>NZ_FNFF01000044.1 GCF_900100315.1 Streptomyces indicus
TGCTTTCCAGGGCTTCCGCTTTTCGGCGGTTTCCCTTTCCGGCGAGACCCGACTTTATCAGAGATTCTGAGTCGGAATTTCCACTCCGTCCGGGTGGCTCCGGGCGCATGAGCGCTCCGGGTTCCCGGTCTGGCGGAGCCGTAAACGTACTGGAGCGGGGCGCCTCGATGCAAATCGAGGCGCCCCGCTCCTAGTTGTGGTGCGTTCGCGCTGGTCAGCGCGTCGTCAGACCTCGACGACGACGGGCAGGATCATCGGGCGCCGGCGGTAGTTGTCGGAGACCCACTTGCCCAGGGTGCGGCGGACGAGCTGCTGCAGCTGGTGGGGTTCGACGACACCGTCCTGGGCCGACTTCTCCAGGGCTTCGTTGATCTTCGGGATGACGGCGCTGAAGTCCCCGTCGTCGATGCCGGAGCCCCTGGCCTGGATGTGCGGGCCACCGGTGATCTTTCCGGTGGTGGAGTCCATGACCACGAAGACCGAGATGATGCCCTCGTCGCCCAGGATCCGGCGGTCCTTGAGCGAGCTCTCGGTGACGTCGCCGACCGAGAGGCCGTCCACGTACACGTAACCGGCCTGGACCTTGCCGACGATCTTGGCCTTGCCCTGGACCAGGTCGACCACCACGCCGTCCTCGGCGATGACGATGTGGTCCTGCGGGACCCCGGTCATCGCGCCGAGCTCGGCGTTGGCGCGCAGGTGGCGCCATTCGCCGTGCACCGGCATCAGGTTGCGAGGCCTGCAGATGTTGTAGAAGTACAGGAGCTCGCCGGCCGAGGCGTGGCCCGAGACGTGCACCTTGGCGTTGCCCTTGTGCACGACGTTGGCTCCCCAGCGGGTCAGGCCGTTGATGACGCGGTAGACCGCGTTCTCGTTTCCGGGGATCAGCGACGAGGCCAGGATGACGGTGTCGCCCTGGACGATGCGGATCTGGTGGTCCCGGTTGGCCATGCGGGACAGTGCCGCCATCGGCTCGCCCTGGGAACCCGTGCAGATCAGGACGACCTCGTGGTCCGGAAGGTCGTCGAGGGTCTTCACGTCCACGACCAGTCCGGCGGGGACGCGGAGGTAGCCGAGGTCACGGGCGATGCCCATGTTGCGGACCATCGAGCGGCCGACGAAGGCGACCTTGCGGCCGTACTCGTGGGCGGCGTCCAGGACCTGCTGGATGCGGTGCACGTGGCTGGCGAAGCTCGCGACGATGATGCGCTTGCGGGCTCCGGCGAAGACGGACCGTACGACATTGGAGATGTCGCGCTCCGGCGGGACGAAGCCCGGAACCTCGGCGTTCGTCGAGTCCGAGAGGAGGAGGTCGATGCCTTCCTCGCTCAGGCGGGCGAACGCGTGCAGGTCGGTCAGGCGGCCGTCGAGCGGCAGCTGGTCCATCTTGAAGTCGCCGGTGTGCACGACCATGCCCGCGGGAGTGCGGATGGCGACGGCCAGGGCGTCCGGGATGGAGTGGTTGACCGCCACGAACTCGCAGTCGAAGGGGCCGATCCGCTCGCGGTGCCCCTCCTTGACCTCGAGGGTGTACGGGCGGATGCGGTGCTCCTGGAGCTTCGCCTCGATCAGGGCGAGGGTCAGCTTGGAGCCGATCAGCGGGATGTCCGGCTTCTCGCGCAGGAGATAGGGGACGGCGCCGATGTGGTCCTCGTGCCCGTGCGTGAGGACGATGCCCTCGATGTCGTCGAGGCGGTCCCTGATGCTGCTGAAGTCCGGCAGGATCAGGTCGATTCCGGGCTGCTCCTCCTCGGGGAAGAGCACCCCGCAGTCGACGATGAGCAGGCGGCCGCCGAATTCGAAGACGGTCATGTTGCGGCCGATTTCGCCCAGGCCGCCGAGCGGGGTGACGCGCAGGCCACCCTCGGGAAGCTTCGGCGGGGAGCCGAGCTCGGGATGCGGATGACTCAAAAGACTCTCCTACCCATGCGCGCCACGTCCTCCGTGAGGGCACGTGGCGCGCATGACGTTCGTGCGATGCAGTTGTCGCGTTCAGTTCGTACAGGTCGTGCGGTACGCGGTCGTGCGTACTCAGTCATGCGTATTCAGTTGTGAAGTCTGTGGGCAGCCGGGGCTGTGCTCAGAGCTGTACCCCGCCCGCGGCAAGATCGATCTTGAGCTGCTCGGTCTCCTGGGCGGAGAGCTCCACGAGCGGCAGCCGCAGTGGTCCGGCGGGCAGGCCCTGGAGGGTGAGCGCAGCCTTGGTCGTGATCACGCCCTGCGTGCGGAACATGCCGGTGAAGACGGGCAGCAGCTGCTGGTGGATCTCGGTGGCCTTGCGGACGTCGCCGGAGGTGTACGCCTCCAGCATCGCGCGCAGTTCGGGGGTGACGAC
>NZ_FNFF01000043.1 GCF_900100315.1 Streptomyces indicus
GGGGGCGACGAGGAGGGCGTCCGGGTCGGGGAACGCGTCGGCCTGTGAGGGGAGCTTGTACTCGTGGCGGACCACCCGGCCGGTGAGCTCGCGCAGCTCGTCGAGGTTGCCCTCGGGGTCCTCGGCGGCCCACCGGTAGGCGCTGGGGGTGAGGACGAGGCAGACGTCCCACCCCCGGGCCTGGGCTCCGCGAATCGGGATGGTGAGGTGCCGGGCGGGCGGCGCGGCACATGAGATCAGGTACAGGGTGCGTTGTGTCACCCGGGCAGTCCACAGCGCGCGGCGAGGGCCTGCAAGCGCCCTTCGGCGGAACCCGCCCCCAGGAGGCGCAAGTCCTCGACAAGTTGGCGGGTGCGCGGCCGGCACTGAACCTCTTCCTTGGCCTCCCGTTCGGCGTCGAGGAGGGTCTCGACGGCCTCGGCGCGCTGTCCGGCCTGCGTGAGTCCTCGGGCCAGGTCGGTAAGGAGGTGCGCGCGGCGTTCCTTGGGCAGGGCGGCGCGGGCGGGGTTGGGGATGTCCGCGGCGACGGCGACGGCATCCGCGCCCTCGGAGAGCTGGACGTGAGCGGCCACGCGGTACAACCGGGCGTTGGTCGGGCCGAACGCGGTCCACACGGCGTTTCCGTCGGCGCCGAGCTCCTCGGCGTGCTCGTCGGCCTGGTCCAGGAGGCCGGGGACGGCGCTCGCTGCGGCCGAGGCGCGGCGGTCGTCCGATGCGCCGATGGTGGCCTCGGCCATGGCCGCTTTGAGGTACAGCATCCCGAGGACGGACAGGCCGTCGGCGCCTCGGGTGCGAAGGTCAGGTTCGAGGCGGGCGGCGGCGGCGAGGGCGAACGCGGCGGCGGCCTGCGCCTGCCCCTGGGCGGTCATGGCGTCGGTGAGGTGCCGGGCGGCCGAGGCCATGATGACGGGGTCTTCCGAGCGCTCGGCCGCGGCCACGGCTCGGTGGCCGCTGATGAGGGCTAAGTCGTGGTCTCCGTACTTGATGCCGGCGGCCTCCGTCAGTTCGAGGGTGAGGGACAGGAGACGGAAGGCGCCGAGGCGGTCGTCGCCGTCGTGCCGGGCGGCGGCCCGGTTGGTGTCGACGAGGAGTTCGGGGACCAGGCTGCCGAGGGAGGCGAAGTGTCCGGACTGGAACGCGGCGCGGGCGTGGACGAGGCGGGTGTGAAGGGTGCCGAGCGGAAGCGGCGCGGCGGGGTCGTCGTCGGCCGTTCCCGTCAGCACGTCGTGCCGTTGGAGCGCGGCCCGGATGGCGTCGAGCTCGACGCCATCAATGCACTGGAGCGCGGGGCCGTCGGTGAGGAGCCTCTCCAACGGCACCATGAGGACGGCGGCGGCGCGTTCGAGGACGGAGAGGCGGGGGTCGGTCTGCCGCTTGCCGCCTTCGAGATCCTGCACCCAGCGGCGGGACTGACCCATGAGGGCCCCGAAGTCCGATTGCGTGATGCGGCGGCGCTCGCGCCAGTAGGCGACGCGACGTCCGATTCCCTGTGTCTCCATGGCACTTCTCCGGGCCGAGGAACGATGCACGCACAGTGCGTGCCTACTTCCTGTTGTACGCCCCTTACGGTCCGGATATGGCCACTCCCGAGAACACCCCCCGTAGGTGGGCCCCCTTCCTCGACCCCGACGGCTCGACTCTCGACCGGCTGCGCCATGCCGGCCCCGGGTCGACGTCACTCGTCCCCGTCGGTTCGGCGTGGGACACCGTCGGCGGCCGGTGGGAGGCCCTCGTCATCACTCCTCTTGAGCGGGGCCTCGCCGCGCTCGACGCCCTCGACCTTCCCCTCGACGGCGGACACCCTGTGATCGCCGATCACGCACGGTCCGAGCTCATCGTCCTGGTGCCCGAAGGGACGGCGGCCCGCGCGGTCGACGGCGGCCCGCAGGCCGTCCGGGCGCTCACGGCCGGAACGTGGCTCGTCGTCCCGCACGGCCCCACGGGCGGATATGTGGCTGAATGGCTGAGTCGCCCAACCCCGGGCGGCGCGCGGTACGTTGACCCCGTCCGGCTGTGCGAGGCAGTCCTCGCCGCCGAGGCCCGGCGCGAGGAACACGCCCGCGCCTGTTGACCCCGTGCGCGGCTCCTCCCCCCGTGGGAGCTGCGCACGGCCCCCGCAGGACCCCGGAGCCTCCGCGCCTTGGCTCCGGGGTCCTGTCGGTTCCGCGGCGCGCTGCGCCGTACCCTGGTCCGCGACGGCCCCCCGGTGATTCACCCTCCGGGGGGCCGTTCTCCTGCACTCACCGGGCCGTATGCGCATCGCTCATGTTTCGTGAGCTGGGGACATACGCACCTGCGGAACAAGGCACGCACAGTGCGTGCCCACCCCAGGCCCGGCGGCCCGTACCGTCCGGACATGGCGCATTCAACGAACGGAACACCCCGCCCGGACCGCGGCCCCGCCGCGCACCTGCCGGCCACCCGCCGCCCCGTCGAGGACGGCGTCGAGCTCCTGCACCCGGACCGTACGCCCCCCTTCGCTCACGATCTCGTGCGATCTCTCGACGAGGCCAGTCAAGCCGTCGGCGCGCTCGACCGGCTCGACCCGTCCAGCGACGTCACGGTGAGCGCGCTCACCGCCCTGGTGTGCACCGGCACGACGGCGGCGGACGCCCTACAGGCCGCCGCCGACGTCGCCCGGAAGTCACCCGGCCTCGAACCGCACTCGCTGTCCCTCGCGCGGGTGCCGGGCCCGGTGGCGGGCCTGTGGGAGTACCAACTCACCATGACGGTGAGCTCGCGCGACCCGCAGACCGGCGAGCACACCGCACCCGTCCACCACGGTGAGCGGCTGAGGTGACGTGGTGACCAGGGCGACGTACCGGTTCCGGCAGTACGGCGTGACGCCGGACGAGCTCGCGGAACCGGCGTTTCAGGCGGTGTGCGTGTCCGGCGACGAAACCGACTGCGGCGCGGACTCCGGGGACCAGGAGGACGAGGAGACGCTCACCCGGTGGATGGCTGAGCACACCCGCGACTCGGGTCACGACCGGTTCCGCGTGGCCCCATGGTCGTACGTGATGGTGAAGGCGGGGGCATGGCAGTGATGACCGGCGGCGAGCGGCTGCTCGACGAGCTGCGAATACCCGACGGACGGCGACACGAGCTGTGGGAGCGCGCCGAGCGGCTGCGGATCGGAGTCGATCACGCGCGTGCCGTACGCGCGGCCCTGGCCGATCAGCGGGCCCGACGTGCGAGCGGGGGCCGCACGTAGGCCCCCCCC
>NZ_FNFF01000038.1 GCF_900100315.1 Streptomyces indicus
CCCCCTGACGAGTAACTCCCTCAACAAGTGGGCCGCCGGGATCTCGGACACGCTCGCCCTCGGCCTGATCACGGAAGGGATCGGCCTCGGCCTGCCCATCGTGGCGTTGCCTCATTGGAACGACGCCCAGGGCCGCCACCCCGCCGCCGCCCGCAGCGTCGCCGAGCTGCGCGCGGCCGGGGTGGCGCTCCTCCTGGGGGACGGCGACGCCCCCGGGTTCGTCCCGCACAAGCCCCGCCACGGAGACGTGCACGCCTACCCGTGGGAGCTCGCCCTCGACGCCCTGCCGGCATCCTGACGAACCCGCTCCTCCCCGCGCCCGGTCCCCCAGGGGCCGGGCGCGCGTTGTGCCCGGTGAAACCCGACGGCGCCCCGGCGCGGACGTGCGCGAGGATCACAGGGCACGCCCCGCCGGGCGTGCGGGACAGAAAGGGGGAGACGTGGAAGCCCTACCGAACCCGAGGGACCTCGTCGACGGACTACCCGGCGGCGCGCTCGGCCTCGGCGGGGGCGGCCTGTTCGCTGTGCTGGTCGTCGTCGCGGTGCTCGCCAACCAAGGCACCCCGGCGGACCGCGAGAAGTTCAACCGGAGCGTTGAACAGTTCTTCGGCAACGCCGCCGCCGGCATCGGCCGGTACGTCACCGGCCGCGAGCTCACGGGGGAGGCCCGCAGCGAGGCGACGTGGTGGAAAGCGGGCGCACCGCTGCCCGACGACAAGGCCACCGAGACCCCCGTCGAGCAGCTCGGCGCGCACCCCGGCGCCCCGGCCGCCGTCTCGTTCGACAAGCCGTCCAAGGCCCGCCGAGCCGTCCGCGCCGCCACCGCCCCGGTGCGCCTCCTCGTCGGCGCCCTCGCGGGTATCTGGCGTGTTCTGCGCGCATGGTCCCGGTGGCCGTACGCCGCCCGCTCGGCGGCCCGCCTCGCCCCGGTTCCGCTCGCCTGGGGGTGGTGGCGATTCCCCGCCGAAACCGAACTCGCGCTATACGCAATCGCGTTGGCCGCCTTTGTCGTTGCCCTCACCAGCCCGGCCGGACTGGGGTGGTGGCGCGTCCGTCCCGTGTGGACAGATGGACAAATCTACGGGCCGGGCGTGTGGGTGGCGGTGCGTCAGATCCTCCGAATGGAGGACACGGAACCGCGCTCCCGTTGGCTTTCAGTGCCCGACGACGTCCGCGCGGACGGCGCTCGAATTGTGCTGCGCATTCCGGCGAGTTGGATCGGCGGACCCGAGGCCGTCGGGGCAATCGAGCGCATCATCGAGGAGCGGGTTCCCGGTGAATGGGTTCCCCAGTGGGAGCGCACCGGCAAGGAGCATTACGTCCAGTGGACCCCCGCGCCTAAGCCCACACCGAAACCCGTCCTCCCTGAATTTGTCCCGTGGAAGTCGACCGGAGACCCGCGCCGTGTGTTCGTCGGCCTCGCAATCGAGGGAGATTCGATTGTCGACGCCGTCATTCAAACGCAGTCCGCTACGCCGCATTGGGGTGTGGCCGGTGCCACCGGTTCCGGTAAGTCGACGGTGCTATACATTCCCGTCGTGCACGGCCGTATGAATGGCGAGTTGATCGACATTCTCGACACGAAGCGGAACAGCCTCGCCGAGGCCGAAGGGTATTCAGGCGTCCGCATTCACAAGACGGTGCGCGAATGCATCGCTGCATTCGCCGAATTCCTCACGTCGATGATGGCGGCCGAAGCTGCAATGCAAAAGGGTGCCGATCCGGCGCTACGCGCCCAGCTCGTACCCCGCACGCTTGTGGTCGACGAACTGCCGACCTTGATCAAGCTCGCATATACGTGGTGGCGCTACGGCCTCAAGGGGAAGGGAACGCCTCCCTTCCTTGACTGGCTCTCTATCATCCTCCTGCAAGGCCGGTCCTCGAATCACCGTGTCGTCGTCGGGACGCAGCAGTTCGCCAACGCCTTTTTCGGCGGCACGATGGAGCGCGCCCAGATCGGCACAAAGATTGCCGTCGGACAGCAGGACCGCGTTTCGTGGGGTGTGGCATTCGGGCAGAGCACACCCGTTCTCGGATACAACACCGACGTAAAGGGCCGCGGCGCCTACTCGGACCAGAGGAAAGACCCCGACGCCGATTACCTGTACGTCCGGGAGATTCAGCCGAGCTACATCACGCCGGAAGTCGGACAGTTCCTTTCGATGTGCCAGCAGGCCCCGGCCTGGTTCGATGCCGGCGCCATGGCGCCGTGGATCACGCCCGACGTCCTCGACGAGGTCAACGAGACCGCCGCGACGGCCGCATTCCTCCCCGGCGGCAAGTACGGGCCCGCTGCACTCCCCCCTGTCGGCACCACGGCAGCGAGAGGGATCACGGGGGGTTCGCCCAGCTCACAGCACACGACAGCAGCCCTCACGACAGGGGGCACGACAGGCGGCACGACAGGTGCCGGCGCCGAGCTCGTCCCCGCCGAGACCGAGGACCAGGCCGAGGACGTCGTCGAGACGTACAGCCTCGCCCAGGCGTTTGAGCGCGGCATCATCCCGCACAAGCCGAGCACCATCCGGACGTACTTCAAGCGCGGCGAAAAGCGCGGCATCAAGGCCCCGGAAGGCATCACCGATGGGGCGACTTCCTTCTACAGCGAGGAGGAGCTCACGGCTTGGCTTGCGGAATGGCAGGCGTGGCAGGACAAGAACAACACCGCGCCGCCGCCGCGCAAGAGCGCCGAGACGGACAAGGAAACCGAGGAGGCCCCAAGTGCCTAATCCTGCCCAGGTGAAGGAGATCGCCCGTGAATACCTCGCCGAGGAGGGAGCCGACCTGAAAGAAGGAAAGGCCGCTTTCCTGTCGGTCGATCTGGTTCACGGTCGTATCCGCACCTACTCGGCCGACGAGTACGCCGATATCGCTCCCGTCCTCGTCGGTATCGGATGGCACATGCGATGGCCTATCCCGCCAGTCGACAACGCGACGGCAAATGCACTGATCGCCGATACTGCAAGCCATGCCGACAACCTGTTCAACATGGTTACGGTGAGGGTCGAACCCGACCCGCACGGCGTAATTCTGTACGCCGGTGCGGGAACCTCAATCGACGCCATCCAAAGACGGTGCGCACGGGAGTGGAGAGCCTTCTGCGAGGAACCCCGGAGGGCCTAAAGAGAAAAGCGGACGGGGGCGCCGAGTCATCACTCGGTGCCCCCGTCCGCGTTTGTAGCGGGTGGCTCCTGTCTTAATGAAGTGAGCAATTCCGCCGGTACTCCAAAGGCTCTAGAAAGGATGGGGAACCAGCGAGGCGGGACCTTCTGTCGGCCGCGCTCGACATGGCAGTACGTTGATTTGGAAACCTTGAGTGCGCGGGCGACGTCCTTTGCGAGCATTCCGGCAGTGAGGCGCAGGGATACCAGCGAAAGCGCTTCGCCGTCGTCGATCAATTCCGCCACCGGCACGCCGAGGACATTCGCAAGGAGTTGCAGCCGGTCGGGCCGAGGAAGCCGACCCGTTGTTTCCCAGGTCGACACCGCAGCCCGAGAACAGCCCAAAGAGGCTGCCAATTGACTTTGCGTCATCCCGCGCTTTCTGCGCAGGTGCCGCAGCCGCTCACGGCGTATGCGCACCCGTCCCGCCCCCCGTCTCGTTTGGCCGTGTGGGGCGGCACTCTAGCGCCCTTGATCACCTCCGTGGACGCCCATGTCACAGCCCAGCCACAACCCGCCGGGAGTGGTTACCAACTTCTTTGACGCTGTGATCGAACGCGGCATATGGTCGATCATCGAGTGGCTACATGTGCCCAAGTGGGCCTAGTTGCGGGGGAGGTTACGGGGAGTGGCGTCGTTTGGAACCATCGCCCGGAAGGTCATGGGTCTGCCGGAGCCAACCGGCAAGGACGGAAGCGGCGAGAAACCGACGGCCGGTGTTCCACGCCAGACCGAGGCGGCACCACCCCGGCCGGTGAACCCGTGGGAGTCCGCGGGCGCCGAGCTGCGGCAGCAGACCGCCGCCGGGACGGCCGGGAAGGGGGCCCGGCCCGCGCCGTCGAGAACCTCCTCGGGCACCCCGTGGACCCCGCAGGACGAACGGTCGGGCGCCGTGTTCGTGAAGCGCCTCGGCCGCGGCCTGGTCTGGTTCGTCGTCATTCTGGCCGCCGTCACCGGAGTGCGGGCCTGGTTCATCCCGCCCAAGGCGCCGGCACCCAAGGCCCCCACCGTGAAGACCGAGGCGGCCTACCCCAACGAGGCGGCGCAGGCCGTCGCCGCCCGGTTCGCCCGCGCCTACCTCGGGTGGGACGAGAGCAAGGCTGAGGAGCGCGAGCAGCTCCTCGCGTCCGTCCTGCCCCCGGACACCGACGCCACCATGGGATGGGACGGGCACGGCCGCCAAGACGTGCTAGCCGTCCAGCCGGGCGCGGTGACCCCGACCAAGAACGCCCAGGCGCGCGTACGCGTTGACGTACTGGTCCGGCCCGTGGCCGAGGCCGAACCCGCCAAGGACAAGAAGAAGGCGGCGGCCCCCGCCGAGCAACCGGCCCGATGGGTCGGCCTCGACATCCCGGTTGCCCAGTCCGGCGGACAGATCGTCGTCACCGGTCGGCCGGGCCTCGTCGGCATCCCCAAGCACGGACCCAAGGCGCCGGACGCGCCCACCACACAGACCGACCCCGAACTGAGTACGCAGACCGAGGGCGCCGTCGACAAGTTCTTTGCGGCGTACGCGGCGGGCGACACGGACGCCGTCACGGCGCCGGGCGCGAGCGTGCCGGCACTCCCGGCCGGGGTCGAGTACAAGGGCCTCGTCTCCTGGTCCGCCGACGCCGGAAGCGGCGACAGTCGCGCCGGGACCGCCCGCGTGTCCTGGTCCCTCGGCGGGGCCTCGGTCGAGCAGGTCTACCGCGTGACCATCACGCGGGTGTCGACGTCGGACGCCCACCGCTGGCAGGTTGACGACGTCCGGGGCGGGTCGGCCTGACCCGCCAATGTCCCCAGCTCATAAATCATGAGCACCTGTCATAACTCCTGGCTAACCTGCCCGTTCACGTACAAGGGGGAACCCGTGGAACCTGTGCACCGCCTCGTCGAGCTCGCCGCGCCACTCACCACCGGGGCGGAGCTCAAAGACTGGATCTTGATTGTGGTCGGGAACCTCTTCGCCGCGTTCCTCGCGGTGAGGGCCCTCGGGCACTTCCTCAAGAAGGAGTGGGGAGAGATGGTCACCCTCGGGGTGGCCGCCGTGTTCGTCGGCGCGATCATCTGGGCCCCCGACGCCGTACAGGGCTTCCTTACGGGCGTGTGGGGCAAGGTCTCGGGGTCCGCCTGATGCGCGTAGGGCACACGTACACCAGGCATTTTGACCTTGAGACCAAGCAACACGAGTTGCTCGGCATGGACTTGGGGGAGGGGGCGCCGCGCCGCGCCCTCGTCCTGGGGCTCGTGCTCTACGCGCTGTGGACCGGGGCCCTGTTGCTCCTCTTCGGCCTCCCGTCCAAGATCACGTTTACGCTCTACTTCCTGCCCCCGCTGATCACCGCCGTCTACGGCACGCAGCGATCACGGGTAATCGAGCGCCGATGGAACATCACCCGGTGGAGCATCGGGGTTCGGTACCTCGTCCTGGGCCACCGGCCGATCATCAGCGCCGGACGCCGCGCCGCCAACCGAAGCGAGTGGATCAGCCGCCGCGCCCGGTGGGCGGGTAAGGCCGAGCTCCTCGCCGAGTCGCCGCTCGGCCCGCTCGTCGAGCGCTGGCTCGGCGCCGAGGAGTCCGTCCCGCCCGGTGCCGGCGCCCCGGTCCGACTTGCCGCACGCCCTCGCCTGTACGGCCCTGACGCCGTCGGCAAGGCGTACGGCCGCAAGGCAATGCAGCAGTACAGGGGGAACACGTCGTGAAGGTTCTACAGAAGGTCGGGACGTTCCTCGGGGTGGGCGGTGACCGCTCGGCGATGCCGCCGCAGTACGTCGCCCTGGCCGACGGCCTCGTCATCACCGACAGCCACACGGAAGCGTGGTACGTCCTCGCCTCCTCGAACACCGACCTCATGTCCGAGACCGCGAGGGACGGCGAGCTCGACGCCGCGAACTCGGCCCTCGCGCGCACCCTCGCCGGGCACGACTGCCACCTTCGGGTGTTGTGGTCCCCGCTGCACGCCGAGGACTACGCCGCCGAGGCCGCCGAGATGTTCACCGCCGGGGACTGGCAGGAGTGGGCACAGATCCGCGTCGGCCGCCTCGAACAGATCGCCCTGCCGACGCGTCACCTCCTCCTCGGCGTCCGCCTCACCGAGCGCGCCGGGCAGGCGCAGAAGCTCGGCCGCCGAGGCGTCGAGGGCGGCCTCGGCCTCGGCTCCTCGACCGTCGGTTCCCGCGAGCTCGCCCGCCTTGACGCCCAGATGCGCCGCCTCGGCCGACGTCTGGAGTCCTCTCCGTGGAAGGCGCAGCCCGCATCCGTCGAGATGCTCGCATGGATGATCAGCCGCGAGCAGCACCGCGGAACGCCGCTCCCCGCCCCCCGTGCCGGCGTCATCGCGGGCGCCAAGCTCGCCGCCCTCACGCGCGGGCGCATCCTGCCCCACCCCGACCACCTGCGGGTGGTCGACGCCCACGGCGACGTGACGGCCTGGGTGTCGGTGCTGACCATGTCCGGGTTCCCCGAGCAGATGGAGAGCCCCGGAAACGGCGAGTGGCTGCGAGTCCTCTCCGAGATCAACTACGTGCCGGACGTGGACGAGGAGGGCCTCGACCCGGACCTCGACCCGGCCGCGCTCATCCAGCCGGTGAGCCCCGAGGCGTCCGTACGGTTCCGCGTGATGCCCAAGCGGGACGCGCTCAAGAAGGTGGACGAGGCCCGCAGGCTCGCCAAGGAACAGCGCCGCAGTGCCTCGAAGGCGTCGGCCGAGGACCCCGGCCGGGACATCGAGGAGACCGAGGACGTCATGGCCGAGCTCACCC
Source organism: Streptomyces indicus (assembly GCF_900100315.1). Classification (GTDB taxonomy): domain Bacteria; phylum Actinomycetota; class Actinomycetes; order Streptomycetales; family Streptomycetaceae; genus Streptomyces; species Streptomyces indicus. Next base: position 6,906 of record NZ_FNFF01000038.1, read on the forward strand.
GCGACATGCGGCGTGAGGACGTGACCCTCGTCGAGGATCACCCCCGGCTCGTCGTGACGAGCGAGACGTCCCTCGAAGACCTCCGGGCCCGCATTGACGCGGTGATCACGCACTATGGCGGGTTCGGGATCGAGGTCACCGTCGGCGAGGAGGAGCAGCGCGAGCTCTGGCTCGAAATGCAGCCGGGCGACCAACTGCGGGTGCCCGACCTCGGCCACGTCCGCGACGTGACGGCCCTGTCCGGCTCCTGGTGGTGGGGCGGCGCCAAGGTCGGCGACGACCGCGGCCCCATCGTCGGGTACCTGACCGGCAGCACGCCCGGTGTCTTCCGTAACGACGTGACGGCCGGGTCGGACAGGGGCGACGCGACGACGACGGCGTTCGTCGGCCGGTCCGGACGAGGCAAAACCACGGCGATGATGCTCTCGCTCCTCGACGCCGGATTCCGCGGCTCCTACGCCCTGGCGCTGGACTTCAAGGGCGACCTTGGCGGCCTGGTGACGGCGGCCCGCCGCTACGGCTTGAACGCTCACCTCGTCGAGACCGGCCCCAAGTTCGCCGGGGCCGTCGACCTGTTCAAGCTCCTGGCGTCCGAGGGTGTCGACGTTGCCCGCGGTGAAGTGCCGGCGCAACTCTCCGTTGCCATCCCCGAGTGGCTGCGCGAGGCCGGGGCCGAGACCCCGATCACCCGCGCGGTGAACGAGGTCATCGCCCAGGGCGAGCCCGCCACCTGGAAGGTGATCGAGTACCTGCGGCAGATGGACGACGAGCTCGGCCGCAAGGCGGGTGAGGCCCTGTACGAACTCGCGCAGAACGCCTTGGGTGCGCCGTTCATGGGCCGCCCGACCGGTGAGGGATCGCCCATCACCCCCGAACCGGGGATCTTCGTCGTGCAGATGCCGGGCCTGTCCCTGCCGCAGCCCGAGGAGGGCCGCCGGGACTGGACTCCCATGAAGCGCCTGAGTGTCGCCCTCATGCACTCCATGTTGGCGTTCGGTGTCACCACCGCAGGCCGTCGAGACCTGCGCGGCCTGCGCAAGGTCGTTGCCGTCCCGGAGGTCCACGTCCTCACGGCGACCCGGGAAGGATCGTCGTTCTTGCAGTACATCGCCCGAGTGGGCCGCGCCCTGGCGACGTCGCTCCTCCTGGACACGCAGGACCCCGAGTCGCTCGTCTCCATGGTCGGCGTCCTCGAACAGCTCACCACCGTTGCCGGGTTCCAGCTCACCACCCGCGAGCAACAGAACGCCTTGGCCGAGCTCCTCAGCCTGCCCAAGGACGCCCACACCCGGGCCCTGATTCAGTCCGTCGGCCTCCTGCCCGATGGCGAGATTCGGCACGGCCATTGCGTGATCCGTGACCGCCGGTTCTCCTGCGCCACCGTCCAGTGGGACGTACCAAGCGCCGAGCTCTTGACCCTCCTCGACACCTCGCCCAAGGCGGCCGACCAGTCCGCCGACGACACCCCCGTGAGCATGGAAAAGGTGGACGCATGAAGCGCACCGCGACGGCCGCCGTACTGGCCGCCGGCATCCTCGCCCTTGCCGGATGCTCCTCGGACGGCGGTGGCGGGACCAAGGACAGCAACCCGAGTGCCGGCGGCCAACAGGCCCCGAAGGGCGACGCGCTCGTGAAGGTGGCCAAGCAGTACCAGGAGGCCGCCAACCGCGAGGACTGGAAGACCGCTTGCGGCCTCAGCTCCTCGCGGCTGCGCGGCGGCACGGTCGAGGAGTGCGCCGACAGGCTCACCGTGGATGAGCCCACGCCCGACCCGAGCGAGACGAGCCCCTCGCCGTCGTTCTCCCCGCCGACGTACGCCGACGGCTCGACACCCGAACCCGTCGCGTCCCGCACGCCCACCGGGCCGGACCGCGCCGACACCGGCCCCGTCTCGGCCTCGGACGTCGTCGAGGTCTCGGCCGTCGAGGACCACCCGGCCGGGTACGGCGTGCTCGTCACCTACACCGTGAAGTGGCCCGACAAGGACGCCACCACCAAGCGCCGCGCGCTGCGCCTGGTCCAGCAGGGCGGGGCCTGGCTCGTCGACCAGCACGAGGACGTACAAGAGGGCGACATGGGGCACGGCTCGCCGGTCCGCACCGCCCTGTCAGGGGGGTAACAGTGCTCGTCTACTACAACTTGCCGCGGCTGCGGACCCTGTTGATTCCGCTCCTGTTCGCCTTCACCACGTTGATGGTGTTCGCCGGACAGGCACACGCTGCGGATATCGACCCAACGGGAATCGGCGACCTCATGCCGTCGCCTGATTCCAAGGTGCCCGAGGGGGAGGGCACCCTCTATGAGACGTACAGCAATCCGTCTCTGTGGCAGCTCGATTCCGATTTCGGTAAGTGGGACGTTCTCGACCCGATGGCCGAGGCCATCGCGGATATCTGCATGGGCCTGATCGCCGTACTCGGTACGGCGTGCATCGTGATCGTGCAGTGGATTTTCCAACTGACTACGATCCCGGAACTTGAGAACGCCATCACGAAGGCCATCGGCGGGGCCGCTAAGGGCCTTACCGTGACGCTCCTTCCGAGCGCGCTCGCCGTTGGCGGCCTGGTGGCGTTCGTCCAGCACCGGAAGGGCGGCGGGGGCGGGGGCCTGTCGCAAATCGCCTGGGTGCTGATCTCCGGTGTGGTCTCGGTGTCGCTCCTGACCAGTCCTCAGACCTGGGTCGGTGGCATCGACAGTGCCCGTCAGGTCGGGTCGAGCGTCACCATGAACGCCACGTCGCAGGGTCTCGGCGACGGGTCGGGCGACTTCCCGTTCGAGCTCGGCCATAAGCCGAAGTTCAGCGGCAACGGTCGGGATGACGCGCTCCGGAAATCGAGTGACGCCGTATGGCGCGCATATGTGGCGACCCCGTGGTGTGTCGCGGAATTCGGTTCCTTCGAGGTCTGCGAGAAGTACGGCAAAGACTTGTTGGACCAGGGCACCAACAAGGACAAGCGCAAGGAATGGTTGCAAGACACCGTCACTGACGAGGCGGTCGGCGGTGACTCCGTGAAGTGGCGTCAGGGGCATAGCCCCGTCGGCCGGATCATGGTCACCATCCCTGCCCTAATCTCCATCATCCTGTTTGCGGCCCTAATCCTGATGCTCGCCTTCACCTCCTTGGCGAGTCTCCTCGGCGCCCTCATGCTCCTGTTGACGGGCGTCATCTTCGCGTGCCTTTGGGTCATCCCCGGCCGCCCGCGTGAGTGGGGTCTCGCCTGGTTTGATCAGCTCCTCGCCCGGACCCTCGAAAGCCTCATCGCAACGATGGTGCTCGGCGCGGTCCTATCCCTACAGGCCGCCACGACGCAAATGTTCGGCACGTACGGGTGGCTCCCCACCAGCGGCCTGAGCATTGCCGCCGCCATCGTCGGGATGAACTTCCGCGCGGTCGTGGCCCAAATCTTCGGCGTCCGCGGCACCACTTCCGGGATGCTCGGCGGCCTCGCCGTCGCCAAGATGTTGAACCGAGGAGGCGGCGGAGGCCGCAGCCGCCGCCGCGGCGGCGACTTTGACCACCAGCCCGTGCGTACCGTGCCCGGCCGCGGACGTCGTCGAGGAGGCGGCGGAGGAGGCGGGGGCGGCGGGGGCGGCGACGACCTGCCGCAGCTCCCCGGCGGAGGAGGCGGCGCCGCCGACGACTCGGGTGTCATCCTCACCCGCGTACCGCGCCACCGGCCGCCCGCGCCGGCACCCCGGCCGCTCCCGGCGACGGCCGGGGCGGGGGCAGGCCCGGCGCTCCCACCCGGTGGCGCCGGGGGCACTGCCGGCGGACGTTCCGACGCTCCGGTGATCACGCTCGACCGGGAGCGATCCGACGTCACCGGCAAGGCCCGCGCCACCCTGCCCCCGCAGCCGTCGAGGCCCCGCGCCGCACTGCCCGGGAGCAAGGAGGGCACCACGGCCCAGGCCGGGACCGCCGCAGGGGCAGGAGCCACGCGTCCGGCCATCGGATCGGGCCCGACTCCGGTCATGCGCCCGGAGAACGGCGCCCCGAACTACGCCTTCCGGCAGGCTCCGCCGCCCGCGCGGGCAGGCGAGCCCAAGATCATTCAGGCGACGGTGATCCGCAGCACGCCCAACGGCCCGCCACCGCGGCCGACCGGCAGCACGCAGCCGCCGCCCCGCGCCACTGCACCGGCCCGCCGCCCAGCGGCACCGGTCCCGGCGCCTAGGAACACCGGCCGACGGGGGTAAGCCATGGCGAAGAACGACGAACCGACCCCGGAGGAGTGGCGGGAGATCCTCGCCTCGTTCTCCTATCCCGAGGAGGTCAAGAAGACCGAGGGCCGCCGCGGACGGCGCGAGGCCAAGCGCGAGCACCGCGAGGACGTCCGCCGCCGTACGAAGGAGTACGTACGAGAGGAGCGTCGCCGCGACCCGCTGCGCCCCGCCGGGGCCCTGATCATCGTGTTGGTGATCCTGGGCCTCGGCGTCGGGGCCCGCTTCCTGTGGCCGAGCCTCCTCGGCGAGGGCCACAAGGGCGACCGCGTCACGACCACCGCAAGCCCGACGCCCGGCGGCGCCCAGGAGGACGAGGAGCCCGCGGCGACGCCGAGCAGCTCCTCGCCGTCGCCGAGCGCCTCGGCGGCCGTCGACCTCAGCAAGCCGGACCACGTCGCCGAGGAGGCCGTCCGGATCTACCTCACCCGCAACCCGCCCAAGGACGGCGACCACACGGCGAGCGTTCTCCGGGCCGAGCCGTACATGACGGCGGCCCTGGTCGAGAACCTCGCCGGACACACCGACCCGGGATGGGCCAAGCTCGTCAGCCGCGGGGGAGTGGCCACCGTCCGCACGGTCAAGGTCGAGCCCGCCGGCACTGATCTGCCGGTGGACACCCCCGTTCGTGTCTGGCGGAAGACCACGGCGAAGGTAGACGTCGAGGGATACGAGGACTACAGCGAAACCACCGTGCTACAGGTCGAGTTGACCAACGGCGACGGCGACGGGTGGCGCGTCTCCCGAATCCTGGGGCTGTAGTGGACGGACGCGACGCCGTCCGGACCCTGGGCCGTTTCGCCGGGACCGGACTCAAGATCAAGGCCACCGCCATAGCGTCCGTGGTGTTTGTGATCTTCCTGTTCGTCGTCGGCATCTTCGGTGCCGGCATCGGCGGGAAGGCGTTCGCCGACTCCTGCGGCGAACGCGGAACACCCGGCGTCGACTACGGCGACGACGGCGAGGGCACCGCCCAACAGCCAACCGGCAACATCCGGAAGAACCAGATAGCGAACGCCAAGATCATTGACAAGGTGGCCGACGACGGCGGCCTGTCCGGACGGGCAACGCTCATCGGCCTGATGACCGCCCTACAGGAGTCGACCCTCCTCAACCTCGATCACGGCCACCTCGACTCGATCGGCCTCTTCCAACAGCGGCCGTCCCAGGGCTGGGGAACGAAGACACAGATCATGCAGCCCAAGTACGCGGCCGGCATGTTCTTCTTCGGCGAGAACCGCGACACCACCGCCGGAATCCACGGCCTGACCGACATAAAGGGCTGGGAGACGATGGGCCTCGGGCAGGCCGCACAGGCGGTGCAGGCATCCGCCCACCCCGAGCTGTACGACGGCCAGGAGGACGCCGCCCGGAAGATCGCCAAAGAGGCCGGGATCGACCTCGACCGCCCCGGCAAGGGCGGCGACGCCGACGAGGACCAGGACCAGGGCGACGACACCGCCACCGGCAACGAGGACCAGGGCGACGACCCCAACGGCCAGTGCTACCCGGAAGACGCCGAGGACCGCCCCGGCAAGCCCGGTGCGGCCTTCCACGACGGTGACGCCCCGTGGCCCGCGAACGTCAAGAACCCCCGCAGCACCGAGGACGCCATCGCCTGGGCCGAGAAGGAGGCCAAGACGGGCGGGAAGGACTGGTATCGCGCCTGCCTCGCGTTCGTTGCCAGGGCGTACGGCTGGAGTTTCTCCGGGGTGCCCTACGCAATCGACCACTACCGCGAGATGCCGGCCAGCATGAAGCACGACAAGGACAGGAACCCGCCGCCCGGTGCCCTCATGTACTGGGAAACCGGCGGCCGAGCGGGTCACGTTGCTGTGTATCTCGGCGACGGGAAAATTGCCAGCAACGATATTCTCCGCCCGGGTTACATTGACGTGGTACCGGCCACCGACATTGAAACCAAGTGGGGTTCCACATACGTCGGTTGGGCACCACCGTATTTCCCCAAGGGTGGATAGATCGGAGAAAGACCAATGACCATCACCGACCCCGACACGATTCCCGCAACCCCGATCTACACCATCACCGTCAGCTCGAACGGCGTCGCCGCTGTCAACGGCGAGGAGGTCACCGAGCCGGGCCTCGACGCCAACGAGGCCCGCGTCCGCGCCCTCGCCGAGGTCCGGATCAAGGCGGCCTTTCACGGCCGCCCTGTCCGCGTGCTCGCCAAGGAGGCCGACGGGGCGGCCTGGCCCCTGATCGTGGACGTCAACGGCGACGTGGTGACGCTCGACCGTCCCCACCCGACGCCGCCGGCACCCGCGGCGGTACCGGCCCAGGCGTCCCCCGCGGCCCCCAGCTCCCCGGCCGCGGGCGAACCCGTCGTGACCCGCGCCCCGGAGGAGGCCCCGCAGCACCCGGCGGCCGGCACACAGGCCCGCGCCGTACAGCAGCCCGCCGCGCCGGATGCCGGCCGTGCCACGGCCGCCGTACCGCCCGAGTGGGCCGCGCCCCTCCCGCCGCAGTACGCGACGGCCTGGGCCGAAGTCGTCGAGCACGAGAGGGCGGGACGGCTCGTCGAGGCCATCGTCGCCGCCGCCCAGGTCGAGGCCGCCCTCGCGGGTGCCTTCGGCCCCCTCGCACCCCCCACGGTCAACGTGATGACCGTCCGGGCCACGTTCACCGTGCGCCGGGTCGAGGAGACAGAGGAATGGGCCGAGACGACGGAGCTCCTCGTCCAGACGGCGCAGCGCCGCCGCGAGGCAGGGGCCCCCGAGGACGAGACACAGCGCGTGATCAGCAACGCGCACGCCGCATGGGTCCGGCTCGCCCTGGAGGACGCCGAGGGCGCCCGCGAGACGGCCGAGTCGGTGCTCGCCCTCCTCGGGGACCGACCGGAGCACAAGCGGCGCGTAGAGGCCGTGTTCCGCCTCCTCGAATGGGGCGCAGCGAAGTAGCAGGGCGCCGCCGCCGAGAACGCGCGAGACCCCCCTCCCGACACACGGGGAGGGGGGTCTCGCGCGTTCCGGGCCGGGGCGCAGCAAGGGGGCGCAGCAAGGCGCGGCAGGGCGCAGCACAGGGCCTCAAGAGGCCCTGACGGGCCCTTTCTTCCGGGGCGTGGCCCAGGGTGCCACACGGCACGCCGCGCACCGCCCTGCGGGCCCTGGCGGGCCCTCCGGGCGAATCGCCGGGCGCCTTCGGCGCGTTCACCGGCGATTCGGTCCCGCTTCGCGGGACCGCCCTTTTGCCTGCGCCTTCGGCGCGCACCGGCAAAAGGGTTTTCGGCCCTGCGCCTTCGGCGCGCACCGGGCCGAAAAGCACGCGGCGTGCCGCGCGGCCTCCTGGGTCACGCCCCGGAAGCGCTACGCGAAAGGCGAGCTTTCAGTGAACCCAATTTGCTGCCCGCAGTGCGGAGGACTCTCCGCCTACTGCGTCCGGCCTGACGGCCTGTTCCAGTGCCCCGAATGCGGGGACCTCCTCGACCGCCGCGACATTGACCTCGACGGAATGGAGGTCTGGGGAGTAGCGGCCGACGGAACCCTGTCGACCACCACCGACCCGGCCCACTCCCTTGACTGCCTCATGGAGGCAATCGAGGACTTCCTCACCGCCGACGAGTGCCCGAACGCCGAATACGCCCGCCTCGACTCGATGCGGAACGCGACGGAATCCCTCGCGGCGTACATCGACGCTCGCCGCCTCGGAATCAAGCGGCCCGAATTCGGTTACACCGAGGAAAGCGTTCGGACCGCCGTCAACGCGGGTGCCGACATGGTCCTCGGCGCGATCAGCCTCGGCGAGCCCGAAGAGGACGCAATCAACCTCGTCGTGAACGCCGCAATTACGAGCCTCACCAACCCCGGCGCCTCTTTCGCCGAAATGGTCGAGGAGAACTACGGCGAGGACGCCGAAGAGGTCCGTTCGTGGTGGGGGTGGAGCAAGTGACCAACAACGAAACGCGTCGCTACGAACTCGGCGACCCGAACCAGGAATGCCGTTACCCGGTCCGATTCAACGGACTGCACATCGGCCGCATTTACCGGTGGCACGGCGTTTGGTACGCCGTCCCGGCCGGACAGAACGAAGAGATCCGAGTCGCCGCCGGAAGCGTCGGTAAGGAACTCGCCGCCGGTTACCTCGTCGCCATGTACGAGCTGCGGCAGATCACCCCGCAGAACTCCGAGGAGGACCAGGAGACCGCGCCCCGCGAATTGGTCGGGCCGGTGCCCCTCCTTCACCCGCGAATGCCTGCCACGCCCCGGAACACCGAGGCCGCGCGCAAGGCAATGGACGGACTCGCCGAATTCCTCTGGACCCCCCTCGGCGGCTACCCCGGGGCCGATAACCCGTGGTTCCTGCGGTGCCAGCTCTGCGGGTGGCAGGGCCCCCGCTACTGGTCCCACCTGCGCGGGCGCAACGGCAACCCGCCCTCGACGTTCCGGCACCCCGGGTGCCTCGACGCGGACAAGGTCCGCGCCGCAATCGCCGTCTACGGCAAGTGAAAGAAAGGGAAAGGGAAATGACGGACCTTTACGCGGACGGCGCCGCCGAGGCCAATAGGACCCGCGCACACTGGGCACTCACGGCCCTGGAAGCGTTCGGCAAAGAGACCGGGCAAAACTACATCGACGGCACCCTCGACGTGGGCGACGACGTACTCAGGGAATTGGGCGGCGACCTCCTCGCCGACCTGTTCCACCTCGCCCGCCTCAACGGCTGCGCCCCGGAACTCGTCATCGACGCGGGCCTCATGCACTTTGAGGCCGAGCTCGACGAGGAGCGGGCCGAGGAAATCGAGCCCTACCTCGAAAGGGCCAAGGCCGCAGGGGTCGAGCTCTCGCCCGGTGACTTCAACTGGGACGAGGACCGGCCGACCATCGACGGGATGGAACCCGCCGACTGGCTCGACCACATGACGGACTGACAGAACGGCCTAGGTAACGACTAGGCAACAGAAAAAGGGTGGCCGGTGAATGGCCACCCTTTTTCCGTGCCCAAATGCGCGGCCAATCGACAGCCCTTCGGGCTGGGCCGCCTCTATGTGGCCTTCGGCCACGGGCGGCCTGGTCCCGCTTCGCGGGCCCGAAAGGAAACCCGCCCCCCTAAGTGGCCTTCGGCCACGGGGCGGGAAAGACCCGGCCCTATCGGGCCGCCGCTATCGCGGTGGGCCCCTTTAAGGCGCTTCGCGCCGGGGCCCGCCCCTGCGGGGCAAAGGAAAACGGCCTTCGGCCGTTTGGAAAACGAGCGCTAAGGTATTCTGATAAAGCCTCGGAATCACTCAGAAAAGGCACCCAATAAAGAGGCGACCACCACGCTTGACAAAGAATTGGGTAACCCTTATGGTGAGGAAGCATTAAGGAATTCGATAAAGGGAGGTGAGGGAAATAGAAGACAAGTTCGAGGGAAACGGAACCGACGAGGTCACCCCCACCCCTCCTAGCCAGCCTAGCCGCGAAGCGGCAAAACCCCAGCTCAGAGGCCGCGAAGCGGCCCCAGCAACCCCCACGGCCGCCGTGAAACGGCGGCCCGGCTCCGCGAAGCGGAGCCCTCGACGGCGTGAAACGCCGTCAGGGGATCGGCGAAGCCGATCCCTGGTGGTAAGCGGCGAAGCCGCTTACGGACCCGCGCGCGGG
>NZ_FNFF01000037.1 GCF_900100315.1 Streptomyces indicus
CGGCGGTGGGGTGGTGCGGGGGCTGACGCCCTCGCGTCCCCTTCCGGGGCTCCGCCCCTGGACCCCGGCGGGGCTCCGCCCCTGCACCCCGTGGGCGAGCCGTGCGTCCGCACCTTGCCCGTGCTGCGCGTCTGCACCGGCCCACGCTGCGCGTCTGCACCGGCCCACGCTGCGCCTCTGCACAGGCCTACGCTGCGCCTCTGCACCGGCCCGCGCTTTGCCCCGACACCGTGCCCGTGCTGCGCGCCCGCACCGTGCCCGCGCTGCGCCCCCGCACCCCGCCGGCGCCCGCGCACCCCGCCCCACAGGCTCACGCCCCGCGAGCCCCTCACCTCCAGGCCCCGGCCCCCGCATCCCGCGGCGCCGGGGTCTCGCCCGTTCGGGCCCCCTCCGACTGCGGGGTGGGGGTGAACGGCGCACTCTGGAAGTCCAGTTCCCCCCTTGAGGTGCAGCCGCGGCCGTGTCGCGGTACGGCCGAGGAGGTCTTCCGAGTGGTGCGCAGGACACGGCGGTACGGGCCCCTCCTCGCAGGGCTGAGTCTGCTGTTCGTCCTGCCGGCCGATGCCTCCTCCGCGCCCGCGCCCGCGTCCGCGTTCGAGTCCGAGTCCGGAGTCGCTTCCGCGAAGCACGTGGCCGGGCAGCAGGAGCGGCCTTTCGGGGCCGAGTGCCGTACCTCCGTCGAGGGCTCGCGCGTCACCGCGTACTGCCACAACCCGTATCCCGAGACCGATCATGTGCGGCTGCATGTCGAGTGCGACCGCTGGTGGGACATCGACACCGACGCGACGCCCGTCCCCGCGGGCCCCGCCATGACGGTGCGGCTGAGCGGGCGCTGCTGGAAGGAAGTCGGCTCGGCCTGGGTGACCCATCACCCGGAGCCGGGCGGCGACCGGCCCTGAGCTCAGTCCTCCTGGAACCCGTCCACGATCCGGCACATGAACGGATAGCTCGCCGCTTCCTCGGCCGCCCGCTGCGCATCGCCCTCGCGGATCGCGTCCACCAGGCGGGTGTGGTCCATGTGGTTCTGCGGCCGCAGCGTCTCGCCGATGTCGTCGCGCAGCCAGGCCCGCAGCACCTCGCCCAGATCCGCGTACACATCCGTCAGGACGTCGTTGTGCGCGGCCGAGACCACCGAGAGGTGGAAGGTCGCGTCCGCCTCGACGAAGGCCTCGCGGTCCCCGGACTCCCAGGCCTCTTCCCGGCGTACGAGCAGGGCGTCGAGCTGCTTCAGGTCGCGCTCGGTGCGCCGCTCCGCGGCCAGCTTCGCGCCGGTCGACTCCAGCGTGGCGCGCAGCTCCGCGATGTGCCGCGGATCGGCGCCGGCGAAGCGCTGCTGCATCACCCCGGCCAGCTCACTGGTGGCGACCACGTACGTGCCCGAGCCCTGCCGGATGTCCAGGAGCCCGTTGTGGGCGAGGGCGCGCACCGCCTCGCGCACGGTGTTGCGCGCGACACCCAGCTGCTCGACGAGCTCCGGCTCGGTGGGGATGCGCGCCCCGACCGGCCACTCGCCCGACGTGATCTGGTTCCTGAGCTCGGCGATCACCTGGTCGGCGAGCGCCGAACGCCGGGGGGACGACAGGGGCATGGGCTCTTCCTTCGGAGCGGGCGGCGGTGGGGAGCGATGTGGAGTTGGGGCGGAGCACGGTGGCGGCAGGGCGGCCGGGGCCCCGCCGGACCGACCGTACCGCCGTCGCCGGGTGCGGCCGCGGGCGGTCCCGTCCTGGTCAGGGGCGATTGGACAGCCAATCATCCCATGATTCTATGATGGCTCCCATGGTCAGTGAGAAGTCGACAGTTCTGCCCGACACCGAGGCGCCCGACCGCAGCAGCGCACCGTCCGAGCCCGCCTCGGCCGCGCGCACCTGGGGCGTGCCCTTCGTCATCGCCGGCATCATCCTGGCCGCCCTCAACCTGCGCCCGGCCATCACCAGCCTCGGCGCCCTGCTCGAGGAGGTGCGCGACGGGCTCGGCATGAGCGGTTCCGTCGCCGGTCTCCTCACCTCCGTACCGCCGCTCTGCTTCGCGATCTTCGGCAGCCTCGCGCCCCGCCTCGCCCGCCGCTTCGGCCCGGCCGCCGTGGTGTGCGGCGGCATGGCGGCGATCGCGGCCGGTCTGATCGTGCGGCCGTTCACCGGCAGCACCGCAGCCTTCCTCGCCGCCAGCGCCCTCGCGCTCGCGGGCATCGCGGTCTCCAACGTCCTGATGCCCGTGGTCATCAAGGAATGGTTCCCACAGCGCGTGGGCTCCATGACCGGCCTCTACTCGATGGCGCTCGCGCTCGGCACCTCGCTGGCGGCCGCGATCACCGTCCCGGTCACCGAGGCGCTCGGGGGCAACTGGAAGACGGGGCTTGCCGTTTGGGCCGCCCTGGCCGCCGCCGCGGTGCTGCCGTGGCTGCCGGTGGTCCGCCGGCGCCGGCCCGAGCCCGCCCGGGTCGAGGGCGCCGCCGAGGCCGTCGAACGGGACGCCGAGGCGCAGCTGCCCGGCAAGCTCAGGATCACCCGCAGCCGTACGGCGTGGTCGCTCGCCGTGTTCTTCGGGCTCCAGGCCACCGGTGCGTACATCACCATGGGCTGGATGCCGCAGATCTTCCGCGACGCCGGCGTCTCGGCGGAGACCGCGGGTGTGCTCCTCGCGATCACCATGGCCGTCGGTGTGCCGCTGTCGTTCGTGATCCCGCGGATGGCGGCCCGGATGAGCCACCAGGGCCCCATCGTCGCCGCGCTCGGCCTGTGCGGCCTGATCGGCTACACCGGTCTGTACGTCGCCCCCGCCGGCGGCGCCTGGGTGTGGGCGCTGGTGCTCGGCATCTCCAACTGCTCCTTCCCGCTGGCCCTGACGATGGTCGGCATGCGGGCCCGGACGGGCCCGGGTGTGGTCCAGCTGTCGACCTTCGCGCAGAGCACGGGCTACCTCCTCTCGATCCCGGGGCCCCTGCTCGTCGGTGTCCTCTACCAGCACAGCGGCGGCTGGGAGGTGCCGATCCTGCTGATGGGCGCGCTGCTCGTGCCGCAGATCGCCTTCGGTGTGATGGCCGGACGGCAGCGGACCGTGGAGGACGAGTGCACGGTCTGAGCCACCGCTGAAGGCACCGCCGCCGGGACCCCCGGCGGCGGGGGAGTGCGCAAAGGGTGCGAGACTGGCCGTATGCCTGTGCTCGACCCGCACCCCAAGAACAGCCAGAAGAAGCTGCTCGCCGTCTTCGGCGCGATGATGGCCGTCACCGTGATCATCGCGATCATCGCGACGATCGCTTCCCCCTGACGACCGCGACGGTCGCTTCCCCTGACGATCGAGACGGTCGCCCCCCCTGAGGACCGCGACGACCGGCCTCCGCCGCCCATGGTGGGGGTAGCACCACCATCCCCTAGGGGGCTGGTGTCAGGGTCAAGTGGGTGGATCACCGGATGGGTTGGAGGCCCGCGCTTCCGTACGTTCTAGGTACGCCGCGAGAACGCGGCGCGTGGAACACGGAATCCGGAGGCGTCATGTCGGCCCCAGCGCACACCCGCTCCCCGCAGCAGGCCGGCGCCCAGGCCAGGCTGCCCTGGTGGGGCGTGGCCCTGCCCGTGATCGCCTTCGTCGTGCTCTTCCTGATCGTGCTGCACCCGGCCGAGGCACAGGCCGCGGCCGGCGACTCCGGGCTCGGGGACTTCCTCAGCCGCCTCAAGGAAGCCGTGATGTTCCGGATTCCGTGATCCGGAAGCGGAGTGTTCCGCAGCCCGTGCACCGCCCGTCACCCTTCGAGGGGGAGCCCGTCAACTCCCTGCGCCGCGTGGCGCGTTTCGTGCGAAGCTGGGACACATGAGTGTCGATACACCGCGCAGGCTCGTCCTCCTCAGGCACGCCAAGGCCGACTGGCCCCAGATCTCCGACCATGAAAGGCCGTTGGCCGAGCGGGGCCGCAAGGACGCCCCCGCGGCGGGCCGCCGCCTCGCGGAGAGCGGGATCACCTTCGACCTGGCCGTCTGCTCCACGGCCGCCCGCACCCGGGAGACGTGGAAGCTGGCGGTGGGCGAGCTGCCCCAGCGCCCGAAGACCACGTACGAGGAGAGGGTGTACGAGGCCTCGCCCGGCGAGCTGATCGCCGTGCTCAACGAGACCCCGGACGATGTCGCGGACCTGCTCCTGATCGGCCACAACCCCGGCATGCAGGGCCTCGCCGAGATCCTCGCGGGCTCGGCCGAGGGCGATGCCCAGACCCGGCTCAACCGGCGCGGGTTCCCCACCTCGGCGATGGCGATGCTGACGTTCACGGGCTCGTGGAAGTCCCTGGAGCCCGGCGTGGCCACGCTGTTCGACTACTGGGCTCCGCACGAGTAACCCCGGCCAGGGGTCAACTGGCCTTGTCCGATACGCAGTCGAGGGCCCCGGTTCCGTACCGGGGCCCTCTCTGTGTGCCGGGGCGTGCTACATGTGCCGAGGCGTCCTGTGTATGCCGGGGCGTGCTACGCCTCGTGGGCGTCCGCGGCCTCGACCTCTTCGAGGGTGACCCCGAGGAGGTAGAGGACGGTGTCGAGGAACGGGAAGTTCACCGCGGTGTGCGCGGCCTCCCGTACGACCGGCTTGGCGTTGAACGCGACGCCGAGACCCGCCGCGTTGAGCATGTCCAGGTCGTTGGCCCCGTCGCCGATCGCCACCGTCTGCTCCAGGGGTACGCCGGCCTCCTGGGCGAAGCGCCTGAGCAGCCGTGCCTTGCCGGCCCGGTCCACGATCTCGCCGGTGACCTTGCCGGTCAGCTTGCCGTCGACGATCTCCAGGGTGTTGGCGTGCGCGAAGTCCAGCCCGAGCCGCTCCCGCAGATCGTCCGTGACCTGAGTGAACCCGCCCGATACGACGCCGACTTGGTAGCCGAGCCGCTTGAGCGTCCGCACCAGGGTCCGCGCGCCGGGCGTGAGCTGCACCTCGGCCCGCACCTTCTCCACCACCGAGGCGTCGAGCCCTTCGAGCAGCGCGACCCGGGCGTGCAGCGACTGCTCGAAGTCCAGCTCGCCGCGCATCGCGCGGGCGGTCACCTCGGCGACCTGCTCCTCGCAGCCCGCGTGCGCGGCGAACAGCTCGATGACCTCGTCCTGGATCAGCGTCGAGTCCACGTCCATCACGACGAGGCGCTGGGCGCGGCGGTGCAGCCCGGCCGAGACGACGGCCACGTCGACGCCGAGCGCGGCGGCCTCCGTGGCGAGCGCGGTGCGCAGCGGCTCGGTCGGCGTGCCGGAGACCGCGAACTCCACAGCGGTAACCGGGTACTTGGCGAGCCGGAAGATCCGGTCGATGTTGCCGCCGGTCGCGGTGATACGCGCGGCGATGGCGGCGGTGGACTCGGCGGTCAGCGGGTGCCCGAGCACGGTGACGTGCGAACGCCCCTCACCGCGCGGCCGGTTGTCACCGACACCGGAGATGATCTCGGCCTGCAGCTTGAGCGAGTCGGCCCAGCTGTGCACGGTGGAGCGCAGCTCGCCTTCGAGCCCCCTGGCGGGCTCGGTGACGAGCGCGCACAGCACGATGCGTCCTCGGGTGACGACCTGCTCCAGGTCGACCACGTCGACGGAGAAGGCGGCAAGGGTGTCGAAGAGCCCGGCGGTGATACCGGGCCGGTCCTTCCCGAAGATCTTGACGAGCAGAGTCGGGACATCGGCAGGGGCCTGCGGTGGCTGCGGTGCGCTCATGGTGGCACCACGGTAGCGGGCCCGGGTGAACGTTCGGTGAGGTGTCCCGGGTGGTGGGACGGGGTCGCCTCTTCGCCGCCTGTGGGTGCCTTCTGCCTGTGGGTACCTTCTGTCCGTGGGGCAACTGTCAGCCCGTCCGGCGTTTGAGGACGAGCGCCCTTAAGGCGCGATCGGGGGTAAGGGGCGAAGCCCCAAAGGGGGGGGCAGGGGGCGAAGCCCCCGCGTGGGTGCCCACCCAAGGGGTCCGGGGGCGGAGCCCCTGGTTTCGGGAAGGGGCGGGTAGGGGATCTCACCGCTTGCGCCCCCCACCCCCCTGAGGCCACTCATCCGGCGGCGAAGAACCATCCCGCGAGGATTCCCGCACCTCGTCCGGCAATCGCAGATACGGATTCGTCTGCGGATTGGCCGGCCGGAACGGCGGCGCCGGATCGTACGGCCCCACCTCATCCCCGGACAGCGGACCGGCCCCGGGTCCGGACGCAGCACCGCCCCCGGCCCCGGACGCACCCCCCACGACCCGCCCACCCGCAGCCCCCGCCCCATACGCCAGCAGCGCCCCGAGCCCTCCGGCCCCCAGCCCCCACACGGCCCCGAGCAGCAACCCCATCCCGGCCTGCCCCTGCAAGGACAGGCTCGCCCCGAACGCATCGAAGCCCAGCACCGAAAGCGACGCATTCGCCGACACCGCCGTGAGCCACACAAGCAGCGGCACGACGACCGCGCCCACCCCGCCGAGCCGCACCGCGCACCGCCCCGCGAACCCCGCCGCCGAAAGCGGCCCCACCGGCGTCCGGGCCGCGGCGAGCACCCCCGCGAACAGCATCATCACGGCGACCGCCACCACCAGGAGCCACACCCGGCCGTCGAGCTCGGCCAGGCGCCCCACCGTCGCGGGCTCGTCCGCGCTCGCGCGGAAGAACGCGTCGAGCGGCGCCGGAAGCACCTCGGCCAGCGCGCCCGTCGCCTTGCCGTCCCAGGGCACGAACAGGCCGAGCGGCACCGCGAGCCAGACCCCGTTCGGCGCCCCGAGCAGGGCGGCTCCCGCGATCCGCCCGGGGTGGTCGTCGCCGATCGCCGCGTACGCCGCCGCCGCGAGCCCCGCCGCGACCGCCACCAGGAGCACCGTCACCAGCGCCGAGAAAGCCGGCCGCGCGACCCGGTCCAGGAACGCGAGCGCGGCCGGCAGCGGCGTACGACGGGAGAAGAGCAGGGCCACCACCAGGACCCCCAGCACCCACACGAGACCGCCGAGGAGCGAAGGCCCGGTGTCCACGGTGAAGCCCACCGCCGCCTCCGCCTCGACCAGATCGCCGAGCCGGTCCGGGAGCAGCTCGCCGATTCCGCCCGGCAGGTCGTCCGTGAGCCCGCCGCCGTCCGGGAGCTGGTCGAGCCCCAGGGAGGCACCGTCGAGCGTGATCACGTCGTGTCCGGCCCAGGCGAGACCCGCGAGCATCGCGAGGAACAGCGCCGCCACCGCGCCCGCCCGCGCGGCGAGCTCGCCGGGGGAGATCTCAACTCCCAAGGCGCGCAAGGACCGTAGGAAGAAGAAGGCGAGCAGGAGCGCACCCGCCAGCGAGACGCCGAGCGGCGTCACCTCGATCGCGGTGGTCGCCTCCGCACCCTCCAGACCGAAGGCGGAGACGTCGCCGGACGGCGTCACCGAACCGCCCGCCCCGAGCACCACGGCCGCCGCCGTCATCGGCCCCAACGACCCGGCCGCGTCCGCGCCCAGGAGATGCAGGCCGAGCGCCGCGACACCGGCCATGCCCACGAGGGACCAGCTCACGCACGCGACCGCGGTGAGCAGCACATCGCCCCAGCGGATCCGCCGGGGACCGCCGACCGTCGCAGCCGACCGCATCGCGCCCATCGACCGTCCCCCGATCCGTAGACCTCTGCCACCTCTGCGCCACCCAGCTGCACCCGCGCGCCGCTCAGCTGAACCTGTTCGTCTCAGCACTACGTGCACCTGTAGCCACGTATGTACCGAATTGCCCTTGGCTGATCGACCAGTTGAGCTTGATCGATCTGCGCCGTTCCGGATGATCTGTCTGCACTGGTGGGTGATTACCACTCTCCGGGGCGGTTTCCGGACCGTCAACGGGGCGGACCGCGAGGCGCCTACGCACTCTTCACAAGGCCCGACTTTCGGACAGGGGGCTGAGCCTGAAATAGTTCCCCACGATGTTCGACATCCCTAGACTCCCCATGACGGGGGCAACTCGGGGGACAACGTAGTGGGGCATGGAGTGCCGGAACTCGTACTGGAATTGAACGGACGGACCTGGACCCTGGATCCGTCCAGGTCATACACGCTCGGACGCGACCCGGGCGGTGATGTGGCGATCGACGACGCGCGGGTCTCCTGGCGTCACGCCACCATCAGCTGGGGCGGCCGGAGTTGGGTCATCGAGGACCACGGCTCGACGAACGGCACGTTCGTTCAGGGGCAGCGGATCCATCAGATGGAGATCGGCCCGGGCTCCGCGGTGCACCTCGGCAACGCGACGGACGGCCCGCGCCTGAACCTCACCGGGGCAGGTGCCGCGGCCGGTGCCGCCGCCGCACCGCAGCAGGCCCACCAGGCGAGCGCACAGCCGCAGCACGCACAGCACCACGCCCCGCAGCAGGCGCAGGGCCGGCCGCAGGCCGCGCCCCAGCAGGGCGGCCCCGGCTGGTCGCAGCAGCACCAGCCGCCGGCCCCGCAGCAGGGCGTGCCGCAGCAGCAGGGCTGGCAGCAGCAGCCCTCACCCCAGGTTCCGCAGCAGGGCGGCTCCGCGGGGGCGCCGCCGGTCTACGGG
The DNA here is from genome assembly GCF_900100315.1 of Streptomyces indicus. Lineage (GTDB taxonomy): Bacteria > Actinomycetota > Actinomycetes > Streptomycetales > Streptomycetaceae > Streptomyces > Streptomyces indicus. The sequence goes on from NZ_FNFF01000037.1 coordinate 8,471, forward strand.
GACCGCAGCCCCACCACCTTCCACCAGCTGGCCCTCGGCCGCGTGATGCGCATCGGCCGTGCGCTGGAGAACGAGCTGGTGGTCTCCGACCTCCAGGTCTCGCGCCACCACGCCGAGTTCCACGCGACGCCCGACGGCCGGATGGAGATCCGCGACCTCGGCTCGCACAACGGCACGTATGTCAACGGTCAGCCGATCGCCAAGGGCGGCACCGCCCTGCTCGGCCCCAACGACATCGTCGGCGTCGGCCACTCGACCTTCCGCATCGTCGGCGGCCAGCTCGAGGAGTTCGTCGACACCGGTGAGGTCTCCTTCTCGGCCCGCCACCTCACGGTCACCGTCGACGGCGGCAAGCAGATCCTCAAGGACGTCTCCTTCGGCGTCCCCGAGAAGTCGCTGATCGCCGTCATCGGCCCCTCCGGCTCCGGCAAGTCGACGCTCTTGAAGGCGCTGACCGGTTACCGCCCGGCCAACCAGGGCGACGTCCTCTACGACAACCGGAACCTGTACAAGCAGTTCGCCGAGCTGCGCCAGCGCATCGGTCTGGTCCCGCAGGACGACATCCTGCACAAGGAGCTGACCGTCAAGACCGCGCTCAAGTACGCGGCCAAGCTGCGCTTCCCCGCCGACACCAGCGAGCAGGAGCGCCAGCAGCGGATCAACGAGGTGCTCGGCGAGCTCAAGCTCGACATCCACAAGGACAAGAAGATCACCTCGCTCTCGGGTGGTCAGCGCAAGCGCGTGTCCGTGGCCCTCGAGCTGCTCACCAAGCCGTCGCTGATCTTCCTGGACGAGCCCACCTCGGGCCTCGACCCGGGCATGGACCGCGACGTCATGCAGCTGCTCCGCGGCCTCGCGGACGACGGCCGCACCGTCCTGGTCGTCACGCACTCGGTGGCCGAGCTGGCCATCTGCGACAAGCTGCTCGTGATGGCGCCCGGCGGTTCGGTGGCCTACTTCGGCCCGCCGGAGGAGGCGCTCAACTTCTTCGGCTACAGCACCTGGGCCGACGTGTTCTCGGCGTTCGAGAACTACCGCGACTACGACTGGGCGGGCCGCTGGAAGGGCTCGCAGCACTACCAGATGTACGCGGCCGACATCGACGCCGTCGCGGCCCAGCCGGTGCAGATGCCGCAGATGCAGCAGATGAAGCCGCCGAAGCCGCAGGGCTGGTTCTCGCAGCTGTTCACGCTCGTGCGGCGGTACGTCTCGGTGATCGCCTCCGACAAGGGCTTCATGGCCCTGATGGTGATCCTGCCGGCGGTGCTCGGCGCGGTCAGCCTCCTGATCGACCCCGACAAGGGCCTGCTGGTCAACGTCAACCAGCAGACCGGCCGGATCATCCCGAACGGCACGGCGACCACCGTCCTGCTGATCATGGCCGTCGGCGCGTGTTTCGCGGGCGCCGCCAACTCCGTACGAGAGCTGATCAAGGAACGCGTGATCTACGAGCGCGAACGGGCCACCGGCCTGTCCCGCTCCGCGTACCTGATGTCGAAGGTGATCGTCCTCGGCCTCATCACGGTCCTCCAGGGCGCGCTCGTCGGCGTGATCGGCTTCTCCACGCGTGAGATCCCCAAGGAGGGCCTGGTCCTCGGCAGCCAGGTGCTGCTCGAGCTCTCCATCCCGATCATGGCGCTCGGCTTCACCTCGATGATGTTCGGCCTGATCATCTCGGCCCTGGTGAAGACCGCCGAGAAGACCATGCCGCTGCTCGTCATGTTCGCGATCGTCCAGGTCGTCTTCACCGGCTGCCTGTTCATCCTGCACGGCACGGTCGGCGTCAACGAGTTCTCGTATCTGATGCCCTCCCGCTGGGCGGTCGCCGCGGCCGGCACCACGCTGGACTTCAACCGGATCAACCCCAACACCGACGATCCGGGCAGCACCGACCCGCTGTGGGACCACGAGGCGGCGGCCTGGGGCATCGACATGGCCGCGCTGCTCGCGCTCGGCGCGCTCTGCGGCTTCTTCGTGCTGCGCTTCCTGCGCCGCCACGAGCCCGAGGTCATGCGCAAGTAGTCACGCGCGTACGGACGCCGAAGGGCGGCACCCCGCACGGGGTGCCGCCCTTCGGCGTTGCTGTGGGTGGTGAGCAGGCTCAGTAGGCGCTGTTCACGTTGTCGATCGAGCCGTAGCGGTCGGCCGCGTAGTTGGACGCGGCGACGATGTTGGAGACCGGGTTGTACTGGTTGTGCTCGGTTCCGTCGACGTGGTACGCGTCGAAGGTCGGCTTGATGATCTGCAGCAGACCGATGGACGGCACACCGTTCTGGGCATTGATGTCCCAGTTGTTGATGGCGTTGGGGTTGCCGGACGACTCGCGCATCACGTTCTTGTAGATGCCGTTGTACGTGCCGGGGATGCCTTCGCGCTTCATGATGTCGAGGGCCTGGCGGATCCAGCCGTCGAGGTTGTTGGCGTAGACCGGCTTGCGGGCGGCGGCCCGGCTCGCGGCCTCCTTCTGCTCGCGCTCCTTCTTCGCCTTCGCCTCGGCCTCGGCCTTGGCCTTGGCGTCCGCCTCGGCCTTCGCCTTCTTGGCGGCGGCGTCGGCGTCCTTGGCGGCGGCGGCGTGCTGCTTGGCGACGGTGGTCTGCACGTCCTTGTTGACCGTGAAGGCCACGGGAGCGGCGGCGGCGACCTCGGTGGTGGCGGACTGGGAGGTCTCGGAGGCGTTGCCCGGCACGACGGAGACCGCGAGAGCGGCGGCGCCGAGGACGCCCACGCCGGCCATCGAGATCTTCTGGCTCTTGGTCAGGTACTGACCAGCGGTTCGGTGCTTGGGCATGACGAATGGACCTCTTCGAATAGCGGGGGTCGCTCGCCTTTCCGTGCCGGAAAACGCAATCCGGCTTTCCCGCGCTGTGGCTGTGGAGCCACCGCGCCGAGCGACGGGAGCCATTCTTAGCGGCCGCAAAATTCCGTGGCAAAGGTGTGACGTACGAAGTCGGTTAGTGGATCAGGTTGCGGGACCTAAGTCCTGAATGGGGCATCTTCCCGGCCCAGAGGCCCCCTGGAGGGCTACTAGGGGGCCTCGTAAGTGATGTAGGTCCTATGCGCGGGCTCACATCGGGCGCGTAACAGTCTCACCAACAGTTGCCGCTGCAATTCGATCCGTAATCGGTCTCCTCCCGAAGGATGAGGTGGCTGTCCCCGAACTCATGCCAGAGGTAGAGCCCGCGTACCGCCGCGGCATAAGCACGCTCGAGCGCGGGCTTTCCGGCGATCGCCTCCAGCATCAGCAGATGCGAGGCCTCCGGCTCGTGCAGCCCGGTCAGCAGCCCGTCCACCACCCGCACCCCGCGCTCCGGTGTGACGACGAGGTCCGTCCAGCCCGCGGCCGGCCGCACGATCCCGTCGGGCCCGGCCGCCGACTCCACGGCCCGTACGCCGGTCGTCCCGACCGCGATGATCCGGCCACCGCCCGCCTTCGCCGCGTTGATCAGCCGTGCCGACGCGGCCGGCACCTCGAAGCGCTCGGGATACGGCGGCTCGTGCGCCTCGCCCGACGCCACCCCCGTGTGCAGGGTGACCGGCGCGAACTGCACGCCCCGGCTCACCAGCTCCGCCACGAGCCGCGCCGTGAAGGGCCGCCCGGCGCTCGGCATCTCCGCCGACCCCGCACCGCCGGGCTGCGGCAGCGCGAAGACCGTCTGGTACGCGGCCAGCGGCTGGTCCTCTTTCGTATACGAGTAGCGGATGGGCCGTCCGTAGCGCTGGAGCAGACCCGGCACATCGGCCACCGACACCCGCGCCCACCACAGCCGCGTCCCGGCCGGATCCAGCGGCTCCTCCAGGACGAGACGTGCCCCGCCGCGCAGCAGTACGGCGCCGGGCTGGCCGGCCCGCGCCCGCGTCGTGCCCGCGCGGTCGGGATCGCGCAGCTCCACCGCCCAGCGTCCGTCGTCCCCGCGCGTGGAGAAGTGGACGACCACGCGGGTCCGGCCGATCCGGCCGTCGAGCGCGGCGGCCAGCGTCGGGGACGTGTTGACGATGAGCAGGTCGCCGGCGCGCAGCAGTCCGGGCAGCGCACGGAAGTCGTGGTGCGAGACCGCCGTGCCGCGCGAGACGAGAAGCCGCACGGAGTCCCGGTCCCGGCCCGGGCCGCGCTGCTCGGCGGGCTCACGCGCCGAGAGCTCCTCCGGCACCCGCAGACCGGCAAGCCGCACCGCCTCGTCCACACTCATCGCGCCTCCAGGAGAGCCGGAGCCGCGTACCGTCCGCTGGCCGGCCGCTCGTCGAGCAGCCGCAGGAAGGCGGGCACGACCGTCTCGGGCTCGGGCCGCCCGGAGTCGTCGTCCAGCGGTACGGCAGCGCGGTAGAGATCGGTGCGCATGTCGCCCGGATCCACCGCCCACACCCGCAGATCCGGCTCCTCGACGGCGAGCACCGCGGCGAGGTGGTCGAGCGCCGCCTTCGCGGCCCCGTAACCGCCCCAGGTCTCGTACGCCTCGGCGGCCGCGTCCGAACTCAGCGCGATGACCGTCCCCGCCGCCGACTCCCGCAGCAGCGGCAGCGCCTCCTGGATCAGCCCGAGCGGCGCCACCACATTGGTCTCCAGTGCCTCCCGCAGCCCGCCGAGGTCGTGCTGCTCCAGGCGTACGAGCGGCTCGGCGCCCAGCACGCTCGCGTTGTTCACCAGCAGATCCAGCCCGCCCACGTCCCGCGCCGCGGCGACCAGCGCCGAGCGGTGCCAGGCGTCGGTGACCGACCCGGGCAGCGCCACCACGCGCGTGCCATGGGCCGCTCCATATGTACGGAGCTCCTCGGCCCCCTTCTCCAGCGCGTCCGCGGACCGCGCGTCCACGACCAGATCCCAGCCGCGCGCGGCCAGTGCCGCGGCGAGCGCCTTGCCGAACCCCTTCGAAGCCCCCGTGATGAGCGCAACCGGCATGATGACCGTCCCCTCTGTACGTCGCTGCCCCCAACGTAGGAACCCGGACCCGGCCGGCACCTCGTGCGCGGGGCCCGCTCCGGCAAGGTCCTTCGGACTACGCCCGGGGTCCTAGGCGAGGGCGGTCCGCGGTCCGATACAGGTGTGCGAACCCGCCGGTACGGTGTGTCCATGACCGACCGCCCCCGATCAGGACTGATCGCCGTGAGCACCGCGCTCCTGGCCATGAGCAGGCATCTCGAAGTGCGCGACGTGCTCAAGACGATCGTGGCCTCGGCCCGCGAGCTGCTCGACGCCGAGTACGCGGCCCTGGGCGTGCCCGACGACCACGGGGGCTTCGCGCAGTTCGTGGTCGACGGCGTGAGCGACGAGCAGTGGAAGGCCATCGGCCCGCTGCCGCGCCAGCACGGCATCCTCGCGGCGATGCTGCACGAGGACGGGCCCGAGCGGCTCGCCGACGTCCGCAAGGACCCCCGCTTCGGCGGCTGGCCCTCCGCGCACCCGGACATGTCCGACTTCCTGGGCCTGCCCATCCGCGACGGCGACGAGACCATCGGCGCACTCTTCCTGGCGAACAAGAACTGCCCGAAGCCCGACGGCAGTTGCGGCTTCACCGAGGAGGACGAGGAGCTGCTCGGCATACTCGCCCAGCACGCCGCCATCGCCCTCACCAACGCCCGCCTCTACGAGCGCAGCCGCGAGCTGACCATCGCCGAGGAGCGCACCCGCCTCGCCCACGAACTGCACGACGCCGTCAGCCAGAAGCTCTTCTCGCTCCGGCTGACGGCCCAGGCTGCGGCCAAGCTGATCGACCGCGACCCGGTGCGCGCCAAGGACGAACTCCAGCAGGTGGCCGCGCTCGCCGCCGAGGCCGCCGACGAACTACGCGCCGCCGTGGTCGAGTTGCGGCCCGCGGCCCTGGACGAGGACGGCTTGGTCGCCACGCTGCGCACCCACATCCAGGTCCTCGACCGCGCCCACGCCCCGCGGGTCACCTTCCGCTGCGAGGGCGTACGCGCCCTGCCCGCCGCGCAGGAGGAGGCGATGCTGCGCGTCGCGCAGGAGGCGCTGCACAACGCACTGCGCCACTCCGAGGCCGCCCACGTCGACGTCGTCCTCGAAAAGCACGGCCAGGGCGCCGTGTTGCGGGTGACCGACGACGGCCGGGGCTTCGCACCGCGCGAGACCCGGCGGGCCGGACGCCACCTCGGTCTCGTCTCGATGCGGGACCGCGCCGGGGGAGTCGGCGGCAGGCTTCAGGTGGAATCGGCGCCCGGCAAGGGCACCACGATCGAGATGGAGGTGCCCGGTGGCTGACAAGGTGATCCGCGTCCTGCTGGTCGACGACCACCAGGTCGTACGGCGCGGACTGCGCACCTTCCTGGAGATCCAGGAGGACATCGAGGTCGTCGGAGAGGCCTCGGACGGGGCCGAAGGCGTCGAGCGCGCCGAGGAGCTGAAGCCCGACGTCGTCCTGATGGACGTCAAGATGCCCGGCATGGACGGCGTCGAGGCCCTGCGCAAGCTGCGCGAACTCGCCAATCCCGCCCGCGTGTTGATCGTCACCAGCTTCACCGAGCAGCGGACGGTCGTGCCCGCGCTCAAGGCGGGCGCCGCGGGCTACGTCTACAAGGACGTCGACCCCGACGCCCTGGCCGGCGCGATCCGCTCCGTACACGCGGGACATGTCCTGCTCCAGCCCGAGGTGGCCGGGGCCCTGCTCGCGCAGGACGAGGGCAACGGGGCGCAGGGACGCGGCGGTTCGCTCACCGAGCGCGAACGCGAGGTGCTCGGCCTGATCGCCGACGGACGCTCCAACCGGGAAATCGCACGCACGCTCGTCCTGTCCGAGAAGACCGTCAAGACCCACGTGTCGAACATCCTGATGAAACTCGACCTGGCCGACCGCACCCAGGCCGCCCTGTGGGCCGTACGCCACGGCCTCAACGGCTGATCAGAGGCGATCACGACGGTCGGAACCGGTTCGTACGCGCCCGGTTGCGGACCGTCGCCTTCCGGTCCGAGATTCATACCGTCGTGTGGATGTCCCCCGGACGGCGCATCCCGGACGGACGTGGACCGTTCTCCTTGCATGCTGCGGCGGCTGGCCGCAGCTACCGCAAGGAGGACTCAGAAGTGAAGAACCTGAAGAAGGCCGCTGCCGTCACGATGGTGGCCGGTGGCCTGGTTGCAGCCGGTGCCGGTTTCGCGTCCGCCACGGACGGCGCCCACGCCGACGGCAAGGCCACCAAGTCGCCGGGCGTCGCCTCGGGCAACCTCGTCCAGGTCCCGGTCCACGTGCCGGTCAACGCCTGCGGCAACACGGTCTCCGTGATCGGTGCCCTGAACCCGGCCTTCGGCAACGACTGCTTCAACGGCTGACGTTCGCCGAAGTCGCGTAGCGACGGACCAACCGGCCCCCCAGGCACCGCCTGGGGGGCCGGTCGTGTCCACAGACCCGCCGCCTTCGTCCCGTTCGAGTGCACCGAACGCCGCTGCGTTCCTTCGATCTTCGGCTTATTGATCCGAACGGGCGGCATCGGGCCCGGGTCCGTGTCATCCGGACGGCCCATGCGTTCTTCAGCGTGCGACCCCGCGGCTGGGGTCGCTGAACAGTGAACTCCCGTGCTCAGCACGGGACTTGATGGAGGAACAACCTCATGAACTTCGCCAAGAAGGCCGCCCTGGTCGCCGCCGCCGCTTCGATCGCCGCGGGTGCTTCCGCCGGCGCCGCGTTCGCCGACTCCGAGGCGGACGGCAAGGCCGTGCAGAGCCCGGGCGTCGCCTCCGGCAACGCCGCGCAGGTCCCGGTCCACGTGCCCGTGAACGTCTCCGGCGACTCGGTCAACGTCATCGGCGCCCTGAACCCGGCGTTCGGCAACGTCGCGCAGAACGGCTGACCCACAGCACCCCGGTAGCCCCGCGAACTCCTCCCGGTTCGCGGGGCTTCCGCGTGTCCCGGCCTCCGCGACCCGCGGGACCCTCAGCCCCGCAGCAGCTCCTCGACATACGCGTTGTACGCCGCCACCTGCGCCCGGCGCGCCGTGCGCTCCACCGGCCGCAGCGCCTCGGCCCGCGCCCCCATCTCGGAGGCGCTGACGGCCCCGCCGTGCCCGGTCTCGTACGCCACCGAGATCAGCAGCCCGACCCGCTGCGCCAGCTCCAACACCCGTACCGCACGCGGCGGATACCCCGGCGCGAGCACCTCGCGCCCGCGCTCCGCCCGCGCCCGGTAGGCGTCCACCGCCGCCTCCGCGACCGGACCCGACCCCGCGACGTCCAGCTTGGTCAGAAGCGTCGTCGCCTCCCGCAGCGCCTCGGCCAGCTCGCGCTCCGCCTCGCCGAGCGAGGGTACGTCGGCGGGCGGCGCCTCGCGCACGGGCAGGCAGTGCCATACGACCTCCACGTGCAGGTCGCCCTCGGGCCCGGCCTCGTACACCTCGGGAACGAGCCCGAGCGCGACCCCGTGGCAGACCACGGCCTCCTCGGCCTCCAGCGCCCGCGCATTGAACTCCGGCGGTCCGCTGAGACCCAACGGATGTCCCGGCGCGGGCAGCGCGACCCGCAGCCCCTGCGCACCGAGCGCCCGCAACCGCCCGAGCGCGAGGGTGAGACCCACCTGACCGGCTTCGCCCGGCAGCCCCTCGACCCGGTGCACCGCGTCGTCACCGACGACGGCGTCCACCGCCTCATCGGGTGAGACAAGTCCGGCGATCAGTGCATTGCCCCAGGAGGCCAGCAGACCGGAGCGCGGTTCGGAGAGCATGGACACCAGCCTAAGAGCCCCGTTCCCGCTTCCGGCCCGAACCCCTGACTCCCGGACCCGCCCCGGCCCCGTAGGCCTGAGAGGCTCGCCCGAACCCGGTCGCGCACCCGCCTCCGGGCAAAGACCTGGACCGGAAACCGACCCAAGGAGCGGACCGGGGACAGCAGTCGCCGGCCGGTGGCGTAGGTTTTCCTTGGGGGCGGCGTCCACCGACGCTCGCAAGTTCCGATACGCATGGGAGACAGCACGCTCATGAGCGATGTGCTCGAGCTGGAGGACGTGTCCGTGGTCCGAGGGGGCCGCGCACTGGTGGACCAGGTCTCCTGGTCGGTGAAGGAGGGGGAGCGCTGGGTCATCCTCGGCCCCAACGGCGCCGGCAAGACGACACTGCTCAACGTCGCCTCCAGCTACCTGTTCCCGAGCAAGGGCACCGCGACCATCCTCGGCGACACCCTCGGCAAGGTCGACGTCTTCGAGCTGCGCCCGCGCATCGGCATGGCCGGCATCGCCATCGCCGACAAGCTCCCCAAGAGCCAGACCGTCCTGCAGACCGTGCTCACCGCCGCGTACGGCATGACCGCCGGCTGGAACGAGTCGTACGAAGAGGTGGACGAGCAGCGCGCCCGCGCCTTCCTCGACCGCCTCGGCATGTCCGACTACCTGGACCGCAAGTTCGGCACCCTCTCCGAGGGCGAGCGCAAGCGCACCCTGATCGCCCGCGCCCTGATGACCGACCCCGAGCTGCTGCTCCTCGACGAGCCGGCCGCGGGCCTCGACCTCGGCGGCCGCGAGGACCTGGTGCGCCGCCTCGGCCGGCTGGCCCGCGACCCGATCGCCCCCTCGATGATCATGGTCACGCACCATGTCGAGGAGATCGCCCCCGGCTTCACGCACGTCCTGATGATCCGCCAGGGCAAGGTCCTCGCCGCGGGCCCCCTGGAGCTGGAACTCACCTCGCGCAACCTGTCCCTGTGCTTCGGCCTCCCGCTCGTCGTCGAGCAGGTCGGCGACCGCTGGACCGCGCAGGGTCTGCCCATCGGCTGACCCGCGCGCGGGCGCGCGTCGCGGCGGCAGTCCCCGCCCCGCGCACCCTGTCCCCGACGGCCACCCCGCCCCTACCATGAACAACATGGACCCTTGGGTGTGGTGGCTGATCGGCGCGGTAGTCCTGGGCATTGCGCTCGTGATCACCGCGATGCCCGAACTCGGGATGCTCTCCGCCGGTGCGGTAGCCGCCGCCGTGACCTACGGTCTCGGCGGCGACGTCGTTCTCCAGGTGGTCGTCTTCGCGGCCGTCTCGATCGCGCTGATCGCGGTCGTACGGCCCGTCGCGGCCCGGCACAAGGCGCAGCGGCCCCAACTCGCCACCGGCGTCGACGCGTTGAAAGGCAAGCAGGCCGTCGTACTCGAACGGGTCGACGGCCGCGGCGGCCGGATCAAGCTCGCCGGCGAGGTCTGGTCGGCCCGCGCGCTCGACGCGGCGCAGACCTACGACGTGGGGCAGCAGGTCGACGTGGTGGAGATCGACGGAGCCACCGCTGTGGTGATGTGAGGGCGGCCGGCCCGCCGTGAGATGCGGCGGCAGGCGTGATGCGCAGGCACGATGTGGCTGAACTCCGCTCGCAGCAGCGGGTGTTCTGACAGACTCGACCAGCAAGATCCTCCGGACGTGTGCGCCGTGCAGACGGCACGCACCCGGAACACTCGGCACAGCTCGGCGGACAAGTCGGCGTACACAGGCTCGAAGGGCACGGGGAGCGCGATGCAACCGGTCATCATCGTCCTCATCATCCTGGTGGTGTTGGTCTTCATCGCCCTGATCAAGACGATCCAGGTGATCCCTCAGGCCAGCGCCGCCATCGTCGAGCGCTTCGGCCGCTACACGCGCACGCTCAACGCGGGCCTGAACATCGTCGTCCCGTTCATCGACTCGATCCGCAACCGGATCGACCTCCGTGAACAGGTCGTCCCGTTCCCGCCCCAGCCGGTGATCACCCAGGACAACCTGGTGGTCAACATCGACACGGTCATCTACTACCAGGTGACCGACGCGCGCGCGGCCACGTACGAAGTCGCCTCCTACATCCAGGCGATCGAGCAGCTCACCGTCACCACGCTGCGCAACATCATCGGCGGCATGGACCTGGAGCGGACCCTGACCTCGCGCGAGGAGATCAACGCGGCACTGCGCGGCGTCCTCGACGAGGCCACCGGCAAGTGGGGCATCCGCGTCAACCGCGTCGAGCTCAAGGCGATCGAACCGCCCACCTCCATCCAGGACTCGATGGAGAAGCAGATGCGCGCCGACCGCGACAAGCGCGCGGCGATCCTCACCGCGGAAGGTATCCGCCAGTCGCAGATCCTCACCGCCGAAGGTGAGAAGCAGTCCGCGATCCTGCGCGCCGAAGGTGAGGCGAAGGCCGCGGCCCTGCGCGCGGAGGGCGAGGCCCAGGCCATCCGTACGGTCTTCGAGTCCATCCACGCGGGCGACCCCGACCAGAAGCTGCTCTCCTACCAGTACCTCCAGATGCTCCCGAAGATCGCCGAGGGCGACGCCAACAAGCTCTGGATCGTGCCCAGCGAGATCGGCGACGCACTCAAGGGCCTGTCCGGCGCGATCGGCAACTTCGGCGGCCCGCTCACGGGCAACTCCGGCTCCGTCGGCCCGCAGGCCGGCGCACCCGCCACGGAGCGCCGCGAACAGCCCCCGCTCGACTGACCTGTTGTGACGGCCTGGGAGATCGTCGGGGTCCTTGCCGCCGGATTCGGTGCAGGGGCCATCAATACGGTCGTGGGCTCCGGGACTCTGATCACCTTCCCGGTGCTCCTCGCCATCGGCCTGCCGCCGGTCACCGCCACTGTCTCCAACGGCCTCGGTCTGCTGCCCGGCTTCGCCGGCGGAGTCTTCGGCTACCGCCGTGAACTGGCCGGGCAGCGGGCGCGCGTGCTGCGCTTCGGCATCGTTGTCACCGCGGGCGGCCTGTGCGGAGCGATCCTGCTCCTGACCCTGCCGCACTCGGCCTTCGAGATGATCGTCCCGGTCCTCGTCGGCCTGGCCCTGGTCCTGATCGTGCTCCAGCCCTGGATCGCCAAGGCGGTGCAGCGCCGCCGCGAGCGCAGGGGCGACCCCGGCAAGCAGTTCGGCGGCCCCTGGCTGCACATCGGCCTGTTCCTCGCGAGCGTCTACGGCGGCTACTTCACCGCCGCCCAAGGCATCCTTTACATGGCCCTGATGGGCATGTTCCTCGGCGAGACCCTGCAACGCGCCAACGCGGTCAAGAACATCCTGGCCGCGATGGTCAACGCGATCGCCGCCCTCTTCTTCCTCTTCGCCGCCCACTTCGACTGGAACGTGGTCCTGCTCCTGGCGGCGGGCTCGCTGGTGGGCGGATTCGTCGGCGGCACGCTGGGCCGCCGGATACCGCAGGGGCTGCTGCGGGGGCTGATCGTGGCGGTGGGCACGGTGGCCCTGGTCCAGCTCATCCTGCGCTGACACGGCGAGTGGCCCGCCTCCCCAGGAGACGGGCCACACCACCGATACGGAACGTACGACCGCTTACGCAGCCACCGACTGCGTCAACCACTCCGGCAGCGCCGACCGGTCATCCGCAGCCAGCGCGAACAGCATCGCGTCACTCGGCGTCGGCACGAACGGCTCGAACAGCAGCGGCATCCCCGCCTGCTCGGGCGTCCGGTCCGCCTTGCGGTGGTTGTCCGCCGCGCACGAGGCCACCGTGTTCAGCCACGTGTCCCCACCGCCCTGCGCCCGCGGCACCACGTGGTCCACCGTCGTGGCCCTCCTGCCGCAGTACGCGCACTTGTTGCGGTCCCTGATCAGGACACCCCGCCTCGACCAGGGCGCGTGTCTTCGGAACGGCACCCGTACGTACCGGCACAACCTGATCACCCGCGGCACCGGAAGCTCCACAGCCGCCGCACGCATCTTCAGCTCGGGGTGGGCCTGCTCGACGACGGCCTTGTCCGTCAGAACCAGCACGACGGCTCGGTTCAACGTCACCGTCGACAGCGGCTCGAAGCTCGCGTTCAGCACCAGCGTGTCCCGCATCTCGCCCACCCTCCCGTGCGCACCCGCCCGCCACTCGGCGGACTGGGATCAACTCTGGCCGGGCGCGCCGAGATGGACAACGCAATAAAAAATGCCCGCCCCTGATCACTTCCAAGACCAGGAGCGGGCAAACAACCGGTGAACCCTCAGCTTTCGGCGGGTACCTCGTACTCACCGATGAGCTGGGCGCGCGCCAGCGTGTGGAAGCGGAGATTGAAGCCGACGACCGCCGGCGACGCATCGGCATCCGGGCCGAGCTTCTCCTGGTCCACCGCGTACACGGTGAAGACATAGCGGTGCGGGCCGTCCCCGGGCGGGGGAGCGGCGCCACCGAAGTCCTTCGTCCCGTAGTCGTTGCGCGCGTGCACCGCGCCCTCGGGCAGCCCATCGAACTTGCCGCTGCCGGCACCCACCGGCAGCTCGGTGACCGAAGCCGGGATGTCGAAGAGCACCCAGTGCCAGAACCCGCTGCCCGTGGGGGCGTCCGGGTCGAAGCACGTCACCGCGAAACTCTTCGTCTCCGCGGGGAAGCCCTCCCACCGCAGCTGCGGCGACACATTGCCCTGCGCGAACACCTGGGCGTCGGCCAGGACTTCACCCGGCGCGACATCGTCGCTCAGCACCGTGAACGACGGCACCTGGGGGTGGAAGTCATGGGGGAGCGGGGGCCGCTTGTCCGTCACGTCAAACCTCCGGTCGGCTGTCTCGGACCTGCCCTTCAGAGCCTAGGACCAGTTGCGCTTTCCGCCGACCTGGGTCAGCCACTCGTTCAGGTACGAAGCCCAGTCCGTGCCCTGGAAGTCGTTCAGCCCCACCTTGAACGCACGGAAGGTGTCGCCGCCCGAGTTGAACAGACCCGGCTTCTTGTCCATCTCGAGCACGACGTCCATCTCGCGGTCGTCCGCGACGAAGCTCAGCTCGACCTGGCTCAGACCCTGGTACTGCGACGGCGGGAAGAACTCGATCTCCTGGTAGAACGGCAGCTTCTGCCGCGTACCGCGGATGTGACCGCGCTCCATGTCGGCGCTCTTGAAGCGGAAGCCCAGCTGGATGAAGGCGTCCAGGATCGCCTGCTGCGCCGGCAGCGGGTGCACGTTGATCGGGTCCAGGTCGCCGGAGTCCACGGCACGCGCGATCTCCAGCTCGGTGGTCACCCCGATGTTCATGCCGCGCAGCTGCTGCCCGTCGATCGTCGTGACCGGCGTCTCCCACGGGATCTCCAGCCCGAACTGCACGGTGTGCAGCGCATTGGCCTTCAGCTCGAAGGCGCCGCCGAGCCGCTGCTTGGTGAACTCGATGTCCTGCTTGACCTCCTGGTCACCGCCCTCGACCTCGACGCGGGCCTGCAGACCGACGGACAGGGACTCGATCTCCTGATCCACGGACCCGCCCTGGATCCGGACCTCACCCTGGACGACGCCGCCCGGCACCACATTGGCCTCGGTCAGCACCGTCTCCACCGACGCGCCACCGGCACCCATGCTCGCAAGCAGCTTCTTGAACACCATGTCAGTCCTCCCCGTGCCGCCCGAGGCGACCCGTCTTGATCAGCGATCTCTCATCTACAAACGCGAACCGGCAGGCGACGGTTCCGGCCCACACCCTTCCAAGCGCCGGGCCTCCTGACCACCCGCCCGTACAGAACCTTTGCACTACGCTCGTACGGCATGATCGCGGCCCCCGACCGTACGCCCCTGCCCCGCACCTTCTTCGACCGCCCCGTACTGGAGGTGGCCCCCGACCTGCTGGGAAGGATCCTCGTCCGCAGCACCCCCGACGGACCGATCGCGCTCCGCCTCACGGAAGTAGAGGCATACGCGGGGGAGGCCGACCCGGGCTCACACGCCTATCGCGGCCGGACGGCCCGCAACGGCGTGATGTTCGGCCCGCCCGGCCACGCATACGTCTACTTCACGTACGGCATGTGGCACTGCATGAACCTGGTCTGCGGCCCGGAAGGCTTCGCGAGCGCCGTGCTGCTGCGCGCCGGCGAGATCATCGAGGGCGCAGAGCTCACCCGCCACCGTCGCCTATCGGCCCGCAATGACAAGGAACTGGCCAAAGGCCCGGCCCGCCTCGCCACCGCCCTCGACATCGACCGGGCCCTGGACGGCACGGACGTCTGCGCCGGCCCGACATCCCCTCTGTCGATCCTCACGGGCACGCCTGTACCCGCCGACCAGGTACGGAACGGTCCGCGCACCGGAGTCTCGGGTGAGGGCGGGGTGGCCCCGTGGCGGTACTGGATCGCCAACGACCCGACCGTCAGCCCGTACAGGGCCCATACGCCCCGACGACGGAGGTCTTGACGGGACTTGACGCGGCCCGGGCGGATCCGTAATGTAGCCCGAGCCGCTTGAACCGGGTACTGCCTTCGACAGCAGCCGGAAGCGGCCAAACCACTACTGCGACTTCCCTCGACGGGGTCTATTTCGGCATGCCGGAATTCGATTCCCTCGACTCGATTATGAGTTGCCGAAGGAATCCGCTAACGTAGTGAATGTCGAAAGGCCGCGAGGCCGAATAGACAGCCGAAAGGCAAATCCCGCCGACTGGGAATCAGGCCCGAAAGGATCTGATAGAGTCGGAAACACCGAAGGGAAGCCCGGAGGAAAGCCCGAGAGGGTGAGTACAAAGGAAGCGTCCGTTCCTTGAGAACTCAACAGCGTGCCAAAAGTCAACGCCAGATTGACAACCCCGTCTCTCTCATTC
>NZ_FNFF01000034.1 GCF_900100315.1 Streptomyces indicus
GCGCGCGGTCTGCTCCGCAGACACAACGCGCCGTCGCTACGCGACGGAAGAATCGCCGCGCTCCGCGCGGCTGGAATTCCGGCTCCGCCAGAATTCACGGACAACTCCGTTGTCCGTTGCTCGTATTGCTCCGCAATACGAGCAAATTCCCATGCTTCGCAAGGGAATTAACGGCCTTTCAGGCCGTGGATCGAATCGCTCCGCGATTCGGCCTGCGGAATTCGCTCCGCGATTTCCGCGGTGGAGCCTGCTCCGCAGACTCCACAAAAGACGCAGCAAGAGAGTGGGGTTTGCTCCTCGTACGTCGACTGACACGCTGTCAGTTTGTTTAGCGGTACGGGACTTGAGGGGTGGGGCGTTTTATGCTGCGAATCCGACCGCTGATACGTACTCGTACTGTCCCCACTGGGAGCCGAGGTCCACGATCGAGTCCACCCAGGCATCGTCCAGCGCGCTGGTGTCGCCGGCAGCCCAGGCACGGATGATGCTGTCCCACTGACGGATGTTCAGGGTGCGGTATTCCAGGACGCGTTGAAAGCGTCGGTCGACCTGGGACTGGTTGAGCGGGTGGATCTCCACCCGGGTCCCGCCGCGGCTGTTGAGGCGCTGCAGAAGGTAGCGGGCCACGTTCTGGCGCCGCACGGTGCGGTAAGCCGTCTCGATCTTTTGAAGGTTCGCTCTGGAGGGCTGTCGCTGTCCGCTCTGCCATGCTTTCAGGGTGCGGTCGGTGACGGTGAGGCCGGCCGCACGGGCTGATCGGAGGGCGTGTGGGGTCCGGGTCAGATAGTTCAATCGCGCCATCAGGCCGCGCCGTTGAGAAATCGGGGTGGAAATAAATCCGGCGAGCTTGTCGAGTTGACGCGCGACAGCATCGCTGCCCTTGATGCCGCGAGCACCGTACTTACCGAACTCATTTGTCCTGTCCGGCATTCCATTCACCTCCCGTCCGTCGTATTTCGCTGTGCCCCATACTACCCAAACTGCTGTGATTTCATTGCCTTTTGAATGCCATTCGAGAGAAGAAGGTTCAAAAGACTATGATCGTGCGGACGCGGCAAGACCTGGGCTGTGAAGATGCTTTGGTGTTCGGTTCTGCGTATTGTGAGAGCTTATCTCGTAACCTGAGGGACAGTAGAGGTGCAAGTTCTGGTCCATGGACTGCGGTCCGGCTGGGATGGGTGATCAGTGGGCGTCCACGGGTGAGGCTCTTCTGCGAAGACTGTCTTGATGCGATAGCTGACCGGGCGCCCGGGTGGGTAACGCGGGCTGCGACAGACGGCGGAGCCTTATCCAGGTTGGCCTGAACATGGCGATGGAGACTACCAGATCAATCTCCACCAGATCGGTGGTGTGCGGGTCGGCTCCGGGAACCTGCACACCACCCTCAGGGTGGGGACGTAGCCCCTGACCGGTGTGCGGCTGGGCGCGAGCGGTGTGCCGGAACCTCATTCTCCACTTCCGCCGTTCCTCCGCAGCACAGGGCACCGGACGATCCGCCTCCACGACCTCCGGCGCTCCGTCGCCGCCCTGCTCTTGGAGCAAGAGCATCGAGCTTGTTGTGATCAAGGAACTTGCTCGGTCACGCCCACATCGGCGTCTACGCCCACGGCCGGCTCCGCCTCCAACGCCAAGCCATAACTGCCCTCGGGAGGGCTCTCAACCACCCCTGACCCCGCGCGTGGCAACGGCGGCGAACACCCCTGGTGTTCACCGCCGTTGCCGTCAACTACTGCCGTCAAACGCCACTTTGGCCCCTCAGGTCACACCCAGCAAAGGTCCAAATTGCTGACGCGAACCCACTCAGTCGCTGCGATCCAACATCACGGGAGGTGCAACTGAAGGCGACGGACATCCATTTGCTCTCCCCAACCGCGCTCCTGACATCCGCGAACTAGTTCACGACAGACCGCCGTCACTGAACGCAAAACATCACTGCCGCTAACCGTGACCTCATGATTCGAGCCGTGAGCGTTGGCGGCGATAGTAATCAGCCCTCCATTCCGGCTTGTCAGGTCGATCCAGAACGGGCCATCGAAAAAGCGAACTCTCCGACGCAAGTCCTTGCTTCGCCCAGCACTGGAAACCGCATCGAACAGCTCGACGAGAAATGCGGCCGGCATGTCATTCCAGCCCTCTTCCGGGAATGGGTATCCAGAAAAATCAACCCAAACATTTCCCCAGATCGCACCGGATTTGGCGAGATCAAGCGAGCTCACGTCGCAGCGCAGTTCGAATTCCATAAAAATCACCTCCAAACCGGATAGGCCGTTTCGATCTGACGCGTGGCCTTGTTAACCCACATCTCGACTTCGAGCCCGTTGGCGGACCCTCGAAGGAAAACGCGATCTCCCTGCGACCGTCCGGCGACAGAAGAAGACTTGTACGCCTTCCTGATAGTCGACTCGATCTCTCCCGGAGACATGTAGTCCGGGAATTTCGTCTTGATTCCGCTCTGCTTATAGGTCTTCCCCGCCGCAGTGTGGCGATCAAGGACGTGATCCATGTCGATATCAACCTTGCGCCACCCAGGAAGGTTGATCGGCTTCGTTGGGCAGTTGCTGTTGTGAACGAGTACCGGCGTCTCACCTGCCAGCACATAGTACGTGTGCAGGTCGTCAACGGTGAGATTGTACGTACGCGCGTGCTTCTTGAAGGGCTTGTTGGCCGTGACGACGACGGTCTTGCCCTCGTTGGTACGCAGGGTCATGCCGGGCGTGAGGTCGCCGGCTTCGATCCAGCTGCCTTGCGACGGAGACCAGAAGGGGTGCTCGTGTGTCGCGGTGAGCGTTTCTATTCCGTTTTCTGTTGCGATGGAGAGCGTGTTGAATTTCTTGTCGTGTTCGGTACGGATCAGTCGAGTGACCTGACGAGGTCCTGTTTCACCTGTTTCAGGGTCTGTGGCCAGGACTTCATCTCCGACCTCGACTTCCTCGATGTTTTTCGTGGATCCGTCGGCCATGAGGACTTCAGTTCCGGCGAGGAAGCATCTGGTGCATGCGATGACGCTTTCCGCTACTTCATCTGCACTCTTTGCGCCCTTTGCACCCTTGAGGGCCTTGGCGAGCTTACCGATCGGGAGGAAGCCGGCGACTGTCCATACGCAGGATCCCCACTGGCCGCCAGCGCAGCGTTCTACGTCCCGCCATCCGACGGTCTCCAGGATGTCGCCGCCGCCGTCTGCCGAGACCCATCCGAGTTCTTCGGCGGTGTTGCAGAAATCGGCATTTTCGGACCAATTCCGGTCGCATTTCCCGTTGGCCCACCGGATTAGCATTTCCCCGTATGTGGCGCCTTCGTTGTACGGAAGGTATTGCAGTTCCTTCTCGGTGGGTACGTCCAAACCGCCGATCACCAGCTTTTGTTTGGGACCGCTGCTGGAGGTCGAGGCAGTTCCGCCTCCGCCACCTCCGCCACCGCCGCCGCCTGAGCCCGATGAGCCACTGCTCGGCCGGATGTTGCCGTCGTCGTCGTAGCCGCCGTCACGGTCGCCTGAGGTGCCGCCATCGGGACGGTCCCAACCAGTCCCGCCGTCGCAGCTGGAACACCACAGGCCCGTGGGGTCGGAGGCGGTGATGGGGGTGTTGTTGGCGTAGCTGTATCCGTTGAGGGACTGCGGTTGCGTCGGATCGAGGATGGGGTCGACGCTGATGAATTGCCCGATGGATGGGTCGTATTCGCGTGCGCCGATGTGGGTGAGGCCGGTGGTTTTGTCGTTGGTCTTGCCGAGGAAGCCCTTGTCATCGGGCCAGGGGGTTCCGGCGGGCTTGCCGCGTTCGGCGCCGAATGGGCTCGTGTAGCGCTTGCTGTAGGTCTGTGTGGCGTCTGCGTTGATGGCCAGGGACATGGTGCCGTGGTGGTCGCCGGCGAGGTAGGTCAGCTTGTTGCTGCCGTTCTCGTTCGAGCGCATGGCCACGGTCTGGCCGCCTGCGCTGTAGTAGCGCTGGGCCCAGGTGGTGCCGTTGGCGCGCAGGTGGAGTTCCGTCGCGCCGGTGTACAGGATCCGTTCGCCGCCGGTGGTGTTGCGGATGAGGAGTTCGCCGGTGGCGTCGTAGAGGTAGTCGGTGGCCTTGCCGTTCTCGGTCAGCTTGGCGAGCTTGCCTTCCTCCGACCAGTCCAGGTCCTGGGTGCCCGAACTGCCGGGCCGCTTGGTGGTGTTGCCGGTCGTGTCCGGGGTGTAGGTGCGTTCCGGTGCGGCGCAGTCGCCCTTGGTGGTGGTGCCGGTGAGGAAGTGCGGCTGATCGGTCTTGGCGTAGCAGTAGGTGGTCTTGGTGTCGCCGGTGCTCTTGTGGCTGGTGGCGGTGGTGCGTTGTCCGGCCTTGTTGTAGGTGTAGGAGTCCCAGTACGGGGCCGGTCCGGACAGGCTGGTGGCGCTGCGCGGATCAGCGCACTTCTGGGAGGTGGGGGTCCAGGCTTCGGTCAGGCGGCGGTGGCCGTCGTAGGCGAAGCACTGGGTTTCGGCCGAGGCTGTGCCGCCCAGGGTGGTGTCGGCGATGGAGGTGACGTTGCCGGCCTGGTCGTAGGTGTAGTTGAGGTCCTGCAGCTGGTAGCCGTGGGTGTCGGTGGTGACGAAGCTGCGGGTGAGGCGGTCGGTGCCCTGCTCGTAGTCGTTGTTGAGGTAGGACTTCTTGTGCTCCGACGTGTTGGCGGTGCCGAGAATGAGCTGGGTGGGCTGGCCGATGGCGGTGTATTCGGTGTTCAGGAGGTAGCCGGTGGAACCGCCGACCTTGGTGACCTGGCCGAGCTGGTTGTAGTCGTATTCGACGATCTCCGAAGGCAGGCCGCCCAGGGCTGGTTCCTTGGTGTTCTTGATGGTGCCGTCGAGGTTGTACGCCGTCTCGAACTCCAGTGCCGCCGGGGCGCCGGCCTTCACGAACGGATCGGTAGCGGGCAGCTCGAGCTTGCTCTTCACCGGGCGGGAGAGCTCGTCGTACTCCGTGACCGCGTCGGTGTACGCCTGGCCGGTCTTGCCGCCCACGTAGCGGGTGCTGCTGTCGGGGAGTCCCTTGAGCAGAGTGTCGTAGGTGGAGGCGGTGAGCTGATTGGCGTCCGTTTTCGTGCCGGCCCAGGTGCCGGTGATGCGGCCCAGGGCGTCGTACGCGGTCACGATGGATTTGCCGCGTGAGTCGGTGGACTTGGTCGGCCGGTCGAGGGCGTCGTACTCGGTGGGAGCCGCGTTGGTGCCCTTGTCCGGATCGGTTGCCTCGACCTGGCGGCCGAACAGGTCGTACTTGTAGGACCACTTGGCATCGTCGGGGCCGACGATCAGGGACTGCAGACCGTCGCGGGTGTACTGGAGCTTCGTCGACACGAAGCTGGTGCCGAGACCGTCGCCGTACTGAGTGTCCGCCGGGGACTTGCCCGCATACTCGCGCCTCTCCACGGTGCGACCGCGGATGTCGGTGATGGTACGGGTCGCGGTACCGCCCTCCAGCGCCGTGGTAGCGGTGGAGTCACCGGTGTAACTGGCTGTCGTGGACCACTTGTCCACGCCGAACACCAGGAACCGGGTCTTGGTGGCTCGGCCTGCCCCGTCGAATTCGGTCAGGGTCTGCTTGGGCGACTCGCCGTATTCGGCACGGGTGTAGGTGCCGTTGGGGGTGCTGGTCGTGTCGAAGATGTCCGCGTGCGACTCGTAGGCCAGGCCGCGGCTGTCGTAGCGGGTATCGGTCAGCAGCCGACCCCCGTTGGAACTTTCGGTCTGGGTTTGCAGCGGACGCAGCAGCGCGTCGAAGATCGCGTAGCTGGTGGTGTAGGTCGTGCCATCACGCTTCAGGGTCGAGGAGGACACCCAGGACTGCTTGGTGTTGTCCAGGTGGTACGCGAACTTGGAGCTGGGGCTCTGGCTGGCGCTGGAGCGGTTGGGCAGCCACACCGAGGTGAGCCGGCCCAGCGCGTCGTAGGCGAGTTCGGTCTTCTTCAGATTCGCGTCATACGTCCGAAGCGGCAGGGCGCGGCGCGGGTCGAGGAAGTTGGTGGTTCTGTGGCCCAGCGCATTGGTGGTGATCGTCTTGGTCACTGGGCCGGCATCGACGGGTGTGTAGGCCGTGGTGGTCGGCTGCCCGTCTGCGTCGGTGATCTTAATGGGGCGGCCGAGGACGTCGTAGTCGGTGAGCGCGATGGTGGAGGTCGTCTGCCAGCTCGGGACGGTGGCCGAGTAGGCCTTGGCGCGGCCCGTCCAGGTGGTCAGGCCCTTGGTCGGCTTCATGGCCTCCGACCAGGTGGCAGCGCCGTCGTATCCGATTGCCGCGTCGGACAGGACGTCGCCGCGGCGCTTGTCGTCAGCGGGCAGGTCGAGAGCGGTGTCGGCGATGGAGCATTCCTTGCCGACCGTGCGGGTGCGCGAGACAAGGCTGTTGATGCCGACATCGGTGTTGCGCGCGTACCAGGTGCGCGTGCAGGTTTCGTCGCCGCCCAGGCCTTTCTGCCCGTAGTCGTCGACTTCCCGGACCATGCCCAGGTCGTCGTAGCGGGTGGTGGAGGCATGGGTGCGCCACGTGTTCGACGCGGTCAGGTAGGTGCTCGTGTAGCTGGTGCTGGGGCGGGTCCAGCGCGCGATGTGAGCGGCCGCATCCGGGACCGTCTGCGTGGCTGTGTTCTTCGACGTGTAGTTCGCGTACGTAGTCGAGATCGGCTGGGTGCCGTTGTATGTGACCTTCTGCAGCTGCTGGCCGGCGTACTGGTCGCTGTCGGTCAGGGCTGCGAAGTCGACGTCGGTGTCGAGCAGCGGATCGACGCTGACGGTCTTGGTGGTGCCGTCCTTCTTCTTGTCGCCGTGCATGCCCTGCAGGTAGCGGGTGACCGTCTTGGTGCGGGTGGTGCTGAGCGATCCGGTGTAGGAGGTGACGTCGCGGTAGCCGCGCCACTCCGACCAGGTGCGCTCGTCCTTCGGCGTGAACGGGTCATCGCTGTGGTGCCAGGCAGCACCGCTGTAGTCGTAGGCGTGCTCGACCATTGCGTTCTGCCCGGTGGGGTCAGCGACTCCGACGGCGAGGACGCGATACTTGTGGAACCAGTCCACCGACGCGGTGGAGGCGCCGTTGATGTTCCAGAACTGCGGGTAGCAGGAGCGTGTGTTGGTGTCCTGAGCGGCGCTGAGGACCTCGCTGCGCTTGCACTCGGGCTGCGACAGGGTCACCGTGGTGATTGCGCCGGTCTCCGAGGTGATCGTCGCGATGCGGTGGCGGCGCAGCGGCAGGATGTCGTCCGTGCCGTCCACCCGGTTCTCCCGCACCTGGTAGGTGAACGTGACGGGGGCGACGTCGATGGCGGTGCCGGCCTTGGCGGTCCGCTTGACGGACTTCAGGACCAGGACGTGGTCGGTGGTGTCACCGATATCGCCGGCGTCCAGGTAGTCCTGCGTCAGCGCCCACGAATCCACCGGGTCATACGCCTTGCTGGTGGCGTTCCACGAGAAGGTGTCGATGCCGGTGAGGCGTTTGCGGGAGAAGAACGACGTGCCAGCTGAGTTGCAGTCCGTGTCACCATCCGTGCAGATCGCGTCGAACGGAACGTCGGGCCAGTTCTTGGCGGTGGTTTCGGTCAGCGAGGTGCAGTCGCCGACGGTGCAGCGTTCGGCGTGCGAGAAGGTCACCTTCGCGTCGGCGTCGTCGGTGAACAGGGCGCCCTTGCGCAGCCCGTACTTGATCTCCTTCAGATAGCCGCCGCGGGTGTAGGCGGCGTTCGCCGTGGTGGCCTTGTTCTTCGGGTAGTAGTTGCCTTCCTTGGCATACCAGTGGGTGGCGGCGTTGCCGCGGGTGTCCTCGACGTAGTCGAGGTTCCACCGCCATGCCTGCGTCAGCGCTCGGTCTGCGAAGGCAGTTCCCTTGTCATAGCCGGGTTCACCGGAGTCGTCGCCGAACACCGGCACCGTCCAGGTGGAGTTGGTGCGCTGATCCACTGCGCCGTCGAGCTTGTTGAGGCCGAAGACGTACTTGGTGCCGTCGCCGGTGGTGACGGTCCAGTACTCGCCGTTGTCGTCTCCGTTGTCGGCGCCGGTCGACCGCTTCACACTCGAGGCGTCATCGTTTTCCAGGCGCCACTCGCCTGAGGTGTTGTCTTTGATCAGGCGGCTGGATTTGCCGTTCAGGACCAGTCGGGCGTTGTCGTACTTCCAGCACCGGTCGAAGACATCCGTGTGGCCGTCGTCATCGCAGGAGCCGTAACCCCGCTCGATGTAGGACTCGGTGAGCGAGAAGCCTTCACCGACCGCGCTGCCCTGGTTGTTGGTGGCGGCGGTGCGTCCGTCGATGCTGCCCGAGTCATACGACAAGCCAAGGCTCGGGGTGGGGCCTGCGGCGGCGGGGGGCAGGGTGAAGCTGTAGTTCCAGGTGAACGCGCCCGAGCTGCCGCCGGCCTCCCAGGAGGACGACGGGGCGAGTTCGGTGGCCGAATAGTCGCCGGTGCCCTTGGGTGACTGGCCCGCGCCGGCCGCCGTGGCGGTCACCGCGAACACGGTGACACCCGACGCGGTGCCCGGTGCGGCGGCCTTGCCTGCCTTGTCGGTCGACGGTGTCTCGGCGAGCGGGACTTGCGCCGAAACGGTCTGCGCAGAGGCGTCATTGTCGGACGCCAGCGGGGTCTGCTTGCGGCACTCTGCCTTGTCCGGCGTCGTCAATGCGCAGGCGGGAAGTTGGACCAGGCGCAGTCGCTGGGACCAGTCTCCTCCCAGCATCGAGCCGAAGTCCGCGTAGTTCACAGCGACTTCGGCCGTGCCGGCGTCCTCGGCTGCGGCGGTGAACAGCACACCGGTCACACCGGCCTTGCGGGCAGTCTTCTGGTCGAGGACCTTCACCTGGGCGGACCCGGCGGCGGCCGTCATGCGGCGGCTCTGCTCCGGTTCCACAGCAACGGGGGTGCCGGCCAGGTCAGCCTTTACCGGCTTGTCCGCGGCCAGCTTCACAGTGGCGGTGTCTGACTTCGGCCAGGCCGCGTTCTGCTCGGTCTTGGCCCGCCGGGCCTGCTCGTCGCCGGTCTTCTTGCCCTGGGCGACCTTGTCACGGGCTTTCTTCGCCCCTAGGCCTGTGACTTCTTCGACCTTGCTGACCCGCTGCTTCGGGACGTCGGGGCGGCCCAGGCCGCCGTCCTCGGCCACCGCGACCTGGGTGCCGTTCAGTGGTGCCAGCAAGGCCAGTGCCAGCGTGGGAACGATCAGGCGCCGCCCCCAGCGCCCCACACCATCTACACCTCGTCTTGAGGTGTCTCTGCCAAATGCCTTCACAGTCCCGCCCCAGTCGAATCCGCACAACAGAGAAGTCTTTGCGCCGCCATCGCGGCGGCATTGCAGGCACAGTCGGGGGTGGGGCGGCAGTAGGCTGCCGCCCCACCCCGCTCACCGGTCAGTCGCCCACGACGGTCTCGACCTGGTCGGAGCTGGCCATCGCCCCGGACCACAGCCGTACCTCGGCGATCCGGGCCGGCAGGAAGTGCTTCCATGCCCCGGTGGCGTAGGCCCGGCCGAGAGTGAAGTCGCCGCTCCCGGTCCTGGCGGTGAACGGCCTGTCGTCGCCGTTCTTCTCGTAGCCGACGTAGAGGCTGATCGTGCCGTCGACCGCGTCGTGCACGCCGGTCAGTCGCACCGTGCTGTCGGTGCTCGCGGTCTGCTCCGACTTCACCGAGGAGAGTGTCCCGTCGCTTTCGAGACGGCCGAAGTGCCAGAAGCCCTCCGGCACCGTGACCTCCTCCAGGGTTTCCTCGTCCAGGACGGTCTTCTTCCCGGTCAGTTGGAACCACAGGCCCCACGCCGATCCGTCCGCCGTGCGCTGGCCGGCGACCTGGCCGATGTAGCCGATGTCTTTGGTCAGGAGCTTTGCCGCATCCAGCGTGGCCGCGGCAGTGACGGTGAACGAGCCGGTGTCGTCCACGATCGGCCCGGGCACAGTGGCCGTGTCGTCGACGCCGTCCAGGACAAGGCCCTCGTTGTCCACCGCGGCACCGCCCGTCAGGGTGATGCGCTTGCCGTAGCCGGAGAGCGTGTCCTGGATCGGGACACTGTTGGCGTCCGGGGTCCACTGCTGTGCCTCGGATGCGTTGCACTCATACACCTGCAGGTCGGTTCCCATCTCCGGGTTGGAGTTCGGGACATCCAGGCACTTGCCGGTGGCCGGGTGGAACAGTGACTTGTCCGCCTCGCGGTAGGTGAAGGTTTGCTGCGCGGACCCGTCGCAGGCCGCCAGCTGCACCAGAACCCCGTTGACCGTGGCGCAGCGGCCCAGCGCCCTCAGGACGTCGCCGGTGCGCTCCCAGCCCTGAGCCGCGGTCCCGTTGCACTCATGGATCTGGATCGGGGTGCCGTCCGCAGTCGAGCTGGTCTGCACGTCAATGCACCGGCCCAGAATGCCCGTGATCCGCGTTCCCGGCACGGCACGCGCCGCGGAGAAGTCCCCCACCAACTCCACTCCCGCATACTTCTCGGAAATCAGCAGGCGGGCCTCGTCGCGGACCTGTTTCGCCGTCAACGCCTGCTGCCAGACGGACACCTCGTCGATCGAGCCGGCGAAGTGGTCGGTATACGAGCCCCGGTAGAGGACGCGGCCGATTTGCAGCGGTCCGCTGGCCGCCCACGGGGTTGCCACGGTGTCGCTGCCCTGCAGCACGCCGTTGACGTAGAGACTGACCGTGCTGGTCGGTGCGTCGTACACCACCGCCAGATGCGTCCAGGCCCCGACCACGGCCGGCTGCTTGGCCACCACCACCTGATCAGTGAGATTGCCGTCCGTGGCGTCCTTGGGGGACATGCGCAGCGTCCATGTATTGGGCGCGCTCTGGTACGACAGGTAGAAGCCGCTGTAGAAACCGCCGTCCTGGCCGAGCACCGTCTTGTTGCCGCTGACCGGCCCCTCCAGGCGGGCCCATGCCGACACCGTGTACGACGCTCGCGTCTCGACCACGGGCCCGCTGGTCTGGGCGTACCCGGTCGTGCCACCGAGGGTCAGCCCCTTGTCGTCCACGGGGGTGGCCAGCGGGTTGCCCTGGGCGTCGTGGGTGATCAGACCCCGCCGGCCCTTGTTCTCGCGCGCTGCCCCGACGGCGAGGGTCGCGTCGTCCTTGCCGTCCCCGGTGGCCGCGTCCAGTGCCGCGCCGTCGGCTTCGTCGAAGTGGTAGCGGGCGACCGGCCCATCGCCGGGCGCAACCCTGAAGCTCACTGCGGCGTCAGCGCCGGGCCGGGAGCCCACGCTGTCCACGCCGTGCACGTAGACGGTGTAGGTCCCTTCAGCCGGCGGGATGTAGTCCACCGTGACCGTCTTGCCGGTCTTCCTGGTCCACGCGGTCTGCCCCGGAAGCTTGTACTCGTAGGCGACCACGTTGGTGTCCGCGGCGTTCGGGCTGAAGGTGAAGGTCGCCTTCTGGCCCGGACCGCCCTTGGCGACGCAATCGTCGGTCACGCACGCCGTGTACGGGCTGCTCAGAGCAACCTGGGGGATCTTGGGCGCGGATGAGTCCACCTTGAAGTAGCAGGAACTGGTCGATGTGCTCGACAGGTGGCTGGCGTAGTTGTTGTAGTACGACCACGTCCACGCCTGGTACCGGTAGAGCGTGTTCTCCTTCAGCGAGGCCCAGTTCAGCGGCGCGGGTGCCTTGCCGTCGCCGACATACCCCGAACTGGGAGCCAGCGAATTCCCGCCTGGCGGCGGTGCGTCCACCCACGTGGTGCCGCTCTTGTAGTCGACATCGTGGAAGATCCGCAGTGAGGCTTCCTTCTCGCCGCCCGGCTTGGTCTGCGGAGTCGCCTTCAGCGCGGGCGTCGGGTCCGAGACGACCGACGGGTTCGACTCGCTGGTCGAGCACACCGTGCCGCTGCCGGCGACGATCCCGTGGCCGGTCGGCTTGTCCGGCAGCCCGACAAAGTCGACGTCGAGCACCGCGTCGTTGCGGAACCGCTTCCACGCCGAGGTGTCGCTCTCATCGTGCGCGCGGATTTCCAGGGTGAGGCGGGAGAATTTACCGGCAGCGAAGTCCCGCACGGTCGGGGTGAGGTTCTCGTCGCTCTCGTCCGGATTGTCGTTGAACTCGATCGCCGCATTCGGCAGGCCCGGGCTGCACAGGTCACCGCGCCCCGCGGACACGTGGCGGTCGCCCATCCAGTCCAGTTCCTTCGGCCGCGTCGACCACGTCGTCGAGGACGAGATGTTGTTGGTACGCACCAGATCCACCCAGCGCGGATCACACTGGAAGGCCCACGGTTCGGTCACCCGGAAAGTGGCGTCCAGGACGTGCTTGCCCTTCAGACTGGCCGGGGAGAACTCGTAGTACAGCCGCTGCACATAGCCGGGGCCGCAGTAGTAGTTGTTCCAGGTGCCGCACTTGCCGGCGCCCTTGCCCATGTCGTCGTCGCCGTTGGTCCATCCGTAGGACTCATAGCCGTCCGACCGCAGCAGCGTGCGCTCGGACTCGCCCCAGGTGATGTTCGGGTCGATGAACAACGGGAAGGCGGCAGTGTCCTTCTCCGCGAGAAGCTGGGCATCCGGCAGGATCGACAAGGAGTCCTTGCCGACCTCCACGCCCATGGTGGCCACCTCATCGCCCCGGCCGGGCTCCAGGCCCGACCCTGACGGGGCCGCCTCCGCCGGATCCGACGCCACCGTGTCCTGCCCGACGGAGCGTTCGGACGCGACCGCAGACGGGGACGGAAGGCCGCTGCCGGCCGAGTTCCACATCCGCGCCGGCGGCGCCTTGAACACTGCCGTGCCGTTCGCATCTACCGCGGCGAGGTTTCCCGCGGCGCCTTCCTGAACCTTCACACCCTTGGTCTTCAGGCCGAAGGTGAGTTTCCTCAACTTCTGGCTCGCCGCCGCCTTGGGCGTCTTCACGACCAGGACGTGCTGGAAGCTCTCCACCGTCGCGGTGATCTTCAAGTCCACGTCCGGCAGCACGTTCGCATACACCGCGCTGGCGCCCTCGAGCTTCGGTGCCGGCAACGCGCCTGGCCAGCTCAACTCCAACGAGCGGCCCCCCTGCGCGATCCGCGCCAGCGGCTGCTTCACCCCTCCCCCGGAAAACGCGATCTGGGGTGCAGCGGCCTTCGGGACGATCGAGCCGTCAGCGCGCTTCTCCAGCGTCGCATCCGGCGCCTGCCAGCCACCGCCCGGCTTGGCCACCCGCACCGGAACCGACGACTCCCGCAGCGTGAACGTGTTGCCGTCCGGGTTCGCAAAGACCGTGGTGCGCTCCGAACGCTCCCCCAGCACCTCAACCCGCTTGCCAGTGGCCTTCGCCTGCGCCAGCGCCTTCTGCCCCTCCGACAGCTCAGCCGCCTCGGCTTCCGGAGCAGCGGCAACAGCCGTCGGCACCGGCCCGAGCGTCGTTACCAGCAGCGCCCCGAGCGCGGCGCCGATCACCCCCGACGCACGACGCGGTCCACCTCTTCGGCGGATCTGGGCATGGCTCCGCCCCCACCCAAACTCCACAGTCCCCACCCCAGAGTCACAGAAGGTTCACAAGTGGCGGGAGTAAACGCCGATACGGTCCGTGGCGTCAAGAGATGCGGATCATGTACGACGGCACCGCCCGGCAATCCACGCCCCGCTCACGCCAGTTGCCCGCTTTGGCACCCCCTCAGGAAGTTACATGGCCTGTAACCGGCCGTAGTTACCACCCGCGAGTCGCAGGCAGCACGGACCCCACCGGGAGGTTTCGAGCAACTCGCCTACTGCACAGGGGGGTGCTGTCCGCGCGCTTGCGACGTGCAGTCTGCCCGGGCCGTACCGGACCGTCTGAAACCCTCGGCTTCCCCCTCCCCGCCTCCTCGTCTTTGACTCTGCGTCACGGACAGCACTGCAAAGCACGAAAGTTCCAAGAACCACACCCCACGTCCCAGAATCTGAGACACACAACGCCCCGCATAGCAGCGCACACACCGCCGCGCCTACGCCCCGCAGCTCACGCCGGATCACCCTTGGATGCGCGTTGATCTGCTGGCGGCGACTTGTCTCCCTGCACCGACAGCATCGGAGCCCAGTGATGCATCACCTGGTTCAGATGCGGCCTGTCGTCACCGATCCAGTCGTCGGGCGGGGCGAGCAGCACCCGCACGGTGACCATGGCCCCCGCCTCGTCCTCTACGGCCACCCACAGGACACGTCACGCTCGCCGGTGAGCTGGATGGAGAGGGACGGCCCTCTGTCCCGCTCCATCCACACGAGGTCCGCGCCGGCGTCGAGCCCCGTTAACCAGGTGTCACGCCCGGAACAGTCTGCGGTGTGCTGAGCACGCAACGGGAGCAGCAGACTCACGACGGCCCGGCCCCCGTCGCGTCGACACGCGTGCAGCTGTGCCCCAGCGCGGGCGGCCCCACCCTGCCGGGGAAGGATCTTTCGCCGTCACACGGGAGGTGCCGGCGATCCCTCGGCGGCTGTCAGGTGTGGCTGACGTGGAGGAAATCGCGGATGAGCGTGGCCCATTGCTCGGGCTGTTCCACGAACGGCAGGTGCCCGGTGGTGATCTCGGCGTAGCGGGCGTGGGGGATGCCGTGGGCGAGTTGGCGGTGGTGGTGTGGGGTCACCAACTGGTCGAGTGTGGTGGAGATGACGAGGGTCGGCAGGTTCAGCGCGGCGAGGTCGGCTCGGACGTCGATGTGGTCGATGAGCAGGTCCAGGTGGTCGGGTGTGCCGGGCGGGATGGTGACCGCGGTGGTTTTCAGTGCGGTGTCGAGGTCGTCGTGGCCGAGGGTGTCCAGGGCGGGCGTGCTGAGGCCGATCAGTGTGAGGAAAGCGGCCAGTTGCTCGAGGTTTCCTGCGCGCAGCAGGTCGCGCCAGAGCCGGGCGGCGAGGAGGAAGCGCGGGTTGGGGTGGGCGAAGCCGGCGGTCAGGACGAGGGCGGTGACACGGTCGGGGTGGCGGGTGGCGGCCCGGATCGCGACCGGGGTGCCGAGGGAGTAGCCGGTGATGGCGAAGGTGTCGTGGCCCTCTTCGACGGCGGTGGCGACGAGTTCGTCGGCGAGGCCGTTCAGGGCGAGTGGCGCCTGGGCGCGGGGGGTGCGGCCGGAGCCGGGGTAGTCGGGGCCGATCACGGTGTGCCGGGCGGTCAGACTGTCCATGATGGGGCCGTAGTTGGCGTCGATGCCGCCGCCGGCGCCGTGGGCCAGGAGCAGGGCGGGGCCGCTGCCGCGTACGGTCCGGCCGAGGCGGGAAGCGGGCAGAGCAGGGGGCATGTGCGTGTTTTTCCTTCGTGCTCCCGGCAGTTGGTGAGCACTGCCTGGTGAGGGGTGGGGGCGGGTGGGCGCGGTGGCGGCGAGTGCGCGCTTCGTCGGCGCGGCGCTGTCGCCGGCACGGGGCTGTCGTCGCGTCGAGGCGGCGCCCTTGGTGACGCGGCGTTGTGTCCGGGCGCCGGTCAGGGCGGGGCGGCGAGCCGGGCCCTGGCGGCGGCGCCGGGTTGGGAGTTGGTGGTGTGGTTTGCGGTGGCGGTCGCTGCGAGCGCGGTCCTGGTGGTCATGACCTGCACGCTAAAGTCTCACATTGGTGTGAGAGTCAATGCGGTGAGGTGCAGATCACATGCGCATCGGGGAGATGGTCCGCCGGACTGGGGTCAGCGAACGGCTGCTGCGCTACTACGAGGAACAAGGCCTGCTGACGCCGGCGCGGCTGGCCAGCGGCTACCGCGTCTACGCCGACTCGGACGTCGCTGCTGTCCGGCGTATCCGCACCCTGCTGGCTGCCGGCCTGCCGACCGCCACCATCGCCCAAGTGCTGCCGTGCATCCGCGATGACGGCACGACCCTCACGCCGGTCTGCCCGGAGCTGGTGGCACAACTGCGCCGTGAGCGCGGGCGTATCACGGATGCGATCAAGGAGTTGCAGGCGTCGCAAGGCATCCTTGACACGGTGATCGCTGCAGGTCCTGTCGGCAACGACTGAACTGCCCGCGACGGGCAGGGCGCGGGCACCGGTCTGCCCCGCGTTCGCTTCTGCCCCGGCGGCTTTTCACTCGCTGTCGGGTCGGGCGGGTTTTGCGGTGCGGTGGGCGCGTAGGACGAATGTGAAGGCCAGGACGGCTCCGAGGGTCACTGGTAGCGCGGACAGCAGCAGGATGGTGCGGCTGGGGATATCGAGCGCGAGGAGGCCTCCGCAGGCGGCGGGGCCGATGATGGAGCCGATGCGGCCCAGTGCGGCGGCGCAGGCGATGCCGGTGGTGCGGGTGGTGGTGGGGTAGAGCGCTACGGCGAGGGCTGTCTGGCCGAGTACGCCGGCGACGATGCCGGCGCCGGCTGCGGTGAGCAGGGCCAGCAGGATGGTGCGGCTGGCGTCTGCTTGGGCGGCGGTGATGAGGAAGGCGGCGCCGGCGACCACCATCGCGGCCAGGGCGCGGGCTGTTCCGAATCGGGAGCAGAGCGGGATCAGTATCAGCCCGCCGAGGACTCCGCCCGTGGCGATCATCGACACGCCTATGGGGGCTTGTGCGGCGGTGAAGCCGTATCCCCTGGTGAGCAGGGTCGGCAGCCAGGTGAGCAGGGCGTAGTTCGTGGCGTACATGAGCAGGGCGAGGCACCACAGGAGGATGGTCCACTTGGCCGTGCCGTGTGCGAAGAGGCGTCGGATGGCGGGGTCGGTCGTGTGGGTCGGTGCGGTGGTGCGGGGGGTGGGGTCGGAGGGCAGTCCGCGTGCCAGCAGGGGGACCAGCAGGGCGGGCAGGGCGGCGCCTGCCCAGAAGAGGGAGGTCCAGCCGTAGGTCTCGACCAGGGGTGTGCTGGCCAGGCCTCCGATGACGGCGCCGACGGCGATGGCCAGGACGACTGCGATGCTGACCGTTTCCCGGCGTGCCGGGGGCACGTTGTCGGCGGCGAGTGCGACGCAGGAGGGCAGCACGATGCCGAGGCCGAGGGCGGTCAGCAGGCGGGCTGCGCAGAGGGTGGTCATGGTGTCTGCGGGCGCGGTGAGTGCCGAGCCGGCTGCGAATGCTGCGGTTCCTGTGACGACCAGGTGTTTGTGTCCGAAGCGCGCGGCGGCCCGGCCGGAGCACAGGTATCCGATCACCACGCCGAGGTTCGTGATCGCCAGGGCGGGGGTGAACGCTGATTCGTCGAGGTTCCATTGCTCCGCGATGGTGGGCACGGCGAAGCCGAGTGCGGCGGTGTCGTATCCGTCGAGGAGGATGGTGAGGAAGGCGAGGGCGACGATTCCCCATCGTGCGGGGTGGTGGTCGGTGCCGGTGGTTGGGGGCGGGGGGTGCTGGTGGGTCGTGGTCATGGTGTGTACCTCGGCGTCAGGGCGTCTGGACGAGGTGGCGCAGCAGCGCTTCGGCTGCTGCGCCCTCGGCGCAGGAGACGCCGGCCAGCCACTGGCGCAGTTCGGTGCCGCTCAGCAGGGACTGCAGGCGTTCCACGGGGATGGCCGGGGTGGGCGCGGCCGTTCGCGGGGAGGGGTGGGGGTGCTGTTCCGGTGCGGTGGCGTGGGTGGTTGCGGGGTGGGTGTCGGTCATGGCGGGGTGTCCTTCGTCGGGGACTTCGCCTCTGTGGCGGGGGGGCGTATGTCAGTGGTCGTCGGCCTTTCGGGGGGAGCCGTTCGTGTGAGCGGTGTAGGGGGCGGTGCGGCTGATCTGGGTGAGGAGGTGTGACTGGCGCAGGGTGGCGTCGGTGTCCGGTGGGGCTGCGGTGCGGATGGCGGCGGTGAAGGCCGTTACGGTGGCGGCTACTTGGTCGTGCGGGGGCAGGCGGATCTCTTCGGTCGTGGTGCCGCGGTGGAGGGTGATGACGGGGGTGTGGTCGGCGGGTGGGGTGAAGGCCCGGTCGACGGTCAGGCTGCCCTGGCTGCCTCGTAGTTCGTAGGCGGAGTGGTAGGTGTGCTCCATGCCGAAGGTGATCTGGGCGGTGACGCCGCCGGGGGTGCGCAGCAGTGCGGCGCCGGAGGTGTCGACCTGTCGTCCCGCTCCCTGGGCGAGGCTCGCGCCGATGAGGTCGAGTCGGGGGCCCAGGAGGTGCAGGGCGGCGCGCAGGGGGTAGATCCCGACGTCCGTCAACGCTCCGCCGCCGAGGTCGGGCCGGTATCGGATGTCGCTGTCGGCGAGCGGTGGGATGGTGAAGGCTGCGTGGAATGAGCGCAGTTCGCCCAGGGCTCCGTCCGTGATCAGGTGCCGTACGGCTGCGTGCCGGGGGTGATGGATGAACATGATGTTCTCCATGAGGACCAGGTCACGGGAGGCGGCGAGTTCGAGCAGGTCTCGGGTGCAGGTGTACTGGGTGGACAGGGGTTTTTCGGCGAGGACGTGTCGGCCGGTGCGCAGTGCCGCTTCGACCCATCGGGGGCGCAGGGCGGCGGGCAGCGGGATGTAGACGGCGTGGAGGTCGTCCAGTTCCAGGAGTTCTGCGTATCCGTGGACGGCGCGGCACTGGTAGTGCTCGGCGAGGTCGCGCGCCTTGTTCAGGTTGCGGCTGGCCACTGCCGCGATCTCGATGTCGGGGCTGGTGGCGAAGGCGGGAAGCATCCGGCGTATCGCGATGTCCGCGCATCCGATCACCCCCACGCGCAGGGGGGTGGTCATGGGGTGGTGGTCTTGGTCGCGTTGAGGCAGGCGAGCATGGTGCGGGCCTGGACGTTGAGGTAGTGGCTGTGCTGGGACAGGGAGGTGAGTTGTTGGGGGGTGGCCCAGGCGTAGCCGGGGGGCGGGTCCAGGGGGGCGTCCGTGTCGACGATGAGGCAGCGGCTCTCGGCGTTGAGGAAGCGGCCTCCTTCTTCGGCGTGGACGACGTCGTAGCGGATGCGGTCGGCGGGGGCGCGCAGGACCGATTCCGCGAACGGGGGGTGGTGTTCTGCCTGCGGGTCGTGGTTGTGCGGGGTGTACTGCACGGTCGGTCCCAGTTCGATGGTGTCGCGGAGGCCGGGTTCGACGCGGGCTTGGACGAGCACGTGGGGGGTGCCTTCGATTTCGCGAGTGAGCAGGGCGAGGATGCCGGGTCCTGCGGGCTCGAACAGGGGCTGGGTCCAGCCGGTGACCTCGCGGTTTTCTGCGTGTGCGGAGACTGCTACGACGTTGAAGTAGCGGCCTGTTTCGTGTTCGATCGCGCTGGCGTGGCGTTTCCAGCCGGGGAGGTGGTGCAGTGGGGCCTGCTCGGTGCGTACGCAGTGGCGGGTGCGTTCGCCGGTGATCCAGGAGAGCAGTTCGGTGTCGCGGAGCAGGGCGTCGTGCGAGGTGTCGCCGGCGGGCAGGCATGACAGGACGGTGCGCGAGTCCATGTTGATCACGTTGTCGCGGTGCAGCAGTTCGTTGATCTGGCCGAGGGTGAGCCAGCAGAAGTCGTCGAGCAGGGGCACGTCGCCGGTGGTTTCCACGACCATGTTGCGGTTGGTTTTCTGGAAGAACCATGAGCCGTGCTCGGACTGGCGCACGTCCACGATGACCTGGCCGCGGTCGGGCCCGACGAAGTGGTCGATGTACTTGACGTCTCCGCCTTGGTGGGCCTTGGTGTAGTTGCTGCGGGTGGCCTGGACGGTGGGTGAGAGCTGGAGCAGGTTGGGGTTGCCCGGTTCCATCTTCGCCTGCATCAGGAAGTGCAGTACTCCGTCGAGTTCCTTGGCGAGGATGCCGAGGATGCCGACCTCGTGCTGCCGCATGATGGGCTGGTACCAGTCGCGGTGCGGGCCGTCGCCGTGGGGCTGGCCGTCTTCGGTGAAGTGCAGGCCTTCGACGGTGAAGAAGCGGCCGCTGTGGTGCACCAGGTTCCCGGTGTGTTCCTGGAATGACCAGCCGTCCATTTCTGCGAACGGTATGCGGTCCACCTGGAAGACATGGGCTTTGCGTCGTTCGGCCAGCCAGTTGTCGAAGTGTTTGGTGGGCAGGTGTGCTCCGTCGGTGGTGGCGGCGGATGCGGCGATTCGTGCCGGCAGGCTCGAGACCGTGCGCCTTTGCAGAACGTGGGACGGCATCGGCGTGACTCCCCTGGCTTGTGGTGGTGTGGGTGCGGCAGGTTTTCAGCCGCGCACGGCTACGAATTCCTTGATGGTGGTGACCATGTAGTCGAGCATTTCGTCCGTGAGCCCTGGGTAGACGCCGATCCAGAAGGTGTGTTCGGTGATGATGTCGCTGTTGGTGAGGTCGCCGACGATGCGGTGGGGGCGGCCGATGTAGGCGGGCTGCCGGGTGAGGTTGCCGGAGAACAGCCGTCGGGTTCCGATCTTGCGTTCTTCCAGGTGTGCGACCAGTTCGGCGCGCGTGAAGCGGGCCTGTGGGTCGACGGTGAGGACGAAGCCGAACCAGCTCGGTTCGGACCGCGGGGTCGGCTCGGGCAGCAGCAGGCCGGGAAGGCCGTCCAGGCCTTCGCGGAGCCGGCGCCAGTTGCGGCGGCGTGCCTCGATGAAGGTGTCGAGCTTGGCGAGTTGTGTCAGGCCCAGTGCGGCCTGGATGTCGGTGCCCTTCAGGTTGTAACCGACGTGGGAGAAAATGTACTTGTGGTCGTATCCGGCGGGCAGGTTGCCCATTTGGTAGTCGAACCGTTTGAAGCAGGTGTTGCTCTTGCCCGGTTCGCACCAGCAGTCGCGTCCCCAGTCGCGCAGTGATTCCACCACGCGGGCCAGGCGGAGGTTGTCGGTGAGGACGCAGCCGCCTTCGCCCATGGTCAGGTGGTGCGCGGGGTAGAAGCTGACCGTGCTCATGTCGCCGAAGGTGCCGGTGATCCGGCCGTCGTAGGTGGTGCCGACGGCGTCGCAGTTGTCCTCGACGAAGAAGAGGTCGTGGTCCTTGGCGAGTTGGGCCACCTCGGCGACTTCGAAGGGGTTGCCGAGTGCGTGAGCGATGATGATGGCCCGTGTCCTGGGGCCGATCGCCTGGGCCACCCGGTCGGCCGTGGTGTTGTACGTCGGCAGGTCCACGTCCACGAAGACGGGGATGAGCCCGTTTTGCAGGATCGGGTTCACGGTGGTGGGGAATCCTGCCGCGACGGTGATGACCTCGTCCCCCGGTTGCAGGCGCCTGTCCCCGAGGGTCGGCGAGGTCAGGGCGGACAGGGCGAGCAAGTTCGCCGACGAGCCCGAGTTCGTCAGGTGGGCTTTGCGGCGCTTGAGGAGCTTGGCGAAGTCGGACTCGAACTTCTTGGCGCTGGGGCCGGCTGCGATACGCAGGGTGAGCGCGGCCTCGACGATGGCGACCCGGTCCTCTTCGTCCAGAACCGCGCCGGACGGCCAGATCTCCGTCACGCCGGGCTTGAACCCTTCGTCTGCTGCGGTCTGCCGGTGGTATCGGCGGACCGCATCCAGCACGATGTCCTTGTTGTCGGTCATCGTCGTTCCCCTTCTGTTGGCCGGCGCCGTGGTCGCGAACAGGTTGCGTAACGAGGCATCGAAGGTGCGCTGCGGCGTCCGCTCCGAAAGCGGTGCGGCGCTCGTGGCCGAGCCGCCGGGCTCCGTGGCGCCCGGGCCCGGCGGCTGCGCCGTTTTCAGCCGGCTGCGCTTTCGGTTTGGTACTTGGCGGACTTCCACCAGCCCGGGTTGTCGCGGTACCACTTCGCCGTGGCGGCCAGGCCGTCCTCGAAGCCGGTCAGCGGCGCATAGCCCAGTTCTTCGCGGATCTTGGAGTCGTCGATGGCGTACCGCAGGTCGTGTGCCTCGCGGTCGGCGACGTGGCGGATCATCTCCTGGCCCAGGCCGGTCAGCTCGAGCAGGTGCTCGGTGATGGCGCGGTTGGTGCGGTCGTTGCCGCCGCCGATGTTGTAGATCTCGCCGGGCCGGCCGTGGTCGAGTACGAGGTGGATGCCGCGGCAGTGGTCGTCCACGTGCAGCCATTCGCGGATGTTGCGTCCGTCGCCGTACAGCGGCACCTGCTTTCCTTCGAGCAGGTTGGTGACGAACAGCGGGATGAGCTTCTCGGGGTGCTGGTACGGCCCGTAGTTGTTGGAGCAGCGGGTGACGGACAGGTTCAGCCGGTGTGTGGTCCAGTAGGTGCGGGCGACCAGGTCGGAGCAGGCTTTGGAGGCTGCGTAGGGGCTGTTGGGCAGCAGCGGGCAGTCCTCGGTCCAGGAGCCTTCGTCCACCGAGCCGTACACCTCGTCGGTGGAGACGTGCACCACGCGCTGGACACCGCTGTCCAGGACGGCGTGGAGCAGTGTCTGGGTGCCCAGGACGTTGGTGCGGTAGAACTCTCCGGCGTCGGCCAGTGAGCGGTCCACGTGGGATTCCGCGGCGAAGTGCACCACGGCGTCGTGTCCGGGCAGCAGTTCGCGCAGCAGTGGCGCGTCGCAGATGTCGCCGCGGACGAACTCCAGGCGCGGGTGTGCGGCCGGCAGGTTGCTGCGGTTGCCTGCGTAGGTCAGCTTGTCCAGGACGGTGACCTGGGCGTTCTCCCAGCCCGTATAGGTGTTGGCGAGAAGGTTGCGGACGAAGTTGGAGCCTATGAATCCAGCTCCACCGGTGACCAGGATCTTCATGCCGCAACTTCCACTTGGGTGTGGTCGCCGACGACCAGGCGGTAGCGGTCCGTGCTCTGCGTGGTGATGCCGACGGAGGCGGAGCGGCCGACGAGGGAGCTGTGCAGGCCCTGGACGCCGGTGACGGAGGCTCCGTCCAGGACGATGGAGCGTGCCAGCCGGCTCTGCACGACCGCACAGCCGCGTCCCACGGAGGTGTGCGGGCCGATGTGGCTGTCCTCGGCCACGGTGCCCGCGCCGATGATGGCCGGGCCTTCGATGCGGGAGCGCACGATGCGGGCGCCCTTTTCCACGACGACCGGGCCCACCAGCACGCTGGTCTCGTCGACCACGCCCTCCACGGAGGGCCGCAGGTCTTCCAGGATGCGTGCGTTGCACGCCAGGACGTCCCCGACCTTGCCGGTGTCCTTCCAGTAGCCCTCGTACTGGCTTGCCCGTACGTCGGCGCCGTTGGCGACCAGCCACTGGATGGCATCGGTGATCTCGAGTTCGCCGCGGGCGCTGGGCGTGATGGCCGCGATCGCCTGGTGTATCGCGGCGGTGAAGAAGTACACGCCGATCAGGGCGAGGTCGCTGCGTGGCTGCTGCGGCTTCTCCACCAGGCGCAGGACCTCGCCGCCGGGCCCCAGTTCGGCCACGCCGAACGCACGCGGGTCGGCGACCTTGCGCACCACGACGTGGGCTGCGGGGCGGCAGGCGGCGAAATCCTCGGCGATGTCGGAGATTCCGTCGGGCAGCATGTTGTCGCCCAGGTACATGACGAAGTCGTCGTCGCCGAGGAAGTCGCGGGCGATGGCGACGGTGTGGGCAAGGCCGAGCGGGTCCTCCTGGCGGATATAGGTCAGCCGGGCTCCGAATCGCGAGCCGTCTCCGAGGGCCTGCTGGATCTCGTTGTCCCGGCCGCTGACGATGATGCCGATCTCGTGCACGCCCAGGTCCGCGATGTTCCGCACGACGTATTCCAGGACCGGCGTGTTCGCTATGGGGATGAGCTGTTTGGGCATCGAATAGCTGAAAGGCCGGAGACGGGTGCCCGATCCGCCGGCCAACACCAGAGCTTTCATTGTGGTCCTCTCACTTCGTGTGTGCTGCTTTTCAGCCGCGATGCTCCGTGGTCAGCCTTTCCAGGATCGGAACCACGTCCTTCGGTGCCGGGGCGGCCAGCATGTCCTCGTACAGGTCGCGGGCTCCGGTCCGGAATGACGGTTCCGTTATCAGCCGGACGAGGTCTTTCCGCATGCTGTCGACGTCGATTGCCGCGGGGTCGGCGATCAGTCCCGCGCCCCGGCCGCTGATGTACTGCGCGATGACCTTCTCGTCCCACAGCGGGATCGGCACGATCAGCTGCGGTACCTGGAAGGCCACGCAGGCACCGGAGGTGCCTCCGCCTCCGTGGTGGATGACGGCCGAACTGGTGGGCAGCAGCTGGTTGAGCGGCACGTATCCGATGGCGCGGATGTTGTCCGGAAGCTCCCCCACGGTGGCCAGTTGGTCGCTGTTCAGCGTGGCGACCATTTCCAGGTCCAGGTCGGCCACGGAGTCGAAGAACTCCCGCAGCGGGAAGCCGCCTTGCGGGCCGTCCAGAAGCCGGCGGGTCTGGCCGAGTGTGAACACCACCCGGGACCGCTCGGGCCGGGTGTGCAGCCACTGCGGAAGCGTGCTGCCGCCGTTGTACGGGATCCAGCGGACCGGTACGTACCTCAGATCCAGCGGGTACTGCATCCGTGCCGCAGTCAGGTCCATGGTCCACTGGCCGAGCAGCGTCTCCTCGGTGAAGTCCAGGCCGTAGCGCTCCAGCACCGGCTCCAGCCACCGCATCCACGGGTCGTCGGTGAGGCCGGAGGACGGATCGGCCAGCTCCTGCTGCGTGTTGGCACGGACCAGACCGACGTTGTCCATGCCGAACAGGAGGCGGGCGTGGGCGGCGCCGCAGGCGCGTGCGGCCACCGCGCCGGTGGGAGCCAGCGGGTCCCACAGCACCAGGTCCGGGCGCCAGTCCCGGGCGAAGTCCACCAACGTGTCCAGGACGGGCCGGCGGTCGCCGCCGACTGGCTCGGGCGGGTAGTGCGCGTCGAGCAGGTCGAGCAGCATGTCCCGGCAGGTGCGCCAGGCGTTGTCGTCGTCCGGGTCGATCGACGCGGTACGCCGGTCGGGGCGGTTCGCGGCAGCGAGCAGGGGTGCCAGCGAGTCGGCGAGTTCCTCCTTGCCGCCCAGTGACACCGCGGTGAGGCCGGCCGAGGCGATGTTCGTGAACAACTTCGGGTCGAGTCCGGCCTCGGAGGTGGCCATCACGACTTCGTGGCCGGCGCTCTGCAGTGCCCATGCCAGGGGGACGACTGGATATACATGTGACGATGCCGGAAAGACGTTGAAGAGAATACGCATCGCTGGCCTTCCTTGAGGGTGTCCGTACAACGCTCGCGGCTGCCGTTCGCCAGCAGCGTGCTGGCCGGTTCTAAAGGTCCGCTTGCGCTGTGCGCCCGCCCTGCGGCCGTATGCGGGCCCTGCTTCGAGGTGCGATTGCGTGCGCGGTGGCGGGCCGCGTTGCGGGCGGATGCTTTGGCCAGTCACAAGTCCCCCCTCCTACCGTGCGGTGGCAGTCGGCTTCGCTGCGCATGCGGCGTCCGCGACGTCTAGGAAAGGGGGCGGCCGGTGGCCGTTCTGGCACTGGAAAGCAAAGGAAAGAGCGGCAAGACAGCCGGAAAGACGGTGCGCCGTCTGGACCGGGTGATCATCCGGTTCGCGGGCGACTCGGGCGACGGCATGCAGCTGACGGGTGACCGCTTCACCTCCGAGACGGCATCCTTCGGCAACGACTTGTCCACGCTGCCGAACTTCCC
>NZ_FNFF01000030.1 GCF_900100315.1 Streptomyces indicus
CCGAAGTTCCAGCCCGCCCGGAACGCCGCCAGGTTGGCCTTCATGATTTCGGGCTTCTTGGCGAACTTCTGCTTGAGGAAGGTCTCCGTGCCCTCGGTCGGACGGTGATACATCCACGACAGCAGACCGAGCGCGAACATGTTCTTCGACCGGCCCGCGTCCTTGCGCGACAGATCGAAGTCCTTCAGCGCCTCGACGGTCAGCGTGGTCAGCGGCACCGGATGCACGCTGTAGCCGTCGAGCGAGCCGTCCTCCAACGGCGAGGTGTCGTAACCGACCTTCTGCATCGCCCGCTTGGTGAACTCGTCGGTGTTGACGATGACCTCGGCGCCGCGCGGCACATCCCCGATGTTCGCCTTCAAAGCAGCCGGGTTCATCGCGACCAGCACGTTCGGGGCGTCACCCGGGGTGAGGATGTCATGGTCGGCGAAGTGCAGCTGGAACGACGAGACACCGGGGAGCGTGCCGGCGGGGGCGCGGATCTCGGCCGGGAAGTTCGGCAGCGTGGACAAGTCGTTGCCGAAGGATGCCGTCTCGGAGGTGAAGCGGTCACCCGTCAGCTGCATGCCGTCGCCCGAGTCGCCCGCGAACCGGATGATCACCCGGTCCAGACGGCGGACCTCTTTTTCCGTGGACGGTTTGCGCTGCTCGCCGACCACGTCACCGACTACGTCACCGGCAACGGTCCCGTCGGCCTGCTCGGCTGGGCTACTGACCTGGCTGGTCACTGAACTGGACCTCCCTCGAGGCTGTGGCACGGGAAGCGACCGGCCGACCGGTCCTTCCAGGGCCACCCTACGTCGGTAAGGGTCGCCTTCCTCGGGGTGCTCAGATGGTGGACGGTCGGATGAGACAGGCTGTCGCCCGGTTTTGTCCCCATTTCGATCACCCCCCGGCCCTTCACTGCCCTTCGCTGGGACGCGCTGCGCTCGTCCTTTGGTTCTAGGCCTCCGGTCCCGCCTGGGATTTCGCACCCGGGGCCGGCGGCTTCCGTGCCCGTATCTGACAGGGTGTCAGGTCGCTACGAATTGAGGTAGGTGAGGACCGCCAGAACGCGACGGTGATCCCCGTCACTAGGTGACAGACCGAGCTTCAGGAAGATGTTGCTCACGTGCTTCTCGACTGCTCCGTCGCTCACCACCAGCTGCCTCGCGATCGCCGAGTTGGTCCGGCCTTCGGCCATCAGTCCGAGTACCTCGCGCTCGCGCGGCGTAAGCCCGGCGAGCACGTCCTGCTTGCGGCTGCGGCCGAGCAGCTGGGCGACGACCTCGGGGTCGAGCGCGGTGCCGCCCCGGGCGACGCGCACGACGGCGTCGACGAACTCCCGTACCTCCGCGACCCGGTCCTTGAGCAGATAGCCGACGCCGCGGCTGGAGCCGGCGATGAGCTCGGTGGCGTACTGCTCCTCCACGTACTGCGAAAGGACCAGGACCCCCAGATCCGGGTACTTGCCGCGCAGATGGACCGCGGCGCGCACCCCCTCGTCGGTGTGGGTCGGCGGCATCCGTACGTCCGCGACGACCACGTCAGGAAGGCTGTCCTGGCCCGCGAGCTCGTCGACGGTCTTGATCAGCGCCTCGCCGTCGCCCACACCGGACACCACGTCATGTCCGCGGTCGGTCAGCAACCGGGTCAGGCCCTCCCTGAGCAGCACTGAATCCTCGGCGATGACCACCCGCACCCTGTCCTCCACGATCCGTCCGTCCCCCCAGGCTTTTCGGGCTCTCCGAGCCCTCGCCCATCATCCCAGGGTTCGGCGCGGTGTGAGGCCGGGTTGCGGGGCCCGGGGCGGCTCCGTCGGTTGCGGGAAGGGGCGGGGTGGCGGAGAAGCCCGCCGCAGGCGAAAGCCCCCGGCCCGCTCCGGGCCGGGGGCATCGCCGAACCTCAGCCCCGCCAGGGCAGCTCCGCCGTGATGGAGGTCGGGCCGCCCTTCGGCGAGTCGATCGCCAGCACGCCGTCCACCGCGTCGAGCCGCTCCGCGAGCCCGCTCAGACCCGAGCCCTGACCGAGCCCGGCCCCGCCGATGCCGTCGTCCATGACCTGGAGCATCAGCCGGTTCTCCGACTTCCACACGTCCACCGTGGCCCGCCGGGCCTGGGAGTGCTTGCTCACGTTCTGCAGGAGCTCCGAGACCGTGTAGTACGCGATCCCTTCGATGGCCGCCGCCGGCCGGTACGGCAGGTCCACCTCGACCTGCACCGGCACCGTGCACCGCGCGGCGAGGGCGGAGAGCGCGGCGTCCAGACCGCGGTCGGTGAGCACCGCGGGGTGGATGCCCCGGGCCAGGTCGCGCAGCTCCTGCAGCGCGGTCTTCACCTCGCCGTGCGCCTCGTCCACCATCCGTGCCGCGGCCTGCGGGTCCTCCTTGAGCTTCTCCTTGGCCAGGCCCAGGTCCATCGCGAGGTTCACCAGCCGGGCCTGCGCTCCGTCGTGCAGATCGCGCTCGATCCGGCGCAGGTCGGCGGCCGCGGTGTCCACGACCACGCCGCGGTCCGACTCCAGCTCCACGACCCGGGTCACCAGGCGGGACGGGCCCAGCAGGCCGAGCACCATCAGCCGGTCCACGCTGGTCAGGGCGCGGATCACCCAGGGCGTCACGAGCACGACCAGCAGTCCGATCAGACAGGTGATCGCGATCTCGAAGGGGCTGTCCAGATAGAACTGGTGCGTCTCGTCCCCGTACAGCTGGATGCCGTCCTGCCCGGTGTACATCGGGAACACCCACTGCCACAGCGGATACGTGAACAGTCCCCAGCCGGTCGTCCAGAAGG
This sequence comes from Streptomyces indicus, assembly GCF_900100315.1. Classification (GTDB taxonomy): domain Bacteria; phylum Actinomycetota; class Actinomycetes; order Streptomycetales; family Streptomycetaceae; genus Streptomyces; species Streptomyces indicus. The sequence goes on from NZ_FNFF01000030.1 coordinate 2,772, forward strand.
TCACCGCGACCACGAACGCGAACGTCGCCCACGGGAAGTGCAGCAGCGAGTAGAGGACGTGCCGCCAGGACGAGCCGCTCTTGAGCACCGCGCCCATCCACGACAGCGCGCCCTGCTTCTTCTGCCGCAGCGGCTCGGGGCTCTCCACGTCGAGGTGGAGCAGCCCGCGCGCCCGCGCCCGCTCCACGGCACCGAGCCCGCGCAGTCCGGCGAGGCCGGCCGCGAGCACCGGGATGCCGATGAAGGTGATCAGGAGACCGGCGCCGACCGAGAGCATCGTGACGGCGTACGTGAAGGTCAGGATCGACATCGGGAGGCTGATCAGCAGATAGCCGAACTCCCGCCAGGTCCGCGCCTCGACCGGCGCCCGCAGCACGGGCGGCAGCAGGTGGCGCCGGGCAGGCTCGCGCCGGGACCCGGACGGCCCGCTCCCGTACCGGTCCCCGTACCCGTCCCCGTACCCGTCGTCCGCGAACTGGGACCAGGTCCGGTGTCCGTACTCGGTAGCCATCGGCTTCGTCCGTTCTCCTCGGTGCGGTCCTCTGCGACGTATCCAGACTCGCTTTTCGGGACGCGGCACACCATGTGGCCCGTCTCCGTCTTCGGAGGGGGGTTATCCCTACCTCTGGGGTGGGGTGGGGCGCGGCTGGGGTGGTGCTCTGGTGGGCGGTGCGGGGGTGGGCGCGGCTGGGGTGGGGTGGGGCTCTGGTCGCCTCGGGCCAAGCCTGGGCCCGGTCCCAGGGCCTAGCCCCGGCTTTCGTCCCGCTCCCGCTCCCTGTCACGCCACGGCACCTCGGCCGTCACCACCGTCGGACCGCCCTCCGGGGAATCCACCACGAACAGGCCGTCCACCGCACCCAGCCGTTCCGCGAGGCCGGCCATGCCGGTGCCGCCCTCCAGGCCGGCGCCGCCCTTGCCGTCGTCCGTGACCTGGAGCATCAGCCGGTCCTCCGAGCGCCAGACGTCGACCGAGGCCGTCCTGGCGGCGCTGTGCTTGCTGACGTTCTGCAGCAGCTCCGAGACCGTGAAGTACGCGATGCCCTCGATCGCCGGCGCGGGACGCTCGGCCAGATCCACCGTGACCTTCACCGGCACCGTGCACCGCGAGGACACCGAGGACAGCGCGGCGTCCAAGCCGCGGTCGGTCAGCACCGCGGGGTGGATCCCGCGGGCCAGATCCCGCAGCTCCTGCAGGGCCAGCTTCACCTCGCCGTGCGCCTCGTCCACCATCGACGCCGCCGCGTCCGGGTCCTCGAGCAGCTTCTCCTTCGCGAGCCCGAGCCCCATCGCCAGATTCACCAGCCGGGCCTGGGCGCCGTCGTGCAGATCGCGCTCGATCCGGCGCAGGTCGGCCGCCGCGGTGTCGATGACCACCCCGCGGTCCGACTCCAGCTCCGCTATCCGCCGCTCCAACTCGTCGGACGGGGACAGCAGTCCGCGCACCATCGCCCGGTCCGCGTTGGTCAGCGCCCGCGCGATGAACGGCAGGACGGGCCACAGCACGAACAGCGAGGCCAGCGTCAGCACGAAGGTGAACACACCCCAGGGCAGCCGTATGAACTCGTACAGGACCGTGCGCCAGCCGACCGGGTCCTTCAGCCCGTTCCACACCCGGGCGATCAGGCTCTCGCCCCGGCGGGGCAGCGGACTCGGCTCGTCGATGTGCAGGCCCAGGAGGCCCCGGGCGCGACCGCGCTCCCACCGACCGAGCAGCCGCGCGCCCGCCAGGCCGAGCGCGAGCACCGGCAGACCGATCACCGTGATCGACAGCATGCCGCCGGCGAACAGCATCGTCACCACGTACACGAAGCCGACCAGCGACGCCGGAAGGTTGATCAGAAGATGGGCGATCTCCTTCCAGGTCTGGCGGTCGAAGGCGAAACGCGCAGGCGGCAGGCGGTCGCTGCCCTGCGAGACGGCGGTACGTGTGGTCATGCCGCCAAGCGTGCCGTCTCGCGCGCGCCCGTGCCATGAGGTCCGCCGCACGGATCAACTGGGGAAAACCCCACCCCGCTGCCGACGGCCTGCTCACCCCGCAAGGGGCAACCCCTAGACTCCCGTGCGTACAGATCGTCGAACGGGGCGCAGCCAGCCGCAGCGGGATGAGGGAGCGAGGTCCGGACGTGCCGGAACCCACGAGTAGTTCACCGCTTCTCGCCGCGGAGTATTTCGACAGTTACGCGGTGGTCGGCCTGCTCGCCGTCGTCGGCGTCCTGTTCGTCGCGGTCGCCTTCGGCGCGGGCAAGCTGCTGCGGCCCGTCGTACCGACGCAGGAGAAGTTCCTGACGTACGAGTGCGGGGTCGACCCCGTGGGCGAGGGCTGGGCCCACACCCAGGTCCGCTACTACGTCTACGCCTTCCTGTACGTGATCTTCGCCGTGGACTCCATCTTCCTGTTCCCCTGGGCCACGGTCTTCGCCGCAAGCGGATACGGCTGGGCGACGCTCGTGGAGATGTTCATCTTCCTGGGCTTCCTCACCATCGGCCTGCTGTACGCATGGAAGAAGGGCGTCCTCACATGGGCGTGACACCCCGACCGCAGTCCGGCGCGGGCTCGCCGTCCGGCACCGGTTCGCCGTCCAGCATCGGCTCGCAGTCCGGTACCGGTTCGCCTTCCGGTACCGGCTCGCAGCCCGTGGACCTGCCGGCACCGAAGCTCGGGCCGCTGGCGCGCCTGGCGCCGCAGCCCATGAAGGTGGTCCTCAACTGGGGCCGCCGCTACAGCCTGTGGGTTTTCAACTTCGGTCTCGCCTGCTGCGCCATCGAGTTCATCGCCGCGTCCATGGCGCGCCACGACTTCATCCGGCTCGGCGTGATTCCGTTCGCGCCGGGGCCGCGGCAGGCGGACCTGATGATCGTGTCCGGCACGGTGACCGACAAGATGGCTCCCGCCGTGAAGCGGCTCTACGAGCAGATGCCCGAGCCGAAGTACGTGATCTCCTTCGGCGCCTGCTCCAACTGCGGCGGTCCGTACTGGGATTCGTACTCCGTCACCAAGGGCGTCGACCAGATCATCCCCGTCGACGTGTACGTGCCCGGCTGCCCGCCGCGGCCCGAGGCGCTGCTGCAGGGCATCCTCAAACTGCAGGAGAAGATCGCGCGCGAGTCGCTGGGCGAGCGGTACACGCCCGCCTCGACCGCCGCGCTGCAGAGCGGCCTGGTGACGCCGCCCGCCGTCGGTTCCGGTTCGGGGGAGGGGGACCGGTGACCGGCTGGCTGCCCGGCGAGGTGACCGAGCTCTTCGGCCCGGACGCGACGGCCGAGGAGGCGTACGACCTCCTGACGGTCGACGTCCCCGCCGACTCCTGGACCGACGCCCTGACGGTGGCCCGCTCCACCCTCGGCTGCACGTATTTCGACTGGCTGAGCGCCGTCGACGAGCCCGGCACGGGCTTCCGCGTCTGCGCGCATGTGGTCGCTCTGCACCCCGTACGCCGTCTTCTCGTCCGTACGACGGTCCCGCACGCGGCCGCACGGCTGGCGTCGGCGGTGACGGTGTACGCGGGCGCCGGGTGGCACGAGCGCGAGACGCACGAGATGTTCGGCATCGACTTCACCGACCACCCGGGCCTCGACCCGCTCCTTCTTCCCGAGGGCTTCGAAGGCCACCCGCTGCGCAAGGACTTCGTGCTCGCGGCACGGGTCGTCAAGGCGTGGCCGGGTGCGAAGGAGCCGGGGGAGTCGGAGCACGGCGGCCCGAAGCGGCGGCAGATGCTGCCCCCGGGCGTGCCCGATCCGAACGAGTGGGGCCCGCTGAAGGGCCAGCTCCCGCCCGCGCCCGCGCGTCCGGCGCGGGGTGCGGGGCGGGCCGCGGGCGCCGGTGCGCGCGCGGGTGCTGCGGGTGCAGGGGCTGCGGCTGCGGCTGCAGGAGAGCGGCCCGTACGGCGGGCGCGCAGCGCGAGCGAAGGCTCGGCCAGCCAGGCGGCGGCTGCGGAGACGCAGGGTCCGGCCACCGCTTTCGGGGCACCGGCGGAGGGCGCGGCCCCGCGTCCGCGCCGGAACCGGAGCGTGAACGAAGGCTCGGCGAGCCAGGCGGGTACAGCAGGCCAGGCTGGCCAGTCCGGTACGGCCGCACCGCGGCGCAACCGGAGTGCGAGCCAGGGTTCGGCGAGCCAGCAGGCCGAGGGCGAGGCGACCGGCACCGCCCAGCCGTCCACCGGGGCCGCACAGCCACCCGCGGGGGACGCCGCGACGGGACCGGCGACGGCCCGCCCGGCCCGTTCGTCCGACGCACCCTGGCACAACGCCCGCCCGGCGTTCGCGGACGCGGACAGTCCGGAGAGCCCGCAGACCACCGGCGGCAAGGCGGCCACCGACAGCGGACCCGCCACTGACGGCAAGGCAGCCGAGACAGTCACCCCTGCCCCCGCCGACGAGCCGCCGGCCGCTCCCACCGAACCCGGCACCGGAACCGGAACCGGCGAAGCCCGCCCCACCCCCGAACCTGAACGCGATCCCACGCCTGACACCGACCCCACCCCCGACACCGAACCCGACTCCACTCCCGACCCCACCCCCGAACCCCCCGCCGGAGGCGACCGCGCATGAACGACGTACTCGACGTCGCCCTGCGACTGATCGTCGTCTTCGTCGTGTTCCTGACCTTCCCGCTGATCGTCGGGCAGACCGAGCACAAGGTCATGGCCCATATGCAGGGACGGCTCGGACCGATGTACGCGGGCGGGTTCCACGGCTGGGCCCAGCTCGTCGCCGACGGGGTCAAGTTCGCGCAGAAGGAGGACGTGGTCCCGGCCGCGGCCGACCGGCGCGTCTTCCAGCTCGCCCCCGCCGTCGCCCTGCTGCCGTACCTCCTCGTCCTGGTCGCGATCCCGATCGGACCCGGTGAGGGTGCGGTCGGTCAGGTCGTCGACGCCGGCATCTTCTTCGTGCTCGCCGTGATGGGCGTCGGGGTGCTCGGTTCGCTGATGGCCGGCTGGGCCTCGGCCAACAAGTTCTCCCTCCTCGGCGGTCTGCGCACCGCCGCCCAACTCCTCGCGTACGAGCTGCCGATGCTGCTCGCCGCGGCCTCGGTCGCGATGGCCGCCGGCACCGTCTCGCTGCCCGGCATCCTGAACGCCTTCGAGTGGTGGTGGCTGCCCTGGCAGATCGTCGGCGCCCTGGTGTTCTTCGTGGCCGGGCTCGCCGAACTCCAGCGCCCGCCCTTCGACATGCCGGTCGCCGACTCGGAGATCATCTTCGGCGCGTACACCGAGTACACGGGTCTGCGGTTCGCGCTGTTCCTCCTCGCCGAGTACGCGGGCATCGTCGTCCTGTGCGGCCTGACCACCGTCCTCTTCCTCGGCGGCTGGCACGGTCCGTTCGGCGCCGACGGGCTCGGCTGGCTGTGGACCCTCCTCAAGACCGCGATCCTCGCCTTCCTCGTGATCTGGCTCCGCGTGAGCTACCCACGCCTGCGCGAGGACCAGCTGCAGAAGCTCGCCTGGACCGTCCTCGTCCCGCTCGCGCTCGCGCAGATCGCGCTCACCGGCATCGTGAAGGTGGCGATCAACTGATGGCTCCGATCCCCGGCAGCGGCCTGGCCAAGGGCCTCGCCGTCACCCTGCGCACGATGACGAAGAAGACCGTCACCGCGCAGTACCCCGACGTCCAGCCCGAACTCCCGCCCCGCACGCGCGGCGTGATCGGCCTGTTCGAGGAGAACTGCACGGTCTGCATGCTCTGCGCGCGCGAGTGCCCCGACTGGTGCATCTACATCGACTCCCACAAGGAGACGGTCCCGGCCGCGACGCCCGGCGGCCGCGAGCGCAGCCGCAACGTCCTCGACCGCTTCGCCATCGACTTCTCGCTCTGCATGTACTGCGGTATCTGCATCGAGGTCTGTCCTTTCGACGCGCTCTTCTGGTCACCGGAGTTCGAGTACGCGGAGACGGACATCCACGAACTCACCCACGAGCGCGACAAGCTCCGCGAGTGGATGTGGACCGTGCCCGCGCCCCCGGCGCTCGACGAGGGTGCCGAGGAGCCCAAGGAACTCGCCGCCGCCCGCAAGGCCGCCGAGAAGCTCGCCGCCGAACAGGCCGCGGCCGCCCAGGAGTCCGCCGCCGCGCCCGAGCCGGGGGAGGAGGACCAGGCATGACCCTCGCCATTACCGCCCCGCTCGCCGCCAGTGCTCCCCAGGGCTTCCTGTCGCCCACCGGCGTGGAGATCGCCTTCGTCCTCGTGGGCATCGCGACGCTCGCTGCCGCGATCGTCACCGTCACCACGAAGCAGCTGGTGCACGCCGCGCTGTGGCTGGTCGTCGCGCTCGGCGGACTCGCCGTCGAGTACCTCCTGCTCACCGCCGAGTTCATCGCCTGGGTGCAGGTGCTGATCTACGTCGGTTCGGTCGTCGTGCTCCTCCTGTTCGGGCTGATGCTCACCAAGGCGCCCATCGGCCGCTCCCCGGACGCCGATTCGGGCAACCGCTGGGCCGCGCTCACGGTCGCCGCGGCCTCGGCCGCCGCGCTCGTCTGGGTCGTGGTCGACGCCTTCCGTACGCAGTGGATCGACCTCGACGGCGCGGTCCAGGGCTCGACCGAGGTGACCGGCTCGATCCTGTTCCGGCACTGGGTCCTGCCCTTCGAGGCCCTGTCCGTCCTGCTCCTCGCCGCCCTGGTCGGCGCGATCGTCCTCTCCCGCAAGAACGGCGACTCCGAGCCGGCACCCGACGGCACCACTCAGCCCTCGACCGCGGACAAGGAGCAGCGCTGATGCACCTCGCCTACCCCGCCGTGCTCGCGGCCCTGCTCTTCTGCGTCGGCCTCTACGGCGTCCTGGCCCGCCGCAACGCGATCCTGGTCCTGATGTCCGTCGAGCTGATGCTCAACGCGGTCAACCTCAACCTCGTCGCCTTCGACGTCTGGCTGCGCGACACCCTGCACGCGGGCCAGGCGCTCACCCTGTTCACGATCGCCATCGCCGCCGCCGAGATCGGCATCGGCCTCGCGATCGTGCTGATGGTGTACCGCAACCGCGGAACCTCGGACGTGGACAAGCTCCGCGACACCGCCGAGGGCCACGGCCCCGAGGCCGAGACCACCGAAGCACCGGCACACACCACCGAGGCCGCCGCGTGACGACCACCACCCTCGCCGTACTCGTCCCCCTCCTGCCGTTCCTGGGCACCGTCGCCGGACTGCTCCTGGGCCGCAAGGCGCCCGGGTTCGTCCGCCCGCTGGCGATCCTGCCCACGCTGACCGCGCTCGGCCTCGCGGTCGTCGTGGCCCTGCGCCACGGCGGCGACGGCCCGATCGACGCGGCCACCCAGCTCACCCCGACCGGCTCGGTCCCGATCGAACTCGCCCTCCACCTGGACGGGTTCGCGGTCCTGTCCGCCGTCCTGGTGGGCGTGGTCGCTTCGTGCGTGCAGATCTACTCCACGGCGTATCTGCGCGAGGACCCGCGCTACCCCTCGTATGCCGCGCTCGTCTCCCTCTTCACCGCCGCGATGCTGCTGGTCGTCTACTCCGGCGACCTGATGGTGCTCCTGGTCGGCTGGGAGATCATGGGCATCTGCTCGTACTTCCTGGTCGGCCACTACTGGGAGACCCCCGAGGCGCGCGCCGCCTCGCTGAAGGCCTTCCTCGTCACCAAGCTCGGTGATGTCCCCTTCCTGATCGGCCTGTTCGCGCTCGCCGCGGACGCCGGCTCCTTCCGGATCACGACGATCCTGGGCGAGGTCACGGCCGGCGGCCTCGACCACCCCACCGTGATCGCCCTGCTCCTGCTCGCGGGTGTGGCGGGCAAGTCCGCCCAGTTCCCGCTGCACACGTGGCTGCCCGACGCGATGGCCGGCCCCACGCCGGTCTCCGCGCTGATCCACGCCGCGACGATGGTCGCCGCCGGTGTCTACTTCGTGGCCCGTCTCCTCCCGGTGTTCGCCGCCTCCGCGGCGGCCCTGGTGGTGCTCGCGGTCATGGCCGCCGTGACCATGGCCGGTTCGGCGCTCGCCGCGCTCGCGCAGGACGACATCAAGCGCGTCCTCGCGTACTCGACGATCGGCCAGCTCGGCTACATGACCGGCGCCCTCGCGGTCGGCGACCGCGGCGCCGGTGCCTTCCACCTCCTGTCGCACGGCGCCTTCAAGGCGCTGCTCTTCCTCGCCGCGGGCGTGATCATCCACGCCGCGGGCACCAACTCCCTTGCCGCCATGTCCCGTATGGGCGGCCTCAAGGACCGCGTCCCCGACGCCTTCTGGACCATGACCGTCGCGCTGCTCGCGCTCGCCGCGATCCCGCCCTTCAGCGGCTTCTTCTCCAAGGAGTCCGTGCTCGCGGCCGCCGAGCACACGGCCACCGGGCACTCCGAGTCCGCCCCCGCGACGGCCGGCTGGATCATCCTCGTGGCCGGCCTGGTGACCGCCCTGCTCACCGCCGCCTACGCCACCCGCCTCTGGCTGCTCGCCTTCCGCGGCCAGGGCCCGGCGGCCCCCGACCACGGCCGACAGCCCCTCGCCATGACGTCAGTGCTGTGGGTCCTCGCGATCCCCTCCCTCACGTTCGGCCTGACCTACAACCTGCTCCCCGACTGGTTCGACGGCCACGAGCTCACGCCCACGCTCACCACCTCGGTCCTGTCCACGGGCCTGGCCCTGGTCGGCGGCGTGGTCACCTACGGAGCCTGGCGGCACACCACGGCAATGGCCGCCCGCCCGCCGCTCGGCGCCGTCGCAGCCGACCCCACCGCCGGACCGGCGGAGACCGAGGCCACCGCGATCGCCACGCACACCCCCGCGTACGGCTCGATCGCCGAGGCTCCCGACTCCGCGGACCCCGGCCGGCTCCTCCTCGGCCCGCTCCACAGTGTCGCGGCCAACGGCTTCCACCTGGACGCCCTCTACACCGCCCTGTTCGTCCGCCCCACCCAGGCAGCCGCCCGCCTCGTCCGCTTCCTCGACCGCGAGGTCGTCGACACCTACGTACGCGGCGCGGGCAACGCGGCCAACCTGCTCGGTGTGGTGGTCCGCAAAGCCCAGACCGGAAACGTGCAGACCTATCTGAGCGCCCTGCTCGCCGGCTCGGTCGTCCTCGCCGTCGCCGCCGTCCTCGTCGCAGCGGGAGCCTGAGCCGTGATCGATATCAGCGAGTCCGTGATGCAGCTCCTTCTGGCATTGATCGTGGTCGGCCCGCTCCTCGGCGCGGCCGCCGCTCTCCTGCCCGCCCCGCCCGGACTGAAGGGGAAGTCCCCGGACCAGGCCGTGCTGCGGCACGGCGTGACCGTCACCGGCGTCATCCTCATCGCCGCCGTGGTCCTCGCCCTCGGCTTCGACCACGGCCACCCGGCCACGATGCAGGCCACGACCGACATCAGCTGGATCCCGGCACTGGACGTGCGGATCCACCTCGGCGTCGACGGCATCTCGCTCCCCCTCCTCGTCCTGACCGCGCTGCTGACCTTCCTCTGCGCGCTGTACAGCTACTTCAAGCAGCAACATCAGCGGCTGACGCCGCGGGCAAGTGGGCCTTCCCCCAAGGCATTCGTGGCCCTCCTCCTGGTCCTGGAATCGGGCACGCTCGCGACCTTCGCCGTCCTCGACCTGCTCCTGTTCTTCCTGGCCTTCGAGATGGTCCTCATCCCGATGTACTTCCTGATCGCGCGCTGGGGCGGCGCCCAACGCACGCAGGCCGCCTGGAAGTTCATCCTCTACACGCTGCTCGGCTCCGTCGTGATGCTGCTCGGACTCCTGCTGATCGGGCTGAAGTCCGGCACGTTCGACATGCTCGCACTCGCCACTGACAACGGCCGCGGACTGACCACATCCGTGCAGGTCATCGCCGTTCTGGCGATCGGCCTCGGCCTCGCCGTGAAGACCCCGATGTGGCCGCTGCACAGCTGGCTGCCCGACGCCCACACCGCCGCGCCCACCGTGGGCTCGGTGCTCCTCGCGGGCGTCCTGCTCAAGATGGGCACGTACGGATTCGTCCGGATCCTGCTCCCCATCGCCCCCGACGGCATGCGGGAGTTCGCGCCCTACCTCGCCGCCTTCGCCGTCGTCGGCATCATCTACGGATCGCTCGCCTGCCTGGCCCTGGCCCGCAAGGGCGCGAAGGGCGACCTCAAGCGGCTCATCGCGTACTCCTCCGTCGGCCACATGGGCTTCGTACTCCTCGGCATCGCGTCGATGACCCCGACCGGCGTCAACGGCGCGCTCTTCGCCAACATCGCCCACGGCCTCATCACCGGCCTCCTCTTCTTCCTGGTCGGCGCCCTCAAGGACCGCACCGGCACCACCGACCTGGACGCCCTCGCGGGCCGCACCGGCCAGGCCCTGTACGGCAAGGCCCCGCGCTTCGGCGCCCTGCTCGCCTTCGGCGCCGTCGCCTCGCTGGGGCTCCCCGGCCTCGCGGGCTTCTGGGGTGAAATGCTCGCCCTGTTCGGCGCGTTCGACCCCGCCGAAGGCCTCAGCCGCCCGGCCTTCCTCACCTTCATGGCGATCGCCGCGTTCGGCACCCTGCTCACGGCCGCGTACATGCTCGTCGTCGTCCGCCGCATCTGCATGGGCGATCCGCAGGAGCAGCCGCAGCAGCTCGCCGACATCCAGGGGTACGAGTTCGCCGCCTGGACCCCGCTCGTCGCCCTCACCGTCCTCGCCGGACTCTGGCCCGCGCTGCTGCTCAGCCTCACCGACCCGGCCGTGCACAAGCTCCTCTCGGGAGGCAAGGCATGACCACCGCAGCCACCGCCGCGCAGGAGACGACCAGCCTCGTCCAGTCGGTCGACTGGCTCGCCATCGCCCCGCCCACCATCGCGGCGGTCGTCGGCCTGCTTGTCCTCGTGGCCGACCTGTTCGTGCCCGAGCAGCGCAAGCCGCTGCTCGGCTGGATCTCCCTCGCGGGCCTGACCGCCGCGCTCCTCTCGCTGCTTCCCCTGCTCGACGGCGACCGCGACACCTTCTGTCTGACCGGCGACGCCGGTGTGTGCTCGTACACCGCCGACCGCTTCACCGTGGTCATCCAGTTCATGGTCCTGGCCGGCGCCCTGCTCACCGCGCTGCTCTCCGTCAGCCCGCTCAAGGACGAGCGGCTCCCCGCGGGCGAGTACTGGTTCCTGCTGCTCTCCTCGGCCGCCGGCGCGGCCCTGCTCCCCGCGTCGCGCGACCTCGCCACGCTCGTCGTCGCCCTGGAAGTCGCATCGCTGCCCGCCTTCGCGCTGGTCGGCCTCCGGCGCGGCGACCGCCGCTCCTCCGAGGCGGCCCTGAAGTTCTTCCTCTCCTCGGTCACCGCCACCGCCGTCACCCTCCTCGGCGTCAGCTTCGTCTACGCGGCCACCGGCACCCTGCACCTCACCGAGATCGCCACCGGCCTCACGAGCGTGGACGGCGACCTGCAGACCCTGGCCCGCACCGGCGTCGCCCTCACCCTCGTCGGCTTCGCCTTCAAGACGGCCGCCGTCCCCTTCCACTTCTGGGTCCCCGACACCTACATCGGCGCGCCCCTGCCCGTGGCCGCGTACCTCTCGGTGGTCGGCAAGGCGGTCGGCTTCACCGGCCTCATCCTGGTCACGGTCGTCGCCTTCCCCTCGTACGCCGAGGTCTGGGCCCCCGTGCTCGCGGTGCTCGCCGCCCTCACGATGACCGCGGGCAATGTGGCCGCCCTGCGCCAGCGGGCCGACCGGGACTTCAGCGCCGTACGCCTGCTCGCCTGGTCCTCGGTCGGCCAAGCCGGCTATCTGCTCGTCCCGATCGCGGCCGCCGGCTACGTCGACGACCCGGCCGACGCCATCGGCGCCACCGTCGCGTACGCCCTGATGTACGCCGCCGTGAACCTCGGCGCCTTCGCGGTCGCCGCCCTCGTCGCCCGCACCGCACCGCGCAACCGCCTCACCGACTACCGCGGCCTGTACGCCCGCCACCCCCTGGCGGCCCTCGCGCTCGGCTTCTTCCTGCTGTGCCTGGCCGGTCTGCCGCCGGGCATCATCGGCCTGTTCGCGAAGGTCACGGTCTTCCAGGCGGCCGTCGACGCGGGGCTCGGCTGGCTCGCGGTCGTCATGGCGCTCAACGTCGTGATCGCCCTCTACTACTACCTGCGGTGGACGGCGGTCCTCTTCCGGACGCCGGAAGGCGAGGCGCCCGCCCGTGTCCGGGCCCGCGCCGTGCCCTTCCCGCTGACCGCGGCCATCGTCGTCACGACCCTCGTGGGCGTCGCCCTGTCCGGCGCTCCGCAGATGGTCCTGCGCTTCACGGAGTCCGTCCTCTTCTGACCGGCGGCCGCCCTCTGTACGGACCGGGGGGCCGCCCTCCGTACGTACCGGGGGCCGCCCTCCGTACAGACCGGGCGGCCGCCCTCACCCGTTCGGTGCACCCCTCGCGGCCGCGGCGCCGGGGAACTCAGCCCTCCCGCCTGGCGTTGACCAGGCAGGGAGGGTCCACTGGAAGTGGAAGCCAGTCAGCGAAGGGTTCCCCTGCCGCACCACCAGGAGGGCGTACCGTGCACCGCCGTACCAACGGTCTGAAGACCGCCGCACTGCTCGGGGGCCTGTCCGCACTCATCCTCGTCATCGGCAGTTTCTTCGGTCGTACGGGGCTGATCGTCGCGCTCTTCGTGGCGCTGGGCACGAATGCCTACGCGTACTGGAACAGCGACAAGCTCGCCCTCAAGGCCATGCGCGCCCGCCCGGTCAGCGAGTTCGAGGCGCCCCAGCTCTACCGGATGGTCCGCGAGCTCTCCACGCAGGCCCGCCAGCCCATGCCGCGCCTGTACATCTCACCCACGGAAGCCCCCAACGCATTCGCGACGGGCCGCAACCCCCGTAACGCCGCGGTCTGCTGCACCGAGGGCATCCTGCGCATCCTCGACGAGCGCGAGCTGCGCGGCGTGATCGGCCACGAGCTCAGCCACGTCTACAACCGCGACATCCTCATCTCCTCGGTGGCAGGCGCCCTGGCCTCCGTGATCATGTTCCTGGTCAACTTCGCCTGGCTGATCCCGTCCGGCGGCAACAGCAACCGCGAGGGCCCGGGCATCTTCGGAATGCTCCTGATCATGCTGCTCGGCCCCATCGCGGCCTCCGTGATCCGCCTGGCGATCAGCCGTTCCCGCGAATACGAGGCGGATGCCTCCGGAGCCCAGCTCACCGGCGACCCGCTCGCCCTCGCCGACGCCCTGCGCAAGCTCGACGCCGGTACGAAGCAGCTGCCGCTGCCGCCCGAGCCGAAGATCGAGGCGGCCAGCCACATGATGATCGCCAACCCCTTCCGGCCGGGACAGGGCATGGCCAAACTGTTCTCGACGCACCCGCCCATGGCCGAGCGCATCGCGCGCCTGGAGCAGATGGCCGGCCGCAGGCAGTGACGCCCGCAGTCGCGGTCGCGGTCGCGGGCGTGCCCGCGATCAGGGTCGGATCAGGGTCGCGGCCGGGATCCAGGAACGGCCCACCGGCGTCCTAGAAACCGAATACGTCAGCGAGCGCGGAGGCAGGTCGCCCGAAGTGAAGACCATCCTGAACATCATCTGGCTTGTCCTGAGCGGTTTCTGGCTGTTCCTGGGCTATCTGCTCGCCGGTGTGATCCTCTGCATCACCATCATCGGCATCCCGTTCGGCATCGCCTCGTTCCGCATCGGCATCTATGCGCTGTGGCCCTTCGGCTACACGACGGTCGAGAAGCCCGGCGCGGGCGCCCCCTCCTGCGTGGGCAACGTGCTGTGGCTGGTCCTGGCCGGCTGGTGGCTGGCCCTCGCCCACATCGTCACGGGCGTCCTGCAGTGCATCACGATCATCGGCATCCCGCTGGGCCTCGCCAACTTCAAGCTGATCCCGATCTCGCTGATGCCCCTGGGCCGCGACATCGTGCGCACGGACGAGGCGTTCGCGGCGTCCGGCCGCTGGTAGCCGGGCGCGCAGCACCTCGCGGTTCCGGCGCGGGAGGTCATTTCCGTACGGCGACGACTGACCGCCGTACGAAGAACACCCCCGCGCCCACCGCGAGCACCACCGCACCCCACACCACCGATGTGACGGGCAGCGTGCCCGCGAGCAGCAGGCAGCCGGCCAGGCCGAGCGCGGGCAGGGCCCGGGCCGCGGGCCGTGAACTGAGCGTCCACGCGGAGGCGTTGGCGACGGCGTAGTAGACAAGCACGCCGAAGGACGAGAACCCGATCGCGGCCCGCAGATCGGCGGTCGCGGCGAGCATCGCCACCACCGCGCCCACCGCGAGCTCCGCCCGCTGCGGCACCTGGAAGCGCGGATGCACGGTCGCGAGGCCCCCGGGCAGATGACGGTCCCGCGCCATGGCCAGGGTCGTCCGCGAGACCCCGAGGATCAGCGCGAGCAGCGAACCCAGTGCGGCCACGGCCGCCCCGGCCCGTACGACGGGAGCCAGACCGTCCGCCCCGGCGGCCCGTACCGCGTCCACGAGCGGCGCGGCCGACTCCGCCAGCGCGCCCGTCCCGAGCACGGAGACCACGGCCAGGGCGACGGCCGTGTACACGACGAGCGTGATCCCGAGCGCCAGCGGAATCGCCCGCGGGATGGTCCGCGCGGGATCCCGCACCTCCTCGCCCAGCGTGGCGATCCGCGCGTACCCGGCGAAGGCGAAGAAGAGCAGCCCGGCGCTCTGCAGCACACCGCCGACACCGCCGGACGCCCCTTCGAGCCCCCGCCCGCCGCCGGCTCCCGCGCACACCACGACCACGGCGGCGAGCACGCCGAGCACGAGTGCCACGATCACCCGCCCCGCCCAGGCGGCCTTCTGAACTCCCAGACAGTTCAAGGCGGTCAGCACGACCACGGCGCCCACCGCCACCGCGTGCGCCTGCCCCGGCCAGACATAGGCCCCCACGGTCAGCGCCATGGCGGCGCAGGAGGCGGTCTTGCCGACGACGAACGCCCAGCCGGCGAGATACCCCCAGAACTCCCCGAGCCGCTCCCGCCCGTAGACGTACGTGCCGCCCGCGACCGGATACAGCGCCGCAAGCCGCGCCGAGGCGGTGGCATTGCAGTACGCGACCACCCCGGCGATCCCGAGCCCGTAGAACAGCCCGGCCCCAGCGGCATCGGCCGCGGGCCCGAGCGCTGCGAAGATCCCGGCCCCGACCATCGCCCCGAGCCCGATGGTCACCGCGTCGAACAACCCCAGACTGCGCCGCAGCCCGGACGCCCCAGGCACCGCCCCGTGTGTCATGCGCCGCACCCTACTGACATCCGCAACCGGTCAGGGCGGGGGTCTCGTCTCCCAGGACAGAACGACGCACTGGTCACGTACCGGTCACCCACGGACCACGTACAGGCCACACCGAGGCCACCGGCCATGCACGGAAACGCGGCCACCGGCATGCGCCGGGCGTGCGTGCCCTGCCCTGCCAGGGCCACGGGCCCCGCACTCACAAGGGAAGGCAGGTCACCCATGAGCATCATCAGCTGGCTCGTCCTCGGACTCCTCGCCGGAGTCATCGCCAAGGTCCTGCTGCCCGGACGCGACCCGGGCGGCCTGATCGGCACGACGCTCATCGGCATCGCCGGCGCCTTCATCGGCGGCTGGGGCTCGGCCCGCTTCCTCGACCGCCCGATCACCACGGACTTCTACGACACGGCCACCTGGATCTCGGCGATCGCCGGCTCCCTGGCCCTGCTCATCGCGTACCGCATCCTGTTCGGCCACTCGCGGTCGAGGCGCTGAGGGGGACTCGCACCGGGCACGGGGGACATGGCGAGGGCGGTACGGGATTCCCGTACCGCCCTCCTCCTACCGCCGCCGCCGAGCGGCAGCCGGCCTCACCGGTAGTTCACGAACTGCAGCGCGAAGTCGAAGTCCTGCCCCTTGAGCAGGGCGATCACGGACTGCAGGTCGTCACGGCTCTTCGAGCTGACGCGCAGCTCCTCGCCCTGGACCTGGGCCTTGACGCCCTTGGGGCCCTCATCACGGATGATCTTCGCGACCTTCTTGGCGTTCTCCTGGGAGATGCCCTCCTGGATCGACGCGAAGATCTTGTACTCCTTGCCGGACAGCTGCGGCTCACCGGCGTCCAGCGCCTTCAGCGAGATGCCGCGCTTGACCAGCTTGGACTGGAAGACGTCGAGGATGGCGGTGACGCGGTCCTCGGAGTTCGCCTGCATGAGGATCTTCTCGCCGGACCAGGAGATGGAGGCGCCGACGTTCTTGAAGTCGTAGCGCTGCGAGATCTCCTTGGCGGCCTGGTTGAGGGCGTTGTCGACCTCCTGCCGCTCGACCTTCGAGACGATGTCGAAACTGGAGTCGGCCATGTCCTGTGGCTCCTTGCGTCGGATGCGTACGGGTAGCGGATATGCGGCTTACGGATATGCGCAAAGCCTAGCCACCCGGCCGGGGCCCGGGCGCAGATCAATCAGGTGGCGGAGCACCCCCGGTCATCAGGTATCGTTTACGTCGTTGCCACGGAGCACCGCGCAAGCGGAGCCCCCGAGGCGGCATCCCCGGCGGTGTGCCCGAGCGGCCAAAGGGAGCAGACTGTAAATCTGCCGGCTCAGCCTTCCCAGGTTCGAATCCTGGCGCCGCCACAAGAAGGTAAACCCCCTCCGAACTGCGGAAACGTGGATCGGAGGGGGTTCCTTCGTGTTCGGATGTCTTCGTCAGATGCCATCGGTGTGCAGCACCTTGCGCGGCCGATGAGTTTTCGTGGCGCGTGCGGTCTGTACTGCCATGGAGACCTACACACTCGAAACACCCGCCGCCGACCTCGTCTACGACGTCCGCGGGCCGTTGCCCACCGCTGACGGGCGTCCGCCGTTGCTCATGGTCGGGCAGCCGATGGACGCCGGCGGGTTCGCCGCGCTTGCCGAGCGCTTTCCCGAGCGGACCGTCGTGACGTTCGACCCGCGCGGGCTCGGGCGCAGCACGCGGAAGGACGGGCGGAGCGAGTACGAGCCGGAGACCCTGGCCGAGGATGTGCATGTGCTCATCGAGGCGCTCGGGGCCGGGCCGGTCGAGATGTTCGCCAGCAGCGGCGGTGCGGTGACGGCGCTCGCGCTCGTGGCGAAGCACCCCGCGGATGTGACCACGCTGGTCGCGCACGAGCCGCCGCTCATCACGCTCACGCCGGACGGGCCGGCGGCCGTACGGGCGCGCAGCGAGCTGCGGGACACGTACGAGAAGCAGGGGTGGGGCGCAGGGATGGCCGCGTTCATCGCCATGACCTCGTGGGAGGGGGAGTTCACCGACGCGTACTTCGCGCAGCCGGCCCCCGACCCCGCCATGTTCGGGCTGCCCGCCGAGGACGACGGGTCGCGGGAGGATCCGCTGCTGTCCGACCGGTCCTGGGCCGTCAGCAGCTATACGCCGGACGTCGGCGCGCTCAAGGCGGCGCCGACCCGCGTCGTGATCGCCGTGGGCGAGGAGTCCGCGAACGTGCAGACCGGACGCACCTCCGCCGCGACCGCCGGACTGCTCGGGCAGCAGGTGACCGTGTTCCCGAGCCACCACGGCGGGTTCTGCGACGAGTCCTCCGGGTATCCGGGGAAGCCGGACGAGTTCGCGCACCGGCTGCGCGAGGTGCTCGGGGGCGCCTCGTAAGTCACGCGGTACGGGGGCGGTCCGCCTGCTCTACGTGGAGCCCGCCCCCGCGGCCGTGACGAGCGCCGCGAGTGACTCCCGGGTGAGGGCCAGGCGGTCCATCTCCTGGTCCACGCCCCGGAGTTGCTCGAGGAGCAGCGGGCTCAGGCACGGCTCGATCTCGGCGTCGCTGCCGCAGACGCAGGACAGGATCTCGCCGATGATGCGCGTGGACAGGCCCGCGGCCAGGAACTGGCGGATCCGGCGCACCGTCTCGGGCGCCTGCGCGTCGTAGACGCGGTGCCCGCCGGACGTCCGCTCGGAGGTGAGCAGACCCTGCTCCTCGTAGTAGCGCAGGAGCCGCACGCTCACCCCGGTCCGCGCGGACAGCTCCCCGATCTTCATCCCGTCCAATGTGACCCCCCTCACCTTCACTTGAACCTCACATGGATGTGAGGTCCTAGCGTCGCCGACATGACGCACACCACGCAGTTCACAAACACCGAGCACGTCACGCACACCGAGCCGGACCGTTCGGTCTTCTTCCTCGGGGGTGATCTTCCCGTACGCAGGGTCGGTTACGGCACCATGCGTCTCGCGGACGGACCCGGCGAACCTTCCGGCGGCGAGGCGCACATCTGGACGGCGCCGGCCGACCGCGCGGCGGCGATCCGCGTCCTGCGCACCGCGGTCGAGCTGGGCCTGAACCTGATCGACACGGCGGACGCGTACGCCCTCGGCGCCGGCGAGGAGCTGGTCGCGGACGCGCTGCACCCGTATCGCGAGGACCTGGTGATCGCGACGAAGGTCGGGGTGGTGCGGCCCTCGCCGACCGAGTGGGTGCCGCTCGGACACCCGGCCTATCTGCGCCAGCAGGCGGAGCTGAGCCTGCGCCGGCTGCGTACCGACCGGATCGATCTGCTCCAACTGCACCGTCTCGACCCGGAGTTCCCCGTCGCCGAGCAGATGGGCGCGCTCAAGCAGCTGCAGGAGGAGGGGAAGGTGCGGCACATCGGGCTCTCCGAGGTCACCGTGGAGGAGCTCGCCGAGGCCGAGGAGACGGCGCCGGTCGCGAGCGTCCAGAACCTCTACAACCTGGCGACGCGCGGCCATGACGACGTGGTCGACCACGCGGCGGGGCGCGGCATCGCGTTCCTGCCGTTCTTCCCTCTCGCGATGGGCGCCCACGCCGGGCCCGGCAGCCCGCTGGCCCAGGTGGCCGGCGAAGTCGGCGCGACGCCGTCCCAGACGGCGCTCGCCTGGCTGCTGCACCGTTCGCCCACCGTCCTGCCGATCCCCGGCACCACGTCGGCGGCCCATCTGGCGGAGAACGCGGCCGCTCTCGAAGTCGCCCTCACCGACGAGCAGTTCGACCGCATCGCCGCCGCTGCGTGATCCGGTGCGAGGCGGGCGCCGGCGAGTCGGGTGGAAGCGAGGCGAGTGGGAGGTGTGAGCGAGTGCAGGGCGGAGTTCAGGAGTTACGGGTTCAGCTGAACGCCCGCCGGTACGCGTGCGGGCTCACCCCGGTCGTCCGCTTGAACCGGTCGCGGAAGGCGGTCGGTGAACCGAAGCCGACCTGGGCGGCGATGCGTTCGACGGGATGGGACGTGGTCTCCAGGAGGTGCTGCGCCTGGCGGATACGGGCGCGGTGCAGCCACTGGAGCGGGGTCGTACCGGTCTGGTCCGTGAAGCGGCGGATCAGGGTGCGGGTGGACACCCCGGCCTGCGCGGCGATGTCGGCGAGGGTGAGCTCGCGGCTCAGGTTGTCCTGGAGCCACAGGAGCAGCGGCTCGAAGGTGGAGCCCTGAGGCGCCGGGGCATGGTCGCGGACGATGAACTGCGCCTGCCCGCCCTCCCGTTCGAGCGGCATGACCGACAGGCGGGCCGCGTCGGCGGCGACCGCCGAGCCGTAGTCGCGGCGGATCATGTGCAGGCACAGGTCGAGGCCCGCGGCGGCGCCTGCCGAGGTGAGGATCTGCCCGTTGTCGACGTAGAGGACGTCGGGGTCGACCTCGATCCCCGGATACGCGGCCGCGAGGGCCCCGGCGGCGAGCCAGTGGGTGGTGGCGCGGAGCCCGTCGAGCAGCCCGGCGGCGGCGAGCACGAACGTGCCCGAGCAGATCGACGCGATACGGGTGCCGTCCGCGGCCGCCGCGCGCAGTGCGTCACGGACCTCCGGCGGCAGCGGCGTCTGCGGGGCGGCCGTGCCCGGCACGACGACCGTGTCCGCTTCCCGGAGCGCGTCGAGCCCCCAGGGCGCGCGCAGCACGAATGCCCCGGCGTCCGTCTCCTCGGTCGCGGCGCAGATACGGACCTGATAGCCGGGCCGGCCGTCCGGCAGGCGGGTGCGCGAGAAGACCTCGATCGGCGTGGAGAGGTCGAACGGGATCACCTGGTCGAGCGCGAGCACGGCGATGGTGTGCATGGCGGGAATGTACCTGGGCGCGGGGTGCCGGGCGGACGAGCCGGAGGGGAGCAGTGGGCCGAGGGCGGTGGCGAGCCGTGAGGTTCGCGGCTGGTCAGAGGTAGGTCAGCGGCTCCACGGGTGGCTGCTGAGTGGCGTACGGCACCTCGTAGGCCTGATGGCATTTTCTCTGCGGTACATGGCAGTCCAGCCACTGGGAGAGGCCGGAATCGCTGATTAGCGTCGAGGCGTCGAGCGGGCTCCCGGCGCGAGCCACGCCCCGGACCCGCCTCGCCCCGCTCTGCCCCGCCCATGAAGGAAACCCCGCCCCATGCCCATGCACGCCCAGATCGTCCTGTTCGACGGCTTCGACCCGCTCGACGCCGTCGCACCCTTCGAGGTCCTGTACGCGGGGGGAGTCGCCGCAGGAGGGGAACTGACCGTCGAGCTGGTCACCGCCGAAGGGCCGCGCGAGGTCGTCAGCGGGACCGGGGGACTGACCCTCAGGGCCACGGCCGCCCTCGACCCGGCCCGCCCCGGCCTGGTCCTCGTCCCCGGCGCCTCCGGGCGGATCACCCCGCCCGACGGAGGGCAAGCCGGGCCGCCCGACGGAGAGCAAGCCGGGCCGGACGACGGAGACCAAGCCGGGCCGGACGGCGCGACCATCCCCGTCCTCCTCGCCCGGGCCCTCACCACCGGCCTCCCCGCCCTCCTCAAGACCGCGATGGAGAACCCGCGGATCACCGTCACCACCGTCTGCGGCGGCTCCGCGCTCCTCGCGATGGCCGGACTCCTCGAAGGCCGGTACGCCACCACGCACCACCTGGGCCTCGACCTGCTGGACGCCACCGGCACCCGTGCCGTGGCGGCGCGCGTCGTCGACGACGGCGACCTGGTCACCGGTGCCGGCGTCACGTCGGGCATCGATCTGGCGCTCCATCTGCTCGAGCGCGAACTCGGCCCCCGTATCGCCCATGCCGTCGAAACGCTCTTCGCGTACGAGCGCCGCGGCACCGCCTGGCGCAACACCGGCCCGGAGCCCGCCGCCTTCTGACGACACCGGCACCACATTCGGACCCCACCCCACCCAAGGACCACGCATGCCCACCAAAGGCACCAACCCCCTCCCCGTAGAGGGCATTTGGGACCTGACCCTCCTCACACCCATCGACCGGATCGAGGCCGAGGCGGAGTTCACCCGCAGGGACGGCGTCCTCGTCGGAACGGCGCGCGGCGCCGGCGAGGAGGTGTCGCTCACGGAGCTCGTCCTGGACGGCGACCGCCTCACCTGGAAGCAGGCCATCACTCGGCCCCTGCGCCTGAACCTCGGCTTCGTCGTGACCGTCGACGGCGACACCCTCAGCGGCACCTCGCGGGCCGGCCGGCTGCCGGCCTCGAAGGTCAGCGGCGTGCGGCGCCGCGCGCAGACGGGCGAGGACCGCTGACCATGACCAAGTTCTTCCTCGTCCTGCACGTCCTGGCCGCGGTCGTGGCCGTGGGCCCGGTCACCGTCGCGGCCAGCATGTTCCCGCCGGCGCTGCGCCGCGCACAGCGGGATCCGGACGGGCCGCAGGCGCGCACGGTGCTCGGTGTGCTGCACCGGATCTGCCGTGTGTACGCGGGCGTCGGGCTTGCCGTGCCGGTCTTCGGGTTCGCCACGGCGAGCAGCCTCGGGGTCCTGGAGGACGCCTGGCTGATCGTCTCGATCGTCCTGACCGCCGCGGCCGCCGCCGTCCTGGCCCTGCTGCTCCTGCCGGCCCAGGACCGCGCGTTCGCCGAGCCCGCCCACGACGGCGCCGCCCGACTGGCCATGCTCACCGGCGTCTTCAACCTGCTCTGGGCCACGGTCACGGTCCTGATGATCATCCGCCCCGGCTCGACGACGGGAGCCTGACGATGGCATATGGGACCCGCCACACCGAGCCCTACGGGACGCACCCCCGCCGCGCCCTCCGCATCGCCGCGAACGCCGAACTGGCCACCCTGGCCGTGCTCCTGGCCAACCTGGCCACCGTCCACCTTGAGCCGGTGTCCTCCCTGACCGGTCCGGCACACGGCTGTGCGTACCTCTTCGTCATCGCCGCGGTGTGGCGTACGGGAGAGGCGAGGACGGCCACCAGGCTCACCGCTCTCCTCCCCGGCATCGGCGGCCTGCTGGCACTCCGCCGGCTCGAACAGCCCTATGAGCAGCCCAATCAACGGACCAATGAACAGCCCGATGAACAGCCCGATGAACAGCCCGATGAACAGCCCGATGAACGGGCCTAGTTGCCCGCCACGTCCTTCACCGCCACGGCCACCGGCGTGGATCCGCCGATGAGTTCCAGGGTCAGGCCGGCCGTCGCCGAGCTGTCCACCAGTTCCGCGAGCACCGCCGCCACGTCCTCGCGCGTGACATCCCCGCGCCCGGTGGACGCCTCGAGCCGTACGAGACCCGTGCCGGGGCCGTCGGTCAGCCGCCCGGGCCGCAGGATCGTCCAGTCCAGGCCCTCGCGTCCGCGGACATACGCGTCGGCCGCGCCCTTGGCGCGCAGATACGCGTCGAAGACGCCGTCGCCCTCGTGCGCGGGGTCCGCGTTCATCGCCGAGACGACGATGTGCCGCCGCACCCCGGCCCGCTCGGCGGCCTCGGCGAACAGCACCGCCGCCGCGCGGTCCACCGCGTCCTTGCGCTCCGCACCGGACCCGGGGCCCGCGCCGGCGGCGAACACGGCCGCGTCCGCACCCTGCAGATGCGCCGCGACCTCCTCGACGCCCGCCGACTCCAGATCGCAGAGCACCGGCTCGGCGCCGGCCGCCCGCAGATCGTCGCCCTGGGCCGGATTGCGGATGAGCCCGGCCACCTCGTATCCACCGCGCGCATCCAGCAGGCGTGAGAGCTTGAGCGCGATCTGACCGTGTCCCCCAGCGATGACAATGCGCATGCTCCGACGGTACGCCGGGCAGCGGGGTCACGCCGCTCCGGCGAGGTCGCCGACCTGGGACGCTACGGAATGTTCACCGCACGGGGAGCAGTACGGAGCGGAATGTTCCCCGCCATGTTCCTGGTCACGTTCCCCGCCGCGATCCCGGCCGTGACGCGTGCCGGAATCGCGCCCGATCAAGGACGCGCCAAGAGCAGAGGGACCGTCAGAAGCCGTCGCCCGAAAGCGAGTTCAGGAACTCTCGCCGCTCTTGGACCGCCCCTGCCGCGGCAGATCGAGCGCGACCGCCGCCGCCGAGTCGCAGTACTCCCGCACGGCACTGGTGCGCGCCACCACCCGGCCCCGGTGCACCACGATCCGGCTGTACGCGAGGGAGAGCGCACCCGCGAGCCGGTCGCCGCGCACCGCGAGCAACTCGGCCGGGAAACCGGCCTCCACGCGCACCTCGGGCAGCGCCATCGCCGCCCGCGCGGCACCGCAGACGGCATCGTACGCCCGGTCCGGTTCGAGCCCGTGCTGCGAGGCCAGCAGGTACGCGGCCTCCAGCGGGTCGCCGCGGCCCACCGGGTTCGCGGGGTCGCGCAGGGCACCGCTGCCCGCGGCCACCCGTACGCCCGCGGCACGCAGCAGCCGTACCGGAGCCGTCGTACTGCCGCGTCGCCCGAGACCGCCGCAGTCGCCCTGCGGCAGACACACCACATTGACACCCGCCGCGGCGAGCGCTTCCGCGGACCGCACGGCCACCTCGCGCGGCACCCGCCCGAGCCCGCCGAGCGGACCGATGCTCACGCCGGGCCGCAGCCCGCCGGCCATGGCCGCGAGCCGGGCGAGCCGGGCCGGGTCGAGGCCGTCGGTGTGCAGGTCGACGGGGCAGCCGTGCTCGGCCGCGACCTCGAGGACCGCCTCCACATAGCCGGTCGGGTCCGGATCCAGGTCGGGGCAGCCGCCCACGACCGAGGCGCCCATCTTCACGGCGTCGCGCAGCATCGCGAGCCCGTCCGCACCGGCGACCCCGGTCAGCAGTCGCGGCACCGCCACCGCCGACAACTCGGCGAGCCCGCGCAGCGAACGGCGCGCCTGAAGCACCGCCTCCATCGGCCCGAGCCCCTGCACATCCCCGATCCGCACATGCGAGCGCAGCGCCGTCGCCCCGTGCCCGAGCTGGAGCAACGCGGCCTCGGTGGCGCGCCGTTGGACCTCCGTGGCGTCGTACGAGACCGGTCCGTCGCCCTCCGCGGCGAGCGCGGTGTCGCTGTGCGCGTGCGGCTCGGCCGGCGCGGGCAGCAGCAGATAGCCGCTCAGGTCCACGCGCGCGGCATGCGCGGCGAGCGACCCCGCCGTGCCCACGGCCTCGATCCGCCCGCGCCCCAGGCGTACGTCCACGGTCCTGCCGTCGGTGAGCCGCGCCCCACAGAGCAGCAGCGAGGCCGTCTCCTCGGCGGCACCGTCACGGTGCGGCGGCTGGGGCTGGCTGTCGGGCATCGCGCTCCAGAAGCGGGGATCGGGCGGCGGTTCGGGTGGCGGTTCGGGTGGCGAGACCGGCGCAGGTGTGGATCAAGATCACGCAGCGTGTTCCGAGCCTAGGGCGCGGTGCGGCCCGCTTCGAGGAGGAGCGCAATAGTCGTACCGGTGTGGTGCCCGGGGCGGGCGAGGCCCCCGGGAAGCGCTCCGGGCCAGGCCCGCCATAAGGATTTGGGCGATCGGCGACCGACCGTGTAATGTCTTCATCGCTCGCCCCAATAGCTCAGTCGGTAGAGCGTCTCCATGGTAAGGAGAAGGTCTGCGGTTCGATTCCGCATTGGGGCTCTGGTGCAACACCACATATGTGGTGCATGCATCACAGCGGTGTAGCTCAGTCGGTAGAGCAAGCGGCTCATAATCGCTGTGTCACCGGTTCAAGTCCGGTCACCGCTACTGACAGTAGCCGATTGTGGGGTCGGTCCTCCGGTCGGCTACTCTTCTATGCGTTAGTACGTCCATCCGTTCGTCCAAGTAGGAGCACTCCAGTGGCTGCCACCGACGTCCGCCCGAAGATCACGCTGGCCTGCGTGGAGTGCAAGGAGCGGAACTACATCACCAAGAAGAACCGGCGCAACAACCCGGACCGTCTTGAGATGAAGAAGCACTGCCCGCGTTGCAACGCGCACACCGCGCACCGCGAGACGCGATAACAAGGCTCGTTCGCGAGGCCGTCCCCATTCATTTGGGGGCGGCCTCGCGGCGTTTTCGTCCCAACTGTTGAGGAGGTTGCGAGCCCATGGCGCTCGACCAGTCCTTCGTCGGGCGGACCTACCCGCCCACCGAGCCCTACGAGGTCGGCCGGGAGAAGATCCGTGAGTTCGCCGAGGCGGTGGGCGACGCCAACCCCGTCTACACCGACCCCGAGGCGGCCAAGGCGTACGGCCACAGCGATGTGATCGCGCCGCCGACCTTTGTGTTCGCCATCACGTTCAAGGCGGCGGGCCAGGTCGTCGAGGACCCGCAGCTCGGCCTGGACTACAGCCGGGTGGTGCACGGCGACCAGAAGTTCGCGTACACGCGTCCCGTGCGCGCGGGCGACCGCCTCAGCGTCACCTCGACCATCGAGGCGATCAAGTCCATGGCGGGCAACGACATCCTGGACATCCGCGGAGAGGTCCACGACGAGGCCGGCGAGCACGTGGTGACCGCGTGGACCAAGCTCGTCGCGCGCGCCGCGGACGGAGAGTGACGGTGATGACGGTGAGCACGAAGATTTCCTACGCGGACGTCGAGGTCGGCACCGAGCTGCCGGCGCAGACCTTCCCCGTGACGCGCGCCACGCTCGTGCGGTACGCGGGCGCCTCCGGCGACTTCAACCCGATCCACTGGAACGAGAAGTTCGCCAAGGAGGTCGGCCTCCCGGACGTCATCGCGCACGGCATGTTCACGATGGCCGAGGCCGTCCGCGTCGTGACCGACTGGACCGGTGACCCGGGTGCGGTCGTCGAGTACGGGGTCCGCTTCACCAAGCCGGTCGTCGTGCCGAACGACGACAAGGGCGCCGAGATCGAGGTCAGCGCCAAGGTCGCGGCCAAGCTCGACGACGAGGCGAAGACCGTACGGGTCGATCTGACCGCCATGAGCGCGGGGCAGAAGGTGCTGGGCATGTCGCGTGCGGTGGTCCGGCTGGCCTGAGCTGGCGAGGAGTGCGAGGGGCGCCTGTCCGAGGACGGGCGCCCCTCTTCCGTATCCCGTCCGCGTACCCCTTGACGTAGTTAGTAATTGGCCACTAACTTAGCCGCATGGTCAGGATGAGTGCGGAAGAGCGGCGAGAGAGCGTCATCCGGGCGGCGGTCACCGAGTTCTCGCGGGGCGGGTACCACGGCACCTCGACCGAGGCGATCGCCAAGCGGGTCGGTGTCTCGCAGCCGTATCTCTTCCGCCTCTTCCCGGGAAAGCAGGCGATCTTCCTGGAGGCCTCCCGCCGCTGCTGCCGGGATGTCACCGAGGTGTTCCGGCGCGCGTCGGAGGGGCTCGAGGGCGAGGCGGCCACGAAGGCGATGGGGGAGGCGTACCAGGCGCTCATCGCGGACGACCCCGAGAAGCTGCTCATGCAGATGCAGATGTACGTGGCGGTCGCGGCCGCCGAGGCCGCGGGCGACCGCGCGTTCGGCGAGGCGCTGCGCGCCGAGTGGATGGAGATGTACGACGTCGCCAACCTCGCGATGGGGGCGGACGTCAACGAGACGACGCAGTTCCTGGCGTACGGGATGCTCGTCAATGTCCTGGTGTCGATGGGGTTCCAGCCCGAGCACCGGGTGTGGGCCGGCTTCTACGAGGAAGTCCAGCCGCGGTGATCGGAACGAAGCGGTGGAAGGGTGCGCGCTTTTGTGCCCGCTGAAGTTAGTCATCAATAACTAATCAACCTCCCGGAGGGGACGGCAATGTCACAGGAGACAGCACGTACGGGAACCGGGCGCGGCGGCATGGTCTGGGCCCTCGTCATCACCAGCGTGGCCGGCTTCATGGCGGCCCTCGACAACCTGGTCGTCACCACCGCCCTGCCCGCGATCCGGGCCGACTTCGGCGGCGAGATGCACGACCTGGAGTGGACGGTCAGCGCGTACACCCTGACCTTCGCCGTGCTGCTGATGTTCGGCTCCGCACTGGGCGACCGGTTCGGCCGGCGCAAGCTCTTCCTCGCCGGGCTGAGCATCTTCACCGGGTCCTCCGCCGCGGCCGCGCTCGCGCCGGGCATCGACGCGCTGATCGCCGCCCGCGCCGTCCAGGGCGTGGGCGCCGCGATCATGATGCCGCTCACGCTGACGCTGCTCACGGCCGCCGTCCCGGCCGCCAAGCGCGGCATGGCGTACGGGATCTGGGGCGCCGTCAACGGGCTCGCGGTCGCCGGCGGCCCGCTCATCGGCGGCAGCCTCACCGAGCACATCGCATGGCAGTGGATCTTCTGGCTGAACGTTCCGCTCGGCATCGCCCTGCTGCCGTTGGCCAGCCTGCGCCTGAAGGAGTCGTACGGAACCGGCGCCCCGCTGGACATCGTCGGCACGCTGCTCGCCAGCGGCGGTCTGTTCGGCATCGTCTACGCGCTGATCCGCGGCAACATCGACGGCTGGACCAGCGTCCAGGTCCTCGCAGGCCTCATCGGCGGCGCACTGCTGCTCGCCGCCTTCGTCCGGCACGGCATCCGCGCGAAGAACCCGATGCTGCCGATGCGCCTGTTCCGCAACCGTGCCTTCGCCGGGATCAACGCGGCCAGCCTGCTGATGTTCCTCGGGATGTTCGGCTCGATCTTCCTGCTCGCCCAGTTCCTGCAGGAGGGCCTCGGCTACACGGCCACGGAGGCGGGCCTGAGGATGCTGCCCTGGACCGGGATGCCGATGATCGTCGCGCCGATCGCCGGGTACCTGTCCGACCGGATCGGCGGCCGCCCGGTCGTCGCCGCGGGCCTGGCGCTCCAAGCGGTCGGGCTCGCCTGGTTCGCCGTGGTCCTCAGCCCGGATGTCTCGTACGCGGCCCAGCTCCCCGCCCTGATCATCAGCGGCGTCGGCATGGCCCTGTTCTTCGCGCCGGCCGCGAACCTGGTCATGTCCAGCGTCCGGCCCGCCGAGCAGGGCATCGCCTCCGGCGCCAACAACGCGCTGCGCGAGGTCGGCGGAGCGCTCGGCATCGCGATCCTCGCGGCGGTCTTCTCGGCGCAGGGCGGGTACGGGCCCGCGCAGACCTTCGTCGACGGGCTCGGGCCCGCGCTGTGGGTGGGCTCCGCCGCGGTGGCCCTGGCGGCGCTCGCCGCCCTCGCGATCCCGCGCCGGCGCGCCGCGGCCGAGCGGGTCGGCGCGGTCCGCGGGGAGGGGCGCGAGCTGGTCGACGCGTGAGACGCACTGCGGGACGAGAACAGGGCGACGCGTGAGAAGCGCTGCGTGACGAGACCGGTCCGACGCGTCACAAGTGCGGCGCACCACTCGGGTACGGTCCGGGAGCTGTCGGCCCCGGACCGTACCCTTGAGCGCGTGCAGGAACTCCACGAAGCCCCGCTCGCCCCGCTGACCACCTTCCGGCTCGGCGGCCCGGCCGCCCGCCTGATCACCGCGACCACCGACGCCGAGGTGATCGAGGCCGTGCGCGCGGCCGACGCCGACGGCACCCCGCTGCTGATCATCGGCGGCGGCTCCAACCTGATCGTCTCCGACAAGGGCTTCTCCGGTACGGCCCTGCGGATCGCGACACGCGGCGTCGAACTCGACGGTAGGAAGCTGGAGTTGGCGGCCGGCGAGGTGTGGACCGACGCCGTGGCGCGCACGGTCGAGGCGGGCCTCGCGGGCATCGAGTGCCTGGCCGGCATCCCCGGCTCGGCGGGCGCCACCCCGATTCAGAACGTGGGAGCGTACGGCCAGGAGGTCTCCAGCACGATCACCGAAGTGATTGCGTACGACCGCAGGGCCGGCGAAACCGTCACCCTCTCGAACGCCGAGTGCGCCTTCTCGTACCGCCACAGCCGCTTCAAGTCCGACCCCGAGCGCTACGTGGTGCTGCGCGTCCGCTTCGAGCTGGAGGACGCCGGCGGTCTGAGCGCCCCCATCGCGTACCCCGAGACCGCCCGCGTCCTCGGCGTCGGGGCCGGTGACCGCGTCCCGCTGGAGCAGGCCCGTGAGACGGTGCTCAAGCTGCGCGCCGGCAAGGGCATGGTGCTCGACCCGGAGGACCACGACACGTGGTCGGCCGGCTCCTTCTTCACCAACCCGATCCTGACGACGGGGGAGTACGAGGCCTTCCTGGAGCGTGTCCACGAGCGCCTCGGGGGCGACGTCGCCCCGCCCGCGTTCCCGGCGGGCGAGGGCTTCACGAAGACCTCGGCGGCCTGGCTGATCGACAAGGCCGGCTTCACGAAGGGGTACGGCACGGGCCCGGCCCGGATCTCCACCAAGCACACCCTGGCGCTCACGAACCGGGGCACGGCCACCACCGAGGACCTGCTCGCCCTCGCCCGCGAGGTCGTGACCGGCGTCCGCGAGGCCTTCGGCATCACGCTCGTCAATGAGCCGGTGATGGTGGGCGTCACCCTCTGAGCTGGGATTTCTTGGTTGGCCTCGAGGTCGGCCGCGCCTGATGGTGAGCCGTCGAACGGCTGGATCAGGGGTGGGGACCACAGGTGCAGGACAACAGCGGGCAGTCCGCGCAGTACGCGTTCGAGCGTGCTCAGGCGCTGCTGCGGGCGGGGGAGTTCAAGGCGGCGCGTACGCAGGCGCAGGAAGGACTCGACGCGCTCGGACCGCATCCGGGGTTGTATCTCGTTCTCGGCCGGGCGCACACCGCCGAGAACGACGACGACCATGACACGGCCGCCGAGCGTGCTTACCGGATGGGCCCGGCCGCTTTCCCCGATGACCCGGACCGCTGGCCGCGTACGCCGAGTTCGGCTGGGCCGGCGAGGTGAGACAGGCCCGCGCCACGATGCCCCGCATCACCCGCGAACTCCGCGAAGCCACCCTCCGGCCGACCGACCGCGACACCGCCCGACGGAGCGATGACTTCCGGAGCCCGGGACAGTCCCCCTTCCCACAAGCCCCCGACATCCGGGACACGGGAAGGGACCCCATGACCACCCTCCGCACCCTCCTCCAGCGCCACGTCGACGAAGGCACCGTCCCCGGAGCCGTGGCCCTGGTCGCGCGCGGCGACCGGACCGAGGTGCAGGCAGTCGGTGCAGCGGGCCTCGGCTCCGGTGCACCCATGGGCCGCGACACGATCTTCCGTATCGCCTCGATCACCAAGCCGATCACCGCCGCGGCCGTCCTCATGCTCGTCGAGGACGGCCGGATCGGGCTCGACGACCCCGTCGCGCCCTGGCTTCCGGAGCTGGAGAAGCCGCAGGTCGTACGGACTCCGGACGCGCCCGTCGACGACACCGTCCCGGCCCTGCGGCCCATCACCGTCCGCCACCTGCTCGACTTCACGGCCGGCTACGGATTCAGCTCCGACTTCTCCAAGCCCGCCCTCGCCCCACTCTTCACCGAGCTCAAGCAGGGCCCGCCGCGGCCGCAGGAGATCCCCGCCCCGGACGCGTGGATGGCGGCGCTCGGGCGGATCCCGCTGCTGCACCAGCCGGGCGAGGCCTGGCTGTACAACACCTGTTCCGAACTCCAGGGCGTACTGATCGCCCGGCTCACCGGGCAGTCCCTCGCCGACGTCCTCGCCGAGCGGATCTTCGCACCGCTGGGCATGAAGGACACCGGATTCGTCGTCCCCGCCGCGGACCTGGGCCGCTTCACCTCGTACTACCGCAACGGCCCGGAGGGCGGCCTGGAGCTGGTGGACGCCCCCGAAGGGCAGTGGAGCACCGAACCCGCCTTCCTCTCGGGCGCAGGTGGCCTCGTCTCGACCGTGGACGACTGGCACGCCGTCGCGCGCATGCTGCTCGCCGACGGGGCCGGCCTGCTCGCGCCGGACTCGGTCCGCGCGATGCTCACCGACCAGCTCACCGAGGCCCAGCGCGCCGGGAGCGACCTCTTCCTGGAGGGCCAGGGCTGGGGCTACGGCGGCGCGGTCGACCTCGATACGACCCACCCGTGGAGCATCCCCGGCCGCTACGGCTGGATCGGCGGCACCGGCACCAGCGCCCACCTCGTCCCCGCCACCGGCACGGTCGGCATCCTGCTCACCCAGGTCGAACTGGGCGGACCGACCCCGCCCGCCCTCATGCGGGAGTTCTGGCAGCTCATGAAGGAGAGCTGAGGGCTGCCGGGTCAACCACAAACGGGTACGCGACCGGCGACCAGCGGCCGGTTCGCGATTGGCGACCCCCGGCCGGCACGTGACCGGCGACCACCCGCCTAGTACGCGACCCCGACCCCCTGCTTCACCGTCGCCGGATCGTCGACCATCGCCAGCATCGCGTGCGCCACGTCCGCGCGTCCGATGAAGCGCGCGCTGCGCGGATTGCCGCCGATCTCGGTGCGGTACGTGCCCGTCACCGGCTTGTCCTGCAAGCGCGGCGGCCGCACCGAGGTCCAGTCCGTGGCGCTGCGCGCCAACTCGTCCTCCATGACGCGCAGATCGTCGTAGACCGCCTTGAGCACCCGGCTCACGAGGCCCAGCATCAGCCGGTCCGCGAGCGGCTCGCGCCGGGCGGGCGCGGGGGAGAGGGGCGCCGCGCTCACGACGAGCACGCGACGTACGCCCTCCGCCTCCATCGCCCGCAGCACGGGGCGGGTCAGCCGCGCGGCGATGCCCGCCTTCGCGTCCTTCATCCCGCGCGCGCCGAGCCCGGACAGCACCGCGTCCCGCCCGGCCACCGCGGCCCGCAGCGCCTCCGCGTCGGACAGATCCGCGCGGAACACCTCCAGGCCCTCGCCCCGTGCGGACAGCCGCGCCGGGTCGCGTACGACCGCTGTCACCTCGTGCCCCGCGGCCAGCGCCTGCCGGACGATCTCCTGCCCGATCCCGCCGGTCGCACCGAACACCGTGAGCTTCATGGCATACCTCTCCTCGGGTGGGTGAGCATTCACTCACCATGGTTGGTGAGTATTCACTCACCCCTAGAGTGGGTAAGCACTCACTCACCCGTCAAGCCCGGAACACACCCGGACGGACCCGGAACGGAGCCCTCGTGCAGAAACCGGCCAGAGCCCGCATCCTCGACGCCGCACACGCGCTGATGCTCAGCGTCGGCCTGGCCCGCGCCACCACCAAGGCCATCGCAAAGGAGGCCGGCTGCTCGGAGGCCGCGCTCTACAAGCACTTCGCGAGCAAGGAGGAGCTGTTCGTCACGGTCCTCAAGGAGCGCCTGCCCCGGCTCACCCCGCTGCTGCAGGAGCTGTCCAAGGACCCCACCGAGCGCACGGTCGAGGAGAACCTGGTCCGTATCGCGTACGAGGCGGCCCTGTTCTACGAGCAGAGCTTCCCGATCGCCGCCTCGCTCTACGCCGAGACCCAGCTCAAGAGCCGCCACGAGACGGCCATGCGCGAGATGGGCACGGGCCCGCACATGCCGATCATCGGCCTCGACGCCTATCTGCGCGCGGAGCAGACCGCGGGCCGCATCCGCGACGACGCCGACACCCACGCGGCCGCGTCCCTGCTGCTCGGCGCCTGCGCGCAGCGCGCGTTCGCCTACGACGCGGCGGGCCCGTACCCGCCCCCGCCGGCCGAGCGGTTCGCGCGCGATCTCGTACGGACGCTCCTGACCGGGATCAGCTAGCCAGCCACGCGTCCACGTCGGCGAGCAGCTTCTCGCGTACGTCCTCGGGGGCGGCCGAAGCGCGCACCGACTGCCGTGCAAGCTCGGCCAGTTCGGCGTCCGTGAAGCCGTGGTACTCGCGCGCCAGCTCGTACTGCGCGGCGAGGCGTGACCCGAAGAGCAGCGGGTCGTCCGCGCCCAGCGCCATCGGCACCCCGGCCTCGAACAGCGTCCGCAGCGGCACGTCCTCGGGCTTCTCGTACACCCCGAGCGCGACATTGGAGGAGGGGCAGACCTCGCAGGTCACGCCCTTGTCCGCGAGCCGCTTGAGCAGCCGCGGGTCCTCGGCGGCGCGCACGCCGTGCCCGATCCGCGCGGCATGCAGATCGTCCAGGCAGTCGCGTACGGAGGAGGGCCCGGTCAGCTCACCGCCGTGCGGCGCCGCGAGCAGCCCGCCCTCGCGCGCGATGGCGAAGGCGCGGTCGAAGTCCCTTGCCATGCCCCGGCGTTCGTCGTTGGAGAGCCCGAACCCGACGATGCCGCGGTCCGCGTACCGGACCGCGAGCCGGGCCAGAGTCCGCGCGTCCAGCGGGTGCTTCATCCGGTTCGCGGCGACGAGGACCCGCATCCCGAGCCCGGTCTCGCGCGAGGCCGTGTCCACCGCGTCGAGGATGATCTCGAGCGCAGGGATCAGACCGCCGAGCCGCGGCGCGTACGAGGTCGGATCGACCTGGATCTCCAGCCACCCGGAGCCGTCCGCCAGATCCTCCTGCGCGGCCTCCCTGACCAGCCGCTGGATGTCCTCGGGCTCACGCAGACAGGACCGCGCCATGTCGTAGAGCCGCTGGAAGCGGAACCACCCGCGCTCGTCGGTCGCCCGCAGCTTCGGCGGCTCCCCGCCGGTCAGCGCCTCGGGCAGGTGCACGCCGTACTTGTCGGCGAGTTCGAGCAGGGTGGTGGGCCGCATCGAGCCGGTGAAGTGCAGATGCAGATGAGCCTTCGGCAACAGCCGTACGTCACGTACACGCTCCATTCGAAGATCCTGCCGTACGCACCGCACGTCCCGGTAGCCGCTTTCCACCAACGAGTACTTGCCCGAACGAACAAACGGGCCCCCGGCCGCAGCCGGGAGCCCGTCGGTATCAGCAGAGGTCAGCGCGCCTCGGCCAGCAGCTTCTGGATCCGCGAGACGCCCTCGACCAGGTCCTCGTCACCGAGCGCGTACGAAAGCCGCAGGTAGCCCGGGGTGCCGAAGGCCTCGCCCGGCACCACCGCGACCTCGACCTCGTCCAGGATCAGCGCGGCGAGCTCGACGGAGGTCTCCGGGCGCTTGCCGCGGATCTCCTTGCCGAGCAGGCCCTTCACCGACGGGTACGCGTAGAACGCGCCCTCGGGCTCGGGGCAGACGACGCCGTCGATCTCGTTGAGCATCCGCACGATGGTCTGGCGGCGGCGGTCGAAGGCCGTCTTCATCTCGTCGACGGCCGACAGGTCGCCGGAGACGGCGGCGATGGCCGCGGCCTGCGCGACGTTGGAGACATTCGACGTGGCGTGCGACTGCAGGTTGGACGCGGCCTTGATCACGTCCTTCGGGCCGATGACCCACCCCACGCGCCAGCCGGTCATGGCGTACGTCTTCGCCACACCGTTGACGATGATGCACTTGTCGCGCAGCTCGGGCACCACCACCGGCAGGGACGCGAACTCGGCGTCGCCGTACACCAGGTGCTCGTAGATCTCGTCGGTCAGGACCCACAGGCCCTTCGACGCGGCCCAGCGGCCGATCTCCTCGACCTGGGCGCGGGTGTAGACGGCGCCCGTCGGGTTGGAGGGGGAGACGAACAGCAGCACCTTGGTGTTCTCGGTGACG
>NZ_FNFF01000029.1 GCF_900100315.1 Streptomyces indicus
GAGGGGTTAAGGCTCCCAGTAGACGACTGGGTTGATAGGCCGGATGTGGAAGCCCTGTAAGGGGTGGAGCTGACCGGTACTAATAGGCCGAGGGCTTGTCCTCAGTTGCTCGCGTCCACTGTGTTGGTTCTGAAACCACGAACAACCCCGCCCAGGTCACGGGTGGTGCGGTTGTCAGTTTCATAGTGTTTCGGTGGTCATAGCGTGAGGGAAACGCCCGGTTACATTCCGAACCCGGAAGCTAAGCCTCACAGCGCCGATGGTACTGCAGGGGGGACCCTGTGGGAGAGTAGGACGCCGCCGAACTAAATTTGATAAAGCCTCAACCCCTGGACATTGTCCGGGGGTTGAGGCTTTTTTGCGTTGTGTCCGCTTACAGTTCGTCGTATGCGCTACGACCTGGTCATCTTCGACAACGACGGCGTCCTCGTGGACAGTGAGCCGATCTCGAACACCATCCTCGCCCAGTACCTGACCGAGCTGGGCCACCCCACGACGTATGAGGACTCCCTCAGGGACTACATGGGGGCCGCCGTGCACCGTGTGCACGACCTGGTGCGGGAGCGGACGGGGCAGGATCTGCCGGCAGATTTCGACGAGGTTCTGCATCAGCGGGTGTTCTCGGCTTTCGAGCGGGAGCTCACTCCTGTCGCCGGCACGGAGGACGTACTCGGGAAGCTGACCGCCGAGGGGATCTCGTACTGTGTGGCCTCGTCCGGGAGTCATGAGCGCATCCGGGTCGGGCACCGGAAGACCGGGCTCGACCAGTGGTTCGAGGAGGAGTGGATCTTCAGCTCCGAGGATGTCGGGAAGGGGAAGCCCGCGCCGGATCTGTTCCTGCACGCGGCCGATCAGATGGGGGTGCGGCCCGACCGCTGTGCCGTGGTCGAGGACAGCCCGCTCGGGGTGCAGGCCGCGCAGGCCGCCGGCATGGATGTGTACGCGTACACCGCGATGACCTCCTCCGAGCGGCTGGCCGGAGCCACCGCGTACTTCTTCGACATGGGGCAGCTGCTGGAATTGCTGCGCTGATCATCTACCCGTCGGTAGCCGTCGGCCCTACGCTGTGCGGCCATGACAGATGCGCGGCTGCGGCCGGCCAGGGGCTCACTGGCGTTCAGCTTCTTCGTCCAGGGCGTCGCCTTTGCGCTGCTCGTGACACGGATACCGGCGATCCAGGACCGGTACGGGATATCCGACGCGCTGCTGCCCGCCTTCCTGGCCGCCGTGCCGATCCTCGCGGGAGTCGGCAGCGTGGCCACGGAGCATCTGGTGAAGCGGGTCGAGCCCCGGCTCGTGCTGCGGTGGTCCCAGCCCGTGGTGCTGCTCTCCCTGCTCGGGGTGGGAGCGGGCAGTGCGCTGTGGGAAGTCGCGGTGTCGCTGGCTGCGTTCGGGCTCGCGGTCGGTGCGCTCGACGCCTCGATGAACATGCTCGGGGTGAGCCTGCAGCGGGCGTACGGGCGCAGCATCATGCTCGGGTTCCACGCCTCGTACAGCCTCGGTGGGATCGTGGGGGCCTCGCTCGCCTGGGCCGGGGCGCACTGGGATCTGGCGCTGTTCGTCTCGTATCTGCCGGTGGTGGCGGTGTTCGTGCCGGCGGTTCTGGTGGCGAGCCGGTGGTACGCGGACGGCGGGGCGGGCGTCGGCGCGGAAGCGGACAAGAGCGGTGCGCAGCCCGTGGTGTTCAAGGCGCTGCTGCCGCTGTGTCTGGTGATGACCTTCGCGTATATCGGGGACTCGACCGTCTCCAATTGGAGCGCGAAATATCTGGAGGACGTGCTCCACAGTTCGGAGGAGGTCGCGACCGTTCCGTACAACGTCTACATGGTGACGACGCTGCTCGGGCGGGCCGTCGGGGACCTCGGGGTGCGGCGGTTCGGGCCGGTGGCGGTGGTGCGGTTCGGCACGGTGCTCGCCGCGCTCGGGTTCGCGGTCGTGGCGGCGGCTCCGGGGGCCTGGACGGGGATCGCGGGGTTCACGCTGCTCGGGTTCGGCCTGTGTGTGATCGTGCCGCAGACCTTCGCGGCGGCCGGGCGGATGTTCCCCGGGGCCTCGGACACGGCGATCGCGCGGCTCAACATCTTCAACTACGTGGGATTCCTGATCGGTTCGCCGCTGGTGGGTGCGCTCGGGGACGCGTGGAGCTATCGCGGAGCGATGCTCGTGCCCATGGCGCTGGTGCTGCTGACGCTGGTGTATGCCCGCTCCTTCGCGCCCGGGGACGACCGATACGGTGAGGGACATGAGCGGCCGCGCGCAGTTGATGTGGGATGACGCAGTCACGGGGTACGACTTCGGGCCCGAGCACCCGATGGATCCCGTACGGCTCGCGCTGACGAGGAAGCTGATCGGCGCCTTCGGCCTGGACCGGGAGCTGGAGGTGGTCGCCGCGAAGGCGGCCGGGGAGTCCACGCTGCGCCTGGTGCACCGCGAGGACTACATCGCGGCGGTGAAGGCCGCCTCCGCCGATCCGGATGCCGCGGATGTCTCGTACGGGATCGGGACGGTCGACGATCCGGCCTTCGCGGGGATGCACGAGGTGTCCGCGCTGATCGCGGGGCAGTCCGTGGCCGCGGCCGAGGCGATCTGGCGCGGGGACGTGGTCCATGCCGTGAACTTCGCCGGCGGGCTGCACCACGCGATGCCCGGGGGAGCGGCGGGCTTCTGCATCTACAACGACGCCTCCCTCGCGATCGCCCGGCTGCTCGAGCTCGGGGCCGAGCGGGTCGCGTATGTCGATGTGGATGTGCATCACGGGGACGGGGTGCAGGCGGCGTTCTGGGAGGACCCGCGGGTCCTGACGATCTCGCTGCACGAGCACCCGCGGACGCTGTTCCCGCAGACGGGGTGGGCCGAGGAGACCGGGGCGGGGGACGGTGAGGGCAGTGCGGTGAATGTGGCGCTGCCCGCCGGGACCAGTGATGCGGGGTGGCTGCGGGCCTTCCACGCCGTCGTACCCGAGTTGATCGAGGACTTCCGGCCGCAGGTGCTCGTCACGCAGCACGGCGCCGATACGCACTTCGAGGATCCGCTCGCGCATCTGGCGATCTCGCTGGACGCGCAGCGGATGGTGCAGGAGGCCTGTCACGAACTGGCGCATGCGCACGCCGACGGGCGGTGGCTGGCGCTCGGCGGCGGGGGCTACGCGATCGTGGACGTGGTGCCGCGGTCGTGGACGCATCTGACGGCCATCGCCGCGGGCGCGCCGATCGAGCCGGGTGCCGAGGTGCCGGAGGAGTGGCGGCACGAAGTCTTCGCGCGGACACGGCAGTTGGCGCCCGCGCGGATGACGGACGGGCGGACGCCGAAGTGGCTCGACTGGTCGGCGGGTTACGACCCGGCCGACCGCCTCGACCAGACGATTCTGGCCACGCGGCGGGCGGTGTTTCCGCAGCGGGGGTTGCTGGCCTGACAGTGGGTGGTCAGTGGGCTGGATTGTCGGTGGGCTGGGTGGTCAGTCGGCTGGATTGTCAGTGGGGCTGGATAGGCTGGAGGGGCTGGCGCGGCCCCCGGGCGGGAGGGGTCTGTTCTCCTGCGGGGATTGACCAGGGGCGGCCGCGTGAGGGTACGTGGTGTTAGCCCAACTGTGGGGGATTTAGCGGGTTTTGAGGCCTCGCGCGGGGCAAGTGCGCCACGATCAAAGGGTGTTGAGTGCCGGCGCCTTACGGGCGCATCTTCTGGCGGCGCGGCTCGCCGGCCCCATCGCCACCTCGCGGGAAAAGTCCCTGCGCAACTATCGGCTGTTCGCGGCCCGAGACCCCAGAATGCTCCTCGGGCTCGATCCTCAACGGGTCTGGGGTGCGCGGGACCTGCTGGCGCTCATGGCCGACAAGTGCGGGGTCTCGCCCGACCCGGAGGACCGTGAGGGGGGCGATGTCATCGACCCCGAGCTGACCCTCGCGGGCCTGGACGCCTTCGCGCGCCGGCTCGCGGCGGCTGCGGAGCGTAGCGTCCCGGTGCTGTTCGGGACGGGTCATCCGCACCGACTGCTCGGCTTCTACGGCGACTTGGCAGACGCTCTGTCGGCGGCAGGATGTGCTGTTCTCACCCCGGCGCAGGGTTGCTCTGTCGACATAACGACTCGGTTTGGTCTACGCACGTACAACCTTGATTACGTACGGGGAGTCGCGCTGGTGCGCGAAGGCGGCGCCGGAGGCGCGGGGCGTGAGCCGGGCGCACACACCCACTCGCCGCTGCCGGTTCGGACCGCCCTCGGGGCCGCCGCGGCCTCGGGCGGACCGCTGCCGGGGCTTGTCGTGGGGGATCACGGCTGGGTCTGCGGTGCAGGTCAGCTGGGTATTGAGGCGATCGGCCTGGCAGATACGGATGATCCCGCGCTGTTCGTCGGAGAGGCCGAGGGGCGGGTGTCCGTCGCCGTTCCGCTTGATGACGCTGTGCGGTCTGATTACTACCGACCGCTTACTCGCTACGTACTCAATCGGGCGGGTCTGTCACAGTAGAGGACCGATCGCAGCACCTCTTCCCCACTCGCACCACCCGCCCCTACTCTGGGGAGTGAGCGCATGGCGACGAGGAGTCACCGGAAGGGGAAGCCGGTGCCCGTCCATGTGCGGAAGGTTCAGGTGTGTCATGGCTGCTGACCAGAGGCCTCTTTCTGAGGTGGCGTTCCTGACCGTGGCGGAAGTCGCCTCGGTGATGCGCGTATCGAAGATGACCGTGTACCGCTTGGTGCACAGCGGTCATCTGCCCGCGATCCGGGTCGGGAGGTCCTTCCGAGTCCCGGAGAACGCGGTTCACGAGTACCTTCGCGATTCCTATGTGGGGGTGGAGACGGCCTGATCGGGCCCTCGCGGGAACCTCGATTACGGGCTTCGAGCTCGGGCGGGTAGGCTTGGCCCCCGTAGGTCGTGTGGGCCTAGTCTGCCCCGCACCGAGTGAAGAGAAGTGAGCGAGGGTAGTCGTGGGCTCTGTTATCAAGAAGCGGCGTAAGCGGATGGCCAAGAAGAAGCACCGCAAGCTGCTCAAGCGCACCCGCGTCCAGCGTCGCAACAAGAAGTAAGCGACGCTGGATCAGCGCTCTGTGGCCCTCCCACCGTTCCGGTGGGAGGGCCACAGCCGTTTCTGGGCACCCGTCCTGCGGCCGGCCACAGGGCGGGGACCTGTGACGGTGCTGTGTCGGTGGTCACTTCGTGCATCGCTCGGTCATCACAGCGCAACACCGACCCGATACGGTGGCGAAGGCGCGGTTCTAGCGGAAGGGCGGAGCTGATCTTGGGCAAGGTCGTGCTCGTCACCGGGGTGGCCCGGCAGCTCGGCGGTCGTTTCGTACGGCGGATCCAGCGCGACCCCGAGGTGGACCGGGTGATCGCCGTGGACGCGCAGCCGCCCGAGCACCACCTGGGCGGTGCGGACTTCGTGCAGGCCGACATCCGCCAGCCTGCCATCGCCCGTGTGCTTGCCGAGCACGCCGTGGACACCGTGGTG
The DNA here is from genome assembly GCF_900100315.1 of Streptomyces indicus. GTDB lineage: Bacteria > Actinomycetota > Actinomycetes > Streptomycetales > Streptomycetaceae > Streptomyces > Streptomyces indicus. The sequence goes on from NZ_FNFF01000029.1 coordinate 5,446, forward strand.
CACATGGACGTGTCCGGCACCGCGCTCGGCGGCGGCAGCCGGGGCGCGGTCAAGGAGACCAACGTCATCGGCACCATGCAGCTGCTCGGTGCCTGTCAGAAGTCGCCCTCGGTGAAGCGGCTCGTGGTCAAGTCCTCGACGAATGTGTACGGTTCGGCGCCGCGCGATCCGGCCGTGTTCACCGAGACCACCCCGCCCAAGTCGCTGCCGAGCGGCGGTTTCGCGAAGGATGCGGTCGAGGTCGAGGGCTATGTGCGCGGCTTCGCGCGGCGCCGGCCCGATGTGGCCGTGTGTGTGCTGCGCTTCGCCAACATTCTCGGGCCGACCGCGGAGACCCCGCTCGTCGAGTACTTCTCGCTGCCGGTCCTGCCGACCGTGTTCGGCTACGACCCGCGGCTTCAGTTCGTGCACGAGGACGATGTCATCGAGGTGCTGCGGATCGCCTCGCACGAGCCGGAGCGCGGGACGCTCAACAGCGGCACCTTCAATGTCGCCGGTGACGGGGTGCTGCTGCTCTCGCAGTGCTCGCGGCGGCTCGGCCGGCCGACCGTTCCGGTGCTGCTGCCGGCCGTCACCTGGGCCGGGACCGCGCTGCGCACCGTGGGGCTCACGGACTTCTCGCCGGAGCAGGTGCGGCTGCTCACGCACGGCCGGGTGGTGTCCACGGTGCAGATGCGCGAGACACTGGGGTTCAGGCCGAAGTACTCCACCGCGGAGGCCTTCGCGGACTTCGCCCGCAGCCGTGGCCCGGGGCTGCTGCCGCCCGAGGCCCTGGCGCGGGCGGTCGACCGGCTCGCGAAGCTGCCTGTGGTGGGCGGTGCGGACGGCCCGGACGGCTCGGGCCCCGGGGGATCCGGCGGCAGCGGTACGCACCCGACGCAGAGCGCCAACTGAGGAGCGCAGGAGCAATGGCGGACGCCAAGGTCATTCCGTTCGACGACGACCGGTCGCGCGGCGGCGGCAAGGGGCAGGGCGGGGCTGGCAAGGGGCAGGGGGGCGCCGGCAAGGGGCAGGCGCGGCGGCGGTCGTCCGCGCGTCGGTCCGGTGAGCCTGTCTCCGTACGGGAGGTACGCGGGCCCGCCGGGCGTCCTGCGGAGGTGCAGGCACTGCCGGGGCAGGCGGAGGCGGGGGCTGGGTCCTCGGCGCCGGGCTCCGAGGAGGTGCCCGCGCAGGCGGGCGGCGGTGGGGGCTGGGAGCGGCGGATCGCGGGCGGGCTCGCGTTTCTGCGGCGGCGGATCACCGGGGACTACGAGGTCGACGAGTTCGGCTACGACGAGGAGCTCACCGACCAGGTCCTGATGTCGCTGCTGCGGCCCGTGTACGAGAAGTACTTCCGGGTCGAGGTGAAGGGGATCGAGAACATCCCGGCGGACGGGGGTGCGCTGATCGTCGCGAACCACTCGGGGACGCTGCCGCTCGACGGTCTGATGCTCCAGGTCGCCGTGCACGACAACCATCCGCATCAGCGGCACTTGCGGCTGCTTGCGGCTGATCTGGTGTTCATGCTGCCCGTCGTGAACGAGCTGGCCCGTAAGGCCGGTCATACGCTGGCGTGTGCCGAGGATGCCCAACGGCTGCTCGAGGGCGGTGAGTTGGTGGGGGTCATGCCCGAGGGGTTCAAGGGGATCGGGAAGCCGTTCAGCGAGCGGTACAAGTTGCAGCGCTTCGGGCGTGGGGGATTTGTGTCCACGGCGCTGCGGGCCGGGACGCCGATCGTGCCGTGTTCGATCGTCGGGGCGGAGGAGATCTACCCGATGATCGGGAACGCGAAGACGCTGGCGCGGTTGCTGGGCTTCCCGTATTTCCCGATCACGCCGACGTTTCCTTGGCTGGGGCCGTTGGGGGCGGTGCCGTTGCCCACGAAGTGGACGATCCAGTTCGGGGAGCCGATTCCGACGGATGGGTATCCGCCGGAGGCGGCCGAGGATCCGATGCTGATGTTCAATCTGACGGATCAGGTGCGGGAGCAGATACAGCACACGCTGTACAAGTTGTTGGTGCAGCGGCGGTCGGTGTTCTTCTGAGGGGGGCGGGGCTGGTCTTCTGGGCTGGGGTGGGTGGCGCCTGCGGCGGGCGGTTTTCCCCTACCCGCCCCTTCCCGAAACCGGGGGCCGCGGCCCCCGGGCCCCCTGGGTGGGCACCCACGCGGGGGCTTCGCCCCCTGCACCCCCTTTGGGGCTTCGCCCCTTGCCCCCGTATCGCGCCTGAACGGCGCTCGTCCTCAAACGCCGGACGGGCTGGTGGGCGGGCAGAAGCTGAAGCCAGTAAAGACGAAGGTGGGCGCCCCGGTTGGTCGGGGTGCCCACCTTCGTAGGGCCTGCTACTCCGCGTCCTCGCCATCGATGCCGAGGCCCGGAAGGAGGCCCGGCAGGAGCGGAGGCAGGGTGATTTCGGGTTGCGGGTCCTGGCTGCCCTTGCCGGACGGGCTCGGGCTTGCCTCTTCCTTCGGCGGGTCGAGCAGGCCGCCGGTGGAGCCGCCGAGCAGGCCCTCGTTCTCCTTGCCGGAGCTGGGAGGGGGCTTGGGCTTGCTGTCGCTGCTCGGGGTGCGTGAGCCCTCGGTGCCGGCCGTGCTGGGCGCCGTGCGCTCGCCGCTGTCCGAGCGGCCCTTGTCGGTGCTGCGGCCGGGCTGCTCCGAACCGCTGCCGCCGCCCGACTGGGGCGGGGTGGGCAGCAGGGACTGCAGCGGGCCGACCTCCTGCTCTATGGCGTCGAAGACCGACGTGACCTCGTCACTGACATCGCCCAGCTGCGGGGGCAGCACATTGCGCAGCGCGCTCCAACTGTCCCGGTGCGACTGGGAGAAGGAGGACAGGGCCTGGATGGGGGCGAGCGAGCCGTCCCGTGCGTAGGCCTCGGAGAGGAGCCGGTGGCCCTCGGACGCGTCGTGCTTCATGCCGCTCAGCGCGCGTCTCACCTCGCCCACCGACTCGTGGTCCAGGGCGCCCGCGCGGCCGCGCTCCATCAGGCGGCGCGCCTCGTACAGGCGCGTGGACGCCTGGTCGAGGTAGAGCTCGCCGCGGGAGGAGTCATTGTCGGCCATGCCGAGCTTGAGGTCCTCCATGCCGCGCTTGAGCCCGTAGAGCGAGTCACCGGGCAGGGCGTCGGAGCTGGCAGCGGCCACGCCGCTGAACGCCCCGGCGGCCACACCGACGGTGAGCCCGCCCGCGGCGATGCCCTTGGACAGGCGCGAACGCGGCCGGAACTTCCGCATGGGGCTCGCCCGGTGGGCGCCCTTGCGCGAGCGCTGTTCCGGTACGGAAGGGTCCGCTTCACCGCCCGCGAACATGGCCTCCATGGCCGCTACGAGCTGCGCCCGCTGCACGACCTTGACCTCGGGGTCCATCTCCGGCTTGGGAAGCTCGGCGAGCCCGTCGGCCAGGGCCAGCATGCGGCCCTGCTCGGTCAGTTCGGACTGGTCAGTCGCGCGCGACTGCTGTGCGGCCGCCGTGCCCTGGTCGGACTGGTCCTCCAGGGCCTGGGCGAAGGCGTTCGCCCGCCGGTGTGCCGAGACATTCGCGATCACTGGCGGCACCTCCTCTCGTCATGACGTCCGACTCCCCAGGGGGTCCTGAGGGTTGCACGCCTGCGGCGCGTCCACTCCAACGAGTGAGTGGAGGCGCTCCGGCTGCGACCACAGGGAGCCTGCATCCCGCACAACGACCGTCGCGGCACTTGGGTTACGGACGAAAGATGATCGGACCGCTGTCTTCTCGCATGAAGCATCAGCTCGTCACCAGTGGTGAGTTGGGAGTTACGGACCGTGGGGGGAGAGGGGGGGAAAGAGAGCGGGGCGTCGAGCCGGGGCGGCGCCTAGCGCGCGTCGTCCGGCAGGAGGCGGGCCAGGGTGCGGACGGCCCGGTACTGGAGGGTCTTGATCGCGCCCTCGTTCTTGTTCATGACGCGTGCGGTCTCGGCGACCGACAGGCCTTGCAGGAAGCGCAGCGTCACGCACTCCTGCTGCTGCGGGTTGAGGCGGCGGACGGCTTCCAGGAGCGCCGCGTTGGAGAGGGACTCGAGCACGGAGTCCTCGGGGCTGCGCTCGACCTCGTTGGCGTCGAGCATCTCGCCCGTGGTGACCTCCAGCCGGAAGCGGCTGGACTTGAAGTGGTCGGCCACCAGGTTGCGCGCGATGGTCACGAGCCAGGCGCCGAAGTCGCGGCCCTGCCAGGTGAAGGTGCCGATGCGGCGCAGGGCGCGCAGGAAGGTCTCGCTGGTGAGGTCCTCGGCGGTGGCCTTGCCGCCGACGCGGTAGTAGATGTACCGGTACACGGTGTCGCTGTACTGGTCGTAGAGCCGGCCGAAGGCGTCGGCCTCGCCGGCCTGGGCGCGCTCGACGAGCTCCATCATGCGGGCGCTGTCGCTGTCGGCCGCGGGCCGGCGCGCGGTGGTGGAGGCGGTGCCTGTGCTGCGGCCCCGTCTGCCGACCGCGGCGGTGCTGCTTTCGGCGAGGGCATAGCAGGGGCCGGCCGGGCCGCTTGCGACAGCGACCGGCACGGCGAAGGCGGGGACGGCGTACGCGGTGGGGACGAAGCCGCGCAACTGGTCCAGGTGCGATTGGACCGTTGCGCGCAGCGTAGCCAGGCCCGAGGCGTCAACCCCGACGTGTGGGTACACGGGACTCCCAGAGGCAGAGCTTCCATCACGTGCAGTGCTGGACCGTTCACCCGTCGTAGCGACTGGCGGGGTCCTCAATGCGTCTGAGGAGAATAACGCTTCGTACAGGCAGCACTACACCCAGTTGCTCAAATCATCGGTTCCGTCTCTTCTGTTACGCAGTCCAGGCGGTTCAAGTACCGCTGAGTGACCGGTTGTTGATCGGATTAGACCGTGATCTGTCTTTGCGCAGGACGTGTTGTGGTCACTTTCCGCGAGGTCGCGTCAAGAGGACTGGCGGGAGCGGTGCCCGGGTAAGAGACAGGGATTGCCGGTGTGGCGTGCGCGTACGCCGTGCTGACCGGCGGCGGTTCAGCGGCGGCGGCGGTGCACGGCGATCGCGGCCGCGGTGCCGCCCGCGAGCGCGCCGACGCCGGCCGCGGCCGGGATGCCGACCTTCGCGGCCTTGCGGCCGGTGCGGTAGTCGCGCAGCCGCCAGTCCCGTTCGCGCGCGTGCTTGCGCAGTTTGCTGTCGGGATTGATCGCGTACGGATGTCCTACAAGCGACAGCATCGGGATGTCGTTGTGCGAGTCGCTGTAGGCGGCGCAGCGGTCCAGGTCGAGGTTCTCGGCGGTGGCGAGGGCGCGGACGGCCTCGGCCTTGGCCGGGCCGTGCAGGGGCTCGCCGACAAGCCGGCCGGTGTAGACGCCGTCCACGGACTCGGCGACCGTGCCGAGCGCGCCCGTCAGGCCCAGGCGGCGGGCGATCACCGTGGCGATCTCCACCGGGGCCGCCGTCACCAGCCAGACCTTCTGGCCCGCATCCAGGTGCGCCTGGGCGAGGGCGCGGGTGCCGGGCCAGATGCGCTCGGCCATGTACTCGTCGTAGATCTCCTCGCCGATGGACATCAGCTCGGAGACGCGGTGGCCCTTGACGATGGACAGCGCGCTGTCGCGGGCGTCCTGCATGTGCTCGGGGTCCTCGACCCCGGCGAGCCGGAACCAGGCCTGCTGCCAGGCGAAGCGGAAGAGCTCCTGGCGCTGGAAGAACTTCCGCTTGTACAGGCCGCGGCCGAAGTGGAAGATCGCGGCGCCCTGCATCACGGTGTTGTCGAGGTCGAAGAAGGCGGCCGCCTTGTCGTCGCCCTCGACCGGGAACGGGGGCTCCGCGTCCTTTCTGTCCTTGGCCTTCTTCTGGTCCTGCTCGTACTGCTCGTGCAGTTCCTGCTCGGACTTGCGGGCGGCCTCGGCCGAGGCCTCGCCAGCCAGGACGCTGCGCGCGGTGGCGGAGCGCCTACGGGGGGTGAGCCATCCCAGAGCGGCCATGTCGTGAGCATAGCCATTTCGGGTGCGGAACCCGGGGTCGAGAGGGTTCGGAGGCTGTGAACAGTCGGCTACCGGGTTGTTAAGGCCGTCGGGAGAGGCGGGGCGGCGAGCGGGACAATGGGGGCATGAGCCCACTGTTCCGCCGCAGTCCCAGGAAGAATCCGGCCGAGAGCACCGTCACCCTGATCGGCAAGCCGGGGTGCCATCTGTGCGAGGTGGCCGAGGACGTGATCAGGAAGGTCTGCGCCGAGACCGGGGCCTCGCTGGAGAAGCAGGACATCACCCAGGACGAGGAGCTGCACCGCAAGTACTGGGAGCAGATCCCCGTCGTGCTCGTCGACGGCGAGCAGCACGACTTCTGGAAGGTCGATCCGGACAGGCTGCGGCGGGCGCTGGGCGCGTAGTCCCCTGGTCGGGGCGTGCGCCAGGGCCGTTGGTCCGCGGGAGAAGGGCGGAAGGCCGTGCACGACTGCGTAAAGAGCCCGGAAAGTCCTTTAGGATCGAGGGCGGTTTGGTCTCGGGGGTGAGGAATCGTGAGGAGTGTGTGCGGTTTTGCCCCCGTTTTGTTTGCCGACGGTCGGCCACAGGGTTCGCTTCGCGCCGGCGCATAACTCGCGCGTGACGCCGGTCACTTTGGCCGGACAAAGCGGACACCATCTTTGTGCACGCGTTCACAAAGACATAGCCTGCATTCGACGGGGCGGTCCAGGGACACAAGACCGCCTGCAGCCCCGCTCTACCCGCAGGAGCACCGTGGCAACTGGCCGAACTCACCGACCGGCGACCCGCAGCCGAGGGATTCCCGAGGCCACCGTCGCCAGGCTTCCGCTGTATCTGCGCGCCCTCACGGCGCTGTCGGAGCGCTCCGTTCCCACGGTCTCCTCCGAAGAGCTCGCGGCCGCCGCGGGGGTCAACTCCGCGAAGCTGCGCAAGGACTTCTCCTACCTCGGGTCCTACGGGACGCGTGGTGTGGGCTACGACGTCGAGTACCTCGTCTACCAGATCTCGCGCGAGCTCGGGCTCACCCAGGACTGGCCCGTCGTGATCGTCGGTATCGGTAACCTCGGTGCGGCGCTTGCCAATTACGGCGGGTTCGCCTCCCGCGGCTTCCGGGTCGCGGCGCTGATCGACGCCGATCCCGCCATGGCCGGCAAGCCCGTCGCCGGGATGCCCGTGCAGCACACCGACGACCTCGAGAAGATCATCGACGACAACGGCGTCTCCATCGGTGTCATCGCGACCCCGGCCGGTGCCGCCCAGCAGGTCTGCGACCGTCTGGTCGCCGCAGGTGTCACCTCCATCCTGAACTTCGCGCCCACCGTGCTCTCCGTGCCCGACGGCGTGGACGTGCGCAAGGTCGACCTCTCCATCGAACTGCAGATCCTCGCGTTCCACGAGCAGCGCAAGGCCGGCGAGGAGAGCGCCGAGGCCGCCGCCGTCCTGCCGCCCGCCGCCCGTGCGGCAGGCGAGGACCGCAAGGGACCCGACGGGGACGTGCCCGCCGTGATGCCGGCATGAGTCTCCTCGTCGTCGGTCTCAGCCACCGCAGCGCACCCGTGAGTGTGCTGGAGCGGGCCGCCCTGACCCCGGACGCGCAGCTGAAGCTGCTCCAGGACGCCGTCGCCGCCGAGCCCACCGCCGAGGCCGCGGTGCTCGCCACGTGCAACCGGATCGAGCTGTACGCCGACGTGGACAAGTTCCACGCCGGTGTCGCCGAGCTGTCCACGCTGCTCGCGCAGCACTGCGGGGTCGGCCTGGAGGAGCTCACTCCTTATCTCTACGTGCACTACGAGGACCGGGCCGTGCACCACCTGTTCTCGGTGGCGTGCGGGCTCGACTCGATGGTGGTCGGCGAGGGGCAGATCCTCGGGCAGATCAAGGACTCGCTCGCGACCGCGCAGGAGCAGCACACCGCGGGCCGGCTCCTCAACGACCTTTTCCAGCAGGCCCTTCGGGTCGGCAAGCGGGCGCACTCCGAGACCGGGATCGACCGGGCCGGGCAGTCGCTCGTCACCTTCGGCCTGGAGCAGCTCGCCGCCGGGCGTCCGGTCGCCGAGTGGGCGGCCGGCAAGCGTGCCCTGGTGATCGGCGCGGGCTCGATGTCCTCGCTCGCCGCCGCCACCCTCGCGCGGGTCGGCGCGGCCGAAGTCGTCGTCGCCAACCGGACGTTCGAGCGTGCCGGGCACCTCGTCGGGCTGCTCACGGAGCAGCACCCGGCGCTGGTCGCGCGGGCCGTGCCGATGGACGCGGTGGCGGATGAGCTGACACGAGTCGACATCGCGGTGTCCTGCACCGGTGCCACCGGTCTCGTGCTGACCGCGGAGGTCATCACGGCCGCGCTCGCCGAACCGGTACCGGCCGGTGTGGGCGCCCGTACCGCCGAGGCCTCCGACCTGCGCGCCCCCGACGGCAGCCTCGTCGCACGCCTGGCCGCCGCGGCCGCGCGCGACGGGCGCATCCCCGAGGGCCACGAGGTCACGCACGAGGGCCACGAGGCCTGCCCCGTCGGACTCGACGACGCCGGGCACGCCGACTCCCTCGACCTGCACGGCAGTTGGGCGGACAACGGGTCGGCGCTCGAGCGCGAGGCCGGTCTCGTACGGGTCGGGGCGAAGGCGCATCAGGACGCCCCCCACACCGGGGTGCGGCTCGCGCTGCTCGACCTCGCCATGCCGCGCGACATCGACGCCGCCGTGCACCGCATCGCGGGCGCGCACCTCGTCGACATCGAGTCGCTCGCCGAGGCCTCCGCGGACGCCCCGATGGCCGCCGACGTCGACATGGTGCGGGCCATCGTGGCCGCCGAGGTCGCCGCGTTCGGCGCCGCGCAGCGGGCCGCGCACATCACGCCGACCGTGGTCGCGCTGCGCACCATGGCCGCCGACGTGGTCGACAGCGAGGTCGCGCGGCTGCGCGGCCGCCTGCCCGACCTGGACGAACGACAGCAGGCCGAGGTCGTGCAGACCGTGCGCCGCGTCGTCGACAAGCTCCTGCACGCTCCGACCGTGCGGGTCAAGCAGCTCGCCAGCGAGCCCGGCGGCGCCGGGTACGCGGACGCGCTGCGCACCCTGTTCGACCTCGACCCCGAGACGGTGGCAGCCGTGTCGAAGGCCGATACCGCCGACGAGATCAAGACAAAGGGGCGGGCATGACCCAGAAAGCACTCCGGCTCGGGACCAGGCGCAGCAAGCTTGCCATGGCCCAGTCCGGTCATGTGGCCGACGCCGTACGCCAGTTGACGGGCCGCGAAGTCGAGCTCGTGGAGATCACCACGTACGGCGACACCTCGCGTGAGCACCTCGCGCAGATCGGCGGCACCGGTGTCTTCGTGACCGCGCTGCGCGACGCGCTGCTCGCGGGCGAGGTGGACTTCGCCGTGCACTCGCTCAAGGACCTGCCGACGACGCAGCCCGACGACCTGGTGGTCGCCGCGATGCCGCGCCGCGAGGACCCGCGCGACGTGCTGATCGCCCGCGACGGCCTGACCTTCACGCAGCTGCCCGACGGCGCGCGCGTGGGCACCGGATCGCCGCGCCGCATGGCCCAGTTGAACGCGTACGCCCGCAGTCACGGCCTGCGCATCGAGACCGTGCCGATCCGCGGCAACATCGACACCCGCATCGGCTACGTCCGCAAGGGCGAGCTGGACGCGGTCGTGCTGGCCGCCGCCGGGCTCAGCCGGATCGGGCGCAGCGACGAGGTGACCGACTTCCTGTCGGTCGACACGATTCTTCCGGCTCCCGGCCAGGGAGCCCTGGCGGTGGAGTGCACTGCGGCCAACGCAGACCTCGCCGCCACGCTCGCCGAGCTCGACGACCCGTACACCCGGGCCGCCGTGACCGCCGAGCGGTCCCTGCTCGCCGCCCTGGAGGCAGGCTGCAGCGCACCCGTGGGTGCGCTGGCCGACCTCCTGGCAGACGGACAGGTTGTCAAGGAAATGCGCCTGCGCGGCGTCGTCGGCACGGTCGACGGCTCGGCGCTGGTGCAGCTGTCCACCACCGGTCCCGTACCCACCACACACGACCAGGCCATGGCGCTCGGCCGCGAACTCGCGGACGAGATGCTGGCCAAGGGTGCGGCCGGTCTGATGGGGGAGCGAGCACATTGAGCCCCACCGCCTCTGCCAATCCGGGATATCCCGCAGCCCCCGCCACCGGGCACGTCACCTTCCTCGGTGCCGGCCCCGGCGATCCGGGCCTGCTGACACTGCGCGCCGTCGAAGCACTCGCCATCGCGGACGTGCTCATCGCCGAGCCCGCTGTGCTCGACGTGGTCCGCACGCATGCCCGTGAGGGCGTGGACGTGCAGGGCACGGCGGCGCCGGGCACACCTGACGCGTCGGCAACGGACGCCGCTGCGGCGGCTGTTGCGGCCAATCTTGTCATGGCGTCCGCGCGGGGCGGCAAGCGGGTCGTGCGTGCGGTGACCGGCGATCCGGGCCTCGACGCCGACGCCGGCGAGGAGATGCTCGCCTGCGCCGCGGCCGGCATCCCCTTCGAGGTGGTGCCCGGTGTGGCCACCGCCGTCGGCGTGCCCGCGTACGCCGGTGTGCCGCTGCGCGACAGCGAGGGCACGGACGTGCGCTTCGTCGACGCCCGTACGGCCTCCGAGCGCTGCTGGTCCGAGGTCGGCGCCTCCGACGGCACGGTCGTCGTCTCCACCACCCTGGAGACGGTCGCCGCCGCGGCGGGCGAGCTGGTGTCGGCGGGCCGCAAGCCGGACACCCCGATGACCGTCACGGTCGCCGGTACGACCACGCGTCAGCGCACCTGGAACGCGACGCTGGGCTCGGTCGCCCAGGTGCTCAAGCAGGCCAAGGTGCTGCCCTCGCCCGAAGGGCATCAGCCCGTCATAGCCGTGGTCGGCGAGCGTTCCCGTGCCGCCCGGCGTGAAGAGCTCTCGTGGTTCGAGTCCAAGCCGCTGTTCGGCTGGCGGGTGCTCGTGCCGCGCACCAAGGAGCAGGCGGCCTCGCTCTCCGACCAGCTCGTCTCGTACGGGGCCGTGCCGCACGAGGTCCCGACGATCGCCGTCGAACCGCCGCGTACCCCGCAGCAGATGGAGCGCGCGGTCAAGGGCCTGGTCACCGGGCGCTACGAGTGGATCGCCTTCACCTCGGTGAACGCGGTGAAGGCCGTACGCGAGAAGTTCGAGGAGTACGGGCTCGACGCGCGGGCCTTCGCCGGGATCAAGGTCGCGGCCGTCGGCGAGCAGACCGCCAAGGCGCTCATCGCCTTCGGCGTGAAGCCGGACCTCGTGCCCTCGGGCGAGCAGTCCGCCGCCGGGCTCCTGGAGGACTGGCCGCCGTACGACCCGGTCTTCGACCCGATCGACCGTGTCTTCCTGCCGCGCGCGGACATCGCCACCGAGACGCTGGTCGCGGGTCTGATCGACCTCGGCTGGGAGGTGGACGACGTCACGGCCTACCGGACCGTGCGTGCCTCGCCGCCGCCGGCCGACACGCGTGAGGCGATCAAGGGCGGCGGTTTCGACGCGGTGCTGTTCACCTCGTCCTCGACCGTGCGGAACCTGGTCGGCATCGCGGGCAAGCCGCACAACGTCACGGTGATCGCCTGCATCGGTCCGGCCACGGCCAAGACGGCCGAGGAGCACGGGCTCCGGGTGGACGTGATGGCTCCGGAGCCTTCGGTGCACAAGCTGGCGGAGGCGCTGGCGGAGTTCGGTTCCGCCCGGCGTGCGGCCGCGATCGAGGCCGGTGACCCGGTCACGCGGCCCTCCGAGCGTCGGCCCGGCGCTCGGCGTCGGCGGGTTGCCACGCAGTAGGTTCGTCTGTCGGGTGCGGCGGGGTGGGGCGGGTTTTCTCCCCCACCCCGCCCCTTCCCGAACCGGGGCTTCGCCCCGGACCCCCCACGCGGCGTAGCCGCACATTGTCACAGCCGAACTTCGTTCGGATCTCCTCAATCGCCGGAGGGGCTGAATGTCTGCCCATGGTTCGTTTCCTGGCTCGCGGCCCCGTCGCCTGCGCACCACCCCCGCCATGCGGCGCATGGTCGCCGAGACGCGGGTGCATCCCGCCGATCTGATCCTGCCCGCGTTCGTGCGCGAGGGCATCAGTGAGCCCGTCGCCATCGGGTCGATGCCGGGCGTCGTGCAGCACACCCGGGACACCCTGAAGAAGGCCGCCGTCGAGGCCGTCGAGGCGGGCGTCTCCGGGATCATGCTCTTCGGGGTGCCGCTGGACGAGAAGAAGGACGCCGTCGGCACGCCGGGCACCGACCCGGACGGCATCCTCCAGCTCGCGCTGCGGGACGTACGGGCCGAAGTCGGCGACGAGTTGATCGTCATGTCGGACGTCTGCCTGGACGAGGTCACCGACCACGGGCACTGCGGTGTGCTCGACGCGCAGGGCCGCGTCGACAACGACGCGACGCTCGAGCGGTACGCCGAGATGGCGCAGGTCCAGGCCGACGCCGGGGCGCACGTGCTCGGTCCCAGCGGCATGATGGACGGCCAAGTCGGCGTCATCCGCGACGCGTTGGACCAGACCGGGCACGAGGACGTGTCGATCCTCGCGTACACCGCGAAGTATTCCTCGGCGTTCTACGGTCCCTTCCGTGAGGCCGTCGCCTCCTCGCTCAAGGGCGACCGCAAGACCTACCAGCAGGACCCGGCCAACCTCCGTGAGTCGCTGCGGGAGTTGGCGCTCGACCTCGAAGAGGGCGCGGACATGGTCATGGTCAAGCCGGCCGGTCCCTACCTCGACGTGCTCGCGAAGGTGGCCGACGCGGTGGACGTGCCGGTGGCCGCGTACCAGATCAGCGGCGAGTACGCGATGGTCGAGGCCGCGGCCGAGAAGGGCTGGATCGACCGCGACAAGGCCATCATGGAGACGCTCACCGGCATCAAGCGGGCGGGCGCGAGCATGATCCTCACGTACTGGGCGGTGGAGGCCGCGCGTCAGCTGCGTCTGAGCTGAACCGCCGGTCAGCCCCGGTCGAGCCGGGGCTGCTCCTCGAACACCGCTTCCACCAGGTCGCCGTACGCCTTGCGCAGCAAGGGTGCGGCGACTTCCGGTCGGTCCACGCCCACTTCCACGTGGCCCTCTTCCGCGACGGCGACGGTCCGGAGGTCGAACTTCCCCTCCCAGCGCCCCATGTCGTCGGTGATCTTCTCCTGGAGCGCGTCAAGCCGGGTGCGCGCGGCGGTGGCGGGGTGCAGGCGGACCGTCACGTTCGCCGGGGTGCCGCGGCACACCGCGCGGTCGAAGGCGGCGTCCGGGATGCGCCAGACGTCGAGGGCCGCCTTCTCGTGGTCGACGCTGAGCCCCGTATAGACATGGGCGAAACGCTCGGCCGCGAGCGCATCGACGTGCGCGACGGCGGGCTCGACCGGGGCGGCGGTCTCGTCCGCGCGCGGGCCCGTGCAGGTGGCGGGCGCGGGTGCGGCCGGCCGGGTGGCCGGTTCGGTGCGGACCTTCCGGTCCTCGCCCGTGCCGCCGCAGGCCGTGAGCAGGACGGCGGCCAGAACCGCGCCCGTCCCCGTGATCCGTCCGGTGTGCCGCATGTGCCTCGCCTCCGCCGCTTGGATGCGGGGCCTCGCTTTCCGGTTCCCTTGTCCCGTACGGGAGTTGGGCGATCCGGCAGAAGAGCGGGACGCCCCGGCCGTCCCGCTGTCCGGATCATGGAATGTTGGGTGTAGACGGCAGGCAGTGTCCCTAGGCTGCGGATGACAGGGAAGACCGCCGTCCGCCGAAGGAGCGTCCCCGTGACCGTCATCGAGCCGAATGCCGTCGTTCACGCACCTGTGCCGCCGCTGGCCGAGCGGGCGCGGAACGTGGGCGGTTCGCCGGTACGGGACATCCTCGCCGTGACCGCGCGGCCCGAGGTGATCAACTTCGCGGGCGGGCTGCCGGCGCCCGAGCTGTTCGACGCGGAAGGCGTGGCCGAGGCCTACGCCCACGTGCTCGCGCGCAGCGCCGGCCAGGCGCTCCAGTACTCCACGACCGAGGGCGAGCCCACCCTGCGGGCCGCACTCGCCGCACGCATCACCGCACGCGAACTGGCCACCGGCGCCGAGGACTTGCTCGTCACCAGTGGCTCGCAGCAGGCCCTTTCGCTGCTCGCCACCGCGCTCATCGAACCGGGCGACACCGTGCTCGTGGAGAACCCGACCTACCTGGCGGCGCTCCAGGTCTTCGCGTTCGCCGGGGCCCGCGTCGTGGCCGTCGACTGCGACGAGGACGGGATCGACCCGCAGGCCCTGGACGCCGTCGTCGCCCGCGAGCGGCCCAAGCTGCTCTACACGATCCCGAGCTTCCAGAACCCCACGGGCCGCACGATGCCCGCCGACCGGCGCGCCGCCGTGGCCGAGGTCGCGGCGCGGCGCGGCCTGTGGATCGTCGAGGACGACCCGTACGGGGAGCTCCGGTTCGAGGGGGAGCGGGTGCCCTGGATCGCCGCGCACCCCGGCGCCGAGGACCGCACCGTCCTGCTGGGCAGCTTCTCGAAGGTCATGGCGCCCGGCATGCGGCTCGGCTGGCTGCGCGCACCCGCCGCGCTGCGGCGCGCGTGCGCGGTCGCCAAGCAGGCCGCCGATCTGCACACCCCGACCGTCAACCAGCTTGCCGCGGCACGGTACTTGGCGGCCCGGGACCTGGACGCGCACGTGGCCACGGTGGCGGCCGCCTACCGCGAGCGGCGGGACGCGCTGCTCGCCGGCCTCGCGGACGCGCTCCCGGAGGGCTCGGTCTGGAACCGGCCCGAGGGCGGGATGTTCCTGTGGGCGCGCCTTCCGGAGGCGTACGACACCACGGAGCTGCTCACGTCCGTGGTCGCGCACGAGGTGGCGTACGTGCCCGGGGCGCCGTTCTTCGCGGGCGCGCCCGACCGCTCCACGATGCGGCTGTGCTTCGTGACGCACGCGCCGGAGGAGATCGCCGAGGGCGTGGAGCGGCTGGGGCGGGCGTTGCGGGCAGTGTGACCCGCCCGGGTCAGGGTGTTATCAGGGAAGCGAGGAGGGCGCGGCCCTGCGGCCAAGTACCCAGGCCACTGGCCGAGTTGAGGTGGCCGCCGCCGTCCGTCAGGTGGAGGCGCGCACCCCACTCGTGCGCGAAGCCGGTGGCCGTCTCCGGAGCGCAGTACGGGTCGTCGGGGCCGGCCACCACCAGGGCCGGGCACGGCAGCGGCCGCGCGCTCAGGCCGAGGAAGGACGCGGCCGCCTGGCGCGGGAACACCGGGCCCGCGGGGTCGGGCGGCGCGACCAGGAAGACGCCGCGCACCCGGTCCGACGGGCCCGCGGCCAGCCAGGCCGCGGCCGCCCAGCAGCCCAGGCTGTGCGCCACCAGGACCACCTCGCCCGCCGCCTTCTCGTACGCGCGCCGCACGGCACCGACCCAGTCCGCCAGCTCCGGCTCCGACCACGAGGCCGGGGAGATGCGCAGGGCGGAAGAGCCCGACTCCCCTTCCCACAGGGTCTGCCAGTGCTGCTCGTCCGAGCCGTCGATGCCGGGGATGAAGACGTACGTGACCACTGCCTGCCCTCACTGTTCCACTCGTAGCCCCGTATGGTGCGGGGTGCGCCTGGCGCCGAGTCTGGGGGAAGCAGCGGGAGCGCGGGGACCGTGCAAGTGATCTCAAAGCAGATGGCGGGGGAGACGATGGAATCACTGGACCGTACGGACCGCGAGATCCTCGCGCTGCTCCAGCAGGAGGGCCGGCTGAGCGGTGCCGAGGTGGGCCGCCGGGTGGGGCTGTCGCAGCCGGCGGCGAGCGCGCGGATCCTGCGCCTGGAGAAGAGCGGGGTCATCACCGGCTACCGGGCCGTGGTCGACCCCGTGGCGCTCGGCCTGAACATCCACGCGGTCGTACGGCTGCGGACCACGCACGCGCAGCTGGCCCGCGCCCTGGAGGTGGCGGCCGCGACACCGGAGGTCACCTCGACGGTGCGCGTCACCGGCGAGGACTGCCTGATCTTCGACGTGCACTGCCCGCAGGCCGGGCGGCTCGAAGAGGTCGTGGACTCGCTGGCGCGCTTCGGGCCGGTGACCACGGCGCTGGTGCTGCGCGGGTACGGGACGAAGCCGCTGACGGGCGCGGGCCCGGGCGCATAGCGCGAGTGCCCCGCCGGAAGCGTTCCGGCGGGGCACTCCTGTGCGTACGGCTCGCGGAGCCCGCGTACGGGGATCAGAGCCGGCGTACGGGGATCAGAGCCGCTCGGGGGTGCGGATGCCGAGCAGCGCCATGCCCTTGTGCAGGGTGCGGGCCGTCAGGTCGACCAGGAACAGGCGGTTCTCCACCTGGGCCGGGGTGTCGGCCTTCAGGACCGGGCACTGGTCGTAGAACTTCGTGAGCAGCGAGGCCAGCTGGTAGAGGTACGCCGCCACCTTGTGCGGGGCGTACTCCGCCGTGGCCTCGAAGACCGTCTCGCCGAACGCGTCCAGGTGCAGGCCCAACGCCCGCTCGGCCGGGGCGAGTTCGAGCTCGGGGTGCGCGGCCGGCCGCGTGTCGCCCGCCTTGCGCAGGATCGACTGGATCCGGGCGTACGCGTACTGGAGGTACACCGACGTGTCGCCGTTCAGCGACACCATCTGGTCCAGGTCGAACTTGTAGTCCCGGCTCGGGGACGTGGACAGGTCCGCGTACTTCACGGCGCCGATGCCGACCTGCGCGGCCCGCTCCTGGATCTCGTCCTCGGTGAGGTCCTGCGCCTTCTCCCGTACGACGTCGGCGGCGCGCTGGATCGCCTCGTCGAGCAGGTCCTCCAGCTTCACCGTCTCGCCCTCACGGGTCTTGAACGGCTTGCCGTCCGCGCCGAGCACCGTGCCGTACGCCATGTTGTGCGCGGTGACCTCGTCGGTCAGCCAGCCGGCCCGCCGGGCCGTCTCGAAGACCATCTTGAAGTGCAGCGACTGCCGCACGTCCACGACGTACACGAGGTTGGTCGCCTTCAGGTCGAAGACCCGGTTCCGGATCGCCGAGAGGTCGGATGCCGCGTAGCCGAAACCGCCGTCGGCCTTCTGCACGATCAGCGGGACCGGCTGGTCGTCCTTGCCCCGGATCTCGTCGAAGAACACGACGAGCGCGCCCTCGGAGCGGACTGCGACACCGGACTCCTCCAGGAGGCGGGCCGTCTCGGGCATCAGATCGTTGTACGCGGACTCGCCGACGATCTCGTCGTCCCTGACCTCCATGTCCAGCTTGCCGAAGACCGAGTAGAAGTAGACCTTCGACTCGTCCACGAACTGCTGCCAGAGCTTCAGGGTCTCCTCGTCGCCGGACTGGAGCGCGACCACCCGCTTGCGGGCCCGCTCCTTGAACTCCTCGTCGGAGTCGAAGACGGCACGTGAGGCCTTGTAGACCCGGTTCAGGTTCGACATCGCCTGCTCGCCGTCGACCTCTTCGGCCGGGGCCAGCTCGCCCGGGTGCTCGATCAGGTACTGGATGAGCATGCCGAACTGGGTGCCCCAGTCGCCGATGTGGTGCCGGCCGATGGTCTGCTCGCCGGTGAAGTCGAGCATGCCGCGCAGGGCGTCGCCGATGACGGCCGACCGCAGGTGGCCGACGTGCATCTCCTTCGCCACGTTCGGCTGCGCATAGTCGATCACCGTGATGCCCGGCTTGTCCTTGGGCGCGACGCCGAGCCGGTCGGTGTCCGCGTACCGGGCGGCCAGGGTCTCGGTGATCGCCTTGTCGGAGACCGTGATGTTGAGGAAGCCGGGGCCGGACACCTCGATGTCTGCGAGCAGGTCACCGGCGGTGATCTTCTCGACGACCTGGGTGGCGAGCTCCCGCGGGTTCGCCTTGCTCTTCTTGGCGAGCGCGAGGATCCCGTTGGCCTGGAAGTCGGCCCGGTCGCTGCGTCGCAGCAGCGGGTCGGCGGCGCCGGCCTCAGGCAGGGCTGCCGTGAGGGCGTCCGCGATGCGCTGCTGGACGTGGGAAGCGATCGAGCTGACCGGGGCCATGGGGTGCCGTTCCTTCTTGGGTTGCTGTGGACAACCCGAATTCTCCCACGAGCGGCCGACGGGGTTCGCGTCGATTACGGGGGGTGCCGTGGCCGGGGCGGTCGTTCCGGCGCCGCGGTGTCGCCGCAGGTGACCCCGTCCTCGGCGGCAGGGGCCGCGAGGACGGGGCAGGCCGAGGGCAGAGCCACCGCGAGACCGGTCGCGCCCATCCGCACACCGGCCCGGAATCTGTCGGTGATCACGCAGACAGGACTGCCGGGACCCGCTTTGGTCGCGCTGGGAAGCACGGCTTCCGTACCTACGGGGATCACGGCTTCCACACGTACGGGATCACGGCTTCCATGAGGCGTTTTCCCGCGCGCGACAAAGCCGTTTCCCCCGAGCCCCGGGTAACTGGGACAATGGCACCCGGCACGGACGCAACCGTGCACCGAACCGAAGCCGAAAGGGACCAGCAGACCGTGGCCCAGAGCACGAATCAGGAGCCCCAGGAGAACGCAGACTGGGTCTCGCGATACGCGGACGATGTCATCGCCGAGTCCGAGCGTCGTGCCCCGGGCAAACCGGTCGTGGTCGCCTCCGGTCTCTCCCCGTCGGGCCCGATCCACCTGGGCAACCTGCGCGAGGTCATGACCCCGCACCTGGTCGCCGACGAGATCCGCCGCCGCGGGTACGAGGTGCGGCACCTGATCTCCTGGGACGACTACGACCGGTACCGCAAGGTGCCGAACGGGGTCGCCGGCATCGACGCGTCCTGGGCCGAGCACATCGGCAAGCCGCTGACCTCCGTGCCCGCGCCCGCCGGCTCGCCGTACCCGAACTGGGCCGAGCACTTCAAGGCCGCGATGATCGAGTCCCTCGGGCAGCTGGGCGTCGAGTTCGACGGGATCAGCCAGACCGAGCAGTACACCTCGGGCGTCTACCGCGAGCAGATCCTGCACGCGATGAAGCACCGCGGCGACATCGACGCGATCCTCGCGCAGTACCGCACCAAGAAGGCCCCGGCCAAGCAGTCCCAGAAGCCGGTGGACGAGGCCGAGCTGGAGGCCGCCGAGGGGTCGGGCGCGGCCGGTGAGGACGACGGCAGCGGCGCGGGCGCGGAGTACTACCCGTACAAGCCGTTCTGCGGCGGCTGCGGCAAGGACCTGACGACGGTCACGGCCTACGACGACGACACCACCGAGCTGACGTACGTCTGCAACGAGTGCTCCTTCACGGAGACCGTCCGGCTGTCCGAGTTCAACCGCGGCAAGCTGGTCTGGAAGGTCGACTGGCCCATGCGCTGGGCGTACGAGGGCGTGATCTTCGAGCCCTCGGGTGTGGACCACTCGTCCCCGGGCTCCTCCTTCCAGGTCGGCGGGCAGATCGTGACGCTGTTCGGCGGCAAGCAGCCGATCGGCCCGATGTACGCCTTCGTCGGCATCAGCGGCATGGCCAAGATGTCCTCCTCGAAGGGCGGGGTGCCCACCCCGGCCGACGCGCTGGAGATCATGGAGCCGCAGATCCTGCGCTGGCTCTACGCCCGCCGCAAGCCCAACCAGTCCTTCAAGATCGCCTTCGACCAGGAGATCCAGCGGCTCTACAACGAGTGGGACAAGCTGGAGGCCAAGGTCGCCGACGGCAGCGCGCTGCCGGCCGACGCGGCCGCGTACAGCCGTGCCGCCCGCACCGCGGCCGGTGAACTGCCGCGCACCGAGCGGGCGTTGCAGTACGGCACGCTCGCCTCGGTCGCCGACGTCACCGCCGGGGACGCGGAGCAGACGCTGCGCATCCTGACCGAGCTCGACCCGGCGAACCCGGTGACGGACCTGGACCAGGTCCGGCCGCGGCTGGACAAGGCCGAGGCGTGGATCGCCAAGTACGTGCCGGCCGAGTCGCGCACCATCGTGCGCGGCGAGCCCGACACCGAGGCGCTGGCCGCGCTCGACGAGCACGGCCGCGAGTCGCTGCGGCTGCTCCTGGAGGGCCTCGACGAGCACTGGTCGCTCGACGGTCTGACGCACCTGGTGTACGGCGTGCCGAAGGTGCAGGCCGGGTTCGCGGCCGACGCCGGCCCGAAGGAGCTGCCGCCGGAGATCAAGACGGCCCAGCGGGCCTTCTTCGCGCTCCTGTACCAGCTGCTCGTCGGACGCGACACCGGTCCGCGGCTGCCCACGCTGCTGCTCGCGGTGGGGGCGGAGCGGGTGCGCAAGCTGCTCGGGGCCTGACACCTCCGTACGAACGCCGACGGCGCCGTCCCTTCGGGGGCGGCGCCGTCGGCGTGTATCGGAGGGCGTGGCTAGGCGATGAACTCCTCGGCGTCCAGCTCCTGTTGGTAGCGCGCCCTGAAGTCGCGGATGAAGGGCCGCAGCGTGGACTCCGTCAACGGGCCGCCGCTGCGGCCCTTCACGCCGTACAGGTCCTGCAGGTAGATCCCGAACTGCCGCGCGTTCGGGAAGTCGCCGTGTTCGCTCACGTACTTGCGGAACGCGGTGAAGTACGCCTCCTCGCGCGAGACATCGTCCGGCAGGCCGGCCGGCGCCGGGGCCTCCTCCTCGTCGGTCTCGGCGACCTCCTGCTCCACCAGGTCCTCGTCGGCCGGCAGGTGCTCCTGGCGCTGGCCCGGGATGTTCAGCGGACGCGTGCGGTTCGGGCCCGCCGGGATACGGAACTCGCCCGTCTGCGAGCTGTCGAAGGCCTCGGCCGGCTGCTCCTCGTACCACTCCTCGTAGGGCGGCTCGGGGGCGTACGTGCGCTCGTACGGCGGCTGCGTCTGCTGGCCGTACGGCTGCTGCGGGGTCGCGAACCACGGGCTGTCGTGGTTGGCCGGCCACTCCTGCGGGACCTCCACGGGCTGCTCCGGCTCGGGCTGCTTGTGCAGCGCCACCGGCTGCGCGACGGCCGGCTGCGGACCCTGTGTGACGGCCGGCTGCGGGGCCTCCAACTGCGGTGCCGCCACGGGCACTTGCGGGGGCTCGATGCCTGCCGCCGCGAGGCCGGCCGGTGCGGTCTCCGCCAGCGGGACGCCGTAGCGGGCCAGGCGGAGCGGCATCAGGGACTCCACCGGGGCCTTGCGGCGCCAGGCGCGGCCGTAGCGTGAGCGCAGTCGGGCGCGGTAGACGAGGCGTTCCTGCTCCAGCTTGATGACGGCGTCGTAGGAGCGCAGTTCCCACAGCTTCATGCGGCGCCACAGCAGGAACGTCGGCACGGGTGAGAGCAGCCAGCGGGTGAGGCGGACGCCCTCCATGTGCTTGTCGGCGGTGATGTCCGCGATCCGGCCGATCGCGTGCCGGGCTGCTTCGACGGAGATGACGAACAGCACCGGGATCACCGCGTGCATCGCGGTGCCCAGCGGATCGGGCCAGGCCGCAGCGCCGTTGAACGCGATCGTCGCGGCCGTGAGCAGCCACGCCGTCTGACGGAGGAGCGGGAAGGGGATTCTGATCCAGGTCAGCAGCAGGTCGAGGGCGAGCAGGACGCAGATGCCCGCGTCGATGCCGATCGGGAAGACCAGCGCGAACTTCCCGAAGCCCTTGTCCTCGGCGAGTTCGCGCACGGCCGCGTAACTGCCGGCGAAACCGATCGCCGCGATGACGACCGCACCCGCGACCACCACCCCGATCAATATCCGGTGTGTCCGCGTCAGCTTCAGTGGCGCTGCCACCCGTGATCCCCTCCAAGTGCCTGCCCGTGCCTGACGCCCGGGCCCGTGTGCGCGCAACAGCCTGGCACATGTGTGCGGGTGGCCGTGGGCCGGTGTCGCCGAAAGCCCGGCCGTCGGGCGGACGGCCGGGCTTTCGATTGCGATATCGCGCAGGTGGCTACGACTTGTCGGAAGCCTTCTCCGAGGACTTCTCGGAGGGCTTGTCCGAGGACTTCTCCGACGGCTTGTCCGACGGGGACGCGGAGGACGAAGAGCCTTCCGCGCCTTCCTTGTTGGCGGCCGTGACCGCCGCGACCGCTTCCTTCGCGGCCTTCTCGGCGTCCTTGGCCATGTCCTCGGCCTTCGGGGCCTTCTCGCCCGCGAGCCCGGCGCCGTTGTAGTCGATCGTCACCACGACGTTCTCGATGCGGGTCACGACCGTCTGCTGCTTGTAGTCGCCCAGCTTGCCCTTGTCGAGGTCGTAGCGGACCGTCGTGGCCTCGTCGCCGACACCGGCGGCGGGCTCCGACTTCACGTTCTTCGCGCCCTCCGTGGCGGCGGCTGCGGCGACCTGCTTCTTGAAGTAGTCCTTCGCCCGCGACTCGGCGCTGCCCAGCGCCTCCTCGGACTCGAACCGCATCAACGAGGCGGACAGCCAGCGGAACTGCGAGCCGTCGACACCGTTGTTGTCGAGACCGGTCCACGAGCAGCTGCCGCGCGTGGAGACATCACTGGACTTGCCCGTCTTGCCGGACTTGTCCTCGACCTTGGGCACGAGGTCCTCGACCGTCTTCGCGGACAGCACCTTGCAGGCGGCCGGCAGCTGCTTGTACGCGGCGGCCGCCAGGCTCGCCGCCTTGTCCTTGCCCTCGGCGCTCTTCGAGGCGGAGGAGGTCGCGCCGGAGTCGCTCTTGCCGCCGTCGCCCGAGTCCGAGGAGCACGCCCCGGCGGTCAGCACCACCGGAACGACGGCGCAGGCGGCGAGTATGCGGGTGAATCGCGGTCCTTTTCGGTGCATGGTTCCTTCGCTCATCAGTCGTGCAGGTCCGTTCCGGGGCGCCGGGTGCGGCAGGAGCCCCCTGTGGTTCCGCCCAGCCACGGTACGCGGTGGCGCAGGGGCCCGGGCCGGAACCGGAGGCGGGCCGCGGTGACCCGCGCCACCCTCACTCGGTGAACTGCTCCGCCAGCTTCCCGGCCAGAACCCGTGCCCTGTCCTGCAGTTCCTTGCTGTCCGGCGTCTCCTGGACCGAGGCCGACTGCGCCTCGTACGCGACCGTCACCAGCACGTTCGACGTGCGGAACACCACAGTCACCAGGCGCTTGCGGGCCGCCGAGTCAGCCGCGCCCAGCTCGTCGTCGAGGTAGGCCTCGTCGGCCAGATCGTCCAGCGCGCGCGGCTCGAGACCCTCGGGCGGCGAGGCGGAGGTGGAGCCGCTCGGCTCACCCGTGCCGGGCTCACCGCCCTTGCCGTCGCCGCCGCCGGCGGTCGCGGTCGGGTCCCCGGACGGCTTCCCGGACTCCTTGTCCGTCCCCGCGCCTTCGTCCGTCGCGCCGCCGGTGCCCTCGCCCGTCTCCTCGCCGGTCTCCTCGTCCGTCTCCTCGTCCGTCGCGGGCTCCGGCAGATCGGCCGCGATCTTCAGGTCGAGGAACAGATCCGCCGCGAGCTCGTCGTCGCTCACCGCGTCGTCGTACGACACCACGCGCTCGAAGTCGACATGCAGCCGGTGCGTGGCGTCCGGCGACTCCACCGACCAGCGGCACCCCGACCTGCGATCCGTGTCGAAGGTCACCGCCGCCGTGCCCGCGTACGCCTTCTCGCGCTGCTCGCCGCTCAGTTCCGCGATCCCCGGCAGCATCGAGTCCAGGCTGTCCCGGCCCACCGCGTCGCACGGCTCCGGCAGCGAGCGGTACCGGCCCGGCTCGGCCGCCTTCGTCGGCGAGGGCGCGAACCCGCCCGGCTTGCCGTCGTCCCCCGCGGAGCCGCCCCCCGCGTCGGAGGTGCACCCCGTCAGGAGCAGGGCGGCGAGCGTGGCGGCGCCCGCCAGGTACCCCTTGTGCCGCACGGTGCGGACCCTCCTTCGGACGCGGGTTCGGTGGTCTGGCCCGTCCGCGTGCGACAAAAAGCGATGGCGTCGCACGCAGGGCGGTGAACACAATGTGTATCGCACGCGCCGCTGTGATGGCCGATCAACCGTCCCTTTTGTTGACCCTGGCCCCAGTATTTGCGCTTTGAGACTTTTCTTTTGTTGTACGGGGGTTGAGGAATCCATGAGTTACGTAGAGGTGCCGGGGGCGAAGGTCCCCATCCGCATGTGGACCGACCCGTCCACGGTCGAGGCGGGCGCGATGCAGCAGCTGCAGAACGTCGCCACGCTCCCGTGGATCAAGGGCCTCGCCGTCATGCCCGACGTGCACTACGGCAAGGGTGCGACGGTCGGTTCGGTGATCGCGATGCACGGTGCGGTCTGCCCGGCGGCGGTCGGCGTCGACATCGGCTGCGGCATGTCCGCGGTCAAGACCTCGCTGACGGCCAACGACCTTCCGGGTGACCTGTCCCGGCTGCGGTCGAAGATCGAGCAGGCGATTCCGGTGGGGCGCGGTATGCATGACGACGCCGTGGACCCGGGGCGCTTCCACGGGTTCGCCACGGCGGGCTTCGACGACTTCTGGGCGCGCTTCGACGGGATCGCGGAAGCGGTCAAGTTCCGTCAGGAGCGGGCGACGAAGCAGATGGGAACGCTCGGATCGGGCAACCATTTCATCGAGTTCTGCCTCGATGAGACGGGTTCGGTCTGGCTGATGCTGCACTCCGGTTCGCGCAACATCGGCAAGGAGCTCGCCGAGTACCACATCGGCGAGGCCCAGAAGCTGCCGCACAACCAGGGCCTGGTCGACCGCGACCTCGCGGTGTTCATCGCGGACACCCCGCAGATGCAGGCGTACCGCAACGACCTGTTCTGGGCGCAGGAGTACGCCAAGTACAACCGCGCGATCATGATGGGCCTGTTCCAGGACGTCGTCCGCAAGGAGTTCAAGAAGGCCAAGGTCACCTTCGAGCCGGTCATCTCCTGCCACCACAACTACGTGGCGGAGGAGCGGTACGAGGGCATGGACCTCCTTGTCACGCGCAAGGGCGCGATCCGCGCGGGCTCCGGCGACTACGGGATCATCCCGGGCTCGATGGGCACGGGCTCGTACATCGTGAAGGGCCTCGGCAACGAGAAGTCCTTCAACTCCGCCTCGCACGGCGCCGGCCGCAAGATGAGCCGGAACGCGGCGAAGCGGCGCTTCTCGACGCGGGATCTGGAGGAGCAGACGCGGGGGGTGGAGTGCCGCAAGGACTCCGGCGTCGTGGACGAGATCCCGGGCGCGTACAAGCCGATCGAGAAGGTCATCGACCAGCAGCGGGACCTGGTGCAGGTCGTGGCCAAGCTCAAGCAGGTGGTCTGCGTCAAGGGGTGAACACCGGGGCGGGCAAGCCGCGTTGAGCGTTGAGGCGGGGGGCCTCGGCGGTGGCCGGCGAGTCGTGTGGGAGCGGCTCTCCGGCCCTTCTCGTGCGCGCAGGTGGGTGTACGTGCGCTCCGTACGAAGGGAGCGCCTGCGTACGGGGGTTACATGAGGGCCTTCAGCACGTCCACCTCGCCGCCCGGCATGTGCGGGTCGAAGCCGTGCTCCAGGAGCCAGCGGATGCCCAGGAGGCTGCGCAGGGACCACCAGGCGTGCAGGACATCGAGGTCGACCTCCTTGCCGTAACCGGCGAGCAGGTCGGCGAGGTGCTCCTCGTGGCCGAGGGCCAGGGTGGCGAGGTCGTACAGGGCGTCGCCCTGCCCCGCCTCGGACCAGTCGAGGATGCCCGTGACCTCGTCGCCGTCGACGAAGACATGGGCGATCTGGAGGTCCCCGTGGGTGAACGCCGGGGTCCAGGGCCGCAGTGCGGCCTCGGCGACCTCACGGTTGCGGGTGACGAGGGCGGCCGGCAGGACGTTCTGCGCCACGAGCCAGGCGCACTCGTGGTCGAGCTCGGCCGTCAGCTCCTCGGTGCTGCGGCCCGCGCGTCCGGGGCGGGGCGGCAAGGGGGCGTCGTGCAGCCGGCGCAGCGCGGCGCCGGCCGCGGCCCAGGCGGCGGGCGAGGAGGTGCAGGGTTCGCCGAGGCGGCCGAGCGCCCTGCCCGGGAGCGCGGCGAGCGCGAGGGCCGGCGGCCGGTGCCACAGGACGCGGGGCGTCGGGACGGGGGCCAGGGCCATCGCCTCGACCTCGGCGTCCATACGGGACCGGTCGGCGTCCACCTTCAGGAACACCTCGCCGACGCGCAGCGTCGCGCGCTCGGAGTGGGCGACGACCACCTGGACCTCATCCATGGCGGCCAGTATTCCGGGCGTGATGGGCCGGTGTCGTCTGGTTTGTCGGGGGCGCGGGGCCGAGGGGGAGGGCCAGGGCCGTCGGACGAGAAGGGCGAGGGACCGGCGCGCGAGGCCTCGGCCTCCCGTGCCGGGCAGGCACCTCACAGCTCGCGGTGCACCTTCGTGTTCGAGGCCTGGGCGCGCGGGCGGACCACCAGGAGGTCGACGTTGACATGGCTGGGGCGGGTGACGGTCCAGGCGATCGTGTCGGCCACGTCGTCCGCGGTCAGGGGCTCGGCCACGCCCTCGTACACCTTCGCGGCCTTCGCTTCGTCGCCGCCGAAGCGGGTCGTGGCGAACTCCTCCGTCTTGACCATGCCGGGCGCGATCTCGATCACGCGGACCGGCTGCCCGACCAGTTCGAGGCGGAGCGTCTCGGCCAGGACACGGGCCCCGTTCTTCGCGGCGACATAGCCCGCGCCGCCCTCGTACGTGGCGTGCCCGGCCGTCGAGGAGAGCACCACGACCGTGCCGTCACCGCTGTCGGTGAGCGCGGGCAGCAGGGCCTGGGTCATGTGCAGGGTGCCCAGCACGTTCACCTCGTACATCCGGCGCCAGTCCTCCGGGTCGCCGGTCGCGACCGGGTCCGCGCCGAGCGCGCCGCCCGCGTTGTTGACGAGGACGTCCACGCGGTCGAGCGCGGCCGCGAAGGCGTCCACGGCCGTCCGGTCGGTGACGTCGAGGGCGTACGCGGCGGCGGACCGCCCGGCCTCGGCGAGCTCGGCGGCCAGCGTCTCGATGCGGTCCTTGCGCCGGGCCGTGAGCACCACGTGGTAGTCGGCCTCGGCGAGCTTGCGGGCGGTCGCGGCGCCGATGCCGCTGCTCGCGCCGGTGACGACTGCGGTACGGCGGGTGGCGGCGGCGGTCATGGGCTGCTCCTCGGGACGGTCTTCCGGCGCGGACAAAAGGGGTCGCCTTTCGGCCAGGCTAGCCCGGCCGTCGGGACGCCCGGTCAACCGCTCAGCATGTGGTCATCCGTACGCGCCGAACTCCGCCGAGAACACGGTCCCTTGCCATGTCTGGATATCTTGCGCGCATATCGGACAGGCGGCGGCGACAGCGGCTGTGGGAACTGTGTAGGAGCGGGATATGCGAGCTCGGGCCCGACTGAGAGGCGCCGGACTGGCCGCGGCGACGGCGGCAGCGGCCGCGCTGGCCCTGGCGGTACCGGCCGAGGCGGCGGCACCGGAGGCCGACGTGGCGTACCACGGCTACGCCTCGCTGTGGGAAGGGCGGCTCGGCATCTGGCTGACCCCGCAGAACCATGGCCCGGTCGACGTGTCCGACGCGACGGTCCGGCTGCGCTACTCCGTCCCCCTGGCGAGCGACCAGCGGCTGCCGAAGCGCTGCCTGCGGGCCGGGCAGCGGGTGGTGCTCTGCTCGACGGGCGAGATCAAGGCGGGCAGCTGGAGCGCGGAGCTCGCGCTCGACCTGAAGCTCAAGGGGGCGCCGGAGGAGGCCACCGTCCAGATCGACACCCTGTGGAACGGCGGGGTGTCCGACCGGAACGCCGGCAACAACCGGCACAAGGTGCTGACCCTCGACACCGGGGACTCGTACTTCTTCTAGTTTCCTCAGGCTTCCTCCGGCTTCCTCAGGCTTTCTCGGGCCTCTTCCGGCCCTCTTCCGGGCTTCTTCCGGGCCTCTTCCAGGCCTCGCAAGGGGTGCGCTCCGGCCCGCGGCGTCCGCTGCCGCGGGCCGTTGCCGTGCGCGCGGGCCGTTGTGGTGCGCGCGGGCCGTTGTCGTACCCCCGTGGCAGGCTCGAAGGGTGATCGTCGAACGCGCGTATGCCCATGTGGACGGGCAGGACCCCGAGGAGTACCCGTGGAGCGTGCCCTGCGTGCGGCAGCTCCTGCGCGAAGGGCTGCGCTTCACCGCGCCGGTGACCTTCCTGGTGGGGGAGAACGGGTCGGGCAAGTCCACCCTGGCCGAGGCGCTCGCGGAGGCGTTCGGCCTCGACCCGTACGGCGGCTCGCACGACTGGAAGTACGCCAGCCACCGCGCCAAGTCGGCGCTCGGCGAGCGGCTGAGGTTCGACGCGGCGGCCGGCGGGCGGCACATGGTGCGCAGCTGGTCCGCGCGCAAGGGCTTCTTCCTGCGGGCCGAAACCGCGCTCAACGCGCTGGAGCGCGAGGGCTTCGATCCCGACGGCCGCAGCCACGGCGAGGGGTTCCTCGCGGCGTTCCGCGGCAAGTTCCTCACGCCCGGTCTGTACGTCATGGACGAGCCGGAGGCGGCCCTTTCGTTCGCCTCCTGCCTCGAACTGCTCGGCCACATGGACCAGTTGACCGCGAAGGGCGGCCAGATCGTCTGCGCCACCCACTCCCCGCTCCTCACCGCGCTGCCGGGGGCCGACATCGTCGAGGTGGGGGAGCACGGCATGCGGCGGGTGCGCTGGCAGGACCTGGAGCTGGTGGACCACTGGCGGCGGTACCTGCGCGATCCGGGCGCGTATCTGCGGCACATCGTGGGGTGAGCGGGCCGCGAGACGCGGGTGGTGGTGCGCTTACGGGGTGAACTCGGCCGGCGGGGTCTTGTGGCCGCGGTCGTACGCGGCCGTGAACGCCTGCTCGCCCAGGGCGGCACGGGCGCGGGACTCGGCCCGGTCCACGTCGGCGCGTTCGCCCGGCGGCAGCGGGGAGCCCACGGAGGCGCGCAGGGCGGCGGCCGTGCCGAGTGCCTCGGCGGCCCGCTCGGCCGCCCCGCCGGCCGACCATGCGCAGGCGAGTCCCTCGATGGCGAAGGCGACGGCCCGCGCGTCTCCCGTACGGCGGGCCGCGGCCAGGCTCTCCGCGTGCAGGGAGGCCGCCTGCCCGGTGTCGCCGCGCAGCTCGGCCACGTATCCGCACTGCGCGAGCAGCAGCGCCGTACCGGAGTCGACGCCGAGCCGGCGGTTCCACGCGAGCCACGGGGCGAGCAGCGCCTGCGCGGCATCGAGGTCGCCGCGGCGGCGGGCCCCGAGCGCGAGACCGATCTCGGCGAACTGCCTTGCGGGCGCGTTCCCTTGGTCCGCGGCCAGCCGCGCGGCCCGTTCGTGGTACTCCTGCGCGCGCTCGTCCTCACCCGTGAGCAGGGCGATCCGACCGAGCCGCGACAGGCTGAACGAGGCCTGCGTCCACAGCTGGAGCTCCTCGGCGGCCCGCAGACCCTCGCCGTGCAGCCGGGCGGCGGCCGGGTAGTCGCCGGTGATCTCCGCGAGGACGCCCAGCTGTTCGGTGGCCTGCAACTGGCCCCAGCGGTCGCCGAGCGCACCGAAGCGTTCGGCGGTGGTCTCGGCGGCCCGGCGCAGCGAGGCCAGGTCGCCCTCGTACAGCGAACGCGTCGCCCAGGTGCTCAGCGCCGCCGCCTCGCCCCACGGATCGCCGAGCGCGCGGAACTCGGCCTCCAGCTCGTACAGCCGCCCGCGGTCCTGCGTCTGCGTGAAACCGCAGCGCGCGTACGCGAGCAGCCAGCGGCCGCGCGCGTCGGCACCGTCGAAGGGCCCGTCCTGGCCGGAGGCGTCGCCGGTGATCAGGGCCAGGGCGGCGCGGCGGATACGGGTGGAGGTGAGGGTGGTGGGGGCGGGGGTGGTGGCTGTGGTGGCTGTCTTGGTCGGGGTGGCGGTGGTGGTTGTGGTGGCCTGGGCGGTCCGGGAGGTGGGGTCGTTCGCCTTGGTGAGGGCCCGGTCCAGGTGGGCCAGGCCCTCGCTGATACGGCCGCTCAAGTACCAGTACCACGTGAGGGAGTTGACCGTGCGCAGGGCGAGCTCGGGGTCGTCGGTATGGTCGAGCGCGGTGTGCAGGTTGAGCGACTCCGCGTCGAGGCGGCGCAGCCAGGCGCATTGCGCGGGGCCGTGCAGCTCGGGCGCGGCCCGGCCGGCGAGCCGGGTGTAATGCAGGGCGTGCCGGTGGCGGACTCGTGCCTCCTCGCCGGAGGCCGCCAGCTGCTCGAGGCTGTACGCCGTGACGGACTCCAGCATCCGGTAGCGCGCACCGTGTTCCCCGTATGCCACCGTCACGAGCGAGCGGTCCACGAGCCGCGTGACCAGGTCGAGGACGTCCGCGCCCGGGATGTGCGGGGCGGCCGGGGGCAGGGCGGAAGGGTGTGCGGCGCGCAGGGCGGCAGGGTACGGGGCGTCGGAGTGCTGGGCGCCGGGGTCCGGGTCGGCGCAGACCGCCTCGGCGGCGTCGAGGGTGAAACCGCCGGCGAAGACGGCCAGCCGGCGCAGCACCGCGCGCTCCGGCGGACCCAGCAGCTCCCAGCTCCAGTCGATCATCGCGCGCAGGGTGCGCTGGCGGGCGGGCGCGTCCCTGCGCACCTGGCCGAGCAGCCGGAAACGGTCGTGCAGACGGTCCGAGAGCGCCTCGACGCCGAGGGCGCGCACCCGGGTGGCGGCGAGTTCGAGAGCGAGCGGGATGCCGTCGAGGCGGCGGCAGATGAGCTCGACGGCCTCCCGGTTGGCCGCGGTGAGTGCGAAGCCGGGCGCGGCGGCGGCCGCCCGTGCCGCGAACAGGTCGACTGCTTCGGGGACTTGGAGCGGTGCGACGGCCTCGACGGTCTCGCCCGCCACATCGAGCGGCTCCTGGCTGGTCGCGAGGACCCGCGCGCCCGGCACGGTCCGCAGCAGTCGGCCCACGAGTGCGGCCACCTCGTCGACGAGGTGCTCGCAGTTGTCCAGGACGAGCAGCAGCTCGCGACCGGCCAGGGCGCGCAGGAGGCGTGCGGTGCGGTCGTCGGGGCGGGGGCCGTCGGCGCCGCCGTCCTCCGGACCGGCTTGCGCCGTCGGCGCCTCGTCCCGGATCCCGAGCGCGGCCGCGACCGCATCCGCGGGCTCCCGCCGCACGCCCGCCAACTCGACCAGCCAGACGCCGTCTTGGGGTGGGGGCGGGGGAGTGGGAGTAGGGGTGGGGGGAGTGGGGGTGGGGGGTGCGCCCAGTGGGCCGTCGTCGAGGTGCGCCGCGTAGTGCCGGGCCGCCTCCAGCGCGAGGCGAGTTTTGCCGACGCCGCCCGGGCCCGTGAGCGTCACGAGCCGTTCGGCGCCGAGCAGCGCACACACCCGGGCGACGGCCGCATCCCGCCCGATCACGGCGTCCGTAGGGGCGGGGAGGTTCGTGGTTGGGCGGTGCGCCGGGGCGGTGGGATCGGGGGCGGGTGTCGGTGGGGACGTGGTTGCGGGGGCGGGTGCGGGGGCGAGCCCAGGTGAGGGGGCCGCGGGAGGTGCGAGTGCTCGGGCCGGCGTGAGTACCGGGGGAGGCGTGAGTGCCGGGGGAGTAGCCAGGAGTGCCGCGTCAATCGCGGTCTCGGGCTCAGGAGTTGGCCGTACAGGGGCCGATACAGGGGCAGACACCGACGCCGGTGCGGGGACGGATGGCGGCGGGACGAGATGGGGGTCCTGGCGGAGCATCGCCTCGTGCAGCGCGCGCAGCTCCGGGCCGGGGTCCACGCCGAGCTCGTCGGCCAGGCGCCGGCTCAGCGCGTGATACGCCGCGAGCGCCTCACTCTGCCGCCCCGCCCCGTACAGGGCCCGCAGCTGCACCGCACGCAACCCCTCCCGCAGCGGATGCGCGGCCGCGAGCTCCGTCAACTCGTCCGCCACCAAGGCATGTTCACCCAGCCCGAGCCGCAGCGCAGCCAACTCCTCCCGCGCAGTGAGCCGTTGCTCCTCCAGCCGGGTCACCGCGGCCTGCGCGAAAGCGGCGTCCCGGAACCCGTCGAACGCCGGCCCCCGCCACAGCCCCAGCGCGCTCGCGAACAGCGAGGCACGGGTACGCGGCTCGGCGGCCTGCCGCGCCCGCGCGACGAGCCGCCCGAAACGGCCCGCGTCCACGTCGTCCTCGGCGACCGCCAGCCGGTACCCGGCCGGACCGTGCTCCACCAGGGCACGCGCGCCCGGCTCGCCCCGCTCGAGGGCACGGCGCAGCTGCGACACCTTGGTCTGCAGGGCGCCCGCCGGACGGGCCGGTCGCGCCCCGTCCTCCCACAGGTCCTCGACGATCCGGTCGGCGGCCACGGGCCGCCCCTCGTGGACGAGAAGCACGGCGAGCAGCGCCCGCACCTTGGCCTCCGGCACGGCCACCACCGTCCCGTCCCCCGCCCGCACGCCCAGGCTCCCCAGCACCTCGAATCGCATACGCCCACGCTAACCGTGAGGGCGGCGGCAAGGGGCCGCCGACCGTGACCCGACCTGCCCACACGAAGCCGACACCCCACCCGCACCGCCCGGCACCCTGCCCGCCCCACCCGCACCGCCCGGGCGCTTTCGGCGGACCGTGCGCAAACCGTCAGCGGTTCGTGAGCGGCCTCCCGCACGGTGGTGACCGGTCGCACAACCGACCCTCACCCACAGCTCCGGAAGGAACACCATGTCCGCCTCGTCTTCCTCCCC
>NZ_FNFF01000027.1 GCF_900100315.1 Streptomyces indicus
GCAGTCCGCAGTCCGCAGTCCGCAGTCCGCGGTCCGCGGTCCGCGGTCCGCCAGACCATCAGATCGCCCGGCCGCCGGTGACCCGGCTCTCGGGCGGTGTGGGGTCACCAGGTCACGGGCAGGGAGGCGATGCCGTGTACCAGCATGCCCTCGGGGCGCCGCAGTTCCTCCTCCGCAACGGCCAGGCGCAGCGTCGGGAAGCGGGCGATCAGCGAGCCGATGGCGATCTGCAGCTCCGCGCGGGCCAGGCCCGAGCCGATGCAGTAGTGGGTGCCGTGGCTGAAGGCGAAGTGCGGGTTGCTCGGGCGGTCGAAATCGACCGTGTCGGGGTGGTCGTACTGGCGGACATCGCGGTTGGCGGAACTCAGACTCGGCAGCACGGCGCTGCCCCGGGGAATCGTCACGCCGCTCAGCTCGACGTCCTCCAGAGTGATGCGCAGCAGCGCCTCGTTGCCCGGCGGGTGCAGCCGCAGCAGCTCCTCCACCGCGGCGTTGATCAGCTCCGGCTGCCGGCGCAGTTGCTGCAGCTGCTCGGGGTGGGTCAGCAGCGCCACCACACTGTTGGCGATCTGGTTGACCGTGGTCTCGTGCCCGGCCACCAGCAAACTGATGCCCAGGAAGATCAGCTCCTCCTCCTGCAGCCGGTCGCCGTCCTCGTCGTGGATGGAGACCAGCGCCGACAGCAGGTCATCGCCGGGCTGCTCGCGCTTGGCCGCCACCAGGTTCGCCAGATACGTGCGCAGGGCGAGCTGCGCGGCGAGCATCTCCTCCTTGGACACGGCGGTGGTGGCGAGGAACACCCGCGACCACGCCGCGAATTCGTCCCGGTCCTCAAAGGGGACGCCGAGCAGCTCGCAGATGACGGTGACCGGCAGCTGAAAGGCCAACGCGGGCACCAGGTCCACCGGCGGCTCCTGCTTCGCCATGGCCTCCAGCAGGGCGTCGGTGTGCTCCTGGATCCGCGGGCGCAGCGCCGCCACCCTGCGGGCGGTGAACTCGCGCGAGACCAGCTTGCGCACCCGGGTGTGCTCGGGCGGATCCATGTTGAGCAGGCTTTTGAAGTTCTGCGGCGCCGCGGCGAGCCGGGGCGCCCCGGGCTCCAGCGTCGCCGCCCGGCTGAACCGGGGATCCGACAGGGCGGTGCGCACGTCCTCATAGCGGGTGAGCAGGAACGCCTGGTCGCCGCTGGGCATCAGCACCCGCGCGACCGGTTCCGTGGCGCGCAGGTGCGCATACATCGGGCACTGGGCGAGCCCGGGCGGCTGCTCGAAGGGGTAGGCGAGGGGGGCCGGGCCGCTCGGCTGCGCGGTGTCGGCCGCATCGGGGCTGATCGTCATCGGGGAGTCCTGTCCTTCGCGTTCGTCGAGGTCTGCGGGCACGGCTCGCAACGGTTCAGACACCGGCCGGCGTGCTCGGCACCGGGGCGACGTCGAAGGGGCGGATGCGGTCCGCGTCCTGGAGCGGGTAGTAGATACCGGCGAGAATCCGCCGCTTGAGCGGGGCGCTCGCATTGACCAGGCGGTAGGCGCAGCGGCGCAGCAGCACCGGCAGCGGAGCGGACAGCGCGAACGCCCGTTCCTGGCGCAGCTGCAGCGCCCTGGCCCGGGCCACCGGCGCCTCGCGCTCCTGCTGGAAGCGGCGGGTCGCCCGGCCCAGCGCGGCCGCCCGGTCCTGCGCCCCCAGCGCCGGGGCCACCAGACGGGCCAGCACCGCCGCGTCCGTGATGGCGTGGTTGACGCCCTGGCCGAGCACCGGCGTCAGGGTGTGTGCGGCATCCCCGATGAGCACCAGGCCCGGCCGTGACCAGCGGGGCACCACCGTGGTGAAAATGTCCAGCATGGACGTGTCCGACCATGTGGTGACCGCCGCGCGCACCTGCGCGGAGAGCTCCGGCGCCAGCTCGTCCATCCGCGCGTGCAGCGCGCCCACGCCCTGCGCCCGCAGCTCCTTCAGGCCGCCCTTGGGGATGTTGAAACCGACCCGTACGAGGTCGGGGACGGTGGGGATGAACAATCCGTGCCGGGCGCCGCGGATCCGCACACGGTAGGTGTGGCCGTCCCACACCTCGGGCCGGGGCACCTTGAACCAGACGAAGTCCCGCTCCAGCGGCTGCTTTTCATACCGCAGCCCCGACATCTCACGGATCTTGCTGAACCGGCCGTCGGCCGCCACCGTCAGCGCCGCCGCGATCTCGAACTCGCCGTCCGGGCCCTTGCAGCGCACCCCGGTGATGGTCGATTCCTCGCGCAGCAGCGCCGTGGCGGTCGTACGGCGCAGCAGCCGGAACCCGGGCAGCTGCGCGCCCTGGGCGGCCAGCGCCTCCAGCAGCGGCGGCTGCGGCAGCTCCATCGGGAACGGGCAGGCCCGGTCGTAGTCGGCGAAGTCCGCACGCAGCACCACACGGCCCTGGTCGGTGATCTCCATCCGGCGGGTCGTGAGGGTCTGCTCGCGCAGCCCCTTGAGGATCCCCATCCGCTCCAGGAGCCAGACGGAATCGGGGGAGATGGACTCGCCGCGAAACGACCGGTCGAAGCGCCCGCTCTGCTCCACCACGACCACGGACACCGACCTTCGCGCCAGCTCCAGCGCGAGGGTGAGTCCCGCGGGCCCCCCTCCCACCACACAGACCTGTGCTTGCACCGCCGCTGCCATCGCCACTGCCTCTCCACGGACGTGATGGTCACCGCGAGCCTGCGCAGCCCGCCTAAAGCACCCCTTGCGCCCACCCCCCCCGGGATTCACCCGGCAGCACGCCTGCACCCAAAAAGCCCCGCGCCCGCCGTCGCCCCCGCGGCGCAGCAGCACGGTGGCGGTCCCACGGCGCAGCAGCCCGCCGCCCTTGCGGCCGGCCCGTCCCCGGCGCCCGGGAGACGAGCCGGCCGCCCCCCCACGCCCCGGCCGCCCCCCCGCGCCCCGGCCGCGCCGGCAGACGGCGCGGCACAGGGCCCGGCGCAAGAACCGCTTAAGGCCGGCCGGACAGGATCCGGCGGCAACCGACCGACCACGCAGGCCACAGGGGGAACGATGGCGGCCGACCACGCACCGGGCGCGCCGGACACCGCGGAGATGGTGCTCGTGCACCGCCTGTTCCTCCAGGAGTACACGGCCGCGGTGGCGCTGGTGCGTGCCGTCCGTGCCGGCGACACCGCGCGTGCCGCGGTCGTCGCCGGCCATCTGGGCGCGCTCGGCCAGATGCTGACGGAGCATCACCGCGCCGAGGACGAGCTGCTGTGGCCCCGGCTCGCGGCCGATCCGGCCCTCGATGCGGCAGTGGTGGCCCGCATGGAGGAACAGCACGAGCACATCGCCGCCGCCCTCGCCCGCCTGCACCGCGCCCTGCCGCAGTGGGCCGCCGGGGCCGAACCGGACCTCACCGCGCAGGTGGCGCACGCCTGCACCGTGCTGCTGCCCGCCCTGGAAGAACACCTGGGCGACGAGGAACGGCACATCCTGCCGCTGGTGCCGGGCCGGTTCACCGCGGCGCAGTGGGCGCAGCTGAGCGCACGCGGCCGGGCCGCCGTGCCCCCAGCACACCGCCTGTACATGCTCGCCGCGCTGGGCGAGGCCGCCGGGAACAAGCACCGCCAGGAGTTCCTGCGGCGCCTGCCCGCACCCGTCCGCCTGCTGTACCGGGTGGCCGGCCGCCGACTGCGCCGCCGTACCTGGCACCGCCTCAGCACCACCCCCGGGCACCGGCGCAGGGCCGCGGCCTGAGCGCCGCGGCGCTCGCCGACCGTCAGACAAGCCAGCAGCAAAGTGAGGAAGAGCCCGTGAGCGCACCCGCGACGACCAGGCCCGCTCCCGCCGACCGTGCCGAGGCGCTGGAGCGCATCCACACCCTGCACGCCCAGCAACGGTTCGCCGAGGAATTCCCGGCGCTGGGCGCCCTGTTGGCCGCCCTCGCCCAGCAGCCCACGGCCGTGGCCGACCTTTCCCGCGCCGGCCGGCTGCTCGCCCGGACCGACCCGGACCGCATCCACGCCGCGCACCCCGAGGCCCGGCCGCTGAACCTCACCGTGTCGGGACATGGCACGCTGGACGCGCTCACCGGCCCGCTCACCGCCGAACTGGCCCGCCACGGCATCCCGCTGCGCGCCGTCCACGGCGACTACGACGGCTGGCGCCGC
This sequence comes from Streptomyces indicus, assembly GCF_900100315.1. GTDB lineage: Bacteria > Actinomycetota > Actinomycetes > Streptomycetales > Streptomycetaceae > Streptomyces > Streptomyces indicus. Next base: position 4,128 of record NZ_FNFF01000027.1, read on the forward strand.
GAACTGCAGGACACCACGGGGCCGCTGTACGCCGCCGACACCGAGCTGTCGCTGGTCGTGCTCGACGCCCAGCTCGTCTTCGACGAACTCCCGCAGCCCTGGCGGGTCTCGGACGTCGCCGACGCGGTCGCGGCCACAGGGGAACTGATCGAACAGCTCGTCGAGCGCTACCTGCGCGAGGCCTCGGGCACCCTCGTGCTCAACACCCTGCCGCTGCTGCCCGGGCACCTGCGCCAGCTCATCGACCACCGCTCGCGCACCGAACTGTCGCTGCTGTGGCGTCAGTTCAACACCCAGCTGCTGCGCATCGCACTGGACCACCCCCGGGTGCACGTGGTCGACCTCGACCCGCTGATCGCGCAGTCCGGCCCGGCCCGCGACAGCAGGCTCGCCCTCTACACCAAGGAACACCTCGGCACCGAACTCCTCGCCCGCTACGCCCGCGAGATCGCCCACCTGGCCCGGACGCTGCGCGGCCGCACCAAGAAAGTGCTCGTCGTCGACCTGGACCACACCCTGTGGGACGGCATCCTCGGCGACGACGGCCCCGACGGCATCGCCGTCGCCGGAACCTACCGCGGCGAGGCCTTCGGCGCCTTCCAGAAGGTGGTGCGCCAGCTGGGCTCCCAGGGCGTGCTGCTCGGCGTGTGCAGCAAGAACGACCAGGAACCCGTGCACCGTGTCCTGGCCGACCACCCCGACATGGTGCTGCGGCCGCAGGACTTCGTCCGGATCACCGCCAACTGGCAGCCCAAGGACGGCAACCTGCGGGACATGGCCGCCCGGCTCAACCTCGGCACGGACAGTTTCGTGTTCGTCGACGACTCGCCCTTCGAATGCGGCCTCGTCACCACCTCCCTGCCCGAGATCGCCGTGGTCCGCCTCGACGAGGAACCCGCCCTGCACATCGACCGGCTGCTCGCCGACGGCTGGTTCGACGTGGCCGAACTGACCGAGGCGGACCGCAGCCGGGCCGGCCAGTACCGGGCCGACGCCGACCGCCTGCACCTGCTGGACGGCGCCGCCTCGATGGAGGACTACCTCAACGCCCTGGACGTGCACGTCACCCTCCACCCGGCGACCGCGGCGGATGTGCCCCGCCTCTCCCAGCTCACCCTGCGCACCAACCAGTTCAACCTCACCACCCACCGGCTGGACGGCGACGCGGTGCGGGCCCGGGTGGACTCACCGCACCATCTGGTCCTGACCATCCGCTCCGCGGACCGCTTCGGCGACAACGGACTGGTCGGCGCGGTGTTCGCCGAGTACGGCCCCCACGCCCTGCACCTGGACAACGTCCTGCTCAGCTGCCGTGTCTTCGCCCGCGGCATCGAACAGGCCGCCCTGGCCGCGCTGCTGGCCCACGCCCACGCCACCGCGACACCGGCCGTCACCGCCGCCTACCGGCCCACCGCCAAGAACGGCAAGGTCCGCGACCTGTACCCCGCGCTCGGCTTCGCGACCGTGCACACCGGCGACGACGGCGCCCTCGACTTCCGCCACGACCTCACCCGGCTGCCGCCGCCGCCCGGCCACGTCACACTCCACGCCACCTTCCCGCCCGCCGCACCGCAGCGGTGACGCCGCCCGGCACCCCCCGTCGTATCCCGCCTACCCGGCAGACCTCCCGGCTCCGGCCCCGGGGCCGGCACCGTCCCGGCGCGGCACCATCCCCCGCCGCGCCAGGGGCCCGGCCGATCCGGCGGAGCCGGGAGCCGCACCCCTTTCGAAGGCGTGCGGCGCACGCCGACTGCCGCCCGCCACCCCCCCCTTTGGCGGGCGGCAGTCGCCTGCCCCCCCGAAGAAGGAGAGGGCGCCGGCGCCGGATCGCCCGGCCGGCCAGCACAAGCGGCGCCTTAGCGCGGCGGGCGAGGCTCGAACCCGTCCCAGACAGCCCTCGCCGGCAGCACGCCTGCGGATCTCGGAGAGGTCAGGCAAAGACGTTGACAAGCTTCCGAACCTTCACGGAACTGGTGTTGGACCGTGCGGCCGAACGCAGTGCCCAGGACGCCTTCATCTTCCTGCCGGACGACGCCAACGGCTCGGTCCCCGAGCACCTGTCGTACGCCGGACTCGACCAGGACGCCCGGCGGATCGCCTCCTGGCTGCAGGCCAACGGCGCCGCGGGCGGCCAGGTGCTGCTGCTGTACCCCTCCGGCACCGACTTCATCAAGGCGTTCACCGGCTGCCTGTACGCCGGATCCGTGGCCGTGCCCGCCCCGCTGCCGACCGAGCAGGGCCAGCACTTCACCCGGGTGTCCGGCATCCTGCGCGACGCCCAGGTGTGCGCGGTGCTGACCGACGCGGCGAACGCACCCGAGATAGCCGCCTGGCTCGCCTCCGAAGGCCACACCGACGTGCGCTGCCTGGCGACCGACGGCACAGACTACGCCGACGCCGACGCCTACCGGGTGCCCGACCTCACCCCCGAACACCTCGCGTTCCTGCAGTACACCTCCGGCTCGACCAGCGACCCCAAGGGCGTCATGGTCTCGCACCGCAACCTGCTCGCCAACGAGGCCGCGATCCACCACGCCGCCGGAACCGACCACCAGACCCGGTTCGGCGGGTGGCTGCCCTTCTACCACGACATGGGCCTCATCGGGCACATCCTGCACCCGCTGTACATCGGCGGCTCCGCCGTACTGCTCTCCCCGACGTCCTTCCTGCGCCGCCCGCACCGCTGGCTGAAGTCCATCGGCGACTACGGCGTCACCATCGGCGGCGGCCCCAACTTCGCGTTCGACCTGTGCGTGCGGCGGGTCACCGACGAGCAGCTGGCCGAACTGGATTTGTCCACCTGGGTGAGCGCCGCCAACGGCGCAGAACCGATTCGCCGCGAGACCATCGAGGCGTTCACCCAGCGCTTCGCCCCCGCCGGCTTCAAGCCCGAGTCGTTCTTCCCCTGCTACGGCATGGCCGAGACCACCCTGCTCGTCTCCGGCACCCCCAAGGGCCGCCGCCCCGCGGTGCGCACCATCGACGCGGCCGCCCTCGAACAGGGCACGCTCACCGACCCGGTGGCCCACCAGCCGCGCCGGGAACTGGTCAGCAGCGGCATCATCCACGACTTCACAGTGAAGATCGTCGACCCCGACAGCCGCACCGAACGCCCCGAGGGCTCGGTGGGCGAGATCTGGGTCAAGGGCGACAGCGTGGCCAGCGGCTACTGGAAGCGCCCGCTGACCAACGTGGAGATCTTCGACGCACACCTCGCCGACGGCGCCGGCGGCCAGGACGCGGGCGGCTGGCTGCGCACGGGCGACCTCGGCGCCCTGGACGGCGGCGAACTCTACGTCACCGGCCGCCTCAAGGAACTGATCATCTTCAACGGGCGCAACCTCTACCCGCAGGACGTCGAGCGGGCGGTGCAGGCCACCGACAAGGCCCTGGGCGTGGGCTCCGGCGCGGTGTTCACCGTCGAGACCGACCGCGAGCACCTCGTGGTGGTGCAGGAAGTCAGGATCAGCGCCGTCAACGGCGACCTGCGCACCCTGGCCACGACCATCCAGAGCCGCATCGGACAGCAGCTCAACGTCCCGGCCGGCAACGTGCTCCTGGTCCGGCCCGGCACCATCCGCAAGACCACCAGCGGGAAGATCCAGCGCACCTTGATGCGCAAGCGGTTCCTGCAAGGCGAACTCACCCCCCTGTACGAGGTGCTGGAGCCGGCCGTCCGAAAGATCGTCGCCGACGCCGCCGGCCCGGCCCTGGCCGTGACGGCCTGACATGGCCGAGCCCACAGGGACCCCCGCCGAGGAACTCGACGCGTTCCTCGGCGACCCCGAAGACCCCGGCGGCTGGTTCTCCTACGCGCGGTGCGTCGACCTCGACGACGAGGAGGCCTTCCCGGCCGACATCTGCCGCCGCCTGGACGACTGGGGACTGCCCGCGCACTACGTACCGGTCGAACACGGCGGCCAACTCACCGACTACGCGACACTGCTCCAGGTCATGCGCACCCTCGCCCGCCGCGACCTGACCGTGGCCATCGGGCACGGCAAGACCTACCTGGGCGGCATCTGCGTCTGGCTGGCCGGCAGCCCCGAGCAGGCCGCCGCGCTCGGCGCGGACATCCGCGCCGGGGTGCCCGTCTCGCTCGGCCTGACCGAGCGCGCCCACGGCAGCGACCTGCTCGCCGGCGAGGTACGCGGCACGCCCGGCGCGCACGGCTGGCTGGTCGACGGCGAGAAATGGCTGATCAACAACGCGACCCGAGGCAGCCTGCTGTCCCTGCTCACCCGCACCGACCCGGCCGGGGGACCGCGCGGCTTCAGCGTCCTGCTCGTCGACAAGCGCGCACTGGACCCGGCCACCTACCGCCATCTGCCCAAGGTGCGCACCCACGGCATCCGCGGCGCGGACATCTCCGGCATCGCCTTCCACGGCGCGGCCGTCGATGCCTCCGCACTCGTCGGCACCCAGGGCGCGGGCCTGGAGATCGTCCTCAAGGCGCTGCAGCTCACCCGGACCATGTGCGCCGCACTGTCCCTGGGCGCCGCCGACCACGGCCTGCGCATCGCCCTGGACTTCGCGTGCGAGCGCGAGCTGTACGGCCGCCGCCTGGTCGAACTGCCCCAGGCCCGCCGGGTCCTGGGCACCGCTGCCGCCGACGTGCTGCTGCACGAGGCGCTGGGCACGGCCGCTGCCCGCCTGGTGCACACCCAGACCGACGAGATGAGCGTGACCGCGGCCGTCACCAAGTACCTGCTGCCCAGCGGCACCGAGGACGTGCTCTCCCGGCTCACCCGGGTGCTCGGCGCCCGCGCCTTCCTCAAAGGGGTGCACGCGCACGGCACCTTCCAGAAGATCGAGCGTGATCACCGCATCGTCGGCATGTTCGACGGCAACACGCTGGTGAACCTCAACTCCCTGGTCAACCAGTTCCGTTCCCTGGTCCGCGGATACCGGCGCGGCACCGCAGACGCATCCGCCGCCACGGCCGCCTACGACCTGTCCACGCCGCTGCCCCGGCTCGACCCGCTCCGGCTGTCGCTGGTGGCACGCCGCGGCAGCGGCGTCCTGGCCGGCCTCGGGCCGTGCGTGACCCACCTGGAGGAGCAGGCCCGCGCACAGCCCGCGCTGGCCCCGGCCGCCGCGGCGGCCCGGGCCGTCGCGGACGTCACCGACCGGGTCCACCAGGAGATGGAGCAGTGGCAGGGACTCGTCGGGGACGTGCCGCCCGCCGCCTTCGAAACAGCCCGCCGCTACGCCCTGTGCCATGCCGCGTCCGTCTGCCTCGGCCTGTGGATGCACAGCGCGCCGCAGTTCGCCGACACCACCACCGCACCGCTGTGGCGGGACGGGCTGTGGCTGCACGCGGCCCTCGACCGGATCCTGGACCGCCTCGGCGCAGGCGGCGGCACAGCCGACGCGGCCTACGACGCACTGCTCGAGCACATGATCACCGCCCGGCGTGCAGGCGAACTGTTCTCGCTGTACCCCCACCGACTGCCCGGGGCACCGGCCGAGCCGGTGGCCGACGCGACACCGCACGCAACGGAGAGGACGCCATGCTGATCGGTACCGCGGCCACAGGGCCGCACGGAGCGTCCGCCCCACCACCGCCACCCCGCCCGCCCGGCGGCCAGGAAGGCCGGGTTGCCGCCCGCATCGCCGAGCTGGAACAGCGCCTGGGAGACCCCACCGACGCGCGCGGCGAGATCTCGTACGCGGCACTGCTCGCCGACGACGAACGCGCGCAGCTGTCCGAACCGGGCGAACACGCCCTCGACGAGCTGGCCCTGAACGCCGAGTTCGTGCCGGTCAACCACGGCGGGCGCCTGGAGCGGATCGACACGCTGGTGCGGGTGATGCGCCAGGTCTTCCGCCGCGACATCGCCCTCGGCCTCGGCTACGGCGTCACCTCCTTCATGGCGGCCGTCAACGTGTGGAGCTCCGGTACCGAACAGCAGCAACGACGCCTCGCCGAACTGCTGCTCGACGGCAAGAAAGTGTCGGTGGCCTACCACGAACTCGCGCACGGCAACGACTTCGTGCGCAATGAGTTCCACGCCCGCCCGGTGGACGGCGGCTACCTCCTCAGCGGCGCCAAGCAGGTCATCAACAACGCCGACCGGGCCGCGGCCTGGGTGCTGTTCAGCCGGACCAGCCCGGCCCCCGGCAGCCGCAGCCACTCCGTCGTCCTGGCCGAGCGCGACACCCTGGACCCCGACCGGTTCCAGGTCCTGCCCCGCTACGACGCGGTCGGTGTGCGCGGCTGCCACCTGTCGGGCCTGGACTTCACGGACTGCCCGGTGCCCGCCTCGGCGCTCGTCGGCGAGGAGGGCAAAGGCGTCGAACTGGCCCTGCGCGCCTTCCAGGTGACCCGCAGCGCGGTGCCCGGCATGGCCCTGGGCGCCACCGACACCGCCCTGCGCACCGTCACCGGCTTCGCCCTGGGCCGGCAGCTGTACCGCAAGTCGGTGATGGACATCCCGCACGCCAAGGCGACCCTGTCGACGACCTTCGTCGACCTGCTGATCTGCGACAGCCTCTCGCTGGCCGCGACCCGCGCCGTCCACGTCCTGCCCGAGGAGACCAGCGTCTACGCGGCCGTGGTCAAGTACCTGGTCCCCAAGATGCTCACCGACGCCATGTACGACCTCTCGATCGTGCTGGGGGCCCGGTTCTACACCCGCGAGGGCGAGTTCGGGATCTTCCAGAAGCACGTGCGCGATCTGCCGGTGCTCAGCCTCGGGCACGCAGGCTCCGCCGCCTGCCAGGCCACCATCATCCCGCAGCTGTCCCGGCTCGCCCGCCGGTCCTGGTTCAAGGACGACCCGGCACCCGCCGGCCTGTTCCGGCTGCGCGAGGACCTGCCCGAGGTCTCCTTCGACCGGCTCACCCTCGCCAGCGGCCGGGACGGCCTGAGCGCCTCCCTGGTCGCCGCCGTCGACCAACTGCCCAGCTCCAGCCCCCAGGAGCGGGCGGCGCACGGCGCCGCGCTGCACCTCATGGACGAACTGCGCCAGATCCAGGAGCAGAGCCTGGACCTTGCCCCGCAGGACCGCACCGCCCTGGCCAGCCCGGCCACCTTCGCCCTCGCCGACCGCTACGCGGTACTGCTCGCCGCCGCCTCGGTGATCGGCGTATGGCAGCAGGCCCAGGGCGGCCAGGACGACTTTCTCGCCGACTCGGCCTGGCTCGCCGCGGCCCTGCACCGCCTGGGCCGACGCCTTGGCCACGCCCTGCCCGAGCTGCCGGACACCTGCGAGACGCAGCTGCACGACGAGGTGCTGCGCCGCTTCCGCAACGCCCGCAGCTACGACCTCTACAACACCCCGCTGGCGGGTTGAACCACCCCTGTGGCCAGCCGAGTTGACCGACCGAGGAACCCTTCCGAGGAGCGCAGAATGTCCGTTCCCACCGCCGGACGCACCACCGAAGAACTGACCGCGTGGCTGTCCGACCGCATCGCCCTCTACCTCAAGCGCAGGCCTCAGGAGATCGACCCGAGCGTGCCGCTGGCCGAGTACGGCCTCGACTCCGTCGCCGCCCTCAGCCTGTGCGGCGACATCGAGGAGGACTTCGACCTGATCCTGGAACCGACGGTCGCCTGGGACTACCCGACGGTCCAGGCCCTGGCCGCCCACCTGGCCCAGAGCCTGGCCGAGCCGGCGGGCAACTGATGGACCAGATCGCCATCGTCGGCCTCGACTGCAGGTTCCCCGGGGCGCCCGACGCGCACGCCTACTGGGAACTGCTGATGCGCTCCGGCGACGGGATCCGCAACGTGCCCGCACAGCGCTGGGACGCCGCGGACTTCCACTCGCCGACCCCGGCGCAAGGACGCGCCAACACCACCGAGGGCGGATTCATCGACGCCCCGGACGCCTTCGACAACGAATTCTTCACCATCTCACCCCGCGAGGCGGCGGCCATGGACCCCCAGCAGCGGCTGCTGCTGCAGTGCGCCTGGCGCGCCGTCGAGGACGCGGGAATCGCCCCCAAGCACCTCGCCGGCACCTCCACCGGCGTCTACGTCGGCATCATGGGCAACGAATGGGCCCAACTGCACCTCACCGACTACGACCGGGTCAGCGCCCAGGTCGGCTCCGGCAACGGCTACTGCATGACGGCCAACCGGGTCTCCTACCACCTGGACCTCAAGGGCCCGAGCCTCGCCGTGGACACCGCCTGCTCCTCCTCGCTCGTCGCCGTGCACCTGGCCGGCAACGCCCTGCTGTCCGGCGAGTGCGACTACGCCATCGCGGCAGGCGTCAACGTGGCACTCACCCCCGCCCTGTCCATCTTCTACAACCAGGCCGGACTGTCCGCGCCGGACGGCCGGTGCAAGCCGTTCAGCGCCGCCGCCGACGGCATCGGCCGCGGCGAAGGCGTCGGCGCCGTCGTACTGCGCCGCCTCAAGGACGCGCTCGCCGACGGCCAGCAGGTGTATGCCGTCATCCGGGGCAGCGCCGTCAACCAGGACGGCCGCAGCAACGGCATCACCGCGCCCAACCGCTGGTCCCAGCAGGAGGTCATCGGCGCCGCCTACCGCAGGGCCGGCATCGCACCGGACCAAGTGGACTTCACCGAAGGGCACGGCACCGGCACCGTGCTCGGCGACATGATGGAGGTCTCCGCCCTGGGCCACCACCACGCCGGGCGCGCCGCACGGCCCATGGCCCTCGGCTCGGTCAAGGGCAACTTCGGGCACACAGAGGGCGCGGCCGGCATCGCCGGACTCATCAAGGTGGCCCTGTCCCTGCACCACCGCATCGTGCCCGCGAGCCGGTTCGCGGCCGACGAGAACGAGCGGCTCGACCTGCGCGGCAAAGGGCTGCGGCTGCTCAAGGCCCCGCTGCGGCTGCCCCGCGGCACCAGCGTGGCCGGACTCAGCAGCTTCGGCATGGGGGGCACCAACGCGCACGCCGTCCTGGAGTCCGCGCCGGCCGCGCGCCCCACGGCCGCCGAGGACGACCGGCCCCGGGGGATCGGCCATGCGCTGTACACCCTGACCGCCCCCAGCCCGCAGGCCCTGCGCCGCAACCTGCACGCCCAGGCCGACGCGCTGGGCGCCCGACGGGCCCCCGTCGGGCCCGTGGGCTGGACCTCCCACCGCGTCAAGTCCGGGCACCGGCACCGCTTCGCCATCAGCGCCCCGGACACCGCCACGCTGGTGCAGCGGCTGCGGGCCGCGGCCGCCGACCCGGCGCTGTGCGCCGCACTCACCGGACAGGCCGGCACCACCCCGCGCACCGCGTTCCTGTTCACCGGGCAGGGCTCGCAGTACCCGCGGATGACGGCCGGCCTCTACCAGGACGCACCGCTGTACCGGCACTTCCTCGACGAGGCCGACGGCGCGCTGCGGCCGCACACCGGGCGCTCGGTGCGCGACCTCGTGTTGAGCGGGGAGGAGTCGGTGCACCTGACGCGGTGGGCCCAGCCCGCCCTGTTCGCCGTGGGCTATGCACTGGGCCGCACGCTGCAGGAACTGGGCGTGCAGCCCAGTCTGCTGCTCGGCCACAGCGTCGGCGAGTACGCGGCGGCCTGCCTGGCCGGCGTCTTCCCGCTGGACGCGGCCGCGCGGCTGATCACCGCCCGGGGCGCGCTGATGCAGCAACTGCCCGACGGCGGCGGCATGCTGGCGGTCCTGGCCGGCCGCGACGAACTCGCCGCGCACCTCCAGGACGAGCCGGAGGTCACCGTCGCCGTCGTCAACGGGCCGCGCGCCACGGTGTTGTCCGGCACCACGACGGCGCTTAACCGGGTGGCCCAGAGCTGCGAACGAGACCACCTGCGCACCCGGATGCTGCGCGTCTCGCACGCCTTCCACTCGCCCCTGATGGACCCCATGCTGGACGACTTCGCCGAGATCGCCCGCGAGGTCGGCGGGGCAGTGCCGCAGCTGCCGCTGTACTCCACGCTGCACGGCAGGCTCCTGGACGGCGAGGCGATGGACGCCGACTACTGGGTGGCGCACATCCGCCGCCCGGTGCTGTTCGCCGACGCGTTCACCGCGGCGGGGGCGGCCGCGCCCAGCCACACCGTGGAGGTCGGACCGTCGCCGCTGCTGTCCTCGCTGACCCGCAGACTGCCCCCGCCGGCCGGCGGGATTCGGCCGGTGGCCACCGCGCCGGTGCGCGCAGCGGACTCCGGCGGCCAGGACCTGGCGGACACCGTGGCCGAGCTGTACCGGGGCGGCCTGGACCCGCGCTGGGACACCCTCTACCCGGCCCGCGACCAAAGGCCGTACCGGCTGGGCCCGTACGCCTTCAACGACGAGCACCGGTACTGGACCCAAGGCCCGGCCCGCCGCCCCGGCGCGGCGCCGCCCGCCGCGCCCGCCGCGCCCGCCCCGCCGGCCCCGAGCGCCCAGGACAGCGCGGTGCTCGTCCTGGAACGCCCCGCGCCGACCGACCCGGTCACCGAGACCGCCCTCACCGCCCTCGCACAGGTCGGCGGCTACGAGGTCTCCGAACTCGGCCCGCTGCTGCGGCTCTATGAGGACCTGGGCTTCGACTCCGTGATGGTCATGGAGCTCAAAAAGCGCCTGGAGGAACGCCTGCCCGCGCTCGCGGCCCTGACGGTGCAGGACCTGCTGCCCCGCCTGGCGTCGGTCGGTGACCTCGTGGCGTTCTTGCGGGAGTACTGCGCGCCTGCGCCCGACAGCACCCAGGAGAGGACAGCATGAGCGACCATCCGCACGCCCCCGAGGTCCACCTCGCCTCCGTCGGCACGGCCCTGCCCGGCGACCCGGTCGACAATGCCGAGCTGGCCCGGGTGCTGGGCGCGAACGAGGAATGGATCGAGATGTTCATCGGCACCAGGACCCGGCACTTCGCCCGGGACCTGAAGACCGGCACGGTGCGCTGGTCGCTGGCCGACCTGTGCGCGCAGGCGGCCGAACGCGCCCTCGCCGCCGCCGACGTGGACCCGGGCGACCTCGACTTCGTCGTCCTGGGCACCGCCACCCCGGACACCCTGATGCCCGCCACCGTCAACAACGTCGTCGACCTGCTCGGCCTCGACCAAGTGCCCACGTTCCAGCTGCAGTCCGGCTGCGCCGGTGCGGTGCAGGCACTCAGCCTGGGCCGCACCCTCATCGCGTCCGGCGAGTACCGCACCGGCCTGGTCATCGGCGGCGACGTGTGCAGCAAGCACCTCGACGTCGACCGGGACCTCACCAAGGCGGCCCCCAGCGACCTGGTCAACTTCGTGCTGTTCGGCGACGGCGCGGGCGCCGCCGTCCTCACCGACGAGCCGCGCGGCGCCCGCGTGGTGCTGCGCCACGTCCTCAACCGCTTCACCGGCCTGGGCCGCACGCCCGGCCAGGTCATCGAATGGTTCGGTCTCGCCGACCGTCACGACGACCGGCAGGCCCTCACCGAGGACTACAAGGCCATCGAGGAACACGTCCCGGTGATGGCCGTGGAGATCCTGTGGGAGCTGCTCGGCGAACTCGACTGGAGCCGGCAGGAGGTGGACTACATCCTGCCGCCGCAGCTGTCCGGCCGCATGACCCGCAAGATCACCGAACAGCTCAACGTGCCCACGGCCGTCGAGATCTCCTGCGTCGCCGACACCGGCAACAACGGCAACGCGCTGCCCTTCCTGCAGATCGAGCGGCTCCTGGAGAAGATGTCGGACGGCCAGAAGGCGCTCGCCGTCGCCATCGAGTCCAGCAAGTGGATCAAAGCCGGCTTCGCCCTGGAGAAGATATGACCACCCCCCACCCCGCCTACAGCCTGGCCGACTTCGTCACCACCGTCCGCGACGAACTGGGCCTGCCCGTCACCGACCAGCAGGTCGCCGCCGACTTCGACGAACTGCCCGAGTGGGACTCGCTTCACCTGCTCAAACTCGTCACCGCGGTGGAGGGGGCCACCGGCCGCACCGTCCCCGTCGGCCGCGTCCTGGAAGCGCGCAGCCTGCGCCAGTTCTACGAACTGGCGGTCCCCGCATGACGCCCGCGCCGCGGCCCCACCCCGAACACCGCCGCCGCCACACCCTGTACTTCCTGGAGTGGGCGGCCGCGCAGCGGCCCGTACACCTGGACACCGAGATCGACATGACCCGGATCCAGGCACACCGGGCCGCCGCCCGCGCCGCCGGCACCCGCTACTCCGTCGTCAGCTACCTGCTGCACGCGACCGGACGCGCCCTGGCCCGCCACCCCGAGGCCAACGCGGTCATGGCGCCCGGCTGGCCGTCGCTCCTGCGCCGCCCCCGGACCCTGCGGTTCGACTCGGTGACCGCGAAACTGGCCCTGGACCGCACCGTGGGCGGAGAACGCACCGTGCTGTCCGCCCTGGTGGCCCGACTGGAACAGCTCTCCCTCGACCAGGTGCAGCAGCGGGTGGACCGCTACCGGGGCCCGCACAGCGCCGTACTGCCGGAGTTCGACGGGGTGCGGATGCTCGGACGGCTGCCCGTCCCGCTGGGCCGGGCCGTCTTCGCGGCGGCCCTGCGCATCCCGCGCCGCCGCCCGCAGGTCTTCGGCACCGTCTCGGTCAGCTCCCTGGGCCACGGCTCCGTCGACGGCTTCCACTCCGCAGGCGGCACCGCGGTCACCCTCTGCGCGGGACGGGTCCTGGACCGCGCCGTCGTGCGGGACGGGCACGTCGTGACGGCGCCGATCATGCGACTCGGGCTCACTTTCGACCACCGGGTGATCGACGGGGCGGCCGCCGCCGACCTGCTCGACGATCTCCGGCAGACCATGGAGGACTTCGATGACGGCTCCAGGGAAACCCTCCCCGAGCCGGACGTTCGGCGAGCCGATCCTGATCACCGGGCCACGCGGGGACTGGAACGCCGTCCGGCGTGACCTCGCCACGCACGCCACCGCGCTGCTCTACGCCCGCCTGGACGACTGGCGGCCCGAACGGGCCGGCGGGCCGCGGCTGCGCGCGCTGCTGGGCCGGGACTGGGCCCGCTACCTGGACCTGACACACCCGCAGGTGCGCACCCGCTTCGCCTCCTCGCGGGTGCTGCTGAAATTCGCCGCCGGCGCCGCGCTGCATGTGCCGCCGCAGGCGGTGGAGTTGGGCTACACCCCCTCGGGCCGTCCGTACCTGCACGGCTACGACGGCGTCCAGATCAGCCTCAGCCACACCGAGGACCTGCTGCTCGTCGGGCTGGCCACCGGCGCGGTCATCGGGGTGGACGCCGAACGCGCCGACCGCACGCTCTACGGCGCAGGGCTCGGACGGCACCTGTGCACCCCCCACGAGGCCGAACGGATCGAGGCGATGCCGGCCGCGGACCGGGACCCGGCGATGGTGCGGCTGTGGACGCTCAAAGAGGCCTACAGCAAGGCCATCGGCCTCGGCCTGCAGTTCCGGTTCACCGACTTCGGGTTCGAGACCGACGGCACACCCACCGAGGTGCGCCGCCCGGACGGGACGCCGGGCACCGGCAGCGAATGGTCCTTTCGCACCTACGCCCTGCTCGACCGGTACACGGTCAGCGTGGCCGTGGGGGACTCCGGCTTCGGCGTCACCACCGACACCCAGGCGCACACCATGCTCGACGCGGGCATCGTCGATGCCCTGTCCGAGGCGCTCGGCGCCGAGGAGGACGTGCACCGCGGCAGCGACGACTGGTGGTGAGCCGCCGCCGGGGCCGGCCGTACAACCGGCCCGCAAGCGGCGGCCCGGACACTGAGCGCACACAGCGGGGAGCCGACATGGATCACCAGCACCTGACGGAACATCGCCTCTCGGAGCTCAAGGAGTTCGCCCTCCTGCACGCCCGCGGGCAGGGCATGGCGCCGGACACGGCCGCCCGCGTCCTGTCCCGGATCACCAACGACCGGCGCGGCGATGCCCAGTCGTGGGCCCTCACCTGGACCCGGGCCGGTCAGGCCGCCGCGCTGCGCGGACGTCACCTGCAGGCCTGCGCCCACTTCGCCCTCGCCCGCTTCCCCTACCACGGGGACCCGGTGCGTGCGGCCGCCGGCCGGCTCGGCGTGGAGAGCTTCGACAAGTGGCGGCGCGGCCGCGGCATCGAACGCCTCGAACTCCCCTTCCAGGACGGCACGCTGGCCTGCTGGGCCACCGGGCTGCGCCCGGCCGGGCGGCGCCCGCTGCTCATCGTCATGGGGGGCATCGTCAGCGTCAAGGAACAGTGGGCGCCCCTGCTGCCGCTGCTGGGGCGGCTCGGATTCGCCGCCGTGGTCACGGAGTTCCCCGGCGTCGGCGAGAACACCCTGACCTACCGGCCCGACTCCGGGGAGCTGCTGTCGCATCTGCTCGACCGGCTGGCCGACCGGGCGCACGTCGCCGACACCTCCCTGCTCGCCCTCAGCTTCAGCGGCCATCTCGCGCTGGGCGCCGCCGCCGAGGACCCGCGCATCCGGCGCGTGCTGACCGTGGGCGCCCCCGTCGGCGCCTTCTTCACCGACACCGGCTGGCGGCCCCGGATCCCGCGGATCACGCTCGACACGCTGTGCCGCCTGACGGGGGCCCGCGACCACGACGCTTTGTGGTCCGCGCTGCCCGCCCACGCCCTGGACGCGGACCGGCTGCGGCAGGTCCGCGTGCCGGTGCGGTACGTCGCCAGCGCCCGCGACGAGATCATCCCGGCCGCAGAGCGCGAGCTGCTGGCCGTGCTGCCCGATGTGCGGGTGAAGACGTTCGACGATGTGCACGGCTCGCCCGGCCACCTCGGGGCGATGCGGCGCTGGCTGTTGTCCCAGCTGCTGCTCTCCCGGCTGGCCGGCCGCCGCCACCGACCCACGAGGGCCCTTTCGTACCCCTGACCCCGAACACGAGCCGAGGAGACGCAAGCCATGACCGATGGACCCGCCCCCAGGGCCACCACCAAGACCGTGCCCCCCTGGCAGTCGCTCGCCTCGCTCGGTGTGATCGAGAGCGACCTGACGACCACCCGGCACCGGCCCGCGCCGGCGCCGTATCCCACCGACGGCCGGCCGGGCCACACCAGCCGTCACGGGCGGCGTGAGCGGGCATGACGTCGGTGCCCCTGTCCGTTCAGTACGTGCCCCGCGGCCCCAGCGGCCCGGGCATCCGGCTGCGCTACCGCACGGTGCACGGCTACCGCCGGGCCTTTCGGATGGCCGGCAAGGGCGACGCCGTCCTGCTGATCCACGGCATCGGGGACTCCTCCGACACCTGGCGGGACATCATGCCCGGCCTGGCCAGGAGCCACCGTGTCATCGCCCCCGACCTGCTCGGGCACGGGCACTCCGACAAGCCGCGGGCCGACTACTCCCTGGCCGCCTACGCCAACGGCATGCGGGACCTGCTCAGCGTGCTCGGCGTGGAACGGGCCACCATCGTGGGGCACTCGCTCGGCGGCGCGGTCGCCATGCAGTTCGCCTACCAGTTCCCCGAACGGTGCGAGCGCCTGGTCCTGGTCGGCACCGGCGGCGTCGGCCGGCACGTCACCCCGCTGCTGCGGGCCGCCTCGCTGCCCGGCGCCGAACTTGCCCTGCAGATGCTGCACCTGCCCACGATGCGCTGGCAGGTGGGCGCCGCCGTCAAAATCCTGCAGTGGCTGGGCACCGATCTCGCCGTCGACGCGCCCGACCTGCTGCGGGTGGTGGACGCCCTGCCCGACGCCACCTCCCGCAACGCCTTCGTGCGCACCCTGCGGGCCGTCGTGGACTGGCGGGGCCAGGTCGGCACCATGCTCGACCGGTGCTATCTGGCGCAGGGCATGCCCACCATGCTGGTCTGGGGCGGCCGCGACCGGGTCGTCCCGGCCCTGCACGGGGGCCTGGGGCACGTGTCGATGCCGGGCAGCCGCCTGGAGATCTTCGAGAAGGCGGGGCACTTCCCGTTCCGCAGCGACCCCGATCGGTTCGTGTCGGTGCTGCGCGACTTCATCGGCACGACCGAACCGGCCAGCTTCAGCCCCGAGCAGTGGCGCCAGATGCTCCGCAACCGCCGCCCCGCGCCCCGCCACCCCGGCGTCGCCGATCTCGACCCGGCCACGCTGCGCGCGCTGCGCCCGGCCTGAGCGCAGGACACCTCAGCGGCACACGGCCCCGTCACGTCCCCGCGGACGCGACGGGGCCGCCGCATGGGCTCATCCGGCGCCGGCCTCGCTCATCAGCCATACGCCGGGCCGCACTTCCAGGTGCGGCCAGCCGGCGGGGGCCGCACCGCGTGCGGCGCGGACATGCTCGGCGAAGCGCCGGGCGTAGCCGTGCCAGCGGGCGTCGCCCAGCGCGCTCGCCGCGCTCGCGCACGCGGCCAGCGCGGCCAGGCAGTCGGCGGGCCGGCCCGCCAGGAGCGCGGTGAGTGCCAGACCGCGCTCGGCCTCCGCGCACCCCCGGGTGTCGCCCTCCACCCGCGCCAGGTCCAACGCCCGCCGGTACAGCGCGTCGGCCCGCTGGAACTCGCCCTGCTCGAGCAGCACATCGGCCTCCCCGGTGGCGCAGCGGGCTGCCCCGACGCCGTCGTCGCTCAGCGCGAACAGCCGGGCCGCGTGCCGGTGGCAGTCCACCGCCCGGGCGGCGTCCCTGCGCTGCCAGGCCAGATCACCCAGCGAACGCAGCAGCGTCGCCTCCGCCAGCGCGTCGCCCGCGCGGCGGGCCGCGTCGACCGCCAGCTCATGACCGGCCCGCCAGTCCTCCCACACCCCGCACGCCTCGTAGTAGCCGCTCGTCGCCGAGGCCAGTGCGCAGGTCAGGTCCCACAGCCCGGCCCGGTGCAGCCGTCGCACCATCTCCAGCAGACCCGCCGACTCCTCCTTGAACCAGCGCAGGGGAGTGGCCACCGCCCGGTCGCCTTCCGGCAGGTCGGCGGGGGCGGTCTCCAGCATCCCGGCCAGCCGGTCCCGTCCGGGCGTCAGGCGGGCGTCGGCCGCCCGGGCGCGCAGCAGGTATGCGCGGCCGAGCCTGCCGACGGTCTCGGTCACGGTGTCCTCGCCGTCGACCTCGTCCAGCATGTCCAGGGCCAGCGACCGCAGCAGCGTGTGATACGTGTACCGGACGGCTCCGTCGGCGGCGGGCGACTCCTGCCGTACGTCGAGGAGTTGGGCGCGGACCAGGGCGTACAGGAGTTCCTCGGTGGCCTTCGGCGACGTGCCCAGCAGCGACTGCGCGGCCCACGGCGGGAAGTCGGGCAGCGGCGCGAGCCCCAGCCGGCGAAACGCGCGCCGGCCCGCCTCCGACACCTCGTGGTAGGCCGTGAGCAGGCTGCTGCGGACGTCGAGGTCGCCGAGGCAGAGCGCGGAGAGCCGGGTGCGTTCGTCGGCCAGGCGGCGCGCGAGTCCGGCCGCGGTCCAGTGCGGCTGCACCGCCGTGCCGCCGGCCGCGACCCGCAGCGCCAGCGGCAGGCGCCCGCACAGCCGGGCGATGCGGGCCACCGCCGCCGGGTCCTGAGCCATCCGGGGCCCGCCGGTGGCGAGCAGCAGCGACTCGGCCTCCTGCTGGCCGAGCGCGTCGAGTACGAGGTGCCGCGCGTGTTCCAGGGCGGCCAGCGGACGGTGGCCGGTGACCACGACCGCCGCGTCCGGCACCGCGGTCAGCAGCGGCCGTATCTGGGCCTCCGACACCGCGTCGTCGAGGACGAGCAGCAACGCACCGCTGCGCGTGGCGTGCTGGAGCAGATCGGTCAGCTCGCCGAGGTCCGAGGGGAGGACCGCGGGCCCCGCGGGGCCCGCGGGCAGCAGACGGCGCAGCAGCGCCGCCACCGCGGCCTCGGCGGTCAGCGCCCGCCCCGCCGCATCCCGCAGGTGCACCAGGATCCGGCCCGCGGCGAAGCCCTGGACCTGACGGGCCAGTTGGACCGCCAGGGCGGTCTTGCCCACACCGGGCCGCCCGGAGATGGCCAGGATGCGCGGCGCCGACGCCGCTGTGAGCAGCTGGGCCCCGTGGGCGAGCTCGTCGGCGCGGCCTGTGAAGTCGGCCAGCGGCGGCGGCAGCCACAACGGTGGCGGGGGGTCGGCCGGCGGGGGAGCGGCGGGCCCGGGGGCCGAACGGTCCGCCGGCGCGGGCGTCTTCGGCGCGCTTTCGGCCGGGCGCCAGGCCAGCGCCGGATCCGAGGCGAGCACCCGGGCCAGGATGCGCTTGAGCGAGGCGTCCGGCTCGACGCCGAGCTCATCCACCAGGGTGCGCCGCACCCGGTGGTAGGCCTGGACGGCGTCCGACTGCCGCCCCGCCCGGTACAGGGCCACCATGAGCAGGCCGTGCAGGCTCTCGCGCATCGGGAACTCATGGGCCAGCGCCATCAGTTCGCCGATCAGTTCGCGGTGGCGGCCCAGTTTCAGGTCGGCGCCGATCCGCTGCTCCAGTGTCTCCGAGCGCAGTTCGTCCAGGCGGATCGCCGTGGACTGCAGCGAGGGCCCGTGCGGGATGCCGGACAGGGCCGGGCCCCGCCACAGCCCCAGGGACTGGCCCAGCAGACGCGACGCGCGTGCGTAGTCCCGCTCGTCGAACGCGGCCCGTCCCCGCGAGCGCAGCGACTCGAACACGAGGAGGTCGAGTTCGTCGGGCGCCACCCGCATCACATAGCCCGGCGGCTGCGTCACCAGCGGCCCGCCGCCCGGCCCGTCCTCGGCGCCCGCGAGCGCCTTGCGCAGATGCGACACGTAGACCTGCAGCGTCGTCGACGCGGTGCGCGGCGGCGTCGTCCCCCACAGTTCGTCGATCAGGCTGTGCGCGGAGACGACGCTGTTGTTCTTCACCAGCAGGGTCGCCAGGACCACGCGGGGTTTGGCCGCCGTCGGGGTGCGCGGGGACATCCGCACCGGGCCCAGTACCTGAAAGCGCATCGTTGCTCCTCGTGTGTGCCGCCGGGCCGGTGGGCGGGGCGTCAGCAGATCTGCAGGACGCAGGCGGTCATCTCCGCCACGACCCGGATGCCCTGCGTGAAGACGAGTGTGAGCTCGGCCAGCGGGCGCCCCGCGGAGTCCCGCGCCACCTCGCCGGGCGCGCTGGGGTGACGCGGCTGCACGGAGCACAGCAGCGGCAGCCCCGGTTCGGCGAACCCGCGGAAGGTGGCCTCCCACCGGGTCAGCACGGCGTGCCCCGGGGCCAGCCCGTACAGCTCGCCCACTCCGAACAGGGCGGCCTGCCGGGAGACTTCGAGGAACAGCGCGGACGGCACCTCGGAGCCCGCATCGGGCAGCACCTCGCGCGCGGCGGGAATGTTCACGGGGAAGGTCAGGGAGGTGCCGTCCTCCTCCAGCGGCAGCCCGATCAGCACGTTGCGGGCGTGCCGCCGGCCGACGAGTTCGGCGCCGGGCACGCTGTGCCCGGCCGGAAGGCCGCTGTTCCCGCCCGCCGTGCGCTCGCTCTCCCGGCGGCTGTGCGCCCGGTGTTTGCGATAGACACCGGGCAACAGGAACACCAGACGCGCCCGCACCGTTCCGCACGGCTCGTCGTCGATGCTGATCGTCGCGCCGCACTCCATCGACCGGGGCACACCCTTGACCACGTCGGCCGGCGTCAGATCGAGGTCGAGCGAGAGCCGGGCACCGGCGAGGCCGTCGCGCTGCCAGCAGGACAGGGCCGTGAGCGAGAACGCGCAGTCGGCCAGCAGGATCCGCCGGTTCTCCGGCACCCGGAAGTAGCGGCCCGCCGCGAAGACCGCCATCTGCCGCAGCGACTCCATCGGGTAGAGCACGTCGTGGAACGGGGCGGTGGAGTCGGCGAACAGCGGGTGGTCGTCGGGGAGTTGGGCGGAGAACCCGAACCGGTGCCGGCCGGGGGGCGTGGCGGAGTGCAAAAAGCCCTCCGGGGTGTCGGGCCGGTGGACCAGATGGTGCGGGCCGAGGAACGCCGCCGCGGGCGGGGGCACCTGCAGCGGTCCGCTGTCCGGGACCGCGTCGGCCTGCCCGGTGGACAGCGCGCCGGTGGATGGCGGGGCGGGGAGATTCATGGAGAGTCCTCCGTGACGGAGTGCGGTCGGTGGCACGCGCGAGGGCGTCGGCGATCAACTCACTTCGGTCAGCCGGCCGCGACCGGCCGCCCGGTGCGCCCCGCACCCGGCGGCCCCCGGGGCCGCGCCCATTCCTGGGCCGCGCACCGGGCCGGACCGGGCGGCAGGACCGGCCGGCGCGGTCGCGGCCCTGTGATCACGCCCGACGGCGACGGCCTCCGGTGCATCGACGCTCATGCGATCTCCCGTGACGTGCCTTGTGGGACACGGCTTCTTGGGTACACCGCGAGGCTTCAGAGCGAGTAAAAAACGGCACGGTCGGTTTGTCAATAACCAACCGTGCGTGCTGTTTGGACTTGGTCGAACCTTTGTCCACGCTTCGTTGCGAGTGGGAACAGTCGACAAAGCGCAGGTTTTACGGGCAAGTTGCTCCGGCCGTGGGCGCATGAAGCGTCCGGATCCGCCCTCGTGACGGACCGTCCGGTCTATTTCTGGTGCGGTGCGGCGGGGAGGCGCGGGGCGCTGCCGGGTTCGCTCGGGCCGCAGCTGATGGTGTCCAGCGCGTGCTGCCGGGCGATCCGGGGCACCAGCAGCACCCACAGGCGGGTGACCGCCTCGCGGGAGAGCCACCGCTCCTGCGCGCTGCCGAGCACTTCGAAACCCACAGTCGCCGCCACGATGGCGGTCACCGCCTCCGTCACCGCGGCGCCTTCGGCCAGTTGCCCGGCCCGCTCGGCGCGGCCCAGGGCGTCCTCCACCCACCGCTCCCAGGCGCGCCGCAGCGCGGCGTCGTTCTCACGGGTCGCATCACGGCACAGGGCGAAGCCGGCCCGCACCACGGCATCCTCGGCGATGTGGTGCATCAGCACGTGCGTCGCGTCCACCAGGCCCTGGAGCGGGTTTTTGCCGTCGGGCGCCACCTCCCGGGTGATCCGTGCGAAGGTGTCGGTCGCCTCGTCCTCGACGGCCTGCGCCAGTGCGCTCTTGCTCTCGAAGTGGAAGTGCAGGGCGCCGCTGCTGACGCCGGCCCGCCTGCTGATCGCCGCCAGGGAGGCGGAGGCGAAGCCGTCCTGTGTGAAAGCCTCTGCCGCAGCCCGGATCAGGGCGCGGCGGGTGCGGACCGCGCGCTGCTGTTTGACCATCGGCGAGCCTCTCGGGCGGGGGCGGCGAGACGGGGACCCCGGCGGCGGCCGTCAGGGGTCTGCGCAGGGTCTGCGGTTCGCGGCAGGGCGGTTTTTGGCCCCGTGTGGCGCCTCCGGCCCCCGCGCACGGCGCAGCGGGCCGGAGGCGCCATCGCTGTCCCTCTCTCGGCGCCATCGTAACAAACCGCGCGTGCGGTTTCTGATGGGTCAACTCCCGGCGCCGGCCGGCCACTTCAGCCGCCCGCACCCGGTGCGAGGGGCGCGCTCACGCCCGGGGGTGCGCGGCGCCCGCACCGCCGCGCCCCTTCGGCCGGGGGACCGGCCCCCGCACCGGCCGGCGCGGAACAAGCGGAACAAAGGGCCCCGCTGCGGGGCCCGGCCGCACCCGGGCAGGGCGGCCGGCCCCGCGGCGGGGCCCGCTTCCGGCGCCGGCCCCCCGGCGCCGTTTCGCTGCTAACCGAGCAGCACGGGGAGGGACTTGAAGCCGTTCATCAGGAAGGTCGGCATCGGCTCGAGCTCGTCCGCGGGACAGGCCAGCTGCATGTCGGGGAAGCGGTCGAAGAGTTCACCGAACGCCGACTGCGCCTCCACCCTGGCCAGCGGCGCCCCCAGGCACCGGTGCGCCCCGTGCCCGAAGCCGAGGGTGTCCCGCCCGGTGCGCAGCAGGTCGAACTCGGCCACGCTCGCGCCGTAGCGCACCGGATCGAGGCCGCCGGCCGCGAAGGACACCAGGATGGGCTCGCCCTTTTTGATCAGTACGCCGTCCAGGTCGATGTCCTCCACCGCAAACCGCAGCGGCGAGTAGGCGCCGGGGGTGTGCATCCGCAGCGTCTCGTCGATCACGTCGTTCCAGTCCGCCCGCCCCGCCCGCACGTGCTCCAGCTGTTCCGGGTGGGTGAGCAGCGCCGCGATGGCGTTGGTCATGAGCGTCGTGGGGCTGTCCATGCCGCCCGCGATCATCAGGTAGAGGGTGCCCAGGAGTTCTTCCTCGGTCAGCCGGTCGTCGGCGTCGCGCGCCGCGATCAGGGCCGAGGTCAGATCGTCGCCGGGCTCGACCCGCTTGCGTTCCACCACCGCGGTCAGCAGGTGGAACGCCTCCAGCAGCGCCTGGTTCATCTCCTCGGCCGACACCGAGGAGGTGAACACCGTGTGCAAGGCCGCACACAGGGCGTCGGTCGCCGCCCCCTGCTCGACCCCGAACAGCTCGCAGATCACCCGCATGGGCAGCAGCGCGGTGAACCGGGCCCGCAGATCGACGGGGGCCTGCGCCCCCTGGTCGGCGAGGCCGGCGAGCAGTTCCGCGGTGATGGCCTCGACCTTGGGCCGCATCGCCTCGCTGCGGCGCACCGTGAACGCCCCCGCTACCAGGCGCCGCAGACGGGAGCGCTGCTCCCCGTAGGAGTTGAACATGTTCTCGTTCGCAACCCAGGGATACAGCGGCCAGTCCGCCTGTATGTGCCCGTCGATGAAGTCCGGCCAGTGCAGCCTGGCCGACCGCGAGACCCGGTCGTCGGCCAGGATCCGCTCCACGTACCGCTGTTGGACCACCGCCCATGCGGTGATCCCGCCGGGCAGCGTGACCTGTACCGCCGGCCCCTGGGTGCGCAGCATCGCGGCTTCGCGCCCCAGGTTGCGCCCCATCGCATCGAGTGCGTACGGACAGCTGAGTGCTTCTGTCTGAGCCTGTGCCATCGGTTGCCCCTCCCAGTTGGTTGTCCACATCCGCGGCATTTCCGCGCGCACACGGGGAACGGCCCACCCCCGAAAGGCCCGGCGCAGGCCGCCGCCCCCACGGCGGCCTGCGCCCTACACGTTCGTCGGCACCTCGGCGTCGGAACGCAACTTCACCGCCTGTTCGTACACCCGTCGCCCGCGCTCGGGTGTGAAGTCGAGCCGGACCAGGACCGACGGCACGGCGATGGACGTGACCAGGTGCTTGGTCATCACCGCGGAGCGCTCCAGCATGTCGTCGAATCCGGTGAGGAGCTTCGACAGCAGCTGGGTGCCGGTGAAGCCCGCGACGAACATCTGCGCGGCAGCCTCGATGTCGACATCCGGCAGGATTTCCCCCGCCTTGTCCGCGCGGCTGAGCAACTCCCTGTTGTGCTCCACCCAGTTGTGCATGGGCATCCGGCGGTCCAGGCCGTCCTGGGGGGTGCCTTCCTCCACCGTGAGCCGCACGCTGCCGCGCAGGATGCCGTCGCCGGAGCGGAGCATGTGCGCGAGGATCAGCGTCGCGTCCACCGCCTCCTGAAGGACGAGGTTCTGCGGCACGACACGCGGCACCACCGACAGCTGTTTCGCCAGCACCTCCTGGGCCAGCTCACGCTTGGACGGGAAGTGGAAGTACAAGGCTCCCTTCGTCGTCTCCGATCTCCTGAGGATCTCCGAGATGGCCGCGGCTTCGTAGCCGACTTCGTCGAAGACCTCGGCAGCCGAGTTCAGAATGGCCAGCCTTGTCCGGGTTGCTCGCTCCTGGCGCGCCACCGTTCCCACCTCCGTGCTCGCAGCGCCCGGCACACACGACCTTCCGCGCGCGGCCGGACGAGTCGTTCGCTCACGTCTTCACGGATCCCTTGCGCGGCTGCTGGGACGGTGACCTGGCTGGACGTGAGCATCGCCAGAATAAAACCAGCCGTCCGGTTTTACAAGGCTGTTGCTCGCGGTGGGTGCCGCCCGGGAGCGGGGGCCGCCGGCGCGCCCGCGGCCCCTCAACCTGGCCCAAACTCTGGCAAAAACCTGCGCAGTTCGGCACCGGAACGGCTATGTCCGAGCGCTTCCGCTTGCTTCTGAGGGCTCTTGCAAAAAACCGGTGGGTCCGTATTTTATGGCCCTGAACTTCCTTCATTCAGCCTCAACGCTTCACGGAGCAGTCGATGACTCTTGTGGAAATCCAGAGGAATGCAGGGGAGGTTCCCGGGGGATTGACCAATTCCGGTTCAACTGGCGCGCACTCCGCCCCAGTCGGACCAGGCGCGTCTCCTGGGGATCCCGTCACCGAGCTCACTCATCTGTTGTTCGATCAGGACAAGCGCACCCGTATCCATGCACGCTGGCGGAGCCTTGTCGGCCGCCCCGAGTTTCGTCATGTGCCCGGCCTCGCGCCGCGCGAGCGGACGGCTCTCGCCTACCGGAGGCTGCGGCTGATCAACGACACGCTGCCGTCCCCGGAGAACCTGGCGGATGATCCGTACCTGCTGACCAGCCTGCACGAGTGGACCGGTTTCGTGGATCCGACGCTCGCGACGCTCTCCGCGATCCACTACAACCTGTTCCTGGGCAGTCTCATCGATCACTTCCCTTCCGCGGGGCGTCCGCTTGCCGACTTCACGTCCCTGCGGCGTACCGGAACGTTTCTCTGCACGGAGCTGGAACACGGCAGCGACGTCTCGGCGCTGGAAACCCGCGCCGTGTGGGACCCGGTGTCCGGGGGGTTCGTGCTGCACACCCCCACCACGGGCGCGCAGAAGTTCATGCCCAACACCAGCGCCGCGGGCGGCCCGAAGACCGCTGTGGTGGCGGCCAGGCTGATCGTCGAGGACCGTGACGAGGGCGTCTTCCTCTTTCTGGTGCCGCTGCGGGACGAGAACGGGCTGCGACCCGGCGTGCGCACCCGGATGCTGCCCGAGCGCATGGGAACCTCCGTGGACCACTGCCTCACCTCCTTCGAACAGTGCGAACTGCCGCGCGAGGCGCTGCTGGAGTCCACCCACGGCCTGCTCGAACCGGACGGAACGCTGACCAGCAGCCTGGGCAACCGGCACAAGCGCGTACTGCACTCCATCCAGCGCGTCACCTGCGGAAAGCTCTCGATGAGCGGGGCTGCTGTGGGGGCAGCCCGGGCCGCCCTCACCATCGCCGCGCGCTACGCCCACGTCCGGCACGTCAGCGGGCCCCGCCCCGGCGAAACCGTGCCCCTGGCCGCCCACCACAGCCACATCGGCAGCATCCTGAAGAACATCTCCACCGCGTACGCCATGACGTTCCTGCACCGCGACGCGGTGACGCGCTGGGCCGATCGCACACCCGAGACCGCCGACGACGCCGCCAGACTGATCGCGGTCGCCAAGAGCTGGATCACGTGGCAGACCCGCACCATCACCCTCGAATGCCGTGAACGGTGCGGCGCCCAGGGGTTGTTCACCGTCAACGGTTTCGCCGATCTGATCACCAGCAATGAAGGGACGATCACCGCCGAGGGCGACAACGTCGTCATCTCCCTCAAGGCCGGTGCGGAAATGCTCTTCGGCGAGCGGCTCGAAGCCCTGCACCAGCGTCCGGTGCCGGCCGAAGAGGCGATGAAGGATCCGAGGTTCCTGCGCGATCTGCTGGCCCGGACCGCTTCCCTCTGGCAGCAACGTGCCCGTTCCGCGCTGCGCAAGGGCCCCTCCGGTTCCCGTTCCGAGCGCTGGAACCAGGCCTCGGACGCCGTGCTGAAGATGGTGGACGTGGCGGCGCGGCTGCACGCCGCGGATGCGTTCCTCCGCGCCGCGGGGCATGCGGTCGGCCCCAAAGCCCGCGCGCTGATGCACGAGTTGGCGCTTTTGTTCCTGCTCGAAGAGGTCCATGAGCACACCGGGGACCTGCTGGCCGAGGGACACCTCACGGCGGACGATGTCCGGGCCCTGCCCGAGCTCGTCCATGCGACGGTCACAGGCCTGGCGCCGGACACCCTGCTGCTCGTCGACGCCTTCGACATACCGGAGGAAATCCTGGCCGCGGTCCCGATCGCGCACGAGGACTACACCCGGCGCATCGCCGCACTGGCGGGGCCCCGGCCCACGGCTGCGGCGCTGCCTCAGCCGAGCCGCACCTGAGGGGCCGGGCAGAAACCGGCCGCACCCCGGACCGAGCCGGCAAGGGGCAGGCACCGCCTGCGCCCCGCGGCCGGGCGCCGCCGGGGGCTGAATCCCCGCACCGCGCAAGCCGATCCGCGGACCGGACAGCGCACCAGGGCGGGGGACGGAGCGATCCCCGACCGGAGGACAGCACGCGAAGCTCCTGTGCAGCACGGTGGATCGCCGTCGCGGCACCGTCTGCCAGGAGCTTCGGCACACCGCCGCACACACCGCCACACACGCCGCCCGACCGGCCCCGCCCGACCGGCCCGCCCGACCGGCCCCGCCGGGCGGACCAGGCTCCGGACCCGCGGCTTCCCCCCGGCAACGGCGGCCGGGCACCGATGCCGGCCGGCACGGTGCGGCACACGGCACCGGTCGCGTGCGCCGGCCGCGTCGCACGGCGCGAGCGCCGCAGCCCGAAGACCCGCGCGGGGCCGTCGCCCGCACACCGTCGTCCCCGATCGACGACCCACGATGCACGGCCCGGGCCTCACCCCCCGGGGCGGCCGCAGCGGCACACCCCCGGCGGCGGCCGGGACCGTTCGGCACACGCCCGGCCACCCGGTGCAGGGACCGCGCGGAGTCCTGCTGCCGCGCCCGCGAGGGTCCTGCCCCACCCGCAAAAAAAAAGGGGCGGGCACCGCACCGACCGCGCCCCAGGGCCCAAGCCGGGGTTTAGCGCCGACGCCGACCATCGGGGCTCCGCGCCGATGGTGCGCCTGTCGAGAGGAGCCCCCGATGGTCCGGCCCCTGGTGCTCGTCGCCCGGCTCCTGAACGAGGCGTACCGCTGCCTGGTCGCGTACGGGCAGATGTGGCTCTACCTGCCCGAAGGGCACCCGCGGTCGACCGTCTCCCATCCGCTGGAGCGGCTGCGCCCCGACATCCCGCTGAGCCCGGCCGAGCGGGCCCTAGACCGACAGCTGCGGGATCTGGACCGGCTCGGCTGAGGCGCCGCCCCGGCGCAGCGCGGCGAACTCCAGGACCTGATCGGTGAGGATGTCCAGGCGGCGTGCGGTGCGTGGATCGGCGCAGCCGCCGGAGGCGGTGAACTCCGTGCCGGCCGGCACCACCACACCCATCGGGACGGCCCAGCCGCGCAGCGACTGCGCGCAGGTGCGCAGCGCGGCCAGCGCGGACGCGCCGGCCACCTCGTTCCACGCCACGCTCAGACAGCCGACGGAGCGTCCCTCCAGGTAGCTCGGGACGTCCCCGGCCAGTGCCTCGGTGTGGTCGAGGGCATTCTTCAACAGCCCCGACATGCCGCCGTGATACGTCGGACTGGCCAGCAGCACACCGTCCGCGGCGCGCAGGGCGGACAGCAGCCGCAGCTCGGCCGCACAGCGGCCCGCCGTCTGCGGATCGTAGGGCGGCAGCACAAGGTCGGTGCCGCACACCACGGTGACCTCGGCTCCCGCCCGGCGCGCCCGCGCCGCGCACGCCCGCAGCGCGGCCGCGGAGACCGAACCCGAGCGCAACGAGCCCCCGAGGGCGGCGATACGGATCGGACGCATGGCAACTCCGTTGTGTCGAAAAGAGAAGAAGGGGGGATGACGGACAGCGGGCACCGCCGCCCTCACAGCCGGGCGGCCGCGGCCTCGGCCGCCCGGGTCGCGCTGAGCACGCACGCGTCGGCGAGCAGGCCGTGCGGCCCGACCCAGTCGCCCGCCACGAAGACCCCTTGATGGCCGGGGACGCGTACGCCGGGACGGCCCGTCAGGCCCCCGGTGCGGGCCTCGGGCAGGGCCGTCATGGTGGTGATGCGCGGCAGGAAACGCTCGTGGACCACGGCGTCCCGCCAGCCGGGCTGGCTCAGGTCGAGCAGTTCGTACAACCGCTTGCGGACCTCGCTCGCGCCGAGCCCGGAGCCGTCGTCGTACCGAGCGAGATGGACCACGGCGCCGCCCTGCGGTGCCAGGCGGGCCGTTCGGGAGAAGACCGACAGGTACAGCGGCTCGTCGACGCCGAAGACGAGGGTGCTGCGGGGGTCGGGCAGCCGGCTCAGTGCGACGTCCAGGCAGGCGGTGTGCAGCGGGCGGGCGGCGGGGGAGTCCGCGCCGGCCTCGGCCAGGCCCAGCAGTTGTCCTGCCGCGCGCTGGGGCAGGCCGGCCAGCACGACCGAGCGGGACCGCACCGCGTGCCCGTCCGCGGACACGATCCGCGGGCGAGGCCCGCCCTCCACGACGGCGCACCGCCACCCCGTGCGCAGTTCGACACCCAGCTCCCGGGCCCGCGCCAGCAGCGCGTCGGTCAGCGTGCGCCAGCCGCCGTCCACGTACTCCACCCCCCGCCGCACCTCGGCGAAGTGCAGCGACAGCGCGTCCGCGCCGATCAGGTCGGGGCGGCCGGTGTAGCTGCTGATGCGCAGCACGGCGAAGGCCGCCTGCCGGGCCCGCTCGGTGGGCAGCCGGTCGCCCAGCCACTGCGCGGCGTCCGTACCGGCCAGGTCGCTCCGGCCCCGGGCCAGGCCCAACAGGCGGGCCACGGCGACCCGTTCGCGCAGGGTGAGCAAGGGGGTGCGCAGCAGCGGGCCGGCCGCCGCGTAGCCCGGGTGCAGCACTCCGTCCCGCAGGGCCCGGGCGCCGCCGAGGTCGGGGGAGCGGCCCGGGACGCGGACGCCCAGAGCACGCAGCCCGTCCCGGGTCGTGCGGTACAGCGCGCGCGGGCCCAGGCCGAGGCGGAAGCCGTGGTGCTCGGTGGTGCGGGCCCGCCCGCCCGGCTCGGCGCCGGCCTCGAGCAGCAGCACCCGGCGCCCCCGGGCGGCCTGGGCCAGCCGCACGGCCGCCACCAGGCCGGTCAGCCCCGCCCCGACGACCACCGCGTCGGCCTGCTCATCGGCCCCGGCACTCATGCCCGCCCGGCCCCGGGCAGGATGAACGGGAAGCCGTGGCGGTCGAGTTCACGCGCGGAGTCGGTGACCGCCGTCACCAGGGCGTCCAGGTCCTCGGTGCGGTGCGCGCCGCCGGTGAACAGCATCGGCAGGCTGAGCGTGTAGAAGCCGCGGCGGCGCAGCATCAGGGTCAGCAGGAAGAACGCGATGGGGTTCACCGAGCCGGCGAACGTGCGGTAGTCGTCGTAGGAGTCCTGCTCCAGGAAGCCGAACGAGCCGATGAAGTCGCCGAAGCCGACGAGCCGCAGCGGAATGTCGGTCTGGGCGCGGAAGGCGGCGAGCTGCTCCTGTACCCGGGCCACCTTCGCGCGGGTCTCGGTGTAGTACGTGTCGCGCTGCTCGTGCAGCAGACGCAGGCTCGCGTACGAGGCGCACAACGCCAGATGGTTGCCCGCATGCGTGGTCTGCACGCAGGTCTTGCGGCCGATGTCGGTCAGCGGCAGGCCGGAGGTCTGGGTGTGGTCGAGCAGCGCGGCCCGGCCGCCGACGGCGGACAGCGGGATGCCCAGGCCGCTGAGGACCTTGCCGTAGCAGTACAGGTCGGCCTCGAGGCCGAAGTGCTCGGCGGCGCCGCCGGGCCCGTAGCGGAAACCGGTGAGCACCTCGTCCAGGACGAACGGCACGCGCAGCGCCCGGCAGCGTTCGGAGACCGTTTTCAGCAGCGGGATGGTGTGCTCCACGAACGGGAACGACGAGGACGCCGCCTCGGTCAGGACGCAGGCCAGCTCGTCCTTGTGCCGTTCGATCAACTCCACCGCCCGGACCGGGTCGTTGGGCAGCACCAGCAGATCGCGCGGATCGGCGACGGGCACGCCGGTGAGCGCGGACTGGCGCTCGATGCCGCCGTCCGGCGCGGTGCCGGGGAAGGGCTGGGTCGGATGGCCGTGGTACCAGAACGCCGTGTTGTGCATGCCGAGGTCGTGCACGCCGTGCAGGGAGCCCTCGAACTTGGCGACCATCCGGCGGCCGGTGTGCGCCCGGGCGAGCCGGATGGCGGCCGCGGTGGCGTCGGTGCCGGAGTTGAGGAACGCGAACTTCTCGCAGTGCGGGACGAACTCGCCCAGCAGGTCCACGAGTTGGGCCTCGATCGGCGTGCAGTAGCCGTTGCCGGTGGTGGTCGCCAGATGGTCCCGGACGAAGTCCACGACCGGCTGGGGGCTGTGGCCGTGCAGCGCCTGCGCGCCGAAGCCCAGGTGGCAGTCGGTGTAGGTGTTGCCGTCGGCGTCGGTGATGCGGCTGCCGTGCGCCTCGGTCACCAGCAAAGGGAACTGCGGCGAGTGGAAGGGCCAGAACACGTGGGTGGCCGCGTCCTTGGCGCGCAGCTGCTCGGTGGCGGCACTCGAGGCCTTCTGGCGCTCGGTGAGCTCGGCGAACAGGTCGATCAGCCACGGCTGGGTGAGCAGGTCGGCGACGAGCGACTCGACGGGGGCGGTGGTCGTCATCGCTCAACTCCCGGCCGGCTTGGTGGCGCGCAGCACGCCGTAGCGCATGACGCCGCGCTCGTAGGCCTGCTTCATCAGCGGCACGGAGTTGAGGAACCGGAAGATGTCCATGCCCTTGGCGCGGACCAGCTTCCAGATCACCGAGGGGTCGCGGACCACCGGCTTGACGATGTCGGTGGACAGCTTCCAGGTGTCCCACACCCGCTCCGACCAGTCGGCCGTGCGCACGTCGGTGAGGCCGACTTCGCCGGCCAGCTCCGCGTAGCGTGCAAGGGGCAGCACGTGGGAGACGACGAAGTCGCGGTAGATACGGTGCAGCAGCCGGGTCTCGTCGGGGTCCAGGTCCTCGTCGCGGGCGCACCAGGTGGCGACCAGGAGGGTGCCGCCCGGCTTGAGCACACGCATGCACTCGGCCAGGAACGCCTTCTTGTCCGGCATCAGTTCACAGCTCTCCAACGCCCACACCACGTCGAAGCTGTTGTCGGGGTAGTCGGTGTGCATCGCGTCGACCAGCCGGAACGTGGTCCGGTCGACGACGCCGGCCCGGACCGCCTTCGCCTGGGCGCGGCCGATCTGCTCGGTGCTGATGGTGATGCCGTCCACGGTGCAGCCCAGGCGGCCGGCGAGGTGGATCGCGGAGGCGCCGATGCCGCAGCCGGCGTCGAGGACCTTGGCCATCGGCTCCACCGGGCCGAAGGCGACGAGCTCCTCGACCAGGCGCACCTGGGCGGCATGCCGTCCGGGGTCGGGCTCGCCGTCGGCCCAGTACCCGTGGTGGATGTGCTCCCCCCACAGGTCCTCGTAGAGTTCGATCAGTCCGTCGTAGTGGTCCTGGATGGCGGCGTGCAGGTCGGGCGTGGTCCAGCGGGGTTCGAGCGCGCTCGTCGTCGTGATCGTCATGGTGGGATGTCCCTCGGTTCGAATGGTTCGGTTCGGGGTCAGAAGCGGACGAGCGCCGACTCCATGGTCAGACCGGGCCCGAAGGCCATGAGCACGGCATGCTCCCCGGGGGCGGGGCGCTCCTCGCGCAGGATCCGGTCGAGGATCAGCAGGATCGTCGCCGAGGAGCAGTTGCCGTGCTCGGCGAGGACCGCCCGGGACGGCGCGAGCTGATCGGGCGTCAGGTCCAGCTTGCCGCCCACGAAGTCGATGATCTTCGGGCCGCCCGGGTGGATGCCCCAGTGCTGGACGTCGCCGATGCCCAGACCGTGCGGGGCGATGAGCCGTTCGACGAACGGTTCGATGCTTTCGCCGATGTAGAACGGCACGTACGGGGAGAGCGTCATGCGGAACGCCTGGTCCTCGATGTGCCAGCTCATGGCATCTGTGGTCTCGGGGTGGGTCTCGGTGTGGGTGCCCAGGAACACCGGGCCCGGCGTGGCCCCGCCGTCGTCCGCCGCGAGCAGCGTCATGGCTCCGGCGTCGCCGAACAGTGCGTTGACGACGGCCTGTTCGGCGTTGAACTCCGGCCGGTGGTGGACGGAGCAGACCTCGGCGCTGCCGGCCAGAACCAGTTCGCCGGGGCGGGCGGCCAGCGCGTCGAAAGCGGTCTTGAGGACGTTGAACGCGGCATTGCAGCCCATGTGCCCGATGAAGGTGCGCCGCAGGTCCCGGCGCAGCCCGAACTCCTTGGCCAGCAGGATGTCGGGCGTGGGCCCCGCGTACCCGGTGCAGCTGGCCAGCACGAACGAGCCGATCCGGTCGGTGAGCCGGTCGCCCGTGCGGCCTGCAGCGTCCAGGAGGCCGCCCACCGTGCGGCGGCTCATCGCCAGCACGTTCTCCTCCCAGGCCGCCATGCGCGCCTTGATGGGCGGGTGGCCGTCCGCGTAGGCGGTGCGCGGGTCCCAGGCCATGTGGCGGGTGTGCACCCCGGAACCACGGAAGATCGCCTCGGCCTTGGGCACGTCCCGGTACTGCGCGCGGTAGTACGTCTCGAACGCATCCTGCTGCGGGACGACCGTGTCGGGCGCCGCGGTGCGCAGGGCCAGCAGCTTCGCCACGCCGCGGGTGCGGGTGCGGCCGGTCGCGGGGGCCTCGGAGAGCGTCGTCATGACGCGGCTCCGGCGCCCGACTCGACCCGCTCCTTGATGGCGGTGAGGAATCCTTCGGTGACCTGGTCGCTCTGCTGGCGTGCGAACGGTTCGACCAGCGGCAGCACCACGGGCGCGATGTCGACGTCCGCCTCCGAGCGGGTGTCGATCTCCAGGAAGGTGGTGCCGGGTCCGCTGCCGGGGACGGTGCGGAACGCGCCCCAGGAACGGAAGTTGTGGCTGCCGACCGGCTCCCACCGGATGCAGGCGGCATCGCTGGTGTCGAAGCGGGTGCGGTGGTCGGGGGTGTGGCTGACGGCCCCGTTGGAGATGGTCGCCAGCACGTAGTGGTAGACGTCGTCGTCCTCGGCCGTGAGGCTCTCCACGCCCGGCATCAGCAGGCCGCAGCCCACGACGTCGAGCAGGAGCGCCCGCACGGTGTCCGGATCGGCCTTCACCTCGGTGCCGACGACGCTGGCGGAGCGTATGGAAACCATGGTTGTCCTGTCCTTCACGAGGTGCTTCGTTTGACGGCGTGGCCGATGTAGCTGGCCGAGACATCGCCGGTGAGGGTGAATGCGCCCAGCCGGCGGTGGCGCAGCAGACCGGGCAGCAGCAGCGGCAGCGGCCGGGCCGGACCCAGCCCGTGGGTGTCGGCGAGCCGCAGTCCGGCGGACGCGAGCAGCACCCGCAGCTCGGCGGGCCGGATGAACATCTTCCAGTTGTGGGTGCCGGGCTTGATGATGCCCAGGAGCTTCTCGGCGACGAGGATGAGCAGCAGGTAGCTGCGCACCGTGCGGTTGACCGTGTCGAACAGCAGCACACCGCCGGGCGCGAGAAGCCGGTCGATCTCGGCGAGCGCGGCCGGCAGGTCGTGGAAGTGCTCCAGGACGTCGGAGGCGACGACCGCGTCCGCGCAGCCGTCCGCAAGACCGGTGCCGTACGCCGATCCGACCTGATAGGTCACCTCGACACCCGCCGCCGCCGCGTGCCGGCGGGCGGCGGCGACGGTGCCGGGGGAGAGGTCGATGCCGGTGACGCGGTAGCCGCGGCCGGCCAGTTCCTCGGCGACGAGCCCGCCGCCGCAGCCGAGGTCGACGACGCGGATCGTGTCGGCGGGCCGGCCCGGGTAGCGCTTCTTGATGATCCGGTCGAAGTACGCGGTGCGGGCCGGGTTCATCTCGTGCAGGGCGCGCAGCGGGCCCTGGGGGTTCCACCAGTCGTCGCCGACCTCTTCGTAGTACGCGTTGTCGATCGTGGGCGCCCCGGACATCACACCCACCTCGGGGTCTCGACCGGGCTGATGCCCAGGGTCGCCTTGCCGATGAACTCGCGGGCCATGTCGTTGGTGAACGGCAGCAGCGGGCCCGCCTTGACGTCCCGCCAGATCTGCCCGATACGGGAGCCGTCCCGGATGCCGGAGCCGCCGATCACCTCGAAGGCGGTGGCGACGACGTGCTCGGCCTCGTTGGTGATGTGGTACTTCGGGATGCAGGTGTCGGCCACGAACGCCGGCAGGTCCTCGCCCGGGTCCACATGCCGGGTCGCGTACTCGGTGAGCAGCGCGTCCATGGTCGCCAGCGAGGAGCGCATCCGGGCCACCGCGAACTGGATGCCGGGCAGCCGGGCCAGGTCGGCGACGGCCGTCGTGGCGCGGCCCCGGGTGCGTTCGACGGCCAGCTCGCAGGCCCGCTCGGCGAGCCCGAGGAAGACGGCGGCGAAGCAGTAGTGCCCCCACTGCTGACGGGCCATCACGAACAGCGGGGTGAGCCCGTCGGGGAAGACCGAGTCGTCGGCGTCGACGTGCAGACCGTCCAGCTTCAGGGAGTGCGAGCCCGTCATCGGCAGGGCGAAGCCGCTCCAGGGAGCGACCACCTCCACGCCCTGCTCGGGCTTGTCGACGAAGAACGCCGCCAGGTTGAAGGGAGGCTCGAGATGGGCGTCGTCCAGGCCCGCGGTGACCACCAGGTGGGTGGCCGCGTCGAAGCCGGTGGCGAAGTGCTTGAGCCCGTCCAGGACGAAACCGTCAGGCACCCGGCGGGCGACCGTCGAGGGCCGCACCCAGTTGCCGCCGGAGCCCTCGTCGGTGAACGGGCCCACGACGAACGCCCCCTCGCGCACTGCTGCGAACATGCGCTCGCGCACGGCCACGCTCAGATCACTGCGCATCGAACCGGTCAGCACCGTGTGGATGGCCAGCGTGAAAGCGGTGGAACCACAGCCCCCGGCGATGATCCGCAGCAGCCGGGTGTTCTCCTCCAAGGTGGCCTCGAACCCGCCCAGGTCCGCGGGGACGTTGACCGCGGTGAGCCCGGCGTCGATCAGATCGCGGATGTTCTCGCCGACGAACTCGCCGGACCCGTACGACGTCTCGGAACGCTCCTCGAACCGGCGGGCCAGGGCCCGGGCACGGTCTTGCAACGCGGCCCAGCGCAGGGCCCGTTCGCTGCCCTTGACCGGTGTGGCGGTCGTCATGGTGTTCAGCCCTCCCAGCGGGGTTCGGCGAAGACCGGCACTCCGAGCGCGTGCTTGCCCGCCCACTCGGCGGTCACGTCGGAGTTCGGCGGGACGAGCAGCCCGGCCACCACGTCCCGGTAGGCGCGCTGCAGCGGGTGCGCGGACATCAGCGCGGAGCCGCCCTGGACCTGCATCGCGAGCGTGACCACCTCGTGCGCGAGGCGGCACACGCTGTTCTTCATGACGCTCATCTCGATGTAGTGGCCGAGCGGGTCCGTGACGATCGCGGCGTCGTGATCGGCGCGCACCGCCTGGTACAGGTGCGCCTCGGCGGCCGCGAGCCGGGTGCGCATCTCGGCCACCCGGAACTGCACGCCCGGCAGATGGGCGACGGTCCGGTCCAGGACATGCAGGGTGCGGCTGCGCTGTTCGCGGACCACCGTCTCCAGAGCACCGCGGGCGATCCCGAGGAAGACGGAGGCGAAACTGCACCACGCCCAGTGCACGCCCTGCATGAACATCAGCGGCAGCGTGCCGGGCTGCCCCACCATGTGCGCGTCCGCCACGAACAGGTCCTCCAGGAGCAGGGAGTGGCTGCCCGTGGCGCGCATGCCCGCCGCGTCCCACTCGGCCGTGACGCGCACGCCGCGCTCCGGGCGGGGCACCAGGAAACCGACCGGCTCCGGCAGCCCCCGGTCGTCGGTGCGGGCAGCGGACAGGAACAGCAGGTCGGCCGCCGGGAACCCGGTGAAGAAGCCCTTGCGCCCGTTGAGCAGGTAACCGCCCTTGACGGGCTGGGCCTTGGTGGTGGGATGCCACCAGTTGCCGCCCACACCCGGCTCGCTGAACCCGCCGGCGATCACCGCGCCGTCCTCGACGATGGCCCGGTAGGCCCGCTCGGCGGCCGGGCCGCCGATCCCCGCGATCATCGCGATGCCGTGGACGTGCATGTTGACCGCGAAGGCGGTGCTCGCACAGCCGGCCGCGAGGGCCTCCTGCGCCCGGCACAGCTCCTCCAACCCCGCCCCGCCGCCGCCGTGTTCGCGCGGCACGGTCATCGCGGTGTAGCCGGAGGAGACCAGCTCGGCGATGTTGTCATGCGGGAAGTCGCCCGCCCGGTCGTGCTCCGCGGCCCGGCCGGCGAACCGCCCGGCCAGCTTTCGGGCCAGCGCGACGAAGTCGGTGCGCGCGGGGGAGTCCTGGGTGACGGTCATCGGGCGACCCCCGTGACCAGCGGCCGCTCCTCGGGCACGGCCAGCGCCAGGTAGCGCACCAGGCTGCCGACCGTGTCGCCCTCCGCCCGGGTCGCCGTCGCCAGCCAGGCGGAGATCTCGACTCCCGCGTACGTCTCCCGGATGCGCTCGAAGAGTTCGGCCAGCTCCACCGAGTCCAGCCCCAGGTCTCCGGTGAGCCGGGAGTGCTCGGTGATCTGCCGCAGGGCCGTCTCGGGGCGCACGGCGGCGAGGTGTTGCGTCAAGGTCGTCATGAAGGCTTGCGCCCGGTCGTCCTGCACATCCGCTCCTGGATATCGGGGAGAAAACTGGGTCGAAACCGCGGGAGAACCTGGTGGTGCGCCGGCTGTGGGGTGCCTTTCGGCCATGGTGGCGGCCCCGGCTGTAGCGGCGGTTGCGCGGCCGGGCGGGCAGACCGACGGGCGGGCAGACCGAGGGGCGGGGCGGACCCCGTGCGCGTCCGCCCCGCCCCTCGGCACCACCCCTTCCCCCGGCCAGCGGCCGCCGGCCCCGAGGGCCGGCAGCCGGCGAGCCGACGCGGACGCCCGCGCGGCGCAGCACGGGCGGCACCCGCGCCGACGCAACCGCCCGGCTCGACCTGCGTCCCGGATCCCGGCCTACGACCGTGTCGGCCGCCCGACCAGCCGCTCACCGGGGTCCGCCCCGGACCGGTCCACCAGCCGCTCGGCCTCCGGCTCCACCACGGCATGCACCGCGGGGGTGCGCCCGGTGAGGAACTGCCGGCGCATCAAAGTCCGCTGGATCTTTCCGCTGGTGGTCCTGCGCACCGTGCCGGGCGCCACGAGCAGGACGCTGCCCACCGCGATCCCGAACTCCCGGGCGAGTGCGGCCTGGACCCGGCCGGTCAGCTCACGGCCCGCCTCGGCGATGTCCGCCACCGCCTCAAGACCCGTGGCCTCGAGCACGAGCACCAACCGCTCCCGGCCCTCCGGGCCGGCCGGTACCGTGAACGCGGCACCCGTGCCCAGCGACCGGTCCACGGCACGCGCCGCGGCCTCCACATCGTGGGGGTAGATGTTGCGGCCGTTGACCAGCATCATCTCCTTCAGCCGGCCGGTGACGAACAACTGCCCGTCCGCGACGGCTCCCAGGTCCCCGGTGCGCAGCCAGCCCGCGGCCGCCGGCCCGGCCTCGTCGGCGAGCCGGGCCCCGAACGTC
Organism: Streptomyces indicus; assembly: GCF_900100315.1. Taxonomy (GTDB): domain Bacteria; phylum Actinomycetota; class Actinomycetes; order Streptomycetales; family Streptomycetaceae; genus Streptomyces; species Streptomyces indicus. Next base: position 41,141 of record NZ_FNFF01000027.1, read on the forward strand.
TGCGCCGTGGCCTGGGTCTGCGCCCAGTAGCCGCCGGCCACACTCGCTCCGCGCACCCAGATCTCCCCGACCCGCCCCTGCGGCACGGCCCGTGACGTCGCCGGTTCGACGATCCGCACCTCGAAGTCCTCGGCGCGGACCGTGCCGCTGCTCACCAGCGTGCGCTCGGGAGCGTCCGCCACCGCCGGGACGACTGCGCCGCGCTCCAGGGCGGCCGCATCGACGCGGCGGGTGACGGGCGCGGCCCCGCGGGGAGCCCCCGACACCAACAGCGTGGTCTCCGCCATGCCGTAGCACGGGAAGAACGCCTCGGGCCGGAAACCCGCCGGCGCGAACCGGTGCGCGAACGCGGCCAGGGTGTCGGCGCGCACCGGCTCGGCGCCGTTGCAGGCGGACTCCCAGCCGGACAGGTCCAGACGGGCGAGATCGGCGTCCTTGACCCGCCGCACGCACATGTCGTACGCGAAGTTGGGGCCGCCGCCGATGGTGACCCCGTGCTCCCCGATCATCTCCAGCCAGCCCACCGGCCGGCGCAGGAAGGCGCCCGGCTCCATGAGCGCGGCCCGCGCCCCCAGCCACAGCGGCTGCAGCACATGCCCGATGAGCCCCATGTCGTGGTAGAGCGGCAGCCAGCTGCCGAAGACGGAGTCGCCGGTCGCGCCCAGCGAGCGCTGGATCGCCGCCTCGTTGGCCATGAGGTTGCGGTGCGAGACCATGACCCCCTTGGGCGTGCTGGTCGAGCCCGACGTGTACTGCAGGAAGGCCAGGTCGTCCGGGCGCAGGTCGGGGGCGCGCCACTGGGCGGCGTCGCCCAGGGGGCCGGCGTCCGTCGCCACGCAGGGCACGGACCGGATGCCGCTCAGCCCGGCCTCGATGTCCGGCGCGGCCGCCGCGGTGGTGAGCACCGCGCCGACCCGGGCGTCGCCCGCGATCCGGGCGAGCCGCTCGAAGTGACGGGTGCGGTCGGTGGGCAGCGGCGCCGGGACCGCGACCGCGCCCGCGTACAGACAGCCCACGAAGGCCGTCACGAAGGACAGGTCGGACGGGTACAGCAGCAGCACCTGCCGACCGGACAGGCCTCGATCCAACAGCCAGGAGGCGATGTCCCTGGCCCGCTCGTCCAGCTCGGCGTAGCCGAGCCGCTCCACCCCCGTGTCACGGACGAACGCGAAGGCCTCGGCCCCGCCCCGCTCCTGCACCCGGGCCAGCACCCGTTCCGTGTACGTCTGCTGATGACTCATCACAACCTCCGTCGCTCAGGCGGACAACGCGCCGGCCAGCGCCGGGGCCCGGTCGTACCGGCGGATCACGGACGCGAGTTCCTGCAGGAAGACGTCCTCGTGGGCGCGGATGAAGAAGTGCCCGCCCGGCACCACCCGCACCTCGCAGCCGCGGCCCGCGTGGCGCCGCCAGGCCACCACCTCGGGCACCGACACGAGCCGGTCCCTGGCCCCGATGAACAGGTGCAGCGGCACCCGCACGGCCTCCTCGTCCGGGGCGAAGGCCGTCGTGCACAGCAGGAGGTCATCGCGGGCGACGGGCAGCAGCGCCGCCAGGAAGTCGGGATGCTCGAGGATCACCCGCGGGATACCGCCCAACGCGGCGAGCGAAGCCACCAGTTCCTCGTCGCTGGCCCCCGGGTCGGCGATCTTCGGCGCCGGAAGGTGCGGCGCCCGGTACGAACTCAGCGCCAGCGCCAGCGGCAGCGGTGCACCGCGGCGCTGGCGCCGGGCCGTGAGCGCATACGCCACGAGGGCGCCCATGCTGTGCCCGTAGAACACGTGCGGGTGCTCCAGCTCCGCATCCAGCTGCTCGTCGAGATCGGCGACGAGCGCGTGCAGGTCGGTGAAGCGCGGTTCGGTCATCCGGCCCTCGCGGCCGGGCAGTTGGACGGGCAGCACCCGAGCGCCCGCTCCGTGCACGTCGAGGCCGCGCTGCCAGCGCCGGTAGGCCGACGCCCCGCCGCCCGCGTAGGGGAAGCAGAACAGCCGCACCCCGGTCTGGGCGTCGTCCGTCGGAAAGGTGTGGGACAGGTAACGCGTCATTCCGTTCCGCCTCGGGCTCGTCAGGTTGTCTGGATGCCCGCCGGGACCGCGTCACCGTGAGCGGCGAGGAGGACGGACCGGTGGGGCGGCGGACGTCCGGGTCCCGGTGTGCGGACGCGCACGTCGGGGCACCTGCCCGACCGGCCGGACACCTCGACGCACGGTGGCGCGGCTCCCGGCAGGCACACCGCGAGCATGCGGTGGACCGCTAAAAGACAGCCAAATCGGATGCGGTGGAAGACCAAAGGGGGAACCTGCCGGAGGCCGCAGCGACGTCGCGCGGCACAGCGGGCACACGGCCCCCCCAAAAAAAGGGGGTCTTGTGCCCCGACTGCGCTCTGGCGCTGCGCCGAGACCACCCCCGGCACGGCAGGGGCAAGCCCCCCGGGGTGTACGAGGCGGATCGGCGGCTCAGGCACCGGGGCGCCGCGCACGGCCGGCCCGAGCGGGCGGGCGGGCGCCGAGCACCGGCTCCAGGTAGCGCAACAGCACCTTCTTCAACTCCGCCCGGTACACGTCCTGTTCGCCGGGATGCGCCGCGATCAGGTCGAGGCCCGCCGTGAACAGGGCGAGGACGGTGGTGGCGACGCGGGTGACCTCGGCCCGCGCTGCACCGGGCAGGTGGAGCGCGAGGATCTCCTCGATCCGGCCGAGCACCACGCCGTGGAAGTGCTCGAAGGCATCGGTGACGTGGCCGGGGCTGTCCGCGCCGTGCACGAGCACGTGGAACGCCGGGTTACGGGCGTTGAAGTCGAGCAGCGGGTCGACCACCGCGTCCAGCAGGCCGGCGAGCGGCAGCCCGAGGTGCGCGGAGGACAGCGCCTGGCCGTACGAAGTGCGCCACTGCTCGAGCAGCCGGTCGCCCAGCTTGATCGCGATGGCCTCCTTGTTGGCGAAGAACTGGTAGAGCGTGCCCGGTGACACCCCGGCCTCGCGGGCGATCGCGTTGGTGCCGGCCCCCGCGTATCCGCTCCGCGCGAAGACCACGGCCGCGGCGTCCAGGAGCTGGGCCGCGCGGCGCTCGCCGCGGGCCTGGCGGCGGCGGGCGCCGGGGCCGCCGCTTGGCTGCTCCTGGCCGGGCATCGACGTCCCCCTCTTGATGTGTCCGAGCTGCTGCGGGCCGGTGCGCGTGCGCTCCCGCCGCGCCGGAGGCCGGCCACGATGCGGCCTTGTCCCGCCGCCCGTCGGGAGCGGCACGCGCGAACGCCCGGCGCGCCGCCCGGCGTTCAGTGGCTGAGCAGCCAGCCGATGCGGTCGTAGGCGAGGATTTGGTAGAGGACCATGACCGCCAGCAGCCAGCGGGCGGCCCGGCGCAGATCCGCCGCATACAGGGCTGCCACCGCGCCGAAGAACACAGCGAGTTCGAGCAGCAGCCGCAGCGGGCCGGGCGTGTGGACATCGCTCTCGCCCGAGCGCGAGGGATCGTCCGGCACGGCAAAGGTGCCCCACATCCAGCCGACGGCCACCGGCAGCGCGACCACCGCGAGCCAGCGCCACGGCGGTGGCACGGTGCGCCAGGCCCAGATGCCGAAGCAGACCAGCGAGACCACCTCGAGCAGGAAGCGGACGCCGAGCAGGACGCCGTTGTTGGCGAGCGCCACAGTCGTACCCGTCACCGGACAACCTCCCTCTCAGCAGTCTCAGCCGTGGACTTGAGGGCTGCCAGCCAGTCCTCAAGGACGGTGCGCAGCTTGGCGCTGGGGAAGTACAGGGCGATGAACGGGCCGCCGATGGACTCCTCCGACAACACCTCGGTGGCGCGCCCGTCCTCGAGGGAGGCGAGCCGGAAGCGGTGCACCGCGCGGGTGCCGGCCAGCACGCCGGTCCAGCACAGTTCCCGCAGCGGCTCGACCACGGCCAGCGTCGACCTGATGGGCATCCCGCCCAGCTTCCAGCGGAACTCCTCATCCGGCACGGCGCCCTTGGGCCCCTGCCGCACGGAGGTGACGCCCGGCACCCACGAGGGCCAGCCCGGCAGGTCGTGCAGCAGCCGCCACACGGTGGCCGGGGGAGCCTCGATCCGTACCCGGCTGAGGGCGGTCACGGGCGCCCGGTCGTCGATGAGGCCCCCCTTGGCGTAGTGCTGCTGGAGCTCGGCCAGCGACGGGCCGGTGTAGAAGACGCGGCGGAGTAATGAGCGTGAGGCGACGGGCATGGAGCCACCTTGTGGGGAGGGACGGAAACGGTGCATCGGTCATCTCGATCCGGGGGTCAGGTCGGCCGGGCGGGCACATCCTGCGCCGTGGGCGGGGTACGGACGACCGGCCCGCCCGTGTGTACGGGCGCCACGCGCACGGCGGGACCGGGCAGCAGCAGCCCGGCGAGCACCGCACCGGCCGCGACGATGACGGCCGCGGTGACGAAACCCGCCGGCGCGGCGGCCGCGACACGGGCGCCGGCCGCGCCCTGCGCGAGGACGGTGCCGATGACGGCGACACCGACGGCGTTGCCGAGTTCCATCATGGTGTCGTTGAGGGCCGCCGCGTTGCCCGACCGTTCGGGTGCGACCAGCGACAGCGCGGTGTCCGTCGCAGGCCCCAGGGCCAGGCCGACGCCCACGCCGAGCACCGCGAGCCCGGCCAGCACGCCCGTGTAGCCGTCGGCCGCCGCGAGTGCCAGGGTGCCCGCCGCCGCCGTCGCCAGACCGGCGCCGACCGCGCCGCGCGGTCCGCGGCGGCGGGCCAGCCACGGGGCGGCGGCCGATCCCGCCCCGACCGCGACCGCGATCGGGGCGAGAGCGAGTCCGGCCTGCAACGGCCCGTACCCGAAGCCGAATTGAAGGTGCTGCGTGAGGACGAACAGGGTGCCGGCCAGGCCGCAGAAAAGCAGCATGATGCCGGCGCTCGCGCCGAGGAAGACGGGATGGCGCAGCAGCGCGAAGTCGACCATCGGGCTGGGGTGCCGCCGTTCCCACACCACGAACCCGGTGCCGCACACCAGGGCGGCGCCGAACGCACCCAGGACGGCCGCCGACGTCCATCCCTCGCCCGAGGCGTGGATGGCGCCGAACACCAGGCCCACCATGACCGCGGAGCCGAGCAGCGCACCCACCGGGTCCAGCGGCCGGGGCACGGGCGCCGCCGACTCCGGCAGCAACAGCAGCCCCGCGACCAGGACGACCACGACCGGCAGCAGGTTCACCAGGAACACCGAGCCCCACCAGAAGTGGCCCGCCAGGGCCCCGCCGAGCGCCGGCCCCACGGCCACCCCCAGTGCGGACGTGCTGCCCCAGATGGCGAGGGCCCGCGGCCGCTCGTGCGCGGGGAACACGTCCACCAGGATGGACAGGGTGCCCGGCATGACCAGGGAAGCGGCCAGCCCCATCACGGCCCGTGCGGCGATGAGCTGGCCCGCACCGTCAGCGGTGAGGGCGAGCAGCGAGCCGGCACCGAACAGAACGACACCGAGCAGCGTGGCCCGCTTGCGGCCGTACCGGTCGGACAGGGTGCCCGCGGTGAGCAGGCAGGCCGCGAAGACCAGCGCGTAGCCGTCGACGATCCACTGCGTCGTGCCGATGCCGATGTCCAGGTCCCGCATCAGACTGGGCAACGCGACGTTCAGCAGCCCGTTGTTGAGGATGATCACGAACAGGGCGAGGGAGAGGACCGCGAGCACCGCCCAACGGCGCGGATCCGGCGGGTCCGCGAGCCGGGACGTGCGCACATCCTCGTCGTACGTCGGCTGCATCGCTGGTCCTCTCCTCGCGCTCATGGGCAGGGGCCGGCGCCGGTGCGCGCCCCGGGCGAGCGTGCCCCCGCACGCTGAAGTCCCGCTTGTGCAGCAGCCCTCCGCATCTCGCGCGTCGTGCACACGGCTGCGAGAGGGGGAGCCCTGGGTCCGCCGCCGGGCGACGGCCGCCCGCGCACCGCCGGACGCCGGCGCGCAGGACCTGTCCCTGCGCTTCGCCCCGGATGCCCGGCACACCCCGGCGCTTTGCCCAACTTTTAGCGCCGGGGCACACGATGGAGCCCCGCCACCGTCCCCTGCTCGTCAGGAGTGAACACGTCCGGGAAGCCACGCGGATCGTCCTGGCGTCGGCCGGCCCCCACCTGCCAGGCGGCGACACGAAAGGTAGTCATGATCAATCTCTTTCAGCCCCAAGTCGGAGCGGAAGAACTTGCCGCGGTTGCCGAGACCTTCGATGACAAGTGGCTGGGACACGGCCCTCGTACGCGGGCCTTCGAGGCCGCGTTCGCGGAGCACATCGAGGTGCCCGCCGAACACGTCATCTTCGTCAACTCGGGTACCTCAGGGCTCTTCCTCGCCCTGGAATCGATGGACCTGCAGGAGGGCGACGAGGTGGTACTGCCCTCCCTCAGCTTCGTCGCTGCCGCGAACGCCGTCCTCAGCTGTGGCGCCCGGCCGGTCTTCTGCGACGTCGACCCCCGCACCCTCAACCCCACGGTCGAGGACATCGAGCAGGCGCTCACGCCTCGCACCAAGGCGGTCATCGTCCTGCACTACGGGGGCTCGCCCGGTGACATCGTGCGCATCGCGGACCGGTGCCGGGAGCTGGGCCTCACCTTGATCGAGGACGCGGCCTGCTCGGTGGCCTCCCGGGTGGACGGCCGGGCTGCGGGGTCCTTCGGCGACATCGCCATGTGGAGCTTCGACGCCATGAAGGTCATGGTCACCGGCGACGGCGGAATGATCTACCTCAAGGACCCGCAGCGGGCCGCACGGACCAGGCGGCTGGCCTACCACGGGCTGGCCCAGCCCAGCGGCTTCGGCTACGCGCAAGTCTCCTCCCGCTGGTGGGAGTTGGACATCCCCGAGCCCGGCCGCCGCGTCATCGGCAACGATCTCACAGCCGCGATCGGTGCCGTACAGCTGCGCCGGCTGCCCGAGTTCGTACGCCGCCGCCAGGAGATCTGCGCACTTTACGACCGTGAACTGGGCGAGGTGCCCGGGCTGTTGCTTCCCCCCGCCCTGCCGGAGGGCCACGAGTCCACCCACTACTTCTACTGGGTGCAGACGGCACCGGAGATCCGGGACGACCTCGCCGGCGACCTGTACAAGCAGGGCATCTACACGACCTTCCGTTACGCACCGCTGCACAAGGTGCCCGCCTTCGGGTCCCAGGCCCTCCAGCTGCCCCACTCGGACTGGGCCGCGGAGCGCACCCTGTGCCTGCCCCTGCATCCCGGCCTGAGCGACGGCGACGTGCACACGGTCGCGGCGGCCGTGCGCAAGGTCGTGGAGAACCGGCACGCGACGGACGCGCCCGTCGCACCCTGACCACCGGCGGGGGCGCAGAGGAGGCGTCCTCCTCGGCGGTTCCGGCAGAAGGGCTTGCTGTCCACCGCGCAGCGCGCCGTTTGTTTGCTCCTCGCCGTCGTCGGGTGACGGCGAGGAGCGCGTGCCGCCGCGCCCCGCGGCCGCGGCGGCTCCCGCTCGCCCCAGGCCGGACGGGCGCGCGCGACCCGCCCGGCACGATGCCCTGTGGAGAGCGGCGACTCCACCGTCGCCGGCACGCTGCGGTGCCGCCCCGGGTGCCGGCAGCGACAGCGAAGTGCACGCCGTACCGCGCGAGTTCGCGCCCCGCAGTCGCGCCCGCTGCGAGGCGAGTCCGACGGCGGCCGCGACCTCCCCACCCCGGCCGGGCGTGATACGGCGCCGACTGCCCGGCGGGGCGCGATGCGGCGCCGACTGCCCGGCGGGGTGTGATGCGGCGCCGGCTGCCGGGTGGGAGCTCCGGTGCACGCCCCATCACCCCCGCTGCGCAGGGCGGACGCGAGCCTTCGGATGGCGGCGCGGGCCGCCCTGGCCCCCTCTTGTGCCGCCGCTGCCGCAAAGCGGCGGCCGTGCCGTGCTCACGGCCTCGTCGCACACCGGCCGGGCCCTCCGCGGTATCGGGGGAGGGCCCGGCCGGTGTGCGACAAGGCTCAGCCGGCTTCCTTCACCGGTTCGGCCTGGACCACCGGGTGGTCGGCGGGCAGCACCCCCGCCGCCGACGCACCGCCTGCCACCTTGGTTGTGGCGAACACCTCCTGGTCGGCTGAGCCGTAGCCGGCCCACTCCTCGGGCACGGCGTCCTCGTAGAAGATGGCCTCGACGGGGCAGACCGGTTCGCAGGCGCCGCAGTCCACGCACTCGTCGGGGTTGATGTACATCTTGCGTGGTCCTTCGTAGATGCAGTCGACGGGGCACTCGTCGATGCACGCCTTGTCCTTGAGGTCGACGCAGGGCTGAGCGATCACGTAGGTCATGAGGAAGTCTCCACGGTCCAGGTGTCCTTGCCGGCGAGCAGCGCGGCGAGGTCGCCCTTGCCGTTCTGCTCGATGGCCGTGTCGAGTTGGCCGGCCATGAGGGTGTCGTAGACCGGGCGGTCGACGCTGCGCAGCACGCCGATGGGGGTGTGGTGCAGGGTGTCCGGGTCGGCCAGCCGCGAGAGCGCGAAGGCCGTGGTGGGGGACGCCGTGCGGGTGTTGTGGATGAGCAGGTGCGATGCGTTGTCGGGCGTGACGTCGACGACCTTGAGGTCGCCGGTGGCCGGGTCGCGGACGACGCCCTTGTGGCCCAGCCCGTCGTCCAGGGGGGCACCGAAGCGGATCGGCTGCCCGTGCTCGAGGCGGATCACGGCTTCTTCGGCTTGCTGCTTGTCCTTGAGGACTTCGAAGGCGCCGTCGTTGAAGATGTTGCAGTTCTGGTAGATCTCCACCAGGGCGGTGCCGGGGTGGGCGGCGGCCTGGCGCAGGACGTCGGTGAGGTGTTTGCGGTCGGAGTCGACCGTGCGGGCCACGAAGCCGGCTTCCGCGCCGATGGCGAGGGAGACCGGGTTGAAGGGGGCGTCGAGTGAGCCCATCGGCGTGGACTTGGTGATCTTGCCGACTTCGGAGGTGGGG
>NZ_FNFF01000042.1 GCF_900100315.1 Streptomyces indicus
CCGCCTCGGCCGCCGCCGGGACCGCCTCCTCGGCCTCGGCGTCCGGGACCAGGAGGCCAATCTCGGCGTAGGCAGGAGTCGACAGGAGGACACCCGTACCGCCCCAACCGGGCGCGTCCCCTTCCCGCCCGCGCGCCACTACGCACCCGTTGTCGAGCCGCTCGACACCGGTCAAGGTCACCGGGGCGCCCCACCCTTCGGGGGACAGGGGACCGCCGTCCCCGAACCCGCCACGGACCGGCACGCACCGCCCCGGGGTCCGGACGACGTCCCCCGACTCGACCGCGTCCCACGTCGTGAATCGCCACCCCCGGGGCGCCACGGTGCGGGCCCGCATCCTGCGCGCGACGTCCGCCTCGGCCGCGGCCCGCACGTCGACCAGCGCGACGAGTCGCGCCGCCGCCTCGGCGCGGCTGGTGTGGTCGGTCGGGCGCCGCTCGTCGAGACCGAGGGCCCACCATGTGCGGCGCGTCTGGTAGACGTGCCCGACCGGTGCGCCGTCGACCGACACCGGGTAGCGACCCTCGGCGTCCCGGCGGCCGAACCGGTACCGGGGTGCCTCCTCGGCCTCCTCGACCGCCGCCTCGGCCGCCGCCGGCACCGGAGCGGCCTCGGCCCGCGCAGCCTCGGCCGCGCGCTGGTTCCGTGCCCACTCCTCGCGGTCCCGCGCGTACTCCGCCACCGTGGCACTCAGCGCACGGACCCTGTCGGCCATCGGGGCGATACGGTCGGCCGCCTCGGTCCCACGCTCCCGCGCGGCACGGTCGTGCAGCTCCTCGGCCGTCTCCAGCGCGGTACGCGCCTGACGGTACCGGCCGCCCGGAACGCGGGTGTCCGCGTGCCGCGCGTCGTCCATCAGGGCCCGCATGATGACTAGTTCACCGGCCATGCGCTCACACAGCACCCGCGCGGCGTGTTCGCGGTTCTTCGCCTCGGCGATTGCCTCGGCCCGCCACTGGTCCGCGGACGTGTCGACGATACGCACGGACGTACCCGCGTACCGGCTCACGGTGCAGTAACCGACGCTCCACCCCTTGACGGTCCCTCGGTCGGTAAGCGTCGGGTACGCGATGAACGGTGCGCCGTTGACCGCCGCAAGAGCCTGCCGCGCGATCCACACGAGACGGAGCGCGTTCGTCTCTCCGATGCGGCGGTCAACACCCTGCGCCCCGATCCACGCGTTCGGACGGCGCGCAGCCTCGTAGCGCTCCTCGGCGTCCGCGAGGGACCACTCCGCGCGCTGCAACTCGGCCGCCGCCGCCTCCTCGGCCTCGGCCCATGCGAAAGCCTCGGCGACCATGCGCGCGTCCGCCTCGCACCCGTCGGCCAGCACCCGCGCACGCTCGGCGCAGTCCCGCGCACGAACGGGGTCCGTGATCTCTGCGCCGTCCCACCAGTCACGCCGCGCGGAAAGCTCAAGGTTGTACGCGGTCCGGGACCGGCGGTCGATTCGAGCGAACGCGGCCCGCACCCGGGCGCCCTCGGTCTCGTCGAGCCGCTCAACGGGCATCGGCTCGTAGAAGTTGGTCCGGTGCCGGACGGCGGTCACCGTGAGCTCGTACGCCTCGGCCGCGCGGGACGCGTGCCGCTCGGCCTCCTCGGCCCACTGGCGCGCGGTCCGACCGTCGCACGTCGCCACCGGGGCCGCAGGCTCGACCGCGGCCTCGGCCGCGCGGACCGCCGCGCGCCGCTCCTCGGCCTCGGCCGGACCCTCCTCGGCCCGCTCGATAGCCTCCTCGGCCTCGGCCCACTCACCGCACAGCATGAGTTGACCGGCCGCCCGGAGCTCCTCCTCGTCCGACATGATCAGTTCGCCGATCCGGACCGCCTCGGGGTCGACCGTGCGCGCCGCACCCGACCCGTACCGGGCGAGCATCGCGCACATGATCTCTCGGCACGCGCACAGCCATTCGCCGCACTTCATGCACTCGTCGTCGGCCGTCTCGCGCGCAGCCTCGGCCGCTTCCTTCGCAGCCTCGGCCGCCTCCTCGGCGGTCCCGAGCGTCTCCCGCGCCGTCTCCCGCGCATCCTTCGCACGGTCGTAAGCGCGGTCCGCCTCGGTCTCGTACAGGGCACCGGTAGCGGCCTCGGCGTACTTCCGGCACTCATTGGCCGCACGCTGGGCCCGCTGAAAAGCGCGCTTGCACTCGGCGACCGCCTCGGCCGCTCCCTTGGCGTCCGCCTCGGCCTGGTCCGCCTCGGCGTCCGCCTCGGCCCAGGTACGCGCGGCCTCGGCCGCCTGCTGCGCCGTCTCGGCCGAGTGCTGGAACCCGCCCGCGGCGTCCGCGTGCTTGCGCGCCTCGGCGAGTGCCTCCTCGGCCTTCTGTCCGGCCTTGACCGCGTCGAGTGCCGCGCGGGCCGCGGTGACCCCGGCCTCGGCCTCGGCGAGCGTCTCGGCCGACACGTCACCCGCCGGGACCTTGACCTCCTCGGCCGCGGTCTCGACCGCCGCGCCCGGAAGCGACTCCATGCCGGACCGGTACCAAGCGACCGTTTCGCGGTAACCGCGGCCCGCCGTCGCCCACTTGCCCGCACGCCAGGTGTAGCGGCCCGTACGGGAGTCGGACGGCGTCGCCACAACCAGCGTCCACGCGTCGGCCGTTGCGTCGCGCTCGACCATGACGCCCCACCCGCAACCGGTAGCAGCAGCGGCGAGCGCACCCAGGGTGCGGGGGGCGCCGGCCGACAGGGCGTCAGCAACGGGCATCGGGGCGGAAGTCGAGGTCATGCGCGGTCCCTTCGGATCGGACCGCCGGGGCGTCCCCCCGGCGGTTGGTGCGGTCCCCACACTAGCCAACTTGTAAGCGAACTACAAGTTCAACTGTGAGTTGATTCCCAACTAGCGCACCCGCGGCGACCGAACCCGCCACGGGTGCGCCGGACCCCGGGGGAGGGGGCACCCGTGGCGCGCGGGAGATCATCCGAAACGGGCCCAGGAAGGGGCCTAGGCGCCGCGCTACCGGCCTATCTCCGCCCCGGCGGCCACGGGTGCGCATACGGGGTCGAGGCGCTCACGCGGGCGCACAGCGGTTTTCGCAGGTCACGGCCGTTTGTGGAAAAAGGGTGCACGGGTTGGCGGTTTCAGTGCTGACCAGGGGAAACAGGGTCGAGCGGGCCCGATACCGCCACGGGTGCACCGTGATCGGTAAGTGGTGAAACAAAGGTGGTGACCCTTACTCGAACAGGCTATTGGGAATGGTTCCCAATAAGGGGGGGCGCGGGACGGCCGTTCTCCCTGGTCAGTCCCGAACCCGCCAACCCGTGCACCCCCCTACCTCTGTTCGATTTTCGGCATGTGGAAAAAGGGTGCACGAAATGGCGGTCTCTGCGATCACTTACGATCGGGTGTCGAGGCCGGCACTCCCCGAAAAGTAGGGTTGACCTGCGGAAACGCGGCTATCCACAGGGGTGCACCGTTTGGCGGGTTCCACCTAGTTCGATCACTCAAGCCGCAGGCGCAGAAGTGATCCGCGAAGCGGATCACCGCGGCCCGCGAAGCGGGCCGCATAGCAGACAGCGTGAAACGCTGTCAAGTGATCCGCGAAGCGGATCATGAGGCATAGGCGGCGAAGCCGCCTATGTACCCGCGCGCGGGG
>NZ_FNFF01000026.1 GCF_900100315.1 Streptomyces indicus
GCAGCGCGACCAGTCCAACTCGCCGTTCGCGCCAAGCCGATCAAGAACGACGCGGTGCAGCTTGGCCCATACCCGCGCCCGCGACCAGTCCGTGAAACGCCGATGCACCGTCTGCCAGGAGGCGCCGAAGACCGGTGGCAGCTGCCGCCAGGCGCAACCCGAGGTCGCGACGAACACGATCGCGGCCAGCACCGCCCGGTCATCGCATCGCCGGCGGCCTCCGCCCTGGACGCGTACCGGCGGCTCCGGCGCCACGTCCTCGAAGATCTCCCACAGTCCGTCCGGCACGAGCCGCTCAACTATGTCCATGCCCGAAGCAACGACCTACCGCCAATCGAGACACCGTCTTAGGAGAGCCCACCTTGCGAAAGACCGTTCTCGTCCCCTACGCCCATCTGCCCCGTGCGCACGATGGCCACCACATCCTGACCAGTACCGTCGACGTTTTCGGCGCCGCCCACTGGCTGCTTGCCGACCGCGTGCCGCGGCCTGGTGAAGCTGCGCGGCCCTTTGACGCGCTGGTCGTATCCGTCCATCCGGACGGCGGCGCCGAACTCACCGAGCTGAGCGGCGTGCGAGCCCGTCGGCCGCACCTGGACCGCCTGCCCGACGGCAGGTTCGTCGTCGCCGCTCCTCGCGCCCGCCGATCTGCGGACGCGAACCAAGTTCAGGTCTTCGACACACTCGGCCGCGAGACCTCGTCCTTCTCCGTCGGGGACGCCATCGAGCACCTGCTCGTGGACGAGGCCGGCCGTATCTGGGTCGGGCACTTCGACGAGAACCCGGCGGGAATCCGCTGCTGGAGTGCAACCGGCCGACTCACTTGGACATCAGACGATGCGGGCATCCCCGGCCTCTTCGACCGCTACGCCCTGAACGTGTCGGGCACCACCGCCTGGGCCTGCCCGTACACGGACTTCCCGCTCGTCGAGATACGCCCCGACCGCACCCATCGGCCCGTGAGGGTGTGGGCGAACCGCGTACGAGGAGCCAGAGCGGTCGCGGTCCACGGTGAACGGATCGCGTTCTACGGCGGTTACGGCGACGAATGGGACCGACTCGTCCGCGGAGAGATCAGCGAAACATCCGTTGAGCCAACCGACGTCGGCCTGCTCACCCTGGCCGACGGCTCCGCCCCCGGCCGTCGGCGGGTTGTCGGCCGAGGCAGCAGGATCCATGTCCAGGCCGAACCGTTCACCACCTGGGGCGTATTCGACCTCAGCGGTTGATCCCCCGTCCGACCTCACAGGGAGCAGGAGTTAAGTAGCAGCCGGACGAGGAACTGAGTTCCTCTCCTCCTGCCACGTCGAAGAGTGTTTGAGCCCCGGAAACCGCGATGCTGCGGGGACCGGGGCCGGGCTGGGGTCGCCCGCAATTCGCCTTGCTCGGCGCATCCTTGCACCGGTCAAGGCCTGCACAGCGACAGCGCCTGTCCATCTGGCACACGGCCAGACACCGCACCCGCAGCCCAGCAATTCAGTCGTCGCCTACTTGAAGGAGCACGGCGAAGACGTCGCCGTTGGCCCCTGCAATCACGCCGTCAAAGGTATGCCGGGTCACCGGTGACGACGCCACCTCCTTGAGGGGCCCTGGTGCCAGCTTAAGGTTCGTCATCCAGGTGGCCTCATTGCCGAGCCGGCTGACGATCTGCTCCGCAACCTGCCGGGCATGGATCTGATCCTGGAGCATTACGCCCGACCAGACGAGGCTCTCGGTTGCCAGCGACGCTAGCAGGCTCGCACTCGATCCGACGTCCACAACCTGGAGTGCGTCTGCCACCTCAGTAGGTGAGGGTTCCGGGATTCGCTCGTCAGCATGGGCTGCCCACTCTTCTTGAGCAGTCCGAGCCAGCGCATGGATCTCGGAGGGCAGGTCAGCGACGCTCCCGACGCCGGATCTCACGTAGACCTCACGCGGTCCCAGCAGGGACCCCAATAACTCTCCGACCTGCTCCGATGCATTCACCACGTCATCCTGACACGACTCCGGCATGCATCACCTGGGACCGGACAAAGCGCCCGCGCGTGGCGCGGACAGTCAGCCGCCTTGGTGCGAGCCGCGAAGGTCGTGACCCCAATCGGGACCTGACGGGCGGATCCACGAGCCTTCCGGATTCGCGTGGCAGCGTGAAGCGAGCACAATCACTCGCGCGAAGGCAGCTCCAGTCCAAAGCCCGACACCGGATTCAGGTTGCCGTCGCAGCCTTAGCCCGGCAGAACCACCCAGGCCGCACCTCTGTCAGTAGAGGGCTCAGCGACTGCACAGCAGCGCGCAAGACCTGGTCGGAGAGGTCAAGAGGGTCGGGCAGACTCCGGGCGTAGAGACGCAGTCGCCAGAAGTCGAAGATCTCTGTCCCGTCGGGTGCAAAGTCCACGTCGATCTCAACGCCGTCCTGCCTGCAGAAGACACCCTGCTCCGTGAACGCTGTACGAGTAGTCGTCGAATTCGCCGGTCCGGCTGATCTCGTGCCGCGCACGAACCAGGTCGAGAACGTCAGCAAGCTGCTCCACTGAGGGGAATGCTGCCCGCATGGCCAGGCCGACCGAGCTCAGTGCATCGACATAGGCCATCACCACGCCACGCGCTGTCAATACGCCAGCCTCCACACGCTCGACCTCCGCCATGCCCTCCCCCTCGATGGCTACAGGCGAAGACCATCCTGTCGTGAGCGTAGACCGCCCACCAGAGACATCCTTGCCTCTAGCGTTCCCGTTCGAGCCTGGAGCCACAGGGAAGACCGGTCGCTGTCGGGCCTCATACGTGGAAGTTGCCCCAGAGCCCCACAGGCCAGTGGTGCGGGACACCGTCGACGCGACCCACGTCATGCCCCTGGGCAGCGGCCACTTCGGGGCGAGCTTCGAAGGCGATGTCTCTACTAGTTAGTTGGGCACCAAATTGAGGTGCTCCGAGGCCGGATCACACTGCATGATCGCGTCATGTCGGATTCTGCTTCCTTCCGGTATGAGTCCAACTGGGGCGGTTGCTACGAGCTGTCCATCGAGGTTGGTACCAGCGGTGACGCCGAGCTGCAGACTCTCCTGAGTGCTCTGTGGTCTGTGGCAGACATGCTGGGGTGCTTCGGGCGGTGTGACCGTGAGCACGAGTACACGGAAGTGCCGTGCACCGTGGCCTCGCTGAGTCAGTCCGGTCAGCTGGTCGGTCAGATCCGCTTGCCGACGGGCCGGCTGACGGTGAGTGGTTGCACGGCCGTGCGGGGTGGTGACGGAAGCGACTGGCTGGACCTGTCCATCCCGACATCCGAGCTGGACGAGGCGGGCATCGAGTACCACGCTGACGACCAGCCGTTCTTCAGGTCCGCCGTCCTTGACGACTGGCTCGCCGGCATCGCGTCGGCGACCTTCCAACAGGCATCCTTCAGCCTGGCGATCGTCGGCTGGATGATCTCCGGAGGCGCGGATGCCGCCATGCTGGCGGGCGAGTTGCCTCAGGAGCGCGCCATGGGATATCTGCTGCCACGTGACGGGGTTCTGCACTAAGGGCCGGCCAACAGCTGAGCCTGGCGTCGGACGTGCAGCCAGTGGGACACGTACGCCGCCCCACGCTCGTCACCCGTCTTCTCAAAACGTTCAACGCGCGTCGTCGACGGCCGCTGCTTCCCTACCGGCCCTCGCCTCGCGCCGCGGGCGCATCAGGGCGGGCACAAGTTCGCGACAGCGGAGGACGCGGAACAGACGGCCACGCCCGGGCAAAGGCAGGCTGCAACGACCGCACCCCTCCTTCCCGATCACCGTCCATCAGCGCGCATCTTGTTCACCGCCGCCTGGACCTGCAGCCAGGTCGGGTCGGCGCTCGATGCCTCGGTCACGCTGTCCAGGTCGTCCTGGTCCCAAGAGCGTTCGCCGTCGGCGAGGACCAGGTGCCGCTCCAGGTCTTGGTCGTCGTCGGGTACTTCGCTTGTGGAGTCCACGAAGGTGCGCACGACTTCAACCATCGCCTCGCGGTCCGGGATGTGTGGGCCGCCTGCCACAGCCACGAGCACGACCTCGCCTGTGGCGGTGGCGGCCACGAGGTCTCCTGTCACCAGCCTGCCGAGGGCAGTGACGGGTGCGCCGCCCAGCAGGGGATGCGGCGTGACGGTCTCCTCGTCGAGGTTGAGTTCGAGCAGGGTGCCGTCCGGTCGGCCGATCCACAGCACACCCGGCCGGGCGTCGAAAGCGATGTTGTGCCGGGACCAGTCCGCAACGTCCGCCCCCTCCCCCGTAGCCGAGGACAGCCGATCGGGCTCGTCGTCGCCGAGAGTCGTGAAGAGCATCAGCCGCAGTGTGGGGAACTCGTAGACCGACAGGGTTTCCTCGTAAGCGTTGCCCCGGATCGCGAAACGACGTCCATCGGAACTGAACACCGGGGCCTCGTACCCGTCGACATCGATGATCAGCGCACGCCGAAGGAAACGCAGCGGTCCGGACGCAAGGTCGGTGCGGGCGAACAGCACGAGGGTGGCACCCTGGTCGCTGTTGTACGTGGCCACCAGACCGCCCCCGGGGTGCTCCACGATCCCGGTGTCCCAGGCCCGGCCCGAACGGACAGTTCCGCTGCGCAGATCGATCGTGTCGCTGCGGTCCCACGCGTTGGTGGTGTTGTGCGCCGGCCAGGCCCACAGGGCGTCACCGTCCGGGCTGAACGCCAGATGCTGGTAGTCGAAATCAGGCACGTGGTGCATCGCCCGGACCTCCGTCCCGTCGCCTGCATGAGGCGCATCGTCGGCGAGGCGATGGACCCACTGACGGACGCGGCCCTCGTGCGTCACCGCAAGTGCGGCTTCGGTGGGGTGCCAGGCAACGGAAGGGGTGTCCCGATCCCAAGCCCCCACTTCCCCGTAGGGATCAGAGTGGGCCCCGATCGTGGCCAGTCGATCCAGACGTCCCGCCGAGCAGTCCCAGACGTGTACGGCAGGACGCACCGCATCAAGCGCAGCCACCAGAGGCAGCCGCGGATGACACACGAGGCGCTCCGCCCACGAGCCGTCCCCGACGCCCGCCCGCGTCACGATCACCACATCGCTCATGCCGGGCACCCTACGGGGCACCACCGACAACCAGCGTGCCGTCCCCAACCCCCTTGTCCGGAAGGGAACCTGTGCGACGACTACGGGCGTGTCAGGGCCTACTGGGAGAACGCGTAGGTGCGGACCGGGTCCAGGTGCAGCTCGTAGGGCCCGAGGCAGTCGGCCGCCAGGGTCGCGACCCGAGCGCCACAGGGGCAGGCTCGGTTGAGTCCCTCATCGCCTGCCGCCCGCAGCACCCCATGCTGTTCTCCCCGTCGGGCAACGGCTGAAGGCCGGCGGCATCCTCTGGGTGCACCACAACGGTCAGTCGGCTGCCGGCCGAAATGACGTAGCCCTCATCACGGCAGATCAAGTGCCCTCGTGGCTGAGCCGGCCTCGGGTTCCTCTGGTCGCCCTGCACGACGTAGGGAGGTCCCCAAGGCTCGGGATCGATCGCGTAGCGGCCCTGTGGAACGGTGGAAGGTGTTAGACGCGTCTTCTTGTCCCGGTCGCGCTCGCGGATCAAGGAGGCCGGGATGACAGCCAGTTCAACCAGCTCCGGTGTGATCGCGGTGCCGCACTTGGAACAGAGGAAGATGGTCATCGCCTCGTTGTAATCCTCTGAGCAGCTGCTTCGCACCCTCGTTTCGCCGCGCGGAGACTGCGCTCGCAGCGGGCGGACTTCACCTGCTGCATCCAGTCAGCAGATTCCGGATCTTCGGCTTGTCCACGATGAGGGAGACTGTGGAGGTGATCCCTTCCAGCGCCCTTGCCCCCTCTGAAGAGATACGCGCCCACCTTGTCGAGTACTTGAACCTGGCACTCCGTCGGCCTGGGATGTTCGGCGGTGAGACGACCCTTCGGATCTTGTTTGATCACCTGCTGTTTGTTGAACGTCAGCCCGAGGGATTCGCTCAGCAGCAGCAAGTTCTTGCAGATCGCGGGGCCTGGTCTGCCATAGGTGTGACCGGGGCCTTCCGAGATCTCATCCCAGGGCGCAATTACGAATACGGAATGGCTTCGGTGTACGCGGAGTTCGCGCTGCGACGCGGATGGCTCCGACCGGACCGGGTTCTTGCGGACGACGAGTACGAAGCGTTGAAGGGCCGCGTGCGGCAGTGGGCGGGCGAGGACCGCACGTGGGCGGATGTGACGGCGGAGTTCGGGTCCCCATGCGTGCTGTTCGGGGGGACCAACCCTCGCTACGGCAAGACCCTGGGGTACCTCAGCGAAGATCTGGAACAACCGATGGTGGTCTTCCACTTGTGGAACGGGAGTGCTCCAGGCGCTGAACCCTGGCCTCCTGAGCATGAGCAACCGCTCCTTCTCGCCGTGCGCTACGGCGAAGGCCCGTTCCGCCAGACCTTCACTTTCACCCCTGAGGGGCTGCGAAGGAAACCGTCCTCCGCCGAGTGAGGACGCGGGACAACGTCCCGCCTGAGCCTGCCGACCCCGCGGGCCATGGTGGGCCGGCGTAGGTGCCCTGACTGGCGGGCGCCCGACCGCGGTACCTGCCGAGTCAGCGCAGGAACCTACGAAGCATCCGCACGTAAAGACTCCACCGCGCCCTGCGCGCCACCACCCCCGAGTTGGCCGACTCGGCGCGATCCAGGCTGTCCTCGAGGCACGCGTCGTGGAGTGGGCGGAAGAGGAGGGGCCAGGTCAGGCGGGCCGGGCCGCGGGCGTGCATGGCGAGGGTGTGGCGCAGGAGTGTGTGGTCTTCGTCGACAGCTAGGGCCGCGTATGCGTGGAAGCCGGCGAAGCCGCGCGGTCCGTCGAAGGCGAAGCGCACCCAGGTCGAGGGGACGTAGGCCACCACGGTGTAGCGGACCGGGCCGTGGCCGCCGACCGCCCCGACCGACAGGGGGCGGTCGAACTCCATGGGCGGCCACTCGTCGTGCGCCCAGAGCTTGTCCTCGGTGCTGGACAGCGTGTCGATCAGCGCGCCGACTTCGCTCGCTTTCGCGGTCAGCAGGCGCTCGTGCACGTTGTAGACGCTCATTGGCCCTCCCCGGAGCTATATAGAGACCTGTCTCTAAAATAGTAGAGGGTAGTCTCTACTTCATGGCAAGACCGGCCGTCTTCGATAGCGAGCAACTCCTCGACGCCGCGGTGCGACTGGCCGCCTCCGGGGGGCCGGCCGCCGTGACCATGTCCGCGGTCGCAGCGGAGGCGGGGGCCTCGAGCGGATCGGTGTACCACCGCTTCGCCGGGCGGACCGCGCTGCTTGCCGAAGTGTGGCTGCGTACCGTCGAGGGTTTTCAGGACGGCTACTTCAAGGCCTTGGACGCAGGTGTCGACGCGCGGCAGGCGGGGTGCGCGGCGGCGCGGTATGTCATCGCCTGGAGCCGGGCCCACCCCGAGCAGGCTGCTCTTCTCCTTTACGGCGCCGAGGACTTCGGGCGCGCGAAGTGGTCGGAGGAGCACGTCCGGCGTGCGGACCGCGGAAACCAGCGTGTGCGCGCCACGCTCGGCTCCCTCACCGCCGATCTGGGCGGGGAGGGTCCGCAGGCCGCCGAGCAGGTCGCACTGGCCGTGGTCGACCTGCCCCTGTCACTGGTCCGTCGCCACCTCCGGGGCGGCGGCCGTCTGCCCGCGCACGCCGAGGACCTCGCCGAGCGATGCGCTGCGGCGTTGTTCGATTCCCTTCACGGGCCGTAGACGCCCGCGCTTGAGGGCGGGGTGTCAGAGCCACTCCGTAGTCTTCTGGGAACATCCGGTCCGGCCGTCGCGGTTGGATCAGGCGAGAGGCCTTGGGGCCGTGAGTTCTGCAGGAGGATTGTTCCGTGACTGACCGGCCGTTGACGCTGATGGCAGTGCATGCCCACCCGGACGACGAGGCCACAGGGACCGGAGGGATCCTCGCGCGATACGCGGCGGAGGGGGTTCGTACGGTGCTGGTGACCTGTACCGACGGTGGGTGCGGGGACGGCCCCGGGGGCAGCAAACCCGGTGATCCCGGGCACGATCCGGCGGCCGTCGCCGCGATGCGCCGCAAGGAGCTCCAGGCGAGCTGCGAGGTGCTCAAGATCAGTGATCTGGAGCTGCTGGACTATCCCGACTCGGGAATGATGGGCTGGCCGAGCAACGACGCGCCCGGGTCGTTCTGGCAGACCCCCGTGGAGGAGGGTGCCGCCCGGCTCGCGGAGCTCATGCGGCACTACCGTCCCGATGTGGTCGTCACCTACGACGAGAACGGCTTCTACGGGCACCCCGACCACATCCAGGCGCATCGCATCACGATGGCGGCCGTGGAGATGACCGGGCTGGCGTCGAAGGTGTACTGGACGACGATGCCCCGCTCGGGGATGCAGCGGTTCGGCGAGATCATGCGCGAGCTGGATCCCGACATGCCGGAGCCGGACCCCGCCGAGGCCGCCGCGATGGCCGAGATCGGCCTTCCTGACGACGAGATCACCACGTGGGTGGACACCACCGCGTTCAGCGGCCAGAAGTTCGATGCGCTGGCCGCCCATGCCAGTCAGGGCGAGAACATCTTCTTCCTCAAGATGGGCAAGGACAGGTTCGGCGAGCTGATGGGCATGGAGACGTTCGTGCGCGTCAAGGACACCACCGGAGCATCCCTCCCCGAGGACGACCTCTTCGCCGGTTTGCGCTGACCCGCACCCGGGGCGGGCCTTCAACAACATGTTTAAGACGCGCTGTTGGGGCACCCGAGGCGGGCACGCGCACGGAGGTCCACGAGCTGCGAGGGGAAAGATGGCTGTCGCCGAGATGCACTCCACTGTCCTGGACACCCCCGACCCGAAGGGACTGGCGTCGTTCTACGCGGAACTGCTGGGCGGCAGGGTCGACGATACGGGTCAGTGGCTGGCCGTCCACCTGCCCGACGGGCAACGGCTCGGCTTCCAGCACGTGGCGGAGCACGAACCGCCGGTGTGGCCGCACTGGCCGGGTGCCGAGGGCGATCCGCAGCAGACCCACCTTGATCTGCGGCTGACCGGCACCTACGAAGAGGCGGAAGAGCTGGTGCGCTTGCTGGGTGGCCGGGTCCTCGACGCTGACGACGACAACGGCGAGCGGCCCTACCGGGTCTACGCGGACCCGGCAGGGCACCCGTTCTGTCTGGGGCGGTTCTGAGCAGCTGAGCGCGTCACGCGCCGGCACACTCGTACCGACCCTGGTTGAACGAAGAAGGCGCCGCCGTGCCCTGCCTGCCAAGCCGCAGGCAGGGCACGGCGCGCCGATCGTTTACGTGGCCTGCTGATCCGCCTTTCCCAGGGCCGCAGAGCGGCCGATGATCACGGCGCCCGCGATCAGACCGGTGACGGCGAGAGCCGAGGCGATCAGGAACGGGTCCCACGGGTGCAGGGACGGTGCGAATCCGAGGCCGAGGTAGACGGCCACGCCGGTGGCTCCGCCGAGCTGGTCCGCCGCGCGCTGGACGCCGGAGGCGATTCCGGCGTCCGCGTCGGTGGTCCCGCTGACCGCGACGTACTGCAGCCCCACGAGCCCGAAGGCCATACCGGCTGCGATGAGCAGCATGCCCGGGAGCAGCCACGCGGCCCCGCCGCCCAGGTGCGCCACGAGCGCGATGACCGCCATCGCTCCCCCGGTGGACGCGAGCCCGGCCAGCACACACACGGGTGCGCCCCAGCGTCCCAGGAGCCTGGGCACCAGTACCGAGGCCGCGATCAGCGCCGCCGCCAGCGGCAGCATCGTGAGCCCGGCGCCCAGCGGGCCCATGTCCAGCCTGTCCTGCAAGTAGAAGGTGAACAGCAGGAACGAGGTCGACAGCGCGCCGCTGAGCAGCATCGTGGTCAGGTTCGCCCGTACGCGGACCCGGTCGGCGAGGAAGGACGGCGGGACGAGCGGGTGTGGCGACCTCGCCTCGATCCGTACGAAACCGGCAGCGGCCGCCGCGGCCCCCGCCAGTGCCGCGAGGATCGTCCACGGGCTCGTCGTGGACTCGCCCGCCGCGACCACGGCGTAGACGAAGAGCAGCGGGCACGCGGTGAGCAGGGCCGCTCCCGGCAGATCGAGACGGCCCCGTTCGAGGGAGGCGCTCCGGTCGGCCGGGACCAGGAGGAGCGCGGCCCCGATCACGGCCAGGATGAACGGGACCGACATCAGGAAGGTCCAGCGCCAGCCCAGGTGGGCCGTGATGACCCCGGAGAGGACGAATCCGAGGACCAGGCCGCAGCTGGCCACGGCGGCCCACACGCCGAGGGCACGCGAGCGCTGCGGGCCCTCGGGGAAGAGCAGCACGATGGTGGCCATCGCCGCGGGCAGCGCGACGGCCTCGCCGGCTCCTTGGAGCAGCCGTGCGGTGACCAGGACCGGGAAGGTGGGGGCCAGGCCCGCCAGCAGTGAGGCCGCGCCGAACAGGGTTGTGCCGACCAGCAGGGTGCGGCGGTGGCCCAGCAGGTCGCCGAGCCGGCCGCCGAGCATCAGCAGCCCGCCGCCGGTGATCGTGTAGCCGACCACGACCCAGGTCAGCGTGTGGCCGTGGACTCCGAGGTCCGCGCCGATCGTGGGCAGCGCGACGTTGACCACGGTCACGTCCACGGCGATGAAGAACTGCAGAAGAGACATCGCGCACAGCACGAGCCATGCGCGCGTGGGGGCGGGACGGTGCCCGCGGGAAGGGGTGGTGCCTGAAAGCATCGATTGCTCCGTCGCTCAGAAGCGTTACCGAGCAGCACGAAGGGCCGCTCCGGACTGAACACGAAGCGGCTGGACGTTCCAGGTGGTGGTGCTGTGAGCCGGACGTCCCGCCGCTAGCGGGGCGTCCTGGTCACTGCCGCGCAAGCGGCCGAGCACGAAGCGGCGGACATGCAGGGCATCGTAACAACGGACGCCGAGCCCAATCCGAGGCCGCCCGTCCTGCGGGGCGGGCCCCTGCTCCGTCCGCACCGCGGACACCGGGTGCCGGCCGGTCCGGAGGTCGCCGTAGACTCCCCGGGGTCCGTCGCCCTGCGCGCCGGCCACCAGCACGTGAACCAAGGAACGGAAACCGCAGTGAACGCCAGCACCGATGCGCCGATCTACGAGGAGCTCGTCGAGGAGCTCGGAGACGTCCCCGGCGAGGTACGGTCGGCGGCCGAGAAGGAGCTGAACCGGCTACAGGAGGTCTTCGGGCTGGAGCGTCCCCGCAAGGGATAGGCGCTTCGGTCCGTCTCTCCCGGACGAGGCGATGGGTCCCGTCCCCCCAGCGGACGAAGCTGCAGGTACAGCGGAGAGCCCGTGCGGTGGCGCGGTCCACGGAATCGGACCGCGCCTCCCCACCGATACGGTGCCGGAATCGTCAGGCGCCGGGCTCCTCCTGGAGGGCGCGGACCTCGATCCTGCTGCGCAGGGCCCGCGAGGCCTGCTTCGTCCACTCGATCGCCACGTCGTCGTTCTCGGCCTCGATGATCCAGAAGCCGCCGAGGTACTCGTCGGCCTTGACGAACGGGCCGGGGGTCAGGACGGGGCTGTCGCCGGTGTAGTCCACCGTGGTCGCGGTCGACGGGGGCTGAAGGCCGCCGGCCGTCACGAACGCGCCCGCCTCCTGGATGGCGGTGTTGAAGGCGCCGACCGCGGCGATGACCTCCTGGAGCTCGGCCGGGTCCATGCTCTCCATGGTCGGTTCCTCGGCGGAGTCGTGCGGGAGGCTCAGGAAGTACTTCGTCATGGTGATCTCCTTGTCGTGCGGCCGGTTCCGGTCACTAGGGGCGCTGTGCCCCGGCCCGGCGGCTGTTGCCTGGTGACGACTCAAACGCTAGGCGCGGTACGGGCGTCGGCGAATCAGTCATCGTGACTGGTGTCCCAGGATCGTGACCGGCGTCCGCCGTCACTCGACGAGAGCGGCGTCCGGAATCACTCCACGAGACCGGCCAGTTCGGCGCGCCCGGTGACGCCGAGTTTCGGGTACGCCTTGTACAGGTGATGGCCGACGGTCCGCGGGCTGAGGAAGAGCTGGGCGGCGATCTCCTTGTTCGTCTGGCCTGCGGCGGCCAGTCGTACGACCTGGAGTTCCTGCGGGGTCAGCAGGGTCAGTGGTCCGCTGCGTCCGGGCACCTCGCTCTTCTCGCCGAAGGCGGCCAGCTCCGTGTGCGCACGCTCGGCCCACAGCTGGGCGCCGAGGTGTTCGAAGGCGGAGGCCGCTGCCGTGAGGTGGCCGCGGGCCTCGGCGCGGCGGCGACGGCGGCGCAGCCACTCGCCGTAGACGAGCTGGGTGCGGGCGCGTTCGTAGGGGCCGCCGTGCTGCTCGTGGAGGCGCAGTGCCTCGGCATACAGGCGGTCCGGGTCGGTACCGCCGTCCGTGTCGTCGGTCAGGAGGGCCCGGCAGCGCAGGGCGAGCGCGGTGGCGAGCGGGCGGTCGACGTGTTCGGCCCAGTGCCGGAAGGCCGCCAGGTGCCGGTGGGCTCGTTCGGGTCGGCCGTCGCGTACGGCGGCCTCCACCAGGTCCGGGATCGCCCGCATCAGCAGGTCGCGGCGCGCGGGTCCGTCACACACCTGCTCGAGCTGGTCGCAGGCGTCGCCGAAGCGGCGGGCGGAGAGGTCGAGCATGCCGAGGCCCCAGGCCGCGATCTCGGCGTTGACCCGGTGCCGGGCCCGGGCTCGCGGGAGGACCTCCTCGGCGAGGGTGCGGCAGTGTTTCTCCTCGCCCGCCACGGCGTGCAGCCAGACCTGGATGGACTGGTGGGCCAAGTTCTCGGTGGTGTTGGAGAGTTCGGCGCTGACGGACACGCCCTCGGCCACGCAGGCGCGGGCGTCCGCGAACTCGCCGCGCAGCAGCCGTGCCACGGCGAGCACGTTCAGGGTGTACGGGATCCAGCCCAGCGCTCCGGTGGACCGCACCAGGGCCAGCATGTCCTCGGTCGATGCGACGACGGCGTCCTCGTCGGCGATCATGAGCCCGCCGAAGCCGGTGGTGATGCGCCGCATCAGGTCCTGCCCGCCGGGGAGGACGGCGGTGTCCAGCGCGCGCATCGGGCCGACGGCGGCCTCCGGGCGTCCGTCGAAGAGGTCCGCCCACGCGGCGAGTGCGGCGATGACGGGGGCCCAGTCCTGGGGCGGGGTGAATCCGTGCATCAACTCCGCCGCGCGCCGCACCAGTTCGTGGGCCGCTCCGTGCCGGGCGGCGTGGGCCGCCTCGTAGAGGCTGAGCGCGGCGCGCTCCGGGTCGGTGGCGCGTACCAACGCGGCGGCTTCCAGCGTCAGTTCGGCGTCGGCCCGCGGCGAGGTGCGTTCGTATTCCACGGCGCCGCGGGTGTAGATGGCGTCGGTCCGTACGCCGGTGTCGGTGGTGAGGGCGAGCGCCTCGGCCGCGAGGCGGGCTGCGCGGTCGGCGCTGCCCGCGTCGAACGCGGCCTGGCCGGCGAGGGCGATGCGCCGGGCCTTCAGCTCCCGGTCGGCGCTGAGCCGGCCGGCGCGTTCGTAGGCGGCGCAGACCGCCAGCGCGCCGCCCCGGTGCCAGGCACGCTCCGCCACGCCTTCGAGTGCGGCGGCCACCGTCTCGTCGGGTGTGGTGGTGGCCGCGGCAAGGTGCCAGGCCCGGCGGTCGGCGTCGGCGTCCGCGCGCAGGGCCTCGGCGTACGCCCGGTGCACCTCGATCCGCCGGTGCAGCGGCGCGTCCTGGTAGGCGGCTGCGCGCACCAGGGGGTGGCGGAAGGTGATGCGGCTGTCGATGCGGACCAGGCGGTCGCGTTCGGCGGGCTCGAGGTCGGCGGCGGCGCCGCCGAGGGATTCGATCACGTGCAGGATCGCGGACAGGGGCGCCGCCGTGTCGGCCGCCGCCACCACGAGCGCGCGCCGGGTGGGGTCGGGAAGCTCCACGATCTGGTGGCGGAAGGCGTCCTGGACGCGGCGGGTCACCGGCAGCGGGCCGACCTGTCCGGCTGGGTCCGAGTCGTCGGCGTCACCGTCCGCGAGCCGTGACAGCCCGAACTCGATGACGGCCAGGGGGTTGCCGGCGGACTCGGCGAGGACCCTGGTCCGTATCCGTTCGGCGAGATCCGGCGCGTGCTCGTCCAGCAGACGGGCGGCATCGGGTGCGGCAAGGGCGGGCAGGTCCACGACGTCGAGGCCGGCGAGGCCGGACGGCACCGAGGTCTCCCGTACGGCGCACAGCACCGCGATCCGGTCGGCGACGAAGCGGCGGGCCGCGAACAGCAGCGCCTCCACCGAGCCCTGGTCGCACCACTGCAGATCGTCGACCACGCACAGCAGCGGGGCGTCCTCGGCCAGATCGGCGAGCAGCGACAGCGTGCCCGCGGAGATCAGGAACCGGTTGCCGACGTCGCCCTCGGCCAGGCCGAACGCGCAGCGCAGCGCCGTCGCCTGGGGAGCGGGCAGGGCGTCAAGGCGGTCCAGGTACGGGAACAGGAGTTGATGCAGTCCGCCGTACGCCAGTTCGTGGTCGGACTCGATGCCCGCGCCGCGGAGCACCTGCATGCCCTCGGCCTCGGCGAGCGACACGGCGTGGTCGAGCAGGGCCGACTTCCCGATCCCCGGCGCCCCGCGCAGCACCAGAGCTCCGCTGCGCGCCTTCTGCGCATCCGCGAGCAGAGCCCGCACCTTCGCCTGTTCCGCCGCTCTCCCCACCAGCCCCATGCGGGCACCCTAGCCGCCGGGTGCGGCCGGATCGAAAGCCCCGAGGCAGGGCGGTATCGAACGGTCCGTGCGGCGGCGGCTGAGTCCGAACGCACTCGATTGACAGGCAAGCGACCACTTGCCTATCGTGAGGGTGCGGCGCTTGAAAAGTCCGCAATGCTACGTATGTAAGTTTTTGGCGCGGCCCATGTGCGACCTCCTCGGCAGGCCCCACCAGCGCGCCGCACGAGTCAGGAGCCCCGATGAACGAGCCCCTCGCCTACGGAACCCTGGAGACGGTCGACGGCCGGCCGATGCTGCGCTTCGAGCGCGTACTGGGCCATCCGGTCGAGCGCGTGTGGCAGGCCGTCAGCGTGCCCGCCGAGCTCGGGAAATGGTTCCCCTCGGCCGTCGACTGGAAGCCCGCGACGGGCGAGACCCTCGACGTCGGCGGCCAGCCCCTCCAGGTGACGGAGGCGACGCCGCCGCGGCGTCTGGCCTGGAGCTATGCCGGGCAGCCGTTCAGCTTCGAGCTGACGCCGCAGGGGCAGGGCTGCCGCCTGGTCTTCACGCACGTCATCGACGACCTGCCCGCGGCACAGACCGCCACCGGCTGGGAGACCTACCTCTCGCGCCTCGAGCCCACGCTCGCCGGCGAGGAGGTGTCAGAAGAGGCGGCGCACGCACGGTGGACGGAGATCCACGAGCTCTACGCCGCGCGTTTCGGCGTCGATCCGGAGCCGGGCCGGCAGTGGGCGGCAGCGAACCTTCCGGCCACACCTCAGGACGGCAACTCCGCCTGACCGCCGCCCGGATGGCAAGGTCACGCGGATGAGTGATGGAGGGCTTGTGTGGACCTGGCGTCGGCCCGTACCGTCCGCGCGTGACAGTAGCGGTGCCCGGCACGGGCGCAGAGGCCACGATTCTCCTCGTGGACGATCATGAGCCGAACCGGTTCGCCATGGGCAGCGTGCTGCGGCGTGCCGGGTACCGGGTGGTCGAGGCGGCGTCCGGACACGAGGCACTGGCCGCGTTGCACCGCAGTGATCCCGTACCGGAGCTGGCGATCATCGACGTACGGCTGCCCGGGGTCAGCGGCTTCGAACTCGCCCGGCGGATCGCCGCCGACGCCAAGCTGCCGCGTATCCCCGTCGTCCATGTCTCGGCGGAGGCCAACGACGCACGCGACCGCGTGGAAGGCCTCGAAGGCGGCGCCAGCGCCTATCTGGCCTCCCCCGTGGCCCCGGAGGAGCTGCTGGCCACGGTCGGCATGGTGCTGGCTGCGGGGCGCGAGGCGCGGGCCGCGCGGGACGAGCGCAGGTTCGCCTTCGAACTGCAGCGTGCGTTCCTGCCGCCTCCGGAGAAGCTGGCCGCCCTGGACGGCGTCGACCTCGCCGTCGGATATGTGCCGGCGATGGCCCGTCTGGAGCTGGGCGGGGACTTCTACGCCGCCTTCGCCGTCGAGCGGGGGGTGCTGTTGGCCGTGGGCGATGTGGTCGGGCACTCCCTCGCGGCGGCCACGGTCATGGTCGAGCTCCGGCACGTCCTGCGCGCCTACGCCCTTGAAGGCCATCCCCCGCACCGGATCCTGGAGTTGATGGACGGCCTGCTGGCGCACTTCCACCCGGAGGTCACGGCCACCATGTGCCTGGCGATCCTGGACCCGCGTACGGGCGCCGTGGAAGTCGCCAACGCGGGACACTTTCCGCCGCTGCTCATCTCGCCCGGACAGGGGGCGGACTATCTGCACGTGCACGGTCCCCTGCTGGGGCTGAACCTGGCGCACCAGCAGGCCACCGGTGCCCGGCTTGCCCCCGGCGAGATGCTCCTCATGGTCACCGACGGCCTGATCGAGCGGCCGCGCGTCGACCTCGCCGACTCCCTGGAGGATCTGCGCGAGCGAGCCGGCCGCGGGCCCTCGACGCCCGACTCGCTGCGCGATGACCTCCTCCAGCACTACAGCAGGGGCGCCGAGGACGACATCGCGCTGCTCGCCGTACGACGGCAGGGCACCGAGGTGCCCGGGCCGCGCGGGTCACGGCGTCCCGCGGCGGAGCAGCCGATGCGCTAGGAGCGCCGCAACTCCCGTTGGCCGGGCGGGATTTCGTCGCGCGACGCAGAGCGTGACCGGTCCGGCTGGCAAGCCGTCAAGTCGTCAGGCCGTAAGCCGTCAGGCCGTCGAGCGCGGTCCGGCCGCGCGGCGCAGGCGGTTCGCGATCGCCAGGCCCAGGCCCTCTTCCGCGGGCAGGGCGGCGAGGATGAGGTCGCAGCCCCGGCGGTCGAGTTCGCGCAGGAAGCCGTAGAGCTCGCGCGCGTAGGCGGGCAGCGAGGCGGGGACCTCGACGACCGCGTGGGCCGTGACCGGGGTGCCGGTGTGGGCGGCGGGCAGGAAGAGGCCCACGCGGTGACCGCGTCGCTGTGCTTCTTCTGCTTCGGCGATCAGCCGGTCGGGGTCGACGAGGACGACCCGCGCGTTCGGCGCGTAGTGGGACGGGTGCTGTCCCGGCACGCGGACCGGGCTCGACTCGGGCACCGCGAGGGGGCGGCCCAGGACCTCTTCGAGTGCCTCACGCGTGACGCCGCCCGGCCGCAGGATGACCGGGGTCTCGCCGGTGGCGTCGACGATGGTCGACTCGACGCCGACCTGGCAGGCGCCGCCGTCCAGGACGAAGTCCACCGCGTCGCCCAGTTCCGCGCGGACGTCGTCGGCGGTGGTGGGGCTGACCGAGCCGAAGCGGTTGGCGGACGGGGCGGTGACGCCGCCGCCGAAGGCCGACAGGAGGGCCAGCGCGTCGGGGTGATCGGGCACGCGGACGGCCACCGTCTCCAGGCCCCCGGTCGCCTCCAGGGGCACCCTGGGGCCGCGCTGAAGAACCAGGGTGAGCGGACCGGGCCAGAAGTGCTCGGCCAGCAGGCGGGCCGGCTCCGGCACCGTCCGCACCCAGTCGTCGAGCTGCGCGGCGTCGGCGATGTGGACGATCAGGGGGTGGGAGGGCGGGCGTCCCTTGACCTCGAAGATGCGCTTCACCGCGCCGGGGTTCTCGGCGTCGGCGCCCAGGCCGTAGACGGTCTCGGTCGGCAGGGCCACCAGCCCGCCGGCGCGCAGCACCTCGGCTGCCTTCTCGATGTCCCCGGTCCGGGCGGTCACCTGATCACTGGTACGTGCTGACACCCGGGCCATCTTAGAGGCCGCGGACGGTGATCGATTTCGGGCCGGGCGCCCCGCCCGCGCCGGGCACGGCACGCGGGCGCGGAGCGGCGTGCGGGCCGGAGCTCCGCCGACAGAGCTCCGGCCGCGTCCCGTCCCCTGTGGTGCTGGGTTCTCCCGCGACTCAGCACGCCGGGGAATCGTGTGCCCTCGGGCGATAGACAGATCGTGCCTTCCCGGGCGCGGCACGGCAGTGACGCGGAACGAAGTCTTCGGAGCCTTTCCGGGCCGGTTCGAGCCACGAAACGAAGGGGTGCGGTGAAGAGCGGGGTTGCTTCGCACCCGAGAGCGTCGGTGGGACGTCAGGGGAAGAGCCTCGGGAGGTCGGGCCCCTCCGGCGGGCGCTTGAGGGTGTCGGACGGGGAGCAGCCGAAGGTGCGCCGGTATGCGGCGGCGAACCGGCCGGGGTGACCGAAGCCCCAGGCGGTGGCGATGGCGGTGACCGTGACGCCGGCGGCGGGGACGGCGTTCCGCAGTTCGGCGTGGGCGCGGTGCAGGCGTACCGAGCGCAGGTACTCCATGGGCGTCTGGCCGAGGTGGCGGCGGAAGGCGTATTGCAGGGCCCGCGGGGTCACGTGTGCGGCTTCGGCGATCTCGGCCAGGCCGATGGCGGTGTGGGCGTGTTCGTCGATGAACGCCCGTGCGCGGGCGACCGTGCCAGGTGTGGCGTCGCGGGTGTCGGCCGGGGAGGGCTCACGGCCTGTGAGGTTGTTGGGGAAGACGCTCAGGGCCAGCGCGGCGAGGTGCTGCTCGAACGATGCGTAGACCAGGGGGTGTTCGAGGGTTCCTGTGGTGCAGAGTTCACGGAAGTGGAGTCGGGCGGATTCCCAGACGGCCGCGTGCCGCGGGGATATCGCGTCCAGGGCCTTGAAGCGGACTTCCTGCTTGCTGTGCGGATGGACGGATGCCGCCGCTCTCGCGAGCAGATCGGGATGCAGGTTGACGGTGGCCGCCTCGAACAGGTGGGTGCGGGCCGCGTAGGGGCGGTCGGGGGTGTTGGCCAGTCATACGTCGCCACCGCCGTAGGTGCCGCTGTGGCCGCCGCAGTTGCGCTCGACGGTTCCGCCGGTGCTGCTGATGACGACGAGGGGGCCGTGGGCCTCGTTGGTGAACCGGAGATCCGCGGGCAGCAGCACTTCGTCGTAGGCGAGCATGCCGACACTCGTATGGCTGAGCGAGAAGGTGGCGCCCTCGGGGATGCCGCCCATGCGCAGCCCGGAGCCGTACGCCTCCCGTAATGCGCTCTCCGCGACCTCCGCGTCCGATGTGCGGAGGTGGTGCTGCTCGATCTGCTGCGCCATGGGACTCCCCCATCCACTGCGCCGGCCTGCCGGGGCACGGCCGCGCCTCTCTTCGTACGGTAACGCGGTTCGCGTCGCCGCCCGCAGCACGAGGAAACGTCAACTGCCGTGCGCGCCACAGGTATTGACCACTCGATTGGTCTGGACCAAGCTGTGCGCCACTCCCCTCACAGGTCCCTGGAGGCAGTTGTGGAACGTCACAGACCCCTGGCCGCCGCTCTCGCGTCCGTGCTCGTCGCGGGCGGACTCCTCGCGACCGCCACGACGGCGGGTGCGGCGGACACCGAACTCGCCCGCAACGGCGGCTTCGAGGCCGGTCTCGCCGACTGGAGCTGCTCCGCCGGCAGCGGGGCGGTGGTCTCCTCACCCGTGCACGGCGGCACGAAGGCCCTGCAGGCGACGCCGGCCGGCAGCGACAACGCCAAGTGCTCCCAGACCATCACCGTCCAGCCCAACTCCTCCTACACGCTGAGCGGTTGGGTGCGCGGCAGCTACGTGTACCTGGGGGCGTCGGGCACCGGCACCACCGATGTCTCCACGTGGACGCAGTCCGCACCGGACTGGCAGAAGCTCTCCACCTCGTTCCGCACCGGGGCCTCCACCACCTCCGTGACCGTCTACACCCACGGCTGGTACGGGACGGCGGCCTACCAGGCCGACGACCTCTCGCTCGTCGGCCCCGGCGGCGCTCCGGTCCAGGTGCCCGCGGCGCCGACCGGGCTCGCGGCGGGCAGCCCCACCAGCACGGCCGTCCCGCTGTCCTGGTCCGCCGTCCCCGGCGCGACGCGCTACACCGTCTACGCGAACGGCGTGCAGAAGACGACGGTGAGCGGCACCTCGGCCACCGTCACCGGTCTTAATCCCGCCACGGCGTACACCTTCCAGGTCACCGCGGGCAACAGCGCCGGCGACTCCCCCAAGTCCGTCTCCGTCACCGCGACCACCACCGGCGGCGGCGAGCCCGGCGGCGGCGATCTGCCCGCGCACGCCCTCGTCGGCTATCTCCACGCGAGCTTCGCCAACGGCTCCGGGTATACGCGGATGGCCGACGTGCCCGACTCCTGGGACGTGATCAACCTGGCGTTCGGCGAGCCGACTTCGGTCACCTCGGGCGACATCCGCTTCAAGCTGTGCCCGCCGACCGAGTGCCCGGGCGTGGAGTCCGAGGCCGAGTTCAAGGCCGCGATCAAGGCCAAGCAGGCCGCGGGCAAGAAGGTGCTCATCTCGATCGGCGGCCAGAACGGGCAGGTGCAGCTGGCCACGGCCGGGGCCCGGGACGCCTTCGTCTCCTCCGTATCGCAGATCATCGACACTTACGGGCTCGACGGCCTCGACATCGACTTCGAGGGCCACTCGCTGTCGCTGCAGAACGGCGACACCGACTTCCGCAACCCCACGACTCCCGTGATCGTCAATCTGATTCAGGCGGTCAAGACGCTCAAGGCGAAGTACGGACCTGACTTCGTGCTGACGATGGCGCCGGAGACGTTCTTCGTGCAGCTCGGCTACCAGTTCTACGGATCGGGCCCCTGGGGCGGCCAGGACCCGCGCGCCGGCGCCTACCTGCCCGTGATCCACGCGCTGCGCGACGACCTCACGCTGCTGCACGTCCAGGACTACAACTCCGGCCCGATCATGGGCCTGGACAACCAGTACCACTCGATGGGCGGCGCCGACTTCCACATCGCGATGACCGACATGCTGCTCACCGGCTTCCCGGTGGCGGGCAACGCCGACCGCGTCTTCCCCGCCCTGCGGCCCGAGCAGGTGGCCATCGGGCTGCCCGCCTCCCCGAACGCGGGCAACGGGCACACGTCCACCGCCGAGGTGAACAAGGCGCTGGACTGCCTCACCAAGAAGACCAACTGCGGCTCGTACCAGACCCATGGGACCTGGCCGGGCCTGCGCGGGCTGATGACGTGGTCCATCAACTGGGACCGGTTCAACGGCTGGGAGTTCAGCAGGAACTTCGACGCCTACCGGTGGTAAGGCGGCGGGGGGACGGGGGGAGATCGTGTGCAATATCATGATCTTCCCCCCACCCTGGAGAAACACCGTATGCCGCACCGCCCCAGCCGCCGCACCGCTCTGACCGCGCTCCTCGCCGCAGCCGCCGTACCCCTGGCCGGCTGCGGCGGGGACGGGGAACCCCGTGCTGACCGGCCGGAGACTTCGGGCGACTCGAAGGCTCCGGCCACGGTCGAGGTGCCGGAGGCGGAATTCCGGTCCCTGGAGCGGGAGTTCGACGCGCGCCTCGGCGTGTTCGCCGTGGACACGGCCGACGGGCGGGAGCTCGCCTACCACGCCGACGAGCGGTTCGCGTACTGCTCGACCTGCAAGGCGTTCCTCGCGGCGGCCGTCCTGGACAAGGGCGGAGTCGGCGGCCTCGACCGTGAGGTGGCCGTGCGCCGCGCCGACGTCGAGGGCTGGTCGCCGGTGACCGAGAAGAACATCGGCTCCCGGATGACGTTGCGCGCGCTGTGCGACGCCGCGGTCCGCCACAGCGACAACGGGGCGGCCAACGCGCTCTTCCACGAGCTGGACGGGCCGCGCGGGCTGCAACGGGCGCTGCGGGCCATCGGGGACGAGACCACGCGCTGCGACCGCTACGAGGTCGAGTTGAGTGAGGCCCGGCCCGGTGACGAGCGGGACACCAGCACGCCGCGCGCGCTCGCCCGCTCCCTGCGGCAGTACGCGCTCGGCGACGTCCTCGACGCGGAGGGGCGCGGCCTGCTGACCGACTGGCTCGTCCGCAACACCACCGGTGACAAGCTCATCAGGGCCGGGGCGCCGGACGGCTGGCGGATCGGCGACAAGACCGGCAACGGCTCCTACGGGACCCGTAACGACATCGCGCTCGCCTGGCCGCCGGGCGGAGGCGAGCCGGTGGTCCTGGCCGTCATGTCCCGCCGCGCCGGCGGGGGCCCGGACGCGGAGCACGACGACGCGCTGATCGCCCGTGCCGCTGCCGCCGTCTTCCGCGCACTGGGGAGCGGCGCCTAGCGGGGCGGCCGGCGGCGAAGGAGAAACAGATCCTTGACGGCGCCGTGGCGGGGAACCGGGAACCCATGAACACCGCGAAACTCGAACTCGCCGCCAAGCGCTACCGCGAGGCACAGGCCGCCCTCGACGCCGCTCTCGACGATCTGCGCACGGAAGCCGCCACCGTGCTTCGCGACGGTGGTGACGTGGCGGAGGTCGCCCGGATCACAGGGTGGCGGAAGCGGCAGGTACGGCAGCTCGGCGCGCGCAGGAGCAGCGGCTGACCCCGGCGCGCGCGAGACCATCGGCCGGCCCCGGCCCCGCCGACCGTGGCGGAGCCGGAATCGGCGGGTCAGACGGTACGGCCCAGGCGCTCCGCGAGCCTCGTGGCGTTCATGTACGCGATGGCCTCGATGGAGATCATCGGGTTCACGCCCGACGAGGTCGGGAAGCAGGACGCGTCCGCCACCACGATGTTGGGGACCTCCCAGGTGGCTCCGTCGGGGTCGGTCGCGCTGGTGTCGCGGCTGCCGCCCATGCGGGCGGTGCCCATGATGTGCAGCGCGGCGATCGCACAACGCCCTGGCCGGTAGCCGGCGTTGCGGCAGGCTACCGCGAACTCCTCGAAGGTGCCGCTTCGTCCGGGTTCGTACGCGGGGCCCGCCTGGTGGGCCGAGGAGATGCGGCGGGCTCCGGCGGCGGCGAGGATCCTGGCGGCGCCCTCGACTCCGGCGTGCAGGTGTGCGGCGTCGCGGTCCGAGAGGCGGTAGTGCGGAACGGGTTCGCCGTCGCGCGCCACCTTGACCACACCGCTGTCGCGGTCGCGGGTGATGATGCCGACTCCGGCCGTACGAGGGAGGTCCTTCAGGGCCGCGAGGTGAGCGGTGCCGCCGCGCCAGTTCATGAAGCCCTGGAGCGCGGCCGGGTTGCCGGGGCCCGTCTCGTAGATCACGCCGTGGCCGCGGCCGTCGAGGTCGCTGTGCTCGCGCGAGTAGCGGGTCTGCATCCCGCCCTCCCAGGGGCGGATCTCCTCGTCGAACAGGCCCCACACCGCCGTCGCGGGATGCAGCCGCAGATAGCGGCCGATCGTCGCGTCGGTGAGTCCCGAGCGGCGCAGCAGCGCGGGTGTCTGGATGGCGCCCGCGGCCACGACGACCGCGCGGGCCCGCACGGTGACGGCATGCCCGGCGGTGGTGGTGCCGCGCACCCCGACGGCGCGGCCCTGCTGCACGTCGACGGTGCGGACGGCCGTGTCGATGACGAGGCGGGCGCCGGCCGCTTCGGCGTCGGCGAGCCAGGTCTTGGTGACGGACTGCTTCGCGCCGAGCCGGCAGCCGTATCCGCAGCGTCCGCAGTCCGTGCCCGTGTCGCAGCCGACGACGTTGCGCGGCATGGCGTCGACATGCCAGCCCAGGGCGCGCAGGCCCCGCTCCATCACGGTGTCGCGCGCCGATGCGGTGCTGTGGTCGGTGTTGACGGAAAGCCTCTCCGTGACCGCGTCGAGGGCCTGGGTGTACTCCTTCTCCGCGAACTGGCCCGCGCCGAGGGAGGCCCATTCCTCGCGGATCTCGTCGGGTGTACGGAAGGACGTGGTCCAGTTGACCACCGTGCCGCCGCCCAGGCAGGAGCCCGCGACCAGGGAGACCTGGCCCTCCGCGGTCGCCGAGGGGCCGGAGGCGTACAGGCGGCTCAAGCCCGACAGTTCACCGCCGTCGAAGTCCGCGTCGTCGAAGTACCCGCCGCGTTCGAGGACGACCACGTCGAGGCCCGCGCCGGCCAGGGCGGCTGCCGCGGTGCCGCCGCCGGCACCCGAGCCGACCACGACGACATCGCAGTCGAGGGTGGTGTCCGCGGTGGGCGACAGGGGTGCGAGGGGCGGGCGCGGGGCGTCGGGCTTCACGCCCAGCGGCCCGGGGTAGCCGATGGCCTCCCAGACCGGCGAGGTGCCGCTCTCCCCCGGGGCCAGCAGGTAGGCGGAGGTGGCCAGGCCGCGCAGGGCCTGGAACAGGACGCGTTTGCGCTCCGAGGAGGCGCCGCCCAGGCGGAGCAGGAGCTCCTCGCGGGCGGCCGGTGCGAGCTCGGAGAACCGGCGGCCGCGCGTGCCCAGGACCAGCCCGCCCAGCCGCGTGTCCCACACCGAGAGCAGGGTGGCGAGCTGCTTGCGGTCCCGGGCGCGCGGCATGGCGCCCGCGAGGCCTTCGGCCAGGGGCACCGCGCCGAGCGCGCCCGCCGACGGGATCGAGGCGCCGTCCCCCGGGGCGAAGGTGTCGCATATCGCGGTGAGCGCCGCCCGCTGGCGGGAGTCGAGCTGCATGGGGCCGTCCTTGGACGTGGGAGGGGTGAGGGGTTCCGGGGCCGCCGGATTCGCCGGCGGCCTGCGCGCGTGCGTCCGGGTGTGCTCAGTCCGGGTGTGCTCAGTCCCGGTGTGCTCAGGCGACGGGCCGTGTGCGGCTCTCGTCCTGCGTACGCAGCGTCTGCTTGACGACCTTGCCCCCGGCGTTGCGCGGCAGTCCATCGCCGGTCACGAGGTCCTTGGGCATCTTGAAGGAGGCAATCCTGCCGTCGAGGAAGCTCGTCAACTCCCCCAGGGACAGGATGGTTTCGGGCGCCAGGGTGACGTACGCGACCGGGATCTGGCCCCAGCGTTCGTCGGGCCGACCGATCACCGCGACCTCCAGCACCGCCGGATGCTCCGCGACGGCGTTCTCGACTTCGGCGCAGTAGATGTTCTCGCCGCCGCTGATGATCATGTCCTTCTTGCGGTCGACCACCCAGACGAAGCCCTCCTCGTCCATCCGCACCAGGTCGCCGGAGTGGAACCAGCCGCCTTCGAAGGCCTCCGCGGTCTCCTGCGGCTTGCGCCAGTAGCCCTGGGTCACGGTGGGGCCGCGGTAGACGATCTCGCCGACCTCGCCCACCGGCACGTCGTTCATCTCCGCGTCGACGATGCGGTACTGGATGGTCGGGATGGGCCGGCCGACCGAGCCGAGCTTGCGCAGGGAGTCCTCGCCGCGCAGCACACAGGTGATCGGCGAGGTCTCGGTCTGGCCGAACACCGCGACGTTCAGGGCGTCGGGGAAGGCCGCCCCCATGGCGCGCAGGGTCGCGTCGCTCGCGGGCGCGGCGCCCCAGCTGATGACGCGCAGCTTCAAGTCGCGCTTGTCGATGCCGGGTTGGGCACAGAGCAGGTCCCACTGCTGCGGCACGTTGAACACGACGGTGGCGCCCTCGCGTTCGTACGCGTCGAGGACGGCCTCGGGGTCGAAGGCGCCGAGCGGGTGGATCACGACGGTGCCGCCGACGAGCAGGTTGGCGACGATCGAGCCCAGACCGGCGATGTGGAAGAACGGGGCGGTCAGGAAGCCGACGTCGGAGTCGTCGAACATCTCCATGGCCCGGATGCAGGTGATCGCCTGGACCTGCATGTTGCGGTGCGAGAGCAGGACGCCCTTCGGCCGTCCCGTGGTGCCCGAGGTGTACATGATCAGCGCGGTGGAGTCCTCGGCGATGTCGGGGAGCTCGATCGGCTCGTACGCGGCGAGGAACTCCTCGTATGCGAACTGCCCCTCCGACGCCCCCTGTTGACCCTCGCCGCCGGGCGCTTCGGCGTCGCCGATCACGATGACGGTGCCGATGGCCGCGGCGGCCGGGACCGCGCGCAGCAGCGGCAGGAGGCGTGCGTCGACGACGATCGCGGACGGGGTGCAGTCGTCCAGGATGTAGCCGAGCTCGGGGGGTGCGAGGCGGAAGCTGAGCGGGACGGCCAGGGCGCCGAGGCTGTTGGCGGCGAGTACGCTCTCCACGAACCACGGGTGGTTGAGGGTCAGCAGGGCCACCCGGTCCCCCTCACCGACGCCGCGGCCGGCGAGCCCGGCCGCCAACTGCAGGGAGCGGCGGGAGAGTTGGGCCCAAGTGGTGGTGGCCCCGAGGTGGCGCAGTGCGGGCTTGTCGGGCCGCATGGCCGCGTGGGTGGCCACCTGCGCCATCCAGTGGTGCCGGAAGGACCAGGCGGGTGCCGTAACCGTGGACATGCCACTCCTCGGGATCCGGACGGAAAGGGGGTGGGTGCACTGGGTGGAAGCGTGGCCATTATGCCCGCGACAGCGCCGACCAAGAAGCCCTTTGTTAATGGAAAATCACATGGGATGTGAACGACGGGTCACGTGCCGACCGCAGTGCCGCACGGCTGCTCCCGGGCCGGTTCCGTGTGATTGACTGGGGCGCATGGTCCTGTCTCTGCGTCCCACGTCCTGCCGGTGACGGCCGAGCCGATCGCGGCCACGCGCCCGCGCAACCGCAAGCAGCTGATCGTCGAGGCGGCCGGCCGGGTGTTCAGCGAGCGCGGCTACCACGCGGCCTCCATGGAGGAGATCGCGGCGGCCGTGGGCATCACCGCCACGGCCCTGTACCGGCACTTCCCCAACAAGTACGCGCTGTTCGCCGAGTGCGCGAACGTCATGGTCGACCGGCTGGTCGCCGCGCTCGACGAGCTGCCGGCCGAGGCGGATACGGCGCAGGTGCTCGGCGCCGTGACACAGGTCGCGGTGGAACATCGTGCGTCCGGGGGTCTCTACCGCTGGGAGGCCCGCTATCTGCACGCCGCGGACCGGCAGCTCCTGAAGCGCAAGTTCGCCTGGGTCGTCGGGCGGGTGTCCGAGGCCGTACGGCGTGAACACCCGCTGCCCGAGGAGGAGTTGCGGGCCGTGGCGGCGCTCGGTGCGATCGGATCCGTCACGCAGCACCACAACGCCATCGCGCGGCGGCGCCTGGAGGACGTGCTCCTCTCCTCCGCGCTGCGGGTCGCGGCGACTACGCCCGCGGCGTACGCGCAGGCCCCGCGTCCGGTGGAGCTGCCCGCGCCGCCCGTACCGCGGACGCGGCGGGCGCAGATCCTGGCGGCGGCGATCCCGCTGTTTGCGCGGGACGGGTTCGCGAAGGTCACCAACGGGCAGATCGCCCAGGCCGTGGGGATCGCGCCGTCCGCGCTGTACCGCCACTACGCCACCAAGACGGACATCCTCGTGGCGGCCTGCCTTCAGGCGGCGGGGCTGCTCGCGCAGGCCGTGGAGCGGAGCCTGGACGAGGTGAGCGAGCCGCGCGAGGCGGTGGGCGCACTGGCGGCGGCGTATGTGGGCTACAGCTTCGAGCACACCGCGCTCACCAGCGTCGCCGAGGCCGAGGTGGCGGGCCTCCCGGACGAGTTGCGGCAGCCGGTGATCCTGGCGCAGCGCGAGCACATCGCCGTATGGGAGCAGCAACTGCTGCTCGCCCGGCCGGAGTTGGACACGCGCCAGGCCCGGGTGCTGGTGCACGCGGGGTTCGGAGTGGTCGTGGAGGCGGGCCGGCAGCTGCGCCGGCAGGACTCCCCCGGCCATCGGGCCCGCGTGACCGCGCTGATGGTCCGGGCCCTCGGCCTGTAACGGCGCCGGACCATCGTCCGGCCTCGGCCTGTGGCGGCGCCACGCGCTCCGTGGGGGAAGGCGCGGGACGTCGCCACGGGCCGGACGCGCGAAGCGCTCAGCCGCCCGGCCGGTTCGCGGCCGGGAGCGTGATCGGGGTCTGCGTCGGCGAGGTGCCGTTGTTCAGGTAGAGCATCGCGATGCCGCGCAGGGCCTGGTCGAACAGGTAGCCGCTGCCGGGCAGCACACCCGACGTGCCCTCGCGGAAGGCCACGTACAGGGGCCATTCGATGCGGATCAGGGCCGCGTGCGCCCAGTCGCGGCGCAGGTTGAGCCAGTCGCCGACCTCGTCGCCCAGCAGGAAGCGCACGAACTCGTTCACGAAGCCGGTGGCCAGGCCGAGGGTGGGCTGTGAGACATAGCCGAGCAGGGTCTCGGCCAGGCTGTTGCCCTCGCGCGTGGGGGCGAGGTCGGGCCAGAGCATGTGCTCGGCCTGGGCTAGCGCGTCGGCCCAGGTGGCGGGGATGAACTGCCGCTGCACACCGAGCAGATGGAGCGCGACCTGCCAGGCGTGCAGGTCGGCCTCCTTCTCGGCCGCCGACAGGCGGATGCCCCACTTGAGCAGGTTGCTGTGGGTGTACGTGGCCACCGAGTGGAAGGTGCGCAGGATGTCGCCGTTGCTGATCGGCTTGGGCTGGTCGGCGCTCTCCATGAAGCCGGCGGACTGCGGCAGCAGGTTGCGCACCACCGAGTGCACGAGGCGGGTCTTGTTGGCGGTGACGACGAAGTGGCCGGTGGGCTGCCAGGCGGTGGCCGAGTTGAGGTCGTAGCCGAAGGTGAACGTCTTGGCCGCGCGGTCCTTCATGTTTGCGCCGCCCGCGGACCAGTAGACCGCCCGGGCCTCGCGCGGGATCACGGTGCTCATGATGCCGCTGCCGATGCTCTGCGAGACGAACAGGTACGAAGCGAGGCGCTTGTAGTAGCGCTCGGACGCGGCGAGTTTGCCGGCGTCGGCCCAGGAGGGCAGCCGGTTCACCTTCTGCAGATAGCTGGTGAGGTAGCCCGGCATGCCGGACGGCAGGGGGTCCGCGTTGTCCACCCACCGGCGCCAGGCCTCGTTGACGGCCGGGATCGCGCCGTCGGCGAGGAGCCGTGCGGCCA
The DNA here is from genome assembly GCF_900100315.1 of Streptomyces indicus. Classification (GTDB taxonomy): domain Bacteria; phylum Actinomycetota; class Actinomycetes; order Streptomycetales; family Streptomycetaceae; genus Streptomyces; species Streptomyces indicus. Next base: position 28,597 of record NZ_FNFF01000026.1, read on the forward strand.
CGGCGTCCGGCTCCGGGCCCCAGACCTGGAACGGGTCGGTGACCTCGTCGGCGCCGGCGAGCGAGCCGGCGGAGGACCAGGCCCACGCCTCGGGGGCGGCCGCGGCGCTCGCGAGCCCTAAGGCGGCACCGAGCGAGAGCACTCGTCGTCTGCTGATACTTCCCATTCACTTACCTACTTCCGGGCAGGTCGGACCGCACCTTGAACTCGCTTACGCAGACTGCGATATGAGCGATCACCAAGGTTGTCCATGGGAGTGATTTCTGATTAACATAACGACGCGTGCTGTGGTCGGCAAGGCTTCTGCGATACGTCTGCACGCCCTCTCGATTCGCCCATCGCGCACCGGTGAACCCCCTTACGGAGTCCCGTATGAGCCAGGAGCAGGATCAGATCGACGTGGCGCCGAGGCCGCCGGGGGCGAGGCTCGTACGCCCCACCGTCGTCGAACGGTGGCGCGCGCTGCGGGAGGCTTCCGGTCCCGTCGACATCGGCGCGCTGGACGCACTGTGGGCGGATCTGGCCGTGGTCGAGGCCTCGTCGCTGCTCGGTTCCTGGCGGGGGTTCGCCTTGCCGACCGGCCATCCGCTGGAGCGGGTCCTGGCCCGCAGCAGGTGGCACGGCAAGCGGTTCGTCGCCCTGGACGACGCCAAGCCGCTGATCTGCCGGGGGCCGGGCGGCGGTCTCTACTCCGACACCGCGGCGGGCAAGGGCGAGGCGAGCCTGTGGAACGTGGAGTTCCGCGGCGAGGTGACCGCCACGATGGTGTACGACGGCATGGCCGTGTTCGACCACTTCAAGCGCGTGGACGAGAACACGCTCATGGGCGTGATGAACGGGAAGCCGCACCTTGTCCTCGCGGAGGGCCGGCACTTCTACTTCGGCCTTGAGCGCGAGCACGTCGGGCCAGGGAGCGCCGACTTCACCCACGGACGCGAGCCCGGCCGGGACCGCGGATGAAGATCTTCGCGCTGCTGTCCCGGGGCTCCGCGCCCGGCGAGCTCGTCGACGCCGAGCTGGACGAGCCGCGCGCCGACGAGGTGGTGGTCCGGATCGAGGCGGTCGGGGTGTGCCACACGGACCTCGTCACGCGGAAGGCGCTGGGCGACGCGCCTGTCGTGCTCGGGCACGAAGGGTGCGGCATCGTGCAGCAGGTGGGCTCGGCCGTCGACTCGCTGCGCACGGGAGAGCGGGTGGTCATCTCCTTTGCGTCCTGCGGCAGTTGCGAGCAGTGCAGGGCCGGGCATCCCGCCTACTGCGGCTGGGCCACGAGCCTGAACGGGTCGGGGCGCCGCCTGGACGGATCGCCGACCATCCGGGTGGGGGGCGAACCGGTGTACGGGGCCTTCTTCGGGCAGTCCTCGTTCGCGACGGCCGCGCTGGCCGCTGCCCGCTCGTGCGTGCCGGTCGGCGCGGTGCCGCCCGAGGTGGCCGCACCTTTCGGCTGCGGTTTCCTGACCGGTGCGGGTGCGGTGCTCAACGTGCTGCGTCCGGCGCCGGGCAACCGGCTCCTGGTGATCGGCGGCGGCGGTGTGGGGTCGGCCGCGATGCTGGCCGCCCTGTCCGAAGGCGTCGAGGTCGTCGTGTCCGAGCCGGTCGCCGCGCGCCGGGCGCTGGCCGTACGGTGCGGGGCCACGGCCGTCGGCTCGCTGGATGAGGCCCCGCCGCCCTTCACCCATGCGCTCGACACCACCGGAAAGCCCGAACAGATCCGGCGTGCGCTCGCGCTGCTCCGCTCGCGCGGGGTGCTGGCCCTCGTCGGGCGCGGTCCCGCCGAAGTGCCGCTCGATCTGCGGTCGTTGTTGCTGCGCGGCCTCGAGGTCCGCGGCTGCGTCGAGGGGGACGCCGAACCCGCCGTCCTCGTACCGGAGCTCCTCGACCGCTACCGCCGGGGGCGCCTGCCCGTGGACCGGCTCGTGACCACGTATCCGCTGCGCGAGTTCGACCGGGCCGTCGCGGATCAGCGGGCGGGCCGGGTCCTCAAGCCGGTGCTGCTGCCGCCGGACAGCTGACCGCGCCTCGCACCGGCCTCCCGGCGGGCCGCTGCGTCCGCCGGCCACCGGCCTTTCCGTCGTACGCCTGTGAACTCATCCGAACAGGAGTGGTCCCCGTGTCCCGTGCGCTCTCCCCTCAGCGGTCCCTCTACGACGACGAGCACGAACTGCTCAGGGACACCGTCCGGTCGTTCGCCGACAAGTACGCCGGCCCGCACATCGAGCGGTGGCGGGCCGAGGGGAAAGTCGACCGGACCCTGTTCGTGGAGGCCGCCCGCGCGGGGATTCTCGGCTTCAACATCCCCGAGGAGTACGGGGGCGGCGGTGTCGGCGACTTCCGGTTCAACGCGGTGATCGGCGAGGAGTTCTCGCGCCATCCCGCATCCGACGCGCTCGCGGGCGTGGGCCTGTCCAACGACATCGTGGTGCCCTACTTCACGGATCTCACCGACGCGGAGCAGAAGGCCCGCTGGCTGCCCGGCATCGCCGCCGGCGAGCTGATCGTGGCGGTCGCGATGACCGAGCCCGGTACGGGCAGCGACCTGGCCGGCATCGCCACCACCGCGGTGCTCGAGGGCGAGGAGTACGTGGTCAACGGCAGCAAGGTGTTCATCTCCAACGGGCAGAACGCCGATCTCGTCGTCACCGCCGTGCGCACCGGACCCGACCGGCACGGCGGCCTCAGCCTGCTCGTCCTGGAGGCCGACCGCCCCGGGTTCGCGCGCGGCCGCAACCTGGAGAAGGTGGGCCTGCACGCGCAGGACACCAGCGAGCTGTTCTTCCAGGACCTGCGCGTGCCGGCGGCCAATCTGCTCGGCGCGGAGGGTTCGGGATTCACGTCGTTGATGCGCAACCTCCCCCAGGAGCGCATCTCGATCGCCGCCAACGCCATGGCGTCCATCGAGGCCGTGCTGGAACGCACCCTCGACTACGTCAAGGAGCGCACGGCGTTCGGCAAGCCGATCGGCTCGTTCCAGAACACCCGCTTCGAGCTGGCCGAGATGGTCACCACCGCCCGGGTGGGCCGCAGCCACCTGGACGATCTGCTCGCGCGGCACGCGCGGGGCGAGCTGACGGCCGTGGACGCGGCGGCGGCCAAGTTCTGGGCCACCGAGCAGTACGTGGACATCGTGGGCCGCTGCCTCCAACTGCACGGCGCCTACGGCTACATGCGCGAGTACCGCATCGCCCGGGACTACCTGGACTCGCGCATCACCACGATCTACGGCGGCACCACCGAGATCATGAAGGAGATCGTCGGCCGCGATCTGGGGCTGTAGACCCGGCCGCTCCCCGCCCCTGCCGCTGCCCCGCGCCGGCTGCCCCGCGCATCGGGTGCACCGAGCGTCGTGGGACCGCCGGGCGGGCGCACGGCAGGGTGTTCAGAGATCGAGGTCGGTCGCGGCGACGTAAGCATCCTCGGCCGCTGGACGACACCGGCGGAGCCGGCGGCGGGATTCGAACCCGCGTCGCTCTCTTTGCAGGAGAAGTAGCCGCAACCTGCGCACCTGAACGAGGTTCACCGTATCCGCCGTGCCTGCGGTGGGCACCTGGATTTCCCGGCGGTCCGAGCATCACGTGCGCGGCACCGTGGAGGTCAGCCGTGCCGGGTCCGCCCCGGCTGCGCGCCGGGAGCGGCCAGCGGGAAGCTGCGCAGGCTGAGGGAACTCGGCGGCGGCAGAGGCGAGTTGGCGCGGTCCGCGCGGAAGGATTGGAGGAGGTACGCGACCAGGCGTCTCGACGCCGCCGCGTCTTCGGGCAGGGCGGCGGCAAGGCCGCAGTGCGCCAGGAAGACCACGGCGAGGTCGGAGGGCCGGAAGTCGGCGCGCAGCGCGCCCGCCTCCTGCGCCCGGCGCACCAGCGCCGCCAGGTCGCGTTCGGCGCGGTCCCGGGAGTGCGCCTGCCGCTGCGCGGCGTCGGGGAAGGCCGCGACGAACGCGGCCGGGAACCCGCGCTCGTACCGCTGGAGCTCGCAGACCGTCTCGATCAGCGTCCGGAAGCCGTGCCACGGGTCCGGGTCCGCCAGCGCGTCGGTGAGGGCCTGCGTGCAGGTCTCCATCTGCTGCGCGTAGGCACCCCGTACGAGCGCGTCGCGGGTCGGGAAGTGGCGGTACAGCGTGGCCACGCCGACCCCGGCCCTGCGCGCCACGGTCGCCATCGGCGCGTCGATCCCGTGCTCGGCGAAGACCGCGCGGGCGGCGGCCAGGACACGCTCCCGGTTGCGCCGCGCGTCCGACCGTGCGGCCTTCGGGGAGGTGATCCGAGAGGATTCCGTCATCACTGTTTCTCGCTTCCGGCCCAAACGGACGATGCCGTCCGTTTACCAGCCTACGGTCGATCACAAATGCCCCGCAGGCCGGGCCGCAGAGGAGGAGTGGAGCGATGGACGACCGGATGATGAAGGCAGTGCTGTACGACCGGTACGGCGGGCCCGACGTGCTCTACGTGGGCCGGGTTCCGCGGCCCCGCCCCGCGCGCGGCGAGGTCCTGGTACGCGTACGGGCGTTCAGCGTCAACGGGGGCGAACTGTCCGCGCGTTCGGGGCGCGTGCGTTTCCTGACCGGCCGGAAGTTCCCCCAGCGTGTGGGCCTGGACTTCACCGGCGAGGTGGCCGGACTCGGCGCGGGCGTGACGGACCTCGCGGTCGGCGAGCGCGTCTGGGGCGTGCTGGGGCGCACCTCCGGGTTCGGCAGCGCGGCCGAGTACGTGACCGTGCCCGCCGTGCGCGTGGGCCGGGTGCCCGAGGGCCTGGACCTGGTCGCCGCGGCCGCGCTGCCGGTGGCCACCACCGCCGTCACCGCCTTGCGGGACAAGGCCGGGCTGCGTGCGGGTGAGCGTCTGCTCGTACGGGGCGCGGCGGGCGGTGTCGGCAATGCGGCGGTGCAGCTGGGACGGGCGTACGGCGCGCAGGTCACGGCACTCGCCCGCGCCGCGAACCTCGACTTCGTGCGCGGTCTGGGCGCCCACGAAGCGGTCGACCATCGCGTGATGGGTCCGGGCGAGTTGGGCCGTTTCGACGTGGTCCTGGACACCGTCGGCACCGACCTGCGCCGCTACCGCGGCCTGCTGGCACCGGACGGACGGATGGTGACGATCGCCTTCGACACCGCCCGCCCCGTCGCCTCGCTGGGCTTCATCCTGGCCAGCGCCGTGCACGGGCGCGGCCGGGTGCGCTTCTTCAGCGGCAATCCGCAGCGCGCGGAGCTGGACGCGCTCGCGCGCCTGGTCGAGGAGAAGCAGCTCGCCCCGGCGACGGACACCGTCTTCCCGCTGGAGGAGACGGCGGCCGCGCACCGCGCCCTTGAGGCGGGCGGGGTGCGCGGGAAGTTCGTCGTCGAGGTCGGCTGATTACGGTCTCGCGAACCGGCCTTGGTACTTCGTTGTTGGGACTCCGGTCTTACGGAACCACGGTCACTGGGGTTCCGACTGGCCCAGGATCGCGGCCAGTTCGCCCTCCTCCAGCCGGATGTCGAAGGTCTCGGCGAGGAGGCGGCCGAGGTCGGCGGGGTCCACTTCCTTCTCGACATGGGTGCCGTCGGGCGTGAACGTCTTCCAGAGCGTGCCGTCGAGCTGGTGGTGGTGGGTACCGGTGAAGCGCTGGGCGAACAGGCGCGTCACGAACGGTGAGCGCGGGTGGGTGCCCACGTAGTGACTGCCCACGCGGTAGTCGATCGGGTACTGCTGGACGAGCACGAAGGTGTTGCGGTCGGTCCAGCCGTCGGGCCCGTCCTGCTGGAGGGACCAGGTGTCGGTAAGCGCGCCGGGCCCGCGCAGGAGGCGGTAGCGCCAGCCGTCGGCCTCCAGCATGGCGCCGTCGGCGAGTTCGATGGGGGCAGTCGGGCCGCTGCCGAACCCGACGTCGCACAGCCAGGCACGGTCGTCGTCCGCGTCGTCTTCCGGGAACCGCACGACGATCATCGCGTGGGTGGCGGGGGTGATCTTGGCGGCGCCGAGCGTGATACGGCCCGAGATGCCGGTGAGGTCGAAGCCGAGACGTTCCAGCGCGGCCGCGAACAGCACGACGTGCTCGAAGCAGTAGCCGCCCCGGCGCCGCCGCACCAGGCGTTCCTGGACCGAGTCCAGGTCGATGGGCAGGGGGGTGCCGAGTACGGCGTGGACGTTCTCGAAGGGGATCGAGGTGGTGTGCGCGCGCTGGAGGCGGCCGAGGGTGTCGAGGGTGGCGTCGCGCGGCCCCTCGAAGCCGATCCGCTCCAGGTAGGCCTCCAGGTCCAGGTCCTCGCCCTGCCACACCGATGCCGCCTGCTGCTCGCTCATGCGCTCGCCCCTCGTCCTCGTTCCGGCCCGGCCGCGGACGCGTTCGCTGTGTTCGCGGCCACCCAGAAGGTACGTGAAGCACCGCGCCGGCCGCCTCCGCGGAAGGTCGCGGTGGGCGTACGTCCTTGGTCCTGGGTCCTCGGCAGGGGACCTCGGACCTCGGCAGGTGGTCCTCGGACCTCGGCCGTGCGGGCGGCGGGGGCGCGTCGCGCCGTCTACCGGTGCAGGTCCGTCTCCGTGACCTGCTGCGGGTTATCGGCGCAGACCGCGTAGACGGTGTGTCCGCCGCCCGGGGTGACGACGGTGGTGCCGGTCAGGGTGGTGCTGCCCGGCTTCACGGGGGTCAGCTCCACCGGCTCGACCGGTGTGTGGGCCGTGCTGCCGTCACCGACGAGCCGGCCTTCCGCGCGCCCGCCCTGGGACGGGTCGGCGCAGCCGGTGAGCGTGAGGGTGACGGTCTGTCCGGGCCGTGCGCCGGCCGGGGACACGGAGAGCGTCGGGGTGGGTGCGGGGGCGCAGGCGAGGGTGCCCGCGAGTGCGGCGGTCAGAACGAGGGGCATGAACATGCGGTCCTCCGGCAGGAGTTGGGGGGTGCGGCGGGCAGTCGCCGCGGCGGGGTGGGGCCTTGCGGCCTCGCCCCCGCCGCGGCATCCGCGGTGCGCGGGATCGAGGTCGACCTGATCAGGCGGCGGAGTTGAGCCGGACCTCGCCCGGGTCGGTCGACGGGTCGACCGGAGCGGGCTTCGTGTCGGGCTTCGGCTTGGGCGCGACGTCGGTGTCGCGCTCCGGCTGCGGGTCCGGCTTGACCTGGTCGTCCGGGCCGATCTGGTCGTCGGGCACGACCGGGTCCGGCTCGGGGGTGGGCTCCGGGTCCGGGGTGGGCTCCGGGTTCGGCACCGGCTGACCGGAGTCGTCCATCCAGGAGGTCAGCCCGCCGTCCGGGGACAGCACGACGTGCATGCCGTTGTGCTCACCGGCGGCGGAGCGGCCGTCGGCGTCGAGGGTGCCGACCTTGGTCACTGCCTGGAAGTGGTTCGTGGACAGCTTGTAGATCTTGGCCGTGGAGCCGTCGGCGAGGGTGTCGGTCCGCACGAACTGGCGCTTCTCCGGGTCCGGCTTCGGCTTCGGCTTCGGCTTCGGCTTCGGCGCGGGCTTGCCCTTCTCCACCCAGGAGGAGACCTTGCCGGTCTTCGTCAGGGAGACGTGCAGGCCGTTGAGGTTCGCGTTCGCGGTCTTGCCGAAGGCGTTGATCGTGGCGATCTTCTTGCCGCCGTACAGGACGTCGGCCTGGAAGCAGGTCTTGCCGAGCTTGTACACCTTGGCGGTGTGGCCCTTGGAGGCCAGCTTCACGGTCTTGATGTAGGCGCGCTTGGCGTGGGCGACGGTCGCCACGGCGTCGGCGTCCATGTCGTCGGCCGCGGCCGTGACGACCTGGGCCTCGCCGTCCTCCGCAGTCGCCGCCTCCGCGGCGGAGGCGTTCGCCGTGTGGTCGGCGAAGGCGTGGGTGGTGGTGTAGGCGCCGATGCCGACGGCGGACACGGCGGCGACGGTGATGACGCTGGTGCGCAGGGCGCGGGTGGTCATACGCATGATGAAAAGGGCCCTCTCGGGTCGCGGTTTCAGGATGTGATGGCCGCCCGGTTACCGATCCCCTCCGGCGACATCTACGAAGCTACGGACCCGATGTCAAAGCAACCCATAAGGGATGTAACAGTAAAAACGCGCTTGTATCGCGTTTCGTTTACATGATCCCTACCGGGCCGTAGCACTCGCTCCTGACCAGCGTTTTGTCACCAGGCGTGACCGTCACGCACCCTGAGTGCACCCGCGCCCCGAAGCTCAGCCGCCCTCCACCACCCGTACGGGATGCCGTACGACGGCGTCGAAGAGGTAGCCCTGGGTGTTGTGCACGGTCCGGTCCGGCTGCGTGCGGCCCCGGGTGTCCGTGGCGCGGGCCAAGAGGTGGGTGTCACCAGGGCGTTCGGGGCGCCAACGCAGCGACCAGCGCACCCAGTTGTGTGCTCGCGCGGAGTCGTGGAGCCGGGCCCTGCGCCAGGTGGCGCCGCCGTCGGTGCTCACCTCGACCGAGGCGATACCGCCCGCCCCCGACCAGGAGCGGCCGGTGAGCGTATGGGACCGCCCGGCCGGGAACGCGGCGCCATGGTCGAGCTCGAAGGCGCTCTTGACGGTCTGCCGCGTCAGCGGCGCGCTGCCGGCCGGCGGGTGGGCGGCCCCGTAGAGCCGATAGAAGTCGGTGTTCCAGGGCGAATAGAGCGGGGTGTCGGAGACCTCGATGTCGCCGACCCACTTGATGGAGGCGATGCCCACCCAGGAAGGGACGAGGACCCGTACCGGGTGTCCGTGGTCGGCGGGCAGCGGCTCGCCGTTCATCTCGTACGCGAGCAGCACGTCGCCCAGTGCCTTGGCGACGGGCAGCGGCCGGCGCACCCGCCCCAGGTTCGCGCCGTCGGCGGTCGTGTACTCGGCGTCGAGGCCGCGCGGCTGCACGTCGACCGCATCCCGGGAGATCCCGGCCCGGTGCAGGACGTCGCGGAGCCGTACCCCGCGCCAGCGCGCGCTGCCGATCGCGCCGAGCCCCCACGCCGTACCGCTGACGGCCTCCCCTTGCTGGGTGGTGAAGTAGCTGCGGCCGTTGCCCGCGCATTCGACCAGCGCTTCGGTGGTGACCGCGGGCAGCCGGCGCAGGTCGTCGAGGCCGAACTCGCTCGCCTTGCCGTGCCGCAGTCCGCTCCCCCACACCTTGAGCCGCCAATTGCCCTGGTCCAGCAGGGGTGTTGAGGTGTGGTTGCGGACGAAGAACCGGTCGAGCGGGGTGTGGAAGCCCGCGCCCTGCCACGAGGCGGTCCTGCTCTCGGCGTTGGTGCCGCGTACGGTGAACAGCTCGGCCGGCAGCGGCTTCACGATCCCCGGCCCGGCGGCCGTCGCGGGTGCGGCGGCGCCGAGTCCAAGGCCGGCCGCGCCGCCCGCCGCGGCCAGCAGCTTCAGGAGCGTGCGCCGTTCGACGCCGTCGGCTCGTGCTTCGCCGGCGAGGTACTGGCGCAACCGGCGGCGGTCATAGGCGAGTTCGTCGGTCGCTGCGGTGTGATCAGGCATGGGGGCATGATCCCGGCCGGGTCCCGGGGCGATCCATGCCGGGAGCATGAAATTCGTGTGTCGTCACCCGGAGAGCCGGCCGCCGGGGCGCGGGCAGTGTGCCCGGAACCCCGGCCGGCGCGCCTCCCGCGCTCAGCCGTACCGCAGGATCCGCGGTGCGAACGTGCTCTCCGGTCCGGCGGCGCGGCCCACCGCCCACACCGTGTCCGTGCCCGGTACGGCGGCGAGCCTCAGTAGGGAGGAGTCACCCTCCCCCGGAACCGCCGGCTCGCTGTGGCCGGTGAACGCCGTGCCGTCCCAGGCCAGGAAGTCCGGGCCGGGCTCCAGCGGCGGGGAACTGCCGGGCGGAGCCCACTTCATGGAGTTCGACAGGGAGACCCAGCCCAGTTCACCGGAGTCGGTGGGTGCGAGGGAGGTGACCGAGCCGAAGTCGGCGGGCAGGGCCACGCGGCTCCATGTCTGTCCGTCGTAGCGCATCAGGAGTGGCGGGATGGGCCGGCCGGGCGGGCCGCCGATGAAGCCGGCCGTGCCGCCCGCCCACACCTCGGTCGGCGAGACGGCGAGGATGGTGCCCACGCCGGCGCGCGGGGCGCCGTCGACGATGGTCTGCTGCCACGCGCTGCCGTCCCAACGGGACACCGCCGCACCGCCGTTGGCCACTCCGGCGGCCCAGACGTCGTCGGGCGCGACGATGTGCAGCCCGTACACGGCGCCCGGTGGCGCGGGCAGGTCGCGCCAGGTGCGGCCGTCAAGTCGGAGGACGGCCTGGGCGCCGTCCCGCGTGCCGAGGAGCCAGGTCTCGCCGCTGCCCGTGACCACCTTGGTGAGGGCGACGCCGCGCGGGGCGCGGGTCTCGTGCCATGCGGTGCCGTCGTAGCGCAGCAGTCGGCCGGTGCCCGTGGTGTCGCGGCCGACGGCCCACACGGCGTCTGGTGCGGTCGCGGCCACGGAGAGGAGTTCGCCCTGCCAGGCGACGCCGGGCAGCGGCTCGCGCTGCCAACTCGCGCCGTTCCAGCGCAGGATCAGCGGGAACCCCGGCGCCTGCCGTCCGACGGCGTCGGTGCCGACGGCCCAGGCCCGGTCGGGCCCGAGGGCCACGGCTTCGGCCAGCGCGGCCTGGGGGCGGACCCCGGCGGGGACCGGCACATGCACCCAGGACGCGGCGCCGGCCGAGGCCGGTGTCACCGTGGCCAGGACGGCCAGGACGGCGGCGAGGACCGCGACGAGCAGTCGGCGTGCCATGGTCAGCCTCCCAGTCTCTCGCTCATGAGGTTCGGTTTCGTGCCGTAGATCTCGACGGTCCCGAAGGCGAGCAGCGATTTGCCGGCCGTGGCGAGGGCGCGCGGCTGGACGTCGATCGCGTTCGGACGCTCGGGTCCGTACGAGAAGGCCGTACGGTTGCCGTCGATGCGCGCGTACCGGGACTGGAAGGCGTGGTTGCTGCGCACGGGCAGCCACAGCGCGCCGTCGGGTCCGCGCTCCAGGCCGTAGAAGTAGGTGTCGCCGAGTGCGGGGTAAGTGGTGCGCCAGGAGCGGCCGTTCCAGGTCGTGAGGAACGGCCGGGGCACTCCGTCGGCGTCGGCCCGGCCGCCGAGGGTGACGCGGCCGGAGGGTTCGAGCAGGATCCGGTGCACGTTGCCCGGCTCGGGCAGCGGGATGTCCAGGCCGCGCCAGGCGGTGCCGTCCCAGCGCACGATCTCGCTGCCGCCGTCGGTGCGGGCCACTTCGGCCCAGGCGTCGTCGGCCGCGCGCGCCTCGATCACGCTGTAGTGCAGGACGCCTTCCGGCGCGGTCTGGGTGGTCCAGCGCGTCCCGTCGTAGTGCAGGATGTGGTGGCCGGTTTCGTCCTCGCCCACGACCCATGCGGCGCCCGGCACGGCCGCGAAGTCCTGGTACCACCAGAGGGTGCGCGGGACCGGGACGGTGCTCCAGGTGCCGGCCGACCAGCGGAGGATCTCGCCGGCTTCGGCGCGGTTGCGGAAGATCCACACCTCGTCGCCGACGAACTGGATCTTGCGCAGATACCCGGGTTCGTCGGCGCCGGGGAAGGTGGTGTCGCGGCTCCACGTCCGGCCGTCCCACCGGTGCAGGAGCGGCCGCGGGCCCTCGTCGGTCTGCACGTGGCCGGTGGCCCAGGCGTCGTCGGGTGCGCGGGCCGCCACATCGGCCACCCCCGCCGTGCCGCTCGTGACGGGCGGTACGGGCAGGGCCTCCCAGCGGGGCGCGGCGGCCGCGGGCGGCGACGCGCCCGCGGCGCTCGGCGGTGCCGCGCCGGCGGCCGGTGTCGCGAGCGAGGCGCACACGACGGTCAGGCAGACGAAGAACGCACGGAGTCCGGTCACCAGTCCTCCCCTGGGCGCGAAGGCCGCTCAGCGTACGGAGCTCCCCCACGCGTGAACAGACGCATCATTGACAATCCGGCGCTCCCCGACGCTCAAAAGTGCTCTGGATTGGACGAGTTGTGCGGGGGCACCAGTGACCCGGACAAGTCCGCGCACGCGGCGGGGCCGAGGGATCCGGGGGCTGCTGATGGGTACGGCGACGACGGTCCCCGAGACACGCGACATGAAGGGTCCCGAACTCTCCGGTGACGAGGCTTTCGAGGCGCTGCGGCACTACGGCGGACTGCATCTGCTGCACGACGCGTTCGTGCGCTTCCGGTACGCGGACGGCTTCAGCCACGCCCGGGCGCTCGCCCTGCAGACGGTCCTGGCCGTGGTGCCGATGGTCATCGTCTTCGTGGGGCTGTCGACCGTGCTGCACACCGAGAGCATCGGCCGGTTCGCGCAGGAGACCCTGCACCGCATGCCGTTGGGGCCGAGCGGCGAGGTGATCGACCAGGCGCTGGCGCGCAGCCGCAGGACCGCCGACGAGGGGACGCAGCTCGCCCTATGGCTGGCGCTGGTGTTCGCCCTGCTCAACATCACGACGGCCATGTGCCAGATCGAGCGGGGCGCGAACCGGATCTACGGCAACGAACGCGACCGCCCCTTCCGGCGGAAGTACCCGCGCGGCCTCGTCATGGCCGTCACGGCCGGGCTGCCGCTCGGCCTCGGCTTCGTGCTGATGGTGGCCGGGGACGCGCTGGGAGCGGCGGCCGCCTCCGTGTACGGCATCGACGCCGGGACCGGCACGGCGTGGGCGGTGCTGCGCTGGCCGCTGGGGTTCGTGCTCGCGCTGCTGTCGGCGAGCGTCATCTTCCGGCGCGCGCCGCGCCGGCGCCAACCCGGCTACACCTGGCTGGCGTTCGGCGCGGCGGTGTATCTCGTCCTGTGGACCGCGCTGACCTGGATCCTGAGCCGCTATCTGGCACTGAGCGGTTCCTTCGACGCGGTCTACGGCCCGCTCAGCGCCTTCATGTCCCTGCTCCTGTGGGCGTATCTCACCTCGATCGCCCTGTTCCTGGGCCTGGCCTTCGCCGCCCAGCTGGAGGCGGCACGGGCGCTGCGTCCGGGGCCGGCCGAGCCGGATCCGGGGGTGTGAGGCGGATCCGGGGGTGTGGGGCGGACCGGTCCTCCGGCAGGAAGGCCGACGGTGGAGCGGAGCCGGCGCCGTCCGCCGGGACGGCGCCGGCTCCGCCGTTGCCTCCTACGAGCTCTGCTCTTTCCTCGTGTACGTCAGGAACGCACTGCCGCTCTCCAGAATCTTGCTGTCCGTCAAGGTGAAGGCGGTGGGCTCGAAGCGGGCGTGCGTGCCGAACAGCGGGATGCCTGTGCCGACCGTGAGTGGGGCGAGCTTCAGGATCAGTTGGTCGATCTCGCCGTAGAGAGCGCCCGCGAGTTCACCTCCGCCGATCAGCCAGATGTCCTTGCCGTCCTCCTTCTTGAGGCGGCGGACGGTTTCCACCGGGTCCTCCGCGACCAGTTCGACGCTCGGGGCGGGGCTCTGGGTCAGGGTGCGGGAGAAGACGAGGTGGCGCAGGTGCGGGTAGGCGTCCGGGACGCCGGCGTCGACTCCGAGCTGATAGGTGCGGCGCCCTTCGAGGACGGTGTCGAAGCGGGTGCCGGGTGCGGTGATGCCGAGCGCCTCCCGGGCCGGGGCCGGCAGGGTCTCCGGGAACTCGGCGGCCAGATGCTGAAGGTAGTCGTCGGCGATCGGCCAGAACGCGTCCGGACCGCTGGTGGGGTCCGACCCGTCGGGGCCGGCGATCTGCCCGTCCAGGGTGACGGCGATGTAGTAGACGAGCTTGCGCACGGGTTCCTCCCCGGGACGGTGGTGCGACGGACGGTCTGCGGCGGTGGTGCGGGAAGTGGCTGTCATAGGCCCTTTCAGCGGCGGGTGCCCGGCTTGGGGAGCGGGCGGGGGCGGGGAATCGAGCGGGGCTTGGCGGGCTGCGGGAAACGGGCACCCTGCGCGTGGGTCATGCGGTGGGGCTCGGCCCGGCGTACGGACTGGTTGCGCATCGCACTCCTCGGCGGCTGTCATGGATCACGGCGACTGATGTACTCTGCTTGCAGTGGTTAGAACGTAGTACTGCACTTGCAGTGGTGTCAACGCCTTTCCGGAAGGAATCCTCGATGCGCCAGAACCCGGCCCGCCGCACCGCACTCCTCGACGCCGCCGTGGAGGTCCTGGCCCGCGAGGGCTCGCGTGGACTCACCCTGCGCGCCGTCGACACCGAGGCCCAGGTCCCGAAGGGCACGACCACCAACTACTTCGCCCACCGCGCCGAGTTGCTCGCGCAGGTCATGACCCGGATCCAGGAGCGCCTCACGCCCGACGAGGGCCAACTCGCCGCCACCATGCAGGAGAAGCCCTCGGCCGAGCTGACCGCCACGCTCCTCAAGCAGCTGCACCAGCGGATGCGCGCCGACCGCAGCAGCTGGCTGGCGCTCATGGAGCTGCGGCTCGAAGCCACCCGCCGGCCCGAACTGCACGCCGAACTCACCCGGTTCTTCACCGCTCAGCTCGACGGCAACATCGCCTTCCACCTCGACTCCGGCCTGCCCGGCGACCGGATCACCGTCGTCCTGCTCTATCTGGCGATGCTCGGCCTGATCATCGACGACCTCACGGTGCCCGACCTCCTTGCGCCCTACCCGATCGACCAGCTCATCGAGGAGATGACCCGCCGACTGCTGCCCTCCGCCCAGTAGTTCCCCGCGTACTGCTCCTGCCGGGTTCTGCCCGCGCGCCGGCTCCGACCGCCCTGTGGCGTACGCTCGCCGTCCGGAGGGAACGGCGAGGCAGGGGGCACAGGGCATGGCGGCGATCAGTCTGCGCAAGGTGGAGGAGACCGCGCCCGCGCTGGTCAGCCTGTACAAGAGCGCGGGGGTGTCGCTGGCCAAGCACGGCCTCGGACACCAACGCGCCGCCGTCTACCTGGTCGTGGACTACTCGGGCTCGATGAAGCCGTACTACAAGAACGGCAGCGTGCAGGCGCTGGCCGACCGGGTGCTCGGTCTCTCCGCCCATCTCGACGACGACGGTCAAGTCCCCACCGTCTTCTTCTCCACCGACATCGACGCGGTCGAGACCATCGGCCTCGCGGGCCACGAGGGCCGGATCGAGCAGATCGTGTCCCGGCTCGGCCACATGGGCAAGACCAGCTACCACCTCGCGATGGACGCGGTGATCGACCACTACCTCGACAGCAACCCCACCGCCCCGGCGCTCGTGGTCTTCCAGACCGACGGCGGGCCCATCAACAAGCTCGCCGCCGAACGGTACGTGTGCAAGGCGGCGAAGCTGCCGATGTTCTGGCAGTTCATCGGCTTCGGCGATCCGCACAGCAAGCAGTTCGACTTCCTGCGCAAGCTCGACGAACTCGCCGTCCCCCAGCGGCGCGTGGTCGACAACGCGGGGTTCTTCCACGCCGGCCACGACCCGCTGGCCGTGCCGGACGACGTCCTGTACGACCGGCTCGTCGGGGAGTTCCCGCGCTGGCTCGAGGCTGCGCAGGCGCAGGGCATCCGGCCGGGCGCATAGCCGCACCGCGCGCGTTGCCGGGGCGGGTGCCGCTCAACCGCACGCCGCGACGGCCCTGTCGGTCCCGCTAGGCTCCATGGCACCCGAGTCGAAGGAGTGCCCATGCCCGCGCCGGAGCCGACCGACCTCTCGCAGCTGCCGATACGCCGGCTCGCGAGCACCGAGCTCGCCGCGATCCAGGACCTGGCCTACGGCAGGGACTGGTACTACCCGGACCGCACCTGGCAGTTGCTCTTCGGCATCGGCGAGCTGCACGGCGTCTTCGACGGGCACGGGCGTCTGCTCTCGGTCGGCGCCCTGAGCCGCTTCGGCGCGCGGCTCGCCGCAATCGGGATGGTCATGACGGATCCCGGCCACGAGGGGCGGGGCCTGTCCCGGCGCGTGATGAGCCGCCTCATCGAGCGCGCGGGCGACGCACAGGTCACGCTCTACGCCACCACGGCCGGCCGTCCGCTGTACGAGAAGCTCGGGTTCACCGCCACCGGCTCCAGCACCATGTTCACCGGCCGGCCCGTCGCGGTCACGCCTTCCGGGCGCTCACGCCCCGCCGTGCCCGCCGATCTGCCGCGCCTGCTCGAACTCGACGCCCGCGCCATGGGGGTCGACCGCTCCCCGCTGCTGATCCGGCTCTTCGACTACGCGGACCGGCTGCGCGTCATCGAGGAGGACGGGCGGCTGCTCGCGTACGGGGGTGCGTGGCGCGGCTCCGACAAGGTCGTGATCGGGCCGCTGATCGCACACCGGGACCAGGACGCGCTCGACCTCCTCGACGACATCGCGGCCTCCGTACGCGGCACCGTCCGGCTCGAAGCGCACAGCGAGCGCCCGCACCTTGCGGAGTGGGCCACCGCCCACAAGCTCGGCGAGCAGGCCACGATCACGCCCATGGCGCTGCGGGACCAAGCCCTGCCCGGTGAGCGGGAGTTGTGGCACGTGCCGTTCTCCGTCGCCGTGAACTGACGAGGCGGGGGGCGGGTCGGCGGGTACGCGGCGCCCGGTCAGGTGTCGCGCGGTGACGGCGTGACGTGCACCGCGGCCTCCTCGGCCCCTGCGGCGCCGCCGTCCACCCCGCGGTCGGCGGCGACCTCCTCCTTCGTGGTCACCTCGCGCACGCCCTCGTCCGGGGCGACCAGGCGCCCGGCGCGCTCCGCGCCCGCCTCCGGGTCGACCGGCTCGCCCTCACCGCCGGGCAGATCGCCCACCGGCTCGCCGCCGCTCTCGCCGCGCTCGCCGGGTTCGCCGGGTTCGCCGCGTTCAGCGACGGCCTCGTCCGGCGCGGGCTGGGTCGTGTCGGGGACTTCCTGCCGCAGGCGCTCGTCCAGGCTCTCGCCCTCGTGCTGCTCCGCGGCCGTGACGCCCGTCTTCGTCACACCGAGGGGCTTCTCCGGCGGTGAGTAGCCCTCGTCGAGGATGTCGTCCGCGTCCCGTTCGTCCAGGGCGTCCTGGAGGTCGAGGGGCGCGGCGTCCTCCTGCTCCTCGTTGCTCCCGGTGGGCTGGTGGACCTCGTCCGCCATGCTCGCGTGGATGTCCTCCGGCGTGATGTCCTGCTCGTCGTCGCTCATGACCGCCTCGCGTTCGTTCGTGTTTCGGCCGCCCCGATGCGGCCAAAGTCGCCGCAGGGGGACGGACCTGACGCAGTACCCCGCGCACGCAGGCGCATGCGGTGATCGCGTCGGCTGGGCGTGGCCCCGGCCGCACCGCGTCGGACTCCCGTCAGCTCAGCCGCAGTTGTGCGTCCACCTCCTGGTCGCCGGAGGCGCTGCCGAGGTCCGCGACCGCGAACGCGGCCTCCAGTGCCTCCCGCAGCCGCGCCACCGCGACAGGGCCGCCTTGCAGCTGCGCCGTGACAGGTCCTTCGAGGCGTACGTCCGGGCCGGGGTGCGGGCGGTGCGCCGCAGCGAAGGTGCCGATCCACACCGCGGGCGTCCGGCTTCCGGCCGGCAGCGGCCCGCCGGGGTCGCGGTCGGAGGGGAACTGCTCCCGCAGGACCGTGAACACCGCTTCGGCATCGGCCGCGGAGCATTCGCCCAGGACGACCTGCACCTGGTCGACGGAGGGCGCGTCCGCCGAGACGTTCCGGCCGGGTGAGCCGTTCATGGGGTCTCCTCGCTCTCCTTGCGTGCCTGTCTTCAAGTTCCTGTCACAACTCGCGCAGCGCGGGCAGCAGTTCCTTCTCGGCCCAGTCGATGTACGGGCGCTGGTGGTCGCCGCCCACCTGGACCAGGGCGATCTCCGTGAAGCCGGCTTCCGCGTAGGGGCGGACCGCTTCCACGAACGCCTCGACGTCGTCCCCGCAGGGGATCTTCTCGGCGATGTCCTGCGGCGTGACGTACTGCGTCGCCGCGCTGAACGCGCTGGGCCCCGGCAGGGCGGCGTTGACCGGCCAGCCGCCGACGGCCCAGCGGAACTGCTCGTGGGCGCGGGCGACCGCCGCGTCCTTGTCCCGGTCGAAGCAGACGGGCAGCTGTCCCACCCTCGGCTTGCCCGCGCCTCCGTGCCGGTCGAAGGACTCCAGGAGCTCCGCCTCGGGCTCGGTCGCGATGACCAGATCCGCGTGCTTGCCCGCGAGCGCGCAGGACAGCTCGCCCGACACCGCGATGCCGAGGGGCACCGGCTCGTCGGGCAGGTCCCACAGGCGCGCATCAGCCACGTCGAAGTGGGTGCCTTCGTGGTTCACATTGCCCCCGGCGAACAGCGCGCGGATGATCCCGACCGCTTCCTCCAGCATGTCGAGGCGCACCCGTGCGGAGGGCCAACCGCCGCCGACCACATGCTCGTTGAGGTTCTCGCCGGAGCCGAGCCCTAGCCGGAACCGCCCTTCGGACAGGAGCTGCATCGTCGCGGCCTTCTGCGCCACGACGGCCGGGTGGTAGCGGGTGGTCGGGCAGGTCACGTACGTCATGAGCGGGATCCGCGAGGTGGCCTGTGCCGCGGCCCCGAGCACGCTCCAGGCGTACGGGGAATGTCCCTGGGACTCCAGCCACGGGAAGTAGTGGTCCGAGGTGACGGAGAAGTCGAAGCCCGCCCGTTCCGCGGCGACGACATCGTCGACGAGCGCCCGGGGGCCTGCCTGCTCGGTCATCATCGTGTAGCCGATTTGCACCATAGAGCCCGATTTTCCAACGGGGCCCGTCTGAAACATCCGGGCCCCGGACAGGGCGCACACGGGCAGCAGCCGACCCTCCCGGCCGCGTCGGTCAGGCGGTGAGCGGCGGGACGCGCTCGCCCTCGGGCGGCGGTCCCGGCGGAGTGCCGTCGCCGAACGGGCGCCCGCCCAGGGCCTCCCGCCCGTGCGGGGTCAGCCAGCCCTGTGGCGCGGGTCCTGCCGGGACGATGCCGGTCGGGTTGATGGTGCGGTGCACCCCGTAGTAGTGCGTCTTGATCTGCTCGAAGTCGATGGTGTCGCCGAAGCCCGGGGTCTGGAACAGGTCTCGCGCGTACGCCCACAGGGCGGGCAGCTCGGTGAGCTTGTGCCGGTTGCACTTGAAGTGGCCGTGGTAGACCGCGTCGAACCGGACCAGCGTCACGAAGAGCCGTACATCCGCCTCGGTGATCGAGTCACCCACCAGGTACCGGCGGGTGGAGAGCCGCTCCTCCAGCCGGTCCATCCGCTCCCACAGGGCCCGGTAGGCCCGCTCGTACGCCTCCTGGGAGGTGGCGAACCCGCACTTGTACACCCCGTTGTTGAGGTCGGCGAACACCTGGTCCGCGATCTCGTCGATCTCGTCGCGGAGCTTCTCGGGGTACAGGTCGGGAGCGCCCTCGCGCTGGTGCGCCCGCCACTCGTGGCCCAGGTCGAGGGTGATCTGCGCGAAGTCGTTCGTCACGACCTTGCCGGTGGGGATGTCCACGATCGCCGGCACGGTGATGCCGAGGGGGTAGTCGGGGTCGCGCGCGAAGAACGCCTCCTGGAGGCGCTCGATGCCGAGCACGGGGTCCTTGCCGTCCGGGTCGAGGTGGAAGGACCAGCTGCGCTCGTCGTGCAGCGGTCCGGCGATACCCATCGACAGGACGCCCTCGAGCCCCATCAGCCGCCGCACGATCGCCGCTCGGTTCGCCCAGGGGCACGCACGGGCGATGACCAGCCGGTAGCGGCCCGGCTCGACGGGATATCCGTCGCGCCCGTCCTCCGTGATCCGCGTGGTGATGTACCGCTGGTCCCTCTTGAACTCTCCGTCACCGGCCATGAATTGAGCCTACTGCGCCGCCGGGGAGACGGCAGATCCGCGCCGCCTCGGGGCAGCCGGCAGGTCTGCGTCGTGTCAGTCGCCCTGCGCCCACGCGGCACACGGAAGCGAGAGGTAGACGCCGACGTCGCGCAGCCCTGTGGCGGCGACGATGTTCGCGTGGAGGGTGTCGATGCGCTCCTGCCGGTTCGCGGCCCGGCTCTCGAACCACTTGGACTTCACCTCGATCACCACCTCGAGACCGCTGCGGTCCAGCGGACCGCGCTGCCGGAAGCGGAGCTCCACATCTCCCGGCCGCAGGTCCCCGTCGTACGGCTCCTCGGGGCACTGCACGGCGAGGGACACGAGATGGGGCAGCGCGTCGCCCAGGGCGCGGAGTCCGGGTTCGGCGACGGAGGGTGCATAGGTGATGTCCACGAGCGGCATCGGGCCACTCTAGAGCTGGTGCTCGCGCTCGGCGATCCGCGCCAGCTTCGTGAGCATCATGCCGTTGCGGACCTTCACCAAGTAGTCCACCGGAAGGCCGTGCATCCTGCTGCCCGGGCCGCGGATGGGGTGCCAGTCGAGGATGAAGAGGGTGTTCTCGCCCCAGGGGATCAGCTTCATCGCGATACGGGCTGCTCCGAACGGGCCTGCCTTCGCCTCCAGTTCCAGGCGCTCCTGCGGGACGCAGATGCGCACGGTGGAGGTGTCGTCGAGGGTGGCGGCGCCGAGGCCCACGCGGACTTTCAGCTGGGAGCCGACCGCCGGCCAGTGCGGGTCGGCCGCGAGCACCTGCTGCGTTCCGGTGACCCACTCCCCGTAGCGCCGTCCGCTGGACAGGAGATCCCAGACCTCGGCCGGTGAGCTCTGGATCAGACAGCGATTGCGTGCCATGTGGCGCTTCCTTCCGTCGTGAGGTGACCCCGTGGCGCGTCAGTAGCGCAGGACTCCCGCGATCCGCCCCGCGGCGGACAGGGCGTCGTCGGGCACGAAGTGCACCTCGGCGCCGGTCTCCAGGGCCTGTTCGACGATCTCGTCCACGATGTCCTCGCGTGCGTCGAGGTCGGTGGGCACGGCCGGTTCCAGGTGGTCGAGGTAGTCGCGGACCACGGTCTTGAAGTGCTCCTCCACGACGAGGAGCCGGATCCTGCCGTCGAACGCGGCCTCGGCGACCTCGTCGAGACCGCCGGCGAACTGCTTTTGTCCGCGGGCCGTTTCGAGTGCGGCGAGGGCCGCCGCGTGCTCGGCTTTCGCCCGCTCGGCCTGCACGGGTTCGAGCACGCGCTGCACCTGCGCGGCCGGTCCCGCGCCGAGGCCGCCGCGCCGAATGGTGGTCGTGTCCCGTGCCAGGGGGCCGAACTCTTCCATGAGGGCGAGCGCCGCGGCCTCGCCGATCAGGTACAGCGGGCGGGGTGCGGAGTCCACGACCGTCCTGAGCGCCTCGTGTGCCTGCCGCAGGAACTGGCGGGTCTGCTCGTCGCGGAAGGTGCTCGGCAGATCCCCGAAGCGCTCCTTGCGCTCCGCGTCGGGGTCTTCGAGGCTCCGTACCAGCGGAAAGCCGTCCCCGGTGTGCTCACCGGTCCGCCGGTCGTCGCCGCTCCACAGACAGACCCGGTCGGCCGCCACGGTGAGGGCCCAGAAGGGCCGGACCGCGGCCCGTGCCGCGGCGAGGTTGCGGGTGAGGAAGGTGTCGGAGAGCACGACGCGTTCGGGGACTTCGCGCGGCACGGACCAGACGTGGTGCTCGCCGGGCGCCACGAAGATGACGAGGCCGTCCTCGGCGTGGGCGAGGTCCACGTCCTGCAGCGCCTGTTCCAGGCGGCTCTCCACTTCCGTGCGCCGCTCGCGTGTGACGGCCGGGTCGGCGGCGAGCTGTTCCCTGGCCCGCGCGATGAGATTGCGGAGCCGTACGGGATCCTGCGCGTTCTCCGGCTCGCGGCGGTGCGTCGGCATGAGCAGCGATACGGCCGGATAGGGCCGTTCCTGGCGCAGCCGGGCCAGGACGTCGCTGCCGGGGAGGGAGTCCATGGGATCGGCTCCCCTCAGAAGTCCACGGGTTCGCGGATGATCGGGCAGGTCATGCAGTGTCCGCCGCCGCGCCCGCGGCCGAGTTCGGCGCCGACGATGGTGATGACCTCGACCCCGGCCTTGCGCAGCAGGGTGTTGGTCTGGGTGTTGCGGTCGTAGGTGAAGACGACTCCGGGTTCGAGGGCCACGGCGTTGTTGCCGCTGTCCCACTGCTGGCGCTCGGAGGCGTAGACGTCGCCGCCCGTCTCGATCACCTGGAGGCTCGGCAGCCCGAGCCCCTTGGCCACGACGTCGACGAAGGGGGTGCTGCCCTCGTCGGTGATGTGCAGCCCGGACGGGTCGGAGCCGGGGCGCAGCGAGAAGGTGTGGACCGAGTCCATGATGCGCGGGTAGAGGGTGACGATGTCGCGGTCGGCGAAGGTGAACACGGTGTCGAGGTGCATCGCGGCACGGAGTTTGGGCATGCCGGCGACGATGACGTGTGCGGCGGCGCCGTTCTCGAAGAGGGCGGCGGCGACCTGGGTGATGGCCTGGCGTGAGGTGCGTTCGCTCATGCCCATGAGGACGACCCCGTTGCCGACGGGCAGGATGTCGCCGCCTTCGAACGTGGCCTGGCCCCAGTCGCGTTCGGGATCGCCCCACCACACCGTGGAGCCCTTGAAGTCGGGGTGGAACTCGTAGATCGCCTTCATGAGGAGGGTCTCGTCGTGCCGGGCGGGCCAGTACAGCGGGTTCATGGTGAGGCCGCCGTACAGCCAGCAGGTGGTGTCGCGGGTGTAGAGGGTGTTGGGCAGCGGCGGCATCAAGTACTCGCGCGCGCCCGCGGATTCACGGGCGAGCGCCACATAGTCGGGGCGGAACTCGTCGGGCAGATCGGTGGTGGCCAGGCCGCCGATGAGGTACTCGGCGAGCTCGCGCGGTTGCAGCGACTCGAGGAAGGCCCGGGTGTCGTCGATGAGCCCGAGGCCGACCTGGTTGGGGACGATCTTGCGGTCCAGGAGCCAGGACTTGGCCGCGTCGATCGCCATCGTCTCGGCGAGCAGGTTGTGCAGCTCGACCACCTCGACCCCGCGCTGTTCCAGCTTGTTGACGAAGTCGGCGTGGTCGCGCTGGGCGTTCTCCACCCACATGACGTCGTCGAAGAGCAGGTCGTCGGAGTTGGTGGGGGTGAGCCTGCGGTGGGCGAGCCCGGGAGCGCACACGAGGACCTTGTGCAGGCGTCCCACTTCGGAGTGGACCCCGTACGACTGGGACGGAGTGCTCGGACTGGTCATGGTGTCCTCCCTGACAGGAGTGCGAGGGCGAATGCCGTGGAGCGCGGGGACGGTGCGGGGTCAGAGGCTGATCCACCCTGCGGCCAGCGCGATGATCCCGATGACGGCGCCGGCGACGGAGACGGCCAGGACGACGAGTTCACGGGGCGAGAAGAGCTTGCGCCCCTGCTCGCGGCGGGCCATGACGAAGAGGATCGTGGCGGGCGCGTAGAGGATGAAGGACATCAGCAGGAAGCGCAGTCCGGCCGCGTAGATCAGGAACGCGGTGTAGAGCAGGGCGATGACCGCCATGGTCAGTTCGCGCGACGAGGTCCTGCCGCCTTCGGTCAGCGGGTCGTTCCGTGTGCCGATCTTCACGGCGAAGGCGGCCGCCAGCAGATAGGGGATCAGGGACAGGGCGCTGGTGAGGTCGAGCGCGAAGTTGAAGGCGTCGTCGGAGAACGCGGTGACGACCAGCACGACCTGCGACAGGGCCGTGGTCATGATCAGGGCGGGCACGGGCACGTCGGCCCGGTTGGAGCGGCCGAGGAACCGCGGCATGTCGTCGTCCTTGGCGGCGACGAACAGGACTTCGGCGGACATCAGCGTCCAGGCGAGGTAGGCGCCGAGCACCGAGACGATCAGTCCGACGCTGATGAACACCTTGCCCCAGGTCCCGACCGCTTCTTCGAGCGCGCCGGCCATGGAGGGCTGGCGCAGCTCGGCGATCTGTTCCATCGGCATGATCCCGTACGAGACGATCACGACGGAGGCGAAGACGGCGAAGACGCTGAGGAAGCCGAGGATGGTCGCCTTGCCCACGTCGGAGCGCTTCTTGGCGTGCCGGGAGTAGACGCTGGCGCCCTCGACGCCGAGGAACACGAAGACGGTGGCGAGCATGGTGCCGCGCACCTGGCTGAACAGGGAGCCGTAGGAGTCGCCGCCGCCCCAGTTGTCCGCGAACACGGAGGGGTCGAAGTAGAAGAGCGCCAGGAGGACGAAGACCAGGATCGGCACGATCTTCGCCACGGTGACGATCTTGTTGATCGCGGCGGCTTCCTTCACACCGCGGCGGATCATGAAGAAGAACGCCCACAGGCCCGCCGAGGAGAGCAGGATGGCGAGCGCTGTGTCGCCGTCGCCCAGGGCAGGCCAGATCGCGCCGATCGTCGACATGATGAGGACCCAGTACGTCACGTTGCCCACGCACGCACTGGCCCAGTAGCCGAAGGCCGAGAAGAAGCCGAGGTACTCGCCGAACCCGGCCTTCGCGTACGCGTAGACACCGGCGTCCAGATCGGGGCGGCGCACGGCCAGCGACTGGAACACGAAGGCCAGCATCAGCATGCCGGCGCCGGCGATGGCCCAGGCGATCAGCGCCCCGGCCACCCCGGTCTCCTCCGCGAAGCGCCGCGGCAGCGAGAACACGCCGGCTCCCACCATG
The DNA here is from genome assembly GCF_900100315.1 of Streptomyces indicus. Taxonomy (GTDB): domain Bacteria; phylum Actinomycetota; class Actinomycetes; order Streptomycetales; family Streptomycetaceae; genus Streptomyces; species Streptomyces indicus. Next base: position 52,802 of record NZ_FNFF01000026.1, read on the forward strand.
GAGCCGACGACCATCGTGGTCAGGGTGAAGAGCGTGAGCTTGACGGCCGGCGTCGACTGCGGCTCGGCACCGGTGGTGGCCTGCGTCATGACGTCCCTCCGGTCCTCACAGGACGGGCCGGCCCGGACACCTGTGCCCCTTTTGGTACCTCAGGTTCCTTTTGTACTCTGTTCGGCTTACCTGCGCATGCCGGGTCCCAGTGGCCTGCCCGGGAACGTGGAGACGGGTGCTGCCCGGGCCGTCGGCAGGTCACAAATGGCCGATATCACCCCTCTCGCCGATCCTGGAGTCACCTCCTCCGGCCCGGAATCACCCTCCGGCCCGCGCGAAAGGAACACCTCGTGAGCAAGGAACACCTCATGAGCGCAGGCAGGCCCCGGGCCGGCCGCCGGACTCCGCGCCGCAGCCTGGCCGCGCTGGCCGTGTGTGCCGCGGTCACCGGCGCCGCGCTGGCCGGTTGCGGCAGTGACGGCGGCGACGACGCGGCCGCGACGCCCACGGCGCGGGCGACCCC
>NZ_FNFF01000035.1 GCF_900100315.1 Streptomyces indicus
ATCGAGGAACTGGCGGATCATTTCACCGCATTGCGCTCGCGGGGACGGGGTTACGTTGAAGTGCGACGGCCAGGCAGTGAGTTTCCCCTGCTGACTCTGGGCTTCCAGGATAATCACGCAGTGATCCATGTCTTCGGCGACGCCGAGCGGTCGTCCCTCCTCATCGGCGATGGCACCGCCGCATCGGACGCCTCGGTCCACGTGCCGATCATGGACGATCTGGTCGTGTTCAGTGGCGACTTGGCCCTGGACGTCGATCGCGCATGGATCACCGTGCACCACTTCATCAGGACAGGACGGCCCGCCGAACTGGGCGAGTGGCGCGAACTTTAGGCAGCTCACGCCAATCGAGACACCGTTTTAGCAGACGTTGAGCGTCACCACCGATACCCCTGACATCTCGGGGAGCGAGACGGAGGCACGGAGCGCGCCCACCGGAAAGATCCGCCGGAAAGATCCGAACGTCGGCCGGGCCAGCCCTGACGTCTGCCCGGCCAGGCCTGGTCCGGCCCGGCTCACCTCGTGAACGGCTCCCCGCACCCGGAGTCGATCCGGTCCGCCAGGGCCCACGGATCCACGCCGGAGCGACGCAGGATCTCCACGGCCCGGCACTCGGGGTCGCAGGCAAGCGCCGCGAGGAGGTCAAGTCCGTCGGCCGTTTCCCGGCCGCCCTCGTGGGCACGCGACAAGGCGAGATGCAGCGCGGTCAGCGCCGCGGGCGACCAGCCCTCACCTTCCCTGGCGCCGCGATCCCGTACGCCGGGAAAGTCCCGTACGGCCGGAAGCTCCCGTACGACCGGCACGGCACCCGAATCCTCCACGGTGCCCTGCCAGCGCAGGCCGTAGCCGATGGAGCGCTGCACCAGGAGGCCGAGCAGCCGTGCCACGCGCGCGCCGTCACCGAAGACGGCCCGCACCGCGGGGTCGGATTCGAGCAGGGAGTGCAGCAGATGGGCCGTGTCGAGCTGGCGGTCGCCGCCGCGCACCGCCCTGCGCCGCGCACCCGCGAGCACCGACTGGAGCTCGGCGCTGAGCTCGCCGTCGGGTTCGGTACGGGTCGGACCTGGCTGCGGAACGACACCGTCCGCATTCGGCCTGGTAGGGCTGTGCACACCCTCCACCCCATCAGTCCGGTCCGCCCCCGTGCATCCCCGGCGGGAAGCATCTTCGCCTCCGACACAGGGTGGGGATGCCTGTACGGGTTCTCCTCCTTACGGATGAGATCTCCACAGGAGGCAGAGGGGGCGCACGGATCACCACCGCACTCCCCCAGCGCAACCACGGACCGTCCGCCGCACGTCCCTCAGGGAACCCGAGCAGCACCAACAGACCTCTCCGTACTGTCACTTCCGCACGCACCCGGGAAGGAGCCGCCATGCCCCGCGCCACCCGGCCCGTGCATGTGCGCGGCGCCCCGCCCGAGGAGTGCGGCTGCTGGCTGGTCGCGCTGCCGGCCGTGGACGGCAAGCAGTACGTGTACCGCGTCTACGCACCCGAGGACGCCCTGCTCGCCGATCTGTTCTGGGAGGCCTGGCACTGCCATGATGAGGGCCCGCACCCGCGCGCGCTCGACGTCTTCGACGCCGCCGTGATCCGCCGTATCGGCCGCTGAGACCTCACCGGGCGATCCGCCGAACTCCCTGGTCGCGCGCCTGTACACCCCGGCTCCACAATTTCTGACGAGTCGTCAGTCTTGTAACTTCCGGACCGCGCGGCTACGTTCCGCGACACCGCCGCTGCGCCCTACAGCCGCAGCGCCATACGAGAAGGGGTGGTCGCATGGCCGAAGTCAGCGCGGAAGCACGCATCGACGCTCCCGTCGAGAAGGTCTGGGGGAAGCTCACCGACTTCTCCGTGTTCGGCGAGTGGAGCGTGACGCACACCGGGTTCCCGAAGGGGGCGCCGGAATCGCTCAAGCAGGGCGACACGTTCGAGGAGAGCATGAAGCTCATGGGCTTCCCCGCGGACGCGGTGTGGACGGTGGAATCCCTCGAGGAGGGCCGCTCGTTCACCATCCGCGGCAAGGGCCCGATGGGCGTGAACCTCAAGCAGGTCTACGCGCTGACGCCCGACGGCGACGCCACGGTGATGCGGATCGACGGCGAGTTCACGGGCGCGGCCGTGACGCTCATGGCGGGCAAGCTCAAGGACTCGGCCACGGCGGCGCTCAACGAGTCGCTGCGCAAGCTGAGCGCGCTCGTCGTCTGAGACTGCCGCGACACCCCGCCCCGCAGCTCCGCGGAACGACAGCCGCACAGACACGGACAGGCGCCCCACGCGAACTCGCGTGGGGCGCCTGCCGGTTGGCGAGACTCCCGGTGCCGCGCCTCCGCAGCGGAGGCTTCCGCCGGGCGTCAGCCCGTCGAGGGAGCTTCCCTCGGCGTCAGTCCTCGTCGGCGAGGATCAGATACAGCTTCTTGCGGGCCTCGTTGACCACCGCAAGGGCCTTCTCGCGCTGCTCGGCCGAGCCGGTCTTCCAGACCTGGCCGAAGGCCTCCATCAGGCCGACACCGGCCTGCCGGATCTCGTTGACCGTGTCCCAGTCGATGCCGCGGCCGGCATCCTCCCAGGGCGCGTCGGGACCCTCGTCGGCCGCCGTACGGCCGGCCTCGGTGAGCGAGAACAGCTTCTTGCCGCCCTCGGTCTCACTCGCGATCAGGCCCTCGTCCTCGAGCAGTTGCAGGGTCGGGTAGACCGATCCCGGGCTGGGCTTCCACGCCCCGCCGCTGCGCTCGGCGATCTCCTGGATCATCTCGTAACCGTGCATCGGCCGGTCCTTCAAAAGGGCCAGGATCGAGGCGCGCACATCACCGCGCCGCGCCCGGCCACGACCGCCGCCGCGTCCGCGTCCGCCCCAGGGGCCGGGCCCGCCGAAGCCGCGCGGATCGAAGCCGCCGGGGCCGAAGGGGCCGAAGGCCGGCCGGCCCTCGCCGCGCGGGCCCTCGAAGCGGCCGCCTCCGCGGGGGCCGCCGAATCCGGGACCGCCGGGACCGCGCCGGCCGAAGCCTCCGTGGTGCCGGCGTCCCTGCTCGTGCCGCTCGGGACCGAGTTCGGGGCCGTGGTGTCCGTGTCCGTGGTTTCCGTGTACATGGGGTCGCATATCCATCACTTCTCTCGTGGTGTTGTCGTCTGCGTGTGATCGCTCCTCGAATGGGCGCCGATTGCCATACGTCCGGCTACTGGGCCGGGACTCGACTTCCGAAGCTCGGGATGCGCTGTCGGGAGCGCTCGCGATCTTCTATGAACCATCGCGATGTCTCAACGATATATCGCTACCGATCGGATGGCAAGCCCCTTCCGACAGGACGCCTTCCCCTGCCCGCACCCAGGCCGCCGACCTGCACGTTCACTGGAAAGCGGCCCCGCCCTCGCCCCCGCCCTCACCCACCAGTCCAGATCCCCAGAATTGGCCTTGGCCCGCCCCGCGCCGCCCCGCCTACGGTCGGAGCATGCGTATCCGGATCGTCGACGCCTTCACCGACCGCCCCTTCGCCGGCAACCCCGCGGGAGTGCTGCTCCTCGACTCGTTCCCCGAGGACGACTGGCTCCAGAACGTCGCCCTCGAGGTCAACCACGCCGAAACCGCCTTCGCCCACCCGCTTCCCGAAGGCGGCGAGGCCGACTGGGCGCTGCGCTGGTTCACCCCCGCCGCCGAGGTCCGGATGTGCGGCCACGCCACCCTCGCGACCGCCCATGTCCTGCACACCACGGGACGCGCGCACGGCACGATTCGCTTCGCCACCCTCAGCGGGGTGCTCACCGCCACGGCACACCCCGACGGCAGCCTCACGCTCGACTTCCCGACGGCCCCGCTCACGCCCGTCTCCGCCCCCGCGGGCGTGGCGGAGGCGCTGGGCGCCAAGGTCCTGTCCGCGTACGACACCGGCCCCGACGTCGGCGACCTGCTGATCGAACTCGCCGACGAGCGGACGATCCGGTCCTTGACCCCGGACATCCGCGCCCTCGCGCGGTTCTCGGAGCGCGGCATCATCGCGACCGCGGCCGCCGAGAACCCCGGCCGGGCAGCCGAGGACCTCCTCCGGGCCGCCGAGAATCACGGCCAGGCCGCCCAAGAGCCCGACCAGGCCTACGACTTCATCTCCCGCTGCTTCTTCCCGAACGTCGGCATCGACGAGGACCCGGTCACCGGCAGCGCCCACACGGCGCTCGCGCCGTTCTGGTGCGAGCGCCTCGGTCGTACGGAACTCACCGGCCTCCAGGCCTCACGGCGCTCCGGCCGCGTGCGGGTGGCACTTCGAGGCGAGCGAACGCTGCTGACGGGCCGCGCGGTCACCGTCATCGAGGGCGAGCTGCGGGCCTGACCCGCAACCGCCCGGCCCGCCCCTCAGCGCGAATTCGCTCAGGCGGTGGGCAGCCAGCTCACCTTCCCGGCCAGCAGCGCGTATCCGACGAACGCGCCGATATCGAGCAGGGTGTGGGCCACGACCAGCGGCCCCACCCGCCCCCACCGCCGGTACAGGAGCACGAAGACGACGCCCATCACCATGTTCCCGATGAACCCGCCGATGCCCTGGTACAGGTGGTACGAGCCGCGCAGCACCGAACTGGCGGCGAGCGAGCCCATCGGCGAGAACCCCAACTGGTCGAGTCTGCGCAGCAGATACCCGACCACGACCACTTCCTCGAGGATCGAGTTCTGCGCCGCGGACAGGATCAGGACGGGGAACTTCCACCACACGTCCGGCAACGCCTCGGGCACCACAGTGAGGTTGAAGCCGAGGGCACGCGCCAGCAGATAGAAGGCGATGCCCGTCGAGCCGATCCCCGCGGCGATCACCGTGCCACGGGTCAGATCGAAGCCGGGCCGCTTGAGGTCGAAGCCGATCGAACGGGCCCCCGCGCCCTCCCGTACCAGCAGATGAAGCACCAGCGCGACGGGCACCAGAGCGGTACAAATACCGAAAAGCTGCCAGGCGAGATCAAGCCATGGACGCCCGGGCGCCGCCGAGGCGTTGAGCGTGGCCGCCTGGTCCTTGAGTCCGCCCGGCTTGGTCACCGACCCGATAAAGCTGATCAGGGCGGAGACTCCGCTCGCACCGAGCGAGAGCGCGAGCACGAGCAGCGTCTCGTCCCGGAGAATCCTCCGCGAAAGCGGCTCGCTGGGAAAAGAACCGGCCACCAGCCCTGCCTCCACCTGCACACCTGCCTTAGTTGACCAATCACGCCCCACGCACATGCTCGCCCCACTAGGGTCTCGAAAGCAGGTACGAAGACCGTGCGCGACAGGCCAGGGGGACAGTACGCCACGCACCTGTGTCGACCTGACATACCCCCACGCGTCGTGCAGCCGTACGAGGAGGGGCACCAGCGTCATGGGACGTCACAACATGCCGGACCGCAGATCGCGAGCGAGTGCGGCAGGATCGCAGCGCCCGGGTCCGCGCCGCCGCATGGTCGCGATCTCGACAGTGCTGGTCGTCGGTGTCGTCGGCACCGCCGCGTACGCGGTGGGCGGCGACTGGCTGCCCTTCGCCGACAACTGCGCGGACGACGCCGTACGGATCGACGTGGTCGCCGCTCCCGACATGGCCCCCGCGCTGACCGACGCGGCGGACTACGCACGGGACAACGAGATCGTCTCCGACGGCCGCTGCATGGATGTACGGGTGACCTCCCAGGACTCCTCCAAGTTCGCGGAGTACCTGCGCTCGGAGGGCGATCCGGGTCCGTACGAGGTGTGGGTGCCGGACTCCGACCTGTGGGTGGAGCAGGTGCAGCTGCGCGGCGAGGAGAGCCTGCTCACCCCTACCGGCAACATCGCGTCGACGCCGGTCACGATGGGCATGGTGCCGACCGCCGCGAAGAAGCTGGGCTGGCCGAAGAAGACGTACTCCTGGGCGGAGTTGGCGGGCGCGGCCACACAGGGCGACCAGCTCCGGCTCGGCGCCGCCGACCCGGCCCGCAGCGCCACGGGCCTGCTCGCCCTGGCCAAGGTGAGCGCCTCGGCGCAGAAGGCGGGCGGCGCGGAGGCGGAGGCGCAGATCGCGGCCACCGCGAAGATGCTCGCGCAGCGCGTCTCGCCCACCGACGCCCAGGCCCTGGAGACTCTGGCCCGGGACGACTCCGGTACGGAGCAGGGCAACCCGAAGCGCAACCAGGCGGTGATCGTCTCCGAGCAGGCCGCCTTCCAGCACAACGCCTCGGCGGCCGACGCGGGCAAGCTGGAGCTCTTCTATCCGAAGGACGGCACGCCCGAGCTCGACTACCCGTACGCGCTGCTGGACGAGCCGCGGCAGTCCACGGACGAGAGCCGGGCCGCGCTGCGCTTCATGACGCTCCTCGGCGAGGAGCAGGGCGAGCGGATCCTGGCCGAGCACGGCTTCCGCACCGGCCGCAATGCGCCCGCGGGCGGTCTGGTGAAGGCGGCCGGCGGCAGCGAGGCCCAGCCGGTCGCGGACACCGGTGAGGAACTCACCCCGAAGCAGATCCAGGAGACCCTGGGCGTCTGGACGATCACCGTGCAGAGCGCGCGGATCTCCGTCGTGGTGGACGTGTCGGGTTCGATGGCCGAGCTGGTGCCGGGCCGCGGCGCACCACGCATGGAGGTCACCAAGGCCTCGCTCGCCGCGGCCCTCGACACGTTCACGAACGAGGACGAGTTCGGCCTGTGGGAGTTCTCCACCCTCCTCGACGGCAAGCGCGACTACCGCGAGCTGGTCCCCACCGACCGCCTCGGCAAGCAGACGGGGAACGGGGCGACGCAGCGCGAGCGCCTGCGGGCGGCGTTCGCCGCGCTCCAGCCGGTGCCCAACGGCGCGACAGGTCTGTACGACACGACACTCGCCGCGTACAAGCAGGCCCAGAAGACCCATGTGGCCGACAAGTTCAACGCGGTGGTGGTGGTCACCGACGGCGAGAACCAGGACCCCGGCTCGATCAGCCGCAGCGCCCTGATCTCCCAGCTGGAGGGCCTGGTCGACCCCGACCGCCCGGTGCCGATCATCGCCGTCGCGGTCGGCCCCGGCGGCGACCAGCACGAGCTGGACGAGATCGCCAAGGCCACGGGCGGCTCGGGCCACCAGGTCGAGGACCCGGCGCAGATCCCCGAGGTGATCCTCAAGGCGATCACGGCGGCGGCCCAGGCCGCGGCCGGCTGACGCACCCGCTCGCACCGTCGCACACGCCCGTACCCAGGCACACACTCGTACCGACGCACGCGCCTCTTCGCGCCGCACAGCGGGCGGGCCGGTCGCACCCCGGCCCGCCGCCCGCCGCCTCCGCCTCGGTTCACGTTCACGGCGCCCGCACCGCACCCGCGCCCCACGAAGGCGCGCTCCTCAGCCCGGCGCCACCACCGCATCCGGCAGGACACCCACCGGCCAGGTGTGCACCGGCTCGCCCTGGTGCATCAGCTCGCAGTAGCGGCGCGTGGTCGCGGCGAGGGCCGCCTCCCGGTCCAGGCCGCTCTCCAGGGCGCGGTGGTACGTGGCCACCTGCCAGGACGCCCCGTTCACGCGCTGCCTGCACCTCTCCTCGATGACACCGAGGTAGTAGTCGCGGTCCACCGGTGCCACGCCCCACGCGTCGAGCCCGGCGGACGCCAGGGGCAGCAGTTCGTTGCGGACGAGATCGACGGCGGGCACCCGCGCCACACCGCCGAACCGCACCGGGCGCGGCCAGTCGAACTCGGCGTCGATGCCGTACCGGCAGGCGGCGTCGAAGTTGGCGGCGGCCGCCTCGAACGGCAGCCGCGACCACACCGGCCGCGCGTCCTCGGCGAGGGCCCGCACCACGCCGTAGTAGAAGGCCACGTTGGCGATGACATCCGTGACGGTCGGACCGGCCGGCAGCACCCGGTTCTCCACCCGCAGATGCGGTACGCCGTCGGCGATGCCGTAGACGGGCCGGTTCCAGCGGTACACCGTGCCGTTGTGCAGGACGAGTTCGGACAGCGAGGGCACCCCGCCCGCCTCGATCACCCGCAGCGGCTCCTCGTCGTCGCAGATGGGCAGCAGCGCGGGGAAGTAGCGCAGATTCTCCTCGAAGAGGTCGTACGGCTTGCTGATCCACCGCTCGCCGAACCAGGTGCGCGGCCGCACGCCCTGCGCCTGCAGCTCGGGCGGTCGGGTGTCGGTGGCCTGAAGGAACAGGGGCGGCCTGGACTCGCGCCACAGCTCACGCCCGAACAGGAAGGGCGCGTTGGCGCCCACGGCTATCTGCGCCGCGGCCACGGCCTGCGCCGCGTTCCACACGTCGGCGAACCGGCCCGGCGTCACCTGGAGGTGCAACTGGACCGAGGTGCAGGCCGCTTCGGGGGCGATGGAGGCCGAGGTGCAGCTGAGCCGCTCGACCCCCTCGATGTCGAGGTGGAAGTCCTCCCCGCGCGCGGCCACCATCTGGTCGTTGAGCAGCATGTAGCGGTCGACCGCGGACAGGTTCGCGGAGACCAGGTCGTCCTGCCGCAGCGTCGGCAGAATTCCGATCATGACGATCCCGGCCGCCACTTCATTCGCTTTACGGTGCGCATAGTTCAGCCCCGTACGCAGCTCTTCGGCGAGCTGGTCCAGAACGCGTCCGCCGAGCGCATGCGGCTGAATGTTCACCTCGAGATTGAACATGCCGAGTTCGGTCTGGAAATCCTGGCTGGCGATCCGCTCGAGAACTTCAGCATTCATCATTCGCGGCAGACCGTCGGGCCCCGTGAGATTCAGCTCTATCTCCAGACCCATCAGATTACGGGGCCGGTCGAACCGCTTCTCGTCCAGAAGGCGTGCGAGGCCCGCGAGGCACTGCTGCAGCTTTCTGCGGTAGCGCTGCCGATCGGACAGGTCGAACGCTCCCGCCGCGACCTTCTCCCCCATCGAAGTGTCCCCTCCTCGATTGGGCAGTCCACGGCCACTGTGTCACCGGGGATGATGCCCAGGCAATGTGATCGATAACGCCCCGCATCTGCCCACCCGGCTGTACCCTCAATCACATTGACGCGGGGCACATTCACTCGGCATGCGGCACACAGCAGTTGCTGCGGCGCGGGCAGTGGTGGAATAAGCCGACGAGAATCGGCCGTCCGCCCGTACGGACATCGCCGAGGTCAGCGCCGTAATCCCGGCCGGGAATCGGGAGAAATACCGCGGCACGGCGACCGAATACCGCCTTGCCCGCAATACCTGCGACGGCTAGCCGAAACATAGCGAGAACACACGTCGTATAAACTCCGCGGACGAGGCAGAGAGTTGGCGCTCGCGGACTGGAACGTGGTCATCCCCCGCCCCTCTGGCCCCGAGAGCTGACAGCGCCGTCCGCACACACCTGCCCCCGCGCCACCAGCCTGTCTAATGAGAGGCGACCCACCATGCCGCTGCATGTCCCCCCGGCTCCCGCGCCGGCCCTGCGCAGCGTTCTCGCGGCACTCGGTTCTCCCACCGCCGTACGCGAGGCGCGCACCCCGTCCCTGCGCAATGCCCAGGGACCCGTCACTCCCGAACTCCCGCTGCCCGTCCACGTCCTGAACCAGGCCGGCACCCCACGCACCCGCCTGACCGGCTGGCGCTTCCTGCTGCGCAGCGAGGGACGCACGGTGGCCGCCTGCGACACCATGCTGACCGCCGACGGTTGGACCTTCGCGCACTTCTTCGAAGGCCCCTACCTCCCCTCCACCGAGCGCGCCCTGCGCCAGGCGGAGTCCCTGCAGTCGCCCTGCCAGCCGCGTCTGCTCTCGGTGCCCGAGCTGTACATGATGACGCTGTGGCTGCACAGCGACTGCGCCTCGGACGGCACGGAGGGCCGCCTCGAACCCACCGATCTCCTGGTCCCGTTGGCACCCGCCCCGCCCGGCATCGCGGCCCACCGGCCGCATCTCGCGGCGGAGCTCCTGCCGGTCCTGACCCACCGGCTCACGCCGACACCCCTGCTCGACCACGCGGTCTGAGCCTCCGGCCCACCAGCGGCACGTGTGCCTGTGCCCCGCGATCCAGCCGCTCGCGGGGCACACGCATGTCCCGCCCTCGAGCCCTCGTACGCCCTCCACAGTGCGGGCGGTCAACACCGCCCGAGCGGACTAGCCCCTTCGGGCCACCCCGAACCACCCGATGAGACCGCGGAGTTGGACTGAACCGTCCGCACGGGTGATGCGTCACTTCCTGGTGAGGAGCGCTGCCGGTAAATCCCTGCGGAATCGAGCGCGTAGGGCAACACTGGTTCCGGACCGACCTAACGGGGGGCGGCAATGAACACCGCAGCACACCGATCCACCCGCGGGACACACATCACCACTTCGACGCAGCGAAAGAACCCTTCCATGTGCCAGCACCAGCCAGCCTGTCCCACAGCCGACTCAGCCGACCGGGAAGCCGCACTCCTTGTGGCCTTCCACCCGGAGCAGGGCTGGAGCCTGCTGTGCAACGGTGTCCTGCTCTTCGAGGACACCGGTGAGCTGCTGCCGGACGGGCAGATCATCGCCCCGCACCGGCCGCTGGGCACCGACTCGGTGGTCCGCGCGGCCTGACATCCACAGCGGCACACCACCCAGCACGGCCGAGGGCCGGCCCGGAGAGAACCTCTCCGAACCGGCCCTGACGCATGTCCGGCCCTCGCGGGCCGCGGCCATGTCTCAGCTCTCGTACGCGTCCAGCGGCGGGCAGGAGCAGACGAGGTTACGGTCGCCGTACGCCTGGTCGATACGGCGCACCGGCGGCCAGTACTTCTCCGCGGCCACCAGACCGCCCGGGAAGACGGCCTCTTCACGGGTGTACGGGTGCTCCCACTCACCGGCCAGCATCGCCGCGGTGTGCGGGGCGTTGTGCAGCGGGTTGTCCTCGGCCGGCCACTCGCCCGCGGCCACCTTCTCGATCTCGGCGCGGATCGCGATCATCGCGTCGCAGAACCGGTCGAGCTCGCCCAGGTCCTCGCTCTCGGTCGGCTCGATCATCAGCGTGCCGGCCACCGGGAAGGACATCGTCGGCGCGTGGAAGCCGTAGTCGATCAGACGCTTGGCGATGTCGTCCACGCTCACACCGGTCGCCTTGGCGAGCGGCCGGATGTCGATGATGCACTCGTGCGCGACCAGACCGCCCGGGCCGGTGTAGAGCACCGGGTAGTGCGGCTCGAGGCGCTTGGCGATGTAGTTGGCGCCGAGCACCGCGACCTGCGTCGCGCGCTTGAGGCCCTCGCCGCCCATCAGACGTACGTACGCCCACGAGATGGGCAGGATGCCGGCCGAGCCGAAGGGCGCAGCCGAGATCGGACCGACGCCGGTCTCCGGGCCCGCGGCGGGTTGCAGCGGGTGGTTGGGCAGGTGCGGCGCGAGGTGCTCGCGCACCGCGACCGGACCGACGCCCGGACCGCCGCCGCCGTGCGGGATGCAGAAGGTCTTGTGCAGGTTCAGGTGCGAGACGTCGCCGCCGAAGTGGCCCGGCTTGGCCAGGCCCACCAAGGCGTTGAGGTTGGCGCCGTCCACGTAGACCTGGCCGCCGGCTTCGTGCACCTGGGCGCAGATGTCGGCGACGTGCTCCTCGAAGACGCCGTGCGTCGAGGGGTACGTGATCATCAGGACCGCGAGCTCGTCCTTGTACTGCTCGATCTTGGCGCGCAGGTCCGCGACGTCGATCTCGCCGTCGTCGGCGGTCTTCACCACGACCACCTTCATGCCGGCCATGACGGCGCTGGCGGCGTTGGTGCCGTGCGCGGAGGACGGGATGAGGCAGATGGTGCGCTGGTCGTCGCCGTTGGCGCGGTGGTAGCCGCGGACCGCGAGCAGACCGGCGAGCTCGCCCTGCGAACCGGCGTTGGGCTGCAGCGAGACCTTGTCGTAGCCGGTGACCTCGGCCAGGCGCTCCTCGAGCTCACGGATGAGCGTGAGGTAGCCCTGCGCCTGCTCGGCCGGCGCGAAGGGGTGGATCTGGCCGAACTCGGGCCAGGTGACCGGCTCCATCTCGGTGGTCGCGTTCAGCTTCATGGTGCAGGAGCCGAGCGGGATCATGCCGCGGTCGAGCGCGTAGTCCTTGTCCGAGAGCTTGCGCAGGTAGCGCAGCATCGCGGTCTCGGAGCGGTGCTCGTGGAAGACCGGGTGGGTCAGGTACTCGTCGGTGCGAAGGAGACCGGCGGGCAGCGCCTCACCGGCGGTCGAGTCGAGGGCCTCGATGTCGGCCTCGACACCGAACGCGGCCCAGACGGCTGCCAGTTGCGTACGGGTGGTGGTCTCGTCGCAGGACAGGGCGACGTGGTCGGCGTCGACGAGGTGCAGGTTGACCCCGCCCTCGCGCGCGGCGGACACGACCTCGGCGGCGCGGCCGGGCACGCGCAGCGTGAGGGTGTCGAAGTACGACCCGTGCACGACCTCGACCCCGCCGGCCTTCAGGCCCTCGGCGAGGATCGTGGCGTAGCGGTGCGTACGACGCGCGATGTCGGCAAGCCCCTGGGGACCGTGGTAGACGGCGTACATGCCGGCCATGACGGCGAGCAGCACCTGTGCCGTACAGATGTTGCTGGTGGCCTTCTCACGGCGGATGTGCTGCTCACGCGTCTGCAGCGCGAGGCGGTACGCCTTGTTGCCGTCGGCGTCGACGGACACGCCGACCAGACGGCCGGGGAGGCTGCGGGCGAACTTCTCGCGGACCGCCATGTAGCCGGCGTGCGGACCGCCGAAGCCCAGCGGCACACCGAAGCGCTGCGTGGTACCGACGGCGATGTCCGCGCCGAGCTCACCGGGCGAGGTGAGCAGGGTGAGGGCGAGCAGATCGGCGGCGACGGTGACGATCGCCCCGAGCTCGTGCGCCTGCTCGATGACGGGCTTGAGGTCCCGCACGGCACCGGAGGCGCCCGGGTACTGGAGCAGCACGCCGAACACACCGCGCTCGGCGACCTCGGCCGGGATGCCCTGCGAGAGGTCGGCGACGACGACCTCGACCCCGGTCGGCTCGGCACGGGTCTCGATCACGGCGATGGTCTGCGGCAGCGCGTCGGCGTCGACCAGGAAGACACCCTGCTTGACCTTGCCGACGCGGCGCGCGAGCGCCATGGCCTCGGCGGCCGCCGTGCCCTCGTCGAGCAGCGAGGCACCGGAGGTCGGCAGACCGGTCAGATCGGCGACCACGGTCTGGAAGTTGAGCAGCGCCTCGAGCCGGCCCTGCGAGATCTCCGGCTGGTACGGGGTGTACGCCGTGTACCAGGACGGGTTCTCCATGACGTTGCGCAGGATCACCGGCGGCGTGAACGTGCCGTAGTAGCCGAGACCGATCATCGGTGCGAGCACCTGGTTGCGGTCGGCCAACGTGCGCAGTTCCGCGAGGACTTCGGCCTCGGTGCGCCCCTCGGGCAGGTCGAGCGCGTCGGCGCTCTTGATCACGTCGGGCACCGCGGCCGCGGTCAGCTCGTCGAGCGAGCCGTAGCCGACCTGGGCGAGCATCTTGGCGCGGGCCTCGGCGTCGGGGCCGATGTGGCGCTGCTCGAAGGGGATGCCGCGCTCGAGCTCGTGGAGCGGGATGCGGTTGGCGGTCATTACGGAGGCCTCCTGGTCGAATGCGACCTGCGAGGGGTACCACGGCGCGGGTACCCGGACGGCCTCCCCCTCTGTCATCTCAACCTGAGAGTTTCACCGGTCCGTGACACACGACGTACGTGATGCACACGGTCCGGCTTTCACCGTCGGTGAGAGCGGAAGCCGTCGACGCCCGCCCTGCTTTCCAGAGTGACCTCGTCCGTGCGGTACGGGTGCCTGAGAGATTCCGGGGAGGATTTGCTCCTTCGGCGCCTCCGGCCGGCAGTTTCACCGGACTCGAAGAGCTCTCCCGCACGGGGTCAGCAGCCGTCTGCCAGCCTACCAGCGGGCACACAGCTCGATTCCGCCCGTACGGCCCCTTCCTCCCCGAGTGGCCCCGCGCCCGAATGTGCTCTTTCGTAGGGAATCAGGGAATCCGCATGACTTTGCGAACCGGCTTTGCGCACCACGTGGAGGCACCGTGCAGACCGACATCGACCCGCGCAGCCTGATCGGCCGCAAGGCCTTCGACCGCAACGGTGCCCGACTCGGCACCGTGGACGAGGTCTATCTCGACGACGCGACCGGCGTCCCCGAGTGGGCCGCGATACGCACGGGCCTGTTCAGCCGGGACGCCTTCGTGCCGCTGGAGCCCAGTGAGCTGGTCGAGGGCACCCTGCACGTCCCGTACGAGAGATCGCTGATCAAGGACGCCCCCGACTTCGGCGTCGGCCGCCATCTCTCCCCCGAGCAGGAGCTGCAGCTCTACCACCACTACGGCATCTCGCTCACCGACGATGCCCCGCCGCCTGCCGAGGACCGCGACTTCGGCCAGATCGCCGGCGAATAGCCCTCGCGGACACCTCGCACCGACTCAGCGTGCCTGGGCGGGGCGCCCAGCCCGCGGACACCTCGCACCCACTCCCCGTGCCCGGGGCGGACGCCCCGCACCCGCCCGCCGGACACGGGACGCCCCACACCCGCCCGCCGGACACGGGACGCCCCACACCCTCACTCCCCGGACGCCACCAGCGGCAACGGCTCCCCCGGCTCCAGCTCCGGATCGTCGACCCGGAAAGTCTTCACGCGCCCGGGCGCGGACCCCGGTGTCTCGAACCGCACGGTCACCCTTCCGAGCCCGCTGCCCTGCACCCAGCCGGGCCCGTGGACGGCATGCCGCACATCGTGCCCGGCGTACCACCGCCGCTCCGCAGGGGCCGGCTCAGCCGCCTCCGCACCGGCCGGAGGCGGCGTCTCCGCACCCTCCGTGTCCCCGCTCTCCGCCTCGGCCTCCCCGGCCGCGAGCGCCTTCGCCTCGGCCTCGGCGGCCTGCGCCTGGGCGAACAGGTCCTCCTGCGTGTAGTCGGCCAGACCGCTGACCCCCACGCCGAGGAGCCGCACCCCACCGGTCGTGTCCACCGATTCGAGCAGTCGCGCCGCCGCCTCCCGTACGACCGCGGGATCGTCGGTCGGCCCGCGCAGCGTCTCGGACCGCGTGAGGGTCGAGAAGTCGTAGCGCCGCACCTTGAGGACCACCGTGCGCCCCGAGTGGCCCCCGGCCCGCAGCCGCTGCACACAGCGCTCGGCCAGCCGGTCCACCTCGAGGCGGACGCGCACGCGGTCGTGGATGTCCACGTCGAAGGTGTCCTCGACGGACACCGACTTGGTCTCCCGCTCGGCCACCACGGGCCGCTCGTCCACCGCCAGGGCCATCGCGTACAGGTGCCCGCCGTGCGCCTTCCCCAGCAGCCGTACGAGCTCGTCCTGACCGGCCTCGGCGATGTCCCCGACCGTCGTGATGCCGGCCCGCCGCAGATGGTCCCCGGTCGCGGGTCCCACGCCGGGCAGGATCCGCACGGACTTGTCCGCGAGCAGCTCCCGCTCCGTCCCGGGCTCGATCAGGCGCAGCCCGTCGGGTTTGGCCTCCTCGGAGGCGATCTTCGCGAGCATTTTGGACGCGGCGAGCCCCACCGATCCCGTCAGGCCCGTGACGGCCCGTATGTCGGCCCTCAGCTTCTCCCCCACGGCCAGCGCGGACGCGGTGTCCGACGCGACCCCGCCGGCCTCCAGGTCCACGAACGCCTCGTCCAGGCTCAGCGGCTCCACCAGCGGCGACAGCTCCCTGAGCAGCGCCATGACCTGCTCGCTGATGTCCCGGTAGAGACCGAACCTCGGCACCAGGTAGGCGGCATGCGGCGCGAGCCGCCGCGCCTGCCCCATCGGCATCGCCGAGTGCACCCCGAACTTGCGTGCTTCGTACGAAGCGGTGGCCACGACCCCGCGCGGCCCGAGCCCGCCCACGATCACGGCTTTTCCGCGCAGGCTCGGCTTGGCCGCCTGCTCCGCCGAAGCGTAGAAGGCATCCATGTCGAGGTGCAGAATCGTGGGCGCCGCTCTCACAGAACCGATGCTGCCCTACGGCACTGACAACGGCCCCGGAATGCACCGGGGCCGCGCGTCAGAAATCGAAAAGCCGGACCACGGACCGCCAGGAAGCGGGCCTTACACCGCGCGATTGCGCCGCCGCGCCAGCTCATCCGCCGGGTTGTGCCCGATCAGCGTCTCACCGGTGTCGACGCGCTCGCCGTGCAGCTGCGCCAGCGCGGCCTCCACGTCGCGCCAGACGACCCCCACGGCGATCCCGAAGATCCCCTGGCCGCCCTGGAGCAGATCGACGACCTCGTCGGGCGAGGTGCACTCGTACACCGTGGCCCCGTCGCTCATCAGCGTCATCCGGTCGAGGTCCGCGAATCCGCGCTCGCGCAGATGCTGCACGGCCGCGCGGATGTTCTGCAGCGAGACCCCGGTGTCCAGGAACCGCTTCACGATCTTCAGGACGACGACGTCCCTGAAACTGTAGAGCCGCTGCGTCCCCGAGCCGAAGGCGGCGCGCACACTCGGCTCCACCAGGCCCGTCCGCGCCCAGTAGTCCAGCTGCCGGTAGGTGATCCCGGCCGCCGCACAGGCGGTGGGTCCGCGGTAGCCGACCTGTTCGGACGGCGCATCGCTGTTCCCGCGCGCGCCGGCCCCCCGCGCCCCCGCCGGCCGCTGCGCAGCGTGACCGGGCGCGCCACTGTGGAGCGGATACGGACCACCCTCCCCCGGACTGCGTCCAGGGGCACCCCCAGCCGTACCGTCGCTGCTTCTCACGTCGGCCTCCGTCCTTGACCTGCCTTCTCGACGGTAGGCAGTACCCAGGAGCACGTCAACGAACGCCACACTCGGCACGCCGAGTGATAATCACCCGAAGTGTGGTTTGCCCCGCCGCGCGGCGTGGAAAGGCTAGCCGAATGCCCTCCAGCGGCTCGGGAACCGACGGCGTCACTGACTGTTGGTCCCGAAGTCCTCGGGCGAGATCTGGTCGAGGAACTCGCGGAACTTCTCGACCTCGTCCTCCTGCTCGTCGGGAATGGCGATCCCGGCGTCGTCGAGGACTCCGTCACTGCCGTAGATCGGCGTTCCCGTGCGCAGGGCCAGCGCTATGGCGTCCGACGGACGCGCACTGACCTCGACCCCGCTCGCGAAGACCAGCTCTGCGTAGAAGACACCTTCCCGAAGGTCGGTGATGCGCACTTCTGTGAGCTCCTGGCCCACGGCTTCGAGCACGTCCTTGAACAGGTCGTGCGTCAGCGGCCGTGCGGGGGCCATGCCCTGCTGTGCGAAGGCGATCGCGGTCGCCTCCCCCGGTCCGATCCAGATGGGGAGGTAGCGATCGCCGCCCACTTCACGCAGGAGCACGATCGGTTGGTTGGAGGGCATTTCGACCCGGACACCGACAACGTCGAGCTCATTCACACAGCAACCCTAGGACCTGGCCGCCCGGTTTGGGTAGTCGGGCTCCCCCTCAGCCCCTACGGGCGTACCCTGAGCGCTGACTGCACGAGGGCCGCATGGAGCTTGATCGTGAGCGCCGCCAGCTCCTTCGTACGGGCTTCGGCATGGGTCCTGGTCTGCGGATTCCGGTGCCTGCGCAGCGGAGCGACCACCTGGTCCACCAGTCCGGCCTCGCGCTCGGCGGAGGCTTTCATGGCCCGCAGATGCCGTGGCTCGATCCCGGAACTTCCCAGTTCGACGACCAGCTGTGCGATCTGCACGCTCTCGGCCTCGTAGTCGCCTTCGGCCGAGGGCGTGATGAGCCCGTACGACTCCCACTCGTCGAGCTGCTCGGCCTCGACGCCGGCGGCCGCGAGCAGCGTGGCCCGGCTGATCCGGCCCACGGTCGACGGCTCCCTCGGCAGCTCGAAGCCCTCCGAGAGGTCCGATTCCGCGCTGCGCTGCTGCCCCAGCGGGACCACCGGCTGTTCACCGCGCTCCACGGCATCCAGATGCTCGCGGATGACCTTCAGCGGCAGATAGTGGTCGCGCTGCATCCGCAGCACCTGGGCGAGGCGCTCTACGTCCCCGGAACTGAACTTCCGATAGCCGGACGGGGTGCGCTGCGGCTCGACGAGCCCCTCGGACTCCAGGAAACGGATCTTGGAGATGGAGACCTCGGGAAACTCCTCGCGCAGCAGGTTCAGCACCTGTCCGATGCTGACGAGCCCGCCGTCCGCGGTGGCGGTGCCGCCGCCGGCACCGCCCCTCGGTGTGTGAAGCATGGGCCTTCCCTGGAAGGTCAGATGGCCCGCTGGCTCGCGTAGAAGACCAGGCGGTACTTGCCGATCTGCACCTCGTCCCCGTTGGAGAGCTGCACCGCGTCGATGCGCTCACGGTTGACATAGGTGCCGTTGAGGCTGCCCACGTCGGAGACGGTGAAGATCCCGTCCGCGCCGCGGCGGAACTCCACATGACGGCGGGACACGGTCACGTCGTCGAGGAAGATGTCGCTCTGCGGATGACGGCCGGCCGTGGTCAGCTCACCGTCCAGCAGGAAGCGGCTGCCCGAGTTGGGGCCGCGCCGCACGACGAGCAGTGCCGAACCGAGCGGAAGCGCGTCGACGGCGGCCTGGGCCTCCGGAGACAGGCCCGGCGTCGGGGTCTGCCCCGTCACCTCCGCCTCGTACGCCTCGAGTCCCGAGATCGAGATCGTCGAGGTCGTCTCGGAGGGCCGCTCGCCGCCTGCGGCCCGCAGGGGCGCACCGCAGTTGGAGCAGAACCGGCTGGCCTCGGCGTTCCGGTTGCCGCACCTCGTACACACCAGGGCCGACATGGACGGATCCTCCTGCCGCGGGTGCCCCGCGGGGGCGTGGGACGCATACGGGCCGGCGCCGAACTCTCCACCCGTACTTGAGGTTGATGGTTCCGTGAAACCTATGCCGCCGGACACGGCAGGGTCAACAGAAGACGCGCCCGGAGCGCCCGAAATGTCACCGCCGGGGCCGCCCACCTGATCGCGGAACAGCGGCCGTTCGCCACCCTGGCCCTCGGGCTCGGCGTGGCGCGGAGCCCGGTGCCGGGCGGCATTGTTGCCGTCCTCGCGCGAGCTCTTGCCGAACAACTTCTGAAACAACTTCACGGGCGATTCCCCTTGACCGAAACAGACCCGCCCGTGGGGCAGGACGAACCCTGGCTGCTCACACCGGCGTACACCGGTGACGCAGACACCTTCTCAACGTCCGCAACCTCCGGACAGTTTCCACCACGCGACACCCTTCCGGTGCGCCGACCCCCCGCAACCTCCTGCCCTCGCCGACGGCCTGTGACACACACGCGGCTCACTGGGAGGACGACCGAGCGTAGTCAGGACGATTCACCCGTCGCAAGGCATCCACGACGATCTTCTCGCCGCGCGTCACTTCCACCGTGGCCTGCTCCTTCTCCAGCGTCTGCACGACACCTCCGGGGATGTTCAGAGCCGGTTCGAGATCCTGCGCCTTGCCGATGACCTTGAAGCGGTACGGCGCGGTGATCGCGCGTCCGTCGACCTCGACACCGTCCGATCCGTCCGTGAGGTAGGTGTTGGCCACCACCCGCACATCGTTGATCTGGATCGCCTCGGCGCCCGCGGCACGCAGCTCCTGGATCGCGTCGAGCAGCATGTCCGCCTCGACCGCACCCTTGCCGTCGGTGACGGTCACGGTGATCCCGGGGCCTTCGGCCGCCACCGTCCCTGCGAGTACCCCGAGTTGCCGCTCCTTCTCCAGTGTCTGCTTGCGCGCCTCTTCGGCCTGATCCGAGCTGTTCTCCAGCTCGGTCCGCTGGTCGTCCAGGCGCTGCTTCTCGTCTTCTAGACGTTGTGTGCGGTCATCCAGTTCATCGAGGATGCGCACAAGATCTTCCTGACGCGCTCCGCGCAGCGCGCTGCTCTCGCTGTTCGACCGCACCTGGATGGCGAGTCCGAGACCGAGCACGAACAGCAGCAGCGCCACGATCAGCTGCGCCCGCGACGCCTTGGGCGGCCACAGGCTGCGCAACAGCCGCTGCCGGCCGGTCAGTTCGGGTTCGGACGTGGCGTCCGGCGCGGGAGTTGCGTCCGGTACGGGAGTTGCGTGGGTCTCGTCGGAACTCATCGGCCTCACGCCCGGAACACGTGGCGGCGGATGGCCGCGGCGTTGGAGAAGATCCGGATGCCGAGCACCACGACCACACCGGTCGACAACTGCGCGCCCACGCCCAGCTTGTCGCCGAGGAACACGATCAGCGCGGCGACCACGACGTTCGACAGGAACGACACCACGAACACCTTGTCGTCGAAGATGCCGTCGAGCATCGCGCGGAGCCCTCCGAACACCGCGTCGAGCGCGGCGACCACCGCGATCGGGAGATACGGCTCGACCACTGCGGGCACCTCGGGCCGGACGAAGAGTCCGACGACGACGCCCACGACGAGGCCCAGTACGGCGATCACGATGTGCCCTTCCCTGCTTTCGGCTCTGCGGTTCGTACGATCAGGCTCGGCGCAGCCGGCAGCCGCAGTTCTTCCTCTACGGAGATGTCCGCCCTGATGCCGAAGTTCTCCTTCAGCGCGTGCAGGTAGAGCCCGTCCGCACTGTCCTGGAACTTGGTGCTCAGCTGTTTGCCGTCACCGATGGCGAGGACCGTGTAGGGGGGCGCGAGCGGCTTGTTGTCGACCAGTATCGCGTCGCCGGCCGCCCTGATCGCGGACAGGGCGGTCAGCCGCTGCCCGTTGATCGAGATCGCCTCGGCGCCGGACGCCCAGAGGCCGTTGACGACCTGCTGCATGTCGCGGTCGCGCACCCGGCCGTTGTCCGAGAAGCCCGTCTCGCCCCGCGGCCCGTCGCCGCCCCCACTGCCGCCGCCGGCATCGTCCACGACGAGCTTCACGCCGGGACCGGTCACTTCGGTGTCCCCTGCGAGCAGCGACACCAACTCGCCCTGGTCGCTGCCGTCTTCGTCGAGCGCGCGGCTGCGGCGCTGCTCCACGTCCTGCCGCAGTTCGTCGACGTCGTCCTCGAGGCGGTCGGCGGCGGCCGACTCGCGCTCGATCCGGTCGATCAGCTCCTGCCGCTCCTTGGCGATCACGGGAGCGGCCACCCGCGCCTGCGCCGCGCCCACGGTGACCACCAGGGCGGCGAGCACGAGTCCCGCCGCGAGGCCCAGCTTGGCCCGCAACGTACGGGGCAGTCCGCCCTCGCCCTGGGCCTGCTTGCGGGCGGCCGCCTCGGCGTAACCGTCGTCGAGGCTGTGGTCCATCACATTGGTGAGCAGCGACATCGAAGCGTCAAGGCGCGGGGGGCGCGAATCGGTGCTCCGAACGGGGGGCTGCTGCGGCATGCCGCACATCGTCGCACGTCGCGCCCCGTACCTCCGAATGGCCCCACCGGCGCGCCGGACTGCGGCTGATCTGCCACAGTCCGGCGCGCGGCGAAGATCAGCGCCCGGCGCTGTCCACGACCGCCGACCACTCGTCGAGGAGTGCCTGCGCGGAGGCGTCGTCGGGGCCTTCGGCCCACAGATGCGTGACCGCCTCCGCCGGGTCGGGCAGGACCATCACCCAGCGCCCGTCCGCCTCGACCACCCGCACACCGTCCGTGGTGTCCACGGACCGGTCACCCGCGGCCTCCACGACCCGCCGCATCACGAGCCCCTTGACCGCCCACGGGGTCGCGAGATCCCGCTTCAGGACGTGGGCCCGCGGGATACGGGCATCGATCTGGCTGAGCGTGAGCTGCGTACGCGCCACCAGACCGATCAGCCGCACGAACGCGGCCGTACCGTCGAAGACGCTGCTGAACTCCGGCACGATGAAGCCGCCACGGCCGTCACCGCCGAAGATCGTCGCCTCACCGCCGCCGACCCGCGTGAGGTCGTCGGGCGACGTGGTCGTCCAGTCCACCTGGGTGCCGTGATACGCGGCCACCTGCTCGGCGATACGGGTCGTCGTCACCGGCAGCGCCACCCGGCCGCTGCGCCGCTCGGCCGCCACGAGGTCGAGCATCACGAGCAGCGCCCGGTCGTCCTCGACGATCCGCCCCTTCTCGTCGACGAGCGACAGCCGTTCGCCGACCGGGTCGAACCGGACGCCGAAGGCCGCCCGCGCCGAGGCCACGATCTCCCCGAGCCGCATCAGCCCCGACCGGCGCGCATCCGCGGTCTCGGTGGGCCTGGACTCGTCGAGACCGGGGTTGATGGTCAGGGCATCGACGCCCAGCCGCCCCAGGAGACTGGGCAGTACGAGCCCCGCGCTGCCGTTCGACGCGTCGACCACGACCTTGAGCCCGGACTCCTCGACCCCGGTCGTATCGACGTTGCGCAGCAGAGAGCCCGTGTACGAGTCGTAGACGCTCGACGGGAAGTGCAGATCACCGATCTCCCCCGGGAACGCCCGTCGGTACTCCTGACGTGCGTAGACGCGATCCAGCTTGCGCTGTCCCGCCTGGGAGAGGTCCGCTCCGCGCCCGTCGAAGAACATGATGTCGACGGAGTCCGGCACCCCTGGTGTCGTCCGGATCATGATCCCGCCGGCGCTGCCGCGTGCGGTCTGCTGCCTGGCCACCGGCAGCGGCACGTTCTCCAGGTCGCGTACGTCGATGGCGCTGGCCTGCAACGCGGAGATCACCGCACGCTTCAGCGCCCTCGCGCCTCGCGAGTGGTCGCGCGCGGTGGTGACGGTGGAGCCCTTCTTGAGCGTGGTGGCGTACGCGCCGGCCAGGCGCACCGCCAGCTCGGGAGTGATCTCGACATTGAGGATGCCGGACACACCGCGGGCGCCGAACAAGTGGGCCTGACCGCGGGACTCCCAGATCACCGAAGTGTTGACGAACGCGCCGGCTTCGACTGTCTTGAACGGGTAGACCCGGACGTTCCCCTGAACAATCGATTCCTCACCGACGAGGCACTCGTCGCCGATGACGGCCCCGTCCTCGATCCGCGCGGCCCGCATCACATCGGTGTTCTTCCCGGCGACGCAGCCCCGCAGATTGCTGTGCGGCCCGATGTACACGTTGTCGTGGACGACGGCGCGATGGAGGAAGGCCCCGCTCTTCACGACCACGTTGGATCCGATGACGGTGTGCTCGCGGATCTCCACACCGGCTTCGATCTTTGCGTAGTCGCCGATGAACAGCGGACCGCGCAGCACGGCGTCCGGGTGCACCTCGGCGCCCTCCGCCACCCATACGCCCGGGGAGATCTCGAAGCCGTCGATCTCCACGTCGACCTTGCCCTCGAGCACGTCGGCCTGCGCCTTGACGTAGCTCTCGTGGGTGCCGACGTCCTCCCAGTAGCCCTCGGCGACAAACCCGTAGATGGGCTTGCCCTCCTTCATGAGCTGCGGGAAGACATCGCCCGACCAGTCGACCGGCACATCCGGATCGACATAGTCGAACACCTCGGGCTCCATCACGTAGATGCCCGTGTTCACCGTGTCCGAGAAGACCTGCCCCCAGGTCGGCTTCTCGAGGAAGCGCTCGACCTTGCCCTCCTCATCGACGATGGTGATGCCGAATTCAAGAGGATTGGGCACCCGCGTCAGACACACGGTGACAAGCGCACCCTTTTCCTTGTGGAAATTGATGAGCTCGGTGAGGTCGAAGTCAGTGAGCGCGTCACCGGAGATGACCAGGAATGCGTCATCCTTCAGGGCGTCCTCGGCGTTCTTGACACTCCCCGCCGTGCCGAGTGGCTTCTCCTCATTGGCATAGGTGAGCTCCATTCCGAGCTCTTCCCCGTCACCGAAGTAATTCCGCACCAATGAGGCGAGGAATTGCACGGTGACGACGGTTTCGTTCAGCCCATGCCGCTTGAGCAGCCGTAGCACGTGCTCCATGATGGGCCGGTTGGCCACAGGCAGAAGCGGCTTGGGCATGCTCGAGGTCATGGGGCGAAGGCGTGTGCCTTCGCCTCCGGCCATCACGACGGCCTTCATGTCGGAAGCGTCCTCCTTGAAGAGACGACGGTCTAACCGACTCAGCCCATCCGCAAACGACCACTCAGGTCGGTCGGACGCAGTGCGGGCGCTCCAGCCGCTGCACAGCGCCACCGGAATCCGGCGGGCTCAGTCGGCCCTGGCGTCCGCCCGGACGAGCCGGCGGACCTGAACCACATAGAGGATCCCTGCCCACCAGTAGAGGGTTGTACCCCACCCTGCGAACGCCCATCCGAAAATAGCAGCGAGAGTCCCTAGCCAGCCACTTGTATCGCTGAGCAGCAACAACGGGAAGGCATACATCAGGTTGAACGTGGCTGCCTTCCCGAGGAAGTTCACCTGCGGCGGCGGATAGCCGTGCCGGCGGAGGATTCCCACCATCACCAGCAGGACCGCTTCGCGCGCGAGCAGCACCAAAGTCAGCCACAGCGGCAGAATCTCGCGCCAGGTGAGCCCGACCAATGTCGACAGGATGTACAGACGGTCGGCGGCAGGATCGAGCAGCCGGCCGAGATTGCTGATCTGATTCCAGCGCCGCGCGAGCTTCCCGTCGAGATAGTCGCTGATACCGCTGAGCATCAGGACGATCAGGGCCCAGACGTCACTGTTGGGACCACCGAAGACGGGCCTGAGGATCAACCACAGGAAGAGAGGTACGCCGAGCAGCCTCGCCATGCTGAGGATGTTCGGGATGGTGAAGACCCGGTCGGTCTGCACACGGGTTTCCTGGACCTCCACCTCGGGGGCCTCCTGTGGGAACGTTCCTACGATGCCCCATGACCTTACCCTCCGTGGCGGCGGCCGGCGGCCAGGGGGTGGGCCGAAGGAGCCCGAAACGCAGAAAACCCCCGCACCAAAAATGGTGCGGGGGTTTTCCCAATTCAAGTTCGGCGGCGTCCTACTCTCCCACAGGGTCCCCCCTGCAGTACCATCGGCGCTGTGAGGCTTAGCTTCCGGGTTCGGAATGTAACCGGGCGTTTCCCTCACGCTATGACCACCGAAACACTATGAAACTGACAACCGCACCGTCGTGTGGCACAACGGGGTTGTTCGTGGTTTCAGAACCAACACAGTGGACGCGAGCAACTGAGGACAAGCCCTCGGCCTATTAGTACCGGTCAGCTCCACCCCTTACAGGGCTTCCACATCCGGCCTATCAACCCAGTCGTCTACTGGGAGCCTTAACCCCTCGAGGGG
>NZ_FNFF01000025.1 GCF_900100315.1 Streptomyces indicus
ACATCCATTCACATCAACGGATAGAGAGTCCACATTCGAGGGAGTCTAGTCCTTACAAGGCGGATGTCGGCGGTTCGAAACCGTCCGCGCCCACCGGGTTTAAATCCCAGGTCGAAGCGGGTCTCTCGTGATCACGAGGGGCCCGTTTTCAGTTGCCGAAGTCTGTGGAATTCCACATCCCTGCCACAACGTCGATTCGATCATGTGTCCTCCAAAGGGGTGATGAGCCGTCAGCGCGGTTCCGGTCAGGTGTGTCAGCGCCTATGGTCGTGATCACCGGGGAGGGCGCGCGCTCATCGCGCAGTCCCTGATGCACCCCCCACCTGAGGACCGGTGGGGAAGATGGTCGACGGCGTTACGGCGCCGTCGGTGGAGCCTCGACTCCACTGGAGGCGCCCCCGTCGTATCTGTCGACGGGGGCGTTCTGCTGCTGACAGTAGACCGCCCCGACCCTCAACGAGGGCCGGGGCGGGACGCCTTGACGAATCGTTGGCGTCTACGGCGGGGCGCGGATGCACCTACGCGACCCTCACCGACCCGCCCTGGGTGCGACGCAATCGCGCCAAGGACGGGGTATGTGGCGGACGCCAGACCTGGGCGCCCGAACATGCTTGCCATACGCTGACCGACTACCGCCCGCCCCTGTCCCCTCCACCGGGACTAGGGCGGGCGGAGCTGGTTGCTCGCGGGGTCCGGGCGAGCCGAGTCATGTTGATCAACTTTGTACCATCGTTGGTACTGACAATGGATCTTGCCAGCTACACGGTTGGCACGTGCCTGTTGATCCGATTCCTGAGTGGGTGCTTCAGCGCCGCCGGGAGATCGGCAGCCGAGTCCGCGACGCCCGAAGCGAGCGAGGCCTGACCCAAGAAGAGCTAGGACACCTCGTCGGGTTGGATCGCAAGACAGTCAACCGGCTGGAAACCGGCGCGTACTCCACCCTCCTTGATCACCTGTTGCTGATTGCCAAGGAGCTCCGTGTTCCTGCTGCAGACCTCCTGCGCTAGGGCATGTACCGGCGGGGTTTGGGCCAGCCCTGCCCTGTCTCTCATGGATCGGTCAGGAGAGTAAATCGCATATTCCACTGGCCGGAAAGCGATTGCGGAGGAGATGTTTGTAGGCCGCATTCACACGGGGCGCGAATGTGACCGAACGTGCAACCACTGGTCAAGGCCCGCCCGCCGCTGCCATCACGCCCCCGGAAGGTGGGCGCTCCTTGCGGCGGGCGGGGGTCTCAGTCGCCCTGCCGCAGGGCGGACGGTTGCGCCGCGTTGTTCGGCCACCGGGTCTTCGACGGCCAGTGATAGTGATCGCCCCTATGCCACTCCGACTCGGTGCAGTACGGGGCGCCGCTCGGATGCGGATGCTGGCACGGCAAGCCGGTCGGCCTCCGCTTCAACTGCTGCGGGTCCGGCATCTTCACGACGAGCCCTCCTTGCCGCATCTGCTGCACGCGCGCGGGAACCAGGCGAAGCGCTGGCCGGCCCGGCGCGCATACTGCTCGCCGAGGTCGACAACACGGCCGGGCGCCAGGGTGATCGAGCACCACACGCAGTCGCGTCCGCGTATCTGCGGTTCGCTCAGCTTGCCGAGCGGCGGGAGCTGAACCGGCCTCTTTCGGCTGCTGATTGCTGCGTTTGCTGTACGCGGTGTGGTCACAGGTCGATGATGGGTGTGCACGTCAGACGGGAGATAGGCCGTCCGATGGCCACGCGTGGCCACGTCGCGGCCATGGCCGAAAGTACGGGCGATGACAGCGCACACTGACCGCATGGGCCGCAACGACGCACTGCGGGCCGCCCGCTTACGCAAGGGCTGGCGCTCGGCGGAACGGGCCGCCGAGGAGATCCAGCTGCTCGGCCAACGGCTTCTGGACGATCCGCACTTCACTGTGTCGGCGCGCACGTGGCGGCGCTGGGAAGGGCAGAAGCCGGGCTGGCCGAGCGACGAGACGGCGATGGTGCTGCACGACGCGTTCGGGCAGTGGCCCGAGGATCTCGGCTTCACCACCCCGCCGGGCTGGATCCGGCCCGAGCATCACCGTGAGGACGACATGAAACGCCGCGGCTTCATCTCCGTGACTGCTGCCGCGCTAGTCGCCGGCCCGATCGCCCCGCAGCACGTCGACCCCGCCCTGATCACCTACTTTCAGGAGCAGTTGGAGGGCCACTACCGGGCGGACATGTTCCTCGGCCCGCACGATCTGATCGGCACCGTGTCCGCGCAGTACCAGCTCATCGACAAGCTGGTGCGGTCGGCGACCGGGGAGACGCGGCGGGGTCTGCTGAGGGTGGGTGCGGCGTATGCGGCGCTGGTGGGCTGGCTGTACCAGGATGCCGGCGACATGGACGGCGCCTCGTTCTGGCGCGGGGTGACGCAGGAGATCGCGATGCGATCCCGCGACCCGCACCTGATCGGCTACTCCCTCGTGAACCAGGCACAGGTGCGCACCGACTTGGGCGACGGGCCGGCGGTCGTCGACCTGTGCGAGGCCGCGCTCGACGACTCTCGGCGCCTGGTGCCGAAGGTGCGGATCATGGCGATGCAGCAGCAGGCGCACGGCTCCAGCCTCATCGGCGACCGCACCGCTGTGGACCGGCTCATCGACCAGGCCGACCAGCTCCTGCCCCGCGTCGACGACGACCTGCCGTGGGGTAATGCGTGCCGCCGCACCCCCGGCTACCTGGAGGTGCAACGCGCCACCTGCTACGGCCGGTTGGGGCTCGGAGTCGAGGCCGGCGCACTGTGGGGCCAGGTGCTCGCGGTCGTCCCCGAGACAGCCCGCCGTGACCGTGGCGTCTACATGGCTCGGCAGGCGACCGCCGCGGCCGGCGCCGGCGACCCGGACCAGGCCCTGCACATCGCACGGGAAGTGGCCGGCATTGCGACGGAGACGCGATCGGCCAGGATGCGCAGGGAGTTGGGGGCTCTTCAGCGGTCGATGCGGCCGTGGCAGGATGCTCCGGTCGGCCGGGATCTTGCGGAGGTTCTGGCGCCCGTGACGGAGGGGAGCTGAGCGTGGCGGAGAACCCGGTACCGCTGACCGAAGACGAGATCGTGATCGCGCTCGACGGGGCGCCCGGGTGGCAACGTGACCGGGATGAGATCACCCGCACGTTCCGGATCCGCTACCACGGCGGCGTCGCAATGATCGTGCACGTCGCCGACGTCGAGCGCCTCATCGGACACCACGCAGACATCGACCTGCGGTGGGGACAGATCCGGTTCGGGATCACCACGCACGACGCCAGCCACAAGCTGACCGTCGCCGACTTCGACCTCGCCAAGCGGATCGACGACATCGCTCGCGCGCACGGGGCTGAGCCAGTCTCCTGACACGGCATATGCCGTCTCGTGATCATCGTGGTCCGGTGTCAGACCTGGCTCATAAACTGATCTCATGCCTCCCGCTCCTGCCGACCGTGGCCCCGTGCGCTCTGCTGACGAGATCAACCGGCAGATCCGTGCCATGTGGTCGTGCCCTGCGGTGAGGCTGCGCCCGGAGCAGCGCGAGCTGTACGAGCAGCTGGTCACGGAGTGGGCTGCGGCGGTGCGCGGAGAGGTCGCGAAGGCGGCCTAGGCGGGCACCTCGTCAGCGAAGACGATGGACACGGCCGGGACTTCCTGAGCTACCCGGGCGATCACGGCGCGATGCCAGGACGCAGGGAACTCCATGTCGGGATGGGCTGCGCGGTACTCCTCGTCGTCTCGGTAGGTGATGAGCGCCGGGTCGGGAACGTCCATCAGCTTCGCAACGATGCCGGACACGAACCCGGCGGTGCGCTGCTCCAGGTCCTCTACGGCGAGGCGTACCCCGTCGGGGATTGCGAACTTGCCTTGCTCCCAGTGCCGGACGGTGCGCGATGAGACGCCGAGGTGGCCAGCGAGCCAGTCGCCTGTGAGGCCGAGGAACTCGCGGACGACTTTGAACTCTGCGGCAGTCATCCTCTCGTCCTCGGGCATGCCGGGCGGGTCGGTGTACTCGGTCATATTTGGTGCCTCCGGGCAGCAGGGAGCCCCGGCGAACGTCGCCGGGGCGGTGGCTGTCAGTTGTCCACGTCGTGCTTCTGAATGATCGCGTAGAGGTCGATGTCCTCGATCGCTGCACGGATGTCGAAGTCGCCGATGGCGTCGGTGTAGTCGGGGTCAGTGTGGTGCAGGCCGATGAACTCGTTACCGGAGATCGAGATCCCCTCGGGGAGGGCGTCGTCGATGGCGTCGCGGTAGTCGTCGGCGATGCGGTCCAGGGCGCCGCTGGTCTCCATGCGCTCTTGCCAGTCGCTGTCGCCGCCGTTGATGGCGTCCAGGATGGTGGCCTCGACGGACGCGTTGCGCCGGTCGCCGTGGTTGGCCCAGGTGCCGTAGCTGGTGGTGACGTTCATGTCCGGTTCCTTCCGGAAGGGTCTGGGGCTGGTCCCCTGACCTCACGACCACCAACATAGCTTCCTAAATTAGGAAGCCGCAAGGGGTTCGGTGAACTTCCCGCGTGGTCGACGGCGGTGGCGCGTGGCGAGGGCGACCCGGCGGCTTAAGATCCTGCGGTGGCTATCGAACTCCCTGATGATCTGATCGCGCTGGAACGCACGGCTTGGGAGGAGATCCAGGCCGGGGCCCTCACGGTGGAGACCGCGGCGGCAGTGCAAGCACGGATCACAGCCGTTGCCGCAGAGTCGGGAGAGTCCCGCATCGACGTCGAGATGGCCTTGAAGCGGGCCGTCCGTCACCCCGCGCCGGATGCCGACGCTGCCTGATCCGCTGGCCAGGACTTCAGTACCTCGCCCGTCTCGGTGTCGACGAGCGTGATCCGTGCAGTCGCGCGGTGCCCGTACTCGCCGACCTCGCTCGCGAACTTCCGCTCGGCGGTGGCGAGCGAGTGCCACCACCCGTGCGCCACGGCGCGGCCGTCGATGGTCAGGGTGAGGCGGTATCTGCCTGCCGAGTCCATGCCGTCATCGTCTCCCCTGGTCGTGGCGGTGGCAGCGCAACCCTATTATCGAACACGTGAGCGAAGTTGTTGAGGTTCGAGAAGCTGACGCCTTGATCGTCAACGGCAAGATCGTGGGTCTCCGGCGGTGCTCCATCGGGATCTGCCGCCGCGTGGCCGACGTCGACGAGAACGGCACCGTCCTGCCGCACCGCGCCCGCGGCACCTTCAATCAGTGCGAAGCCAGTGGCGCGCAGGTCGAACTGGTTCCGTGACCTACCGCGCACATGCGGCCCACGACCCCGCGCGCGAACCTGAAGGTATGGAGGGCGCCCCGATCATCGTGCACCCGCCGACCGGCACCGGCGGCCGGCGCGTCACCGTGCGCGGACAGATCGTCGGCCTCGCCTACAGCGACACCGACCTCCTGGAGTTCCTGCGCCGCGCCGGCCTCCCCGACGCGGAGACGCTCCTCGACGACGAGGCGTGGGTGTGGTGGCGCGGCGGCCGGGCGCACGAGTACGACGCGGCGTGACGTACTAGTCCGACTCGTCTAGTTCCCAAGCCAAGGCGAACTGTTGCAGAACCCTCGCGCTTGAGCCGTCTCCCGCGTCGTAATGACTGGCGAGGTGCACGAACGCGGCAACGAAGCAGGACGCCAGGAGGCCCACTCGTTCCGTCAGTGCATCGGCCACGGCGTTGGCGACGTCCTGCGGATCGTTACTGCCAACGACTATGGAGTCGAAGTCGAGCGTCTCCCTGATTAGCTGCCCAATCAGCTGCGTGTCCGAGTTCAGGTCCTCGAAGGCTTCGTCCTCGCTGAGCCCGTCTGCCGTCACCTTCGCCTGGGTGAGGATGGCTATCACGCGCTGCATCATCTCGGTTTCTGTCACGGAGGCAGAGTGACACAACAAAGCGCCCCGCCCACCTGCCGAAGCAGGAGGGCGGGGCGTCGTCTATTCGTCGTTCTCGTCGGGTGGCGGGATGTCGGGTTCGAGGAACAGGCCCTGATAGGAGGGCACAGGTTGTGGTTCGGCGAGGCCGAGGCGCACGAGGCTGGTCATGTCGCCGGCGCAGTCGTCGGTGCGCGGCGCCATGGGTACGGGGTCGGGCATCACAGCCTCCTGTACATGGGTGTCGCGGTGAGCATGCCGAGCCCGAGCAACCCGCGGCCCTTCTGCGGTGCGGGCGCCCCGTCGCGGCGGCATACGAGTGCATCGGGATCGTCCGGCGGGGGCTGGAGTGAGTACCCGTCGGGGCAGGTCTGCCCGTCGCGGCCGTCCTCACCCGGCGGGCCCGGCTCGCCCTGAGGGCCAGCTGGTCCGGGTTCGCCCTGCGGTCCGGGTGGCCCGGCCTGTCCGTCCGTCCCCGGGTCTCCGCTCGGTCCGGGCGAGCCGACACCCGCAGCGCCGTCGTCGCCGTCCTGCCCGTCCTCGCCGGGAGGTCCACTCGGGCCGGTCGGGCCAGGCGGGCCCGGATCACCCTCGGGGCCCCGCGGCCCGGTGATGCTCTCACCGGGCTCGCCGCGGCTACCGGGCGGGCCTGCGATGGGTTTCTCGCCGAGGCCCTCCACCTGTTGCGCCAGCAGGTCCCGGGCCTCATTCGCGGTGCGCAGGTCACCGGACAGGGAGACGACCTGGAGCGCAAGCCAGCCAAGGAACAACACCACGACCACGCCTGTGAGGGCGACAAGCCACTCAGCGCGCGGAAGCCGCCAGGTCCTGCGCTTCTTGCGGACGCCGGTCATTTAGAGACCACCGCCCAGATCGCGACCGCCGCGGACAGCAACGCCAGGAGTATCGGCACCGTCAGCTGGTACATGCGCGACTGGCGTTCACGCTCCCGCCGGTCACGTTCGTCCCGCTGGTACTGCTCGAACGAGTTCTCCAGCTGGTCATACAGGTCCCGAACCTTCTGCACATCCACCTGAGCCTGACTGAGACGCTCGCTGATGTACTGGCTGCGCTCCGCGTACAGGTTCTGCGGAACGAACTCCGTCAGGCGCTGGTTCAGGGTGTCGAGGCGGCGGTGCATCTCGACTTGCAGCGTGCCGATTTGCCGCCCCAGCTCGCCGAGAGACGGCTCATCAGCCATGTGTGGCTCCGATCAGAGGACCGGCTTCGCAGGCTGCGAGGCGGGCGAGTTGGGGCTGGCCGGGGACACCTGACCGCGGGTGATGAACATGAGGAGTGCGAGGGCGGCGCCGTTTACGGCGGCCGTGGTGGTGGGGGCCACGTCGTATCCGAAGGCCGCGATGGCGGAGGCCAGGGTGGCGACGAGCGTCGTGAAGGCCTGTACAGCTATCGGTCGGGTAAGAGCTGCGGCGATCGCACCGAGGATCGCGGAAACACTGGCGACGACCCATCCCGCTTGGTCTTCGGTGAGGCCGACGTTGAAAGTGACGACGAGGCCGAGGACAGCGGACAGGCTGTTCAGCCAGAGCGCGGGCTCGCGACCGAGGATCTTCATGATGGTCTCGCTTCTGTCAGGCGTCGGTGACGTCGAGGCGGACCTCGACGCTTTCGATCGCGCGGGTGAGTTCGGCGACGATCGCCGCCGGGTCGAGGTCGCCGACATCGGCGGCGAGTTTCGCGACTGCGTCGACGAGCTTGGAGTTCGCCGTGCTCAGCGCCGCGATGGAGGCGTTGGCCTTGTCCAAGCGGGTCAGGATCTCGGTCTGCACCGACGAGAGGGTCCACGTCGGATTGGAAGAGGCGGCACCCGGAACCTTGATGACTCCGTCGTGCTTCAGCACACGATCCGCGATCTTCGTGAGGTCGGCGTCAGTGAGCGGCACGTTGTCCTCCGTGGGCAGGGTGGTTGCGGTGGGCCTGGGAGCGCCCTTCTGGACCCAGGCGTAGAGCGGCGTGCCGGGGCAGGCCGTGGCGAAACCGTCCCGGTGTCCCTTGATCTCGTTGCCCGCGCCGTGCTTGCGGAGCAGCTCAATGCCGTCTCGGATGGCGCTCAACATCGCGTTCGTCGGCTGGGTGAGGCCGGACGATCCGACGAGGCCGACGATCGCGTAGTGCGCCTGGTTCAGGGACTGGTTGCCGTTCGCGCCGGTGCGCTTGCCGAGGCCTCGCCCCTCGAGCAAGTAGCCGTGCGGACAGGCCGCATAGTTGTAGGCGACGTCCGAGTAGTTCTCGGTCTTGTTCGCGAGGTGGCTGGCGCGGATGGCCTTCCACCTGGCGAGGCACAGACCGTGGTCGGTGAGCAGCTTGGTGCTGACGATCGTGCCTTCGTAATGGATCTTTACGCCGCGCGTGCTGGCCTGCGAGGGAGCAGCCGACGCCGGCCACCCCAACTGAGCGCGGGTGACGAGCTTCATGAACCCCTCCTACAGGCTGACGATGACGCCGTTGAAGCCGATCCACGGCGGCTTTGTGGCGGATCCGAATCCGAAGAGCTCCAGAACGCCTCCGGTGGTGATGTCCAACTTCAACGAAATGCGGTCGGATGACACGTCGGAGCAGGGCACCAGCACCGTCCGCTTCGTCTGCGGGCGCACCGCAATGGGCAGCGCCACCGAGTTGATGATCGAGTTGGCGGGAGGGGTGGCTGGATAACTGGTCCGGTTGATCGCCCCTCGGAACTGCAGCGATTCCTCACCGGAGATGTTCAGCAGCCGGTACTGGAACGTGCCGTTGTCGTTGCCGTTGTGGGTGTAGCCGGACGCCAGCGCGATCGTCGTCCACGACGAGGCGCCCACCGACACGGACACCCAAGTCGAACCGTCGTACAGGTCCAAGCGGTTGAGGTCCTGCAGCCACGACAACATGCCCTCGACCGGCGCTGCTGGCCCTGTCATCGTCGCCGCACGCGCGGAAGCCGAGGCGAACCGCAGCACCCCGCGGGAGGCGAACCCGTCCGCGAGATCCTGGGCGAGCCGTTCGGCGTTCGGGGCGTCAGTGAGCGAGGCGATGTTGATGCCCTGCCCGTACTTGTCGGTGGTGGGCACGCGCCCCTCCTAGATGGTGTAACTGATGCCGTCGAGCGCCACCCATGACGGGAGGGCAGTGGTCTGGAAGGTGCGAACCGCGCCCGCCGTGGTGATCTCCAGGCGGCACACGGCCGGCATTGCCGACGCGTCCCTGGTCACCGCCCACGACACCGTCGGGCTGTCCGCAGGGCGGATCGCAGCAGGCAGGGTGAGGATGGTGTCGCCGTCCGCGATCGTTCCCGACGTCGGTCCGATCCGGCCCCGCAGCCAAATGCGGCGCCCTTCCCGCAGGTACGAGGCGGTGTAGCCGTGGCCGGGGTTGGTGTATCCGGCGGCGAGCGTCAGCGCCGTCCAGCCGCCCGAGTTGGTGGCGGTGCGACCCAGGGCGATCCAGTTCCCTGAGCTCGACTGGGAGATGACGATGACGTCCCCGGCCGCGGGCAGCACGTAGGACTCCATGCGGCGCACGATGATGCCGTCGGTGGTTTCGATGGTGCCGTCCGCGTTGACGGTGTCGACCTCGGCGAGCCGCCAATCTGCACCCCGCACCGCCGGGGTGGTCTCGCCGGCGGCGACAGCTGCCCCGCTGAGTGCGTCGGCGAGGCGACGCGCATCGGTGTGTGCGGAGGTCGTCATGCGTCCTCCTTGGCGCTGATCGTCTGGATGGGGAAGTCGCCGCCTTCGTCCAACGGCACGCTGAAGGACTGCACTTGGTGGAGTTCGCGGGTGTCGTCAGGGTGTATGACGCGCAGCACGTCGCCACATTCGAGCGCCGGGTTCGGCAGGCTGCTGAAGTCACCGCTGGCGTTGGGCGCCTTGGCCGCGGCGAGCTTCAGGTTCGCGGCCTGCGCGCACGCGGCCACAGTGGTGAGCGTCGACGAGCTGTAGAACATCGGCCGGCGCCCATACGGGCCGCCCCAGTACGTCGAGCTGTTCGGGTCACTGTCGACCGCCAGGTACTGCACAGGCGCGGTGTTCGCCTCCGTGTTCTCTCCACGGGCGAGCACGGCGTTGTGCACCTTGTCTGACGTCATCGACCGGTTGCCGGTGACATACACGCCGCCATCGCCGGCTGCGACCTCCCACACGGGCGGCGTGGTGAGCAGGTCGGGCAGGGTGGCGATGACGAACACGCCATCGGCGTTGCAGTAGGCCTCCGCGCCGGCTGCGGCGGCGATCTCCTGGCAGGCCGCCCACGGATCCGCTTCAACATCGAAGGTGCGGCTGCCGATCGAGGTGTCGGCGATGAGGCTGATGACGTCCGCGGTCGGCAGGGTGCGGTGCACGATCGCAGTGATCGCGCCGATGACGGTGCCGGTTGCCCGGTACGGCTCGGTGAATCGATCGTCAGCAACACACACCTCGAGGCCCTTGCCTTGAAGGGTGACGGGCCCGTCGGTGGGATCGCCGTCGACGGACTCGACCCGAAACACGCCCAGCGGCACCAACTCGCTGGTGCCGTCGCCGTAGTCGACGCCGCGGACGATTCGGAGCCGAGCACCGTAGGTGAGTAGCTGATCCGCGGGTGTGCGTGGG
Organism: Streptomyces indicus; assembly: GCF_900100315.1. Classification (GTDB taxonomy): domain Bacteria; phylum Actinomycetota; class Actinomycetes; order Streptomycetales; family Streptomycetaceae; genus Streptomyces; species Streptomyces indicus. The sequence continues at coordinate 10,401 of NZ_FNFF01000025.1, forward strand.
ATCAGCGACACGTCAGCTGAGGTGACGTGGCAGCTGCGCCGGATCGCCTGCCCGCGGTCGACCGAGACGCTTCCGCCCGTGTGCGGGAGGTCGACCACGCTGCCGTCGGTCCGGAACAACTGCACCCGTGTGACGGGCTGGTGGGATTCGGCGAGACGCGGCAGGAAGCGGGCAGAGACGGGATACAACGGCTCACCCCGTCCTGCGGTCGAGGAGCAAGTCCTCCCACGTCGGATACACCGATGCCAGGGCGTCCCAGGTGTCGAACTCGGCGAGTACGTCCTGCCACGTCCGGCCCCGCGACCCGGCAACTCCGGTGGTGACGGGCATGTCCGCCTCGGTGAGCGGCAGCGACCACTGGCGCCACGGTTCGCTCGCGGCACCGCCCGTCCGCGCTTCGGAGGCCTGGGCGACGGTGACGTACAGGTCGCTGACGCCGAGCCCGGGGGCGGTCTGCCACAGCAGTGTGGTGCCGGAGTCGAGGATCCAGTGGAGTGCGGCTCGCTCGTCGTCGCTGCGTGTCCACACTTGCAGCTCGCCCTCGAGGCCGCCGCGGATCCCGGACAGGACGACCGCGTTGCGGCGGCCCTTGATCCGGTACACGGACTGCTCGATTGGCCGCTGCCAGTCCGGGGCCTTCGCGACGAGCACCCGAAGGTTGCGCTGCGGGTTGCCCGGATCCTTGATCCACGCCTCGTTGATGTCGCCGACAGGGATCGTCACCGTCTCCGACGAGCGCAGACTCGGCGTCGTCGACCCGGCCGGATAGATCTCGACGCGGTAGGTGACGGGCACGCCGAGCGGCGCCTCGTAGTCCTCCACGACGAGCAGGTCCGAGTCGATCAGCGTTCGGTTCAACAGACCGCCGCTGCCACGCACCAGAGTCCGGGTTCCGTCCGTGGCCTCCCGGTACACGCTGATCGACTGGCCGACGACGAGTTCCCGCAGCGTCAGTCGGATGTACGCGTCGGCCTCGTGGACCTCCACCGTGGTGAGTGGCAAGGCCTCCCACATCGCCGCATGGTCTACGTACAGGCTCGATGCCGCCGTGCCGGCCACGGCGACGAGCTCGACCGCACCCTGAGTCGCACCCGCAGGAACGGCCGCGTCGGCAGGAAGGGCGTACCAACTACCGCCGGGCACCGGATACACGGTGCTGCCCGTGGTGCCGAGGTCGGCGTTCGCTGCGTTGTACCAGCGCACCCGCACCGTGACGGTCCAGCTGCCGACGCCGACTTTCGCGGCGACCTGTGCCCTGTAACTCGCGCCCGCGGCCAGTGTCGGAAACCGCGGCGAACGGAGGGTGCTGGAGGTCGCGGTCGCCGAGGTGACGGCCAGCGAGTAGGAGCCACCGAACGCCTGCAGTCCCCACGGAGTAGAGCGGGCCACCGCCGCCACACCGGCGGGTACGGTCCAGCCGCCCGCGTCCTGCTCGAAACTGGACGCGGAGTAGGTGAGGACGTTCCCGGCGACGACCGGAGCGGCCACACCGACGACAGCGTTCTCGACGCGCAGCACCTGGCCGGCGCTCGCACCGTTGATGCCCGCGGCGATCCCGCACGTAGCCGCGTTCGCCGGGGCGATAGCGGATGCGCGCTGCCGGTACCAGCCCGTTCCCGGCGCCGGCTGCGCCAAGGAGCCGCGCTGCACGGCGATCTGGTTGCCGTTGGCGTCGTAGAACCGCAGCTCAACCCACGTGTCCGCAGCGAGCGTCGGAGGGTTGAGGTAGGCGTAGGCCAGATACTCGGTGCCGGGGGTGACCGTGGGCCGGTCCGTGCCGCGAGCGGACGCGTTGCCCGCCCCGGTCGCGGTGATCGCGATGGTGTGGGCGCCCGCGTTGTACTGATCCACCGCCCATGTCACAGCTGGTACTTGCCGGCTGATCGTGGCGTTGACCTCGGCGACCCACCCGGCCGCGTTGACTTCGGCCGATTCTGTGGAGAACGGGAACAGGTTGCCCGTGGTCCGCATCGGCAGGCCGAAGTAGACGTTCTCCCAGTAGTGGTAGACCGCTCCGGCGGCAGGGCTGGACGACAGCAGCACCTGCGCCTGCGTCGCCCCCGCAGGCGCCACACCCGCGACGCCGACCCGGTGCCACGAGGTTGCTGCCGCCATGGTGTTGAGCGACCAGGTGACGGCCACCTCGGTGCCGCCGGCGTTCAGCCAGCGGATACCGATGCGCTCCACGACCGACCCGGACGCGTCAGCGAACGTCTGGTAGGTCGTGCCCGCGGTCACGGGGTACGAGGACACGGTGCGGGCCTGCATCTCGCCCGCCGCCACCGAACGGACAGCGAGGCAGCCGTCCCCGTTCCGACCGCCCGTGCCCTTGGACAAGGTGCAGTTCTGCTTGGCCACCCAGCCCGACGTGTTCGGGTCGACCATCTCCGTCGTAGAGCTGAGGAAGTTCCCCGGAATCGGCATCAGGGGTACCTCCTCGCGCTCACTGCCTCGATCAGCAGCCGGTCCCGTTCGCGCAGCTCACCGCGCACAACGCCGAGGAACTCACCCGAATCGAGGTAGAGATTCCCGGTGAACTCCCCGCCGTGAGCACCGCTGTTGGCCGCGGTGGAGATGTTGTTCCACTGCCTGCCGGTGAGAACGGGCTCGGGCCGGCCGGTGCCGTTGTAGGCGAGGTTGAAGCCGGGCTGGAGCATGCCGCCGTTGTCGTACTTGCCGGGCATGAAGCCGTAGACGTCGGTGAACATCGCGCTCATCGCGCCGCGGGCCTTCTTGCCGACGACGACGCCGTCGCCGCCGCGACTCTCGACGTTGGTCTTGCCGAGCGTGCCCGCGGTGTGGCCGACGCCGGCGTTGGTGATGCCGATCTGGAAGGCGCTCTTGCCGTTGCGGACCCAGCCGGGCGGGGCGGTCTTGCCGCGGAACGCCATCGTCGCCCAGCGGCGGTGCGGCTTCTGCCCGCGGATCACGGACTCGATCGCCGACATGAACCCGGAACAGTCCCACGACGGGTTGCCGTTACCAGCCCACTGATACGGCTTTCCGTGCTGTGTCTTGGCCCAGTTCAGAGCCTTCTGGATCTTAGGTCCGCCGACACCACCGGCGCCCCGCTTGTCGGCCTCCTTCGTGTAGCCGAACAGAGCGTCGATGATCCGCGTCGGGATGCGACGCAGCATCTTCCCGAAGCCTGTATCCATGCCAGGGAAGCGCTTCAGGATCGGGTCGACGACGTTCTCGACGCCGGCGCGCGCGGAGGCCTCCATGGTGTCCTTCAGCCACGAGGCCGCCTGCTTGACCTTGTTCCACGCGGCCGAGCCGGCGCCGGCGACGGCCGCACCGGCGGACTTGATCCAGCCGAACACGCCGCCGTCCGCGAACGACTGCACCGGGAAGGTGCCGCCGCGGGCGTACCTGAGGGAGCGGTCCGTCGGGGTGCGGGGGTTACCGCCGAGGATCGGTGCGAGGGTTTCCCGGATGCGCTTCGTGCCGCCGCTGCGGGCGAGCTGGTTCATGCTGCCGACGAATCCGGAGCCGACCGCGCGCGTGAACTCGGGCCGCATGATGGCCTCGCCACCCGACAGCTCCAGCGCCCCGCCCGTGGGTGACACGAACTTGTGGACGTCGCGACCGGGCGTGTAGCCGGGCATGATGCCGCCGCGCGCGAAGGTCACCTTGTCGAGCTTCGGTGCCCCGAACGCGCCGGCAACCAGATTCCAAACCTTGCGAATTCCGTTGTTATAGACCGTATTTACGACAAATTCGACCGGTTTCTTCGCGATTCCGATCAGTTTGTCCCAAGCTGTCTTGATCGCGTCCTTGGCTCGGCCGAAGGCCGTGCCGACCGCCTTTACAGCGTCTTTCACGGTGTTGAAAATCGGCCGAATCCCGTGGTCCCAGGCCCACTTGCCCGCGGAAACGATCCCGTCCCAGGCGGGCTTGATGGCGTTCTTCCACAGCCAGGTGCCCCAGCGGCCGAGCTCGCGCAGACCGTCCATGAACGCGCGGAAGACGGGACGCAGGACGTTCTCCCACATCCACTTCGCGCCCTCTTGGATACCGCGCCAGGCAGGCTTGATCGCGCTGTTCCACAGCCAGAGGGCCTTGTCGCCGATCCACGTGAACGCGGGGTTGATCGCGTTCGTCCACAGCCACATCGCGAGGTCGGCGATGGCGTTGAAGGTGGGCCGGATCGCGTTCTCCCACAGCCACGTGACGATCCCGCCGACGAGCAGGATCACGGCGTAGATCGGCAGGAACACGAGCGTGACGATCGTGGTCGCCAGGATCTGGCCGGCCAGGACGATCGCGTCCCAGGCAGGCTTGATCGCGTTCGTCCAGAGCCACATCGCCCAGTCGCCGATCGCCCGCAGCGCGCCGGAGATCGCGCCGAACGCGGGCTGAAGCGCGTTGGTCCACAGCCACATCGCGGCGTCCTGGATCGCCGTCCAGACTGCCTGCACTCCGTCGCGGAACCACTCGAAGCGGCGGTACAGGTAGATCACGCCGAGCACCACGGCCGCGATCGCCAGGACGATCCAACCCCAAGGACCAGCCATGGAGATGAGGTTGAACGCGGCGAGAGCACCGTTCACGATCAGCATGGCGAGGCCCCACAGGCGGGTGATCGCCCAAAGGCCCCACAGGGCGATGACGAGCTCGGGCACGTTCGTGGCGAGGGAGCTGACGCCCTGCGCCATCGCGCCGAGCACCTCGAGCAGCGGGCCCGACACCGGGGACAGGGCCTCGCCGATGTCGAGGAACGCCCCGGCGATGTCGCCGAAGGTCTCCGCGAGCAGCGGGGCGTGCTCCGCGCTGTACGACAGGAACCGCTCGAACTCCGGGCTGCCCTTGAGGCTGGAGCCCCAGCTCGCGAAGCGGCCGGTGATGTCCTGCATCCGCTGCGAGATCGAGTCCATGTGCGGGAAGAAGGCCTGAAGTATGCCGGCCATCCCCTTGAACACGTTCCCGAAGGAGACGCCCAGCCCGATCAGAGCAGGCTGCACCGAGCCCTCGAGGTCGGCCTTGAACTCCTTCCACCACGGCGACTTGAAGCCGCGGCTCGCACGGTCCTGCAAGTCGCCGATGGCGTCCGCCGCTGCGAGGACGAACGGCGTCAGCCCCGGCAGGCTGTTCTTCAGGCCCTCCAGGGCACGGGTGAAGATGGGCATGACGGCGGGCTGCAACGACCGGGACCACGCGCTGAATGCGTCCCGCAGGTCGAGGAACGCCTCGAACGTCTCCCGCGCCGATGGGGTCAGCTTCGCGAGCTCGGCCTCGTACTTGGCCTGAGCGATCGCCGCCTGGTCCACTCCGCCCGCGGCTGACAGGGAGGCCTGCTCGATCTGCCGCTGCGCCGAGGCGACCGCGTCCGCAGCGTTCTGCTGGGCGACCGCCACGTTCTCCGTGGCCTCCGATACGCGCTGCTGCGCCTCGGCGACCTGACGCGCGGTCTCCACCTGTGTGCGTGCCGCCTCGGCCTGCGCGTCCTTCACTGCCTGGGCCCGGTCGGCCACATTCTGCTGGGCCTCGGCGAGCCGCTCCTGCGCGTTGCGGACCGTGTCAGAGCCCTCGACGCCGGCCTTGTTCGCCTTCGTCGTCTCGGTCTTCAGACGCTTCGTCTCGGTCGTCTGGTCCTTGAGGCGCTGCACCGCCTGGTCGTAGGCCAGGAGCGCCTTCTCGCGGTCCAGGCCGGAGGCGTTGGCGTTGTTGAGGACCGCGTCGCGCTGCGCGGTCGCCTCCTTGAGGGCGATCTCCGCATCCCGCTGGGAGAGCACGGAGTTCGCCAGCCGCGAGTTGAGATCCTCCAGTTCCAGCGCTGCCTGCTTGCGGGCGTCGCTGAGGTCTTCCTGGGCACGCCGAGCATCGCGCTGAGCGTCCGCGAGGGACCGCTCAGCGTCCTGCACCCGGCGCGCAGCCTCGGCGTTGCGCTGCGCTGCCTGCGCCACCGCATCCGCGGCAGCCTGCTTGGCCTGACCGACTGCACGCTGCGCCTGCGCGATCTGGCGGGCCCCGTTGCGTTCCGCCGCGGCCAGGGCCTGCTGAGCGGATGCCATCTGCAGGGCCTTCGACGCGCCCTGTGCGGCGGCTTGACTGCCGCGGAGCGTCGCGTTCGTCGACGCGTCCTGGGCGGCCTTCTGCGCCTGCATGACCTTGCCCATCTGCACGAACGCCGGGATACCGACGAGCGCGATGGAACCGATGCCGACCGCAGCAGCAGACGCCGCGGCAGCAATCGCGCCCAGCCCGGCCGCCACCACCGGCAGCACCGGGATGAGGGCCGGGCCGAACGTGATCGCAGCCGTGGACAGCAGGCGCAGGTTCGCCGCGGCGGAGCGGGTGTCGACGTCGACCTTCGCGGTCCGCCCATCCAGGCGGTTGATCTCCGCCCGGAGAGCTTCCAGTTCGGCGATGGCCTGCCCGGTGTCGACCCGGACGTTGACGTCGGGGTGTTCCGCGCCGAGGCGACGCAGCTGCTGTTGCAGCCGCTCCACCTCGGCCAGGGCCGTACCGGCGTCGACGTCCACGCCGATCCGCTTGTTCGACAGCGTCTCCAGCCGGGCCCGCAATCGGGCCATGTCCGCGTTGAACCCGGTCTCATCGATCCGGACGTCCGCGCGCGGCAAGTTCTGCATCGCCGCCTGCACGCGCGACCGGAACGTCCGGCCGAACGCGCCACCGGCCTGCTCGCCGGAACGGGCCGCCTGCGGGGTAGCTGTACGGCCCCCGGTCGCGACACCGTTCCGGACAGCCTGCGCGATCTGCGTGGACACGTGACGGCCGATGATCCGGCCGATCTCGTCGCCGACCTGGTTCGCCGCCGGAACAAGGCTGGCCTGCAACTGCGACCGGATTCCCCGGGTGTTGGGGATGACGTCGACCTCGACGGAGCCCACGCTGATCGCGGCCACGGCACCTCCTCCGTGGCGCTACGCGGCGCCTCCCTGCAACAGTTCGAACAGCCGGTTGGCGCTGTTCTCGTTGAGCTTCGGCTTCTTCTTGACCGGCGCGGCGCCGGGCCTGCGGATCGGCTCCGGAGCGTCGGGACGCTTGGACTTCTTCTCGATGTTCACGCAGAGCAGGGCCCACTCCACGCGGGCGACCCGGTCAGCGACGACCGCGACGAGCTGCTCGAGCTGAGACCATCGGCCCTTCTCCGGCTCGCCCTTGACGGCCTGCTCCGCGAGTTCTGCGGGGTCCATCGAGTTCCGCAGCGCTGTCCACGTCGCGGACTCGGGCGGCAGGTGCTGGATCAGAACGCGCAGCCTGCGCCAGGTCATGAGCCCCCGGTGGACGTCGAGGACGTCGATCCCGAGGGCGAGAAGGTCGGCTTCTACCGCTTCCGCGTGCTCCGAGAGGACCGCGTGGGTCCACTGGATTTCCCCACCGACTCGCCGCTGATCCGGCCGGCGTCCGCGACGAACTTGCCGAAGCCGTCCATGTCGGGGTCGAGCTCCTGGAACAGCTCGAAGTCGTCGGGGTGCAGGACGGTTTCCATGAACCCGTCGATGTCACCGGTGTTGAGGGCGCGCAGCGCCGACGCGCGCCACCGCCCCGAGGGGACGCACCGGACGTCCTTGGTGACGCCGTCGTGGCCGGCGAGCGGCACGGTGACGTACTCCTGCTCGGCAGCTTCGGCTTCCTGGGCGGAGGCGGCTTCGATCTGCTTCTTCGTGGCGGGCATAGCGCGGGCCTTTCAGTACGGGCGCGGGCGAACAAACGGGGGAAGGTGGACGGGCCGGGCCCGCGCCAGGGTGGCGGCCCGTCCACCAGCTCAGGACCCGGTGTAGGCCTCGGTCTCCGGGACACGGTCGAAGTGGTAGACGGTGTTGCCGGCGGTGTCCGGGTAGGCGGTGATCGTCCACTCGAAGCCGGCGACTTCGTCCTGCTTGTGCGTGACGTCCGAGCGTTCGGTGATCTCGCCCTCGGGCACATAGAAGCCGCGCTGGAACGTGTCGCCGTCGAGGACGACGAGCCAGAACGCGCGGCGGTCCGGGACCGGGGAGGCGGTCTCGGCGAACGTCGTCAGGCCGCTGGTCGGGGTCAGGTCCGCGGCATCGATGCGGTACTGAAGCGACTGCACGGTGGTGCGGCCGGTCTCCCACACCGTCAGGCCGAACGTCCGCAGCGACGAGGTGATGGTGGTGCGGATCGGGGCGGTGTAGCCCCACGGCGTGAAGGACTGGGAGTCCTCCTCGAAGCCCTGCACCAGGCCGTCGTCGCTGATGGCGCCGAGCGGCAGCCACGGCGACAGCGGCTGAATCTCCGGGTCGCCGGGTGAGGTGGTGCCGAGCGGTGCCACCCAGCCGCCGCCATTGGCGCCGACTTCCAGAAGGTCCGCCGCGCGGGTGATGTTGACCATGAAGGGTCTCCAGACATGCGAAGACCCCGCGTGCGGCGGGGTCGGGTTATGGGGTCCGGCGCGGGCCCAGCCGGTCAGGAGACCGGGTGACAGAAAACCTCGTAGGTCGCTCCGACACGGCGCAGCGACGTGTTCTCGTAGGGACGGACAGCCGGACGGGAGATCGTCCCGGTACGGCCGAACACCGCGTTCGCGGTGGTGCTGCCCCGCAGCTGGGTCAGAACCCAGCCCCGGATTGAGGCAGCCAGGGCGACGGCTTCACCCCGGGTGCGGTGGTAGACGTCGATGTCGACGAACGGCCGATCCAGACGGATGCCGTCATCGTCACCCCCGGCAACCTGCACTTGGACGGTGGGCAGTTCATTCGCGAGGTTGTTGTCGAGCTCGTCGCGCACCACAACGCCGTCGCCGAGGAACGCCCGCAAGGCGACCATCACCTCGAGCTCCACATCTACGGAGCCGACCGCGGCCATCAGTCGCCGCCCGCGGCAGCAGCCCGCAGCAGCACGTGATGGGCAGGGACACGTTCGGTGCCGTACTCGACCCAGCGCGCGTAGTACGACGTGTTGTACACCGTCGCGACAGCACGGTCCCGGCGCCGGCCACCGAGGCGAGTGCTGCTGACTTCCCAACTCGCCTTGTACTGGCCCGAATGCGGGTCGCCCGCCCCGCCGACCGGGGACAGGCCGACCGCGGTCGACTTGATCCGCTCCGCGCGGCGCACCAGATCCGCCCGGACCATCTCCGACTTGAGGAGCTGACCTACGCCTTTCCGCTTCAACCGGAAACGTGCTGCCATACCCTCAACTCCTCAACAACTAGGGGGACGTATGGACGTCAAAGGGGTCCTTGGGCGCATCAGCTTCGACGGTGAATGGATCACCATCACCAAGACACCGCACGGGCCGAAACCCGCGCCCGTCAGGATCCGCGCCGCAGATGTGACCGGCAGCCGCTTCAAGCCCGGCAACCGGCTCTTCCACGGATATGTGCAGTTCCTCATGCCCGACAGCCAGCCCGCACCGGAGAAGCCGACCGGATCGTGGGGCGGCGGACGGCCGCCGTATGAGGATCCATACAGCCTGTCCATCCCGCGCAGGAGCAACGAAGCGGCAGAGAGACTGATCGCCGCCGTCGAGCAGGCCCGCGGCTAGCCGGTCACCCGGTCTGCCGCGAACTGCACCACACCACGCAAACCGGTGAAGGGGTTACGGCCCCAGTCACCCGGCTCGCCGGTGATGTCGCAGACCACGCCCCGGATACGGGCCTTGTCCGTCGTCCGGATCCGGGTGCCCGCAGGCGCGTACACCGTCCAACCGACGATCACCGTGTCCCGGGCCTGCTGCTGCGAACCGCCCACCGACGGAGTCTGCTCCCGCGGCGTCACCACGCAGCCGGGCACGTCGAACGACTCATCTGGACCGGGCAGCGGCTGCCCGCGCGGATCCCGGCCAGGAGAAGGACCGATGCGCAGGATCCGCACCGTCTCCCCGACCGGATACGGGGCGGGCACCTACACCCACCCCCAGCCCGGCTCGTAATCGCCCGGCGGACCGTAATCGTCATCGACCGGATAGGTCGGCGACGGGTCCGCTGTGGCCGGTGTCGGGTCCACCGTGAAGGCGCCCCCGCGGCCAGCCAGGGACTTGAGGGCGGTCTTGTCGGCCTTCGTCAGATACAGGCCGCCCGAACCGGACGGCCGCTGTACCGACATGGGGCCGATCGTCTCGTAGGACACCTGCTGCGGGTTCACGTAGGCGCGGCCGGCCACCGACAGCACCACAGCGTCAGCACCCTCCGGCAGCGGCTTGACGACCGTCTGCGCCAGCGAAATCGCCTTGGTGATCAGCAGTTCCGCGCGGTCTCCGTTGATCTCCGTCAGGTCCAGGTACAGGGCCAGTTCCTCGGCCGTCGGTGCCACGAACGCCACGATGACCTCCTAGGCCAGAGCCTCCACGGCATCACACCAGGCGGCCAGTTCGGCAGTCGGATTGAGCTCGATGCTGCGAGCCCTGGCCCGCTTCGACGCCAGCCGGTACTCCGCAGGCGCCAGGAGCTTGCCCAATACCGCCTCGTACCCGGCGACGTCGTTGCGGTCGACGAACACACCGGCCTCGCCCAGGGACTCGCACAGCCCCGGAGTGGGGTGAGCCACCACCGGAATGCCGCTCGCAAGCGCCTCAACTCCGGCACGGCCCCACGACTCATACGAGGACGGCATCAGCAGCACCTTCGTGCGGCCGTACACCTTCTCCCGCATGTCCTCGCCGCGCACATGCTCGACGACCTCGACGTTCGGGAGATCCGGCAGGATCTGCTCGCCGTAGGCGCCGCGCACGGCCAGGAACTGCTGCTCCGGCATACGACGAGCCAGCTCGGCGAAGACCTTGCCGCCCTTCTCCGCGTTGCAGTTGATCAGCGTGATCGCCTGGCCGGGCCGCGTGGCGTACTCGTCGGCGAACACCGGCGGACGCACGATCAACTCGGCACCCGGACGCACGGCCTTCGGATACTCGGCGAAGAACAACTCCGCCTCGGCGCGCATCCACTGCGAGTTGTAGACCGCCAGCGCAGTACCGCCCGCCGCCGCATCCCGGAACGTCGGCCGATGCGTGTTATGGCAGATCACCACCACCGGCTTGCCGTAGCCACGGGCCAGCGCCGCGGTCGACGGCACGCACTCCAGATGCGAGACGAGAACGTCCGCCTTACGGACCGCCGAGGGGAAGTCCAGGCGGGCCTCAAGCGGCACCACGCGGATGCCCCGGTAGTCGTAGACCTTGCTGGCCTTGCCGTACCGGGACAACCACACCTGCACGTCGTGCCCGCGCTCCACCAACGGCCGCAGCATCGACACGAGCATGTGCTCAGCACCCGCGTTGTGCTCCGGCGGCATCGCATGAACGCGGGCCACAATCTGCAGGGGCTTGGCTGCCCCGCCCGGCGCGGAAGCCGGGACAGCCCTCGCCATCAGGAACCGCTCGGGGTGCCGGTGAACTTCACGAACGCCTCCGCGTCGCCGAGGACGAACCCGTAGTGCGCCTCCGCCAGGAGAAGGACCAGGTTCTCCTGGAACGCGCTGTGCACGCCGCCGTCCTCGTCGATGTACGTCGCCTCACGCGACAGCTTCACCGAGATGTCCATGCCGACACCGAACGCCGCCTGCGACCAGTCGCCACCCACCGCACGCAGGCCAGAGTCCACCGAAGTCGACTGGCGGCGCAGCTTCCCGGACACCGACCGCGAGTACGCGAGCGGCTCACCGATCAGCTCGCCAGCCAGCGCCGTGCCAGTCCCGGACGTCTCCCGGGTCGCCACGAACAGCGGCTCGCCCGTCGTGGAGGTCGCGGCGAGGAGCTTCGGCTTCAGCCGGTTATCGGCGACCGTGCCCGTGTAGTCCCAGTCGTCGTCAATGACGACGTCCATGCCCTTCACGAAGTCACCCCAGATACCGCCCTGGTTCTGGGCGGTCGTACCGAGGCTGACAGCCTTCGTCGTCGCCGCCAGATAGTCGGCGAACGGCCCCGAGCCGCCCTTCATGTTCTTGCCGTGGATCGTGGCCATGTCGAAGGCCCTGGCGAACGCGGTCGGTAGATCCTGCTGAAGCTGCGTCCACAGGCCGGCCGCGTTGGAGTTCGCGACCTCCATCGACACCGGGATGAGGACGGCGATCTTCTTGCCGCTCATCTGCTTGACCTCGACACCGCCCGAGCTCAGCGGCTTGCGCCCGCCCTCAGACACCCAGTCCGCGGTGGGCACATCGAGCGGCACCGGCACCGCGGTATTCGCCGTCATCGACAGCGGCACACGCCGCGCCAGCGACATGACCGCGGAGCCTTCCACGGACTTCTCGAAGATGGGCGCGACCAGCGTCTCCGGAAGAAAGACGGGGTCAACAGCGGACAGCTTGATGGGATTCGTCGCCATCGGGGACTACCTCTCTCAGTGGCCCCGTGCGAGGCCCTGCTTCATGAAGTCGGCGAACACGTCCGCCGGATCGTTGGGGGTTCTGTTGCCGTTGCCCGAAGAGCCCTGCGAGCGATCCGGTCGCGGAGGTCGCGGGGAGGTATCGGCCGGCTTTCCGAGATGCGGCTTGCGCTTCAGCAGGTCCGTCAGGTCCTGCTTGATCGCTGCCGTGTCGACGTCGCCCTCGTCATCGACGTAGGCGCTGAGATCGAGAAAGGCGTGCGCGTCCTCCGGATCGGCGAACTCCGCCGCCGCCAGAGCCTTCACCTCGGAGCGCACGGCCCGCTGCTGCAGCGCCTGGATACGTTCCGTCGAGGCCGTGAGCTGCTCGGCGAGCCGCTCCTGCTCCGACTTCTGCGCCTCCTCCAGCTCCTTCGCCTTACGGGCGAGAGGCTCCAGCTCCTTGTTCTTGGAGCGGTAGTTCGCGCTCTCCCGACGCAGCTTCTCGATCTCCTTGCGGGCGGCCTCGGGGTCCGCCCACGGGTCCGTCAGCTTCTGCTCCGCCTCCGGGGCGGCCTCAGACTCCGGCGTCTTCTGCTGCTCGACCTGCTCGGCCGGCACCTCGTTCTCGGGCATGGCTAGGTGGCCCTCCAGGGGCTGAGAAAGGCCGCCACCAGGGCAGCCGAAAGGGGTTGGTCAGTGCGAGCCGGGCAGCGGGTTGCTGTCGTACTCGGCTAGCGCCCGCCGGAACAGGCGCAGCTGGTCGCCCGGGTGGCCTTCCGCGTACTCGCGGTAGATGCGCTCCCACTCGCGGGCCTGCCGGGACAGCTCGAACCGCTGCCCCTTGAACACCGGGATCACGCCGCAATGACAGCCGTCGTGCGCCCGGAAATCTGCCGTGTCCTGCGCGTACACCGCGCCGCGGCTGGCGAGCAGCTTGCAGAACGCGCATGCGCCGAGCGCTGCCGCCCGCGCCCACGCGGTGGCCTGCCGGTCCTGCCGCACCGCCTCCCGGACGGTGCCGCGGCCAGTATCGGCCACCAGCTTCTGCGCCACCTGCTCGGCCTTCGTCTCCGCCTGTTCCAGGCGGACATCCATCGGCTGTAGCTGAGCAGGAGTCGCCTCGTCGGGATCCCGCGGCCACAGATCCTTCGTGGCCCACCGCAGCGACGCCGTCACCTGCTCCTCCGGCGGAGGCTCCGCCAAGGGCACGGTGAACGGGCCCGACATTCCGGCCGCTTCACGTTGCGCGTCGTAGAACTCCGCAGCCAGGGAGCCGGAGGTGCGCGCGTACTGGACGATCACCGCGTTCATTGCGGTCAGCCAGTCCGGCACCGACTCTCGAAGACGCGACGGCAGGATCAGCCGCCGCAACCCCCGCACGTCCCGCACCAGCAACCGGGTAAGGCCGAGCTGAGCAGTCCGATACCGGGTGGCGTCATCACTGCTGTCCGAGACCGTCGTCGCCACCGGTCACCTCCGATGACGGCGGCAACTCCTCCGCGCCACCGAGAGCAGCCAGCCGCTCCATCAAGCGGCCGCTCGCAGCACCAGCCGCGGCCCGGCGGCGGTCCGCATGCACGCGGCGACGCTGGTCCTCGGTCAGCCCTGCCATCTCGAGCGCTACATCGGAGTCCGCAGGAATGATGCCCTGCTGGACCAGCTTGACGGTCGCGTCCGTCTGAGCGGCCAGCGTCGGCGTCGCCGGGTTGCGCCACACGCATTCGATGCGGCGCTCTTTCGGCGGAGGCTCCCCTTCGCGGAACCACAGAGCCAGCCGCATCGCGTCCCGGTGCGTCGCCGAGAACCGGCGAATGCGGCGCTCCGCCTTCTTCACCTGCCGGTTATCAGCGAACTGGATCGCGTCAGCGCTCGCGGGATTGTCGCTGCTGTAGCCCAGGACGTGCGGGGCCACGGAGAGCTGAGAGGCCATGATGCGGGCGTACAGGTCGATGATCTTTGTCTGCCCGGACGGGTCGTGTGCGGTGAACGCACCGACCGTCGGAACGTTGCCGTCCTCGTCACGCTCCAGCGCCAGCACACGGCCGATGTACGTCTCCCACGCCGAACGGGCATTGCCCTCCGCATCCTGAAAGGCCGACTCCGAGGCACCCAGGATGTATCGCTGCGGAGCGCCGAAGAACTCTGACTGCACTTCGATGCCCATGAGGCGCCGACATGCGGCATCAGTAATCGACATGACCTCAGGGGTGATCTCGCTCTTGCCGATGCGGTCAGCGGTGCGCTGCCGGTTCGCCATTCGCAGCACCGGCACCATGCCCAGCCTGTGGATGTCGCGGTCGAAGACCTCCCAGCCGCCCTGCACTTCGGCCGCGTACACGGTCTGATCCGGCAGATACAGCGTGACGATACGTGTGCCGTCCTCGACGGACTCGCGCAGTGCTGCCGTCGCCAGCCGCAGCCGGGCATCCCACAGCATCGTCATGTCCAGCGGCGACTCGAACGTGATCAGCGGCGGATCGCCAGCCTCGCCGGAGCCGACAGACACATACTCCCGGCCGTAAGTGAGCGCATCCAGGTGCGCCAAGCTCGCCTCGTCGTAGAGGTTGTTCGACTCGGCGATCTCCTCCAAGTCGGTGGCATCCGAGCCGTCCGCCCAGCGGAACGCCTCCAAGTCGAGGCGCTCCTCCAGCGATTCCACGCCTGTCCTTGGCCACCCGATCACCGTATGCAGCGACTTCAGTTGCGGCGGAATGCTAATGCCCAGGTCGCGGATGACCTGCTCGCCGTTGAAGTACGCATCCAGCAGCTCCAGCTTGAACCGCTGCGTCAGCAGATCGGTGCGGAGCTTCGTCACCAGGTCCATCTCATCCGGCGACAGGGCCAGGAGGGGAAGCTCCGGAATGACCACGGTCATCGCAGCACCACCACCCTTCCCCTACCGCGCACTGTCGAACGCTTCGCCCACGCCGGGGAGTTCATGACCATGCGGCGCAGCATCCGCGCCCCGATCGCACACACCGCCAAGTCGACCTTCCGCGCCGACTCCCGGTGCTCCTTACCGATCGTGTAGCCCCACGCGTTCGTGCGCCGCCGAGCGTTCGCCACGTGCTGCCGCAACACCTTGTGCCCGTCGTGGGTCAGGCCCCGCTCGAGAACGTCGCGGTAGAAGCGGTCAACGGCCTCCGTGAACGCCTGCTGACGTCGCCGGTCGCCCATGTCCCACATCACCGCGTGCTGCCCGTGCCCAGATGGGACGGCGCGAAGCTTGAGCCGCTTCCCATACCGCTGCGCCCAGGCATCCACGTAGCCATCCCAGTAGCGCTCGCCGTCCGCATCGTCGTACCCGGCGCCGGGGTCAGCGAAGAAGGCCAGCGGCTTGTACTGAGCGAATACGCGGTCCACCACCCCGTCGACCTCCTCACGAGGAACTCGCCAGGGCGCGCCTTCCGGCCAATTCGCGGGCCGCTGCCACACGCCGAGCGTCTGCACGTGCCCGTCCGACAGGCGGCAGGCCACAAGGCCCGTCGCGTCGTCGCTTTTGGAGCCGTCGAAGAACATGACGACTTCGTCGTTGTCGGCGAGCTCGACACCCTCGCGCCGGCAGGCGTCCCACTCGTAGGGCGCGAGAAACGCGTCCTCCGCGGCGACGATCTGGTTGAACCAGAACCGGCGGGACCTCGATGGCGGATTGCGGACGTCGAGGATCGACGCCTTCAACCGCTCGATGTCCAGCCACGTCGAATCCCCACGGACCGCACGGAGCGTCGGCTCGATCCATGCCTCCGTCAACTTCGCCTCGGCCGGAGCCTCCAGCGAGTCGTAGAACAGGCCCACATCCACCGCACGGCCGGCTTCCGCCGACTCGAACGCCTCCCGGGTCCGCTCGGCAACCGAGTCCTCGCCGGGCTCGTAGGCGTTCGTGTTCGCGAGGGTCCGAGACTGGCCGTCTGCGCTCTTGGTGGCGTTGCGCTCGATGACCGCGGCCATCTCATGGCCCTGGTTCGACTCCAGCCAGTGGTGCGTCTCGCCGAGGTTCACGGCCGTCGGTCGGCCACCCTCGAGGGCCCGCGGGCTGCTGGTGACGGCCTCGATGCGGGCCCGGCCCTTGTCGGCGTAGATGATCTCCTTGCCGAGGTCGATCCGGTACTCCTCGATCGCCCGCTTCGTGAGGATGCTCGGGAACAGCGTCATCGTGTTCCGCGTCTGATCCTGCGAGACCGCCGCGATCTGCACCCACGCCGCCGGATGCTGCACGCCCAGCGGCTGCCCCGCGGGAACGCCCCACTCGTTGCCCTCGTCGGCCACCTCTCCGAACCGGCACGGGCCGACGAACTCGAAGGCGCTCCACGTGGCGATGAGCGGGTCCTTGCCCCAGCCCTTCAGGCGCTGAATCACGCCGTCGCGCCACAGAAACCGGTTCGTCACCGGATCCAGCGCGTACCACCACAACGTCAGCCGCGCCTGCTCCGGCGTGTACTGCCACGGCTTCCCGACATAGTGCTGCAAGTACGTCGACGTCCACGCGAGCGCATGCCAGCCGAGCGTGTACTCCGGCAGCAGGAAGCGACCGTCCGGGCCGCGCTTCCACGTCGGGCCGATCGTGAACGGCGCAACAACCGCGGGGACTTCCTCGTCAGCCGCCAGCGATGTCACGGTAAGCGTCCAGCGGCCTGACCGCGGCCAGCTGCGGACCCGTCGGCTTCTTACGCTCCAACTCGATCCGCACCCGCCGACGGTCTCCCTCCGTCGACAGAAGGCTCGCCATCACGCTGTTCAGCGCCGCCACGTACTGACCATTCGGCGCACGATCCGACGACAGGCCACGCGACATCAACTCCGCCGCATACCGGGCCATCGCCCAGTCCGACGGCTGATAGAACACCGCCTGACCGGACTCCTGTAGCGACAAGTACCAGTCCGTCGCGATCGGATGCCACAACGGATCAGGCTCCGGAAGGTCCGGCAGGTCAGCCGGCGGCCCAGACGGCGCCTTCACGAGGCCAGGCCCATCGTCCTTGTTCCGACGACGGCGTTCCTCGCTGCGCTTCGGGATAGGTCCATGAGCGCCCACAACGACCTCCAGGGTCCAAGGCGCCACCAGGACGCCGGGCGAACGAGCCCACGCCAAGGCCCGCCACCAGGGCATCCCTTGATCGAAGGCGATGAACGTGCAGGCCAGAGGCCCTAGGGAACCCGTACAGCCGGTCAGGTGCTACACGGCTCCGATCCGGGTGATCGCCGGGGAGGGGGGTATCCCCCCGGGGTGATCATGAGTACCAGCGCTCGAACTTGATCTCTTGTGCTCGCGGTGCCTCGCCGGCGAGGGCCCTGGCGTGATCGTCCGTGGAGCCGGCTGCGATGGCCTTGAGCACGTCGGCAAGGAGTTCGTCCTCGCAGAGGTGCGCGACTTCGGGGTCGTCGGCAGCGTCGCCTATGGCCTGTACCCGCTGCCGCACATGGGAGACGTCCATGCCTGCCTCCCTCGGTGCCCTTGGGTGGCCGGCCTAGCGCCTGCGCCTGCCTGCGTTGGTCCTGCTGCCTGTGCCTGCCCCTGTGTTGCGGATGTGGAGTAGCTGGCAGTAGCCCTTGGGCCCTGGATCCCAGGTACTTGTGGAGCTGGCGTGTGCACCTGGTCCAGTCGCCGGGTGTGCCCCATCGGATCTTGGTTGCGCCTGGTCCTGTGCTCCAGTACCTGCGCAGTGTGGATGCGTTGCCTCGGCCCTTGCTTGCCACGGTGGATCACTCCTTTTGTGGCGCGGGCTCCTCGTCGTCTACCCGTTGGATGGATGCTCCTTGCCCGCTTGGGATGGCGAGGCAGACGCCTTGGGTGTCGGTGAGGACGGCCCAGCCGGCGTCGAAGTGGAGGGTGAGGGCGGGGTCTTCGATGAGGACGTCGTCCCTCTTCTGGTCCCTGGGGTGGACGATCAGGTAGCGGGGCACGGGTTCACCTCAGCCCGGGGTGTTGTTCGGGGGGTCGCTTCCGTCCGGGGCGGGGGTTTGCTCGCTGGGCGGCGTGGCCTTCGGCGCTGCTCTTGCGATCGTGGCAGGGGCCGCACACACCTTGCAGGTCGTCGTCCCCATCCCGATCAGCCTTGGCCACGATGTGATCGCAATGCGTGCTCGGCCGCACCTTGCAGAGAACGCAGATCGGATCCCTCGCCAGGATCCGTGCGCGGATCTTCTCCCACCCGGACGGCAGCCGGCTCTTCCGGTTCGAGTCTTGCCAGCCGCCGCTCACTGCTGTCCTAGGCTCGCAACGAGGATGGCCTTGGTCAGTTCGAAGGCCTGGTCTTCGGTGAATCCTGCGTTGACGTAGGCGAGGTACGCCTCGTGGAGCTGAACAGCTGCGGCTGCGAGTTGGGTTATGGGGTCCTCGGGTTGAGGCATGGGCGCGGGCCTTTCGGGTCTAAGCGGGGACTTCGCGAACGACAGCCTTTTCGGCGGATGTCTCGCTCGGGTACTCGCAGCGGTCGTTCAGAAAGATCCACAGGGCGCCCGGCATGGTGCAGTCGCTCGTGATCGGGTGCCGGTCGATGTACATCCAGCGCCGCTGAATCAGCTCCATGTGCTCGTTGCACGTGATGCTGTTGTCGAGTTCGGCATCCCACATGACATGCCAGGCTCCGGGCTTGCCGCAGGCTTCGCCCGCTGTGGAGGGCTGGTAGCCGCACGTTTGGGTGCTGTCGAAGCGCCGCTCTCCCTTTGGGACGAAAGGGGTCTGTGCATCAGCCACGTCGGCTCCACCACCAGCAGCCGAGCGTGTCGCCGCGTATCGATTCGACCTTGCCGCCGAGCCCTGCGAGGACTTGGTCCATGTCGTCGGCGTCCCACTGGTGAACGTGTGCCTCGTGCGGGTTGCCGTCGACTTCGCCCTGTACGGACTCGACGATGGGCACGCTGACGAGGATGTTCCATGCGCCGGCTGCTGCGGCCTGTTGCAGGAGTACGTCGGCGGCGAGTCGTGGCATGTGCTCGAGGACGTCGCCGAAGATGACGAGGTCCCGGTGGAACAGGTGGGCCGCAGAGTCGCGGGCGTCCTCGACGTGGAGCTCGTCGTACATGCTGCGTGTCTTCGTGGACTTCAGCTTGTACTTCGCGATGTACGGCTTGTAGATCTCGATGCCGGTCCACCACACACCCTTGTGGACGGGCCGGAACAGCTTGGCGTAGGTGCCTTCGCCGGGCCCGACGTCCGTCACGGTGTCGGGCTTGTGCTGCTCGAACCGTTCGAGGGACCAGTCCTTGCCCTCGGCGATGCTGGTGGGCATGGCGGTCTCCTAGCTGAGGGCGGCCCAGCGGGCGCCGGACGTGACGGTCTGGCTGGCGAGGGCGATGGTCGCGGGCAGGCTGGTCTGGGCGGTGGGCCCGGTGAGGAAGCGTGCTGTGGCTGCGGTGAGGCCGGGGCTGACGGTGGTGGATCCGCCGGCTCCCATCGCGAACTGGGGTGGCGTGGTGCCGACTGCGAGGATCGCCACGTAGTAGCTGCCGACGGCGAGCGTGGTCGGGGCGGTGAGCGGGATGGTTTTCTGCCCGGTGGTGGTCCAGTTCGTGGCTTGGTCGGCGCTGACGGCGAGCCGGGTGCCGGCCGACGAGTAGATGCCGACGAGGCACTGCCCTGCGATGAGTCCGGCACCTACGGCCTCAATCCCGATGATGATGTTGGTGACTTGGCGGGGCCTGCCAACGACTTTGACCTTGCACAGGTAGACGGTGCCGGACACGGTCGCGTTGGACGCGGAGCGCAGGGTCGCGGGGTCGTGGGTCCAGGCGATGAGCCCGTGGTCGGCTGGCGTGAACGTGGCGTCGGTGCTGCCGCCGGAGGTGAGGGTGCGGGCGGTGGCCGTGGTCGCACCTGCCGCGGTGATGATGCTGCCGGCATAAACGAGGGTGTTGGTGCCGTCGTCGAGGTAGCCGGCGGTGTCGGCGTGCAGGTAGGCGTTGTCGACGCTGACGGTGGCGGAACCGGAGACCCTCAGCCCGTACTGGGGGCTGTTGGTGCTGGAGCCTCCGTCGTCGACGCCGGGGTAGCAGGTGACGCCGTCGATCGACACGGGCACGGTGGCGCCGATGACGGCGAGTCCGGCGTAGGCGCCGCCTCCGCTGCCGCCGTTGCGCCCGTCGCGGCGGGTCTGCAGCCCGGTGACGAGGATCGGGGTGTTGCCGGTCGCGTCGATGAGCATGCCGTGCTGGCCGTTGCGGTCGGTTTGGCAGCCGGTGATCTGCATGCCGCCGGAGCCGGCCCAGTCGCCCCAGGTGCCGGTGATGCGGTAGCCGTGGCTGCCGTTCCATTCGGCCCGGCAGGACAGCAACTGTCCGTTGGTGCAGTTCTGCAGGACGAAGCCCTGCCCCCAGCAGCCGATGACTTGCACGTCGTCGAGGGTGACGTCGGTGCAACCGGTCAGGAGCAGCCCGTTGGCGTGGCAGTTGTCGACCATGACGTGGTGCAGGCGCCACGAGTACGGGAACGTCCCGTCGCCGCGGGAGGCGGTGACGATGCCGTTGTTGGGCATCTGCCGGATCGTGACGTTGTCCAGCACAACGTTCTGTACGTTGCCGCGGGCGTAGATGCCGTCGATGCCGGAGCCGCCGAGTTGTGATCCGTCGACCATGAGGTCGGTGATGCGCTGCTCGCCGCTGATGTTGGGGTGGGTTCCGTCCGGGTCGCCGATGATCTGAATGACGGAGGTGCCGGTGAACGGCGCGGCGGGCTGGATGTAGCAGGGGTATTCGGTGCCGGTCATGCCGGGCCCGGTCATGAGGTTGGCGTGCGCGCCGCGCAGGCTGACGCCGTTCTTCAGGTCGAGCGTGGCTGTGGTCTTGTACACGCCGGCCGGGAGGTAGACGACGCCGCCGGGCGGGCAGGCGTCGATCGCGGCCTGGATCGCGGATGTGTCGTCGGCGATGCCGTTCCCGGCCGCGCTGTGCGGGGGCAGGGTGACGTTGGTCCAGTCGGTGACGCCTTGGAGGGTGACGTTGCCGGATCGGCCGTTGACGGCGAACACGGCCCCGTTGTTGACCTCGATGACGGGCGACTTGCGTCCGCCGGTGACGCTGATCTGGTCGGGCTGGGTCTCGCCGGTGACTTGGATCCTCACGAGCGGGTCACCTCCCGGGACACGATGGCGCGCCCGTTGAGGAGCCGCACCACGGTGTTCCCCTGGTACACCTCCAGGTCCCACACCCCGTTGCGCTCCAGCGTCTGGGTGACGGAGGCGGGCACGGCGCAGCGGATGGCCGCGCCGATGACCGTCAGGTAGGGGGTGAGGTCGAGGAGGAGGATCCCGTTCTCCGAGGCGGGCGCGGAGCGTATCTGGGCGCGTGCGTTCCACCCGGCCCAGGTGAACCCTTCGTCGGTGACGGTGTAGTTCTGGACGAACGTGGAGCCTTGTTCGATGTAGAGGTCCCAGTCTCCGGCGCTCAACTCGGCCACCTCCGGGATTTCCGTGCTGGCGGCGTCGGCGTCGAGGACGGCTTCTGCGGTCAGGTCGGCGCCTGCGTGCGCGGACAGCGCGAGCCCTGCGGTCAGGGTGGTGTCGGCGGTGAGGGCGGCGTTGGTGCGGGCGGATAGCCGCACGGTGGAGGTGAGGCTGGTTTCGCCGGTGAGTGCCGCGGCTGCGCTCCAGACGGCGCCGTCGTTGAGGGTGTTGACGTTGTCGTAGGCCGCGTAGTCCGTCACGCCGGCGTTGCGGTAGGCGAAGAGGTCGAGGGCGCAGGTGTCGATGTTGGCGGGCACCCAGGCCGGGGTGGCGAGGGTGCGCCGGTTCGTCCACACGGTCCCGTTCGGCGAGGTGTCCCAGTAGACGTTGGTGCCGTCCTCGCGTAGGCGCAGCCACAGGTGGTTGACCGCATCGAACGGGATCTCGACGCCGGTGGGGTCGTAGTAGTCGACCATGGAGTGCATGCGCAGCACGTTCGTGACGGCGTCGTACTTGAAGCCGAGCGCCGTTCCATCCACGGCGGACTTGATCAGGAAATTCGCGGACACATCGGTGCCGGTGGATGTGGCGGGCCGGGTGGCGAGTTTCAGGTAGACGGTGGCGCCGGCGAACGTCCACGCGCGGCCGGTCTGGTATCCGGCGTAGGCGCCGGCGACGAGCGGGATGCGCGCCTGTCCACCGGTTTCGGTGACGCCGCCGTAGGAGTCGCCCCACTCGGGACCTATGACACCGTCGTTGAAGTTGTCGATCAAGGTGGAGAGAAGCGGCATGCTCGCCCTCCGCTCAAGACAGGGAGAAACTCAGCGAGGTCGCGGTCAGGCGCAGTTCGTCGCCCGCGGCGACGGTGCGGGACGCGGTCAGCGGCCCGTACCAGAGGCGCACCGGAGTGCCGGCCGAGTCCCATACTTCGACGCCGACGACGGTCACGGCCGGCATGTTCGTCCACACCAGATCAGCGCTGTTGGAGGTGGCGCCGGAGGCGGCTGCGGCGACGGTCAGGTTCTGCCGCGCATACGAGCCGCCAACCACCTCGGTGCCGGCGGCCGTGTCGCTGCCGTTCGCCGTCACCAAGGCGACCTTGAGGGGCGTCGTGGGGGCAGTCGCGGCCAAGCCGAGGATGAAGTCGAGGCAGCGGTTCTCGGCGGTGTTCGAAAGGTTGTCCGGGATGGGACTCACCGCCTTTCGCGGTCAGGAGACGAGCAGTAGGCCTTTGGCTTTGCGGACGATGTGCTCGGCGCCGGGCGGATCAACGGCGACCCACACCGTGTAGGTGCCGGCGGTGAGGGTGAGCGTGCCGCCGTCGGGGCCGATGAGGATGCGTGCCGCTCCGTCGACCCATGCCGCGTCGCGCCACTCGGCCGGTGTGGGGCTGCTGTTGTGCAGGACGATCGCGATCCGTATCGGGCTGTTGGTGAGGTCGACGCCTGCCGGGCCGGTGATGGGGATGTGCAGGTATTCGGTGGAGGCGGCGGGGATCAGAGCCATGGCGCACCGGCCTCCCACGCGAGCGTCGGCGATCCGATGGTGATGCTGTAGTCGATCGCAGCCTCCGCGATGGCCACGCTGCCGCTGGCGGTGAGCACCGCGGCCCCGCGGACCGTGCGCGTCCCTGTCGCCGTGAGCGTCCCTGTGGCGTCCGCTGCGACCGCGCCGGAGGCTCGGCGGGTTCCTGCCGCGGCGAGGTCGCCAGAGGCGTCGAGGGCAGCGGTTGCGCGGGCCCTGAGGGTGCCGGCGGCTGCGAGCGTGCCAGTTGCGTCGAGCGCGGCGGCCCCGGGCTGCCGGCGGATCCCTGCCGCGGTGAGCGTGCCGGTTGCGGTGAAGCTCGCGGAGCCTTCGACGGTCTGCCCGGCCGCCGCGTTGATCGAGTGGACCTCGATGAAGTCCGGGGTGCCGGCGTCCCGGTGGCCTTCGATGAGGAACGACAGCGTGGTGTCCGCTGCCCACGCGGGCGCGGTCGCGGTACGCCGGTTCGTCCACGTGCTGCCGTCGGGGCTGGTGTCCCAATAGACGCTCCCGGCAGCTTCACGGAACCTCAGCCAGGCGTGGTCGGTCGGGCTATAGGTCAGGAACACGGCCCCGGCGTCCGCATAGCCCTCACGCAGGTACAGACCGATCGCGGACTGTGCGGGGTCGATGATGAACCCGCCATCCGTCCCGCCGGTGCTCGTGAGCACGAGTACCGATGCGACCGCGGTGGTGGCCCCGTTCGGGATAGGCGCCTGGAGGTGCATGACGAGACTGGACCCGGTGAGCGTGTAGGTGCTCGCGGACTTGAGCCCGGCGTACCCGGTGGTGCAGGGCACGCGCGCCCGCCCGCCGACTTCGTCGGGGTCGCCGTAGCTGCCGGACCACAGGGTGGTGTTGAGGACGCCGTCCTCGAAGTCGTCGACGAGGGTGTCGAAGGAGGCCACGATGCCTCACCTCAACCGATCGCCAAGTCCACGTCTCCGGCCGCCAGCTTGAACTCGTCGTTCGCGGCGACCGTTTTGGACGCGGCGAGAGGACCATGCCACAGCCGGACCGGCGTACCGGCCGAGTCCCACACCTCGATGCCGACGATCGTCGTCGCGGGCATGCCGGTGAACAGGATGTCGGCGTCGTTGGAGACGCCGCTGCCGCCGGTGGAGCTGGTGAGGGTGATGTTCTGGCGCGCATAGCTGCCGCCAGTCACCTCGGTGCCGGCCGCTGCGTCGGTGCCGTTCACCGTCACCAGCGCCACCTTCAGCGGCGTCGTCGGCCGGGTGGGGGTGCCGACGCCGTGTAGCCAGTTCAGCAGCAGCGACTCGGCCGTGTTCGTCAAGTTGTCGGCCACGGCGAACTCCATCCAGGTGGGCGCCGCGTGGCGCGAGTTGAGCCCCGCCGCCCGTGACGGGGGGATTGGCAGCAGGCGGCGGGACGATCAGGCGGCCCTGGGCGCACGCTGAGGTGTGGGCCGGTAAGCGGCAGCTAGCCGCTCGACTTCGGGGAGGGCGTACATGGTCTTGTACTCGTGGCCCTGGCCGGAGAGGCGGCCGTTGCCCTGGTAGCGGCGGATCCGGCCGCGGGATGCCCACTTGCGGATCACGGTCTCGGGGACACCGGTTGCTTGGGCGGCTTCGTGCGCGAACACCAGGTCGTTGGGGTACAGCTCGGCCGGATGCATCACGCCCCCAGACATGCAGAAAGCCCCCGGCGGAAGCTGGGGGCTCAAGTTACTGCGGACATACGGGTATCCGCTGAGGCGAGTGTGACATAGCGGTGATCGGCACGGCAAGCAACGCCCACGACGAGTGGCCCTGGCGCAAGTACGCCTGGCGTGATGACGACACGCTGTTCGATATCCGTTTGGTTCGGCACGGGTCTAGCGTGGTCTCAGCGCAGGCGGGTGCAGCTGCGAAGGCCCGCCTGCGCGTCTACTCCTGCGGGTTCATGTGGCAGTAGTGCCAGTCCGCATCCGCATGCGGCTCCGCGCCGAACATCCTGAGCACATATGACGCGCCGCCGAGCTCGAGCTGCCCTGCGGGCCGGCCGTGCTCGCCGACCGGCACGGTGATCTCCTGGCCGTCACAAGGTCCGCCCTCAATCCCCAGACTGATCATGTGGGAATCAACGGCGGGCCAGACATGCGGGTTACGAGTGCGTTGGTCAGAAGTCGCCGCAGCGACGGCAGCGACCTTCGCCAGGCTCTCCGGGCGGGACCCCGTACAGGTGCTCGCCACAGAAGTAACCGCCGCACCCGTACTCGTCGCCTCCCGGTTCACCTCCGCACAGGTAGCCGAGGCCGCGGTCGATGCGTGCCTCGCATGCGGGCTCTTCGCAGTCCGCTTCGACGCCGTAACCTGCCTGGATCTTCTCGCCATTGCGGCTGATCTCGTAGAGCGCATAGCCCATGGTCGGCCTCCCTAGTGTTCAGCTTCGGGTGGAGCTCTTGCCCCACCAGCGGTTGTTGTTGGTCGTGTGGCTGTGTTCCTGGTGGACCAGGCCCTCGTAGTGGTGGTGGTGGTGCTCGTCGGGCATGGACTGGCCTGCGCGGCGCAGGACGCGGCCGAGGGCGAGGAGCAGTGTGGTGGGGGCGCCGAACACGATGCCGACCACTACCGAGTTGGCCTCCCCGGAGGTCCACATCACGAGGGATACGGCTCCTCCGACGAGGACCGACGCGACACCGCCCGACAGCATGAGCGTGCTGGCGTCGGTGGCGCGCTGACTCATGGGCGGCCGGCCTGGCTGCGCAACAGGTGGCGTGTCTCCCACGGTCGGCAGCGGGGTCTCGTCGCGGAATGAGGTCTGGTGGATGGCGTCCCGGACGGCCGCTTCGATCACGGAGTCGGTGAGCGGGTTGTCGGTGTGCTGCCCGGCCGTGTGGTCGGGCAGCCGGCCGGGCGGCTGGATCATGGTGTCCTCTCAGGTCAGCGTGAGCGGCGCGAGTGGGTGGCGTTGGCGTTCGGGGTTCGCCGCTTGCCCGAGCGCGTGCGGTGGCAGCTGGCAGCGTGCGCGTTGGCGGTACGGTCCGAGTCCTTCTGCTGGATCTTCCGGCCGTGTCCGCAGCCCGTGCAGTACAGGTAGTCCTTGAGCACGCCGGGGTGCAGGGTCACGGTCTCTCCGACCGGGGTGGTGTACGTCTTCGGCATGGCGGCTCACCACCAGCTGGTCTTGCGGGTGGCGCGCTCGACGGCCTTGTCGCGCTTCTTCGCGTACTCGGCGGCCCGCTTCGCCTGCTCGACCTCAGCACGGATCGCGCGCTTCTCGTCTTCGCGAACTGCGGCACGGTCGAGGAGCCGGTCGATCTTCCGCTCGAAGCGGGCGCCGGACTTGCCGCGCGACTCCCGGAACTCCTTGCGGGCCGCGAGCCACACGATCCGTGCAGCCTCGGCCGGGGTGACGTCGTCCTCGTCGTTGATGGGCATGTGCTTCTCCTTCTGGTGGGTGTGCAGGGCGATATGGCGGTGCGTCATGAAGGGTCGAAACTCGAAATCACTGCAGGTCACGTTGGGTTCTGGGGCGATATCGGGGTCGAAACCGGTTTCGGGTCGGGGCGAAACCAGTGGGTCCGGCCGAAACCGGGTCAGAGGTCGTCTTCAGCGTTGTCGCGGGGGTCGGGAAGGTCCGCGTATCGCACCCCCTTGGCGCCTCCGCAGCAGTCCCGGATGGTGATCTGCCGGGTCGGGATCTTGTGCTGCTTCAGCGCAGCGGACAGCGCGGTAGAGGCTGCGGTCCGCGCGTCACGGACCTCGTCGGGCGACATCTCGGCAGCCGGTTTCTCGGTCTCCAGCCACGCCCCGTACAGCTCGGGGAGGTAGGCGGCGAGGGCGTCGACGAGGCGGTGTGAGTGCACGGTCTCGGCGCCGTCCGGCCATACCGTGTGCAGGTGGTCGACGATCGTGGAGTGGTCGACGGGCTTGACCTCTTCACCTGCGGCTTCGCCGGTGAGGGTGCCTGCTGCGGTGCGCATGGCGAGGGCTCGTTTGCCGATCTCGCGGGCGTCGGCCTGCGGGATGAAGTAGCTGCGTGCGATGCGGGCGTTGGTTGCGGACCGGGTCAGCCAGCCTGTGCCGGAGTCCTTGGGGTCGTCGCCCTCGGCTGGTTCGAAGATGTTCGCGCGGATGCCGCGCTTGTACATGCCGGTGCCGAGGATCAGGTCGTTGGCGATGTGGCCGGTGATGGCCAGGCAGAACCGGACGATGGCGTTGTCGGACACCATCTTCGGGATCGCGTCCGCGTCGGGCTTCTGCGTGGTGAGGACGAGGATGATGCCGTAGGCGCGCGCCTTACGGATCAGCCGGCCTGCCACTGCGGCTGCTTCCTTGCCGTAGACGGGGTGCTCGAACAGGGTGTGAACCTCGTCGAAGATCGCGAGGATCGGGTGAAGCCGCAGGTTGGGGTACTTGTTGGCGAGCTTCCGGCTCACCTTGCGACCGTTGGGAACATCCTCGATGGGCAGTTCAGAGACGACCTTCTTGCGGCGCTTCATCTCCTTCTCCAGGGCGTACATGCCTTCGAGGGCGGCCTCACAGTGCTCGTCGTCGTCCCCCTGGACGTAGCGGTGACAGACGGGCTGGACGGACTCGGCGTCCCCGGACCCCTTGAGTTCGAACATCCACATCTCGCAGGTCGGATCGAGTGCTCCCGCGAGGGCGATCACGACGACGGCGGACGTCTTTCCGGAGCCCATCACGCCTCCGATCAGCATGTTTGTGCCGATCAGGGCGAGCGGCACGAGTTCGCCTCGGGGTGTGACGCCGAACGGGAACTCGCCGTACATGTCGGCCTGGCCACGGTTGGTGAGCGGCCAGACCCGCTTGATGGTGCGCGGGTCCTTCTTCGCCACCCACAAGTTGGCGCGCGAAGGGTGCTCTGTGCCGACCGACGGCCACACGCACTGCAGCGGCCGGCGCATAGCCCCGGCAAGTTCCTTGCGTTTGTCCAGGAGTTTCTCGGCGAGGACGTTGCGCGGTAGGTCCATCTCGGCGAGCCAGCCGGGCCCGTCGACCTGGATGGGCGCAACGAACTTGATGTCGCCCTTGATGCCCATGGCCTCGAGCGCTTCGATGAGCTCGCCCGACTCCAGGGGGCGCTGCAGGTGCACGGACAGGTAGCGGGTGACAACGGGCTTGTCGCCCTT
Organism: Streptomyces indicus; assembly: GCF_900100315.1. GTDB lineage: Bacteria > Actinomycetota > Actinomycetes > Streptomycetales > Streptomycetaceae > Streptomyces > Streptomyces indicus. The sequence goes on from NZ_FNFF01000025.1 coordinate 38,629, forward strand.
GTTGCCGTTCAATCCGATCAGAGCTGCACCTGCGACGGCCGCGGCAAGGGTCCATCCAGGGGCGAGGAACCCTGCGACCAGCGCGGATATGCCGGTCACGGTCGCCACGGCCAAGGATGCGATCCGGCGAGGCCGAACGCGGCGGGAGTGCTCGCGGGACAGGGTCAGCCATGCCTCGATGTCTGCCGTGGCTGCCGCCTTGGCCTCAACCGGGCGGGCCTCACTGTCGACGACCCACTTCACCCAGCGGACGAAGTACCGTCCGGCACCGCGCGGGAAGCGCACGAGCAGCCGCATCAGGTAGACAGGCGCACGCACCGCGTGGAAGGCGCTGACGTGCGCGTAGTAGGACGCGGTCCAGCGGGCGGCGTCGGCGAACTCGCCGGCCTTGCGCAGCCACGACGGAAGCACCGGGGGCGCGTCCTCGAGGTAGGCGCGTCGTTCATCGAGCCACGTGCCGGTATCGGCCGCGACTTCCTCGGTGTCGACGGGCTCCGGCTCGGCGTCGGGCTTGAGCGCGAACGTCTCCGTCTGGCTGTCACCGTCGACGCTGACCTTCACGAACTTCAAGGGCTGCCGCACCCCGTTGATCAGGGTTCCGCTGGCGCCATCTTCGATGCTCATCAGTTGTAGCCCTCTCCGCCCTGGCCGATCCGGGGGTCGGGTTCCGGCCGCGGCTCCTTCGCCTTGTCTGCGGACTGCCGCTTGGTGCGCGACAGGACGGCTCGCACGGCGTTCTCCTCGACGTCGATCCGGTGCTTCGCTGCGACCTCGGCGACGATGTCCTTGGCGGGCGCATCAGGTCCGAGCAACACCGCAACATCCCGGATCGCGTCGGACTTGGTGAGTGCGGGCTGGGGCGGGCCTACCTGGGGCGCAACAGGTGTTGCGCCCTGTTGCGGCGCCCGTTCCACGGTGGTTGTCGACGGCCCGCCGTGCAGGACGAGGGCGACCTGGACGGCGTCGACGACGACGCCGTATCCGACGAGCTGCGCGGCGAGTTCAGCGGGGGGCAGGCCGGGCTGTGCTTCGTCCGCGATGCGGATCACCTCGGCCGGGTCCATCTCGGCGAACCGGCGCCGCAGCACCTCCTGGGCGGATCGGCTGGCCGCGGCGGCCGGTGCCGGCTCGCTGCGCCCGTACATCCTGGACAGGGCCGCATCGGCGCCGTCACGCAGCCGCTGCCGCTGTACGGCGACGAGGTCTTGGCCGAGGGCGTTGTCGCCGCGGCCGGCCTTCTCGGCGAGCTTCCAGCTCTCGCGCAGCGCGGCGTCGCGCACAGTCTCGTCGGGGTGGTGTTGCGCAACAGCCTGCTGGTAGGCGATGCGCTGCACAGTGTCGGCGTTGCGCCGCAGTTGCTCGGCGTCGATGCCGGTGCGGTAGGTGTTGACGCGGCGTGCGATGAGGCCGAGTCCCTCGGCGGCGCCGCTCATCGCCATCGGGGTGATGCCGTACACGACGGCCTCACCGATGTTGCGGGCGATCATCACGCCTGTTGCGCAGGCTCCCACGGGGGCCAGCCACAGGCCGATGCGGACGATGCTCGGAGACGGCTGATCCAGCATGGTGAGGCAGAGCATGGTGAGGGCGAGCACGAGCGCGAGGCCCTCGCCGGCCGCCACGACGCCCGCGGCGGTTGCTTCGCGGTGGAACTGGGCTTGGACGTTGCTGTAAGTGCCCCAGCCGCCGAAGGCTCCGACAGCGAGCATGAGTGCCGTGGCCACGCCGAGGACTGCGTACTGCCAGCTGTTCAACTGGCGCGGGTTCACGAGGGCGTTCATCACGCCCACCTCCGGTAGATCTTGTGGCCGAGGATCGCGACGGCCAGCGCGACGAGCAGGGCGGGCTGGTGGGCGATGGCTGCCGCCCCGGCTATCGGCGCCTCGACCAGCCACGGGTAGTGGACGGCCAGCGCGGCGAGTACGAGGCACAGCAGCCAGGACGACAAACTCACGGCGGGCTCCTCTCAGTCGTCGGTGTCGGTGGGCTGGTCGGGCAGGCGCATCTCGAGGTGGACGGTGTAGTCGCCGTTCTCCTCGACCTCGACCTCGCTACCGCTGTCGGTGGTCGCACGTGCCATGACGGGCTCCCTTCGGGTGGTGGGGCGGCTTGGGTTAGCGCTGGTCGCTGTTCTTCTCGTGGGCTCGGAGCGCGTCGAGGGCTTGTTCGTCCGCAACGGCCCACTCCGGTGAGTTCTCGCCGAACTGCCTGGCAGCCTCATCGCGGGCGTCCAGGGCGTCGTTCAGTGCGTCAGACGTCTGCTTCCAGCCCATAGCGGGCTCCTCTCGGGTTGCGGGCCGGGCTGTCCGGCCCCACCGCACCCCCACGGAGCGAGCCGCGGGGGACGGAAGGGCCGGATCAGAGGCTCTTCAGTTCCTTGTTGATCTGGTCGAGCTTGTACTGGTAGGCGGCGACCTTGTCGTCCAAGGGGTGGAGGTGGCTGGTCCCGGTAATCTCCTGCCATTGGGCGGCTTCGTCGCGGCACGCCTCCATCAGGGCGGCTTCGGCTCGCAGCTCATCGGCGGTGGGTCGGCGGAACAGGCCCATGACGGGCTCCTCTCGGTTGGTGCTGGTGGCTACCACCAGCGGGATTGAGGTTCAGGCACCCGTTGTGTACGGGTGCGACGTGCAAGCTGGGGCGAGCGGGTCAGCGTTCGACGACGGCCTTGTCGAGGTCTCGGTGTCGGACCTGGGTGCTGTGCCCGTCGGCGCGCAGCTGGTCGGCGAGCGCGCGGGCGAACACGGGGGCGCGATGCCGACCGCCAGCACATCCGGAGGCGACGGTCACGACGCCGGCTGACGGGCCCTCGCTGAACGCGGTCACAGCGTGGGCAGTCGCCTGTACCAGGGCGAGGACGCCTGGTGTGGCCATGGCCGCAGCCTGTACCGGCTCGTCGTCGGCGGTCATGTGGCGTAGCTCCGGGGAGACGTGCGGGTCCCGGAAGTGGTGCCGCAGGTCGATCGTCAGGTGCGCGGCGGGCGGCGCCTCGTGCAGGAACCCGAACGACGTGATCTCCACGACGGCCATCACGCCGCCTCCTTGTGGAGGTGGGCGCACTTGTCGCGCCAGTCGGAGTGCTCGTCGCAGGTGCGGCGCTCGGCGTCCGGGACGTTGTAGGTCCGCTCACGCCACAGCGCACGGTCCAGCTGGTCGGTGATGGCGAGTCGCATCGGGGTGACGGTGCTCATGCCGGCACCCCCACTGCGGCGCTCGCCAGGTCGCGGATGCGGGCGGCGAACTGCTCGACACGAGCCGCGAACAGGACGGCCTGGGCGGGCGACAGGTGGAAGCCCTCCGAGCCGTCGTCGATAACGACGACTGGGGCGCGCTCGGCGACCCGCGTGGAGAACGCGTCCGACCACAGGTACGTCGACAGCAGCAGCTCGACCTCAGGGCCAGCAGTCGGCACGATCAGATCAGAGGTTGCACCCCGGTGGTGCACGTCAACGAGATGCCCCTCGTTCTCCGCGACGTGGTCGAGGGAGCACCACGACGGGCACTCGATGTGAACGTGGGAGCCGGCAACCAGTGCCGGGACGATGCGGGAAGCGGGAGGCGATTCGACCGGCAGCTCATGGGCGCGGGTCTGTAACGTAGAACTCATGGTCTGTCTCCTTGCTTGGGAAGGCTTAGACCTAGGCCCCGTTTCGGTGTTCCAGCACCGGGCGGGGCCGTTCTGTTGGCGTGGTGACTGCCAACACGCCCCACCGTAGGGAACATTATGTTCCTTCGTCAAGCGGCTCGACCTAGGCATTTCTGACCTGTTCGCGTAACGTCATGTCTCATGACGGCGAATGGGACACTGACCGCTATGGATAAGCGATCACTGGAGCAGTTCGCGCAGAGGTTCAGAGAGTCCGAGACTCGAACTGAGATCCTGCGCCAGGAGTTGGCGGTGGCCATCCGACAGGCCACCGCCGATGACGTGCCCCAGAAAGACATCTGCGAGGCCACCGGCTACACCCGCCAACAGGTCCGCCGAATCGTCCAGGCCGGCAACGCTGAGCCGCTCGACCGGGACGAGATCGACTAAGGGGCTGCAGAGCGCTCCGCGACTCGTCATGACCACAAGGTGACGGCATTCCGGTGTCACTCGCGGCGTCCGTGCGGGCGTCAGAGCGGCGACATCAGGGGCGTCATTTCGGTGTCATAACAAGCCTCGGAGGGCTACCTTGGATCACATGACGACACCCAACGCGACACTGCGAGCAGTACGTATGGGCATGCTCATGAGTCAGGAAGACTTCGCCCACGCCATAAGGGACGCCGGCGAGCGCGCCGGGCAGCCCAATGGCGCCAACAAGCGGCTCGTTCAGCGCTGGGAGTCCGGCTCCATCACCGTCCCGCGCGGCAACTACGCCCGCGCGCTTGAGGTTGTGACCGGCCTGCCGATCGACTCGCTCGGCTTCAACACCGCAGGCCCGGTGGCCCGCGTCGCGAACGATGGCCAGGGCGGGCACGACGTCACGCCCTCCCCGGAGGGTGTCGCAGCACCGAACCCGGGTCCCACGCCCGCAACCTCACCCCGCGCCAACTACTCGGGGGTGTGGCTCTCCCGCTACGAGTACTACTCCAGCGGTCGGGACTCCAGCTTCATCGGTCAGCACTACGTCGTCGTACTCCAGCACGGCAACCGGATCACCGTCCGATCCCTGCCCAATGGATCCTCGAACCCCAACTCCCCGCTCACCATGGATCTCACGATCGACGGCAGCGTCATCACCGGCACGTGGGTGGAGCAGACTGCCGAGGACGGCTACTACCGCGGGGCTCGGTACCACGGCGCGATCCAGATGCTCGTCGAACCCACCGGCCGCCGCATGGCCGGCAAGTGGGTCGGCTTCGGCAAGGACATGGACATCAATAGCGGGCCGTGGGAGCTGTCGCTGCAGGACTCCTCGACGAATCAGGCGACCGTCGCGAAGTACAACCGGGTGCCCGAGTGACCGCCCAGGTCGGGCCAGGGAAGGGCGCGCCGATCGCTGGACGCACTGCGGTCTACCGGTTCTTCGACGCGGACGACGTCCTGCTGTACGTCGGCATCGCCACCAACGTCACGAAACGCTGGAGGCAGCACGAGAACGCGAAGAACTGGTGGCATTTGATAGCCCGGTCGTCAGTGACATGGTTCGAGTCCAGGTCTGGCGCGGAGGCGGAGGAAGCTCGCTCAGTCGATGAGGAGCGCCCCCTGTACAACGCCCGGAAGCACCCTGAAGGCGGTTGGGAACAGCTGCGATACGACGACAGCGCGGACCTGGAACGAGCCCACCTCAAGCTCCAATGCGACCTGGCGGACGGAACGTTGCTTCCTGGGCAACGAATCTTCGTCACCCGCCTCGCGTCCCAGTACGGCGTGTCTGCAAGCACCCTCCGTTGGGCCTTCGAACTGCTGCCGATCGGCACTTTCGACTGCAGCCGAAAAGGGCTCGTCTTCGTAGCTAGAGAGGCCGACAAGCCGCGAGACATTCGCTACGCCCGCAAGCGTGTCCAGTACCCGCGCGTGGCTCGCTGGTGATCAGTGTGGCCATCGACGAGACCCTGCCGCACTGACCCCAGACATACGTGAACGCCCCACCCGTGCTGGGTGGGGCGTTCGCTATTGGGGCTCGCACTGGTGGGAGATGCGGATCAGGAGGCCCGACCATGTGCGGGCTTCTTCGGTCTCGCCCTCGCAGTCCTTCGTGAGGCAGACGCGCGGCCCTATCCGCCCGGCCGGCTCCGGCTGGCCGATGCCGAGTTCCCGTTCGAGGCGCGCGATCTTCTCGTAGTCGGGCCGGCCGCTCACGCCGCGTTCCTTTCGGCGAGCGGGAGTTGCTTGAACAGTTCGTCGTGCCCGTAGTGGGTCTGGCATCCGCCGCACTGCTGGCCCGGGGAGTCGAGCGTGACCTTGAGGACGACTCCGCACGGGCACTGCAGGGGGATGCGCCGGGGTGGCCGTTCGCCGGAGATCTGGGCTTCGCACCGCCTCCGCAACTGGCCGATTTCCCGGCTGAATTCGTCGAAGGCGACGTGCCGTTCGGCGGCCCATGGGAGCAGGGTGCGAAGCCGCTTGACTGCCTGGTCGCATTGCTGCTGCAGGTCGCCCTCCCACCGTGGGTGCCGGTAGTCGAGTTGCTCGTGCCAGTCGATGATCCATGTCTGCAGAATGGTCACGACCCCGCCGCGCGCTATGAGGCTCAGCGGCTCCAGCCGGACCGGGATTGGGGCTGTGCGGCTTCCGGAGACTGAGGGGCCACCCGCGCTGCTTCCGGGCATAAGGCGTGCCCCGAGGCGGGCGTACAGGCCATCGGAGCCGGCGAAGGCGCGCAGGTCCAGGTCTGTGCGGTCGAGGCAGATGCGGCATCCGTAGTGCTGGAGTTCGTCGGCGTACAGGTTGCGGCCGCAGCAGGTGCAGCGGGGGCTGGCGTCGTCGAGGTTGGTGTGCACGGCGGTGCTCCGTTCGATGGTGCGGGTGGTGACCCCTGGTGCGGATGATCGTTGGCGCGGCATGGCGAAAAAGGATCACCTCAAGCGGTCGGTCGCGTTCGAGCGCATTCGGGAGCCGGCGCAGCGGGAGCGTCCGGCGGGGCTGTCAGCGCGACGCCGTTTGATCGCCGAGGTGTGTGGCGACCCGCTACCTGATGAGCCGGACGACGAGGCGGCTACTCGCCAGCCTTCTTGAGGTCCCAGACCCGGTCCGCGGCGATGTCTTCGGCCAGTGTGGGGCCGTCACTGGTGTAGGCGGCTTGCGGTATGAGCCCGCGGCGGCGTGCTTCGCGGACGGCTGCGGACCGTTTCTGTTCGCGGGGTAGCCAGGCGACGCCGAGGCGGATGTACGCCTCGGTGAGGAGGGTGGAGACGCGTTCGCGGGTGACGCCCATGCGGACGGCGACAGTGGCGAGGGAGGCGCCGTCGGCGGCGTGGGTGAGGGCTTCGGCTTGCCGGCCGGTGAGTGGCATGCGCTTCGGGCCGCGTGTCATCGCTGCTCCTGGGTGCCGTGGTCGTGTCCGATCAGGTGCCGGAGCGCCTGCTCGATGACGACGGTGGGGATGTGTCGGGGGTAGTGCTGGGCGAGTAGGCGCTTGATGGTGGGGTTGGTCCAGCGGCCTTGCGCTTGCGTGCGTTCCTTGTGTGCCTTCAGAAACTCGAGGGCGACGCCAGCGATGGTGTCGGGGTGGTCGAACACATAGCCGCTGGCGCTGGTGTTGCAGTGCCGGCGGATCGCGGCGGCGAGCGCGCGGGCCTTGTGGCTGTCGACGGCCGGGGCGCCTTCTGCGGTCGTCACGATGCCTCCTCGTCGATCCAGACGACGCGGGTTTTGCCGCCGTGCCCGTGGATGGCTTCGACGTCGGCGACGGACCGGTAGACGGCTATCGAGGTGAGCGCGGTCAGCCAGCGCAGTGCGACGGTGCCGTCGGTGAACTGGAGGCCTTCGACGACGAGGCCAGTACCGGAGGTGCCGGTCTCGTCGATGTCGCGCTGGAGGTGGAAGCGGCGCGGGAGTTGAGCGGTCATGGGTGCTGCTCCAGGGGTTGGGGTGGGGCGGCGGCCGGCATGCCACCGCCCCGAAGCGGGTCAGGTGCGGGTCTGGAACGTCCACCAGCCGTCGTATCCGGCCGGGACCGCGGGGTAGTTGGCAAGCATCGGCCGCAGGATCGCGAGGTGGCGTTCCTGTTCGGCAAGCGTGACGTTGCCCCAGTAGGAGTCGCCGTCCCAGCGGCCGTAGGTGTCGCCGCCGTAGCGGCCGTCCTTGTGGGCGGCGAGGAAGGCCGCGCCATCGGCGGGTTCTGGGTACTGGTTGTCCCAGAGATGGCCGATGCAGGCGACGGTCACGCCCCTGCGGCGGCGGAACCAGACGGCGTCGATGAAGCCACCGAAGTAGTACGGGTTGCGGCCCTGCGGGGTGTCGGTGCGGCTGCCTCGGAGGCTGGCCAGGTCTACGGCGTAGGGCTTGCGACTGATGAGGAATCTGTCTTCCCGGATCATCGGCCCTCCTCGGTCTGCTGCGCCTCGTTGTCGGTTGTCGCGGCCTGCCGCTTGGCGCTCAGTTCGGCGCCTCGCGTGTGCAGCACTTCGCGGTACTCGGGATCGGCGTCCGCAAGTTCCGCCAGCGATGGAGGCGAAACCCCAAGCGCCTCGTCGACGGTGCGGCTCGACTTCCATGCGCAGCTGCTCAGGTGCCAGCCGGGTCCCATGCCGTCATGCCCGCAGTCGCAGCCGGGGGTGTCGACACCGGACGACGCGATGTTGTGCTCGGCCTCCGGCGACAGCTGCTGCTGCTCGTCGGGCTCGACGGTGTACGTGGTGGTCTCGCGGACGATGCGGCGCTGTACGGGGGTGCCGTCGTCGCGCCACCTGGGTGCGTGGCCCTGCGCGAGGGCGAGGCGGGCCCGTGCGGCGGGCAGGTCGGGCAGGGAGCTTCCGGGTGCCCATGCCTCGGCCGTGGGGTCGTACAGCTCTACACGCCACTTCTGCTCGGTGGCGTGCGCCTCGTCGTCGCCGTCGGTGATGCGCTGTATGGCGGCCCGCATGTCGTCGGCCCACTGTGCGGGGGTGTGCAAGGGGACGTTGTCGCTGCGGCATGCGGTGGCGGCGAGGTGGCCGGGCTCGCCGCGCCAGCACCACCAGCCGACGTGCACGAGGGCCTCGGCCGGCTTGGTCTGCTGCGCTTCGCGTGCGGGGCAGTCGGCCTCGTGGGTCATGTTGATCCACGGCTCGGCGATGAACTGGCACGTGCAGCGCGCCTCTGTCTGCTGCGCCTCGTCGGCCAGGCGGCGGAGCTCGTCGGCGTCTGCCCCTCGGAGGTTGTCCGGTCGGACGGCTCCGCGATGGACTTTGGACGCGAGGGTGGTGATCGCGTCGGCTACGGCCAGGTTCTGCCGCCCGCCTGTTCCGCGGTACTCGCCAGCCTTCTTCGTGAGCCAGGCCACGACCTCGGCGAGCACGGCGGCCCGGTCGGCGGGCGCGGGGAGGATCGCGAGGACGGCGTCTGCGTGCTCGCCGTACTCGTCGGGCTCGGTGGGGTCCCATTCGAAGCCGGACGCTGCGCAGATCGCCTTCCGGATGCGGTCGCGGAGGCCCGGGTCGGCGGGCGCTGGCGGCGCGGCGGGCTGCTCGTCGTCGAGCACGGCGAGGACATCGGCGGCCGGCACGGCAACCGGGTAGCCCTCCGGCAACGCGCCTGTCTGGCCAGCGAGGTAGTTGCGCACCCGCTCGATTGCGTCGTGCAGCTCGGCGTTCTTCTTGTGGAGGAACACGCCATCCAGTTCGGACCGCAGACGCTTTGCCTCCTCGTCGAGGGCGTCGGCGCGCTCGCGCAACGCGATCCCGTCCCGGCGCAGTCGGTCGGCTTCGTTGGTGAGTGAGTCCCACTCGGCGCGGGTCGGGGGCTGGTCGGCGGGCTCGCGTTCCAGGACGGTGGATGCGGCGTCCGGCTGCGGGCACTCGCGCATGGAGCACGTCACGTACCCACCGTCACCGAGGAACAGGCTGCTGTGGCCGCAGGCGGGGCAGCGGCCGGCGACGTGCGGCAGACCGGCGGCGAGCGGGGCCGCGGAAGGGGGCGGCCCGATGCGTGCCGGTTGGCTGCTGGGTAGGGCGGGACTCGTGCCGAGGATGGGGCGGGGCGTCTGGTCCATGGTCTTCTCCTGGGTGCTGTGGTGGACTTGGGACAGCAGCGCCCGGCCTTCATCCGGGCGCTGCGCTGCTGCGGTCACGGGGCGGCAGGTGTGTGCGGCACTGCTCCGGACAGCACGTCGGCGAGCCGGTGTACGTCTCCGTCTGGGGCGCGCCACATCTCGTCACCTCGGCGGTCGCGTCCGGCCTTCTGCCAGCCGAGGATCAGCAGTTCGGCCTTCTGGCGGGCGCGCGTCAGCACGGAGCCGAGGGTCAGGCTCAGTTCGTAGTCCTGGCGCGGGAATCCCCGGCCGTCGTCGCCGTGGAGGAACCAGCCGTAGCCGGAGCGGCCGTTGTCGTCCGGGCGGGTGCCGTGCTGCCACAGGTGGTAGATCTCGCCGTCGTGGCGGGTGGAGTAGACGGTCTGGCTGTTGCTGGTCCAGGTGAGGTGTGAATGCCAGGTCACTGGTGGCTCCTTCGGGGTGGGTTGGGTCACGTCAAGATCCGGAAGTCCTGTACGGGCCTCAGGCGGCCTCGCGCGGCGTTAAACGCGGCTCGGAGCCCGCAGACGGGTTCGGGAGCGCCTGAGAGGCGCTGGACGCCCGCCGCGGGGCATGTGTGCCTCACGCCGCGCTCTCGGTCTGCTCGGCGCCCAGTAGGCCCATGCCGTAGCCGATCGCCACCGCATGCGTCCGGTCCACCGCGCCCAACTGCCGCAGCAGCACCGCCACACGGGACTTCACTCCGTTCAGCGACAGGCACACACGGGCCGCGATCTCCACGTCCGACAGGCCTGCGTCGAGGAGCAGCAGCACGTCGCGCAGCGGCTGCGCTAGCAACACCGGCTGGCACACCGGAGGCTTGATGAGGCCGGCACGCAGGCAGTGGGCGACGAGCAGCACTTGCCGGTGTGGCAGTCCGAGAAGGCGGCAGGCGCGGCGGATGCGCATGTTCACGCGCGCCGGGTTGACGTCGAGGAGCCGTGCACTGTCCTTGCGGTCCACGCCGGCAGCGCAGTGTCTGATGATCCGCAGGTCCAAGTCGGTCAGATCCGGATGGGGCATGGGGGACTCCTGTCGGGGTTCAACGTGCGCCGGGTGGCTGGCAGGTCGGGCAGTTCTTCGGCGGGGTGGGGCCCGTTGCGGCGGTGCCGCATGGCCAGGCACCGGGGCGGGCGATGTGGTACGCGGGTTCGGTGTCCTGCTCGGCAGCCGGCTCGGGCTTGAGGGTCTTGCCGGCTAGCTGGGTGAACAGGGCCACGAGCGAGCCCTCTTGCCGGATGGCGGCCAGGTCGTCGGCGCCGAACCCGGTCACGTGAGGGCCATGTCGACGAAGCGGCTGTAGTGAAGCTGCGCCGCGACGGTGATCTTCGAGGTGGGGCCGGCGCGGTGCTTGGCGACGATCAGGTCCACTTCACCGGCGCGCGGTGATTCCTTGTCGTAGGCATCCTCGCGGTGGACGAGGATGACGACGTCGGCGTCCTGCTCGAGGGATCCGGACTCGCGGAGGTCGGCGAGCATGGGCACCTTGTCGGTGCGCAGCTCGGGCCCGCGGTTGAGCTGGCAGAGGACAACGACGGGCACGTCGAGTTCCTTGGCCATGAGCTTCATGCCGCGGCTCATCTCGGAGACCTCGACTTGCCGGTTCTCGGCGCGCTTCTTGCCGGGGCTGTCGAGCAACTGCAGGTAGTCGATGACGACGAGGCCGAGGCCGGTCTTCTGCTTGATCTGCCGGCTGCGGGCCCTGATCTGGGTGACGGTCCTGTTGGGGGTGGCGTCGATGGTGAGGGGTGCGGTGGTGAGCCGTTCCATCTGATTAGCGAACGCGGCCCAGTCGTGGTCGGTCATGTTGCCGCCGCGGATCTTGTGGAGGCCGATCCGGGCTTCGGCGGAGATGATGCGGTGCTGGACTTCACGCCTGGACATTTCGAGGCTGAAGAACGCGGCGGGGATCTTGTCTCGGAGGGATGAGGCGCGCAGGAAGTCGACGCCGAGCGTGGACTTTCCGAGGCCGGGCCGCCCCGCAATGATGATCATCTGTCCGCCGTGGAGGCCGTGCAGGAGTGCGTCGAGGTCGACGAAGCCGGTGGAGACTCCGATCGCGCGGCCCTCGGACTGCAGCTTCTCCAGCTCGGCGACTACGTCGGGGAGGTCTTCGCCGAGAAGCGCGGAGTCGGCGTCTTCCTGCACGCGCAGGACGTTCGCGAGCTCGACCTGGGCGGCGTCCGTGGCGTGCTGGGCTTCCCCTTCCCCGGTGTAGCCGAGCTCGGTGATGCGCCGACCTGCTTCGACGAGGCGGCGACGGGTGGCGCAGTCGCGGACGATCTCCGCGTAGTACTCGGCGTTCGCCGCGGTCGGTACGGCGCGGACCAGCTCGGACAGGTAGCCGGCGCCGCCGACCTTGCTGAGGAGGCCGAGTTCACGCAGATGGTTGGCGACGGTGACCTGGTCGGCGGGTTCGTTGCGGCTGTAGAGGTCGACGATGGCGCGGAAGATCGTCTCGTGGGCCGGTCGGTAGAAGTCCTCGGCGGTGGTCACTTCGACGACTTCGCCGACGGCGCGCTTCGACAGGAGCATCCCGCCGAGCACGCACTGTTCGGCAGCGGTGTCCTGCGGGGGGACGCGCTCGAGGGTCTGGTCTTCCATGTGCTGGTCTCCGTTCGGGTCAGGCGGCGTGGCTGGTCTGGGTGGGGTGGCACTTGGGGCAGGGGCGGGCGTTGCCGTGGTCGTCGTAGATCTGGCGGAGGGCGCCTTCGCGGCGGGCTGCGGGAGCTCCGTCGGCGCATGTGCCGCACCAGGGCGGCAGCTGCCGGATCGGGGTGGGCTTGGGCCTGCCGATTCGCTTGGGGAGATCGCCGATGCGGATCCGGAGGATCTGGCTGTGGTTGCGGATGCCTTCGGGCTTCTCGGTGAGCTTGGTGACGAGTTCGTCGTCGAGGGCCCAGCCCTGGCGGTCGGTCATCTCGGCGAGATCGGCGGCCATGGCGGAGGCGGTGCGTGGGCCGACGGTCCAGGGGGTGGGGAGGTTCTCGAGGAACTGGATGGCGTCGGCCAGGTGGCGATCTTGCTGCGGCTGCGTGTCGGTGGGGTCCTCGGGCGGGCCGGAGGGCTCGGGACGGGCTGAGGGGTGAGGGGGGGTAGAGGGGTGAGGGGTAGGGGGAGGTCCTGACCTCGCCTGCGGAGGTTGTGACCTCCCCTTAGGGGAGGTCCTGACCTCGCCTGGCGAGGTTGTGACCTCCCCTTCGGACCTAGGGGAGGTGGAAGCCTCCCCTTCAAGTTGGGGGAACCGATACCGGCACTGCTTGCCCGGCACCGCGTACAACGGCCGGCCGTCCTTGCCGACCGTGATCGGTATCCGGACCTCCAACCCACGCTTCGCCAGCCGCTGCAGAGCCGACTTCAAACTCCCCCGACCCGTCAGCCCGGTCCGCTCCGCGAGCACCGCAGCGTTGAACCCCGGCCACGTCTCCGCCCGCAGATCGTCATCCCGCGTGTTCTCTCCGATCGCGACGAGCACCATCCGCTCTGCCGGAGTCAGTTCGGCAGGCGCATACAGGAGCACGTCCATGACGCGCTTGATCCCCATCACTGCACCTCCGAGCTCGGAGCGGCATGCAAGGTCACGGCGGGCTTCTCTCTGGCAGTGCGAACAGGGCGGTGCGGGTGGCGGTGGCGGGCGCGCTACGGGCCGGCGCGCGGGCGGTGGGGGCCGGTCATGCGGCGGCCTGGAGCTGCTGCTCGCTGAACGCCCCAGCTGCCGCGAGGACGGCATCGCCGAGCGGTGGGGGCACGGCGTTGCCGACGATGAGGTGCTGCTGGCCGGCGCCTCCGTGGAACGTGAGGCCGGGCCGGAAGCCCTAGAGCGCAGCGCATTCGGCGATCGTCGGCCTCAGGTGCGCGACACCAGTCCGGTCCCGCCACAAGGGCGTCCCGATGTGCCGGTTCATGGCCTGCCGGGTGCCGTTGCCGAACGGCTCGGCGCCTCCGGTGGCGGTGCCTCCGCCGGTAACCGTGGGTGCGGGCCGCTGGGTGTAGCCCCAGCCGATCGCGTCGGCCATAGACACGTGGCCCGGCTTGCCGAGCACTCCGTGCGTGGGTGCCGGGAGAGCCACCTCCTGCAGCCGGGACGCGAGGAAAACGGCGCGCGGCCGGCTCTGCGGCAGCCCGTAGTCGGCGGCGTTGATGACGCCGGAGGCGGTGCTGTAGCCCCAGCGCGCCAAGACTCCGGCGTACTGCTGCCAGACGACGAGGACGGACGGCACCTGCTCCATGCACACCCACCCGGGCATGAGGTCGTAAATCCAGCGCATGGGTTCGGCGGTGAGGATCGACCGCTCGTCGAGGCAGACGGCTCCGATGGCGGCCCGGGTGTCCTTGCCGCGGGCGAGGTCTTCGATCGCCTGGTGCACCCGGGGCAAGTCCCGCAGGCCCAGCTTCTTCCCGGACTTGCCGAAGCCGGGGCACGGCGGCGACCAGATGCCGCCGGTGGTGCGGCCCTTGAACATCCAGGTCGGGTAGCGGGTGACGTCGCACTGGATAGTGGCGTGGCTGGCCAGGCGGCGAGTCATGCAGGCGGCCCCGTCGAGCTCCAGGCCGATGTCACGGACACCGCGGGCGGCGAGCGCCTCCGTCCAGCCGATGCCGGCGAAGCCGTGGACGATCATGCCGCCACCTCCAGCTTCCTGGCGGCGCTGCGCGCCCGCACGACGGTCCGCTTGTGGACGCCGAGCTTCGCCGCGATCTCGTCGGCACTCAGGCCCTCATTGGTGAGCTGGACGACGCGGGCCGGATCGACGACCCTCCGCTCCTGCCCCGGCCGCTTGCGCCCGCGCGCCGTATCCGGCTTGGCATTCGGATCGTCGATGTCGTCCCAGGCGAGAGGCCCGTGCCAGCCTTCGCGGGCGGCGAGGTTGCGGGCCATCGTGATGGAGCGCTCGGGTACGCCGTGGTCTCGCGGGTCGCGGGTCTGGACGACGCGATAGCCCTGGGCGATGCGGCGCGCCGTAGAGGCGAGGACGCGATCGGCACGGATCAGGTCGGTCAGCCTCCGCGGGTGGAAGCCGAGCTGTGGGCCGAGCGCGGTGAGCGGCCAGCCCATGCTGACGAGCGCTTGCAGGCGGCGGCGGGTGGCCAGGCCGTCAATGACCGTGTGCGCCTTGGTAGGTGCCGGAGTCAGCGGGATAGCCAGGATGCGCTCGGACACCTCTGGCCTGATCCGCTCGGCCCGCTTGTTGACGCCGTCGTAGAGAATGCGGGCGAGCGTGGCGGCTGAGACATGGGCGGCCCGCTGGATCGCGGGAAGGCTGTGCCCGAGCTGCTGCAACTGCAGGACGTGCTTCCGGGCGGGTTCGGCGTCGATGAGCGGCTGCCAGATGCCGTAGCCGACGAGGCGGTAGCGGCGACGGTCATAGGCGCGCCCGCGCTCGCGGCACTCGGGGCGCTTGCACTTGTAGTTCTTGACGCAGTCGAGGCTGTTGTGGTGCGGGGCTTCGCGGACGGCGGTGGTCATCGTCGGGCCTCCTCTCGGGCGGGCAGGTGCCAGGCGCGGCGGATGGTCCAGTAGTCGTCGATGGCCTGGCTGCTGGTGGGCCGAGGCGGCTCGGGCTGGCAGGCCATCTGCGCTTTGTCGAAGCTGTGGCGGATGCGGTACGCGGCGCGACCGATGAGGTGGCCGGTCCAGTAGCCGGCGGCGACGATGAGTGCGCCCGCGGCTGCGGTGAGGACGGCGGCGCTGAGGATGTAGACCCAGACGAGGGCATCGAGCGCGGTGAGGAGGTCGTCCATTACGTCCGCCTCCCGAGCGCCCAGCCGATCGCTGCCATGGCGGCGCCGGCCAGAATCAGGGCGGGCATGATCAGGGCGAGGTTCATGCGGCCCTCCGCTGCTGGTCGGCGCGGGCCGCGCGACGCTTGGCGGCGATGGCCAGGCCTTTGGGTGTGAGGACCCACACCGCGATGCGGTGGCCGTGGGTGTTGGCCTGCGTGGACGGGACCATGAGTCCGGTGTGGGCGATGACCCCCGCGGTCCGGAGGCTGTTGATCACCGCTCCGAGGAGTCCCGGGCCGAGGTCCGGGAGCAGGTCGCGGATGTCGTTGCAGCTCCAGTCGATACGGCTTTCGCCGAAGTGGAGGACGGCCTGCTCGACGAGGAACCGGTCCCACTCGGAGTGCTTCGAGATGTCGTCGAGGAGGGCGTCCTTCTCGGTGGACGCGAGACGCTCGGCGACAGACAACTTGCGTGTCATGTGATGTCCTTGGATCGTGAGCCGCCCCGCATTGCCCGCGGGGCGGCTCGAGCGTGTGCGGGCTAAGCGGTTGGGCCGGCTTCGAGCTCGGGGCGCTGCGGGTACTCGGGGGCGACGTCGATGACGTCTGCCGTGGCGTCCGTTCGGACGGTGCCGTCGTGGGCAAGGGCGCGGGCCAACTGGGCGCTCTTCGGGAGGGCCTTGAAGTGGTTGCGCAGGACGGTCTTCTTGGCCATCTCGTCGTAGTTGTCGCGCCATGCCGGGCTGTTCTTCGAGGGGAGCTTCTGGCGCCGCTCCTCGATCTCATCCGGGTACATGACCTTGAAGGTCCGGCCGCCGTTGATCAGGCGGGCTACGGAGTAGTAGGCGATGGCGCGACCGCGCGGTCCGGTGGCGCAGGGGCGGTGAACGAGGCGCTCCTCGAGACCCTCTTCGTGCTCGAAGTAGTCGTTCTCCCGCACCGTTTCGACCTTGATCGAGGACGCCATGGGGTGCTGGTAGAAGAGCGTCACCATGCCCTGGTAGCCGAGCTGGAACTCGGCGTTGCCCTTGCGCGGGATGATGTACGCCTCCTGCGTCGGCGACCCCGGCTCGAAGCCGAGCTGCGAGCAGGTCATCAGCGCACCGAGGAAGGACTGGGTGTTGCAGGTAGCCAGGTCCGGGTTCTTGCGGATCAGCGTCAGGGCGATGCGCGCCATCCGGTCGGCGCTCATGTGCTTGGGCAGAGCGCGTTCCATCTCCGGCTTCATGCGCTCGATCTGCTGAGCCAGCGTCGGCTGCTGCTGCGCCTGCTGCTCGACCTGGCCGACGGTCTCGGCTCGGCGGGCGACAGCGTTGCGGGCGTCGGTACTCACGCGGCGTTCTCCTTGCAGATGTTGAGGGACCGAGTGGACGGGCCGCGGTAGGGCTCCGGGTCGATGTCGGGGTCGAGGGCGAGGGCAGCGGACTTCCAGCTGATCTGGCCCTTGCGGGGGCGCCACGTGTAGGCGAGCTCGCCGCGCACGTACACGTCGGTGCCGTTGCCGGCGATGGCTTTCAGGTGGTTGTCCGCCTCGGTGATGGCGTTCTCGGCGGCGGCGGCCTGCTCCTTCGCCTGTGCCCGGATGGCGAGCCACTTCTCGACCTCCGCGGCGTCTGCGATGACGTCCCGTTCGGAGGGGTTCGCGTGCAGCCGGTCGAGGAGTTCACCGGTGGCGTGAGAGCCGTCGACCGGGGGGCGCTGTCCGGTGGTGACCCAGCCCCAGAACTCGTCGGCGATGGCGTACAGGTCCGCGATCATCTGCTCGTCGCGCTCGAGGCGGTGAACGAGAGTGCGCTGACCGCCGATCAAGGCTGCTGCGTACCCGAACGTCCAGCCGGTGACGGCCAGTTGCCACTGGATCTGCACCTGCACGTCGATGGGAATGTCGTCGAGCCAGTCGTTCAGGGCATAGCTGGAGCGGGACTTGAGCTCTACGACGCCCAGCTCGCTGTTCTCCTCGGTGGTGAGGTCGAGGTTGACGATGGCGTGCGGCATGTCCGGCCGGCGCAGAGTTCCGGGGTGCGGTTCGGCGATCAGGCCGGTGATGGCCGTGAACCGGGTTGCGGTGATCGGCTCCAGCGCGTGGCCCATGAGCGCGGCCTCGTCGAGGATCGGGTCTTCGCGGCGCGGAACGGGCTGGCCGGTCTTGCGCAGCCACACCTCGAGCGGGCTGGTGTACGGGTTGAGGCCGCAGATGGCGGGGAGGTCGCTTCCGCCGAGGCCGGTGCGTCGGATGGCGTGCCACTCCTCCCGGGGTGCGTCCGCGTCGAGGACGACGACCGCCCCGGACGGAAATACCAGTGGTGTCGCCTGCCTTGTGGTGTCTGTGGTGCTCATGTGCAGTGCCTTTCGGGTGTGAGGGGCCAGCCCCGCCGCCCTCAGGGGGTGGCGTGCGGCGGGGCTGGCAGGCCGCCGAGCTACAGGGGGGCGTGCTCTAGGCGACCGGTTTGTGGGTGGTTGGTGCCGCCATCCGGCTGGGGCGGAGCGGGGAAGACACAGCCGGATGGCGGGGATCTAGGCGGCGCCCACGTCGGCCTGCTTCTTCGTGGCGGGGTCGACGTAGAACTCGGCCGTGTCGAAAAGGCCTTCGTCCTGCGGCGCCATCTGCTTCTCGGCCCGCTTGAAGATCCGGCGGACGCCGTCATAGCAGTCCGGGCAGAAGGCGATCAGGCGGCTCGGGCGGAGCTGCGCAGCGGTGACGAAGTCGCCTTCGTTGACCGGGTCGCGCGGCGTGGCGATCAGGTGGATGCGGGCTTTGCGCTTCGACACGTACTCGTCGTTCGTCAGCTCGCACCGGCCGGGCCTGCGGTTGCGGTCGGCGTGCTTCTTGCCGCACGCTCCGCGGCACTCACACCGGTCGCCGGCCCGCTTCATCACCGCGGACCACACGGCGGCGCCGACTATGGGAGGGCGGACGCTCATGACGCCCTCACCTCCGGCAGCTTCTGCGTGGCGTCCGCGTCGCGCCCCCAGGTGATGGGCGGGAGTCCAGCCGGGTCGGTGCTGGCGAACGGCGCCTTCGCCAGGGGCATTACGCAGTGCTTGCGGATCTGATCGCCGTCGATCTCCTGCGTCTTGGCGATGACATGCTCGGCCTTCACACCGATGTCGAGCTTGCGCTTGAGGTCGGTGATCTGACGCCGCAAGTCCTTGATGAGGCGGGTGTCGTCCTCGGTGATCCGCTGGACCTGAATGCGGGTGTCGTCCAGAGCTCGGGCAGCCCGGTTGCGCTGCCTCTTCAGCTTCTCGATCTCCGTAGCCATCGCGACGAGCTGACAGGCTGCCTCGTTCGCCTCGCGCTCCAGGCGGCCGATCTTCTGAACCAGCTGCCATGGCGTCATCCCACGGTGGCTGAACTTCGTGCGGACGTCTTGGGCGATGCTCATGTGGTTCCCCCGTTGGCGGGTGTGGCGAAGTCGTCGGGGATGTCGACGAGTCCGGCGAGTACGGAAGCGATGACGTTGGGGTCGGTGATCCAGCGGGGCACCGCCGGCCGCGGCACGAGGCCCAGCGCACGCAGCAGCTGGGGGGCGACGGTCACGGGCTGCTCGGGCAGGAGCGCGGTCATAACCCGGCCTCCCTGGATGCGGTGGCGAGGACGGTCACGTAGTCCGTCCACTGGCTGTCGGTCCACTGGGTCTCGACCGGGCCGTAGATACGTCGCGCGATCTCGTTGATCTGGATGAACTCGCTCTCGACCACGTCGGCGATCGGGCGCTCCGGCGCCGGGGCGCTCATGCCGCCACCTGCTTCGGGGCGTTTTCCCGCTCCACCCATGCGGTCAGTTCTGCGACGGCCTCCTGCAGTTCGCGCGCCGCGCGGGGCGTGGCGACGGAGAAGCAGATCGCGAGGTCGGGTCCGATCTGAAGGTGTGCGGTCGGCCGGCCTGTGTGCGCGCTTCGGGCGTAGCGGGTGGTGACCGGGCCGTCGTTCAGGTCGACGGTCACGCCGCCGATGATCCGGGCAGTGCTCATGTCGTGCTCCTGGGCTGAGGCTTGCGGTTCAAGGCGGCGAGGGCGGCGATGTGCTCGGCCCAGCCCGGGTAGTCCGCGGCCTGCGAGGACCACTCGGGGTGCGCGACGAGGTCTTCGTCGTTGGCGTAGGCGATGCGCTGGGACTCGCTGAGCGTGCGAGCACGGGCGGCCCGCAGAGTGGCGAGCTCGCGCTCCAACTCCTCGCGCGGCACGTCGAGGCGGGCGATGTCGGCGGCGGTCATGACGCGACCCCCTTCACGACGTCGCCGCGGCGGCGAATCAGCGTGACGGCGATGTCGCCCTCCGAGCAGCAACCACTCAGCGCGACGGCGCACCGCTCGATGAGGTCGTCGACGGTCTCGTCGCGGTAGGCGTCGAGGAGATGCGCTACGAGCGTGTCGCGATCGGCGCTGTCCTCGTAGTACACGCGGAGCGCGTGCTCGATCACACTGCGGGCGCTCACGCGAGGCTCCTGAGGTGGGAGCCGATGCGCTCGGCGTGCGACGACACGGTCTTGTCCGCCGCTGCGTACACAGCGAGCAGTTCTTCGCGGTCGCCCTGGTCCTCGACCGAGGCCAGGGGGCGCAGGCGCTTGTAGCCGCGCTCGACGTCGGCCATCTGCACCACGGCGTCGTACACGCCGGTCGGCAGGTGCTGCGCCCGGAACATCGCGACCGCGTCCGGGATCTCCGTCTTCGGGACCGACATGACCGCGACCATGTACGCGCTCACCGGGTCGAGCTGCGGGTCCTCTGCGTCGACCTCGTCGATGACCGCGACGCACAGGTCGGCGAACCGCTTCTTCGCCCGCAGCACCGGCAGCTCGTTGAGCGCGTTGATACGCATCTCGTAGGTCGCGCCCCGCATCCCGGCGGCGTCCCACTCGGCACGCACGATGTCCTTGCGGACGTCCTCAGCCAACTCGACGGCCTCGTCACGCGAGTTGGGCAGCGGGTAGTTGAGGACGCTCAAGGCGATCTCGCCGTCCACGGCTGCCGTGGAGGCCACGGCCTGCGCGATGCGGTCCCGGGTACTCTCACTGATCACGGGTTTCTCTTCTCTCTTCGCACTGCGTTGCGGATAGAGGGGTGGAACTCGAAGGCCCCTGCTGCCGGTAGCCGCCGGAGTGGGGGCCGCTTGCCGTCTAGGCGGCGGACTTGGCGGGCTGGTCGATGCCGAGGTACTCGGCGGTGCGGCCGTAGTGGTAGCGGATGGTGCGTCGGCTGCTGCCTTCAGGCGCGATATCGACGACGCAGCGCTCGACGAACGTGGCGTCGTTCTCGAGGCGGTCGCGGACCCAGAAGTCGCTGACCTTGAGCCACTTCTTCAGCTCCGCCTTGGTCAGCAGCGGCGTGGGGGTGACGGGGTGCTCCACAGCTCCTCCTTTCATTGACGGTGGACGTTCTTCCAGCGAATGTGGAAACTGTCGGCGCGCAAAGCTCACGTGGGGGAGTGGATGGCGAACAGTTCGAGGACGGGTTTTTCGAGCGCGAGGGCCACCAGGTCGGCGGAGCGTCTGCTGCATGTGTCGCGTCCACTGGGTCCGGTGGCGACCATGTGGCCGATGGCGGACGGGCTGATGCCGTATCCGGCCGGGTCGACCTCTTTGGTCTTTTCGGAGAGGCGCTCGATGGACAGGCCGGCCGTTTGCATGGCGTCCCGGATGTTCCGGCCGTTGTCCAAGCGGTGCATGCGGTGCCCCTTCGTGGCCGAGAGTTGCCACCGCGTGACCGAATGTGGAACTGCGGTCAGCGGCTCTGTTTCCACATTCAACGCTGAATGTGGATGGATGTCAAGCGATGTGACGAGCGTGGACCGGTTTGCCGGGGTTTCTGAATATGCCACTGCGTCCACATGCGGAAATCTCCGCTGGTCACGTGCTGAGCATCGACTTGTAGCGAATGTGGATGATGCCTGATGCTTCTACATGTGGATGACCTTGCGGAACTCATCGAGCGCGTGATGCGGGAGAAGGACTGGACGCTGTCCACCCTGGCCCGCCGCTCCGGCATCTCCACATCCACGCTCCACTCATGGAAGAGCGGAGACCGGGCAACGGGCAGCCGCGGGCCGTCACCCGCACTGCTGCGCAAGTTCGCCGACGGGGCCGGCCTCACGGTGGCCGAGGTGTTCGAAGCCGCCGGCCGTCACGTGCCCGCCGCCATGGATGACGAGACCGAACGAAGGTTTCTCCACATGCTCCGCGCGCTGAGTGACGACGACCGCAAGGTCGTCGAGGCGACTATGCAGGCCATGGCTGAGCGTCAACGCTCCTGATGTGAAAAAGTCGCGCAGTTCGTGCAACCTTTTCAGGACTTGAGGCACTGCCCCATAAATGTCGTATAGGCGCTTCACGAACGGTAGTTGACGGCGGTACCGTCGATTCTCCGCCGTAACCTCCACCTGCGGCCGGGCTACGTCAGCCGAGTCTCATTGGGGGACGCATGTGCGCAACCGTTGCCGTGGAGGACATCGATCCGGCGGCGCCTAAGTGGGACCGTGATCGAGTCTCGATCGTCATAGGTCCCGGCCTGGATTACTTTGCGGCTCTCCGCCAGGTCAGAGCTCTCCTTATTTGGCTGGGAGTCCCACAGCTCGGGCTCGGTGCGACATGCTGGTGCGGGGAGTACATAGAGGTGCCCCGATGGCGCAACCGGGTTCCCCGTCAGCGAACCGCTGTTGGTCGCGAGGAGGTACGGCATGCCCCGTAAGGCGGCCAACAACCCCAGGCAGCTGCGCATCAAGTCCTGCGGCTGCAAGCTCTGCACGGCCGAGCACCGGCCCGGCGAGCAGCACACCCGTAAGGACTGCACCGGGCCATGGCAGGCCCGCTACCGCGACCCCTCCGGTAAGCAACGCTCCAAGTGCTTCAAGGGCAAGAACGCGAAGAAGAAGGCCGAGGGCTTCCTCGACAACGTCCGGGACCAGGTACGCACCGGCACCTTCGTCGACCTCGACCGCGGCCAGATCATCGTCAATGACTGGTACGCCAAGTGGTGGCCTGCTCAGCGTGTCGGCGACACCACCCGCGTGCGAAACGAGGGGGCGTGGGCCAACCACGTCCAACCGCACTTCGGGACCTGGCCGTTGGTGTCGATCGGCTATCTCGATGTGGAGGAGTGGATCGTCAAACTCGGCAAGGTGACCGGCGTGCCGACCATCACCAAGGCGTTCCAGCTCCTCGACCGCATGATGACGGCGGCCGTGCGTGACCGGCGCATCGCGCACAACCCGTGCGATGGGGTGAAGCTTCCGAGGGCAAGGCCGAAGCATCCGGACGACCAGATGCCGCCGACCTACGATCAACTGGCCGCGATCCGGGCCCACATCCCGGAGTTCTACCACCCATTGCTCATCGTGGCGGAGGAGACGGGCCTGCGCTGGGGCGAGTTGACAGGTCTGCGCCGCTGCTGGGTCAACTTCAAGGACGGCAGCATTCAGGTCCGCGAAACGGTCATCGAGATCAGCGGCAACCACAAGCGCAAGGCGTATCCGAAGTCGGCGGCCGGCTGCCGGACGGTGCCGCTGTCGGACCGGGCCGCGCATGCGATGAAGGCGCACCTGGAGAAGTACCCCGCGGTGAACGCGCGGACGTCGGTGGTCAGCGGCATGCATGCCGAGGAGTTGGTGTTCCGCAGCCCTCAGGCCGGGCGGAAGGTGAAAGGCCGGCCGGAGTTCGAGGGCGTGCTGAACCGCAACAACTTCCGCCGGCTGTGGCTGCCCGCGATCCGCGCCGCGGGAGTGGCGCGCGAGGTGCCCAACGACGTGACCGGTCGCCTCGAGCTGTGGCCCCATGTCCACGACATCCGGCATGCGTTCGCTTCTCGGCTGCACGCGCTTGGGGTGTCGGAGGCGGATGCTCAGCGGATCCTCGGGCACGAGCGCGGCGGCAAGGTGACGTGGCTGTACACGCATGCGGGCGCGGATTCGGTCGACAAGG
Organism: Streptomyces indicus; assembly: GCF_900100315.1. Taxonomy (GTDB): domain Bacteria; phylum Actinomycetota; class Actinomycetes; order Streptomycetales; family Streptomycetaceae; genus Streptomyces; species Streptomyces indicus. The sequence goes on from NZ_FNFF01000025.1 coordinate 61,902, forward strand.
TGCGTGCTGCGCTGACGGGGGAGACGGGCCTGAGGGTCGTCTCGTAGCGTTCCGCGAAAATTCCACAACCCTGCCACACGCCCACCGCCCTTCAGATCCCTTCACATCGGGTACCCGGGACGGTAAACGGGCGCTGAGCAGGGAATTGCCACCCCCACATCCATTCACATCAACGGATAGAGAGTCCACATTCGAGGGAGTCTAGTCCTTACAAGGCGGATGTCGGCGGTTCGAAACCGTCCGCGCCCACC
>NZ_FNFF01000023.1 GCF_900100315.1 Streptomyces indicus
AACTGACGGATCAGCGACCCCAGATCGTCACTCGACGTCTGCGACTGCGACCGCAGATTCGACAACACGGACGCACCCATGTCGAACTTCACGCGAACCCACCCCCGTGGATCTCGGTCTACCAGGCAGGACCGGGCTCGGCCCCGAAACCCCGTTCTGCGCATGCGAAACATATGCACCTCGGGCATCGATCATCCTCACCTGGATGCCCTTGCAAACACAACGTGAATCAGGCCAAAGCCCCTGCGCGATGCGTCGCGTGAACTCAGAGGAACGCACAGCGCCCGGCCGGGGCAACCTCATGCGGCAGGTGAGACGTCGGGGCGTGTGGTGCGTGCCCGCTTGTCAGCTACGCCCCCGACGATGCAGTGTGCGCGGCTTGCTCCCGCACACGGGCCCCGCGGGCTCCGACTCGACGACAGTCCGGTCCAGTGGCCCATTCGTCGAGCCGACTGGTCGCCTCCGGCTCGCCGGCGGAGGCAAGGGCCGAAGCGCGTCCGCGGCCGTCCGCTCTGCGCACCCGAGATCAGAACCGGGACCACCCCACGGCAAAGGGCCCGGCCGCTGAGCGGTCGGACCCTTTGCCTGCCCTGGTGGGCGAGTGCGGAGGATACGAGATTCGAACTCGTGAGGGGTTGCCCCCAACACGCTTTCCAACTGTGCGAGTGATCGTCTGGGGGCGTTCGTAGACGTTCGCGCGGCAGGTCAGAGGGGGTGCGCGGACGTCTGCGTACGACAGTGCTCTACGGCGAACTGGACAACGACCAGGACAACGGCGCTCAGTCCAAAGCGCGCGCCGCGACGGACCGCCGCCGACAGCTCCGGGCCTCTTTCGATCGGCTGAACCCGACGTAAATCTGGCCCTCGATCGAGTTGAGTCCGGAACTGTGGCCTCCGTCACGGCAAGTGAACGGGATGCCCGGTGGAATCGGCCCATGGTCTTGGTCTCTGCTGCGTTCTTCCTGGTCGTTCTCGTTGGCTCGCTTGTTGGCGCCGTTGCCCTCTTCGGGTACGGCATAGGCCAGCTACTGCCGGGTGCGGCGACGGCCCGCGACCGGGTCCTGCGCGGGAGTGCCGCGCTGACTGGGGCGGCGGCCGTGGCGCTTGTCGCGTGGGGGCTGCTTTGCGTGGGCGGCACGGTGGTCAGCGCAGAGGACGGCGGCGCGGACTCGTCGCCGATCATCCCGTGCCGCACCGGCGATGCGGATCGGGACGCGCTCATCACCGACTACTCGGTGTCGTACGTGCCACTCGGATTCAAATGCACTCGCAGCGACGGTGGTCGGTACCTAACGGACGATGTGCCGCCCTACGTGAATCCGGGTATCGCTGCCTTCGGCCTCACTGGCATCGGCGCTGCGTTCACGGTCGCCTTCCGCGCCAAATCGGCCGTACGCCATACCGCCCTCTGAGAGTTCTCCGACCCAGCAGGGCCTCGACAGATCACAGACCCGGACACTCCGTCCGGGTCTTCTCTTTTGCGGCGCCGCACTCTGAAGCGATGGCGGCGGCATCGGGCCCTCTGCCCTGCGATCCGTCCCATCGGTACCGTGAACAGCGCCCCTACTCAACAGCGGAGGCAGCACCCCATGCGTGGTCTTGGAGATCACCTCAGCATCGGCGAACGAATCGCGTTCTACCGCAAGCGCCGCGGATACACGCAAGAGGTGCTGGCCGGATTGGTTGGACGCAGCACAGATTGGCTGGCCAAGGCCGAGACCGGCCGGCGCAAGCCACCACGGATCGACATGCTCGCGGAGCTGGCGCGGATTCTGCGGGTCCCGCTGAGCGACTTGGTCGGGCAGAGCATCCTCGTAGAGGACGAGAAGCAGCGCGATGACATCCCCGCGATCCGTGACGCGCTCATGAGTCCCCGGCGCCTGTCGCGGCTGCTCTTCGGCCCTGAGGCGGATGTTCAGCTCCCGACTCCGGCGCCATCTGCGGTACGGGTCGAGAAGTCCTGGGACGACTACCAGGGCGGCCGACTCGGCAGCGTGATCGCGGCTCTTCCGGCTCTGCTCCAAGTCGCACAGGAGCTGGAAGACCGAGCGGCGCGGCGAGAAGCAGACCGGCGCGATTGCTGGGCAGTGTCCGCCCGCACGCACCACCTCGCGGCCACCACGCTCGCGAAGATCGGCGAGTCCGACCTTTCCTGGCTGGCGGCTGAGCGCGCCATGCAGGCGGCGGACTCGTCAGATGACCCTCTCGTACTCGCGTCCGCCGCACGGTCCGGCACTCACGCGCTGCTCGCCAACGGCCGCTACGAGGCGGCCACCCGTACGTAGTCGACAACGGCCGCATCGATGTGGACCACATGCCTCAGGAGCGCAGCGTCTCGCATCGCATCGACTTCGCTCGCGCGCTCTCGCTCGGTGGGCACGGCGACGATGCGTTCGGCGAGCCTCCCGAACACCGACTACCACGACTGGAAGCAGCTGCTCGAAGACGCTCAGGTCCGGGACGGTCGCTTGCACGACGCGCGGCACACGGCCGGGACAGTCCTGATGTTGCTGGGAGTCCCTGACCGGGTCATCGACCAGATCATGGGTTGGGAGCCCGGCGGCGCCGCGAGGATGCGGGCCCGGTACCTGCACGTGCCCGATGCACTCCTGAAGGAGGTCGCCCAGAAGATCGGGAAAGCGATCTGGGGAACCTCGGAAACAGGCCCTATGGACAAAGACCAGGACAACGGGGCCTGAGGACAACGACGAAGGCCCCGGCCGGTTTCCCGGTCGGGGCCTTCGTTCTGGCTGGTCAGCCAGCTGCGGAGGATACGAGATTCGAACTCGTGAGGGGTTGCCCCCAACACGCTTTCCAAGCGTGCGCCCTAGGCCTCTAGGCGAATCCTCCGCCGCAAACAATACAAGACGCGGAGGAGTGCTCGCGAACCCGTTCCCGGAGGTGGGGTGCGTGATCGGGACGGGCTCGTTCGCACGGCCCCGGATCGGGTACCCTTGGCGCAGCCCCTCACGTGGCGCTATCTGACTGAACTCCCCCAGGGCCGGAAGGCAGCAAGGGTAGGTCGGCTCTGGCGGGTGCGTGGGGGGCGCTTGCGTTTCCGGGTTCGGGTACGAGCTGTTCGTGGACCGGGCTGTCAGTGCGGGCCGATAACCTCGTATGCGTGTCGTCCCTTGCGCTGTACCGCCGTTATCGCCCGGAGTCGTTCGCCGAGGTCATCGGGCAGGAGCATGTGACCGACCCGCTGCAGCAGGCGCTGCGGAACAACCGGGTCAATCATGCGTACCTGTTCAGTGGCCCGCGCGGCTGCGGCAAGACGACGAGCGCGCGCATCCTCGCCCGCTGTCTCAACTGTGAGCAAGGTCCCACTCCGACCCCGTGCGGCGAGTGCCAGAGCTGCCGGGACCTGGCGCGGAACGGGCCGGGTTCGATCGACGTCATCGAGATCGACGCCGCCTCGCACGGTGGCGTGGACGACGCCCGTGATCTGCGCGAGAAGGCCTTCTTCGGGCCGGCCAGCAGCCGCTACAAGATCTACATCATCGACGAGGCCCACATGGTCACGTCGGCGGGCTTCAACGCCCTGCTCAAGGTGGTCGAGGAGCCGCCGGAGCACCTCAAGTTCATCTTCGCGACCACCGAGCCCGAGAAGGTCATCGGGACCATCCGGTCGCGTACGCACCACTATCCGTTCCGGCTCGTCCCGCCCGGCACCCTGCGCGAGTACCTCGGCGAGGTCTGTGGCAAGGAGGACATCCCCGTCGAGGACGGGGTGCTGCCGCTGGTCGTGCGCGCGGGCGCCGGTTCCGTACGTGACTCGATGTCCGTCATGGACCAGCTGCTCGCCGGCGCGGGCGCGGACGGTGTGACGTATGCCATGGCGACCGCGCTGCTCGGTTATACGGACGGTTCGCTGCTCGACTCCGTCGTCGAGGCCTTCGCCGCCGGTGACGGCGCCGCGGCCTTCGAGGTCGTCGACCGCGTCATCGAAGGCGGCAACGATCCGCGGCGCTTCGTGGCCGACCTGCTCGAGCGCCTGCGCGACCTGGTGATCCTGGCGGCCGTCCCGGACGCGGCCGAGAAGGGGCTGATCGACGCCCCCGCCGATGTCATCGAGCGCATGCAGGCCCAGGCGCGGAACTTCGGCGCCGCCGAACTCAGCCGCGCCGCCGACCTCGTCAACGAGGGCCTGACCGAGATGCGCGGCGCCACCTCGCCGCGTCTCCAGCTGGAGCTGATCTGCGCCCGCGTGCTGCTGCCCGCCGCGTACGACGACGAGCGCTCGATGTTGGCGAGGATCGACCGCCTGGAGCGCGGCGGCGGTGGTGCGGGAGCCGGCGGTGGGTTCGCCGGAGGGGCACAGACCGGGGGGCAGATGCCGTCCGGGCCGTCGATGGCCTACGTTCCCGGGCCCGACGCCCACGCCCCGCTGGACGCTCCCGGCCCCGCCGTACCGCCCGGCGGCGGCGCCGCGGCGGCCCGCGCCGCAGTGCGCGGCACCTCGACCCCTCCTCAGCCCGCTCCCCAGCAGGCACCAGCCCCGGCACCCCAGGCCCCCGCCCCGGCAGCAGCCCCGCAGCCAGGTGCCGGTCAGCCCGGCGGCGGCCAGCCGGGCGCCTGGCCCACCGCAGGGCCCAATGCAAACGCAGCCCCCACCACACCGCCCGCCCCTGCGACCCCCGCCCCGGCGGCATCTCCCTCAGAGCCTCCGGCCCAGCGGCCCGGCGCCTGGCCGGGCGCCGCGACCCCGGGCTCCGGCGGCCAGGCGTCCGGCGAGCGCCGCCCCGGCGGCTGGCCCACCGCGGCCACGGCCGGCGGCAGCGCAGCGCCGAACGGCGCACCGTCGCGCCCCCAGCCCGCCGCGCAGCCCGCGACTCCCGCCCCCCAGGCCCCGCCGGCCGCCGCACCGTCCGCCTCGCTCGGCGCCCCGCCGCCCGGCAGCCTGGACGCACGCTCGCTGTGGCCGAACATCCTGGAGGCGGTCAAGAACCGCCGCCGCTTCACCTGGATCCTGCTCAGCCAGAACGCGCAGGTGGCCGGCTTCGACGGCCAGACCCTCCAGCTCGGCTTCCTCAACGCGGGCGCCCGCGACAACTTCACGAGCAGCGGCAGCGAGGACGTACTCAAGCAGGCGCTGGCCGAGCAGTTCAACGCGCACTGGAAGATCGAGGCGATCGTCGACCCCTCGGGCGGCTCGGCCCCGCCCCCGGCGGCCACTGGTTTCGGCGGTTCCGGCGGTACGTACGGGGGCGGCCCCAGCGGTCCGCAAGGCGGCAGCGCCCCGCAGCGCCCCGCCGCCCCCGCACCCCAGCAGCCCGCCGCACCCGCCGCCCCGGCTCAGCCGGCGCCGGCCCCGGCGCCCGCCGCCCCGGCACCGCAGCCCTCCGCGCCCGCGCCGGCCCCGCCCTCGTACAACGAGGAGCCGCCGGTCTCCCTGGAGGACGACATCCCGGAGGAGGACGACCCGGACCTCGACGAGAGCGCCCTGAGCGGCCACGACCTGATCGTCCGCGAACTGGGCGCCACGATCATCGAGGAAATCGCCAACGAGTGACCTCGGGGTCCGGCGCCGTTGGGCCCGCATCGACGCTGCGGGCACGAGCCGTACGACACCGGCCGCGGGCCAGCCACGCCCCTCGTACGACACCGGGCGTGGCCGCGACGCGCACCCCCACCGGACCCGCGGCCGCGCTCCGGGCGTGAGGGGACGGGGAGGGGTGCCGGTTACACGGGCGCTCCCCACCCGGACGTGCACGCTCGCAGACTTGCGGCGCCATTGCCCGTGTAACCGGTACCCCGGACCGGCACCGACCCCAAACGAAACCCGCACGCGGGGCAGGACGCGAACCGCACCGCAGCCCGCACGCGAACCGCACCACAGCCGAACGCGAACCACGCCACAGCCGGCACGCGAACCGCACCACAGCGGGAGCCCCCAGAGTCACCCCACCGACCCCGACGATTTCAGACCATCCCACAACCCCTCCACAGCCCCCATCCGTGCAAACACACCGAACCCCCCGGCTAGGCTTCCCACCGTGAAGGCCCTCGTCATCGGCAGCGGTGCCCGCGAACACGCCCTGTGCCGCTCCCTGTCCCTCGACCCCGACGTCACCGCCCTGCACTGCGCCCCCGGCAACGCCGGCATCGCAGAGGTCGCCGAGCTGCACCAGGTCGACGCCCTCGACGGCGCCGCCGTCGCCGCGCTCGCCCGCGACCTGGAAGCCGACCTCGTCGTCGTCGGCCCCGAGGCCCCCCTCGTCGCAGGCGTCGCCGACGCCGTACGGGACGCGGGCATCCCCTGCTTCGGCCCGTCGAAGGAGGCCGCCCAGCTCGAGGGTTCGAAGGCCTTCGCCAAGGACGTGATGGCCGCCGCCGGCGTCCCCACCGCGCGCAGCTACGTCTGCACCACCGACGAGGAGATCGACGAGGCACTCGACGCCTTCGGAGCTCCGTACGTCGTCAAGGACGACGGGCTCGCGGCCGGCAAGGGCGTCGTCGTCACCGAGGACATCGAGCAGGCCCGCGCCCACGCCCGCGCCTGCGACCGCCTGGTCATCGAGGAGTTCCTCGACGGCCCCGAGGTCTCCCTCTTCGCCATCACCGACGGGGTCACGGTCCTGCCGCTCACCCCGGCCCAGGACTTCAAGCGCGCCCTCGACAACGACGAGGGTCCCAACACCGGCGGCATGGGCGCCTACTCACCGCTCCCGTGGGCCGACCCCAAGCTGGTCGACGAGGTCATGGAGACCGTCCTGCAGCCGACGGTCGACGAGCTGCGCCGCCGCGGCACCCCCTTCTCCGGCCTGCTGTACGCCGGCCTCGCGATCACGAGCCGCGGCGTACGCGTCATCGAGTTCAACGCACGCTTCGGCGACCCCGAGACCCAGGTGGTCCTCGCCCGCCTGAAGACCCCGCTCGCGGGTGTCCTCCTGAACGCTGCGAACGGCACCCTCGACGCCCAGGCCCCGCTGCGCTGGAGCGAGGAGGCGGCGGTGACCGTGGTCGTCGCCTCGCACAACTACCCGGGCACCCCGCGCACCGGCGACGTGATCGAGGGCCTGGACGAGGTGGCCGCACAGGATGCCCCGAACGCGTACGTCCTGCACGCCGGGACCCGGCACGACGGCGGGTCCGTGGTCAGCGCGGGCGGCCGGGTGCTCTCCGTGACCGCCACCGGCAAGGACCTGACCGAGGCCCGCGAGCGCGCCTACCGCGCTGTCGCCCGGATCCGCCTCGACGGCTCCCAGCACCGTACGGACATCGCCGCCAAGGCGGCCGCGGGCGCCTGACGGGGGAGGACACCGCCCCGCACGCCCGTCTTGCGCCGGACGCACACCCGTAACGCGCCCGACCGAGGCCGACCGAGGCCGAACCGCACCGGAAACAGGGCCGGACCTGACACAGGGTCCGGCCCTCTTTCGTCCCGCACCTTTGCCCAAAGCCATTCCATCGAGTGACCGATCCCCCATACGGCTGACGTGCCCCGAGGCCCCAACTAGGGTGCGGCGCAAGCGTTCCCGGGTGCCCGAAGCCAAACAGCCCACTGGCATTGCGATGTCAGTGACGGGTGCCACAGTGGGGGAGTGAGCAAAGCCGTCGCAGGACGAAGGGGGTGACCTCCGGCCGTGTCCGGAACGGGTATGGGTGGTGAGCGGGGCGCAGGAGGCGCACGTGCCCGCGCGCTCGCCGTCCTGCGCATCCGCAGCAGGGCCCTCGCGGTCGCCCTGCTGCCCGCCGCCGTGGCCGTCGTGCTGCTCGCGGGCGGGGTCACCGGCCGTCTGAGCGGCGGCAGTTGGGACCTGGCGCGCTGGATCGCGAGCGCCGTCGCCGTGGTCGTGCTGCTCGCCGCGGCCGCCGTCGCGCTGGTCGTGGCGCGTTCGAAGCCGGCCCTGAGCCCCACCGTTCCGATCGCCGAGGAGTCCGCCCCGGACCTCTACCGCCTGGTGCGCGACCTCGCCGACCGGCTCGACGTCCCGGCGCCCTCCGCGATAGCCCTGACGCCGGACTGCGACAGCTGGCTCGAGGACCGCACCCACCGCGCCCACGCACCGCCCCGCCCGGGTGTGGTGCAGCGGGTGCTCGCGGTCATACGCGGGCGGCGTGCGCTGCCGCCTGCCGGCGCGGCGGAAGCGGTATCCACGGGTGTACGGGGGGAAGGCGCCGCGGCGGTACGGGGGAGCGCGGGCACGGCCGTCCGCACCGACGAGGGCCAGGCCGTACGGGGGGATGTGAGCCAGGCGGTACGCGGCGCGGACGCCGCCGTCGTCCGGGCGGGCGAGACCGTCTCCGCACATCGTGACGCCGCCGACGCGGGCCCGGTCGCCCCCGTCCTGGTGATCGGCTCCCCGTTCCTGTGGTGGATGCGCGTCGCGGAGCTGCGCGCGCTGCTCGCCCCCGTCGTAGCCGGTACGGGACCCTCCGCCCACCCCGACATAGCCGCCGCCCGCCGTTTCGTGCGGGGTCTGGACGCCGCGGTCGCGGTGACCGAGCGGCCAGGGCGCGGGCCGGTGGCCCGCACGGTGCTCGGCTGGGTCGGCTGGGTGTCGCGGCTGATGCTGCGCTCCTGCCGCGACCATGCGGCGGAGATGGAGCGCGGGGTGGCGGCGGCCGCCGCCGACCGCGCGCAGACGGTGGACTACGGGTTGCGGATCGTGGCCCAGGAGCAGGTCGGTCTCGCGTACGCGGGCTGGGACCGGCTGCTCACGAAGGTGGCGCTGCCCGCCTGGAGGATGGGCCGCTGGCCCTCGCGCCTGGACGCCGGCGTCGTGGCCGCGCTGACCGAGCTGTCCCGCCGCGACCGGCTCGCGGAAGGCTTCGCCTCACGGCTCGGCGAGCGGCCCGCGTGCGATCTGCTGGAGGAGCCCGGCGCGGTGGACGAGGCCGCGTCCCTCCTCGCGGCCCGGCTGTTCCACGGGGAGCAGGGGGCCGGCTGGGCGCCCGTCGACTGGCAGGACTATCCGGAGGAGATCGTCGACCGCAAGTGGCGTACGGACGCGGCCCGTCTGCACCGCGCGCTGGACTCGCTGGGCGTGGGCCGGGCGACGGCCCCGGACATGGACCCGCAGGCGCCCACGCTGGAGCGGGTGATGGAGCACCTGTCGGCTGCCGCGGCGGCCGACGACGGTACGCGTACGGAGTCCGGCGCCGCGGACCATCTCGGTACCGATGCCGACGTGCCGGTCACCTCCGAGATCACCGAGGTGCGCGACGCCTCCGACGAGCTGATCAGCCCCGACCCCATCGACGGGCGCGACGCCACCAACACCCCTGGCACCACTGGCGCACCCGTCACTGCCGACGCACCCGTCACCGCCGATCACCCCGATCCCTCCGACGACCACCTCCCCATCGTCCCGCCCGAGGGCCGTGACCCCGCCGAGGCCCTCACCCTCGCCCCGCAGAGCGAGCAACTCGCCGCGCTGCTCAGCGTCGAGCTCTCCCGCGAGGAGACCGCGGCGCCGCGCACCCCGCCCCAGCCCGCCCCCGAGCTCGCGGCCTGGGACGAGGCTCTGCTGCCGCTGTTCCCGATGCAACCGCCGCGGTCAGGGCGGGAGTTGCTGGCCGACCACGTCACCGCGATGGTCTGCTGCGCCGCCGTCGACACGGCCGGCGCCGCCCCCGGCCTCGACTGGCTCGACGGCCCGACCCTGATGGTGAACGGGGAGCGGACCGCCGACCTCGCCCCCCGGGTCCTCAGCCTCGTCGAGGAAGGCGACCCGGAGCCGCTGCGCGGCTGGCTCGCGGGCCTGGGCGTCCGCCCGGAGAAGCCGGTCCGCCTGGTGTGACGCCCCCGCCGCACCCCAGCCCACCGCACCGGAGCGCCACGTTCCGTTCACGTCAATTCACGACGAACGGTGACGGGATGCGTGCGTAATGTGATGTGCTGGGACCGGCCGCCGACATGGACAGGACGGCAGCCGGCCACCGACAGGCCGGCCCGCCGCATCCGAAACGGCCGGAGACCGGAGACAAAAGACCGGGGACCGGAGACGAAAGACCGGTGACCGGGACCGGACCGAGCGGCGGGCCCGGCAGAAGCAGAACCCGGGGGACGAGGGAGGGGAGCAGCATGGGCAACAGCAGAGTGCCGAAGAGCGGGACGCCGAGGGCGGCCGCGCCGATCAGGCGCTGGGAGTCCGGCGCCCTCGCCCACGCCGTGAGCGACCCCTTCGGCCAGGGCCCGCTCCCGTGGCTGCGCGGCAGCGAGCACTACTTCGACGACACCGGCCAGGTCGTCCCCTGGTACCTCGACCATGCCCCGGCACCCGGCGCACGCATCCCCGCACCCCGCAGCACCACCGGTCCGCGCACCGCCGACGACGTCCACCAGCAGATCAAGGGATTCACCTCCACGGGTGCCGCCGCCCCCGGCGACTCCCTCGACTTCCACATCACCGTGGACCCGCCGCAGCAGTTCAGCGTCGACATCTACCGGATCGGGCACTACGGCGGGGACGGCGCCGCGAAGATCACCACGAGCCCCCGGCTCTCCGGCATCGTCCAGCCACCCCCGCTGACCGCCGACCGCACGGTCTCCTGCCACCACTGGTGGCTCTCCTGGCGGCTGCAGATCCCGAGTTACTGGAACACGGGCGCGTACGTGGCGGTCCTCACCACCATGGACGGCTACCGCTCGCACATCCCGTTCACGGTCCGCGACGACCGCCCGGCCGATCTGCTGCTCCTGCTGCCCGACGTGACCTGGCAGGCGTACAACCTCTACCCGGAGGACGGCCGCACGGGCGCGAGCCTCTACCACGCGTGGGACGAGGACGGCTCGCTGCTCGGCGAGAGCGACGCGGCGACCACGGTCTCCTTCGACCGCCCGTACGCGGGCGCGGGCCTGCCCCTGCACGTGGGCCACGCCTACGACTTCATCCGCTGGGCCGAGCGCTACGGGTACGACCTCGCGTACGCCGACACCCGCGATCTGCACGCGGGCCGCGTGGATCCGACCCGCTACCGGGGCCTGGTCTTCCCGGGCCACGACGAGTACTGGTCGGTGCCGATGCGCCGTACCACCGAGCAGGCCCGCGACAGCGGCACCTCCCTGGTCTTCCTCTCCGCCAACACCATGTACTGGCAGGTGGAGTTGAGTCCCTCGCCCTCCGGCGTGCCCGACCGCCTCCTCACCTGCCGCAAGCGCCGCGGCCCCGGAAAGGCCGCCCTGTGGCGTGAAGTCGACCGCCCCGAGCAGCAGTTGATGGGCATCCAGTACGCCGGCCGCGTACCGGAGCCGTCCCCCCTCGTCGTCCGCAATGCCGACCACTGGCTGTGGGACGCGACGGGCGCGCACGAGGGCGACGAGATCGAGGGCCTGGTCGCGGGCGAGGCCGACCGCTACTTCCCGCGCACCCAGTTGCCCGAGCACCAGAGCCGCATCCTGCTCGCCCACTCCCCGTACCAGGACGGGGACGGGGCGCGGCGCCATCAGGAGACCTCGCTGTACCGGGCGCCGTCCGGTGCGCTGGTCTTCGCCTCCGGTACGTTCGCGTGGTCCCCGGCCCTGGACCGCCCCGGCCATGTGGACACCCGTGTCCAGCGCGCGACCGCCAATCTCCTCGACCGCATCTGCAAGCGCGACTGAGGCGAGCCGGGCACGGGCGCGACCCTGAGCCGCACGCCCGTGCCGCCCACCGTGGTCGGCGGACCCTCCGCGATAGGCGAGAATCGGACTGCTGGCCGAAACGACGGGGAGGAACCATGCCCGGATTCGTAGAAAAGCCCGAGCCGATCGAGGTGCCGGGCCTGGTGCACCTGCACACCGGCAAGGTGCGGGACCTGTACCAGAACGAAGCGGGCGACCTCGTGATGGTCGCCAGCAACCGCACCTCGGCGATGGACTGGGTGCTGCCCACCGAGATCCCCGACAAGGGCCGCATCCTCACGCAGCTGTCCCTGTGGTGGTTCGACCAGCTCGCGGACCTCGTCCCCAACCACGTGCTGTCCACCGAGGTCCCGGTCGGCGCGCCCGCGGACTGGGCGGGCCGCGTCCTGATCTGCAAGTCGCTGCGGATGGTCCCGGTGGAGTGCGTCGCGCGCGGCTATCTCACCGGCTCGGGCCTGCTCGAATACGAGGAGTCCCGCACGGTCTGCGGCCTCGCCCTGCCGGAGGGCCTGGTCGACGGCTCCGAGCTGCCCGCGCCGATCTTCACGCCCGCCATGAAGGCCGCGGTCGGCGAGCACGACGAGAACGTGTCGTACGAGGAAGTCGCCCGCGAGGTCGGCGCCGAGACCGCCGCCCAGCTGCGCCAGACCACCCTCGCCGTCTACGGCCGGGCCCGCGACATCGCCCGTGACCGGGGCATCATCCTCGCGGACACGAAGTTCGAGTTCGGCTTCGACGGGGACACCCTGGTGCTCGCGGACGAGGTGCTCACCCCCGACTCCTCGCGCTTCTGGCCGGCGGACCAGTGGCAGCCGGGGCAGACCCAGCCGTCCTTCGACAAGCAGATCATCCGGAACTGGCTGAAGTCCGCCGAGGCGGGCTGGGAGCGCCAGGGCCCCGACGGCGAGAACCCGCCCCCGCCGCTGTCCGCCGAGATCGTGGAGCGCACGCGCTCGCGCTACATCGAGGCGTACGAGCTTTTGACGGGCACCGCCTGGTAGCCGCCACGGGCCCGGTCCCCGGACCGGGCCCCACGCGAAAGCCCGCACCGGCCCCACGCGGAGGACCGCGCACCGGCCGCACACGAAAGGCCCCGCACGGCCCCACGCGAAAGGCCCCCGGTGAAAACCGGGGGCCTTTCCTTGTGGAGCGAACGACGAGGTTCGAACTCGCGACCTCAACCTTGGCAAGGTTGCGCTCTACCAACTGAGCTACGTTCGCATCGCGCTGGGCTTTTCGCCGTGGCGCGGAGACCACTATACCCAACCGCGCTCGCGCGCGAGACGCACCGCCGCATGACGGTTCTCGACTCCAAGTTTCGAGACGGCGGAGGACAGATAGTTCCGGACCGTTCCGGGGGACAGGGCGGCCCGCTCGGCGATCTCCGAGACAGGTGCGCCGTCGGCCGCGAGCTCCAGGACCTCGGCCTCGCGCGCGGTCAGCGGGGAGTCGCCCGCGGAGATCGCGTCGGCCGCCAACTCCGGGTCCACGTAACGGTTCCCGGCGTGCACGGTACGGATGATCTCCGCCAGCCGCTGTGCGCTCACGGTCTTCGGCACGAATCCCCGTACGCCTGCCTCCAGCGCCCGCTTGAGATGCCCGGGCCGGCCGTGGCTCGTCACGATCATGGTCTGGCAGGTGGGCAGTTCGCGCCGGATGGATGTGGCCACGTTCACACCGTCCGCGCCCGGCATCTGGAGGTCGAGCACGGCGACGTCGGGCCGGTGCGCGAGCGCCATCGCGAGGGCCTCGGGCCCGGAGGCGGCCTCGGCGACGACGGTCAGGTCCTCCTCGAGCGCGAGCAGCGCGGCGAGCGCCCCGCGGATCAGGTGCTCGTCGTCGGCGAGCAGGACGCGCAGCGGCGGGTTCATCGGGTGGTCTCGCTTTCGTCTGTACGGGAGGCAGGCGCCGCGACTGCGGCGGACTCGGGCACCCCGAGCGGCACCTCGGCGCGCAGCCGGAACATCCCGCCCTCGGCCGGCCCCGCTTCGAGCCGCCCACCGAGCACGGCAAGACGCTCCCGCAGCCCGGCGAGCCCGGAACCACCGGGGCCTGCCCCGGACCCGAAGCCACCGGCCCCGGAGCCGCCGGAGCCCACCCCGGAACCGAGGCTTCCGGACCCGGAACGACCGGAACGACCAGGCTCCCCCGCCCCTGACCCGAGGCCTCCCGCGCGGCCCCCGAAGCCTTCGGAATCCTGCTCTGTCAGTGGCTCCCGATAGCCTTGAGGGGCTGGCGCGGCCCCCGGGCGGGAGGGGTCTGTCACCCCGGCTGTGCGCGCACCCTGGCCCGCCGTGCGCACACCCTGGCCCACCGCCCGAACACCCTCGCCCACCGCCCGCGCCCCCTGCCCCACCCCACCAGCACCATCACTCTCCACCGTGAGCACAGCCCGCCCCTCCGCCACCCGCAGTGCCACCTCGCACCGGCTCGCGTCCCCGTGTCGCAGCACGTTGGTGGCCGCCTCGCGCACCACCCAGCCGAGTGCCGCGTGCACCGCGGTCGGCAGTTCGCCGGCCGCCTCCGCTCCCGTCACCCGGCAGTCGATGCCCGCCGCGGTCAACACGGCCTGCGCACCGGCCAGTTCGGAGCCGAGGCTCGCCTCGCGGTAGCCGCGTACGACCTCGCGTACTTCCTTCTGCGACTCCTGCGCGATCCGCTGCACCTCGATCATCTGCTCCACGGCCTCCGGGCGGCCGCGCCGGGCCAGCTGCACCGCGAGCTCGCTCTTGAGGGCGATCACCGCGAGGTTGCGGCCCATCACGTCGTGCAGATCGCGCCCGAACCGCAGCCGCTCCTCGGCCACCGCGAGCCGCGCCTGCGCCTCGCGGCCCTGCTCGGCCTGCCACATCACGCGCAGGCTCCAGGCGGAGCAGCGGATGCTGGCCAGGCAGATCATGGCGCCGCCGTAGACCCCGAGGCCGTAGCCGAGCAGCCGCATGTCGTGCACGCCGGCGAGGGCGAACGCCCCGGGCACCACGACCGCGGCGGCCAGGCTCCACTGCTGGTACGTGCGCAGCGGCAGGACGAGACAGCGTTCGGCGGTGTACGGGATGACGGCGAAGAGCGCCACGAACACCGTGAACCCGTGGTCGAGCCCGCCCACCGCTTCCAGCGCGAGGTCGAGCGCGAGCGTGCCGGTCATCAGCGCACCGGCGAGCAGCACGCCCTTGCCGGGCACGGTGCCGCGGCCCAGGTACTGGTCGAACGCGAGCGGCAGCAGCCGCCAGGCGACCACGCACTGCGCGCCCGCGCAGAGCAGCAGCAGCGAGCCGAGCAGCAGCTCGAGCCCGGTCGGGTCCAGGGCCAGTTCGACCACCGGCATCACCAGCCAGGCCGCGAAGAAGAACCAGACCATGAACCGGACGATGAGCAGGCTCTGGAACTCCATGCGTTCCACATGGCTGCGTTCGTCCCACACCTGCCGGCGCCACCGCCGGTACCGCTCCAGCACGTCTAGCTCCCCGTCCGCCTGTTCAGCGCCTCGGCTCCCACCGGAACCACCGCCGTACAGCAAACACCGACAGGACGATCCAGGCCACCGCCACGACCAGCGCCGTCAGCGCTTCGGAGGCCGGCAGCTCGCCCGTCCAGCCGCCGCGCACCAAGGTCATGACGGGGGAGAGGGGGAGGAGTTCGAGCACGGAGGCGAGCCGGTCGGGGAAGACCTCGAGCGGCACGGCCATGCCGGAGCCGATCATCGACACGAACATCAGCGGCAGCACCATGACCTGCGCGCTCTCCGGCGTCCGGCTGAGCCCGGCCGTCGCGGCGGCCAGCGTGACGCACAGGCCGAGCCCGAGCAGCACCCCGAGCACGGACCACCACACGGCGGCCGGCGCCCCGAGATCGAGCAGCAGGGCCGCTCCGACGGTGACGACCACGCACTGCGCCAGGCCGATCAGGACCGAGGGCAGCGCGGCGCCGGTGAGGATCTCCAGGTCGCGCAGCTCGCCGGTGCGCAGCCGCTTGAAGACCAGTTCCTCGCGGCGTACGACGAAGACGGTGGTGACCGCGTTGTAGACGGCGAAGAGCAGCGCGAAACCGACCGCGGCGGTCAGGATCACCTCGCCGATCTGCACGCCGGTGCCTTCGAGCGCGGACTCCTTGAGCGTGGTCTGCACGGTGAACGGCAGGATCAGCGGGATCACGAGCGCGGTCACCAGGACGCTCTTGTTGCGCCCCAGGAGGGTCAGTTCGGCCCGGCTCAGCGCGGCGAGCCGCCCGGCGGGGGTGGTGAGGGCGCTCATGCCCCGGTCCAGGGTGCTCATGCCACGGTCTCCTTCGTCCGTACGGCGTGTGCGTCGCCGTGCTCGCCGCCGCGCATGTCGCGCGCGATCTGCAGGAAGGCCTCCTCGAGCGAGGCCGAGCGGACATCGAGCCCGCGCAGTTCCACCCCGGCCTGCTGCGCCCACAACAGGAGCCCGGTCGCGGCCCGTTGCAGCTCGGGCGTACGCAGCTGCACGGTCCGTCCCACCACGTCGTGCCCGGTGACGCCGAGCCCGGCCAGCGGCGGCAGATCCCCGACGAAGTAGCCCTCGGGCAGTTCGAAGGAGATCCGCGAGGGCTGGGAGGCAGTCACCTCGGCGGGCGTGCCGGTCGCGGCGATCTCGCCCTCGTGCAGGATCGCCAGCCGCTCGGCGAGCGACTCGGCCTCCTCCAGGTAGTGCGTGGTCAGGAGCACCGTGGTGCCGCGGTCGCGCAGTTCGCGCACCAACTCCCAGGTCTCGGCCCGCCCTTCGGCGTCCAGACCGGTGGTCGGCTCGTCGAGGAACAGCACCTCGGGCCGCCCCAGGAGCGCGAGCGCCAGGTCGAGGCGCCGCTTCTCACCCCCGGACAGCTGTTTCACCCGTACGCCGGCGCGCTTGGCGAGCCCGACGAGTTCGAGCGCCTCGCCGAGCGGCCGCGCGCCGCTGGTGCAGCCCGCCCACATCCGTACGGTCTCGGCGACGGTCAGCTCCGCGGGGAAGCCGCCCTCCTGAAGCATCACGCCGATCCGCGGCCGTACGGCGGTGCGCTCGGCGTACGGGTCGTGGCCCAGGATCCGCACCTGGCCGGCGGCCGGGCGTGCGAGCCCTTCGAGGAGTTCGACGGTGGAGGTCTTGCCGGCCCCGTTGGTGCCGAGCAGTGCGAACAGCTCGCCCTTGCCGACGTGGAAGGTGATCCCCCGCACCGCCTCGAAGCCGCCTGCATAGGTGCGGCGCAGATCAGTGACGTCGATCACGCGCTCTTCGGTGGTGGTGTTCATGCCTCAAGCCTCCCCGCGGACGGGGGCTGCGGGCAGTGCGGGCCGTCATGAGCCGGGATGACAGCTCTCACGGGTGCGTATGACACCTGTCATGTACGGGGGCGGGGAACGGGGCTCGGTGAGGTGCGCCGCCCCCGTCGGGAAGCGGCCCGGAAACGCCGAAAGCCCCCGGTTTCCCGGGGGCTTTCGCTTGTGGAGCGAACGACGAGGTTCGAACTCGCGACCTCAACCTTGGCAAGGTTGCGCTCTACCAACTGAGCTACGTTCGCACAGCATCCGACCGGCTCTCACCGGGCGGCGCTGATACAAGACTACCTGATCCAGAAGAGTGGTCGGAGCCCTGTATCGGAGCGGGTGACAGGAATTGCACACTGCGCCTCCCCCCTGGAAGGGGGGTGTTCTGCTACTGAACTACACCCGCGCGTCCTCCGTGGTGTCCGGTCTCCCGGGCCCCGCGGCGCGCTCCAGACTCTAGCCGACCTGCGGGGGTGCAATGCAAGTCGGTAGCGCGGCGGGGCTCCGGACGACCATGGCCATGGCGTCAGTTGAGGGCTCCGGACCGGCGCTCCGGCCGCTCGCCCGCCGCGTCAGTTGGCCGCCTCGAACGCCTCGTAGACCTTCTTCGGGATCCGCCCCCGCGCCGGCACGTCCATCTTGTGCGAGCGGGCCCAGGCCCGGACCGCCGCCGGGTCGGCCGCCACGGCGGTGTGCTTCACGGTCTTGTTCGCCTTGCCGGCGGTGCCGCGCGCGGACTGCTTGCGGCCCGCCTCCAGGTAGGGCGCGAGCGCCTTGCGGAGTTTCTTGGCATTGGCTTGATTGAGGTCGATCTCGTACGACTTGCCGTCAAGACCGAAGGCGACCGTTTCCGCCGCTTCTGAGCCGTCGATGTCGTCGAAGAGAGTGACCACGACACGCTGCGCCACGAATATCGGTCCTTTCCTGCGGAACCCTGTATCTGCCGTCGTGCCTGCGTTATCGGCACTTCAGGCCCATGGTCCGGCTTTTGCTTATTTGCCCGCGAATCCGCCGACGAATCCTTTGTATCGTGCCCGGCATTGCATTGGGAAGACCGACTAAATCTCTCCGCGTGTCCGGAGGCAATGCCGTGCGGGAGGTTTCTCGCAGGGTTTCCCGGAATTTTCCCTGCCCATTGCGTGCGCCATTGCTGCGTGATCATCGAAAAGTGAGCGCGATCACGTAGGAACCTACGAGTCTACGCGAGTAGAAATTTACGTCGGATACGCTGAACGAACCAGCTCAGCATCGTGCTGAAGCAGCGCTCGGCATCGCCGCTGAAGCGCAGCTCGGCACCAGCACACCGGGAGTGCCAGTGGCACGCGTCGTAGTCGACGTCATGCTCAAGCCGGAGATCCTCGACCCCCAGGGACAGGCGGTGCAGCGTGCACTGCCGCGCCTCGGATTCGACGGGATCGCGGACGTACGTCAGGGCAAGCGTTTCGAGCTCGAGGTCGACGGTCCCGTCGACGAGGCCGCGCTCGCCCGTATCCACGAAATGGCCGAGACCTTCCTCGCCAACACCGTCATCGAAGACTTCACCGTGAAGGTCGAGGAGACCTCCGAGGTCGCGGGAGCGTCCAAGTGACCGCTCGGATCGGCGTCGTCACCTTCCCCGGCACCCTCGACGACCAGGACGCGCTGCGCGCGGCCCGGCTCGCCGGGGCCGAGCCGGTCTCTCTGTGGCACCGCGACAAGGACCTCAAGCAGGTCGACGCGGTCGTGCTCGCCGGCGGTTTCAGTTACGGCGATTATCTGCGGGCCGGGGCCATCTCCCGTTTCTCGCCGGTGATGGAGACGATCATCGAGCAGGCCAAGGCGGGCATGCCCGTCCTCGGTATCTGCAACGGATTCCAGATCCTCACCGAGGCGCACCTGCTCCCCGGCGCGATGCTGCGCAACAACCACCTGCACTTCATCTGCCGCGACCAGAAGCTGCGCGTCGAGAACGCGGGCACGGCGTGGACGTCCGACTACGAGCAGGGCCAGGAGATCCAGGTCCCGCTGAAGAACATGGACGGCCGCTACGTCGCCGACGAGCGCACGCTCGACGAGCTGGAGGCGGAGGGCCGGGTGGCGTTCCGCTACCTGGACATGAACCCCAACGGCTCGCTGCGCGACATCGCCGGCATCACCAACGAGGCGGGCAACGTCGTCGGCCTCATGCCGCACCCGGAGCACGCGGTCGAGCCCCTGGTCGGCACCGGCCGCACGGACGGGCTCGGATTCTTCACCTCGATCCTCAAGAAGCTGGTCACTGCCTGATGACTCTCGACACCGTCAAGCACG
Source organism: Streptomyces indicus (assembly GCF_900100315.1). Lineage (GTDB taxonomy): Bacteria > Actinomycetota > Actinomycetes > Streptomycetales > Streptomycetaceae > Streptomyces > Streptomyces indicus. Next base: position 19,122 of record NZ_FNFF01000023.1, read on the forward strand.
CGGCCGAGACGCCTGACGTCTCCCAGCCCTGGAAGGAACTCGGCCTCAAGGAGGACGAGTACGCCCGGATCCGCGAGATCCTCGGCCGCCGTCCCACCGGCGCCGAGCTCGCCATGTACTCCGTCATGTGGTCCGAGCACTGCTCGTACAAGAGCAGCAAGGTCCACCTGAAGCAGTTCGGCGAGAAGGCCCCCGAGTCCGATGCGCTGCTGGTCGGCATCGGTGAGAACGCGGGCGTCGTCGACGTCGGCCAGGGCTACGCGGTCACCTTCAAGGTCGAGTCGCACAACCACCCCTCCTACATCGAGCCGTACCAGGGCGCCGCGACCGGCGTCGGCGGCATCGTGCGCGACATCCTCGCGATGGGCGCGCGCCCGGTGGCCGTGATGGACCCGCTGCGCTTCGGTGCGGCCGACCACCCGGACACCAAGCGCGTGCTGCCGGGCGTGGTCGCGGGCATCGGCGGCTACGGCAACTGCCTGGGCCTGCCCAACATCGGCGGCGAGGTCGTCTTCGACTCCTGCTACCAGGGCAACCCGCTGGTCAACGCGCTGTGCGTGGGCGTCATGAAGCACGAGGACATCCACCTCGCGAAGGCCTCCGGCGCCGGCAACAAGGTCATCCTGTACGGGGCCCGCACGGGCGGCGACGGCATCGGCGGTGTCTCGGTCCTGGCCTCGGAGACCTTCGACTCGACGGGCCCGTCCCGGCGCCCGGCGGTCCAGGTCGGCGACCCCTTCCAGGAGAAGCTGCTCATCGAGTGCACCCTGGAGATCTTCCGCGAGAACCTCGTGGACGGCATCCAGGACCTCGGCGGCGCGGGCCTGTCCTGCGCGACGAGCGAGCTCGCTTCGGCCGGTTCGGGCGGTATGCGCGTCGAGCTGGACCGCGTCCATCTGCGCGACGCCACGCTCTCGCCCGAGGAGATCCTCATGAGCGAGTCGCAGGAGCGCATGTGCGCGATCGTCGAGCCCGACAAGGTCGAGCGCTTCCTGGAGATCTGCGAGAAGTGGGACGTCATCGCCACGGTCATCGGTGAGGTCACCGAGGGCTCGCAGCTGGAGATCTTCTGGCACGGCGAGCAGATCGTGGACGTACCGCCGCGGACCGTCGCCCACGAGGGCCCGGTCTACCACCGGCCGTACGAGCGTCCGTCCTGGCAGGACGCACTCCAGGCCGACGACGCGAACAAGCTGCCGCGCCCGGCCACTTCGGACGAGCTGAAGCAGCAGGTCCTGAAGCTCGTCGCCTCCCCGAACCAGGCCTCCAAGTCCTGGATCACCGACCAGTACGACCGCTTCGTGCAGGGCAACACGATCCTCGCCCAGCCCGAGGACTCCGGCATGGTCCGCATCGACGAGGAGTCCAACCTCGGTGTGGCCGTGGCGACGGACGGCAACGGCCGGTACGCCAAGCTCGACCCGTACGCGGGCGCGCAGCTGGCGCTCGCCGAGTCGTACCGGAATGTCGCCGCCTCCGGCGCCAAGCCGCTCGCCATCTCCAACTGCCTCAACTTCGGTTCGCCCGAGGACCCGGCGGTCATGTGGCAGTTCGCCGAGGCCACGCGCGGTCTCGCGGACGGCTGCCTGGAGCTGGGCACCCCGGTGACCGGCGGCAATGTCTCGCTCTACAACCAGACCGGCGAGACCGCGATCCACCCGACGCCGGTCGTCGCCGTCCTCGGTGTCATCGACGACGTCACGCGCCGTACGCCGATGGCCTTCTCCGAGGAGGGCCAGCTGCTGTACCTCCTCGGCGAGACCCGCGAGGAGTTCGGCGGTTCGGCCTGGTCGCAGGTCGTCCACGACCACCTCGGCGGTCTGCCGCCGCAGGTCGACCTGGAGCGCGAGAAGCTGCTCGCCGAGATCCTGATCGCGGGCTCGCGCGACGGCATGATCGACGCCGCGCACGACCTGTCGGACGGCGGCCTCATCCAGGCGGTCACCGAGTCCTGCCTGCGCGGCGGCCGCGGTGCGCGCCTGGTCGTCCCCGACGGCCTGGACGCCTTCACCTTCCTCTTCTCGGAGTCGGCGGGCCGCGCGGTCGTCGCCGTCCCGCGCAGCGAGGAGCTCCGCTTCACCGACATGTGCGGGGCGCGGGGGCTGCCGGCGGTGCGGATCGGTGTGATCGACGGGGATGCGGTCGAGGTTCAGGGTGAGTTCAGCATTGCGCTGAGCGAGCTGCGCGAGGCGCACGAGGCGACCATCCCGGGTCTGCTCGCGTAAACGCCTTTCGCCGTACGTCACTTCGGCCCCGTCCAGGGTTCTGGGCGGGGCCGAGGTGTTCCGGACGTGGGCGGTGGAGCTCTGTTCAGAAAGATGCCGCAGGCCGATACTGCGGCGGTGACGACCCTCTTCGAACCCCTGCCCGCCGACCGGGCCCCCGAGGCGGCCCCGCTGCGGTCCGATGCCGCCTCCCGCTGGGCGGCCGCTGTGCCGGGCCTGGCCGGAGGCGGGCCGGCCGCACTGCTGCTCGGCGCCGGGATCGTCGCCGTGTTCGTGGTGCTGGCCGGTTCGGACCCCGCAGCGCCGTTGTGTACGGATGCCGACCCGTGCGGCACCGACTGGCTGGGGTACGCCTTCGTCCCGCCCCTTCTGCTGGCCCCCTACTGCGTGTGGCGGCTGCCGTGGGCGGCTGCGGTCCTGCTGCCCGTGGTCGGGGCCGCCGGACTGGTCCAGGTGCTGGCCGACGACATCCTGTTCACCTCCGCGGACCGGATCGGCGTGGGGCTCTTCACCGCTCTGGCGGGTGCGGTCTGGGCCGCCGTCGTGCTGCGGCTCCGGGGCCGCGCCCGGCAGCGGGCACTGGCGTTGCAGGCAGCGGAAGGCCGGCGTGCCCTCGTACCGAAGGACCTGCCGCGCGACGGACGGGCACGCCGCAGGATCGTGCTGGGCGGGGTCCTGTGCCTGCTCGGCGGGTTGCTGCTCGGGCAGGGCGCCCTGGCCGAGCAGGAGTCGGCGGACCGCGCGCGCGGTGCGGAACGTCTGACGGCACGCGTCCTCGGCCCCGATGGTGACGTCCGGCTCCGCGTGCGGCTGCCGGACGGGACCGAGCGCAGTCTGCCGGCCACGTTCCCCGAGGACTTTCCGCGCGGCAGCGAGGCCGGTGTGCTGGTCGACGGCGACTGGGCCCGCCTGGTGGCGGAACCCTACGACGCGCTCGGACAGCAGGCAGGCGCCCTCCTCCTGATCGTCCCGGGACTCGCGCTGACCGCGGGCGGTGTGGTGCTCCATCGCAGGATCCGCGCCCTGCGCTCGGGTCCGCAGCCGGTGCTGCGGGTGCTGGTGTCGGACGGTGGGCGGGGGCGCCTGCGCGTGGCGACGGAAGAGGAGCCGGAGCGCGCGTTCCTCGTCCTGGTTCCGCTGTCCGGACGGATCGCCGAGGACGTGGGTGGGCCCGGGACGGACGACGGCCCCGAGGACGACCACGGGCCGTACGGGCATGACGACCACGACGGCGATGACGACCACGACGGCGATGACGGGGACGAAGGCGGGAACGACCGCCAGGCGATCCTGTACGGCGAGCTGTACGAAGGCGCCGAACTCGCGCTGCTCCTCGCGGGCGGTGCGGGCGGGGCCCGGCCGCTCGGTGCCACAGGAGTACGTGTCCACCGGGGGTGAACCCACCGTGGCACGCGGCCCGGGCGGGCTCCCGAACGTGCCCGCCACGAGGACACCCGCACGTCGTAGGCTCGCCCCATGCCGCCCAAACCCCGCCCCCGCACCTACGACCCCGCCAAAACCCGCAAGGCCCTCTTCGCCCAGTTCGCCACAGTCCGAGAGGCCGTACGCGGCCTGGACGAGGCGCAGTTGGCGCGGGCCACGGATCTGGAGCCCTGGTCCGTGCGCGAGCTCGCCGCGCACATCGGGATGGCGATGAACGCGGTGGTGCGTGCCCTGGAGGCCGAGGAGCCACGCAAGGCCGAGCTGACGCTCGACCGCTACCCGAGCACCTCCGCGCCGTACGCGGGCGCCATCGCCGAGACCGTGCAGACGCTCGCCGAGCAGCACCCCGACCTCGATGCCTGGTACGGCGAGATCGGCGACCGGATCGGCGAGCTGCTCGCGGCCGCGCCCGCCGGGCGGCTGATCCAGATGCGGACCGGCGCCATGACCCTCGAGGACTTCCTCGTCACGCGCCTGGTCGAACTCGTCGTGCACACCGACGACTTCAACCGCGCGACCGGACTCGGCCTGCCCATCGACCGCCAGGCCCTGGCCGCCTGCACCCGGATGCTCGCCGACACCCTGGCCGCCAAGGCCCCCGGGGCGTCCACGGAGGTCCGCATCCCTCCGTACGCCGTGGTGCAGTGCATCGAAGGGCCGCGGCACACCCGTGGCACCCCGCCCAACGTCGTCGAGACCGACCCGCTGACCTGGGTGCGGCTCGCGACCGGCCGTACGAGCTGGGCCGACGCGGTCGACGCGGCCGCGGTGAGCGCGAGCGGGGAGCGGGCGGATCTGTCGGGGCTGCTGCCGCTGATGGGCTGAAGGGGCACGGGCGGACCGCCGGCACGCACCACCACCCCGGCGCCGGCACGCACCACCCCGGAGCCATGAGGGAACCGGCTCCGCACCTCGCCCGTCACATCTGCATGCGGTACACCCAGCGAGTAACACACAAGGCAGTGATCAGCTCCGCCGCCGCGGTCGCCGCGGTCGGACTGCTCGCCGCCTGCGGCGACCAGCAGGCCGGCGGAGGCGGCGGGCAGGGCGCGGGACAGACGTCCGTCGTGCCGGGCCCCGAGCTCACCGGAGTCCAATGGGGCGTCGAGAGCCTGACGGTCGGCGGCAAGAAGGCCGAACCCCCGCGCGGCGGCGCGTACTTCGAGATCAAGAAGAACGGCGAGGTGCAGGGCACCTTCGGCTGCAACTCCTTCTCCGGCAAGGTCGATCTCGCGGGCGGCACCCTCAAGGTCGGCTCGCTCGCGCGCACCGAGATGTACTGCGGGGACGACTTCGAGGAGCGCGCGTTCGGCGTCTTCGAGGGCGAGCTGAAGGCCGAGCAGGCCGGTCAGAAGGTCAAACTGACCGGCGAAGGCGGCGACTTCATCACCCTCGCGAAGGTCGAGCCCGCCCCCCTCACCGGCACCGAGTGGCAGGTCACCGCGGTCCTCGAAGGGGACACGGCGGCCTCCCTGCCGAAGGGGGCGAAGGCCCGTCTGACCTTCGGCAAGGACGGCCGCGTGACCGGCAGCCTCGGCTGCAACCGGGTGAACGCCAAGGCCACCGTGCACGACGACGGCACCCTCACGCTCGGCCCGGCCGGCACCACCCGCAAGATGTGCCCGGACGACGTGATGAAGACGGAGCGCGCCCTGCTCGGACTCTTCGACGGCAAGTCCGAGTACAAGATCACGCACCGCACGCTGCACCTGACCAAGGGCGACACCGGCCTGACCGCCACGGCCGGCAAGGGGTAGGGCGCCGGATCCCCGCCCGGCGAGGGGCGCAGGCCGCGACTCCTCACCCGGCGAGGGGTGCAGGCCACGACTCCTCACCCGGCAAGAGGGAGCGGGCCGGCAGCCCTCGACCCGTCAGGACTCAGACGTACGCCAGCAGCTCCCCGTCCGTCCGCTCCCACGCGGCCCGCAGTTCCCGCACCAACTCGGGCCGCGCGGCGGCCTTGTCGGCCTGCTCCCGTTCGTCGGCTGCGAGATCGAAGAGCTGGTCGCGGCCCGAGGTGCCGCGGTAGTACTTCCACGGCCCGCGGCGCAGCGCCCGTTCGCCCCGTACGCGCCAGAACAGATCCCGCTCCCCGACCTCCTCACCGCGCGTGAGGTACCCGGCGAGCGAGGTCCCGTCCAGCGGATACGCGGGATGCGGGCGCGCGCCGCCCAGTTCGAGCAGCGTCGCCGTCCAGTCCGGGGTGAAGACGGGCAGCCGGCTCACCTGTCCGCCGTCGATCCGCGCGGGCCAGCGCAGCAGCGCCGGCACGCGGATGCCACCCTCCTGGAGCGAGCCCTTGTTGCCGCTGAGCGGCCAGTTGTAGGAGAAGCGCTCGCCGCCGTTGTCGGACGCGAAGAAGACGAGGGTGTCGCGCTCCTGCCCCGACTCCTTGAGCGCCCGCAGGACTTCACCGACGCTGCGGTCCAAGTCCTCCACCATCTCCTTGTACTTGGCGAGCGATCCGCCGTCCGCGTGCCACAGCGCCCGCCGGTCGCCGGCCTTGATCCGCCGTACGATCTCGGCGCTCTCCTCCTCGTCCCCATCCGCGATCCAAGGCCAGTGCGGGGTGGTGAAGTTGAGGTTCAGGAGCCAGGGCTGCTCGCCGTGCTCACGCCGTACGTAGTCGCTCGCCGCCTCCGTCAGGATCCGCGTGTAGTAGCGCAGGTCCTTGTACTCGGCGTCGCCCTCGCGCGCATCGCCGCGGAACAGGTCGTACTCGCCGCCGAGGCCCAGCTTCGAGTAGTACTCCAGGGCCCCGCCGAAGTTCCCGAAGAACTCGTCCCAGCCGGACTTGGTGGGGGAGTAGTCCGGCAGATAGCCGCAGTGCCACTTGCCGATCAGAGCGGTCGCGTAGCCCGCGTCGCGCAGCAGCGAGGCGAGCGTGGGATGCGTGGGCTCCAGGCCCACCGACTTGTCCGCGATGGGCTCGGCGAGCCCGCCCTCGGTCCGGCCGGGGTAGCGCCCGGTGTACAGGCTGAACCGGGTCGGCGAGCAGGTCGCGGACCCGCTGTACGCGTCGGTGAACCGCACGCCCTGGCGCCCGAGCCGGTCCAGGTGGGGGGTGCGGATGTGCGTCGATCCGTACGAGGAGAGGTCGGCCCAGCCGAGGTCGTCGCCCAGGATGAACAGGATGTTGGGCCGCCGTGAGGCCCGTCCCCGCGCCGCACGGAACGGCCGTTCCGACGGCGCGCCCTCCGCCGCACGCTCCCCGGCGGCGGCCCGCCCCGCGGCGGACACGCCCAAAGCGCTCGCTCCGACGGCGGCCCCGAGGGTGCGGCGGCTCAACTTGGCTGCGGACAGGGGTGATTGCTGCTCCTGCGAGCTCACGATGTCTCCAGACATGGCGATACGAGCCCGCCCGGACGCACCGAAGCGGCGCACGGCAGGGCGGGGTCAGCGGGAAGAACGGGGGCAAGTCCCCGTAAGAGAAGGCGAGTTCAGAAACCCGGACTCAGACACCCGAGTTCAGAACGCCGGATTCAGAAGGCGCTCACGCGCAACAGATCGCGCTCGCGACACGGACCAGGTCGACGTGGCGGCGAGCAACGAGCGGGACCGGACGGCCACCGAGAGGCTGCATGACGCAGGAGCGTGTCCGAGTCGCCGCGCACCTGTCAACGGCTGTCCGGACTGCGGACCCGCCGCAGCGCTCCGGGACGGGCCGGCCCAGAGCATCACGCGCGGCGTCCCCCGTACGTACCCCCAGAAATCGCGAAGTCACTCTCCGTGCCCTTGGCTCGACTGTGCGTACGTGCGCCATACCGCGCCCCCGTCTGCGCATCCGTCAAGGAGAGAGACGCATGAAGCCCCACATACCCGCCGCGCTGCTCGCCACGGCTCTCACGGCCACCGCCCTCGCCCTGCCCGCCGCCTCCGCGGCCGCCGAGCCCACCCCGCCCCCGGCCGCCGCGGGCGAGAAGACCGCCCCCGTCGACGGCGGCATCGTCAAGCTCGACCTCGACGCGAAGCTGCTCGCCGACCTCAAGGCGCAGGGCCTGGTCCTGACGCAGCTCACCGCCGACTGCCAGGTCCCCAAGGACGAGCAGGGCAAGGAGCTGCTCCAGCTCGCCACCGGCCTCAGCCTCGGTGTGCAGGCCGGCGGCCTCGCGACCGTGGACGCCAAGGTCGCCGGCAACCTGGAGCTCGCGAAGACCTGCCTCGGCCTGGTGAACACCAAGGCCAAGACCGCCGTGCTGCTCAAGGACCTCAAGGCCGACCTGACGGCCGGCGCGATCGTGGGCACCCTGGCCGACGCGAAGGCCTCGGCCGAGGTGAAGCTCGGCACGTTCACCGCCCCGAAGCTCACCAAGGGCAACGTCGACGTCAAGACGAACAGCGTGAAGCTCGACGCGGACGTCAAACTCGACGCCGACATCGCCGCCAAGCTCAACGCCGACCTCGGCGTGAACGTCTTCGTCGGCGGCTCCCCGCTCCTGAACGTCGACGCCCAGCTCTCGCTGCTCAACGACATCGACCTGCTCGCGGTCCTCGGCCTCAAGCTCGACGCCAACGTCGGCGCGAAGATCGAGGGCGGCCTGCTCGGCACGGTCGGCGGCGTCCTCGGCGGCCTGCTCGGCGGCGCCCAGCCGCCCGCTTCCCAGCCGCCCGTCTCCCAGCCGCCCGTCTCCCAGCCGCCGACCCCGACGGCGAGCCCGAGTGTGAGCTCGACCACCGGCCCGGCGGACCGCGGGGCGCACCGCCCCGCCGAGCCGACCCTCATCTACGAGTCGAGCTACTACAACACCAGCACCATGTACCCGACGATCCCGTCGGTCCAGGACCTCCCCGAGGTCACGGTCCCCGAGGTGCCGGTGCCCACGGTCTCCGACGTCCCGGAGGTGTCCGAGGTGCCCGAGGTGCCCGACGTGTCCTCGAGCCTGATCCCCTCGGTGGACCCGCAGGACTGACCCACTGCCGGAAGCCCCTCGAACGTCCCACGTCCGAGGGGCTTCCCGTACGTTCGTACGAAGATCCAGGGGTACCGCATTCGGAGCATGGGTCGATCTCGCCTACACTCGTGGACGTGCCACGTGGTGACGGACGACTCAGCCACGACCTGCTCCCCGGCGAGAAGGGCCCCCAGGACGCTTGTGGCGTCTTCGGTGTCTGGGCTCCCGGCGAAGAGGTCGCGAAACTTACCTACTTCGGGCTCTACGCCCTCCAACACCGAGGCCAGGAATCCGCGGGAATCGCGGTCAGCAATGGTTCTCAGATCCTCGTCTTCAAGGACATGGGACTCGTCTCCCAGGTCTTCGACGAGACCTCTCTCGGCTCGCTCCAGGGTCATATCGCGGTCGGTCACGCCCGCTACTCGACCACTGGTGCCTCGGTCTGGGAGAACGCACAGCCGACCTTCCGCGCCACCGCGCACGGCTCCATCGCGCTCGGCCACAACGGCAACCTGGTCAACACGGCCCACCTCGCCGAGCTGGTCGCCGAGCTGCCCCAGGACCACAGCAGCCGTTCCGTCAAGGTCGCCGCGACCAATGACACCGACCTCGTCACCGCGCTCCTCGCGGGCCAGCAGGACGCGGACGGCAAGCCGCTGACCATAGAGGAAGCGGCCGCCAAGGTCCTGCCCGAGGTCCGCGGCGCGTTCTCCCTCGTCTTCATGGACGAGGGCACGCTGTACGCGGCCCGCGACCCGCAGGGCATCCGCCCGCTGGTCCTCGGCCGCCTCGAGCGCGGCTGGGTGGTGGCCTCCGAGTCCGCCGCCCTCGACATCTGCGGCGCCGCGTACGTCCGCGAGGTCGAGCCCGGCGAGCTCATCGCCATCGACGAGAACGGGCTGCGCACCTCCCGCTTCGCCGAGGCCAAGCCCAAGGGCTGCGTCTTCGAGTACGTGTACCTCGCGCGCCCCGACACCGACATCGCGGGCCGCAACGTGTACCTCTCCCGCGTGGAGATGGGCCGCCGCCTCGCCAAGGAAGCGCCCGTCGAGGCCGACCTGGTGATAGCGACCCCGGAGTCCGGCACCCCCGCCGCGATCGGCTACGCCGAGGCCAGCGGCATCCCGTACGGCTCGGGCCTGGTCAAGAACGCCTACGTGGGCCGCACCTTCATCCAGCCCTCGCAGACGATCCGCCAGCTCGGCATCCGTCTGAAGCTCAACCCGCTCAAGGAAGTCATCAAGGGCAAGCGCCTGGTGGTCGTCGACGACTCGATCGTCCGCGGCAACACGCAGCGCGCGCTGGTCCGGATGCTGCGGGAAGCGGGAGCGGCCGAGGTCCACATCCGCATCTCCTCGCCGCCCGTGAAGTGGCCCTGCTTCTTCGGCATCGACTTCGCGACCCGCGCCGAGCTCATCGCCAACGGCATGACGGTCGACGAGATCGCCACCTCGCTCGGCGCCGACTCCCTCTCGTACATCTCCATCGACGGCATGATCGAGGCGACCACCATCGCCAAGCCGAACCTGTGCCGCGCCTGCTTCGACGGCGAGTACCCGATGGAGCTCCCCGACCCCGAACTCCTCGGCAAGCAGCTCCTGGAGACGGAACTGGCGGCGGGCGCCGCCGCCACGGCTGCGACCGACGCGATCCGCCGGCCGTAAGCGTTTCTCAGTGAGCACCCGCTCTCTCATCACCTCGACCCGAAAGATCCCAGGCAATGTCTGAGACCACTCCGTCCGGTGCCTCGTACGCAGCTGCAGGCGTCGACATCGAAGCGGGCGACCGCGCCGTCGAGCTGATGAAGGAGTGGGTGAAGAAGACGCAGCGCCCCGAGACCACCGGTCTCGGCGGCCTCGGCGGGTTCGCCGGCCTCTTCGACGCCTCGGCGCTCAAGCGCTTCGAGCGCCCGCTGCTCGCCTCGGCCACCGACGGCGTCGGTACGAAGGTGGACATCGCCCGCCAGCTCGGCGTCTACGACACCATCGGCCACGACCTCGTCGCGATGGTCATGGACGACATCGTGGTCTGCGGCGCCGAGCCGCTGTTCATGACCGACTACATCTGCGTGGGCAAGGTCCACCCGGAGCGGGTCGCCTCGATCGTGAAGGGCATCGCCGAGGGCTGCGTCCTCGCGGGCTGCGCCCTGGTCGGCGGCGAGACGGCGGAGCACCCGGGCCTGCTCGGCCCGGACGACTTCGACGTCGCGGGCGCGGGTACGGGCGCCGTGGAGGCGGACCGAGTCCTGGGCGCGGACCGTATCCGTACGGGGGACGCGGTCATCGCCATGGCGTCCTCGGGTCTTCACTCCAACGGGTACTCGCTCGTGCGGCACGTCCTCTTCGACCGCGCGGGCATGCGCCTGGAGCAGCAGGTCGACGAGCTCGGCCGCACCCTCGGCGAGGAGCTCCTGGAGCCCACGAAGATCTACTCCCTGGACTGCCTGGCCCTGATGCGCACGGCCGAGGTGCACGCGTTCAGCCACGTCACGGGCGGCGGCCTCGCGGCCAACCTGGCCCGCGTCATCCCCGACGCGCTGCACGCGACCGTGGACCGCTCCACGTGGACCCCGGACCCGATCTTCGACCTGGTCGGCAAGGCGGGCGCGGTGGAGCGCCTGGAGCTGGAGAAGACGCTCAACATGGGCGTCGGCATGATCGCGATCGTCCCGCAGGAGTCCGCGGACGTGGCCGTCCAGACCCTGGCCGACCGCGGTGTCGAGGCCTGGGTCGCGGGCGAGATCACCGAGCGCGGCGACCACGCGTCGGGCGCGGAGATGGTGGGCGACTACGCCTCGGCCTGACCGCCCCGCGCATGTGACGGCGCCTGCTCCCTGGTGGGGCGGGCGCCGTTTCGCGTCTCCGCCGCGCGCCGCTTCTCATCTCCCGGGCTGAGTGGGCACGCCATCGCAGGCCGGGTGAGAGCAGCACAGGACCCGGTCCGGCAGAAAGCACCGGACCGGGTCCTGTTAACGCAACAAAAAGGTCAAGCGCCGCGGCGCTGCGACGACGGAGGGTCCGACTCCTCGTCGTCCTCGTCGTCGTCGTTGTACAGATCCGCGTACTGGGCGTACGGGTCGTCTTCCTCGTCGTCCTCGAACGGCTCACCATTCGGCGGCTGCTGCGAAGTCGATGCGCCCAGCTCGCTGGCCAGACGCGACAGATCAGTCCCGCCGGTGCTGTACTTCAGCTGGCGGGCGACCTTCGTCTGCTTGGCCTTTGCCCGGCCGCGCCCCATGGCTCGACCCCCTTGGATATGGGGCGCGCTGGCCCCAGAGTCTTGACACGCGTTCATGATCAGGAACGGACTCTCCGTGGAGAGACCGTGCCGTAGAGCTTCAACGGTACCTGCTTCAGCGCCCATACGGTACGCCGCCCACAGGACGCGCCTGCTGCGAGGAGCCGCAGAATGCCCTGTCCCCGCTGGTCAGCCCCGATTTTAACCTGTTCTTGTCATGCGACCCGCCGACGGGCGTGAGGCTTGTCTCGTCGATGACGGTATGCCACGCCCGGCGACAGCCTCCACCGGCCGTGCCGCGGCCCCTTTGAGCGCGCTCGAACAGGGCCGCGGCAGAGCCCTCAGACCCGTGCGGCCCGCGCGGCGGCCGCCGCCTCCGCGATCCGCTGCTCCGCGATCCGGTCCGCCGCCGCGGCCGGCGGGATGCCGTCCGCCTTGGCGCGCTCGAAGATCGCCAGCGTCGTGTCGTAGATCTTCGCGGCCTTGGTCTTGCAGCGGTCGAAGTCGAAGCCGTGCAGCTCGTCGGCTACCTGGATCACGCCGCCGGCGTTCACCACGTAGTCGGGCGCGTAGAGGATGCCGCGGTCCGCGAGGTCCTTCTCGACGCCCGGGTGCGCGAGCTGGTTGTTGGCCGCACCGCAGACGATCTTCGCGGTGAGCACCGGCACGGTGTCGTCGTTCAGGGCGCCGCCCAGCGCGCACGGGGCGTAGATGTCGAGGCCTTCGACGCGGATCAGCGCCTCGGTGTCGGCGACCGAGGTCACCACGCCCGGGTGCTTGTCGAGGATCCGCTGCACGGACTCCCCGCGCACGTCCGTGATGACGATCTCTGCGCCCTCGGCGACGAGGTGCTCCACGAGGTGGTGGCCGACCTTGCCGACGCCCGCGATGCCGACCTTGCGGCCGCGCAGCGACGGGTCGCCCCACAGGTGCTGGGCGCTGGCGCGCATGCCCTGGTAGACGCCGAAGGCGGTGAGGACCGAGGAGTCGCCGGCGCCGCCGTTCTCGGGGGAGCGGCCGGTGGTCCAGCGGCACTCGCGCGCGACGACGTCCATGTCGGCGACGTACGTGCCGACGTCGCAGGCCGTGACGTAGCGGCCGCCGAGGGAGGCGACGAAACGGCCGTAGGCGAGGAGCAGTTCCTCCGTCTTGATCTTCTCGGGATCCCCGATGATCACGGCCTTGCCGCCGCCGTGGTCGAGCCCGGCCATGGCGTTCTTGTACGACATCCCGCGCGCGAGGTTGAGGGCGTCGGCGACGGCCTCGGCCTCCGTGGCGTACGGGTAGAAGCGGGTGCCGCCGAGGGCGGGACCCAGAGCGGTCGAGTGGAGGGCGATGACGGCCTTGAGGCCGCTCGCCCGGTCCTGGCAGAGCACTACCTGCTCATGGCCGCCCTGGTCCGACTGGAACAGGGTGTGCAGCACGTCGGCAGGGGCGCCGGTCACTTCGGTCACGGTGGTGACTCCCATGGATATTGCGGCGGTTGGAGCGGCTTCCTGTGGGTGGGGAGGCCGTTGGACAGCAGATTAAGACCTGTCGTGCCTCCCCAGCACCGCAGTGCTGCGGATCACTCTCTCGCGAGCGGGTGCCGTGGGACGATTCCGTTGGGTTCCGGGCGGGTTTCCGCGGCAGGTCCGCCAGGCGGCCGACGGCGTTTCCGAGCGGCCCGGCAGGGGAGGGAGCAGGCGTGCCCAAGGTTTCGGCGGTGTGCGTCCCCTACACGTCCTATCTGCGCGTGTACGAGCCGCTGGCCGCGTTCCCCGAGCCCGAGCGCTCGCACTGGCTGCGGTACGCGGAGCGCGGGCAGCGCCCCTCGTACCAGGACGAACTGCGCCGCTCCCTGCGCGACTTGGTGCCCACCCCGCCCGTCCCGGTCCCCGTCCACGAGAGCAGCGACGCCTTCGTCCTCCAGGTCGACGGGGTGCTGTGCGTGTGCCCCTGGCGCACCCGGCTGCGCGGCTGGCAGGCGCTGGGCGCCCTGGACGAGCAGCTGCCGCGGCCGGTGCTCGACGCGGTGCTGCCGCCGGTGGTCCGTCGGCAGACCGCCCAGGACTACGCGTCCTGGCTGGAGCGCAACCCGGACGCCCGCCCTTGGATCCGCCAGGCGACCTGGCACGTCCCGCTGAGCTGGTTCGTCCTCTTCTCCGACGAGGAGCGCAGGTACGAGGAGAAGTACGCGTACGAAGAGGAGCACGCGTACGAGGAGACGCGCGCGCACGAGGAGCAGCGCGTCCACGGGGAAGAGGCGGGCACCGGCGGGGCCGCGCCCCTGCTGCGCTACCGCACACCGATGGTGCAGGCCCGGCGCAGGGTCGCGCGGGCGCTGCGGACCCTGCGCGAGCACTTCGACGAGGGGCCGCTGGTCGAGGGCGTGACGGACGTCGGGCGGTGGCTCGAAGAGTTCCATCCGCGCTCGCTCGTCGAGCTGGACTACGGCGGCCTGGTGCACGCCCTGCCCTCCGACCACCTCGACGAGGACCACTCGGCCGCGGACGTGGCGGCGGGGATCGCCGCGCTGCGTGAAGGCGACGGGGACGAGGCGGGTGCCGTGTATGCACGGCTTATGGACCGGTGGCGGGCCGTCCGCGCACGGCAGTTCGCAAACTGACCAAACCGGGACATTTCACAGTCACTCGGGTCTTCTGCGCATCTCGCTTGGGGCTATGGTCGGAGGGCTGCGAGGACGTAGGTCCCGATCCGGGCCATTGGGTCAAGCGTGACGGACCGCACTTACATCACCCTTGCATCCTTCCCCTTGCTCCATGCCAAAATAGGACAAGGAGTCCGGGGAGGGCTCCTTCCGCCCAACTGGGGGCGGAACGCTCGGCATTGCACTCTGATTGGGGGGCCTGATGACTTCTGATCACGCTGTGACTGATCGTCACAAAGGCGTGACTGTCCGCTATGGCATGGTCCATCGGCTTCCGTCGTTGATGGACACCTGAGAGGGCAATTCCATCGGTTTGGCCGACGCGGCTGGACAGATGGTGTAGTTGTAGTGCCGAGGACAAGCCGTTCGTCCTATAACCGACTCGACTCGCGTCCGCCATTTCGGGCAACGCGGGTCAAGGTGCAGAATTTAGAGGAAAGAACCGAGAAGGTTCGGTTCTCCCGAGGAGGCCGCTCATGACCGCTCGCACCCCTGATGCCGAGCCGCTGCTGACCCCGGCTGAGGTCGCCACGATGTTCCGCGTCGACCCCAAGACGGTCACGCGCTGGGCGAAGGCCGGCAAGCTCACGTCCATCCGCACGCTGGGTGGGCACCGTCGTTACCGCGAGGCTGAGGTCCGCGCACTGCTGGCGGGCATCCCGCAGCAGCGCAGCGAGGCCTGATTCACCCCTTAGCTCCGCAGCAGGGCAGTTCTGGGTCCCCCAACCCGGTCGCTGTCCGCCCATAGCTCCATACGACACGGGTCACTGCCCCAACAGAGGCCCTGCCCAAGACATTCGGGTGCGTCGTCGATCGCGCTGGACTCCGCCGGGTCCAGCGCGATCTTTTTATGCCCCTGGTTCATGCCTCTGCCGCATGCCCTGAGCGGGCCTGTTCGGGTCTGGGGAGGCTTGTGGGGGTCGGTCGCCGGATCATCCCGTACGGCCCCGCCGGCGCCCCTGTGCTCTCTCGCCGGACCCGGCGGGTGCACCTCAGAAGGGGGTGCAATTGCACATATTAAATTGACCAGTTGTAGGAGGGGTGTAAGTTCCGGGTTTCCCCAAACGCATTCGGTGACACCCGTCACACGTCAGGCGGCTTGTGGCATATGCCGTCGCTGCGGTAGTGGGGCTGGAGGAAACTCCGTGACCCTTCATCAGCTTCCCACCGGGGGTGGATGCCCACAGTCGGCTTTGGTCATCCCTTGACGGGACTTTCGTCCTCGGAGACCGGATCGGATGCGGTCGACGGCTGCGTGGCGGCCTCCCGGCCCTCCGGCCGCTCCGCTCGCTCCAGCGGCTCCAGCGGCTCCGGCCGGTCCGGCTGCATCGCGAGACGCAGCAGGCGGTGGCAGATGGGGCAGTGGCGGGTGAGGTGGCGGTAGCCGGCGGCGGCCGAGAGATGGGCGCGCAGAAGCGCCCGGGTCGCGTGCCGTGCGGGTTCCGCCATCGGTCACCTCCAGGGGATGGCCCTAGTGGTGAAGTACCGGTGGCGGTGGCGCAACGCAAGAGGCCCGCACCTTCCGGTACGGGCCTCTTCACTGCGGTCCTGACGGGATTTGCTGTATCGATGGCGGCTCCGCCGCGGGCGCGGCCTGCGGGTTGACCGTGCTCATGCGAGAAGCCCCGCACCAGTTGATGCGGGGCTTCTCGTTACTGCGGTCCTGACGGGATTTGAACCCGCGGCCTCCACCTTGACAGGGTGGCGAGCACTCCAAACTGCTCCACAGGACCAGGTTTCGCGGCACTTGATCGCGGCGGTTTCCGCTGCGGTGTGCTGCGAGATGAGACTGTACAGCAGTGCAGGCCCAGCGGTCGAACTCACTTAAAGCGACCGGACCGCTACCCCCGCCGCGCCCCTACGGAGCCGCCGCGTCCACCGCCTTCACGATGCGCTTGTCGGAGATCGGATACGCCGTGCCGAGGGCGTGCGCGAAGTAGCTGACGCGGAGCTCCTCGATCATCCAGCGGATCTCCAGGACCTCCTGCGGGACGGGCCGGCCCTGCGGCAACTGCTCCAGCAGCCAGGCGTACTCGTCCTGCATCTCGTGCACCTTCTCCATCCGCGCGGTGTCCCGCTGCGCGGCGGTGGGCATCTGCTGGAGCCGGCGGTCGGCCGCGGTGAGATAGCGCATCAGGTCGGGCAGGCGCCGCAGTCCGGCGGACGTGACGAAGCCCGGTTTCACGAGGGCGTCCAACTGCGTCCGTACGTCCTGGAGGTTGGGCAGCAGCGCCGGGCTCCGCGTGGACTTCAGGCGGCGCTCGCAGGCCTGCCAGGCGGCGAGCACCTGCTGGACCTGGCCGACGGTGTGCACGGTGGCGTCCACGATGTCGGCGCGCACCTTCTCGTACAGCTTCCGGTACGACTCCTCGTCCCAGGCGGGACCGCCGAAGCTCTCGATCAGGCGGTCCGCGGCGGCCGTCACGCAGTCGTCGACGAGCGCCTGGATCGAGCCGTGCGGGCTCGCGGAGAGCGTGAGCTTCTGCTGGTTCGTGAGCTTGCCGGAGGCGAACTTCGAGACATTGACCGGGATGTTCAGGAGGATGAGGCGGCGGGTGCCCCGCCACATCGCGGCCCGCTGTTCGGCCTCGGTGTCGAAGAGGCGTACGGAGACGGAGGTGCCGTCGTCGACCAGGGCCGGGTAGGCCTTGACCGGCTGGCCCGCGCGGCGGGTCTCGAAGACCTTCTGGAGCGTGCCGATCGTCCAGTCCGTCAGGCCGGTGCGCTCGATGGACGGGCCGCCGGAGCGCTCGGCCGTCGCGGCCGCCGCCTTCGAGATGGCCTGGCGGGCCTTCGGCTTGAGCTTGAGGCGCAGGGCCTCCAGGTCCTTGGCCTCGGCGAGCTTCTTGCGGCGCTCGTCGACGATCCGGAACGTGATCTTCAAGTGGTCCGGTACGCGGGACAGATCGAAGTCGTCGGCCGACACCGGGACCCCGACCATCTGCTGGAGCTCGCGCGCGAGCGTGACCGGCAGCGGCTCCTGGAGCGGTGTCGCACGCTCCAGGAAGGCCTTCGCGTAGTTCGGCGCCGGGACGTAGTGGCGGCGGATCGGCTTGGGCAGAGACCTGATCAGCTCGGTGACCACGTCCTCGCGCAGGCCCGGGATCTGCCAGTCGAAGCCCTCGTCCTTGACCTGGTTGAGGACCTGGAGCGGGATGTGGACGGTCACACCGTCGGCGTCCGCGCCCGGCTCGAACTGGTACGTCACGCGGAACTTCAGCTGCCCCTGCCGCCACGAGTCCGGATAGTCGGCCTTGGTGACGGCCTCCGCGGACTCGCGGATCAGCATCGAGCGCTCGAAGTCGAGCAGCTCGGGCTCCTCGCGCTTCTTCTGCTTCCACCAGGAGTCGAAGTGTGCGCCGGAGACGACGTGTTCGGGCACCCGCTGGTCGTAGAAGTCGAAGAGGGTGTCGTCGTCGACCACGATGTCGCGCCGGCGGGCCCGGTGCTCCAGCTCCTCGACCTCGGTCAGGAGCTTGCGGTTGTCGGCGAAGAACTTGTGGTGCGTGCGCCAGTCGCCCTCGACGAGTGCGTTGCGGATGAAGAGTTCGCGCGAGGCCTCGGGGTCGATCCGCCCGTAGTTGACCTTGCGGTCCGCGACGATCGGTACGCCGTAGAGCGTCACCTTCTCGTACGCCATCACCGCGGCCTGATCCTTCTCCCAGTGCGGCTCGGAGTAGGTGCGCTTGACCAGGTGCTGCGCGAGCGGCTCGATCCACTCGGGCTCGATCTTCGCGTTGACCCGCGCCCACAGGCGCGAGGTCTCCACCAGCTCGGCGGACATCACGAAGCGCGGGGGCTTCTTGAAGAGGGCCGAGCCCGGGAAGATCGCGAACTTGGCGCTGCGGGCGCCCAAGTAGTCGTTCTTCGCGCCGTCCTTCACGTCCTTCATCCCGATGTGGGAGAGGAGCCCGGCGAGGAGCGAGACATGGACCTGCTGGTCGGCGGCATCGTCCTCGTTGAGATGGATGCCCATCTGCTTGGCGACGGTGCGCAGCTGCGTGTAGATGTCCTGCCACTCGCGGATCCGCAGGAAGTTCAGGTACTCCTGCTTGCACATGCGCCGGAAGGAGCTGGATCCGCGCTCGCGCTGCTGCTCGCGGATGTAGCGCCAGAGGTTCAGATACGCGAGGAAGTCGGAGGTCTCGTCCTTGAACCGGGCGTGCTGCTGGTCCGCCTGCGTCTGCTTGTCGGCCGGGCGCTCGCGCGGGTCCTGGATGGACAGCGCCGCCGCGATCACCATGACCTCGCGTACGCAACCGTTCTTGTCTGCCTCGACGACCATACGGGCCAGGCGCGGGTCCACCGGCAGCTGGGCGAGCTTGCGGCCCATCTGCGTCAGACGCTTGCGCGGGTCCTTCTGGGCCGGGTCCAACGCGCCCAGTTCCTGGAGGAGTTGGACGCCGTCGCGGATGTTGCGGTGGTCCGGCGGATCGATGAAGGGGAACTTCTCGATGTCGCCGAGGCCGGCCGCGGTCATCTGCAGGATGACGGAGGCGAGGTTCGTACGGAGGATCTCGGCGTCCGTGAACTCCGGGCGGGACTCGAAGTCCTCCTCCGAGTAGAGCCGGATGCAGATGCCGTCCGAGGTACGGCCGCAGCGGCCCTTGCGCTGGTTGGCGCTGGCCTGGCTGATCGCCTCGATCGGCAGGCGCTGCACCTTGGTGCGGTGGCTGTAGCGGGAGATACGGGCGGTGCCCGGGTCGATCACGTACTTGATGCCCGGGACGGTGAGGGAGGTCTCGGCGACGTTCGTGGCCAGAACGATCCTGCGGCCGGTGTGCGGTTGGAAGACGCGGTGCTGCTCGGCGTGCGAGAGGCGCGCGTACAGCGGAAGGACTTCCGTGAACTTGTACTTCTTCTTCTCCAGCGCGTCCGCGGTGTCGCGGATCTCGCGCTCGCCGGAGAGGAAGACGAGGATGTCGCCCTTGCCCTCGCCCTGGAGCTCCTCGACTGCGTCCACGATCGCGGTGATCTGGTCGCGGTCGGCGTCCTCGGAGTCCTCTTCGAGGAGCGGCCGGTAGCGGACCTCGACCGGATACGTACGGCCGGAGACCTCGACGATCGGGGCGTCGCCGAAGTGCCGGGAGAACCGCTCCGGATCGATGGTCGCCGAGGTGATGACGACCTTCAGGTCCGGGCGCTTGGGCAGCAGCTGGGCGAGATAGCCCAGCAGGAAGTCGATGTTGAGGGACCGCTCGTGGGCCTCGTCGATGATGATCGTGTCGTACGCGCGCAGCTCGCGGTCCGTCTGGATCTCGGCGAGCAGGATGCCGTCCGTCATCAGCTTCACGTACGTGGAGTTGCTGACCTGGTCGGTGAAGCGGACCTTCCAGCCGACCGTCTCGCCGAGCTCGGTGTTCAGCTCCTCGGCCACGCGCTCGGCCACCGTGCGGGCCGCGATGCGCCTGGGCTGCGTATGGCCGATCATGCCCCGCACGCCCCGGCCCAGCTCCATGCAGATCTTCGGGATCTGCGTGGTCTTGCCGGAGCCCGTCTCACCCGCCACGATCACGACCTGGTGGTCGCGGATCGCCTCGAGGATCTCGTCCTTCTTCTGGCTGACCGGCAGCTGCTCGGGATACGTGATCGCGGGCATCGCGGCCCGCCGCTCCCGTATGCGCGCGGCCGACTTCTCCGCTTCGCCGGCGATCTCGTCGAGCACGGCCTGGCGCGCCTCGGGCTTGCGGATACGGCGGGCCCCCTCGAGCCGGCGGCCGAGGCGGTGGGCGTCGCGGAGCGAGGTCTCGCCGTTCACGAGCTTGGCGAGATCGTCGAAGGAAGTAGACATACGGACCCCAGGATCTCACCCGGGCCTCGGCGGTGGCGAACGCATTTCTGTCCGCTTCCGCCGCCTGTGTCCCTGCCCCACGCCTCCTCGCCCCCGTAAGGCACACTGGCCTCATGTCCGCCGCCCCCGCCCGCCGCTCCTTCGCGGTGCCGCTGCTGCTGAGCCTGCTGCTCGCGGTGGTGGGTGTGCTGTGCGCGGCCGGGCAGAGCGCCGCGGCCTCGGGCGGCTCCGCCTCGGTGGCGGTCACGGAGGTCGTGGCCGTGGACCAGGACGGCGGGGTCGGCTGCGGCAAGGGCGAGCGGGGCGAGCCGGGCTCGCAGCCGTCGGCGCCCTCGCGCGCCGGGGCCGCCGCGGAGCTGGTGCCCGCGCCGCTGCCCGCCGTGGGCTCGGCGCCCGTACCCGACGGCGCCTTCCTCTCCGTGACCTCCGAGCGGGGTTCGCCGCCGGGCGATCCGCCCACCCCCGTCACCCTCTCCGTGCTGCGCGTGTAGGAGCGCCCTGCCGTCCCAGGGCCCTGCTCGCCGTATCCGCACAGGAGAGACCTGCATGACCTTCACCGCGCGGCCCACCGCGCGTTCCTTCGCCGCACCCGCACGCCTTGCCGCCCAGGCCGTCCGCGCCCTCGGGCTCTGGACGCGCGTCCGCTGGGGCGCCGCCCTGGCCGCGGCCGTGCTGAGCGCGCTGCTGCTCGGCCTGCCCACCGACCTGATCCCCAACCCGGTGTTCGGCCGCGAGATACCGCCGACCTGGTGGAGCTACCCGGTGTTCGCGCTCTCGGCGCTGCTGGCCGGGGTGCTGACCGCCACGTACGTCCGCACGGGCCGTCCCCGCGAGCGCGCCACCCGGCTCGGGTCGGCCGGGGCGCTGCTCTCCTTCCTCGCGGTGGGCTGCCCGGTCTGCAACAAGCTCGTGCTGCTCGCCCTCGGCACCACCGGCGCCCTGACGCTCTGGGCTCCGCTCCAGCCGGCGCTCGCGGCCGCGTCGCTGGTGCTGCTCGCCGTCGCCACGGTGCGGCGGCTGGCGGGCGAGGTCGCCTGCCCGGCCACGGCCTGAGGC
The DNA here is from genome assembly GCF_900100315.1 of Streptomyces indicus. Classification (GTDB taxonomy): domain Bacteria; phylum Actinomycetota; class Actinomycetes; order Streptomycetales; family Streptomycetaceae; genus Streptomyces; species Streptomyces indicus. The sequence goes on from NZ_FNFF01000023.1 coordinate 40,416, forward strand.
GCCCGCCCGCTTCCCCGCCCTCGACTTCTCTTTCGGCTCCTCTTCGACTTTCTCTTTCGACTTCTCTACGGGAGAACCCATGTCCGACTCCACCCGCACCCCTGCCCCGAAGCGCCGCAACCTCGCCATCGGCGCCTCGGTCGTCGCCGCCGCGCTCCTGTTCGGCTGGTTCTCGTACACCGCGACCAAGCCCGAGACCCCCGCGGCCGCCTCCGGTTCCGACAAGGTCGCCGAGGTGACACGGCCCGAGCAGGCGGAGCAGGGGCAGAACGACACGTACACGCAGCTTGCGAAGCTCGCGCGCCGCGACGCCGGGGACCCGCTGGCGCAGGGCCCGGCGGACGCCCCCGTCGTGATGATCGAGTACGCGGACTTCAAGTGCGGCTTCTGCGGCAAGTTCGCGCGGGACACCGAGCCCGCGCTCGTGAAGAAGTACGTGGACGCGGGGAAGCTGCGGATCGAGTGGCGCAACTTCCCCATCTTCGGCGAGGAGTCCGAGGCCGCGGCGCGCGGCGCGTGGGCGGCCGGACAGCAGGGCCGCTTCTGGGAGTTCCACGCGGCGGCGTACGCGGACGGCGCGAAGGAGAAGGGCTTCGGCGCGGACCGTCTGAAGGCGCTGGCCGAGGAGGCGGGCGTCGCGGACCTGGACCGTTTCGTGCGGGACGCGGACAGCAAGAAGGCCCGCGAGGCCGTGTCCCGCGACCAGGAGGAGGCGTACGGGCTCGGCGCGGCCTCCACCCCCTCCTTCCTGATCAACGGCCGGCCCATCGCGGGCGCCCAGCCCGCGGAGACCTTCACGCAGGCCATCGACGAGGCGCTCGCGGCAGCGCCCCGGGGCAAGGCGGCCGGCGAGGGCGCCAAGTGACCGCGGACATCGGCTACTTGGCGGCGTTCCTCGGCGGGCTGCTCGCGCTGCTCAGCCCGTGCAGCGCGCTGCTCCTGCCGGCGTTCTTCGCGTACTCGATCGACAGCACGGGCCGGCTGCTCGCCCGCACCGGCATCTTCTACCTGGGCCTGGCCACGACCCTGGTGCCGCTGGGCGCGGCCGGCTCCTTCGCGGGCCGCTTCTTCTACGGCAACAGGGAACTGCTCGTCCTGATCGGCGGCTGGCTGATCATCGCGCTCGGTGTGCTCCAGATCCTCGGCATGGGCTTCGCCTCGCGCCGTATGACCGAACTGACCGGCCGCATCCGCCCCACCACCGGCCTGTCCGTGTACGCGCTCGGCGCGGTCTACGGGCTGGCCGGCTTCTGCGCGGGCCCGATCCTCGGCAGCGTCCTCACGGTGGCGGCCCTCGGCGGCAGTCCCGCGTACGGCGGGGCGCTGCTCGCGGTCTACGCCCTGGGCATGGCGGCCCCGCTGTTCCTCCTGGCCCTCCTGTGGGACCGCTTCTCGCTGGGCCGCCGACGCTGGCTGCGCGGACGCCCCTTCCGTATCGGCCGCTTCGAACTCCACACCACGTCCCTGGCCTCCGGCCTCTTCTTCATCCTCCTGGGCACGCTGTTCCTGGTCTTCGACGGGACGACGGCGCTGCCCGGACTCCTGGACGTGGACAGCTCGTTCACGGTCGAGCAGTGGGCGCGACGGGTGGGGGACGCGGTGCCGGACTGGGCGGTCCTCGCGGGGGCGGTCGCCGTGGTGGCCGCGGTGTGGGCGGTACGGGCACGGCGCCGGCGGCCCGCCCCGGAGCCGGCGCCCGAGGGCGGCCGGGCGGTCCTGCCGGAGTGAGGGAGCGTCACCGCACGAGAAAGGCCCCGATCCGAAGATCGGGGCCTTTGCTGTGGCTGGGGCCGGGGTCGAACCGGCGACCTATCGCTTTTCAGGCGATCGCTCGTACCAACTGAGCTACCCAGCCACGGGATTCACGAGGAATCCCAGCGGTCCTGACGGGATTTGAACCCGCGGCCTCCACCTTGACAGGGTGGCGAGCACTCCAAACTGCTCCACAGGACCAAGCTGTTGTGCGACTAAGTGTCGCACACTGTCTTGCGTGCCCCCAACGGGATTCGAACCCGTGCTACCGCCTTGAAAGGGCGGCGTCCTAGGCCGCTAGACGATGAGGGCTATCGGCCCGCCTGGGCACCGCTTGTGATGAACACCGTGCAGCGCGTCGGGGACGTGAGAAGCATATGGGATGGGGGGAGCTATCGCCAAAACGGTTTACGGAGCCCTCGGGGTACGGGTGCCCGTCGGCGTCGGCGACGGGGTCGCGCCCGGGCTGTTCTCCTCCGGGAGATGGCGGCTGACCTCGGCCTTTGTCAGGCCGAGGCCGCCGAGGCGGATCTCGTCCCAGGCCTGGAGGTGCTTGGTCTCCCGGTCGAGGTAGAGCACCGAGGCCTCGATGGGGTCCGGCTCGTCGTCCTCCTTCTCGGGGTCGATCGCGCGCAGCCCGCTGCCGCCGGTCGACCCTTCGATCCGCAGCCGGGTGCCGCGGTCGAGGACCTCCATCTCGGAGTGGTGGACGTGCCCGGCCAGGACGAGAGGGACCGCGCCGTCGGTCTGGCGGGCGGCGACCGGGTTGTGGGCGACGGCGATGTCGACGGGCGTGCCGCGGGAGCGCTCCTGCCACAGTGCGGCGGCCAGGGCCGCCCCCGCGGTCTGCTCCGCCGGGTCGCCCTCGGCGATGACGGAGCGGTCGGGGGTGTACTGCGGGTCGCCGATGCCGGCGATGCGCAGCCCGGCCACGTTCTTCGCCCTGCCCTCGTCGAGGACGTGGACGTTCTTCATCCGCTCCAGATACCCCTGCGTCGCCTCGGAGTCGTGGTTGCCGCGCACCCACACGTACGGGGCACCGAGGTCCTCGACCGGGTCGAGGAACGGGTTCTCGGCGGCGCTGCCGTGGTCCATCGTGTCGCCGGAGTCCACGATCAGGTCGATCTCGTACTGCTCGACGAGCGAGCCGATGACATGCCACGACGCGGGGTTGAGGTGGATGTCGGAGACGTGCAGGAGGCGGATCGTGGTCGGGTCGGGCTCGTATGTGGGCAGGGTGGAGGTGGCGTCGTAGAGCTTGGTGACGTTGGTGACCAGGCGCGCCAACTCCTTCTGGTAGATGTCGAATTCGGTGACGATGCTGCGGGCGTTGCCGACCAGGGAGGGGGCCGAGGCGAGCAGGCCGGAGAACTTCGGCTCCAGGACGGACTTGGGGTTCCAGGTCGCGAAGGCCGAGACCCCGCAGGCCGCGAGGAGCGCGAGGGCGGTGCCGCCGGCGGCCAGGGCGCGGCGCGGGGTGCGGTAGACGGCGAGGCCGAGGATCGTGGCGCCGGAGACCACGGCGATGCAGGAGCGCAGGGCCAGTTCGCGGGTGCCGGAGACGACGTCGGAGGTGACCTCGTCCTGGAGGCCCGAGAAGCGTTCGGGGTGGTCGACGAGGGTCTGGGCGCGGGTGGGGTCGAGCCGGTCGACGTCGACGTCGAGGCGGATCGGGGCGCGGTGCGACTCGAGTTCGAGGGCGCCGAGCGGGGAGACGTTGATCTTCGTGCCGCCGGTCAGGGAGGGCCGCAGCGTCATCATCGTGTCCATCGGCCCGACCGGGATCCGCACGCTGCCCACGATCAGCAGCCCGAGCCACGCCCCGAGCAGCACCACGGCGACCATGCCGACGGCGCGGGCGTAGGGGTGCGGGGGGTGGACGAGTTCGGGGACGGGGTGCGGGTGGCGTGCGCGGTAGTGGCGTACGAGGGCGCCGGGCGCGTTCCGTATCCGGGAGGCCGACCTGCCCAGACGTACCGCGGCGGCTCTCGTGCCGCGGACTGCGGAGTGGCGCACGCGCGTGGCCGCGGTGCGCAGGCGGGCTATGGCGGCGGTCGAGTCGCGGGCCATTGTGCGCGTATGCCCATGAGGGCGGGGGGTTATGCCCGGGTGTGGGGGGAGCGGTCGGGGCGGTCGGTCCGGGGCGTACGGGGTCGGCCTGGTGCTTGCGGGCCGGCGGTCAGCCCCAGCCGAGTTGGTGCAGGCGCTCGTCGTCGATGCCGAAGTGGTGGGCGATCTCGTGCACGACGGTGATGGCCACCTCGTCCACCACGTCCTCGGGCGTCTCGCAGTAGCGCAGGGTCGGGCCCATGTAGATGGAGATGCGGTCGGGCAGCACGCCCGCGTACCACTCGCCGCGGTCGGTGAGCGGGGTGCCCTCGTAGAGGCCGAGCAGCTCGGGGTCGTCGGCCGGGGGTTCGTCCTCCACGAACACCGCGACGTTGTCCATGACCCGGGTCAGTTCCGGCGGGATCTGGTCGAGCGCCTGGCTCACCAGCTCTTCGAAGGCCTCACGTGTCATCTCCAGCACACGGCCATTGTCCGTGAGACCGGCGGATTTCGACGGGCCGACGGACGACTGGCCCGGGGCGGGTCCTGATCGGCGCGTGACCGTTTGTGGCCGGTGTGGTGTGCGCGTCGGTACGGACGAGGTCCGGGGGTGGTGCCGTTTGGCGGCTACCGGTCCGTACGTGCGTCGTGCGTGTCCTCTTGTGGCGTAAGGGAGTTGGGCACGGCGATCCCGTTCGCCGCGCCCCGGAGGTGCCGCCGTGCGCCAGCCGTCCCTTCCCGACCGCCCGCCCTACGGCCGTCCGCTGCGCTGGGCCGCCGTGCTGCTCGCGGTCGCGGCGAGCGCGGGGTGCGTGAGCCTGGGGGGCGACGGGGACAAGCCCGCGCCGGGCCCCTCCGCCTCGCAGCAGGGCGATGCGACCGGGCCCGACGGGGCCGCGGTGGTCTCGGGCGGCGCGCGCGGGGGAGCGCCCGAGGGGAAGCACGGGGCGCGCCCCAGCGCTTCCGGCTCCGCCTCGCCGAGCGCCTCGCCGTCGGGCACCGCCAAGCCGTCCGGGAAGCCCGGCGCGCCGACGCCGACTCCCACCCGTACGAAGACGCAGAAGCCCGTGCCGCCGTCGGAGGAGCCGCCGCCCCCGGACCCGGAGCCCACGCCGCCCCCGCCCACGCCGAGCCAGGAGCCCTCGCCGCAGCCGTCCGACTCGGCCGGGGCGCAGACGCAGATGTCGCAGGAGCAGCGGATGTCGGAGATCCGCGAGCGCGAGCCTTCGCCGCAGCGCGGGCCGGCCTGATCCGGGCCGCCGCGATGGGACGTAAAGCCGCCGTGGTGGTGGGACGCGAAGAAGGCCGCGGTGGGGCGCGAAGGGGGCCGCGGTGGGACGCGAAGGAGGCCGTCTGAGCTGGGGCGATGCCCTGTCCGTGGCTGTCCGGAAGGGGCCCGGTTTGCCATTTGCTACGGGGGGTGCGTACAGTGGTAGATCGTTTGATCCCATTTGCCCGGCGCCGACAGAGAGAGCGCCGCGTGGCGCGTACTCTCCCTTGCCGTGACTGGACCGCATTGAGGCGGTCGAATTGTGACTTCACGGAGTTATGGGCGCGTGCCGAGACTCCGAGAGGTTGCAGTTTCGCATGTCCACTTTCAGTACTGATCACTCCGTCATGCCCGCGTCCGCCGGGGACGAGGCGGTCCTGGAGACCGTCGAGGCAGACGTCGACGAGACCGCTGACGAAAACACCGTCACCTTCGCCGACCTGGGCCTGCCCGAGGGCGTCGTGCGCAAGCTCGCGCAGAACGGTGTGACCACCCCCTTCCCGATCCAGGCCGCGACCATCCCGGACGCCCTGGCCGGGAAGGACATCCTCGGCCGCGGCCGCACGGGCTCCGGCAAGACCCTCTCCTTCGGTCTGCCGCTGCTCTCCCGCCTCGCGGGCGGCTCCACCGAGAAGCACAAGCCGCGCGGTGTGATCCTCACGCCGACCCGTGAGCTCGCCATGCAGGTCGCCGACGCGCTCCAGCCGTACGGCGACGTCCTGGGCCTCCGTATGAAGGTCGTCTGCGGCGGTACGTCCATGGGCAACCAGATCTACGCGCTCGAGCGCGGCGTCGACATCCTCGTCGCCACCCCGGGCCGCCTGCGCGACATCATCAACCGCGGCGCCTGCTCCCTGGAGAACGTCGAGGTCGCCGTGCTCGACGAGGCCGACCAGATGGCCGACCTGGGCTTCCTGCCCGAGGTCACCGAGCTGCTCGACCAGGTCCCGACCGGCGGCCAGCGCATGCTCTTCTCCGCGACGCTGGAGAACGAGATCGACACGCTCGTCAAGCGCTACCTGGTCGACCCGGTCAGCCACGAGGTCGACGCCGCGCAGGGCGCCGTGACGACCATGACGCACCACATCCTCATCGTGAAGCCGCGCGACAAGGCCCCGGTCACCGCCGCGATCGCCGCGCGCAAGGGCCGCACGATCATCTTCGTCCGCACCCAGCTGGGCGCCGACCGCATCGCCGAGCAGCTCCAGGACGCCGGTGTGAAGGCCGACGCGCTGCACGGCGGTATGACGCAGGGCGCCCGTACCCGCGTGCTCGCCGACTTCAAGGACGGCTACGTCAACGCGCTCGTCGCCACCGACGTCGCCGCCCGCGGCATCCACGTCGACGGCATCGACCTGGTCCTGAACGTGGACCCGGCCGGCGACCACAAGGACTACCTGCACCGCTCGGGCCGTACGGCTCGCGCCGGCCGCAGCGGCACGGTCGTGTCCCTGTCCCTCCCGCACCAGCGCCGCCAGATCTTCCGCCTCATGGAGGACGCGGGCGTCGACGCCTCGCGCCACATCATCGGCCAGGGCGGTGCCTTCGACCCGGAGGTCGCCGAGATCACCGGCGCCCGTTCGCTGACCGAGGTCCAGGCCGACTCCGCGGACAACGCCGCGAAGCAGGCCGAGCGCTCCGTCGCCGAGCTCACCAAGGAGCTGGAGCGCGCGCAGCGCCGCGCCACCGAGCTGCGCGAGGAGGCCGACCGCCTCACCGCGCGTGCGGCCCGCGAGCGCGGCGAGGACCCCGAGGCCGCCCTCGCCGAGCGTGCGGCCGAGGCCGTCGTCGAGGAGGCGGCGGCTGCCGTGGCCGAGGTGCCGGAGCAGCCGGTGCGCGAGGAGCGCCCGTCCGCTTCGTACGAGCGCACCGAGCGTTCTTCCTCGTACGAGCGTCCGCAGCAGCGTCGGGACGAGCGCGGCAACTACGAGCGCCGCGACCGCGCCGAGCGTTCCTTCGACCGCCGTGACGACCGTCGTGACGGTGACCGTGGTGGCTTCCGTCGTGACGACCGCCGTGACGACCGCGGTGGCCGTGGCTTCGAGCGTCGTGACGACCGTGGCGGCTTCCGCCGTGACGACCGTGACAACCGGGGCGGCTTCAACCGCGACCGTGGCGACCGTCCGTTCAACCGCGACCGCGACGACCGCGGCGGCCGTTCCTGCAACCGCGATGACCGTGGCGGCCGTTCGTTCGAGCGCCGTGACGACCGCGGTGGCCGTGGCTTCGAGCGTCGTGACGACCGTGGCGGCTTCCGCCGTGACGACCGTGACAACCGGGGCGGCTTCAACCGCGACCGTGGCGACCGTCCGTTCAACCGCGACCGCGACGACCGCGGCGGCTTCCGCCGGGACCACCGCGGCGGCTCGGACCGTCCGTTCAACCGCGACAGCCGGGACAACCGCGGTGGCCACCGCGGCTCCGACCGCCCGTTCAACCGCCGCGACGACCACCGAGGGGACCACCGCTCGGGCTCGTCCTTCGGCCGCCGCGAGGACAAGCCGCGCTGGAAGCGGAACGGCTGAGCGGCGCGACAGCGTCGGGCATCGAACTCGGGCATAGCGCCCGATAGTTGAACAGCGGGCCCACCCTTCGGGGTGGGCCCGCTGTTTTGTGCCCCTGAGCTGGGCTTTCTCCGTTGTGGAGAGAACGTGAAGGGCTGTACAGTCTGGCGACTCGCATGAGGTGGGTGTGGCTGGGGGGGTTGCGTGGAAGTCAGCAAGGTCATACGACGCCGTCTGCTCGGCAGAGGGGGCGCGGCCTTGGCCGTGACCGTCGCCCTCGCCACCGGCGTCCTGGCCGCCGTGCCGGCGGAGACGGCGCGGGCGGGGTCGGCGCGGGCGGTCGGAGAGGACGAGATCGTGCTCCCCGCCGCGGACCGGAGAGCTCCGCGCAACCCGGGGTTCAGCGGCTTCGGCGACACCGGTGTGCTGTCGCGCCCGGAGGGCGCCACCGGCTTGCGCTGGACCGACTACGCGACGCGACAGACCCGGGACGTGACCGAGTTCGACGGCAGCCAGCAGCCCGCTGGGCTCGCCCAGTCGGACACCACGTTCACCCTGTCGACCGACGCCGAGGGCCGACGCGTCGTTCGGTTCCGCGCGATCGGCTCCGCCGTGGACAAGGGTTCGGTGACCGTCCCCACTGGCCTGACCTACGCGGGCACGGCCGGCGAGGGCGTCGTCGTCGCCTACCTGGGCAGCTCGTCCAACGTACGTGAACTGCACCTGCTCAAGTCCGCAGCCGATGGCGGCACCAGCGACACGAAGCTGACCGGCTGGCCCGCCGACGCGAAGCTCCTCGCGCCCAGCGGGCGTGACGACCGCTCGCTGCTCATGCGCTATCGCGTGCCGACGGAGGACCCCGAGGTCTTTCTCTACCAACTCGTACTCGTCGATGTCCGCGACGGAACCTGGGCCAAGGTGTTCAGCCCATACAAGGCGACCTCGGCCCGGTCACCCTTCCTGAGCGAGAACTACGTCGGTTGGTGGTTCCCGGGAGCCGGCGCGCGGCTGCTGCGCCGCGACGCGCTCGACGGACCGGTGACCGCTGTGCCGGCCCAGGGCACCGAGGGGAAGACCGACTTCACGATCGTCGGTGACGACGTCGTGGTGGCCACCTACGGCGACGAGACCCGTGCTGTGCTCACCCGGCCCCTGACCGATGCCGGGGAATGGCGCACGCTGCTTCCGCAGATGGACGGCTGGATCCACTCGTCGGCGGACGGGTCGGCCATCGTGGCGGGCGGTCCCGACAAGGCGAACTGGGGTGTGCACCGCCTCTCCGAGGCGCCGGACGGACAGATCGTCGGCGATGAGCTGATGGACCTGCCGGCGGTGCCCGCGCCCGTCGACGGGCTGTCACTGGCAGGCGGCACCCTTGCCTGGACCGACCAGACCTCGTCCCCGTCCCACGACGTCATGTTCAACACCCGTACGGTGTCCGCCGACGCGGTCCCCCAGGCGGGGCCGGTCCGGCAGGCCGGCGGATGGGTCAAGCCGTGCCAGATTCAGTACAGCTGCACGCGACTGTTCGGGGCCGGTGACGGGTCCGTCGTCTACGCGGACCTTGACAACTCCCAGCTGGTTCATCGCCGTACGCCCGCCGGTGACGTCCAGACGCTGACGGTTCCCGGCTTCTACGGTGAGGTGGAGGCCGCGGAAGGGCGGTATGCGCTGCTCTCCGGCGGCGGGAGCAAGAAGCAGTTCGTCGTCGACTGGACGCAGTCCAAGGTCGTGTCCACACGCACGGCGGACGCCGCCGCCCTGTGGAACGGACAGCTGTGGGTCACGACGTCCACCGCGGGGCACCTGTCGATGAGCCGTCTCGGCTCGACCGCTGCGGCGATCGAGGTCAACGTCGGCTCGGCGTGCGTGCCCAGCGAGTTGCAGGTCAACGGCCGATTCGTGTACTGGGCGTGTGCCGCGCAGGGGAAGGCCGGAGTGTTCGACCGCTCCCGTGGACGAACGGTGGCCGTTCCTACAGGGGACGCACTGCTGGCCGACGGGTTCCTGGTCCGCCACGACAACGCCCGCGGCAGGCTGGTGCGCACCGACGTCCGCTCCGGGCAGGCGGTCACCGCCGATCTGGCTGAGCTGCCCGCGACTGCCAACCTCAGGCCCGAGGGCACGACCTCGGACCGACGGATCCGCTGGACCCTGGATCCGTATGGCAACCGCGTGGCTTTCGTGGACGCCGACGAGCGCATCCACCTGGTCACGGCCGGGGCGCTCGCCGCTCCTGTGCTGCGGGACCATGCAGGACAGGACGGCATCGGCGACCTCCTCACCCTCAACTCCTCCGGCGGCCTCACCTTCCAGCACGGCACCGGGGCCGGGACGTTCTCCGGTGGCACCTCCGCGAGCGGCTGGTCGACCAGCACCCTCGCCGTCCCCTTCGGCGACCTCAACGGTGACCGCTGCAACGACGTCCTCGTACGGATGCCGGACGGCAAGTTGCGCGCGTACAAGCCGGGTTGCGGCGAGGCCGTCGCGCCGACGACGGCGTACTCCCTGATCGGTGGCGGGTGGAACACGCACAACGTGCTGACGGCGCCCGGGGATCTGACCGGAGACGGACGCACCGACCTGGTGGCGCGCAAGGCGTCGACGGGTGAGCTGTTCGTGTATCCGACGACGGCCTCGGGGATTCTCGCGAGCCCGAAGCGGATCGGCGGCGGCTGGCACATCTACTCCAAGATCGTCGGTGCCGGTGACCTGAACGGCGACGGCCATGGCGACGTGCTCGCCGTGGACAAGAGCGGTGCGCTGTTCCGGTACTACGGCCTCGGCAACGGACTGCTCGGCCCGCGCCACCAGTTGGCCGCGACGTGGGGTACCAAGTACAACGCGGTCGTCGGCGCCGGTGACATCACGGGCGACGGCAAGGCGGACCTCGTGATGCGGGACACTGCCGGGAACCTGTGGCGGCACAGCGGCCGCGGGACCGGCACGTTCTCGTCGCCGGTGAAGATCGCGACCGGGTGGGGCGGGTACCGGGGGATCTTCTGAGCCACCGGTTCGGTTCCGGTCACGATCCGGTCCTGACTCGCGGAAGCGGGCCCCCTCTTCACAAAGGGGCCCGCTTCTCTTTTCTCTTCCGTCACACGCGTACCGACTGTTACGATCCGGCCCCGCGTGCGCGGTGGGTGTGGCCAGGGGGGCTTGGCCCGGACCGCGACGCGTTCTCAGTGTTCTCGGGGAGGGAACCCTCTTGGCCCGGCATGCGCGCATGCGCTCTCGGGCGGCCCGTCGGATCCGTATGTCCGTCGTCATGGCCGCCGCAACAGCCTTCACTTTCACAGGACTTACGGCGACAGGCGCGGCAGCCGACTCGCCGACCCCCGTCCAGACCGACGGTGTCTGGGGGATCGACTTCGCCGGCGGTGTACTCACGACCGTCGAGCGCGCGGCCGCCGGTGAGCAGTGGGTCTTCGTACGCGATGTCACGGCGGACGGCACCTCGGTGGGAGACCGGGAGTCGCGTGGGTACGCCGGGACGTACGCCGTCGGGTCAGCGGTCGAGCGGGTGCCCTGCGATGCCGGCGGCTGTGTTCCGCTGCGGGCCACGGGCAACGGGTTCGTCGGGTACTTCTTCGAGGACGCCTCGGGCAATCAGAGGGCGCAGATCCACCTGAGCCCCAACAGCCTTCACTCGGCCGACGAACCGTCCGTCACCGGTGGGAGGTTCGTGGACGCCACGGGCCGGTTCTACGTCTACAACGCTGCCTCGACCGGCAAGCAGTACATCGACTACGTCCCGGGGTACCGGAGCCAGAGCGTGCGGATGACCCGCTCCATCGGTGCGGCTTCCGTCTGGGGCACCCGTCTGTGGACCGCCAACGCGGCCGCGGGCTCGGTCAGTGCGATCGACCTGAAGAAGAAGCAGGTCGTCGAGACGGTCGCCGTCGGTGCTCCGTGCACGGTCAAGGAGCTGCAGGCCATCGGGCGCTGGCTGTACTGGAACTGCGGTCCGACCGGCGCCGCCGGTGTGTACGACCACACCACCAAGCGGAAGTTCACTGTGCCGTCCGGGCCCGCCCTGGTCGGTGACGGCTACTTGGTGCAGCACGACCGGGTCGCCGGCAAGCTCATGCTCACCGACTTCCACACGGGTACGGCCGCCGCCGCGCGGGAGATCGCCGATCTGCCGGCCGGGAACACCACCGACCAGCGTCGACTGACCTGGAGCGTCGACAAGTTCGGCGGGGACATCGCGTACGTCGGGCAGACCAACGCGATCCATGTGGTGCAGAGCGGGGTGCCCGCGCAGTCCCTTGCGAAGATCGAGTCCGAGGTCAACGACGCGTGGATCGACCTGAAGAATCCGTACGGCGGCACCTCATGGCTGAGCACCTGGCAGCTCAACAAGCCGGCCGACTGGACGTTCACGGTGAAGGACAAGCTGGGACGTACCGTCCGGACGATCCGCGCTGACGGACCCGGCACCGAGGTCGACGTCGCGTGGGACGGCAGGGGCGACGCGGGGCAGTTCCTCCTGAACGGCACCTACCGCTGGACCCTGACCGCGACCGCCGCCGACGGCAACGGCACCTACACGACGAGCGCCGACATCAATGTGTACGGCGCCCTGCAGGGTTTCCACGACCAGGGCGGCAGCGCCCACGGCGACCTGGTCACCCTCAACTCCAGCGGCACGCTGACCCACCACATCGGGAACGGCACCGGCGGTTTCGGCACCAAGAACTCCGGCAGCGGCTGGCCGGCCGGCACCCTCGCCGTCCCGTTCGGTGACACGGGCACCGACCGCTGCGCCGAGCTGCTGGTGCGCATGCCGAACGGCGAGCTGCGCCGCTACACGGGCAAATGCGGCGGCGGCCATGTGCCGGGCAGCAGCCATCTCGTGTACGGCAAGGGCTGGGGGCAGTACGACGTGCTGACCTCGCCGGGTGATCTGAACGGCGACGGACGGGCCGATCTGATCGCCCGCCAGACCACCACCGGCGACATGTACTTCTACGCGGGCACGTCCGACGGCAAGCTCGCCGGACGCGTCAAGATCGCGTCCAACTGGAAGACGTACGGGCGGATCACCGGCGTGGGGGACATCACCGGCGACGGCAAGGCGGATCTGCTCGGCCACGACCGCAGCGGAGGCCTGTGGCGCTACGACGGCCTGGGCAACGGGAAGTTCGCGCCGCGCCAGCAGGTGTTCAAGGACTGGGGACGTACCTACAACGCCGTCGTCGGTGTCGGTGACATCTCCGGCGACGGCCGCCCCGACATCGTCGTGCGCGACAGCGCGGGTGGTCTCTTCCGTAACAACGGCAACGGAGCGGGCGGCTTCGGCGCCCGCGTGCAGCTGGCCTCCGGCTGGCAGGGCTACAAGGGGATGTTCTGATGCGCCGCTCGATTCGGCTGATCGCCGTGTTCGCCTCGGCGACGCTGCTCACCGGGGCCGTGGACGGCGTGCTCGGCGCCGCTCCCGAGGCGCAGGCCGCGACCTCGGTGCCCTCCTGGGTCATCCCGGTCTACTACGACGACGAGGCCACCGGCCAGCACCGCGCGTGCACCGGCATCGTCCTGTCGAAGACGAAGACCCTCGCGACGCCCGACTGCTTCACGGGCATGGACGCGGCCGACTTCGAGTGGGAGTACGACCTCGGCACCGGACAGCTCTCCGGCGGCAGCGGTGGTGGGGCGACGTACCGCTCCCATCCCCAGTACGACGCCGCCACACGCCGTGCCGCCGTCTCCGTCGTCACCCGGCGCACACCCGACAACTCCGGCAAGCCGGTCCTCGCCTCCGCCTCGGACTCCGCGCTGTGGGCGCCCGGGGCGAAGGCGACGTTCTACTCCTGGGCGGGGCTCGACGCGGACGATGCACCGCGTGCCCGGCACAGTGAACAGGTCGAGATCAAGTCGGCCGCGGACTGCGCGGCTCTGCTCGGCAGCGCGCTCCCGTCGGGCGCGGTGTGCTCCGTTCCGGCACCTGGTGCTGCGCCGGTCGCGGATGACGACCAGTGCTTCGGTGACGCGGGCGGTGCGCTCGTGGCGGGCGGCAAGCTCATCGCGACGTCGGCGACTCGGTCCACCGGCTGTGTGCAGGACGGTGTGCGGGTCTACACCCGCGTGGCCTCGTACCGCTCCATGATCACCAACGCGACCACCGACACCGACATCGACTACCGGTTCGGCGGCAGCTTCCTCGCCAGGGAGCCCGGCGAACTGCTGGACGTCTGCGTGACGGACCAGGACCGCCGTCTGTGGGGCTGCAGTGTCGACGACGCCGGCTCGTTCTGGGTGAGCGGCTACACCGCCGTCCTGCAGGCCGGTGACCTGAACGGTGACAGCTTCGGTGACCTGCTCGCCCGTACCTCCGGTGGCACCCTCTACCGCGTGCCAAGCAGCGAGTTCGGCGCCGACTTCGACCGTCGCGCCCGCATCGGCGGCGGCTGGAACATCTACAGCCGGCTCGTCACCGTCCGCGACATCTCGGGCGACGGCAAGCCGGATCTCATCGGCCGGGACTCGGCCGGCGTGCTGTGGCTCTACCGGGCCGACGGCAAGGGCGGCTTCCTGACCCGCTCCCGTATCGGCGGCGGCTGGAACATCTACACCGCCCTGGCGGGCCGCGGCGATGTGTCCGGCGACGGGATCCCCGACCTGGTCGCACGGGACAAGGCCGGAGTGCTCTGGCTGTACCGCGGCAACGGCAAGGGGAACTTCGCCACCCGCACCCGTGTCGGCGGCGGCTGGAACATGTACAACGCGATCGTCGGCAGCGGCGACTTCGACCGCAACGGCCGCCAGGACATCGTGGGCCGTACGCCGACAGGAGCGCTCTACCTCTACAACGCCGATCACAAGGGCAACTTCTCCACGCCGAAGAAGCTGGCCACGACCGCGATGAAGAACTTCGTCAGCCTCTCCTGAGCCCCGGCGTGCGAGACGCCCGGACGACGACGCCGCCCCCGGACCACCGATACCCGATCGGCGGGCCGGGCCGGTCCGGCTATGCTCGGGGGTGCATCGCCGCGGACCGTTAGCTCAATTGGCAGAGCAGTGGACTTTTAATCCATTGGTTGTGGGTTCGAGTCCCACACGGTCTACCGGAGCCAGCGCCCGGACCCTGCCGTGGGTCCGGGCGCTGTTCTGTTTGCGGGGGCGGGTCGGCAGGATCGGCGGATGCGGACTCATGTCGTGCTCGTCCACAGTCCTCTCGTCGGACCGCTGACCTGGCGGCCCGTCGCCGCGTGGCTGGCCGCCGCCGGGCATCCGGTGCGGGTGCCCGCGCTGCCGCCGCCCGTCGGGGACGGGCCGTACTGGCAGAAGGCCGTACGCGCCGTACGCGACGGGCTCGGCGACCTCGCGCCCGGCACCCCCGTCGTGCTGGTGGCGCACAGCAATGCCGGGCTGTACGTGCCGGTGCTTCGGGCGGCGCTCCAACTCCCGGTCACCGCTTCGGTGTTCGTGGACGCGTCCTTGCCGGCGCGGTCCGGGGCCACCCCCGTCGGCACCGCGCGCATGCGGGAGCTCCTGCGGCCCATGGCGGTGGACGGGGTGCTGCCCCGGTGGAGCGACTGGTGGGCGGAGAGCGAGGTGGCGGCGCTCTTTCCCGACGCCGAGACCCGGCGGGCCGTCGCCGGGGAGCAGCCGCGGCTTCCGCTCGCCTACTTCGAACAGGAGGTTCCCGTGCCGGCGGGCTGGGACGACCACCCCTGTGCGTATGTGCGGTTCAGCGGCGGATACGAGGAGGCCGCCCGTGAGGCGCAGGCGCGGGGGTGGCGCGTGGAGGTGCTGAGCGGAGGGCATCTGCAGCAGCTGGTCGATCCGGCCGGGGTCGGGCGGCTGATTCTGGAGTGCGCAGAGCGCGCTGCCTGATGTGCGCAGGGGGCATCGCCCGACGTGCACAGGAGGTGCCGGGAAACCCTGGTGAGGACCGTCCCTCCGATGGCGTACACTTGTGTTTACCGACGCGGGGTGGAGCAGCTCGGTAGCTCGCTGGGCTCATAACCCAGAGGTCGCAGGTTCAAATCCTGTCCCCGCTACTGAAGGGCGAGGCCCGGTGCGTACGAGAGTGCGTGCCGGGCCTTCGTCGTGTTCGCGCCCGTCGCCGGCGGGTCCCGCCCCGTTTGGGCCACACCGTTCGCTCGGCGATCTCCGTACCGGAAACCTGGTGGAGTGCGTGGCAGCGGAGAGGGCAGGGGCGGGAGCACCCGTACGCGTGCCTTCGTGCGCGCTCTGCCGCCGCTGCTGATCGTCGGCGGGCTGTTGCTGGACATCGTCACGCCGCCGAAGTTCACCGGGGCTCCGCTTTTCTCCGCGGCGCCGCTGATCGCCGCGCCCTTCTTCTCCCTGGCGCTGACCATCGTGACCGCCGTGGCCGCGGTGGCGGCGCTGGTCGGGCTGCACCTCTACAACGGGAACCTCTTCGAGACCGAGTTCCTCACCGAGATCGCCACCATCGTGACGGTCGGCGCGCTCGCCGTGCTCATCAACCGGGTCGTGACGCGCAGCGGCGAACAGCTGGCGTCGGCCCGGTACATCGCCGAGGCCGCGCAGCGCGCCGTGCTGCCGGAGCCCGCGGCGCGGATCGGCGGGCTCGACGTGGCGGCGCGGTACGAGGCGGCGCAGGCGGACGCCTTCATCGGGGGAGATCTGTACGCCGTCCAGGACACCCCGCACGGGGTGCGGCTGATCGTGGGGGATGTGCGGGGCAAGGGGCTCGGGGCCGTGGAGGCGGTGGCCGTGGTGATCGGGGCCTTCCGCGAGGCCGCCGAGCAGGAGGCCACCCTGGAGGCGGTGGCGCTGCGGCTCGAGCGGGCGCTGGCGCGCGAGGGCACGCGGCGGGACGGGCTCGACGCCGTGGAGGGATTCACGACGGCGGTGCTCGCCGAGATCCCGCACGAGCACGGAGTCGTACGGCTCATCAACCGCGGGCATCCGGCACCGCTGCTGCTGCACGCGGACGGCAGGCTGCGCACCCTCGAACCCGCGCAGGCCGCGCTGCCGCTCGGGATGACCGACCTGGCGTCCTGGCCGGACCGCGGGGTGGAGGCGGAGCTGCCGGCCGGCGCGATGCTGCTCTTCTACACGGACGGTCTGAGCGAGGCGCGCAGTGCCGAGGGGGTCTTCTACGATCCGGCGGCGCGGCTGTGCGGACGGATCTTCCCCGGACCGGACGCGCTGCTCTCGGCGCTCGTCGACGAGGTGCGCGAGCACACCGGCGGCGGGGCGACGGACGACATGGCGCTGCTCGCCGTCGCGCGGCCGGCCGTGGGGGCCGCGATGTCACCGAAGGTGACCGAGGAAGAGCCCTCTGCATAACATTTGACGCAGCGTCAGGGAATCGGCGTCCACGGATTCTCCCAACTTCCTTGGCAACTCGTCCGATTCCGCCCCTTCGTGTCCCCTAAGTCCAGGCCAAGGGCGCTAACGATCTGTCGGAACGGCTTGGAATCCCGGGCCCTCGTCTATTAACGTTCGATAACGCAGCGCGGTCGTCCCAGCCGTCACAAGAGATGGCTCCGTGCGCACACGCTTAATCCCGCAAGGGAGCCGGGGAACCACCTTTTTGGGGTGAATCGGGCAAGCGGCGCCTTTCCCAGAGGCGCTTCGGCGAGGTCTCAGCACGTCCCGGGAGACCTCAACGCCCGTAGGAAACCTTCCTGTTCCGAACCCGTCAGCTAACCCGGTAGGCGAGAAGGAAGGAAAGGAGTCCGCCCCCGTGGCGACCCCCGCAGGCCGTGGCAGTACCTCCAACGCCCCGTATTTCGCGGACGGCACCCAGGAGTTCAGGTTCGACGACGAGCCCTGGGAGGAGTGGAACCCGACCGAGGAATCCATTCGTCCGGTGCGCGGCAAGCACCGCGTCGCCAAGCAGCGCGGCGGTCTCGCGCGCAGCTCCACCGTCCTCGGCGTCGGTGTCATAGCCGCCGTGGGCGCGGGTGGCATCGCCACCGCCAAGGACAAGCCGCCGGTCCCGATCTCCATGCCGGACCTCGGCGAGCAGGCCAAGAAGATCCCCGTCGTCGGCTCCCTGATATCCGACGACTCCGACGCCGGCACCCAGGAGCAGCCGGGCGTCGCGCAGGCCACCGCGGCCACGCTGCCCGTGGCCGCCACGAGTTCGGCCGGGCAGTCCACCGCCGACGCGGGCGAGGCCCTGCGGGCCCGCATCCTCGAGCAGGCGCAGAGCCAGGAGGACGAGGCGGACGCCGCGGCCCAGGCCGCTGCCGAGCAGCTCGCCGCCGAGCAGGCCGCGAAGGCCGCCGCCGAGAAGCAGGAGGCCGCCGAGAAGGCCGAGGCGGAGGCCAAGCGCAAGGCGGAGGAGGAGGCCAAGCGCAAGGCAGAGGCGGAGCGCCTCGCCAAGCTGGCCCGGAGCTACTCGCTCCCGACGAGCTCGTACACCATCACCTCGACCTTCGGTCAGGCCGGCTCCATGTGGTCCTCGGGCCAGCACACGGGTCTGGACTTCGCTGCCCCGTCAGGTACCCCGATCAAGGCCGTCCACACGGGCACCGTGAAGGAGGCCGGCTGGTCCGGTTCGTACGGCTACCGCACCGTCATCGAGCTCTCGGACGGTACGGAGATCGCGTACAACCACCAGTCGTCCATCGGCGTCAGCGTCGGCCAGAAGGTCACGACCGGCGATGTCATCGGCCGCGTGGGCTCCACCGGCAACTCCACCGGTCCGCACCTGCACCTCGAGGTCGAGACCGCGGGCGGCAGCCTCATCGACCCGCTGGCCTGGCTCCAGAGCAAGGGTCTCAACCCGTAAGTCCGGTACGGAACCTGTAGTCCCGCCTCCCCTGTACGTACGGGCGCGCCCGCGCGGGTTTCTCGCGCGGGGCGCTCCGTGCGCCCCTGTCCGCACCTGCGTGTGCGCTTCCCTGAACCCCGGCAGTCCTGACGGCAACCCCCCGACGTCAGGGCTGCCGGTTTGCGTGGAAACAGCCGATTGGTGCGCCTTCGGCAGTCAGGAATAGGCGCTTCCCGTACGGACGTTGATCCGTTCATGACCTCCTTGCGCCCTCTCGGCTCCTCCGACCTCGAAGTCCATCCGCTCTGCCTCGGCGGCAACGTCTTCGGCTGGACGGCCGACGAAACCCGGACCTTCGCCGTGCTCGACGCGTACACCGCCGCCGGCGGCAACTTCGTCGACACCGCCGACTCCTACTCGGCCTGGGTGCCGGGCAACAAGGGCGGCGAGTCCGAGACGCTGATCGGCAGGTGGCTGGCCGCGCGCGGCAACCGTTCCGACGTGGTGATCGCGACCAAGGTCGGCGCCCACCCCGAGTACAAGGGGCTCTCCGCCGCCACCATCAAGGCCGCCGCCGAGGAGTCGCTGCGCCGGCTCGGGACGGACTACATCGATCTGTACTACACGCACTTCGACGACGAGGGCGTGCCGGTCGAGGAGATCGTCACGGCCCTAGACGCGCTGGTGCGCGAGGGCAAGGTGCGGGCCGTGGCCGCCTCGAACCTCAGCACCGAACGGCTCCAGGAATCACTGGAGTTCGCCGAGCGCGAGGGACTGGCCCGGTATGTGGCGCTTCAGCCGCACTACAACCTGGTTTCACGTGGAACGTACGAGGGCCCCAAGCAGGAGCTCGCCTCCCGCTGGGGTCTGGCCGCCGTGCCGTACTACGCGCTGGCCTCCGGCTTCCTCACCGGCAAGTACCGTCCCGGCACCGAGGTGGACAGCCCGCGTGCGGGCGGAGCGGCCCAACACCTGGAGACCGAGCGCGGCCGCCGGGTGCTCGAGGCCCTGGACACCGTCGCGAAGGCGCATGACGCCGAGCCCGCCTCCGTGGCGCTCGCCTGGCTCACGGCTCAGCCGACGGTGGTCGCGCCGATCGCCTCGGCCCGCACCGTGGAGCAGCTCCCGGCGCTGCTCGCGGGGGCGGAGCTGACGCTCACGTCGGCGGAGCTGGGGCAGCTGACCGCGGCCTCCGCGTAACCGGAAGGCGCTGACCGCGGCCTCCGCGTAACCGGAAGGCCAGGACGAACCCGATTACGCGCCGCCCGGGTAGGTCGCGGGCGGCGCGTACGGGTAGTGGGCCTGGTGGGCCGGATACGGGAGCGCCGACGCGGAGACGTAGCCGCCGGCGGGGCGCGGCTGGTGCGGGATGTACGGGATGGCGGGGCCCCGGGCCGGCACCGGGCCGTAAGGGCCCGGCGCCATCACCGGACCGTAGGGGTTGGCCCAGGGGGTGAACGGCTGCGGGAACGGCGGGGCCGTGACGCGGGCCGCGTGGTCGAGGGCCGGGCGGGCCGGGCCGCGGCGCGCCCACAGCGCGTCGAGCAACTCCCTTTCCCGTACGACGAAATCGGTGCCCGCGCGGCCGCTGCGCCCGCGCGCCCGCAGGAACGCCAGGGCGGTGGCGAGCGAGATGTACTCGCGCACCGTGCGCGCCGCGTCCTTGCCGTAGGTCTGCGTGGCGTACTGACGTGCCTTGCGGCGGGCGCGCAGGGTGCCCACCGTGTACGGCTCGGGGGTGGTGAGCCAGCCGGCGGCGACGTATGCCGGAAGTTCCTCGCGGACCGTGCGCAGTTCGCGCTGCCGGCTGTAGATCGTGAGCCAGGTCAGC
This sequence comes from Streptomyces indicus, assembly GCF_900100315.1. Lineage (GTDB taxonomy): Bacteria > Actinomycetota > Actinomycetes > Streptomycetales > Streptomycetaceae > Streptomyces > Streptomyces indicus. The sequence continues at coordinate 60,542 of NZ_FNFF01000023.1, forward strand.
AGGCCGAAGGACGGGACCATGAAGCCGAGGTAGACGAAGAAGAAGCCGATGCCGCCGAGGTAGGAGGCCGAGCCGTTCCACGCCGCGTGCATGCCCATCGCGAGCAGCAGGCCGGCGAAGGGGAGCAGGACGCGGCGCACCCGGTGGCGGTCGGCGGCCAGGGCGGCGAAGCCGAAGCCGAGGCCGGTCAGGACCGTGAACAGCGGGTGGGCGAACGGCGACAGCACGATGCGCACGAAGAAGGTGGCTGCGGTGACCGAGTCGAAGCCGATGCCGACGGTGCCGGTGGCCTCGTCGGTGCCGTAGGCGTTGCCGAGATAGAGGATGTTCTCGGTGAACGCGAAGCCGGTGGCGGTGACGCCGGCGATCACCACTCCGTCGACGAGACCCTTGAAGTGCCGTCTGCGGAACAGGAAGACGAGCAGGATGGCCGCCGCCTTGACCGTCTCCTCGACGACCGGGGCGACGACGGTGGCGCCGAGGGTGTCGGCGCTGCTGGGGTCGGCGGTGCGGGTGGCTATCCAGCGGGTCGCGAAGGAGTTCGCGATGATCGCTATCAGGGCCGCGGCGCAGGCGCCCCACGCGAAGGCGAAGAGCAGGTTCCGCCAGGGGGCCGGTTCGACCCGGTCCAGCCAGCGGAACGCGGCTATCAGGAGCGGTACGGGAAATATCGCGAGGCCGAGGCCCACGAGGAAGCCCTCGGTGCCGGTCTCCTTGCGGACGAGCGCGAGGATCACCAGGCCGGACAGGGCGAGCAGCGTGATCAGCGCGGCCGCCTTCACGGCACGGCGCTGCCACCAGCGCGTGGGCCTGCCGGGACCTGCGGCCGGGTGGGCCGGCGGGTGCAGGGGCTGTGGCGGTGCGTTCACCCTTCGACCCTAACGAGGGGCGGGGGGCGCACGCGACGGTGCCGGGGAGGTTGGTGCCGCGGGAGGCGGTCCGCCGGTGAAGAAGAACCCGGTTCGTTACTTCCGCAGGAAGATCAAGTCGTGGACCACGTGGTCCTTGTCGAGTCCCTTGCCCTCGAAGCGGGTCAGCGGGCGGAAGGCGGGGCGCGGGGTGTAGCCGCCGTCCGGCTGAGAGTTCTCGAAGTCCGGGTGGGCCGTGAGCACCTCGAGCATCTGCTCCGCGTAGTCCTCCCAGTCCGTGGCGCAGTGGATGAACCCGCCCGGCTTGAGGCGCGAGGCCGCGAGCGTGAGGAACTCCGGCTGGATGATGCGCCGCTTGTGGTGGCGCTTCTTGGGCCACGGGTCCGGGAAGTAGACGCGCACGCCGTCGAGGGACTCGGGGTGCAGCATCTCGGTGAGCAGGATGATCGCGTCGCCGTTGGCCACGCGGACGTTGCCCAGCCCGTTGCGCTCGGCCAGGCCCAGGAGGTTGCCCTGGCCCGGGGTGTGCACGTCGACCGCGAGGATGCCGGTGTCCGGGTCGTCGGCGGCCATCTGCGCGGTGGCCTCGCCCATGCCGAAGCCGATCTCCAGGACGACCGGGCGGCCCTCGAACAGCTCGCCCAGGTCGAGCCGCTGCTTGCCGTCGATCTCGATGCCCCACTGCGGCCACAGCCGGCGCAGGGCGTCGCCCTGGTTCGTGCTGACGCGGCTGCGGCGCGGCTGGAAGCTGCGGATGCGGCGGTCGAAGTGCGAGCCGGCCGGGTCGGGCGAGGGGCCCTCGCCGTCGGCGAAGCGCCGGTTCTTCTCGGCACGGGCCGCGGCGGCTGCGGCGCGGGTGGCGTCGTCGTAGGGGTCGGACGCCGGGGGCTGGGTTTCGGGGTGCTCGGACACAGTGGGTCCGATTCTACGGAGGGTCGCGGGGGTGGGCGCGCGAGCAGTGGGCCCCTGGGGAGGGCGGGTGCGAGCGGGGGGGCGAGTGTGGGCGTGCGGCCGGTCAGCCGACCTGCGCCAGCACCCTCCGTGCCACCTCCCGCCCGATCGGCAGCGAAGCCGTGGCCGCCGGGGACGGGGCGTTGAGGACATGGACCGTGCGGGCGCCCTCGACGAAGAGGAAGTCGTCGGCCAGGGTGCCGTCCCGCAGCACCGCCTGGGCGCGCACGCCCGCCTTCGCCGGACGCAGGTCGGACGGCTCCACCGCGGGCAGCAGCCGGCGCACCGCGCGTGTGAAGGCCTTCTTCGACAGGGAGCGGTGCAGCTCTCCCGCGCCGTAGCGCCAGTGCGCGCGGGCGATGTGCCAGGAACCGGGCCAGGCCAGCGTCATGCCCAGCTCGCGTGGGCGGACCGTCGCCCAGTCGTAGCCCTCGCGGGCCAGCGCCGGGACCGCGTTGGGCCCGACATGGACCCCGCCGTCGATCCCGCGCGTGAGGTGCACCCCGAGGAAGGGGAACGCCGGGTCGGGCACGGGGTAGACCAGGCCGCGGACCAGCTCGGGGCGCGCCAGGTCGTAGTACTCGCCGCGGAACGGCACGATGCGCATCCCCGGGTCGTCGCCCGCGAGCCGGGCGACCCGGTCGCAGTGCAGCCCCGCGCAGTTCACCAGGACCCTGCCGCGCACGATGTCCCCGGCCGCCGTGCGCACCGCCACCCCGCGGTCCGCGCGCCGGTCGATCCGCGTGACCTCGGCCCCGTACCGGATCTCGGCGCCCGCGTCCCGCACCGACGACGCCAGCTGGGCCGCGACCGCGCCGAAGTCGCAGATGCCGGTCGTGGCCACATGGATGCCCGCGAGCCCGCGGACCTCCGGCTCGAACTCGGTGATCTGGCTGGGGCCCAGCTCGCGCACCGGGATCCCGTTCTCCCGGCCGCGCTGCACGAGGGCGTGCAGCCGGGGCAGCTCGGAGCGCTCGGTGGCCACGATCAGCTTGCCGCCGACGGCATGCGGAATCCCGTACTCGGCACAGAACTTGACCATCTCCGCGGCGCCCTTCACGGCGAACCGCGCCTTGAGGGAGCCGGGGCGGTAGTAGATCCCGCTGTGGATCACCCCGCTGTTGCGCCCCGTCTGGTGCCGGGCCGGGCCCGGCTCCTTCTCCAGGACGGTGACCCTGATCCCCGGCCGGGCGCGCGTCAGCGCATACGCCGTCGACAGACCGACGATGCCGCCGCCGATGACGAGCACATCGCAGTCGTACGCCACCGCGGCGCCGGCCGTCGAAGCGCCCGCCACCGCAGCGCCCTCGACCGCAGCGTCGTCCCCTTGGCCGCGCAGCGTCACGCGCCTCACCTCCCGAGTCCCACCCCGATAGTGCACTGCGCCACTGACAACGTGCTCAAACCCCCGCGGCGGCAGGGAAGGGAAAGCCCACGCACCTCACGCCGGAGCCATGAGCAGCGGCCGCGCCCGCTCCCGCAACTCGATGACCTGGGGTTCGTCCCCGTGCGCTTCGAGGCGGTGCAGCAGGTCCCGTACGTATTCGGTGGTGCGTGCCGAGGAGATGCGGCCCGCGACCTCCACGGCCCGCAGGCCCTGGGCGCAGCAGGCGTCCAGGTTGCCCGACTCCAGCTCGGCCACCGCGCTCACCACCAGGCGCAGGCCGTGCGAGCGGACGAACTCCTCGGTGGGCTTCGACAGGGCCTGCTCGGTGAACCGGCGCACCTGGCGCGGCGCCTTGAGGTCGCGGTAGCACTCGGCGGCGTCGGCCGCGAACCGGTCGTAGGAGTAGAAGCCGAGCCACGAGGGGTCGTTGTCGCCCTCGCGGGAGCGCTCCAGCCAGCCCTCGGCGGACTTCAGGGCGGCGCCGGCGGCATGGGCGTCGTTGGCGCGCGCGTGCGCGCGGGCCTCGACCAGGTGGAAGAAGCTCATGGTGCGGGCGGTGGCCAGGCCCCGGTTGCGTTCGAGCGCGGCCTGCGCGAGGTCGACGCCCTCGTCGCCGAAGCCGCGGTAGGTGGCCTGGAGGGACATCGAGGCGAGCACGTAGCCGCCGAGCGGCACGTCGGCCGCGGCGCGCGCGAGGCGCAGCGCCTGGATGTAGTAGCGCTGGGCGGCCTCCTGCTGGCCGGTGTCGAAGGCCATCCAGCCCGCCAGGCGCGTGAGTTCGGCCGTCGCGCCGAAGAGGGCGCGCCCCACTTCGTCCGAGTACGTACCGAGCAGCAAGGGTGCGGCCTCGACCCGTAAGCACTCCGGGACCATCGACGAACGCCAGTCGCCGCCCCCGTACTTGGAGTCCCAGCGCCGCGCGTCGTGCGCCGCCTCGCGCAGCTTCTGCACATCGCTGTGGCCGACGCGCAGCGGCTTCCCGTCGGCCGGCGCGGACTCGGCGATCTGCCGGACCTGTTCGGCCGTGCGCTCCACCGAGCTGTCGGCGGGGGTTATCAGCCACCTCGACGCCGGGGTCGCGTACGCGCTCACGGCGAAGGAACCGGCGAGCGACTGCCAGATCCCGCCACTGGTGCCTCTGCGGCCCGCGAGGTCGAGCCGGTACAGCTCGGTCGCGGACTTCACCGCGGCGCCGATGTCGCGCGGGAAGGAGAGGCCCACTTCGGGCGCGGGGTCGGCGTCCGCGAGCCCGATCTCGTGCAGCGGCACGGGCCGGCCGAGCTTCTGGCCGATGGCCGCGGCGATCAGGTGCGGGGCCGCACCCTGCGGGACCATGCCCTTGGAGACCCAGCGGGCCACCGAGGTCTTGTCGTAGCGGAGGGTCAACCCGCGTTGTGAACCGAGGTCGTTGACCCGGCGGGCCAGGCCCGCGTTGCTGATTCCCGCGAGGGCGAGAACAGTGCCGAGCTTCTCGTTCGGCCCGCGTTGCTCCCTGGACATGCGCACCCCTCGACACAGACGGCTGCCGCGGGTCCCAGCCTTCGGGCATAACCGCGCGGCATTCGTAAACCCAGCGTAGTTCCCCGCATTCCAAGCGTTAAGGGGCAGGTTGTGGATGGCGGGAAACTTGTCTGTACAGGAGTGCGGACTTTCTGCGGTGTGCTCCCGGCGTGTGGCCGTGCGCCCGTCCGTGCGCTCTTCACCGCTTCCCGCGGGAGCGCTTCCATGAGGATGCGTGGGTCGGCCCACCGTGCGCTGGCAACCGGTGGGCTGGGGGACGCCGCCGCCTACATCCCCGCGGGCGGCGGACCGGTCCGGGAGGCCATGCGCGCCTCCCGGATCGCGCGGTGTCCCGCGCGGGGTGCCAGGGATGCCCTCAAGCGCGCGAAATGGCCGGATCCGGCCAGTCGTTGCGCCTTCGTACGCACCCGTACCGAGCCGTACGGGAACGCGTACCGAGTCGTACGGGAACGCTGCACGTCTTCTCGTACGAGAGCACGTGCGGGATTCCGTACGGGAGCACAGAGGCGCAAACCGGCGCGCCCGCCTCCCCCTCCGATGCGCCCGCTTCGTGGCAGCATGGTGCCGAACTAGCCGGACTCTCCGCGTCAGTTGGACCGTCCGAGCCAGTCGTTGCTCTTGTTGTCCACAGGCTGTGGAGGCGCGATGCGGTGGTTGGTGGGGTGGAGCAGTACCACCGCGAGAGCGTCCGACCCCATGGGCGCCGGAAGTGAGACCGGCGAGACCGTACACCCCGTCGGCTCCCAACTCCTGTGGGGCGACCCGGATCCGCTGTGGGCGGTGGGGGACTGGCGGCCCGACGAGGTGCGGGTGGTCAGGGCCGACGACCAGACGCGGATCGCCGTGCTCGGCACCTGCGGTGCGAGCGACGAGCAGCTGCGCGTGGGCCTGTTCGCCGCGCGCGGCGGCGCGCTGCGCCATCTGACCAACTGGCCCGGCAGCTATACGGCGGTGGTCCAGGTGGGCCGCCGGATCACCGTCGCCGGTGATCTCGCGGGCGCGCGCCCGGTGTTCTACACGCCGTGGGCCTCCGGTACCGCGTACGCCACCGCCGCCCTGCCGCTCGCCGACCTCATCGAGGCGCACCTCGACATCGGCCATCTCGCGGCCCTGCTCGCCTGCCCCGACGTGCCCGAGGCGCTCCAGGACTCCACCCCGTACCAGGGCGTCAAGCGCATCCCGCCCGGGCACGCGCTGATCCTGCGCGACGGCGCGCGCGAGATCGCCGGTTACGAACCGGTGGCCTCGCTCGCCGTGGCCGCACCCGAGCTGGACGCCACGCGCGCGGTGGACGGCGTACGGGAAGCGCTGGTCGACGCGGTACGGGCGCGGCTCTCCGCACCGCGCCATGTGCCCGACATCGACCCCGGACCCGTCCCGGGCATGGGGCCCGCCGAGCGCCGCGCCGCCCGGATGCCCGTGCCCGGCATCGGCGCCGACCTGTCCGGCGGCCCGGCCTCCGGCACCCTCGCGCTGCTCGCCGCCGGGCTGCCCGGGATGCCCGGCACGGTGCTCGGGCACGGTACGGGCGCGGGGGAGCGGCTGCTCGCCGTCACCTTCAACGACCTGACGGCCGGCCGCCAGGAGGCCGAACTCGGCCGCGCGGGCGCCCTCGCCGGCAACCCGCGCCTGCACCACGTCGTCGTCCCGGCCGGCGAAGAAGCCCTGCCCTACGCCGACTTGGAGGGCCCGCTCACCGACGAGCCGGGCCCATCCCTGGTCACCGCCGCCCGCCACCGCCTGCGCCTCGCCGCCGGCAGCGCGGACCACCTGTCCGGCTACGGCGCACGGCAGGTGCTCGACGCCCACCCCGCGCGCCTCGCCGACCTCCTCATGGACCGCCGCCGACGCCATCTGGTGCGCCCCGTCGCGGCGTTGGCGCGCACGGAGGGCTCGATGAGCTCGGTCCTCGTGCCCGCGAAGGTGTACGGAGCGGCCCGCCGCCTCGCGCGCACCTCGTACCGCTCCGGCATCGAGGAGGCCGCGCTGCGGCTGCGCTCCGGGATCCTGGACGAGCCCGCGGGCCCCGTCGGCGCCTCGCTCGCCGCCCTCACCTGGGTGCGTCCGGGTCCGGCCGCGCGCTGGCTGACCGGTGAGGCGCTCGCTGAAGTATCGGTTCGCCTGGAGCAGTCGGCCACGCGACCGGGCGCCGGACCGGGCCAGCATCCGGGGGAGTTGAGGGCCCGCGCGGCCCTCGCCCGGCACGCCGCCGACGTACGGATCCTCGAACAGGCCGCCGAGGTCCGCTTCCAGCGCCTGCACACCCCGTTCCTCGACAACCAGGTCGTCCGCGCCTGCCGCGCCCTGCCGGACTCCCTGCGCATACAGCCCGGCGCGCGGGCGGCGGTGCTGCGCACCGTCCTGGAGGGCGCGGGCGTCACGGACCTGCCGGTGGGCTGGGGCGCACCCTCGTACGCCACCTCGTCGGCCGCACTCAAGCTCGGACTCCGGGTCGCCGTCGAGGAGTTGGTGGACCTCTTCGCCACCCCGCTGCTCGCCCAGGCGGGCCTGGTCGAGGGCCGCGTGGTGCAGAAGGCGCTGCGCGCGGCGGCCGCGGGTGAGTCCGTGCCCGCGGACGGGCTCGCCGACCTGGTCGCGGTCGAGCTGTGGCTGCGCCGGCTGCTGTCCCGGCGCGGGACCTGCTGGACCGGCACACCCGCGAGGGCCCGCGCGGTCCCGGCGGGGATCACCCCGCAGCGCGGGGCCCTGGGACGGGCCGCGGCGAACGGGCGCCTGGGGGCCGGGCGGGGCTGAGCCGCCGCCTCGTCGCGTGCCCCGGGCCGCCCCGTACCGAATAAATCCCGAGCTCATCCGCCGCGTCCGTTGTTACGGTGGAAAACATGGAGACCAGCCGTACGCGTCGTCCCTCGCGGACCCTGACGCATCCGCACACCGCAGCCGCGCGAGCGCCCCGCTCGCCGGTTGCCGCCGCCTGATCTCCTTCTCCCGCACAGCCCGGCGACCGGAAACGGATCGCCGGCGTCGTCGTGCCGTACCCGATGGACGGGTGCACACCCTTCTCCCCGCAGCGCTCCTTTCCGGTCACCGGCCCCACCGGACCCCTGACCTCGGAAAGGCCCCGCCATGCACACCCCCACGACGCACACCCCGCCCACCACCGGGCAGGTCGTCGACACCTTCACACACTTCTTCCAGGAGCGCGGACACCGCCTGATCACCGGCAGCACCCTGCTGCCCCCGCCCGGCGACCCGGTCCTGTTCACGACCTCGGGCATGCATCCGCTCACCCCGTACCTCGAAGGCCGCCCGCATCCGCTCGGCCGCCGCCTCGTCAATGTGCAGCGCTGTCTGCGCACCACCGACCTCGACGAGGTGGGGGACGGCACCCACCTCACCGTCTTCCAGATGCTCGGCTCCTGGTCGCTCGGCGACTACGGCGGCCCGCAGAGCCTGCGCTGGGGGTACGAGCTGCTGCACGAGGGCTTCGGCATCCCGCGGGACCGGCTGCACGTCACCGTCTTCGGCGGCGACGGGCAGGTCGGCGTGGACGGCGAATCCCTCGATACGTGGCATGAGCTGGGCCTGCCCGTCGAACTGACCGGTGGGGACGAGAACTGGTGGTCCAACGGGCCGACCGGCCCCTGCGGCCCCGACTCGGAGATCTTCGTGTGGACCGGTGACTGCCCGCCGCGGGGCACGCCGACCACCGACCCCCGCTGGGTCGAGGTCTGGAACCACGTGATGATGCGCCACCGCCGCCACGAGGACGGCAACCTCACGCCGCTGGTGCAGCGCAACATCGACACGGGCATGGGCCTCGAACGCCTGGTGACGGTCCTCCAGGGCGTGGACTCGGTGTACGGGACGGACCTGTTCGAGCCGTGGCTGCGTCTCGTACCGCCGCTGTGGGACCTCGGCGACCAGGAGAGCCTGCGCGTGGTCTGCGACCACCTGCGCTCGTTCACCGTGATCCACGGCGACGGCGTCCGCCCTTCCCACACCGGCCGCGGCTACGTCCCGCGCCGTCTGATCCGGCGCACGCTCACCACGCTCTGGCAGGACGACCCCGGCCGCACGCTCGGCGACCTGCCGCGCGAACTCGTGGAGCACATCCAGACCCACTTCGGCCTGCCGGTCGAGCCGGGCCCGGTGCTCGACGTGCTGCGGGACGAGGAGCACCGCTTCCGCCGCCTCCTGGACCGCGGCCGCAAGGTCCTCTCGCGGTACGGGGGACGGCAGTTGACGCCGGAGGACTACCACTACCTCCACGACACCCACGGGCTGCCGGAGGAACTGGTCGACGGGATCGTGCGCGAGGGGTGAGCGGGCTGCCCGCAGCGCGCGATGAGGCGTAGGGCAGGGTGGGGAGATGCCTCCTTATCAGCCGATGCCGTTCCACCTCGAGACCGAGCGCCTGATCCTGCGGCCCTGGGAGGTGACCGACGCCGAGGAGTTCTGCGACCTGCTCGCCGAACGCGGCAAGGGCAAGCCCCCGGTCGAGCGCATCCGAACCTCCATCGCCGAGTTCCTCACCGAGACGGAGCGCACGGGGATCGCGCTGCTGCCCGTCGTGCGCCGTGCGGAAGGGGACTTCATCGGCTACTGCGGGCTGATCGTCGGGCGCACCACGCTGGAGGAGCCGGAGATCGCGTACGAGCTCTTCCAGCGCGTGCACGGCAACGGCTACGCCACCGAGGCCGCCGCCGCGGTGCTCGGCGCCGCGGCCGCGACCGGGCGCGAGCGGCTCTGGTCCACCGTCGGCACATGGAACACGCCCTCGCTCCGCGTCCTGGAGAAGCTCGGCTTCACCCGGGACCGCGTGTCCATGGAGGAGAACGGTGAAGTCGCGTGGCTGACCCGTACGTTGGGGTGACCTGAGCCGCCCGGCGTGGTGCCCCGGTGGACCCCGGCGCGGTACCCCGACGCACCCCCGGCGCCCGCGCCCGCCTCGGGATCCGCGCCCGCCCGCCACAATGACCCCGTGCGGTACCGAATCCTGGGCGCCACCGAGGCGCGAGACGAACACGGCACCGTGGTGCCCCTCGGCGGCGCCCGGCTGCGCGCGCTCCTTGCCGCGCTGGCCCTGCGGGCGGGCCGCACCGCGAGCGTCGCGTCGCTGATCGACGACGTCTGGCACGAGGACCCGCCCCAGGACGCCCCCGCCGCGCTCCAGGCGCTCGTCGGCCGGCTGCGCCGTGCGCTCGGCAAGGACGCGGTCGAGTCCGTGCCCGGCGGCTACCGGCTCGCCGCCGATCCGGCCGAGGTCGACCTGCACCGTTTCGAAGCGCTCGTACGCGAAGGGGCCACCGCCCTCGACGACGGCGACGCGGACGCGGCCGCCCGCATCCTGCGCGAAGCCCTTGCCCTGTGGCGCGGGCCCGCGCTCGCCGACCTGCCCGACCGCGCGGCCGCCGCCCGCCCCGAGGCGCAGCGCCTGGAGGCGGTGCGGGCGCGGATCGAGGCGGATCTGCGGCTCGGGCGCGGGCGCGAGCTCGTTCCGGAAGTACGGGAACTCCTCGCCGTACACCCCTATGACGAGCCGCTGCACGCCCAGTTGATCCGCGCGCTGCGGGCCACCGGGCGGGGCGCGGACGCGCTCGCGGCCTACGAGACGGCGCGCCGCACGCTGGCGGACGGCCTCGGCACGGATCCCGGGCCTGAACTGCGGCGGTTGTACGGGGAGTTGCTGGACTCGGACTCGGCATCGGACTCGGCATCGCCCTCGGACTCGCCCGCGGACTCGGCCTCGGACTCGGCTTCGGTCTCGGCCCAGACCGCGGAGCCGCACGCCACGACGGGCGACCCGACCACTGTCACCCCACCGCCACACGCGCCCCACAGTGACCCTGGCCGGGACGGCCACCACGCCCACGAACGCGACCGTGCCCCCGACCGCCACCCCGACCGCCCCTCCGCCACCGGCAACCTCCGCCCGCGGCTGACCTCCTTCGTCGGGCGGGAACCCGAACTGGCCGCCATCCGTTCGGATTTGCAGAGAGCACGACTCGTGACCCTCACCGGTCCCGGCGGCTCCGGGAAGACCCGCCTCGCGGAGGAGACGGCGGCCGGCCACCCCGCCCCGGCCTGGCTCGCCGAGCTCGCCCCGCTGGACCGGGCCGACGCCGTGCCCGGAGCCGTGGTCAGCGCGCTGGGCCTCAGGGACACGGTGCTGCTCACGAGCGAGCTCTCCGTCGCGCACGACGACCCGGTCGCGCTGCTCACCGAGTTCTGCGCCGAGCGCGACCTGCTCCTGATCCTTGACAACTGTGAACATGTCATCGAAGCCGCCGCCCGGCTCGCCGAGACCCTGCTCACCCACTGCCCCCGGATGCGGATCCTGGCCACCAGCCGGGAGCCGCTCGGGGTGCCCGGCGAGTCCGTGCGGCCCGTCGACCCGCTGCCCGAAGAGACCGCCCACCGGCTCTTCGCCGAGCGGGCCGCCGCCGTGCGCCCGGGATTCGACCCCGAGCAGGACCGCGCGGCCGTCGCGGAGATCTGCACCCGGCTCGACGGACTGCCCCTCGCGATCGAACTGGCCGCCGCCCGGCTCCGGTTGCTCACACCGCGCCAGATCGCCGACCGCCTCGACGACCGCTTCCAGCTCCTCACCTCGGGCAGTCGCACCGTGCTGCCCCGCCAGCAGACCCTGCGCGCGGTGGTCGACTGGTCCTGGGACCTGCTCGACGAGAAGGAGCGCACCTTCCTGCGCGAGGTGTCCGTGTTCGCGGGCGGCTGGGACCTGCCCGCGGCCGAGGCGGTCTGCACCGGCGACACAGCCCTGCTGCTCGGCGCGCTGGTCGACAAGTCCCTGATCGTGGCCGCGCCTTCGCGCGGCGGCGAGGACGGGATGCGCTACCGCATGCTCGAGACCATCCACGAGTACGCGACCGAGCGCGCCGCCGAAGCCCCCGAGACCCGCGCGGCGGCGCTCGCCCGCCACACCGCGTACTTCCTGGAGCTGATGCGGCGGGCCGACCCCCTGCTGCGCACCGCGGACCAACTGCCCTGGATCCAGCGGGTGGAGCGCGAGCTGGACAACCTGCGCGCGGTGCTGCGGCGCACCATCGATGCGGGCGAGGAGCGGACCGCGCTCGAGCTCGCCCTCGCGATGGGCTGGTTCTGGTCGCTGCGCAACTACCGCCGCGAGGGCGCCGACTGGGGCGCCGCGGCCCTCGCGCTCGGCGCGGACCCGACCGGCCCGGACGGCCGCCCGCTCGGCCCCGAGGCGGAGGCCGATCCGCGCTACTGGCCCCGCATGCGCCTGCGCCTGCTCCGCCTCTTCCTCCTCTCGGACTCCGCGCCCGGCATGCCCTTCGACGACCCGTCTTTGCGCACCGAACTGGCCCTGCTCCAGGAGGTCTTCGGGCGCCCCATCCCGCAGTCCGCCACCTTCCCCGGACTCCTGTGGCCCTTCACGACCTTCGTGCTCGACGGTTCGACCGACGGCCGCGCGGCCATGGACACGGCCACGCAGGCCTGCCGCACCTACGGCGGACCCTGGGAGGTCTGCGTCGCCCTGCTCTTCCGCGCCCACATCGCGGTCGACAGCCGCGGCGGGCTCGACTCCGTGGACGAGGACCTCGCGGAGCTGCGCCGGCTCTCCCGTCAGGTCGGCGACCGCTGGCTCAAGGCCCATGTGTGCACGGCGGTGGGCGAGGCGGCGATGGCCCGCAGCCGTTTCGCCGAGGCGCAGGCGGAGTACGAGGAAGGGCTGCATCTCGCGTACGAGATGGGGGTGTACTCGGAGGCGCCGCTCCTGATCGCCCGGCTCGCCGAGATCGCCTACCGCGCGGGCGACCTGCCGCTGGCCCGGCGCGCCATCGCGGAGTCCGACAGCGAGAGCGAGCGCTACGGAGTCCTGGACACCCGCGCGTTCGTCCGCCTCCTGTCCGCCCACATCGCGCTGGCCGAGGGCGATGTGGCGCGGGCCCGTGCGGAATGGCGCTCGAGCGTGGCCTGGGGCGCCCGCGGCACCCCGCCCCCGCAGTTCGAGGCCGGGATCGCCCACGCCGACGCGAAGATCACCTTCAGGGAGTCGGGGCCGGAAGCGGCGCTGCCGAAGGCGGTCGACGGGCTGCGCCTCGCGATCCGCGACAAGTGCGCGGAGCCCGTCCTGGCGGTCCTGGCCGAAGCGGCGGCGGTCAGCCTCGCGGTCTCGGCCGCCCCGCTCGCCGCCCGCCTGCTCGCGGCAGCCGCCCAGTGGCGCGGCGCCCTGCCGACCCCGGAGCCGGACCGCTCGGAACTGGCCGCGCTGGCCGGGGAGTTGCGCGAGCACTTGGGCGAGGACGCGTACGAGAAGGAGACGGCGACGGGCGAACGCCTCACACCGGAGGACGCGCTGGCGTTGCTGCACCACCTCGGTTAGATAGCTGCCCTCCGGATCACCCGCACCCGGCAGGCCGCCCTCACCGGCAACTGATCCGCGACTCGGCCCAGTCCACCAGCGCCGGCGTATCCACCACCGAATGCGGCTCCACCACGAGCCGCAGCGTCTTGCGCCCGGTCAGATCCACATGCACCGGCACCGCGGGCTCCCCGCCGCGCACCACCCCGGACTGCCAGAGCCGCTCCCCGTCCGCGTACACGGAGAACCGCACGGCCCCGTGCCCGAACGTGAGGTCGTCCACCCCGGCGTACGCGTCGTAGGCCGTGCACTCACGGTTGAGGTCGATCATCACGGAGGAGTACGCGTGCACGGTCACCCCGTGCGCGTACCGCTGCCCCGCGATCCCGAGCCCCTGCCGCTGCCACAGCCAGCTGGACTCCCCGAGCCGCACCTCGGGCTGGGTGCCGTCCCCGAAGATCCCGTACTGCAACTCGCTGATGTGGTACGCCTCCGGGGCCGGCGCGGGCGGCGGGGGAGGAGGCGGCGGCGTCGGGGTGGGCGTCGGCTTGGGCTTCGGCGGAGGCGTCGGCTTCGGGGTGGGCTTCGGCTCCGGCGGGGGAGGCGTCGGCGTGGGGGTCGGCTCCGGAGCGGCCACCGGCGGCGCGGGAGGCTCCGGCTTCGGCGAGGGCTTGGGCTTCTGCGGCACCACCGGCTGCGACACCGGCGGCGGCTTCGGCTTCGGATCGGCCTTCGGCTCGGCCTCGTCACCCGCGAGCGCCAGGGCCACCGCGACACCCGCCGCGACCACCACGGCCGCCGCGATACCGGCCTTCGCCGGCGCGCCGAGCCCTTCGCCCGCGGCGGCACCACCCGCGGCCGCACCACCGGAGCCGCCCGACGCGGCCGCGGCCGCACCCGCCCCCGCGGCACCCGCCGCACCGCCGCCGATGAGCCCGGCCACCTTCGCCGTGTAGCCCGCGGCGCCGAACCAGCCGATGACCGCGACCGGCACGAGCGCCGGAATGCCGCCCGCGAGCTCCTTGATCTGGCTCGCGGCGAGCCGGCACTTGGCGCACTCCTCCATGTGCTTGCGCAGACCGCGCTCGGCCCGGGTGCGCAGCCGCCCGCGGGCATACGCGCCGAGCCGGTCGGCATAGCGCGCGCACTCGTCGTCCTCGGCCAGCGACCCGCTCACATGCGCCTGGAGGTACGCCTGCTTGAGCCCTTCACGGGCCCTGCTGGCCAGCTGCGCCGTGGTGTTGGTGGAGGTGTGCCCGAACAGCGGGGCGACCGCGCTCAGCGGATCGTCCTCGACCTCGGTGTGCCACAGGACGGCCTGCCACTCCTCGGAGAGGCTGCGGAAGGCCTGCATGACCATGGACCGCTCGGCCTCGTGCATCGCCAGCACGTCGGCGCCCAGGTCGAGCGTGTCGTCGTCGGACACCTCGGAGGAGCGCGCCGCCTGCGTGGCGAACACCGCGAAGTCCTCGACGAGCTGCTCCCGCTTCGCCGACTTGATCCAGGCCGCCGCGACCCGCCGTACGGTCGTGAGCAGATACGCCCGTACGGCGTGCTCGGGACCCGAACCGCCGCGCACCGCCTGGAGCATGCGCGCGAACACCTCGGACGTGAGGTCGTCCGCGGTGTGGGCGTCACGGCAGCAGGTGCGCGCATAGCGGCGCACCGCCTCGGCGTGCCGACGGTAGAGCTCCTCGTACGCCGAGTCGTCGCCCTCGCGCATGCGGCGGATCAAGTCCGCGTCGGAGACCGGTGGTTCACCCCCGGCGAGCAGGTCGTCGGCGAGCGATGCCTGGGGCTCGCGCTGCGCGGGCACCCCGGGCTCGGCCGCCTCACCGGCGGGCGCGGGCACCTCGGAAGGCCCTCCCTGGCTCGGCACCTGCCGCGCCGGCAGTCCGCCGTCCGCCGGCCCACCGCCCCCGGCGAACGGCTCTTCCCGCCCGTCAACGCTCATCGCGCGAAGCCCCCGCATGCACACTCGGTCCCGAACACCCGGGAAAGCGTGCCATACGAAGGAACCCCGCCGAGCCCGGATGCACAGCAACCACTCATCCGGGGTGACTTCCCCTCACGAATCAGCGAGGTTCACCCGTTCGGGGCAGCCCAAAAGGCCTGTCCGGCAACGGAGTTGAGGCCCTGTACTCCTACCGCGCAGGCCGCGACCGCAGCCCTTCGAGCAGGATGTCGAGCAGCCGCGCCGAAGCCGCCGCCTGCTGCGCCGCGTCCGGCAGCGAGGGCGCCGCCGTGGCGATCACGAGCAGCACGTCCGAGACGGTGACGTCGGCCCGCAGCTCACCGGCTGCCCGCGCCCGCTCCACGAGCCGACCGACCACCTCGAGCAGCGCCGCCGCCCCGGCGTCGTCCACCTCGTCGGCGGGTATCCCGCGCTGTTCCACAAGCCGCAGCTCCGGGCTCGCGAGGCCCGCGGCCGACTGCCGCTGCTGCGGCACCCGCGCGTCCTCGAACTCGCCCTCCGCGCCCGCCTCGTCGGCCACGCCCACGCGCAGCACCTGTGGCGGAAGCAGCCGCCCGGCGCCCGAGGCCACCGACGTGCGCAGGAAGCGCGACAGCGCCGACCACGGCTCGTCCTCCTGGCCGAGCGCGGTGCGGGCCTGGTCGGTCAGCCGGGCCGTCTCCTCCTCGGCGATCCGCCGTACGAGCACGTCCTTGCTCGGGAACCGCCGGTAGACGGTCCCGACGCCGACCCGCGCCCGGCGCGCCACGTCCTCCATCGGCGCCCCGTAGCCCAGCTCGCCGAACACTTCACGCGCCGCGCGCAGGACGTGCTCGAGGTTGCGCTGGGCGTCCACGCGCAGCGGCGTCGTACGGCCGCCGTCCGCGCCGCGGCGCACCGCGCCGTCACCCAGCACGGAAGCAGAAGCTGATGCGGCCGAAGCCGAAGCAGCAGAAGCCGGGGCCGATGCGGATGCAGCGCCCCAACGAGAATCACGAATGTGCATGCATTCCCCCGGTAATGACGTCTCCCCCCGGAGACTCCCCGCCTGGTCGTTTCGGTGTGCGCGGACCGTCCGCGAACCCTGCCCGCGCGCCGTCCGCGATCCCTCCGCGAACCCTGCGCATCGCGCCTGAAGCAGTACACCCCCCACACCCCGACGTCACACGAACATAGTTGAGCCGGAGTCAATTCAGAAGGGGCCAGTTCCGCACGGAGCGCCCCCCGATCGGAGTACACCCCGGTCCGTCCCTTTTTGGCCTGCTGCCAGGGCGGGTTCGGCTCCTTGCTGACCTGCGTATTTTTCCAAGCCGCAGCGCGTACGGGGGCGGCGCGCACCCCGCCGCGGACGGTCACACAAATTGCCGGGCCTGTGGACAAACACGTGACGCGGGTGCCTCATGGGAAGGTGACGGCTGATTCCCGCGGGACCCACCCCGCCCACCGGACCGGGACCTCCGACGCGCCCCGCACGCGCATTCTCATCGTGGGCGGCGGCTATGTCGGCCTCTATACCGCGCTGCGTCTGCAGAAGAAGCTCGCCGCCGAGCTCAAGAGCGGTGCCACGGAGATCGTGGTGGTCACGCCCGAGCCGTACATGACGTACCAGCCCTTCCTGCCGGAGGCGGCCGCCGGGTCCATCTCGCCGCGCCACGTGGTCGTCCCGCTGCGCCGCGTCCTCAAGCACTGCCGGATCGTCATCGGCGAGGCCCGCTCGATCCAGCACGCCAAGAAGACGGTCACCCTCACCACCCTCGCCACCGACGAGGAGGGCACGGGACCGATCGAGCTCACCTACGACGAACTGGTCCTCGCCCCCGGCTCGATCTCGCGCACCCTGCCGGTCCCGGGGCTCGCGGACTACGGCATCGGCTTCAAGACCGTGGAAGAGGCCATCGGCCTGCGCAACCACGTCATCGAGCAGATGGACATCGCGTCCTCGACCCGCGACCCCGCCGTCCGCTCCGCCGCGCTGACCTTCGTGTTCGTCGGCGGCGGCTACGCGGGCGTGGAGGCCCTCGGCGAGCTGGAGGACATGGCGCGCTACGCGGCCCGGTACTACCACAACGTCAGCGCCGAGGACATGAAGTGGATCCTCGTCGAGGCCTCCGACCGGATCCTGCCGGAGGTCGGCCCCGAGATGGGCAAGTACACGGTCAGCGAGCTGCGGCGGCGCAACATCGACGTGCGTCTGGAGACCCGGCTCGACTCCTGCGAGGACCGGGTCGCGGTGCTCGACGACGGCTCGCGCTTCCCGACGCGCACCCTCGTATGGACCGCGGGCGTCAAGCCGCATCCCATCCTCGCCGCGTCCGATCTGCCGCTGAACGAACGCGGCCGGCTCAAGTGCACCGCCGAGCTCGCCGTCGACGGGGTCGAGCACGCCTGGGCGGCCGGCGACGCGGCCGCCGTACCGGACGTGACCTCGGAGGAAGGCAAGGAATGCGCGCCCAACGCGCAGCACGCCGTCCGCCAGGCGAGGGTGCTCGGCGACAACATCGTGGCCGCGCTCAAGGGACAGCCGCGGACGAACTACGCGCACAAATACGCCGGTTCGGTGGCCTCTCTCGGCCTGCACAAGGGTGTCGCGCACGTCTACGGACGCAAGCTGAAGGGCTACCCTGCGTGGTTCATGCACCGCGTCTACCACCTCAGCAGGGTCCCGACCTTCAACCGCAAGGCCCGGGTCCTGGCCGAGTGGACTCTGTCGGGCCTGTTCAAACGCGAGATCGTCTCCCTCGGCTCGCTCGAGCATCCGCGTGCGGAATTCGAACTCGCGGCCGGAGGCGAACGCCCGAAGGAGTCGTCCTGACCGGATCGAGGAACTCCGCCGCGCGGACCGGCGTCTGACGGATGTC
Source organism: Streptomyces indicus (assembly GCF_900100315.1). GTDB lineage: Bacteria > Actinomycetota > Actinomycetes > Streptomycetales > Streptomycetaceae > Streptomyces > Streptomyces indicus. The sequence goes on from NZ_FNFF01000023.1 coordinate 78,387, forward strand.
AGTGCGGTCGGCCAGACTGACCGACGTCCGCACCGGCAGCCATCCGGCCGGTGCTCCGACAGGCACCCGACCGGTGCAGCCGAAAGCCACCTGACCCGTGCGTCCGGCCCGCCCCGGCCGGAGCGTTCCGGTCGCCCGCCGAGCGGCGGACCGGCCCACCCAGACCGAGCGGGCGCGCCCTGACCCCGGAGCGCCCCACAACACAAGGGCACCACGCCCCGACGACCTCCATGAGGCTTCCCTCCGTGAACTTCACGCGCTGGAGCGCCAGGCTCCCCGGTACGCAGCGCCGCGCCGCCGCGCGGTCCGACCGGGGTTCCGTGCCCGCCGCCCGAGCCGAGCACGGCTCCGACGCGCCGACCCCCGACGTAGAGGACCTGCCGGTCCGCGAGATCCTCGACCGCATCACCGGCCTGATGGTCCTGGTACACGGCCCCGAGCACCGCATCGCCTACGTCAACGAGGCGTACGCCGCCTCCTTCGGCCCGCGCGAGCGCGGCGCCACCGCCGAGGACGCCCTGCCCGAGCTGCGCGAGCTCGGCCTGCTCCCGCTCCTGGACCAGGTCCTGCGCAGCGGCAAGCCGCGCACGGTCAAGTCGCGCAAGGTGCCCTCGGGTCGCTCGTACACCTTCACCTGCACCCCGCTGACCACCGGCGCCTCCCACCCGGAGAGCGAGGACGCGTCCCACCCCGGGACCGAGGGCGAGGCCGGCGTCCTGCTCTTCGCCACCGACGTCACCGACCACGCCGAGGCCGCCGAGCGGCTGCGTGCCAGCGAGCGCCGCCACCGCGAAGCCGCCGTCACGCTCCAACGCTCGCTGCTGCCCCAGGAGTTGGAGCAGCCGGACGACCTGCGCATCGCCGCCACGTACCAGCCCGGCGGCGCGGACGCGGCGGTCGGCGGCGACTGGTACGACGTGATCACCCTCGGCGGCGGCCGCACCGCCCTCGTCATCGGCGACGTCATGGGCCGCGGGGTGCGCGCCGCCGCGGTGATGGGCCAGCTGCGCACGGCCGTGCGCGCGTACGCCCGCCTCGACCTGCCGCCCCACGAGGTGCTCCAGCTCCTCGACGGGCTCGCCTCGGAGATCGACGCCAGCCAGATCGCCACGATGGTCTACGCGATCCACGACCCGCACGAGGGCCGCCTCACCTACGCGTCGGCGGGCCACCTGCCGATCCTCGTACGGGACGAACTCGGCGCACTGCACCGGGCCGACGAGCCCACCGGACCCCCGCTCGGCACCGGCGGCTGGCTGCACGCCTCCGGCTCCATGGACTTCCCGCCCGGCTCCACCGCCGTCCTCTACACCGACGGCCTCGTCGAGCGCCGCAGCGAGGACATCGACCACGGCGTCGACCAGCTCGAGCGCGCCCTGGCCGGCGCCACCGGCACCCCGCAGGTGATCTGCGACCGCCTGCTGCGCGCGCTCGGCGTCACCGCCGACCACGACGACGACGTGGCGCTCCTGGTCCTCCAGCACCCCGAGCACACCGGCCCCGACGCCGAGCTGTTCCGCGGCGCCTCGCTCGAACTCCTCGGCGGTGTGGAAGCGGCGCCGCGCGCCCGCGCCTTCGCCACCGGAGTCCTGGCCAGCTGGCGCTTCCCGCCCGAGCTCTGCGAAGCGGGCGTCCTCGCCGCCAGCGAACTCGTCGCCAACTCGCTCCAGCACGGCACCCCGCCGATGCGCCTGCGGCTGCGCCGCACCGACCGCCGCCTGATCATCGAGGTCACCGACGGGGACGACCACCTGCCGCTGCGCCGCCGCGCGGAGCCGGCCGACGAGGCGGGCCGCGGCATCGCGATCGTCGCCGCCCTCGCCTCGAACTGGGGCTCGCGCCGGACACCGGGCGGCGGCAAGGCGGTGTGGTGCGAGTTCACCCTCAAGCAGTCCGGTGCGCTCTAGGGGGTGCCGCCCACCTGCACCCCCGGCATAGCCTCCCCTCCATGGGTTTCCTCGACCGCCTCAGCTCCCCCGAGACCGCCGGCGTCCAGCGCGGCATCCGCCAGGCCCAGTCCTTGCTGCACGAGGACCGCCCCCAGGAGGCGGAGACGCTGATCCGCCAGGTCATCGACGTGGCCGACAAGGCACTCGGCCCGGCCCACCAGCTCGCGGCCACGGCGCGCGTCGTCCTGGCCACGGTCCTTTTCGCCCTCGGCCGGTACGAGGAGGCCGAGACCGAGGCCCACGACCTCGCGGCCCACCGCGCCCAGCGCCCCGACGACCACCTCGCGCTCGCGGCCCTCGCGCTGTGCGCCCTGGCCGTGCGCGAACAGGGCGACCCGGCCGAGGCCCTGCGCCGCCAGGACGAGCTGCTCCCTTTCTACGAGCGCATCCACGCCCCGGAGCACCCGCTCACTCTGAAGCTCCGCGCCGACCGCGCCCACACCCTCAACCGCCTGGAGCGCTACGAGGAGGCGGCCACCGAGTGCCGCGCCCTGCTCGCCCTCGCGGCCGCGAGCAAGGAACCGACCGCCGGCGCCCTGGCCCGTAAAGCAGAAGACGGACTGGCCGCCGCGCGGGCGGGCCAGTCCGTCTCCGAGGACGCGTAGCCGAACAGCAGCCGGTCAGACGGCCGCTGTCGCTGTCGCTGTAGCGGGCACGGCACCGGGGCCGGCCGGATCCTCGGCCGCGCGCTCCTTCGCCGCCACGGCCGCCTGCCGCACGGCCCACGGGTGGTTCTGCGCCGGCGTCAGCTGCTTGCCGAGCTTGACCGCGAGCACCGTGATGCCGAGCGAGAAGACGATGAACGTCAGGATGTACGGGGCGTGCAGCGAGGCGCCCATCGGCCCGCCGATCGCCGGACCGACCGCCAGGGCCAGCTGCTTGACCAGCGCGAAGGCCGAGTTGTACTGCCCGACCATGCCGCTCGGCGCGAGGTCCGCGACCAACGGCGCGACGGTCGGCGACAGCATCGCCTCACCGAGGCCGAAGAGCGCGTACGTGGAGATGAAGGCCGCGGTCGCCATCGCCTGGCTGCCGTGCCCGAGCCCCGCGTACCCCGCGAAGATCCACGCGACGGCCCACAGCAGACCGACGGAGGCGATCACCTTGGACCGCTCGCGCCGCTCGACGAACTTCAGGACCAGGAACTGCGCCACCACGATCGCGCCGGTGTTGGCGGCGAGCGCGAAGCCGAGCGTGGACGGCGAGATCCCCGCCGCCTCGACGCCGTACGCCGAGAGCCCCGACTCGAACTGCCCGTAGCAGGCGAAGAACATCACGAAGCCCAGCGCACACAGCTGCACCATGGCGCGGTGCTGGAACAGCCGCTTCATCCCGCCCTCGGCCTGCGGGGTCGCATCCGCGATCCGCGCCTGCCGCGGCAGCCGCACGGTGGCCATGACCACCACGAGCAGCAGGAACATCGACGCCTCGATGGCGAACAGCAGCGTGAAGTCGCTCGGCCGCTCGTGCTTGACGATCTGGCCGCCGATGAGGCCACCGACACCGAGTCCGAGGTTCTGCAGGAAGAACTGCGTCGCGAAGGCCCGCGTACGGGTCTCGGCGGTGGAGCACTCCACGATCATCGTCGCGAGCGCCGGCTGCATGACGGCCTGACCGGCACCGAGCAGCGCGGCGGACGCGATCACGGTCTGCGCGTTGTTCGCAAGCCCGAGGCTCATCGCACCGACCGCGGCCGTGACCAGGGCGACCATCAGGACCGGCAGCGGCCCGCGCCGGTCGACCGCACGCCCGGTGAAGGGCAGCACCACCAGCGCGGCCACCGCGAAGACGGCGAGCACGAGACCCGCCGTCGTCGCACCGAGCTCCCGCACCTGCGCCACGTAGACGTAGAGGAACGGGACGGTGAAGCCGAGGCCGAACGCGCTGAGCGCGTTGCCCACGTGGATCCGCCGCATCGCGGCACCCATCGCCTGGGTCACTTCTCACCTGCCTTCATACGAGCGAAGCCCAGGCAGGACGCGACGGGCCACCTGACCAGTGCACCTTCGACCTGAAGACTTCAAAGCTAAAGTTCGGACCTAAACAATAAACATCGAAGGTCTTAAACGCAAAGCGGGGTCGTGTCATACTCCGGGGCATGCCTGAGAACGAGCCGACGCTCGACGAACAGATCGCCGCCTACCAGCGGGAGTTCGCCGACCTCGACCCCCAGGTCGAGCAGATCGTCTCGGCCCTCGGCCGCCTCAACCGGCGCATGAACGTCGCCTACGGACGCCAGACCGCCACCCTCGGCATCAGCAACGCCGAGTGGGAGGTCCTCAAGGCCCTGGTCCTCGCCGGCCAGCCCTACCGCATGGGCCCCGGCGACCTGGCCAAGCAGCTCGGCCTCACCCCGGCCGCGATGACCCACCGGATCGACCGCATGGTCGCGGAAGGTCTGGTTACCCGGGATCGTGATGAGACCAATCGCGTACGAGTGATCGTGGGCCTGACGGACGCCGGGCGGCAGAAGTGGCTGGACGCCATGGAGCTGGCCACGACCTTCGAGGAGGACCTGCTCCAGGACCTCTCCGCGAAGGAGCGGGGCGTCCTGGGGGAGCTCCTGACCCGGCTCCTGCAACGGGTCGAGCTCGGGGGTTGACACACCCCCGCTCGATCCGTAAGGTTCTTCGAGTTGTCACGGAGCCGGAACGGTTCTGCGGCAGCCACTCTCGCCGCTCACAGCGGCACACCAAACCAACGCACGATTCCCCTGGGGATTGAATTACGTGCGCCTTCGCGCGCCCGAAAATCAATTCACAGGAACCGAACGGCCCGATTATGAGCCGGCCGGAGAATCCGCTAAGGTTCTGGACGTCGGAACGGCCCAACAGCCGCAAAGGCAACCCGAGTTGACCGGGAATCAGGCCCGAAAGGATCTGATAGAGTCGACACCGCCGGAAGGGAAACGCGAAAGCGAGAACCGGAAAGCACCGAGGAAATCGGGCCCGAAAGAGTCTGATAGAGTCGGAAACACCGAAGGGAAGCCCGGAGGAAAGCCCCAGAGAATGTCTCTGCGGGTGAGTACAAAGGAAGCGTCCGTTCCTTGAGAACTCAACAGCGTGCCAAAAGTCAACGCCAGATTGACAACCCCGTCTCGACCATTAGGTCGGACGCGGTTCCTTTGAAAAAGTCCATCCCATTGGGATGGCACATCAGCGAGGACGCTGAGA
>NZ_FNFF01000039.1 GCF_900100315.1 Streptomyces indicus
ATCGAGGAACTGGCGGATCATTTCACCGCATTGCGCTCGCGGGGACGGGGTTACGTTGAAGTGCGACGGCCAGGCAGTGAGTTTCCCCTGCTGACTCTGGGCTTCCAGGATAATCACGCAGTGATCCATGTCTTCGGCGACGCCGAGCGGTCGTCCCTCCTCATCGGCGATGGCACCGCCGCATCGGACGCCTCGGTCCACGTGCCGATCATGGACGATCTGGTCGTGTTCAGTGGCGACTTGGCCCTGGACGTCGATCGCGCATGGATCACCGTGCACCACTTCATCAGGACAGGACGGCCCGCCGAACTGGGCGAGTGGCGCGAACTTTAGGCAGCTCACGCCAATCGAGACACCGTTTTAGTCGGGTAGGTGGCGTCCGGGTTCTTGCGGGCCTCGTCAATGTGACGGGCTACCGCCTCGACGCCGGTGTAGGGGGCGGGAGGACCGGCGGAACTGGTGTCACTCTTGTTGTATTGCAGCGACGGCGTGGCGTCAGGGAAGACTGAACCGGTCTTGGCCCACGTGTTGTAGGCGGCGCTGTCGAAGCGGACCACGCCCTCTTCACCTGCCGCGTCGATCAGCTGGTCGTAACCGGGGAGAGTGAACTTCAGCTCCGGGGTGAACTTGCCAGTCGCTACCCGCTCGCCGGCGGCAACGTCGGGAAGCTTTGGGGTGGAGGACCACAGGTCGAACTCGGTTTTCCCGTTGGTCTTCCAGTCGGCGATGGAGTCTGTACGGCCAGTGAAGAGCCCGGTGTAGCAGGCGTCTTCTGGTTTGGCGGTGGGATTACCCGCGGCCCAGGTGCCTTGGCAGGGAAGGTTTGCCTGGATCTTTGCGGCGGGCTGATTGAAGCGTCCGCCGACCCAATGGATGTCGAGGTTCAGGTCGAAGTCGGCGTAGCGGGTGTACTCGCCCGAGTCTTTCGAGCCGATCTTGCCTTCACCGATGAGGGTTTGTGTGGCGATGAATTCACCCACCAGGTTGAAGCGCGGAGGAAAAATGCCCCAGTCGATGGCGGGCATCACAACGAGGGTTTCCTGGCAGTAGGAGAACCGGTTCTTGATCCAACCTGCAGCGTTGTCGGAGGCAGCGGCCGCGGAACACTCTGCGGGATCCTTGATGTACTCATACTGGTCGGCAGGCTTCTTGCCACCGGCGAACTTGCCGGAAGGGGTGATATAGGTCCGCGGCAGCCATGACGCGCGAGTGTCATCGGCAGCCGCGGCCTTGGGGGCGGAGGGCCCGCGGGTGGGCTTGATGCCGAGGGCTTCGAGGTTGCCGTCCCGCTTCAAGACATCTTGGATCTCCTGGATCTTCGCGGGATCCTTGACGATCTTCGGGTCGGAAATGGTGTAGGAGTCGCCGGGCTGCAGGTTGGTGGGCTTGCCTGCGGAAGCGGTGTCGACGACAAACTCGCGCCACGGCGACCAGTTCAAGTTGTAGTGGGTGCCGTCGTACGAGTTGGTACGGAACTTGTACGTCTTACCGTCGACTAGCTGGCCCTCGGGCACCTTGACCGAAGCCCATTCGCCGGGCTTGACGAAGCCGGAGGTGAGGAGGCCCTCGCCGGCCGAAGTGGTGATGGGCTTGTTGGTGGCGGAGTCGTAGACCTGGAAGGTGCCGTTTACGGTGTCGCCATCGGCATCGGTGAACTTGTCCCGCAGGGTGGGAGTGAGCGTGTCGACACCCCAGATACCGCTGTACATCTCGAACTTCGGCCCAGCCTGCTGAGCAGTGCCGTCACCAGGACGGTAGTTGTAGTTGACCGTCAGCTTCGGCTGGTTTGCCGTGGCATTACGGGAGTTGACCCGCTTCCACCCCTGCGAGGAATCCTCGGCGGCGCGTACGCCCATGTGACCGCGGGTCTGCTTCGCGGACGCCCAGGTCTGCACGAGATCCTTGACGTCGGCCTTGATCCAGCCATCGGCAGTAGCGGTGCAGCCGGTGGCGTGGGCCTTGGTCTCGGTGGACGTGGCGTACTTCTGCTGCCAGGTCGGCTGGCTGGTCCAACGCGAGTCCGAGGAGCCGGCGGTGGTGTTCCACACGTCCCAGGAGTGCGCCTTGCAGTCGGTGTTGCCTGAGTGGAAGTTGTAGAACTCAACCTTCGCCGATGAGATGAGCGCGTCCGCGAACGCTTCGGTGTTCCACGTCATCAGCGTGCGCGCCAGGCGCGGGGTGCCGTCCGTGTTCTTGGTGCCGGGATTGCCCCAGTCGAGCTCGGTCTCCGCGCCGAGATCGGTGGTCTCGCCCTGCTGCACATAGGTGTCGAAGGTGTTACCGAGTGCGGAAGTAGACGGGTCGACGGTGACCGGATACTGAGTGCCTTTGTTGGCCAGGAAGTCGGCGTCCGGCGTGACCTCGAGGTCGATGTTGCCGCCGCCATGGTCGATGACCTTCATGCCGACGCGAGCGCGGTTCTCGTGCTTGCCCGAGACCTTGTCCACGCTTGCGTCCCACATCACCGGAGCGGGCATGGTGGCCTTCTCGACACCAGTTTCGGCGTCGGTGAAGAGAACCGAACCGTCCTTCTGCGCCGACGCCTTGAGACCCTTCGCTTTCAGCGGCAGCGTGTACGTGTAGTTCTCTGTGGTCGGCTTGGCGTCCAACCTCACGAACTGCTCGAAGCCGGTACGGCTCGCCTTCACGATCACGTCCGCGCCAGGCGCGGCGTCCTTGTACGTGGCGGTGGTGCCAGCGAGCACAGGCTTGGGCAGGCCCCCCTTCCACTGCAGGGTCACCTTCTCCTCGCCACTGCCCAGGGTGACCAGGTCACGTCCGGCCGCATCCTCGGTCGCCCGCAATGAGCGTGCGGGAGTGCCGCCCCCCTTGCGGCAAGCGTGAGTCCTTCGGGGTGCGCCTTCGCCCGGACACCGCCGTCGGCGGTCGTCGTCAGCGTGGCGTCCACATCAACCCACTTGCCATCCCGTTCGATCCGCTCCGGGCCGGTGGTGACCTCCGAAGTCAGCGTGCCATCGGGATTGGCGTAGGTGAGATTGGTGGGTGTGGTCGCATTCGGGACCAGAGTCCTCTTGCCGGTCTTCTTTGCCTCGGCGAGGCCCCAGGGAATACCGCCCTTGCTGTGCTTTTGCGCCCAGGTCAGGTCCGGTTCAACGGTCCTGACATCAGCGGGCCGCTGTGCCTCAGTAGTCGAAGTGGCGGCGGGCTGGACCGCCGACGTGGCGCCGGCCTGCCCTGTCATCAGGGCGGCTTCTGCCGCCAGCAACATGGCTGCAATAGCGGCTACTTGAGCGTGGCCGCGTTTCCGCCGGGACTTCCGCCCCGGTATGTGCGTGGACAACTCGTCAGTCCTTTCAGGTCACGCCGATCTGGCGTGATCACCGCAGGACTGTAGGCATCGAGTAATGGGCATAGTGGACAGGACAACTGACTTCCTGTGAGCTCCTTCCCGCGGTTGCTTGGAGGATCAACCAAGATCAATGCCTAACACCGGGAACCGGGAAGGGGGTTGTGCGTACCCCCGCGAGGTTGTCATGCCGAATGCGAGGGGAGTTCGTGAAGGTAGGTGCTACTAGGTCGGTAACGCTCGCCAAGGGGAGAACACCCCATAACGGGGGACGCGTAAGGATAAATGCGCGGATGGCAGCAGAGGTGGAGGGTGGTACGGCACCTCGCCTTCCGGCGGGTTGAGGTTAGGTAGGCGGGCTTCGTCGCACCTGGGGAGTTTCACGGCGCGTCCTCGTCATTTCCTCCGGCTCGATGGCCCCTCAAAGTCAGCAACGATCCTCCGGACATCTTGATCCTGTGGGGCGATCTCCTCGACTGTTCCATGGACGCAGGACCGTCAGGCGTGGCGCTTGTAGTAGGCGATGGCGTCGGGTGTGCGGGCGGTGCCGTAGACGCGGAGGAACTCGGCGATCTCCGGGTACGCCTCGTCCAGCTTCTTCGCGGCGTCGAGGAGGTCGCCAGCGCCTGCCACGGCCCGGAGTTGGGCCTGGATTTCGCGTACGGCGCGCTTGACCGCCATGTCAGCCGGGGGCTCGGTGCGGCCCTGGGCGGGCACCAGGAGCGTTGAAGTGTCCTGCTTGATCTCTTCCATGCGGGCGACGGCGCCGGCCCGGTCGATGTGGCCCGCGGCCGCCTGTTCCGCGAGGTCGCGCAGGAGCGCCAGGCGGTGGGCTACTTCGGGGCTGCGGCTCTTGGCGCGCTGTGCGTTGATGAGTTGGGAGACCATCGGCTCGGACACGCCGAGGATCTTGGCGAGGCGGCCCTGGGTGAGGACGAGGTCCTGCTTGATCCGGCGGAGCAGGACGTCCAGGGCTCGCCGTACAGCCGTCGCTGGATGTCTCTGTTCCTGGCGCGGTCCTCCTGCTGCTGGGTGTCCACCTCTGCCCTTCCCTGACGAGTGCGCTCGGCCGGGGCCTGGTGAGCTGGCGCCCGGATGTTCAACGGCCGGTACGGGCCCGGAGGTCACGGGTGCCCGGCGCCCGACTGTGGGTGCAGGTTTCCGGTGTGGTCGCTCGGCGGGGTGGAGTCGACAAGCGGGCCGTGACGCCGGGCGATATGAGACCAGTTGTGCCGATCATGACTATTCGCATGATGAGCGGCGCCGCGCTGGCCGTACTGGTCGCGGGCGTCACGGTCCTCGGTGCCGGCACGGCGTCGGCCGCCAGCTACCGCTGCACGACGTCGAGCAAGACCGTCGATCTTCCCGGTTCCACTGCCACCTGGGATGACTTCGACTTCAAGGTGACGAGCTGCGCGAAGCGGGAGGGGGCTACGGCTACGCGAAGGTCACCGTGGACATCGACGGTCCGCCCGGCTTCGCCGACTACCCGATGGTCCACGACGCCCGCGGGGTGGCTCAGGTGAAGAGGTCCGGGTCCGGGGCGGTGGTGAAGTCCGCGAACGGGTACGGCCTGGAAGGGCGGATGAACAACCTCGACGGTTACGGCAACACGCGCTACGCGAGCCCGACGGTGAAGTACCGGCCCCCGGTCGGCACGCGGTACACCGGTGGCGGCGTCCTGCAGGTCGACTGGAAGGACGACGGCGCCGGGTTGCGGTCGTACAGCTTCTCCGCCTCGCCGGCCGTCTGAGCACAGGTCGACCTGCACGGGGGTTGCTGGACGGGGCCGAGGGCTCCAAGGCCTGCGGCCCCGTCGTGGTCAGAAACCAGGAGCAACCCTGCAGGCTGCATGAGTTGGTTTCGCAGTCTGTTCACATTCGATCGCCGCGGACCGACAGGCTTAGGGCCTGTCCAGCGGATCTTGCCCGGCTCTCCCCAAGCGCAGCCGGTGCTGCGGCACTTGACGGCGCTTCCGATCATTCGGGTCGACACCCGTTCCAAGCTGCGGGTTGCTCCGTTCCGGCAACGCCGAGGCCCCATTCTTGCCGGATCGAGCCCTACGGGTCCATGCCGCGTGCTGACACATTGATCAAGAGCTGGTCAACGGGAGGGCACATGAGGCGGAGACGTTCGCTGCGTTTGAAAGTTGTCGGCCTGGCTTGTGTTCTTGCTGCTGGGAGTGGGTGCACCAGTGGTGAGCCGTCGTCGCCCGGTGCGGAGATGTCTGCCGAGGCCCGGTCCTATCTGTCCAAGGCGCTGAACATCATGGAAGACAACGCCTTGCGTCGGGACGACGTCGACTGGACGGAGCTGCGGCGGGAGGCCTTCTTGCAGGTCGGCAGCGCCCAACATCCGGGAGACACGTACCCTGCCATCGCCACGGCGGTCAGCGCGCTGGGAGATGGGCACAGTGAGTTCTTCAGCCCCGACCGCGCGAAGGAACTGGACAGCGACACGCCGGTCCGCTCGTCTGTCGAGGGGCGGGCCCTGCCTGGGCGTATTGGGTACGTGCAGCTTCCCGGGTTGCGGGGTTCCGAGCAGATCTACAAGCGGTACGTACGGGAAGGCCGGACGGCCGTAACGCAAGCCAATCGGCCGACCGCATGTGGCTGGGTGATCGACCTGCGCCGGAACAGCGGGGGCAACATGTGGCCGATGCTCGCTGTCGTCGGGCCGATCCTCGGAGACGGGGACGTCGGAGGGTTCATCGACGCCAATGGCAAGAAGGACGTGTGGTCGATCGAGAAGGGGAGCCCTCGCCTTGACGGGGAAACGATGGGCTGGGGTGCGAGCGCGCCCGTAGGCGCGGGATCAGCACCGGTCGCTGTGCTCACCAGTCGTTCTACTGCCAGCTCCGGGGAAGCGGTGACCGTGGCATTCCGCGGACGCCCTGACACGCGGTCGTTCGGCGAGCAAACGGCAGGTGTCCCCACCGGCAACGCGCCGCATCGGCTGTCCGATGGGGCCGTCCTCAATCTCACCCAGGCCAAGGACGCCGACCGCACGGGCCGCACCTATGACAGCCCGATTCCGCCCGACGAAGAGGTAGTCGACAACCCGGGCCGCAGCAGCAAGGGGGATCCGGTGCTGGAAGCTGCCACAGCATGGTTGTCGGCGCAGCCTGCCTGCAAGTAGGGGCGCAGAGGGCCCCTCGGCCGGGTCCGGTTGATTATGGGCGGAGCCAGAGTCGGATCGCGGTGAGGGTGACGGTGCCGTGGAAGACATAGGCGCGTTTGTCGAACCTTGTGGCCACGGCCCGGGAGTTCTTGAGTGCGTTGATCGTCCGCTCGACTTCGTTTCTGCGCTGGTAGATCGTCTTGTCGAAACCGGACGGCCGACCGCCCCTGCTCCCGCGGGCCTGGCGGTTGGCTCGCTGGTTCTTCGGTTCGGGGATGGTGTGCTTGATCTGACGTCGCCGGAGGTAGCGTCGGTTTCGCCGGGAGGAATACGCCTTGTCTCCGCCGAGGTGGTCGGGCCGAGTCCGGGGACGCCCACCGTCCGCCCGGGCGCGACCCGGATGCGCTCCATGACCGGGATGAACTGCGGGGCATCGCCCCACTGGCCTGGAGTGATGAGCATGGCCAGCGGGCGACGTCCTCCCTCGCCGGCGAGGTGGATTTTGCACGTTAGACCGCCCCGGGAGCGACCGAATCCCTCGTCGGGGCGGTGCTGCCGAGGCGTGCGTCTTTTCCCCGCAGCCACGGGGCCTTCTTGCGGGCTCCGGCGGCGTGTTGATGGGCCCGGCAGGAGGTCGAGTCGATGCTCACCATCGACCAGTCGATGCGAGCTTCCACGTCGGCATCGGCCAGGACGGCTGCGAAGAGTCTGTCCCAGGTGCCGTCCGCTGACCAGCGTCTATGCCGCTCGTACACAGTCTTCCACTTACCGAAGCGTGCGGGCAGATCCCGCCATGGCACCCCGGTCCGGTTCCGATACAGGATCCCGTTGATGATCCTGCGGTGACTGACCCAACGCCCGCCGCGCTGACCAGACTTCGGCAGTTGCGGCTTCAGCCGTGCCCATTCTTCGCTTGTGAGATCTCCCCGCCCCATGGACACGCCAACGAACCAGCAGTCGAACGGTCACATGATCCGCCGGACAGGCCCTAGGCCGCCGGTTGACCGCCACTCTGTCCTGGCCCGGGTTAACTCGTGGCGATGCGTGCCTTCTTGACCTTGTTGCCGCAGGTGTTCATGGAGCACCAGCGGCGGTTGTTCGCGCGGCTGCTGTCCAGGAACAACCCTGCACACCCCGGGCCTTCGCACTTCTTGACCCGTCCGCGGTCGGGACCCCCAAGGACCCGGATCGCATCGGTGGCCAGTACGCCCAGCGCGTCCCGGACAGGTGCGGCCTTGGTCAGGCACCATTCGGCGCGTTCGTCTCCCAGCGCAGGCTTCGCATGTCCGGCGGCTGCCGCCGCGTTGAGTGCCCGGGCATCGGCGGCATCCGGCCGCGCACCCGAGGCGATCGCCGCTCCGGCGCGGTAGATGGCCTCGCGCAGTGCGACGGCCCGCTTCAGTTCGGCCGGCGCCACGTCTGCGACGCCGAGCCCCACAGCTTCCAGCCACAGCTGCAGCAGTGCAGGCCCGGTCAGCCGCTCCCGCGGCGACGCACCGGCGCGATCGCTGAGCGTGGCGGTGAACCGGAAGGCGAGGACCTCGTTGTCCAGCCGGAACAGCCGCCGCACGTCCTCGGTCATCCGACCCTCCGCAGTGAGCGACCACATGCAAGGAACCGCTTCAGACGGTTCGGGCCGATCGTAGCTCCATGCCATTCTTGAACCACTTCAGACGGTTCAACGGGAAGGGTGATGGACGTGGGCAGCATTGCGGTCATCGGTCTGGGGGCCATGGGTCGCCCCATCGCCCGCAACCTCGTGAAGGCGGGCCATGACGTCGTGGTGTGGAACCGGTCGGCCGGTCCGGCGGACGAACTCGCCGCAGCCGGCGCCCGGCGCGCCGTCTCGGTCAGCGAGGCGATGCAGGCGTCGGTGGTGTTCTCGGTCCTCTCGGACGACCGGGTCGTCGCCGAGACGTTCCTCGACTCCGACGTCCTCGCCCACACGCCCGGCACGACGGTGCACGTCAACCTCGCCACGGTGAGCACGGACCTCGCCCGCCGCGGCGCACGCCGAGCACGGCATCGGCTACGTCGCGGCGCCCGTCTTCGGCCGCGTCCCGGTCGCCGAAGCCGGGGCGCTCAACGTCCTGGCGGCCGGCGAGCCGAGGCTGCTGGAGTGCGTGCAGCCGTACTTCGATGTGATCGGCTCGCGCACCTGGCGCCTCGGTGACCGCCCGGAGCAGGCCAACATCGTGAAGATCCTCGGCAACTACCTGATCGCCTGCGCCATCCAGTCCCTGGGTGAAGCCGTGAGCGTCGCCGAACGCGCCGGCGTCGACTCCGGCCATCTGGTCGAGCTGCTGACGTCAACGCTCTTTCCCGGTGCGGTCTACACCGCGTACGGATCGATGATCGCCGAACGCCGTTACCAGCCCGCCGACTTCACCACCGCCCTGGGCCGCAAGGACCTGCATCTCGCCCTCGACGCGGCAGTCGCCCAAGGCGCTTCGCTGCCGATCGGTGAACTCCTGCGCACGGTGTTCGACCAGGCCATCGCGGACGGCCGAGGGGCGGACGACTGGGCGGCGATTGCGGAGCAGCAGCTGCGCTGAGCGCACCTGGCATAGGCGCTCGCCCCGCAATTTTTTCTACCTCGGTTCGTCGCCGCCCCGCCGTTCCGGCAGGCCGGGTCGGTCCGGCGGTTACGGCCGTGGGGCCGCTGCGTCGCGGGGTGAGTTCGTGCTTCCGGTGACGCTTACTTCGGCGCTTTTTGTTGTGGTGGGTTTCGTTGATCTCGGCATGTCCGCGCAGCTGTTGGCGGAACTCGGCAGGCGGGGCGTCGCCGTATCGTGCCCGATCCAGGGTGCGAGGCTGTCGAACTCCCTGGCGGGCCGGGGCATCTTGGGGCGTGGGTGGGCCGGTTTCGGCAAGATTCTTGCCTTCGGTCTCGCCTTGCTGTCCCGTGTGGCGGGGGTGGGTTGTGGGTTGGCTGGGTCAGGGGCTGTTCAACGGGGGTGTGTGTGCCGGTGGTGTGGGGGGTGGGGTGTGTTGGGTTTGGGTGCGTGCGGTGGTGAGGAGGTGGTGGCCTTGGGGGGTCATGAGGCCCGGGTGCCAGGGGGTGGTGGTGTCGAGGGTGACGGTGACGTGGTGGATGCCTTCGATGTGGCCGACTTTGTGTTCGATGGCTTGCATGATGGTGGGGAGGGCCATGCAGAAGGGTGCGGTGAGGCTGATGCGCACCGTGGCGTGGCCGTCGGGGGTGAGGGTGACCTGGCGGATGAGGCCGAGGTCGATGAGGCTCATGGGGCGTTGCCAGGATTGGCTGCAGGGGTCGTAGGTGTCTTGGAGCGCGGCGTGTATGTGAGCGGTGGTGGCCGTGGTCTGCGCGGGTGTGCTCATGAGGCGTCCGCCCACTGCTCGGGGCGCAGGGCGCGCCAGTGGGTCCACATGGGGCGGTTTCCTCCGTGTTCGGCCCGGGCTTTTGCGAACTCGTCGTCCTTGATCCGCTCGGCCGCCTGTGGCAGGTCGATGCCGGCGATGCGGGCGTAGTTGCCGGCGAGGAATGCGGCGCGTTGTTCGTGGGTGATTTGTTCGAGGCCGTAGCGGTTGAGGATGTGGTCGGGGAAGGTGAGGCGGGCCATTTTTTCCAGGATGGGTTGGGGGTGGAAGTGCAGGGCTCCGGAGGCGTAGATGATCTTCTCGGCTCCGCCGAGGGAGATCATTTGGGCGAGGGCTTCTTCGACGTAGCCCATGCCGTGGGCGAGGACGGCGGAGGTGATTTCGAGGTTGGCGTAGACGTTGGGCAGGCGCATCAGGGCCATGGCGACTTCTTCGACGAACGGCGGGAGGCCGGCGTGGACGATTTCGAAGGAGAGGTCGAGGTGGCGGATGGCGACGGTTTCGAGGTCGTCGATGCCGAAGGGGCCCAGGGGGACGAGTCCGTTGGGGACGATTTTGTGCAGGGCGATGATTTTGATGCCGAGTTCTTGGGCGAGTTCGAACAGGGGGGTGAAGGCGGGGTCGTCCAGGCGCCAGCTGAGGTCGGGGGAGCCGGCGTTGGGGTACATCTTGATGCCGATGGTGCCGGGTATCTGGGCGACTTGTTCGCGCAGGTCGCGTAGGCAGGTTTCGATGCCCAGGGCGGGGTTGATCCCGGCGTAGGGCACGATGCGGTGGGGCCAGCGTTCGGCCAGGATCCGGTTTTTCTCGCCGTTGCACAGGCCGTCTTCGAACACGGAGTCGATGCGCAGCCGGTGGTTGACCGCCATGTCGACGTCGGACTCGGTGAACAGGGTGTGGGCGAGCAGTTCGGGCGGCCAGTCGGTGCAGAAGGCCTGGCGGGGGACGGCGGATCCTTTCGTGGCGAAGCGTTCGTGCATGCCCCAGAGCATTTCCCGCAGGGCGAAGGCGTGCAGGTTGGGGGAGTCCCCGTCCTTGCGCAGGTTGTCGTCCGCCACGTTGTAGGGGTGCACGGTGGCGTCAATCACGAACATGTTGTCGATCAACTGGGTCTCCCGTAGCGGCGGTCGGCGTCTGGTCGGCGGGCCGGTGGGGAGAGTGTGCGGGCGTCGTCTTCAGCGGGACTAAAGCGCCATCGGGGAGGGTGCGGTCACCGACGGAAGGTGACCTTCGATGTTTTCTGCCCTGGGCTCCGCACTGCACGCGCGGCGGCGCGTCGGCCTGCTGCTGGCCGGGCTCGCCGCTGTTTTGGCCGCTGTGTTCGGCGGCACGGTGGAGAGCAAACTGACCAACGGGCTGTCCGATTACGACGATCCGGGCGGCGCCAATGTCGCGGCCCGCCGCATCATCGAGCAGGCCACCGGGGTGGATGCGCAGCAGGGCTATGCCGTGCTGGTGCGGACCGGTGCGGTGATCGACGGGGACGGGCCGCTGCCGGCGTCGGTGGCGGCGGCGGTGGCGCTGCTCGAGGCCCGGCCCGAGGTCAGGGGGGTGGTGGACTACCGTTCGGCGGCGGGGGCGGGTCTGGTCTCCGACGACGGCCGCAGCACGGTGGTGGTGGGTGCGGTGGGGCCGATGAGCCACCGGGCCACCATCGCCGCCGAGCGGGAGCTGCAGGAGGCGATCGAGGACGATCCCGCGCTGCGCGGGAGGGCCTGGCTGGGCGGTGCGACCCCCGGCCATGTGCAGATCGACGAGGTTTCCGGCAAGGATCTGGCCCGGGCGGAGGCGCTGGCGCTGCCGTTCATCCTGATCCTGCTGTTCCTGGTCTTTCGCGGGGTGGTCGCGGCGCTGCTGCCGCTGGCCGGCGCGCTGGTCACGCTGCTGCTGACGTTTGCGGGACTGCGGGTGGCGACCGTGTTCATGGAGGTGTCCTCGGGCGCGTTGAATCTCGCGTTCGCTCTCGGGCTGGGCCTGGCGGTGGACTTCGGGCTGTTGATGGTCTGCCGTTACCGCGAGGAGCTCGCGGTGCACGGGCCGGGGGTGCAAGCGGTGCGCAACACCGTGGCGAGCGCGGGGCGCACGGTGTTCTTCAGTGCGCTGACGGTGGCGGCCGCGCTGGCCGCGATCACCGTGTTCCCGCACCCCTATCTGCGGTCGATGGGTCTGGCCGGGGTGATCACGGTGATTGCGGCAGCCCTGTTCGCGCTGCTCGCGCTGCCGGCGCTGTTCGCCGTGCTGGGCACCCGGGTCAACGCCCTGGCGCCGCGCCGCTGGCAGCGCGACGGGGCGCGCCAGGCGCAGGCGGGGCGGCGCTGGCACACGATCGCCCACGCGGTGATGCGCCGGCCGGTGCTGGTCGCCCTGGCCGCAACGGGCCTGCTGGTGCTGGTCGCCGCGCCGGCGGCGGGCATCCGCTTCACCGGCGCCGATCCCTCCACGCTGCCGGCTTCCACCAGCGCCGGACAGGTGGCGCGGGCGTTGGAGCGCGACTTTGAAAAGCCGCCCGCCGCGCCGCTGCAGATCGTGCTCGACACCCCCTCGGCCGACGGGACGATCACGGCCTACGCCCGCCGGGTCGCGCAGGTGCCGGGCGTGGAGTCGGTGGCCGCCCCGGTCCGGCTGGACGGGCGGCACTGGCAGATCGACGCGGTGCTCGCCGGCGCCCCGCTCGGTGACCGGGCCAAGGACGCCGCGCAGGCCGTTGAGGACCTCGAGGCACCGGTCCGCGCGCGCTTCACCGGGATGACGGCCGACTTCCTCGCCCAAAAGGCCAGTATCGGCGCCCATGTGCCGCTCGCCGCGGCGGTCCTCGCCGTGATCACGCTGCTGCTGCTGTTCGCCTTCACCGGCTCGGTGCTGCTGCCGCTGAAGGCGCTGGTGATGAACACCCTGTCCACCGCGGCCGCGCTCGGCTTCCTGGTCTGGGTCTTCCAGCACGGCAACCTGGGCTTCGCCGCCCAGAACGGCATCGAGGCCACCACCCCGGTGCTCGTCTTCGCGCTCGCCTTCGGCCTGTCCACCGACTACAACGTCTTCCTGCTCGGCCGGATCAAGGAGGGCCGGCAGGCCGGCCTCAGCGACCGTGCGGCGGTGGCACAGGGGCTGGCGCGCACCGGCCCCGTGGTGACCTCGGCCGCGGCCCTGTTCTGCCTGGCGGTGGGCGCGCTGGCGCTGTCGCGTCTGGTGTTCGTCCAGGAACTGGGCCTGGGCACCGCGTTCGCCGTGCTGATCGACGCCACCGTGGTCCGGGCCCTGCTGGTGCCCTCCCTGATGGTGCTGCTCGGCGCCGCCAACTGGTGGGCCCCGCGCCCGCTGCGCCGCCTGTATGCGCGCCTCGGGCTCGACCGCATCGAGGCGCAGCCGCCCGCCCCGGCGGCCGGCGACCCTGCGGCCCGGCCGCTCGAACAGCGGCCTGCCGCGCGGGTGACCTGAACCCGGGTTCCCGCCGCCCACCGGCCCGGGCCCCGCCCACCGAGCGGGCCCGGGCCGCGGCATGGGCAGGATCCCCGCCCCCGTATTTACGCTACGACAGTTGCGTAAATACGGGGGCGGGCCTACGCTGAATAACGAAACAGCCGTATCGGAATGGGGGTGGGCCCGGCCCGCCCCGACCCAAGGGAGCCGTTTTTCATGACCACCCCCGCGCGCAGAGGCCGGCCCCGCAGCGAAGGCGCCGACGGGCGGATCCTCCAGGCCGCCCATGCCCTGCTGACGCAGCGGGGGTATGACAGGTTCGCCATCGACGAGGTGGCCGCCCGGGCCGGCGTGGCCAAGACGACGCTCTATCGCCGATGGCCCACCAAGGACCACCTGCTCGTCGCGCTGGTGGCCCGGATCCAGGACGAGGTGGAGGTCGCCGACACCGGCGACCTGCGCCGCGACCTGACCGTCTACCTCGGCGCCGTCGCGCACGGCCTGGAGGGGATGCGCCGCGTCGGCCGGGAGGCGGCCGCGGCCGACCGCTCGGCCGGGGTGGTGGCCGAACTGGTGGCCGCCGCCGCCCGGCACCCGGACGTGGGCGAGGCCGTCCGCGCCCTGTTCGCCCGGCGCAACACCCTGCCGCTGCGGCTGCTCGACCACGCCCGCGAACGCGGCGCGCTGCCCCCTGCCACCTCGTCCGAAGTGCTCTTCGACCAGCTGGCCGGAGCCCTGTACTACCGGCTCCTGATCACCGGGGCGCCGATCGGCGCCGACTACGTCGAAGAACTCGTCGACCAGGTACTGACGCAGGCCGCCACCCCCCACCCAGAGAGGGCCTGACCATGTCCGCCACCTCCTCCGCCCCCGCACACACCCCCCAGCCGCACACCCCCCAGCCGCACATCCCGCAGGCGGGTGCTCCGCCCCGGCGGCGACGGCGCCGGATCCTGCTCGCGCTGGCCGCCGTCGCGGCCGTGCTGGCGGGCTATGCGGGGTGGACCCACACCCATCCGGTCCGCCTGACCGCGTCCATCGAGATCGAGGCCCGCCCCGAGCAGGTCTGGGCGGTGCTCACCGACTTCGACGCCTACCCGCGCTGGAACCCCTTCATCACCGAGGCCGCCGTCACCTCCGGCGACGGCCTGCGCCCGGGGGCGACGATGCGCAACCGCCTGGAACACGAAGGCGAGGCCACCACGTTCACCCCGACCGTCCTGGAGGCGAGCGCCGGCCGTGAACTGCGCTGGCTGGGCAAGGTCGGGCCGGGCTGGATCGCCGACGGCGAGCACTCCTTCGTCATCGAGCGCACCGGACACGGCACGGTCCGCCTCACGCAGAGCGAAAAATTCACCGGCGTCGCGGTGCCCTTCGTCACCGGCAGCCTCAACGACGAGACCCTGCCCCAGTTCCGGGCGATGAACAGCGCGTTGAAGCAGCGGGTCGAGCACCTCGCCGCACGCTGAGCCCGAAGCGGACGGAAACCAAAAGAGCGGGGGCCGCGGCGCACCGCCGCGGCCCCCTTCGGTTCCCGCCCGCCAGACCGCCAGCCCGCCAGCCGCCAGAACGTCAGCCGCCAGAACGTCAGCCCGCAGCCTGCAGTCCGCAGTCCGCAGTCCGCAGTCCGCAGTCCGCGGTCCGCGGTCCGCGGTCCGCCAGACCATCAGATCGCCCGGCCGCCGGTGACCCGGCTCTCGGGCGGTGTGGGGTCACCAGGTCACGGGCAGGGAGGCGATGCCGTGTACCAGCATGCCCTCGGGGCGCCGCAGTTCCTCCTCCGCAACGGCCAGGCGCAGCGTCGGGAAGCGGGCGATCAGCGAGCCGATGGCGATCTGCAGCTCCGCGCG
>NZ_FNFF01000008.1 GCF_900100315.1 Streptomyces indicus
AGGTCGGAGAATGCGAGCGTGCCGTCCGCTGTTCCGGTGGCGACCTGGATGTGCCACTGCACCCGGTTGCCGTCATCGCAGTAAGCACCGTTGCGGGACTGCGTGATGAAGGTGTCGCCCGAGGTCACCAGGTGCTCCTGGATCGGCCCGGCCTTCTGCACCACACCCGCACCCGCACCGTTGACCTCCACGAACCGGGTCTGAATCGTCGTCCCCTCCGCAAGACCCGAGATCCGCGCCGAAGCCGTCACCAGATAGTGCGCCGGCCCCTGGATGAACGAAGCACCATCAGCCGGATGCATCGCACCACCATCCGCAAACTCGGTGTCGAAACTGACGATCTCCCACGCACCCGCCACCAACGTGTCAGCGGCCTTACGCGCAACACTCACTCGCTTCGGCATATCAGAACCTTCCGTGTAGTCGGGGTGGCCGTAACCGTAAATACGGCTGGAGCTGCGGCTGACGACGCGGCGATACACACCGTCGCCGTTCGCGGAACCGTCGTTGTTGGTATTTCCGCCGATGGTCGTGATCGAGGAGCTCGTGAACGACTCGACGATTTCGGTGTGTTCACCGCCACCGGCGCCGTAGAAGACGATCGCACCGACGGTCGGTGTCGAATCGAACTTTCCACGGTCCCTGAACCAGTCGACACCCACGGCGCACGACGCGTACTTCGGGATGATGTCTGCGTTGTCGGTCTTCGCCGCGCAGTACGAGATGAACATCGCGCACCAAGGCTGGTGGTTCATCGGATACCAGGCGCCGAAGATCGTGTCGTTGTCCGGTCCCTCTTTGTAGCCGATATAGGACCGGCACTTGTCGAGCATGGATTCTGCTGTGTTCGCCATACGGAATTCCCCTCTGGCAGGGGCGAGTTGACTCCGTGCCGCGCGGGTACGAGCGGGCCGCTGCGAAGGGCCGGGTCGTACGCGATCGCCGCGCCGGGGCGAGGAGTCGGTGAGCGGAGGAGCCGGTGTGGGCCGCTCCGTGCCTCAACTATGCAGCAGATCGTGCGTGCTCGCAACTACTTGTTGCGAGCACGCTCGCAAAGCCTCGCCGGCCACGCACCGGCACACCGCGCCGCGACGCGTCTCGCCACCGAGCACCCCGTCACAGCGCAGGCTCATCCGGGCCACCTCACTGAGCACGTGCGGAGCCAGCACATCGTCCCCGGCTATCCGTCCGGCGGCAGCGGCAAGCCGGCGCAACCTCACCGGCACGCCGCCCTTGCGGGGACGGCCACCCCCGGTCCTGGCGAGCACCGCCTCCTCCAGCTCGACCACACCGTCGGTGACATCCCTGAGGGCGTCGCTGATGTACAGCCGGTCCACAGCGAGGGCAGAGGCGGCCGCCGCCGCGAGCAGTTCGGTGAAGCGGTCGGCGAGCAGTTCGAGCCGCATCCGGATGCCGGGGGCTGCGACACAGGCGAGCGGCTCGCGCGGGGCGCAGGCGGCAGGCTCTTCTCGGGATGCGCAGGCGGCGGGCATGCAGGGTGCGGTTGCAGAAGATTCGCGGATGTCGGACTTCTCGTTCATGCGGGCTCCACAGGCTCGAGCATTCTCGGCGTTCGAATGGATGGAATAGAACGCACCTTCGAATGTTCGGCGATCCTGCCATGTTGCGGGGTCGCACGCAACAGAAAGCTTCCTGGTCAGACCGCTGTTTAACTGTGCGCGCACGCGCACTAGGCTGAGGTCGGATGGAATAGAACGAAGGGGATTCACGTGTCGAGGGACGCACTCGAGGAGTTCGCGGCCTGGATGGAGGACCTCATGAGGTCCCGGGGCTACGACATCGACAATCCGCGCGGGGGCGGGCGCACGCGTATCGCCGACGATGCCGGGGTTCATCGCGCCGCAGTGACCCGGCTGCTGCAGCGCCAGAGCATGCCTGACCTGACCACGATGCGCGGCCTCGCGCGGGCGCTCGGAGTGCCGGTGCGGGACGTGCTGATCCGATCCGGCCGGCTCACGGAAGAAGACCTTCCCGCGTCAACGTCGTACAATTGTTCGAGCGCCGCAGAAGGCCGGACCATCACGCTGGAAGAGGCCGCGGAGCTGCTCGGCGTGCCCGAGGAGCGCCGGGACCTCTTCCTCCAAGTGGCTGCTCCGTTCCTGCCCTCGTACGAGAAGGAGGCTCGGCGGCGCACTGAAAGACGCTGACTGAACGACTGGGGTGGGGGCTCTATGGGCGGCACAACTGATGACCTGGACGACTCGGTGGACCATCAGCGTGCCGACGCGCAACAGGGCACCGGCTTCCGGGTCGGGGCGGGTCAAGTGGCCATGGACACCGAACGGCTCGCTGATCTGCTGCTGGCGCTGGGGCACGCCACGACGAGGGGGGACTTCGCCGTGTATCGCCGTGACGAGCTCGAGGAGGCCCGCACCTCCGGCTACGCGCAGGGCTGGCAGGACGCCATGCGCGCGGCCGGGGAGCGCGCTCAGGGCTCGATCAAGACGGGCGGCGCCGATGTGATCCGGATCCGCGAGCAGGAGCAGGACGCGCACCACGCGCGGCCGAAACCCTGACAGGGGAGCACCGCTGCCATGGCGGGAGGGCTCTGCCCCGACACCCGGCGCCCCTAGATCAACCCGTGCTCCCGCAGATACTCCAACTGCGCCCGCACCGAAAGCTCTGCCGCCGGCCACAGCGACCGGTCCACGTCCGCGTAGACCGCCGCCACGACTTCCTGGGCCGTCACATGGCCCTGCTCCACCGCCGTCTCGACCTGGGCCAGGCGGTGGGCGCGGTGGGCGAGGTAGAACTCGACCGCGCCCTGGGCGTCCTCGAGGACCGGGCCGTGGCCCGGGAGCACCGTGTGCACCCCGTCGTCCACCGTCAGCGAGCGCAGCCGGCGCAGGGAGTCCAGGTAGTCGCCGAGCCGGCCGTCGGGGTGGGCGACCACCGTCGTACCGCGCCCGAGGATCGTGTCCCCCGTCAGGACCGCCTGGTCCGCGGGGAGATGGAAGCAGAGCGAGTCGGCCGTGTGGCCCGGGGTGGGCACGACGCGGATCTCCAGGCCGCCGATCTCCAGGACCTCGCCCGCGCTCAGGCCCTCGTCGCCCAGGCGCAGGGACGGGTCAAGGGCCCGTACGTGCGTGTCCGTGAGGTCCGAGAAGCGCGAGGCGCCCTCCGCGTGGTCGGGGTGGCCGTGCGTGAGGAGGGTCAGCGCGATGCGCTTGCCGGCCCGCTCGGCCGTCTCGATGACGTTCCGCAGGTGCCCCTCGTCGAGCGGCCCCGGGTCGACCACGACCGCGAGCGGGGAGTCCGGCTCGGAGAGGATCCAGGTGTTGGTGCCGTCCAGGGTCATCGCATTGGCGTTCGGCGCGAGGACGTTGACGGCGCGGTCGGTCGCGGGGCCGGAGAGGACCCCGCCGCGGGGCTGGCCCGGCAGGGCGGCTGCGTCGGTCATGCGGTGGAGCCGTTCTCGGGAGCCTTCAGGGCGATGTGCTTGGTGAACTCGTCGTGCCCCGGCCAGGACAGCACCAACTCGCCGTCGGCGAGGCGCGCTCGGGCGAGTACGGGGGTCAGGTCGCGGTCCGCGGAGGCGGCGAGGGCCTCGGCGGGCGAGCCGAAGGGCTCCAGCTGGCGCAGGGTCGTGATCGTGGGCGGCATCATCGTCAGCTCGCCGCGGTCGTAGCCGCCGGCCGCCTCGGCGGGCCGGATCCACACCGTGCGGTCGGCCTCGGTGGAGGCGTTGCGGGTGCGCTGCCCGGCGGGCAGGGCCGCGACGAAGAACCAGGTGTCGTACCGGCGCTGTTCGAACTCCGGGGTGATCCAGCGCGCCCACACCCCGAGCAGGTCGGAGCGCAGGACGAGACCGCGGCGGGCGAGGAACTCCGCGAAGGACAGCTCCCGTTCGACGAGGGCGGCCCGGTCGGCCTCCCAGTCCTCGCCGGACACGTCGCCGACGACCGAGTCCGCGGTCGGCCCGGCGAGCAGCACGCCCGCCTCCTCGAAGGTCTCGCGCACGGCGGCGCACACGATGGCCTGCGCCTCGGCCTCACCGACCCCGAGCCGTCCGGCCCAGGTGCTCAGCGAGGGCCCGGCCCAGTCGACGTGCCGATCGTCGTCGCGCGGGTCGACGGAGCCGCCGGGATAGGCGTACGCGCCGCCGGCGAACGCCATCGAGGTGCGGCGGCGCAGCATGTAGACATCCGTGCCCTCGGTGCCTTCGCGCAGGAGCAGCACGGTCGCGGCCTTGCGCGGGACCGCGGGCGTGAGCTCGCCGTTCGCGAGCGCCCTGATCCGGTCGGGCCATTCCGGCGGGTACCACTGACCTGTCGACGATGCCATGGGCGGAGGCTATCCGCTCCCGCCGGGATGTTCGAGAGGCAACCAATCCTGTACGGGGCAGGCGGGCGGATACGCGAAGGCCCCGGTCGCGCGGGTGCGACCGGGACCCGGGGACCACGTGCCCGGAGGAGGGCCTCAGCCCTCCTCGATCTCCACGATGAACTCGATCTCGACCGGGGCGTCGAGCGGCAGCACCGCCACACCCACCGCGCTGCGCGCGTGCACGCCCTTGTCGCCGAAGACCTCGCCGAGCAGCTCGCTCGCGCCGTTGAGGACCGCGGGCTGGCCGGTGAAGTCCGTCGCCGAGGCGACGAAGCCGGTGACCTTCACGATCCGGACGCGGTCGAGGTCGCCGGCGATCGACTTGACCGCGGCGAGCGCGTTCAGCGCGCACGTACGGGCCAGGTCCTTGGCCTCCTCGGGCGTCACCTCGCCGCCGACCTTGCCGGTCGTCGGCAGCTTGCCCTCCACCATCGGGAGCTGGCCCGCGGTGTACACGTAGTTCCCGGAGCGGACCGCGGGCTGGTAGGCCGCGAGCGGCGCCGCGACGCCGGGGAGTTTCAGGCCGAGCTCGGCGAGCCTGGCCTCGACCGCGCCGCTCATGCCTGCTTCTCCCGCTTGAGGTAGGCCACGAGCTGCTCGGGGTTGTTCGGCCCGGGCACGACCTGGACGAGCTCCCAGCCGTCCTCGCCCCAGGTGTCCAGGATCTGCTTCGTCGCGTGCACGAGGAGCGGCACGGTCGCGTATTCGTACTTGGTCATGGAGCCGAGCGTAATGCCCCGGCCGGGGCCGCGGGTCCGCGGTGCGACCCGTCGGATGACCGGAGATCCACAGCCTCCGCCACCCGAAGATCCCCGCCCGATGCCGAGCCCCGCGGATTCAACCGCGGCGTACTGGTTACGCTCGAAGGCGTGAGCAGGCTTCAGGTCGTCAGCGGCAAGGGCGGGACCGGTAAGACCACGGTCGCCGCCGCTCTCGCGCTCGCCCTCGCGACCGAGGGGAAGCGCACCCTCCTCGTCGAGGTCGAGGGCCGGCAGGGCATCGCCCAGCTCTTCGAGACCGAGGCGCTGCCGTACGAGGAGCGCAAGATCGCGGTCGCTCCGGGCGGCGGCGAGGTGTACGCGCTGGCCATAGACGCCGAGCTGGCGCTCCTCGACTACCTCCAGATGTTCTACCGGCTCGGCGGCGCGGGCCGCGCCCTGCGCAAGCTCGGCGCCATCGACTTCGCCACGACCATCGCGCCGGGCGTCCGGGACGTCCTGCTGACGGGCAAGGCCTGCGAGGCGGTACGGCGCAAGGACAAGCGGGGGCGTTACGCGTACGACTACGTGGTGATGGACGCCCCGCCCACCGGCCGCATCACCCGCTTCCTCAACGTGAACGACGAGGTGGCCGGGCTCGCGAAGATCGGCCCGATACACAACCAGGCGCAGGCGGTGATGCGCGTCCTCAAGTCGGCCGAGACATCGGTGCACTTGGTGACGCTGCTCGAGGAGATGCCGGTCCAGGAGACCATCGACGGCGTGGCCGAACTGCGCTCGGCCGGCCTCCCGGTGGGCCGGATCCTGGTCAACATGGTGCGGCCCACGCTCCTCGACGGCCCCGTACCGCAGGACGTGAAGAAGACGGCCATCGCCAAGGAGCTGTCGCGGGCCGGGCTCGGCGGTGCACGCAAGGGCGGGCTCGCGGAGCAGCTGGTCGAGCCGCTCCTTGAGCAGGCCGCCGAGTACGCCGAGCGGATCGCACTCGAAGAGGAGCAGCGCGCCGAGCTGGCCCGACTCGGTCTGCCCGTGCAGGAGTTGGAGTTCCTCAGCGAGGGCATCGACCTGGCCGGGCTCTACCGGCTGGCCGCCACGCTGCGCAGGCAGGGAGTCTAGGGAGTCTCATGACGCTGGATGTGCCCCCGACGCTCGACGTCGATCCGCTGCTCGACGACCCGAAGACCCGCATCATCGTGTGCTGCGGCGCCGGCGGCGTGGGCAAGACGACCACCGCGGCGGCCCTCGGGCTGCGCGCGGCCGAACGCGGGCGCAAGGTGGTCGTGCTGACCATCGACCCGGCGCGCCGGCTGGCCCAGTCGATGGGCATCGACTCCCTCGACAACACCCCGCGGCGGGTCAAGGACATCGAGGGCGACGGCGAACTGCACGCCATGATGCTCGACATGAAGCGCACGTTCGACGAGATCGTCGAGACGCACGCGGACGAGGACCGGGCCCGCGCAATCCTGGAGAACCCCTTCTACCAGTCCCTGTCGGCCGGTTTCGCCGGTACGCAGGAGTACATGGCGATGGAGAAGCTGGGGCAGCTGCGCTCGCGCGACGAGTGGGACCTGATCGTCGTCGACACGCCTCCCTCGCGCTCGGCCCTGGACTTCCTCGACGCGCCGAGCCGCCTCGGGTCCTTCCTGGACGGCAAGTTCATCCGGGTCCTGATGGCGCCGGCGAAGGTCGGCGGGCGGGCCGGGATGAAGTTCCTGAACGTCGGGATGTCGATGATGACCGGCACGCTCGGCAAGCTGCTCGGCGGTCCGTTCCTCAAGGACGTGCAGACGTTCGTGGCCGCGATGGACACGATGTTCGGCGGGTTCCGTACGCGGGCCGACGCCACGTACCGGCTGCTCCAGGCGCCGGGGACGGCCTTCCTCGTGGTGGCCGCGCCCGAGCGGGACGCGCTGCGCGAGGCCGCGTACTTCGTGGAGCGGCTCGCGGCGGACCGTATGCCGCTGGCCGGACTCGTCCTCAACCGCGTGCACGGCAGCGGGGCCGCGCGGCTCTCGGCCGAGCGGGCGCTGGCCGCTGCGGAAGCGCTCACCGCCGACCTTCCCGCCGACGCCGCGGACGGTGAACTGCCCGCCGCGGAGGCCGAGTTGAGCGAGGAGCACGCGGTCCCCGCAGGAAATGCGGGCCCCGGAGAAAATCTTGAAACGGGCGGCATTGTGGATCAGGAGGGCGGGAAGGAAGAGGTGCGTACCTCTCCCGAATCCCCCAGCACTCCCGAACTCACCGCAGGACTCCTGCGGTTGCACGCGGAACGCATGCAACTGCTGGCACGCGAACAGCGCACCCGTGACCGCTTCACCGCCCTCCACCCGGAGGTGGCGGTCGCAGAGGTGGCCGCGCTGCCCGGCGACGTCCATGACCTCGCAGGGCTACGCGACATCGGCGACCGGCTCGCGTCCGGTGGTCGACCGGCCGGAGCTGCGTAAGACGCTGCCGGAAGCTCTGCAACAAGCTGCCGGAGCTGCGTGAGCCGCTGTACGGGCCTAGCCCACCGCGGCGTAGCTCTCGTACGTCTCGCTGTCCTCTTCGTCCACGGGCAGCAGGCCCGTGCTGCGCTCGTACTCGCTGCGAGCGGTCTCGAGCAGACGGCGCCAGGAGGTGACCGTGGGCCGCCTGCGCAGCAGTGCGCGCCGCTCCCGCTCGGTCATCCCGCCCCACACGCCGAACTCGACGCGATTGTCCAGGGCGTCCGCCAGGCACTCCGTACGCACCGGACACCCGGTGCACACCGCCTTGGCCCTGTTCTGTGCCGCACCTTGTACGAACAGTTCATCCGGATCAGTAGTGCGGCAGGCTGCCTGCGCACTCCAGTCAACTACCCAGCCCATGCCGGCGCCGTCCTCTCCCGAATCGAGGCTCCCCCACGGCGGCAGCGGCATATTCACCGCCGCCAGTTGAGGACGTTACGGAAGGTGGGCACAGCGCAACACCCCCTTCGGGCCCAATCTTGAATGGCCCGAACGGACTATGCGTAAGCGGCAGATCACCCGACGGAGTGAGCTGCGGACATGCGTGACCTACCCGGCAGATCGGGGCAGTTCAGCTGGGTCACAACGGGCGCCGGATGACGCATGAGGCGGAAACGGACAGCTTCTCCGGCGACTTCGGGGGTTCCGGAGGCTTGATACGGGACCGCACTGCTGTGACAGTTGTGAGCAGCTTAGGCCAACGCCTGCGCGCCTGTCCGGCGAATCGGAACCTTGGCATGCCGGGTGCTGCCGTGGTTCAGATCACATTCGGGGGTCCGGTTCGGACCGCCGCCGTGTTCGCCGCGCCGAACGGGGAACTGGTGAGGTCCCGGCCCGAACATCCCGATGACGGACCGATCCCTCGGAACCCACAGACCTACGGATTAGGCTGCCCCCATGGGTAAGAAGCTCTCGGGTGGCGGACTGTCGCCGACGCAGCAGGCCGCCAAGTTCCTCGGCGTCAGCGTGCTCTCCGGCGCGGTCATGGCCGGTATCGCACTGCCGGCGGCCGGAGTGTTCGGCCTGGCGGCCAAGGGGTCGGTCGAGGAGTTCGACGAGATCCCGGCCAATCTCCAGCAGCCGCCGCTGATGCAGCGCACCACGATCACCGACGCGAACGACAACCCGATCGCTACGGTCTTCGCCCGCGACCGCACGCTCGTGGACATCAAGAACATCTCGCCGTACATGCAGAAGGCGATCGTCGCGATCGAGGACTCGCGCTTCTACGAGCACGGCGCGGTCGACCTCAAGGGCATCCTGCGCGCCCTCAACGAGAACGCGCGCTCGGGCGGTGTCTCCCAGGGTGCTTCGACCCTCACGCAGCAGTACGTGAAGAACGTCTTCGTCGAAGAGGCGATGGACGACCCGGCCAAGTTCCGCGAGGCCACCCAGCAGACCCTGGGCCGCAAGATCCGCGAGCTGAAGTTCGCGATCCAGGTCGAGGAGAAGCTGGGCAAGAAGAAGATCCTCGAGAACTACCTGAACATCACGTTCTTCGGGCAGCAGGCCTACGGCGTCGAGGCCGCCGCGCAGCGCTACTTCTCCAAGCCCGCCAAGGACCTGAACCTGCAAGAGGCCGCGCTGCTCGCCGGCATCGTGCAGTCGCCGAGCCGCTACGACCCGGTCAACGACGAGCAGGAGGCCAAGAAGCGGCGCAATGTCGTGCTCCAGCGGATGGTCGCCACCGGCGACATCTCGCAGCAGGAGGCCGACAAGGCGAAGGCCAGCGACATCAAGCTGAAGGTGTCCAAGCCGAAGAACGGCTGTATCACTGCGACTAATGGTGCGGGGTTCTTCTGCGACTACGTCAAGCGAGCCTTCCTCGACAGTCCCACCTTCGGCGACACGCGCGAGGAGCGCGTGGAGAAGTGGAACCGAGGCGGTCTGCGCATCAAGACGACGCTGGATCCGCAGGCGCAGGAGTCCGTGCAGGCTTCGTTGAAGGATCACGTCTACCAGAAGGACTCGGTGGCGGCCGCCGCCACCATCGTCGAACCGGGCAGCGGCAAGATCCTGGCGATGGGCCAGTCGCGGCCGTACGGCGGTGAGTCGAAGAAGAACGAGACCGTGATCAACTACTCGGTCGACCGGCGGATGGGCGACAGCCAGGGCTTCCCCACCGGTTCGACGTTCAAGCCATTCGTGGCCGCTGCCGCCATAGAGCAGGGCAAGCCGCTGGACCAGGTGTATCCGGCGCCGTATGAGATGCCGTATCCGGCTCCGATCTCGGGCTGCGATTCGACGTACAACAACCCTGCCGGCGACACCGTGGAGAACGAGAACGAGTCCGAGGTGGGCCCGTACGCGCTGAAGGAGGCGATGGAGAAGTCGGTCAACACCTACTTCGTCCAGATGATCGCCGACATCGGCATGTGTCCCGTCCTGGAAATGACCAAGAAGCTCCACGTCACCCAGGGCGACGGCAAGCCGATCACCGAGCAGCCCTCTCCGCTCACGCTGGGCTCGGACTCGATCTCCCCGCTGACGATGGCGAGCGCGTACGCGACCTTCGCCAACCGCGGCACCTACTGCTCCCCGGTCGCCATCGAGTCGATCACCGACGCCAACGGCAAGTCCCTCGAGGTGCCCAAGTCGACCTGTGAGCAGGCGATGTCGGTGCAGACGGCCGACGCCATCAACTCGCTCCTGAGCGGCGTGGTCGACTCCGGTACCGGTGCGAAGGCGGGTCTGAGCGGCCGTGACAACGCCGGTAAGACGGGTACGACGGACAGCCGCAAGAACGCCTGGTTCGTCGGCTACACCCCGAACATGTCCGGCGCCGTCTGGGTGGGCTCCCCGACCCAGTCGGTCGAGATGCAGAACATCACGATCGGCGGCCGCTTCCACGGCAAGGTCTTCGGTGGCGAGGTGCCTGGTCCGATCTGGCGCGACGCGATGAGCGGAGCCCTGGAGGGCAAGGACGCACCGCAGTTCAACCGCGTGCACATCCCGGACGGCCCCAAGAAGGAGAAGCCGGACGACGACCACGAGGACGACGGCAAGCCCGGACGCCCCGGCGGCGGTGACAACGGCGGCAACGACGGCGAGGAGCCCTTCCCGGGCATCTCCCTCCCGCCGGACATCATCGGCGGCGGTGACAACGGCGGCAACGGCAACGGAGGCGGCAACGGCGGAGGCTGGCCCGAGCCCCGCTGACCCCGGCCGCGTACGAAGACGAGGGCGCCCCCTGATCCAACAGGGGGCGCCCTCGTCTTCGTACGCGCTGCGCGGCTTCCGCAGCTCCCGCGGCTCCCGGCTCAGCCGGCGAGCGCCTGCTTCACCGCGGCGGCGACGCGGCCGCCCTCGGCCTGACCGGCCACCTTCGGGTTCACGATCTTCATGACCTGGCCCATCGCGCGCGGGCCCTCGGCGCCGGCGGCCTTCGCCTCCTCGACGGCCTGCGCCACGATCTGCGCCAGCTCGTCGTCGCTCAGCTGCTTCGGCAGGTACTCCGCGAGCACCTCGCCCTCCGCCTTCTCGCGCTCGGCCGACTCGGCGCGCCCGCCCTGCGCGAAGGCCTCCGCGGCCTCGCGGCGCTTCTTCGCCTCGCGGGTGATCACCTTCTGCACCTCGTCGTCGGAGAGCTCGCGCTTCTCCTTGCCCGCGACCTCCTCCTTGGTGATCGCGGCGAGGGTCATCCGCAGGGTGGCGGAGCGCAGCTCGTCGCGCGCCTTGATCGCGACATTGAGGTCGTCCTGCAGCTTGGTCTTGAGCGTGGTCATGGGTTCAGTGTCGCAGGTACGGCGCGTGTGATGCCTGCGCATTTCGCTTCCGTACGGGCTTCGGGGAGGTCCCTCGCACGGCGGGACGGGGCCGCCCGTATCCGCACCCCGCAGGCGGACTGTGACGCTCCGCATCCGTCTGCGACGATGGGGGGCATGCGCGCGCGATACGGAGTACCCCTGGGAATCGCGGCGGCAGGCGCCGCCGGTCTCGTCTATGCGGCGGGGTTCGAGGCCCGGTCCTTCCGCCTGCGGCGGGTGACGGTGCCGGTGCTCCCGGCCGGCATGCGGCCGCTGCGCGTCCTCCAGGTCTCCGACATCCACATGGTGTGCGGGCAGCACAAGAAGCGCCGCTGGCTGCAGTCGCTCGCCGGCCTGCGCCCCGACTTCGTGATCAACACCGGGGACAACCTGTCCGACCAGAACGGGGTGCCCGAAGTCCTGGACGCGCTGGGCCCGTTGATGGAGTTCCCGGGCGCGTACGTCTTCGGCTCGAACGACTACTACGGTCCGCGGCCCCGTAACCCTGCCCGCTACCTCCTGGAGAAAGTCCAGGGCAAGCACGGGCTCAACGGCAACCCGCCCGTCGTCGGCGCCGTCCACAACCCGTGGGAGGACTTGCGCGACGGCTTCGACGCGGCGGGCTGGGTCGAGCTCACGAACACACGCGGCACGCTGAAGATCGACGGATACGAGATCGCCTTCACGGGCCTGGACGACCCGCACATCCGCCGCGACCGCTACGAACACGTGGCAGGCGGGCCCGACCAGAGCGCCGACTTCTCGATCGGCGTCGTGCACGCCCCGTATCTCCGCTCGCTCGACGCGTTCACGCAGGACGGCTATCCGCTGATCCTCGCCGGGCACACGCACGGCGGCCAGCTCTGCATCCCCTTCTACGGGGCGCTGGTCACCAACTGCGACCTGGACACCGACCGCGTGAAGGGCCTCTCCACGCACACGGCCGGCGGCCACACCTCCTACCTCCACGTCTCGGCGGGCTGCGGCACCAACCGCTACACCCCGGTGCGCTTCGCGTGCCCGCCGGAGGCGACGCTGCTGACGTTGGTGGAGCGGGAGGGCTGAGCTACGCCTGCCTTCGCGGGCGGGCGGACCGGGCACCCCCCTCCCCGGGCGGGCGGGCTCGGGGACGGTTGTCTACCGTGTCTCCATGACGAGGTCTCACATTTCCGGACATGTCCCGGTAGGGGCAGTGACGCCGCCCGCGGCTCGCCGCCCCCTCGCGGCCGCCTTCCGCGCCCTGATCTCGCTGGCGGCGATCACCGGGATCGTGATCGACCTGATCCTGGGCAGCCCGCTGCGCGTCCTCAGCTACTTCACCATCCAGAGCAACCTGATCGTCGCGGCGGTCTTCGCCGTCTCCGCCTGGCGCGCCTGGACGGGGCGGCCCCCGCTCCCCGCGTGGCTGAAGACCGGCACGGTCCTCTACATCTCCATCACCGGACTCGTCTACCACCTCGTCCTGGCGAACGCGGCCTCCGACTTCTCCATGACGGACCAGGTCGCCATGGTCTCCGGCTGGCACACGGCCTCGAACAACCTGCTCCACACGGTCACCCCGCTGGGCGCCGTCATCGACTGGTTCCTGCTCACCCGCCCCGGCGGCCTGCGCCTGCGCCACGCGGGCTGGTGGATGCTCTATCCCCTGGCCTACCTGGCCTTCGCCCTGATCCGCGGTGCCGCGTTGTCCCCGGGCTCCCCGGCCCGCTACCCGTACCCGTTCCTGGACGTCGACCAGCACGGCTACGGCGGCGTCGCCGGCAATGCGGTGGTCTTCGGCCTCTGCTTCTACGCCCTGGCCCTGGCGTACGTGGGCCTCGACCGCATCCGCCCCTCGTTTGCCCTCCACGAAAACCGGATTTCGTCTCCGGGCGCCGGTCCGCTAAAGTAATCGATGTCGCCGCGACCTGCAGGACTGTGGGGCGTGGAGTACGACATCGGGGTGTAGCGCAGCTTGGCAGCGCGCTTCGTTCGGGACGAAGAGGTCGTGGGTTCAAATCCCGCCACCCCGACAGCTGAGATAGCAGGTCAGGCCCGGTTCTCCTTCTTGGAGAGCCGGGCCTGATTTATGTTTTGGGGGCGCTGGGGAGTGAACGGGGAGTGGATCAAGGAAATCCACTCCCCCAGACTGTCGCAGCGAGTACCTCCACCTGCATGGGGTGGGGGGCCTGGTGGACAGGTGGGGGACTCTTAGACTCCCGATCGTGATCGATTCCGCCTCCGTGGCCACGGGCCAGCGTTCCCTCGGTGATCCGGACGTCCGCTATTCGTTGTGGCCGCCGTTGAGTCATGGCTGCCCGCAGACGAGCTCCCCCGATGTGTCGTACCCCGTCGAGGTGGACTACGACTATGGACGGATCCCCACGGACTTTCTGACAGGCCAGACGGCATTCGGCGCGGGCCTGGAACGCTGGGCGCCCCTGTTGCCGCCGTTGGCAGCGCCCGGCCTGGGCGAGGGCGACACACCGCTGCTGGAGATCGGCGAGGGCCTGTACGTCAAGGACGAGTCGCGCAATCCCACATGGAGTCATAAGGACCGTCTCAACCGGGTCACGACCAGTGCCGCGGTCGCGATGGGCGCCCCAGGTGTCGTGGTGGCCTCTTCCGGTAATCACGGCGCCTCAGCGGCGGCCTACGCGGCGCGGGCGGGGCTGCGCTGCGTGGTGCTCACATCGCCAGAACTGCCGCCCGCCGTTGCTGCGTTCCTCAGCGCCTACGGTGCAGTGGTGCTGCCGATGCCGACCGAGGCCCGCTGGCCGCTTGCGGAGCGGATCTCCGACGAGTTCGGCTTCCACCCGGTCAGTAACCTCACTCCGTTCCACACCGGGCACTCGTTCGGGGCCGAGGGCTACAAAACGGTGGCGTATGAGATTGCGGCCGAACTCGGCGTGCCGGGCGCGGTGTTCGTGCCCACCGGATACGGCGAGCTGCTGTTCGGAGTATGGAAGGGGTTCATAGAGCTCTGCCGTCTGGGTCTGACTGATCGTGTGCCGCGGCTGTTCAGTTGTGAGCCGGCGGCGGGCGGTCCGCTGGCGGCGGCCCTGCGCCAAGGCGTACCCGCCACTCGCGTGACGGTCGGGGCCACGGATGCGTACGGCATTGACTGCGCCGTGAATGGCTACCGCGGAGTTCTCGCGGTCGCTGAAAGCGATGGGCGGGCCCTGCTCGTGGACGACGCGGAGATGCGCGCAGCGCAGGCCGAACTCGCCGCTCAGGGGATGTGGGTAGAGCTGTCAGCGGCAGCGGGGCTCGCCGGGCTGAGGACCTTGTCGGACGCCGAGATGGTCGAGGGCCCCGTCGTCTGCGTCGCCACGTCGAGCGGTTTCAAGGACACAGGCGGATTCCCGTCTGCGCTCGCTCCTCTGGACGGGTCATGGGAGCCCGCGCGGGAACGGCTCCGGGCCGCGGGTATTGGAAGCTGAGCCGCACCCGGACGCGAACGCGCCTCCATCCGCAGCGAAAAGAGCGTGCGCTGGGGCGGACGGCCACGGTCACCGGCAGGCGACTGAACCAGGTACGAGTCCCTCTCCAGTCAAGACGCCAGGTCGGCGCGGATGACCCGCATCGCGGCCACCGGATCTGCCGCACGGGTGACCGACCGGCCCACGACGATGTGCGAGGCGCCCGCGGCGACAGCGACGCGCGGCGTCCCGGGACGGGAATGCTCGCCCGATGACTCCCTGGGCAGTATCACTCCCGGTGTCACGATCTCGGGGCCGGGCCCCAGCAGGCCACGCAGCGACGCCACTTCCTGGGGCGAAGCGATCACACCGTGGCACCCGACCTCCTGTGCCAGATGAGCCAGCCGTAGCACCTGAGCTTGTGTCGAAGCCGCTACGCCGACATCAGTGAGATCCGCGTCGGTCATGCTGGTCACCACGGTTAGCGCAAGCACGCGAAGCTCCGGGAAGTCGCGAGCCGCGGCGACGGCAGCCGCCATGATGCCGCGGCCGCCCATACCGTGCACCGTCACCATCGACACCCCGAGAGCGCCCGCAGCGCGGACCGCGCCGGCCACGGAATTCGGGATCTCGAACAGCTTCAGGTCCAAGAACACGTCTTTGCCCTTGGACACGAGGTGCCTGACAAGGTCGGGTCCCGCTGCGGTGAGGAGTTCCAACCCGACCTTGTAGAAGTGGCACTCGTCCCCAAGCCGGTCGACAATCTCGTCGGCTGCCCGACGGTTATCGAAATCCAAAGCAACGATGATGCGGTCGGCTGTCTCCACGACGCCATTGTCGCTTCCCCGCCAAACAGCCACGTCGGTGGGTGCCCTCTCCCGAATCGCCACACATGCCAGGGCGACCGCGCGGAAGGCGATGCCGAACCGCTTCTCTCCGCCGCTCACGTTCTCCCAGTCACGGGCCTTGAGCCCGACGACCTTCACGGGCATGCCGAGGGTCAGCCCCTTGGGGATGCCGGTCACAGGGACGGAGACGGTGTAGAGGTTCGCCTCGCCGTCATCGGCGATCGTCAGGCCGACGGTCATCATCTGCGCGCCGGTCTCCATGTCGATGGCGATCTCACCGGTCTGCCGGTTCTTCAGCTTGGGCTTCGGCTCGACCGCGATGAACGTGACAGCGGTCGAAGTGTCGATCTTGAAGGACGGCATGAGTTGACTCCTGTAGATGAGTTGGACTCAGTCACTCATGTACATGAGTGATGTGAATAAGAGTGCCCAACTCCTATACATGAGTCAACCCGCCAAGCCGAAGATTCTTGGCGGGCCGATCAGAGCTGACGCAACGTCAATCCGTAGCAGGGATCCGGTAGTCGAGAACGAACTGGTCAGCGGCCATCACGGTGTCGCAGACCTCAACGACGCGTCCCTCCGTGGTCACCGCGTTCCGCGTCAGGTGGATCACGGGCGAACCGGGACTGAGGCTCAGCGCGCTCACCTCCTGCTTGGTCGCCAGACGCGCCCGTACGGTCTCGGTGAACTCGGCGAGCTCGCGGCCGTGCTCCTCAAGCCTGGCGTAGATACCGCCACCGCCCGGGTTGTGCTCGAACAGCTCGGGGATGTCGCGCGCGACGTCCCAGGGCAGGTACGAGGTCGCCTCCTCCGTCGGGGTGCCGTCGCTGAAGTAGAGCCGCCGACGGGCGAGCACCTTCGCGCCCTCCTTCACTGCGAGCCGCTTCGCGATCTCGGCTGGAGCCGCGACAGGGCCAACCGACAGGACCCGTACATCCGCCTTCACCCCGGCCTGTTCGGTCTCCGCGAG
Source organism: Streptomyces indicus (assembly GCF_900100315.1). Taxonomy (GTDB): domain Bacteria; phylum Actinomycetota; class Actinomycetes; order Streptomycetales; family Streptomycetaceae; genus Streptomyces; species Streptomyces indicus. Next base: position 16,524 of record NZ_FNFF01000008.1, read on the forward strand.
GTACGCAGCCTTGCCGGCCTTCCGGTGCGAGCGCCTGAACCGGTCCGAGGACTTACGCGTGACGGGCGGCCGGGACTTCACCGTCGAGCCCTTGCCGTGGTGTGTCTCGACGAGGCCGAGCGCCCGCAGTTCAGCGATCGCCTTGCGCACCGTGCCAGACGAGACCTTGTACCGATCCATGAGCGTGGTCTCACTGGGCACATCGGCAGCAGGGGCGAGCACGCCGGTCCTGATGTCCTGCTCTAGATCGTCGGCGATCTGGAGGTACTTCGGCTTCGCCGATTTCTCTCCTACTGCACTCGTCATAGTCCTTCTCTTCCTTCTATGCTCCTGTACATGAGTAACAGTGGCCACGATGAAAGGTCAACGCCGCTCCACTCTGTGTCTGTGGCAGGCGCCGTCGTACGCGAGGACGGCCGCATTCTGGCGATCAAGCGTGCAGACAACGGCACTTGGGAACCACCAGGCGGCGTGCTCGAACTGGCCGAGGCGCCCGAGGAGGGCGTGCGTCGTGAGGTCTACGAGGAGACCGGAATCAAGGTCGAGGTCGAGCGCCTGACCGGGGTCTACAAGAACACGGCGCGAGGAATCGTGGCCTTGGTCTTCCGGTGCCGCCCCGAGGGAGGACAGGAGCAGCTCTCGGACGAGTCGATCGCGGTCGACTGGCTGACACCTGCCGAGGTCTCCGAGCGGATGGGCGAGGTCTACGCCGTACGCATCCTGGATGCACTTCAGGAAGACGGACCGCAGGTCCGTACGCATGATGGCCGCCAGTTCAACCGGGCGGCTCACGGATCCAATATCTAGGCCATGGACTTGCAGGGGGTAGGGGCGATCGCCGCTGCGGTAGTCGCCGCCGTAGGGATTCCGAGTGCGCTCATCATCGGCCGATGGCAGATGCAAGGCGCCATGCGCAACGCTGAAGAAACCGCGCGGGCAGGAATTGCCCAGGCGGAGGCCAACTACAGAGCAGCTCTCGATGCCGTCAAGACCACAGCAATTGAAACCCATAGGCAGTGGCGTCGGGGAATTCAACGTGACGCATACGCCACCTTCCTTATTGTGGCTCATCAAACTCGGGAAGACTGCGAACGGTGCGAATTGGAATGCGAGGAAGACGTCTCAGACGGTGAATTTACAGCACTGAAGATCAACGTCAGAGATCACTTGAAGCAGCTAAAAGAAGCGCAGACAATCATCGAGCTAGAAGGGCCGGATGCGGTGGCATCCGCGGCAGCCGCGATGGTGAATGAGCTGGAGATACTAGTGATGACGTATCCCAGCCAAGCTGACTACTCGCGAGCCTGGGGGAAACTCCTCAGAGCAACGACCCACTCAGACACTCGCGTAAGCAGCCCTGCATCGGACTACCTAAGTGCCCTGTACCGCTTGAAGCAAGCCTTTACCTCCTCGGATCAATCTCACTCAATGACCGAGGAGCAACGCGCTCAGGAGATACGAGAAGCTAGAGCAGAATGCAGTCGGATCGAGGGATCGCTGGATGACGACACACTGTCCGATGATGAGCGCTTTGCCCTCAGGCAGGGTAACTCGCCGAGCCCTCCGAGTAATAGCCAACACTGCTTGCAAGCTATTCAAGCATTCCAGCAAGCCGAGGAACGCTTCGTGCGCGTAGCCAAGGACGAACTTCATAGCACCAATTCGTAAGATCCAGCTCATAAATCACCGGGCAGTTGGGCTCTTGCGGGTTATGTCGCCTAGGTACGCTCGGCTGCATGGCAGTCAACGAGCACGAAGCGAAGATGGCGCATCCGCGCATGGCCGCGGGTGCGCTCTTCTTTGACCAGAACGGGCGCGTGCTCATGGTCGAGCCGTCCTACAAGGACTACTGGGACGTCCCCGGCGGCTATGTCGAGACCGGCGAGTCCCCGCTCCAGGCCGCAGCCCGCGAAGTCCGCGAAGAGCTCGGAATCACTCCGCCACTGGGCCGACTTCTCGCGGTCGACTGGGCGCCGAACGGCAGCGAGGGCGACAAGGTTCTGTACCTCTTCGATGGCGGCGAGCTCAGCGCCGAAGACCTGGACCGGATCACGCTTCAGCCCGACGAGCTGACGAGCTTCCACTTCCTGGACCCTGCCGAGATCAACGAGCGCACGATCCCGCGGTTGGCCCGACGCATTCACGCGGCCATCGCAGCCCGATCGTCGGCAGCGCCGGTCTATCTCGAGCACGGCGAGACGCCCGCAGCCGCGTAGCCGGAACCGGTGCTTGAGTAAAAACCTTCTCTACGGGTTCAAGGCGCCCCGCACGGCGGGGCGCGCGCCGCTCTTGGCGCGGCCCGCCTCCATGTCTCCGCCACCGGCAGCCGCGCCCCGCGGCGCGCTCGGCGAGGGCGCCAACCTGAGGTTCAAACGGCCGGCACGGGGCTGGGGCGGTCGGCTCCGCGGCTTTACGCAGCCACTTTGGGGCGAGCCTCTAAGATCATGGCCCCGATTCGGGCTATTGCGGGCAGGTCCAGAGACTGCCCGAATCGCGGCGAGCGTAAGGGGCCATGATCACTCGCCCCAAAGCAGCTCCAGCCCAAAGCCGCTCCACCGACCGCGCTGTACGGTGTCCGCCCAGGAGGGGCACCGCGCAGTCGCCCCTGTTCGGCGATCACAGAATGCGAGCACAGCGTGCGGGGATTGAGGAAGCTCTACAAGACGCTCAAAGGCACGCACCACGCACCCGACGATGACACGTTCGCCAAGGGCGCCCCCTGTCGGTGTTCCCCGAACTGGCCAGCGCTGGAAAGTACGGCCAACGGCTACACGGTCCGAGCCCTGCCGTCAGCGCACTACAGCATCATGACGAATCCTGACGTCGGTACGTTCGTCGCACGGTGCACGGGCTGTCACGCCCGATACCTGAGCCCGTGGATCATCGACACCACTGACACGATGCCCTACGCATGGGCGCGCGAGACCGACTGAGAGGCGCGCCAAGTCGGGCTGCGGTACAGCAGAGAAGTACAGCAACCGTGGCGACCACTACCGGCCGTAATAGCCCTTCATTGCCCGTCTGGCCAGCCCAGCAGCCCTCAGTGACCGTCCCGCCGGTAGTTCGGGACGAAGAGGTCGTGGGTTCAAATCCCGCCACCCCGACACAGGTCAGAGGCCCAATCGCTTGATCGCGATTGGGCCTCTGTCGTGCTTGGGGGGCCAAACGAATTTGGTCAGGCCACCTCGCCGGTCTCCGCGGCGCCCTCCTTATCCGCGGCCTTCTGCTCCTCCGCGAAGATGTCGTCCATCGCTTCAGCTCCCTGTGTGATCACTGGCCGGAGCTGCTTGCGGTAGACCGCCTCCGTGGTCGCCTGGCTGGTGTGGCCGACCAGCAGCGCAATCCTCCCCAGCGGGATGCCGTGATCAGAGAGCAGGGATTGGGTTATGACGGCGTTATCTGCCGCCACTCGGGGGGCAGGACCGTGTGTTCATCTGTTTGCAGCCCCGTGAGCGACCGCGGGAGTCCCTTGGCCCGCCCCAGATCCGCCCCATCCAGATTGACTTCGTCGAGGGTCGCCTTGTCCAGACTGGCTTCGGTGAGCGTCGCCTCCGGCAGGTGGGCCTTTGTAAGTGTCACCCCAATTAGGTTGGCCCTGGCAAGGTTTGCCCTCATTAAGTTGGCCCCAGTGAGCGTCGCATTGGTCAGGATGGCCCCGGTGAGCGTCGCATCGGTCAGCTTGGCGCCAGTGAGGATCGCGCGAGACAGGATCGCCCTGGTAAGCGTTACCCCGTCCAGGGTGGCCCCAGTTAGCGTCGCATCGGTCAAATCGGCCCCGGCGAGATTCACCCCGATCAAGTTGGCCTCGGTGAGCGTTGCATCGCCTAGGTCGGCCCCGGTGAGTGTCGTCCCGCTCAAGAAGGCTGCAGTGAGGTCTGCTTGGTGAAGTTGCGCTCCAGCGAGGTGGAGGCCACGAAGCTCGAGGAATTCGTGGGGGTCTACGTAGCTGCGTGATTCCGCGCGGGTCAGGGCGGTGAGCGCCGCCTGGACGTCCGCATCCGGCTCGCTGGGGAGTTCCGACAGGCCCCCGGATGGAGAAGTGGACTCGGATTCTTCGGAGTTTGGTGCTGGCGCAGCCTTCGGGGCGCGGTCGCGGATGAAGTGGCCAAGGACGCGTGCCGCATCGGTAGCCACCTGCTCGGGTGCGTCCCGGACGATCTGCCCCAGCGCGAGGATGCCCCCAATACGGACGTACCGCTGATCTGAGCCGAGTCGTTCCAGAGCCTTGGTGAACCGCTCGGTGATCTGGCCACGCCGGGTCAGGCGGTACGTGCGGGCGGTGTAGAGCAATGCAACGCTAGCGCCCAGCGCAGCGACGCAGGCGACAAGCGCCGTTCGAAACCCGGTAACCAACGCGGCCGAGCCCTTCTTCAACTCGTCGTCGTCGAGGTGGCTGCCGTCCAGCACATAGGGGCCCCGCCACACCAGCCACGGCAGGCCAACAAGCAATGCGAGCGCCCCTACGGCGATGAGAAGGACCGTTATCCGTCTGCGTCTCTGAGCCCTCTGCCGAACCCAGACTCGCCGCTGCCCAAGTGTCCGAGTGACGGGCGACGCTCGGCCGGGTTTCATGGCTCCTCGGCTGCGGCGAGACCACTGCACTTGCTTCATGCCAGGTACATGCCCGAACACTGCCGTGCGGTTGCGGTGCCGCGCACACGAACCGCCCAGTCTCAGTCTTTGTCTCAGTCGTGCCGTCCGGAGCGCTCGGGATTGATCCCGAAGGCCGAGGGTGGCCGGACGCAGCCGGCCCCTGGACGGCTTCAAGGGCGCACCGGGTGCGCGCGACATGCCAACTGAGGACCGGACGCCCCTCTTGACAACCCGGGAAGCCATGGCACCTCCCTGACCAGCAGCTTGTCAGTGACGGAGGGTACGGTTCCGGCGTGAAACTTGATTCAACCCCCGCCCTGGACTGAGCGAGCCTGGGGCAGGCATTCGCCTCCGCCTACGCCGAATTCGAGGCAAACGATCTCCTGCGCTCCTCGAGTACCGACCAGCGAACGGGGCTGGAGGCTGAAGAACCCGAGGACATCGAGGACGACCGGGAGAGATGGCTGAGGCCCCAAGCTGACTTCATACGAGGCGATGCGCCCGGCGGACCAGGATCCCGTGACGTACGCGCGAGCGTGGCCGGAAACGGACGAACTGCGCCGTCAGCTGGGTGCGACCCGCGAGGCGCAGCACTCATTGGCGCGCACACTGCAACAAGTCGCCGGGGTCGGCGACTTGATCGATCTGCCGGCGCCTCGGCCGCCGCAGCTGCGGCCGGGGCCGGACGATGGGCGCTCTGACGCCCCCCGTTGATTAACGGCAGTCCGCTCGTCCTCGCGGCTTGAGCCAGATCACCGTGCATGTTCGCCAACCTTCTGGTGCCTCCTGACGCTGTCGGACGGGTACGTAATACTGCGGAGGTTCGGCAGAAGGATCATGCACTGACCGGGGGGCGCAGTGGCAGGCAGAGGCGGCGCGGGCGGAAGCGATCCCTACGCCAGGGAACTCGCACGACAGGCCAGGGAGTACGAGAAGGCGCGCAAGGCGGCGGAGGCCGAAGCGAAACGTAAGGCACGCGAGGAAAAGCTCGCGTACGAGGCGGCCCGGGCGCAGGAAGCCGTCGACCGTACCTACGTCCTCGAGAACGACGTCGAGCAACTGGCCAACCTCCTGCGGACGGCTGTGCTCGAAAGCAGCCCACCGACCTTCGACCGGCTCAAGCAGACGTTCACGCCGACAGCCTTCGCTCCTCCCAAGGGGCGGGCCAAGGCCGCCCCGCAGCCCCGCTGGGAGGAGTACGAGCCGGAGCCACCACGCGGCATCCTCGGTGCGCTCGGCTTCGGCCGGAAGGGATACGACGCTGAAGTCGAGCAGGCCCGAGCACGGTTCGACAAGGCGTTGCGCGACCATGCGCGGGACGAGAAGAAGCGCGTCGAGAAGCTGGACAAGCTCCGGGCCAAGCACGAGGAGCAGAACCATCTGGAGGCCGCTCGGGTCGAGGAGTGGAACGCGCGGATCGAGGAACGCCGGGCGGCCTATCGTGAGCGGGACGTCGAAGCTGTGGAGTGGTTCATCGACCAGGCACTTGCCGCCTCCAAGTACCCGCACGGCTTCCCCAAAGCGCACCGGGTGTCGTACCAGGCGGATACCGGTGACCTGCTCGTCGAAATCGACCTCCCGCTGGAAGACGTCGTTCCCGCGGCCCGCGCGTACCGCTACGTGAAGTCCCGGGACGAGATGAATCCCGTGCCCCGCCCCGACAAGGAGCGCAAGGAGCTCTACGCCTCCGTCCTCGCCCAGACCGCGCTGCGCACCGTGCACGAGCTGTTCGCCGCCGACACCGAGGGCGTCGTCAAGTCCATCGCGCTCAACGGACATGTGGCCACGATCGACCGGGCCACTGGGCGCGAGGTGCACCCCTGTCTGATCACCCTCCAGACGGACCGGGAGGAGTTCGCGCAGCTGGTCCTGACGCAGGTGGACCCACGTGCCTGCTTGAAGCGGCTGCGCTCGCTGATCTCACCGAACCCGTACGAGCTGGAGCCGGTGCGGCCTCTGGTCACCTTTGACCTCAGTAAGTTCCGGCTCATGGACAGCCTGGACGTCGTTGCAGGGCTGGACAGCCGCCCTGTGCTCATGGACCTGACGCCCACGGAGTTCGAGCACCTGATCCGGCAGTTGTTCGAGGCCATCGGCCTGGACAGCGTGAACACTCAGCCCTCGAAGGACGAGGGCGTGGACGCCATCGCGATGAACACCGACCCGGTGATGAAGGGCCTGTGCGTCATCCAGGCCAAGCGCACCAAGAACGTGGTGCCGTTCGAGACCGTCTCGGCCCTGGCCGGCGTCGTGGAACACAAGCGGGCGGCCAAGGGCATCCTCGTGACGACCTCATGGTTTGGCCGGGCCAGCGAGGCGTTCGCCAACGAGCACGGGCGTCTCGAACTACTGGACGGCGCCAATCTGGTCCACCTGTTCAAGGAGCACTTGAACCTCGACGTGATCCCAGGACCGGTGCCGCCGAAGCGTCGGCCGACGTGAGGCAGAGGCCCTGACGCACGCTTCAACGGCACATGCCAACGCATGGCCGTGCAGGGCGTCAGCTCCCAGGAGCCTCGTCTTGCAAGAAGCGCTCCACCTCGTGGGCCACACCCGACGTCGAGTTCGACGCGCGTGAGCTGCCGCGCGTAGAGCCTTCGTGCACGCCGAGGCCACCTACCCATACGTATCCGAACGACTGATCGTCGTCGATACCGGGGCTGATCTGAATTGCCAGCTGCTTGAGCTGGGCAGTGGGCGCCGCCGCGAAGACCACTGCTGTGGCCCTGCGTTGCGGATACAGGTTGAAGTCGTAGATGCCGCTGGAGGCACGCTCGTCCACGTACGCTCCCAGTCCGTCTCTGCCCACCCTCACGTCGAAGTGTTGGGGATGGTCGAAGAGGTCGATGTTGAAGAAGGTGGTACCGCGGTTCTCGAAGGTCACCTGGAAGGTGATGTATGTCAGACCCTTCGCGTCGTCATCGCGACCGCGCGGTGGCTCCCGCTTCTTAAGGCTGTGCACACGGACCCTCAGGCCGGCCCACTGCTCGGACTGGTACTCCTGCCAGTCCCCGATGACGTTCGGTATGTCCATGACCTCCGCCTTCTGCGTAGGTCGACAGCCTACGAGCCGGGCCGCGGCGTAGGTACGACAGCTCGATCAGGCTGCCTCCAGGCTCCGTCGGAGCAGCGTCAGGCAGGACATGCGGGGTCGAGTGCTTCATGCGCATCGAGGGCGTACCGAGTTGCCGCCGTCAGTGCGCAGACCACACTCCGCCAAGAACCCGGATGTCGGCGAACCATCGCGCTCAGGCGATGCGGACGATGCCTTTGCCGCGAGTGCCGCCCTTGGCCAACCGCTCGATACCTGTGGCGAGTTCGGCCAGCTCATACTCGGCACTGATGTCGATGCCGGCCTGCCCGTCGGCCAGTAGTCGCAGGGCCTTGCCTGCAGCGTCGGCGATGCGCTCAGGGTGGGTCCGGCTGAGCAGACTGCCGTTGTAGGTCAGAACGGATTGCCCGGACATGAGCAGGTCGTTCGTGCCGATCCGTACGGGCTCGAAGGTTGCCATGTTGCCGTAGACGGCAAGGCGGCCGTGCGGGGCCAGGTGGTCCACGTTCGCCAGGCGGGTCGGGCCCCCGATCGGATCGAGGATCACGTCGAAGGTGTCACCGCCGAGGGAGGCGGGAAACTCGTGGCGTGACACAAGCCGGTCGTAGCCGAGCCGGGAGGCGTACTCCGCCTGGTCCGGGTCGGCGACTGTACCGATGACGCGAGAGGCTCCGGCGGCTCGGGCGAATTGAGCCGCCAGGCTGCCGACACCGCCGAGGGCGGCATGGATGAGGACGCTCTCCCCGGATCGGACCCGGGTGACTGTGTGGATCAAGTCGTAGGCGGTAGGCGCGGCCCAGCCGGACGCTGCTGCTGTACGCGCATCCAGGCCGCGTGCGGGAAAGGCGAGTGGGGCGGGTGCGACCACGACCTCGGCGAAAGCGCCGCCGCTGGTCAGTACGGCAACGTGTTCGCCGACGCGGTCAGGATCGACACCTGCGCCGACGGCGGTGATGCGTCCGGCCGCCTCGAATCCCGGCACAAACGGACGGGGGACGGGGAAGTGACCGTTACGGACGAGCACGTCGCCCCACTGAAGGCCGGCGTATTGCACGCGGATGGCCACCTCACCAGGCCCGGGCCGGGGTTCGTCGACGGTGGCGAGGGTGAACGCGTCGTCGGCTCCGAGAACAACTGCCTTCATTTTCAGCCTCCTGAGCTGAATCAGTATCCTGAGACAGGAAGACGCTACGAGTATCAGTTGGCTGAGTCAACACAGGTAGCTGATAAAAGGGAGGCGGGATGGCCGAGAGTCCGGCGCAAGACCTGCTGTGCTCGCGCATCCGTCGCGCGGAGCAGGCGCTCATGGCGCATCACGAAGCCGTGCTGCGGGGCTACGGGTTGACCATGACGCAGTACTCCGTGCTGCTTCTGCTCTCCAGCGAGGGTGGCAACTCCGGGGCCCAGCTGGCTCGGGCATGTGGTGTCACACAGCAGACGATGGCGAGCGTGCTCACGGGTCTGCAGAAGAAGGGTCTGATCGACCGCACGCCCTCCCCCATGCATGCGAAGGTCCTCATCGCCGCGTTGACCGATGAAGGGCAGCGTCTGCTCACCCTCGCCTACCGAGAGGTGGTCGTCCTCGAACGCGCACTCTCCGACGCCTTCACCGACGCGGAACACGCGGCGCTGATCGACCTTCTCGAACGTGCCACCGCGGTGCTCGTGCAGCAGACTCCGCAGGCTCAGCCTGTCTCCCCTTGACCCGTGGAGGCAGGGGACGCAATCCGGCGTACGCACAGCGGGCGTCTCACGGCCCTTCCGGACCCAGTTCGCGGAGGGCGGATCTGTAGTGGCCGGTCCGCACGAGGTCGTCGACGACCTCGACCATGCCGGAGATGCCTCGGTCTCGGACGATGAGGCCGTCCCAGATGAAAAAGTAGCGGCCGCCGAGGCATTCCCCTGTCTGCTGCCAGCGGTCCATGGTGCGGCGGACGTCGTCCAGGGTGCAGATGGTCCCCGACCAGCGCCGGCCGTCGTCGAAGGTCACCCACATGTCGACGTCATCGATCTCGTCGAGGGGGACTCCGGCGTTGGGCACGAAGCAGATCTCGTAGCCGTCACGCCGGACTCGGTAGAACGCCCCATCCCACATCGGCCCCTCCCTGGGTCGTTGACCCGCTCGCGGCCGGTACCGCGGGTTCACTGCATGTCGGCTGAAGCAGGCTGGCCGAGCGTAGGCCAGATCACGAGGTTCCGGCTTGGGCTTTTCGACGCGTCGGGCGCGGTGAACTACCGCCGCAGGCTTGTGCATGCGGGGGAGGTGACAGCGTCCGGTGTCGGTTGTTCCATGGCCGGGAGATCCCTTCTCCAGCAGCAGATATCCCGACCATCCAGCCGACAGCTTCGGCCAGGACGCCGACTCGATCAACCACCTGCTGGCGGCCACTTCACTGCAGCCCCTCGGGAAGCAGCACCCTGGACGCCAGGAATTTCGGGGCCAGTTGGAGGTAGCTGTCCGTGAGGAGTTCGGTGAGTTCCTGCCAGTCCGTGTGGTCGCCGAGGATGGCGGCGGCGACGTTCTGGCCCCAGCCGGCGCGCAGGAAGGGGAAGCCTGCGACCGTGAGGCCCAGGAGGTCGTCGGCGGGGACGCGGAAGGACACCACGGTCAGTTCGCGGTCCGCGGTCGCGTACGGGGCGTAGGCCGGGTGGCGGTCCGGGTCCGGGGCGTAGACGTGGGCGAAGGTCCGGGTGCGGATGCGCCAGCGCAGGCCGATCCAGGCCGGCTCCTCGTACGCCTCGGGCAGTTGACCGCAGATCGGGCGCAGGCGGTTCAGGATCTCCGGCGGTACGTCTCCTGGGCTGGACATGGGGCCGACACTAGCGGGCGGGAGGGCGCGCTCGGGAGGTCGTTAGGGTGTGCGCATGTTGCTGACCTACGGCGGGGAGACCGCTGCTGACGCGCCCGTGCTCCGTACCGGCGGGGTGCCGCTCGTGCCGGACGGGTTCGAGTGGCCCGAGTGCGCCGAGTGCGAGGGGGCCATGCAGTTCCTCGCCCACCTGCCTGTCGGGGGCGGGGAGGAGGCGGCGGCGTCGGAGGCCGTGTCGGTGTTCTTCTGTCAGAACGATCCCGGGTTGTGTGATGACTGGGATGCCGTGGGTGGGGGGAATCGGGCGTATCTGTTCACCGGTGGGCTCGCCGAGTTGGCGCCTGCGGTCGTGCCTGCCGAGGGGGAGACGCTGCTCGGTGCGGTCTCCCTGTTGCTGCCGCGGCCCGAAGGTGAAGTCGGGGACGGGGAGAAGGTGTTGGGGCAGCTGGGCGGTGACGTGGTCTGGCTGCAAGGGGACGAGACGCCCGACTGCCCGGGGTGTGCCGAGCCGATGGCCTTCCTGGCCTCCCTCGAAGAGGGGTACGACCACGAGACCAGTGCCAACTTCGGTGGCGGTGGGCTCAGTTATGTCTTCAGCTGTCGGGCCTGTGTGAAGGCTGCGTTTCTCTGGCAGTGCTGAGGAGGCCGGGGGCGGCCGCCGCCGCTCGGTGCCTCAAGGCGGTCAGCACCGGGGCGTGGGGTTCGTCCACGGCGACCTCCAGGTGGACCGCCTTCGCTGCGAGCTCGGTCGTCACCGTGAAGGTGAAGAAGGAGCAGCAGGCAGCTTCGTGATCCGTCAAGTCGCGCACGTGGTGAGCGAGTTCGGAGAAGGCTTCGGCTTCCGGCGCCGGCTTCAGCGTGAGGCGCAGGTGGCAGGGGTCCGGGTGGGTGAGGGACCTCAGGTGTGTGCTGAAGAGGGCGTCCCATTCTGCGAGGCGCAAGGGCCGGGCCTCGGTGGGCAGGGTGCAGGATGTAGGGATCCAGGCAGGCGGAGCCGACGGCGGAGTGTGTCCGGTGTCCGGTTCGAGGGTCATCGTGGAACCTCCGTCGGGGTGGCGGCCGCCCTGGGGACGGCCGCCTTCGGGGGTCAGTCGAGGCAGAACTCGTTTCCTTCCACGTCCTGCATCGTGATGCAGGACTCGTTGAAGCCGTCGGCGCGCTGGACGAGGACGACCGTCGCGCCGAGCTTCTCCAGGCGGGCGCGTTCGGCATCCAGGGCCGCGAAGCGCTCGTCGCCCACCAGGCCCGTGCCGACGCGCACGTCGAGGTGCACGCGGTTCTTCACCACCTTGCCCTCCGGCACGCGCTGGAAGAACAGGCGCGGGCCCTCGCCGGAGGGGTCGACGCAGGCGAAAGCGGAGCCCTGCTGCTCCGGCGGGAGCGACTGGTCGAACTCGGTCCAGGAGGCGAAGCCCTCCGGGGGCGGCGGCACGACGTATCCGAGCACCTCGCACCAGAAGAGGGCGACACGTTCGGGGTCGGCGCAGTCGAAGGTGACCTGGAATTTCTTGATCGACGTCATTCGTGCACCCTAGTTGCGGGTCCGGTGGAGGTCATCAACAGCCGCCCTGCGAGGACGAGTCGGGTGCGCCGATCTGCAAGGTGGCGGGGGCTCCGCAGCACCCCTCGGCGGTCTCCGGGCCGGCCGGGCCGTCGAACAGGCCGGCTCCGCCGCACACGCCGGTCTCGGGCAGGGTGAGTTCCACGCGCTCCGCGGCGGCCCGGTCCCCGGCGAGCGCCGCCGTGATGGAGCGGACCTGCTCGTACCCGGTCATCGCGAGGAACGTGGGGGCGCGGCCGTACGACTTCATGCCGGCCAGGTATACGTCCTGCTCCGGGTGGGAGAGCTCGTTCACGCCGTGCGGGTAGACGGTGCCGCAGGAGTGGACGTTGGGGTCGATGAGCGGGGCGAGGGCGACAGGGGCCTGAAGCCGTTCGTCGAGGCCGAGGCGGAGTTCGGCGAGGAAGGAGAGGTCGGGCCGGAAACCGGTGAGCGCGATGATCTCGTCGACGGGTTCGAGGCGGCGTCCGTCCTCGGCCGCCAGGACGAGCCGGCCGTCGTCGGTCCGTTCGACCGCTGTCGTACGGAAACCGGTCACCGCGTCGGCGTGGCCGGCGTCGACGGCGGCCTTGGCGGCAAGACCCAGGGCACCGCGGGCGGGCAGCTGGTCCGCCGCACCGCCGCCGAAGGTGGATCCGGAGATGCCGCGGCGCAGGATCCAGGTGGTGTGCGTGCCCGGAGCCTCCCCGGCCAGGCCGGCCAGCTGTGCGAGGGCGGTGAACGCGGAGGCCCCGGAGCCGATGACGGCGGTGCGCCGGCCCGCGTAACGGGCCCGCACCGCAGGGTCGTCGAGGTCGGGCACACGGTAGGAGATACGGTCGGCGGCCCCCTGCTCGCCGAGGGCGGGCAGGCCGTCACCGCCGAGCGGGCCGGGCGTGGACCACGTGCCGGAGGCGTCGATGACGGCGCGGGCGAAGGCGCTCCTCGCGGCCGTCCGCGTACCGGACGTGGACGGTGAAGGGCTGCCGCTCGCGGTCGGCGTCCACGACGCGGTCGCGGCCGGAGCGGGAGACGCCGGTGACCGTCGCGCCGTAGCGGACCGCGTCGCCCAGGACGTCGGCGAGCGGCTGCAGGTAGCGCTCGGCCCAGTCGCCGCCGGTCGGGTACGCGGCGCCGTCGGGGCGGACCCAGCCAGTGGGGGCCAGGAGCTTCTCGGCGGCTTCGTCGACGACCTCGGACCAGGGCGAGAACAGCCGTACGTGCGCCCATGCGCGGACGGCACTGCCGGCGGCGGCCCCGGTTTCGAGCACGAGCGGTTGGATGCCGCGCACCACGAGGTGGGCGGCGGCGGCCAGGCCGACGGGGCCGGCGCCGATGACCACGGTCGGCAGGGAGGCGGGGGTGCTCTCGCTCATCACGTTCTCCAGGGCTTGGTGGTTTCCGAGGACGGGGCGGGTGGTGCGCAGGGGTTGCGGTGGCGCGGGCGTACCGAGCGGTCGCTGCCGCGACGGCCGCCTGTCGGCGACCGCTGATTTGACATCTGTCGAATCAGGCGATGCGGTGAGCTTGCCATGCTGATTCGACGGATGTCAATATTGAGGCATGCCGACCTCACGCGCCGCCGAACTGCCCGTCCTGGACCAGCCGGACGAAGGGGTGGCCCCGTGCTGCCCGCCGCTGACCGAGCGGCCCTTGGACGCCGAGGAGGCCGAGCGGGCCGCGAAGATGTTCAAGGCGCTCGGCGACCCGGTGCGGCTGCGGCTGTTCTCGCTGGTCGCCTCGCACGAGGGCGGTGAGGCGTGTGTGTGCGACATCTCGGATGTCGGAGTGTCGCAGCCGACCGTCTCGCACCACCTCAAGAAGCTGAAGGACGCCGGCCTGCTCAGCTCCGAGCGGCGCGGCACCTGGGTGTACTACCGCGTGGAGCCGGGCGTGCTCGCCGCGATGGGGCAGGTCCTCACCGCCGCGGGTCGCTGACCCGCCTTTCACGCGCGCGGCCGGGCACCACCCGTCGGTGGTGCCCGGCCGCTCGCATGGTGCCGCGCCGGTCAGCCCGCGGTGAACTTCCGCCGCCAGGCCAGGGATACGTAGACGAGCGCGACGAGCACCGGCACCTCGATGAGCGGCCCGACGACACCGGACAGCGCCTGCCCGGACGTGACGCCGAAGGTGGCGATGGCCACGGCGATGGCGAGTTCGAAGTTGTTGCCCGCCGCGGTGAACGCGAGGGTGGCCGTGCGGTCGTACGGGAGCCCGACGGCCTTGCCCAGGGCGAAGGTCCCGAACCACATCAGCGCGAAGTACACCAGCAGCGGCAGCGCGATCCGCGCCACGTCCAGCGGCTGCGAGGTGATCGTCCGCCCCTGGAGGGCGAAGAGGATGACGATCGTGAAGAGCAGCCCGTAGAGCGCCCACGGCCCGATCTTCGGCAGGAAGCCGGACTCGTAGCGTTCGCGCCCCAGCCTGCGCTCGCCGAGGCGCCGCGTGAGGAAGCCCGCGAGGAGCGGGATGCCGAGGAAGACGAGGACGTTCGCCGCGATCTTCACCATCGAGATGTCGAGCGCCTGCCCCTCGCCCAGGCCGAGCCAGCCGGGCAGCAGGTCGAGGTAGAACCAGCCGAGCAGGCCGAACGCCAGCACCTGGAAGACCGAGTTGAGGGCCACGAGGACGGCGGCTGCCTCGCGGTCACCGCACGCGAGGTCGTTCCAGATGATCACCATCGCGATGCAGCGGGCGAGGCCGACGATGATCAGCCCCGTGCGGTACTCCGGCAGGTCGGCCAGGAAGATCCAGGCCAGCGCGAACATCACCGCGGGCCCGGCCACCCAGTTGACGACCAGCGAGGAGACCATGAGCCTGCGGTCGCCGGTGACGGCATCGAGCCGGTCGTAGCGCACCTTGGCGAGGACCGGATACATCATGACCAGGAGGCCGAGCGCGATCGGCAGCGAGATGCCGCCGATCTCCACGGCGGCCAGCACGTCGCCCAGGCCGGGGACGAGCCGGCCGAGGCCCAGGCCGAGCGCCATGGCGAGCAGGATCCAGACGGCGAGGAAGCGGTCCAGGGTGGACAGGCGCGCGACGACGCCCGCCTCCTCCGTATCCCCTCCGCCGGTCGTGACGGGTTCGGTGGAGGTCATCAGCAGGCCCTCTTGCGTCCGGTCTCCACGGTTTCCCGTGCAGTGGCGGCCAGTTCGCCGAGCGAGCCGGCCAGGGCGTCGAGGATCGCGGGCCTCAGCCTGTAGTAGACGAACCGGCCGCACGGCTCGGTCTCCACGACGCCCGCCTCGCGCAGCACCTTCATGTGGTTGGAGAGGTTGGTCTGCTTGGCGCCGGTCTCCTCGACCAGGTGCGTGGTGCAGAGGGTCTCGCGGGCGAGCAGCGTCACGATCCGGAGCCTGAGCGGGTCGGCGAGCACCCGCATCAGTTCAGCGTCGACTGATGTCAGCATGGGCTGATACTGTCACATCAGCCGATGCTGATACCAGCAGGGACTGAACCGACGGGAGCGGTCCGGACCGTACCGCCGAGAGCGGCCGCGGCCCGAACCGTGGGCACCGACCCGGACCCGAACCGCGAGCCGAATCGCGAGCCGACGAAGGAAGAAGCGATGACGTCGACCCCCGCAGCCTCCGTGCTGTTCGTCTGCGTGCACAACGCCGGACGGTCCCAGATGGCCGCCGGCTTCCTCTCCCACCTCGCGGGCGACAGGGTCGAGGTGCGCTCCGCCGGATCCCTGCCCGCCGAGCACGTCAACCCGGCGGCGGTGGAGGCGATGCGGGAGGTCGGCATCGACATCTCCGCCCAGCGCCCGAAGGTGCTCACCACGGAGGCGGTGCAGTCCTCCGACTACGTGATCACGATGGGCTGCGGCGACGTCTGCCCGGTCTTCCCCGGCAAGAAGTACCTCGACTGGCAGCTCGACGATCCGGCCGGCCAGGGCGTCGAAGCCGTACGGCCCATCCGCGAGGCGATCAGGGAGCGGATCGAGACGCTGATCGCGGAGATCGACGCCTCGTAGACCCGCCCCGGCCGGCCCCGCGCTTCCAACGCCCCGGCCGGCCCCGCACGTCCGACGCCCCGGTCAGCCCCGCACGTCCGACGCCTCGACGGGCTCCGCGACTGCGGACTCCGCGGCTGCGGGCTCCGCAGCTGCCGGCTTCGACGCGCGGATGACCACCGAGTGCATACCGTCCGCGACCTGGTGCGTCGGCGCGAGGTCGACGTCCGTGAATCCCGCGTCGGCGAGGCCCGTTCGGTACTCCGCGAAGGAGAGCGCGCCCGCGATGCAGCCGGTCCACTCGCCGCGCTCGGCGCGCTGCTCGGCGGTGAGGGCGTCCTCGGCCACCACGTCCGCGATGCCGATGCGGCCGCCCGGGACCAGCACGCGGAACATCTCGGCGAACACGGCCCGCTTGTCCGTCGACAGATTGACCACGCAGTTCGAGATGACGACGTCGACGGTGCCGGCAGGCAGCGGGACCGCCTCGATGGACCCCTTCAGGAACTCGACATTGTCCGCACGGGCCTTCTCCTTGTTGGCCAGGGCGAGCGCGAGCATCTCGTCGGTCATGTCCAGGCCGTACACGCGGCCTCCGGGGCCGACCCGCCGGGCCGACAGCAGGACGTCGATGCCCCCGCCGGAGCCGAGATCCAACACCCTCTCCCCGGCGCGCAGTTCGGCTACGGCCGTGGGGTTCCCGCAACCCAGCGAGGCCGCGAGCGCCTCGACCGGAAGGGTCTCGCGCTCCTGCGCCGCGTACAGGGCCGATCCGAACCCGGCCTCCACCACGTCCCCCGGGCCGCAGCACGCATCGCCACAACACCCGGCAGTCCGCCCGCTGCCGGCCGGGGCGGTTCCGGCGCGCAAGGCGGCGGCCGCGTAGCGCTCGCGCACGGCCTTGCGCAGATCCGCGGAGTCATCGGCCATGACACACCTCCACTGATTCGAGATTTCTCGAATCAACAGTGCGCCCTGCATCGATGACTGTCAATACAGGGGTGCCTGCCTCGCCGCGGCCAACTCCGTTTATCCTCAACGGCGTTGCGCCGGGACCAGGCGCGCGGAGTCGGGGGAGCGACAACATCATGAGCGGGACGTACGACGGCGCGGACGACGGGACGGACGGCGGGACGGGCGACGGGACCGGCGACGGGACCGGCGACGGGACGGACGGCGGGATCACGCCGCTCGCGGTGGGCGACCCCGCGCGCATCGGCCCGTATCTGCTGCTCGGACGGCTGGGCGCGGGCGGGATGGGCCGGGTGTTCCTCGCGCGGACCGAACGCGGGCGGACCGTGGCCGTGAAGGTGGTCCACGAGGAGCATGTCTCCGACCGCCAGTTCAGGGCGCGCTTCCGCCAGGAGATCGAGGCGTCCCGGCGGGTCGGCGAGCGCCACACGGCGCCGGTGCTCGACGCCGGCCCGGACGACGAACCGCCGTGGGTGGCGACCGGCTACGTTCCGGGGCTCTCGCTCGATCAGGTCGTACGGCGGCACGGACCGCTGCCGGCCGAGTCCGTGTACGCCCTGGCCGACGGCCTCCTGAAGGCGCTGACCGACATCCACGGCGCCGGCATCGTGCACCGCGACCTCAAGCCGTCCAACGTGATGCTGACCGTCGACGGCACCAAGGTCATCGACTTCGGGATCGCGCGGGCGCTCGACGCCTCCGTCGAGTCGCTGCTCACCAGCACGGGGATGGCCGTCGGATCGCCGGGGTTCATGTCGCCGGAGCAGATACGCGGGCAGCGCGCGGGAGTGAAGAGCGATGTGTTCACGCTCGGCTGCGTCCTGACGTACGCGGCCACCGGGCGGCTGCCGTTCGGGCACGGGGCGAGCAACCAGCACGCGGTGATGTACCAGATCGTGGAGGGCGACCCCGATCTGGCGGAGGTCGAGGACGCGGCGCTGCGGGCGCTGATCGCGCGCTGCCTGACCAAGGACGCCGCGCTGCGGCCGGGCGTCGAGGAGCTGGTGGCGGACCCGGAGCTGCCGCGGCCGGTCACGGCACGTGGCGCGTGGCTGCCCGCCGCGGTGATCGCTCAACTCGCCCAGCAGTCCGCCCAGTTGCTTGATGCGGAGGCCTCGCCGCTGCGTGAGGAGGGCGCGGCGCCGGCGGTACGGGCGGCGGCAGCGGACCCGGCGGCCCCAGCGGACCGCGCGACCGTCGGGCTCAGGCCACAAGGTGCAGGAGCGGACACCGGAGGCGGCACGGGAGCGGGGGCCGGCACCGCGACCCGCGAGGGACGGCCTCGGCGGCGCCGCACGGTCGTCGTGCTGCCCGTCGTCGCGGTGCTCGCCGTCGGCGGCGGCACGGTCGCCCTGCTCCAGCCGTTCGGGAACGGCGGGGACGGCAGCCGTGCGCAGCCGCCGGGCAGCAGCGCCAGTGCGACGCCCGGTGGGAGCGAGTCCGCCCGTACGCCGTCGGGTTCGCCCTCCGGCGGCGAGAAGGGCCCGGACGAGGACGGGAGCAAGGACAAGGGCAAGGGCAAGGAGGACGGGCAGGGCGGTGACAGCCCGAACGCCCGGGAGAGCGACGGGAGTTCGGACGGCGCCGCGCAGGGTTCGGGCGGCGCACCGACCGGCGAGGGCTCCGCCGCCGCGGCCGGAGGCGCGGACTCGGGTTCGGGATCCGGGTCCGGTTCGGGATCCGGCTCGGGGTCGGGGTCCGACGGCGGGGGCGGATCCGCCGCGGGTTCCCCGCCGCCGAACCTCACCGCGTACGACCTGAAGTACGTCAACTCCTGTGTCGGCGCCTGCGACATGCCCATCAAGGTGAGCTGGAACGCGGTCCCGCGCGCGACCCGCTACGACATCCACTACACCAACAAGGGCAGCAACTTCACGCAGAAGAACGTGGACACGACGTACTCCACGGCCGCCACCAGCTACACGATCAAGGGCCCCTTCTCCGGGGACGAGATCTGCGTGACCGTCCGCGCAGCCAACTCCCACGGGCCGTCCGCGTGGGCGGAGCGGTACTGCGCCACGGTGGCGTACTGAGGCCGCCGGCCCCCGGCCGGCTTCCGGCCTCCCTCACCCGACGGCTAGCGGCTCCACCGGCCGAGCCACCGGACCAGCGCGGGCACCGCCGCGCCCGCCGCGAGGGCGGCCAGCGGGAGGGCGACGCGCTGCCAGGGGGTGCGCAGCGGGTGGTACGTGGCCGTGCCGTTCCTGATCTCGATGTAGCCGATCGGGTGGGCGCCCGACATCGCGCCCGCACCCGGCCCGCTTCCCTGCCCCTGCCCACGACCCTGCCCCTGCCCGTCCGGGCCCGTCGCGCCGCCGAAGTCGAAGATCTCGGCGACCGGGATGACGGTGACGCCGTCCCTGGTCACGGCCTCCCCGAAGGCGCTCACGCGCCCGCGTCCGGGCGCCGGGGCAAGCTCGTACACCCGGTCAGGCAAGGCGACTTGGCTCTCACCGCCGCCCTGCGGCGCGATCTCGTTCGAGCGGGTCATCTGGTGCCTCCGAATAGCTGGTGGCGGCAGTCGGCTACGGGTGACGCGCCGGTCCCGGTCGAGCATCGCACAAGCCCGCGGACCCGCCACGTACGGGCGATCCGGCCCCGCAGAAACGTGACGTCACGTAACGGCTGAATTACGGTCGGCACATGATCGAGGCGTGGCGGGTGCTGGTGCGGGCGGTGCGGCGGGGCCGTCTCGCGCTCGTGCCGCTGCTCGCCGTGCTCATCACGGCCCATCTCGCGAGCGCCGCGCACAGCGCCCCGTTCGCCGGGCCGCACGTCGGGGTCGTCGCGATCTGCCCGCCCGCGCACCACGCGGCGGCCGGTCCGCATCAGGCCGCCGGGCAGGACGCGGGCCCGGGCGCCGGGCACAACGAGGGCGCGGGACAGGACGCCGGGGCCGGGACGGCCCCGCCCACAGCGGTCCCCGGGCAGCTAGCCCCCAACCCCGAGCAGCTCACCCCCAACCCCGCTCACGAGCACGACGGAAGCCGGCACGTCGACCACAGCGTGGACCGGCCGCGCGACCCGGGCGGCGCGCAGGAGCCTCAACTGCCCGAGCTGCCAGCCGTGTTCGTTTCCGCGCCCGCGGTCCACGACGCGCACCGCGCGCCGCCCGTGCGGGCCGTCCGCCCACCCGCCGGGCCTCCCGGCTGCGACGGCGACCGGTCCTCGCTCGGCATCTGGCGGCTGTAGGCACGCCCCCGCACCTCGCGCCACCCTCCTCTCCCAACCGGGAGGCGGTGCGGCCGAGGTGCGTCCGCGTGTACCCGAACCGCCCTCTCATCCCGTGCCCCGCGCCCTCGCGCGCCCACGGCACGTAGGAGCCGTACGCCATGAACGCCCTGCACCTGCTCGAACAGCTCGACCCCCTCGACCCCGTGCCGGACTCCCCCGGCCCCGCCGTGCACACCCCCGTCCCGGTCGTCGCCCGGCACCCCGCCCAACTGGTGGGCAACACCCCGGTGTTGTGGGTGGACCAGCCCTTCGCGCCGCACGGGCGCGGCTTCTTCGCCAAACTCGAAGGGGCCAACCCCGGCGGCATCAAGGACCGTCCGGGCCTGCACATGATCCGCGAGGCCCGGCGCCGCGGGGAGCTCGCGCCGGGTGCGCCCGTGATCGAGTCCTCCAGCGGCACACTCGGGCTCGGCCTCGCCCTGGCCGGGCTCACGTACGGACATCCGGTCACCGTGGTGTCCGACCCCGGGATGGAGCCGGCGATGGTGCGGCTGCTCGCCTCGCTCGGCGCGCAGGTGGACCGCGTCGAGCAGCCGCATCCCACCGGCGGCTGGCAGGAGGCCCGCAAGGCGCGGGTGGCCGAGCTGCTCGCCGCCACCCCGGGCGCGTACTGCCCCGACCAGTACGCCAACCCGGACAACGTCGCGGCCTACGCGCCGCTCGCCGCCGAACTCACCGCCCAGCTCGGCCGGATCGACATCCTCGTCGTGGCCGTGGGCACCGGCGGGCACTCGGCCGGGATCGCCGCCGGACTGCGGCAGCACTCCCCCGGCCTGCGCGTGATCGGCGTGGACGCGGTCGGCTCGGCGATCTTCGGGCAGCCCGCGGGTCCGCGCCTGATGCGCGGGCTCGGCTCCAGCATCCATCCGGCGAACGTGGACTACGGGGCCTTCGCCGAGGTGCACTGGGTGGCGCCGGGTGAAGCGGTGTGGGCCTGCCGCCAGTTGGCGCGGCGGCACTACGCCTCGGGCGGCTGGAGCGTGGGCGCGGTCGCGCTGGTCGCGGGCTGGGCGGCGCGCACCTCGGCGCCCGGGACGCGGATCGCGGCGGTGTTCCCCGACGGCCCGTACCGCTATCTGGAGACGGTCTACAACGACAACTGGTGTGCGGAGCAAGGGATTTCGGATGCGGTGCCGCGGCCGGAGCCCGATGAGATCGCGGACCCCGGCGCCCGTGCGGTGACGCACTGGACGCGGTGCCGGCGCGTGCGCGATCCGCTCGGCAGGACCGCGGTCGCGGCGCGCGGGGCGGGTGTCCGGTGAAGGGGCTGCGCGCGCAGGTCGCGTCCTTCGATCCGGCCGTACGGCTGCTCATGGTCAATCAGTTCGCCATCAACCTCGGCTTCTACATGCTGATGCCCTACCTCGCCGACCACCTCGGGCACGGACTCGGGCTCGCGGCCTGGGCGGTGGGACTGGTGCTCGGGGTGCGGAACCTCTCGCAGCAGGGCATGTTCCTGGTCGGCGGCACGCTCGCCGACCGCTACGGGTGCAAGCCGATGATCCTGGCCGGGTGCGGGCTGCGGACGGTGGCCTTCGCGCTGCTCGGCTTCGCGCAGTCGCTGCCCGCGCTGATCGTGGCCTCGGCGCTGACCGGTCTTGCGGGCGCGCTGTTCAATCCGGCGGTACGGGCCTACCTCGCGGCCGAGGCGGGCGAGGAGCGGCGGGTGGAGGCCTTCGCCGCGTTCAACGTCTTCTACCAGGCCGGGATCCTGGTCGGTCCGCTCGCCGGACTCGCCCTGCTCGCCTGGGACTTCAGGGCGGTGTGCGCGGCCTCCGCGGTGATCTTCGGTGCGCTCGCTCTGCTCCAGGCCCGGGCCCTGCCCGCGCGGGCACCGGCCGACCGGAGCGCGGAGCCGGCCTGGCGTGCGGTGCTCGCGGACTGGCGCTCGATCGCGGCGAACCGCCCGTTCCTGCTCTTCGCGGTGGCGATGTCGGGCAGTTACGTGCTCGCCTTCCAGGTGTACCTCGCCCTGCCGCTGCGGGCGCGCGAGGTGTTCGGCGAGCGGACCGGCCTGGTCACGGGGGCGGTCTTCGCGGTGTCCGCGCTGGCCGCGCTGTCCGGCCAGCTGAAGCTGACGGCCTGGGCGAAGCGCCGGCTCTCGGGGCCGCGGGCCATCGCGCTGGGCCTTGCGGTGATGGGGGCGGCGTTCCTGCCGGTGCTGCCCGGGCTGTACGGGCAGGGCGCGCAGGCGGCGGACGGCTTCGGTGCGCGGGTGTACGCGGTGACGGGGCTCGTGCTGTGTGCCGCGCTGCTCGCCTGGGGCGGGGCGCTGCTCTACCCGTTCGAGATGGACACCGTGGTGCGGCTGTCCGGGGAGCGCCTGGTCGCCACGTACTACGGCGCGTACAACACCGCGTCCGGGATCGCGATCGCCGTCGGGAACCTGGGGGTGGGCGCGCTGTTCGACACCGGGGTGGTGTGGCTGCCGTGGGTGGCGCTGGCCGCGACGGGGGTGCTGTGTGCGGGGGCGGTCGGGTTGCTGGAGCGGGGTGGGTATCTGCGGGTGCCTGAGCGGGAGTTGGCGGTGGCGGGCTGAGGGGACGGGTGCCCGCCGGTGACGGTGACCAGGCGGGTGCGGTCGCTAGCCGGCAGGCGCCGGGTGCAGCGCATCCCGGACCGGGCGGTGGCTGTGCCGCCAGCCGCCGGCCGTCCGGGCCGCGCCCGCCACGTGCGGGTGCCCGGCGGGCAGTTCGGGGTGCACGTGCGCCGGTGCGTCCACGGCGGGCCACATCCGCACGGCCGCGATCGCCGCGGCCGCGGCCAGCGCGCCGAGGACGAGCACCGCGGACCGCAGGCCGGCCGCCGCCCCCAGCCAGCCGGCCAGCGGGTAGGTGAGCAGCCAGCAGGCGTGCGAGAGCGAGAACTGGGCGGCGTACGCCGGGGGACGCTCCTCGGGCGGGGCCGCGCGGCGGATCAGGCGGCCGGTGGGCGTGAGCACCGTCGAGCAGGCCGCGCCGAACGCCGCCCACGACCCGAGCAGCGCCGCCCATCGCCAACTCCCGCCGCCCGGACCTGAGATGACCGCGAGGCCGACGAAGACGGGGGTGAGCAGCAGGCCTCCGGCGAGCATCACCGTACGGTCGGCCAGCCGGTCGAGGAGACGCGGCAGCAGCAGGGCCACCAGCATCGAACCGGCACCGTAGGCGCCGAGCGCGAAGGCGACGTCGCCGGTGCCGCGGCCGAGCGAATCCCGTACGTACACCACGGTGTTGACGGTGACGGTCGCGCTCGCCGCGGCCACGGCGAGGTCGAGGGCGAGCAGGGCGCGCAGGCTCGGGGTGACGAGGAAGAGGCGGATGCCGGCGGTGGCGGCACCGCGCCCGCGGGGGACGGCGGCGGGCTTCGGCAGGACCGCCGAGACCACCAGGACCGCGGAGGCCAGGAAGCCGCCGACGGTGCCGAGGAAGAGCCGGTGGTAGCTCATGAGGGTGAGCAGGGCGGCGGCGAGCGCCGGGCTGAACAGGCTCTCCAGGTCGTACGCGAGACGGGAGAGGGTGAGCGCGCGGGTGTAGTCGCGCTCGGCGGGCAGCACGTCCGGGACGAGGGCCTGGAAGGTCGGGGTGAACGCGGCGGACGCCGCCTGGAGCACGAAGATCAGGACGTACACCTGCCAGACCTGCGTCACGAACGGCAGGCTCGACGCGGCCCCGGCGCGCAGCAGATCGGAGCCGACGAGCAGCGTCCGGCGCGGGATCCGGGCCCCGAGGGCGCCGATCACGGGCGCGATCCCCACGTACGCCACCATCTTGATCGCGAGCGCGGTGCCGAGCACCGAGCCGGCCCGCGCGCCCGCGAGGTCGTAGGCGAGCAGCCCGAGCGCGACCGTCGCGAGTCCGGTGCCGAGCAGGGCGACGACCTGGGCGGTGAACAGGCGGCGGTAGGTCCGGTCACGCAGCACGGTCGGCATGGCGGTCCCTCCGGGGTCGGTGCGGTCGCTCCGGATCGGGCCCGGTGGTCGGCGCCCGCCCCCTCAGCGTACATACATGTGCGCATACGTGCACACGATGACGTTTCCTCTACGCTGAGCCCATGCCCTCCCCCGACGCCGACGCAGCGGGCCCGGCCCGTCCCGCGGCCCACCAGGACGCCCCCGACGCGGCCCGTCTCGCCGAGGCGGCGGCGGTGTTCGCGATGCTCGCGGACGCGACCCGGCTGCATCTGCTCTGGCTGCTCGCCCAGGGCGAGTCGGACGTCGGCACGCTCACCGGCCAGGGCACGGCCTCCCGTACGGCGGTCAGCCAGCACCTCGCCAAGCTCCGCCTGGCCGGCCTGGTGGAGACCCGGCGCGAGGGACGGCATGTCCATTACCGGCTGCGCGACGGGCATGTGCGCCGCCTTGTGGTGGAGGCGCTGAGTCATGCGGATCACCGGGTGACGGGGGAGGCTCCGCACGACTGAGGGCTGCTGCTTGTTCGTCGGGTGGTGGGCCTGTGCCGCGGGCGGGCCGCTGCCTGGCGATGAGATTGCGGTGCCGGAGCGGTCTGCCCTGTTCCCGGTCTCCCCACGGAAGGCTTCCGAATGACCCAGCAGGTGCAGCAGACGCGGCGGCCGGTGCGCGGCCGCGACGTATGGCCGTTGATCCATGCCGAGCGGGCCGCTCTCGCAGAGGATCTCGCGGGGCTCGACGCCGGGCGGTGGGAGACCGAGTCGCTGTGTGCCGGGCTGAGCGTGCGCGAGGTGCTCGCGCATCTGACGGCGGCCGCGCGCCTGAACCCGGTGACGTGGTTCGCGGGCGTGGTGCGCTGCCGGTTCGACTTCGACCGGCAGGTGGCGATGCAGCTGGAGCGGCAGCTCGGCGCCGATGCGGCCGAGACGCTGGCGCGTTTCCGCGCCGCCGTACCGAGCCGGCGCAAGCCGCCGCTGCCGCCGCTCGCGCTGCTCGGCGAGACGGTGGTGCACGGTGAGGACATCCGGCGGCCGCTGGGCATCCGGCGCGCGTATCCGGCCGGCACGCTGACCGCGGTGGCCGGGTACTACGCCGGCACGGACCTCGTGGTGGTGGCCAAGGGGCGGATCGGCGGGCTGCGGCTCGTGGCGGACGACGGGCCGTTCACGGCGGGCCCGGAGTCGGGCAAGCCCGTGACGGGCGGCACGCTGGCGCTCGTGATGGCGATGACAGGGCGCGCGGACTACTGCGCGGAACTCCGGGGCGAGGGAGTGGAGTTGCTGCGGGAGCGGGCCGGGATGCGGTGAGTCGGTTGGGGGGGTGGGGGTGCGGACGGCGGGTGAGTACCCGGCGGCCCGGTACCTGAGTATCCGTACGGTGGTCCGTCCCGCCGTCTGCGCGGAGGCTGGGATCATGAACAAGCGACTCCACGACCTCACCTCTCGCCACCCGCGCCTCGCGACGGTGGCGCTGGCAGCGTTCGCGCTCGCCGCCTGGGCCGCCTGGCTCGGCTGGGACCAGCGGCGCGACGTGCACCCCGACGGTTCGACGACCGGACCGTACGAGGCCTGGCAGGTGGCGGGGCTGGTCCTGACCCTGCTCGGGCCGGTGGTCTGGGCGGCCGCGCGCGGCCTCCCCCAGGTCGGTGTCATCGGGGTGACCGCCGGGCTGACCGCGGCCGCCGTCTACGACTGGTCGGACGACGCGAGCGGGCTCTACATGGTCGGCGCCATGATGGTGCTGGTCGGCAGCCTCGCCGCGACCAGCGCGGTCAGCGGGATCGTCGGCGCCGTGACGAAGCCGCGCGGCCCGCGGGGCCCCGCACCTCAGTGGGGCTGAACGACACGTGATCGCGAGGCCCGTACGGGACGGTCAGGTCCCCACCCGCACGATCATCTTCCCCGTGTTCCGGCCGCGCAGCATGCCCAGGAACGCCTCCACGGTGTTCTCGAAGCCCTCCACCACCGTCTCCTGAGGCACCAGCGCGCCCGAGCGGATGTGCGGGACGGCGAAGTCCTCCAACTCGGCCTGGGCATCGAGGTGGTTGCGGACCATGACACCCTCCAGGCGCAGGGACTTGCCCACCACGTCGAACAGGTTGCGCGGGGCCGGCGGCGGGGAGCCGAGGGAGTGGTACTGGGCGACCGCGCCCACCCAGGCGATCCGGCCGAAGGGGCGCAGGGAGCCGATGGCGGCCTCCAGATGGTCGCCGCCGACGTTCTCCACCGTCGCGTCCAGGCCGTCGGGGGCGGCCTGCGCGAGCAGCGAGGACACCGGGCCGTCGTGGTAGTCGAAGGCCTCGTCGAAGCCCAGCTCCTTCACGAGGCGCTCGACCTTCGCGGGCGAGCCCGCGCTGCCGATGATCCGCCGCGCCCCGAGCAGCCGTGCCAGTTGGCCGGCCGCCGTGCCCACCCCGCCGGCCGCCGCCGACACGAACAGGTCGGTGCCGGGCCGCAGTTGGAGGGTACGCGTGAGAGCCACCCACGCCGTCAGGCCCGTACCGCCGAGGACCGACAGGAAGGCGGTCGTCGGCACCCCGTCGTAACGGGGCAGCACCCGCACCGCGTCGGCCCGCACCAGCGCGTGGGTCCGCCAGCCCGCGCGGTGGTACACCAGGTCGCCGGGGGCGAGGGCGGGGTCGGCCGAGGTGAGGACGCGCCCGATGGAGCGGCCCTCCAGCGGGGAGCCGAGCCCCCACGAGACGGCGCCGCTCGTCAGGCCTGCCTCGTCCATGAGTTCGCGGTGGTACGGGTCGACGGAGAGCAGCAGGTTCTCCACCAGGGCCTCGCCCGGGGCGGGCGCGGCGAGCTGCTGCTCGGTGAAGGCGAAGTCGTCGGCGGACGGGAAGCCGGAGGGCCGTGCCACTTGGTGCACGACGCGTGCTGTGATCGTCATGGCCGGGACGCTACGGAGGAATCCACCAGCCGGGCAGACCGTTGCGTCGATGGCAGTTCGACGAACCATGAAAGGCACAGGACTGGCTGCCGCGGGCGACGATCACCGCCGAGGACGACGGCACGGTGCTCGCCCTCGTCGCGCAGGGCCGTGGCATGGCGGTCATGCCGGAGCTGTCGCTGCGCGACGCCCCGCCCACGGTGGAGATCGCCGACCTCGGCCCCGGCCGCCCGACCCGCACGATCGGGTACGTGACCACACCCGAGCTGGCGCGGACCGCCGCGGTGCGGGCGCTCATACGGGAGTTGCGGGCGGAGCGAGTACGGACCGGGCCGGGGAGGCCCGAGCAGGGCCCAACCGAGCAGGCCGAGAAGGTGCGGCAGCCGGGGCAGCGGGAACAGACGGGGTAGCGGAGCACCCCGTTGCGCTACACCCCCGCCCCTGGCGCCACCACCCTTCGCCCCGATTCGCCCGCCCGCACACCAAGCCCCCCCCCATGGCACCCCTCGCACCCCCCATGGCGCCACACGCGCCATAATCGGCGGCATGGACCTCACGCCGTATGTGGACACCCTTCGCCAGGAGCTCGCCGTCGCCGCCGACGCCGCGGGGCCCGAGGCGCGCGATCTGGCCGAGCGGCTGTCCGCGCCGCTGGAGTCGGCCACCCGGCTGACCCTGCTGCACGCCCTGTCGGCGGCGATGGACGAGGTCACCCGTGAGCTGGCGCCGGGGTCCGTTGATGTACGGCTGCGCGGGCTCGACCCCGAGTTCGTGGTGACGAACCCGCCCGCGGCCGAGGCAGCGGCCCAGCCCGCCGCGCCCGTCCAGGCGCCGCTGCCGCCCGCGCCGCCCGTCGCGCCCGAGGCCGACGACGGTTCGATGGCGCGGATCAACTTCCGGCTGCCGGCCCACCTCAAGGCCCGGGTCGAGGAGGCCGCCGCGCGCGACAGCCTCTCGGTCAACGCCTGGCTCGTCCGCGCCGCCTCGCAGGCCATCCACCCCGAGCCCCGGCACGAGCAGCCCGCCGCCTCCCGTGCGCGCGGGGCGGGCCAGGGGTTCACGGGGTGGGTGAGCTAGGCAGCAGCTACCCCTCGCACCCCCATGGCGCCACGTGGCGCCATCACGCACCGAGGTTCGCACCACAGATCCCCGTCCGTCGCTCGTACAGCGGCGGTCGGGGATTTTTTCTTGACCACCAGGAGCAGCCCTGACCTGCACAGACGCCAAATCCCTCGCTCCGGCCGACCCGTTCTGGCACCATCTCGCGCCAAGACCGCTTGACCTGGCGCCGCAATGGCGCCATAGTGGCGTCATGGACCTCACGCCGTACGTGGACACCCTCCGCCAGGAACTGGCGACCGCCGCCGAGGCGGCCGGGCCGGACACCCACGCCCTCGCCGAGCGGCTCACCTGGCCGCTCGAGTCGGCCGCCCGGCTCACGCTCCTCGCCGCGCTGTCGGACGCCATGGCCGAGGTGACCAGGGAGCTCGCCCCGGGCTCCGTGGCCGTACGGCTGCGGGGCACCGACCCCGAGTTCGTGGTCAGCGCGCCGCAGCCGGACGAGGCGGAGCGCGTACGGCCGACGGCGTTCCCCGCCCCGGCGACAGCCTTCCCCGCCCCGGCGATGGCGCTTCCGGAGCCGCCGGCCGCCCCCGGAGCGGACGCGCCCGCCGACGCCGACGAGGGCGGCACCGCCCGGATCAACCTCCGGCTCCCCGCCCACCTCAAGGTGCGGGCCGAAGCCGCCGCCGCCCGCGACGGACTCTCGCTCAACGCCTGGCTCGGCCGCGCCGTGGCCGCCGCCCTTGCACCGCCGCCCGGCCCGCCCCACCACCCCGACCACGCCCGCGACTTCACCGGCTGGGCGACCTAGACCCCGCCGAGCCCCCCCTCACTTCCACCGCAGACTTCGCACCGTAAGGACGGACCCGACATGACCCGTTACGAGACCCCCGGACCCATCACCGTCACCGTCGAGGGCGACATGGTGAACCTGCGGATCACCGCGAGCGACCGCACCGACACCACGGTCGAGGTCACGCCCACCAACGAGGGCAGCGACCGCGACGTGCGCACCGCGCAGAACACCCAGGTCGGCCTCGCCGGCGGCCGGCTGCTCGTCAAGGCGCCCAAGTCCCGCTCGGTGTTCAACAAGTCCGGCGGGATCGACGTGGTCATCGCCGTGCCGACCGGCTCCGCGCTGAACAGCAACGCCTCGATGATCTACATCGACGGCGAGGGCCGGTTCGGTGACGTCACGGTCAAGACTTCGATGGGCAACGTCCAGATCGACGAGGTCGCCACCGCCAGCGTCAGAACCGGCTTCGGCGACATCCGCGTGGACCGCGCGAGCGGCCCCGACCACCTGTTCACCTCGGGCACCGGCCGGATCGACCTCGGCGAGATCGAGGGCTCGGCGACCGTGAAGAACAGCAACGGCGACAGCGCCATCGGCGTGATCAGCGGCAACCTCCAGGTCAAGGCCGCCAACGGCCGGATCAGCGTGGGCACCGCACGGGCCAACGTGGACGCGGCCTCCTCCACGGGCGGCATCCAGATCGGCCGGGTCGAGCGCGGCAGCGTCCGCTTCGAGACCTCCGTCGGCCCGCTGGAGATCGGCATCGCCGAGGGCACGGCCGCCTGGCTCGACGTGAGCACCAAGGCGGGCGCCGTCCGCAACAGCCTCGGCACGAGCGCCGGACCCGACGCCTCGAAGGAGACCGTCGAGGTCCGCGGCCGCACCTCGGTCGGCGACGTGGTCATCCGCCGCGCCTGACCCGCCCCGGGCGCCCTCCGCCCGTCGGAGGGTGCCACCCGCCCCGCACGGGGCCCGACGCCCGTACAGAACACGGGTCCCGACGCCCGTACAGAACAAGAGACTTCACCACCCCTACCCCCGCGAAGGAGGCCGGCTGTCATGAGCACGTCCACCACTGCTCCCGCCGCCATCACCGCCCTCGGACTGCGCAAGTCCTACGGAGACAAAGTCGTGCTCGACGGGATCGACCTCACGATCCCCAAGGGCAGCATCTTCGCCCTGCTCGGCCCGAACGGCGCCGGCAAGACCACCACCGTCGAGATCCTCTCGACCCTGATCGCCGCCGACTCCGGCAAGGCGCAGATCGCCGGGTACGACATGGTCGAACAGGCCGAACGCGTACGGAAGTCGATCGGGGTCACCGGCCAGTTCTCGGCCGTGGACAACCTCCTCACCGCCGAGGAGAACCTGATGCTGATGGCCGACCTGAACCATCTGCCGAAGGCCGAGGGCAGGCGCCGCACCGCCGACCTGCTCGAGCGCTTCGACCTCACGGAGGCCGCGAAGAAGACGGCGGCGACCTTCTCCGGCGGTATGCGCCGCAAGCTGGACCTCGCGATGACCCTGGTCGCCGCGCCCGGCATCATCTTCCTCGACGAACCCACCACCGGCCTCGACCCGCGCAGCCGGCGCATCATGTGGGACCTGATCCGCGACCTCGTGCGCCAGGGCACCACCATCTTCCTCACCACGCAGTACCTGGAGGAAGCGGACCAACTCGCCGACAACATCGCACTGTTGGACCACGGCAAGCTGATCGCCGAGGGCACCGCCGACGAGCTCAAGCGGCTGATCCCGGGCGGACACGTGCGGCTCCAGTTCGCCGACGCGGCCCAACTCGCCGCTGCCGCCTCGGTGTTCGGGGTGGCCACCAGCGACGAGGAGTCCCTCACGCTGCAGATCCCCAGCGACGGCTCCACCACCAACCTGCGCGCGATCCTCGACGTCCTCGACACCACCGAGGTGCACGCCGAGTCCCTGACCGTGCACACCCCCGACCTCGACGACGTCTTCCTGACCCTCACGGGCCGGCCGAAGACGGACGACCCCGCCCACCTCCCCCACCAGCCGAAGGAGTCGGCCCGATGAGCACCGCGACCCTCACCCCCGCCCCGGCCGCTTCCGGCCGCTCCACCGCCGTACGCGACTCGCTGACGATGCTGCGCCGCAACATCAAGCACATGCAGCGCTACCCGGCGATGACGATCTCGATCATCGTCATGCCGCTGCTCTTCCTGCTGCTCTTCGTGTACGTCTTCGGCGGCGCCATCGGGACCGGCACCCTCGGCCCCGGCACCACGCGCGACGACTACATCAACTACCTCGTGCCCGGCATCATCGTGATGACCGCGGCCTCCGGTGCCGTGGCCACCGCGGTGTCCGTCTGCACCGACAAGACGGAAGGCATCATCAACCGCTTCCGTACGATGTCGATCTCCCGCGGCGCCATGCTCAGCGGGCACGTGCTCGGCAGCACCATCCAGGTCACGGCCGTTCTCGTCCTGATCACCGGCCTCGCCGTCGCGATCGGCTTCCGGCCGGACGCCTCGGTCGTCGAGTGGCTCGCCGCCGCAGGCCTGCTCGTCTTCCTGGCCCTGGGTCTGAGCTGGCTGTGCGCCGGCATGGGCATGAACGCCAAGACCGTGGAGTCCGCCTCCAACGGCCCGCTGCCGCTGACGCTGCTCCCCCTCATGGGCAGCGCGGTCGTGGACCCCGACTCGATGCCGTCCGGCCTGCGCTGGTTCGCCGAGTACCAGCCCTTCACGCCGATCAACGAGACCGTGCGCGGCCTGCTGATGGGCGGCGAGATCGGCAACAACGGCTGGATCGCCCTCGCCTGGTGCGCCGGGCTCAGCCTCTTCGGGTACTGGTGGGCGCTGCGCGCGTACAACAAGACCGTCAAGCGCTGACGGAGGCCTGAGGGCAGAGGCCTGAGGGCAGCCACCTGCTGACGAAGGCCTGATGACGGAAGTCTTACGTCACCGGCTCCTCGCGATCGGACCGGCCGCTCCCGCCGTTGAATACGGTGAGCGGCCGGTCCGGCCGTGTCGGTGGTGCCGGCGTTCGCGGTGCCGGTGAGGAGGTTCCCATGTCCCGAGTACGCAGGCTTCTCAGGCCCCGGTACCTGGTGACCGCGGCGGTGGCCGGCGCGGTCCTCGTGGGGTTCGGTCTGTACTGGTTCCAGCCGTGGAAGCTGTGGCAGGACGAGACGGTGCGCGAGGCCGCGCCGGGGGTCTCGGCGCCGGGCGGCGGCACGGCGTCGCAGGAGCCGGGCGGCGGGGCCGGGGAGCGTACGGGCGCCGCGGAGCCGAAGGCGCTGGCGCGCGGCTCGTTCATCAGCCACGAGCACGCGACGCGCGGATCGGTGCAGGTGCTCGAACTGGCCGACGGCTCCCGGGTGTTGCGCCTCACGGACCTGGACACCAGCAACGGGCCCGATCTGCGGGTCTGGATCACCGACGCCCCCGTCAAGGAGGGCACGGCCGGCTGGCGGGTCTTCGACGACGGCAAGTACGTCAGCCTGGGCAAGCTCAAGGGCAACAAGGGCGACCAGAACTACGCGATCCCGGCCGACGTGCGCCTGGACGACTTCGGGAGCGTGTCGATCTGGTGCGACCGGTTCGACGTGTCGTTCGGGGCGGCGGAGCTGAAGGCCGTCTAGGGGCAGGGCAGCGGAAACGAAGGCGGGCTAGGGCCGGGGGCGGCGGATGACCGCCGTGCCGCTGTCGAGGTCGATCACGCCGCGGTGCGGGGGCGCGCCGTCGTCCTCGTCGTCGCGCAGCACGAGGGACGACTCGCGCTCCTTGAGCTCGTGCTGCTTGCCCGGCGACAGGGAACCGTGCAGCTGCTCGAAGCCGGTGGCGGAGATCTGCCCCGTCCGCGCCGCGTTCCGCCACGGCAGGATGCCCGCGCGGCCGGCGCGCAGCAGCACCTGGTCGACGATCGCGATCACCGTCAGAAGGACGACGAGACCGGGCAGCGTGGCCATCACGGCGAATCCCATGGCCCCAGTGTCGCCGATTGCGCCAAGTGGCCGAAGCCCCGTACCGGGGGGAGAGTGGAGGAGGTATGCCGCTTCCGGCGCAAGGAGGACAGTGGATCATGGCCAAGCACGCCCACGACCACCCCAAGGACCCCCAGCACTCCAAGCTCTCCGCGGCCCAGGCCCGCGCCAAGGGCACGAAGCCCGAGGTGCAGTCCATCAGCGCGAAGACCCGCGGGATGCAGCAGAAGGTCCAGGCCCGCCGTCAGGGCAACCGCTGACGGACCCTGAGGGACGCCCTTCCCGCGTCCGAGCGTCCGAGTCCTGTCTCCGCCCGAGCCCCGGCCGTTTCCGGTCGGGGCTCGGGTGCGTGCGGGTGCGGCTGCGCGCTCGGGTGTTTGCGGGCGCGGGCGGCCGGGGTGGATCAGGCGTCGGCGGTACGGCGGGCTTCGGCCGGGGCGCTCTCACCGGGCCGGCCACCGGCCGCGGCGGTCTCGTCGGACGGCGCCAGGCCAAGTTCCGCGTCCCGTGCGAACTCCACCTCGCGCCGGAACAGGCGGAACCACATGAACAGCACGAAGCCCGCGAAGATGAACCACTCGCCGGTGTAGCCCAGGTTCTGGAAGGCCTTCAGGTCGAGCCCCGTGCCCTGGGCGGCCTTCGGCGGGACCGGGCGCAGCCCGTCGGCGGCCCGGTCGGCGGTGATCCACGCGTCGTAGACGTCGTACGGGACCAGGTTCACCAGCGAGGCCGCGCTGATCATGCCGAGCTGGCCCTCGGGCAGGCCGCCGGCCGCGCCCGCGCCGCTGCCGGCGCTCTCGGAGGCCTGGAGCGCGCCGGTCAGGGTGGCCTCGCCGGTCGGGGCGGACGGCTCCTTCGTGCCGGCCGGCACCCAGCCGCGGACCACCGGGATCGCCTTGCCCGCGTCGGTCTTCAGGAGCCCGAGGACGTAGAAGCCGCGCTTCCCGTCCAGCTCGCGGTCGGGGACCGTGAACTGGTCGGCCCACGTGCCCGTCACCGTGGCCCGCTTCCCGGAGGTCTCCTTCGTGACCGGGAGCAGGTCGGTGAGCGGGGCGGCCGCGCCCTTGCCCGCCTGCTCGCTCTGCCGCTCCGCCGTGCGGTGGCCTTCGACGCGGTCCTCGAAGCGGCCGAGCTGCCAGGACCCCATGAAGATGCAGAAGGGGATGGCGAGGGCGACGAAGACGTTGATGCCCCACCAGCGCGGCGTCAGCAGGAAGCGGTACACCCCTTTACGGTACGGCCCCGCCCCGGGCTCCCCGGGCCCGGGTCCCGGGGAGCCCGGAGTGCGGGGGCCCGGCGGTGGACCCGGGGCGCCGGGACCGCGGGCC
Organism: Streptomyces indicus; assembly: GCF_900100315.1. Classification (GTDB taxonomy): domain Bacteria; phylum Actinomycetota; class Actinomycetes; order Streptomycetales; family Streptomycetaceae; genus Streptomyces; species Streptomyces indicus. Next base: position 50,620 of record NZ_FNFF01000008.1, read on the forward strand.
TCAGCCCAGGTGCCGCTCCGCGAACTCCAGCTCCAGGCGGACCTGCTTGATGCGCTCGTCCACCACGAGGGAGCCGTGGCCCGCGTCGTAGCGGTACACCTCGTGGACGGCGCCGCGGGCCTCCAGGCGGGAGACGTAATTGTCGATCTGGCGGATCGGGCAGCGCGGGTCGTTGACCCCCGCCGCGATATAGACCGGCGCCTTGACCGCGTCCACGTACGTGAGCGGGGACGAGGCCGCGTACCGCTCCGGGACCTCCTCCGGTGTGCCGCCCAGGAGCGTGCGGTCCATCGCCTTCAGGTTCTCCATCTCGTCGTGGTACGCCGTCACGTAGTCCGCCACCGGCACCGAGGCCAGGCCCAGGGACCAGGAGCCGGGCTGGGTGCCGAGGCCGAGCAGGGTGAGGTAGCCGCCCCAGGACGCGCCCGCGAGGACCAGGCGGGCCGGGTCGGACAGGCCCGAGGTGACGGCCCATTCGCGTACGGCCGCGATGTCCTCCAGCTCGATCAGGCCGACCCGGTGCTTGAGCGCGTCGGTCCACGCGCGTCCGTATCCCGTCGAACCCCGGTAGTTGACCCGGACCACCGCATAGCCGTGGTCCACCCAGGCCGCCGGGCCCGCGGCGAACTCGTCGCTGTCGTGCCAGGTCGGACCGCCGTGGATGTCGAAGACGGTGGGGAACGGGCCCTCGCCCGCGGGGCGCTGCACGAGCGCGTGCACCCGGCCGCCGGGTCCCTCCACCCAGACGTCCTCGACCGGCACGGAGCCGGGGGCCTTCGGGCCGGGCGGGTCGAGCACCACCGCGCCGGTCGTGGAGCGCACCGCGGGCGGCACGGCCGCCGAGGACCACAGGTACTCGACGGTGCCGTCGGGGCGCGCCGTGGCACCGCCCACCGAGCCCGGCGGGGTGTCGATCCGGGTCAGCTCACGCGAGGACAGATCGAAGCGGTACAGCTCGCTGCGGGCCTCGAAGCCGTGGCCGACGAGCAGGCCCGAGCCGTCCGGGTACCACTGCGCGCTCACGTCGCCGGGCAGGTCGAGGGCGAGGTCCGTCTCGGTGCCCGCGGCGACGTCCCAGATCATCGGCTCCCAGCGGCCGCGGCGCTGGTGGCCGACGAGCAGCCGGGTGTCCCCGTCCACGGGGGCGAAGCCGAGAACTTCGAGGCCCAGCTCCTTCGTGCCGCCCGCGGAGTCGTCGAGCTCGGCCACGGTCGAGCCGTCCAGGCGCACGATGCGCAGCGCCGCGTGCATCGCGTCGCCGTGCTCGGTGTGCTCGATCGCGATCAGGGTGCCGTCGTGCGAGAGGTCGCCGACGCCGGCCGACTCCTCGTGCCGGTAGATCTCGACGGGCTCTCCCCCGTCGCGTACGACATGGACCGTCGTGCCCTCGTCGTCCGTCGAGCGCCCCACGACCACCACCGAGCCGTCACGGGAGAGGGCGAGTCCGGCCGGATACGAAGGCGCGAGACCGGGGACGGCCGGCTCGTCCGTGCCGCCCGCCGCGCCCTCGAAGGGCTGGCGCATCCACACGCCGAACTCGTCCCCGTCGGTGTCCGCGAACCACCAGATCGCCCGGCCGTCGGGGGTGAGCACCCCGTCCGTCGTGCCGTTGGGCCGGTCCGTGACCTGGCGCTGCGCGCCGGTGTCGCGGTCCCAGGCGTAGAGCTCGTACGTACCGGTCGCATTGGACACGAACAGCGCGCGCTGCGGTGCGTCCTCCGCCCAGTCCGGCAGGGAGACGCGGGGGGCACGGAAGCGCTGCTCCCAGCGGGGGACGTCGGCAGGCGTCGCGGGGCTGTCGTTGTTCATGGGGCCATGAAACCCGATCGCGGCGGACGACGTGCGGGCGTCGTTGTCAGTGGCGGCGTGCACACTGCGGACATGACCTCACCCACCGCACTGCGCAAGGCAGTTGAGACGTACTGGGCCGCGGCCGAGGCCCGTGACTGGGAGACGTTCGCCGGCACGCTCGCGGACGATGTCGTGTACGAGTTGCCGCAGTCGCGCGAGCGGATCCGCGGCAAGGAGCGCTATGTGCAGTTCAACAAGGAGTATCCGGGCGACTGGCACGCCCAGGTGCTGCGCATCGTCGCGGAGGGCGACGAGGCGGTCAGCTGGATCCTCATGAGGGAGGGCCTGAGGGAGAGCTATGCGGTCAACCTGTTCACGGCCGACGCGTCGGGCCGTATCGCGGCGATCACGGACTTCTGGCCGGAGCCGTACGAGCCTCCGTTCGGCCGCGATCACCTGACGGAGCGGTACTGACCGCCTGACGGAGCGGTACCGGCCACCTGACCGGAGGTCCGACCGCCTCACGGAGCGGCACCGGGCGGCGCGCTCCCTAGGAGGCCGGCAGCGCCTCGGTCCGGTAGATGGTGCCCGCGCACGCGTTGGGGATCGTCACCTCGACTGAGGGCGCCCCCGGGTCGGCGGTGTGCGTGATCGCCACGCTGCCGTCGGCCGTGCCGCCCTCGCCGGAGGCGAGCTGGGTCTGCACGCCGGACTCGGTGTCGCCGGTGCCGCCCGCGTCCCCGCTGTTCTCGGTGGGCGAGGGGTCGGGCGAGGGGTTCGTGGTCGGACAGGACTCCGAGGGCACCCAGGCGAACTGGACCTCGTACGACTGCCCGGGCGCGAGCACGACCGCGGCCGGCTCGGCGGAGGGCGCGGGCAGCCCGGCCGCCGGGTCGCCCGCCGTGTGGTCCACGACATTGATCTTGGAGGTGTCGGCTGCGCCCTGCGCCGCGAAGGTGACACTGCCCGAGCCACCGACCGTGCAGTTGGCGGTGGAGGTGTTGGCCACGCGGAAGGAGCCGTAGACCGAGCCGTCGGGGTGCGCGGCGCCGGTGGAGGAGGAGGGCTGGGCCAGCATCGACGCGTCGCACACGGGAGCGTCGGCGACGACTTCGCCGGTGGGGCTGGTGCCGGCGGTGGCGCCGCTGGAGGCGGTGTCGCCCGTGCCGGGTTCCTCCTTCTCCTGCTCCTTCTCCTTGTCCTTCTCCTTCTCGCCGGGCTCCTGCCCGGCGCCGGCCTCGGCTCCGGGGCCCTGGTCGGTGCCCGTCTCGCCCGGCGCGTTGGAGGAGTCGCCGGCACTGGTCAGGTTGTCCTCGGCGGCCGGCGAGGTCGCGACGTGGAACACGGCCGGCACGGCGGTGCCGACGAGCAGCGCCGCCGCCGCCATGCCCACGAGGGCCTGCCGCTTGCGGGCGCGGCGGGCGGGCACCGCGCGGCGCAGGTGGTCCAGCGCGTCGTCGGAGGGCTCCAGGCCGCCGACGGCGCCGCGCAGCATGCGGCGCAGCGCGAGTTCGTCGGGGTCCAGGCCCGACTGCGCGGATTCCTGCCCTCGCCGGTCCGGGTCGTACTCGGGGCCGCTCGCGCCGTTCACCGTTCCGTACCCACCATGCTGTTGATGCTGTCCGTGCTGCTCGTCGTCGTGGCCGCGGCCCGCCCGGGACCCGCCACGCTGCTCGCGTCCCGCCCAGGACACCCGGGGCCCGCCGCGTCCCGCCCAGGACGTGCCGGCTCCGTCGCGGCCGCGGCCTGCTCCGTCGCGGCTCCGGGCCGCTGCGTCCTGACCGCGGCCCGCTTCCTCGTGACCGTGTTCGTGGCCGGGGGCGCCCCGACCGTACCGGCCGCGCGCGTCCCGCCCCTCGTCGGGGTGGCCGCCCGGCCCATCGCCGCCGAACTCGCTCATGCGGGCGCCTCCATGGCGATCCGCAGTGCCGCGATCCCGCGGGAGCCGTAGGCCTTGACCGAGCCGAGCGAGAGGCCGAGCGTCTCGGCGACCTGCGCCTCGGTCATGTCCGCGAAGTAGCGGAGCACCAGAACCTCGCGCTGGCGCCGCTGGAGCCCGCGCATCGCCTTGATGAGGGCGTCCCGTTCGAGCTGGTCGTACGCCCCCTCCTCCGCGCTCGCCATGTCCGGCATCGGCTTGGACAGGAGCTTCAGGCCGAGGATGCGGCGGCGCAGCGCACTGCGCGACAGGTTCACCACGGTCTGGCGCAGATACGCGAGGGTCTTCTCGGGGTCGCGCACCCGCTTGCGCGCGGAGTGCACGCGGATGAACGCCTCCTGGACCACATCCTCGCAGGAGGCCGTGTCGTCCAGGAGCAGCGCCGCGAGCCCGAGCAGGGAGCGGTAGTGCTGTCGGTACGTCTCGGTGAGGTGGTCGACGGTGGTGCCCGCGGCGGTGGCGTCGGTGCCCGCAGCCATGGCGGTGTCAGCGCCGTCGCGCTGGCTGGGTATGCGGGCAGGCCGCGTTGCCGGCATGGGGGCGATCACCGGCATGCCGCTGTCGTCGCCACGGCTCCGCGGTGGAGCGCCGGCCGCGGCCGGCCTGGGACGCCGCTGCGTCCGCGGGCCCGCAAGGGCCATGGAGAACTCGAGTACCTCTGCCACGCCTGTTGGACACGCTTCCCCCCGTCAGGGTTGTACGTGTGTGGCATCACGTTTGCGGCGGATTTCGCCCATGACGTGGTGTCAGATGCCGTCATACGTACCAGCTCTTCCCCTATGCCCCAAATGCTGCAGCGCTCGAAACGGGCGACCGCATAGACGCTCCCCGCCGTGTGCTCGGTTGCACTTCGACGGGGAGGAAATCCGGACGCCCCGAGCTGCCCGTCCCCCTCTGGACTGGACCTGTGGGCCGCACACACAACTTACACAGAAGTTACGCGGCACGAGGAGGCCGGAGGGGGGCCGAACTGCCCCTGAATTCGGGCATTACGGCCTCATACGGACCCCGTGGGTGAACCTTCGGGTTCACCGAAGCAAACGGAGATTTCGGGCAGCGGACCGCCCGGCGAACCGGCCCAACCGGCCCAACCGGCCGCAAACGGAAGGAATCAGCCGGACCATTCCGCCGCGACGAGCTCCGCGATCTGCGCCGTGTTCAGCGCCGAGCCCTTGCGCAGGTTGTCCCCGCACACGAAGAAGTCCAGCGCGCAGGGATCGTCCAGGGCGCGGCGCACCCGCCCGACCCAGGTCGGATCGGTGCCCACCACGTCGGCGGGCGTGAGGAACTCACCGGCCGCGGGGTTGTCGAAGACGACCACACCGGGCGAGGTCGAGAGGATCTCGTACGCGCGCTGCACGGTGATCTCGTTCTCGAACCGCGCGTGCACGGCGAGCGAGTGCGTGGTGACCACCGGGACGCGGACGCAGGTGGCGCTGACCTTGAGGTCGGGCCGGTCCAGGATCTTGCGCGACTCGCCCCGGATCTTCATCTCCTCGGAGGACCAGCCGTCGTCCGCGGGCGAGCCCACCCAGGGCAGCACATTGAGCGCGATGGGCTCGGGGAAGGGCCCTGTGGCCTCGCCCACGGCCCGGCGCACATCGCCCGGTGCCGTGCCCAGTTCCGTCCCCGCGACCAACTTCGTCTGCTCGCGCAGCGCCTCGACGCCGGCCATGCCGACGCCGCTGACGGCCTGGTACGAGGAGACCACCAGCTCCCGCAGCCCGAACTCGGCGTGCAGGGCGCCCACCGCGACGATCATCGACAGGGTGGTGCAGTTGGGGGTGGCGACGATGCCGCGCGGGCGGACCCGTACGGCATGCGGATTGACCTCGGGCACCACGAGCGGCACGTCCGGGTCCATCCGGAAAGCGGCTGAATTGTCCACGACCACCGCGCCCTTGGCGGCGGCGATCGGCGCCCACTGGGCGGCGATCTCGTCGGGGAGGTCGAACAGCGCGATGTCCACGCCCTCGAAGGCTTCCTCCGCAAGGGCGTGGACCTCCACCTCCTCACCGCGCACGGTCAGCTTGCGGCCGGCCGAGCGCGAGGAGGCGATCAGACGGATCTCGCCCCAGATGTCCGCGTGCTGGGACAGGATCTGGAGCATGACCGTGCCGACGGCGCCGGTCGCCCCGACCACGGCGAGGGTCGGGGCGGACCGGGGCTGGTTCATCGGGCCCGGCCTCCGCGCACGGGGCGCGCGGCCCCGTGCCTCGCGGTGTTCATCGTCCGGTGCCTCCGTAGACCACGGCCTCGTCGGAGTCGCTGTCCAGGCCGAAGGAGGTGTGCACGGCGCGCACGGCCTCGTTGACGTCGTCGGCGCGGGTGACCACCGAGATGCGGATCTCCGAGGTGGAGATCAGCTCGATGTTGACGCCCGCGTCGGAGAGCGCCTCGAAGAACTGCGCGGTGACGCCCGGGTTGGTCTTCATGCCGGCGCCGACGAGGGAGATCTTGGCGATCTGGTCGTCGTAGCGCAGCGACTCGTAGCCGACCGTGGCCTTGATCTTCTCGAGCGCCGCGGTGGCCTTCTTGCCCTCGGCCTTCGGCAGCGTGAAGGAGATGTCGGTGAGACCGGTCGAGGCGGCCGACACGTTCTGCACGATCATGTCGATGTTGATCTCGGCCTCGGCGACCGCGCGGAAGATGTGCGCGGCCTCGCCCGGCTTGTCGGGGACGCCGACGACGGTGACCTTGGCCTCGGAGACGTCGTGCGCGACGCCCGAGATGATCGCGTGCTCCACCTGCTGATCCCCTTGCGGCTCGTTGCTGACCCACGTACCCGGAAGACCGGAGAACGAACTGCGCACGTGGATCGGAATGTTGTATCGGCGTGCGTACTCGACGCAGCGGTGCAGGAGCACCTTGGAGCCGGAGGCGGCGAGCTCCAGCATGTCCTCGAAGGAGATCCAGTCGATCTTCTTCGCCTTCTTCACCACACGCGGGTCGGCGGTGAACACACCGTCGACGTCCGTGTAGATCTCGCAGACGTCCGCGTCGAGCGCGGCGGCGAGGGCGACGGCGGTGGTGTCGGAGCCGCCGCGGCCGAGCGTGGTGATGTCCTTCGAGTCCTGGCTGACGCCCTGGAACCCGGCGACGATCGCGATGTTGCCCTCTTCGAGGGAGGCGCGCAGGCGGCCCGGCGTGACATCGATGATGCGCGCTTTGTTGTGGACCGAGTCGGTGATGACACCTGCCTGGCTGCCGGTGAACGACTGGGCCTCGTGGCCCAGGTTTTTGATCGCCATGGCCAGCAGGGCCATGGAGATCCGCTCTCCGGCGGTCAACAGCATGTCGAGCTCACGCCCGGCAGGGATCGGGGATACCTGCTCGGCGAGATCGATCAGCTCGTCCGTCGTGTCGCCCATCGCGGAAACCACGGCCACGACCTGGTGGCCGTTCCTCTTGGCTTCCACGATCCGCTTGGCGACGCGCTTGATGCCCTCGGCATCGGCTACGGAGGAGCCTCCGTACTTCTGCACGACAAGGCTCACGTGCGCTCCTCGCTCAGTCCATAGGTGGTCGGCTCAGTTTAACGAGCGGGCGGCCGGGGCCCTCGTGCGGCCGCATCGTGAGATGTCCCGCTCACGACGTGATCATCCGGGCCGCCCGGCCCGCTCGGTCAGGCATCTGCCCCGGGCCGGGCGGGGCACTCGGAAAGTGTCCTGCTTCACAAGGGCGCACGGGGTTCCGTCAGCGGAGAGGTCCGCAACGAAATCCGCAGCGGCCCGACCGACTGGGTGGCCGGTCAGTATCCGTTGACGCCTCTCAGTAGCCCGGTGTTGACTGTGCGTCGCCGTTGCCGCACCAGGGGCACAAGGCCCCATCGGGGATAGCAACGGCCAAAGGAATTCGTCCAGTTGACCGCTGTGACCGTTCTCGAATCCCAGCCGTTCACCCAGAAATTCCACGTCGCCCCCTACACCGCGCACTGCCGCGTGATCTGCGAGGACGGCGACCACGCCGTCATCGGGGTCTCCCCCGGCAACAGCTATTTCTCCGCGCAGCGCATCCATGACCTCGCGCTATGGGGCCTGGCCCTCTTCCGACAGGTCGACTTCGTCTATACCGACCTGCACGTGGCCGAGATGTACGAGGCCTTCGGCTATGCGCCGGAGGACGCCCGCCGCAAGTTCGTGAAGAACCTGCGCGGCGTACGGGCCAAGGTGAACAACGCCGTCGCCGCCCTCGACCCCGAGGGCGAGCGCCTGCGCGCCCAGCCCATGTCCTCCTTCACGGAGAACCCCGCGTACCGCGAGATCCACCGCCACCTCCAGGACCGGCTCGCGCACGACGACGATTTCCGTACGACGTGCGACGCGCTCGTGGACACCTTCCTGTCCGACAAGGTGCTCGACGGCGGCAAGGCCACCGCGGAGCAGCGCGAGGTCTGCCTGCGCTACGTGTGCGCCGAGGCCCCGCTGTTTCTGGACACGCCCGCCATCCTCGGCGTCCCGTCCTCGCTCAACTGCTACCACCAGCTGCTGCCGATGGCCGAGCTGCTCTACTCGCGCGGCCACGGCCTGCGCGCCTCCCGCAACCAGGGCCACGCGATCGTCACGCCCGCCGAAGGAGAAGCCCGATGACCGCGCCCGCCCTCGCCTCCCCGGCGTACGACCTGATCGACTTCCCGTTCTCCGCGCGCGGTGACCAACTCCCCCATCAAGTGGAGGAGTTGCGCGAGAAGACCCCGATACGCCGGGTGCGCACCATCGCCGGCGACGAGGCCTGGCTGGTCTCCTCGTACGCGCTGTGCAAGCAGGTCCTGGAGGACCGGCGGTTCAGCCTGAAGGACACCTCGGCGCCCGGCGTGCCCCGGCAGTACGCGCTGACGATCCCGCCCGAGGTCGTCAACAACATGGGCAACATCACCGGTGCCGGGCTGCGCAAGGCGGTGCTCAAGGCGCTCAACCCGAAGGCGCCGGGGCTTCAGGAGTTCATGCGCGCGTACGCCGCCGAACTCATCGATGCCTTCAAGGCGGAGGGCGCCCCGGCGGACCTGCGCGAGCAGTTCACCGACCCGTACTCCTCCGGCATGCACTGCCACATCCTCGGCATCCCGCGCGCGGACGCGGACAAGCTGATGCGCAGCCTGCACATCGCGTTCATGAACTCGGCCTGCCCCATCACGGGCGCCAAGCTCAACTGGGACCGCGACATGGCGTACATGGTGGAGCGCCTGGACGACCCGTCGACCACGGGCCTGATGGCCGAACTCGCCGCGCTGCGCGAGGACCCGGAGTACGCCCACCTCACGGACGAGATGCTGGCGACCGTCGGTGTCACGATGTTCGGCGCGGGCGTCATCTCCACCGCCGGGTTCCTGGTCATGGCGGTCGTCTCGCTCTTCCAGCATCCACAGCTGTGGGCGGAGCTGCGCGCGGACCGCTCGAAGATCCCCGCGGCCGTGGACGAGCTCCTCCGGATCAACCTCTCGATCGCGGACGGGCTGCCGCGGCTCGCCACCGAGGACATCCAGGTCGGCGAGATCCTGGTGAAGCAGGGGGAACTCGTCCTCGTCCTGCCCGAGGGCGGCAACTTCGACCCCGAGGCCTTCGCCGACCCCGGCAAGGTGGACCTGGAGCGGCCGAACAACGCGCAGCACCTGTCGTTCGGCGGCGGCCAGCACTACTGCCCGGCGACCGCGCTCGGCAAGAAGCACGCGGAGCTCGCGATCGAGGCGCTGATCGAGCACACACCGGAACTTCGACTGGCCGTGCCGATGGAGCAGTTGGTGTGGCGCACGGGGTTCATGAAGCGGCTGCCGGAGCGGCTGCCGGTGATGTGGTGACGCCCTGGCCGTAGGCGCTCAGGCATGCGTACGGCCGGTGAGGGGATCCCCCACCGGCCGTACGCCGCAGGTCACTTGACGAAGGTCACTTGACGGGACGCAGCCCCAGCGGGCCCGCGATCTCCTCGGCCATCACCTTGCCCGCCTCCTCCGCGAGCGCGTCCTCGCCGAGGTCCTGGTCGGTGTCCAGGCCGTCCAGCTCCTCCAGGGGCTGGTTGAGGCGGACGTGGGCGACCAGGGACTGCAGGGCGCGCAGGCAGGCGGATGCGGTGGAGCCCCAGTTGGAGAAGTACGAGAACTGCCACCACCACAGCGCCTCGGTGGTGCGGCCCGCGCGGTAGTGCGCCATGCCGTGCCGCAGATCCGTGATCACGTCGGCGAGGTCGTCGGAGATACGGCAGGCCACCGGGGCCTTGCGCGGCTCGTACGGGTCGAAGACCTCGGAGTAGACGTCGACCGGGTCGAGCATGCCGGCCAGGCGCTCGCGCAGCTCGTCCACGTCCGGCTCCGGGCCGAGATCCGGCTCGTAGCGCTCGTCGGGGACGATGTCCTCGTGGGCGCCCAGGCGGCCGCCGGCGAGCAGCAGCTGCGAGACCTCCAGGAGCAGGAACGGGACCGCCGAGTCCGGCTCGTCGCCCTTGGCGACCTCGGTCACGGCGACGATGAACGACTCGATCTGGTCGGCGATCTGGACCGCGAAGTCGTCCGGGTCGGATGCCTTGGCGTGCAGCGTGGCGTCAGCCGAAGTGGACATGTCGGGTTCGACCTCCCATGGATGCGCCGTGCCGAGGCGCCGTACCGTCATCGGACTTCTCAGACATCGAGGAGTCTCCTCCCCTCGAAGGCCCGCCCCAGCGTGACCTCGTCCGCGACCCCTCTTTCTGCACCCCTCGCACTGCTTCGCAGGCAGCGGGGTGCTGCGCCGGACTCCGTCCGACGAGAGCGCTGAGGCCGTCAGACATCCAGGAGCCGCCTTCCTTCGAAGGCCCGCCCCAGCGTGACCTCGTCCGCATATTCGAGGTCGCCGCCGACCGGGAGGCCGCTCGCGAGGCGGGTGACCTTCAGGCCCATCGGCTTGATCATGCGGGCCAGATACGTGGCCGTGGCCTCGCCCTCGAGGTTGGGGTCGGTGGCGAGGATCAGCTCGGTGACCGTGCCGTCCGCGAGGCGCGCGAGCAGCTCGCGGATCCGCAGGTCGTCCGGGCCGACGCCCTCGATGGGGCTGATCGCCCCGCCGAGGACGTGGTAGCGGCCGCGGAACTCGCGGGTCCGCTCGATCGCCACGACGTCCTTGGGCTCCTCGACCACGCAGATCACCGCGGGGTCGCGCCGCTGGTCACGGCAGATCCCGCACTGCTCCTGCTGCGCGACATTGCCGCACACGCTGCAGAACCGGACCTTGTCCTTGACCTCGAGGAGCGCGTGCGCGAGCCGGCGCACATCCGTCGGCTCCGCCTGCAGGATGTGGAAGGCGATCCGCTGCGCGCTCTTGGGACCGACGCCGGGCAGCCTGCCCAACTCGTCGATGAGGTCCTGGACCACGCCTTCGTACAACGGACTGCCTTCCTCTGGTTCCTTCAGACGTACGGTAGTTGGTGCGCCGGACCCGCAGAAGGGCCGTCGCCGACTGTCACTTGGACGGGCGCACCGCGGGCCGTCCTAGAACGGCAGTCCGGGGATGCCGCTGCCGCCGCCGAGGCCCTGCGCGAGCGGGCCGAGCTTCTGCTGCTGGAGCGTCTGCGCGTTCTCGTTCGCGGCCTGGACCGCCGCCACGATCAGGTCGGCGAGGGTCTCGGTGTCCTCCGGGTCCACCGCCTTCGGGTCGATCACGAGGCCGCGCAGCTCGCCCGAGCCGGTGACGGTGGCCTTCACCAGGCCGCCGCCCGCCTGCCCGTCGACCTCGGTCTGCGCGAGCTCCTCCTGCGCCTTGGCGAGGTCCTGCTGCATCTTCTGGGCCTGCTGGAGCAGCTGCTGCATGTTGGGCTGGCCACCACCGGGAATCACGATCAGCTCCTGGGTCTGGTCCGTCGGGTCGGTCTGGTCCGCCGGATGCGTCGGGTCCGTCCGGGTCGGTCCGGATCCCGTTGTCCGTCTGGCACGAGCCTACGTGCTCCCCGCACGCCATGCCCCGGCACTCTTTCGAGTGACGGGAGAGCGCCCTATACCCGATGAACACCCACGTACGGGCGGAAAACCCGCCGGATCGGCTCCATGGCCACCCATTGGGCGGTAGGAAGATGCCTGCACATCTGTCCCAGCCGTACCAATACGCATCGGTGCCGCAGGGTCGTGGCGGCCGGCTCCCCGGCCACCGCGCACCCCGGGAGCCGTTGCTCGACAAGGGAGTGCCGGGTGAGCCAGCCGGGGATGCAGCCCGAGACCCCGCCGCCGGGCGGGAACGACGAGGGCGCGCGCACACAGGGCGAGGGGGCGAAGGATCTCACCGCACGGCCGTTTCCGCTCGGCGACTGGGGCGAGCCGGCCGAGCGGCTCGACGAGCTCTACCGGTGGGTGGAGGACGGGGCGCTCGCCACGGCCGCCTGGTACCTGACCGACCGCGGCTGGAAGCGCCGCGGGGCGCGGGCGCTGCGGACCGGGGCGGCGCTCGGGCTCGTGGCGGGCGCGGGGCTGCCGCTGCTCGACCTGACCTCCGCGGTCTCGGGGGCGGCGCCCTGGGGCTACCTCGCGCTGCTGCTCGCGGTCGCCTGCATCGGCTGCGACCGGTACTTCGGCCTGACCTCGGGCTGGATAAGGGATGTGGCCACGGCCCAGGCGGTGCAGCGCCGGCTCCAGGCGCTCCAGTTCGACTGGGCCTCGGAGTCCGTACGGGAGGTGCTCGGGCCCACCGAGGGGACGGCCGGCGAGGCCGCCGAGCGCTGTCTCGGGGTGCTGCGGCGGTTCTCGGAGGACGTGACGGAGCTCGTGCGGGCGGAGACGGCGGACTGGATGGTCGAGTTCCGCTCGGGGCACGCGCCGCTCCTGATGCAGTCCTCGGGCACGGCGGGGCCGCGCTCGGAGGGCCCCGCCCCGACCCGCTTCCCGCTCGCCCCGGTGACCCGCCCGAACATGCCGCGCCAGCGCCCGCCGGAGGCCCGCTGAGTGGTGCGCAGGGCCCGCCGAAGGGGCGCCGGGCGCCCCGGAGCAGTCAAGTCCCCTTGTACGGGAGGGACTTGTGGAGAAGCGGTGTGCGTGCGGGAGGCGGCCCGGGGTACTCGGAGGTTCCGAACAACTCCGGAATCAAGTGAGGAATCATGACGGGTCAGTACGCATCGGCACGAGGACGTTCGGGCACCAACGGCTTTGCAGTGGCGGGACTGGCGTGCGGTGTGGTCGGCCTGATCGTCGCCGCTTTCATCCTGGGCCCCCTGGCCATCATCTTCGGTTTCGTCGGGCGCAAGAACGCCGGCGCGAACGGTTCGAGCGGGATGGCCACCGCCGCGATCGTGCTCGGTGTGGTCGACATCGTGCTCGTGATCATTCTGATGGCGACGGGCGGCGGCGGCTTCTTCATAGGCAGCTGACCCGGCACACCCGTCGGCCCGGGCCCGTCCCCACCCACAGGGGGGCGGGCCCGGCGCATGCGCCCGCATCCCCCACAGCTTGGGCCGGAGCCCTGCACAGGGAGTGCCCCAAGGACTACGCTGCCCGGACCCGAACGCTGATCCGAGGAGCGTCTCTTGGCCTGTGACCTGTGGTTGGTCCCCCTCGTCGACGTGCTCTGCCACAGCCCCGAGAACCCTTTCTCCGAAGAGCTCGCGCTCTACGACAAGGTCCTGTCCGAGGCGGGATTGCCACCGGTTCCGGTGTTCGCGTACATGCCGGGTCTGAGCGGTGACGTGGCCCCGGTCGCCGGATTCGACTACGACGCGCTGCACTTCCTGCGGCGGGCCTATCTGCTCCAGCTGTGCGGGCTCGCCGTGACACCCGTGGACGAACTCGGCGGGGACTACGAGCAGTTGCTGGAGATGTTCGAGGCGACCGCGCAGCAGTCGCATCTGGTGTGGCACTACGACCACGCGGGCGCCTACGTGCCGGTGGACTTCCAGGTGCCGCTCGTCAGCGACGAGCTCCTGGAGTCCGGCGGTCCGCTGGGCTCCACGCAGGCGCTGCTCAGGGAGCTGGAGTTCGTGGCTCCCGCGCTCGGGATCGACCCGGCCAACCCGCCGGCCGCGCCGGCGCCGCCGCCGGGCCCCACCGAGCTGGAGGAGCCCGCGGCCCCGGCGCCGTACGACGCCAGCCCGTTCGCGCGCGAGCGGCATGTCTGGCTGGGGCTGCACGCGGCGGCCACCCGGAGCCTCGGCCAGGGCTCCATGATCGTCTTCAGCTGAGCCGACGGTCCGCGCTGCGGGCCGCCGGTCCGGCCTGCCCACACACCGCACCGGCGTGCGCACGGCCCGTGCGCCGACTCCGCGTACCCTGTTTGCGTGGACACGCAACAACAGGACCCCGGCCCCCACCCCGACGTCACCCGCGCCGTGGCGGTGCTCAAGGCCGCCGCCGACCCGACCCGGTTCACCATCCTGTGGGCCCTGACGCAGGGCGAGCGGCCGGTCGGGCAGCTCGCCGAGCTGACGGGAGCGCATGTCGCCGCCGTCTCGCAGCACCTGGCCCGGCTGCGCACCGCCGGGCTCGTCACCTCCCGGCGCGAGGGCACCCGGATCTACTACCGGGCGGCCGGCGAGCACGTGCGGGCGCTCCTGGAGGACGCGTTCCTCACCGCCCGCGCCCTCGAGGAGTCAGGCGCCTCCGAAGCGGCCCCGGAGAGCGCGGAGGCCGGTGCGAAGGCGCCCGCGAAGGCCCGTACGGCCAAGGCGGCCGGTTCCGCGCGGACCCGCAAAGCCGCAGTTCGCACGAGCTCGGGGGCGGTGCGTCCGGCCACGGGCGCGTAAGGTGCAGGGCGCGGACGACGACCGGGCGCCCGCAGCACCACGCGGACCGCGGGCCGTGCGCCGCGGCACGATGCGGACACCGGCCGCGCGCCGCGGCAGCACACCGACGCGACCCGCGTCAGGCCAGGGGAGGGAAGCCCACGATGCGCACCGCCGGCAGCACCGCGGTCACCCGCAGCACGCTGCGCCAGCAGATCGCGGACGCGCTGCGTGACGAGGTGCTCGCGGGGCGTCTCGCACCCGGGCAGGAGTTCACCGTCAAGGAGATCGCCGAGCAGTACGGGGTCTCCGCAACGCCCGTCCGCGAGGCCCTGGTCGACCTCTCCGCGCAAGGGCTGCTCGACAGCGCGCAGCACCGCGGTTTCAAGGTCCACGAGTACACCGTGGAGGACTACCGCGGCATGGTCGAGGCGCGCGCCCTCGTCGCCGAGGCGATCTTCCGCGGGATCGCCGAGCGCGGGATCAAGGGGATCGAGGACGTCGGCGGGGGCGGGCGGCCCGAGGACTCGTTCGTCTCGGTGCGCCGGCGTGCGGAGGAGGCGGCCCGGGCGGCCGCCGGCGGCGACCTCAACGTGCTCATCGGCTACGACCTGCGCTTCTGGCGCGAGCTGAGCTCCCTCTTCGGCAACACGCACCTCACCGACTTCCTGCACCGCCTGCGCGTCCAGTCCTGGGCCTTCGCGGTGCCCGTGCTGCGCACGGCGGGCTCCCTGGAGGGCCGCCTGTGGAGCGGGCACACCGAGCTCGTGGACGCGGTGGGCCGGCGGGACGCGTCCGCGGCGTACGCGATCGTGACCGCGTACAACCGGCACTCGCTCGAACTCGTCGACAAGCTGGCGGGGTGAGTCCCGTTGGCCATCGAGCTGACGGTCGTCGTCCCCGCGTACAACGAGCAGGAGCGGCTGCGGCCCACCCTGGACGCGATCGCCGCGCACCTCGGTGACACCCGCACCTGGGAGCTGATCGTGGTCGACGACGGGTCGAGCGACCGCACCCGGCGGATAGCGCACGAGGCCGCCGTGGCCGAGCCGCGGATCCGCGTCCTGCCCGGGGACACCAACCACGGCAAGGGGCACGCCCTGCGCCGCGGGGTGCTCGCCTCACGCGGCGAGCGGGTCCTGATCACGGACGCGGACCTCGCCGCGCCGATCGGCGAACTGGAGCGCCTGGACAAGGCGCTCGCCGACGGGCACGCGGCCGCGATCGGCTCGCGGGCCGCCTCGGGCGCCCGCATCGAGAAGCACCAGCATCCGGTGCGCGAGACCCTCGGCCGCGCCGGCAACCTGCTGATCCGGCTGCTCGCGGTGCCCGGCATACGCGACACCCAATGCGGCTTCAAGCTCTTCGACGGCGAGCGCGCCCGCGCCGCCTTCGCCGCCTCCCGGCTCGACGGCTGGGCGATCGACGTCGAGGTGCTCCAGTTCTTCCGTCGTCATCGTCTGCCCGTGGCGGAGGTCCCGGTGCGCTGGTCCCATCAGGACGGCTCGAAGGTACGCGCCCGCGATTACCTGTCCGTGCTGCGCGAGCTGTCCGTGCTCAAGGCCCGCGCGCTCGACCGCGGTTCGCTCGCCGTCGCCGGCCTGTTCGTGCTCGCGTCCTTCCTGCTCTACAAGAACCGCTGGAGCGACCCCGACGGCCGCTACATACCGGACTCGTTGCAGGACCAGAACCAGTGGGAGTGGTTCTTCGACGTCACCGCGCACAACGTCCTGCATCTCCAGAACCCGCTGTTCACGGACCTCCAGGGCTTCCCGGACGGCGTGAACCTGATGGCGAACACGGTGATGCTGGGGCTGTCCGTCCCGTTCACGCCCGTCACCGCGCTCTTCGGCCCCGCGCTGTCCCTGCAACTGGTGATGACGCTCGGGCTCGCCGCGACCGCGTACGCCTGGTACTGGCTGATCCGCCGCCATGTCACCCGCGAGCGCGTCCCGGCCGCGGTCGGCGCGGCGCTCGCGGCCTTCGCGCCGCCGATGATCAGCCACGCGAACGCGCACCCCAACTTCATCGTCCTGTTCATGCTCCCGCTGATCATCGACCGCGCGCTGCGGCTGGTGACCGGTGACCGGGTCGTACGGGACGGAGTGGTGCTCGGCCTGTTCGCCGCGTACCAGATCTTCCTCGGCGAGGAGCCGCTGCTGCTCGCGGCGATGGGGCTGCTGCTGTTCGCGGCGGGCTACTCCGTGGTCCGCAAGGATGTCTTCGCCGACGCCTGGCGTCCGGTCCTCCGCGGGCTCGGGATCGCGGCCGCGGTCTGCGTGCCGATCGTGGCGTTCCCGCTGTGGTGGCAGTTCTTCGGGCCGCAGAGCTACTCGGACGTGCTGCACGGTCCGAACACCGCCAACAGCCCGCTCGCCCTGGTCTCGTTCGCCGAGCGCTCGCTGGCCGGGGACCGCGCGAACTCGCAGTCTCTGGCGATGAACATCACCGAGCAGAACGCCTTCTACGGCTGGCCGCTGCTCGCGCTCGCGGTGGGCATCGTCGTCCGCCTGTGGGACCGGGCGCTCGTCAAGGCGCTGGCCTTCACGGGCTTCGCGGCCGCGCTGCTCTCCCTCGGCTCGCGCTTCGAGATCCCCGGCACGGCCATCACCGTCACGGGCCCGTGGCGGGCGCTGGCCCACCAGCCGCTGTTCTCGGCGGTGATCGAGTCGCGGCTCGCGATGATCTGCGCGCCGGTGCTCGGCCTGCTGATCGCCCTGGCCCTGACCCGGCTGCGCACGGCCCGGCCCGCCCACCGGCTGTGGGGCGGTGTGGCGGTCGCGGCCGCGCTGATCCCGATCGTGCCGCTGCCCCTGAAGGCCGTGGACCGGATCCCGGTGCCCGCCTTCGTCACCGAGGGCATGTACGAGGCATACGTGGACGAGGCCTCGGGCGAGACCCTCGTCCCGGTGCCGCTCCCCGACCCCGGGGTGGCCGAGCCGCTGCACTGGCAGACGGCCGCCGACCTCGGCTTCAAGCTGCCCGGCGGCTACTTCAACGGCCCGTGGGGGCCCGAGCGCAAGGGCATCTACGGCGCGGTCCCCCGCCACACCTCGAACCTCCTCGCGGAGGTGCGCGGCACCGGTGAGGTCCCCGCGCTGGGGGAGGCCTGGCAGGAGCAGGCGCGCAGGGACCTCGCGTACTGGAAGGCGGGTGCTCTCGTCCTCGCCCCGCAGCACCATCAGGACGCGCTGCGGGAGACCGTGACCCGGCTGCTCGGCGGGCAGCAGCCGGAGTTCGTGGGCGGGGTATGGGTGTGGGACCTGGAGCCGGCAGGGGGTTAGCCCGCGGGGACGGCCTCCTGCTGGACGCACTGCTCGGAGTCCTCGCGGTCGTCGTTCGCGAAAACCTGCTCGTGGTGCGGGACCGCCGCCACCTTGCCGTCCGCGGCCCCCATCGACAGGCAGCGCGGGCCGAACGGCAGGCTCAGGTCCAGCGTGAACTGGACCGCGCCGTTCTCACGGGCCGGGCCGACGATGCGCTTCGCCGGATAGCCCAGGTCCTTCAGGACGGCCGACACGTCGTCCGGGGTCAGGCTCGCGCGGGAGCCCAGCGCCTTGGTGACGCGCTGGGTGTGCCGGTCGAAGACACACGTGTCGCGCCGGTCGGACTCCGGCTTCCCCTCCTCCAGCGGGCCCGTGTACGGGGGGTCGAAGTCCTGCGGGTCGGGCGGGCCGTCGTTCGCCTGGCCGTCCGCCGGCACCGGCTCCCCCGTCGCCTGCCCGTCGTCGCCGGTGCCCGCCGTGGGCATCGCCCCCGCGTCCTCCGGCAGCTTCTTCAGTTCCTCGACGGCCTTGAGGTACTCGTCCAGTTCCTTGCCGCCCCCGCACTCCTTCTCGATGCCGAGCAGCGCCTCGGGGATCGTGAACGCGTCGAGCACCTCCTGCTTCGAGGCACCGGCCGCCGATGCCGGGGACTTGTCCCCGGACTTCTGCTGCGAAGCCGCTTCGGCCCGTGCGTCCGTACGCGCCCCCTCACCACTCTGCGCACCACAAGCCGCGAGCGTCAGGGCACCGACCGCGGCAATGACCAGGACAGGAAGTCTTCTCATGCCCGTCAGTCTTGATCGCGCCCGGCCGCCGGGGATGAGTACGGGTACTCAGGAACCACCAGGTCCCTACTCAACCCCGGCCGCCCCCGCTCCCGCGACCACACTCAGCTGACCGCTCCCGCGTCCTCCGTCAGCTGACCGCTCCCGTGTCCACCGTCAACCGGGCGTCCTCGTCGAGCCGGTACTCCTCGCTGTCCGCGTTGTACGCGAACAGCTCCGCGTAGCGGCCCCAGTCCGTGGCCGTCTCCAGCTGCCGGTCGATCTGCTCGCTGGTGTAGTGGTGGGCGAGCAAGTCCCGGAAGAATCCGGCCCGTTGGACGCCCTCGCCCGAGCGGAGCAGCGTCGAGGTGATGAGGTGGACCAGCGGGGCCGCTTCCAGGGCCGCCTCGGCGAACAGCTTCTTCGAGTCCTGCACGTCCGCGCGCGCGAAGGCGGCGCCCCGCCCGGTCAGGCACAGGTCGCCGTCCCTGACCTCGGCGAGGCCGAGCAGTTCGAGCGCGTCCACCTGCGGCAGCATGTCGTCCACCTCCAGGCCCAAGTCGTCGGCCAGGTCGGCGAGATCGCAGCGGGCGCCCTCGTACTGGGCGAGGATCTCGGCGAGTCCGGACAGGCCGTCGACGGACGCGGCCGGCAGCGGGGTGGTGGCCGGGGTGCGACGGGCGGGCGCGGGCTCGGAGAGCTTCGGGCTGTCCTTCGTACGGCCGGTCATGACCTGGTAGACGGCGTCCACGATGCGCTCGAACTCGGCGGACTGGCGGTCGCGCGGGCGGGCGAGGGAGACGTCGAAGGTCTCGCGGATCGTGCCGTACGGGCGCGAGCCGAGCACCACCACGCGGTCGGCCATGAGGACGGCCTCCTCGATGTTGTGGGTCACCAACACCACGGCTTTGGTGGGGAATTGTCCCGACTCCCACAGCTCCATCAGCTCGCCGCGCAGGTTCTCGGCGGTCAGCACGTCGAGGGCCGAGAAGGGCTCGTCCATCATCAGGACGTCCGGCTCGACCACCAACGCCCGTGCGAACCCGACGCGTTGCCGCATCCCGCCCGAGAGCTCCTTCGGGTAGGCGGACTCGAAGCCGTCGAGGCCGATCAGGTCGATGGCCTGCACGGCCGCTTCGGCGCGCTCCTTCGGGCCGACTCCCTTGGCCTCCAGGCCGAGTTCGACGTTCTGCTGGACGGTGAGCCAGGGCAGCAGGGCGAAGGTCTGGAAGACCATGGCGGTACCGGGGTTGGCGCCGTGCAGCTGCTCGCCCTTGTACGTGACCGAGCCCGAGGTGGCCGGGATCAGTCCCGCCAGGCAGCGCAGGAGCGTGGACTTGCCGGAGCCGGACTTGCCGAGCAGCGCGACGATCTCGCCCTCGTGGATCTCCAGGTCGATCCCGCCGAGCACCGGCAGTTCGCCGTCGGCGCCGGCGTAGGACTTGGTGACGTCGCGGGCGGCGAGCAGGACGTCGCGGGTGGCAGTGGTCATGAGGGTCGCCTCCTCGGCGATCGATACGTAAGGAAGAAGAAGTCAGAGGCTGTAGCGGGACTCCGCAAGCCGGTAGAGGCGGCGCCAGAACAGGCGGTTGAGGGCCACGACGTAGAGGCTCATCACCGCGACGCCCGCGAGCAGGCGCGGGAAGTCGCCCTGTTCGGTGGCCTCGAAGATGTACGCGCCCAGGCCGGTGGCGCTCAGCGTCGTGCCGCTGAAGGTGACCACCTCGGAGACGATCGAGGCGTTCCAGGCGCCGCCCGAAGCGGTGATGCCGCCGGTGACGTACGAGGGGAAGACGCCCGGGATGATCAGGCGCTTCCAGCGCTGCCACCCGTGCACGCCCAGGTCGTCCATCGCCTCCTTGAGGTCGGAGGGGATGGCCATGGCGCCGGCGATGGTGTTGAAGAGGATGTACCACTGGGCGCCGAGCGCCATCAGGAAGACGCAGCCGATGTTGATGTCGAGGCCGGTGCGCAGGAAGAACCACATGGCCAGCGGGAAGAGGAAGTTGGCCGGGAAGCTCGCGAGCACCTGGACCACCGGCTGGGCGATCTTCGCGAGCCGCGGCGAGAAGCCGATCTTCACGCCGACCGGCACCCAGACCACGGTCGCGACGGCCACCAGGACCACGACCCGCAGCAGTGTCACGAGTCCGAGGACGAGCGGTTCGCCGAAGACGCCCAGGCCGACGTTGTCGCTCAGGTACCGCAGGAGGTCGAACAGGCCCCAGCCGATCAGACCGACCGCCAGCACACCGAACACCACGTCGCCGACGCGGCGCTTGACCGGGTCCACGCTGAGCGGGCGGTCGTCGCGGCCGAAGACCCGGCCCGCGCGGGCCGCCGCTTCACGGACGGGGGCGAGGAAGCGGCCGAGGATCTGGGGCCAGTGCGAGCGGCGCAGGAAGTCCAGGACGAGGGAGCGCTGGACGTGGGCGGCCTCGGACTGCTCGTTCTTGAACTTCTCGGCCCAGGCCGTGAGCGGCCGCCAGAACAGGAAGTTCACGCCGATCACCATCACGGCCATGGTGAGGATGGCCCAGCCGACCTTGCCGAGGTCGCCGTCGCCGATCGCGGCGCCCGCGTACGAACCGACGCCGGGCAGCGTGTAGCTGTGGTTGGCGACGGAGATGGCCTCGGAGGCGACGAGGAAGAACCAGCCGCCGGCGAAGCTCATCATGCCGTTCCAGATGAGGTCGATCGCTCCGGAGGGCAGCTCGATCTTCCAGAAGCGCATCCAGCGCGTGAAGCCGAACGACCGTGACACCTCGTCGAGTTCGCGCGGCAGGCTGGTGAGCGAGGCGTAGAACCCGAAGGTCATGTTCCAGGCCTGCGAGGTGAAGATCGCGAAGATGGAGGCCAGTTCGAGGCCGAGCATCGAGCCGGGGAAGAGGGCGATGAAGCCGGTGGTGGTGATCGCGAGGAAGCCGAGCACCGGCACGGACTGGAGGATGTCGAGCGCGGGGATGAGGATGCGCTCCAGCCTGCGGCTGCGGGCGGCGGCGTAGGCGTAGACGAAGGTGAAGAGCACCGAGGCGCCGAGCGCGACGAACATCCTCAGCAGGCTGCGCGCCGCGTAGTACGGCAGCTGCGCCGGGTCGGTGTTCACGCCGGAGACGTCGGCCGGGTCGACGTTGACCGTCGTGCCCTTGCCGACCTGGAGGATCAGATAGCCGAGGACGAGCACGCCGGCGGCGACCGCGAAGTCCACCCAGGTCAGGGTGCGGCGGGGTGCGCGGGTGGTGACGGTGGTCATGCGAGTACCCCCTGTGGGACCGCTGCGGAGCCGGGCGCGGGCGTGCGCGCAGGCTTCAGCGGACCACGGGTCGGGATGAATACGGAGGAATCGCCCGTCAGTGGGCGACGTGGTGCGCCGTCAGTGGGCGCTGTGGAGGCGGTCGGTACTGTGCGTGTCGTCGTTGCTCACGACTGCCTCCTCTCTCCTGCATCAGGGGTACGGGGCCACCCGGGCGCTGATCGCCCAGGGCTCTCGGCCTCCCGCAGCATGACACTTACTTGCGTATTTATGCAAATACAACAGCACCGGGGCGCCCGTGCGGGGGCACCCCGGTGCTGTCGTACGCGTGCGGGCTACTCGGTCACGTACTCGTCGGCCACCGACAGCGCCACGTCCAGCGCCGCCAGGCCCTCCTTGGCCTCGGCCTCGGTGATCGTGCAGGCCGGCACCACGTGCGTGCGGTTCATGTTCACGAAGGGCCACAGGCCCTCCTTCTTGCACGCGGCCGCGAACGCGCCCATCGGCGCCGCGTCCGCGCCGCTCGCGTTGTACGGCACGAGCGGCTCGCGCGTGGCCTTGTTCCGTACGAGCTCAAGGGCCCAGAAGACACCGAGGCCGCGCACCTCGCCCACCGACGGGTGGCGCTCGGCCAGGTCCGCGAGGGCCGGGCCGATCACGTCGGAGCCGATGCGGGCGGCGTGCTCGACGACGCCCTCCTCCTCCATCACGTTGATGGTCGCGACGGCGGCGGCGCAGGCGAGCGGGTGCCCGGAGTAGGTGAGGCCGCCCGGGTAGGGCTTGCGCGCGAAGGTCTCCGCGATGGCGCCGCTGATGGCCACGCCGCCCAGCGGCACGTAGCCCGAGGTCACGCCCTTGGCGAAGGTCATGAGGTCGGGGGCCACGTCGAAGTGCTCGGCGGCGAACCACTTGCCGGTGCGCCCGAACCCGGCCATGACCTCGTCGAAGATCAGCACGATGCCGTAGCGGTCGCAGATCTCGCGCACGCCCGGCAGATAGCCCGGCGGCGGCACCATGATCCCGGCCGTGCCCGGCACGGTCTCCAGGACGATCGCGGCGATGGACTGCGGGCCCTCGAAGGCGATGGTGTCCTCGAGGTGCTGGAGCGCGCGGGCGCACTCCTGCTCCTCGGTCTCGGCGTGGAAGGGCGAGCGGTACAGGAACGGCGCCCAGAACCGTACGACCCCCGCATTGCCCGTGTCCGAGGCCCAGCGGCGCGGGTCGCCGGTGAGGTTGATGCCGGTGGCGGTGGCGCCGTGGTACGAGCGGTAGGCGCTCATGATCTTCGGGCGGCCGGTGTGGATCCGGGCCATGCGGGCGGCGTGCTCCACGGCCTCGGCGCCGGCGTTGGTGAAGAAGATCTTGTCCAGGTCGCCCGGCGTGCGCTCGGCAATCAGGCGCGCGGCCTCGCTCCGCGCCTCGACCGCGAAGGCCGGCGCGAAGGTGGTCATCGTCGCGGCCTGCTCCTGGATCGCGGCGACGACCTTCGGGTGCTGGTAGCCGATGTTGGTGTAGACGAGCGCGCTGGTGAAGTCGAGGTACCGGTTGCCCTCGTAGTCCCAGAAGTGCACGCCCTCGGCTCCGGCGACGGCGAGCGGGTCGATGAGCTCCTGGGCGGACCAGGAGTGGAACACGTGCGCGCGGTCGGCGGCCTTGACGGCGGCGCCTTTCGCGAGGTCAGCAGCTTCGTGAGGGGTCATGGGGCGAGGGTAGATGTCCGTCATACGGACATTCCATCGGCGTCCTGTCCGGGGTCGGCGGGTGCGGCTCGACAGGTTGCCGGGTCGGCGCGCGGGCGCCCGGACGAGGGGCGGCCGTGGCAGGAATTCCGGCTCGGACGGCAGTCACCTGCCTGGGCGGGGGCCGCGCGGGCCCGGACGATCGGCACATGACCCAGAAGACGCGTACACCGCAGGTGATCACCCGTATCAGCGAGGCGCGCGTGTGCCCGGAGCGCTTCGCGCAGTTCGAGAAGTTCATCGTCGACGCGGTGCGGGAGTTCCCCGGCCGCCACCCCGGTCTCGTCTCGCATGAGGTGCTCGTGGCCCCGCCGCACTCGCTGCTCTACGTGAGCCGCTGGCGCAGCGAGGAGGACCTGGCCGCGTACGCGGGCGACGACTGGCGCGCGCAGCCCGTGCTGCTGCCGGGCGAGGAGGAGTTCCTCCTCGCACCGCTCCAGGTGCGGCACTTCAGCGCCACGCCACTGGACTGAGCGCGGGCGGCACCGCGCCGGGCCCGGCCTCGACCCGGCCGAGCGCGGGCGTACGCCCCCCGTACGAAGTCGTTGCCGATCTGTGCGGGAACCGCCAACTCCCCGCGCACTATCCTCGAGTTGACGAGCCGGGCACGGGGGAGGGCGGCGGCGATGGAGTCACTCGGGGCGGGCGATCCGACGCGGATCGGGGCGTACCGGCTGCTGGGACGGCTGGGCGCGGGCGGGATGGGCCAGGTGTATCTGGCGCGTTCGGAGCGCGGGCGGACGGTCGCGGTCAAGCTCGTACGGCAGGAGCTGGCCGAGCAGGAGGAGTTCCGGGCGCGCTTCCGCCAGGAGGTGCAGGCCGCGCGGCGGGTGGGTGGCCAATGGACGGCGCCCGTGCTCGACGCCGACACCGAGGCGGCGATCCCCTGGGTGGCCACGGGGTACGTCGCCGGGCCCTCGTTGCAGCAGGTGGTCGCCGTCGACCACGGGCCGCTGCCCGAGCGGTCGGTGCGGGTCCTGGCCACCGGCCTCGCGTACGCCCTGAAGGACATCCACCGGGCCGGCCTGATCCACCGCGACCTCAAGCCCTCCAACGTCCTGGTGACGATCGACGGCCCGCGCGTGATCGACTTCGGGATCGCGCGCGCCCTGGAGACGGTCACCGACGGCGGGCTCACGCGGACCGGCGCGCTGGTGGGCTCGCCCGGGTTCATGGCGCCCGAGCAGGTGCGCGGGGACCGGATCACGCCCGCGTGCGACGTGTTCTGCCTCGGCTCCGTGCTCGCGTACGCGGCCACCGGGGTGCTGCCCTTCGGGAGCGGGGGCAGCGGGGTGCACGCGCTGATGTTCCGTATCGCGCAGGAGGAGCCCGACCTCTCCGAACTCCCGGAGGGCCTGCATGACCTGATCGCCGCGTGCCTGCACAAGGACCCGGCCGCACGGCCCACGCTCGACCAGGTGGTGGAGCAGGCCGGCGGCGAGGACACGGTGAGCGGCGGGCGGGTGCTCGAACCGTGGCTGCCGGCGATCCTCGTGGCCCAACTCGGGCGCCATGCGGTGGAGTTGCTGGACTCGGAGGATCCGCAGGGGCCGGTGGGGGCGGCCGGGGGCGCTGCGGGGGCCGGTGGTGCGGGTGCCGCGGGCCCGGGTGCCGACGGTGCGGGAGCCGCGGGAGCCGCGGGAGCCGCCTCCCAGGACGGTGCCGCGCCCGACGCGCCCCCCGCCCCGGGTACCCCCGGCGAGGCCCCGCTCAACCACCTCCCCACGGTGATCGTCGGCGGACAGCCCGCCGCACCGCCGCCCGCCGTGACTCCCCCGCCCGCCGCCGCGGCCCCGTCGCCCGACGGCGCCGCGCCCGCTTCCCCCGACGGCCACGCGCCGCCCCCGCACGGCCACGCACCCGCGTACGGCTACCCGCAGCCGGGCCCGCAGTCCGGGTCGCACTCCGGCCCGCAGGGGCACCCGTACACACCCGGCGCCGCCCAGCCGTACGGTCACCCCGGCGCGCCCTACCCGCCGCACGACGGCTGGCACTCCGGCGGCGGCACCGGCACCCCGCCCTACGGCCCGCCGCAGCCGCCGCCGCGCCGCAACAACAGAGCCACCGTGCTCCTCGTCGCCGTCGCGGTGGTCGTGGCGGTCGGCGCCGGCGGCACCGTGTACGCGGTGATGAAGGGCGACGAGGGCAACCGCAAGGACCGCGGCGCCTCGCGCTCGGTCGCGCCCACGACACCGGGCACGTCCGGCACCTCGGACGACCCCAACCCGCCGCCGACCTCGGACGCCCCGCCCACCTCGCCGGCGCCCACCACCGAGGAGCCGCCGGCGGACGGCGAGATCCCCGAGGAGTTCCTGGGTACCTGGGAGTCCTCGTTCGAGGCCGGCGGCGGCACCAACACGCGCGTCCTGAAGATCCAGCAGGGCAACGCGGGCGACACCGTCATGTCCCTGACCGGCAAGGGCCCCACGCACGACTGCCGTTGGACGGCGACGCTGCGCTCCGCGGGCAGCGTGCTCGTCCTCGGACCGTCGGAGGTGACGTACGGCAAGCCGACCGAGTGCAAGCCGGGCCAGGTCAGCGAGCTGCGACTGCTCAACGACGTGACGCTGCGCCGCGAGCTGATCGGCAGCGGCGGCGAGCCGCTCACGTACAAGAAGACCCAGTGACCGGCCCACCGCCCGCCGCGCCCAACTCGCCCTGAAACCAGTCCGGTTGAACACTTCACGAACATTCGCCGAAGCTCCGGATCCCGTCCCCCACACGGGGCGACTCCTTCGTACCGTCGGCGCATGGAGTGGCTGAGCACCGAGAACGTCATCGCCGTCGGCACCGCCGTGCTCGGCGTCGTGGCCACGATCGGCGTGCTCGTCTACGAGCGGCTCGTGCCGCGGCGCAAGCGGCTCGGCTACCGCATCCAGCTCGACACCCCGATCGGCAACAACGGCGCACAAGGTCAGCAGAACGTCCGGCTCGGGCTCTTCAATGACGCCCGTAACATGGAGAACGCCACCCTCGTCCTGCTGCGCTTCGAGAACAGCGGCGCGCAGCCCATCGACCCCGACGACTACACCTCGCGGCCGCACGGCCTGCGCGTGGAGTTCCAGGACCGCGTCATCCGCGGCTCGGCCGTCACCCTGCCCCGCGGCAGCGAGGACATGATGGAGGCCTTCTCCGCGGCCGGGACGGGGCTGCGCCACGAGGACAACTGCCTCTACCTCCCGCGCGTCCACCTCAACCCGGGCGACCACTTCAAGCTGCTCGTGCTGCTCGGCAACGGCCCCACGCGCAGCGAGGTGCGCATCATCGGCCGGCTGACCGGCGGCTTCGTCCAGGAGACCCGTTCCGTCACGGTCGACGAGACCCCGCCCCTCTTCAGCCGCCAGGCGCGGCTGCTGACCGTCCTGCTCACCGCGTGCGTGGTGACGCTCTCCACCCTCGTCATGGTGCGCGGTGACACACCCCCGCCCATAGGCTGCGAGAAGGGCTCGCTGCGGGTCGTCGGCTCCACCGCGTTCGAGCCGGTGGCCGAGGAGCTCGCCGACAAGTACGAGCGGGACTGCCCCGGTTCGGTCATCACGGTCGACGCGCGCGGCAGCGCGGCCGGCATCCGCGAGCTCAAGGAGGCGGGCGAGGCGGCGAAGTCCGGCTCCCCCGCGCTCATCACCCTCTCGGACGGCCCGGGTGCGGGCGGCGACACGCAGCTCACCGAGAACCGCGTCGCCGTCTCGGCCTTCGCGATGGTCCTGAACGACAAGGTCCCGCTCAAGAACCTCACCACCGACCACATCCGCCGCCTCTACTCGGGCGACATCCGCAACTGGTCGACCCTGGGCGGCCCCGACCTCCCCGTCGTCCTGGTCAGCCGCAACTCCAACTCCGGTACGCGCGGCGTCTTCCAGCGCCGCATCCTGCGCGGCTTCGAGCCCGCCGAGTCCTCCTCGGACTGCCACGAGAAGAACGACCCGCGCGCCCGCGTCTTCCGCTGCGAACTCGACTCCACCGACCAGGTGCTCGCCACGGTGGCCGAGATCCCGGGCGCGATCGGCTACAGCGAACTGCGCACGGGCACCGAGACGAAGGGCCTGCACCGCCTCGCCCTCGACGGCCACCGCCCGACCCTCGACGCGGCCTCGACCTCGCCCGCGTACCCCTTCCGCGAAATCGAGTACGCCCACACCTACGGCCGCCCCCCGGCCGACTCCCTGGCCTCCAGCTTCCTCAACTACGCAATGCGCGGCAGCGGCCAGGACGTGGTCCGCACGCACGGGCATCTGCCGTGTTACACGCCGGAGGGGCTGAAGATCTGCGGGGCGTGAGCCGGTCGGCCGCCGCGCGGAAGGAGTGGGAAGTCGGCGCGCGAACGGGTCCCAACTCCCGTACAGAAATGCGAAGATCCGAGGCATGGATGGTCTCGAACCGCTGACCCCGGACGAGCCCGCGCGGATCGGCCCCTACACGCTCATCGGCCGCCTGGGGAGCGGCGGCATGGGGCGGGTGTATCTGGCGCGTGCCGGTGCCGGGCGTGCCGTCGCCGTCAAGCTCGTGCACAGTGAGCTGGCCGGGCAGAGCGAGTTCCGTGAGCGGTTCGCGAGAGAGGTGACCGCCGCGCGGCGGGTCACCGGGGAGTGGACCGCGCCCGTCATCGACGCCGATACGGACGCGGCCGTCCCGTGGGTGGCCACCGGGTACATCCCCGGGATGTCGCTCCAGGCCCTGGTGGCAAGGGAGTTCGGGCCGCTGCCCGAGGACTCGCTGCGGGTGCTCGCGAACCGGCTGGCCCAGGCGCTGCGGGCCGTCCACGACGCGGGTCTGGTGCACCGCGACCTCAAGCCCTCCAACATCCTCGTCACCGCCGAGGGCCCGCGCGTCATCGACTTCGGTGTCGCCCGCGCCCTCGACACGGTCACCGGCGGTCAGCTCACGCAGACCGGCGCGGTGCTCGGCTCGCCCGGCTTCATGAGCCCCGAGCAGGTGCGCGGGGAGCGGCTCACACCGGCGAGCGACGTGTTCTCGCTGGGGTGCGCGCTGGTGTTCGCGGCGACCGGGCGCGGTCCCTTCGAGGGCGCGGACAGCGGCGCCCACGCCCTGATGTTCCGGGTCGCCTTCGAGGAGCCCGACCTGGCGGGCGTCCCGGAGGGCATTCTCGATCTCGTACGGGAGTGTCTGCGCAAGGAGCCGGGTGAACGGCCGGACGCCGAGCGGCTGTTGGAGCTCACCAACCCCGATCCGCTCGGCCCCTGGCTGCCCGAGCCCGTGCTCACGCTGCTCGCGGGCCACGCCTCGGCGCTGCTCGCGGCCGAGGTGACCCGGCTGCCCGCCGAGCCTTCCGCCACGGGCGGGACGCAGGGCCCTGCGACGGCGGGCCGGAAGAGGCGGCCGAAGCTCATCGCGACCGGGGCGGTCCTGGCCGTGTGCGCGGCCGCCTCGCTCGCGTATGTCCTGAACCCGGCGGGTGACGAGGGCGGCCGGACGGACGCGAAGGGGGCGACGGGCGGCGCGGGCCGGTCCAGCCAGTCGCCGGGCGGTTCCGGCTCGCCCTCCCCGATGCCTTCCGAGTCGAAGGGCAAGGGCAAGGGGAAGGGGGAGGAGGACGGGAAGGGGAAGGAGTCGCCCGGCGCGTCGGCTTCTTCCGGCGGTGGTGCGTCCGGCGGCGGGGACGGGAAGGTCGCCTCGGCGTTCGTCGGCGGCTGGGAGGGTGAACTCCCGGGCGGCAACGGCATTCTGCGGATCGACATCCGCGCGGGCCGCGAGGGCGACACCGTCGCGACCTCCGTGGACGTGGGCAACGACTGGATGTGCGTACGCAAGTCCGTCGCCGTCTCCGCCGACTCCTCGACCCTGGAGCTGAACGGCGGCGAGTTCCCGCTCCAGCGCAATCCGGCCAAGTGCACCTTCCCGACGGAGATGTCCCTGACGGCCGGTTCGGCGGACGTCCTGAACCTGAAGTCCTCGGAGGGCACGGTCCGGCTCAGCCGCGCGGGCACGGCCGTCCCGTCCTCGTACGTCGGGAAGTGGCAGGCCCTGGACCTGGAGGGCAACCGCAACAAGATCTGGTTCACGATCGAGGCGGGGGCCGTGGGCACGGCGCGCATCACGGTCGTCGACCAGCGCTACGGGACGCCGTGCACGACGACCCAGGTGCTCGCCTCGCTGGACAAGGGCCTGGTGTACGGGCCTTCGTCGAAGCCGTCGGGCGGCGACTGCGGGGCGCGCACCAGCGAGCGGGTCACGCCGTACGCGGGCGGCAAGCTCCTGGTGGAGGACTGGCGGGGGCCGGGGAGCGAGCCGGCGGAGCTGGTGCGGGCGCAGTGAATCCGGGGGCAGTGAATCCGGGCGCCCCGCACCCTCGTCCCCCTCGCCCCTCACGTAACAGCTCGTCAACTGACTGCTGATTACGTCTACTTGATGCATACGACATCGTCTACGGTCCCCCCGTGGACCAGCTGATCACGGAAGACCCGACGAGCATCGGCCCGTATCGCCTGATCGCCCGCCTCGGTGCGGGCGGCATGGGCCTGGTCTATCTGGGCCGCTCCGAGGCGGGCCGCACGGTGGCCGTCAAGGTGGTGCAGGCCGAGCACGCGGCACACCCCGAGTTCCGCAGGCGCTTCGCGCGCGAGGTGGCGGCGGCCCGGCGGGTCGGCGGGGCGTGGACGGCCGACGTGCTCGACGCCGACACGGAGGCCGAAGTCCCGTGGGTGGCCACGCAGTACATCCCCGGCCCCGACCTGGCGACGGTGGTCGCGAAGGACTACGGGCCGCTGCCCGAGCCGTCGTTGCGGACCCTCGCCCACCGCCTGGCCGAGGCGCTGACCGCCGTGCACGGGGCGGGCCTGATCCACCGCGACCTCAAGCCCTCCAACGTCCTCGTCACGGTGGACGGCCCGCGCGTGATCGACTTCGGCATCGCCCGCGCCATGGACGGCCTCGCCCCGGACAGCCTGCTCACCCACACCGGCATGCTGATCGGCTCCCCCGGGTTCATGTCCCCCGAGCAGGTGCGCGGCCTCGAACTCACCCCCGCCAGCGATGTGTTCTGCCTGGGCTCGGTGCTCGTGTACGCGGCCACGGGGCGGCTCCTGTTCGGCGCGGGCTCGACCGGCCTCAACGCCCATCTTTTCCGGGTGGCGGAGGAGGAGCCGGACCTGACGGGCGTCCCGGCCGGGCTGCTCGATCTCGTACAGGACTGCCTGCACAAGGACCCGGCGCGGCGGCCGACGCCGGCGCAGATCATGGAGCGGACGGCCGACCGCGGGGCGGAGGAGTGGCTGCCGGGGCAGGTGCTTGCCCAACTGGGACGTCATGCGGCGCAGTTGCTGGACTTCGCGCCGCCGACGCGTGCTCCTTCCGCGGCCGGTCCGCGCGTGCCCGATCCGCGCGTGCCCGTACAGCCGGATCCTCCCGCTCCGGAGCCCGCCGCACCCGTACCGCAGCAGCCTCCTCGGGGCGCGCCCGCCGGTGGCCCTTCGCCCGCCGCCTACACGCCGACCGCACCCGCCGCTCCCCCGCGGCCGAGCTCCGGGGGCAGCCGTGCGCCTCTGGTCGTGGCAGCCCTCGCGCAGCTGATCGTGGTGCTCGAGTTCGCGGTCACCGCGATGATGGCGGACCACCTGGTACGGGAGGGCGTGCTCCCCACGGAGGACGTCCGATGGCTGCACACCGGGTATCTGCTGGCCTTCGGCGCCCTGCTGCCGGCGGCCGGGCATCTGGGGGACCGCATCGGCCGCCGGACCACACTCCTGATCGGCCTCTGCGGCTGCCTGCTCTCCGTCCTCACCCTCGCCCTCCTGCCGGGCGGCGAAGGCGTGACGGCCCTCCGGGTCGTGCAGGGTGCCTCCGCGGCCCTGGTGACCTCGTCGGCGCTCGGCACCGTCGCGGCAGGCGCGGGACAAGGCCCCGCGCGCGTCCGGCGGCTCGGCACGTACGCGCTCGTGGGCGCCGGCGGGCCGCTCTTCGCGTTCCCGCTCGCCGCGCTCCACCGGGAGTTCGCGGTGTGGCGCGTGGTCCTGTACGCGATCGCCGCGCTGACGCTGGGTGTGCTCGTCGCCGCCGTGGCCGTACGCGACCGGTCGCCGCGCTCCCGGGCCCGTCTCGACACGGCGGGCGTGGTGCTCAGCGTCCTCGGGCTCCTCGCGATCGGCCTCGCCTTCGACACGGCCGTCATCGTCCACTGGACCGCACCGGTCACGCTGGTCCTGTTCCTGACCGGCGCGCTCCTGCTCGCGGCCTTCTTCCGGCAGCAGTCCCGCTCACCCCACGCGATGCTGCCCGCGTATCTGTGGCAGGACCGCGGCCGGCGCGGGGCGCTGCTCGCCCTGGGCCTGGCCGGGGTGGCGCTGGGTGTGGCGGCGCAGGGGCAGGTGGCGATCACCCTGCCGCGCAGCGGGGCCGAGTTGGCGACGGTGGCGCTTCTGACCGTGGCCGTCTTCCTGTTCGCCGCGCGGATCCTCGGACCGCGTCTGAGCGGGGTGGCGCGCCAGGGCGGCGGGCTGCTGCTCACGGCCGGAGGGCTCGTGCCGCTCGGTTACGGCGACGAGGCCGGGTACTTCGCCGGTCCCGCTCCCGCGCTGCTCGGCTGCGCGCTCGGTCTGGGTCTGGCCTGCGGCCCGCTGTTCGCCGCGGTCACCGACGTCGCGCCCGCGGACACCGGAGGCACGGCCGGACTGGTCGGCGCCGTGCTGCAAGCGGCGGCGCTGACCGGCACCGCGCTCGCGGTCCACCCGTACGGGGACGGCTTCGCGCTGATCGGGCGCCCGCTCGTGGTCCCCGACGGATACTGGTGGATCGCCTCCGCGCTTCTCGCGGTGGCGGCCGCGGTGGGGGTGGGGGTGCGGGCCCGCGGCGAGGCGGCTCCGGCCGGCTCCTGAGCGCCCCCGCGGACACTCCCCGGGCGGCAGCTACGCGTCCGCCCGGCCCACCGCCAGCCGCGCCGCCTCCGCATAGGCCCGCACCAGCGGCCGCTCGTCCCCCGCCCGCCACGCCAGCGCGAACCGGCTGGGCGACACCCCGTCCACCGGCCGCGTCACCACCCCGCCGCGCGCGACCAGCGGCACGTTGCCCGCGGCCACGAGGCACACCCCGCGCCCGTCCACCAGCGCCTCGTACGTCTCGTCCACACTGGCGATCTCCGCGCCGATCCGGGGCGGGCGGCCGCCGCGCTCGTCCGACGCCAGCCAGTAGGCGCGCAGTTCGGCGGCCTCGGGCGGCAGGGCCAGGAAGGGTTCGTCGAGCAGCTCGGCGAACGCGATCCGTTCGCGCGCGGCCAGCGGATGGTCCTCGGGCAGCGCGACCTGGCGCGGTTCGGTGGCGAGCACCACCCACCGGTAGCGCTCCGGATCCGCCAGGGGAAGCCATACGAAGGCCACGTCACTGGAGCCGTCCGCGAGTCCCGCCGTCGGGTCCTCCCAGCGCACCTGCCGCATCCGCACCTCGGCCCCGGGGTGCGCCTCGGTGAACCGGGACCGGATCGCCGGCCGCAGCCCACCGCGTGCCGGGCTGTGGCTCATGCCCACGACGAGCGTCGCCCGCTGCTTCACCTTGGCGGCCTCCACGGCCGCCTCCCCCGCACCCCAGGCCTCCAACACCCGCCGGGCGTGCGGCAGAAGCGCCACACCGACGGGGGTCAGCCGGACCCCCTGCGGCCCCCGCTCGAACAGCTCCGCTCCCAACTGCCGCTCCAGCGCCCGTATCTGCTTGCTGAGCGCGGGCTGCGACACGTACAGCCGCTCGGCGGCGCGCGTGAAGTGCAGCTCCTCGGCGACCGTCACGAAGTAGCGCAGGTCCCGGCCGTGTACGTCCATAACCGATGGTTATCACGGCGGGTCTTGGACGGGGAAGGGGAGGCCGGGCGAGGCTGAACTCCATACGGAGCAGGGCCATTCGAAGAGGTGGGAACATGAGCAAGGTCTGGCTGATCACGGGTGCGAACAGCGGCTTCGGCCGGGCGTTCACCGAGGCGGCGGTCGGCGCGGGCGACGTGGTCGTGGCGGCGGCCCGCCGTGCCGGGACGCTGGACGACCTGGTCGCGGCGCACCCGGACCAGGTGGAGGCCGTCACGCTGGACGTGACCGACCTCGACGCGATCGACCGCGTGGTCGCGGACGTCGCGGCCCGCCACGGCCGCATCGACGTCCTGGTCAACAACGCGGGCCGTACGCACGTCGGTTCGGTGGAGGAGAACGGCGACGCCGAGCTGCGCTCGCTCTTCGACCTGCACTTCTTCGGTCCCGCGGCCCTCGTCCGCGCGGTCCTGCCGCACATGCGGGCCCGCCGCTCGGGCGCGATCGTGCAGCTGAGCAGCGTGGGCGGGCAGATGTCGATGGCGGGCTTCGGGGCGTACAGCGCGACGAAGTTCGCGCTGGAGGGTCTGTCGGAGGCGCTGCGGGCCGAGGTGAAGCCGCTCGGCATCGACGTCCTGATCGTCGAGCCCGGCGCCTTCCGCACGAGCCTGTTCGGCAACCACTCGCTCAGCAAGGGCGAGATCGAGGACTACGAGCCGACGGTCGGCGCGACCCGCACGATGGTCGAGACGGGCGGCGGCACCCAGGCGGGCGACCCGGCGAAGGCGGCCGCGGCGGTCCTCGCGGCCCTGAACGCCACCGAGCCCCCGCTGCGCCTGGCCCTCGGCGCCGACGCGATCGACACCATCCACACCCACCTGGACCAGGTCCGCGCGGACCTCACGGCGTGGGACAAGGTGGGGCGGGAGACGACGTTCGACGTGTAGGCGTTACGGCTCGTCAGCGGACGTAGTTCTTGAGGATCTCGGTGTCGAGGGTGATGCCTACCGGGTCGGGCAGGGTGACCTCCTCGCCCAGGAGGGCGGTGTGCCGGTCCCGGTAGCCGCCAAGGTCGGTGTCCGGGTTGGTGTGGACGACCACTGCACCTTGGTCCCGGTCGATCAACAGGTACACCGGGATGCCCGCGGCCCCATAAGCGTCGGGCTTCTCTTCTCGGTCCCTGCGATTGGTGTCGGAGTCGTACGAGGTGACCTCGGCGGCCATCAAGACCCCCTCGGGATCAGCCCAGTCGCCCTGCCCGGCAAAGTGCGCAACGGGAGCGAGTGAGCCATCTGGGCGGGCCCGCCCATTTCGGTAACGCCCGACTTTGAGCCCTTGATTGGGGTCCAGGTCCATGTCCGGGCGAGCCTGCATGCACTGCCTGAGCAGCCACATGATGATCGTTCCGTGGTCCCCGTCCGCCACGCGCTTCACCTCAAGCCGTCCACCGATGAACTCCAAGGTCACGGTCTCGGGGGCCGTGGAGGCAATCTCCTCGAACTCCTCCACCGACATTTGAGATGTGCGCTCTGCCATAAGCGTCATGCTGCACTCCCCTCCCGGAGGACGCCAGTGTGCCCGGGCATATGCAAGGGGTGGGTCGCATCCCAGTGCGACCCACCCCTACGAGTGGACGAGATCGGAACGAGGATCAGAGGAACGAGTTGATCTCGATCGTCTCGGTCCGGCCCGGGCCCACGCCGATCGCCGAGATCGGCGCGCCCGACATCTCCTCCAGGGCCTTCACGTACGCCTGCGCGTTCTTCGGCAGGTCCGCGAAGGTCTTGGCCTTGGTGATGTCCTCGGACCAGCCCGGCAGGTACTCGTAGATCGGCTTCGCGTGGTGGAAGTCGGTCTGGGAGTACGGGAGTTCCTCGACGCGCTTGCCGTCGATCTCGTACGCGACGCAGACCGGGATCTGCTCCCAGCCGGTCAGCACGTCCAGCTTCGTGAGGAAGAAGTCCGTGAGGCCGTTGACGCGGGTCGCGTAGCGGGCGATGACCGCGTCGAACCAGCCGCAGCGGCGGTCACGGCCGGTGGTCACACCGCGCTCGCCGCCGATCCGGCGCAGGTCCTCGCCGTCCTGGTCGAAGAGCTCGGTCGGGAACGGGCCCGCACCGACGCGGGTCGTGTACGCCTTCAGGATGCCGATGACCCGGGAGATCTTGGTCGGGCCGACGCCCGCGCCCGTGCACGCGCCGCCCGAGGTCGGGTTCGACGAGGTCACGAAGGGGTACGTGCCGTGGTCCACGTCGAGCAGCGTGCCCTGGCCGCCCTCGAAGAGGACGACCTTGCCCTCGTCGATGGCGTTGTTCAGGATCAGCGTCGTGTCCGCCACGTACGGCTTGATCTGGTCCGCGTAGTGCAGCATCTCCTCGACGATCTTGTCCGTCTCGATCGCGCGACGGTTGAAGACCTTCGTCAGGAGCTGGTTCTTGGTGTCGAGGGCCGCCTCGACCTTCTGGGTGAGGATCGACTCGTCGTAGAGGTCCTGCACCCGGATGCCGACGCGGTTGATCTTGTCGGCGTACGTCGGGCCGATGCCGCGGCCGGTCGTGCCGATCTTGCGCTTGCCGAGGAACCGTTCCGTCACCTTGTCGACGGTCACGTTGTACGGCGTGATCAGGTGCGCGTTACCGCTGATCAGCAGCTTCGACGTGTCGACGCCGCGCTCGTTCAGACCGCTCAGCTCGGAGAGCAGGACTGCCGGGTCGACGACGACACCGTTGCCGATGACCGGCGTACAGCCGGGCGACAGGATGCCGGAGGGGAGCAAGTGGAGCGCATACTTCTGGTCGCCTACGACAACCGTGTGACCGGCATTGTTGCCGCCCTGGTAGCGCACCACATAGTCAACGGAACCACCGAGCAGGTCGGTGGCCTTTCCCTTGCCCTCGTCACCCCACTGAGCACCGAGCAGCACAAGTGCGGGCACAGGCGTACACCCCTTCCGGGCGGGGCATGTCCAAGGTCAGGGGCGTACGCGTATGCGTACACCGGCGACCCTCGTTGGCCGCACCCGTCGGACCGGTGCCCCGGAATAGACGAAGCCCCTGGCGCAATAGCGCAAGGGGCTCTTGCACAAAGATGCTACCCCGTACCTTGAGGAAGGACCGAGGTGTCGGCTCCAGCGCCCGCTGCGAAGAGCTCCCAGCCGCTCCTTGTCGTCATCGATCCCGCAGCCAGGCGCACCGACGGCGAGTCCGTCCGGATCGCCAAGGACGTGCTCTGCGCGCGCTCCGGCGGGCCGGTGAAGATCTGCCTGCCGGACGGGCCGGAGGAATTCGCCCGGGCGCTCCGGCGCCGCGGCACGCGCAGACCGGTGGTCGTCGGCGACGACCGGGCGCTCCTGCGGGCGGTCTCGCTGCTGCACCGCGAGCGCGAGCTGGCCTCCTCGGTGCTCTCGGTGGTCCCCGTGGGCACCCGGACCTGCCTCGCGCAAGGGCTCGGGGTGCCGGACGGCCCGGTCGCGGCGGCCTCGGCGGTGCTCGACGGCGAGGCCCGCCGGCTCGACCTGCTGGTGGACGACAGCGACGGTGTCGTCCTCGGCGACCTGCGGATCCCGGCCCTGCCGGCCGCGGAGGGTGCGGGCCGCGCCCCGTGGTGGGGGCCGGGCCTGCGGACCTGCCAGTCGCTCGTACGGACCCTCGTACGGCCTGCTCCGGCGCAGTCCCCCGGCCCTTCGCGGCTGCGGGTCGAGGCGGACGGGGTGACGCTCGTCGATCTGGACCAGCCGGTGGCGGACGTCTCGGTGTCGACCGCGCGCGGGGGCTTCGCGCGGGTCGAGGTCAGGCCCACGTCGGTGGGCGCCGCGGCCCCGGCCCTGCACGCCAGGGCCCGCACGGTGACGGTCTCGGGCCCCGACTTCCGCTACCGCGCGGACGCCCTGACGGCGGGCCCGGTGCGCACCCGGACGTGGACGGTACGGGCGGGGGCGTGGGCGCTGACGCTGCCGCGGGGGTGAGGGGCCGGGCTCCGGTGGTGCGCTCGGAGGTGGTGAGGGGCAGGGCTCCGGTGGTGCGCTCGGGGGAGCAGCGGGGCTCCCGTGCGTGAGCCCGCCGGTTACTGCTGCCGGCCGAACACCGCGTCCCGGTGCGTCCGCCACCGCTCCATGAGCCCCGTCAGCTCCCTCTCCAGGAACTCGAAGAACTCCAGCGTCTCGGCCATCCGCCGCCCCGCCGCCGTATCGGAGCCGAGGCTGTCCACACCCTCGCGCAGGGTCGCCTCCCAGCGCTTGAGCACCTGGTCGCGGTTGGTCAGCGCCTCGTACCAGCTGGAGGCGTGCACGCGGTAGCGCTCGCGGCGCGAACCGGGCTCGCGCTCGCGCGTCACCATGTGGACCTGGGCCAGATAGCGCACCGCCCCGGAGACCGCCGCCGGGCTGACCTTCAGCTGCTCGCTCAGCTCCGCCGAGCTCATGGCCCCCGACTCCGAGGAGAGCAGGGCCCCGAAGACCCGGGCCGGCATCCGCTGCATGCCGGCCTCGGTCAGCTGCGCCGCGAACGTCTCCACGAAGCGGTCCACACGCGCCTCGCGCGTCCCCTGCCCGTCGGCTCGGTCGTTCCCTGCGGCCATGTCCCGATCATCTCCCCTGCTCACCGGCGCGACCCCGAGTTTATACGCTTCCTTAACTTCACAAATTTCTGAAAGTACCGTACGTTCAAAACCATGACGAAGGCAATCACCGTCTCCGGACTCCACAAGGCGTTCGGCAGGACACACGCTCTGGACGGCCTCGACCTCGAGGTCGAGGCCGGCGAGGTGCACGGCTTCCTCGGCCCGAACGGGGCCGGCAAGTCCACCACCATCCGCGTCCTCCTCGGCCTGCTGCGCGCCGACTCCGGCGCCGCCCAGCTGCTCGGCAGGGACCCGTGGCACGACGCCGTGGAGCTGCACCGCCGTATCGCCTACGTCCCCGGCGACGTGACCCTGTGGCGCAACCTCAGCGGCGGCGAGGTCATCGACCTGTACGGCAGGCTGCGCGGCGGACTCGACAAGGCGCGGCGGGCCGAGCTGATCGAGCGCTTCGAGCTCGACCCGACGAAGAAGGGCCGCACCTACTCCAAGGGCAACCGGCAGAAGGTCGCCCTGGTCGCGGCCTTCGCCGCCAAGGACG
Source organism: Streptomyces indicus (assembly GCF_900100315.1). Classification (GTDB taxonomy): domain Bacteria; phylum Actinomycetota; class Actinomycetes; order Streptomycetales; family Streptomycetaceae; genus Streptomyces; species Streptomyces indicus. The sequence goes on from NZ_FNFF01000008.1 coordinate 88,890, forward strand.
TGGAGCTGCTGATCCTCGACGAGCCCACCTCCGGGCTCGACCCGCTGATGGAGGAGGTCTTCCAGAGCTGCGTGGAGGAGGAACGGCGGCGCGGCCGTACGGTCCTGCTGTCCAGCCACATCCTCAGCGAGGTCGAGGAGCTCTGCGACCGGGTCTCCATCATCCGCAAGGGCCGTACGGTCGAGACGGGTTCGCTCGCCGACCTGCGCCACCTCACCCGCACCTCCGTGACGGCCGAACTGGCGGGCGCGCCCAACGGGTTGAGCGCCCTGCCCGGCGTCCACGACCTCGACGTCCAGGGCCACCGGGTCCGCCTCCAGGTCGACTCGGACAAGCTCGACGCGGTACTGAGGTCGCTCACCGAGTCCGGGGTGCGCTCGCTGACCAGCACGCCGCCGACCCTGGAGGAGCTGTTCCTGCGGCACTACCAGGACGAGGTGACCGCAGCAGCCGGCGGCGAAGGGGCGAGGGCGCGATGACCGCCGTGACGGCCGACACCCGGTTCGCGCCCCGCACCGGCGGCACCCGCCCGCTGGCAGGCACCGGCGCGCTGCTGCGGCTCGCGCTGCGCCGCGACCGTGTGATGCTCCCGCTGTGGGTGCTCGTCGTCGGCGGCACCACCGCGAGCGCCGCGAACTCCCTCGGCGCCTTCTACGACACCCCCGAGGAGCGGGCGAACGTCATCTCCTCGATGGCGACGAACAGTTCGCTGCGTTCGCTGTACGGGCCGGTGTTCGACGACTCGCTCGGGGCGCTCGTGTCCTGGCGGTACGTGGCGTTCATGGGCGCGTTCGCGGCCGTGATGAGCCTGCTGCTCGTCGTACGGCACACCCGCGAGGAGGAGGAGACGGGCCGGCAGGAGATGCTCGCCTCGCTCCAGGTGGGGCGGCGGGCCTCGCTGACGGCGGCGCTGCTCACCGCACTGATCGCCAACGCCGGCATCGCACTGCTCGTGACGCTGGGGCTCGCGGGCGAGGGCGCGGCCGGCGCGCTGGCGCTCGGGCTCGCGATCGCCGGAGTGGGCATGGTGTTCGCGACCCTGGCCGCCGTCTGCGCCCAGCTCACCGAGACCGCGCGGCTGGCCAGGGGCCTGACCGCGGCGGTGCTCGGGCTCGCCTGGGCGCTCAAGGCGGCGGGCGACGCCGCGCGCACCGACGGCTCGCACCCGCTGACCTGGCTCTCGCCGATCGGCTGGGCCGAGAACATGCGGGCCTTCGCCGGTGAACGCTGGTGGGTGGTGCTGCTGTTCGCGGCCGTGGTCGCGGTCCAGGCCGTGGTGGCGTACACCCTCGCGGGCCGCCGCGACGTCGGGATGAGCTTCATCCCCGCCCGCCCCGGACCCGCCGAAGGCCGTCTGTCGACGGCGACTTCACTGGCCTGGCGGCTCCAGCGCGGCGCGCTGCTCGGCTGGGGCGCCGGCTTCCTGCTCGCCGGGATCATGTTCGGCTCGATGACCGAGGGCGCGGCCGACCTGGTCGGCGACAACGAGAACACCAAGGAGATGCTGGAGCGGATGGGCGGCCAGGCGGGCGTCACCGACGCCTTCCTCGCCGCGATGCTCGGCATGCTCGCGATGGTCGGCGCGCTGTACATCGTGCAGTCGGTGCTCCGTCTGAACGGCGAGGAGACCGCCCAGCGCGCCGAGCCGGTCCTGGCCGCGGCGGTGGGCCGCGTCCGGTGGGCGGCGGGCCACCTGTACGTGGCCTTCGGCGGTGCGGCCCTGCTCCTGCTGCTCGGCGGCCTGGGCCTGGCGGTCGGCTACCGCAAGGAGGCCGGCCCGCTCCTGGGCGCGAGCCTCGTGCAGATCGCGGCGGTCTGGCTGCTCGGCTCGTTCGCGGTCCTCGTCTACGGGCTGCTGCCCCGTCTCGCGCCCCTGGGCTGGGCGTACGCGGCGCTCTCGCTCGGCCTCGGCTGGATCGGCCCGGCGCTCAACCTGCCGGACGCGGCCCTGAACCTGTCACCGTTCCAGCATCTGCCCAAGATGCCGGGCAACGCGATGGAGTGGACACCGGTCCTCGTCCAGCTCGCGCTGGCGGCGGTGTTCACGGTGGCGGGATTGGTGGGGCTGAGGCGGCGGGACATGCAGAGCTGAACCGGGGCATGCAGAGCTGAACTCGGAACAGTCCCCTCCCGCCCGGGGGCCGAAGCCCTTCTCAGGCTATCGGCCCCCACTGACAACGCCTTCGCTCAGACCTCCACCGGGAGGGATCCGAGCCCCCGGATCACGAACCCGGCCTTGCGCTGCGGCTCTCCCGCGAGCCGCAGCGCGGGCGCCTGCCGGATCAACTGCCCGAAGGAAGCGGCGAGTTCGATCCGGGCCAGCGGGGCGCCCAGGCAGTAGTGGATGCCGGCGCCGAGGGACACGTGCGGATTGTCCGCGCGGGTCAGGTCGAGGCGCTCGGACTCCACGAACACCGCCGGGTCGTGGTTGGCGGACCCGAAGAGCAGCGCGACCTCGGAGCCCTTCGGGATCCGCACCCCGCCCACCTCGATGTCCTCGAGCACCCAGCGCTCGAAGAGGTGGAGCGGGGTGTCGTAGCGCATCAGTTCTTCCACAGCTGTGGACAACTTTTCCGGAGCGGGGTCCGCGCGCAGGGCGGCCAGCTGTTCGGGGTTCCGGAACAGGGCGAACCACCCGTTTCCGGTCGTGTTCACCGTCGCCTCGTGTCCCGCGTTGAGCAGCAGCACGCAGGTGGAGATCATCTCCTGCTCGGTCAGCCGGCCGTCGTCCTCGTCGTGGGAGGCGATCAGGCCGGAGATCAGATCCTCCCCCGGCTCCTTGCGCCGCGCTGCGATCAACTCGCGCAGATACGCGGAGAACTCGACCGACGCGGAGACGGCCCGCCGCGCGGTCTCGTCCGACGGGTTCAGCTCGTACATCCCGCAGATGTCCGCCGACCAGGGCCGCAGCAGCCCGCGGTCGCTCTCGGGAACGCCGAGCATCTCGGCGATCACGGCGACCGGCAGCGGCTCGGCCACCTCGGCGACGAGATCCCCGCCCCCGTTCGCGACGAGCCGCGCCACGAGGGAGGCTGCCAACTCCTCGACGTACGGCGTCAGTCGCTGCACCGTGCGCGGCGTGAACGCCTTCGACACCAGGCGCCGGATCCGGGTGTGCCGCGGGGCCTCCAGGTCGAGCAGCCCGTTGTCGTTGAGGGTGTGGAAGGGCTCGTGTGCGGGCGGCGGCGGGGTGCGGCCGAACTCCTCGTGCGTGTAGCGGTGCTGGTAGGTGCGCCCGAGCCTGCGGTCCCTGAGCAGGGCGGAGACGTCGGCGTGGTGCGGGATCAGCCACTGCCGCGAGGGCTCGAACCACAACGCCCTTCCCGCGGCGCGGAGTTCGGCGTACGCGGGGTAGGGGTCGGCGGCGAACTCCGGCGAGGACGGGGCGAAGGCTGACGTCGTCATGGACCGACCCTAGGCGGGCCCTGCCGCGACGTCACCGCCCCGGCCCGCCCCAGCGCCCCGACCCCGCAATCACCCCGGCGCCCCGCCCCCGCTCTCACCCCGGCGTCACCAGCCGCGCCTCGTACGCGAACACCGCCGCCTGCGTGCGGTCCCGCAGGCCCAGCTTCACCAGGATCCGGGAGACATGCGTCTTGATCGTGGACTCGGCGACGACGAGGTGGTCGGCGATCTCCGCGTTCGACAGGCCCTGCGCGATCAGGACGAGCACCTCCGTCTCGCGCTCCGTGAGGTCGCCGATCTGCTCCTGGGCCGGGGCCTTGAGCCCGGCCTGGCCGCCCAGCCGGGAGAACTCGACGATCAGGCGCTTGGTGACGGTCGGCGCGAGCAGCGCCTCGCCGTCCGCCACCACCCGTACCCCTTCGGCCAGTTGACGGGCCGAGGCGTCCTTCAGCAGGAACCCGGACGCTCCGGCCCGCAGTGCCTCGTACACGTACTCGTCGAGGTCGAAGGTGGTCAGGACGAGCACCTTCGTGGCGGCGTCGGAGGCGACGATCTCGCGGGTGGCCTCGATACCGTTGAGCTCGGGCATGCGGATGTCCATCAGGACCACGTCCGGGCGCAGTTCGGCCACCTTCGCGATGGCCTCGCGCCCGTTCACCGCCTCGCCGACGACCTCGATGTCGGGCATCGCGTTGAGCAGCACGGAGAAGCCCTCGCGGACCATCATCTGGTCGTCCACGATGACGACACGGATCGTCACGAGGTCTCCGCTCCGGCGTCCCCGGCCGCCGGCTCCACCGGCAGGAACGCGCTCACCTCGTATCCCCCGTCCGCGCTCTCCCCCGCGGTCATCACGCCGCCGAGCATCGCCACCCGCTCGCGCATCCCGGTCAGGCCGTGGCCGGCTCCGGGCGAGGGCTTGACGAGACCGGTCGCGGGCCCGTTGACCACCCGCAGGCCCAACCCGCCCAGGACATACGCCACTTCGACCTTGGCCTGCGCGCCGGGCGCGTGCCGCAGCGTGTTGCTCAGGGCCTCCTGGACGATGCGGTACGCGGACAGCTCGACGCCCGGCGGCAGTTCGCGCACGGCGCCGGTGACCGTCTTGTCCGCGGTGAGCCCGGCCTCGCGGACGTTGCGCAGCAGCGCGTCGAGGTCGGCGAGGGTGGGCTGGGGCGCGTCCGGCGCCTCGTAGTCCTCCGCCCGTACGACGCCGAGCACGCGGCGCAGTTCGGTGAGCGCGGCCACCGCGTTCTCACGGATCGTGGCGAAGGCCTGCTCCAGCTCCGGCGGCGGGTTCTCGACGCGGTACGGCGCGGCCTCGGCCTGGATCGCGACCACGCTCATGTGGTGGGCGACCACGTCGTGCAGCTCGCGCGCGATGTTGGTGCGCTCCTCCAGGCGGGTGCGCTTGGAGCGTTCGGCGAGGGTGTCCGCCTCCTTGGTCGCCACCTCGGCCTCCTTGACGGCGACCTCCTGGCGGGCGGTGTTCCAGCCGCCCACCGACACGGCGGCCGCGAGGGCGAAGGCGGCCAGGACGAGCATCGCCATCAGGGCGTCGTCGCCGTGCCCCTCGCCGGCGACGACGAGGGCGGCGAGACCGACCGTGATCAGCCACATCTCGACGGCCACCCGCGGCCGGCTGCGCAGGGCGATCTGCGTCATGACGACGAGGTGGGCGAGGAAGCCGGCGGCCGTCCAGGGGAAGGCGCCGGTGTACGCGGCGCCGACGAGCACCGTGACGGCGCTGACCGCGACGGAGAGCCAGAAGGCGGCCACCGGCCTGGTCAGCGTGAGGAGCACCGGCAAGGCGGCGACGAAACCGACGGTGATGCCCTCCAGATCACCGCCGTAGGAGCCGCTCTCGGCGATGCCGAGCAGGAAGACGAACACCGCCGCCAGGACGACGAGACCGTGCGGCAGCCACCGCGCCCGCTCCCGGTACTGCTCGGGTATCCGCCGCAGCGCCCGGTGACCGGGCTCCAGCGGCGGCAGCGGCCGGAACGCGAACGCGCCGCTGAACAGATCGGCGCGCAGCGCACCGAGCCCGCCTCGGATGAGGCGGGCCTCGGTGCGGGCGCCCTGAGGGGTCTGAGCTGTCTGGTCCACGCAGACGACGGTAGAGGGGCGCCCGGGCGGCGTCGTCACCTGCGGGCCGGATCCTGCGGGGTCCGTCTCAGGTACTACCCGGGGTGACGACGTACCCACTGCCCGGGGGTGACGACGTACCGTCAGGCCGCCGCCACGGTCTGCGGCCGCCCGGCCCGCACGCGCCGTCCGCGCGAGCCCACCATGGCGCCCGGGTTGGCCACGGCCCAGGCCGCGCCCTTGCAGATCAGCTCCTTGTAGACGGCGGCCTTGCGGCCGGTCAGGACCCGCTCCACCGAGGTGTCGTCGGCCGTCACGAACTGGATCAGGCCCTCCTTGCGGCCGAGCGAGACGCACTGCTGGAAGTAGCGCAGCGGCATCTTCGGCTCCTTCAGGCCGGTCAGGTCCGCCGCGATCGCGTCCGCCGCCTGCCAGGCCATCGGGGTGCCGGTGGCGCAGGACATCCGCAGCGGCTTGTCGCCGGCGCCCATCGCGTAGCCCGCGTCGCCCACCGCGTACACCTCCGGGTGCGAGACCGAGCGCATCATGCCGTCGACCACGATCTGCCCGTTCTCGGTCACCTGCAGGCCGCTGGCCTGCGCGATCGGGTCGACCGCGAAGCCCGTGGTCCAGACGGTGACGTCGGCGGCGATCAGTTCGCCCTCTTCGGTCTTGACCTGTCCGGCCTCGACGGCGGCGACCGCGGTGTGCTCGTACGCGGTGATGCCGAGCCTGCCGAACACCTTGCGCAGGTGGGCCGCGCCCTTGCGGCTCAGCCAGTCGCCGAGCTCACCGCGCGCGGCGAGCGCCACATCGAGGTCGGGCCGGGACTCGGCGATCTCGGTGACGGCCTCGATGCCGGTGAGCCCGCCGCCGACGACCAGGACCTTCCCGCCCGGGGCCAGCTCCTGGAGCCGTGCGCGCAGCCGCAGCGCGCCGGGCCGGCTCGCCACCTCGTGGGCGTGCTCGGTGACGCCGGGCACGCCGTGGTCGTTCGAGCGGCTGCCGAGTGCGTAGACGAGGGTGTCGTACGGGATGCTCTCGTCGCCGTCCCCGCCGCGGACGCGCACGGTCTTCGCGTCCACTTCGACGGCGGTGACCCGCGCGAGCTCGAGCCGGATGCCGGTGCCCGCGAACATCGCGTCGAAGGGCCGGGCCTTCAGCTCCTGGCCGACGGCCAGCTGGTGGTTGCGGACGCGCTCGACGAAGTCGGGCTCGGCGTTCACGAGGGTGATCTCGACGTCGTCGCGGTGCAGCCGCTTGGCGAGACGCCCGGCCGCGCCGGCCCCGGTGTAGCCGGCGCCGAGGACGACGATGCGGTGCTTGCGGAGTGCGTTCATGGTCCTGCCCCTGTCTGTCGCCGACTGACGCTGTCGGTCGCTCTTCGCGGTCACGCCCCTTGAACCGGGCGGCCCGCGGATTCCTGACAGGTACGGGATGTGACCTGCGTCACAGGGCGGACGGAGGGGTCACCAGCCGGCCAGGACCAGCGGCTCCCCGTGCTCCGCGGCGCCCCAGACCTCGGTGGCGCGGTGCAGCTTGTCCGGGTTGACCTGGCTGCGGACCGCGACGATGCCCTCCTCGGACTGCTCCAGGCACATCACGCCGAAGACCCGCCCGTCGACCACGACGACGAGGGCCGGGGCGCCGTTGGCCGTGGTCGCGTAGACCTCCGGGGCGCCGCCCATCAGGCGGCGCTTGCTGTCGGCCGGCTTGAACATGCCGCGCAGGAACGTGGCCACCGCACGCGCACCCTCGAACGGCGTGGCCTTCGCCGGGATCTTCCCGCCGCCGTCGCCGACCGCGATGGCGTCCGAGGTCAGCAGCTTCACCAGCGGCTCGGTCTGCCCGCTGGTCGCGGCCGCGAGGAACTCCTCGACGATCCGCCGCGCCGCCGCCTCGTCGATCTCGGTACGTGCCTTGCCCTGCGCGAGGTGCTTCTTCGCCCGGCTGAAGATCTGCTGGCTGGCGGCCTCGCTGATGTCGAGGATCCCGGCGATCTCGCGGTGCCCGTACGCGAAGGCCTCCTTGAGCACGTACACCGCGCGCTCGTTCGGCGAGAGCCGCTCCATGAGGGTGAGCACGGCGTACGAGACCGACTCGCGCTGCTCGGCCGTGTCCGCCGGGCCGAGCATCGGGTCGCCTTCGAGCAGCGGCTCGGGCAGCCACTGGCCGACGTAGGTCTCGCGGCGGGCGCGGGCCGAGGTCAGGTGGTTGAGGCAGAGGTTGGTGAGCACCTTGGTCAGCCAGGCCTCGGGCACCTCGATCCGCTCGACGTCCGCTGCCTGCCAGCGCAGATACGTCTCCTGCACGAGGTCCTCGGCCTCCGCGGACGAGCCGAGCATGCGGTACGCGATGGCCTCCAGGCGCGGGCGCGCGGCCTCGAAGCGGTCCACGTCGGTCATCGTCAGCGGCATGCTGCGATCGTAACCGCCCGGCTTCGAGTGGTTCCTTGGAAAGCGGGGCGGGCGCTTGCGCGGAGAGCGGGGGCGCTTCCCTGGAAAGGGGGGTGGGCGCTTGCGCGGAGAGCGGGGGCGCTTCCCTGGAAAGGGGGGCGGGCGCTTGCGCGGAGAGCGGGGCGGGCGCTTCTGCGAAGAGCGGGGGCGCGTCTCCGCGGAGCCGGGGCGCGTCTCCGGAGAGCCGGGGCGCGTCTCCGGAGTGCTGGGGTGCTTCCCTAGAAGGCGAGTTGGGCGATCTCCTCGGCGACCACCGCGCAGGCGTCCGCGGCGGGGTCGATGAGCGGGAAGTGCCCGATGTCCTCGAGCAGCGTGAGCCCCACGACCTCACCGGACTTCGCCGCCGCGTCCGCGTACGCCTCCGCCACCGGGTACGGCACATCCGCGTCCTCGCGGCCCTGCACCAGGACGGTGGCGATGCCGGTCGGCAGCAGCGCGGCCGGGTCGCTGTGCGCGGCCCGCTCCTCGAACCGGTCGGGCCCGCCCAGGAGTTGGAGCACCGCGTCGTTGCACACCTTCAGCTCGCGCGCGAGCGCGAAGTCCGCGATCGGGGCGAGGGCCACGACCCCGCGCAGGTGCGAGGGGTACGGGGTGTGCCACGGCGAGTCCTCGGGCAGCACGTGCCGGGACGCGCCCCACAGGGCCAGCTGGCCGCCGGCGGAGTGCCCGGTCAGGACGGTGCGGCGCGGGTCGGCCTGCGGCAGGTGGTCCCGTACGAGCGCGGGCAGGGCGTCGAGCGCGGCCGCGACGTCGTCGAAGGTCTCCGGCCAGCGGCCCGCGACCAGGGTGCCGCCCTGCGCGGGGATGGAACTGCCCCTGCGGTACTCGATGTTGGCCACGGCGAAGCCCTGCCGGGCGAGGAAGTCCGCGAACGGGGTGAGGTGCCTGCGGTCGTACGGGGCCCGCCAGGCGCCGCCGTGGATCACGACGACGAGCGGGGCGCCGGCCGGTCCGACGGCGTGCGGCGCGTAGAAGTCGACGACCTGGTCCGGGTGTTCCCCGTACGCGGCCGTGGCGTCCGGCTCCACCGCCGGATGCGAGAACGCCGACTGCTCCTCGGCGGCTGCTCTGGCGGTGGCGTCCTCGGACATGTGCGGCCTTTCGGTGGGCGGTTCGGGCGGGGCGGTGGGCCCGGCGGGGTGGCTTGATTTTGTCAGTTGTCGCGCGCCGGTACCTCAGCCGTCCCGCGCCGGTACCTCAGCCGTCCCGCGCCGAGCCGCCCTTGCGCAGGCCGGAGCGTTCGGCGGCGGCGTGCAGCGCGCGCAGACCGAGCAGCAGTACACCGATGTCGTCCAGGTAGACGGGGTCCGGCAGCAGGTCCACGGGCGAGATCACGTAGAGCAGCGCGCCCCAGAACGCGAGCGTGTTCTCCACCGGCACCCCCGCCCTGCGCAGCATCCGCCGGGTGCGCACCAGACGGACGAGCAGGACGAGGGCGAAGCCGGCCACCACGGCAAGCACCACCACGAGCACCGCGATGGCCCACTCCGGACCGCTCATGGGGGACTCCTTCCGTCAGGCCCGGCCGGACCGGTCCGGTCCGGGCCCATCAGGAGTACCCCGAACCGGGTCAGAGCACCTCGGACAGGACGCGCGCCGCGCGCTCCACCTCGGCGAAGCCCACGTACAGCGGAGTGAAGCCGAAGCGCAGGACGTCCGGGGCGCGGAAGTCACCGACCACGCCCCGCCGGATCAGCTCGGCCATCACCTCGGAGGCGTCCGTGCACCGCAGCGCCACCTGGCTGCCCCGCGCCGCGTGGTCGAGCGGGGTGAGGACCGAGACCCGGCCCTCGGGCACGTACGCCGCCACGCACTCCAGGAAGAAGTCCGTCAGGGCGAGGGACTTGGCCCGTACGGACTCGACCGAGACCCCGTCCCACACGGAGAGTGCCGCTTCGAGCGCCGCCATGGACAGGATGTCCGGGGTGCCGACCCGGCCGCGCCGGGCCCCGTCCACGGGCACGAACTCCGGCCGCATTCCGAAGGGTTCGGCATGCGAGTTCCAGCCGGGCAGGGGGGAGTCGAAGGCCGCCTGGTGGCGCTCGGCCACGTACAGGAACGCGGGCGCGCCCGGGCCGCCGTTGAGGAACTTGTACGTGCAGCCGACCGCCAGATCGACCCCGTGCTCGTCGAGACCCACCGGCAGCGCACCCGCGCTGTGGCACAGGTCCCAGACCACGAGGGCGCCGGCCGCCTGCACCGCAGCGGTGACCGAGGGCAGGTCGTGCAGCCGCCCGCACCGGTAGTCGACGTGGTTGACAAGGACCGCCGCCGTACGCGGCCCGACCTCCTCGGCCAGCGAGCCCACGGGGACGGGGCGCACGGTGCAGCCGGTGAGGCGCGCCGCGGACGTGGCGATGTACCCGTCCGTCGGGAAGGTCCGCTCGTCCACGAGGATCTCGTCCCGGCCCTCGCCCGCGAGCCGGACCGCCCCCACAACCGCCTTGAACACATTGACACTTGTGGAGTCGCCGACCACGATCTGCCCGGCCGCGGCCCCCACGAGCGGGGCGATCAGATCGCCGATCCGCTCGGGCGCCTCCCACCAGCCGGACTCGGTCCAGGAGCGGATCCGCATCCGCCCCCACTCGCGCGCCACGACATCCGCGACATGCTCGGGGACGGCGGCGGGCAGCGCGCCGAGCGAGTTGCCGTCGAGATACACGGTCTCGTCGAGCACGAACCGGTCGCGCAGCTTGGCCAGTTCGTCGGCGGCGTCCAGTTCGGCGGCCCGTATCGCCAGCGAGTGCTCAGCAGTCCCCGACACCGGCGAGTTCTCGGCAGCCTCAGGCACCCGCGGGTTCTCAGCAGTCTCAGACATACGACCGCGCCGTCCACAGCTCGGGGAACACGTTCTTGCGGGCGCGCTTCTCCAGCCACGCGACGCCGGCCGAGCCGCCGGTCCCGGTCTTGGAGCCCATCGCGCGCCGCGTCGCGACCAGATGGTCGTTGCGCCAGCGCCACACCAGCTCGCCGACGTCCGTCAACGCCTCGCCCAGGCGCACCAGTTCGTCGTCCTGGTCCCCGCGGTACACCTCGGCCCAGACCGCCTCGATCTCGGCCGAGGGCTCGTAGCGCTGCGAGAGGTCGCGGTCGAGTACGGAGCGCGGGATCGCGTAGCCGCGGCGGGCGAGCAGGTGGAGCACCTCGTCGTAGAGCGAGGGCTCGTGCAGGGCCTTCTCCAGCTCGGCGTGCACGCGCGGCGCGCCGCGGTGCGGGACGAGCATGGAGGCGGACTTGTCACCGAGCAGGAACTCCATGCGCCGGTACATCGCCGACTGGAAGCCGGAGCCCTCGCCGAGTGCGGCGCGGTAGGAGTTGAACTGCGCGGGGGTCAGACCGGCCAGCGGGGTCCAGGACGCGTTGAGCGCCTCCAGTTCGCGCACGGAGCGCTTCAGCGCGTCCTTCGCCACGGTCAGGTCGTCGTCGCGCAGGGCCTTCGCGGCGGTCTCCCACTCGTGCACGATCACCGTGAACCAGAGTTCCATGACCTGTGTCGTCACCAGGAAGACCATTTCCCCGGGGTCGTCCGAGAGGGTCTTCTGCAGGTGGGTGAGGACATCGGCCTGGACGTAGTCCTCGTACGGCGTGGTGCCGGCGAAGTCGAGATGCGGGGTGTCCGGGCTCTCCGGGGTCTCCGGGCTCCGAGCGGCCCCCGCCTCTGCGGTCTCGTGGGACATCACTGTCTCCTCGGTACTTCGGGTAGCGGTCCGCCCCTGCCGATGCCGGCACGGGGGCCCCGGTCCCCACCCGCATCCTCCGCAATCCTCCCCCGTATCGGCAAGAGCCGCCTGGTCACAGCCGTCTCACGGCCCGCTCGCGGGGATCGCGCGGTCCGGGTTCACCAGCACCGACCAGCCCTTGTTGTACGTGTCGGGCACGGGGTGCCGCTCCCAGGTGCGGGCCCAGGGCGGCGGGGTGCCGTTCAGGAGGACGAGCGCGTGCGGGCGGGCGGCGGCCTTGTCCGCGCGGCAGCCCGCGGCGTGCGCGACGGGCTGGAGCTGGGCGTTGCCGCCGATGACGCAGGGGGTGCGCACCCCCTGTTCCCGGAGTACCCGCGCGACCCGCTCCCAGTCCGAGCGGGCCCCGTCCTGGATGCCGCCGTGCCGGTACAGCAGGAGCAGCTGCCCGGCGAGGTGCACCGCGAGCACCCCGATGACGAGGGCGGTGCGCGCACGCGAGCCGCGCACCGCGTCCCGTACGGCGAGCAGGCCGAACGCGGCGGGCAGCGCGAGCAGCGCGTACGCGGGGAACAGGAAGCGCGGCGCCGCGTACGGCACCAGGAAGAAGTACGGTCCTGCGGCGCAGGCGGCGGTGGCGAGCAGCAGCCACACGGCACGCCGGGGACGCGGCGCGGCGCGCACCCCGAGCACGACGAGCACGGCCAGGAGCACCCAGATCATGACGCCCGGCGGGCTCGGCTGGTCCGCGTCGCAGGGGCGGCACAGCAGACGTCCGTCGAGGGCGGCGAGATGGTCGCGTACGGACAGGACCGGCCGCACCCCGCCCTGCACCCCGCTCGCCTCGTGCAGCCGCTCGCGCACCCCGCCGAACCGCAGCTCGGCCTCGACGATCCACGGCAGCAGCCCGGCCGCCACACCTCCGGTGACCGCGCCGGCTGCCGCGGGGGCGCGCGTGAGCAGGGCCCACACCAGCAGCGGAAGCGCCATCCACACCCCGTCGTTGGGGCGCATGAGCGTGGCCGTCGCGAGGCCGGCGACGATGCCCGCGTACGAGGCGGGCCCGCGCGGTACGTGCAGCAGACAGCCCACCGCGGCGAGTGCCCCCATCGCGGTGTAGTGGTTGGGCATCGCGTGCCCGGCGTAGAACAGGACGCTCCACACGCTCGCGTACACCGCGGCCCCGAGCACCACCACAGGTCCGGCCGACCGCGGCCGCAGCACCCGCAGCCAGGGCAGGAACCCGAGATACAGCGCCGCCGCCCACAGCAGGAGCAGCCACACCCGCAGCAGCACCACCGAGTCGCTCCACAGCGCGACCGGCGCGATGAGCAGGGGCACGCCGCGGGTGCGCGGGGCGCTGAACTCGACGTCGACGCCGCCGGCGTACGGCGAGAAGCGGGTCGCGTACACGAGCTCGTCCCAGCCGAGCGGCATGGCCCAGGGCAGCACGAGCACGGACAGGAGCACCCCCGCCCCGGCCACCGCGGCCAGTGCCAGGTGTGGTCGTCGAGTCAGCACGGCACCTCCCCGACCGAGGAAACCACTCGAACAGCCGTGGTGGCAGACTGGCGGCCATGGAGACGCACAAGAACCTGCTCGGCGGCCCCGGCCCCACGCACCTGCCGGAGAACGAGGCGGCGAAGGCCCAGATCGCCACCGAGGCCCCGGCCGCGGTGGCCGCGGCGCACCCCACGTACTCGCTGGCCTGGGCGCTGCTCGCGGACGAGGCCTACGCCGGCGGACGCGTCATCGAGTCGTACGCGTACGCCCGGACCGGTTACCACCGCGGCCTGGACGCGCTGCGCCGCGCCGGCTGGAAGGGCCACGGCCCGGTGCCGTGGAGCCACGAGGCCAACCGCGGTTTCCTGCGCTGCCTGGCCGCCCTGGCCCGCGCGGCCGGCGAGATCGGTGAGAAGGAAGAGTTCGAGCGCTGCTGGCAGTTCCTGCGGGACAGCAGCGAAGAGGCGTACGAGCAGCTCAAGCGCTGACGCGGCACGCGAGAGAAGGGCCGGACGCCGCGTCCGGCCCTTCTTCTGTCAGGCAGTCAGGCGGTCAGCCGCCGCACCGCACGGACCAGCGCGTCCGCCCCCGCCTTGGCCCGCGGACAGCCCACGTTGAGCCGGACGAAACCCGGCGCGCCGTACGCACCGCCCGGCATGATCGCGACCTTCTCCCTCTCGATGAGCTCGCGCCGCAACGGCTCGTCCTCGTGGATCCCGAGGGGACGCAGATCGATCCAAGCGAGGTAACCGGCCTGCGGCGGCTGCCAGTCGAGGCCCACCGCGCTCAGCCTCCCGGCGACCATCCGCAGATTCCCCCGGACGTATCCGCACAGCTCGTTCAGCCAGCCCTCGCCATCGCGGTACGCGGCGATGTGCCCGACGAGCGACAGGACGGCCGCGACGCCGTGCTCCGCGCACAGCCCCTGGTCCGCCTCCGACCAGGCGAAAGGCCCGAGTTCCGCAACGGAACCCGGGCCCAACCCTGGACTGGTGACGCTTACTTCAGCTTGGTGCCCGCCGAGCGCAGCGCCTTGCAGGCCTCGACCACGCGGCCGGCCATGCCGGCCTCGGCCAGCTTGCCCCAGGTGCGCGGGTCGTAGGTCTTCTTGGAGCCGACCTCGCCGTCGACCTTCAGGACGCCGTCGTAGTTCTTGAACATGTGGTCGGCGACCGGGCGCGAGAACGCGTACTGGGTGTCGGTGTCGAGGTTCTGCTTCACGACGCCGTACTCCAGGGCGGTGTGGATCTCCTCGAGCGTGGAGCCCGAGCCGCCGTGGAAGACGAAGTCGAACGGGGAGGTCTTGCCGTACTTGGCGCCGACGCCCTCCTGCAGCTCCTTGAGCAGCTCGGGCTTGAGGACGACGTTGCCCGGCTTGTAGACGCCGTGCACGTTGCCGAACGAGGCGGCCAGCAGGTAGCGGCCCTTCTCACCCAGGCCCAGGGCCTCGGCGGTGCGGATCGCGTCGTCGACGGTGGTGTACAGCTCGTCGTTGATCTCGTGGCTGACGCCGTCCTCCTCGCCGCCGGTCGGGGTGATCTCGACCTCGAGGATGATCTTCGCGGCGGCGGCCTTGGCGAGCAGCTCCTGGCCGATGGCCAGGTTGTCGGCGAGGGTCTCGGCCGAGCCGTCCCACATGTGGGACTGGAACAGCGGGTTCTCACCGCGGGCCACGCGCTCGGCGGAGATGTCGAGCAGCGGGCGGACGTAGGTGTCCAGCTTGTCCTTGGGGCAGTGGTCGGTGTGCAGCGCGACGGTGATGTCGTACTTCTTGGCGACGACGTGCGCGAACTCGGCGAGGGCGACCGCGCCGGTGACCATGTCCTTGTTGTGCTGGCCGCCCAGGAACTCGGCGCCACCGGTGGACATCTGGATGATGCCGTCGCTCTCCGCCTCCGCGAAGCCGCGCAGGGCAGCGTGCAGCGTCTGCGAGGAGGTCACGTTGATGGCCGGGTAGGCGAACTTGCCTGCCTTCGCCCGGTCGAGCATCTCGTTGTAGACCTCGGGGGTTGCGATGGGCATCTGTCCGCTCCTTGATGTACGCGGTGTCGGTTTGCTCGGCGCCCTGGCTGGTGTCCGCCGGGCCCCTCACAGAGGGGATGACGTCATCGTCGCCCCTATCTTTCCAGACTTGCGGGATTGCTCCAGTCCACGGGGGAACGCAGAACGGGGGACCTGAGTCCCCCGTCCGACCAGCCCTTGGTCCCGCGCTCAGTCGAGGCCGAGCTCGTCCTTGCCGTAGGCGAAGAGGTACGGCACCCCGGCGCCGTCCTGGATCTTCTCGGCGGCGCCCGTGGCGCGGTCCACGATGGTGGCCACGGCCACGACCTCGGCGCCGGCCTCCCGTACGGCCTCGACGGCCGTCAGCGGGGAGCCGCCGGTGGTGGAGGTGTCCTCGACCACGAGCACCCGGCGGCCCTTGATGTCCGGGCCCTCGACGCGGCGCTGGAGCCCGTGCGCCTTGGCGGCCTTGCGGACCACGAAGGCGTCCAGCTTCTGCCCGCGCGCGGCGGCGGCGTGCAGCATCGCGCCGGCCACCGGGTCGGCGCCCATGGTCAGGCCGCCGACGGCGTCGAAGTCGAGGTCCTTCGTCAGGTCGAGCAGCACCTGGCCGACCAGCGGGGCGGCCTCGCCGTCGAGGGTGATCCGGCGGAGGTCGATGTAGTAGTCGGCCTCGATCCCGGAGGAAAGCGTCACCTTGCCGTGCACGACGGCCTTGTCCTTGATCTGCTGCAGCAGCTCGCCGCGTACGTCACTCATGGGCTCAGGGTATCGGGGCGCCCGCCGGGGCCGGTCAGAGCCGGCGCCAGCTCCACGTGGTGGACGCCTCCAGCGGATCGATCGGCGTGACCAGGCGCGGGTGGGTGTTCAGGCCGTTCGGCGGCCCGGTCTGGGGCTCCACGCACACCCCTTCCGGCTGGTGGTCGTAGACGACGACCCACTGCTCACGGCTGGCGACCTTGAGCTCCAGCTCCCCGGCCCACGTCACCGTGACGTCCACCCCGTCCGGCATTCCGAAGCAGTCGTCCCAGGGGCTCGGCTGCGGGTCGATGCGCTTGCCGGTGGGCAGGTAGTTCTCGCCGCGCTCCTCCTGCCAGGCCGCGTCGAAGGCGATCTCCGCCTCGGCGCCGCCCTCGCGCAGGGTGCGCCTGAACCACGGGTGCCAGCCGATCTGCGCGGGGAAGGACTCCCCGTACGTCTCGATCCCCATCGTGATCGTGACGCTGTCCTCGGCCAGCGCGAAGATCTGCGTGACACGGCCGTCCCACGGCCAGGGGTCGGTCAGGTCGTACGTGAAGACGGCCTCGGTCGCCGAGGAGCGCACCGGGGTCCAGGCCTGGTCGCGCACGGTGCCGTGGATGGCGTGCGGCGGATCGGTGATCGGGAGCTGGTAGGTCTGGCCGCCGCTGAGGAAGCGCCCGTTCTCGGTGCGCCCGCACCACGGGACCATCGGGAAACTGCCGTAGTGGTCGCCCTGCCGCAGCACTTCGGTGCCGTCGATCCGCAGCGAGCCGATCCGGCAGCCGTTGCCGCCCTGCACGGTGAGCTCCGCGCCGCCCGCAACCAGCGTGATGTCGTCCTTAGTCGTCACACCTTCGACCCTAGACCCGTGCCGCGGCGCCCGACTACTCGCGGCGGCACAGTGCCCGTACGGCCGCTCCCTGCCGCCCGCTACCTGCCGTCTGCTACCTGCGGCGGCGCAGCACCCGGCCCACGACGATGGCCGAGGCCACGACCAGCGCGGCCGCCGGGGCCACCCAGCGCAGGGTGTCCGACGCGGTGCCGCTGTCGGGTGCGGGCACGGGGGCGTAGCGGCCGCGGGGCGGAGCGTGGTCCACCTCTTCGGCGCTGCGGCCGATCATCGTGCGCCGGGCGTGCGCGGCCTCGGTGGGCAGCTCGCCGAACACCTCGTCCACCTCGTCGGCGAGCTGCTCGTCGTAGCCGCGGTCGAGGGAGGGCGGGGGGACCTCGGTGTCGAAGACGGAGGTGGGCTCTTCGGGCGCCTCGGGCACGTCCTCTTCCGGGGCGGCTTCGGCTTCGGGGCGCGCTTCAGCTTCGGCTTCGGCTTGCGCGTCCGCCGCGGCCTCCGCTTCCGCCTTCTCCCCGGCCGCCGGCTCGATCCCCGGAGCCTCCGCGGGCTCCGCCTCCGGCGCGACCACCGGCTCCGTCTCGACGGAGGCCTCAGTCCCCACGGACGGCTCCGTCTCCGCGGCCGCCTCCGATTCCGCGACCGCCTCCGGCGCGCGCGGCGTCGCGGCCACCTCGCCGAGACGCTCGGCGAACCGCGTCAGGAGCCGGCGGGCCGCCGACTCCACCGCCGCGTCCTCCGCCTCCGCGGCCCGCCCGTCGGCCTTGGCGCCGCCGCTGAACGCCAGCGTCGTACCGCCTTCGGCCGCCACCAGGCGCAATTTCAGGGCCAGTTGTACGGAGCCGGAGCCCCGCGCCTCGGCGGCCTCGCCCTCGATCGCGTACGCACCACCGCGCGCGGCGACCTTCGCGGAGCCGCGGTAGGTGATGGTGTGGCCGCCGATCCGTACCTTCAGGCGGCCTTCGAGCGGCTCGCCGTCGGCCGCGCGCTGCAGGCCGGGGACGCTCCGGGCGACTCTTTCGGGGTCCCCCAGGGCGCGCCGCAGTTCGGCTTCGGGCACCGGGACGAACACCTCAAGCTCCATGCCTCGCGAGCCTACCGGCGTGGTTCGCGCGGGGGCAGTGGTTCTGGGCGTTCGGGTGCGGGACCTCCCCACAGCCCCCGCACCCGTGCATACGCCCGCCCGCTCAGAACCGCGGATGCACCAGCGTCGAGGGCCCCACCGCCACCCGGGTCCGCTGCACCGCCCGCGCCCCCGCCCGCAGCGCCGGCTCACTCAGGGAGCGGTAGCGGCGCCCGGGGTCGAGGGCGAGGGACGGTTTCGTATGGCCGGCGAGCACGAATCCCCAGTCGCGCGGCTGATGCGGCCCGGCGGCCCCGCGGTCGGGTCCGGCCGCGAACCCGGCGAGCCGGCCGCCCGCGCTGTACGGCACGGTCGCCAGGCCCGCCGCCCGTACGCTCGCGTCCACCGTCCAGAACGCCCGCGGGCGCGTACTCGCCGAACCCGCGTGCACCACGAACCGGCCCTCCGGCGCGAGCAGCCGCCCCGCCAGGCCGAAGAACTCCTGCGAGTAGAGCTTGGTCGAGGCCGTGATCCCGGGGTCCGGGAGGTCGGAGACCACCACGTCGTACACCGGCCCCGGTGCCGTACGCAGCCACTGGAAGGCGTCCGCGTGCACCACCCGCACCCGCGGGTCGGCGAACGCGTCCCGGTTCAGGGCGACCAGCGCGGGGTCGCGGCGAGCCAGGTCCACGACGGCCGCGTCGAGTTCGACCACGTCCACGCGGCGCACCCCGGGATGCCTGAGCACCTCCCGCAGCGCGAGGCCGTCCCCGCCCCCGAGCACCAGCACCCGGCGGTGCGCCCGCGTCATCGCCGGCTGGACCAGGGCCTCGTGGTAGCGGTGCTCGTCGCGGCCGCTGACCCGCAGCCGGCCGTCGAGGAAGAGGTCGAGCGGTCCGGTGGGCGGGCCGGTGAGGACCACCTCCTGCACGTCCGTCTGCATCGCCACCCGCACGTCCGGCCCGTACACCGCACGCCGCGCCGCCCGTTCGAAGTCGTCGACGAGGACGGCCGCGGCGGCGAGCAGCGCGAGCACCGTGACATTGGCGAGCACGAGGAGGCGGCGGCTGCGGCGGCTCAGGTCGCCGCGGAAGAGGCCGAGCACCAGGGCGCCGCCCGCCACCGCGTTCACCGCGCCGGTGAGCAGCGCGCCGGTCAACTGCCCGAACAGCGGCAGCAGAAGGAAGGGGAAGGCGAGCCCGCCGACCAGCGCCCCCACGTAGTCGGCGGCGAACAGATCGGCGACCGCGCCGCCCGCGTCCTGCCGCCGGATCCGCTGGATCAGTGTCATCAGCAAGGGGACTTCGGCCCCGATCAGCACACCGATCGCCAGCGAGAACGCCACGAGCAGGGCGCGCGCCTCGCCGCCCCAGACGAACCCCGCGTACAGCGCCATCGCGCTGAGTCCGCCGACCAGCGCGAGCACCGCCTCGACCATGCCGAACCCGGCGGCGGGACGGCAGCTCAGCCGCTTCGCGGCCAGCGATCCGACGCCCATCGCGAAGACCATCACGGACAGGACGACGGAGGCCTGGGTGACGGAGTCGCCGATCAAGTACGAGCCGAGGGCGACCAGTTCGAGCTCGTAGACGAGTCCGCAGGCCGCGCAGACGAAGACGCCGAGCAGCACCAGGAACCGGCCGGTACGCGCGGACACCGGCAGCCCTGCGCGGGCGGCCGGCTCGCGCGGCGGGGGCACGCCGGGAGGTGCGGACACGGGCGGTTCGATCACGCTCCGAACGCTACGTCACGACCCGTGGACAGCCTGTCACCCACAAGGCTTAACTCGCCGGTTCGAGGGTTGAGCGGCCGTTCCCCGGTCTCGCGCGCGGCCCACCGCGACCGCGCGCCGGTCGCCGCGCATCGTTCTCCGCGCCGGCTCAGACCACCGCGGGCTGCCGGACCCCGACCCGGGTGCGGGTGGCGACCAACTGCCCCTCCTGCGGATACGCGTGCCACGTGCGCCAGTGCACCTGGGCGGGGTTGTCCGGGTGACGCTGGACGAGCATCGCGGTGAACGCGTGCGGGCTGCCCGGGAAGACGCCCGCGAGCCCGTTGGGATGGTCGGAGACCAGCGCGAGCAGCTCCTGCGCGCGGCCCGCGAACGAGCCGCGCGAGAGGGTCTCGACGCGGGCGGCGAACTCGTACTCCCAGTCGCCCACCCGTTTGGCGACCCCCAGCGGCAGCGGTGTGCTGCTGCCCGGCATGCAGGCCACGGTCTCCGAACAGGTGCCCTCCTCCTGGTCGAGGAGCACCTGGTGCGAGGCGCCGAGCAGGCGCAACTGCACCTTGGCGTCCCCCAGTTCGAGGTCGAGCACCGACAACGCCGGCAACGGCTCACGGCCGAGCGCCCAGGCGAGGTCGGTGGCGCGCGTGTCGGTGTAGGTGGTCTGGAGGGTCGTGAGCATGGGTCGGCTCCGCAAACACGCAGTGGGAAGTGGGGCGGACCTGGCACTTGGGCTTGGCTCTGGCGGTCCGGGCTGCGTCAACAGGTGAAGGGAATCATGAAGGGGAGCGCCGCCACAGCGTTTTTACCCAACTTCGTGGGGTTTCCATCCCCCCGAGGGCCCCACAGTTCAACTGTTCTCCACACTTCAACAAGCAGGTGCCCGGCGGGTGTTCTGCCCCGCCGGGCACCTGGGTGTGACGACTATGCCGGATGCATTCCCCCTGGCAGATGCCACGTCCGGACCGCCGCCCCGTGCCGGCGGCCCGTCCCGTGCGTCAACTGCCCGGTGTCAGTGGCCCGTCCTGTGCATCAGCTGCCCCGTGTCAGCCGTTGCACCGCGGCCCGCGACCCGGTCAGCTGCCTCCGCCGCATCCCCCGCGACCCGGTCAGCTGCCTCCGCCGCATCCCCCGCCGCCACATCCCCCGCCGCCGCCGCACGACGACGACCCGCCGCAGCCCCCGCTGCCCCCGCTGCTCCCGCCCGAACCGGCCCAGCCACTGCGCCGGCGCCGCTTCGGCCTGCCGCCGCCCGACTGCGCGCCGATGGTGCCGATCACCACGAGCGCGAAGAGCACGACACCTACCGCGATGACAATCCCCATGGAGATCACCCCCGCCTTCCGTCCCCCGAAGCGGCGATCCCGCTTCTTGTGTGCGAGGGGGATGCCCCCGGCCACCCGCGGCCAAAGCGGAGTTGAGGAACTTCAGAGGTTTCCGGCCCGCGTACGGCAGCGGCAGCCGGGCCCGGGCCGCCGCCCCGGCCTTGAGCACCCGCCCCCGCACAGCGCAGGATGTCCGCCATGACCCCACCCGCACCCCGCCCCCACCTCAACGCCCACCTCGCCGAGTTCGGGACCACGATCTTCGCCGAGATGTCCGCCCTCGCCGTGCGGACCGGCGCGATCAACCTGGGCCAGGGCTTCCCGGACACGGACGGCCCCGAGGAGGTGCGCGAGGCCGCGGTGCGCGCGCTGCGCGACGGCCGCGGCAACCAGTACCCACCGGGGCCCGGGGTGCCCGAACTGCGCCTCGCGATCGCCGCGCATCAGCGGACGCGGTACGGGCTGACGTACGACCCGGACCGCGAGGTGCTCGTGACGGCCGGCGCGACCGAGGCGATCGCCGCCTCGCTGCTCGCCCTGGTGGCGCCCGGTGACGAGGTGGTGGCCCTGGAGCCGTACTACGACTCGTACGCCGCCTCGATCGCCATGGCCGGCGGCCGGCGCGTGCCCGTCACGCTGCGCCCGGACCCGGCGGGCGGCCCGGACAGCCGCGGCTTCCGGCTCGACCTGGACGAGCTGCGCGACGCGGTCACCGACCGGACCCGCCTGATCCTCCTGAACACCCCGCACAACCCCACCGGCACGGTCCTCACCCGCGCCGAACTCACCGCGATCGCCGAACTCGCCGTGGAGCGCGACCTGCTGGTCGTCACCGACGAGGTCTACGAGCACCTCGTGTTCGACGGCGAACACATCCCGATCGCCTCACTGCCGGGCATGCGCGAGCGCACGGTCACGATCTCCTCGGCCGGCAAGACCCTGTCGTTCACGGGCTGGAAGGTCGGCTGGATCACCGCCACACCCGAACTGGTCACGGCCGTGCGCACCGCCAAGCAGTTCCTCACGTACGTCTCGTCGGGACCGTTCCAGTACGCGATCGCCGAGGGCCTCACACTGCCCGAGTCGTACTTCGCCGGCCTGCGCGAGGAGTTGCGCGCCAAGCGCGACCTGCTCGCGGCCGGCCTCGCCGACGCCGGCTTCACGGTCCACCGGCCCGCCGGCACGTACTTCATCACCACTGACATCACCCCGCTCGGCGCCGCCGACGGCATCGACTTCTGCCTCGCCCTGCCCGAGCGCTGCGGGGTCGTGGCCATTCCGACCTCCGTCTTCTACGACGACAAGGAGGCCGGCCGCTCCCTCGTGCGTTTCGCGTTCTGCAAGAGGACGGAGGTCCTCGAGGAGGCCGTCCAGCGGCTGAAGTCCTGGTAACGGATTGGTACGTGTGCGGTCGCGTCCGCGCGGACAAAAGGGGTGAAGCGCGCATCGTACGCGTGTGACTGACACCCTTGCCCGGCCCGCGCGGACCGCACGGGCGCCGCGGGCCGCCTGGTCGCGGGGCCGCGCGGGGAGCCGGATCGGGCGGCTGCCCGCCCCCCTCCTCGCCCTCGGCCTGTTCGCCGCCGCGCGGTGTGCCGGGATCCTCGTGCTCGCGGCCGTCGCGCGGCGCACCGGGCAGGACACGTTCGGGCTGCTCGGGACCTCGTGGGACGCGCGGTGGTACGTGGGGATCGCGGCCCACGGGTACGGGCGCACCCTGCACTTCGGGCCCGAGGTCACCCAGAGCGACCTGGCCTTCTTCCCGCTCTTCCCGGGGCTCGTGCGGGCGGTCACGGCCGTGCTGCCGGTGAGCGGTCCGGCCGCAGGGCTGCTCGTGGCCTGGACGGCGGCGGCCCTCGCGGCGTACGGGATCTTCGTGCTCGGCGCGCACCTGTACGGGCGGCGCACCGCCACCCTTCTCGTGCTGCTGTGGGGGCTGCTGCCGCACTCGGTCGTGCTGTCGATGGCGTACACCGAGCCGGTGCTCACCGCCTGTGCGGTCTGGGCGCTGTACGCGCTGCTGACCGGGCATCCGGTGGTCGCGGGTGCGCTGGCCGCGCTCGCGGGCCTGGCCCGGCCCAACGGGTTCGCGGTGGCCGCGGCGGTGATCGTGGTGGCCGCGGTGGAGACCGTACGGGGAAGAGGCAGCCGCGCGCTGTGGGCGGGGGCGCTGCTCGCGCCCGCCGGGTGGTGTGCGTATGTGCTGTGGGTGGGGCGGCGGCAGGGCGATCTGTTCGGCGGGTACTTCGGTGTGCAGGACGGCTGGGGCTCGCACTTCGACCTGGGCCGCGCCTCGCTGGCCTTCGCCAAGAGGATGCTGCTCACCGGCGACCGGTTCGTGTTCGCCGCGGCGCTGGTGATCGTGGCCGCCGGGGTGCTGCTCTTCGCGCTGCTCCTCGCCGACCGGGCGCCGCTCGCGCTCGTGGTCTACAGCGGGGTGCTGCTCCTGGTGGTGGTCGGCGGCTCGGGCTTCTTCGAGTCCAAGGCGCGCTTCCTGCTGCCGGCCTTCCCGCTCCTGATCCCGCTCGCCCGCGCCCTGGCCCGTACGACGCGAGCCCGGCCGTGGCACGCGGGCGTGGTGCTCGCGTCCCTGGCCGGGCTCTCGCTCGGGTACGGGGCCTATCTCGTGGCCGTGGCCCGGATGCCGCTCTAGGCCCGTATGCCCCTGAGGACCTCGGGGCTCAGCCCTCGTCCTCGGGCTTCTCCGCCGAGTCGACGTCCTCGACGAGGCCGAGGTGCTCGACCAGCCAGCGGTCGAACTCGATGGCGGCGCGCACCCAGCTGACCGTGGAGGACACGAAGTGCTCCAGGAGCACGCCGGTGCCGATCAGGGTCTGGGCCTCACCGATGAGGCGGACGGTCGCGGTGCCGTCCTCGTCCTCGTGGGTGTGGGTGTAGACCTTGGGCCACAGGGTGCGGCGGTTCCAGTCGTCGATCGCGTCGAGGATCTGGGCCTTGGACTCCATGGCGTGCGGACGGTCGTAGAACGTACGGACCGAGAAGACCGCCTGGTCCTCCTCGCCGCGGAACATGAAGTAGGTGCGGAACTCCTCCCACGGCGCGACGAGGTCACCCTCTTCGTCCACGCCGTACTTGAGCTCCATCTGGTCCAGGAGCTGCTTGACGAGGTCCTGGTCGGGGACGACGGCGCCCGCCGGTCCTTGGGCCTGCTGAGGCTTGGGCTGGCCCCCGAAGTTCGGAATCGAGGACGGGTCGATGCTCACCGTGTATTTCCCTTCGTACGGATTGGCCCATCCTCCCCCATGCCGGGCGGGGCTTGTAAAGGCCCGCCCCGGGCGGGTCCGGGGGTTCCGCTGCGGGCTGACACGATCGGGCCGCGGCGGCCCGGGCCTCGTGCCGGCGGCCGGTCCAGGCGCGCTGCCCGGACCGGCCGCCGTACGACCACGCGTGCTTACTGCGCCGGACCGACCAGCAGGCCGTCCCCGGCCACGTCCACCCGCACCGTGTCCCCGTCCTTGACCTCGCCCGCGAGGATCTCCTTCGCGAGGCGGTCGCCGACGGCGGTCTGGATGAGGCGGCGCAGGGGGCGGGCGCCGTACGCCGGATCGTTGCCCTCGTCGGCCAGCCACGCGAGCGCGGCCGGGGTGACGTCGAGGGTGAGCTGCCGCTCGGCCAGACGCTTGGCGAGGCGGCCGATCTGCAGCTCGGCGATGTGCGCCAGCTCGTCCTTGGTGAGGGCCGAGAAGACCACCAGGTCGTCCAGCCGGTTCAGGAACTCCGGCTTGAAGGAGGCCCGGACGACCTCCAGGACCTGCTGCTTCTTCTCCTCCTCGCTCGTCATCGGCTCGACCAGGTACTGGCTGCCGAGGTTCGAGGTGAGGATCAGGATCGTGTTGCGGAAGTCGACCGTGCGGCCCTGCCCGTCGGTCAGGCGTCCGTCGTCGAGCACCTGGAGGAGGATGTCGAAGACCTCCGGGTGCGCCTTCTCGACCTCGTCGAGCAGCACGACGGAGTACGGACGGCGGCGCACCGCCTCGGTCAGCTGGCCGCCCTCCTCGTATCCGACGTAGCCGGGAGGCGCGCCGACGAGCCGGGCGACGCTGTGCTTCTCGCTGTACTCCGACATGTCGATACGGACCATCGCCCGCTCGTCGTCGAAGAGGAAGTCGGCGAGCGCCTTGGCGAGCTCGGTCTTGCCGACACCCGTCGGGCCGAGGAAGAGGAACGATCCGGTGGGCCGGTCGGGGTCGGCGATGCCGGCGCGCGTACGCCGTACCGCGTCCGACACCGCCTGCACGGCCTCGGTCTGCCCGATGAGCCGCTTGCCCAGCTCGCTCTCCATGCGCAGCAGCTTCTGCGTCTCGCCTTCGAGCAGCCGGCCTGCCGGGATGCCGGTCCAGGAGCCGACCACGTCCGCGATGTCGTCCGGGCCGACCTCCTCCTTGACCATGGTGTCCTTGTCCTGCGACACCTCCTGCTCGACCTCGGAGGCCTCGGCAAGCTCCCGCTCCAGGGTGGGGATCTCCCCGTACAGGAGCTTGGAGGCGGTGTCGAAGTCGCCGTCGCGCTGGGCCCGTTCGGCCTGGCCGCGCAGCGCGTCCAGCTTCTCCTTGAGCTCACCGACGCGGTTGAGGGAGGTCTTCTCCTTCTCCCAGCGTGCGGTCAGACCGCGCAGCTCCTCCTCCTTGTCGGCGAGGTCGCGGCGCAGCTTCTCCAGGCGCTGCTGCGAGGCGGGGTCCGTCTCACGGCTGAGCGCCAGCTCCTCCATCTTCAACCGGTCGACGGCGCGCTGGAGTTCGTCGATCTCCACGGGCGAGGAGTCGATCTCCATACGGAGCCGGGACGCGGCCTCGTCGACGAGGTCGATGGCCTTGTCGGGCAGGAAGCGCGAGGTGATGTAGCGGTCGGAGAGGGTGGCGGCGGCGACCAGCGCGGAGTCGGCGATGACGACCTTGTGGTGGGCCTCGTACCGGCCCTTGAGTCCGCGCAGGATCGCGATGGTGTCCTCGACGGACGGCTCGGCGACCAGGACCTGCTGGAAGCGGCGCTCCAGGGCGGGGTCCTTCTCGATGCGCTCGCGGTACTCGTCGAGGGTGGTCGCGCCGACCATACGCAGCTCGCCGCGCGCGAGCATCGGCTTCAGCATGTTGCCGGCGTCCATGGCGGAGTCCCCGCCGGCGCCCGCGCCCACGACGGTGTGCAGCTCGTCGATGAACGTGATGATCTGCCCGTCGCTCTCCTTGATCTCGGAGAGCACGGTCTTGAGCCGCTCCTCGAACTCACCGCGGTACTTGGCACCCGCGACCATCGCCCCCAGGTCGAGGCTGACCAGCCGCTTGTCCCGGAGGCTCTCCGGCACATCGCCCTTCACGATCCGCTGGGCGAGCCCTTCGACCACGGCGGTCTTGCCGACGCCGGGCTCACCGATGAGCACGGGGTTGTTCTTCGTACGGCGGCTCAGCACCTGCACCACGCGCCGGATCTCCTGATCCCGCCCGATGACAGGGTCGAGCTTGCCCTCGCGGGCGGCGGCGGTGAAATCGGTCCCGAACTTCTCCAGGGCCTTGTACGAGCCCTCGGGATCGGCGGTGGTCACGCGGCGGGTACCCCTCGTCTTCTGGAACGCGTCGAGCAGGCGCTTGGCGGTGGCGCCCTCCTTGGCGAGCACCTGTCCCGCCTGACCGCCCTTCTCGGCGATCCCGATCAGCAGATGCTCGGTCGACAGATACTCGTCGCCGAGCTCCTTGGCCTGCTTCGAGGCCTCGGCGACCACGGCGAGCATCTCGCGGTTGGGCTGCGGGGGCGAGACGGTGGACCCCGTCACGCTCGGCAGGCTCGCGAGGACGCGCTCGGCCCCGGCCCGTACGGCGGCCTGATCCGCGTCCACCGCCGCCAGCAGATCGGTGATGTTCTCGTTGTCCTGACCCTCGAGCAGCGCGAGCAGCAAGTGCGCGGGGGTCAGATCGGGGTGTCCGGCGGACACGGCGCGGCTGCTCGCCGCATTGATCGCGTCCCGGCTCCTGTTGGTCAGCTCGGCGTCCACGTGTGGCTTCTCCTCCTGTTACGTGGGGGTCTTCGGACTCTGACCCTTCCAACGTACACAAAGTTGAGTCTATTCCACTCAAGATGGCGGGAACAGGCCGCCCTTCTCCTTTGCGGCCCCTCGCGGGCCACTCCTACGGGCACCCGGATCCGGCGCCGTCATGCCCGTGCCTTAGGTTCCGGACCTATGGCCTTCGACCCGCGCACCCCGGACCCCGCCTACTTCAGCTTCTGGCGGGAGCGGCACATGTGCACCCTGACGACCCTCCGGCCCGACGGCAGCCCGCACGTGGTGCCGGTCGGCGCCACGTACGACCCGGACGCCGGGGTCGCCCGCGTGATCACCAACAAGACCAGCACCAAGGTCGCCAACATCCTGGCGGCGGGCCCGGACGGGGCCAGGGTGGCGCTCTGCCAGGTCGACGGCGGCCGCTGGGCCACACTGGAGGGCCTGGCGCACATCCGCACGGACGAGGCACAGATAGCGGACGCGGTCCGCCGCTACGCGGAGCGCTACACCCGCACCCCGGCCCCGAACCCGGACCGCGTCCTCATCGAGATCGCGCTGTCCCGGGCGATGGGGCGGGCGTGACAAGGCAGCGCCCGGTCCCCGAGACCGTCACAGCGGCGGAACGCTTCGCCGCCGCGTCTGGCTTCACGAAGAGCTGCTCGCGCGAGGTCGGCCGCCTCTTGGCTGCGACCGCCGCAGCGAAGCCGCACGGTGTCGTCGCGGAGAGCGGAACGGGAGCGGGTGTGGGCACCGCCTGGCTGCACAGCGGTCTCGGCCCGGCGGCCCGGCTGGTCACGGTGGAACGGGATACTCCGCTGGCCACCCGCGCCGATGACGCCTTCGCGGACGATCCGCGCGTGCGGGTGCTCGCCGGCGACTGGCGACTTCTCGTCCCGTACGCGCCCTTCGACGTCTTCTTCTGCGACGGCGGCGGGAAACGCGACGACCCCGAGGCGGTCGTCGGCCTGCTCGCCCCCGGCGGAATTCTGGTTCTGGACGACTTCACGCCGTCGGCCGACTGGCCGCCGCGCTTCCAGGGAGAGGTGGACGAACTGCGCCTGTTCTACCTGACGCACCCGGCGCTGACCGCGACGGAGGTCCTGACGTCACCGGGCGCGTCGGCGGTGGTCGCCGTCCGCATGGCCTGATCAATCCCCCGGCACGGAAAACACAGCGGCGCCACCGTGTTCAGGTCCACGGTGACGCCGCTGCGGGGGGAAGCGCCTGAGCGATGTTTGACGACGGGGGATCGCGTCAGGCACTGCGGGGGGTGGCGGGGATGGTTTCAGGGTCGACCAGCGGCTCCACCAACTGGTGGTCGCGCTGATCGAGATTCACGAAGATCATTCCGTAGCGCACCGCACACCGCACGGGCTGCGGCGCGCCACGGGGCCGGCGCAGGCACCGGAAGGCCCGGACGTCGTCGTCCTCCGCGTCGCGCACGACCACCACGGGCTCTCCGAACAGGGTGACCATCAGCGAGTCGCCAGGGCGGGGGATGGCCGTGACGAGATCGATGAAGTGCCAGCCGGAGCGGTAGGCGGTGGCCATTTCGCGGCGGAAGGTTCGGTCGTCCGGAGGGGTCGTCATGCCACGGCCCCCGAGGGCTTCCAGATCGGGTCCTTCACCGCGTCGGTGGTGGGACTCTTCCAGATGGGATCCAGTGCGACGCTCTGCCAGATCGGGTCTTCAGCAGCAGTGGTGGCGGCCCTTTGCCAGATCGGGTCCGCAACGACTGCGGCGGGCGCAGACTGCTCCATCTGGCCGACGACGCCCACGGCAGCTGCCGCGGCAAAGGCAAGAGCAAGTACCGAGCGAACCATTCTCTTGGACATGGGCGGCTTCGACCTCACTTGATTGCTTCGATTCCCCCGCGGTCAAGACAATGGCTGAGTCTTTGCGCTTCCACTACCGGCTACGTGCATCATGTTCCTGAATTGCAGGAGCCTGGGGGGTGTTCAAATGCAGACATATGATGACGAAAAAGGGCACCCTCATGGCCATCAGGAACTGTGCGAGGACGGAGCGCGCCTGTACGCAAGTGCCCTGCGCACCGGCCGAATAGCCCGGTCCGAGATAGGGCCGGCTCCCTGCCTGATCGATCTGGCCCTGCTGCATCCGGATCCGGATGACGCGGAATGGCTCCGCCCGGTTCCGCCGACCGCTGTGCTGGCTCAACTTCTCATGCCGCTGGAGCAGGAGATCCAGGACCGCAGACGCCAGACGGTCGAACTGAGCAGCGCCTTTGAGCCGTTCATGCAGATCAGTGCGCAAGACCCTCCCACAACGCACGCCATCACCGTGCTGGAGGGGTACAGCCGCATCGACGCCTCCCTCAGCCGCGCCACCGCCGGCTGCTCGCAGGAACTGCTCACGCTGCAGCCGGGCGGCGGGCGTTCCGCCGACATTCTCAGCCAGGCACTCGTGCGGGTCCGCCCCCTGCTCGACCGGGGGGTGCGCGTCCGGACGCTGTACCAGCACACGGCCCGCCACAGTCAGGGCATCCAGGCGTACTTGGAGCAGGCGGGGCCGGGCGGCATGGAGATCCGCACTCTGGAGCAGCTGATCGACCGCCTGATCGTCATCGACCGAAAGGTCGCGTACATCCCGGCGGAGAACGATCGCGAGATCGCCCTCGAACTGCGCCACCCCGGCCTGGTCGGCTATCTGACCAGCGTCTTCGAGCAGTTCTGGAACAGCGCGGTCCCGCTGGGCGAGCACCTTCCCACAGACCGCACGCCCGAAGGCGTCACCGGTGTCCAGCGGTCCATCGCCCAACTGCTCGTCGAAGGCCACGTGGACGAGGCGATAGCGCGACGGCTCGGGATGAACGTCCGCACCTGCCGCGGCCACATCGCCAAGCTCTCCGCCACGCTCGGCAGCGGCAGCCGCGCCCAACTCGGCTATCTCATCGCCCAGTCGGGGATTCTGGAACAGGGCCACTGAACGCACGCCGCGCCACCGCGCCTCAGCGCGGCGGGCGGTCGAGTCCGGCCTGCGCGATCCGCACCCCGAGCTGTGCGCGCGTCGCACAGCCCAGGGCTTCGGACAGCCGCCGGATGTGATGACGGCACGTCCGGACGTTGATACCGAGCCGCTCGGCGATGACCGCGTCGGTGTGTCCGTCCGCGAGCAGGGCGGCGATCACGTGCTCGCGCCGGCTGATCCCGTCGACCCCGCCCCCGGTGGGCAGCGGGTTGCCCAGCGGCACAGCGAGGTGCCAGAAACGGTCGAAGACCGTCACCAGGAACTCCACCATCGCGGGAGCCCGGACTTCCAGGGCGACCGACCGGTCCGCACTCGCGGGGACGAAGGCCACGGTACGGTCGAAGATCAGCAGGCGCTCGACCACCTCGTCGAGCGTCCGCACCTCCACGGAGCCCTGGAGTTGCTCGAGGTACGACTGCAAACCCTGCCCGTGCCGCGCCACATGCGTGTACAGACTGAGCATGCGCACTCCGTTGCTGCGCATGTGCAGCGCCCTGGGCAGCGCGTTCGACAGGTCCCTCTCCGAGCGGATGCCCGACGGCTGCATGGCGCGCATCTCGGTGGTGCACACGGCGGTCGCCTCGTCGATGGCCCGGTTGATCCGGGGGCGGCCCTCCAGCACCCTCAGCGTCTCGTTCGCAGCCGCAACTCCCGGAGTCGGTGCGGCGAAGCGCTCGGCCATCGAGGCCACCAGTCCCGCCCGCCGACGCACCGCGGACAGCTCCGACTCGATGCCGCGCATGAGCTGGGACACCACCTGCCCCGGGTTCGTCGGCACGAGCCACTGCGTGTCGGCGGGATCCGGGTGCAGCAGACCCAACTCGAGCAGGCAGGCGGCGGGTTCGGCCTCCGCGCGGCTGATCCTGCCGGCTGCCAGCGAGGCCCCGTAGACCCGCTCACCCGCCACACAAAGATCATCCGCACCATGCCGATGCGCATCCGCTCCGGCCACCGTCGTACCCCCAAGTCCACCGGCTCCCGGCATTATCCAAGGACCCGCAGACCCCAGTCAGCGGAAACCGGCAAGGTTCCCCGCCGGGGTCCGTCACATCGCAGGCGGCGGGCCGGCGCGGACGGCCCCATTCCGCCATCAACACGCCGAGATCGGGACGCTGTACGGGATGTTCGGCGCCGGGCTCAGCAGGGAGGCACAACGCACCGTCCGCACAACGCAGTTGACAGGCCCCGCAGGGGGCCGGGTGGACCCGCGGGCCGGCCCCGGGTTCTGTGACGAAGCAGTGATGAAGTGAGGGGGAAGCGGTGACGTCCGGACTCTCGCCCTCTGACCGATTGATCGTCTAAGGTGCGGCAAGCAGTACTTGATCAACGTATTGGGGGGTAACACCGCATGGCTTTCCGCAAGTTGCTCAGCTCCCTCGGCATCAATGCGCCCGAGGTGCAGACCGTTCTCGACAGCCACATCGCCCGCCCGGGCGAGCAGCTGACCGCGACCGTCGCCGTGCGCGGCGGCGGCGCCGACGTCGAGGTCGAGAAGTTCACGGTCGAGCTGATCGTCCGCTTCGAGGCCCGCGACGGGCAGGAGGAGAAGTACCTCAACGCCATCGCCACGCACGCCTTCGAGGCCCCGTTCACGCTGCGTGCCGGGGAGACGCGCACGGAGAAGGTGGCCTTCGACCTGCCGCTGGAGATGCCGCTTACGCACGCGCTCGGCCGCGAGATCCGAGGCACCTACAGTGCCCTGCGCACCGAGCTCGCCATCGACAAGTCGGTGGACAAGGGCGACCTCGACCCGGTCGAGATCCACGCCCTGCCCGCCCAGGACGCCGTCCTGAAGGTCATGGAGGAGCTCGGCTTCGTCCTCGACGAGGCCGAGGTCAAGCCGGGCAAGGCGCGCACCACGGTGCAGGCCGCCGACTGGTGGCAGGAGATCGAGCTGAAGTTCCCGGCCGAGTACGAGCGCGACACCCTCGAACTCGCCCTGATCGCCCGCGAGTCGGAGCTCGACTTCAACGCCGGCGGCGCGGAGCGCCTGACGCTGCCGAACGCTCTGACGGCCGACCACGCGGCCCTGAAGGCCCGGATCGACGCGCACCTTCGCGAGCGGTTCAGCGCCGGCGCCAAGCTCGGCTAGCCGTCACCGGCCGGCCGCTTCCGGCTGAGCGGCTCAGGACGTACGAGGGCCCCTTCCCGAAGTCGGGAAGGGGCCCTCGTACAACGGAACAACTCGCTCAGTCCGTCGGCTTCTTCGGCCGCCAGACCACCAGCGCCGAGGTCTGCTGGACCTCCTGGTACGGCACGAGGTCGCGGCGGTACGAGGCGTGCACCGCCGCTTCACGTTGCTGCATCGTGGCGGCGGCTCCCTCCAGCGCGGCGGAGAGCTCGGCCACGCGGGCCTGGAGCGCGGCGACCTGGTTCTCCAGCTCGATGATGCGCTTGATGCCGGCCAGGTTGATGCCCTCGTCCTGCGACAACTGCTGCACCTGGCGCAGCAGTTCGATGTCGCGGGCCGAGTAGCGGCGACCGCGCCCGGCCGTGCGGTCCGGGGAGACCAGGCCGAGGCGGTCGTACTGCCTCAGGGTCTGCGGGTGCAGGCCGGACAGCTGCGCCGCCACCGAGATGACGTAGACCGGTGTCTCGTCGGTCAGTTCGTACGGATTGCGTCGACGGCCGTCCATGCGCCTCAAGCTCCCTTCGCGGCCTGGAACAGTTCTGCCCGCGGATCCTCGCCCTCAGTCGCCTTGCGGTACGACTCGAGGGCCTCACGGGCGGCGTCGGTCAGTTCGGTCGGTACGGCGACTTCCACCGTGACGAGGAGATCGCCGCGCGTGCCGTCCTTGCGGACCGCACCCTTCCCGCGGGCGCGCATGGTGCGGCCGTTGGGCGTGCCCGGGGGCAGCTTCAGCTTGACCGGCGGCCCGCCCAGGGTCGGGACCCTGATCTCGCCGCCGAGCGTCGCCTCGGTGAAGGACACCGGGACGGTCACCGTGAGGTTGTCGTCCCTGCGGCCGAACACCGGGTGCTTGTCCACGTGCACGACCACGTACAAGTCGCCCGCGGGACCGCCCCGTTCACCGGGTGCGCCCTTGCCGCGCAGCCGGATCCGCTGGCCGTCCGAGACGCCCGCCGGGATCCGTACCTGCATGGTGCGCGAGGACTTGGCGCGTCCGGAACCCTTGCAGACCTCGCAGGGGTCCTGGGCGATGAGGCCGCGGCCCTTGCAGTCCACGCAGGGGTCGGTCAGCGAGAACCCGCCGCCGCCACCCCGCGAGACCTGGCCGGTGCCGACGCAGGTCGGGCACACGCGCGGCGTGCCGTTCTTGTCGCCGGTGCCCGAACAGGCCTTGCAGGGCTGCTGGGAGGACATGCGGAGGGGAACGGTCGCGCCGTCCACCGCCTCGGTGAAGGAGAGCGTCACCTCGGACTCGATGTCTTGGCCGCGGCGCGGCTGGGTGCGGGTGCCCGCCCCCGTGCCGCCCCGGTTGAACAGGCCGCCGAACACATCGCCCAGGCCGCCCCCGAAGGTGCCGCCCGAGGTGCCCTGCGCCCCGCCTCCGAAGAGGTCGCCGAGGTCGAAGTTGAAGGAGCCGGTGCCGCCCGCGCCCGGTCCGGCACGGAAGCCTCCGTTGCCGAACAGGGCGCGCGCCTCGTCGTACTCCTTGCGCTTCTTCGGGTCGCCGAGGACGTCGTTCGCCTCGGAGATCTCCTTGAAGCGCTCCTCCGCCTTGGCATTGCCCTTGTTGGCGTCCGGGTGGAACTCGCGCGCGAGCTTCCGGTACGCCTTCTTGATCTCGGCCTCGGTGGCGTCCTTGGGGACGCCGAGGACCTTGTAGTAGTCCTTCTCGATGAAGTCCTTGGTGCTCATCCCCGGCGTCCCTCCTCACGTATGCCGATGGTGATCGCGTCAGCCCTCGTCCGGGCCACCGCTCTCCTTGTTGTCCTCGGAGGCCGGCTCGTCCGAGGCCGAAGCCTGAGCCGGAGTCTCCTTGACGGTCTGCGCGCCCGGCTGCGGCTCGGCGACCGCCACCCGCGCGGGGCGGATGGTGCGCTCGCCGATGCGATACCCGGGCTGCAGGATCGCGACGCACGTCGTCTCGGTGACGTCCGGCGCATAGCTGTGCATCAGGGCCTCGTGGATCGTCGGGTCGAAGGGCTCGCCCTCCTTGCCGAACTGCTGCAGGCCCATCTTCGCGGCGACCGTCTCCAGGGATTCGGCCACCGACTTGAACCCGCCCACCAGCTCGCCGTGTTCACGGGCGCGGCCGATGTCGTCGAGTACCGGGAGCAGCTCGGTCAGGAGGTTCGCGACGGCGATCTCCTTGACCGTGACCCGGTCACGCTCCACGCGGCGGCGGTAGTTCTGGTACTCGGCCTGCAGGCGCTGGACGTCCGCGGTGCGCTCGTTGAGCGCGGTACGGGCCTGGTCCAGCTGGGCCGTGAGAGCCACGGTCGCGTCTCCGGCCGGGGCCGCCCCCTCCTTCTCAGGAGTGGGGGCGGCCTTCGACTCGGCGGCCTCGGGTGCGCTGCCTTCGGAGACGTCGGCGGGCTCGTTCTGCTCGTCGAACCCGGGGGTCTCCTCCGTCACGCGGCACCGTCCTTCGGCTTCTCGTCGTCGACGATCTCGGCGTCGACGACGTCGTCGTCAGCGGCCTTGGCGTCGCCCGGCTGGTCCTGCGGGGCCTCGCCGCCGGCGGCCTGCGCGGCCTGGGCGTCGGCGTACATGGCCTGGCCCAGCTTCTGCGCGACGACCTGGACCTTCTCGGTCGCGGTGCGGATCGCGGCCGAGTCCTCGCCCTTGAGCGATTCCTTCAGCTCGTTGACCGCTTCCTCGACCTCGGTCTTGACCTCGCCGGGGACCTTGTCCTCGTTGTCCTTGAGGAACTTCTCCGTCTGGTAGACCAGCTGCTCGCCCTGGTTGCGGGACTCGGCGGCCTCCTTGCGGCGGGCGTCCTCGTCCGCGTACTGCTCGGCCTCCTGGCGCATGCGGTCGACCTCGTCCTTCGGCAGCGAGGAGCCGCCGGTGACGGTCATCTTCTGCTCCTTGCCCGTGCCCAGGTCCTTCGCGGTCACGTGCATGATGCCGTTGGCGTCGATGTCGAAGGAGACCTCGATCTGCGGGACGCCGCGGGGCGCCGGCGGCAGACCGGTCAGCTCGAACATCCCGAGCTTCTTGTTGTACGCCGCGATCTCGCGCTCGCCCTGGTAGACCTGGATCTGCACGGACGGCTGGTTGTCCTCGGCCGTCGTGAAGATCTCGGACCGCTTGGTCGGGATCGTGGTGTTGCGCTCGATGAGCTTGGTCATGATGCCGCCCTTGGTCTCGATGCCGAGGGACAGCGGGGTCACGTCGAGGAGCAGGACGTCCTTGACCTCACCCTTGAGGACACCGGCCTGGAGGGCGGCGCCGATGGCGACGACCTCGTCCGGGTTCACACCCTTGTTGGCGTCCTTGCCACCGGTCAGCTCCTTGACGAGCTCGGCGACGGCGGGCATACGGGTCGAGCCGCCGACGAGGACCACGTGGTCGATCTCGGACAGCTGGATGCCGGCGTCCTTGATGACGTTGTGGAACGGCGTCTTGCAGCGCTCCAGAAGGTCGGACGTGAGCTGCTGGAACTGGGCGCGCGTGAGCTTCTCGTCCAGGTGCAGCGGGCCCTCGGCGGAGGCCGTGATGTAGGGCAGGTTGATCGTGGTCTCGGTGGACGAGGACAGCTCGATCTTCGCCTTCTCGGCGGCCTCGCGCAGGCGCTGGAGCGCCATCTTGTCCTTGCTGAGGTCCACACCGTGACCGTTGTTGAACTGCTTCACCAGGTAGTCGACGACGCGCTGGTCCCAGTCGTCACCACCGAGGTGGTTGTCACCGTTGGTGGCCTTCACCTCGACGACGCCGTCGCCGATCTCGAGCAGCGAGACGTCGAAGGTGCCGCCACCGAGGTCGAAGACGAGAATGGTCTGGTCGTCCTTGTCGAGACCGTAGGCCAGGGCGGCGGCCGTCGGCTCGTTGACAATACGCAGGACGTTCAGGCCCGCGATCTCGCCGGCCTCCTTCGTCGCCTGACGCTCGGAGTCGTTGAAGTACGCGGGCACGGTGATGACCGCGTCCGTGACCTTCTCGCCCAGGTAGGCCTCGGCGTCCCGCTTCAGCTTCTGCAGCACGAAGGCGCTGATCTGCTGCGGGTTGAAGTTCTTGTCGTCGATCGAGATCTTCCAGTCGGTGCCCATGTGGCGCTTCACCGAGCGGATGGTCCGGTCCACGTTGGTGACGGCCTGCCGCTTGGCGACCTCACCGACGAGCACCTCGCCGTTCTTCGCGAAGGCGACGACGGACGGCGTGGTCCTGGCGCCCTCGGCGTTGGTGATGACGGTGGGCTCGCCGCCTTCAAGAACGCTGACGACAGAGTTAGTCGTGCCCAGGTCGATGCCGACCGCACGTGCCATTTCGAATCCTCCATACGACTTGAGTGGAACTGACTCAAGGATGACACGGCAGTCGGGCTAACGCAACAGACCTGAGTTACCCCGACTCAACTTTATTGTGCGCTTATATCGCGTACGGCGCCTCTCGCGTACCCCGCGCCCAGCACGCCACACAGCTGCTCCACGGCCTCGTCGAGCTCCGCGGCGCAGGCCAGGAGCACGTCGTAGCCCTTCGCCCACGGATCCTCGAACCCGTCGGCCCGCGCGGGCGGCGCGAGCACCCGGCCGCGCTCGGCCGCCACCCGCGCGACGATCTCCGGCGGGGCCGGGGGATCCCCCTGAAGCCCACGCGCGAGCCGCAGGAATTCCTTGAGCGTGAAGCAGCGCCGCATCGCCACGGGCTCCAGGCGTACGGCCGCCTCCCGGTGCTCGCGCTCCATGCCGAGCACGAGATCCGCGCCGGCCACCAGGTCCGCGGTGAGCGGGCGCGAGGCGAAGCCCTCGGCCGAGCCGCCGAACCGGATCAGGACCGACCGCGTCGCGGCGTCCATGCCCGTCACGTGCCGCGCCTCGGTCCCGGCGCTGGACACGGTCAGCTCCGGGGCGCGCCGGGCGAGCAGACACTCGGCCAGGACGGACCGGTGGACGTTGCCCGTGCAGACGAACAGCACTCTCATCCGCGCGTCCCCGGGGCACCGTGACCGGCGCCCGCGCCCCCGCGCACCGTCACTTGTCCCCCGCGAGATACGCGAGGGCCACGTCGGCGCGCTCCCTGATGGTCCGCGGCGTGGGCATCCGGTGCCGCCCCGCGGAGGCCGCCGGCTCGCCGTAACTCCCGTAGGAGCCGTACCCCTTGGCCTTGCCCGCGGGCATCATCGAGAAGACCGCACCGAGCGTGCGCACCCCCACCGTGCGCAGCGACTCGGCCGCGGCCCTGACCTCGTCGCGGGAGGTCTTCGCGGCCCGTACGACGAGCAGCGTGCCGTCGGCGAACGGGGCGAGGCCGACCGTGTCGGCCACGGGCAGCAGCGGGGCGCTGTCGACGATCACCGCCTCGTAGCGGTCGGCGAGTTCGGCGAGCAGCTCGCCCATGCGCGTGGAGGCGAGCAGTTCGGCCGGGTTCGGCGGCAGGGCGCCGCCCGTCAGGACCGCGAGGCCGCCGGGCCCCTGCTGCATCACGTCGTCCAGGCCGGCCCGCCCGATCAGCACGGTGGTCAGACCCGCGTCCTGCACCAGGCCGAAGGTCTTCGCGACGCAGGGGCGGCGCAGGTCCGCGTCCACGAGGCAGGTGGACACCCCGGCCTCGACCAGGGCGAGCGCCAGGTTCGCGGAGGTGTTGGTCTTGCCCTCGCCCGGCAGCGAGCTGGTCACGACGAGCACCTTGGGCGGATCGTCGACCCGCGCGAACTGGAGGTTGGTGCGCAGCCTGCGGAAGGCCTCGGCGCGCGCCGAGTGGCCCGCGTCCGTGTTGGCCAGCGGGTGCTGCGGCGCCTGCTTGTCGAAGGGGATGGCGCCGAGCACGGGGTGCCCGGTGAGTTCGGCCAGCGCGGTCTGGCTCTTGAGGGTGGTGTCGAGCACTTCGAGCAGCACGAGCAGCGCCGCCGCGCCGAGCAGTCCGCCGAGCAGTCCCGCGGCCAGGTTGAGCATCGCGTTGGGCGATACCGGGGCCGTGGGCACGGTCGCGTGCTCGGTGATGCCCAGGCGTACGGGCGCCTCGGGGGCGGGGGACACCGGCGCGCCCCCGGCGGCGCGCGCAGGGGCCGCCGTGACGCTGCGCGGGCTCTCCAGCTTCTCGACGACCACGGCGAACTGGCCGGCGACCGCGTTCGCGGTGGCCGCCGCGCGCTCGGCGTCCGTGTCGGTCACCGCGATGTTGATGAGCACGGTGTTGAGCGGTGCCTGCGCCGTGATCCGCCCGGCGAGCTCCCGCGGCGCGGTGTCCAGCCGGAGCCGGCGCACGACCGGCTCGGTGACCTGGTCGGTCGCGACGATCGCGGCGTACGACTGGACCCTGGCCTGGGAGAAGTTCTGGCCCTGGTTGAGCTGGGCGGAGTCGCCGTCCGCGTGCCGCGTGGCGACGAACAGCTGCGTACGGGCCTCGTAGACGGGTGTCGCGACGGCGGTCGCGGCCCAGCCGGCCGCGACGCCGAGGACGACGACCGTGACGGCGACCGGCCACCGTCTCGCGACGATCTTCAGAAATCCGCGGAGATCCACGGCGTGCTCCTTGCAGGTGGGGGGAGGAGGCGCTGAGCGGGTCGTGGGGAGGGCAGGGGTCGCCGGGCGGGTCGTGGGGGAAGTCCCGCGCGGGCCGGGTTCACCGGCGGGTGCGCAGCCAGTCGTACGTACGGGAGACCCCGTCGCGCAGGCCGATCTCCGGCTTCCAGCCGAGTGCGTTGATCACCGAGGTGTCGAGCAGCTTGCGCGGGGTGCCGTCGGGCCGTGAGGTGTCCCACTCGACGGTGCCGCGGTAGCCGACGACCTCGGCGATCAGCTCGGCCAGTTCGCGCAGTTCCACGTCCTCGCCGCAGCCGACGTTGACCGGTGCGTCGCCGTCGTGGTGTTCCAGGAGGAACAGGCAGGCCCGCGCCAGGTCGTCCACGTGCAGGAACTCGCGGCGCGGGGTGCCGCTGCCCCAGTGCGTGATGCGCGCGGCCCTGCGGCTGTGCGCCTCGTGGGTGCGCTGGAGCATGGCCGGCAGGACGTGGCTGGTGCGCGGGTCGAGGTTGTCGTTCGGCCCGTAGAGGTTCGTGGGCATCGCCGAGATGTACGGGAGTCCGTACTGCCGGCGCAGGGCCTGGACGTGCAGGACGCCCGCGATCTTGGCGATGGCGTACGCGTCGTTGGTGGGTTCGAGCGCGCCGGTGAGCAGGGCCGATTCGGGGATCGGCTGCGGGGCGTGCTTGGGGTAGATGCAGCTGGAGCCGAGGAAGAGCAGCCGCTCGACGCCGAACTCCCGTGCCGCGTCCAGGACGTTGACCTGGATGCGCAGGTTGTCGCTGAGGAAGTCCACCGGCCGCGCGGCGTTGGCCGCGATCCCGCCGACGCGGGCCGCGGCGAGCACCACGACGCGCGGGCGCTGGTCCGCGTAGAGGCGGCGTACGGCGTCCCGGTCGCGCAGGTCGACGCGGTCGGAGCCGTAGAGCATCAGGTCCTCGAACCCCTCGGACCTGAAGTGGCGGACGAGCGCGGAGCCGACGAGTCCACGGTGGCCGGCGATGTGCACGCGGGCGGTACGGGGGAGTTGCACGCTCTGCGTCCTATCGGATCGTCCCGGTATGTCCAAACCATGAGATTAGTCATGAATGCGGCATTCTCCCGGTAGCGCCCTACTGGAGGAGCTCAAGTGGTGCAACCGCTGGTAGCCGTTCTGATGACCAGTCACAACCGGTGTGCGACAACCCTGTCGGCCCTCGACGCCCTGAAGCGGCAGTGCGGTCTCCCGGCGGGCACGGCCCTGCATCCGTATCTGGTCGACGCGGGCAGCACCGACGGGACCGCCGACGCCGTACGGCTGCATCACCCCGACGTGCAGGTGATGGAGGTGGGCGACGACGTGTTCTGGGGCGGCGGCATGCGCATCGCCAGCCGCAACAGCCGGGCGGCGGGCGGACCCGCGTACACCCACCAGCTGTGGCTCAACGACGACGTGGTGCTCGACGACGACGCCCTCGCCGTGCTCCTGACGGTCGCTCGGCAGGAGCCGGAGGCGATCGTGGTGGGCGCGGTGCACGACGGCGCGCGCACCACCTACTCGGGCCGCCGCGGCCGCGGCCTCGACCTCGTCGAGCCCTCCGGACGGCCCGAACCCTGCGACACGTACAACGGCAACGTCGTGCTCATCCCGCGCGCGGCACGCGACCTGGTCGGCGACGTCGACAAGCGCTTCCCGCACGGCATGGGCGACTACGACCACGGATTCCGCGCCCGCAAGGCCGGGGTGCCGGCCCTCGTCGCACCCCGCCACGTGGGCCGCTGCCGCCGCAACCCGCCGCTCAGCGGCTCGCGCGAACCGGGGATCGGGGTGCGCGAGGCGCTGCGCCGCGTGACCTCCGTGCGCGAACTGCCGCCGCGCGCCTGGTGGGCGTACTGCCTGCGGCACGCCGGGCGGCGGGCGCCGGTCCTGATGGTGTCCCCGTACGTCATGACGGTGCTGCGCGCCGGGGTGCGCAGGTGAGGCTCGACGGGCGGGCGCTGCTGTGGGCGGTCGGCCTGGGCACCACCGCCGTCGCACCGTTGCTGCCGCACCTCTACCACGGCGGCACGCAGAAGCTGGAGGGTGCCGTCCTGTCGGGCTCCTCACTGCTGTTCTCGCGAGCCGTGCTCGGCCTCGTGCTGCTGCTCGCGGCGTTCCTGGTGCTGCGTCCGGCGCTGCGCAGGCTGTGGCCGCACTCCACCGCCGCGCCCGAACTCGTCGTCGGCGGTCCCGCCGGGCGGCTCGCGCTGGCCGCCGCCCTGTTCACCGCCGCCGGCATCGTCTCCGCGCTGCTCAGCACCCGCGGCCGGACCGGTCTGACGGACCTGATCGGCCCGTTCCTGTTCGCCACGCTGTACCTGACCCTGCACGGGTCCTTCCCGCAGGTGCTCCGCCAGCTGCGCGTCATCCTGCGCTGCTACCTCTACGGCTCGCTCCTCGCGATCGTCCTCATGCCGTACGAGTGGGCCTTCTTCGCCCCCGTGACGGCCGCGGGACGGGACTATCTCGGCACCGGCTGGGGCCAGTTCACCGGCCTGTCCGCCAACCCGAACGCCCTCGGGCCGCTCGCCGCCGCCGCGCTGCTCCTCGAGGTCTGCTCCGTGGCGCGCCGGCGCAGCTGGCCGCTGCACGCGGGGGCCGCCGCGCTCGTGTTGCTGCTCACCCAGTCGCGGACGGCCTGGATCGCCGCGCTCGCCGTGGTGTTCCTGCACATCGACCCGCGGCACACCGTCCGCAAGGCCGCGGTGCTCACCCTGTGCGGCGCGGCGGCGGCCCTGGGCCTGCTGCTGCCGGGGGTGCAGGCGACGCTCGCGACACTCGGCTCCGACCCGAAGTTCACCGAGGCGGGCGGCCGCACCCTGGCGTGGCAGCTCGCCTGGGAGGAATTCCTGCGCGCACCGCTCTTCGGCTACGGCCCGAACCTGTTCGACACCGAACACCGCAGGCAGCTCTTCGGCACCGCCTCCTCGTGGATCGGCCAGGCGCACAACCAGCTGCTGCACACCCTGGGCGCCGCGGGCCTGCTCGGACTCACCGGCCTGAGCGTCCTGTTCGTCGTCCTGATCGTGCACGCGCGGCGGACGGCGGCCGCCACCAAGGGACTGTCCGTGGCGCTCACGGCCCTGCTCGTCGTGGCCTGCACGACCGAGTCGCCGCTGCGCAACCTCAGCGGCCTGTCGGACCGCGTGCTCTTCCTCGTCGTCATCTGGTGCGCCCTGATCGCCGGGGCCCGCACCGACTCCCCCGGACCCGGCCCGCGCGCCACCGAACCCGCCGGACCGGCCCTGCCCCGCCCCCTCTCCCCCCGCCTGGAGCCCCCATGTCCCGCCGTATCGCGCTGATCACCGGCATCACCGGCCAGGACGGCTCGTATCTCGCCGAACTGCTCCTTCAGAAGGGCTACGAGGTGCACGGCCTGATCCGCCGCTCCTCGACCTTCTCCACCACCCGCATCGACCACCTCTACCAGGACCCGCACGAGCCGGACGCGCGGCTGCGGCTCCACTACGGGGACCTCGCGGACGGCTCGCGCATCACCACGCTCCTGGAGCAGATCAGGCCCGACGAGGTCTACCACCTGGCCGCCCAGTCGCATGTGCGGGTCTCGTTCGACGAGCCCGAGTTCACCGGCACGACCACGGGGCTCGGCACGACCCGGCTCCTGGAGGCGATCCGGATGACCGGCCTGCCCTGCCGCTTCTACCAGGCCTCCAGCTCCGAGATGTACGGGATCACCGCGCCCCCGCAGTCCGAGTCCACGCCCTTCCACCCGCGCTCCCCGTACGCCGCCGCGAAGGTGTACGCGTACTGGATCACCCGCAACTACCGCGAGGCGTACGGCATCCACGCGGTGAACGGGATCCTCTTCAACCACGAGTCGCCCCGGCGTGGCGAGACCTTCGTGACCCGCAAGATCGCGCGGGCCGCGGCCCGGATCGCGCGCGGCGAGCAGGAGTTCCTGCACCTGGGCAACCTGGAGGCGCGGCGGGACTGGGGCTATGCGCCCGAGTACGTGGACGCGATGTGGCGGATGCTCCAGACCGACACCCCGGACGACTACGTGGTCGCCACCGGCACCAGCTACAGCGTGCGCGACTTCCTGACGTTCTGCTTCGAGCGCGCGGGGCTGGACTGGGAGCGCCATGTGCGCTTCGACGAGCGGTACTTGAGGCCCTCCGAGGTGCCGGACCTGATCGGCGACCCGTCGAAGGCCGCGCGCGAGCTGGACTGGAAGCCTTCCGTGCTCACGCCCGAGCTGGCGCGGATCATGACCGACGCGGAGCTGGCGGAGGTGCCGGGCGCGCGCACTTCCGGCGC
The DNA here is from genome assembly GCF_900100315.1 of Streptomyces indicus. GTDB lineage: Bacteria > Actinomycetota > Actinomycetes > Streptomycetales > Streptomycetaceae > Streptomyces > Streptomyces indicus. Next base: position 131,615 of record NZ_FNFF01000008.1, read on the forward strand.
GGCGCCCGCGCCGCAGCTCCGCTCCTGAGCGCGAGGCGCCCCATGGTCCCGCCCACGGTGCTGCACCTCACCAACGACGCCCGCCCCGAGCTGCACCTCAGCTTCGGCGAGGCCTTCGCCGCGCTCGCCGCCGACGGGCTGCTCACCCATGTCCCGGTCGCGCCCGTCGCCCTGCTGGCCCGGCACCGCGGCCGGGCGGAGGCGCTCGCGGAGATCCACCGGGTCGCCGAACAGGCCCGCCCCGCCGTGCTGTTCGTGCAGACCCCCGGCCGTTTCCCGTGGACCGGCGAGGACGTGGCGCGGCTGCTGCGGCGGCTCGGTTCGCCGCAGGTGCTGCTGTGGGAGGGCGACGCGTGGGGCGGCCGCAAGCCGGTGCCTCAGGGGCTGGCCGCCTGGCTGCGGCACGCGGACACCGTGTTCAGCGTGAGCCTGGGCGCCCAGGCCGAGGTGTTCGGGCGCCACACCCCGCGGCCGGTTCGGTACGTGGCGCAGACCGTGCCGGAGCGCCTCGTCACCGACGACCCCGTACCGCCGCCCTCGGACGCCGCGTACGACGTGATGCACATCGGCGGCCGCTATCTGCGGCTCGGGGTGTTCGAGCGGGTGGACGGCGCGCGGCAGCGCGGCCGGCTCGTGCGGGCGCTCCAGCGGCTGCCCGGCTGCCGGTTCGCGGTGCACGGCAGCGGCTGGCGCGGGCCCGGCGCGCTCGGTCCCGTGCCCTTCGACGACCAGGTGCGGGCCCTGCGCCGCGCCCGGATCAGCGTGGGCTGGGACCACTTCGCGGGCCGCACCGGCTACTTCTCCAACCGGCTGCCGATCAGCCTCTACGCGGGCCGCCCGCACGTCACGGTCCGGCCTCCCGGCGCCACCTGGCTGCCCGGGCCTGAGCACGGGCTGCACCTGGTGGACTCGCCCGCCGAAGCCGTCGCCACGGTCGCCGCCCTGCTGCGCACCGATCCCGCCGCCCTGCACGCCACCGGTCTGGCCGCCCACCGCTGGGTCGTGGACCGGCTGACGAACCTCAACGCCCTGCGCCACATGCTCGGTTCGCACCTCGACGTGCCCCCGCCCCCCGCCGACCCGTGGCAGGCGATCGCCGCGATGGACCGGGCGGCGCGCGCGCCGCAGCCGGCATGAGCCGGCGGGTCCTGAACGGGTTCGCCTGGTCGGCCGGCGGATCCCTCGTCTCGGTCGTCGTGCTGCTCGGCTACACGGCGGCGACCGCCCGCCTCGTCGAACCGGCCTCCTTCGGCCGGTACGCCCTCGCGTGCACGGCGAGCACGCTCTTCGGATACGTGGCCAACGCGGGCCTGGCCACCTGCCTGCTGCGCGCCGACCGGCTGACCCGGCCGCTGGTGCGCGCCGCGTCGACGGTCGGCGCCGCGACCGGCCTCGGCTGCGCCGCGGCGATCCAGGTGGTGGCACTGGTCCTGGCCCCGTTCGCCGACGCCGAGACCGTACGGCTGGTCCAACTCCTCGGAGTGCAGCTGCTGGTGCAGCCCCTCGGAGGTGCGCTCCTTGCCGCCCTGCGCCGGGCGGGCCGTGCCCGGCAGGCGGCCCTGCTCGACACCGCGGGGCAGGCCCTCGGCTGCGCGACCGGGCTCGTGCTCCTGGCCGCCGGTTGGAGTCCCTGGGGTCTGGCGGCCGCGGCGCCGGTGGCCTCGCTGACCGTCCTGGCCGGGGTGGTGCTCTCGGGCGCCCTGCGGTCCCTGCCCGGCGGCCCGCCCGTGCCCGCCCGTGAACTCCTCGGCCAGTCCGGCTTCTTCGCGGGATACGGCATCGTGCAGTCGGCCACGAACAACGCGCCCCTGTGGTGCGCGGCCGCCCTGTTCGGTCCGGCCGCCACCGGCTGGTTCTCGCGGGCCTCGCTCGCCACCGGCATCCCGCTGACCGCCCTCGCCCAGGGCCTCCAGCGCGCGGCCGCCCCCGAACTGGCCGAGGCCCGCGCGCGCAACGGCGGCCGGCTGCCCCGCCGGGCCGCGCACGATCTGCTGTGCGCGACCTCGGGGGCGGGGTTCCTCGGCTTCGGTGCGGTGGCCGCCACGGGGCCGGACTGGCTGCTCGTGCTGCTCGGGCCCGGCTGGGAGGGCGCGGCCCGGCTGCTTCCGGCGCTGGCGCTCGGCGCGGCCTGCGCGCTGCTCTGCTCCACCGGCAACTCCCTCGACCAGATCCGCCGCGCGCCCGGCGCCTCGGTCGCCTCCCAGGCCGCGGTGATCGCGGGCACGGTTGTGCTGCTCGCCCTGGCCGCGGCGACCGGCAGCCTCACCGTGCTCGCCCTGGCGTCCACGGCCCCCGCCTTCGGCCATGCCCTGCAACTGCGCCACTGGTCGGCCGGAGCGGTGCTCGCCGCGGGCCCGCTGCTGCGCGCCCACGCCGTGCACGCGGTCCTCGGACTCGCGCTGTTCGCGGCCGGCCGCGGTGTCCACAGCCTGTGGACCCTGCCGGGCCAGCCCCTGGCGCGGGCCTGTCTGTCCACCGCCGCGGTGCTCGCGTGCGCGGCGGCCTGCCTCCCGCTCCGGCGGCGCATCCCCGCCGTCCGAGCCGTCCTGACCCGCGGCGCATCCGCCGCCACCCCGCCCCACCAGGAGCCCGTATGCGCATCGGCCTCACCGGCCCGGTAGACCTCGACCCCCTGCGGGAGGCCCTCGGCTGCGAGGTCCCGCAGGTGTACTCCGGCCCGTCCACCGGCTGGCTGGCCCGCACCTGGTGGGAGCAGGGCCACGACGTCACGGTCGTCGCGCTCAGCGACCGGGTGCGCGCTCAACAGACGTACGGGAGCGGCTCGTTGAAGCTCGTGGTCGTGCCGATGCGGGAGCGGCACCGGGCCCGCGACCTGTTCCGCGAGGAGCGCCGCGGCCTCGCGGACGCGCTGCGCGGGCAGCCCCTGGACGTGGTGAGCGCGCACTGGACCTACGAGTTCGCGCTCGGCGCCATCGCCTCGGGGCTGCCCACCTGCGTCACCGCCCGGGACACCCCGCTGCGGTACGCGTGGGAGATGCGCAGCGCGTACCGCTGGTGGCGGCACACCATGGCCGTCCCCGCCGCGCTCAAGGCGACCGCGCTCGGCGCCAACAGCCCTTATACGGCCGCGCATTTCCGCCGCTTCCTGGGGGTGCGCCGGCCGATCGAGGTCATCCCCAACGCGGTCCGCACGGACGCCCTGCCCGCGCCGGCCGCACCGCCACCGGGCCGCGCGCCGGTGTTCGCCACGGCCTCGCAGGGGTGGGGGCGCTGGAAGAACACGGCGGCCGCGCTGTGGGCGTTCCCGCTCGTACGGGAGCGGCTGCCGCAGGCGCGGCTCGTGATGTTCGGCCGGGCGCACGGACCCGGGGGCGAAGCCGAGACCTGGGCGCGCAGGCGCGGGCTCGCGGACGGCGTGGAGTTCGCGGGCCCGCTGCCGCACGCGGCGATGCTGCGCCGGCTGGCCGCCGAGGCGCACGTGCTCGTGCATCCGTCCCGCGTCGAGTCCTTCTCCATGATCTGCGCGGAGGCCATGGCGCTCGGCATCCCCGTGGTGGCCGGGCGCCGCAGCGGCGCGGTGCCGTGGGTGGTGGACCGGGCCGGCCACCTCGTGGACGTGGACCGGCCCGACCTGATCGCCGAGGCCATGCTGCGGCTGGCGCTCGACCACGCGCACCGGGCGGAACTGGGCGCGCTGGGCCGGGACCGGGTGCGCACCCGCTTCTCCCTGGACGACACCGCCCGCGCGTACACCGCCTGGTTTGCGCGCACCGTCAACTGCCGCGGCAGGATCGAGGAGGCCTCCGTATGACCGCCCGTACGACCCGCATGACCCGCATGACCCGCATGACCACCCGTACGTCCCGTACGACCGCCCCCGCCACCAGTCGGGCAACGGCACCCGCACCAGCACCCGCACCCGACCACCGGGCCGAGCCCCCGCTCGTCCTCCAGCTCAGCAACGAGGCGCGCGACCACGGACCGGACAACCGCTTCGTGCCCGCCTTCGCCGAGCTGGCCGCCGAGGGCCTGCTGCGGCACCGGTATCTCGCGCCCGCCGTGACGCCGCCCGACCTGCGCGCCCTGGCCCGCGAGGAGCCGCCGGCCCTGCTCATGGTCCAGTCGCCGCAGGCCCGCACCTGGTCCGAGCGGCAGGTACGGGAACTGCTCGGCGCGCTCGGCGGGCCGCCGGTCCTCGTGTGGGAGGGCGATGCGTGGGGCGGACCGCTCAAGCAGCCGCGCCGGAGCAACCTGGCGTGGATGCGCCGGGCCACCGTGGTCTCCAGCGTCGCGGCCGGTGAGCAGCAGGCGATGCTCCGGCGGGCCGCCGGCGTCCCGGTGCACTACAGCCCGCACGCGGCGGCCCTGCGCTTCCACGCCGACGAGGACGACCCGGGCCCCGTCTCGTCCCAGGTCACCTTCCTCGGCACCCGCCGCACCTTCTGCGGCGTCGAACTGCTGCCGGACGACCGCGAACGCCTCGATCTCGTCCGGCGGCTCGCCCGCATGGACGGCTGCGACCTCGCGGTGTACGGGCGCAGCTGGTCCGGGTCGTACGCGCGCGGCCCCGTGCCGTTCCATGAGCAACTCGCCGTGATGCGGCGGGGGTTGCTGACCGCGGGCTGGGACCGGTACCGCAGCCACACCGGCTATGCGTCGGACCGCCTCGCCATCGCCCTGTGCGCGGGCCGCGTCCACGTCACCTCGCGGCAGCCGGGCCTGGAGTGGCTGCCCGGCCCGGAGGAGGGCCTGTACCTGGCGGATACGCCGCGCGAAGCGGCCGAGCTCGTACGGGAGTTGCTGCGCGAGGACCCCGCGGAGCTCCTCGCCCGGGGTGCCCGTGGCCGCGCCTGGGTGCGCGCCCATCTGACCGAGACCCATGTGCTGCGCCACCTGCTCGCCCCGCACCTCGGCTTCACGGCACCGCCCGCCGCCTGGCACACCCCCGCGCTCGGGAGCACCCGATGACGATCCTGCGCCGCCTGGCCGCCCCTCTGCTGCTGGCCCTGGTCCTGGCCGGCTTCCACGGTGCGGGCTCGCTGTCCGACTGGGGCTACAGCAACGACAGTTACCGCTATACGCGGGCCGCGTACGAAATCCTCGGCATGCCCCGCGCGCAGGCGCAGGCCGCGGCCCGCGACGCCTACTGCGCCGCCGGCCCCGGCACGGCGGCCTGCGTGGCCGCGAACCCGCACGGCCTGAAGCCCGACCACCCGCGCTACGAGCGGGTCTTCGACACCCGGCCCGGCTATCCGCTGCTCGCCGCCCCCTTCATCGCGCTCCTGGGCCCGCTCAAGGGCCTGTGGACACTGTCCTGCGCGCTGACGGCGCTCTCCGGCGTGCTGGCGTACCGGCTGCTGCGCGGCGCGGGACTCGGCCGGCGCGCGTCCCTGGCGGGCGAGGCCGTGCTGCTGGCCGGCGGGCTCGGCTACTGGGGCGCGCGGGCCCTCGCCGACTCCCTGGCGACCCCGTGCCTGCTGCTCTGCGGCATCGGGGTGGTGCGGATCCTGACGGCTGCGACGACGACCTCGACCGGGGCGGGGGCGGGCACGGGACGGCGCACGGCCGGACTCGCCCTCTTCGCCACGGGTTTCCTCGCCCTGGCCCTCACCAAGTACTCCACGGCCCTGCTGTTCGCGGTGGCGCTCGCCGCGGCGGGCGGGCTGAGCCTGTGGCGGCGGGCCGGGCAACGGGCCGTGCAGCCCGCCGCGTTGCGGCTGCTGACCGTGACGGCGGCGGGGGTGGCGGGGGCGGTCGCCGCCGCCACCTCGCTGCTCGGTCTGCCCGCGGCGAGCGAGACGATGCAGGACACGCTCACCCGCTACTTCACCCGCCCCGACGTGCCCGACCCGATCCGCGGCATGCTCGCCCTGGAGGCCGGTTACTGGCCGACGTGGTTCCACCACAACGCCGGCTTCGCCGCCCTTCTCGGGCTGTGCCTGTGGGCGCTGTGGCGGCACCGGCCCGCGCTGCTGCCGTTCGCCCTAGCCGCGGGCCTCACCGGACTCGGCACCGCCTTCGCCCACCCTCTGCTCGAGGAGCTCGACCGGCTGTGGGTGCTGGCCTGGGTGCCGGTGGCGCTGGGCGTCCCGGTCCTCGCGCAGACGGTCCTGGCCGGTACGCGGAGGTCGTACGCGCCACAGGTCCCGAACCCCGCCGGCCCCCAGGAGGCCGCGCGGGACCTGATCGCTCAACAGCCGCGCAGGAACGGGAAGTCGACGAGGTGACGGCGGAACAGGGCCACGTCGGACAGGCCCTGCTCCCGGGCCGCCGCCCGCGCCGCGAGCGCCAGCGCCTCCCCCGCCCGCGCACCGCGGCCGGGCGGCGCGTACAGCTCCAGCCGGCGTGAACCCGTGTACGCCACGGACCCCAGCCGCTCGAAACCGGCGTCCAGAGCGGCCCGGTGGACCGGCCGCGCGGCCCCGTTCACGTACCGCAGGCCTTCGGGGTCGCCGGGCTGCGCCTGCGTGACGAGCGCGCTCAGGCGCCCGGCGGCGAACTGCCCGGGCACCGTGCCCGTGCCCACCGCCGGGTTGGCCAGGCCGAGCAGGTCGAAGACGGGCCGGTCAGCGCTCATGCAGTACGGGGCGAGTCCGGCGTCCCCCATGGCCAGCGGCCCGTTCAGCGAGGGGTCGGCCTCCACCGCGCGGGCGAGCGCGCCGTGCGCGTGGGCCAGCCGGTGGCGCTCGGTGAGCGCGAAGCCCAGCTCGCGCGGACCGGTGACCGACACGCTCACGGCCAGCGCACCGCCGAGGAGGAGCACCGCGGGGCCCCGGCCGCCCCGGCCCGGAAGGCCGCCCCGGCACAGGATCCATCCGGCCGCCGCGCAGACGCTCACGGCGAGCAGGGCGCTCGCGTCCACGGCTCCGCTGCTCAGGGCCTCCGCCGCCGCGGCGAGCAGCACCGCGGCCGCCGGCCACCGCACGCTCCGCTCCCCGGCCGGCCGCGCCAGCACGACCAGGGCGACCGGGAAGAGCACCTGCCACGGGAAGCGGCCGCAGAAGGTCACGGCGAGCTGGGAGGCTTGGTACAGGCCGAGGAAGAGCGCGGCAGAGAGGGCGGCGAGCACCAGGGGAGTCGCCGACCGCAGCCGGTCGTTGCTCCCCGCCGAAGCACGGCCCCCCGAGTCCGCACGCAGGACCCTCCGCAGGACCAGCACGCCTCCCACGACGACCGTCCCGACGAGCACGGCCCCCGCGAGCAGCACCGGCACCGGCAGCCCGGCGAGCGCGTCGATCCAGTTGTCCTTGCCGGTGGACTTCTCGTAGAAGGTGTTGGGGAAGAACTTCCCGAAGTACCACCACCGCGCGAGCCAGTAGCAGCCGAGCGCACCGCCCACCGCCAGCGCGCCCCGCAGATCGGCGCGGCGCCGGCTCACGGCCAGCGCCCACACCTCGGCCACCAGCGCGTACGCCATCCCCTCCGGCCTGGACAGCGCCACCGCGAGCGCCACCACGTGCCCCCAGCGGTGCAGACTCCCGCGCCGGTACACCCAGCCGAACAGCAGCGCCACGAGCAGCGCGAACGAGGCCGTCTCCAGGCCGCTGAAGGCGTGCACCCAGGACACCGGGTTGAGCAGCACCACCGCCCACAGCAGGACCTTGCGCCGGTACGGCAGAGCGAGGCGGCGCACGACCAGGACGTGCCCCACGGCCAGACCCGCGCCGACCACCTTGAAGAAGGCCTCGGTCGGCACGCCGAGCAGCGCCGGCACCGCCGACAGCGCGGTGTAGAGGGGGTTCGTGTAGGCCTCGACGAGGGCGGAGCCGGGCGGGTTCCAGTTCCACACCCCGTGCTCCGCGAGCATCCGCCCGTACCGCCACGAGATGAACGCGTCGTCCACCGTGAACCGGACGAAGGCGAAGGCCAGCACCAGCGCGCCGGCCGTCAGGACGGCCGCCGCGAGGCGGTGCCGAGACGGCGCCGGCGGCAGAGGCGCCCCGGGCGCGCGGGAGGGGGCGGGCGGACGCGGGGGCGCCGCGACGCGCGTCATGGCCATGGTGGGGGTTCCCGACGTGTGGTGACGGATCTGCGACGTGTGGTGACGGATCAGCTCTTCTCGAAGTACGGCCGCTCCCGGTGGCCGTCCTCGTCGTACGCGTTGTAGAGGTGCTTCGGCAGCGGCGCGTCCGCGCGCAGCGCCTTGAACAAGGCGCGGGCCTGGTCCTCGACGGGCTTGTAGCGGCCGAAGTAGTCGGGGTGCTCGGTGGCGGGCAGCGTGACCGTCCTGATGGCGTGCGGCGGCAGGCTGCGGGCGCTGCTCAGCAGGGAGTACAGCTCGGCGGGCGAGTCCATGCCGGAGTCCGCGGTCAGGGACGAGGTGACGGCGTCCAGGACCGGATAGAGCCGGGTCGGAGATGTGAGGGTGCCGGCGTCGATGACCTTGCGCGCGAGCTGCTGCATGAACTGCTTCTGCCGCTCGATGCGTTGCAGGTCGCTGCCGTCGCCGACGCCGAGCCGCGTCCGCACGAACACGAGCGCCTTCTCACCGCTCAGGAGCTGTCGGCCCGGCTTCAGCGTGACACCGTAATCGGGATCGTCCACCGATTCGTGCACGGTGGCCGGCACATCGACCTCGACCCCGCCGACGGCGTCGGTGACCTTCATGAACCCGGAGAAGTCCACCACCAGATGGTGGTCGACGCGGATGCCGCTGAGCTTCTCGAAGGTGCGGATGGTGCAGGACGCACCGGCCCGCTCGTACGCCCAGTTGAACTGTGCGTACTCGGCCTGCGTGCGATTGCCCTCGGCCGTCAGGCAGGCCGGGATGTCCACCATCAGGTCGCGCGGGATGCTCGTCATCGAGGCGCTGCGGCGGTCCGCCGACAGGTGCAGGAGCATCGTGGTGTCCGCGCGGGTCGAGCCCCAGCCCGCCTGGCTGTCGGTGCCGAGCAGCAGGATGTTCTGCGCCTTGCCGGTCTTGGCGGGCCGTGAGCCGTGGTCCGCGCGCAGGGCGCGGGCGGTGGCCTCGTCGGTGCGGATGTTGCTGTCGAGACGGGCGTAGAGCAGCCCGCCGGCGAGGACGGCGAGCACGAGCAGGCCCGCGCAGACGTAGCCGGTCCTGCGCAGCAGCAGGGAGCGCCGTGAACGGTCCGTCACCGCTCAACCTCCGTGCGTGAAGAGGAAGTTGGCGTAGTACGGCGGTGGTGTGAAGCCCTCGCCGGCCGGGACGGCACCGCCGCGGCCGAGATGGCGCACCGTCCGGTAGCCGAACTCCGCGGCGGTGGCGCGCAGCCGCTCCAGGGCGGGCCCGTCCAGACACTCGGCGACGAGCGCGGGGCGGCGGGTGGTGAGCAGGCCCGACATGCCGCGCAGGATGTGCGGCTCGAAGCCCTCCACGTCGATCTTGACGAGGTCGACCGGCAGGTCTCCCGCGATCTCGTCCGCCGTGGTCACCTCGACCTCCACGCTGTCCACGGCGGCGGGCTCGTCGTTGAGCGAGGCCGCCGTGGTGTCGTACGGGATGGTCAGGCGCGCGCGGCCGGGTGCGTCGGAGAGCGCCTTCTCGACGACCGTGACGCGGTCGCAAAGGCCGTTGAGCTCCAGGTTGCGGCGGAGCATCGGCAGCGTCGCCGGGTTGGGCTCGAACGCGAGGGCGCGCAGGCGGGGGTTGGCCTGGCAGGCGAGCAGCGTGTAGATGCCGGAGAAGGCGCCGATGTCCAGGAAGCAGCGGGCCGAGCGCGCGAGGTCGAAGAGCACCGGCTGGGTGCTCTCCTCCCAGTCCCGCAGATCGGTCCACACCACCCAGCGGGCCATGATGTCCCGCTGCGCGGCCTCGTAGCGGAAGGCGCTGCCGTCCGGGGCGTGCACGGTCCAGCAGCCGGTGGGCTGCAACCGCCGCCACACAGGCTGGGGGACCATGCCGCGCAGCGCGGCGGCGCGCGTGGCGCGTTGCAGCGGGGCCGGCAGGCGTACGGTGCCGCGGCTGGTGCGCACGGCGTCGAGCAGGCTCATGGTCGGCGGCTCCTCGGTTCGTGGACGGGACGTACGGGGGTCCTCACGCGGCCGGTCGCGGCCGCCGTGGTGCGGAGCGGCGCCGCTGTCCGGCCAGGGCGAGCAGCCCTTCGGCGCCGCGGGCGAAACGCAGGGCCATCTCCTCGACGGTGTAGCGCTGAGCGTCGCACCGGCAGGCACGCCGCAGCCGCGCCAATTCGCGTGGTCTGCACAGGAGTTGGACGACCGCGTCGGCGTAGGCGGCGTCCTCGACCACCAGGGCGTTGCGGCCGTGCGCCAGATAGCCGAACTCCGGCCCGTGGTACCGCCAGGGCGTGGTGACCAGGGGGGTGCGCAGCGCGAAGGAGTCCACGGCGCACAGGCCGACCGCGCCGGGCATGAGCAGCACGTCCGAGACCGCGCCGAGCCGCGCCTTCGCTCCCGCGTCCACCGGCCCGACGTACACGGCGGCCGGGCAGGACTCGACGAGCGTGCGCTGCTCCCCCGTACCGGCGACGAGCAGCCGGAAGCCGGGCAGTTGCCCGGCGATCCGCTCGGCCGCGGCCAGCAGGAACGGGATGCGCTTGAGCTCGTCGACCGCCCCGATGAACAGCCCGGTCCGCCCGGCCGTCAGCCCGTACCGTGCGCGCAGGGCCTGCGCCTCGGCCGCGGAGACCTGGTCGCGGGCGGCCGTGAGCGCCACGGTGTCCAGGGTGTTCTGCACCACGGTGATCCGCTCGGCGGGCAGCCCCGCCCGCCGCGCGTACTGCCCGCCGGCCTCGGTGTAGGCGAAGAACCAGTCGGCCCACCGCGTGAGCGCGGCCTTCGCCCGGTGCTCGGCCCCGGTGTGCGCCGAGACGTGCGTGTGCCCGTGGCCCCACAGGCCGACGGGCACCCGCCGGCGGGCGAGCAGCGGATAGACGCGCAGATTGTGCAGCGTCTGCGGCACGACGAGCGCATCGTGCGTACGCGCCAGTGCGCCCAGGCCGTGGTGCCAGACCAGTTCGCGGCCGCGCACCTCGACCCTGCGCTGCCGCAGCTCCACGGCGCCGGGCATCCGCAGCTCGTCGCCGCGGGCCACCGAGATCCCGGTGGCACGGCCGTGCGCGACCGTCAACTCGACGCCGCGCCTGGACAGTTCCCGGGTCAGGTGCTCCAGGAACGGCACACGGTAGGCGGTCAGATACGGCAGCACGTACGCGATCCGCGCCTTCGTCGCGTGAGATGCCCGCCCGACCTTCGCCGCCTGCGCCACCTGCGCTGCCTGCTCTGCCGGCGTCATACGAGGGCCTGCTCCTGGTGTGCCCGGTCGGCGCGCTCCGCCTCCGGGCCCTCCTTGAACGCGACCAGGTCGCACTGGAGCATCCGGCCGCTCGCCGGTTCGGTGAAGCCGGGCACGATCGACATCACCTTCATGCCGAGCTCGCCCCGGACGCGGGCGAGCGCATCGTCGAAGAGCAGCCCGCCCTCGTACAGCGGGACGAGGGAGGTCTCCATCTGGAGGCCGGCGATCTCGTCGGCGAACTCGCCCAGGCCACGCAGCACATGGGCCTCGTAGCCCTGGACGTCCAGCTTCAGGAAGATCCGCTCGCCGGGCGCGGTGATCTGCTCCCACAGCTCGTCGATCCGCCGGACCTCGGCCTGCTGCCGTCCCGTGTACGCGGACTGCGGGGCGGCCTCGCGGTGGCGGGGCAGCATCGGCAGAACGGAGCTGCTGGCGCCCGCGTTGCCGGCGACGTTCAGCTCCGTGGTGCCGGAGCTGTCCCCCAGCGCGTACGGCAGCACCGTCCAGGTGTCGTCCGCCTGCGTGCGGTGCAGCAGCGCGGCGCGCGGGCCGGTGAGCGGCTCGAAGGAGACGATCCGGCCGCGGTAGCCGCTGCGGCGCAGCAGATCACCGTAGCCGCCGGTGTGCGCGCCCACGTCGAGGACGGTGTCGATCTCGTACGTGTCGAGCAGCCGGACGAGGTGCAGTCCGGTGCGGTCGGCCGGGTAGCGGCGGATGTCGATGCCGAACTGCTGGGCCGCCAGGCGGAGTCGGTGCAGGACGGTGCCGCCGCGCGGGGTGGTGCTCATCGGCCCTCTCCCTTCGTACGGGGTCGGAACGCCGCGTACAGGAACCGCGGATGCCCCCACAGCACCCGCCGCCACAGCCGGCGCGGCTCGCTGCACAGGCGGAACAGCCATTCCAGACCGGTGCGTTGCATCCAGGCGGGTGCCTGGGGCTTGTTGCCCGAGACGAAGTCGAAGGCCGCACCGACCGCGACGTACACGGCGGGGTGCAGGGCGGCGAGGCGGGCGGCTTCGTGGTCCTGTTTCGGGGTGCCGAGGCCGAGCCAGACGATCTGGGCGCCGGAGGCCGCGATGCGGGCGGCCTGCGCGGCACGTTCGTCGGCGGTGAGCTCGCGGAAGGGCGGCGCCTCGGTGCCGACGATCCGGGCGCGCGGGAAGCGCGTGGTCAGCTCGGCGGTGAGGGCGTCGAGGACCTCGCGGGTCGAGCCGAGGAGGTAGTGGGTGAGGCCCACCGTCTGGCCCGTGCGGAAGACGTCGAGGAAGAGGTCGGGGCCGTAGACGCGGGCGCGCGGCAGGGTGCGGTCGCGGTGCACGAGGCGGTTGGCCCACACCACCCCTTGTCCGTCGGGGAAGTTGAGCGTCGCCGAGCTCAGCAGGCGGTGCAGCCGGGGTTCGGTGTCGGCGAGGGCGAGGGTGTACGCGTTGCAGAGGTGCACGTCCGCGGCCGCACCCTGCGCGGCGAGCCGCACCACGGCGGCGGCACCCTCGGCCGGCGCGACCGCCGCGATGGGCACGCCCGCGCAGGGGACGGTCGCGGCGAGGACGGCCGGGGGCAACGGGGATGCAGAGGCGGTGAGTTCGGGTGCAGGGGAGGCGGACCCAGCCACCCCGGATCCCGCCCCCGCCCCGCCGTGCAAGCCGCTCTTCAGGGTGGTCATCGTCAGCCTCTCGCCAGGTCGGCGGTGGTGCGCCGGACCCCCGGCTGCGCACGGCGCGCCCCGAGGACGGTGCGGGTCAGGGCCGCGAGTCCGCGCCGGCTGCGGCCCGCCGGTGCGCCCGTACGGCCGCCCGCGGCCGGGGACTTGGGCCCGCCGGCCGGGATCCAGGTGCCGGCCGCGGGGGTGCCGGAGGTCCGCCGCGCGGGCACGGACCGGGAGCGCGTCGAGGAAGGGGAGGGAGAAGGGGCAGGGGCACGGGTACCCGTAGGCGTACGGGCGGGCCGGGTCCGCAGGGCCAGCGTGCGCGGGCCTTCGGCCGGACGGGCGGCCGCCGCCACCGTCCGGGGCCCGCCCACCGGCCCGCGCCGTACGGGCGGCACGGGCGGTACGGGGCGCGCGGCCGCGGGGCGGGGCCGTCCCGCTGCTGCGCCGAGCCGCGCCCGCTCCCCGTACACCGGGACCTTCAGGAGGGCCCAGACGCCGCCGGTCACCGCGAGCAGCAAGGGAGTTGCCGCACTCGGGCCCGCCGCGCCGCGGTGCATCAGGAAGCCGGTCAGGACGCCCGCGAAGGCCACCGCGCCGAGCACCACCGCCGCGCCCGGCACCGTGAAGCCGACGCGGCGCAGGCGGTGCGCGGTGTGGTCGGTGCCGCCCAGGAGCAGCGGGCGGCCCGCGCGGCGGCGCGAGAGGACGACGAGCAGGGTGTCGGCGGTGGCGACCAGCGTCAGGGCCAGCAGGCCGAGCGCCGTCGGCAGCGCCTCGTGCCCGGTGTGCACGGTGACGGCGGCCGAGGCCAGCAGGAAGCCGGTGAAGAGCGAACCGCAGTCGCCGAGGAAGATCTTGGCCGGGTGCCAGTTGTGGCCGAGGAAGCCGCCGAGCGCGGCGGCGAGGACGGTGAGGACGAGCGCCAGGTCGGCACGCCCCTCCGTGGCCGCGCAGAGCGCGAGCCCGAGCGCGGTGACGGCCCCGACCGTGCCCATCGCGCCGTCGGAGTTGTCGAGCAGGTTGAAGGCGTTGGTGACGAAGACGATCCAGCCGACCGCGCAGAGCGCCGCGAGGAAGCCCAGGCCCGAGCCGTACACGACGTACACCGCCGCCGCGCACTCGACCACGAGCCGCACCCGCGCGCCCAGCGGCCGCAGGTCGTCCATGAGCCCGAGCAGGGCCACGGCCGAGGCGGCCCACAGCAGGCGCTGCGTGCCGGAGCCGAGCGGGGCGTACCCCGTGCAGCTCACCAGGAGCGTGCCCGCGACCACCGCGGCGCCGCCCAGGTGCGGGGTCGGCCGGGTGTGCGCCTTGCGCGCGCCGGGCCGGTCCAACAGGCCGGTGCGCAGGGCGAGTACGCGGACGAGGCGGGTGAGCAGCGCGGTCAGGAGGACGGCGGCGACGGCCGCCACGACGGTGTAGAGCATGGGGATCGTGTCCTGTCAGACCAGTCGGCCGGTCGGGTCAGGGTTCAGACCAGGGGGCGCGATCCGGTGCCCGGGCGGGCCGGTTCCGGGACCGTGACCTGGGGTGCGGCGGCGCGCCGCCGGACGTCGGCGATCGTCGAGTCGAGGATGGCGTCGAGGCCGAACCGCGGGGCCCAGCCGGTCAGTTCGCGCAGCCGTGTGGTGTCGGGCACGCGCCGCTCCATGTCCTCGAAGCCGCTCGCGTAGACCTGGTCGTACGGGATGAGCCCGATGGGCGAGTCGCTTCCGGTACGGGCGACGACGCGGGCGGCGAGCTCGGCGATCGAGACCTCCTCGCCCGTGCCGACGTTGAAGACTCCGCCGACGGCGCCCGGGTGGTCGAGCAGCCGCAGCAGGGCGTCCACCACGTCGGCGACATGGGCGAAGCAGCGGCGCTGGCGCCCGTCGCCGTGCACGGTGAGCGGTTCGCCGGCCAGGGCCTGCCGGACGAGGCGCGGGATGACCATGCCGTACGCGGGGGACTGGCGCGGTCCGACGGTGTTGAAGAGCCGTACGACCGCGACGGGCAGGCCGAACTCGCGGTGGTGGGCGAGGGCGAGGATCTCGTCCACGGCCTTCGCGGTGGAGTACGACCAGCGCGCGACGCCGGTCTGGCCGAGGATGCGGTCGGCGGTCTCGGTGAGCGGGCCCGCGCTGTTCTTGCCGTAGATCTCCGAGGTGGAGGCGAGCAGGAGCGGGCGGTTGTGGCGGTGGGCGGCGGCGATCACGTTCTCGGTGCCGCGCACGTTCGTCGTGAAGGACTTGAGCGGCTGCTCGACGATCAGCCGTACGCCGACCGCGGCGGCCAGGTGCACCACGGCGTCGCAGCGGCGGGCGAGGTCCGCCACGAGCTCCGGCTCGAGGACCGAGCCGCGGATGAAGCGCAGCCGGGGGTGGTCCATGACGGCCGCCAGGTTGGCCGTGTCCCCGGTGGAGAGGTCGTCGAGCACGACGACCGAGTCGCCGCGGGCCAGCAGGGCCTCGGCGAGGTGGGAGCCGATGAAGCCGGCTCCGCCGGTGACCAGGTACGTCGTGGGTTCGCGATCCATGAACTTGCCCGTTCTGTTGCGGTATCGGGGTGATGCATGACGCACGCACCGGGCCGAGGCCTTCATAAGCTAGTTCGCTATGTCCCAATATGTGGCGAATAACACGATTCGCTTCATCGCATCTGGTCGAACTCGGTCAGATCCAGTCGAATTGAGGACATCGCATGGCCGTACCGGAAACCCCGCAGCCTGAGCGTGTCGCCGTGATCGGCCTCGGCTACGTGGGGCTCCCGCTCGCCGTCCGGGCGGCGGAAGCCGGTTTCGACGTCGTCGGACTCGATGTCGACGAACTGCGCGTGAAGCGCCTGGCCGCGGGCGACTCCCCCGTCGAGGACATCACCGGCGAGCGGCTGCTCGCCGCGCTCGACGGCGGCCGGCTGCGGGTGACCTGCGACGCCGCGGACCTCGACGGCTTCGACATCTGCGTGATCAGCGTCCCGACCCCGCTGCGCGAGGGCGCCCCCGACCTCAGTTACGTCGAGAGCGCGGGACGAGCCGTCGCGCCGCACCTGCGCCCGGGGGCCACGGTCGTGCTCGAGTCCACCAGCTACCCCGGGACCACGGAGGACCTGCTGCGCCCCCTGCTCGAAGCGGGCAGCGCGCTCACCGCGGGACGCGACTTCCACCTCGGCTACAGCCCCGAGCGCATCGATCCGGGCAACGCGCGCTGGCGCCTGGAGAACACGCCGAAGGTCGTGTCGGGCGTGGACCCCGCCTCGCTCGAAGCGGTGGAGGCGTTCTACGACCGCATCGTGCAGCGCACCGTGCCGGTCTCCTCCACCCGCACCGCTGAGCTGACCAAGCTCCTGGAGAACACCTTCCGGCAGGTCAACATCGCCCTCGTCAACGAACTCGCCCTGTGCGCGGGCCCGCTCGGCGTGGACATCTGGGAGGCCGTGGACGCGGCCGCCACCAAGCCCTTCGGCTTCATGCCCTTCTATCCGGGCCCCGGGGTCGGCGGCCACTGCCTGCCCGTGGACCCCTCGTACCTCTCCTGGCAGGTGCGCCGCCGGCTCCAGCACGACGTCCGCTTCGTCTCGCTGGCCCAGGAGATCAACGACGGCATGCCCGAGCAGGTCGTCCGCCGCGTCGAGCAGGCCCTCGGGCGGCCGGCGGCCGGAGCGCGGATCCTCCTCCTCGGCCTCGCGTACAAGAAGAACACCGGCGACGTCCGCGAGTCCCCGGCGGTCACGATCGCCGAGCGGCTGCTGTCCCGCGGCGCCCGCGTCCGCGCCGTCGAGCCCTACGCCGACCCGCTGCGGCTGCCGTCGGAGGTGCTCTGCGTGGAGCTGACCGCGCCCGAGCTGCGCGAGGCGGACGCGGTGATCGTCGCCACGGACCACGACTGCATCGACTACGAACTGGTGGTCCGCGAGGCGGCGTACGTCTTCGACGCCCGCAACCGGTGCGCCCGGGCGCGGAATGTGGAGCGCTTGTAAGGCACCTCGCAGCGGCCCGGCTCACGGCGGCCGAAGGCGCTTCGGACCGGCCCGGCTCACGGCGAGCAAGGCAACCCTCAGCGACGCAGATCACCGTGAGCCTGGCTACATTGCCCCCATGGAAGTGGGTAGGCTCGGACGAGCCGGGTAAGTTACCGCTTAGTAATCTCACTGAAGCCCGAAGCTCGAAGCCCAAGCCCCGAAGCCCCCCGCCTCGCAGGCCCGAGGAGCCCTCATGCAACTCGCCGCGATCATCGTGTCGTTGGTACTGACCGTGGTCGGCGTCGCCCTGTTCGCGCGTGCCATCGGCCAGTTCGTCCGCTATTTCATGCTGGGCCAGCCGGTGCCGGCGGGCAGCAGGACCGACAACCCGTATCAGCGCACGGTGACGCTGGTACGGGAGTTCCTGCTGCACACGCGCATGAACCGGTGGGGCATCGTGGGCATCGCCCACTGGTTCGTCGCGATCGGCTTCTACACGCTGCTCCTGACGATCGTGAACGCCTTCGGCCAGCTCTTCCAGGCCGACTGGCTGATCCCGGTCATCGGTGACTGGGCTCCGTACAACATGTACGTCGAGTTCATCGGCACCATGACGGTGGTCGGCATCCTCGCGCTGATCCTGATCCGGCAGCTGAGCAACCCGAACAAGCCCGGCCGCAAGTCCCGCTTCCAGGGCTCGAACAAGGGCCAGGCGTACTTCGTCGAGACCGTGATCCTCATCGTGGGCGTCTGCATCTTCATGCTGCACGCGCTCGAGGGCGCGATGCACCACGTCGACAGCTACGAGGCCTCGTTCTTCATCTCGTACCCGGTGGTCCAGGCGCTCGCGGGCCTCGACCTGTCGACGCTCCAGAACCTCACGTACTTCTTCGCCGGCCTGAAGATCGCGACCTCCTTCACCTGGATGATCGTGGTCTCGCTCAAGACCGACATGGGTGTGGCCTGGCACCGCTTCCTCGGCTTCCCCAACATCTGGTTCAAGCGCAACGCGAAGGGCGAGACCGCTCTCGGCGCGCTGCTCCCGATGACCTCCGGCGGCAAGCCGATCAACTTCGAGGACCCGGGCGAGGACGACGTCTTCGGTGTCAGCCAGGTCGAGCAGTTCAGCTGGAAGGGCCTGCTGGACTTCTCCACCTGCACCGAGTGCGGCCGCTGCCAGTCGCAGTGCCCCGCCTGGAACACCGGCAAGCCGCTCTCGCCGAAGCTCCTGATCATGTCGCTGCGCGACCACGCGCACGCGAAGGCGCCGTATCTGCTGGCCGGCGGCGGCAAGGACATGGAGGGCAACGAGAAGGCCTCCGAAGAGGCCCTGAAGGACGTGCCCGCCACCGCTCTCGCCGAGGCCGAGCGCCCGCTGATCGGCACCCTCGAAGAGAACGGCGTCATCGACCCCGACGTCCTGTGGTCCTGCACCACCTGCGGCGCCTGCGTCGAGCAGTGCCCGGTGGACATCGAGCACGTCGACCACATCGTCGACATGCGCCGCTACCAGGTGATGATCGAGTCCGCGTTCCCGTCCGAGGCGGGCACGATGCTCAAGAACCTGGAGAAGAAGGGCAACCCCTGGGGCCTGGCCAAGAAGCAGCGCCTGGAGTGGCTCAAGGAAGTCGAGTTCGAGGTGCCGGTCGTCGGCAAGGACATCGAGGACCTGTCCGAGGTCGAGTACCTGTACTGGGTCGGCTGCGCGGGCGCCCTGGAGGACCGGGCCAAGAAGACCACCAAGGCCTTCGCGGAGCTGCTGCACATGGCGGGCGTCAAGTTCGCCATCATGGGCGGCGACGAGAAGTGCACCGGCGACTCCGCCCGGCGTCTGGGCAACGAGCCCCTGTTCCAGGAGCTCGGCATGGAGAACGTCATGGCGCTGAACACGGCGTTCGGCGAGGAGCTGGACGACGACGGCAAGGTCACGCCCGAGTCGAAGAAGCCCAAGTCGGCGAAGAAGATCGTCGCCACCTGCCCGCACTGCCTCAACACCCTCGGCAACGAGTACCCGCAGCTCGGCGGCGACTACGAGGTCATCCACCACACGCAGCTGCTCCAGCACCTCATCGACGAGGGCAAGCTCATCCCGGTCACGCCCGTCGAGGGCCTGATCACGTACCACGACCCGTGCTACCTGGGCCGGCACAACAAGATCTACACGCCCCCGCGCGAGATCATGTCCGCCGTCCCGGGCCTGCGCCAGCAGGAGATGCACCGCCACAAGGAGCGCGGCTTCTGCTGCGGCGCCGGCGGCGCGCGGATGTGGATGGAGGAGCGGATCGGCAAGCGGATCAACACCGAGCGCGTGGACGAGGCCCTGTCCGTGAACCCGGACATCGTCTCGACCGCCTGCCCGTTCTGCCTGGTCATGCTGACCGACTCGGTCAACGGCAAGAAGAACGACGGCAAGGCGCCGGAGTCGCTCCAGGTCGTGGACGTGGCGCAGCTGCTGCTCGACTCGGTGAAGACGCCGGTGGACCCGGCGGGTTCCGAGGAGTCGGAGGACGCTCCGGAGCCCGAGCCGGTGAAGTAGTCCCCGCGTCAGCGGGAAAGGAAAAGCGACTGAGGGGCCGCCCCGTGCCGGCCCCTCAGTCCGTTTGTGGATGCGCCGCGGTCGATCCGCGCGCCGTATTCAGCTCGTACGCCGCATCCGGCTCAACGCGTACACCGCGCTCAGCTCGTACGCGGCACTCAGCCCGTACGCCGGCGCAGCACCGCGAAGCCCAGGCCCGCCGCGCCCGCCGCCGCGAGGCCGCCGCCCGCCGCGACCAGCGGGGCGCTGACCGCGTGCTCCTGCGGCTGCTCCTCGACGCCCGCGCGGACGCTGCCGAGCGGAGTGGTGGGGCTGTTCGCCCCGGCCTCGTAGGCGGAGGCCCGGACACCGCCCGCACGCTCACCGTCGCCGCCGTGGCCGCGCCGGCCCCGGTCGACGGAGTACTTCTCGATCAGCCGCCCGCCGAAGTCGTACACCCAGCTGCACCCCCCGCCGCGCCCGTCGATCACCACGAACTTGGCCGTACGCCCGTCCTGGACGAGCTTGTACGTCCAGCCGTCGTTCAGCGCACTGGGGTGCTTCGCGTCGAGGCTGCCGAGCGGGTTGCCGTTCGGCATGGCGAGGTCGGCGCGCGGTCCGCCCGCCCCGCCCTCGGTCAGCGTGGCGACCCGCCCGTCGGGCATGGTCACGCGGACCCGGTCGGGACGCGGGGAGACGGCGGCCGACTCGGCCGGTGCCGGCGACTGGTCCATCGCGAGGGCGGCCCCCGTGGACACGGCGAACGCGGCGATGACGCCGGTGGCGACGGCGGCGGTGCGCACGGTGGGGCGGATGGCTCGCATGACGTCCTGTCCTCGGCTGGCTCTCACGTGGCTCTCACTGAGTTCGATGCCTTCGACGCTACGGGGACGATGTCCGCACAAGCCGTACGTAATGTAACGAACATCCCCGAATTGGGCCTCAGCATCGTAAAGGTGACTGAGTTCAACCAATCCGTCGCGGAGACGGGACCGGCGCCCCCTCCGCGGACACCGTGACCGGACGTCAATCCGGCCACCCCCTCAGGGACCCCCTAGGGGTTGTCACAGGTCAGCCGCAAAGGGGCCGTAATGTGGCCGGCCCGGCCACGGGCCCGGCAGAACCAGGTACGTTCGAATACGTGGCTGGATTCAGGATCGGCCGCGGCAACCGGGGCAACCGCCCCGCGTCCCCGCGCCCGCAACACAACCCGCAGCAGCCGCCGTACGGACAGCAGCAGCCGTACGGCCGCCCCGCCGCGCCCCCGTACCCGCAGCAGCAGTACCCCGGTGGCCCGGGCGGCTACCCGCAGCAGCCGGGTCAGCAGCAGTGGCCGCAGGCCGGCGGCCGGCAGGACCGCGGGCACGGTGCGCACGGTGAGCCGGAGTACTTCGGCGACCCGTACCAGCAGGGGCACGACCCGTACGCGGCGCACAACAACCCGGGCCACACGCAGGCCTTCACGGTCGGCGAGGACCCGTACAGCCAGGGCGGTACCTACCGCGCCGGTGCGGCGCCCGCCCCGGCCGGGCCGAGACTGCACTGGAAGGACCTGGTCAGCGGCGTGATCCTGCGCCCGGGCCCGACCTACCTGCAGATGCGCGACCACACGATGTGGGTCCCCGCGGTGCTCGTCACCTTCGTCTACGGGCTGCTCGCGGTCTTCGGCTTCGACGGCGCCCGCGAGGACGCGATCAACGCGACGCTCGCGACCAGCGTCCCGATCGTGCTGACCACCGGTGTGGCGATCGTCCTGAGCGCCTTCGTGCTCGGCGTCGTCACGCACACCGTCGCGCGTCAGCTCGGCGGTGACGGGGCGTGGCAGCCGACGGTCGGCCTCTCGATGCTGATCATGTCGCTGACGGACGCGCCCCGCCTGGTGTTCGCGATGTTCCTCGGCGGCGACGCCCCGCTGGTGCAGATCCTCGGCTGGGCCACCTGGCTCGCGGCGGGCGCCCTGCTCACCACGATGGTCTCCAAGTCGCACGACCTGCCGTGGCCGCGCGCCTTGGGCGCCAGTGCGATCCAGCTGATCGCGCTGCTCTCGATCATCAAGCTCGGGACGTTCTGAGGCAGTTGACGGTACGCGTACGTGAAGGGGCCCGGCTCGGGGTGCGAGCCGGGCCCCTTCACATGCGGGTGCTGTGAGTGCCGTGCCAGGCGGTGTTACGCGACCTTGGCGCAGATCGCGTGCGTGGTGACGTCCAGGCGACTGGGCAGGTTCTTGGCCCAGGCGAAGCCGAGCCAGCCGTCCTTGGCGGTGGTCGGCGAGGAGATCGCGAGACCGTACTTGTCGGTGTTCGTGTCGCCCTGCGCGTTGAGGAAGACGCCGCCGCCGATCGGCTGCTTGCCGGCCGGGCAGGTCGCCACGACGGAGACCTGGCCGTTGGCGGAGTTCGCCGGGATGGAGTCGCTGGCCTCCACGTACTCCAGCTCCGAGATCCCGGGGGGACCGACCGGTCCTGCGGGACCCTGCGGGCCGGTGGCCCCGTCCGCCCCGTCCTTGCCCGCAGGCCCGGCGATCCCGGACGTGCCCGCCTTGCCCTCGGGCCCGCGGGGCCCGGCCTTGCCCGCAGGCCCTGCGACACCGCGCGGACCGGCGGGGCCGCGGTCGCCCTTCGGGCCCTTGCCGTACTTCTTGATGTACCGCTTCACACATTCCTCGCACCCGTCGCCGCCACGCAGCTGCGAGATCGAGGAGGTCGGCTTGACCGTCGGAACCGGGTCCGTGGCCGCAGCTGCTGAGGGGCTGAGAATACCGAGGCCGAGTGCGGCGACGGCGAAGCCCGCGAGAATCTTCTTCGTGGCGGGATTTCTAGCGCCACCGCCACGGACACCCCAAACGAATTCCCTTCGTTTCCTCTTTCTCTCACGCATACGGCCGTCAATTCATCCGCAATGCGCGGGAGTTGTCCAGCAGCGTTATTTCATTCTCGGGCAGGAACGGAAACGAATCTGCGGATTCCCGTACGCCCGCGTCAATGAGTGAGCGTGTACGACGGTGAACGGCCGTATCTGGCCTTGTACTCGGCCGCGAACCGGCCCAGATGCGTGAACCCCCAGCGGCGCGCGACATCACCGACGCCGGCCTCGCCGGGCCCGGCCTGCTGCAGCTCGCGATGGACGCGCTCCAGGCGGACCTGCCGTACGTACGCCATCGGTGAAAGGCCGAGGTGCTCGCGGAAGGTCTCCTGCAGCCGGCGCGGGCTGAGCTGGGCGATCTGTGCCAGCTCGGTGGCGGTGTACGGATGCTCGGGGCGCGCCTGGACCGCCTCGATGACGCGCTTCAGGGCCCTGGGCCGCAACGGCGCGGCGGGCGCGTGCAGTTTCCTCGCGGTACGGGTGGTCGGCGGCCAGCAGGAGACCGGTGAACAGCAGCTCCTCGATCTGCCGGGCCATCAGCGGATGCCGGAACAGACCGCTCCCGTCGTGCGCCCCCGTCTGCAGCCACCGGGCGAGCCGGGCCCAGTCGCGGCCGACCCCGCTGGAGACGTCCAGCGGCCCGCCCAGCCGCAGCGGCCGGGGCACCGTGCGCCCGAGCAGCTTCTCCAAGTGCTGCTGCAGGGCCTCCTGGTCGAACTTGACCGCGAGGACGCGGCAGTCCCCGCTCAGCCGGTCCAGGGTCACATCGCCGACCGGATCGAAGACCACCGCCTCCGCGGCGTCCGCCGACCCCTCGCCGCAGGCTTCCTGCGTCCAGTCGAGGTGGCCGCTCAGGGGGAGGTCGACGTGGTACGCCCCCAGCTCGCCGAAGCTCATACGGACGTCGGTGCCGAAGTGCAGCAGTCCGCTGGTGACCTGTCCCAACTGGGCGATATCCAGGCCGGCATCGAATTCGGTCGGCTTCTCGAGAAGTTCGATGCTGTTGGTGTAATAGGCGTCCGCAATTGTCCCGCGAGCCTCGTCCACCTGCCGCGTCCGCATGATCACACGAGGTGCCGTATCCCCACCAGGCTCACCTGGCATATATCCCTCCCCACGGCCCTGCTATCACCCTCGACTCCGCAGATGCTACTGGCAGAGATCGAGGCTGACGGCATTTGCCTATCCGCAGAACGCGATAGGCATCCGAAATGCGCGGGGTCTTGGCACACTCACGATTCTCGATTTCCGGACTTCATCCGGAAAGCGCGGCACACTATCCAGTTTTCGCGAAAAGGCTGAAGAGCCTTCGGCTCAGGCGTCGAGCACCTGGCCGTCGCGCTTCACCACGGGCGGCTCGACGCTCCACGGGAAGTTGATCCACTCGTCCGTGCGCTTCCACACGTACTCGCACTTCACCAGGGAGTGGGACTTCTCGTAGATGACGGCGGAGCGGACCTCGGCGACCGCGTCCAGGCAGAAGTCGTGCACCAGCTTCAGCGTCTTGCCGGTGTCGGCCACGTCGTCCGCGATGAGCACCTTCTTGTCGGTGAAGTCGATCGCGTTGGGCACGGGCGCGAGCATGACCGGCATGTCGAGGGTCGTGCCGACGCCCGTGTAGAACTCGACGTTCACCAGGTGGATGTTCTTGCAGTCGAGGGCGTACGCGAGACCGCCCGCGACGAAGACACCGCCGCGCGCGATGCTGAGCACGATGTCGGGCTGGTAGCCGTCGTCGGCGATGGTCTGCGCGAGCTCGCGCACCGCGGTGCCGAACTTCTCGTAGGTCAGGTTCTCTCGGACGTCGCTCATGGTGTTCTGACCTGTTCTCAGACCTGGGTGCGGTGGAAGTTGAGGAAGGAGCGGGAGGCCGTCGGGCCGCGCTGCCCCTGGTAGCGGGAGCCGTACCGCTCGCTGCCGTACGGGAATTCGGCCGGCGAGGACAGCCGGAACATGCACAGCTGGCCGATCTTCATGCCCGGCCACAGCTTGATCGGCAGCGTGGCGAGGTTGGAGAGCTCGAGCGTCACATGCCCCGAGAAGCCGGGATCGATGAACCCGGCGGTGGAGTGCGTCACGAGCCCGAGCCGCCCGAGGGAGCTCTTCCCCTCCAGCCGGCTGGCGAGATCGTCGGGCAGCGTGATGACCTCGTACGTCGACGCGAGCACGAACTCACCGGGGTGCAGGATGAAGGGCTCGTCGCCCTCCGGCTCGACCATCCGCGTCAGGTCGGCCTGCTCGACGGCGGGGTCGATGTGCGGATAGCGGTGGTTCTCGAACACCCGGAAATAGCGGTCGAGGCGCACGTCGATACTCGACGGCTGCACCATGGATTCGTCGTAGGGATCGATCCGTACGCGTCCGGCGTCGATCTCGGCGCGGATGTCCTTGTCTGAGAGAAGCACGTCCCGAGGATACGCAGAGCGCGCGGGCCCGCCGAATTCCGGTGGCACCCGCGCGCTGCGAAGGACTGCGTATGTATCCGTACGCGTGTCAGTGATGCTTGGCCGATTCCACCGGCACCGCATGCCGGAGCCGGGCGCAGCGGGGACAGCGGATCAGCCGCCCCGGGCCGAGCCGGTCGGCCTGCTGCATCGGAAACGAAACGGTGCTGAACACGTGCCCTTCGGCACAGCGGACGACGGTGCGCTCCATCAAGTCCTCGGGTCCCTTCCCCACGCTGCTGACGGCGAAAGCTCACATTACGGGATGAATGGGACGGCACTCCAGGCGGCGCTCCGCATCCCCACCGTACGCCCCAACTCCTTTACGCCGCACCCGCTTCACCCGGCCCACGCACGCCGAAGGCCCCCGGGGCTCTGCACCGGGGGCCTTCGATGAGGTATGGTGAGCGGCGATGCGCTGGTCAGCGACTGTGCGTCACGCGGGTGTAGTTTAATGGTAGAACATCAGCTTCCCAAGCTGAGAGCGCGAGTTCGATTCTCGTCACCCGCTCCATGTGAAACCCCCAGGTTCTGAACCTGGGGGTTTTGTCGTGCCGCAGCTGCCGGGCGGTCGGGCGGTCAGGGCGTCAGCGGATCGCCAGTGCCGCGATCTGCGTGACCGCCTCCTTGTCGAAGTTGTCGTCGCTCACCACGAGCAACGTGCGTTCGCCGGTGGGGAGTCGAGGGCCCCAGGTCATGCCCTCCGTGTTGTCGACGGTGGAGAGGCCGAGGGTGTGGAAGTCCGCGACGAGCTTCTTGCGCATCGGGCGTACGTCCTCGCGGTCCGCCAGGGAGCGCACGGTGCGGATGTCGGTGGCGCCGCGCGTGGTGGTGTCGTAGAGGCGGATCTTGTAGCCGGAGCCGGCGACCCAGGTGCGTTCCAGGACGAGGAAGCGGTGCGGGTCGTCGGGGAAAGCGAGGACCGACGGGACTCCGGTGTCCGGGCCCCACGGGCTGTCCGGGTCGGACTCGGCGAAGATCTTCTCGATCGGGTACGCGTACTGGCCGAGCATGCGGCCGGTGCGGGTCTGCTGGGTGACGCGGACCAGCGCGCCGTGGCGGGTGTCGGGCACCGGGCCGTCCTGGAACAGCGGGCCCTCCACCGCGCTGGTCACGACCCTGCCGCGGGAGCCGAAGGTGAACGCCTCGAGGGACTGGTTGCGGCGCGGGCCGCGGTCGTCCCGGGTGATGGCGTAGTTGGTGGGGAGGCGGAACTGGCCGCGGTAGGCGCCGGACCGTGCGGCGTACTGGAGCGAGGGCTGCACCAGCGGAGCGTCGGCCGCGGTCGGCCGGTCGCCCTCCTGGGCCCACCAGTAGCGGCAGGTGAGCGGGTCGACGCGGATCTCCTCCGGGTCGACGGCGTGCGCGGCGTCGGCGGCCGGTGACGGGTAGACGGCGCCATCGGGCCCGCGCAAGGGGCGGGTGCCGGTGAAGCGGACGGCGTGCACGCCCTCGGCGTCCACGTGCACCTTCGCGGTGTAGAAGCGGGCGGGCTGGAGGAACGAGCGGTCGTCGCTGAGGAACACGTACTCGCCGGTGCAGCGGTCGCGGTCGATCCCGGACAGCCCGCCGACCGTCGTCCCCCGGAACTCCGTCTTGTGCGGGACGGTCGTCTCGCCGAGGAGACGGGCGTGCGCGGCGGGGCGCGCGGGGCGGGGGTCTTCGGCCACGGACTGCTGCGGGTCGGCCGCCACCGCGACGGGAGCGAGGGCGGACAGGAACAGGGCCGCGGCCAGGGAGCGGCGCATCAAGGGAGCTCTCATGGCGGTGATCATGGCTTTACGGGGCCTGTGAATCCGTCAACCTCGCCTGAAGCGGTGCGAATTGACGTGATCAACCGCCTTGAGAGTCACTGACTGAACTGATGTGCCAGGCAGCGGGAGGATCAACCGGCCGTGAAATCCACGTCCTTCGCCGGCACCGTGCCCGCCGTGCGCCCCGGTGCCGTCTGGTACGTCCAGTACAGGTTCGTGTGTGCGATGACCGACTCCGGGGCCGGGGCGCCCCAGGAGGATTTGTCCGAGGTGGTGTGGGCGTCGGACACCAGGGTGGTGTCGTAGCCGCGGGTCAAGGCGCCGTGCAGGGTCGAGCGGATGCATGCATCGGTCTCGGCGCCGGTGAGGATCAGGCGGCCGACATGGAGCTCTGCGAGGGCGGACTCGAGTGTGGTGGCCTCGAAGGAGTCCCAGTAGTTCTTCTCGACGATCCGTTCGTCCGGGGCGGGTTCGAGCTCAGGGACGAGCTGCCAGTCCTCGCTGCCGTGGGCGAGGTTCGTGTCGGAGTGGCGGATCCAGAGCACCGGGGTGGACTCCGCGCGGGCCCGGTCGACCAGTTCGCCGATGCGGGCGATCACCGCGTCGCGGTCGTGGGCCTCACCGACGACACCGTTCTGTACGTCGATGACGAGGAGTGCGGTCGCGGGACGGTTCTCGAGTGTGGTCATGGGCTCCCCTGTGCGTCCGGGTACGTCCGGGTGGTCGGCAACCACCGGTGGCTGCACCGTAGTCGCGGCCGCCGACAGCGTGCGCAGCAATTTCCGGGCAGGCGGGAGCGGTGCAGTAATGCCCGAGTAACGGCGCGGTTCTAGCGTCCGGGCTCCCCCGATCCCTCCCTTGAGGAGCCCTTCGATGCACGTGCCAAGACCGGCCCGGCGACGCAGCCGTGGCGTGTGGGCGGTGGTGTCGCTGTCCGCGGCGGCCGCCCTGTTGATGAGTCCTCCGTCCGCTGCCGCCGAGGACAGTGCGCGGACCGGGGGCGGCAGCCCCAAGGTCGACGCCGCGCTGGCGCGTGCGCTGGAGGACGGGGGTGAGGCCGCCTTCTTCGTCGTGCTCGACGGCGGCGAGGCCGACTTGGCCGGTGCGCGCGGCAGGAAGGCGCACGGCGCGAAGGCCGAGGCCGCGTACGACGCGCTGCGTGAGCACGCGCGGCAGAACCAGCGGTCCCTGGTCTCCTTCCTGGACAAGGAGAAGGTCGGCCACCAGGACTTCTGGATCGCCGATGTCGTACGGGTCGAGGGGGACGCCGAGCTGGCCGCGAAGCTCGCCGCGCGCTCCGATGTGGCCCGGCTGGTGAAGGAGCGACGGTACGCGCTGGACGAGGTGGAGCAGCAGGGCGGCACGGTCGCCGCGGCCGCCACCCCCCAGTGGGGCGTCGCCGACATCAAGGCCGATCAGGTCTGGGAGCAGTACGAGAACCGCGGCGAGGGCATCGTCATCGCCAACATCGACTCCGGTGTGCAGTTCGACCACCCGGATCTGGTCGCCAACTACCGCGGCAACAAGGGCGACGGGAGGTTCGAGCACGACTACAACTGGTTCGATCCGACCGGGCAGTGCCCGACGGCCGGTGTCCCCTGCGACAACAACGGGCACGGCACGCACACCATGGGCACCATGGCCGGCGCGAACGGGTACGGAGTCGCGCCCGGCGCCACCTGGATCGCCGCCAAGGGCTGTGAGGCACGGGAGTGCTCGGACGCCTCGCTGCTCGCGGCCGGGCAGTGGATCCTCGCGCCGACGGACCGCAACGGGCAGAACCCGCGTCCCGATCTGGCGCCGCACATCGTCAACAACTCCTGGGCGGGCGGCAACACCACCTTCTACCAGGACATCGTCGAGGCCTGGAACGCCGCCGGGATCTTCGAGGTCTTCGCCGCGGGCAACGCGGGCGACGGCACGACCTGCTCCACGGCCGAGGCCCCGGGCGCGCAGGCGCCGTCCTACGGCGTGGGCGCGTACGACAGCAACGGTGCGATCGCCTCGTTCTCCGGGTTCGGGCCGTCGAAGGTGGACGGGTCGATGAAGCCGAACATCTCCGCGCCGGGCGTCGACGTCCGCTCCACCTGGCCCGGTTCGACCTACCGCGCCAGCAGCGGCACGTCGATGGCCGCGCCGCACGTCTCCGGCGCCGCCGCCCTGCTCTGGTCCGCCGCCCCCTCGCTCATCGGTGACATCGATGCCACCCGCGCGCTCCTGAACCAGGGCGCCCACGACGTGGACGACACCCACTGCGGCGGCACCGCCGCGGCCAACAACGTGTGGGGCGAGGGCCGGCTCGACATCCTCGCCTCGGTCGACAAGGCCCCGCACACCGCCGCGACCGTCTCCGGGCGCGTGACGGACAAGGCCACCGGGGCCGCACTGCCGGGCATCACGGTCAAGGCCGTGAACGGCGCGTCCGGCACCCGGACCGTCACGACCGGCGCCGACGGCACGTACCGCGTTCCGCTCGCGCCGGGCACGTACGACTTCACGCTCGGCGGCTACGGATACGCCACGCGGACCGTCGAGGGCGTCGAACTCACCACCGGGCAGCCGCTGGTGCAGGACCTCGCACTGGACCCGGTCGCGCGCCATGCCGTCACCGGCACCGTCCTCGACGTGACGGGCAAGCCCCTCGCCGGAGCCGCCGTCGAGGTCACCGGCACCCCGGTGGCGAAGGTGCGCACGGCCGGCGACGGCACGTTCACCCTGCCGGAGGTCGCCGAGGGCGGCTACACGCTCACGGTGACGCCCGCCGCGCCGGTGCTCTGCAACGGCGTCGCGCGCACGGAGCTGACGGTGGACGGCGCCGAGGCGCGCACGGTCCGGCTCCCGGCCCGCGCCGACCGCTTCGGCAACAGCTGCGCCCCGGCCGCGTACGCCTGGATCAAGGGCACCGGCACGGTCGCGCTCAGCGGGGACGAGGACGCGAAGACCGTTCAACTGCCGTTCCCCGTGAGCCTGTACGGGGTCGAGTACACCAGCGCGTCCGTCACCACCAACGGCCTTGTCAACTTCCTGGAGCCGCGCCTCGGGGACTACGCCAACACCGCGCTGCCGGCCGCCGAGAAGCCGAACGGCATCGTCGCCCCGTACTGGGACGACCTCACCCTCGACCGGAAGTCGAGCGTGCAGACGGCCACCACGGGCCAGCCGGGCGCCCGGAAGTTCGCGGTCGTGTGGAACAACGCCGTCGTCGTGGCGAGCGGCGCCCGCGTGAGCTTCGAGGCCGTCTTCGACGAGGCCTCGGGCGGTTTCACCTTCCAGTACCAGTCCGTACCGGGCGCCGGTTCGGGCGCCACCGTCGGCATCGAGGACCAGGCCGGTTCCGACGCCCTCCTGTACTCGTTCGACCAGGCCGTCCTCGGCAACGGTTCGGCGGTCCGTATCGCGCAGGGAGCCAAGTGATGTCCACAACTCGCAGGTCAAGCAAGGGTCTTCGACTCGCCTCCGCGCTCGTCGCGGCCGGGCTCACGCTCACCGCCGCGCCGTACGCCCTCGCGGCCGAGGGCGACGACAGCGCCGTGATGAAGCTGACGGCCGCCCAGGCCGAGAAGCTCGCCGACCGCATCGGTGTCGATGTGTACGGCGACGCGTCGGCGGCCGCCGCCACCCCTGAGAAGGCGGCCGCCGACGCACCCACGGACGCCACCACCTCGGCCGACGACACGACGACCGACGGCCCGGTGACGTTCACCGCCAAGTCCACGCTCGAAGGCGTACGCGGCGCCGGCGCCACCGTGCCCGCCGGCGGCGGCCGGTACTTCACCGTCCACAGCCTGGGGAACATCCAGCTGCACGAGCCCGACGGCACCACCGCCTGGGCCCGCAGCAACGCCTCGCTGTACGCGGACTGGCAGGTCAAGCCGGTGCGGCCGTGGCAGCAGGAGCCGTATCCGGCGCGGATCCTCATGGGCTACAACGCCGCGAGCCCGTTCACACCCGCCTCCGACCAGGGGTACGACACCGGGGACCTGACCGGGGACGGCACGCCGGACCTCGTGTTCTCGGCCGCGGTCGGCAACTCCCCGTACCGGCCGTTCACTTCACCGGGTTCGCCGCTCTCCAGCGGCACCTTCGTGACGGTGCTCGACGGGCGGACCGGCAGCACGCTGTGGTCCAAGCTCTACCCGTACGCCTCCATGGTGAAGGTCGTGGACGGGACGCTGCTGGTCGCGGACGCGCCGCGCCTCAGCCAGGGCGGTGCGCCGGCGACCGCGACCGCGCAGCTCACCGGCCTCCGATTCGCCTACGCCGACGGGAAGTTGACGCCGTCGAAGACCTGGACGTACGACACCGGCGAGACGCGGGCCGCGACCTGGGGCGGGCTCGTGGAGCTCGGCGGCGGCAAGGTCGCCGTGTCGTGGAACCTGCGGAAGGCCAACGGGGTCGCCGCGCACGGCACCACCCTCGCGCTCGACACCGCCGACGGCTCGGTGCTGTGGAGCAAGGGGAGCGACCTGTACGGGCGGCAGCTCCACCTGGACGCCGCGCGCGGCCGCGTCGTCGCCCTGGAGCAGGCCGACGTCAACGACGCCGTGCGGTACGAGGTCGTCGCGTACGACCCGGCGGACGGCGCACGGACCACCCTCGACAGCCGGGTCAACGCGCTGCCCACCGCCATGACGGTGGGCGAGGCGGCCGGCACCGCGGGCGCCGAGTACGTGGTCGCCGAGTCCACCCTCGACGCGTACCTCTATCTCAACTCCGCCACGCTCCGGGTGCTCGACGGCAAGGACGGCGCGCGCGTCGCGTGGACGCACACGGTGAAGCGGGACGCGCACAACACCGGGGACGGGCCCAGCTTCTGGGACCTGGAGGCCGTCGGCGGCAGGCTGGTCGCCTCGGCGCAGGACGACCGGGACGTGGACAACGCGGCCAACCCGGCGGGCCGGCTCTACGGCGCGCTCACCGTGTTCCGCGGCAACGGGCAGATCGCCTGGCAGCAGCGCGGCACCGACGCCTCGCCGCTGCACCACGAGATCCTGCGCGCGGGCGGGGACGACCTGGTCCGCGTGATCGACCAGGCGCAGAACATCCGCACTTTCACCCTGGGCGGCGGCAAGCGCAAGGAACTCACCGCGCTCCAGGGCGACTTGAACTACGGAGCCACCGCCGACCTGAACGCGGACGGGAAGCCGGACGTGGTCGCCGGCGGCTCGTCGACCGGGGTGTGGGCCTGGTCGGGTCCGTCGCTGGTGAAGGGCGGCGGGCCGGAGCAGCTGTGGAAGGCCCAAGTGGGCGGTGCGGTACGGAACATCGCGACCGGTGACGTCGCCGGGGACGCCCGGCCCGAGGTGATCGTCGCGGCCGACCACGCCACGGTGGTCCTGGACGGCGCCACCGGCAGGGTCCTGAGGACGATCGACGGGGGCGGCCAGTACGTGCGCTCGGTGACCGTGGCCGACGTGGACGGCGGCGGCAAGGACGAGATCCTCGTGCCGACGGACGCGCTGCGGGTCTACACGGGCTCCGGCGAGAGCCTGTGGACGTACGAGGCGCCCACCGACCGCACCGACGTCGTGTTCGCCGACACCGTGGTCGCGGACGGCCGGGTGCACACCCAGTACACGACCAGGAACGCGCTCTTCGCGGACGACGCCGTGGTGGGCGGCGCGGCGCTCGACGGCGCCACCGGCGAGGTGGAGTGGGACGCCGAGCCGAAGGCACCGGCCAGCGCCGTGGACGGGAAGCTGCACGGCGTCGTGCTCGACCACGGGGTCTTCGCCTCGCCGAAGATCCCGTACGCGGACGGCCACGCGGTGGTGCACACCTGGGTGGCGCTGACCGACCCGACCGTCTCGGGTGACCTCAGCACCGCCTCGCCGAGCGTCCTCGTCGAGATCCGCGACGGCCGCACCGGCGAGGTGCTGCACACGGCGAAGACCGGCAGCCCCTGGTCGCACGGGAACTTCTTCCTCGACGAGGAGGGCGCGGACAGCCCTCTGTACGCGATCAGCTTCGGCACCTTCCGGGGCTTCGGCGCGGGCGGCGCGGAGACCCGCAGCTCGGTGCTCGCCAGCCTGCGCACCGCGGACTTCGCGACCGGGCCCGGCGGCCGCAAGCTGGTGGTCGGCGGCACCGAGGCCGGTGTGGTGGCGTACGACCCGTACCAGCTCACCAACGGCCAGGTGTTCCAGTCGGGCATCGGCGGCGCCACCCTCATGGGCGGCCGCGCCTACCTCGCCGACGACCTCGACGGCGACGGCGTGGACGACGTGGTCTCGCTCAACTTCGACGACTACGGCGTCAACCGCGCGGCCGAGCTCCTCGGCGGCGGGGTGCTGTCCCTGAACAACGCGATCCACCAGATGACGACGTACACGCTGTCGTGAGCGCCGCCTGAGTCAGCAGGCCGCAGGCCCCCGGGTGCGTCCCGGGGGCCTTCGGCCTGCTCGGTTAACCTGGCGCCCTCATGGACGCACGACAGACAGCAGGCGGCGGTGCCACCGCTCCCCTGCTGCGTCTGCACCTCATGGGTGGTTTTCGGGCGATACGGGAAGCAGGTCCCGCCACGCCCGAGCGGTGGCCGCGCCCCAGCGCCCAGGCCCTGGTGAAGCTGCTCGCCGTCACCCCGGGCCACCGCCTCCACCGCGAGCAGGCCATGGCCCTGTGCTGGCCCGACGCCGACCAGCACTCCGCCACCGGCAGCCTCCGGGTCGCCCTGCACGCCGCACGCCGCGCCCTCGAACCCGAACTCGCCCCGCGCGCGGCCTCCTCGTATCTGATCTCCGACGGGGCCTTCCTACTCCTGGACCCGGCGACCGTGTGGATCGACGCCGACCACGTCGAGGCCGCGGCACGTACGGCGCTCGACAGCGGGCAGACCGAAGGCCGCGACGCCCGGCGGATCGGCGAACTCGACTCCGTACTACGGCAGTTCACCGGCGAGCTGCTGCCCGAGGACCGCTACGCGCACTGGGCAGCGGCCCGCCGCGACCGGCTCGCGGCCCTGCGCGAGGAGGTGCTGCTCGCGCTCGCCGCGGCCCACATGGCGCAGGGTTCACCCGCCGAGGCCGCCGCCGCGGCCGAGCAGGTCCTCGCCGCGAGCCCGGCCGAGGAGCTCGCCCACCAGGTGCTCATCGACGCCTACGTACGGCAGGGGCTGCGGCGCCGGGCCGTGCGCCAGTACCACCTGTGCCGCGAGGCGCTCGACGCCGAACTCGGGGCGCGGCCCGGGCCCGATACGGAGCGGCTGCACCGGGCGGCCCTCGCGGCACCGGCCGCGCTCGCCGCGGACCTGCCGCCGACCCTGCCGGCGCCGCTGCGGGGCATCCGGACGGCCCGGCTGCACGGCCGCGACGCGGAACTGGCCCGGCTGCTCTCCGACGACGGACCGCCGGTACGGCTGCTCACGGGCGAGGCGGGCGTGGGCAAGACCCGGCTCGCGGGCGAGGCCGCACGGCGGGCGGTCGCGGCGGGCACGGTGGTGCTGTGGGGCGCGGGGCACGACGCGGAGGGGCACACGCCGTACGGGGTGTTCGCGGAGGCGCTCGACGGGTGGCTGGCCGAGCGGAGCGTGGCCGAGTGGGCCCGGGCGGGCGCCGAGTATCCCGAACTCGCAGCGTTCCTGCCCTCGTTGGGGCAGGTGCCCGCGGTCGGTGAGCGCAGCCCCGAGCAGGAGCGTGACCGGCTGTTCCGCGCCACGGCCGGGCTGCTCGGTGAACTGGCCGCCGCGCAGCCGGTGTTGCTCGTGCTGGACGATCTGCACGCAGCGGACACCGGCTCGTACCAGCTGCTCGGTCATCTCGCGCGGCGGGCCGGGGGCGGGCGGTGGCGGTGCCTGGTCACGTACCGCGAGGAGGAGCTGCCCGAGAGCGATCCGCGGCGGGCGGATCTGGCGGCGCTCGTCCGCCAGGGGCTCGCCGTGGTCGAGCCCGTGCCGCGCCTTGACCGGGACGCCTGCCTGGCGGTGGCGCGCGAGGCGGCGCCCGCAGCCGTGGACGACGGACGGCTCGGGCGGGTCTGGGACCTGTCGCTCGGCAACCCGCTGTTCGCGCTGGAGCTGGCGCGGGACGCCGCGACCGGTACGGACGGCGACGACTCCAGCGCCGACAGCGGCACTCCTGCGGACGGCGCACCGTACGGGAGCGTGGCCCCCGACGGCGTACGGCAGTTGGTGGCC
This sequence comes from Streptomyces indicus, assembly GCF_900100315.1. Lineage (GTDB taxonomy): Bacteria > Actinomycetota > Actinomycetes > Streptomycetales > Streptomycetaceae > Streptomyces > Streptomyces indicus. The sequence goes on from NZ_FNFF01000008.1 coordinate 166,084, forward strand.
GAGCGGCTCGCGCGGCTCGACCACGACACACGCCGGATCGTGGAAGCCCTCTCGGCGGCGGGCGCGCGGACCGCCACCTCCGAACTGCTCGACGTGGCCGCCCAGGGGCTGCATCCGCCGGTCACGGGCGCCGCGGCGACCGAGGCCCTGGAGCGGGCCATCGGCGCCGCGCTCATCGAGGAACGGCCCGTGGTCGTCTCCGGGAGACAGCAGCCCGGCCTCGCCTTCCGGCACCCGCTCGTGCGCCTCACCTGCTACGAAAGCCTCTCGGCCGTACGCCGCCGGCAGCTGCACGGCGCCTTCGCGCAGGCGGTGCAGCGCCGCAGGCCCGACGCCGTGGACACCCTCGCCGCCCACTTCACGCGCGCCGACGACCCGCGTGCGGCCGACTATCTGCGCCGGGCCGCCGAGCGCGCCGCCGCCCTGTACGCCAACGACACCGCCGACCGCTACTACCGCGACCTGGTGGCCCGGCTCGACGTGGACGCGGCCCGCGCCCGGCTCGCGCACGCCCATGTCCTGCGCCGGATGGGCCACTTCGAGCAGGCGGCCGGCACGCTGCGGCTCGCCCTCGCCGAGTTCGAGCGGCGCGCCGCGCACGACGACGCGGTGCTCGCGGCGGCCCTGCTCGCCGAGACCCTGGCCAAGACCAGCGCCACCGCCTCCGGTCTGCGCATCCTGCGCGAGCACCCGGTGACCGCGGACACCGCGCCCGAACCGGCGGCCCGCCACCACCTCGCGCTGTCCCTGATCCGCTGCGTGCAGGGCCGTTACGCGGAGGGCACCGAAGCGGCCCGCGAGGCGCTCGCCGCCTCGACTGCCGTACCGGGGGCGGCCGGGCAGGGCCTCGCGGCCCGCGCGTTCGCGCTCCAGTCGGCCAACCTCGGGCTCGACGGCCGCTTCGAGGAGGCCCGCGAGGCCGGCGACCGGGCCCTGGCCCCCGCCGAGGCGTACGGCGATCCGACCCTCCTGGGCTCGGTCCTGTCCACGCTGCGCGAGAACGCCCGGCGCGCGGGACGCCTGCACGAGGCCGTCGGCATCGGCACCCGCGCCCTCGACCTCGCGGAGCGCTCCGGCGACCCGACCGCGGCCGCCTTCGAGCGGGCCAACCTCGCCGAGCTGCACCTGCTGCTGGAGCAGCCCGGCCCGGCCCGCGACCTGGCCGTGCAGGCGGTGGCGGGCGCGGAGGCCTACGACGCCTGGTGCTTCCCGTACGCCCTGACGACCCTGGCCCTGGTCCGGCTTCGCCTGGACGACACCGCGGAGGCGGCCGCGCTCCTCGACCGCGCGGGGACGGTCGCCGCGGCGCTCGGCGACCGGCAGGCGGAGCACGAGGTACGCCGGGCGCGGGCCGAACTCGCCCTGCGCGCGGGCCGTCCGGCGGACGCGGCGGCGGCCCTCGACGGGCACGCGGAGCAGACCCCGGTCCTCGCGGCCTGGGCCGAACTCCTCCTGGAACAGCCGCAGTCCGCGCTCACCCTCGCCCGCGCGGAGGTCGCACGGGCCGAGCGCACGGGCGAACGCCTCGCCGAGGTGGAGGCCCGGATCGCGCTCGGCGCGGCGCTCGTACGGGCGGCAGGGGAGCGGGGCGCGGGCCCGCGCGTGAGCTCCGGCGCGAAGGCGGGCGAAGGCGAGTTGGAGCGCGCCGCGTCGGTGGCCGCCGCGCTCCCCTACCCGGCAGGGACCCGGCGCGTGGCGTGGGCGCGGGAGGTGCTCGGCGCACCCGGCCACGGGTGAACCCTCCCGGTCAGCGCCCGCGCACCACCCGCACCGTCCGCAGCGAAGGATCCGCCGCGTCCGGCAGGTTCATGCCCGCCGCGATGCCGGTGCGCAGGTAGGTCAGGACCGGTTCGGTGAGGCGTTCGCCGGGGAGGGCCACCGGGATGCCCGGGGGATACGGGGTGAGCATCTCGGCGGCGATCCGGCCGTGGGCGCGGTGCAGCGCCACGTCCTCCGTGCGGGCGAAGTAGGCGTCGCGGGGCGGGATTTCCTGCGTCAGGCGCAGGTCGGAGGAGGACGGGACGGCGACCTTCTCCGGCGGCTGGAGCTCCTCGGCGTGCTCGACGAGGTCGCGCAGGGCGAGGACGAGCCGGTCGGTGCTCTCCTCGTCGTCGGCGTGGGTGAGCTGCGCGCCGATGCGGCGGTGGTCGGACAGGTGCACGTCGACGCGGTGGTGGGTGCGCAGCCAGTCGGCCACGCGGTAGCCGGTCAGGCCCGGTTCCGCGAGGTCGATGACCGTGGGCAGCGGGTCGAAGTCGTGGGCGAGGCCGGGGCCGCAGAAGTCGGCGCGGTCCTCCACGTGCAGGCTGTCGACGGTCTCGATGGCCTGCCGGGTGGTGGCGGCCAAGGCCAGGGCGTCGCCCAGGAGTTGACGGCCGTGCCGGACCATCTGGCGGCGCCAGCCGTCGATGCCCGCGTAGATCAGGACGGACGGGCTGGTGGTGCCGAGCAGGTCGGCGCGCGAGGCGAGGGCGGCCGGGTCGATCAGGTCGCCCTGGAGGTGGAACACCGAGCCCTGTTCCAGGCCGCTGCCCATCTTGTGGATGCTCGTGACGCAGACGTCGGCGCCGGCGTCCATCGCCCAGGCCGGCAGGTCCGGGTGGAAGGGCAGATGGGCGCCCCAGGCCTCGTCCACGATGAGCGGGCGGCCGTGGTGGTGGCAGATCCCGGCGATGGTGTTCAGGTCGGCGGCGGCTCCGTACGGGGTGGGGCTGGTGATCAGGACGCCGCGGGCGTCGGGGCGGGCGGCGAAGGCGCGGGCGACCGTGTCGGCCGAGGGCGGGTGGGCCAGATGCCGCTCCTCGTCCCACTGCGGTTCCAGCCAGACCGGTTCGATGCCGGACAGGATCAGGCCCGCCACCACCGACTTGTGGGCGTCCCGGCTGATCAGCAGGGACTCCCCGGGCGATGCGACGGTCAGCATGGCGGCCTTGACCGACAAGGAGCTGCCGCAGGTGGAGAAGTAGGTGTGCTCGGCGTGCACGGCGTCGGCCATCAGCTGCTCGGCGCGCTCCAGGACCCGCCATCGCGTACGGCGGTCGTCCAGGCCGCCCGAGGCGAGGACGTCCCCGTAGAAGACCGCGTCGCCCAGGACCGCCCGCACATCCGGGTCCACCCCGCGGGCCCGCTTGTGGCCCGGCGGGGTGAAGCCGAACTCGCGCCGGTCGCGGTAGGCGACGAGGGCGTCGAGGACCGGCGTCTGCGTGTGGTCGATCCCGGGTGGGTGGTCGGTTCCGGGCGTGGGGTCGGTTCCGGTTCCGGGCGGCGGGCCGGTGCGGTGACCGGCCGTGTGGTCGGAGCACATGCCGGGCGGGTACCTTCCCTCGGCCCGCTCACACCGGCACCCGCGAGCATGGGGACGCGCCCGCGGGCACGGGGGGCGTCGCCCGCGGGCACGGGGGGCGTCGCCCGCGGGCACGGGGGCCGTCGCCCGTGGGACGGGCCGTTCACCTGGTGTCCGTCTCGCCTCCGGTCACGGCGATGACCTCGCCGACGGTGAAGCCGGAGTCCGCCTCCGAGGCGAGGTACACGTACGCGGGCGCGATCTCCTCGGGCTGCGCGGGACGTCCCAGCGGGGTCTCGCTGCCGAGGTGGGCCAGGCCCTCCTTCGGCATGTGCGGATCGGAGTTGTTCAGGACCGTCCACGTCGGGCCCGGCGCAACGACGTTGGCGCGGATGCCGCGGGCCGCCAGGTGCGGGGCGATGGACTTGGTGAAGGTGATCACCGCGGCCTTGGAGGCCGCGTAGTCCATCATCGTGGTGGAGCCCTTCAGGGCCTCCTCGGTGGCCGTGGCGATCACCGCGTCGCCCTTGTTCAGGTGCGGCAGCGCGGCCATGAACAGGTGGAAGTACGCGTACGCGTTCGTCTTGAACGTGCGGTCCCACTCCTCGGCCGTCAACTGCTCCAGCTCGAGTTTGCTGTTCAGATACGCCGCGTTGCTCACGAGGATGTTCAGCTTGCCGAACTCCGCGACCGTACGGGCCACCGCGTCCCGGCAGAAGTCCGGGTCGCACAGGTCGCCGGGCAACAGCAGGCAGCTGCGGCCGGTCTCCTCGATCGCCTGCCGGGTCTCGTCCGCGTCGGGGTGCTCCTCGGGCAGGTGCACGATCGCGACGTCCGCGCCCTCGCGCGCGTACATGAGCGCGACCGCGCGGCCGATCCCGGAGTCGCCGCCGGTGATCAGCGCGGCCTTGCCGAGCAGCTTGCCGGCCGGCTTGTACGACTTGGCACGGAAGCGCGGGCGCGGGTCCATGTCCCGCTCCAGGCCGGGCGGGCGCTGCTTGTGGGCGGGGAAGTCGGGGGTGGGTTCGCCGGTGTCGGGGGTTGCGGAGGATGCGGGGGCGGGCGGTTCGGGGGCGGGCGGTCCGGGGGTTTGCGGGTCGTGCGGTCCGGGGGTTTGCGGGTCGTGCGGGATCGGGTGGTCGGGCTGTGTGGGCGCCACGGTCCGAGTGTTGGTCGGTTCCGGATGCGGCATGGCGGCGTTCCTCCCGGCGTTCGGGCTTTCTCCTTGCCCGCCGCCGGGTTCCCTGCGATCCCGGCCGGAAACGGCACACGACCGCGCCGGGCTCCTGGGGGAAAGGAGCCCGGCGCGGTGGGCGGGGACGGGGGCAGGGACGGGGGGCGTCCCGGGGTTCAGCAGAGGCGCCCGCAGCGGAGATCAGTCGTCGTGACGGTCGTCCGCGTCGTCCTTGTCATCGCGGTCGTCCGCGCGGTCGTCCCGGTCGTCGGCGTCATCACGCCCGTTCCGGTCGTCGCGGTCGTCCAGGTCCTCGGTGATACGGGAGGACTTGAGGTCGACGTTCCAGTCGCGCTCCTGGCCCTTGTCGTCCGTGGTCTCCACGTCCCAGGCCTGCGCACCGCGGTCGTCGTCGCCGTCGAGGTCGACCGAGGTGACGAAGCCCTTGGCCGAGGCGATCTCGGCGGCCTGCTTGGCGGAGACGGTGGAGCCCTTCAGGGCCGCACGGGCCTCGCGGACGTCGTCATCGTCGTCGCGCTCGGTCTCCTTGGAGAGGATCTTGCCGGTCTTGGCGTCGACGTCGATCTCGTACCAGGTGGAGCCCGAGCCGAGCACCTCGACCGTCCAGTCGCGGGAGTGCCGGGAGTCGTCGGAGTCGTCGTCCAGGTCGGCGGAGACCACGGTGCCGGACTGGGCCTTCAGGGCCGCGTCTATCGCCTGGGCGGCGGTGAGCCGGGAGTCCGACGCGGCCGAGGGGCCGGAGCCCTGCGCGGCCGAGTTGACGGTGGTCTGCGCACCCCGGCGGTCGTCGTCCCGGCTGTCGTCGCGGGCGGCCGAGGAGGCCGAGTTCGTGCTCGTGTCCGTGCCCGTGGCGAAGGCGTACGCGCTCCCGCCGGCGACCAGGGTGGCCACGGCGACGCCTGCGATGACGAGGTTGCTGCGCTTCATGGACTCGGATCCTCCGTTGCTGTGTCGTTCGTTGCGATGACTCAAAGGTGCCGCGGGGAGCCTGAAGAGAAGCTGAAACGACCTGAAAGTTCCTTCAGGTTCGACTCGGTACGACACGCACCCATTGCCCGGATACGCACGTGTCCTCCCGCCAGGATGAGCGCCGTCGGAGGTCCGCACCGGGCGGGTCCGGGACTCAGGGAGCGTGGATGCGCAAGGCATGGCGGGTGCGCCGGGCAAGGGCGTGCGGGGCGATGGTGCTGGCCGGGGTGCTCGCCCTCGGCGCCGCGCCGGCGGGCGGGGCCGAGGAGCGCCCTGCGGCGCGGCCCGGGGACGTGGTGAGCGCCGAGCCCGCGCAGTACGGGCTGCTGCCGGGCCTGCTCACGCAGAAGACCCGGGCCTGGCGGATCACGTACCGCTCCACGGGCGCGACCGGCAAGGCGAACGTGGTCTCGGGCGCGGTGATCGTGCCGGACGACGGCCGCACGGGGACGCGCCCGCTGGTCGTGTTCGCGCCGGGCACGGTGGGCCTCGCCGACAAGTGCGCCTCGTCGAAGGGCCGCCTGTCCGCGGTGTCGCTCCTGTTCGACAAGGGGCTGCGGCGCGGCTGGGGCTTCGTGCTGACGGATTACGAGGGGCTCGGCACCCCGGGCGACCACACGTATCTCGTCGGGGCCGCCGAGGGGAACGCGGTGCTCGACGCCGCACGCGCCGCCCAACGCCTGCCCCAGGCACAGAAGTTGGGCATCTCCGGGCGGTCCGGCGTCGGGATCGTCGGCTACTCGCAGGGCGGCCACGCCGCCTCCTGGGCCGCCGAGCGGCACCGCGCGTACGCGCCGGAGCTCAAGGTGCGCGGCACGGCTGCGGGCGGGGTGCCGGCCGATCTGGAGCGGGCCTTCGCGTACAACGACGGCAAGGGCGGCGCCGGGTTCGCGATGATGGCCGCCGTCGGGCACGACGCCGCGTATCCGCAGCTGGGCCTCGGCCGCAGCCTCACCCCGGAGGGCCGGCGGCTGGCGGACCTGGCCCGCGGCAGCTGCTCCGGCGAGATCCTGAAGGAGATGAAGGGGCGGCGGATGCACACCCTCGTCGACCCGAAGGCGGCCCCGGGCGGCCGGCTCTTCGACCGCGCGGACTGGCGGGCCCGCCTGGAGGCCTCCGACCCGGGGCGGACCGTGCCGGACCATCCGGTGCTGCTGTTCCAGGGCACGGCCGACGAGTTGATCCCGTACGAGGACGTCGTACGGCTGCACAAGACCTGGTCGCGCAAGAACTCCCAGGTCACCTTCCGCAAGGTGCCGCTCGGCACGCACGCGACCACCGTGCTGTTCGCGGTCGGCCCGGTGATGAAGTGGATGGACCAGCGGCTGGGGTGAGCCCGGCCGAGACGCACCCGAGGGCCTGATCCGCGTGCGGATCAGGCCCTCGGCCGTCGGTACAGGGCTCAGGCGGCGGTCTTCTCCGTCACCTCCTCCCGCGCACCGTCCGCGCCCGCGGCCCGCGGCTCGCCGCGCATCCACAGGAACGTGGCCAGGGCGCCCGCGGCCGCGATGCCCGCGGCGGCGAGGAAGGCGGCGCTGAAGCCGTCGGTCAGGGCGGGCAGGTCGCCGAGGCGGTCGGCGCCCTGCGTGGTGGCCAGGGCCGTGAGGGCGGCGAGGCCGAGCGCGGAGCCCACCTGGTAGGTGGTGTTGACGATGCCGGAGGCCAGGCCCGCCTGCTCCTGCGGGGCGCCGGACAGGGCGGCCATCATCGCCGGGATGTACGCGAGGGACATGCCGAGCGCCGCGACCAGCGAGGCCGGCAGCACGTCGACGAGGAAGGTGCCGGTGGGCTCCACCGCCGAGAGCCACAGCAGTCCGGCCGCGAGGACCAGCAGTCCGCCGCCGATCAGTGGCTTGGCGCCGAAGCGGCCGAGCAGCCGGGAGGTGATGGCGGTCATGAAGACCATGAGCAGACCGGTCATGGGCAGCAGGGCCGCGCCGGAGGCGAAGGCACCGTAGCCGAGGACCTGCTGGAGGTAGAGGTTGAGGAAGTACCACATCGGGATCCACGCGGCGCCGAGCAGCGTCATCGCCAGGTTGGCCGAGCCCAGGCGCGGGACCCGCCAGATGCCGAGCGGCATCAGGGGCTCGCGGGACTTCTTCTGGATGACGAGGAAGAGCGCCAACAGGACTGCTGCGGCGGCCAGTTCGAGCAGCGTCTCGGCGGATCCCCAACCGGTCTCCGGGGCCCGTACGACCGCGAAGACGGCGAGGGCGAGACCGGCGGTGACGGTGACCGCGCCGAGAACGTCCACGCCTCCGCGGCGGGGTGCGACGGCCGGGAGCAGGCCGGTGGCGGCGAGGGTGGCGAGGCCGATCGGCACGTAGATGATGAACACCCAGGGCCAGCTCAGCCACTCGGTGAACACACCGCCGAGGAAGACACCCGCCGTGCCGCCCGCGGGGGCGGCGGCCCCGTACAGGGCCATGGCCTTGCCGAGCTCCTTCGGGTCGTGCGCGAACAGGATCATGAGCAGGGTCATGGAGGCGGGGGCGATGAGCGCTCCGCCCGCGCCCTGGACCGCGCGCCCGAGGACCTCGACCCAGGCGCTCTGCGCGGCGGCCGCGACCACGGAGCCCGCGATCAGGACCACCCATCCCGCGGTGAACACCCGCCGGGCGCCCAGGAGATCGGAGAGGCGTCCGCCGAGCAGCAGCAGTCCGCCGAAGGCGATGACGTACGCGTTGAACACCCATTGCAGATCACCGGGCGAGAAGCCCAGGTCGCGCTGCATCTCGGGCAGGGCGACGCCGATGATCGAGGTGTCCATGATGACCATGAACTGGGCGGCCGCGAGGACCGCTAGGGCCCACCAGCGGCGGGGTTGGACGGTTGACATGGCTGGCCTCGCTTGAGGGAGAGGGGAGGGGGCGACTCAGGCGGGCACGCGGCCCGCGAACTCGTAGCCGGCCTCGTCGACGGCCTCGGCGACGAGTGCGTCGAGGGCGGTGAGGGCGGCAGGGTCGGCGGGGTCGCGGCCCGGTACGGCGGCCGGGGTCACGGTGACCAGGCCGGTACCGATCTCCACGGATACGGCGGCCACTTGGGGCAGCGCCCCCACGGCCTGGCGCACGATGCCCTGGCAGTGGGCGCTGCCGACACCCTCGACCTTGTAGACGACGGTCGCGCCCTCAACAGAGACAGCGGCCGGTGCGGTGGCAGCGGAAGCGGCGGGGGTGGTGTGGCAAGCGGACATGGGAGCCTCCTCGAAGCCTGAGCGGTAGATACCCCCCTGGGGTACCTGGCGACGGACATAGATATACCCCCTGCGGGTATGTTCCGCAAGGGGTAGATCTACTTCTCGACGAGGGCCGTCCAAGCAGCCCCGAAGCCCGCGGCCCCTACTTCCCGGCCACCAACTCCCTCAGCGCCACGTTGAGTTCGAGCACGTTGACCCTCGGCTCCCCCAGGAACCCGAGGATCCGCCCGTCCGTGTGCTCTTGCACAAGGCGCTCCACGCGGGCCACGGGAAGCCCGTTCTTCTCGGCGACCCGGCGCACCTGGAGCTCCGCGTACGCGGGCGAGATGTGCGGGTCGAGGCCCGAGCCCGAGGAGGTGACGGCGTCCGCGGGGATGTCGGCCGGCTTCACCTCGTGTCCGGGGACGGAGTTGTCCTTGATCACGGCCGCGCGCGCGTCCAGGACCTGCGCGCAGAGCGTGCCCTCGGCCGGCTTCTCGGGGCAGTACGCCTTGCCCGTCCTCGGGTTGTGGAGCGCGCCGTCCTCGCCGGAGCGGTTGGTCGCGCCGGACAGGATCAGCGCGTACTGCGTGTTCACCGAGTTGGTGCCGAGGCCGTTCGCGGGGCGCGGCTGGAACCACTTGAGGTCGGGCGCCGGGGTCTCCTCGCCCTTCTTCAGGGGCAGGTCGTAGCGCTGCCCGATCAGCGAGGAGCCGACGACCCTGCCGCTCGCGTCCTCGATCTCGGAGCCGTTCGCCTTGCCGGGGAAGAGCCCCTGGGCCACGCCCGTGACGGCGAGCGGGTAGAGCACGCCGGTGACCACGGTCAGGACGAGCAGGGCGCGCAGGGCGGCGCCGAGCAACCGGGCTGTGTTTCCTACGGAGTTGTGCATGGCGGTCAGCCACCGATCCCGGGGAGAAGTGAGAGGAGTACGTCGATGAGCTTGATGCCGATGAACGGCGCGATCAGGCCGCCGAGCCCGTAGATCCCGAGGTTGCGGCGGAGCATCCGGTCCGCGCTGGTCGGCTTGTACCGCACGCCCTTGAGGGCGAGGGGCACGAGCGCGACGATGATCAGCGCATTGAAGACGACCGCCGACAGGATCGCGGACTCGGGCGAGCTGAGCCGCATGACGTTGAGCGCATCGAGCTGCGGATAGGCCACGGCGAACATCGCGGGGATGATCGCGAAGTACTTCGCGACGTCGTTGGCGATGGAGAAGGTGGTCAACGCCCCGCGTGTGATGAGCAGTTGCTTGCCGATCTCCACGATCTCGATGAGCTTCGTCGGGTTGGAGTCGAGGTCGACCATGTTCCCGGCTTCCTTGGCCGCCGAGGTGCCGGTGTTCATCGCCACGCCCACGTCGGCCTGCGCGAGCGCGGGCGCGTCGTTGGTGCCGTCGCCGGTCATCGCGACCAGCTTGCCGCCGGCCTGCTCGCGCTTGATGAGCGCCATCTTGTCCTCGGGGGTGGCCTCGGCGAGGAAGTCGTCCACGCCCGCCTCCTCGGCGATGGCCTTGGCGGTCAGCGGGTTGTCGCCCGTGATCATGACCGTCCTGATGCCCATCCGGCGCAGCTCGTCGAAGCGCTCGCGCATGCCCTCCTTCACCACGTCCTTGAGGTGGATGACGCCGACCACCCGGGCGCCCCCGCCGTCCTCGACCGCGACGAGCAGCGGCGTACCGCCGGATTCCGAGATCGCGTACGAGAGCTCGGCGGCGTCCTCGGCCACCGTGCCGCCGCGCTCGGTGACCCAGGCGATCACCGAACCGGTCGCGCCCTTGCGGACCTTGCGCCCGTCCACGTCCACACCGGACATGCGGGTCTGCGCGGTGAACGGCACCCACTCGGCGCCGGTCAGCTCGCCCTGGTGCCGCTCCCGCAGGCCGTACTTCTCCTTGGCGAGGACCACGACCGAGCGGCCCTCGGGGGTCTCGTCGGCGAGCGAGGACAGCTGGGCCGCGTCCGCCACCTCGGCGGCCGTGGTGCCGCGCACCGGCACGAACTCCGCGGCCTGCCGGTTGCCGAGCGTGATGGTGCCCGTCTTGTCGAGCAGCAGGGTGGAGACATCGCCCGCCGCCTCGACCGCCCGGCCGGACATCGCGAGGACGTTGCGCTGCACGAGCCGGTCCATGCCCGCGATGCCGATCGCCGAGAGCAGCGCGCCGATCGTGGTCGGGATCAGGCAGACCAGGAGCGCGGCCAGGACGATCATCGACGTCTGCTCGTCGGCGCCCGCGTAGATCGCGAAGGGCTTGAGCGTGACCACGGCCAGCAGGAAGACGATCGTGAGGGACGCCAGGAGGATGTTGAGGGCGATCTCGTTGGGGGTCTTCTGCCGGGCCGCGCCCTCGACCAGGTTGATCATCCGGTCGATGAAGGTCTCACCGGGCTTCGTGGTGATCCTGATGACGATGCGGTCGGAGAGCACCTTGGTGCCGCCGGTGACCGCGGACCGGTCGCCGCCCGACTCCCGGATGACCGGGGCCGATTCGCCGGTGATCGCGGACTCGTCCACGGAGGCCACGCCCTCGACCACGTCACCGTCGCCGGGGATCACATCGCCGGCCTCGCAGACCACGAGGTCGCCGACGCGCAGATCCGTGCCCGGGACGCGCTCCTCCGTGGCCCCGGCGAGCCGCTCCCGCGAGCGGCCGTCCGTCGTGAGCCGCCGCGCCACCGTGTCCGTCTTGGCCCTGCGCAAGGTGTCCGCCTGCGCCTTGCCGCGGCCCTCCGCGACCGCCTCCGCCAGGTTGGCGAAGACCACGGTCAGCCACAGCCAGGCCGTGATGACCCAGCCGAACCAGTCGCCGGGGTCCGTGACCGCGAGCCCGGTGGTGACCACCGAGCCGATCAGCACCACGAACATCACCGGGGACTTGACCATGATCCGCGGGTGCAGCTTGCGGAGCGCGTCCGGCAGCGACTTCACCAGCTGCTTCGGGTCGAAGAGGCCGCCGCCGACCTTCCCGGGCTCCTTCGGAGCGGGCGGGGTGTCCTGGTGGGGCGCGCGGGTGGGCCGCGCTTCCTTGTGTGTGTCGTGGAGCGTCATGACGCCAGTCCTTCGGCGAGCGGGCCAAGGGCCAGGGCCGGGAAGTAGGTGAGACCCGTGATGATCACGATCGTGCCGATCAACAGGCCGGTGAACAGGGGCTTTTCGGTACGGAGCGTGCCTGCCGAGGCCGGTACGGGCTGCTGCTCGGCCAGCGATCCGGCGAGCGCGAGCACGAACACCATGGGCAGGAAGCGGCCGAGCAGCATCGCGATGCCGATGGTGCTGTTGAACCACTGGGTGTCGGCGTTCAGGCCGGCGAAGGCCGAGCCGTTGTTGTTGGCGCCCGAGGTGTACGCGTAGAGGATCTCGGAGAAGCCGTGCGCGCCCGCGTTCGTCATCGAGTTGCCGGGCGTGGGCAGGGCCATCGCGACGGCGGTGAAGCCGAGGACGAGCGCCGGGGTGACCAGGATGTAGCAGGCCGCGAACTTGATCTCGCGGGTGCCGATCTTCTTGCCCAGGTACTCCGGGGTGCGGCCGACCATGAGACCCGCGAGGAACACCGCGATGACCGCCATGATCAGCATGCCGTAGAGCCCTGAGCCCACACCGCCGGGCGCGATCTCGCCGAGCTGCATGCCCAGGAGGTCGATGCCGCCGCCGAAGCCGGTGTTGGAGGAGTGGAAGGAGTTGACCGCGCCGGTCGAGGTGAGCGTGGTGGCCACCGAGAACAGGGCCGAGCCCGCGATGCCGAAACGGGTCTCCTTGCCTTCCATCGCCCCGCCGGCGAGCTCGAACGCCGGTCCGTGGCCCGCGAATTCGGTCCACAGCATCAGACCGGTGAACAGCAGCCAGATGCCGGCCATCGTGCCGAGGATCGCGTACCCCTGCTTGAGGGAGCCGACCATGCGGCCGAAGGTGCGGGTCAGCGCGAACGGGATCAGCAGGATCAGGAAGATCTCGAAGAGGTTCGAGAGGGCATTGGGGTTCTCGAAGGGGTGGGCGGAGTTGGCGTTGAAGTAGCCGCCGCCGTTCGTGCCCAGCTCCTTGATGACCTCCTGGGAGGCCACCGCGCCGCCGTTCCACTGCTGCGAGCCGCCCATGAACTGACCGACTTCGTGGATCCCGGCGAAGTTCTGGATCGCGCCGCAGGCCACCAGGGCGACCGCGCCGATGACGGAGAGCGGGAGCAGGATCCGTACGACACCGCGCACCAAGTCGGCCCAGAAGTTGCCCAGTTCACCGGTCCGCGAGCGGGCGAAGCCCCGTACGAGCGCCACCGCCACGGCGATCCCCACGGCCGCCGAGACGAAGTTCTGCACCGCGAGGCCGCCGGTCTGCACCACGTGGCCCATGGCCTGTTCGCCGTAGTACGACTGCCAGTTGGTGTTGGCGACGAAGGAGGCGGCCGTGTTGAAGGCCTGGTCCGGGTCGATCGCCACGAAGCCGAGCGAGCCGGGCAGGACGCCCTGGGCGCGCTGGAGCAGGTAGAGGAAGAGGACACCGACGGCGGAGAAGGCGAGGACGCCCCGCAGATAGGCGGTCCAGCGCATCTCCGCGTCGGGGTCGGCGCCTATGCCCTTGTAGATCCACTTCTCGACGCGCAGGTGCTTGTCCGAGGAGTAGACCCGGGCCATGTAGTCGCCGAGGGGCCGGTAGGCGAGCGCCAGTGCCGCTATGAGCGCGAGCAGCTGGAGCAGACCGGCGAGTTCGGAACTCATATCGGTGACCTAGAACCTCTCCGGCTTGATCAGGGCGAGGACCAGGTATCCGAGGAGGGCGACGGCCACGATCAGACCGACGATGTTCTCGGCGCTCACAGCTTCGCCACCCCCTTGGCGATGAGGGCCACCAGCGCGAAGACCGCGAGCGTGGTGACGACGAAGGCCACATCGGCCATCGCAAGCTCCAGGTTCAGTAGTGATCTCCAGGAGTGGGCCGGTGACCGGACTCCGGTGAGATCAGTGATCGGACTCTTCGAGGAAAGCTGCGTTTCCGGCCGTTCCCGATCGCGTTGACGGCTCCCATACGCGCCCGGCCGCGGCCTTGACAGCTCGCTAACAGGCCTTGACGCGTCGTTGACAGCGCAGCCGGAGCCGGCACACCACCGCGTCCGTCTCCCGGCGCACGGCATGCGCGATGACCGCTCCCCGCTGGTTCTGGAGCAGCCGCTGCCAGTACCTCTCGGGCTCCACCTCGGGGATGAGCACGGTGACGCGGGTGCCCGGGTGGTACGCGTGGATCTTCGCCACGTACGCGGCGACGGGGCGGCCCACCGTGCGGTGCTCCGAGAGCAGCTCGACCAGCTCCACGCCCGGGTTCCACAGCTCCCAGTCCCGGCGCAGGCCCGCGGCCGCCTCGCGGTCCTCGGGGTCGGGGTGCGTGACGGTGACGGCGCGGACCTCGTCGCCGAGCGAGACGGCCGCGTTCAGGGCCTCGCCGGTCAGCTCCGACAGGCTGCCGACCGGGACGACCACCAGGGACCGGTCGCGGTGCGGGGGCGCGGGGACCCGGCCGAGCGCGAGCCGCTCGCCGATCCTCGCGTACGCGCGGTGGACCGCTTCGAAGGCCGTGACCAAGAGCGGCAGGGCGAGCACGATCAGCCAGGCGCCGTCGTGGAACTTGGTCGCGGTCACGACCACCGCACTCACGCCGGTGAGCAGCGCGCCGAACCCGTTGAGCAGGGCCTTCGCGCCCTGTCCCGCCGCGCGCCAGTGCCGCACCATGCCCGCCTGCGCGAGCGTGAAGCCGACGAAGACGCCGATCGCGAAGAGCGGCACGAGGGTGTTGGTGTCGCCGCCGGAGAAGAGGAGCAGCGCGGCCGCCACGAGGGCGAGCGCGAGGACGCCGTGCCGGTGCACCTGGCGGTCGGCCTTCAGGGCGAACACATGCGGCAGATAGTTGTCCCGCGCCAGTAGCTTGAGCAGCACCGGCAGCCCGCCGAAGGAGGTGTTCGCGGACAGGGCGAGCAGCAGCATCGTCGCGAACTGGACCACGTAGAAAGCCCAGTTGTGGCCGAGCGAGGCGTCCGCGAGCTGGGCCAGGACCGTGACGCCCTCGACGGGCTGGAGCCCGAAGCGCGAGATCAGCACGGCCAGACCGATCAGCATCAGGCCGAGCAGCCCGCCGAGCGCGAGCTCCGCGTGCTGGGCGCGCCGGGCCCGCGGAGCGCGGAAGGACGGCACCGCGTTGGCGATCGCCTCGACCCCGGTGAGCGCGGAGCAGCCGGACGCGAAGGCCTTGAGGAGGAGCAGGGCGCCGACGGTGGTCGCGTCCTCGGCCAGCACGGAGGCGTGGCCCTCGGCGGTGGCCGTCGACACGGGCCCGTCGCGGAAGAGGCCCACGGCGATCAGCGCGAGGACCGCGAGCACGAACACGGCGGCCGGGGCGAGGAACACCCGCGCCGAGTCCACGATGCCGCGCAGGTTCACCAGCGTGATCAGGGCGAGCACGCCCAGGGCGATCGGCAGCCGCTCCCCGTACAGGCCGGGGAAGGCGGAGGTCAGCGCCGCGACACCGGCGGTGACGGCGACGGCCACGTTCAGGACGTAGTCGAGGACGAGCGAGGCGGCCGCCACCAGGCCCGCGCGCCGCCCGAGGTGCCGCCGCGCCACCGCGTACGAGCCGCCGCCGTCCGGGAACGCGGCGATGACCTGCCGGTACGAGGCGACGAGTACGGCGAGCAGCACGGCGATCGCGAGCGTCACGGGCAGCGTGAACCCGAGCCCGTACCCGCCGGCCGCCGCGAGCACGAGCACGATGGCCTCGGGCCCGTACGCGACGGAGGCCAGGGCGTCGAGGGACAGGGCCGCGAGGCCGGTGAGCGCGGTGAGGCGGTGGCGTTCGGCGTCCGGATCAGGGGGCTCCTCGGAAGGGGCGGTCGGCGGGCTCGGAGCGGCGTCGGGTCCGGTGCCGGGCCCGGTGCTCGGGCCAGTGCCGGGCCCGGTGCTCGGGCCAGTGCCGGGCCCGGTGCTCGGGCCAGTGCCGGGTCCGGTGCTCGGGCCAGTGCCGGGCCCGGTGCTCGGTCCGGTGCCGGGGCCGGTGCTCGCGTCGGTGCGCGTGACGGTCATCTGCGGAACTCCTCGCAGGTCCGGGGGTGTTCGGGCCCGCTCAGGTTCGGTCCGACCCCGGCCTCCTCCCCGTGCTCCTTGCGGACTCTTGTCGCCGTACGGGGAGGTGTTGACGCTCCTCATACGGCGCGCACGCGCCACCGCGTCCTAGCGTCGGAGCATGAACGCACCCGCCGAGGACCGCCATTGGCACCACGAGCTGCGCGACGCCCTGCTGTGCGCGGGCCTCCTGGTCGCGCTGCTCTGCCTGATCGACACGGCCGCCGGCCTGATCAGCCCGCCCCGCGCCCTGCTGTGGACGGCGCTCGGGGCGCTGCTGCTCGCGGTCCTCGTGCCCCCGCGCGTACGGGCCGGGGAGGGCTGGCTGGAACAGCGCGGCCTGTGCGGCACCAAGCGGGTGCACACCGATCTGCTCGTGTCCGTGCGCTGGCTGGACGGGGTCTCCCAGCGCCTGCTGCTGCGCGACACGTACGGCGTCCGCATCGAACTGGACCCGCACGTCCTGACCCGCAACCCGGAGCTGTGGGCCCGCGTCGACGCGGACGCGCGGACCTCCGTCGAACGCGGCCTGCTGCGCTGCGGGGCGACCGCGCTGCGGCAGCTGTCGCGGCGGATCGACAGCGAGACGGCACATGTGCTGTTCCGGATCTCGGGGCTGCGGTAGCGGTCGGTTCAGGACTGGGGCAGCCCGCACTCGAACCAGACCGTCTTGCCCCGGCCGCCGGGGAGGGGGTCGGCGCCCCAGCGGTCGGTGACGGCGTCGATGAGCAGCAAGCCGCGGCTGTCCTCCGCGAGTTCGGCCGTCCCATCGCCCTCCCCGCCGGGTGCGGCGGGCAGCGCTGCGAGGCCGTCCTCCACCTCCACCCGCACCCCGTGCTCGCGACACAGGATCCGGATCGTGCAGTGCGCGCCCGGCACGTGCCGCACGACGTTGGACACCAGCTCGGTGAGGGCGAGTTCGGCGGCGTCGGCGAGCCCGTCCTGCTCCCAGGCCCGTAGATGCAGGCGCAGGATGTGCCGCAGCGGGCGGGCGGAGTGGGCACCCACGGTGAGGGTCATCCGGTAGCCGGTGCCAAGTGGCGCTGTACGCAGGGGAGTTGCGGGATTCACGGTTTCAGCGTGGGGTGACGTGGTTACGCTGAGCTACGGGCTGAACGCAACGGCGCGTTCTGTGGGCTTGGGGGTGGCCGGCCATGGTCAATGTCCGCGATCTCGATCCGGGCGCTTCGCCGCTGGACTACTACGGCTCGGAGCTGCGGCGCCTGCGCGAGGAGGCCGGGCTCAAGCAGGGCCAGCTGGGTGCGGTCGTCTTCTGCTCCGGATCGCTGATCGGGCAGATCGAGACGGCCCACAAGGTGCCCACGCGCGAGCTGTCGGAGCGGCTGGACGCGGCCCTCGGATCGGACGGGCACTTCACGCGGCTCGTGGGTCTGGTCCTGCGCAGCCAGCTGCCGACGTGGTTCCAGGCGTACGCGGCGCTGGAGGCACGGGCCGCGTACATCTCCACGTACCAGGCGCAGTTGGTGCACGGACTGCTCCAGACGGAGGCGTATGCGCGGGCGGTGCTCGGGGTGCGGGAGGACGGCAACCTCGACGCCAAGGTGGCCGCGCGCCTTGAACGCCAGCGGATCCTGGAGCGGGAAGAGCCACCGTTGGTGTGGGTCATCCTGAGCGAGGCGGTGCTGTACCAGGAGATCGGCGGCCCGGAGGTCATGCGAAACCAACTGGCCCACTTGTTGGATACGCAGGAGCGGGACTGGGTGAAGGTGCAGGTGCTGCCGTTCGAGGCGGGGGCGCACACCGGGCTGATGGGTTCGTTCAACCTGCTGCGCTTCGAGAGCGACCCGGATCTCGTCTACACCGAGGACTTCGTGCAGGGGCACATGACCGCGAACTCCCAAGCCTTCAGGGAGGGTTCACTCCGTTACGATCACTTGCGGGCCGCGGCACTCTCCGTGGAGCAGTCGGCGGCACGCATCGCCCGCGTAATGGAGGAGCGTTATGGACCGTCATCAGGACCTGACGAGCGCGCAGTGGCGTAAGTCCTCGTACAGCGGAGACACCGGCGGCGACTGCATCGAGATCGCCCCCCTCACCCCCCGTATCGCCATCCGCGACAGCAAGAACCCCGACGGACCCGTCCTCACCCTCACCCCCGACGCCTTCGCCCGCTTCGTCGAGGCGGCCGCGTGCGGGCGGCTCCGGGGCTGAACTGCCCGCCCCCGCTCACCACGTCCCGTGCAGGAACCGCACCCTGTGCCCCAGCGCCTCGGCGAAGGCGGTCGTGAAGGCGGGGCTCAGGCGGGGCCAGTCCTCGAACTGGAAGCCCACGTGGGCGAAGGCGAAGTAGTCGTCGGTCCAGGTCCAGTCGGGGAGCGGGACCTCGCGGGCACAGGTCCGGCAGGAGAAGGCCGCCGCACCGGTGGAGTGCCACGCGTCGACCGCCGCCATGGGCCAGTCGGCCGTGGCGTTCCCGCAGTGCGGGCAGATCGCCGACGGCGGGTCGTACGGACCGGCCAGGAACACCGTCCGGCCCGTGATCAGCTCGACCGCACCGCACGGCTCCGGGTCGAAGCCCTCGGCGCGGGCGCGCCAGTCCCAGGCGGCCAGGTCGACGGCCTCGCGCCAGTTCGGACCGCCCAGGTGCACCACGTCCCCGCGCCAAGGCTCGGCCCGGATGAATCCCTCATCGAGGAGCCAGCGCCACCCGCGCCCGCCCCACTCCTCGGCCTGCTCCTCCGTGGCGTCCAGATCCACCACGGTCTGCCGGTACACGCCCACCCCAGCCCCCCATTTCGTGCGCTGCGCCGAGCATAGGCAGGTCACCAGCAGGCCCTTCGGCCGCTCCCGTCCCACCGGCCCCACCCGTCGGGTCGACCTCACTCGCACGAAGGAATGCGCGAAGGGTGACGGTCAACTTACCGTTGATCCATAGGCTTTCGTCGCCTTGGAGCCGGTACGTCCCGTACGTGGAATACATCCGGTGCATCCGGTCTGCCCACCCGCCACCGCCTCCCCGCATCTCCTTCCCGACGCTTCGAAGCAAAGGCGGCCCCGCCATGCCCGTGGACCCCCACCGCGCCCTCGCGGCCTACCTCCGCGCCCAGTCCCACACCGTCCCGCCGCAGCGGCCCCGCCGCCCGTCCCCCGAGATCCGGGCGCCCTATCCCGGCGCCCCCGACCCCGCGCCCGTGACTCAGCCGACGCCCGTCACGGTGCCCGCGCCCGTCCGGCCGGGGCTGCTGCTGCGGCTGCTCAGACTCCTGCGGAGCAGAGCGGCCCTGCGCTGATCACGCCACCGCCGTCCCCTCCAGCTCCACCATCAGGTCCGGCAGCGCGAGCCGGCTCACGCCGAGCATCGTGGTGGCCGGTGCGGCCCCGGCGGCGCCCAGCCGCGCCGCCAGGACGCCGTAGTGGGCGAAGAGCAGGTCGACGTCCGTGGTGTGCACGTTCAGCCGGACCAGGTGGGCGAGGGTCATGCCCGCCCCGGCCAGCACGGCCTCCAGGTTGTCGAGGCTCAGCGCCAGCTGGGCCGCCATGTCCCCGGCGTGCTGCGGTTTGCCCTCGCCGCTCATCGCGGCCTGTCCCGAGAGGAAGAGGGTCCGGGTCTGCCCGGAGACCAACTCCCCCTGGCGATAGCCCAGTTCGACGGACCACTGCCACGGGTCGATCGCGGTGCGCTCCAGTGCCATGTCTGTTCAACTCCTCTGTTCCGAACGTTCCGCGAGCAGCCTCCCTGGACATCACGACACCTTCTGTCACGTATTCGAGGGGCGATTAAGGTCTGCCGTATGCGCGCCGACCGGCTGGTCTCCCTCGTCCTGCTCCTGCGGCAGCACGGCCGGATGTCCGCTGCGGCCCTCGCCCGCGAGCTCGAGGTCTCCACGCGCACCGTCCTGCGCGACATCGAGGCGCTGTCCGCGGCCGGTGTGCCGGTCTATGCCGAGCGCGGGCGGCACGGCGGGTTCGCGCTGCTCCCCGGGTTCCGTACGGAGCTGACGGGGCTCACCCCGGACGAGGCGCTCGCCCTGCTCGTCGCCGGGTCGCGGCGCGGCACCCAGGCGTTCGGACTGGGCTCGGCCCTCGCCTCGGCGCTCCTGAAGGTGGTGGACGCGCTGCCGGAGGGCTACCGGGACCGGGCGGCCGGTGCGGCCGAGCGGCTGCTCATCGACCCCGACACCGACCTGCTCGCGCGCCGGCCCGCCGTGGACGAGGTGCCGGAAGGCGTCCTGACCGCGGTCAGGGGCGCGGTGCTGACCGGGCACCGGCTCCGCATCCGGTACGCGGCCGGGGACGGGCCCGCGCGCTGGCGGACCGTCGACCCGGTCGGGCTCGTCACCGTGCGCGACCGCGGCTACCTGCTCGCCACCCGGTCCGGCGCGGACCGCACGTACCGTCTCGCCCGCATCCTGGCCGCCGAGCAGCTGCCCGAGCCCGCCGAGCGCCCGGAACGGGTGGATCTGGAGCGGCTGTGGCAGGAGCGCAGCACCCGCTTCCGTACCGGCGGCGACCAGGTCACCGTCCGGGTGCGGGTCCGGGCGGCGCGGCGCGAGGAGCTGTACGCCACCGCGCTCGCCGTCCACGACGAACTCGCCGACGCGGACGGCTGGTTGACCCTGCACGCCGGCTTCCAGGACGCGCGGCACGCGGAGTGGGCGCTGTGGCAGCTCGCCACCGACGCGGAGGTCCTGGAGCCGGACCGACTGCGCACGGCCCTGCGGGACCGGGCCCGCGCCCTGGCCGCGCGCTACGCGGGCCTCACGGACCCGTCTCCCCCGGATGCGCCTCCCGCCACGCAGCCATCGACCGGTCCCAGTCGTCCCCCGACAGGGCGGTGAGCGAGGCCGGGAAGAGGCCGTCCTCCTCCTTGGCGATGTGCCGGTGCAGTTCGTCCACCGCGTCGAGCAGCGTGCGCACGTCCGCCGGGTCGGTCAGGTCGAGCGAGGGCAGCAGGGCGGCGAGCTCGCGGTGCTCCCGTTCGAGGCCGGCGATGTAGTCCGCGTACTCGGGGTCGTCCCGCATCACCGCGAACAGGCCGTTCTCCTCGCCCGCCCAGTGCGCGGCCAGCTCGCGGGCCATCACGGCGACCAGCTCGCGCGCCCGCGCCACGTCCCCACGCTCCAGGGCGCGGACCGCGTCGCCCGCCGCGTCCGTGACGCGCTCGTGCTCGGCGATGAACTCCTTGATCAGCGGGATGTCCCGGCAACCGCAGTAGTGGCACATGGTCCCTGTGTACGCGGTACGGGACGGCGCTCCCGGAAACGACAGGCCGGTTGTCAGTGGGTCCGCCTATCGTCGGGGCATGACCTCCGCACTGATCGGGCGCGAGCACCCCGCGCGCGTGCTGCGCACGGAGATCGGCCGGGCCGCCGAGAGCCACGGCGGCCTGGTGCTCGTCACGGGCGAGCCCGGCATCGGCAAGACCACGCTGGTCACCGAGGCCGCGCAGGAGGCGCGCGAGCTCGGGGTGCTGGTGCTGACCGGATCCTGCTGGGAGTCCGCGGGCGCCCCCGGGTACTGGCCGTGGGTGCAGATCGTGCGCGCCCTGAAGCGCTGGGCCACGCCCGAGGAAGTCGCGCTCGCCGAGGAGGCCGCGGGCGGCGGGCTCGGGGTGCTGCTCGGCGAGGTGCGGGCGCGGGCGGGCGCGGCCGCGGGCCCGGAGGACCCGGACGCGTTCGCGCTGTACGACGCCGTGACCAGCGCCCTCGTCGCCGTCTCGCAGCGGCGGCCGGTGATGCTCGTGCTCGACGATCTGCACTGGGCCGACCCGGCCTCCCTCAAGCTGCTCGAATTCGCCGCGGGGCACGCCTGGTTCGAGCGGCTGCTGCTCGTGGGCACGTACCGGGACGCGGAGGTGGAGGCCGACGGGCATCCGCTGCGCGAGCTGATGCTGCCGCTGGTCGCCAAGGGCACCACCGTCACGCTGACCGGGTTCGACCGGGCCGACACGGGCGCGCTGATGGCGCGCACGGCCGGGCGCGAGCCCTCCGCCGAGCTGGTCGCCGAGGTGCACCGGCGCACCGGCGGCAATCCCTTCTTCGTCGAGCAGACCGCGCGCCTGTGGGCGAGCGGCGGTTCGGTGGACTCCATCGCGCCGGGCGTGCGCGAGATGGTGCGGCGCCGGCTCGGGCTCCTTCCGGACGCGGTGTCCCAGCTGCTGTCCGTCGGGGCGGTGCTCGGCCGCGAGTTCCACCGGCAGGTGCTCGCCGCGGTCGCGGGCGCGCCCGCCGCGCACGTGGACCGGCTGCTCGACCAGGCGGTGACGGCCCGGCTCGTGGTCGCGCACGGCGGCGGACGTTTCGGCTTCGTGCACGACCTGGTGCGCGAGACGCTCTACGAGGCCCTGGACGAGGGCGAGTTGAAGCAGCGGCACTCGGCGGTCGTCCGGGCCCGCGAGCAGGTGCCCGCCGTGGCCGGCCGGCTGCTCATCGGCGAGCTGGCGCGGCACGCGTATGCCGCGGGCGACGCGGTGCCCGCCGCCACCACCGTGAAGCTGCTCCAGGAGGCCGCGCAGGACGCCGAGACCCGCCTGTCGGGCGAGGAGCAGCTCGGCTTCCTGCGCCGCGCGGTGGAGCGCGCCGGCGACCTGTCCGACCGGGGCGCGCAGCTGATCGCGCGGCTCGCGCTCGCCGACGCGCTGCGCCACCAGGGCGCGCCGCACGAGGCGCGGCGCGCGTTCGAGACGGCCGTGGACGAGGCCCGCGCGCTCGACTGCCCGGAGCTGCTCGCGCGCGTGGCGCTTTCGCTGCACGGGCACTTCCACCCGCTGCCGCCGCTGCGCCAGGGCAGCACCGAGGACCTGCTGCGCGAGGCGCACGAGGCGCTGGGCGGCCGCCGCTCCCTGGAGCTCACCGGGGAACAGCTCGCCCAGGAGCTCAGCATCCGCACGGCCGTGCTCGCGCGGCGGCACGGGGACGAGGAGGCGCTCGGGTTCAGCCTGTGGGCCCGCCACCACGCGATCTGGGGCCCGGACTCCGCGGCCGAACGGGTCGCGCTGGTCGAGGAGTTGACCGGCCTGACCCGCCGCGCGGGCGATGTCCAGGGCGAGCACTTCGCGCGCTCGCTGATGTGGGTGGGGCTCCTGGAGCTGGGCGACCCGCGCTATCTCGACGCGTTCCACACGTATGTCTCGATGGCCGAGCAGGCCGCCCTGCCGCAGCTCGACATCGGCGCGGCCGTGGACCAGGCCATCATCACTGCGCTCGCCGGGCGCTTCGCCGAGTCCGAGGGCCACATCACCGAGGCGACCGGCCTGGCCGAGCGGGACCTGCCCGGCGGCGAGTACATGCTCCCGCTGCTCGACCACCACCGCTGGATCCTGCGCATGCTCCAGGGCCAGCACGACACGGCGGGCGAGCTGCTGCCCCACATCGAGGCGAAGCACCCCTGCCCACGGATCCTCTCGGGGATCACCGCGGTGGAGCGGGCCGAACTGCGGGCGGCGGAAGGCGACCGGGGCGGCTCCGAGCTCGACGCCGCCGTCGCGTACGCGCGCGAGCTGCTCGACCGCGGTTCCGAGGCGGACCGGGGCTTCCTGCCGCTGCGGCTGCGCTTCCAGGCACAGGCCGCGGCGGCCTCCGGGGACCGTGAGCTGTGCGAGCGGGCCCGCGCGGCACTCCTGCCGTACGCGGAGCAGTGGTCGGTGTCGATGTTCGGCTGGGACATCAGCGGTCCGGGCACGCACTGGATCGCGCTGTGCGACCAGGCGCTCGGCCGGCCCGACGAGGCCGCCGAAGGGTTCGCGGCGGCCGCCCGCTCGGCCGACCTGATGCAGGCCAGGCCCTGGGCCCTGGAGGCGCGCTCCCGGCTCGCGCAGGTCGAGGCGGCGCGCGGCCGCCCGGGCGCGGCGGCGCTGGCGGCGCAGGTGGCCCGCGATGCGGACGAGCTCGGCATGCGCCAGGTCGTCGCGCGCGTACGGGAAGTGGCGCACACCGGCTCTCAACGGGCGCCGTCCGCCTACGAGTTCCGCTTCGACGGAGCGGTCTGGCAGCTCACGTACGAGGGCCGGACCGCCGCGATGCCGGACGCGAAGGGTCTGCGCGATCTGCGGCTGCTCCTGAGCCGCCCCGGCACGGACGTCCCGGCCACGCATCTGCTCGCGCCCGAGGGCGGGGCGGAGGTGGTGGCGGCCGGCTCGCTCGGCGGCGACCCGGTGCTCGACGACGAGGCCAAGCGGCGCTACCGGGAGCATCTGGAGCGCCTCGACGAGGAGATCGACCGCGCGCCGCAGGCCCGGCGGGAGGCGCTGGAGCGCGAACGGGCCGCGCTGCTCGACGAGTTGCGCCGGGCGGCCGGGCTCGGGGGCCGCACGCGGCGCCTGGGGGACGAGGCGGAGCGTGCGCGCAAGGCGGTGACGGCGCGGATCCGGGACACGCTGCGGCGGCTCGACTCGCGGCATCCTGCGCTGGCCGCGCATCTGCGGGAGTCGGTGAGTACGGGGGCCACTTGTGCGTATCGGCCGCATGGCGATACGCCTGCGTGGCGGCTGTAGACCCCCACCCACGCACGAGGGTCCCGGAGCCCCCCGGCTCCGGGACCCTCGCGCGTGCGGGGCGCGCTACTTCTTCGCGTACAGCCGCATCGTGATCGGACCGAAGACCAGCAGCAGCAGACCGGCCCACCCGAGCGACCAGGCGATGTCCGCCGCCGGCCAGTCACCGGCCATCAACCCGCGGACCGCGGTGGCGAGATGGGTGATCGGGCTGTTGTTCACGAAGGCCTGGAGCCAGCCCGGCATCGTCGTCGGCGAGACGAAGATGTTGCTGAGGAAGGTCAGCGGGAACAGCACCATCATGCTGACGCCCATCACCGACTTCTCGCTGCGCAGAAGCAGACCGAACATGGTCCAGATCCAGGAGAACGCGAAGGAGAAGAGGATGAGCAGGCCGATGCCGAGCACCACACCGATGACGTTCCCGTCCGGCCGGTACCCCATGATCAGGCCGACCGCCAGCATTACCAGCGAGGCGATCGTGTAGCGCAGGGCGTCACCGAGCAGGTAGCCGACCATCGGCGCGGGACGCCAGATCGGCAGCGTGCGGAAGCGGTCGAAGACGCCCTTCTCGATGTCCGTGTTGACCGCGATCCCGGTGTACATCGTGATCATCACGACGCTCATCACCATGATGCCGGGCAGCAGTTGCTGGATGTACGCGCTCGGCGAGCCCGCGATCGCACCGCCGAAGAGGTACGTGTACATCACGACCATCATGATCGGGAACGCGGTCACGTCGAAGAGCTGCTCGGGCACGTGCTTGATCTTCAGGATGGCCCGCCACCCGAAGGCCAGGGAGGCGGACCACGCACTGGGCCGTGGCGGCCGCTCCTTGGCGATCAGCAACTCGGCGAGCGACTCGGTGGAGACCGGGGCGAGTTCGGCGGATTCGGCGGTGGTGGTCGTGGTCGCGGTGCTCATGCTGCTGCCTCCTCGGCGAGCTCGGACTGCGTGCCGGACTCCGGCTTCTTGTCGGTGAGGGCGAGGAAGACCTCGTCCAGGCTCGGCTGGCCGAGCGAGAAGTTGTCGACGGTGATGCCGGCCCGGGCCAGCTCCGCCAGGGCGCGCGAGGCCTGCTCGGCCGCCGCCTCACCGTTGCCCGCACCGCCCACGCGCGCGGTCAGCGCCACCGGGTCGGGCTCCAGGGTCACGGCCGCGTCCAGCGTCAGCTTGAGCAGCTGCTCGGCCTCGGGCCGCTGGTGCGCATCGCGCAGCCGTACGTGCACGGAGCCCGCGCCCACCGACGCCTTCAGCTCACCCTTGGTGCCCTCGGCGATCACCCGGCCCTTGTCGATCACGGCGATCCGGGAGGCCAACTGGTCGGCCTCGTCCAGGTATTGGGTGGTGAGCAGCACGGTCGTGCCCTGCGCGACCACGGCCCGCACGATGTCCCAGACCTGGTTGCGGCTGCGCGGGTCGAGACCGGTGGTCGGCTCGTCGAGGAAGAGCAGGTCGGGGGTGTTGAGGATGGACGCGGCGATGTCGATACGGCGGCGCATACCGCCCGAGTAGTTCTTCACCTGCCGCCCGGCGGCCTCCGTCAGACCGAAGGCCTCCAGGAGCTGGGCGCTGCGGGCGTACGAGGCCGACTTGGAGTGGCCGAGCAGCCGGGCGAGCAGCACCAGGTTCTCCGTGCCGGTCAGGTCCTCGTCCACCGAGGCGTACTGCCCGGTCAGGCTGACCCGGCTGCGGACCGCGTCCGCCTCCCGTACGACGTCGTGGCCGAACACATGGGCCTCGCCGCCGTCCGGCTTCAGGAGGGTGGCCAGCATCTTCACGGTGGTGGTCTTGCCGGCGCCGTTCGGACCGAGGACGCCGTAGACCGTGCCGGCCGGAACGGCCAGGTCGACGCCGTCGACGGCGCGGTTCTCGCCGAAGGTCTTCACGAGACCCGCGGTCTCGATCGCCAGTCCTCCCGACGACGTCGCTGCTGTCTTCTTGCTCATCTTCCGTTCCTTCCGGGGGAGTTCGGTACGGCGTGCTCTGCGTCCGCTGTGCTCTGCGTGTGCTGTTCTGCGTGCTGCGAAGTTCGTGGTCAGGAGGTGTACGGGCGCCTGGCCCGGGCGTCGCGGAGGGCGAGCCCCCACCACACGAGCTGGTCGAGCAGGGCGGTGACGGCCCGCTCGTCCCGCTCCGCGTGCGGCCCCGGGCTCTCCCCGACGAGATGCAGACCGACCCAGTCGCGCAAACTCATCGCATGCAGCTCGGTGAACACGCAGCGCAAGTGCTCGACCGCGTACAGTCCCCGGCTGTCGAAGCCGTAGGCGACATAGCCGACGGGCTTGGCGTGCCATTCGTCGTACGCGAAGTCGATGGCCTGCTTGAGCGAGGCGGGGAAGCTGCGGTTGTACTCGGGCGTGACGACCACGAAGCCGTCCGCGCGGGCGATGCGCGCGGTGAAGCGGGTCATCGCGCCGGTGGGCGTCGCGGGGTAACTGCCCGGGAAGTCCGGGTAGTCGGCGAGGTCGATCACGTCGAGGACGAGGTCCTCGCGCTTGGCCGCCCGCTCGGTGAACCAGCGCGCCACGTCCGCGCCGATCCGGCCCTCGCGGGTGGAGCCGATGATCACGGCCACGTCGAGGGGGCGGTCGGGGGCCTGCGCACCGTTCCCGTTCCGGTCCCGCATCACGGCTCCCTCCTTCCTCGTATCGCCTCTCACCCAGGAGGCGCGCGACGGCGCCAGGCAGCCCGCCAGATCGGATCTGGCGGGCTCGGGCGGACCTGGCGGGCCGCTGACCTGCGGCTCCGACGCCTGTGACGGACGGCTCGGGTGGCAGCTGAGCCGAATGGGGGATTTCCTTGAGGAGGGGGTCCCGGAGGGGATGAAGGAGGGCGATCATGCGCACTTCCCCGGCCCTGCGCACCCTGGCGGCCTCGGTTCTCACGGCCGCCGCCCTGACCGTCTCGGCCGCCGGCCCGTCCCAGGCCCAGGTCCAGGAACCGGCTCAGGTACAGGTCCCCGCGAGTGTCTCCCCCGCCGCCGCTCCCGCTTGGGAGGACGGCCCGATCTGGGGCACGGTCGTCTCGGGCACCCTGAACCTGCGGGCGGAGCCCAACACCTGGTCCGCGGTCGTCGGAAAGCTGTCCCGCGGCGCGAGCGACCGCATCCAGTGCGGGGTCTACGGCCAGAACATCAACGGCAACTCTTCGTGGTTCTGGCTCAGCGGCGAGCAGGCGTGGGCGAGCGGTGCGTACATGTCCACGAGCCGCGGCGTCCCCGACTGCGGCAACTGGCGCCCGCACGCGAACAATTCGGGCAATCACCACAACGACAACCACCGGCACGACCACAACAACCCGTGCTGGAAGGACGACTGGTGCGATGCCTGCCGGAACCAGTGGCGTTAGCCGCCCGCGACCAGGCTGCCTTCCGAGATCCCGTTGGCCCCTGGCTGTCGCCGCTGCTACCTTCGCGGAGGCCGTGCGAGAGACCGAGGAGGTGGTACCCGTGAACGTTTTCACGTGGGTGCTCTCCTCAGAGGTCACGGTCGGGCGATAGGTCGCGCCCGGGAGCGCCGTATTCCCGCGCACTCCCGAAAGGCACGACCATGCGCCTCACTTTCTCCACGGAACACCAGCGGCTCGACGGCGACGTCCTCGAACGCCCCTTCACCCTCGCCCTCGGCGACGAAGAGCCCCCCGTCCCCGGCATCCTCTGGACGCCGGCCGGAACCGGATCGCCCACCGCACCCGAACCCACCGCACCCGCCCCGCTGATCCTGCTCGGCCACCCGCCGCTCGGCCTCGACCGGATGTATCCGCGGCTCGTGGAGCGGGCCCGGCAGGCCGCCGCGGACGGCTTCGCCGCGGCCGCACTCGAACTCCCCGGCAGCGGCGGCCGTCCCCCGCTGCCCGGCGCCGACCGGGCGCGGGCCGAGCTGCGCCGGGCCGTCGAGGCCGGGGAACCGGTCGCCGACGAGACGGTCGACGCGCTCGTGCTGCCGCTCGTCGACCGCGCGGTCCCAGAGCTGCGGGCCGCTCTGGACGCCCTGCTCGCCCTGCCCGGGATCGGCGGTCCCGTGGGCTACTCGGGCGGGGTGATCTCGATCGGCGTCCGGCTCGCGGCGGTCGAACCGCGGCTCGCGGCGGCCGTCCTGTTCGCGGGAAGTTTCGTCCCGCGCGCCATCGCCGAGGAGGCCCGCCGGGTCTCCGTGCCGCTGCACGTGCTGCTCCAGTGGGACGACGAGGGCAACGACCGCCGGGCCTCCCTCGACCTCTTCGACGCCTTCGGGTCGAAGGAGAAGACCCTGCACGCCAACATGGGCGGCCACACGGGCGTCCCGCCGTACGCGGCGGAGGCGGCGGCGCGGTTCTTCGTACGGCACCTGAGGTGACGCGTACAGCCTGAGTCCGCGTGAGGGGGATCGCCCCGCGGGGGACCGCCCCGCGGGGGATCGCCCCGCGGGCGCGCCCCCCTCAAGCCCGCCGCCGCACCCCCGGCACCCGCAGCCCGGGCAGCCGTCGGCTCAGGTACACCACCAGGGCCACCGCGAGCGCCACCGCCGCGATCACCCAGACCGCCGTCCGCAGGCTCGACGTCAGGGCGTCGAAGACCGCGCCCGCCGCGCCGCGCGAGACGTCCGGCGGCAGATCCGAGAGCGTGAGCCGGCGCGAGATCCACAGGCCCGCGCCGAGCAGCGCCGAGGCCAGGGCGACCCCGAGCGCCGTGGCGATCACGGCCCTTCGCCGGCGTACCGCAAGGACGATGCCCGCCACCGCGCACACGACGGCGGCGACGGGCAGCCAGATCCCCGCGACCTGAAGCATGTGCAGCCCCTTCCGCAGATTCACCAGGTCCTTCGACTTCATGACCTCGACCTCGGTGTGCTGGACCGGGATGCGCCGCGCGAAGGGCACCCCGTCCGCCACCAGCTGGTCCTTGACCTCCTGCGTGATCGGCGCGAGGTCGATCACGACGCTGCCGTCGTCCCCGGTCCGCAGCGCCTCCTGCACGGCTTCGTGCGCGGCCCGGATCGCCGCGTTCCAGGCGGTGCGGTACGCCTCGGTGCCGGTGAACGACACCACCGCCTCCTGTACGAACGCGGTCAGCGTCCCCTGGAGCGGTCCCGCGTCGACGTGCTGGGAGATCTCGCCCGCGACGGCCGCGGCGACCGCCTCCTGGACATCGGGGTCCGAGGCGAGGGGAGCCATCGCGGCCACGTAGTTGTCGGTGTCACCGATCTGGTACTTCGCCCAGGTCGAGAGCTCGCCGAGCGGTGTCAGGACACAGGCGAGCACCAGCAGCACCGCCGCGAGGAGACTCCGTGTCCTGTGCACCCTTCCCACGCTCGGTGAGCGGGGTGCGGAGCGCGAGCCCGGTGGTGCGGGCGGGTGGCCCGGGCCGTTTCGGTTGCGCCGTCAATCCTGGACATCTAACATCCAGATTATGAAGATGAACGAGGGCGTGGAGTGGGCCCTGCACAGCTGCCTCAACCTCGCCTGGATCGGCGCGGACCGGGCGGTCACCGCGGCCCGCCTCGCGGCGTACCACGCGCTGCCCACCGCGTACCTCAACAAGCAGCTCCAGGCCCTCGCCCGGGCCGGCCTCGTCACCTCGACGCCGGGTCCGAAGGGCGGCTTCCGGCTGGCGAAACCGCTGGAGCGGATCACGCTGATGGATGTCGTGACGGCGATCGAGGGCCCCGACGAGGCCTTCCGCTGCGCGGAGATCCGCAAGCAGGGCCCGGGCGCACAGCCCGAGGCGGCCTACCGGCTGCCGTGCGCCATCGCCGAGTCGATGGCCGCCGCCGAGCTGGCCTGGCGCAAGGAGCTGGCCGGCACCACGCTCGCCCAGGTGCGCGAGCGCGCGGAGCGGCGGGCGCCGAACGCGCCCGGTGCGATCCGCCGGTGGTTCGAGAACAGCTGATCACCAGCCCTCCCTGCACGGAGGGCCTTCTCAGGGGGAGATTCTGGATGTTGGATGTCCAGGTCGTACGGCGAGGACACGCGGCCGTCGCCGCCGTGACGCTCGGCATCTTCACCGTGCTGACCGCCGAGCTCCTGCCGGTCGGCCTGCTCACGCCCATCAGTGCGGACCTCGGCGTCTCGGACGGCACGGCGGGCCTGCTCGTCACCGTGCCGGGCCTGGTGGCCGCGGTCGCCGCGCCGCTGCTCGCCGTGGCCTCGGGGCGCCTCGACCGGCGGCTGGTGCTCGCGGGCCTGATCGGTCTGGTCGCCGCCGCGCACGCCGTCTCGGCCCTGTCCGGGCACTTCGCGTACGTGCTCGGGGCGCGGGTGCTGCTCGGCGTGAGCATCGGCGGGTTCTGGGCCTTCGCGGGCGGTCTCGCGCCGCGCCTCGTGCCCGCCGCACAGACGGGACGGGCGACGGCCGTGATCTTCGGCGGGGTCTCGGCGGCCTCCGTCCTCGGCGTGCCCGCGGGCACCCTCGCCGGTGAACTCGGCGGCTGGCGGCTCCCGTTCGCCGGTGTCGCCGTGCTCGCCCTGGTGGTGCTCGGCGCGCTGCTCCTGCTGCTGCCGCCGCTGCCCGCACACCGCGGCATCACACCCGGCGACCTGACCGCGCTCGTCCGCGGCAACCCCCGGGTCCGCGCCGGCCTGGCCCTGACCGCCCTGCTGGTGACGGCCCACTTCCTCGCGTACACCTTCGTACGCCCCCTGCTCACCGAGCGGTTCGGCGTCCCGGGCGGCGCGGTGGGCTGGCTGCTGCTCGGCTACGGGGTGCTCGGCCTCGCCGGCAACTTCCTCGCCGGCTCCCGGGGCGGCGGGCGCCTGCTGCCGGTCATCGCGGCCGGTCTCACCGCGGTGCTCGCCGCGCTGGCCGTCCTGCCCGCCGGGCGCGTGACCGGCGCGGTGCTGCTGCTCGGCTGGGGGCTGGTGTACGGCGGGGTGTCCGTGGCGCTCCAGAGCTGGTTCCTGGCGGCCGCGCCCGGCTCCGCGGAGGCCGTCACCGCCCTGAACGTCTGCGTCTTCTGTCTGTCCATCGCCCTCGGCGCGCTGCTCGGCGGCCGGCTGGTGGACGCGTTCGGCGAGGGCGCGGTCCCGATGGCCGCGGCCGCCCTAGCCCTGGCCGCCTGCGCGGTGGCCGTCCGCGCCGCCCGTACCCCCTCGTCCCCGTCCTGACCGTCCATCCCCCACACACCACTGAGAGGAACCACGACCATGACCCGCACCCTCGTCAACCCGCCCGCCCTGCACGACCCTTCGGGCTACGGCTACACGCACGTGGCCACCGCGCCCGGGCAGCCGGTGTACATCGCCGGGCAGTACGGCTCCGACCCGTCCGGCGCGGTCGTCGCGGAGGACTTCGACGCCCAGGTCGCGCAGTCCCTGGCGAACCTCGGCACGGCGCTCGCGGCGGCCGGGCTCGGCTTCGCGGACGTGGTCCGGATCGGCACGTACATCGTCGGCCACGACGAGGCGAAGCTGCACACCCTCCTGAAGCACCTGCACGCCACCTGGGGCACGGACCTGCCGGCCCAGACGCTGGTGGGCGTGGCCTCGCTCGCCCTGCCCGGGATGCTCTTCGAGATCGACGCGGTGGCGGTACGGGGAGAGTCGCCCCGCAGCCGGTGACGTCCCCGTACGAGTTGCCGGGGCCGGGTCCGCGGTGGTGCCCTGGAAGAGGGGATCCCAGAGAGGACGACCTCATGGCACATGCGGCACCCCGGCCCACCGGGATCAGCGCCGGCGGCCTCGGCGGCTCGGCCGCCGTCAAGCTCGCCCCGGTCCTCGCCCTCGTCTACGGCTACTGGGCCGCGGCGATCGAGCGCTCGGGCGGACCGATCACGGCCGGCAACGTGTGGCTCGGCATCATCTCCACCGTCGTGTTCGGCGCGCTCTACCTGGGCGTCCTGAAGCTGGCCCCGCGCCTGCCGCGCGAGGCGCGCGCCTTCGCCTGGGGCGCCTTCGCGGGCGTCGCCTTCGGCTGGCTCTACAGCCAGACCGACGCCAGCGTGCTGCGCAGCGTCGGGATGTCCGGGCTGTTCGCGGCGGCCGTGGCGTGCGCGGCGTTCTACCGCTTCTACACGACCGAGGACTGAGCCCCTTCCCCACGGCATCCGGTGTGGGTCGCGCCGCGCGGAACCCCCCACAGGCCCCGCGCGGCGCGCTCCCCACCGTCCTACGCCGCGACACGTGGTCCAGACAACGATTCGGCCTGGCCCATTGCGGACCCTGGCACACACGGGCCACCATCCCCGCATGTCCCACGAACCACCCGACACCTCCCGTCTCCAGCTCACGGCGGCCGGTGTCGACCCCTTCGACGAGCGCGTCTACCGCGCGGTCCTGGCCCGTCACACCGCCGCGCCCGCCGAACTCGCCGAGCCCCTCGACTGCTCCGCCGACCGCGCGGCCCGCGCGCTCGACCGGCTGCGCGAACTCGGCCTGGTGGGGCGGCTTTCGGGCAGTAGGCGGCGGTATGCGGCGATCGAGCCGGGTGCCGCGATCGAGGCACTTGTCCGGTCCCGTACCGCCGAGCTGGACTCGGTGCGCGAGGCCGCGGGCGAGCTGTCCCGGCTGTTCGACGCGGCCCAGGCCGGCGGCACCGAGGAGGTCGAAGTCGTCGTCGGCAGCGAGGCGTTGGGACGCTGGTTCGTACGGCTCCAGCAGGAGGCGCGCGAGGAGGTCATCACGCTCGACCGGCCCCCGTACGCACTGACGACCTCGAACCCCGTGGAGGCCACGGCCCTCACGCGCGGCGTGCGCTACCGGGCCGTCTACGCGCCCGAGGCCCTGGAGTGGCCCGGAGTGCTCGGGGACATCCGGGAGTTGGTGGGCCGGGGCGAGGAGGCCCGGGTGCTGCCCGGCCTGCGCGTGAAGATGGCGATCGCCGACCGCCGCCTCGCGCTGCTTCCGCTGTCGCTGGACTTCGAGGGGGAGGTACGGGCCGTGGTGCTCCGCCCGTCGGCGCTGCTCGACGGCCTGGTCGACTACTGGGAGCTGTGCTGGCGGCTCGCCACCCCGCTGGACGCCCCGGCCGAGGATCCGCTGGGCGAGGACGACCGGCGGATGCTGACCCTGCTCGTGGCCGGCCTCAAGGACGAGGCGATCGCACGGCAGCTCGGCTGGTCGGTGCGCACCATGCGCCGCCGGATCAGCGCGCTCAACGACAAGCTGGGCGCGGCCAACCGCTTCCAGGCCGGCGTGATCGCGACGCGGCGCGGCTGGATATGACGGGGCGCGGCTGGACGCGGCCCGGCTGGGTATGAGGCGGCCCGGCTGACGGGAAGTCGCCGGCCCGGGCGGCTCGCGTCCGCAGGGCGAGATATCCCGTTGGGCGTGCCCGGCGGCTGCCCTAGCCTCCGGGACATGGCGTACGCAGAGCTCAACGGCATCCGGATCGGCTACGAGGACGAAGGCACCGGGCCCGCGCTCGTGCTCGTCCACGGCCACCCCTTCGACCGCTCCATGTGGGAGCCCCAACGGGCGGAGTTCTCGCGGGACTTCCGCGTGATCGCCGCCGACCTGCGCGGCTACGGGGAGTCCTCCGTCGTCCCCGGCAGGACTCCCCTGGACGTCTTCGCCGCCGACGTGCTCGCGCTCGTGGACCACCTGGGCATCGAGGAGTTCGTGCTCGGCGGGCTCTCCATGGGCGGGCAGATCGTGATGGACGGCTACCGGCAGTACGGGCCGCGCATCCGGGGCCTGGTCCTCGCGGACACCTTCCCGGCCGCCGAGACCGAGGAGGGCAGGGCGGGGCGGCGCGCGACGGCCGACCGGCTCGTACGGGAGGGCCTGAAGCCGTACGCCGAGGAAGTCCTGTACAAGATGGTCGCGCCGCACGCGGACCCGGCGGTCGCCGACCACGTGCTGCGGATGATGACCGGGACCGACCCCGAGGGTGCGGCGGCCGCGCTGCGCGGACGGGCCGAACGTCCGGACTACCGCGCGCTGTTGACGCAGGTGGAGTGCCCGGCGCTGGTCGTGGTCGGCCGCGAGGACGAGTACACCCCGGTCGCGGACGCGGAGGCCATGCACGCCGCGCTGCCGCAGTCGACGCTGTGCGTGGTGGAGGGCGCGGCCCATATGCCGAACCTGGAGAAGCCGGCGGAGTTCAACGCGGCCCTGCGCACGTTCCTGGCCTCGCTCGGCTAGGACCCTGCCGGCAGGATCCAGGCGCCCCGCGCGGCCAGATCCCCGCGCGGTCAGATCCCCGGCCGGCACGATCCCGTCCCCGCCCGGCTAGTTCCCCGCCCTGCCCTTCGTGGCGGTCGGGGGCGAGGCGATGGCCCGGGCGGCCTGGATCTCGCGGCGCAGCGGCGCGAGCACACTGTCGTCGTCGCCCTCCGGCATCGGGACGCAGACGGCCTCAAGGGTGTCGGTGTCGCGCAGCCCGTCGGCCAACTCCTCCAGGTGACGGCAGAGTTCGGCCGGCTCCTCGGGATCCGGGCGGTCCGCGCCGTGCCGGATGCGGACGCGCGCGGCCGTGGTCGCGTCCACGACCCGCTCGACCGCGACGACCAGCGGCCACCACGCGGCGGCCCGGGGTCCGGTGGGCGGCGGCTCGGTCAGGGCGCGCTGGAACTCCGAGCGTACGGTGGACAGATCCCGGAAGAGCCGGCGCCGCATCCGCGCCCGGGCCGCCGCGTCCGGGACCCCCGGGGTGGCCGGGTCGAGGAAGGCCATCTCGACATAGCGGGCGGTGTCGGCCACGGCGTCCGCGAGCCGGTCCCCGATCCGCGTGGACCAGCTCTCGGGCCACAGCAGATAACCGGCCACGAGCGCGATGCCGCAGCCGATGAGGCTGTCGTAGAGCCGGGGCATGACCAGGGCGAAGCCCTGCTGGTTCATGGTGTCGGACAGGAGCAGGATCACCGGGGTGATGGCGGCCGTCTGGTACCCGTACCCGCGCGGCGTCAGCGCCGGGATGAGCGGCGCGAGCACCACCAGGACGAGCACGTCCCACCAGCCGCGCGGCACCTCGGCGAGCACGGCGGCGGCGACGAGCAGCCCGGCCGCGGTGCCGACCGCGCGCATCACGGCCCGCGAGAACACCGACCCGAAGTCGGGCTTCATCACAAAGGTGATCGTCAGCGCGACCCAGTACGAGCGCGGCACCTCGATCAGCGAGACCAGGGCCTGCGCGATGCCGATGCAGAGCGCGAGCCGCAGTCCGTAGCGCCAGGACTCCGCGGAGATCAGCACGTTGCGGGCAGCGCGACGGGCGCGCTGGGTGAGGGCGCCCGGGGTGCCGAGGCGGTCGTCGACATTGTGCGGATCCTCGTCCGCGAGGGCCTCGGCGGCGTGCTGCACGGCGTGCTCGACGGCGCGGCCCGCGGGGGACTCGGCGGGCGGCAGCGCCAGTTCGATCCGCTCGGGCTCCCCGCGCTCGACCGCGCCGGCGAGCCGGCGCACGGTGGCGGGCACCTCGGGCGGCAGCGGCAGCCCGCTCAGGTGGGCGGCGGGGGCCGCCTCGACGATGAGCGTGAGCGCGTTGAGCTGGGTGACGAGCCGCACCAGATCCTGGTTGCGGCCGTGGTCGCGGGTGCGGCGGGCGAGGACGAGATCGTAGCTCTGGTTGAGGGACTGCGTGACGGCCTGGCGCGCGTCCTCGTACGCGGCCGGATCCCCCGCCGCCGCCTCGAGGAGCGCGGCCGCCTGCCGGTAGGCCCCGGCCACCTCGAACCGCTCGGCCCGCCCCTGTCTGAGCGGCCAGGCGAGCAGGGCGAGCGCGAGCACGAGCAGGCCGCCGCCGGTCATGAGCAGCGGCGCCAGCCACCACGGGCCGGGCATCGGGAGCCCGGCCCCGACGATCGCGTTGAGCAGCAGGAGCAGCCCCGATACGGAGGCCACCGCCCCGATCGTCGAGATCATCCCGGAGACCAGCGCGATCAGCGTCACCACGGCCACGGCGAGCCAGCCCTGCCCGTACACGAGCGTGCCGAGCGTGACCCCCACGGCGCCGACGAGCTGCGGCACGGCGATGTTGATGACCCGCATCCGGTACGCGGAGGCGGTGTCACCGATGACCCCGGAGAGCGCCCCCATGGAGGCGATGGCCCCGTACGCGACATGCCCGCCCGCGAGCCCGAGGGCCAGCGGCAGACTCATCGCCACGGCCGCCCGCACGACGGCGGGCCACGGAACGGGCGCAGGATTCGGCTTGAGCGTCCCCAACGTCCTGACCAGCCATTCGGGAGGGGTGAAGGCTGGGGTGGGATGACGGGGCATGGGGTCATTATGGGCGGGATCAGCCCCGCCGGCGTTGGAGGGCTGGGGCAACTGTCAGCCCGTCCGGCGTTTGAGGACCGGGGCAACCGTCAGCCCGTCCGGCGTTTGAGGACGAGCGCCGTCCAGGCGCGATACGGGGGCAAGGGGCGAAGCCCCAAGGGGGGTACAGGGGGGCGAAGCCCCGCGCGGGTGCCCACCACGGGGCCCGGGGGCGGAGCCCCTGGTTTCGGGAAGGGGCGGGTAGGGGAAAACCGCCCGCCGCAGGCACCCACCCACCGCCCCGCACCCGACGACGAGACCTCACCCGCCCAACAACCCCAACTCCACCACCAGCACCCGATGATCGGTCCCCGCCAGATCGAGGAACCGCACCCCCCGCGGCACAAACGCCCCCGACCCCAGCACATGGTCGATCTGCGTCCCGAAGGGCCGCCCGACCGTGGCGGGCCACGAGGGCGTACGGGACTGGCCGGCCACCGCGGCCGCATCCCGCAGCCCCGCGTCCAGGAGCGCGCGGAACGCCGCATGGTCCTGGGACGCGTTGAAGTCCCCGGCCACGAGCAGCGGCCCGGACGCACGGTGCCGCACCACCCAGTCCCGCACCGCCCCCAGCTCCTGCCGCCACGCCCCCACACCCCCCGGCACCGGCGGCACCGGATGCGCCAGCTGCACCCGCACCCGCTGCCCCGCGACCGTCACCACACCGCCCGGCATCTCAAGCCGCCCCGGGATCCCGGCGGCGGTCTCCAGCGGGTACCGGCTGAGGATCGCCGACCCGCGCGAGCCCGGCGAGGGCACGGCGGACTCGTACGGATACGAGAGCCCGGCCCGCAGCGCGCCCAGACACGCCGCATCGCACTCCTGCACGAACACCAGGTCGGGCCGCTCCCTGCGCACCACGTCCACCAGGCCCGAAGTCGCCCTGCCGAACAGGACGTTGGAGGTGAGGACGGTGATCCGGGCGACCTCGCGCCCCTCACCGGCGCGCGCCGAGGCCTGCGCACCGCCGGGGTCGTACGGCTGGAGGAACCAGGACGTGACGGCGAGCACCGCCACCGCCCAGACCACGCCGAGGCGCCAGCGCAGCAGCGCCGCGCACAGCAGGGCCGCCGCCCCCGGCACGAGCAGCCACGGCAGGAAGGCGAGCAGCTGCGGCACGGGCGTGGTGGCGTCCACGTCCAGCGCGCGGCAGCCCACGATCACGCTGATCCCGCCGAGCACCAGCCCCGCACCCCACACCGCGAGCCGCCGCCCGAGCGGCAGCCGGTCCGGCGCCTGGCCCTCCACGTCCCGCCCCTTCCGCCGAGTGGCCCTCCGTGAGGAAGACGCTACGGCTCACCCGTCCGTTGCCGCGTACCCCGACTCGGAAGCCCCCCGCTCAGCCGGCCGCAACCAGTACCAGCACCGGCACCCGCACCACCTCAACTGTCCGTGGCCAGCGCCCAGATCACGAACACTCCGAGCGCGATGGCGATCACCGACCACACCGGCGCGTACGGCAGGAAGAGGAAGTACTCGACCACGTACAGCGCCGCGAGCCCGATGCCCGCACCGCGCGCCCAGTCCTGGCCCTTGAGGATCCCGAAGCCGGCGATCGCGACCACGATGCCGAACAGCAGGTGGATCCAGCCCCAGGTGGTGAGGTCGAAGGAGAAGACGTAGTCACCGATCCGGGTGTACACGTCGTCCTCGGCGATGGCGGCGATCCCCTGGAGGGCGCCGACGATGCCGGCCACCCCCATCAGGACGCCGGCGAACATGGTGCCGCCCACCGCCCAGTCGGAGCGGGCCCCGTCACCGGACCCGGGCGCCTTGCCCGCGCCGGACGGCGAGGAAGCGGGACCGCCGGAGGCGGAGGCCCACCCCGGGTGGGTGTCGGCGGCGGGCGCGCCCGCCTTGTCGTCGGTCGGCTGGGTCATGACGGTCTCCTCGCACTGCCGGGCACCGGGCACACAGGGGCATACGTCGCAGGACGGACACCTCTCCCGCCAGGATCACCCCGCACCGCCCGCACCGCACCCGTACGGTCCCCGCCACCGGGTACACCGCGGGCCCCATGGCGAGGATGGGCCCATGACCTTCCCCCTCGGCACGGTCACCGGCTCCCGCACGGCCGCCGCCCGTCGCGCGGCCGCGGCTCTGGCGCTCGGCGGTGCGCTGTTCCTGAGCGCCGGGTGCACCGACGCCGAGGGTCTGCACACCGAGGGCGACTCCGCCGAGGTCAGCGCGCCGCTCGCGCTGTGGCAGGACACCCACCCGAAGCCGGCCGCCCCCGGCCAGAGCGCCGGCCAGCCCACCGCGGTGCCGGGCCTGCCGGAGATCGCGAGCGGGGACATGGGTCAGGCGGTGGCGCTGGACGTGGTCAAGGCCGACGTGGCCGAGGACCTGCGCAAGGACGGCGGCTCCGCCCGCCTCGTGAACCCGATCGCCGCGAAGAAGCTCGCCGCCTGCAAGGGCAAGGACTGCGCCGTACGGGAGCCCGTCCTGCACGACCTCACCGGCGACGGCAAGGACGAGCTGATCACGGCCGTGGACATCGACGGCCGCTTCAGCGAGCTGCGGGTCTACACGGTGAAGGACAGGAAGGTGATCCGCGTGCTCTCGCGCCGGGCCGTGCTCGAAGGCGTGGAGGTGGCGGCCGGGCATCTGGCGGTCCGCGAGCCGACCAGCAATCCCACGTACGTCTCCGTCTCGGACTACGTGTGGGACGACGAGCGCGGCGGGATGTTCCTTCAGCAGCTCAGCCTCGACACCTGCCGGGCGCCCGAGCGCCCCGGCCGGCCCTGCCCCGAGGCGGGCGGATGAGTCTGCGCTGGCGGATCGCCCTCACGATCACCGCGGTGAGCTGCGCCGTCGCGGCCGTGCTCGGCGTGCTCGTGCACAACGTGGTCACGCGCCAGGTCGTCGGCGAGATGCGCAAGGAGGTGCGCGACGAGCTCGACTACGCGCTGAGCGCGTACGAGTACGGCACGACGATGCCCGAGCACGCGGCCCTCGACCCGGCCGAACTCCCGCAGCGGCTGCGCGAGTTGGTCGCGGACGGACAGCGCGGCACGGTCGTCGGTGAGCGCGGCGGCGAGGCGGTGATCTGGAGTGCCGCGCCCGCGGACGGCAAGGCGCTTGCGACCTGGCTGCCGTACGGGGCGACGCGTTCGCGCCTGGAGACCATCGACACCGCGATCCTCGGCTCCTCGCTGCTCGCGGCCGGCCTCGTCACCCTGGCCGGGTTCTTCCTCGCGGCCCGGATCAGCCGCCGGCTCTCCGCGACGGCCGCGGTCGCGCGGCGGATCACCGACGGTGATCTGGACGCGCGGGTGGGCATGCGCCCGCGCCGGGGTCTGCGCGGCCGCGACAAGGGCGGGCGCGACGAGGTGCAGGACGTGGCGATCGCCCTGGACACCATGGCGGACGCGCTGCAACGGCGGCTGGAATCGGAGAAGCGGTTCACGGCCGACGTGGCCCACGAACTGCGCACCCCGCTGACCGGGATGGTCGCCGCGGCAGGGCTCCTGCCGGAGGGCCGCCCCAAGGAGATGATCAACGACCGGCTCCAGGCCCTGCGCGGCCTGACCGAGGACCTCCTGGAGATCTCGCGCCTGGACGCGGGCGCCGAGAAGGCGGAGCTGTCCGAGCACCGGCTCGGCACCCTCGTCGAGCACGCGGTGCGCGGCACGGGCCTGGAGGCCGAGGTCGAGGTCGTACGGGACGTCACGGTGCGCACCGACCGGCGCCGCCTCGACCGCATCCTGGCCAACCTGATCGTCAACTCCCACAAGCACGGCCGCCCGCCGGTCACGCTCACCGTGGACGGCCCGGTGATCGAGGTGTGCGACCAAGGGGGCGGCTACCCGCGGGAGTTGGTGGAGGAGGGGCCGCAGCGCTTCCGCACGGGGGACCCGGGGCGCGGGCGCGGCCACGGTCTCGGCCTCACGATCGTGATGGGGCAGGCCGGGGTGCTGGGGATCGGCGTCGAGTTCGGGACGGCAAAGGACGGCGGCGCCCGCACCGTGCTGCGGCTTCCCTCGGATTAGTGCAGGTCAGAGGGCGTTTACACAGGTGTTTCGCGGTTTGCCGCGAACCGTTACATTGCCTACGTATTACCCAAACATGACCTCCGTAGCTTTCTTGGTGTCGCCACCGCAAAGGGGCACAAACAGGGACATCGCAGCTACGAGGAAGACATCATCATGCGCGCCACCCGCCGTACCGTCCGTACCGCCGCCATCGCCACCGGCGTCATCGCCGCCCTCGCCGTGCCGGCCTCGGCCGCCTTCGCCGACTCGCCCACCGTGCCGGGCACCGGCCAGGAGCAGGTCCTGCCGGGCAACGAGGGGGTGCCCGGCGGCGACGACCTCTCCAAGGAGCCGAAGAAGGACGAGAAGAAGAAGGAGGAGACCAAGAAGGAGGACGCGACCGGTCAGCGCAAGCTGGTCAACACGGTCAAGCTCGCCGACAATGTCTCCACCGCCAAGGTCTACAAGGTGGGCCAGAACCACTACGAGGCCGACATCTTCGCGAACGGCGCCAAGCTCGACACCCTCGTGGCCAAGGGTTCGGCCGCCCACGGCCAGAACAACGGGCTGCACGTGGCGCTCTCCCCCGACGGCAAGATCACGTCGTATGTCGAGGGCGGCAAGAAGGACCCGGTCGTCGGCGGCTGGGAGTCCAAGGGCGTCAAGCAGCTCGGCGACGGCTGGAGCGCCAAGGTCGACGTCAACGCCTCGGCCCGCTCCGCCAAGGCCGAGATCTACCTGAACAAGGCCGTCAAGGGCTCGCTCAAGGCCGAGAACCGGACCGCGTCCACGAAGATCGACGGCTACACCTTCACGCTGACGTCCGACGGCACGATCACCAAGTCGAAGAAGGACACCCCGAAGCCCGACGAGCGCACCTTCGTGCGCGAGTACAAGAACATCGGCGGCTCCGGCTTCGACGCCAAGGTCTACAAGGTCAAGGGCGGCTTCGACGCCGACATGTGGGCCAAGGACCCGGCCTCCGGCAAGTACATCAAGTTCGACACCCTCCAGCAGCGCGGCAACAAGGCCGCGTACGGCCAGCACAACGGCGCCCACTTCGTGCTCAACCCCGACGGCACCATGAAGGGCTGGACCGAGGGCAAGAAGAACGACGCCAAGAAGGACCAGAAGCAGGACCAGAAGAAGGTCACCCCGAAGGGCGGCGTCAAGGCCGGTGCCGAGGGTGCCGGGGCCGGTGACGACACCGCGCTCCTCGCGGCGGGCGGCGGCATGGCCGCGGCCGGCGCGGCGGGCCTGGGCTTCGCGATGCTGCGCCGCCGTGGCGACCAGCAGGGCTGAGCCACCCCGGTGAGCTGAGAACGGGGCACCCCTGGCAGGAGGGTGCCCCGTTCTCGTCTGCCCAAATGGCGGGTGACAGGGGGGAGTTACACCCCGATGTCCCGCCCGTCCTTGCGCCAGACCGCGACGACCGACGGGCGGACGTACGTGCCCGGGCCGTCGGGCCACGAGGACAGCGGGTTGTCCACCGTCGCGCCGTCGAGCTCGCCCGGGTGCTGGACCGCGACCAGGACGCGGCGGTCCTGGATCACCGGGCCGCAGGTCTCCGCGCCCTTCGGGACCGTCAGGAACTGCTTGAGCTCACCGCGCCGCTCGCCGGCCGTGGCGACGCCGAACAGGCCGTCGTGCGAGCCGAGTTGGGCGCCGTCCGTGGAGATCCACAGGTTGCCGTGGGCGTCGAAGGCCACGTTGTCGGGGCAGGAGATCGGCGAGACCTTGTCCTTCGGGAAGCCCGCGAAGTAGGTCGCCGGGTCGTTCGGGTCGCCCGCGACGAGGAACAGCGACCAGGCGAACTTCGTCTGCGTCGGGTCGTTCCAGCGCTCGGTGAGCTCCAGGACCTGGCCGTGCTTGTTGCTGTTGCGCGGGTTCGCCTCGTCCGCCGCCGCGTAACCGGTCTTGCCGCGGTTGGTGTTGTTGGTGAGCGCGATGTAGACCTTGCCGGTGCGCGGCGAGGGCTCCACGTCCTCGGGACGGTCCATCTTCGTGGCGCCGACCTTGTCACCGGCCAGGCGCGTGAAGACGAACACCTCCTCGGCGCTCATGCCCTCGACGTGCGAGACCGCGCCCTTCGCGGTCGCGGTGGCCAGCGGGATCCACTCGCCGCTGCCGTCGAACTCGCCGTCCTTCGGGAGCTTCCCGGTGCCGTCGATCTCGATCGCCGGGGAGTCGCCGGTGAGCTTCGCGACGTAGAGCGTGCCCTCGTCGAGCAGCGTCATGTTGTACGCACGGTCCGCACGCGAACTGCCGCGCCGCATCCGCTTCGAGGAGACGAACTTGTAGAAGTAGTCGAAGCGCTCGTCGTCACCGCTGTAGACCACCGGGCGGCCGTCGCGCGTGAGGCGGACGGTCGCGCCCTCGTGCTTGAAGCGGCCGATCGCCGTGTGCTTGACCGGGGTCGAGTCCGGGTCGTACGGGTCGAGTTCGACGATGTAGCCGAAGCGGTGCACCTCGTTCGGCTCCTGGGCCACGTCGAAGCGCTTGTCGAACCGCTCCCACTTGCGCTCCGAGGCCCCCGTGCCGATCCCGTAGCGCTTGTCCGTCGCGCGCGAGGAGTTGGCGAAGTACTGGTTGAAGTTCTCCTCGCCGTGCAGCGTCGTGCCCCACGGGGTCTGGCCGCCCGCGCAGTTGTTGAGCGTGCCGAGCACCTTGCGGCCGGTCGGGTCGGCCGAGGTCTTCAGCAGGTCGCTGCCGGCCGCCGGGCCCTGCACGCGGAACTCCGTCGTGGCCGTGATGCGGCGGTTGAGGTGGTGCCGCGGCACATACGTGAGCTTGCCGGTCTTCCGGTCCTCCTCGACCACGACGACCCCGAGGCCGTGCGCGGCCCAGGCGATCTCCACCTGCTCGCGGGTCGGGTTCGCGGCGTCGTAGTCGCGGAACATCAGGATCTCGTCGGTGTACTCGTGGTTCGCGACGAGGATCTGGCGGCCGTGGCCGTACGGGAGCAGCGCCAGGTAGTCGTTGTTGTAGCCGAACTGCCCGGCCTGCGCCTTGGCGGTCTGGTTCTCCGGGTCGAAGTCCGGGGCGCCGCGCAGGATCGGGTCGCCCCACTTGACGACCACGTTCTGCGCGTAGCCCTCGGGGATGGTGACCTGGTCGGCGGTGTTGGGCGCGACGGGCGTGAAGCGCAGACCGCGGGCGGCCTTGTCGCGGCCGTGACCCCAGCCGTGTCCGCCGGTGGCGGCCGCGGTGGCGCGCGGGGCCGAGCCCACGACGGCGGCACCGGCGGCGCCCGCGACGGTGACGACCGCGGCGGCGCGCATCATCGACCTTCTCGACAGCGCACCGGCTATGACATCGCCGACGTACTCGTTGTCGCTGGTGTTCGGCACCTCGTGGAAGCAGGCGTCACCACAGCGGAAACGGCACGTCATGGCCGACCGTCCACCCGGGTGCGAACCGTCCTTCGTGATGAGCGGCAGCAGTTTGCGCACGTTTCCCTCCGCGCTGGATCCCCGGCATCGCCGACAAGGTGTCGGAATGCTTGTCGGCCGCGACGTTAGGGGCGTATGCCAGCAATGCGGCGGCCATGACGTGAACGGCGGGTGAACCGCCGTTGTCCGGCGTGCAGTTGAGTCCGGGCGCCCGGCGGGAGGGTGAGCTTCACGAGGGGCTCCCCATGATCGCCCGGGGCGGCCGCTAACCTTACGTGTCCGCCCTGGCCAGGGG
Organism: Streptomyces indicus; assembly: GCF_900100315.1. Lineage (GTDB taxonomy): Bacteria > Actinomycetota > Actinomycetes > Streptomycetales > Streptomycetaceae > Streptomyces > Streptomyces indicus. Next base: position 210,096 of record NZ_FNFF01000008.1, read on the forward strand.
TGACGGATTACCCGGACAACCGGGAACAACTCACGTTGAAGGGTTGCGCACATGGGCATTCTGGATCGCCTGCGGAACGTTTTCGGCCGAGGGCGTGCGGTGCCTGCGGCGCGGGCCGAGGAACCGGCGCCGGCGCCCCGTGCCGAGGAGACGCCCGCCGCGGAGCCGAAGGTCCCGGCCCCTGCGGCGGAACAGCCCTCGGTACCCGCCACGGAGCAGACCCCGGAACCGGCGCCTACCGCCGCCCCGGTCCCGTCCCCCGCCCCGGAGCCGACCCCGTCCGTGGTGGACGACCTGGTCGCAGCCGCCTTCGACAACCCGTCTTTGGGCACGGTCCCGTCCCCCGCCCCGCCGACGGAGCCGAAGCCGCTGGCCGAGCCCGCAGCCGAGGTGACCCCCGAGCCGCTTGCGGAGGCCGAGCCCGCAGCCGCCCCGACGCCGGAGCCCGTGGCTGAGCGCGCGGCTGAGCCTGTGGTCGAGGTGACGCCCGAGACGGCCGCGGAGGCGGACACCGACCCTTCCCGCTGTGGGCAGGCGTCCCGCACGGCGGGACGGGTGGGCACAGCCCCCGAGTCGGAGCACCCGGCGGAACCGGCCCAGGGTGAAGCCACGGACACCGCCCCCACCGCTACGGAGCCCTCCGAGGCAACGGACACAGTGCCCGAGCCGCAAGCTCAACCGGAGCCCGCGCTCGAACTCGAACTCACCGTCAAGGGCAAGCCCGCCCTCAGCCTCGCCAGGCTGAAGGCAAAGGCCCCCGAACTGGCCACCGCCTACAGGGCCGCAGGCGCCGCCCTCAAGAAGCGCGACCTCACCGGCGCCCGCGCCACCGTCTACCTCGTCCTCGACCGCTCCGGCTCGATGCGCCCGTACTACAAGGACGGCAGCGCACAGAACCTCGCCGACCAGGTCCTCGCCCTCGCCGCCCACACCGACGAGAACGCCACCGTCCAGGTCGTCTTCTTCTCCACGGAGCTCGACGGCACCGGCACCCTCACGCTCGACGAGCACGAGGGCCGGATCGACGAGCTGCACGCGGGCCTGGGCCGCATGGGCCGTACCAACTACGACCGGGCCATCGCCGAGATCGTGGCCCTGCACGAGAAGGCCGACGACCCCAACCGCTCCGCCCTGGTGATCTTCCAGACGGACGGCGCCCCCGAGTCGAAGACCGCCGCCACCCAGGCGCTCAAGGACGCGGCCGAGCACAAGATCTTCTGGCAGTTCGTCGCCTTCGGCGAGACGGACCACAAGGCCTTCGACTACCTGCGCAAGCTGGACCTCGACAACACCGGCTTCTTCCACGCGGGCCCGGTCCCGAACGAGCTCACCGACGCCGAGCTCTTCAAGGGCCTGCTCGCCACCTGGCGCCCGTAGCGCGCCCGTCGCACCCGCCGCGCACCGCGCCGGACCCCATAGCGCACTCGGGCCGCCCGCCCCCGGAAAACCGGGAGCGGGCGGCCCCCGCGTGTCGGCTACGATTTGTGGATTCCGCCGACGAGCCGCGTTCCCCGCGGATCACCGAACTCGTCACCGCACGTAGCGAACCGGGAGCAGCCCGCAATGGCTCGACACCTCATCACCAGCGCCCTTCCGTATATCAACGGGATCAAGCACCTGGGCAACATGGTGGGGTCCATGCTCCCGGCGGACGTCTACGCCCGGTACCTCCGCCAGCGCGGCCACGAGGTCCTCTACATCTGCGCGACCGACGAGCACGGCACCCCCGCCGAGCTCGCCGCCAAGGAGCGGGGCCTGCCCGTCTCCGAGTTCTGCGCGCAGGCGCACGACGCCCAGAAGGCGGTCTACGACGGCTTCCAGCTGGCCTTCGACTACTTCGGCCGCAGCTCCAGCGCGCAGAACGCCGAGCTGACCCAGCACTTCGCGCGCAAGCTCCACGAGAACGGGTTCATCGAGGAGCGCGCGATCCGCCAGGTGTACTCGCCGGCCGACGGCCGCTTCCTGCCGGACCGCTACGTGGAGGGCACCTGCCCGCACTGCGGTTACGACAAGGCCCGCGGCGACCAGTGCGAGAACTGCACGCGTGTCCTGGACCCGACCGACCTGATCAACCCGCGCAGCGCCATCTCGGGCTCCACGGACCTGGAGGTCCGCGAGACCAAGCACCTCTTCCTCCTCCAGTCGAAGCTGCAGGGCGAGGTCGAGCGCTGGGTGGCCGCGCACGAGGAGGAGTGGCCGCAGCTCGCCTCCTCCATCGCCCGCAAGTGGCTGACCGAGGGCCTGCACGACCGCGCCATCACCCGCGACCTCGACTGGGGCGTCCCGGTCCCGGCCGACACCTGGCCGGACCTGGCCGCCGAGGGCAAGGTCTTCTACGTCTGGTTCGACGCCCCGATCGAGTACATCGGCGCGACGAAGGAGTGGGCGGACGCGACCGGCGGGGACTGGAAGTCCTGGTGGTACGAGGCCGACGACGTGCATTACACGCAGTTCATGGGCAAGGACAACGTCCCGTTCCACGCCGTGATGTTCCCTGCAACACAGCTGGGCGTGCGCGAGCCGTGGACCATGGTGGACCAGCTCAAGGGCTTCAACTGGCTGAACTACTACGGCGGAAAGTTCTCCACCTCGCAGAAGCGCGGCGTCTTCACCGACCAGGCCCTGGAAATCCTCCCGGCCGACTACTGGCGCTACTTCATGATGGCCAACGCGCCGGAGTCGGACGACTCCTCCTTCACCTGGGAGCACTTCACCGCCACGGTGAACAAGGACCTGGCCGACACCCTCGGCAACTTCGTCAACCGCGTCCTGTCCTTCTCGAAGAAGCGCTTCGGCGAGGAGGTGCCCGCGGGCGCCGAGGCCGGTGAGGCCGAGGCGAAGCTGGGCGAGGAGATCGCCCGCCTGCTCGCGGAGTACGAGGAGCAGATGGAGGCCCTCCAGTTCCGCAAGGCCGCGGCCGCGCTGCGCGCGCTGTGGTCGGCGGGCAACTCCTACCTGGAGGAGAAGGCCCCCTGGCTGGAGATCAAGACCGACCCCGAGGGCGCGGCCCTCACCCTGCGCACGGCGATGAACCTGATCCACCTCTACTCGGTGGTCTCGGAGCCCTTCATCCCGGCGTCGTCGGCGGCGATGCGCGCGGCGTTCGCCCTGCCGGACGACACGGCTACGTGGGTCTCGGCCGACGAGGCCAAGGCGCTGAACTCGGTCCCCGCGGGCACCCCGTTCACGGTCCCGCCGGTCCTCTTCGCGAAGATCCAGGACGAGGACCTGGCAGCGTACAAGGAGCGCTTCGGCGGCGAGCCGGCGTAACACCGCCCGCCCACCGGCACATCGAAGGGCCCCGGAGCAGCACGCTCCGGGGCCCTTCGCCGTACGCGGGCAGCTCCTGTCCTGGGTCAGCTCCCGTCCTCGGTCAGACGTCGGCCGTCTCCGCGGCGGCCTCCGGCGGTTCGACCAGGGCGAGCGGCAGGCCGCGCAGCCAGTGGCTCACCGCCCGGCGGATGCCACGCGTCCGGCGCAGCCGGGCCCAGGCGGAGGACCAGACGCCACCGCGGATCACCACCACGTCCGCCGGCTCACCGGGCTGCCGGTCCAGGCCGTCGAGGAAGCCGAGGTGGCCCTGGTCGTCGGTGAGGAACACGAACAGGACGGGACGCCCGGCGGTCTCGCGCAGCACCTCCAGGGCAGCCTGCTCGTCCCGCGGGCCCCCGGTGAGCACCACGAGGGCCACGGTGGGACGGTCGTCCGAAGCGGCGCAGACCTCCGCCACCGCGCGCAGCACCGGAGCGAGCTGCCTGCGGTCCTGGAACAGCCCTTCGTGCCGCCCCTGCGCACCCCCGTCGGGGGCCGGCCACCGGTCCGCCCACTGCTCCGGGGTCTCCCCGCGCGGGGGCGGGATCCTGACCGGCTCCGCGTCGAACAGCCAGACGGGAGTGGCCCGTTGACCCAGTTCCTGCTCGGAGAACTCCAGCGCGAAGAGGCCCGCCTCCCGTACCGAGGCCGACGCAGAGTGCGCCCGGCTGAACGCCGCGAGCGCGAGGACCACGTTCATCCATCCACCCCCGGCCGGATGCTACTGCGTTCCGCTCCGGCACCCGGCCGGATCCGCCCCAACTTCAGCCGCACGGTGGGCATTTCGGCGCCTCAGCGGTCTGCGCCTTGCCCGGCCGCTCGGATCCGTCGCGGACGCGCTGCTAGAGTGCGGCGTTTCCATACTCGGCATGTGCACTACACATGCGGCACATGCCGCAAGATTCCTGAACATTGCGGCAGTTATCGCACGACAGGCCCAAGGGGGGACCTTGAGCGCGCAGTTGTACCCGGCTGCCAAGGACCTGGCGAAGGTTCTCTGGCAGCACCACACGCTCTACCGCGAACGCGACGGCGGGATGGTCATCCGCGGTGAGCACGTACAGCGGTGGATCAGCCTCGGCGTCGCGGGCACCCGGGGGGATGTCCGTATCCGCGCGGGGCTCATTCTCGACGGCGGGACCACGGCGCCCGCGCGTACGGAGACGGTGGTTCCGCTGGCCGCCGGCACGGCCGAACTGGCCGCGGCCTGCCGCCGGTTGCTGGCCGACCTGACCTCGGCCGCCGAGCCCCCGACCGTCTACGAACCGGTGCGCGGGTCGTCGCGCCGGCCACGCGCACCCAAGCCGCCCAAGGCACCGAAGGGTTCGCGCCCCGGGCGCTCGCGCGGGCGCAAGGCCGTGACCTGGGTGGTGGCGGTGGCGGCGGCCAGTGTGGTCACGCTCTACGCGCTGGCTTCGTACTCGGCCGCGATCGGCGGCTAGCGATCAGCGGGTAGCGATCAGCGGGTAGCGATCAGCGGGTAGCGAGCGGCCTCGGCGAGCGGCGACCGGCTACCGGCTACCGGCGCGCGAAGGGCCCGGAACCACCACGGTTCCGGGCCCCTTGCGTATGCCTGCGCCTGCGCGCACGTACGCCTTACTCGGCCGGCTTCTCCTTCTTCTCCACCGGCTTGCGCAGCGAGATGTTCAGCTCGCGCAGACGGGACTCGTCGAGCTCCGTCGGGGCGCCCATCATCAGGTCCTGCGCGTTCTGGTTCAGCGGGAACGCGATGGTCTCGCGGATGTTGGGCTCGTCCGCGAGGAGCATGACCATGCGGTCCACGCCCGGGGCGATGCCGCCGTGCGGCGGGGCGCCGAAGCGGAAGGCGCGCAGCATGCCCGCGAACTCGTGCTCGACGGTGTCCCGGTCGTAGCCCGCGATCTCGAAGGCCTTGAGCATGATGTCGGGCTCGTGGTTACGGATGGCGCCCGAGGACAGCTCGATGCCGTTGCAGACGATGTCGTACTGCCAGGCCAGGATGTCCAGCGGGTCCTTCTCCTCCAGGTCCTTCATGCCGCCCTGGGGCATCGAGAAGGGGTTGTGCGAGAAGTCGATCTTGCCGGTCTCCTCGTCCTTCTCGTACATCGGGAAGTCCACGATCCAGCAGAACCGGAAGACGTTCTCCTCGAAGTGGCCGGCGCGCTTGGCGGCCTCGACGCGGACCGCGCCCATGATCTTCGAGACCTCGTCGAACTCGCCCGCGCCGAAGAACACCGCGTGACCGGCGGTCAGGCCCAGGCGCTCGGTGAGGACCTTGTTGTTCTCCTCGGTGAGGAACTTGGCGATCGGGCCCTGGAAGGAGCCGTCCTCGCCGACGCGGATCCAGGCGAGGCCCTTCGCGCCCTGCTCCACGGCGTAGTCGCCGAGGGAGTCGAAGAACTTGCGGGTCTGGCCCGCGGTGTCCGGGACGGGCAGCGCACGGACGTGCTTGCCGGCGAAGGCCTTGAACTCCGAGTCGGCGAACACGTCGGAGATGTCGACCAGTTCGAGCTTGGCGCGCAGGTCCGGCTTGTCGTTGCCGTACTTCAGCATCGACTCGCGGAACGGGATCCGCGGGAAGGGGGAGGTGACCTCGCGACCGCCGCCGAACTCGGTGAAGATCTCCGTCATCAGCTTCTCGATCGGCTGGAAGACGTCCTCCTGCTCGACGAAGCTCATCTCGACGTCGAGCTGGTAGAACTCGCCCGGCGAGCGGTCGGCGCGGGCGTCCTCGTCGCGGAAGCAGGGCGCGATCTGGAAGTAGCGGTCGAAGCCCGAGATCATCAGCAGCTGCTTGAACTGCTGCGGGGCCTGCGGCAGCGCGTAGAACTTGCCGGGATTCAGACGGGACGGGACGACGAAGTCACGCGCGCCCTCGGGGGAGGTGGCGGTGAGGATCGGCGTCGCCATCTCGTTGAAGCCGAGCGCGACCATCTTGGCGCGGATCGCGGCGATGACCTGGGTGCGCAGCATGATGTTGCGGTGCATGCGCTCACGGCGCAGGTCCAGGAAGCGGTACTCCAGGCGGCGCTCCTCGCCCACGCCGTCGTCCGCGTTGACCTGGAACGGCAGCTGCTGCGAGGCGCCGAGCACCTCGACCTCGGCGACCTCGACCTCGACCTCGCCGGTGGGCAGCTCCGGGTTCACGTTCTCGGCGCCGCGGGAGACGACCTTGCCGTCGATCCGTACGACCGATTCCTTGGTCTGCTTGTCGAGGGCCTCGTACGCGGCGGTGCCGGGGCGGGCGACGAGCTGGGTGATGCCGTAGTGGTCGCGCAGATCGATGAAGAGGATGCCGCCGAGGTCACGCCGATTGTGCAGCCAGCCGCTGAGCCGGACGTCCTGGCCGACGTCGCTGGAACGGAGCTGGCCGCAGGAATGGGACCGGTACCGGTGCATGTTCTTCATCCAGTTCTTCGCGGGCACGGTGTCTCGTGGGCCGTGCCGCGGGGATTTGTTCGCGTCGTTCGTCGCGAGACAGGCGGGAATCAACGTGCTCAAGGTTACCCGTCACCGCCCGGCGGCCCGTCCGGGTTTCCCGGGGGCCTGGCACCCCGCGCCCGGGGACCGCAGCCGCCCCGCGGAGCCCGTACGCTCACCGCACCCCGGCCAGGCCCCCGCGACGTGCGGCTTTCCCCTACTCCTACGTAACCTGGGGCAATGCGAACGGACCCCGACGGCGAGCGGGCCGCCTGCCTGCCTCCCGTCGGGGAGGTGCTCGAAGCGGTCGCCACAGGGCTCTGGCGGTGGGACAACGCCACGGGCGTCGTGACCCTCGACGCCGAGGCCGCGCGCCTGCTCGGGCTCGGCACCCCCGAGGCCCCGATCGAGGGCCAGGTCGCCCTGACGGAGGCCGGGATCCGCTCCCGTTTCCACCCGGTGGACTGGAACGAGATCAACGGGATCGTGCAGCTCGCCGTCCTCGAAGGCACCCTCGCCGAGGCCAGGCTGCGCATCATGGACGAGCGCGGCCATGTCATCCGTACCGTGCGCACCCGTACGAAGCCGCTGGTCAAGGGCGACCAGTTCGAGCTGATCGGCACGCTCCAGGAGGTCGGCGAACCGCCGCCGGGCGCCTCCGCCCGTACCCCCGTCACCGGCGACTGGCGCCGCTCGCGCGAGGCCTTCCTGCTTGACGCGGGACGCGCGCTCGCCGAGGCCCGCTCCACCTCCGAGGTGCTCCGGGTGGCCGCGGGCCTGTCCATGCCGGGCTTCGAGCCGAACGGGCTGGCCGTCTTCGGCGTCGAGGGCGACCACCTCAAGGTCATCGGCCACCACGGCCACACCCGGGACGACGAGAAGCCCTTCCGCAACTTCAAGCTGGACGCGGACTACCCGGCGGCCGACGTGGTGCGCACGGGCCGCGCGATCTACCTGTCCAGCCCGGAGGAGTACGCCGCCCGCTACCCGGCGGCCTGGCCCTTCGTCCGCGGCTTCGGCCGCCAGTCCTGGGCCTTCCTGCCGCTGACCGTGCAGGGCCGCACGATGGGCGCGTGGATGGCGGGGTTCGCGCACCCCGTCTCCTTCACCCCGGACGAGCGCTCGGTCCTGACGACCGTGGCCCGGATGCTCGCGCAGGCCCTGTCGCGCGCGGGCGCTGCCGAGAGCGAGCGGGAGCTCACCGAGGGCCTCCAGCGCTCGATGCTGCCGACCCTCGGGCCCGAAATACCGGGTCTGTCCATCGCGGCCCGCTATGTGCCCACCGGCGGCGGGCTCCAGGTCGGCGGCGACTGGTACGACATGATCCCGCTGCCCAGCGGCCGGATCGCGATCGTCATCGGCGACGTCCAGGGCCACGACGTACGGGCCGCCGGCCTCATGGGCCAGCTGCGCATCGCGCTGCGGGCGTACGCCTCCGAGGGCCACCGCCCCGACGCGGTCCTCTCCCGCGCCTCCCGCTTCCTCAACGGGATCACCGACTCCATCACGTACGGCTCCACCGGCGGCCCCGACGCCGGCGGCACCGCCGACCCGCGCTTCGCCACCTGCCTGTACGTGGAGGCCGACCCGGTCACCGGCCGGCTGGAGATCGCCCGCGCGGGTCACCCGGACCCGGTGGTGCGCACCAGCGACGGCACCGCGCTGATCCGCCAGACCGCGGGCGGCCTGCCGCTCGGCATCGACCCCGACGCGGACTACCCCACCACCTCGATCACGCTCGAACCCGGCGAGCTGATGATGCTCTGCACCGACGGCCTGATCGAGACCGGCGGCCACGATCTGTACACGGGCTTCACGCGCCTGAAGCCCATCCTCGAGGAGCACCTCGACGCGGACATCGAGGAGCTCGCGGACGCGCTGGTCCAGGGCGTGCACGGCCCGTCCTCGCACCACTCGACGGGCCATCTCGCCGACCGCCGCGAGGACGACATCGCCGTCGTGCTGCTCTGCCGCCCGGGCCCCGGCTGCGGCTGCGACACGGGCGAGCCGGCGCATCCGGCCGTCCGCCGCATCCAGCTGTCGGTAGCGCAGGCCGAGCCCGAGCGCATCGCGGAGTGCCGCCAGCAGCTGCGCGCCCTGCTGCACGACTGGGCGGACCCGGAGCAGGTCGACTCGGCGGTGCTCCTGGTCTCGGAGATGGTCACCAACGTCCTGGTCCACACCGACGGCGACGCCCTGCTCACCGCGGAGGCCCGCGGCGAGATCGGCGAACGCCGCCTGCGCGTGGACGTCTCGGACGCCTCCGACGACCTCCCCCACAAACGCCGCCCCGGCGAACTCGCCTCATCGGGCCGCGGCCTGGTCCTGATGGAACTCCTCGCCGACGCCTGGGGCGTGGACCCCCAGGGCCAGGGCAAGTCGATCTGGTTCGAGCTGTACGAGACGGTGAAGCTCTGAGATGGGCCTCGACCAGCAGGCTCAGGATGCCGAGGACCGGTCAGGGACCAACATCTGCGGTTTCCTCCACTGGGCCGTGGACGCCGAGCACGCGGCGCGTCTCTTCACCGCCAAGGGCTGGAGCGTACGGGCGTCCAGCTGGACCGAGTACGAGGCCGAGTGCGCCTCCGCACGGCTCGAAGTGCTGCCGGTCTCGCCCGTCACTTACAACGGTTTCGCGACCCCGCACGACTCGACACGTTCCTGACGGCGCTCGCCGGCCTGGGCTCACCGTGGACGGCCGAATACGAGAGCCCGGACGGTGCGGAGCAGGTCTTCCGGTCCGACGACCGCTGACGCACGCCCCGTACGCAGGCCGGGCGGCGGGCGATCCTTACCCGGCCTCCGGTGCCTCCGTACCCTTGCCCCGCCCGTACTGCACCCGCAGCTCCGAATAGATGCCGAATGCCGCCGCCGTCAGCGGGACCGCGAGGAGCATGCCGAGGATGCCCGCGACCGAGGCGCCCGCGGTGATCGCGATCATCACGATCGCCGGGTGCATCTGGACCGTGCGGCTCTGGATCATCGGTTGCAGGACGTGGCCCTCCAGGACCTGCACCGCCAGTACCACCCCGAGCGCCCAGAGCCCGATGATCCAGCCGCGGTCGGCGATCGCGACGAGCACGGCGACGGCGCCGGAGATGAAGGCGCCGAGATACGGGATGTACGCGCCCACGAACACCAGCGCCCCGAGCCCGACGGCCCCCGGCACCTGGAGGATCAGCAGGCCGACCGTGATGCAGAGCGCGTCGATGAGGGCGATCAGCGTCGTCCCGCGCATGAAGCCCTCGATGGCCTCGAAGGCCCGGCGCGCCATCGCCTCGACGGCCTCGCCGCGGCCCCGGGGCGCGAGGGAGTGCATCGCGGCCACGGCGCGGTCGGAGTCGCGCAGGAAGAAGAAGACGAGGAGCAGCGCGAGCACCGCCATCGCGATCATCCCGCCGACGACGCTGACCCCGCTGATCACACCGGAGGCCGCGGTGCTGCCGAACTTCGAGAGCAGATCCTTGGAGTTGGCGGCGAGATCGTCGAGCGAGGTGCCGGCCGCCCCGAGGTGCTCGGTGAGCGACTTGGCCGCCTGCCGAAGCGAGGCGATGATCTGGTCGCCGGTCTCGATCAGCGCGCTCACGACGATGTACGTGGCACCGCCGACCACCAGCACGACGGCCGCGCAGGTCAGCCCGGCCGCGAGGGACTTCTGCACCTTCATCCTCAGCAGGCGCCGGTACATCGGGCCGAGCAGCGCGGTGCCGAGCAGCGCGAGCAGCACGGGCGTGACCGCGGTCTTGAGGTAGACGCACAGCCAGATGCCCACGGCGGCCAGCGCGGCGAGCAGCAGCGCGAGCACACACCAGGCACCGAGCTTGCGGGCGGGTTCGGGCAGCAGGGTCAGCACGGTCCCAGACGACCACCGGGGCCCGCCGCGCGCACGGCGGGCGGGACCGCATGAGTGACGGCCCGTCAGACCGACGGGCCGTCACTCATGCACCGAGCAGCCTCACATGCCGTGGACGGCGGGCACCGTCCCGAGCCGGCCCTTCTGGAAGTCCTCGAAGGCCTGCTGGAGTTCGGCCTTCGTGTTCATCACGAACGGGCCGTAGTGCGCCATGGGTTCGCGGATGGGCTGCCCGCCGAGCAGGACGACCTCGAGGTCGGGGGTGTTCCCGTCCTGCTTCTCGTCCGCGCGGACCGTGAGCGAACCGCCGTCGCCGAAGACCGCCGTCTGGCCCATGTGGATCGGCCGCCGCTCCTCGCCGACGGTGCCGCGTCCGGCCAGGACGTACGCGAGACCGTTGAAGTCGGAGCGCCACGGCAGCGTGACCGAGGCGCCGGGGCGCACGGTCGCGTGGATCATCGTGATCGGCGTGTGCGTGATGCCCGGACCCTCGTGTCCGTCCAGCTCACCGGCGATGACACGCATCAGCGCGCCGCCGTCGGGGGAGCTGAGCAGCTGCACCTGACCACCGCGGATGTCCTGGTAGCGAGGGTCCATCATCTTGTCCTTCGCGGGCAGGTTCACCCACAGCTGGAGCCCGTGGAACAGCCCCCCGGACATCACCAGGTCCTCCGGCGGCGCCTCGATGTGCAACAGGCCCGAGCCGGCGGTCATCCACTGGGTGTCCCCGTTCTGGATGGTGCCGCCGCCCCCGTTGGAGTCCTGGTGGATGAAGGTGCCGTCGATCAGGTACGTGACCGTCTCGAAGCCGCGGTGGGGGTGCCAGGGGGTGCCCTTGGGCTCGCCCGGCGCGTACTCCACCTCGCCCATCTGGTCCATCATGATGAACGGGTCGAGGTACTTGTAGTTGATGCCCGCGAACGCGCGGCGCACCGGGAAGCCCTCCCCCTCGAAGCCGGACGGCGCGGTCGTCACGGCCAGGACCTTGCGCGCCACCGCATCGGCGGGGGCGGTCACCTTGGGCAGGGTCAGCGGGTTCTCGACGGTTACAGCAGGCATGGTCGGTACCTCCTTCGTGATCCGAGAATAGTTGAATCTCGAACTTTCTGCTACCCGGAACGCGAAAGGCCCCGGAGTAATTCCTCCGGGGCCCGCCCATCACCTACACGATCACCGCGTACGCGGTCAGCCGTACATCCGCCGCATCGCGAAGTCGACCATCTGCTCCACGGCCTTCGCGTCGAAGACCATCCGGTGCTCACCCTCCATGTCGAGCACGAAGCCGTACCCCGTCGGCAGCAGGTCGATGACCTCGGCGCCGGTGATCACGAAGTACTTGGACTCCTTGCCCGCGTACCGGCGCAGCTCCTTGAGGGAGGTGAACATCGGGATCACGGGGTGCTGCGTGTTGTGCAGGGCCAGGAAGCCGGGGTTGTCCCCGCGCGGGCAGTAGACCTTGGAGGTCGCGAAGATCTGCTGGAAGTCCTCGGCCGACATCGAGCCGGTCGTGAACGCGCGCACCGCGTCCGCGAGGGAAGGCGGGGACGGCTCGGGGTAGAGCGGGGGCTGCTGGGCGTAGCCGCCCTGCATGCCACCCTGCATGCCGCCCGGCATCTGTCCCTGCGGCGGCATGGGCGGCGCGTACTGCTGCCCGCCGGGGCTCTGGTCGTAGCCGTACATGGCACCGAGAGTACCGGGCCATAAATGGCGGGTGTCACAGATGGCCGGTTTGGGGTTGCATCTTATTACCGACGGGTAGCATCATCGTGGCTACTAGCTGGTACGCATACGAGGATCCTGCCGGATCATCGGCCTGATCCACTCCTCCCCGGACTTATACGGAGCCGTCGCCATGGGGCACTACAAGTCGAATCTCCGCGACATCGAGTTCAACCTCTTCGAGGTGCTCGGCCGCGACAAGCTGTACGGCACCGGCCCGTTCGCGGAGATGGACACCGAGACCGCCAAGGACGTACTCGCCGAGCTGACCCGCCTCGCGGAGAACGAGCTGGCCGAGTCCTTCGCCGACGCCGACCGCAACCCGCCGGTCTTCGACCCGGAGACCCACACGGCCCCGGTCCCGGCGTCCTTCAAGAAGTCGTACAAGGCCTTCATGGACTCCGAGTACTGGCGTCTGGGCCTGCCCGAGGAGATCGGCGGCACCACCGCCCCGCCGTCCCTGATCTGGTCCTACGCGGAGCTGATCCTCGGTGCGAACCCGGCGATCTGGATGTACTCCTCCGGCCCGGCGTTCGCCCGGATCCTCTTCGAGGAGGGCACCGAGGAGCAGAAGAAGTGGGCGAAGATCGCCGTCGACAAGCTCTGGGGCTCGACGATGGTCCTCACCGAGCCGGACGCCGGCTCGGACGTGGGCGCGGGCCGCACCAAGGCCGTGCAGCAGGAGGACGGCTCCTGGCACATCGAGGGCGTCAAGCGCTTCATCACGTCCGGTGAGCACGACATGGAGGAGAACATCCTCCACTACGTCCTCGCCCGTCCCGAGGGTGCCGGCCCCGGCACCAAGGGCCTGTCCCTCTTCCTCGTCCCGAAGTACCTCTTCGACTTCGAGACCGGCGAGCTGGGCGAGCGCAACGGCGTGTACGCCACCAACGTCGAGCACAAGATGGGCCTCAAGGCCTCCAACACCTGCGAGATGACCTTCGGCGACCAGCACCCCGCCAAGGGCTGGCTGATCGGCGACAAGCACGACGGCATCCGCCAGATGTTCCGCATCATCGAGTTCGCCCGCATGATGGTCGGCACGAAGGCGATCTCCACGCTCTCCACCGGTTACCTCAACGCCCTTGAGTACGCCAAGGAGCGCGTGCAGGGTCCGGACCTGGCCAACTTCATGGACAAGACCGCGCCGAAGGTCACCATCACGCACCACCCCGACGTGCGCCGCTCCCTGATGACGCAGAAGGCGTACGCGGAGGGCATGCGCGCGCTCGTCCTGTACACCGCGTCGATCCAGGACGAGATCCTCGTCAAGGAGACGGCCGGCGAGGACGCCTCGCAGCTGGAGGCGCTCAACGACCTGCTCCTGCCGATCGTGAAGGGCTACGGCTCCGAGAAGGGCTACGAGCAGCTCGCGCAGTCGCTCCAGACCTTCGGCGGCTCCGGCTTCCTGCAGGAGTACCCGATCGAGCAGTACATCCGCGACGCGAAGATCGACACCCTCTACGAGGGCACCACCGCCATCCAGGGCCAGGACTACTTCTTCCGGAAGATCGTCCGCAACCAGGGCGCCGCCCTGAACGGCCTCGCCGAGGAGATCAAGAAGTTCCTCGCGGTCGGCACCGGCGGCGAGGAGCTCGCCACCGCCCGCGACCAGCTCGCCAAGGCGGCCGTCGAGCTGGAGGCCATCGTCGGCCTCATGCTCACGGACCTCGCGGCCACCGAGCAGGACGTCCGCTCGATCTACAAGGTCGGCCTCAACACCACCCGCCTGCTGCTCGCCTCCGGTGACGTGGTCGTCGGCTACCTGCTCCTCAAGGCCGCCGCGGTGGCCGCCGAGAAGCTGCCGAACGCCTCCGCCAAGGACAAGGCCTTCTACACCGGCAAGATCGCGGCCGCGAAGTTCTTCGCCGCCAACGTCCTGCCGGGCGTCACGGGCGCACGCAAGCTCGCCGAGGGCGTGGACCTGGACCTGATGGACCTGGATGAGGCGGCCTTCTGAGCCCGGTGAGCTGATCCCGCTCGTCCGCTGCGCGTGACGGCCCGTCCCGGTCGGGGGACGGGCCGTCCGTCGTCGCGCAGGTCCCGATCGACATCGACCTCACCGAGTACCACCGGCTCTGACGCCGCGGCTCCCCGGAAGCCCACGGGGAGCCCGTCGTTACAGTGAACCCATGAGCAGCTCTCCCCGCTTCGACAGAAGCCACACCGACGACCTGATCTCCTTCCTCGCCGCGAGCCCCACGCCGTACCACGCGGTCGCGAGCGCGGCGGAGCGGCTCGAGAAGGCCGGGTTCCGGCAGGTGGACGAGGGCGCCGAGTGGGACGGCACGAACGGCGGCAAGTACGTCCTGCGCGGCGGCGCGATCATCGCCTGGTACGTGCCGGAGGGCGCGGGCGCGCACACCCCGTTCCGTATCGTCGGCGCCCACACCGACTCCCCCAACCTGCGCGTGAAGCCGCTGCCCGACACCGGCGCGTACGGCTGGCGGCAGGTCGCCGTGGAGATCTACGGCGGGCCGCTGCTCAACTCCTGGCTCGACCGCGACCTCGGCCTCGCCGGCCGGCTCTCGCTGCGCGACGGCACGACCCGCCTGGTCAACGTCAGCCGCCCGCTGCTTCGCGTCCCGCAGCTCGCGATCCACATGGACCGGTCCATCTACGAGAAGGGCCTCCAGCTCGACAAGCAGAAGCACATGCAGCCCATCTGGGGCCTGGGCGACGCCCGCGAGGGCGACCTGATCTCCTTCCTGGAGGAGGAGAACGGGATCGCGGCCGGCGAGGTGACCGGCTGGGACCTGATGGTGCACTCCATCGAGCCGCCCGCCTACCTCGGCCGCGACGAGGAGCTGCTCGCGGGCCCGCGCATGGACAACCTGCTCTCCGTGCACGCCGCGACGGCCGCGCTCGCCGCCGCCGCGCACGCCGGGGACCTCTCGTACATCCCGGTCCTCGCCGCCTTCGACCACGAGGAGAACGGGTCGCAGTCCGACACCGGCGCCGACGGCCCGCTGCTCGGCTCCGTCCTGGAGCGTTCGGTGTTCGCGCGCGGCGGTTCGTACGAGGACAAGGCACGCGCCTTCGCCGGCACCGTCTGCCTCTCCTCGGACACCGGCCACGCCGTGCACCCCAACTACGCGGAGCGGCACGACCCGACGCACCACCCGCGCGCCAACGGCGGCCCGATCCTCAAGGTCAACGTCAACAACCGCTATGCGACGGACGGTTCGGGCCGTGCGGTGTTCGTGGACGCGTGCGAGCGCGCCGGCGTTCCGTACCAGCACTTCGTCTCGAACAACGCGATGCCCTGCGGCACCACGATCGGCCCGATCACGGCCGCGCGGCACGGCATCAAGACCGTGGACATCGGTGTCGCCATCCTGTCGATGCACAGCGCGCGCGAGCTGTGCGGCTCGGACGACCCGCACCTCCTCGCGAGCGCGCTGACGGCGTTCCTGGAGGGCTGACCCCAGGGCCGTGAGGTGAACTCCCGGCTTTCGCATGGCTGTTCCGGCTCCGGGTACCCGGTGTGCCGGAACAGCCATGTACAGGGAGGCGGAAGTCATGGGCATGGGCGGATGCATCATCTTGATCGCAGCCGGCGCCATCCTCACGTTCGCGACCAACTGGGAGATGCAGGGAGTCAATCTCGACGTCGTCGGCATCATCCTGATGCTGGTCGGGATCATCGGCGTCGTGGCCTTCAGCTCGGCCGCGCGGCGCAGGCGGGTCATCGCTCCGGGCGCCACGGTGGTCGACGAGCAGCAGACGCGGCGTTACGAGTGACGCGAGGGAACTGAGACCGGACGTTCCTCGTCTTGGTGCTCGGGACGGTACGGGAGCTGCCGCGGCACGCGCGCAGGCGGCCCCAACTCCGTTCCCACCGACCGCACTTCACGTCACGGGGGACAGATTCATGGGTACGTTGCGTCGCCGCGCCGCGCTCGTCATCGCAGGGACGGCCGCTGTCGGCATGGTCCTGACCGGCTGCTCGGACTCCGGTTCCGGGCGCAAGTCGTCGGGGTCGTCCGGGGGCAGCTCGTCCTCGAAGGGTTCGTCGAAGGACTCCGGAAAGGGGACCGGGAACGGGTCCGGGTCCGGCAAGACGCAGCCCACCGACACCCCCTCCAAGGGCGGCGGCGGAAAGACCGTCCCGGCGGGCAAGCCCTCCAAGCCGGCCACGGGCGGCGGTGGCGGCACCGGGCCGTGCACCGACGCGGAGACGAAGACGACCGTCACCGCGGCCCCGCGCCCGGTCAACTACCAGCTGATCACGCTCACCAACACCTCGAAGCGCACCTGCACGGTGCTGTCCTACCCGGTGGTGAGCTTCGGCCCCGATCTCGACGGCACGGCCGAGGGCCGCGAGGACACCAAGCCGCAGGCCGTCGTCACGCTCAAGCCCGGCGCCTCCGCGTACGCCGGACTCAACACCAGCCCGGCCGACCAGGCGGACGACGGCAGCAAGCCGCACGCCAAGTCCCTGTCCGTGGACCTGATCAAGAAGGTCGGCGGCGACGGCTCCACACTCCAGTTCGGCCGGCCGGAGAGCTTCAAGGTGAACGACCTGTTCATCTACGAGCCGACGGTGACGTACTGGCAGCAGGAGCTGGACGTGGCGCTGAGCTAGCAGCCGGGGTGGTCGCGGGCGGGCGCGCGGATGCACCGCGGGCCCGCCCCGCACTCCCTACACGTCCCGCACTCCCTACGCGTCCATCCCCGCGAGCACCAGCGCCAGCCGGTCCGTCGCGCCTTCGGTGAGACGGACCGGGACGCCCCAGTCCTGCTGGTGGACGTGGCAGGCCGGGTACTCGTTGGCCGGGTCGTCGTCGCACGAGGCCGCCATCGCCGAGACGTGCAGCACGCCCTCCGCCACCGCGGGGTCGAGCTCCAGTGCGCGGTTCAGGTCCGTGCCCGCGCCCTCGCCCGCGAGCAGCAGCTCCGGCGGGGTGGCGGAGACGAGCAGGCGGGTCGAGGGGCCGTAGCGGGTGTCCAGCTTCTGGCCGCTCGGCGCCTGGAAGACCACGTCCAACGTGAGCTTGCCCGGGGCGACTTCGGTGGCGGCGCGCTGGGTGCGGTGCGCCACCGCCTCCACGCGTACGGCCTCCTCGGGCAGCCGCAGCCGGGTCAGCCGGTGCCGGGCCGACTCGACCACCACGATGTCCTCGTCCACGAGCACGGCGTCGGACGGCTCGCGCAGATCGGTGGCCAGGGTCGTGACCTCGCCGCTCGCGGGGTCGAAGCGGCGCAGCGCGTGGTTGTACGTGTCGCAGACCGCGACCGAGCCGTCGGGGAGCGCGGTGACGCCCAACGGGTGCTGGAGCAGGGCCTGTTCGGCGGCCCCGTCGCGGTGCCCGAAGTCGAAGAGCCCGGTGCCCACCGCCGTGTGCACGACGCGGTCCGTGCCGATCCAGCGCAGGGCGCTGGTCTCGGAGTCGGCGATCCACAGCCGGTCCCCGGCGGCCGCGAGCCCGGAGGGCTGCGCGAACCAGGCCTCGGCGGCCGGCCCGTCGACCAGGCCCTCATTGGTCGTACCCGCCGCGACCTGCACCGTCGCGCTCTCCGGGTCGTACGTCCACAGCTGGTGCACCCCGGCCATCGCGATCCACACCAGACCGTCGAACCACGCCACGTCCCACGGCGAGGAGAGGTCGACCTCGCGCGCCGGCCCCGAGGCGGGCGAGCCCTGCCACCACTGGCGCCCGGTGCCGGCCACGGTCTCCACCGCGCCGGTGGCCGGATCGAACGTGCGCAGCGCGTGGTTGACCGTGTCGGCGACGATCACGCGCCCGTCGGGCAGCAGCGCGAGGCCCTGCGGCTCACTGAACTGCGCCTCGCTCGACTGCCCGTCCCGCAGCCCGCGTTCACCGCTGCCGATCCGCCGTACGACCGTCTCGCCGTCCGCCGCCAGCTCGACCAGCTGGTGCCGGGTCGAGTCGGAGACCAGGAAGGTCCCGCCCGGCAGCAGCAGCGCCTTTCCGGGGAAGCGCAGATCGGTCGCGACCGGCTCGGGCGCCACGTACGGACCGTCGCCGCGCCGCAGCGTGCCCTTCGCCTCGTGCTCGGCCTCCAGCTCCTCGACCAGCTTCTCGATCGCGTGCGCGTGGCCCTCGCCCGCGTGCTGCGCGACGACATAGCCCTCGGGGTCGATGACGACGAGCGTGGGCCAGGCCCGTACCGCGTACTGCTTCCAGGTGGCGAGCTCGGGGTCGTCGAGCACGGGGTGGTGCACCTCGTACCGCTCGACGGCGTCGACCACGGCCGCGTGCTCGGCCTCGTGCACGAACTTCGGCGAGTGCACCCCGACGATCACGACGGTGTCCTTGTGCCGCTCCTCCAGCTCGCGCAGCTCGTCGAGGACGTGCAGGCAGTTGATGCAGCAGAAGGTCCAGAAGTCGAGGATCGTGATCCGGCCGCGCAGATCGGCGAGGCTGAGCTGCTCGCCTCCGGTGTTCAGCCAGCCGCCCTTGCCGATCAGCTCGGGGGCGCGGACTCGGGCACGGCGGGGGGCGGAAGCGGCATCGTTCATGCTTCAAGCTTGCCACCCCCGTACGTGTGCCCTGTCACCCCGTACGTGTGCCCTGTCACCCCCATACAGACGCCGGTCACCCGCGCTCCCGGGGCGGGCGCCCGCCGCCCGGGGTACGGATGGCCGCATGAAATATCTCGTACGCGACCGACTGCTCGGCATCGGTGACGACTACTGGATCGAGGACGAGCAGGGCCGCAAGGCCTTCTTCGTCGACGGCAAGGCGATGCGGCTCAGGGAGACCTTCGAGCTCAAGGACCCGCAGGGGCGGGTGCTCATCGACATCCGGGCCAAGATGTTCAGCCTGCGGGACGCGATGACCATCGAGCGGGACGGCGAGGCGCTCGCCACCGTGAAGAAGAAGCGCTTCTCGCTGCTTCGCAACCACTACCGCGTGCAGCTCGTGGACGGCACCGAGCTCGATGTCAGCGGCAAGATCCTGGACCGCGAGTTCGTCGTCGAGTACGAGGGCGAGATGCTCGCGCACATCTCACGGCGCTGGCTGCGCGTACGGGACACCTACGGCGTCGACGTCGTACGGGAGGAGGCCGATCCCTCGCTGATGATCGCGGTCGCGGTGTGCGTGATCCGGCTGGCCGAGAAGGAGCGGGAGGTCGGGCCCGGGGACTGAGGGAGACCGGGCCCGGGGACTGAGGGGAGGCCGGGCCGGTGAGCGGTCCAGGCCGCGGGGCGGCACCCGGATGCCTTCGCATGACGTGCGGGTCACCGAGAGCGATGGTGCGCTTACGGACAGTGGTCGATTTGTCGACCTTCATCCGTAAGGAAGGAATTGGGTGGCTATGTCTGCATGGCACACCACGGGCCTGCGCGCCGCGACCGCGGCCGGGCTCGCTCTCAGCGTGGCGGTCGGCGTCGCGGGTACCGCGACCGCCGACGTGAAGGACCCCTCGTACGACTGGGGCACGGTCGTCGAGACCCCGGACGGCGTCCAGGCCAACGCCTGGGTCGCCGGTGTCACGGGCGTGGGCAGGATCGTCAACGCCCGCCTGTTCGAGGCCGCGTCGCCGGGCACCCCGAAGGCCCCTCGTGAGATGGAGGGCGGCAACGAGCTGGTCAACCTCACCGCGCCCACCCCGGTCGGCAAGGTCGGCCTCGGCAAGGTGTCGGCCCTCTACGCCAAGGCGCTCACCAACAAGCTGCCGGTCAGCAAGTCGAGCAAGACGACCATGCCGGTCCCGGGCGCCGCGTACGCGAACGCCGGCGGCGGCTCGGTGGACATCGGCCTCCCGTACGTCGAGAGCAACGTCTTCGCGGGCACCGCGCTGACCGGCTTCGGTGTCCACGTCGACGCGATCGACGTGCACGCGCGCTCGCTGCCGGGCCGCCCCGTGGAGTTCCAGGGCGGTGCCGCCAGCGGCAAGATCACGCTCTTCGGCACGACGGTCGTCGAGATCCCGCCGATCTGGGCCGTGAACCTGGGCGCGACGATCCCGGCCACCGGTGACGACGCGGCCCCGATCATCGCGCAGACCAACGAGCAGATCACCACCGACAACAAGGGCGTGCCCACCAAGGGCAAGAACGGCTCGTACCAGTACGACCCGCGCGCGACCAGCGGTTACGTCAACGCGATCCACGCGAGCGTGCTCGGTCCGAACGTCGCCGACGTGACGATCGGCCACGCCGCCGTGATCCGCGACCCCGCCAAGACGGACATGCTCAAGGACAAGCTCCCGAAGAAGCTCCCGAGCCTCCTGGACATGGTCACGACGGACGGCACCAAGCTGCCGACCGGCGAGGACCTGGCCGTCAAGCCGCAGATGCCCTCCGTCGAGGCCCCCGCGGTGGCCCCGGCGCAGTGACACCCGGGGCCGGGGTGCTGTGACCCCGGCCGCACCGCCGGTGCGGCACGGCACGGACGGTCGGCACATCCGGCCGACCCGTCCGTCCGGGCCTCCCGAGCGGCCGTCTCCGGCCGCCGCCCGCCGAGTCGTACGGCGGTGCGGCGGCCGGACGGCTTGAACGGCTTGACGGCTTGACGGCTCGGACGGCTCGGACGGCTCGGACGGCTCGCGATGGTCAACGGCCTCTCCAGTACGGGGACTCGGACCTGCTCCGACTCAACTGCCTTCGCCAGGAGCCGCGTTCGCCCCAAGGCCTCACACGCCCGCCTCACCCACTTCACCCACCTCACCCTTTCCCACTCCCGGACCAGGGGGTCCTCATGCCGGACACGACGTCCACGCCCTCCCAGCCCGACCGCCGCCGTCTGCCGCGCGCCGCCTTCGCCGCGGCGGCCGCGGTCGCCCTCTCCCTGACGGCCCTCGCCTCCGGCGCCCATGCCGACGGTCTTCAGCCGCCCCCGTTCCCGCCGCCCGGCGGCATCGAGGTGAACGAGAAGGGCGAGCCGCAGGGCGAGGGGAACAAGACCCAGCCCGTGGCGCCGGTGGCCCCGCCCGTCATCGAACCCGAGGAGCCCGCCGTCCCCGGTCTGCCCGAGCTGCCGCAGCTCCCGAAGGACGCGCAGTCCTGGAACCCGTTCTCGGGCGTGGCCGACCTCGTGCACGGGGCCGTGGACCCGTGGCTGGACATGTTCCGCCCGAAGAGCGCGCGTGGTGCCGCGACGGCCCCGCTGCCGCCGACCGCCACCAACTGGGGCACCGTCGTCAGCACCGACGAGCCGGCGCAGGCCAACGCGTGGGCCCTGCGCGCCCTCGGCGCGGGCGGCGGCGCGGACGCGCGGCTCGTCGAGGCGCATCTGCCGGCCCTGCCGCACGCCCCGGCCGCCGCGAACGTCACCAAGCCGCTGGAGCTCGGCAAGAAGTACTCCTTCGGCACCCTGCACCACCTCTCCGCCCGCACCTTCCTGCAGAACGGCGCGGTGCACGCGGAGGCCCGCATCGGCCGGGCCGAGCTGGGGGTCCCGTATCTGAAGGCTGCGGGCAAACCCGTACCGGAGAAGCGGCTGCCGGTGCGGCTCGAGCTGCGCGACGCGGTGACCACGGCCACCGGCCGGGCGGACCGCGCGCCCGAGTTCCGCACCGAGGTCGGCGGCGGCAGCGTGGTCTCGTTCGGGCGTGAACTGCACCGGTTCGACGGCCCGTTGAAGCCCAACACCGGTCTGCGCCTGCCCGCCGACAGCAAGCTGCCGGCCTGGGGTCTGCTCACGCTCAACGAGCAGATCACCACGGACGCGCAAGGGCACCCGACCACCGGCAAGCACGGCGGTTACGCCCCGGACCCGCAGGCCACCAGCGGCTATGCGAACGCGGCGCACCTCACGCTGCTGTTCCCCGAGGCGCTCGACATGACCGCCGGACACGCGGCCGTACTCCACAAGGGCACCCCGGCCCCGGACCAGGCGACCACCGCGCCGGCCAAGGGCACCCCGGCCGCCGGCCCTCACGCACAGTGACGGTCACGCCCCCCAGATGGCCCCTCCGGCATGCGGTTATCGCACTGCGTAGCGAGCCTCTAACTATCGGTGGCCGAATCCACTCCTCTCGGCCGCTCCCTCGCAACACCTCCTTCAGCTCCCGAAGAACCCACCCGGGACCCAACTCCCGGGAGAATCACCGAAAGAGAGGGTCGGCCATGGCCTCATGGCGCATTTCCGGGTCGCGCGCCCTGCTGACAGCGGGCGTCGCCCTGACCGCGGTGGCGGCCGCCACATTCCCGGCGCAGGCCGCCCACGCACCCGGCGGGGTCGACGACTGGGGCACCGTCGTCGACACCACGGACTGTGTCCAGGCCGACGCCTGGGTGGTCCGGGTGAAGGGCCTCGGCAAGATCATCGACGCCAAGCTCTTCCAGTCGCACTACCCGATCACCCCGCAGGCACCGAAGCAGCACGCGGGCGGCAAGGAGCTCGTGAACCTCGCCCCCAAGGGCATCGGCCTCGGCAAGGTCTCGGCGCTCTACTCCCGCGCGATGGGCCACGCCCACCCGGCGTCCACGTCCGGCGGCAGCGACGTCCCGGCACGCGGCGAGGTCTACGCGGACGCCGGCGGCGCGGCCGTCGACATCGGCCTGCCCTACATCCAGAACCCGACCGGCGGCACGCAGCTGTCCCCGTTCGGCGTGCACGTCGAGGGCATCTCGGTGTCCGCCTACTCGCAGCCGGGCAAGCCCGTCTCCTTCACGGGCGGCGCCGCACGCGGCTACATCTCGGTGGCGGGCGCCCGCATCATCGACATCCCGCCGATCTGGGCGGTCAACCTCGGCGTCCGCATCCCCGAGGACTACACCCAGGCCCCGCTCGCCCTCGCGACCACGAACGAGCAGGTCACGACGGACATCAAGGGCAACCCGACCAAGGGTCCCAACGGGGCGTACAAGTACGACCCGAAGTCCACGAGCGGCTACGTCAACGGCATCCACGCGAGCGTGCTCGGCACTGATGTCGCGGACGTGACGGTCGCCCACGCGGCGGTGCTGCGCGACCCGGCGATCACCGACAAGTTCGCGGTGAAGGCGCCCGCGCCGACCGGCCAGCGCGCCGGTTCGGACCGTGCCGCCGTCCCGGGCCTGCCCGAGAACAAGTCCTGCGCGCCGTTCGCCCCGCCCGGGGCCGCGGCCGCGGGCATGCGGGACGTGTCCTCCTGCTGGTAGTCCGCACGGCCGGTGGGGGTGCGCCCCGCACCGGCTGACAGGGGACTCCGACCTGACAGGGACTCCGACCTGACAGGGTCTCCGGACCGACCGGGCAGCTCGAAGCCGCCTGCCGTACGCCGAAAGAGCGTACGGCAGGCGGCTTCTCGCGTGCGGTGCGGCCCCGGACGAGCACCCGGGGCAAGGCTGGGCGGATATCGGATCCCCCGCCTGCCGAAGGAGACCACGGTGGCCGCACGACCCCACCGCCTACGCCGTACCGCCGCACTCGCCGTGCTCGCGGCGCTTGTTCTGCCGACCGCCGGATGCAGCGAGAAGCCGCAGAACATCCCGAAGGTCACCGGGGAGTTCGGCAGCCGGCCCCAGGTGGCGATGCCCAGCTTCCCGCCGCCGGAGCAGGCCCGGATGAAGGTCCTGTCGGAGGGCGACGGCCCCGTGACCCGCAAGGGCCAGGTCATCGTCACCGACGTAGACATGCGGATCTGGGAGAGCGGCCGCCCGCTGATGGACACGTACCGCCTCGAACAGCCCACCACCGCCGTGCTCGACGGCCAGCACGTCTCGCGTACGTGGGACCAGGCGCTGCTCGGCCGCAAGGCGGGCAGCCGCGTGCTGCTCGTCTCGCCGGCGACGCACGGCTTCGGTCCGCACGGGATGGCGCCCGCGCAGGTCACCCCCACCGACCACATGGTGCTCGTCTTCGACGTGATCGGCGGTTACGACCCCAAGGCGCAGGCCGCGGGGCCCGGCACGTGGCCCGCGGGTGACGGGTTCCCTTCGGTGCGCGTGAAGGCGGCGGGAGCCGAGCCGGTGCTTGCGGACTTCGGCGCGAAGCCGGAGAAGACCCGCGTGCGGACGCTGGCCGAGGGCAAGGGCCCGGTGGTCAAGCCCGGGAGCACGGTGGTGCTCCAGTACACGGGCGTGGAGTGGGGCAAGAAGACGCCGTTCAACTCGACGTATCTGCGCAACGGCCCCAACGGCTTCGTGATGAAGGACGCGGCCATGCTGCCCGGCTGGTTCGAGGCGCTGGACGGCAAGCGGGTGGGCAGCCGCCTCCTGGTCGCCGTGCCGGACGACGCACGACCCGGATTCACGCACACCAAGGGGGCGTTGGGGATGCCGAAGGACACGGCGGCCGCGTACGTACTGGATGTGATCGATACGCGGCGCCGCTGAGCGGAGTCCTGCCGTTTCCGTATCCACAGGCTGTGGATACGGAATGGGCGCACCGCGGTCCGAACCGGCCGCACGGCACAGCACCGCGGCCCCGGAGGCGGATGTCCTCCGGGGCCGCGGTGTGTTTCAGCGGATCACCGCTGCGGGGTGGTCACTCGCACTGGGCGGCACGCGTGCCGCCCGACGTGATCCAGCCACCGCAGTTGATGTCCTGCGACGCGTCCGCCTTCACCACGAAGGTGTCGAAGACGCGGTTGCCGCCGTTCGGGTCGCCCGGCGTGGACAGGTCCGTCCAGCCCTCGAGCTGACCGGAGGCGCCGGCGTCGACGGTCGTGTCGATGGTGATCGTCGGGGCCTGCTTGCCCGGCTGGATCACCGCGTCACGGACGCAGGTCACCGTACGGCCGACGATCTTGCAGTTCCAGCCCTCGCCCGCGGCCTTCACCGGCGTGACGCCCTCCGGGAAGGTGCGCGAGACGACCGTGGTGCCGGTGGTCGGGCCCGCGTCCGCGGCGTTGGAGACGTCCACGGTGAACTGCGCGGGCTTGCCCGCGACCACGTCGCCCTTGGGCTTGGTCACGACGCTCAGGTTCGGGTCCTTGACGGGCGCCGGCTTGACGTCGGTGGTGTCCTTGACCGGGCCGGAGCCCTTGCCGCCGGTGGTCGCCTCGGTGGTGCCCTCCAGCGGGCCCTTGGCGCCGTCGTCGACCTGGGTGCCGATGGAGATCGGCGGGTAGCTCTCGCCCGGGTTCAGGACGTCGGTGCCGGTGCCCGGACGGGTGCAGGTGACGGTCTGGCCGTCGATCTTGCAGGTCCAGCCCTCGCCGACCGCGGTGACGGGCGTGATGCCCTTCGGGAAGGTGCGGACGACCTTCACCTCACCGTTGGTGGCGCCGGCGTCGGGCTTGTTGGCCACGTCGATCTCGTACACGGCGGGGCCGCCGCCGGTCACGTCGCCCACCGGCTTGGTGGTGACGACGAGCGCCGGGTCCTTGGCGGGCGTGACGGTGAACGTGCTGGTGTCGGGCTTCGACGGGGCCGAACCCGGCGTCGTGGCCTGCGAGGTGACTTCCTTGTCACCCTTGGCGTCGGCCGCGACCTGGGTCTTCACGAGGACCGGCGGGTAGGAGTCGCCCGGCTTCAGCGCGTCGGCACCGCTGCCGGGGCGCTTGCAGGTGACGGTCTGGCCCGCGATGGTGCACTTCCAGCCGTCACCGGAGGCGGCGACGGGCTTGACGCCCTCGGGGAAGGTCTGGGTGGTCGTGACCTCACCGGTGGTCGGACCGGCCAGCTTGTCGTTGTGCGTGGTCATCTCGAACTCGGCCGGGGCGCCGCCGTTGACCGGGCCCTTCGGCGTGACGCTCGTCGACAGCTTCGGCGCGAGGGTCTCGAGCTTGACGTTCGCGATCTCGTGGATGCTGCTGTAGTCGCCGGTGCTGGCGGCGATGCCGATGCGGAAGGTGTCCGGCACCTTCGGCTGGCCCTTGATCTCGTCGAGGTCGACGGGCTCGATGACCTCGCGCAGCGGCGCGCCGTCGTGGAAGTCGATGGAGACCTTGAGCACGCCCTCGTGGGACAGCTCGATGATGGCCGTACGCCGGGCCTGATCGCGGTTCTGCGCCTCCGGCGGGGCCAGCTTGCGGTTCGACTGGTACGTGGCGACCAGCGGATTGTTGATGGAGGACGCGCCGCGGACCGTGATCGAGTTGGGCGTGCGCTCCTTCAGACCGCCGGACGCGCCGAAGCCGCCGGAGGTGAAGTTGCCCCACACGTCGAGACCGATGCCGAGGTAACCGCCCTCGATCTTGGCGTAGCCCAGACCCCAGCCGTTGATACCCGACTTGGTGGGCATCGGGGCGCTGCCGTCGAGCAGCATCAGCGCCATGCCGTCCGCGAGCTGGTTGCGCAGTCCGCCCTTGTAGATGGAGAAGTCCGCGGAGAACTTGATGCCGGACCGGGAGCCCACGGGCTTGCGCGAGATCACGTAGCCGTTCTGGGCCCGCTCGTTGGTGGTCAGGCGCAGCACGCCCTCACCGGGCTTGTCTCCGACGGCCTTGCCACAGGCCTTCAGCGGGCCTTGCTCACCGGTCGCCGCGGTCAGGCAGGCGTATCCGGTCGGGTCCTTGGGGTCGTACGGCCCGCCGTACCACTTGGACTCGTCCACGGTCGTACCGGTGAACTTCTCGCTGGCGATCTCCTCCGCCGAAGCGGAGAACGGAGCTGCGAGCGACAGCCCGAGGGCCACGGCCGTGGCCAGTGAGAGCGGGGCCGCGAGACGGCCCCTCAGCGGGCCCGCCTTCCGGCCGCGCCGGTGTCCGATATCCGTCATAAGGGGTGCCTCCTCGGGCGCACCACGCCCTGCACGGGTCCTGATGAGTGACGCCACGTACGCATTTGATTGCGTACAGTGACCGATTTTCGATCATCAGAACACCGGGCCGCAGACCCCGCGAACGGCGAAGCCCATGCGGGTGACGGGGTGTTCGCGCCGGAGAGCGAGTGCCCGTGCGGCACTTGGGGAGGACCCCTTCCGTCACTGTGCGTCAGCAGCGGCCGTGACGGAGCGTCTGGGTGGTGCGACCGCGCCCCGGGCCGTCCCTCACCCCTGCGGTGCGAGAGCGCCTCGGGTCGCCCTCAGCCCTTCCCGCCCGGAGCCTCCAGCCCCAGGACGCGGTCCTTCAGGGCCGGGAACTGCTCCCGCGTGGCCGCGACCCGTGCCGGGTCGAACTCCACGCGCAGGATCTCCTCGTCCGCGCCCGCCTCGCCGAGCACCTCGCCCCACGGGTCCACGGCGATCGAGTGGCCGGCCTGCTCCACGCCGGCGTGGGTGCCGGCCGTGCCGACGGCGAGGACGAAGCACTGGTTCTCCACCGCTCGGGCCTGCGCGAGCAGGGTCCAGTGGGCGCGGCGGCGCTCCGGCCAGCCGGCGGAGACGACCAGGGTCTCGGCGCCGCGGTCGACGAGGGTGCGGTAGAGCTCGGGGAAGCGCAGGTCGTAGCAGGTGGTCACGCCGAGGGTGGTGTCGGGCAGCGCGACCGTCACGGGCTCGGTGCCCGCGCCCATCAGCACGGCCTCGCCCTTGTCGAAGCCGAAGCGGTGGATCTTCCGGTACGTGGCGGCCAGTTGGCCGTCCGGGGCGAAGACGAGGGCCGTGTTGTAGAGGGTGCCGTCCGCGGCGCGCTCCACGACCGAGCCCGCGTGCAGCCAGATTCCGGCGTCGCGCGCGGCCTTCGACATGGCCTCGTACGTGGGCCCGTGGAGGGATTCCGCTTCCGCGGCGAAGAGTTCGTACCCGAAGGCCCCCGTCGGCCACAGCTCGGGCAGCACCACCAGATCGGCACCGGCCTCCGCGCGGACGAGCGAAGCCACGCGCTCCCGGCGGGAATTGACCGATTCCTCAGGGTTTACCGCGATCTGGATGAGCGAGGCGCGCACACTACCACCGTCCTGGCATTCGAACCGGCGGGCCGGCCGTCAACAACGCCTACGATCGTCACTCGAAAGCACTGCAAGGGGCCCTCGTGGCAGCGTAACTTAGGGCCGCGAGAGCCTCCCCCACCCTGCCGTCGCCGAGCCCGCGCACCCGAACCGCCCGAGGGGTCCCGTCCTGTGAGTCTCCATCCCAGCCTTCAGTCCTACGCCGACGCCTGGACCCACTCCGTGGAAGCGATATCCGAGCTGGTGCAGCCGCTCGCGGAAGGCGAGTGGAACTGGGCGACGCCCTGCCCCGGCTGGTCGGTGCGCGATGTCGTCTCCCATGTCATCGGCGTGGACTGCGAGATGCTCGGCGACCCCCGGCCCATCCACACGCTGCCGCGCGACCTGTACCACGTACAGACCGAGTCCCAGCGGTACATGGAGATGCAGGTCGACGTGCGCCGGCACCACACCGCGCCCGAGATGACCGCGGAGCTCGAGTACACGATCATCCGCCGCTCGCGGCAGCTGCGGAACGAGTCGCGGGACCCCGGGGCGAAGGTGCGCGGCCCGCTCGGCAGCGAGGAGACCCTCGAAGAGGCCATGCGCAGGCGGGCGTTCGACATCTGGGTGCACGAGCAGGACCTGCGGACCTCCCTGAAGAAGCCGGGCAACCTGGACTCCCCGGGCGCCCTCGTCGCCCGCGACGTGCTGCTCTCCGCGCTGCCGAAGGTGGTGGCCAAGAAGGCCGGTGCGCCCGCCAGTTCGGCCGTCGTCTTCGATGTGCACGGCCCGGTGGACTTCCTGCGGACGGTACGGATCGACGCGGACGGCCGCGGCACCGTGGACGGTGCGCCCTCGCTCGGCCCCGCCGTGACGCTCGCGCTCGACTGGGAGACCTTCTACAAGCTGGCCTGCGGGCGCACGAAGCCGGCCGCCGTCGCCGACCGCATCAAGGTCGAGGGCGACCAGGACCTGGCCCAGGCGATCCTCGACCACTTCGCTGTCACGCCGTGAGGCGGTGCCGCGGGGGCGGTCGGGTCACGCCGTGACGCGATGACGCACAGGCGGTCGCGTCACGCCGGTACGTGCACGGCCTCCACGCGGCTGGCCACGAGCCGTTCGCGCTCCCGGCGGGCCGCGTGCCGGCGCAGGCGCAGGATCTGTGTGACGCCGAGCGCCTCCAGGACGAAGATCGAGCAGAAGGCGATCCGGTAGTTGTCCCCGGTCGCGTCCAGCAGGACGCCGACCGCGAGCAGGGTGGTCATGGAGGCGACGAAGCCGCCCATGTTGACGATGCCGCTCGCCGTGCCCTGCCGCTCGGGCGGGTTGGCCGGGCGGGCGAAGTCGAAGCCGATCATCGAGGCGGGGCCGCAGGTGCCGAGCCCGACGCAGAGCAGCACGAGCAGCCACAGCGGGGTGCCGTCGCCGAACGGGCCGAGCGTCAGGCCCCACAGGAGCGCGGTGAGGGCGATCGTGCCGAGCGCGATCGGCGTACGGGCCCCTTGGTGGCGGGAGATGATCTGGCCGTAGACCAGGCCGATCGCCATGGTCGACAGGACGGTGACCGTGAGCAGTTCACCGGCGGCCCCGCGGCTGAGTCCCTGCGCCTCGACGAGGAACGGCAGGCCCCACAGGAGCGTGAACACCATCATCGGGAACTGCGTGGTGAAGTGCACCCACAGGCCGAGCCGGGTGCCGGGCTCGCGCCAGGCCGCGGCGATCTGACCCCGTACGAAGGCGAAGCCCTGCTGTCCCGGGGTCCGCACCGGCTCGGGAGCGTGGCCCTCGGGGTGATCCTTGAGGAAGAGCAGCATCAGGACGAGGACCACCACACCGGCGAGCGAGCTGCCGACGAAGGCGGCGGTCCAGCCCACCCCGTGCAGGAGGCGGGCCAGGAGCAGGGTCGAGACGAGGTTGCCGCCCATGCCGATCAGGCCGGCGAGCTGGGCGACCAGCGGGCCGCGGCGAGCGGGGAACCAGCGGGTGCCCAGGCGCAGCACGCTGATGAAGGTCATCGCGTCACCGCAGCCGAGCAGCGCGCGGGCGGCGAGCGCCATCCCGTACGAAGGGGCGAGCGCGAAGGACAGCTGGCCGAGCGTGAAGAGCACGGCCCCGAGGGTCAGCACCTTCTTGGTGCCGAGCCGGTCGACGAGCAGGCCGACGGGTATCTGCATGCCCGCGTACACGAGCAGTTGGAGGATCGAGAAGGTCGACAGGGCGGAGGCGCCCACGTCGAAGCGTTCCGCGGCGTCGAGACCCGCGACCCCGAGCGAGGTGCGGAAGATGACCGCGACGAAGTAGACGGCGACCCCGACCGACCAGACCAGGACGGCCTTCCTGCCGCCGGGCGGATCACCGGGCAGACGGACGGCGGCAGCACTCATCGGGCTTCACCGCGCGCGAGGGTGTGGAACCAGCCGATGTGCCGGTGGATCACGGCGACCGCCGCGTCCGCCTCGCCCGCGCGCAGCGCCTGAAGGATCTCGGCGTGCTCGGCGAGGGTCTTGGCGGTGCGGTCGGGGTGCGAGTGCATCACGGCGATGCCCATCCGCAACTGCCGGTCGCGCAGCTGGTCGTAGAGCTTCGAGAGGATCTCGTTGCCGCCGCTGCGCACGATCTCGGCGTGGAAGCACCGGTCGGACTGGGCCGCGCCCGCGTAGTCGCCGGCGGCGGCCTGCTCACGCTGTTGCTCCAGAAGTTCCTCGAGCCGGGCGATCAGCTGCGGCGGCGCGGGCACGGCCTTGCGCACCGCGTGCTCCTCGACGAGCAGCCGCGTCTCGACCACGTCGGCGATCTCCTGCGCCGATACGGGCAGCACGAGGGCGCCCTTCTTCGGGTACAGCTTCAGGAGCCCTTCGACCTCCAGCTTGAGCAGCGCCTCTCGTACGGGGGTGCGCGAGACCCCGACATCGGCGGCGAGCTCGCCTTCGGTGAGGAGGGTGCCGCCCTCGTAACGGCGTTCCAGGACGGCCTGCTTGACGTGCTGGTAGACGCGTTCGGCGGCGGGGGGCTGCTTCAGGGGCTTGAGGGCGGGAGCGGCGGCGGCAGGCATGCGCACAGCATAGATACAACACGTACGCAAGCCGAATCCCGTCCACGATGCGGGACGCCAAAGGATGCGGAAAAACCCCTCTATGCCCGGCGCAACCTCTCGGCCGTTTCAGCTGTCTCACCAGTGCGCACCTCGCTCAAGAGGCGGCGCCTTAGGGGCATTTGGAGCTTTCACCTTGAAGATGCGCATTGCGGGCACTGCTGTTCTCGTCGCGGGAACCATGCTCACCGGCGGAGCCCTGACCACCTCCGCACAGGCCGCCACGCTGGCCACCCCGTCCATCGCCGCCAAGGGCGGCTTCGTGATGAACAACGGGACGGGCAAGACCCTGTACACCAAGGGCGCGGACACCCGCCGGTCCACCGGCTCGACCACCAAGATCATGACGGCCAAGGTGGTGCTGTCCCAGAAGAATCTGAACCTGGACTCCAAGGTCACGATCCAGAAGGCGTACAGCGACTACATCGTCAAGAACAACGCCTCGTCGGCCCGGCTGATCGTCGGCGACAAGGTGACCGTCCGCCAGCTCCTGTACGGGCTGATGCTCCCCTCCGGGTGCGATGCCGCGTACGCGCTGGCCGACAAGTTCGGCACGGGGTCCACGCGCGCGGCCCGCGTGAAGTCCTTCATCGGCAAGATGAACAAGACCGCCAAGGACATGGGTCTGAAGAACACCCACTTCGACTCCTTCGACGGCATCGGCAAGGGCTCGAACTACTCGACGCCCCGCGACCTGACGAAGATCGCCTCGTCCGCGATGAAGAGCTCCACGTTCCGCTCCATCGTGAAGACGAAGTCCACGAAGCAGAAGGTCACGACCAAGTCCGGCGGCTACCGCTACATGTCCTGGTCCAACACGAACACCCTGCTGGGCACGTACAAGGGCGCCATCGGCGTCAAGACGGGTTCGGGCCCGGAGGCCGGCTACTGCCTGGTGTTCGCGGCCACGCGCAACGGCAAGACGGTCATCGGCACCGTCCTGAAGTCCACCTCGGCGAACGCGCGCGCGTCCGATGCGAAGAAGCTGATGGACTACGCGTTCAAGAAGTAGGCGTTCAAGAAGTAGGCGCGGACTCCTCGGCGGGCCGGGTGGTCGCTTCCGACGAGGCGACCACCCGGCCCGTCCGCGTTCCGGCGAGGGCCGCGAGGACCACGGCCGCCAGGGCGAGCGCGGCGCCCGCGAAGGTCGCGGCGGTGATCTCCGCGTCGCCGTGCGGCAGCAGTCCGTCGAGCAGCAGCGAGCCGAGCAGCTGGCCGGTGATGGTGCACAGCCCGAGCACCAGGACGCCCAGCTTCTGCACGGTGGCCACGGCGATGGAGATGAAGGCGATCCCGACGACGCCGCCGAGGTAGAGATACGGCTCGGACGGCAGGCCGGCGGGGATGCCGCGGAAGGCGGCGTGCACGAGGAAGACCAGGAAGAGGGCCGTCGCACCCGTCGCGAAGTTGAAGAACGTGCCCGTGTAGGCGGAGCCGGCGGTGTTCTTCACATGGCCGTTGACGGCCTGCTGCCAGCTGACGAAGACGCCCGCGACGAGGGGCAGAGCGAGCAGCGCGTACGGAAATCCGCCGCCGACCTTGTCGGCCATGGAGATGCCCACCGCGACGAGCACGAGCACAGCGCCGACGACCCTTCGGCGGGTGGGCCGCTGCGGTCCGGCGGGCCCGAGCCCCATCCGGTCGAAGACGAGGCCGCCGCCGACCTGCCCGGCGACCACGGCGACCGTGAAGAGGGCCACGCCCAGCGCGGTGACGGTGAGGCCCTGGGCGAGGACGAAGGTGGCACCGCCGCAGCCCCCGAGCACCTGCCACCACTTGAGCCGCCCCGCCCGTACGGCGTCGAACACGCGCCGCACCCCGCGCCGCGGCTCCCGCACCAGGAGCAGCCCGAGCGCGAGCACCACGAGCCCGGACCCGAACGAGATCACCGCCCCCGCAAACCCGTCCCCGCCGAGCCCGGCAGCCAGCTCCCCGTTGATCCGGGACTGGAGTGCTATGAGGGCGCCGGAAAAGATGGCAAGCCCCACCCATGGGGCGGTGCTGAGACGCATGACGGGTCCTTGTGCTGACGGGTACAGGGGGCGGAGCCCCCGCTGGGGGCGCGGAGCCCCGCTGAGGTGCGGAGCCCCGCTGAGGTGCGGAGCCCCGCAGGGAGCTTGCGGCCGCAGTCGGCAAAAAATCAACCCGCTCCGGCCCCGGGGGCAGCCCCGCCGGGGTGCAGGGGCGGAGCCCCGCTGGGGTGCAGGGGCGGAGCCCCGCTGGGGTGCAGGGGCGAAGCCCCGCTGGGAGCTTGCGGGCGCAGTCGGCAAAAAACAATCCGCTCCGTCCCCGGGGTGCAGGGGGCGCAGCCCCGCAGGGGTGCAGGGGCGAAGCCCCGCTGGGGTGCAGGGGCGAAGCCCCGCAGGGGTGCAGGGGCGAAGCCCCGCAGGGGTGCAGGGGCGAAGCCCCGCAGGGGTGCAGGGGGCGCAGCCCCCGCCGGGGTGCAGGGGCGGAGCCCCGCTGGGAGCTTGCGGGCGCAGTCGGCAGAAAATCAACCTGCTCCGGCCCCGGGGCGGAGCCCCCGTACACGGGAAGGGGGCGGGGCCGGGAGGAAATCCGCCCCGGCCCCGCCCCGCTCCTACGCCCTACGCCCAGGTGATCAACCGCTTCGGCTGCTCCAGGATCGCCGCGATGTCCGCGAGCACCTTCGAGCCGAGTTCGCCGTCAACCAGGCGGTGGTCGAAGGACAGCGCCAGGGTCATCACCTGACGCGGCTTGACCTTGCCCTTGTGCACCCACGGCTGGAGCTTGATGGCGCCGACCGCGAGGATCGCCGACTCACCGGGGTTGAGGATCGGCGTACCGGTGTCGACGCCGAAGACGCCCACATTGGTGATCGTGACGGTGCCGCCCTGCATGGCCGCCGGCGTGGTCTTGCCCTCGCGCGCGGTGGACACCAACTCGCCGAGCGCGGAAGCCAGTTCCGGCAGGGTCTTGTCGTGCGCGTCCTTGATGTTCGGCACGATCAGACCGCGCGGTGTCGCGGCCGCGATACCCAGGTTCACGTAGTGCTTGAGCACGATCTCCTGGGCCGCATCGTCCCAGGACGCGTTGACGTCCGGGTTCCGCTTGATCGCGACGAGCAGCGCCTTCGCGATCAGGAGCAGCGGATTGACCCTGAGGCCCTGCATGTCCTTGTCAGACTTCAGCTCCTCGACCAGCTTCATCGTCCGCGTCACGTCCACGGTCACGAACTCCGTGACGTGCGGCGCGGTGAAGGCCGAGTCGACCATCGCGGCGGCGGTGGCCTTGCGGACGCCCTTGACGGGGATACGGGTCTCGCGTGCCCCCGAAGCCACAGCCAGCTCCTGAACGGGAGCCTGCGCGGCGGGAGTTGTTTCACGTGAAACGGGGGCGGCGGGCGCCTCGGTGGCCGGAGCCGACACCGCAGCCACGGCCGCGTGCACGTCCTCGCGCGTGATGACCCCGTCCGGACCGCTCGGCGTGACCGTGGCGAGGTCCACGCCCAGGTCCTTGGCCAGCTTGCGCACCGGCGGCTTGGCCAGCGGACGCGCACCGGCCGGAGCGGCCGGAGCAGCGGGAGCGGCCGGAGCAGCGGGAGCAGCGGGAGCAGCCGGGGCGCTGTGCCCGTTCAGCTCCGCCTGGACCGCGGCCGCGGCGGGCGAGGAGTAGTACGTGCCCTCGGGGGCGCTCTCCTGCGACGGCACCGAGGCAGCCTCGGCACCCTTGCGGGCCCGCCGCTTCG
The DNA here is from genome assembly GCF_900100315.1 of Streptomyces indicus. Taxonomy (GTDB): domain Bacteria; phylum Actinomycetota; class Actinomycetes; order Streptomycetales; family Streptomycetaceae; genus Streptomyces; species Streptomyces indicus. Next base: position 244,831 of record NZ_FNFF01000008.1, read on the forward strand.
TCGAGCTCTGGGAGACCCCGTAGCCGACGAGAACCGGCTGGCGCCCCTCAGGCTCACCGCCCTCGGCGGGAGCGGCCGGAGCAGCAGGGGCGGCCGGAGCAGCGGCCTCGGTCTCCCCGGAAGCGGGAGCGGGACCTGATCCAGGCGCCACGTCCACCGAGATGATCACCTGGCCGACATCGACCGTGGTGCCCTCGGGGAAGCGCAGCTCGTGCACCACACCGTCGTACGGGATGGGCAGTTCGACCGCGGCCTTGGCGGTCTCGACCTCGCACACGACCTGCCCGTCGGTGACGGTGTCACCGGGCTGGACGTACCACTTGAGGATCTCGGCCTCGGTGAGTCCCTCGCCGACGTCCGGCATCTTGAACTCGCGGATTGGGGTATCCCCTGCTCGAGCGGAGCCGAGAGCTTGGGGAAGCGTCTCAGTCATGACAGTCACGACCCTCTCCTCAGTACGCCAGCGAGCGGTCGACGGCGTCGAGCACCCGGTCGAGGCCCGGCAGGTACTCCTCCTCGAGCCGCGCCGGCGGATACGGCGCGTGGAAACCGCCGACCCGGAGCACGGGGGACTCGAGGTGGTAGAAGGACCGCTCGGTGATCCGCGCGGCGATCTCCGCACCCGCACCGTAGAAGACGGGAGCCTCGTGGACCACCACAAGGCGGCCGGTCTTCTCGACGGAGGCCTGGATCGCGTCGAAGTCGATCGGGGACATCGAGCGCAGGTCGAGGACCTCGAGGGACTTGCCCTCCTCCTCGGCGGCCGCGGCGGCTTCGAGACAGACCTTCACCATCGGGCCGTACGCCACCAAGGTCAGGTCGGAGCCCTCGCGGACCGTACGGGCGGAGTGCAGCGGGGCCGGAATCGTCTCCGTGTCCACCTCGGACTTGTCCCAGTAGCGGCGCTTCGGCTCGAAGTAGATCACCGGGTCGTCGCTCTGGATGGCCTGCTGGAGCATCCAGTAGGCGTCCTGCGAGTTCGACGGGGAGATCACCTTCAGGCCCGCGACGTGCGCGAACAGGGCCTCGGGCGACTCGGAGTGGTGCTCGACCGCGCCGATGCCGCCGCCGTACGGGATACGGATGACGACCGGCAGCTTGACCTTGCCGAGCGAGCGGGCGTGCATCTTGGCGAGCTGCGTGACGATCTGGTCGTACGCGGGGAAGACGAAGCCGTCGAACTGGATCTCCACCACGGGCCGGTAGCCGCGCAGGGCCAGACCGATCGCGGTGCCGACGATGCCGGACTCGGCGAGCGGGGTGTCGATGACACGGTCCTCGCCGAAGTCCTTCTGCAGACCGTCGGTGACACGGAAGACACCGCCGAGCTTGCCGATGTCCTCGCCCATGAGCACGACCTTCGGGTCGTTCTCCAGGGCGGTGCGCAGCGATTCGTTGATCGCCTTGGCGAGGGGCAACTTCTGTACGGCCATGGTTACTTGCCCTCCCCGTGCCCGGCGTCCGCGAAGGATGCCTGGTAGGCGGCGAACTGCGCGCGCTCCTCGTCGACGAGGGCGCTCCCGTCCGCGTAGACATTCTCGAAGATCGCCATCATGTCCGGGTCCGGCATGGAGCGCACGGCCTCGCGGACCTGCTTGCCGAAGTCCTCGGACTCCTTCTCCAGGTCCGCGAAGAAGGCCTCGTCGGCCATGCCCTCGGCGAGCAGGTAGGTGCGCAGGCGCAGGATCGGGTCCTTGGCCTCCCACGCCTCGCGCTCCTCGTCCCTGCGGTACTTCGTCGGGTCGTCGGACGTGGTGTGGGCGCCCATGCGGTACGTGAAGGCCTCGATCAGCATCGGGCCCTCGCCGCGGCGGGCGCGGTCCAGGGCCGCACGGGTGACGGCGAGCACCGCGAGCACGTCGTTGCCGTCCACGCGGACGCCGGGGAAGCCGAAGCCCTGGGCGCGCTGGAAGAGCGGGACGCGGAACTGCTTCTCGTTGCTCTCCGAGATCGCCCACTGGTTGTTCTGGCAGAAGAACACGACCGGTGCGTTGTAGACGGCGGCGAAGTTGAAGCCCTCCATCACATCGCCCTGGCTGGAGGCGCCGTCACCGAAGTACGCGACCACGGCCGAGTCCGCGCCGTCCTTGGTGACGCCCATGGCGTACCCGGTGGCGTGCAGGGCCTGCGAGCCGATGACGATCGTGTACAGGTGGAAGTTGTTGGTGTTCGGGTCCCAGCCGCCGTTGTTCACACCGCGGAACATGCCGAGCAGCTTCTTCGGCTCGACCCCGCGGCACCAGGCGACGCCGTGCTCGCGGTAGGTCGGGAAGACGTAGTCGTCCTCCCGGGTGGCGCGGCCGGAGCCGATCTGGGCGGCCTCCTGGCCGAGCAGCGAGGGCCACAGGCCCAGCTCGCCCTGGCGCTGCAGCGCGATGGCCTCGGCGTCGAACTGCCGGGTCAGGACCATGTCCTTGTACAGGCCGCGGAGCTCGTCGGCGCTCAGGTCGATGCTGTAGTCGGGGTGCTCGACGCGCTGACCCTCGGGGGTCAGGAGCTGGACGAGCTCGGGCTCGGCGGCCCCGGCCTTCGCGGGCTTGGCGGCGGCAGTCTTCGCGGTCTTGGTGCCGGCTTTGCTGCTCGCGGCGCGCTTGCCACCGCTGGTGCGGCGCGGTGTGCGCGCGGCGGTGCTTTCCACGGTCACGTGTACTCCTCCGTCGGTCCGGCCCCCGGGATCGGCCGGGAACCAGTGCGGCTCACCTGTATCCGTACCCGCGCACGGGGTGGGTGCGCTCGGGGTAGGGGGAAACAGGCGGACAGGTGCCCCGGCGAGCGCCCTGTACAAAGCACGTTACCCAGGGGACCGCATATCTGCGAAACCCCGTCTGACCTGCGATTTTGCTTGGATTTCCAAGTAAATCCCGGATAACCGGAACTGTTGCTGGTCAGCGCCTTGCAAGGGGCCGGAACACGGGCACGTTATCCCGGTCACCCTCGCCTTTGGAAGAGTTGATTTTTCCCGGATGGACCGCTTGCAGGGATGCGGCCGAAGCGGCGGAAGAGACGGTGTGTGACACTGGCTCCGTGCGCGAAGATGGAAAAATCACCGTATTTCTTCTCGACGACCATGAAGTGGTCCGTCGCGGAGTCCATGAGCTTCTGTCCGTCGAGGCGGACATCGAGGTGGTCGGCGAGGCCGGTACGGCCGCCGACGCCCTGGTCCGGATCCCCGCCACCCGGCCTGACGTGGCGGTCCTGGACGTGCGGCTGCCCGACGGCAGCGGGGTCGAGGTCTGCCGCGAGATCCGCTCGCAGAACGAGGACATCAAATGCCTGATGCTCACCTCGTTCGCGGACGACGAGGCCCTCTTCGACGCGATCATGGCCGGCGCCTCCGGCTATGTCCTGAAGGCCATCCGGGGCAATGAGCTGCTCACGGCGGTCCGCGACGTGGCCGCCGGCAAGTCGCTGCTCGACCCGGTCGCCACGGCCCGCGTCCTGGAGCGGCTGCGCGACGGCAACAACGCCAAGGGCGACGACCGGCTCGCGAACCTCACCGAGCAGGAGCGCAAGATCCTCGACCTGATCGGCGAGGGCCTGACGAACCGTGCGATCGGCGAGCGTCTGCACCTGGCGGAGAAGACGATCAAGAATTACGTCTCCAGCCTGCTCTCCAAGCTGGGCATGGAGCGCCGTTCGCAGGCCGCCGCGTATGTCGCCCGTATGCAGGCCGAGAAGCACTGACGCCCGCTTTCGGTGAGGGGCCCGAGGCCCCTCACAGGGCAATTTCACACGGCCTTTATTCGGGACTTACGTCCCCGGCGCCAGGGGCGGGTGCCCCTTTCCCGACAGCTTGTCTGTGGCGGAAAGTGGAGACATGTCCACCGATGAGAACCGCGCACTCGACCTGCTGTCCCACGTCCCGCACGGGCGTGTGGCCACGAGCATGCGAGCGCTGCCCTTCCTCGCCCTCGCCCGGCACATCGTCGTGGACGGCAAGCTCCTGCTGCGGATGCACAAGGGCTTCGGCTACCACCAGGCCTGTGTCGGCAGCGTCGTCGCGTACGGCGCCGACAACCTGGGCTCCGGCGCGGACGGCCTGTGGTCCGTCCAGCTCGTCGGCCTGTGCGAGGCCATCGAGCCGAGCGTCGATGAGCTCGAACTCTTCGGTCCCGCCCCGCACTTCGTGGACGGTGTGCTCTTCGAGCCCGTCTACATGCGCATCGAGCCGCAGTTCGTCACCGTGCACAGCATGAACGGGGCGTACACGCGGCAGCTGCAGCGGGTGCTCTGAGGCGCGGAACCGTTCTTCGCGTACGCGAGAGGGCCGGACCCACGATCTGTGGGTCCGGCCCTCTTCGTCTGCGTGCTGCGGGTACCAGGGCGGATCAGCCCGTGCCACCGCCGTCCGCGCCGCCGTCCGCGCCCTCGGTGCCACCTTCCGTGCCGCCCGGGGGCGGCGACTCCTCGGTGGGAGTCGGGTCCGGATCGTCGGTCGTCGGCTCCTCCGTCGGCGGCTCGCTCGTCGGGTCCTTCGTCGGCGGCTCGCTCGTCGCCGGGTCAGTGGAGGGCGCCTCGGAGGTGGGCGGCGCGGAGCTCTGCCCGCCGGTGCCCTGGCCCCCGTCGGTCCCGCCGCCCGGCTCCGTCTCCTCCTGCGTCGTCTCGTCCTTCGTCGGCTCCTTGGAGTCGGTGTCCTCGGACTGCGTGACCGACGTGGGGTTCGACGGGCTCTTGTCCTTGTCGTCGCCGTTGGCCTGCGACAGCGCGTACGCGACACCGGCGATGACCGCGATCACCGCGAGCGCGACGAGGATCCACGTCTTGCCGCGGCCGGAGCCCTGGTGGCCGTTGCCGTCGTAGCCGCCGTCGTCGTAGCCGTCGCCGCCGGTGCGCGGGATCATCGGCTGCGGGATCTGCGAGGTGCCGCTGTCGGGGTGCGGCAGGCCCGGGGTGCCCATCGCCGGGGTGCCGGCGCTCTCGTGCATGATCACCGGGCCGGTGTTCCAGGTGCCCGTGTGGCCGCCCTGCTCCTGGAGCATCTGGAGCGCGTACTGGACCAGGCCGCGCATCTCCTCGGCGCTCTGGAAGCGGTCGTCCGGCTCCTTGGCAAGCGCGCGCATCGCGAGCCCGTCGAGCTCCGGCGGCACCCCGTCCGACATCTCGGACGGCGGGATCGGCTGGTCCTGCACGTGCTGGTAGACCACCGACAGCGGGGTCTCGCCCATGAACGGGGGCCGCAGCGCGAGCAGTTCGTAGAGCAGACAGCCCGTGGCGTACAGGTCGGATCGGTGGTCGACGGCCTTGCCGAGCGCCTGCTCCGGGGAGAGGTACTGAGGCGTGCCCATGACCATGCCGGTCTGCGTCATGGTGTTGGACGCGCCGTGCAGGGCACGCGCGATACCGAAGTCCATCACCTTGACCGCGCCGGTGTTGGTGATGATCACGTTCGCGGGCTTGATGTCGCGGTGCACGATGCCGTGCTGGTGCGAGTACGCGAGCGCCTCAAGGACACCGGAGACGATGATCAACGCCTGGTCGGGGCCCGGGGCTTCGGCGTTGAGCAGCAGATCGCGGATGGTGCGGCCCTCGACGAGCTCCATCACGATGTACGGGATGGTGTTGCCGCCGATGAACTCCTCGCCGGAGTCGTAAACCGCCACCACCGCATGGTGGTTGAGGCCGGCCACCGACTGCGCCTCGCGCGTGAAGCGGGCCTTGGACACCGGGTCCTCGGCGAGGTCGGAGCGCAGCAGCTTCACCGCCACGGTGCGGCCGAGCCGGACATCCTCGGCGCCGAAGACTTCGGCCATGCCGCCGCGGCCGAGTCGGTGGGTCAGGCGGTAGCGGCCGTCGCCGACCAGCCCTCCGTTACCCCACAACTCAGGCGTTTCCGACATTCCGCCGCCGCCAGTCGCCTCGGGGTCGGACGGGCCCTGAGCGCGCTGCTGGTCCATCAGTCCTCGCCGTCGTTTCCTGTCGTTGGTGCTCGCCTTGGCCGTAATCATCCGCAGGCAGCTGCCTTCATCCGCCATGCGTCCGCCACGGTGAACGAATTGCGACGGGTTTGTGCCTACGGTCCCACGGTCTCCGTCGAGCCACGCTACAGCCTTTGCGCAGCACGTCGGTTGAGATGGACCGGACATCAAACCCGCAGCAGGGGCCGCTGGGCAAATCCTGTGCGGACTCCGTAACGCTTACAGGACGGTTCTTGCGCGTACGGTCACGGAACGGGCACCCGGCTTGACGTGTCAGGGGCCTACGGCAGACTTGGCCCGGAAATACAAGGGATCTTCGCGCACTTGGTGCCGCTGTCGGCGCCGATGGGGGACGGACGGACATGAGCCAGGACGGCGCACACGGCGGCCGGTACACGGGGCGCTCCCTGGCGGGCGGCCGCTACCAGCTGAGGGACCTCCTCGGCGAGGGCGGCATGGCCTCCGTGCACCTGGCGTACGACGCGACGCTCGACCGGCAGGTGGCGATCAAGACCCTGCACACCGAGCTCGGCCGTGAGCAGTCCTTCCGCGAGCGCTTCCGCCGCGAGGCCCAGGCCGTGGCCAAGCTCACCCACACGAACATCGTCTCGGTCTTCGACACGGGCGAGGACGACATCGACGGCGCGACCATGCCGTACATCGTCATGGAGTACATCGAGGGCCGCCCGCTGGGCTCGGTGCTCGACCAGGACGTCGCGCAGTTCGGCGCGATGCCCACCGACAAGGCGCTGAAGATCACCGCCGATGTGCTGGCCGCGCTCGAGATCAGCCACGAGATGGGTCTGGTCCACCGCGACATCAAGCCCGGCAACGTGATGATGACCAAGCGCAATGTGGTCAAGGTCATGGACTTCGGCATCGCGCGGGCCATGCAGTCCGGCGTGACCTCCATGACCCAGACCGGCATGGTCGTCGGCACCCCGCAGTACCTCTCGCCGGAGCAGGCGCTCGGCCGCGGTGTGGACGCCCGCTCCGACCTCTACTCGGTCGGCATCATGCTGTTCCAGCTGGTCACGGGCCGTCTGCCGTTCGAGGCGGACTCGCCGCTGGCCATAGCGTATGCACACGTCCAAGAGGAGCCGGTCGCTCCGTCCTCGATCAACCGCTCGCTGCCGCCGGCCGTGGACGCGCTGGTGGCCCGCGCCCTGAAGAAGAACCCGAACGAGCGCTTCCCCACCGCCGAGGCGATGCGCGACGAGTGCCTGCGCGTGGCCCAGTCCTTCCAGGCCGCGGCGCCCTCGATCGTGCCCGGCGCGCAGACCGCCTCCGGCGCGGGCGTCGGCTCGGCGGTCTTCCCGCCGGTCGGCACGGGCACCCCTGCCCCGGGCCCGGGCAGCGTCCAGCAGCCCTACACGCCGAACCCGTACGGCCCGGCCACCCCCGCGCCCACCCCGGGCTACGGCTACCCGCAGCAGGCCGGTTACCAGACCCCGGCCCCGGCGGCGTACAGCCCGCAGCAGGCGTCCTCGACCCCGCCGCCGTACAACCTCACGCCGCAGCAGACCTCCTCGATGTCCGCGGGCGCGAACGGCTCGGGCGGCGGCCGGAACAACAAGTCGGTGATCATCGGCGCGATCGTGGTCGCCCTGCTCGCGATCGGCGGCCTCATCACGGCGCTGTCGATGAACGGCGGCGACAAGGACCCGGAGACCAAGCCGACGGAGTCGGTGGGTACGGGGCACAAGGGCCCGGACACGACGAAGAAGATCGACGAGGAAGAGTGCAAGGAGCCGCGGGAGGGCAGCAGCGACCCGGAGAAGATCCGCGTCCCGAACTTCCGGTACAAGAACCTCGACTCGGTGAAGGCCTGCCTCCAGGCGGCCGGCTGGACGTACAACCAGCAGAACGTCGACGAGAACACCTACGGCAAGGACACGGTGATGGAGCAGTGGCCCGAGCCGGACACCGAAGTCCGTGAGGACGAGCTCGACCTCAAGCTGGAGGTCTCGACGGGCAACCCGGCGCAGTAGCCGGTACGGACGCGGGCCTCGCGCGGCCCCGTCCCGGACGCTGCAAGCCGAAAGCCCCGGCCGCCGTTTCGGCGGGCCGGGGCTTCGTCGTGCCGGGTGCGGTGCCGCGTACCGGTCGGGCCTAGAGGTACGGGCCCCCCGAGCGGCCCGCGGCCGGGCCGTCCTCGTCGTCGTGGCCGCCCGCTCCCGGGGGGAGTGCGCGACGCATCTGTTCCAGCTGGGCGCGGGCCGCCATCTGCTGGGCGAAGAGCGTGGTCTGGATGCCGTGGAACAGGCCCTCCAGCCAGCCCACCAACTGGGCCTGCGCGATGCGCAGTTCGGCATCCGTCGGGGTGGCCTCGTCGGTGAACGGGAGACTCAGGCGCTCCAGTTCCTCGACCAGCTCCGGGGCGAGCCCGTCCTCCAGCTCCTTGACCGAGCTGGTGTGGATCTCCTTGAGGCGGGCCCGGCTCGCCTCGTCCAGAGGTGCCGCCCGTACTTCTTCGAGAAGCTGCTTGATCATGCTGCCGATGCGCATGACCTTGGCGGGCTGCTCGACCATTTCCGTCACCGGGACCTCCCGGGACTCGTCGTCGCCGTCGCCTCCGCCGAGAGCCATTCCGTCCTGGCCCACGACCAGGATCTGGGGGTTCTCCGGTGACCTGTCGTTCCTCGGCATCTCCATGCCGCCATTCTCTCGCACACACGACTCACATCACGGTGGTGCCCCCGTTCCGCGGTGATCCACCGTGTACGGCGGGCTGGTCCGTGTCGAGCCGCGGGGAGCAGCAGGGAGCTGCGGGAGGTCCGGCTTCGGGTTCCGGCTCAGCCCCGGCGCAGCCGCAGGGCGAAGAAGGCCAGCCCCAGGCCGATGAAGAGCAGCCCCATGCCCAGCGGCAGCACGACCAGGGCGGGGTCCGTGGGCACAACGCCCGGTGCGGCCTGCGCGCTCCCCTCGGCGTCCGCGGCGACCTCGCGGGCCGCCGTGTCCCGGGGGGCCTGGCCCGCGGAGTGCTGCTGCGGGTCGGCTGCGGTGTGGGAGCGGGACTCGGATTGGTGGGGGGAGGCGGTGGCCGTCGGCGGGGCCGGGGGTCGGGACGCGGCCTCGGGGGGCGAGGAGGCCGAGGACTCGGAGGGGGAGGAGGCCGAGGGCTCGGCGGGGGACGGCGGGCGGGACGAGTCCTGGGCGGGGGGTGAAGGGGTGGTGGTCCCGGTGCCGGGGGCGGTGGCAGTGCCTGTGCCGGCTCCCGTGTCAGGGGAGTCGGCAGGGCTGTCGGGGGCCGACGGTGTCCCCTCGTCGGGGCGCGACGCGACTGCGGAAGGGTCCGGGGCGGCCGGTGCGGTGGGGGTGGGGTCCGGCTCCGCGCGGCCCGGGCGCTCGCGGCCCTCGCCCGGGCGGCTGCCCGCGCGGGAGGGTGCCGGGTCGGGCTCGGCCCGCGGTCCCGCGGACACAGCCGGTGCGGAGGGCGGCGTCCCGTATGCGTACGCGGGAGTCAGCGGTACGCAGGTCAGGGCCGCCACGAGCACCGCGGTCAGGAGGCCGGACCGGGAGCCGCCCTGAGCGAGCCACCGGGAGCCGGCCTGAACGAGCCCGCGAACGATCCTGCCGCGGGCCCTCGCCGATGAGGGCCGTCGCCGTGGAAACCGTGGAGCCATGGGATCGGCCCCTCCCCGTCCGAGTCGCCAAGAGTCGCCAAGAAGCCGTGCTGCCAGCGTCACACGGGGTGACAGATCCGGCATCCCGGCCGATTCCCGGCTACCCGGAACGGGTGGTGGCCGACGTGCGGGCGGGGCTAGCGCGTGAGGAGCACCTTCCCCACGTGCCCGCTCTCCTCCAGGACCCGGTGGGCCGCCGCCGCCTCGCTCATCGGCAGGGTGCGGTCGACCACCGGCTTGATGCGGCCCGCGCCGATCAGCGGCCAGACGTGTTCGCGTACGGCCGCGACGATCGCCGCCTTCTCGCCGAGCGGGCGGGCCCGCAGCGAGGTCGCGGTGATGGCGGCCCGCTTGCCCAGGAGCGTGTTGAGATTCAGCTCGCCCTTGACCCCGCCTTGGAGGCCGATGATCGCGAGCCGGCCGTTGACGGCCAGGGCGTTGACGTTCCGGTCCAGGTACTTGGCGCCCATGATGTCCAGGATCACGTCCGCACCCGCGCCGTCGGTGGCGGCCTTGATCTCCTCGACGAAGTCCTGCTCGCGGTAGTCGATCAGGATGTCCGCGCCGAGTTCGGCACAGCGCTCCAGCTTCTCCTTGCCGCCGGCCGTGACCGCGACCTTGGCGCCGATCGCCTTGGCCAGCTGGACCGCCATCGTGCCGATGCCGCTGGCGCCGCCGTGCACGAGCAGCGTCTCGCCCGGGCGCAGGTGGGCGACCATGAACACGTTGGACCAGACCGTGCAGACGACCTCCGGCAGCGCGGCCGCGGCCACCAGGTCCACGCCCTCGGGCACCGGCAGCAACTGCCCGGCCGGTACGGCCACTTGCTCGGCGTAGCCGCCGCCGGCGAGCAGCGCGCACACCTCGTCGCCCACGGCCCAGCCGCTCACACCGGGACCGAGCGCCGTGATCCGCCCGGAACACTCCAGACCCGGATACGGGGACGCCCCGGGCGGCGGGTTGTAGAAGCCCTGGCGCTGCAACAGGTCGGCGCGGTTGACCGCGCTCGCGGCCACCTCGACGAGCACCTCGCCGTCGCCGGGTACGGGATCGGGGACCTCGGCCCACTGGAGCGCCTCGGGTCCGCCGGGTTCGGGGATCGTGATCGCATACATGCGGGCGAGGCTACTCGCCCGGCCCGCAGGGCGGTTGGGCCCGACGCCTCACTGCTGCGGCAGCGGGCGCGTGTCCGGGGGCGGCGGGGCGGACGGCGTGGCCCGCACGATGGTGATCAGCCGGTCCGTGAGCTGGAGCGGAGAGGCCGCCGGGTCGTCGTACGCGAGCAGCCGGTGACCACGGAGCACACTGACCACGAGGTCCTCGGTCTCGCGCACGCTCTTGCCCACCTCGGCCTTTATCACCGGCCGCTCCACGAGATCGAGCCCGGAGCCCTGCTGGATCAGGTCCTCCATGACGGTGCCCGCGCTGGGGCTGAGCACCGAGAGGCCGAGCAGCCGGCCGGCCGCGCTGGCGCTGGTGATGACGGCGTCGGCGCCCGACTGCCGCAGAAGGGGGGCGTTCTCCTCCTCGCGTACGGCAGCCACGATCTTCGCCGAGCGGTTCAACTGCCGTGCGGTGAGGGCCACCAGGACCGCGGTGTCGTCGCGCTGGGTGGCGATGACGACCTGGCGGGCCTTCTGCAGCTCGGCGCGGAGCAGCACATCGCTGCGGGTGGCGTCGCCGACCACGCCCACGAAGCCCTCGGCCGTGGCGGCCTCGATCACCTTGTTGCTGGGGTCGACCACCACGATCTGCATCTTCTTCAGACCAGTGGCGCACAGGGTCTGGATCGCCGAACGGCCCTTGGTGCCGAAGCCGACGACGACGGTGTGGTCACGCAAGGCAGACCTCCAGCGGTTCAGCCGCCACTCCTCCCGGGTGCGTTCGGTGAGGACCTCGAGAGTGGTGCCGACCAGGATGATCAGGAAGAGCACACGCAGGGGTGTGATGACGAAGATGTTGACGAGCCGCGCCGCGTCGCTGGCCGGGACGATGTCGCCGTAGCCGGTGGTCGAGAGCGTGACGGTCGCGTAGTAGAAGGAGTCGAGGAAGTCGACGCCGTTGTCGGTGTTGTCGTGGTAGCCGTCGCGGTCGAAGTAGACGATCAGGCCGGTGGCGACCAGGACGGTCAGCGCCATGATGAGGCGCTTGGCGACCTGGCGCATCGGGCGTTCCACGACCCGCCGGGGCAGATGGATCCGGCCGTTGGTGAAGCGCTCATCGGCCTTGCGCGCCATCACATCGCTGCCGTGCTGTTTCACGTGAAACATCCCCCTGCCGAATATGCCGCGGGCGACGAGAGCGTCGACAACGCCCACGGCAGATCGAGGATCTCCAGCTCTTGTCCCGGCTTGGCACCGCCCGGCGGCACCACCGCGAGCCCGTCGGACGCGGCGATCCCGCGCAGCATCGCGGGCCCGTTGTAGTGCAGCGGCACGGCCTCCTCGGACCGCTCGCCGCGCAGCACCACGGGCACGAGACGGGTGTCGTACGGGTGGCCGTGGATCTCCTCGCGCGTGGGGGCGTGATACGGCTCCACGGCCGGGCGTCCCGCGAGCCTGCGGAGCAGCGGCTCGGCGAGCGTGAGCAGGCCGGAGACGGTGGCCAGCGGATTGCCGGGCAGGCCCACGAGGTGGCGCCCGCCGGGCAGTTGGGCAAGCAGCATCGGGTGGCCGGGCCGCACCTGCACCCCGTCCACGAGCAGGTCGGCGCCGAGGGCGCGCAGCGTGGGGTGGACGTGGTCGACCGGTCCGAAGGCGGTGCCGCCGGTGGTCACGACGACGTCCGCGGGGGACTCCCCGACCGCCTTGAGCAGGTCCTGCGCGTCGTCACCGATCCTGCGTACGGCGATGACCTCGGCGCCGAGGCTGCGCAGCCAGGGCGGCAGCATCGGGCCGAGCGCGTCCCGGATCAGGCCCTCCTGCGGGAGCCCTTCGGTGAGCAACTCGTCGCCCAGGATCAGCACTTCGGCCCGGGGCCGGGCGATCACCCGCAGTTCGTCGTAGCCCGCGGCCGCGGCGAGTCCGAGCACGGCGGGCGTGACCTCGGAGCCGGCGGGCAGCAACTGGTCGCCGCTGCGGCACTCCTGGCCGCGCGGCCGGATGTCCTGGCCGTGCACCACCTCGCGCTGCGGGTGCAGCCCGCCGTGGTCGTCGAGCGCCCCGTGCTCGCTGCGCAGCACGGCGGTGGCCTCCTGCGGCACGCGGGCGCCGGTGGCGATCCGTACCGCCTCGCCGTCCGCGAGCGAAGCCGGCCGGGCGTGCCCGGCCAGGATCGCGTCCGGCCGTACGTCCCAGGGGCCGGGGCCCGCGACCGCCCAGCCGTCCATGGCGGAGGTGTCGAAGGAGGGCAGGTCGGTGAGGGCGGTGAGCGGAGTGGCGAGGATCCGGCCGAGCGCTGCGTCGAGCGGAACGGCGACCGCTTCGCGCCGGGGGGCGCGGCGGGCCGCCTGGGCCGCGCGGGCACGGGCCTCCGGCCACGGGGTCGCACGGGGGTGGTCGTGCTTCTTGTGTCCGGTCTGCGCCGCCGTTCCGCCGGCGGCGGAGGGAACCGAAGGGTGCGGGTGCTCGGGGGCGCGGCCGCCGGGGACCTGGTCCGCACCGGCGGCTGCGCCCGGGTGGGAGTCGGGCCGTCCCGGGTTCGGGCCGCCCGCGTGGGGGTGCGGGCCACCCGGCGCCGAACCGGGCCTGCCCGCGGCCTCGTTGACGAGGGCGAGCGCCTCGTCGACGTCGAGATCGCCGTCGTCGGACGCGAGGTGACCGGGGCCGGTCTGCGCGGAGTAGCGCCGGGCCGGTGCGGCCTGCGGCGCGCGGCGGCCCGGGCGGGGCGCGGGGTGCGCGGTCACTCGGCGTCGGGCTTCGTGTCGGGGCGGTCCTCGTCGGCCCAGCGGGCCGCGAGCGCCACGGCCTTGCGGGTGGCCTCGGCTACCGCTTCAGGCCCGCCGCCCGCGCGCGCCGCCGCATAGCCGACGAGGAAGGTCGTCAGCGGCGCCGCGGGCCGCGCCACCCCGTGGGCGGCGTCGCGGGCGAGGTCGAGGAGCAGGGCGGTGTCGACGTCCAGGTCGAGACCCAGTTCGTCCTTGACTGCGGTGATCCATTCATCCAGCACGCGTTCATGCTCCCTGATACGTGCCCGGGCTTCGGCGATGTCCTCCCAGGTGTCGCAGTCGAACGCGGCACGGGAGCCTTCCGGCTCGGTCACCCGGGTGAGCGCGAGTCCGGTGGTGAGCAGTCTGAGGGGCAGCCCGGTCAGGCCGCCGTGTTCGGCGCGCAGCCGGTCGAGTCCGTGGCGCAGCGCGGAGCGGCGGTACACGGCGACGAGGGGCTGGTCGCGGCCGCCGGAATCGGTGAACAGCGCCCCGTCGAGCGGCGCCTCGGCCGCCTGCTCCGCCGCGTCGAGGGCGCCGAGCAACAGGCCGACGGTCTCGTCGGCGAGGAAGGGGAGGTCCGCGGAGAGGACGAGGAGGAGGTCGGGGGCGGGCTCGGAGGACGAGTCTGCGGAGTTGTGCTCCGGGGGCCGATATGTGGGGGCCCGGTCTGCGTCGGCGCGCTCCAGGGGCCGGTCTGCGGGGGCCTGGTCTGCGTCGGCAGGCTCCGGCTCCCGGTGCTCGCGGGCGCGCTCCAGCGCGTCGACTCCCGCCGCCAGCGCGGCGAGCGGGCCGCCGCCCGCGGGCTCTTCACGGGCCCATACGACGGGACGCACCGTCGGCCGCGGCGGTGCGACGACCACCGTGGTGCCCGCCGCCGCACACGCGCCGAGCACCCGGTCGAGCAGCGCACGCCCGCCCACCTGCACGGCGGGCTTGTCCACTCCCCCCAGGCGCTTGGCCGCGCCCCCGGCGAGCACTACGGCGTCATACGTGGTCACCCGACGAGTATGGCCGCGCGTTGGATCTTTGCTACCCCTTCGAACGGCCCGGGTGCGGGGGGACTTCCGTCACACCTCCCGTACGCGGGGCCCGGCGGAGTGGCGGACGCGGCCGGGGCGCGGGCGGTCGTCGTCCGGCCGCGCCCCGTGGGCTCACACCGTGCGCAGCAGCACCGCGGGCTGTTCCACGCAGTCAGCGACGTAGCGCAGGAACCCGCCCGCCGTGCCGCCGTCGCACACACGGTGGTCGAAGGTGAGCGAGAGCTGCACCACCTGGCGTACCGCCAACTCGCCCTGGTGCACCCAGGGCTTGGCCACGATCCGGCCGATGCCGAGCATCGCCGCCTCGGGGTGGTTGATGATCGGCGTCGAGCCGTCCACGCCGAACACCCCGTAGTTGTTCAGCGTGAACGTGCCGCCCGTCAGCTCGGCCGGGGTCAGCCGCCCTTCGCGCGCCACTTCGGTGAGCCGCGCGAACTCGGCCGTGAGCGCCTCCGCGCCCTTGGCGTGCGCGTCCTTCACCACCGGGACCACCAGTCCGCGCTCGGTCTGCGCGGCGAAGCCCAGATGGACGCGGTCCAGCTGGACGATCTCGCGGGCGGCCGTGTCCACCGTGGAGTTGAGCTCCGGGTAGCGCGTGAGCGCGGCCGTGCAGATCCGGGCGAAGAGCGCGAGCAGCGAGATCTTCGGTCCGCCCGAGGCGTTCATCGCCGTGCGTGCGTGCATCAGTTCCGTGGCGTCCGCGTCCACCCAGACGGTGACCTCGGGGATCTCGCGCCGGCTGCGGGAGAGCTTGTCGGCCACGGCGCCGCGGACCCCGCGCAGCGGGATACGGGTGCCCTCGCCGGACGGCACGGATGCCGCGGTCGGCCCGGCGGGTGCCTTGGGAGCGGGAGTCGCGCCGGGGGCCTGCTCGACCGCCCCTGCCCGTATGGCGTACTCGACATCGGCGCGCAGGATGAGCCCGTCCGGACCCGAGCCCGTCAACTCCCGCAGATTGAGACCGTGTTCGCGGGCCAGTCGGCGCACGAGCGGGGAGATCACCGGGACGGGGCCCTCGGCGGGGGGAGCGGCGGGGGCCGGTGCCGCCACGTGCCCCGACACCGGCGCCTGGGCGAACTCCGGGGCGCCGTCACGCGAAGCAGGCGCAGCCTGCGGAGAAGGCGAGGGCGCGGCAGCAGCCCCGGCCGTGGAACCGGGCGCGCCCGTCAGTCCGGCCCGCACCCTGCGCCGCCGCGCGGGCGCGGCGCCGGTGCCGTAGCCGACAAGGACATTGCCCGAACCCTCGGATTCGGTGCTCTTCGCGGCGCCTTCATGGACGGCGTCGGGCGAGGCGCCCACCGCCACCGTCAACAGTGGTGCACCGACCGGGAGTTCGGTGCCCTCCTCGCCGAAGCGGGCCGTCACCACGCCCGCGTAGGGGCAGGGGACCTCGACCATCGCCTTGGCCGTCTCCACCTCGACCACCGGCTGGTCCACGGCGACCACGTCGCCCACGGAGACCAGCCAGCGGACGACCTCCGCCTCCGTCAGGCCCTCACCGAGGTCGGGCAGCTTGAACTCGAGGACCTGCGCCATCAGACGCTCCCCCCTTCGAGCCCGCCCTCGGACTCCCACTGCAACCGGGCCACCGCGTCCAGGATCCGGTCGACCCCGGGCAGGTGGTGGCGCTCCAGCATCGGCGGCGGATACGGGATGTCGAACCCGGCGACGCGCAGCACCGGCGCCTCCAGGTGGTGGAAGCAGCGCTCGGTGACGCGCGCGGCGATCTCGCCGCCGGGGCCGCCGAAGCCGCCCGACTCGTGCACGACCACCGCACGGCCCGTGCGCCGCACGGATGCGCAGACCGTCTCGTCGTCGAAGGGCACCAGCGAGCGCAGATCGACCACTTCGAGGTCCCAGCCCTCGGCCTGCGCGGCCTCGGCGGCCTCCATGCAGACCGGGACCGAGGGCCCGTACGTGATGAGGGTGGCGCTGCGGCCGGTCCGGCGGACCACCGCCTTGCCGATCGGCTCCACGGCCGTGGGCGCCTCGGGGTTCCAGGAGCCCTTCGACCAGTAGAGCCGCTTGGGCTCCAGGAAGATCACCGGGTCGTCGGAGGCGATCGAGGCACGCAGGAGTCCGTACGCGTCCTCGACGGTGGCCGGCGTGACGACGTGCAGTCCGGGGGTCGCTATGTAGTACGCCTCGCTGGAGTCGCAGTGGTGCTCGACTCCGCCGATGCCGCCACCGTACGGCACACGGATGGTCAGGGGCAGGGGCATGGCGCCCTTGGTGCGGTTGCGCATCTTCGCCACGTGCGAGATCAGCTGCTCGAACGCCGGGTAGGCGAAGGCGTCGAACTGCATCTCCACGACGGGCCGCAGCCCGTACATGGCCATGCCGACCGCGGTGCCGAGGATGCCCGCCTCGGCGAGCGGGGTGTCGGTGACGCGGTCCTCGCCGAACTCCTTGGCGAGCCCGTCGGTGATGCGGAAGACGCCGCCGAGCGTGCCGACGTCCTCACCCATCACATGGACCGCCGGGTCCTCGGCCAGGGAGTCGCGCAGGGCCCGCTGGAGGGCCTGCGCCATGGTGGCCGGCTTGGTGCCCGTACGGCCGGCGGCTGTGCTGGTGGCGGTGCTCATCGCTCCTGCTCCGCTCCGGACGCGGCCTCGGCCTCGGCCTCGGCGTCGAGCTCGGCCCGCAACTGGGCGGCCTGCTCGCGCAGTTGGCTGGTCTGCTCCGCGTAGACATGGGTGAACAGGTCCATGGGGTCGAGCACCGGATCCGCGTTCATCCCCTGGCGCAGGCGGGCCGCGAACTCCTCCGCGTCCTGCCGTACGGCCTCGATCCGCTGCTCGTCGAGCAGCCCGCGGCCGGTCAGCTCGCGCTCCATCAGCGCGACCGGGTCGTGCGCGCGCCAGGTCTCGACCTCGGCGTCGCTGCGGTAGCGCGTGGCGTCGTCGGCGTTGGTGTGCGCGTCCATCCGGTACGTGACGGCCTCGACCAGCGTCGGGCCGCGCCCCGCCCGTGCGTTGCGTACGGCCTCGCTCAGGACCTCGTGCATCGCCGCCGCGTCGTTGCCGTCGACCAGGCGGCCCGGCATCCCGTAGCCGACGGCCTTGTGGGCCAGCGACGGGGCGGCGGTCTGCTTGGCGAGCGGCACGGAGATCGCGAAGCCGTTGTTCTGCACGAGGAAGACCACGGGGGCCTGCCACACGGCCGCGAAGTTCAGCGCCTCGTGGAAGTCGCCCTCGCTGGTGCCGCCGTCGCCGACCATGGCGAGCGCCACGACGTCGTCGCCCTTGAGGCGGGCGGCGTGCGCGAGGCCCACGGCGTGCGGCAGCTGGGTGGCGAGGGGGGTGCTGAGCGGGGCTATGCGGTGCTCGTACGGGTCGTAGCCGGTGTGCCAGTCGCCGCGAAGCAGTCCGAGGGCCTGCACGGGGTCGAGCCCGCGGGCGACGGCGGCGAGGGTGTCCCGGTAGCTGGGGAAGAGCCAGTCCTGCTCCTGGAGGACCATCGCCGCGGCGACCTCGGCGGCCTCCTGGCCGGTGGTCGACGGGTAGACCGCGAGGCGGCCCTGCTTGGTGAGGGCGGTCGCCTGCGCGTTGTACCGGCGCCCGCGCACCAGCTCCCCGTACAGCTTGAGCAGCAGCGTGGAGTCGGCCTCGGCCGCCCGGCTCGTGCCCAGGACCCGGTAGGGCTCGGGGTCCGGCAACAGCGGGGCGGGATCCGTGCGGGGCTTCCAGGCGGGCGGCGGGGTGGGCTGGTGGGTCCCCCGCTGCTCCATCACCGGTGTGCTGCGTCCTGTGCGCGTAGACACCACTTGCACCTCCTTGTGGGAGCGGCTCGGCGGCTCCTTCGCAGGAGTGCCTCGGCGGCGCGGCTGTGACGCGCCTCACCAACCGATTGTTCGGTCGCCGGCACATTTTGGCTACAGGCCCCTCCAGGCTGTGGACAAACGGTTCTCCACAGCCTGGGATAGATGCATTACGTCCATGGTAGGGAGGCGGGGGGACATGGCATCTGAACGAATGGCCGAGGACGGTTCCGAGCGGGCGCCCGAGTCCGGCGCCCCGGTGCCGGAGGCCGCCGAGATGCCGCCGCGCCCGCTCGACTCCATCGACCGCTCGATCCTGCGGATGCTGCAGACGGACGGTCGCGCCTCGATACGCTCCGTGGCCGAGCACGTCCATGTCTCGCGCGCGAATGCGTACGCACGCATCAACCGGTTGATCGAGGACGGGGTGATCCGCGGCTTCGGGGCGCGGGTGAATCACGAGCGGGCGGGGCAGGGGGCGTCCGCGTACATCACCCTGAAGATCGTGCAGAACTCGTGGCGCACGGTCCGCGAACAGTTGCGCGCGCTCCCGGGGGCGGCCCATATCGCCCTGGTGAGCGGCGACTTCGACGTTCTGCTCCTGGTGCACACGCCGGACAACCGCACGCTGCGGGAGCTGGTCCTTACGCGGTTGCAGTCGATGCCGGAGATTCTGAGTACGCGGACGCTGCTGGTGTTCGAGGAGACGGATCTGGATCCGGAGGCTTGAGGGGGAAGGCGGCGGCGCCCTGGTCGAATTTCCTTTCTAGGCAGAGGGTTTGACCGCCTTCGTGGCGAAGTAGCCCGGCAGCCAGCCGGCCGTCGCGTCCGAGTGGTGGGGTGCCTCCGCCCAGCCGGTGATGGCGAAACCGGCGGCGATCTGGCCGCCGATCTGCTCGGTGAGCGTGTGGCTGTACTCCAGCGGCGCCTGTGCGCCCCACAGCCGCTCCCGCTCGCCGGGCTCCAGGTGCGTGAGATCGCTGTACGGCAGCCGGTGGCGCACGACGAGCTCTCCGCGTGTGTCGAGTGCCTCCGCGTCGAAGAGGTAGACGTCCGGGTTGACGAAGCCGGACAGCAGCGTGCCGCCGGGGCGCAGCACGCGGTGGCATTCCCGCCACACCGGGGCCAGTTCGGGGATGAAGAGGTTGGAGACCGGGTGCACCACCAGGTCGAACGAGGCGTCCGGGAACGCGCTGAGGTCGCGGGCGTCGCCGAGCACCGTGCGCAGATCGAGCCCCTCGCGTTCGGCGACCATCTCGTCCTGCGCCAGCTGGCGCGGCGAGTTGTCGAACACGGTCACGCGGGCTCCGGCCGCGGCGAGCACCGGGCCCTGCTGTCCGCCGCCGGAGGCGAGGCAGAGGACGTCGCAGTCGGTGAGGTCCGGCGGGAACCAGGCGGGGTCCACGGTCTCGTACCCGATGAGCACGATCGACCACTGGCCGTCCCGCGCCTTGGCGACGACCTCGGGCGAAACGGGCCGTGACCACTCGTTCTCCCGCTCGACCTCGCGGTCCCAGGCCTGGCGGTTGTGGGTGACGGGGTCGATCTCGGTCATGCCCCGGATGCTAGCGACGCGGCGACGGCCCGGCGAGGGGTCCTGGTTCGGCGGCTGTCGTACGGCGCGTGCGGGTTCCGCGCGTGCGGCTTCCGCGCATGCGGCTTCCGCGCATGCGGCTTCCGCGCATGCGGCTTCCGCGCATGCGGTTTCGTCGTGGGGCGGGGCCGGGGTGGGGGTGTTCTGCTCACACGGGCAATGGCGCCGCAGGTCTGCGAGCGTGTACGTCCGGGTGGGGAGTGCCCGTGTGACATCACACCCCCACCCCGTCCCCTCACGTCGGATTGCGGCTTTCGGTCGGTCGGGACGCCGGTCGGTGTCCGGGGCGGGTCGGTCGTGCCTCCGGCCGGTGTCGGGGCCGGCCGATCAGTCCTCGATACGGAGCCCTCGGAACGCCAACTGCACCACCGCATCCGCGATCTCCGCGCCGTCCGCGCCGCGGGCGTCCGGGCGGAACCACTCCACCAGGGAGTTGATCATGCCGAAGAGGAGGCGCGTGGCGAGGCGGGCCTCCACGTCCTCGCGCAGGTCGCCCTCCGCGATCGCCGCCTTCAGGAGGTCGGCGACGCGGTGGTCGAAGTCGCGGCGGCGGTCCATCGCCCAGCGCTCGGTCTCGGTGTTGCCGCGGACGCGCAGGAGGAGGGTCACGTAAGGGAGTTCGCTCGTCAGGACGCCCACCATGCGGCGCGTGACGTGTTCGAGGCGGTCCACGGCCCGTCCCTCGCGTGCCTGCTCCTCGTCGAGGATCGCGAAGAGCCCGTCGAGGGCGCGGCTCACGGCGCGGCGCAGCAGCTCCTCCTTGCCGGCCACGTGGTGGTAGATCGAGGACTTCGAGATGCCCGCCGCCTTGGAGAGGTGCTCCATGGAAGTGCCGTCGTAGCCGCGCTCGTTGAAGACCTGGACGGCCACGGCGAGGAGGGACTCGGGGGTGTAGGTGTCGCGTTTGGCGGTGGTCATCGCAGGTCCCCGTACTCCAGTGGATCGATGCGGCCGAGCAGGCCCGGGGTGGGTCCGTAGCGGCCGGTGGGGTGGTACTCGTGCAGGTTGCGCAGGACGAGCGCGACGGCGAGCTCGCCCGTCCCGGCGGCCCATTCGAGCAGCCCGACCGGGTAGTTGACGCCCAGGCGCATCGCGGTGTCGGCGTCCTGCTCGCTCGTGACCTCGCGCGCGACGGCGTCGGCGGCCAGGTCCACGAGCATCGCGACGGTGCGCGCCACGATCATGCCGGGGACGTCGCGGATATGCGTGACCTTCTTGCCCAGCGCCTGGAAGAACCCGGCCGCTTCGCTGCGGGCCCGCTCCCCGGTGCGCGGTCCCGCGGCCAGGGCGATGCGGGTGGCCTTCGCGTAGTCGAAGGACCAGTCGAAGACGACAACGTCCTCGCCCGGATAGGCACCCGCGGGCAGGCCGTCGGTCGCGAACAGCAGCCCGCCGCCGGGCAGTTCGATGTACGGCTCAGGGTCGTCCTCGAACTCGACCTGGAGCCCTGCCTCCTGGGCGAGCCGCACCAGGGTCTTCGCCTGGCCCAGGTCGCCGTGCACGGTGACGGTGCGGGGCGCGTCGGCGGGCGGCTCGGCGGGCGGCTCGGGCTTCGAGGCGCCTTCCTCGTACGAGAACCAGCCCTGGCCTGACTTGCGGCCGAGCCGTCCCGACTGGACCAGGCGCTGCTGGGCGAGCGAGGGCGTGAACTTGGGGTCCTGGAAGAAGGACTCCCAGACCGAGCGTGTCACGGCCTCGTTGACGTCCTGGCCGATCAGGTCGGTGAGTTCGAAGGGGCCCATCTTGAAGCCGCCGCACTCGCGCAGGACCGCGTCGATCGTGGCAGGGTCGGCGGCCCGCTCCTCGTACAGGCGGAACGCTTCCGCGTAGAAGGGGCGGGCGATCCGGTTGACGATGAAGCCCGGGGTGTCGGCGCTGCGCACGGGGGTCTTGCCCCAGCTCTTCATGAGTTCGTACGCACGCGTGGTGACGGCCTCGTCGGTCGCGGAGCCGCTGACCACCTCGACGAGGGGGAGCAGCGGCGCGGGGTTGAAGAAGTGCAGGCCCACGAAGCGGCCGGGGACGCGCAGGGCGCCGGCGATGGCCGTGACGGAGAGGGAGGAGGTGTTCGTGGCGAGGATGCAGTCGTCCTCGACGATCTTCTCGAGCTCCTTGAACAGCTCCTGCTTCACGGCCAGTTGTTCGGTCACCGCCTCGATGACCAGACCGCAGCCGAACAGGGCGCCGGGTGTCGTCACGGGAACGAGCCGCGCACGCGCCTGATGCCGGGCGCCCGAGGTGATGCGGCCCTTCTCCACCAAGCGGTCCAGGCGCGCGGTGATCTCGCCGACGGCCGCCTTGGCCCGGCCCTCGGCCACGTCGTGCAGGTACACGTGATGACCGGCGAGCAGGGCGACCTGGGCGATGCCCTGGCCCATGGTGCCGGTGCCGACGACGGCCACGGAGAACGCGGGCCCGGGTGTGCGGTCCTGCGGCTGCGCGGATTCCGAGGGGGTCGCCGGCCCCTGGGTGGCCGCGGCTCCCGAGGGGATGCGGTCCTGCGGCTCCGAGGCTGCGCGGTCGCTCGATGTCATGTCCGCGATCCTCCCGTACGGGTTTTCCACAGGTTGCCCGGACCCCCTTGTCCCGACCGATCGTTCGGTTACTCTAGCTCTCGTCGCACCTCTCTGCCCAGCGGCAGCCTGTAAGTCGCAGCCCAGCCCGTATGTCCCCGCCCAGCTCACCGGTTCAGCGTCGAACCGGCAGGAGGAGGAGTTGGTCTCCATGGCCGCCCAGCTCACCGCACACCAGCTGACCGAGAAGCACAGCCCCACGCTCTTCAAGGCGCTCGAAGCGATCGCCACGCGTGCGTACTGGTCGCCCCACCCCGAGCACCCGAAGGCGTACGGCGAGGGCTCCGCCGTCGACGGCAGCCTGGGCGCCGCCGAGGGCAAGGCGGCCTTCGACGCGCTGCTCGGCACGCGGATGGACCTGGGCCAGCCCGGCACCGACGGCTGGGTGGGCGGTTCCGCGGCCGACGGCGGTG
Source organism: Streptomyces indicus (assembly GCF_900100315.1). Classification (GTDB taxonomy): domain Bacteria; phylum Actinomycetota; class Actinomycetes; order Streptomycetales; family Streptomycetaceae; genus Streptomyces; species Streptomyces indicus. The sequence goes on from NZ_FNFF01000008.1 coordinate 267,620, forward strand.
AAGTCTCGCCGTACGGGATCGAGTTGGGCGTCTCGTATCCGCACGCCGATCTCGACGTGCTGCTGCCCGCGATGCGCGCCGCGATCCCGGCCTGGCGCGACGCCGGACCGGAGGCGCGCGCCCATGTGTGCCTGGAGATCCTGGCGCGGATCAGCGCCCGCACCCATGAGTTCGCGCACGCGGTCATGCACACCAGCGGCCAGGCGTTCATGATGGCGTTCCAGGCCGGCGGCCCGCACGCGCAGGACCGCGGTATGGAGGCGGTGGCGTACGCGTACGCCGAGCAGACCCGCACGCCCGGCGCGGCGGACTGGAGCAAGCCCCAGGGCAAGCGCGATCCGCTGAACCTGCGCAAGCAGTTCACGGCCGTGCCGCGCGGCATCGCGCTGATGATCGGCTGCAACACCTTCCCGACGTGGAACGGGTATCCGGGCCTCTTCGCCTCCCTCGCCACCGGCAACCCCGTGGTGGTCAAGCCGCACCCGCGCGCGGTGCTGCCGCTCGCGCTCACCGTGCAGGTGGCGCGCGAGGTGCTCGCCGAGGCCGGGTTCGACCCCGACCTCGTGTGCCTGGCGGCCGAGCGGCCCGGCGAGGGCGTCGCGAAGACCCTCGCTCTGCGCCCCGAGATCCGGATCATCGACTACACGGGCTCGACCTCCTTCGGCGACTGGCTGGAGGCCAACGCGCGCCAGGCACAGGTCTACACGGAGAAGGCCGGCGTCAACACGGTGGTGATCGACTCCACCGCCGACTACAAGGGCATGCTGTCCAACCTGGCCTTCTCGCTCTCGCTCTACAGCGGCCAGATGTGCACCACCCCGCAGAACCTGCTGATCCCCCGCGACGGCATCACCACCGACGCGGGCCCGAAGTCCTACGACGAGGTCGTCACCGACCTCGCGGGCGCGGTCTCCGGCCTGCTCGGCGACGACGCCCGGGCCAATGCGCTCCTTGGCGCCCTGGTCAACCCGGACGTGAAGGCCCGCCTGGAGGCCGCTCCCGGCCTGGGTGAAGTCGCCCTGCCCACAAGGGAAGTGGCGAACCCGGACTTCCCGGACGCGGTCGTGCGTACGCCCGTCATCGTCAAGCTGGACGGCGCCAAGCCCGACGCCGAGGCCGCGTACCTCAGCGAATGCTTCGGCCCGGTCTCGTTCGCCGTCGCCGTCGACTCCTCGGCGGACGCGGTGGAACTCCTTCGGCGCACGGTGCGCGACAAGGGCGCGATGACGGTGGGCGCGTACACCACCTCGGAGGAGGTGGAGCGTGCCGTGGAGGAGGCCTGCCTGGAGGAGTGCGCCCAGCTCTCGCTGAACCTGACGGGCGGGGTCTATGTCAATCAGACCGCGGCCTTCTCGGACTTCCACGGCTCGGGCGGCAACCCGGCGGCCAATGCGGCGCTGTGCGACGGGGCGTTCGTCTCGAACCGGTTCCGTGTGGTGGAGGTGCGCCGGGAGGCGTGAGCCGCCCGGTTGGTGTCAGCTGAACTCGTGCCCCGCCGACCAGTGGAACAGGGCCATGCCGACGCTGGTCGCCAGGTTGTAGCTGGAGACCTGGGACCGCATCGGCAGGGACACCAAGTGGTCGGCGCGGGCGCGGAGTTCGGGTGAGATCCCGCTGCGCTCCGAGCCGAAGGCGAGCAGCGCGTCGTCGGGGATCTCGTACGAGCGGATGTCCTTGCCCTCCGGGTCGAGGGCGAACAGCGGTCCGGCGGGCAGCTCGGCCACGTCCAGGTGCTCCACGGCCGTGGCGAAGTGCAGGCCCGCCGCCCCTCGTACGACGGTGGAGTGCCAGGGGTCGAGCGTGCCCGTGGTGACCACTCCGGTCGCACCGAAGCCGGCCGCGAGGCGGATCACCGCGCCCGCGTTGCCGAGGTTGCGCGGCTGGTCGAGGACGACGACCGGTGCGGTGCGGGACGGGGCCGCCAAGGCGGCGAGTTGGGCGCTACGCGAGGGCCGTACCGCGAGGGCCGCGATCCGCGTCGGGTGCAGGCGGGGCACGAGCGTGCGCAGCACCTCGTCGGGGACGGCGACGGCCCGTGCGGCCAGCTCCCCGGTCACGTCAGGGGCGAGCTCGGCCGCGAGGTCGAATGCGCCCTGCCGGTCCGAGGTGAGGACGAGCGGGATCTCGGCGCCGAAGCGCAGGGCGTGCTTGAGGGCGTGGAAGCCGTCGAGGAGGACGCACGCGTCGGCGCGGGTGCGCCAGGTCCGTACGGCATCGGTGACGGCATCGGTGACGGCTTCTTCGGATGGGCCGTGCGTGCTGCCTTCCGCCGTGCTCTCGCTCATACCGAGGAGCCTACGCGCGCGCGTGCTCCACGCTGTCCGGGCTGCCCGCGCTGCCCCGGCTGTCCGGTTCCCGCTCCGTCCTTCCGTCGCGATCCTCGCCGTCCGCGCCGCCGTCGCGCTGCTCCGGCAGCTTCGCGAAGCGGCGCGGCAGCAGACCTTCGTACAGGACTCGGGAGGAGAAGCGGCCGAGGCGGCGCAGGAAGCCCGTCGGCAGGAAGACCGCGTCCGCCGCGATCATCGCGAGCGAGAAGAACGGCAGACCGAGGATGACCGCGATCACCGCGTGCTCGGTGATCATCGCGGCGAGCAGCACGTTCTTCACACGCCGGTTGAACAGCGTGAAGGGGAAGGCGACCTGGACCGCGACCGTGCCGTAGGTGATCAGCATCAGCGGCAGGCCGTACGAGGAGAGCAGCTCGGACAGGGCCGGCCAGGGCGAGAAGTAGTCGAGGTGCAGCGGGTAGTGCACGGCGGTGCCGTCCTGCCATCGGCTGCCCTGGATCTTGTACCAGCCCGCCGTCGCGTAGATGAGGCAGGCCTCGGCCATGATCACGACGAGTGCGGTGTTGTGCAGCAGGTTGCGGGTGACGTCGGCGAGGATCCGCGGCTGCTCGCCTCCGTACCGGCGGATGCACGCGCTCAGCGCCGTCCCCAGCCACACGCCCCAGAGCAGATACGGGACGACCGGCAGGTTCCAGGGGAGCTCCGTCTCCCAGTCGAACTTGCCCGTGAGCGTGGCGAAGAGCAGCACCGCGCCGAGCACGCACCACAGGACGGGGCCCACGCGGTCGGCGGCGTCCGGCCGGCGGGCCGCGCGGCGGGCGTCGAGGGACCAGACCCGGCCGCACTGGGTGAAGATCAGGTAGATCGACATCAGGTGGATGACGTTGTCGCCGCCGTCCCCCATGAACACGCTGCGGTTCTGCAGCGAGAGCACGCCGACCATGAAGAGCACGGACATCGTCCGGGTCCGCCAGCCGAGCAGCAGCAGCGCGCTGGAGAGCACGGCGAGCAGATAGACGAGCTCGAACCAGCCGCGCCCGTCGTCCCACATCAGCACGGTGAAGGCGCGGTTGTCCGCGATCAGCTGCTGCGCCATGTCCCAGCTCCAGGGCCCGTCGGGGCCGTAGAGCTCATGGCGGTGCGGGAACTCGCGCAGCAGGAAGAGCAGCCAGGTCAGCGAGAAACCGATCCGGATGATCGCGCTCTGGTACGGGCCGAGGGCCGCACCCGTCACGCGGAGAACGCCGTCGGCGACGGACCGGCCGAGGCCGCGCCCGGCCGCCACGGACTGCTGGTTGCCGCTCATCGGTCGCTCACCTCACGGTCGCGGGACGTGACCGTCCACCAGGGCAGTTCACGGACGGAAGGCCGCGTGTCGAGCTTCTCGCCGCTCCACTCCGGCGGCTGCACATTGGTCGTGGTCGAGCGCAGCTGGATGCGCTCCACGGTGCCGCCGAGGGGCTCGCGGTCGAAGCGGAGCAGGGCGATCCGGCGCAGGTAGCGCTCGGAGAGGTCGCCGCGCAGGCCGTTGGAGACGTTGTCGCTGGTGTGGGAGCCGACGTAGAAGTCCCAGGCCCGGCGCAGTTCGTTCTGCTGGGTGTGGCTGGGCACGAGGTTGGCGTCGATCGCGGCGCCGTCCTGTGCCGAGAGGTTGATCCAGCCCGTCTCGCGCCGCTGCCCGTCCTCGGTGCGCACCTGGGCGCGGGCGTGGACGGCGATGTTCTGCTGGAGCGGGTTGGGGGCGAACAGCTTCCAGTTCTGCTCGAACTCCGGGTAGATCCAGCCGTCCACCGCCTTGTCGTACTGCTTGGAGGCGGTGTTGGACGGGGCCACGTGCAGGAACACCATCCCGATGTGCACCGCTCCGACGACCACGATGAGGGCGAGGACCAGGGCGGCGGCCAGCTGGTAGGGGAGGGTGAGGGCGGTCAGGTCGCCCGGGGTGCGGGGGGTGCCGGGGGCTTCGGAAGTGCCGTCGGCGTCGGGGGCGGGGGCCGCGCCGGGTTCCCCCGCGCCAGGTGCAGGTGAGGTGCCCGGGCCCGCACCCGTGCCCTTGTCGTACGCGTCCATTCCGCCCCGATCCCCATCCGCCTGCTGCCGCTACGGACCGGAACGGTACTCAGCGACGCTCGCCACGGACAGCTCTCGTGACGTTATCCACAGGCTTGACACCCTACGGCCGCCGGTCCCACCATGGAAACCGAGCGGACCGAACGATCGGTCGGTAGATTGATCAGGCGGCCGCACCGAAGCGGACGACGCAGGATCGAGCGCCGAGGCAAGGGGGCCGGGCATGGCGACGGTGACAGACGCGGACCGGGCGGCAGTGGACGCCGTCCATGCGGAGGCGTTCGACGCCGCCGTGGCCGCCGACGAGCGCATCGAGCCGCGGGACTGGATGCCCGAGGCGTACCGCGCGACGCTGGTGCGCCAGATCGCGCAGCACGCGCACTCGGAGATCATCGGCATGCAGCCGGAGGCCAACTGGATCACGCGCGCGCCCTCGCTGCGCCGCAAGGCGATCCTCATGGCCAAGGTGCAGGACGAGGCGGGGCACGGGCTGTACCTCTACAGCGCGGCCGAGACCCTCGGCACCAGCCGCGAGGAGCTCCTCGACAAGCTGCACGCGGGCCGCCAGAAGTACTCCTCGATCTTCAACTACCCCACCTTGACCTGGGCCGACGTCGGCGCGATCGGCTGGCTCGTGGACGGGGCCGCGATCACCAACCAGGTGCCGCTGTGCCGCTGTTCGTACGGGCCGTATGCCCGCGCGATGGTGCGGATCTGCAAGGAGGAGTCCTTCCACCAGCGCCAGGGGTACGAGCTGCTGCTCACCCTCAGCCGCGGCACCGAGGCGCAGCACGCGATGGCGCAGGACGCGGTGAACCGCTGGTGGTGGCCCTCGCTGATGATGTTCGGCCCGCCGGACGACGAGTCCTCGCACTCGGCGCAGTCCATGGCCTGGAAGATCAAGCGGCACTCCAACGACGAGCTGCGCCAGCGCTTCGTGGACATCTGCGTCCCGCAGGCCGAGGCGCTCGGCCTCACCCTCCCCGACCCGGACCTGAGGTGGAACGAGGAGCGGGGGCAGCACGACTTCGGCGCCATCGACTGGACCGAGTTCTGGGACGTCCTCAAGGGCAATGGGCCGTGCAACGAGCAGCGGATCACCCAGCGCCGCCGGGCCCACGACGAGGGCGCCTGGGTACGGGAGGCGGCGGCCGCCCACGCCGCGAAGCACACCACTCGCACGAAGACGACGACGGAGGCAACGGCATGAGCGGCGACTGGCCCTTGTGGGAGGTGTTCGTGCGCTCGCGCCGCGGGCTCTCGCACACCCACGCCGGCAGCCTGCACGCACCGGACGCGGAGCTGGCCCTGCGCAATGCGCGTGATCTGTACACGCGGCGCAGCGAGGGCGTCTCGATCTGGGTGGTCCCGTCCAGCGCGATCACCGCTTCGTCGCCGGACGAGAAGGACCCGTTCTTCGAGCCGGCCGCCGACAAGCCGTACCGGCACCCGACGTTCTACGAGATCCCGGACGGGGTGAAGCACCTGTGACCCCGACCCCCGAGACCACCACCGGCGCACCGGCCACCGCCACCGCCGCCGCCGCCGGAGCACCGGCCACCGCAACCACCGCCGCCCTGGCCCTCGGCGACGACGCCCTGGTGCTCTCGCACCGCCTCGCCGAGTGGGCCGGCCACGCGCCGGTGCTCGAGGAGGAGGTGGCCCTCGCCAACATCGCCCTCGACCTGCTCGGCCAGGCCCGCGTGCTGCTCTCGATGGCGCGCGACGAGGACGAGCTGGCGTACCTCCGCGAGGAGCGCGCCTTCACCAACCTCCAGCTGGTCGAACAGCCCAACGGCGACTTCGCCCACACCATCGCCCGCCAGCTCCTCTTCTCCACCTATCAGCGCTTCCTGTACGAGGCGTTGGCCGGCGACCCGGTCTTCGGTCCGCTCGCGGCCAAGGCGGTCAAGGAGGTGGCGTACCACCAGGACCACGCCGAGCAGTGGACGCTGCGCCTGGGCGACGGCACGGACGAGAGCCACCGCCGGATGCAGCGCGGGCTCGACGCGCTGTGGCGCTACAGCGGCGAGATGTTCCGGCCGGTGGCCGGCCTGGAGGCGGTCAACTGGCAGGAGCTGGAAGCCCGTTGGCTGGCCTCGGTCAACGCCGTGATCGAGCGCGCCACCCTCACCGTCCCCGAAGGCCCGCGCCATGGCGCCTGGGCCGCGGGCGCGGGGCGCCAGGGCCTGCACACCGAGCCGTTCGGGCGGATGCTCGCCGAGATGCAGCACCTGCACCGCAGCCACCCGGGGGCGTCGTGGTGACCGCCGCGCGCACCCCGCTGGAGGAGCGGCTGCTCGAGCTCGCGGGCACCGTGCCCGACCCGGAGCTGCCCATGGTCACGTTGCGCGAGCTGGGCATCGTGCGCGATGTACGGATGTCCGCACCCGGCCGTGTCCAGGTCGAGATCACCCCCACGTACACGGGCTGCCCGGCCGTGGAGGCGATGTCCTCGGACATAGAGGAGCTGCTGCACGCCGAGGGCGTGGCCGAGGTGACCGTGCGCACGGTGCTCGCCCCGGCCTGGTCCACCGACGACATCACCGCGGAGGGCCGGCGCAAGCTGGCCGAGTCCGGGATCGCCCCGCCCCGGCCGCAGCCGGCCGACGGCCCGATACCCCTGACCCTCGCCGTGCGCTGCCCGCACTGCGGCTCCACCGAGACGGAGCTGCTCAGCCGCTTCTCGTCCACCGCCTGCAAGGCGCTGCGGCGGTGCGTGAGCTGCCGTGAACCCTTCGACCACTTCAAGGAGTTGTGATGACGGCCGGCAAGTCCCGTTTCCACGGGCTCCGGGTGTCCGCGGTCGACCGGCTCACCGACGACTCCGTGGCCCTGACCTTCGCCGTGCCGCCGGAGCTGCGCGCGGAGTACCGCTATGCGCCGGGCCAGCACTTGGCGATACGGCGCCGCGCATCGGGCGCGGAAGGTGCGGAAGGCGCGGCGGCCGGAGCAACCCCGGCAGGCGCGGCAGGCGGCGGTGAGATCCGGCGCACGTACTCGGTGTGCTCGCCCGTGCTCGGGGCGGACGGTCCCGCCGAAGTGCGGGTGGGGGTGCGCCTGGTCGAGGGCGGCGAGTTCTCCACGTATGCCAACAAGGAGATCGCCGTCGGCGACCTGCTCGACGTGATGACTCCCGCGGGCCGCTTCACGCTGGAGCCGCGCCCCGGGCACTTCGCGGCGATCGTCGGCGGCAGCGGGATCACACCGGTGCTCTCCATCGTCTCGACGCTGCTCGCGCGGCAGCCCGAGGCCCGTTTCTGCCTCATACGCAGCGACCGCACCGCGGCCTCGACGATGTTCCTGGAGGAGGTGGCCGACCTCAAGGACCGTTATCCGCAGCGATTCCAGCTGGTCACCGTGCTGTCCCGCGAGGAGCAGCAGGCGGGTCTGCCCTCGGGGCGGCTCGACGAGGAGCGGCTCAGCGGGCTGCTGCCCGCGCTGCTGCCGGTCGGGGAGATCGACGGATGGTTCCTGTGCGGGCCGCTCGGTCTGGTGCAGGGCGCCGAGCGCGCGCTGCGCGGCCTCGGCGTGCGGCGGGCCCGGATCCACGAGGAGATCTTCTACGTGGACGCCGCACCGGCGGCCCCGGCTCCGGCCTCCGCCCCCACGCACAGCACCGTGACCGCCCAGCTCGACGGACGCTCGGGGAGCTGGCCGGTGCGGGAGGGCGAGTCGCTCCTGGAGACCGTGCTGCGCAACCGTCCGGATGCCCCGTACGCCTGCAAGGGCGGGGTGTGCGGCACCTGCCGGGCCTTCCTCGTCGACGGCGAGGTGCGCATGGACCGCAACTATGCGCTGGAGCCCGAGGAGACGGAGGCCGGCTATGTGCTCGCCTGCCAGTCCCATCCGGCCACGGAACGGGTGGAGTTGGACTTCGACCGCTGAGCGGCGCGGCGCCGGGCACGGCAACGCACTCCGGCGCCGCCATTCCAATCCTCTAGAACCTGTTCTATCTTGACGCTCCGTCAGATGGCGGTGCCCGCGTGACCGGGCGCCGCCGGACACAGCCGGCGCGCACGGGAGGACAGGCAGTGGACTTCGACTTCACCGAAGAGCAGCAGGCGGCCGTCGAGGCGGCCAAGGCGGTCTTCGCCGGGGTGGAACCGGACGCGGTGCCGAGCCCGGCCCTCAGCCCCCAGGCCGTGTCCGACGACTTCGACCGTGCGCTGTGGGCCAGGCTGGCGGACGCGGACCTGCTGAGTCTGCTGCTCTCCGAGGAGTACGACGGGGCCGGCTTGGACGCCATCGCCCTCTGCCTCGTGCTGCGCGAGTCCGCGAAGGTGCTCGCCCGCGTCCCGCTCCTGGAGAACAGCGCGGCCGCCAAGACCCTCCAGACGTACGGCAGTTCCGAGGCGAAGGCCAGGATCCTGCCGGGCATCGCCCGCGGCACCACGGTCCTGACGGTCGCCAGCAACGGCCGCACGGGCCACGACGGGGCCGAACTCGCCGTCACCGCACGCCGCGACGGCGAGGACTGGGTGCTCGACGGGGTGCAGACCGGGGTGCCGTGGGCGCAGACCGCGGACTACACGGTCGTCCCCGCGCACACCGCCGCGGGCGCCGCCGTGCTGGCGCTCGTGCCTCGGGTACGGGACGGCCTCACGTACGCCGACCAGTACTCCACCTCGGGCGAGCGCTATGCCGAACTCCGCCTGGAATCCGTCCGCATTGCCGCCTCCGACCTGATCGACGCCGACGGCGCCTGGGAGTCCCTGCACCACCTGCTCGCCACCGGCACGTGTGCGCTCGCGCTCGGCCTCGGCGAGGGCGTGCTCGGCATGACCAGCGAATACACCAGCAAGCGCGAGCAGTTCGGGTACCCGGTGGCCACGTTCCAGGCCGTGGCCGTACAGGCCGCGGACCGCTACATCGACCTGCGCGCCATGGAGGTCACGCTGTGGCAGGCGGCTTGGCGCATCTCCTCGGGGGCTAGCGGTGCGCTGCCGGCCGCGGGCGACATCGCGGTGGCGAAGATCTGGGCCTCGGAGGGCGTCCGCAGGGTCGTACAGACCGCCCAGCACCTGCACGGCGGCTTCGGCGCGGACACGGACTACCCGCTGCACCGCTACCACGCCTGGGCCAAGCAGTTGGAGCTGTCGCTCGGCCCGGCGGCCGCACACGAGGAGGCACTCGGCGAACTCCTCGCCACCCACACGCTGGCCTGAGCTCGGGCGGGGCTCGGCTCCGAGCCGGGGGACCCGGCCCTGAGCCCGGACGCGCGGGTCGCTCCCTGACCGACCCGCCGCTCGCGTCAGAGCACGAAGCCCGGCTGCCCCTTGTCGTCCACGACGGGGCGGCCGGCCGCGTGCCAGGCCTCCATGCCGCCCGCCACGTTCACCGCGTCGATGCCCTGCTGCACGAGGTACATCGTGACCTGGGCGGAGCGACCGCCGGAACGGCAGATGACGTTGACCCTGCCGTCCTGCGGCGCCGCCTCGGTCAACTCCCCGTAACGGGCGACGAAATCACTGATCGGAATGTGCAGCGCATGCTCGGCATGACCCGCCTGCCACTCGTCGTCCTCACGGACGTCCAGAAGGAAGTCGCTGTCAGAGAGCGCGTCGACGCCGACCGTGGGCACACCAGAACCGAAAACCATGCCCCGACGCTACCCGACCCCGCACCCCGGCCCGCCCCGGCGCCCGCCCGAACGCACTCGGGAGCCCGCTACTGCGTGAGCGAGGCCAGCTCCGCCTCGCGCTCGCCGACCTGCGCGAGCAACTGCTCGGCGATCTGCTCCAGCAGCCGGTCCGGATCGTCCGGCGCCATCCGCAGCATGGAGCCGATCGGCCCCTCCTCGAGGTCCCGGGCGACCACCGACAGCAGCTCCTTGCGCCGCGCGAGCCACTCCAGGCGTGCGTACAGCTCCTCGCTCTCGCTCGGCCGCTGCTCCGCCGGCACGGGACCGGCCGCCCACTCCTCGGCGAGCTCGCGAAGCAGCGTCTCGTCACCGCGCGCGTAGGCGGCGTTGACCCGCACGATGAACTCGTCGCGCCGGGTCCGCTCCTTGTCGTCCTGAGCGAGATCCGGATGCGCCTGCCGTACGAGGTCGCGGTAGAGCTTGCGGGCCTCGTCGCTGGGCCGCACGCGCTCGGGCGCACGGACCGGCTGCTCGTTGAGCATCGCGGCGGCCTCGGGGGAGAGGCCGTCGGAGTCGATCCACTCGTTGAACAGCTCGGACACATCCGGCATCGGCAGCACCCTGGCCCGCAGCTCCTGTGCGAGCCGCAGGTCCTCGGGGTCGCCGGTGCGCGCGGCCTTGGCCTCCGCGATCAGGGCGTCGAGCTCTTCGAGCCGCGCGTACATCGGGCCGAGCTTCTGGTGGTGAAGCCGCGAGAAGTTCTCCACCTCGACCCGGAAGGTCTCGACGGCGATCTCGTACTCGATCAGGGCCTGCTCAGCCGCCCGCACGGCCCGCTCGAGCCGCGCCTCGGGCCGCTCGGCCTCGGCCTGCTGGGCCTCGGCCTGCTCGGCCTCGGCCGACGGGGCCTCGGCCGGCTGGGGCTCTTGCGGCGGGATGGGCTCGGCAGCTTCCGGGGTCGTCACCCGTCCAGCCTAGGCCACCCTTTCCGCACCTCCCCCGTTCCGGCCCACCGCCCCGGCACCTGCTCCAGCACCCGCTACGACCTCAGCCTGCAGCCGGCCTCACCCCGCAGCCGCCGACACCGACCACAGCGGCCTCACCCGGCAAGCGACCCCGCCCACAGCAGCCTCACCCGGCAACCAGCCCCGCCCGCACCCACCTCACGCCCTCCGCCGACCCCCTACACCCACTGCACCCCTTACACCCCGACCTCGGCCTCGATCCGCCCTTCGCGCACCGCAGCCTCCAGCACCGCGTGGTCCGCCTCCGTACGGTCCGCGTAGGCCACCGCGAAGGCGGCCATCGCCTCGTCCAGCTCCTCCGTCTTCCCGCAGTAACCCGATATGAGACGGGGGTCGGCGCCGTGCGCGTGGGCACGGGCCAGGAGCGCACCCGTCATGCGGCCGTAGTCGTCCAGCTGGTCGGCGGTGAGCTCGGCCGGGTCCACGCTGCCCTTGCGGTTCCTGAACTGCCTTACCTGGAACGGGCGTCCCTCGACCGTCGTCCAGCCCAGCAGGATGTCGCTGACGACCTGCATCCGCTTCTGTCCGAGGACCACACGGCGGCCCTCGTGCTCCGTTTCGGGCGCCTTGAAGCCGGCCACCGGCAGATGCGGGGCGAGCGCCGAAGGCCTGGCCTCCTTCACTTGCAGGACGAACGGTGCGCCCCGGTGGTCCTGGAGCAGCACGACGTACGACCGCGTCCCGACCGAGCCCGTGCCGACCACGCGGAAGGCCACATCCTGGATCGCGTGCCGGGCGAGCAGCGGCAGCCGGTCCTCGCCGAGCGTGGACACGTACTCCTCCAGCGAGGCCGCCACCGCCACGGCCTCCGCGTCCGACACCCGGCGCAGCACCGGCGGCGCGTCCACGAAGCGCAGGCTGCCGTCCTCCAGGGTCTCGGTGGACTTGGCCGCGAACCGACCGCTCGTGTTGCGCCGGGCCTTCTCCGCCACCCGCTCCAGCGTGCCGATCAGGTCGTGGGCGTCCGAGTGCGAGACGAGCTCCTCGTTCGCGATCGCGTGCCAGGCCTCCAGGGCCGGCATCCGGGCCATCAGCCGCATCGTGCGCCGGTACGCCCCCGCCGCGTCGGCGGCCGCCTCCCGGCAGGTCGCCTCACTCACGCCCGCCACGCGCCCGGCCACCACGAGCGAGGTGACCAGCCGCTTGAGATCCCACTCCCAGGGGCCCACGACCGTCTCGTCGAAGTCGTTGAGGTCGATGACGAGTCCGCCGCGCGCGTCCCCGTACAACCCGAAGTTCCCCGCGTGGGCGTCTCCGCAGATCTGCGCGCCGATTCCGGTCACCGGGGTGCGCGCCAGGTCGTACGCCATGAGTCCGGCGGAGCCGCGCAGGAACGCGAAGGGGTTCGCGGACATGCGGCCCACCCGCAGGGGTGTGAGCTCGGGGATCCGGCCCCTGCTGGACTCCGCGACCGCCGTGACTGCGTCCGGCCGCGCCGGGTCCGCGGTGAAATCGGCATGCGCGGAGCGGGCTATCTGCTCGCGCAGCGCCTTGCCCCGGCGCTTGGGCGACTCCTCGGCCGGCCACTGCGCGAAGCCCGGCACTCTCGGAATCCGCTGATCCACAGGACCATCCTGCGCCGGAACCCTCGTCCCCCGCTGCTGCACGATCGTCTTGGTCTCGGCCATGACGGACCGCCTCCCCGCTCTCCCCGGTCCGCCGGACGCGGACGACCGGGCCCGCCGTACGCGAGCCCCTGGGTCCGCCCCGCGCGGACTCCGACTGCACAGACCGTACGCCCTCGCGCCGGAGCCCGTCAGAGCCTGTGGATAACTCCGCGGACCGCCGTCTGCGGACCGCAGACCGCAGACCGCAGACGGCAGACGGCAGACGGCAGAGAGCTGACCGCTGACCGCTGACGTCGACGAGGCCGGCACGGACGGCACGGCCTCGTCGACGGGCGCGGCAGGTTATCCACAGGCCGGGCGGAATTGTCAGTCGGGGTCGATAGGTTGGAGAAGGGCTCGGCCCCCGGGAGGGAGGGGACTGTCCCCAGGAAGGAAAGGGACTGCCCCCACAGAGAGGCCCCTCCAAAGAGAGCCCCCCACCCCTAAACCCCAGAACCCCCCCGCCACTCCCCCACATAATCATCAAAAATCGCCCGAAGATGATGCCCGATCTTCAGGTAGTCCAGGTCATCCAGATTCGCGAGCGAAACCCGCACCGACCACTGCGGCCCGTCGAACCCGCCCCCGTTGAGCAGCACGACATGCGTCTGCTCGGCCAGCCGGAACAGGGGATCCACCGGCTCGTAGTTCTTCTCCAGGAAGTCCGCGAACTCCTTGCCGTGCGTGCGCTCCGCCTCCGCGAGCAGGTCGAGTTCGATGTAGTAGCCGGCGCGCTGCGGGTCGTCGCTGATCTTCATCTGGGCGCCCTCGAGCAGCAGGTCCAGGCGCTGCTGCACGATGGAGCGGACCTTGTGCTTGTACGCCTGTCCCTCCTCCAGCATGTCGAAGAGCGAGAACAGCACCATCTGCACCTGCTGCGGAAGCGACAGGCCCGCGGTGTGGTTGAGGGCCACCTGACGCGAGTCCGCCACCAGCCGGTCGATGAACTTGATCTTCTCGGGTTCCAGCGTGAGCGTCCCGTACCGCTTCGCCAGCCGCGTCTTCTCCTCCGCCGGCAGCTGCGCGATCATCTCGTCGATCACGTTGTCGTCGTGCAGCCCGATCACGCCGAGCCGCCAGCCGGTGCAGCCGTAGTGCTTCGAGTACGAGTACACGAGCAGCGTGTTGCGGGCGAGGTCCGCCGCGATGGAGCGGAAGCCCTCGACGAAGGTGCCGTAGACGTCGTCGGTGACGAACAGCAGGTTCGGGTTCTTCGTCGCGACGATGTCCTTGATCTGGTCGATCACGCGCTGACTCATCGCCAGCGAGGGCGGGTTGGAGGGGTTGACGATGCAGGCCAGCTTGATCGCCGGGTCCTCCAGCTTCGCGACCTCCTCCGTCGGGTAGCGCCACTCGCGCACCCCGGTCTCGGCGAACATGCTCGCCGAGACGTGCACCACCTCGAACTCGTACGTGTCGAGTTCGGGGATCTCCAGATACGGCGTGAACACCGGCGTGAACAGGGCGATCTTGTCGCCCTTCTTCAACAGCCCGTTCTTCATCAGGGAGTCGAAGATGTAGCACATCGCGGCGGTGCCGCCCTCGGTGGCGAACAGGCTCAGGTTGTTGTCCGCCGGCGGCCGCTTGTCGAACATCTCGTCGGCGATGTAGCCGCGGACGATCTGCTCGGCGTGCACCAGCATCCGGTCGGGGACCGGGTAGTTGTCGCCGATGATGGAGTCGGCGAGCTCGTGCAGGAAGGCGTCGCGGTCGAAGCCGAAGCGTTCGACGGCCTTGTCCACACAGGCCTGGAGCATCTCGGTGCCGGGCAGTTCGGGGTTGGCGCGCAGCCAGCGGTCGAAGCGCTTGCCGACGCCCGCCTTCTCCGGCATGCCGCCGAGGTTGTCCGCGCTCCACACCCGCTTGGACTCCGTGAGCGCGAAGTAGCCGAGCGCGAGGAACGCCTCGCGCGGGCCCGAGGCGATCCAGTTGGGGTTGCCGCGCCCGGCGTTGAGCATCTGGACGGACGAGGTGTCCTTCTGGCCGGGCTTGTCCTCCTGCACGGCCTGCGCGATCTGGATGAACTTGTCCTTCAGCTCGAACGGGCTGAGCTGCGCGAAGGACTGGATCTCCTCGCGCGTGAAGGTGGTCTTGGGCATGACGGCTCCCTGCTGGTCCGTGAGAGGTCAGTGGTGGAGGAGGACGATGACGGCGCCCCAGATGGTCAGGAGCACGTTTCCGATGGCGTACGGGACGGTGTAGCCGAGCGTCGGGACCTGGGACCGCGACTGCTCGTTGATGGCCCCGATCGCGGCCGTGGTGGTCTGGCCGCCGGCCAGGACACCCATCAGGATCGGGAAGCGGATCTTCTGGATGTGGTGGCCGACGAGGAAGCCGACGAGCAGCGGGATCACCGTCGCGACGGCACCCCAGATGAGCAGCCCCCAGCCGGCCGAGGACAGGCCGGAGGTGAAGCTCGGCCCGGCGTTCAGGCCGACGACGGCCACGAACAGGCAGAGCCCGAGGGTGTCCATGAACCACTGCGCGCCGGGCGGCACATTGCCGAACGTCGGGTACTTGCCGCGGATCCAGCCGAAGACCAGACCCATGATCAGCGCACCGCCCGAGGTGGACAGCGAGATCGGCACACCGCCCGCGGTCAGCGCGGGGATGCCGATGCAGCCGCCGAGGAAGATGCCGAGCCCGACCCAGATCATGTCGGTGGCGAACGAGGTGGGCACCGGCTTGCCGATCTCCGCGCCCGCGGGGTCCACCAGGCGCTTGGGTCCGGTGAGGATCAGCGTGTCGCCGCGTTCGATCTTCGTCGAGAGCAGATACGGGAACTCGGACCCGGACCGGTACAGCTTGTCGATGTAGACGCCGACCATGAACGGCTCGGTGCGCAACTCGCCGATGGTCTTGCCCAGTTGGGCCTTCTCCGAGGCGATGACGTGCAGCGTCTCGGTCTGGTAGCCGAGCAGTTCGGCGTCGTCGGCCTCGGCGCCGATGTGCGTACGGGCGTCGTAGTCGACCAGGTCGCCGCGCAGCGCGCTGACCGCGACGATGTCGCCCTCACGCAGCGCGAGGTTCTGGTCGTGCTCCAGGACCTTGCCGTCGCGCCGCACATTGGTGAGGTAGATGCGCCGGCCGAGTTCCTTCTGCTGGTTCTCGAAGTCCTGCACCGTACGGCCCACGACGTCGGGCCGCTGCACGGTGTACGCGCGGAGGACCACCTCGTAGTAGCCCTCGCCGAGGTCGGGGTTGCTCGCGGGAACGTCCAACTCGGCGGCGAGCTGGGCGGATTCGGCGGCCAGGTCCTTGCGGTAGATCCTGGGCAGGATGTTGGCCAGGAGGATCGCGCAGAGGATGGTGCCGAGCGGGTAGCAGACCGCGTAGCCGACGGCGACGAGGTTCTGCTCGTCCTTGATCTGGTCGGCGGACAGGCCGGGCAGATTGGCGATGGCGTCCTGCGCGACACCGATGACGGCGGACTGGGTGAGCGCCCCGCCGAGGAAGCCGGCGCTGAGCCCAGGCCCGTAGCCGAGCATCGCGACGAAGCCCCAGGAGACGAGCAGGCCGGTCACGCACACCACGACGGCGTTGATGACCTGCGGTACGCCGTCCTTCTTCAGGCCCTGGAAGAACTGCGGCCCGACCCGGTAGCCGAGCGCGAACAGGAACATCGTGAAGAAGAGGTTCTTCACGGTGCCGTCGATCGTCACCTTGAGCTGGGCGCCGAGCAGCAGCCCGGCGACCAGGCACCCGGTCACCGCGCCGAGCGCGATGGCCTTGTAGCGCAGCTTCCCGAAGAGGAAGCCGATCGCCACCGTGAGGAACACCAGCAGCTCCGGGTGGGGCTGGAAGATGTTCCGGTTGAGGAAATCGATCATGGTGAGCGCCCTTTCCTCCTACGAGGCCCCGAGGATGCCGACGAGCAGCGGACCGGTCAGCGGCAGCAGGAAGTTGGAGAGCGCGTACGTGATCGTGTAGCCGAGCATCGGTACGGAGCTCTGTGCCGTCTGGGTGACCGCCGTGATGGCGGGTGTGGAGCACTGCTGGCCCGCGATGGCACCGATGAGCAGCGGCGTCTCGATCTTCAGGAGCTTGCGGCCCACGATCAGCGAGATCGTGGCGGGGACCAGGACCATCGCGATCCCGGCGAACGGCAGCAGCGCCCCGTACTCCTTGAGCAGCGGTCCGGCCTGCGGCCCGGACACCAGGCCGGTGCACGCGATGAAGACCGCGAGGCCCATGTCCTTGATGGTGGTCGCGGCCTGCGGCGGGAACGCGCCGAAGGTCTGCTTGCGCGAGCGGAACCAGCCGAAGAGCAGTCCCGAGACCAGGCAGCCGCCGCCGGTGCCGAGCGACATCGGGACGTCGCCGAAGTGGACGACGAGCTGGCCGAGCAGGGAGCCGGCCGCGATGCCGAGGCCGAGGTAGATGAAGTCCGTCGCGTCGTTCTTGACGACCGCGCCGATCTTGTCGGTCAGCTTGGCCAGGCCCGAGCGGGCACCGGTCAGCGTGAGGACGTCACCGCGGTGCACCACGGTGTCCCCGTTCGCGGGCATCAGCTGGTCGCCGCGGAGCACCTCGGTGACATAGACGCCGTCCTTGAGGAACTCGGGGTGCTCCTTGATCAGCTGGTCGAGGTTCCTGCCCTCGACGTCCTTGTCGGTGAGCGCGACCTGGGTGGTGGCAAGAGGTGAGTCCATGCCGGGGACGCCGGGTGTCTCGACGCCGACCTCGCGTCCGGCCTCGATGACGTTGGCCCGCTGGCCCACGATCAGGACGAGGTCGGACAGGGTCAGGGTGAGCTCGGGCGCCGGCGTGAGCATCCTGCTGCCG
Source organism: Streptomyces indicus (assembly GCF_900100315.1). Classification (GTDB taxonomy): domain Bacteria; phylum Actinomycetota; class Actinomycetes; order Streptomycetales; family Streptomycetaceae; genus Streptomyces; species Streptomyces indicus. Next base: position 284,979 of record NZ_FNFF01000008.1, read on the forward strand.
CGCTTGATCTGCTCCACGGTGATCCGGCCGTCCATGGCCCGCTCCAGATCGCCGACCGCGCGCCCGTCCGCGGCGGTCACCAGGTAGGTGCGCCCGACGAGTCCCGGCATGGCGGGCCGCTCGTCGTGCTCCAGACCGCCCGAGCCGCCGCGCATCTTCTCCCACAGCTCACGCGAGGCCTCGCGCAGATCGGTCCGCAGCAGCCTCGGCATGATCTGGCTGGTGTAGAGGACGATCGTGATGAGGCCGAAGAGGTAGCAGACGGTGTACGCGGTGGCCACGTGCCCCTGGTACTGGGTGATCTGCTCCGGGGTGAGGTCGCCCAGCTTGCCGATCGCCTCGGTGGCCGTACCCACGACCGCGGACTCGGTGGCGGCGCCGGCGAGGATGCCGGAGGCCGTACCGACGTCGAGGTCGAAGGCCTTGGCGAGCCCGATGGCGATGCCGAGCACGCACACGACCTCGATGGCGCAGAGCGCGAAGAAGCGCAGGCTCTTGCGGTTCAGGTTCGCGAAGAACTGAGGGCCTGCCATGTAGCCCAGCGCGAAGATGAACAGCGCGAAGAACACGGTCTTCACGTCGTCGGCCACCTCGGCCTTGGTCCACGCACCGAGCAGCAGGGACACGATCAGCGTGCCGCAGATGCCGCCCAGGGTGATGGGCCCGACCCGGACCTTGCCCACGAGGTAGCCGAGGGCGAGCGAGATGAAGAGCGCGAATTCGGGGTGGTCCTTGATGACGCCCATGGCGGCTCAGGACCCGCTCACGCGAGCGGCATTAAGTGAGGAATGTCCCATACGCGAAAACATAAGCGCACGTGACAAGCCCCACATCTGGTCAGCACCCGAAAGCGTCGCCCCGGGGCCCGGGCTTCCCGGCAGGCACAACGGCGCGCATCGTGCCACCACAGCAGAAAGCCCGGCATCGTGATCACGATGCCGGGCTCTCCGACTGGTGCGCGAGGGGGGAGTTGAACCCCCACGCCCTTGCGGGCACTGGAACCTGAATCCAGCGCGTCTGCCTATTCCGCCACCCGCGCATGGGTGTTGCCGTTCGGCTTCCTGCTCCCGGGGGAGCGCCTGGCGACATCTGAAGATTAGCACGCCGGACAGGGTGGGTTCACATCCCTTTGTGGGGGCACCTGCCCTCTGGGGCACCGCGCGTCTCCCGCCCGCGAGGGCCGTCCGCCCGCCCACCGCAGGAGGGCAGCGCCGCGAGTGCGGGACACTGTCCAAGGCCCCCCTCTACGATCCGTGGAGGCGCGGGCACCGCACCACTGCGGGAAGCCTTCCGTACGGAGCGGGAAGACCTCCCGTATCCGGCGGGCGGGGACGGCAGAGGTGGGAGCAGCACAGGACTACGGAGACGCAGTCGCGCAGACGTGGCACGAACCGGCGGCCCCGGCCGTTGTGAGAGGCGACACCCCTGCGCAGGGCAGAGAAGGGGAACCAGCCGATTTCCCGGCGCGTGGATACGATCAGTAAGCGGTACGAAGAAAGCAACGACAGGAACGACGGAGGAGGTGCCCCATGGGAGTCCTGAAGAAGTTCGAGCAGCGACTCGAAGGTCTGGTCAACGGCACCTTCGCCAAGGTGTTCAAGTCGGAGGTCCAGCCGGTCGAGATCGCGGGCGCGCTGCAGCGCGAGTGCGACAACAACGCCACGATCTGGAACCGCGAGCGGACCGTCGTGCCCAACGACTTCATCGTGGAGCTCAGCCCGCCCGACTACGAGCGCCTGAGCCCCTACTCCGGGCAGCTCGGTGACGAGCTGTCCGGCATGGTGCGCGACTACGCGAAGCAGCAGCGCTACACCTTCATGGGCCCCATCAAGGTGCACCTGGAGAAGGCGGACGACCTGGACACGGGTCTGTACCGCGTCCGCAGCCGCACGCTCGCCTCGTCCACCTCACAGCCGGGCGGCCCCCAGGGCGCCCCGCAGGCACCGTCCAGACCGCAGGGCGGCTACGGCTACCCGCCGGCCGGTGCCCCTCCGATGCCCGCGGCCCCGCCCCCCGGCGGCGGTCGCGGACCCGCGCCCGCACGCCCGCAGGGCGGCGCCGGGCCGCTTCCCGGCGCCCAGACGCGGCGCTGGATCGAGATCAATGGCCAGCGCCATCAGATCTCCCGCCCGACCCTGGTCCTTGGCCGGAGCACCGAGGCGGATGTACGGATTGACGACCCCGGCGTCTCGCGCCGGCACTGTGAGATCCGGACCGGAGCGCCCTCGACGATCCAGGATCTCGGCTCTACCAACGGCATCGTGGTAGACGGGCAGCACACCACCCGCGCTACGCTCCGCGACGGCTCGCGGATCGTCGTGGGCAGTACGACGATCATTTACCGACAAGCCGAAGGGTGAAGCGGGGGCAATGTCAGAGCTGACCCTGACGGTCATGAGGCTGTGTTTCCTGGCAGTCCTGTGGCTGTTCGTGTTCGTGGCCATCCAGGTCATCCGCAGCGACCTGTTCGGCACACGAGTCACGCAGCGCGGCGCGCGGCGGGGGGCCGACGCACGCCCTGCGCAGGGTGGCCGCCAGGCCGCTCCGGCGCCGCCGCGCCAGCAGGGCGGCGGCGGCCGTCAGCGCCGTGGCGCCCCCACGAAGCTGGTCGTCTCCGAAGGCACCCTGTCCGGCACCACCGTCGCGCTGCAGGGCCAGACCATCACGCTGGGCCGTGCGCACGATTCGACGATCGTGCTGGACGACGACTATGCGTCGAGCCGGCATGCCAGGATCTACCCGGACTCCGGCAACGCCGGTCAGTGGATCGTGGAGGATCTCGGGTCCACCAACGGCACGTATCTCGACCGGACCCGTCTGACCACCCCCACACCGATCCCGCTTGGCGCGCCGATCCGCATCGGCAAGACCGTCATCGAGCTGCGGAAGTAGTACGAGAATGAGCGAGCGGAGCGAGCGAGCCGACGCGGTCCTGAGGCAGGACCTGTGCGCGCTCCCGACCGGAGGGTGGGCGCTGTGCGGATGTACCCGGAGCCGACAGGCGAGGTGCGTATGAGTCTGTCACTGCGCTTCGCCGCCGGATCGCACAAAGGCATGATCCGCGAGGGCAACGAGGACTCGGGCTACGCCGGTCCCCGCCTCCTCGCGATCGCCGACGGCATGGGCGGCCAGGCCGCCGGCGAGGTGGCCTCCTCCGAGGTCATCTCCACCATCGTCGCGCTCGACGACGACATCCCCGGCTCGGACATCCTGACCTCGCTCGGCGACGCCGTGCAGCGGGCCAACGACCAGCTGCGCGTGATGGTCGAGGAGGACCCCCAGCTCGAGGGCATGGGCACCACGCTCACCGCGCTGCTCTGGACCGGCCAGCGGCTCGGCCTGGTGCACGTCGGCGACTCGCGCGCGTACCTGCTGCGCGACGGCGTCCTGACCCAGATCACGCAGGACCACACCTGGGTGCAGCGCCTTGTCGACGAGGGCCGGATCACCGAGGACGAGGCGACCACGCACCCGCAGCGCTCACTCCTGATGCGCGCGCTCGGCAGCGGCGACCACGTCGAGCCCGACCTGTCGATCCGTGAAGTGCGCGCCGGCGACCGGTACTTGATCTGCTCCGACGGTCTGTCCGGTGTGGTCTCGCACCAGACGATGGAGGAGACCCTCGCGTCGTACCAGGGCCCGCAGGCCACCGTGCAGGAGCTGATCCAGCTCGCGCTGCGCGGCGGCGGCCCGGACAACATCACGTGCATCGTGGCCGACGTCCTCGACATCGACGGCAATGACACGTTGGCCGGCCACATCACGGACACCCCCGTCGTCGTGGGCGCCGTGGCCGAGAACCAGCAGCAGTTGCAGGACAACGGCGCCATGCAGACCCCGGCCGGACGCGCCTCGGGTCTCGGGCGTCCCGTTCCTCCGCAGCCGCACGGCGGACAGGGCGGCGCCTTCGGGCCTCCCGGCTCCGGTGAGCCGGACGCGTACGCACCGGAGGGGGCCTTCGGCGCGTACAGCGACGAGGACTTCGTCAAGCGCGGCGGCCGCGGGAAGTGGATCAAGAGATCGCTCTTCCTCGTGCTCGCGCTCGCCGTCATCGGCGGCGGTCTGTACGCCGGCCACCGCTGGACGCAGACGCAGTACTACGTCGGGGCAAACAAAGGCCACGTCGCGCTGTACCGCGGCATCAGCCAGGACCTGGCCTGGGTGAGCCTGTCCGAGGTGGAGAAGGACCACCCGGAGATCGAGCTCAAGTACCTGCCGCCGTACCAGCGCAAGCAGGTCGAGGAGACGATCACCGCGGGCGGTCTGCCCGAGGCCAACCAGAAGATCAAGGACCTCGGCACCCAGGCCTCGGCCTGCAAGAAGGCGGAGGAACGCCGCAAGGCCGAGGACGAGAACAATGCGCGCACCGGCGAGGGCGAGGCCGGCGGTACCACCGGCGGTCCCACGAACCAGTCCGCGAACAAGGCGCCCTCACCCACGCCCGGCCCCAGCCTCTCCGAGGAGGAGCAGCAGCTGGTGGTCAACTGCGACAAGAATTAACAGGGGCGCTGGGGGCCCCGCCTACTCATGAGCAGTACGACACACACTTCGACCATCGGCGCGATCGGCGCTCCGAGCAGGCGCAACACCGAGTTGGCCCTGCTCGTCTTCGCCGTACTCATCCCGATCTTCGCCTACGCCAACGTCGGTCTGGCGATCGACGGCACGATGCCCACCGGCATGATCGGCTACGGCCTCGGCCTCGGTCTGCTCGCCGCCGTCGGGCACCTCGTGGTGCGCAAGTTCGCGCCGTACGCCGACCCGCTGCTGCTGCCGCTCGCCACCCTGCTCAACGGGCTCGGCCTGGTGCTGATCTGGCGTCTCGACCAGTCGCAGCGCCTTCAGCAGCTGCAGGAGAACGCGTTCGGCCAGTTCAACCCCGCGGCCCCCAACCAGCTGATGTACTCCGCCGTCGGCATCGCGATGTTCGTCGGCGTCCTGCTGCTGCTCAAGGACCACCGCATCCTGCAGCGCTTCACGTACATCTCGATGATCTTCGCCCTGTTCCTGCTGCTCCTGCCGCTGGTCCCGGGCATCGGCACCGACGTGTTCGGCGCGAAGATCTGGATCCGCGTCGGCGGGTTCTCCATCCAGCCCGGTGAGTTCGCGAAGATCGTCATCGCCGTCTTCTTCGCCGGCTACCTGATGGTCAAGCGCGACGCCCTCGCGCTCGCCAGCCGCCGCTTCATGGGCCTGTACCTGCCGCGCGGCCGCGACCTCGGCCCGATCCTGGTGATCTGGGCGGTCTCGCTGCTCATCCTGATCTTCGAGAACGATCTCGGTACGTCGCTGCTGTTCTTCGGCATGTTCGTCGTGATGCTGTACGTGGCCACCGAGCGCACCAGCTGGATCGTCATCGGTCTGCTGATGTCGATGGCCGGCGCGGTCGGCGTGGCCTCCACCGCCGGTCACGTGCAGGCCCGTGTGGACGCCTGGCTCGACCCCTTCGGCTGCTACGCCACCTCCGGCGCCTGTGAGCAGATCGGCCAGTCGATCATGGCCTTCGGCTCCGGTGGCGTGCTCGGCACGGGCCTGGGCCAGGGCAACTCGGACCTGATCGGCTTCGCCGCCAACGCCGACTTCATCTTCGCCACCGTCGGCGAGGAGCTCGGCCTCGCGGGCGTCATGGCCTTCCTGGTCATCTACGGCCTGATCATCGAGCGCGGTGTGCGCACGGCCCTGGCCGCGCGCGACCCCTTCGGCAAGCTGTTCGCGGCGGGCCTGTCCGGCGCCTTCGCGCTGCAGATCTTCGTCGTCGCGGGCGGCGTCATGGGTCTCATCCCGCTGACCGGTATGACCATGCCGTGGCTCGCGGCCGGTGGTTCGTCGGTGATTGCCAACTGGGCGCTGATCGGCATCCTGATCCGTATCAGCGACACGGCCCGGCGTCCCGCGCCGGCCCCGGCCGCGAACCCCGACGCCGAAATGACCCAGGTAGTACGCCCGTGAACAAGCCCCTGCGGCGGATCGCGATCTTCTGCGGTCTGCTGGTGCTCGCCCTGCTCATCCGCGACAACTGGCTCCAGTACGTCAAGGCCGACGAACTGCGCACGCACGAGAAGAACCGGCGCGTGCTCATCGAGCGCTATGCGCAGGAGCGCGGCGACATCATCGTCGGCGGCAAGACGATCACCGGTTCCGAGCGGACCACCGGCAGCGACTTCGCGTACAAGCGGACATACAAGAACGGCGCGATGTGGTCCCCGGTGACCGGCTACGCCTCGCAGGCCTACGGCGCCACCCAGATCGAGTCCATCGAGGACGGCATCCTCACGGGCAACGACGACCGGCTCTTCTTCCGCCGCACCCTCGACATGGTGACCGGCAAGAAGAAGGAGGGCGGCCGGGTCGTCACCACGCTCAACGCGGCGGCGCAGAAGGCCGCGTACGAGGGCCTCGGCAGCAAGAAGGGCGCCGTCGCCGCGATCGACCCGTCGACCGGCGCGATCCTCGCCCTCGCCTCGACCCCCTCGTACGACCCCTCGCGCTTCGCGGGCAACGGCAAGGCCGACCAGGAGGCCTGGACCTCCCTGGAGAGCGACAAGAACAAGCCGCTGCTCAACCGGGCACTGCGCGAGACGTATCCGCCGGGCTCGACCTTCAAGGTCGTCACCGCCGCCGCGGCCCTGGAGCACGGCCTGTACGACGACCCCGACGAGAAGACGGACTCGCCGCAGCCCTGGACGCTGCCGGACACCCGGACCGAGCTCAAGAACGAGGGCCCGATCCAGTGCAAGGACGTCTCCCTGCGCGAGGCGCTGCGGATCTCCTGCAACACCGTGTTCGGCAAGATCGGTTCGGATCTCGGCAAGGACAAGATGCTGGAGACCGCGGAGAAGTTCGGCTTCAACGAGGAGCAGTTCGTCCCGGTCCGCGCCACCGCCTCCAACTTCCCGACGCAGATGGACAAGCCGCAGACCGCGCTGTCCTCCATCGGCCAGTTCGAGACCGCCGCGACCCCGCTCCAGATGGCGATGGTCACGTCTGCGATCGCGAACGACGGCAAGCTGATGGAGCCGTACATGGTCAGCGAGTTGCAGGCGCCGAACCTCGACACCATCGAGCGGCACAGCCCCAAGGAGCTCAGCCGCCCGCTGTCCGCGGGGAACGCGCAGCAGTTGCAGGACATGATGGAGACGGTCGTGCAGAGCGGCACCGGCCGGAACGCCCAGATCCCGGGCGTGACCGTCGGCGGCAAGACCGGCACCGCGCAGCACGGCGTCGACAACAGCGAGAAGCCGTACGCCTGGTTCATCAGCTATGCGAAGACCGCCGACGGTTCGCCGGTAGCGGTCGCCGTGGTGGTCGAGGACTCCGACGCCCACCGCGAGGACATCTCCGGTGGCGGCCTGGCCGCTCCGATCGCGAAGAACGTGATGCAGGCGGTGCTGAACGGGGCCGAGTGACGGCACATCGACAGCAGGAGTGACGCCGGTCACTGCGGTACCGGTCCTGTATCAGACCACCGCCGCGGCCAGATCATGCCAGGGCGGGCCGGTACGGTATGCCGGGACAGCACACCGCCGGACCACACATGGGTGCGGTCGGGACTGACGGAGAGGGCTGGTAGGTAGCTATGGAAGAGCCGCGTCGCCTCGGCGGCCGGTACGAGCTGGGCCAGGTGCTCGGCCGTGGTGGCATGGCGGAGGTCTACCTCGCGCATGACACCCGGCTCGGCCGCACCGTGGCGGTGAAGACGCTGCGGGTGGACCTCGCGCGCGACCCGTCGTTCCAGGCCCGGTTCCGCCGGGAGGCCCAGTCGGCCGCCTCGCTCAACCATCCCGCGATCGTGGCGGTCTACGACACGGGCGAGGACTACGTCGACGGGGTCTCCATCCCGTACATCGTCATGGAGTACGTCGACGGCTCCACGCTCCGCGAGCTGCTGCACTCCGGGCGCAAGCTGCTGCCCGAGCGCGCGCTCGAGATGACCGTCGGCATCCTCCAGGCCCTGGAGTACTCGCACCGCGCCGGCATCGTCCACCGCGACATCAAGCCCGCCAACGTCATGCTGACGCGCAGCGGCCAGGTCAAGGTGATGGACTTCGGCATCGCCCGCGCCATGGGCGACTCCGGCATGACGATGACCCAGACCGCCGCCGTCATCGGCACCGCCCAGTACCTCTCCCCGGAGCAGGCCAAGGGCGAGCAGGTCGACGCGCGCTCCGACCTCTACTCCACGGGCTGTCTGCTCTACGAACTCCTCACCGTGCGGCCGCCGTTCGTCGGCGACTCCCCGGTCGCGGTGGCGTACCAGCACGTACGGGAAGAGGCCCAGCCCCCGTCGGTGTTCGACCCCGAGATCACGCCCGAGATGGACGCCATCGTCCTGAAGGCCCTGGTCAAGGACCCCGACTACCGCTACCAGTCCGCCGACGAGATGCGCGCCGACATCGAGGCCTGCCTCGACGGCCAGCCCGTCGCGGCCACCGCGGCCATGGGCGCGGTGGGCTACGGCGGCCACCCCGACGACCAGCAGACCGCGATGCTGCGCCCGCAGAACGGCGGCGCGCAGACCTCGATGCTGCCCCCGATGAACCCGGACGACGGCGGCTACGGCTACGACGACCGCCCCGACCGCCGCCGCCAGAAGAAGGGCGGCGCCTCCACGGCCCTGCTCGTCATCGCCGGCATCCTCGTGCTCGTCGGCGCGATCCTCATCGGCAAGGTCGTCTTCAGCGGCAACGACGGCGGCAGCGACCAGGTCAGCGTGCCGAACTTCATCGGCCAGACGCTCGACGAGGCCAAGCAGCAGGCCGACAACGTGGGGCTGAAGCTCTCGGACACCAGCGCGGTGTGCGAGGACGAGGACGTCCCCAAGGGCCAGATCTGCAAGCAGGAACCCGGCCAGGGCGGCAAGGTCGACAAGGGCGACACCATCGAGGTCACCGTCTCGAAGGGCGCGCCGAAGGTCGCGGTGCCGAATGTGATCGGCGACCAAGTGGACGACGCCCGCAAGGAGCTCGAGGGCGAGGACTACAACTTCGACGTCACGGTCGAGAGCAAGGAGACCTCGGCGGCGGAGCCGGGCGAGGTGCTCAAGACGGACCCGCAGTCCGGCGAGGAAGTCGAGAAGGGCTCCAAGATCACGCTCACCGTGGCGAAGGAGAAGGCCCAGGAGACGGTGCCGAACGTGGTCAATCAGCAGCTCGACCAGGCCCGTCAGGCGCTCCAGGACCTGGGCTTCAAGGTCGAGGTCCGGGAAGAGCCGCGTGCTGACGTACCGCCCAACCAGGTGGTCGGCCAGACCCCCACGGGCAACACCCCGGTCGACAAGGGTTCCACCGTGACGCTCACCGTCGCCAAGGCGCAGGAGCAGGTCGCCGTGCCTCCGGTCAGCACGATGAAGCTGAAGGACGCGCGCAAGGCGATCGAGGACGCCGGTCTCACCGTCGGCCAGATCAACGGGCCTCGCGACGACGACGCGATCGTCGTGATCTCCAACCCGGGTCCGGGCTCCCCGGTGCCCTCCGGTTCGGCGGTGGCCCTCCAGACCACCGACGGTGGCGGCGGCAACGGCGGCAACGGGGGTCAGGACGGCGGCCAGGACGGCGGCCAGGACGGCGGCACGATCTTCGGCCAGTCCGGTCTGAGCCGCAGCGACGAGGAGTAGCGCAAGACAAAAGGGCGGGGCCTCTCCATTCGGAGAGGCCCCGCCCTTTTGCGGCCCTACGAAGCGGCCGCTACTTCCACTGCGTCGAGACGCCGAACCCCGCCGCGATGAAGCCGAAGCCCACGACGATGTTCCAGTTGCCGAACGCCTCGATCGGGAGCCGGGTGTCGGTGACGTAGAAGATCACGATCCAGGCGAGGCCGACGAGGAACAGCGCCAGCATCACCGGGGCGACCCAGCTGCGGTTGGTCAGCTTGATGGCGGCCGACTGCTTCGACGACGGCGGCGGCGTGTAGTCGGCCTTCTTGCGGATACGTGACTTCGGCACGAGGGTCTCTCCTGTCGATGCGCTGCGTGGCCGCGCAGGGAACGTGTTGTGGCTGGCCGCGCCGAGCGGGGCGGGCACGTATGGGGGACCGTTTGCTTCCCCCGGGCGTCCGTTAGCGTAGTGCTTCCGCGGCGCCGTAAGGAGTAAGGGTACGTTGAGCAATTCTGCCGACAGCCCCGACGAGGGCCGCCGACCGGGGCGGCGGCCGGTGAGAGTGCTCACCGCGGGCGTCTTCGCGCTCGCCGGGCTCATCTTCGTCACGAGCTTCAACACGGCCAAAGGCACCAATATCCGTACGGATGCCTCGCTGCTCAAGCTCTCCGACCTGATCCAGGAGCGCAGCCACAAGAACGGGCGCCTGGAGGAGTCCCTCGGCTCGCTGCGCGGCGACGTGGAGGCGCTGGCCGAGCGGGACAACGGGGCATCGGCCGAGGAGGAGGCCGAGCTCAAGAAGCTGGAGAAGGACGCCGGCACCAAGAAGCTCGAGGGCGAGGCCGTCTCCGTGACCCTCGCCGACGCCCCGCCGGACGCCACCGCCAAGCTGCCCGGCTACCCCGAGCCCTCGCCCAACGACCTGGTGATCCACCAGCAGGACCTCCAGGCCGTGGTCAACGCCCTGTGGAAGGGCGGCGCCGAGGGCATCCAGGTCATGGACCAGCGCCTGATCTCCACGAGCGCCGTGCGCTGCGTGGGCAACACCCTGATCCTCCAGGGCCGCGTCTACTCGCCCCCGTACAAGATCACGGCGGTAGGCGACCCCGGGAAGCTCAAGAAGGCGCTGAACGCCTCGCCGGAGATCCAGAACTACCTCCTCTACGTGAAGGCGTACGGCCTCGGCTGGAAAGTCGACGAACCGGGGGCAGTGACTCTTCCCGGCTACTCGGGCACAGTGGATCTCCATTACGCACAGCCTGTGGAGTAGCAGCCCGTGAAGTGGGCGTCGGGGAGTAGGCGTCGGGGAGGGACCGGCCCGTGTCGGTGCGAGTGATCGTCAGGACCTTCAGCGAACTGTGCATCACCTTCGGCGCCTTGATCGTGCTGTTCGTGACGTATGTCCTGTACTGGACCGGCATCAAGGCCGATGCCGCGATGGACAGCCAGATCGACGAGCTCCAGGACCGGTGGGCCAACGGCGCGATGACCAGCGCCGAGCTGGAGGCGGCGGGCGGCAGCGCCGAGGTGCCGGACGACGCGAACCCGCCGGCGCCCGAGCCGTACGAGGACGGCAAGCCCTTCGCCGTGATGTACATCCCGCGGCTCGGTGACAGCTGGAGCAAGCCCGTCCTGGAGAACACGAAGACCAACACCCTGAAGAAAGGCCTCGGGCACTACGCGAACACCGCGCAGCTCGGCCAGAAGGGGAACTTCGCGGTGGCCGGCCACCGGCGCACGTACGGCGACCCGTTCAAGGACTTCCCGAAGCTGCGCAAGGGCGATGCGGTGGTCCTCAACGACGGGCGGACCTGGTTCACGTACCGCATCGAGAACGAGAAGCCGTACAAGACGCTGCCCAGCGATGTCGCGGTGATCGATCCGGTGCCGCGCAAGTCCGGTTTCGACGGACCTGGGCGGTATCTCACCCTGACGACCTGTGAGCCGGAGTGGGGGCACAGCCACCGGCTGATCGTCTGGGCGCACCTCGATTCCACTCAGCCTGTGGACGCCGGGAAACCGGAGGCGCTGCGCCGTTAGGCTGGTGGCGTACGTCAGCGGAAGGGACGGGGCGTACGTCAACGGAAGGGACAGCATGTACGGCTGGATCTGGCGGCATCTCCCGGGCAATGCCTGGGTGAAGGCACTCATCTCGCTGCTGCTCATCCTGGGCGTGGTCTATGTCCTGTTCCAGTACGTCTTCCCGTGGGCGGAGCCGCTGCTTCCGTTCAACGACGTGACGGTCGACGAAGGCATGGGCGCGGGGGCCGGTGCGGCCGCCGCGGGCGCGGGGGCCCTGTGATGGGCGCGCGCATCCTGGTCGTCGACAACTACGACAGCTTCGTCTTCAACATCGTCCAGTACCTGTACCAACTGGGCGCCGAGTGCGAGGTCGTGCGCAACGACGAGGTGTCGACCGCGCACGCGCAGGACGGCTTCGACGGTGTGCTCCTGTCCCCCGGGCCCGGTGCGCCCGAACAGGCCGGTGTCTGCATCGAGATGGTGAAGCACTGCGCCTCGACCGGCGTCCCGGTCTTCGGAGTCTGCCTCGGCATGCAGTCGATGGCCGTGGCGTACGGCGGTGTCGTGGACCGCGCGCCGGAGCTCCTGCACGGCAAGACCTCGCTCGTACGGCATGAGGGGGCCGGTGTGTTCGCGGGCCTGCCCTCGCCGTTCACCGCGACCCGCTACCACTCCCTCGCCGCGGAGCCCGGGGCCTTCCCGGCCGAGCTGGAGATCACCGCGCGCACCGAGGACGGCATCATCATGGGCCTGCGCCACCGCGAACTGCCGGTGGAGGGCGTGCAGTTCCACCCCGAGTCGGTGCTGACCGAGCACGGCCACCGGATGCTCGCCAACTGGCTGGTCCAGTGCGGCGATACGGAGGCGGTGGCCCGCTCGGAAGGCCTCGCCCCCGTTGTGGGCAGGGCCACCGCGTGACGTCCACGCGACCTGAGCAGGGCGGTACCCCGTACGGCGACGCGTACGGGGATCGCGGCTCGGGCGCGTACGGGGACGGGGCGTACGGAGACGGTGCGTACGGCAACGGCCCGGGCTCCTATGGGGAGCGTGCCGCGTTCGAGGCCGAGGTGGAGCGGCTCGACGATCCGCTGAACGACCCGCTGCCGGGGCAGCACCCTTCGCCGTGGTTTCGCGCCTCCGCGACCGGGACCCCCGCCTCCGCCCCCGCCGACCCTGCTCCCGCCCAGGCCCGCCAGGAGCCGCAGCAGGAGTGGTACGACCCGGAGGGGTTCCAGCGGGACTGGTACGGGGCGCAGGGGCCGCAGGAGACCTCGTACGGGACCGGGTATGCGGAGGGCGGCTCCTATGGGGGCGGTGCCGCGTACGGGGGGCAGACGGCCCCGTATGCGGATCCCTCACCTGCGGGTGCCGCGTATACGGAAGCCTCGCAGGCGACTCCGTACTCGGACCCGGAGTACACCGACCCGGCGTACACCGACCCGATATCCCAGGCCGCGGCCCAGCGCCCGGCCATGGACGCCTCCGCGTACGAGGCGATGTACGACCGGACCGGACCGGCCCCCACGGCGTCCGCCGTCTCCGGCGAGACCGTGAGTCTCGGCGGCACCGTCCCGCCGGCCGTGTCCGGGCAGACCGTCGGGCTGCGCCGCTCGCGCGACGAGGACCCGCTGCCCGCCACCGATGACCAGACCGTCGGCCTGCGGACCTCCGACACCCGCCGCTCGCTGCGCAAGCCCGTGCCCGGCCTCTCGCGGCTGGAGGCGCGGCGGGCCGAGCGCGCCAAGAAGCCGAGCCCCGCGGTGCTGGCCAGCCGGGCGCTCGGCGAGGTGTTCATCTCCATCGGCGTCCTGATGCTGCTGTTCGTCACGTACCAGCTGTGGTGGACCAACATCCGGGCCGAGCAGCAGGCCGGCGCCGAGGCCGACAAGATCCAGGAGAACTGGGCGAAGGGCAAGGGCAAGCCCGGCGCCTTCGAGCCCGGCCAGGGCTTCGCTCTGATGCACATCCCCAAGCTGGACGTCGTCGTGCCCATCGCCGAGGGCATCAGCAAGCCCAAGGTGCTCGACCGCGGCATGGTCGGGCACTACGGCGAGGAGAGCATCAAAACCGCGATGCCCGAGGACAAGCAGGGCAACTTCGCGGTGGCCGGCCACCGCAACACCCATGGCGAACCGTTCCGCTACATCAACAAACTGAAGCCGGGCGACCCGATCGTCGTGGAGACGCAGAACAAGTACTACGTCTACAAGATGGCGAGCATCCTGCCGCAGACGACGCCCGACAACGTCGCGGTGCTCGACCCGGTCCCCAAGGGATCGGGGTTCACCAAGCCCGGCCGGTACATCACGCTGACCACGTGCACACCGGAGTTCACCAGTACGTATCGCATGATCGTCTGGGGCGAGCTGGCCGAGGAGCGGCCGCGCGAGAAGGGCAAGCCCCCCGCGCTGGTTGAATGACACACGACGAGTCGTACGAAGACGGGGCAGGACAAACGACAGTGGTAGCCACCGACCAGGGCGAGCAGACGCAGCGCCCCGCTCCCGCACGGCGCCCTCGCGGCCGCGGCCCCATCGCCACGGCGGTCATGGTCTTCGGCGAGCTCCTGATCACCGCCGGCCTGGTGCTCGGCCTGTTCGTCGTGTACTCGCTGTGGTGGACGAACGTGCTCGCCGACCGTGAGGCCCAGAAGCAGGGCGACGCGGTGCGCAACGAGTGGGCGGGCCGCGGCGGCGAGGACGGCGGCCCCGGCGAGCTGAACACCAAGGACGGCATCGGCTTCCTGCACGTCCCGGCGATGAAGAACGGCGAGATCCTGGTCAAGAAGGGCACGGACCTCAAGACCCTCAACGACGGGGTCGCCGGCTACTACACCGACCCCGTCAAGTCCGCGCTCCCCGAGGACGACAAGGGCAACTTCTCGCTCGCCGCGCACCGGGACGGCCACGGAGCCAAGTTCCACAACATCGACAAGCTCGACAGCGGTGACGCGATCGTCTTCGAGACGAAGGACCGCTGGTACATCTACAAGGTGTACAAGACGCTCCCCGAGACCTCGAAGTTCAACGTGGACGTCCTGAACCCGGTCCCGAAGGAGTCGGGCGCCAAGAAGCCCGGCCGCTACATCACGCTCACGACCTGCACGCCGGTCTACACCTCGAAGTACCGGTACATCGTGTGGGGCGAGCTGGACCGCGTCGAGAAGGTGGACGCGCGGCGGACGCCGCCGAAGGAACTCCGCTAGACCTTCCTCCGGCCCCCGGCCCGCTCCACAGGGCCCTCGTCAAGCCTTCCCCCGAGCTATCCACTGAGTTATCCACAGCCGTTTCCACAGCTGCGGAAAACTACGACGATCTGTGGATAACCCTTCAGGTGTTGACGCCGGTACGACTGCGCCTCCGCCATACGGAAGAGCGGCCACCCCTTGTCCTGTCTGGGAAAACCCAGCTCAGCGACAAGGGGTACGTACGTTCCCCACAGCGTGCACAAGATCCGGCACGCGCTGTGGATAATTGCGCGCTCAGGTGAGCTCGGACGTGCGAATCAGTAGCACTGCGACCGTCATCAGCAGGACCACGGCGCAGGTACCCCACTGCACGAGGGCGCGGTGGCTGCGGGGTGCGTGCAGCATCCCGTACGCGACGATGGCGCCGGCGATCAGCCCGCCGACGTGGGCCTGCCAGGCGATGTCACTCCGGTAGAGCGGAACGATCAGCAGGAACACGGCGAGAACGGCGATCGGCACAAGGTTCTGACGCTGGCGGCGCAGCAGAACGACGGTGGCGCCCAGCAGGCCGAAGACCGCTCCCGACGCCCCGAGCGACGGCTGGTTGGGAGCCACGAGGAAGTACGTCATGGCATCGCCCGCCAGGCCCGAGATCAGGTAGAGCGCAAGGTAGCGGGCACGGCCGAGAGTCTCTTCCAGATGCGTACCGAGCAGCCACAGCAGCAGCATGTTCCCGGCGATGTGCGTCAGATCCTGCTGCGCGAACATCGAGGTGAACAGGCGATACCACTCGCCCTCGGCCACGCCGATGACCTCTCCCAGGGCCGGATCCCAGGCGCGGCCGACCAGCACCAGAGCGTCCACGACCCGGTCCCCGCCCACCTGGATCGCAAGGAAGACCGCCAGGTTCAGGATCACCAGGATCTTGGTCACCAGGCGGGTGTCCGCGACGACCACGCCACCCGCAAGGTTCCGCGGCTGGTTGGCGGAAGCCGCATGCCCCGTCCCCGACCCCTCCCGCACACAGTTCGGGCACTGGAACCCCACCGAGGCGCTGATCATGCACTCGGGGCAGATCGGCCGCTCGCAGCGCGTGCAGGTCACGCCCGTCTCGCGGTCCGGGTGCCGGTAGCAGCCGGGCAGGCCGGGGGCGCCCTGCGGCTGCTGCGGGCTGCCTGGCACCTGGTCCATGAGGTCCCCTTTATCTGCGTACGTATCTGTGTACGAAGGCATCGGAAGGCGTGCGAAGCAGCACACCGCCCTGCTCATCCTTACGGACGGGCAGGGCGAAATGGTTCCCCCGGCGCACGGGCGTCAAGCGCTCAGCGCTTCTCCACCGCCACCGACTCGATGACCACGTCGGAGACGGGCCGGTGTGTGGCGGGGTTGACCGGGGTGGCCGCGATCGCGTCGACCACCTTGCGGCTGGGGCCGTCGACGACCTCGCCGAAGATGGTGTGCTTGCGATTCAGCCAGGTCGCCGGGGCGACCGTGATGAAGAACTGCGAGCCGTTGGTGCCGGGCCCGGCATTCGCCATGGCCAGCAGATACGGGCGGTCGAAGCGCAGTTCGGGGTGGAACTCGTCGGCGAACTCGTAGCCCGGGCCGCCCGTGCCGTTCCCCAGCGGGTCGCCGCCCTGGATCATGAAGCCGCTGATCACACGGTGGAAGGACGTGCCGTCGTACAGCGGGTCCGTGGACTTCTGGCCGGTCGCCGGGTGGGTCCACTCGCGCTCGCCGGTGGCGAGTTCGACGAAGTTGCGGACCGTCTTGGGCGCGTGGAACGGCATCAGCCGGACCTCGATGTCGCCCTGATTGGTCCTGAGGGTGGCGTACAGCTGCTCAGCCACGGTGTGCCTTCCGTTGTCGCGTCCAACGCCCAGAATCCTCGCACGCAGCGGCCCGTGGGGAGGAGAACGCGACAACTCCTGGCCGAACCCTGCCCGGTCCCTGGACGAGTCCCTGCCGGAAGGGGGCGCATCGCGCCGATCCGTGGCATTGTCTGCCGCAAGCTCCCCTTGCACCGCAATGCCCGAAGATCACCCGATACCCGAGGAACAGCCACCCGAGGATCAGCGCGGCGCCCGACTCCGTTTATCCGCGCGCCACCAGGACACCCGCGAAGGTCGGACCATGACCCGGATGCCCGTCCGCGCATGCCGGGGCCCTGCCCGACAGGCATGATCCCTAAAAGGGTGGAAAGGTGAAATACCGTACGCCACCGAGGAGGAGGATCCCGTGACCCGCATTGACAGCGCGCGTGCCGCGGCCAGCTCGGCGAAGGAGAGCGTGCGGCACGCCGCGGAAGCGGTGGCGCCCTACGCCGGCACGGCAAAGGACCGGGCCGCGCATTATGCGCACGAGGCTCGCGTACGGCTCGCGCCCGTGGTCTCCGACGCCGCACACCAGGCCGCCGACCAGGCGCGCACGCAGTACGGCGCCCATGTGGCGCCACGACTGAAGCAGGCGCGTACGCACGTACCGCCGAAGCTGGACCAGGCCGCCCAGGACGCGGCCGACGCGACCCGGCGCGCCGCCCACCAGGCGGCCGACTTCACGCGTCCGAAGATCGAGCAGGCCGTCGCCGCGGCAGGCCCGGTCAAGGACGCCGCGGTCGACCGCAGCACGGCGGCCGTCGCCGCGCTGCGCGGACAGGTCTCCTCGAAGGAGATCCAGCGTCTGGTCCGCCGCCACGAGCGCCGGGCTTCCGCCGGCCGCTTCGTGAAGCGGCTCGCGGTGGTGGGTGCGATCGGCATGGCCGCCCTCGCCGCCTGGAAGTGGTGGGACAAGCAGGCCAACCCGGACTGGCTGGTCGAGCCGCCCGCGCCCACCGAGGTCGCGGAGACCGGTTCGACGACGCTGACGTCGGTGGACGGCAGCGGTCAGTCGATCCTCGACCCCGAGGTCCAGGCCAAGCAGGCCGAGGCCGAGGCGGGCGAGGGGGCGGACTGGTCGCCGCAGCGGCCGGACGAGAGGGCCTGATCAGAAGTACGCACGCCGAGGGGCGGGAGACCGGCTGGGTCTCCCGCCCCTCGGCGTTTCACGTGAAACATCGGGCAGTTGCTGGTGCTGACACCGGGCCCGGGCAGGGCCCGACACGGACGCTCCGCCGGGCCCCTACCCCTGCCCCTCCGGTGCCTCCGTGTGCGCGGGGATCCACTCACCGCCGCCCAGCGGATAGTCGAAACCGGGCCGCCCGGTCCGGGCGCTGGTGCGGAACGGCTTTCCGTTGTCGTCGATCCGCACGGTCCCGTGCTTCCCGCCGCTGGACCACTCGAGCTCCAGGAACCACTGCACATCGTGGGCCTGCGCCTGCGCGGTGACGTAGAAGACCTCGGGATCGGTCTCGCTGACCTTGTACGGGAAGTCCCGCTGCCCTGCCGTGGGTGCGGTGTCGGGGCGTCCGGCGTCCAGGTCCACGGCGAAGGACTTGGTGGACACCCCGCCGCCGCAGCCGACACCCATCGCGTAGTCGGACCAGCGCAGCGGGGCGTTCTTCGTCAGCACCCGTACATGGAGGTCTTCGAGCACCACCGTGTCCTTGCCCCTGCCCTGGACGGTGAGCGCCACCATCTGCTCCCCGGCCGGCACACCGCCGAGCGCCTCCACCCACCGGCGGGCCTCCTGCTGGTTCGCCGGCGGCGGGGGCATCTGAGCGGGGTCCCGGTCCACCAAGTAGTGCTGGCTGCAAGGGCTGTCCCACTTGTACGGGTTGACGGCGACGGTCGGCTCCAGGGCACCGCCACCGCCCGTGCCGTCCGCTGCCTCCTCCCGCGCACCCGACCCGCCCGCCGGCGGCTTCGTGCTCCGCTGGCCGTCGGGCGCGGCCGAGGAGGGCGAACTGCCGCTGCCCCCGGGCTGCTTGGCATCCGGCGCGGCGGAGGACTCCTCGACGGCCGCTCCCGCACCCACCGACTGCCGCCTGTCGTCTCCGCCACCGTCCCCGCCCCGCGGTACGAGGCTCACGACGAGCGCGACGGACACGGCTGCGGCGGCCACGCCGATCCCCGCGAGCAGTACGGTCCGGCGCCTGCGGCCGGGGGCGGCAGGGGCCGCGGACGCCGTCTCCGGCTCGGGGATCACCGCTTGTTCAGGCGTCGTCGTCGGCTCAGGCGTCGGCTCAGGCGTCGTCGGCCCGGGCGACGCAGGACCGGCGACAGGAGAGACCGCGGCCGAAGCCGCCCCGGATTCCCCGCCCTTGCGTCCCCGCAGGGCATCGGCCCGCACCCACAGCCGGTGCAGCTCGACCAGTTCCTCGGGCGTGGCCTTGCACTGGCGCGCGAAGCGCTCGACGGGTGCGTAATCCGTCGGGACGGCATCCCCGTTGACGTACCGGTGCAGGGTCGACGCGCTCAGATGCAGCCGCTTCCCCAGCACGCCGAAACTGAGTCCCGACCGCTCCTTGAGCTCCCGCAGCAGTGCCGCGAACTCGTCCCCCGCCACCGTTCCTCCCTCTTCCGCGTCCCGCGGCACCGTTCCAGGGGAAAGACGTTTCCCCAGGTCAGAGTCCTGCGAACGTTCCAGCATCCCCACCTTCCCGGCAGATCTGGCGGCCGGGACAGAACGCCGCACAAGCTCTGATCATCCAAGCACGCCGCACCGGCCCGTCCGGCGGCCTGCACCTCCACGCACACTCACGGGGATCCACGATGTCCACTCGCCTCACCCGCTCCCGCCTCCTCGCCGCCACGACCCTCGCGGTCGCCACCCTCACCCTCACCGCCTGCGGAGGCGGTGACGGCGGCTCCGTACGCGACGAGGGACCGGGCACCTCCGCCGCCACCTCCGCACAGCCGGATTCGCCGATGAACGACAACAGCTCCGGGCACAAGGACGCGGCGACGGGCAAGCCGGCCACCGACAGCAGCTCAGGCTCCGACTCCGACTCCGGCCGACGGGACTCGGCAGCGAACGGCAGCCCGTCATCGGGCGGCAGGAACTCCGGAACCTCCGGCCGCTCCGGCACCTCCGCCGACAACGGCACCGACAGCACCACCGACCGCCCCACCAAGCACCCGGTCTGCGACGGCTCCACCACCAGGACCACCGCCACCGAGGTCAGCCGCCCGCTGAACCACCTGCTGCTCACGGTCACCAACACCGGCCCCGGCGCCTGCGACCTGATCGGCTACCCGATGGCCCGGTTCGGCGAGGCACAGGCCGTCCCGCCGGCCCTCGAATCCACCAAGCCGCAGGCCGTGATCACGCTCGCCCCGGGGGAGTCCGGCTACGCGGGCGTCCGCCTCTCGGCGGCCGACGGCAGCGGCACGCACGGCTACACGGCCAGGACCCTGACGGTCGCCTTCGAGGGCGGCGGCCCGGTCGGCCGCCCCGCCCTGAGCGGCAAGGGCGTGTACGTGGACAGCTCCCTGCGGGTCACGTACTGGCAGACCAGCATCGACCACGCCCTCGACTGAGCCGCCGCAGAACCAACAAAAACACCCTCTGACCTGCAGAAATGCAGATCGGAGGGTGTCATTTCGTGTGGAGCCTAGGGGAGTCGAACCCGAAATCGTTACCTTCCTGACCTGCGGCTTTGCCAAAGAACCAGGACAAACAACCCTGTTTCCATCCACCTGGATCCTGCTTGATCCCCCTCGATTCTGCCCCCGTGCTGACATGTCAGCACGGGGGCAGAATCCGTCACGGATGCGAATCGGCCCACGGTGAGACCCATGGTTCACGGGATCCGAGGATCGCACATCGCTATTTGCGCAAACAGCAGCCCGGACTCCGAGCCTGCTCTCCATCTCCTCCAAGACCGGCCCCCGAAGCCACCACTCAGCGGTTGAGATCAAGGACGGGCAGTGCGGGCGTAGTCGGCCATGTCGTCGTCGACGACCTTCGGTCGGCCGCCGTGGCGGCCGCGCGCGGGCGGACGCTTGGCCTTCCAGGGATTTCTCCCGGATGTACTCGCGCTCGGACTCGGCCATGCCGGCGAAAACCGCAAAGCGGGCGGCGCCGTGTCCGGAGGGGTCGTAGGCCCCTCGGAGGGGGCCGGTGAGGAGTTCGAGCTGGATGTCGGGTGGCGCAGGTCCTCGGCGATGGCCATGAGTTCGGCGGCGCTGCGGCCCAGACGCTTTTCATCTCGTGCCCGGCGAAGATCACCTGTTGGTGGGGACGGCCTTCTTGATGGTGCGGGCGAAATCGCCTTGACGAACTCGGGCCGGCCTCGATCCGGGGCCTCTTCCAGGGCGTCGAGCTGGCTCTGGAGCTCTTGCAACGTGCGTACCCCTGTGTCGTGGGCTTCGTGGTGGCCTCGGGTGCGGCGGCGTCGATGGTCGGGCCCCTTTTCCCACGCGTGGCCGGGGCTGCGGTTGGCAGGGGTGCGTACTTCGAGCTCGGCGCGGCACAGGGAAGAATCGGTACCGGTCGGTCCAGGCAAGGCGGCTCATCGGTGCACGGCCGGATCTCGCTACTTGGCTGGAGGGTGCTTGCGTCTGGGGTCCAACCGATAGTCGGGGCAGTCGCGGTTTTGACACGCACCCGGTCCCCACACGGGAACGAACACCCCAAGGGTTTTGCGCCGGTGGACCGCGGCCGGCACGGACCGCTGACAGGCCGGACACACGTACGCGTCAACCTCACGCTTCGCCTTGACCATTTCTTTACTGTACGCCCGAACTGCGCTGTCGGGAAGCGGTCGGCTTCCTGACAGACCCGAGCACGGGAGGGCCTCACCGTCCTAATCTGGTGAATCGGTGGGCGACTCAGGGGCATCCACGCTACGCGCCTCGACCTGCTCGGTTGCCGCGGAGGCGTCCCTCCGCTCGTCAGACTGTTTCGGAACACCCATCGGGGGCGGCCTTGTGAGGCTGAGCAGCACGGAGCCTGTCAGGACGATGACGATGACCGCGAGGCTGATCGGTGAGGGGATCTCCGGGACGCTGGGGCTGATCATCTTGTGGGACGCCTGGAGGATGAGTTTGACGCCGATGAAGGCGAGGATGACCGCTAGGCCCTTGCTCAGGTAGTGGAAGCGGTCCAGCAGCCCCGCGAGCATGAAGTACAGCGCCCGCAGGCCGAGAACAGCGAACGCATTGCTGGTGTATACGATGAAGGCGTCGTCGCTGACAGCGAGGACAGCGGGAACGCTGTCGACGGCGAAGATCAGATCGGCTGCCTCGATCGCGGCCACCACCGCCAAGAGCGGGGTGGCCACGCGTTTGCCGGCTTCCTTGACGAAGAACTTCATGCCGGCGTACTCGTCGCGGACCGGCATGATCTTGCGGAGCATCCGCACGGCGAAGCTCTTGCCCGGGTCGAAGCTCTCTGCCTCGTCCTTGAGGAGCTTGTAGGTGCTGTAGAACAGGACCGCTGCGAAGGCGAACAGCACCGCGGTGAAGCGGCTGACCACGGCTACGCCGAGGGAGAGAAAGATGGCGCGGAAGATCAAGGCGCCCATGACTCCGAAAAACAGCACCCGGTGCTGGTATGCGCGCGGCACCTTGAAGTAAGCGAAGATCACGGCGAAGACGAAGAGATTGTCGACTGACAGGCTCTTCTCCAGCAGCCAGGCCGTCGTGTACTCCGTGCCTGCCGTCGCACCAAGGACGAGAAAGACGACAGCGCCGAAGATCAAGGCAAGGCCCACCCACAGGCCGCTCCAGGCGGCGGCCTCCTTGAAGCCGATGACATGCGCGGTGCGGTGGGCCAGCAGATCCACCGCCAGCGACACCACCACTGTCGCGGCGAACGCCACCCACAGCCAGAGCGGGACATCAAGCACGTCGGCACCCCTCACCACGGCCCGCGCAAAGTACGCCGACCCCAATACATCGGAGTGTGCGGCATCACGCCTTCAGAAGCACGTAGAGCGGGTCTCGCCGCCACACAAGGTCCCCCTCGCCATGTACGTCGACGCGGGTCGTGGCCGGACACGGCGGCCCGCAGGGTGTCGCGGACCGACGCCCGGACACTCCGCCGTGCACGCCGCGGAAAGGCCGATCGCCCCCCTCACTGAAGACGTTGAAGACACTCAAGACACCAGGGCCCCCGAACAGGCACGGCCTGCCGCCCGGTCCCCCGCCGCGCGAGATTCGGGCCGCAGCACGCCGTCCAGGTGTACTGGCCCGCCTGCTGTCACTGTGTCGAGTGCCGGTCAGCATCCGGCGGGCGGCCGCCGCCGCGCCGGCCCCGTCCCGCAAAGGCACCTGACGGTGTACGCGGCCCGGTCGGCTCACCCGCCGACCGGGTCGTCCTACGAACCTCGATCGTGCCCAGTCGAACAGTTCGGCCGAAGCGGTCATGTGAAGCAGCCGTGACACGATCCTGCCGTTCCACTGGCGCCTGACGTCCCAACCCACTGACGTTCCCGTGTCCAACGACACTGGCAACTCTCGGCTCGCGGTGGCATCGAAATCTCACGATGCGGACGCCGAATCGGGGTCCGCTACTTTGAACCCCACCGATCCGGGCACTCGATCTCCACTCTCCCGAGTGACGTGCGGAGGACGGGGCTAGCGTCGGCTGACGGAGGGCAACCGTCACCACGCGCCGTAAGAGCACCATCAACCCACCCGTGAGCGAGCGCAGTTCATCGGCGCCTGCGAGGAGATGCATGAGTGGCACGAACTACTCCGCCCCCGAGCCCGTACAAGACCAACGGGCCGACCGCGCGGTGAAGGACTGGCTCGCCGCGCCCCTGGCGCGGGCGGCCGTGCTGCAAGCCCTCGCCGCAGCAGCGGTGATTGCTCTGGTCACCTCCGGCTGGCAGCCGCTCCTCCGGCTCGACCAGGACGTGGCCGCCCGCCTGCACGCCTTGGCGCTGGAGCATCCCGGCTGGACCCACGCCCATCGCATCCTGACCGACTGGGTCGTCGACCCGTGGACCATGCGCCTGCTGCTGACTGTCACCGTGTTCGGCCTGTGGTGGCAGCGCCGCCGCCTCCTGGCTCTGTGCCTCGCTCTCACCTCCATCGCCGAGACCGCCTTGCGTGCGCTCCTGCGCTGGGCCATCGGCCGGGAACGGCCCCACTGGCAAGACCCAGTCGACACCGCCGACTTCGCCGCCCTGCCCTCCGGCCACGCGATGACCACCGCCGCGACCTGCGTACTGCTGCTCGGCCTGGCCCGACAGATCCCGCTCCGACCGTGGTTGTGGCACACCGCCCGCGTCGCCGCCATCCTCATCATCGCCGTAGCGTGCTTCACCCGGATCTTCCTCGGCGTGCACTGGCTCACCGACACCCTCGCCGGAGTTCTGCTCGGCTCCGCACTGGCCACGGCCGCCTTCGCCACCTGGCACAGCCTCACCGGCCCTGACCGCGCCGCGCGGACGGCAAAACCCGCACTGCCGCGCCAGCACCGGGGCCAGCATCGTGAGGCGACATCGGATACCGATAACTGAGAGCGAGGACGGTGCCTGTCCGAACTCGAAGCCGTCGAGCGGGATCGCACCACAAGCAGCCCGCCGGTCGACTCACACAGCGACGAGCCGGACCTGTTCCCCACAGAGCTTGGTCATGTCATCGACGTCGGAGGTCAGCATGGCCACCGGGCGCTGCTGACGCAATGCGATCTCGGCCACGGAAGCGTCGATCGCGTACTTGTGACCGTGCAGCCCGGCCCTCATCAACAGCGCGGAGGCCGCCTTCGCCTCCTCCTCACCCACCACGACCACGCGCAGGCCGGACAGAAGCCAGTCCAACCGGGCCTTGTTCGTGCGCACGTGTACGGCCTCGATGACGGTGACAGACGATACACGTTCCGAACCCCATCCCTTGCGCCAGCAAAGAGCTGACGATGGCCCGCAAGCGGCCTGGTTGGCGTCAGCACCGACCCGTGCTCGCCCCTGTGGTCAGTGGCCTGGCACCAGTTCCCTCGTCGGACTCGGCACGCCGAGATCCGTCAAGGGCTGCGTGTTGGTTACCACGTCAACGCGATGCGATCTCGCGTACGAGGCCAAGGCCAAAGAGAACTTCGGCTCGCTGATCGTGGTCTGAGCGACTGCCGCCAGGTAGCGCAGCAGCCTCGGCGTCACTCTCATCCTTCCTTGAAGAAGCCGCAGATTGGCGATGCCGCACTCCGCCTCCAGTCGGATCGTCTCGTCCCGGTCAGGCTTCTCGACCAGTCCCGCCATCCTCTGCACCGGGCCCTCGTCGGTACAGACGATCACTCCGTGGCTGCTTGCCGCGCCAGCGTCGAAGGGTGTGGCCAGCACCGCCGGGATGGCCGACGGGGTCGCTGCGACGAGCGTTGACAGCGCTGTATGGGTGGGGTCGACGTTGTCAGCAAAGACCACGTAGAACTCCCCTGTGCGCAGGTGTTCGGAACCGTTCAACACGGAGGTGACATCGGCGTATCGGCCATGCTGGGCGATGAAGTCGACTTGCAGATGGTCGGCGGCTCGGGGCTGCGCCGGAAGCTGGTTCGTGAGGCTCCGGTAGCGAGCCAAAGCCCCTGGAGCGAGGACCTGGCGGGTCCAGTCGATCAGCGGCGTGTAGTACGTGTCTCCTGCGGGTTGCGTACGACGGTCTCGATGTCGATGCCCAGGCCCGCTCCATGGGTGCCCTCTCAGACGCCTAGGACGGCTTTCGCCGTCAGGAAATAGATGATCAGGCCGGTCGCGTCCACGAGGGTGGTGACCATTGGGGCGGAGACGACCGCGGGGTCGATCCGCAGGCGTTTGGCCAGCAGGGGCATGGTGCCGCCGATGGTCGCCGCCCAGCCGCAGATGAGTATGAGGGTGATGCCGACCACCAGGGCGATTGTTGCGCTGACGAACACTGTGCCGACCACCAGGCCGAGCGCGGCCAGGAGTGAGCCCAGGACCAGGCCGACCCGGCATTCGCGCCAGATCACTTTCAACAGGTCCGAGCTGCGGACCTCGCCGACTGCTAGGGCGCGCACGCAGGCGGTGGCGGCCTGGGCGCCCGCGTTGCCGCCCGCGCCGATGAGCATGGGGATGAACAGGGCGAGGGCGGCTACCTGCTCCAAGGTGGCCTCGAACGCCTGGGTCACGCCGACGGTGAGGGTCGCCGCGATCAGCAGCAGGCTCAACCACAGCGCCCGGTAGCGGGCCAGCTGCCAGACGGAGGCGGCCATGTAGTGGCCGGCCCAGGGGGCGGCACCGGCCTGGCGGGCGACGTCCTCGGTGTCGGCGGCCTCGATCACCTCCACGGCGTCGTCGATGGTGAACAGCCCGACGAGGCGGTCCTCGCTGTCGACGACGGGCAGGTTCAGGGCGTTGGTCTCGCGCATCAGCCGGGCGGCGCTCTCGGCGGAGTCGGTGGCGTAGGCGGAGGCCGGTTCGGTGACGACCAGCGTGGAGACCATCGTGGCCGGCGGGTTGAGCACCAGCTCGCGCAGTTCCACGATGCCGGTCAGCCGCTTCCCGGAGTCCACGACGGGCAGTGTGTACACCGTTTCCGCGTCGGCCCCCTTCGTCCGTACGGTGTGCAGTGCCTGTTCGACGGTCAGGTCCTGCGGCAGCGCCACCACCTCGGGGGTCATGTAGCGGCCGACCGAGCCTTCCGGGTAGCCGAGCAGCGCGGATGTCATCCGCCGCTCGTGGGAGCTCAGCCCGGCCAGCACTCGCTTGGCGACCTTGGCGGGGGCTTCCCGCAGCATCCTGGCCCGGTCGTCGGGGTCCATGTCCTCGATGAGGTCCAGGAAGGAGCGGTCCCGCAGCCCCTCCAGGATCTGCTGCTGGTGGACCGGCTCCAGCTCCTCGAACACCGCCAGCGCCCGGTCCTTGTGCAGCAGCCGGAAGGCCACCCCGGCGTCGACCGCGTCCATGCGTGCCAGTTCGTCGGCTATCACGTGCGGTGGATGCGCCTCGAGCCACTCCTGGACGGCATCCAGTCGGTGGTCCTTGACAAGATGCTGCGCCGACTCGGCGATCTCCGTGCTGGGCTCGCGGGAAGGGCGTGACTGCGGCATGGCAGATCCTCAGAGGCAGTAGAGATCAGACAACGGGCACAAAGATCACCGCGAGCAGCCCCTCGATGCTCCGCTCCAAACAGCCGCGGGAAGGGAGGGCGGTCCTACGCGGTAGCGGTGTACGAACTAGGAGGCTCGCAGCGCATCACAGCACCGCCCCCGCTGTCAGATCCGCTGCTGGGACACCGCCGCACCACACGCTGGACGGCGCGATCGCCGGATACGGCGGCCACCGCATCGAGAACAGTGGTGTCCCCTTGGCTGTGCGACCAAAAGCCTCTCCGACCGTGGCCGGAACGTGCCCGCCTCTCCTCACTCAACAAGGGCCGGATCCGTTGGAACGCGATGTTTGTCAGGACATCGGCTGGGGTGGATCCGGGTGCTGGTCGCGTGCCGCATCGGCGGGGTTGCCGGGCCCGGAGCTTTCGCCGCCTGGGCTGGGCTGCCCGGGCTGCTCGTTCGGGGCGGCTTTGCGGGGCGGTTCGGGCTCGGCCCCGGGGCGTCGGCGCAGGCTGAGGAGGACCGATCCGGCGAGGATGACGACGATGACGGCCAGGCTCACAGGGGAGGGGATCTCAGGGATGTCGGCGCTGATCACCTTGTGTGATGCCTGGAGTGCGAGTTTGACGCCGATGAAGGAGAGGATGATCGCGAGGCCGACGTTGAGGTAGTGGAAGCGGTCCAGGAGACCGGCGAGCATGAAGTACAGGGCGCGCAGGCCGAGGATGGCGAAGGCGTTGCTGGTGTAGACGATGAAGAGGTCGTCGCTGATGGCGAGGACGGCCGGGACACTGTCGACGGCGAAGATCAGGTCGGCCGCCTCGATGGCGACGACCACCGCGAGCAGTGGCGTGGCCACGCGTTTGCCCGCCTCCTTGACGAAGAACTTCGTCCCGGCGTACTGGTCGCGGACCGGGATGATCTTTCTGAGCATCCGCACGGAGAAGCTGTTGCCCGGGTCGAAGGTGTCCTCTTCGTCCTTGAGGAGTTTGTAGGTGCTGTAGAAGAGGACGGCGGCGAAGACGAACAGGACGACGGTGAACCGGCTGACCACGGCCACACCGAGGGTGAGGAAGATTCCGCGGAAGACCAGCGCGCCGAGGACGCCGAAGAACAGCACGCGGTGCTGGTAGGCGCGGGGGACCTTGAAGTAGGCGAAGATCATGGCGAAGACGAACATGTTGTCGACCGACAGGCTCTTCTCCAGCAGCCATGCCGTCGTGTAGTCGGTTCCCGCCGTAGGGCCCAGGACGAGGAAGACGACCGCTGCGAAGATCAGTGCGAGGCCGACCCACCACGCGCTCCATCTGGCGGCCTCCTTGAATCCGATGACATGCGCGTGACGGTGGGCCAGTAGGTCCACCGCCAGCGACACCACCACTGTCACGGCGAACACCGC
This sequence comes from Streptomyces indicus, assembly GCF_900100315.1. Classification (GTDB taxonomy): domain Bacteria; phylum Actinomycetota; class Actinomycetes; order Streptomycetales; family Streptomycetaceae; genus Streptomyces; species Streptomyces indicus. The sequence goes on from NZ_FNFF01000008.1 coordinate 313,063, forward strand.
CCACAGCCAGAACGGAACTTCAAGCACGCTCTTCACGCTCCCCTCGGCCAGTGCCGGATGCAAAGGCCCTCATATGGATGTATGCAGTTTCTCGCGGTGCGCGGCGGGGGCTCCGCCGGACCTGGACCGAGGATCACGGCGGCTCTAGGAGCGGGGCCCGGCGGTGCCGCGTTCGAGCCGGCATGGGGCTTCTGCCGTCCCGCGTGGTCCGGTAATGCCACGCTCGGGGTCATCGACGAACCAGTGCGTCGCGATGAGGTGCGGATGGCGGCTTCGCAGCTCTGCCAGCCGCTGGTCGACGATGTCGCTGGAGTCGGCCGGGTCGAAGACCGGGAAGAAGGCACCCGGTCGACTTGCTTGGGGTGCCGCGTCTTTCACCAGGGTGTCCAGGATCCGGTGCCGCCGCTGCTGAGGGCTGTGGGCCTGGCGCAGGACAGGGCCGTCGAGCCAGCACAGGGACCACAGGCCCGACAGTGACGATGATGTCCGGATCCCCAGGGGTGCCTCCGTCGGATGGCGTCTGGAGGGTTCGTCGACGGTGCATCCACAGATCTGCGCGCTCGGGCCGCACGGGATACTCGCGGGCAGGTCCGCATCGAGTTCGGGGCGGATCCAGATCCCGAGCAGAGTGTCGCGATGGTGTGGATCGGTGAATTGCCGTCGGTGGTGGGCCAGGTAGTCGCTCGCCTGCCTGATGGCGGCCTCGGTGTGGTCCACGCTTCGGATCAGCAAGAGCATGCTCATGTCGTACCTCTCCTTCAAAGTGGCTGTGTGAGGTGGCTGTTGCGTCGCGACGTGCCGTGCGCCGAGGGGGGCGGGAGGGCGGTCACGTTGCGGCGTCCTGTGTGGTGGGGTGCCAGAGCTGCCACCCGGTGGGGGTGTAGCGGCGCCACTGGTCATCGGGGTGTTCCCGTGCGGCGAGGCCGACCCATTCGTGGTTGAACATGTGGTGTAGCACCATGTGGCGGGCGATGAGGGTGTCCAGCCTGTGCAAGGGCGCCTGCACGACGGCGAGCAGGCGTTGCGGTTCGTGCCGGCTGTGGTGTCCGTCGGTGAGGGACTGCCAGGGCAGGCCGGGCTGGAGGTCGCTGGTGTGTCCGTTCATGACGCCGAGGCCGCCGCCGGTGACGTTGTGCAGGGTCTTGCTGCCGGCGCCGAAGGTCTGCGGGTCGATGGTGGCGAAGTAGTACTGGCTGTTGATCCAGTGCGCGACGACAAGCGGCGCGGTGAGGATGGTTTCCAGGATGGTGCCGGTCGGGTCGAGGTCGGGGTCGTAGTCGTGGAGGAAGGCGCGGCCGTGCAGGTTGATGCCGCGGGTGAGGGCGCGGGGTGCGATGACGAAGGCGGCGTTGTCGGCCAGGCCCCATTCGGGGAAGACCTGGGCCCAGTCGCGGGCGCGGGCGCGGGTGTGGCGTGCTGCGCGCGCGGGGCGGGGCCGGGTGGGTGCGCCCGGCAGGAGGGCGCAGCGTTCGGCGGCCAGGTGCGTTCCGGCTGTGCGGAGGTCGGCGGTGAGGTTGTCGGCGTCCCGGCGGTGGGTTTCGGGCAGGAGGTGGGTGTCCAGCAGGCGCACGGTGTCGGTGGTGGTGTCGTGTTCGGCCGGCACGAACCAGGTGTCATCGGGAATGGTGATGCCGCGGTAGGCCAGGTGTCGGCGGACCTGGGGGTCGTTGAGCAGCGCGGCGGCGGTGCGGGCGTTGGGGCCCCCGGGGTGCCCTCCGCAGGCTCCGCAGTCAAGCGCGGCCTGGTAGGGGTTGTTATCGGTGTGGGCGCGGTGCCCGCAGAACACGACCAGGCGTGCGAATCCACGGGTCAGGCCCATCAGCGTCAGGATGGTCTCGGCGGTCGCGGCGCGCTCCTGGAGGGTGAGGGCATCCGCGATGGAGATCTCGGTCGGCGGGGCGGGGGTGATGCGGCGGGTCCACCACGCGCGTGTGGCGCCGGCGGCGCGGGGGGTGAAAGTCTTGGCGGCGGCCAGCGGGCCGGCCAACCAGCCGGCGGCTTCGGCGAGCACGAACGGTGCGAGCAGGTCGTACTTGGCGGCGTGCAGGGAGTGATCCGCGGCGGCGAGTGCCCGGCGGCCGGCGAGTGCCCGCTTGGCCGCGCGCTCGTGGCCGGGGGCGGGGCGTTCGGTGATGGTGTGGCCGGGCGTGATCGGGCCCGGGCATTGGGCTCGGGCGGTGCCGCCGGCGAGGTCGCGGTAGCGCATGGCGACGGCGAAGAAGCCGGCGAAGCCCAGGGTCTGGTAGTTGCCGAGCTTTTCCAGGTGGCGGCGCAGCCCTTCGGAGCGGGGATCGATGCAGCACACCACCTGCGCCTGCGGCGGGGTGTCGCTCTGCTCAGGCTGCGGCCGGCTGAGGGCGCCCAGCAGTCGGCCACGGTAGTGGTCCTCGAAGGCGTCTGCCCAGACCAGGGCCCGCTGGTCTATCGGCAGGTGGCGGAGCAGCTGCGCCAGTGCGGTCCGCTGGGCGGCGTCGGTGTCGGTGACTTCCAGCACGCCCAGAAGGTGGTGGGCCCGGGCGGCCGGATCGACGGTGGCCTGCCGGGTGTCGGTCCGGCTGACGGAGGCCGCGGCCCATGCCGTGCCGTAGGTGTGGGTGCCGGCGAGCGCGGCGGCTTCGGTGGCCAGCCGCAGCGCGAGGTAGTCGACCAGGTCGATGCCGCTGTCGGGCTGCTCGCCCTGCCACCGGATGTGGGCGGCGAAGCCGGGAAGGCAGGCCAGGTGGGCCTGCAGATACTCGGCGCGCCGGTCGTCGGGGACGCCGAGCATGCTCAGCGCCTCCACAACGGCGTGCTCGGCGTGCTCGGGCAGATGCCGCAACCGTGCCCGTATCGGCCGCGGCAAGGCCGCGTCGTGGGCGGCCAGCGCCCGCCATGCGGGGTAGAAGCCGCGGTCGCGGCCCGGCATCCGCCAGGCGGACTGGCCGTCGTCCAGGTAGGCAGTGCACCACTGGATCGTGTGGGTGTCGAGCAGGGCGGTCACCTCGGGGGCCAGTGTTTCCGCCGCGGTGCGTACCTGGCGGCGTGGCGGTGGGGCCGTGATGCCCTGGTGCAGATCGGCCAGCAGGAGTTCGACCGGGTCGTAGACGCGGTTACCGAGGGTGAGTGAGGATCTGCGCAGCGCCGCCGGGTGGCGCCGGGCCAGTGCCGCACGCAGATCATCGTCGGTGATCCGTCCCTGCTGCCAGGCGTCACGCAGCCAGGTTTCGTCCGGGGTGACGCGTGCTCCGAGCAGATCCGCGGCAGTGGTGATGGCTTCGGTGAACGGCCGGTCCATCAGGCCGGACAACGGGTTGACCGCGATGAAGTCGGCCAGTGGCCAGGTCGGGGCCAGAAACCCGGCCGCGTCGGCGATCTCGGCGCGCACTGCCGCCGGTTGTGTGACGGCAGCGGGGGTGACGTCGATGGCGGGGCTGGTGGTCATGAGTTACGAACCCTCTCTTGCGTGAGCACGGCGGCAGCGGTGGCGGGACACGGTCGTGTGGCGTCCGGGGGACCGCGCGTCCGGACGGGCGGCGGCTTTGCTGTCAGAGCCGCAGATCGCTTTCCCGGGAGCCAGGGCCCGGGACCAGATCACGCCCGGGCTACTTCCGGCTGGGCGACCGGCCGCGGGCGTGGTGCCGGCTCCAGCCGCGGCGGGTGCGACCCGGTGGCGGTGCGCGTGCGCTGCTGCCCGGCGGACAGCGCTGCCACATAGAGGCGGTCGCGCCAGCGGTCGAGACCGATCGCGGGTGCCAGGTGGAGCAGCAGTGCGCCGGCCGCAAGCACCGTCACCAGGGTCGCCAGCAACCAGGCCGGGACGGCGGCGGGGCCGGCGGTGGGCACGCTCGGGGCCAGGAACTTCGTGACCGCTTCCACCACGGCCAGGTAGCCGATGGCCGCGCCCGGGAGCACGATCACCATGGCGGCCAGCGTGCCGACGGTCGGGTGGTGGCGCAGCCAGCCCCAAGCCAGCCGTGCGGCGGTGGCTACGGCGAAGACCAGCAGCGCTACGCCGCCGGCGTGGGGGGGCAGCCACCAGGCCGCCACCGCCACCGCCGCGACGGCGGCGGCACCGGCAAGGGCAGCGAGCTGCGCCACGCGCGGCGGAGTCATCCGGGGCGCGGGAGGAGCCAGGGTGCGGCGAGTGTAGCGCTGCACGGTGGAGCCCGAGCCGAGAAACAGGGAAGCCTTGAACAGTCCGTGCGCCACCAGGTGCACCACCGTTGCGGCGTAGAGGCCCAGTCCGCAGGTCACGAGCATGAACCCCATCTGCCCGATCGTGGAGTGCACCAGCGCACCCTTGATATCGGGACGGGTCAGCATGATCGTTGTGGCGGCCACGGCACTGGCGGCTCCGATGGCGAACGCCAGGTGGGTCGCCACGGGCGCGGCACCGAAGATTGGTGCCAGCTTCACCAGCAGCACCCCGCCCGCGTTGACCACGCCGGCGTGCAGCAGCGCCGAGACCGGGGTCGGTGCCGCCAGACTCGCCGGCAGCCATCGGTGCCAGGGCATCTGCGCGCACCGCGTGGCCGCGGCGACCACCAGCAGGCAGGCCACAACCGTGCCCACCGTGCCGCCGATGGCCGCGTCGCCCTGGTGGCGCAGGTCGAGATCGCCCCAGACCGCGACCGTGAGGGCAACCGCGGCCCACAACGCGGCATCCCCGATGACCACGGCCCGCGCGGTGCGGCGGGCGGCGTCGACGGCCGAGGGCGCCGGCCGGTACACACCGACCAGGCGACACAAGATCACCCCGGTCAGCGACCATGCCACCGCCAGGGTGACGAGGGTCGCCGCGGTCACCATCGCCGCGGTCGCTGCGGTCAGCGCCCCGGCCGCGGCGGCGAACCGGGCCGCGGCTGGATCTCCGTACAGATAACGGCGGGCGAACGCCTGGACCACGGCGCTGACCGTGCACACCAGCAACAGCACGATCGCCCCGACGCGGTCGACCACCAACCCGGTCCAGGCGCGCCCGTCCGGGTGGGCCGCCACCATTTCCACCGGCCCGCTGACCACCACCGTCACCGCCAGCGCCCCCGCCAGCGCGGTGGCCAACAGCGCCGCGCCGGCTCCCAGCGCGGGCGCCATGCCCCGCACAGGCCGGATCGATCCGGCCACCGCCGCGACGGCGGGAAGGGCTACCAAGGCCAGCAGCATCATCCCCGTCACTGCGTCGCACCTTCCTGATCCGCCTGCTCCGCCCGGCCGCTGGCCCTCGGGGCTGCGGTGATGCCGGTGGGGGCGGCCTGCTCAGCACCGGCGCCCGCCGCAGTCCCGGGGGCCGGGCGGAGGTGTTCCAGGCAGTGCGGCAGCAAGGCACGCCCGTCGAAACCGCCGATCCGCACCCGGACGAACTCATCGCGCACCACGCAGTACAGCGACCGGCCCCGCTCCAGTTCGCGGGCGATATAGGCACCCACGCTCTGCGCGGCGCCCCGCCGGCCCCCCGGCGGACTGGTGTCGATCACCACGTCCGGCGGCGGCGAGGCCCACCGGCGCGCGCGGCCCTGCGCCTCCTCGACGGCCGTAGGCGCCGTTCCGGCCAGCACACGCATCATCTCGGCGTCGACCACCGCGCCCGCCTCCCCCAGCACGGCCTCCTGCGAGTACGCCGCCTCGTCGTAGCCCATGGACACCCACCTCCCAAACACGTCACCGATTACACGTGATCTAATACGCGACATGAATCATACGACACAGAAGTCGTGCTTGGCGAGGCGTGACATGCGCAACACCCGATCGGGTAAGGTTGCGGACGTGCAGGAGTGGACGTTTCTCACCAATCACGCCCATGTGCTGTTGTGCGTGGTGCGCGATCCGCAGGTGCGCATGCGGGATATCGCCGAGCAGGTGGGCATAACAGAACGGGCCGCGCAGCGCATCGTGGTCGACCTGGTCGAGGCCGGCTACCTGGAACGCACCCGGGAGGGCCGGCGCAACCGATATCGGCTGCACAAGGAGCTGCCCCTGCGGCACCCCATGGACCGTGACACCGATATCGGGCAGCTCGTGGCCCTGCTCGCCGGCACCGACGCCACCCTCGACAACGCCACGTGATGCTCACCGTCCACCCCTATGCGGGCACACAGGTCGCGCTGGCAACCCGGCACGGCAAGCAGCAGGCACTGGCGCCGGCCCTGGCGCGTATCCCCGGCATGTCCCTCGTGCTCGCCGACGACGTCGACACCGACCAGCTCGGCACCTTCACCGGCGAGATCCCCCGCTCCGGGTCGGCGTCCGAGACGGCGGTCCGCAAGGCGCGCCTCGCGATCGAGGCGACCGGCCTCGGGCTCGCCGTGTCCAGTGAAGGCTCCTTCGGCCCGCACCCGGTCGCACCCATGCTGAGTGCCGGCCAGGAGATCCTCGCCTTCGTCGACACCGTTCGGGATGTGTGCATCCTGGAGCGCCGGACCACGAAGACGAACTTCAGCCACACCACGACCCGCCGCCTCGACGAGGCCGCCGACGCCTTCCTGGCGCGCGTCGGCTTCGGCGACCACGCGGTCATCGTCCGCCCCCACAGCACCGCCGACGCGCAGGCGCCGGGCCCCCTCGTCAAGGGCATCCAGAACCGCGCCGACCTCGACGCGGCGATCAGCCAGTGCGCCGCGCACTCCACCGATGGCCTGGCCCGGCTGGAGACCGACATGCGCGCCCACCTCAACCCCACCCGCATGCGTGAGATCAGCGCGCTCGCCCACCAACTCGCCTCGCGGCTGGCCACCTTGTGCCCGGATTGCGGCACCCCCGGATACGGCCTGGTGGACCGCGAACCTGGTCTGCCCTGCGGCGCGTGCGGCGATCCCACCCGGCTCACCCGGGCAACGATCCACGGGTGCGCCCGCTGCCCGCACCGCAGCCGCCACCTACGCGACGACAACCAGCGCAGCGCCGACCCCACGTTCTGTGACTACTGCAACCCCTGACCCGGGACATCCCGCGCAGGCCCACCCGCCATGCGCCCGAAGGAGCGTCACCCCGTGATCCCCCTGACCGCAGCCGCGATCGCCGCAGCCACCGACGGCCACCTCGCCCCCGGGACCGACCCGTCCCTGCCGGTGACCGCGCCCGCCAGCATCGACTCCCGCCACATCCACCCCGGCGGCATCTTCGCCGCCCTCCCCGGACAGCACACCGACGGTCACCACCACGCGCCCGCGGCGGTCGCCGCGGGCGCGGCCCTCGTACTCGCCTCACGCCCGCTGCCCGCCCCGGCAGTCCAGGTCGCCGACGTCACCCGCGCACTTGGCGACCTTGCCCGCCACGTCGCCGGCCAACTACCGGCGACCGTGATCGGCATCACCGGGTCGAACGGCAAGACCACGACCAAAGACCTCGCCGCCCAGGTACTGGCACACCACGGCCCGGTCACCGCCACCGACCGCTCCTTCAACAACGAACTCGGCTTCCCCCTCACCGTCCTGCGCGCCACCCCCGACACCCGCTACCTCATCCTGGAAATGGGCGCACGTGGCCGCGGGCACATCAGCTACCTGTGCGACCTGGTCACACCCCGCGCGGGAATCGTGCTCAACGTCGGCACCGCCCACCTCGGTCAATACCCCGACGGGCAAGCCGGGATCGCCGCGGCCAAGAGCGAACTGATCACCGCACTCCCCCCGGCCGACCACGGCGGGCTGGCCATCCTCAACGCCGACGACCCACTCGTCGCCGCGATGGCCCCGCTCACCCCCGCCCGCACGCGATGGTGGAGCCAGCATCCCCACCCCAACGGCGTGTACGCCCGGGATGTGCACCTCACGCCCCACGGCCAGGCGTGCTTCACCCTGCACACCCCCGAAGGCACGGCACCCGTCATGCTCCGCCTGACCGGCCGGCACCACCTCGGCAACGCCCTCGCTGTCGCCGCCCTTGCCCACGGACTTGGCCTCGACCACCACACCATCGCCCAAGCCCTAAGCGCCGCCGAACCCACCAGCGGCGGCCGCATGCAGACCATCGTGCGCGACGACGGTGTCACGCTCATCCATGACGCCTACAACGCCAACCCCGACTCCATGGCCGCCGCTCTGACCACCCTGAGCACCATGCCCGCCCGCCGCCGTATCGCGGTCCTCGGCGAAATGGCCGACCTCGGTGACCACTCCGCTCGTGCCCACCACCAACTCGGCGTGCTTGCCGCGCGCGCCGGCCTCGACGTCCTGATCACCATCGGCACCCAAACCGCGCCCCTGATCGCCGAGGCCGCCGACACCGGGCACAACAACCTCGACATCATCTCCGTCCCCGATACGCACGACGCCCACGAAGTGCTCAATCGGATCCTTCGCCCCGACGATCTGGTCCTGATCAAGGCATCTCGCGCCGCCCACCTCGAACACCTCGTCACCGCGCTCAGCAACCACTGAACCGGCAGGAGCCGCGCCGGCCTCAGCCGCGGGGACCGGCCGCTCGGCGAAGCCGATCCGTGATCGCCAGCCCGAGCCCGTCCGGCACAGGAACCGATGCCACGATGACCTCGCACCCATGCCGGTCGAAGTCACGGAGAAACTCATAAAGCTGCCGCGCGTACCGCGCATGCGAGTCCGGCACCACGATGACGCGCTGCCCGGCACCCGAACCGGCATCACCCGCGAACTCGGGTGGCACAAGAACACCGACGCGGCACCCCTGCGCTCGCAGGTGCTCGGCCAGGCCAAGCACCTGGCCCGGCTCGACCAGGAGCACCCGAGCCCGCGGCGCGTAGTGCGACGGAAGCTGCCCCGGAACCCGGACAGCACTCTTCCCCCGCACCGGCACAGAGCCGCCCAGTACCTGCTCAAGATCCTCCCGTGACACGCCCCCCGGGCGCAGGATCGCCGGCTCACCGGTCAGATCGACGATCGTGGACTCCACACCGACCGCGCACGAGCCGCCGTCTAGCACGTAGTCGACGTCGCTGCCCAGCCCCTCGCGGACGTGACTGGCCGTCGTGGGACTGACCGAGCCGAACCGGTTGGCCGACGGCGCCGCCACACCACCGCCGAACGCCGTGAGCAGTGCGAGGGCAACCGGATGGTCCGGCACCCGCAGCGCGACGGTCTCAAGACGACCGGTGACCGCAAGCGGAACACGGCGGGCCCGCCGAAGCACCAGGGTCACCGGCCCCGGCCAGAAACGCTCTGCGATGCGACGCGCTGCGTCGGGCACCTCCACAACCCAGTCAGGGAGCTGATGCGCACCACTGAGATGCACGATCAGCGGGTGCGTCGACGGCCGCCCCTTGACCGCGAAGACACGCTCCACCGCGTCGACGTTCTCCGCGTCCGCGCCGAGCCCGTACACGGTCTCAGTGGGGAACGCGACCAGCCCACCCGCGCGCAGGGTGCGAGCAGCACGTTCAACACTGTCAGGCGCGATTTTTAGTTGATCGGACAACATCCGTTCACTCCTCACCACGACAGTCTGGCACACCGCCGACCAGCGTGATCACCAGATGCCCGGCCCTGATAACAGGGCTTGACCAAGTTCCGTGAGTGTCGGGGTTGTTGGTGATGCCCAGGATGGCGAGTGCTTGTTCGGGTTCGTGGCGGATGGCGCGGGTGGTCTTGGCGATGTTGTCGGCTCCGAGGATCTTCAGGGGCCGATGGCGAGGTTGCGGAAGGCGGCCATGGCGCGGGGTGCACTGCCGGCGTGGACGGTGGAGGCGTCCTCGGCGAAGGTGACGTCTCGGATGTAGTGGGAGGAATTCTCGATTCCCCAGTGCCCGCGGATGGCGGCGGCGAGGTCGGCGGGGCTCATCTGGTGGGTGTCCAGGCTGGTGACGGCGTAGACGCTCTCGCGGCTCTCGGGCTTGCCGGTGGGCTTGCGGCGGCGGTGGACGCGCAGAGAAGTCGCCCACCCGGAGTGGATGAAGACGTTCTGGGTGACCCGCAAGCTCGCCAGGACCACCGCCATCGGTGAACTCCGACTTTCCCACCTCCGGGTCGAGCAACGCAAGATCCGGGGATGCGTGCTCGACGTCGTCAGCTAGAAGCCCTCCACGCGCGGACTCCCTGAGCGCCAGCAGAGCCCTGCTTCTCCTTATTGGGTGAGCCATGCGTTAAAGGAAAAGCGGGACCGCTCACCCTCCCGAGTGATCCACCGAGCGGACCCGCGCCAGAGGCGCCAGCTACGAGGCCACCAATCTGAACAAAAGCACTTGACAGGGAATGTCCTTGCGTCCGGTGGTGGCGAAGGTGGTGTCCGTCGCAGGCGTGGCGCCGGCAGCGTTAAGCAACTCGTCAGCCGGTTCCGGCATTCCGATACCGAGGAACTGGGTGAGGCCCACTTCTGTACGTCCGGGATCGCTGACGTGCTGTTCGTACGGGATGACCAGGCGGGGACGGCGGGACGGCTCGTCTCCCTCGAAGAGGGCACGGGCGAGCAGCAGGGAGTTCACGACGATCAGCCGCCCCAAAGCGGTGGCCGGGTCGGGGTCGTCCTGCGGAAGGAGCGGGGCGAAGGCCGTACGCCACCTGGGTGCGCGGGCCGTCGCGGCAACCTGCGCGTAGCGGTCGCCGTAGCGCCAACGATCCCAGAGCCGGCCGCGGGCGAAAGAGGAAGCGATTCCGATGGGTGCCCGGGTGAGGACGACCGCCGGCGACTCAGGCAGCATCCCCAGCACGGTGTCCGTGGCGAAGAAGAGATTCGTCTCCTTGACCAGGTGCCGGGGTTGCCCGTGCAGGTCACTGAGTGCGCACAGGAGATGGTGCCAGCCCAAGCCGCTGAGACCGGTGCCCTGAAGACTCGGCGGCACGCGGTTACCAGGCGACAGCGGGTGTTCGCGGCCCAGCTGCTGACGGAAAGGCTCGTTGTGCTGCGGCATCGCCCCACGCAACGAGTCGGACAGCCAGTTCGAGCCGACCCTCTCGAAGATGCCGAGGGCGAGCGCTGGCGGCGACGCTGGCCTTCCGTCCCGCTCGTTGAGGTGGGCGGCCAGGCGCACGACGATGCTACGGATCGTGCCGTCGGGCAGAGCCGCGCTCAACGCGGGGTGCGGCGTCGCGGGCGGTAAGGGTGCCGCGCCGGGGTCCGTCTGTTCGTGACTTGTTGTCATGACCCGCAAACGTAGAGCCACTTCGGTCACCCACCCCTGAGGAAAACTCAGGGCTGAGTAACGCTCAGGGTCTGCATATGCCTATGACGTGAGTCGCTTGACGCTACGCAGCGGCCTGGGCTGCCTGGGGGCGGGCACCCAATGTCTGGCCCAGCGCCCGTTCTACCGAGATCAGGATGACCACCCGTTCAGGGTCCGGGGCTGGCGTACGGCCATATCGCTTTCCGTAACGAGCAACCGCGTCTTCAACCACAGCCTCGTCGGTGCACACCTCTGCCACGCCTTCAAGCGTGGCCCACCGGCCTCCGTCGACCTGGCACACGGCCACGCGGGCTTCACCCCCACCCGCGAGAATGTTGGCCACTTTACGGCTCGATTTGCGGGTGATAACTCGGGCCACTCCAGTGGCGACATCCACCGTCACACCGACTGGCACGACGTGCGGTCGCCCATTGGGCCGCAGCGTGGTCAATGTGCACAGATGGTACTCGTCCCAAAACTCAAGGTAACTGTCCGGCTGGGTGGATATCGCATTCGACATGGCTGAAAGCGTAAACGCCTCAGTTGCCCGAACTGCCCCAGAGTGACCGCCACCACACCCCTCCCGATCAGCCACTTTGTCCATTTCGCGGGCGTTTGCGAGAGTGCCCGTCTCACCTTGAAGTCTCAGCTTGATAACAGAGTCGCCCATCGAGTCGCAAAGTTGATCCGTTCACGCCAGACCATAAAAACCCAGTTCAGAGCCTCGTACGAGATTGAACAAGGCTGATTTACATCGCTTTGACCGGTCGAAGTTACCTGCCACATACACGAATCGATCATGCTTTTTAGGCCATGTCTTGTCTGAAGCGTCACGTACTGTCCAAAGAGGTTCCCGGGAGCTCCACGGGGCGGCCCCGCTCGGGGCGTCAGTGCGTGTTCGCGTACGTGACATCCGAACCGACGGGAAGCCCTGGATGCTTGGCATCCCTCCCCCTGCAAGGGGGTTTTGTGGGGCGCAGGCGCAGCCGACTGCGGTCGCTTCCGGCGCCGGGAACCGGACGTCATCGACATGGGCGCGGTGTCGCCCGGCTCGGGGGAGCCATCACCTGCCGGTTGGAGGGATTACTCAGTGTGGTCGGATAAGAGTGGTCGAGACTCGGCGGAGTCCGAGGTTCCCGCTCAGGACGGAGTCAACCGCCGTCGCCTTGGGCGCTGGCGTACAGCTACGGCCCGGACGGTGGAGAAGGATCTGCACCGTCTGATTCGGCGGGAGCTGCAAGACCTCGGGGTAACTCCCCCGCTCGACGTTCACGACCTTTGCGAGAAGCTGAGCCGGCGGCGCGGGCGCCCGCTGTTTCTGCGTGCAGCTCCGCTGCCCAAGCCCGGACCCTCGGGCATGTGGGCGGAGTACGACACCTACGACGTGATTCTGTACCAGCAGGAGACGACCGAGCTGCACCAGGATGGGATCATCCTGCACGAGGTCGGACACATCCTCGTGGCGGAGAACGAGAAGGCAGCCGAGGACTCCGCCCGTGAGGTGGAGACGGAGACGCCGGACACCGCCCCTGATGAAGACGCGGCGGCCGTCGACGTGGAGGGGTGGGCCACCCTGCTGCCGGTCTTCGGGACCGAGGCGGTCAAGCGTGTCGCCCAGCGTTGCTCGTACGACGACGGCGAGGAGTGCTCCGTCGAACTCGTGGCGACGATCATCCTGGAGTGGTCGGCCCTGCTCGCAAACTCCACTCCTCCGGCTGATGATCCCGCCCTGCGCCGGGTCGAGGCGGCTCTTGGCGACCGGCGAGGATGGCTGTAACTCGTGGAACTCCTGCTCCTGGGGCTCCTGGCCGCACTGGTCTGGAAGCTCTACCAGTGGAAGCGAAGCCCGCATGACGCACCTCTTCGCTCGGTCACCCTCTGCCTGCTCTGCGCTGCGCTCTCATACCCCGTAGCGATGCCCGGCGGCGCGTCCGGAGTCGACACCGTCGCAGGCCACGGGACCGCGAAGCTGATCCAGAACGTGCTGTTGCTCCTGACGGTCTACTTCCTCATGTGCTTCTACCTCTACTCCGCCGCTGACGAAGAAGCGGGGCGTCGGCGGGCGCGCAGGGAAGCCGTGCTCGTCGGGGTCGTCGCAGTCGCGATCACCGTGGCTGCGGTGTCGGTGCCGCACGAGGTCTTCGCCGGCAGCTTCAGCACAGCCGACATGACGATTCCCCAGATCGCCTTCTTCTACGGAGGCGCTGGCCTCTACCTCATGTATGCCCTCGGCATGGCGTTTCGGTGGACTCGCCGATACGCTCGCATGTCCCGGCGCCCGCACTCCACCGGGCTCTGGATGACCGCCGTCGGCCTGGGAGCGATGGCCGTAGCGTGCGCGATTCGAGCCGTCATCGTCGCCGTTCGCTCAGCAGACGTGGACGTGCCACATCCCCTTATGGCGGCCGTGGCCTTCCTCTTGGTCGCATCAATCCTGCTGTTCGCCGCGGGTGTCACCTACTGCGGAGCCCGGGCGCGAATCTCCTCCCTACGACTCTGGCTTCAACACCGGCGTGATCACCGTCGCCTCTCGCCTCTGTGGGAGTTGTTGGCGGAGGCGTATCCGGACAACGTGCTGAGGCCGGCATCCTCTGCTGCACTGGACCGATGGCGGGCCCGTGGCGTGCACCGGCGCTACCACCGCCGCATCGTGGAGTGCCGCGATGGCCTGGTGGACATCAGCCCGTACCTGCTGGACGAGGGTGACGACAGCACAGTCCTCAACGTCGACTCCGCCGAGCTCGCCGCCCGGCTCCGCCGGGCCTCCGCTCGGATCGAGAAGGGGGTCCCCGCGCCCCGCCGCGCGGTCCCGCTCGCGATGGCGCTGGGGAGCGACCGCGAGTCGGATGTGAAACAACTGATTGCGGTATCCGACGAACTGCGCGCAGCCGCATGACCTCGCAAGATCAAGGAGTCACGATGCTGATTACCGGTGGACGAGTGCTCGTCGACTCGGGGGCCTACCTGGAAGACGGTGCCGTTCTCATCGAGGGCGACTCGATCTCTGCCGTCGGGCCGCGCAAGGAGATCGAGGAGCGGGCCGGGGCCGACGTGCCTCGATTCGAGTTCGGCGGAACCGTGCTGCCGGGGCTCATCGACGCTCACGTTCACCTGGCCTTCGATGGCGGGCCGGACCCGGTGTCCACCCTCCAGGGCTCGACGGATGAAGCCCTATTCGAGGACATGCGGCGGCGCAGCGAACAGCTCCTGCGCAGTGGCGTTACCACCGTCCGCGATCTCGGCGACCGCGGCGGACTGGCACTTCGTCTGGCTGCGGAAATCAGCGATCGGCGTACACCAGGACCGAGGATCGTCTCCGCGGGCACCCCGGCCACTACCGTGGGCGGACACTGCCACTTCCTCGGCGGCGAAGTCTCCGGCGAAACCGAGATCCGCGAGCTCGTACGGCGCAACCTCGCGGCCGGGGCAGGTGTCATCAAGGCGATGGTCACCGGCGGCGGTCTCACGAAGGACGGCCCCAGGAGCCATCAGTCACAGTTCACGGCGGAGGAACTGGCCGCCCTTGTGGAGGAAGCCCACAAAGCGGGCGTGCCTGTCGCGGCCCATGCGCACGGTGCCGACGGCATCGCCTCAGCCGTAGAGGCCGGCGTCGACACCATCGAGCACTGCACTTGGATGTCGAGCGATGGCCTGGACTTCCGGCCCGACGTGGTTCAGCAGATCATCGCGAAGGACATCACCGTCTGCCCGGCCGTAAGCCCGCACTGGCAGATGCTCCCGCGCTTCTTCGGCGAGGAGCGCGCCAACGCGATGTTCGACCTGGTGCGGCAGATGGCCGACGCCGGAGTCCGCCTGATCGCGGGGACAGATGCAGGCGTGCAGCGTGCCGGCTTCGACGGGCTTGCTCAGGCCCTGTCGTTCTACTCGCACCTGGGGCTGTCGAACGCCTCGATCATCGACATGGCGACGTCGCAAGCGGCTGCTGCCCTGGGCCTGGGCGAGATCACGGGGAAGGTCGCTCCCGGCTTCCGAGCGGATCTCCTCCTGGTGGACGGTGACCCGCTCGCGGATCTCTCCGCACTGAGCGGAGTCCAAACCGTGTTCGCCTCCGGTCTGCGCCACGAACCGAACAGCACGGGACAGTAAAGAACCTCACCCTGGTGCCCCTGTTTCCTGACCCTCGCGGGTCCGGGGAACAGGGCACTAGTGCCGCTCAGGAACAATTGGTGATTCAATGCGTATTAGGGCGGCTTGTACCGTAGGCGGCATGTCTGTGGATATTCGTGCTGTATTGCGTAAGCAGGAGGATGAGCTGCGGCGCTTTCGCCGGAACCTGTTCTCTACGGAGCCGGCTGATAGCGGCCTGGCCTCTGTACTGCCCAAAGACGTGCTGGAGCAGTTGCGGGCGGAGGGAAAGACGGTGCCGCATCGCTTCGGACCGGTGCGCTCGGTGACCGACAGGCATGCTGTCCTCACCATCGTCGGGGACATCACCGACCAGGCCGTACTCCTGGACCGTCCTGGCCGGGAAGGGGCTGTGCTGACACTGTCGGTCGCCGCGCGGCACAAGCAGCTCGGCACTCGCCAGGCAGTTGACCCGGGGGAGGCGCGAGCCTGGGTGGAAGCGATCGTGGGCCCCAAGTGGCTGCCGCACTTTTACTCTGCTGGGGCCCTGAGCGGCTCCACTGCGGGCGAGACCTCGCCGTCGAGGCCGTTGACGACGCAGTACTTCTACCTATTCCTCGGCGCGGACGGTGTCCCGCACGGTGAGCCAGAACATCAGCTCGGCGTGCAGTTGACCCCGCTCATCCATACGCCCTGACGATCACCAGAGTCCAGGGCGAACGTCGCCTGATGCGGCACTAGTTGTTGGTGCTTGGACCGGCCTTCTTGTCCAGCTCGCTGGCGAGGTCGTTCAGGATCGAGAGGACATCGGCCGGCAGGCCCTCGGCGCTCATTCCGCGGGCCCGGACTCGGCCCACCTTGCCCTGCTTGGCCGCCGACATGAGGCGGAGTCCTTCGTAGACCTGCCGGGCGACGGACTCGTTCGGCTCGAAGTACAGCTTGGAGACGTCGAAGAAGTTGGCCAGACCTTCGAGGACCACGGGCACCGGTGCGTCGTCTCCACCCGTCCGCAGGGCCTCGATGTCCTCGGCCGATGTGACCTGGGAGCCCGCGTAGGCGTTCACCGAGTCCGCGATCTCCTGATCCCCCGGAGCGGTTCTGCCCGGGTAGGAGCGCTCCAGCAGGAGAGTGATCTTCTCAGCCAGCGTCTCCGGCACCTTCTCGGCCTCGGCGGCGTCCTCGCCAGCCTCTCCGAAAGACCGGTCCTGGGCGCGCTTCAGCTCGTCCTCGGTCACCCCGTATGCAGCCGCCAGGAGAGGGACGTACCGGTCCTTGAGCCGTCGGACGCCCTGCTCAGCTCCAGCCACCGGCCCATCGCTCTTAGTTCCGATGACCGCCCGCGTCTCGTACCGGTAGAGGCCGGCGTCGCACCGTAGGTCGGTCAGATCGGGCAAGCCGTCGCGCGGGAACAGGTCGTCCAGATCCCGGTTCAGCACCCTGGCGAGAGCAGGCAACTTCTCTTGATCGGGTGTCGTCGCTCCCGACTCCCATCCCGCCACGGTCGAGTCCGCAGCACCGAGGGCGGACGCCACGTCGGCCTGCGAGACGTCGGCGGCTCGACGTACCGCACGCACACGTTCTCTGTCGAAACGGCGAGCTGGCATCGGACCTCGTTTTTTGGGTGACCCGAGGAATCCTCGGACTGTTGACTTTTGATGCGAACCAAGATAGCTTCATCTTAGCGAAAAACGAGGGGGTTCGCACCCCTCTCAGCCTTCGCACACCTGCGGTTCCCATCGTGGACCGACTTGGTGGAGAGGGGCTACCGCGCATCACTCGGGCGCGGTCCCTTCCCTCAAAACGCCATCGGCGTCCGAGAGTTCGCACCTCTCGGACGCCAGACAGCTCGTGATCCGCGGCCCCGACAAGGGCGCTGGTCACTCGCACGGCCACTCCGTGTCCTTTCGCACGGCACGACGGAGCGGCGTACCACATAAAGGAGTGTCGCATGTCCCCTACTACGGACTGCAACCCGAAGGTGGAGATCCCTTCGGGCCCGGCCGAACGGCTGGCGGCGCAACTGTCGTCCATGCTGCCGGAAGCCGCTGTCGTACAAGTTCGCCTTCAGGGGCCTCGGACTCTGTGGCCTCACCTCGGGCTGACCGCCGTGAACGCCCGTGGACGGACCCTTCGTATCCCTCGGGCGAAGGCGCTCACCATCGCCCGGTGGATCATTCGCTCGTTCCCCCAGGCCGGATGGGCGGCCTCCGGCGGGCATGCCTTCGACCTGCGGACCGCTGAACTGCGCGGGCTGGAGGCGTGATGGCGGCCGTGGCACCGGCGAACGCGGGCCCGGCCGTGGACTTGCAGGGACTCGCGACCATGGTCGGCCTCTTGGCTCAGGCCGGCGGCCTGGACGCCTTGTTGGGCAGTCAGGCTACGGACTCCCGCGACAAGCGTCTGCACATCGGGTACAGCGAAGCCGCTGAACGGTTGAACATTCCCGAAAAGTGGCTTCGTGAGCGTATATCGACGCTCCCGCACCGGAAGTTCGGGAAATTCGTGCAGTTCACAGAGGACGACCTCCACGCGATTTCCGATATGCACTTCGTCAGCCCTGGTGCAAGGACCCAGAGGGATGACGAGTCGGCACTGATGGCGCTTCAGCCGTCCAAGCGCTCTCGTAAGCGTTCCTGATCTCCTCTCGCGCCCGATGGAACAATTCGCGGCGCTGCGAACATCGCGAGACACAAATGAGCACTGACATATCCAGCCTTATCAAGGCTGTGCACCAGGGAAACTGGCTGCCCCTCCTGGAGGAGTCTAAGAGAGCTCCGGGTAAGCACTGGGCCGAATCTGCCCGATGCGCCAACCAGGACATCAACATGTTCGTCCCTCTCGCAGACGGCCCGCGGGAAGACCCCGACGTGGTGAAAACCAAGTTGGGAATCTCCCTCAATCGTCCTCGCAATTTCTGCGCGTCATGCCCTGTGGCCGTCGCTGCCCGGTGCCTGGTGGAATCCCTCAAGGATGACGACGAGTACGGCATTCGGGGCGGTCTTCTGGCTTCGGAGCGCTCAGAGTTGCGGCGTGCTTGGCAAGACCGGGACACCGAGAAAGCCGTAGAAGGCGCGCTTAGAGGGTGCACCTCACCTCTGACAAAGCCCGCCCGGGACGCGGTGATTGCGCGCTTCGCCACTGATCCCTCACTGGACGCTGCCGCCGTCGCCCGCGGGCTTGGCGTGACGCACGAGTATCTGCTGAAACTCGCCCGTCGCTACCGAAAGTCTCAGGCCGGGCAGGGCACGCCCCCGCTCCGCGTCGTAGCCGCCTGACTCCGCTCCCGAAGAAACGATTCTTCCGCACGGCGGACCCTGCGTTCACGGGAGTTCTCCCATGCTTCAGAACAGCCCCTCCGGATTTCGCCGTACGAACATCGGTGCTGAGATCCGAGAAATTGCACCTACGGCCGTGCTCGTGCGGGTCTTTCCCGTAAGTCGGTCTGTTACCCACCTCTTCGAATCGGATTTTTACCGCATGCTCATCGACCGCAGGACCGAAGAGGAAGTGGCGCGAATGGTCAGGCGCGGTTTCGGCAGGGCAGCCGACTGGCGTCGCGCCCACGATTTCTACCTCCCTACCGAAACGCTGTATCTCACCCCGGAGCCGCATCAAAACGGCTACGTCCCGGAAGACGACCAGTCTTTTGGCCTTTCCCTCAGCCGTCGCATATTCATAGGCTGTGGTGAGCGCTGATGAGCGACATAGCGACCGAACTGGTCTGGTCACAGTCAAAGTCGTGCCGGGGCTCACGCCTCGTCATGCTGGCGCTGGCCCGTGAGGCGGACGACGACGGCAAGGCGACGCTGACCCTGGACGAGATATCGACGCTTACCCGCCTTACGCCCCGTTCGATAACAAAGTGCCTCGGAGAGCTGGCGAAGCTCGGAGAACTGAGCCACGAGCGAGGAGGTGGTGCTTCCAACCCGAATGCCTACTCCATCCTGCTGTGCAACGGTGCCGTGGAGGAAAGCACCAGTCCGGGGAAGGAAATTCCTACTTCCCGCCCTGATGAGTCAGTTGTGGGACAGAAGGTCCATGAAGTTGCTTCCCAGAACCCCGCTGCGGAAGCCGGAAGTAGGAAGTTTCATCACGCAGATTCGGAAGTTTCTTCCTCGCGCGTGCGTGGTGGTAATACTCCCTACGGGAGTATTACCACCACCAAAGAGCAAGCTAGCTTGCTGAGGTCGCACCGAGAGAACAGCACCGTCAAGCAGGACTCGGTGAAGGTTCCGGACGGAGCCAAGGACCTGGTAACAGCCATAACAAGCGCTGGAATGCTCGTCGGCTGGCGACTGACCGAATCGGAATGGGATCGGGTAACAGCTCTCGCAGCACGTTGGGGAAATGAACGGCTGGTCGAGATGGTGGCGCGGCGATGGAACGCCGACCGCCCGCCACAGTCCGCCCGCTATCTGCTGCGTATCTGGGCTGATCTGCCCTCGCACGCTCCCGCAGCAGCCTCCCCGGGGAATGTCGTGCCGTTGCGTCGGCAGTCCGGAGGCTGGATTCCCTTTCAGAACACTGCCGCCCCCAGCGCTTACCAGAACGGATTTTGATCATGGCAGAGCCGGAACGCGCGGGCAGCGCCAGGTCGATGCGCGCAATGGAACGAATACTCGCTGCGAAAGGACTTCAGGCAGTGCCGGATGTCAACCCCGCCGACGAGGCACCGGAGGAGAACCCGGGAGACCGCGAGTGGCACTGCCGGGCTCGTGCCGACTACGCCGTGAGCCGCTGGCAGCGGGCAACCCCTCCCCGCTTCCGTGATGCCGAGGCCACGCTGCCGGAGGTCATCGGCTGGTCCGACCGGGCACTCACGGACAACGCTGCCGCTGGCGCTCTGCTCCTCACCGGTCTCACGGGGACGGGCAAGACGCACCAGGCGTACGGGGCCTTGCGGAGGATCGCGGCCGGCGGACCGGACCGGTTCGAGCTGATCGCCGTGAACTCAGCGGACATGTACGGCAACCTGCGCCCGTCACCGGTCATGGGGGCAGCAGAACACGAACTGCAACGACTCAGCCGGGTTCAGTACCTGCTCCTCGATGACCTCGGCACGGCGAAGACCTCGGAATGGACCGAAGAGGTCACGTACCGGCTGATCAACTTCAGGTACAACCACTGCTTGCCGACGATCATCACGTCCAACCTTCCGGCCCGTGATGAGAACGGCCCGGACCTGAGCGACTTCGTCGGGGCCCGCGTGGCGAGCCGTCTGGCCGAGATGGTCACGACCCTCGTGCCGATGATCGGCGCCGATCGGCGCCGTGGTGGGAGGGCGGCGTAATGCCCGTCCGCCTCTGCGGAGCGTCCCGCGACGCCGCAGCGTTGTCCACAGCCTGTGCATACGTCGGTCCTCGCAGCCGGTACGCGAACCCGTTCACAGCCGGGGTGCGGTCCCCGCTCGGTCCCCCGATGGACGCTGCGGAGTCGGTGGACCTCTTCGCCGCCACGCTCCGGGGCCCGGTCGGACGTCACTACGCCGCTCGCTTCGCCCGAGTCCTGCGCGGGCTCGACCTGATGTGCACATGCCCCCTTGACGCTCCGTGCCACGCGGACGTTCTCCTCCGCCTCGCCAATGAGCCCGGCGGCAGCACTGCACCCTGCACTACCGATCTTCTGGAAGGCCCCTGATGAGTCACCCGATCATGCTTGCTGCGGCCAAGCACCTCACCACCGCAGAGGAACGGCGCAAGACCGCTCGGGAGGCCGCGTTCCGCACCTGGGGTCCGAGGTCGATCACCGCAGCGTCCAAGTACGCACGCACTCTCCTGGGGGACGCCGCAGTCACGCTCGACTGGGAGGTACTGGGGCTTCTCAGCTTCGAGGAACACCTGCAAGCCTTCGCGTCGCTCGACACGACCGGGGGCCAGCACCTGGAGCTGTACTACACCGATCAGGGCGGCACGGAACGAATCTCGTTGCGGGTGTCGTGCGTGAGCTGCCCGAGTCAGCACGTACACGAGGTCACGTCCTTGGAACAGCTCGGACAGCTCCTCTCGCAGACCCCTGCCTGGCAGGACATCAGCCCGCGCGACGGGGGCAACCTCTGATGTCACACGCACACATAGACACGGCGGCCGGAACCGAACAGCAGGAGAGCTACAGCCTGCGCGGAATGACGGCCTGGGACCGCAGTGCGATCATCCTGCTCGGCGCGGCCGGCTTCGCCTTCTCGTACGACGCACTGCGTCAGATCGCCCTCGCGATCCACGCCAGGGAGACCTTGTCCTACCTCTTCCCGGTGTTCATCGACGGGTTCATTGCCTACGGCGTGCGGGCGATCGTGCTCCTTCGGCACCAGCGGTTCGCCGCACGGCTCTACGCCTGGTTCTTGTTCCTCGCGGCGACCGGGGCAAGCCTCGGCGCGAACGCTCTGCACGCCATCACGTTGAATGATTCTCCGCAGGCCGGACGGTCCGCGCTGCACCTTACGGACAGCGTCGTCGGTGTGCTGTCGATGCTCGCGCCCCTCGCACTGGCCGGATCGGTCCACCTCTACATCCTGATGGCGCGGACGGCTGAGCGGGCGGTCCCGGACCGGGCTGACACTGGTCCCGGACCGGTCCGCGAGGAGTCTCCGACGCTCGAACGCGTCGCGGTCCAGCAGGGTCCTCGTCCGCTCGAAGCACCAGCGTCGATGCCTCCACGGCTGTTGACGAGCGGTCCGTCCGCGCCGCAGGATGCCGCCGCAGTAACCGTTAACCTGCGGAAAGCCGAGCCCCTGCCCGACGTAGGGCCACGTACGGAGGACGCTGCGGCTCACCCGTCCGCGGGAGCGGACGGAGAGGAGACGGAGGGTAAGAGCGCGGACGGACCGGGCGGCGAACCTGCGGACCACGCGCCGACCACAGCAGTGCCGGAGAGCACGAAATCCTCCGGGCCCACGGCGGTCCGGACCCCTACGGACGGCGAAAAGCCGTCCGTCCCGGACGACGCGGAATGCCCACAGGACCGGGAGGCGGACGACGACTGGTTGGCGGAGTTGTTGCCGATCGCGCGGGCCGCTACCGAGCGGGCCGGACGGACCAGTCGTGAGGTTGTAGGGGACGCCGTCCGCAAGCACCAGGCGATCAGCAACGACCGTCTTGGTGTGCTGCTGGCCCGGCTGAAGGAAGAGGACGAGGAGGCAACGAGGACACCCGCCGCTGCCTCCACCGCCCTCTGGTGATCTCATCTCATGACGGGCCCGGGGCCTGCGTGGCTCGCGCTGCGCAGGCCCCGGCCGGTCAGCTTGATCAGGAAGGAACGACGATGTGGTCTCGCCGACGCGACCGGGCGGAGGACGCCGTCCGCGCCGATGCCGTACAGGCAGCGTCCGCCCTCACGGTTCACCTCCAGGGCGGCGGCAGTCTTGTGCCGGTCCAAGCGGACGGCCTTGCACTTGCGGCCGGTGAAGTCGCCTTCGCGGACGTGGCGTGCTCCGCCGCCCGCTTCTACGGGACAGAGGTCGACTACCCGACCTCGGCCAGCGGGTATTTCGAGGATCACCCAACCTTCGGCCGGCGGTGGGTGAGCAACGGTCGACTCGACGCCCGTCGGCGCCAGGAAGCGGAGGATGCCGCTCTTCCGCAGTGGCGCGATCACACCGCCGCCCGAGTGGTGCTCACCTCAACCGGGGTACGGCTCCTGCCGCTGAGGGCTCGTGAGTGGATGCCGTTCGACCACGCCCTTCTGACCGGGGTCGCTGCTGAGCCGTCCGCCGTCGTCCTCTCGTACAGCACGTGCGCACCCCTGCTTCTTTCCGGCCCGGCCGCGCCGTGGCTCGGCGTGGCGATTGAGCACCTTCACCACGGGGCCGCATAGGGCCCGCAAAGCCTTCCCCCGAGCGAAAGCCGGAACTTAATTCCTGGAATTAAGTTCCGGCTTTTTTCGTGATTCGAGTTGTCCGCGAACCCCTGCAAGGATTCAGGCACGGCCAACGCCACAAGGCGTTTCCCGGCCGTAGAGATCTGCTCACGATCTCGCCCGAATTACGGAAGGGGCTGATGGCCTTGATATGAGTAACGCGCCCGTCAGCTCAACCGTCTCGCAGATGCGAAACAAGATCGAACTCTTCCGCAGATGAGACAGGCAGATAGAGCTATACGCTCCGGCCTGCTTTGCGATTTCCCCGGCATTCGCCGGTAAAGCCCGCAGGAGGAATCCCCCTCCTTCCTGCGAAGGAGCGGCGCGGCCCCCAGCCCCCGCGGGACCGCGCCGCTCGCACTTCCGAAATCTCTTGCACCAAGGTTGTGGTTCCCGCATGCCTCGATCCACCCGTTTCATATCCATATCAGCCGCAATAGGTGTGGCTGGTTCCCTGACCCTTCTGTCGACCGGCTGCTCCAGCTCGACCAACGACGCCTCCGCGGCCTCGACCGTGTCCGCGCAGCCGCACTCCGTCTCGGCGGGCATCCCCGACACGGCCACGCCGCACAGCAGCGCTACCTCCTCCTCGTCAGCTACCGGACTCCCCAAGGACGTTGAGCGGACGGCGCGGGCCTTCACTACGGCCTACGCGGAGCACGATGCCCGCGACGGTGCCGACAGCTCGTACGCGGATGCCGGCGCTCGGGCAGCCCGGCTCGCCTCGGGGGAACTCGCTGGCGTGCTCGCCCAGAAGCGGCCGAGTCAAGACGCCGCCTGGGCCGCCCTGCGGGCCGAGAAGGCACATCAGACGGCCAAGATCACGTCAGCAGTCGTCCCCGACGGCGCACCTGCGGCAACGGCCTCCTCCGCTCTCGTCCGCGTGAGCTACACCCTCACGACCGCCCCGAAGTCCGGTCACACGCGCAGCAGTAGCGAACAGCTCGCGCTCCGCCTGGAGCACACCTCCATGGGCTGGCGCGTCAGCGCCTTGCCCTGGGCGTGACGGGGCCGCGATGAACAAGGGCACGCAAGCTGGCCTGGGACTCGTCACGGCCGGGCTCATCACCGGTGTCGCCATGCTGACCACGTTCGGAGGGGCCGACAGCGCCTCCGCGCAGGAAGCCGGACCGGGTGGCGGCATCACGACGGACGCTCCCGTGCCGGGCTGGGTCCGTGAGCTGATCAACAAGCACGCGGGCGAGTGCCCGCAGGTCACAGCCTCGCTCCTGGCGGCTCAGCTCTACACGGAAAGCCACTTCAACTCCGGCGCGACGTCACCCGTCGGCGCTCTCGGGATCGCCCAATTCATGCCGGGGACCTGGGCCCAGCACGGCAAGGACGGCGACGGCGACGGGGTCAAGGACGTCCGCAACCCCGCCGACGCCATCGCCGCGCAAGCCGCGTACGACTGCACCTTGGCAAACGAGGTCAAGAAGGTGCCGGGCGACTCGACGGACAACATGCTGGCCGCGTACAACGCGGGCGGCGGCGCGGTGATCAAGTACGGCGGCATCCCCCCGTACCCCGAGACCCGCAACTACGTGCGCAACATCCGCGCTCTGGCCTCGAAATGGGCCGACGCCGTCAGCCCGGACGCACCGGCCGGCAAGGGCGCCGCCCGCGCGATCTCGGCCGCGAAGACGGCCCTGGGCACTTGGTACCGGTGGGGCGGCAGTTGCGTCATGCCGTACGAGGGTGTGGGCGGCTGCGACTGCTCCTCGCTCACCAAGATGGCCTGGTCAGCGGCGGGAGTGAACCTGCCGCGAACCACGTACGACCAGGTCCACGCAGGGACCGCCGTCAAGGCCGTCTCCCAACTCGTCCCGGGCGACCTGCTGTTCAGCGTCCCGGGCAGCGCCGGCCCTGAGCACGTCGGCATGTACATCGGCGGCGGCCAGGTCATCGACGCACCGCACACCGGGGCTCAGGTGCGGATCAAGCCGCTCAGCTACTGGAAACCGCAGATCATCGCGATGCGGCACGTCGGCTAATCACGCCAAAACATCCCAAACCATTCCTCACAGCACCAAGGGGCTAAACCATGCACAACCTCCTTTCTGCCGCTGCCGATCCCTCCCTGCACACGACCCTTGCCGCCGGAGCCGATGTTGTGTCCGGCGTGAAGCCGGACTGGGGCCCCTTCGGGAAGCTCGGCGGCACGGCGAAGGTCATCCTGGGTGTCATCGCCGCCGTCGTCCTCGTCGTCGGCGCCGGTGCCTTCCTCGCCGGTGTCGGCAAGTCGAAGGGGTGGTTCGGTGAGGGCCACTCCACGATGGACAGCTCGCGCGGCAAGGGCATGATGGTCGGCGGCCTGACCTGCGTCTTCCTCGTGGCCAGCTTCGGCACCATCTTCGCCATCACGTACGGCATGGGTGTGTAACCCATGCCTATCCGATCCCGGAGGAACGTTTCCTCCTCGAAAGCCAGCGGAGCGCGCCGCTCGTCGGCCAAGCTCTGGGGCATCGCGGCTGGCGGCGCGGCCGTGGTCACCGCGGCCGGGGTGGTCGTCAGCATGACGACGGGCACCCCTCCGGCCACGGCACCCTCCGAGTCGGCACCCGCCCACTCGGCTCCGCAGGCGAGCGGGGAAGGCGTGCGGGAGCTGCACGGCGTCCCCGTCGGCTACCCGCACACTCGATCCGGCGCCAAGGCGGCAGCGGCCAACTACACGACGGTCAGCGGGAGCTCGCAGTTCCTCACGGACAAGGACGCGCGGCACCGTGCGGTGGCAGTTATGGCGGCCAAGGGCTCGGCTGATGCGGCGGTGAAGAAGGCCGACCACGCTGCCGAGGACGCGGTCGCCTCCCTGCGGGGCGACACCTCCAAGGTCTCCGTGAAGAAGACCGTCGCGCGTACCGGTGTCCTCTCGGCGCATGTCCTGGGCTTCGACGCCCACGGGGCGATGGTGCGGCTGTGGACGACGACGGTTCGCGGCAGCACGGCCGGGCACGCGACACCGAAGACGGGTTTCCAGTCGGTGACGGTCACCCTCACCTGGGAGTCCGACGACTGGAAGCTGAAGGACAGTTCGGCCTCGACGGGACTGGTCGCTCCGATCGACGTGCGGCAGGCATCCAACGTACCGGGCGACTTCTCGGACTACGTTCCGGCCGCTGCAGAAGACCCCGTGCTGAGCGGCGCCGAAGACCGCAGTGGATTCCCGGCACCGTACGGACACAACGAGCGCGGCGCGCGTGCCGCTGCCGTCAGCGCCACCATGCTCTACGGCGACCCTCGGTTCTTCACCGATGAGGACTGGCGGCACCGGATGCTGTCGGCCACGGCCGCGTCGAGCGTGCTGCACTCGGTCACCTCGGACACCGACTCGACGGCTCGTCTGGTCATGGAGAACCGCGGTGTCGGCGCGGACGGGACGACCGTCGACGGCAGCGAGCTGATCACGCGGACGGCGGCGCTCGCCACCCGCTCGATCTCCTACTCCGACCAGGCCGCGAGCGTGGAGCTGTGGACGGCGTCGGTGGGGGGCGTCGCCGGGAAGGACGAGACGCAGCGCCCGCAGGTCGCCTTCCTGCGGATGACCGTGGATCTGGTCTGGGAGGACGGCACCTGGAAGACGACGGCCGTCACGCCGTCCGAACCGCTCGTGCCGTCTCCGCCGGCCATGGAGGAGGCGGCCCCGGCCGACAGCTTCGCGGACGTGGGGGGTGCCAGCAATGCGCCTGCGACTGCGTGACGACGCCCCCGGCCTGCTGACCATCGAGCGGGGAGCGCCGGGTCGCTGGCGCCGCCGCCTCCAGGCGGTGGCGATGGTCAACGTGATCATCGGGTTCGTGTTTGTGCCCTCGGCGGTGGCCAATCCCTTCTGCTACATCCCGATGGTGTGTGAGGCGAAGGCGGCCATCGACTTCGTCAAGGACCCGCTGGGGTTCCTGCTCCAGAAGCTCACCGAGGCGAACATCTGGTTCCTGCGCAAGATGCTGGAGCTGATCCAGAACACCACGAAGATCGACCTGACGAGCCCCGGCTTCCTGAAGCAGTACGCGATCATCTTCGCGGCCTCCAGCCTGCTCACCGTGGCCCTCTGGTTGATCGCCGTGGCCAAGCGAGCGGTCCGCGGAGTCGCCCTGACCACCGCCGTGTCCGAGGCGATCGGCTTCCTGCTCCTCCAGTTCGTGGTCAACGCCATGACGCCGGGCGCAATCGCGCTGCTGATGAAGGCCATTGACGAAGTCACGGCGGTCTTCGAGCCGTACGCGACGAGCAACTTCAAACCGTTCCTGGAGAACATCCTCAAGGTCATGGCAGCCAACCCCACGGAGGGCGTGGGACAGCTGCTGGTCGTCAACCTCATCATGATGTGCGGCGCCCTGCTGATGTGGATCGAGCTGCTGATCCGCAGCGCGGCCATCTACGTGGCCGTCGCGCTCGGGCCGATCGTCAACGCCGGGCTGGTCGATCGCGACCTGTGGGGCAAGTCGAAGAAGTGGTTCGGCGCCATCTTCGCCATCGGCCTGAGTAAACCGATCTTGTTCGCCCTGCTGGGACTGGGCGGCGCGATCCTCAGCGACACCTCGGGGAGCATGTCCGACGCGGTCTCCAAGACCCTGGTCGGCGCGTTGATCCTCCTGCTCGCCGTATTCGCGTCCGCCACCCTCTACAAGTGGGTGCCCGCCTTCGGCGACGAGATGGCCAGCCTCCACCATGACCGCAAGAGTGCACAGTCCTCCGGCCCGGCCGCCGCGATCGACGGCCCCGCCCAGCACGCCAACAGGGCGATGGGTGCTCGTGTCCAGGACTCCTTGGTCGGCGGCTCCAAGACCGCTGGCGCCAAGGCCGCTGGCGCGAAGATGGGCGGCGGAACTGCTGTGGCCGGACCGGTCGCGGCCGGGGCCGCCATTGCCAAGGCCGGTGTCGACATGGCGAAGAACAAGGCCACCAGCTCCCCGGGCGCGCAGGGCACCGACGCCGCAGGCGGCGGCAAGCCCGAACAGCCCGAAAGCCAGCAGGGCGGCGAGGACACCGCCGGAACGTCCGGTGCACCGGCCGCCGCTCGTCCCCAGGGAGCGACCTCCGACCCGGTCGTCAGCTCCTCTCCGGACTGGTCCTCGGCCGGTGGCCACGCCTCGGCCGGACGCGCACCGGAAGCCAACGGGGCACCGAGCACAGCACAGCCGTCCTCCCCGCCGTCAATCGGCACGGGAACCTCGGGCCCGACACCACCCGCCTCCCCCTCCTCCGCATCAGGAACCACCTCGGGCACCGGGCCCTCCGTCACGCCCCCGCCGCCGTCGCGGCCCTCGGGCGGCCAGGCACCCGGACGACCGAACCCCAGCAAGGATCAGTGACCCTCCATGTCGACTCGTACGTATCAGTTCGGAAAGCACCGCCCCACGGGGCTGGTCGGCCGCCGCGACCTCGGCGAACAGGTCGTCCTCGGCGGCGGCGCCGTCACCGGCATCCTCTTCGGCTACCTCTTCAACGGCGTGACGGCTATCGCCGCAACGTGCCTGGTCCTGCCGATCCTGCTCGCCCTGGTCATCGTGTACGCCCCGTACCGGCCCAAGGGCACGTCCCAGCGGCGCACCCTCTACCGCTGGTGGCGGATCAACCGCTACCGCCGCAAGGCGCTCCGCCGTACCGGCGGCGTGTGGGTGTCCCCAGCTGTCGAGGCCGGCGTGCGTGCCAACGGCACGCCCCCGGACGCCGCTCTTGTGGAGCCGGAAGGCGTCACGGGCATGACGTGGGTGCCGGTCACGGTCCGCGGTCAGCAGGCCGTGGTGGTCCTCCAGCCGGAGGCCGGGTGCGTCACAGCCACTCTGGAGATCGCCTCGCCCGGCCTCGGCGGCAAGGAAGTCGGTGAGCAGATCGTGGCCCTGGAGCGCTGGGGCGAACTCCTCGACGCCTTCGGGAACGTCGAAGAACACCCGGTGAAGCGCATCCAGGTCCTGGCCCGGCAGATGAAGTCGGACCCCTACGCCCACCAGCGTTACATCGCGCAGCGCGACGAGTCGGCCGCGACGACGGACGCCCCGCAGTGGTTGAAGGACTCGTACGACGTACTGGCCAACGCCGTCTCGACCAGCGCCGAGGAACACCGCTACTACATCACCATCCACGCCCGGTTCACCCGCGACCTGGCGGCCGAGGGCGCCGCCCGCGGTACTGGTGACGAAGGGATCGCCGCCGCAATGGCCGCGTACCTGGATGAGCTGTGGTCCCGCGCGGAGGACGCCGACCTCTCCGTGATCGCGCCCCTGGACGAGGGCCGGATGACCGCGTTCATCCGCAACTCCTACGACCCTGACCACGCCATCTGGGACACCGACCTCCGACAGGCGCACGCCTTCCCCCGCAACGTCGACGTCCGCGACGGCGCCCACGTTGCCACCCGAGCGGCAGGCTCCACGGACAGCTGGTACCACGCCACGGCCGCCGTCGTCGGATGGCCCACGACCCCCGTCGGCCCCGACTTCCTCTCGCCTCTGCTGATCGGGATGCCCGACGTCATCCGCACCATTTCGATCACGCAGCAGCTCGAACCCAACGACAAGGCCGTGGAGCGGATGCTCGCGGAGGACACGAACAACCAGGCCGAGATCGACCGCGACCGGAAGCGCGGCAAGAACATCGACCCGCGCGACCAGATCGCCGCCAGCGCCACCGGATCACGCGGCATGACCCTGGCCTCCTCCGGCGCGGCCGGCTCCGCCGTCGTCGGCTACATCACCATCTCCTCGCGCAGCGCCGAAGAGCTGGAGCGCACCAAGCGCACCACCGCCTCCCGCGCCCGCAACGCGCACCTGCGGATCGAATGGCTCGACCTCGAACACGCCCGTGCCTTCGCCACGACCCTGCCCCTCGCCGGAGGCATCAAGTGACTGACCTGCTCGACCTCGCCCCGCTGTCGCCGATGCACGAGACGGTGCGCCGTCCCCTCTACACCGAGACGACCACCAGCCAGGCCCTGTACCTGCCGATCGCCCCGCCGACCCTCGGCACGGCGGGCGCGATCATCGGCCGGGAGCTGTACTCGGGCAAGGCGTTCATCTACTGCCCGTTCTCGGCGTTCGGTGACGGCCTGCCCGGCGGCAACATGATCGTCATGGGGGACACGGGCCGGGGTAAGTCGGCCCTGACCAAGACCTACGCCGCCCGACAGATCCGCCTCGGGCGTCAGGTCGTCGTCCTCGACACCAAGGAGCAGAAGGAACGCGAGGAAGGCGAGTGGGCCGCGCTCGGCCGCTCGCTCACCGGCAAGGCCCCGGTGAAGTTCGCCCCCGGCGGTAGCCGGGGCGCCTCGTGCATCAACCCGATGGACCCGGCCATCGCGGGCAAGCGGCAAGTCGAGCTGGTGCGCACGATCGTTGAACTCGGTCTCGGCAAGGCCCTGGACGAGTTCGCCGGCTCTGCCCTGCGGATCGCGATCCGCAGGGCCCACCAGCGGGCGGGAGAACTCGGCCGCACCCCGGTCCTGGCCGACGTCTCCGCCGCGCTGCGGTCCCCGGAGGAGTCCGACGCGACGGCTAAGAAGCGTACGCGGGACGAACTTCTCGGTGACGGCCTGGAGGCGTCCTACGTCCTGGACCGGCTCTGCGGCAGCGAACAGGACGCGACCGGCGACCTGACGGGCATGCTCGACGGCCCGACCAGCCTGGGCGTGGATCTCGATGCCGACATGATCGTTTTCGACCTGACCAAGGTTCCGTCCGGCGGCGTCGCCATGACCATCCTCGTCGCCGTGATCTCGGTCTTCCTCGAAGAGGTCTGGCTGCGCCCGCTGTGCGAATGCGGGACGGAGCCGGGGCAGCACAACCGCGTCGTGGTCGACGCGAACTCCGGGGCCTGGGAGCTGGGGCCGAACCCCGGCTCCGGCTGCCGCCGCTACACGCAGCGCAAGCGCATCCTCGTCTGCGAGGAAGCCTGGCACATCCTCGGGACCCCCCAACTCGCCTCGCTGCTTGAGAAGTTCCTGAAATTCGCGCGGGGATACGGGCTGAGCTGCATCTTCATCGTTCATCACCTCTCCGACATTGACGACAGCCCGGAGACCCAAGCGGCGTTGAAGATGGCCGACACCATCGTGATCTACAGCCAGAAGAAGGCGGAGGCGGAAGCGACGGTGGCCCGGCTGGGTCTGCCGTCCTGGACGGCCGAGCACATCATGCGCCTGCGCCGCGGAATCGCGCTGTGGAAGGTCGGCGAGGTGATCTACCCCGGCGTCCAGCACCTCTTGGTGGAGGCCGAGCAGCACCTGTGCTTCTCCTCCGGCTCGATGTCCGACCTGACCAGCACCTCCCCGGACGCCGAATGAGCGGATACCGCCGCCCCTCAACCGCCGACCCCTTCCACGCAGACTCGGAACGAGCCCTCGCCATGACCGTCACCACTGACCACACCACGCTTCCCGCCGACGAGCGCGCGGTGCGACAGGACATCGACCAGCTGCACGCCGAAGCGCTCGACCTCGCCCGGCGTATGAAGGAACTGGCCCTCGTGCTGGACCACGGCGACTACTCCGCCGCTGGAGGACGCGTACGTACGGCCGTCGCCCACATCTGGCGAGCCGCCGAGGACCTGCACAGCGCCTTCCACACCGCGCCCCCGCGCTGTGCCGGGCCCGACGCGTCGATGTCGCGGCTGTGCGGCCGGCGGATGCGCTACCTGGCGGCCCGCGTCGCCCGGAGGGCCGAGTAATGGACATCATGCCCGGCGGCATCTCCCTTGTCCTGTACGCCGTGACGGCCGTGTGCGCGGTAGCCCTGGTGACGCTCTGGTTCCTGCTGAACCGCGGACGGCGCAACGCCGGATTCGCGAGCAAGGGACAGCTCAAGCGCCAGATGTCGGCCAAAGCAGTCCTGAAGGCCACCGAGATCCGCCCCTCCCTCACCAGCGACGACCGCCACCCCAGCCGCGCAACCAGGGTGAGCTTCGCGAAGGACCGCCCCGCCGGTCGCTGACCCTCTTTCCTCGTCGCCCGCCCACCTC
The DNA here is from genome assembly GCF_900100315.1 of Streptomyces indicus. Classification (GTDB taxonomy): domain Bacteria; phylum Actinomycetota; class Actinomycetes; order Streptomycetales; family Streptomycetaceae; genus Streptomyces; species Streptomyces indicus. The sequence goes on from NZ_FNFF01000008.1 coordinate 344,993, forward strand.
GCTCCGGAGTACGTCATGCACCACCCCCTCGATCCTCACGATTTCGGCTACTCGCTGGGCACGTCGCAGCGCCCGAAGGGCGTCGAGCTGTGGTCCCGCGCCGACAAGGCATGCCGGGTCATCGGCCCGATGGGCAGCGGAAAGACTCTGCGGTTCTTCGCCCCGCTCGTCCGCAACTGGGCCGGGCCGGTCCTGGCCACCTCGACCAAGCCCGATCTGGTCGAACTGACCCTCGACGCGCGACAGCGGGACGGCCGCCCCGTCGCCGTCTTCGACCCGCAGAACATCGCGCCGAGCCTCCCGCGCTTCCGGTGGACGCCGATCAACGGCGCAGCCGACACGGAGGTGGCAATGATGCGCGGGAAGGCGTTCGTCGCGGGCTCACGCACCCCCAACGGTGCGGCACAGTCCAGCGAGGGCAGCGCCTTCTACAAGGGGCAGGCGTCCAAGATCCTCGCTGCCTTCTTCCACGCCGCCGCCCTCGACGGCGCCTCACTCGCCTGGGTTCTGCGGTGGGCCCGCAAGCTGACCGACCCGGCACCCCTCGGCATCCTCAACGCTCACCCGGGCGCCGGCCCCGGTTGGGCGGACATGCTCCGCACGGCCACCACGGGCGACAGTCGCACCGTCGGCAACACCGCCTCGACCCTCGACGCGGCCCTCGAACCCTTCATGCACCAGTCGGTGATCAACGCCCTTCAGGGAGACGGAGAAGATCCCACGGACTTCGGCGCGTTCCTCGACGCCGGGGGCACCCTCTACCTCCTCGGCAAGGACAGCGAGGTGAACAGCGTCGCGCCGCTGACCACCGCAATAGCCGAAGACCTTCTGGATTTCGCGGAGGCACACGCCCTCGCATCCCCGGCCGGGCGGCTCGACCCCGCACTACTCGCGGCCTTGGACGAGGCGCCGAACATCGCGCCTATCCCCTCCCTCCGCCAACGCGTCGCCGACGGTCGGGGCCGAGGCATCACAGTGGTCTACGGCCTCCAGGCGTGGGCGTCGGCTCGTGCCCGTTTCGGCGAGGACACCGCCAAGGAGCTGGCGGCCTTCACCAACAACGTCATCGTCCTGCCCGGGGACAAGGACCCCGACTTCCTGAAAGACATGTCCGACCTGTGTGGTCAGGTCGAGCGAGAGCGCACGACGAAGACCACGTCCGGCGGAGACCGCGGCGGCCACTCGACGGCCACGCACATGGCGCTCGAACCCGTCCTTCGAGGAGACGAGATCAGGGGCCTTCCCGAGGGTCACGCCCTGGTCCTCGCGGACAACCTCCCGCCGATCGTCACCCGGCTCGACGGCATGTGGACCTGGGATTCCTGGGCCGAGATCGAGGGTCACGTCCGTGACCTTCGAGCCGCCAATGAAGCCGAGCGGACCCTGCGGGCTACGGAGAAGAAGAACCGGGCCAAGGCCCACGCGGTGGCGTGGGCCGGCCGTGAAGGAGCGGCTGCCGCATGATCGAGACCCTGACCCACTTCGAGCCCTTTCCCGAGCCGCCCGCACTGATCTTGGAGTACATCGCGGAGCGGAGCACGGAGGAGTCCGTGGCCGCCGACGGTCCCGTCCCGTGGGACATCGGCGCCCTGTCAGCAGAACTGATCAAGCCGATGCCCGCGTGGCTCGATTCCGTGTGCCGTTGGCTGAACCGGACGTACGCCTGGCAGCCGCAGGACGTCATCCCGCCCTGCTGGGCGAAGCACGAGGGCCTGGCATACGAGATCGCGGCCCTGGCCTTCGCCAGGGGAGACGCGTACGCGGAGGCGGGCTCGTCCGTGATCTGGCACGAGCAGTACGACCGCTTCCTCACCCGAATGAACAAGTCGTTGGGCAAAGCAGGCGACGAATGCCGCGTCGGCAGGCACGACGACCGTCCGGCGCGTTTCCAGCTCGCGGCCTGGCCCACGGCCAAGGGCGAGGAGACGGGATCTGCGGGACGAGTCGAGGAGATGGTGGCCGGATGATGAGGGACCCGAACATGGTCTTCTCGACGGACCCTCGTCACGGACTGGTGGCGCGAAGCGGCTGGGAGCAGGAGGAAGCCCGGACCGTGCTCCGTGATCTCGGTTGGGAGTGGACGGAGGAACTGCACGCCCTCGTCCCACCGGACGACGTGCCGGAGGTCGACGCCGGCCTTCGGGCAGTGGAGGAACTGCACCTGCATGGGCACCGGACCGGGTACGCCGTGGGGCCTTACGGCACGATGCGGTTGACCCTGGATCGCGCGGAGCAGGTGTTCACGAAGGCCGCCGCCCGGGAGCCTGGTGAGGTCACCCCCGACCCGGGCGCGCAAAATGATCAGCCTGGAAGAGCGGTCACCAGGCGGCCTACGTACGGGGGAGTACCCCCTTCAGAAGGGCCGGTTGAACCCGACGGGCCCGAGTCCCCAGCAATCTAGAACGCCCTCCGGCAAGAGCCCGTACCTGTCCTTCAGCGTTCGAGGAGCCCTAGGGGTTCCTCGAACGCTGCTGCCGTTCGTTGGCCGGCGTGACGTCCCCCGGCGAGCTGTTTCGCTCTGTTCGTTCAGGCGGGAGCGGGGTCGAGGAGAAGCGAGTCGAGGATGGCAGCTGTGCCGGTGGGATCGGTCGTGTGGTGCACAGTGCGGATGCCCAGGGTCTCGGCGGGCGGCAGGTTCTCCGCATGGTCATCAACGAAGACGCACTCAGGACCCGTCAGGTCTAGGGCGTCAAGCGCACGCTGATAGATGAGCGGCGACGGCTTCCGTACGCCCTCCAGCTCCGACAAGATCACGGCATCGAAGAAGTCCGTCCACATGCCCTTGTCCTCGTACGGGTTGTAGGGCTCAATGCCGAACGAGTTGCTGAGCATGGCCACCTTGATCCCTGCCGCACGAGCGCGCTTCGCGGCGGCGACGATCTGAGGCTCCGGGTGGAGGTTGGCCAGAGCGCGCCGCATCAGGTCGGTGGAGTCGATACCGAGGATGCCGCCGATGACACGGTTCCAGTCCTCCTGGGTTGCCTCACCGACCTCCAGTGCTGCATAGATCGCGACGCCGTCGGGATGCTCATTCAGCGCCGCGAAATACGCGCCTGGAGTCAATCCCTCCGTCCTCTCGAACGCCTGCCCGTTCAGTCGCATCCGAGTGGTGAGCACACCACCGAAGTCGAGGATCAGACCACGGTATGGGGCTGGCAAAGCGGCCTCCTTGCCGATCTTTCATACGTGTACGCGGTCCCCCGGCCGCAGGGCGACAGGGGGACCGTTGAGTGCCCTCCCCAGAGGGAGAGACCCCCAGTATCGCCTCTCCCCGAAGCACGTGGGCCTACGCTTGACATGAGTGCCCTGTCCACTACGGCGAATGGTCAACCCATGGTGTATGACGGAGAGTTGTTCAGCATCGGCCAGCGGATCAAGTGGTGGCGTGAGCGCCGGGGCTTGTCTCAAAGGATGCTGGGAGACCTAATCGGCAGGTCAGAGAACTGGGTCTACAAGATTGAGAATGACCGGATGCCCTTGGACCGGCTTCCAATCCTGATCGCCCTGAGTAAGCAGCTGCGATGCAGTCTGGAGGACCTGACGGGCGGCTACGTGTCCGGAATCGTTACGGCGGGCACGGAGCACGAGCACGTTCCGCTCATCCGACAGGCCCTGTCGCTGCCCGCCTCCCTCCTTCCGCAGCGGATCGGGTCGGTCACCTCCGACGACTTCGAGTCCTCGGTTACGGACGCCTGGAAGGTCTACGAGACGCAGGCTGACGACCGGTACCGCGACGTCGGCGAGCGGCTGCCCACCCTGTTGCGGCAGGGACACGCCGCTCTGCGCGACGCCTCGCCTGAGCAGGAGGGCACCGTCCTCCGGCAGCTCATCAGTCTCTACGGCCTGCACCAGATCTGGCTTCGCCGCGTCGGTGAACCGACACTCGCCCGCATCGCGGCCGACCGCGGCCTCTCCCTCGCGGACAACGCCGGTGACCCGGCCCTCCTCGCAGCTGCGGCCTGGAACCTGGCCTGCGTTCTCACTTCCGCTGGAGATGTGGAAGACAGCTACGAACTTGCCCGGCAGACCATCGCCCAGTGCCGGCCGCACGACGACTCCAACGCGGAGCACTGGTCCGCGTACGGCGCACTACACCTGCAAGGTGCCGTCGCCGCCGTACGCGCGACAAAGGGCCCGAGGGCGTGGGACCTGTACAACGGCGCGCAGCAGGCCGTGGACCGGGTCGGCTCGGACCTCAACCACTGGCACACGTGCTTCGGTCCGACCAACTTCGCCATGCACGAGGTACACCTGAAGGCGGAGGAGGGCGACACCAGCGAAGCGCTTCGCGCCGCCGATCACGTCCTCGTCAACGAAGAGGTCCCGCTCGAACGTCGAACCCGGTACCTGATCGAGGTAATGAACCTCAACCGCATCCAGCGAGACGACTACGCGACGGTGCACATTCTCGGCAAGCTGCTGAAGCAATCTCCGGAGGAGATCGTGTTCTCTCCCCTGGTCAGGGAGGCGGTGGCCGACCTGCTGAAGCGCGAGAAGCCGATGTGGCGCGACGACCTTCGTGCGGTAGCGAAGCACATCGGGCTTGCGGCGTAGGCATATGCCAACCCTGAGCGTTACTCAGCCCTGATTTTTTCTCAGGGGTGGGGTCTTGAAGTGGCCCTACGTTTACGGGTCATGACGACAAGTCACGCTCAGACGGAAGCTGGCGCGGCGCCCTTACCGCCCGCCAAGCGCCACCTCCGCCTTGCTCGTGAGGCGGAGGTCGCGCACACGGAGGCCGGTCGTTTCGCGGTCCCCCTCGACCTGCACGAGGGGGCCGCGGAGCCCGCGACCATTCCGCTGGTCCTGACGGCCGATGAAGCGGTTGCTCTGCACGGCAGGCTCGGTGCCCTCTTCCCGTTCACGGAAGGGGACAACCGATGACCACACGAACTCCCGCAGATCGTGAGCGCCGCCGCAACCTCGCGGACGCTGCGAACACACCGTTGCCTCCTTTTGCCGGACTGCTCCGCCACGTCCCGGGCCAGCAACGCCGGACGGGCCCGCTCGCTTCCCTTGACGACCGGGCCGCCCCGGAAAACGGGGCCTCACAGAGCGGGACGGAGCGGTGATCGGCCCGGCGTCGCAGCGCCCGACCGCAACTCGTGCCGGCGGCCTGGTGGAGGAGCGTTTCCCCATCACCGCGCACTCCCCGGGCGAGCGCCCCCCTCCCGTAGACGAGTCCCGCGTCCGCGCCATGAGGCTCGTGACCCGTGAACGTCTCACCTCCCGCGGTCTGACCTGCGTCGCCGACGACGCGACACTCGTTGTCTCTGAGCTGATCACTAATGCCATCGTGCACAGCGGTGGCAGGCAAATCCGGCTGACCCTTGACGTGCGCGATGGCGTCCTGCGCATCCGTGTCCATGACGGCGTGCCCGGACCTCGCCCCACTGCTCAGTGCCCCGAGGACGACGCCGAGAACGGTCGCGGCCTGGTGCTCGTGCAAGAGATCGCCCGAAGCAGACAGGGCGCGTGGGGTGTCAGCGACGACGGCGCCACCACGTGGTGCGAGCTGAGTTTGGTGGCGTGCTGATGACGAACACCGCATTACGCGACGAGACGACTAGCCCGGAGACCATGCCGGTCCGCGTTAAGGACCCGACGGTCCCCACGAACCCTTGGACTCCTCCACACGGTGAGGAGGAGGCCCGGCGGTACCTGAGCGCAGTGCGCGAGTGGGCAAGCGTGGATTGGAACGAGGTGTACGACGACCTCGACACCATCCTGCACGGCGAGGAAGAGATCAGCCACCACGCCGCGGGCCCGTCCGGCGGAGCACCATTACCCAACTACAACAACGATGCCCTTACTCAGCGCTTCCTCATGGCGCTCAAGCTGCTTGTAGCCCGCGCCTTGCGAGACAAAGCCGACGAGAAGCACCCGGACATCGCCGCTCTGATCAGACAGGCCCGCACGCTGCGTGCCGAGGTATTGGCCGGCGACGCGGGACAGACCATCGGACTCGTTCGGAAGCTGGCGCGGCTCACCCTCGATCTCGCCGAGCTTCTGGAAGAGGCCGGGATCGTCAGGGGGCTGGTCGAGTGCTGACGACCACCAAGGCTTCGACGCGTTCGTTCGGCCCTTCCCTCTGCCCTGCCGAGGAGGCGTACGACTTCGAGCACTTCCGGGACCGCCTTGCCCGGCCCGAGGTCCTTGCTCACGCTGTCGCGGTACGCGTCTTCCGGGCACCACTGCTTGCCGTGCCGGTCGGCGGCCCGCGTCGCGGCGGATACATGTCCTTCGATCTGCTGTCCCTGGCAATAGGGGCACGCGACCTTCTCACGAACCGGCCGGGGTTTCCGGATCTCCGCGTCCGATGGTCGCCGTACCGCGATACCTGCCACACCGTCGAGTGGGGCGATCCCGCTCCCGAGTGGTGGGAGGACGACGCGGTCTTCGGCCGCTTCTACGGGTACAGCGAGTCCGCCATCACCTCGTTTGTACGTGCACGCCCACAGACACCCTCTTCGGCAACCTCCACTCCGTGTTCCCCCACGGCTTCGTAGTCGCCGAAGAGGGCCCAACTTCCCCACACTGCCTTGAGAGGACGACGAGTACGATGTGCCAGCACACCCCGCCGTGTCCCACGGCCGAGGCTTCCGACCGAGAGGCCGCCCGCCCCACGGTGGCCCACCCTGAACAGGGCTGGAGCCTGCTGTGCAACGGGGTGTTGCTCTTCGAGGTTATGTCGATCTCCCAGTCACAAGGGCTGGTCTGACGTGCTGCTTTGCGAGATGGACATGTCGTTTCAGCGGCTCTGGGCGAGGGGCTGTGCGAGCTTAGGCGGTGGCGGTCGCCAGCAGTTCGGGCAGGTTGCGCATGTCGTCGAAGACGACGGTGCCTGGCCCCTCCAGTCGCGAGGCCGGGGTAAGGCCGCCGCAGTATCCGAAGGCTCGCATGCCGGCGGCCCGAGCTGCTTGCACCCCGTATGCGCTGTCTTCGATCACCGCGCATCGCTCGGGTTGTACTCCCATGGAGCGTGCAGCGTGCTGGAAGAGGTCGGGTGCGGGCTTGCCTCGGCGGACGTCGGCCGCACTGAAGATGCGGTTCTCGAAGTGGTTCGTCAGATCGGCGATTTCCAGGCTTCGTCGGATGCCGGCGTGATCACCGTTCGAGGCGACGCAGACGCCTGTGGTGAGGCTCTTCAGGACCTCGGCGATGCCGTCGACAGCAGTCAGTTCGGCCTCGAAGGCCGCCTCATACAGATGCTCGTACTTCTGCTGCCATCCCTTTTCCAGGCGCCGTCCGAGTCGTTCCTCGACTGCTGCGGTGTAGACCTCGGTGGACGAGCCCACGAACCGCTCGATGATCTCAGCTTCGGTGAACGTGCACCCCAGGTCAGCCATGATCATGGCGTCGACTTTGACGCATATCTTCTCGCTGTCCACCAGCACGCCGTCACAGTCGAAGATCACCAGTTCAACAGGGCTCTGCGTCATGATCAGCAGCGTAGAGGGGCGCCGGTTCAGGCATCGCACCGCGTAGGGCTGTCGTCGGCTTTGCCGGGGTTTCACCCCGAGCTGCTTGCACCACCCACCGGGGTGCTCGACAGCACGCGGAGACGGCGGATCTCGCCGTGGGCGATCTCCAGCTTCTGGGTGAGGTCGGCGACCTGGTCGCGAAGCTGCCGATTGCGTTCGAGCGCGGTCTCCAGCCTGCGTTGCAGGGAGGCGTCGCTGGCCGCGTGCCGGGCGCTGCGGTGTGGTGCCGGGGCTCGCGTCTGGAGCTGGTTGATCGCGGTGATGAGGTCGGTCTGCGTGTATAGCCAGGACCGGGAGACACCGGCAGCGTTCGCGATGCCGACGACCGTGGGCCGTTCACTGCGGCGAGCCGCAGCCTTGACGGCTTCTTCGGCCCGCTCGCGTGCCTGCCTGCTGCGCGTCTTCGACGCTTCGACGAGGAAGTGGGCGTTGTCAGCCGGTGGCATCGAGATCGGTCACCTTCCCGCCGGCCACGATCTGCTGCGGTCCGGCCTGTTCCAGGGCGTCGATGATGGTGTCGAGCTTGCCGAGCGTGCGGGTGTTCTTCTCGACGATGCGCGACAGCCCGGCCTTCTCGGCGTCGCCGATGAGCTTGCGGGTCTCGTCCCGCTGGCGTCGGTGCTGGTCGAGGAAGTCGCCGGTGGTGATGAAGAAGCGGCAGTCCAGACACGGGTTGGCGTACTCGCAGTCGGTCTGGATGGGGGCTCCGCAGTAGCCGTTGGGGAGACTGACCTTGGCGCGGACCAGGGACAGCCGCATCCAGGTGGCATCGGCGAGCGGGTGGTCGACGGGCAGTGCGACGGGTTCGCCCTCGGCGTTGACCTTGAGGGACTTCTCCCAGTGCTCGCGCAGGGTCTTCTGGTGCAGCCGGGCGTAGATGGCCGTCATCTGCGGCGACATGTGATCGAGCAGTTGCTGGACGATGTGCTGCGGGACGTTGGCGTTGATGAGCCTGGTGCCCAGCGTGTGGCGGAACTGGTGGAAGGTCACCCGCGCGGGGCGGCCGTGCTCGTCGATGAGGCGGATGCGCTCCAGCCAGGTCTCCATCTGTTCGCGGCACCAGCTGTCCGAGACAGCCTTGCTGCCGTTGAGGTTGGCCACCCAGCCGGGGAACAGGAAGTGGCTTCCGGCGGGGAAGCGGGCCTGGACGCGCTTCTGTTGTGCGGCGATCTCATCGGCCAGGGCCTGGCTGATGGGGAAGAACGCGATGCGCCCGTGGATCTTGTGGTTCACCCAGGTCAGGTAGGGGGCTCCGGTGTCGTCGTGGGTGACGCAGTCGAACCGCAGGCGCCGGGCGTCCTTCATGCGCAGGCCGCAGGAGATCAGCAGCGGGACCATGAGGCGGAGATCGTCGGTGGCGATCAAGGCCAGGCTGGCGGGGTTCTCCATCTGCCGCATCAGGTGCTCGGAGATCCAGCGAGGCTTGGCCGGCGGCGGAGGCGGGGCGTCGTTGTAGACAACGGCGTCGCGGGGCAGGCCCGGCTGCCAGTCGTGGGCGCGAGCATCCGCGAGGAACCGGCCCAGCGAGTTGACCGCCGCCCGGCGGGTAAACACGTCCGGGTAATCGACGGCCAAGGCGGCGATCCACGTCTCGATCCTGGCCCGGGTCAGGTCGCCAGGATCGGCGTTCGGCGGCAAGTGCCGCGAGAGATGAGTCAGGGAGCGCAGGTTCTGCGCGACGGTGTTGACGCTGATGTTCATGCTGATGCGCCAGCGGCACCACCGCTTGGCCAGCTCGCGCAGCCAGGGCTGAGCTATGCCGCCGAAGCGCAGGTAGCGCATCTCGCCTTCGGCCAGGGCGAAGTGCCGCAGGTCCCAAATCTCGCGCGGATACTGGTCGGCCCACGGATCATCGGCGATGAGCAGGTGCTCCAGTGCGAAGCGAGTGTCCGCGATGAAGCGGAAGGCGACCACGTTGTAGCCGTGACGCCGTCCGTCGGCCCTCAGCGGCGCGACGTGATCGCGCCAGCTGGTCTCGTCCCAGTCCAGAAGGCTGGTGACCGGCGCCTCGCAGGCCCAGGTGACCGCGCGGCGGACGTCGCGGGCGGGGGTGAACCGCAGCCCCTCGTCGAGCCGGTGCTGCAGGCCGAACTGGAACTCCAGACGGAGTGCTGGATCGAGCTGACTCAGGCGGATCTTCGGGTCGCCGCGGTGAGCAAGGTCGTCGTACCAGCTCGTGAGGTCAGGGCGGCCGTGCTTGCGCCACCGGGTGTGGTGCGTGTGACACAGCGGCGCATCGGTGCTGTCGGTCCAGCGCGGGCAACCGGGAAACTCGCAGTTTCGCTCGGCGGCCCACGGCCTGCGCGGTGGGTGATAGAGGGTGCGTCCCACCCAGTCCTCAAGGGGTGGCCGCCCTGCGTGGGTCCATCGCGAAGCATGTCGGTGACACAGGCCGTGGGCGGCCCTGGCCCGGTTGCACCCGGAGACCAGGCAGGCCGCCACCTGCTGGCGGCGGCGCAGGCGCGCGTCCTCGTCCGCGGCCCAGCTGTCCAGGTCGGCCGGGCGTCCTGCGGCCACCCAGCGGTGATGGTGGGTGCGACAGAGCTTCAGCGAGCCCATGGTCAGCGTCGTCGGGCAGGAAACGATGCGGCATTCACCGGGGAAGAACACCGGGCTGTCACGCGGCGGACAGAACATCTCGGCCCGGAACTCCGGGCGCACCGTCTCCATCAGCTTCGCCAGCAGCCCCGCCGAACCCCGGTGCGTCTGGGGCGTGTTCACCGGGCCGATGCCCCGTCCCTGATGATCCCGGCCGAGAGGAGCACCCGGCGATGATCCTCGACATCGAGGTGACTGTAGATCTCGGCCGTGGTCTGCGGGCTGGCATGACCGAGGAGTTCGGCCACGACCTCGATCGGCACCTCGGCCCGCAACAGCCGGGTGGCGTAGGTGTGCCGGCAGGCGTGCGGCGAGAAGTGCGTGATGCCGGTCCGCTTCTGCAGGCGTTCCACCAGTTCGTTGACGTTCGCCCGGGTCATCGGGGAGCCGATCGGCGCGCGGAAGAGGTTGGCGAACACGAAGTCGCAGTCCAGCGCGCCGTACTCGCTCTCCATGTAGGCGGCGTAGCGATCGAACAGCTCCGGCCTCACCGGGATGATCCGGCCCTTCATGCCCTTGACGCGGGCCCGGTTGGCGTTGTTCTCGCGCGGAACGACGTGCACCTCTCCCTTGCGGAGGTTCAGGTCGGCATGCCGCAGGCCCAGGGCCTCGCTGATCCGCAGCCCCGAGTCGTCGAGGAGAGCGATAAGGAACCGGTCCCGGCGCCGGTTGCAGGCGCTCATCAGCCGCTGGACCTCGTTCTCGGTCAGCGTCCGGGGCGGCTTGCGGTGGGCGGGGATGCGGATCGGGCTGTACTCGACCTCACCGCCCCGCTGGGTGTGCGCCAGCATCGGCGTGTAGGAGCCGGTCGGCTGCCTGCCCAGCAAGTTTCCCAGCAGCGCGGGCACGTCCTCGTCCCGCCGGGCGTGGAACCGGTAGAACGACGCGAGCGCGGCCCGCTTCCGCTGCAACGTGGTGTTCTCCAGCGCCTGGCCGACACCGGGCAGCACGAACACCCCCGGTGCACGGGCCGGCTTCGGACGACGCAGCCAGTCGAAGAACTGGGCCAACACCTCCAGGCGCACGCGCCGGAAGTCGAGGCCCGTCTGCTCCAGCCAGACGAAGAAGTCCCGCAGGTCGTACGCGTAGCCCTGCACCGTGTTCGGCGACGCACCCCTCGCCGCCAGGTACCCGAGGAACTCCTCCACCGCATCGACGGGCAAGCCGTCGGCCCCCACCACGGTGTACGAGACCGGACCGTCCGCGGACAACCGCAGTCTCTGCACAGCGAACGACACACCACACCCCAGGACGACATGGACAGGCGAACAGAACCCGTCCATGTAGCACCGAAAGGCCCTCCCATGGAAGCGAGTTGGACATCAAAGACACCCGGAAGACTGATCGGCATAGTCGACGACACCGGCGAGCTG
>NZ_FNFF01000028.1 GCF_900100315.1 Streptomyces indicus
AGGCGGCGCCGAGCTTCCGTGAGACTGAATCGATGATGTGGCGTTGCCACACGCCGGGTTCGAGCTCGACCTCGACGACGTCGCCCGGCTCAATGCCGGGGTGGCTGTACGAGGTGAACGACAAGCTGCTCTGCACGCCGAGGCTGTCGGCGAGCTTCGCCTCGCCGACGGTCTGCGCCTGCGCGGCCCCGGTGATGAGCGCCGAGGAATACCGCTCGACGCGCAACCGCACGCCGTGCAGCCCGAGCCGCTGCGGCGCGAGCGGATCGTTCACCGGGTCGGGACCCGCGTACGTGAGGCTGCGCGGGTTGTCGTCCCACACCGCGACCGGGCCGACGGCGGGTTGCCCGTCGCCGCTGTCCCCTGAGATCACCCAGCAGTTCACGAGCCCCTCGGCGGACTGCTCGCGCGCCGGGTGCGCACGGCCCTGCCCATACGGCAGGCGCCACACGACCCGGTCGTCGATCGTCGGGACCGGGGCGAACACGATGACGCCGCGGGCGTCCGCGTACACCTCGGCGCCGAGCGCCGGCGCGATGCCGGTCGAGGTGCCCGAGCTGTCGGTGCCGCCGCTGAGCGCCTGCCACCGTTCCTCGTCGACGAGGAACGCCGGAATGCGGGCGTCGGCGTCGACCCGCGGCCGCCACGACACCGGGGCGCGGGGCAGCGCCTCGGCGATCAGGGTTGCGGCGATCGCGCGAGCGCTGTCGGTCTCGACGGACCGGGCGACCGGCAGGCTCGCGCCGCGAACGACGTCTTCGAGGCCGAGCAGACTCACCGAGACCGCGGTGCGGCCCTCGTTCACCTGGTCGACGACGTACCACCCTGCGGGCACCCAATACGTGTCGCTGCGCGGGGCCGCGATCCCTTCCCACAGCCGCACGTGCGTCGCCGCGACGTTCACGCCGTCGCGTCCCGTGGGGACGCCGACGAGGTCGGCAGATCCCGACCAACGGCATTCCGCGGTGCGGTCCCCCTTGACCTCGGCCGGACCGACCTTGCACGACTCCCACGACTGCCCGCCGTCGTTCGACCACTCGGCCCGCACGGTGCGACGTGTCGCCGTCGGCAGCGCGGCGAGCACCGGCGGGGGTAGCTGAATCATCAGGTGACCCCGTCGGTCGACAGCGCCGCGTACGACGGGTACGAGGCGGCGACGCTGTCGTACGTGTCGAACCGGGCCTCGACGGCGTCGTACGACCACCCGGGCATGCGCATCGGCTGCCGGGCGGTGTCGGGGCGCTCGATCGGCTCGATCGTCCACGCGAATTGGTAGCCCTCGGACGACCCGAGCTTGCCGGTCGGCGTCGGCCCGGTGATATCCGCGGGCACGTGGAACGCGTCGGGGGTGAGGTAACCCGGCCGTACCTGCGCGAGCAGCACCCCGGAGCGCAGCAGCGCGCGCACCTGGTCGACTCGCGCGGGCGGTACGTCGATCTTGACCTGTACGGTCTCGGCGCCGTGCTCGTCGTAGGCGACGACCCGGTACGGGCTGCCCTCGACGTCGAGCGCATCCTGCCTGCCGGCCGCGGTCGCCCCGGACCACTCGACGAGCATCGCGCGCAGCGACAGCCCCGGCTCGTCGACGCTCTTGATCCACAGATCGAGGTCGTCGCCCGGCACGGGGGCCGGGACCGTGACGGACAGGGCCGAGGCGGGGCCCTCGGTGCCGTCGGCGTAGATCGGCGTCGCGATGTAGATCACGGGGACGCCGAGCGGCGCCTCGTGGTCGTAGGCGGTGCCGATGCCCTCGACGGCCCATGCCGCGTCGCCCGAGCGGACTGGGACCGGTGCGGCCGCGCGCGGGTCCTGCCGCACGATCCGCACCTTCCGGATATCGGCGGCCCGCGGCGCGGCGGGGGCGGCCGTCGCGTCGTACGACAGCACTACCCCCGCCCACTGCTCGTCGACGAGGGCGGCGAGCCACCCGTCGGGCGAGGTGACCCGTTCCGGCGGCGTCACGTGCGGCGCCGTCGGGTCGACGATCATCGGCATCGGGTTACCTTCCCTTCACGCCCGCGCGGCTGCGCTGCCGGGCGGTGGTCAGACCTGCGTCGACGCGGGTGTCGACATAGGCGTCGAGCTGTGTGCCGTCGGCGAGGACGAGCGCGAGCTGCTGCCCGTCGTGCAGCCCGGCCGGGGCCGACTGCTGCCCCGCCGCAACGGGGGTGACGGACGCGGCCGCGGTGCGCGCGGCGGTCGCCTGTGAGAGCGTCGTGCGCAGCCCGGCGACGCGGGCGGCGCCGACCTCGTCGGCGAGCCGACTGGTCGCCGTCGTGAGCGTTTCGATCCCGCCGAGCGACGTGCGGCTGTCCCAGACGCGGGCCCCGCCGCCGAACTTCATGAGCTCGGGGCCGTGCTCGCCGACCCACGCGAGTTCGCCGGGTCGCGGCCGGCCGCCCGCGGCGTAGCCGCCGGGCCGGTTGTACGCCCGCGACAGCGAGCCGTACCTCGACAGCGCGTAGCGCATGCTCGCGTAGATGTTGGCGAGCGGGTCCCAGATGCCACGGCCACGGAGCCGCCCGGCGTACGCCGCGAACGTCGGCGGGATCACCTGCATCAACCCGCGGGACGCGACGCCGTTGCGGGCGTTGATGTCCCAATTGTTGATCGCCTTGGGGTTGCCGCCCGACTCCTGATTCATGCGGCGCAGCACGGTCGGTAGCAGGCTCGCGGGCTGCCCAACGAGCTTGAGCGCTTGCAGGACCACCGACGACCAGCGCTTGACGCCCTTGCCGCCGATGCTGCCCCCGCCGCCGAAGTCGAACGCGCTCTTGGCAGCGCTGACGACCTTGTCCTTCAACCCCGTGAGCATCTTGAGCGGGATCTTCCCGGCGACCTGCGCCCACCGCGATTGACCGATCTTCGCGATCTTGTCGCGGATGAACTTGGTTGCCTTGTCCCACAGCTTCCCGGGGTGCGCGAGGAAATCGACACCGTCCATGACGGCCCCGCCGATCTTCTTCGCCTTGCCGACAGTCCAGTCGACCGCCGAGCTACCCCACCCCTTGAGCTTGCCGATCACGCCGCCGTCGGCCATCAGCTGATGCCCTGCGGCCTCCCACAGAGCACGGGCCCGGCCGCGGAACTTCGGGTCGGTCGGGATGACGTACTCGGGATGACGCGGGTCGCCCTCGCCGACGATCGCCGTCGGTCGGTTGACCTTCATCGGGCGGGCCGCGCCCCACTCGTCGCCGACGGTGCCGCCGGCCGCGAGCAGCTTCGGCGCCTTCGGCAGCTTGCCGAGGCCGACGAACCCGGCGACCTTGTCCCAAACGGCCTTGATGCCCTTGGTGTAGACGAACTCGATGATGAAGTTCACGGGCTTCGCGGCGATCTTCGAGACCTGCGACCATGCCTTGCTGATCGCGTCCTTCGCGGTGCGGAACGCCCCGCCGAACAGCGAGACGCCGCGCTTTCCGGCGTCGAACACCGGCTTGAGCGCCTTGTTCCACAGCCACGAGCCGACCGCGCCGATACCGCGGAAAGCGGGTTGAATCGCGTTCTTCCACAGCCACGTGCCGGCCGCGCCGACGGCGCGAATCCCGGCCTTGATCAAGTTGAAATAGACCTTGACCCCGGCCCACCACCACGAGGCGAGAGAAACGATTCCCCGGAAAGCCGGTTGGACGGCGTTGCGGTACAACCACATCGCGACGGCGCCGACCGCCTGCACGCCGGCCTTCGCGAGCCCGAAGTACACCTTCACGCCGGCCCACCACCACGAGGCGAGCGCGACGATCCCGCGGAAAGCGGGGCCGATCGCGTTGTTCCACAGCCAACCGGCGACGGCGCCGAGCGCCTTGAACGCGAGGACGATCGGCGTCACGACCGCGACGACGACCACGGCGAACAGCACCTTCGCGGCTGCGCCGATGAACGAGAACACGGGCGAGAGCACGGTCGACCACAGCCACGAGGCGGCCGTGCCGACCGCTTGCAGCGCCGACCAGATGCCCGAAAGCGCCGGTTTCAGGAACGAGTTCCACGCGACGGACGCGGCCGTTTGGATGCCTTGCCAGGCACCTTGAACGATCGCCCGGAACGTCTCGCTCTTCTGATACGCGACGACCAGGGCGGCGCCGAGCGCGAGAATCCCGACGATGATCAAACCGACGGGGTTCGCCGACATGACCGCGTTCAAGATGCCCTGCGCGACTGCCCACCCGCGCGTGACCGCGGTCGTCGCGAGGATGACCCCGCGGTACACCGTGAACGCGGCGGTCATGGCCCACGTGCCGATGGTCGAGGCGCCGGCCACGACCGCGATGCCGCCGATAGCGATGCCGAGCGGCAGCAGCCATGCGCCGTAGTCCTTGGCCCACTGCACCCCACCCGCGAACGCCGAACCCGTGGCCTTGACCGCGGGCACGAGGACGTCGACCAGGGCGCCGCCGACGACCCGCGCGGGCGGCAGAACGTATTGGTTGAGGAATCCGCCGAACTTCGACAGGGCGGGCAAGGCGTACTTGTCCGCGACGTTGGCGAGCCCCTGCAACGCCTGCCGCTTGAACACTTCGATGTTGTTCGAGGCGGTGTTGTGCAGGGTCTTGCCCATCTTGTCGGCGGCGCCGCCGACCGAGCCGAGCGCGGCTGTCGCCTTGCTCGGGTCCATCGAGTACAACGAGTCGCCGAGGTCTTCGGCCTGCGTGCCGAACAGCGCGACCGCGGCCTGCGACCGCTTCACGGGGTCCTCGATCCCGCGCAGCTTGTCGAGGGTGAGGTCGAGCGCGGTCGACGCCGAGGTGCCGCCCTTGCCGATCCTCGCAGCCATGTCGGACGCGTTGAGCCCGATCATCTTGAACCCGTCGGCGGTCGTCTTCGACCCGTCGACGGCCCTGATCGAGAACTCTTTCAGCGCGTCCGCGGCGACGTCCGAGTCGCGCGCACCGTTCGCGAGGGCCTGCGAGACGAGGCCGAGGGCCTGCCCACCGTCGAGCCCCAACTTCCGGAACTGCGTCGAGTATTCGTTGACCGTGTCGGCGAGGTCGCCCGCCTTGTCGGCGCCCGACTGGTATCCGCGGGTCAACAGGTCGAACGCTTGCGTCGCGTCCTTCGCCATGCCCGTACGGATCATCTGACCCGCAGCGCGCGCCGAGTCGGAGACGTCGACGCCGAACGTCTCGGACAGGTTGAGCGCGGCCTTACTGAGTCCCGCGAGATCCTTCTTCGGGGCGTTGACCGCGACGACCGAGTTCTGCGCGAGGGCCTTGAGCGCCTCGTTCACCTGGTCGACGCTCTCGCCGTAGCCCTTCGCGTAGACGCTGCCGGCGACCTTGCCGAGCCGGGCCGACTGCTGCTCGTTGAGACCGAGCTGCGCCGCGAGCTTCGCGTTCGACTTGTCTTGCTCGACGGCCTTCGCGAACCCGGCCGCGAACAGTGCGCCCGCCCCGGCGGCGAGACCGGCGATCCCCGCTTTCAGGACCCCGCCCATACCGCCGAGGAACCCCTGCCCGGACGTGCGGCCCGCGGCGTCGCCGACGCGAGCCGCATCGCCCGAGAGCTGCTGATCTAGCAGCCGGCCGAACCCCCGGGTCTCGGGAACGATCGAGACGTAACCGACGCCGACCTCGACCGGCACGACGGATCACCCCTTCCCGGGGAGTACCTGCGAGGTGATGCGGTCGTACGCCGCTCGCGCCTTCGCTCTCTTCTCTTCTGCTGCGGCCTCGACCTCGTCGGGCAGCGGGTCGCCCGGCCGCCACCCGGGCTCGGGCATCGGTACGGCCGGCTTCTTCGGGTCGCGGTGGGCGTTCGCGAACTGCGTCACGAGCAGCGCGAGCAAATCGACCGTGTCGGCCGACGCGTAGTCGAGGTGCGACCAGTGGTGCCCGGCGTGCGCGCGGCCGGTTGCCGAGTCGGGCGGCAGCGCCTCGACCAGGACCCGCAGGAGCCGCAGCGTGATCTCGCCGCGCCAGAAAGCGGCGAGCGGGCCGCCCGGTCCGTGGGCATGCCCGTAGTAGCGGATCAGGTCCGCCTCGACGGCCTCGGGGTGATCGCCGAGGACGTCGAGCACGGTGTAAACGGCGTCGGCCGGCTCGTCGTCGGCCTCGTCGCCGCTTACCTCTTCGTAGGGCGGTGCTTGTTGAGCGTCTCCTGCATCTCAGAGCGGGCCGCGACGTAGACCAGGACGAGCCCGTTCGCGTCGCCGCCGCTCTTTACGAAGTCGTCCCACTGCTCGCCGAGCAGAATGCGCGCTCGGTGCTCGTCGCCGTCCGCGGCGTCGATCTCCTTCGCGAGCGCGTCGGCGGTGAACAGCGGGTGCGGGAACGTGTACGTCTTGCCGTCGTCGGTCTCGACCTCGACGAGCTCGCCGCCGACTGCCTCGGCGTAACTCGCCTTGACGGCCGACAGCTTGTAACGGGCCTTGCCGGGCTTGGACATGATCGAGCTCTCTTCCTCGGGTGAGCAGCGGGTGAGCATGAGAGAGGGCGAGGGGCGGTCGGGGCTCACCCAGAACCGCCGCCCCCCGCCCGATCAGGGGGCGGGGGTCAGCCCGCGGGCGGCGGCGCCGGCGGAGCGAACGCGCGCCACCCGGGCCCGTCGACCCAGTTGCGGCACGAGGTGTTCAGCGCCGAGTCGCGGAACGCGTTGAACGTCACGGGGCGCTGCGTCTCCGTCGAGCGGGCCCACTGCTCGTCGTCGCGCGAGGTGAGCCGGGCACGCGGGAAGAACTTGACGACGTAAATCTCGTCGCCCGTGTCGCTGTAATCGAGGCCGATGAACAGCAGCCGCCGGTAAGGGTTCTGCGGCGTCGCGGCCCGGTCCCACTGCCACGCGGAACCGACCGCCGGCAGCGCGCCCGTGCCCGACAGCGGCAGCCCCTCGAACAGAGCGACCGTCGCCTGATTCGTTTCCTGCGGCGCGAATTGCGCGCTCAGCACGTCCGACTCGACGTCGGACCGGGTCGGCTCGACCGACTGCGAGCTCGTCACGTCCGCCATGGACAGATCGCCCGTGAACGTCAGACCGTCGTCGGTGGTGTAGCCGACCGGCACGTACTCGGCCGGGATCGCGGCGAGCGAGCCGTCGGCGCCGACCGGCGACTCGATCACGGGCGCGGTGTAGTCCGCGGCGTAAACAGCCTGCATGAGCTGCTTACGGATGTACTCGTTGTGAAGCCCCGCTTCGAGCGACACCGGGGTCGGTGTGGACATGAGTCCTCCATGAAGAAACCCCGGCCGCGACGCGGTCCGGGGGGTGTGGTCTGGGGAGGGTGAGCCCCGATTCAGGCGAGGGCTTTGCCCCGCAGCTCGATCTCGACAGCGAGCGCGACCCGGTCCTGCCCCGACGTCGGGTCGGGCAGCGTGTTCGGGCCGCCGACCTCGGCGACGTCGTACGCGGCCGCGCCGCGCCACCCCGGGATAGCGAGCAGCAGCGCGCGCACGAGCTGCGCGAGATCGTGCGCGTCTTCCTCGCTCGCGCCCCAGCAATGGACGTCGAGGCGGGGCCGGTCGGTGACGAGGTCGAGGCGGGGGCCGCCGATCCGCTCGATCCGAACGAACCGCGGCGGCCGCGGGTTCGGCACGCGGGTGCCGACCGGCACCTGCATGCCGCGGGCGACGAGCTGCTCGCGCACGTAGGTGCACGCGAGCGCGGCCGCGTCCGGGAAGACGATCGTCGCAGCCATCACTCGGCGCCCCGGGCGGCGTCGAGGCCGCGCAGCAACGCCCGCCGTGAGACCTCGGGGTACGGCGTCGAGTAGTCGCCGATCACGGCGCCACGGGCGCGTGCGTCGCCGGTCTCGACGTCCGTGCGGAACTGACCGCCCCACCCCTCGGCCTTCGCCGCGTCGGACGCGGCCGCCTCGGCGGCGCGGGTCTTCCGCTCGATCAGCGCCCGCGTCTCCGGGGAGCGCAGGAACCCCGCGATGTTCCGCCGGTTGGGCCGGAACGAGGATCGTGCCATGGTCACCCCTCCACTACTCGCAGCCTGATCTCGTAGTGATGCAGCTCGATCGGGGTGTACGCCGGGCCCGCCGGCCCGACGACCTCGAACCGGGTACCGGCCCAGTGCACGCGATCCTCGCCGTACACCGTGAGCGCGCCGCCCGAGGTGTCGACGGGGTTGCAGATCATGAGCCATTCGCCGATCTGCGCGTTCCGCTGGTCGGTGTCCTCGGCCCCGGTGTTCTGCTGCACCCACGCCCGGACCGGCGTCCGGGTCGAGGCCGACCAGTCGTCAACGACGTTGCCGTACCGGTCCGTTGTGCTGCCGGGGTGCTCGACCTCGACGAGGTGCGGCAGCAGATCGAGCCCGATCACAGCCGCCCCCGTGTCCAGCCGAGCGGCTGCCAGTCGCACGGGTCGGGGTGCCACCCGGGCAGCCCCTCGTCGCGCATGCCGAGGGTGTACGCGCCGTCGGCGTCCGGGTCCGCGTTGTCCTCGGGCTGCAACATGTCGATCTCGTCCTCGGTGAGGTAGAGACCGCCGTTCTCGCCGAGCGTCTCGGAATACTGGCCGATCGAACGCTGCCGGTAGCCGCCCGGGTTCGCCATGACCCGGCGGACGACGGCGACCGCGATCGCTTTCGTCGTCGCCGGGTCCGGCGTGAACCCTGCCGGGATGTGCCGCCGCATGAGCGCCGACGCGTCGTCGAGGTACGCCTCGACCTGCGAGCGCTGCGGCTCGACGAGCCGGACGCCCGCGCGGGCCTCGTAGTCCTCGACCGTCGCGAAAGGCGGCGGGGGCGTCGGCGTGCTCATGGCTGCTACACCTCCGGCTCGATGACGCCGGCCGCCTCGCACGCGGCGATCACGTCCTCGCGGGTGGCGTCCGCGGGCACCTCGACGTCGTGCTGCTCGGCGAACTTGCGCCACGCCTCGACGCCCGAGCCGCGGCCCGAGCGGGGCGGCGCCTCGCTCGGGGCCGGCGCCTGGTCGCCGTCGCCCTGGTCGTCGAGTTGCTGCTCGCCGCCGTCGTCCTGGTCGCCGTCGGCCGGCGCCCATGCATGGGCGCCGATCCGGCGCGCGACCTCGGGCGGCACGTCGTCGCCGGGGCCGTAGACAGCCCCGGCGACGTGCACGTACGCGATCAGGCGCCGCCCGCTCATGCGAGTACCTGCGCCTTGAACGTGAGGTTCGGCTCGCGCAGGATCGGCATACCGACCGCGGCCGCGTGCGTCCACAGACGTACGGGGTCCTTGGTCTTCCACGTGCCGGCCACGATGCCCGGCTGATCGCCCGGGGCGAGCGAGTAGTCGTCTTCGAGCGCCTCGGCCGTCGTACCGAGCAGCGTCGCGCCGAGCTCGGTCGGCGACGCCGCGCTCGACGCGCCCGCCTCGGGCAGCAGCACGAGCGCGTTGCCCGGCGTGATCCGGGTCGAGGTGCCGTCGACCCGCACCTGCGCGTCGTACATCTCGATCGGCGGCAGCCCCATGGATTCGATCACGGTCGAGACCTGGTCGGCCGAGACGAGCGGCGTCTGCCCCGCGGGCGCGAGCGGGAACGCGAGCCGCTGCACCTGCTCGCACTGCCGCATGTTCTGGAACACCTGCCGCGGCATGAGGATCACGGCGGGCGCCGACCCGTTGGTGTCGATGTAGGTCTGCACCCACGCTTCGAGATCGTCGATCGGCGTCGCGGTCGCGTGCTCGGACCACAGCACCGCGGCGACGACCGAGTGCTCGGGCGACCGGCCGAAGTCGACGGTCTGCTGCAACTCGGGGATCGGTGCCTGTGCGTTGACGAGGGCCTGCCCGCGCACGAGCTCGAACCGGGCGCCGATGTTCCGGGCGAGACGCTGCGCGTCCCGCGCGATGAACGGCAGCGCGTCGTCGCGGGTGAGCTTCCGCAGACGCAGCCGGTCGTACTCGTTGAGCAGAATCTTCTCGGAGATCGGGGGCAGCTCGCCCATGACCTTGCCGAGCCCCTCGCGGCGGCCGATCTTGCTCTCGGCGTCCCACGAGCGGTACGACGCGGTCTCGGACAGCCCGCCGCCGCCCTTGACGAACTCGTACGCGATGTCGTCGACCTCGACGTTCGGCAGCCACCGCGACAGCGTGAAGCGGTTCACCTGAAGATCGGCGAGGGCGGCCCGGATAAGGCCGGTGAGCTCGGTCGGCTCGATGAACTCGGTGTCGAGAGTCCAACTCATGATGATCTGTCCTCTCAGACGAACCGGATCGAACCGGCGACGTCGGTCTTACCGTCGGCGTCGACGGGAACGGGCAGCCTCGACTCGCGCACCTTGCCGTGCGTGAGCAGCGCGGCCGCGGGGTCGAGGGTGGTGTCGGCCGGGGCCTTGACCGCGGCGAACAGGAACCCGACGAGGGCCTCGCGGCCGTCGGTCGCGGCGCCGTCGTACGGGCCGTACTTGCCGCCGGCCGTGATCCGGCCGAGCGGAATGCCCGACTTGAAGTACCCATCCGGGTAGTGCGTCGCGGCCGTGAAAGTGGAGGTGTCCAGAACGATCGTCTCGGTCGAGTCCGTGCCGTGCGCGGACCCGAGCCACGACTGATCGTCAGACCCGAACTGCTCGGTTACCTGAGCAAGGATCATGATCCATTTCCTTCGTGTGGTCAGCTCTTGTCAGCGCCCTTGCCGAGCAGCTCGCGGTACAGGTCACGACCGGCAGCCACGCCGCCGCCCGAGCCCTTGCCGCCGCCCCGGCGGGCGCCCTGGTCGAATCCGCGGCCGCGGCGCCGACGCGTGTCGCGCCCGCCCTCGCGGTCGTCGTCCTCGTCGTTCTCGTCCGTGCCGGACTTCTTCGGCGCGAGCCGCTTCACGAGCTCGGCGAGCCCCGCCTCGTCGACCTCGCCGTCGTCGCCCACGTACCGGGCGAGGTTGACGTCGTCGGCGACCTCGGCGGCGTTCTCGATCGCGCCCTTCGCCGCCGCGAGGAACGCCTGCCGGGCGAGCTTCGCGCCGTGCTTCGACCGTTCCTCGGCGAGCGCCTTCGCGACCGCCTCGTCGATCTTGCGCTCTTGCTCGGGCAGCCCCTCGCGGCGCAGCCGGTCGCGTTCCTTCGCGGCGCCGGCGTTCTCCTTCGCACGCTGCTCGTGCTTCCGCGCGAGCGCCTGCCACTTCTCGGCCTCGGCCCGCCAGTCCTTGCCGTCGTCGCCGGTCGACCCCTTGTCGGAGTTGCCGCCGTCGTCGCCGTCCTGGTCGCCGTCGCCCTGGTCGCCGTCGTCGCCGTCGTCGCCGCCGTCGCCGTCCTCGGCGCCGCCGAGGATCGGCCACACCGGGTACAGCTCGTCGGGGTCCTCGCCGTGGCGAGCCTTCCGCCAGCCGAGGGCGAGCTGCCCGGTCCGGGCATGGCGGGGCAGGGTGCGCGTGCGCATGGTGGTGTCTCCCGTGTCGGGTCAGGGTGAGCTAGTGGGGTGCGCCGTGTCGGCGCCCGGAGTCACGACGAGACGTCGTCGGGCCCCGTGAACTCGTGCCGGCGGACGGCGAGCAGCGGCCCGTACTCGCCGTGCTCGCGGGTGATGATCACCTGCCGGTAATCCGGGGTGCGGCCGCCGGCGTCGGACTGCCCGACCGCCTTCGCGACGGCGTCGTGCGCCTCGCGCAGCAGCGCCTCGTCGATGATCTGCCCCGGGTCGCGGCTGCCGACGAGCGGCTCGGGCTTGCAGTTGCAGCCCGGGTGAATCGGCATGAGGTTCTCGACGCGGTACCGCTGCGTCGAGGCGATCGTGCACAGCGCGCAGTTCCCCGGGCCGCGCAGCGCGCGCCGGAAGTACCGCACGCCGCCACGCTGCATGGACTGCCGGGCCGCGTGCGTCCGGGCGAGCTGCATGTCGGTCTCGGTGATCGACAGCAGCCGCGTACGGCCCTCGGCGACCGCCTGCGCGTACGCCTTGCCCTGCGCAAGCGCCGTCCACGTGGTGACGAACGGCCGGGTGTAGACCTCGGCCGGGTCGACGCCGCGCAGGGCCTCGTCGAGGGCGACGCCGGTCGGGGCCGCCGCGCCGCCGAGCATGTCGGCGATCATCGCGGACAGATAGGCGTCGGTGATCTGCCCCATCTGTTGCTGAGCGGCGAGCACGACCGGCAGCACGTGCTCGATGAACTCGGCGGCGTCGCCGTCGCGGTGACCGCCGAGACTGTCGAACGCGTCGAGGACGAACTGCACGACCCTCGACCGCAGCGACGTCGACAGCGAGTCGTATCGCTCGGTGAGCGCCGCCTGTAGGGCCTCACTCATCCGTCGCCCCCGCGTCCGGCAGGTTGCCGGCCGTCGGCGCGGTCGGCGCCGGCAGCAGCGACGCGGCGAGCAGCCGCTCGGACGCGGCGGCCGCGCTGATGCGCTGCACCCGCTGCGGGGTCTCGCCCATGTCTTCCGCGATGACCGCGAGCGGGTAGCCGATGCTCGACAGCTTGGTCGCGGCGTCGGCCTTGACCGCCGGGGACAGATATTGCGGGTCGGTCCACCGCACGGTGGCCTCGGTGTAGTCCTCGGGCATGCCGGCCTGCGCCGCCGCGAGGCTCATCACGTCTTCGAGTCCCTCGCCGAACGCCGCGATGTGCTCGCGGCACTTCGCGACGTGCATGAGGTCGAGGGCAGCGACGGTGTCCGCGCTGATGTTGATCAGGTCGCCCGCGTAGTAGTACGCGGGGGTCTGCGACACGATCAGCATGTCGCGGACGTCGGCCGCGTGTTCGTCGAGGAACGGCCGCAGGTCGGTCGCGTCGAGCTGCCCGAACTGCGCGTTCTCGCCCTCGGACGCCCACACCGTATTAGGGCCGGGCGTGAACGGCTGCTCAACGACCGTGATGCCGGTCGCCGGGTCGGTGCGCTTCGCGAACCGGTGCCCCTTGACCCACTTCTGCCGAAACCCGGAGTACCGCGACGCCGCCATGCGGTTCAAGATCCCCATGTTCACGCGGTCCTGAATGTCGAGCACGCCCGCGAACTCGGGCTCGGGGTCCTCGCCGAGATCGGGCATGCGCGCGAACTCGACCAGCGGCAGCCGCCCGAGGTCGTGCGGCTCGCCCTCGTCGCTCTCGCCCGCGTACACCCACGAGTCGGGCCCCCACGGCAGGCGCCCGCTCGTACGCTCGCGCGTCCGGTACGGAAACGACCGGTCGTCGTAGAACACGCGGGCGTGCCCGTAGCCGTCGACGTCGTCGTGCCACGCCTTGAGCCCGACGTACGGCTCGCCCGTCTCGGGGTCGTACTCGACGATGCACTCGCGCGGGTGCTCCGGGGTGATCAGCGGCGACGGTCGGCCGTTGTCCTCGACCCGGGTCGGGTGCGGGCCGACGAGCATGTACCCGACGCTCTGCGTCATCGCGACCCGCCATACCAACTTCTGTCGGCTGTCGAGTCGGTTCGCCTGCCACCACCGCGACGCCGCCGTGTCCGGCTGCCCGTCCGGGCCGGTCACGCCGAGGGCGAGCAGCCGGTGAACGGACGCGTTCGAGATCATCCCGCAGAAGTTCGTGCGGCTCTTGCGCTGGAAGTCGACGAACGCCTGCTCGGCGTTCCGCGGGAGTTGCGGAAGATCCGGCTTCCCCCGGTAGTACCGCCACCAGTCGTCGAGCTGCCCCTGCCGCTTGCGCAGCTTCCGGCCGAGCCGCAACAGCCACCAATCCGGCGAGTCCGGGGTGTCGTCGAGCACGTCGTCGCCCCCTTTCCGGGCTCGTCAGAATGTGCCGCCCCACATCTCGGGTTCCTCGGCGTTGACGCCGGCCGCGATCGCGTCGAGGCGGCACTGCCACGCCAGTACGGCGGCGACCGCGGCGTCGATCTTCTTCGCCGAGTCGGGGTGTTCCTTCGTGATCTGAATGCCCGAACGCGTCTTGCGGCGCCGGGCGTTGAGCAGATGCCGCACGAGGGACGACGACCCGTCGTGCGTCAACTCGCCCTCGACGAGGGCCGTATGAAACTTCTCAAGGGCTCTCACGATCAGCACCGACCGGCCGCCGGTCATCCACCACTCGACGGGGTGCGCACGGGTCGCCTGCACCTTGAGCCGCCGCCCGTACGCCGCTTCCCAATCCGCAACGTGGCTTTCCCACTTGGCGGGGTCGGCGTACATGCCGACGACGTCGTACCGGTCGAACGCCTCGTGCACCGCGGCGAGCACCTCGACGACCGGCACCTGCCACTCGCCCGGCTTGCCGTCCGGACCGACCGGCATCCGGTCGGGCTGCTCCCACACGCCGATGGGGAACACGTGCCCGTCGCTGAGCCTGCACCCGACGAGCGCGGTCGCGTCCGTGACCTTGCGGTTCCTCTTCCGCGACCCGTCGAACCCGAGCACGATGCGCTCGCCCGGCTCGACGACCTTGTCGAGGTCGGACGCCGCGCGCACCTCGGGCTCGGACAGCCACGAGTCGGCGGCGTGCGTGATCTGGTTCAGATAGTCCGCTCTGAGTTCCTGCGGGTCGTTCGAGGTGTCCCAGAAATCCGCGGCGAGCCGCTCGATCGGCGACCAACCCGGCGCGCACGGCGGGTCGTGCAGCACGCACCCGTCGGGGTGATCGCTGCTGTCGCCGTACGCGACCCGCAGCCCGTACACGAGCGACTGCTCGTCGGTCATGTCGGTGTCGGCCGGCGCTTCGCGGTGGTCGTACAGCAGACCCGCACCGCGCGACCGGCCCTCGCGAATCGCTTTCCAGTCGGCCGCGGACTGCTCGGCAACGGACTCCTCGCCCGGGGTGAAAGCGTTCGGGGTCTCGATCAGGCTGCCGCCGATCTTGCCCGCGTTGAACCGCATGGTCTTCGCGAGCTTCCGGCCGCCGTTCGCGGGCAGCCAATCCTCGGTTTGGTCGAGGCTCGCGAAGCACGCCTTCGCGCCCTTCGCGGACGTCGCCGAGGCGGTGATCGGCTCGATCTTCCCGCGCCGCAAATAGACGACCGTGTCGAGCGGTTCGAGCCCGTACTCGTCGACGGCCGGGCCCGAGCGCGCCATTTCGAGTAGCGGCATCCACGAGTTCTCGGTCTGTTTCTCCGTCGCCGCGGCGAGCTGCACGAGCGGCGTACGCACCCGGTCCCAACCCATGCCGACCGGCTCGCCGTCCGCGTCCCAACCGTCCGGGACGACCGGGCCGCACGCCTCGGCGAGCGCGATCGCGGACACGAACGGGGACTTGCCCCACCCACGCGGCCGGCTGATGACACCGCGCCGGATGATCCGGCGGCCCGTGATCGGGTTGAGCTCGTAGTACCGCAGCACGAACTCGGCCATCTCGGCAGTTGGCACGTACGGCTCGTACTCGGCCCGGTCCGGCGCCGCGAGATACGCGGTCATCCAATCGAGCACCTGCCACCCGAGGGTGGGCAGCTCGCCCTCGTACTCAGGACCCCGCCACGGCATGACGGACCCCCGAACTACTCACCCGAGCCCGTGCCGGTCTTCCCGCCGGGCAGCGACCGCAGTTGGCCGTAACGTTCCTTCGCCGACGGGCCGCCGGACGCGCCGCGGCCCTCGTCGGCCCCGTCCGCCTCGGCGAACACCATGCGCAGCCGCGCCCGGTCCGCCGGCGTCGCGCCGAACGCTGCGACGCGCAGCCGCAGCTCGGCCGCGGCCGACAGCTCACCGCGCCACAGCCGCGCGTGAATCAGGGCGGTGTCGAGTAGGTACTGCCAGTCGGACGACCCGAAGT
Organism: Streptomyces indicus; assembly: GCF_900100315.1. Classification (GTDB taxonomy): domain Bacteria; phylum Actinomycetota; class Actinomycetes; order Streptomycetales; family Streptomycetaceae; genus Streptomyces; species Streptomyces indicus. The sequence goes on from NZ_FNFF01000028.1 coordinate 15,551, forward strand.
GCTCGGCCTGCGGGCTGTCGATCCACATCTGCCACCACTCGCGGGTGCGCTCGGGCCACACGAAGTCGGTCAACTCGCCGTCGCGCTCGACCCGGAAGTCGGGGAGCTCGGGAGCCTCGGCCCGCTCCCACCTGAGCAACGTCTGCGGAACGGTGTCTTTGTTGCGCCGGGCCCGACGACTCGGGTCCTTCGGCGCAGGGCCCATGCCTGCCATGGCTGTACCTCCCGTGTCGGGTGCGCGCCGCAGCACACCCGTGTCGGGCCGCTACAGCAGAGAGTCGATTACGTGCCGCAGGTCGCCGAGCCGACGAGGCGTGTCGCCCCATGTGTCGGCCGTGACCGCGATGTACCGGCCGTCGCCGTACAGCTCGACCGAGCCGCCGCCGTCGACCGTGATGCGGCGCCCGCGCGGCAGGGCGCCCGTGCCCCACACGTGCAGCCCCTCACCGGACACCGACCGCTCGACCCACGTCGGGCCGGCCGCGTCGAGGATGCGCTGCGCCCACGGCAGCGCGTCGCCCTGGTCGTCGAGGGCGTGATCGAGGTCGAGGCACACGACGCCGTCGCCGTCGAGGACGAACCCGAGCCCGGCGCCGGCCGTCGAGGCGGCCGCGGCCCGGTACGTCGACCAGGTCGCCGGGTCCGTGCTGCTCGCGACCTCGCCGTCGACGGCGACCGGCACCTTCGACGAGGTGCGGCGCACCCATCGCGGGCGCTGCGCGAGCTCGGCCGGGACCGTGCGGCGTGCGCGCGACCGGGCCTTGCGGCACCGCGGCGAGCACGTCACAGCGTGAGCCCGAGCCATGATCGGCATGGGCCCGCCGCACTGCTCGCACGTCCGGTTCGCCATACGTCCAGTGTACCGGAGTGTCACGCTTTTAGCGCTCTGACCTGCGCATTCATCATTCGCATAGTGGGGGCGGCAGGCTGAGAGGCGATCTGCGACCCCTCGTCCGCGCGCCATCAAATCAGCCCGCCGCCCCGCTGCTCGCCCGCCAGCGAGCCGCCCACGCCCCGCAGCGTGGCCGTTTTGGTCAGACCCGTACGGAACCCGAGCCGCAGCACCTCCCGGGGCGCCGATCCCCCCGGGGAGGGGAGTCACCCCCCAGGGGTGGCAAGGAGATTTCAGGCTCGGGCTGTCGGGTCAGATGAGACCGGGATGCCGTTCGGCCGGCCGCTGTCTGCGTACGGCCCACCGTGCGGCGTTGCCCTCGCGGCTGCTCTTGAGCGCGTGATGCTCGGTGCACAGCGCTTGCAGGTTGCTCGGCGAGTGGTCGGTGCCCGGTCGGATGTGGTCGACGTCGGTCGCGTGCTTGCCGCACCTCGTGCCGTGTTCGAGCCATCGGCAGCGGTGACCGTCGCGGTCGAGGACGTCGGCCCGTCGTTGTGGCCAGTCGGGCGGCAGCTCGGTACGTCGGTCGCTGCCTGCCCATCCCCCGCTCACGGTTCGGTGTCCTCGTCCTGGTCGTCCTCGTCGGGGCCGTGCTCGATCACGTCGGCCACGGCTCGGAGGAACGCGGCGAGGTCGTGTCGGTAGTGGTCGCCGCCGGTGGTGAGGTCGCCGAGGTGTACCTCGCTGTCGCCGACGCGCAGGTGTACGGGCGTCGGGGTGGGGGTGGGTACCTCGGGGGTGGGGTGTGCGCGGGGGGTGTGGTCATGGGGTGGGGTCCTCGTCGTCGAGGCCGGGGTCGTCGTCCTGGTCGGCGAGGTCGGTCTGTGAGTCGAGGGCGACGCCGTCGAGGTCGAGGTGCCGGCCGAACCCGAACGAGCTGCTGCCCGAGTTCGGTTCGGTGGGGAGTGCGGCGTACAGGCGGCGTGCGGTGCGCTCGATCTGTCGCAGCAGTGCGGGGTCGTCGGCGGTGCCGTCGGTTCTGATCTCGACCTCGCGGTGTCCGTCGGTGAGGCGTACGCGCATCGGGGCGTGCCTCCCGTCGGGTGGGTTGTGCCGCGCAGGGCGGGCAGCAGCACCCGCCATTTGTTCTCGTAGGTTCCGCCCTGCGCGGGGTGTGGGGCCGCCGCCCCTCGGGGGGACGTGGGGCGGCGGCGGTACCGGCCGGGGATCGTGGGGAGCTCGGCCGGGGTGTGTGGGTATGAGGAAACCCCCGGGCGGTGATCGCTCTCGGGGGTTCGGTGCTGCCCTGCGGCGGGGTCTCGGGCGGGGCCCGGCGGTGCCGGTTCGGTTTCTGGGCAGCCGTTGTCTGCCGTCCCAAGGTGCGACATGTGACTGTCGATCGTCAAGCCGGGTGGGTGGCAGAGAGAGAGCTCGTCGCGCGCGCATCACTACCGGTAGTAGCTCTCTCTACCGCCACCACAAGGGGGTGGGGAGGGGAGGGGAACGCGCGCGCGTGAGGTCCCGAGGGTGTCCCCCGGGGACAGATCGCGTTGACCTGCGGGAACAGATTTTTTCGGCCTATCTTTTGCGCGCAAAACGTCTGCGATTCGTCGACGATTCTCCGTCGAAACGCTCGCGGATCTCTCGTCGGCTGCTCGCCGCCCCGCACCTCGGTCACGCACCGTGAGCACGGAAACGACCCGCCGCGGCCGTACGGCGGGGCAAAATCCTTTGCCGAGACTTTACCGATGGGGTGGGGGTGCGACACGAGCGGCCCCTTCCGTACGCCCCGGCAGGCGTCCGTGGGTCTCGCGGCCCGTGGTTGATCTTGCTTCGCGTAAAGGGCCGTTTGCGAGAAAAAGCGGTCCGGCCGGTGGCGGCGCGCGATCCTGGAGGTATGGAGATCGAGGTTCTGGTTGTGCCGGACTGCCCGAACGAGAAGGTGGCCGCCGACCGGCTGCGGCAGGCGCTGGATGACGTCGGGCTGCGCGCGGTCGGCTTCACCGTCCGCGTGGTCGCCGACCATGCCGAGGCGGAGCGGATCGGCTTCACTGGCTCACCGACCATCCGGATCGGGGGGAGCGATCCGTTCGCCGAGGAGGGACGGGCGCCGGGGCTGGCGTGCCGGGTCTACCGCACACCGGACGGCCTGGCCGGCGCCCCCGCGCTCGGCGACCTGCGGCGGGCGCTGAGGACTGCCGCGGGATGGGACTGACGGCTACGTCTGTGCGGGCTGCGGACGGTCAGCACGCCAGGAGAGGGCCACCAGGAGCAGCCCGCCGCAGACGATGAAGACGTCGGCGAGGTTGAAGGTGGGCCACCAGCCGGTGTGCAGGTAGTCGGTGACTCGTCCGTCCGGGGCGCGGTCGATGAGGTTGGCCACGGCTCCGCCGAGGACGACGGCCAGTGCACCGCCCCACAGGCGGGACGCCTTCGGCGCGGTGCGCCACAGGGCGGCCGCGACCGCGAGGGTGATGAGCCCGGTGACGGCGACGACGGTCCAGGCGGGGGCGTGGGCGGCGAAGGAGAACGCGACCCCGGTGTTGAAGGCGAGCTGGAGGTCGAGCGGGCCGCCCTCGGTCGGAGAGCCGGGCAGGGTCTGCTCGGCCCACGCTTTGAGGCCGAGGTCGGCGACGGCGAGAGCGGCGGCCAGGGCCAGCAGCCCGGCCCGGCGCTTGAGGGCGCCGGACCGGGCTACGCCCGTGGTGGTGGGGGCGGTCACTTGCAGCCGTCCGAGCAGGAGGACGCCTCGCCGGAGGCGGCGGGCTTGTCGTCCTCACAGCCGTCGTCGCAGACGAGTTCGCCTTCCCAGGCTTCCTTGCCCTCCATGATGGCGAAGGCTGCGATGACGAATCCGGCGACCGGGTCGAGCCAGGTCCAGCCGAACGCGGCGAACGCGAGCAGGCCGGCGAAGGTGGACACGCTCAGCCAGGCGCACAGCTTGGTCTCGGCGGCGTCCGCGACGACCAGGCGGGAGTTCATCTCCAGTCCGGCCTTGCGCTTGGCCCGCGCCAGCCACGGCATGATCACGATGGAGACGCCGGTCAGGACGATGCCGACCAGCGAGGTGTCGGGCTTCTCGCCGCTGAACAGGTCGCGGATGCCTTCGACGGTGACGTACGCGGCGAGCGCGAAGAAGGTGAGGGCGATGAACTTCAGCGCGCGGCGTTCCTTGGCCTCGTCCGGCTCGCCGCCCTTGATCTCCGCCAGCAACCGCGTCAGCACCACCACCGCGGCGGCGACCTCAATGGAGGAGTCGATGCCGAAACCGACCAGCGAGACCGCCCCGGCGACCGCGCCGGCCGAGATCGCGATGATCCCCTCGATCACGTTGTAGCCGATGGTGAACTTCGCGTACCGCACGGCGCGGTGCGCGGCCGGCCCCGTGACATCCGGCGTGGCGGCGGTGGGGGTGGTGCTCATCGGGCGGACTCCTCAGCGGCAGGGGTGGTTCCGTAGGTGGGGCACAGGTCGACGGCCTCGCCGGTCGCGGCGAGCACCTGCTCGGCGGCGGCCAGCAGGTCCAGCAGCTCGGGGTGCGCCAGCGCATGCAGAGTGGCCCGCCCTTGTGGCCGGGAGGTGATCAGCCCGCAGTCGCGCAGGCAGGCCAGGTGCGCCGAGACCGTGGACTGCGCCAGCCCCACGCAGGCGACCAGGTCCGTCACCCGCGCCTCGCCCTCGGCGAGCCGCCGCAGGATCGCCAGCCGGGCCGGGTCGCCCAGCGAGCGGAACAGGGCCACCGCCGCCGACGGCGTCCCGCACGAGGAGGTGGCCGTCGGTGCGGCCTCCGTGCTATTCATCGTCATAGGGCGATGATAGCTGTCGTTGCCGATGTCATCTATAGGGGTCGCATCATGCTGATGAACCGGACCGAGAAGGCGGCGGTCGACAATCCTGCCCGCCGCGCGCTGCAACGCTTCTACGAGGTCCCGGCCCTGCTGCGGCTGGCCGGCGGCCCGCTGCCGCCCGGCGCGAGGGCGGTGGAGGTCGGCTGCGGCTCCGGCTACGGCACGCGCATGATCCTGGACCGCTTCCGCGCCGCGAAGGTCGACGCGCTCGACCTCGACCCCGCCATGGTGATCAAGGCCCGGCGCCGTCTCACGGACCGGCCCGGCCGGGTCCGCCTGGCCGTGGGCGACGCCACCGACCTCAAGGCCGCGTTCGGCGCCGAGGGCGGCACCTACGACGCGGCGTTCGACTTCGCGATCATCCACCACATCCCCGACTGGCGATCCGCCGTCGCGGAGATCGCCCGCGTGCTGAAGCCGGGCGGGGTGTTCGTCTTCGACGAAGTCACCGCCCACGCCCTGGCCCGCCCCTCCTACCGCAAGCTGTTCGAGCACCCGGAGCACGACCGGTTCACCGCGCAGGAGTTCCTCGCGGAACTGCCGCGTCACGGCCTGGCGGTGACGGGCGCGTTCACCCGCATCAGCGGCGACTACCTGCTCGGGGCTGCCCGCAAGCAGGCCCCGGACCGGGGGTGAGGGCGATGGCCGCCTGGGCGCTGGTGCTGTTCGGTGTGTTCCTGCTGTTGGACGGCGGCGTGCGGATCGCCGTCCAACAGCGCCGGACCGGGGAGAGCGGAGTGCGGCGCCCGGCGGGGGTCTTCCACTGGTGCGCACGGCTGGCCAGCGCGCTCGGCGGTCTCGCCGCCGGCGTCGCGGCCCCGGCCGGGGCATTGGCCGGGCTCGGTCCGCTGCCCGGCCTGGACCGGCCCGCCCTGCGCGTGGCCGGGGTGGTGCTGGCCGCCGTGAGCATCGCGGCGGTCTTCGCCTGCCAGCTGGCCATGGGCGCCTCGTGGCGGACCACCGTCGACCCCGCCGAGCGCCCGGCGCTGGTCACATCGGGGCCGTTTTCGCTGGTGCGCAACCCCATCTACACCGCACTGACCGCGATGACCGCCGGGCTGGCCCTCGCCGTACCCAACGCCATCTCCGTGGCGGGCCTGGCCGCCATGGCCATCGGCAACGAGCTCCAGGTCCGCCGGATCGAAGAGCCCTATCTCAAGCGCATCCACGGTGATGCCTGGCAGGAGTACGCCGCCCGCACCGGCCGCTTTGTGCCCGGCCTCGGCCGCCTGCGTCGGACCGCTGCCAGCAGTTAGGACGCTGACTGTCCGGCGCGTGCATCGTCCGGGAGGCGCGGGCCGGTCACCTTAAGCACGCCCGTGCTGTCGGCCGAGGACAGCAGCCCGGCGACGCCAGAGGCTCCCCGTCCGAGCGCGCCGCCGATGCAGATCGTCGACCGCGCCGGGCGGAGCCGGGGGCAGCGGCGGCGCGGTCGGGATCGGTTCGCCGGCCGGGATGATCCGGGTCGGCGTGATCTCGTCAGGCGCCGGTTAGAGGTACGGGCCGTGCGGTTCCGGCCGGGGCCGGGCAGGCTCGGCCGGCTTCGTCTTGCTGCGGTCACGTGAGTTGACCGTGCGCACGTAGCCGTCGGTCACCGTGTCGAATCCGCGGCGGGTGAGCTGCGCCGCGATCTGCGTCGAGGTGAGGCGGGGCAGCGCATCACGGACGCGCCGCACCGCATCAGCCGCGGTGAGCTCGGCCCCGGCGAGGACGTCGTCGACGATCCGGTCGACCGGGTCGTTCGCGGGCTGCGGCTCGTCGGCGTCGGCGAACGCCCGCGGGGCGGGCGTCTTGGGCTGCGGCGCCGCAGGTGTTCGCGGTGCGGCGTTCTCAGTCGGCCGGGCGACGCCGAGCACGAGCTCGACGTCGAGCTCAGTCACGTTCTGACCGTACTGCCGCAGGACGTCGGCGAGTTCGGCCGGCGTGAGGTCGGGCCGCGACTCATGCACGACGCGGATCGCCTTCGTCGGGATCATGTCGGCGAACTCGGACGCGAGCAGCTCGCCCGCCTCGCGAGGGGCCGACCGCGGCTTGTCCTCGCTGCGCCCCTGCGGCGCGACGAGCTGCTGCGCGGTGGCGGCGGTCGATCCGTACACCGCGGCGTGATACGCCCGTGCGCCGTCGAGGCGCTGCACCTCGGCACTGATTGCGCGCTCAGCGGCGATCTCTTCGCGACGCTGCCGCAGCCATGCCCGCGGGCCCTCGCCGAGCGGCACGGCGAAGTGCCGCATCACGACGACCCACAGCCCCTTAGCGATCAGCGAGACAGCGCCGCCGACGCAGCCGATAACGAAGCTGCCGCGAATCCAGCCGTGCGCGACGATCGCGGCAACGGCGACCGCGAGGGCCCACCCGCCAGCGGTGCGGGCGCCCTTCGCGCGGGCCTGGTCGTAGCGGTCGAGCCATTCGATCGCGATGCACGTGATCCATGCCGCGTCGAACACGGCGGCCGCGCCGTAGGCGATCACGGAGATCACGACAGTGCCGAGCAGATCGCCGATGCTCGCGGTCGACCAGGCGACCGACAGGGCCGTGACGGCGACAGCGACCGAGGTGACGCCGACGAGCAGCGCCCGGTCGAAGTCGCGGGGCGGTACGGGCACGTAGACGTGATACGTCTCGGGCGTCTCGCGCGGCTCGCCGTTGATCACGGTCGTCACGGTCCGGGTGCGCTCTTCGAGCCGGTACCGGACACCGGGGATCGGCGGCGGCGTTTCAGCCGCCGACGGGTGGCTACGATTCTTCACGGATCTCTGTCCTTGTCGCTCTTCGCGGGGTGAGGGGGTACGGGGTCCTACGCCCCCGCCGGTGCTGCAATCACCGGCCGGGGCCGCTTCGTTGGGAGCTAAGCGGCGTCGGGCGTCTCGTCGACATACGCGGCCTTAGTCCTCCATGTGCCGCCGCACGTGCCGCAGCGCAGCAGCGAGTACAGCGACGGGGTGCGGCGTCCGCCGTTGAACGCCGAGTAATTCGCCCGCCGGACCACGACCCGCCACGACGGGCGGTGCGCCCGGTCGCGGCACGTGGGGGTGTTGCCGGTGGGCTGCACGGCACGCGGCGCCCACAGGGACTTGATCGCCTCGGCCGCCTCGTCGACCGAGGCGAAGAACCCGACAACGCCGTCGCGTCGCGCCGCACGCGGCGACCATACGGCGTATCGGCCGCGCGTCATGGTCGGACCCTCGTCGTCGATCACGCCCGCGTGGTCGCGGTCACGCCACACGAGCGTGCGGCCATCCTTGTCGGCGTCGGGCAGCACGACGAACTCGCCCTCGGCAGCGTCCTGCACGGCCTGTGGAAGGGGTTCGTCCTCGTCGGCCGGGGCGGCGTCCGCGGTGAGCTCATCGAGCTTGGCGACGCAGCGCTCGCAGCGGCCCCCGACAGTGCTGTCGGCGAACTCGGCGGTCGACCAGCCGTCGTGACTGGTCGTGTAGCAGCGCGGCCGGACGTTCTTCCGGCACAGCGCGACCGGCTTACCGTCCGCGTCGAGGCGGAACGCGTGGAAGACGAACCCGCTGTGCGTCGTCGACCAGATACGCCCGTCGGTGTTGACCAGTGTCGTCGTCATTCCGGGCCGCCCCTTCGGTTCTCCCCGGCTCATTGCCTGAGAGGTGTAGCTACACCTTAAACTGGTGTAGCTACACCGAGCAAGTAGGCCGACGAAAGGGCAGAAGATGACGCAGGTAGCTACACCCGAATACAGTCGGGCCATGTCGCCGAACCAGCCGAGGACCCCCGCCCGTCAGATGCGCATCGGGAGCGAGTGGTACGACTTCGACCTCGCTGTGAAGGCGCAGGGCAGCGAGCGCGCGGCGGTGGTGCGTGCGTTCATCGACTGGTACATCCGGCGCCCCGGCGCCGAACTCCCTGAGAGGCCCGATTCGGCGTACTGGCACAGCGCCGAGACCGAGACGGGCGGGGCGTAGTGCGCTCTCATCCGCATCTGTCGACCAAGCGCACCGCCCTGTACCGCCTGTACGACGCCGCCGGCGTGCTGCTGTACGTCGGGATCACTCACGATCCCGACGCACGATGGGCGTCGCACGCAGCTACAAAGCCATGGTGGGGCGACGTCGAGCGTCGGGTGCTGGAATGGCACGACTCTCGGGACGCGGCGGAAGTGGCCGAGGTCGAGACGATCCGCACTGAGCTGCCGCGGTACAACGTCGCCGCCTCGCCGCTTGCCCCCGGGCCGCGGACGCTCGATAGCTCCGAACTGCCCGTATCAGAAGCGAAAGGCAACCTGTCGAGCGTTGCGCGTCGCGTTGCCAGCGGGCGCCTTGTCTGGCTCGTAGGCCGCGGCCGAGCGCGAACGCGGCAGGCTGCCCTCGTGCCGGTCGAGATCGGCGAGCTTGTCGACCAGGCCGGCGGGCCGGACGCGGCGGCCGCGATCCTTCGGGAGCACGCCGCGAAGTAGCCGGCCACCGGACCGGGCGAGCCGCTGTCGCACCCCAACGCGGGAACGACAGCGGCTTTTGTGTGCCTATGCGGCCCGTGCGGCGGCGCGCTGTCGGCGCCGGGCCTCGGCTCGCTTGCGCCGCTGCTCGGCCGCGGCGAGGGCCTGTTCGAGGGCGACGAGCTCGTGCGGCGCCGCCCACGTGCGGCGCCCCTCGACGACCGGCACCGGGGCGCCACAGTCGTAACCGTTCTCGCAGGTCACGGCGTCCGCATCACTACCGCCGCGGTGCATCGTGAGCGTGGCGCCGCACCACGGGCACGGCCGGTCGTCCATCGGGTATGCGCGCCGCTGCTCGATCCCGACGGTCCGCTCGATTCGTCGCGCCGCCTCACGAGCGATACGGCCGATGCGGGCGCGCTGCGCCTCGTCGAGCGGGAGGAACGGACCGGCCTCGTCGTGCAGTCGCGCGAGCAGCCACTCGGCGGCCCGCGGCGCGGTGCGCTGCTCGCTCAGGTTGTACCGCCACCGCCGCTCGTCTGCGGCGTCGCGCATCGCGAGCAGTTCGAGGTCGAGGGCGGCCGCGTCGCCGGCGACCGCGCGGCGCGGCGGGGTGATCGGGGACCGTTGCACCTCGGCGGCGATCTCGTCGGCGAGCGAGCAGAGCGTGACCTCGACGGCGCGGCAGGCGTCGACGACGTGCAGCCGCAGCGGGGCGGGCTGCTCGGCGAGCACGAGGTGCTCGCGCTCGGGGGCCGCCGCGGCGCGGTCGAGGGCGGCCTCGGCGGCGTCGTGCGCATCGAGGGCGCGCAGGTACTCGGCCCCGGTGCGGGGCCGAGCGGTGTCGATCAGGTCTCGCATGTGCTGCCAGTGGTCGAGGACGACGCGCAGGTCGTCGGCGGCGATACGGGCGGGGCGGGCGGTGTGCTGCATGGTGTGCGCTCCTGGTGGTGCGACGGGGCGTAGGGTGATCACACCGCGTATGGGGCGCCCCGGATTGCTTGCCGGCATGGGGCGCCCTGCTTGTGTTTCAGCGGCGCCGCGGGGGCGCCTCGGGGCGGGTACGGGACAAGGGGGCGGGGTCGCGGCGGCACGCCCACCAGCCGAGGGGCACGCACGAGACGGCCCAGACGGCGACGACGACCAGGACGACGGTCATCGGCCGGCCTTGTCGGCGAGCGGCCGCACGGTGGCGGGCACCGCGGCGTCGAGCTCGGCGTCGTCGACGACGGCCGCGGTCGACGTCCACCGCAGCACGCGGCACTCGGCGCCCGACAGCGAGGCCGATATCGCATCGCGGGTGGTGCGGGCGGCGGCCGGGGTGCGCAGCGCGAACGCCATTGGCACCCACGCCCACCGGTCGCGCCGGGCGCCCGCTTGCAGCCGTGCCTCGACGGTGTACTCGACGTCGCCCTCGGGCAGTTCGGCGAGCTGCTGCGCGTCGCCCCAATGGGGTTCGTCCTCGACGACGGGGTCGAGGTGCTCGCGGCAGTCGGCGCAGCGTCGCGACTTCACGAACCCGGCCGGGCTCTGGTGTTCGCCGGTCACCTCCCACGACTCGTGTGCGCACTGCTCGTCGTCGGGTGTGCTCATGGGTGTCGCTCCTGTGTCGGTCATGCCGCGACCCCGAAGATCGCCGCGAAGAGCTCGTTCGTCCGCTCGCGCATGGGCCGGTCCTGCAAGCACGGGCCGGCCACGCACAGCGGCACGTCGCACGCCCGCGTCACCCGGCCCTCGGGCTCACGGCCGGTGTGCAGACGGAGGGCGAGGCGGGCCGCCGTGACGGTCGTTCCGCGCCACGACACGACCGGGGTGCCGTTCGCCCGCGTCCCGCCCCACACGAGGTGCCCGCCGTCCACAGGCTGTGCGTAGCGGCGAAACGCTTCTTCCCACGAGCGGGCAGGCTTCAAGGGCTGCACCTCGGGCAGCAGCGCCCGGTCGTCCTTGTCGGGGAACTTCGCGAGGTACTTGCAGCGGGCGCAGTACGCGGTGCCGTCCGGCTCGAACCGGCCGTGCTCGGCGCGTTCGTGGCCGTACCGGCACCGGCCAGTGAGCGGCCCCGGGTGCAACTCGGCCCGCGCGGCGAGGCGTTCGGCCTCGTCCTGCACGTGCGCGGGGGCGACGCAGTGCTTCACGCCGCACTCGGCCTTGACGTAGCCCTGCGCGTCGCGGCCGGTCCGCATGCGGAACGCGACCGCGGCCGGGCTGTACGACTGTTCGCGGTACCGCATCACGGGCGTGCCGCTGCTCGACCCGCGCTCGCCGGTCCACTCGACGTGCCCGCCGTCGGCGGCCCGGGTGTTCGCCGCCCACTTCTCGTCGAGCGTCTGCACACGCTGCACGATGTTCGGCAGCCCGAGGCCGCGCCGGATGCGGGCGACGGCGTGCCGGTCGGTGTGCAGCCGGCGCCCGATCTCACCGTTACTCAACCCTTCGCGCAGCAGCCGCGCGATTGCGTCGTGCTTCGGGTGCGTCCTCATGCGTCGCCGCCCTTCCGGCCGGCCGCGGGCATGAACCGGGCGATGTTCCGGATCGCGTGCGCCTCGGCGAGGTCCCATGCGTGATGCGCGTCGGTGATGATGCGGTGCCGCTGCTCGATCAGCGTGTGATGCGCCGCGACCGCCTCGGGCAGCGACGTCGGCTCGGGGTTGCCGAGGTGCGCCTCGATCCGGCCGACGGCGGCCCGGTCGAGGATCGCGTCGAGCTCGGCAAAGAGCGGCGCATCGGTGTGCGGCTGCTTGTGGCGCCACATGCGGATTTCGTCGAGGGCGGCGCGGCAGACGCGTTCGACGCGCTCGCCGGTCTGCTCGGGTTGGGTGGTCATGGTTCCTCGCGGGGTGTTCATGGCGGGCGGTTACAGGGGGCGCAGGTCGTCGACTGCGCGGTACGGGTCGATCTCGTGCGGGGACCGGGTCGCGGGGCGGGCGTATCCGGCGAGCGGGTTGTCGGGGCCGGGGTCCTCGTACAGCTCGGCGAGGTCGTCGTCGCTCATCTCGGCGAGCGCGTCGAGCTCGTCGTCGTCGAGGTCGTCGGCGTCGAACTCGACGGTCATGCCGCGTCCCCGGGCCGGGTCGTGAGCCACGGGCCGAGGGCAGCGAGGACGGCGTCGACCCGTCCCTCGGTCCGGTCCGCGACGCACCGGCACGGCGCGGTGCGGGTGCAGTTCGGGCACGGCACCGGCCGCCGCAGCGCGTGATCGAGCACGCGGCGCAGCACGAGCGGCGCGGCCGCCGGGTCGAGCGGCGCCCCGCCGTCGCCGGCGGGCACCGGCTGCTCGTCGTCCTGGTCGACGAACACGACCTCGGTCGCGCCCTGGTGACCGTGGATCGCCTCGACCGAGACGCGGCCGCGATCCCAGAACACGACGCTCGGATGCTCACCGCGCCACCGGATCGACGCCGTGCCGTCCGGCCACAGCACGCCGTCGGCGACGTCGCCGGTCCCGCTGATGCCGGACACGTCCACGCGGCGGCGCAGCACGAACCGGCGCGGCGGCGCGAGTTGCTCGTCGGCGTGCACGATCCGCGCGCCAATGAACTGCGGGCCGGGCGCGATCTGCGAAAGGTCGTCGGTCATCGGGTGCCCCCTTCGGTAAGTGCCGCGAGCTGCGGCTCGGCGGTGATCTGCCAGCCCTGCGCCGCGAGCGCGCGCACCGCGTGCCGGGCCTGCGTCGCCGGGGTGGCATTCGGGTAGTCGGCGACGGCGTCCTCGATGGCGGCCGCGATGACCGCGACACACGCGTCGGCGATCGGCTGCTCGGCGGCGGCGGTCATGCGGCGGCCCCTTGCTGCGCGGCGTACGCGTCGCGGCGCGAGGGGTGCGTGCCGGTCATCGGCCGGCCGCGCTTCGTCGTTTGGCACGGCCGGTGCGGGGCCGCCTCGCACGCGGGGCAGCCGACGGCGAGTTCGGGCGGTCCGGTGGGCCCGGCGGGCTTGTCGCGCTTGGGGAAGAGCGCGGCCTTCGCGGCGAGGTACCCCTCGGTCGCCGGGGCCGCCTCGACGGTGCGACCGACCCGGCCGACGAGCTCGGGCAACTCGCGCGGCTGCTCGGCCCCGGTCATGACCGCCGTACGGCCGGCCCGCAGCGCGGCAACGTAGGCGTTGCCGTACTTGTCGTCGGGGTCGAGCTCGGGGTGATGGCTCGGCTCGAACGTGCCCACCTGCCGCGACAGGCGCTCGCGGACGGTGTCCCGCCACCGCGCCGTAATGTCCTTCGGCATGATCGGATAGGCGCTCTCGGCGTAGTGCCGGCCGACCGCCTCGCCCGCGTAGTCGAGGGGTACCTCGCTCAGCGCGACGGCCCACATGCGGACCTGCGCTTTCTGCTCGGCCTCGTCGGTCTTCACGACCCGGTCGTCGACGAGGCTGATCTCGCCGAGCAGCCTGATCACTTCCTGTACGTCCACTGTCAGACCTCCCCGGTCTGCTCGAACAGCCGCGCCAGTCCGGCGCGCTGCTGCTGTCCCTTGGTCTGCGGGGCGTTGAACGGCACGACGACCCCGCCGCCCGGGGGCGGGTCGGTGCGTTCGTTCTCGGCCCACTGCTGCCACCGACCGCCCCACGCGACGGCGCACGTACGGTCGTCGAGCTGCCGCTGCACGAACTTGCGGGTGACGGCGGCGAGTTGCTGGTCGGTGAGCTGCTCGCGGCCGGATTCGGCGCGGGCGAGCTGCGCGGCCCGCACGTCCGCCTCGCTCGGCTGCCAGTCGGCGGGGATCGGCTGCGCGCGGTTGTGCCCGGTGCCGTTCGCGCCCGGCGTCTCGTCGAGGCGGGGCTGCCGCGGGGCGCCGCCCGGTCCGCCGTCGCCCCCGGCGCCGCCCGCACGCTGCCGCCGCTTCTTCTCCGCCTCGCGTTCCTTGCGGCCCTGCACCTGCGCGCGGGTGGGGTTGTATTCGAGGTAGTCGTGAATCGCGTACTCGTCCGGCCCCGGCTGCGCGCACTTCGGATGCGTGCAGGTGTGCCCGCGCTCGTGCCACAGCCCGACCGTGACCAACTTCGTGATCTGCGTCTTCGAGCCGTACATGCGCGCGACGGCGCCGGGCACGATGCCGTCGGTCAAGTGCTGCGCCGCGTACGTCCCGCAGCGCAGCCACAACCCGAGCGCGGCGTTCCCCGCGGCGACCACCTTCGGGTGGCTGTGGGCGCTGTCGTCGACGGCGAACCAAGACATGGGGGTGAGCTCCTTAGACGAGGGCGATCTGACCCTCGGGAACCGAGGACGTGCGGGCGGCGCGGGGCCGCGGCGGTGCGGCCGCGGGGGCGGTGCACTGGTGGTCGATCACGTGGGGGTGTGGGCAGGCGGCCCGGTGAGAGGGCCCGGACCACACCAGGTCGGGCCCGTCCGCGCGGCGGCGCAGGCACCAGTCGAGGCGGTTCGGCTCGCGCAGCTCGGCGGCGGCGGCCGCGGTCAACTCGGCGACGTCGGCGGTCACATCGAGTGCCGCGCGACGTCCGACGAGCTGCCGCAGAACCGTTTGCCCGCAGCGGCACCGCGTACGGCGCGCGCCGTTGCTGCTGCGCGAGGGCCGGGTCATCCGTACTGCTCGACTCGGGTGCCGTGGCGCTTGCGGTCGAGGTGCGCCTGATACTCCGACTCGGTCGGATGCTCGGCGAGGGCATCGGCGACGGCGTCCTCGGCGTCGTGCGCGCCGGGGCCGAGCTCGTCGAGGGTGTCGTTCATCTTGCGGCGGCGCATCATCGCGCGCATGACCTCGGCGACGAGCTGCGCCTGCCGGTCGTCCTGCGCGACCTCGGCGAGGGTGATGCGCACCTTCACCTGCGGGTCTTTGTCCTCGCCGTCCGCGTGCCCGGTGTACGACTTCGAGGTGAGTTGCACGATCGCGAAGACGCTCGTGCCGGGCCGCTCGAACAACCCGCGCCGCTGATCGGCGGTGAGAGCCATCTGCAAAAACCCGGCCCCGCTGTCGACCTTCACCTCGACCTCGGCCTCATTGTCGATCTTCGGCATGGGTGTCACTTCCTTCGCTTGCTGTCTCGCTGAATCCGGCGGGCCGACCGCAGCGCGGCCCGCTTACGCACGTGGGGGTTGGGGCAGTCGTCGCGCATGTGGCGCTCGGCCCGGATCACGAGGGACGCGACCGCGTCGTAACCGACGGCGTCCTCGGGCGGCAGCCCGCACGAGCACGCGAAGTCAGCCGAGGCGAGGCTCTTCGCCTTCGCGTGATCGAGGCGCACCCGCAGCCCGTAGCCCGGGTGCGGGCCGCATATCGACGGGCCGATGCCGCTCATACCGACCGGCCCCGCAGCGTCGGCCACGCGACGACCGACAGCCGCTTGCGCTGCGCGCTCGGCATGGTGAACAGCGGGGCGCCGGCCGCGTCGTGCCCGGCGGCGCGCAGCCACCATGCGTCGCACTGGTCGCCGCCCTTGTCGTCGGCGAACTCGGCGCCGGCCGCGAGGTACGCGGCCGCAGCCATCCGGGCTTTGTCGGCGTTGCCGTAGTCCGTGGCGTACTTCTTGAGCGTCGCCGGGGAGACCAGGGCATACGGCACGCCCGCGTCGAGTAGCGCGGCCTTGACGACGCCGTGCACGCCGCCGATGCCCTTGACCGCGGTCGCCTGCATCTTGGTCGGCAGATCCTCGACGACGGCGAGGTGCGGCCGGTGCTCGGCGAGGTCGTCGGCGACCGCGTCGCGAATGTGCAGCAGCCTGCGGTCGACGTCGGCCGCCCGGGTCTTGATCCGGTACGTCGTGCCGTCGGGCAGGCACACACCCGTCGACGTGATCGACAGATCAAGGCCGATCACCCGCAGCCCGGCGGGGGCCGCGACCACGTCGGCGAGCGGCGACGCCGCGCCCGGCGCGACGAGCCCGGCGGTCACGCCTCGTCCCCGAACACCGGGGCGAGCGGCCCGTACACCGCGCGCACGACGTCGAGCGGCTCGGACACCGACCCGTCGCTGCTGCGCATGATCGGCGTTCCCTGCCGGTCGAGGCTGCCGTGCCACCGCCACGCCTGATCGGTGACGTCGCGCCACGCGAGCGAGAGATCCCACGCGTGCCCGGTGCCGTCCGTCCACAGCCCGCGGGCGCGGTCGAGGCTGCCCGCATGCGCGATCAGCGGTTCGCCGGGCCGGTCGTGCTGCGGTTCGGGCTGCGGCAGGCACGGGCCGACCGGGTGCTCGGCGGCGAGCTGCGTCCCGACGTCCCACAGGATCGCGGCCGCCCGCATCTTGCACATTCCGGCGCCGTGTACCTCGGTGACGCCGTCGGCGTCGATCGTGACGACGAGCGAGTGCTCGTCGAGGTCGACCAGCTTGATTCGGTGCGTCATGCGGGTGCCCCCTCGGTAGCGGACTCGGCCCACGGGCGCAGCGGCCACGCGCGGTCGACGCGCGCCTCGGGGTCGCTCTTGCGGAAGTGCTTTTCGAGCCCCTCGGCTTGCTCGGCGGCGAGCCGGATTTGCAGGTGGTGCAGCGCCTCGACGTCGAGGTCGGCGAACGCGTGGAACCGCGGCCGGCGGGCGGTACGGATGTGCTCGGGCCACTGCTCGCGGTCGGTGTGGGCGAGCCACCCGATCCGGTACGCGATCCGGGCCGACATGAGCGCGTCGTACTCGCAGCCGTGCGCGTCGTCCTCGACCCACGGCAGCCCGTAGACCTGCGCGAGGGTGATGAGCTGCCGCGCGCCCTGCGTCTTGCTCGGGCGCTTGCGGTACGGCAGCGCGTGCGTGTCCAGCACCCGCGTGTCGATCACGGGCCACAGCACGTCGTCGACGAACCGGTCGAGCAGCGTCGGCAGCCCGTACCGGCGGCACTCGCGGTCGAGCAGCGTGAGGTCATAGGCGACGTTGTGCGCGACGATCGGCACGCCCGTGCCGAGGTAGCCCGCGAGCGCGGCCGCGATCTCGTCGACGACCTCGACGGCCCGGCGACCGTTCGCGCGAGCGTGCTCGGTCGTGATGCCATGCACCGCCGCGGCGCCCTCGGGAATCTCGACCCCGGGGTCGGCGAGCCACGACGACGACACCGCCTCGGCGCCGCCGCCGAGCCCGATCACGGCCGCGGTCACGACGCGGTCGGCCTCGACGTCCGTGCCGGTCGTCTCAAGGTCGAACGCGCACAGGCGCCCGAGGTGCCACGGCGTCACGACGCACCCCCGCCGGGCTGCGCGACGGCCGGCCACGCGGTAGGCGGCTCGGCGTCCTCGACGATCTCGGCCTCGACCGCGCCGTCGTCGTCGAGCTCGTCGTCGTCCTGGTCGTCGTCCTCGACGACGCCGGTCCGCGGGTCGACCCCGGCCTCGACGTCGCGGGCGATCTGCATGAGCTGCTGCGACAGCTCGTCGCCGCCCTTCGGGTCGACGTGCCCCGCCTCGTTCGCCCGGCGCCACACCTGCCGCACCTCGTCGGCAGTGCGACAAGCGCGGGCGTCGGCGAGGTAGTCGGGCCGCTCGGCCGGGGCCGCCGCGATCGCCGGGCGGTCGAGGCTGCTCGGGTCGAGCGCGGCCGCCGTCGAGATCGGCCCATTGAGCGCGTGCCGCAGCTTGGGCAGCGACGGCACCACCATGACGACGGGGAAGTTCTTGGTCTTGCCGTTCGCGACCCGCGTGCGCTGCTCGATCCACATGCGGACCGGCATCATCGACCGGCCCTCGGTCGCGGCGAGCACGGTGTCGATCCCGCCCGCCATGGCGTCGGCCGCGTAGTAGCTCTTCGATTCGAGCCGCCACACGCCGAGGTCGGGCAGGTCGGGCAACATCACGTTGATACGGCTCGTCGGCTTGCAGACCTCGCGAGCCGACCGCAGGTGCCAGTCGTCGCCGTACTGCGCGAAGCACAGACACGGGCGCCGGGTGAGCTGCTCGGTCTCGCCGTCGCAGCGCCGGGCGCAGCCGCCCCCGCTCCACATCTCGTACGACTGCGACAGCGGGTCGCCCTGCGGCAGGATCGCGCGCAGCTCGCTCGCTTCGGTGATCACGCGGAACTGCGCGACGGATTGGTTCTGCGGCGTCCATTCCTCGACGCGGCCGCCGTACAGCTCGGCCGCCGCGGCGACGTAGTCGCGCGAGTGGCTGCTGAGTACGAACGTCTTGCTCTTGACCGGCACCGGCCGCTTGTTGGGGTCGGAGTGCGGTCGGCTGTAACCGGTGCGGATACGGCCGAGCTCGGCCGCCTGCCGCTTCATGGTCATGATGCGGGAACCCATGGGTCACGCCGCCTTTCGTTCAGCAGACCCCGGCGCCCACGGCGGCAGGATCGAGGGGTATTCGGCCGGCGCCTCGTGCAGGTGGCGGGCACTGCGCAGCGCGCCGAGGAACGCCCGGAACACCGGGCGGTCGGAGGGAAGTTCGATCAGCCGGTGCGAGCGCGGCCGCAGGTTGAGCACGGCCGTACGGCGCGGCCGCGGCGCGGGCACCTCGGAGTCGTCCGCGAGCAGCGCGGCCTCGGCCCACCGGTACGCGGCAAGCTGGTAAGGCTGCTCGGCGTAGACGGTCGTCGCGGGCTTGCGCGCGCTCGTCTTGTAGTCGATCAGCCACAGCTCGCGGCGCCCGCGCGGACCGGTCGGCAGCCACAGCCACAGATCGCCCGTACCGGCGTAGCCGTGCGTCCGGTTGAGAACGGTCGTCTCGACCGCCTCGACGTCGCGGTCGAAGTCGACGCGCCACAGCCGGAACCACTTCGCGAGCTGCACCGCGTACGGCTCGACCTCGGGGTCGGCCGGATACGGGGCGCCGATGACGATCGCGTGCGCACGGTGGTGCACGCGCGAGCCGAGGTCGGCGGCCCGCTCGCGGTTCGTGTTCGGCAGCGCGACGAGCTCGCGGCGCAGCGCGGTCGGCTCGGTCCGGGCGCGGCGCGCGACCGCGATCGGGTCGGCGATCACGTGATCGGCGACGAGCCCGGCACCCCACGGCACAAGCGCCGGTTTGTGGACCGACGAGCCCGCGGCGTTCGTGACGCTGATCAAGTCCGGGCCCCCGGCGGGGTCGCGGTAGTAGCGACCCCGCTCGGTGGCGACGGCGTTCTTCGGGTCGGTCACCGGGCGCCGCCCTCGCGGTCGGCGTTGAGCAGCGCGACGAGGTACTCGGCGAGCTTGTACGACTCGCACTCGACGACCGGTTCGGGACAGCAGACGTAGACACTGCCGTCGTCCTCGTCGTGCCCCTCGTCGGTGCACGCCGGGGCGAGCCCGGTCGGTTCGTCGGTGCCGTCGGTGCTGTAGCAGGTACGCCACTCGGGCGCCGCGTCGCCACTCATGAGCTTGAGGAACTCGCGGACGGAGCGGCGGGCCTGGTCGAGCCGGGTCACGAGGACTCACCACCCTTGGCGAGGGAGCTCGCGAGCAGATCGGCCTCGCCCTGCGTCGGCAGCGTCTTCGCGCGGCGGCGGCCGTCCTGCTGCCACCGCACCCGCCAACCCGAATCGGTCTGCTCGGAACGGATCGCGGACGCCGGGCCGCACGCCTCGTCGCTGCCCTCGGCGGGGATGCCCCGCTCGGTGCGGAATTCGGCGATCGCCTCGTCACAGCACACCGGTTCGCCCTCGACGCTGTGCTCGTCGAGCCGACTGCGGGGGTTCGCAGCGTCGGCCGCGGTGAGCACCTCCCACGTGAGCCCGCAGAACGAGCACTCGTGGCGGGTGTCGTACCGGACGATCGCGGCCTCGACGTTGTCGACGTGCCGCCCGACGGCGGTCGCGATTTCCTCGCACCGCTCGCGGTACGCGGCCGCCGGGTCGCCGCTCATGCGCTCGTCGGGGATCGTGAACGAGCCGCAGTGGCCGAGGGCGCGCGGCGTCACCTCGACGCGGAAGTTCTCGCGGATGGTCACCTTCACGCGGCCGCACCGCCCTCGGTGCGCTGCGTCGGGACCGGCTTCGGCACGGCGATCTTCCGCAGCGTCTCGGCGAGCCGAAGCACCTGCGCGCCGTAGACCGGGATCTTCGTGCTCGTCTCGTCGACCAGGTCGGCGACGAGGGACTCGAACCGCAGATCGCTCGGCCGCTGCACCTCGTGCGGGTCGGCCGGCTGCGCCTCGGCGAGCTCGTCGAGGCGGTCGGCGTACTCGTCGGTGAGCAGCAGCTCGACGAGGTCGTGCACGACGTGCTCGACGAACGAGGCGACGTCGAGCGTCGCACCGGCCGGGATCGCCTCGGCGTACAGGCGGAACGGGCCGTCAACGGGCATGTGCTGCTCAGACATTGGCCACCGCCCGTCGCACGTCGACGAGGACGGCGTCGCCGTCAACGACGGTGGCGTGCACGCGGACCGCGACCTTCGAGCCGTCGCCGCGTACCGGCGTCTCGGTGCGAAGGGTCCACAGCGCCGCGTCGTCCGTGTGCGGGCCGCGGTGCACCTCGCCGCCGAGGTGGTACAGCCACCGGCCGAGGTCGTCGGAGTCGGCGACGATGACGTGCACGGCGTCGGGGCGGGCGACGAGGGTCGGGGCGGGCAGCGCGAGGTACGCGACGGTCGTCTCGACGGCGAGTCGGTTGTCGCTCGTCTTCGCGTCGTCGCTGCGTGGGGGGTGGATACGCTGTGCGATCACGGCGATCGCCTCACAATCAGTTCGGTGGTGAGGGGTGAGCCGAGGGGCCGTTTTCGGAGGCCAGTCCGAAGCGGCCCCGACGTGCGTTTCAGGCGGTGGCGGCGAGCTCGGTCTGCGCGGTCTGCTCGGCGTGCCACCGCTCGCACTTTTCGAGGCAGAAGCGGCGGCCGCGGCCCGCGAAGGGCTCGGTCGGCATGCCCGCCTTGATCCACTGGAGGATCTGCCAGTCAGAGACGCCGTAGTACGTCTCGATCTCGCGCTGCGTCAGCAGCGGGACGAGCCCGCCGGGCAGCGTGGTGACGCGGTCAGTCTTCTTCGGCATCTGCCCTTGACCTTTCTACTGTCACAGTCAAATCTGTGGGCATGGCTGTAGGCATGACAAAGAGGTCTTGAAGCGGGGTAGGGGTTCGTCTGTGCAGCGCCTCGACGATGACCCACGCCGTCCGCCAGTCGCACCGCGTGCGGGCGGACTTCCCGCGTCCCGCAAGGCGACCGACGGTGGCGCTACTTACGCCCTTACCCGCGGGGTCGACCCGGCGGGTCGCGTCGGCAAGTCCAGTGATGGACAGGCCGGCGGCCTTCATGGCGTCCCGCAATGGCTGACCGTCGCCCTTGCGTTTCAGCTTTGGCATGTTGACCTCGTGCCGGTTGGTGCCCGTGTCACTCCAGAACCGGGGTGATGTGACGTTTTTACAGTCACAGTCACAACCATGTCAACGCGGCGCGTTCGAGACTCGCCGAGGAACTACCAGGTGGCTGCGCCACTCGAAAAGATGTTCTACTCTGGCCGCTCAGGCACAACGAGGTGCGCATGGCGGGGAGGCCGTGCCGCTTCTTAAAGAACGAGCCACAACTGCGGCACGCTTCTACTTTCGCTTGCGAAAAGTAGAAGGTGGGCGGCAGTCTTATGCGCGTGGACGACAAGGACAACGAGACAATCGCGCAGGTTCTCGCGGAGCTGCTGACCACGTACAAGGTCAACGGCAGCGACGTCGCGCGCGCGATCGGCGGGTCTCCGTCCACCGTGAGCACGTGGCTTGCCGGCAAGCGGACACCGCGCGATGACGCGATCCGCAAGATCGCCGAGGCGTACCCGAAGTACACCGTGCAGCGCCTCACGGCAGCCGCCGGCCGCAAGGCGCCGGCCCCGCTCAGCCCCGACGCGCGGCAGCGCATCCTCGACGTCTTCGACCGGCTGACCGAAGAGCAGCAGCAGATGTTGACGATCCAGGCGGCAGCCCTCGCGGAAAGCAATCGTCACTCGTCATAGTTGACCCGCGAACAACCGTCCGCGCAGGTCACAGCGGTTACGCCCAAACGGAGCCCCTCACTCACGGTGAGGTTGCAACCACAAAATCGGGCCTAAGTGCGTGCATCTCCCACGGGGACGCGTTACCTTCGATCGAGCGAGCGTGCCCGAGTCCTCCCCCTCTGGCATATGACTAACCGACAGTCCGTCATGCCTTCGGGGGGAGAGTTCATGTGTATCCGTGTTCGGTACGCACCGCGCCGTGAGCTCACAGAGCCATACGACGCCGCCCGGGGCCTGATCACCATCCCGGGCGAGTTGCG
The DNA here is from genome assembly GCF_900100315.1 of Streptomyces indicus. Lineage (GTDB taxonomy): Bacteria > Actinomycetota > Actinomycetes > Streptomycetales > Streptomycetaceae > Streptomyces > Streptomyces indicus. The sequence goes on from NZ_FNFF01000028.1 coordinate 37,706, forward strand.
CGACCGATACGCGCTCTCCGCGGTTCGCGCCGTACTGGCCGAACTCCACATCCCGCAGGAAGAGCACGGTGCACTCTGCTGGTGCGGAGAGCCGATACGGCTCCCCCGCGTTCCGCAGCAGCGACAGAACGCAGAGGTGATCAACAGTGACGCGTAAGACTCGGGCCTCGACGAGGCCGAGCACCGCCACGGCAGACGCGAGGCGCCGCCATGCCTCGTAGAGCAGCGAACAACCCCCGACAGCTCCGGTCGAAGTCGTGCGGCTGCGCCGCGTGCATGGAGGAGTACCCGCCCGAGCAGCACGGCGAGCGCAAGCGCCGGCGCGACTGCATCGGCTCGTGGCAGGCCCGATACCGCGACCCGGCGGGCAAGCAGAAGGCGAAGAACTTCGCGAAGAAGAGCGAGGCCGACGACTTCCTCGACGACGTCCGGACCCGCGTCCGGCGCCGCACGTACAACGACCCCGTGCGCGGAGAGATCAGCCTCTCGGAGTGGTGGGCCCTGTGGTGGCCGAGCCAGCCGAAGAAGGCGGTCACGACCACGAACCGGAAGCTGTCGAACTGGTCGGTCCACATAGAGCCGAAGTGGGGCAAGTGGCGGTTGTGCGACCTCGAATACATCGAGTTGCAGAACTGGCTCACGAACGAGGTGAAGGGGTACCACACCCGGAAGAAGTGCCTAGAGCTCTTGAACATGATGCTCCGGGGCGCGGTCAAGGACGGCAAGCGCATCGCGTTCAACCCGGCCGCCGAGGTCGACATCGAGGCGGCGCCGAAGAAGCACGCCGACGACGTGCGGCCGCCGACCAAGGAACAGTGCGCGCTCATCCGGAAGCACGTCCCGATGTACTACCAACCGCTTGTGATCTTCCTCGAAGAGACCGGGCTGCGGTGGGGCGAGGCGACCGGCCTGCGGTGGGAAAACGTCGACCTCGACGCTCAGCACTTCAAGGTTAAGGAGGTGCTCAGCGAGGACAACGGGAGGCTATTCCGCAAGGCGGCACCGAAGAGCGTCGCCGGGTTCCGGACCGTACCGCTCACCCCGGCCGCGGCCGACGCGATCCGCGTCATGGTCAAGCGGTGGCGGCCCCGGGAGACGGTGACGCCGATCGGAGACGACCCGTACGACCTGGTCGCCGACGAGCTCGTGTTCCGCGGCCCGCAGGGCGGGGTACTCACGCGGCACAACTTCCGCCGCACGTGGGTGCCGGCCATCCAAGACGCGGGCCTCGCCCGCAAGGTGACGAACCCGGAGACGGGGCGAACCGAGTGGTGGCCGCGGGTGCACGACCTGCGGCACGTCTTCGCGACGTGGCTCAAGGATCTCGGCATTGACGAGAAGGACACGCAGACGGTCATGGGCCACGATCGAGGGTCCAAGGTGACATGGATCTACCAGCACTCGCCCGAGGACGTCGCGGCGAAGGTGCGGGCGGTCATGGCGCCGGAGACGGCCGGTGTTCGAATGCTCAAGGCCGTATGACAGCCAGAGTCCACATAGAGTCCACAAACCCCCCTCGACGAGTCTCGGCGAGACTCGGTGAAACACATAACTGCACGTCAGAGCCCTTGTCAGGGGCACTCGGTGAGTCTCGGCGAACCTCGGCGAGACAGGAAAACGATCTACGTTTTCTCCTAAAGCGGGTGTCGCAGGTTCGAATCCTGCCGGGGGCACT
>NZ_FNFF01000012.1 GCF_900100315.1 Streptomyces indicus
GGGCGGGGCCTGCGGGTGGGGCGGGGGGTGCGGCGGGCTCAGTGGGCTCGGTGGGTGCGGCCGGGGTCGCTGCCGGGTCCGTGGACGCGGAGGGCGTTGCCGCCGGGCCCGGGGGCGCGGGGGCCGGGGCGGGCTCGGGCGCCGGCTCGGGCTGCGGGGCGGGGTGCGTGGCGGGGCCCGGAGGTGCGGGAGCCGGAGCCGGGGCGGAGCCGGGGGCGGGGCCCGGGGCGGGCGCGGGGGCAGGTGCCGCGGCCGGATCGGTGCCGGCCGCCGGGGCCGCGGTGGCGTCGGGCTGGTCCGCGCCCTCGGGCGCCATCGGCTCGCTCTCGCTCATTTCAGGCCCCTGTTCCCGGTTTGACTGTTCCCGGTATGCCCCGGTTTGGGGCGTCATTTCCCAGCCTCGCACTCCGTCGCCATGGCTGCGCCCGGAGCCCCCTGCCCGGTAGGCTTTCCGTGTGATCTTCAAGCGCATCGGAAACGGCCGGCCGTACCCCGACCACGGCCGGGAAAGCACCCGGCAGTGGGCGGACGTCGCGCCGCGCCCGGTCCGCCTCGATCAGCTGGTGACCACCAAGGGCCAGCTGGACCTGGAGACCCTGCTCGCCGAGGACTCCACCTTCTACGGCGACCTCTTCGCCCACGTCGTGAAGTGGCAGGGCGACCTCTACCTGGAGGACGGCCTGCACCGCGCCGTCCGCGCCGCCCTCCAGCAGCGCCAGGTGCTGCACGCGCGCGTTCTCGAACTGGGCTGACCCCCGGGGCGCAAGGCCCCAAGTCGGCATTGACCCTTTCGGGTTGGGTTCGCCCGCCACCCATTGATCATTTAGTAGGCAGACCCCACACCCGGCATTACGCTGCGCCCATGAGCATGCTCACTCCCCCCGGCATGGGCGGCGAATACCGCATCACGGGGGACAAGTACCCGCGAATGCGCCGCAACCGGCGGCGCCGCCGGATCGTGCTCGCGGTCTTCGCCTGCGTCGCCGTCCTCGGGCTTCTCACGTACGGAACCATCGAGTTGATCGGTGTCTTCTCCGGCGAGAAGAGCGACCGGGGCGAGCGCACCGTCGCCGCCAACAAGCCGGAGCCGGACTGCAAGCCGGCCCCCTCGGCGCCGTCGAAGCCGAAGAAGCCCCCGATGGTGCTGCCCGAGCCGGCGGACGTACAGGTCAACGTCTTCAACGCGACGCCGCGCGGCGGTCTCGCCAAGGAGACGGCGGACGAGCTCAAGAAGCGCGGCTTCACCGTCGGCAAGGTGGGCAACGCGGAGAAGAAGTTCGACAAGAAGGTCAAGGGCGAAGCGATACTGCTCGGCCCCAAGTCCACGCTCACCAAGGGGATGGTCGTCCTCGGCACGCAGGTCGCGGGCGCCGAGACGCAGACGGACACCCGCAAGACCGCGGACATCGACCTCATCCTCGGCGCGGGCTTCAAGTCCCTCGCGACCAAGGAGGACGCGGCGAAGGCGCTGGACGCCCTGACGAAGCCGGCCCCGGCGCCGCAGAAGCCGAAGGGCTGCTGACCGCCTCGACGGACATCGCCCACCACATGACGGAGGGGCCGCCGGATCACCGGCGGCCCCTCCGTCATGTCTTCCCGCGCATGTCTTCTCGCGAGAGCGACTGACCTACTCAGCCGTCCCGTACATCCGGTCGCCCGCGTCACCGAGGCCCGGCACGATGTAGCCGACCTCGTTGAGCCGCTCGTCGACGGCGGCGGTCAGCACCGTCACCGGGGTGCCGGCCAGCTCGCGCTCCATCACCTCGACGCCCTCGGGCGCCGCGAGCAGCACCACGGCGGTGACGTCGTCGGCGCCGCGCTTGATCAGCTCCTTGATCGCCGCGACCAGGGTGCCGCCGGTGGCGAGCATCGGGTCCACGACGTACACCTGCCGCCCCGACAGGTCCTCCGGCATGCGCGTGGCGTACGTGGAGGCCTCGAGCGTCTCCTCGTTGCGCACCATGCCCAGGAAGCCCACCTCGGCGGTCGGCAGCAGACGCACCATGCCGTCGAGCATGCCGAGCCCGGCGCGCAGGATCGGCACGACCAGCGGGCGCGGGTAGGAGAGCTTGACCCCGGTCGTCGGGCCCACGGGCGTCTCGATGTCGACCTGCTCGGTGCGCACGTCCCGCGTGGCCTCGTACGCGAGCAGCGTCACGAGCTCGTCGGCGAGCCGGCGGAAGGTCGGCGAGTCGGTGCGCTTGTCGCGCAGCGTGGTGAGTTTGTGCGCGACCAGGGGGTGGTCGACGACGTGCAGGCGCACAAGAGCCTCCAGAGCTCCGGTCGGGGTCCTCACTGCGGGCCCGCGCCGGTACGGCGACGGGCGAGGCCGCGGCAGCGACCCGCCCTCAGATTACCGGGGCAAACAGGGCCCGGCTCGCGCTCGCGTTCGGTACCGCACCCGTGAGCGTTCGCATCAAACCCGCCGTACGAGGGAAACTGCAGGGGCAAGGGCCTGCCTTTCGACCGACCGGAGGTGGTGCGGCCCATGCAGCAGAACGAACCGCAGCAGGAGACCGAGACCGACGCGGAGCGCCGCAGGCGCCGCGCCCAGTTCCTGCGCGAGCGCCACGAGGCCCAGGAGCTGCGCGACCGCGTCAAGCCGCGGCGCGCCCGGGCGGCCCGCATGCGCCAGGCGATGCGCATGCGCACGTTCCGCTGGTAGCGGCGGCCCCACTCACCCCGTGCCGTAGATCACAACCACGGCTCGCCGCAGACACAGCGGGCCGAAGACCTCTCGCGAAGCCGTCGTTTCTGCCACGATTCCGAGTGGGCGGGCAGGAAAAGCACTCCGTCCGCCAGACTCCGCCGGGGGGACCCCCGACCGGCACGCCTCAGACCAGTGGGAGAGTCACGGTGTACTTCGCCGCACTGCTCGCGCGCACCGAAGACGGGTGGGAAGCGAGCGACACGGAGCTCGACGATGTGGAGACCCTGTCGGATCTGACAGAACTGGCCCTGGAAGCCGCGTCCGGTGACGCCGACGACACGGTGCTGGTCTTCATCGAGCAGGAAGATGTGTGGTTCGGCGTCGTCCGCGTGGACGGCGAGGAGGACCCGAGGATCTACGTCTCGGATGCCGCCGCGGCCTCCCGCAGCAGCTACGGCGAGATCCTGCTCACCGACGAACTGCTCGGCCGCGAGCCCGGCACGGGCGAGGAGGACGACCTGGAGGAGCTCACCGACCTCGACGGCACCGAGGACGGCGAGTCCGGTGCGTACGAGGACGAGGCGGAGGCCGACGCCGACGCCCCGTCCGACTCCGTGCCCTCGGGCCCGCTGGGCGACACCCGGATCCTGGAGGACCTGGGCCTGCCCGAGAAGGAGCTCCTGTCCCTGCGCACCGACGCCCTGAGCGAGATCGCCGAGGCACTCGGCGCCTCGGAAGTCCTGGAGACGGTGCGCTGATCCCCGTACGCACGACACCGCACCCGATGTCTTGAACAGCACCGACCCTGTACGCGACCGCTGGCGGGCGCCGATGGAGCGCGCCCTGGAGGAGGCCGGTCTGGCCCTCCGGGGCGGGGACGTGCCCGTCGGCGCGCTCGTCCTGTCCCCGGAGGGCGAGCTCCTCGCCGCCGGGCACAACGAACGCGAGGTCACCGGCGACCCCACGGCCCACGCCGAGATCCTGGCGCTGCGCCGGGCCGCGGCGAAGCTCGGGGAGTGGCGGCTGCCCGGCTGCACCCTCGTCGTCACGCTCGAACCGTGCGTGATGTGCGCGGGCGCGCTGGTGCAGTCCCGTATCGCCCGGGTCGTCTACGGCGCGCGCGACGAGAAGGCCGGCGCGGCGGGCTCCCTGTGGGACCTCGTCCGCGACCGGCGCCTCAACCACCGCCCGGAGGTGATCGCGGGCGTCCTGGAGGAGGAGTGCTCGCGTCGCCTCACGCGCTTCTTCCGGGACCGCTGAGCCCCAGTTCACGCGGGTCACCGGCGCCGGCGGGCCGGCTGTGGGCCAGCTCACCACGTCCTGATCGATACGGATTTCAGAGCACGGGCTCCTTTGGGCTAAGCTCTCTCTCGGTAGCGTGTCCGAGCGGCCGAAGGAGCTCGCCTCGAAAGCGAGTGTGGCGCAAGTCACCGAGGGTTCAAATCCCTCCGCTACCGCTGACAGAAGGCCCGGTCCATATGGACCGGGCCTTCTTGCGTGATCCGACAACCTTCACGAGCCGCGTCGAGGGCATCGGCCGTAAGTGCGCAGGTCAATCCTGGTTCACCACTTCAGCCTCACGCGCCTCAGCGGTAGAGTCACCCCACTCCGGGCACCAATTCACCATGCGTGTGGCGCATTTGTGAATCTCTTCGACCCGGTTCCACCACTTTCTTACCCCTGGGGGGGCTTTGTCTTCTGTGGAACCTGCGCTGTCCGCGCCCGCGCGAGGGAGCAGCGCGCGCCGGATCGCGGCCTGCACCGCTCTGGTTCTCTCGGCCGGCATGCTGCTGGCCGCCCCGGCCACCGCCGACACCCCGGCACCCGACCGCACCGTCACCGAACGGCCCGCCTCCGCAAAGGCCCAACTGCCGGACCTGGCACTCCCGAAGCCCGCCTCCCGGCCGGCCAGGGCCGCCGCAGCCGGCACGGCGCAGGCGCGTGCGGACTTCGACGGTGACGGAGTCTCGGACCTCCTCTACCGGACGTACGACGCCGAGCTGTACATCGAACCCAGCAGCGCGACGGAGAGCAGGCCGTTCGACCTTCCCGGGCGGGTTCCGTCCGCGCACAAGGACATCGTCCCGGTCGGCGACCAGACCGGCGACGGGGTCGCCGACCTCCTGAGCCTGTCGCCCTACGGGTCGCTCTCCTTCCACCCCGGCGGCTCCGCAGCCGGGGCCGGCTCCGCGTCATGGACCGGCAAGGGCTGGCAGATCTACAACAAGGTCCTCTCACCTGGCGACCTGACCGGCGACGGCCGGGCCGACCTGGTGGCCCGTACGCCCGCGGGCGAGCTGTACCTGTACGCGGCCACCGGCAACACGGCCTCGGCCCCGTTCGCCGCACGGGTGAAGGTCGGCAACGGCTGGACCATGTACGACCAGCTCATCGGGGCGAACGATGTCACCGCGGACGGCATCGCCGACCTCTACGGACGGACCGTCTCCGGCGACCTGTACTTCTACGAGGGCACCGGCTCCGCGGCCGCGCCGTTCAAGAAGGCCGTCAAGGCCGGCCACGGCTGGAAGATCTACAACCAGGTCGTCGGCGTCGACGACCTCAACGGGGACGGCCGCGGTGATCTGATCGGCCGCGCCGTGAACGGTGACGTCTACGTCTACCTCGCCTCCGGCAACGGAGGCGAGCTCGCACCGCGCACCGCGGGCGGCTCCGGTCTCAACGTGGCGTCGCTCATCGCCGGCGCCGGCGGCAATCCCGACTTCGGCAAGAACGACGTCCTCGGCCTCGACACCAAGGGCACGCTCTGGTCCTACTGGTCGCTGAACAACGGCACCCTCACGCCGCGCACCCAGATGAGCGACCCCGGCGGCTGGAAGGGCGCCAAGCCGCTGTACGTGTCCTCGCTCAACGAGAACACCCTCGTCGACCTGCTCGAGGTGTACGGCAGCGAGCTGTACAACTACAGCTATTCGACGGACAGCGTCCCGAAGATCAGCAGCAGCTGGGGCAGTTACAACGTGACCGTCGGCCCCGGCGACCTGACCGGCGACGGCAAGGGCGACCTCCTGGCCCGGGACCGCTCGGGATACCTGTACCTGCACCCGGGCACCGGTACGGGCAGCGGCTTCGGCTCGCGCATCAAGATCGGCGGCGGCTGGAACACGTACACCGTGATCGTCGGTGCCGGTGACTTCACCGGTGACGGCCGCGCCGACCTGCTGAGCCGCAACTCAGGGGGCACGCTGTACATGTACCGGGGCACGGGCGACAAGTACCGCCCGTTCCTGGCGCCGTTCCCCGTCGGCAACGGCTGGAACACGTACACGAAGCTGGTCGCACCCGGCGACATCAACGGAGACGGCAAGGCCGACCTCCTCGGCGTCGCCCGTGACGGCAGCCTCTACCGCTACACCTCCAACGGCAGCGGCCAGTTCACCGCTCCGTTCAGGCTCGGCGGCGGCTGGAACACGTACACCACCCTGAACTGACCGGCAGCTCGACGGCGTTCCGACGAGGCCCTGCGGCCGGCGTACCCCGTACGCCGGCCGCAGGGCCTGTGGGCTTTCGGCGCGCCTGCGCGCAGAGCCCCGGCGAGGCGGTTCACAGCCTGACACGGCCTTTAAGGACCTAAGGCCCGCCAAGCCAGGCCCTTTGCCGTGCCGCGGCCGCCCGGGACAGGAGCAGGATTGGTCGTGCGCCCGGCGGATCTGGCAGGAATCCGCAGGGCACCGGGACCCGGCTCCACTGCGGGGTCCACGCCGCGAGCTTCCCCCCTGACTGCGGCGTGGGCTGATGAGCCAGGTCCTCGCCGGGGGAAGCGGCTTGTCCCCCCGATGCCGCTTCCCCCGCCCAAACGGAGCGAGAGCCCCGGCGCCTTCACGGAGCCGGGGCTCTCGCCGTACGGGGGTCGGGGACGCGGGCTCGCAACCCCGCCGAACCCTTCACGTTTTCGCCGTGCGGACTCCTGCACGAGCGCCCGTACGCCCTGGATAGACTCACCCGACTGCACGAAGGAGACAGGCACGGGGAGGCCGTACGTGGTGCAAGCGAAGAAGGTCGCGCTCTACATGGTCGTCGTCTTCGTGCTGTACACGATCATCACGTCTCCGGAGCGCGCCGCCGACCTCGTCCAGGTGGGCTTCGAGGGCATCTCCGACGCCGCCCAGGGCGTGGGGGACTTCATGTCGGAGCTCGTGAACTAGACGGCCGGGAAGACCCCGCGAAACGCCCGGCGAAAGTCAGCCCGGGCACACCGCCCTCCACTCGAACGTGGGGGCATTTTTAGGTTTACGTCCCAACTTGCCCTCAACACGGCGTTATCCGGTGCTTGCACACAGTGCACATGTCTTGTGATGCTATGACCGCTTTTGCGAAATGTTGATCGGTTGCATCGATAAGGGGTGGCGTTGACCGTGCCGGCCAGTACTGCTCCCCAAGTGCCGCCCCAGGACACCCCGGCCAGTGCCGTGGACGGCGACGAACGCCCCCTGTCTCCCGCGAAGAAGCGCACGGCGGACACCAGGGCCCTGACCCAAGTGCTGTTCGGCCAGCTCAAGCAGCTGTCCCCCGGGACCGCCGAGCACGGCCGCGTACGCGCCGCGCTGATCGAGGCCAACCTCCCGCTGGTCCGGTACGCGGCCGCGCGCTTCCGCAGCCGCAACGAGCCGATGGAGGACGTGGTCCAGGTCGGCACGATCGGGCTCATCAACGCCATCGACCGGTTCGACCCGGACCGCGGCGTGCAGTTCCCGACGTTCGCGATGCCCACGGTGGTCGGCGAGATCAAGCGGTACTTCCGCGACAACGTGCGCACCGTGCACGTGCCGCGCCGGCTGCACGAGCTGTGGGTGCAGGTGACCAGCGCGACCGAGGATCTGACGACCTCCTTCGGGCGTTCGCCGACCACGGCCGAGATCGCCGAGCGGCTGCGCATCACCGAGGACGAGGTGCTCGCCTGTATCGAGGCCGGGCGTTCGTACCACGCCACTTCACTGGAGGCGGCGCAGGAGGGCGACGGGCTGCCCGGACTGCTCGACCGGCTCGGCTACGAGGACCCCGCGCTCGACGGCGTGGAGCACCGCGACCTCGTCCGGCACCTGCTGGTTCAACTGCCCGAACGCGAACAGCGCATCCTGCTGCTCCGTTACTACAGCAACCTCACGCAGTCGCAGATCAGCGCCGAACTGGGCGTATCCCAGATGCATGTGTCAAGGCTCCTCGCCCGGAGCTTTGCGCGACTGCGATCCGCAAACAGGATCGAAGCGTAGCTGGATCGAGTAACGCTCTTTTGGGCTCACTTGAGCCCGCGAAAAGCCGCAGAACCCCCCTTACCTGCGCAGATCCAGCCGTAACTTGTCGACAAGTCACTACAGCGTGTTGCCGACATGTGACATTCTGCTGGAACCGCGTTTGCCGCAGCCTCACGACCGGTATTCAGGGTGTGGCTGCGTTCCTTGAAGACGGGAGCGCCGGCCGCGACCGTCCGCGACCCATGAGGGGGTGGCATGTCCGCAGAACAGGGCAGCTCGAAGGTGCTCACGCGCAGCACGACCGCCGCAGCCGATGTGCTCGACCGCGCAGAAGTCCCGCTCGACGCACGGCCCGAGGTCATCGACACCCGCACCCTGTCCCGCTCTCTCTTCCTGCGGCTCGCCACGCTCGACGAGGACAGCCCGGAGCGCGCGTATGTACGCGACACGCTCATCGAGTTGAACCTGCCGCTGGTGCGCTACGCGGCCGCCCGCTTCCGCAGTCGCAATGAGCCGATGGAGGACATCGTCCAGGTCGGCACCATCGGCCTGATCAAGGCGATCGACCGCTTCGACTGCGAACGGGGCGTGGAATTCCCGACGTTCGCGATGCCGACCGTCGTCGGCGAGATCAAGCGCTTCTTCCGTGACACCTCCTGGTCGGTGCGGGTGCCGCGCAGACTCCAGGAGCTGCGCCTGGCCCTGACCAAGGCCAGCGACGAGCTCGCCCAGAAGCTCGACCGCTCGCCGACCGTGCCCGAACTCGCCGCGGTGCTCGGCGTATCGGAGGAGGACGTCGTCGACGGCCTCGCGGTGGGCAACGCGTACACCGCCTCCTCGCTCGACTCCCCCGCCATGGAGGACGACGGCGGCGAGGGCTCGCTCGCGGACCGGCTCGGCTACGAGGACACCGCGCTCGAAGGCGTGGAGTACCGCGAGTCGCTGAAGCCGCTGCTCGCAAAGCTGCCGCCGCGCGAGCGCCGGATCATCATGCTGCGCTTCTTCGCGAACATGACGCAGTCGCAGATCGGCGAAGAGGTGGGCATCTCGCAGATGCATGTCTCGCGGCTGCTCACGCGGACGCTGGCGCAGCTGCGTGAGGGCCTCATCGCGGACTGACGGCCCGTACGTCCCGTAAGTCCCTTACGGGGCCGGCTGGTTGGAGCTCCCCCCTGGGCGCCCCGGGTGGTCTCACTTGTTGACGCGATGCCTCATTGCGGGCATCCCGGGGTTCCTAATTGACGCACCGTCAGCCACACTGGCGCGATGAGCGCCAGGAGTCCCTTCCGTCGTCAGCGCCGCGGCATGGCCGTCGCGGCTTCCGCTGCCGTGGTCTGCCTCGGCACCCTGCTCGCCGCGTGCGGCTCCGGCACGTCGGATGACGGGTACGTGGCGGTGGGCGCGGCGGGGTCCGGCCCGAGCGAGCGGGTCGAGCCGGTGCAGCCCACGGAGGACGTGGAGTTCGTACCGCTCGACGGTGAGAAGGGCGCGGAGGGGACGCCCTCCTCCGGTGCGCAGGGGAAGGACGGCGCGGACTCCGGCAAGGGCGGGTCAGGGCCGGGGTCGGCGTCCGGAGGCGCGGGCGGCTCGGGTGGTTCTGGCGGCTCGGGCGGTGGTTCGGGATCCGGCGCGGAGCCGGGCGGCTCGGAGGGGGAGTCGCCGGGCGGGAGCGCCGGTTCCGGTACCGGTACGTCGGGAGCCGCGGGTGGGTCCGGCGGGTCGGGTACGTCCGGCGGGTCCGGCGGTGGCGGGTCCGACTCCGGTGGTACGTCGGGGAGTTCGGGTGCCGCGCCGGGTACCGGGGCGCCGGCCGGGCCCGCGGTGCTCAAGGTCCTCGGCGAGCCGGTACGGAAGGCGACCGACCGGCGCTGGTGCGAGAAGGTCAGCGTGACCTTCCACAACACCGGTGGCAGCGCGGTGCGTTCAGCCGAGGTGACCTTCGGGACGCACATCATCGGCGCGCTCGGTGTGGACTGGGCCACGATCAAGTCCACGGAGAAGGTGGCCGCGCCGATCGCCGCAGGGGCGAAGAAGACGCAGACCTGGACGGTGTGCGTGGAGGCGTGGCGCGTACCGCTGGGCATGCGGATCGAGACGCAGGACGTCTCGGTGAAGTGGCAGTAGGCGGCGAGGGAGCGACGGCAAGTGCCTGAACCCAGGCACCGTCACGCCTTCGCCAGCCGGGCATCGGGCTGCGCAGGCCGGGCTCGTACGTCCTGACCGCGCTCGTGCGTCCTGGCCGCGCTCGTACCTCCCCGGCCAGGCGCCGGTCCTCACCGGCGCCCGCGCAAGGCTTCGTCAGGCGAGCGCCAGCCAGGCCACCGCCGCGACGATCGCGACGGCCGCGATGACGCCGACGATCAGACCGATACGCGGTCCCGCCGAAGCCGCCGGCTGCGCGCCGCGGGCCGGGCCGCCCTCGTCGACGAAGGCGCGGAACATCTGCGTGCTCCCCGCGGGGTCGTGGCTCTCGGGACCCTGGGGCGCGTGGGGGTTGTGTGCCATGGGGCAGGACCCTAGCGAAGTCGCCGGTTTCGCCCAACCCCCGGCCCCGCGCCGCACACCGTCCCGGCGCCCGCTCCTCACGATCCCGCCGCTTTGCCGGACCATTGCCAGGAATTTAAGGGCCTTCGCCCCTTTTTAATTTGCCTGCGGCAACCAACCGCTTCTATCGTTGCCCTAAGCAACAAAAGCCCTGAGTGGCTCCGAACGTTCCGCAAGAAGAAGATCCCCGGGGGTGTCCAGTGGCCGAGCGGGAGCGCTACGAGGAGCTCGCGCGACAGCTGAGCGCCGTCAACGCGGTCAAGCGGGACCTCGCCCGTGTGCTGCCGGCCGACTGCCCGCCCGCCTCCGCCGCCGTCCTCACCGTGCTCGACCGGCACGGCGAGATGCGGATGAGCCGGCTGGCCGAGCTGCTCGCCATCGACATGTCGGTGACCAGCCGGCATGTGGCGCACGGAGCCGAGCGCGGCTGGATCGACCGCGATCCCGATCCGGGCGACCGCCGCTCACGCATCCTGCGGCTCACGCCCGCGGGAAAGCAGCGCCTCCTGGAGCTCGGCGAGCGCTACACGCAGGCGCTCGCGCACTGCCTCAGCGGCTGGTCCGACGAGGAACTGGGACAGCTGAACGCCCTGCTGGCCAAGCTGCACGACAGCTTCGGCGTGTGCCGGGGGAGCACGCCGCGGTTCCAGGACCTGGCCGCGCCCCCGCCGGTCGCCGAGCCCTCGCGGCTCGCCGATCCGTCGCCCCTCCCCGAGCCGCCGCCGTTGCCGGCTCAGGCCTGAGGCCGCACAGGTCACACAGGCCATACGGGCCACACGGGCACGGGCCTCGTAGGCCCCGCCCCACCCCGTACCGACCCATCCCCCCGCAACAAAGCACAAAGAGAAGGACTTCCATGGCAACGACCACACCCACCGGTGTGCGGGGCAGCCATGCCAAGCACGGAGGCCAGCCGTCCGGCGACGGCGCCCCGATGACGCACCGCCAGATCATGGAGGCGCTCTCCGGCCTGCTGCTCGGCATGTTCGTGGCGATCCTGTCGTCCACGATCGTCTCCAACGCCCTGCCGGAGATCATCTCCGACCTCGGCGGCGGCCAGTCCGCGTACACCTGGGTCGTCACCGCCTCCCTGCTGGCCATGACGGCCACCACGCCCCTGTGGGGCAAGCTCGCCGACCTGTTCAGCAAGAAGCTGCTCGTCCAGATATCGCTCGTCGTGTACGTGGCGGGATCCGTCGTCGCCGGTCTGTCCACCAGCGCCGGGATGCTGATCGCCTGCCGCGTCGTGCAGGGCATCGGCGTCGGCGGTCTGTCCGCGCTCGCCCAGATCGTGATGGCCGCGATGATCGCGCCGCGCGAGCGCGGCCGTTACAGCGGCTACCTGGGCGCCACCTTCGCCGTGGCCACCGTCGGCGGCCCGCTGCTCGGCGGTGTGATCACCGACCACTGGGGCTGGCGCTGGTGCTTCTACGTCGGCGTCCCGTTCGCCGTCATCGCGCTGATCGTGCTCCAGAAGACGCTGAAGCTGCCGGTCACCAAGCGCAAGGTGAAGGTCGACTGGACCGGTGCCTTCCTGATCTCGGCGGCCGTCTCGCTGCTGCTCGTGTGGGTGACCTTCGCGGGCGACAAGTACGACTGGGCCTCCTGGCAGACCGCGGCGATGACCGGCGGCTCGGCCGTCCTCATCGCGCTCTTCCTGTTCACCGAGACCAAGGCCAGCGAGCCGATCATCCCGCTGCGCCTGTTCCGCAACCGCACCATCACCCTGGCCTCGCTCGCGTCGCTGTTCGTGGGTGTGGCGATGTTCAGCGGCACGGTGTTCTTCAGCCAGTACTTCCAGCTCGCGCGGGACAAGTCCCCGACGATGTCCGGGATCATGACGATCCCGATGATCGGCGGCCTGTTCATCTCCTCCACCGTCTCGGGCCAGATCATCACCAAGACCGGCAAGTGGAAGGGCTGGCTGGTCAGCGGCGGCGTCCTCGTGACGGCCGGACTCGGCCTGCTCGGCACGATGCGGTACGACACCCCGTACTGGCATCTCGCCGTCTACATGGGCCTGATGGGGCTCGGCATCGGCATGATGATGCAGAACCTCGTGCTCTGCACCCAGAACCAGGTCGACCCGAGCGACCTCGGTGCGGCCTCGTCCGTCGTCACCTTCTTCCGCTCCCTCGGCGGTGCGATCGGTGTCTCGGCGCTCGGCGCGGTGATGGCCACGCGCGTGACGGACTACGTGAAGGACGGTCTGACCGAGCTCGGCCCGAAGGGCGCGGCCCTCGGCCACGGCGGTACGGGCGGCGGTGCGATCCCGAACCTGGACGAGCTGCCCGCGCCGATCCGTACCGTCATGGAGGTCGCGTACGGCCACGGTGTCGCCGATGTCTTCCTGTACGCCGCTCCGGCCGCGCTGCTCGCCTTCCTGATCACGCTGTTCATCAAGGAGGTCCCGCTGCGGACCGCCAACGCGGCCGCCGCCGCGGCCGGTTCGGACACCGATGCTCCCTCGGCCGTCACCGCTCCCGTCGCCGGTCCCGTCGCAGCCGAGGCCCCGGCCGAGGTGGCCGTGGTGGCGGACGCCGCCGCGGAGCCCGTGAAGTCCGAGGGCACTGCGGTACGCGGCATCGTCCGCACCGCCGACCAGGCCCCCGTACCGCGCGCCGCCGTCACGCTGATCTCGCTCGCGGGACGGCAGCTCGGCCGGACGATCGCGCAGGCCGACGGCGCGTACAGCGTGGACGCCCCGGGCCCCGGCTCGTACGTCCTGATCGCCTCCGCCGACGGCTTCCAGCCGCAGGCCGCCACCGTCGTGGTGGGGGACGGACCGCTTGCCTACGACCTGCTGCTCAGCGGGACGAGCGGGCTCAGCGGAGTCGTCCTGGCCGCCGAGGGCGGCGAGCCCGTCGCCGGCGCCATGGTCGTGGTGACCGATGTGCGCGGGGACGTGCTGGCCACCGGACTCAGCGGTGAGCAGGGCGAGTTCACCTTCGCCGAGCTCGTGCCGGGCGCCGTGACCGTCGCGGTGAACGCGCCCGGGCACCGGCCCGTCGCGCTCCCCGTCGAGGTCGCGGGCCAGGGCGTCACGCAGGTCGAGGTCGCGCTGCACTCCGGGGCGCGCGTCAGCGGCACGGTGCTCGCCGGCGGCGGTCCGCTCAAGGACGCGCGGGTGACGCTCGTGGACGGCGCGGGCAACGTGGTCGCGACCGCGACGACCGGCGAGGACGGGGCGTACGCCTTCGCCGATCTGGACGGCGGCGAGTACACGCTGATGGCCACCGGCTACCCGCCGGCCGCGATGGCGCTGACCGTCGCGGGCCGCGGCATCGACGGCCAGGACATCGAACTCGCCCACCCGGACGAGTAGTTCGCGGCCGACAGGTCGAATGGCCGGAAGGCCGGAAGGCCGGAAGGCCGGAAGGCCGGAAGGCCGGAAGGCCGGAAGGCCGGAAGGCCGGAGATAGACCCACGTGCCCCGGGTGCCGCTCCGAGCGGAGGCGGTGTCCGGGGGGCGGGCAGGGAAGGGGGCCCGGCGGGCAGGGGACGGCCCGCCGGGCCCCGATCGTTTTCGTGCCGGACAGGCATGTGTGCAAGGGGAGTTGGCTGTGGGACTGACGGCGCGGATCCGGACCGGCGACGGCTGGGCGGTGGAGCACGCGGTGGTGACGCTGACGGACATGCGCGGCGAGCAGGTGCTGCGCGCCGGCGCGGACGCGGACGGGGTCGTACGGACCGAGGAGGCGCTGCGGCCGGGGCCGTACACGGCGATCGTCACGGCCGTGGGCTACGCGCCGCACGCCGCGACCGCCCTGGTCACCGCGAGCGGACGGGCTGAACTCGGCACGGTGACGCTGGTGCGGCAGGGCGGGGCCGCGCTCCCGCCGCCGGGGCGCTGGACCATCGATCCGGCGCACTCCACGGTGGCCGCCGTGGCGCAGCACCTGGGGATCTCCAGCGTGCGCGGCCGGTTCACGGACTTCTCCGGCACCGTGCAGATCGCCCCCGACACCGTCTCCTCGACGGTCGAGGCCACGCTGGCCGCCGCCTCCATCGACACCGGCAACGCGCTGCGCGACAAGCACCTGCGCTCCGCCGACTTCCTCGACGTGGACAGCCACCCGTCGCTGGTCTACCGGGGTACGTCGGTACGCGAGACCGCGCCCGGCAAGTGGACGGTGCACGGCACGCTCGCGCTGCGCGGCATCGTGCGCGAAGTCCCCCTGGAACTCACCTACTCGGGCACGAGCAGCGACCCGTGGGGAGGGGTGCGGGCCGGCTTCCGCGCGACGGCCACCCTGCACCGCGAGGACTTCGCGATGCACTACAACCAGATCGTGCAGGCCGGGGTCGCGGCGATCGGGGCGACGCTGCAGGTGGAGCTCGACATTCAGCTCGTACGCGAAGAGGTTCCGGTCGTACGGGAAGAGCCGGCCCAGGGCTCGTAAGGTGGCCGTATGGCCAGAAGCATCGCGACCAACACCCCTGTCGATCTCGACCAGTTGCTGGAGTTCGTGCGCCCGCGGCACCGGGCGCTGCTGCTCACGCGCCGCCGGGACGGCGGTCCGCAGGCCTCGCCGCTGACCTGCGGTGTGGACGACTCGGGCCGGATCGTCATGTCCACGTATCCGGAGCGTGCGAAGACGCGGAACGCCAAGCGGGACGCGCGCGTCAGCGTGGTCGTGCTCAGCGACAAGTGGGACGGCCCCTGGGTGCAGATCGACGGGACCGCCGAGGTGCTCGACTCCCCCGACTCCGTGGAGCCGCTCGTCGAGTACTTCCGCAACATCTCCGGCGAGCACCCGGACTGGGCGGAGTACCGGGAGGCCATGGTCAAGCAGGGCAAGTCGATCATCCGGGTCACGCCCGAGCGGTGGGGACCGGTGGCGACGGGCGGGTTCCCCGCGCGGCTCGCGTAGGAGCGCACGAGAAGAGGGCCCGCGCGGTCACTGCTCGGCGCGCGCCACCATCGCCTCGATCCCCGCGATCAGCACGTCGAGGCCGAACGCGAAGTCCCGCTCCCACATCTCCGCGACGCTCGTGCCGCCCCGGGCCTCGATGATGGGCCTGGAGCGCTCCATGACGGCGTCCAGTTCCGGGTCGCTGCGGAAGGCGTTCATCGCCTGCTCGTAGTACTCGTCCTGGCTGATGCCGGACTCGTCGCAGCGGCGCTGGAAGTTGCCCATGGTGGTGGCGAAGCCGTACACGAACTGGAAGACCGCGGTGATCGCGCCCGCCTGCCCCGCGGGCGTCAGACCGGTGGCCATCGCGATGTCGTGGATGGCCCGGGAGACCCGGAGCGCGTTCGGGCCGATGTTCAGATACGTGTTGAAGATCGCCGCGGCCCAGGTGTGGCGCACCAGCATGGCCCGGTACGAATCGGAGAGCGCCCGCAGGTCCTCGCGCCAGACGATCGGGCGGTCCGGGTCCGGCACCTCGATCTCGTCCCAGACCGCGTCGAGGGCGAGCTCGAGGATGTCGTCCTTGGTGTCCACGTACCAGTAGAGGGACATCGCGGTGACGTTCAGCTCGGCGGCCAGCTTGCGCATGGAGAACTTCTGGAGCCCCTCCGCGTCCAGCATCCGCATCGAGGTCTCCACGATCTTGTCGCGGTCGAGGCCGGCCGGCTGGCCGTCCTTGCGCTGCCGGCGGGCCCGGTCGCTGTCCAGCCAGATGCTGGAGGTCGCAGGGCGCTTCGCCCGCTCGGCTGCCCTGACCATGGCGCACCTTCTTGTTCGTCCGTGAAGCGTTACGAGGGTGGGTGCGGCGGGCCGGAACGGTGTGGTCCGGCCCGCCGTACCCGATGCTACTTAGCTCGCCGTAGGTGCGGCGTCGTCGGTCTTGCCCGCCTTGTCGGGCTCCACGGCCTCGCCCTGCGCCGGCACCGCGGCCGGAACCGCGAGCTCGGCCCGGCGAAGGAGAGCCGCCGCGAGCAGACCGCCGAGGAACACGGCGATCGCGCCGACCAGCTGGCTGGTCTGCAGGCCGGAGGCGAAGGCGTCCTGGATCTCGGCCCGCTCGCCCGCCGTCTTCGCCGCCGCGAGGGCGGCCGGCAGCGAGGAGGCGGTGACGGCTACGAGGGCCGCGAAGCGGGCGTTGAGCACCGCGCCGAGTACGGCCACGCCGAGACCGTTGCCGAACTCGGCGAGCGTGCCGTTGATGCCCGCGCCCACGCCGGCCTTCTCGGCCGGGATGGCGCTCATGATCGCGTTGGCCATCGCGGGCTGGGCGACCGCGAGACCGATGCCGAAGAGCACCAGGCCGAGGAGCATGCCCCAGTAGCTGCCGTCGGTGCCGCCGCCGAGGAGCGCGATGGAGGCGAGACCGAGCGCGACCACCGTCATGCCGAGCAGCACGGTCTTCGGCACCCCGAGCTTCATCAGGAACTTCGGCCCGATCCCGGTGACATTGAGCGCGACCACGGTGAGCGCGAGGGGCGCCATCCGCAGACCGGCCTCCAACGGCTCGTATCCGAGGACGAACTGGAGGTGCTGGGTGAGCAGGAAGAGCGAACCGCCCATGCCGAAGACCACGAGCAGCGAACCGGAGACCGCGCCGATGAACTTCGGGTTCTGGAAGAAGTGCATGTCCAGCATCGGATACGGGATGCGCAGCTCGTAGAGCGCGAAGGCGCCCAGGAACACCACACCCACCAGGGCGGAGATGCCGACCTGCGCGGAGAACCAGCCGTGCTCCGGCCCGGAGATGATCGCGAAGACCACCGAGGACATACCGATGGTGGAGAGCAGGGCGCCCATGAGGTCGGGCTTGTCGCCCTGCGGATTCTTGGACTCGGGCACCAGTTTGATGACGGCGGCGAGGCCGATCAGGGCGACGGGGATGTTGATCAGGAAGATCGCGCCCCACCAGTAGTGCTCCAGGATGAAGCCGCCGACGAGCGGGCCGCAGACGAAGCCGAGCGAGCCGACCGTGGCCCACAGGGCGATGGCCTTGACGCGCTCGCTCTCGTCGAAGATCTGCATCACGACGGCGAGCGTGGTGGTCATGAGCAGCGCGCCGCCGATGCCCATGCCGGCGCGTGCGGCGATCAACTGGCCGCTGGACTGGGCGAGTCCGGCACACAGCGACCCGATGCCGAAGAGGGCGAGGCCGAGGGCGAGCAGCTTCTTGCGGCCGTAGCGGTCGGCCATGTTGCCGGCCGTGAGGAGGAGTCCGGACTGGACGAGGCTGTACGCATTGATCATCCACTGGATGTCGGCGGTGGACGCGTCCAGCTCCGTGGTGAGCGAGGGGATCGCCACGCTCAGGACGGTGTTGTCGAGCAGCACGGTGAGCTGGGCCAGGCAGATGACGCCGAGGATCAGCCAGCGCTGCGGGTGGCCTCCGGTGCGGGCGGTGGCTCCGCTGGAGGGTTGGTCGGCGGTCGGCGCCGTCATGGCAAGAGCTCCTTGTACGGTGTATGGGACTCGATCCCGTACACCGTACAAGAAACTCTCTTACGCTGTATAGCTGATTTGGGGCGGCGAGGGTGTGGAGGCCCTCGCGGGCCGCCGGCCGAGCGGCGGCCGCGGACCTCTCATCGGGCTCCGGCTCCGGCGCCCGCGGCGGCTCCCGCGAGATTTTGTGACTGCACCTGTGCCCGGGCCTGGGTCTGGACCTGAGGCTGAGCAGGGGCTTCGGCGGCCTTGATCAGATAGCCGGCGCCGCGGCGCGTGTGGATCATCGCGGGCCGGCCGGCGTCGATCTTCTTGCGCAGATACGAGATGTAGAGCTCCACGACGTTCGCCTTGCCGCCGAAGTCGTAGCTCCACACGCGGTCGAGGATCTGCGCCTTGCTGAGCACGCGGCGCGGATTGCGCATCAGGTAGCGAAGGAGCTCGAACTCCGTCGCGGTGAGCTGGATCTGCTCGCCGCCGCGGGTCACCTCGTGGCTGTCCTCGTCGAGGGTCAGGTCGCCGACGGTGAGCAGGGACTCGCTGCGCCTGGCGGCGGCGCCGGAGCGGCGGATGAGGCCGCGCAGCCGGGCCACGACGTCCTCCAGGGAGAACGGCTTGGTGACGTGGTCGTCCCCGCCCGCCGTGAGCCCGGCGATCCGGTCCTCGACCGCGTCCTTGGCCGTCAGGAACAGCACGGGGACCTCGGGGCGGTCGGCCCGGATGCGGCCGAGCACGGTGAGCCCGTGCAGGTCGGGCAGCATGACGTCGAGGATCACGGCGTCGGGGGCGAAGGACCGCGCGGCCCGGATGGCGCTCGCGCCGTCGTGCGCCGTCCGCACCTCCCAGCCCTCGTAGCGCAGGGCCATGGCGAGCAGCTCGGTGATCGAGGCCTCGTCGTCCACGACGAGCACCCGCACGGGAGAGCCGTCCGGCCGGAACAGTTCGGTACGCGCATCGCTATTGGTGGGGGCCATGGTGACGACCCTGGCGGGGGCGGGTGAGAGCCGTCTGACCCGAATCTGTGAATTCCCTGAGAAACGGCCCGCGTCTCGCAGGAGTCCGGTGCGACGGCCCGTCGCTCAGGCGTCCCGCCGGAACCCGTAGCTCCGCTCCACCTTCGCCACATGGCAGGTGTAGCTGTCGTACCACTCGGCCCTGCCCTGCTTCTGCACCCGCTGGTGCTCCAGGTTCTGCCGCCAGGCCTTGATGGCCTCCTCGTCGCGGAAGTACCCGACGGTGATGGACAGTCCGCCCGGGGTGCTGGCGTTCTCGTGGCCGAGGTAGCCGTCCACGCCCTTGACCAGGTCGTTCATCAGCTGGGCCGCTTCGGGGTAGCTGCCGTCGGCGTACGCCTCGGGCTTCTTCACGGAGGTGAAGACGACGGTGTAGTAGGGAAGTTCGAAGGCCTCGACGGGCGTGATCTCCATGGGCCAAGCCTGTGGCCGGGCTCGACGGGCTGTCCAGGTCTGCCGGTCAAAGGGATCCAAGACTTGACCATTCGCGGCCGGCCGCGGGCAGCCGTGAGCGGCCTCCCGTTCCACCTCACCGAACGCGCGCCGGACTCAGAACAACCCGCCCTGCACACCCCCGAGTTCCACCGTCCGCACATCCGCCACCGCCCCCGCCGGCGCCGTGTCGAGGCGCCACCCCGCCAGCAGCCGCCCGTCCAGGACGAGCACCTCGCCCCCCTCTGCCGCCAGATGCAGATCGGGCCCCGCGACCCCCGTCAGCCGGCCCACCACCACGGCCTCGGCGGCCAGTTCCCGTACCACCGCGGTGGCGGCCCCTTCACCGGTCAGGCCGAACCGTCCGCTGTGGTCGACGACTTCGAACGGCGCGCGCTCCAACGACTCCGGCCAGCCCGTGAGCCGCCCGGCGCGCTCCCGGCACTCCCGCAGCTCGGCCACCCGCTCGTCGAACGGCGGCAGGGCGGACCGCACCAGGCGCTTCTTCGCGTACGGGATGCGGTCCGGCACCCCGAGCGCCACCCCGACCAGCTCCTCCACCCGCCGCGCCGCCATCAACGGCCCGCGTGCGAGCCATGTGAAGGCCACCGCGCCCTGTTCGAGCAGCCGCGCGGAGCCGCGCTCGTCCGCGGTGATCCCGACCTTCACCAGGCCCGGCCCGAAGTACGCCAGATAGACGGCATACGGCCGCGGGTCGTCGGCCATCGTGTCGGCCGCGACCGAGTACGACCGGTCGATCCGCGCGCACTCCTCGCACTGCGCCCGCGTGGCCCGCGCGGGCACCTCCGCCCCGCGCGGACAGGGCGTACGCCGCCCGCCCCGCCACACCCCGAGACAGCCGCGCCCGCCGCGTACGACGAAGGCGAGCTCCTGTCCGTACGCGAGCACGCTCTCGCGCCCCGCACGCCCGGGCGCCCACCACCCGAGCGCCGGACCGGCCTCCCGCCACCGCACCCCTGTGCACCACCACGCCATGGGCCCCATCCTGGTGCCCATGACTGACAGTCGCGTCCAGGAGCAGCACCGGCACCGGGCCCGGACCCGAGTCCTCACCTGGCAGGTGACGGAGACCGGCGGCTTCGAGACGGCCTGGGTCACGGAGACGGGACCGCGCGCGTTCACGGCCCACGGCCGCGTCTTCGCCGCCCTGCCGTACCCGTACTGGCTCTCGTACGACCTGGAGACCGGCCCCGACTGGATCACGCGCCGCCTGACCGTCACGGCCGAAACCACGGACGGCACCGGGCACTTGGAGCCGCAGCAGCACCTGAGCTCGCAGCAGCACCGTGGCTCATACCAGCACCTTGGCCCGCAGCAGCACCCGGGCCCACAACAGCACCTGGAGTCGCACCGTCATCTGGACCTGCGCCGGGACGAGGCGACCGGCGCCTGGACCGCGAACGGGGCCCCGCTCCCATGGGCCGGTCCGGACACCCTGGACTGCGATCTCGGCCTCTCACCGCTCACGAACGCGATGCCGGTCCTGCGCCACGCGCTGCACCGCACGCCGGGCACGCGCGACTTCACGATGGCGTGGGTATCGGTCCCGGACCTGACGGTGCACGCCTCCCCGCAGACCTACGCGTACGAGGGCCCCGGCCCCGCGGGCACCCGGGTGCACTTCACCTCGGGCGCCTTCGAGAGCGAGGTCGAGTTCGACGCGTCGGGCTTCGTCACGAGCTACGCGGGCCTGGCCCACCGCCTCACACCCCGCTGACCTCTCGCGGACCTCTCCCTACTCCTGTCCCTTGAGCATCCCCCGCAGCCCGGCCGCGGTCTTCGTCGCGTCATACCCCTCCGGAACGCCCCGGATCAGGATGATGTCGCCGTCGAGATGCCGGGTCCGCAGCGGGGCGATCTCCTGATACGCCGGGGACTCCCACCAGGCCCGCGCCTCCTCGACCCCGGGGAACCCGATCATCACGACGTCCTCGTCCCAGCTCCCCTCGAGCACCTCGTGCGGCGTGACATGCACGAGAAACCGCCCGCCGAACGGCTCGAAGGTCCCGGGAATCCGCTCGATGTACTCGGCGAGATCCGCATGCAGGGGCCCTTTGCGCAGACGGGCTATGACGTAGGCAGAAGACACGACGACCTCCGACTGATCGACTGATGCGACTCGTTCGGCCCGCTCGGAGCCGCTCTGCCTCGATGCTGGCAGCAGCGGTACGCGACGTCGATTACCCGGCAGGTAGGACCGCGGGAACTCCGCGGGAACTCACGCTCACTCTTCGAGCCGCTCCTGGAGCCGGACCGTGACCGTGTCGCCCTCGCCCTTGCCGATGGCCTTGCGCACCTCCGCCTTCACCGGCAGCTTGTGCGTCCCGTCCCCCAGCGCCATGAAAGAGCTCCGGAACGGATGCCCGTCGATCGTGCCCCGCACCTTCACGAGCCCTCGGGTCCCGAAGAACTCCGCGGCCTGGGGCCAGACCACATAGGTCCAGCCACCTTTGCTCGCACTCTTCTGCAACACCGCACTGAACTGCTTGTCCATGACGGCCACCGCCTCTCCCTTTTGTCTCCGGTTGTCAGAGGGGAGACCGGGGAGCACGCGCAAACTCATCGGAGACAAACCAAAGGGCCCGGGAGAATCTCCCGGGCCCTTTGCCTATGTGCACTCGGCAGGATTCGAACCTGCAACCTTCTGATCCGTAGTCAGATGCTCTATCCGTTAAGCTACGAGTGCTTGTTCTGTTGTCCCGCTTCGGTGCTTTCGCCCCGCTCGCGGCGACAGGAAGAACATTACATGACTGCCGCCGCCATGTGAAATCCGTTATCCGCACCCCTTGTGACCTGCGGAAACGTCGGATCCGGGCAGATGTACGGGGTGCGGTCACACTCCCGTCGTGCCGTCGATGCGTTCGCGGAGCAGGTCCGCGTGACCGTTGTGGCGGGCGTACTCCTCGATCATGTGGACGAGGATCCAGCGGAGGCTGACGTCCTGGCCCATGAAGCGGCCCGTGGCGGTCAGCGGATGGTCGGCGCAGAGCTTGCGGGCGTACTCCACCTCCGCCTGCCACGTCGCCAGCGCTCCGCCCAGGGTGGCGTCGTCGGCGAGGTCGAAGCCGCCGTCCGGTCCCCGAGGGTCCGCCTGCGGGTCGTGGATCGGCGGGGCGTCCTCGCCGGCGAACACGCGCCGGAACCAGTTCCGCTCCACCTCCGCCATGTGCTGGACCAGGCCGGTGAGCGTGAATGCGGAGGGCGGGACCGAGGCCGTCGCGGCTTGGTCGTCCGTCAGGCCCTCGCACTTGAGCGCGAGCGTCGCGCGGTGGAAGTCCAGCCAGGCGGTGAGGGTGGTGCGCTCGTCGGCGTTCAGGGGCGGCAGGGGGCGTGCGGGCGGTTCCGGCGGATTGTGGGATGCGTTCGAGGTCATCCGGCGATGCTCGCATCCGGCACTGACAATCGACGGGCTGACCACCGGCGGGCTGACAACCGGCGGGCACGTGCGGTCGGGTCCGGGAACGGCTCAGGGCGCCCGCTCCGTGAGGAGTGGGCGCCCTGAGTCGTGGTGCGGAGGCGGAGGGATTTGAACCCTCGATGGGCTTTAAGGCCCAAACCGCATTAGCAGTGCGGCGCCATAGACCGGACTAGGCGACGCCTCCAGCGCACCTGCGCGAGCGCGTGGTGCGTTGCAGATGATGACACAGCCGAGCGGGCTGTCACCAATCGCCCCCCACGGTACTAGGCACGTGGGCGGCAGGGCAAAGCATTGTCGGCCCGGGGCACGGGGGCGCAACGTCCGGGCGACGCGGGCGTTGAACAGGGTGTCCGTCCCACACCTGGAGTCCCCATGAAGGTCAGTCGTTTCGCCGTCGCCGTGGCCGCGTCGCTCGCCGCGGTGGCCGGGGCGCCCGTCGCCGCGCACGCCGACGAGCCGCCGGCCCACGCCCTGCCCGAGCCGCAGCCCGATGTGCTGACGATCACGTCGGGGGCCGGAGCGGCCGCGCCGTACGAGACGTACGAGCTCACGTGTGAGGGCGATGGGAGTGGGAGCTCCAGCGGCAGTGGCGGCGGGAGTCATCCGCAGGCCGAGGAGGCCTGTGCACGGCTGGACGCGATCGCGCAGGAGGGGCGCGATCCGTTCGCGCCGGTGCCGGCCGACGCGCTCTGCACCATGCAGTACGGCGGACCCGAGACCGCGCGGATCACCGGGACCTGGCGCGGGCAGCAGGTGTCCGCGAGCTTCGACCGGAGCAACGGGTGCGAGATCGGGCGCTGGAACCAGCTCGTGCCCGTGCTCCCGCAGTCCTCGCCCGACTCCGGCGGCCCCCGCGTGTGGTGAAGGTCCGGTACATCCCGTGCGGAAGGCCGTGAAGGCGGCCCACCTGCGCGGTCACACCTCCTCCGTTCCCCCTTCCTGGGATCTCCCTCTCATCCGGCGTCCCGAGCGCAACCGCTGCCCGTAGACTCCCTGGAGTGACATGCCACGGGCCGGGGGGAATGCCGGGTCCGCGGGCACGCAAGGTGCGGTAACAGGGAGGACCCGTCGTCGTGAGCAGCAGGCCATCCCGAGGCGCTGCTCGCCTCGCAGCCATACTCGACGCCCTGCCGGACGCGCTGCTGCTCGTCAACGCCAACGGCACGGTGGTCAACGCCAACACGATCGCGCTGGACACCTTCGAGGCGCCGGGTACGGCACTGGTGGGGCGGGGGCTGCTCGATCTGCTGCCCGCATTCGACTCGCGGCTGATCCCGGGTTCGATGCGGCGGCCCGACACGACCGACGAGCGCGGGCGGACCAAGCCGAAGCGGATGACCGCGCGGCGGACCGACGGCACCGAGTTCCCGGTCGAGGTGACCAGCGCCAATCTCGACGGGCGCGAGGCCTACGAGAGCCAGGGCTCGGGCTCCCGGGGCGACGAGCTGCTCATGCTCGTCGTACGGGATCTGAGCGGCACCCTCGACACCGAGGCCGAGCTCGCGCGCTCGCAGCGGCAGACCGAGATGATCCTGCGGGCCGCGGCCGAGGGCGTGGTCGGCACGGACACGGAGGGGCGGGTCGTCCTCGTCAATCCGGCCGCCGCGCAGATCCTCGGGTACCGGGCCTCCGACCTCGGCGGCCGGGAGCTGCACACCCTGGTGCAGCACTCGCGCGCCGACGGTGAGCCCTTCCCGTACGAGGAGAGCCCGCTCGCCGACACCCTGCGCTCCGGCCGCAAGCACCGCGTGCGCGGGCAGGTCCTGTGGGCGAAGGACGGCAAGCCGGTCGCGGTCGATCTGACGACGGCGCCGGTACGGGACGGGGACCAGCTCGTCGGCGCGGTGCTCACGTTCACCGACCGGCGGCCCTACGACGCGTTGCAGGAGCAGCTCGAGCAGGAGCGGGCCGCGGCGCAGGAGAAGTACGACGCGCTCGCCGCGAGCGAGGCCGAGCGGTACGCGGAGCTGGAGGCCGGCGCCCGCGAGCGCTATGCGGACCTGCGGGAGCGGGAGGCCGCGCGCTACGAGCAGCTCGCCGAGCGCGAGCGGGAGCGCTACGCCCAGCTGTCCGCGCGGCACGCCCAACTGCTCGCGGTGCTCGGCGAGTCGCTGCGCGGGCCCCTGGAGCATCTGCGGGCCGAGCTCGGCACGCTCGCCGACGACCCGGCGGGACAGCTGTGGCCCGAGGCCAACCAGATCCTGCACCACCTCGCCGCCGGCTATACGCGGATGACGACGCTCGTCGACAACGTCCTGAACTACCAGCTCCTCGACGACGGTTCGCACTCGCTGCACAAGGTGCCCGCGCTGCTCGACCGCGTGGTGACCGCCGGTGTCGAGGGTGCGGCGGAGCTGATCGGGCCCGGGCGGGCCCAGTTCGCGGTGCACGCGCCGCCGATCGAGGCCGAGGTGGACGCCGCGCGGCTCGCCACCGCCCTCGCGCATCTGATCGCGGATGTCGCGGGCATCGATTCCACGGGCAATGCGCGGGTGGCCGATCCGTCGGCCGGTTATGTCGATTCCACGATCGTGGTCGCCGTGGCGCAGCGCGGTGACGTCGTCCGGATCGAGGTGCGCGGGCCGTTCGCGGGCGGCGATCCGGTGCATGCGCCGCTGGTGGCGGGCATCGTGCGGGCGCACGGCGGTGTGCTCCAGACGCACGAGGTGCCCGGCATGGGTGGCAGCGCCTTCGTGCTCGAGGTGCCGATCGGGTCGGGGGCCGGGACGGTCGAGGCCGCTCCCGCGGGCAGCGAACTCGCGCTGCCCGAGCAGGCCGCCGCCCCGGACGGGGCTGCCGCGGCGGACGTGGCTTCCGTGGCCGGCAACGGGGACACCGCGCCCGGTTCGGGCGGGCGGCGCAGGGCCCGGCGGGCCTCCGTGGACTCCTTCCTCGACAACCGTGAGGCCGAGCCCGCCCCGGTGCCGGCGGCCCCCGCCGACCAGCCCGCGCCGACCGGCCGCCGCCGTCGGCGGGCCGCAGCGGCGGGCGAGGGCGACCGGGTGCCCGCGCAGGTCTCCGCCGAGTCGGACGGCGGCGGTATCTCCGTGACCGGAGGCGGTGGCGGTACGGGGCGCCGGCGCCGTGCGCACGCCGAGCCCGTGCCGAACGAGCCCGCGGCCGAGGTCGCGCAGGGCGCCGTGGTGACCGCGGCCGAGCACGCCGCGGGGGCGCCGGCCGGTGCCCCCGGGCTCGGTGCCGCGGTGCCTCCGCAGGGTGTGCCCGCCGAAGCCGGGGCGCCCACCGGGCGCAGGGCCCGGCGTGCGTCCTCGGCCGTCGCCGCGCTGCCGCCGGCCGCGGAGGGTGCGCAGCCGCAGCCGACCGGCCGGCGCCGCCGGGCGCTCGCCGCGGCCGCCGAGCGTGCCGCTGCGGAGGAGGCCGGCTCCGGGCGTACGGCCTTCGCGCTGCCGCCCGCCGAGGCGGACCGCACACCGGGCGTGACCGGCGAGGCCACGGTGCTCGACGATTCCGCGCTGCCGGCCGCCCACCCGCACGACCATGCCGGTGCGCATCCGCACGACCACGCCGGTGCCCACTCACACGATGAGCGGGGCGCCGCGGCCCACGGCGCCGGGCCGGCGCAGGACGCGGCTCCGCGCGCGGACGAGGTGGCCGCGTACGGCCTCCCGGCCGGGCACACTCCCCCGCAGCCGCACCCGGCCGAGGCGCCGAGCGGGCGCCGCCGGGCGCGTCCCGAGGTGAACGAGCCGGTGCGGCCGGGGGGTTGGGACCCGTCCCAGCAGCCCGGTGTGCAGGAGCTGCCCGCTGCGGAAGGGTTCGCCGCCGCGCAGAAGCTGCCCGGCCACCAGGAGCTGCCCGCTGCTCAGGGTCTGCCGTCCATCCAGGAGTCCGCGCTGGACTTCGTGGCGCAGTCCAGGCAGGGCGCCGCCGAGGGTGCGGTGCAGGACGGCGCCGTGCAGGCCTCCTCGCAGCCAGCCCCTCCGCAGAGCCCGCAGAGCCCCGTAGCGGCGCAGGAGGCTGCGGGGCCGTCGGCCCAGGCGTCGTCGGTCCAGGCGTCGTCGGTCCAGGACGTCCCGGCCGTGGAGCTTCCGGCCCAACAGGCTTCTCCCGTACGGGAAGACGCGGCCGCGGCCGAACAGGCGGCCGGGCCCGAGGCCGGCCCCCAGCAGCACCCCGGCGCCGGTCCGCAGCCGGCCACCCCCGCGCGCCCGCGGATCGCGCAGCCCCTGCCGGCCGAGGCGGCCGCGGACCCGGGTGCCTCGCAGGGGCGCGGGTTCAGCGTGCGCACGCTCGGGCAGGGCGTGCCGTTCGCGCAGCACTTCGCCGAGCAGCAGCGCAGGCCCGGCCTGCCGCCGCTGCCCTCCGCGCGCTCCGGCCAGAGCCTGGGCGGGCAGGCGCCCGCGGGCTCCGGGCGGCGGCGCAAGCTGGGGACGCCCCCGGACCCGCGCCGCTCCGAGGAGACCCCCGCCGGGGGCACGCCCGCGGGCGGGACACCTGCCTCCGGTACACCCGCGGCGGGGACACCCGCGTCCGGAACTCCCACGGGCGGCACTCCCGCAGCCGGTACCCCCACGGCCGGTGTGCCCACCGTCGGCACGCCGGCACAGGGCACTCCCCAGCACGGCGCACCCACACACGGCACACCCGCACCCGGAATGCCCGCCGCCACGGCACCTGTCACACCAGCCGCACCTGAAGCGCCCACCGCCCCCGTATCGCAGCCGCTGCCGCCCATGCAGCAGCCCGAGCGGGCGCCCGCGGAGATGATCCCGGGCCGCGCGCCGGCGGAGAGCCAGGGGCGTGCCTACGCGATAGAGGCGCCCGACGAGGGTGCCGAGGGACCGCAGGCGCTCGACGGTCCCGGCGGTGCCGTCGAGGTGGCCAACCGGCCCCAACCGCTGCCGATGGACGACGAGTTGCCGCCCGAGCCGCTGGACAACCCGCGCCGCCTCCTGGTGTGGCCCGCGCCGGACGTGTCCACGCAGCAGGCGCTGAGCGACCGCGGCTACCGGCCGGTGATCGTGCACTCCCGCGAGGAGGTGGACGCGCAGATCGCGGCGTTCCCCGCCGCGCTCTTCGTCGACCCGCTGACCGGGCCGATCACGCGCACCGCGCTCCAGGCGCTGCGGCAGGCCGCGGTGGCCGCCGAGGTGCCGGTCCTGGTGACGGCCGGGCTCGGGCAGGCCTCGCGCGAGGCGGCGTACGGGGCCGATCCCGCCGTACTCCTCAAGGCACTTGCTCCCCGCGACAGCGAGCAGCATCCGCCGCGGGTGCTGCTCATCGAGGAGCACGAGGAGATCGCGCAGGCGCTCACCGCTTCCCTGGAGCGGCGCGGCATGCAGGTGGCGCGGGCTGCCAGCGACGCCGACGCGGTCACCCTCGCGACGCAGATGCGGCCCAACCTCGTGGTGATGGACCTCTTGCAGGTACGGCGCCGGCGCGCCGGAATCGTGGACTGGCTGCGGGCGAACGGGCAGCTCAACCGCACCCCGCTCGTGGTCTACACGGCGGCCGTGGACCAGTCCGACCTGCCGAAGCTGGCCTCGGGGGAGACCGTGCTCTTCCTCGCCGAACGGTCGACGAGCGTCGAGGTGCAGACCCGGATCGTGGACCTGCTCGCGAAGATCGGCACCAACTAGGCCGTGCCCCAACTAGGCCGTGCCCGAACGGCGTTGGGCCCGGGTCGCACGTGATGTTTCACGTGAAACCCGGGCCCGGCTCCGTATATCCGGCTCCGCGAGCCCGGCCCCGTAGGGCCGAGCGGCGTTACGCCAGCTCGGTGATGTCCAGGTCACCGTCCGCGTACTGGCGGCGGATCACCTTCTTGTCGAACTTGCCCACGCTCGTCTTCGGCACCGCCTCCACGATCGACCAGCGCTCCGGCAACTGCCACTTGGCGATCTTCGTGGCCAGGAACTCCTTGAGCTGAACGAAGTCCGTCGAGGCGCCCTCCTTCAACACCACGGTGGCAAGCGGGCGTTCGCCCCACTTCTTGTCCGGGACGGCGACGACCGCTGCCTCGGCGACCTCCGGGTGGGACATCAGCGCGTTCTCCAGCTCGACGGAGGAGATCCACTCGCCGCCGGACTTGATGACGTCCTTCGCACGGTCGGTCAGGGTCAGGAAGCCGTCGGCGCTGATCACGCCGACATCGCCGGTCTTGAGCCAGCCGTCCTCGCTGAACTTGTCCTCGGGCTTGAAGTTCTCGCCCGCTGCGCCGCCGTAGTACGAGCCCGCGATCCAGGGGCCGCGCACCTCCAGCTCACCGGCCGACTGCCCGTCCCAGGGCAGGTGTTCGCCGCCCGGGCCGACCAGCCGCGCCTCGACACCGGCCGGGAAGCGGCCCTGGGTCAGGCGGTACGCCATCTCCTCCTCGGTGCCGACCACGTGGGCCGGCGGGCGGGCGACGGTGCCGAGCGGGGAGGTCTCCGTCATGCCCCAGGCGTGGCAGACCGTGGCACCCAGCTTGTCGAAGGCCTCCATGAGGGCGGGCGGGCAGGCCGAGCCGCCGATCGTCACCTGCTTCATGCAGCTGATGTCCCGCGGGTTCTGCTGGAGTTCGCCGAGCAGGCCCTGCCAGATGGTGGGCACGGCGGCGGCGTGCGTGGGCTGCTCGCGCTCGATCATCTCGGCGAGCGGCGCGGGCTGCAGGAAGCGGTCCGGCATCAGCATGTTCACGCCGGTCATGAAGACGCCGTGCGGCAGCCCCCAGGCGTTGACGTGGAACTGGGGCACCACGATCAGGCTGGTGTCCTGGTCGGTGAGGCCCATCGACTGGGCCATGTTGACCTGCATGGAGTGCAGGTAGATGGAGCGGTGCGAGTAGACGACGCCCTTGGGGTCGCCCGTGGTGCCGGAGGTGTAGCACATGGCGGCGGCCTGGCGTTCGTCCAGCTCCGGCCAGGCGTACGTGGTGGGCTTCCCGGCGAGCAGCTCCTCGTACTCGTGCACCTGGACGCTCGCGCCGTCGAGCAGCGAGCGGTCGCCCGGGCCGCTGATGACCACGTGCTCGATGGGCGCGAGGTGCGGCAGGAGCGGGGCGAGCAGGGGGAGCAGCGAGCCGTTGACCAGGACGACGCGGTCGGCCGCGTGGTTGACGATCCACGCCAACTGCTCAGGGGGAAGGCGCAGGTTGAGCGTGTGCAGGACCGCACCCATGGACGGGATGGCGAAGTAGGCCTCGACATGCTCCGCGTTGTTCCACATCAGGGTGGCCACGCGCTCGTCGCCGTCGACCCCGAGGTCGTCGCGCAGGGCGTGGGCCAGCTGGGCCGCGCGCTCGCCGATCTCGGCGAAGGAGCGGCGGTGCGGCTCCGCCTCGCCGGTCCAGGTCGTCACCTGGGACGTCCCGTGGATTTTCGACCCGTGCTGGAGAATGCGGGTCACTGTCAGCGGTACGTCCTGCATCGTGCTCAGCACGGCGTCCTCCCGGTGGGCGCTACGGAGCAGTAGGGTTGCGCCGATTCTCACCGCATACCCACTGGTATGTCACTAGCCCAGGGAATGATCGATCAGCCGCTGCGAAGCTGTGATCAGCGGACGGGCGTCAGTTCCGGGTCCTCGCGGAGCTTGCCGAGCGCACGGGAGACCGCGCTCTTGACCGTGCCGATCGAGACACCGAGCACCTCGGCGGTCTGCGCCTCGCTGAGGTCCTCGTAGTACCTGAGGACGACCATCGCCCGCTGCCGGTCCGGCAGTTTCATGATCGCGCGCCACATCGCGTCCTGGAGCACCTGCTGCTCGGCCGGGTCGGCGACGGGCACCGGCTCGGGCTCGGGCAGCTCGTCGCAGGCGAACTCGTCGACCTTGCGCTTGCGCCACTGCGAGGTCCGGGTGTTGAGCAGCGCGCGGCGGACGTAGCCGTCGAGGGCGCGGTGGTCCTCGATGCGCTCCCAGGCGACATACGTCTTGGTCAGCGCGGTCTGGAGCAGGTCCTCGGCATCCGACGGGTTCGAGGTGAGCGAGCGCGCGGTGCGCAGCAGGACCGGCTGCCGGGCGCGTACGTACGAGGCGAAGCTCGGGTACATCAGGGTCCCCGTGGCGTGCGCGGTGTGCGCGGCGGCCGGGGTCGCGGCGGATCCCGCGGACCGCGTGCCGGTCACGGCCCGTGTACCGGAAGCGGCCCGCGTGCTGGTCGCGGGCCGCTTGCCCGAGGTGGCCCGTACGCCGGATACGGACCGTACGCCGGAAGCGGCCGCGGCGGCCTGCGCGCCGGACGGTCGCGCGGCCCCCCGCGCCGGCTTCTGCGCGGCCTTCACGGCGCCGAGGCCGGCGGGCTTCGATGCGCTGGTGCACACGGGTGTGGTCATGGCTCCACGCTAGAAGCGGCCCCGCCCGCGCGGATCGGCCGCAGGGCTTGAAGCCGTGTCCGCCTCAGGTTGTAGGACGGGGGCTGCCCCCACCTCCTGAGGGTGGAGGAGCCGATGACGGTCCCCTCGGGGTCATACCTGAGGCAGAGGGGTCACGGGGCGGGGCGAGGGGGGGGTTGGGCCCGCGTCCCACCGCGCTCAGCGGATCACCGCCACCGGCGCGTGGACCCGGTTGCGGTCGACCTCCAGGGTGCGGCCGCCGTACTTCTCCTTCTTCGGGCCCCGGTACTGGTGGATGCTCGCACCCCGCCACGCGTTCGGGCTCACGCCCGGGATGGGGTAGGCGCGCGGCTTTCCGTTCCAGCGCGCGTACCAGAGGGCGCTCGGCAGGTCCCCGTAACCGGCCTTGCGGGCGCGCTCCATGTGCCAGATGCCGGAGCCGAGGCTGGAGTAGAAGCCGGGCACGTAACCGTGCGCGCGCACCGTGCGGTTCCACGCCCGTACGAAGGTCAGGGTGGGCTTGCGGCACTGCCACTTGTCCATCCGGTAGTTCTCGATGTCGAGGTAGAGCGCGCTGCCCCGCTTCATGCCGAGCGTCCGCGCGCGGCGCAGCGCGTCCCGGCCCTCCTTGCGGCCCTGGCCCCAGGCGTCGCGCCCGATCCGCACCTTCTTCTTGTGCGGTACGAGAACGCACGGCGACTGCGAGCCGACGTACACCGGGAGCACGCTCCAGCCCATCCGGTCGACCTCGCGCAGCCAGTTCGGCGTCAGGTTCGGCTGCTTCCTGCAGAAGCGGCCGCGGCCCCCGAAGTAGACCGCGACCCCGCGGAACTTGGACTTCCGCCAGGCCGACATCGTGCCCAGGGACGGGGTCAGACAGGTGTCGAAGGCCCAGCCGTCGAACACCTTGCCGCGGGCCGCACCCACCGGGGCGGAGGCCGACGCGGATGCGGTGCCTCGGTGATCGGACGCCGGCACCGCCGCCGAGGGCGTGGTCAGCGAGGTCAGGGCCACCAGGACCAGTAGTCCAATGATCAGCTTGGGAGTGCGCATGCACCGAGTGAAGGGCCGCGCCCCCGGCCCCGCCCCGGGGACACGCCCCGGGGCGGGACAGGTTCAGCCGTCCGCGCCCCGGAACGCCGGCGGGTTCAGCCGTCCGCCCCCAGCACAAGCCCCGAGGTCGGCACCCCGGTGCCGGCCGTCACCAGCACGTTCGACGCCCCCGCCACCTGGTTCACGGAGGTGCCGCGCAGCTGGCGGACGCCCTCGGCTATCCCGTTCATCCCGTGCAGATACGCCTCGCCGAGCTGCCCGCCATGGGTGTTGATCGGCAGTGCCCCCTCGGCGACGAAGTCCGCGGCCTCGCCCGGCTTGCAGAACCCGAACTCCTCCAGCTGCATCAGCACGAACGGCGTGAAGTGGTCGTACAGGATGCCGACGTCGATCTGCTCGGGCCGCAGCCCGGAGGTCCGCCACAACTGCCGCGCCACCACACTCATTTCGGGCAGCCCGGTCAGGTCGTCGCGGTAGAAGCTGGTCATGGCCTCCTGCTTGCGGCCCGCGCCCTGCGCTGCCGCCGTGATCACGGCGGGCTTGTGCCGCAGGTCGCGGGCGCGCTCGGCGGTGGTCACCACGATGGCCTGACCGCCGTCCGTCTCCTGGCAGCAGTCGAGCAGCCGCAGCGGCTCGACGATCCAGCGCGAGGCCGCGTGGTCGGCGAGGGTGATCGGCTTCTCGTAGAAGTACGCCGCCGGGTTGTTCGCCGCGTACGTGCGGTCGGTGACGGCCACATGCCCGAAGGCCTCGGGCGTCAGTCCGTACGTGTGCAGATAGCGCTGGGCCGCCATCGCCACCCAGGACGCGGGTGTGAGCAGCCCGAAGGGCAGCGACCAGCCGAGCGCCGCGCCCTCCGCCGAGGGCTCGCGCTGCTGCACACCGGAGCCGAAGCGGCGGCCGGAGCGCTCGTTGAACGCCCGGTAGCAGACGACCACTTCGGCCACCCCGGTCGCGACCGCGAGGGCCGCCTGCTGGACGGTGGCGCAGGCCGCGCCGCCCCCGTAGTGGATCCGCGAGAAGAAGGAGAGGTCGCCGATGCCGGCCGCCTGGGCGACGGTGATCTCGGGGCTCGTGTCCATGGAGAAGGTGACCATGCCGTCGACGTCGGCCGGGGTGAGCCCGGCGTCGTCGAGCGCGGCCCGTACGGCCTCGACCGCGAGCTTGAGCTCGCTGCGCCCGGAGTCCTTGGAGAACTCGGTCGCGCCGATGCCCGCGACGGCGGCCCTGCCGCCGAGGCTGTCCCGGTTGCGCACGCTCATCGGCTCGCCCCTTCCCGCGGCAGCCCCACCGTCACCGTGCCGGTCACGTGCTTGCCGATCCCGTTGGCCCCCACCACCGCGACCTGAGCCGTGCCCTCCGCGACGGAGACGACCTTGCCGGTCAACACCATCGTGTCCCCCGGGTAGTTGGGCGCCCCGAGCCGGATGGCGACCTTGCGGAGCACCGCGTCCGGGCCGAAGTGGTCGGTGAGGTAGCGGCCGACCAGGCCGTTGGTGGTCAGGATGTTCATGAAGATGTCGGGGGAGCCCTTGGCCTTCGCGAGCTCCGCGTCGTGGTGCACGTCCTGGTAGTCGCGCGAGGCGATGGCGCCGGCGACGATCAGGGTGCGGGTGACGGGGATCTCCAGCGGCGGCAGCTCGTCGCCCTCCGCCCACGTCCGCGCGCCGGCACTCATCGCGCACCTCCCTCGGCGCTCACGGCTATCAACTCGCCCAACTCCGAAAGGACTTCGGATCCGCAGCCCAGATACGCCGCGATCTGCCGCCCCCACAGGAAGTGCCGGTGCACGGGATGGTCCAGGTCCGCGCCCATGCCGCCGTGCAGATGCTGCCCGGCGTGCACCACGCGCGTGCCCGCCTCGGCGGCCCACCAGGCCGCGGTGAGCGCGGCCTCCCGGTAGCCGAGCAGCTCGTCGCGGCGCCAGGCGGCCTCGTAGGAGGTGACCCGTATCGCCTCGGTGTCCATGTACGCGTCGGCCGCGCGAAGGAGCACGGCCTGCTTGGCGGCGAGCGGCTTGCCGAACTGTTCGCGTACGGAGGTGTATTCGACGGCTCGGGCCAGCGAGCCCGAGCACACGCCGGCCTGCACTCCGGCGAAGGCGGTCCGCGCGTCGGCGAGCACCCGCTCGTACGCATGGTCGCCGCCGATCCGCTCGGCCGGTGTCCCGTCGAGCACCAGCCGCCCGGCCGACCAGGGCGCGGTCAGCTCCACGTCCTCGATCCGCGCGTCCGCCGCCCGCACCATCCACAGCCTGTGGGCGGCGTCGGCGACCAGGACATGGGTGGCGTCGCGCAGCCACGGGACCCACGGCACCGTACCGGTGAGGGCCGAGCCCTCCGCCCGTACACCCGCGGCCGCAGGGAACGCCCCGGTCGCCACCGCCGAGCCGTCCTCGAACCCGGGCAGCAGCCGCCGACGCTGCTCGTCCGTGCCGTGCGTGTCCACCGCGAGCAGCCCGTAGACGCAGCCGGCCGCGAACGGCACCTGCGCCGTGGTCCGCCCCTGTTCCTCCAGGAGCAGGACGAGCCCGAGCAGCCCGATGTCCCGTACTGCGCCGATGAGTCCGGAGGACCCGAGCGCCTTCCACAGCTCGGCGTCCGTCCCCGTCCCGTTCGCCGCGAGGCGCTCGGGGGTGGAGAGGTCGCCGAAGATCTGCGCGGCCAGCTCCCGCGCGGCCGCCTGCTCCTCCGTGGGCGTGAAGTCCATCAGGCCGCGCTCCCCTCAGCCGAAGCAGCCGCCGGCGACTCCTGCTGGACGGGCCGGAACACCGGCACCTCCAACTCCTCGTCGGCGCGCAGGAATTCCAGTCGTACGGGCATGCCGATCCGCACCTCGTCATGCGGGACGCCCACCACATTGCTGATGATCCGCACACCTTCCGCCAGCTCGATCAGGCCCACGGCGTACGGGGGATCGAAGGCCGGGAAGGGCGGGTGATGCATGACCACGTACGAATAGACCGTGCCCTCACCGCTCGCCTCGACGGTGTCCCACTCCTGGCTCCCGCAGGAGTTGCACCCCGGCAGCCAGGGGAAACGGAGGACCGAGCAGCCGGTGCAGCACTGGATGAGCAGCTTGTGCTGCTCGACGCCCTGCCAGAACCCCGCATTGTCCCGGTTGATCACGGGGCGGGGGCGGCGTACGGGCTTGCCGTCCTTGGCCCCTGACGTCCTCGCCGGGCGCTTGGCGGGCGCGAACTTGAGGATGCGGAAGCGGTGGGTGCCCGCGAGCTCCCCGTTCGCCCGCACATCCATCCGGGTCGTCACGAAGTGGCCGGTCCCGAGCTTGGTGGTCTTCCGCTCCGACACCGACTCGATCACGGCGTCGAAGGTGATCTCGTCGCCGATCCGCAGCGGCCGCAGGTACTCCTGCTCGCAGTCGGTGGCCACGACCGACCGGAACCCGGCCCCGTCGAGCAGCTCGAACAGCTCCTGCTGCGCGGCCGAGCGCCCCTGGTGCCCGCCGAGCCCGCCCATCGTCCAGGCCTGGAGCATGGTCGGCGGGGCGACGGCGTCCGGGCCCGTATACGCCGGGTTCGTGTCGCCCATCGCCTCGCACCAGTGCCTGATCATCGGCTCGTTGACGAGGTCGCGGCCCACTCCGCCCTCGGCGGCGGGCTGCCCCTCGTACGCCTTGAGCTCCTTGAGGAAGGCGTCCTCGTCCACGCCGCCCGCACCGTCGACGTCCAAGGCGCCGCTCACCGCTTCACCCTCCGCATGCCGAGCCGCATCGTGGCGACGATCTCGCGCTGCACCTCGCTCACCCCTCCCCCGAAGGTGTTGATCTGGGCCGCACGGTTCATCCGCTCCAGCTCCCCGTCGCCGAAGACCCCCGGCGACCCGGCGCGGACCGTCCCCGCCTCGCCCGTGATCTCCTGGCACATTCGATACACCTCGACGGCCGATTCGGTTCCCGCGAATTTCACGCCGGAAGCATCGCCGGGCGCGAGCGTGCCGGCCCCGACATCCCCCACCAGACGCCAGTTGAGCAGGCGCGTCGCCGCCAGCCGGGCGTGCACCTCGGCCAGCCGCGACTGCACCCACGGCAGGTCGATCCGGCGTTCGCCGGTCACCGGATCAGGTGTACGGGCGTACGCGAGCGCCTCCGCGTAGAAGTCCTCGGCCTGCATGCCGATCGCGGCGAGCGCGACGCGTTCGTGGTTGAGCTGGTTGGTGATGAGGCCCCAGCCGCCGTTCTCCTCGCCGACGAGGTTGCCGGCCGGGACCCGTATGCCGTCGTAGTACGTGGCCGTGGTGGCGAGGCCGCCCACCGTGTGGATCGGCGTCCAGGAGAAGCCGGGCGCGTCCGTGGGCACGAGGATGATCGAGATGCCCTTGTGCTTGGGGGCGTCGGGGTCGGTGCGGCAGGCCAGCCAGATCCAGTCGGCGTTCTGCGCGTTGGACGTGAAGATCTTCTGCCCGTCGATCACCCAGCTGTCGCCGTCACGCACGGCCTTCGTCCGCAGCGAGGCGAGGTCGGTGCCGGCCGAGGGCTCGCTGTAGCCGATCGCGAAGACGATCTCGCCGCTGAGGATCCGGGGCAGGAAGTAGTCCTTCTGCTCCCGGGTCCCGTACTTCATCAGGGTCGGGCCGACGGTGTTGAGCGTGACCATGGAGACGGGCGCGCCCGCGCGGTAGGCCTCGTCGAAGAACACGAACTGCTCGTCGGGACCGCGCCCTTGGCCCCCGTACTCCTGCGGCCAGCCGAGCCCGAGCCGGCCGTCCCCGCCGATCCTGCGCAGCAGCCGGCGCTGTTCGGCGGGGTCGTCGGCGAGCGCGGTGCGGTCGGGCGGCATCACGTCCCTGAAGTACGCACGCAGCTCGGCGCGCAGCTCCTGCTGGCGCTCGGTTGGGGCGAGGTGCACGGCGGCGGCCTCCCTGACCTCGTACGGGTGAAGGTTTCTGACTGTCCGTCAGATACCGACGGCTGTCAAGGTCCCCGGCACCCGCCGGGACGCCCCGCACACCCCCTCCCGACACTCCCTCCGGACACACCTGTGCGGCGGCACCGAGCCGGTGCCGCCGCGCAGTCCCCTCACCCCCTCGGGCCGGTCAACTCCCCAGGTGACCTCCCGGTGCGACTTTCCAGGTGACTACCGGTGCAACTCCCCGAGTTGCCGCCGGTGTTCGAACAGCCCCGCTGCTACCAGAGCTCGGTGAAGTTGATGTCGACCTTCTCGTTCGACTGGTGGATGGCCGTGAAGGCCGAGCCGTTCACCTGGGCGTTGTTGTTCTGGTTGGAGGCACCGGCGCCGGTGGCCACCTGCTGGTTGGTCGCGGAGTTGCCGTTGTTGTCGTCGCCCACACCGCTGCCGACGATGCTGGCCACGCTCGTGTTCGATCCGTCGTCCGCGAAACCGCCGTTGTCGGCCTGGGCGACCCCGGTGAAGAGTGCGGTTGCGAGGGGCAGGGCGGCGGCAGCGGCGATGATGCGGGCGGTACGGATGCTTGCCATGTCAATTCCTCCATCGACCGGGCGTACCCGGTGGATCAGAACCGGCTGGGCCGGTAAGTGCGGCTTGTGCCCGGACAGTTGGCCGACTGCCTGGGCGATGTGCTCGACGTCGCGAGACCAGAGTTGCCCAGCCGATCCCCGGCGAACCACCCCGGAACGGATCTTTCCCTCGCGAGTGTGAGGACAAGTCGATAAACCTGCACGAACTGAATATCCCCGCAGGTCAGCGCCACGCTGACGCCCCCGGACAGCCGCTCGCCGAACCCCCGCAAGAGACGAAGCGTTCCGCCGCACCCCCACCCGGGCACCCCTCAGCACCCCCGGGCTCACCCATACGAGGCACAGAACCCCCTTCCCTTCTTCGAACATCCGTACGAAAATAAAGCCATGCCCACCTCCGACCGGCAGGCAACGACCCTGGCCCTCGCCCACGCCCTGTCCGCCGCGGAGCGCGGCCTCGCCGTGATCCCGCTCTCCCGAACAAAACTCCCGGCCCTGCGCTCCCCCCACCACGAGGACCCGGTGGACGCGCCCCAGTGCCACGGCGAATGCGGCCGCCCCGGACACGGGGTGTACGACGCGAGCACGGACCCGTTCCGCATCCGCGAACTCTTCGCCGCCGCCCCCTGGGCCACGGGTTACGGCATCGCGTGCGGCCTCCCCCCGCACCACCTGATCGGCATCGACCTGGACACGAAGTCGGGCACGGACTCCTCGGCCGTCCTGCGCGAGCTGGCCTTACGCCACCTCTTCACCATCCCGCCGACCGTGGTGGTCCTGACCCCGAGCGGCGGCCGGCACCTCTGGCTCTCAGGACCGCCGGACGTCGTCGTCCCCAACTCGGCCAGCCGCCTCGCCCCCGGCATCGACATCCGCGGCGCCGGCGGCTACCTGGTGGGCCCGGGCTCACGCACCGACCACGGCGTCTACAGCACGGCCCCCGGCACCGCCCACCTGGCGCCGGCCCCCTGCCCCCGCACCCTCCTGCGGCTGCTCACACCGCCGCCGCGCACGAAGACACCGCCCGCGGGAGGCCCCTCGCACCAGGGCCGCGGCCTGGTCCACTTCGTCCTGGGCGCCCGCGTGGGCCAGCGCAACACCCGCCTGTTCTGGGCGGCTTGCCGCGCGTACGAGAACGGCATCGGCGACGACCTGGCCCGCCACCTCACGGACGCGGCCGTCCGCACCGGCCTGACCGAACGCGAGGCCCGCGCGACCATCGCCTCGGCGGCCCGCCTCACGGCCGGCCGCAACGAGGCCCTGTAGGGCCCCCACCCTCGGGCCGGTACGCTGTACACGCTCCGGCCCAGGTGGCGGAGCGAGGTGGGTTGCCCGAGCGGCCTAAGGGAACGGTCTTGAAAACCGTCGTGGCGCAAGTCACCGTGGGTTCAAATCCCACACCCACCGCCGCAGGTCAGCGTATGCGCTGGTCAGAAGGGGTGCCCCGATCAACGGAGCACCCCTTTCGCATGCAGGTTGTCTCACCCTTTCTCGCCTGAATCCCACCTCTGACCAGTACGTATGGGCCATCTGTGGGCCAGGATTCGGGCTACTCCCCCTCTTCGAGGGCTGCCGAGATCAGGTTGTTGGCGTGCCCTTGGCCGCCCTTGAGGATCTTCGCGTAGAAGCGGTAGAGCACGGCGATGCTGTGGCCGGCACGAGCGGCGACCTCTGCGGGGTCGACCCCCGATTTGATCCAGAGGGAAACGCCTGCGTGCCGGAGCGAGTACGGCACGGCGGCCAGGTCAGATTCAACCTCCCTGGCGGTGAGCACGGTCTTCCGCGCCACCTCCCACACGTCGCAGTACTCGGTAGACGGCAGGCGCCCGCCTCGGTGGCCGCGGAACAGCCGGCCGTCCTCTGCCGTGCCGTAGCGCGCAATGTGCTCACGGAGCAGGTGCACGAGAACGGGCGGAATCGGCACGGTCCGTGTCGCCCCGATCTTGCGCCGCTTGAGCCCGCGCTTCTCGTACGAAGTCCCTTCCTCGGTCCAGCCACCGCCGACCTCTGGACGGCTCTCCCCAAGAAGGAGCTCGCCCCAGTCCTGCACCGTGTCAGGCGAGTTGGGCGGCAAGGTGCAGTCCGATTCCTTGAGCGCGACCGCTTCACCCGGTCGCATGGCCGCGTAGTACAGGCACCCGAAGAACGCGTGCATGTGCTCGCCACGTGCGCCGGTATCCCGGATCGCTCCGAGCAGCGCGCGAGCCAGGGCCGGTCCCGGGACGTATCGGAAATCGATCTCGTCATCGGTGTCCTGCGGTGTCCAGTCCACCCTGGGGAGCGGGTTCGAGGACAACAACCCCTTCTCCTCCACGGTGTAGCGCAGCACGTTGCTGAGGACCATGCGCTTCCGCCGTGCCGTGTTCTCCGCGGCTGGCTTCCCGTTCAAGCGCAGCGAGAGGGCTTCAAGCGCAGGGCGCAGAAGCGCGGGATCCTCCAGATCCTTCACCTTGCGCGAGTGAGCTGCGATCCAGTCGAGGGCTGACCTGATCTCCGTGGGAGGCTCCTCAACCTCGTGTCGTGGCGCCCACGCGCCGCGTGGCCCGCGAACCGCCCGGAACGCCCACTGGTACAGCGCGGCTCGCAGAACGGCGCTCGCAGGCTCCCCGCGCTTGCTCGTGACGAGTGTGGGCGTAACGACCGCGAGGGCCTCGGCGATGCTCGCTCGGTGCTTGGCGGAAATACGCGGCCATTTCTTGATCACGTACTCAGTGACGTGCTCGTACCACGTTGGCGACGTGCGAGCCATCAACTCCTGCGCGGGGAGCCCGGTTTCCTCATCGAACTGCTGATGGTCGCGGAGGGCAGCCATGAGTTCCGCGCGACGGCCGTCTGCCTGCGGTTTGAGCTTGAAGCTGCGGGAGTGAGGGCGGTCGCCCACGCGCCAGCGCAGCTCCCAGGGCTTCGGCCGACCGGAGCGCTTTCGGATGGACCAGATATCGACGTCGTACGTGAGCATGGCTCTCCAGGCATGAAAAGGGGGCCCGCGCTGGGCGCGGGCCCCGATGGTGTGTGCTGATCTACGCTGCGTCCTGCTCGCAGCGGGCCCACCACGCGTCCAGGTCCGCGCGACTGACGCGGACCTGGCCGTTGGGGAGTTTGTGGATGCGGGGGGCTTGGCCGCGGGCGCGCATGCGGTAGAAGGCCGCGCGGCTCATGTCGAGTTCTTTGAGGACTTCGGCGAGCTTGAGCTTGGGGCTGGGCACGGTCGACTCCTTGGAGGCGTGTGTGTCCGAACTTGGGATTTCTGCGTCACCGCGTCACCTGCGTCACCGATGCCGTCTGACCTGGCGTTTCGCGGTGACGCAGCGGGTGGGGGTGCGTCACCGCGTGCGTCACCTGCGTCATCGAGGGGTGACGCAGATGACGCAGGGTGACGCAGAGAAAGGCCGTCTGCGTCACCCCCGTATCCGCAGGTGGCAGGCGGTTTCCGACCCTCGGGTGACGCAGGTGACGCAGCGTTCCCCTCCTTAGGAAAAAAGAAGGGGAGAAATGTCTGTTCTATGCGCGGGTCAGGGCTTGAAGAAGGGGCCGCTTCGCGGCGCGTCCTTCGGCCGGCGCTGCGCGCCGAACCACAAGAAGAGCACCATCGGCGGTGGTGCCCCGGGTGCTCTTCTTGCTTGTCCCGGCCCGCGGTTCAGCCGAGCGGCGGTTGCTCGTGCTCGGGTTCGGGCGCCGGCCGGGTCATTTCGAGGTAGCGGCCCTCTTTGGTGCGGCCCGCGTCGATGAGGACGCCCCGTGCGGCGAGGGTGGGTTGAAGGCGCTTGAGCCGGTCGGAGAGCACCTTGCCGGTGGTCGGCCAGCCCTTGGGCAGGGGGCGCAGTTCCTCGCCGCTGTAGAGGTCGCTGAGGTGCGCCAGCCAGCCGGTGGATGTCATCCGCTGCGCCTCGCCCTCCTGCATGCCGGCGGCGTGCGTGAGAACGGTCTGCGCGAGCAGGTCGCCTTCGATCACGTCGTCGTTCAGGTCATCGAGGCTGGCCCGATACGCGGCGAGCGCCCCGAGCCCGGTGGCCGCGTCCAACTGCGCGCACAGGTGCGCGAAGTCCGCCATCCGCAGCTCTGTTGGCGTCTCTGCCTCGGCCGCGCGGACCTTGACCGTCAGGTCAAGGAGCGAGCCGAGCACGACGGGGAGGATCTCCTCGTACTCCGCCCACAACTCCGCCTCGGTGCGCCGCACCTTCGGACGCTCAAGTCGCAGCGGCAGGAGCCGTTCGGCAAGGTCCGGCCGGATAACGCCCACGTCGATGCCGGTGAGCAGGAGCGGGCGGCGGTAGCCGACGCGGAACACGTCCCCGTCGGTGAACAGCGCCCGCTTCACGTTCTCCGCGCCGGTCACGATGCAGCACATCGCATCCGACAACGCCGGCGTGAGATGGGAGAGGTTGTCCAGGGCGGTGACCCAGCCCGCGGCCACGGCGGAGATGAGGTTCTCTTCGTCCTTCGGTGCGCGGCGCAGGTCGCCGCTCATGCCTTCGATGATCCGGATCAGCATCCGGCCGCCGGTGGACTTGCCCGCACCTTGCGGGCCGGTGAGGAACGGTGCCGGCACCGGCACGGACGGGCCGAGGCAGCCGACGAGCCAGGCCAGGGCCAGGGACTCGGTGTCGGCGGTGGCGAAGTTACACAGCCGCATTAGCAGGTCGATGCCCTTGCCGTTGGTGTCCTTGACCGGCAACGGCAGTTCTCCGGTGAGCTGAGTGCGCCGCCAGCAGACCTCACGCGGGTCGGGGGTGGCGATGTCCCAGCCGGTGGGGTGGATGCGTACGGACTGGCCGTCGTCGCGGCCCAGGTCCAGCCAGGTGGCGCCGCCGTAGCCGGGGGCGACGCGGATGTGGACGGGCTGGGTGTTCTCGGTGAGGGCGAGTGCTTCGATCAAGTCCAACGCCTCCTTCAGTGCGGTGCCGTTGAAGACGCCGACCCCGTCTTTGAACAGGCCGACCATGAGTTCCTGGCGGTGGCTGCCCGTGGTGCCCTGCGAGCGGATCGGGCGGGCCACGGGGTGGCCGTTCTTCTGCGCGTAGACGGTGCCGTCGACGGTGCGGAAGTACCGGAAGTGGGCTTG
Organism: Streptomyces indicus; assembly: GCF_900100315.1. Classification (GTDB taxonomy): domain Bacteria; phylum Actinomycetota; class Actinomycetes; order Streptomycetales; family Streptomycetaceae; genus Streptomyces; species Streptomyces indicus. Next base: position 42,486 of record NZ_FNFF01000012.1, read on the forward strand.
GGCGTAGTCGGTGATGAGTTGGCGGGCAGGGGTCTTGTCGTCCTCGGACATGTCACAGTCCCAACCTCGTACGTGCGTTGGCCCACGCCTCCGTGCAGTGCCGCTCGCTCTCGCCCTTGGCGCGTGCCGCGGTGAACAGCCGGGTGATGTGGGCCTCGGTGAGGCAGCCGCATCGGCCGTGCGTGGACAGCACCGCCAGGAACGTGGCGTAGACGGTGTTGTGGACCGCGCTTTGCGCGTCGGTGATGCGCTCGGTAGCCATGGAGATACCGCGCTCGAGATAGGCCGGCGTGCGGTGCGGACACGGCCCACTCCCGCCCGACGCGGAAGCGGCGAGGCCGGTCGGCATGACCACGGCCGGCCTCTTGAGGCCCAGGGCGCGCACGGTCTGCGGCAGCTCGGTGATGCGGCCGGTGCCGGTGCCGAGCCACCGGGCATACGCCATGCGGGACTTGATGTCGACGCCCGGCCGTACGCCCTGAGTTGAGGGCATGGTGCCGGCGTAGATCCAGTGCTGACCGCGCGTGGTCGGCACCACTCGCGTGGGCGGAAGATGCGCCTGCGCCCAGGCGATGGCCTCGGCGTGGTCGAGATCCACCACGGTGAGGCGGATGCCGGCCGGGTGGTAGGCGAGCGCCGCGGTCTGCGCCCACGCGGCAGACCACTCCGCAGAGGTGAGTACGGCGGGATCGGCGGTGGCCGCGGCCCAGCCGTGGCAGGGCCGCGGGCAGGCGCAGGGCCCGGCCTGTTTCATGTTCGGCCGGCCGCCGCACGCGTTCTTGGCACAGGCCGGGCAGTTCCCGAACGGGGCCTTGCCCACGCGCAGCGGCAACACCGGGACACCGCGGGCCGCGAGCTCCAACGCGGTCGCCAACGGGCCGGAAGGATCGGGCTTCAGGCGCCCTGTCCGGGCGGTAATGGCATGAGTCATGCTGGGGGGTACTCCTGTTCTGTCGAAGGGCATGGAGAACCGGGGCGGTCGCGGTCTTTGGCGAGAGGCGACCGCCCCGGGCACAGCTATCGCTCGGGCAGCTCCGTGACGTTCGTCCGGAGGGCGGCCGTCACGTACAGCCGGGTGCGGCCGTCGCGCGCCTCGTAGCGGCGTACGGGGCCGGTGACGAACCCCTGCGCCAGTGCCTCAGTCGCGTCCTCGGTGCGCTCGGGGTCGCAGATGATCCGGATCTCAATCACGCCCAGTCCGCCTCTTCGCAGTCGTCGTCCTCGGTGGTGCCAGCCCATCCGAGCGGGGCGGTGGCGGTGTGCGCGTTGCCGAGGTGTTCGGCGAGGGTCTGGGCAATGAGCGCACTGGAAGCGAGCGCGGAACGCGCTTCGGTGATGTGCCCGTACGTGGTGCCGTGGTCGGCCGTGACGTACCCGGTCTCGTCGCACTCCTTGAGGAATGCGCCGATCTGCTCGAAGGCCTGGGGCAGGCTGTAGGCGAGGCGGTGCAGTGCCCCGATCACGTCGTAGGCGTTGCTCGGATACACCAGCTCGCTCTTGTGGAACTGGGTGGCGTGGTTCAGGTGGCGGATCGCTTCGGCCGCGGCGCTCGCGTGCTCCGCGGGTGTCTTCATCGGGTCGGGCAGAGTCATGATCAGAACTCCTTGGTGATCTCGTCGGATGCGGACGGGAGTTGGGGCAGGCCCGCAGCCGTGAGCGCCGCAGGGTCGAAGGCGGGCTGCCCGGCGCGGTGGATGAGCGCGGTGGCGAGCTGTTCCGCGTACTGGGCGCCGGCGCGGGCGACCTCGATGCGGGATCCGGCCTCGATGGCGGTGACGCGCTCGATGTGGGCGTGCTCTTCTTGCCGTTCGGTGCGCTCGCGCTCGAAGGCCACCTGTTCGCGGCGGTCGGTGCGCCACAGGCGGGCGGTGCAGCAGTAGGCGAGGATCGTGGCGAGCGCCCACAGCAGCAGCGGCAGCGCGATCCCGTCCGAGTACGCGGCCACACCGGACAGGGCGAGCGCCCCGGAGGTGGCGTAGCCGGTGGCGGCGAACGCGGGCTCACCGAGCCGGGTCATGGCGGTACCGGCCGCGGCGGCGCCGACCGCGAGGACGGTCATCAACGACGCTCCCCCGAGGTCGTGTTCGGCGCCGTTGGCGTTCCAGATCCGGGCCAGGATCAGCACCGTTGAGGTGGCGATCGCGGGCGCCGCTTTGGGGGCGGCGAGGGCGAGCCAGTGCTTGGCGACGATCGGTTCAGTGAAGGTGCTCACGGTGGTGCCTCCGTTCAGGAATCGATGTCGCGGAGGGTGTCGAGAAGGGAGCTCACGCCGTCGTTGATGGTGGTGCGGGCTCCGGTGTCGGCGAGGTAGAAGCCGAAGAGGATGAGGATTACGGCGGCGACGCCGCCGACGGCCTTGAACTTGAGCAGCACCGCCGCAGCGATGCCGAGGACGAGCACGAGCGAGACGGTGATGGCCACGAGATGGCCTCCCTTCGGGAGCGGGTCAGTGGGGCCCGATGCGGCGGTGCATCTGCCGGGCCAGGGCGTGCAGTTCCTCGATCAGCTCGGCCGTGCGGGGCTCGGCCGCCGGGGCGTTGAAGTACGCGCTCGCCTCGTCCTCGATGAGGACCAGTTCGGGCCCGTGGGCGGAGTCGGTGATGTGCTCTGCGTTGTGGTCCATGGCGTGGCTCCTTCAGCAGTGCTGGACGGTGGGCGGCGGGGGCGCGGGTGCGGTGTCGGTGTCCTCGTAGCAGCCGATGGCGACGCCGAGGGCGATGAGGGCGAGCAGCGTGAAGCGCAGGCCGGTCATCGGGTGCCGTCGCGGTAGGTGGCGGCCCAGAGGTTGTAGAGGTGGCGGCCGACGCGTATGCGCTTGCCGGTGGTCTTGCAGCGGACGCAGTCCTTGCCGCGCTTGACGATGCCGCGGCGGTTGGTCTTGGTCTTGAAGCCGAGGCCGCGGCAGCGGCGGCAGTCCCCGAACGGGGAGACCGCACACAGCAAGCAGTAACAGAGGGTGAGGGCGAACAGGCAGGCGATAGCGGCCAGTTCGAAGGGCATGACGGGGCCTTCCTGGCGGGTTTCTGGGGTTTGCGCAGGTGGGCCGCTATCGTCTAGCGGCCTGATCAAGGGCGGTTTTGGGGGCTAGCGGAGGGTCTAGCGCTAGAGGGCCGTGCCGCTAGCGCTAGACCCGATCCGCACTCAGCCCGCGGACCGCTTTCCGTTACGCTCCGCAATCGCCTCGGTGATGTGGGAGCGGGTGAAGCCGGTGCGGTTGACGGTCTTGCCGTTGATGCGGCGGGCCACCTGGCCGGTGGCCACGCCGTACGGCTTGAGCGCCGTGGTGAGCTGCGCGGCCTTCTCCGCGGGCTCCTGCTCGGACCACGGCCCGTAGATGTCGGGCCGCAGGTCGGCGAGCCGGTCCACGGTCACGTCGTTCCACGCCTTCAGTTCCTTCTCCGGCGTGACCGCGAGCACGTCCGCGAGCAGGTCATACGCGGGCGTGACCTGCTCCGGCTCCTCCCCGAGCGCGTGCCCGGACAGCAGGCCGGCGCGTTCGCGGGCCTTGCGGGCCCGTGCGGCGATGGCGTCGGCGGTGGGGCCGTCGATGTAGACGGAGCGGACGATCCGCGCATCCGAGCCTTCACCGACGAAGTAGTGGATGCCCTTGTCACCCCAGGCGAACATGGTCGCCCGCACGCCGCGCTTGTACGCGGACGTGCCCAACACCATGTCGTTCTCCAACTGCCCCATGACCTTCAGGCACCAACGCGCGGACGCGTTGGCGGAGATGCCGGTGGGCAGCGCCTTCGCGTCCGGCCGCTGGGTCGCGGCCAGGAACACGATGCCGGTCGCCGGACCACGCTTGACCAGGTCAGTGGCGATTTCCTCGAACTCCTTGCCGTGCTCGGGGTGCTCGAAGAGAACCTGGCACTCATCTACCCCGACCACGATCGGGTGCAGCCCCAGCGACTTCTTGGACGCCAGCTCGCTGGTCACCTTCGACTCAGGGCAGATGTCCCGCGGCAGGGACCGGATCACCTTGGTGCGGCGACGCAGCTCCTCACGCAGCGCACGGAAGTCGGCGAGCGCGTACTGAATCGACTCGTCGTCATCCCCCGCGGCGTGGCGGTGCGAGACCGCGTTGCCGACCGGATCCAGGTCGCCGGTGCCCTTCATGTCGTAGGTGTGCAGCTCCGCCCGCGGGTCCAACGCCGCAATCAGCAGCAGCAGGCGCAGCAGGAACGTCTTGCCCATGCGCGGGATCGCGCCGATCACGCCCGCGATGTACATGAGCGTCACCGCGACCCAGCGTCCACGCTGGTCAGTGCCATAGGCGACCGGCTTGAACAGATCCACCGTGCCGCCCGAGAGCAGCGGCCACTTGGGCTGCTTGGCCTTGGACATGTCCTGATCCCCGACCCACAGGACGAGCCGGGCGGTGTGCTCATCCGGCACCGCCTCCGGCCACACGCACCCGAGCGGCCGGCGCAGACCCGAGGCGAGCCGCTCGCGCCGCTCGATGATGTCCGTGACCGTCACGCCGTAGGGCAGATCACCCTCCGCACGCCAGCCGGGCCCGTCCCGGGTGATGGGGGCGGTGAACTCCAAGCCGGGCTTGCCCTTGGCCTGCGCCTGGTTGATCGGCGCGATCCCGAGCGAGCCGAGCGCCCGCAGCACAATGTCGCTGGTGAGCTTGGTCGCCTGCGGAACTTCCACAGCCCTGTGGATGACCGGATCATCCGCGCGCCGGCCGTTGAAGCCGAGCGCCATCACCAGCGCCCCGACCGACACCGCCTGAAGCCAGCCGGGCGCCAGCACGTATATCGCCAGCGCCGCACCGAGCCCGACGAACAAGGACAGGGCCGTGATGAGAGCGCGGAGCTTGACCCGACCGTCCCTCTGCCTGGACAGCTTCAGGTACTCGGCCGCATCCTCACGCCGCACCGCGGCGAGTCGGACCGGCTCGCCCTCGCGATCGGCCACCCACCGCATCGTCGACCCGACGAACCGAGCGGCCCCAACCGGGGCCTGAAGCGTGAGCCGGGCGGCGTAGACCGGGGAGCGCAGCGCGTGATAGCCCACGGAGTGCGCGTAGTGCTTGGCCACCCACGCGGTGGCCGTCTTCAGCTCGCTGGTCGAGCGCAGCCAGGGCGGGATGACATCCCGGCGCCGGGCGCCCATCAGCCGACCGACATAGCCGGGCCCGGCCGCCTTCACGTCTGGCGAGTCGACCATGACCCGTCGGCTCGGGTCGCCCGACTCAAGGTCGGCGGAGTCGGCCGACCGGTCGGCGCCCGAGTCGGCCGACTCCGCGCGCGCCGATCGGGCCGACTCCAGGTCGACTACCTTCGCGCCCGGGTCGGCCGACTTCTCCGCGGCCATCTCCGCTTCGAGTCGCTTGAAGAATTCAGGGTCGTCATCGGGGTGCTTCACTGGGGTGTCCTTCTCTGTGAGGGATAGGGGCCCGGCCGTCGCTGTAGGAGGTGGGCGGCCGGGCCCCGTTGTGGGGCAGTCGGTCAGGCAGTGCTGGACAGGCAGCGGGAGCACTGGTGTGCCGGCACGCTGGCCAGGGCGGTGTAGAGGTGGGCGCCGCAGAAGTAGCCGCCGCACCCGTACTCGTCGCCGCCCGGGATCGCGCCGCACAGGTAGGCGAGGCCGCGGTCAATCTGCTCGCTGCACTCGGGCTCTTCGCAGGTCGCTTCGACGCTGTATCCGGCGTCGATCTCCTCGCCGTTGCGGTGCACGGTGTAGAGGGCGTAGCCCATAACGGGCCTCCTTCAGTCGACTTGTTCGGCGGCGGTGGGCAGTTCGATGTGGTTCGGGAACTCCCACAGGCAGACCACGTCGTCGGCGTGGTCGGGGTGGCTCGTGTCCGTGGTGCGCGTGTAGGCGACCGTGAGCGGCATGCCCTCGCGGTCCGTCGTCGGGTAGGCGCGCACGTCGTAGCGGTAGGCGAGGCGCTTGCTGAGCTGGAACCGGGCGTAGCTGGCGGGCATCGAGCCGCGCGCGGCGGGGCGGTAGTTCGTCAGCCGGACTACGCCGACGTGCCCCGGCGGCAGTGGCTTGGGGCGGCGGCGCAGCAGAGCGCGCAGGCGCCGGGCGCTCATCGGGATTGCTCCTCACGGAGCGGTGCCGAGCAGGTGGGGCAGCGTCCGAGGGTGGCCAGCCTGCGAGCCAGGTCGAATCGGCGCAGCGCGTAGGAGAGCGTCAGCAGTCCGCTGGACGCCGTCCCCGCCCCCGCCCCTATGACCAGATCAACCGGGACGCGGTGGGCGTGCAGCTCGGTGCTGATCCACACAGCCGGGGTCAGCACGACGAGCAGCAGGACAGACTCGACAAGGAGCCGAGCGGTGCGCGGTGCCATGAGGCGAACTCCCATCGGATTTAGGCGGCGTAGGCGTTGAACTGGCCGGTGAGACGGTGCTCCATGCGGTACGCCTCGTCTTCGTGGGCCTTGAGCTGCTTCTCATAGCGGCGCACGTCGCGGCGGGACAGGGGCTCGATGCCGAAGTTGTTCTTGAGTCCGGCCACGAGCAGGTCGGCGATGCCGGGGCGGGTGAACTGCACCGCGTGCACGAGTTCATGCACGAGCGTCGGGGCGACCTGCTCGCCGTGGTTGACCCTGCGCGCGTTGATCAGGATCAGGACCGCGCCCTTGGGGGCGAGGACGGTCTTGCCGAAGATGCGGCGGTCGTTCCACGAGATCCGGTTCGCGGCCTTCCTTCGGGCCTGCGGTGTGACCTTGCCGCCCACGGTCTGGATCTCGGTGTCCACGGTCAGCTCGGTCATCCCCTGCGGGGTGGTGAGCACGATGTCCACCCGCGGCAGCCTGCCGCGCACGTTCCGCGTGACCAGGTCGGCCGCCGAGGGGGCGACGTGCTGGATCTCGCGCAGGATGTGCCGGTGGCCGAACAGGCGGTGTGCGGTGACCTTCACGACGCGATCTCCTCGTAGTTGGTGGGGTGTTGGGTGGCGCGCTGTTCCTTGGTCTGGTGGCAGTGCAGGCACATGCCGAGCGAGGTCGGCAGGCAGTAGCTGTAGGTGATCCGACAGACCCCGCAGGTGCGGCGGGCGAGCATCGCCAGGGCGAGCGCGCCCCACTTGCGCGAGGTCATCGGCCGCACCGGCAGCGCCTTGTCCAGCCGGTAGAGGTAGGCGATGGCGCAGCCTGACTTGCGGCGCCGCGTACGGCGCATGAGCTGCGCGGCCACCGGCTGGCCACCCGGCCGCAGCCCCTTTTCGCGGAGCTGTCGGCGGGTGGCGTAGCCGTCCGGGGCGTACTTCCACGGGAAGGTCGGTATCCCGTGGCGGGCGCCGGTCGGGTCGAAGCAGTCGGCGTAGGCGGTGCTCATGCCGCCACCGCCTCAGGCTCCGTGCTCACCGAGTGCGGGCGCCGGGCCTTGCGTTCGGCGAGCAGGGCATCCCGCACACGCCGCGCACTCTCCGACGAGCACCGCAGGCCCTTGCGCAGCGCCTCGCCGTTGACGTCCGAGTCGGCCCAATCTGTGGTCAGCTCGCGGGCTTCTACGAGCAGCTCCTCAAGGCTGCGCGTCGGAGGCTTCTTCGACTTGCGCGAGTCCTTCGGCTTGCGGTCCTGCTTGGGCCCGGGCGCCTCGGCCGGCTGCTCCTCAGCGGCAGGCGGAGTCACCACCTCTTCGGCCGCGGGGGCGAGTTCACCGAGCTTGAGCAGCACACGCTCAGTCCGCGGGGTCTGCGAGCGCCACCGGCGCCCGTGGCGCTCGCGGAGCTCCGCCCGTGCCAGCTGGCGTTCCCGCTCGCGGCGCAGTGCCTCGGGGTAGGACGTGATCTCCCACAGGGTCATGCGGCGCCACAGCCCGAACGTAGACAGCGGCGCGAGCAGCCAGCGGGAGAAGCGAACCTTCTCCATACGCCGACCCGTCGCGACCCCGATCCGTACGGCGTAGATGTGAGCGCCGATCTCGGAGAACACCACCCACAGCAGCGGCATGACGCCGTGCGCGAGCTTCGCCACCCAACCGTGGCCCGCCGCGACGTTCAACCAGCACGTCACCGCGGTGAGCACCCAGGGCACGAAGCGCACCCAGCCGAGCGCCATATCCATCCGGATCAGCAGCAGATTGGCCACGGTGAACACCGGGATGGCCAGGTCGATACCGACCGGCAGCATCCACGGAGACTCAAAGCCCCAGCTCGCCGCAGCCTCGGAGACCGAGTCGTACGACGAGAGCAGGCCCAGCGCGCCGACCCCGGCCGCCGCCAGGGCGCCGATGCCAGCCAGGCCCATCTCCGGGCGCGTCAGCGGCGGAACCGCCGCCTGTGTGGTCGAGGATGCGGTGCTCATGCGGCACCCCCCGTCACGGGCCGGTTGGCCAGGCCCGTCATGGCGGCGATCTCGTCGCCCGTCAGCACGGTCGCTTCGTTCATGGCGTGCGCGACGGTGCGGATCTCGCGCCACAGGAAGCCGACCTTGCGGCGGGCCATCCCGCGCACCATCCCCCACGACTTGCCGCCCTCCGGGGCGCGGTCGCGGCCCAGGGCCACGCCGTGGTCGGCGAGGACGTCGATGGCCTGCTCACGGTCGTGGTCAGCAGCGCACGCAGCGGCACGTCCCGGGGTCCACAGCCCGTACACCATCAGGTAGTTGACGTGAGCCAGCTCCCCGGCCGCGCACATCGCGGCGAAGTGCCACGGCACGGCGCCGTTCGGGTCACGGGCGGTGTTGCCGGTGACGGCCCAGCCGCCCGGCTGCGGCTCCCAGGCGATGACCTCGCTGGTGAACACGTGCATGCCGTAGGCGAGGGCGAGCACTGCGTGCCCGGCCTCATGGAACGCCAGGCCCAGCCGAGCCTGCTCGTAGTCGAGCGGCATCGCGAACATCGGACGCGGCTTGCCGGTGTGGTCAAGCAGCCGCTCGGGGGCGGGGGCAGTGGTGGTCATGCTGCGGCTCCCTTCCGCGAGCGGGGCCGGCGTGAGGTGGGCCGCATCAGGGGCACGACGTTGAACAGCTCAGCCGCGCGGGACTCGATGGCCTCCGCGACGATGCGGCACACCTGCTCGGGCAGCTCCGGGTGCTCGGAGTCGGCGAGCATGTCGCGGGCCGCGTCCTCGCGGGCCTGGCGCTCCTGCTCGCTCTCGCCCGGCTTGCCGAACACCGCCTCAAGCCAGAAGGCGCGCTCCTCACCGAGGGCGAGCTCTTCGAAGTCGTCGGCGTTCACGGCCTGGTGGCCGCCGATGTACGTACGCATGGGATTGCTCCTTGTCGAAGGGCGAAAGGTGCCGGCGCGGTCGCGGTTCTTGGCGAGAGGCGACCGCCCTCGGGAAGTGGAAGTGCGGACCGGTCAGCGGTCCGGTGGGGTGGGGAGGTTCAGCGGTTGCGGACGCGGCCGGAGGCGGTGTTCGCGGACACGTTCAGGTGCCGGGCGCCGGAGATCCGCACGTCGCCGGAGACGCTGTTCGCGCTCACGTGCCCGGAAGAGCCGTTCGTGGCCTGGACAGTGATGTCGCCCGAGGTGGTGCCGAGGCTCGCGCCGCGGCCGTCGTACAGGCCGATCTCGATGTCACCGGACACCGACTGGGCAGTGATCTGCTCGGTGACGCGCCCGGCGTAGATGTCGCCGGAGGTGGTGTTGGCCTTGAGCTGGCGGACGCCATCGGCGTTCAGGTCGCCGGAGATGGAGTGGAACTCCATCCGGTCGACGTAGCCGAAGACCTCCGCGTCGGCGGACTGCGCGACGACCGCGAGCGAGGAATGCGGCGGCAGGCTCACCGTGACCTCGATCGGGCTGACGGTCTGCATGTTGCTGTTGCCGCCCGAGATGACCCGGCCGTTGACGATGACCATGTTGGTCACCGAGTTGTTGTGCACGATCCGGCCGCCGCGGCGGCTCTGCACCATCACGTTGCCGGGCATGTCCGGCACCTCAATGCTGAACGCCTGCCCGTTCTGCGAGCTACGGGCTCGGTTCACCGCGTCGGCCGCCGGGCCGCTGGTGTCCTCGGTGCGCAGCACCACGCGGGCCATGGTGAGGCTGTCGAGGACCTGGACGCGGACGCTGCCCACCGGCAGCGCGATGCCCAGGACGATCGGGCCGGAGGTCTCGGAGACGAAAGCACGCTCGGTCATGGCTGAACTCCTGATGTGTGAAGGGGTGTTGAGCCGTGCGAGTGCCGGCGCGGTCGCGGTCCTTGGCGAGAGGCGACCGCACCGGAGGTCAGCGCTGGACGACGGGCTTGTCCAAGTCGCGGTGGTGGACGCTGACGGTGTGGCCAGCCGCGGCGAGCCGTTCGGCCAGCGCGCGAGCGAAGGTCGGGGCGCGGTGACGGCCGCCAGCGCATCCGTCGGCGACGGTGACCGTCCCAGCGCTCGGGCCGGACACGAACGCGGCGACCGCCGTAGCGGTGGCCTCCACCAAGTCCGCGATGCCGGGGGTGTTCAGCACCGCGGTGCGGACCGGCTCGTCGTTCGCGGTCATGTACCGCAGCTCCGGCGACACGTGCGGGTCGCGGAAGTGGTGACGCAGGTCGATGGTCAGGTGAGCCGCGGGCGGCACATCGTGCAAGTAGCCGAAGGAGACGATCTCAACAGCAGCGCTCATGAGGACTCCCAGGAGTCGAAGGCGGGGATGAGGGAAGAGCCCCGGGCCGGATTCGATCCGGCGCCCTCACGGCATGGATGCCGGGGCTGAGTACCAGCGCGGCGGATACCGCGCGGTCCGCCTTTTCGACTCGGGGAGGCGGGGCCCACATATTGAGTTCTCAAGGAACGAGCGCTCCCGCCGGGGCTCGGTAACCCTCCGAAGAGGGATCCGTCCTCGCGGACGGGACCCGGCGACGCGTTCTTGCAGTTCAAGCAGGCAATCCCCTAGGCCCGAAGACCCAGGAAGCAAAGCGACCTAGGTCGCTTGCCGTTGATGAGAAAGCTACCTAGGTCACTTCAGGGCGTCAAGTGGTTCGGCGACCTGTTTTCAAACGACCTAGGTCAAGTACGCTTTCGAGGTGGATTCACAGACGAAGAGGACGCCCAACGCCCGAGAAATCGCGGCCAAGCTCAGAGATGAGATCGCCGCAGGGACCTTCGGCCCCAACGACCGCCTCCCCGGCGGCCGGGCCTATGCCAAGAAGCTCGGCGTAAGCCTGATGACCGTGCAGAGCGCGTACGCCCAGCTTCGGGATGAGGGCCTCGTCGAAGGTCGTACCGGTAGCGGCACCTACGTCCGGGACCCCGCGGCCGGCGAGCAGAGCCCCCGCGAGGCAGCTCAGAACCTGGCCGACCTTCGCGTCGAAGTCGCGCGCGTCTCGGCCGATCTCTCGGACCTCGTCGAACGCGTCAAGCGGCTTGAGGAGACCGTGGGCTCCCTGGCCGGAGAGTCCGGCGCTTAGCTGCTCTCGCGGAGTGCTCGTCTTCATGCTCTAAGCGTGTCCCGGCGAGCACTCCGCGAGTACGTACTCCCGCCGCCGTTGCACCGAACTAATCCGAACTTTCGGCCTGGAAGCGGGTGTTGGGCCAGCTGACGGGCTGTAAGACTGGCTCCATGGCCGAACTCAACGGGAAACCCGTCAGCCTCGAAGACCTCGAACGCCTCGCCCTCACCAACTACGGACACTTCACGTCCATGCGGATGGAGGACGGCACGATCCGTGGCCTGTCGCTCCACATGGACCGCCTCGCCCGTGACTGCCGCATCGTCTTCGGTGTCGAGCTGGACCGCGAGCAGACGTTGAAGTACATCCGCCAGGCAGCAGAAGGGCTGACCGGAGTAGCCGGACTCCGCGTGACTGTCTTCGACCCAGCCATCGACATGGGGCGCCCGAGTGAGGCTCAGGACCCCCACATTCTGGTGAACCTGCGGCCTGGCGGCGAGATGTCCCCGCCGCCGCTCACGGCCAAGACCTTCCCCTTCACGCGCGACAGTGCAGAGGTGAAGCACATCGGGCTGCACCCTCAGCTTCGCCTGCGGCGTGAGGCCCAGCTCGCCGGCTTCGACGACGCCGTGTTCGTCGAACCCGACGGGCGCGTCTCCGAAGGCGGAACGTGGAATCTCGGCTTCATCGACCAGGACGGCACAGTCGTTTGGCCAGAGGCACCTGTGCTTCCGGGGACCGTGATGCTTCTCCTGCGCAGCCTTGACGCCCCGCGGCAGATCACCGCGCCGGTGAGCCTGGCCGACATCCCGAACATGGCGGCAGCGTTCGCCACCAACACGACGATCGGTGTTCGGACCGTCAGCGCCATCGACGACGTTCAGTTCCCCCAGGACCACCCCGTACTCGCCGAACTGCGCACCGCCTACGCCGGCATCCCCGGCGAACGCCTGTAGATGACCGCCGCCGCCCGGGGAGGGCGGCGGCTCTCACCGCAGAGGTAGCCCATGCCACTCGTTACGAAATGGACCGGCCGCGAGGTGAAGGCGTTACGGGAGGCCGTACGCATGAGCCTGATGGACTTTGCCGAGAAGCTCGGTGTGTCCGACCGCATCGTCTCCCGCTGGGAGGCGGACGGGGAATCGGCCTCGCTCCGCATGGTGAACCAAGCAGCCTTGGACACCCTGCTCTCGCAGGCGGACAGGGACTCCCAGGGCCGATTCGTCGGCATCCTGGCGGCAGATGACGTACCCACCCACGCCATCATCGAGCCTGCGGACGGCGAGACAAGCAGCGGCGACTACGTGAAGCACCCGGGCGACGGGAAGCTAATGGCGTTTGTGCCAGAGGGGATCTACCTCGCGGGCGAGAACGACGATCCCGTGTGGGTGGACGCGTTCCACATCGACACGTTTCCGACGACCAATGCCGACTACGCGCGGTTCTGCGCGGCGACGAAACACCGTGTCCCGGAGCACTGGGAGAACGGACGATGTCCGCGCGATCTGTACGACCACCCGGTGGTCCACGTGACGTGGAAAGACGCCCACGCCTACGCGACATGGGCAGGTAAGTCCCTGCCCACAGCCGAGCAGTGGGAGAAGGCCGCTCGCGGCACCACGGGCCGAACGTTCCCGTGGGGTGACCAGAAGACCGCGGCAAAGTGCAACGTCCGTGAGACCGGCGTAGAGGGCACAACGTCCGTCTCCCGCTACCACAGCGGCGTCTCCCCCTACGGCGTGTACGACATGGTGGGCAACGTCTGGGAATGGCTCGCCACCCCAACCACGCCGGGCCGGTACGAGCTTCGCGGGAGCGCCTTCACGAGCCCTCTTTTCCGAGGGGCTCCGGCCATTCCGAATGACGCCGGCGACACGATGCACGACGACGACACCGGGTTCCGATGTGCAGCAACGCCAGAGCAGATGATCCCCCGCCAGAGGTGAGAAGGGAACGGTGCTCCGTACGCTGACCGCCAACCGGCGACCGACCCAAGGAGAGTCTGCTCATGCTCGGCGAGGAACTTCGTACACACGTGCCGGCATCTCCGTCACCGTGGCAGCGCTCCGTGGTCTGGGCAGGGCTACTCCTTCAACACCACGTGGCGTACCTCAGGCAGACTGGCGGACTCGACGAAATCACCGCGGACATGCTCAGCGGCGATCAGGAAGACCTTGTGCTCTTCCTGATCGCAGCCGCACTTCACGAGCGCATGAGCGTGTTGCGTGCTGAGCAGCCTGTAGAAGGGGTCGCATTGACCGCACCACGGTTGCGTGACGGAGTAACCGGAACCCTGGCGTGCTCACCGTATGGCGCCCTTGTCGAAGCTCCCGCAGTCGCTGGGCTCGGTGCCCTTGAGCAAGCCCGGCTTGCGGAAGCAGCCACCTCGAATGACCCCGACGCCCAACTCCTCTGGACCAGAGTCCATCAGGCCGCGTATGCCGTCGTCACAGGTCTCTCCGCGCACGTACCGCCACGCTGGAAAGGACAACGTCCTCCAGGGGCCTGTGAGGGCGCCAACTACTGGGAGCGCGGATTGGTCATGGCCGACGTGCTGCTCTACATCAGCCGCGCCGAAGCTATGGCTCGCTTGGAACGTACGTTGGGCACTGAGGACTGACAGCCGGAGGAAGCACCTTGGGACAGGCAGCGTACGACGTCGCGGTAAAGATCGCGCAGAGCGCTGGTTGGGATGACCTCGCCCCCCAGCCCTTCGGGGAGCATCAGGCCCGCCTGTGGGTGTCCGAAGATGAGTACTGGCTGGGGGTGAGCACTTCGAGCACCGACAGCGTGGTGCATCTCGCAGCTGGCCGAATCAACGCCGACGGCACCGCCGCCGCTCCCGCAGCGGAAACCATCGGTTCGAGCGAAGCCTTCGAGGACCTGATGGCTGGGGTAGCCCATCTCTGGGTCGTGCTGGACAGCCTGACACCCCTTCCGCCCCCGCGGCAGGTGAGCCGCGATGAGCTTGACGCGGCACTCCGCAAACTGCTCTGAGAGGGCCCCTCCTGGGGTCCTGTGGGCCATGTGTGGGCCAAGCAGCATCGCGGCCCGCCCCAATAACCCCGTGACCAGCCCAAACATGGTGTTCGCCGAACGGTCTTGAAAACCGTCGTGGCGCAAGTCACCGTGGGTTCAAATCCCACACCCACCGCCGCAGGTCCCCGAGGACCGTACGAAGGGGGTGTCGCCGGCTCGGCGGCGCCCCTTCTTCGTGTCTGTCCGCGGCACTCCGCGCGGCGGCTCAGCCCACCTGCGCGCACACCGCGAAGGCCACCACCTCGAGCGGCTTGGTGCCCTGGTTCACCAGCGTGACGTGCCATTCATCGCCGACCATCGACGAGGCGGAAATGGTCTGCTCGCCGGGCTCGAACGACTCGCCCCGGTAGTTGAATCCGCCCGAGAGCATGACCTCGTCCGGCCCGCAGGAGGCCACGTCGGTGCCCTCGGTCCCGGGCGCGACGGACGTCCCCGGCCCGAGGACCTTCCTGATGTTCCGCAGTCCGGGGCCGGTCTCACCCCGCGGCCCCTCAGGCCCGGGGTCGCCCTGGAACAGCTTCTTGTACTTCGCCGGCTTCCTGGCCAGCAGGGCGTCCAGGTAGCGCTCGAAGTTCTGCTCCAGGCACTCCTCACAGTCCATGCCGCCGGGTCCCGGGCCGAGGGACGGGGCTTCGGCCCGACCGGCAGTTGCGGGCACGAAAGGGGCTGCGAAGGCCTGGGGGTGGAGGAACGCCCCGGTCAGCAGCACCGCTGCGGCGCTCGCGCCGACGAATGTCCTGATCTGCATTCCCCGAGCATGGCGCGCCGCCCGGCGCGGGCCGGGCGCCACTCCGTTAGCACGCCCGGAATAGCGCGTTCAACCGACAACCGTATGACGGCTTGTCGGACAGCATGGTCCATGCCGGTCGACAACGGGCGCTCTCCGCACGAAAGTTGGACCGGATCAGCCGGCGCGGCTCCGTGCGCCCGCCGCGCCGTACGGCCCCGGCTCGCCCGAGGACCGCCGACCCGACCGTGGAGGGACATCGTGACGACGTCGAAGCGCTACGAGCGGCTCGCGCAGATCCGGCGGCTGCATCCGGAGCGTGACGCGCACGAAATCTACCGGCTCATGGTCGCATACGAGTTTCCCTGGGATGTGACCCGTGCGCTCGAACTCGCCCTCTACCGCACGTATGCCGTGCCGAGCATCGGCCGACTCCTCGCCGAGACGGCAGAGTTGACCGCGCGTTCGCAGAAGCGGTACGACGACACCGCGCTGCTGCTCGACGCCGTGGTGGAGTTCGGGTTCGGGTCCGGCGAGGGGCGGGCGGCCATCCGGCGGATCAACCGGATGCACCGCAGCTACGCCATCTCGAACGACGACATGCGGTACGTCCTGTCGACCTTCGTCGTGATGCCCAAGCGCTGGATCGACGCCTACGGCTGGCGCCGGCTCTCGCGGCACGAGACGGTCGCCACGGTCACGTACTACCGCACCCTCGGGCGGCACATGGGCATCCAGGACATCCCCGGGAGCTACGAGGAGTTCGAGGAGTTCCTGGACGCGTACGAGGCCGAGCACTTCGCCTGGGACGCGCGCTCGCGTGAGGTCTCGGACGCCACGATCGCGCTCATGGCCTCCTGGTATCCGCGGCCGCTCGCCGGGCTGCTGCGCACGGGCGTGCTCGCGCTCCTGGACGACCACTTGCTGCGCGCCTTCCGCTACGAGGCGCCGCCCGCCCGCACGCGGTCCCTGGTCCGTGGTGCGGTGCGGCTGCGCGGGCGGGCGGTACGGCTGCTGCCGCCGCGCGGGGCGGCCCACTTCGCGCGCCAGAACCGCGAGATCAAGGGCTACCCCGGCTATCCCGAGGGCTACCGCATCGAGGACCTCGGCACGCGCCCGCAGCCGGGGATGAAGGGCTGCCCGGTGGAACTCGGTCACCTCAGCAGGACATCGACCGAGTGACCGTGGCCGGGCACGGAGTGGCGCGCGTGAAATGGCGGGGCGAGGGGAGCAAGGTCGGGGCGTGAACCCGCCCATTCCCCTCAAAGGACCTCTCATGCACCAGACTTCGGCTCGCGTCGCGCTCGTGAGCGCCGGGCTTCTGCTCTCCGTCGTCCCGGCCGGTGCCGCCTCGGCCGGCACGATGGACGGCCCGGCGGGCTGCCCGGCCGGCGACAGCGGCCAGGCCCCCACGCTGACCGTGCACACGGCCACCCGGTCCGTGACCGCGCAGGAGGAGTTCCGGGTGCGCGGGCAGGCCGAGTCCTTCCCCGCGGGCACCGAAGTGACCCTGCAGCAGCGGCAGAAGAAGGGCTGGGTCAGCCTGCCGGCGAAGGTGCACACCCGGTCCGACGGCACGTACAGCATGCGCGTGAAGCTCGGCATGAAGGGCCACAACGACCTGCGCGTCATCGCCTGCGCGGCGCCGGAGTCGGACGCCTACACGCTGCGCAACTCGGCCCCGGTCTGCGCCACTTCGGACCCGGTCCAGGTCATCGTGCGCTGACGGTCAGCAGGACGGACCGTCGGGGTCAGGCGGGCTTGCGGCCGAAGACGTACACGCGTGTGCCCTTGCCCGCCTTGCGCCACAGCGCCGCCGCGTCGCCCGGGCGCATGTTGACGCAGCCGTGCGAGCCGGGCGGCGCGTAGATCGAGCCGTAGTGTCCGTGGAAGGCCTGGCCCCCGGAGAAGAACTGCGACCACGGCATGGGCGCGTTGTCGTACAGCGTCGACCAGTGGAAGCGGACCCGTGCGTACACCCGGAACCATCCGGTACGCGTACGGTACTTGGGCGCCCCGGACCGCATCGGCCGTGCCTTGAACGTCACCTTGCCGCCCTTCTGCACCCACACCAGCTGCCGCGTCAGGTCCACGCAGATCAGGCTGTACGGGGTGCGCGGACAGCGGCGCCCGCGGTTGGGATGTGCACGCTCGTCGAGGAGCCGGGCGGTCCCCCAGGTCACCCGCCCCGCGTAGCCCACCGCGTGCCGGATCCCGTACCGCTGCTGGAAGCGCTGGATGGCCTTGCAGTCCGCGGGCGACTGCTTCCCGTCGACCCGCAGCCTGAGATAGCGCTCCAACTGCCGCTGGTGCGGGCCTGCTTGGGCGGTGCAGAACGGCGGCCGCTTCTTCTTCTCGTACGGCGGCCACTGCTCCTGTTCCGGCACCTTCATCCGCGGCTTCGGCGGCTTCGGCGCCGCGGCAGCGTCGGCGGCGGGTGCCTGACCGGTGAGCGGCAGGAGCGTGGCGAGCAGCACGATCAGGGTGACGGCGATGCGGCGCGGGCTCAGCCGCATGGGGACCCCCAGTCCTCGAGGAGAGACGCCCCGCCGTGGGGATCACGTGCGGGCAGGCAGCAGAATCACCCCGAGTGGCTGGAAACCGCCGTACATCCGACAGTGTCGCCGAACCGGAAATCCGTTCATCGGCTGATCGAGTTGAGTTGAGCGCGTCGGCGTAGCGGTATGCCGTTGCGAGGGCGCCACGGGTCCGATGCTGGGCCGCATGAAGATCAGAAACTTCACCACGGCCGGCGTCACGGGGCTCGTCCTCGCCGGCGCCGCACTCGCCCCCGTCCCCGCGTTCGCCGCCGCTTCGGCACCCTCGGACACCCAGGTCCAGGAGATGGGCCCCGGCCCCGGCATGGACTGCGAGGAGTGCCTGGAGAACAACCTCGAGCGCTACCTCGACGCCCTCCTGAAGAAGGAGAAGGCCAAGTACAGCAAGCTGTTCAAGGGCGAGAAGGGTGACCCCGGCACGCCGGGTGGCCCGGCCGGTCCCGCAGGTCCGGCCGGCCCGGCCGGTCCCGCCGGCCTGCAGGGTCCCGCCGGCAAGAACGGGCTGTCCGCGTCCGAGGAGTGGTTGAAGGACAACCCCACCAAGTCCCGCGCCGACTACACCGCCTCCCTGAAAGGCCCCAAGGGCGACAAGGGTGACAAGGGTGACACCGGAGCCAGGGGTGCCACCGGCGCCACCGGCCCGGCAGGGGCCAAGGGCGACAAAGGCGACCCCGGGGCGCCCGGCGTGAAGGGCGACAAGGGCGACAAGGGCGACACCGGCGCCACCGGCTCGGCAGGGGCCAAGGGCGACAAGGGAGACCCCGGGACGCCCGGCGTGAAGGGCGACAAGGGTGACAAGGGTGACAAGGGCGACACCGGGCCCGCGCTGACGCCGACCATGCGCACCGTCACGGGCTCCCCTGTCAGCGTCCCGGCGGGCCGCACGGTCCAGGTGTCCACGCCCACCTGCGCCGCAGGCGAGTTCGCCGTCAACAGCGGCTTCGGCGTGGGCGCCCCGTCCGAAGGCCGCCTGTCGGTGGGCCGGGCGGCCGTCCAGGCCAACGGATCCACGACCTACGGCCTCAAGAACACCTCGTCCACGGCCGAGACCGTCGCTCCCCAGACCGTCTGCATGAAGTTCAGCTGACGCTCACACCCTGAGGCGCGGCCCCACGGCGAAGGGGTGCTCCGGTTCTCCCGGAGCACCCCTTCGCCATGCCTGGCGCAGGCTCAGTTCCCCTCGCCCTTGCTGCCGAGCACCACGTCGACCGTGTGCTCCTTGCCGTCGCGCTCGTACGTCAGCTTCACGGTGTCGCCCGGCTTGTGGTTCCAGATCTCGCTGATCAGGGTCGGGCCGCTGTCGATCGGGCGGTCGTTCAGCTTGGTGATGAGGTCGCCCGGCTCGAGACCCGCCTTGTCCGCGGGGCCGCCCGGCGTGACCGGCGCGGTGTTGCCCGTGCCCTGTTCCGTGATGCGGGCGCCGCCGTCACGGCTGGTCTCGTCGATGGAGACCGACGCGCCGATCATCGGGTACGTGGCCTTGCCGTTCTCGATCAGCTGCTTGGCCACGTTCTTCGCCTGGTTGATCGGGATCGCGAAACCGAGACCGATCGAACCGGCCTGCTGGCCGCCCATGCCCTGACCGGCCGACTGGATCGCCGAGTTGATGCCGATCACCGCGCCGCGCGCGTCGAGCAGCGGACCGCCCGAGTTGCCCGGGTTGATCGAGGCGTCGGTCTGCAGGGCGCTCATGTACGAGCGGCTCTGGCCGCCGTCGCTGGAGGCGACCGGGCGGTTCTTGGCCGAGACGATGCCGGTGGTCACGGTGTTGGAGAGCCCGAACGGAGCGCCGATCGCGATCGTCGAGTCGCCCACCGCGACCTTGTCCGAGTTGCCGAGCGCGAGCGGCTTGAGACCGGAGGCGTTCTTCAGCTTGAGCACGGCCACGTCGTAACCCTGCGCCCGGCCGATCACCTCGGCCTCGTACTTCTTGCCGTTGGAGAACGTGGCCGAGAGCTTGCCGCCCTGCGCCGCCGTCGCCACCACGTGGTTGTTGGTGAGGATGTGGCCCTCGCGGTCGTACACGAACCCGGTGCCCGTGCCGCCCTCGCCGTCGCCGCCCTGCGCGTCGATGGTCACGACGCTCGGCAGCGCCTTCGCGGCGATGTCCGCGACGGTGCCCGGCTCGCGCTTGAGGTCGGCCGGGGTGTCCGAGGCGGAGACGGTGGTCGAGTCCGTGCTGTTGTCGTTGCGCTCGGCGGCCCAGTAGCCGATGCCGCCGCCGACACCGCCGGCCACCAGGGCCGCGGCGAGCGCGGCCGCGACGAGGCCGCCCTTGCGGGACTTGGGGGACACGGGGGCCGGCTGGTACGAGGCACCCCACTCCTGGCCGCCCCCGCCGTTCGCGTACGAAGGGGTGGCGGGCGGCTGCGGAGGCCAGCCGCCCGCGTGCTGTCCTGCCGGGGCTCCGGCCTGGTGTCCTGCCTGGTGTCCGGGCTGCTGTCCCGCCGGCGGTCCGTACGGCGCACCGGCCGGGGAAGCCGGGGAACCTTCCGCGGCTCCGACTCCGGCTCCCGTCGGCGTGCCACCCTGCGCGGACTGCGGAGCATCCGCCGGCGGGACCGGCGGCAGCTGCGCCGTCTCGCCGGAGGCCACCGGCGGCAGCGGGGCGGTCACGTGCTCGTCCGCGGCGGGAGCCCTCGTACCGGAGGAACCCCCGGCAGCACCCGCGGCGCCGCTTCCGGAGGCACCGGAAGCGGCGGGAGCAGCGGGAGAACTCGACGGAGGCGCAGGAGGTACGGACGGGGCGGGGGGAACCTCGTTGCCCTCGTTCTCGGTGCTCACAGCTCTACTCCTCGATCCACGGCGTCTGTGTCTTCTTCATCCGGCCGCACTTGTGTCCGCAAGCCTTTCCCACCGGACGTCAGGGCACCATAAGCCGCACCTGTGCGTCCGACGCCCATCCTCGGCGGGCGCCGGAAGCGGCGCATCCGCTGAGCCCCCGTCAGGAAACGCTGCGGATCCGCTGAGCCCTCGTCAGGAACCCGGCGTACGCCACGGGTACCCCGCGAAGTGACACCATGTCGCGGTGACTTCCGCACGAACCCCGCAGCCCTCGGGGCGCGATCCCCGCTCGATCCAGGTCGTCGCGCACCGGGGTGCCTCCGAGGACGCCCCCGAGCACACCCTCACCGCGTACAAGAGAGCGATCGAGGACGGCGCGGACGCGCTGGAATGCGATGTCCGGCTCACGGCCGACGGACACCTCGTGTGTGTCCACGACCGGCGCGTCAACCGTACGTCAAACGGCCGCGGAGCCGTCTCCGCGCTCGAGCTCGCCGACCTCGCCGCACTCGACTTCGGCTCCTGGAAGAACAGGGAGGACGGACCGGAGTGGGAGGACACCTCCGTCCTCACCCTGGAGCGGCTGCTCGAACTGGTCGCGGACGCCGGCCGGCCCGTGGAGCTCGCCATCGAGACCAAGCACCCCACTCGCTGGGCGGGCCAGGTGGAGGAGCGGCTGCTCCTGCTGCTCAAGCGCTTCGGCCTGGACGCGCCCAAGACGCCGGCGGATTCTCCGGTACGGGTGATGAGCTTCTCCGCGCGTTCCCTGCAACGGGTCCGGGCGGGCGCACCCCAGCTGCCGACGGTCCATCTGGTCCAGTTCCTGACCCCGCGCATGCGGGACGGGCGGCTGCCGGAAGGGGTACGGATCGCGGGGCCCGGCATCCGGCTCGTACGGAACAACCCCGCGTACATCGAGAAGCTCCAGCGGGCCGGGCACCAAGTGCACGTGTGGACGGTGAACGAACCGGCGGACGTGGACCTCTGCGTCCGGCTCGGCATCGACGCGATCATCACCAACCGGCCGCGCGCGGTCCTCGAACAGCTCGGCCGCCGCTGAGCCGTGCCGGAAGCCGCGCCGGCCGGGCCGTGACGGAAGCCGGGCGGGCCTTGCCGGGACGGAGCGGGCAACCCGGCTGAACCGGACAGTTTGAGCACGCGTCACTCACGCAGAGTGCACCGGCGCGTTCGGACCGTAGGCGCTTGTCCTGAGTGCGTCACGAGGGCGTTCCGTATGCGGATTGGCCGGTTTCCGGTCCAGTCCATTGGGGCATCCACACCGTGGCGTGGGGCTAAGGAGGTCTCGGGGGTGGCGTTGGTGGTGGCACAAGAGGTGCCGGCGTCGTCGAGCATGGCCGTACCCCACGGTCCTGCGGGCGTGGGACGAGCAAGACACTGCATGCGTGATCAGCTGCGTATCAGCGGCGTATCCGAAGCTGTCATAGACGATGCGGTTCTGATCCTTTCCGAACTGCTCAGCAATGCCTGCCGGCACGGCAGGCCGCTCGGGGACGCGGCGCTCATGGGGGACGGCAGCGTGCGCGCGGCCTGGCGCCTGGACAAGTCGGGCAGGCTGACCGTGGAGGTGACGGACGGGGGCGGACCGACCCGACCGGTTCCGGCCACTCCGTCGGTCACGGCGCGCGGCGGCCGAGGTCTGGGCATCATCGCCGCACTCGGCGAGGAGTGGGGCGTGCGCGACGGCGCGTCCGGCGAAGTGACGGTCTGGGTCGTGCTGGACGCGGGCACGGCGGACGCGGACGGGCCTTCCGCACACCATCCGTTCGACACCTTGCGAGGGCTGTCCTGACCACGTGCCCCCACCCCTCCGGCTAGGCTCACCGCCGTACCGCCCAAGCCGTGACCGGGAGACGCACGATGGCCAAGAAGCGCCCTCAGACGAAGAAGCCGCAGAAGGCGCAGATCACCGACGGGGAAGTGCCCGTCGTCGGCGCGCGTGAGCCCTGCCCGTGCGGTTCGGGCCGGCGCTACAAGGCCTGCCACGGCCGCGCCGCCGCCCAGGCCGTGACCGAGCTGGTGCACCGCCCCTTCGAGGGACTGCCCGGCGAGTGCGACTGGGTCGCGCTGCGCGAGCTGGTGCCCGCCGCCACCGTCGAGCTCACCCTCAAGGACGGACTGCCCGAGGGCGTCCCGTCGGTGACGCTCGCGACCGTGCTCCCGATGGCGTGGCCGGGTCTGCGCCGCGAGGACGGCTCGGTCCTCATCGGCCTGCAGAACGACACCTCGTCCGGTGACCTCAGCCGCGACCTCGCCGACATCCTCACGCAGGCGCTCAGCACCGAGCCGGGCAACCCGGTCGCCGCCCGCCGGGCACCGGCCGACGGCCCGCGCCTTCAGGAACTGCTCGACCCGAAGGGGCCGTTCGAGCCCGTCGTGCACGAGGGCTTCGAGTTCTGGGTGCCGGACGCGGAGAACGCCTCGGCGGAGGTGACCGCCTCCCTGGAGCGGGCCAACGCCGCCGCGATCCCGACCGTGAAGCTGCCGGACCTCGAGGCCGCGTACTGGTGCGAGACCCCGGAGAAGAACCACCTGCGCTGGGTCATGCCGCACCCCGAGGAGAAGCTCCTCGACGCGCTCGCCCGGCTGCACGCGGCCGGCAAGTCGAGCCTGGGCGAGAACACGCGCCTGGTGGGCTCGTTCCGTGCGCACGGTCTGATGGTCCCCGTGTGGGATCTGCCGACCGGCATGAGCGCGGCCGATGTCGAGAAGCCCGCCGCCGAGTTCGCCGAGCGGCTTGCCGCCGCCCTCGCGGACGAGTCCCCGCTGACCGGCGACGAGCGCCGCGCCCGCGGCGGCCTCACCAACCGTCAGGTCACGCTGAGCTGATCCGCCCGGCGGACGAACGGCCGGGCACAGGCCGACCGGCTGACTGGATCTGCCGGTTCGGTCGGCCCGGTCGGTCCGGCCGGTGGGCTGCACTGACCGGCCGGTCAGTCCGCAGTGGGTCATGGCGCGTTCGGCGAATGATCAGAAATGGCCATTCATGATCGTTCCGTTCCCCAGGAAGTCCTCAGGAAAGCCACAGGAAAGCCGGAGAAAAGGTATGACAACGGTCACAACTCCGGCCCTTGGCAGGTAAATCCCCTGCGGAGTGGCCGATACCGCCCGAGATCGAATTTGCGAACGGCAGATCTTCGGTTACCGTTCAAGTAGCCCGGTCGCTGGTGCATCCCCCGTCGCCAGCGACCGGGCCTTTCCATGCCCGCACACCCCGTCGCCGCGCGCGCCTCAACGGCCCGCGGCAGACGCCTCGTTGCTCCCGGAGCGGAGCAGCATCGGGCCGCTCCCCTCCTCCGCGTCCGCCGACTCCTCGCGGGCCGCGAACTCCGCCACCGCCGTGTACGCGGCCCGGTCGCCCGCCGTCCGCTCGCGCGGCGTCTCGCACGCGCCCGGTTCGTCGTCCTCGTCCACCACGCAGTGCATCTGCACGGTCCGCCCGCCGGGGCCCATCAGCGTGAGCACCGAGCTCAGTTCCTCGCCGGTGGCGTTGCGGTAGTAGGTGCGGGCCCAGGTCTGCTCGCCCTGGCTGAGCACGCAGGTCTGCGCCTCCACGCCCTCGGGCGAGGCGAGTTCGGGGCCGCACTGGGCGGCGGTGGTCAGACCGAGCCCGGCCAGGAGCCCGGGTGCGGAGTCGTCGGCCGGGACGGCACCACCGGCCGCCACCCCATCTGCCGACTCGTCGTCCTCAGCCGCGGGTGCCTTTCCGTCCTCCGGTGCGGAGCCGGTCCGCTGCTGCTCCGCGGCTCGCTCACCGCGTCCGTCCGCGGCGCCTTCATCCCGTACGCCCGAGGCGCGTTCATCCCGTACGTCGTCGGGAGTGTCGAAAGGGCCCGCGGGCCCCGCCGCCGCACCCGCGAGCGGCAGCAGGACCGCGAGCAGCACGACGGCGATGAGCGCGGACATACGTGCTCGCTGCAACGGACCCACCTGCTCAACTGAACGGCGAAACAACGGAGGTGAGCCGAAGATAGCGACGGGCGGGGGCCCGCAGGCCCCGCGCACGCCCAAGCCGCCTACAACTCGGGCGCGCTCACACCCGTATGAGTGAGGATGTCGACCAGCACGTCCACCAGGGCCTCGATGTCCGGCAGCCAGGGCTTGGCCGAGCCGGGCAGCGGCGCGCGCTCCCAGCGGACCTCGCCCTGGCCGGTCTCCGAGGGCGGCAGGACGACATAGCCGCCGGTGCCGTGGAAGCGGAGCGAGCCGGGGACGTGGTCCTTGGCGTAGAGCAGCTCGCCGAGGTGGGGCATCGAGTACGGCGCGACGAGGAACGACCAGCGGTCGGGGGTCGCGACGACGGGGCCGAGGCGCACGCCCCTGCGGTCGAGCTCGGCCAGCGAGCGGGCCGCGGCGATGGCCGGCAGGCTCACCGCGCTGGGTCCCGGTCCGCCGGTGGCCAGCACGATCGGCGCCGTGGGCCGGTTGGTCCACCACCAGCGCACCATCCGCTCATCACTGGTCGCGGCCAGGATGCCGGGGTCGAAGGGGTGCGCGCCGGGGGTGGCGCAGTCGGGGTCGGGGCAGGCGCATTGCGGCGATCCGGGCTGCCGCAGGCCGACGCCGGGGAGCACGGGCCACTGCCAGGTGCTCGCGAAGGTCAGGGCCGCGCTGATCTGGTCAGGCCTCCCACCGGGTCGCTTCGACAGGAGCCTGCGTCGCCTTCCGAGGATCTCGCGCATGAGCGCTCGTTCCTTTCCGTTGAAAACGCAGAGACACTACCGACACTGCGGGCCATTTCATGCACTTCAGACAAACCGCACATGACGTGCATGACGGACACTGCTGACACTTGAGTCACGCTTGGAGCTCGGACTGCACACGCAGATGCATCCATTACAACCATGGCGGTGGGTGGCGCGTGCCTGGCGCGTACTGCGTCGCGCCCGCCTTCTTGCTGTCCCGCTTGCGAACCGCCACAAGGTGCCCGGCCGGTACGCGGCCGTCGCTCTCTAAGACGTACGGGTCCGTCGTCCGGTTCAGGAACAGCTTCAACTCCTGCTGCCCTTCACCCAGTACGTACCCGATACGCCGGTACTGACGCCCGAGTCGGTGCTTGGTGCGGGTCCAGTCGACCGCAATACCCGAAAGGACAGGGCTGTTTTCCGCCAAGTTCCCTTTCTCGTCACGGATGTCCCGAACACCCCATGGACACCAGGAATCCCCGCAGGACAATGCTGGACATCCCTAGACCACTGCGTGTAGATGTGGACCTATTGCTGGCGGCGCAGAATGACATGGGGGTTTGCGATGCTAAAGAGCAATATGCACCGGCCGGAATCCCGGCAGAACAGCGCGCCATGAACGCCCCGCACCTTCCGAAAGTGGCCGGAATCGATCCCAGCTCTTCTTCGGTTCCCGCCCCCGCGCACACTGCGGCGCCCGACGCGCTCACGACGGCGCCCGGCTGCGCCCCCGCGCCGCCCACACCGGCGGCCGTGATCCAGGACCGGCTCGCCGGCTGGGTCTCCGACCTCACCACGCTCCACGAACTGACCGAGCGCCTGACGCGCACCACCACGCTCGAGGACTGCCTGCGCGAGATGCTGCGGGCCGGCGCCGCCCTCGTCGGGGCGCGCCGCGGACTCGTCGTCCTCGAACCCGCCGACGGGCTCGGCCCCGACACCATGACCGGACTCGGTCTCGAGCGGGCCGAACTCGGCCACATCGAGACCGTGCCGCGCAGCGCCACCTCCTACGGGCGGCTGCTCGACGGCTCGGGTCCGCCCGCACCCGGCGAGTGCGGGATCGCGCAGCCCGACCTCCTCAACGAGGAGGACCTCGACCCTCGGCACCGCTCGGTGGCCGCCCAGCTCGGCTATGCGGCCAGCTATGCCCTGCCGCTGACCTGCGAGAACACCGAGCGCCCCGGAGCGGGCGGCCGGCTCGGCGCGGCGGTCTGGCTGTACGACGAGCCCGCCGAGCCCGTCGAACGCCAGCGCCATCTGGCCGGCCTGTACCTGCGGTACGCGAGCGAGCACACGGCACGGCTCGTCGAGCTGGAGCGCTCCCGTACGACCATGGCCACGATCGCCGAGGAGCTGCTGCCCAGCCGGCTGCCCCGGGTCGCGGGCGTGCAGCTCGCCGCCCGGCACCGCACCGGGCCGCGCGGCGGCGGCGACTGGTACGACGCGCTGCCGCTGCCGGAAGGCGCGCTCGGGCTCGCGGTCGGATCCGTCACCGGGTCGGGGCCGAGCGCGGTCGCGGCGATGGGCCGGCTGCGGGCGTCCCTGCGGGCGTACGCGGTGATGGAGGGCGAGGACCCGGTCGCGGTCCTGTCCGATCTCGAACTGCTGCTCCGCCTCACCGAACCGGCGCGCAGCGCCACCGCGCTCTTCGCGTACTGCGAGCCGCGCCGGCGCAAGATCGTGCTCGCCGGGGCCGGACACTCCCCGCCGCTGGTCATCGGCGACCGGCGCACCGAGTTCGTGGAGACCTCGCTGTCCGCGCCGCTCGGGATGCTGAGCTGCTGGGAGGCGCCGAGCGTGGAGCTCTCACCGGAGCCGGGCGAGACGGTGCTGCTCTACACGGACGGGCTGCTGCACCGCACCGGCGACCCGATGGACCGCGCCTTCGCCCGGCTGCACGCGGCCGCGTCGAGCGTGCCGCGGGCGCTGCGGGACGATCCCGGGGCGATCGCCGACCACGTCCTGCGCACGGTGCTCACCGACGGACGGGACGAGCAGGACAGCGCCGAGGATGTGGTGCTCCTGGCGGCGCGGTTCGACTGACCGGTCCGGAGTCCCTTTCGCGTGACTTTGGCCATAGGTGCCAGGCCTCGGGCCCCCTTCCGTACGGACATACGATGGACGGTGGTCCCCAGGTCACTACGAGGAGGCATTCGTGGCCGAAGAGCTCACTGACGCGCCCACCCACGACGCAGCAGAAGAAGCAGCCGAGAAGCCCATCAAGCAGCGGAAGAACGGGCTGTACCCGGGCGTGTCCGACGAGCTGGCCGAGTCCATGCGCTCGGGCTGGGCGGACACCGAGCTGACCGACCTGGAGCCGATCGCCCAGGCCGCGCACACCGCCCGCCGCCGCGCCGCCCTGTCCGCCGCCTTCCCGGGCGAGCGGCTGGTGATCCCCGCGGGCAACCTGAAGACCCGCTCCAACGACACCGAGTACAGCTTCCGCGCCTCCACCGAGTACGCGTACCTGACCGGCAACCAGACCGAGGACGGCGTCCTCGTCCTCGAGCCGGTCGAGGGCGGTCACGAGGCCACGCTCTACCTCCTTCCGCGCTCCAACCGGGAGAACGGCGAGTTCTGGCTGGACGGCCAGGGCGAGCTGTGGGTCGGCCGCCGCCACTCCCTGACCGAGGCCGAGAAGCTCTACGGCATCCCCGCCTCCGACGTCCGCAAGCTGGCCGAGGCGCTGGCCGAGTCCACCGGCCCGACCCGTGTGGTCCGGGGCCACAACGCCGGGATCGAGGCGGCCCTGGCCGACAAGGTCACCGCCGAGCGCGACGAGGAGCTGCGGGTCTTCCTGTCCGAGGCGCGCCTCGTGAAGGACGAGTTCGAGATCGCGCAGCTGGAGCAGGCCTGCGCCTCCACCGCGCGCGGCTTCGAGGACGTCGTGAAGGTCCTGGACAAGGCCGAGGCGACCTCCGAGCGCTACATCGAGGGCACGTTCTTCCTGCGCGCCCGCGTCGAGGGCAACGACGTCGGCTACGGCTCCATCTGCGCCGCCGGCCCGCACGCCACGACCCTGCACTGGGTGCGCAACAACGGCGAGGTCCGCTCCGGCGACCTGCTGCTCCTCGACGCCGGCGTGGAGACCAACGAGCTCTACACCGCGGACGTGACCCGCACCCTGCCGATCAACGGCCGCTACACCGAGCTGCAGAAGAAGATCTACGACGCGGTGTACGAGGCCCAGGAGGCGGGCATCGCGGCCGTGAAGCCGGGCGCCAACTACCGCGACTTCCACGACGCCGCGCAGCGCGTGCTCGCCGAGAAGCTGGTGGAGTGGGGCCTGCTCGAAGGCCCGGCGGAGAAGGTCCTTGAGCTCGGCCTCCAGCGCCGCTTCACGCTGCACGGCACCGGCCACATGCTCGGCATGGACGTCCACGACTGCGCCGCCGCGCGCCGTGAGACCTACGTCGACTGCACCCTTGAGCCGGGCATGTGCCTGACGGTCGAGCCGGGTCTGTACTTCCAGGCCGACGACCTGACGGTGCCCGAGGAGTACCGCGGCATCGGCGTCCGGATCGAGGACGACATCCTCGTGACGGAGGACGGCAACCGGAACCTCTCGGACGCGCTGCCCCGTACGAGCGCGGACGTCGAGGCCTGGATGGCTTCCCTGAAGGGCTGAGCCCTCTGCTTGCGGTGAGGGGGCGGTACGCGGCTGCGTACCGCCCCTTCCGTATGCGCCTAATAGGGTCCCCACCATGGGTGACACCTGGGCCGAGCAGGCCGGACGGATCGGTGCCGACCTGCACTTGGAGCTCGGCGGCGGGGGCAGCCGGCGGGCTGCGCTGATCCGCGCGCTGCGTTCCGCCGTACGCGAGGGGCGGTTGCGGCCCGGGCAGAAGCTGCCGCCGTACCGGTCGCTCGCCGCCGATCTCGGGCTCACCCGGAACACGGTCGCGAGCGCCTACGCCGAGCTGGTCGCCGAGGGGTGGCTGACGGCGCGGCAGGGGTCGGGGACGCGGGTGGCCTCGCGGACCGCGCCCGCCGCCGCGCCGCGCGCGCCCGCCGCCGTCGAGCGCCGGGCGGTGGTGCACGACCTGGGGCAGGGCAAGCCGGACCCGTCCTCGTTCCCGCGCACCGCCTGGGCCGCCGCCGCCCGGCGGGCGTTGACCGCCGCGCCCAACGAGGCCTTCGGGCCCGGGGATCCGCGCGGCAGGCCCGAGCTGCGTGCGGCGCTCGCGGAGTATCTGGGGCGGGTGCGGGGCGTGCGGACCTCGCCGGAACGGATCGTGGTCTGCTCCGGGTTCGCGCACGCGCTGCGGCTGCTGTTCGGCGGGGCCGGCGGCTCGGGGCGCGGGGTGCTGCGCGGGCCGCTGGCCGTGGAGGCGTACGGGCTCGGCTTCCACCGCTCGCTGCTGGCCGCCGCGTCCGTGCGTACGGTGCCGGTCGAGGTGGACGAACAGGGCGCCCGCGTCGGGGAGTTGGCGTCCGGGGTGCGGGCCGCGTTGCTGACCCCGGCGCACCAGTTCCCCACCGGCGGGCCGCTGGCGCCCGGGCGGCGGGCGGCCGTCGTGGACTGGGCGCGGCGGCGCGGCGGGCTCGTCCTGGAGGACGACTACGACGGGGAGTTCCGCTACGACCGCGAACCCGTGGGCGCCGTACAGGGGTTGGACCCCGAGCGCGTGGTCTACCTCGGCTCGGTGAGCAAGAGCCTGTCGCCCGCGGTGCGGCTGGGGTGGATAGTGCTGCCGGGACATCTGGTGGACCAGGTGCTGTCCGTGAAGGGCGAGCGGGAGGCGTGGGCCAGTGCGCTGGACCAGCTGACGCTCGCGGAGTTCCTCGCGTCCGGGCAGTACGACCGGCATGTGCGCCGGATGCGGCAGCGCTACCGGGGCCGGCGTGACAGGCTGCTCGATGC
Organism: Streptomyces indicus; assembly: GCF_900100315.1. Classification (GTDB taxonomy): domain Bacteria; phylum Actinomycetota; class Actinomycetes; order Streptomycetales; family Streptomycetaceae; genus Streptomyces; species Streptomyces indicus. Next base: position 72,450 of record NZ_FNFF01000012.1, read on the forward strand.
GCTGGCGGCACGCGCGCCGCACGTCGGGGCCACCGGGATCGCGGCGGGACTGCATGCGGTGCTGCGGCTGCCGGAGGGGACGGAGCAGGCGGTGCTCGACCGGGCGCGGCGGGCCGGGATCGCCCTCGACGGCCTCTCCGCCTTCCGGCACCCGGAGGCGGCCGGGCCCGGTCCGGACGGACTGGTGGTGGGGTACGCGGCGGCGCCGGAGCATGCGTACGGGGCCGCGGTGGACGCGCTGTGCTCGGTGCTGCGCGCACCGGACGTATCAACGTGAGCGGAGACCCGGCGCTACACCGTGACCAGCGGTGAATCCTTGCGCCACTTGAGGATCTTGTCGAAGCTCACCACCGCGCCCGCGCCGTCCCGGTTCGCGAACGAGACATGGTCGGCGAGCTCCTCGATCAGCCCCAGGCCCCGGCCGTGCTCCGCGACCTGTTCGGCGGGCGGTGTGCGGTCCGGGGCGGCCGTCGGGCGCTCGATCGTGGCGAGGGGGAACCCGGGGCCCGAGTCCGCCACCTCGATGCGGCACCGCTCGCCGTCCAGATAGGCCGTGACCTGGTACGCGTCCTGGGCCGAGCGGTGCGCGGCGGCGCCGTGCTCCACCGCGTTGGCGCAGGCCTCGGTGAGCGCGACCGAGAGTTCGAAGGAGATGTCGGGGTCGACGCCCGCGGTCTCCATGGTGCCGAGCAGGAGCCGCCGGGCCAGCGGGACGCTGGCAGCCTCGCGCCGCAAGTGGAGTGACCACCAAAGGCTCATGCTCAGGCCTCCTGGCTGCGGCTCGACATACGAGTACGTATTGCCGCCTACGGCCGTGCGCAATCGCGCAGTTGACGTGATGCCGCCCATACGGCGGATGTGCCGCGTACGACGCCGGGTGTAAGGGAATCACCCGCCGTGGGCCGGCACCGCGCAGTGCCGCGGGCCGGCGCCCGCGGAACGCCGTGGGCCCGCGCCCGCAGAATGCCGCGTTCCGGACCTTGCGGACCTGCCGTACGGACGGGATAAGCCCAGTGCGATGATGAGCCGGTCATGACTGCCCCCCACCCGCGCGCCCGGCGGACTCGTAGCGAGTTCCGGCTGTTGAGGGCCGTGGCGTTCGCCACGGTCTGTGTCGCGCTGTCCGCGGGCGGTCACATCCTCGCCTCCCATGGCGCCGTGCCCGTGTGGTCGCTCGGGCTCGGGTTCCTCCTGACGCTCGCGGTGGCCGTGCCGCTCGCGGGGCGTCCGCGCTCCTCGGCGGCGCTCGCCGGGGCGCTGGCCGTGGGGCAGCTGGGCCTGCACTCGCTGTTCGGGCACGGCCAGACGGTGGCGGCGCAGCACATGGCCGACCACACCGCGATGGAGCAGGCCAAGGGTCTGCTGTGCGGGGCCGGGGCCGTGGTCACCAGCCCCCACCAGGCGTACGGGATCCTCGCGGACGCGGGCCTGGCCCCGCCGACCTCGGGCGGGCACGCCCACCACATGCCGGACGGCATGGCGCAGGGTGCGGGTCTGCTGCCCGATCTGCCGATGCTGCTCGGCCACCTGCTGGCCGCGCTCGTCCTCGGCTGGCTGCTCCGCCGCGGCGATCTCGCGCTGAACCGCGTCATCGAGCTCTCGGTGCTGTCGGCGCACGGGGTCGCGGAGGGGGCGCTCGTACGGTCCCTGCGCGCCGCCCTGTCGTTCGTACGGGCCCTGCAGAGCGGTCTGTCCGCCGCGCCCGGAGCCCTCGCGGGCGCCTGGGGCACGCTGCCGGACGCGCCCGCGAAGCCCCGTACGACCGCACTCGCGCACACCGTGGTCCGGCGCGGGCCGCCCGCGGACGGGTTCGCACTCGCCGCCTGACGCGGCACCTCCTCGGAGCGCTTCACAGGGAGCCTCACGGAAACCGGAAGGTGTCGCGCGGCGTTCACGCGCGGCCGCACGAGGCCCGCGCGTCTCCCGACACCTTTCACCACTGCCGAGTGGAGTTTCTGCCATGTCTTCCATGCGTTCCATGCGTTCCATGCGTTCCATGACCGCTTCCCGTGTCTCCCGTGTCTCCCGTCTGGTGACCGCATCCGCCGTCGCCGCCGGTTCCGTCGTCCTGCTCTCCGGTACGGCCTTCGCGCACGTCTCCGTGCAGCCGCAGGGTGAGGCCGCCAAGGGCTCGTACGCCACCGTCAACTTCAAGGTCCCGAACGAGTCGGACACCGCCTCCACCGTGAAGCTGGAGGTCAACTTCCCGACCGACCAGCCGCTCGCGTCCGTGATGCCGCAGCCGGTGCCGGGCTGGGACGTGAAGGTCACCAAGTCCAAGCTGGACAAGCCGCTCGAGGTGCACGGCAACAAGATCGACGAGGCCGTCTCGAAGGTCACCTGGACCGCGGACGACAAGGGCATCGAGCCCGGCACCTTCCAGCAGTTCCCGGTCTCGCTCGGCCAGCTGCCCGAGGACGCCGACCAGATGGTGTTCAAGGCGCTCCAGACCTACAGCGACAAGGAAGTCGTGCGCTGGATCGAGGAGCCGGTCGAGGGCGGCGAGGAGCCGGAGAAGCCGGCGCCCGTCCTCAAGCTCTCCGCCGCGGCCGATGACCACCACGGCGGCGGTGCCGACGCCGACAAGGCCTCGTCGAGCACCGACGACAAGGGCGGCGACGCCGAGCAGAGCACCGCCTCCGCCGACTCCAGCGACGGCACCGCCCGCGTCCTCGGTGTCGTGGGCATCCTGGTCGGTGCCGCCGGTGTCGCCTTCGGTGTCCTGGCCGGCCGCCGTCGGACCAGCCCGAGCTCCAACTGACCCCCTTTGGGACCATTCACCATGCGCACCAAGCACCTTGCCGCCGTCGCCCTGCTCGCCGCCGCCACGTTCACCGTGACGGCGTGCGGCAGCGGTGACGGCGGCGACGCCCCCGCCGCCGTGTCCGAGCAGACCGAGGACAAGGCGGCCACCGTCATCGACCAGCCCTTCGAGAAGCCGGACATGGTCCTCACGGACACCGACGGCAAGAAGTTCGACCTGCGCGAGCAGACCAAGGGCAAGCCGACGCTCCTGTACTTCGGCTACACGCACTGCCCGGACGTCTGCCCGCTCACCATGAGCAATCTCGCGGTCGCCAAGAAGGAGCTGGAGAAGAAGCTCTCCAAGGCCGAGCTCGCCGAGCTCAAGGTCATCATGGTCTCCACCGACCCGGACCGGGACACCCCCGAGCACCTGGGCAAGTGGATGAAGGCCCAGGACCCGTCCTTCATCGGTCTGACCGGTGACTTCCCGACCGTGCAGGCCAGCGCCCGCACCCTCGGCATCACCATCGAGGCGCCGGTCAAGGAGAAGGACGGCTCGATCACCTCGACGCACGGCAAGCAGGTCATCGCGTTCTCGCCGAAGACCGACGCGGGCTATGTCATCTACAACGGCGAGGAAGCCACCGCGGACGACTACGCCAAGGACCTCCCGAAGATCATGAAGGGGGCCAAGCCGTGACGGTCCGAGGCACACGACGCCGTACCGCCCTCGTCTGCGCCATAGCCGCCGGTGCGGCCCTGACGCTGGCGGGCTGCTCCGGTGACGGCGACACCAAGGCGTCCGCCCGGCAGGGCGACGGGAAGCCGCAGTTGAGCGTGGTCGACGGGTACATCCCGAAGCCCGCACTGAAGGACATGGCAGGCGGGTTCCTGACCATCGTCAACAAGGGCGGCGCGGACAAGCTCGTCTCGATGAGCAGCCCGCTCGCCGAGGAGACGATGGGGCACCGCACCGTCGGCCAGAAGATGCAGCACGTGAAGTCCTTCGACATCCCGGCGAACGGCGAGCTCGACTTCGAGCGCGGCGGCAACCACCTGATGTTCATGGACCTCAAGGAGCTGCCGGAGGTCGGCGACAAGGTCGAGGTGGAGCTGCGCTTCGAGAAGTCGGCCCCGATCACGGCCGAACTCGAGGTCAAGGAAGCCACGTACAACCCGAAGAACAGCTGAGAAGGGGACCGCAAGCCATGCTGCCCACCGCCCCTCGCCTGCGTACGAGCGCGATCCGCAGTCCGTTCGTGCAGTTCCTGCTGCTGTTCGTGGCCGTCGCCGGGTCTCTGCTCGCCGGTGCCGCGCCCGCTTCGGCGCACGCGGCGCTGACCGGGACCGATCCCGGGCAGGGGTCGGTGGTGCAGCAGGCCCCCGGGAAAGTCACGCTGCACTTCTCCGAGAAGGTCGCGATGTCGGCCGACTCGGTGCGCGTCCTCGACCCCAAGGGCAAGCGGGTCGACAAGGGCGAGATCAAGGACGTCAGCAGCGGCAAGACGGCCTCGTACGAGAAGGCCCTGGTCGCAGGGCTGCCCGACGGCACGTTCACCGTGGCCTGGAAGGCGGTCTCCACCGACAGCCACCCGGTCTCGGGCGCCTTCAGCTTCTCGATCGGCGCGCCCTCCGACACCACCGTGCAGCTCTCGAACCAGGAAGCCGGCGGCGGCGCGGTCGGTGTCCTCTATGGGCTCGCGCGCTATGTCTCGTACGCGGCCTTCGTCCTGGTCGTGGGCGGCGCCGCCTTCGTGCTCGTCTGCTGGCCGAAGGGCGCAACGGCCCGTCCGCTCCAGCGGCTTGTGGCGTACGGCTGGGTCGCGCTGACCGCGGCCACGCTCGCGCTGCTGCTCCTGCGCGGCCCGTACCAGGACTCCGGCAAGCTCTCCGACGTGTTCGACCTGGGCGGGATCGGCGCGGTCCTGGAGACCAAGACCGGTGCCGCCCTCGTCTCGCGGCTGCTGCTGCTCGCGGCGGCGGCGCTGTTCATCGCGGTGCTCTTCGGGGCGTACGCGAAGCGCGAGGACGCGAAGGAGAAGCGGGACCTCACCTTCGGTCTGGGTATCGGCGGCACCGTGGTCGCGGCGGGTATCGCCTCGACCTGGGCGCTGGCCGAGCACGCGTCCAGCGGGATCCAGACCGGTGTCGCGATGCCCGTGGACGTGCTGCACCTGCTGGCCGTGGCGGCCTGGCTGGGCGGTCTGACGGCGCTGCTCGTGGCGCTGTTCAAGGTGCCGTCCTTCGAGGCCGCGGCCGCGCGCCGGTTCTCCTCGCTGGCCTTCTGGTCGGTGGTCGTGCTGGCCGCGACCGGCATCTACCAGTCGTGGCGGCAGGTCGGCTCGTGGTCGGCGCTGACCGGCACCTCGTACGGGCAGCTCCTCATCGTCAAGATCGGCCTGATCGCGCTGCTGCTCGGGATCGGCTGGATCTCGCGCAAGTGGACCGCGCGGCTCGCGGAGCTGCCCGCGGCGGGTGCCGCGAAGGTCGGCGAGCAGCGGACCAAGGTGGCGGCCGCGGCGGGGGGTGGAGCCTCCGGTTCGGCGGGTGCATCCGGCACGACGGGCTCCTCCGGCTCGACGGCCTCCTCCGGTGCGGCGGGTGCCTCCGGCTCGGCGCGCTCTGCCGACGGCTCGGGCAAGGCGCCGAAGAACCCCAAGCGGGCCGCCCAGCTCGCCCGGCAGCAGGCCGCGGTCGCGGCGGCCCGCGAGAAGCAGTTGCGGGACGCGGATCCGGGCCGTGCGGGACTGCGGCGCTCGGTGCTCGCCGAGGCGGGAGTCGCGGTGGTGCTGCTCGCGGTGACCACGGTGCTCACCTCGACGGAGCCGGGACGGACCGTGGAGCAGGCGGAGCAGTCCGGCGCCTCCGCGGGCGCCGGCGTGAACCAGCCGCTCGACCTCACCCTGCCCTTCGACACCAAGGGCGAGGACGGCAAGGGCAAGGTCCGGATCGACCTGACCCCGGGCCGTACGGGCTCCAACGAGCTGCACGTGTGGGCCACGCGCCCCAACGGCAAGCCCTTCGACCTCCCCGAGGTCCAGGTGGCCTTCACCCTGGAGTCCAAGGACATCGGCCCGCTGCCGGTCACCCCCGACCGCATCGTGACGGGACACTGGTCCTCGACCGGGGTGCAGATCCCGATGGGCGGCGAGTGGGAGCTCGCGGTGACGGTGCGGACCTCGGACATCGACCAGGTGACCGTGCGCAAGAACGTGAAGATCGGCTGATCGACCATGCAGGACAGCAAGGACCGTACGGAGACGGCTGAGCGGGCCTCCGTGGACGGCATCTCGCGGCGGCGGCTGCTCGGGACCGCGGGCGCCGTCGGCGCGGGCGGGCTCGTGCTCGGGGCGGCGGGCGGTGCGGCCGGCTACGCCGCCGCCTCGCCGGACGCACCGGCCGCGCTCAGCACCGTGGGCTCCACCGAGGTCGCGTGGGGCGGCGCCCACCAGCCGGGCATCCTCCAGCCGTTGCAGGCCAGGGGCCACCTGATCGCCTTCGACCTCGCGCCGGGCGCCGGCCGCAAGGAGGCGGCGGCGCTCCTCAAGCGCTGGTCCGCGACCGCGCGGCGGCTCATGAAGGGCGGCGGCTCCGACGCCGCCGTGGCCCGGGACGCGGGTCCGTCCTCTCTGACCGTCACCTTCGGTTTCGGCCGCACCTTCTTCTCCCGTACGGGTCTGGAGAAGCAGCGGCCGGGCGCGCTCGATCCGCTGCCGCCGTTCTCCTCGGACCAGGTGGACCCGCGGCGGTCCGAGGGCGACCTGTGGGTGCAGATCGGCGCGGACGACGCGCTGGTCGCCTTCGACGCGCTGCGCGCGGTGCAGAAGGACGCCGGGCAGGCGGCGAAGGTGCGCTGGCAGATGAACGGCTTCAACCGTTCGCCGGGCGCCACCGCCGAGCCGATGACGGCACGGAACCTGATGGGCCAGGTGGACGGCACGAACAACCCGAAGCCGTCGGAGCCCGACTTCGACCGGCGGATCTTCGTGCCGGACTCGGGGGCCGATCCGGCGTGGATGGCCGGGGGTTCGTACGCGGTCGTGCGGCGCATCCGGATGCTGCTCGACGACTGGGACAAGCTCGCGCTCGACGCGCAGGAGAAGGTGATCGGCCGCCGCAAGTCGGACGGCGCACCGCTGACGGGCGGTACGGAGACCACGGAGCCCGAGCTCGACAAGGTGGGCGCGGACGGCAAGGTGGTCATCCCGCTCGACGCCCATGCGCGCATCTCGCGACCGGACCAGAACGGCGGGGCGGCGATGCTGCGGCGCCCGTTCTCGTACCACGACGGGATCGCCGCGGACGGGACGCCGGACGCGGGCCTGCTCTTCATCTGCTGGCAGGCCGATCCACTGCGCGGCTTCATCCCGGTGCAGCGCAAGCTGGACCGCGGGGACGCGCTGTCGGCGTTCATCCGGCACGAGTCGAGCGGCCTGTACGCGGTGCCGGGCGGGCCGGGCGAGGGCGAGTACGTGGGGCAGCGGCTGCTCGAAGGGTGAGGGCCGCACGACGGCCCCTGGAAAGGGGCGCTTCTCGAAGGGGACGGCTCCCCGAAGGGTGACGGCCGCCCATCGGGGCGCACATGCTCCGTCCGGCCCATTAGGGTGACGGTATGTCGGCGACCCGTTACACGTACCTCGGCCCGGAAGGCACCTTCACGGAGGCCGCCCTGCGCACGCTCCCGGAGGCCGCGACCCGCGAGCTCGTGCCCATGGTCTCGGTGCCGGCCGCGCTGGACGCCGTACGGAACGGGGAAGCCGCCGCCGCGCTCGTCCCGATCGAGAACTCGGTGGAGGGCGGCGTCACCGCCACCCTCGACGAACTCGCCACCGGCGAACCGCTGATGATCTACCGCGAGGTGCTGCTCCCGATCGCCTTCGCACTCCTTGTGCGTCCCGGCACGAAGCTCAGCGACATCAAGACCGTCACCGGCCACCCCGTCGCCCAGCCCCAGGTGCGCAACTGGCTGCGCGCGCACCTGCCGGACGCGCTGTGGGAGTCGGCCGCGTCCAACGCGGACGGGGCGCGGCTCGTGCAGGAGGGCCGCTTCGACGCGGCCTTCGCGGGCGAGTTCGCCGCCGCCACGTACGGGCTCGAAGCGCTGGTCACCGACATCCACGACGCCGAGAACGCCGAGACGCGCTTCGTGCTGGTCGGCCGCCCGGCCCGGCCCGCCGCCCCGACGGGCGCGGACAAGACCTCCGTCGTGATCTGGCTGGGCGACGACCACCCGGGCGCGCTGCTCGAACTGCTCCAGGAGTTCGCGGTCCGCGGGGTCAACCTGATGCTGATCCAGTCCCGCCCGACCGGCGCCGGCATCGGCAACTACTGCTTCGCCGTGGACGCCGAGGGCCATATCTCGGACCGCCGCGTCGGCGAGGCCCTCATGGGCCTCAAGCGCATCTCCCCGAAGGTCCGTTTCCTCGGCTCGTATCCGAGGGCGGGCGTCTCGCCGGCGGAGGTCCGCGCGCTGCGCCCCGGCACCACGGACGCCGATTTCGTCTCGGCCTCCGACTGGCTGACGCGCGCCCAGGACGGGCGGGCGTAGCAGCGCCCGCGCGCCCGGCGGCAGCGCATTTCCCCAGGCCGTCCACCAGGCCGTCGACCAGGCCGTCAACGCATTCCCCTATCCCTCTCGATAGGGGCAATTCCGGCATCCCGCTTTGACTCAAACCCCTTGTGACAGGCGGCAGTTGAGAGCGGGTTGTCCACAGCGGTGCACAGCTCCACAGAGTTATCCACAGGCCTTCTCCATGATCTGTGGATTTCGGAAGCCGGCGTTCGGCATCGGTGGACGGCGCCTCAGGATTCCCGGTTCAAACCTCTCGTACACCCACTTTCGAGTGGATTCGAATCCCTGCAACGTGTTGATCAATGGAAACAGGTTGACGAAGGGTGACATGCCCACCTGTGGACAGAAGTGCCCGCGAGAAAGCCATTTGTCGACTGTGTCGTAGTTCGTTGTCGACTTGTCCCCAGGTCGAGATGGACCCCTGTGGAAAACTTCTGTGGACAGAGACAATCCGCAGGTAGGACCGGGACCGTGCGGGGACGGACCGCGGTGGACCGGAGCGCTGCCGGAGAGCTGCTACGGGCCGGGACACCGAGGGCGCTCCATACCGTTCGAAGGGAGCCCCTCCGCACCGGTAGCCTGGATCCCGTGATTGACCTTCGCCTGCTCCGTGAGGACCCCGACCGTGTCCGCGCTTCCCAGCGCGCCCGTGGTGAGGATGTCGCGCTCGTCGACTCCCTCATCTCCGCCGACGAGCGGCGCAGGTCGTCCGGCGTCCGCTTCGACGAACTGCGCGCCGAGCAGAAGGCCATCGGCAAGCTCGTCTCCAAGGCCTCGCCCGAGGAGCGCGAGGAGCTCCTGAAGAAGACCAAGGAGCTCGCGGCCGCCGTGAAGGCCGCCGACGCCGAGCAGGACAAGGCGAAGGCCGAGACCGAGGAGCTGCTCCAGCGCCTGGGCAACCTCGTCCACCCCGGTGTCCCGGTCGGCGGCGAGGAGGACTTCGTCACCCTGGAGACGCACGGCACCATCCGCGACTTCGAGGAGGAGGGCTTCAAGCCCAAGGACCACCTCGAGCTCGGCCACATCCTCGGCGCGATCGACGTCGAGCGCGGCGCCAAGGTCTCCGGTTCGCGCTTCTACTTCCTCACCGGTGTGGGCGCACTGCTCGAACTCGCGCTGGTGAACGCGGCGATGGCGCAGGCCACGGCCGCCGGCTTCACGCCGATGCTCGTCCCCGCGCTGGTCCGCCCGCAGTCGATGGCCGGCACCGGCTTCCTCGGCCAGGCCGCCGACGACGTGTACCACCTCGACAAGGACGACCTGTACCTGGTCGGCACCTCCGAGGTCGCGCTCGCCGCGTACCACATGGACGAGATCATCGAGGCGGACCGCCTCCCGCTGCGCTACGCGGGCTTCTCGCCCTGCTTCCGCCGCGAGGCCGGTTCGCACGGCAAGGACACCCGGGGCATCTTCCGCGTCCACCAGTTCGACAAGGTCGAGATGTTCTCGTACGTCGACCCGGCGGACTCGCAGGCCGAGCACCAGCGTCTGCTGGAGTGGGAGAAGCAGTGGCTGGACTCGCTGGAGCTGCCGTACCGCGTCATCGACGTCGCCACCGGTGACCTCGGCTCCTCCGCGGCCCGCAAGTTCGACTGCGAGGCGTGGATCCCCACCCAGGGCAAGTACCGCGAGCTGACCTCGACCTCGGACTGCACCGAGTTCCAGTCGCGCCGCCTGTCGATCCGGATGCGCGACGGCAAGCAGGTCAAGCCGCTCGCGACGCTGAACGGCACGCTGTGCGCCGTCCCGCGCACCATCGTGGCGATCCTCGAGAACCACCAGCAGGCCGACGGCTCGGTCCGCGTCCCCGAGGTGCTCCGCCCGTACCTGGGCGGCCGTGAGGTCCTGGAGCCGATCGCCAAGTGAGCGCACCTACCGGCGGGTCCGTGGGGGGCTTCCCGTACAAGCTGGTCGCGACCGATCTGGACGGCACGCTGCTGCGGGAGGACCACACGGTCTCGCAGCGCACCAGGGACGCGCTCGCGGCGGCCACCGAGGCCGGTGCGGCGCACATCGTCGTCACCGGCCGTGCGGTGCCCTGGACCCGGCACATCCTCGACGACCTCGGCTACGAGGGGCTCGCGGTGTGCGGACAGGGTGCGCAGGTCTACCACGCGGGTGAGCACCGGCTGCTCACCTCCGTCACGCTCGACCGCCAGCTGGCCGGTCTCGCCCTCGCCAAGATCGAGGCCGAGGTCGGCCCGCTGTCGCTGGCCGCGAGCCGCGACGGCGTGGACGGGGACGTGCTGATCGGCCCCGGCTACCAGGCCCAGGAGGGCCCGCTGCCGTACGTGCCGATCAAGGACGCCTCGGAGCTGTGGTCGGCGCCGCTCAACAAGGTGTACGTGCAGCACCCCGAGCTGACGGACGACGAGCTGTGGGCCGTGGCGCACCGCGTCGCGGGCGAGCTGGTCGGGGTCACGATGGCCGGCGCGGGCATCGTCGAACTGCTGCCGCTGGGCCTGTCGAAGGCCACGGGCCTCTCCCTGGCGGCGCGCCGGCTGGGCCGCAAGGCGGCGGACACGATCGCGTTCGGCGACATGCCCAACGACATCCCGATGTTCGGCTGGGCGGCCCACGGCGTCGCGATGGCCAACGCACACGAGGAGCTCAAGGCGGTGGCCGACGAGCTGACGCTCTCCAACGAGGAGGACGGCATCGCGGTCGTCCTGGAGCGGTTGCTCGGGGCGTGAGCGCGGGGGCGCCGGTCTGCTCCGGGGGCTTCTGACCGGCGGCTCCGGGCGCCTCTGCCCGAGGGCTCGGGCCGTGGACGGCCGTCCGGCGGTCGCGTCCGACCGGTCGTAGGCTCGGCGCATGAGCACCCTTCGCGGCCGCAGGATCTACGAGGCCCCCTCACCGTCGGACGGCAAGCGGGTCCTGGTGGACCGGCTGTGGCCGCGCGGCCTGTCGAAGGACGCGGCGCACATCGACGTATGGCCCAAGAGCCTGACCCCGTCGGCGGAGCTGCGGAAGTGGTACCACGCACAGGGACCGGACGCCTTCGAGGAGTTCTCGAGCCGATACGAGGCCGAACTGGCGGCCCCGGAAGCCGCCGCCGCCCTCGACGAGCTGCGCAAGCTGGTGGCCGCGGGCCCGGTGACACTCCTGACGGCCTCGAAGGACGTCGAGCACAGCCATGTGGCGGTGCTGCTGCGGGTGCTGGGCTGAACGCCCGGTATCGGGGAGCAGCTCCGGGGACCGAGAAGGACCGGGCCGACTGACCCTCGCCGCGGGAGTGCGGTGCCGGGGCGGCTAGGAGCGCCGGGCTTGCTGACCCCTTGCCACGCGTGCGCGGTGCAGGGGTCCCGGGAGGGCCGGACTGGCCCTCGCCACCGGGTGCGGTGCGGAGGTCCGAGGGGACGGAACCCCCTGGCCTGTACGTACGGCGGTCCGGAAAATCAGTGGCGGGCCGGCCCACCCCGACGGCACAGTAGAGGTGTCCGCACGCGCCCGTTCCGGGGCGCCCGCCCGCTGGGAGAGGAGCACGACGATGTCCATCTCGAGCTCGTCGAGCTCCCGACAGGGCAGTTCACAGCACCCGGCTCCGGAGTAGTTCACCGCACTCCGTCGCAGCCGCCCTGTGAGCAGCCCGGGGCGGCTTTCTCGTGCGCGATGCCGCACGGGCCGCCCCTCCCGGAGGATTGGCCGAGTGGTAAGGCAGCGGCTTGCTAAGCCGTCGTCGGGGCCGAAAACCCCGCGCGCGTTCGATCCGCGCATCCTCCGCGCCGTACGAAACGAGCACCGGGAAGAGCCGGCCGAAAGCCGGCGCCGGCCGCACTCTCGAAAAGTGTCGGGGCAGGGGACTGCCCGTGTGGGTTCGACCCCCACCTCTTCCGCACCCAGCGCGCCTGCCTACCTCCGGTACTCCGGATGCCGCGCCCGCCCCCGCGTCAGCGGCCAGAAAGCGAAGCCGATGGTGAGGGCGATGGCGTGGCCCAGGTCGGTGAACGTGGCGTCCGCGGCCAGCGGGATCGCGAAGAACGCGATGACCGCCACCGCGTAGGCGAACTTCCAGCGGCCGGGGAGCAGGTACGTCAGGATGCCCGCCGAGGCCGCGAGGCCGTACGAGACGCCGATGTCGACCACATGGATCAGATGGCGCGGGGCGTCATGGTGCTGGATCCGGTACAGGACCGCCTTCTGGCTGATGAGCGTCGCCGCGATGTGCGCCGTGGCCACCACGATCAGCCAGCGCAGCGTGCCGAGCGCCCGCTCCACCCGTGCGTGGATCAGCTCGAAGAGGACCACGTACAGGGGGAGCGAGCTCGGGTTCTCGATCCAGAAGGCGCTGAGGAGCAGGGCACGGACGGGGCGTTCGTTCAGCTGCACCAGGTTGCTGCTGTTGCGGTGCAGCAGATACGTCTCGTACGGGTCCGTGGCGAAGACGATCACCAGGCTGGTGCAGAAGATGATCAGCAGCCAGACGTGCGTGCCGGGGGCGGAGCGCACCCAGCTCCGCACCGGTCGGGACGGCTCGGGCGAGCGCTCCGGGGCGGGGGCCGGCTGCTCGGTCACCCCTTGATCATCACCCGGGCCGCGGGAGCCTGCGCGACGGGAGCGACGAGGAGCGGCCCACGGTGCGTCAGGGTGCCTGCGGGGTGACCAGCCGGAAGTTGAACGTGTAGTTCTGCAGTGCGTCCCCCACCGCCATGAAGAGCAGCGCGAAGTGCTCCTGGCCGCGGGCCGTGGTGATGCCGCCCAGGTCGAGCTGGTCCGCCCGGTCCCAGCCCAGGTCTTCGAGGAAGGCGCCGACCACGGCCTTCGCGGCGGCGTCCTCGCCCGACAGGAAGATCGTGGTCGGGGTGCCGAAGGTCTTCAGGGGCTGGGCCATCGCCTCGTTGTCGATGGTGCAGAGCGACTTCACCACGCGGGTGCCGGGCAGCGCGGCCTGGAGCTTCTCGCCGAGGCTGGAGTTCGGGTGGGCGAGCCCGAGCTCGGCGGTGAGGTCCACGCCGATGTCGAGCAGGACCTTCCCGTCGAGCTCGGCGGCGAGCGCGGTGAGCGTGGGCAGGGAGGCGTTGCTGGTCAGAGCGTTGACGACCAGGTCGCTCCCGGCGATCGCCGCCGCGTGGCTGACCGCCGGGTGCCCGAGGTCGGCGCGGGTGTCGGGGGTGCGTGAGCCGAAGACGACCTCGTGTCCCGCCGCTGCCGCTCCGGCGGCGATCGCCTTGCCCACATGGCCTGTTCCGAGGATTCCGATGCGCATGGCTGCGACGTTACGAGGGGGCCGCACCCGGGTGGATCAGGCAACGGGAGGAGCCCGGGACCGACACAAGTCGTAGGTCCCGGGCTCCTGTTGACGCGCGGTCGGCCTAGTCCTCGCCGGCCAGCGTCAGCGTGCGCAGCTTCTGGCCCGCGTACCAGGTGGCCCCGGCCGTGACCGCCGCGAGCAGCACGACCGCGACCGGCAGGCCCACGTCGGACTTCACCAGGTCGCTGCCCGCGACCTTCTCGGCGAGGGCCAGGGACCACTGCTGGACGGACAGGGTGCGCGCGCCGGCCACCAGCGAGCCGAAGAGCGCCTCCCAGACCAGGGCGTAGACCAGCCCGAAGACCACCGCGTGCTTGGTGACCGTGCCGAGGAGGAGGAAGAGGGCCGCGTACGCGATCGAGGCGACGAGGGCCGCGACGGTGTAGGCGACCGCCACCTGCTGTCCGTTGCCGTTGAGGATCATGCCCGCGATGAACGTGGGGATGGCCGAGAAGGCCATGGTCACGCCGATCGCCACGATGAGCTTGGTGGTGATGATCGTGGGCCGCTTGACCGGCTTGGACAGGAGATAGACCACGGAACCGTCGTCGATCTCGGGCCCGATGGCACCCGTACCGGCGATGACGCCGATCAGCGGGACCATCGTGGCGAGCGCGAACCCGCCGAGCACATCCGCGGCGACCTGGTCGTCGGCGCCGGTGAGGGCCCGTACCGCCACCGAGATGGCGATGAGCAGCACGGGCAGCAGGAACAGGATCAGCGCGCGGCGGCGGCCGAGGAGGGCCCGGTAGGTGAGACGGGCGACTGTGGGGTCGTACATGAGGTCGTCGCTCCCTTCAGGCCGTGACGAGGTAGGAGAAGACCGATTCCAGGGACTCGTCCGAGGGCGAGACCGTCAGGAGCCGGATGCCCTGGTCGCGGGCGACCCGCGGCAGGAGCTCGGTGAAGCGGCCGAAGTCGACGGCCTGGATGAGCAACGCGCCCTCGGTGAGGTCGACTTCGATGCCCGCGGTGGACGGGTCCGCGATCAGCGCGGCCGCCAGCCTGCGGTCGTCGCTGGAGCGGACGGTGTAGCGGTGCGGGCGGTCGGTCATGAGGCGCCGGATCCGGCGGAAGTCGCCGCTGGCCGCATGCCGTCCGGCCACGATCACCTCGATGTGCGAGGCGAGCTGCTCCACCTCTTCGAGGATGTGCGAGGAGAACAGGACCGTACGGCCCTCCGCGCCCATGCGCCGCAGCAGCTCCATGAGGTGCATGCGCTGGCGCGGGTCCATGCCGTTGAAGGGCTCGTCGAGCAGCAGCACCGACGGGTCGTGGACCAGAGCGGAGGCCATCTTCACGCGCTGGCGCATGCCCTTGGAGTACGTGCCGATCTTGCGGTCCTGCGCATACTCCATCTCGACCGTGGCGAGGGCGAGTTCGGCGGCCTTCTTGCCCAGGCCGTGCAACTCGGCGTTGGCGACGACGAATTCACGGCCGGTGAGGAAGTCGTACATCGCCTCGCGCTCGGGGACGAGGCCGATCTCCTTGTAGATCTGCTCGTTCTTCCAGATCGGCCGCCCGTCGAGCGTGACCGAGCCGGTGGAGGGGGCGAGGAAGCCGCCCATCATGTTGATCAGGGTGGACTTGCCGGCGCCGTTCGGGCCGAGCAGGCCGGTGACGCCCGGGCCGATGGTCATCGTGACGTCGTTGACGGCGACGACATTGCCGAACCAGCGGCTGACGTGGTCGATTTCGATGGTGGCCATGGTTCTAGAGCCCGGCCTTTCCGTGGTCGATGCCGGTCATGGTCACAGCCCCGCCTTCCGGTAGCGGCGCATCAGGGCTCCGTACGAGCCGGCGATCAGCGCGAGGACGACCAGGAGGTAGACGAGGCCGAGGCCGGCGCCGGGGCCGTGGGCGCCCGGGAAGGAGGAGCCCGCACCGAGGAAGGCGGTCTGCACGCCGTCGATCAGGGTGATCGGCGAGAACAGGCCGAGCCATTCGACCGCGCCCGTCGAGCCCTGCGCGTCCGCGATGGCCTGGACGGTGGAGACCGCTCCGAACGAGATGGTCAGGACGGCGATCACGGCGGCGACACCGAAACCGCGGCGCGGGGTCAGCGCGGCCATCACCAGGCCGATGCCCGCGAAGAGCAGCGAGAGCAGAAGCACGGAGACCATCCCCTGGGCGAATCCCTTGGTCTGGGTCGTGAAGTCCATCTTGGCGAGCAGCGAGCCCACGTAGAGGACGATCACCGGCGCCCCGGTCAGGATGAACAGGGCCGTGGCCATGGCGGCGAACTTGGCCACCACATAGTCCACGCGCTCGATGGGGCGCGAGAAGTACAGCGGCACCGTCTTGAAGCGCAGGTCGCGCGAGACGGACTGAGGTGCCTGGGCCGCGAGGTAGAGACCGATGATCGCCTGCGTGACGATCGCGTACCGCGTGTACTCGATGGGCAGCTTGGTCGCGTTGGTGGCCACGGCCACCGCGACGATGATCGCGGCGGGCACGCACATCACGGCGAACAGGATCATCGGCGTGACCTTGGACTTCGCGCTGCGGCCGAGGCCGTACGCGCCGCGCAGGGACTGCGAGTAGAGCGAGCGGCGGGCGTACGCGCGGCCGAGGCGCTGGCCGTCGTACTTGCGGTAGCCGATGTTGTGGATCTGGGTCTGGGCCGTGCTGTTCGGGGTGCTCATCGGGCCGTTACCTCCTCGGGCGCGGGCTCGTCCTTGAACACCTCGGAGATGTGGTGCCTGCGCTGTTCCATCCGGACGAGGCCGAGGCCGAGCTCGGCGACGGTGTCGCGGACGAGGTCGTACGTCTCCTCGCCGGTCGCTTCGAGCAGCAGGATGTGGCCGGCGCCGGGCAGGCCCTCCTCGGTGGTGGCCTGGAGCGTGACCCCGCGGGCGGCGAGCGCTTCGCGTACCGCCCGGGTGCCGTCCGGGTGCGCGTCGGTGTCGGTGACCTCGACCGCGAGGGTGGCCATGGTCTGGGTGAAGTCGCTGGTGGAGCTGGAGCGGAGCAGCTTGCCGCCGTCGATCACGACGACGTGGTCGCAGGTGCGCTCCAGCTCGCCGAGCAGGTGGCTCGTCACGAGCACCGAGATGCCGAAGTCCGTGTGCACACGGCGGATCAGGCCCAGCATCTCGTCGCGGCCGACCGGGTCGAGGCCGTTGGTCGGCTCGTCGAGGAAGACCAAGTCCGGGTCGTGCACGAGCGCCTGGGCCAGCTTGACCCGCTGCTTCATGCCGGTCGAATAGCCGCCGATGGGGCGGTAGCGCTCCTCGTAGAGGCCTACGTGGCGGAGGGTGTCGGCCGTGCGCTCGCGCGCGGCGGCCGGCGGCAGCCCCGACATCCGGGCCATGTGGACGACGAACTCGGTGGCCGAGACGTCCGGCGGCAGGCAGTCGTGCTCGGGCATGTACCCGACCCGCTCGCGGATCTCGCCCCCCTTGGTCGCGACGTCCAGACCGAGCACTTCGGCACGGCCCTCGGAAGCGGGGGACAGACCAAGAAGAATCTTGATCAACGTGGACTTGCCGGCTCCGTTGGCACCGACGAGTCCGGTCACACCCGGGCCGATGTCCATGGAGAGCCGGTCAAGAGCGGTCACCCTGGGGAACCGCTTGCTCAGGCTTTCGGTCGCGATCACAGTCACATTCCGAAGGTAGTGGCGCGCGTCACCTCCGGCGTCAGACCTGGTTCCTGTCTGCGTCTCCGTCTTTGGGCGTACGGGCCCGTAGGGGTACGACTTGAGGCGGGGGCTGCGGGGTCAGTGGACGTCGATCTCCCAGTGGGGGGCTTCGATGCCGAGGAACGCGTTGAACTCCGCCATCGGCACGGTCTGCCCCGGACCCGGTGCCTCGATGCCGAACTCCTCGTCGAAGCGGCTGAGATCCGCGCGGTAGCCCTCCGAGGACTGCCGCACGATGTACGGCTTGCCGCGCAGCGCGATGTACGCGGTCTGCGCGGCGTTGCCTTCGCTGTCCGCGTTGGTCTGCACGACCGGGAGCACCGGCATGCCGTCGATCTCGGTCGGCGTGCCCTTCTCGTACCGGGTCCCGGGTCCGGGCTCGGTGTTCTCCCAGGAGAAGACATCCAGCTCGCAGGGGTAGACGAGGCGCTGGTACAGCATGATGTCCGGCTGGTCGTCGGCGACGAACCTGCCCGCGTACCGCTCGGCCGCCTGCTCGCCCTTGCTGCCGTGCTCGTTCTTCAGGGCGGCGGCGTCCAAGCGCATGTACACCACCGGGCTGTTGCCTGTCGTGGTGAACCGGACGTCCGTCTTTCCGTACGTCCCGAAGTCGTAGCGGAGCGCACAGCCGGTCCGCAGATCCGCCTCCGAGGTGATCAACGGGCTGTCCTTGCCCGGCTGGACGGTCGGCGTGTAGACCCGTCTGACCGACTGGATCCCGGCCATCACTTCGCGGCTGCGTCGGATCGCCTCGTCGGCGGTCAGCTTCTCGACGCCGTTGGGCGCCCCGGCAGGCTTGTCGGCCTGGGCTTCCACCGCCTTCTTCCCGCCGGCACCCGCCGCCTGCGCACCGCATCCCACGAGGGCGAACACGCCGGCGACGGTGAGAGCGAGGATCCGGCGGCTACCGCGCGTACAAGGGCTCATAGGCGGAATTTATCCGCGCCTTACGCATGCGGTGACGGCCACTCGTCCCGAACCGGACAGGCCCAACTTCCCGTATCCGCAAGGTTTTCCACAGGCTGCGCACGCCCCTTGACGCAGCCGTCAGGCATTGTCACATTCATCAGTGTCAAGTTACGGATGGGGGTACCCCCTGCTCGAGCGCAGTCGAGAGCTTGGGGGAGTAGAGCACGCATGACCGGACGGACAGGGCGGGTGGCATGAGCTCAGGGGTCGGAGTCGACGCGCGGCTGCGGGGGTTCAGGCAGGTGCAGGCGCTCGCGTACGAGTGCGCCGAGGCCGTGGCCGCGCAGCTCACCCCCGGGGTGACCGAGCGTGAGGCCGCGCGGATGCAGCGGGTGTGGCTGCGCGAGCGCGGGGTGCGGGACTGGTTCCATCTGCCGTTCGCCTGGTTCGGGGACCGTACGGCCTTCGTGGGGTTCAAGGTCCCGTTGCAGTTCTTCCCGACCAACCGGGTCCTGGAGGAGGGGATGCCGTACATCCTCGACATGGCTCCGGTCTTCAACGGCCATACGGCGGACATCGGTTACTCGGGCTGCCTGGGGCCGAACCCGCTGCACGACAAGCTGCTCGACGACCTGGAGGCGCACCGCGAGCTGATCCTCGCCGAGGTGCGCGAGCGGCGGCCGCTGCGGGAGATCTACGAGGACGTGGAGCGTCTGATGCAGCGGCAGGGCTATGCGAACCGGCACCGCGCGTACCCCTTCGGCGTGATCGCGCACAAGGTGGACCGGGTCAAGGAGCGGCGGTTCAACCCGACGGTGTTCGGGTTCGGCACGCAGTCCCTGAAGGGGCTCGCGAGCGACGCCCTGCACGGGCACCGGGACGGCTGGTCCCCGCTGTGGTCCCCGTACCGGTTCTCCGACCATCCGCCGCAGCCGGGCCTGTGGGCGGTGGAGCCGCATCTCGGCTTCCGGGGACGGGCGCGAAGTTCGAGGAGCTGCTGGTGGTGACGGACTCGAAGGACCCGGCGGAGAGCGCGTTCTGGCTGGACGACGAGCTGCCGCATGTACGGCGCTGGGCGGCGAGGGCGGCTGGGACGGCAAGGGCGAAGGCGGTACGGGTGTGAGTGGCGGGCGCCGGGAGGCAGGCAGCGGAGGCGTGCGCGGCGGGCGCCGGGAGACGGGAAGCGGAGGCGTGAGTGTGGGGAGCGGACAGGTGAACGGTGCGCGCGAGCGGTTCGTGCGGACGGGCGGGGTCGAGCTGTGCGTCGCGGAGCTGGGGGACGCCGGGCGGCCCACGGTCCTTCTGGTGCACGGCTATCCGGACTCCAAGGAGGTGTGGTCCGAGGTCGCGGCGCGGCTGGCCGAGCACTTCCATGTGGTGCTCTACGACGTACGGGGCCACGGCCGCAGCACCGCACCGGCCCCGCTGCGCGGCGGCTTCACGCTGGAGAAGCTGACCGACGACTTCCTGGCCGTCGCGGACGCCGTGAGCCCCGACGCCCCCGTCCACCTGGTGGGCCACGACTGGGGCTCGGTGCAGGCCTGGGAGTTCACGACGGTGGAGCGCACGCGCGGCAGGATCGCCTCCTTCACCTCCATATCCGGCCCGTCCCTTGACCACTTCGGCCACTGGATCAAGAAGCGCATGACGCGGCCGACCCCGCGCAAGGTGGGCCAGCTGCTCGGCCAAGGCGCCAAGTCCTGGTACGTGTACATGCTGCACACCCCCGTCCTGCCCGAGCTCGCATGGCGCGGACCGCTCGGCAAGCAGTGGCCGCGGCTGCTGCGGCGCGTGGAGAAGGTGCCGGGTGACGGCTACCCGACGTCCTCGCTGCCCTCGGACGCCGCCCACGGCGCCTGGCTCTACCGGGACAACGTACGGGCGCGGCTGCGCCGCCCACGCCCCGACGCCCGCGCACACGCCCCTGTGCAGCTGATCACGCCCACCGGCGACATCTTCCTGTCGCCGCAGCTCTACGACGAGTTGGAGCGGTGGGTGCCCCGGCTGACCCGCCGGACGGTGGCGGCCAAGCACTGGGTGCCGCGGACGCGCCCCGATCAACTTGCTTCGTGGATACGTGAGTTCGTGATATCGGCCGAGGCGCCGGGCTCGGTGCCCGCCACGGCCCGCACCGAGCCCGTCAGGAAGGGCCGCCGTGCCGACGCGTACGCGCAGCGCTTCGGCGGACAGCTCGTCCTCGTCACCGGGGCCGCGAGCGGCATCGGACGGGCCACCGCGTTCGCCTTCGCCGAGGCCGGCGCGCGGGTGGTCGCGGTGGACCGGGACGGTGAAGGGGCCGCACGCACCGCGGAGTTGGCGGGCCTGATCGGCGCGGCGGAGGCCTGGGGCGAGCAGACGGACGTCTCCGACGAGGCGGCCATGGAGAAGCTGGCCGCGAAGGTCGCCGCCGAGTACGGGATCGTCGACGTGCTGGTCAACAATGCGGGGATCGGGCTCTCCGGCTCCTTCTTCGCGACCACGCCCGAGGACTGGAAGAAGGTCCTCGACGTCAACCTGTGGGGCGTGATCCACGGCTGCCGCCTCTTCGGCGCGCAGATGGCCGGGCGCGGCCAGGGCGGCCACATCGTCAACACCGCGTCCGCGGCGGCGTATCAGCCCTCGAAGGCGCTGCCCGCGTACGCGACCTCGAAGGCCGCCGTCCTGATGCTCAGCGAGTGCCTGCGGGCCGAGCTGGCCGGTCAGGGCATCGGCGTGACGGCGGTCTGCCCGGGCTTCGTGAACACCGACATCACCGCGACCGCCCGCTTCGCCGGGGTCGACGCGGCCGAGGAGAAGCGCCGGCAGAAGCGCGCCTCCCGGCTGTACGGGCTGCGCAACTATCCGCCGGAGAAGGTGGCCGATGCGATCCTGCACGCGGTGCTCACCGACCGGGCGGTGGTCCCCGTGACCCCGGAGGCACGCGGCGCCCACCTGATGTCCCGCTTCACACCGAAGGCGCTGCGGGCGATCGCACGGGTGGAGCCGCCCCTGTAGGGGCGTGGGTAGGGTCGGGCGCCGAGGGCCACGGGCGGGCCGGGAGGGGCAGGAGGGGCGGGCGAGTGACGGAGCAGCGGGCGGGCGCGGGTCGGCAGGCGGGTACGGAACGGTCGGCGGGCGCGGAACGGGGTGCGGGTGCGGACCGGCCGGCGGATACGGAGCGGCTGGCGGATGCGGACCGCAAGCCGGGCGCGGGGCAACGCGCCGAGTACCGGATCGAGGATCTCGCCCACCACAGCGGCGCCACGGTCCGCACGATCCGTGCGTACCAGGACCGCGGCCTGCTCCCCCGCCCCGAGCGCAGGGGCCGGTCGAACGTGTACGGCGACGCCCACCTGGCCCGGCTGCGGCAGATAGCCGACCTCCTGGACCGCGGCTACACCCTGGCCTCCATCAAGGAGCTCCTGGAGGCCTGGGACTCCGGCCGCGGTCTCGGCGGTGTGCTCGGCCTGGTCGCCGAGGTCGACGGTCCCTGGACCGACGAGGAGGCGGACCGGATCACCCGCGAGGAGCTGGACCGCAAGTTCGGCGGGAACCCGGACGAGGCGGCGGTCGAGGAGGCGATAGAACTCGGCGTCCTGGAAAGGATTCCGGGCCGCCCGGACGAGTTCCTCGTGCCGAGTCCGCAGGAGCTGGCCGTGGCGGCGGAACTGCACGCGGCCGGGGTGCCGCTGCGAGCGATCTCCGGCCATCTGCGGGAGTTGCGGGTGCAGGTGGAGCACATCGCCTCCCGTTTCCTGGAGTTCACGACCGAGCATGTCTTCCTGCGGTATCTGGAACATCAGCCGCCGACCGACGCGGACGCCGCCGAGGCGGCCGCGCTCGTACGACGCCTGCGGCCGCTCGCCCAGCAGACCGTGGACGCCGAACTGGCCCGCGCGATGCGGATGTTCGCCACCCGCCACCTCCAGCAGCACCTGGGCGCGGCGCCTTCCGTTCCGGCCCCCTCCGGCGACATTCCGGTGGCTCTGCCCATACGCACAATTGATGCGGTACGTGGGCTTGTTGGCGTCGAAGGGCTTTCCGTCTTCATCGCCACGGCAGCCGAACGCGAGGTGCACGCAAGGACCTTGGACGCACTCGCGGCAAAACAGGGCGAGAAAACCTGAGTTGGCCAAGTCCCCTGTGCCACAGTCGAGTTGTCCCCAGCGGGCCGGTGACCCCGCAGGGTTGTCCACACTTTCGCCAACCAGCCTGTGGATAACCAGGGTTACCTGTGGATCATGCCTAAGTCCGGTAAATTTTCGGGGAATTCGGAGCCGACTGGATCTCCACGCCGCGCTGCCGCGGATCGCGGGTCCGTAAATCCTGATGCGTCCGCCGGAGCCGCCCCGGCATCCTGGGGCGATGACCCACACGACACCCGACGAGAGGCGGACCATAAAGGTCTCGAAGTATCTCTCCAGACACCTGCGCCATCAGCCCGAGCGCATCGGACTCACCCTCGACGCCCACGGCTGGGTCGAGATCGACACCCTGATCGCCGCCGCGGCCGCGCACGGCTTCGTGTTCACGCGCGCCGAACTGGACCACGTGGTGGCCGTCAACGACAAGAAGCGCTTCGCGGTCGACGGCGGCCGGATCCGCGCCAGCCAGGGCCACACGGTCCCGGTGGACCTCGACCTGCCGCCCGCCGTTCCGCCCGCGTACCTCTACCACGGCACGGTGGCCCGCCACCTGGACGCGATCCGCACCGACGGGCTGCTCCCGATGGCCCGGCACGACGTCCATCTCTCGGTGGACCGGGAGACCGCCACCCGCGTGGGCGCCCGCCGCGGCCGTCCCGTGATCCTCTCCGTGGACGCGGGCGCGATGCACCGGGACGGGCACGTCTTCCGCGTCAGTGCGAACGGGGTGTGGCTGACCGCAGCCGTACCGCCGCGTTACCTGCGCTTCCCGGGCTGACCTCCCCCGCGGCGCCCACCTCGCGCTGCCCGCCCAGCTCCCCTTGCCCGCGCGACCCCTCGCGTACGCCCGACTCCTCCTGCCCACCCGGCTTCCCGTACAGCAGGGCCGCCAGCGCGAGCCCCAGCGCGCCGCCCGCGAGCTGAGCCGTGATGAACCCCGGCAGCGAGCCGGGGGAGATCCCGGTGAACGAGTCCGTGAAGGCGCGCCCGACGCTCGCCGCCGGATTGGCGAACGAGCCGGACGAGGTGAACCAGATCGCCGCCGCGATGTACGCCGCCACCGCGACCGGCGCGAGCTGCGGACGGCCGATCCTGTTCAGACCGCAGATCAGCAGCACCAGACCGGCGGTGGCGACCACCTCACCGAGCAGCAGCCGGCCCCCGGTCCGCTCCTGTGTGGACCACACGACCTGCGCCCGCCCGAACATCGCCTCCGCGAGCAGCGCTCCGGCGACCGCCCCCGCGGTCTGCGCCAGGACGTACGCGAGCGCCTCCCGTGTCCCCGGCCCGCTGCCGTCGCGCCGCCCCAGCCACCAGGCCGACAGGGTCACCACCGGATTGAGATGACCGCCCGAGACCGGGCCGAACAGCGCGATCAGCAGGCCGAGCCCGATCGCCGACGCGAGCGAGTTGGCGAGCAGCTGGACCCCGGTGTCCCGCGTGAGGCCCGCGGCCTGGATCCCCGATCCGACGACGACGGCCACCAGGGCCGCGGTACCGACGAGTTCGGCCGCGGCCTTACGGACCGGCGAGGTGCTGCTGTGCACGGGACTCCCCTCTTCACTCGCGGGGGTTTGCCCGGATCATCACGAGATGAGCGCCCCCGTCATCACATCGCGGAAAATGTATTCCGTAGCTTGGAATTTCAACAAGGGGCGTGGGCGGCGTTTCAGGGTCGCTCCGCCCCCCGCAGCCCCGGGAAGCCACCCCGCCCCCGACGTACGCTGAGGACCATGCGCCTGAGCACCGTCATCCTCCCCACCACCCCCTGGCTTCGCGGCGGCCGCGAGAAGTGGCAGCGCGCCGAGGAACTCGGGTTCCACGCCGCGTACACCTATGACCACCTCGCCTGGCGGACCTTCCGCGACGGCCCGTGGTTCGGTGCGATTCCGACGCTCACCGCGGCCGCCACCGCGACCAGCACGCTGCGCCTGGGCACCCTCGTGACCTCGCCGAACTTCCGGCACCCGGTCACCCTCGCCAAGGAACTGATCTCCCTCGACGACATCTCCGGCGGCCGGATCACCCTCGGCATCGGCGCGGGCGGCAACGGCTTCGACGCCACCACCCTCAAGAAGCCGGGCGAGGAGCAGTGGACGCCGAAGGAGCGTGCGGACCGGTTCGCCGAGTTCGTGGCGCTGCTCGACCGGCTCCTGAGCGAGCCGGCGGAGGTCACGAGCGAGGGCGCGTTCTACTCGGCGACCGAGGCGCGCAACCTCCCCGGCTGCGTGCAGTCCCCGCGGCTGCCGCTCGCCGTCGCCGCCACCGGCCCGCGCGGGCTGCGGCTCGCTGCGCGGCACGGCCAGGCGTGGGTGACCACGGGCGACCCGAAGCTGTACGAGGCGGGCACGCCCGAGCAGTCCGTCGAAGCGGTGGCCGCACAGGTGGCCAAGCTGGGCAAGGCCTGCGCCGAGCAGGGCCGGGACGTGGCCGAGCTGGACAAGATCCTGCTCACGGGCTTCACACCCGAGTTCAACCCGGACACGTACGCGGCCGGCGCCCACCCGCTGCGCTCGGTGGACGCCTTCGTCGAGTTCGCGCGGCCGTACGCGGAACTCGGCTTCACCGAGCTCGTGGTCCACATGCCCATCGCGGACTCGGTCTTCGCCGCCGACGAGCAGGGCTACGAGCAGATCGCGCGGGAGGCGGCGGCCCGCCTGGCCTGATGCCGTACGAGGCGACCGGGGGCGACCGGACCGGCAGCCCCCGGCACGCTGTGATATCACTCACCAGCGCTCACCCCCACTCAAATGTGCACCCGGCAGCACGGCTCTGCGGCATATGCGAAACAATGCGGAGGTGACGACCTCCGCAGCAGCCCAGCACCCCGCGCCCGCCCAGCCCCGTCCCCGGCTGATCGCCACGGACTTGGACGGCACGCTGCTGCGGGACGACAAGTCCGTCTCGCCGCGTACGGTCGCGGCCCTCGCCGCCGCCGAACAGGCCGGCATCGAGGTGTTCTTCGTGACGGGCCGTCCCGCCCGCTGGATGGACGTCGTCAGCGACCATGTGCACGGCCACGGCCTGGCGATCTGCGGCAACGGCGCCGCGGTGGTCGATCTGCACGGCGGCCCCGGACAGCACCGCTTCGTGAAGCTGCGCGCGATGGAGCGCGAGACGGCCCTCGACGTCATCGAGGTGCTGCGCGCCGCCGCCCCCGGCACCTCCTTCGCGGTCGAGCGCACCGGCGGCATCTGCCACGAGTTCGCCTATCCGCCGGTGCACATCGACCCGGTGATCGCGATCGCCCCCGCCGAGAAGCTGCTCGCCGAGGACTTCGACCTGGCCGACCAGCCGGTACTCAAGCTCCTCGCCCACCACGGCGACCTCACCCCCGACGCCTTCCTCGCCCTGGCCCGCGAGGCCATCGGCACCCGCGCCGAGGTCACCCGCTCCAGCCCCACCGCGCTCCTGGAGATCAGTGCGCCGGGCGTCTCCAAGGCCAGCACGCTCGCCCTGTGCTGCGCCGAGCGGGGCATCGGCCCGGAGGAGGTCGTGGCCTTCGGGGACATGCCCAACGACGTCGAGATGCTCACCTGGGCCGGCCGCTCGTACGCGATGGGCAACGCCCACCCGGACG
This sequence comes from Streptomyces indicus, assembly GCF_900100315.1. Classification (GTDB taxonomy): domain Bacteria; phylum Actinomycetota; class Actinomycetes; order Streptomycetales; family Streptomycetaceae; genus Streptomyces; species Streptomyces indicus. Next base: position 98,274 of record NZ_FNFF01000012.1, read on the forward strand.
TCATCGCCGCCGCCTCCAGCAGCACGGTCGCGAACAACGACGACGGCGTGGCCGTCATCATCGAGCAGCTCATCGAGGAAGCCCGCACCGCGAACTGAGCCGCGCGTGCCCCGCCTCCGGCTCCCCCGGCGCGGCGGCTAGAGCTTCACACCCCGCTCCGCCAGCCACCTGCGCGGATCGACCCCCGACCCCAGATACGGGGTCAGCCGGATCTCGAAGTGCAGATGCGGGCCGGTCGAGTTGCCGGTCGTGCCCGCCTGCCCGACCCACTGGCCCGCCCGCACCTTCTCGCCCTGGTCGACGGTGACGGAGGCGAGGTGGGCGTACTGCGAGTAGTAGCCGCCGGGGTGCCGGACGAGCACCTCCATCCCGAAGGCTCCCCCGCACGACACCCTCACCACGCGCCCGGCGCCGACCGACCGCACGGGTTCGCCGATGCCGACCGCGAAGTCCTGGCCGGTGTGCCGTTTCGCCCAGCGCTCGCCGCCGCTGCCGAACCCGGCGGAGAGTTCATACGTCTCCACCGGCGCGACCCACGGACGGCCCTTCGGCAGCGACGGCTGGTCGAGCCGGACCGCACCACGGCAGGCACCGGCCGCCACCTGCCGGTCCGCCTCGCCCTGAAGCGTCCACCGGGCGTCCTCCAGCTTCTTCTCCAGCCCGCTCTTCAACGTCGCGAGCCGAGCCCGGCGTTCATCGAGGGAGTGCCAGGCGGCCGTGGCCCGCTGCTGGTCCTCGTCGAGGCGGCGGGCCGCCCGCTGGGTCTTGTCGATCAGGTGGTTCATGGCCAGATTCGCCTGCAGGGCCGCGCGCTGACCGCGCATCAGCTCTTCCGGGTCGTCGGCGAGCAGGAGTTGTGCGGCATACGGGATGCCGCCTCCGTCGCGGTACTGGCCGCGTGCGATCCGCCCCAACTCGGCGTTCAGGCGCTTCATTTCCTTGCGGTGCCGGGTGACGAGCCGTTCCAGCCGCTGGGCCTTCTGGCGCTGCACCTCCGCGGCCCGCCGCCCGTGCTCGTACTCCTGCGTGGCCTGGGCCGCGTCCTCGAGGAGCCGCGCCACCTTGCCGCTCGTGCCCGGCCCGTGGCCGTGTCCGCCGGACCCTTCGGGGTCCGGCTCGGAGGAGGCCGCGGGCCCGGCGAGCGCGAGCAGCAGCGCGCCCACCGCGAGGACGGACGGAATGCGACGCGTCGTCAGGACCATGCACGGATCGTCACCCGCCGGTTGACGCCACGCCCGTACGAACAGGGCACAGGGGTGACCCTTGCCCCATACGGGGTCGGGGAGTTGAGCCGAACAGGGGCCTGGGGTGGGCGGGGGCAGGGCCCGGGCTCGGGCCCGCGGTGTTTCACGTGAAACAGCGTGGGCCCACCGAGAACAGCGCTCCACCGACCGGGAACCTCAGTGCGGCGCCTGCCACACCACCGTCGTCCCCGCCCCGTCCTCCCCGATCCCCGGCCCGTACCAGCTGTCGCCGCCGAGCGACTCGGCCCGCCGCTTGAGGTTCTTCAGACCGCTGCGCCGGCCGCCCTCGGGGATGCCGACCCCGTCGTCGGCCACGGTGAGGCGGACGCCTTCCCGCCCGTCCGGCAGCTCGGCCTGCGCGTCCACCACGACCTCGATACGGCCGGCCTGCGCGTGCCGGAAGGCGTTGGACAGCGCCTCGCGCAGCGCGGCGATCAGGTTCTTGCCGGTGAGCTCCCCGACCACGGTGTCCACCGGCCCGAGGAAGCGGTGCGAGGGCTTGAACCCCAGCGGCACTGCCGCCATGTTGATCTCTCTGAGCACCCGGGTCCGCAGCCCGGACGGCGCCTCGGCCGGCCCCTGTTGGAGGGCGAAGATCGCGGTACGGATCTCCTGGATGGTCACGTCGAGTTCGTCGACCGCCTTGCCCACGCCGGTCTGCACCTCGGGCACCACCGACCGCCGCTGGGCGCTCTCCAGCATCATCCCGGTGGCGAACAGCCGCTGGATCACCAGGTCGTGCAGGTCGCGGGCGATCCGGTCGCGGTCCTCGAAGACCGCGAGCCGCTCCCGGTCGCGCTGGGCCTCGGCCATCATCAGCGCGAGCGCGGCCTGTGCGGCGAACTGCATCGCGAGGGTCTTCTCGGCCTCGCTGTACGGCTGTGCGCCCCGCACCCGCGGCACGGCCAGCACCCCGAGCACCCGCCCGCCGCTCTCCAGCGGCAGGAACATGGTGGGCCCGTAGGACAGCGCGAGTTCGGTGATCAGGCGCTGGTCGGAGGCCGCATCCTCGACGAAGACCGGTTCGCCGCCGAGGAGCAGGTCCACGACGGGCGACTCGGGCGGCACGAGCATGCCGAGCGCGGAGGACGGGCCACTCTCGGTGGACTCGGCCACGATCTCCAGGCCGCCCTCCTCGGCATGCAGCAGCACGAAGGCGGCGGAGGCGGCGGCGAGTTTGCGGGCCTGCTCGGCCACCACGGTCAGCGACTCGTCGGCGTCGGCGCCGGACAGGAGGGCGGTGGTGACGGCCACGGACCCGTCGATCCAGCGCTCGCGCTGCCGGGTCGCCTCGTACAGACGCGCGTTGCCGATCTGGATGCCGGCCTCGGTCGCGAGCACCTTGACCATGTGCAGGTCGTAGACGCCGAAGCCGCCCCCGCCCTGCTTCTCGGTCAGATACAGGTTGCCGAAGACCTCGTTGCCCACCCGGATGGGGACGCCGAGGAAGGTCCGCATCGGCGGATGGTTCGGCGGGAAGCCGACCGAGCGCGGGTCCTTGGAGAGGTCGTCGAGCCGTACCGTCGCCGGGTCCTTGATCAGCGCACCGAGCAGTCCGCTCCTGCCGTCGGGCAGCGCCCCGATCCGCTCGCGGTGCTCCCGGGAGATGCCGTACGTCACGAAGTCGGCGAGCCCGTCGCCCTTGTCGTTGATCACGCCGATCGCCGCGTACTTCGCCCCGGTGAGGCTGGCCGCGGTCTCCGCGATGCGGTCGAGCGTGGTGTGCAGATCGAGCCCGCTGCCCACCGAGACCATGGCTTCGAGCAGCTGCGGAAGCCGGGCCGCGAGCTCCTCGGGCAGCGACTGGAGGCTGCGCGCGGCCTGCTCGGCGGCGGCGCTCCCGGTCACGTCCCGCTCCGGGAACGGAGGCGGATCGGCGGGCAGCTCTTCGGGGGAGGCGGGGGCTTGCATGCCTTGAGCCTAGTTAGTCCGAATTTCAGAGGAAAGTCGGGTAGGCGCCGCATCGCCCTTGTCACCGCCCCGCCCCCACCAGCACATCCGCCGCGCGCTCCCGCTCCCACATGCTCCGCAGCGGCCCCTCGGCCTCGATCAGCTCGGCGTAGGCGCCGTGCTGCACCACCCGCCCGTCCGCCAGGACGAGCACCTCGTCCACCGCGTCGAGCCCGGCCAGACGGTGCGTGATCAACACGGTCGCCGTGCCCTCCGTAGCAGCCAGGAGATCGGCGGTGAGGGCGTCGGCGGTCGGCAGGTCGAGGTGTTCGGCGGGCTCGTCCAGGACGAGGACGGGGAAGCGGGCGAGCAGCGCGCGGGCCAGCGCGAGCCGCTGCCGCTGACCGCCGGAGAGCCGGGCCCCGTGCTCGCCGACGAGGGTGTCCAGGCCCTCGGGCAGCGAGTCCACCCACTCCAGGAGCCGCGCCCGGCCGAGGACCTCGCGCAGCTCGGCGTCTTCGGCGTCCGGCCGGGCCAGACGCAGGTTCTCGCGCACGGAGCTGTCGAAGAGGTGCGCGTCCTGGGCGCACAGTCCGACGAGCCGCCGTACCGCGTCGCTGTGCATCCCGTACGCGTCCACGCCGGCCAGCGTGTACGAGCCGTCGGTCGCGTCCAGGAACCGGAGCAGCACCTGGGCGAGCGTGGTCTTGCCCGATCCGGAGTGGCCGACCACCGCGATCCGCCGCCCCTCGTGCAGGGTCAGGTCCACGTCGGCCAGGGCGTCCCGCTCCTGCCCGGGGTGCCGGGCCGTGATCCCGCGCAGCTCCAGCGGGAAGGGGTCGGCGGGGGCTTCGGCGGGCACCTTCGGTTCCTGCACGGGCTCGGGCGCGTCGAGCACCTCGAACACCCGCTCCGCACTGCGCCGCACGCGCTGCCGGTACTGCACGGCGAGCGGCAGACCGGTCACGGCCTCGAAGGCGGCCAGGGGAGTCAGTACGACGACGGCGAGCGAGACCCCGTTCAGCCGCCCGTCGCCGACGGCCGCGACCCCGACCGCGCCGGCCGCGACGACCGTGAGCCCGCAGATCAGCGCGGTGAGCCCGGCCCCGAGCGCGGTCGCGCCCGCGCCCCGGGAGGCGATCCGGGTGAGGTCGGCGTCGGCTGCGCGCGCCGAGGCCGTACGGGAGGGAAGGGCACCCGCGACCGTCAGCTCGGCCGTCCCGGTGAGCAGATCGGCCACCCGCGTCGACAGCACCCCGCGGGCGGGTGCGAGGCGGCGTTCGGCCCGGCGGGCCACGAGCCCGCTCAGCCACGGCACCCCGACCCCGGCGAGCAGCAGTCCGAGGGCGAGCAGCGCACCTGCCTCGGGCAGCAGCCAGGCGGTGAAGGCGCTGGCGCCCACCCCCACGACCGCCGCCGCGCCCGCGGGCAGCAGCCAGCGCAGCCAGTAGTCCTGGAGCGCGTCCACGTCGCCGACGAGCCGTGCGAGCAGATCGCCGCGCCGGGTCCTGCGCAGCCCGGCGGGCGCGAGCCGCTCCAGGCGCCGGTAGACGGCGACCCGGGTGTCGGCCAGCATCCGAAGGACGGCGTCGTGGGTGACCAGGCGCTCGGCGTACCGGAAGACGGCGCGCCCGATGCCGAAGGCCCGGGTGGCGGTGACGGCCACCATCAGGTGCAGGACGGGCGGCTCGAGCGAGGCCTTGGAGATCAGCCAGCCGGAGGTGGCCATCAGACCGACGGCGCTGCCGAGCGCGAGGCTGCCGAGGAAGAGCCCGAGCAGCAGCCGACCGCGCCGCGCCCCGGCCATGTCCCGTACGCGGGCGAGCACTCCGGCCCGTACGGGCCGCACGGCATCCGGTTCATCCACCGTGACCGCGACCAGGCCGTCCCCGCCGGCGGCCGCCTCGGCCACGCCTTCGCGCAGGGCCACCGCGGTCGCGGGAGCGGTCGACTCACCGGAGAGAGCGCCCGTTTCGATCCGTACGACCCGGTCCGCCACCGCGAGCAGCGCGGGCCGGTGCACCACGAGCAGCACGGTCCGGCCCACCGCGAGCCGCCGTACCGCGTCCACGATCTGCGCCTCGGTGGCCCCGTCGAGCGCGGCCGTCGGCTCGTCGAGCAGCAGCACGGGCCGGTCCGCGAGGAACGCCCGGGCCAGGGCGAGCCGTTGCTTCTGCCCGGCCGAGAGCCCGGCGCCGTCCTCGCCGAGCAGGGTGTCGAGCCCGGCGGGCAGCGCGTCCACGAACTCCAGGGCGCCGGCGTCCTCTAGGGCCTGCCACACCTGTGCGTCGGTGGCGTCCGGCCGTGCGAGCCGTACGTTCTCGGCGAGCGTGCCCGCGAACACATGCGGCCGCTGCGGCACCCACGCCACCTGACCGTGCCAGGCGTCCGGCGCCACGGAGGCGAGATCGGTCCCGCCGACCCGGATCCGCCCCTCGTCGGGACGTACGAAACCGAGCACGGCGGCGAGCAGGGTCGACTTGCCCGCGCCGCTGGGCCCGACGAGCGCCACGGTCTCGCCCTCGCGGACCGTGAACGACACCCCTTCCACCGCCGCCGTGTCGCGTCCGGGATAGCGCACGGTCACGCCCTCGACGCTCAACTCCCCGCTCGGCGCGGGTCCGTCACCGGCGGCCGGCAGCGGGGTCTCCAGGACGGAGAAGATCTCTTCGGCGGCGGCGAGGCCCTCGGCGGCCGCGTGGTACTGCGCCCCGACCTGTCGCAGCGGCAGATACGCCTCGGGCGCGAGCACCAGCACGACAAGCCCGATGTAGAGGTCCAGCTCCCCGTGGACCAGGCGCATCCCGATGGTCACCGCGACCAGCGCGACCGACAGGGTGGCGAGCAGTTCGAGGGCGAAGGAGGAGATGAAGGCGATACGGAGGGTCCGCATCGTCGCCTGCCGGTACTCCCCGGTGATCTTCCGGATCGACTCCGCCTGCGCCTTGGCCCGTCCGAACACCTTCAGCGTGGGCAGTCCGGCCACCACGTCGAGGAAGTGCCCGGACAGCCGCGAGAGCAGCTTCCACTGCCGGTCCATGCGCGCCTGGGTGGCCCAGCCGATCAGGATCATGAAGAGCGGGATCAGCGGCAGCGTGACCACGATGATCGCCGCGGACACCCAGTCCTCGGTGACGATCCGTGCGAGCACGGCCACCGGCACGACGATCGCGAGCCCCAACTGCGGGAGGTAGCGCGCGAAGTAGTCGTCGAGCGCGTCCACCCCGCGAGTGGCGAGCGCGACCAGCGAACCGGTCCGCTGCCCGCTCAGCCAGCCGGGGCCCAGCGCGGTCGCCTGTCCGAGCAGCCTCCCCCTCAGCTCGGACTTCACCGCCGCGCTGGCCTTGTGCGCGGCCAGCTCCGTGAGCCAGCCCACCAGACCGCGCCCCACGGCGACGGCCGCGAGCAACAGCAGCGGAGTGCCCAACGCGCTTGCGGAAAGCCCCTGCTCGAAGCCGCCCACCACGATCTCGGCGATCAGCATCGCCTGGGCGATGACCAGGCCGGCCCCGGCCAGGCCGAGCACCACGATCGCGATGAGGAAGAGCCGGGTGGCCTGGGCGTAGCGGATGAGGCGAGGATCGACCGGTTTCACGTGAAACAGCCTCCAGTACGGGAAAGGGGTGCGCCAACAGCCCGTATCCGAGCCGTCGTTGGCGCACCCCTGGACATCACACGCTCACCGCGCGCTCAGTGCGAGTCGGCCGCGATGTGCTGCGTGCCGATCCGCTTGCGGAACACCCAGTACGTCCAGCCCTGGTAGAGCAGGACGATCGGGGTGGCCACCGCCGCACACCAGGTCATGATCTTCAGGGTGTACGGGCTGGACGAGGCGTTGGTGACCGTGAGGTTCCACTCCTCGTTCAGCGAGGACGGCATGACGTTCGGGAAGAGCGTCAGGAACAGCATGGCCACCGCCGCCGCGATCGTGATCCCGGACAGCGCGAACGACCAGCCCTCGCGCCCCACCTTGATGGCACCGATCGCACCGACCAGGGCGAGCGCCGCCACGATCATCGCGATGAGCGACTTCCCGTCACCGTTGTCGATCTGGGTCCAGATCAGGAAGACCAGCGCCAGGACCGCGGTGACCAGGCCGAGTTGCAGCGCCAGCCTGCGCGCCCGCTCCCGGATGTCCCCGACCGTCTTCAGCGCCGTGAACACCGCACCGTGGAAGGTGAACAGGGAGAGCGTCACCAGTCCGCCGAGCAGCGCGTACGGGTTGAGCAGATCCCAGAAGTTGCCCACGTACTCCATGTCCTGGTCGATCTTCACGCCCCGCACGATGTTGCCGAAGGCCACACCCCACAGGAGCGCGGGGATCAGCGAGGTCCAGAAGATCGCGTGCTCCCAGTTGGTCTGCCACTTGTCCTCGGGCCGCTTGTGCCGGTACTCGAAGGCGACACCGCGGATGATCAGGCAGATCAGGATGAACAGCAGCGGCAGGTAGAAGCCGGAGAACAGCGTCGCGTACCACTCGGGGAACGCGGCGAAGGTGGCACCGCCGGCCGTCAGCAGCCACACCTCGTTGCCGTCCCAGACCGGGCCGATCGTGTTGATCAGGACCCGGCGCTCGGTGCGGTCGCGGGCGAGCAGCTTGGTGAGGATGCCGACCCCGAAGTCGAAGCCCTCGAGGAAGAAGTAGCCGGTCCACAGAACGGCGATCAGGACGAACCAGACGTCGTGGAGTTCCATATCCCTGTCACTCCCTCAGTACGAGAAGGCCATCGGCCGGTCGGAGTCGTCCTTGGAGTTCCCGCCGATCTTGGTCGGCGGGTTGAGGTCGTCCTCCGTGAGCTCCGGCGGCCCGGCCTTGGCGTACTTGGCGATCAGCTTGACCTCGATCACGGCGAGCGCCGCGTACAGGAGCGTGTAGATCGACATCGAGGCGATGACCTCGCCCTGCGAGACGTTGGGGGAGACGGCGGCCGAGGTCTTCATGACGCCGAACACCACCCACGGCTGCCGGCCCATCTCGGTGAAGATCCAGCCCCAGGAGTTGGCGATCAGCGGGAAGAGCATGGTCCAAAGCAGGAGCAGCCAGTACCACTTGCCCCACTTGGCGCCGAGCGGCTTCTTCCAGACCACCAGGTGCGGCACCTCGTCCTCGCCGACCCGCAGGTGCTGCGGCAGCAGGAACTTCTTCCGCGTCAGCCAGAGCCCGAGCAGACCGATGCCGAGCGAGGCCATGCCGAACCCGATCATCCACCGGAAGCCCCAGTACGCGACCGGGATGTTCGGCCGGTAGTCACCGGGACCGTACTTCTCCTGCATCTGCTCGTTCAGGTCGTTGATGCCGGGGACGTACTCGTCGAAGTTGTTGTGCGCGAGGAAGGACAGCAGGCCCGGAATCTCTATGGCGACCTTGTTGTGGCCCTCGTCGACATCGCCGTACGCGAAGATCGAGAAGGGCGCGCTCTCCTCGCCGTCCCACAGCGCCTCGGCCGCGGCCATCTTCATCGGCTGCTGCTCGAACATGATCTTGCCGAGGTGGTCGCCGCTGACCGCGGAGAGCACACCGCTGATGGCGAGCGTGACCAGACCGAGCCGCAGCGAGGTCTTCATGGTCTCGATGTGCTTCTTGCGCATCAGGTGGTACGCGGCGATGCCGGCCATGAACGCGCCACCCACCATGAAGGCACCGGTCATGGTGTGGAACATCTGGGCGATCGCCGTGTTCTGGGTCAGGACGTGCCAGAAGTCGGTGAGCTCGGCCCGGCCCTTCTCCTCGTTGATCTTGTAGCCGACCGGGTGCTGCATCCACGAGTTGGCCGCGAGGATGAAGTACGCGGACAGGATGGTGCCGATCGAGACCATCCACATGCAGGCCAGGTGGATCTTCTTCGGCAGCTTGTCCCAGCCGAAGATCCACAGACCGATGAAGGTCGACTCGAAGAAGAAGGCGATCAGAGCCTCGAACGCGAGGGGTGCGCCGAAGATGTCACCGACGAAGCGCGAGTAGTCGGACCAGTTCATGCCGAACTGGAACTCCTGAAGGATGCCGGTGACGACACCCATCGCGATGTTGATCAGAAACAGCTTTCCCCAGAACTTGGTCGCCTTGAGGTACTTCTCCTTCTCCGTCCGCACCCACGCGGTCTGCAGGCCGGCCACGAGAGCGGCGAGCGAGATCGTGATGGGGACGAAAAGGAAGTGGTAGACGGTGGTGATACCGAACTGCCATCGCGCCAGGGTCTCCGGCGCCAAAGCCAGGTCCACGTCGTCAGTCTCCTTACGTCGCCGTGGTCACAGCGGCAGTTTGCCCCCTTGATCCCGGTGATTACGGGATCAAACAGGACACGTTTGTGAACGCGTTCACATTCACAAGCATTATGTCGTACCGCATGTCGGCAACATCCGGCGGGGTCCCCTTCCGGGCTTCCACCCCATATGACGGGCCGGGGCCTCGCGTTGTGACATGCGAGACGGGCCTTCCCAAGAACTTCAACATCTTGTTGAATCCGCGGCATGCAGATACGCATTTCCTGGCCCGCAGACCATCTGACCGCGACCCTCGAGGACACCCCGACCAGCCGCGCGCTGGCCAAGGCGCTCCCGATCACCGCCTCGGCCAACACCTGGGGCGAGGAGGTCTACTTCGACACGGGCGTCAGCGTCGAGCGCGAGGACGATGCCGAGCAGGTCGTGGACCCCGGCACCGTCGCGTTCTGGACCGACGGCGACGCACTTGCGCTGCCGTACGGCCCGACGCCGATCTCGCGCGGCGAGGAGTGCCGCCTGGCGAGCCCGTGCAATCTGCTCGGCTCGCTCGACGGCGATCCCCGCCGCCTCGCCACCGTGCGCAACGGCGACCCGATCCGCGTGGAACTGGTCGCCGAATAAAGAGCGTGGGGGAAACCAAGGCCCCTGCCGTCACAGCTCCTTGCGGAAGGCCTCCGCGGTGTGCAGGAACAGGTCGTTCGCCTCGTTCTCACCGATGGTGACCCGTACGCCCTCGCCCGGGAACGGGCGCACCACGACGCCGGCCTTTTCGCAGGCGGCCGCGAAGTCGACCGTGCGCTCCCCGAGGCGCAGCCAGACGAAGTTGGCCTGCGTCTCGGGGACGGTCCAGCCCTGGGTCCTGAGCGCCTCCACGACGCGGGTGCGCTCGGCCACCAACGCGCCGACGCGGCCGAGCAGTTCGTCCTCGGCGCGCAGCGAGGCCACCGCCGCGTCCTGCGCGAGCTGGCTCACGCCGAACGGGACCGCCGTCTTGCGCAGCGCGGCCGCCACCGGCTCGTGCGCCACGGCGAAGCCGACGCGCAGACCCGCGAGCCCGTACGCCTTGGAGAAGGTGCGCAGCACGCAGACGTTGGGACGGTCGCGGTAGAGCTCGATGCCGTCCGGCACCTCGGTGTCGCGGATGAACTCGCGGTAGGCCTCGTCGAGGACGACGAGAACATCGCTCGGCACCTGGTCGAGGAAGCGCTCCAGCTCGGCCCGGCGCACCACGGTGCCCGTCGGGTTGTTGGGGTTGCAGACGAAGATCAGGCGGGTGCGGTCGGTGATCGCCGCGAGCATCGCGTCGAGGTCGTGCACCTCCCCCGGGGTCAGCGGGACCTGCACCGAGGTCGCGCCGCTGATCTGCGTAATGATCGGGTACGCCTCGAAGGACCGCCACGCGTACATCACCTCGTCACCCGGGCCACTGGTCGCCTGGATCAGCTGCTGGGCGACGCCCACCGAACCGGTGCCGGTGGCGAGGTGCGAGAGCGGGACGCCGAAGCGCTCCGACAGCTCGTTCATCAGCCCCGTGCACGCCATGTCCGGGTAGCGGTTGAAGCTGCCGGCGGCCGCCGTGACCTGCTCCATGACGCCGGGCAGGGGCGGATACGGGTTCTCGTTGGAGGACAGCTTGTACGCCACCGGACCGCCGGCCGCGGCGGGCTTGCCCGGCTTGTACGTCGGGATGCCGTCCAGCGCAGGGCGCAGCTTCGGGCTCTGGCTCACCGCAGGTCCTCCTCATGCCACTGAAGGCGTCGTGCCACTCAGGTTCGAATACTCCTCACTCTATGAGGATTCAGCCCGCCTGCGAATGGCCTGTGGATAACGAGAGCGACGCGGGCATCCGGAGCGGCTGTGACGGTGACGCGGCTCGGGAGAAGCCCGGGACGGCAGAGCGCGGAGGAAGAGGGGGAGCGCCCTGCGGGGTGCCGTGCGCCGGTGGCTTGCGCCGTGGCGCGCATCCCCCGTGAAGGTGAGTTGAGACCTGTTCGCAACATGCAGCACTTGCCAGGCGCATGCAGTCACGCGTCGTGGCGAACGCTCCGAAAGCCCTTAACTACCTTGGTATCCATGGCAGTTAAGGGAAATGGACCTTGCAGAAACGTGCCTGTCAACGCGTGCATATGCGCCCACGCCGACCACCCTCATGAGCCCTACTATCGGCTCGCCATGACAGCAGCAGGGAAGCACCAGGTGAGCCGGGCGGGCACCACCCGCGGAGGCAGTAGCCGGCAGGGTCGGGCGGGTATCCGGGACGTGGCCGCCGCTGCCGGTGTCTCCATCACGACCGTCTCCGACGCGCTCAACGGCAAGGGCCGGCTACCCGACGCCACCCGCCGCCATGTCCGCGAGGTCGCCGACCGGTTGGGCTACCGCCCGTCCGCAGCGGCCCGCACGCTCCGTACCGGCAAGTCGGGCCTCATCGGCCTGACCGTGACGACGTACGGGGATGAACCTTTCACCTTCACCGAGTTCGCGTACTTCGCGGAGATGGCCAGAGCCGCCACCTCCGCGGCGCTCGCGCGCGGATACGCGCTGGTCATTCTGCCCGCGACCTCGCGCCACGACGTGTGGTCGAACGTGGCGCTCGACGGCACCGTGGTGATCGATCCGTCCGACCAGGACCCGGTCGTGACCGAACTGGTCCGCCAGGGCCTGCCCGTGGTCTCCGACGGCCGCCCGGCCGGATCGCTCCCCGTGACCGCCTGGGTGGACAACGACCACGAGGCCGCCGTCCTGGAGATCCTCGACCACCTCGCCGCGGCCGGCGCCCGCCGTATCGGCCTGCTCACCGGCACCACCACGGACACGTACACCCATCTGTCCACCACCGCGTATCTGCGCTGGTGCAAGCGCGTGGGCCAGGATCCGGTGTACGAGGCCTATCCGGCGCACGACCCGTGCGCGGGCGCCGTGGCCGCCGACCGGCTGCTCGCACGGCCCGACCGGCCCGACGCCGTCTACGGGCTGTTCGACCCCAACGGCACCGACCTGCTCGCGGCCGCCCGGCGCTACGGGTTACGCGTGCCCGACGACCTGCTGCTCGTCTGCTGCAGCGAATCCACGGTGTACGCCACCACCGAGCCGCCCATCACCACGCTCTCCCTCAAGCCGCGGCGGATCGGAACGGCCGTGGTGCAGCTGCTCATCGACGCCATCGAGGGGGTCGATACGGCGGGGCCGCTGGAGCAGGTGATACCGACGGAGCTGATCGTTCGCACGTCCTCGCAGCGCCGCCGCCCCCGCACGACGGTGAGCCCGCCGCGTACGCCCGAACAATGAGGGCCGGCCGCCGGGCGCCGCAGACGACGTCCCGCCCGGCGGCGACAGGCGCGCGTTCTCCGGCGTGCCTGGTGACGGCGGGCGCGCGTTCCCAGGGATGCCCGGTGACGGCGGGCGCGCGTTCCCAGGGATGCCCGGCGGACGCGAGTCGGGCGCCCGCCCTGCAGCGGACGAACCGGTCGACGGCGACGGAGCGTTCCGGGGGCGCCCGACGGCGTCAAGGGCGCCGGGGAGTGGACGCCGGTGACCTCCGGGCGGCCGGGGGCTCCCCGGGAAGGATGCGCCGGGGCCGGCAATTCGGGAGGAATCGGCCCGGCCTCCGGGTCCTGCCACGATTCACCACCCCTGGTGCATCACAGAGCGCCAGGCGCATTCCTATGATGGGCGCACGACACCACGGACAGCCGCGACCAGGCAGTCCGATCCGGTGGAATGCGGCGCGACGGTGGTGGAGGGGTCGATGACTCAGGGGGCCGGTCAGGGACCCGTGGTGCGTACGGACACGGTCCGCGACTTCCGCGTACCCGCGTACGTGCATCAGGCCGGCCGCCTCGGCGAGGAGGCCGGCCGCCCGGGCGCGGAGCCCGGCCGCTTCGGCGACGAGACCGCCCGCCTCGGCCAGGTGACCAGCCGTTTCGGCGACGAGCCCGAACCCGAGGGCTACACCCCGACCCAGCGCGACCTCCCCGTCATCAACCGCGGGGACACCGTGCAGGTCACCGTGCCGGCCCAGGACCCGGCGCCCGAGCCCACCCGCGGTGACGCCCCCGGCCCGCTGTACGTGGTCGGCGACGTGCACGGCTACCTCGACGAACTCCTCGCCGCACTGCGCGAGCAGGGCCTCGTCGACGCCGAGGGCACCTGGTGCGCGGGCAACGCACGCCTGTGGTTCCTCGGCGACTTCACCGACCGCGGCCCCGACGGCATCGGCGTCATCGACCTGGTGATGCGGCTGTCCGCGGAGGCGGCGGCCGCCGGCGGTTACTGCAAGGCGCTCATGGGCAACCACGAGCTGCTCCTGATCGGCGCGAAGCGCTACGGCGACACCCCGGTCAACTCCGGTGCGGGCACCGCCACCTTCCAGGCGGCCTGGCTGCTCAACGGCGGCCAGAAGTCCGACATGGACCGCCTCCAGGACCACCACTTGCAGTGGATGTCCCGGCTCGACGCGATCGAGCTCGAGGACGACCACCTCCTGATGCACTCCGACACCACGGCGTATCTCGACTACGGCGACTCGATCACCTCGGTCAACGACACGATCCGCGAGGCGCTCACGCGCAACGACGCGGACGAGTGCTGGGACCTGTTCCGCAAGTTCACCAAGCGCTTCGCCTTCCGCGACCAGGGCGGCCCCGAGGCCGTACGGGAACTGCTCGCCGCGTACGGCGGCAGCAGGGTGGTCCACGGCCACAGCCCGATCCCGTATCTCCTGGGCGAAGTGGGCTCCGAGGACGGCGAGGACGGCAGCGGACCGCAGGTCGAGGGCCCGCACGTGTACGCGGACGGGCTCGCCGTCGCGATGGACGGCGGAGTGACCATGGCCGGAAAGCTTCTGGTCCGCCGCCTCCCCCTGGATAACTGAGCCGCCGCGGGGCAGGCGCACAGCACCCACTCCTTCGCTGGCCAGCGGGCCAATTTCCGGAAACCCCCTGTCACCGCGTGCCTGAGCCGCTCTACCATCGGCTTATCCGTAGCAGGCTCTCCTCCGTTTCCGCCCCAACTGCCCGTAGCCGAGCGGGAGTCCAGGCCCTACGGAGCATCGGGGGATGCACATGAACAGCGCTCCGCACCTGCTGAACGAGGACCGTCAGGATTACGAGCGGATCCTCGATGAAGCGCTGCGCTCCGCACCGCACCGCCCTGATCTGGCAGCCGTCGGTGAACGTCTGAACCCCGAACAGCTGCGCACGATGGCCCTGAACGCGACCGCGCTGATCACCGCCGCGGCCGCCGCCGAGTACGACCACTACGTCAAGGTCCGCGAGGAGCTCCGCGAGCCGGCCCGCCCGAAGACCTCCGTCTCGGAGTCGGGCGGTGCCGAGTCCTCCTCGGGTTCGATCGGCCTCGCCGCGAGCATGGGCGAGGTCGCGGAGAGCGCGGGCGCGGGCCTCGTCGCGGTGGTCGCGGTCCTGGCCCCGGTGCTCGCCGGTACGGCAGCGGCGATCTTCCTGCTCATCGGCTACATCCTGAAGATGCTGAACCCCGAACCCGCCTTCGCCGACACGCTGTTGACGGCGGGCTGGTTCTTCGGCGCCCTCACCGCCGCGGGCATCCTGGTCGCGGCGGTCGGCCTGCTGCTCACAGCGCTGCGCAACGGGGCGAGTGCGCTGGAGGCGGGGAGCGGCGGGGAGCTGAGCGAGGAGGTGGCGCGGGCCAGGGAAGCCTGGCGCACCGCGCTCCTGGAGCGCGGCCTGATCCCCTTCCTCCGCGAAGCTCTGGCAGACCCCGGCACGTCGCCCGCACGCCCGGCCCCGACCGCACCCCCGAGCCGCATGCCCCCACTCGGCTACAGCCACCCCGGCTTCAGCAGCCCGGACGGCGGCCCCCCGGCGGGCCCGAAGCCCAGCTTCTCCAGCCCGGACTTCACGAGCCCGGACTTCGGGGGGCCGGAGCATCAGCCGGACTAGGGCCCATGGGTGCGGCAGCACCGGCTCAATCGTTCACCGGTTCAGCTCGTGGTGCTGCCAGGCCCGCGGCCAGCTCCCGGGCGGCGGCGGAGGCCCGCTGATCCCGAGGTCCCGCCGCGCGCACGCATAGAACTCGTCCCGGGCCGCGCTGACCCTGCGCTCCGTCTCGGACCACCCCGCGGGGTCGCTCCGGATTCCCTTCGCGTACAGCTCGAGGTTCCATACGGCCTCGTGCCAGGTGCGGGCGGCGCCGATGGTCGCGTGGTCACCGACCAGCAGCACGGCCTCCCACTCGGAGGCCCGCCGGGTCTCGGCCTCCGCGAGCTGGACGAGCCCGTCCTCGATGTCCAAGGGGTCGGTCACGTTCTCGAAGCCCCTGGCGGCGCCGACGCGTTGGGCGATACGGAGCTGGGTCTTCAGCACGTTCGCGTAGGTCACGTACGTGGTGAACCGCTTCTCGTCCCATCGCTCGGCACGTGCACGGCGCCACCGGCTCCGCTCCGTGAGGCTCGCAGCCACATACGAGCCGACAGCACCGACCACCACACCCATGAGCGCCGGCAGCTGATCCCCCAGAGCCATGATCCCCCTCCACACACGGCAGTTGAGGGCCACGGTGCCACGGCCTGAGCGCGCGGACCACCAGTTCCCCCTGCCGCCACGGTGAAGTGGCGCCCCGGCACACAGGGGGCGCCACTTCGTCGACCGGATCAGTCGGCGATCGGCAAATACACCCGACTCCCCGCCGCCGCGAACTCCTTCGACTTCTCCGCCATCCCAGCCTCGACCTCCGCCTGCGTACCCCCGTGCTCGCGACGGATGTCCTGGGAGATCTTCATCGAGCAGAACTTCGGCCCGCACATCGAGCAGAAGTGCGCCGTCTTGGCGGGCTCCGCCGGCAGCGTCTCGTCGTGGAACTCGCGCGCCGTGTCCGGGTCCAGGGCCAGATTGAACTGGTCCTCCCAGCGGAACTCGAAGCGCGCGTCCGAGAGCGCGTCGTCCCAGTCCTGCGCGCCCGGGTGCCCCTTGGCCAGGTCCGCCGCGTGGGCCGCGATCTTGTACGTGATCACGCCCGTCTTCACGTCGTCCTTGTTCGGCAGGCCCAGGTGCTCCTTGGGCGTGACGTAGCAGAGCATCGCCGTGCCCCACCAGCCGATCATCGCCGCACCGATGCCCGACGTGATGTGGTCGTAGGCGGGTGCGATGTCCGTGGTCAGCGGGCCGAGCGTGTAGAACGGCGCCTCCTCGCAGATCTCCTGCTGAAGGTCGATGTTCTCCTTGATCTTGTGCATCGGGACGTGGCCCGGGCCCTCGATCATCGTCTGCACGTTGTGCGCCTTCGCGATCTTGTTCAGCTCGCCGAGCGTCTCCAACTCCGCGAACTGCGCACGGTCGTTGGCGTCCGCGATCGAGCCGGGGCGCAGGCCGTCGCCGAGCGAGTACGTGACGTCGTACGTCGCGAGGATCTCGCAGAGCTCCTCGAAGTGCTCGTAGAGGAAGGACTCCTTGTGGTGCGCGAGGCACCACGCGGCCATGATCGAGCCGCCGCGCGAGACGATGCCGGTCTTGCGGTTGGCGGTCAGCGGCACATACGGGAGGCGGACGCCGGCGTGGACCGTCATGTAGTCCACGCCCTGCTCGGCCTGCTCGATGACCGTGTCCTTGTAGATCTCCCAGGTCAGTTCCTCGGCCTTGCCGTCGACCTTCTCCAGCGCCTGGTAGAGCGGCACCGTGCCGATCGGGACCGGGGAGTTGCGCAGCACCCACTCGCGCGTGGTGTGGATGTTGCGGCCGGTCGAGAGGTCCATGACCGTGTCGGCGCCCCACTTGGTGGCCCAGGTCATCTTCTCGACCTCCTCCTCGATGGAGGAGGTCACGGCCGAGTTGCCGATGTTGGCGTTGACCTTCACCAGGAACCGCTTGCCGATGATCATCGGTTCGATTTCAGGGTGGTTGACGTTCGCGGGGAGCACGGCCCGGCCCGCCGCGATCTCGTCGCGCACCACCTCGGGCGCGACGTTCTCGCGGATGGCCACGTACTCCATCTCCGGCGTGATCTCCCCGCGCCGCGCGTACGCGAGCTGCGTCACCGCCTGGCCCGCGCGGCCACGGCGCGGCAGCCGGGGCCGGCCCGGGAAGACCGCGTCGAGGTTGCGGAGATTCCCGCCGCGCGGCGAGGTGTGCTTGATCCCGTCGTCCTCGGGGCGGACCGGCCGGCCCGCATACTCCTCGGTGTCGCCGCGGGCGATGATCCAGTTCTCCCGCAGCGGCGCGAGGCCCCGTCGGACGTCGGTCTCGGCGTTCGGGTCGGTGTACGGGCCCGAAGTGTCGTACAGCGTGACCGACTTGCCGTTGGTGAGGTGCACCTGGCGCACCGGCACCTGCATGTCAGGGCGCGAGCCCTGGACGTATGCCTTGTGCCAGCCGATGGACTTCCCGGCCTCGGCGGTCTCCGTGGAAGCGGAGCTGCTGGAGGCAGGCGTGCGTATGTCCTGTGTGGTCATGAGACCTACTCCCTACGCCGGCATTACCCGGTAACAGGTTCGGCGGTCGACGCAGCCGTTTCCGTCCCGCGTGTTTCACGTGAAACACGTCTCGGTACGGAGGTCAGCGCCCTCTCAGCCCGGTGCTCCGAGCTCCCGCGTGTGCAAAGGTGCCCCCACGCTAGCGTCCTGTCGGCCACGCTGAACAGAGGGCCCCTGTCGTTCTTGCGATGATCGGTCGGTGACCACCACGCCTCAGCCACCCCAGGAACCGCCTCGTCCCCCCTCCGGGCAGGGACATGGGCACGAGCACGCCCACGGACACAGCCACGCGCACAGCCACGGTCCGGCCGCCCCCGTCTCCACGCATCTGCGCAAGGTGATCGCGGCCGTCCTGATCCCGTTCGCGGTGGCCGTGCTCGCGGGACTCGTCGTGCTCTGGCCGGGCAGCACCCCCGACCACAAGCGGACCGGAGTCGGCTTCGACCGGCAGATGTTCGCGGCGAAGGTCGTCGAGGTGCAGAAGGTCGACTGCAAGGACGTCAACGCATCCCAGGTGCCGCCGACCGGCGACACCTCCACGGCGGAGGGCAGTTCGGCGCAGCAGCAGGCGACCGGGGACTGCGGCAAGGCGACGATCGAGGTGACCGCAGGTCCGGACAAGGGCCGCACCTTCACCGAGGTCGTCCAGCCGGACGCGCCACGGCAGTTGCACGAGGGGCAGGAGGTGGTGGTCGCCTACGCCCCCGACGCACCGAAGGAACTGCAGTACTCGGTGACGGATGTGAACCGCGGGACGCCGATGTGGCTGCTTGCCGCGATCTTCGCGCTCGCCGTGGTCGTGGTGGGCCGCATGCGCGGCGTGATGGCCCTGGTCGCGCTCGCGGTGAGCTTCGCGGTGCTCACGCTGTTCATCCTGCCGGCCATCCTGCAGGGCTCGAATCCGCTGGTGGTGGCCGTGGTCGGGGCCAGCGCGATCATGCTGCTCGCGCTGTACATGTGCCACGGTCTGACCGCCCGTACGTCGGTGGCGGTGCTCGGCACGCTGATCTCGCTGCTGCTCATCGGCCTGCTCGGCTCGCTGTTCATCGGCTGGGCCTCGCTGACCGGCAACACCGACGACAACACCGGCCTGATCCACGGTCTTTACCCCGATATCGACATGAGCGGCCTGCTGCTCGCGGGCGTCATCATCGGTTCGCTCGGCGTACTCGACGACGTGACGGTCACCCAGACCTCCGCGGTCTGGGAGCTGCACCAGGCCGATCCGTCCATGAGCGCACGGCAGTTGTACCGCGCGGGCATCCGGATCGGCCGCGACCACATCGCGTCGGTGGTCAACACCCTGGTCCTCGCGTACGCGGGCGCGGCCCTGCCGCTGCTGCTGCTCTTCTCGATCGCGCAGGCCGGTGTGGGCACGGTGGCCAACAGCGAGCTGGTCGCCGAAGAGATCGTGCGGACGCTGGTCGGCTCGATCGGCCTGGTGGCGTCGGTCCCGGTGACGACGGCCCTGGCGGCGCTGGTCGTGGCGCGGGACAAGGGCCCCGGCGCGGCGGGCGGCCGGGGCCGCAGGCCCGCCGCGGGGCCCGGTTCTGCCGACCCCGAGGCGATGACGTCCACGGGGCGCATGAGGGCGGTCAAGCTGGGCGGGGGCAGCGGGCGGCGGCGCAAGCGCTGACGCGCGCCTGGCAGCCGTACCGGCGCGGTCCCCGCCGCTCGGCCCGAGCGCGCGGCCTCAGCCCGTGCGCCTCAGCCCGTGCTGTCCGCCAGGATCCGCCCCAGCGCCTCGTCCAAGTGGCTGTCGAAGTCGGCGAGCGCGCGCTCCTGGCCGAGCGGGACGAGCCGGTCCGTACGGTCGAGGAAGGCGATCAACGGCGCGATGGAGACCTTGAACAGGGCGGTGTCCGTGCCCACTTGGAGACGGATCAGGGCGTCGCTCAGCGGGTCGCTGCCGTGCGGGGAGATGTGCACATCGCCTTCGCCGCACGGCCCGTTGACCCCGTCGACCAGCAGCTCGCGGCTGAAGGCCCAGGTCACCGGGGCGTCTCCGGGCAGATGGAAAGTCAGGCGCACGGCATAGGGGTCACGCGTCTCGTACCGGAGCTCCACCGGGATGCGGAAGGAGAGCTCCTCGGAGACGAGAAAGCTCATCATGACCTCTGCGTGTACGGACTCGCGCATCGCCTACCCCGTCGTCTGCCGCGTGTTGAGTGTGTGGGCCAGGACCTTCGGCGAGGGCCTTGTTCCCGCTGACCGTGTTTGAAACCCAGTTCAGGAACTATGTTCCCGATACTCCTGGCAGTTTGCTGAACGTGCTCATCGGATCACAAGGAGTGAGTTTTCAGATACTGATAGAGCACGTGGCGCGCCCGTACAAGCACTCGCCACGGCACTTCGGAGGGTGACGCCGAGGCAACCCGCCACCTCGGCCCCGCCCTCACAAGCTGATCGAGAACGCCAGGGTCCCCAGCTTGCGCCCGATCTCCGCCTGCAACTGCCGTGCCGCGGGCAGCAGTCGGGCCGCCTGGTGGGCCGGCAGGGAGATCGCCATCGTCGCCGCGGTCGAGCCCGCGGTGATCGGAATGGCGGCGCAGACCTGCCCGAGCGCGTACTCCTGCCGTTCGACCACCGGCTGCATCCGCCCGACCGCCGCGAGCCGGCGCAGCAGCGTGCGCTCGTCGCGCACGGTGTACGGGGTGATCGGATGCACCCGGTGGCGGGCGAGATGGTCCCGGCGCGCGTCGTCGTCGAGCTGGGAGAGCAGGCACTGGCCGATCGCGTGCGCGTGCGCGGTCTGGCGGAAGTCGGCCCACTCCTCGACGGCCCGTACTCCCGGGCTGTCCGCCACCGCCTCGACTTCGACCTCGCCGTCGCGGTAGACGGCGAAGTACGTGGGGACACCGATCACATCGCGCCAGTGCTCCATGACCTCACCGATCATGGAGCGACGTTTCTCCTTGGCCCCGCTGCTCGCCAGCCGCTCGGCCGCGTCGCCGAAGACGAAGACGCCCTTCTCGCGGCGCAGATAGCCCTCGTGGGTGAGCGTGCGCAGCAGGTGGTACGCGGTGGGCAGAGGCAGCCCGGCCTCGCGGGCCAGCTGCTTGGCCGGGGCACCGCCGGCATGTGCGGCGACCGCCTCGAGCAGCCGCATCGCCCGCTGCACGGACCCGATCAGGGTCGGCGCGGGCGCAGTGGCCGAGGCGGCGGGGGACGAGGCGGTGACGGAATCTGCCGAGGCCACGATGCACTCCCCAGGCGCGAGGGAACCCCCGCCCTGGTGGGGGTGCGGGGGTGGGTGGTCCGATCACGCGGGGTCAGGTCTGACACCCCGCGGTTTCCGGACTTTAACCGCCGCCGAGCGGACACGCAGTCTCTGGCCGGAAACTTCCCTCGGGCGAGCGAACCGGAAGCCGGTTCACCGCACTTGAGCACCGGCGATCGCTAGGCGACGGGGGTCAACGGGCGGGTGGAGCGGAACCGCCGGGCCGTCAACACACGGCCCACGGCGGCGAGGTGCTCGCGGCCCGAGGTTTTCGAGCGCTTCGCAGCCGAGGCGCAGCTCACCACTCGCTGCGCGAAGAGGCCCCGTCGTCCTTGAACTTCCGTACGAGATATATCAGTCCACCGACCAGCGCCGCGAAGACCAGGACCTTGAAGAGCAGCCCGACGACGAAGCTGACGAGCGTCCACAGCACGCTGCCGAACACCACGAGGGCGATCACCGGGATCGCGATCCACTTCACCCACCACGGCATCCCCGCGAGTATCTCCTTCATGGCGTCCTGCCTTTCTGTCCCGGCCGATCCCTTGGCCGGTCGGTGTTCCCGAGTCTCTGGACCTCCCTGTGAGCTCCTGCCCTCGATGCTAGGCGGACAGGTGGGTCCCGCGGGGGCCTCGCAGCCCTTGTCCTTCCCTGACCCGACCCTTAGGGATCCCGGGGACGCAGGCCCCGGCGACACCCGGGGTCCGTGCCCCGCGGCTCAGCCCTCCGGCGGCGAGAACACCACGAGAACCCGCAGGTCCTCGGTGATGTGATGGAACTTGTGCGGCACCCCGGCCGGCACGTACACGACGCTGCCGCGCCCCACGGTCGTCGTCTCCATGCCGACCGTGAGCGAGGCCCGCCCGCTGACCACGAGGTACACCTCGTCCTGCCGGTGCGGCTGCTGGGGATCGGTCTGCCCGGCGTCCAGCGCGTAAAGGCCGACGGACATGTTCCGCTCGCGCAGGAACTGGAGATACGCCCCGTCGTTGGCGGCCCGCTCGACATCGAGCTCATCCAGTCGGAACGCCTTCATAAGCTGCCGTTTCCTCTCCTGCTGCCGCACGCCGCTGCCCGGCGGCGATCACGTCTGCCACGATCAGACACATGAAGAATTTCGTAGTCAAGACGATCGCCAATTCGGCCGCGCTCGCCGTGGCCATCTGGCTCATCCACGACATCACGCTCACCGGCAACAGCACGCCCCGCAAGGTGCTCACGCTGATCCTGGTCGCGCTGGTCTTCGGCCTGGTCAACTTCCTGGTCAAGCCGATCGTGAAGCTGCTCACGCTGCCGCTCTTCATCCTCACGCTCGGCCTGATCACCCTGGTGGTCAACGCGCTGATGCTGCTGCTCACCTCGTGGCTCGCCGACAAGCTGGACCTCAGCTTCCACGTCGAGGGCTTCTGGACGGCGGTCGTCGGCGGCCTGATCATCAGCATCGTGTCCTGGGCGATGCACATGGTCCTGCCGGACAAGGACTGACCGGTGGCCGGTACGACCCGCTTCCGCGTCTGCTTCGTCTGCACCGGCAACATCTGCCGCTCCCCGATGGCCGAACACGTCTTCCGCGCCTTCGTCGCGGAGGCCGGTCTCGACGGGACGGTCGAGGTGGACAGCGCGGGCACGGGCGGCTGGCACGAGGGCGACGGCGCCGATCCACGGACGGTCGCGGTCCTCGAGGAGAACGGTTACGGCAGCGAGCACACCGCCCGTCAGTTCCGCGCCGACTGGTTCGGCCGGCTCGATCTCGTGATCGCCCTGGACGAGACCCATCTGCGCGCGCTGCGCCGGCTCGCCCCGACGCCGGCGGACGCGGAGAAGGTCCGCCTTCTCAGGTCGTACGACCCGGACGCACAGGGCGACTTGGACGTGCCCGACCCGTACTACGGCGGACGGGACGGCTTCGACGAGTGCCTCACGCTGGTCGAGGCGGCCTGTCCCGGCCTGCTGACGGCCGTGCAGGGCGCGCTCGGGGAGCGGGGAGCGGCATGAGCGGTCCGGAGGGCGGCATGAGCGGTTCTGAGGGCGGCATGAGCGATACGGATCCGTACGGCATAGGTAACGACGGACGCGAGGGCATACGCGACGACGTACATGACGCCACACACGTGGACCTGAGCGAGACACCCGACGGGCTCGGGGAGAGCACCCGCGCACTGCGCGCCGGCCTCCCCGAGCCCGTCCAGTTCCAACCGCCTTTCCCGGGGCCGGTGTTCACCTCGCACTACCACCTGGCCGGCGACCCCGCGGGCCCGTACACCTACGGCCGTGACGAGAACCCCACGTGGAGCCTGCTCGAACAGGCGATAGCGGAGCTGGAATCACCGGGCCACCCGGAGGCCGAGGCGCTGGTCTTCGCCTCGGGCATGGCCGCGGTCTCCGCCGTCCTCTTCTCCCACCTGCGCTCCGGCGACGCGGTGGTCCTGCCGTCGGACGGCTATCAGGCCCTGCCTCTTGTACGGGAGCAGCTCACCGCGTACGGCATCGAGACCCGCACCGCACCCACCGGCGGCGACGCCCAGCGCGCACTGCTCGACGGCGCCCGCCTGCTGTGGCTGGAGACGCCGTCCAACCCGGGGCTCGACGTGTGCGACATCCGCGCCCTCGCCGCCGCCGCGCACGAGCGAGGCGCGCTGGTCGCCGTGGACAACACCCTTGCGACGCCGCTGGGCCAGCGGCCCCTGGACCTCGGCGCGGACTTCTCCGTGGCCGCCGCCACCAAGGGCCTGACGGGACACGGGGACCTGCTGCTCGGCTATGTGACCGCCCGCGATCCGGAGCTGCTCGCGCCCGTACGGCGCTGGCGGAAGCTGGTGGGTGCCGTCGCGGGCCCCATGGAGGCCTGGCTCGCCCACCGCTCGCTGGCCACTCTGGAACTGCGGCACGCGCGGCAGTGCGCGAACGCCCTCGCCCTGGCCGAGGCGCTGAGCATCCACCCCGACGTGACCGGCCTGCGCCACCCCGGCCTGCCCGGCGACCCCTCGCACGAGCTCGCGACCCGCCAGATGCGCCGCCCGGGCAGCGTGGTCTCCTTCACGCTCGCATCCCGCGCCCGCGCCGAGCGCTTCCTGGCCGCGCTGCGGCTGGTCGACGAGGCCACGAGCTTCGGAGGCGTACGCTCCACCGCCGAACGCCGTGGACGCTGGGGTGGCGACGCGGTACCGGAGGGCTTCATCCGCTTCTCGGTGGGCGCCGAGGACCCGCAGGACCTGGTGACGGACGTGCTCCGCGCGCTGAACGCGTCACGCCGGACGAACACCTAGTACGCACCTCAACGCGACGGGGTACGGCGCCTACGCACAACGAACGGCCCGAGCCTCCCCCCTCGTGGCTCGGACCGTTCCGGTTCTACGCGCCAAGAACCGCCGGAAACAAGGCTAGTTGACTCTGTGTCAGTGTCCAATCACGGTAGCGACAGCGACCTATCGACTTATTTATAGTTGGGCGGGTTCGGGCGCGAGCGTGGGGAAGGCGGGCGCCTGGGCGGAGAGGGAGGGGGACGGATGGATCTGGCCCTGCTGCGGACGTTCGTCACGGTGCACCGGGCCGGTTCGTTCACGCGCGCCGCGGCGCTCCTCGGGCTGTCGCAGCCGGCAGTCACCTCGCAGATCCGCACGCTGGAGCGCCAGTTGGGGCGCCCGCTCTTCCTGCGGCAGGCGCGGGGCGTGACGCCCACGACGATCGGCGACGAACTCGCGCACAAGGCCGCCCCACATCTGGACGCGTTGGTCGAGATAGCCGAGAGCGGCATCGCCGAGGAGTCCTCGGCGCGCACACTGCATCTGGCCGGGCCCCCCGAGTTCACCGCCGAGCGCGCGCTGCCCGCCCTCACCGAACTGACCGGCGCGGACGGCCAGGGCTTCACCCTGCGCGCCTCCTTCGGCACGGCGGAGGAGACCCTGGAAGGCCTGGCGGCCGGCCATCACGATCTCGCCATCTCGGCGGCCCGGCCCCGCGGCGGGCTGCTCACCGCGACCGCCCTCTGCGATGAGGAGCACGTCCTGGTCGCGTCCCCGTCCTGGCAGCGGAAGATCGGCGCCACGGCCGTACGGCGGCACGGCGCACTCGCCCTGGAAGGGCTGCCGGTCGTCGAGGTGCATGAGTCGCTGCCGCTGGTCTCCCGCTACTGGGCGTCCGTCTTCGACTCACGGCCGGCCGCCTCGGGCGCGGTGGTCGTCCCGGATCTCCGGGCGGTGCTCGCCTGCGCGACCGCGGGGGCGGGGTTCGCGGTGCTGCCGCGCTATCTGTGCGAGAGCGCCCTGGAGCGCCGCGATGTGGTGGCCCTCCTGGAGCCGCCGGTGCCCCCGCTGCGCACGTACTTCCTCGTGGTGCGCACCGGCACCCTCGCCATGCCGCATATCGCGCGGGCGCACGAGTGGCTGCTGAACGCCGGGGCCGACTGGTGCTGAGCTCCGGCTCAGGACTCCCGTTGTGTTTCACGTGAAACGTAACGGGCCACATTTCCACCATGACCGTCCGACCCGTGGTCAAGCGCACCGCACGAGCCGTCCTGCTCGACGGCGGCAACCTGATCCTGATCAAACGCACCAAGCCCGGTATCGATCCCTACTGGGTCACACCCGGCGGGGGAGTCGAGGCGGGGGACGCGACCGTCGTCGACGCCCTCCACCGGGAGGTGTACGAGGAGCTCGGCGCCAAGATCACCGATGTTGTGCCCTGCTTCGTGGACACCGTCGAGCACATCGGTGCCGACGGCGGCGCGACCGGTGTGAAGGTGCAGCACTTCTTCGTCTGCCGCCTGGAGTCCATGGACCCCTCGCTGCGGCACGGCCCGGAGATGGAGGAGGGCATCGGCGAGTACGAGATCGTCCGGATCCCCTTCACCCGCGTCGGGATCGCTTCGGTCCATCTCGTACCGCTGTCGCTGCGGCACTACCTGGACGGCAACATCGAGGGCGTACGGGCGATGCACGCGCCCGATCTGGGCTGAGCGCCACACGTTCGGCCTGAGTTTCGCTCCAGCAGCTCAGCGGGACGCCGAGGCGATCAGTTCCTCGAACTCGTCATGCCGTATCCGCTCCGACGGCACCCCCGCACCGAGCAGCGCGTCGATGCCCTTGCGGATCATGCCGGGCGGCCCGGACAGGTAGGCGTCGTACTCGTTCCACGGCCCGTACTCCCGTACCGCGTCCGGCAGTTGGATCTGCCGTGCCTGGCGGTGGCCGGGGGCGTCGATGACAGGGCGCACGTCGAGCCACGGGTGCGCCTGCTGGAGCCGCAGCATGGTGTCGATGTCGTACAGGTCGTAGTCGGTACGGGCCCCGTAGAAGACCTCGACGGGCCGCCGCTCACCGTGCTCCGCGACGTCCTCGATCAGCGCCTTGATGGGTGCGATACCGGTGCCGCCGCCGAGGCAGAGCAGCCCGTTGTCGGTGGAGTGGTCGACCGTCATCGTGCCGGCGGGCGGGCCGAGCCGCAGGGTGTCGCCCGGGCGGGCGCGATGCACCAGGGCGTTGGAGACCCAGCCGGCCGGGACGGCCTTCACGTGGAAGGAGAGCAGGCCGTCGGAGCGCGGCGCGGAGGCGAAGGAGTAGTGCCGCCAGATCCGCGGCCACCAGGGCGTCTCCAGAGCGGTGTACTGCCCGGCGAGGAAGGGGTACGGCTGGTCGGGGCGCACGGTGACCACCGCGATGTCGGGGGTGCGCTGGTCGTGCGAGACCACCTCCGCGAACCACCACGGCGGCGCTTTCCTCTCGTCCTCGGCCGCGGCGTCGATCATCACCTGGGAGATCGTCGTGTACGCGCGCACCCAGGCGGCCTCGGTCTCCGCGCTCCAGCTGTCGGTCGCGTAGTGGCTCAGGGCACCGAGCAGGGCCTCGCCGACGGCCGGGTAGTGGTCGGCCTGCGTGCCGTACTTGCGGTGGCCGCGGCCGAGGTGCTGCAGATACTCGACGAGCACCTGCTTGTTGTCGATGTGCTCGGCGGCGGTGAGCAGCGCCTTCAGGAGGCGGTCCCGCTGAGTGTCCATCGAGGCGGGGAACAGGCCGCGCAGGTGCGGATGGTTCACGAAGAGCAGCGCGTAGAAGTACGAGGTCACCTTGTCCGCGACGGGCGCGATCTCGGCCATGGTGCGCTGGATCAGCTGGGCGTCCGGCGACGGCGCAGCATGCGACGGAGGCGACGCGGGAGACGAGGGCGAAGCGCCACCGGACGCGGGCGGAGCGGGCGCCTCCTGGGCGGAGGGCTGCGGGCCGGGCGCAGAGCGTGCGCCGGGCGCCGGGCGCGCTTCAGGTGCCGGGCGTGCCTCGGGTGCCGGCCGCTGCTCGGGTATGTGCTCCTCGGACGGGAGCCCGCCGCCAGGGGCGGTCCGGCCGTCCTCCGAGCGGACCGGCTTGTGGGGAGTGAACCAACCGCCGCCCTCGCCGGAAATGCCGTTGTCGGCCGACTTGGTGGTCGGAGCGTCCATGTTGTGCCTCGCCTCGAACATCTTTCGGTCGGTCTGTGCACTTCCCTGTCGGAAGCTGCTCGATATTCCCCGCTCTGCATCACAAGTTGCTCGGCAGCAATGCGCCCCAATTCAGCCCCGTACCCACTGCCAATGCCGGCACGCCGGGGAGAAAGTGATAAGGGTCGCAGTCCGGCCAACGCAGCGTCGCACAGGCCGTGTTGACATCGGACAAATAGCGGGAAGTCCGGGTTACCGATCCCTCCATGACGTTAGGCTGCAGTGTCCTGCGTGCCGGAACCGCAACGGTCCGGGCACGAACCGGAGTCGACCATACCGGCCGCGCTCCCCCGCACAACCCCGTCCCCCCGCTCGCGGAATTCCGCTGCAACTGCCCGGTAATTTCCGTTACGGAGCGGCCCTCACGATTTCGCAGGCCTCCCGCAGATCCCGCCCCGTATAGGTGTGACTGGCCAGCTGAGAAACGTGATGATCCGCATTCACGGCCACCGAGACGGGCACCGCGGCGAACAGCTCCGCATCCGACAGGGAGTCGCCGTAAGCGATGCAATCGGTTCTGGTCAGCCCGAATGATTCACACAGGGAGTCCGCGATCTTCACTTTTCCTCCCGCATCGAGAATGCCCGCGGGATCGATCGGTGAGGCGAAGGGCACACTCGGGAAGACCGAACCGTGCGCGGTGTGCGCGCCCCAGCCGAGCAGCCGCTCCACGAAGAAGGAGGGCGACAGCGAGACCACCGCCACGTACTCGCCGCGCGCCCGGATAGCGGCCCACGCCTCCCTGATCCCGGCCATCCACGGCGCGCCCTCGAAGGCCGCCGTCACATCCGCCACAGTCAGCGCGGCCCAGAGCACACGCACCCGCTCCGCGTACTCCACCGGGCGCAGCCGGCCCGCCACAAACTCCCGCTCGATCTCGGCGATCTCGGCCACCAGGCCCAGCTGCCGCGAGATCTCCACGGGCGCCGCACTGCCGACCAGCAGCGTTCCGTCCAGGTCGAAGAGGTGAAGGCGTGACATGTACGCCGACGCTAGTACGCGGGGTTACTCCCGCCGTCAGACGACCCGGCAGGGGCCGCGCAGGCACCGTGTTTCACGTGAAACTAAGCCGCCCCGTACGCCGGGCCACCCTCGTCGTCCATGTCACCGCCGCCGCCGGCTGGCTCGGGCTCACGCTCGGGCTGCTCGCACTGGCCGCCGCGGCGATCACCACCGAATCGGCCGCCGTCACGGAGGCATCGGTCCGTTCGATGCAGCTCTTCGCGGACTGGCTGGTCCTCCCGCTGGCGCTGCTCACTCTGCTCAGCGGGCTGCTGCTCGCCCTCGGCACGCCCTGGGGGCTGGCCCGGCACCGCTGGGTCTTCGTGAAGTTCTGGCTGACCCTGGCCACCACGGCCGCCTCCACGTTCGCGCTGCGCCCCGGGGTGACACACAACGCCGAGGTCGTGGCCGCCGGCGGAGCGCTCCCCGACCCCACGGACCTGATCATGGGCCCGGTCGTCTCGCTCTCCGCGTATGTCTTCATGACCGTGATCTCCGTCCTCAAGCCCTGGGGACTGACGAAGCGCGGCCGCCGTCTCAAGGAGCAGACCGGCCGACGCCCCAAGCGAGAGACCGGCCGTCGTCTGCAGGAGCAGAGTGGCGGACGGAACAGGGAGCAGAGTGGCCGAAAGCACCGCACCACCTCACAGAAAGCACTGGACGCGAGCGTCGTCCGTCCGCCAGCCTGACCTGCGTGCCGACACCTTCCCTTGCTGACCTGCCCGTACGCCGTCTCACCCCGCGCGATCTGACGCTCTGCGCGGACCTCTCCGAGGACCGTGGCTGGCCCCGCGAAGAACACAAATGGGGCCTGCTGCTCTCCGCTGGACAGGGCTACGGCATCGACGATCCCGAGGGCGGTCTGGTGGCGGCCTGCACGGTCACCTCGTACGGCACGTCCTTCGGCGCTCAGGAGCAGCCCGAACTGGCCGCGATCGGCATGGTGTTGGTGGCCGAGCGGCACGCCCGCAAGGGAGTGGGCCGTCGTCTGATGCGGGAGGTGCTGGCGCTCCTGGAGGGCGCGCCGATCACGCTGCACGCGACGCCCAACGGGCGCCCCCTCTACGAGGAGCTCGGTTTCAAGACAATCGGCCGCGCCGAGATGGTGCGCGGCCGCTTCCGTGCCACGGGCCCCGCACTCACCGTCCCCACGCGCGCGGCCACGGCGGAGGACCTGCCGGCCCTGCTCCGCCTGGACGCCGAGGTCTTCGGCCCCGACCGCACCCACATGGTGACCCGACTGCCCGCGTTCGCCGACCAGTTGAGGGTCGCGGAGACCCCGGACGGCGAGATCATCGGCTACGCGGCGGCCTGGCCCAACATGGACACCCATGTCATCGGCCCGCTGATCGCCCGCGACACGGAGACGGCCAAGTCCCTGGTGGCCTCCCTGGCCGCCCACTCGGACCGCCCGCTGCGCACGGACATCGACGTACGCCACGAGGAACTGCTCACCTGGATCAAGTCCCAGGGCGTGGAGTCCATCGCGTTCAACGCGGTGATGACATACGGCATCCCGGATCTCCCGGGCGACTGGACCCGCCGCTTCGCACCGCTGACGGTGGCGGCGGGCTGAGCCACCCCGTCGGGCGTCCGGCTCAGTTGTCGAACCAGACGACGAGCCGGACGTTCCCCTCTCCGTGCAGCGAGGCCAAGGCCTCCATCACCTGCCAGAGGCGTCCCCAGTCCCCGCGCTCGCGCACCGCTTCGCGCCGGGTCATCCGTACAGCGCGGTAGAGGACGTCACCGCTCCCGCCGGTCCACTCGGTGCCCTCCCGCCAGACGCGCCCGCCGTAGCCGGGTTCGGGTTCCTCGGGCAGACCGGCGATCCGGGCGAACTCGCGGCTCCACGACGCCTTGCCCACAAAGCGCCAGTCACCATCGGGCCCTCGCCGGAACTCATGGATACGGGCGTCCGGACGCTCGGCGGGCTCATCCCAGTCGATGGCCAAGACCTCGTCCCAGCCGATCCAGCTGGGCGACTCACCGCCCCAGGAGTCGCACTCCTGCCGTACGGCCTCCGTGACATCCCCGGGCAGTCCGCGCCCGGCGGCGACGGGCCGGAACCCCGCGTAGTTGCGTACGCCGAAAAGGCAGCCGAACCCGTCATAGTCCCGGCCGCCCACGAGCACTTCGATGTCGATCGCCGCCGTCCACGTGTCGGACCAGTGCGGCTTGCACTCGATGAACCCGTTGATGTCCGTCCCCATGTCCCGGGATTCTCCGGGCACTTGGGAACGGACACCAATGGTTTACGTGGCCTGCGTCAGCCCAGCGTGGTCAGCGCCTCAGCCCAGCTTGGCCAGCGCCTGCGTGGCGAAGCCGTGGTCCTGCTCGGGGGCGCCGCCGCCGACGCCGATCGCGCCGATCAGCCGGCCGTCACGGCGGACCGGTATGCCGCCGGCGATGAAGAGCAGCGGCCGGTCGAGGGCGGTCGGCAGCGTGTGGAACGGCGCACCGGGCTGCACGGCCTCGACGAGGTCGGCCGTGGGCGCGTTCAGCTGCAGTGCGGTGTACGCCTTGCGCGTGCTGGTCTCACCGGCGATCAGGACCGCGCGGTCGTCCCGGCGGAAGGCCAGCAGGTGACCGCCGGCGTCCAGGACGGTGACGCTCACCGGCACGTCGGCAGCCGCAGCGGCCTCGTGCGCGGCGTCCACGAGAAGCTGCGCGTCGGCCGTGGCCAGCGGGGCGGGGGCGAGGGTGGTGCTCATGAGGGGTTTCTCCTTGCAGGGATTGCGAGTTGTGCGGGTGGTTCGAGGGGAAGTTCGTGTGGTTCAGGGGATACGGGGCCGAGTCAGCGCCGACCCGCAGCCACCTTGGCCGACGGCGCCGTGGCGCTGCTCGCGACGACCCGGCCCTGCGACACCGAGCGCCGCTCGAGGCCGGCCGAGACGAAGGCCAGGACCAGCGCGGAGGCGGCGAGCAGCGCACCGACCCAGTTGGGAGCGGTGTAGCCGAGGCCGGCCGCGATGACCACGCCGCCCAGCCAGGCGGCGAGCGCGTTGCCGAGGTTGAAGGCGCCGATGTTCACGGCGGAGGCGAGCGTCGGGGCGCCCGCGGCCTGGTCGAGCACGCGCTTCTGGAGCGGCGGCACGGTCGCGAAGCCGAGCGCACCGACCAGCGCGATGGTCACGGCGGCCGCGATCTTGTTGTGCGCGGTGACGGTGAACAGGCCGAGCACCACGGCGAGGGCGCCCAGGGAGACGTACAGCATCGGCATCAGCGCCCGGTCGGCGAACTTGCCGCCGACGAGGTTGCCGCCCACCATGCCCAGGCCGAACAGGACGAGCAGCCAGGTCACGGAGGAGTCGGCGTAGCCGGCGACGTCGGTCATCATCGGCGTGATGTAGGTGATCGCGGCGAAGACACCGCCGAAGCCGAGCACCGTCATCGCCATGGCGAGCAGCACCTGGACGTTGCGGAACGCGGCGAGCTCATGGCGCAGCCGTACGCCCTCGGGCTTGGGCAGATCCGGCACCAGCTTGGCCACGCCGAGCAGCCCGACCACACCGAGCGCGGCGACGATCCCGAAGGTCACCCGCCAGCCGAGGCTCTGCCCGACGAGTGTGCCGAGCGGGACACCCACCACATTGGCCACGGTCAGACCGGTGAACATCATCGCGATCGCTCCGGCCTTCTTCTCCGGTGCGACCAGTTCGGCCGCGACCACGGAGCCGATGCCGAAGAAGGCGCCGTGGGCGAGCGAGGCCACGATGCGGCCGACGAGCATCACGCCGAAGGCGGGGGCGAGCGCAGACAGCACGTTGCCCACGATGAACAGGCCCATCAGGAGCATCAGCATCCGCTTGCGCGAGATCTTGGTGCCCAGCGCGGTCATCAGCGGGGCGCCGAGGACGACACCGAGGGCGTAGCCGGTGACGAGGTAGCCGGCGAGCGGGATGGACACATCGAAATCGGCGGCGACCTCGGGGAGCAGCCCCATGATCACGAATTCGGTGGTCCCGATCCCGAAGGCCCCGATCGCCAGGGCCAGGAGTGCGAGAGGCATGGGGTTCACCTTCCAGGCAGGGTGCGCCGTACGATTGCTTCAGCGCCTTACGAGCGTCCACAATAGTTGCAGACGCTGGCTAATTGCAAACGCGGGCTATTGCGTCTGTGTTCTATCCTGGTGAACAGCACGTGCCGGCACGTGACCGAAGGGAGAGAGCCATGACCGCGACCGACCCCGCGATGACCGCACTCGCGCAGAGCTGGTGCGCGCTCTCGCTGCTCCACGGCCAGATCGAGTCCCGCATCGAGAAGGCCCTGCAGAGCGGGCACGATCTGAGCGCCCGCGAGTACTCCCTGCTCGACGTCCTGAGCCGCCAGCACAGCGGTCCCGGCGGACACCTTCAGATGAAGCAGGTCGCCGACGCGGTGGTGCTCAGCCAGAGCGCGACCACGCGCCTGGTGGCCCGGCTCGAGGACCGCGGCCTGCTCACCCGCTATATCTGCGACACCGACCGGCGGGGCATCTACACCGACGTCACCGAGGAGGGCCGGGCGCTCCTGACCGCCGCGCGCCCGACCAACGACGCCGCCCTGCGCGAGGCCCTCGACGAGGCGTCCCGCAACCCGGAGCTGGCCCCGCTGGTCCGCGCGGTCGAGGAACTCAAGGTCCCGGCGTAACCGTCCGGAGCGGCTGCGTAAGGTCGCCCCATGAGTGATCTCGAGATCCGTCCCGCGTCCGCGGAGGACATCCCGGCCATCGTCGCCATGCTTGCCGACGACCCCCTGGGCGCCCGACGCGAGTCCCCCGACGACCTCACCCCGTACCGCAGCGCGTTCGACCGCCTGGCTTCCGACCCGAACCAGCACCTGATGGTCGCGGTCCGCGGGGAGCAGGTGGTCGGCACCCTGCAGCTGACAGTGATCCCGGGCCTCTCGCGCCGTGGCGCCACCCGTTCGGTCATCGAAGGCGTACGGATCCACTCCGACGAGCGTGGCAGCGGGCTCGGCACGCGGCTCATCGAGTGGGCGGTGGACGAATCCCGCCGTCAGGGCTGCCAGTTGGTGCAGCTGACCTCCGACGCCACTCGCACCGACGCCCACCGTTTCTACGAGCGGCTCGGTTTCGAGCCCTCCCATGTGGGCTTCAAGCTCCCGCTCTGAACCACCGCCTGAGCGAAAAGCCGGTGGGGTCGTGTTTCACGTGAAACACGACCCCACCGGAGCGAACGGCCTTACTCGCCCAGCTGCTTCAGACCGCGCCAGCCCTCCGGGTGCACCCCGCCCGGAACCGGCGCCGACACGTCGTACGGCTCCCGCGTGAAGACGAATGACCCGAGATCGAGATGGCTCACCGTGCCGTCCGGCCGCCGCACCGCCCGAAGCGTCTCGCCCGCGTAGTACCCGCCGAGTCCGGTCCACGTCCCGTCGTCCTCGGCCCGGAACCGCGCCGAACGCCCCTTGCCCTGCAGCGGCGCCAGCTCGATCCCGTCGGCGAGCACCCGCAGCCCGAAACCGGCCGTGCCCCAGTACCAGGGGCCGGCCAACTCCAGTACCTGCGCGTCGACTTCATCCATCGGTCGCCAGGGCTCCGGAAAGCGCGGCTCCGCGTCCGCGACGATGCCGACCAGCTCCGCAGCAAGACCGCCGATCTGCGGTCCGGAGGTGCAGTTGGCGAGGGCGATGGCGGCGAGCCCTTCGTCCACGCTGAACACCATGCAGGCAAGGAACCCGGGCAGCGACCCGGAATGCCCGGCGAGCGTCCGTCCGCCCCGCCGGAACAGCTGCACCCCGAGCCCGTAACCGCCTTCCCAGTCCCCGTCCTCCGCCGGAGCGGCCGGGGCACGCATCTCCCGTACGGTGGCGGCGCTCAGCACGCGGTCGTCGCCCTGCGCGAGGAACACGGCAAACCGCGCCAGGTCCCTTGTCGTGGACCACAGTTGACCGGCCGGTGCCATCAGCCCCAGGTCCTCGACCTGCTCCGGCATCATCACGTCGGCCCAGGGATGCACCGCCCAGCCACCGGCGGCCGGCGGCTGCGGCTGGGCCGACGTACGGGTGAGGCCGAGCGGCTCGAGCACCTCGCGGCGCAGCACGTCCTCCCAGGGGGCGCCGCGCAGCTTCTCGACAAGCGCGCCGAGCACCGTATAGCCGGGGTTGGAGTAGTGGTGCCGACGCCCCACAGGGTGCAGGAAAGGCTCCTCGCCGAGCACATGCGCAAGCGTCGGCCGCTCGCTCCCCGGCGTCCGCTCCCACCAGGCACCCGGCGTCTCAGCCGCCAACCCGCCGGTGTGGGCGAGCAGTTGGCCCACGGTCACCTCGCCGAGCCCCGTCCCCGGCAGATGCTTCTCGACCGGGTCCCCCAGGCCGAGCAGCCCTTCGTCCCGCAGCCGCATCACGAGCACAGCGGTGAACGTCTTGGTGATCGACCCGACCCGGTACTGCACGTCACCGTCGGGCCCGTGCCCGTCCACCGATGTGGCCGCCCCTTCCCACACGATCTCGCCGTCCCGCACGACAGCGGCCACCACGGACGGCGCCCGCCCCTGCGCCTGGGCGAGGGCCACACGATGGTCCAGCGCCCGGCTGGTCGAGGGGAGAAGGGCCTGCCAGGAGGCCCGGGGGTCTGCACTGATTCCGGGAGAGGTCATACGGGCCAGTCCATCGCGAGAACCGATGCGCGGTCGAGCCCATTTCACCGAACGCTGAGCGGGCGGCGTTTCCGCTCGCTCAGCGGTCGTGAATCAGGTCTGCGCCATGTCCACGAACCGCGAGTAGTGGCCCTGGAAGGCCACCGTGATCGTCGCGGTCGGACCGTTACGGTGCTTGCCCACGATGATGTCCGCCTCACCCGCGCGCGGGGACTCCTTCTCGTAGGCGTCCTCGCGGTGCAGCAGGATGACCATGTCCGCGTCCTGCTCGATCGAGCCGGATTCACGCAGGTCGGAGACCATCGGCTTCTTGTCCGTACGCTGCTCCGGGCCACGGTTCAGCTGCGAGAGCGCGATCACCGGGACCTCGAGCTCCTTGGCGAGCAGCTTCAAGTTACGGGACATGTCGGAGACTTCCTGCTGCCGGGACTCGGCGCGCTTCGAGCCGCCGGACTGCATCAGCTGCAGATAGTCGATGATCACGAGCCGGATGTCGTTGCGCTGCTTGAGGCGGCGGCACTTGGCGCGGATCTCCATCATCGACAGGTTCGGCGAGTCGTCGATGTAGAGCGGGGCCGCGGAGACCTCGGGCATACGGCGCGCGAGACGCGTCCAGTCCTCGTCGGTCATCGTGCCGGAACGCATGTGGTGCAGCGCGACGCGCGCCTCCGCGGAGAGGAGACGCATCGCGATCTCGTTGCGCCCCATTTCGAGGGAGAAGATGACGCTCGGCAGGTTGTTCTTGATCGAGGCCGCGCGCGCGAAGTCCAGCGCCAGCGTGGACTTACCCATGGCGGGACGGGCCGCGATGACGATCATCTGGCCCGGGTGCAGGCCGTTGGTGAGCGAGTCGAAGTCGGAGAAGCCGGTGGGCACACCGGTCATCTCGCCGCTGCGGGAGCCGATCGCCTCGATCTCGTCGAGCGCGCCCTCCATGATGTCGCCGAGCGGCAGATAGTCCTCACTGGTGCGCTGCTCGGTGACGGCGTAGATCTCGGCCTGTGCGCTGTTGACGATCTCGTCGACGTCGCCGTCGGCCGCGTATCCCATCTGCGTGATCTTGGTGCCGGCCTCGACCAGGCGGCGCAGGACCGCCCGCTCGTGGACGATCTCCGCGTAGTACTCGGCATTGGCCGCGGTGGGCACGGTCTGCACGAGCGTGTGCAGATACGGCGCTCCGCCGACCTTCGTGATCTCGCCACGCTTGACCAGCTCGGCCGCGACCGTGATCGGGTCGGCCGGCTCGCCCTTGGCGTAGAGGTCGAGGATCGCCTGGAAGATCGTCTCGTGCGCGGGCCGGTAGAAGTCGTGGCCCTTGATGACCTCGACGACATCGGCGATCGCGTCCTTGGACAGGAGCATGCCGCCCAGCACCGACTGCTCGGCATCGAGGTCCTGCGGCGGCACACGCTCGAAGGCCGAACCGCCGTCCCAGGAACTGCCGTCACGCCCCCGCTCATGCTGCTCGTCGCGACCACGGCCGCCGTTGGCGCGCTGGCGGGAGGCGGGCAGACGATCACCCGGACCGCTGTCGGCCCACGGGTCGTCCAAGGGCTCGGAGATACT
Organism: Streptomyces indicus; assembly: GCF_900100315.1. Taxonomy (GTDB): domain Bacteria; phylum Actinomycetota; class Actinomycetes; order Streptomycetales; family Streptomycetaceae; genus Streptomyces; species Streptomyces indicus. The sequence continues at coordinate 134,926 of NZ_FNFF01000012.1, forward strand.
CACCGGGCCACCTCCTCCCGTCCGCCGAGCGGACCTCGCCATGCCTCATTCCTACGGCACGACACTGACAAATAAGAGGCCCGACTCCGCTTCTGACGCGGCGAATCCACAGGGTTTCCAGAAGAGGAATCCACGAGGTTCGGAGCAGGAGAACAGACGCGGGCGCCGGACCACGTTAGGGCCCTCGGCACCGTCAGCCAATCTGGTTATCCACAGGCTCTGTGGATAGCGGGCCTGATGCTGTGGAGAACCCCGCCAATCCTGTGCACGGCCCGGTGGACAGTGCTGTGAACAAGCCCTCAGGCTTCTCCACAAACACCCTCTGAGCTGCAGTTTCCTTGTCCACCCGCTGTGCACGAGAAAAACTTCCCCAGTCGGACCAAGATCGCGACAAACGGTGCGCCCAGATCCGCCCTCAGGAGACCTGAGTAATAGTCACTAGGCGCTTGCATCCATTACCTGTGGAAGATTAGATTGGTGCCCATGACACAGGCTCCCCCGACCCCCAAGGCCGTCCGCCGGGCACATGACCGCGAGATCATCGCGCTCGCCGTCCCGGCCTTCGGCGCACTCGTCGCCGAGCCGCTCTTCGTGATGGTGGACAGCGCCATCGTGGGGCATCTGGGGACCGCCCAACTCGCCGGCCTGGCAGTCGCCTCCAGCCTGCTGCTCACCGCCGTCAGCATCTTCGTCTTCCTCGCGTACGCCACCACGGCGGCCGTCGCCCGCCGGGTCGGTGCCGGCGACCTCCAGTCCGCGATCCGTCAGGGCATGGACGGCATCTGGCTGGCGATACTCCTCGGCGCGGTCACCCTCGCCGCCGTGATTCCCACCGCCCCCGCGATCGTCGACCTCCTCGGCGCATCCGACACGGCGGCTCCGTACGCGATCACATATCTGCGGATCTCGGCCCTCGGCATCCCCGCGATGCTCATCGTCCTCGCAGCGACCGGCGTCCTGCGCGGCCTCCAGGACACGAAGACCCCGCTGTACGTGGCCATCGGAGGCTTCGCGGCCAATGCCGCGCTCAACGCGGGCCTGGTCTACGGCGCCGGCCTCGGCATCGCGGGCTCCGCCTGGGGCACCGTCCTCGCCCAGTGGGCGATGGCTGTCGCGTATCTCGTCGTCGTGGTCCGCGGTGCGCGCAGGCACCACGCCTCGCTGCGGCCCGATGCCGCCGGGATCCGCGCCTGCGCCCAGGCCGGTGCGCCGCTCCTGGTCCGCACGCTCTCGCTGCGCGCGATCCTGATGATCGCCACCGCCGTGGCCGCTCGGCTCGGCGACGCGGACATCGCCGCGCACCAGATCATCATCTCCCTGTGGAACCTGCTGGCCTTCGCCCTGGACGCCATCGCCATCGCAGGCCAGGCCATCATCGGACGCTACCTGGGAGCAGGCGACGAGCAGGGGGCCCGCGGCGCCTGCCGTCGGATGGTGCAGTGGGGCATCGCGTCCGGGGTGGTGCTCGGAGTCCTCGTCGTGGCCACCAGTCCGCTGTTCCTGCCGCTGTTCACCAGTGACTCCGCCGTCCAGGACGTGGCGCTGCCCGCCCTGATCGTGGTGGCCGTGTCCGTACCGGTCTCCGGGGTCGTGTTCGTCCTGGACGGAGTCCTGATGGGCGCCGGCGACGGTCCGTATCTCGCCTGGGCCATGCTCCTCACGCTGGCGGTCTTCGCCCCGGTCGCGCTGCTCGTCCCGACACTCGGCGGCGGCCTCACAGCACTGTGGCTGGCGATGACGCTCATGATGACGGTCCGCCTGCTGACCCTGTGGCTCCGTACCCGCTCGGGCAGGTGGATCGTCACAGGGGCCACCCGCTGAGTGCCTCCGAGGGCGGCAGCTCACCGAGCCGGGTGTCGGGCGCCGGGCCACGTTTCACGTGAAACAGCGCCGAGCCGAGGCGGGTTCGGCCGCACACCCATGGTGAGCCCAACCCTCCCCACAGAGACAGCAGAAGGGGCCGCACCCTGACGGATGCGGCCCCTTCGATGCGCAATAAGCCAGCGCAGACGCTTACGCGGCGACGACCTCGACGGTCACCTTGGCGGCAACCTCGGGGTGCAGACGCACGGACGTCTCGTGAGCGCCGAGCGTCTTGATCGGCGCGCCCAGCTCGATGCGGCGCTTGTCGACCTCGGGGCCACCGGAAGCCTTGATCGCCGAAGCGACGTCGGCCGGGGTGACGGAGCCGAAGAGACGACCGGCGTCGCCGGAGCGGACGGCAAGGCGAACCTTGACGGCCTCGAGCTGGCCCTTGACCTGGTTGGCCTGCTCGATGGTCTGGATCTCGTGGATCTTGCGAGCACGACGGATCTGCTCGACGTCCTTCTCGCCACCCTTGGTCCAGCGGATAGCGAACTTCCGCGGGATCAGGTAGTTGCGAGCGTAGCCGTCCTTGACGTCGACGACGTCGCCGGCAGCGCCGAGGCCGGAGACCTCGTGGGTGAGGATGATCTTCATTGTTCGGTCACCCTTCCCTTATCGCGCGGTGGACGTGTAGGGCAGCAGCGCCATCTCACGGCTGTTCTTGACGGCCGTGGCGACGTCACGCTGGTGCTGCGTGCAGTTGCCGGTCACGCGGCGGGCACGGATCTTGCCGCGGTCGGAAATGAACTTCCGCAGCATGTTCGTGTCCTTGTAGTCCACGTACTGGACCTTGTCCTTGCAGAAAGCGCAGACCTTCTTCTTAGGCTTGCGCACAGGCGGCTTCGCCATGGTGTTTCTCCTGTGTGATCAAGAAGTTTGGGTAAGCCCAACCCTCGGCCGCGAGGCCTAGAAGGGGGGCTCGTCCGAGTAGCCGCCACCGGAGCCGCCGGAGCTTCCGCCCCAGCCGCCACCGCCGCCGCCCTGCTGGCCGCCACCGGCCGGCGCACCGGTCGCCCAGGGGTCGTCGGAGGGAGCTCCGCCGCCCTGCTGACCGCCACCAGGGCCACCGCCCCAGTTGCCGCCGCCCTGCTGACCGCCACCGCCGCCGAAGCCGCCACCGCCCTGACGGGCGCCGCCGCTGGTCTTGGTGACCTTGGCGGTGGCATTGCGCAGGCTGGCGCCGACCTCGTCGACGTCCAGCTCGTAGACCGTGCGCTTGACGCCCTCACGGTCCTCGTAGGACCGCTGCTTCAGCCGGCCCTGCACGATGACGCGCATGCCTCGCTGGAGCGACTCCGCGACGTTCTCCGCCGCCTGACGCCAGACCGAGCAGGTCAGGAACAGGCTCTCGCCGTCCTTCCACTCGTTCGTCTGACGGTCGAAGGTGCGGGGAGTGGACGCGACACGGAACTTCGCGACCGCCGCACCGGAGGGGGTGAAGCGCAGCTCGGGGTCATCGACGAGATTGCCGATGACCGTGATGACGGTCTCGCCTGCCATGGGGGATACCTCTCGGCGGGTTGCTGCTGGCTGCTTGCTGCTACTCAGATCCCGATACCGCTGAACGCGAGGTTCAGTGGGTCTCGGGGCGGAGGACCTTGGTCCGGAGGACCGACTCGTTCAGGTTCATCTGGCGGTCGAGCTCCTTGACGACCGCAGGCTCGGCCTGCAGGTCGATGACCGAGTAGATGCCCTCGGGCTTCTTCTTGATCTCGTACGCGAGACGACGACGGCCCCAGGTGTCGACCTTCTCGACCTTTCCGTTGCCCTCACGGACGACGGAGAGGAAGTTCTCGATCAGCGGCGAGACAGCACGCTCTTCGAGATCGGGGTCGAGGATGACCATCACCTCGTAGTGACGCATGTGTAACCCACCTCCTTTGGACTCAGCGGCCACGGTCGTTCCGTGGCAGGAGGGTTGTGATGCGTACGCAACGGTATCGGTCGCCACTGACAATCAGGCCCCGCGAGGGCGGGAAGCTGGTCGTGGGATCCCAGGAGACCTGGGCAGACACCGCTGCAGACGTTACAGAGTACCTGCCGCTTGCCTTCCGGTTGAAATCCGGTGGTAAAGAGCCGCAATCTGTACACATCGGGTGTCCACAGCGCTACGATGCGCCGCTCTATGCCAGGAGGTGCCCCCGATGGCACAGGCAATGCGACCCAATACCTCGACCTCGCTCTTCGCGACGGACGGCAAGCCCCATCCGCTCCAGGACACGCTGCTCGCGATCACGCTGGTGCTCGGCATCACGGCGTTCGTCAGCGCGATGTTCCACAACCTCCATCTGCTGAGCTCCTGGACGGGGCTCATCGGGATCCTCACGGGTGCCTACGGGCAGTTCATCTCGGAGACGACCCGCGAGCGGACTCTGATGATCATCGGGCTCGGTGCCGCCGCGGTCGGCTTCTTCCTCGGTATGGCCCACGGCGGTCTGTTCGGCGGCGTGATCGGGGGCTGACCCGCCGACGGCGTGATCGTCGGCCGCCTCAGCCCGCTCCTCCCTGGGCTCGGCCCTCCGGATCCCACCCCGGACGGGCCGAGTCCGCATGCGCCCATTCGGGGCGGACCGGTGGCGCAGTAGGCTTCGGCGCGAGAGCCGGAACCCCTGCCCCTGGGGACACACCGACCGAGGAGCGCCCCGCATGAGCCTGACCCTGAGGACCATCAGCCGCGAGCAGCATCTGGCGTACATCCAGAGCCTGCCCTCGGCGAGCCACTGCCAGGTCCCGGCGTGGGCTGATGTGAAGAGCGAGTGGCGCTCGGAGAACCTCGGCTGGTTCGACGACAAGACCGGCCAGCTCGTCGGCGCGGGCCTGGTCCTCTACCGCCAGCTCCCCAAGGTCAAGCGCTACCTCGCATATCTGCCCGAGGGGCCGGTCATCAACTGGTATGCCCCCAACCTGGACGAGTGGCTCAAGCCGATGCTCGCCCACCTCAAGCAGCAGGGCGCCTTCTCCGTGAAGATGGGCCCGCCCGTCGTGATCCGGAAGTGGGACGCTCCGGCGATCAAGGCCGGGATCCAGAACCCGGACGTCAAGCGCCTGCGCGACATCGAGGCCACGCACATCGAGCCGCGTGCCTTCGAGGTCTCGGACAAGCTGCGCCGTATGGGCTGGCAACAGGGCGAGGACGGCGGCGCCGGCTTCGGCGACGTGCAGCCCCGCTATGTCTTCCAGGTGCCCCTCGCCGGCCGCTCGCTCGAAGAGGTCCAGAAGGGCTTCAACCAGCTGTGGCGGCGCAACATCAAGAAGGCCGACAAGGCCGGCGTCGAGGTCGTCCAGGGCGGCTACGAGGACCTCGCCGAGTGGCAGCGCCTGTACGAGATCACGGCGATCCGCGACAAGTTCCGCCCCCGCCCGCTCAGTTACTTCCAGCAGCAGTGGCGCGCCCTCAACTCCGAGGACCCGAACCGCATGCGGCTGTACTTCGCCCGGCACAACGGGGTGAACCTCGCGGCCGCGACGATGCTCGTGGTCGGCGGCCACGTCTGGTACTCCTACGGCGCCTCCGACAACATCGGCCGCGAGGTCCGGCCCTCGAACGCGATGCAGTGGCGGATGCTCCGCGACGCCTACGCGCTGGGCGCGAGCGTCTACGACCTGCGCGGCATCTCCGACTCGCTCGACGAGACCGACCACCTCTTCGGCCTGATCCAGTTCAAGGTCGGCACGGGCGGCGAGGCCGTCGAGTACGTCGGCGAGTGGGACTTCCCGCTCAACAAGCTGCTGCACAAGGCGCTCGACATCTACATGTCGCGCCGCTGACCGGGCAGCCGGGCACTTCGCAGGCCGCGCCGCCGATTTCCCGTATCGCATCGGCACAGCGGCCGACCGAGCACAATTGCCTTCCATACCTCTGATACACCGCAGACGCGAGAAAGGTTCCGGGTAACGGCCATGGCGCTCACGCTTTATGTCGACACCGCGCGCTGGCGTGCGCACCACAAGCAGGTGCTCGATCAGTTCCCGGGTCTCATCCCCGTCTGCAAGGGCAACGGCTACGGCTTCGGCCACGAGCGGCTGGCCGAGGAGGCCACCCGGCTCGGCGCCGACATGCTCGCCGTCGGCACCACGTACGAAGCTGCCCGCATCAAGGACTGGTTCAGCGGCGACCTGCTCGTCCTGACCCCGTTCCGCCGCGGCGAGGAGCCGGTGCCGCTGCCGGACCGCGTCATCCGCTCCGTGTCCTCGGTCGAGGGCGTACACGGCCTGGTGGGCGCGCGCGTCGTCATCGAGGTCATGAGCTCGATGAAGCGGCACGGCGTCAGCGAGCAGGACCTCGCCCAGCTCACCTCCGCCATCGAGGACGTACGCCTGGAGGGCTTCGGCATCCACCTGCCGCTCGACCGCACCGACGGCTCCGACGCCGTCGAGGAGGTCATCGGCTGGATGGACCGCCTGCGAGCGGCCCGCCTCCCGCTGCACACGATGTTCGTGAGCCACCTGTCCGCTCAGGAACTCGCCCGGCTGCAACAGCAGTTCCCGCAGACCCGGTTCCGCGCCCGGATCGGCACCCGCCTGTGGCTCGGCGACCACGAGGCGACCGAGTACCGCGGCGCGGTCCTCGACGTCACGCGCGTCTCCAAGGGCGACCGCTTCGGCTACCGCCAGCAGAAGGCCCCGAACGACGGCTGGCTCGCGGTGGTCGCCGGCGGTACGTCGCACGGCGTCGGCCTCGAGGCGCCCAAGGCGCTGCACGGTGTGATGCCGCGCGCCAAGGGCGTGGCCCGCGCGGGTCTCGCGACCGTGAACCGGAACCTGTCCCCGTTCGTCTGGGCCGGCAAGCAGCGCTGGTTCGCCGAGCCGCCGCACATGCAGGTCTCGATCTTGTTCGTGCCGGGCGACTCCCAGGAGCCCAGGGTGGGCGAGGAGTTGGTGGCCCATCTGCGGCACACCACCACGCAGTTCGACCGCATCGTGGACCGCTGAGCCCAGCTGGATCTTTTTCTCGTCCTACGCCGAAGGGGCGGCCTGCAACATCAGTTGCGGCCGCCCCTTCGGCGTAAGGGGAGTCCTGTACGTTCGCTCAGGGCGAACCCTCCGGGGCGGGCCCGCCCAGCGGTGGCTTGACGGGCTCCACGCCCCAGCGCACATACGGGCCTTCGGCAGGATGACCCGCGTGGCGCGGGGGATGCGCGGCTCGGCCGAGGGTGAAGACGTCCTCGGCCCGGTCCAGCGGGCCGCCCGAGGGATCGTCCGAACCGTCCTTGCGTACGACGTCCCGCTCGGGCATCAGGATGTCCCGGACGATGACGGCGCAGAGGTACAGCGTGCCGAGGAGATGGACCAGGATGGCCAGCTGGTAGCCCTCCTGGGGCAGTCCCTGGTGCTTGTCACCGCTGGTCGTGTACGCGAGGTACATCCAGATCCCGAAGAAGTACATGACCTCGCAGGCCTGCCAGATCAGGAAGTCGCGCCAGCGGGGCCGGGCGAGCGCGGCCAGCGGGATCAGCCAGAGCACGTACTGCGGTGAATAGACCTTGTTGGTGAGGATGAACGCCGCCACCACCAGGAATGCCAGCTGCGCGAAGCGCGGTCTGCGCGGTGCGGTGAGCGTGAGCGCGGCGATCAGACCACAGCAGGCCAGCATGAGAAGCGTGGCCAGGGTGTTGACCGTCTCCGTGCTCAGCGGGGTGTCCATCCGCTGCTGCAGGATCAACCAGAACGATCCGAAGTCCGTGCCGCGCTCCTGGCTGAACGTGTAGAACTTCGACCAGCCGTCGAACGCCCCGATCATCACGGGCAGGTTCACCGCCAGCCACGCGGCGCCCGCGCCCGCGAACGCGATCCCGAACTCCCGCCAGCGGCCCGCCCGCCAGCAGAGCAGCAGAAGCGGCCCGAGCAGGAACACGGGGTAGAGCTTGGCGGCGGTCGCCAGGCCGATCAGCACGCCGAAGGCGAGCGGCCGCGAGCGCGACCACATCAGCATGGCGGCGGCGGTCAGGGCGATCGCGAGCAGGTCCCAGTTGATGGTCGCGGTGAGCGCACCCGCGGGAGCCAGCGCGACCAGCAGCCCGTCCCAGGGCCGGCGACGGTGCGTACGGGCGACGCAGACGGCGATGACGACCGCGCAGACCATCAGCATGCCGGCGTTGACCAGCCAGTAGACCTGCTCGCGGTACTGCAGGCTGTCCGTGCCGTCGGTCGGCACGCCCGTGATCCACTTGGCGACCTCCATGAACACCCCGGTCAGAACGGGGTATTCGAGGTACTCCATGCCGCCCGAGATGTCGTTCGGGATCCGGTCGAAGTACGGCACCAGGCCCTCGGCGAAGCCGCGTCCCTGGAACAGATGCGGGATGTCGGAGTAGCAGGCGTGGGTGTACTGCGCGCCCGCACCGAAGAACCAACCGCCGTTGTAGCAGGGCAGCTTCTGCACCATGCCGAGCGCGAACATCCCGATGGCGACCAGCGCGATGATGCGCACGGGGGTCCACCAGTGGGTCCCGAGCAGGGCTCTGCGGCCGAGCGGGCCACCGATCAGCTCACTGCCGGCGGCGGCGATCTCGTCCTGCCGGGTCGGCGCCACGGTCTCGTCTCCGGGGTCCGTGCGCGGACTCGTGCGCGGGTAAGTCATGGGGGTCATCCTGCCGTACGAGGCCGTGGATACGGCGAGGGCCGCCGCACCGTGAGGTGCGGCGGCCCTGTGTTTCACGTGAAACGGTCGGCCTTGGTGTGTTTCACGTGAAACACACCGTCCTGGGCGCGCTAGTCGGTTCCTCCGAGCCAACCGCCGTTCCCGTTTCCACCGTTGCCATTGCCGTTTCCGCCGGTGACCGGATCGGTCGTCGGTGGCGGTGAGGACTCGCCGCCGGTGGCCCCTCCGGAATCCGTACCGCCGACGTCGGTACCACCGTTGTTGTTGCCGCCGTTGCCCCAGCAGGCCGGGTCCCACTGGTTGCAGGATTCGGACGGCTCGACCGGCAGCGACGGCTCCGGGATCTCGTGCGACGGCGTCGGGTCGGGCTCGGGCTCTTCGCTGGGCGTGGGGGTGGGGGACGGGGTGGGCTTGCCGACCACTTCACCCGTGTCGACCGCGTCCGGGAAGTCCGAGTGCTCCTCGCCCTTGGTGCCCTCGAGCATGTAGTCCTTCCAGACCTGCGCCGGCACTTCACCACCGTGGATCGAGTCACCGGCGTCGCCCGTGATGCGAAGCAGCTTGCCCTCCTCCGGGTCGGAGCGGAACACACCGATCGCCGTGGAGAGTTCGGGCGTGTAGCCCGCGTACCAGGCGGAGAGGTTGTCGTCGGTGGTGCCGGTCTTGCCCGCGGCCGGAAAGCCGATGTCGGCGATGCGCTTGGCCGTACCCTTCTGGACCACGTTCTCCAGGACCTCGGTCACGCCGTCGGCGACATCCGGTTCCAAGGCCTGCTTCGCCGAGGGCTTCTGGAAGCCCTCCCGCTCCGCGTCGTCCTTCACGACCTTGGTCACGGAGTACGGCTCGTAGTGCTCACCGGAAGCAGCGAGCGTCGCGTACGCGCTCGACAGCGAGATGGCGTCCGGCGTGGAGGTGCCCAGCGAGAACGACACGTTGTTCATGTTGCCCGTGTCGAAGCTGCGCTCCGGGATGCCCATCGCCATGGCCGTCTCACGCGTCGTGTCGAGACCGACATCGATACCGAGCTGCGCGAACGGAACGTTGATGGACTTCTCCATCGCGAAATGCAGCGTGACGGATCCGTACTTCTTGCCGTCTTCCTCGTTCTGCTGCCGGAAGTTCCCGCCCTTGCCGTCCGGGATCGGGTCACCGTTCTGGTCGTAGATGATGCTGTTGTCATCGCCGTTGTAGCGGCTCATCGGCGAGATGCCCTTGCCGCCGGTCTTGTACGTCCCGTTCTCCATCGCCGAAGCCAGGACGAACGGCTTCCACGTCGACCCCACGGGCACACCCTGGGTACGCGCGTTGTTGACGTAGTAACCCTTGTCGTAACCAGCGCCGCCGTAGACCGCCTTGATCTGCCCGCTGTTCGGGTCCACGGAGGCGCCGCCGAACTGGACGAGCTTGTCCATGCGCTTGCCCTGTTCCTTGCGGGTCTTGGCGACCGCCTTCTCCAGGGCCTTGACCTTCTTCTCGTTGAAGGTCGTGTAGATCTTGTAGCCGCCCTTGTCGAGGTCCTCGATGGAGATCTTCATCTTCTTCGCGGCTTCCTGCTTCGCGATGTCGATGAGATAGCCGGTCTGGCCCGACAGCGGCGACTTCCGGTCCACCAGCTTCGGGAACTGCTTGACCTTGGCCCGCTCGCTCGCGGACAGGCGGTCGACCTCCACCATCCGGTTGAGGGTCCACTCCCAGCGCGCCTCGACGCGCTTCCGGTTGTCCTTCGGCTCCGCGTTGGGCCCCACACCACCGTCGGGGTTGTAGAGGTTCGGGCCCTTGAGGACCGATGCCAGGAACGCGCTCTCACTCAGACTCAGCTCGAGGGAGTCCTTGCCGAAGTAGGCCTGGGAGGCAGCCTGGATGCCGTAGGCGTTGCGGCCGTAGTACGCGGCGTTGAGATAGCCGGCGAGGATCTCGTCCTTGTCCATCTGCGCGCCGACCTTTATGGAGATGAAGAGCTCCTTGGCCTTGCGCGAGAGCGTCTGGCTCTGGTCGAGGTAGGTGTTCTTCACGAACTGCTGGGTGATGGTCGAACCACCCTGCGTCTCGCCGCCCGTGGCCATGTTGAACGCGGCACGCGCGATACCCATCGGGTCCACGCCGCTGTCGGTCTCGAAGCTGGCGTTCTCCGCGGCGATCACCGCGTCCTGCATGTGGTCGGGAATCTTGTCGATGGAGACGATCTGGCGGTTCTCCTTGCCGCCGGTCGAGGCCATCTGAGTCTTGCCGTCGTCCCAGTAGAAGACGTTGCTCTCGTTGTCCTTGATCTTGTCGACCGCAGGGATCTCCACCATCGCGTAGGCAATACCCGCCGCCGCGACGAGCATCCCGAAGAAGCCGATGAAACAGCCCGTCACCTGCTTCCAGGACGGCACGAACCGCTGCAGGCCGTCCCGGTCCGAGCGCGGGTAGTCGATCCACCGCTTCTTGGCCGGCTGGTAACGGCCCCGGCCGCGTCCCGGCCCGCCGGCCTCACCGGACGCACCGCGGCGGCCGCCACCGCTGCCGTGGCCGCCACGGCCACCACCCTCGGGCGCCCTGCGACGACCGCCGCCGCCCACGCCCGCCGAACGCTGTGCGGCACGTCGCGCCTCGGCTCGGCCGCCCCAGGGGCGGTCCTCCGTGCCCGACGTACCCGACGAGGCCGAAGCCTCGTAAGAAGAAGCCCCAGAGGAACCCCTGGGCGCTGCGCGGCGGCCGGACGACCCTGTCAGGCCGCGCCGTGCCGCTGCGCGTCCACCACCGTGCGACTGCGGAGGCTTGCGACGGTGCTCGCTCATCGAACGACTACTCCTCGGGCAGGCGTGGTACCCCACACCTGAAGGCGGCAGGTGAGTTCCAGTCCCCCTTGAGTACGGACAGGCCCCTCCCCGGGCTCATCCGCACAGCATCCGGCGCCACGACGCCCTCAGGCGTCCCCCGACCCCCGCAGGTCTCGTGGCTCTCGGTGAAATGCATGGCGCACAGACTACGCACCGTCAAAACCCGCCAGGACCTGAACTTCACCCCAAATCAGGCAACTTGCCTGCTGTGAATCGGTGATGTGACGCCGTTCACCCACCCCCCTCTTGTCGCATCCGGAGGGTCGTTCTATCGTCGTGATGTATCGGCTCGATACATCAGCACGGCATAAAGAGTCCGCGGGGACCCGGAATGTACGGAGGTGGCGAGGTATGAGCAGGCGCTCCGGCATCCTCGAGTTCGCCATCCTCGGACTGCTCCGTGAATCCCCGATGCACGGCTATGAGCTGCGCAAGCGACTCAACACTTCCCTCGGGGTCTTCCGTGCTTTCAGCTACGGGACGCTGTACCCCTGCCTCAAGACGCTGGTCGCCAACGGCTGGTTGATCGAGGAACCGGGCAATACGCCGGAGGACGCTCTCGCGGCGTCCCTGACCGGCCGCCGAGCCAAGATCGTTTACCGGCTGACGGCGGACGGCAAGGAGCGCTTCGAGGAACTGCTCTCGCAGACCGGCCCGGATGCGTACGAAGACGAGACCTTCGCCGCCCGCTTCGCCTTCTTCGGACAGACGGAACGGGACGTACGCATGCGCGTCCTGGAAGGGCGCCGCAGCCGGCTCGAGGAGCGCCTGGAGAAGATGCGCGCCTCGTTCGCCCGCACCCGCGAGCGCCTGGACGACTACACCCTTGAGCTGCAGCGGCACGGCATGGAGTCCGTGGAGCGCGAAGTGCGCTGGCTGAACGAGCTCATCGAGAGCGAGCGAGCAGGACGGGACCGCAGGTCCGCACCCGCGAGCGACGCTCAGCAGGACACATCAGGAGAGACGGGCGGTCTGCCCCGGCACGGGGGCAGTACCCGGCCGGATCCGTCCGACGACACCACCAAGTGAGGCCCGTGAGTGGGCCTCACCTCGTACACACAGGGAGCAACCGGAATGGGTTCGGTTCGCGTAGCCATCGTCGGCGTGGGCAACTGCGCCGCCTCGCTGGTGCAGGGCGTCGAGTACTACAAGGACGCCGACAAGGACACCAAGGTCCCGGGTCTGATGCACGTGCAGTTCGGCGACTACCACGTCGGTGACGTGGAGTTCGTCGCCGCGTTCGACGTGGACGCCAAGAAGGTCGGCCTCGACCTGGCGGACGCCATCGGCGCCTCCGAGAACAACACGATCAAGATCTGCGACGTGCCCTCCACCGGCGTCCAGGTGCAGCGCGGCCACACGCTCGACGGTCTCGGCAAGTACTACCGCCAGACCATCGAGGAGTCCGCCGAGGCCCCGGTCGACGTGGTGCAGATCCTCAAGGACCGCCAGGTCGACGTCCTCGTCTGCTACCTGCCGGTCGGCTCCGAGGACGCGGCGAAGTTCTACGCCCAGTGCGCCATCGACGCCAAGGTCGCGTTCGTCAACGCTCTGCCGGTCTTCATCGCCGGTACGAAGGAGTGGGCGGACAAGTTCACCGAGGCCGGCGTGCCGATCGTCGGTGACGACATCAAGTCCCAGGTGGGCGCTACCATCACGCACCGCGTGATGGCGAAGCTCTTCGAGGACCGCGGCGTCCGCCTTGAGCGCACCATGCAGCTCAACGTCGGCGGCAACATGGACTTCAAGAACATGCTCGAGCGCGACCGCCTCGAGTCGAAGAAGATCTCGAAGACCCAGGCCGTCACCTCGCAGATCCCCGACCGTGAGCTCGGCGAGAAGAACGTCCACATCGGCCCGTCCGACTACGTCGCGTGGCTCGACGACCGCAAGTGGGCCTACGTCCGCCTCGAGGGCCGCGCGTTCGGCGACGTCCCGCTGAACCTGGAGTACAAGCTCGAGGTCTGGGACTCCCCGAACTCCGCGGGTGTCATCATCGACGCTCTGCGCGCCGCGAAGATCGCCAAGGACCGCGGCATCGGCGGCCCGATCCTGTCGGCCTCCTCGTACTTCATGAAGTCCCCGCCGGTGCAGTACTTCGACGACGAGGCCTTCGAGAACGTCGAGAAGTTCATCAAGGGCGAGGTCGAGCGCTGAGCTCGCTCCTCCGCGCGCGTTTCACGTGAAACATCGTGAAACCTCCACCCTCTGAGGGCTGTTGAGGCCCCCGGCCGCACCACATGTGCGACCGGGGGCCTTTCCCGTCTCCGAGATCCCTTGTGTGAGGCTGTGCCCATGGCCGTCGTACGTGACCTGCGCATGCTGCTGCGCTTCCGGGACTTCCGCCGTCTGCTCGCCGTACGACTGCTCTCCCAGGGCGCCGACGGCGTGTACCAGGTCGCGCTCGCCACGTACGTGGTCTTCTCTCCGGAGAAACAGACCTCTGCTGCGGCCATCGCCTCCGCGATGGCGGTCCTGCTCCTGCCGTACTCGTTCATCGGTCCGTTCGCGGGCGTCCTCCTCGACCGCTGGCCGCGCCGCCAGGTCTTCGTCTACGGCAACCTCCTGCGGGCCGCTCTCGCGTGCGTCACCGGGGCGCTGATCCTGCTGAGCGTCCCGGACTGGCTCTTCTACGCCTCGGCCCTCTGCGTCACGGCCGTCAACCGCTTCGTCCTGGCCGGACTGTCGGCCGCCCTGCCACGCGTCGTCGACGGCGAGCGCCTGGTGATCGCCAACTCCCTTTCCCCCACGGCCGGCACCCTCGCGGCCACGGCGGGCGGCGGACTCGCCTTCGTCGTACGGCTGCTCGTCGCCGATTCCGATGCCGCGGTGGTGCTGCTCGGCGCGCTTCTCTACCTCTGCTCCGCTCTCGTGGCCGTACGGTTCGCACGGGACCTCCTGGGACCCGATCCGGCACTGGTGCAGCCCCATCTGGGCGCAGCCGTCGCCTCCACAGCGCGCGGTCTGGCGGCCGGCGTGCGGCACCTGCTGGCCCCCGAACGGAGGCCGGCCGCAAGGGCGTTGGCGGCCATGACCGCGATGCGCTTCTGCTACGGCGCGCTCTCCGTCATGGTCCTTATGCTCTGCCGCTACGCATGGACCTCACGCGAGTCCGAAGGGCTCGCGCTGCTCGGCGTGGCCGTCGCCGTCTCGGGAGCGGGCTTCTTCGTCGCGGCGGTGGTGACGCCGTGGGCGGTGGGGCGGCTCGGCCCGGTCGGCTGGATCGTGACCTGCGCGGGAGCGGCGGCCGTACTGGAACCCGCACTTGGGCTGCCGTTCGCCCCCGTACCGATACTGATCGCCGCGTTCGTCCTCGGACTCGTCACCCAGGGCGCGAAGATCGCCACGGACACGACCGTGCAGGCCGTCGTGGACGACGCCTATCGTGGCCGGATCTTCTCGGTCTACGACGTGCTGTTCAACGTCGCCTTCGTGGGAGCGGCCGCGGTGGCAGCCCTGGTCCTGCCCGTGGACGGCAGATCCGTCCACTTGGTTGTCACAGTGGCCCTGATCTACGCGGCAACTACAGCCGCTATGTACAGATTTGGGCGCCAGTAAGTGTCACATCAATGCCACGAAGTCACTCTGGGCTTCAGTCTCCCCACAGGTTCCGGATAGCTTCTCGGGAGTCAATTCCACGCCAACAGGCATTCGTTCGAGGGGGACCCCCACGTGACCACTCCGCCGCAGGGCCAGAACCCGTTCGCCCAGGGCCAGAACCCCTACGGTCAGCAGCCGGCTCCGCAGGGGGTCCCGCAGCAGCAGTCTCCGTACATCAACCAGGGTGGCGCCCCGGTTCCGCCGCCGGCTCCGGCGCGCTCCAAGTTCAAGCTCTACAAGAACATCGCGATCGGCGTCATCGCCGTCGCGGTCATCGGCGGCGGCTACATAGCCAGCCGTGACGACGCCAACACGGCGGCGGTCGGCGACTGCATGAGCATCAGCAACGAGGACAGCGCCACCAACGTGGACCTCGAGGTCGTCGACTGCGGCGACTCCAAGGCCAAGTACAAGGTTGCCGAGAAGAAGGACGGCAGCGGCAGCTGCGATCGCACCAAGTACGCGCAGTACAACGAGTCGGGCGACGGTGAGTCCTTCACCCTCTGCCTCACGCCGCTCAAGTAACACGCGCGCACTCCATGCGGGAGGGGCGATGTTTCACGTGAAACATCGCCCCTCCCGCATGAGGAACGGGGGCATGTTTCACGTGAAACATGCCCCCGTTTCCGTCGGCCTCCGCCTTACGCCTCCTGAGCCGCCCACCACTCCTTGAGTGCCGCGACCGCCGCCTCCCGCTCCATCGGCCCGTTCTCCAGGCGCAGCTCCAACAGGAACTTGTACGCCTGGCCGATCACCGGCCCCGGGCCGATGTCGAGGACTTCCTGGATCTCGTTGCCGTTCAAGTCCGGTCGGATCGAGTCCAGCTCCTCCTGCTCCTGAAGCCGCGCGATCCGCTCCTCCAAACCGCCGTACGCCCGCGAGAGCGCCGCGGCCTTCCGCTTGTTGCGTGTCGTGCAGTCCGAGCGGGTCAGCTTGTGCAGTCGGGAGAGAAGCGGGCCGGCGTCGCGTACGTAGCGGCGTACCGCGGAATCCGTCCACTCGCCCGTGCCGTAGCCGTGGAAGCGCAGATGCAGCTCCACGAGCCGGGTGACGTCCTTCACCAGCTCGTTGGAGTACTTCAGCGCGGTCATCCGCTTCTTCGTCATCTTCGCGCCGACCACCTCGTGGTGGTGGAAGGAGACCCGGCCGTCGCTCTCGAAGCGGCGCGTCTTCGGCTTGCCGATGTCATGCAGCAGCGCCGCCAGTCGCAGCGTGAGGTCGGGGCCGTCCTCTTCGAGGTCGATCGCCTGCTCGAGCACCGTCAACGAGTGCTCGTAGACGTCCTTGTGCCGGTGGTGCTCATCGCGCTCCAGGCGCAGCGCCGGCAGCTCGGGCAGCACACGGTCAGCGAGCCCGGTCTCGACGAGCAGCGTCAGACCCTTGCGCGGGTGGGCGGAGAGGATGAGCTTGTTCAACTCGTCCCGTACGCGCTCGGCGGAGACGATCTCGATGCGTTCCGCCATCGCCTTCATCGCGGAGACGACCTCAGGTGCCACCTCGAAGTCGAGCTGCGCGGCGAAGCGCGCTGCCCGCATCATCCGCAGCGGGTCGTCCGAGAAGGATTCCTCAGGCGTGCTCGGCGTGCGCAGCACGCGCGCGGCAAGGTCCTCGAGCCCGTGGTGCGGGTCGACGAACTCTTTCGCGGGAAGCTGCACGGCCATCGCGTTGACGGTGAAGTCCCGGCGCACGAGGTCCTGCTCGATCGAGTCCCCGTAGGAGACCTCGGGCTTGCGCGAGGTCCGGTCGTACGCCTCGGAACGGTACGTGGTGATCTCGATCTGGAAGTCCTGCTCGACGTTGCCGGCCTTCCCCTTCTTCTGGCACCCGACGGTGCCGAAGGCGATTCCGACCTCCCAGACGGCGTCCGCCCAGGGGCGGACGATCTTCAGCACGTCGTGCGGGCGGGCGTCGGTGGTGAAGTCCAGATCGTTGCCGAGCCGGCCGAGCAACGCATCACGCACCGACCCGCCGACCAGGGCGAGCGTGAACCCGGCCTCCTGGAAACGGCGGGCGAGATCGTCCGCGACAGGGGACACCCGCAGCAGTTCACTCACCGCGCGGCGCTGCACCTGGCTCAGTGCATTGAGGTTGTCTTCATTGGCGTTCGGCACAACAGAAAAGGGTACGTGCCCGCGCGGGCCGGAGCTTCCCGGTTTCCGGGGCCCGCAGGCCTCCTCGTTGTTTCACGTGGAACATCGGTATCGAGGAGGCGCCGGGGCGGGTGTCCCGGGAGGAGAACCGATCCCCCGTGACCTGCGTCCCGATCAGGTGGAGCAGTCCCCGGCACTCGGCCACAGCCCGCATCGTTACCATGCGGGGACGCAAAGGACGACCACTGACGACGACGAGGGACGGGCGAGCGCGTGGCCGAGGCGGCAGACTTCCAGGGGATGAGTCCCTCACCTGCCCGCCGGTGGCTGCGGCGCACTGTGGCCTCCGTGGTGGGTCTGCCCGTGCTGGCCGGGCTGCTGGTGCAGCCGGGCAGCACGGTCGCGCACGCGGCGCCCGGACCGTCGGCGGCGGTGAAGGCCGAGCCCACCGGTCCGCGCACCGCGTCGGTCTCGATCAACTCCTTCACGCCCCAGATCCCGTCCGAGAGCTCCACCCTGACGATCCGCGGCAAGGTCACCAACGAGAGCTCCCGGACGATCACCGAAGGCGCCATGGCGCTGCGCGTCGGTCAGTCACTGGGCAGCCGTAGCCAGATCGACTCTGCTGCCGAGGCCGGCAGCACGGTGACGGGCACCGAGGGCGAGCAGGCCGGCGGCGAGGACTACGCGCAGAAGTTCAAGAACATCGCTCCCGGGGCCACCCAGGACTTCGCGCTCAACATCCCCGTGAAAGACCTCGACCTCGGATCCGAGGGCGTCTACCAAGTCGCGGTCACCCTGACAGGGCGCACCCAGTCCCAGCAGTTCGACCAGATCCTCGGCATCGAACGGACCTTCCTGCCCTGGCAGCCCGAGGCGGCAGAGCAGCGCACGGAGATCAGCTACATGTGGCCGCTGATCTCCCGCACACATCTGACCGCGCAGTCGGACTCCGACGAGAACCAGACTCCCGTCTTCAAGGACGAGGACCTGATCAAGGAGATCTCGCCGGGCGGACGGCTCGAGCGGATGGTCACGGAGGGCAGCACGCTCCCCGTCACCTGGGTGATCGACCCGGATCTCGTCGCCTCGGTGGATCTGATGGCACGCCCGTACAACGTGGAAGGGCCGGACGGTAAGCCTGTCCCCGGCGACGAGGACAACCAGGAGATCGCCCAGGACTGGCTGAATGCACTGATCCAGGCAGTGAAGGGCGAGAAGGTCGTCGCCCTCCCGTTCGGTGATCCCGACCTCGCGTCCATGGCGCATGGAGGCAAAGCCGTGCAGGGGACGCTCAGCCACCTGAAGGACGCCACCGACGCGGCCGAGTCGACGCTGCGGACCGTTCTCCATATCTCCTCAAACACCGACTTCGCGTGGCCGGCCGAGGGGGCACTGGATCCTTCGATCGTCGACGTAGCCACCTCCGCGGGCGCGAACAACGTGATCGCGCGCAATGACAGCTTCCGCGAGACGGGCACCCTGCCCTACACGCCGACTGCGGCGCGGCCGATCGGCGACGGCACCACGGCCGTCGTGGCGGACGCCCGCCTGTCCAAGGCCTTCCAGGGCGATATGACGAGCGCCGAGCGCTCCACGCTCGCCGTGCAGCAGTTCCTGGCCCAGAGCCTCATGATCAACCTCCAGGACCCGGAGAAGCAGCGCAGCATCGTGGTGGCGCCGCAGCGAATGCCCACCACCGCCCAGGTCATGACGATGGCCACGGCCATCCGGGCCCAGCAGTCCGATTCCTGGTCCCAGGCGCAGAACCTGACCGCGGCGGCGAAGGAGAAGCCGGATCCGGGCGCCACGACGGACGTGCCGTCGGCCGGGGCGTATCCGGCGGCCCTGCGCAAGCAGGAGATGCCCCAGTCAGGCTTCGAGGACATTGAGCGCATCCAGAAGGGGCTCGACGAGTTCAAGGTCGTCCTGACGAACCCGCAGCGGGTCGTCGTCCCGTTCGGCAGGGCCATCGACCGGGCGCTGTCGACGTCGTGGCGCGGACAGCCGAGGGAGGCCCTCGCCTACCGGAAGAGCGTCGAGGACTATCTCCAGAAACTCACCGAGCAGATCATGCTCATCGAGAAGTCCGACGCCAAGCTCTCCGGCCGCAGCGCGACGATCCCCGTCACAGTCCAGAACAACCTCGCCCAGGGCGTGGAGAACCTCCGGCTCCGTCTGACCTCGACCAAGCCCAACCGTCTGAAGATCGACGGCGAGCGCTATGCCGAGCAGCAGGTGGAGGTCGCCGGCGGCCACTCCCAGTCGTTCAAGTTCTCCACCTCGGCCAACGCCAGCGGCCCGGTCGATGTGGTCGCCCAGCTCGTGACGCCGGATGGCCAGCCGTACGGCAAGAAGATCACGTTCAGCGTGAAGGTCACCGAGGTGCCGCCCACGGTCCTCGCGGTGATCGCCGGCGGTTTCCTGCTTCTGGTCCTCGCCGGATTCCGGATGTACCAGCGGCGCAAGCGCATCGCCGCGCTCCGGGCCGAGGAGCAGGGCGGCGGCACCACGGACGGGCCCGAGGGCGGCAGCGGCCCGGATTCCGGGGGCCCCGAACCGGAGCAGCCGAGTGACCCGACACCGGACACCGCCACGGAAAGCACCGACCCGTCCGGCACGGGTGAGAGAGTGGACCGTTGAGCGATGATGTGGCCGGTGGGCCGTGGGACCGATGAGGTGGGGTAAGCATGAACGCGCCGTACGACGGTGACCGCGGCCAGGGCGCGGGCGGCGGCGATCCGACCGGCGGGCCGTACCCGCCGCAGCAGCCCACCCCGGACATGCAGCAGCCGCCACCGGACCTGTACGTGCAGGACGCCTACGACCAGGATCCGTACCGCGCGCAGGACCTCGCCGCGCAGGATCCGGTGGCCGAGGCGCTCTACGACCGGGCCTCCCACCCTCCGCCGCCTCCGGGCACCTATCCCGACCCGCAGCAGCTCTACGCCCAGCCGCCGGCCGCACAGCACGCCCCCGACCCGCGCCTGTGGGCCCAGACCCCTGCGCCGGAACCGGACGGCCTGTCCCGGCAGCTGCCGTACGGCGACGATGCCCGGACGACGCAGTTCGTGGGCGTCGACGACCTGGTGACGCAGGCGGGCGAGGAGCGGTCCGCTCCGGACGCCTTCGCGCACCTGTACCGGGACCAGCAGGGGACCGGCGGGCTCTACCGCGACCAGCAGGCCGCAGGCGGGGACCAGTACGGCTACCACGGCGGCGAGCAGCATCAGCAGCACCCTCAGCAGCACCAGTACGGTGCACCGCAGAGCGGCGTCCCCGGCCGCCCGGGCCCCGATCCCATGATTCCGGCTCCCGCCACGCCGCCGACCCCTCCGCCGGCCGCTCCCGCGGCGCGCAAGGGCGGCCGGGCCTCGGGGCTCCTCAAGTCCAGCGCGGTGATGGCCGCGGGCACCCTCGTCTCGCGTCTGACGGGCTTCGTCCGCTCGATCCTGATCGCCTCGGCGCTCGGCCTCGGCCTGCTCGCCGACACCTTCCAGGTCGCGTACCAGCTGCCGACGATGATCTACATCCTCACCATCGGCGGCGGTCTGAACTCGGTCTTCGTGCCGCAGCTCGTGCGCGCCATGAAGGACGACGAGGACGGCGGGCAGGCGTACGCCAACCGCCTCCTCACGCTCGTGATGGTGGCGCTCGGCGTCCTCACCGCGGCCGGAATGTTCGCCGCGCCGCTGCTGATCCGCGCGCTGTCCGTCGAGGTGGCGAACAACCCCGCGGCCAACGACGTCGCCGTCACGCTGCTCCGCTTCTTCCTGCCCTCGATCTTCTTCATGGGCGTGCACGTCGTGATGGGCCAGATCCTCAACGCGCGCGGCAGGTTCGGCGCGATGATGTGGACCCCGGTCCTCAACAACGTGATCATCATCGCCACGCTCGGCATGTTCCTGTGGGTCTACGGAACGGCCGAGTTCAGCAAGATGACGGTCAACACCATCCCGCCGGAGGCCGTCCGGCTGCTCGGCGTAGGTGTGCTGCTGGGCCTGGTCGTCCAGGCGCTGGCGATGGTCCCGTATCTGCGCGAGGCCGGCTTCAAGCTGCGCCCGCGCTTCGACTGGAAGGGCCACGGGCTCGGCAAGGCCGCCAAGCTCGCCAAGTGGACCTTCCTCTTCGTCCTCGCCAACCAGGCCGGCGCGATCGTCGTCACGCAGCTCTCCACCGCCGCGGGCAGCGACAAGGACGGCACGGGTTTCGCCGCCTACGCCAACGCCCAGCTGATCTGGGGCCTGCCGCAGGCGATCATCACGGTCTCGCTGATGGCCGCACTCCTGCCGCGCATCTCCCGTTCGGCGCACGAGAACGACACGGGCGCGGTCCGCGACGACATCTCGCAGGGCCTGCGCACCACGGCGGTCGCGATCGTGCCGATCTCCTTCGCCTTCGTCGCGCTGGGCGTGCCGATGTGCACCCTGATGTTCGGCTCGGCCGGCGGCAACGCGGCCACGTCCATGGGCTACATGCTGATGGCCTTCGGCCTCGGCCTGATTCCGTACTCCGTGCAGTACGTCGTTCTGCGTGCTTTCTATGCGTACGAGGACACGCGGACGCCCTTCTACAACACCGTGATCGTGGCCGCCGTCAACGCGGCGGCGTCGACCGCCTGCTACTTCCTGCTGCCCGACCGCTGGGCCGTGACCGGCATGGCTGCCTCGTACGGCCTGGCCTACGCGATCGGCGTCGGGGTCGCCTGGAAGCGGCTGCGCGCGAAGCTCGGCGGGGACCTCGACGGCTCGCATGTGCTGCGGACGTACGCGCGTCTCGCCATCGCATCCGTGCCCGCTGCGATTCTCGGCGGCGCTGCTGGGTACGCGATCATGAAGGCCTTGGGCAACGGTGCCCTCGGCTCGCTCACCGCGCTGATCGTCGGCTTCGCCGTACTGCTCGGGGTGTTCTTCGTGGCCGCACGCCGGATGCGGATCGAGGAGATGAACGCGATGGTCGGAATGGTCCGGGGACGTCTCGGCCGCTGAACATTCGATGAACCGGACCACTGAGGGGCAACCCTCGGTGGGGCCCGTGTGTCGTGCATAGCGTCGGAGTGTGGGCACAATTGGGCTTGACGTCGGACAGCGTGCAACGGATGGGGAGGCAGGAACGACGGTGGCGGAACGGAGCACGGCTGCCGTCGACGTGGCAGCAGGCGGCGGGGACCAACCGCTGACCACACAGGCGGGCCAGGCCACGGCCGACGAGACGGAGCAGCACCAGCAGACGGCTGCCGACGAGGGTGGCATGCAGGCGGATCAGACGGCCGAGCAGACCGGGCCCCAGGTCCGCACCCCCGAACTGCACAGCGGCCACAAGCTCGCCAGACGCTATCGGCTCGAAGAATGTGTCACTCGTCTGGACGGATTCAGCAGCTGGCGTGCCGTCGACGAGAAACTTCGCCGCGCCGTCGGCGTCCATCTTCTGCCCGCCGACCACCCGCGGGCCCGCTCCGTGCTCTCGGCCGCGCGTTCCGCAGCCCTGCTGGGCGACCCGCGCTTCGTCCAGGTCCTCGACGCCGTCGAGGAGAACGACCTGGTGTACGTGGTCCACGAGTGGCTGCCCGACGCCACCGAGCTGACCGCCCTGCTCGCTGCCGGACCGCTGGAGCCGCATGACGCGTACCAGCTCGTCAGCCAGCTGTCCCAGGCCATGGCCGCCGCCCACCGCGAAGGCCTCGCCCATCTGCGGCTGACGCCGAGCGCCGTGCTGCGCAGCTCCACCGGCCAGTACCGCATCCGGGGCCTCGCCGTGAACGCCGCGCTGCGCGGCATCACCTCCGAGACCCCCCAGCGCGACGACACCGAGGCGATCGGTGCGCTGCTGTACGCGGCGCTCACCCAGCGCTGGCCCTACGAGGTCGATGCGTACGGCCTGAGCGGGCTTCCGAAGGACGCAGGGCAGATCGCCCCGGACCAGGTGCGGGCCGGCGTCCACCGGGGTCTCTCGGAGCTCGCCATGCGCGCCCTGGTGAACGACGGGGCCACGGCCTCGCGCCTGGAGCAGCCCTGCACCACCCCGGAGGAGCTCGCCAAAGCGGTGTCCGAGCTGCCGCGTATCAAGCCGCCGGAGCCCGCCTTCACCGCAGCGCCCGAATACCAGCGCACGACGTACCAGCAGGGCAACTACGGCCGTCCGACGCCGCCCGGTGTCACGCAGCCGGTCCCGACCCCGCCGGCGCCGCTGCAGAGCCGTACGGGCAAGGCGCTGAAGTGGGGCGTCTCGGCCCTGCTGATCGCCGCTCTGGGGCTCGGCAGCTGGCAGCTGGCGGACGCCCTGATGGAGCGCGGTGGGTCCAGTGACCCGGGCACGAGCCAGCAGTCCGAGCAGAACGGTGAGGACGGCAAGCAGGGGGCGCCGAAGCCGCTGAGCATCAAGGACGCCGCCGAGCTCTCCGTCGCGGGCGATCCGCAGGCTCCTGGCGAGGTCGGCAAGACGTACGACGCCGACGGCTCCTCGTACTGGCGGACCAAGTCCTTCCTCGACGGCCCGGAGATGAAGATAAAGCCCGGTGTCGGGATCGTGTACGACCTCGGCTCCGAGCAGGACGTCTCGGCCGCCTCGATAAAGCTCCGCTACGGCGGGGACCACACCACCCTGTCCCTCTACGCCGCCGACTCCCTGTCTCCGGGTTCGGTCGACGGTCTGCAGCGCATCGGGTCCGAGACCAGGACCCAGGACACCGCCGTGAAGGTGGCGGCCAAGAAGCCGGTGAAGACGCGGTACGTGGTCGTCTGGCTGACCGCGCTGCCGCACGCCGCACAGGACGGGTACAGCAACGCCGGCTACAAGCAAGGCATCACGGACGTGAAGTTCAGCGGCTGAGCGTCTCCGGGGGGAGGGGGTTCCACGTGCACGGTGCCGTGTACGGCGACATGAGCGATCAGGAGCTCCTGGCCTGCCATGTCGCCGGAGACCACGAGGCGTTCGGCGAGATCGTCGTACGGCATCGGGACCGGCTGTGGGCGGTGGCGCTGCGGACGCTGGGAGACCGCGAGGAGGCTGCGGACGCCGTCCAGGACGCGCTCGTCTCCGCCTACCGTGCCGCGCACACCTTCCGCGGGCAGTCCGCGGTCACCACCTGGCTGCACCGCATCACGGTCAACGCTTGTCTGGACCGCGCGCGCAAGGCCGCCTCCCGCAAGACCTCACCGGTCGACGACACGGAGCGCCTGGAGCAGCTGCTCGAACCGCATGAGTCGGCTGCCGCGCCCGCCGAGCGTCAGGACCTCCACCGTGAGCTGATCGAGGCCCTGGGCACCCTCCCCGCCGATCAGCGCGCCGCTCTCGTCCTCGTGGACATGCAGGGCTACCCCGTCGCCGAGGCCGCGCGCATCCTCGACGTCCCCACGGGCACGGTGAAGAGCCGCTGTGCGCGGGGCAGAGCGCGTCTCCTGCCGCTCCTCGGACACCTCCGTAACAACGGCGCCGACAGCGACCGGAACGCCTCCGGCAGCGACCGGGACGGAAGCCTTCCAATCGACAGCGGCGAAAGAATCACCGCGAAGCCGGGGTCCGCACGGAACCGGACCGAGGGGACATCCGTCCCACCGGCAGCAGAAGTACGGGATACGGGCACCGACGATTCAGCAGCCGTGAAGGGCGGAGGTGGGCGAGCGTGACATCGACGACCGGCACGGCCGAGCACCCGGAGGTCTCGGAGCTCTCCGATCTCGCCGAAGGCCTGCTGTCTCCCTCGCGGACCGCTGTCGTACGGCGGCATCTCGATACGTGTGCGGACTGCGCTGAAGTCCAGGCCTCTCTGGAGGAGATCCAGGGTCTACTGGGCGCGCTGCCCGAAGAGATGCGGATGCCGGACGATGTCGCCGCCCGTATCAGCGCGGCGCTGACAGCGGAGACGCTGACGGCAGCGGCTGCGTTGCCGTCCCCAGTGGACGCGGCGCTCGATGTTTCACGTGAAACGGAGAGCGGACAGGCGCCCCCGACGGCGGAGGGCAGGACGAGCGATGTTTCACGTGAAACATCGCCCACCCAGCGTCCCGCAGGACACCCCCGGGGGGCCACCGGACCTGGCCGCGGTGGCAGCTCAAGGCGTCGACGCCGTGTGACCGCCGGTGCTCTCGGCGCCTTCGTCGTCGTGGCGGCCGTGGGGATCGGCACGATGGTCCTCATGCCGGAGGACGACGGGAACCAGAGCACGGTCCAGGCGACGGAGAAGTTCTCGGGCGGTGACCTCAAGACCCGGGTGGAAAGCCTCGTGGCCGCTCGGACGTCCACCGAATCCACCGGCGCCCCGGAGTCCACATCAGTCGGACCGAACTCCACATCGGGCACCGGCCCGCGGACCAAGGACCTTCCGGGGATCCCGGAGTGCATCGCGCGGGGGATCGCCCGGGACGAGGAACCCCTGGCGGCCGAGGACGGGACGTACAAGGGAGTGCGGGCGTATCTGGTGGTGCTGCCCCATGCCTCGGAGACGACTCGGGTCTCGGCGTATGTGGTGGACGCCGGGTGCCTGAAGGAGGACCAGTCCACGGCGACGGGGAAGGTCCTGCTGGAGACGTCCTTTCCCAGGAACTGACGCACCCCCTCGCATCTGATGCAGGTCCCGGAACCGATGCACGCCGTCTGAGCGCACGGCGGGACTGACGGGTCGGCGGAGCTGACGCCTGGGGAACACACCCGGTACGCGGTCCTGGCGGGAATGCATGCCCCGTAGGATCCGTTGGGTGGGGTGAGAGTCCCGGTAGGGCTCCCCTGAGGCAGTAGGCAGTCAGTCCGCAGAGACGAGGAATCAACCCGTGAGCGACGTCCGTAACGTGATCATCATCGGCTCCGGGCCCGCCGGTTACACGGCGGCGCTCTACACCGCGCGCGCGTCGCTGAAGCCGCTCGTGTTCGAGGGCGCCGTCACCGCCGGTGGTGCGCTGATGAACACCACCGAGGTGGAGAACTTCCCGGGCTTCCAGGACGGGATCATGGGTCCGGAGCTCATGGACAACATGCGCGCCCAGGCCGAGCGCTTCGGCGCCGAGCTGGTGCCGGACGACGTCGTGGCCGTCGACCTCACGGGTGACATCAAGACCGTCACGGACACCGCCGGGACCGTGCACCAGGCGAAGGCCGTGATCGTCACGACCGGCTCCCAGCACCGCAAGCTCGGTCTACCGAACGAGGACGCGCTGTCCGGCCGCGGGGTCTCGTGGTGCGCCACCTGCGACGGGTTCTTCTTCAAGGACCAGGACATCGCCGTGGTCGGCGGCGGCGACACCGCGATGGAGGAGGCGACCTTCCTCTCGCGCTTCGCCAAGTCCGTGACGATCGTGCACCGCCGCGACAGCCTGCGCGCCTCGAAGGCGATGCAGGAGCGCGCCTTCGCCGACCCCAAGGTGAAGTTCGCCTGGGACAGCGAGGTCGCCGAGATCCACGGCGAGCAGAAGCTCTCCGGTCTGACCCTGCGCAACACCAAGACGGGCGAGACCTCCGAACTGCCCGTCACGGGTCTGTTCATCGCGGTCGGCCACGACCCGCGCACCGAGCTCTTCAAGGGCCAGCTCGACCTGGACGAGGAGGGCTACCTGAAGGTGGACGCGCCCTCCACGCGGACGAACCTCACCGGCGTCTTCGCCGCCGGCGATGTCGTCGACCACACCTACCGTCAGGCGATCACGGCAGCCGGCACCGGCTGCTCCGCCGCCCTGGACGCCGAGCGCTTCCTCGCTGCCCTCGCGGACAACGAGACCGCCGCGGCTGCCGTCTGATTCTCACCTCTCTCCCCACAGCAGTACCGAGTTAAGGAGCCCAGCGTGGCCGGCACCCTCAAGAACGTGACGGATGCTTCCTTCGAGGAGGACGTCCTCAAGAGCGACAAGCCTGTACTGGTGGACTTCTGGGCCGCCTGGTGCGGTCCCTGCCGCCAGATCGCCCCGTCGCTGGAGGCCATCGCCGCCGAGCACGGCGAGAAGATCGAGATCGTGAAGCTCAACATCGACGAGAACCCCGGCACAGCCGCGAAGTACGGCGTGATGTCGATCCCGACCCTGAACGTGTACCAGGGCGGCGAGGTCGTGAAGACCATCGTCGGTGCCAAGCCGAAGGCCGCGATCGAGCGCGACCTCGCGGACTTCATCGTCGAGTAAGTCCCAGAGCGGACAACGTCGAGGGGCGGGAGACCGGTCAGGTCTCCCGCCCCTCGGCGTTTCACGTGAAACATGGCACCGTCACAAGCGCGGCACCGTCACAGCGGCCGCAGGGCTGGCTCCTTCTGCACGGCGCCCAGGAGACGGTCGAGCGCCATCTCCACGTCTTCCTTCCACGAGAGCGTGGTCCGCAGCTCCAGGCGCAGCCGCGGATGCACCGGGTGCGGGCGCACAGTCTTGAAGCCCACCGCCAGCAGATGGTCGGCCGGGAGCACACACGCCGGTTCCTTCCAGCGGGCGTCGCCGAAGGCCTCGATCGCCTTGAAGCCTCGTCTCAGCAGATCCTTGGCGACGGTCTGCACCATGACCCGGCCCAGGCCCTGCCCCTGATAGCCCGGCGTGATCCACCCCGTCATCAGCTGGACGGCGTCGGGCGCCACCGGACTGGTGGGGAAGGCTGTGGAACGCGGCACGTAGGCGGGCGGCGCGTAGAGGACGAAGCCCACGGGGACCTCGTCGACGTAGACCACGCGGCCGCAGGAGCCCCACTCCAGGAGCACGGCCGAGATCCAGGCCTCTTTCTCCAGCTCCGGAGTTCCCGCCCTTACCGCGGCCTGGCCACTGACCGGATCCAGTTCCCAGAAGACGCACGCTCGGCAGCGCTTGGGAAGGTCCGGGAGGTTGTCCAGCGTGAGCGGTACGAGCCGACGCCCCATGAAGGCAGTTCCTCACTTCCTTCGCCTGCCGCCACCCGCGCAGCTGTCAGCGCGCTCCGTTCCCTGAGCAGACTGCCGACGAATCCGCCGACGGCGCCCAGACCGAGGCCCGCAGTCACCAACCCGGTGCGGCTCACCGTACGCATGGCCCCCGCCTCCCTCTCCCAGAGGTGCTGTCAGGTGGATGCGCCATACCCGAACGCATCGTATCCACCCAGCGATTGCCGCGAAACGTCAACAAAGCAAAGAGCGAGCCGTGTTCCGGACACTCCGGACACGGCTCGCTCTGTACCGCGTGGTGCAGAGCGAGCCGTGTTCCGGACACTCCGGACACGGCTCGCTCTGTACCGCGTGGTGCGGGCTCAGCTCCTGCGTAAGCGCGCTCAGCTCTCGTCGTCAGCCTCGGGCAGGGCGCCCTCCAGCACCGGGCCCTCCTCGGGCGCCATCGTGCTGAGGATGCGCTGCAGATCATCCATCGAGGCGAACTCGACGACGATCTTGCCCTTCTTCTGGCCCAGGTCGACCTTCACCCGGGTCTCGAAGCGGTCCGACAGACGCGACCCCAGTGCCGTGAGCGCCGGCGAGACCCGGGCCCCGGCGCGCGGGCCCTTGGCCTTGGGCGCCTTCTTCGGATCCGTGCTCATCAGCTGCACGATCTCCTCGACCGAACGCACCGAGAGACCCTCGGCCACGATCCGGTAGGCGAGCCGCTCCTGCTCCTCGGTGTCCTCCACGGACAGCAGCGCACGCGCGTGTCCGGCGGAGAGCACCCCGGCCGCCACCCGCTTCTGCACGGCCGGCGAGAGCCTCAGCAGACGCAGGGTGTTGGAGACCTGGGGACGCGAGCGACCGATCCGGTCGGCCAGCTGGTCGTGCGTGCAGTTGAAGTCCTTCAGCAACTGCTCGTAGGCGTTGGCCTCTTCGATCGGGTTCAGCTGCGCCCGGTGGAGGTTCTCGAGCAGAGCGTCGAGAAGGAGCTTCTCGTCCTCCGTCTCCCGCACGATCGCGGGGATCTTGTCCAGGCCGGCTTCACGGGAGGCCCGCCAGCGGCGCTCACCCATGATGAGCTCGTAGCGCTCGGCCCCCAACTGCCGTACGACGACCGGCTGGAGAAGACCGACCTCCTTGATGGAGGTGACCAGCTCGGCCAGTGCGTCCTCGTCGAAGATCTCACGCGGCTGGCGCGGGTTGGGCGTGATCGAGTCCAGCGGCACCTCGGCGAAGTGCGCCCCGGCGGGACGTGCCTCGGGGACGACCGGCTCGGCCTCGACCGGGGGCTCCGTTTCACGTGAAACATTGCCCTGCGGCAGCGTCGCCACCTTCGCCGCGGCCACGCCGCGCTCCGCGGTGAGCACCGGCACCCCAGAGGGGGAGGTCGATGCGCCACCCGCAGCCGGAGAGCTCTCCGGCGAAGGAGCAGCAGGAATCAGCGCGCCAAGTCCGCGCCCCAGTCCTCTACGTCGCTCGCTCACTGGATCCCCTCCGCCATGTTCTGCCGACCGTTCTGTGCGCCCACATGGCCGTGCCGGCCGTCCAGCTGGACACTCACACCGCGCAGGGCCATTTCCCTGGCAGCTTCGAGATACGAGAGCGCACCACTCGAACCCGGATCGTAAGTCAGGACCGTCTGCCCGTAGCTCGGGGCCTCCGAGATACGCACCGAACGCGGGATGCTCGTCCGCAGCACCTCGTCACCGAAGTGGTTCCGCACCTCTTCCGCCACCTGGGAGGCAAGGCGGGTCCGGCCGTCGTACATGGTGAGGAGGATGGTCGAGACGTGGAGCGTGGGGTTGAGGTGCCCACGCACGAGGTCCACGTTCCGCAGAAGCTGACCGAGGCCTTCCAGGGCGTAGTACTCGCACTGGATCGGGATGAGCACCTCGTTGCCCGCCACGAGCGCGTTGACCGTGAGCAGACCAAGCGAAGGCGGGCAGTCGATGAGGACATAGTCCAGCGGCTGCTCGTAGGCCTGGATGGCCCGCTGCAGCCGGCTCTCCCGCGCCACAAGGGACACCAGCTCGATCTCCGCACCGGCGAGATCGATCGTGGCGGGGGCGCAGAAGAGGCCTTCGACATCGGGGACGGGCTGGACGACTTCGGAGAGCGGCTTGCTCTCCACCAACACGTCGTAGATGGAGGGGACTTCGGCGTGGTGGTCGATCCCGAGCGCCGTGGAGGCATTGCCCTGCGGGTCCAGGTCGATCACCAGGACACGGGAGCCGTGCAGGGCCAGCGAGGCAGCAAGGTTGACCGTGGTGGTGGTCTTGCCTACGCCGCCCTTCTGGTTGGCGACG
Source organism: Streptomyces indicus (assembly GCF_900100315.1). Classification (GTDB taxonomy): domain Bacteria; phylum Actinomycetota; class Actinomycetes; order Streptomycetales; family Streptomycetaceae; genus Streptomyces; species Streptomyces indicus. The sequence goes on from NZ_FNFF01000012.1 coordinate 165,018, forward strand.
ACCATGACACGTGTCTGGTCAGGGCGTGGCAGCCCTTCGCCGGCTCGGCCCAGGGCCTCGACCGCCAGTTGGGCAGCACGACCAATCGGGGTGTCGTCCATCGGGGGCGGTGTTTCACGTGAAACATCACGTGAAACGTCCTCCCCCGCTGACTCGGTACGGGGACCGGGGACCGGATCGGTCATCGGTCCCGCGATGTTGGCGTCGGACCGCAAGGATTCACTCTCCTCGACTTCAGGCTCGCAATGAACAGAGCCTCCCATGCCATCGGGGTCGTGAACCAGCGAGGCCCGGTCTTCTGTGGATGAATCCTCCGTTGTGGAGAACTCCGTCCCCCTCACGGGGGGTTTGCGATCACGAGGCGCGGCACTACGGCTGCGGCTGATGATCCCGTGCAGGAGCGAGCGACGTTTCACGTGAAACACGATGCCGAGGCGCCGCGAACGTCAGCGCACGACACTCCGACGTGCGTACGTTTGGAAGCTTGTGTGGCCTATAACTCGTCATCAGGACGGATCAGCGCGCCAAAACGTCAACCTCGCACCGCTTCCCGTCCCCCACGATCCTTTGTGCAGAACCGGATCAGTCGCGGCGCCGCCGACGCGACCGCCCCACACGCGCAGCCTTGGCCCGCTTCGCCGCGAAGCGCACACCGCCCGGGCTCTCGCCCACCTCGACCCGTACGACCGTGGAGAGCGGATCCACCACGCCCTCACCGACCTGAAGGACGGAGGTCGCTTCGGCACCGAGCTTGGCCAGCGCGGTCTTCGCGCCCTGGAGCTCCTCCTCCGCGGTGTCGCCCTTGAGCGCCAGCATCTCTCCGTAGGGACGCAGCAGCGGAATGCCCCAGGTCGCAAGACGGTCGAGCGGAGCCACCGCACGCGCCGTGACCACATGGACGGAGGGCAGCTTGCCCATGACCTCCTCTGCACGGCCGCGCACGACGGTCACGTGGTCGAGGCCGAGCAGCTCGACGACTTCGGTGAGAAACGTCGTACGCCGCAGCAGCGGTTCGAGGAGCGTGATCTTGAGATCCTCGCGTACGAGAGCGAGAGGGATGCCGGGCAGGCCGGCACCGGAGCCGACATCGCAGACGGTGACGCCTTCCGGCACCACCTCGGAGAGCACGGCGCAGTTGAGAATGTGGCGCTCCCACAGACGGGGCACCTCGCGCGGACCGATCAGGCCGCGCTTCACGCCGGCATCGGCGAGCAGCTCCGCGTACCGGACGGCGTCGTCGAAGCGCTCACCGAAAACCGCGCGGGCCTGCTCGGGCGCCGGGGGGAGCTCCGACGAGGGGACCTCTGACGTCTCCGTCACGGGGAACCGTCCTTCCGTACCGCAATACCGTGCTGACGCGCTGACCGCGCTCAGGGGCTCACTATCAAGGCTGACAAAGACCGGCCCCGTCTGCGAACAGACGGGGCCGGGGAAAGCACAGGAGGATCAGGCAGGCAGCACGACGACGAAGCGCTGCGGCTCCTCGCCCTCGGACTCGCTCCGCAGCCCGGCGCTCTTGACCGCGTCGTGCACGACCTTGCGCTCGAAGGGCGTCATCGGCTTCAGCTTCACCGGCTCACCGGAGCTCTTCGCCTCGGCCGCGGCCTTGGCGCCGATCTCGGAGAGCTCGGCGCGCTTCTGCGCCCGGTAGCCGGCGATGTCCAGCATGAGCCGGCTGCGGTCGCCGGTCTCACGGTGCACGGCCAGGCGCGTCAGCTCCTGGAGCGCCTCCAGGACCTCGCCGTCCCGGCCGACCAGCTTCTGCAGGTCGCGCGAGCCCGAGTCGCTGATGATCGACACGGCGGCGCGGTCGGCCTCGACGTCCATGTCGATGTCGCCGTCGAGGTCGGCGATGTCGAGCAGGCCCTCGAGGTAGTCCGCCGCGATCTCACCTTCCTGCTCGAGGCGGGTGAGGGTGTCGCCGGCCTCGGCAGCGGGCGCGGTGGTGGTGCCGTCCGTCACGGAGGGACTCCTTCTTACTTCTTGGACGGGTGCTTGGGCCGCTGCTGGCCCTTGCGCTGTCCGGACTTGGCTTTGCTGCGGGCACCCGTGCCGGGCTGCTGCTGCTTGGCGGCGGCCGGCTTGGCCGGGGTCTTGGGCTTGGCGTCCTCGGGCTCGTCGGACTTCGTCAGCGAGGTCTTGGTCTCCTCGCTCTTCGACACCGACTGGGCACCGCCGGACTGGCGCTGCGACTTGGACTGCCGCTTGGGCTGCTGACGCTTGGGCGTGCCGGCCGCACCGGCCGACTCGTCACCGTCGAGCACCGCCACGGCGCTGTCGCTCTTCGACACGACACCCTCGGCGTTGGCCACCAGGCCGGCCTTGCCCAGACCGTTGATGAACTTGCGCTCGTTGTCGTTGCGGTCGCGGCCCTTGGCGACGATCGCCTTGATGATGTTGCGCTCGCCGCGGCGGAGCTTGCCGCCGTCGCTCTTGACCAGCTTGGCCTGCAGGCGCTCCAGGAACGCGGCCTGGGCCTTCGAGCCCGGGGTCGGGTTCTGGCGGATGACGTACATCTGCTGGCCCATGGTCCACACGTTGGTGGTCAGCCAGTAGACGAGGACACCGACGGGGAAGTTGATACCGAAGACGGCGAAGATGACGGGGAAGACGTACATCAGCATCTTCTGCTGCTGCATGAACGGCGTCTTCACGCTCATGTCGACGTTCTTCGTCATCAGCTGGCGCTGCGTGAAGAACTGCGAGGCCGACATCAGGATGATCATGACCGCGGTCACGATCTTGACGTCCATGACCGTCGCGTCCAGGGTGGCGAGCTTCGACGCGCTGTCCGTGAACTTGGCGGCCAGCGGGGCACCGAAGATGTGCGCCTCACGCGCGCTGTCGAGCAGCGTCTGGTCGATGACGCCGACCTTCTTGTTCGACGCGATGCCGTTGAGCACGTGGTACAGCGCGAAGAAGAACGGGGACTGCGCCAGGATGGGAAGGCACGAGGAGAGCGGGTTGGTACCCGTCTCCTTGTACAGCTTCATCATCTCTTCGGACTGGCGCTGCTTGTCGTTCTTGTAGCGCTCCTGGATCTTCTTCATCTCGGGCTGCAGCGTCTGCATGCCACGAGTCGCCTTGATCTGCTTCACGAAGAGCGGGATCAGGCAGATACGGATCAGGATCACCAGGGACACGATGGACAGACCCCAGGCCCAGCCGGTGTCGGGGCCGAAGATCTTCCCGTACACCGAGTGGAACTGGACGATGATCCACGAGACCGGTGTGGTGATAAAGCTGAAAAGACTGGCAATCGTGTCCACTAATCAGGCTCCTTGAGCGTGGGACGGAGTCTCGGTGGGGGCCTTCCCGCCCCGGTTGCGCCAGGCATTGCGCAGCATTTCGTGCCATCGCGGCCGCTTGCGCGGTGGTACATGATCGACACCACCGTGCGACCACGGGTTGCAGCGCAGGATGCGCCAGGCAGTGAGCCCTGTTCCCTTGATCGCGCCGTGCCGGTCGATGGCCGTGAAGCCGTAGTGGGAGCACGACGGGTAGTACTTGCACACCGGCCCGAGGAGTGGGCTGATGGTCCACTGGTACAGCTTGATCAAAGCCAGCAGCGGGTATTTCATCGCGCGCCCCCTGACAGAAGCCGCTTGAACGCGGCGTCCAGGTCCTGGGCCAGCTGTGCATGGTCGGCGTCGCCCGCTCCGGGCAGCGCTCGTACGACTACCAGGCTACCGGGGGGCAGCTCGCTCAGCCGTTCGCGCACCAGGTGCCTCAGGCGACGCTTGACCTTGTTGCGTACGACCGCCACGCCCACGGCCTTGCTCACGACGAAACCCGCACGCGTCGGGGGAGTGCTCTCCCCCGGCACGTGCGGGTCCGTGGAACCGCTGCGCAGATGGACGACGAGGAGCGGGCGGCCTGCCCGGCGACCCCGTCGTACCGCGGTCGCGAAGTCCTCGCGCCGCCTCAGCCGATGCTCGGTAGGCAGCACGACGTCATGACCTGCGGAATCAGGCCGACAGGCGGGCGCGACCCTTGCTGCGGCGGGACGCCAGGACGGCGCGGCCGGCACGGGTACGCATCCGCAGACGGAAGCCGTGGGTCTTCGCGCGACGGCGGTTGTTCGGCTGGAAGGTGCGCTTGCTCACTCGGGGGCTCCAGAGAAATCAATCGGGTGGGCGATGCCGACTGGCTGTCACCGTGCGCCCACGAGTAGCTCGCGATTACGCCCGAGTGCACCGCTTGACGACCACGGTTAGTGATCTACGCCCATCGGAGGCAGGCGGCAGCAGCCATCGACAACTCGACCTGGTTACGGTACGCGGGGCTACGCCATCCGGTCAAACCAGCGTCGGATGCCCAGGCGGGGACGGAGCAGGGCACGGACGGGGGCGGGCGGTGACCGACACTGTGCACAGGCTGTGGACAACAACTTGAACCGCAGCCGTCGCCCTGACTACCGTGGCTGGACTCGGATTGACCCAAACCCACCCGGCTTGGTTCCGATCCATCCGTCCGAGCCGATTCCTCCAGGATCGGGGGAGGACCGACCACCGACTTCCCGTTGTGACCCCGTACACATCAGTCCCGCAGAACCACACCTTCGTGGGACATCGTGACCTCTTGAGAGAGCGTGCCCTGTGGCTGACGTACCTGCCGATCTTGCCGCAGTCTGGCCGCGAGTGCTGGAGCAGCTGCTCGGCGAGGGGCGCGACGGGCACGGCTCGGGGGTCGAGGCCAAGGACGTGCAGTGGATCCGGCGCTGCCAGCCGCTCGCGCTCGTCGCGGACACGGCGCTGCTCGCGGTGCCGAACGAGATGGCCAAGAACCGGCTCGAGGGCCGGCTCGCCCCGGTCGTCAGCGAGACGCTGAGCCGCGAGTGCGGCCGCCCGATCCGTATCGCGATCACGGTCGACGAGTCGATGGGCGAGCTTCCGCCCACGCCCCAGCCCGCTCCCGCGTCGCCGCTGCCCCAGGCACCGCAGCACTTCGAGGAGCCGGAGCTGCCGGGCGCGCTCCCCGGCATGGGGCAGAGCATCGGGCAGACCGGCCAGTCGTACGAGGGCTACGGACGGCGCGACGCAAATCGTCACGATGCCAACCTTCACGACACCAACCGCCACGACGACAGCCGTCACAACGACGGCCGACGTGACGAGAATCGCCGCGACGAGGGCCGGCACGACGGCGGCCCCGGGCAGGCCCCCGGCCAGTCCCCGCGCCGCGACGAGAGCGACCCGCTGCCCACAGCCCGCCCGGCCTATCCCGAGTACCAGCGCCGCGAGCCCGGCGCCTGGCCGCGGCCCGGACAGCAGGAGGACTACGGCTGGCAGCAGCCGCGCCTCGGCGGCTTCCCGGAGCGGGACGCGTACAGCTCGCCGGAGCGTGAGAGCTACAAGACCCCCGAGCGGGACGCCTACAGCTCCCCGGACCGGGAGAATTACGGCTCGTCCGACCGGGACGGCGGCTACAAGTCCCCCGAGTACAAAGCCGAGTACAAGGCGCCCGAGCGCGAGAGCTACGGCTCGCCGGAGCGCGACCCGTACGCCTCGCCCCAGCCCGACTACCGCTCCGAGCGGCCGCCGTACGGCTCCGAGCGTTCCTCGTACGAGAGCGAGCGCAGCCCGTACGAGAAGCAGCGGCAGGGATACGAGCAGCCGCGGCCCGACAGCACGAGTGGCCGCGGAATCAGCGCGCCCAGCGGTGCGCCCGGTCCGCTCGCCGCGCAGCCCGCGCCGGCCACCGGGCCCGGTGAGCCGACCGCGCGCCTGAACCCGAAGTACCTCTTCGACACCTTCGTCATCGGCGCCTCGAACCGGTTCGCGCACGCGGCCGCGGTCGCCGTGGCCGAGGCGCCGGCCAAGGCGTACAACCCCCTGTTCATCTACGGGGAGTCGGGCCTCGGCAAGACGCACCTGCTGCACGCGATCGGGCACTATGCGCGCAGTCTGTATCCCGGCACGCGTGTGCGATACGTGAGCTCGGAGGAGTTCACCAACGAGTTCATCAACTCGATCCGCGACGGCAAGGGCGACAGCTTCCGCAAGCGGTACCGCGAGATGGACATCCTGCTCGTCGACGACATCCAGTTCCTCGCGGACAAGGAGTCGACGCAGGAGGAGTTCTTCCACACCTTCAACACGCTGCACAACGCGAACAAGCAGATCGTGCTGAGCTCCGACCGGCCGCCCAAGCAGCTGGTCACCTTGGAGGACCGCCTCCGCAACCGCTTCGAGTGGGGTCTGATCACGGACGTCCAGCCGCCCGAGCTGGAGACCCGGATCGCGATCCTGCGCAAGAAGGCGGTGCAGGAGCAGCTCAACGCCCCGCCGGAGGTCCTGGAGTTCATCGCCTCGCGGATCTCGCGCAACATCCGTGAGCTCGAAGGCGCGCTGATCCGCGTGACGGCCTTCGCCTCGCTGAACCGGCAGCCGGTCGACCTGGGTCTGACCGAGATCGTTCTCAAGGACCTGATCCCCGGCGGCGAGGACTCCGCGCCCGAGATCACGGCGACGGCCATCATGGCCGCCACCGCGGACTACTTCGGGCTGACGGTGGACGACCTGTGCGGTTCCTCGCGCAGCCGCGTCCTGGTGACGGCCCGGCAGATCGCCATGTATCTGTGCCGCGAGCTGACGGACTTGTCGCTGCCGAAGATCGGCGCGCAGTTCGGCGGCCGCGACCACACGACGGTGATGCACGCGGACCGCAAGATCCGTGCGCTGATGGCCGAGCGCCGCTCCATCTACAACCAGGTCACCGAGCTGACGAACCGCATCAAGAACGGCTGACCGCTTCGGAGTTACGGCACCGCAGCCGTCTCGAAGGGCGCCCCGGGAGCAGTTCCCGGGGCGCCCTTCTGCATGCCCCGAGACGGCTCCTCACCGGCGCGGGAACCTCTTCGTGCGGCTCGGAGTGCCCTCTCCGTACGGGCTCAGGGACCTCTTCGTGCGCCCTCAGGACCCTCCCGCACGACACACAAAGCCGTTCTCGACCGCGAACCGGCGGCCGGCCCGAACTCCCCAGCCGCTCACGGCTGTTCGATTAGCCCGTCTGCAGGACTGTTTCTCCACAGAATCGGGCGAAAACCCGCGTCCACACCCTGGGGACTGCCGAGTTGTCCAGATTGTGTCCACAGCGGATGCTGGTGACAGGGCATCAACCCTGGTCAGGCGCCTGTGGATTCGTGGACAACGGATCTCCACAGACTGTGGATGATCGCGTTGCCCACAGGCTGTTGATGAAGTTGTCCACCGCTCGCCCACAGGCTGCGGCCGCTTGTCCCCAGGATTCACCAGCTTCTCCACACAGCTGTCCACTGTTCGGCAACGCAACGCGCCTCCTCACCGGGTCGAGTGAAAGGCGTCACACAAAGGTGCCAGGTTGGGCTGTGGGCAACGTGGGTAAAGCTGGGGACGGAGCTGGGGAGAAGTGGCCCCTGCCTGTGAATCGGGTGTGCAGAACTTTCCGCCGTCCACAGTTCACCGGGGTTATCCACGGGTGCCGCCCACAGGCGCGGTGGACAAAATTCGGGCTCTGACCTGCGTAAAGGCGGTTATCCACGGTTTCCACAGGCCCTACTACTACGACCAAGTAGAGAGAGGGCTGGAATCGTTTTGAAGTGGGGGCTGTGCACAACTCGAGCCGCGTCGCCCTCTGCCCGCCCGTCACGACTTGACCCCGACAGGCACCAGCTGTCAGTGCGGTGCGTCAGACTGGTCCCCGGCGTTCTCCCCACCTTGGGGACGGGCCAACCACCAAGACAGCGAAGACAGACCAGCAGGGCGAGCAGCCAGGCATCAGCAGGAGGCGGCTTACGGTGAAGATCCGGGTAGAGCGCGACGTACTCGCGGAGGCGGTGGCCTGGGCGGCGCGCAGCCTCCCTGCCCGTCCGCCGGCGCCGGTCCTGGCGGGCCTTCTGCTGAAGGCGGAGGAAGGCGCGCTGAGCCTCTCCGGCTTCGACTACGAGGTCTCGGCCCGCGTCTCGGTGGACGCGGAGGTCGACGAGGAGGGCACGGTGCTCGTCTCCGGCCGCCTGCTCGCCGACATCACGCGGGCGCTGCCCAACCGTCCGGTGGAGATTTCCACAGACGGTGTACGGGCGACGGTGGTCTGTGGATCCTCGCGGTTCACGCTGCACACCCTCCCGGTGGAGGAGTACCCGGCGCTGCCGCAGATGCCCGCCGCGACCGGCACGGTCCCCGGTGAGGTCTTCGCCGCGGCCGCCGCCCAGGTGGCCATCGCCGCCGGCCGTGACGACACGCTCCCGGTGCTCACCGGTGTGCGCATCGAGATCGAGGGCGACACCGTCACGCTGGCCTCCACCGACCGCTACCGCTTCGCGGTCCGCGAGTTCCTGTGGAAGCCCGAGGTGCCGGACGCCTCCGCGGTCGCCCTGGTGCCCGCGAAGACCCTGCTCGACACCGCCAAGGCGCTGACCAGCGGCGACAGCGTCACCATCGCGCTGTCCGGCTCGGGCGCGGGCGAGGGCCTGATCGGCTTCGAGGGCGCGGGCCGCCGGACGACCACGCGTCTGCTCGAAGGCGACCTGCCGAAGTACCGCACGCTGTTCCCGACGGAGTTCAACAGCGTCGCGGTCATCGAGACCGCCCCGTTCGTCGAGGCCGTCAAGCGTGTGGCCCTGGTCGCCGAGCGGAACACCCCGGTGCGCCTCAGCTTCGAGCAGGGCGTGCTGATCCTGGAGGCCGGTTCCTCCGACGACGCACAGGCTGTGGAAAGGGTCGACGCCCAGCTCGACGGCGACGACATCTCCATCGCGTTCAACCCGACGTTCCTGCTCGACGGCCTCAGCGCCATCGACTCGCCGGCCGCGCAGCTGTCCTTCACCACGTCCACCAAGCCCGCGCTGCTCAGCGGCAAGCCGGCCGTGGACGCCGAGGCGGACGACGCGTACAAGTACCTGATCATGCCGGTCCGCCTCAGCGGCTGATGTACCGGCGAGAGGCCGTGAGGCCCCCGCAGGTGGGTACCTACGTCCGGGCTTAAGCTCGGACGTAGGTACGAAAGCCCGGTGCGAAAGCACGAAAGCCCACCACGCGACACAAAAGGAACACCTGATGGAGCTCGGTCTCGTCGGTCTCGGCAAGATGGGCGGCAACATGCGCGAGCGCATCCGCCGCGCAGGCCACACCGTCATCGGATACGACCGCAACCCTGACCTCGCCGATGTCCACAGCCTGCGGGAGCTTGTGGACGGGCTGCAGGGTCCGCGCGTGGTCTGGGTGATGGTCCCGGCCGGGGCCGCGACGCAGTCCACGATCGACGAGCTCGGCGAGCTGCTCGAGCCCGGCGATGTCGTGGTCGACGGCGGGAACTCGCGCTGGACCGACGACGAGAAGCACGCCGAGGAGCTTGCCGCCAAGGGCATCGGCTTCGTCGACTGCGGCGTCTCGGGCGGCGTCTGGGGCCTGCAGAACGGCTATGCGCTGATGTACGGCGGCGACGCCGAGAACATCGCGAAGGTCCAGCCGATCTTCGACGCCCTCAAGCCGGAGGGCGACTTCGGCTCGGTGCACGCGGGCAAGGTCGGCGCCGGCCACTTCTCGAAGATGGTTCACAACGGCATCGAGTACGCGATGATGCAGGCCTACGCCGAGGGCTGGGAGCTCCTGGAGAAGGTCGACTCGGTCACCGATGTGCGCGAGGTCTTCCGCTCCTGGCAGGAGGGCACGGTCATCCGCTCCTGGCTGCTCGACCTGGCGGTCAACGCGCTGGACGAGGACGAGCACCTGGAGAAGCTGCGCGGCTTCGCGCAGGACTCCGGCGAGGGCCGCTGGACGGTGGAGGCCGCGATCGACAACGCGGTCCCGCTGCCCGCCATCACCGCCTCGCTCTTCGCCCGCTTCTCCTCGCGGCAGGACGACTCCCCGCAGATGAAGATGATCGCGGCGCTGCGCAACCAGTTCGGCGGCCACGCGGTCGAGTCCAAGAGCGAACACTGATCCACAGGCTGTGCACCCCCTGTGCACAGCAGCCGGGGGAGGTCGGCGAACACCATGCACGTCACGCACCTTTCGCTGGCCGACTTCCGGTCCTACGCCCGGGTCGAGGTGCCCCTCGACCCGGGCGTCACCGCGTTCGTGGGCCCGAACGGGCAGGGCAAGACGAACCTGGTCGAGGCGGTCGGCTATCTGGCCACGCTCGGCAGCCACCGGGTCTCCTCGGACGCCCCGCTCGTACGGATGGGGGCGGACCGCGCGATCATCCGCGCCGCGGTCAAGCAGGGCGAGCGGCAGCAGCTGGTCGAGCTGGAGCTGAACCCGGGCAAGGCGAACCGGGCCCGTATCAACAGGTCCTCGCAGGTCAGACCGCGTGACGTGCTGGGGATAGTGCGGACGGTCCTGTTCGCGCCCGAGGACCTCGCCCTGGTGAAGGGCGACCCGGGCGAGCGCCGGAAGTTCCTCGACGAGCTGGTCACGGCGCGCTCGCCGCGGATGGCCGGTGTCCGCTCCGACTACGACCGCGTCCTCAAGCAGCGCAACACCCTGCTGAAGTCCGCCGCGATGGCGAGAAGGCACGGCGGCCGCTCGATGGACCTGTCCACGCTCGACGTGTGGGACCAGCATCTGGCGCGCGCGGGTGCGGAGCTGCTGGCCCAGCGTCTTGACCTGATCGCCGCACTGCAGCCGCTCGCCGACAAGGCGTACGAGCAACTGGCGCCCGGCGGCGGCCCGTTGGCCCTGGAGTACAAGCCCTCCGCGGAGGGGCCGGGGACCAGCCGCGAGGAGCTGTACGAGCAGCTGCTCGCCGCGCTCGCCGAGGTGCGCAAGCAGGAGATCGAGCGCGGGGTCACGCTGATCGGGCCGCACCGCGACGACCTGCTGCTCAAGCTCGGCGACCTGCCCGCGAAGGGGTACGCGAGCCACGGCGAGTCCTGGTCGTACGCGCTCGCGCTGCGCCTGGCCTCGTACGACCTGCTGCGGGCCGAAGGCAACGAGCCGGTGCTCGTGCTCGACGACGTCTTCGCCGAGCTCGACACCCGGCGCCGCGAGCGGCTCGCGGAGATGGTCGCGCCCGGCGAGCAGGTCCTGGTGACGGCGGCCGTGGAGGACGACGTCCCGGAGATCCTGACCGGCGTGCGGTACTCCGTGTCGCAGGGCGAGGTGACCCGCGTATGACCGCCGTACAGCCGGGCGAGGTGGCCCCCGTATGACCTCAGAAGAAGGCGCAGCGACCCCAGCCGGACCCTCCGAGCCGAAGAAGCCCGCCGAACCCTCCGGCGTCGACCTCGCCCGCGTCGCCCTGCGCGCCGCCAAGGAACAGGCCCGCGCGCGCGGCGCCGAGGCGCAGCAGAAGAAGCAGGCCCGGCGCGGCGGCGGCCTGCGTTCCGGCGCGCGCGCCGACGGCCGCGACCCGCTGCCGCTCGGCGCCGCGATCAACCGGCTCATCAGCGAGCGCGGCTGGGAGACCCCGGCCGCCGTCGGCGGCGTCATGGGCCGCTGGCCGCAGATCGTCGGCGACGACCTCGCCAAGCACTGCGTGCCGCAGAAGTACGACGAGGACGACCGCGTCCTGACCGTCCAGTGCGACTCCACCGCCTGGGCCACGCAGCTGCGCCTGCTCGCCCCGCAGCTGGTCGCGCGCCTCAACCAGGACCTCGGCCAGGGCACCGTCCGCCTCATCAAGGTCCTCGGTCCCGGCGGCCCCGCGCCGCGCTTCGGACCCCTGCGCGCCCCCGGCAGCACGGGTCCCGGCGATACGTACGGCTAGCCGTCCTCATGCCGTAGGGCCGGTCCGTCCCTCACCGTAGTGGTGGGTTGACAGCCCGAAGCGCTGAGCGCCCGTGTGAGCCTCTTGGAGCCCCGTTCCGCATATGGGGAGTCGTGCGAGACCGGTTCAGGACGGCACATGCGGACTCAAGGCCCGGCAAGCCCCCATTACTGTCGGCGCTACCGGTAGACTGGGAGACAATCCCGCCCCATCGGGGGGACGGGGCCAGAACGCTGCATCACGTCTTCACGCGTCACGCGCACACCGTGCGGCCCGCGCGAGGAGAACGCCGTCTTATACGAACGACGCAGCCGCTCCCGACAGACGCCGGGAGCTTGGCTTGTGCTGTGCCAGAAAGGGCGCTTCGTGGCCGATTCCGGCAACCCCAACGAGAACATCCCGTCCACCGACGCCGGCGAGAACGTGTACGACGCCAGCGCCATCACCGTCCTCGAGGGTCTGGACGCGGTCCGCAAGCGACCGGGCATGTACATCGGCTCGACCGGTGAGCGCGGCCTGCACCACCTCGTGTACGAGGTCGTCGACAACGCGGTCGACGAGGCACTCGCCGGCCACGCGGACACGATCGACGTCACGATCCTCGCCGACGGCGGCGTACGCGTGATCGACAACGGTCGTGGCATCCCGGTGGGCATCCACCCCGTCGAGAAGAAGCCGGCCGTCGAGGTCGTGCTCACCGTGCTGCACGCGGGCGGCAAGTTCGGCGGCGGCGGCTACGCCGTCTCCGGCGGTCTGCACGGCGTCGGTGTCTCCGTGGTGAACGCGCTGTCCACCAAGCTCTCGGTCGACATCAAGACCGACGGCCACCGCTGGACGCAGGACTACAAGAGCGGCGCCCCCACCGCGCCCCTGGAGCGCCACGAGGCCACCACCGAGACGGGCACCTCGGTCACCTTCTGGGCCGACCCGGACATCTTCGAGACCACCGAGTACTCCTTCGAGACGCTCTCGCGGCGCTTCCAGGAGATGGCCTTCCTCAACAAGGGCCTGACGATCAAGCTCACGGACGAGCGCGAGTCCGCGAAGGCCGTGGCCGGCGCCGACACCGCCGACGCCGCGGACGACGGCCAGGCCATGTCGGTCACGTACCACTACGAAGGCGGCATCGTCGACTTCGTGAAGTACCTCAACTCCCGCAAGGGCGAGGTCATCCACCCCACCGTGATCGCCCTGGAGGCCGAGGACAAGGAGAAGTCCCTGTCCCTCGAGGTCGCGATGCAGTGGAACTCGCAGTACAGCGAGGGTGTCTACTCGTTCGCGAACATCATCCACACGCACGAGGGCGGTACGCACGAGGAAGGCTTCCGTGCGGCCCTGACGAGCCTGATCAACAAGTACGCGCGTGACAAGAAGCTGCTCCGCGAGAAGGACGACAACCTCACGGGCGACGACATCCGCGAGGGTCTGACCGCGATCATCTCGGTCAAGCTGAGCGAGCCGCAGTTCGAGGGCCAGACCAAGACCAAGCTGGGCAACACCGAGGCCAAGACCTTCGTGCAGAAGGCGGTCTACGAGCACCTGGCCGACTGGCTGGACCGCAACCCCAACGAGGGCGCGGACATCGTCCGCAAGTCCATCGCCGCGGCCACCGCGCGTGTGGCGGCCCGCAAGGCGCGCGACCTCACCCGCCGCAAGGGGCTGCTCGAGTCGGCCTCGCTGCCGGGCAAGCTGTCCGACTGCCAGTCGAACGACCCGACGAAGTGCGAGATCTTCATCGTCGAGGGTGACTCCGCCGGCGGCTCCGCCAAGTCGGGCCGCAACCCGCAGTACCAGGCCATCCTGCCCATCCGTGGCAAGATCCTGAACGTCGAGAAGGCCCGCGTCGACAAGATCCTGCAGAACCAGGAGATCCAGGCGCTGATCTCGGCCTTCGGCACCGGAGTCCACGAGGACTTCGACATCGAGAAGCTCCGCTACCACAAGATCATTCTGATGGCGGACGCCGACGTCGACGGCCAGCACATCAACACCCTGCTGCTGACCTTCCTGTTCCGCTTCATGCGGCCGCTGGTCGAGGCCGGTCACGTGTACCTGTCGCGCCCGCCGCTGTACAAGATCAAGTGGTCCCGGGACGACTTCCAGTACGCGTACTCGGACCGCGAGCGCGACGCCCTCATCGAGCTGGGCCGCCAGGCCGGCAAGCGCATCAAGGACGACTCGGTCCAGCGCTTCAAGGGTCTCGGCGAGATGAACGCTGAGGAGCTGCGCATCACGACCATGGACCAGGAGCACCGCGTGCTCGGCCTGGTCACGCTGGACGACGCCGCGCAGGCCGACGACCTGTTCTCGGTGCTGATGGGCGAGGACGTGGAGGCACGCCGCTCGTTCATCCAGCGCAATGCCAAGGACGTCCGCTTCCTCGACATCTGAGTCGGTCACGTACCGCTTCGAAAGGATCTTGAACGGCCATGGCCGACGAGACGGTTTCCAATTCTTCTGGCCCTGTGACTTCTGAAGAAGAAGGCCAGACCCTGCGCATCGAGCCCGTCGGGCTCGAGACCGAGATGCAGCGCTCGTACCTCGACTACGCGATGTCCGTCATCGTGTCGCGCGCGCTGCCGGACGTACGGGACGGTCTGAAGCCCGTGCACCGCCGCGTCCTGTACGCGATGTACGACGGCGGCTACCGGCCCGAGAAGGGCTTCTACAAGTGCGCCCGCGTCGTCGGCGACGTCATGGGCAACTACCACCCGCACGGCGACACCTCGATCTACGACGCGCTGGTCCGCCTCGCGCAGCCGTGGTCGATGCGCATGCCCCTGGTGGACTCCAACGGCAACTTCGGCTCCCCGGGCAACGACCCGGCGGCCGCCATGCGCTACACCGAGTGCAAGATGGCGCCGCTGTCGATGGAGATGGTCCGCGACATCGACGAGGAGACCGTCGACTTCACGGACAACTACGACGGCCGCTCCCAGGAGCCGACCGTCCTGCCGGCCCGCTTCCCGAACCTGCTGATCAACGGCTCCGCCGGTATCGCGGTCGGCATGGCCACCAACATCCCGCCGCACAACCTGCGCGAGGTCGCGGCCGGCGCCCAGTGGTACCTGGAGAACCCGGAGGCCTCCCACGAGGAGCTCCTGGACGCCCTGATCGAGCGCGTGAAGGGCCCCGACTTCCCGACCGGCGCCCTCGTCGTGGGCCGCAAGGGCATCGAGGAGGCGTACCGCACCGGCCGCGGCTCCATCACGATGCGCGCGGTGGTCGAGGTCGAGGAGATCCACAACCGCCAGTGCCTGGTGGTCACGGAACTCCCGTACCAGGTCAACCCGGACAACCTCGCGCAGAAGATCGCCGACCTCGTGAAGGACGGCAGGATCGGCGGCATCGCGGACGTCCGCGACGAGACCTCTTCGCGTACGGGCCAGCGCCTCGTGATCGTGCTCAAGCGCGACGCGGTCGCCAAGGTCGTCCTGAACAACCTGTACAAGCACACGGACCTGCAGACCAACTTCGGCGCCAACATGCTGGCCCTGGTCGACGGCGTCCCGCGCACCCTCTCCCTCGACGCGTTCATCCGCCACTGGGTGAACCACCAGGTCGAGGTCATCGTCCGGCGCACCAAGTTCCGGCTGCGCAAGGCCGAGGAGCGCGCGCACATCCTGCGCGGTCTGCTCAAGGCCCTGGACGCGATCGACGAGGTCATCGCGCTCATCCGGCGCAGCGACACGGTCGACGTCGCGCGCGAGGGCCTGATGAGCCTGCTCGACATCGACGAGATCCAGGCCAACGCCATCCTCGAGATGCAGCTGCGCCGGCTCGCCGCCCTCGAGCGCCAGAAGATCATGCAGGAGCACGACGAGCTCCAGGCGAAGATCAACGAGTACAACGCGATCCTCGCCTCGCCCGAGCGCCAGCGCCAGATCATCAGCGAGGAACTGGCCGCGATCGTCGAGAAGTTCGGCGAGGACCGCCGCTCCAAGCTGGTCCCCTTCGACGGCGACATGTCCATGGAAGACCTCATCGCCGAAGAGGACATCGTCGTCACGGTCACGCGCGGCGGCTACGTCAAGCGCACCAAGACCGAGGACTACCGCTCGCAGAAGCGCGGCGGCAAGGGCGTACGCGGGACGAAGCTCAAGGAAGACGACATCGTCGACCACTTCTTCGTCTCCACCACGCACCACTGGCTGCTGTTCTTCACCAACAAGGGCCGGGTG
This sequence comes from Streptomyces indicus, assembly GCF_900100315.1. Taxonomy (GTDB): domain Bacteria; phylum Actinomycetota; class Actinomycetes; order Streptomycetales; family Streptomycetaceae; genus Streptomyces; species Streptomyces indicus. The sequence goes on from NZ_FNFF01000012.1 coordinate 180,887, forward strand.
TACCGGGCGAAGGCCTACGAACTGCCCGATGCCGGACGCGACGCCCGCGGTCAGCACGTGGCGAATCTGCTGGCCTTCCAGCCGGACGAGCAGATCGCCGAGATCCTCGCGATCCGCGACTACGAGGTGGCCCCCTACCTGGTCCTCGCGACCAAGTCGGGCCTGGTCAAGAAGACCGCCCTGAAGGACTACGACTCGCCCCGCTCGGGCGGTGTCATCGCCATCAACTTGCGTGAGACGGACGACGGTTCGGACGACGAGCTGATCGGCGCCGAGCTGATCTCCGCCGAGGACGATCTGCTGCTCATCAGCAAGAAGGCCCAGTCGATCAGGTTCACCGCAACGGACGAGGCGCTGCGCCCGATGGGCCGCGCGACCTCGGGCGTCAAGGGCATGAGCTTCCGCGAAGGCGACGAGCTCCTCTCGATGAATGTCGTCCGGCCCGGTACGTTCGTGTTCACCGCAACCGATGGTGGGTACGCGAAGCGGACCGCCGTCGACGAGTACCGCGTCCAGGGTCGCGGCGGCCTCGGTATCAAGGCCGCCAAGATCGTCGAGGACCGCGGCTCGCTCGTCGGCGCGCTGGTGGTCGAGGACTCCGACGAGATCCTCGCCATCACCCTTGGTGGCGGTGTGATTCGTACGCGAGTCAACGAGGTCAGGGAGACGGGCCGTGACACCATGGGCGTCCAACTGATCAACCTGGGCAAGCGCGATGCCGTGGTCGGTATCGCTCGTAACGCCGAGGCCGGACGCGAGGCGGAGGAAGTCGACGGGGCCGACGAGGAGTCGGCCGAGTCGGTCGAATCGGCCGAGGGTGAGACGGCCGCCGGCACGGCCGAGGGCACGGCGCCCGAGACCGAGTAGCGCGAGGAGTGCAGGACGTGAGTGGAGCCACGGGCGCCGGAAAGAACGGACCCGGACCGGAAGGCGGCCGTGGCCCCGCCGAGTCTGTACACGCAGCGCAGGGGGGAACTGTGACGGATACGCGAGGGCCGCACACCGCTCAGGCCGAGTACGCCGCCGGGCCGCTGCCCGGTGAGCGGCAGCACTCGGGCCAGCAGGCCGGTCCGTACCACCCGCCGCAGGCCTACCCGGCGCCTCCGGAGGGTGCGGTCCGCCGCGCCCGTACGGGAGCCCGTACGACGCCGCGTACGCGCAAGGCACGGCTTCGGGTCGCCAAGGCCGACCCCTGGTCGGTCATGAAGGTGAGCTTCCTGCTCTCCATCGCGCTCGGCATCTGCACGATCGTCGCGGCCGCGGTGCTGTGGATGGTCATGGACGCGATGGGCGTCTTCTCCACGGTCGGCGGGACGATCTCGGAGGCCACGGGCTCCAACGAGTCCAACGGCTTCGACCTCCAGGCCTTCCTCTCGCTGCCGCGGGTGCTGATGTTCACCTCGATCATCGCGGTCATCGACGTGGTCCTCGCCACGGCGCTCGCGACGCTCGGCGCGTTCATCTACAACCTCTCCGCCGGTTTCGTGGGCGGCATCGAGCTCACGCTCGCGGAGGACGAGTAAGCGCTCCCGGGGCGGCCGGTTCTATCGATTTTGGGACTGGGCGCGTCGTGCGCTAATCTTCAGAGGTCAGCGCGCGGGACACACCGCAGAGCGCGGCGGGGCTATAGCTCAGTTGGTTAGAGCGCATCCCTGATAAGGATGAGGCCACAGGTTCAAATCCTGTTAGCCCCACATGCGAAAAGACCCCCAGTCGATCATGACTGGGGGTCTTTGACATCTACGGCTGACATCAGCCGATCAATGGATCTTCCAGAAGCTCCGCCAGCATCGAGACGGCTTCCCGCTCGCCGTCTCCCACGACGTGGGTGTACACGTCCATGGTCATGCTGATCTGGCTGTGCCGCAGGATCGCCTGAGCGACCTTGGGATGCACCTTCAGGAAGGCCAGCAGGGTCCCGCAGGTGTGCCGGGCAAGGCGGACCGTGATCCGGCGGACGCCAGCACGCTTCACCAGTCGGCCGAAGCTCCGGGAGAAGCCCACGGGATCGAGCATGCCGCCATGCTCGGACGAGAAGATCAGGTCTTGGTCCGGCTGCTGCTCCCAGTGCTCACCGGCGATCTTCCGTTCCAGCTCCTGAAGCTCCCGGCGCTCTTCGAGGGCACGGGCACAGAACTCGGGAAGCGGCAGCGTCGCTTGCGACGAGTCGGTCTTGAGCTTCTTGAGCACCAGGCCCTTGCCCTTCTCGCGCTGAACCTGCATGACTGGCTCGAACTGGCGAGCCTCGAAGTCGATGTCCTGCCAGCGCAGGCCCAGGACCTCACTCCGTCGCAGCCCGAGGACGAGCACTAGGACGCAGGCCGCATAGAGCCGATGGGCACGGGTGGTACGAAGGAAGGTGATCGCCTCGCGCGCGTTCCACGGCTTGGCCTTGCCCTTGGTGACCGTGGGCATGTCCACGAGCAGGGCGACGTTCCGCGTCAGCAGCTCCTCCCGCATGGCGCGGTTCAGAGCGTTCCGGAGGACGCGCAGCACCTCGAAGCGGGTCGAGGCTCCGACCTTCTCGCGGGTGAGCGTGGCCATGAACGTCCGGATCTGTGCGGGGGTGAGCTTGGTCAACGGCTTCTTGCCGAGGTGAGGCACGAGGTACAGCCGGATCTTGGACTCGTACTTCACGTACGTGTTGTGCTCGCGCTCGGGCTTCACGATGTGCTCAAGCCAGTAGGCCAGCCACTCACCGAGTGACCAGGTCTTCGCCGGGACCGGGACGCCGTTCCGCTCTTGATCCTGGAGCTTGCCGAGCTTCTCGGCTGCTTCGTCGTACGTTGCGCCGTAGACGAACTTCCGGACGCGGTGGCCCTCGGTGTTCGTGACGTACGCGGCGCCCTGGTAGCGGCCGTCCTTGCGCTTGGTGATCGTTCCCCCACCGTTGGGGCGACGCTTGGCCATCAGGCAGCCCTCTCGTATTCGAGCCGAGAAGCGAGGTACTCCCGCACACCAGCCGCAGGAATCCGGCGACTACGCCCGATCGTGAGCGACGGCAGCCGGTGAGTGCGGATCAGGTCGTAGACCGTCGTCCGGCCGACCTTGAGCCACGCCATGACCTCCGGGACGGTGAGCAGCTCGTCAGTCATGCGCACACCTCCCAGGCCTCTTGGTCGGCCATGTCGGCGCGCACTTCGCGAACGATCTCGCGGTTGAGGCGGATGTCCCGGGCGATCGATTCGGCGAGGAGGGATTCACCGGGGGTGTGGCCATGCCCGGCGTAGACCCAGTGCGCGAGGACGAGCGTGGAGCCCTCCGCAGCGTCGTCGAGGTCTTCCGCGAAGCCGCGTGCCTGGCGTTCTTGGCGGGCGCGGTAGTCGGCGCGGACCTGGCGGAGTGCTCCGAGGGTGGTGGAGTAGCGGCGGGACTTCGTGGAGAAGTGGCCCCGGAAGCCGAGCATGTGCGACCAGTGCGCGAGCAGCCGATCCGGGTAAGCGGCGTCCAGCTCCCAGCATGCTTCGATCAGGCGGCGGGTGTGATCGGGCAGATCCGGGATGCGGTCGAGCTCGCGCAGCTCCCCGATGCGCCGGTCCACTGTGCCCGTGGTCTCAGCGGCCTTGGTGGCGTACTTGGCGACGTACGCGGCCACGGTCTCCTCGGTCACGTCGCCCTCGGTGAAGCCGCCGATGGGCTGGACGTCGACTTGCGTTCCCCACTTCAGGGTGCGGGCGGGGAATCGGCCGGCCGCGGGCAGTGAGAGCGCTACCCGAGCAGCGGCCGAGCGGATGGCGTCATCGAGCAGCGTGAGCGAGGCCCACGGGGGTGGGGCGGTGTCGGGCCCGTCGGGACCGTCGAGCCGTACGACCGCGTGGAAGTGCACGGCGCCGCGCTTTTGAAACTCTGCGACCTTCCCGAAGGACACCCGGCACTGCTCCCCCATGGCGCGTTGGGATAGGCCCGCGCGCTTGGCGATCTCGCGGCGGAGGTAGATGGTGAAGCGCTGCCAGAGCTGCCCGGCGTGGTTGTTCCACAGCACGGCGCCCGCGTAGTCGTACGACTCCGGATCGAGCGCGGTCCCGAGGGCAGGGTCATCGTCGGCATGCGCGGCACCGCAGCGGCAGCGGCCCGAGACCGGGCGGTTGTGCACGGGCCCGAAGCTCGGAGCCGTCAGGGTGGCGAATACCCGAGGGTGTGAACGGACCGACGGATCAACGCCCTTGCGCTCGTCGCCCGTGATCCCGGCGCGGATCAGGTGGTAGGTGTCCCCCGCGTATGTCCAGGCGCAGGACGGGCAGCGCGAGGCGCGGCGGTTGCCGCAGGCCACCCGGAGCCGTCCGCCGGGCTCGTTCTGCGTGGAGTACGAGTAGAGCGTCTGGCCCGTGGCGCGGTCCTTGGTGAGCGTCCAGCCTTCGAGGTGGATCGGACTGGAGCAGCCACCGGTACGGCGGATCTGCTCCTGCCAGCGCTCGAAGTCGGGGTCACCAGCGACGCGGAGCATGTCCGCGAGGGTGATCGGGTCGGTGCCCATGACCGCCGCCATGTCAGCAACGGCGGCCGGGGCAACAGGCAGGTAGGTCACGCGACCACCGCCAGACGCGCAGGGGTAGACCAGGGCGCGGACGCGGCGAAGACGTGATCCAGCGTGGTCAGGTAGCCGCCGACGAGCGGGGCAGGCCCGAGGCGCCGCAGGTGCAGGACCGGCGCCAGGGCCGGACTCGTACCGTCCAAAGGAGCGGAGACCAACAGGTCGTCATCGGCGCGCAGTACGTCCGCCGAGAGCCCGTCGTGAGCCACCAGGCGGATACCGTCGAGGCCGACCAGGGAGGGGAAGACCTCGGGGAGGGTGGCCAGGTGGCGGCGGTCCGTGGGGGCAGCGGCGATCCGGACGCGGACGCCGGCCGATGCCTTCTGGGTGAGCAGTCGGGGCAGGTCCCACACTGCATCGGCGAGGAACATGGCGTTGGACACGGCGAGATCGATGGTGCTGGTCGCCGCCTCGATCAGCGAGCGCCACAGGTTGTGCGGGACCGCGCCGCGCATCGGGTAGCAGGTCACCAGCTCATCGCGCGGGGTCGGAGTCGAGCGGTGTCGGGCGTCCAGGTCGGGCCACAGGTGGTACGGATCCGTGTGCAGGAGCTTGGCCGCCGCGTGGGCGTTGCGGGCATGTGGGGTCCGGTCGGAAGTCATCCACCGTTCCACCGACTTGGGGTCCATCCCCAGGTGCGCGGCCAGTCCCTCGATCGTCACGTTCGCCGCGACCATGGCGCCGCGCAGCCGCTCGTTCGCCACGGTGGTGGTCATGCCGTCACCGCCTCAGCGGTCATGGTGGCCAGGGCCCTGCGGATGCCCTTGGGCGCGCGGCCCAGGACGTAGCAGCAGTGCACGATCCGGGGGTGATCGAACTGGGCCTTGTAGTCGGCGTATGCCGCCCACCGGTCCTCGTCGTTGTGACCGTGACGGCAGACGTTCCAGTGCGCCGTCAACAGGGTGATCTGGTCGATCAGTTCGACCAGGCCGAGGCGGCTCGCGCCGTCCACCATGAACGCGGCGATCTTCTCGGACTCGGTACGCCGACGGTCCATTACGTAGTCGGAGGCGTACAGCGCCAGGATGAGCGCCACGTCGGGCAGCTTGGCCAGCGCGGCCGGAGCTAAGGCCATGGTTCGCGGTGTGGTCTGCGTCGCAGGCATCATGGAGCTTCCCTTCGGGGACGAAGGGGGCGGCGTGCTGCTTGGCGGTAGAGCGCCGCCCCCGGGTTCGTTACGACTATGGTGCTCTATATCGTCATAGTGCACAAGGTCTTGGGGTGCAGCATGGTGTATTAGTTCGTGCTAGTCGATACCCTCGATTCATGACCGTCGCCGACAGTGACCCGAGGCCGAAGAAGGTGCAGATCGCGGACGCGCTCCGCGATGAGATCAAGGCCGGAAAGCCCACAGAGGGGCAGAAGTTGGACTCTCTGCGCGACCTCGCAGACCGGTTCAAGGTCACCACGGTCACGGTCGGCCAGGGCCTGCAGATCCTCATGGACGAGGGCTTGATCTTCTCGGTGCCCAATCGCGGGTACTTCGTCCAGCCAGCAGGCGCAGAGGCCGCAGGCGCCAGCGGGAATGTCGGGGCGGTGATCACTGCTCTCCAATCTGAGCTTCGGGAACTAGCCGCCCGAGTGGCCAAGTTGGAGGAGCGAGCCGATCACACGGGCAGCGCCTAACGTGTGATCCAGAGTGCGCGGAGAGTGAGCGCGTCACTAGTGACACAGGTGGTGTCACCGGGGGACAGAGCAGGTGCCAACCCCCTGTCACCCCCCATGTCACCAGCCCACTAGGTGGAAGACTCAAAGCAAGCACCCGGACGGGAGGCAGCATGAGTGACGATCGACCGACGTGGGCGCGACGCATTGCCGCCGAACGAGAAGCCCGGCGATGGTCGCAAGCCGAAGCCGTAGCCGCACTGCGAGCCCATGCGCCGAAGCCGATCCCTGAAGGCGCCAGCATGATCCGGCAGTGGAAGCGGTGGGAGTCCGGAGAGACCAAGCCGAGCGACTTCTACCAGCCGATCATTGCGGCGACGTTCGGCACCGTCACGCACGCGCTTTTTCCCGTGGCCGGCCGCCGCGACGGCAACGCCGAAATCGTGGCCGCGAGCGGCATGGAAACGCTCGACATCATCAGCCGGTTGCAGGCGTCCGATGTCGACAACGCCACGTTGGACGCGCTCAGGATCACCGCAGATCGCCTGTGCTCCGAGTACCCGTACCTCCCGAGCGGACAGCTTGCCGTCGAGGGACGCCAGTGGCTCAAGCGTGTTGCTGGACTTCAAGGACAGCGGTTGACCCTCGCGCAGCACCGGGAGGTTCTCACCCTGTCCGGTTGGCTTGCCCTCCTGGTCGGATGCGTCGAGTACGACATGGGCGAACGCGCGGCGGCGGAGAGTACGAGGCGAGCGGCCCTATCCCTCGCGAACGAGGCGGAGAACAACGAGATCGCCGGGTGGGCGCACGAGATGCGCGCTTGGTTCGCCCTGACGACGGGGGACTACCGAGGCATCATCGCGGCTGCTCAGACCGGCACGGACATAGCCCCGGGCCACGGCGTTGCCGTTCAACTGGCAGGCCAGGAGGCCAAGGCGTGGGCCCGCCTCGGAGACCGGCGTCAGACCGAAGTAGCACTTGATCGTGGTCGGAAGCTCCTCGAAGGCATGGCCTACCCGGAGAACCTGGACAACCACTTCGTGGTGGACCCGGCGAAGTTCGACTTCTACGCGATGGACTGCTACCGGCTGCTTGGCGAAGATCGCTTTGCCGAGAACCTGGCACATGAGGTCATCAGGGCCGGAACGGATTTCGACGGCACCGAACGTGCGCCCATGCGCATGGCCGAAGCGCGGATCACCCTGGGCGTAGTAGCAGCTCGCCAGGGCGACTTGGACCAGGCGATCAACTACGGCGAGTGGGCCCTCAAAGCCGAGCGGCAGTCGCTTCCTTCGCTCCTCATGGTCAGCCGCGAGCTTGCGGCCATCGTCCATCGCGACTACGCCGACGAGGCGGCAGGCCGGGATTACCTCGATCACTTGAACACGCTGACGCGCGCCACCTGAGCCCGTTACAGGTTTCTCTACCTCGATCAAGAGGCTCGCTGCGCTCGCCCGGGTTCCCAGGGCCTCCCGAACTGCAAGAGCATGAACCAGGGTTCAGAGTGCCGCGCACAGCGCGGCGGCGCCGGCCGGGCGGCGCCGCACGGCTCCCTCAATGTCTACGCCACCGGGGCCGCGCGGCGCCGCCCGCCCGCGCCCACAAGGGGGCGAAGAGACCAGGCCCGGGACCAGGGCGACGACGCAACAGATCAGGTCAGAGATCACGCGGCCGCACCTGGCGGCGGTCGGCTCCACGGCTTTAGACAGCCACCTTGGCGCGAGCCTCGAAGATCATGGCCCCACATCGGGCACTAACGGGCAGGTCCACAAGCCTGCCCGATTCGCGGGTCAGCGTAAGGGGCCATGATCACTCGCGCCAAGGCAGCTCCAGTCCAAAGCCGCTCCACCGACCTCAGGATGAACGGCGACCGCAGATCAGTGCGTGGTAGGCCCGCCCAGCGCCAGCGGCCGGCCAACGCAACTCCCCGCAGTACAAGCGGAATCAGGCTCCCTATTTGTCAGTGTCGTGCCGTAGGAATGTCAGGACGACGCAAGACCTAGGGCGCACCCGACCACTTTGGCGAGAGACGGGTGCGCCCCGAGAGCCAGGAGGATCAATAATGTCCCACCCAACCGATGGCGCCATGCTCCCGGGCGAGAGCCTTGGCGCTACTACCACTGTTCCAGAGACCACTGACAACGCCCAGTGGCTTGCTCTCGGAGTGCTAGCCGCCTGCGTGGTGAGCGGAGCACAACCCGTCGCAGAGGCCCTCGATGCGGCGACTCAACTCGTCACGGTGATCATCGTGCTTCTGCTCGTACGCGCCCTCATGCGAGCTCAGTTGACTACCCCCACCGAGGCAAGTCGTCAAGGTGGACGTTGACTTCTGACATCAGCGGCTGACACCAACAGGGGCGAACGGCAGAGTCCTGGAGCGGACCTTGAGAAGGCCGCAACGTTGATCCCGAGGGGATTGGCTGAGGTACGCCGACTGGCCTGATCGACCTGATAAGGATGAGGCCACAGGTTCAAATCCTGTTAGCCCCACATTGCGAGAAGGCCCCCAGTCGGTAGCGACTGGGGGCCTTCGGCGTTCACGGCTGTGGCTGTGGCTGTGGCTGTGGCTGTGGCTGTGGCTGTGGTCGGCGGTTTCGATGCCCGCAGGGCGAAAAGCAGATGCCGCCCACGGGGCCCGGCTCATAGCCTCGGCGCGTGACCGGTCGAGCTTTCGTTCCTGACGACTTCGATGTGCCGACGTCCCTGGCCGCTGAGCGGTTCCGGCTGGAGCCGCTGGGGCCTCGGCACAATGCGGGCGACCACGCGGCCTGGACCGGCAGCATCGCGCACATCCGCGCGACGCCCGGTTACCCGGACGGGAACTGGCCGCCTCCGGGCGGCATGAGCGAGGAGGCGAATCTCGCGGACCTGCAGCGCCACGAGCGGGACTTCGCCGAGCGCCGCGGCTTCACCTACACGGTGCTCGAGCCCACGACCGGGGAGGTCGTCGGCTGCGTGTACATCTACCCGTCCGACCACGGCAGCGACGCCGAGGTGTCCTCGTGGGTCCGCGCCGATCGGGCGGAGCTGGACGTACCCCTGTACGAGGCGGTCACGGACTGGCTGGGTGAGCACTGGCCGTTCGCCGGCGTGGACTACGCGTCGCGCTGAGAGCGCCTCGACGCTGAGCGGCACCGGTGCACCCGAGGTCTGCCTCCGTGCGTCGCCGGGCTGGTGCCGGCGGAAACGGAGGTGTGCGTCGGGTTCCACGGTGAGCCCGGCCTGGTGCGGCGCTCTGCCGAGCGGCGTCCGGCCTGGCGTGTCAGTCGTCCAGGGTGCTCTTCGTCCAAGAGCCTGCTTCTGCCAGAAGCCTGTTTCGTCCAGGGCGTTCTGGTGCCCGTCTTCCTCTTCTTCCCTGCTTCTCCTGCGTACGGTCTGCGCCCACGTGGGGTGGGGTTCTCACTGCGGTTCTCACGGCGGTTCTCACGGCGGTTCTCACAGCCGGTCGTGCCTGGTCTTCGTACTGCTGGCGGGGAAGCGGGTTCCCCGTGTGCGCTGTCAGGTACTGCGGTCCCGGGCCTGGATGGGTCATGGAGCCCGGTGGTCAACGGAGTTGACGGGGGTCAGTCGCTGCTGTGGTGCTGGTGGTGTGCGGCCGGGCGGCTGCTCGTGTCGTGCGAGGTGAGCGCGGTGTCCTCGGTCAGCCAGAGGTGGGCGCGGGTGTCCGCTCGGTGGCGTGCTTCGGCGCGCGGGATCTTGAGATTGCGGGAGGACGGCGAGCTGTTGTGGGCCTCGGCGCGGATGCGCTGCTTCATCGTCGGCGGTCTCGACTGGTCGAAGGGCCGTGCGACGAGCGAGGCCGGCACGGGGTGTGCGGCCGGGGCGGCGGTCGCCGGGTTGCCGGCGCCTGCGGTCTGCGGTACGGCCGCGGCGGCCTGGGTGGTGATGAGCCCCAGCGAGGCGAAGAACGCGAGAATCGCGCTGACGAGCGCGGACCACAGACGCGTGGTCTTGGTGGCAGCCATGATCTCTTCCTTTCGGACGGGTCGTGCAGGGCTCGTCCGTCCCCATTCGGGTCGGACGATTTGCGTACTTTCCTCATGATGTGTACGCAGGACCTGAAGTGAGGGACCCACCACCGTGATTCGCCGATCTTCAGATGAACACCACCCGTTCGGCCCCGCGCCCGGCCCTTTTGGTCCCTGACAGCGCGGTTTTATCCGCAGGCGGGGTGAAAGCGTCGAACATCACAGAGGCGCGCGGGGCGTGTGTGGGGCTCTCCGGGGCCTTCCCGCGCAGGTCGACTGCGGTGCGGAGGGCGGGAGTTGGGTGCGCCACGAGGACGCCGGACCGCCATGCCCGGTGTGTATAGTCGGGCGCCAGAGGTCCCCTACGTCAAGGAAAGACGAGGTAGCGCGGTGAAGAAGCTCCTCCTGGTCGCACTGGCCGCCATCGGCGGGCTCCTCGTGTACCGCCAGATCCAGGCGGATCGCGCCGAGCAGGATCTGTGGACGGAGGCCACTGACTCCGTGCCCACGGGTTCGTGAGACCGATACGTCTCTTTGCACTTGCCCCGGTCGCAGCTGGCGACCGGGGCTTTGTGTTGCGTGGCGGGTGCCTGTGTGCTCAGTGTGACTACGAGCCGTCCTGTCGCCGTCACTGTGTGTCCCTTTTGTTCGCTTCCGTGAATCGCGCGGTTGCGTATGGGAAGTCCTCGGGTCAGGTGCCGATGCGCTGACAGTGCCTCGGCCGTCGCGGCAGGATGAGACCGGCCCGGGCGAAGGCGAGGGAGCACTGTGACGATGCGGCACGGCAGAGGGCGTACGGCGGTGGCGGCGGTGGCCGTGAGCAGCGCACTCGCGCTCGCCTCGGTGCTGCAAGCGCAGCCGGCGGCCGCCGAGCCCTACCCGTACGACTTCCCGGACGGGACCCGCACCGTGGAGGGTGCGAGCGGTCCCGGCGGGGCCCCGCTGCTCGCCGCGGAGGAGACGTACCGCAGCAGGATCGGTCCCGGGCAGCGGCTGCACTACCGCGTCGCGCTGGACGGCAGCTCGTCCGCGTACGTCTCGGCGGTGGTGCTGCCGGGGCTCGACGAGCAAGTGGCGTACGGCGACGGCCTGAAGGTGCGGCTGCAGAACGCGCAGGGCGGCCGGTGCGGGACGGACAGCACCTCCTTCGGTACCGCCGACTACCCGCGGCCGCTGGTGGCCTCCGTGGAGCGGGTCGCGGGCGAGGCGCCCGCTTCGTGCCGCGCGGCCGGCACGTACACGGTGGTCGTCGAACGGGCTGACGGCGGCAAGGCCGGCTCGCGCGCGCCCTGGGACCTGGAGCTGGACTTCGTCAACGAGCCCGCGCTGAAAGGGCCCGCGCCGAGTACGGAGCCCGAGCCGGATGCGCCGGCCGCGGGCCCGCTGCCGGAGGGGACCGCCGAGGAGCGTCAGGGCGGTACGAGCTTCCACGAGGCGGTGGCCATCGGACCGGGTGTCTGGCAGGGGCGCCTGGAGCCGGGGCGGACCCTCTTCTACAAGGTGCCCCTCGACTGGGGACAGCGGCTCGTGGCCGGCGCGGAGCTGGCCGGGGCCGGTGGCAGTGCGCCGGTCTCGGGTGCGCTGCGGCTCGGGGTGCACAATCCGGCGCGGACCGAAGTGGCGGCCGGGCAGCGGTCGTCGGGCGGTACGCGGGCGGCGGCCGCCGAGCTCGACGGGCTGCCGGCGGTGGCGTACGAGAACCGGCTGGCCTCGGCGCCCGAGGTACGCGGGATGCGCTTCCCCGGCGCGTACTACCTGCAGATCACGCTCAACCCCGAGCTGGCCGGGGCGTCAGGGGGCGGTCCGCGCGAGGTGGTTCTGCGCGTGGGTGTGGAGGGTGCGGCCGAGGACGGTCCTGCGTACGACGGCGATCCGGGGATCTTCCAGGTGGATGCGGAGCTGGGGCAGGGCGGGGGCGCCGGGCAGGGCACGGGGCGTGACGGCGGGATGCAGGTCGTGGCCGCCGTGGGCATCGGGCTCGGGACCGCGCTGGTGCTGTGGCTGGCGGTGTGGGCCGTGGTGGGGCGGCGGCGGGCTGAAGGATGAGGTGGGGGCGCTGCCTCGTGGGCTCAGGTCTGGCTGAGGGCCCAGAAGCCGACGGCGAAGCAGAGGGCGGCGAGGAGGAGGACGGGGACCGCGACCTTGGCGGGCGGGCCCGAGCGTGGGCGACGTGCCTGTGTGGGGTGGGTCGGCTGGGCCGGCGGTAGCGGCTGAACCGCCTGAATCGCCTGAATCGCCTGAACCGCCTGAACCGGCTGGTTCTGTATGGGAGTTGGCGGTGGCGTCTGCGGGGGGACGTGCGGGGAGTCGACGGTGTACGGGCGGGTGGGGGTGGGGTCCGGGGGCGGTGGTGCCGGAGTTCCGGGGTGCGGCGTGGCGAGGGGCACGTACGGCATCGGGGCGGGTGACAGCCCTGGGCGGCCCGCGCCCGCGCCCGTGGCCGTGGGGGCGGAGGCGAGGCCGGGGCCGGGTGGCGCGGGTGAGGCGGGCGGGGGCGGTGCGGGTGAGGCCGGCGGGGGCGGCGAGGGTGAGGCGGCGCGGGAGGTCAGCGGGCCGTGCTCGTCGAATCCCTCGGGCAGTGGGCCCAGTTGGTCGAAGACCTCGATGAGCTCGTCGTCCGGGCCGGGCTCCGGGAGGAGCATGACGGCCTCCGCGAGCGCCTTGCGGGCGCCGGTGGCGCTGCGGAAGCGGGCGTGCGGCTCCGGCTGGAGCAGTCCCGCGAGCACCTGCCACAGCGGCGCGGGAATGGTGCGCGGGGCGGGCGGGGTGCCGTGGACGCGGAAGAGCTCGACGAGCGCCTGGGCGTCCGGCTTCGCGCCCTCCAGGAGATACAGGGCCACCAGGCCCGTGGCGAAGAGGTCGGCCGGGAAGTCCGGCTCGTCGTATGCGCTCTGCTCGGGCGCGATGTACCCCGGCGTCCCCACGACCAGGTCCGTCGCGGTCAGCCGCGGGTCGCCCTTGCGCATGGCGATGCCGAAGTCGGACAGGCGCAGGTGCGGCTGCTTCGTGCCGGTGGCCTCGAGCAGGATGTTGGCGGGCTTGATGTCGCGGTGCACCACGCCTTCCGCGTGCACCGCCGAGAGCCCGGAGAGCAGCTGGTCGAGCAGCTGCGCCGCATAGCGCGGCGGCAGCGGCCCGTAGTCCCCGATGAGATGGGCGAGTGAGCCGCCGCCGACCAGGTCCATCGTGAACAGGACCTTGTCGTCGTCGGCGGCCCAGCTCGCGGGGGCCAGCACGTGCGGGTGATCGATACGCAGCGCCTGCTCGCGTACGAAACGGAGCAGGGCGTGCGCATCGCTCTGCAGCAGGACCTTGGCGGCGACATAGCGGCGCCTGCGGTGGTCCCAGGCGCGCCATACCGCGCCGACGCCACCGCGTCCGATCGGGTCGACCAGTTCGTACCGGCCGGCGAAGACCTCACCCATGATCGTGCTGCACTCCCGTCCAGCCCCTGCGGGCTGCTCGGCTGCTGCCGGTTCAGATCTCTCCCCGTGTGGACCTGAACCGTCGATCGAACTGCTGTCGCTCCCGGTACCTGAACCGGGCGTGCGGGTGACTAGCCCTGGTGCGACTCGTAGTGGGTCACCGCGTCGGCGGTGCGGCCGGCGCCGTAGACCCGCAGGAACTCTGCCAGTTCCGGGTGGGTCGGAGCGAGCTGTTCCGCCGCTTCGATGATCTCGCCGGCCGACGCGACCGAGCGCAGCAGCGACTGGATCTCGCGCACCACGCGCTTGACGGTCGGCGCCCCCACGCCGGCCGCACGCGCCTGGGTCGTCGAGGTCAGCACCGCGCCCCCCTGGTTCTTCTTGATCTCCTCCATGCGCTCGGCCGCCTCGGAGGCGCTCACGCTGCCGTCCGCGACCTGACCGGACAGATCCTGGAGCAGCTGTACGCGCTGCACCACGGCCGGATTGCCGATCTTGGCGCGCTGGCCGCTCATCAACTGCGACAGCATCGGCGCCGACAGGCCGAGTACCGCCGCGAGCCGGGCCTGGTTCAGGCCCAGGTCCTCTATCAGCCGACGGAAGAGCGCCCCCAACGGCTCCCCGTACCAACTGCGCTGAAGCTCTCTGGCTCTCGCCGTGGCTTCCTGCTGTTCCGCATCCACGATGCGTCCTCCCCTTCGCTCGTGCGAACCTCGCGGAGCATCTTACGGAGCGTGGTCGCATAGGGGGAGCCCCAATCCTTTTGCGGGATCCGGGGGGTGACCCGGTACTCTTGTCCCCGACGCACGCACGGGAGTGACACTTCCACCGCGTTTCCCGTCCCGGGGCCTTAGCTCAGTTGGTAGAGCGCTGTCTTTGCATGGCAGATGTCAGGGGTTCGACTCCCCTAGGCTCCACATCAGTAGAGGTCCCCTGACCTGCGGAAACGCAGGTCAGGGGACCTCTCTGTGTTTATAACGTCAGCACCGTGTCAGCACCGATCTGATTTACGGTGCCCCACATGGCGTACATCAAGAAACGGGACAAGCGCGACGGAACGGCCAGCTACACCGTCATGTGGAGGGCCAGCGGGGCCCGTGGCGGCAAGCAGGAGTCCGAAGTTTTCGAGGACGAGACGGCCGCCGAGCGCTTCCGTGACTTGGTGAACGGGCACGGCCAGCAGTGGCCCCCGGGGTGGACCCGAGGTCACGGTTTTGTTGCGGATCGGCGGCGTGCGGACACGATGTTCGAGCCCTTCGCGCTCGCCTACGTCGACCGCCTCACCGGGATTCAGGGCGATACGCGCAGCAAGTACAAAAAGGAAATACGGGAGAACATGGCTCCCTGGTTCGGTCCGTACTCTGTGGAGGACGGCGAGGGCAGCATCGTCCGGACCATGGTTCAGGACTGGGTCAACGACCTGGAGGCCGGACGGCTCGCTCCGCTCGACCCCCGCGACCGGAAGCCCCGGACGAAGTACGCGCCGAAGACCGTCCAGAACAAGCACGGTCTCCTCAGCGCCATCATGCAGTCCGCCGTGGACGCAGAACCGTCACTGCGGGCCTCCAACCCGTGCGCGAAGACCCGTCTGCCCCGGCTCGATGGAGCCGAGGACGAAGAAGAGATGGTCTTCCTCGAACGGGAGGAATGGGCCTGGATCTACGAATGCCTCCGGGACGACGCCAAGGATCTTGGCGAGACCATCGCAGAGACCGGATTCCGGTGGGGTGAAGCGACCGCGCTTCAGCCCCGTGACCTCCGGCGACGCAACGGCCGCCCGGCCATCCGAGTCCAGCGGGCATGGAAGAAGGATGAGGACGGCAAGTCCATCCTCGGCCCCCCGAAGACGCGGAAGTCGCGTCGTACCGTCGTCATCACCCACAAGCTGGACCGGATGCTGCGGCGCCGCGCCAAGGGCCTGGCTCCCAATGCCCTGATCTTCACCGGCCCCGAAGGGGGCAAGTGGGACCCCGGAACTTTCCGCCGCCTGCGCTGGGTGCCCGCGATCGAACTGGCCGCAGCGAAGTACGGCCTCATCAAGCGACCGCGTATCCACGACCTCCGCCACTCTCACGCATCCTGGCTGATCGCCGCGAAGGTCCCCCTGCCGGCGATCCAAGGACGGCTTGGACACGAGTCCATCACCACCACCGTGGACCGTTACGGGCACCTCCTGGACGCCCTGGACGACGAAGTCATGGCCGCCATCGAATGGGCCATGGACCCGACCGCCCCGCTGCCCGGCTTCTTGGAGCGCTCCGGCCTGGCAGCCGTGACGGACGGACTCCCCCACGTGCCCCGTCAGCTCTCGGGGCTGGCCCAGGAGACCTGGAAGGACGCCAGCGACATGCCACAGGGCGGCACGGAAGAAGGGGACGACCCGGTCTTCGTCGTCACGCTGGGCGGTCGGGAGGTGCCGTTCGCGGACTGCCAGCACGCGCAGGGCGTTGCGGACCAGTGGAGCGACGACCACGAGGACGAGATCGCGACCATGCGGGCGGACGGCTGGCCAGAGGAGAAGATCGCCCGCCGAGGAGCCCTCGGCCCAGAGAAGCGCGAGCGATGGACCGGTGGCGGCTCCGTCTGGACACGGATGCCGGAGAGGCAGTTCGTGTACTCCGCTCTGGCGTCGTACGAAGCCGACGGCACCTTGACGTATGAGCCGCTTCCGATGAGTAGCCGGTGGACGTGGGAATTCGAGCACGACGGCTTCACCACGCGGGGCGCCGAGTTCCGGACCGAGTTCCGCCCCGGCGGCAGCACGGAGGCACATGCACGTGGAATCAATAGGTCGGCCGTGTCCCGGGCCTTTGAGGAAGCCCGCGTGAGGGCGCTGGAGGTGTGTGCCAAACATCCCGATGCCGGCCTCACCAGCACACAGGCGTGATGCGGTAGAGACCTCCCTACATCACCCGAAGTGATGTGTTTTGCATCACAAGAAGATCGGCCCGCTACCTTCGAGGAGCGGGCCGATCTCGCGTGGGCTTCGCACGAGAAAATCGCGGTCGGTCTCAGCCCAAGACCTCGGCGGTCTCGGGGCTGTTGCGCTATCGGTGGCTCGCCGCGGGCAGGTCGGTGACGGTGAAACATCAATGGCCCTGGCGGAGGCCGGTTTCGCTAACTGGTGTTCATCGGCGAAGGATCGGTGGTCCACCGACTTGGCAGGTTGGCATCGGCGGGCGTGAGTACCGAGCGTGGTGGTAGGTGCGGCGAGCAGCCGAGGGGAGGAGCTGTAGGGCACTCTTCGAGGCGAGATATCGTCTGCCGATATCGGAGTCCGTTAGATGAGCGGTCGTGCCGCCGAGGAGTGTGCCCATGAGTAAGCCATCGACCGCCAGCGGTGTCCCGGACGAGTTGCAGCGGCGGCTCGGCGTGCCCGATGCCGTGGTGATCGGCCTGGGGTCGATGATCGGCGCGGGAATCTTCGCCGCCCTGGCCCCTGCCGCGCACGCGGCCGGCTCCGGACTGCTGCTCGGCCTCGCGGTCGCCGCAGTGGTGGCGTACTGCAACGCCACCTCCTCCGCCCGGCTGGCCGCCCGATATCCGGCTTCCGGCGGCACCTACGTCTACGGACGCGAGCGGCTCGGCGACTTCTGGGGCTACCTCGCCGGTTGGGGGTTCATCGTCGGCAAGACCGCCTCCTGCGCGGCCATGGCCCTCACCGTCGGCTCGTACGTCTGGCCCGGTCAGGCCCACGCGGTGGCGGTGGCCGCCGTGGTGGCGCTGACGGCGGTCAACTATGCCGGGGTGCAGAAGTCGGCTTGGCTGACGCGGGCGATCGTCGCCGTGGTCCTGGCCGTGCTCGCCGCCGTGGTGGTCGCCGCCCTAGCCTCCGGCGGGGCGGATGCCGCGCGGTTGGATGTCGGTTCGGATGCCACCTTCGGCGGCGTCCTCCAAGCGGCGGGGCTGCTGTTCTTCGCGTTCGCGGGATACGCCCGCATCGCCACTCTGGGCGAGGAGGTTCGCGACCCTGCGCGCACTATCCCCCGCGCCATCCCCCTCGCGCTCGGCATCACCCTGGTCGTCTACGCCCTTGTTGCAGTCTCCGTCCTCATGGCGTTGGGCCCGCAGCAGCTGGCGGACGCCACCGCGCCGCTGTCGGACGCCGTGCGGGCCGCGGGCGTCGACTGGATGGCGCCGGTCGTGCGCGTCGGTGCCACCGTCGCGGCGCTCGGCTCACTGCTGGCGCTGATCCTCGGCGTGTCCCGTACAACGCTGGCGATGGCGAGGGACCGGCACCTGCCGCACGCCCTGGCCGCTGTCCATCCCCGCTTCAAGGTGCCGCACCGGGCCGAGCTGGTCGTCGGTGTCGTGGTGGCGGTGCTCGCTGCGACGGCAGACGTGCGCGGGGCGATCGGGTTCTCCTCCTTCGGGGTGCTGGCCTACTACGCCATCGCCAACGCCTCCGCGTGGACGCTCACCCCGGACGAGGGCCGCCCACACCGCTTCATCCCTGTCATCGGGCTGGTGGGCTGTCTGGTCCTGGCCTTCGCCCTGCCCCTGGCCTCGGTCGTCTCCGGGGCCGCGGTGCTGGCCTTCGGAGCCGCCGCCTACGGCCTCCGTCGCGCCGTCGCCGCCCGCCGGGAGTCATAGTCTTCCGTGCGACGCGCCCGCCAGGAGGCGCAAAACCGCCGGTGCCCTTCTGCCTCGCGGGACGATATCGGCATTCGATACTCCCGGAGCAGAGGGGCATCCTCGTATGACTCAGCTCAGCACCTGGCAGGCGAAGCTGACCGGCACCACTGCGCCCGCGGCGGTGATGCTCATCCGCCTCTACGTGGGCGCGGTCTTCCTCTCCGAGGGGATCTTGAAGTTCGTCCGCCCCGACGCGCAGGGCACCGGCCGGTTTGACAAGGCCGGCATCCCCGCCCCCGGCTTCTTCGCTCCGCTGGACGGGGTCTTCGAGATCGTCTGCGGGTTGCTGCTCCTGGCCGGGCTGCTCACCCGGCTCGCCACCGTCCCGATGGTGGTCAACATGCTCGGCGCCCTGCTGATCACCAAGCTGCCGATCCTGTGGGGCGACGCCCCGCTGTTTCCCGGCAAGTCCGGCTGGTGGGACTTCGCCCACGAGTCCCGCACCGACCTCGCCCAGCTATGCGGCAGCCTCTTCCTGCTCATCGTCGGCGCAGGTGCCTACTCCCTGGACGCCCGCCTGCACCAGAGCGCCGCCGGCTCGCCGACCGAGGCGGAGGGGGTCCGCCGCTGAACGATGCGGCCGGTCAGTCCAGTGGGTCGCCGTCGAGGACTTCACGGGCCAGCTCCTTGAGTGCCCTGCGGTCCTCTGCCAGCGACTTCTTCCCGGCCTCCGTGGCCCGGTAGACCCGCCTCGTGCGGCCGTCGACGACCCGCTGCTCGGAGACCAGCAGCCCGTCGGCCTCCAGCCGGTGCAGCGTCGGATACAGCGTGCCGGGACTGATCTGGTAGCCGTGGCGGGCCAGTTCCTCGGTCATCCACGCGCCGTGGATCTCCTCCTCGGCCGCGTGATGCAGGATGTGCAGCCGCACCGCACCCCGCTGGAACTCGCGCACCCCATCCACCTCCACGCCCGATGAGCAGTGACGAAACCGATATCGGCCTTCGAGTCTACGACGCCTGCGGGCCATTCCGGCCCGGCAGCAGGCCCCGGCCCCGTTGTAGTGAGGAGCACACCCCGATGACCAGGACGGACCCAGGCGCAGGCGGCAGCGGCGCACAAAGGCGACCGAGGCTTGCGGCGGCCTCCTGGCTCGCCGAACCGACAGGGAAAGCCGCCTTGTTCCTGGCCGCAGCCACGGCCGGAATCGTCACCGTGGTCGCCGCCGGCTGGCGGCCGGTCCTGCGCATGGACCGGCACGTGGCCGTGGATCTGCACGCCCTGGCACTGGAGCATCCCAACCTCACGCACGCCAACCGCATCCTCACCGACTGGGCCCTCGACCCGTGGACCATGCGTCTGCTGCTCGCCGCCGTGGCGGTCTGGCTGTGGCGGCGCCGGGAGCGGCTGCTCGCGCTGTTCACGGCCGGTACGTCCGCCGTCGAGGCGGGAGTGCGTCAGGTGCTTCGGTGGGCTATCGGCCGCGAGCGGCCCCGCTGGGAACGCCCCGTTGATTCCGCCGACTTCGCCGCCCTGCCGTCCGGGCACGCGATGACCGCGGCTGCCTCCTGTGTGCTGCTGCTGTGGCTGGCCCGGCGAGCCCAGCTCCGTTCCGCCCTGTGGCATACCGCCCTGGCCGGTGCCGTGCTGGCGGTGGCCGGGGCCTGCTTCACCCGGATATTCCTGGGCGTGCACTGGCTCACCGACACCCTCGCCGGTGCCCTGCTAGGCGCCGCCCTGGCCACGGCGGCCATCGCAACCTGGCACAGCATCACCGGCCCCCGCCCCGCTCGGGCCGCGGCAGATGCCAAACCCGCAGCCCCACCCCGCCGCAAGGACCTGCCGCGCTAGCACTCTGACAGATATCGTCAGACGACATCGGATACCGATATCTGAGAGCGAGCCCGTCATGGACAGCGAGCACTCCCTTGACCGCGTGATCGACACCCTCGCCGCCCGCTACCCCCACTTGGACCAGCAGACCGTTGCAGAGGCCGTCTACGCCACCCACGCCCGGCTGCGGGAGAACGCCACCGTCTCTACCCACCTCGCCGCCCTGACCCAGCGGCAGGCCGGCGACGCACTCTCTCGCACGTTGCCCAAGCGCCGACCTCAGCAAGTTTGACCCGCTCGTCCTTGCCCTCCCGTTGGGGCGCTGATAGTCCGACCGGGCTGTGGATAGTGGGCAGTCGGATGGCGATCACCAGAGGCTGAGCGGTCTGCCTTCCGCAATGGCGGCTTGAATGCGGGCTTCGATTTCCCCCTCGGACTCGTGGTTCTCCCGGCCAGCGCGGATGGCAGCGCCGATCGCGCGGGAGCGCCCGGCCGGGCCGCGGAGGTCCGCAAGGGGACTGCCCGGGTCCCTGCGGCGGGCCAGCCATTCGGCCCGGTTCTCCGCCGCCGTGCCCAGCCGAAGGTGTGTCGGCTGCTGGCAGGAGTGGTTGTCGCAGGTGTGGCAGACGGTCGGGCTGTCCGTACCCCAACCGAGCCGAGGGATGACACCGTGCGCGAGCTGGTACCCGTAGAGGTGGCCCGGCACCGTGCCGCGTCGCGTCCTGCCCGGCCGTGACGCCGCCCTGAAGCTGGCGTGGCCGGTGCTGGAGATCCCGCCGAAGAAGAACCAGCAATCCTCGGTTGACGAGGTTCGGTAGACCTTTGCCCAGTACCGGGCCTGAACGGACTCGTTGGCCAGCCAGGACATCCACTCAACAGCCGGTATACGAACAGGCGTTGGCTCACCGATGAGGGAAAGTTGCTCGTCAACGTGAACGGGCCCGGACCCGTTCACCGCCGCGAGCGGGAAGAGTCCGGGCCCGATCTCGTTCTCAGGCGGCATCAGCCCGGCTGTCGTCCGCCGTGACGACCGGGGCCGGGGCGCCCGAGGTCGAGGAAGCCGCGTTTGCTGCATCTGCCCGAGGTTTACGGTTTCGGGTCGTGCGGGGCCGCTCGGCGCGGGCTCGCAGCGATTCGATGATGTCCTTCGCCCGAGCGGCGGTAACAGGTTTCGCCTCGCGTTCCAGCTCCTCCGCCGGGACGCCCAGCAGTTCCGAGACCAACTCGGCGTCGTTGTCGAACAGCCGCAGGACTACAGCAGCAGCCTCCCGCGCCGTGACGTCGGCCTCCTCCTTCGCCTTGGCCGCCTTCACCGCAGCCTCGCGTGCAGTCAGCGCGTGCTCGGCGGCCATCTCCCGCGTCTTCGCCTTCACCGCTTCAGCAGCGCGAACCCGCCGCCGCAGCTCCGACGCGCTCACCGGTCCTGCCGAATTCGTGCTCACCCGTGCCCCCAGTTCTGTTCGAAATCAGTGCTCGTCGTGCGCACCGTAGGCACAGGTCCGCGGACATCTCGAACCACGCCTTCGTTGGGTGCCGGCCAGAGCGAAAGGCAGCCTCCGGCGGGTCCTCCTCGGAGGGGGTGGGGGCTGGTTGGTCGGGTGCCGCGCCGTCGTGGTGCAGGTGGTGAAGGCGGGGTTCCCTCCTCGGCCGGACACCCCAAGGGGCGTACCAGGAACCCGGACACGGCGTCCAGGCCGAGCCGCTACGCGGTCGCTACGCGAGCCAGGACACCGCGCCCGGAACCCTGGTACGGCGGAGCTGTCCGACCGAGGAGGGAACCCCGCCCAGGCCCGTTGTGGCCGGGCCCGGCAGGGCGGGTGCGGGCGGTGGGGTGTGAGAAAAGGCCAGGTCAGGGCCCTTATCCGGGTTGACCTGACCCCTAGAACATGGTTTAATTAGTGATGTCGGAAGGGGAGGGCAACCCCCGACCGGCACACGGCAGGCCGACCGGCCGCCGACAACCTCTCTCACCAGGAGAACGCACGATGAACACGCCTCTCACCGTCGCAGAGCTGGCCCACCCGATCGCTCTCGAACTCGGCGGCAACTGGCGACCGCAGCCCGCGCGCCACGGCGTCCAGGAGCTGGACCACGCCGCCACCTTCACCCACCTGGACGGCCGACAGCTTCACCTCTCCGAGCGGTTCGATGACCCCGGCCACCTGCACATCCGAGGCGCATTCCCCGCCACCGACTACCCGTTCCGCAGGGGCGAGCGCGACACCGTCCGAGTCGCCATGACCGAGGACCCGGCAGGCATCGCGGCCCGTATCGCCGCCGACCTCATCCCCGCTCACCGTGACGTTCACGAGCGGGTGACCGAGCACAACCGCGCGCAGGCCGAGACGCGGCGGGGTGTCGAGGAGGCCGCACGTGATCTCTCCGCCCGCCTCCCCGGAGTCCGGACCCGGGTTGATGGCACATCTGCTTTCGTTTACATGAACCTTGAACCGGGAGAGGTCCGTATCGGACTCGATGGCGACGCGGTGAGCCTCGTACTTAACGACGTGCCCCGGATTATCGCCGACGCCGTTGTATTCGCGGTGAGCCGCTTTCTCCCCAGCGTCCAGACGCCCGAAGACGAGTACGGCGAATACGTCGACGGATACGCCCTCTAATCCCCCACGTTTTAGGGCGGCGCGCTTCCGCAGCGCGCCGCCCCGGGCAGAAAGGCCCTGTGATGAGCGCCGATATATTCGTCATCGAGCCGCAATGGATCGTGCAGGCCCCGCACCTCCGGTGCACCCTCAAACGCGCCCTTGCGCTCCAGGCCACACAAAATGTGTGGTCCAGTACCGAGCACATCAACAACGCCGTAGCGATGGCTTACGGCGATCAACTCCCGGACTCCGGACGTTGGGAGCTGACCCGCTCTCAAATCCGCACACTCAAAATCGCCATTGAGTGGCGCAGGACCAAACGCGCGGCCAGTGATAAGAAGACCGCCCCCGATGTCCTCGAACACTGGACACAGATAGAGGACGAGGTCATAGCCGCATACCGGGCCGTGAGCAACGAGGCGGGTTTGTACTGGATTTAAGGGTTGCCGATCACCCAGAAACATGGTTTAATTAGTGGTGTCGGAAGGGGGAGGGCAACCCCCCGACCGGCACCGTGGGGCCAGCCGGCCCCGGACGATCTCTCACCAGGAGGACCGCGACATGCCCCGTAAGCCGAAGATGACCGACGAAGAGCGCCGGGCCTACTCCGCCAAGATGCGCGGTGAGCTCGAAGCCGTCATGGATCGCGCGTACGGCGCGATGGTCGCCAGCGAAGACTTCTGGGCCACCGTCATGCGCACGGCCGCGAACCTGACCCACCCGGACCGCGACGACCGCAGCCCCACCAACTGCATCGCCATCGCCGCCCAGCACCCCAACGCCACCCACGTACTCAGCTCCGGAGACTGGCGAAAGGCCGGACGCTTCCCGGTCAAGGGCTCCACCTCCCTCCGCATCTGGACGCCGATCAAGCGGCGGCCCGAGGAGGGGCGGGAGGCCACGGCCGCCGCCGATGGCGGACAGCGCGAGGCCACCGGGGAGACCGACGGGGGCGAGGTGCGCAAGGTGTCCGGCTTCAAGGCCGGGCCGGTTTTCGACATCAGCCAGACCGACGGCGACGCCTACGAGCCGCCCGCCGCCGCTCCGCTCGCCGCCGAGGTCATCCGGGATGCCCTGGTGAACCAGTACCGCGACCAGTACCACGAGGACCCGGAGCAGGCCGGAGGGTTCGACTTCACCCAGGAAGCCCCCGACAACGCCGTCCGCATCCTGCTGTACGGCCACGCGTGGCGACGCATCACCGAGGCGGACGCTCCCCTTCCCGGCCAGCACGCCGCCGAGGTCGCCTCAGCCGCCCACGTCGCCGCGCTCATCCTGAACATCACTCCGGGCCCCGCCGTCATGCCGCCGCTCGCGGGCATCATCACCCAGGACAAGAAGCCCCCGATTCACGAGTCCGCCGTCCGGGTCATCGAGACCGGCCGTGCCATCGCCCGCGCCGTCACGACGGCCGCCGAGCGCCGCCGCGAACTTGCCGTGATCGGTTGACCCAGACCCAAGAACATGGTTTAATTAACGGTGTCGGAAGGGGGAGGGCAACCCCCCGACCGACACCCCGCCGGGGCCGACCGGCCCCGGCGGAATCTCTCACCAGACAGGACACAACATGCTCACCACCGACAAGAAGCCCACCGTCCAGGACTTCCCCACCGCGACGCTCGTGATCGGCGGACCCTGGTTCCGGGGCCACCAGCTCGACACCCGCCCCGCCGTCGTCGTCGGCCCGTTCGGCGGGCCGGAGTTCGCGGACGAGGCCACCATGTCCGTGGTCTGGTTCTTCACCCTCGGTGCTCCGCAGCCGGGCGACAGCGTCCAGGCGATGTTCCCGCACGAGCTGACCCCGCTGGACGACACGCTGACCACGATGCACGGCGACACGTTCCGCGACATCGTCCGCAGCCTGCGCCGGGGCCGGTTCGCCTACGACGACGGGGACGCGCTCCGCGCCGCCGTCCGCCAGGCATGGCGCGAGCGGACCGGACTGACCGACGCAGACCCGGCCGCCCGCCACACGCTCCACCGCAGCTGACCAAGGCCCCGCCGGTCCGGGGGAGGGCAACACCTCCGGACCGGCAGGCCCCCAACACCCCCAGCGGACACCCCTTCAGGGCGGCAGGACAGGTCCGGTGCGTTCACCGCCGCCGGCCGACTCCGCCGCCGGCCGACTCCGCCGACCGACGACGGGCACCGGACCGCAGCGGACGCGCCCCGCGGGGGCGCGACAGACTCTGTCGCCGCGCAGGCGCGACGACCCGCGAGCCGATCGTCCCTCACGGCCCGCGCCGGTGGTGCAGCGCCGCTGCCAACGCACGGTCCGCCCTGCGGCCGGACCACAAACTCTCACCAGAAAAGACCAGTTCAGTGACTATCGAGATCACCCACACCCGCCGAGAAGGAACCCTGATCGAGGGGACCAGCCGAGGCGACGGATCGGCCGAGATCCTGCGACTCCGCGAGTACGGTCGCACCCAACGCCAGCCCTTCCGCTGGAGCAGGAACCTTGACTGCTGGTACCTCCCGCACAGCCGCGACCACGCCACCTACACCCCCTCGCTCGAACTCCTCGCGCAGCGACTCCGAGACGCGGGCTTCGAGGTCACGTTGACCGTCGACAACGCCGACCGCCGGAGCTTCAGCGAGGCCGAGGAAGAGCGGGAGGAGAAGGCCGAAGGCCGCGCGGATCGGTTCGGGGGATACGCCGCCAGCGCTGCCCAGTCCTCCGAGGCCGCGTGGAAGAAGAGCCACGACATATCCGAGCGGTTCGCCTTCGGTCAGCCGATCCTCATCGGTCACCACTCAGAGGGCCGTGCCCGCCGCGATCACGCGCGGATGGACGACGCGATGCGCAAGAGCATCGGCGAGAGCGACCGCGCCGCCCACTGGACCGGCCGGGCGCAGGCCGCCGCGAACTACCAGCAGTTCAGGAAGGACCCCGGCCGCACGCTCCGCCGTCTCGACAAGCTGCGGGCCGACCTCCGCGCGGTCGAGAAGTGGCAGCGCGGGGAGTCCGCCAAGGGGTTCTCCCGGAACCCGGCAGACCCGGAGCTGGAGATCGAGCGCCAGGAGCTGACCGAGGAGATCGCCCACTGGGAGAAGGTCATCAAGGACGCCGAAGCCGAAGGCTTCAAGGTTTGGTCGCGGGCCGACTTCACCCGCGGGGACTTCGTTCTCTACCGGGGTACCTGGTACGAGGTCCTGCGGGTCAACCCGAAGTCCGTGACGATTCCGCACATCCACAACGGCACCGGCAAGCGTATCGTCCGCGCCACCGGCAACCAGCACGACGACTGGACATGGACCGCCCCCTACGACGACGTGTCCGGGCGTAAGAGCGCTGACGAGATGCAGCAGCCGCCCCAGGCCCCGGCCAGCGAAGCGCAGGAACCGGCCGAGCAGTCCCCGGCGGTCGAGGAACCGGTGCCGGTCGTGAAGCCGACCGCCGCAGCGGCCCCCGCCGCAGGTGCGAACTGGCTGGACGGAATGGCGCTGGTGCTGATCGCCTCGAAGGGCTCCAGCCGCTCCCGCAAGCGGCGCGCCCTGTGGGCGATGACCCGCCGCGAAGCACAAGCCGTATGCGGCGACCCCCGCACCTCCGGCCGCTCCTACATGCTCACCTGGACCGACCGGCCCGGCACCGAGGGCGCCGACTGGGAATGGGTCCCGGACAACGGCAGCCACGCGCCGGTCCTCAACGAGCTGGGCATCACCCCGCGCCGTGAGTGGACCGCCGCCCCGCAGGCCCCGGCCGCGTAACCGCGCCCCCGCCCGCCCCCGGCGGCCGAGCGCGCCGGGGGCGGGCCCCTCTCTCACCAGAACAGGGCACCACCATGACCACGCAACTCCTCGAACGACCCGCCACCATCACCGTCCCCGACACCGAAGCGGGCAGGTTCATCGTCCCCGCGACCGGTGGCAGCAGCACCGTCCCGACGTACCGCGTCGGCACTCCGGACATCCAGTGCCGATACCCCGTGATCGTTGGCGAAGACCAGGTCATCGGCCGCGCCTACCGGTGGCACCGTGACTGGCTCGTCCTCACCACCGAGGGTGAACGCAACCTTCGCCGCCCGCCCAAGGGGACACCCGGCACCGACATGGCCGCCGCCCATCTCGCGGAGGAGTACGCCGCCGGTCGGATCGGCACCGTCCCCTTGGACCAGGTGCTTGCCGAGGCTCCCACGCCGTTGTGCGGGCCGGTGCCCCTCCTGCACCCGCGGATGCCGGTCAACGATCGCAACACCGAGGGCGCGCAGATCGCGTTCGCGGGACTCGCGGCCCACCACTGGCGGGCAGTCCTCACCGGGTTCCCCGGCAGCGATAACCACTGGTACCTCAACTGTGAATTGTGTGACTGGGAAGGCCCGAAGTTCTGGTCGCACCTGCGCGGGCGCAACGGAGAGCCGCCGAGCGCGCGCCGCCACAAGGGCGGGTGCATCGGAGAGGACAAGGTCCGCCGACTGATCCCCGCCTACCACTAGCAGCCCGACCGGGGGGCGGCGGCAGCGCGCCGCCGCCCCCGCCCTTCCCGAAGGACAGCACCGTGCCGACCCGCCACACCCCCGAGAGCATCGTCATCGCGGACACCCCCGCCGCGATCCTGGAATGGGCCGCCCGCCACATCGAACACGTCGGCATCCATCAGGGCCCGCACCTGTTCGACGGTCCCGGCCGCACCGCCACGTTGCCGTGCTGGCCGCGCGGCGCCCTGCAAGTCGCCGCCGGCCACGGGCGGGGAGCCGCTGGCCGGACGTACGACTGGGACCGCATCGACCGCGCACGCGACCAGGCATTCGGCATCCTCGCGGAAACCCTCGACGGTCACCCAGTCGACGCCGACGACCCCGCCGCCGCCAAGGCCCTGCACCGAGAGGTCATCGACCGGTGGAGCGCCGAGCCCGGACGTACCGCCGCCGACGCCGCCCGCGCCTTCCGCACCGCCGCCGCCCGCGCCGAACACGCCCTGTTCTGACCCCCACCGCCCGCCAGCACTCCGAGTCATCGAAGGCCCACACGATGGACGAGACGACACAAGACCGCAGCACCACCAGGATGCCGAGCCGCCGAGGAGCCGCCACCCCCAGCCGGGACGGCGTGCACCGGCTCAGCGTCCCCCTCCACCCCCGGCTCAGCGCGACCGAGCTGATCCGCGTACTCCTCGCGGCCCCCGGGGAAACCGACCTCTCCGCCCTCGACCCCGTACAGGTCCGGTCGCTCATCGCCGACGTGCTCACCCAGCACGGATATGACGTGCTCGACCGATCGCCGTACTACCCGGAGCTCGACCGTCACCAGGACGCCCGCCGCGCCGTGCGCCGCGCGTACGGGCCGCGGTTCCTCGACGCCCCCGACGAACAGGCCGTGCTCGCGGACCCGCTCCGCGAAGTGCTCGCCGCCGGAAGCAGGAAGTCGTGACCGGCACCATCGCTGTGCGCGCCGGAGCACGGGCACGGCAGACGTACTACTGGCGAGTGCGCAACGCGCGGACGCGCCACTCACCCCCGAGCGCCGGGCAGGCGTGGCACATCCAGCCCGGACATCCCGGCGGGGCGTACTGCGACCTCGGCCACGAGCTGGACCCGCCCTCACACCACGCGCCGACCCTGCTCTCCCGCAGCCGGCCGACTGGCCGCCGGGGGGACGAGCGGCAGTTCCGCGGTGGGTGTCTCGCGTGCGAGTGGGAAGGCCCCGTGCACTCCGGCGACGAGTTCGGGAAGGGTGGCAACGAGGCGGTGGAGGACGCGCACGACCACTGCTTCCCCGGCTGGCGGACGCTGCCACCGATCACCACGGTCGAGGACCGGTGGGCCGTCCCGCGGAACCGGAGCCGCTGGGCTCAGCTCATCGCCCGGTACCCGGCGGGCTGGATCGACCAGGGCGCCCCCGTCGTGGCCTGGCGCCGGTACCGCCGCGAAGCTCACGCTCCGCCGCACGCGGGACGCCCCCGCTACGAACTTCACGTCACCCGGCCACCCAACGACCGGGGCCGACGCCCCACAGATCAGGGGGCCCTCTTCTGATGACCGCCGTCCTCCAGATCAGGGCCCCACCCGCTCAACCCAAAGGTGGTTTAATTACCCCGCCATCAGCGGAGCGGGCAACCTCCGACCGGACGCGCGTCCCACGGGCGCCATACAGCCCAGACAACAGATGACGGCCAGCGCACAAGGGCAACAAGGCGCTGGCCGTCGGTGTCTCTCTCACCAGAAAGACCACACCATGCTATGTGACCGACACCCCGACTGTCCCCAGCCCGGCGACATCGCCCAGCTCACCAGGGGTAACAGCATCGGCGCCGATCCCGGCGACAGCTTCGTCATCGTCGAGGACTTCCCCCCGACCGGCCCGCACCTCGTGCTCAACCTCCCCGTCGACCACCCCGGCCGCGCAGACTGGGCCGCCGCCGTCCCCCTGGCCGACATAGCCAGCCTCACCCGGCTCGAACCGGCGGGCAGCCGTACGTGGGTGCCGGCCCCGGACCCGGACGACATCCAGTGACCGCGCCTAGCGGTCACGACCCCGACCAAGAACAGGAGGCGACCGTGTCCCGCAAGACCGGCCGCACGCTCTACTCACGCGCGGACCTGCGCAAGGTCCACGGCATCAGCGAGCCGACGCTTCAGAACCTCTGGACCGACCGGGAGAACAACGGGCACCCGCCCGTCGCGGACACCATCGACGGCGTCATGCACTGGGACGGCGACGTATGGGCGACGTGGCACCACGAGTTGCAGCGGCAGCGCGCCGCCGCCAGCACCACCAACCCGCCGAAGCTCGACGGCGACCCCGAAGAGATGGTCGGCCCGGCCGAAGCGGCGAAGGTCTGCGGGTTCGCCGACTCCACCACCGTCTCCCACTACGTCAAGAGCCCGCCCGAAGGGTGGCCGGCACCGGACGACTGGGACGAGCTGCCGACCCGGCGTCGCCCGAAGTGGAAGCGCTGGAGGCTCTGGAAGTACCTCGCGGACCGCAAGGGCCGCGGGCACGCCGGCGGGCGGCCCACCGGCCGCCGCGGACTGGCCTACCCCTACCAAGGAGACGAGCGGCTGACCCTCGCGCGGCAGGCCATCGCGGCGAACCCCGGCGCGACGAACGCCGAGCTGATCCCCGCGCTCCAGGAGCAGACGGAAAAGACCTACTCCCGCCCGACCTGGAACAACATCATCAAGTCCGCCCGCGAGCACCCCGAGGAGTGACCCGTGCCCGACACCCGCTGTCCGCGCTGCGGCGGCCCGCTCGGTGAACGGCCCGCACGTTCGCGTCTGACCACCGACCGCGAGGTTTTCATCTGCACCACGTGCGGTACGGAGGAAGCCGTGCGCGAAGCCCAAGGTCAGGCGCCGGTGCCGTTCGGCGAGTGGCCTCTGAACACGTAGGCGTCGGCCGAGCCACACGGCCAGCATGACGAAGGTCCCCGCTCCGATCCGGAGCGGGGACCTTCGTCATGTCACCAGGCGTGCGCGGATCGGGCAGGGCCCAACCAAGACCGCGCGCCCCGACAGCAGGGCGACACGTCAGTGCCTACGAGCCCTCCGCTGGCCAGGAGCCCTCTCCGCCCTCCAACCGATTGCCCGAGTGCGGGGGCGGAGTCTGACGTCCCGGTCCTAACCGGCCCTCGGCGTCACCCCCGTACGCCGGGGAGTCGGAGGCCATCCAGTACGAGCCCGACAACTCGGCGAACCGGTGGGAAGCCGCCGGATGCGGGGTGTGCTCCATACGCGGACCAACGACACAGCCCCCGCAGGTACCGCACCGGCATCGGATCGTCATACCGCCTCAGCTCGTACGGCGCCCCAGCCCGCGCACCTCGCGCAGAGGTAACAGTCCAACAGGACATCAGGCTCCACGAGCCCGATCCGCCCGAGCGACCAGGCCACTCCGAGTGCCCGAGGTTCCCCCTCGTTGATCATGATCTTGATTTGAGAGGACCAAGGTATCGTCACTTCGTGACGATACAATCAGCCAAGACGACCGAAACTGACCGAATAAGAGCGGGGGGTGAGCGGGCCGATGGGATGGGTGACCATGATCGGCCCCTCCGACGAGCAGGTTGAGTACCGCCTTACCGGCGGCCACGGCTGCGGGAAGTCCGTGGCGGTCGACGCCGCCCCCCTCGTCGCCGCCATCGAGGCCAAGGCCGAAGCCGCCGGTGCCCCTGTCGCCTCCCTGCTCGCCAACCGCGAGGCCAAGCGCGCCTTCTTCCGTGCCCGCGGACTCATCCGCAGCAAGGGCACGGCGCGGTTCACCGGGTTCGACGCCGTCGAAGTCGCCGCCGCAGCCGGGCTCGACGCCCGCGACCTCTACGGGGAACAGGCCCTCCCCGCTCGGCCCGCGGATGGACAGGTGGACTACCACCTGGACGCCAGCGAACGGCCCCTGGTCTGGATCGGCGCTGGGCTCGCCGAGTTCGACATCACGCCCGGCAGCACCCTCGCCCCCGAGCAGTTCCCGGCCGCCCGGCGCCTCATGCACGGCGAAGACCCGCGGACCGGGCAGACCCTCGTGGAACCCAAGCTGGCCATCGCGCCGGCCGCCAAGCTCCCCGCCGCCCCACTGGCCCGCGCCATCCGCCGCGCCGCCGCCGAACGCAGTGTGAACCCCGCCTCCCTGCTGGACTCCAAGCGCAAGCAGGACGCCTTTCGCCGGATGGAGAGCCAGCTCAAGAGGTTCGGGGAGTCGCACCGTGTTCCCGTCTCGACGGTGCTGAAGCTCGCCGACGCCGTCGGCATCGACGCCGTCGACCTCTACGGCGAGGGCGTGGTGGAGAAGGCGGTCGCCGCCGAGGCGGGCGGCCGTCTGGACGCCCGCGCGCTCCTGCGTGCGGTCGAGGCGCGTGCCACCGAGACCGGACAGCAGCCCGCCGACCTGTTCGACGCCGCGTCCATGAAGCGCCGGTACGCCCAGACCGAGGGCCAAGGTGCACGTCGTCTTCGGGATCTGCCGATGGACGTGCGCGAAGCCGTCGCGATGGCCAAGGCGGCAGGGCTCGCGCCCGAGGAAGTGTGGGACGCCGAGGAGATCAAGGCCGCTCTTCTCGAAGGCCGCGTGCAGGTCGGCAACTTCGGTGCCGACGTCACCTTGGACTTGGCGAAGTCGAAGTCCGCGTTCCTCGCCTACGCGCCCGAAGAGGTTG
Organism: Streptomyces indicus; assembly: GCF_900100315.1. Lineage (GTDB taxonomy): Bacteria > Actinomycetota > Actinomycetes > Streptomycetales > Streptomycetaceae > Streptomyces > Streptomyces indicus. The sequence goes on from NZ_FNFF01000012.1 coordinate 212,513, forward strand.
CCGCCCAGGTCGAGGGCATCTACACGGCCGCCGGCCGCGAGTCCATCGGTGCCCTGGAACGGTGGACCGCGTACGCCATGCGCGGCCATCACGGCGACGGCGACGCAGCGGAGACCGTGAAGACGAGCGGGTTCTCCGGCTGGATGATGGTCCACCGCGCCGCCCGCCCCGTCGACGGTGCCCCGTACGGAGACCCCCACTTCCACCTGCACTTCACCCTCGCCAACCTGGTCAAGGGCACCGACGGCAAGTGGTCCACGATGGCCAGCGGGGGCCGAGACCTCCACCGGCACACCCGCGCTACCCAGTCCCTCATGAACGCCCGCATCCGCCGCGAGCTGACCAACGAGTTCGGCATCAGCTTCCGCCGCGAGGAGCGGACCGGAGCGTGGGAGATCGCAGCGATTCCCGAGGCCACGATCCGGCTGTTCAGTAAGCGCGACAGCCAGGTCCGGGACCTGCTGACGAAACTCGGCATCGACTACGACAGCGCCTCGACCCGCGAGCGCACCGCCGCCTCCACCGCGTCCAAGGCCGCGAAGAACGGCGAGGCCGCCGGGGTCGGGGACGATGTCCTCCGCGCCTACTGGCAGACCGAAGGCCGTGCGGCCGGAGACGACCCCGACGCCATCGCAGCCAGCGCGATGGAACAGGACCGAGCAGACCAGAACCCCACCCTGGACGAGCTGTGCGCCCAGGTCTTCGACCCCAAGACCGGCCTGACCAGCCACTCCAAGGAGTTCACCCACGCCGCCGCCATCGCCGCCGTGCTGGACGCCCTCCCGTACGGCGTCGCGGACGCCGCCGAGGCCGAACAGCTCACCAACTCCGTACTCCGGCACGCCGGATACGCGGTCCAGCTCAACCCGAAGGGCGCCCAGCACTTCGCGCACGCCGACCGGTACACCACGGCGGATGTCGTGGCGGCCGAAGCGCTGATCGTCTCCGAGGCCACGAACCGGCTCGGGACTCAGGCCGCCGCCGTCAGCAGCGACACGGTCGACATGACGCTGTCCACCGTCGAGGCCCAGCACGGCGGCAGCTTCACGTTCTCCGACGAACAGCGTGCCATCCTCGAACGACTGCTCACGGCCGGGCACGGAATCGACGCCGTCGTGGGCATCGCCGGATCGGGCAAGACCACGATCATGGACACCGCGCGCCAGGCATGGGAGGCGCACGGTCTCGTCATCGCCGGCGCGAGTACAGCCGCCGTCGCCGCCGCGAACCTGAAGGCCGAGGCGGGCATCGAGTCCCGCACCCTCGCGTCCTGGTTGACCGGCATCCGCAACGGAGGCTCCGGCCTCACCGGCGTGGACGTGTTGGTCGTGGATGAAGCCGCGATGTGCGATGACCGTGACATCGCCGAACTCCTCACCCACGCCGCGGAAACCGGCACGAAGGTCGTCGGCATCGGTGACCCCAAGCAGCTCCACTCGCCCGGCATCGGCGGCAGCTTCGCCGCCGTGCACCATCTCGTGGGCGGGCTCACCCTCAGCCAGAATTTCCGCCAGAAGGACATGGTCGAGCGCCGGGCCCTGGAGCTGTGGCGCGACGACAACCGCGTGGAATCGCTCCGTACCTTCGCCGGGACCGGCCGCGTGCACGCTCTCGCGGACAAGGACACCACCCTCGCCGCGATGCTCACCGTCTGGGCCGACAAGCGGGCCGCGCACAACGACGACCACACCGCCGTGCAGCAGCTCCTCATGCTCGCCGCCACCAACGAGATCGTGGAAGAGCTGAACACCGGCGCCCGCGCACTGCGGAAGGAGAACGGCGACCTCACCGGTCCCGAGCACGCCTACGCGCTGCCCGGTGGCGGCGAGCTGACCCTGTCCGTCGGTGACCAGGTCCTCCTTCGAGTCAACGACTACCGGGGCAAGAAGAGCCGAGGGCAGAACGAAGACGTCCTGAACGGCTACCGCGGAATCGTGCGCGCCGTGGACGACGAACGCCGGGTGCTGGTCGAGTGGCGCGAGAAGACCGAGGACGGCCACCGCGACGTTGCCGAATGGGTGGACGCCGACTACATCGCACAGGGCGGGCTCAGCCTCGGATACGCGATCACCGGCCACAAGTCGCAGGGCCTCACCGTCCAAGAGGCTCTGGTCTACGGACCCGGCGCTCAGGCGAACGCCCTCTACACGATGATGAGCCGCGACAAGAAGGAGTCCCACCTCTTCCTGCCGCTCTCCGTCTACGAGACCGACGCCGACCGCGCCCGCCACGGCGACGCACTCACCGACCAGGAACAGCTTGACCGCGCCGTCGCGGGCCTCATCCGCGAGATCGAGACCGGCACCGAGGAACGCATGATCCTCACCGAACTCCCGAAGAACGCGGTCCCCGCCCACGTCCGCCAGGTCGTAGCAGACCTCCCGATCCCGCGCGCCCCCGGCGCCGACGAGCACCACGACGCAGACACTCCCGAACAGGCTCCGGAGCACGAGGACCGCCCCGCACCGGCGAACGCCGAGCCGACCACGGAGCCGGCCACACCCTCGGGACCCGCGCCGACGGCTGACCGTCCATACGCTCACCTCGGGAACTCGGCGCTGCGTGACGCCGTGCGGAAGGCCGCCATCGCTGCCCGCGCCACAACGACGGCGGCCGACAAGGCGGAAGCCGCCGCCGATCGTGCAGAACAGGAGGCTGCTGCCGGTGCAGGCCCCAATTCGCTCGCGCTCCAACGCCGTCATCAGGACGTTGCCGAACGGGCCGTGGCCATCCGCGAAGTCCGGCTGCTGGACGGCACGATCGCGGAACGCACCGCTCGACTGACCGGCACCGAGGCCCGTATCGAGGGTCTTGAACAGCAGCTGTCCGCGACGGGCCGTTTCGGGCGGGCGGCAATCCGCGGTGACGAGCGTGCTGCGGTCGAGGCGGACCGGGAAGCACTCCTTCGTACCCGTGAGGAGACCGTCCAAGAGCTGGAGCAGATGGACACGCGGCTCCAGGAAGTTACCCGGCAGGCCGGACCCGTCAACGAGCACGAAGCTGTGCTGACGGAAGCGGACATGCCGCAGCAGGAAAAGGCCGCGCTGCTTCGGCGGGCCAAGGCCAAGGACAACGAGGCAGCCAAGCAGCTCCGGGCCGAGGCCATCAAGGCTCGCAGCACTGCTCACGGCGCAGACCACCGCGTGTCCGGCCTCCAGAAGGAGACGAGTCTGCGAGCCCAGCACGGACGTCAGCACGTCGATGCCGATGAGTCCGCCGTGCCCTCAGCTCCGAAACCCGACTCCTCGTACGCCAACCGAACCGCGGTGGACCACACACAGCCCGCACCGCCGGACAGCGCTCACGACGCACCGCCCGTGTAAGGAGGACCCCGTACCTTCCTAGGTCGGCGGAGCGAAGACCGCGTTGTCCGGCATCCGGTCGCGGAACGCATCGGGGATGGTGCCCATGAGCCAGAGCCGGCGCGTCACGTGCACGGTGCCTGTGGGATCGTCCAGCAGGACATAGCGGTTTTCCCCGCCCCCTACGTAGCCGATCTCCGGCGGGAACCCTTGCTCCTCGGTCCAGGACAGATAATGGACGCCGTCGATCCGAAGGGCACGACGGCCGTCCGGGTCTTGGTCGCCGAGCATCGCGTACCCCAGGCACATCAGCCAGAAGTCACAAGAGCTGCACACCCGGTATGCAGCCATCCGCGCGCCGACACCTCGGATCTCCTGGTCTGTCCCCTTGTTAGGGCACAACTTGCACTGGAACAACCGGTACACCTCGGGTGTACGGGCTCGCCTCATGCGCCGGAGGCGGCGGGCCTGCGCCGGACATGCTTGCACCGGACACCGCGCTCGATGTCCTGGAGCGAGGGTCTACGGGACGCCCCGCAGTCGGTGCACTCGCTCGGCCAAGGCATCGAGCGGGCACCGGGGTAAGGCCCCTTCGGCTCGTAGCCGGCCGCACGCATCACCTCCCTGGCCTCCCGCTCGTCGGCGGTCACCTGGGTGGTGGGCGGGGGTCCGGAGACGGGCGGCGGGAGCTCGAAGCTCTGTGGGTGTCCCCCGAACAGCACGCCGAGGCTCACCCATTGCTTCTGCCGCGATGGAACGGTCATGGCAAGTCCAATCTCGCACGACTATGGGTCGCTTCTCCGAGGCCTACAGCTGGTGGCCCTTGGCGGTTGACACGGCTCGCGGCCGACCTATGTCCCGCTTTCCCGGTGCAGGATCGCCGCCCTCGCTGCCCAGGCCAAGACGCTCTGTCCCCGCATAGACAGCCCAAGCCGGTTCCAGTGAAAGATCACGTGATAGCTGAGCACCTGCCTCAGCCCCCGGTCGAGCGTCCCGTCCTGTACGGCACGGCGGAGTTCCTGCCCCGTGCTGCGGAAGGCGGCGGCCCATTCGGCGACGGGCTCCAACAGCCCGCCGGGGCGCAGCAGTACGTCACTGTCGGCGAAGAGCAGCGGCCGGATCTCCTGCGCGCGGGCGTCGAGCCGGTCTGCCGGGACGTCGCTCACGGCCGATCGGTGCTCTTCCGTGATGACGCGGTGCCACACGTCCCCCTGCTCGTACCACTCCAGACCCGCGGCGCGCATCATGATCGTGCAGAGGAGAACGGACAGCTCGCGCGGTCCCACGGCCAGGTCTCCGCGCTGCCTTAGTTGTTGCGCTTCTCGGCTGTCGGTGACGAACAGATCGTGTGCGGCCGTCATGCTGGCCGGGCCCCCGAATGCTGCGGTTTCCGGCTCGTAGACCCCGGGCCAGCAGCGTTGCAAATGCCCATCGGAGACGAGACGGTCGAAGCCGTCGCCGAGGGCCAGTTTGGCCCCGATTACAGGTCGCACGCGCAGGCGCAGGCGCCAACACGGGTGCTTGCGGGTGTACCACCAGCCGCTCATGGTCCCCGCGGCCTCTGCCTCCCCCAGCACGGGGAGCACGTGCGTGGTGAAGGTGGTGTCGGCGTCCGTCCAGTCGGTGAAGTGGAGATACACCTGCCACCAGTCGGTAGTGGCGGCGTGGCGGGTCAGTGCTTCCCGGCCGGCTTGGTTGTAGACCGCCACGGCGTCGGACAGGATCGTCGGTTCCATCCCGTACTGAGCTGCGACCTCGGGGATCGGCAGGCCGGTGAGGGCAGCGGAGACCGCGCGCTGAATCGGGCTCGGCTCCGTCAAGATCAGTTGATCAAGAGACATGCATCCCATCCGGAGATCGGGGCCTGCTGTGAGGCGTAGGTGGTGAGGGCGAGCGCGGTACCGGCGTCCCCGTTGATCAGGCCGGGCTTGGGAAGGCCGGGCTGGGCGTTCGCTGCGAGGGTGTCGCCGAGGCGCTTCGGGAGGGTCTGAAGGCGGGGGTCGAGGGCATCGGCAGCGGCGCGGGTTGCGGTCTGGTAGATGCCTGCCCAGCCGTGGCACAGACCCGAGTCGGTGACGTGGGAGAGCTGTTCGGGGTCGGTCAGGGCGCGGTACAGGGCGTCCTCGTAGAACGCCTGGACGTCGGGGGCGCGCAGGGCGAGCCCGGCGAGTTGCCCGGCTCGTGCGATGCCCGTGGTTCCGTAGCACCAGCTCGGCCGGGTGGGAGCGTCGTGGTGCGGGCGCCCGAGGTCGAGATCGCGGCGGGAGATGTGCTCGGGCCACCAGGGACCGGAGGGACTGAGCTGGCACCAGGCGTCAAGGTGTTCGCAGATGCTCCAGATGGCTTCGCGGTGGCCGCTGACGGTGATGCCGCGGCGCATGGTCTGGGCCAGCAGGAGGAGCGGGCCGGTGATGCCGTGGGCTGCACCGAAGTTGCCGTGGCCGCCCGGGAAGTGGGGGGACTCGCCACGGGCCGGGTCGTGGCGGACCCACCAGCCGGGCAGGCCGCGGCCGTCGGGGACGAGGGGGCGGGTCAGGGCAACGAGGTACTTCAGGACCCGTTCCAGGGGGAGCCCTTCAGGGTCGGTCCGCAGGAGGTACGCGCCGATGCCGGTGAGGCCGTAGAACAGGTCGTACTCGGCGAACGTGGGCAGGTCGCCCTTGCGGATGCGGGTGAGCGCGGCGTCCACGCGGCGGTGGGTCAGGTCGGTGATGTGCTGGTGCAGGGTCCGGCGCGCTGGTTCGTACAGGTGCTGGAAGGACGGCGGGATGGTGGTGAGGACGAAGCCGAGGGCCGGGGCGCCGAGGAACAGTCCGGCGGTGTCGGCCGCGCTGATGTGCCCGGCCGCTGCGGCGGTGATCCATTGGTGGGCGGGGCGCCAGGAGCCGCCGTGACGGCTGGCCATCTCGATGTGCAGCAGGCTGATTCCGGCGGCGCCGTCGGCGAGGGACTGCACCGCCCAAGGCTCGTCCGGGGGCGGCGGAGCGGGTTGCGCGAGGCGGGCGGCGTACTGCTCCAGAATCGTCGCGGTGGTGGCGGCCGGCGCGGTCATCGGGCGGCCATCCTGTGCTGGAGGGCCGCAGTTCGTACGAGCCGGATCGTGGTCTCCTCGGCGCGCGGGCCGACGCCCAGGGCCCGGACGTGGTGCTGGTGCAGGAGCGACCGGGCGACGCCGAGGGGATCACGCTGACCGGTCAAGGCGTTCCGGTAGGTGTCCACGGCGACGGCGCGGGCCCGCCATGCTTCGGCGACCGCAGGGCCGCCGGGGAGGGCCGCGAGCGCGGAGGCGCCGTTCGGCGCGGCGAGTTCGAGCACCTGGGTACGCAGGGTCCGGTTCAGTCGCCCCGTGCTCTGGGGGAGGTTGCGCACCAACCACTCCTCGGCCGCCGCGTTGTTCGGCGCCAGGGGCGTGACGAGGTGCAGGGCGCTGGCCGCGGCGAGGGCCTGCGGGGCGAAGGCGTCGGTGCGCTCGGTGAGCTGGATCTGTGCGAGGGCGGCGGTGGAGTCTGCGGCGAACACCTGGTGAGCTGCGTCCATGGCTGCCTCGCTGCCGAAGCGCCCGGTCTGTGGCTGGTAGGGAGCCAGGACGAGCCCGGCCGCCAGACCGGTCCCGTGCAGGCTGTCCGCCCAGGTACGGACGTGTTGTGCGGCGGCCCCGTAGGCGTCCGGCGGCAGGTGCAGCGTGAGGTCGAGGTGCTGGTCGGCGTCCGGGCGGGCCATCTCCCGGTGCCGGGTGAACCACCAGAGGGGCGGGGTGTCGCCGAACGCGGCGAGGAGGCTGGGCAGGTGGCGGCTCAGGATCTCGTCGTAGCGGCGCGGGTGGGCGTGGAGCTGCGCGAGCAGGACGTCACCGGCGCCCGGAAGGTGCCGCCCGGGGACCGGTGACGTGGCGGGGCGCGGCCGGGGCACATCGGCGGTCTCCGGCTGCAACCGGCCCAGGGAGAGCCAGATCTCGTGTGCCCGGCCGATCCAGCCGTGGGCGTCTGCGTCCGGGACCTCGCGCAGCTCCAGACGCCGGGCGTTGTCGAGGTGGGCGCGCAGGGCCCGGCGGTGGACCGGGTGGGACAGGTCGAGGGGAAGGCGCTGGTCGTACTCGATGATCGCGACCTGCATGGGGACCCGTAGCCGGTCCCGCCAGGCGGTGAAGGCGTCCTCCCACTCCTCGGTCGAGGCTTTGCGGCCGGGCAGGTCGTCGGCCATCAGCAGCCATCGGGCCTGCGTGAGGATGGTGCGGCGGTAGCGCACCCGGGGGAGGAACGGGAGCCGGGCGCCGGCGCCGAAGTCGAACGGCTTGTAGGCGGCGTACCGCCCGTTGGCCACTTCGGCGAGGAACCGGGCCAGTGGTGGGGTCTGTGTCCCGCCTTCCAGGGCGTGCAGGACCCGCACGTCGATGCGCCGGCCGGTGGAGAGCTGCACGAGGTGGAAGCTGCGCGGGTCCGCGGTGACGGCGATGTCGGCGAGCGGGATCGTCGCCTCGTCCGTCTCCTGGTGGCCGGACAGCTCGATGACGTGCGGCAGCAGCCGCGGCGTACGGGTGACGTTCTCGTTGCGATGGCGGCGCGGCGGGAACACGAGCTGCGCCGTGAGGGCGTCCGGCGCCCCGTGGTACGTGGCGGCGAGCGCGTCCTGATGCTCGGGCGGCAGGACGTGGGCGAACCGGCCGGCCATGCTGCTGCCGGGGCGGGGGACCGCGGTGAGGAGGACATCGAAGGTGCCGCTGGACAGTGCCCGGGTGCTGGGTGAGTGGACTTCGAAGGCGGCCTCCACCCGGGGTACGAACAGCCGCTCGTCCGTTCCGGCGGCCTTCTCCAAGGCGTCGACCATGTCGTCCGTCAGTCGCAGTTCATCGCGGCCGTCCAGGAGGACTTGCTGCATCAGCGCGAGCAGCAGTTCGTCGCGGTCGGTGCGCACCTTCAGGGCGGCGCCGCGTTCGGAGCCGACGTATCCGGCGGGCAGGCCCAGACCGCTGTCGGCGACCAGGTCCATCACCGGCACCAGGGCCCCGACGCCGTACCGGGCCCGGAAGCGGCGGTGGTAGTCGCGCCAGTGCTGGTAGCCGTAGGGCTGCGGGGTGGTCCGGTAGAGGGCCGACACGGCTGCCTGCACTTCCGCGATCACGGTCTGCGGGAGCTGGGTCTCGCAGTCGAGGGCGGTGTCAATGAGCAGCGGTGTCGGGGTGACGGTGGTGAGGTCGCGCATCCGCGCGGCGACGGCGCTCACGCTGGTGTCGGAAAGCGTCGGCTGGTGAGCGGACACGTCGTCGCGCAGCGCGTACAGCGCGTGGACCAGGTCCCGCACCTCGGGGACGTTCTCCGCCTGGTGCGCCTCCAGCTCCCGGCACAGGTGCTGGAAGGCGTCCACGGTGGTCATGGGCGCCCAGAGGCTGGTGATGAGGAACTGCTGCTCGACCAGGCTGGTGAGAAGGGCGTCGATCTTCTCCGGTGTGGCCTGCGGGAAGCGGTCGCGCAGGTGGCTGTGGAGCTCGCCGTAGAGGATGGGGGTGCGGGCCGCGTCCATGGCGGCGGCCACCGGCCGGGCGTTGCGGACGGATATCTCGACCGGGGCCAGCAGGACGGCGTGGCCGTCGGAGGGCGGACCCGGTGCCACGAGCCGGTCACCGCGTGCGCGGGCGGCGTTGTTGGCGACGAGCGGTAACCGCTTCAGCAACGCGGGGGTGCGCTGGAGCCGGAGAACCATGTCGGTGACCCATTCGGCGTCCGGCCGGATCATCGCGCGGTGCTTGTCCCGCCACCGCGCGCTCGCCCGGGGCCCGACCGACACCGGGGCGGTGCCGGCGAACAGCCCGAGCGGGGTCGGCCGGTGCTGCCACCGCAGGAGGTAGGAGACCGTCGACAGCGCGGTGCGGCGGACGTGACGGGGCTCGGTCTGCCGACCCCGGACGACGGCCTCGATGGCGTCGGACAGGACGGGGGTGGCCAGCTCCAGCGCGCTGCGGAAGTCCTCGCGCTGCCAGATGCGGTTCAGCCATCCGCGGGTGACGGCCACGTTGTCCAGGTCGAGGGTACGGGGGATGTCTGCCGGCCCGGGGCTGGTGGTGGCGCGCAGCATCGCAACGCCTTGCCACTGGTATCCGGCGGCTGCTCGGGAAGCCATGAGGCCCTTCCATGAGGCGGCGCGGGGAGGGGGAGAGGGGCCTGTGGGCCGGGCGAAGCGCTTCGCCCGGCCCACAGGTCAGGGGTCGACCTGGATCAGGCCGGGTCCTCCGTGAAGGAACCGCAGGCGGAGGCACCGGTCGCGCAGGTGGTGCCGCAGCCGTCGCCCGTGGAGCACATGAGGTGGCCGTACGAGTGCTCGGCGATGACGACCTTCACGTCCAGGGGCGCGAAGTCGTCGTCCAGGTCCGCCGACGGCGCGGGCGCGACCGGGGGCGGGGCGAGAGTGGCGCTCGTCATGATGTGCCCTTCTTCTTGTTGGGGTGGTGCGGGATTACCTGGCTCCCGGTGTTACGCCGAGGGCCAGGAGAGCGAGACCCGGCTGTGCACCTTGTCGATGACCCGGTCGGCCGGGATCTGGTCATCGGGGGTGCCAGCCGGATAGACCCGGATGACCGGGCTGGGGCCGCCGCGCCGGTTGGCCTCCCAGTCGCGGAGCACGTCGGCGATCTTGTCGGCGAACTGCTCCGCGTGCGGGCCGAGGGCGTGCACGCCGTACTCCAGGTGCTTGTTGTCCTCGGTGCGGCGGGTGACGAGGTAGGCGAAGGTGTCGTCCTCGACGGCCGCGAGGGCGAACCGCTTGTTCACGGGGGCGACCAGCCCCGAGTCCGAGTTCTCATCGACGGCCATCGTGCAGAAGCCCGGCAGGGAGATCGCCATCGCCATCTGAAGGGTGTCGATGAGTTCCTGGATGCGAACAGTGACGCCGGTCCACAGTTCGTGGCGCGGAAACGTGACGGCGTTGTCGAGCCGGTGCGGGTCGGCCGGCAGGCCGTCATCGAACTTGAGCCCGATCTCCGGGGTGCCGTTGACCAGGAGGAGTTCTTCCCGGTGGGCGGTCGAGCCCTGCATCGGGACGAAGCCGCAGATCCGCGCCGACTCGCTTTCCAGGTAGGGACCGTGCTCGCCCGTGACCTGGATGAAGGCGACCGACCGGGTCAGGCCGCGCATCCGCAGCGGGACGACGAGCCGGCCGCCCTGCTTGAGCTGCGCGGTCCACGCCGGGGAGACGTCCCAGGCCCCGGCGGTCACCATCACGACGTCGACCTCACCGAGGTCCGGGATGGGCTCGGCGGCGTCGGCGGTGACGACGTGCACTCGGCCGTAGCCGTGCTCGTTCAGGAGCTGGCGCGCGAGATCGGTGACGACGGGGTCGATGTCCACGGTGACGACTTCACCGTCCTCGCCGACGAGTTCGGCGAGGTAGGCCGCGTTCAGCCCGCCCGAGCCGATCTCCAGGACCCGCATCCCGGGCTTCACCTGGGCCTGCTCCAGCATCATGGCCTGGATCTGCGGGGCGGAGACGGAACTGAGCTGCACGCCGTGCTCGTCCGTCTTGGTGATCACGGCGGCGTACGTGTCGTACGCCTTGTCCAGCGGCGTGTCGGCGGGGGTGAACTCGTGCCGGGGCACCTTGCGCATCACCTCTTCGATCTCCGGGGAGGAGATGTTGCCGTCCGCGCAGAGCTCGTCCACCACCTTGTTCCGCAGGCGGGTCGCCTCGTCGGGCTCGACGGTCGTGTTCGTCATGGACTTCCTTCGGTCGTTCGTGTTCGGGGGCGGGTGGGCCGGCACGCGTGCCGGGGGCCGGGAGGCTATCGGCGAAAGCTCTCCGTTCTCGTCGGACCGCCGAAAGTTGGCGGGTTCGTGCTGGACGGCGCGCGAAGGTCCGGCGCCGGTGGTGAGCCGCCCGGCGGTCCTGTCTGTACCACTCAGGACAGCCGGGCGGCCGTCTAGGCGGCGGGCACAAGATCGTCCAGGTTGACGACCTTGTACTCCCGCAGTTCCCGTACGAGCTGGGAGGCCAGGAACATGCCGATCTGGGGATGGCGGTAAGGGATGGGGGAGTCCATGTCCGAGAGTGCCTGTAGGCCGCTCGCGCTCCACTGGTACGCGTGGCCGATCACGCCGTACAGCGGGAAACGGGTGGCGAGAAGCGCTACGTGGCCCCTTGCCCTGAGCCGTGGGCACCGGCCTGCCGCCATCCGGGCGTGCTCCAGACAGACCGGCGGCTGCGCGGTCTTCACTGGACCGTCGTAGCCCTCTTCACCCGCCGTTTCCAGGAAGAGGATGCCGTCGGTGCGCTTCAACTGGACGGTGCATACCTGGCACCGCAGCAGCGCCATCGTCACGCGTTGACGGTGCGGGTGAACCATCCGCCAGCGCGGTGTCCCGCAGGGCTGCCCGAAGGTGTCGAGCGACATGGAGTAGCGGGCCCAGAGCACGCCCTTGAGGTCCCGGTCCGGCGGCGCCTCATCCACGTATCGGAGACGTGGTCGGCCGTCCGGCCCGCGGCCCATGCGCAGATTGAGGAATGAGTCGGCCTCTTCGCCCTCCCGGGCGGTGATGTAGGGCACGACGATCTGGGGAGCGGTGGTCACGCGGTGCTCCCGGCGGCGAGCGCGACCGGCCGGTGCGGAGCGACGATCTGGCCGTCCGGCAACAGCTCGCCGGTGTCGTCGACTATGCCGATCAGTCTTCCGGGTGTCTTTGATGTCCAACTCGCTTCCATGGGAGGGCCTTTCGGTGCTACATGGACGGGTTCTGTTCGCCTGTCCATGTCGTCCTGGGGTGTGGTGTGTCGTTCGCTGTGCAGAGACTGCGGTTGTCCGCGGACGGTCCGGTCTCGTACACCGTGGTGGGGGCCGACGGCTTGCCCGTCGATGCGGTGGAGGAGTTCCTCGGGTACCTGGCGGCGAGGGGTGCGTCGCCGAACACGGTGCAGGGCTACGCGTACGACCTGCGGGACTTCTTCGTCTGGCTGGAGCAGACGGGCCTCGACTTCCGGCGCGTGCGCCTGGAGGTGTTGGCCCAGTTCTTCGACTGGCTGCGTCGTCCGAAGCCGGCCCGTGCACCGGGGGTGTTCGTGCTGCCCGGTGTCGGCCAGGCGCTGGAGAACACCACGTTGCAGCGGAAGCGGGCCGCGCTCGCGTCGTTCTACCGGTTCCACGCCCGGCGGGACGAGGACGTGCCCGCGCTGCTGGGAAACTTGCTGGGCAGGCAGCCGACCGGCTCCTACACGCCGATGCTGGCGCACACCCAGCGGGGCGGTGAGGTCGAGTACAGCCCGATCCGCATCCCCGCCCACCGCAAGCCGCCCCGGACGCTGACCGAGAACGAGGTCCAGCGGCTGATGAGCGCCTGCAACCGGCGCCGGGACCGGTTCCTTATCGCTCTCCTCGACGACTCGGGGCTGCGGATCAGCGAGGCCCTGGGCCTGCGGCATGCCGACCTGAACCTCCGCAAGGGAGAGGTGCACGTCGTTCCGCGCGAGAACAACGCCAACCGGGCCCGCGTCAAGGGCATGAAGGGCCGGATCATCCCGGTGAGGCCGGAGCTGTTCGATCGCTACGCCGCCTACATGGAGAGCGAGTACGGCGCGCTGGACTGCGACTTCGTGTTCGCCAACCTCTTCCGCGCGCCGATCGGCTCCCCGATGACCCGGGCGAACGTCAACGAACTGGTGGAACGCCTGCAGAAGCGGACCGGCATCACGCACTTCTCGCCGCACGCCTGCCGGCACACCTACGCCACCCGGCTGTTGCGGGCCGAGGTGCCGATCGAGGTCGTGGCCGAACTCCTCGGTCATGCCAGCCCGCAGACCACGGCCGAGATCTACAGTCACCTCGATGTCGAGGATCATCGCCGGGTGCTCCTCTCGGCCGGGATCATCAGGGACGGGGCATCGGCCCGGTGAACACGCCCCAGACGCACCGGGGTTCGGCGGGGCTGCTGGCGAAGCTGATGGAGACGGTGCGCCCGGAGTTCCGGGCCGAGATGTTCTGTCCGCCGCGTGACAGCCCGGTGTTCTTCCCCGGTGAATGCCGCATCGTTTCCTGCCCGACGACGCTGACCATGGGCTCGCTGAAGCTCTGTCGCACCCACCATCACCGCTGGGTGGCCGCAGGACGCCCGGCCGACCTGGACAGCTGGGCCGCGGACGAGGACGCGCGCCTGCGCCGCCGCCAGCAGGTGGCGGCCTGCCTGGTCTCCGGGTGCAACCGGGCCAGGGCCGCCCACGGCCTGTGTCACCGACATGCTTCGCGATGGACCCACGCAGGGCGGCCACCCCTTGAGGACTGGGTGGGACGCACCCTCTATCACCCACCGCGCAGGCCGTGGGCCGCCGAGCGAAACTGCGAGTTTCCCGGTTGCCCGCGCTGGACCGACAGCACCGATGCGCCGCTGTGTCACACGCACCACACCCGGTGGCGCAAGCACGGCCGCCCTGACCTCACGAGCTGGTACGACGACCTTGCTCACCGCGGCGACCCGAAGATCCGCCTGAGTCAGCTCGATCCAGCACTCCGTCTGGAGTTCCAGTTCGGCCTGCAGCACCGGCTCGACGAGGGGCTGCGGTTCACCCCCGCCCGCGACGTCCGCCGCGCGGTCACCTGGGCCTGCGAGGCGCCGGTCACCAGCCTTCTGGACTGGGACGAGACCAGCTGGCGCGATCACGTCGCGCCGCTGAGGGCCGACGGACGGCGTCACGGCTACAACGTGGTCGCCTTCCGCTTCATCGCGGACACTCGCTTCGCACTGGAGCACCTGCTCATCGCCGATGATCCGTGGGCCGACCAGTATCCGCGCGAGATTTGGGACCTGCGGCACTTCGCCCTGGCCGAAGGCGAGATGCGCTACCTGCGCTTCGGCGGCATAGCTCAGCCCTGGCTGCGCGAGCTGGCCAAGCGGTGGTGCCGCTGGCGCATCAGCATGAACATCAGCGTCAACACCGTCGCGCAGAACCTGCGCTCCCTGACTCATCTCTCGCGGCACTTGCCGCCGAACGCCGATCCTGGCGACCTGACCCGGGCCAGGATCGAGACGTGGATCGCCGCCTTGGCCGTCGATTACCCGGACGTGTTTACCCGCCGGGCGGCGGTCAACTCGCTGGGCCGGTTCCTCGCGGATGCTCGCGCCCACGACTGGCAGCCGGGCCTGCCCCGCGACGCCGTTGTCTACAACGACGCCCCGCCTCCGCCGCCGGCCAAGCCTCGCTGGATCTCCGAGCACCTGATGCGGCAGATGGAGAACCCCGCCAGCCTGGCCTTGATCGCCACCGACGATCTCCGCCTCATGGTCCCGCTGCTGATCTCCTGCGGCCTGCGCATGAAGGACGCCCGGCGCCTGCGGTTCGACTGCGTCACCCACGACGACACCGGAGCCCCCTACCTGACCTGGGTGAACCACAAGATCCACGGGCGCATCGCGTTCTTCCCCATCAGCCAGGCCCTGGCCGATGAGATCGCCGCACAACAGAAGCGCGTCCAGGCCCGCTTCCCCGCCGGAAGCCACTTCCTGTTCCCCGGCTGGGTGGCCAACCTCAACGGCAGCAAGGCTGTCTCGGACAGCTGGTGCCGCGAACAGATGGAGACCTGGCTGGAGCGCATCCGCCTCATCGACGAGCACGGCCGCCCCGCGCGGGTGACCTTCCACCAGTTCCGCCACACGCTGGGCACCAGGCTCATCAACGCCAACGTCCCGCAGCACATCGTCCAGCAACTGCTCGATCACATGTCGCCGCAGATGACGGCCATCTACGCCCGGCTGCACCAGAAGACCCTGCGCGAGCACTGGGAGAAGTCCCTCAAGGTCAACGCCGAGGGCGAACCCGTCGCACTGCCCGTCGACCACCCGCTCGCCGATGCCACCTGGATGCGGCTGTCCCTGGTCCGCGCCAAGGTCAGTCTCCCCAACGGCTACTGCGGAGCCCCCATCCAGACCGACTGCGAGTACGCCAACCCGTGTCTGGACTGCCGCTTCTTCATCACCACCGGCGACTTCCTCGACCAGCACCGACGCCAGCGGGACGAGACCCGCAAGCTCATCGGCGACGCCGAGAAGGCCGGGCTGTCGCGCATCGTCGAGAAGAACACCCGCACGCTCGGCAAGCTCGACACCATCATCGACGCCCTGGAACAGGCCGGACCGCAGCAGATCGTGGCCGGCGGGAAGGTGACCGATCTCGATGCCACCGGCTGACAACGCCCACTTCCTCGTCGAAGCGTCGAAGACGCGCAGCAGGCAGGCACGCGAGCGGGCCGAAGAAGCCGTCAAGGCTGCGGCTCGCCGCAGTGAA
This sequence comes from Streptomyces indicus, assembly GCF_900100315.1. Classification (GTDB taxonomy): domain Bacteria; phylum Actinomycetota; class Actinomycetes; order Streptomycetales; family Streptomycetaceae; genus Streptomyces; species Streptomyces indicus. Next base: position 228,067 of record NZ_FNFF01000012.1, read on the forward strand.
CGGCCCACGGTCGTCGGCATCGCGAACGCTGCCGGTGTCTCCCGGTCCTGGCTATACACGCAGACCGACCTCATCACCGCGATCAACCAGCTCCAGACGCGAGCCCCGGCACCACACCGCAGCGCCCGGCACGCGGCCAGCGACGCCTCCCTGCAACGCAGGCTGGAGACCGCGCTCGAACGCAATCGGCAGCTTCGCGACCAGGTCGCCGACCTCACCCAGAAGCTGGAGATCGCCCACGGCGAGATCCGCCGTCTCCGCGTGCTGTCGAGCACCCCGGTGGGTGGTGCAAGCAGCTCGGGGTGAAACCCCGGCAAAGCCGACGACAGCCCTACGCGGTGCGATGCCTGAACCGGCGCCCCTCTACGCTGCTGATCATGACGCAGAGCCCTGTTGAACTGGTGATCTTCGACTGTGACGGCGTGCTGGTGGACAGCGAGAAGATATGCGTCAAAGTCGACGCCATGATCATGGCTGACCTGGGGTGCACGTTCACCGAAGCTGAGATCATCGAGCGGTTCGTGGGCTCGTCCACCGAGGTCTACACCGCAGCAGTCGAGGAACGACTCGGACGGCGCCTGGAAAAGGGATGGCAGCAGAAGTACGAGCATCTGTATGAGGCGGCCTTCGAGGCCGAACTGACTGCTGTCGACGGCATCGCCGAGGTCCTGAAGAGCCTCACCACAGGCGTCTGCGTCGCCTCGAACGGTGATCACGCCGGCATCCGACGAAGCCTGGAAATCGCCGATCTGACGAACCACTTCGAGAACCGCATCTTCAGTGCGGCCGACGTCCGCCGAGGCAAGCCCGCACCCGACCTCTTCCAGCACGCTGCACGCTCCATGGGAGTACAACCCGAGCGATGCGCGGTGATCGAAGACAGCGCATACGGGGTGCAAGCAGCTCGGGCCGCCGGCATGCGAGCCTTCGGATACTGCGGCGGCCTTACCCCGGCCTCGCGACTGGAGGGGCCAGGCACCGTCGTCTTCGACGACATGCGCAACCTGCCCGAACTGCTGGCGACCGCCACCGCCTAAGCTCGCACAGCCCCTCGCCCAGAGCCGCTGAAACGACATGTCCATCTCGCAAAGCAGCACGTCAGACCAGCCCTTGTGACTGGGAGATCGACATAAC
>NZ_FNFF01000007.1:0-6751 GCF_900100315.1 Streptomyces indicus
TCAGCGTCCGCCGAAGCGGGCGGCGTCGAAGTTCGCGGCGGCCATGTTCTGGCGGGCGTTGTCGGCCGACTCCTGGTCACCGGTGCCGAAGGCCGAGTCCATGCCGGACTGGCCGCCCAGGATCGCCGACAGCGCCCCGTTCAACGCCGCGGTGATTTCGTCCGAGTTGTTCTTGAACGCGTCGAATGCCGCCTTGCCGGAGCCGTTGAACTTGCCCTCCAGCGGCTGCGCCGCAGCGATCAACTGACGGATCAGCGACCCCAGATCGTCACTCGACGTCTGCGACTGCGACCGCAGATTCGACAACACGGACGCACCCATGTCGAACTTCACGCGCACACCACCCCCGTGGATCCAGTTTCCGGCAGACAGGCCCGCGTTGACCCGCCCCTCGCGCTCGCCACATGCCACATGTGCCACATGGCCATGGATCATCCTCACCCGAGCCTCCTTGCGAACGCAACGCAGTACGAGACGAAGAGGCGGAAATCGGCCTTGTGGCGGCGGAGCCCGAGACATCTTCCGTGCTCCGCCGCCGGCCGAGAGGCCGCGCCCCTACGCCGCCTGCCGCCTCAGCGTCTTCGCCGTGACCGCGATCCCCGCCAGGACCGCCGCCGCCAAGGTGCCGACGACCGCCGTGACGAGGGCGCCGGAGTTCAGGTGCAGGCCCACGTCCGAGGAGGTGGCCTCGGAGAGGCCGGCCGCCATCCCGGCCAGCGGAGGCAGCGTGACCAGGACACCGAGGGCCGCGCCGATCACGATGACCAGCGTGGTCTCGCCGGCCGAGGTGAACAGGAGCTGGCGGACCGTGCCGCCGGCCGACTTCATCACCCCGAAGTCGCGACGCCGGCCGTGGGCCGCCATGGCCATGGAGTTGGCTACGGCGATCACGCTGTAGCCGACCGCGATGACGATCAGCATCATCGCGAGGGACTCGGTGAGCTTGGCGTCGGTGTTGTAGTCGGCCAGGGCGAACTCGGCGGCGTCGTGCAGCGCCACCCCGGGGACCGCGTCCGTGGCCTTCGAGCCGGCCGGGACGAAGATGTCGTCGGTGAGCGCCGCCGGGTCGTGGGCACGGACCAAGTCGCGGGCGACCACGAAGTCACCGCGGGCCGGGTCGTCGGGCAGCACCTCGGCGACGGTGAGCGTGACGGTGGCGCCGTCCGCGAACCGCACCGGGACCTCCTGGCCCTGCTTCAGGCCCAGTTCGCCGGCCGTCTTCTCGCCGAGTACGGCCTGACCCTGCTTGTTCCACTTCGGGTCCCGGCTGCCCAGGACGTCCAGGACACGGGCCGCCGCACCGGCCTTCGGCTCGATGAACGCACGGGTCGGCAGCGCGGCCTTGCCCACCGGGTTCGCCGCGACGACCTCGTCGGTGTTGCCCGGGGTGCCGTCCGGCGTGACGATCGTCTGGCCCGCGACCTTCAGTGCCTCACCGGCCGGGTACGCCACCCGCATCGTCTCGACCATGCCGCTGAGCAGCACCGCGAAGCCGACGGCCGCGATCACGGGGGCCACCAGGGAGGCGGCGCGGCGCGGGTTGGCGACCAGTTCGGCCCGGACCAGGACCGGGGCGGCCTTGCCGCCGCGCTGGAACGGGGCGGTCAGGAGCCGGCCGACGGGCCCGACGAACACCGGGGCGAGCAGGGCCGCCGCGACGATCAGCGTCATGGTGGCGAAGATCGCCATGTTGATGCGGTTGTCGGCGGTGGAGGTGGCGGTGCCGATGGCGAGCAGCACGCCCAGGCCGAGGACGGACAGACCGGCGATCCAACGGCCGCGCCCCATCCCCTTGTTGGCCGAGCGGCTGTCGAGCAGCGCCTCGATCGGGGCGACCTTGGCGGCCTTGCGGCCCGCCGTCCAGGCGCCGATCACGCTGACGCCGACACCGATCACGGAGGCCACGAGCAGCGGCCAGGCGGCGATGGTGATCTCCATGCCGGGCGGGGTGACGTCCAGGCCCTGGAGGATCGACAGGAGCATCGGGCTCGCGGCCACACCGGCCACGCAGCCCACGATCGAGCCGGCCACGCCGACCACGGCGGCCTCACCGAGGATCATGCGCCGGATCTGCTGCGGCGAGGCGCCGATGGTGCGCAGCAGGCCGATCTCGCGGCGGCGCATCCCGGTGGACAGGACCAGCATGGAGGCCACCACGAACACCGTGGTGAACAGGCCGAGGAGGGCCATGGCGCTGATCAGCTGGACGCCGAGGAAGCGCTTGTGCTCGATGTGCGCGGGCTGCAGCTCGGACCGTCCGTCACCGGAGACCACGCTGCCCTGCTCGCCGAGCACCTTCTTCGCCGCGGCGACGATCGCACCGGTCTCGGCGCCCTTCTCGGGGACCAGGGCGACGGCGGCGACACCGGGCTGCTGCTTGGCGGCGAACTCCTCGCTGAAGTAGTAGCCGGGGCCGTCCACGGTGCCGACGACCTCGAACTGCTCGCGGCCCTGCGTGATGTTGACGGTCAGCTCGCTGCCGACGGCGGCACCGAGGGCGCGGTCGACCACGACCTCGTCCGCGGCGGCGGGGGCCCGTCCGGAGACCAGCTTGTACGGAGCCATCTGCGCGCTGCCGAAGCCGTGCCCGGACTCCAGGGCGCCCTCGTCGGTGACGGGCTTGCCGTCCTTGATCGCCTGGGCGTAGAAGGAGCGGTCGACCACCGCGTCGGCGACGCCGGGGACCTTCTCCAGGCCGGCCACCAGCGGCTGGGCCTCGGCGGCGCTCCAGGGCATCCGGTCCTCGGGGCTGCCGTCGGCGTCGACGGCCTGCGGCGGCAGGGCGAGGGCCGCGGTGCCCGCGTAACGGGGCTGGACCTTGGCCTTGGCGGAGTCGTAGATGACCAGTGTGGTCGTGATCAGGGCCACGCCGACCAGGACGGCGACGAAGGCGCCGAGGAATCCGGACCAGCGCTCACGGACGTTCGCGAGGATCAGCATGTCTGTCAGGCCTCCAGCCGGGCCATGTGGGTGGCGATCGCCGCGGCGTTGTTCACACCGGCCTGGCGGTCGAGCGGAATGCGGTCGGCGATCCGGCCGTCCTTGAGGAAGACGACGACGTCGGCGTGGGCCGCGGCCACCGGGTCGTGGGTGACCATCAGGGTGGTCTGGCCCTCCTGGTCGACCAGCATCCGCATCATCCGAAGGACCTCGCGCGAGGTGACGGTGTCCAGGGCGCCGGTCGGCTCGTCCGCGAAGAGGACGTCGGGGCGGGTGACGAGGGCGCGGGCGAGGGCGACGCGCTGCTGCTGTCCGCCGGAGAGCTCGCTGGGACGGTGTCCGGCGCGCTCGGCGAGTCCGACGGAGGCGAGCGCCTGCTCGACCTGCTCGCGGCTGACCTTGGTGCCGGCGAACCGGGACGGCAGCTCCACGTTCTGCGCGGCCGTCAGGGACTCGACCAGGTTGAAGGCCTGGAACACGAACCCGACGTGTTTGCGTCGCAGTTCGGTGCGCTCCTTCTCGGTCTGCCGGCCGATGTCCACGCCGGCCAGCACGATCCTGCCCTCGGATGGCTGCTCGAGACCGGCCGCGCACTGCAACAGGGTCGACTTGCCGGAACCGGAGGGGCCCATGATCGCGGTGAAGGTGCCGCGCGGGAAGCCGAGGGAGACGCCGTCCAGAGCGGTGACCTGGCGGCCGCCGGTGCCGTGCACCTTGCGGAGGCCGTGGAGTTCGACCGCGTCCTGTGCGGGGGTGATGTGGCTCGTCGTCGTCATAGGTAGATCCCACCGTGCGAGGACCGGTCGGGGCACTGATCCGCTCTCTACTTCCGAGGTAGAGCCAGCTCTACCTTTCGCGGCCCGCGAGCATTTCCCGGCATCGGGGGCGCACTCGCCTCAGTACGTTGATCACATGCAACCCACAACGGCCTGGCAGGCCATGGCTCAGCGTCCCCTGAGCTTCCTGACCTCCAGCTGGCCCTGGCGGTCCCTCGCGTATCTCGGCGGCGGCGTCCTGGTCGGTGCCGCGGCGGTCCTCGTCTTCGCGCTCGGGCTGGCCGCGGGCCTGGCCCTGCTCGTCGTCCTGATCGGCGTGGCACCGCTGGTCGGCCTGGTCCTCGCCTCCACCGTGGTCGCCACGGTGGAGCGCCGGCGGCTGCGGCTCGTGGACCTCGACCGGCTGACCGACCCGCACCGCACACCGGACGCCCCGGGCCTGCGCGGTTGGGCCGCCACCCGCCTGAAGGAGCAGGCGACTTGGCGCGAGCTGGTCTTCACGCTCCTGTCCGCCGCATCCCTCTGGTGGCTGGACCTGCTCGTGCTCGGCTTCTCCTTCGGTCTGCCGGCCACACTGATCGCGGCCACCTCCGCAGACACCTGGCCGTGGACGGTGTTCGGCGTGATCGTGCTGCTCGCCTCGCCCTACACGGTGACCTCGTGGGCCGGGGCGCGCGCGGCGATGGCCCGCACCTTCCTCGCGCCGCGCGACACCGAACTGGGCGAGGAGCTGCGCGAGGTGCGCGCCTCGCAGTCCCGCCTCCTGGACTCCTTCGACGCCGAGCGCGTACGGATCGAACGCGATCTGCACGACGGGGCCCAGCAGCACCTGGTCTCGCTCGGCATGACCCTGGGCCTGATGCGCCTCGACGTCGAGGAGGGCTCCGCGCAGGACGAGCTGCTCACCCAGGCCGAGCGCCAACTCTCCACCGCCCACCAGGAGTTGCGCGCCCTGATCCGGGGCCTCAACCCACCGGTCCTCGCCGACCACGGACTCGTCGCGGCGATCGAGGACTACGCGGGCCGCTTCCCGATCCCGGTGACGGTGGACCTGAAACTGCCCGAACGGCTGCCGCGCAAGCTCGAATCGACGATGTACTACGTGATCAACGAGGCCCTGACGAACATCGCCAGACACAGCGGCGCCACGACCGCACACGTCCACGGTCGCTACCATTCCGACCTGTTCATCCTCGACATCAAGGACGACGGCGACGGCGGGCTCGACCCCGCGGGCAGCGGCGTCACCGGCCTGGCGGACCGGGTCTCCGCCCTCGACGGCCGGATGCGGGTGTCGAGCCCGGTCGGTGGTCCCACCCTGGTGCACGTGGAGGTACCGTGTCGCTTCGCCTGATCGTCGCCGAGGACGCCGTCCTGCTGCGCGAAGGCCTGGTCGGCCTCCTCCAACGGGTCGGCCACGACGTGGTGGCCGCCGTCGGCGACGCCGACGCCCTCGTCCAGGCGGTCCACGCCGACCGCCCCGACCTGATCGTGACGGACGTCCGCATGCCGCCCTCGCTCGGCGACGACGGCCTGCGCGCCTCGGTCGCACTGCGCACCGAGTTCCCCGGACTGCCCGTGCTCGTCCTCAGCCAGTACGTGGAACGCTCGTACGCCCTGCGCCTGTTGGACTCGGGCGGCGGCGCCGGCGTGGGCTACCTGCTCAAGGAACGGGTGAGCGCGGTCGCAGACTTCATCTCCGCGATCGACCGGGTCGCCGCCGGCGGAACCGTGGTCGACCCCGAGGTCATCCAGCAACTGGTCCAACTGCGCCAGGACCCACTGGAACGCCTCAGCCCCCGCGAACGCGAGGTCCTCTCCCTCCTCGCGGAGGGCCGCAGCAACGCGAACCTGGCGAAGCACCTGTTCATCACCGAGGCAGCGGTGAACAAGCACATCGGCAACATCTTCTCGAAGCTGGACCTGCCGGTGGATACGGAGGGGCATCGGCGGGTGTTGGCGGTGCTTGCTTATTTGCGGGCGTGAACCGAAGAAGCCCAGGGCCCGCATGTACGCGATCTTAGGGCTCCTGGATCCCGGACGGCATCCGGGACTTGACGGCACCCGAGGTTGACGGTTGCCGGGGCTTGGCGGTGAGCCGGGACTAGATGGTGAACCGAGGCATCTGACGCAGGGCTGCCACCTGCACAAACGCCGCTCGACGGAGGACGATCCAGCGCAAATCCAGCACCGTCACCGCGTCCGTGAGCGGACCGCCGCGACGGGTATTTCCGCTGGTCAACTGCTCTTGAGCGGCAACTCGAGCCGGGCGCCCCCCGGCCCGCGAAAGCCACCCACGCCGTACGGACCCGCCGCGTACGACACCCGGTGGGTCCATCCCCGCGTGCGCGGGGAGGAGCTGATCGGGCTCGGCGTCTCCTTCGAAAACTCGGGTCCATCCCCGCGTGCACGGGGAGCAGATGGTCACGTCCCGCAGGCCCACGTTCTGCACGGGTCCATCCCCGCGTGCACGGGGAGCAGTCATCGGAGCCGGCGGCGGCCTGCTCGTGGCAGGGTCCATCCCCGCGTGTGCGGGGAGCAGAGGCCGAACTTGCGGAACTGGGTGCCGTACTCGGGTCCATCCCCGTGTGCGCGGGGAGCAGTGCGTTCCTCGCCTTCTCGCGGGTCGTACGTGGGGTCCATCCCCGCGTGCGCGGGGAGCAGGGCGGCAGCCCGTCCCACTTCGTCGTCAGCGCGGGTCCATCCCCGCGTGCACGGGGAGTAGTTGATCGTCGCGGCGTTCTGCTCGATGGGCCGGGGTCCATGCCCGCGTGCACGGGGAGCAGTCGACCACGAAGAACGTCTGCGAGCCGTCGCGGGGTCCATCCCCGCGTGCACGGGGGGCAGACGACGACACCGTCACCGCCGCGCGACTCCACGGGTCCATCCCCGCGTGCACGGGGAGCAGGGCATGACCGACCTCGTCGAGCGCGCCGCGATGGGTCCATCCCCGCGTGCACGGGGAGCAGCTCGGCTGGGCGCTGAGCGTGGTGGAGATGGCGGGTCCATCCCCGCGTGCACGGGGAGCAGGAACT
>NZ_FNFF01000007.1:7077-202739 GCF_900100315.1 Streptomyces indicus
GTTGGGTCCATCCCCGCGTGCACGGGGAGCAGAACGGCCTATATCCGCTCCCCGCGGGCGCGTTGGGTCCATCCCCGCGTGCACGGGGAGCAGACCTGATGGCCGCGCCCCAGAAGGACCCCGGCGGGTCCATCCCCGCGTGCACGGGGAGCAGCGCTGGATCTTCGCCTCGGTCGACAGGGGCGCGGGTCCATCCCCGCGTGCACGGGGAGCAGGCCCGTGCGATGCGGGATGCGGGCCGGGTGGGGGGTCCATCCCCGCGTGCACGGGGAGCAGCCCACGTACAAGCACGCCTCGCAGGGGCGGCTGGGTCCATCCCCGCGTGCACGGGGAGCAGGGATTGTCCGGTTCGATTACCCGGTCTCCGATGGGTCCATCCCCGCGTGCACGGGGAGCAGTCTCGTTGACCAGGCATGATGCGCGGGGTCTCTGCGCTGAGGAACCACTTCTCAAGAATCCGACGTTCTCCATGTATCGCATCAACTACCGCAAAGGTCGTTCGTAGCCCGCATGCGGCAACGAGGCCTCCTCACGTGAGGGCTGGCTTTCGAAGGATCGCGCGTTCATCGGCGGAAGCGTCGGCGCTTAGCAGCTTTGCTCCAGCCCGGTGGCAGGTCTGGGGGAGCCGCTTGGGCCGGTTGTTTGTGCGGTCGGTGGATCAGGGTGAGTCCTTCGTGGTCGAGGGGCTGCCAGGCGTGGTCGTGGGTGCGGAAGGTGAAGCCCTGTTCGGTGTCCGTGGTGTGGGCGAGGAGGGCTCGGCCTTGGTCGGCGTAGGCGCGGACTTCGTTCCAGAGCAGGTCGCGGATGCGGGCCGAAGGGCTGCCGATGAAGACGCCAGGCGAGATTTCCAGGAGCCAGCGGGTCAGGTAGCCGCGCAGTCCCGGCGGGCAGTTGGTGAGGACGATGACGGTCACCACTGGCCTCCAGGAGCGAGGTCGAGGTCGAAACCGGAATCGGGGTCGTGGTTGCGGCCGGCCGCAATGTGGTGACCGCCGTCTGTCTGGAGAGTGACGTGATCGGCGTCTGAAGTGCTCTCGGTTCCAGGTGGCAGCAGCAGGGCCTTGATGTCATGGACGCACCGGTCGAGGAGGCCGGTGCGCGCGATGTGGTCGCGCAGGGCGCGGCGGGTGCGGGGGCCGGGGTCCTCGTTGCTCTCAGCGGCGGTGGCGAAGGCTATGGGGATACCGACGTCGGTCTTGTAGAGGTCGGCGATGTCCAGGACGAAGGAGAGCTCGTGGCCGGAGTGGATGAAGCCGAGGGCCGGTGAGCAGCCCAGGGCGGTGACGACGGCGTGGGTGATCCCGTACATGCACTGGGCGGCAGCCGTGATGGTCTGGTTGACGGTGTCGCCTGAGGTGAAGTCGCCCGGCGTGTAGTGGCGGCCTTTCCAGGGGACGCCGGTACGGGCGGATTCGCGCCGGTAGCACTCCTTGAGGCGCATGCCCTCGGCGCCCAGGAGTTGGCGCCGGGTGAGTCCGGCCGGGTCCTCAGCGGGGAAGCGCAGCCGGTACATCGCGCGGGCGACCTCGAGCCGGGTACGGACGTTGGCCCAGGCCGTGGCCTGTGCCTCGGCGAGCGCGGAGGAACGGGTGAGGGCGCGGCCGGAAGCGTAGTAGCGGACGCCGTGTTCGCCGACCCAGGCGACAGCGGCGCCGGTTTCCCCGAGGACGCTCATCGCCTGGTGCGTGATGCGGGTTCCGGGGCCGAGCAGGAGGGTGCCGATGGTTGCCGAGGGGATGTGGCGAACCCCCTCGGCGTCCTCGGCGGTGATCGCGTTCGCATCGCGGTGGACGGTGCACCTCTCCAGATAGACGAAAGAGAGACGGTCAGCGACGCGGGTGAGTTCGCGCGGGGTGAGCCGGGTGCGGCGGCTGACGGTGGACACGGGATCTGCTCCTACGGGCCGTCAGCGGATGGGTGCGAGGGTCATCAGCCCGCAGCCGTAGGCCCGCGCCTTGCCCAGGCCTTGAGTGAGCAGGGTGCGGAGCCGGTCGGGATGGGTGACCTCCAGACATCCGTCGTAGGTGACCGCGGTGACACGGACGTGATGCCTCCGGTCGTCGCTCTTCTTCGTGAAGCTGAGGGGCCGGGGCGAGCGAACGGTGATCAGGTGTTCGTCGCCGTGCTCGACGAGGCGCTGGCTTTCGGGCTTGGCGAGGATGGCGAAGCCGCCTCGTTCCTGCCGTTCGAGGAGCCAGGCGAGTTGGTGCTTGGGAACTCGGTGGGCGGTCCGCTTGGTGGGAGCGCCGTCCTCGTTGCGGACGTAGTGGACGGGGTTGGCGGTGAGCCGGAAGGACCAGGTCGTGCCCTTGTCCAGGCGGCACAGGAGTCGTGAGTAGTCGCCGGTCTGCCAGTGGGGGCCTTCGGCGGCGGGCCACCCTGCCTGCTCGACGAGGTGGGTGAGGTCGGGCGGGGTGGGGCTGACGATGTAGAGGTGCGCCACTGCGGCGCTGGTGTGATCGACGCGCCACAGCACCCGGGGGGTGTCCGGGTCCCCGGGCAGATACGGGAAGGACGACATCACAGCGGCGTGCATGACCTGCGGGGAGGTCAGGAGTCGCCGGGCGCCGGTGCGGCGCGTGTTGAAGCGGAATCGGGTCAGATGATGGGTCATCAGTTGCCTGCCAGGGCGGTCATCGGATCGTGGTCGTCGAAGGCGCCGCCCGGGCCGTTCCGCAGCCGGTGCCAGGGGTTCGGCACCGGGATCGGACCTATCTCGGTGACGATGCGCAGGCCGTAGCGACGGTGCCGGCTGGAGAAGCTGAGCGGCTGGTCGCGCAGCGAGTCGCTGAGCGCGGTCGGGTCGGTGTCGCCGGCGAGAGCGGCTGAGGGCTCGGCCATGGCGCGCAGTTCGACGGCGGCGTGGCGGGCGTGGCGGCGCTGGTGCCATGCGGAGGCGTGCCAGGGCTCGCTTTTCAGGACGTCTTCCAGCCGCGTGCCCGGGTGGATGTCCCGGTCGGGGGTGAAGTCGACCGGGCGGGCCGGCGGGCAGGACCGCCGGCCGAGGTAGGGCAGATAGGCCGGCGCGCGCAGTGCTTCGCGCAGCTCGGCGATGGTGGCGCGGTCTCCTTCGACTGCGGCGACGAAGACGGCGTCGGCGAGGTAGAAACGCTCGGAGAGCGGCATCGCGTCGTCGGTGTCGAAGTGCCGGGCCGTCTGGAAGTCGCGGACGCGGGTGCCGGGCTGGTCGATGCGGACGCCGAAGCGCAGGCGGGCCAGGCGGGCGAGCTCGGCCTCGTTGTCGCGTTCGATACCGAGGGCGGCGGCCAGCATGCCGATGACGCCGCTCTTGGTGGGGGCGGGTTCGGTGGTGCGGCGGGCGAAACGGGCCGAGGCCCCCCAGGACTGGAGGGGTCCGGCCAGCTGGAGTGCCAGCACGGCGGTGACGTTCACATCTGCCGGGGCGCTGTCCGCGGCTACGGCGGCGGTCGTGGCGCTGGTCATCCGCGCTGCTCCAGGCGCTCGGCGACAGCTTGTCCGACAGCGGCGACGAGTTCCCTGACGCTTGCCGTCCGGGTACCGAGGACGGAGACCGGCTTGGCGGCGGGGCCGACGGCCAGGACCCAGCGGTGGGTGGTCTGCTCGTCCCCGTACGCCTTCTCGATCTGCGGGACGTATTCGGCGAGCCGCCGGCAGGCCTGCTCCATATGACCGCCTGCCTCCTCGCCCGCGACGACGGCCTTCTCGAAGGCGGAGACGTAGCTGATCGGGCGGCTGGTGCGGAGGGTGACGAGCACGGCTTCCGGCACGGTGTGGTTTCCGAACGTGTTGATCTTGCCGCTGGGCAGGGACGAGATGAAGGCGTCGGTGAAGGCCTCGGCGGCGCGGCGCACGGGGGTCGTCGTCGGCTCGTCGTCCTTGAGGCCCTGCCCGAGGTTGCGCTCCAGGAGGTCGACGTCGACGGCGGCATAGCGGTAAAGGGTCGAGGAGTTGAAGTCGACGGTGCCGATCATCCCGGCGCCGGTCTCGCCCTCCTCGTTCTCGTCGTCGACGGCGGTGAAGTAGTCCGTCTCGGTCTCGGCGCGGTGGACGCTGACGGCGTGGGCGACCTGGGCTGCGGCGTCGACGTTCAGGTCGGTGGAGTCGGCGACCATCCGGCCGAACAGGGCGACGTCGACGGAGTGGCTGGTGTCGGCGGTCTTCTTGGCCAGGTCCTTGTTGGCCTTGTCCTTGAAGAACGCGGTGATGTCACCGGAGCCCTCGATGGCGAGACGGGCGAGTCCGTCGATCTGCCGGGCGCTGAGGAACAGCAGGTAGGCGGTCTCGGGAGCCGGCTCGGGCTCGCCGTTCTTCTTCGCCCGGTCGGCCTTGCGCCTGGGCACCTCGACCTTGAGGCCGGCGGCCTTCAGAGTGTCGGCCGCCAGCTTGAGGGCGGTGTTACCGTCGAAGGAGGAGTCCAGGGCGGTGATGCGCTTGGCAACCAGCGCGACGACCTGCGTGGTCCGCACGCCCAGCTCCCCGGGGTCGAGCAGGCCCTTGAATGCCTCGCGGGTTGCGCGCTTCCACGCCTGGCTGGAGACCCGGGCCCGCTTCACCCCGCCGTAGACGGCGCTCTTGGGGGAGCCGGTGTCGTCGCGGTTGATGTTGCTCGGCGGGACGCTCTGCAGTGCGTGGATCTCGAGAATGGTGCGAGGCGTTGCGGTCACTGGCCGTCCTTCGGGTCGGAGTCGGTGCCGGAGTCGGTGGTCGCGGACTTCTTGGGCTGGTAGGCCTGGTACGAGCGGCCCCAGCTGCCGCGGACGGCATCGCGGGCGGCGGGCCGCTGCCAGCGGTAGACCTGCTGAGCAAGGACCGCGTAGTCCAGGGGGATGCTGTCGCGGCGCAGCAGGGAGACGAGTTCGCGCAAGCGGTCGGCGAGCTCCTCGACGGTGCGGGAGCTGCCCAGGCGGACGAACCGCTTGCGTATGGGGCCGCCGGGATCCTCCGCTCCCTTGATCTGGCGTACCGCGGCGCCGAGTTCGCGGGCAGCCCCGGACAGGTGCATCCGCTCCCCGCGGGACTGCTGGTGCAGCGCCCACAGAGTGAGGGCGAGGTGGAAGGCGTTCTCCGCCCGGGTCAGCTCGGTCTCCCGGTCCTTCAACTCCTCGGCCTCGTACAGCGGGCTGGTGTCGAGCAGGCCCCACAGGTCGGGGACGAGGTGCGGCGGCTTGCCTGCGCCGCGCCGCAGCCGGGCGAGCGCGGCGACGGCGGCGGCATGGTCAGCGAGATAGGCGTTCTGCAGGCGCGCGATCTCGTTGTGCGTGGCCTGCGCCACCGGGCCCCACTCCTGGTACGAAGCGGTGGCCGTGCGGTTGTCCACTCCGGTCCTGCCTTTCCGTGGGTGCGAAGCCGCGCTCGCGCGGCTGCAGGGGTTGTGGATGTCGTGTCTGCCGTCGGCGCCCGAACCGGGCTCCTGGTCGGGGAGGGTCATCCGACAGTGCTCTTCTCGCCGGTCGCAAAGGCGCCGGACCCGTTGGAGGACTGGGCGGCGGGCAGGGCCCGGCGCAGTCTGCTGCGGAACCACAGGTCGGCGAGGGCGGAGTCGAGAATCACCGTTCCCTTGGAGGTCTTGAACTGACGCCCCGCGAAAGCGGCCTCCCCTGCCTCATCGAGGAGCCGCCGGCCCAGGCCCCACACCGTGGAGAAGACGGACTCCTGCCAGATTTCCCTGTGTTCGTGCCGGTCGACGCCCGGGGCGAGGCCGCTGACCCAGATCCGATAAGGGCCGTCGAGGGCGGCGTACCCGAGGTCACCGGCGGTCTTCTTGGCGCGGTCGGTCTCGGCGCCTGCGGCATGAGCGAGGTCGCCGGCCAGATCGGCGAGTACGCGGACGGCAGCGTCGGCGTCGCCTACCGCGTCGACCGCGGTCTGGCCCATCAGCCGGTCCTGCTCGCCGAGCAGGGCGACAGACAGGTCGACCCCGTCCGCGGTGATCTCGTCGATGACGGACTGCTGGGTCCCGTAGACCACGCCGTACGTCCGCAGCCGCAGTCGGGCCGCTGGCTCGATGTGCCCCTCGTCCACGAGCAGTCCGAGCCAGTCGGCCAGGGCAGGCCGCAGGAAGCCCGCCGGTTCGTTCCGGCCGGTCTTCTCGCCCTGACCCACCGGGGCGACGAGGGACTGCATGCCGCGCCAGGCGGCCCGCTCCGGCTTGTGCTCGCGCGGCAGGTAGACCGGGACCTCGCGGAGCTTCTTCTCCTGCGGCTCGCTGCGCCGCCAGGCCGACATCGGCTCGTACTTCTGCCGGTTGCGCTGGACCAGGCCGTCACCGTACGAGAGGAGGACGCCGTGCACCCCGTCGGCGTCGTAGTGGAGGCGGATACGGCGAGACTGCCATGTGTAGAGGTCCCGCACCCCGCTGGGGCGGCTGGCGAAGCCCGGGTCCCGGTTCTCGCCAGGGGCGCAGGGCGGGCGGCGCCAGGCGGGCGCGTCGTCCTTTGCGGCGTGAACCAGCCCGCTGCCGGGGGCGATGAGGTTGAGCAGCAGCGTCTCGCGCAGGCTGCGGCCCTCGGCGGCGATGCCGCCCAGATTCCCGGCCCAGGCCGGTCCTTTGGGGTAGGCCTTGCCTGCCTTGGCGTCCGGATCCCCGACAGCGCCGGTCTTGATGCCGGAGGTGTCATAGGCGTGGGCGTGGACGACCCAGCGGGCGGCCTCGGCGAAGCCGAGCCGGTCCGCCCCGGGCCGGCGCATGGAGAAGAACGGGTCGCCGTTCGGCACATCGGCCACGATCCGGTCGAGCGCGAAGACCTCGTTCTTGCCGGTACGGAGTTCGGCGACCTGGAAGAAGGGTGCTACGGGATGGAGCAGGTCGAACCGGTCCCGGTGCTGCTCCAGATATGCGGGAACGGCATCGAACGGCTCCGCGCTCTCCCACAGCTCGGCCCAGTCGTCCGTATCGTCCGGCCGGCCGTCGAGAGCGTCGTGAAGCACCGCGAGTAACAGCCGCAGCAGCGCGAACTCCTGGGTGGGCAGGTCGCCGACGATCCTGCGGACCTTCCTGGCCTGCACGAAGACGTCCAGCAGGCTCAGCACTCCCTCGGTGCCGTCGGTGCACTGGACCGGGATCCAGGGCCGGACGGTCAGGTCGTACGACAGGACGCCATCGCCCCGCACATCCGCCCGGTCGTCCCCGTGCTCGTCGCGTTCAACCCTCACGGATCACCTCGAGTCCGTCGGTGGTGCTGTAGTCGAGTCGGTAGCCGGCCAGCCGGGCCTGCGCCCGGCGAGAGGATGCTTGCATCGGGGTATGACAATCGGTGCTGACCTGGAGAAACAGCTGTCCCTCCAGCCAGTGGGCGTCCTTGCTCTGCCAGGCGCGGACCCCGAACTGCTCCAGTTCGGCGATCACTTGGTCGACGATCCAGGCCCCGGACAGCTCCACCGGGAGCCGCAGTCCGCTGGCGGCCGCCGCGCGGGCGGCCCGGGCCGCGGGCACCGCGTCGGCAGGCAGCGGCAGTCCTCCGTCGCCGTCGGGCAGCCACTCCACCGTGGTCAGCGAGCCGTCCGGATGCCGCTGTACGACGAGGACCTCCAGTGACTCGCCGCCATCGCGCACCTGAGCACGGCCGGCCCGGGTGTCCTCGGTGTCGTGGACGTCGTGGCGGAGCCAGCCGGCCAGGGACTTGCCGTCCTTGCCGGCCTCGGCGACGCGAAACGTGTCCGCCTTGTTCTCCTTCTCCCGCTGCGCGGTCTCGTGCTGCAGCCGGGCATGCTCCATCACGTGCTGCCAGCCGACCGGGCCGATCGCCGCGTCACCGTACGCACACTGCACGAGCAAGCTGATCTCGTCCGGCAGCCGAACCGGATCCCCCTTCTCCAGGAAGGGCCACAGGGCCGCCGCCGACCTCAGCAGCACATGCCTCCCGTACACGGTCACCGACCCGCTCACGGGCTCGGGCACCGGCGCCCTCCAGTCCGCGACTCCTGTGATCAGGCAGCGCGCGGTGCCCAGCTTCCCGGGCCGCTGCCGAGGGTGCCGGTGCAACCGCCCCATCCGCTGCAGCACCAGGTCGACCGGGGCGAGGTCGGTCACCAGTAGGTCGAAGTCGACGTCGAGCGACTGCTCGGCGACCTGACTGGCCACCACCACATGCCGCACCGGCCGGGGATCGGCCGCACCGGCCGCCGGCCGCCCGGGCGGACCGAACAGCCTCAGCAGCTCCTCGTCCTTGGCCGCGCGGTCCAGATCGAGGAAGCGGGCGTGCGCCACCGACACCGAGATACCGTCCTTCGTCAGCTCCTCCCTGAGGCGCCTCGCCGTGGCATGCACCCTCTTGACGGTGTTGCGGACGACCAGGGCGCATCCGCCGTCCGCCAGCTCCGACCGCAACCGCCCGGCGAGCACGTCCAGTCCGTCGTCGAGGCGCTCCACGAACACCTCGGCCGTCCGCGAGGACCGCCCCGGCTCCATCGCCTCCGGCACACCGCCGGGCGCGACGGACGTGATCAGCGGATACCCCCCGGTCGCCCGCAGCACCGCGAACCGCGGATCGGCCCTCACCGCACCCGCATACGCCTCGGCGAGCCGACACCGGCGGTCCGCGGGCAGCGTCGCCGAGAGCACCACCACCGGCACTCCGTACGCACCGAGCCAGGACAGCACCCGCTCCAGATAGGTGTTCATGTACGCGTCGTACGCATGCGCCTCGTCGATCACGACGACTTTCCCTGCCACCGCCAAGTGACGCAGCGCCAGATGCCGGGTACGCAGCCCCGCCATCAGCAGCTGATCGACGGTGCCGACCACGAACGACGACAGCAGATGTCGCTTGCGCCCCCTCAGCCACTGGTGTGCAACCAGCTCCGCGCGGGCGGCCACCATGTCCTCGGCGGGCCGGAAGCCGCCGCTGTCACCGTCCAGGTCGACAGCGGAGATGTCCCGCGCGGAACCCCTCAGCAGCTCGGCAAACCCTGTGTTCAGGGCTGCCTTGGAATGCGCCAGCCGCACCGACCAGCGCTCACCGCCCTCCGCCACCGGAAGCCGATCCAGCCACGTCACCACCCGCGGGAACATGGCATTGCTGGTCGCCATCGTCGGCAGGGCGAACAAGCAGCCCCCGGCCCCCGACCGCGCGGCCAGGACCTCGGCGGCCGCCAGCGCCGCTTCCGTCTTCCCCTCCCCCATCGGCGCCTCGACGACTATCAGCCCCGGCACCGGCATCCGGTGGGCCACCCGAACCGCGCCCTCCTGCACGGGACGCGGCCGCGCCCCCGCCGGCAGATCGAACCGGGCCGCGAAGAGTTGCTCCGCATCCTCCTCCGGCAAGGCCGGCCGCCACGGGCCGGGAAGGTCGAGCCCCCGCCAGGCGGCCGCGATCCGCTCCTCGTCCGTACGGGGCCGGTCCTCGGGAAAGTACGGGAACAAGTCCCGGTTGCTGGCGATCCAGTCGGACACGATGACAATCGCCGACAGCAGCACCTGCACGGTCTGCGGCAGCTTGACCCTCCGCCACTCCCCCAGCCGGTCCTGCACCCCGAAGTGATCCGCGCACGCCTCCAGCAACTCCCGTTGCACCCGCGCCCACAGCGCCTCACTCGGCCCGGGCGTCCGTAGCAACTCCGGGTGCGCATCGAGATCGACCGCCCGCGCCGGCTCCGGCGGCACCCCGTGGTGCCCGCCGATGACCACGGTCAACTGACTGGTCGCCGCCCGCCTCCAGCCGTGGCACTCCACCAGCCAGTCCCGCAGCAGCACCTGTCCGGCCAGCCCGTGCGGAGCCACCGCCCGGTCAGGCATCGCCTTCCGGGACTTCATCTCCAGCCCGACCCCACGCATACGCTCGGCCAACGCCTCGGACTGGCAGGCGAACGCCGGCGTGACCTTCCCGAGGTCGTGAACGCCCGCCAGCCACACGGCCAGCAGCCGCCCGTCCCCTTCCCCCGCGGGCAACACACTCCCGATGCGCCACCGCACCGCGTCCGGCAGCCAGTGATCCCAGAGCAGCCCGGCCACCGCGCCGCTGTCCGCCATGTGCCGCCACAACGGCAGCCACTCGTCGCCTCCGCGCGCGGGATCCTGGTTGCTCTTGGCCCATACGGTCAGCGCAGGCCCACTGAGTCGACCTCTTAACCCAGACTTCAACTCGCCCCCCAAGTCGGCATGTCCGGTAAGTACAGGAAAGCGACACGCGAGGTAGCCCTTTCCGCATGGAGGCCGCACACGGATAAGCGGCACCGGCACATTCCCAGACTTCGCGGCCCCGCGACCCTCAATGCCATCACTCTTCGCCCCTGGCAACGAGGCGCCCGCCAGCCAACTGGCGGATGACCACTACGACTTGACATGCCAGGCGCCGCGTCCTCAGAGCAGCGGCAAGCTGCCCGAACAATTAAGGAGCGCTCTCGTGTTGGTTGTTTGGGTCAGATGACTCTTCGTCGCCAGCGGCGTCAGCCTCACCTTCTGGCTGGGCTTGGCGCCGGCCACAGGCTGCCGCTCAGGGTTCCCGGGGCCGAAGGGAGGTAGCGACAGTTCTGGCGGGTGCCGTGTCTGCTGTCGTGGCAGTACCGCCAGTTCGCTGGGCACAGGAAAGGCATCAGCCCCCAAGGATTCCTGAGAGCGCTCACTGCACTCCGCCGCCCAGCGGGTTACGGTCCGACCGCCCACGAAGGTGGCGCCTTGCTCCCCGCACACGCGGGGATAGCCTGAGCTTGGCGTTCCGCAGGCGCATGACGGCAGATGCCGGATCGTTGAACTCCCGTGCGTGCTCCTGCAGTTCACCGCCAAGCTGCAGCCAGTCCACATCGGGGTGCGGCAGACCTCGACCGCCATGGCGCGGCGTTCCGCCTCGGTCAGCCAGTGCCAATCGGCGAGTCGGCGAGCAACCCAGTCCGGAATCTCGGCGTCGCCGCGGCAAGGTGTGCGGCAGAAGTTGCAGCCAGGCTGGCGGCGCGAAGGCGGGTGCGCGGCCCTGCACCGGAGACGCCGTCTGCTCCCGCCGCGAGCTGGACGGTGAGCCGTGGTCGGGGTGGCACGGACCGCCTCATCGACCCGCGAACCGCCTGCCGGACGCTACATCCACCCGCGATACCCGTGACGCCCCGTCAGGGCAGCCAGTGCCGATCCAGCACGGGAAACGCAACGGGGTCGGACTGCGAACAGCCCGACCCCGATTGACCTGCAGTTTTGCTAGATCTGAAACGATCTGCAATGGCGGGTATCAAACGTTGAACCGAAACTCCACCACATCCCCGTCCTGCATCACATAATCCTTCCCCTCCATCCGCGCCTTGCCCTTGGCGCGGGCCTCGGCTACCGAGCCGCATTCGACCAAGTCGTCGAAGGAGATGACCTCGGCCTTGATGAAGCCCTTCTGGAAGTCCGTGTGGATGACGCCGGCGGCCTCGGGGGCCGTGGCGGCCTTCTTGATGGTCCAGGCGCGGGATTCCTTCGGGCCGGCCGTCAAGTAGGTCTGCAGGCCCAGGGTGTTGAAGCCGACGCGGGCCAGGGTGGCGAGGCCCGGCTCCTCCGCGCCCACCGACTGGAGGAGTTCGAGGGCGTCCTCGGCGTCGAGTTCGGCCAGGTCCGCTTCCAGCTTCGCGTTGAGGAAGATGGCCTCCGCCGGGGCGACCAGGGCGCGCTGTTCGGCCTTGAAGGCGTCGTCCGTCAGCTCGTCCTCGTCGACGTTGAAGACGTAGAGGAAGGGCTTCGTCGTGAGGAGGTGGAGGTCGTGGAGGAGCTCCGCCTTCTCCGAGCCCTGGACGATGCCCTGGGAGAAGAGGGTGTCGCCCTTCTCCAGGATTTCCTTCGCCTCCTCGACGGCCTTGACCTTCGGGGCGATGTCCTTCTTGATGCGCGATTCCTTCTGGAGGCGCGGGAGGACCTTCTCGATGGTCTGGAGGTCGGCGAGGATCAGCTCGGTGTTGATCGTCTCGATGTCGTCCTTCGGCGAGACCTTGCCGTCGACGTGCACGACGTTCTCGTCCTTGAAGGCGCGGATGACCTGGCAGATCGCGTCGGACTCGCGGATGTTCGCGAGGAACTTGTTGCCCAGGCCCTCGCCCTCGGAGGCGCCGCGGACGATGCCCGCGATGTCCACGAAGTCCACCGTCGCCGGCAGGATGCGCTGCGAGCCGAAGATCTCGGCGAGCTTGTCCAGGCGGGGGTCGGGGACGCCCACGACGCCGACGTTGGGCTCGATCGTGGCGAACGGGTAGTTGGCCGCGAGGACGTCGTTCTTGGTGAGGGCGTTGAACAGGGTCGACTTGCCGACGTTGGGCAGACCGACGATTCCGATCGTGAGCGACACGTTTGACCGACTTCCCGTGTACGTACGTGATGAGTGAGGGCGTCCCCCGCGGACCGGGTGGTCCGGGGATGCGGCAGCCCTCGCGGGCGGGCCGACACACCAGTTTAGGGCCGGGCGGAGGGTGCCTGCCGACCCGGCTGTCAAGGCGGGCGGCGGGCAGGCGGTGCAGGGCGCTCCGCGCGTCACCGTCCGTGCCGCGACGTAACGTAGAGGAATGGTGACGGAGATCTTCGGTGTGGATATCGGCGGGTCCGGGATCAAGGGCGCGCCCGTGGATCTGGAGCGCGGGGACCTGGCGCAGCCGCGGCACAAGGTGCTGACCCCGCATCCGGCGACTCCGGAGGCGGTCGCCGGGGGTGTGCGGGAGGTCGTCGAGCACTTCGGGTGGTCCGGGCCGGTGGGCGTCACCTTTCCGGGGGTGGTGACCGGCGGAAGCACCATCCGGACCGCCGCCAACGTCGACAAGGGGTGGATCGACGTCGATGCGCGCGAGCTCCTGGGCGGGGCGCTCGGCGGACTGCCGGTGACCGTGCTCAATGACGCGGACGCGGCCGGGCTGGCCGAGATGCGCGTGGGCGCGGGCAAGGGGCGCGGTGGCACGGTGATGATGCTGACTTTCGGCACCGGGATCGGCAGCGCGCTCTTCGTCGACGGGCGCCTGGTGCCGAACACCGAGCTCGGGCACCTGGAGCTGCACGGCCACGACGCCGAGAAGCGGGCGTCCACGAAGGCCCGCGACGACGAGCAGCTGACCTGGGAGCACTGGGCCCGGCGGGTGCAGAAGTACCTGGCCCACCTGGAGATGCTGTTCTCGCCCGAGCTGTTCATCGTCGGGGGCGGGGTCAGCCGGAAGTCGCAGAAGTTCCTGCCCCTGATCGAGGGGATCAAGGCGGAGATCGTGCCGGCCGAGCTGCTCAACAATGCGGGGATCGTGGGCGCGGCCATGGCGGCCCGCGAGGAGCTGCCCGCCGCCTGAGGGTGAGGCGCGGGCGGGTGCGCGGGGCCGGTGGAACGCGTGCGCGGGGCCGGATGGAACGGGCCGCGCGGGGCCGGATGGAACGGGCGCACGGGGCCGGTGGAAACCGAACGAAGGGCCAAGCCACGCCAAAAGCGCGTGTCCCGTGCCCGTAATGCCGCAAAGGCCTGCCTACGTTGGATCAGTGGAGCAACACAGGACCCGGCCCGCCCGTGACGCGCAGCGTCGTCCCGCCCCTCTGCCGCCGCAGGCGCAGTCCCCCGACGCGGTGCCCGTCGCGCGTCGCGCGGTGCCGCGTCCGGCCGTGTCGGGGCCGCCGGCCGCGCGTGCGGTACGGGGTTCGGTGCAGGCCGTGCGCAAGGGGTACACGGCGGTACGGACGATGCCGAACCCGCGGCTCACGGGGCTGGGCGCCGGACTGTTCGCCACGGTCGTGCTGCTCTTCGTCGCCTGCGTGGACCGGCTGCTCTTCGACGGCTCGGTGGCCCTGTACGGGTTCTTCTTCCTGCCGGTCAGCGCCCTGACGGCGTGCTGGGTACGGCCCGCCGACCTGGTGACCGCGCCCGTCGCTGTGCCGATCGCGTTCGCGCTCGGGCTGCTGCCCATCGCGGGCGGCAGCGGGGGGTTCGGCGGCCAGCTGATGGGGCTGCTCACGGCGCTCGCGCTGAACGCGGGCTGGCTGTATGGGGGCACGCTGATCGCCGGGGTCATCTCCTCCGTACGGAAGATCCGCGAGATGGGCCGGCGCCGTGCGGCCCGCGCGGCAGCCCAGCGCCCGCCGCACCGGCGTACGGGCCGCGCCTGAGCCCCCTCGCAGGAACCGCTCCCCACACACAGGACAGCCGGCCGGACCCCAGGGTCCGGCCGACTGTTCCGTGTTCACGGAAAGCGAGGCGCCGTCAGGATCGTCGCCGCGGGCTCAGAGCTCGCCCGCCTCCGCCCGCAGATCCCTGCGCAGCTCCTTCGGCAGCGAGAACGTGATGGACTCCTCGGCGGCCTTGACCGTCTCGACGTCCTCGTAGCCGCGCTGGGCCAGCCACTCGAGGACCTCGTCGACCAGGACCTCGGGGACCGAGGCGCCGGAGGTGACGCCGACGGTGGAGACGCCCGCCAGCCACTTCTCGTCGATCTCCGAGGCGAAGTCGACCAGGTACGAGGCCTGCGCGCCCGCCTGGAGTGCGACCTCGACCAGGCGCTTGGAGTTGGAGGAGTTGCGGGAGCCGACCACGATCACCAGGTCCGCTTCCGCGCCCATCTGCTTGACCGCGAGCTGACGGTTCTGTGTGGCGTAGCAGATGTCGTCGGAAGGCGGGGAGACCAGGCCGGGGAACTTGGTCTTGAGGGCGTCGACCGTCTCCATGGTCTCGTCGACCGAAAGCGTGGTCTGGGAGAGCCAGACGACCTTCTCCGGGTCGCGGACCTCGACCTTCTCGACGTCCTTCGGGCCGTCGACCAGCTGGATGTGGTCGGGGGCCTCGCCGGAGGTGCCGATGACCTCCTCGTGGCCCTCGTGGCCGATCAGCAGGATGTCGTAGTCCTCGTTGGCGTACCGGATGGCTTCCTTGTGGACCTTGGTGACCAGCGGGCAGGTCGCGTCGATCGTGGCGAGGCGGCCGCGCTTGGCCTCCTCGTGGACGGTGGGGGCGACGCCGTGCGCGGAGAACATCACGATGTTGCCCGGCGGCACCTCCTCCGTCTGCTCGACGAAGATCGCGCCTTTGCGCTCCAGGGTCTGCACCACGTACTTGTTGTGGACGATCTCGTGGCGTACGTAGACCGGGGCCCCGTACTGCTCCAGGGCCTTCTCGACGGCGATCACGGCGCGGTCCACGCCCGCGCAGTAACCGCGGGGGGCGGCGAGCAGGACGCGGCGGGCTTGGGTCGGTGCAGTCATGCCTCCCATCGTAAGGCCGTGCCCAACAGGTCAAAGAGCCCCGCCTTGGGGAGACTGGGGCGTAGCCGAGCAGAGAGAGGCGCACGATGTCGGCGGAGCCTCACCACAACGCACCGGGCACACCGGACCCGCAGGGCGCCCCGGGCACACAGGGCGCATCGGACCCGCAGGGCGGACAGGGCGGACAGGACAGCCACACCGGGCTGCGGCGCAGTCTGGGCTTCCGGGATCTGGTCGTCTACGGCCTGCTGTTCATCGCCCCGATGGCACCCGTCGGAGTCTTCGGCGCCCTTGACGCCAAGTCGCACGGCGCGGTCGCCCTCGTCTACATCGTGGCGACGATCGCGATGGCGTTCACCGCGTACAGCTATGCGCAGATGGTGCGGGTCGTGCCACAGGCCGGCTCCGTGTTCGCGTACGCGCGGGCCGCCCTCGGGCGCGGGCCCGGTTTCATCGCCGGCTGGATGGCGATGCTCGACTATCTGCTGATCCCCGCGGTCGCGTACCTGTTCTGCGGGATCGCGATGAACGCGCTGGTGCCGGACGTCTCGCGGTGGGTGTGGACCGCGCTCGCGGTGGTGATCACGACCGCGCTGAACCTGACGGGCGTACGGACCGCGGCGAAGGCCGGCTTCCTGGTGCTCGCCATGGAGATCGTGGTGCTGGCCGTCTTCATGGTCTCGGCGATCGTGGTGCTCGTACGGGACGGGGCGCAGCGCGACTGGCTCTCGCCGCTGACCGGCGACGGGACCTTCGCGCTGTCGGCCGTGCTCGGGGCCGTGTCGATCGCGGTGCTCTCGTATCTCGGCTTCGACGCGATCGCCTCCTTCGCCGAGGAGGTGACGGGCGGGTCGGCGAAGGTGGCGCGGGCGGTGCTGTTCTGTCTGGCGCTCGCCGGCTTCCTGTTCATCGCGCAGACGTATCTGGTCGCGCTCCTTGAACCGATGTCCTCGGCCGAGCTGGCGGCCGCCCCCGAGAAGCAGGGGTCCGCGTTCTACGACGCGGTGGACGCCTCGGTCGGTACGTGGCTGCACGACCTCGTGGCCGTGTCCAAGGCGATCGGCGCGGCCTTCGCGGCGCTCGCCGGGCAGGCGGCGGCGGGGCGGCTGCTGTTCGCGATGGGCCGGGACCGGCGGCTGCCGAAGCTGCTCTCGCGCACGGACTCGGGTACGCCCCGGGTCGCGCTCTCCATCGCCGCGGTGATCACGCTGGTCGCCGCGGTGTGGGCGGCGTCCCGTGACGACGGCATGGACCACCTGGTCTCGGTCGTGGACATCGGCGCGCTCGTCGCGTTCACGATGCTGCACGCGTCGGTGGTGGCCTGGTTCGCGGTGAAGAAGCGGGGCGGGGCGGTCAGCTGGTGGCGGCATGTACTGGTGCCCGTGCTCGGTGCGGCCATCGCGATCGCGGTGATCGTGGAGGCCTCGCGGGCCGCGCAGGTGGTGGGCGCCTGCTGGCTGGTGGTCGGGCTCGTGGTGCTGTTCGTGCAGCGGGGCCGGGTGGAAGGCGCACCGGAGTCCGCCCGCTGAGCCGCGGGGCCGGGTGGAAGGGGCGCACGGCCGAACCGACCCGCTGACCGGCCGCGTTGTCGGCGCGCGCCACTACTCTCCTACGCATGGCTCTGAACACATCCGCCGAGGCGCCCCTGCCCGTGGGCGAGGTGTCGCGGCTCATCGGAGGCTGGATCGACCGGCTCGGGGCGGTGTGGGTCGAGGGGCAGATCACCCAGCTGTCGCGGCGGCCCGGCGCGGGCGTGGTGTTCCTGACGCTGCGCGACCCCTCGCACGACATCTCCGTCAGCGTCACCTGCTTCCGGTCCGTCTTCGACGCCGTCGCCGACGTGGTCTCCGAAGGGGCGCGGGTCGTGGTGCTCGCGAAGCCCGAGTGGTACGCGCCGCGCGGGCAGCTCTCGCTCAGGGCCACCGAGATAAAGCCGGTGGGCGTCGGTGAACTGCTCGCGCGGATCGAGCAGTTGAAGAAGTCCCTGGCCGGCGAAGGGCTGTTCGCGCGCGAGCGCAAGAAGCGGCTGCCGTTCCTGCCGCAGCTGATCGGCCTGGTCACGGGCCGCGCCTCGGCGGCCGAGCGGGACGTACTCGAAAATGCCCGGCACCGCTGGCCGGCCGTCCGCTTCGAGGTGCGGAACGTGGCGGTGCAGGGTGTGCACGCGGTGCCGCAAGTGGTGCAGGCGGTCAAGGAGCTCGACGAGCTGGACGCCGTGGACGTGATCATCGTGGCGCGCGGCGGCGGCAGCGTGGAGGATCTGCTGCCGTTCTCGGACGAGCAGCTGATCAGGGCCGTCTCCGCCTGCCGTACACCCGTGGTGTCCGCGATCGGGCACGAGCCGGACTCTCCGCTGCTCGACCTGGTGGCGGACCTGAGGGCGTCCACGCCCACGGACGCGGCGAAGAAGGTCGTGCCCGACGTGGGCGAGGAGCTGGACCGGGTGCAGCTGATGCGCGACCGGGCGCGGCGGGCCGTGGACATACTGCTCGACCGCGAGGAGCGCGGGCTCGCCGTCGCGATGTCGCGGCCCTCGATGGAGCATCCGCACCGGATGGTCGACGAGCGCGAGCAGCAGGTCGACCAGCTCCTGGAGCGCGGTCGGCGCACCCTCGGGCATCTGCTCGACCGCGCCGACTCCGAGCTGATCCACACCCTGGCCCGCGTGGTGGCCCTCTCCCCCGCAGCCACGCTCCAGCGCGGTTACGCGGTGCTGCAACGCGGCGACGGCTCGGTGGTCCGCACAGCGGCGGAGGTCGAGCCGGGCGAGGCGCTGCGGGCACGGGTGGCGGACGGCGAGTTCACGGTCGCGCGCACGGACGGCGGCACATCGGGCACGGGCGCGAGTGCGGGCACGGACACTGGCGCGGACACGGGCACCGGCACTGGTGCGGGCACTGGCACCGGCACCGGCACCGGCACCGGCACGAACGAAGACGCGGGCACTGGCACGAACGAAGAGGAGAACGGGTCATGAGCGTGACCGAAGAGACGCTGGGATACGAGCAGGCCCGCGACGAACTGGTCGACGTGGTGCGCAGGTTGGAGGCCGGCGGCACCACGCTGGAGGAGTCACTTGCCCTGTGGGAGCGCGGCGAGGAACTGGCAAAGGTCTGCCGCCGCTGGCTGGACGGCGCCCGGGCCCGCCTGGACGCTGCGCTGGCGGCGGAGGAGGACGAGGGCGAGGACGAGAAGTAGCTCGCCCTCACGCCCCCGCACACGCGAAAGCCCCCGGTGACAGGCCGGGGGCTTTCGCGTGTACGGGGGGGGACGGGCGCCGTTCGCCGCGGGGCACGGCACACGGGGCTCGGGGCGTCTGCCCCGGACAACCTCAAGGCCCAGGGAGTGGCGGGGGTCGGCCCCAGGTAACCCCCAAGGCCGGGGGGCCGGGAGCGGCAGCCCCCGATCAACCCCAAGGCCGGGGGGCCGGGGGGCGTCAGCCCCCCGAACAACCCACCGCCGCGGAGCGGCGGAGCAGGGTGCGCCGGTGCGGCGCGGCACCTAGGGCCAGCCCCTCAGACCCGCCCTCAGACCGTCGTGACGACATCCTCATACGCCAGCCGCGGCGACCGCGGGAACCAGGCGTCCTCACCGGGCTTGCCGATGTTGACCACCATCAGCGGGGTGTGGTCGTCGTCCAGGAACTCCTTCTGGACGCCGGCGAAGTCGAGACCGGTCATCGGGCCCGCGGCCAGACCGGCGGCACGGACGCCGATGATGAAGTACGCGGCCTGCAGCGCGGCGTTGAGGACCGCGGACTGCTCGCGGACCGGACGCTCGCCGAAGAAGAGGTCCTTGGCCTGCGGGAAGTGCGGGAGCAGCGCGGGCAGCTCCTCGTGGAACTCGTTGTCCGCGGAGAGGATCGCGACCAGCGGGGCGGCGGCGGTCTTCGGCTGGTTGCCCTCGGCCATGTGCTTGACCAGACGCTCACGGGCCTCGGCGGAGCGGACCAGCGTGATGCGCAGCGGAGTCTGGTTGAAGGCGGTCGGGCCGTACTTCACCAGGTCGTAAATCGCCTGAACCTGCTCGTCGGTCACCGGCTCGTCGGTGAACGTGTTGGCGGTGCGGGCCTCGCGGAAGAGGAGGTCCTGAGCGGCGGCGTCGAGTGCGAGGGTCATGCGAGGCAACCTTTTCGGGCGGTACGGAGTGGGGGCGGCGTCCCGACCGGGACCGCATTCCGTTGGCGGACGGAATGATCGATCATCGATCGGGTCGACGGTTACGACCATAGGCCCGTTACGTTGAAAGTTCAACCAAGACTAGGGCGGAGTGATCCGCTTCACAGGCGGACCGGACGGACCGCCCCCGCACCCCCGGAAGGCTCAGGCCTGGTCCGCCGGAGCCGGGCGCAGAGCCTCGGCGACCTTCACCAGGCTCTTGAAGGAGCCGCTGCCCGTGACGACGGTGGTGGCGCCGTTCTCCTGGAGGACGAGGGCGTCGTACGCCTCACCCTCGTAGCGCTTCCACTCCTTGCCGCCGACGCGCTCGGTCTTCCCGGTGTCCGCGGCCTCCTGCGTCTTGTCCGCGATGAACGGGCCCGGCTTGCCCGAGGTCTGCTCGACCGCGACGTACTTGCCGTCGGGGCCGTGGAAGCCCAGGTGCCAGTGCTCGTCGTCGGCGCCGCGGTAGCGCACCGAGGTCGCCTTCCACTCCTCGGGCAGGCCCTGCGGGGCGAGCACCGGGTACGAGGCCGCGCGGGACGCCGTCGCGAGCTCGACCTTGTAGTCCACGCGCTGGGTCGGGGTCGCCGACTCGTCGTGCGGGATGAAGACGTAGATCACCGCGACGACGGCCCCGATGACCAGCATCGAGAGGACCATGTCCCGGACTGTCTGCGCTGTCGTTCTGCCTTTGCTGCCTGCCACGCCCCCCATGGTCGCAGGTGCGCGAGTCCGCCCTGTGCGCAGGTCCGCCAGTCCGGCAGGGCAGCCGCGAGGACGAGGGACGTCCGTCCTGTGCCCCGGTGCGGGGTCCGCTCAGAAGTGACCCCCCCTGCTCATTTTGTCGACGTAACGATAGAGTCCGGGGGTACACCCTCATCCGGCCGTCGCCGTTCCCAAGAGAGGTTCGCTCCGATGACCGAGCACCAGCACCACCTGCCCTCCGAGCTCGAGGTCCCCTCCGAAGCTCCCGATCGCAACCTCGCCCTGGAGCTCGTCCGGGTCACCGAAGCCGCCGCCATGGCCGCCGGCCGCTGGGTCGGCCGCGGCGACAAGAACGGCGCGGACGGTGCGGCCGTGCGCGCCATGCGGACCCTGGTCTCGACCGTCTCGATGAACGGCGTGGTCGTCATCGGCGAGGGCGAGAAGGACGAGGCGCCGATGCTCTTCAACGGCGAGCGGATCGGTGACGGCACCGGCGCCGAGTGCGACATCGCCGTGGACCCGATCGACGGCACCACGCTGACGGCCAAGGGCATGCCGAACGCGATCGCGGTGCTCGCCGCCGCCGACCGGGGCACGATGTTCGACCCGTCGGCCGTGTTCTACATGGACAAGCTGGTCACCGGCCCCGAGGCCGCGGACTACGTGGACATCAACGCGCCGGTGTCGGTGAACATCCGCCGGGTCGCGAAGGCGAAGAAGGCCGCGCCCGAGGACGTCACCGTGGTCATCCTGGACCGCCCGCGCCACGAGGGGATCATCAAGGAGATCCGCGAGACCGGCGCCCGGATCAAGCTGATCTCGGACGGCGACGTGGCCGGCTCGATCCTCGCGGTGCGCGAGGGCACGGGTGTCGACCTGCTGCTCGGTGTCGGCGGGACGCCGGAGGGCATCATCTCGGCCTGCGCGATCAAGTGCCTCGGCGGTGTGATCCAGGGCAAGCTCTGGCCCAAGGACGAGGCCGAGCGGCAGCGGGCCCTGGACGCCGGCCACGACCTGGACCGCGTCCTGTCGACGAACGACCTGGTCTCCGGCGAGAACGTCTTCTTCGTCGCCACCGGCATCACGGACGGCGAGCTGCTGCGCGGGGTGCGCTACCGCTCCGAGACGGCCACGACCTCGTCGCTGGTCATGCGCTCGAAGTCGGGCACGATCCGCCAGATCGACTCGGAGCATCGCCTGGCGAAGCTGCGCGCCTACAGCGCCGTGGACTTCGACCGCGCCCGCTAGCAGTGCGCGCGTGCGGGGCGCCCTTCCTCCGAAGGGCGCCCCGCACGCGTGACGACGGCGACTAGCCGGCCGCGGCTATGCGCGTAACCGCGTGCGCCGACTTCTGCAGCTCCACATCACGGCGCCTGCGGCGGGCCAGGACCACCCTGCGTTCCGCGGCGGTCAGGCCGCCCCAGACTCCGTAGGGCTCGGGCTGGAGCAAGGCGTGTTCGCGGCATTCGACCATCACCGGACAGCGGGCGCAGACCCGCTTCGCGGCCTGTTCGCGGGACAGGCGCGCGGCCGTGGGCTCCTTGGACGGGGCGAAGAACAGCCCTGCTTCGTCACGCCGGCACACCGCCTCCGTGTGCCAGGGGACTTCCGAATCACGCGTCGGCACCCTCTGTGTCGGGATCGCGGGGATCGCGGTGACCGGAAGGGACTGATGCGGAGGGTGCAGCACGGTCTACTCCTGACGACGGATTCGCAAGCGAGTGACGATGCAGCAGCCCTACCCGCTGTGCGCGGGCCTATGCACTGAGTTCCGATGTGCGGAAGCCGCCGATCACTACCGGCCAGTCCGTGAGCCCGGTCAACCGCCGTGCGCTCCTGGTCAGTTGAGGTGCTTGCGCATGTGCCGGGCCACCGTGCGGCCCACGTACTTGTGCAGGTCCTCGATGAACTTGCCGCGCTTGGGGCGCGCCTCGATGTTGCCGAGCACCGCGTAGCCATCGACGAAGACCACGGGCGCGCCGGACTCGGCGGAGTCCAGGGCCTCGACCTCGAAGTTGCCGAAGATGCCGCTGCCGCTGCCGCGCAGCGAGATGTTCTCGGGGACCTTCACCTCGACGTTGCCGAACACCGAGACGGCCTTGATGACCACCTGCTGGTACTCGAAGATCGCCTCGGTGAGGTCGATCTCGACATTGCCGAAGACCGCGTACGCGTGCGTCCTGCGGCCCACGCGCCAGCGGCCCTTGCGGGTGGTGGAGCTGAAGACGGCGACCAGGTTCTCGTCGGCGGTGGCCGGGACCGCGCCCGGGGTCGGCTGGTCGCCGACGGGGGCGGCGGGCTGCGGCGCATGGTGGGCGCCGGGCAGGTCCGCGACGTACGGCTCCAGCTCGGCCACGGTCTTGGCCTGATACACCCCCTCGATCCGCTCGGCGTGCTCGTCGGCGGTGAGCCGGCCCTCGGCGAGCGCGGCCGCCAGGATCTCGGCCGTGCGGTCGCGGTCCGCGTCCGAGGCGCGCAGGCCCACGGGCCGGGGTGCCGGGTCGGCGAGCGCGGGGGCCGGCCGCTCGGGCTCGGCCTTCTTCAGCGAAGGCTTCGGCTCGGGCTCGGTGTCGGGCTGCTTTTCGAGGTCCACATCCAGCAGCATACGAAACGCGATAGATCGCGACTACCCCGTGAACCCGACAACTGAGCCTTACCTCACAAGTTCAGGGACGCTCCCGGGTCCTACCCTTAAGGGTGCTTGCCAACAGGACGTCAAGCCGCTGTCTGTCGAATAGAGGAATGGCCCGAGATGCCGGAGTTCGCGTACACCGATCTGCTGCCGACCGGTGAGGACACCACCCCGTACCGCCTGGTGACGTCGGAGGGTGTCTCGACCGTCGAGGGGCCGGACGGCCGGACGTTCCTGAAGGTGGAGCCGGAGGCGCTGCGCAGGCTCGCGGAAGAGGCCATCCACGACATCCAGCACTACCTGCGCCCGGCCCACCTCGCGCAGCTGCGCCGGATCATCGACGACCCGGAGGCGAGCGGCAACGACAAGTTCGTCGCGCTCGACCTGCTGAAGAACGCCAACATCGCGGCGGCCGGCGTGCTGCCCATGTGCCAGGACACCGGTACGGCGATCGTCATGGGCAAGCGCGGGCAGAACGTGCTGACCGAGGGCGGCGACGAGAAGGCTCTGTCCAAGGGCATCTACGACGCGTACCAGAACCTGAACCTGCGCTACTCGCAGATGGCCCCGCTGACCATGTGGGACGAGAAGAACACCGGCTCCAACCTGCCGGCGCAGATCGAGCTGTACGCCACCGACGGCGGTGCGTACAAGTTCCTCTTCATGGCCAAGGGCGGCGGCTCGGCCAACAAGTCCTTCCTGTACCAGGAGACGAAGGCCGTCCTGAACGAGGCCTCCATGATGAAGTTCCTGGAGGAGAAGATCCGCTCGCTCGGTACGGCCGCCTGCCCGCCGTACCACCTCGCGATCGTCGTCGGCGGTACGAGCGCCGAGTTCGCTCTGAAGACCGCCAAGTACGCCTCCGCGCACTACCTGGACGAGCTGCCCGCCGAGGGCTCCGAGCTCGGCCACGGCTTCCGCGACAAGGAGCTGGAGCAGAAGGTCTTCGAGCTGACGCAGAAGCTCGGCATCGGCGCCCAGTTCGGCGGCAAGTACTTCTGCCACGACGTACGCGTGGTGCGCCTGCCCCGGCACGGCGCCTCCTGCCCGGTGGCGATCGCGGTGTCCTGCTCGGCCGACCGCCAGGCCCTGGCGAAGATCACGGCCGAGGGCGTCTTCCTGGAGGAGCTGGAGAAGGACCCGGCGCGCTTCCTGCCGGACACGACCGACGAGCACCTTTCGGACGGGTCCGACGAGGACGTCGTACGGATCGACCTCAACCGGCCGATGGACGAGATCCTCGCCGAGCTCACCAAGTACCCGGTCAAGACCCGCCTCTCGCTGACCGGCCCGCTGGTCGTGGCGCGCGACATCGCGCACGCCAAGATCAAGGCGCGGCTCGACGCGGGCGGCGAGATGCCGCAGTACCTCAAGGACCACCCGGTCTACTACGCGGGCCCCGCCAAGACCCCCGCGGGCTACGCGTCCGGTTCGTTCGGGCCGACGACGGCCGGGCGGATGGACAGTTACGTGGAGCAGTTCCAGGCGGCGGGCGGCTCCATGGTGATGCTCGCGAAGGGCAACCGGTCCAAGCAGGTCACCGACGCGTGCGACACGCACGGCGGCTTCTACCTCGGCTCGATCGGCGGCCCGGCCGCGCGCCTCGCGCAGGACTGCATCAAGAAGATCGAGGTCATCGACAACGAGGACGACGGCATGGAGGCCGTCTGGAAGATCGAGGTCGAGGACTTCCCGGCCTTCATCGTGGTCGACGACAAGGGCAACGACTTCTTCCAGGAGCCGGCGGGACCGCCGACCATCCTGAACATTCCGGTGCGGGCGCCCGGCCAGGCGTAGCAGCAGGGGGGCTGGACAGTCCCCTCCCTCCCGGGGGCCACACCGGCCCGTCCAGGCTATCGGCCCCCACTGACAACCCCCGGGTATCCCCCGGATATCCCCCGGCCACACCAACGGGTCACCCTCCGCAGTCGTCCGATTGCGGAGGGTGTTCGCGTATCCAAGGGTGGGACCTACCGTGATCGCATCGGGCGCGCCGTGCCCGTACGGAAGGACCCGTCCCCATGCACCGGAAACAGCTCCTGACCGTCGCACTGTCCGCCGCCCTGTGCGGAACGCTCGCACTCGGCTCGGCCGTGTCGGCCGCGCCCAAGGAACCCAGCCCGGCCGCCGCGGGGTCGGACCAGGAGCCGCCGCGGCTCCCTCCGCTGCCGTCGCTCACCACGCCGCCGCCCGCGCAGCCGGGCGGTCAGGAGCCGGCCGCGGCGCCGAGCCCCACGCCCTGGTTCACCTTCCCGACGTTCTCCTGGCCGCCGGCGCCGAACGCCTCGCAGCAGCCGGGCGCCTCGCAGCCGGCCGGGCAGGCCAGCGGCGACCCCACGCCGGACCCGTCCCAGTCGCCGTACCCGGAGTTCGAGGGCGCCGACCTGCCCGGCAAGCGCAAGGCGCTGGCGAAGACCTGGAAGACCATCGGCAAGTTCGGCAACGGCGCCGGTGACGTGGCCGACTTCGCCGGTACGGTGCTGGGCGGCGAGAAGGACCCGAAGGTGCTCCTGGCCGCCGAACTGAAGGCCAACGCCAGCCTCGACAACCTGCTCGGCGGGTTCGCGGGCGGCCCGCCGCGCTCCGACCGGGCCAAGGCGTACCGCGTCCTGGAAGGCACGATCCAGGCGCTCAAGGCGGAGAACAAGGCGATCCGCGAGGCCGCGGCGAAGGGCGACCTGCCGGGTACCGCGATCCACGCGGGCTTCTCGATGATGCACATGTCCTTCCTGGCCGCCGATGTGTTCGTGAACATCGCGCTGAGCGTGGTCGGCCAGGTGCTGCCGTTCGAGCTGCCCGAGTTCACGTTCACGCCGCCGAAGAACGCGAACCAGGCGCAGAACCCTCAGCAGAACGCCAACCCGGCGCAGAACCCGCAGCAGAACGCGAGTCCCGCGCCGAACGCCGGCAGCGGCCGATGACGGCGGTCTGAGATGAGCATCGAGGACCCGACACCGACACCCGACGGGCCCGGCGGCCCCGAGCCGGGCATCGAGCCGCCCGCGCCGGGGATGGAATCCCTGACCCCCGGCACCGAGCCGAACCCCGCGGCCGCCACCGCCGCGGCGGCCGCGGCGGCCACGGCACAGGCGACCGCGGGCATGGAGGAAGAGGCGCGGCGCCGAGCCGGGGCCGAGGGGGCGCGGGACGCGAAGAACACGCAGGACACGCAGGACGCGAAGGGCTCGGTGGACCCCGGTGGCGGAGACGGGGGCGGCGGAGGAGACGGCGAGGGGAGCGGTGACAGGGACGGTGACCGGGGTGACGAGCCCGAGACCCCCGCCACCGGGGTCTGGCCGCGCCGCCTGGAGCGGGTCAACTGGGTCGTCCTGGGCCTGACCGCCGTCGCCACGGTCGTCACCGCGGCCCTCTACTTCTCCGAGGACGTGGACGCGGGGCACACCCAGCGCGACAACTGGGCGCCGCTGGTGATCTGTTCCGTCCTGTTCGCCCTGAGCCTCGCGGCCGCGCTGCTGCGTCCCTTCCTGCTCACGACCAAGCGCTGCGTGCTGATGTCGGTCGCGGCCACCGCGGTCTTCATCCTCGGCACGGTCACGATCTGGCAGATCGTCAACAACGACAAGAACATCAACACGATCGTCGGCACCGCAGTGAAGTCGGACGCCGAGACGAAGAAGGTGCTCGGCGAGTACTTCGGGCCGAAGGTGATGGGGCAGCTGAAGCTGATCCCGACCGGACTCTTCATCCAGGGCGCGAAGTTCACGGGCCCGCAGGAGGTCGAGGTCAACGGCTACGTGTGGCAGCGCTACACGAAGGACATCCCGGAGAGCAGCCGCGCGGTGACCTTCCCCGAGGCACCCGACGGGTACTCGATGGACGAGGTCTACAAAGTGGACCTGCCCAACGGGCAGCAGGTGCGCGGCTGGCACTTCAACCTGACCCTGCGGCAGAAGTTCAGCTACTCCAAGTACCCGCTGGACAAGCAGAACATCTGGCTGCGGATGTGGACGGTCAGCGCGTTCGAGCCCGAGATGATCGTGCCCGACTTCTCCTCGTACCCGCCGTGGAAGTACGACCGCCTGGGCCTGGACCAGTCGATCGTGTCCGAGGGCTGGAGCCCGTACTACACGGCGTACAGCTATCAGGAGCACGAGTACTCGATGACCTATGGCGTACGGCCCTTCGCCGGGCCCAACGTCAAGGCGCCGGACATGTACTTCAACATCGGGGTCGCGCGCAGCTACGCGGGGCCGATGACCGGCAAGCTGCTCCAGTCGCTGTTCATCGCCGCGATCATGTTCCTGGCGCTCTTCGTGTACACGAAGGACGACCGGCGCAATCCGCGGTTCGGGTTCTCGACCTGGACGGCGATCTCGTTCGCGGTGTCGCTGCTGCTCGTGGTGGTGGTGGACCAGACGCAGATCCGCGAGATCGTCGGCGACACCTCGCTCAGTTACATGGAGTTCTTCGCGATCGCCCAGTACGTGGTGATCATGGGCATCTTCGCCAACGCGATCATTCTCGGTACGGAGACGAAGGTGCGGGCCCTGGAGTGGCGGGACAACCTGCTGCCGACGCTTCTGTACTGGCCGGTTCTGATCGGGCTGTTCTTCGTGTTCACGGTGATCGTGTTCGCGGAGTAGGGCGGGTCGCCCGGCATCTCAGGACGGGGCGAGGCGGGGGTCCGGCGCGCGGCGCCGGACCCCCGCCTCCTCCGTTCTTCGACCGCCTCACCCGCCGGCGCGGCCCACGTCCTCGAACAGCGTGCGCGCCTTCGCCGTGAACACCGCGCCCCAGGCCGCGTTCTCGAACGCGGGCTCCTTCGGGCGCGAGCTGGTCACGGCGACCTGGACGTCCTCGCCTTCGGGCGTACGGGCGTACCAGGGGCCGCCGCTCGCGCCGTGCGTCATACGGCAGGGCGCCAGCTGCTCGCCGCCCTTGAGGCGCTCGTCGGTGATCGCCGTGACCGGGCCCGAGCAGTACTGGAGGGTCTCGCCGTCGTACGGCTTGTCGACCGGGTAGCCGAGCGCCGTCTTCTCCCCCGCCACCGGCTCGAAGACCGCGCGGCGCGCGCCGGTCACGTCCTCGACGCGGCGGCCCTGTTCGTCCGGGCCGAGGAGCAGGAAGGCGAAGTCCGCCTCGTGGTCCTCGCCGCTCTGCCAGGCCGCGTCGACACCGCCGGACTTCGCCACGTAACTCCCGTACGGGGCCTCGCCCTTGTCGTACGCCGGCACGAAGATCATCCGCTTCATCCAGCCGCCCGCCGCGTTCAGGTACACGCAGTGCGCGGCCGTGGCGACGACGCTGCGGTTGCCGGAGCGGACCACGGCGGCGGTGCAGGAGGCGTCGCGCTCGGGACCGCCCTCTTTGGCCGGGCGGATCGTCAGGAAGAGCTTGCCGACGTTGCGCACGGGTTCGGCGCCGAGAGTCCAGGGGACGCCGCCGGGGCGCTCCTCGTCGCCTGCGGGCGCGCTGCGGACGGCTGCGTCGCCGGGCGGGATGCCGTCGGCGACGGCGTCGGGCGGGATGCTGTCGGCCGCACGCATGCGTTCCGGGGTCCAGTAGGCGCGGGTCGCGGCCTCGGAGGCGTCCGGGGCGTAGGCGGCGGGACCCGAGGGGGCCCGGAGGGGCTGGCCGGTGGCGGCCTGCGGGGTGAGCGTGGTCGCCAGGAGTGCTCCCGCGACTACGGAGAGTATTCCGATCATGTCTCGAACATAAGACGGGCGCCGGATCGCGGCTCGTCGGAGAGGGCCGGTGCGGGAATAGCGGGTACTCGGCTGCTGCTCTCCGTAACAACGACCCCTGCGGGAGGCATGGCGATGACGCACGACGCGGACGCGTACCGGATCGAGCACGACTCCATGGGCGAGGTGCGGGTGCCCGCGCACGCCAAGTGGCGCGCGCAGACCCAGCGCGCCGTGCAGAACTTCCCGGTCTCCGGGCAGCGCATCGAGCGCGCCCACATCCGGGCCCTCGCGCAGATCAAGGGCGCGGCGGCGAAGGTGAACGCGTCGCTCGGCGTGATCGACAAGGACGTCGCCGAGGCCATCGAGGCGGCGGCGGCCGAGGTCGCCGAGGGGAAGTGGGACGAGCACTTCCCGGTGGACGTGTTCCAGACCGGCTCCGGCACCTCGTCCAACATGAACACCAACGAGGTGATCGCCACCCTCGCGAGCGAGCGGCTCGGCCGGGACGTACACCCCAACGACCATGTGAACGCCTCCCAGTCCTCCAACGACGTGTTCCCGTCCTCGATCCACATCGCCGCGACCGAGGCGGTCACGCGGGATCTGATCCCGGCGCTCGAGCACCTCGCCGCGTCGCTGGAGCGCAAGTCCGGGGAGTTCGCCGAGGTCGTGAAGTCGGGGCGGACGCATCTGATGGACGCCACGCCCGTCACGCTGGGCCAGGAGTTCGGCGGGTACGCGGCCCAAGTCCGGTACGGAGTCGAGCGGTTGAAGGCCTCGCTCCCCCGGCTCGCGGAGCTGCCGCTCGGCGGGACCGCGGTCGGTACGGGGATCAACACCCCGGCCGGGTTCTCGGCCGCGGTGATCGAGGAGGTCGCCGAGGCCACCGGGCTGCCCCTGACCGAGGCCCGCGACCACTTCGAGGCGCAGGGCGCGCGGGACGGCCTGGTCGAGACCTCGGGCCAGCTGCGGACGATCGCGGTCGGCCTCACGAAGATCGCGAATGATCTGCGGTGGATGGCCTCGGGCCCGCGCACCGGGCTCGCCGAGATCAACCTGCCGGATCTCCAGCCGGGTTCGTCGATCATGCCGGGCAAGGTCAACCCGGTGATCCCGGAGGCCGTGCTCATGGTGGCGGCCCAGGTGCAGGGCAACGACGTGACGGTGTCGGTGGCGGGAGCGGCGGGGAACTTCGAGCTCAACGTCATGCTGCCGGTCCTCGCGAAGAACGTCCTTGAGTCGGTCCGCCTGCTCGCCAACGCCTCGCGGCTGCTTGCCGACCGCACGGTGGACGGGATCACCGCGAACGCCGAGCGGGCCCGCGAGTACGCCGAGTCCTCGCCGTCCGTCGTGACCCCGCTCAACAAGTACATCGGGTACGAGGAGGCGGCGAAGGTCGCGAAGAAGTCCCTCGCCGAGCGCAGGACGATCCGGGAGGTCGTGCTCGAGTCGGGTTATGTCGAGCGGGGGTTGCTCACGGAGGAGCAGCTCGACCAGGCGCTCGACGTGCTGCGGATGACACGGCCGTGACCGGATCTCCCTCGGGCCCCGGCCGGGCGGCCACCTAATATCTGGTCATGGAAGAGCACGCGATCACCGCCGACGGAGTGGAGCGCTGGGCGCCGGGGAGCCACATCCTGTGGCGCTACCGGGAGAACGGCGGCGACGCCGTGCACATCTGCCGCCCCGTGACCGTCGTCCGCGACACCGCCGACCTGCTCGCCGTGTGGATGGCGCCCGGCACCGAGTGCGTACGGCCGGTGCTCGCCGACGGCACGCCCGTCCACCACGAGCCCCTGGCCACCCGCTACACCAAGCCGCGCGCCGTCGTACGCGACCGGTGGCACGGCACCGGGGTGCTCAAGCTGGCCCGGCCCGGCGAGGCCTGGTCGGTGTGGCTGTTCTGGGAGCAGGGCTGGCGGTTCAAGAACTACTACGTCAACCTCGAGGAGCCGCTGGCCCGTTGGTCGGGCGGCGTGGACTCCGAGGACCACTTCCTCGACATCTCCGTACAGCCCGACCGCCGCTGGCATTGGCGAGATGAGGACGAGTTCGCCGAGGCCCAGCGCGTCGGTCTGATGGACGCCGCGCAGGCACGCGCGGTGCGGCAGGCGGGTCGTGCGGCGGTGGAGGTTGTACGGGCCTGGGGGTCGCCGTTCTGCGACGGGTGGCCGCAGTGGCGCCCGGATCCGGCCTGGCGCAGGCCGGTTCTGCCGGAGGACTGGGATCGTACGCCCGCGCATGTGTCCACATGAGACCCTTGATGCGCCCCCATGGTCCAAACGTAGGATCAACGTCCGGAAGTGTTAACTCGCGGGGCTTGCGCACGGCTTGACGGAGCGTCACTGAGGGGTGGCAAGGACGTGAACCAAGAGAACGTGCGGGGCTCGATCGACGGACGGATTCCACACGCGTGACGGAGCACCCCACCTCCCACGACGCCGGCCGAACGGCAGCGGCCGGCGCGACCGGCCCCGCGGAAGCCCGCGGGGCGGTCCTGCAATCCCAGTCGCAGCCCCAGCCGCCGCAGGACAACGCTGCCAAGGGGTTACCCGCCCAGGGTGACCGCGGCGCCGCCGAGCCGCCCGCCGCCACCGAGCACGCGCAGGTGCCGGAAGGGCCCGCGGCCGCCGAGGCGCGCCCGGGGGCACGGTCCGCGGCACGGCCCGGGGCGCGCCCGGACACCGGTGCCGCGCCTGATGCCGGCACCTCCGGCGACGGCGGGGTGCCCGGGGCGCGCGGCAACGGCGGCGAGCGCGGGAACGGACGCGGGACCGAGCACGGCTCCGGACCCGGCTCCGGGCGCGGCAGTGAGCGCGGCTCCGGACGCGGTGGCGACAAGGCGCGGCGTGAGGGCGACCGGCTGCGGTTCGTGGGCTCCGCGACCCGGCGGATCGCCCGCGGCATGGA
Source organism: Streptomyces indicus (assembly GCF_900100315.1). Classification (GTDB taxonomy): domain Bacteria; phylum Actinomycetota; class Actinomycetes; order Streptomycetales; family Streptomycetaceae; genus Streptomyces; species Streptomyces indicus. The sequence goes on from NZ_FNFF01000007.1 coordinate 38,227, forward strand.
CCTCGACGAGATCGTGATGGGGCTGTGCCGGTCCACCGTGCCCACGTTCTCCGACTCGATCCTGGTGTATCTGCGCGATCCGCTGCCCGTGGGCGAGGAGCGGCCCGTCGGGCCCGTGGTGCTGCGGCTGCGCCGCACCGACCGGATACCCGACGCCCCCGAGGACACCGAGGACTCCCTGTCCGACGGTGTGCTCCAGCCCGTCCTCCAGCTCCAGCCGGACGCCGCGCCGGCCGCCGAGCTGTGCGAGGTGCGGGCCGGCGGGGCGCTGGCCGAAGTGCTGCGCGGGGTGCGGCCGGTGTTCGGGGAGTCGGACACCGCGCGGGCCGCGCTGCCCGAACTGCTCGGCGAGGAGCGGTCGTTGCCCAGCCCGCGGCGGGTGATCCTCGCGCCGCTGCGCGGGCGCCGGCGGGTGATCGGCGCGGCGGTGTTCCTGCGCCGGCCCGAGCGGGCCGCCTTCGAGGCGGACGACCTGCTGGTCGCGGCCCAGCTCGCCACGCACACCGCGCTCGGGATCGACAAGGCGGTCCTGTACGGGCGCGAGGCGTACATCGCCGACGAGTTGCAGCGCACGATGCTGCCCGAGACGCTGCCGCAGCCCACGGGCGTGAAGCTCGCGAGCCGCTATCTGCCGGCCGCGGAGACCGCCCGGGTGGGCGGTGACTGGTACGACGCGATTCCGCTGCCGGGCAGCCGGGTCGCCCTCGTGGTCGGCGACGTCATGGGGCACTCGATGACCTCCGCCGCGATCATGGGGCAGCTCAGGACGACGGCGCAGACGCTCGCCGGGCTCGACCTGCCGCCGCAGGAGGTGCTGCACCACCTGGACGAGCAGGCGCAGCGGCTCGGTTCGGACCGGATGGCCACCTGTCTGTACGCGGTGTACGACCCGGTGTCGCACCGCATCACCATCGCCAACGCCGGGCATCCGCCGCCGGTCCTGCTGCACATCGGCGGGCGTGCCGAGGTGCTGCGGGTGCCCGCGGGTGCGCCGATCGGCGTGGGCGGGGTGGACTTCGAGGCCGTGGAGCTGGACGCGCCGGCCGGGGCGACGCTGCTCCTGTACACGGACGGCCTGGTGGAGTCGCGGCTGCGCGATGTGTGGACCGGGATCGAGCAGCTGCGGGAACGGCTGGCCGCCGCGGCCGAGTTGACCGGGCAGGACCACTCGCCGCCGCTGGAGGCGCTGTGCGACGACGTGCTCGACATGCTCGGTCCGGGCGACCGGGACGACGACATCGCTTTGCTCGCGGCCCGGTTCGACGGGATCGCGCCGAGTGATGTCGCGTACTGGTACCTGGAGCCCGAGGACTCGGCGCCCTCGCGTGCGCGGCGTCTGGCGCGGCGGGCGCTGGAGCGCTGGGACCTCGAGTCGCATACGGATGCGGTGGAGCTGCTGGTGAGCGAGGTCGTGACGAACGCGGTGCGGTACGCGTCACGGCCCATAACGCTGCGGCTGCTCCGGACCGATGTGCTGCGGTGCGAAGTCGTGGACGACGTACCGCAGTTGCCGCGGCTGCGGCAGGCGCGGGCTACGGATGAGGGTGGGCGCGGGCTGTATCTGGTGAACCGGATGGCTCGGCGGTGGGGGGCTACGCGGTTGTCCACCGGGAAGGTTGTGTGGTTCGAGTTGAATCGGTGAGGCGGGGTTCTCGGGCCTTTCGGGTGCGGGTGGGGTGTGGTTGCGGTGGGGGCGGTTTTCCCCTACCCGCCCCTTCCCGAAACCGGGGGCTACGCCCCCGGACCCCCTGGGTGGGCATCCGAACTGGACTGCGCCCAGGGCCCTGGGTGGGCACCTGAGCTGGGGCTGACGGCCCCGGCCCGCCTTGGTGGGCACCCACGCGGGGCTTCGCCCCCTGCACCCCCCTTTGGGGCTTCGCCCCTTGCCCCCGATCGCGCCTGAACGGCGCTCGTCCTCAAACGCCGGACGGGCTGAGAGTTGCCCCAGTCCTCAGTGGCTGGACGGGCTGATCGTGCCCTCACAGCAGGGTCAGCTGGAGGGTGGCCTCGTACTCGCCCGGGGGAACGAAACCCGGGACCGTCAGGGTGAGTTGGGCGTCCGCCGTGAATTTGCCGCCCGTCATCGGCGTCCTCGCGTGGTGGCCCATCGTGCAGAGTGAGGAAGCCTGCGGGCCGAGTGGGCCCGGCGTGCCGGCCTTGGGGCGGCCCACGCTGCCCGGTTGGCCCGCGCACTTCGGCTTCCAGCGGACCGACTCCGCCGGGATCGTGGCGCCGTGCGCGGTCCTGAGGTCGGTCAGGGTCGCCGTGAGGGACCAGCCGATGTTGTGACCGCGGCCGTCGGTGACCGTGACCGTGTTCAACGCGCTGGTCGCCGTGGACTGTTCGCCGAGCTCGAAGGTGCCGAAGTCGACGGCGTCCCCGGACTGGTCCATCGCGAGCGGGCCCGGGGTGATGTACGCGGCGAGGTGTTGGGAGGCGTGGGGGGCGTCGGCTTGCCCCCCTTCCGGTGCGGTGGGGTCCGGGTGCGGGGGCGGGGAGGGTGCGGGGTCCTGGGTGGCCGGGGCCGCGGGATCGTCCTCGGTGCGTTCGGGGAGCAGGTCCGTCGGGTCCGGGGCGCCGGGGGCTGCGGGCGGTGCGGCGACGGTGAGGCGGGCGCTCGCCTCCCGGGCGCCGTCGAAGAGGCGTACGCGGTGGGCGGCGGGAGCGACCAGGTCGGCGCCCGCCAACGTGACCGTCCCCGCGAGGACGCCGGCCGCGTCCACCGCGAGCGAGCTGTCCGTGAACCCGGCCGGGCTGCACGCGGACCCGTCCTGCGCGCACAGCAGCGCACGCGGCGTGCCGCCCGGAGTCCAGCCCGCGCCACTGAGGGCGACCGCGGCGCCCGGCTCGGACGGTCGCCGGTCGGGCAGCGTGAGCGTCGGGGCCGGGTGGGCGACTCCGGCCACCTCGACCGTGCCGACGGGCTGCACCCCCGACCGTACGACGCACGGCGTCTCGTGATCGCGGTCCAGGACGCGGGTGACGGTGAGGGTCCGGGTGGGCGTGAGTCGCACCGGGCCGCGGGCGCCCACCGGCATCATGAAGTCGCCCTCGTAGGACGGGACTTGGATACGGGACGGGGCGAGCGGGATGTCCACGGCGGTCGGCTCGCCGAAGACGGTGACCGTGCCGTCCGCGCCTCCGGAGAGCGCGAACTCGATGCCGGCCGTGAACGGGGTGTCTGCCAGCGCGAGCGGACTGGTCGCGGGCGTCGGCCCGAGCTCCACTTCGACGTGGACGGTGCCGCCGGGGGCGACCGTGGCAGGGCTGAGCTTCACGGTGATCTTCTGCGGGCCGCGGGTGTCGCCCTGTCCGGCGGGGAGCCGGCAGTCGACGGTGGGTTCGGTGGTCACGCCCCGGTCCGGGGTCTCGGCGGTCTCCTGCGAGGCCCCGGGGCTCGGCGACTCGGCCGCGCCCGCCGCACCGGACGCCAGGAGCAGGACGGACGCGGCCGCCGCGACCAAGCGCCGCGCCCCGGGCCGGCGGAGCCGCGGGACGGGCCGGCGGAGCCGCGGGACGGCCCCGGGTACGCGCCCCGCAGGTCTTCGCGGTCGCGGTCCCAGTCGCATCGGAAACCCCCTCGCCTGCCGCCCGGCGCACACCCCCTGCGCACCAGGCCCATACGTGACGCGCATCTGACGGACATTCAGATACGGGCGGGGTGAGAAGTCAATGCGCGTGCCGGCCGTTACCGCAGGGAACCCCGACTTGCCCTCAGGTGCAGCCCGTTGGGCACACGAAGGCGCCCGGAACCGTGGAGGTTCCGGGCGCCTTCGAGGGTCCCGTGCGGGCCTGGGTCCGCGTCAGTCCCGTGGCTTTCCGTTGCCGTTGTCACCGCCGGGATCGTCCGGGTCCGGGTCGAGCGTGATCGGCGGCTCGTACGTCGGATCGATCGACGACGGAGGATCGGTCGTCGGGTCCGCCGAGGGCGGCTCGGTCGTCGGGTCGGTCGACGGCGGTTCGGTCGTCGGCTCCTGCGTCTTCGGCGGCTCCGTCGTCGGGTCCTGGGTCTCGGGCGGCGCGGTGGTGGGCGGCGGCGCGACGCCCACGCCCATGTCCGTCTCCAGCTCGAAGCGCGCGTCCGAGCCGCCGTTCAGGGCGCCGAGGGTGTAGGCGGCCCAGATGCGGGACGGGAAGCCGGAACCGTGGATGGTGTCCTCGCCGCCGGCACCGCGCAGCGAGACGTGGTTGCCGGACTCGGCGGGCTTGCCGTCGGGACGCTTGAGACCTCCGCCGCCCTCGGGCGCCTCACCGTAGACACCGACGACGGTGACCAGTTCGGGGGTATAGCCCGCGAAGAGCGCCGAGACGTTGTTGTCCGACGTACCGGTCTTGCCCGCCGCCTTGTACTTGCCCGCGTACGGACCGCGCAGCACGGTGGCGCCCGTACCGTCGTTGGTCACGCCCTGAAGGACCGAAGTGATGGTGTCGGCGGTCTCCCGGCTGATCACCTGGTCACCGATCGGCTCGGGCACGTAGTTGCCGTCCTTGTGCTCCGCCTTCTTGATGATGGACGGCGTGACCTTCTTGCCGTGGGCGTCGAAGGTCGCGAAGACACCGGCCATGTCGAGCGGGCTGGCGCCCATCGAACCCAGGGTCATGGCGGGGTGCGGCTCGAACTCCCGCATCCCGAGGGCCTCGGCGGTCTCCTTGACCTTGTCCATGCCGACGTCGGCACCCAGACCCGCGAACACCGAGTTGATGGACTTGTCCATGCCGCGCTGGACGGTGACGTCGCCGTAGTCCTTCTTGCCCTCGTTCGGCGGGGCATAGGTCTGGCCGCCGAAGTCGACCTTCGTCTCGCTGTCGCCGTCGTAGATCGTGTTCGGCGTGATCGGCTGCCCCTCCGGGCTGCCGTTCTTGGCTGTCGCCCCGTGCTCGAGCGCCGCCGCGAGGATCACCGGCTTGAAGGTGGAGGACGCCTGGTAGTCGTACTGGATGGCCATGTTGCGGTGCTTGATCGCGTCCTCGCCGCCGTACATGGCGACGATCTTCCCGGTCTTCGGGTCGACGGACACGGCACCGGCCTGCACCGCGGCGTCGACCTTGCGCTGCTTCGGGTCGAGCTTGTCGGTGAGCTCCTGCTTGACGGCCTTCTCGAGCGCCTTCTGCTTCTTCGGATCGATGTTGAGCTGGATGGTCCAGCCACCCTGGTCGATCTTGGCGAGGGCCTGCCCCGCCGTCAGATCCTCCTTTTCCATCAGATGCCGGGCCAGCTCGTTCTTGGCGGCCTCGATGAAGTACCCGTTCTGCCCCTGCATGCCCGCGGCCTGCGTGGGCTTCTTGGGCTCCACGAACTCCTGCTCGGCACGCTCGGACTGAGTCAGCCAGCCCATCTCGACCATGTTGTCGAGCGCGTAGGCCCAGCGCTGCTTGGCGAGCTTCTTGCCCGTGTCCGAGGCGATCGCGAAGTCGTACTGGTTCGGCGCCTGGAGCAGGGCGGCGAGGTACGCGCCCTCGGAGAGGGTGAGCTTGTCCGCGTCCTTGCCGTAGTAGGCCTGGGCCGCGGCCTGGATGCCGTAGACACCCCGGCCGAAGTAGCTGGTGTTCAGGTAGCCGGCGAGGATCTCCTCCTTGGAGGTCTGGCGGTCGACCTTGAGGGCGATCACCAGCTCCTGGACCTTGCGGCTGACCGTCTGGTCCTGGGTCAGGTAGAAGTTCTTCACGTACTGCTGGGTGATCGTGGAACCACCCTGCTTGCCCTTGCCCATGAGCGTGTTGAGGACACCGCGGGTCGTGCCCTTGATGTCGACGCCGGGGTCCTTGTAGAAGGTCTTGTTCTCGGCGGCCACGACGGCCCGCTGGACCTTCTGCGGGATCTTGTCGAGGCCGACGATCTCGCGTTTGGTCTTGCCGATGTTCGCGATCGTCTTGCCGTTGACGTCCTTGTAGACGTTGCTCTGCTGGGTCGCGTCGATGTTGGGGTCCGGGACATCGACGTACCAGTAGAGGCCGACGGCCGCCGCCATGCCCAGCAGGATCAGACCGAAGAACGTGCCGACGATCTTCTTCCAGGTGAAGATCCGGCGTATGAGGCTGCGGTCGTCCTTGCGCGAGGCCGCCCTGCGCCGGTCGGCGCGGCCGCCGCCGGAGGCGGGCCCGCCGCTCCCGGGCGCGTGGCCGCGGCTGTGCGTCTGACGGCCGTAGCCGTAGCCGTCCGAAGGCGATCCCATGGAACGGTGTCCACGCGGGTGCCCCACGCCCGGGTCGCGCTCCATCCGCCGGGCACCGGCCGACGGCGGGGTCGCTGCCCGGCGGGCACCGCCGCCGCGCTGCCGCGCTCGTCTGTCTTCCGCTCGGCCCATGGTTCGCGTAGCTCCAGTCGTGTCTCGGCTTCCCCCCGGGTCAGCTCAGAAAGCTAACACCGCAGCTGGGGACAAAGGGATGACGATCCGGTCTTTTACGGACGTGACAATCAGCACCTGTCCTACAGGAACCGACTACCCGAGGCCCCGAACGGTTGCTCCTCCGGATGTGAAGGATCGGTTCCGTTCCCATGACCGGTCCGTTTTGCGGGAGTTGACCCGCATTCGCGACGCTTCACAGCAATGTGGCGCTGGTCTCGTCGGTGCGCTAAAGTGATATCACTTTGCTAGGTCGGCGGCTTCGTTCGCCGGCGTAGACACTCAGTGGACACTCACGGGGAGCCAGAGATGACCGCAGCGGACAGCACGCCCACACCCGACGTTCCGCAGATGCCGGAGCCGCGCGTACGGGAGTTCCAGGCGCATTCCATCGGGGGCGGGCTCGCCCTGCTCTTCGGGCTCGTGGGGCTGCTCGCGGGCGTCGGGCTCGTGGTCGCCGCGACCGGCGTGGACGCCGGCGGCGCGAAGGCGGGCCTGATCATCGGCGGGATCCTGATCGGCCTCGCCGCGTTCCTCGCGATGTGCGGGCTGAACATGGTGGCACCGGGCGAGGCCCGCGTCGTGCAGCTCTTCGGGCGCTACCGCGGCACGATCCGCGAGGACGGCCTGCGCTGGGTCAATCCCCTCACCTCGCGTACGAAGATCTCGACGCGCGTGCGCAACCACGAGACGGCCGTCCTCAAGGTCAACGACGCCTACGGCAACCCCATCGAGCTGGCCGCGGTCGTGGTCTGGAAGGTGGAGGACACCGCGCAGGCCTCCTTCGAGGTGGACGACTTCGTGGAGTTCGTCTCCACGCAGACCGAGGCGGCCGTGCGGCACATCGCGATCGAGTACCCCTATGACGCGTACGACTCGGAGCAGCTCTCGCTGCGCGAGAACGCCGAGGAGATCACCGAGAAGCTGGCGATCGAGCTGCACGCGCGGGTCGAGGCGGCGGGCGTGCGGATCATCGAGTCCCGTTTCACGCACCTCGCGTACGCACCCGAGATCGCCTCGGCCATGCTCCAGCGCCAGCAGGCCGGCGCCGTGGTCGCGGCGCGGCAGCAGATCGTCGAGGGCGCGGTCGGCATGGTCGAGTCGGCGATCGCGCGCATCACCGAGCAGGACATCGTCGAGCTGGACCAGGAGCGCAAGGCGGCGATGGTGTCCAACCTGATGGTGGTGCTGTGCGGTGACCGTGCGGCGCAGCCGGTCCTGAACACCGGGACGCTGTACCAGTGAGTCCGGAGCCGGAATCCGGACCCGGCTCCGGCCGGCGGCCGGCCGCGCGCAAGCAGGTGCTGCTCCGGCTCGATCCGCTCGTGTACGACGCGCTGGCGCGGTGGGCCGGGGACGAGCTGCGGTCGGCGAACGCGCAGATCGAGTTCCTGCTGCGGCAGGCGCTGAAGGAAGCGGGGAGGCTGCCGGGGGCCGCGGGGCCGTTGCCACGCCGGGGACGGCCGCCGAAGGATCCGTCCGACAGCTCTTCCGGCAACTCCGATTCCGCCACCGAATCGTGACAAGGGGCGCTGACCTGCGAGGTCGGCGCCCCTTCCGCATGCGCGGACAGCGCTATGCACCCCGCGTATACACACGAGGTATACACCGTGTGTACAGTGGCGCCCATGAGTATCGGACACACGCTCCTCGGGCTTTTGGAAAGCGGTCCGCGCCACGGGTACGACCTGAAGCGCACCTTCGACGAGAAGTTCGGCCACGACAAGCCGCTGCACTACGGCCAGGTCTACTCGACGATGTCGAGGCTCCTGAAGAACGGGCTCGTCGAGGTCGACGGGGTCGAGGCGGGAGGTGGTCCCGAGCGCAAGCGGTACGCGATCACCGAAGCCGGGATCACCGACGTCGAGAAGTGGCTGGCCGCGCCCGAGAAGCCGGAGCCGTATCTCTCCTCGACCCTCTACACGAAGGTCGTCCTCGCGCTCCTGACCGGACGCGACGCCGCCGACCTCCTCGACACGCAGCGCTCGGAGCACCTGCGGATGATGCGGATGCTCACCGAGCGCAAGCGCAAGGGCGACCTCGCGGACCAGCTGATCTGCGACCACGCCCTGTTCCACCTGGAGGCCGATCTGCGCTGGCTGGAGCTCACCGCCGCGCGCCTCGACAAGCTCGCCGCGGAGGTGGCTTCCCGATGAGTACGCAGACCGCTCCCGCAGGTTCCCTGCTCACCGCGCACGACCTGCGCAAGGCGTACGGCCCGACCGCCGCGCTCGACGGCGCGCACTTCTCCATCCACCCCGGCGAGGTCGTCGCCGTCATGGGCCCCTCCGGGTCCGGCAAGTCCACGCTGCTGCACTGCCTCGCCGGCATCGTGACGCCCGACTCCGGGACCATCACGTACAACGGCCGTGAGCTGAGCGCGATGAGCGACGGCGAGCGCAGTGCGCTGCGACGCTCCGAGTTCGGGTTCGTCTTCCAGTTCGGCCAGCTCGTACCGGAGTTGAGCTGCGTGGAGAACGTGGCGCTCCCGCTGCGTCTGAACGGCACCAAGCGCAAGGAGGCCGAGCGGGCCGCGCTGCACTGGATGGAGCGCCTGGAGGTGGACGACCTCGCGAAGAAGCGTCCCGGTGAGGTGTCCGGCGGTCAGGGTCAGCGGGTCGCCGTGGCGCGTTCGCTGGTGACCGGGCCGCGCGTGCTGTTCGCGGACGAGCCGACCGGCGCGCTCGACTCGCTCAACGGCGAGCGGGTGATGCAGCTTCTGACGGAGGCGGCCCGTTCGACGAATGCCGCCGTCGTCCTCGTCACGCACGAGGCGCGCGTGGCCGCGTACTCGGACCGCGAGATCGTCGTACGCGACGGCAAGTCCCGTGACATGGAGCCCGCCCTGTGAACGTGTGGTTCAGGGACCTGGCCATGGGCGCCAGGTTCGCGGTCACGGGTGGCCGCGAGGGCTGGGTGCGCACCGTGCTCACGGCGGTCGGTGTCGGGCTCGGGGTGGCGCTGCTGCTGGTGACCACCGCCGTGCCGAACGCGATCGGCGCGCGCGACAAGCGCGAGGACGCCCGCACCGATCTGCGGTTCTCCGTGACGCAGATGCCGAAGGCCGATGACACCGTCGTGGTCGCGATGGCCGACACCGAGTTCCGCGGCACCTCCATCCGCGGCCGGCTGATGCAGCCGGAGGGCGACAAGGCTCCCCTGCCGCCCGGGATCTCGGCGTATCCGAAGCCCGGCGAGATGGTGGTCTCGCCCGCGCTCGCGCGGCTGCTCGGGGCCGAGGACTCGGCTCTGCTGCGCGACCGCCTGGACGCCCGGATCGTCGGCACGATCGGGGAGGCGGGGCTGACCGGTCCCGCGGAACTCATGTACATCAAGGGCGTGGCGGGCCTGCATCCCACCGGCTACCCGGTCGAGCGGATCGACCACTTCGGCAATGCGCCGGAGCCGGAGCCCTTGGACCCGATTCTGCTGCTGCTCACTCTGATCGTCGTCATCGTGCTCCTGATGCCGGTCGCCGTCTTCATCGCGACCGCCGTACGGTTCGGCGGCGAGCGCCGCGACCGGCGGCTCGCGGCCCTGCGGCTGATCGGCGCGGACGGCCGTATGGTGCGGCGGATCGCGGCGGGCGAGGCGGCCTCGGGTGCCCTGCTCGGCCTGCTCGTCGGAGCCGGTGTGTTCCTCGTGGTGCGGCAGGCGGCCAGCAAGCTGGAGCTGATGGGCATCAGCGTCTTCCCGCAGGACATCGACCCCGCTCCCGCCCTGGTGGCCGTGGTGGCCTTCGCGGTGCCGGCGGCGGCCGTGGCGGTGACGCTCTTCGCCCTGCGCGGCGTGGTGATCGAACCGCTGGGCGTGGTCCGCACGGCCAAGCCCTCGCGGCGCCGCCTGTGGTGGCGCCTGGTGCTGCCGCTCGCCGGCCTCGCCCTGCTCTACCCGATGCTGGGCCAGGGCAACGAGAACGGGGAGTTCAACCAGTACATGGTCACCGCGGGTGTGGTCCTGATCCTCGTCGGCGTCACGGCCCTGATCCCCTGGCTGGTGGAGGCGGTCGTGACCCGGCTCGGGTCCGGTCCGGTGGCCTGGCAACTGGCCGTCCGCAGGCTCCAGTTGAGCAGCGGCACGGCGGCCAGGCTCGTCAACGGGATCGCGGTCGCGGTGGCCGGGGCCATCGCGCTCCAGATGCTCTTCGCCGGGATCGAGGGCGACTACACCAAGGCGACCGGCGAGGACACCGAGCGGGCCCAGATGACGGTGAACGTGCCGGCGTCGACCGAGACCTCCACGCTCACCGCGCAGTTGCAGCAGGCCCTCGCGAAGACGCCCGGTGTCGCCTCCGTGACGCCTCCGCTCACGAGCGCCGGCGTGGGCGAGAAGCCGCACGACGCGAACGAAGGCGCCTCGTTCACCAGCGGTTCCTGCGCGGCGCTGCGCGAGGTGGCGAAGCTGCCCTCCTGCAAGGACGGCGATGTGTTCGCCGTGCGGGGCGCGTCGTACGACGACAGCACCGACAAGCTGGCGAAGCCGGGCACCACGCTCTACGTCGACCCGGGATACGACAAGGTGAAGGGCGCGGCGGTCCCGTTCAAGGTGCCGGCAGGGCTCAAGGACGCCAGGCCCCGGGAGCTCCCGACGGGCGGCGACCGCGGCGGCTTTCTCGTGACACCAAGCGCCCTGTCCGAGGCCGCGGGCGCCACGATGTCCGGTGATCTGTACCTCAAGCTGGACCCGTCGAACCCGGACGCGAGCGACGAAGTCCGTACGGCCGCGGCGCAGTTCGGCCCGCTCATCAACTCGCACTCCATGGTCGCCATGGAGCGGGTCGGCCGCTTCGACTCCATCCGTACGGGCTTGTTCGTGGGCGCGACCTGCGTGCTGCTCCTCATCGGGGCGAGCCTGCTCGTCTCCCAGCTCGAGCAGCTGCGCGAACGCCGGAAGCTGCTCTCGGCCCTGGTCGCCTTCGGTACGCGGCGGCGCACCCTGAGCGCCTCGGTCCTGTGGCAGACGGCGGTCCCGGTGGCGCTCGGCCTGGCCCTCGCGACGGCGGTGGGTCTGACGCTGGGTGCGGTCCTGCTGAAAATGACCGCGCAGACGGTGGCGGTCGACTGGGCCTCCGTCCTCGCGATGGCCGGCGTGGGCGCGGGGGTGGTCCTGGTGGTCACGTTCCTGAGCCTGCCGCCGCTGATGCGCCTGATGCGGCCCGAGGGGCTGCGGACCGAGTAGCCGGGGGGGATGGCGAAGGGCGGGTCACGGTCACCGTGGCCCGCCCTTCGCGTATGCCGTTCAGACCTGCTCAGGCGAGCAGGGACGGACCGGCAACCCCCGCACCGCATCCCGCAGTTCCCCCGCGAGCTGCGCGAACTCCTCCGCGCGCCCCGACCCCTCCCTCGCCACCAGGGCGATCCGCCGCGACGGCGCCGGCTCCGCGAAGGTGCCCGTGACCAGCTGGGACGAGCGGCCCGTCTCCACCGCGACCGCCGTGCGCGGCAGCAGCGTCGCGCCGATGCCGCCGGCCACCAGTTGCACCAGGGTCGACAGGCTCGCGGCCGTGGTCGTCACCGGTACGTCGTCCCGGCCGGCCTCGCGGCACACCTCGAGGGCCTGGTCGCGCAGGCAGTGCCCCTCCCCCAGGAGCAGCAGCTCCAGGTCGCGCAGGATCTCGCGCGGGATGCCCTCGCGGCCGCCGAGCTCATGGCCGAGCGGCGCCACGAGCACGAAGTCCTCGTCGAACAAGGGGAGTTCGACCAGCCCCGGCACGCCCAGCGGCACCGCGAGCAGCAGCAGGTCGAGCCGTCCGGCCGACAGCCCCTCCACCAAGGACGGCGTCTGCTCCTCGTACACCTGGAGATCGAGGGACGGATACCGCTCCTGTACGAGGCGCAGGACCGTCGGCAGCAGATACGGGGCCACCGTGGGGATGACCCCCAGCCTGAGCGCCCCGGTGAAGGGGCCGCGTACGGTGTCCGCGTCCTCGACGAGCTGGTCCACGGCGGCGAGCACCGTGCGGGCGCGGGCCGCGAGCCGCTCGCCGGCCGGGGTGAGCAGCACCTTGCGCGTGCTGCGCTCCACGAGCCGCACGCCGAGCACCCCTTCGAGGGCGGAGAGCGCGCCGGACAGCGCGGGCTGGCTCATGCCGATCGCGGCGGCCGCGTCCCGGAAGTGCAGATGCTCGGCGACCGCGGCGAAGGCCCGCAGCTGCGCGAGGGTGGGCTGCCGCTTCGCCGCCGGGCCCCGGCCCCGCTGCCGTACCACCGCCATACGTCCGCCGCCTCCTGTCCACCGCCGCCATTGATAGGCGGCTCCGATCACGGTGAGCGATTCTAGCTATTTCCACGATCAGTACGCTCCGTGCCAAGATCGGAATCCGTCCAACCCCCTGGAAAGCCCGTAAAAGGGACTTTTCCGCACTGCAAGGAGAGCGTGTGCTCACTGTCGGTGACAAGTTCCCCGCGTTCGAACTGACCGCCTGCGTCTCGCTGGAGAAGGGCAAGGAGTTCGCGCAGATCGACCACAAGACCTACGAGGGCAAGTGGAAGGTCATCTTCGCGTGGCCCAAGGACTTCACCTTCGTGTGCCCCACCGAGATCGCCGCCTTCGGCAAGCTGAACGACGAGTTCGCCGACCGTGACGCGCAGGTGCTCGGCTTCTCCGGTGACTCCGAGTTCGTGCACCACGCCTGGCGCAAGGACCACCCGGACCTGACCGACCTGCCGTTCCCGATGATGGCCGACTCGAAGCACGAGCTCATGCGCGAGCTCGGCATCGAGGGCGAGGACGGCTTCGCCAAGCGCGCCGTCTTCATCGTCGACCAGAACAACGAGATCCAGTTCTCCATGGTGACCGCCGGCTCCGTCGGCCGTAACCCCAAGGAGGTCCTGCGGGTCCTCGACGCGCTGCAGACCGACGAGCTCTGCCCGTGCAACTGGAACAAGGGCGACGAGACCCTCGACGCCGGTGCCCTCCTGGCCGGTGAGTGACCTCCATGGCACTCGATGAGCTGAAGTCCGCGCTGCCGGACTACGCCAAGGACCTGAAGCTGAACCTCGGTTCGGTGATAGGCAATTCGGAGCTGCCCGAGCAGCAGCTGTGGGGCACGGTGCTCGCCTGCGCCATCGCCTCCCGCTCGCCGAAGGTGCTGCGCGAGCTGGAGCCGGAGGCGCGTGAGCACCTCTCCCCCGAGGCGTACACCGCCGCGAAGTCCGCTGCCGCGATCATGGCGATGAACAACGTCTTCTACCGCACGCGCCACCTGCTCTCCGACCCGGAGTACGGCACGATGCGCGCCGGTCTGCGGATGAACGTCATCGGCAACCCGGGCGTGGAGAAGGTCGACTTCGAGCTGTGGTCGCTGGCCGTCTCCGCGATCAACGGCTGCGGCCAGTGCCTGGACTCGCACGAGCAGGTGCTCCGCAAGGCCGGCATGGACCGCGAGACGATCCAGGAGGCCGTGAAGATCGCCGCCGTCGTGCAGGCGGTCGGTGCGACGCTCGACGCCGAGTCCGTCCTCTCGGAGGCCGTCCCCGCGTAAGCGGAACCTCGTGAGCCGCATCTCGTGTACGAGGGCCCGTCGACCACCCGGTCGGCGGGCCCTCGTCATGGGCCCGCCCTCGCCCCGCCGAGGTCTCGCCCCACCGAGGTCTCGCCCCACCCCTCCTTCAGGCCCTCACTTCTTCAGGCCCTCACATCTTCAGGCGCTCCAGCAGCAGCTTCATGTCGTCGATCAACGGCTGCACCAGCAGCTCGAAGTCGGCCGGGGCCTCGTCGTACCGGGAGGCGTGCAGCCACATCCGCACCACGGCCCCGCCCTCGCGCACGGACAGGACTGCGGAATCCCCGTACGCGGCGTACGCCAGGTAGGCCTCGTCGCCGAGGCCGTCGATCCTGCGGACGGGCTCGTACGCGGGCGACCAGTCGTCCTGCGTGGACAGGGCCTTGAACTCGGCCGCGGGGTCGGCCTTCTTGTGCAGCGTGAAGGAGACGGACAGCCGGGCGTGCGCGTGTCGGCCCGCGAAGTCGAGCTCGCACCAGGCGCGGTCCAGGGCGTCGTCCGCGCGTTCCGCACGGTGCTGGATGCCGCGCTTGCCGATGGCCGAGGCGAGGTGCGGGACTTCGGTCACCGTGCACAGATCCCCGGGCATCGCATAGCCCTTCGGGTCGGGTGCGCTCGCGCCGCCGAAGAGGGCCAGCCCCGCCGCCCACAGCCCGGAGGCCGCGAGGGCCCCGCCCACCGCCCAGCTCCAGGGCCGGCGCGCCCGCGCGGGGGCGGGTTCGGCCGTCACCACATCCGGGCCGGGCGGGGGCGATCCGTCGTCGTCGCCGACCAGTTCGGGCTCGGATATCACGGGCGGCCCCCAAGCGGTTCTACTTCTTCAGATCACGCATGAGGCGCTTCAGGTCCGCGGTCATCAGCTCGCGCACCTCGGTGAACTCGGGCTCGGGAGGATTCCCCGGGTCTTCGTCCTCCGTCTGCTCCCACCGGTGGCTGACGGTCATGTCGAGGACCACCGGACCGTCCAGGACCCGCAGCTGCGGATAGCCGAAGTGGTCCGGAAGGTAGTAGGCCCGGTCGCCCAGACCGTCGACCTCCTCGTACCTCACCTCGGAATCGTCCCACCACCCCGACTGCGTGGACAGAGCCTTGAACTCCGGCTCCGGATCGGACTCCTTGTGCACCTCGACCGAGAGCTCCACCGCGTACCGCGTGAACCCCGACCCCTCCCCGTTCGGAGCCGGAGGGCCGAGCAGCACCGAACACCACGCCCGGTCGAGCGCGGGGTCCTTGCGTACGGCGCGGTGCTCGGGCACCCGCTCGCCGTATCTGCCGCTCAGCGAGCTCAACTCGGCGGTGGTGCACAGGTCCTCCGGCACCTTGTAGCCCTTGAGGTCGACCCCGGAGTCCGCCCGGATCAGCGCCAGCGAGCCCGCCCACACCGCCGAGGCGAGCAGCGCGCCGCCGAGCGCCCACAGCCACGGCGGGCGGGAGCCGAGAGGGCGGCGGGCCCGTTCGGGAGTGGCGACCAGGTCGGCCTGCGGGGGTATCTCGCCCTCGTCGCCGACCAGTTCGGGCTCGGATATCACGCTCTGTCCCCCTGGGGCCCGGCCGCGGGCTCCGGCGCCGAGGCGGCCGCGGCCTGCTGCAATGCATTGTCCTGTGCATGCGTCCGCAGATATCCCACCACGGTGTTCGTGACCGCCACCAGGGGTACGGCGACCACCGCGCCGCCGATGCCGGCCACCATGCCGCCGGCCGCGACCGAGAGGACCACGGCCAGCGGGTGCACGCGCACCGCACGGCCCAGGATGAACGGCTGGAGCACGTGCCCCTCGATCTGCTGCACGGCGAGCACCACGACCAGCGCCATGAGGGCGGTGAACACGCCCTGCGTCACCAGCGCGACCACCACCGCGAGTGCTCCCGAGATGACCGCGCCGACGAGCGGGATGAAGGCGAACAGGAAGATGAACACGGCGAGCGGCACGGCCATCGGGACATCGAGGAAGTAGATGCCGATGCCGATGAAGACCGCGTCGATCAGAGCCACTATCACCGTTCCGCGCACATACGCGGTGAGGGTGCGCCAGGCCCGCGGGCCCGCGCCCGCGACGCCCGGCCGGGCCGAGGCGGGCACCAGCTTGAGGGTCCAGCGCCAGATCCGCTTGCCGTCGTAGAGCAGGAAGAGCGTGGAGAACATCGCGAGCAGGATGCCGGTGAGGATCTCCACCATCACCGTGACACCGGCCAGGCCCGCGGAGGTGAGCTCCTCGGTGTTGGTGCCGATGGCTTCGCGCAGGTTCTTCGCGATGTCGTTGATCTCGTCGCCGGTGACGTGGAACGGGCTGTCCAGGAGCCACTTCTCCAACTCGTCGATGCCGCGCTGCACCTGGTTGGAGAGGTCGTCGGTGTTCTCCATGACCTGCCAGACCACGAACCAGCCGACCAGGCCCATGATGACGAAGCCCGCGATGAAGGTGACGGCGGTGGCGAGCCCCCGGGGCAGGCCGAGCCGCTTCAGGCGCGAGACGGTCGGCTGGAGCAGCGCGGTGATGAGCAGAGCCGCGACGAACGCGAACACCACCAGCTGCACCGAGGAGATGGCCCGCATGAGCACCCACAGCGCGCCCGCGAGCACGAGCAGCCGCCAGCCGACCTCGGCGGCGACCCGGATGCCCCAGGGCACGGCGGCCACGGGGTCGGGCCGGGCCGCTATGGCCGGCGCGTAGGCGGGGGGTGCCGGAACGGAGGCGCCGGAACCCGCTTCGCCGTCGGGCGACTTGGCGACGGCGGGCAGGGGTTCGGGGGTGTCCGCGGGCTCCGCGGACCGCGGCCGCGGCTCGTCCAGGCCCTCGGCCTCCTCGGCGCGGACCCGCCGCTCCTCGAGCCGCTCGCCCGCCCGGGCGACGCCCGTACCGAGCCGGCTGAGCCACCCTGGCAGTCTCGACATGATCTTCCTTCTTCCCCCCACTGATCCCACTGGTCCCCCGGTATCCGATCGGCTCGAACCTACACGCGCGAAGCCCCCCACCGAAGGACGGTGAGGGGCTCCGCAAAGTTGAGCTGGACCGGAAACCGGTCCCGGTCGTGCCGGTACCGGTGGATCAGTACCAGTTGTTCTGCTGCCAGAAGTTCCAGGCACCGCAGGGGCTGCCGTAGCGGGAGTCCATGTAGTTCAGACCCCACTTGATCTGGGTGGCGGGGTTGGTCTGCCAGTCGGCGCCGGCGGAGACCATCTTCGAGCCGGGCAGCGCCTGCATCAGGCCGTAGGCACCGGAGGAGGGGTTGGTGGCCCGGTAGTTCCAGCTGGACTCGTGGTCCACGATGTTGCTGAAGCACTGGAACTGGTCCGCGGGGACCATCTGCCGCGCCATCGCCTGGACTTCGGCGACGGTGTACGAGGACTGTGCGGCGAAGGAGGATGCGTCGCGCGTGGCCGAGCGGCTCGCGGCTTCCTTCTCCGCGCGCTCCTTGGCCTTGCGCTCGGCCTCGGCCTTCTTCGCGGCTTCCTGCTTGGCCACGGCGTCCTTGGCCGCCTGCTTGCGGGCCTCTTCCTCCGCGGACTTCTGCGCCGCGACATCGGCGGCGGCAGCCTGCGCGTCGGCCTGCTGGGTCAGGGATGCGGTCTGCACCTGGACCTGCTGGCCTGCGGGTATGTCTGCGAGGAGAGTCCCTCCGTCGGCAGCGGTCGCCTCGAAGTCGTTCGAGGGCTCCTGGGTGCTGCCCGAGGCAACGCCCACGACGGCGCCGACAGTGGTGACCGCGGTGGCCGAGGCCACTGCGAATCCCCGGACCGAAATCCGGCTCACACGGTTTCCTTCCAGCATCGCCCGAGGGGTGACCTTTCGGGCGCAATCTTGCCCCTCGCGCTGGCTTCCTCCTGATACATGGTCACGGGAAGCACGGACCCGGTGGGGCAACTCCTGTGCGGGAGGAGCCTCTTGTGTCGCGGGTGGCATACGGCGATCGCTATGTAGTTGAGAGGTCCAACTGACCCCGTACCGCTGGGGGTACAGGAGTGCCGTATGCGGGGCCTGACAGGAGCAAGACTCTGCCGGAACCGGACGCCGCGAGGCAATTCCGCGTTGCGTGGGAAAGCTCACACCCCGTTTACCCCACCAGTTTCCTGGAAGCGTGCACGCACAAAGGCGCCGCGCGAGTAAGCTCTTCGGCTTCCCCGCGCGGCGCCCAACTGCCGCGTTACGGCTCAGATATGGCCGTCCTCGAGCATTTCGGTCACCAGCGCCGCGATCTGCGAACGCTCCGAGCGCGTCAGCGTGACGTGCGCGAACAGCGGGTGGCCCTTCAGCTTCTCGACCACCGCGACCACTCCGTCGTACCGCCCGACCCTGAGGTTGTCGCGCTGGGCGACGTCATGAGTCAGGACGACACGGGAATTCGCCCCGATCCTGGACAGAACGGTCAACAGAACGTTCCGTTCCAGGGATTGGGCCTCGTCCACGATCACGAACGCGTCGTGCAGGGAGCGGCCGCGGATGTGCGTGAGCGGCAGCACCTCCAGCATCCCGCGCGCGGCGACCTCCTCGATGACCTCCTTGCCGGCGACCGACCCCAGCGTGTCGAACACGGCCTGCGCCCACGGGCCCATCTTCTCGGCCTCGGTGCCGGGCAGATAGCCGAGCTCCTGCCCGCCGACCGCGTACAGCGGACGGAACACCATCACCTTCTGGTGCTGGCGCCGCTCAAGGACGGCCTCGAGACCCGCGCAGAGCGCGAGCGCCGACTTGCCGGTGCCGGCCCGGCCGCCCATCGACACGATGCCGACGTCCGGGTCGAGCAGCAGGTCGAGCGCGATCCGCTGCTCGGCGCTGCGGCCCTTGAGCCCGAAGGCCTCGCGGTCGCCGCGCACCAGCCGGACATTGCCCTCCGCCGTCACGCGGCCCAGTGCCTTGCCCCGTTCGGAGTTGAGCAGCAGGCCGGTGTGGACGGGCAGGTCGGCCGCCTCCGGGACGTACAGCGTCTGCTCCTCGTAGAGCAGATCGATCTGTTCGCCGGACAGGTCGAGTTCGGACATTCCGGTCCAGCCCGAGTCCGTGATGGCGAGCTCGGCGCGGTACTCCTCGGCGAGCAGGCCCACGGAGGAGGCCTTGATACGGAGCGGAAGGTCCTTGGAGACGACGGTGACGTCGTACCCCTCGGCCTGGAGGTTGCGGGCGACGGCGAGGATCCGCGCGTCGTTGTCACCGAGCCGGTAGCCGGCCGGCAGGACGCTCGGGTCCGAGTGGTTGAGCTCGACGCGCAGCGTGCCGCCCAGGTCCCCGAGCGGGATGGGTGCGTCGAGCCGCCCGTATCGGACGCGGTAGTCGTCGAGCCGGCGCAGCGCCTGCCGGGCGAAGTAACCGAGCTCCGGGTGATGCCTCTTCGCCTCGAGTTCCGTGACCACGACGATCGGGAGTACGACCTCGTGTTCGTCGAAGCGGTGGAGGGCGCCCGGGTCGGCCAGCAGAACGCTGGTGTCGAGTACATAGGTGCGCCTGTCGGGCATGCGGCGCTTAGTGCTGGTCACCACGGAAGGACGTACCCCCTCAGCAGAGGTCGGGGAGCGACGACGTCGCGGGCTTTCCCGGACCGGTCGGCCAGCACGGGCCGGAGACCGGCCCAACCACGACGCCGCACTTGCGTACGGTCCACCTGGTGCAAAGGGCCTCCCGGGTGAGCAGGCTCCATGCCGCTCACTGAGATACGGCATCCGTTTGTCGGACGCCGACCTGGGAGGGATATTCCCTCGAACACGCGAAGCCATGCAATGGCATATGACGACGCGTTGGTGAACTTCTGCCCCTCCGAAAGGCGCGGCCTGGTGGCCGCCGCGGATTACGCCCCGAACCGCCGGTGCCGTGCCGCGTAGTCACGCAGCGCGCGCAGGAAGTCCACCTTGCGGAAGGCGGGCCAGAAGACCTCGCAGAAGTAGTACTCCGACAGGGCCGACTGCCACAGCATGAAGCCGGACAGGCGCTGTTCGCCCGAGGTGCGGATGATGAGGTCGGGGTCGGGCTGCGCGCTCGTGTAGAGGTGCTTGCCGATCGTCTCGACGTCGACCGCCTCGGCGGCCTGCTCCAACGAGAAGCCGCGGTCGGCCGCGTCCAGCAGCATGGAGCGCACGGCGTCCGCGATCTCCTGGCGGCCGCCGTAGCCGATCGCGACGTTGACGAGTATCCCCTGGTTGGCGGCGCTGGCCTCCTCCGCCTCCTTCAGGACCGTCTGGAGTCCCGACGGCAGGATGTCGGGGGTGCCGACGTGGTGCACGCGCCAGCGGCCGTCGCGCGCGAGGGCGCGCACGGTGTCCTCGATGATGCCGAGGAGCGGGACGAGCTCCTCCTGGGGGCGGTCGAAGTTGTCCGTGGACAGCAGCCACAGGGTGACGACCTCGACGTCCGTCTCGGAGCACCAGCCGAGGAACTCGCCGATCTTGTCGGCGCCCGCCTGGTGACCCTGGGCGGTGGTGGACCCGGCGGCCTTCGCCCAGCGCCGGTTGCCGTCCATGATGACGCCGATGTGCTTGGGCACCTGGTCGTGGTCCAGGTGTCCCTCCACGCGGCTCGCGTACAGCCTGACCAGCAGGCCGCGCAGCCTGTCGCGCAGGTTCACGTTCGTTTCAGCCCCTCACCTGTATACGACGGTCCCCGAGCGCGAAAGCCTACCGCTGGAAACGGAGCGGGCGCCGCCGGGAGTGTCACAGCTCTGACGTAGCTTCGTCACCATGAACGACTCCCCCGTATACGCCGCTTCAGCCGACCGGTACGACGCCATGGAGTACCGGCGCACCGGCCGCAGCGGTCTGAAGCTGCCCGCGATCTCGCTGGGCCTGTGGCACAACTTCGGTGACGACCGCGCCCTGGACACCCAGCGCGCCATCCTGCGCCGCGCCTTCGACCTGGGCGTCACCCACTTCGACCTCGCCAACAACTACGGGCCGCCGCCCGGCAGCGCGGAGTTGAACTTCGGCAAGATCTTCGCCCAGGACTTCGCCCGCTACCGGGACGAGCTGGTCATCAGCACCAAGGCCGGCTACCTCATGCACCCCGGCCCGTACGGCGAGTGGGGCAGCCGCAAGTACCTGCTGTCCTCGCTGGACAACTCCCTGAAGCGAATGGGCCTCGACCACGTCGACATCTTCTACTCGCACCGCTTCGACCCGGACACCCCGCTCGAGGAGACGATGGGCGCGCTCGCGTCCGCCGTGCAGCAGGGCAAGGCGCTGTACGTGGGCATCTCCTCCTATACGAGCGAGCAGACCCGCGATGCCGTGGCGATCCTGCGCGAGATGGGCGTGCGTCCGCTGATCCATCAGCCCTCGTACTCGATGATCAACCGCTGGACCGAGGACGACGGCCTGCTCGACGTGCTCGACGAGGCGGGCATGGGCTGCATCTCGTTCGTGCCGCTCGCGCAGGGGCTGCTCACGAACAAGTACCTGAAGGGCATTCCGGAAGGTTCCCGGGCGACTCAGGGCAAGTCGCTCAATCCGGACCTGCTGAGCGACGAGGTCGTCCGCCGTCTCAACGGGCTGAACGACATCGCCGCCCAGCGCGGCCAGTCCCTCGCACAGCTCGCCCTCGCGTGGGTGCTGCGCGACGAGCGGATGACCTCGGCCCTCATCGGCGCCTCCAGCGTGGGTCAGCTGGAGGAGAACGTGGCGGCGCTGAGCGGCCCGAAGCTCACGGAGGCGGAGCTGACGGCGATCGACGAGTTCGCGGTGTCGACGCCGGGGACGAACATCTGGGCGGGCCGCCGCTGAGCTTGTCCTTCTTGTACGGGTGCTCGTACGGCTTCTCGTACGGGCACCCGTACCGGCGCGCGTACGGCTAGGAGGCCGCGTATCCCTGGGGGAACTGCTCCGCGGTGCGCGGCCTCTTGAACCAGTGGCCCGCGCTGCTCTGGCTGAGCACGGCGACCAGGGCGATGGCCAGGCCGGCCGCGATGAGGCCGCCGAGGCCGTTGCCGTTGGCCATCGAGCCGAGGGCGAGCAGGATGTGGACGCTCGCGAGCACGATCGCGGCGACGCGTACGCCGTTGCCCGCGGTGGTGAAGCGCAGGGCCAGGATGAACAGCGTGATGACCATGAGGTTGTAGCCGAAGACCGCGCCGAACTCCTCCGGGCCGCCGCCGAGCGCGGCCACCGCCACGAGGGCGAGCACGAAGAAGCCGGCGAGCACGAAGACCAGGACGCGCGCGGCCTTGACGCTGCCGGGCATCTGCGGCGGGCCAGCCTGGTAACCGCCGTAGGGGTAGGGGTACGGGGCCGGGGCTCCGTAGGGGTGGGGCTGCCCGGGCTGCGCCGGGTGGGGCGCCTGCGGCTGTCCGGCGTACGAGGCCTGCGGCTGCGCGGGGTACGGGGCGGGGCCCTGCGGGGCGGTCGCGTACGGGTTCTGCTGCGGGGGCTGCTGGTACGGGTTCGGCTGGTGCGGCGGGGACTGGTCGTTCGACATGGCATCGACCCTAACCAGGGCCCGGCAAAGAAAACGGGCCGGTCCATGGGGGGGAGATGGACCGGCCCGAGGGGGGGTTTCCACCATAACCCTTCGTAAGGGGTGCTGTGTGCATCGGCGTGCCGCAACTACGCTCCGAAACCGCCGAGCAACACTCCGGTGGCCGCTCCGGCGAGCATGCAGGGGCCCAGCGGCATGGCGCTCTTGCGGCCCGCCCGGCCAAGCAGGACAAGGGCTGCGGCGTATCCGCCGGCGTACAGGATGCCCGCGAGGAAGCCGAGGAAGAGGATCTCCCAGCCGTACCACCCAAGGGTGACTCCGAGGACGATCGCCAGCTTGACGTCTCCGAAGCCCATGCCGCTCGGGTGGGCCAGGAACAGCACGAAGTACCCGCCGCCCAGGGCGAGTCCGCCCAGGAGGGCGCCGGTCCAGCGGCCCTCCGCGGCAGGCAGCAGCGCGGCCAGACCGAGGCCCGCGGCCGCCGCGGCGGCCAGGGGCAGCGTGAGGATGTCGGGGAGACGGTGAACGTTTCGGTCGACGGCCGCGAGCACCACCCCGAACGGGGTGAGCAGCAGCCATACCGCGAGCTCGGGCCGGGCTCCGGTGGACGCGGCGAGCGCGGCGCACAGGGCGGCGGTGAGCAGGACGAGGGCGGGGGCGCTGGGCCCGTACCGTTCCGTCGCGCAGCGCGTGGTGCCGAGCCAGCCGCCCCACGGGCCGGTGAGCGCGTGGCCGGACGGGCAGGCCGCGCGCCAGGGCGCACCGGCCGGCACGGAGAGCCGGTAGGCGACGCGGCCGGTGAGCGCTCCGGCGAGTGCGCCGTACAGCGCCGCGAGGACGATCAGGAGGACAGGCACGCGCAGAGGGTAGAGGGGGCGGCGGGCGCGCGTCATGGGTCCGTGGGCCCAACGGGGCCGCCCCGCAAGGGGGTTCGGGCCGCACTCCGCCCGGTCAGTCCCGGTCCTGCTCCAGGGCCAGGTCGAGGAGGGTGCCCGCCGCGCAGCCCAGGGCCACGCCCAGGCTGGTGAGCAGGATGGCCTCCGGGGCCAGGTCCTGCCAGAGCAGGGCCAGGTGGGCGGCGTGGGCGGTGATCGGGACGGTGAGCGCGGCGAGCAGGTGCAGGCCGGGGGTGTCGCGGAACGGGGCGCGGTGGAGGCGGCCCGCGACGAGGACGGTGAAGCCCGCGCAGACGGCGGCGGGGAGCGGCAGGGCGAGCAGATCGCCCCAGGCCGCCCAGCCGGCTCCGTCCGGGGTGACGCCGTCCCCGAAGGGCCCGTAGCGGTTCTGGTCGGTCAACGGGTCGGAGAGCAGGGAGAGTTGGGGTGCCGCGGTGAGTGCGAGCGCGAGCAGTCCGGCGGTCCAGGAGCGCAGCAGCGCGGCGCCCGCGGCGAGCGGTCCGGTCCGGAGTGCCTGTCTGCCGCCGAAGGTCATGCGGGAAAGGTAGGGGCCGGGTGCGGCGGACGCCATGAGTCCGGGGGCCCAACATCACGTTCCGCGGAACACGGGATGCGTGCGCGACGAAAACGGCACCGCGCAGCCCCCTCCACTGCGCGGTACCGCAGTACGCGCAGTTTGCCCACGCGAATTTCCGTTGGTCTGAACTTACGTGATGCCTACATCCTGATGGCCCGAATTCGGATAACGATGCGGATTCAAGCCGTTGGATTGGGCGGGTAATGCCCGAGTTCGTGCGCTTACGACCGCACTTCTGTGGCCTGAATCACGCCATCGCCGGTGTGATCACGCCACCGTGGGTGCGCTCCGCAACGGCCTCGTGACGCGGCCGGATAATCCCTCCATGCCGCTCACCGTCAGCTGGACCACCGCCCAGGCGCGGAGATTCGCCCGCCAGTCGCTCGACGTGCCCGCCCAGGGCGATCCGCCCGCGCAACTCGCCCGGCTCGCCGCCGCGATGTGCGGCACCCACGCCCAGGTCGCCTCGGCCGCCGAGCTGTCGCTGGCGCTGCGGCACGACCGGGCGACCCGGCAGGAGGTGCGCGAGGCGCTGTTCACGGCGTCGACGCTGGTCAAGACGTACGGGCCGCGGGGCACGGTGCATCTGCTCCCGGCGGCCGAACTGCCGCTGTGGCTGGGCGCGTTGTCCGCGCAGCCCACCGGAGCCCAGCACCCCGACGGCGTACGGCTCGACGCGCGGCAGACCGACGAGGTGGTCGCGGCGATCGCCGAGGCGCTCGACGGGCGCTTCCTGACGGTGGACGAGCTGACGGACGAGATCGTGGCGCGCACCGGGCCGTGGGCGGGCGAGCTGACGATGGAGGCCTTCCAGACGAAGTGGCCGCGCTGGCGGACCGTGATGCACACGGCGGGCCACCGCGGCGCGCTCTGCTTCGGCCCGAACCGCGGCCGCAAGGTCACCTACACGCGCCCGCAGGCCGGACCACCGCTGCCCGCGGACGAGGCGCTGCCCGCCCTGGTCCGTTCCTATCTGCACGCCTACGGTCCCGCCACCCCCGAGTCCTTCGCCAAGTGGCTCGCGATGCCGGTGGGTTGGGCCCGCACCGCCTTTCACAGCTGCAAGGTGACGGAGGTCGACTTCGAGGGGACGCCGGCCTGGGTGGCGGCGGACGACACGGACTTCCCCGCCTTCTCGGAGCCGGTCCGCGGCGTGCGCCTGCTGCCCTACTTCGACTCCTTCGGCATCGACGCGTATCCCCGCGACCGCTTCTTCCCGGGCCGCGCCCGCGACCGCGCGCTCGCCCGCGGCCAGGCCGGCAACTACCCCCTGCTCGTGGTGGACGGCGAGGTGGCGGGCGTGTGGCACCAGAAGCGTGCGGGCAAGCGGATCGCGGTGACGGTGGAGCCGCTGGTCAAGCTCTCGGCGGGGCAGGTGCGGGAGCTGGAGGGCCAGGTCGCGCGGGTGGGCGAGGTGCTCGAAGGGACCGCGGAGCTGACCGTGGGCGAGGTGGCGGTCGGGCCGCACGCCTAGGGCCGCCTGCCGGGCGGAGCGGGCCCTGAGTTGGGCCTGCGGGCCCATCCCTGTTTCCCCTGGTCATGGTTGCGTGGAGCAACACCCGAGCACACGCGACCAGTTGGGGGACGGATGGCCGGCACGTACTACGTGAGCGGGTACGAGCCCCTGGAGCGGCAGCCGTTGCCCCGTGCCCTCGCGGGCGCGATGGCGGTGACCTATGCGCTGCTCGGTGTCGCCGTGCTCTCCAGCGTCGGTGTGCTGATGGCCGCCGAGGAGCCGGACGGGGTGCTGCTCGGGCTGCTCGTGTACGGGCTGATACCCGGGGTGCTCGGGGCGGTCGCCGCACGGTGCGCCTGGCGGGGCGGGGTGCGGGCGCGGTGGGGGTTTCTCGCCGCGCACGGGCTGTACGTGGTGCAGGCGTTCGGGTCGCTCGGGCGCGGGGACGCGCGCGGGCTCACCCAGCTCGTGCTGCCCGTGCTCGCCCTCGTGCTGCTCAGCCGGGCGTCCACGCGAGCGCGTGGTACGCGTCCGATCCCGGGCTGCGCGCGGAGCGGCGGCCGTTCAGCGTGGCGCGGTGGATCAAGTGGCGTGCGGACGAAGGGCAGTCGATGCCCGAGTACGCGGCGCTGCTCGCCCTGGTCGCGGCGATCGTGGTGGGCGTGGTCGCCCTCGGCATGAACGGGACCATCTCCGGCACGGTGTCGAGTGCCGTGTGCACGATCACCGGGGGCGGGGACTGCGGGGGCGGCGAAGGCGGCGAGGACGGGGGCGGTAACGGGGGTACGGGCGGCAGCGGCGGCGGGGACACCGGCGGGAACGGCGGGGACACCGGCGGCAACGACGGGGACACCGGTGGCGGCAGCGGCGGGAACACCGGCGGCGGCAGCGGCGGCACGGGCGGCGAGGACGGGCAGGGCGGCGAGGACGGCGAGGGCGGCCCCGGTGAGGTCGTGCCCGCGAGCAACGAGGGCGAGGACGGCGGGGGCGACGACGGCAAGGGGTTCTGGGGGCAGCTCGGGGACGTCTTCACGCAGCCCTTCGTGGCCGCCTGGGAGGACGTGAAGGGCACCTGGGACGCGGTGACCGATCCCGGGAAGTTCCTCTCCGACACCTGGAACGGGCTCAAGGACTACACGACCACCTGGTGGAGCGAGAAGGCCGACTCCCTGGGGAAGCAGTGGGACGAGGGCGGCTGGAACTACCTGACCGTCCCGCTCAAGTGGATCTCCTCCCCCGAGGACTTCGTCAGCGACTTCCTCATCGACTCCTTCATCGACAAGGAGTCCTTCGAGAACGGCGACTGGGGCAAGGGCACCGGCAACACCATCTGGAACATCGGGTCCGTCTTCATCCCGGGCGTGGGCGCCGCGAAGTGGCTGCAGAAGCTCAACAAGATCAACAAGGCGAACAAGGTCCGCAAGCCCGGCGACCTGGCCGGGGACGCGGCCGGCCGGGCCCGCAAGGCACGCGAGACCGGTGACGTCGGGGCGGCCCGCGAGGCGGCCGACGAGGCGCAGCGGCACGCGGACGACGCGGCGAAGAAGGCGAGGGAGAACCCGGACGACGCGGACCTCGCCGAGGACGCGAGGAAGGCGCAGGACCAGGCGCTCGCCGCCCGTACGGACGCGGCCAAGGCGGCCCTGCGCGGGCGCGGTTCGTCCGTGTCCGACGACCAGATCGACGGGCTCGTGGAGCGCGCCCAGGACAGCCCGGCGGACGGCGGCATCAGCAAGAAGCAGGCCGCCGACGCCCTGGACGACCTCGCCGATCTCGCGAGCCGGCCCAACGTCCGCCCGGACGCGGCCAGTTCGCTGGAGGGCAAGGTCGCCAACGCCAAGACGGCCGACGCGCTCGACCAGGCCCGCGCCGAGGTGCACGCCGTGCAGCGGGCGGCCGACGACGCCGCGCCCGGCACGCAGGTGGACGCGGGTCCGGGTACGGAGGCGGGGCGGCCCGCGGACCTCGGCTCGGAGCAGCTCGACCTGGACGGGATTCCGGACGCCGACGTGGCGTACAAGGCCAAGGACGGCACGTACCACGTCGTGGAGGTGAAGAACGCCGGCTCGGCCACCCGCAAACCGGCCTTCGCCAACCAGGTGGAGCGGCTGCGCAAGTGGGCCGACAAGGCGCCGGGCCGCAAGGCGACGGTGGAGATCGACAGCAATGACCGGTGGACGCAGATCTTCAGCGAGTTCAAGCCGGGCCGGGGCGGCAAGCCCGCGAAGGACTCCCGTACGGCGGCCGGCGAGATGGCGAGGAACAACGTGGACGTGTCCATCGGCGGCAGGAAGCTGAGCGCCGGGGAACTCGGCCGGATGCAGGATGCGATCAACGAGCGGACCCGCAACGGCACAATGGACTGGTCGCGGATGACGGATCCCGATGCGGCGCGGGAATACCTGGGTGTCTGAGCCGCGGTCCTGGAAGCAGCGGGGAGTGTGAGCGGAGCGTGGGCGCTGAGGACGAGCTCGGCTGGGATCCGGGGGTCGAGCGCTGGGCGTACGACGGGGATCATGTGCTGCCGGGCTCCCTGCGCGCCCTCACTCCCCCGTGGGACCGCTGCGTGCACGCCGAGGTGGTCTCCCTGCCCCGTACGGACGCGGAGCTGGCGCGGGCCCGCCGGGTCCTGACCGGCCTGCTCGACGACCCGCCCCGGCCCGTACCGCGCGCCCCGGCGCCCGGGCTCCTGGAGCACGCCTGGGAGTGGGCGGGTACGGAGATCCGCGCCCGGCTGCCGCATCCGGCGGATGTCACCTGGGCGCGCGTGGCGGAGCTGGCCGCCGAACTCCGCCCTGCCGCAAGGCCGTTGGAGGAGCACGCGCTCACCCACCTGGAGCCCACGCTCCTGCGCCTGATCGCCGACTGGCGCACGGACGTCGCCGGTTCCGTCTGGACCTGGCTCACCCTCGACCCGGACCCCGCCCGCTTCTCCCCCTGGGCCGTCCCCCTCGCCGAGCGGTCCGTCACCGAGCGCCTGGAGTCCGACGAGGCCATCGCCTACCTCGGTGCCGCCGGCGCGGGCGGGTCGGCCGCCGCCGTGGACGCTCTGACACGCCTGGCCGAGAAACCGGACGGGCCCGCGACCTGGGACGACGCGGAAACGGCCCGCGACATGCTGGCGGAGCTGCGCGCGAGCGGACGATAATCGTCGCCCAACTGTCCGGTTTCTCCGAGAAGTTGGGTTCGCGTCATGCCTGAGCACGCAGCCACACCCGCACCCGCACAGGATCTGCCCGAGCGGCCGTCGTACATGGACTCGCGGCTGTTCGAACCGATGCTCAAGTACGTGACCCGCGCCCAGGTCATGGCCTACCGGGCGACCGACGGGCGGGTGGGCGGCACGTTCCGCGGTGAGCAGCCGGTCTGTCTGCTCACCACTCAAGGCCGCAAGTCCGGCAAGCTCCGCACGAAGGCGTTGATCTACCTCCCGCACGGGGACTCCGTGGTCCTGGTCGCCTCGAAGGGCGGGTCCGAGACCCATCCGCTCTGGTACCGCAACCTCGTCGCGGAGCCGAAGGTCCTCGTCCGCACCGGCGCCCATCTGCGGGTGATGCGCGCGCGGACGGCGGACAAGCAGGAGCGCGAGGAGCTGTGGCCGCGCCTGGTGGACCTCTACGCGGAGTACGCCTGGTACCAGTCCTGGACCGACCGGGAGATTCCGGTGGTGATCTGCGACCCCGTCTGAGGAAGCGGCGCCGCGAGCCCGAGGGCACGCCCGGAATGCCGAGCTCGCGCCCGAAATTCCCGAGCGCGCACCCCGGGGCCCTGACCTAGCATCGGGCTCATGAGCACCACACCGCACACCGACCGTTCCTTCGACGAGCTGATCCGCGAGGCCGAGGAGGCCGACGTCTCCGGCTGGGACTTCAGCTGGTTCGAGGGGCGGGCCACGGAGCTGCGGCCCAGCTGGGGCTATCAGCGGCTGCTCGCGGGGCGGCTGGCCGAAGCCCGTGCCGCGCTCGATCTGCAGACCGGCGGGGGCGAGGTGCTCGCGGGCGCGCTGGAGATCGCGCTGGCCGGGCGGCGGCCCGGCCGGGCGGCGGGCCCGGCGCTGAGCGCGGCCACGGAGGCGTATCCGCCGAACGTCGCGAAGGCGACGGCGCTCCTGCACCCCATGGGCACGACGGTGGTGGCGGCGCCGGACGATCCGCCGTTCCCGTTCGCGGACGGCGCGTTCGACCTGGTGACCAGCCGGCACCCGGTGAAGGCGCACTTCGCGGAGATCGCCCGCGTGCTCTCCCCCGGCGGTACGTACTTCGCGCAGCACGTGGGTCCGGCCAGCGTGTTCGAGCTGGTCGAGTACTTCCTCGGCCCGCAGCCGGCGGAGGTGCGGCGGGCGCGGCACCCGGACGACGAGGCGGCGGAGGCGAAGGCGGCCGGCCTGGAGGTCGTGGACCTGCGTCTGGAGCGCCTTCGCATGGAGTTCCACGACATCGGCGCGGTGGTGCACTTCCTGCGCAAGGTGGTGTGGATGGTCCCGGGCTTCACGGTGGAGGCGTATCTGCCTCAACTCCGGGCCCTGGACGAGCAGATCAGGTCGCAGGGGTCCTTCGTGGCGCACAGCTCGCGGTTCCTGATCGAGGCGCGGAAATCCTGATGCTGTCGGAATGCGGCCGGCAGTAGCGTCGGCCGCATGACGTATCCCACGCCTTTCACGCCCACGTTCGAACGCCCGCCCCTCGACGTCGACGAACGCGCCTCTCTGGTCGGCTGGTTGGACCTGCAACGCAAGATCCTCCGCTGGAAGTGCGAGGGCCTGAGCGAGGAGGACGCGCACCGCGCGGTCGTGCCCAGCTCGCCGCTCACCACCATGGCGGGCCTGATCGCCCATATGCGGTGGGTGGAGCACAGCTGGTTCGAGGTGCTGTTCCTCGGCGGCGACAAGACGGTCAACCCCTCCTTCGACGAGGACCGCGAGGACGGTGACTTCGATACGCAGGGGCTCACGCTCGCCGAACTCCTCGCCGCGTACGAGGCGCAGTGCGCGCGCAGCAACGAGATCGTCGCCGCGGCCTCCCTGGACG
Organism: Streptomyces indicus; assembly: GCF_900100315.1. GTDB lineage: Bacteria > Actinomycetota > Actinomycetes > Streptomycetales > Streptomycetaceae > Streptomyces > Streptomyces indicus. Next base: position 68,424 of record NZ_FNFF01000007.1, read on the forward strand.
ACGTGGGCCGCCACCCCGACTTCCGCTCGGGGAACGCGAATCTGCGCTGGATCCTGACCCACATGATCGAGGAGACGGCCCGGCACGCGGGGCACGCGGACATCGTCCGCGAACTGCTCGACGGCTCGAAGGGCTACTACTGAGTCGGGGCTGCTCCTGCGCAGGTCGCGGGTGCGCAGGCCCGGGGCTCAGTCCTCGGGCGTGCGCAGGCCCGGGGCTCAGTCCTCGGGCGTGCGCAGGCCCACGCAGTCCAGGGCCCAGAAGGGCTCGGAGTAGACGAAGGTGCCCGTCATCCACGGCTCGTGCGCGGACAGGCGAGCCACTTGGAAGGCCGGTTCGGGGATCCGCAGGGACGGCGAGCGGAAGCCGAGCGGGGTGGCGTGGGCGAAGCCGCGGCTGCCGTAGTAGTGCGGTGAGCCCTCCAGGAAGACCAGGGGTACGCCACGGGCCTCGGCCGCTTCGAGGGCGTGGGCGATCAGGCGGGTCCCGATGCCCCGGCCCTGGAACTCCGGGAGCACGCCCAGGGGCGAGAGTGTCATGACGTCCACGATGCGGCGCGGGGCGTCGAGGCGCGCGGCACTGAGCAGCACATGCCCGACGACCCGGCCGTCGACGTCGGCGACGAAGGACAGCGGCGGCACGGCGGCTTCCGCGCGGCGCAGGGCCTCCACGAGCGCGGGCACCCGCTCGGTGTCGCCGAAGGCGCGCGCGTGCACCTCGCGGACCGCACGGTGATCCTCGGCTGTCTCCTGCCGGATCACCTCAGGCCCCGCCTCAAGAGGGGCCGTTCCGGGGCTCGTTGGCACATCGCGTGAGGTCATGACCGCGAGCGTAGGTCGCGGGGCGGTGCGGACGCGAGGCAATTCCGCACGGCGCGCGGACGCACGGACGCCGCCCCGCTCGGCCCCGAGTCGTACGGGGCCGAGGAGGCGGCGGGTTCGGTCGTGCGGTGGTGCGAGGTGCGCGGATCACTGGGCGGTACGGATCACTCGGCGGTGCGGATCACTCGGTGGTGCGGCTCACTTGGTGGAGAGCGCCGCCGCGATCCGGGCCGTCATGTCGGCCATGACGGGGGTGGCGCCGCCCTTGCGGGCGTGGGCGCCGGACTCCAGGGCGAGCAGGACGATCGCCCGGAAGTTCTCCGCCTCGGCCGGGTTCCGCTCGGCGAGCAGGGCGACGGCCTCGGTGAGGGCCGGGAACACCTTGTCGGCGATCTCGGCGACCGACTTGCCGCTCAGGTCGTGCACCTTCGCCTTCTCGGCCAGCACGTGGCCGACCGGGCCGGTGCCGGCGTACAGGGCCATCGAACCGTGGGCCGCGATCTTGCCGGGCTGCCCGGTGCCGTCGACGGCGGCGAGCAGCGAGACGGCGCCGTAGGCGGCGGTACGGAGGGTGGCCTTCTCGTCGGCGGAGAGGGAGAGGGCGGCGGCGGTGGTGGCGACGGACATGGCGGGTCTCCTCGGTGGGTGTCGGGCTCGGTGGTCCCCGGAGGCCGTTTCCGGCCCTCCGGTCGGCCCTCGGTGGGCCGTGACACCACTATGGCACACCCTTGGCGCCATTGCGAGCCAATCTGGCACCAGAAAGTTGTGCACTGACCCTTAGATCGCCTCTGACCTGCACTTTTGACGGCGAAAAATGTGGCGCACACATGGCACCACAGTGGCGCCACGGCCAGAATCCCGGCGGGCATCACGGGGAGCTCTGGGGATACGCCGCTGTCGTGGCGTGCGGCAGGACGGCCCACATGCGCGTACCGCCGCCCGGCTCCGGGGACTCGTCGCAGCCCCAGGTGCCGCCGCAGGACTTCACGACGCGGGCGAGGAGGCGCAGGGCGGTACGCCGCCGGGCGTCCACGGCCGCGACGAGCCGGGGGTTCGAGGGGCGCGGTTCGCCGTCGTAGACGATCACGCGGAGCGCGGCGGCGCGGTAGCGGAGCGAGACGTAGACCTGGGGTGCGGAGGTCAACCGGCAGGCGGTGGAGGTGAGTTCGCCGACGGCCTGGATCGCGGCGTCGGCGAGTTCGGAGAGATGGTGGGTGGCGAGGATGCGGGCGGTCGCGTGGCGGGCGACGGACGGGGTGGAGAGCGCTGCGGGGAGGGTCAGGCTGTAGGTGAGGGTGGCGGGGGTGGCGCCGGGCTCGGGGTCGGTGGTGCGGATGAGGGTGAGGGTGGGCGCGGGTGCGGTGAGCGACATGGGTGACTCCCTTGTGCGGTGAGGGAATTGAGGGCGCGGTCGGGCGCGGGCGCGAGCTGGTGGCTCTGCCCCTGCGGGACGCCGGCGCCTGGCGGGCAGGGGTGCACTTCCGGATTCACGCGTGCCGCACGTGACCGCTCCGCTACTCACTGTAGAGCAGTTGGGAGTACGTGTACTACGGAATCGCCTCAATAGACTTCCGCCATGCCACCCAGGAGCACACCGACCGAACGCCAGCGACGACTTGGTGCCGAGCTGCGGAAGATGCGCGTCGCGGCAGGCATGACCACCGAGTTCGCCGCGGGACTGCTCGGCGTCCCGCGCACCAACGTGCCCAACATGGAGTCGGGCCGCTCAGGCATCAGCGCCGACCGGGTCCGCACCCTGGCCAGCAACTACGGCTGCGCGGACGAGGAGTTGGTCGAGGCCCTGGCCGCCATGGCCGGGGAGCGCGACAAGGGGTGGTGGGAGAAGTACCGGGGCCGACTCCCGGCCAGCTTCCTGGACATCGCCGAGATGGAGTGGCGCGCCCGCAGGCTGCGCATCGCCCTCACCGTGCACATGCCGGGGATACTCCAGACCGAGCAGCACGCCCGCGCGGTCTTCGAAGCCGTCATCCCGCGCCTGCCCGCCGCCGACGTCGACGTACGCGTGGCTCATCGGCTGGCCCGGCAGCAGGTCCTCGACCGGCAGGATCCGCCGCAGGTCGACGTGATCATCCACGAGGCCGCGCTGCGCATGCAGTTCGGCGGACCGGCGGTCGCCCGTGGGCAGTTGGAGCACCTGCTGCACGTGGGCGAGCGAGACCACGTCACTCTGCGCGTGATCCCGTTCGCGGCGGGCAGCTTCCCCGGGGCCGGGCAGTCCGTGATCTACGCCGGTGTGGACGTGCCCGCGCTCGACACCGTCGAGCTGGACAGCACGCATGGCGCGGAATTCATCGACACGGACATGCAGTTGCAGAAGTATCGGGCCCAGCTCGACGCGATGGAGGCGGTCGCGCTCGCCCCCGCCGCGTCACGTGACGTCATCCGCGCCCTCGCCGACGACCTGTAGGAGGTCTCAGCCGTGCCGACCATCTCCTGGGAAGACCCGTTCTGCGGGGAAGGTGCGAACTGTTTCCGGCTCGGCGTGGACGACGAGGGCAACGGCTACATCTCGGTCGCCGGCGCCGAAGAGACGTATCTCCAGGACAGCCGGGACGCCCTGCGGCAGATGATCCTGGACATCAAGGCGGGCAAGGCCGATCACCTGCTGTAGGCGACCGGCCCTGCCCGCGCTCGTCAGCTCGTGGAGTCCGCCGACTCGCCGCGCGGGAACGAGACCTCCACGCGGCGGTTCTTCTTGCGGCCCTCCTCCGTGGAGTTGTCCGCGATCGGGTAGTCCTCGCTGTAGCCGCGCACCTCGAAGCTGACCTCGGCGCCGAGGGACTTCGACAGCTCGTTGTGCACGGCGTCGGCGCGCTTCTTGGAGAGCGTCCGGCCGTGCGCGTACGAGCCGAGGTTGTCGGTGAATCCGAAGACCCGCACCTTGGTCGCGTTCTGCGCCTTGATCTCGTCGGCGATGGCCTGGATACGGGCCTGCGCGTCCGGGTTGAGCTTGGCGCTGTCCTTGCCGAAGAGGACTTCGGCCTGGAGGGCGAACTTGACGTCGGAGGCGGTGTCCTCGCGGCGTTCCTCGCCGCCGAGGTCCTCGACGACGGACTTGATGTCGAGGACGCGGGCGGGGGCGAGAGTGGCCCCCTCCGCCAGCTTCAAGTTCGGTGAGTTCGCGTCCACTTCGGGCGGTGGGCTCGTGGTCGTGGAGCCTGGTGGCTGACTCGGCTTCTCGTCGGCCTGAGCCGTTCCGATGGTGAGCGTGAGGGTGGTCAGGAGGGCGGCTGCGGTGAGGGTGACCGAGTTACGGGTACGCATGGTCACTCGCCCTCGGAGATTTCGATCGTGGCCGGGGGCATGTCGGCGATCTGGAAGTCGACGGTGGTGGCGGAGTCGGGCGGGGCGGGGAACTGGGCGAACCACGTCCTCTCTTCACCAGCGGCGAAGCCACCCCTGAAGTTCGTGCACAGGCAGCGACCCTCGGTGTCGCGGAGGATGAGATACCGCTTCTTGCCAACCTTGTCGACTACGTTTGCGCCAGCCAGCGAAGCCCCATTGCCCGTTAGTTCCTTCTCTGACCCGTTCCATGAGACCGGGACCCAACGGCTCGTGCCACCGTTCTTGACCTTGCCGTTCACGGTCAGGAAGCCGCCCTCATCTCGCACAGCCGAGGTAATCGTGAGCGTGATGCTCTTGCCTCCTGTGACCTCGGCAAGCACCTTCTCCTCCGCCGGAGACTCAGGCTCGGCCTTCTCTTTGTCAGCCTTGTCGCTCTTAGCAGGGCTGGACTCTGTTGCCTTGGTGTCGTCGCCATCGCCGCCCCCACCACAGCCGGCAACCGTGAAGACCAACCCGGTTGTAATCGCCACTGCGGTCAGTGCCCTGCGGACCTTCATGTGCGTTTCCTTTTCTCGTCATTCCGCCAGGTTGACTTCGTAGAGCTCCTGGGCCGTGGGCAGATCACCTGCGTTGAACGTCTTGGGATCTATAACCCACAGACCACTGCCGTCGCAGAAGAACTCGATGGTCTGTCCGGGAACGTTGGCCACCATGTGGCAGCGGGGCTCGATCACTGCCGTCGCGTCGGCGTGCGCCCGCTTTGCCTCGGTCCCGGGCACCAGGGAGTCGCCCACCGTGTAGTTCGTCTGGATCCTGGCCTTGTAGGCGAGGTCCCCCTTCACGAACGTCGGGTGGACGTACTGCACCGTGGAGTCGTTCTCCGCGGCGAGATGCTGGGCAGCCGGCAGCCCGTTGCTGGGCGACGGAATCTTGCCTTCGAGAGGCAGGACCCACGCACCCGTCGGGAGACCGGCGATGAACTCCAGCCGTAACTCGTCACGGACCTCTTGAGCGGCAGCAAGGGCGGCCGCATCCGCAGCGGACTGAGCTCCGTTGCGGGCGACCGCCCCTTTGGCGAAGACGAAGAAGACGAACGCGGCAAAGAGCAACATCCCCACGAGCCACACGTACAGCGGGATGGTCGACCCTTTGTCGTCACGCAAAGGCGGAAGCATTAGCCGCCGGTGATCGCGGTAACCGCCTCGTCGATCGCGGTCGAGATGGTTTCGTCGAGCCCCAGACCCATCACCGCAGCCACGATCGCCGCAATCAACACCAGCAGACCGGCGTACTCCACGAACCCAGCACCCTCGTCCTTCTGCGCGCCCTTCATGCGCTCGATGACTCGGGTCTGCCACTTCACGTAGAGCTTCGACATGCTGTTCCCCTCCGGGTCCGGCCGACCGAAAGCCGGCCGACTCACCTTTCACGTCTGTGTCGAGCCCGGCGCCAGAACCGGCTTCCTCCTGGCCGGTGCCGTGGCCGTTTTCGACACGGGAAACGTACGGGGGAACACCGTCCTCGCCGCAGGGCCCGTGGGCCCAACTCCGGGCCCAAAGGCGGAGTTGGGCCTTCGGGGCCTGGAGCGTCATCGCCGCACCGTCCCCAGCCAGACCGCGATCGCTTCGCTGCGGCTCGTGCTGTGCAGCTTTGCGAAGATGCGGTTGATGTGGTTCTTCACCGTCTTCTCGCTGATGAAGCAGGTGGCGGCGATCTGCTGGTTGCTCATGCCGGCCGCTATGAGGTCCATGACCTCCACCTCCCTTGCGCTCAGACCGAAGTCGGGCCGCGGGCCGCGCACTTGGGGCGCCGCGGGGAACCCCGAGGGGACCGCAGGTTCAGACTGTGGCACAGGCGATTGCATTTGCGAAAGGCTTTGCTGTGCGAAGGGCGGTTCCGAGACAGGTGGCCGCGGATCGGCCGGATGCGGGGCGGGTGCGTCCGGCGCGGAGGGTGAAGGCTGGACGGGTATGCCGGGAACTTTGCTCGTTCCCGTGAAGGGGATGCCGGTCTCGTAGACGCGGCCGAGCCCGTCGGGCAGGCCGGGGCCCGGCGCGGGCCCGGGGCCGGTCGCGTGGCCGGGGCCGGGTGCGTGGCCCCGTACATGCGCGAGCAGCGCGTCCTGGGCCGAGGCCGTGAAGTGGGCGCGGCCCGCCTTGATGTCCCGTACGGCGTCCGCGAGTTGGTCGGCGGTGAACTCGCCGTGCACGAGGTAGCCGCCCGCGCCCAGGCGCAGGGCCTCCTGGACGATGGAGGATTCGCGGCTGTACGTGAGCATCAGGACCGGCGCGACCTTCACCAGGAAGGGCAGGGCCGAGATGCCGTCCACGCCCGGCATGCGGACGTCCAGGAGGACCACGTCCGGGCGGTGCTGCTGGGCGGCGGCGAGTGCCTGGCGGCCGTCGGCCGCCTCCGCGACCACCTGGAGGTCGTCGCGGCCGCCGAGGAGTGCGGTGAGTCCGGCCCGTACGACGGGATTGTCGTCCGCCACCACGACGCGCAGCGCGGCCCGTGCGGCAGGTGCCACCGGGCCGAACGGGTCCTCGGGCGGCAGCGGAACCCCGGCCGGGGTGTGCTCGGAGCGGGGTGCCGAGGTGTGCGAGGACGTGTGCGTGGAGACGTGGTGCGAGGTGTGCGACGTGTGCGCGGCGGGTGCGGTCGCGGGTGGGCGGGCGGAGCCTTCAGCCGGGGCGGGGGGAATCGGCGTGCCTGCGGGGGTGTGCCCGGTGGACGGCGCTGCTTCCGGCATGAGAGGCCTCCTCTCTGGTCAGGTCAGGTCTGGTCTGGTCCGGTCAGCTGACGGTGGGGGTCGGGGTGGGGGCGGGTGCGGGTGGGGTGAGGGCGCCCAGGGGGATGTCCAGGCGGACCTCGGTGCCGGTGCGGGCGGTGCCGCGGCCGATGCGGATCCGGGCGCCGATGGCGGCGGCGCGTTCGACCATGCCGACGAGGCCGAAGTGGCCGGCCTTGCGGAGCTCTTCGAGGTCGGTGCCCGGGGGCAGGCCCTTGCCGTTGTCCTGCACGGACAGGCGCAGGAGTTCGCCCGCGACGACGCCGAACTCGACGGTGACGTGGCTCGCGTGGGCGTGCCGGTGGGTGTTCTCCAGGGCCTCCGAGGCGATCGTGAGGAGCTGGCGGGCGACCGCGTGCGGGAGGCGGGGCGCCGGGGCGTCCCGGGTGGAGAGGTCCGTGTGGACGCCGGTGCGGGAGGTGAAGTCGGCGGTGCGGGCGCGGAGTTCGTCGGCCACGTCGACGCCGGGGGTGCCGTGGCCGGTGCCGTCGTGGGAGTAGTCGGTGCGGCGGCGCAGGTCGGAGAGGATCTCGCGGGACTCGGCCGCGGCGCGGCGTGCGCTGCGGGCGACGATGCCGGCCTGGTGGCGGACGGTCAGCGGGTCCATGCGGTCGGCGCTCGCGGCGAGGGAGTCGGCGGAGAGCGCGACGCCGTGCAGGGTCTTCGCCACGGAGTCGTGCATCTCGCGGGCGAGGCGGGCGCGTTCCTGCTCCACGGCCTCGGTGACGGCGAGGCGGCTCGTGGCCTCGCTGAGGGCCTGGGTGGCGGCGCCGAAGCGGAACATGAGGTTGCGCAGGGTCACGCCGATGATGCCCGCGGCGACGCAGAAGCCGGAGATCAGGGTGGTGCTGGCCGGGTTGTCCATGCGGTCGGCCCAGGCCGAGTAGGCGGCTGCGAGGAGGAGGATCTGGGCGGCCGTGTAGAGACCGGCGCCGCGCCAGCCGTAGAGGAGGCCGCCGAGGAGCGGGGTGCAGACGGTGGCGTAGCCGAGGGGCGAGTCCGGGGACGCGGTCAGGAGCAGGACCGCGCCGAAGATCATGTCGACGGCCATGAGCCACTTGTGCTTGAGGACCAGGGGGCCGAGGGTCTCCCAGTCGCGGAGCATCGCGTACGAGCCCATGAGGCTGAAGACGACGGCGCTGCCGATGAGGAACTCGCCGAAGCGGCCCTCTGCGCGGGTGAGGGCGAAGGGGGCGCCGAGGGTGATCATGGCGAGGCGGAAGCCGAAGACTTGGCGGCACAGGGCCTGGAGGGCGTTGAGCTGGATGGGGAGGCTGGGGGTGGGTTCGTCGTCGGCGAAGGCGCCCTGGGGTGGGAGGGGTTGTTGTTCGCCGCTTTGGACCAGGGCAGGCTTGGGCTGCCTGGTCCTTGTCGGGCGGAAGCCGCTGAGGGCTGCGCCCGCTTTGGGGGTGCCCTGTGCGTTGGCTGCGGCTTCTGCGGCGGCGCGTTGGGCCTGGTTGCGGAAGCTCACCGTCTGGCGGTCCATGGGGGTTCGCCTCCTTTGGTTTCTCCCCGCCCCGCCCTTTCTCCGTTTCCCGGGGCTTTGCCCCGGACCCCGCATCCGACCTTCGGTCGGATCGCCTCAAACGCCGGCGGGGCTGGATTGGGAGCTGAAATCACGTCAGCCCCCCAGAATCGAGCCGAAGTCCGTGTCCGAGCCCAGGAACATGCCGCAGACGATCAGGATCAGCGTGGCGGGGACCATGAAGATGAGCGTGACCATCGTGGTTTTCGGGATGGTCTTGGCGGCGCGGCGGCGGGCGTTCTGGGCGTCGGTGCGGCGCATGTCGTTGGCGATCTGGATGAGTGTGTCCGCGATGGGGGCGCCCAGTTCCTCGCCCTGCTGGAGGGCCGTGACGAACTGGGAGACCTGTTCCGAGGCGTTGCGGCGGCGGAGCTGTTCGAAGGCCTCGCGGCGGGAGACGCCCATGTCCATCTGGCGCAGTGTGATGCGGAGTTCGTCGGACCAGGGGCCCTCGTAGCGTTCGGCGACGCGGTCGAGGGCCTGGCGGAAGCCGAGGCCCGCGGAGACGACGACCGCGAGGACGTCGAGGAAGTCCGGGAGGGTGCGTTCGATCTGTTCCTTGCGTTCGCGGATGGCCTGCCAGATGAGGGCGTCCGCGGCGAACAGGCCGAAGGCGAGGGCCAGGAGGCCGAAGACGGGGACGCCGTTGGCGAAGAGCGAGAGGGCGCAGACCGCGCCGAAGATGCCGTAGACCGCGCGGCGTGCGGCGTAGCGGTCGATGGTGAGGCCGCCGGGGTTGCCCGCCATGTCGATCTTGCGGCGCTTGGCGTCCACCTTCTTCGGGCCCATGAGGCGCAGGACCGTGGGGGCGAAGCGGATGCCCAGGCGGTCGATGGCCGAGTCGGCGGCCGAGACGCGCGAGGAGCCCGATTCGAGGGCCACGGCGAGGTCGCCCGGCAGTTTGGCGTCGGCGCGGTACATCCGTATGCCCGTGAAGACGCCCGCCACGGAGAGGGCGAGCAGGAGCGCGAGTCCGAGTCCCAGCATCTGCTTCAGCCCCCTCAGACTTCGATCTTGCCGAGGCGGCGGATGACCACGAAGCCCACGGCGTACAGGCCGAGCGAGATCAGGATGAGGATCTGGCCCACGGGCGAGCCGGTGACCTTCGCGAGGGCGCCGTCGTTCATGGCGTTCAGCATCAGCATCGCGCCGACGCCCAGGCACGGGATCGTGAACGCCGTGGCGTTGACCTCGGAGAGCATCGTGCGGACCTCGCGCCGGGTCTCCTTGCGCTCCTCCAGGGTCTCGGTGAGGTTGCGCAGCGAGCCGACGATCGTGCCGCCCGCCTTGTTGGAGAGGATCAGGGTGGTGACCAGGACGACCAGCTCGCGGGACGGCAGGCGTTCGGCGAGCTCGCCGAGCGCGTCGTCGATGCTGCGGCCCACGGCCAGCTGGTTCGAGACGATGGTCAGCTCCTCGCCGGCCGGGGCTTCGAGTTCGTCGGCGGCCATCGCGAGCGAGGTGCGCAGGGCCAGGCCCGCGCTGGTGCCGTTGGCCAGGAGGCGGGCCAGGTCCGGGAGTTGGTTGATGAAGGCCTCGATGCGCTTCTGGCGCTGCCAGTTGAGGAAGGTGTTCGCGGACCAGACGCCCACGAGGCCGGCGATCGGGCCGAAGAACGGGGCCAGGAGGCTGGTGGCGATCAGCCACAGGGCCACGACGGTGACCATCATGTAGACGAAGAACTCGCCGGGGGTCAGGTCGAGGCCGGTCGCCGAGAGCTTCAGCTGGATGCGGCGGCCGAGCTGGGTGCGGCGCAGCCGCTGGTCCACGCCCGTGAAACGGCGCGTGCGGGCGACCGTGTGGTGGCCCGTCTGCGAGAGCCTCTCGACGAGGGCCTGGCGCTGGGCCTTGCCGGAGGCGTACGTGTGCAGGCCCGCGGTGGCCAGGGCGCCGCAGAGCAGGGTGCCGCCCAGGGCGAGGAGTACGGGGCTGTTCATGAGCCGGGTGCCTCTCTCGTCGCCGCTCGGTGCGGGTGCGGTGGTCGCAGTGTTCGGGGTGGTCGGGGTTCGTGGGTCGCGCGGGGCGCGTGGGTGGTGCGGGTCGTCCGGGTCGCTCGGGTCGTCATCAGCCGTACGCCTCCCGCGTCATCAGCTCGTGCGCGCCGTCGCTGACGCCGAAGGCCGGCGGGATGGGCTCGCTCGCCAGGTAGAGGCGTTCGGCGATACGGCGGGGCAGCGGCAGGTGCTCGTAGACGCCGTGCACGACACGGTCCGCGCCCATGGGCTGCGCGGCGAAACGGCTGACCGTGGTGATCTTGAACTGTTCGCGGCCGTGCGAGACGAGCAGCGCGATCTCGGTGATCTTGCGGGAGCCGTCGGCGAAGCGGGTGAGCTGGACGACCACGTCCACGGCCGAGTTGATCTGGTCCTTGAGCGCCTCGAAGGGGATTTCCACGGAGGACATGGAGCCCAGGGTCTGGAGGCGCATGAGGGCGTCCTCGGCGCTGTTGGCGTGGACCGTGGCGAGCGAGCCGTCGTGACCGGTGGACATCGCCTGGAGCATGTCGAGGGTCTCGCCGCCGCGGACCTCACCGACGATGATGCGGTCGGGGCGCATACGGAGGCTGTTGCGGACCAGGTCGCGAATGGTGATCTGGCCCTTGCCCTCCACGTTGGGCGGGCGTGATTCGAGGGAGATCACGTGGGCCTGCTGGAGGCGGAGTTCGGCCGAGTCCTCGATCGTGATGATGCGCTCGTGGTCGGGGATCAGGGCGGAGAGGGCGTTGAGTAGCGTCGTCTTTCCTGTGCCGGTGCCTCCGGAGACGATCACGTTGAAGCGGGCGCGTACGAAGCTGCTGAGCAGCATCAGCATGTGCTCGTCGAGGCTGCCCATGCGGATGAGTTCGTTGAGTTTGTACGCGCGCGGGAAGCGGCGGATCGTGAGGGTGGCGCCGGTCAGGCTGAGCGGCGGGATGATCACGTTGACGCGCTCGCCGCTGGGGAGGCGGGCGTCGACCATGGGCGTGGACTCGTCCACGCGGCGGTTCACCGTGGAGACGATGCGCTCGATGGTCTGCATCAGCTGGTCGTTGGACGCGAAGCGGAGCGGGAGCTGCTCCACGCGGCCGGCCCGCTCGACGAAGATCGCGTCGGGGCCGTTGACCATGATCTCGGTGATGCTGGCGTCTTCGAGGAGCGGTTCGAGTACGCCCAGGCCAAGGGCCTCGTCGACGACCCTGCGGATCAGCTGGGAGCGCTGGGTCGTGGAGAGGACCGGGCCCTCGCGGCTGATGATGTGGCCGAGCACGCGCTCCAGGCGGGCCCTGCGCTCGCCCGCGGCGAGGCTCGACATCTCGGCGAGGTCGATCTCCTCGAGGAGTTTGCCGCGGTAGACGGCGACGGTGTGGTCGTCCTCGCGGCCGGTGCCGTTCTCTTCGGGGGTGGCTATGCGGGCCCTGAGGCTCATGTGCGGGTGCTCCTCAGTCGTCCATCGGCATGGTGACCGTCCGGGTGGCTGTCCAGCCCATGTCGACGAACGGGATCAGCTCCGGGATGTCGACCTCGACCGTCGCGGTCACGGTGGTGGCGCCGGGCGGGGCGCTGATGCTCGCGCCGTCCGCGAGCCAGTCGCTCATGGCGGCGCGGCCGGCGGCGTCGGCGTTCTGCTCCAGGGAGGCGGCTCTGGCTGCGGCGCGGGCGGCGGAGCCGGCTTGGCTGAAGGTGTAGCCGACGAGGCCCAGTTGGATGCAGGCGAGGCCGATGAGGAGGAGGGTGGGGAGGAAGCCGGTGAACTCCAGGATGGCGGCGCCCTTGTCGCTTTTGAGGGCGAGGGTGCGCTTGGGGGTGGGGGCGTTTTCGGGTGCGGGTGCGTGGCGCCTGCGGCGGGCCTTTCTCCCCGCCCCGCCCCTTCCCGAAACCGGGGGCTCCGCCCCCGGACCCCCGCATCCGGACTTCGTCCGGATCTGCTCAAACGCCGCAGGGGCTGAAAGGATCGCCTCAAACGCCGGCGGGGCTGAATTGCTCATCCCTCCATCACCGCCCCTCCCTCGCCGTCCACGCTCCAGCCCGCGTCGAAGCCCGGGAAGAAGAGCGGGACGTCCACCGAGATGTTCGCCTTGTACAGGTCGCCCTCCTGGGCGCAGCCCGCGGTGAAGCTGTCCTGCCAGGCCGAGGGGAGGTTGGCGCGGGCCGCCTGCTCGCAGGCCGCCGCGGGGTCGGCGCCGCGGACCGCCGCCACCGCGCCCGCTCTCGCGCCCTCGTCCGCCGCGTTGCCCGCGATCGAGTACGTGTAGCCGTACAGGACGCACTGCCAGAGGATGGCGATCACCGCGAAGATGACCGGGGCCATGCCCGCGAACTCGAGCGTGACCGAGCCCTCGTCGCCGCGCGGGCGGCGGCGGCCGAAGCCGATCGAGCCGCGGTCGCCCGTCAGGCGGGAGGACTTGGCGGGGCGCTGCTGCACCTGGACCAGGCCGAGTTCGCCGGCCAGGCCCCACAGCGCCTGCTTCACCGTGCTGCGGCTGTCCAGGTCCTGCATGCGGCCCGCGTCCACGGCCGACTGGAGTTCCTTGAAGTTGGAGGGGACGGCGGTCTTCGCCACCTTCGTGCCCGTGATGCGTTCGATCAGGGGCGGCTGGATCTCCGTGTTGCGGGTGTGGCGGTTGACGACCACCACGGTCTCCTCGGCCTTGCGAATCTGGAGGCGGTCCCACATGCGGACCATGCGCTTGGCGGCGCGGACCGCCACCACGTCCGGGGTGACCAGCAGGACGGCCTGGTCGGCCATTTCGATGGCCGCGGCGTTCGCGCTGCTCATCTGGGTGCCGCAGTCCACGACCACGACCTCGTAGCGGTTGCGCAGGGCGCTGACCGCCTGGCGGGCCACGCGGTCGGTGACGTCCTCGCCGCGTTCCCCCTCGCCGGGGGCGAGCAGGAGGCCGAGGCCCGTGGGGTGGGTGAAGACGGCGTCCTGGAGGACGCGGGGGTTGATGTCCGGGATGCCGGCCAGGTCGACGATGGAGCGGCGGAACTGGACGTCCAGGTACGAGGCCACGTCGCCGGCCTGGAGGTCCAGGTCGAGCAGGGCCACCGAGCGTCCCGACGCCCGTGCGGCGAGGGCGAGTTGGACCGCGGTGAGGGTGGTGCCCACGCCGCCCTTCGCGCCGGTGACCGTGACCACCGTGCCGCCCGGGCCCGAGTACGCCTCCGGGCCCTGGGTCAGGTGCGGGCGTACGCCAAGCGACCAGGAGGCGGCCGTCTGGACGCGGGCCGCCAGCTCCTCGTAGCCGAGCGGGAGCCCGACCAGGCCGCGCGCGCCGGCGTCCATGGCCGCCGAGAACAGGCCGGGGCTCGGGTCGTGCGTGATGAGGACGACGCCCACCACGGGGAAGCGCATCGCGACTTCCCGGATGAGTTCGAGGGCCGGGACCGGGCCGATGCGCTCGTGCACGAGCACGACCTCGGGCAGCTCTTCCAGCGACTCGCCGGCCAGGCGGGCCAGGGTGTCGAGGAGCGCGGTCGAGTCGGTGACGGGCAACGCCGGTTCGGCGTCGGGTAGTTGGCTCAGGAGGGTGGCGAGCGAACGGGCGGAATCCGGGTCGCCCACCGCCGGCAGGATGCGGATGGTCACGTGGGGGCCCTCACTTGTCCTCGTCGAGGGTGTAGCTGCGGTCGTCCGGCGAGACGGGGGTGTCACCGCCCTGGGAGATCAGGGCGAGCCGGACGTGGGTCGCGAAGGATTCGGCGTAGGCGACGCGCTGCGCATCCAGGGTGTTGAGGGCGAAGGTGATCGGGACGGCCTCGATCTGGCGGCCCGAGCGGTCGTCCTCACGGGGTTCGAGCGGGGTCAGCTTGCCCACGTCGAGGACGCGGGCGTTCTGGACGATGACTTTCGACTGGTCTTTCTGTGTTTCGTTCTCGGCTTTGAAGGTCGCGAAGATGTTGACGGTGGAACCGGGGGTGATCTTGCCGGCGACTCCGGTCGCGGCGTCGATCATGATGGCGATCTCCTGTTCCCCGTCACCAAGTTCGGGGCGTTTGACGATCATGTCGGATTGCAGGAGAGAGCCTTTGCGGAGTTGCGTGACGGCGATCTTCCCGTCGATTTCCCGCAGATCCGTGACGGCGTTCGCGGAAAGCCAGCGCTCCGGCATCTTGATCTTCTCGAACTGCGTGCGGTCGAGGGCCTTGTACGGCGCGACATCGCTTTTGAGTCGGTACGCGGAGACCTCGGGCCCCACCTTCGAGTTGACGTCGCGGATCACCGAGAGCACCCCGGCGAAGGCGCCGAAGGCACACAGGACCGACAGGAGCAGCAGGATCACACCGCGGCGCTGGCGAGAGTTCATGAGCCGGACTACCTCGATCAGGTGGGGACGTATGCAAAAGGGATACGGGCTTTGCTGAGCGGGTGGTGCACGGTGGACGTGAAGGGTCTCTAGGGGCCGATGGCTTTGCGTTGCTGTCCTGGGGTGAGGACACCCGTGGAACGCGATTGGTTCTCGTACTGCGGGAGCGGGGCATTGCAGAATCCGCAGCGGTCACCGATGAGTTCGAGTCCGCACCAGTGGCATTCCTCGCGCTTCACGGAGGAGACCAGCTGGTAGAGCACGGAGATGTCGGGAATCGCGGCGGCGAATTCGATCAGCTTTCCCGTGGCCCACCAGCGGGCCGATTCGGCGGGCAGCGGAGCTTCGGCGACCCCCTGCACCCGCCAGGAGCGGGCGAGCGTCGCGGTGATCCAGTCGGACTGCAACTGCCCCTTGGCGAAAAGGAGTTGCGTGGCGAAACCGGGGGCTTCGAGCCGGGCGCCCTGGCCGGCGTTCCCGAGCCGGATCAGCTGGGGCTTGGGGGCGGCGAGCACCGCGAACTGGGAGCCGGGCACCCAGGACTTGGCGTGCTGCTTGAGGCTGACGGGGACGCGGTCGAGCTTGGTGACGGAGCTCAGGACGGCGCCCGCGTAGATGTAGTGCGCGAGCAGCCGGGCCGCGGAGGCGAGGACGCCGGGGCTGAAGTCGCAGAGCGAGAGCTGCCTCAACTGGAGGGCGAGGACTGCGAGTCCGAGGGGCGGCAGGTCCAGGTCCAGCAGGGCGATCCGGTCGGACTCCAGGACGCCGCGGACGGTGTGCAGCCGGTGCAGGGCCTGGGAGGGGAGCGAGGCCGGGCAGAGGACGATCACATAGCCGTGCTGTTCGAGCAGGGCGTGCATGTCGGAGAGCGAGGCCTCGAGCGGCCGGGTGGTGCGGCCCTGGGGCGCCTGGAGGACGGCGGCGGCGGGCGTGTGGCGGTCGGGCGGCGGAAGGATCAGGTCGGGTGCCGTGACGGCTATGGCAGTAGGCACGACGGATCCCCCCGATCACTTACGACCACTTGTGGCCTTCCCGCATCAGCACCATATCCAGGTCATGCCCAGCTCAACACTGGATCGACGTAACTCCTGGTGAGAACTTGATCGACTCACAGTGAAGTTCTCCGCCCGTGTCCGCCCGCGTCGCCCAAGTCTGTTCCACACAAAGGGAGTTGGAAGTTCCAGAGGTCTTGACAACCTGAATGGTCTGGACCAGATTGCGCGGCAGTACCGAGCGGTGGCCACCGTCACGTCTTCCTCACCCCCCTCACTTCTCCAGGAGGCACGTTGTGGGCTCCGTAGGACGCATGCTCTTGGCCGCCGCGGCCGGCGGCGCGCTCGTGGTCGGTGGTCTCACCGGCAGCGCACAGGCCGCCGATGTGAACGTGGCGAAGAACGCCGGCTTCGAGAGCGGCCTCGCCAACTGGACCTGTACGGCCGGGTCCACCGTCTCCTCCCCCGTGCACGGCGGCGCGGCCGCCCTGAAGGCCACCCCGGCCGGGCAGGACCACGCGCGGTGCAGCCAGACGGTGGCCGTGCAGCCCAACTCCACGTACCAGCTGAGCGCCTGGGTGCAGGGCGGATACGCCTACCTCGGCGCGAGCGGCACCGGGACGACGGACGTGTCCACCTGGACCCCCGACTCCGCCGCCTGGAAGGAGCTGAAGACCTCCTTCAAGACCGGCGCCAACACGACCTCTGTGACGGTCTACACGCACGGCTGGTACGGGCAGCAGCCCTACCTGGTCGACGACGTCTCCGTGGTCGGGCCCGACGGCGGCGGGGGCGGCGACCCCGACCCGGTGGTGCCGGTGGCGCCCGCGGGCCTCACGGTCTCCGGCACGACCTCCTCGTCCGTCTCGCTCGCGTGGAACCCGGTGGCGAACGCGACCGGCTACAACGTGTACCGCGACGGCACCAAGGTGCAGTCGGTGAGCGGGAGTTCGGCCACCGTGACGGGCCTGGCCGCCGACACCTCGTACACCTTCCAGGTGACCGCGACCAACGCGGCGGGTGAGTCGCCGCGTACGGCCTCGGTGAACGGGCGGACCGCGACCACCGGCGGCGGGGGCGGCGGCGATGTGCCGGCGCACGCGGTGACCGGGTACTGGCAGAACTTCAACAACGGCGCGGCCGTGCAGAAGCTCTCGGACGTGCAGGCGCAGTACGACATCATCGCCGTGGCCTTCGCCGACGCGACCTCGACGCCGGGCGCGGTGGACTTCACGCTCGACTCGGCCGGGCTCGGCGGCTACACGGACGCGCAGTTCAAGGCGGACGTGGCGGCCAAGCAGGCGGCCGGCAAGTCGGTGATCATCTCGGTCGGCGGCGAGAAGGGCACGGTCGCGGTCAACTCCGCGGCCTCGGCCACGAACTTCGCGAACTCGGTGTACGCGCTGATGCAGGAGTACGGCTTCGACGGGGTCGACATCGACCTGGAGAACGGCCTGAACTCCACCTACATGACCCAGGCGCTGCGCTCGCTGTCCCAGAAGGCGCCGGGCCTGGTCATCACGATGGCGCCGCAGACCATCGACATGCAGTCCACCTCGAACGAGTACTTCAAGACGGCCCTGAACATCAAGGACATCCTGACCGTCGTCAACATGCAGTACTACAACAGCGGTTCGATGCTGGGCTGCGACGGCAAGGTCTACTCGCAGGGCTCGGTGGACTTCCTGACGGCCCTGGCCTGCATCCAGCTGGAGGGCGGCCTCGCCCCGTCCCAGGTCGGCCTCGGGCTGCCCGCCTCGACCCGGGGCGCGGGCTCCGGCTACGTCTCCCCGTCGGTGGTGAACGCGGCGCTCGACTGCCTCACTCGCGGCACGTCCTGCGGCTCCTTCAAGCCCTCGCGCACGTACCCGTCGCTGCGGGGCGCGATGACCTGGTCCACCAACTGGGACGCCACGGCGGGCAACGCGTGGTCGAACGCGGTGGGGCCGCACGTGCACAACCTTCCGTAACGCACCCCTCCCGTGACATCCCGATCCCCGTAACGCCCTGACCCCCACGGGAACCTTGGAGCCCCGTCCTGCCGCTCCCCCGGCAGGACGGGGCTCCGGGATGTCCGCCGGGCCCTCCCCGGCGCTAGAAGAAGTTCGCCCAGTCCATGTCCCAGATCTGCTTGATCGCGAGGACGAGGAAGAGCAGGCCCGCGATCAGGAGCATGATGTTGCTGGCTCCGGCCGGGCGGTTGCGCCATTCGGCAGGTGTACGGGAGGAGTTGAGCAGCCAGATCAGGGTCAGGGCGAGGAAGGGCATGAAGGCAGCGCCCAGGACTCCGTAGATGATGATCAGGCGGAAGGGCTGGTCGACGAAGAGCAGGATCATCGGCGGGAAGGTCAGCCACAGCAGATACGCGCGGAACGCCGGGGACTTCTCGCGGCTGCCCGAGGCCACCTCGGCGCCCGTGGACCCGCCCGAGCCGCCGCGCATGCGCGCCGCGAAGTCCGCGAACATCAGGCTGACGCCGTGCCACACGCCGATCAGCGAGGTGAACGAGGTGGCGAAGAAGCCGACGAGGAAGAGCTTGGCGGTGGCCTCGCCGTACTCCAGCTCCAGGATCTCGGAGAGCTGGAGCAGGCCCTTGTCGCCCGAGGCGATCGCCACGTTCGCGGAGTGCAGGAGCTCGGCGCCGACGAAGAGCATCGCGATGACGAAGATGCCGGTGGTGATGTAGGCGACCCGGTTGTCCAGGCGCATCACCTTCATCCAGCCGGAGTTGGTCCAGCCCTTGGCGTTCACCCAGTAGCCGTACGCGGCGAGCGTGATGGTGCCGCCGACGCCGCCGATCAGGCCGAGGGTGTTGAGGACGGAGTCCTTCGCGTCGGGCACGACCGGGAGCAGGCCCGCGAAGGCGTCGCCGAGGTTGGGCGTGACGCGGATCGCGAGGTAGACGGTCACCAGGAACATGACGCCGACCAGGATCGTCATGACCTTCTCGAAGACGGCGTACTTGTTGAACCAGACGAAGACCAGACCGACCAGACCGGTGGCGATGGCCCACCATTTCAGGTCGATGTCGGCGTCCGGGAAGAGCGCCTGGAGGGGCAGTCCGGAGGAGGACATGGCGGCGGCCCCGTAGACGAAGCCCCAGATGACCACGTAGACGACGAAGAACCAGGTCGTCCACTTGCCGAGGCTCGCCCAGCCGTCGAAGAGGGTGCGGCCCGTGGACAGATGCCAGCGGCCGGCCGCCTCCGCGAGGGCGATCTTGACCACGCAGCCGATGATGGCGGCCCACAGGAGCGTGTAGCCGAAGCTGCTGCCCGCGATCAGCGTGGCCACGAGGTCCCCGGCGCCCACGCCGGTGGCCGCGACGACGATGCCCGGGCCGATGTACTTCCAACTCGATTTGCGTGGTGCGGTGCTGGTGGTGGAACCGTCCGTTTCGGCCATGTGGAGCCTCCCCGCTCGTCCCCGGTGATCGAGATCACCGGTCACCATCGGCGCTTTCCGGCCGTGGCACAAGAGGGCGTGCGGGACTCGCTATTGACGAGGCCATGCCACTCCCCCACGATGACCCCGCACAACCGCACGCGTCTCACCGGATAGCGGACACCGCACCGGACACAGCACCTGCCATCAGATCCGACGCACGCCTGCACAGCACCTGACACCGCACCGCCGTACTCGCGTCGCCATGAGCCACCCCCACCACTGCTCAGGAGATGTCATGCGCCTACGCATACGCGGAAAGAGAACGGCGGCCCTCGCGGCCGTCGTGGCCCTCGCCCTCGCCGCCCCGTTGACGGCCGACGCCTCGCCCGACGAGGCGCGGGCGAAGGCGGCCGCGCAGGAGGAGAGCCGCCAGCAGTACGAGATCCACGTGCACAGCAACAAGCTCGACCGGGCCGCCGTCACGAAGATCGCGCAGTCCGGGGTCTCCGTGGACGAGAGCGACGGGCACACCGTCGTGGTCACGGCGAGCTCCGCCCAGGCCAAGCAACTGCGCGCGCAAGGCTATGAGTTGGAGCCGCTCGGCGTCACGCCGGAGCGCCTGGCGGGCGCGGACGTGAAGCCGCTGGACTTCCCGCCGGCCGACTCGCGCTACCACAACTTCGCCGAGATGAACGCGGAGATCGACCAGCGCATCGCGGCGTACCCCTCGATCATGAGCAAGCGCGTGATCGGCAAGACGTACCAGGGCCGGGACATCACGGCCATCAAGATCAGCGACAACGTGGCGAGCGACGAGGCCGAGCCCGAGGTGCTCTTCACGCACCACCAGCACGCGCGCGAGCACCTGACCGTCGAGATGGCGCTCTACCTCATCCGGGAGCTCGGCACCGGGTACGGAGCCGACTCGCGGGTCACCAACATGGTCAACGGCCGAGAGATCTGGATCATCCCGGACGTGAACCCGGACGGCGGCGAGTACGACATCGCCAGCGGCTCGTACCGCTCGTGGCGCAAGAACCGGCAGCCCAACTCCGGTTCCTCGTACGTCGGTACGGACCTCAACCGCAACTGGGCCTACCGCTGGGGCTGCTGCGGCGGCTCCTCCGGCTCCACCTCATCGGAGACGTACCGCGGTCCGTCGGCCGAGTCGGCGCCCGAGACCAAGGTGGTCGCGAACTTCGTGCGCAGCCGGGTGATCGGCGGCAAGCAGCAGATCAAGGCGTCCATCGACTTCCACACCTACAGCGAGCTGGTGCTGTGGCCGTACGGCTACACGTACAGCGACACCGCGACGGGTCTCACGGCGGACGACCGCAACGCGCACGCGACGGTGGGCCGCAAGCTGGCGGCCTCCAACGGGTACACACCGCAGCAGTCCAGTGACCTGTACATCACGGACGGGTCGATCGGTGACTGGATGTGGGGGTCGCAGAAGATCTTCCACTACACCTTCGAGATGTACCCGTCCTCGGCGGGCGGCGGCGGCTTCTACCCGCCCGACGAGGTGATCGAACGGGAGACCTCGCGCAACCGGGACGCGGTGCTGCAACTGCTGGAGAACGCGGACTGCATGTACCGGTCCATCGGGAAGGAGGCGCAGTACTGCGCAGCCTGACTTCGCGGGTCCGTGGGCACCGCGGCCCGCACGGCCGGGCTGCTCCGCCGCTCCGCGGCGGGGGTGTTTCCGGGGGCTGACGCCCCCGGAGCCCCCACGGCCCCGGCTCCGTCAGGAGCACCTGTTCAGGACCGCTGAGCGAGCTGGGCCTGGTAGTGCGCCGCTACCGGGCCCAGTTCCGTGAGCCACTGGATCAGCTTCTGCTGCTTCTTCGCGTGGATCACGCACTCCTGGAACCAGCCCGCGGCGTGCGTGATGCCCACCCGCAGGTACACGCCCTGGGCCGTGTAGTGCAGCTGCGTGAGCTGCTGCCACGGGAAGTCGGCGACCTGGCCGCCGATGTCGAAGGAGACGCCCTCGGGGTCGATGACGAGCGCGTTGTTCTTGTCGAAGGCCACGAACTCCGGCCCGGCCGGGACGGGTTGCGGTACCTGGGGCGCGTACGCGGGCGGCGGCGGGAAGTCGCCGGGCGGCGGGCCGAAGCCTGGGGTCGACATGACGCCCATTGTGCGTGAGCGCCCCCGGTCGCAGTAGACCGGGGGCGCTCGTCTGCCAGGCATGCGGGGACTCGGCCCCGTACCCGAAACAGACCCGCTAGACGAACAGACTCAGCAGCGCCGCCACCGCGAAGCCCGCCACCGACAGGACCGATTCCAGGACCGTCCAGGACTTCAGGGTGTCGCGCTCGGAGATGCCGAAGTACTTGGCCACGATCCAGAAGCCGCCGTCGTTGACGTGCGAGGCGAAGATCGAGCCGGCCGAGATGGCCATGATGACCAGGGCCAGGAAGGCCTGCGAGTGGTTGCCGTCCGCGACCAGCGGGACCACGATGCCGGCCGTGGCCACGATCGCGACCGTGGCCGAGCCCTGGGCCACGCGCAGGACCAGCGAGATCAGGTAGGCCAGGACGATGATCGGCAGGCCCATGTCGTCGAAGGTCTCGGCGAGGGCGTCGGCGATGCCGGAGCCCTTGAGGACCGCGCCGAACACACCACCTGCGCCGACCACGAGCAGGATGTTGCCGACCGGCTTGAGGGACGCCGTCGAGACGGTTTCGAGCGACTTGCGGGACCAGCCGCGGCGGATGCCGAGCAGGTAGTACGCCATGAGCAGCGCGATGGTCAGGGCCACGAACGGGTGGCCGAAGAACTCGATGACCGAGCGCAGCGTGGACTCGTCGAGCGCGATGGAGGAGAAGGTCGCGGCGAGGATCAGGAGCAGCGGCGTACCGATGATGGTGAGCACCGTGCCGAGGGAGACGGGCTGCTCGGGCGGGGTGACCCCGGCCGCGCGCTGCTCGGCGGCCACGGCCGTCCTGGCCTCCTCGGCCGCTTCCAGCATGTCCTGCGGTACGGGGACGAAGATCCGCTTTCCGATCCAGGCCGAGTAGACCCAGGCGGCGAGGACCGCGGGGATGCCGACCACGATGCCCATGATGATGACCCAGCCGAGCGAGACGTCGAACATGCCGGCGGCGGCCACGGGGCCGGGGTGCGGGGGCAGGAACGCGTGGGTCATGGACAGACCCGCGAGCAGCGGCATCGCGTAGAGCAGGATCGACTTGCCGGAGCGCTTGGCGGCGGCGTAGACGATCGGCGCGAGGACGAAGATGCCGACGTCGAAGAAGACCGGGATGCCGAAGATGAGACCGGTCATACCCATGGCGAGCGGGGCGCGCTTCTCGCCGAAGAGGCCGAGCAGCCGCTTCGACAACACCTCGGCGCCGCCGGAGACTTCGAGGATCGCGCCGAGCATGGTGCCGAGGCCGATGATGATCGTGACGTGGCCCAGGATGCCGCCCATCCCGGTCTCGATCATCGAGACGATGCCCTGGTCGTTGCGCTGCACGGTGCCGAAGAGCTCGGTGACGCTCAGGCCGGCCGACAGGCCGACGGCGATGGAGACGGCGAGCAGGGCGACGAACGGCTGAAGTCTGACCTTGATGATCAGGAAGAGCAGCAGGGCGATCCCGAGGACGGCGACGGTCAGGAGACCGCCGGTGCCGCCTATGAGGCTCAGCAGACCGCCGGTATGCGGTGTCTCGGGTGGGGCGGGGGACGCGGCGAGCAACATGGGAGGAACTCCATTGTTCTGTGCTGGTGTTGCAGTGGTTCAGGGCAGGGCTGAGCACGGCACGGCGCATCCACGGGGAGGTGCGCCGTGCCGCGGGTGAGCGGAACTAACGGCAACGTGCGGTGTTTCCCGGCGCGTTCGGCGCGGCCCGGCCGGTCAGCCGAGGACGGCGAGCGCGTCGATCTCGATGAGCAGCCCCTTGGGCAGGCCCACGTACACGGTGGTGCGCGCGGCGGCCGGTGCCTTGAGGCCCTGCTCCTCGAAGTAGGCGTTGTAGATCTCGTTCATCTCCGCGAAGTGGTCCACGTCCGTGAGGTAGACGCGCATCATCATCACGTCGTCCCAGGTGGCGCCGCCCTCTTCGAGGATCGCCTTGACGTTGGCGAAGGTCTGGAGGGTCTGCTCGCGCAGGGTCGGTCCCGCGGGGGTGGGGGCCTTGCCCTCCTCGGCCGGCAGGAAGCCGACCTGGCCGGCGACCTGGAGGATGTTGCCCTTCTTGACGCCGTGCGAGAACTTCGCGGGCGGGGCGGTGTGGGTGGCCGGGGTGAGCTGGATCTTCTCGGTGTTCTGGGACATGAACTTTCCTTGCTGTGTGGGGTGTTGGGGGTGGTGGGTCCGGGCGGCCGGTCTACGAGGGGGCGTGACCGGAGTACTCGCGGCTGATCGCCTCCGCGGTGCGGCGGACGAGCGGGAGCAGCGTGAGGAGTTCCTCGGCGGTGACGACCACGCTGGGCGCCGACACCGACATCGCGGCCACGACGCGGCCGTCCGCGCCCCGGATGGGGGCGCCGATGCAGTTGATGGACTCCTCGTGGCCACCGAGGTCGGTGGCCCAGCCCTGTTCGCGTACGGTCTCCAGTTCCTTGAGGAACGCGGCCGCGTCGGGGGTCGAACGGGGCGTGTACCGGGGGTAGTCGAGCTTCTCGGCGACGGCGCGCCGCTCCGGCTCGGACAGGTCGGCGAGCAGCAGCTTGGCGACCGCGGCCACCGTGATGGCCACGGGCTTTCCGATCCGGGAGTACATCCGCACCGGGTAGCGGCTCTCGACCTTGTCGATGTAGAGGACCTCGTTCTCCTCGTACACCGCGAGGTGGACCGTGTGCCCGATCTTCGCGTTGAGCTCGACGAGATGCGGATGCGCGATCTCGCGCACGTCGAGGTTCTCGACGGCTTCCTGGGCGAGCGCGAAGAGGCGGGCGCCCAGGCGGTAGCGCTGGTCGGACTGGCGGTAGACCAGGCCGTGCTCGTGCAGCGTGCGGAGCAGGCGCAGCGCGGTGGACTTGTGCACGTCCAGGCGCTCGGCGACCTGCCCGAGGTCGGCGGGCCCTTCGGCGAGCAGCGGAAGGATGCTCAGCGCGCGGTCGACGGTCTGGCTCATTTCGTGACTACCTCCCCATTCACCCCGGACATGGTCCAGCCGGGGCCGAGGCGCAGTGTGCCCCACTCCGCGTCGGGGAGTGCGGCAAGGCGGTCGGCTTGGGCGCGGCCGGGGGGCTCGGCCATGTCGCCGGGGACGGTGAGGGCGGCGGCGGCCCAGAGGTGGCCGTGCCTCAGGCGCTGCGCGGCGGGCAGTCCGCGCAGGGTGGCGGAGAGGAAGCCGGCGGCGAAGGCGTCGCCGGCGCCGACGGCTGCGACGACCTCGACGGCGGGGGCGGGCTCGTGCACACCGTCCGGGGCGTCCTCGCCCCGGACGGCGGCGCCCAGCGCCCCCTGCTTGACGACGAGCGTGGCCGGCTCCGGCAGCGTGGCGCGGATCGCGGCCGGTCCGCCCGTCAGGCCCCAGGCCTCCTCGGCCTCGTCCTCGCCCACGAACACGAGGTCCGCGCCGCGCGCCAGCTCCAGCAGTACGCGCGCGTCCGCCGGCGAACTCCACAGCCCCGGACGGTAGTTGACGTCGAACGAGACCAGCGGGCGGCCGGGGCGCGGCGCGGTCAGCTCACGCAGCAGCCCGAGGCAGTCCGCGGACAGCGCGGCGGTGATGCCCGACAGGTGCACGATACGCGCGGAGCGCAGAGCGTCGAGGTCCATGTTCGCGACGGACATCGCCGAGGCGGCGCTCCCGGCGCGGTAGTACGCGACCTCGTGCGCGTCGGTGGCCCGGTCCCCTGCCGTACGGAAATAGATCCCGGTCGGGCGCCCGGCGTCCGCGCGCACCGCGGAGGTGTCCACGCCGCAGGCGGCGATCTCGCGCGTGAGGTACTCGCCGAAGCCGTCCGCGCCGACCCGGCCGACCCAGCGCGCGGAGTGCCCGGCGCGCGCGAGCGTGCAGGCCACGTTGGACTCGGCGCCTCCGATCCCGCGATCGAACGAGGGCACGTCGGCGAGGCGCCCGGGCCCCGTCGGCCGGAACGTGACCATGGACTCGCCGAGGCAGGCGACGTCGAAGCGCGGGGCTCCGGCGGCGGCTTCGGGGTCGGACACGTTCGGGTGGGGCACGTCGGCTCCTTCTGCGGGTGCTGCTGCGGGGGCGGTCGTAGGGGGCGTTGACCCGGTGTTGGCACGGATGTTAGACAGAGGTAAGCGCACTACGCAATGACCGTTGCAGAGAATGCAACGGGCTAGGAGGAGGGTTCCATGGCAGCCGACAAGGTGGTCGGAGAAGCGGTCGGAACGGACGCCGGAGCGAGCGCGGGGACCCCGGCCGGGCAGCACACGGTCGCGTCCCTGGCCGAGGAGCGGATCGACTTCCGCTTCAAGGGGCTGCCGCCGAACGCCGAGGGCCTGACCGTCGGCGAACTGGCCGCCGAGCGCCGCAACCTCTTCACCGGCGGCTTCACCACCCCGGTCCTCGCCCTCTCCGCCGAGCGCCTGGAGCACAACCTGCGCCTGATGGAGTCGTACTCCGAGCGCCACGGACTCGCCTTCGCGCCGCACGGCAAGACCTCGATGGCCCCGCAGCTGTTCGCGCGCCAGGAGGAGCACGGCGCCTGGGGCATCACGCTCGCCAACCCGCACCAGACCCGCGTCGCGCGCGCCTTCGGGGTGCGGCGGATCTTCGTCGCCAACGAGATCGTGGACCCGGCGGGCCTCGCCTACATCGCGGCCGAGCTCGCGGCCGACCCCTCCTTCCGCTTCATCTGCTACGTGGACTCCGTACGCGGCGTACAGCTGATGCACTCGGCACTCGCCGCGGCCGGCGCGACCCGCCCCGTGGACGTGGTGGTCGAGCTCGGCGCCGGCGAGGGTGCGCGCACCGGCGTGCGCACCGAGGCCGAGTGCACCGAGGTGGCGCTCGCGGTGTCCGCCGCCGACACGCTGCGCCTCGTCGGCGTCGCGGGCTACGAGGGCGAAGTGCCGGACGCCTCCCTGGAGTCCGTGGAGGCGTGGCTGCGCCGGCTCGTCGCCCTGGCCGTCGAGTTCGACAAGTCCGGGTTCTTCTCCGGGCTCGACGAGATCGTGGTCAGCGCCGGCGGCTCGGCCTGGTTCGACGCGGTGGCCACGGTGTTCGCGGAGATCCCGGAGCTGTCGGCGCCGGTCCTGAAGCTGCTGCGCTCGGGGGCGTACGTCTCGCACGACGACGGCCATTACCGGCATCTGACCCCGTTCAACCGGGTGCCGCAGGAGGGTGCGCTCCAGCCGGCGTTCCGGCTGTGGGCCCAGGTGATGTCCCGGCCCACGCCGTCGCAGGCGTTCGCGAACGCGGGCAAGCGGGATGCGGCGTACGACCTCGATCTGCCGTTCGCGCAGGTGGTGCGGTCGGAGGACGGCTCGGTCCGCCCGGCCGAAGGGGTCACGGTGACGGGCCTGTCGGACCAGCACACGTGGCTGCGCACGGAGTCGGAGGGCGCGCTGTCGGTGGGCGACTGGGTCGGGATGGGCCTGTCGCACCCGTGCACGTCGTTCGACAAGTGGCAGCTGATCCCGGTGGTCGAGGCGGACGGCACGGTCGTCGAGTTCATCCGCACGTACTTCTAGCCGCGCCCGGCCAGGGGCGCCTGCGGCGGGCTCTTCTCCCCGCCCCGCCCCTTCCCGAAACCGGGGGCTCTGCCCCCGGGCCCCGCATCCGACCTCCGGCCGGATTGTCCTCAAACGCCGGACGGGCTGAAAGTGAAGGCACCCATGGACCTGGTCATCCGCAACGCCCGCGTCATCGACGGCTCGGGCGAGGACTCGTACACCGCCGACGTCGGCATAACGGACGGGCGGATCGCCGAGATCCGCACCGAGGGCCCGCGCCCCACCGGTGCGAGAACCCTCGACGCCGACGGCCTCGCCCTCGCCCCCGGCTTCATCGACATGCACGCCCACAGCGACCTCGCCCTCCTCCGCGACCCCGACCACAGCGCGAAGGCCGCCCAGGGCGTCACCCTCGAAGTCCTGGGCCAGGACGGCCTCTCGTACGCGCCCGTCGACGACCGCACCCTCGCCGAGGTCCGCAAGGCCATCACCGGCTGGAACGGCGACGGCTCCGACATCGACTTCGACTGGCGGACGGTCGGCGAGTACCTGGACCGCCTCGACCGGCAGGGCATCGCCGTCAACGCGGCGTACCTGATCCCCCAGGGCACCGTCCGGATGTACGCCGTCGGCTGGGAGGACCGCGAGGCCACGCCCCAAGAGATGGACCGGATGCGGCAGTTGGTCGCCGAGGGCATGGAGCAGGGCGCGGTCGGCATGTCCTCCGGGCTCACGTACACGCCCGGCATGTACGCCAAGGACTCCGAACTCGCAGAGCTGTGCAAGGTCGTGGCCCGCTACGACGGCTACTACTGCCCGCACCACCGCAGTTACGGTGCCGGGGCCTTGCAGGCGTACGCGGAGATGGTGAACCTCACCCGCGAGGCCGGCTGCGCGCTCCATCTCGCCCACGCCACCATGAACTTCGGTGTGAACAAGGGCAAGGCGCCCGATCTCCTGAGCCTGCTCGACGGCGCGCTCGACGCCGGCGCCGACATCAGC
Organism: Streptomyces indicus; assembly: GCF_900100315.1. Taxonomy (GTDB): domain Bacteria; phylum Actinomycetota; class Actinomycetes; order Streptomycetales; family Streptomycetaceae; genus Streptomyces; species Streptomyces indicus. The sequence continues at coordinate 96,137 of NZ_FNFF01000007.1, forward strand.
CTCGACACCTACCCGTACACCCCGGGCTGCACCACGCTCGTCGCGATGCTGCCGAGCTGGGCCAGCGAGGGCGGGCCGGAGGCGATCCTCGCGCGCCTCCAGGACGACGAGACGGCCGAGAAGATCCGCCACCACATGGAGGTCATCGGCGCGGACGGCTGCCACGGCGTGCCGATCGAGTGGGACACCATCGAGATCTCCGGCGTCTCGGACCCCGGGCTCGCCTCCTGCGTGGGCAAGACGATCCAGCAGTCGGCGGACATGCGCGGCGAGGAGCCCTGGGTCACGGCCCGCCGGCTGCTCATCAACGACAAGCTGGGCTCGACGATCCTGCAGCACGTGGGCCACGAGGAGAACGTCCAGCTGATCATGAAGCACCGGGTGCACACCGGCGGTTCGGACGGCATCCTCCAGGGCTTCAAGCCGCATCCGCGCGCGTACGGCACGTTCCCGCAGTATCTCGGCCGCTACTCGCGGGAGTTGGGGATCCTGAGCCTGGAGGAGACGGTCGCGCACCTCACCTCGCGCCCGGCCGCCCGCCTGCGCCTCGCGGACCGCGGTCTGGTCCGCGAGGGCTACCGCGCCGACCTGGTGCTCTTCGACCCGGCCACGGTCGCGGCCGGCTCCACCTTCGAGGCCCCGCGCACCCTGCCCGTCGGCATCCCGCACGTCCTGATCGACGGCAGGTTCGTGATCGAGGACGGCAAGCGGACAGACGTGCTCGCGGGCCGTTCGGTGCGGCGCACCGCCGCGTGACTCCGCGACAGCGGCACAACCTCTAACTCCTTGGACAGGGACCGCAGGCGCTGATTACCCTGCGGTCCATGTCCAGCCCCGAGGCCTCCAGACTCTAGCCACCGGCTCCCCGGTGGCTGCTCGCGTCGATCCGCCCCGCCTCTGCGCGCGGGGTGCCGCCTGCTGCCGGCCTGCCGTTCCACGGTCCTCATTCACCAGCCGTACGCGCCCTTCGCGTACGGCCACCGTGTGCTGCGGAGTTCTGCTGTGCCTCTTTTCCTGTACCTCCTCGGCCTTGCCGTGTTCGCGCAAGGCACCTCCGAGTTCATGCTCGCCGGGCTCGGCCCGGACATCGCGCGGGACCTCGGCGTCCCGCTCTCCGACGCCGGGCTGCTGACCTCGGCCTTCGCGGTCGGGATGGTGATCGGCGCGCCCGCCATGGCGCTGCTCGCCCGCCGCTTCCCGCCCCGCGCGGCCCTGCTCGCCTTCCTGGCCGCCTTCCTCGCGGTCCATGTCGCCGGCGCCCTGACCGGCAGCTTCGCCGTGCTGCTCGCCATGCGCGTCCTGGGCGCCCTGGCGAACGCCGGCTTCCTGGCGGTCGCCCTCGCCACCGCCGTCACGCTCGTCCGCCCGGACCAGAAGGGCCGGGCCACCTCCGTCCTGCTCGGCGGTGTGACCCTGGCCTGCGTGGCCGGGGTTCCGGCGGGGGCGCTGCTCGGCCAGCTCTGGGGCTGGCGCGCGGCGTTCTGGGCGGTGGCGGCGGTCTCGGCCCCGGCCCTCCTCGCCATCCTCCGCTCGGCCCCGGCCGCGAACGCGGCGACCGCCCCGGCGCCCGAGCACACCCCCGACGTCACCACCGAACTGCGCACCCTGCGCCGCCGCTCCCTCCAACTCACCCTGCTCCTGGGCGCGTTGGTGAACGGTGCCACGTTCTGCGCCTTCACCTATCTGGCCCCGGTCATCACCGACGCGGCCCGCCTCGCGGAGTCCTGGGTCCCGGCGCTGCTCGCCCTCTTCGGCCTGGGCTCGTTCCTCGGCGTCACCCTCGCGGGCCGCTTCGGGGACGGACGGCCGCGGACGGTGCTCGCCGGCGGCACGGCCGCCCTGCTCTGCGCCTGGACCGCCTTCGCCCTCACCGCGCACTGGCCGGTGGCGACCACCGTCGCCACCCTCACCCTCGGCACCCTCTCCTTCGCCGTGGGCGCCACGCTGATCTCGCGCATCCTGTACGCGGCGGAGGCCGCCCCCACCCTGGGCGGCGCCTACGCCACCGCCGCGTTCAACGTGGGCGCCGTCATCGGCCCGGCCCTCGGCGGCCTCGCCCTCACGTGGGGGCCGCGCGGACCGCTGTGGGTGAGTGCGGGTCTGGTCGCCGCGGCCCTCGCCGCCACCCCGTGGATGCTCAGGGTGGCAGAGGTCACGTCGGCGGACGAGGCCGCGTACATCCAAGCCCCGTCCACCCCGTGATCCACGATTCCGCACGCGCCCGCCCTCCGTCGCATTGCGATGGAAGGCGGGCGCGTGGGTGCTCGGCGGGTGGGCGGGCCGGGTGGTGGCAAAGACCGCGCGCCGGGACGAAACACGCTCGTAAAGTTGCCGCATGCAGCTCATCCAGTCGACGAAGCTCTCCAACGTCTGTTACGAGATCCGGGGTCCGGTTCTCGAGGAGGCCATGCGGCTGGAGGCGGCAGGGCACCGGATCCTCAAGCTCAACACCGGGAACCCGGCGGCGTTCGGGTTCGAGTGCCCGCCGGAGATCCTGGAGGACGTGCTCCGCAACGTCGGGTCCGCGCACGGCTACGGGGACGCGAAGGGGCTGCTGTCCGCGCGGCGCGCGGTGATGATGCACTACCAGACCCTCGGCGTGGAGACGGACGTCGAGCACGTCTACATCGGCAACGGGGTCTCCGAGCTGATCGTCATGGCCATGCAGGCCCTGCTCGACGACGGCGACGAGGTGCTCGTGCCCGCGCCCGACTATCCGCTGTGGACGGCCGCCGTCTCGCTGTCCGGCGGCACGGCCGTGCACTACCGCTGCGACGAGCAGGCGGACTGGACGCCGGATCTCGCGGACGTGGAGCGGAAGGTCACCGACCGCACCAAGGCGATCGTGATCATCAACCCGAACAACCCCACGGGCGCCGTGTACAGCGACGAGGTCGTGCGCGGGCTCGCGGACATCGCGCGCCGGCACAACCTGCTGGTGTGCAGCGACGAGATCTACGACAAGATCCTGTACGACGGCGCCACGCACACCCCGACCGCCGCGCTCGCCCCGGACCTGCTGACGCTGACCTTCAACGGGATGTCCAAGGCGTACCGCGTGGCCGGTTACCGGACCGGGTGGATGGTCATCTCCGGGCCGCGGGCGCACGCCGCCTCGTACATCGAAGGGCTCACGATCCTCGCGAACATGCGGCTGTGCGCCAACATGCCGGCCCAGCACGGGGTGGTCGCCGCGCTCACGGGGCGGCAGACGATCAACGATCTGGTGCTGCCGGGCGGACGGCTGCTCGAGCAGCGCGACGCGGCGTACGACCTGCTGACGCAGATCCCGGGTGTCACCTGCGTGAAGCCGAAGGGTGCGCTGTATCTGTTCCCGCGGCTCGACCCCAAGGTGTTCAAGATCAAGGACGACCGGCAGATGGTGCTCGACCTGCTGCGGGCCGAGAAGATCATGGTCGTCCAGGGCACGGGCTTCAACTGGCCCGAGCCGGACCACTTCCGGATCGTCACGCTGCCCCAGGCCTCGGACCTGGTGGACGCGGTGACGCGGATCGGGAACTTCCTGGACGGGTACAGCCAGCCGTGAACTTCCTGGACGGGTACAGCCAGCCGTAAGGACGGGTACAGCCAGTCGTAGGGCGGCGTGTGCCGGCGCGGCGGGTCAGACCGCGGCCGGCGTCAGCGCCTCCGCGTGCGCCTCCATGCGCCGCGCCGCCAGGATCGCCGCCGAGGTGTCGGCGCGCGAGGCCGCCACCACCAGGGCGCGGCCCGCGAGCGCGTGGGCCCGCTGGTGCAGCGCCGCCAGGTGCGGCTCGTGGATCGCGGCCGCCACGCCCGTACGCACCGGGGCGCGACCGCCGCGCAGCCGCGTGACCGCCGTGGCCAGCTCGGCCGAGGCCTCGTCGAGGTCGGCGGCGGGCGCGAGTCCCCGCAGCTCGTCCGTCACCGCGAGCAGCGCCGCGAGATGGCCGGCGAGCTGGAGCTCCAGCTCCTCCTCGCGCGTGCGGTGCGGAAAGTCGCCGTCGGAGCCCGTCGCATGGACCGACTTGGCGCGGATCGGCTCGTACATCGCAGGACCTCCAGGGTGGGATGAGTCCATCCTAGCTTAGATTCAGTCTAAAGTTGAGGCGCATCAAGGCGGCCGGGGCGGGCGCACCGGTCCTGTGCGGGTCAGTCCGCCACCAGCACCACCAGCGCGATGAGCGCGACCACCAGCACGAGCACCCACACCAGCTTTCCGCTGTTCAGCGCCGGAGCGGGGACGGGCGCGGGCTGGGGCGCGGGAGGAGGCGGCGGCGCGGGCCGGGCCGGCGGGCGCTGCGGCGCGTTGAAGAGGTCCTGGCCGGTGGCGCCGGCCCGTACGCACCACGGGCAGGCCGTCAGATGGGAGCCGTACGTGTGGCGGGGACGCGCGCCGCACACCTTGACCCGGCCCCGCTCCTCGTCGAGCGCGCGCAGCCAGTCCTCGGCCGTGGGCCGCGCCTTCGGATCGAGCACGCCGGGCCCGAACGCCCGCCGCGCCAGGGTGAGCAGCCCGGGCGGCAGGACGGTGGGGTCGATGATGCCGCGCGGCACGATCACGTCCTGCGGGCGGACGACGTACGAGATGGAGGCCGCGATGTTGTCCTTGACCGTCGAGTCCTCCTGGCTGTCGTGCGGGACCCCGCCGAAGGGATGGTTGCCGACGGCGAGGAGCTGATAGACGAGGACCGAGAGGGCGAAGTCGTCGCTTTCGACCGTCGCCGGGCCGCCTGCCTGGCGCTCCGGGGCCGAGTAGTCGGTGGTGTGCATCAGGCAGGGGAAGGACTCGCGGGTGCGCTTGTCGGTGAAGGCGATGGAGTCGCAGTCGAGGAAGGTGACGAAGCCGTTCGCGTCCACGACCACGTTGCTGGAGGAGAAGTCGCCGACGACCAGGCCCTCGTGGTGCAGCCGGGCCGTCATGAAGGCCAGGTTCCATGCGACGCCGAGCAGGAAGCGCCAGTCGGCCCGGTCCGGGAAGAGCCGCAGCCGCTGCGAGCGCGTGAACAGGCCGACCAGCTGGACGTGTTGGGGCTCGCCGAAGCGGCGCATCGCATAGCCCAGGAAGGCGCCTTCGGGCGAGCGGGCGAGGGCGGTGGGCCAGGCGAGTTCGGGTGCCTGGTTCGAGTCGACCGGCCGGTCGCCGAGCGGGGACATGGCCAGCATGCGGGTGAGCCGGCGCTCCTGCTCGGGTCCCGGGCGCTCGCGGTAGAGCTTCACGACGATGCCCGGGTCGCCCTCGACCGGGTACACGGAGGCCTCGCCGCCGCCTTTCAGGGGGCGCTCGGCGAGGGTGACGGGCCGCCCGTCGAGCAGGACGCGGCGGCCGCCCGCTGCCGCGCTTCTCCCCGCGCTCGTGCCCGTACTCATATCCGTACCGCCCGCAGGAGCGTCTTGTCGTCCGCGTTGACCGCCGAGAGCCGGTCGGAGCGCAGGAGTTCGGCGAGCTCCGCCTCGTCCGCCCCCGGCTCGGCCTCCGGTGCTTCGAGCGGCCCCAACACCGCGGAGAGGAAAGAGGCGTTGGGGGTACGGGAGCGGGTGAGCGCGGCCTGTGTGAGCCCGTCCGTGGAGAGGACCACGGCGTCGATCCCGGGGTCGGCCACGCAGTCCGTGCGCACCCAGCGGCCCGCGTGCCGCGAGGTGAGGAAGACCGTCTCGTTGCTGTACTCGCTGGCCGCGTCGGCCTGCGGCAGCAGATGGAACAGCGCCTCGCCGTCCTGGTCCGCGCCGGCCCGTACGAACACCAGGCCGTCACCGACGCTCAAGTGCCCCAGCCAGTCGGGGGTGATGACGACGACGGTGAGGGTGGTCGCGAAGTCCTCCGCGGGGTCGCCGGTCTCCTTCACCGCCAGCAGGAAGTCGCCGGTGACCTCCTGGTACGCGGAGTGCAGGAGGTCGTGGACGGCGTCCCCCACCTCGACCCGGCGTCCCGCCGCCGCCCGCCCGAAGTGCTCGGTCGCGAGCCGGGCGGCGAGCTGCGCGCCCTCCTGCGAACGGGGCCTGCTACCCGCGCCGTCCGCGACCGCGAGGACGAGCACGGGGCCGGCCGGGCCGCTGTCGCCCGCGCTCCACACCGCGCTGTCCCAGGCGTCCTGGCAGGGGGTGCCGTTCCGCCGGTGCCGGTAGCCCTGCACGCTCACCCCGTGCGTGCGCCAGGTCCCGGACCGCGGACGCCCCCGGCCGCCCTGCGCATGGCCGTCCCGCGCCCGGCCGCCCTGCGTGTGACCGCCCTTCGCCGCCATCGCTCAGGCTTCCCAGGCGGGCCGCTGCGTACGGAACTGGTGGAAGATCTTCTCGAAGGCCTCCTCGCCCTCGCCCTTCTGCTCGGCGGCCGCGCTGGCCGACATCATCTGGAGCAGCTCGCGGAACGGGAAACCCTGCAACTGCGCGTTGAACGTGGGCGCGAAGGCGCTGAGCACGGCCTGCCCGCGCTCGGTGATCCCGCCGACGCCGATCGCGTACAGCCGGAAGCGCCGTGCGCGCTGCTCCTCGGCGAGCACGGGCACGATGCGCTGCCAGGCGGTGGTGTAGTGGCCGGTGCCGTCGGTGGGCAGGCCGTCGGTGACCAGGCAGATCTGCGGGCGGTAGTACTGGAGCCCGAGTTTGCGCAGCTCGGTCTTACGGGCCGCCACGATGTGCATGGCGAGTTCCACGGCCTCGGTCATCAGGGTCACGCCGTTCGCCGCGAGCGTGGGCGGAGTGAAGGCGTGCGCGGGCACGAACGGGCTGAGGTTCATGCCCGGGTACAGCGGCTCGGCACCCCGGTAGGCGGTCACGGACTGGTCCCCGAAGGTGATGACGGCGACCTCGACGCTGTAGCTGAGGTTCACGTCGTCGTGCAGCTCGCGGGTCCACTCGCGCAACGCGTCGTTGAGCGCCTGGATCGGACGACCCTCCATGGAACGGGAGTTGTCGAGACACAGCACGAGCGGCAGCCGCTGGGCGTTGTTGTCCAGCTCGAAGTCGAAGTCCGCGTACTGCGGGACGGCGGTGGGCGGCGGAGGTTCATGCGTCATGGGTGTCTCCTGGCAGGGCGAGCAGATGCGGGGCGGGGATTCCGGTCACCGGGTCGGGGCCGTCGCCGGCCTCGCCGGAGATGTCGCGTACGTCGACGAAGGCGCCGACCGGCGGGGGCGGGGCGGCCGGTCCGCCGATCCAGCGGGCGCGGTACAGACAGCGGTCGATCTCGACGTAGCCCTCGGGGTGCAGGGCCGAGCGGACCACGGCGCGCGGGCGCGGGGGTGCGGCGGGTGCGTCGAACTGCCGTGGCAGCGGCGGGAGTTCACCGGTCTCGGGGTCCACGGCCAGCCTGCCGGGCGGTGATTCGGCGGCGTACGGGTCGGGGGGCGCGGGCCGGTTGCGTACGGGGCGCAGGGTCACCGTCCGCGTGGACTCGCCGCGGGCCGCCTCCTCGCGCGCCTCTCCCTGCGCCTCCTCGCGCACCTCCTCCGGCGCCTCGTGCTGTGCCTCGTGCTGTGCCTCCCGCCGCGCCTCCCTCTGTGCCTCCCTCTGCGCCTCCGCCTGGGCCGCGTCCCTGTTCACGGACTTGTCGCGCGGTGTCCCGGCGCGGTGGCGCGGTCCTGTCCTGCGTCCGCGGGCGGGCGGTACGGCGGCCGGTGCGCCGCCCGCGCGGGCCGGGGCGGTGCTGCCCGTCGCCTGCGCGGGGGCGCGTACGGCCTTCAGGATCAGCACCGTCAGGGCGAGCAGGGCGGTGCAGGCGGCGAGCAGGATCCACAGCGCGGTGCCGCTCTCTTCGCCTTCCGTGTCCAGCGGGTCCGCGAGCCCGTCGCGCACCAGGTCCGCGCCCGACTGCTCGCGCGCGAGGGCCGTGCACAGCGACCGCTCCGGCTTGCCCGTGCACAGCCCCGCCTCCCGTACGGCCGCGAGGGTGGCCGCGTCCAGCGGGGTGATCCGGCTGTCCGCGGCGACCCGGCGCTCCGCGGCGAGCAGCAGCAGTACGGAGCCGCCGGGGCCGGTCTCCTGCCGGGCCGGCACCTCTACGGTGAGCCCGTCCCCCAGTTGCTCGCGGTGCCCGGACAGCTCCGACGGCGTCAAGGAACGCCCCAGTTGGACCGGCCGTTCCACCGTCAGCAGGTCCGCGTCCGGCGCCCGCGCGGCCTGCCGCGCCAGGCAGGGGAGCCGCAGGGAGAGGGCACCCGGGCAGTCGAGGTCGTCGGCGGAGGCGGGCCGAACCCCGGCCGACAGCCCCAGGACCAGGGCGCATCCGAGCGCCGCACCGAGGAGCCTGCCGCGCCCTGCTCCGAGCAGCCGTCCGCGCCCCGCGCCAAGGAGTCTTCCGTGCCCCACCGCACACCCCCGCTCCGGTCGACCGACCTCACGAACCCGCGGTCCCACGCATCCGCGAACCCGCCTCAGCTCACCCGCACTTCGGCGGGCCACCGCACCCTCACGCCCACCGCGCTCTCAGACTCACCGCACCCTCACTCCCACCGGCCCCGCACACCCACCGCACCCTCACAACCGGAACACCTGATGGCACCGGGTGAACATCTGCCGCGCCTGGTCCGCCCAGTCGTCCGCCATCGCCGCGAAGTCCGCGGGGGTCATCCGGCAGCCGAGCGGCAGCTGGCAGACCCCGGCGATGCAGGGCTCCGGGCCGCGTACGTCCCAGACGGAGAGCATGGGGAAGAGCTGCTCGGTGTTCCACGCGTTGGCCGCCGCCGCGGCCACCGCCAGCTGGTCGCCGCGCAGCCGGCGCCCGTCCGTCATGAACGCCACGAGCAGCCGCCGCGTCGTGGTGAAGCGCAGGGTCAGCGTGCGGCCCGAACCCGTCAGGTCGAGGTCGAGGCTGAGGGCCTGCTCGTCGCCCTCGACCGGGACGCCCGCCTTCTCGGCCCAGAGCCGGACGAGCTTGCGCCAGTACGTGGCGATGTCGAACTCGCGGTCGAACTCCCGGCCGGATTCGGCGCGTACGCGCGGCTCACCTGTCACGGGCCACCGCCCCCGCGACCATCGCGTCGGTCAGTCCGGCGTCCAGGAGTGCCTGGGCGTGCAGTTGCAGACAGGACGGCACGGAGGCCGCGGGGGCCTGCGGGTCCTGGGCCTGCCGGCTGTCGAGGTCGCGCTCGCGCGCCCGGATGGCGGCGGCCACCGAGGGGGGCGGCCAGGGCGGTGCGTCGTCGTCGGGCGCGAGGAGTTCGAGGAGCGGGCCGAGGGCGGGGCGTACGGACTGGTCCTTGGCCAGGCAGGGCACGAGGAGGCGGCGCAACTCCTCGGGCACCCCGTCGAGATCGGGCGGCTCGCCCTGCACCCGCAGCGCGACGTGCTCCCCCGCACCGAACGGGGAACGCCCCGTGGCGGCGAAGGCCAGCACCCCGCCGAGCGCGAACACGTCGGTGGGCGGCCCCACCGCACCGCCCGTGAGCTGCTCCGGGGACATGAAGGGCGGTGTGCCCATGACGATGCCGGCCTGCGTGATGCTGCTGGATCCGGCGAGCCGGGAGATCCCGAAGTCGATGACGCGCGGGCCGTCGGCGGCGAGCAGCACGTTGGACGGCTTGAGGTCGCGGTGCACGATGCCCGCGGCGTGGATGGCCATGAGGGCCTCGGCAAGGCCCGCGCCGAGGCGCCGCAGGTACGGCTCGGTCAATGGACCGCCGGAGCGCACGGCCTCACTCAGGGAGGGTCCGGGTACGTACATCGTGGCCAGCCACGGCAGGTCGGCGTCGGGATCGGCGTCGACGACGGCCGCGGTGAAGGCACCGCTCACCGCGCTCGCGGCCGCCACCTCGCGCGCGAAGCGCAGCCGGAAGTCGTGGTCGGCGACGAGCTCGGGCCGCACGACCTTGACCGCGACGGGCCGCCCGGCGCGGGAGCGGGCGAGATAGACCCAGCCCATGCCGCCGGAACCGAGCCGGCCGACGATGCGGTAGCCACCAACCCGCAGCGGGTCACTGACCGGTGTCCTCATGGACCGAGTGTGCCCGCTTTCTCCGGTTGGTGAAGGCCACGCGCAGAGATTCCATGGAGAATGCGCTCACCAACTGCCTTGTGTGCTAGGTGAGTTGGGGACGGAGGGGCGAAGGTGCGCTGTGGGACGACGAGAAAGCCCCCGGCCCCTGCCACCGCCTCCCACAGCCGCCCGAGGCCGCGCCCAGCCGATCGAGGCACCTGCCGGGGTACCGGGTGGCACGACGCGCCACGAAGCCCGCGGTGCGCCGCGCCCCGGACACGCCCCCTTGCCGCCACCGCCCACAACAAGCCCGCCTGCCGGGGGTATCGGGGGGGGGAGCCCCCGCGATGCGCCGCATGCGGGGCGGCCCGTTGCCGTACGGTCACGGCACGTCCCGCGGCCGTACGGTCACGCCCCCGCCGCCGCCCGGCCACAGCACCCCCGAAACGGGCCCGCCCCGGCCGTACGGCCGGGGCGGGCCCGTCAAAACGCTGCTCAGCCGAGGCGCTTCACCAGGGCTCGGTACTCGTCCCACAGCTCCTTGGGGGTGTGGTCGCCGAAGGTGTTGAGGTGGTCGGGGACCAGGGCGGCCTCCTCGCGCCAGACCTCCTTGTCGACCGTGAGGAGGAAGTCCAGGTCCTCGTCCTCGAGTTCGAGGCCGGCCGTGTCCAGGGAGTCCTTCGTCGGCAGGATGCCGATGGGGGTCTCCACGCCCTCCGCGCGGCCGTCGAGGCGGTCCACGATCCACTTCAGGACGCGGGAGTTCTCGCCGAAGCCCGGCCACACGAACTTGCCGTCGGCGTTCTTGCGGAACCAGTTCACGTAGTAGATCTTCGGCAGCTTGGACTGGTCCTTGTCGGCGCCGACCTTGACCCAGTGATTCATGTAGTCGCCCATGTTGTAGCCGCAGAACGGCAGCATGGCGAAGGGGTCGCGGCGCAGCTCGCCGACCTTGCCCTCGGCCGCGGCGGTCTTCTCGGAGGCGACGTTCGCGCCGAGGAACACGCCGTGGTTCCAGTCGAAGGACTCGGTGACCAGCGGGACCGCGGAGGCGCGGCGGCCGCCGAAGAGGATCGCCGAGATCGGCACGCCGCGGGGGTCCTCCCACTCCGGCGCGATGATCGGGCACTGCGAGGCCGGCACGGTGAAGCGGGCGTTCGGGTGGGCCGCCGGGGTCTCGGAGGCCGGCGTCCAGTCGTTGCCCTTCCAGTCGGTGAGGTGCGCCGGAGTCTCCTCCGTCATGCCCTCCCACCAGATGTCGTTGTCGTCCGTCAGCGCGACGTTCGTGAAGACCGAGTTGCCCCACAGCGTCTTCATCGCGTTGGCGTTGGTGTGCTCACCGGTGCCGGGCGCGACACCGAAGAAGCCGGCCTCGGGGTTGATCGCGTACAGGCGGCCGTCCTCGCCGAAGCGCATCCAGGCGATGTCGTCGCCGATGGTCTCGACCGTCCAGCCGGAGATCGTGGGCTCCAGCATCGCGAGGTTCGTCTTGCCGCACGCGGACGGGAAGGCGGCGGCCACGTACTTCGACTCACCCTGCGGCGGCGTGAGCTTGAGGATCAACATGTGCTCGGCCAGCCAGCCCTCGTCGCGCGCCATGACGGACGCGATGCGCAGCGCGTAGCACTTCTTGCCGAGCAGGGCGTTGCCGCCGTAGCCGGAGCCGTACGACCAGATCTCGCGGGTCTCCGGGAAGTGCGAGATGTACTTCGTGGTGTTGCACGGCCACGGCACGTCCGCCTCGCCCTCCTGGAGCGGGGCGCCGAGGGTGTGCACGGCCTTGACGAAGAAGCCGTCGGAGCCGAGCTCGTCCAGGACCGCCTGGCCCATCCGGGTCATCGTGCGCATCGAGACGGCCACGTACGCCGAGTCGGTGATCTCGACGCCGATCGCGGACAGCGGCGAGCCGAGCGGCCCCATGCAGAACGGGACGACGTACATCGTGCGCCCGCGCATGGAGCCGCGGAAGATGCCGCCCTGGTCGTCCTTGCCCTGGAAGATCTCCCGCATCTCGGCGGGGGCCTTCCAGTGGTTGGTCGGACCCGCGTCCTCCTCGTCCTCGGAGCAGATGAACGTACGGTCCTCGACGCGCGCGACGTCGGTCGGGTCGGAGGCCGCGTAGTAGGAGTTCGGGCGCTTGATCGGGTCGAGCTTCTTGAACGTGCCCTTCGCGACGAGCTCTTCCGCGAGGCGCTCGTACTCGGCCTCGGATCCGTCGCACCAGACCACCCGGTCCGGCTGGGTGAGGGCTGCGATCTCGTCCACCCAGGCGACGAGCTCTCGGTGGTTGGTGGGGGCAGTGGTGGAAGCCGCGTTGTCGCGCGCCACGATCGCTCCTAAATGAGGGTTTTGTAGTTGGTTGGCCCCTTGGGGGCTGCGACCCGGATACCGCGCCCGAGCAAGAATGCCGCTCATCCGGTGCCGACCTCACTCATTTGATCATCGGGGCGATTCGCCCATCTGTCCAGAGGGCCTCACACGTGAGCATGCGCACACCGGACAATTAACTTACGGGCCCGTAGGTAGCATTGCCCCCATGACCTCTCCCGCTCACGAGGCCACCGCACCCCCCGCGAACGGGGGCCCTGCAGGCCAGCAGTCTCCGACGGAGATCGACCTGCCGCACTTCGTGAAGCCCAAACTGAGGGGCTGGCTCCATGCGGGCATGTTCCCCGCGGTCCTGATCGCCGGCGTCTTCCTCATCGCCTTCACCGACTCGACCCGGGCGCGCGTCGCCACGGCCGTCTTCGTCCTGACGGCCTGCCTGCTCTTCGGTGTGAGCGCGCTGTACCACCGGGGCACCTGGGGCCCGCGCGGCGAGGCCGTCCTGCGCAGGCTCGACCACGCGAACATCTTCCTGATCATCGCGGGCACCTATACACCCCTGTCCCTGCTCCTGCTGCCGGGCTCCACCGCCCGGCCGCTGCTCTGGGCGATCTGGGCGGCGGCGGTCGCGGGCATCGCGTTCCGCGTCTTCTGGGTCGGCGCCCCGCGCTGGCTCTACACCCCGTGCTACATCGCGATGGGCTGGGCGGCCGTCTTCTTCCTGCCGGACTTCCTGCGTACGGGCGGCATCGCCGTCCTGGTGTGCGTGGTCGCCGGCGGCCTGCTCTACACCGCCGGCGGCGTGATCTACGGGCTCAAGAAGCCGAACCCGTCACCGCGCTGGTTCGGCTTCCACGAGGTGTTCCACTCCTTCACGCTGGCGGCGTTCGTCGTGCATTACGTGGGCATCTCGCTGGTGGCGTACCAGCACGCCTGACCCCTCTTCTCGACCTCCCAGTGGCCGCGGCTTCGACGCCGCGGCCACTGTGCGTTTCCGCGCCCGAAAAAACTTGACAGTGACTCTCACTTGAGAGCTACTCTCAATTTCATGACCGGGATTTCGCGTACGACTGGGACCGACGGACACGTCGAGCTGAACCCCCGCCGCTGGTGGGCCCTCGGGGCCATGGTCGCGAGCATGCTGGTGCTCGGCTTCGACATGACGATCCTCAACGTGGCGCTGCCGACGATGGCGGAGCAGCTCGGCGCCTCCACCGGCGAACAGCAGTGGATGGCGGACGCGTACATCGTGGTGTTCGCCGCCCTGATGCTCCCTGCGGGTCTGCTCGGCGACCGGTTCGGGCGGCGGGCCATGCTGATCACCGGGCTCGGGATCTTCCTCGCGGGCTCGGTGGTCGGGACCCTGGCGACGGATGTCGGGCCGGTGATCGGGGCGCGGGCCGTGATGGGGATCGGCGCGGCGTTTGTGATGCCGCTCGCCCTCGCCGTACTGCCCTCGCTGTTCCCTGAGGAGGAGCGCGGCAAGGCGGTGGCCCTCGTCACCGCGGCCTCCGCGCTCGGCATGCCGCTCGGGCCGATCATCGGCGGCTGGCTGCTCGACCACTTCTGGTGGGGCTCGGTGTTCCTCATCAATGTGCCGATGGTGGCGATCGGAGTGCTCGCCTGCGCCTTCCTGCTGCCCGAGACCCGCGACCCCTCCTCGCCCTCCGTCGACGCCGTCTCGACCGTCCTGACCGTGGCCGGGCTCGGCGCGCTCACGTACGGAATCATCGAGGCGCCTGTACGCGGCTGGGGCGACCCGCTCGTGGTGGGCGGTCTCGTCCTGAGCGTGCTGCTGCTGGCCGGACTGGTGGCGCGCGAGCGCCGGGCGGCGCGGCCCATGCTCGATCTGCGGCTGCTCGCCCACCGGCCGTTCCTGCTCAACACCCTGGTGGCGACGCTGGTGATGTTCGTCCTGTCGGGGCTGCTCTTCCTGCTGCCGCCGTATCTCCAGGCCGTGCTCGGACACGACGCCTTCGGCACCGGGCTGCGGCTGCTTCCGCTGATCGGCGGGCTCGTGGTGGCGGCGAAGGCCAGCCAGCCGCTGGTCGAGCGGTTCGGGGCACGGGCCGTGATCTGCGCGGGACTTGTGGTGCTCGCCTTCGCCGCGCTGCTCGGCACGCGTACGACGGCCGACAGCGGCTACGGGTTCACCGCGCTGTGGCTGACCATCGCGGGCGCCGGCTTCGGCTTCGCGATGATGCCGGCCATGACGGCGGCGATCGGCGCGCTGCCGCGGGACCGCGCGGGCAGCGGCTCGGGGCTGCTCATGACCGTACGGCAGGTGGGCGGGGCGATCGGGATCGCGCTGCTCGGCTCGCTGCTCGCCTCGGTGTTCGCGGACCGGCTGGACACCGGGCGGCTGCCGGCGGAGCTGGCGGACCGCGCCGGGGAATCGGTGGTGGCCGCGAAGGTGATCGCGCAACGCCTGGGCGACCCGGCGCTCGCCGCCTCCGCGGACGCGGGCTATGTGCACGGCATGGTGGTCGTGCTGCTGGTCTGCGCGGGTGCGGCGCTGGTCACGGCGGCGCTTGCGGCGTGGCTGCTGCCGCGGCGGGCCGCGGACGCGGGCGTCGCCTCGCCGGTGGTGCATGCCTGACAATGCGGGTATGGCCGCCCGCACAAAGTCCCCTGCTCCGTCCCCCGGTTCGTCCTCCGGTCCGTCCGCTTCAGGCCCCTCGGCGGACGGCTCCCCGGACACGACCGCCGAGGGGTATCTGGCCCAGTTCCTCGGCGCGCAGACGGTCCGGCTCGGACTGCGCGAGCGCAAGAAGCAGGCCACGCGGAACGCGATCCGCAGGGCCACGTTCACGCTGATCGAGGAGCAGGGGTACGACGCGACCACCATTGAGCAGATCGCCGCGGCCGCGGAGGTCTCGCCGTCCACGGTCTTCCGGTACTTCGCGACCAAGGAGGACATCGTCCTCACCGACGAGTACGACCCGGTGATGCTCGCGGTGCTGCGGGAGCGGCCGGAGGGTGAACCGCCGCTCGCCTCGCTGCGGTTCCTGCTCACCGAGGCGGTCAAGGCGGTGTCCGCGCACGAGCCCGAGGAGCTGCGGCAGCGCAGCCGTCTGATCGTCGAAGTCCCCGCCGTACGGGCCCGGATGACCGAGACGATGGCACAGACCTCACAGGCCCTGAGCGTCGTCCTCGCCGAACGCACCGGCCGCGCACCCGACGACCTCGAGGTACGCATGTTCACGGCGGCGGTGCTCGGAGCGCTGCGCGAGGCGATGATCTATTGGGGCGAGCGGGGCTTCGAGGAGGACCTGCTGGCGGTGGTGGGGCGGACCTTCGACTTGTTCGAGCGCGGGCTCACGCTCTGAGCTCCGGCTGCCGAGCGCGGCTCCGCTCGCTGAGCGTCGTGCACCACGCAAGGCATCGCTCGCTGAACGCGGGGCGCCACACACAACTTCGCACCCTGAACTCCCGCCGTCCGCGCGGGAAAACCGCAGGCCAGCCGCGGGGGTCCGGTGGCATCCTGGCCCGGTGAACGGACCTGAGATCACCGTCGACTTCGCGCCCGCGCTCGCGCTCTTCCTGCCGCACGAGCGCCGCGGCGCCCCCAGCAGGCTGCGCACGGACGGCTCGTCGACGCTCGGCCACGCGGTCGAGTCGCTCGGCGTGCCGCTCACCGAGGTGGGGCGGCTGCTCGTGGACGGGCGCGAGGTGGGGACCGGGCACATCCCGGCCGAGGGCGAGCAGGTGACCGTCACGGCCGTGGCACGTCCCCAGGTCGTGCCCGGTGCACCGCTGCGGTTTCTGCTCGACGTCCACCTCGGAACGCTCGCCCGTCGTCTGCGCCTGCTCGGCGTGGACGCGGCCTACGAGTCCACCGACATCGGCGACCCGGCGCTCGCCGCACAGTCCGCGCGGGAGCAGCGCGTCCTGCTCAGCCGCGACCGGGGGCTGCTGCGGCGGCGTGAGCTGTGGGCGGGTGCGTACATGTACAGCGACCGCCCCGACGACCAACTCCGTGACGTACTCGACCGGTTCGAGCCCGAGCTCGCCCCCTGGACCCGCTGCACCGCCTGCAACGGCCGCCTCACCCCGGCGACGAAGGCCGAGGTCGCCCATCTGATCGAGGCCGGCACCCGACGTACGCACGACGTGTTCGCCCAGTGCGGCGCGTGCGGCCGGGTGTACTGGCGCGGCGCTCACCACGACAAGCTGGAGGCGATCGTGGCGGAGGCACAGGCTCAGGCGGGGCAGGGGCCAGGCAGCACCGCCCGTTGACTCGGTGCGCGCCGCGGGCCGACCACGGACCGACGGCAGTGCGCACCGCCCGTGCACTGGGCGGCCCCGGGGCACCCACAGGGGCGGCGGGGCCTCCTTGCCCGCGGTGCCGGTCCGCGCGCTCGCCCTCGTCTGCCAATGGCCCTGCGAACGGAATGGCCAGACCCCAGCCCCGGTGAGGGCCGCGCTCGACTCGTTCACCTCGAACCAGAGGTCCGGGGCCTGTACACCGACGTTGGCGCCTGACCTACGGTCGGGCGAGCTTTTCGGACAGATCCTGAACAGTGGTGACCGGGGCGTCGCAGGTGAAGTTCCGGCACACGTAGGCGGCCGGGCGGCCCTCGACGAGCGGGCGGTCCGCGAGGAGCGGGAGCTCGGGCTCCTCGCCGTGCCGCTCGGGCGCGGGTCCGTACGCGACGACGGCACCGGGCGCGGTGGAGAGCAGCGCGGCCCGCAGCAGCTCCCGCGTGGCCGGATCGCTGCGGTCGCCCACGACGGCGATCTCGCGCGGCCCGTCGAGCACCGCCTCGGCCACCGCGAGCCCGTGTCCGATGAACCGGGGCGCGCGCGGGCCGAGCGCCTGCACGATGCCCAACGCCCGCTCGGCGGCGGTGCGGTGGGGCTCGGCGCCGGTGTGCGCGGCGTACGTGAGCAGCGCGCCCGCGGCGGCGCACCAGCCGCTCGGGGTGGCGTTGTCGGTGGGGTCCTGCGGGCGGCGGATCAGCTGCTCGGCGTCGTGCGCGGTGTCGAAGAGCGCGCCGTCCTCGCCGGTGAACTGGTCGAGGACGATGTCCAGCAGGAACCCGGCGAACTCCAGCCACACCCCTTCGCCGGTGACGCCCGCGAGTGCGAGGAACCCCTCGGCGACGTCCGCGTAGTCCTCCAACACCCCGGCGTTCGCGCCGCGTTGGCCGTCCTTCGAAGTCCGCGCGAGCCGGGCGTCGGCACCCATGTGCAGCCGTACGAGAAGATCCCCGGCCGCGAGCGCGGCGTCCACGAGGTCCGGGCGGTCGAAGTACGCGCCCACCTCGGCGAGCGCGGCGATCGCGAGCCCGTTCCAGGCGGCCACCACCTTGTCGTCGCGGCCCGGCGCGGGGCGCTCCGCGCGCGCCGCGAGCAGCCGCTGCCTGATCGACTCGATCCGCTCGGAGTCCACGAGCCCGTCGCCCTGCGGGAGTTGGAGCACCGAGGCCCCCTCCTCGAAGGTCCCCTCCTCCGTCACCCCGTAGTGCACCGCGGCCAGCTCGGCGTCCTCGTCGCCGAGCACCTCCCGCAACTGCTGTGGGGTCCACACGTAATACGCGCCCTCGACGTGCTTCCCGGAGGCCGGGTCCTCGGAGTCGGCGTCGAGCGCGGAGGCGAACCCGCCCTCGTTGGTGCGCAGTTCGCGCACCATGAACTCCGCGGTCTCCAGCGCGACCCGCTTGGCCAGCTCGCTGCCGGTGGCCCGCCACAGATGGGCGTACGCCCGGCACAGCAGCGCATTGTCGTAGAGCATCTTCTCGAAGTGCGGCACGACCCACTCACGGTCGACGGAGTAGCGCGCGAACCCGCCGCCGAGCTGGTCGTAGATCCCGCCGCGCGCCATCCGCTCGAGCGTGTCCACCGCCATCTGAAGCGCGCCCTCGGCCCCCGTGCGCGCGTGGTGCCGCAGCAGGAACTCCACCACCATGGACGGCGGGAACTTGGGCGCTCCCCCGAACCCGCCGTGCGACGCGTCGTACT
This sequence comes from Streptomyces indicus, assembly GCF_900100315.1. GTDB lineage: Bacteria > Actinomycetota > Actinomycetes > Streptomycetales > Streptomycetaceae > Streptomyces > Streptomyces indicus. Next base: position 114,318 of record NZ_FNFF01000007.1, read on the forward strand.
CCCGGGTCAGCCCGAGCAGCGCCTGCGCGAGCTCCTCCTCGCCGGGCAGCTTCGTGGACCCGTACGCGATCTCGCGCGCGGCCAGATCCCGCGTGATCTTCTGCGCCACCTCGGCCACTTCACCGCGCCGGTCCGTCCACGCCTGGTGCACCCCTTCGAGCACCTGCCGGAAGGAGGGCATGCCGTGGCGGGGCGCGGGCGGGAAGTACGTACCGAAGTAGAACGGCTCCTTGTCCGGCGTCAGCCACACGGACATGGGCCACCCGCCCTGCCCGGTCGCCGCCTGCACGGCCTCCATGTAGACGGCGTCGACATCGGGCCGCTCCTCACGGTCCACCTTCACGTTCACGAAGTGCTCGTTCATGTACGCGGCGGTGGCCTCGTCCTCGAAGGACTCGTGCGCGAGGACATGACACCAGTGACACGCGCTGTACCCGACGCTCAGGAACACGGGCACACCCCGCCGCCGCGCCTCCTCGAAGGCGGCGGGCTCCCAGGGCCACCAGTCGACGGGGTTGTCGGCGTGCTGAAGGAGGTACGGGGACGTGGACTGCGCGAGTCGGTTGGCCATACCTCCATCCTTGCGCACCTACCAGTCGCGCGGCGCGACCAGCTCCTCCGCGTCCGCGCCCTCGAAGCCGTACGCCATGGCCACGAACCAGAATTCCTCGCCTATCTGCTCGCGCGCCACCGTGTCGATCTCACTGCCGGCCTCGTCGAACGCCTCCTCCAGCGCATTGAACTCCTCGGTGGCCGCGTGGGTCAGGACGTACAGCCCGGCCAGGTCCGCCGGGCGCTCGGCCTCGATCCGGGCGCACAGGCGGGTGAGGATCGCCGCGCCCCGGTCCAGCACATGCGCCGGGTAGAAGTCGTCGTCGCCGTAGAGGGGCTCGAGGAAGGCGTGCGCGGCGATCCGCTCGTTCGTGACGGTCATACGGACGAGCCTGCCGTACGGCACTGACAACGCCGTACGGCACCAGCCCCCGCACTGCTCCCCCGGCTACCGGAACGCCGCCAGATGGCGCTCCACCCACCCCGCGAACGACCCGGCCGGGCGCCCCAGGACCCGCTGTACGTCGGGGCCGGGCACCTGTTCGGCCGGCAGCGGGAGGCCGAGCACGTCCAGGGTGCCGTCGATGACCTCCTCGGGCATGAACTGCGCCATGTGCGCGTGGGCTTCGGCGCGGGACAGCTCGACGAAGGCGACCTCCTCACCCAGGACCTGTCCGATCACCTCGGCCTGCCGGCGCGGGCCGACGGCCTCGGGGCCCGTGAGTTCGTACGTACGGCCCGTATGACCGTGCTCGGTCAGCGCGACCGCGGCCACCGCGGCGATGTCGGCCGGGTCGACCACGGGCAGGGCCACGTCGCCGAACGGGGCGAAGACGGTGCGCCGCGTGCGGACGGGGTCGGACCAGGCGAGCGCATTGGAGGCGAAGCCGCTGGGGCGCAGGACCGTGAAGTCGGCTCCCGACGCGCGTACGGCGGCCTCGTAATCGCGCAGCCGGGTGTGCGAAAGGGCCTGCGGGCGCGTGGAGTTGATCTGCGAGGACACCAGGACGATCCGCTTGACGCCGGCGTCGGCGGCCGCGCCGACCAAGGCGTCCGGGCGTTCGCCCGCGCCGTTCAACTCCCCGCCCAGGAGCAGGAAGAGCGCGTCGGCACCGTCGAGCACCGGCCGCAGGCTCGCGCTGTCCCCGACGTCCGCCTGCGCGTGCCGGACACCGGCGGGCAGCTCACCTTCCTGCGGGCGGCGCGACACGGCCGTCACGTCCGCGCCCCGCTCGGCCAGCAGCGGCACCAGCGTCCGCCCGATGTTCCCGGTCGCACCCGTCACCACGATCATGAGTCTCTCCCCATGTAAGTTAGTTGGCTGACTTACTCGATGCGGCGACCGTAGCACGGCCCCACGGGCGGCTGTCTATAGTTAGTCGGGTGACTGACTCAGTGAAGCCCCGAGCGCGGGCCGCCGCCGACAAGCGCCGCCGGCTCACCACCGAAGCGGCCCGGATCCTGCACGAGCGGGGCGTGGAGCGGACCACGCTCGCCGACATCGCGCGCGCGGCCGACGTGCCGGTCGGGAACGTGTACTACTACTTCAAGACCAAGGACGACCTGGTCCTGGCGGCGCTCTCGGAACACAGCGCGCATCTGGACGAGATCACCGGCAGGCTCGACGAGCTGGCCGATCCGCGCGAGCGCCTGAAGACCCTGGTCCAGGGGTGGATCGACCAGCGCGAGGTCGCGGCCCGGTTCGGCTGCCCCACCGGCACCCTCGCCGTGGAGCTCGACAAGCGCGCCGACGGGACGCTCGACGCGGAGGCCGGTGCCGTCATCCGGCGCCTGCTGGAGTGGACCGGCCGCCAGTTCGGCGAACTGGGCCTGCCCGACCCGGAAGGCCTCGCCGTCACCCTCGTCTCCGCGTATCAAGGCATGTCACTCCTGACCAACGCCCTGCGCGACCCGGAGATCACCGCACACGAAGGGGCCCGGCTGCTCGACTGGCTCGACTCGCTGGAGGCCTCCGGGCCACAGAAGGGCTGACCGGGAACCCGAGAAGAGCTGACCGGGAACCCGAGAAGGACTGACGGCCCGAGAAGGGTTGACGGCCCGAGAAGGGTTGACAACCGGCTTGATCCCTGGCGGAGTTACTGCTCGGTATCTTCCCGGTCTTTCCGGTCCTCCCGGTCGGCGTCGCACGTCACTCGCCGGACGGCACCACCTCACAGGGAGCCCACGGCACATGGCCATGCCCGAACGCGCGGGACACGGACGCGCGGGACACGACTACGACGTCATCGTCTGCGGAGCCGGTCTCGCCGGCAGCGCCGCGGCCGTGCTGCTCGCCCGGCGCGGGGTGCGGGTCGCGCTCCTCGAGCGGCGCTCGGACCCCGAGGCGTACAAGGTGCTGTGCACCCACTCGATCACCGCCTGCGCCCACCCCGTACTCGACGAGCTCGGTCTGATACCCGCCCTGGAGAAGGCGGGCGCGGTGCGCAACCACGCGCGCTGGCACACCCGTTGGGGATGGATCGAGCCGAAGGCCGCGCCGGGCGGGCCCGAGCTGCCGTACGGCTACAACATCCGGCGCAGCACACTCGATCCGATGATCCGGGCGCACGCGGCGGGCACCGACGGGGTCGATCTGCTGCTCGGGCACCGGGTGACCGGGGTGGTCGCCGAGGGCGGCCGGGTCCGCGGGGTGCGGGTGTCGGCTCCCGGCGGCGAGCGGGAGCTGCGGGCGCGGCTCGTGGTCGCCGCGGACGGCCACAACTCGCCGGTGGCGGCGTTCGCCGGCGTGCCCACCAGGCAGCACGAGAACACGCGCTTCGGCTATCTCGCACACTTCCGCGGTCTGCCGCTGCGCGACGGGGCCGCCCATGTCTGGTTCGGCGAACCGGACATGGCGTACGCCTTCCCCAACGACGACGGTGTGACGGTCGTGGCCGTGATGCCGGACAAGAAGCGCCTGCCGGAGTTCCGCGCCGACCTGGAGGGGGCGTTCCTCGCGTCCTTCCGCGCGCTCCCGGGGGCGCCGGACCTGGCGGCCGCCGAGCGGATATCGAAGATCATCGGCACCCTCGACCACCCGCTGCGGAGCAGGAAGCCGGTGGCCGAGGGAGTCGCGTTCATCGGGGACGCCGCCCTGACCGGTGATCCCCTGTGGGGCGTGGGCTGCGGGTGGGCGCTCCAGTCCGCGCAGTGGCTGGCCGAGGCGGTGGCGCCGGCCGCGGCGGGGCGCGGCGACCTCGACAAGGCGCTGGCCTCGTACGCCCGCAAGCACACCCGGCGGCTGCGCCCGCACCAGGCGCTGGCCGTGGACTTCGCCAAGGCCCGCCCCTTCAATCCGGGCGAGCGGCTGATCTTCTCGGCGGCCGCGCGCGATGCGGCCATGGCACGCCATATGCACCTGTTCGGATCCCGCCTGATCGGACCGCTGCGGGCGCTCAGCCCGTGGGTGATGGCCCGGGCCGTGCTGGTCAACCTGCGGCATCGGCGCGGCCGGGCCACGTAATCGGTTGTGATCAGCCTGTAACCAGGAACAGTGCAACCTTCGCCGCCTTCAGCCGGTCAAGTCACACGAAGTCCCCTGTCTTCACTGTCTCCACTGCCTTCACTCGCGTGCGGCCGGGCGACTTCACCGACTCCGACCCCTCATCGACCCCATTGCCCGGGAGCCCCTGAGTGCACAGCAGGCGAATACGCACCACCCTTGCCGCGACTCTCGCGGTGGCCGTTCTCACGCTGACCGGCTGCGGCTCGGACGGCGGCGGCAGCGACCAGGCGGCTCCCGCAGGGAACACCGCGGCGCCGACCTCCGCCCCCGCCGAGCCCACCGAGAGCGAGAAGCCCTCCGAGAAGCCGTCGGAGAAGGCCGAGCAGATCGTCTTCAAGCCCGGGGACAACTCCGACGAGGTGCGCGAGCTCCAGGCCCGCCTCGTCCAGGCCAAGCACCTCAAGGCGGTGCCGAACGGGAACTACGGGCCGGCCACCGAGGGTGCGGTCACCGAGTTCCAGAGCGCCCAGAAGCTGAAGGTCACCGGGGTCGTCTACGCGTCGACCTGGGAGAAGCTCAAGTCCCTGACCAAGACGCCCACGCAGGACGAGCTGCACCCGAAGAAGCAGATCCTCGGACACGGCGACAACAGCGACCAGGTGCGCGAGCTGCAGGCCCGCCTGAAGCAGCTCGGCCACTTCAAGGAGAAGCCGACCGGCTACTACGGCGACGCCACGCAGGCCTCGGTCAAGGCGTACCAGCAGTCCGTGGGCATCGAGGCGACCGGCACGGTGTACGAGGACACCTGGGAGAAGCTGACCTCCCAGACCCGGCAGCCCACCCAGGACGAGCTGAAGCCGCCGGTGGACCTGCCCGAGGTGGACGGCTCCAAGGCCGACCTCGACGACCGCTGCATGACCGGCCGCGTGCTGTGCATCTCCAAGACGTCCAACAAGATGGCCTGGATGATCGACGGCAAGGTCTACAAGCTGCTCGACGTGCGCTTCGGCGCGAAGGGGTACGAGACGCGCGAGGGCGTGTTCTCCGTGTACTGGAAGAGCCGCGACCACGTGTCGACGATCTACGACTCCCCGATGCCCTTCGCGATGTTCTTCGACGGCGGCCAGGCGGTCCACTACTCCGAGAACTTCGCGCAGAACGGCTACACCGGCGGCTCGTACGGCTGTGTCAACGTGCGGGACTACAACGGCATCAAGTGGCTCTTCGACAGCCAGGTGAAGGAAGGCGACAAGGTCGTCATCCACTGGTGAGCCGCGGGTGAGTGCGGCGTGAGCCCTCGGTGAGCGGCCCGTCGAGGCCCGGTTCTCCGTTCGTACGGAGGACCGGGCCTTCGCCTTGTCCGGAGGCAGGCCCGCGCATTTCGCCCAAGCTGCCGCAGGCCGTCCGCGTATCCCGTGTGCCCCTCGCGAACCCGCTTCATCCGCAGGACACTTGGGTACGGCCAGAGCAGTACCGGGAGTAGCTGTACCGGGAGCGAGGGGGCGCGAGATGCGGGACGGCCATCGGGCCGAGGCCGAGCGGCTGCTGGCGCGCGCGGTGGAGGAGGAGGTGCGCCGCTCCGGCGGCCGGACCGACGGGAACGTGCTCCTGAGCCGGGCACGCGGCGCGCTCGACCAGATGGCCGCGAGCGCCGCGGAGGAGTACGCCGCGTATGTGCAGGCCCTCGACGACTCCGAGGCCGGGGCGCAGTCCTTCGGCGACCGGTTCGGCAAGGAGGGCGCCACCCCCCTCTTCGTGACCGTGGTGGCCGCCGTCGCCGCCGCCGTGGCGGACCTCGCGTTCGGGACCGGGGCGAGCACCGCGCTCGGGGCCGGAGCCGTCGTGGCCGTGGTCGGGGCCGCCGCCACCGTGGGGAAGATCACCGCCGCGCACTGGCCGGCCGCGCACCAGGCGGCCGGGGCACGCAACCAGCCCGGTGGACCCGAGCAGTTGAGGCTCCAGTGGCTGACCGCTCTGGAGGTACGGGGCATCCGTCCGTACATCGACCAGCAGCGCGTGGTGGCCGGGCGCCCCGGCACCGGCGCGAAGAAGAAGGCCGCCTCGACGCTTCTGCCGCGCGACAAGAGCCAGGCCGCGCGCCGGCGCAGCGTCCTGGAGAGCTCCTTCGCCCAACTCCCCGAGCCCGACGGGCCGTTCGCGGGCCGCCGGCAGGAGCTCGGCCGGATCGCCCAGTGGGTGCACGCCGCCCGCGCCTCCACCGAGACCAAGCCGACCGTCGTGGTCCTGTACGGGGCACCCGGCTCGGGACGCTCCACGCTCGCGGTGCACGCGGCGCACGACCTGCGCGACCAGTTCCGCGGCGCGTGCGTGGTGGACCTGCGCGGGGACAGCACCACGGAGCCGCCGCGCACCACCCGCGACGCGCTCCTGCACCTGCTCAACCGCCTCGGCGCACCCCGCGAACAGCTCCTCTTCCGTGAACGGTCCTCGCCCGACCAGCAGTTGCGCCGCCTCAGCGAGCTCTACCACCAGCACCTGACCGGACTGCCCGTCACCGTCGTCCTCGACGACGCGAGCGACCCGGAGCAGGTGCGCACCCTCATCCCCGAGCGCTCCGACTCCCTCGTCCTCGTCACCGCGCGCAAGCCCCTCGACCTGGGCGCGGACACACCCGCCTGGGTGCACCAGCTCCCGGTCGAACCGCTCGACGCGGCCGGCGCGGAGGAGCTCCTCAAGGCCTCCGCCGAGGACGCGAGCGGACCGTACGACGCCCAAGCGGCCGACAGCATCCACGCGTTGTGCGGCGGACTCCCGCTCTCGCTCCGCATCGCCGGATCCGCCCTCGGCCCCCGCACCCCGCTCCAACTCGCCCGCGACCTGGAGGCGTACGGGCCGGTCGACGCCGTCGAACGCGTCCTGTGGCTGCGCTACACCGACCAGAGCGAGCCCGGCCGCCGCCTCCTTCGCCGGCTCGCGCTCGCGGGCCGCGCCTCCCTCGGCGCCGCGGCCGCCGCCGCCCTGCTCGCCACCGACGAACCCGAAGCCGCCCGCCACCTCACCGCGCTCGCCCGCGCCGGCCTCATCGACCACGTCCGCGGCAGCCGCTACCGGCTGCACGACCTCGTACGGGCCTTCGCCCAGGCCCGCCTCCTCGACGAGGAGGAACCCGCCGAGCGCACCGCCGCGCAGGAACGCCTCATCGCCAACTACGCCGAACTCGCCGACTCGGTGATCCGCCTCGTCGACGGCAAGACCTCCACGCGCGCAGGCCAGTTCGGACCGCACGGCTTCACCTCCCTCGACGCGGCCCTGCGCTGGCTCGACGACGAGTCCTCCTTCATCACGGCCGCGCTGCGGCACGCGGAGGGCGTGGACCAGCAGGCCGTACTCAACCTGCTCGGCGCCCTGTGCGACTACTGCCTGCTGCGCGGCGACCTCTACCGGCTCGGCGAGATCAGCGAGTTGACCGCCGCGGTCGACCAGGGCCTGCTCGGCCGCTCGGTGCAATGGCGTACGGGCATCGCCGCCCGCCAGCTCGGCGAACTCGACAAGGCCCGCACCACCCTCGCCTCCGTCGTCGACCTCTACTTCGAGGCCCACCACGAGGCCGGCGCCGCCCGCGCCCTGTGCTCCCTCGGCATCACCCTGCACCACCAGGGCCAACTCGCCGAAGCCGCCGCCAAGTTGCGCGAGGCCCTCGACCTCCAGGCCTCCCCCTCACTCGACGCCGACCGCGCCTGGACCCTGCACGCCCTCGCCGCCGTCGAACGCGACCGCGCCCAGATCGCCGAAGCCCTCCGCCTCCTCGACCAGGCCCTCGTCCTGCACCAGGCGAGCGAGTCCGTGCACGGACAGGCCTGGGCCCACTTCCAGCTCGGCCAGGTGTGCCTGCGCATGGGCGACGTCCCGCGCGCGGAAGCCGAACTGACCACCGCACTCGACCTGTACGGACGCACCCGCGACCCGCGCGGCGAGGCCTGGGCCCTCACCCAGCTCGCCCGGGCCCGACTCGTCGAGGGGGACATCTCCCCCGCCGTGGACGGCCTGCGCCAAGCGGTCTCACGCCACCGCGACAACGAGGACGCCCGCGGCCAGGCCTGGACCCTCTACTACCTCGGCCAGGCCCTGGAGGAACGCGGCGACCTCGACCAGGCCGTACGGGAGTTGGAGCGCGCCCGCACGATGTTCTCGCGCATGCGGGACGTCTACGGACTCGCCTGCGCCCGCCACCACTCCGGCCGCGTCACCCGCGACCAGGGCGCCGCCCGCACCGGATCGCTCCGCAACTCCGGCTTCGCCCGCCAGCTCCTCGCCGACGCCCGCGCCGACTTCCACCGCATCGGCGTCGCCCACGGCGAGGCCTGGACCTGCCTGGAGCTCGCCGTCGTCGACGCCGGCAACAACCGCTCGGCCCAGGCCCTCGACCTCTGCGACACCGCCGCCGCGCTCTTCGCCTCGTACGGGGACCGCCGCGGCGAGGACTGGGCCCGCTTCCTGCGCTGCACCCTGCTCCCCTACGCCTCCCCCGGCGGCTCCGAAGTGGGCGCCGCCGTGGCCCACGAAGAACTCCTCCAGCTCACCGCGGCCGACCACCCGACCCGCGACGGCAAACTCGGCGAGTACCTGGCCACGTACGCCCTCATGCTGGAGCGCGAGATCGACCTGGAAGCGGGCTGGCAGGCCTGGCGCCTCGGCATGGTCCCCGGACGGCACGCACGCGAGGTCATGGGAGTCAGCCCGGCCGGAGTCTGAACCCCCGCAGACGACAGGGACCCCGGACACGACGGAGCCCCGGCCGACCGGCCGGGGCTCCGCCCTGTCCTGATACGGAACTCAGCCGCTGTACGGCTTGGCATCGAGGATCTTCACCGAGGCCTTCTTGCCGTTCGGCAGCTCGTACTCCGCGTCCTCGCCCTTCTTCTTGCCATTGACCCCCATGCCGAGCGGGGACTGCGGCGAGTAGGTGTCGATGTCCGCGGAGGCGTACTCACGCGAGGCGAGCAGGAACGTCATGGTGTCGTCCTCGTCGCCGTCGAAGGCGATCGTGACGACCATGCCCGGCTCCACGACGCCGTCGTCGGCCGGCGCCTCGCCGACCTTGGCGTTCTCGAGAAGCTGGGTCAGCTGGCGCACCCGGAGCTCCTGCTTGCCCTGCTCCTCCTTGGCCGCGTGGTACCCGCCGTTCTCCCGCAGGTCGCCCTCCTCGCGCGCAGCGGCGATCTTCGCGGCGATCTCGGTGCGTGCGGGACCAGACAGGTACTCCAGCTCGGCCTTGAGCTGGTTGTACGCCTCCTGGGTCAGCCAGGTGACGTTGTCGCTGGTCTGGGTCACAGGTGCTCCTCGTAGGTACTGGGAATACAAAGCATCGCCCTACCCCGAAGAATGTTCCTTCTTGGGTGGGCGAAACCACGAGCCTAACAATTCAGGCGGAAAAGGGGGAGGACGTAACGGCGAGATCTACGTCGTACGAGGTCAGCGCCGCGCGGCCCTGCTGCTGGTCCTGCTGCCGGCCCTCGCGGGTCAGCGCTGGTGGCAGCCGACCAGCTCGGCGGCCGTGGCCTTCTCGGTCGTCCGCAGCGAGAACACCTTGGTGACCTGCTCGGCCCGCTGCTCGAACGCGAAGTCCTTACGGCCCACCTCGGCACCGCTCTCGGCCAGCGCGCGCACGGTGCACACCCCCGCCGTCCCGGCGTCCTTCCGGATGTCGAGCCGCACCTCGACCTCGTCCGCGGACACCACCTTGGAAGCGATCAGCTCACCGCTGAAGGCGTTCTTGCCGGAGATGTAGTCGTAACCGAACCAGCCGACGATCCCGAGCAGCAGCACCCCGAGCACCGCCCCGATCACCTTGAGCCGACGATCGGCCCGCTCGTCCGACGACGCCCCGTAACGGGACTCGGGGAGCGTCCGCGATGCCGCGCTCATGATCGTCCTCTCGGCAAGGGCTGGTGCGGGGGCCGGGGGAATTATCCCGGCCGGGTTTCCGTCACTATAAGAGCTGCCGAAAGCGACTGATGACCGAGGACCCGCCTTGACTGAGCAACTGCGACTGATGGCCGTGCACGCCCACCCCGACGACGAGTCGAGCAAGGGCGCGGCCACCATGGCCAAGTACGTGTCCGAGGGGGTGGACGTCCTTGTCGTGACCTGCACGGGCGGTGAGCGCGGCTCGATCCTCAACCCGAAGCTGCAGGGTGACAAGTACATCGAGGAGAACATCCACGAGGTGCGCCGCAAGGAGATGGACGCGGCCCGCGAGATCCTCGGCGTCAAGCAGGAGTGGCTGGGCTTCGTGGACTCGGGGCTGCCCGAGGGCGACCCGCTGCCGCCGCTGCCGGAGGGCTGCTTCGCGCTCGAGGACGTGGACAAGGCCGCCGGTGAGCTGGTGCGCAAGATCCGTGCGTTCCGCCCGCAGGTGATCACCACGTACGACGAGAACGGCGGCTACCCGCACCCCGACCACATCATGACCCACAAGATCACGATGGTGGCGTTCGATGGTGCGGCGGACGCGGAGAAGTACCCGGAGTCCGAGTACGGGCCGGCCTTCCAGCCGCTGAAGGTCTACTACAACCAGGGCTTCAACAAGCCGCGCACGGTCGCGCTGCACGAGGCGCTCCTGGCGCGCGGCATGGAGTCGCCGTACGGGGACTGGCTGAAGCGCTGGGAGGAGTTCGAGCGGGCCGAGCGCACGCTGACCACGCACGTGCCGTGCGCGGACTTCTTCGAGACCCGCGACAAGGCCCTGATCGCGCACGCCACGCAGATCGACCCCGACGGCGGCTGGTTCCGCGTGCCGATGGAGATCCAGAAGGAGGTCTGGCCGACGGAGGAGTACGAGCTGGCGAAGTCGCTCGTCGACGTTTCCCTCCCCGAGTCCGACCTCTTCGCGGGCGTACGCGACAATGCCTGACATGAGCGCGAATCTGGCACAGGCGGTCCTGCTCGCGAAGGAGCTGGACGAGGACAAGGTCACCCCGGGTGTCCTGGGCTTCCTCGTCTTCGCGGCCCTCGCGGTGGGCGTCTGGTTCCTGATGAAGTCGATGAACCGCCACATGGGCCGGGTCTCCTTCGAGGAGGCTCCGGAGGAGAAGGCGCAGGACGAGACGGCGCCGAAGGGCACAGCCGGGGCGGGTACCGCCCGGCAGGGTGAGGCGCCGAAGGCTTAGCCCGGTCGGTTTTCCGGGGTACGGCGAAGCCCCCGGTCCGGATGAGGTTTGTCCGGGCCGGGGGCTTCGCTGCGTTCGATCAGGCCGAGGCGTTGCGGTACTTGCGGACCGCGAGCGTGCGGAAGACCACGATGATCAGGATCGACCAGATCAGGGAGGCCCAGATCGGGTGCTCCATCGGCCAGGCGCCCGTGACGGACTTCGGGACGCCCGGGATCGTGTTGCCGAAGAGCTCGCGCGCCGCGGCCACGGTGGCGCTGAACGGATTCCATTCGGCGACGTGCTGGAGGAACGCCGGCATGCCGTTGACGGGCACGAAGGCGTTCGAGATGAAGGTCAGCGGGAAGAGCCAGATCAGACCGCCGGAGGTCGCGGCCTCCGGGGTGCGGACCGACAGACCGATCAAGGCTCCGATCCAGGTGAACGCGTAGCCGAGGAGCAGGAGCAGGCCGAAGCCGGCCAGCACCTCGCCGATGTTCGTGTGCGTGCGCCAGCCGACCAGGAGCGCGACGACGGCGAGGACCGCGAGGGTGATCGCGGTCTGCACCGAGTCGGCCAGGGTGCGGCCGGTCAGGACGGCGCCACGCGCCATGGGCAGCGAGCGGAAGCGGTCGATGAGGCCCTTGTGCATGTCGTCGGCGATACCCGCGCCCGCACCCGCCGTGGCGAAGGTGACGGTCTGCGCGAAGATGCCCGCCATCAGGAATTCCTTGTAGGCGTCAGCGCTGACACCGGCACCCGGGATCGCGATCGAGCCGCCGAAGACGTACGTGAACAGCACCACGAACATGACCGGCTGGATGATCCCGAACAGGATCATCTCCGGGATCCGGGTCATGCGGATGAGGTTCCGCTTGGCCACGACGAGCGAGTCCCTGACGGACCCGCTGATGCCGCTTCCGGCTACCTGAGGCTTGACCGTGTCGGTTACGGCACTCACTGCCCGGCCTCCTTCTTGGCCTTCTTCGCGGCCTTGGCGGCCTTCGGGTCCTCGCCCTCCGTGTCCTCCTCGGCCTCCTCGGCCTTGTGGCCGGTGAGCGAGATGAAGACGTCGTCGAGGGTGGGGCGGCGCAGGCCGATGTCGTCGATCTCGATGCCGCGCGCGTCGAGTTCGCGGATGACCTCCGCGAGGAGCTTGGCGCCGCCGGTGACGGGGACGGTCAGCTTGCGGGTGTGGTCGTCGACCGTGTGGCCGGTCGCCGTCTTGGCGAAGCCGCGCAGGACCTCCTGAGCGGTGGCGATGTGCTCGCGCTCGTGCACGACCACCTCGACGCGCTCGCCGCCGGTCTGGGCCTTGAGCTGGTCGGAGGTGCCGCGGGCGATGACGCGGCCGTGGTCGACCACGCAGATGTCGTGGGCGAGGTGGTCGGCCTCTTCCAGGTACTGCGTGGTCAGGAGCAGCGTCGTACCGCCGTCGACGAGCTTCTTGATGACCTCCCACAGCGCCTGGCGGTTGGTCGGGTCGAGGCCGGTGGTCGGCTCGTCCATGAACATCACCGGCGGCGAGACCACCAGCGCGGCGGCCAGGTCGAGGCGGCGGCGCATGCCTCCGGAGTACGTCTTGGAGGGGCGGTCCGCGGCGTCGGCGAGGTTGAACTGCTCGAGCAGTTCGGCCGCGCGCGCCTTCGCGTCGCGCTTGCTCATCTGATAGAGCTGGCCGACCATCTGCAGGTTCTCACGGCCCGTCAAATACTCGTCGACGGCGGCGAATTGGCCGGACAGGCCGATGGAGCGGCGCACCTCGTTGGGGTGCTTGACGACATCGATGCCCGCGACGACGGCCTTGCCGCTGTCCGGGGTGAGCAGGGTGGTGAGGCAGCGGACCGTGGTGGTCTTGCCCGCACCGTTGGGACCGAGAAGTCCGAGCACGGTGCCTTCGGGGACATCGAGATCGACGCCGTCCAGAGCCTTTACATCGCCGAAGTGCTTCACCAGGCCTTCGGCGTAGATGGCGCCTGGCATGTGGGTTCTCCCAGGGTTTGGGTGATTCAGCTACGGAAAGCTTAGATTTGCCCGTCTTTTTGCGCGCGCGGACCAGCGCTTGTGCCAGCCGTCACACCGTATCGCGATACATCGCGTATCCGCATCCCTCTTACGCGAACCCGCGAACCCACGGGCAGGCCCGGGCTGTCGCCACCCTCAGGCCATCACCGTGTAGCCCGCGTCGCGCAGCGACGCCGCCACCTCGGTGCAGTGCTGCGGCCCCTTGGTCTCCAGGTGCAGCTCCACCTCCACCTCCGTGAGCCCGAGCCGCGGGTCGGTCCGTACGTGACTCACGTCGACCACATTGGCATCCAGCACTGACAACGCCGCGAGCAGCGAGGCCAGGGCGCCGGGGCGGTCCGCGAGGCGCAGCCGCAGCGACAGGTACCGGCCCGCCGCCGCCATGCCGTGGCGCAGGATCCGCTGCATCAGCAGCGGGTCGACGTTGCCGCCCGACAGGACCGCGACCACCGGGCCCGTGAACTGCTCCGGCGCGCTCAGGAGCGCCGCGACCGGGGCCGCGCCGGCCGGTTCGACGACCAGTTTCGCGCGTTCCAGGCACAGCAGGAGCGCGCTCGAGAGCGCGTCCTCGGAGACCGTACGGACTTCGTCCACGAGATCGCCAACGATTTTGAACGGGACGTCGCCGGGGCGGCCGACCTTGATGCCGTCCGCCATCGTGGACGGACTCTCCAGGGCCACCGGGTGGCCGAGCGCGAGCGAGGGCGGGTACGCGGCCGCGCCCGCCGCCTGCACACCGATCACGCGCACGTCGGGCCGCAGCGCCTTGACCGCGACCGCGATCCCCGCCGCAAGCCCGCCGCCGCCGATCCCGACGAGGATCGTGCGCACCTCGGGGCACTGCTCGAGGATCTCCAGGCCGACGGTGCCCTGCCCGGCGATGATGTCGGCGTGGTCGAAGGGGTGGATGAACACAGCCCCCGTCGCGCGTGCGTAGTCCTGCGCCGCGGCCAGGGTCTCGTCCACCACCTGTCCGTGCAGGCGTACTTCGGCGCCGTAGTCACGCGTCGCCGCGACCTTCGGCAGCGGGGCGCCCTTGGGCATGAAGACGGTGGAGCGCACCCCGAGCAGCGAGGAGGCGAGGGCCACGCCCTGCGCGTGGTTGCCGGCGCTGGCCGCGACCACGCCGGCCGCGCGCTCCTCGGCGATCAGGCCGGCGATGCGCACGTACGCGCCGCGCAGCTTGAAGGAACCGGTGCGCTGGAGGTTCTCGCATTTGAAGTGGACCGGGGAGCCGACCAGTTCGGACAGGTGGCGGCTGCCCTCCATGGCGGTGACCCGCGAGACGCCGATGAGCATCTTCTGCGCTCCCCGCACGTCGTCGAGCGTGACCGGATGCCGTGGGTGGGACGGGTGCAAGGAGTCAGCCGTGCGGTAGTTCATGACATCGAGTCTTCCAGCTCGGGGCACTCGTGGCCTGGGCGGGGAACGGACCGCCATCGGTTTGCGCAGCGCCGGTACGACAAGAGCCGGGGCCGCGTACCCTGTCCCCCAATCCACCGACCAGGACCGACCACCCGTCGGTCGGCCTCCAGCGTGAAGTGAGCCCCGGCCATGCCCACAACTCCGGACATGACGACCGAAACGCCCCGCGGCGGGAACGGCGGCGAGAAGAGCGTCCTTCTCGACCACCTCCAGCACGAGGTGGCGGTGTTCGCCCGCCGTGCCGAGCAGACCCGGCTCGGCGGGGTCGGCCAGCTGCGCAACTCCATGGACCGTGCCGCGTATCTGCTGCTCAACCGCCTGGACAACGAAGGCCCGATGGGCGTGAAGGCGCTCGCCGCGGCCATGGGGATCGACTCCTCGACCGTCACGCGCCAGGTGGCGCCGCTGGTGGAATCGGGGATGGTCAAGCGCACCTCGCACCCCGAGGACGGGCGCGCGGTGGTGCTCGCGCTCTCGCCGCGCGGTCAGTCGCGCCTGGAGGAGGTACGGGCCTCACGGCGGGCGCTGATGGCGCAGCTGACCGAGGACTGGGCGCCGAAGGAGCGCGAGGACTTCTGCACGCTCCTGACGCGCTTCAACGATGCGCTGTCGGCGCGTATGGGACAGGGTCCGGCCGCCGAGGAGACTCCGCCCGCGTCGTGAGCTGCGGGCGCCGCCCACCCGCGCGCGCTGCCCCGAACCCTGACCGGCGGGCGAGGCCACGACCCTTGCGCGGCCGGCGAGGTCCCGGCCCTTGACCGGCTGGCGATGCCCCGGCTCCTGACCTGCCGGCTCTGTCCGGACTCTTGACCTGCGGGCCGCTCTGGCTCGGTAATGAGACCGGGACCCTTCGTACACGACCCGGACCCCGGCCCGTGGGTCCCGGGAGGTGCGGTGCGAGAGCGGCAGGCGTATCAAGTCGTCCGTCGGACCCGGGAGTTCGAGTCGTTCGTCGCGGGCGCGGCCGGACGTCTTCTGCATGCCGCGACCCTGCTGACCGCCGAACCGGCCGAGGACAATCCGCGCGCGAGGCGGCTGCTGTCCGCCGCGCTCGCGCGCACGTACGCCGCCTGGAACCGGCTGCACGGCGAGGACCCGTACACCTTCGCGCGCCAGCAACTCGCCTACCGCTTCCTGATGATGAGCTGGCGGCTGCGCGAGGACCGCGGCGGCGTCCTCGGCCCGCTCTCGCCGCAGGAGCGCCTGGTCCTCGTGCTGCGTGTGCACGAAGGGGTGGCCGAGGAGCAGACCGCGGCGCTGCTCGGGCTGCCGATGGAGCGCGTGCGCACCCTGTGCTTCCGCGCGATGTCGATCGTCCTGGCCGGGCGGTCCGACGCGCTGCGGCTCACAAGTGCCGAGACTCTACGGGGAGTTGCCCGTGTCCGACCGTAAGGAGAACGAGGTCCGCCGGCTGCTCGGCGCGGGCGCCGCGCCGCAGGTACCGGCCGACCTCCTCGACGACGTGGTGCGGCGCGGCACCCGGCTGCTGCGGCGGCGGGTGCTCGCGCGGCGGCTCGTGTGGTGGCTGGCGCTGGCCGGGTTCCTGGCGTTCGTGGTGTGGGCGGCGGTGGCGGACCCGTTCGCGCCGCCGCCCTCGGAGGTGACACCGCCGTTGCACGGGTGGTGAGTTCGCGTGCGGGCCTCCGCTGGAGGTGAGTTCGCGTGCGGGCCTCCGCAGGAGGTGAGTTCGCGTGCGGGCCTCCGCAGGAGGTGAGTTCGCGTGCGGGCCTCCGCCGGAGGTGAGTTCGCGTGCGGGCCTCCGCCGGTCGTGCTGCGCCCGTACGGGGTGAACGGCCGGGGAGCCGCTCACCCCGTACACGGCGGTCTCAGTCGCCCAGCGCCTGGCGCAGGTCCGCGAGCAGGTCGTCCGCCGCCTCGATGCCCACCGACAGGCGCACCAGGTCGGCCGGGACCTCCAGGGGCGAGTTCGCCGCCGAGGCGTGGGTCATGCGGCCCGGGTGCTCGATCAGCGACTCGACGCCGCCGAGGGATTCACCGAGCGTGAAGAGCTTCGCCTTGTTGCACACGTCCACGGCCGCCTGCTCGCCGCCCTCGACGCGGAACGAGATCATCCCGCCGAAGGCCCGCATCTGCTTGGCCGCGATCTCGTGCCCGGGGTGCTCGGGCAGGCCCGGGTAGAGGACCTGGGTGACGCGGGGGTGGCGGGTGAGCATCTCGGCGATCCTCGTGGCGTTCTCGCTGTGGCGGTCCATGCGGACGGCGAGGGTCTTGATGCCGCGAAGCACCAGCCAGGCGTCGAACGGACCGGCCACCGCCCCCATCGCGTTCTGGTGGTACGCCAGCTCCTCGCCCAGCGCGGCGTCGCCGGTGACCAGCGCACCGCCGACCACGTCGGAGTGGCCGCCCATGTACTTGGTGGTCGAGTGCACGACCACGTCCGCGCCGAGGGCGAGCGGCTGCTGGAGGTAAGGGCTGGCGAAGGTGTTGTCCACGACCAGCTTCACGCCGGCGGTGCGGGCGATGTCCGCGAGGGCGGCGATGTCGGTGATGCCGAGCAGCGGGTTCGAGGGCGTCTCGACCCAGATCACCTTCGTACGGTCGGTGAGGGCCGCGCGTACGGCTGCCGGGTCGCTCGTGTCCGCGACCGAGAACTCCACGCCCCAGCGCGAGACGACCTTGGCGAAGAGCCGGAAGGTGCCGCCGTACGCGTCGTTCGGGATCACCACGTGGTCGCCGGGGACCAGCAGCGTCCGCAGCAGGCAGTCCTCGGCGGCCAGGCCCGAGGCGAAGGCGAGCCCGCGGGTGCCGCCTTCGAGGGCGGCCAGGTTCTCCTCCAGGGCGGTACGGGTCGGGTTCGCGCTGCGGCTGTACTCGTAGCCGCCGCGCAGGCCGCCGACTCCGTCCTGCTTGTAGGTGGAGACCTGGTAGATCGGCGGGACCACCGCGCCCGTCAGCGGGTCGGCGGTGTTGCCCGCGTGGATGGCCAGGGTCTCGAAACTCCGGACGGCGCCGGGGGTGTTGTGCTCGTCGCTCATGGGGCCGAGGGTAGTCGGGCGGGCGGGGGTTGCGGGGCGCTCGGGACGGTCGGTTACGGCGCGCTCGGGACTGTCGGTTGCGGCGCGCTCGGGGTGTGCGTCGGGGTGTACGTCACGGCGCTCTCCGGGCTGCCCGTCACCGCGTACTCCAGTCGCCCGGTCCTGCACGGTCCGTACGGCTGCCGCGGCGCGCTCTGGACTCTCCCCCGGTGGGAGAGTCCACGATGGCTTCGTGCATCACGAACTGCTCACCATCGGACGATTCGCCCGCCTCACCCGGCTCAGCGTCAAACAGCTGCGGCACTACGACGAGATCGGCCTGCTCGCACCGGTCCGCGTCGACCCGGCCACGGGCTACCGCTACTACGCGGCCGACCAGGCACGCGACGCCCTGACGATCGCCCTCCTGCGCGACCTCGACCTGCCGCTGGCGGTGATCGGCGAGACCCTGGCGAGCGGCGCCCCGGACACCCGCGCGAAGATCCTGCGCGGCGAACGCGACCGCCTCGCCGCGCGGATCACCCGCGACCAGGGGCGGCTGCGGATGCTGTCGCGCGTGGCCGAAGGACTTCCCTCGTACGAGGTGACCCTCGAACGGGAGCACGGGCGCCGCCTCGCCGTGGTGCGGGCGACGTGCGCGGCGGCGGACGTGGGGAAGGCCGTCGGCGAGTGCGCGGTCAGGCTGACGGGGCTGCTGGGCGCGTCCGGGGTGCGGTGGCAGGGGCCGCTGTGGGGGCTGTATCCGCTGGATCTGGAGGAGCGGGTGTCGGTGGCGGTGGGGGCGGAGGTCGCGGGGGTCGCGGGGGTGGACGGCGGGCGGCCGGGCGACGAGCGGCTGGACAGCGGTGGGCTGGACGTGGAAGAGCTGGCCGGCGGGGCCGTCCTGTCGACCGTCCACAGCGGCGCGTACGGCGAACTGCCGCTCGCGTACCACGCGTTGTTCACGGCGGTGCACGAGCGGGGACTGACGGCGCGGGGGCCGGTGCGGGAGGCGTACCTGGTGGGGCCGGGGGACGACGTGGCCGTGGAGGAGTACCGAACGCGGCTGGTGGTGGCGGTGGACGAGGAGGAAGAGGAGGCGGTGGCGTGACGGACGAGGGATCCGGGGCGGCCGTGCTCGTCGACGGGGTCGACACCCGGGGCGGGGAGCACTGCGAGACGACCGCGCTCGGCGTGCTGCTGCGGCATGCGGGACTCGACCTGTCGGAGGCGATGCTGTTCGGGCTCGGATCCGGTCTCTCGTTCGTCTACTGGGACGCGAAGTACCTGGACTTCCCCTTCTTCGGCGGCCGGGTCCGGCCCTTCGAACTGACGCGGAACCTCGCCGCGGCACTCGGCCTCGTACTCGACGTACGGGAGACCTCCTCCGCCCGCAAGGCCTGGTCGAACGCGGCGGAGGCGCTCGACGGCGGTCGGCCCGTCGGCCTCCAACTCGACAGCCACCACCTGGAGTACTTCGGCTCGCGGGTGCACTTCGGCGGGCACGTCGTCGCGCTGTACGGGTACGACCCGGCGCAGGAGCGGGCGTATCTCGTCGACACCGCGCAGCAGGGCGGCGCGGTGACCACCTCGCTGGACTCGCTCGCCGCGGCCCGGGCGGCGAAGGGGCCGATGACGGCGCGGGCGCGGTCGTTCACGGTACGGGTGCCCGAGCGCGTGGAGGTGCGCGAGCGGCTCGTCCCCGCGATCACGGCGTGCGCCTCGGCGTTCCTCCGGCCGCCCATCACCAACCTCGGCCACCGCGGCATCGAGAAGGCGGCGAAGCTGGTGCCCGGCTGGTTCGCCCGCGCCACGGACCCGGTCCGCGACCTGCCGCAGGCGGCGCTCCTGATGGAACGCGCGGGCACGGGCGGTGCCCTCTTCAGGAACCTGTACCGCGACTTCCTCGCGGAGGCCTCCTCCCTGACCGACAGCGCGGACCTGCGCGCCGGACACGCGCTGTACGCGGAGGCGGCGGGGCTGTGGACGGAGATCGCCGCACTGATCGCCAAGGCAGGGGAAACGGGCGAGCAGCACTTCCTGGACTCGGCGAGTACGGCGCTGCAGGAGGCGGCGCGGGTGGAGCGGGAGGCGATGGGGCGGTTGGTGGGGCTGGAGGGCCTTTGAGACTGGGGGTCGGCTTCTGGGGCTGGGCGGCACCTGAGACTCGGGGCTCGCCGATGTGGGGCTCTGAGGCTCTGGGCCTCTGGCCCTGCGGCGCTCTGGCCCTGTGGCGCCGCGGAAACCACGGAAACCACGGAAACCGTGGAAACCGCATCCCCCGACCTCCCTCGCCGTTTGCGCAGCCGATCTGGAACCCTTGAACCATGGAAATCCTCTGGGTCCTGATGGCCTTGCTCATGCTCGGCGCCGCCCTCGCCCCGTTCCTGCGCCGCGGGCGCACCGGCGGTATCCGCCTGACCAGCCCCGGCGCCCCCGACGCCGCGGACCCGGCGAACTACGGATTCGCCCTGCAGGAGGAGCTGGACATCCGGATGCCCGGCCCCGACCAGGACCTGCTCGACGTCCTCGAGGTGGTCCAGGGCACCCAGAACTGGAAGGCCGCGTCCCAGCTGCTCGCCGGCACCCCGGCCGAGGGTGAGCTGCGCTGGCAGCGCGTCCAGGCCTTCGCCGGCGCGGCCGCCCTGGAACTGGCCCAGCGTCCCGGCGGCGTCAGCGAGGCGCCCGGCGGACAGTGGCTCAGGGTGTGGCGGGCCGAGGCGCCGAAGGACGCGGGGGGTGCGGCCGTGCACGCCGAGTTCCTCGTCCAGCAGGCCTTCCGCACGGCCACGCCCGGCACCGACGAGCACCGGATCATCCTGGAGGAGGCCAAGGCGGCCTGCGGCGCGGCCGCGCTGCTCGCCCCCGGCGACCCGGTCCCGTACATCATCGAGCTCGCCATCGCCCGCGCCCTCAACTACTCGCGTGCGGACTTCGACCAGCTGTGGCTGAAGATCCTCGACCGCGACCCGCAGCACATGGGCGCGCACCTCGCGGCGCTGCACTACGCGACCGAGAAGTGGCACGGCTCGCGCGAGCAGGCCTACGCCTTCGCGGAGGCCGCGGCCGCCCGCGCGCCGCAGGGCTCCCTGCTCTCCGCGCTCCCCCTCTTCGCGGTCTTCGACCACCTGCCCGAGGTGCAGACGGTCAGCAGCTTCTGGCAGAGCGAGGTGGTGCGGAACGCGATCGAGGGCGCCCAGTTCGCGGTGCACTCGGCCCGTCCCGACGACCCGATGGCCGCGCACGTACGGCATCTCCTGGTCTTCTTCCTCGTACGGTCCGAGCGCTGGGGCGAGGCGATGCAGCAGCTCGTCGCGGTGGACGGGCACGTGGGGGCCCTGCCGTGGACGCAGTCCGCGGACCCGGCCGCGGCGTATGCGGTGTTCCGGGCGATGGCGGTCGCGGGTTACGAGGCGAACGGCGGCAGCCCGGCGACGCTGCCGCACTGACGCGGAATCCCACCGGCCACGCGGACGTTCTCCCCTCGGAACCCACCCACCCGCCAGCCGCCCGCGCCCTTGCTCCCCGTCCCCTCTGGAGGAACCCCATGATCTTCGGCCGCATCCCCCAGCTCCCCACCCCGGAGGAAGCCCTCCGCGGCCGCCCGGAGCCGGCCTTCGGCGTGCCCGAGCGGCACACCGTGCTCGGCAACCCGCTCGCGGGCCCGTACCCCGAGGGCCTCGAGGTGGCCGACTTCGCGCTCGGCTGCTTCTGGGGTGCGGAGCGCAAGTTCTGGCAGACCCCCGGCGTGTGGACCACCCTCGTCGGCTACCAGGGCGGCTACACGCCCCACCCGACCTACGACGAGGTCTGCTCGGGCCGCACCGGCCACACCGAGGTCGTCCGCGTGGTCTTCGACCCGGAGGTCGTCTCGTACGCGGACCTCCTGAAGCTCTTCTGGGAGAGCCACAACCCGACCCAGGGCTTCCGTCAGGGCAACGACGTGGGCACCCAGTACCGCTCGGCGATCCACACCCACTCCCCGGCCCAGGCGGAGGCGGCCGAATCCTCCCGCGAGGCCTACCAGAAGGTCCTGACCTCGTCGGGCTACGGCACGATCACCACGGAAATCCTCCCGGCGGCGGACCGCCCGTTCTACCCGGCGGAGGCGTACCACCAGCAGTACCTGGACAAGAACCCGGGCGGGTACTGCGGGATCGGGGGGACGGGGGTGTCCTGCCCGATCGGTGTGGCGAAGGCTGATGGGTGAGTGCTGGCACCGCCCCTGACGCTCCGGCCGAACTGTGGCTCGCACGACGGCCCGGCGGCCCGCCGATCGCCCACACCTTCACGTGGTAGTACGCGGACCGCTGGGTGCCTTCCACAGCCACATCTTCGTCGTCACCTCGGCCCCCGAAGAGGACGGTCCCGACCCGGAGTTGCACGTCTGCAGACGTCTGCATGCCAGCACGCATATGGGAGCCGGGTGGTGTGGATGCCCTGAGTAGTATGCCGGGGTCTGACCGAGAGCCCTGGATACGGGTGAGGTCAGGCTCTGAGTCCAGGGGGGACCTGCGTCATATGAAACTCCGTCATCATCCCATGATTCTGGCTTTCGTCGGGGTCCTGGCCATCACCGCATCTTTGCTGCTGCCCGCTCAAGCAGCCGACGCCGCCGGGGCCTCACGCAAGGTCGGCTACTTCTCCCGTGCGGCGACGGACTTCAGCGGTGAGAACTTCCAGATCCGCGATCTGGACCAAAAGGGCTCGGCTGCGAAGCTGACCCACCTTCATTACGCATTCGGCGACATCTCACCGAGCGGCGAATGCTACTTCGGTACAGGCGACGCCAAGCACGACTATCAGAAGGTCTTCGATTCCGGCCGCAGCGTCGACGGAGTAGCCGATCGGCCGGATCAGTCCCTGGCCGGCAACTTCAACCAGATCAAGAAGCTCAAGGCCAAGTACGGGTTGCGGACTTCCATCTCCATCGGCGGCGGATCCCGGTCCACGTACTTTTCCGAGGCGGCCTCCACGCCGGAGTCCCGCGAGAAGTTCGTCCGGTCTTGTATCGATCTCTATATCAAGGGAAACCTCCCGAAGACCGACGGCCTGCCGCAAGGCGGGATCGGCTCCGGTGCCGGAGTCTTCGATGGAATCGACCTCGACTGGGAGTATCCGGGTTCGCCTGGGAACGGCACCGTTGGCCGCAAGGAGGACAAGCAGAACTTCACGCTGCTCCTGGCCGAGTTCCGCCGTCAACTCAACCTCCACGGACAGCAGACCGGCAAGTACTACCTGCTCACCGCCGCTCTCGCCGGCAGCACCTACCGCATCAACCCGGGATACGAACTTCCCAAGATCTTCGACTATGTCGATTGGGCGGTGGTGATGGCCTACGACCTGCATGGCGCCTGGGAAACGCCGTTGATCGCCAACCATCAGTCAGCGCTGTACCTGAATTCCGCCGACCCGTCCGAAACCGCACGTAGCTGCGAGATCTATCTCAACAACTTCGTCAACGGCGGTGGTGTCGATCCGGCCCGGCTGGTGCTGGGCGTCCCCTTCTACAGCCAAGGATGGACCGGCGTCACCAACGCCGACCATGGCCTGTTCCAGGTCGCGAAGTCCGGCACCGCACCGGCGACCGACGACTACCGCAACGTCAAGAACCTGACCAACCTCGGCTATACCCGGTACTGGGACAGCACGGCCAAGGCTGCGTGGTTGTTCAACGGCAGCACATTCTGGACGCTTGACGATGCCCAGGTGATGGCGGAGAAGGCCGCATTCGTGAAGGCCGAAGGCCTCGGCGGCATCGGCATCTGGTCAATGGACGGCGACGACAGCCAGGGCTCCCTGATGGCCGAGATCGACAGTGGGCTGCGATAGGCGGTGGCCCCGCGGCATTCGCAGCGAGCTGGGGCGGCACCCACAGCCCCGCCGTACGATCCCGCCCATGATCAGACCGATAGCCGGCCCACCCCGCCCGAGACACCTCGCCTACGCCCTGCTCCTCGTCGCGCTCCTCACCCTCGGCTGGTACGCGGTGCAGCCGGTGTACGAAAGCTGCGTGGTCCTCGGTGAACCGGAGTCCTACGAGGAGGCGGTGGACGCGGGGCTGTGCCCGGCTCCCCACATGCGCTGGGAGACATGGCTCGACCAGGACCGTTCACTGGAGCATTGAGCAGTGCGGTGAGCTACTGGCGGCTGAAGCACGGCAAGGCTCCCGGGTAACGAAGTGGCCCCGGAGCCTACGGGGCCGAGCCGAGGCCGAAGTGGGCGGCCAGCCGGTCGGCCAGGGCAGGTGCCGGGAGTGTTCCGTCGATCGTGAGGGTCAGGAAGCTCTGCGGAGCCGATGCTGAGGCTGATTGCGTGCGGACTTCCTCGTCCCAGAGGGCGTCCCGGATCAGGCGTTTGGTGAGGGCGGTGGTGAGGTCTTCGGAGCCCCAGGTGGCCCTCCTGCGGGTCGTATCGGCGTAGCGGGAAGTAAGGGTGGCCCTCCTGAACTCGGGGGTCGGGAGCAGGAAGACCGCCTGGGTGTGGGCGCGCACGAGCGGGGCCAAGTGGTGCGGCAGGATGCCGAAGTAGTCGACCAGGACCGGGCGTTCGGCCGGCAGCGCCAGCAGGTCCTCGACGAGGAAGCCGACCGTCTCGCCGTGCAGGCTCGGCATCGTGCGGAACACCTCCTCGCCGCTGCGGCCGTGCCACATCCCTCCGGGCGGCAGCGCGCGCAGGGCGGTGAAGTGCGGGTGGCGGTGCGGGGTGCAGCGCTCCAGCCACGCGTGTTCCGCTCGGTCACTGCTGTAGACCGTCACGTCGTGGCGGTCGGCCAATAAGCGCGTCAGCGTGCTTTTTCCGGAAGCCGTGCCGCCGGTCATCCAGCGCACGTGCGCGAGCCGTTCCGTGAGGTCGTGGAGGGGTTGGGTTTTCGGGGTGGCTGAGGCCATGTCTCCATGGTGACGGGTGGATGGTGGATTGCGGTGGGCGCGTTCAGGCCGTGCGCCCACCCGCGTTCGCGTCATGCGCCCGCCGGCCGCGCTCGGGACGCTCCGTCGCCCAGGCGCTCGTCGATCCACCCGGCCATGCGCGCCAACAGCCGCTCCCCCGTAGGGCTTTGCGGGGTCAGCGCTGTGATCTGGAAGGCGTGCGTCAGGGATTCGTGGAGGTCGACCTCGACCTTCGTGCCCGCCGCCGACGCCGCCCGGGCGAAGCGGAGGGTGTCGTCGAGGAAGGCCTCCGCGCCGCCCACCAGCATCAGGAGCGGCGGCAGCGCGCCGAGGTCGCCGTGGTACGGGGACTGGGGCGGCTCGTCGCGCGGGGCGCCCGCCAGGTAGGCCTCCGTGATGCGGGTCAACAGGGCGCGGTCCACGCCCGGTTCGCGTGCCTCGTCGATGGAGGGGGCGGCAAGGGTGAAGTCCGTGAGGGGGGAGATGGTGAGGGCCGTCGCGGGGAGGTCGCGGCCCGTCTCCTTCAAGCGGAGGAGTGCCGACAGGACCAGCGCGCCGCCCGAGGATTCGCCCAGCAGGGCGATGCTGGAGGCGGGGACGCCTGCGGTGAGGAGTTGCTCGTAGGCCCGCACCACGTCGTCCAGGGGCGCGGGGTAGGGGTCCGCGGGCGCCAGGCGGTAGTGCGAGACGAAGACCGGACGGGCGGTCGCCGCGGAGAGTCGGTGGGCGTAGCGGGCGATGAGCTCCGGCATACGCGAGACGAAGCTGCCCCCGTGGGCGTAGACGATGACACCGTTGGCGAGCGAGGCGCCGGCCGCCGCGACCCAGACGCCCGGGGCGTCGAGTTCCGGCAGCTCCCCGGCTCCGTCCGCGCCCGGCGGCAGGGAGAGGTCGAGGGAGGCGATCCCCTGGAGTGCGGCGGCCACTTCGGCTGCGGCGGTTGCGGGGTCCGGTGTCGCGGGGATGCGCGTGATGTTCATGATCCAGAGGTTGATCTGGAGTTGGGGCCTCGGGCAAGCGTCTTTTGGTGCGGGCGGGGCAGGTCGCAGGCGGGAGCGGAAGTTCACTCCGTGAAAGGGCCCATCTCCCGTACGACGCGTGCCAGTGCCCGTACCGGCTCCGTCTCCGATTCCGTGTGCCAGACCAGGGACCAGCGCAGTGGACGGGCGTCCGGGATCGGCAGGTAGGCGAGGTCGGGCCGGGCGCCATAGCGGGCGACATGGGCGCTGGTGATGTCGATGGCGTGCGAGGTGGCGACGATCGCCGGGACCTCCTCGCAGGCCGTGACCGTGTGCCGCCGCTCGATGGGGCGCCCCGAGGGCGTGGCGAACGGCATGTAGGCGTCCTCCCAGTACGCGGGCAGTGGCACGCCGGCGCCGAACAGGCCGTGGTCGCCGAAGATCTCCATGGACACCTTCTTGTCCAGGGCCAGCGGATGGTCGGCGGCCATCATCGCCACCATCGGCTCGGCGCAGATGACCGGGCCGACGGTCAGGTCGGGCTCCTCGACCGGCAGCCAGGCGACGAGGACATCGACGTCACCCGTGCGCAGCGGGGCGAACGGGTCGATGAACGACGAGCGGCGGATGGACAGTTCCCACTGCGGGTGCCGGGCGCGGAAGGCGTCCCAGAACGGTTTGAGGTCGTACGCGTTGTCGCCGATCATGCCGACCCGCAGCATGGCGGTCTTGCCGCTGGCGGTGAGTGCGGCCCGGTCGAGGCTGCGCTGGAGGCTTGCGGGGATCGCCTGGACGTCGTCGCGCAGCTGCCGGCCGAGCGCGGTCAGACGCACCTGGCGGCTGCTGCGCTCGAAGAGCTTGGCGCCGATGCGGCGTTCCTGCTTGGCGATGGACTGGCTGACCGCCGCGGGCGAGAGGCGCAGCTGTTCGGCGGTGCGGCCGAAGTGCAGCTCCTGCGCCAGTGTCAGGAAGATCTCGATGTCCCGGAGTTCCACGATGTTCCCCGTGTCATGGCGATGGGTCGGACTGTCGTCGGCCCGTCCTCACTTGAAGACTTCGGCTGCCTGCGAAGCCCGCGCATCGTTCAGTTCGGATGAACGCTGTGTGCAGCGAACTGCTGTTGTTGTCGCGGCCCGGTTCCGGAAAGCTGGATTCCCGCCGACCGGCCGGCCGCCGCTGCCGCGACGACCGGGCGATTCTGGCATGCGTGGAGGCCGCCTGAACAGGTGAGCCGCCCCACGGACGGGGGGAACGGGGGACGGCTGGGGCACCCCATCGGGGGAGGGTGCCCCAGCCACGTCAGCCACGCCAGCTGCATCAGCCACGCCCTCGGGCCCGACCAGGCTCAGCCCCCGGCCGCCACCCGGCGCTCATGCACCCGCAGTTGAACCGTCGCCAGATCGAGCAGCGGCGTCGCGACGCCCAACTGCCGCGCCCGCGACGTCAGATCGCCGAAGAGGTGCTCCGCCTCGGTGCGACGGCCCTCCACGACATCGCGGTAGAGGGAGGGGACGAGGGGCGAGCCCGCCGCCGTGACCACGGCCGTGCTGCCCGCCAAGTCGGCCTCCGGGACCGGGTGTCCGGCCGCCGCGGCGACCGCCGCCGCCTCCGCCAGGAGCGCCGGGCCGAGCTCCGGGCCACCGGGGACGGCGTTCACCTCGCCGACCGTGCCCCGCCCGAGGCAGGTGAGCGCGCCCATCGTCACGATGAACGCCCACTTCGACCACATCGCCTCGTACACGTCCGGGGACGCGACGGCGTCGAGGCCGGGCACGTCGAGGATCTCCCGTATCGCCGCGACCCGTTCGGAGATGCCGCCCTTCTGCTCCCCGAAGGTCAGCTGGGACATGGCCGCCATGCGGACGATGTCGCCCTCGGGCGAGAGCTTGGTGACCACCTTGACCGTCCCGCCGAGCACCGCGTCCGCGCCGAACTCGGCGGTGAGCCGGTCGATATGGGCCAGACCGTTGAGGAACGGCACGATCACCGTCGAGGGCCCGACCGCGGGCCGGAGCGCCGCGACCGACTCCTCCAGCGTCGTCGCCTTCACGGCGAGCAGGATCAGGTCGTACGGGGCGGAGATCTCCTCCGCGAGGACGAGCTGCGGCTCCAGGGGCGCCCAGTCCTCCGTGCCCTTGCCGGTGATGCGCAGGCCGCGCGCCCGCAGCACCTCGGCGCGTCCGGGACGTACGAGGAAGGTCACGTCGCGGCCGGCGCGGGCGAGCAGCGCACCGAAGTACCCGCCGGTGGCGCCGGCTCCGACTACCAGGATCTTCATGCGAGTTCCTTTCGCGTTCCGCGTCCCGTGCGGAGGGATCGCGTTCCGCCCCGAGTGAACCACCCGGTCTCGGTGGTGCCTACACCGAGACCGGATCCCGGACAGCCGAAGGGCCCGGCCTCCCGCAGGAGACCGGGCCCACCTCACGCCCGCGCGAACGGACTCAACTCACGTACCGGCAAAGGCGGTCAGATCGTCGCCGTGTCGATCACGAAGCGGTAGCGCACGTCCGAGGCGAGGACCCGCTCGTACGCCTCGTTGATCTGCTCGGCGCCGATCACCTCGATCTCCGCGCCGAAGCCGTGCTCCGCGCAGAAGTCCAGCATCTCCTGGGTCTCCGCGATGCCGCCGATCATCGAGCCGGCGAGGGTCTTGCGGCCGCCGATGACCGAGAAGAGGTTCAGGGACACGGGCTCCTCGGGGGCGCCGACGTTGGCGAAGACGCCGTCGACCTTCAGCAGGCCCAGGTACTGGTCCAGCGGCAGCGGGGCCGAGACCGTGGAGACGATCAGGTCGAAGGTGCCGGCCAGCTCCTCGAAGGTCGCCGGGTCGCTGGTGGCGTAGTAGTGGTCGGCGCCCAGGCGCTCGCCGTCCGCCTTCTTGCGCAGCGACTGCGACAGGACCGTCACCTCGGCGCCGAGCGCGTGGGCGATCTTGACGCCCATGTGGCCGAGACCGCCGAGGCCGACGATGGCGACCTTCTTGCCGGGGCCGGCGTTCCAGTGCTTGAGCGGGGAGTAGAGGGTGATGCCGGCGCACAGGAGCGGCGCGGCCACGTCGAGGGCGAGGCCCTCGGGGATGCGGACGGCGTAGTTCTCGTCGACGACGAGGTGCGTGGAGTAGCCGCCGTAGGTGGGCTCGCCGTTCTTGTCCAGCGCGTTGTACGTGCCCGTCATGCCCTGCACGCAGTACTGCTCCAGGCCCTGCTCGCAGTACTCGCACTCACGGCAGGAGTCCACGAAGCAGCCGACGCCCACCTTGTCGCCGACCTTGTACTTGGTGACCTCCGGGCCGACCTCGCTGACGACACCGGCGATCTCGTGGCCGGGCACCATCGGGAAGATGCCCTCGCCCCAGCCGTCGCGGGCCTGGTGGATGTCGGAGTGGCAGATACCGGCGAACTTGATGTCGATCAGGATGTCGTGCGCACCCACCGCCCGGCGCTCGATGGTGGTGCGCTCCAGGGGCGCGTTGGCGGCGGGGGCGGCGTAGGCGGCGACGGTGGTGCTCATGGTCGGGGTTCCCCTCGTGGGTTCGATCTTCCGGTCGCTGATCAGCCTGCCGGAGCCGCAGAGGGCTACCCAGCCCTCTGTCGTGCCTACGTCCCGTGTTCCTACTACTGGCAGGGTCAGGATCCGTGCGTACGCCGGAGGGATACTGGAACGCATGAGTGAGCAGGAATCCGCCGCATCCCCCGACCCCGCGCTCGACCGGCGCGCGGAGCTGAGCGAGTTCCTGCGCACCCGCCGGGCCCGCATCAAGCCCGCCGACGTGGGGCTGCCCGACTACGGGCACCGGCGCCGTGTGCCGGGCCTCAGACGCGAGGAGCTGTCCCAGCTCGCCGGGGTCTCGGTGGCGTACTACACGCGCCTGGAGCAGGGGAACGGGGCGAACGTGTCGACGGAGATCCTGGACGCGATCTCCCGCGCCCTGCGGCTCACCGACGCCGAGCACGCGCACCTGCTGCACCTGACGAAGCCCAAGCAGCACAAGAAGAAGCGCAAGGGCGGCGCCCGCCAGCAGGTGCGGCCCGCGTTGCAGCAGCTCATGGACGCGATGGAGACGGTGCCGGCGTACGTCGTGGGGCGGCGTACGGACATCCTGGCCTGGAACCGGGCGGCCGCCGCGCTCTTCGGCGACTTCGCCTCCTGGCCGGCCGAGGACCGCAACTGGTCACGGATGATCTTCCTGAACCAGCAGATCAGGGATCTGTTCCGGAAGAACCTGGACCAGAAGTCCGCCGACGTCGTCAGCTATCTGCGGATGGACGCGGGCTGCCACCCCGACGATCCGGAGCTCTCCGCGCTCGTCGGACAGCTCTCCGTGAAGAGCGAGGAGTTCCGCCGGCTGTGGGCCGCGCACGACGTGCAGGAGAAGGGGCACGGCACGAAGACCTTCAGCCATCCCCTGGTCGGCGAGCTGACCCTCGCGTTCGAGACGCTGAGCCTGGCCGACGACGCCGAGCAGTACCTGACGACGTACAGCGCCGAGCCCGGCTCCCCCTCGGCGGAGGCGCTGCGGCTGCTCATCAGCTGGGGCACGGACGCCACCACCGCCGACCGTACGGACCACGCCCAGGGCTGATCCGCGCCCGTACGCGGCGGCACGTACGCGGCGGCGGCCTCAGGGCCGGTAGGGCCCGCCCGGCACTCCCCAGCCCCAGGCCGGCATCGGCTGGTCGGGCGGGCAGTCCTCGTCGGAGGCGTCGTTGGAGTAGTACAGCGCCATCCTGGTGCCCCACTCGACGTACGCGACGAACGCCGAGCGGAACTCGGGGTCGCCCGGCAGCTCCGCCTCGTCGGCGGCATCGAGCAGGAGGTTCACCCAGCGCCGCCGCTGCGCCTCGGTGATGTGCTTGCCGAGGTGCTTCAGGGCCATGTGCCGGTGCCCGCCCAGCTCTTCGCTGTACGTCTTCGGGCCTCCGAACACCTCAGCGATCCACAGCGCGACGTGTCCGGCGTGCTCGTGCGGCAGGTCGCGGAACAGCCCGCCGAGCAGGTCGTCGGCGACGACCTTGGCGTAGAAGGCCTCGGTGAGCCGCTCGAAGCTCTTCGCGCCGCCGGCCCAGGCGTACAGCGAGGGCACCGCCGCGCCCTGCCCGGCCACACCGGTCGGCGCGTAGTGCCGCATCTCGGCGATGTCCTTGACGTACGGGCCGACCTCGGCGAAGAACGCACGGAACTCGGCCGAGGCGCGGAAGGTCTCCATGTGCTCGCGCGTGGAGGTCCAGGTGATGCGCAGGATGAAGCTCTCGGGCTCCTCCTCGCACCGGCGCAGCTCGTAGTCCACGCACTGCGGGGAGGCGGCGAGGGACTCCGCGGCGCGTGCGTACGCGGCGATGAACTCCTCGGCGCCGTCGGCGGCGACGGTGTAGCGGATGTACTCGACAGTCCGGCTGCTGCTCATGCCCCGGACGCTACGTCACGAGGGCGGCCCGCAGGAACCACCGCGGGTTCCTGCGGGCCGCTTCAACTCACCGGCGTACTACGGCAGTTGAACCACCTCTGCTCGTACGTGCGCCTACTTGCCGTAGTACGCGTCGTAGACCGACATGGCGGTGGTGTTGCCCTTCTTGTCGCTGATCTTCGCATGGAAGGAGACCGACTTGCCCTTGGCCGGGTTCTTGAACTCGACCTTGCCGTTCTTGACGGTGAGCTTCTTCCAGTTCTTGCCGGCGTCGTAACTGACGTATACGGAAAGGGACTTGAGGTTCTTCCCGGCCGCGGCACCCTGGACGGTCACGGGCATGCTCGTCCTCGCGCCCGCGGGGGCGGTGGAGTCGAGCGCCGTCTTCGGCGCGAAGCGGGCCACCGAGACGGGGAGCTTCGTGAACCCGGCCGTCTTCTTGGACTTGAAGGTGAACGTCAGGGTGACGCGGCTCGTCACCCGCGCCACCGACAGGTCGCGCCGCACCGAGGAGACCAGCTTGTACGAGGCCTCCGCGGACGGCACCTTGAAGAGGCACTCGTCCAGCGGCCGCGCGCACTCACGGAGCTTGGTGCCGTTGCGGTACAGCTGGGTGCTGCCCGACTTGTGCGGCGCCCAGCCTGAGTGGTTCTGCCCGTCGGAGAACACCGCGACGGCGGCGTTGATGTCGTTGCCCGAACGGAACACCCCCAGCTCGGAGTTGACCTTCGGCCCAAAGACGGCGGTGTTGAACGTCTTCGTGTACGTCTTGCCGGCCTTGAGCACCTGCGGGGTGCCGAGGTCGTAGAGCGCGTCGGCCAGCAGCTCGCCCTCCGGGGTGCGTCCGCGCACCTGGCCGAACTCCAGGTTCCAGGCCGCCCCGTTCGCCGTGGACAGATGGACCGTGCGGGTGCCCGGCAGCTTCTGCTCGATCGGACGGCCCAGCATGTTCCCGCCGGTGGGGCTGTCGGCGAGCGCGGCGAGGACGCCGGTCCTGCCGGGGACGGACGCGCCCAGGCCGACCTTGGCCGTGGCCAGGTCGGTGGCCTTGAAGTGCCGGGTGGCGGCGTGGAACTTCACCGGCTTGGCGGCGAACCAGATGTCGTACTCGGTGGCCGCGCCCTTGGTCCAGGTGCCGCTCCACTGCTGGCTGAGCCCGGACAGCGGCAGGCCGAGGTGGGCGGTGCGCAGGTCGGCGAAGGAGTCCGTCGCCAGACCGAAGTCCCAGCCGGACCGCTCGTAGGCGTACGAGGTGTACGCGAACCACGGCTTCGCCGAGGCGTCCGGCACCGTGATGTTCTGGGCCTTCGCCGTACGGGCGTCGAGCGTCAGCGTCACGTCCTTGGTGACGGTGAGGCTGGGCTGCGCCAGCCAGTCGACACCGCCCTTGAAGGTCACCGGGTCCTTGGTGAACAGGGCGTTCAGGGCGTAACTGCCCTTGGGCACACGCGCGGTGACCGTGCCCGAGGCGTCGTCGAGCTCCAGCTCCAGGCCCTCGCCCGAGCCCAGGAACCCGGTGAGGAAGGTGCGGAAGTCCGCCGTCGGCCGCCCGTCCCGCCCGATGTGCTTGAGCGTCACGTCGTACGACTCGCTCTCGCGCTGCACGGACGCGGCCGTGCGCACCAACTGGCCGCCGCCGCTCGCCGTGACGACCGCGGAGTACGCGCCGTCGAGGGTGCCGCCCAGCTTCGTGTCGGCGACCACGTCCACGGAGACCGTGCCGCCCGCCGGCACCGTGACCTTGGTCGCCCCGAGCGTGAAGAAGCCCGCCGGGGCGGCCTGCCGCTTGGGGTTGTAGCCCTGCACCGCGAGATCGAGGATCACGTCCTCGGTGCCCGTGTTCTTGTACGTGAGCTGCTTCGTCAGCTTCGGGTCGTCGGTGTGCGGCCACCGGGCCACCCCGAACGCCAGCGGCGAGGGTTCGGCGAACACGGCCTGCCGGACGGCCCTGTCGACCTGGATACGGCCCGTGCCCTGCTGGAACGGCGTGTACGCGCCGCCCTTGGCGGAGCCGGTGAGCGCGGACTTGAGGTCCTTGGACGTCCACTCCGGGTGCTGCTGCTTGAGCAGGGCGGCGGCACCCGCGACATGCGGAGTCGCCATCGACGTACCCGAAATGGCCAGGTAGCCCGGCGCCGGGTGGGCGACCTCGGGGTCCTTGTCGATGAGGCTGCCGGGTGCGGCCGCGGCGGCGATGCCCACGCCGGGAGCGGTCACGTCGGGCTTCAGGCCGCCGTCGCCGACGCGCGGGCCCCTGCTGGAGAACGGGGCGAGCTTGTCGGAGCGGTCGACGGCGCCCACGGTGAGCGCGGCGTCGGCGCTGCCCGGCGAGCCGACCGTCCGGTCCCCGTACTCGCCGTCGTTGCCCGCGGCGACGGCGAACAGGACGCCGTTCTGCTCCGCGTACTTGTTGACGGCCGCTTCCATCGGGTCGATCCCGGGGGTGTCGGCCCCGCCCAGGCTCATGTTGATGATGTCCGCGCCCTGGGCCACGGCCCAGTCGATGCCGGCGATGATGCCGGAGTCGTCGCCGGACCCGTCGTCGCCGAGCACCTTGCCGTTGAGCAGCTCGGCGCCGGGCGCGACGCCCTTGTACTTGCCGCCCGACTTGGCGCCCGTACCGGCGGCGATGGACGCGACATGCGTGCCGTGGCCGAACTTGTCCCCCGTACCGGCCGAGGCCGAGAAGTTCTTCGCGGCGACGACCTGGTCCTTCAGGTCCGGGTGCGCGGCATCGACGCCCGTGTCGAGGACGGCGATCCTCACGCCCTTGCCGTCGTAGCCGGCCGCCCAGGCCTTGTCGGCGCCGATCTGCTTGACGCTGCGGTCCAGGCTCGCCTTGCGGACGCCGTCGAGCCAGACCTTGGCGACACCGCTGGCCGTGGTGCGGCCGTCGCCGCGCTCCCGGGTGAGGGCCGCCCAGATCTCGGGGGTGTCGTCCTCGGGTGTCGTCAGGGCCTCGGCGTTCAGGGACCTGAGGACCCTGCGCACCGTCGTGCCGCCCGCGTCGCGTACATCGGACCGGGCGCCGGCCGCCGCGCCCTGGTAGCCGACGATCAGCTTGAGGCCCTTGCGATGGGCCTTGCGGCTCTCGGCCTTGCTCAGCTCGGTGACGTCGAAGAGCCTGCGGTCGAGCCGGCCCTCGGCGATCAACTGCTGTGCGTCCAACGGCACGACGAGCGTGTGTCCGGCGGAGCGCTGGACGCGCACCGGTATCTTCTCGCGCCCCTCGGCCCGCTCGATGCCGACGACCTTGCCCTCGGCGTCCACGACCACCCGGTCACCGGTGATCAGCCGGACGCGGTGGTGCCCGGACCCGCCGGACCCGTCCGCCGCGCTCTGCCCGGTCGCCTGCGGCTTCGCCGCGGACGCCGGTGCGGTCATTCCCCCCGCGAGTGCCACGGCCGCCGCTACGGCGACCGTGGACATACCCGCTCTTTTGACGTGTCTGCGCAACTCTCCCCCTGATATCCGTAGTTCGCGTCACTTAGGACGGTCGCTCGGGGAGTTCGGTTGTGCGTACACAGTCATGTTTCCGGTCGGCCTTCGGGGCTGCTTTCCGGCCGCCGCGCGAGAACGCCTCAGGCCGAGGCGTTCTCCGTGACCGTCAGGCGGCCCTTCCTGATGGTCGCGAGGCGCGGCGCCCGCTTCGCGATCGCGCTGTCGTGCGTGACCATCACGAACGTCAGGCCGTGCTCCTTCCAGAGCCCTTCGAGCAGGTCCATGATCTCGTCGCGCATCGACTCGTCGAGGTTGCCGGTGGGCTCGTCGGCGAGCAGCACCTTCGGCCGCTTCACCAACGCCCGTGCGATCGCGACGCGTTGCTGCTGGCCGCCGGACATCTCGCCGGGCAGATGGCCGCGCCGCTCGCCGAGGCCCACCGAGCCGAGCGCCTCGGCGGCCCGTTCACGCCGGTCCTTCGCCTTGAGCTTCAGGGGGACGAGGGCGGTCTCCACGTTCTCCTGCGCGGTCAGCGTCGGGATGAGGTTGAAGGACTGGAACACGAAGCCGATGCTCTCGCTGCGCACCCGGGTCAGGCGCGCCTCGGGGAGGGTGGCGAGATCGGTGCCGTCGAGTTCGACCTGTCCCGCCGTGGGGCGGTCGAGGCCCCCGAGCATCTGCAGGAGGGTGGACTTGCCGCCGCCGGTGGGGCCCTGGATGACGAGACGGCCGCCGTCCTCGATGGTCAGGTCGACGCCGTCGAGCGCCTGCACGCTCGCTTTGCCGCGGCGGTACGTCTTGGTGACGCCTCTGAGGTGGTACATGGTGGATGACTCCTGGAAAGTCCGTCAGGCGTACGGGAGTTGACGGCCCGAGCGCGTACGGGGCCGAAGCTGGACCTGCGGGACCCCGCGGCCCTCGCGCGGGGCCGGGGCACGCGGTTACTCGACGCGGCGCAGGGCGTCCGCGGGGCGCAGCCGCGAGGCGCGCCAGCCGCCGAAGGCGCCCGCGATCAGGCCGCCGCCGATGGCGAGCGAGGCCGCGAGGACGATGGTCGCGAGACCGACCGGGGCGCTGAGCGCGATGTCGAGGGTGCGCTCGGCGGCCTGTCCCATGGGGCCGCCGCCTCCGCCCGGCCCCGAGACGACCATGCCGCCGCCACCGCCGCCCGGTCCGCCGCCCGTGAGCCCGCCGCCGAGTTCGGCGGTGAGGGTCGGCGAGACCGCGGTCACGGCGTAGGCGCCCGCGAGGCCCACACCGATGCCGAGCACACCGCCGATCAGCCCGTTGACCAGGGCCTCGCCGACGACCTGCCGGGTGACACGGCCCGACTTCCAGCCGAGCGCCTTGAGCGTGCCGAACTCGCGTACGCGCCGGCTGACCGCCGAGGAGGTGAGCAGCCCCGCCACGAGGAAGGCGGCCGCGAGCACCGCGTACGAGAGCCACTTGCCCACGTTGGAAGCGAGGCCGGCCGCCGTGTCCAGCGAGCCCGAGACGGTCTTCGCGAGGTCGGCGGAGGTGGTGACGGTGGTGTCCGGGACGTTCTCCTGGATGGCGTCCTTGACCGCCGCGATCTGCTGCGAGTCGGCGGCCTTCACGTACACCGTCGTGATCTTGTCCTTGGAGTCGGAGAGCGTCTGCGCCTGCTTCAGCGGGATGTAGACGTTCGACGGGGCCTGGCCCTTGTCGGCCGTCGCGATGCCGACGATCTCGAACTCGGTGCCCTTGACGGAGATCTCGTCGCCCGTCGTGAGGTCTTCCTTCTTCGCGTACGCGGAGTCGACGACCGCGACCTTCGCGTCGGTCTCGGAGTCCTTGAAGGTCCGGCCCTTGGTGAGGGTGGACGAGGTCAGCGGGCCGAGGTCCGGCTTCGTGACGTCCGTGCCGAAGACGGTGAAGGAGTTGACGCCGAAGTCCGCGCCGCCGCCGCGCACCCGGCCCTGGCCGCCCTCGCCGGGCTTCTGTCCGGGCTCGGCGGGCGCCGCCTCGATCTCGCCGCGCTTGAACTCGCCGCTGATCTTCAGGTTGGTGAGGCTGAGCCCGCCGACCGCGTCGGCGACGCCGTCCTGCCGCGCCACGGTGTCGACGGTGGAGGCGCCGAGCGTCTGGAAGCCCTGCACCATCAGCTGGTCGCTCGCCTGCTCCTCGCCGTCCTCGTTCGCGTCGAACCGGAAGCGGGGGCGCTGCGGTGCCTCGCCCTCCTCGGGCTCCTCCTGCGCCTTGGTGACGGTCATGTCCGTGCCGAGCCCGTACAGCGACTCGAGGACCTTGCCCTGGGCCTGCTTCATGCCCGCCGAGACGGAGTTGACCACGATGACCAGGGCGATGCCGAGCGCGAGCCCGGAGGCGACGACGAGCGCCGCCTTTCTGCGGCGGCGCAGCTCACGCCGCAAGTAGGTGAAGAACATGCGGCTGAAGGTAGGAAGGGCGCGTGATGGCGGGATAAGGGCCGTGTGAGAGCGCGATGAGAAGGCCAACGGCGCGGAAACACCGCTTCTGGTACGGGAGATGGCCCGCACCTCGCGTGCGAGGTACGGGCCATCGGGGTCCCGGGGGCGGGCGGCGCGGGTCAGGCCTGCGAGCCCGCCGTCCACTCGGCCCAGCTCATGTTCCAGCCGTTGAGACCGTTGTCGGGGGCGATGGTCTTGTCGCCGGTGTTCTTGACGATCACCACGTCGCCGACCATCGAGTTGTCGTAGAACCAGGCACCCGGGGTGTTCGGGTCGTCGGCGCCCTTGGCGTCCTGCAGACCCACGCAGCCGTGGCTGGTGTTGGCGGAGCCGAAGATGCCCTTGCCCCAGTAGTTGCCGTGGATGAAGGTGCCGGAGGTCGACAGGCGCATCGCGTGCGGCACGTCCTTGATGTCGTACTCGCCCTTGCCGTCGTCGTCCGTGAAGCCGACCGTCGCACCGTTCATCCGGGTCTCCTTGAACTTCTCGGAGATCACCATCTCGCCCTCGTACGTCTTGTTCTCGGGCGCACCGGCGGAGATCGGGATGGTCTTGATGACCTTGCCGTCGCGCTCGACGGTCATCTGCTTCGTCTTGGCGTCGACCGTGGAGACCTGCGAGCGGCCGATCTTGAAGGTGATCGACTTCTGCTGGACGCCGTAGACACCGTCGGCGCCCTCGACGCCGTCGAGCTTCAGGTCGAGCGTGACGGTGGAGCCGGCCTTCCAGTAGTCCTCGGGGCGGAAGTCGATCCG
The DNA here is from genome assembly GCF_900100315.1 of Streptomyces indicus. Classification (GTDB taxonomy): domain Bacteria; phylum Actinomycetota; class Actinomycetes; order Streptomycetales; family Streptomycetaceae; genus Streptomyces; species Streptomyces indicus. The sequence continues at coordinate 151,748 of NZ_FNFF01000007.1, forward strand.
CTGCGAGTTGAACCAGTGGCCGACGACCTCCTGGCCGCTGCTGGAGGTGACGGTGATGCCCTTCTGGACATGGGCCTTGTTCTCGATCGCCTTGTCGAAGTTGATCGAGACCGGCATGCCCACGCCGACGGTGGAGCCGTCCTCGGGCGTGAAGTTGCCGATGAAGCTGTTGGTGGGCGCGACCGTGGTGAACGTGGTGTTCTCGTGCGCGTCGCGGCCCTCGGAGTCCTTCGCGACGACCGCGACCTTGTAGGTGGTCGCGCGCTCCAACTGCGCGTCCGGCTTCCAGGTCTTCTTGTCCGCGGAGAGCGAGCCGGCGACCTTCGTGCCGTCGGCGGTGGTCATGGTGACCTCGGTCAGGGTGCCGTCCTTGACGGTGACCTTGCCGGCGTTGTTGATCGAGGCGTTCTTCGACCCGTTCTTCGGGGATACGGATATTCGGGCGGCGGAGGTGTCCTGCGCGGCGGCCTGGTCGGTCTTCTCCTGCTGCGAGTCCTTGCCCTTCGTCCCCTCGTCCCCGCTGCTGCAGGCCGAGAGCACGAGCACGCCACCGAGCAGTGCGGACACGGCCACAAGGCCCCTGCTCCGCTTGCTGTCCGTCATCACACGCTTCTCCATCGTTGCCGAATCCCCGGAAAACCCCGAAAGTCCCCGTTTGTCCCCGTGCCCAGCGAAACTGCGCACACCCTTACAACACGCGTACCAGCTCACCCGGTTCCGAAACGGCACCGGATGTGGCCGAGGACACGCATCCTGTCCAGGCATTTCGACAGGACGGGCGCCCATCGGACGCCACACGACGAAACCCCGGACGAGCGGTCCGACGGACCCGCACGACCGGGGTTCAGTACCCACGTCGAGCCTACGCGCCGACCGCGGCCGCTCCGTAGGGATGCGTGTGATTCTCGTCGCGTTCGCGACCTTGATCGCCTTCGCCGCGTTCGCCGGATCCGCCGTGTTCGCCGTATTCGCCGCGCTCCCCCTCTTCCTCCTCCCACTCGGGCTCCTCCTCTTCGTAGGCGAGGTCGCCGTCCTCGTCCAGGAGGTCCTCGTCGTCCTCGTCCCACGCCTCGTCGGGGACGTGGTCGACGGACTCGCTGCTCCAGGAGGCCTGGGCCAGTTCGACCCCCGGCACCTCCGCGACCAGGTCGAACGGGTCGACGAGGTAGGCGAGCGCCTCGGCCGCCTCCTCCTGCACGGCGGATTCGGCGTGCACGCGCTCGTCGTCCGGCATGTACGCGTCCTCGCCGATGCGGTCGAGCGCGGCACCGGCCAGGGCGCCCTCGTCGGTGACTTCGAGGACGAGTTCCACACGTAGGCGCACGAAACGGGATGTCTCAGAGGTGGTCATGGACGGAGCGTAAGTCGAAAGCCACCCTCCACTTTCGCGCGACCCGCTGGGTTCACTACCATCGCCGCAGACGGTCCAACTTCCGGCACCACTAGGGGGATCGACTCCGTGTCACCCGCACGCCGTTCACTTCTCACCGCCACCGCCGCAGGGTCCCTGCTCGGCGCTCTGTGGTTCGTTCCTTCGGCGACGGCCAGTGGGGAGCAGAAGGAGCAGGCGGCCGCGGACGCGGCGGCCGACCGGGCGCAGTCCACGGGAACGTCGGCCTACGCGGCGCCCGCGCCGAACACCGGCGGGACCCGGCTCGCGGAGACCGGGTCGACGGACACCACCCCGTACATCGCCGGCGGCCTCACCTTCCTGATCTCCGGCGTGGGAATCTTCGCGCTCAGCCGCCGCCGGGTCGTCGAGGCCTGAGCCGCCGCGCCCCCGGGCCCCGGCCGCCACGACCGCGGGCCCCGCCCCCGGGTGGGGCGAGGCCCGGCACAGGCGTCCGCTGCGGCTACTCGCCCGGCCACCGGGGCGCGCGCTTCTCGTTGAAGGCCGCGACGCCTTCCGCGCGGTCGCCGGAGAAGGCCACCGTGCGCCAGGCGGCGTCCTCGACGTCGAGGCCCGCGCGCAGGTCGAGACCGTGCCCGAGCCGCAGCGCACGCTTGGCGGCCCGCAGCCCGACCGGCGAGTTGGCGGCGATGCGGGAGGCGAGCGCGAGTGCCTCCGTACGGTCCTCGCCGGCCGCGACGAGCTGGTCGACCAGGCCCAACTCCCGTGCCTCCGCGGCCTCCACGCGGCGGGCCGAGAAGATCAGCTCGGCGGCGCGCGCGGCACCCACCCGGCGCGGCAGCAGCTGCGTACCGCCGCCGCCGGGGATGACACCCACGGAGACCTCGGGCAGGCCGACCACGGCGGTGGCGTCGGCGACGATCAGGTCGCAGGACAGGGCGAGTTCGAAGCCGCCGCCCAGCGCGAAGCCGTGCACCGCGGCGATGGTGGGCATGGGCAGTTCGAGCACACCGGTGTAGGCGGCGCGGGCGACCGGGCGCTGGCGGAGCAGCTCGGCGTCGGTGAAGGAGTTGCGCTCCTTGAGGTCGGCGCCCACGCAGAAGGCCCGCTCGTGCGAGGACGTGAGGACCACGACGCGGGCGTCACGGTCGGCGGACAGGGCCGCGCAGGCCTCGCCAATCGCGGCCGCCATGGCGCTGGACACCGCGTTCATGGCCTTGGGCCGGTCCAGCACGAACTCGGCGACGTATCCGTGCCGGCGCACGGCCACGAACTCGCCGTACCGCTCCTCGTGTGCCGCCTCTGCCATGGGTCACCCTCCCTGTTAACGGACGTTCACCGACCTGGGCATCATGGCAGACGCCGCCCCGCCGGACGCCCACCGGTAACGGTCACTCCCCGAACCCACCCGTGACACATTGCGATTCAGTCCGTAGGCTGCTGAATATGACTATGCACACCGTGGTGCTCGGGACGACCGGCACCACCCCTGCCGACGTACTTGCCGTGGCGCGCCAGAACGCGAAGGTCGAGCTGTCCGCCGAAGCCGTCACCGCCCTCGCGAAGGCCCGCGAGATCGTGGACGCGCTCGCCGCGAAGCCCGAACCGGTCTACGGCGTCTCGACCGGCTTCGGCGCGCTGGCCACGCGCCACATCAGCACCGAACTCCGGGCCCAGCTGCAGCGCAACATCGTCCGCTCGCACGCGGCCGGCATGGGTCCGCGCGTGGAGCGCGAGGTCGTGCGCGCGCTGATGTTCCTGCGCCTGAAGACCGTCTGCTCGGGCCACACCGGTGTGCGCCCCGAGGTCGCGCAGACCATGGCGGACCTCCTGAACGCCGGGATCACGCCCGTCGTGCACGAGTACGGCTCCCTCGGCTGCTCCGGCGACCTCGCCCCGCTCTCCCACTGCGCGCTCACGCTGATGGGCGAGGGCGACGCGGAGGGCCCGGACGGCACGGTCAGGCCCGCCGGCGAGCTGCTCGCCGAGCACGGCATCCGGCCCGTGGAGCTGCGCGAGAAGGAGGGCCTCGCCCTCCTCAACGGCACCGACGGCATGCTCGGCATGCTGCTGATGGCCATCGACGACCTGGAGCGGCTCTACAAGAGCGCCGACATCACGGCCGCGCTCTCCCTCGAAGCGCTCCTCGGCACGGACAAGGTGCTCGCCCCCGAACTGCACGCCATCCGCCCGCACCCGGGCCAGGGCGCCGCGGCCGCCAACATGCTTGCCGTCCTTGAGGGTTCGGGCCTCACGGGTCACCACCAGGACGACGCCCCGCGCGTGCAGGACGCGTACTCGGTGCGCTGCGCCCCGCAGGTCGCGGGCGCGGGCCGCGACACCCTCGCGCACGCCGCGCTCGTCGCCTCGCGCGAACTGGCCTCCGCCGTCGACAACCCGGTCGTGCTGCCCGACGGCCGCGTCGAATCCAACGGCAACTTCCACGGCGCCCCGGTCGCGTACGTCCTCGACTTCCTCGCCATCGCCGCCGCCGACCTGGCGTCGATCTCCGAGCGCCGCACCGACCGCCTGCTCGACAAGAACCGCTCGCACGGCCTGCCGCCCTTCCTCGCGGACGACGCGGGCGTGGACTCGGGCCTGATGATCGCCCAGTACACGCAGGCCGCCCTGGTCAGCGAGATGAAGCGGCTCGCGGTCCCCGCGTCGGCGGACTCCATCCCGTCCTCCGCGATGCAGGAGGACCACGTCTCGATGGGCTGGTCGGCGGCGCGCAAGCTCCGTACGGCCGTGGGCAACCTCGCCCGCGTGATCGCCGTCGAGCTGTACGCGTCGACGCGCGCGATCGAGCTGCGGGCGGGGCTGACCCCGGCGCCGGCCTCGGCCGCCGCCATCGCCGCGGCGCGCGAGGCGGGCGTCGCCGGCCCCGGCCCGGACCGCTACCTCTCCCCCGACCTGGCGGCCGCGGAGTCGTTCGTACGGGACGGGGGGCTGCTCGCCGCAGTGGAGAAGATCACCGGCCCACTGGCGTAGCCACCGCCTGGGGGGGCGCAGCCGCGCTCCAGGCGCGAGCGCCGGCCGACACCGGCGGGGACGCGCACTCCCACCGGCCGGCAGCCGCGGCTCCGGCGGAAGGGGACGGGGAGGGGTGCCGGTTACACGGGCACCCCCCACCCGGACGACCACGCTCGCAGACCTGCGGCGCCATTGCCCGTGTAACCGGTACCCCGGACCGGCACCGACCCCAAACGAAACCCGCACGCGCATCGGAACGCAGCCGACGGCGACCGCAGACGACGGCGACCGCAACCGACGGCGACCGCGACCGACGGCGACCGCAGGCGACGGACACCACAGACGAGAGGGCAACCCCGACCGGAGGGACGAAAAACCCCCAATTCCCCCATACCTCCCTACGCTGGGGAGATGGCAGAGGAAAACCGCCTGGCCGGCGTCGTACGCGTGGCACAGGCCATGGCCGCCGCGCACAGCCCGCGCGAGTCATGGCTGGCCGCGGCGCACGGCGCCCAGCGCGCGCTCGGCGGCAGCTTCGCCGCGCTCTCGGTCTGGGAGCGCGAGCGCGGACGGCTCAAGGTCCTGGTCAACGCCGGCGAACGGGCCCCCGGGGAGGAGGAGTTCCCCGACAACGAGACCTATCCCGTGCACCAGTTCCCGGAGATCACCGAGTTCCTGCACGAGCGCTGGGCGGGCGGCGGCGAGCCCAACGCCTGGGTCGAGACGGCCGAGGGCCCGACCGACGGAGCCGGCGGCTACTGCCACCAGCGGGTGGCCGCCCTGCGCCGCCGCGGCCGCGGCTGCTGCGTGGTCGCCCCGATCGTGCTGCACGGGCGGGCCTGGGGCGAGCTGTATGTGGCCCGCCCCGCCGGAGCTCCCGTCTTCGGCCGCGAGGACGCCGACTTCGCCACCGTACTCGCCGCCGTGATCGCCGCGGGCCTCGCCCAGACCGAGCGCCTCGAAGAGGCCCGCCGGCTCGCCTTCACCGACGCCCTGACCGGCCTCGCGAACCGGCGCGCGGTGGACGCCCGCCTCGACGAGGCCGTGGAGCTGCACCGCCGCGACGGCACGGTGGTGTCCCTGGTCGTGTGCGATCTGAACGGCCTCAAGCGCGTCAACGACACCCGGGGCCACGCGGTCGGCGACCGCCTCCTGGAACGCTTCGGCTCGGTCCTGTCCCTGTGCGGCGCGATGCTCCCCGGCGCGCTCGCGGCCCGCCTGGGCGGCGACGAGTTCTGTCTGCTCTCGGTGGGTCCGCCGGCCGACGACGTCGTACGGGTGGCGGGGGAACTCTGCGTACGGGCCGCGGACTTGGACCTCGGCGAGGGCGTGGCCTGCGGTGTCGCCTCGACGGGCGACCCGATCGGCCCGCTGCGCTCGGCCCGCCGCCTGTTCCGGCTCGCGGACGCGGCCCAGTACCGCGCGAAGGCGGCCCGCGCGACCGAGCCGGTGGTGGCGGGCCGCGAGGGCCCGGAGGACCCGGTCATCCGCCTGGCGGACACACCGCAGCCGGAACGCAAGGGGGAACGGCGCCGGTTCCGCCGGTGAGGACTGCCCCGTGGGGGTGTGGGGGCGTCAGCCCCCACAGATACGCCGCCGCGGAGCAGCACGCGGGCGCAGCCCGCCACAGCTCAGCCTCGCCGGGTCAGCAGCCAGGGCTCCACCACACCGAGCCCCCGCACCGGCCGCTGCCACATCGGCTGCAACGCGAACCGGTACGACGGCGGCGTCTCCCCCGCGGCCAGCGCCTTCTCCGCCTCGGCCGCCGCCTCCGCCTCCGACACCGGCGCGTCCCCGGAGCGCTGCAGGTCCTGCGCGAACGCCCCGTCCACGAGGACGGCGTCCTTCGGCGCTATGGACGTGAGCCGCGACGCCAGGTTCACCGTCGTACCGAACACGTCGCCCATCCGCGTGGTCACCGTGCCGAACGCGATGCCCACACGCAGCTCGGGCATCGTCTCGTCGCCGGCCATCGTCTCGATGAGCCGCAGCGCGATCTCCGAGGCGGTCCCGGCGTCGTCCGCCGCGAACAGCACCTCGTCGCCCAGCGTCTTGATCAGCCGCCCGCCGTTGGCCGCGACCAGATCCGCGGACGTGGTCTCGAACGCCTCGACCAGCTCGCCGAGTTCCTCCTCCTCCATGCGGCGCGTCAGGCGCGTGAAGCCGACGAGGTCCGCGAAGCCGACGGCGAGCCGCCGGTCCACCATCTCCTCGTCGTCCGCGGCCTGCACGACCCGTCCCGTCGCGGCCGCGAGCTGCCGCCGCCACACGTAGACGAGGAACTCCTCCAGTTCCGGCAGGAGCAGCTCCATGAGCGGATACGTGACCTCGGTGCGGGTCATGCCCGGCTCGGGCGGCTCGGTGAGGCCCGCGAGGAACGAGTCGATCTGCCACTCGGCGAGCCGCGCCGTGGTCTGCCCGGTGGAGCGCGCCACCTGCACGGCCATCGCCTCGCTGAGCAGTCCGGCCTCGACGAGACCGGCGAGCCGGCGCAGCGCGAGCACGTCCGCCTCGGTGAGCGCCTTGGCCTGCCCGATGTCCGCGAAGCCCATCGCGCGCCAGAAGCGGGAGGCCAGCTCCATCGAGACGCCCGCGGTGCGGGCCGCCTGGAACGGGGTGTAGCGCCGCTCCGCGCCGAGGATCAGCCCTTCGAGGCGCAGCGCCAGCGGGTCGGTCTCGCTCTCGGCCCGCTCGGGGCCGCCGGCCGCCGCCTGCGCGGCGTGGTCGACCGGCCGGGGGCCGGGCTCCTCGTCGTGCCCGCCCGGAGCGCCGTCGGCGGTGCCGCCCGGCGTACCGGCGGACGCGTTCTCGGCGTGCGCGGTGGCGGAGCCGGCGTGGGAGCCCGAGTCATCGACGGTCACTGCCTGCTGCCCTGCCCTTCCGCACTCGCTGCCGCTGCGTACACCCGCATCTGCGCCACTTGATCTGTCACGGCCCCATAACGACTGACGAACGGGCTCAACGATACGGCAGGTGTGGGCTGGCTCACGTAGGTACGGAAGTCCTCAGGCGGACTCGCTGTCCGTGCCGTCCCCGGACGCGGCCCTCAGATGCACCACGTCCCCGGCCCCGACCGCCTCGCGGCCGCCGCCGTCCGTGGCGATGACCAGCCGTCCGTCGCCGTCGAGGGCGACGGCCTCGCCGACGAGGCTGCGCTCGCCCGGCAGTTCGGCGCGTACCCGGCGCCCGAGCGTGGCACACCCGGCGGCGTACGCCTCCTGAAGTCCGCACGCGGCCGGGTCGCCGGCCGCCTTGCGCCAGGCCCCGTACCACTGCTCGAGCGAACGCAGCACGGCGCGCAGCAGCGTGTCGCGGTCCAGGAGGCGGGCCCCGGCGAGGGCGAGGGAGCCGGCCGTCGGTACGGGGAGTTCGTCCGCGGCGAGGTCCACGTTGAGGCCGATGCCGAGCACGACGAAGCGCTCGCCTGCGCGTTCGGCGAGGATGCCGCCGGCCTTGCGCTCCTGGCCGTCGACGGTGACGAGGAGGTCGTTGGGCCACTTCAGTGCCGTGTCGATGCCGGCGACGCGCGAGAGGGCGGTCGCGGTGGCGACGCCGGCGAGCAGCGGCAGCCAGCCGAGCCGGTGCACGGGGATCTCCGCGGGCTCCAGGAGCACGGAGAAGAACAGGCCCGAGCGCGGCGGCGCGCTCCAGGTCCGGTCGAGCCGCCCACGGCCCGAGGTCTGCACCTCGGCGACGAGGACCGCGCCCTCCTCCGCCTCCCCCGCGGCGGCGTGCGCGGCGAGGTCGGAGTTGGTGGACCCGGTGGCCTCCACGACGTCGATGTCGCAGTACAGGCCGCCGTCGGTGTTCGTCAGCGCACGGCGCAGCGCGGCCCCGTTCAGCGGGGGCCGCTCCAGGTTCGACCAACGGTTCGCGGAGGGGTTTTCGCTCGTCATGCAAGACAGACTAGGTGTGGGGAACACCGCACTGCCGGTAGCGGTCCGCGCTACTACGCTACGCATCAGTAGCCAAGCGTTCTCATACGAGCATTCGTGTTCTTCGAGCAGGCAGGGAGCCGCATCCCGATGTCCGAGCCGCAGCAGGCGTCCGAGCAGACAGCGCAGATCGACATCCATACGACCGCGGGCAAGATCGCCGATCTGCAGCGGCGTATCGAGGAAGCGACCCATGCGGGTTCGGCGCGCGCGGTGGAGAAGCAGCACGCCAAGGGCAAGCTGACGGCGCGCGAGCGGATCGAACTGCTCATGGACGAGGGCTCGTTCGTCGAGCTCGACGAGTTCGCCCGGCACCGCTCGACGGACTTCGGCCTGGAGCAGACCCGCCCGTACGGCGACGGTGTCGTGACCGGCTACGGCACGGTCGACGGCCGTCCGGTCGCGGTGTTCTCGCAGGACTTCACGGTCTTCGGCGGTGCGCTCGGCGAGGTCTTCGGGCAGAAGATCATGAAGGTGATGGACTTCGCCCTCAAGACGGGCTGCCCGGTGGTCGGGATCAACGACTCCGGTGGTGCGCGCATCCAGGAGGGCGTGATGGCCCTCGGGATGTACGGCGAGATCTTCCGCCGCAACACCCACGCCTCGGGTGTCATCCCGCAGATCTCCCTGGTCGTCGGCCCGTGCGCGGGCGGCGCCGTGTACTCCCCCGCCATCACCGACTTCACGGTGATGGTCGACCAGACCTCGCACATGTTCATCACCGGACCGGACGTCATCAAGACGGTCACCGGCGAGGACGTGGGCTTCGAGGAGCTGGGCGGCGCGCGCACCCACAACTCCACCTCGGGCGTGGCCCATCACATGGCGGGCGACGAGAAGGACGCGATCGAGTACGTCAAGTCGCTGCTCTCCTACCTGCCGTCGAACAACCTGTCCGAGCCGCCGGCCTTCCCCGAGGAGGCCGACCTCGAACTGTCCGACGAGGACCGCGAGTTGGACACGCTGATCCCGGACAGCGCGAACCAGCCGTACGACATGCACACCGTCATCGAGCACGTCCTCGACGACGGTGAGTTCTTCGAGACGCAGTCGATGTTCGCGCCGAACATCCTCACCGGCTTCGGCCGCGTGGAGGGCCGCCCGGTCGGCATCGTGGCCAACCAGCCGATGCAGTTCGCGGGCTGCCTGGACATCAACGCCTCGGAGAAGGCGGCGCGTTTCGTGCGCACCTGCGACGCGTTCAACGTCCCGGTCCTGACCTTCGTCGACGTGCCGGGCTTCCTGCCGGGCACCGACCAGGAGTACGGCGGCATCATCCGCCGCGGCGCCAAGCTGATCTACGCGTACGCGGAGGCCACGGTCCCGCTGATCACGATCATCACGCGCAAGGCGTTCGGCGGCGCGTACGACGTGATGGGCTCCAAGCACCTGGGCGCGGACCTCAATCTCGCCTGGCCGACGGCCCAGATCGCCGTCATGGGCGCACAGGGCGCGGTGAACATCCTGCACCGCAAGACCCTGGCCGCCGCCGAGGACGTGGAGGCCACGCGCGCCCGGCTCATCCAGGAGTACGAGGACACGCTGCTCAACCCGTACACGGCGGCCGAGCGCGGCTACATCGACGCCGTCGTGATGCCCTCGGAGACCCGCCGCCAGGTCGTCCGCGGCCTGCGCCAACTCCGTACGAAGCGCGAGTCGCTGCCGCCGAAGAAGCACGGCAACATCCCCCTCTAGGCCGACCTGACGACGACCGCTAGGAGGTCCGCCGATGATGATCAAGGTGGTCCGGGGCAATCCGACCCCGGAGGAGCTGGCCGCCGCTCTGGCGGTGGTCCAGGCGCGCGCCGCGTCCCTGAGCGCTCAGGGCCCCGGCGCGCCCGCCCCGGCCGACGCCTGGTCCGACCCGGCCCGCGTGGCCCGCGACCGCCTGCCCGCTCCGGGGCCGACGGCGTGGGCGCGTACGTACTGGCCCGGATAGGCACACGGAACACAGCGCACGGATAACGGCGCGCAGAACACAGCACGCGGATAGCGGCGCGCGGAACACAGCACGCGCAAAGGCCGGCGGACCCACGTCCGCCGGCCTTTCCGTACGCGTACGGGTGCAGGAGGCACGCGGGTCCCGGCACCCGTCCCCTCACACGCGCGGCGAGGTCTCCAGGACCCGCTCCAGCTCCGCCGCCATCCGCGCGTACCCCTCGTCATCGGGGTGCAGGGCGTCCCCCGAGTCGTAGCGCGGCGCGATGCGCTCGGGGTCGGCGGGGTCCGCGAGGGCGCGGTCGAAGTCGGCCACCGCGTCGAACTCCCCCGAGGTGCGGATCCACGCGTTCACCTCGTCGCTGACCCGCGCCGCGTGCACCCCGTGGTGGTCCGAGCCGCCGAACGGCAGCAGCGTGGCGCCGACCACGCGCACCCCCCGCGCGTGCGCCTGGCGGATCAACTCCCGGTATCCGGCGATGAGTTCCTGCGCCGAGACCTCGGGGGCCGGCCAGAAGGTCGGCCGCTCGTACCCGGCCTTCTGCGCCTCCGAGAACCCGATGTCGTTCACTCCTTGCAGCACGACGGCCGTGGTGACCCCGGGCTGGTCGAGCACGTCCCGCCCGAAGCGGGCCGTGCCCCGGTCCCCGTACCAGGCCGAGTCGTTCAGGACGAGGTTGCCGCCGATGCCCGCGTTGAGCACCGGCCGCTCGATGCGGTCGGCGAGCGCGTCGGAGTAGCGGCGGTTCGCGCCGGGGGTGGAGCCGAAGCCGTCGGTGATCGAGTCGCCGAAGAGCGCCACCGCGCCCGTGCGCGGCCCCTCTGCCACGTCCACGCCCGTGAGGTAGTACCAGGACTGCGTCTTCTCGTCGAAGGCGCGGCCCGTGACGTCGGCGCGGTGGTCGCCGTCGGCCCGGTAGGTGTCGGCGAAGCCCTGCGCGTGGAACGTGGCCGGTCCCGTGGCGCCCGCCAGGTACAGCGTGACGGTGACGGACTCCTCGGCGCCGACGTCCAGGACGGCCGGATCGCTCGCGGTCTGCCCTCGGGCCGGGATCACCGTCGACTCCTTCCCGCCGAAGGTCAGCCGCCGCACCGACCCTTTCTCCACGGCGGCACCCTCGCCGGAGCGCGCGATGGTCGCGCCGGTGATGTGCAGGGGCCCGGCCCCGTAGGCGTTGGAGAGCCGGATACGGGCCCGCTCACCGGCCTCGCTGACGCGGACGACCTGGCGCAGTGTCTGGTGCGAGAAGCCCTGTTGCGACCAGTTCGCCGTGAACCCCTCGCTCGGGCGCTGCGGGGACGCCGCCCAGGCGGCGGTCCATGCGGAGGTCCGGCTGGCGGATGCGGGTGCGGCTGCGGGATCCGCCGCGGGCCCGGCGGTGGCCTCGGTGCCCGCGAGCAGCGTGAGGCCGAGGGTGGCGGCGGTGAGCGGGGCGAGGGCACGGCGCAAGGACTTGTTCATGACACACCTTCTCTAACGGGATTGCAGTTCCTTTAAGGCCAGACAGACAGTAGCAGACTTCATCGCCCTAACGGAACAGCGGACCCTTTAGCGGCTAACCAGGCCTACGTGAAGGACAGTTGGGGCACGCGGTACGGAGCGGCAGTTGAGTACGCGTACTCAGGCGCCGCGGCGGCGGGAAGCGGAGTATCGACCTCATGCTCTGGTCCGACCCCGAGAACAAGCCGCCCAAGGAACTGCGCGACATGCAGGCGATGATGCGGCGCGCGGGCTTCGTGCTCGCCCTGGCGATGGTGCTCGCGATGTTCGTCCTGGGGGTGCACTGAAGGCTCGTCCCCGGGATGCACCGAGAGACCGGCAGAGGCCGGTATCACCCCCACCCGGGCTGCCGCAACCGGCCGGGGCGTCCTATCGTCCTACTGCGGAAGCAACTGCCGGGGAGGGGCGCACCAAGTGAACAAGCCATTGCGGCACATCGCCATCTTTTGTGGGCTGCTTGTGCTCGCACTGCTCATCCGCGCGAACTGGATCCAGTACGCGCAGAGCGACGATCTGAGCAAGCACGAGAAGAACCGCAGGGTCACCATCGAGCGGTACGCGCAGCCGCGCGGCAACATCCTCGTGGCCGGTAAGCCCATCACCGGTTCCAAGGCCGTCGACGGGCAGGACTACAAGTACAAGCGGACCTTCAAGCAGGGCCCGATGTACGCCCCCATCACCGGCTACTCCTCGCAGGCCTTCGGCTCCACCGCTCTGGAGAACCTGAACGACGAGCTGCTCTCCGGCACCGACGACCGGCTGTTCATCCAGAACACCGTGAACATGCTGACCGGCAAGAAGCAGCGCGGCGGCGACGTCTACACGACCATCGACCCGGACGCGCAGAAGGCCGCCTTCGAAGGCCTCGGCAGGCTCAACCTGAAGGGCGGCGTCGCCGCGATCGAGCCGGAGACCGGCAAGATCCTCGCGCTGGCCTCCACCCCGTCGTACGACCCCTCGACGTTCGCGGGGATGAGCAAGGCCGACGGGGACCAGTGGAAGAAGCTGAACGCCGACAAGGCCAAGCCGCTCGTCAACCGGGCGCTCAAGGAGACCTACCCGCCGGGCTCCACCTTCAAGGTGCTCACCGCCGCGGCGGCCATCGAGGCGGGCAAGGTCACGGACGTCAACGAGCCGACGGACACCCCCGACCCGTACAAGCTCCCCACCACCTCGACCTTCCTGCCGAACCACACCGAGGGCCTGCCCTGCAAGAACGCCACGGTGACGGACGCCATGGAGGTCTCCTGCAACACTGTGTTCGCCAAGCTGGCGGACGAGGTCGGCAAGGACAAGATGCGTGAGGTCGCCGAGGGCTTCGGGTTCAACGACGGCGAGCTCGACACCCCGATCCGGGCCGCCAAGTCCATCTACCCGTCCGAGATCGACCGTCCGCAGACCGCGCTCAGCGGCATCGGCCAGGGCTCGGTGACCGCGAGCCCGCTCCAGATCGCGATGCTCGCCGCCGGGATCGCCAACGACGGCAAGGTCATGAAGCCGTACCTGGTCGACGAGTTGCGCGGCCCCGACCGGGACGTGCTCGCGAAGACCACACCCTCCGTGCGCTCCGAGCCGATCTCCGCCGACACTGCCGCGCAGGTCCGCGAGGCCATGGAGTCCACCGCGAAGAACGGCTCGGGCCGGCCCGCCCTCCTGGAGGACCAGGGCATCACCGTGGGCGCCAAGACCGGTACGGCCCAGCACGGCGCCAACAACGAGCTGCCGCCGTACGCCTGGTTCATCTCCTACGGCAAGAACAGCGACGGCAAGCAGGTCGCGGTCGCCGTCTTCGTGGACCCGGGCCAGGACATCCCGCGCGCGGACATCGCGGGCGGCAAGCTGGGCGGCCCGATCGCGAAGGACGTGATGAAGGCGGTCCTCCTGAAGGACTGACGCCTTCCGCAACTGCCGCTTCCCGTACGGGAGAAGGGCCCCTGACCGTCACGGCAGGGGCCCTTCCTCGCGTACGTGAGCGGCTGCCCCGCCCGTTACCCTGGCCCGCATGACTGCTCAGCCCGCCCGCCGCCTGATCCTCGCCTCCCAGTCCCCCGCCCGCCTGGGCCTGCTCCGCCAGGCCGGCCTCACCCCCGAGGTGATCGTCAGCGGCGTCGACGAGGACGCCCTCACCGCGCCCACGCCCGCCGAACTCGCCCGCGTACTCGGCGAGGCGAAGGCGCAGGCGGTGGCCGCGCGCCCCGAGGCGGCCGGCGCCCTGGTCGTGGGCTGCGACTCGGTGCTCGAACTCGACGGCCAGGCGCTCGGCAAGCCCGCCGACGCCGAGGAGGCCACCGCGCGCTGGAAGGCGATGCGCGGCCGGGCCGGGGTGCTCCAGACCGGGCACTGCGTGATCGACACGGCGAGCGGACGGCAGGTCTCGGCCACCGCGTCCACCACGGTGCGCTTCGGGGAGCCGAGCGACGCGGAGATCGCCGCGTACGTCGCCAGCCGTGAACCCCTGTACGTGGCGGGCGCGTTCACCCTCGACGGCCGCTCGGCACCCTTCGTCGACGGCATCGAGGGCGACCACGGCAACGTCATCGGGATCTCGCTGCCGCTGCTTCGCCGGCTGCTCGCCGACCTCGGTGTGCAGATCACCGACCTGTGGGCGCCCGCGGAGGACTGAGAGGGGCCCTCAGGGCCCTCTCCTGGTGCTCAGGCGGCCTGCGGCGCCCCGTCACCGCCCGCCGGAGCCGGGGGCGCGTCCTCGGGTCCGGCCGGCTGCTTCTCGTATCCCATGAGGCTGAGCACCAGCAGGCCGAACATCACCATCATGAAGACGAACGCCGGCCAGCCGACCATGCCCACGGTGAGCGCGCCGAGCACCGCGTGCAGCACCGCCGCGCTGATCAGCAGGATGCGCGCGAACCGGCCGTGCGAACGGCCCCGGATCGCGGACAGCAGCAGGATCAGGGCGCAGGCGCCGAGGTAGAGGAAGACCACGCCGGCGAGCACGAAGCTGGACGTCGACATGACGTCCGGGTCGAGCCCGGCGAGCGACATCGACTGGGCGTCGGCGATCTTGCCGAGCGCCACGTTGACGATCACCAGGCCGACGGCCTCGACGACCAGCAGGATCGCGGCCACGATTGCCGCCGTTCTGCGCACCACGCGTACCCCTACCCCTGGTTACACCTACACGTCGCCGCGAACGCTACTGACGGGTAGGGCGATCGACAAGGGGTACGGGCCACCCGCCGGGCCGCCGGGCAAAGTTTGATACGGCCATTCGTAGGGACTCCACAAAGAAACGCGCGGAGGCGCTGGTCGCCAAGACAGAGACCTGCACCACATTCCGCGGCTACCGTGCTGTCGGGAAACCCGGCGTACCGTGGTGCGACAAGGGATTTCGCGAGTGGAGCGGCCCTCGCATCACACTCCGTGTGGGCAAGCTCACCCTTGGGGACGGGTCGAAAGCCCGTGTCGGCAGTCCCTAAACTCAGCTTGTTTCAAGGAGGGAGCCATCGTGCGCAAGGTGCTGATCGCCAACCGTGGCGAAATTGCTGTCCGCGTGGCCCGGGCGTGCCGGGACGCAGGGATCGCGAGCGTAGCCGTCTACGCCGACCCGGACCGGGACGCTCTGCATGTACGGGCCGCGGACGAGGCGTTCGCCCTCGGGGGTGACACCCCGGCGACCAGCTACCTGGACATGGAGAAGGTCCTCAAGGCCGCCCGTGAGTCCGGTGCCGACGCCGTCCACCCCGGCTACGGCTTCCTCTCCGAGAACGCGGAGTTCGCCCAGGCGGTCCTGGACGCCGGTCTGATCTGGATCGGCCCGCCGCCGCACGCGATCCGCGACCTGGGCGACAAGGTCGCCGCGCGGCACATCGCGCAGCGCGCCGGCGCCCCGCTGGTGGCCGGCACGCCGGACCCGGTGAGCGGCGCCGACGAGGTCGTCGCGTTCGCCGAGGAGCACGGTCTGCCGATCGCGATCAAGGCCGCGTTCGGTGGCGGCGGCCGCGGTCTGAAGGTGGCCCGCACCCTCGAAGAGGTCCCCGAGCTGTACGACTCGGCCGTGCGTGAGGCCGTGGCCGCCTTCGGCCGCGGCGAGTGCTTCGTGGAGCGCTACCTGGACAAGCCGCGGCACGTCGAGACCCAGTGCCTGGCCGACTCCCACGGCAACGTGGTGGTCGTCTCCACCCGTGACTGCTCGCTCCAGCGCCGCCACCAGAAGCTGGTCGAGGAGGCGCCCGCGCCGTTCCTCACCGAGGAGCAGAACAAGCAGCTGTACGCGGCTTCGAAGGCGATCCTGAAGGAGGCCGGCTACGTCGGCGCCGGCACCGTCGAGTTCCTCGTCGGCCTGGACGGCACGATCTCCTTCCTCGAGGTCAACACCCGCCTCCAGGTGGAGCACCCGGTCACCGAAGAGGTCACCGGCATCGACCTGGTGCGCGAGATGTTCCGTATCGCCGACGGCGAGGAGCTCGGCTACGGCGACCCCGAAATCCGCGGCCACTCCTTCGAGTTCCGCATCAACGGCGAGGACCCGGGGCGCAACTTCCTTCCGGCGCCCGGCACCGTGACGAAGTTCGAGCCGCCGACCGGCCCGGGCGTCCGTCTGGACGCCGGTGTCGAGTCCGGCTCGGTCATCGGCCCGGCCTGGGACTCGCTGCTGGCGAAGCTGATCGTCACGGGTGCGACGCGTGAGCAGGCGCTCCAGCGCGCCGCGCGTGCGCTCGCGGAGTTCAAGGTCGAGGGCATGGCCACGGCCATCCCGTTCCACCAGGCCGTGGTGGTCGACGAGGCCTTCACCGCCTCGCCGTTCAAGGTCCATACCCGCTGGATCGAGACCGAGTTCGTCAACGAGATCAAGCCGTTCGCGGTGACGCCCGAGGCCGAGGACGAGGACGAGGCCGGTCGCGAGACCATCGTCGTCGAGGTCGGCGGCAAGCGCCTGGAGGTCTCGCTGCCTTCCTCGCTCGGCATGACCCTGGCCCGCACGGGACTTGCGGCCGGCGCCAAGCCGAAGCGCCGCGCGGCCAAGAAGTCCGGCCCGGCGGCCTCCGGCGACACACTCGCCTCGCCGATGCAGGGCACCATCGTCAAGGTCGCGGTCGAGGAGGGCCAGGAGGTCGCCGAGGGCGATCTCATCGTGGTCCTCGAGGCGATGAAGATGGAGCAGCCGATCAACGCGCACCGGGCCGGCACGGTCAAGGGCCTGTCCGCCGAGGTGGGCGCGTCGCTCACGTCGGGTGCGGTGATCTGCGAGATCAAGGACTGATCAGCACGGGTCAACTCCCGTACGAGAAAGGGCTCCTGGCGCTGCGCCGGGGGCCCTTTCCCGTGTCCAGGCCCGGGCGTGTGTGGTGCCTTGTCCCGTACGTCGGACGCGTACGGCATCTTCCCGTACGTCGGACGCGTACGGCATCTTCCCGTACGTCGGACGCGTAGGGCGCCTTCCCGTTCCGCGGACGCGTGCGGTGGCCGTACCGGCCCGCGGCCGAGGCGGACTTCGCCCCGTACCGCGCGGGCCCGGACCGTCCGGAGTCCTGCCCGGACACCCACCGGTCGTACCGAGTGGGCCCGGCCTCAGCTCCGGCGGACGGCTCCCTCCGGCTACCTGCGCCGGAGGTCTGCCACCCGTGCCTCGCCCGCGCTTGCCAGGGCGCTTGCCGAGCGCAGCCCCTGGGGGGCGCCCGGGACTCCGCGGCGCTGGCCCGGGAGAGGCACGTCCCGGCGTGGCTGGCGCCCCGCCGGGACGGGATCGGCGCCCTGCACCGGACCTGACGCTCCGGCCACCGCGACCTGCACGCCCTGGTCGGCCAGGGCCTGGAGCTCGGTGGCGGCGCGCTCGTCGTGGGCCGGGGGCTCGTCCGTGACCAGGCGCGTGATGACGTCCGTCGGCACCGTCTGGAACATGGTGTCCGTGCCCAGCTTGGTGTGGTCCGCGAGGACCACCACCTCCGCCGCGGCCTGGACGAGAGCCCGGTCCACCGACGCCGAGAGCATGTTGGACGTGGAGAGCCCGCGCTCCGCGGTCAGACCGCTGCCCGAGAGGAAGGCGCGGGAGACCCTCAGGCCCTGGAGCGACTGCTCCGCACCGCTGCCCACCAGGGCATAGTTCGAGCCACGGAGCGTCCCGCCGGTCATCACCACTTCGACACGGTTGGCATGCGCCAACGCCTGTGCCACCAGAAGGGAATTGGTGACGACGGTCAGGCCCGGCACGCGGGCGAGCCGGCGGGCCAGCTCCTGCGTGGTCGTGCCCGCGCCGACGACGATGGCCTCGCCCTCTTCGACGAGTCCCGCGGCGAGGTCGGCGATGGCCGTCTTCTCGGCGGTCGCGAGGTGGGATTTCTGCGGGAAGCCGGATTCACGGGTGAATCCGCCGGGGAGGACCGCACCGCCGTGGCGGCGGTCCAGGAGTCCTTCTGCCTCCAGCGCCCGCACGTCCCGCCGTACGGTCACTTCGGAGGTCTGGACGACGCGGGCGAGCTCACGGAGCGAAACGGCCCCGTTGGCGCGCACCATTTCGAGGATCAATTGGCGACGTTCTGCAGCGAACACGAAACTGACAGTAACCCCAACGTCCGTCTGGTTTCAGCACTTTGCGCCGAATTACAGAAGATGAGCGTATGGGGACAGCAGAAGTGGTATAGGGGCCCAGTCCGCTGGCCTATGCCAGACGACTGGGCCCCAACGCAGCGTAACCGACGGCTAGTTGGCGGTGTGAGGCTTCCTCACCTGCGGCAACGGACCCGCCGGCGCGGGCGGTTCAGCCCTCGCCGGTCGCCTTGCGCGTGTGCAGCTGGCGGGCGACCTCGGCGATCGAGCCCGACAGGGAGGGGTAGACCGTGAACGCATTCGCGATCTGTTCCACCGTCAGGTTGTTGTCGACCGCGATCGAGATGGGGTGGATCAGTTCCGAAGCGCGCGGGGCGACGACCACGCCGCCGACCACGATGCCCGTACCGGGACGGCAGAAGATCTTGACGAAGCCGTCGCGGATGCCCTGCATCTTCGCGCGCGGGTTGCGCAGCAGCGGGAGCTTGACGACGCGGGCGTCGATCTTGCCGCCGTCCACGTCGGCCTGCGTGTAGCCGACCGTGGCGATCTCGGGGTCGGTGAAGACGTTGGACGAGACCGTCTTGAGGTTGAGCGGGGTGACCGCGTCGCCCAGGAAGTGGTACATCGCGATGCGGCCCTGCATGGCGGCGACGGAGGCGAGGGCGAAGACACCGGTGACGTCACCGGCGGCGTAGACCCCGGAGGCGGACGTCCTGGACACCTTGTCGGTCCAGATGTGACCGGACTCCTTCAGCCTGACCCCGGCCTCTTCCAGGCCCATCCCGGCGGTGTTGGGGATGGCGCCGACAGCCATCAGGCAGTGCGTGCCGGAGATGACGCGGCCGTCGGAGAGCGTGACCTCGACGCGGTCGCCGACGCGCTTGGCGGACTCGGCGCGCGAGCGGGCCATGACGTTCATGCCGCGGCGGCGCATGACGTCCTCGAGGACGGCGGCGGCGTCCGGGTCCTCGCCCGGGAGCACGCGGTCGCGGGAGGAGACGAGGGTGACCTTCGAGCCGAGCGCCTGGTAGGCACCCGCGAACTCGGCACCCGTGACACCCGAGCCGACCACGATGAGCTCCTCGGGGAGCTCGTCGAGGTCGTAGACCTGGGTCCAGTTGAGGATGCGCTCGCCGTCCGGCTTGGCGTCCGGCAGCTCGCGCGGGTGGCCGCCGGTGGCGATCAGGACGGCGTCGGCGGTGAGCAGGGTCTCGGTGCCGTCGGCGGCGGTGACGATGACGTCGCGCGTGCCGTCGATGCCGGAAGGACCGGCGAGACGCCCACGCCCCCTCATGACCTTCGCGCCGGCGCGCGTCACGGAGGCGGTGATGTCGTGCGACTGGGCGAGCGCGAGGCGCTTCACACGCCGGTTGACCTTGCCGAGGTCCACGCCGACGACGCGGGCCGGGCTGTCGGGGTCGGGGGTGTCGTCCTCGACGATGATGCCGAGCTCTTCGTACGACGAGTCGAAGGTGGTCATCACCTCGGCCGTCGCGATCAGAGTCTTGGACGGCACGCAGTCGGTGAGCACCGACGCCCCGCCCAGACCGTCGCAGTCGACGACGGTCACCTCCGCGCCGAGTTGAGCCGCCACGAGGGCCGCTTCGTATCCGCCGGGTCCGCCACCGATGATCACGATCCGAGTCACGTACTCCATTGTCCCGCACGACCGCGGGGCTTTCGCCCCCGGGGGCGCCGCCCGGGTCGGCGCCCGGGCCGTGTCCCGGGGCGGGGCTGGGCCCGCACCCGGCCTCACCAGTCCGCACGCCCACCAACGGCCACTGCCGTACCCTCAAACTCATGTCGCTCTACGCCGCGTACGCCGGCAATCTCGACCCGCGGCTCATGTCCCGCCGCGCCCCGTACTCGCCGCTGCGCGCCACCGGGTGGCTGAACGGGTGGCGCCTGACGTTCGGCGGGGAGCACATGGGGTGGGAGGGCGCCCTGGCCACGATCGTGGAGGCACCGCGCTCGCAGGTCTTCGTCGCGCTGTACGACATCGCGCCGATGGACGAGGACTCGATGGACCGCTGGGAAGGCGTGGGGCTCGACATCTATCGGCGGATGCGCGTACGGGTGCAGACCCTGGAGGGCGAGCTGCCCGCGTGGGTGTACGTACTCAACGGCTACGAGGGCGGGCTGCCCTCGGCACGCTACCTGGGCGAACTGGCAGACGCGGCCGAGTCGGCCGGGGCGCCGCACGACTACGTGATGGAGCTGCGCAAGCGGCCTTGCTGAGTGTGGGGGGCCGGGTGGGGGTCGGGATCGCGTGCGGTGCGGGGCCGCGTGCGGGTCGGGTTCCGCGTGCGGTTCGGGTTCGCGTGCGGCCGAGTGCGGTACGCGGCGGGGGTGCAGGGGGCGGAGCCCCCGCCAGCTGATGCGTCCGGCGCGCCTCCTCCTTCGGTCCTGTCGCGCCCCGCGTCCGGTCCGGGTCCGCCCTACGTGGCGCGGTGCGGGCTGCCGATTGCGGTACGTGCCGGGGGTGCAGGGGGCGCCCCCCAGGTGGTGCGGCTGGTTGGTGCGCCCCTTCGGGCGACTCTCACCCACGGCCCGGCCCGGCTCTCGCTCGCGGTATCGGTCTCAGCTGCGGCCCTGTGCACTTCCCCCGTCGCCCCAACCCCCCTGACCCGCCTGGCCAAGCCCGTTGCGTGTGCGGGTGCGATCCGCGTTCCCGTTCGTTTGGGGTCGGTGCCGGTCCGGGGTACCGGTTACACGGGCAATGGCGCCGCAGGTCTGCGAGCGTGATCGTCCGGGTGGGGGGTGCCCGTGTAACCGGCACCCCTCCCCGTCCCCTCACGCCCGGAGCGCGGCTGCCGGCCGGTGGGCGTACGCGTCACGACACCGCCCGGCGTTCCGTGCGGCTCCGGCTTCCGTGGGCTCCGTACGGCGGGGTGTGAGGTGGGGCTTGGGGGATCCCACAAGAGGTTCCCGCCACACTCGTGGGCCGCAGGTCTACGCGCGTAGGCCCAAAACGGCTACCCTCTTCCGCGTGAACGCTTCGAATACGCCCCCCACCGACCCCTACGCCACCGCCGACGCCGCAGCGAGCAGGCTGCGCGAGCTGACCGGGGCCGAGACCCATGACGTCGCCCTCGTGATGGGCTCCGGGTGGGCTCCCGCCGTCGACGCCCTCGGCACCCCCGAGGCCGAGTTCGCCGTGACCGAGCTGCCCGGCTTCCCGCCGCCGGCCGTCGAGGGCCACGGCGGCAAGATCCGCTCGTACAAGATCGGCGACAAGCGTGCGCTGGTCTTCCTCGGGCGGACCCACTACTACGAGGGCCGTGGCGTCGCCTCCGTGGCGCACGGCGTGCGCACCGCCGTCGCCGCCGGCTGCAAGACGGTCGTCCTGACCAACGGCTGCGGCGGTCTGCGGGACGGGATGCGTCCGGGTCAGCCCGTGCTGATCAGCGACCACCTCAACCTGACGGCGACCTCGCCGATCGTGGGCGCGAACTTCGTCGACCTGACCGACCTGTACTCGCCGCGGCTGCGCGCGCTGTGCAAGGAGGTCGACCCGACGCTGGAGGAGGGCGTGTACGCGCAGTTCCCCGGCCCGCACTACGAGACCCCGGCCGAGATCCGCATGGCCCGCACCATCGGCGCGGACCTCGTCGGCATGTCCACCGTGCTCGAGGCGATCGCCGCGCGCGAGGCGGGCGCCGAGGTGCTCGGCATCTCGCTGGTCACGAACCTCGCGGCGGGCATGACGGGCGAGCCCCTGAACCACGAAGAGGTCCTCCAGGCGGGCCGCGACTCGGCCACGCGCATGGGCCGCCTGCTCACCCAGGTGCTCGACCGCATCTGAGGGGTACGTGTGGGGGCGGGCTCCGTCGTACGGGCGGGGCCCGCTTGTACGGACGGGGCGGCTCCCCTCGTACGGGGCGGGAGCACTCCTCCCGTACACCCGCAAGGGGGATCTGCCCCGAAACCCCCACAATCCCCCCGCACCCCTCACTCCCCGCAACCCCCCGGAAGCCGGAAGTCCCGAAAGGCAATCCACGTGTCGGAAGAACTCATCGCTCGCGCACAGACCTGGCTCGCCGAGGACCCCGATCCGGAGACCCGCGAGGAACTCGCCAAGCTCATCGAGGCGGACGACCGCGACGCGCTGGCGGAACGGTTCGCCGGGACGCTTCAGTTCGGCACCGCCGGGCTGCGCGGTGAGCTGGGTGCGGGTCCGATGCGGATGAACCGGTCCGTCGTCATCCGCGCGGCCGCCGGCCTCGCCGCGTACCTCAAGGCCAAGGGGCAGACCGACGGCCTCGTCGTCATCGGCTACGACGCCCGCCACAAGTCGGCCGACTTCGCGCGCGACACCGCGTCCGTGATGACGGGCGCGGGGCTGCGTGCCGCCGTGCTGCCGAGGCCGCTGCCCACCCCCGTGCTCGCCTTCGCCATAAGGCATCTGGGCGCGGTCGCCGGTGTCGAGGTGACCGCCAGCCACAACCCGCCGCGGGACAACGGCTACAAGGTCTACCTCGGCGACGGCTCGCAGATCGTGCCGCCCGCGGACGCCGAGATCGCCGCCGAGATCGCGGCCGTCGGGGCGCTGGCCGACGTGCCGCGGCCCGACAGCGGCTGGGAGACCCTCGGAGACGAGGCCGTGGAGGCGTATCTGGCGCGTACGGACGCCGTCCTGAAGCCGGGCTCGGCCCGCACCGCGCGGACCGTCTACACGCCCATGCACGGCGTCGGCAAGCAGACGCTGCTCGCCGCGTTCGCGCGGGCCGGCTTCCCCGAGCCCGTCGTGGTGGCCGAACAGGCCGAGCCCGACCCGGACTTCCCGACCGTGGCGTTCCCGAACCCGGAGGAGCCGGGTGCGATGGACCTCGCGTTCGCCGCGGCCGAGCGCGAGCAGCCGGACCTGATCATCGCGAACGACCCCGACGCCGACCGCTGCGCCGTGGCCGTCCGCGACGGCGGCACGTGGCGGATGCTGCACGGCGACGAGGTCGGTTCGCTGCTCGCCGCGCATCTCGTGCGGCGGGGCGTGGAGGGCGTGTTCGCCGAGTCGATCGTGTCCTCGTCGCTGCTCGGGCGGATCGCCGCGAAGGCCGGTCTCGGGTACGAGGAGACGCTGACCGGGTTCAAGTGGATCGCCAAGGTCGAGGGCCTGCGGTTCGGTTACGAGGAGGCGCTGGGCTACTGCGTCGACCCCGAGGGCGTACGGGACAAGGACGGCATCACCGCGGCGCTGGCCGTGGCCGAGCTGGCCTCCGAGCAGAAGGAGCGGGGCGGCACGCTGCTCGACCTGCTCGACGAGCTGGCGGTGGAGCACGGGCTGCACGCGACCGACCAGCTGTCCGTGCGCGTCAAGGACCTGTCGCTGATCGCGGACGCGATGCGCCGGCTGCGCGAGCAGCCGCCGACCGTGCTCGCCGGCCTCGACGTCGTACGGCGTGAGGACCTGACCGAGGGCACCGAGACGCTGCCGCCGACGGACGGGCTGCGCTACACGCTGGACGGTGCGCGCGTGATCGTGCGGCCGAGCGGCACCGAGCCCAAGCTCAAGTGCTACCTGGAGGTCGTGGTGCCGGTCGAGGGCGGCGTGGCCGGGGTGCCCGCGGCCCGTGGGCAGGCCAAGGAGCTGATCGCCGCTCTGAAGCGTGATCTGGCGGTGGCGGCCGGGATCTGAGCCGTCGTCAGACCTGATGGGGTGGACCGCCGTTGCGGTGGTCCACCCCATCGTCGTATGCGGCTCCACCTCATCGTCGTCTGCTCGTCGTGCGCAGCCCTCCCCCTCGTACGTCTGACGGGTGATTCCTGGGCGGCAGTTGACGCAACGGGACTTCCGCCCGTCACCTGGCCGAGGAAGTGCTGACCGGTAGCGCACTCGCCCAGACCCAGGAGCCGCAGCCCGTGTCAGCCACCACCCAGGCGAACCGCCCCGCAGCGCTGCTGCCCGCCTCGCGCCGCCGTCCCCCGGCGCGGCAGGCCCCGCGCCCCACCCGCGCCCTCGCGCACGCGCTGCGGCACGCGGCCCCCGCGCTCGCCGCCTACGCGGCCGTGCGGCTGACCTGCCTCGCGGTCCTGTGGACCTGGGCGCACGCCGAGGGCGTCGGGGTGTGGGAGACGGTCGCCTCCGACTGGGACGCCAACTGGTATCTCGGGATCGCCGACCAGGGCTACGCGCGCGAGCTCGGCACGAAGTTCGACTCCAACAACCTGGCCTTCTTCCCGCTCTACCCGGTGACCGTGAAGGTGCTCGCCGCGTTCACGCCGGGCTCGCGCGCGACCGTCGGGCTGCTGTTCGCGGTCGCCTGCTCGTTCGTCGCGGCCTGGGGTGTGTTCGCGGTGGGCGACCGGCTGTACGGGCGGCGGGCCGGGGTGCTGCTCACCGTGCTGTGGGCGGCGTTCCCGGTGTCGGCCGTGCAGTGGATGGGGTACACCGAGTCGCTGTTCACGGCGTTCGTGGCCTGGTCCCTGTACGCGGTGCTGCGCGGCGACTGGCTGTGGGCCGGGTCGCTGGCCGCGCTGTCCGGCCTGACCCGGCCGACCGGGGTCGCCCTCGCGGCGGCCGTCTCCCTGGCCGCGCTCCTGTCCCTGCGCCACCGCCTCGACCGGCGCGCGCTCGCGGGCGCCCTGCTCGCCCCGCTGGGCTGGCTCCTGTACGTGGGCTGGGTGGGCCACCGGCTCGGGCGCTGGGACGGGTACTTCGCGGTGCAAAAGCTGTGGCACAACGAGCTGGACGGCGGCCGCGAGACCCTGCGCATGGTGCGCGAGCTGTTCTTCTACGACTCCGACCCCGAGCTCTTCCTCGTCATGGTGACGCTGACGATGGCCGCCGCTGCCCTGCTCTTCCTCGTCTGCCTCAAGCAGCGCCAGCCGCTGCCGCTGCTCGTGTTCAGCGGGGTGCTCCTGGTCATCGTGCTGGGCTCGGGCGGGGTGTACTTCCCGCGGGCCCGCTTCCTGCTGCCGGGCTTCCCGCTGCTGCTGCCGGTGGCGTTGTACGTGGCCGGGCTCGCCCGCCGGCGGGCCGCGCTGGTCGTGACGGCGGCGGTGCTCGGGTCGGCGTACTGCGGCGGGTACATGCTGCTGGTGTGGCCGAGCGCGCCCTGAGGTCTCCCGCACACGGGTGGGCCCCCTGGTACGCGTACCAGGGGGCCCACCCGTGTCTCGGGCACTGCTCAGTAGGACGAACCGCCCGAACCCAGCGAGCCCGTCGGGTGCCAGACCGTCTTCGTCTCCAGGAAGGCCGTCAGGCGCGAGGTGCCCGGGTCGGCCGACCAGTCCACAGGCTGTGGACGAAGGACGCGCTTCAGGTTGTCCGCCGCCGCGACCTCCAGCTCCTTGGCGAGCTGCTCGTCGGCGCCCGCAAGGTCGATCGCGTTGACGTCCTGGTGCGCGGCGAGCGGCGCGGCGATCTCCGCCGTACGGCCCGAGAGGATGTTGACCACTCCGCCCGGGACGTCGGAGGTGGCGAGCACCTCGGCGAGGCTCAGCGCGGGCAGCGGACGGTCCTCGGCGGCGACGACCACGGCAGTGTTGCCCGTGGCGATCACCGGCGCGAGCACCGACACGAGGCCCAGGAAGGACGAGTCCTGCGGCGCGACGATCGTCACGACGCCGGTCGGCTCGGGCGAGGACAGGTTGAAGAACGGGCCCGCGACCGGGTTCCCGCCGCCCGCGACCTGGGCGATCTTGTCGGTCCAGCCCGCGTACCAGACCCAGCGGTCGATCGCGGCGTCCACGACGGCGGCCGCCTTGGCCTTCGACAGGCCCTCGGCGTCCTGGACCTCGCGGACGAACTGCTCGCGGCGGCCTTCCAGCATCTCCGCGACGCGGTACAGGATCTGGCCGCGCAGATACGCGGTCGCGCCCGCCCAGCCGCCGAAGGCCTTGCGCGCGGCGACCACCGCGTCACGGGCGTCCTTGCGGGAGGACAGCGGGGCGTTGGCCAGCCAGTTGCCCTTTGCGTCGTTCACTTCGTACACCCGGCCGCTCTCGGAACGAGGGAACTTCCCGCCCACGTACAGCTTGTAGGTCTTGAAGACGGACAACCGCGCTTCAGTCGACTCAGACATCGAGGTACGCCTCCAGACCGTGCCGGCCGCCCTCGCGGCCGAAGCCCGACTCCTTGTAGCCGCCGAACGGCGAGGTCGGGTCGAACTTGTTGAACGTGTTGGACCAGACGACGCCCGCGCGCAGCTTGTTCGCGACGGCGAGGATGCGCGAGCCCTTCTCGGTCCAGATGCCGGCCGAGAGCCCGTACGGGGTGTTGTTGGCCTTGGCGACGGCCTCGTCCGGCGTGCGGAAGGTGAGGACCGACAGGACCGGGCCGAAGATCTCGTCGCGGGCGACGGTGTGCGCCTGGGTGACGTTCGTGAACAGCGTGGGCGCGAACCAGTAGCCGGTGGAGGGGAGTTCGCACTCCGGCGACCAGCGCTCGGCGCCCTCGGCCTCACCGGTCTCGACGAGCGCGGTGATCCGGGAGAGCTGCTCCTCGGAGTTGATCGCGCCGATGTCGGTGTTCTTGTCGAGCGGGTCGCCCAGGCGCAGGGTGCTCAGGCGGCGCTTGAGGGAGTCGAGCAGCTCGTCGTGGATCGACTCCTGGACGAGGAGCCTGCTTCCCGCGCAGCACACCTGGCCCTGGTTGAAGAAGATGCCGCCGACGATGCCCTCGACGGCCTGGTCGATGGGGGCGTCGTCGAAGACGATGTTGGCGCCCTTGCCGCCGAGTTCGAGCGTGAGCTTCTTGTCGGTGCCCGCGAGGGTGCGGGCGATCTCCTTGCCGACGGCCGTGGAGCCGGTGAAGGCGACCTTGTTCACGTCCGGGTGCGCGGTGACGGCGGCGCCCGCGTCCCCGTATCCGGGAAGGATGTTGACGACGCCCTTGGGGAGCCCGGCCTGGCGGCAGATGTCCGCGAAGAACAGCGCCGACAGCGGGGTGGTCTCGGCCGGCTTCAGCACGACCGTGTTGCCGGTCGCGAGGGCCGGGGCGATCTTCCACGCGAGCATCAGGAGCGGGAAGTTCCACGGGATGACCTGGCCCGCGACACCGAGGGGCTTCGGGTCCGGGCCGTAGCCCGCGTGGTCGAGCTTGTCGGCCCAGCCCGCGTAGTAGAAGAAGTGCGCGGCGACCAGGGGCAGGTCGGCGTCGCGGGTCTCCTTGATCGGCTTTCCGTTGTCCAGGGTCTCCAGGACGGCGAGCTCGCGGCTGCGCTCCTGGATGATCCGGGCGATACGGAAGAGGTACTTGCCGCGCTCGGCGCCCGGCAGCGCGGACCACTTCTCGAAGGCCTTGCGCGCGGCCTTCACCGCGCGGTCCACGTCCTCGGCGCCGGCCCGGGCCACCTCGGAGAGGACCTCCTCGGTGCTCGGCGAGACGGTCTTGAACACCTTGCCGTCCGCGGCCTCGGTGAACTCGCCGTCGATGAACAGGCCGTAGGACGGGGCGATGTCGACGACGGCGCGCGACTCGGGCGCCGGTGCGTACTCGAACAGGTTGGTCATGTCGGTCAGTCCACCGTCACGTAGTCGGGACCGGAGTAGCGTCCGGTGGCCAGCTTCTGACGCTGCATCAGCAGGTCGTTGAGGAGGCTGGAGGCGCCGAAGCGGAACCAGTGGTTGTCCAGCCAGTCGGGCCCCGCCGTCTCGTTCACCAGGACGAGGAACTTGATCGCGTCCTTGGTGGAGCGGATGCCGCCCGCGGGCTTCACGCCGACCTGTACCCCGGTCTGCGCGCGGAAGTCGCGCACGGCCTCCAGCATCAGGAGGGTGTTGGCGGGCGTGGCATTGACGCCGACCTTGCCGGTCGAGGTCTTGATGAAGTCCGCTCCCGCGATCATGCCGATCCAGGAGGCGCGGCGGATGTTGTCGTACGTGGACAGCTCGCCGGTCTCGAAGATGACCTTGAGGCGCGCGTCCCCGCAGGCCTCCTTCACGGCGCGGATCTCCTCGTAGACCTTCATGTAGTGGCCCGCGAGGAACGCGCCGCGGTCGATCACCATGTCGATCTCGTCGGCGCCCGCGGCCACCGCGTCCTTGGTGTCGGCGAGCTTCACGCCGAGGGCGGCGCGGCCGGCCGGGAAGGCGGTGGCGACAGAGGCGACCTTCACGCCGGAGCCCGCGACCGCTTCCTTGGCGGTGGCCACCATGTCGGGGTAGACGCAGACCGCGGCGGTCTTGGGCGTCGTACGGTCCGTCGGGTCGGGGTTGACCGCCTTCGCGCCGAGCGCGCGGACCTTGCCCGCCGTGTCGGCGCCTTCCAGGGTCGTCAGGTCGATCATCGAGATGGCCAGGTCGATGGCGTACGCCTTCGCCGTGGTCTTGATCGACCGCGTCCCGAGGGCGGCGGCCCGCGCCTCGAGCCCGACCGTGTCCACGCCGGGCAGGCCGTGGAGGAAGCGGCGGAGGGTGGCGTCGGAGGAGGTCACGTCGGCGAAGGAGGCCGTCGCCTCCCGGGCCGCGGGGGCCTTCCCGGCGCGCTCGGTCTGCTCGCCGGCCTTCGCTCGGGCCTTCTTCTCGCCCTTGGCCGGCTTGTCTGACTTGGGGACTGGGGGCATGGTCACGAGGGGAGCATATCTACGCGCGTAGCGGCTTGTGAAGTCCTCGGGCCGGGACGGGCATACGCGGACGGGGGCCGCGGACGGCGGACGGGGATTCGGGCCGCGGCCCGTGACCTCGGTCCCACCCCGCCGCGCCGGGCGGAATCCCTGGGGCAGAATCGACGGCATGAGCTCCTCCGACGAGTCCCAGAACAGCCGCCCCGAGCCGGGCGAGACCGCGACGCCGGACCGTGTCTTCCGTTCCGGCGCCGGGATCGCGGGCGGCGTCCTGCTGCTCGGGCTCGGCGCCTGGCTCGGCGGGGACGCGCTGGTGCGCGGCGCGGGTACGGCGCCCTGGCTGGCGCTCGCCGCGCTCATCGCGTTCGTGCCGCTGATCGTCGCGTACACGCTGCGGCCCGCGGTGTACGCGAACAACCAGCGCCTGAAGATCCGCAACCCGTTCCGCACGATCGTGCTGCCGTGGGCGGCCGTGGACGACGTACGGGCCTCGTACTCGTGCGAGGTGCTGTCGGGGGAGGCGAAGTACCAGCTGTGGGCCATCCCCGTGTCGCTGCGCGCCCGCAAGGCGGCCAACCGCCGCCAGGCGCGCGCCGCCGCCGAGGACACGAGCGGCCGGACGTCCGTCCTGGCCACCTCGGACCGCCCCCTGCGCGCCTCGGCCGACCAGGCGGTGGACGACCTGCGCGAGCTCGCCGAGCGCCACGGCCGCGATGCCGCCGCGCAGGGCGGGGTCGAGATCCGCTGGGCCTACGAGGTGATGGCCCCGGTGGTGGCCGGGGGGATTCTGCTCGCGGTGCTGCTGCTGATCGGCTGAGGGGGGCGGCTCGGGCTGTTCGGCTGAGGGGGACGGCTCGTGGTGATCGGCTGAGGGGTACGGCTCGGGTTGTTCGCCTGAGGGGACGGCTCGGGCTGATCGCCTGAGCGCATACGACTCCGGGCGCTCGGCGCAGCCGTACGGGCTAGCCCGGCAGCAGCTGTGCCGCCCGGCCGACCACGGGCAGGTCCGCGACCGAGCCGCCGGCGGCGATCGGGCCCGTCACCAGGGCGGAGCTCACCGGCTTGAAGTCGGCCACCTGGGTGGCCACCGCGTTGTCCAGCGGGTCCACGCCGGTGCCCGCGAGCGGGTCCAGGCGGAGGTTCTTGGCGGGGCTGACGGCGAATCCGACCGCGTCCGTCACCGCGCGCCCCGGGGTGGCCGAGTCCACGTCGCCCACCGGGGTGCCGACCCCGAGCGCGAGCGGCACGGCGACGGCGCCCGCACCGCCCGCCGACGCACCGAGGGCGAGGCCCGTCACCGAAACGACCAGGCCCGCCCGGGCCGCCGCCCTGCCGCGACGCTTGGGGGCCGCGTGCCGTGCGGCGTGCCGTGCCTTGTGTGCTGCCATGGTCCACCTCGCGGGTAATCGTGAGGCCACGCAGCGTAGTTGAGGTGTGAGGTGTGTTTCAAAGCACGTCCGCCGGGATGAGCCGAACGAGGACATGCCTCACACTGGTGTTCCGTGAGTTCCCATCCCCCGATACCGACCCGCGTCGTCCTGCTCTGCGGCCCCTCAGGCGGCGGCAAGTCGCGCCTCGCGGCCCTCTCCGGGCTGCCGGTCCTGCGCCTCGACGACTTCTACAAGGAGGGCGACGACCCGACTCTGCCGGTCTTCGCGGGCACCACGGACATCGACTGGGACTCCCCCGCCTCCTGGGACGCCGACGTCGCCCTCGCGGCCATCGTCGAGCTGTGCCGTACGGGGCGGACGCGGACGCCCGTCTACGACATCTCCACCAGCTCGCGCGTGGGCGAGGAGACGCTGGACATCGAGCGCACCCCGCTGTTCATCGCCGAGGGCATCTTCGCGGCCGAGCTCGTGGAGCGCTGCGCCGAGCTCGGCGTGCTCGCGGACGCGCTGTGTCTGCGGGGGCGGCCGTCGACCACGTTCCGCCGCCGTTTCCTGCGGGACCTCAAGGAGGGCCGCAAGTCCGTGCCCTTCCTGCTGCGCCGCGGCTGGCTCCTGATGCGTTCCGAGCGCTCGATCGTCGGCCGGCAGGTCGCGCTCGGCGCCCACCCGTGCAACAAGGAGGAGGCCCTGGGCCGCCTCGCCGCCGCGGCTGCGGGCCGCTGTCAGAAGACGCGTACGGCCGCTTCGTAACGGATCCGCTGACGCGGACGGGCAGGCAGGCTGTCGCGGAGGGGCCGGGGGCGGACGGGTCGTCGCGGACGGGCCGGGACGGACAGGCCGTCACGGACTCGCAGTAACGGGCGGGCCGCCGCAAACAGGCGGGGTCGGACGGACCCTCGCGGACGGGCAGGGACGCATAGGCCGTCACGGGCTCGCAGTAACGGGCGGGCCGCCGCGAACAGCGGGGGTCGGACCGACCGTCGCGGGCGGGCAGGGACGGACAGGCCGCCGCGGACGGGCCTGGACGCACAGACCGTCACGGACTCGCAGGAACGGGCAAGCCGTCACAAACGGGAGGTGGGGCGGGCCGCCACGGACCGCCGGGACCGGGCGCGCACAAGCAGCGGGACCGGACAAGACCCCCCGGCCTCTCCGGTCCCGCTGCCTGCTGCTCCCCCTCGTCCCCCGTGGGAGAGCCCCCCGTTTTCCCCGTTACCCCCCGTGCGCCCTGCGGGATCCCACGTCCCCCGTGGATCCCACCGGGCTCTCCGGTGCCCTTCAGGGCTCCGGACCCCCATCCGGCCGCCGCCTCCCCCCGGGGACGGCGGCCGACACCTCGTACGAGGAGCGGCTCAGGCGACCAGCTCGCCGAAGCACTCCTCCTGGTCGCGGCCGAAGGCCAGGACCTCGTCCTCGCGCAGCCGGCGCAGCGAGCGCCAGATGCTGGACTTCACCGTGCCGACGCTGATGTCGAGGATGTCGGCGATCTCCGGGTCGGTGCGGCCCTCGTAGTAGCGCAGGACCAGCATCGTGCGCTGGAGTTCCGGCAGCCGGGCGAGCGCCTGCCACAGGACCGCGCGCAGCTCGGTGCCGCGCATCGCGTCCGTGTCGCCGGCCGTCTCCGGCAGCTCCTCGGTCGGGTACTCGTTCAGCTTGCGGCGGCGCCACGCGCTGATGTGCAGGTTCGTCATGGTGCGGCGGAGGTAGCCCCCGACCGCGGCCTTGTCCGAGATACGGTCCCAGGCCTTGTACGTCGAGAAGAGGGCGCTCTGGAGGAGGTCCTCGGCCTCGAAACGGTCACCGGTGAGGTGGTAGGCGGTGGCGTACAGGGAGGCGCGGCGTTCCTGCACGTAAGCCGTGAACTCGGCCTCCGAGCGGGGCGCCTGCTCCCCCGAGTCCTCCCTGTACGCGGCTCCCCCGTCAGTCGGTCCGGCCACGTCGATCACGGTCATGAACCCCGTGTGACCGGTGTGCTGACGTCCGGCACCACGAGCGCACCCCCGCCCGCTCACGGCGCCGGACTTCTCGTAACCCCCGTTGCCCCCGTTGGCCTTCGCGACATCGTGCAGACGCGTGACAACTGCGCTTGTGCCGGTGCTGTGCGACAGCGTGTTCATCTCGCGCCCCCCGTCGTGGAGTCCGTGGTGTTTCCGTGTGCTGAGAATCCTGCCCGGCCACTTCGACGGCGGTGTCAGCCGACTGTCACAGACCTGTCACAGGGGGCTGTGTCTTTATGGGGGTCCTACGGGGGTTGGGTTCAGGAGCTGCCCAACTGTCGATACGGAGCCGTGCGATGGGCCAGAATGACCTGGTGCCTTCCCTGTTGCTGATCGAGGACGACGACGCCATCCGGACGGCCCTGGAGATGTCACTGACACGCCAGGGTCACCGCGTGGCCACGGCTGCCACCGGCGAGGACGGCCTGAAGCTGCTCAGCGAGCAGCGGCCGGACCTCATCGTGCTGGATGTGATGCTGCCCGGCATCGACGGCTTCGAGGTGTGCCGGCGGATCCGGCGCACGGATCAGTTGCCGATCATCCTGCTCACCGCGCGCAACGACGACATCGACGTGGTGGTCGGCCTGGAGTCCGGCGCGGACGACTATGTCGTCAAGCCGGTGCAGGGCCGGGTGCTGGACGCGCGGATCCGCGCGGTGCTCCGCCGCGGCGAGCGGGAGGCCAACGACGCGGCCACGTTCGGTTCGCTGGTGATCGACCGCTCGGCGATGACGGTCACGAAGAACGGTGAGGATCTGCAGCTGACGCCCACCGAGCTGCGGCTGCTCCTGGAGCTGAGCCGCAGGCCCGGACAGGCGCTGTCCCGGCAGCAGTTGCTGCGGCTGGTGTGGGAGCACGACTACCTCGGCGACTCGCGCCTTGTGGACGCCTGTGTGCAGCGGCTGCGCGCGAAGGTGGAGGACGTGCCGTCCTCGCCGACGCTGATCCGTACCGTGCGCGGCGTGGGCTACCGCTTGGACGCGCCTCAGTGACGACGCGTACGCCGCGGAGCCACCGGTCCGCCGGGGCGCCGGACGCCTCCGACTCCCCTGCGGGCAAGGCGCGTTGGGGGCGGCGGGTGGCCGCGAAGCTGCGGTTCACGAGTCTGCGGCTGCGGCTGGTCGTGGTGTTCGGCCTGGTCGCGCTGACCGCCGCCGTCTCCGCCTCGGGGATCGCGTACTGGCTCAACCGCGAGGCCCTGCTCACCCGCACCCAGGATGCCGCGCTGAACGATTTCCAGGAGGAGATGCAGAGCCGCGCGGCCACGCTCCAGCTCGACCCCGGACAGGCCGAACTCCAGGACGCGGCCAACCTGATGGCGCGCAGCAGCCAGCAGTACAGCGTGCTGCTCATCGCCGAGAGCGCGGACGGCCAAGTGCTCTCCGCCAAGGCCGGGACCCCGGCCACGTTCACGCTCGACGACGTGCCGGCCTCGTTGCAGGACGCGGTGAACGAGCCGCAGCAGTCGGCCTCCGGGGGCGAGGCCACGTATCGGATGTTCTGGCAGCGCACCGAGTCCGGCGGGACGCCGTATCTCGTCGGCGGTACGCGCGTGACGGGCGACGGGCCGACCGGCTACATGCTGAAGTCGCTCGCGCCCGAGCAGAAGGACCTGAGTTCGCTGGCGTGGTCGCTCGGGATCGCGACGACGCTGGCGCTGATCGGGGCCGCGCTGCTCGCGCAGGCCGCGGCGACCACCGTCCTGAAGCCCGTGCACCGGCTCGGAGTTGCCGCGCGGCGGCTAGGCGAGGGCAAGCTGGACACGCGCCTGCGGGTGTCGGGCACGGATGAACTGGCCGAGCTGTCACGGACGTTCAACCGGACCGCGGAGTCCCTGGAGAAGAAGGTCGCGGACATGAGCGCGCGGGAGGAGTCGAGCCGGCGCTTCGTCGCGGACATGTCCCACGAGCTGCGTACGCCGCTGACGGCGATCACCGCGGTGACCGAGGTCCTCGAAGAGGAGGAGGACAGCCTCGACCCGATGATCGCGCCGGCCGTACGGCTCGTGGTGAGCGAGACGCGGCGGCTCAACGACCTCGTGGAGAACCTGATGGAGGTCACCCGCTTCGACGCGGGCACGGCCCGGCTGGTCCTCGACGACGTGGACCTCGCGGACCAGATCACTGCGTGCATCGACGCGCGGGCCTGGCTGGACGCGGTGGACCTGGACGCCGAGCGCGGCATCATGGCGCGGCTCGACCCGCGCCGGCTCGATGTGATCCTGGCGAATCTGATCGGCAACGCGCTCAAGCACGGCGGCTCTCCGGTGCGGGTTTCGGTGCGTACGGAGGGCGAAGGCGGCGAGGAGATCGTGATCTCGGTACGCGACCACGGTCCGGGCATCCCCGAGGAGGTGCTGCCGCACGTCTTCGACCGCTTCTACAAGGCGAGCGCCTCGCGGCCGCGGTCGGAGGGGTCCGGGCTCGGGCTCTCGATCGCGCTGGAGAACGCGCACATCCACGGCGGCGAGATCAGCGCGGCGAACTCTCCCGAGGGCGGTGCGGTGTTCACGCTGCGGCTGCCGCGGGATGCTTCGGAGCTGGTGGAGCGGGGGCGGGGTGAC
This sequence comes from Streptomyces indicus, assembly GCF_900100315.1. Taxonomy (GTDB): domain Bacteria; phylum Actinomycetota; class Actinomycetes; order Streptomycetales; family Streptomycetaceae; genus Streptomyces; species Streptomyces indicus. The sequence continues at coordinate 186,406 of NZ_FNFF01000007.1, forward strand.
GGGGCGGGGGCCTCGGGTGGGGCCTCGGGTGGATCGGAAGGGTCTGACGGGTCTGACGGGTCGGATGGCTCGGGTGGGTCCGGTGGGTCGAGCCGGGCCGGTGGGTCTGACGGGTCCGGTGGGCCGGGCAGGTCCGGTGGGTCGGGCGGTTCGGGTGCGTCGGGGTCGTCTGCTTCCGCCGGCACCGTGGAGGGGGCGCGATGAGGCGGCGTGGTGCTGCCGTGGCGCTGCTCGCGGCGGGGCTGCTGGCCGGGCTCTCCGGGTGCGGGATCCGGGCCACCGAGGTGCCGACCGAGTTCGGGACCGCGCCGTCCCGGGTGCCGTGCACGCGCTCGGCGCCCGACGTCAGCGCGCAGTCGGCCGCGGGGCTGCCGGTGCAGGTGTTCCTGATCTGCGGGTCCCAGCTGGTGAGCGTCGACCGGTCGGTCACGCTGGCGGACGGGCGGTCGGCGAACGACCGGGTGGACCTGGCCCAAGCGCTGCTCGACGAGCTGCGGGAGCTGCCGTCGGGGGCGGAGGACAAGGCCGGGTTCAGCTCCGACGTGCGGTCCGCGCTCACCGTACGGGGGCCTCAGCGGGGTGACCCCGAGCGGGCGCTGCGGCTCAGCACGCCGCCCGAGCGGCTGTCGGCGTTCGCGCGGGCGCAGGTGGTGTGCACGCTGGTGCACGGGGTGGGGGCCGGTGAGGAGGCCGTGCTGCTCGGCGGCACGCAGGAGGACTCCGCGTTGCGGAGCTATCGGTGCACGGATGAGGTGCGGGCGCGGCCGGAGGTTGTGCCGGTGCCTTCGGGGTCGGTGGGGTGAGGGTTCTTTTTTCGGGGGCCGGGTCCGGTTGGGCTGAGGTGGGGTTGGGCTTTCCCCTACCCGCCCCTCCCCGAAACCGAGGGCTCCGCCCCCGGACCCCTGGGTGGGCACCCAAGCCTGGGGCTTCGCCCCGGGGACCCGCGCTGGGGCTGCGCCCCGGCCCCCCTGGGTGGGCACCCACGCGGGGGCTTCGCCCCCTGCACCCCCTTTTGGGGCTTCGCCCCTTGCCCCCGTATCGCGCCTGAACGGCGCTCGTCCTCAAACGCCGGACGGGCTGATAGTTGCCCCACGGGCTGAAGAGTGCCCCGCGGCTGACAGTTGCCCCACGGCTGCGTTGCCCCGTAGCGGCCGCGGCCGACAGTTGCCGCACCACTTCCCTCCGCTTCCCGGAAGTGCGGAACCGTTTCAACGTGAGGCTGCGTCTAGGGGGGCGTGCAGCGTCAGGGACTTGGCGGGGTTGCCGTCATCCGCTTTCGTGCGGCAGGAGTCGTGCTCCTCGTCGCGCATCTCGCTTTCGTCGGCTGGCTCACGCTGCGGCCCCTCGATGTCGCCTGGGTGACGGCCGCGAACCTGCAGCCGTTCGCCGGGATCAAGGCGGATCTGGCGCTCGGGCCCGGTCAGGCCGTGCGCCGGATCGGCGAGGCGCTGGCGCTGCTGGCCCCGCTCGGGGTGCTGCTGCCGATGGCCGGGGGCCGGCTGCACGCCTCCACCTTGGGGTCCTTCCTGCGGACCGTCGCGGCGGGCGCGATGCTCTCGCTCGGTATCGAGCTGCTCCAGACCGCCGTACCGGGACAGGTCGTCGACATCGATTCGCTCATGCTGAACACCCTCGGCGTGGCCGTCGTGCACCTGGCCGTCGTACCGGCGGCGCGGGCCCGTATCCGCCGTATGAAGGGGGTTCCCAAGCGGGCCCCCCTCCCCCGGGACGAGGTCCCTCAGGGGTCGACCCCGACGATTCCCAGGGTCGGGATCGCCCCGTAGCCTGACGTTTTGTCCCGCTCGCGACCGTAGTTTTGAAGCAGATCGAGGCACCGACCAGGGAGCCTCACCAACGGTTCGCGAAGGAGCCACCATGACCGCCCTTGCCCGCCCTCGTAACGGACGGATGATCGGCGGAGTGTGCGCAGCGCTGGCGAAGCGCTTCGGCACCTCCGCGACCACGATGCGCGTGATCTTCCTCGTCTCGTGTCTGCTGCCCGGCCCCCAGTTCCTGCTCTACCTGGCGCTGTGGGCGCTGCTGCCCGCCGAGAAGGGCTCCGTCCACAAGGACACCGCGCCTGCGTGGTAAGCACCACCTTGAGCACCATCCGTACCTGAACGGCGAAGGGCGCCCGCCCGGAGTGAGAACTCCGGAGGGCGCCCTTCCGCGTGGCCGCGGCTCACGCGTACGCAGGCCGTACGCGGGCGACGTGCTCGTCAGCCGATCGGCAGGCCCGAGACGGGCAGACCGCCGCCGACGCCCGGCAGACCGCTGACCGGGAGGCCGTCCACGGGCAGGCCGCCGGCCACCGGCAGGGAGCCCGGGTTCACCGGCAGGCCGCCGAGCAGGCCCTTGACCGGGTCGGCGTCGGCGGGCAGCGCCTTCTCGACGGTGGGCTTGGCGGTGCTCAGACCGTTCGTGAGGGCGTTCTGCCCGGCATCCACCGCCTCGGACGCGCCCGGCAGGGTCTTGGTCACCTGGCCGACCGGCAGGTCCTTGGCGACGGAACCGACGGCCTGGGCGGGGTCGGGCAGAGCGGGCGCTGCCGACGCGGCGGATGCGCCGGCTGCGGCGAAAGCGGCACCGAGAGCGGCGACACCGAGGGTCTTGGCAGACTGCTTCATGGTGAATACGTCCTTGGAGACGGGGAGTTCTTGAGCGGTCCCGCAAGCTATCCACGCTCGCTGCGCGCCCGCAAACACCGTCAACGCACGAAAAACGGCCGCGAATTGATCTTCCCGGCCGTTTCTGCGTACGCGCTCTTCGCCTGCTCAGGCCTCGGAACCGCTGGTCGCAGCGGTCTGCTGGAACAGCCACTCCGACTTCAGCTCGGCGTAACCGGGCTTGATCACGTCGTTGATCATGGCCAGTCGTTCATCGAAAGGAATGAATGCTGATTTCATCGCATTGACTGTGAACCACTGCATGTCGTCGAGCGTGTAGCCGAACGTGCCGACCAGGTGCTCGAATTCGCGGCTCATGCTCGTGCCGGACATCAGGCGGTTGTCCGTGTTCACGGTCGCGCGGAAGTGCAGCTTGCGCAGCAGGCCGATGGGGTGCTCGGCGTAGGAACTGGCCGCGCCCGTCTGAAGGTTGGACGTCGGGCACATCTCGAGAGGGATGCGCTTGTCTCGTACGTACGCGGCGAGCCGGCCGAGCTTCACGGTGCCGTCGTCGGCGACCTGGATGTCGTCGATGATCCGCACGCCGTGGCCGAGGCGGTCCGCGCCGCACCACTGAAGGGCCTGCCAGATCGAGGGCAGGCCGAAGGCCTCGCCCGCGTGGATCGTGAAGTGGTTGTTCTCGCGCTTGAGGTACTCGAAGGCGTCGAGGTGGCGGGTGGGCGGGAAGCCGGCCTCGGCGCCCGCGATGTCGAAGCCGACCACGCCGAGGTCGCGGTAGCGGTTGGCGAGCTCGGCGATCTCCAGGGCGCGGGCCGCGTGGCGCATCGCGGTGAGCAGGGCGCCGACGCGGATGCGGTGGCCGTTGGCCTTGGCGCGGCGCTCGCCCTCGCGGAAGCCCTCGTTGACCGCCTCGACGACCTCTTCGAGGGTGAGGCCCTTCTCCAGGTGCTGCTCGGGCGCATACCGGATCTCGGCGTAGACGACGCCGTCCTCCGCGAGGTCCTCGGCGCACTCGGCGGCGACCCGGAAGAGGGCCTCCTTGGTCTGCATGACGGCGCAGGTGTGCGCGAAGGTCTCCAGGTAGCGCGGCAGCGAACCGGAGTCGGCGGCTTCGCGGAACCAGATGCCGAGCTTGTCGGGCTCGGACTCGGGAAGGCCTTCGTAGCCCGTCTCTCGGGCGAGATCGATGATCGTCCCGGGGCGCAGGCCGCCGTCGAGGTGGTCGTGAAGCAGCACCTTGGGGGCCCGGCGGATCTGGTCCGGGGTCGGGGAGGGTGTGGTCTGGCTCGTCATTTCCGCACTCTAACGCCTACGCGCGTAGATTGCTCCTCTCCGTTACGGATTCGCTGCCTGCGGGGTTCCGATACGGGGCGAGTACCGGTCGGATGCGGCTCGGGTACGGGTCGGATACGCCCTCGGCCGCCCCTGCTGCCCCCCTGCTGTGACATCCCACGTCGATACGTAACAGTGATCGCCGGTCCAGGTTCCGTACACCTGTATTTCTGAGACTGTTCTGCCATGGCACAGGAAGCAATGCCGGTGCGCGGGGCCCGACTTGGGCGGGCCATCGGGCACGAGCTGACTCCGGGGCGCAGCGTCGGCGGTGTGGTGCTGCTGCTCCCGGCCGGGGACGTGACCTCCACGCGGCGGGCCCACCCGCTCGCGCTCGCCAACGTGCGCGCGCTCGGCCGCAGGCTGGCCCGGGCCGGACGCGAGGAGGGCCTGGTCGCGCACGCGGTGCACTACCGCTGCCGGGGCTGGAACGGGACGGACGCCCAGCCCGCCGCCGACGCCCTGTGGGCGGCCGACGAGGTCGTACGGCGCTACGGGGACGTGCCCGTCTGTCTCGCCGGGATCGACATGGGCGGCCGGGCGGCGCTGCACGCAGGCGGGCACAGTGCCGTCAACTCCGTGCTCGCGCTTGCCCCTTGGCTGCCCGACAAGGATGTCGCGCTCGCGCCCGAACCGGTGAAGCAGCTGGTGGGGCGGCATGTGCTGATCGCGCACGGGACCAACGACGAGCGGACCGACCCCGAGTTGTCCTTCCGCTATGCCGAGCGTCTGAAGAAGACCAACCGGGACACCGCACGCTTCGAGGTGCACTCCGACGGGCACGCGATGCTCCAGCACCGGGCCGAGGTGTTCGCGCTCGCGGTGGACTTCGTACGCGGTGCACTGTTGGGGCAGCCCTTCGCGCGGCCGGTCGCGGACGCGTTCGCGGCGCCGCCGCCGCTGGGGCTGCGGATGCCGCTGGCTTCTGGGTTCGGGCGGGCGTTGATGCGCTGAGCGCCCCGGTGGGGTGGGGTGCCGGCGGCTTCAGGGTGAGTGGCCGGTCAGGCGAGCAACCGCCCCTTCCGCGTCAGCAGGAACCGTTTGAACGCCGCGACCGGCGGTGTGTCCGGGTGGCCCTCCAGCCAGGCCACGCCGATCTCGCGGACCGCGCGCTGGCCCACGATCGACAGCTCCACAACTCCCGGGCGGGGGCGGGCCGGTGGCGGCAGCAGGGCGACGCCGAGGCCCACCGCGACGAGGCCGCGCAGCGTCTCCGCCTCCTCGCCCTCGAAGGCGATACGCGGACGGAAACCCGCCTCCGCGCACAGGGCGTCGGTGATGCGGCGCAGTCCGTAGCCCGGCTCCAGCATGATGAAGGCCTCCTCGGCGGCCTCCGCGAGCCGGATGCGTTTGCGCGAGGCGAGGTGGTGGTCCTCGGGGACGACCAGGCGCAGGCGCTGCTCGTCGAGGCGGCGGGCCGCGAGGTCGGGGGCGTCCGGGACCGGGGACGTGAGGCAGAGGTCGAGTTCGCCCGAGCGCAGGTGCTCCAGCATCCACTCGCCGTAGTTCTGCACGAGCGTGAAGCGGACGCGCGGGTGGTCGGCGCGGAACGCGCGGATGAGCTCGGGGACCGTCTCCGAGCCCATGGTGTGCAGGAAGCCGAAGGCGACCTTGCCGGACTCGGGGTCCGCGTCGGCCCGTACGGACTCGGCCGCGCGCTCCACCTCGCCGAGCGCGCGCTCGACCGTGGCGAGGAAGGTGCGGCCCGCGGCGGTGAGCGAGACGGTGCGGCCGTGCCGGGCGAACAGGTCCACGCCCAAGTCGCGTTCGAGCCGGACGAGGGCGCGCGAGACCGTGGACTGCGGGACCTGGAGCTGCTGGGCAGCGCGCGTGACGTGCTCGGCGCGGGCCACCGCGGCGAAGTACGCCAGGCGCGGCGCGAGGACCGCCGACCAGGACTCCGGGTCCAGTTCGGCCAGCTTCTGGATGTCTTTTGTGTCACTGTTCGGTGACAGGCCCGACGGTGACCTCGACTCATGCGGCATGGGAACGATTATCGCGAGTCCGTGCATTGGACGCATGAATCGAGCGGGCCTAATTTCGAAGCATGCCTGCCGCCAGTAGCAGGGCATCCGCCCACACCGCGGGTGCCCTCGCCCCCCAGTCCCCTGACACCGCTCCGGAAGATTCCCGGCTCGCGCCCGGCCTCCCCGGCTACCGCCGGATCAGCCTCGCGCTCTTCGCCGCCGGCCTCGCCACCTTCGCCCTCCTCTACTCCACGCAGGCCCTACTGCCCGCCATCTCCGGCGAGTTCGCGGTCACCGCGGACGACGCGAGCTGGACCGTGTCCGCCGCGACCGGGGCGCTGGCCCTGTTCGTGCTGCCGCTGAGCGCGCTCTCGGAGCGGTTCGGGCGGCGCACCCTGATGACCGTCTCGCTGAGCGTGGCCGTGGTGGTCGGGCTGCTCGTGCCCTTCGCGCCGAGTCTGGGCTGGCTGGTCGCGCTGCGCGCCGTGCAGGGTGCGGCGCTCGCGGGTCTGCCGGCCTCCGCGATGGCGTATCTCGCGGAGGAGGTGCGGCCGAAGGCGCTGGTCGCCGCGGTCGGTCTGTTCGTCGCGGGCAACAGCATCGGCGGCATGAGCGGCCGTATCGTCTCCGGCTGGATCGCGCAGGCCTGGGGCTGGCGCGCGGCGCTGCTCGCGGTCGGCGTGATGGCGCTGGTGTGCGGGCTCGCCTTCCGTGCGCTGCTCCCCAGGCCCCGTAACTTCAAGGCCGGTTCGCTGAACCCGCGCGCCCTGTACGGGACGGTCCGCGGCCATCTGTCGAACCCGCTGCTGGTGCGCCTGTACGTGATCGGCGCGCTGTTCATGACCGTCTTCGGCGCGGTGTACACGGTGATCGGCTACCGGCTCGTGGACGAACCGTTCAGCCTGCCGCAGGGCGTTGTCGGCTCCGTCTTCCTCGTCTACCTCGTCGGCACCGTCTCCTCGGCGACCGCGGGCAAGCTGGTGGGTCGGCTGGGCCGCCGGGGCGCGCTGTACCTGGCGGTCGGCACCACGGCCGCCGGTCTGCTGCTCTCGCTGACCAGCTCCCTCGCGGGCATCCTGCTCGGCCTCGTGCTCATCACGGCCGGCTTCTTCGCGGGGCACGCGGTGGCCTCCTCGTCGGTGAGCCGGACCGCGACCACCGGACGCGCGCAGGCCTCGGCGCTGTACCAGTCCGCGTACTACATCGGCTCCAGCGCGGGCGGCACGCTCGGCGCGCTCGCCTTCCACGCGGGCGGCTGGCCGGCCACCGTCGTGCTCGGTCTCGTCGCGGTGCTCGGCGTGGTGTCGGTGACGCTCTACGGGTCGCATGCGGCGCGTGTGGAACAGCGGATGCTCCTCGCGGCCCGGTAAGTACGGACTGCTCCGAACTCCCCTGAATTTCCCAGGAATTGGCAGGGATTTCGGTACAACCAGGCTTACTTCAGGGTCGTCCTATCAGCAGAGACTTCCCGGCACTCTTCCGCCGGGAGGCTCACTGCGCCGAAAGGGACGACGGCCATGCGTAGGAGAGCACGGAGAGTGGTTGCGGCCACGGGGGTCACGGCACTGGTGGTACCGCTGAGCGTGGCGCTCAGCGCGGGTTCGGCAAGCGCGGCGAGCTGTACGACGAGCACGGGTCCGTATCAGAAGCAGGTCGAGAAGTTCCTCGGGCTGCGCGTGGACGGACGGCAGTCCGCCGCCGACTGCACGGCGATACGGGCGTTCCAGACCAAGCATCTGATCAAGCCGAACATCGGGTACGCGGGCCCCGTCACCTGGGGCGTGATGAGCCTGATGCTCAAGCAGAAGCCCGTACTCGCGGCGAAGAACCCCAATGCGGCGGGCAAGTGCCCGACCAACAAGGGCCGTATCGCCTGCGTGGACCTGACGCTCCAGATCAGCTGGATCCAGGACGGCAGGACGCTCAAGTACGGTCCGGTGCCGGTGCGGACGGGGCGCAACGGCGCGGAGACCAGGACGGGCGCGAAGAAGATCTACCTCCGCAAGCTCAACCACTGGTCGACCATCTACAAGGTGTGGATGCCGTACACGCAGTTCTTCGACGGCGGCATCGCCTTCCACCAGGTGGACAAGAGCATGTACGCGCCTCCGGGCTCGGGCGGCTGCGTGAACATGCGCAAGGCCGACGCCCAGAAGTACTGGAGCATGCTGAAGAAGGGCGACGACGTGTACGTGTACGGGCGTAAGCCCGGGACGTGACAGGTCGCCGGTGAGGTGACCCCGGCCGCGTGACGCTCCGGCCAACCTTTGGCCGGATGTCAAGGGCTGGGACGGGTTTTCGCTGCTCACGGGCGATTGTCAGTGGGGCCCTGTAGCTTTCGAAGTGCCAGTGTCGAGGGCTACAGGGGTGAACCCAATGGCGGGATCGTCTGATCTGAGTGGTGCGGGCCGAAGCGGTACGGGTCTGGGGGGTACGGATCCGAGCGGCTCCGTGGGGACCAGGGAGGACCTGGACCTGCGGATGGAGAAGCACCGGACCGAGCTGACCGGGTACTGCTACCGGATGCTCGGCTCCGGCTTCGAGGCCGAGGACGCCGTGCAGGACACTTTCGTGCGCGCCTGGCGTGCGTACGACAAGTTCGAGGGGCGCTCCTCGCTGCGCTCGTGGCTGTACCGGATCGCGACGAATGTGTGCCTGGACATGCTGAACGCGGGGAACAAGCGGGCCCGGCCGATGGACCTCACCGAGCAGGCCCACCAGGCGACCGCGGTGCTCAACGAGCGTTCGGAGATCACCTGGCTGGAGCCGGTCCCCGACGGCCGTGTGCTGCCCTCGTCGGCGGACCCCGCGGAGACCGCGGTGGCGCGCGAGACGGTCCGCCTCGCGTTCGTGGCGGCGCTCCAGCACCTGCCCGCCAAGCAGCGTGCGGTGCTCATCCTGCGCGAGGTGCTCGCGTGGAAGGCCAGCGAGGTCGCGGAGCTGCTCGACACGTCGGTGGCGTCGGTGAACAGTGCGCTGCAACGGGCGCGGGCCACCCTCGCGGACACCGGCGGTGTGAAGGAGACGGACACCGTCGACCCGCTGGACGACGAGCAGCAGAAGCTGCTCGACCGCTATGTGGCGGCCTTCGAGGGCTATGACATGGAAGCCCTGACGTCCCTGCTCCACGAGGACGCCATCATGTCCATGCCCCCGTTCGACCTGTGGCTGGTCGGCCACGAGGACATCGTCAACTGGCACCTCGTGCAGGGCGCCAAGTGCCGCGACGGAAAGCTCATCGCGACGGTGGCCAACGGCACGCCCGCGTTCGGCCAGTACCACCTCAACGAGGACGGCACGTACTCGCCCTGGGCGCTCCAGGTCATCGAGATCACGGACGGGAAGATCTCGGGGCTCAATGCCTTCCTGGACACCAAGCGGTGGTTCCCGCTGTTCGGGCTGCCGGAGTCGTTGCCGGCGGGGGCCGCGTAGGAGGCGGGGCGCGGCAGTCCCCGCCTGCCCCTGTCCGGGGAGTGAGACCGTCCCGGCGGCGGCCGATGAGTTTTCGGCGCCGGGACGGTCTCCCCTGCATGACTACCGTTGAGCCCGTCGTCCTGCGCCTCGCGGCGCCCCTCACCCGTGCCCAGGTCCCGCAGCTGTGCGCGCACCTGAGCGGACAGCTGGAGCGGACCGGCGCCGACGAGGTGATCGTCGACGCCCTCGCCCTGCACCACGCGGGCCAGGCGGACTTCGCGGTGATCGACGCACTGGCCCGACTACGCCTCACGGCACGCAGGGCGGGTGCGGGGGTCAGGATCCGCGACCCCGGACCTGCGCTGCTCCGGCTGCTCCAACTGACCGGTCTTTCCGAGGTGTTGGGCGCCGTGGAGGAGCGAGGGCGCGAGCCCGACCCCGACTTGACGGGGTGAGACGGGCGAGGGGCGCCCGGACGGTATCCGTCCGGGCGCCCCTCGCTGTGCCGGTGCCACTTCAGGCGACGCGTTCCGTGGAGCGTCAGGCCATGAGGCCCGTGAAGCGTCAGGCGATGCGGTCCATGACGATCGGGTTCGGGTCCACCGCGGTGCCCTCGGGGGCGATCTCGTACGCCGAGGCGAGGGACTCGATGGCGTACGCGAAGCGCTCCGGGGTGTCCGTGTGCAGGGTCAGCAGGGGCGCACCCGCCTGTACCGCGTCGCCGGGCTTGGCGTGGATCTCCACACCGGCCGCCGCCTGCACCGGGTCCTCCTTGCGCGCGCGGCCCGCACCCAGGCGCCAGGCCGCGACACCGACGTCGTACGCGTCCAGGCGGGACAGGACGCCGGAGGACGGCGCAGTGATCACGTGCTGCTCGCGGGAGGTCGGCAGCTCCGCGTCCGGGTCGCCGCCCTGCGCGGCGATCATGCGCCGCCACACGTCCATGGCCGAGCCGTCCGCGAGGGCCTTCGCCGGGTCGGCGTCCTTGAGACCGGCCGCGTCCAGCATCTCGCGGGCCAGCGCGAGGGTCAGCTCGACCACGTCCTTCGGGCCGCCGCCCGCCAACACCTCGACGGATTCGCGGACTTCGAGCGCATTGCCCGCGGTCAGACCGAGCGGGGTGGACATGTCGGTGAGCAGCGCCACGGTGCGTACGCCGCTGTCGGTGCCCAACTCGACCATGGTGGAGGCGAGTTCGCGGGCGTCCTCCAGGGTCTTCATGAAGGCGCCGGAGCCGACCTTGACGTCGAGGACGAGGGAGCCCGTGCCTTCGGCGATCTTCTTCGACATGATCGAGGAGGCGATCAGCGGGATCGACTCGACGGTGCCCGTGACGTCGCGCAGCGCGTAGAGCTTCTTGTCGGCGGGGGCGAGGCCGTCGCCGGCCGCGCAGATGACCGCGCCGGTGGAGTCGAGGACGTCGAGCATCTCCTCGTTGGACAGCAGCGCGCGCCAGCCCGGGATCGACTCCAGCTTGTCGAGGGTGCCGCCGGTGTGGCCGAGGCCGCGGCCGCTGAGCTGCGGCACCGCGGCGCCGCAGGCCGCGACGAGCGGGGCGAGCGGCAGCGTGATCTTGTCGCCCACGCCGCCCGTGGAGTGCTTGTCGGCGGTGGGGCGGCTCAGGCTGTCCCAGCTCATGCGCTCGCCGGAGGCGATCATGGCGGCGGTCCAGCGGGCGATCTCCTGACGGTTCATGCCGTTGAGGAGGATCGCCATGTTGAGGGCGGCCATCTGGTAGTCGGCCACCTCGCCGCGGGTGTACGCGTCGATGACCCAGTCGATCTGCTCGGGAGTCAGCTCTCCCCGGTCCCGCTTGGCTCGGATGACGGTGATGGCGTCCATGGGGGCCTTCCTCGTTGTGCGGTGCAGTGCGGTGCGATGCGGTGCAGTGCGGTGCGATGTGTGGGGTGCCGGCCGCGGCGCGGGCGGTCGGCGCCGGTCAGCGGTTCAGGTGCTCCGGGCCGAAGGCCTGCGGGAGCATCGCCGAGAGCGGGACGATGCCCTCCGGGGTCTCCACGAGGAGTTCGGGGCCGCCGAACTCGTACAGGAGCTGCCGGCAGCGGCCGCACGGGACGAGGATCTCGCCCCGGCCGTCCACGCAGGTGAAGTGGGTGAGCCAGCCGCCGCCGCCCGCCGCGAGGGACGAGACGAGGCCGCATTCGGCGCACAGGCCGAGGCCGTACGAGGCGTTCTCGACGTTGCAGCCCGTGACCACCCGGCCGTCGGAGACCAGCGCCGCCGCGCCGACCGGGTAGCCCGAGTACGGGGCGTAGGCCCGGGACATCGCGTCCCGGGCCGCCGCTCGCAGTTCCCCCCAGTCAGCTTCCTGACGGGGGTCGGTCATTTGCCCTGGCCCTTGTAGTAGGGCTGGCCGTCCGCCTTGGGCATGCGCAGACGCTGGGCCGACAGGGCCAGGACGAGGAGGGTCACGACGTACGGCGTGGCCGTCACGAACTGGCTCGGGACCTCGTTGGTGAGCAGGTACCAGACCAGGACGAGGGCCGCCACGGCCGAGGTGACCAGGGCCGGCACGTACCGCTTCTGCCAGATCATCCAGCCGATCGCGATGACCAGGAGGAAGAACAGGAGCAGGAGCAGCGCGTGCACGTTGGTGCCGCCGCCGCGCAGGTTGAGGCTGTCGGTGTAGCCGAACAGGCCCGCGCCGAGGGCGAGTCCGCCCGGCATCCAGTTGCCGAAGATCATCGAGGCGAGACCGATGTAGCCGCGGCCGCCCGTCTGGCCCTCGAGGTAGATGTTCGCGGAGACGATGGAGAGGAACGCTCCGCCGAGTCCCGCGAAGCCGCCCGAGATGATGACGGCCAGGTACTTGTACTTGTAGACGTTGACGCCGAGGGACTCGGCGGCGACGGGGTGCTCACCGCAGGAGCGCAGGCGCAGACCGAAGGACGTGCGCCACAGGATCCACCAGGAGACGGGCACCAGGGCGATCGCGATGACGGTCAGCGGGGACAGGCCCGTGACCACGCCGCCGAGCAGGCCGGCGATGTCCGAGATCAGGAACCAGCCCTTCTCGTTGAGCGAGTCCAGCCAGGTGGACAGGCCCGGGATGGAGAAGGTGCCGAGCGATTCGACCGGCGGGGACTGCTTCGAGGTGCCGCCCTCGACGCCCTCGAAGGCGAAGGTGGACATGTAGCGGGTGGCGCCGATCGCGAGGATGTTGATCGCGACACCGGACACGATGTGGTTGACCTTGAAGGTGACCGTGGCGATCGCGTGGATCAGACCGCCGATCGCGCCGCCGATGACACCGAAGACCAGACCGGTCCACGGGCCCCACTGGTAGCCGGCCCAGGCGCCGAACCAGGTGCCGAGGATCATCATGCCTTCGAGGCCGATGTTCACGACGCCTGCGCGCTCGGCCCACAGACCGCCGAGACCGGCGAGGCCGATCGGCACGGCGAGCTTGAGCGCGGTGGACATCTGGCCGACGGAGGTGATGCCGTCCGCACCGGTGATCAGGCGGACGATCGAGACCAGCACGAGCAGGCCCGCGACACCGATCATGATCATCGGCAGGGAGAGCTTGCGGCCGGTCGGGCGCGGCTGCATCTTCGGCTTGTTGACGTCGGTTGCCGTCGTCATCGGGCAGCCACCTCCTCGGAATTCTTCGACTTACGGGCTGCCGCCGCGAGCTCCTCGCCGACGCGCTGCTGCTGACGCTTGAGGCCCCACTGACGTACGGCCTCGTACGAGATGACGACCGCGAGGACGATCAGGCCCTGCATGATGACCGCGATCTCCTTGTCGTAACCGCGGTAGTCGAGGTCCTGCGAGGCCTTGTCGAGCCAGGCCCAGAGCAGGGCCGCGAACGCGATGCCGACCGGGTGGTTGCGGCCGAGGAGCGCGATGCCGATGGCGGTGAAGCCGAGGCCGGCCGGGAAGGTCAGGCCGTAGGTGTGCGAGTCGCCGAGCAGGATCGGCAGACCCGAGATACCGGCGAGCGCACCGGAGATGAGCATGGCCATGAGCACCATGCGCTTGGCGTTGACACCGCTGGCCGCGGCCGCGGACTCGGAGGCGCCGGTGGCGCGCAGGTCGAAGCCGAAGCGGGTGCGGCCGAGGACCAGCCAGTACGCGATGCCGACGAGGACGGCGAGGACGATGAGGCCGTAGACCTCGCCGCCGGGCAGCTCGAAGCCGGGGATCCAGCCGGACTCGTTCATCGGGCCCGTCGTGGAGTTGTTGCCCTCCAGGACACCGAAGTTCTCCGGCAGGGTCAGCCAGGCGATCACGCTGGTCGCGATGGCGTTCAGCATGATCGTGGCGACGACCTCGCTGACGCCGCGGGTGGTCTTGAGGATGCCCGCGATACCGGCCCAGAAGGCGCCGGTGAGCATCGCGACCAGGATCAGCATCGGCACCTGGAGGAAGGACGGCAGCGCCACGTGCGCGCCGACCAGTGCGGTGGTCATGGCGGCCAGCCGGTACTGGCCGTCGACGCCGATGTTGAACAGGTTCATCCGGAAGCCGACCGCCACGGCGACGGCGGCCAGGTAGTACATCGTGGCCTGGTTGATGATCAGGACCTGGATGTCGGAGAACGTGGCCTGCTCGAACATGATCGAGTACGGCTCGAACGGGCTCTTGCCTGAGACGAGCAGCACGATCGAGGTCAGTGCCACGGCCACGACCAGCGCGATGGCCGGTCCGGCGAGTGCGAGCAGCACCCGCTCCTTGTCGAACTTCTTCATCGGGCCTCGTCCTCCGGGGCTTCCTGCGGGTCCGGCGTCTCCACGACGTCCGGCGCGTCTTCGCGGGCCTGCTGCTCGAGCAGCGTGGCCTCGCTCAGCTCGGCGTCCTCGTCGTGCTCCAGGTGGCCGGTGGCGGCACCCGTCATCGCGGAGCCCAGCTCCTCGGGCGTGATGGTCGCCGGGTCGGCGTCCGCGACGAGCCGGCCGCGGTAGATCACGCGCAGGGTGTCGGAGAGGCCGATGAGCTCGTCGAGGTCGGCGGAGATGAGCAGCACCGCGAGTCCTTCGCGGCGGGCCTCGCGGATCTGGTCCCAGATCTGCGCCTGCGCGCCGACATCCACACCGCGGGTGGGGTGGGCGGCGATCAGGAAGCGTGGCTTGTGGCTCATCTCGCGGCCGACGATCAGCTTCTGCTGGTTGCCGCCGGACAGGGAGGCCGCGGTGACGTCGATGCCCGGCGTACGGACGTCGTACTCGCGCACGATCCGCCGGGTGTCCTCCTGGGCCGCCTTGAGGTCCAGCCAGGGGCCCTTGGCGTTGGGCTTCTCGGTGACGTGGCCGAGGATGCGGTTCTCCCACAGCGGGGATTCGAGGAGCAGGCCGTGGCGGTGGCGGTCCTCGGGGATGTACCCGATGCCGTCCTCGCGGCGCTTGCGCGTGGGCCAGGCGGTGATCTCCTCGCCGGCCAGGCGGATCGTGCCGGAGTCGGCGCCCTTGAGGCCGATCAGCGCGTCGATCAGCTCGGTCTGGCCGTTGCCCTCGACGCCCGCGATTCCGAGGACTTCGCCCTCGTGGATCGTGAAGGAGATGTCGTCCAGCAGCGGGCGGCCGCCCTCGGCCTCCAGGCGGAGCCCCTCGACCTGGATCATCGGGCGGTCGGTGACCGTCGACTCGCTGGTCTCGGGGGTGGGCAGGGCGGAGCCGACCATCAGCTCGGCCAGCTGGCGCGGGGTGGTCTCGGACGGGATCGCCGTGCCCACCGTCGTACCGCGGCGGATGACGGTGATGTCGTCCGCGACGGCGAGGACCTCGCCGAGCTTGTGCGAGATGAAGATGACCGACAGGCCCTCGGCCTTGAGCTCGCGGAGGTTGTCGAAGAGCGCGTCGACCTCCTGCGGCACGAGGACGGCGGTGGGCTCGTCGAGGATCAGCGTGCGGGCGCCGCGGTAGAGGACCTTGAGGATCTCCACGCGCTGGCGGTCGGCGACGCCGAGGTTCTCGACGAGGACGTCGGGCTTGACCCCGAGGCCGTACGCGTCGGAGATCTCCTTGATCTTCTTACGGGCCTGGCCGCCGATGCCGTACAGCTTCTCGCTGCCGAGCACCACGTTCTCCAGGACCGTGAGCTGGTCGGCGAGCATGAAGTGCTGGTGCACCATGCCGATGCCGCGGGCGATCGCGTCGGCGGGGCTGGACAGGGAGACCTGCTCGCCGTTGATCGCGATGGTGCCCTCGTCCGGCTTCTGCATGCCGTAGAGGATCTTCATCAGCGTCGACTTGCCCGCGCCGTTCTCGCCGACCAGGGCGTGCACGGTGCCCTTGCGGACGCTGAAGTGGATGTCGTGGTTGGCCACGACACCGGGGAAGCGCTTGGTGATGCCCGCCAGTTCTACGGCAGGCGCCTGGCCGTCGGCCGGAGGGCTGCTGGACGCTTTGATGGCGACTCTCCTCAGGGAAGGGGCGTCCTGCGCAACGCCCCTGGTTCAACGTCAGTGTTGAAGCCCGGGCTTCGTCTCAGTGGCGGAGCCCGGATCGAGGGCCGCGTGCGGGTGGCCCTCCGTGAAGGGAAGGAAACGGGGTACGGGAGATGATGCTCGCCGTACCCCGTTCCCGTCCCGTGTCACGACGGTGAACGTCCGGATGTTCAGGGTCCGTTCGTGACGTACAAGGTCTTACGGGGTGGTCTTGACCTTGATCGAACCGTTCTTGATGCCCTCTTCGGCCTTCTTCACGGCCTCCTGCACCTCGGTCATCTTCATGAACTCCGGGTTGGAGTCGGCGAGCGCGACACCACCGGACTTGAGGTCGGCGCGGATGACGCCGGTCTCGGGCTTGCCGTCCTGGACGGACTTGGCGAGGTTGAACACCGCGTCGGAGACACCCTTGGTGACCGAGGTCAGGATGTAGTCCTTGTACTTGGCCAGGGCCTTCTGGTTGTACTGGTCGGAGTCCACGCCGATCGCCCACTTCTTGGCGTCGGCGGTGGCCTCGATGGTGCCCTGGCCGGCCAGACCGGCGGCGTGGTAGATCACGTCGGCGCCGCCGTCGAGCATGCCCTTGGC
>NZ_FNFF01000007.1:202749-365967 GCF_900100315.1 Streptomyces indicus
GATCCGCGTTCCCGTTCGTTTGGGGTCGGTGCCGGTCCGGGGTACCGGTTACACGGGCAATGGCGCCGCAGGTCTGCGAGCGTGCACGTCCGGGTCGGGGGCGCCCGTGTAACCGGCACCCCTCCCCGTCCCCTTCCGACGGTCGTGCGGCTGCGGGCCGGTGAGGGTGCGCGTCACCTACACCTCCGCCGCGTCCCCTTCCGACGGTCGCGCGGCTGCCTGCCGGTGAGGGGGCGCGTCACCTACACCTCCGCCCCGTCCCCTTCCGCCCGGAGCGCGGCTGCGGGTGCGGGTGCAATGGGGGGTGCGCCTTACGCGCAACCGGCACGGCCGGGCCGCGGGTGCGGGTGCGATGACCCCGCGCCCGGCGGCGTCACCCTCCGGAACCCGGGCCGACCGTGGGAGGATCGCCGGTGTCATGACTGCGACCGCACTCTCCACCCAGACGCCCGACACCCCCACCGAGTCCACCGGGCACGAGGCCCTGCACCGGCAGGTGATCGCCTGGTTCGACACCCATGCCCGCGACCTGCCCTGGCGCCGGCCCGATGCCGGTGCCTGGGGCGTGATGGTCAGCGAGTTCATGCTGCAGCAGACGCCCGTGAACCGGGTCCTTCCCGTGTACGAGCAGTGGCTCGCGCGCTGGCCGCGGCCCGCCGACCTCGCGAAGGAGGCGCCGGGCGAGGCCGTGCGCGCCTGGGGCCGGCTCGGCTACCCGCGGCGTGCGCTGCGGCTGCACGGCGCCGCCGTCGCCATAACGGAGCGGCACGGCGGCGACGTACCGACGAAGCACGCCCAACTGCTCGCGCTGCCCGGCATCGGCGAGTACACCGCGGCGGCCGTCGCCTCCTTCGCGTACGGGCAGCGGCATGCCGTGCTCGACACCAACGTGCGCCGGGTCTTCGCCCGCGCGGTGACCGGCGTGCGCTACCCGCCGAACGCGACCACCGCGGCCGAACGGCGCCTGGCCCGCGAGCTGTTGCCCGAGGAGGAGGCCACCGCCGCGCGCTGGGCCGCCGCCTCGATGGAGCTCGGCGCCCTGGTGTGCACGGCGAAGGGCGAGGAGTGCGGGAAGTGTCCGATCGCCGCGCAGTGTGCGTGGCTGCAGGCGGGCAAGCCCGAGCATCAGGGGCCGCCGCGCCGCGGGCAGACGTACGCGGGCACCGACCGGCAGGTGCGCGGCAAGCTGCTCGCCGTGCTGCGCGAGGCCGTGGCGCCCGTGCCGCAGGACGTGCTCGACCGGGTGTGGGACGAGCCGGTGCAGCGGGCCCGTGCCCTCGACGGGCTGGTGGCGGATGGTCTGGTGGAGCCGATGGAGGGCGGGTTGTACCGGCTGCCCACGGCCTGAGGAGGGCCTGAAGAGGGCCTGAGGACGGACGGCTCGCTGCGGCCGGGCACCTGGTGGGTGCCCGGCCGCAGGTGTGTTCCGCAGGGGCGGCTGAAGGATCAGCGGCCCAGGAACGCGTTGTGGAAGGTCAGCTTCGAGGTGTTGCCCTGCCGGTCCACGACGGTCGCGCGGAGCGTGATGCCCTTGCCCTTGGCGGGGGCGAGGACGGCGGCCCGGCCGAGGAGGGCCGGTGCCGTCACCCAGTGCTCGCCGCCGTCGTAAGAGGCCTCGATCTTCAGGGACTTGAGGTTGTCTCCGGCCGCCGCGCCCTGGATCTCGTACGGGATGAGCAGCGGGCGGTGGGCCTTGAC
This sequence comes from Streptomyces indicus, assembly GCF_900100315.1. Classification (GTDB taxonomy): domain Bacteria; phylum Actinomycetota; class Actinomycetes; order Streptomycetales; family Streptomycetaceae; genus Streptomyces; species Streptomyces indicus. Next base: position 204,448 of record NZ_FNFF01000007.1, read on the forward strand.
CTTCGACTCCAGGTCCACGGCCGGGTGGAAGCGGACGGTGGAGGCGGGCACCCAGCCCGAGTCGCCGGACTTGGAGCGGAAGCTCCAGCTCGCGTCGATGCGCGTGCCCGCCCAGAAGTACCGCGGATCGCGGATCTGGGTCGTGGTCAGCGTGTACGCGCTGTCCTCGGCCGGCACGGCGAACGAGGCGAAGCTCAGGTCGTTGTCGCTCTCCGCGATCTTCTCGCCGTTGCGGTGGAGGGTCGTGGTGGCCTCGGGCGGGTCGATGTCGGAGAAGATCCCGGTCTCGTGGCCGTCCCCGTCCGCGAACATGGAGAGGAAGGCGTAGAGCGTGTCGCCGGAGCGGGTGATCCCGGCGCGCTCCTCCTCGTCGAACACCGGCCCGAAGACACCGGTGTTGAAGTCGGTGCGGTGGGTGCGGCCGGCCTCGAACTTCTTCCCGGAGACCGTGTAGCCGACTTCGGTGGGCAGCCAGCCGTTCGGCAGCGGGTCGCCGATCTGGTCGGCGTTGAGGTACCAGGTGGCGTCGTTCTCGGTGGACAGGTACAGGTGCTGCCGCATCGGCGCCTCGGTGAACCGGCCCGAGGTGTAGCCCTGGACCGAGCTGCCGCCGATCCTGACGAAGCCGCCGGCGGAGATCCACCCGGTCTTGCCGGCGGCGAGCGTGCCAAGACCCGCGTCGACATGGGCCAGTTCGCGCTCGGCGGCGTGCTTGGTGTAGCCGTCGCCGAGGCGCGTGACCGTGCCGCCGTAGACCAGGGAGTACTGGGTGTTCTCGCCCTTGACGAAGTCGGCGTCCCAGACCTGGCTCAGCGAGCCGTCCGTGAGCTCGGGGCCGAGGTGGGCCGTGCGCACGTTGTCATACGTGTCCAGCTGCCAGGCGAACCGGTTGTCCCGGTAGCCCTTCTTCACGCCGTACGACATGAAGGCCTGGTCGGGCGTGGCCTCGCCGTCGGGCACCGTGATGTCCACCGGCTTCGCCGTCCGCGCGTCCAGGGTGAGGGAGCTGCCCTTGTCGGTGACGACGAGCTTGGGCTGGGCGATCCAGTCCAGGCCCTTCGACAGGTCGGCGCGGTCCTCGATGATCATCGACTGGACGGTGTACTCGCCGGCCGGCAGCCGCAGCGTGCTGGAGTCGCTGGTCTCGTCGAGCTCGAACTCCTTGACCTCGTACTGATCGCTGAGCTCGGTGACGTAGGTCTGGAAGTGCTTCGCCGCCTGCCCGTCGCGTCCGAGGTTCTTCAACTCGACCGGGTAGGAGGCGATTTCGCGGTTGACCGCGAAGGCGCTGCGTACGCTCTGGCCCTCGGCGGTGGCGACGACGGCCCCGCTGTAGGCGCCGTTCGGTGCCTCCACCTTGGTGTCGGCGGTGACGGCGGCCTCGGCGGTGCCGCCCGCGGGGACGGTGAGTCGCGCCGGGCTGACCGTGAACATGCCCGCGGGGGCGGGCGTGCCGTCCGGGCCCTTGCCGCCGGCGGTGAGGTCGAAGGTGACGTCGGCCGTGCCCTCGTTCTTGTACGTGAGGGTCTTCGTGACCGGCTCGTCGTCCTCGTGCGGGTACTGTGCGGTGCCGAAGTCCAGGGAGACGGGCGTCGCGTGGACGGTCTGCGCGAGGGCCCGGTCCGACTGGATGCGGCCCGCGCCCTGCTCGAAGGCCGTGTGGCCGACATCCTTGGCGGAGGCCGTCAGAACTCCCTTGAGCTGGGCGGCCTTCCAGGCCGGGTGCTGCTGCTTGAGCAGGGCGGCGGCGCCCGCGACGTGCGGGGTGGCCATCGACGTACCCGAAATGGTCATGTAGCCGGGCGGGTTCTCGCCGTACTCCTCGGCGATGGAGTTCCCGGGGGCCGAGGCGGCGGTGATGTCCACGCCGGGGGCGGAGACGTCGGGCTTGATGCCCGCGTCGCCGACGAGCGGGCCGCGGCTGGAGAAGTCCGCGAGCTTGTCGCTCTTGTCCACGGCGGCGACGGTGAGCGCGCCCTCGGCGGCGCCCGGGGTGCCGACGGTCTTCTCGCCGGGGCCCTCGTTACCGGCCGCGATCGCGAACAGGACGCCCTGCTCGGTGTACCGGTTGACCACCTCTTCGAGCGGCTCGACGCCGGGGGCGTCCGGGCCGCCGAGGCTCATGTTGACGATGTCGGCGCCCTCGGCGGCCGCCCACTCGATGGCCTCCATGATGTCCGACTCGGAGCCGCTGCCCTGGTCGTTGAGCACCTTGCCGTCGATGAGCCGCGCGCCGGGCGCGACGCCCTTGTACTGCACGCCCTTGCCCGCGATGGTCGAGGCGACGTGGGTGCCGTGGCCCTGGCGGTCCTTGGTGTCGGCCGAGGTGGAGAAGTTCTTCTCGACCAGCTGCTGCCCGGCGAGTTCGGGGTGGGTCTCGTCGACGCCGGTGTCGAGGACGGCGACCTTCACGCCCGTGCCGTCGTAGCCGGCCGCCCAGGCCTTGTCGGCGCCGATCTGCGGGACGGAGACGTCGAGTTGGGCCTTGACCTGGCCGTCGAGCCAGATCTTGGCGATGCCGGAGGCGGTGGTGGTGCTGACAGCGTTGTCGGACGCGGCGGTGAGCGCCTGCCACAGCCGCGGCAGGTCCTGCGCGGGGGTCGTGACGGCCTCCGCGTTCAGGGACGCGAGGGTGCGGCGGATGGTGGTGGCGCCCGCGTCGTCGACCTGGGCGCGGGCCGCGGGGGCCTCGCCCTGGTAGCCGACGATGACCTTCAGGCCCTTCCTGTACGCCGCCCGCGCGTCCGCGGTGCTCAGGGCGGTCGCGTCGAACAGGCGCCGGTCGAGCCTGCCTCGGGAGATCAGGCGCTGGGCGTCCAGCGGTACGGCGTACTCGTGCGCGCCGTGGCTGCGCACGCTGACGGGTATGCCCTCGCGGCCCTTCGCCGGGTGGAATCCGGTGACGCGCCCCTCGGTCACCTCGACGGTGTCGCCGGTGATGAGCCGGACGCGGTGCGGGACCGCCTTCCTCTTCGGCGCCTTCTGCTGCGCCTTGTCTTCCTGCGCCTTGGTGGCCCGGGCAGCCGTCGGGGCGCCCGGGGTGCCGGCCGCGCCCGCCGGTGCGGCGGCTCCTGCTGTCATCGCCAGGGCCGCGGTGGCGGCCAAGGCGACGAGGCCTGGTCTTCTCGCCTGGCTTCGCACGTGAATCCTTACGGGTCGGGTCGTCGCCGCATGGCGAGCCCCCGACCGTCGTGCACTGGCGAGTCGAACCGCCGGCGACAACCGGCGCTGCTGCGCCAGAAGTTGCTTGCGCGGCGCAGTATTCAGGCGCCCTCCGGGGTGATCAATAGGTTCGACGGTAGCGGTATACCGTTAGCCCACGTTTGCCGGGAAAGCTTTTTCCCGGTCTTGGCCTACGGCTACGGGGTGCACCGGCGAGGACGCGCGGGGTGATGGCCGCAAACGGCAGGGAGCGGCGGTTCAGGACGGGACCGAGGGTGGCTCGCACCCCCTTCGAGACCCCCTGAAACCGGGCATACGAGGCGCCCCTTTACGCACCCCGTACTTCTGTTACACAACCGAGGGCCAGCCGTGCGGCCACCGCAGGCTCGTTCGCGAATCCCCGTTACACCGCCTCCGTAGCGTCGAAGACGGAGCCGGGAGAGATCGGGTTCCACCTTCACGAAGCGGTTCGAGGAAGCGTTCGGGGACGGAACGGAGGCGGTTGGAATGGCGCACGGCGAGGTGCTCGAGTTCGAAGAGTACGTACGGACGCGGCAGGACGCCCTGCTGCGCAGCGCACGCCGTCTGGTCCCCGACCCGCTCGACGCGCAGGACCTGCTGCAGACCGCTCTGGTCCGCACTTACCACCGCTGGGACGGCATAGCCGACAAGCGGCTCGCGGACGCCTATCTGCGCCGCGTCATGATCAATACGCGTACGGAGTGGTGGCGCTCCCGGCGTATCGAAGAGGTGCCGACCGAGCAGCTGCCCGACACCGGCATGGACGACTCCACCGAGCAGCACGCCGACCGCGCGCTCCTCATGGACGTCCTGAAGGTGCTCGCCCCCAAGCAGCGCAGCGTGGTCGTGCTGCGACACTGGGAGCAGATGTCCACCGAGGAGACGGCCGAGGCGCTCGGCATGTCGGCCGGCACGGTCAAGAGCACGCTGCACCGCGCGCTCGCCCGGCTGCGTCAAGAGCTGGAGAGCCGGGACCTCGATGGGCGATTCCTGGAGCGTGAGGAGCAGGAGCGTTGCGCGGCCTGAGCGGCGGCAGCAGCCCGGAGGATCCGGGCGGGCGTACGGCGGGGGCGGGGACGGCCCCCGGCCGGCGCAGGCGCAAGGCGGGGAGCACGGCCACGGCCGGGCTCGCCGCCCTCGCGCTGTGTGCGGTGGCCGCGACGGCCTGCGGCACCGGCGGCACCGGCACCCGCGACGAGGGCGCGGCCGAGGTGGCGGGCGAGCACGCACCGAAGACCAGCGCCTCCCCGGCACCGGCCGAGAAGCACCTGACCACGGTGGACGCGGTCGCCCTCGTCAAGGACGACCCGAAGGTCAGCGCCCGCGTACGGGCCGATCTGAAGCCCTGCTTCAAGGACGCCTATCCCGTCGACGTCTCCTACGGCAACCTGACCGGGGGATCGTCCGACGATGTCGTGGTCAACGTGATGACCTGCGGAGATGCCATCGGCGTGGGCAGTTACGTCTATCGCGCGGACGGCAAGAAGTACCAGAATGTCTTCAAGGCCGAGGAACCACCGGTTTACGGCGAGATCGACCAGGGTGATCTGGTCGTCTACCGGCAGCTGTACGCCGAGGACGACCCGGTGGCCTACCCCTCCAGCGAGGAGGTCATCACGTATCGCTGGCAGGGGGACCGGTTCAAGGAGACGGACCGGACGCACAACGACTACAGCAATGCGGTGAACGGGCCGGAGGCCGCGCCGCCCGAGGAGAACTGAGAGCAGGCGATGGCCGATCAGAGCAAGACGCGCGTGCTGTTCGTCGAGGACGACGACGTCATCCGCGAGGCCACACAGCTCGCCCTCGAACGCGACGGCTTCGACGTCACCGCCATGCCCGACGGCCTGTCCGGCCTGGAGGCCTTCCGCGCGGAGCGGCCCGACATCGCGCTGCTCGACGTGATGGTGCCGGGGCTCGACGGGGTCTCGCTGTGCCGCCGTATCCGCGACGAGTCCACCGTGCCGGTGATCATGCTGTCCGCGCGCGCCGACTCCATCGACGTGGTGCTCGGCCTCGAAGCCGGCGCCGACGACTACGTGACCAAGCCCTTCGACGGCGCCGTCCTGGTCGCCCGGATCCGCGCGGTCCTGCGCCGCTTCGGGCACGCCGGCGGCCCGAACGGGGGGACGGCCGGCGGCGAGGAGCCGGTGCAGGCCGGCTCGGGGGTGCTGTCCTTCGGCGATCTGGAGATCGACACCGAGGGCATGGAGGTCACCAAAGGCGGCGAGCCCGTGGCCCTGACGCCCACCGAGATGCGCCTGCTCCTGGAGTTCTCGCACGCGCCCGGCACCGTGCTGTCCCGCGACAAGCTCCTGGAGCGCGTCTGGGACTACGGCTGGGGCGGCGACACCCGCGTCGTGGACGTCCACGTGCAGCGGCTGCGCACGAAGATCGGCCAGGACCGCATCGAGACGGTCCGCGGCTTCGGCTACAAGCTCAAGGGATGAGCGCACAGGGATGAACCGCACGGGGGCTCAGGGGACCGCCCGCAGAACGGCTCCGGGGACGAGCCGTACTCCTGCCGCCGGCGCTCCGCGCACGGCCCGCCTCACCGCAGGCGCCCAGCGGCTCAAGCAGCGCCTCACGCACGGGATGCGCACGGGTCTGCGCTGGAAGCTCAGCGTCGCCATCGCCCTGGTCGGGGCGCTGGTGGCCGTCACGCTCAGCCTGGTCGTGCACAACGCGGCCAAGGTCTCGATGCTGGACAACGCGCGCGATGTGCAGGACGAGCGGATCGTGTTCGCGCAGCGGATCTACGAGTCGACCAAGCGCACCCAGTTCAACACCCGGCTCGACGACCCCGCCCTGCCCGCCGAGCTCAAGGACAAGGCGGCCGAGGGCCGGCGCGCCACCTACGTCCAAGAGAACGAGGACGGCCCGCCCGACATCTGGGCCGCGATGCCGGCCGGCGACGGGCACGTCCTGTCCCTGCACAGCAAGTTCACCGACCGCAGCGCGAGCATCATGAGTGACCTCGACCAGGCGCTCGTGATCGGCTCGATCGCGGTGGTCGTGGGCGGCAGCGCGCTCGGCGTGCTGATCGGCGGCCAGTTCTCGCGCCGGCTGCGCCAGGCGGCCACCGCGGCGAACAAGGTGGCCCAGGGCCAGACCGAGGTCCGCGTGCGCGAGGCCATCGGCGGTGTGGTCCGCGACGAGACGGACGACCTGGCCAGCGCGGTGGACGCGATGGCCGACGCGCTCAAGCAGCGCTACGAGGCCGAGCGCCGCGTCACCGCCGACATCGCCCACGAGCTGCGCACCCCGGTCACCGGCCTGCTGACGGCGGCCGAGCTGCTGCCGCCCGGCCGCCCCAGCGAGCTGGTCAAGGACCGCGCGCAGGCGCTGCGCACCCTGGTCGAGGACGTCCTGGAGGTGGCGCGCCTGGACGGCGCGTCCGAGCGGGCCGAGCTGCAGGACCTGATGCTCGGCGAGTTCGTACGGCGCCGGGTGGGCATCGCGTTCCCCGACGTCGCCGTGCAGGTGCTGCACGAGTCCGAGGTCACCACGGACCCGCGGCGCCTGGAGCGGATCATCGGCAATCTCCTCGCCAACGCGGCCAAGCACGGCAAGGGGCCCATCGAGGTGTTCGTCGAGGGCCGCGTGATCCGGGTCCGCGACCACGGCACCGGGTTTCCGCCGGAGCTGCTCGCGGACGGCCCGAGCCGCTTCCGTACGGGCAGCAGCGACCGCGCCGGGCACGGCCACGGCCTCGGGCTCACCATCGCGGCGGGCCAGGCCCGGGTGCTCGGCGCCCGGCTGACCTTCCGCAACGTGGGCTCGGAGGGCGGGCCGGTCGAGGGCGCGGTGGCGGTCCTGTGGCTGCCGGAGCACGCGCCGACGAACACGGGGAGCTTCCCGATCCTTCAGCTGCCGCCGCAGAAGTGAGCGGGCGCGCCGGGGCGCCCGCGGTCAGCCCCAGGACTTCGAGAAGTCCAGCTCCTCGTTGCGCTCGGTCAGCGAGTACCAGTTCCCGTTGTCGTCGCGGAAGATCGCCTCGATCCCGTACGGACGCTCCTGGGGCTCCTGCAGGAACTCCACGCCCTTCGCCTTGAACTCCTCGTAGTCCCGGCGGCAGTCGTCCGTCGTGAAGGCCCCGGCGCCGATCGCCCCCTTGGTCACGAGCTCGGTGAGCGCCTTGGCGGTCTCCGGGTCGGCGCCGGGACCGTCCGGCCGCATCAGGGCGAGCTCGACCTCGGGCTGGTCCTTGGCGCCGACGGTGATCCAGCGCATGTCGCCCATGGCGAGGTCGGTGCGCACCTCGAAGCCGAGCTTCTCGGTGAAGAAGGTCTTGGTCCGCTCCTGGTCGAGCGTCCAGACGGTGCTGATGGCGAGTCCCTTGATCATGGCTGCCGCTCCTGTCGTGTGGCGGTGGATTCCGTGGTTTCACGGTAGGCAGCACCCTTCGAGCGGGGCTTCTCCAAAATTGCGGTGACCCAGGTCTCAACGCGTTCCGTCCCCTCGTGACATGACGCACAGGCGTTTTGTCCGTTACTACCCGGAATAGTGGAACGCCGGGTCCTCGAGGCCGGGACTTTGGTCCCGCGAGGGCTGGACCATATGTCCCATTTGCCCGTGACCAAGAGCCGGCAACGGAAATCTCGCCTCAGGCGCCCCCGCGAAGTGCGACTAAACCTGCGTACGACAAAGTTTGCGGAGAAAACCGGCGAACCGGCGCGCAGGCCGCCCCGACCCGTCAAGGGCCGGGCAGCCCTCGTCCGGTTTACGAGGTTGCGTAGTAGATGAGGGGTTTGGGCTGAGGCGTCCCGGCGGGTTACCAAGGGATGGCCACCCCGGCCGTGCGGTCCTCGACGAGGCCTTCGCGACCGGGTCCGTTCATGTCAGGCCACGCTCACGTCCCCGAGCCGCAGCCCCTGGAGGAAACGCGATGTCGAAGCGCGCCAAGTCCCACATACCCGGCCCCCTGTTCTCCCGTACCCGCGTCACCGCAGCCGCCGTGACCGCCGGTCTCGCAGCCACCACGCTGCTCGGAGCAGGGGTCGCCACGGCAGCGGACGAGGCAGCCGGCGACGCGCTGCAGGATGTCACCGCCACCCAGGTGACGAGCCTCAAGGCGCAGGCCGCCGCCCAGGCGAAGTCGGCCGGCACCGCCCAGCAGGCCGCGGCCAAGAAGGCCGCCGGCTGGGAGGACCCGGTCGACGACTACACGCTGACCGCGAGCTTCGCGCAGGCGGGCGGCATGTGGGCGCACAAGCACTCCGGCCAGGACTTCGCGGTGCCGGTCGGCACCCCGGTGGACTCCGTGCACGCCGGTACGGTCGTCAAGGCCGGCCCGAACGGCGCCGGCGACGGTCCCGCGTACGGCAACGCCATCGTGATCAAGCACGACAACGGCAAGTACTCGCAGTACGCCCACCTGTCGAAGATCCAGGTCCGCGTCGGCCAGAAGGTGAACACCGGCCAGCAGATCGCCCTGTCCGGCAACACCGGCAACTCCAGCGGTCCGCACCTGCACTTCGAGATCCGTACGACCCCGAACTACGGCTCCGCGATCAACCCCGTCGCCTACCTGCGCTCGCTCGGCGTCACGGTCTGATCCACCCCGACACCTCCACCGGGGACGACTGAACTACTGCTCGCCGTGGCCCGCGTGGGCCCGGGTGACGAGATCGATGGCGACCTCGAGGACAGCGGCACGCTTGTCCTCGGGGTCGCCTTCGGCGTCCTGGAGGTGGAAGTTCCCGGCGTGCATCGTGATCAGCGCGCTGACGCAGCGGACCTGGTCGACCAGGGGCGCATCCGGCTCCTTCAGGATCGCCATCAGCTCCAGGATCCGGTCCTTGAACATCTCGCCGATGCTCAGCTCCCGTACCGTCGCCTGGTTCTCCTGCATGAAGCGGAAGATGGGCCCGGCGTCCATGACGATCCCGCTGTAGCGCCGCAGGACCTCCTTCTTGGTCTCCAGGCCGTGCGGCTGCCCCTCCGCCCACTCCACCAGCTCCCTGATGGGCCGCGTGCGGTCCTCGAAGACGCTGATGAGGATGTCTTCCTTGGTCTTGAAGTGGTAGTAGAGCGCCGCCTTCGTCACTTCGAGCCGCTCGGCGATCTCGCGCAGCGAGGTCTTCTCGTACCCCTGCTCGGCGAAGAGCTCCAGCGCGACGTCCTGGATGCGCTTGCGGGTGTCGCCCCGGCGGGGCTGCCGCGTACTGCTCGTCATGGCTCTCTCCTGCCTGCCCCAGTGGCCCCGAAGCCCTAGGTCCAAGGGCGGAGCCAGGGTCAACACAAACTTACTTGACGCCCGGCTAGTTGCCCAGCTACCTTCACATCGTAGCGAACTAGCCGGGCGGCAAGTAAGTGCCGGGGACAGGGAAGTGATGGGGATGGCGACCCAGAGCGCGGGGACGGCCCCGCAGGACAGCGCGGGCATAGCCCCGCAGGGCGTGGCGGAGAAGGAACCGAAGCAGCGCAGCGTGCGCGTCGTGCTCGGCGCACTCATGATCGCGATGCTGCTCGCGATGCTGGACAACATGATCATCGGCACCGCGATGCCGACGATCGTCGGCGAGCTCGGCGGCCTCGAGCACCTCTCGTGGGTGGTCACCGCGTACACGCTGGCCACCGCCGCCTCGACCCCGATCTGGGGCAAGCTCGGCGACATGTACGGGCGGAAGGGCACCTTCCTCACGTCCATCGTGATCTTCCTGATCGGCTCCGGACTCTCCGGAATGGCCCAGGACATGGGCCAGTTGATCGGCTTCCGCGCGATCCAGGGCCTGGGCGCCGGCGGCCTGATGGTCGGCGTCATGGCGATCATCGGCGACCTGATCCCGCCGCGTGAGCGCGGCAAGTACCAGGGCATGATGGCCGGCGTCATGGCGCTCGCCATGATCGGCGGACCGCTGGTCGGCGGCGTCATCACCGACCACCTGAACTGGCGCTGGACCTTCTACATCAACCTGCCGCTCGGCATCCTCGCCCTGATCGCCGTCACCGCCGTCCTGCACCTGCCGAAGAAGCGCGCGCAGGCCCGGATCGACTATCTCGGCGCCGCGCTCCTGACCGTCGGCATCACCGCGATCGTCCTGGTCACGACCTGGGGCGGTACGGAGTACGCCTGGGGCTCGGGCCAGATCATCGGCCTCGCCGTCCTCGGCGTCGTCTCGCTGGCCGCGTTCATCGGCTGGCAGACGAAGGCGGCCGAGCCGATCCTGCCGCTGCACATCTTCCGCAGCCGCAACTTCTCGCTGATGGCCGTCATCGGCTTCCTGGTCGGCTTCGTGATGTTCGGCGCGACCCTGTTCCTGCCGCTCTACCAGCAGTCCGTGCAGGGCGCGTCGGCCACCAACTCCGGCCTGCTCCTGCTGCCGATGCTGCTGTCGATGATGGTCGTCTCGCTGGTCGTCGGCCGGATCACCACCAACACCGGCAAGTACAAGATCTTCCCGATCGTCGGCGGCGTCCTGATGATCGTCGGCATGTTCCTGCTGTCGACCATGGACACCGGGACCTCGCAGGTCACCTCCGGTGTCTACATGGCGGTGCTCGGCGCCGGCATGGGCTTCCTGATGCAGATCACGATGCTCGTGGCGCAGAACAGCGTGGAGATGAAGGACATGGGCGTGGCCTCCTCGTCGGCCACCCTGTTCCGTACGCTCGGCTCCTCCTTCGGTGTCGCGATCATGGGCGCGCTGTTCAACAACCGGGTCCTGCACGAGATGGCCTCGCGCGGCGCCGCCGAGCTGCAGAACGCCCAGCTCACCCCCGAGCAGCTGAAGGGCCTGCCGGCCCAGGCCCGCGAGGCCTACGAGTTCGCGGTGTCCTCGGGCACGCACCTCGCCTTCCTGCTCGGCGCGGGCATCACGGTGATCGCGCTGATCGCGGCCTTCTTCGTCAAGGAGATCCCGCTCAAGGGGGCGGGCCCCAAGCCGGCCGAGGCATCCGCGGAGGGTGGGGACGCTCCGGTGGAATCTCGGGACACCCGGGACAAGGCGGCCGTAGCGGAGACCGTCTGACCCCTGGCCCAGCCCGGCCGACGAAGCCCCCGGTGACCTCTGGTCGCCGGGGGCTTCGTGCGGCGCAGGTGGTCGCCGGGGGCTTCGTGCTGCGCGCGGGGGCTTCGTGCTGTGTACGGCGCATCCTGCGGGACGCCGTTGTCAGTCCCGCGTGCCAGCATCGAGTCATGGCCCCGGAACCGCCGCCACCCGCTCCCCCGCCCCCGGACGTCACCCCCGTGACCCCGCACCTGACCCACCTGCGGCAGCTGCGCCTGGCCAAGGACGCGATGGACCGCGACTGGTCGGACCCGGAGCTCGACCTGGACGCGGTGGCCGCCCACGCCGGCTACTCGCGCTTCCATTTCGTACGGGCCTTCAAGGCCGTATACGGAGAGACGCCGGGCCAGTACCTGTCGCGCCGCCGCATCGAGCGGGCCGAGGAGATGCTGCGCACGGCGGACCTCTCCGTCACGGAGATCTGCATGCTGGTCGGCTTCAGCAGCCTGGGCACCTTTTCCACCCGCTTCAAACAGCAGACGGGCCTCACGCCGAGCGCGTACCGGTCGAAGAACGTCGGCCGCGGCGCCGCCCTGATCCCCGGCTGCTATGCATTGCTGTACGCGGGCGGCTTCCCGGGCCGGGAGCGGCACCGCCGGGCGGACTCCTAGCGCCCGGACGGCAGGCACGGGCGGTGTCGGAGGCGCGTGATAGTTCTGCCGCATGGCCGCGTTCAAGGACTTCAACTTGAAGCTCGTCGTGATCGACGTGCTCATGTACCGGCAGGGTCTCCTCACGCCCGCCTTCGATCTCGATACCCGCATGCGGGAGCGGGGCATCGAGATACCCGCGGTGTACGTGCTGGAGAACGACATCGACGACGAGATCCTCGACGAGTCGCGCACCTTCTTCGAGGAACTGGTGATCGCGGACGAGCTCCTGGCCGAGGTCGATCTGCTCTGCTTCGACGCCGGCCAGGAGATCTACCGGCACTGCGCCCCGGCCTGGGGCGGCGAGGACGACCTCTTCGACATCCGCTCCCTGGACGACCTCGCGCTGCTGCCGAACCTGAAGCGCGTCACCGCCGTGCACGACGGTGTGCTGGTCGCACCGGGCAAGTGGGAGACCTTCGCGGCCCGCGGCATCGAGGCGAGCTGAGGGGCGTGGACATGGCACCCGGACGAGCGGTCATGCTGTGTGCGTACTGCCGACGCGAGATCGTGTGCGGGCGACCGGCCCTGGGCGGCCCGCCCTGCCCGGGGCAGTTCCACGTGCACAGCAACGAGGCGGCGTGCTTCCCCGAGCAGGGCGCGGCGAGCCCGCGCGCCTGGCCACCCGGCGGGTGCGGCTGCAAGCCCCGGGAGCTGAGGCAACGCGTGACCGGCCCGCCCCCGGCACCGAGGGCCGGTACGGAGCAACTGGCCGAGACCGGCAAGGCGTTCCTCGGCCTCGCACCGGGTGCGAGGGTGAACGTCGTCGAGCTGCCGGACGGCCGGGGCGTGTGCGTCGTCCAGACCGGACGAGGCGGCGGCAAGGCATACGTCGCCCCGGACCGCACCGTCCTCTTCGTCCCGTCCGGCACGGACTTCGACACCGGCCTCGCGGCCTTCCTCGGCGGCGCGCGCACCCCCGCGAAGGACTCCGAAGCCCGGACTTAGGGTCAGACTCCCGGGCTGCGGACTCCAACTCCCTGAAGACACAACGGCGTTGGACGTACGCTCGGATCATGGTCGATCCGGGAATGGTGGGGGTCCGTGTCGCATCGAGCGCCGTCGCGCCCCTGGTCCGCAAGCTCTTCGCGCAGCCGGGGCCCGGGGCGGGTCTGGTCGAGAAGCCCGTACGGATTTCCTCCCTCGTCAGCTTCAAGGGTGAGCAGCGCACCCTCGGCCCCAAGGAACTGAAGCGCCTCGTAAGGGAGTTGGTGCGGCGCACCGGCGAGCGGCACGTCCCCGGTGAGCTCGACGCGGTCGCCGACGCCCTCGAACGCACGCTGTACGCGCTGGGCGACCTGGACCTCGATGACGTACAGGCCGTGGGCCTCGGCCACCAGGCCCTGGCCCGGCGCCTGCGCTACGCGGCGGGCGGCGACCAGGTCGTCCGATGGCTGAGCCAGGCCGCCGAGGACCTCTATGCGCGGCTCCTGGACAGCGCCTGCCTCCACATCCTGCACTTCTTCAGCCGGCGCTCCCCGTTCGTCGCCCGCACGCTGGTGGAGCAGAGCCGGCAGCTGCGGGACCTGATCGAGGGCATCGACCTCCTCGTCGAGCGCATCGGCTCCCAGTCCGCGATCGACGCCGGTTTCGAGGAGCGGTACGCGGCGCACATCGCCAAGAAGCACAGCAGCCTCACCATCTACGGGATCGACCTCACCGAGAACGACCAATGGCCGCTGGACACCGCGTACTTGAGCCTGCGGGCCACCGCGGAGCCCGCCTTCGGACACGTCGACGGCGCCGAAGCCGGCAGGGGCGAATGGACGCCCTCCGCCGTCCCGTCCGCCGCCCAGCCCGCCGACCGGGCGCTGTCCGGCCGCTCCCGCATCCTGCTGCGCGGCAACGCCGGCTCCGGCAAGACCACGCTCGTGCAGTGGCTCGCGGTGACCACGGCCCGACAGGACCGCCTCACCGGCGACCTCGCCCATCTCATCGGCCGCGTCCCGTTCGTCCTGCCGCTGCGCACCCTCACGCGCAAGGGCGCCGACCTGCCCCCGCCCGCGGACTTCCTGCGGGCGGTCGGCTCCCCGCTCACCGGCGCCGAACCGCAGGGCTGGGCGGACCGTGTCCTTGCGGCAGGACGCGGACTGCTCCTCGTCGACGGCATGGACGAGGTTCCCGAGCAGGAGCGCGCCCGCGCCCGCGGCTGGCTCACCGACCTGCTCGCCGCCTATCCCGACACCCTGTGCCTGGTGACCTCGCGTCCGTCGGCCGTACGCCAGAAATGGCTGGACGGCGAGCAGTTCACCGAGCTGTCCCTCGCCCCGATGACCCGCGAGAACCTCAAGGTCTTCATCGACCGCTGGCACGAGGCGGCGGGCGCGGACCCGGCGCTCGCAGCTACCCTCCTCGACGCGATCCGCACCAAACAGGACCTGAGCCGCCTGGCCACCAACCCCTTGATGTGCGCGCTGATCTGCGCCCTGCACCGCGAACGCCGCGGCTTCCTGCCCCGCGGCCGCAAGGCCCTCTACGACGCCGCACTCTCGATGCTCCTGGAACGCCGCGACCGCGAACGCGACATGGCGGGCGCCGGCCTGGAGCTCGACGAGGAGTCCCAGACCGAACTGCTCCAGCGACTCGCGTACTGGCTGATCCGCAACGGGCGTTCGGTCATGGAGCGGTCGGACGCCCTCGTCCAGCTGGACCGTCTGCTCCCGGCCATGCCGTACGTGGCGCAACAGGGCGACGCCGAGGCGGTGCTGCGCCATCTCCTCGACCGCTCCGGCCTGCTGCGCGAACCCGCCACCGGCACCGTCGAGTTCGTCCACCGCACGTTCCAGGACTACCTGGGAGCGCGGGCCGCGGTGGAGGAGCGCGACTTCGACCTGCTCCTCGGACAGGCGCACCTGGACCAGTGGGAGGACGTCCTGCGCATGGCCGTGGCCCACGCCCGGCCCGACGAACGGGCCCGGCTGCTGCGCGGGTTGGTCGAGCGCGGCGACAAGGAGCCGGGCCACCGCACCCGTCTGCACCTCCTCGCCACGGCTTGCCTGGAGCACGCGGCGAAGCTGGATCCGCAGGTAAGGGCAGAGGTGGAGGAGCGGGCGTCCCGGCTCATCCCTCCGTACGACTTCCGTGAGTGCGACGAGCTCGCGGCCCTCGGCCCGATCGTCCTGGAACTGCTCCCAGGGCCCGAAGAGCTGGCAGACCCCGCTGCCGCTCCGTACGTCATCCACACCGCCGGCCTCATCGGCGGTGATGCGGCCCTGCCTTGCATGCTGAAGTACCGGTCGAGCGACGACCGCATCGCACGCTTCCAACTCGCCCGGCATTGGGTCGACTTCGACACCGACACCTACGCCACCCAGGTCATCGACGGGCTGCGTTTCAAGCCTCTCACCTCGATCACCGTCCGTTCCACCGCGGAACTGGCGGCCTTGGTCCGCCTCGGCGGCCACGACGACGTGGACTGCGTGGGCGACCTCACCGCTGCGGAGCTGGTGGAGCATCTCGCTCTTATGCCCGTACGGCGCCTGCGGATCGCCGAGAATGCGGTCCTGGACGGACTGGAATTCCTCCGGGATTTGCCGGACCTGCGCGGTCTCACGCTCTACCGGTGCCCCAGGATCTCCTCATTGGAGCCCCTGCGCGGGCTTCCGCTGGAAGACCTGTTCGTGAACGAGACCCCCATCGCCGATTCCGGCCCGCTGCGCACACTCACCTCCTTGAGATCCGCGAGTCTGCGCGGTGTATCGGCGTCCCTCGATCTGGCCGACCTTTCCCGGCAGGCCCCGTTGGAGGTCGTCCATCCGCCCGTCGACACGACAGGGCTCGCCGCCCTGGGCGAATTCCCCGGACTCCGTCTCGTCGGCCTCGAACTCACAAATCTCCCGGGCCCCGAGGACTGGAGAGCCCTGGCACGGTTGCCGGAGCTGAGATACGTATCCCTGACGGGCCGCGAACTCCACTCCCTTACGGCCGGGGGCGCCGTTCTGGAAACGGTCCGCACCCTCGTGGTCCAAGGCGAGCACGAGACAGTGCACACCCGCGGTCTGGCCGAGGCGCTGCCCGCACTCACGACCCTCACGGTGACCAACGCCTCCGAGATCGACCTGGCCCCCCTCACGGCCTGCTCGCGTCTGGAGGTCCTGAACGTGCGAGATACCTCCGTGGTCAGGCACGCCGACGCCTTGCCGGAGCGCATCCGGCTCACGCGCCACCCCCGCCCCGACCGCCACCCCTGACCGCCACCCGCCCCACCAAAAAGACCGGCCCGGCCGCTCCCCGAAGGGAACAGCCGGGCCGGCCTCATGAGCTCACTCCGAACGCTTACGCGTCCTTCGTCAGGTTCGGACCCGAGCCGCCGGTGGCGGACTCGATCGGCGGGACGTCGGGCAGCGCCGACTTCTCCTCGCCGCGGAAGGTGAAGGTCTTCTCCTCACCCTCGCCCTCCGTGTCCACGACCACGATGTGACCGGGGCGCAGCTCGCCGAAGAGGATCTTCTCCGACAGGCTGTCCTCGACCTCGCGCTGGATCGTGCGACGCAGCGGCCGCGCGCCCAGGACCGGGTCGTAACCCTTCTTGGCCAGGAGCTCCTTGGCGGACTGGGAGAGCTCGATGCCCATGTCCCGGTCCTTCAGGCGCTCGTCGACCTTGGCGATCATCAGGTCGACGATCCGCAGGATGTCTTCCTGGCTGAGCTGCGGGAAGACGACGACGTCGTCGACACGGTTGAGGAACTCGGGCCGGAAGTGCTGCTTGAGCTCGTCCGAGACCTTGTTCTTCATGCGCTCGTAGTTGGTCTTCGTGTCGCCCTGCGCCGCGAAGCCCAGGTTGAAGCCCTTGGAGATGTCACGGGTTCCAAGGTTGGTCGTCATGATGATGACCGTGTTCTTGAAGTCCACGACGCGGCCCTGGGAGTCGGTCAGGCGACCGTCCTCCAGGATCTGGAGCAGCGAGTTGAAGATGTCCGGGTGGGCCTTCTCGACCTCGTCGAAGAGGACCACGGAGAACGGCTTGCGGCGCACCTTCTCGGTGAGCTGACCGCCCTCTTCGTACCCGACGTAGCCGGGAGGCGAGCCGAAGAGCCGCGAGACGGTGTGCTTCTCGCTGAACTCCGACATGTCGAGGGAGATCATCGCGTCCTCGTCGCCGAAGAGGAACTCGGCGAGCGCCTTCGACAGCTCCGTCTTACCGACACCGGACGGGCCGGCGAAGATGAAGGAACCACCGGGACGCTTCGGGTCCTTGAGGCCCGCACGCGTACGACGGATCGCCTTGGAGAGCGCCTTGACGGCGTCCTCCTGGCCGATGACGCGCTTGTGGAGCTCGTCCTCCATGCGCAGGAGTCGGGAAGACTCCTCTTCCGTCAGCTTGAAGACCGGGATGCCCGTGGCGGTCGCGAGGACCTCGGCGATCAGCTCGCCGTCGACCTCGGCCACGACGTCCATGTCGCCGGCCTTCCACTCCTTCTCGCGCTTGGCCTTCGCGGCGAGCAGCTGCTTCTCCTTGTCGCGGAGCGAAGCTGCCTTCTCGAAGTCCTGGGAGTCGATGGCCGACTCCTTGTCGCGGCGCACGCCCGCGATCTTCTCGTCGAACTCGCGGAGGTCCGGCGGCGCGGTCATCCGGCGGATGCGCATCCGGGAGCCGGCCTCGTCGATCAGGTCGATCGCCTTGTCCGGCAGGAAGCGGTCCGAGATGTACCGGTCGGCCAGCGTGGCCGCCTGCACGAGGGCCTCGTCCGTGATGGAGACACGGTGGTGGGCCTCGTAGCGGTCGCGCAGACCCTTGAGGATCTCGATGGTGTGCGGCAGCGACGGCTCGGCGACCTGGATGGGCTGGAAGCGGCGCTCGAGCGCGGCGTCCTTCTCCAGGTACTTGCGGTACTCGTCGAGCGTGGTGGCACCGATGGTCTGGAGCTCACCGCGGGCCAGCATCGGCTTGAGGATGCTGGCGGCGTCGATCGCGCCCTCGGCGGCACCCGCACCCACGAGGGTGTGGAGCTCGTCGATGAACAGGATGATGTCGCCGCGGGTGCGGATCTCCTTGAGCACCTTCTTCAGGCGCTCCTCGAAGTCACCGCGGTAGCGGGAACCGGCGACGAGCGCGCCGAGGTCGAGGGTGTAGAGGTGCTTGTCCTTGAGGGTCTCGGGCACCTCGCCCTTGACGATGGCCTGGGCGAGACCCTCGACGACGGCGGTCTTGCCGACGCCGGGCTCACCGATCAGGACCGGGTTGTTCTTGGTACGGCGGGACAGGACCTGCATGACGCGCTCGATCTCCTTCTCGCGCCCGATGACCGGGTCGAGCTTGGATTCGCGCGCGGCCTGCGTGAGGTTGCGGCCGAACTGGTCCAGGACGAGGGACGTCGAGGGCGTGCCCTCGGCGGGGCCGCCGGCGGTGGCGGTCTCCTTGCCCTGGTAACCGGAGAGCAGCTGGATGACCTGCTGCCGGACCCGGTTGAGGTCTGCGCCCAGCTTGACCAGGACCTGGGCGGCGACGCCCTCGCCCTCACGGATCAGGCCGAGCAGGATGTGCTCCGTGCCGATGTAGTTGTGGCCCAGCTGAAGGGCCTCGCGGAGCGACAGCTCCAGGACCTTCTTGGCACGGGGGGTGAAGGGGATGTGCCCGGACGGAGCCTGCTGACCCTGCCCGATGATCTCCTCCACCTGCTGGCGGACCGCCTCGAGCGAAATCCCGAGGCTCTCCAGGGCCTTAGCGGCGACACCCTCGCCCTCGTGGATCAAGCCCAGGAGGATGTGCTCGGTGCCGATGTAGTTGTGGTTGAGCATCCGGGCTTCTTCCTGAGCCAGGACGACAACCCGCCGCGCGCGGTCGGTGAACCTCTCGAACATCGTTAATCGCTCCTCAGAGCGGTCAGGCAGTTAGGGGTCGGTCCCCTCCCTGTCCTTCCGCAGCTTAGTCCCGCAAGCGGGGACCGCTCATTCCAACTGCCGACACCCGGCCCAGAACCTCGGGGGCTTTTCTGCCCCGAGAGCCGACAACTGCTCCAACCCGATGGTGCGAGACGATGTTCCCGCAGGCCAGGCAGTTACCCCTTCCTCCAGTACGCCGATGGCGAACGTGAGACGCCCAAGTCCTGCGTGTCGCCCCTCCCCACTAGGGATGTCTTACCCGCAGGCACTGACAGTCCATGCGGCGCACACCGGTTCCCTCCGCTACGGGCGAACACCCTTGCGCCCCCACGGCGGCCTTGACGCCCACCGGAAGCGAACCATCCGTACACGGCTTGGAACGCTGCGTAACCCCGGATGGTTCCCGGGAGTTGCTCCTGGCATGGTCCCCGTCGCCCACGGCACCCCCGCGGCTCCGCTCCAGGAGACCCCTCGCGTACCGCTCCCCCGCCGCCCGCTCGTCGGCGACCGCGTGCGGCGGTGGTACGAGAGGGAGCTGGGCTGGGCGGTCGTGCCCGGGGCGCGGGTGCGGCTGCGCACGGGGCTGCGGTTCGACGTCATCGAGGTGCCGGCCGCCGCGGGCCGCGCGGTGTGCGAGCGGCTCGGCCCGCACGCGACGGGGCCGGTGGCCCTGCACGGGACCGTGCTGCGCTTCCTGGTCGCCGCGGGCGCCGCCGACGAACTGCCGGGGCTGCTCGACTGGCTCGAGTGGGGTCCGCTCGCGCGCGACGTGCGGGCGGTGGGCGCGGGCGGAATGATCGACGCCCCGCTGCCGCCCGCGATCCCGGGCCCGCAGGGGGCCGCCGTATGGCTGCGCCCCCCCGAGCCGGGGTGCGAGGTGGAGCCGACATTGCCGGCCCTCACCGGTCTCGGGGGCGGCGCGCAGGCGTCGCCGGGCCCCGATCTCGTACGCCTGGTGGACGCGGCGGCGACGGAGTGCCACCGGGCCCGGCTGCTGCGTGCGGCTCAGCCGTTGGCCTTCTGGTAGGCCTCGCGGATCTCCTGCGGGACGCGGCCGCGCGGCTTGACCTCGTAGCCGTTGTCCTTGGCCCACGCACGGATCGCGGCGGTGTCCTCGCTGCCGCCCGCGGCGGCGGCGCGGCCCTTGCCCCGCGCGCTCGACGCACGGCCACCGGTGCGACGGCCGCCCGCGACGTAAGGAGCCAGGGCTTCACGGAGCTTGTCCGCGTTGGCGGTGGTGAGGTCGATCTCGTACGTCTTGCCGTCCAGCGCGAACGTCACGGTCTCGTCGGCCTCGCCGCCGTCGAGGTCGTCGACAAGAAGGACCTGAACCTTCTGTGCCACCGGATTTCCTTTCATCGATAACTTCAAGGGCCCGGCGCCAGTGGCCTCGTCCGCCGCTGTTTCACCGCCCCCGGTTATATGGAGTACGCCGGAAAGCAAACCGCTTTTGCTGGGAAAACACAAACCCCCTGGGAGAACCCCACGAGCCAAGAGCCCTTGAAACATGCGCGTTTCGGACATAGCAGCCGCTTCAAGAGCGGCCTCCGGAACACTGCTCAGGAACAGCGCCCGAAAAACCTCACAGGTGCAGAAGCATCCGGCTGTTGCCCAAGGTGTTCGGTTTCACTCGTTCGAGACCGAGGAACTCCGCGACGCCTTCGTCCGCGGACCGCAACAGCTCGCTGTACACATCACCGTCGACCGGAGTCTCGCCGATCTCCACGAAACCGTGCTTCGCGAAGAAGTCGACTTCGAAGGTGAGACAGAAAACCCGGCGCACTCCGAGCCAGCGCGCGGTCTGCAGCAACTTCGCGAGGAGTTGGTGCCCCACTCCCGCGCCCTTGACCTCACCGTTCACGGCGAGCGTGCGGACTTCCGCGAGGTCTTCCCACATCACATGCAGGGCGCCGCAGCCCACGACCTTCGCGTTGTCATCACGTTCCGCGACCCAGAACTCCTGGATGTCCTCATAAAGCGTCACCGTCGCTTTGTCGAGGAGGATGCCCCGGCGCACGTAGGAGTCGAGGAGCTCGCGGACCGCGGGGACATCCGCGGTGCGGGCGCGGCGGATGGTGACGGCTTTCGCCGGCTCCCGCGGTTCGGGAACCGGTTCTCGGCGTTCGGGAAGTGCAGCGGACATGTCCGGACGCTATCGCCCTTGACCGCCTTCGTCGGACGGGGGGTTGTCCGGTCCCTGCACCACCCGCATCGCGTCGCTCAGCGCCTCGCGCTGCTCGGGGGACATCATCCCGAAGAAGGCGACGAGTGCGGCGGCCGCGTTGTCGCTGCGCGACCAGGCTTCGTTCATCAGAGCCGCGGCGTACGCGGCACGCGTGGAGACCGCTTCATAGCGATAGGCGCGGCCTTCCGCCTCCCTGCGGACCCAGCCCTTCTGATGGAGATTGTCCAGAACGGTCATCACGGTGGTGTACGCGATGGACCGTTCCTGCTGGAGGTCTTCGAGAACCTCGCGCACGGTCACCGGGCGGTTCCACTTCCACACCCGCGTCATGACCGCGTCTTCGAGTTCTCCCAGGGGGCGAGGCACAGCAGCACCTTAGTGGGAAATGTCCACTATGGCCTGCGTTTGACCTGCGTTTGGAGCCGGACTTCGGGAAAGGGAAGTGCGCCGCGGCGCAAAAGCGCCGGGAAAGGCCCCGCGGTCAGGCCTTCGGGGCCTCGGGCGTGGCCGCCGCGCTCTGGCGGGCGGCCTCGGCACGGGCGAGGGCCGCGTCCACCGCGGCGTCCTCCTTGGCCTTCTTGTCGCCGCCCTGGGTCTTCACGATCACCCTGATGACCGCACCGAAGAAGACGGCCATCACGACGGGGGGCACGAGCGCGGAGACGTAGTCCATGTCTTCCAGAGTAGCCACGGGGGTGTGGGGGTCCGGCCTCGGGCCCGGTTTGCCGGACCCCGGCCGGACCGGCCGGACCGCCCCGAAGGTCAGCCCGCCGCGCGCTTCTGCGGCGGGTCGGCGGGCGCGGGCGCCGGTGCGGGGCGGCGCTTGGGCGGGAAGACCTCGGCCGGGGTCGGCACCGGGCGCGCGGGCGCCGGGCGCTGGGGCTGGGGACGGTTCGGACCGGGCTCGTCGGCCGCGCGTCCGCCGGGCAGGGCGAGCAGGCGGGTGCGCGAGAGCGGGACCGTACGGCCGGAGAGCTTGGCGCGTACGGCGGCTTCGGCGAGCGTGCGGCAGCGGTCGAGCAGGGCGGCCGCGACCGGGTTGCCGCGCAGCGCGCGCAGGGCGGCGAGGTCGTCGGGGTTGGGCCGGTAGCCGGCGGCCAGGGCATCCGCGAGGAGTTCGAGGTAGCCGGGCGTGCTGCCGGGCAGGGCCTGGCGGTAGCGCGCCAGGTCGGCCAGCAGGAAGGCGCGCAGCCGTTCGCTCTCACGAACCGCTTCGTCGAGGCTGTCCGCAAGGCGCAGACAGTCCTGCAGCAGGGCCTCGTCGGGGGTGCCGGCGTGGTCGGTCTTCAGGGCGATGGCGAGGGCGCCTTTGAGCACACGCAGCTCGTCTGCGCTGAACGCCATGCCGCCGCGGGATCCGTATGGCGTGGGCATGGGCCGACGATACGCACTAATCGGACAAAAAACGTTTAAGGGTTCTTTGGTGGGCGCGTTGCCGAAGCCTGAGGGCAGGGCGTGCGGGATCGGCGCCTGGTCCGTGGCGGGCCGGCGCCTGTGCCGCGTACGGACGCAGGCGCCGGTCCCCCTTCGTCAGCTGCGCGCCACGTTCCGCTCGTACACCAGGCGCAGGCCGATCAGCGTCAGCCAGGGCTCGTGTTCGTCGATGACCGTGGAGTCGGCGAGGACCAGCGGGGCGAGGCCGCCCGTGGCGATGACCGTGACGTCGTCCGGGTCCTCGGCGAGCTCCTTGGCCATGCGGTTGACCAGGCCGTCAACCTGGCCCGCGAAGCCGTAGAGGATGCCGGACTGCATGGCCTCGACGGTGTTCTTGCCGATGACGTTGCGCGGCCGGTTGAGCTCGATCTTGCGGAGCTGGGCGGCGCGGACGCCGAGTGCCTCGACCGAGATCTCGATGCCGGGGGCGATGACGCCACCCACGTACTCGCCGCGCGCGCTGACCGCGTCGAAGGTGGTGGCCGTGCCGAAGTCGACGACGATCGCCGGGCCGCCGTACAGCTCGTTGGCCGCGACGGCGTTGATGATGCGGTCGGCGCCGACCTCCTTCGGGTTGTCGAAGAGGATCGGGACGCCCGTCTTGACGCCCGGTTCGACGAGGACGGCGGGGACGTCGCCGTAGTGCCGGCGGGTGACCTCGCGCAGCTCGTGCAGCACGGACGGGACCGTGGAGCAGATGGCGATCCCGTCGATGCCGTCGCCGAGCTCCTCGCCGAGCAGCGGGTGCATGCCCATCAACCCGTTGAGCAGCACGGCGAGTTCGTCGGCGGTGCGGCGGGCGTCCGTGGAGATGCGCCAGTGCTCGACGATCTCGTCGCCGTCGAAGAGGCCGAGGACGGTGTGGGTGTTGCCCACGTCGATGGTGAGCAGCATCAGACGTCAGCTCCGGTCGCTTCGCGCAGGTCCAGGCCGATGTCGAGGATCGGCGACGAGTGGGTCAGGCCGCCGACCGCGAGGTAGTCGACGCCGGTCTCGGCGTAGGCGCGGGCGGTGTCGAGGGTGAGGCGGCCCGAGGACTCCAGGAGCGCGCGGCCCTTGGTGAGGGCGACGGCCTCGGCAGTCTCGGACGGCGTGAAGTTGTCCAGGAGGATCAAGTCGGCGCCCGCGTCCAGGACTTCGCGCAGCTGGTGCAGGGTGTCGACCTCGACCTCGACGGGCAGATCGGGGAACTGCTCCCGTACGAGCTTGAAGGCCTGCGCCACTCCCCCGGCCGCCACCACGTGGTTGTCCTTGACCAGGGCCGCGTCCGACAGCGACATGCGGTGGTTGACGCCGCCGCCGCAGCGGACCGCGTACTTCTCCAGGGCGCGCAGGCCCGGGGTGGTCTTGCGGGTGTCGCGGACCTTGGCTTTCGTGCCCTCCAGGACGTCGGCCCACCTGCGGGTGGCGGTCGCGATGCCGGACAGGCGGCACAGGAGGTTGAGCGCGCTGCGCTCGCCCGTGAGCAGGTCGCGGGTACGGGTGGTGACGCTGAGGAGCTTCTGGCCGGCCTCGACGCGGGCGCCGTCCTCGACGTGCCGCTCGACCTCGAAGGCCTCCTCGCACACGATCGAGAGCACCGCCTCGGCCACGCGCAGGCCCGCCACGACGCCGGCCTCGCGGGCGGTGAAGTCGGCGGTGGCGACGGCGTCTTCGGGGATCGTGGCCACCGAGGTCACGTCCACGCCGCCGTCGAGGTCCTCCGAGAGGGCCATGTGCGCGATGTCCTCGACGAGTACGGGGTCGAGGCCCGCCTCGGCGAGCAGCTCGGCGAGCGCGGGGTCGAGGCCGCACTCCAGGAGCGCGTCCTCGTCGGAGCCGCAGGCGCAGCCGTCGCCGCAGCCTTCGTCCGACTGGGCAAGGGGAAGGTCGGTGCTCACAGCTGCTCCTGGGCTCGGGTCGGAGGGAATTGCGCGGTGTCGGTGGTGCGCACGGCGAGCGTGCGGTCGGGGTTCAGGGTCACGACGATGTGCCGGCGCCAGCTCGCGTCGTCGCGCTCGGCGTGGTCCTCGCGCCAGTGGCAGCCGCGGGTCTCCTCGCGGCGCAGGGCGGCGGTGACCAGGACGCGGGCGACGCACAGGAGGTTGGTGGCCTCCCAGGTGTCCGTGCCCGGTTCGGCCGTCTTGCCGTGTTCGGCGAGTGCGCCGCGGGCCGCGGCGTGGATGGCCTCGATCTCCTCGGCGGCCTTGGCGAGCGAGGCGGCGCTGCGCAGGACCCCGGCGCCCTCGGTCATGATCCGCTGGATCGCCAGGCGCGCCTCGGCGGGAAGCAGCGGGTACTTCGGCACGTCCGGGTGCGGCACGGGGACGGGGGCGCCCGTGGCGGGCAGGCCGGACGCGATGTCGGCGGCGATGCGCTCGGCGTAGACCAGGCCTTCCAGAAGGGAGTTGGAGGCCAGGCGGTTCGCGCCGTGCACGCCCGTGCAGGCAACCTCGCCGCACGCGTACAGGCCCGGGACCGTCGTACGGCCGTGCAGATCGGTGCGGACACCGCCCGAGGCGTAGTGCGCGGCGGGCGCGACCGGGATGGGCTCAGTGACCGGGTCGATGCCGTGGGCGCGGCAGGCGGCGAGGATCGTGGGGAAGCGCTGCTCCCACATCTCGGCGCCGAAGTGCCGCGCGTCCAGGTACATGTGCGCGGCGCCCTGCTCCTGCATGCGGCGCATGATGCCCTTGGCGACGATGTCGCGCGGGGCGAGCTCGGCCAGCTCGTGCTGCCCGACCATGAACCGGACCCCGTCGGCGTCGACGAGATGGGCGCCCTCGCCGCGTACCGCCTCCGAGACCAGCGGCTGCTGGCCCTCCGCGTCCGGGCCGAGGAAGAGCACGGTCGGGTGGAACTGCACGAACTCGATGTCGCTGATCTCCGCGCCCGCGCGCAGGGCGAGCGCCACGCCGTCGCCGGTGGACACCGACGGGTTGGTGGTCGCGGAGAAGACCTGGCCCATGCCGCCGGTGGCGAGCACCACCGCGCGCGCGTGCACCGCGCCGACGCCGTCGTGCTGGCCCTCGCCCATGACGTGCAGGGAGACACCGGCCGCGCGGCCCTCGGCGTCCGTCAACAGGTCCAGGACCAGGGCGTTTTCGATCGTACGGATGCGGCCTGCCGGATCCGGGGCGTCGCTCGCGTACTTGGCCGCCTCGACCAGCGCGCGGGAGATCTCGGCACCGGTGGCGTCGCCGCCCGCGTGGGCGATACGGCGGCGGTGGTGGCCGCCCTCGCGGGTCAGCTCGATGACGCCGAGCGCGTCCTTGTCGAAGTTGGCGCCACTGTCGATCAACCGCCGTACCGCGCCCGGGCCTTCGGTGACCATGAGGCGCACCGCGTCCTCGTCGCACAGGCCCGCGCCCGCGACCAGGGTGTCGTCGAGGTGCTGCTCGGGGGTGTCGCCCTCGCCGAGCGCGGCGGCGATGCCGCCCTGCGCCCAGCGCGTGGAGCCGTCGTCGAGGCGGGCCTTGGTGACCACGACCGTGGAGAGGCCCGCGGACGCGCAGCGCAGTGCGGCGGTCAGGCCCGCGACGCCGGAGCCGACCACGACCACGTCCGCGTCGATGGACCAGCCGGGAGCGGGGGCGTGCAGTCGTATGCCCGTTCCTGTCGTCCGTGTCGTCATGCGGGGGCTCCGAAAGTCAGCGGAATGTTGTCGATCAGGCGGGTGGTGCCGACCTTCGCGGCGACCGCGAGGATCGCCTCGCCGGTGAAGGAGTCGTCGATCTCGGTGAAGTCGGCCGGGTCGACCAGCGCCAGGTAGTCCAGGACCAGCGGGGGCCGGGCCTTGACGGCGTCGTCGAGCACCGCGCGGGCGGCGGCGCGGACCGCTGTGGGACCGCCGCTGTGCGCCTGCGCCACCGCGTGCGCGTCGGCGGCCGCGCGGGCCTCGCCGAGCGCGCCGAGCGCCTTGGCACGGGCCTTGGTGGCGGGGGACGCCTGGGCGCGGGCGTGCAGCGCGGCCTGGGCGGCGAGGCGGTCGCGGCCCGCGAAGAGGGCGGCGGAGAGGGAGAGCGCGGTGCGGCGTTCGGCCTCGGAGAGGTAGCGGTTGCGGGAGGACAGGGCGAGCCCGTCCGCCTCCCGTACGGTCGGTACGCCGACGATCTCCACCGGGAAGTTCAGGTCCCGCACCATGCGCTTGATCAGGGCGAGCTGCTGCGCGTCCTTCTGGCCGTAGAGGGCGATGTCGGGCGAGGTGAGGTGGAGCAGCTTGGCGACGACGGTGAGCATGCCGTCGAAGTGGCCGGGACGCGTGGCGCCTTCGAGACGCTCGCCCATCGGGCCCGCGGAGAGGCGGACCTGGGGCTCCCCGCCCGGGTAGACCTCGTCCGTGAAGGGCGCGAACACGGCGTCCGCACCGGCCTGTTCGGCGATACGGAGGTCGGCGTCGAGGGTGCGCGGGTAGCGGTCGAGGTCCTCGTTCGCCCCGAACTGAAGCGGGTTGACGAAGACGGTGCCCAGGACCTGGCCGCCCTGTCCCTTGGGTCCGGCGAGCTCGCGGGCGCGGCGGATCAGAGTGGCGTGGCCCTCGTGCAGGGCGCCCATGGTCATGACGACGGCGCGGGTGCCGTCGTGGCGCAGTTTGCGCAGCTCCTCGGCGGTGCGCAGCAGTACGGTCATCGGCCTTCCCCGTCCGCTCCGTTGGCGAGTACCCCGAGCAGGTCCTCCGCCAGCTCCGGCTTGAGCAGGCCGTGGGCGAGGGCGCGGTCGGCGGTGGCGCGGGCCATCGCGAGGTAGCCGGCGACGGTCTGCGGCGCGTGCTTGCGCAGCTCCGAGACATGGGCCGCGACGGTGCCCGCGTCGCCGCGCGCCACCGGGCCGGTGAGGGCCGCGTCGCCGGAGCGCAGCGCATTGTCGAGCGCGGCGCCCAGCAGCGGGCCGAGCATCCGGTCCGGGGCCGAGACACCGGCCTGGCGCAGCAGGTCCATGGACTCGGCGACCAGCGTGACCAGGTGGTTCGCGCCGAGCGCGAGGGCCGCGTGGTAGAGCGGGCGGGCGGACTCCTCGATCCACTCGGGCTCGCCGCCCATCTCGATGACGAGGGCCTCGGCGGCGAGCCGCAGCTCCTCGGGCGCGGTGACGCCGAAGGAGCAGCCCGCCAGGCGCTGGACGTCCACGGCGGTGCCCGTGAAGGTCATCGCGGGGTGCAGGGCGAGCGGCAGGCCGCCGGCGCGCAGCGCGGGCGCGAGCACCTCCACGCCGTACCGCCCCGAGGTGTGCACGAGCAGCTGGCCCGGGCGGACCGCGCCGGTCTCCACCAGGCCCTCGACCAGGCCCGGCAGGGCGTCGTCGGGGACGGTGAGCAGCACGAGGTCGGCGCGCTGGAGCACTTCGGCGGGCGTGACGATCGGGACGTCCGGGAGCATCTCCCCGGCCCGGCGCACCGAGGCGTCGCTGACGCCGGAGACGGCGACCGGGCGGTGCCCGGCGAGTTGCAGGGACGCGGCGAGCGCGGGGCCCACACGGCCCGCACCGACGACGCCCACGGTGAGGCGGGCGGGGCGCTCGCTCGGGTCGGGCAGGCCGGAGCCCGGGCGGGCCGGTCCTGTCGGACCTGAGGAGTGGCCCGGTCCCTGCGGGTGGCCCGGTCCGGGTGGGTGGCTTGCGTTCACTAGACGACGGCCTTCCGTTCCAGTCCGCTCGGGGTACCGGACGTTTCCGTCCGCTCATGCAGCGCGGTCTGCTGCCGGACGATTTCTCGTCATGTTAACGCGAGGGGGTGCGGCGGGCTCCGGCCGTCCACAGGCTCCGCCCGGCCCTCGGGAGTTATCCACAGGCTGTGCGCGGGCGGCGGGGTGTGCGCGAGTATCTGTGGATGGAGCGGAACGACGCACGGGAGCAGGGGGCGGGGACCGTGGAGCAGGTGGACGAAGTGGACGAGGTGGTCGTCCGGGCGGGCGAAGGCGCCGTCCGGGCGGGCGAGCAGGCCGACCAGGAGGGCGGCGTTCCCGATGCGCGGGAGCGGCGGCTCGCGGCGCTGCGGGCGGCGAAGCGGGTGCTGTCCCGGCCGTCGGTGGACCGTACCCTCGCGGACAGCCTGGAGCGGCTGACGCGCCGTGCGCCCGAGGTGTACGAACTGGGCAGCAATGCGGACATATACGGCGACGCCATCGTCGAGGAGGTCGAGCGCCGGGTCGCCGGGCTGCTCGGCCTGGAGGACGCCGCGTTCTTCCCGACGGGCACGATGGCGCAGCAGATCGCTGTCCGGGTATGGGCGGGCCGCACGGGGAACGGGACGGTGACGCTGCACCCCCTGTCCCACCCCGAGCAGCACGAGCGGGACGCGTTCTCGGTGGTCAGCGGGGTGCGCACGGTGCATCCGACCAGCGAGCGCCGGCTGCCGACGGCCGAGGAGATACGGGACTTCGAGGAGCCGTTCGGCACGCTGATGCTCGAACTGCCGCTGCGCGAGGCCGGGTTCGTGCTGCCCACGTGGCAGGAGCTCGTCGAGGTGACGGAGGCCGCGCGGGAGCGGGACGCCGTGGTGCACTTCGACGGTGCGCGCCTGTGGGAGTGCACCGTGCATCTCGGGCGCCCGCTCGACGAGATCGCCGCGCTCGCGGACAGCGTGTACGTGTCGTTCTACAAGTCCCTGGACGGGCTCGGCGGCGCGGTGCTCGCGGGCTCGCGCTCGTTCGTGGCCGAGGCGAAGACCTGGCGGCACCGGTACGGCGGGCAGATCTTCCAGCAGTACCCGACGATGCTGTCCGCGCTGATCGGCCTGGCGGACGAACTGCCACGGCTGCCTTCGTACGTGGCGCACGCGCGGGTGGTCGCCGGGGCGCTGAGCGAGGGCTTCGCGGAGGCAGGGCTGCCGTTCTTCCGCGTCCACCCGGAGGTGCCGCACACGCATCAGTTCCAGGTGTGGCTGCCGTACGGGGCCGAGGTCCTGGACGAGGCGTCGGTGCGGCAGGCGGAGGAGACCGGGGTCGGCCTGTTCCGGCGGTGGTTCCCGGGCGAGATCCCCGGGGTCTCGGTCACCGAAGTGACGGTCTCCGGACCGGGGTTGGAGTGGTCGGCGGAGGAGGTGCGGGCTGCGGTGGGCGAGTTCGTGCGGCGGTTGGGGTGACGGGGTCGGTGCGGCGGTTGGGGTGACGGGGTTCGTGCCGTGGTCGAGGTGAGGCGGCTGGCGCGGCGCTTGAGGTGAGGGCGGCTGGCGCGGGGCTCAGCGCAGTACGCCCTCGATGAAGTCGCTGCCCAGGCGGGCCACCTTGCTCAGGTCCAGCTGGTGGAGCACGTAGCGGCCGCGGCGGCGTGCCGTGATCAGACCCGCCTTCTTCAGGACGGCCAGGTGGCGTGAGATCTCGGGCGCGCTCATGCCGTGCACGTCGACCAGTTCGCTGGTCGTGTACGCGCCGCGCGCGAGGTTGCGGCACAGGCGCATCCGTACCGGGTGCGAGAGGGCCTCCATGCGGCGGGTCAGTTCGTCCACCGACGCGGCCGAGGACAGCGCCTCGCCCGCCACCGGGTAGTGGATCACGGGCGTCCAGCCGTACCGGTGCAGCACGAGCAGGTGCGGCCGGCCCATCACGGTGGGGATGAGCCGCAGCGTGCCGTTCTCGGGCAGCGCCACCCGGCCCACGACCAGCTTGTCGACGCCGATCTGCTGCCCGTCCTCGGACAGGCTCAGCGCCTTCGAGGCCGCGGTCAGGGCCTCGCCCAGGCCCTTGCGCCGCAGCAGGTCCGTCTTGTGCCGTGCGTCGGCGGCGAGCTGGTGGTGCACCCGCGCCCAGACGTCCCCGAAGAACGCCTCGTCGCAGGCCTCGAAGAACCGCCGCAGCCAGGCCCGCACGGCCGGCGGGTCGTCGAGCAGCCGCTGGGTGAACTGCACCTGCCGGGTGCCGCGGGTCGCGGCCAGTTCGAGCACGCGCTGGCGCGCGGCCGCGTCCGTGAGCAGCGGGGCGGCGGCCAGCTTCCCGTACGCCAGCGTGCAGGTGAACTCGAGCGCCGCGTCGACGAACTGCTCGTCCTCCAGCTTGTCCAGCTGGTCGAGCTCCTCGCCCAGCGTGCCGGCGGGCAGCGCCTCGACGTCGGGCAGGCCCGAGAACGGCAGGAAGATGTCCGAGAACGTGGACCGCCACAGGAAGTCGGCCTCGCACATCATCTCCGCGAGGCACTGGTCGAGGCCCGCCATCACCGAGGTCGCCCAGCCCTGCAGCCCCGGGTGGTGGCCCGGCTCGCCCAGCGCGTGCAGCGTCATGCTCAACTCCGCCAGGGGCGAGGGCACGAAGGCCACGCGCTCGGGCAGCCGGTCCTGCGGAAGGGCGCTGATGTCGACGGTGAAGCTCATGGCCCCAGTGTGCCTGCCACCGAGACGGACCCCGCGCCCGATTGACGGCTCCCGTCAATCGTCACGGCCCTCCCGGCACTAGATAGGTTGCATTGCTAACTAGGTCGCCCTACTGTCTAGATAGCTGCACAGAAGCTGTTGAGGCAGGTGCACAGACGAAGCGCCAAGGGGGAACCATGACCGTCCACCCGGAGTTCGGCACCGCAGGTGCCGTCGCGGCCTCGGCCCTGGCCGCGTATCTCGTCCTCGTCGATCCCTGGATCGGGCGGCGGATGTACGCGTCACTCGAGCGCAGCCGCGCCGCCGAGCCCGAGGCCAAGCCCGAGACCGAGACCGAGACCGAGACCAACGCGGGCAGCAGCGAACCGAGCGCGCTCACGCGCTACTTCACCGTGGTGACCGTCCTGTGGTGGCTGCTCGCCGCGGCGGCCGTGGGCGCCCTCCTCGTCGCGGAGAACGTGAGCGCGGCGGACGTCGGGCTCACCGCACCCGAATCCCCTTGGTACGCGGGCCTGTTGTGCGTCCTGCTCGTCGGCATGGCGGTGGCCACCGGGCGCAGTCTGCGCCGGCTCGCCGCCGAGGGCCGCAACGTACCGGGGCTGAGCACCATCGCGGCGATGCTCCCGCGCACCCCGGCCGAACGCCGCCTCGCCACGGTCGCCGCCGTCACCGACGGCCTCTGCGCGGAGTTCGTGTACCGGGGCGTGCTGATCGCCTTCGGCGTCGGCGTGCTCGGCCTGAACCTCTACGCCGCCGCGGCACTCTCCCTCGCCGTCCACGCGCTCGCCGGCCTCTACCAGGGCCGCCGCGGGGTGCTCGCCTTCGCGCTGTTCGGCGCCGTCGCCACGCTCTTCTACCTGGTCACCGGCTCGCTCCTGGTGCCGGTGGTGTTCCATGTGGCGATGACCGTACGGGATCTGGTCTTCATCCCCGTACCTCCGCGCGAGCGGCACACGGGCGCACCCGCGGCCCTGTGACCGCCGCAACCGACCCGGCATGAGAGGCAGTCCTGTGAGCGCGACCCCGGCCGACCGCAGAGCCAGCTGGTTCAAGGGTGTTCTCGACCTGCTGGTGCTCGCGAGTCTGACCGGCGGGGAGAGTTACGGCTACGAGATCGCGAAGTCCCTGGACGCGGCGGGGTTCGGGCGGATCAAGGGCGGGACGCTCTACCCCGTACTCAACCGGCTCGAAGAGGCCGAGCTGGTGGCGGCCGAGTTCCGCGCCGCCGAGAAGGGGCCGGGGCGGCGGTACTACACGCTGACCGACGCGGGGCGCGCGGTGCTGAAGGAGCAGGGGGCGCAGTGGCTGGCCTTCGACGCGTCGGTACGGGAGTTGCTGGCCGAGGGGGGCGTGGCATGAGCGGCGAGGACACCGGTACCGCAGGCGGCAACGGCGACGGCGACGGCAACGGCAACGGCAACGGCAACGGCAACGGCAACAACACCGCGTATCTCGTCGAACTCGCCTCCGCGCTGCGCGCGTCGGGCCTGCCGGACGAGCGGATCGACGCGACGGTCGCGGATCTCGCCACGCATCTGGAGCAGACCGGGACGGACGCGGTCGAGGAGTTCGGTCCGGTCGGGGAGTTCGCCGGGCAGCTGGCGCCGCCGGACGGGGCTGGCGCGGCCGAGAACCCGGTCGAGACCTGGCGCTGGACGGCCGACACCTACGCCGACGAGGCGCTGCTCAACCGGTTTGGCGC
This sequence comes from Streptomyces indicus, assembly GCF_900100315.1. Lineage (GTDB taxonomy): Bacteria > Actinomycetota > Actinomycetes > Streptomycetales > Streptomycetaceae > Streptomyces > Streptomyces indicus. Next base: position 236,714 of record NZ_FNFF01000007.1, read on the forward strand.
CGAGGGCTGGGAAGTCGAGCGGATCGACGCGCTCGGCCGCTTCGTGAGCCGGCGCGACACGGAACAGGTCCAACAGTGGGAGTACCGGCGGGAGTTGGTCTCGCTGCTCGGCCGCGAGGGCCTGGACGAGCGGCTCGCGCCCGACGGCTGGGAGGCGTGCGGGAACTGGCTGGTGTACGCGTGGTTCAAGCGGCCCGTCGCGGTGCGCGAAGGCCCGGCCGCCGAGCTCGCGGCACCGCCGCCGCGCCCCGCGGCCCCCGGGTTCCGCGCCGCCTTCGGGCGCCGTTTCCGGTGGACGCTCGCCGTCACGGCCGCTGTGATCGTCGCCGTCGCGGTGACCGTGGGCGTGCTGGAGGGCGACGCGGCTTCGGGCCTGGGCTTCGCGACCGGCCTCCTCGCGGGCGCCGCCGTTCCCCTGGCCTTGATGGCCGTGGCTTCGTGGCGCACGGAACGGGCGCGGGCGAGGGCGGACTCGGAGGCGCTGTGAGCGAGGCGGACTCGGAAGCGCCCCCCGCTAGTCGAACCGAATATGCCGCACCCCGGTCGCCACCCGCCGCAGCCGTCCCCGTACCGCCCCGTCCGTGTTCGGGAGCAGCGGCAGGCCCGCCGACTCGGCGATCCTGTCCGCGACTTGGGGGATCGTGACGGCGTCCGTCCACAGGTGCTCGGCGAACTCGGGGCGCGCCAGGGACTCCAGGCAGGCGTCGAGGCGGCGTACGGCGAAGGACTCGCGTCTCAGGGGCGCGTCCTTGCCGGCCACCAGCTGCAGCGCCCGCCCGAACGCCCGCTCGCGCAGTCGGCGAAGGACCGTCTCGCGCGCGGCGAGGAGCGCGAAGTGGCGGACGTCGTGGCCGCGTTCGCGCAGCCGGCCGACCGTCTCCTCGAAGTACGCGGGCTCGATGACGGTCATCGGCACGATCACCGGTCCGTCGTGCTTGGCCAGGGTCAGGTCGAGGACTTCGTAGACGCCTTGCCGCCAGGCCGGAAGGTCCTGGAAGTCGCCGCGCAGCCCGGCCGGCATCATCCGGTGCAGCCCGAAGCCCACGTGCTCCGGGTCGCAGACGACACTGCCCGGCAGCCTGCGCCGCAGCTCGTACGCGGTCTGCGTCTTGCCGCCGCCGAAGGGGCCGTTGATCCAGACGAGCACGCGGTCAGCTCCCGCCGCCGGCGCGCACCAGACCCGTCTCGTACGCGAGCACCACGACCTGCACCCGGTCGCGCAGCCCCAACTTGGTGAGGATGCGGCCGACGTGGGTCTTCACCGTCGCCTCGGACAGGACCAGGCGCGCGGCGATCTCGCCGTTCGACAGGCCCTGCGCCACCAGGACCATGACCTCGCGCTCGCGGCCGGTGAGCAGCTCCAGCTCCTTCTGCGGCGGCTGCGCGCCCGTGTGCGGCAGCATCGGCGCGAAGCGGTCGAGCAGGCGGCGGGTGGTGGACGGGGCCACCACCGCGTCGCCGCTGTGCACCGAGCGGATCGCGCCGAGGAGTTCGGCGGGCGGCACGTCCTTGAGCATGAAGCCGGAGGCGCCGGCCTTCAGGCCCGAGAAGGCGTACTCGTCGAGGTCGAAGGTGGTCAGGATGAGGACCTTCGGCGGGTTCTCCTGCTCGCAGATGCGGCGGGTGGCCTCCACGCCGTCCAGCTTCGGCATGCGCACGTCCATCAGGACCACGTCCACCGCCGTGGCCCGCAGCACCTCCAGCGCCTCGGCGCCGTCGCCGGCCTCCGCGACCACCTCCATGTCCGGCTGCGCGGCCAGCACCATCCGGAACCCGGTGCGCAGCAGCACCTGGTCGTCGACGAGCATCACGCGGATGGTCATGGGGTTCCTTCCGGGGACTTCGGGCGAGGGACAAGGGGCAGAGGAGCAGGGGCAGAAGAGCAGGGGCAAGAGGCAGGGGTCAAGGGCCAGGGCCCAGGGGGCAAGGGCCAGTGACAGGTGTCAGTGGGCCGGTTTGAGAGGCAGCAGGGCGCTGATGCGGAATCCTCCGCCGGGACGCGGCCCGGCGTCCAGGGTGCCGCCGACCATGCCGACCCGTTCGCGCATCCCGATCAGACCATGGCCGCGCCCGTCGGCGCCGCCGTCCTCGTACAACTCGTGCGGCGCTCCCTTGCCGTCGTCCTCGACGAGCAGGCCGAGACCGTCGTCGAAGTAGACGATGCGCACGCTCGCCCCGGCGTGCGGGCCGCCGTGCTTGCGGGTGTTGGTGAGGGCTTCCTGGACGATGCGGTACGCCGTGAGCTCCACGCCGCTGGGCAGCGGCCGCGGTGTCCCCTCGATCTTGAAGTCGACCGTGAGTCCGGCCTCGCGGCACTGGCTGACGAGGTCGTCGATCTGCTCGACATCGGGCTGCGGCACGTACTCGCCGCCCTCGGCCGGCTCCCCCGTGCGCAGCACGCCGAGCAGCCGGCGCATCTCGGCCAGCGCCTGGCGGCCGGTGCCCGAGATGGTCTCCAGGGCCTTCTTCGCCTGGTCGGGGGCCTGGTCCATGACATACGCGGCGCCGTCGGCCTGCACCACCATCACCGACACGTTGTGCGCGACGACGTCGTGCAGCTCGCGCGCGATCCGGGCGCGCTCGGCGGCCACGGCCACCTTCGCCTGCGCCTCGCGCTCCTGCTCCAGGCGGGCCGCGCGCTCCTCGAGCTGGGCGAAGTAGGCGCGGCGGGTGCGCAGCGAGTCGCCGAGCACCCAGGCGAGCAGGAACGGGACGATGAGCATGCCCGCGATGAAGATCTTGCCCGCGGTGCTGGCCTGCTGCTCCTGCCAGCGCATCTGCGCGAGCGGCGAGGCGACGACGGCGCCGCCGAGTGCGAAGCGCCGCGCCCAGGTCACGTCGCGCGTGGCGACCGTATAGATGATCACGAGCATCGCGAAGTTCGAGATCATCACGTCGGTGTCGGTGATCAGCTGGAACAGACCGCCGGCCGCCGACAGGAGCAGCATCTTCTCGGGGGCCCGGCGGCGCAGGGCGATGACGACGCACTGCACGAGGGCGAGCAGCACCGTGATCGCGTCCGGGTCGCGGCCCTGCTGACCGGCCTCCGTGGCGAGTCCGAGCGCGGTCACCCCGAACAGCACGACAGCCCAGAAGCTGTCGACACCGGTGGGGTGTCTGCGGAGGAAGTCGTAGAGGCGCTGCACGTAACCCAGCGTAGAGAGAAGCAGCACGTGCTGGGGTCAACCGCTGGGGCGATACGTGGTGAGGCCGCCTACTCCCCAAGGTGGAGGCGCCCACCGACCCGCAGCGGACAACCTGCCGCCGCCCGGCCCTGTCCTAGGCTGAACCGGCACGCGGACGACGAGAAACCGAGGTGAGCGGCGTGGCCGAGACCGCCGACAGCGGGCAGCTCCAGGACCTCATGGCCGAGCTGGCCGCGCTCGATGACCCCAAGGTGCGCGCCGTGAACGAGAGGCACGGCGACGACCACGGCGTGAACCTCACCAAGCTGCGCGCCGTCGCCAAGCGCCTGAAGACCCAGCAGGACCTCGCGCGCGAGCTGTGGGCCACGGACGACACCGCGGCCAGGCTGCTCGCGCTCCTGGTCTGCCGGCCGAAGGACTTCGGCCGGGACGAGCTGGACTCGATGCTGCGCGCGGCCCGTACGCCCAAGGTGCAGGACTGGCTGGTCAACTACGTGGTCAAGAAGAGCAAGCACGCCGAGGCGCTGCGCCTGGCCTGGACGGACGACCCGGATCCGGTGGTCGCGAGCGGCGGCTGGGCGCTGACCGCCGACCGCGTGGTGAAGAAGCCGCAGGGCCTGGATCTCGACGGGCTGCTCGACGTGATCGAGGCGCAGATGCGGGACGCCCCGGACCGGTTGCAGTGGGAGATGAACAACACCCTCGCCCACATCGGCATCGAGCACCCCGCCCACCGGGCCCGCGCCCTCGCCATCGGCGAGCGGCTCAAGGTGCTCGAGGACTACCCGACCTCGCCGGGCTGCACCTCGCCGTACGCGCCGGTGTGGATCAACGAGATGGTCCGCCGCAAGGAAGCCGCGGGCAGCTGACCCCGGCCGAAGCAGCGGTCGGGGCACCGGCCGGGAGCGATACGGACAGCGGGTGTCACGCCCCCTGCTGCCCCGACATCCACCGGTCGGGAGCGGCCGTCCGGCGTCCCGTGCGCGAGCGCTCGGCCTGGGACTCCAGCAGCTCGGCGGCCTCGGCCGAGGGCCGCAGCCGGGCCGCGACCGAGGTGTTGGCGCCGGTCTCGACGTGCACGTCCGCCACACCCTGGCGCCGCATCCACGGCCCCTGGATCAGCCGTACGCTCTGCACCTTGGCGTGCGGGACGAGGGACAGCTTCCGGCGCAGCCGGCCGTGCCGGGCGGCGAAGACGGTGTCGGTGACCGCGAGCCCGTAGCCGCGCCACCACAGCGGTACGCACCACCGCGCCGAGGACGGCGGCCGCGACAGCGCGCCCGTGGCGGGCACCACGACGCCCGGCAGGATCCGCTCGATGACCTCCGCGGCCACCGCGCGGGGCGCCACCGGGACGAGCACGTCGTTGGAGGACCCGGCCACGTCCAGCTCGATGCGCACCCACCCGCGCCGCCGCCACAGCAGCGGCTCCACGACATGCACGGTCTGCACCCGGCCCGGCGGCACCGTCTCGTGCGCCTTGTCGAGCAGGCCGTGGTCGAGCCGCAGCCCGTCCGGGGATGCGCCCACCGTCCAGTCGTACTCCTTGATGAACCGACCCACACTGCTCGCGCCCGCCGCCCCGAGGAGCGGCAGTCCCGTGCCGATGACCAGCGGAATGGACTGCGTGGCGAACCACAGCAGGACGGGCACGGTGATCCCGGTGACCGCCCACGCCCACATCCCGCCGGACAGGACCAGCGACATGGCGAGCATCTGCGGCGGTACGTGGAGCAGCACCGCGGCCGGCGCTTCGCCCACCTCGCGGGCGCGCTCGGGCGCGAACCCGGCCGCGCGGGCGAGCAGTTCGGCGCGCAGGGCGCGGGCCTCGGGCTCGCCGAGGTAGGCCAGCTCGTCCTTCTTGTCGGTGCCGATGACGTCCAGCTTCAGCTTGGCCACGCCCAGGAAGCGGGCGAGCAGCGGCTGGTTGAGGTCCACGGCCTGGAGGCGGTCGAGCCGGATGTGGGCGGTGCGGCGGAAGATCAGGCCCGTACGGATACGGAGCTCGGTGTCGGTGACCGAGAAGTGCGTGAACCACCAGCTGAGGAAGCCGTAGAGCGAGGCGGCGATCAGGAGCGCGCCCGCGGCGAGCAGGATCGTCTCGGCGGCGAGGTCGGAGACCCTGCGGTAGGCCCCGTCCGGGTCGTGCACGGCCCAGCCCGCACCGACCGCGACCGGCGCCCAGGCGCGGCGCAGCGGGGTGACGGGGTGCAGCCGGCGCTCGACGGCGGTGGACTCCGCGGCGTCCTGCACCCCGTGCTGCCCGCCCACAGCCTCGCCGGACTCCTGCTGCCCGCCCACAGCCTCACCGGACCCTTGCGGCCCGCTCACGGTCTCACCGGACTCCTGCTGCCCGCTCACAACCCCGCCGATCGTGCCTCGCCCAGCTCGGTCAGGCGGTCGCGGAGGCGTTCGGCCTCGGCCGGGTCGAGGCCCGGGATCGTGGCGTCGGTGGCGGCCGCCGCCGTGTGCAGCTGGAGCGAGGCGAGCCCGAACTTCCGCTGGAGCGGCCCCGATTCCACCTCCACGAGCTGCATCCGCCCGTACGGGACCACCGTCTCCTCGCGCCACATCACGCCGCGCTGGATCAGCAGGTCGTCCGCGCGCTCGGCGTACCGCCACGAGCGCCAGTTGCGCCCGAGCATCGGCCAGCCCCACACCAGGAAGAACCCGGGGATCAGGGCGAACAGCGCCCACCCGGGTCCGGCGAGCAGCCCGAGCAGCAGCCCGGTGGCGGCCGTGACCGGCACCAGCCACAGCACAAGGAGCAGCCGGCGCAGCCGCAGCATCGCCTCCGGGAGCCCCTGCCAGACGGGCTCCTCGCGCGCGGGCCGGTCCTCGCGCTCAGTGGGGCCCGCGGGCCCCGCGTCCTCGGCCGAGCCCGTCATCCCCGTATCCCCTGCCTTCACGCGTACCACCCTACGTACGAGAGACTGTTCGCCATGAGTCCCAAGACGGAGACCATGGTCGGAATCGGCGGCGCGGCCGAGAGCACCGACATGGTGCTCAACATCGGCCCGCAGCACCCGTCCACGCACGGCGTCCTTCGCCTGAAGCTGGTGCTCGACGGCGAGCGCATCGTGCAGGCCGAACCGGTGATCGGCTATATGCACCGCGGCGCCGAGAAGCTCTTCGAGGCGCGCGACTACCGGCAGATCGTGATGCTGGCCAACCGCCACGACTGGCTCTCCGCCTTCTCCAACGAACTGGGCGTGGTCCTCGCGGTCGAGCGGATGCTCGGCATGGAGGTCCCCGAGCGCGCGGTGTGGACCCGCACGCTGCTCGCCGAGCTGAACCGCGTCCTCAACCACCTGATGTTCCTCGGTTCGTACCCGCTCGAACTGGGCGGAATCACCCCGGTCTTCCATGCCTTCCGGGAGCGCGAGGAGCTCCAGGCGGTCATGGAGGAGGTGTCCGGCGGCCGGATGCACTACATGTTCAACCGCGTCGGCGGCCTCAAGGAGGACCTGCCGCTCGGGTGGACGCAGCGGGCCCGCGCCGCGGTTGCCTCGGTGCGCTCGCGGATGGACGTCTACGACAAGCTCGTGCTCGGCAACGAGATCTTCCGCGGCCGCACCCGCGACATCGGCGTGCTCACGCCCTCGGCGGTGCACGCGTACGGGGTGAGCGGGCCGATCGCCCGCGCTTCCGGGGTGGACTTCGACCTGCGCCGCGACGAGCCGTATCTCGCGTACGGCGAGCTCCAGTCGGTGCTCAAGGTGGTCACGCGCGAGGAGGGCGACTGCCTGGCCCGCTTCGAGTGCCTCCTGGAGCAGACCCACAACTCCCTGGACCTGGCCGACGCCTGCCTGGACCGGATGGCCGAGCTGGCGCCCGGGCCGATCAACCAGCGCCTGCCGAAGGTGCTCAAGGCCCCCGAAGGCCACACGTACGCCTGGACCGAGAACCCGCTCGGCATCAACGGCTACTACCTGGTCTCCAAGGGCGAGAAGACCCCGTACCGCCTCAAGCTCCGCTCGGCCTCGTACAACAACATCCAGGCGCTCATCGAGCTGCTGCCCGGGACGCTGGTCGCGGACATGGTCGCGATCCTCGGGTCACTCTTCTTCGTCGTCGGCGACATCGACAAGTAGCGCGTCCGGAGAGACGGGTCCCGCGGGCTGCAACAGCCAGCCGAAGTCGCCGAGGCCGCCGGGCGCGGTGAGCTCGGCGGCCTCGCCGGTGCTCGCGAGTGCGCGCACGTAGGCGGCCGGGTCGGTGCTCGCGAGCGCGAGCGGCGGCCGCCCGGCGCGCAGGCCCAGCGCGTGCAGGGCCTCGCGCTGCGTCAGGAGTACGGCGCCGGGGCGGGCGCAGGCGTCGAGCGCCACGTGGGCGGTGATGTCGCAGGAGCCGTCCGGCACGGGACGGCACTCGCGGCCCTCGCGGAACCCGGTGAGCGTCCCGAACGGCGGCCGCTGCGCCTGCTCGTGCGCGTAGTCCACGGCCACGGCGAGGCCGCCGCGCACGGCCCGTACCGCCTCCGCCCAGGCCTCGTCGCGCGGGCGGCCGATCTCGGCGCGGCTGCCGGGCTCGTCGCCGAGCGGCCACCAGCGCGCGAGCCAGTCCCGGTCCGGTCCGTCCGGCAGCGGCTCGCCGAGGGTCTCGGTGCCGTCCTCCTCCGATACGAGGACGAGGCGGGGGATGCCGTGCTCGTCCACCTCGACGACGTCGACGGGCACGTTGTCTAGCCATTCGTTGGCGAAGAGCAGGCCGTCGACCTCCGCGGGGATCTCGTCGGTCCACTCGATGCGGCCGTCGTCGAACCCGGCCGGCCGGGGTGCCCGCTCCACGGCGTACGCCCTCGTGCGGGCGGCCACCTCGGGGGGCAGCGCGTCGAGCACACCGCGGGTCAACTCCGCGCGCCCCGCGCCCACATCGATGAAGTCGAGCGGGTCCGGGCGGCCCAGGGCCCGGTCGACCCGGGTGAGCAGGGTGGCGACGGCGCGGGCGTAGAGCGGGGAGGCGTGCACGGAGGTACGGAAGTGGGCGGCGGGGCCGTCCGGCCGCAGGTAGAAGCCGCCGGGGCCGTACAGGGCCCGCTCGGTCGCCGCGCGCCAGCCGCGGGGGTCAGTGCTCACCGGGTTCACCGGGTGAGTATCCACCGCCACCCGGGAGGGCCGGCAGGCGAGGCCGTCCCCGCCGCGTACGGGTCCTCAGGACATCGCGGACCGCAGCCCCGCCACGTACGCATCCTCAGGACATCGCGGACCGCAGCCCCGCCACGTCGATCTGCTCGGTCTCGTCGTGGGCCGTGAGGTCGATGACCTCGCCCACCGCGCGCTCGGCGGCGGCCTTGGACTTGAACTCCCCCTCGGCCTCGGCCTTGTGCAGCGCCAGCGCCTCCGCGCCCACCACGTCCGCGAGGTCCTCGTTCTGCACCGCTTCGATCTGCGCGGCGCCGCCGCCCGTCTTCGTGCCGAAGAAGTCGAAGCCGCCGATGAGCGGGCGGCGCACCGGCGTGTGCGGCACCACGGCGGCCGCGGGACGCGTGGCCGGGTGCAGGGCGGCGGCCGGGCGCTCGTGGGCGACGGCCGCCTCGGGCTTCCCCTCCGCCGTCGCCTCCTCGGACGCCGTCCCCGGTGCGGGGCCGTCACCCGAAGTGCGCTGCTGTGGCACCCGTGCCAGCTTGTCCAGCGCCGCGTTCGCCTTGAGGTAGAGCGAGACGGTGCCGCGCGGTGCGCCGTCCGCGTCCGCCGGCGGCAGCGCCTTCGCCGGCGCGGAGGCCTCGATGGCCAGCCGGCGCCGGCCTTCGAGGGCGCTGGCACGCTCGGTCTCGGCCGTCGCGTACCGCCGCAGCAGCGCCGCGTGTTCGCCGCGCAGCGCGGCCAGTTCGCCCCGCTTCGCCCGCAGTCGGGCCTCCAGCTTGGCGCGCAGCTCGCGCGACTCGTCGAGGTCCGTCTCCAGCTCGGCCACGCGCTCTTCGTGCTTCCACTCGTCGCTCGCGCGCGCCCGGGTCAGCTCGGCCACCTGCTTGCCGGCGAGCCGGTCCCAGCGGCGCATGACCACGGCGCCGGTCACGGCGGAGGCCGCCGCGACGCCGGCGAGCAGGCGCAGCACCAGGGTGTCGGGAACCAGCCAGGCGCTCGCCGCGGCGACGACCGACACGGCGGCGACCGTCGACGGGGGAAGCAGTCGGTGCAGTGGGGGGGAATGGCGGTGGCGTCCACGTGGCATGGCCAGAAATTTACCGCGCGTAAGGCCCGGTCGGACCCCCGCCCGGCAATCTGTTCCCTTCCGGTTACTCAACTTCGCAAACGGAACTCGGCCACCCCTACTCCCCCGCCGCGCCTACTTGAGCAGACCCTTCGATTCCAGGTACTCCTTCGCCGCGTCCGCTTCCTTCACGCGCTCCGCGTCGACCTTGCGGTTGAGCTCCACGAGATCCTCGGTCGTGAGCGTTTCGGTGAGCTTCGCGAGCGCGGCCGCGATGTCCTTCGCGCCTGCGTCCTCGGTGTTGACCACCGGGAGAATGTTGTCCGCGTTCTGGAGCTTCTTGTCGTCCTCGAGCAGGACCAGGTCGAAGTTCTCCAAGGTGGCGTCGGTCGTGGTGGTCAGGACGAGCTGGTCCTCACCGTTCTTCACGGCCTGCTTGGACTGCGGGGTGCCGACGCCCTTGGGGTCGATGCCGGTGACGTCGATGCCGTACTTCGACTTCAGGCCGGGCGCGCAGAACGGCCGGACCTCGCATTCCTCACCGGCCGCGATCTTCACCTTGAGCTTCGACTTCCCCAGATCCGAAAGGGTCTTGAGCTTGTTCTTCTCGGCGTATTCCTTGGAGACCGCGAATGCGTTCTGGTCCACGGCCTCGCCGGCGGGCAGCGCGGTGAGGCCGCGCGGCGTGGCCAGCTTCTCCAACTCGGCCACCGTCTTGGCCACATCGCTGGAGGCGACGGGCTTCTCCTCGGAGGCCTTCGGCCCGTTCACCTTGGTGTTGAGGAATTCGGCCATCGTGGCCGCGTACTCGGGCACCACATCGATATCGCCCTTTTCCAGGGCCGGTTCATAGACCTCGCGGCTGTCCACCGTCTTGATGGACGTGCCGTATCCGGCGTCGCTGAGCAGCTGCGCGTACAGCTCGGCGAGCACCTTGGACTCGGTGAAGCTCGCCGAGCCCACCACCAGCGAGCCCTTCTTCTTGTCGCCTCCGGCACTGCCGCCGGAGCCGGAGCCCTTGTCCTCGAGGCTGTCGCCGCCGCAGGCGGTGAGCCCCGCGCCGAGAGCCACGACGGCGGCCGTGGCCGCTGCCATCCGTATGCCACGGGGGAACTTCTTCATGGGGTCCACCATTTCGGGAATCGTCTTCCGCAATCACTGGTCGTCAGGCGGCTGTTCGCAGAACATCCGCATCGAGAACGTGTATGTCGCTGCTCACACCGCCCGTGCCGCCCGCCCCCGCATCGGGTCGCACACCTTGCCGACCACCACGAGCAGCAGCTCCACCAGGAGCGCGAGCGCGGTGACGAGGACCGCGCCGGCGATGACCTGCGGGGTGTTCTGCACCGTGAAGCCCTGCGTGATGATCCGCCCGAGGCCGCCTTCGCCGGCCATGGACGCCAGCGTCGCGGTGGCCACCACCTGCACGGCGGCCGAACGCAGGCCGGTCATGATCAGCGGGTACGCCAGGGGCAGTTCGACCCGCAGGAACAGCTGGCCGCCGCTCATGCCCATGCCGCGCGCCGCCTCGACCACCGCCTTGTCCACCTCGCGCATGCCGAGGTAGGCGTTGGTCAGCAGGGGCGGCACCGCGAAGAGCACGAGGGCGATCAGCGTGGGCGCGTCCCCGTACCGCCCGAGCGGGCTGAGCGTGAGCAGCACGAGCACCGCGAGGGTGGGGATCGCGCGGCCCACATTGGAGATGTTGACCGCGAGCGCGCCGCCCTTGCCGATGTGCCCGAGCCACAGCGCGAGCGGCAGGGCGATCAGCACGGAGGCGGCCAGGCACACACCGCTGAAGTAGAGGTGCTCGGCGAGCCGGTGCCACACCCCCCGCTCGCCCTGCCAGTTGGCCCCCGTGGTCAGCCATTCGAAGGCACCCGATAGCGCGTTCATGCCGGCTCCGTCACCTTCGCGACCCCGGTCGGGGATATGTGGCCGCCCGAGGGGGCGGTCCGTATGCGGGTCCAGGGTGTCAACAGCCGCTGGAGCAGCAGCAACAGCAGATCCGCGGCGATGGCGAGCAGCACGCACAGCACGGACGCGGTGAGCACCTGCGCCTTGAAGTCGCTGCGCAGCCCGGACATGATCAGGCCGCCGAGCCCGCCGTATCCGACGATGGCGCCGACCGTGGTGAGCGCCACCGTCGAGACCGTGGCGATCCGCACGCCGGCCAGGATCGCCGGTATCGCCAGCGGCAGTTCGACCTCCCACAGCATCCGCGCCGGACCGTATCCGAGCCCGCGCGCGGCCTCGCGCGCCTCGTCGGGCACGGCCTCCAATCCCGCCATCACATTCCGTACGAGGATCGTCAGGGAGTACAGCGCCAGGCTGGTGATCACCGTGGCCGGCGAGAGCCCGAACACCAGCAGCAGCAGGGAGAACATCGCGAGCGAGGGCACCGAGTACAGCGCTGTGGTCACCCCGAGCACCGGCCCGGCGAACAGCCTTCCGCGGCGCGCGAGCAGCGCCAGCGGGAAGGACACGACCAGCCCGATGGCGACCGAGGCGGCTGTGATCCCCACATGCTGGACGGTCGCGTCGATCAGCTCCTGGCTGCGCGTGTCGAGGTATTCGAGGCACACCCAGTCGTTCGTCACCAGGCAGTTCTGTCGGCTCACGGCGCTCACCTCCCCCGTCACGCCGAACCTATGTATGACTCGTCCGTATCCGCGTACGAGTCGTCTGTCCGTCCCGCGACCCTAAACCCATGGACTGACAATCGCCGAGGGCTGTTGTCTTGCAGCAACATGGCGTTCACAACAAGCCCACCACAATGGGGAGTCATGATCCGGTTCGAGCACGTCAGCAAGCGGTACGCCGATGGCACCACGGCGGTGGACGACCTGTCCTTCGAGGTCACGGCGGGTGAACTGGTCACGCTGGTGGGCCCGTCCGGCTGCGGCAAGACCACCACGATGAAGATGGTGAACCGTCTCATCGAGCCGACCTCGGGGCGGATATACCTCGACGGCGAGGACATATCCGATATCGATCCGGTCCGTCTGCGGCGCCGTATCGGCTATGTCATCCAGCAGGTCGGCCTCTTCCCGCACAAGACGGTCCTGGAGAACACCGCGACCGTCCCGCATCTCCTCGGCTGGAAGAAGGGCGACAGCAGGAAGCGCGCCGCCGAACTCCTCGACCTCGTGGGCCTCGACCCCTCGGTCTACGGCGACCGCTACCCCGAGCAGCTCTCCGGCGGCCAGCGTCAACGCGTCGGTGTGGCACGCGCGTTGGCGGCCGATCCGCCCGTCCTGCTCATGGACGAGCCGTTCGGCGCGGTGGACCCGGTGGTGCGCGAGCACCTCCAGACGGAGTTCCTGCGGCTTCAGCAGGAGCTGCACAAGACGGTGCTCTTCGTCACGCACGACATCGAGGAGGCCGTACGGCTCGGCGACCGCATCGCCGTCTACGGCCAGGGCCGGATCGAGCAGTACGACGCACCGGCGGCCGTGCTCGGCGCCCCGGCCACCCCGTATGTCGCCGATTTCGTCGGCTCCGACCGCGGCCTCAAGCGCCTGTCGGTCACGCCGATCGAGGAGGGCGACCTCGAACAGCCCCCGGTCGTACGCCTGGAGGACCCGGCGGAGTCCGCCGCCGCGCGGATGCGGGCGGAGGAGGCCGGCTGGGCGGTGGTCCTGGACGCCGCGGGCCATCTGCACGGCTGGGTGGGCGCCGACCACCTCACATCGGGCACCGTGTCCGACCATGCGCGCCGGATGGAGGCCTGGCTGCCGGTCGGGGCTTCGCTGAAGCGGGCGTTCTCGACGATGCTCCAGCACGACGCGGGCTGGATCGCGGTGATCGACGAGAGCGGCGAGGGCCGCTTCCTGGGCGTCCTGACCCCGGCCACGCTGCACGAGGCCTTGCGCAGATCGACGGCGGCGGACGCGCGGGACATCTCGCGGGCCGAGGTGGAGCTGGAGTCGGTGAGCGGGGTGTGAACTCCCTTCCTGGGTTCAGGCCTTGAGCCGTTCAGGCCTTGAGCCGTTCACGCCTTGAGCCGTTCACGCCTTGAGCCGCTCACGCCTTCAGCCGTTCAGGCCTTGAGTCGCCCGCTGATCCACACCAACGTCGCCGGGATCTCCCGCCGCCACGTGTTGAAGTTGTGGCCGCCCGAGTCCAGCAGGATCGAGGAGACCCTCGTCGGGGACTTGACCTTGTCGATGAACTTCAGCGTGTCCGCGTAGTTGTCCTCGCCCTGCTTGCTGCTGGTGGCGAGGAGCGAGACGGGCGGCGCGGGCCGGTGGTCCAGGAGCCACATCAGGTCGGACTCCCGCCTGACCTTCTCGTCGCCCTGGAAGAGGTCGCCGGTCTGGTCGTCGATCGGTGCCATGTAGTTGGCGGAGAGTCCGGCGCCGGCGGCGAAGCGGTCGGGGTGCTTCATCGCGATCTTCAACGCGCAGTAGCCGCCGGTGGAGTTGCCGATCACGCCCCAGTTCTCCGCCTTCGTACCGACGCGGAACGCGCCCTGGACCGCGGCCGGCAGGTCCTCGGCGAAGAAGGTCTCGGTCTGCGGGCCGTGCGGTATGTCCACGCACTCGGTGTCCCGGCCGGGCACGATCGCGGGCCGCAGCATGACGAGGACCATCGGCTGCATCGTGCCCTCGCGGGCCTGCTTGTTGGCGGTCTGCGGGTAGTGCAGGCCCTTGATCAGGTTCTCGGCGGTGCCCGGGTAGCCGGTGATCACGACGGAGGCCGGGAACTTCTTGTCCTTGTACTCGGGCCTGAAGTACTCGGGCGGGAGATAGACGTACGCCTGACTGGAGAGCTTCGACTTCCGGCCGGCTATCTCCACCTTCTGTATCTGGCCGCCGACCTGGAGCTTCGCGCCGCCGGGCACGTTCACGGACTGCTTGCCGGTGACCTTGACCGGACCGCTCGCGCCGCCCGCCGTGTCGTGGTCGACCACCACACCCGGCTCCTGCTCCTGCCCGAAGAGGTCCGCCCATGAGGCGTAGAAGCCGAACTCGCGGTTGGCCGCGAGCCCGATCGAGGCGAAGACCATGACCTGCGTCAGGGCGAGGAGCACGATCCGGCCCAGGACTGCACGCCAGGTGCGCCCGGCCAGCTTCGGCCAGAGCCAGACCGTGCCGACGAACAGGAGCACGGCCAGAAGGACGGCCAGTGCCAGCACTGTGTTGCTCGTGAGACCCATGGGATGACTGCCTGTTCTTGCGTGCTGCGAGGGGAAGGAAGGCCGCCGCCCGGTTTGCACAGGTTTTCTGCGGCCACGAATGAACCCACCTCCCGGTCACGCCGTCCTAAAGGGCGCAATTCGTCCGGAGCGCAGGCGTCCGGACCTCGGCTCTCGCAGAACCATGGGATGCGATGTCCAGCAGGATAGATGCGGAAAAAACGGACGGGGTTCCCCGTGCTGCCCAGATCACATCCGGCTCCACTGCTGGTCCCAGGATGCGCAGGCTCGCCCGCGGCCCGCGCTCCGAGAAGGTGCCGGCCCTCGTCGCGACCGCCTGCACCCTGATCGGCCTGCTCGACATCGCCGCCGGTGTCTTCCCGCGCTTCCGGCACAGCCGACTGCACGCGCTGGCCGCTGATCTGCTGCCGGGCGCCCTCGGCCCGTACGCCGCCGCCCTCGCCATCTGCGCCGGCGTCCTGCTCCTGCTGCTCGCGCACGGTCTGCGCCGCCGCAAGCGCCGTGCCTGGCGGGCGGCCGTGGTGCTGCTGCCCGTCGGGGCCCTGGCGCAGTTCACCTACCGGCACTCGCTCGCCGGGCTCGTGCTGCCGCTGCTGCTGCTCGCGCTCCTGCTGGGCCATCGGAGTGAATTCACCGCCCTTCCCGACCCCCGCAGCCGCTGGAAGGCGCTGACGAATTTCCTGCTGATGAGCGCCTTCTCGCTCGGCCTCGGCACGGTGATCGTCTCCACCCACCCCGCGCACGTGGTCGGCGACCCCTCCGTCACCGATCTGCTCACGCACGTCGTCTACGGCCTCTTCGGCGCGGAGGGCCCGGTCGACTACCACGGCCGTACGTCCTGGCTGGTCAGCACCTCGCTCGGCGCGCTCGGCCTGCTCACCGCGCTGACCACGATCTACCTGGCGCTGCGGCCCGAGCACCCGGTCGCCCGCCTCACCGCGGAGGACGAGGACCGGCTGCGCGCGCTGCTCGCGCGGCACGGCGCCCGGGACTCGCTCGGCCAGTTCGCGCTGCGCCGGGACAAGGCCGTGGTGTTCTCGCCCAGCGGCAAGGCCGCGGTCACCTACCGCGTCGTCTCCGGCGTGATGCTCGCGAGCGGCGATCCGATCGGCGATGTGGAGGCCTGGCCGGGCGCGATCGAACGGTTCCTGGCCGAGGCCGAGGCCCACTCCTGGACCCCGGCCGTGATGGGCTGCTCGCAGACCGGCGGCGAGGTCTGGACCCGCGAGAGCGGCCTGGACGCCCTGGAGCTGGGCGACGAGGCGATCGTGGACGTGGCGGACTTCACGCTGTCCGGACGCGCGATGCGCAACGTCCGGCAGATGGTCAAGCGCATCGAGCGCGCCGGCTACACCACGCGCGTCCGCCGCGTCCGCGACCTCACGCCCGAGGAGCTCGACCGCGTACGCCGCGCCGCCGAGGACTGGCGCGGCACCGACACCGAGCGCGGCTTCTCGATGGCGCTGGGTCGCATCGGCGACCCCGCGGACGGCGACTGCCTGATCGCCACCGCCCACCTCGCCGACAGCGAAGTCCCGGGCCCGTACGGGGACTTGAAGGCGATCCTGCACTTCGTGCCGTGGGGCGAGGACGGCGCGTCCCTCGACCTGATGCGCCGCGACCGCGCCGCCGACCCGGGCATGAACGAACTGCTCATCGTCGCCGCCCTCCAGGCGGCCCCCGCCCTGGGCCTGACGCGCCTGTCGCTGAACTTCGCGATGTTCCGCTCGGCCCTCGCCCGCGGCGAGCAGCTGGGCGCCGGGCCGGTCCTGCGCCTGTGGCGCGGACTCCTTGTCTTCCTCTCCCGCTGGTTCCAGATCGAGTCGCTCTACAAGTTCAACGCGAAGTTCCGGCCGCGCTGGGAGCCCCGCTTCGTCGTCTTCCGCTCCTCGCGCGACCTGCCGCGCATCGGCTTCGCCGCGATGCAGGCCGAGGGCTTCGTCACGCTGCGGCTGCCGCGCTTCCTGCGCCCGACACGCGCCTGCCCGCACCAGCTGCACGCCCGCCCCGCCGCCCACGGCTCCCCGACGGGGGCGCACCCGCACCCGCCGGAGGGCCCTAGGCTGGCCCCATGAGCAAGCCGCACGGCCGAGGACATGTCGAGGGCCTACCCGATTGGGACCGCTGCGCGGTCATGGGCGTGGTCAACGTGACCCCGGACTCCTTCTCCGACGGCGGCCGCTGGTTCGACACCACCGCCGCCGTCAAACACGGCCTCGACCTGGTCGCGCAGGGCGCGGACCTGGTCGACGTCGGCGGCGAGTCCACCCGCCCGGGCGCCACCCGCGTCGACGAGGCGGAGGAGCTGCGCCGGGTGATCCCCGTCGTACGGGGCCTGGCCTCCGAGGGCGTGACCGTCTCCGTGGACACGATGCGCGCCAGGGTCGCCGAGCAGGCGCTCGCGGCCGGCGCCCTCCTCGTCAACGACGTGAGCGGCGGTCTCGCCGACCCGGCGATGATCCCGGTGGTCGCCGAGGCCGGGGCGCCGTTCGTGGTCATGCACTGGCGCGGCTTCAGCGAGGACATGAACAGCCTCGCGGTGTACGAGGACGTGGTCGGCGAGGTGCTCGCCGAGCTCCGCGTCCGCCTGGACGCGGTGGTCGAGGGCGGCATCGCCCCCGAGCGCATCGTGGTCGACCCGGGCCTCGGCTTCGCGAAGAACGCCGAGCACGACCTGGCCCTGGTGGCCCACATGCGCGAACTGCGCGCCCTGGGGTACCCGGTCCTGGTGGCGGCCTCGCGCAAGCGTTTCCTCGGCCGGGTCCTGGCAGCCCCCGGGGCCACCCCGCCGCCCGCGCGCGAACGCGACGCGGCCACGGCGGCCGTCTCGGCCATCGCCGCCCACGAGGGCGCCTGGGCGGTCCGCGTCCACGAGGTGCGGGCCACCGCGGACGCGGTCCGGGTGGCGCGCGCGGTCGAAGGCGCCGTATCGCCCCCGCGGCCCGCCCGCGCCGGAGCGGACCCGCAGCACCCCCACCCGAACCCCGAAGGAGCCCGGTGACGTCACGCGTGGATCTCGAGGCCGTCGAGCAGGCCAACACCGCCTTCTACGAGGCGATGGAGGGCGGCGACTTCGAGACGCTCTCCGACCTGTGGCTCACCGGCGACGAGGGCGACGGCGTCACCTGCGTCCACCCCGGCTGGCCGGTCCTGACGGGCCGCGGCGAGGTGCTCCGCTCGTATGCCCTGATCATGGCGAACACGGAGTACATCCAGTTCTTCCTGACGGACGTCAAGATCTCCGTGAACGGCGACACGGCCCTGGTCACCTGCACGGAGAACATCCTGAGCGGCGCCCCCTCGGAGGAGGCGGGCGAACTCGGCCCGCTGGTCGGCCAGTTGGTGGTCGCCTCCAACCTCTTCCGGCGCACCCCGGACGGCTGGCGCCTGTGGTCCCACCACGCCTCCCCGGTCCTGGCGGAGCGTGACGAGGACGAGGACGAGGACTGACCGCAGACCTCGGATCGCAGCCACAGGACTGACCAGGGTCCGCCGCTCAGACGGGAAGCGCCCGCCGCGCAGCCTCCCCCGTAAGCTCCCCGCTCCTCTCCCGCGCCGCCGCACGCGCCGCCGCCGCGAAGGCCTGGAGCGCGCCGGTGTGGTTCCCGGCCCGCCACACCAGGCCGTACCCGACGGGATCCGCATCGACGAACGGGACGTACGCGATGCCCGGCCGCGCGTAGTACGTCCGCGTGTGCGCGGCCGTGAACAGCGCGCCCCGGCCGCCCGCGACCAGCATCAGCGCCTCCTGCATGTTGGTCACCGCGGGCCCACGCGCGATCGGCAGCCCGCCAGGGGTGTGCGCGGGCGCCTGGAGCTCCTGCCAGTAATCCGGCACGTCGCCGTCGATGGTGAGCAGCGGCACGTCCGCCAGGTCCTCCATGGAGACCGCGTCCCGCACGGCGAGCGGATGCGAGGAGGGCACCGCGAGCACCCGCTCCTCGGCGAACAGCTGCGGTCCGCCGCCGAGATCGTCCTCGCGTACGGGAAGCTCCTGCAACTGCACGTCGAACTCCCCGCGGCGCAGCTGCCCGTACGGATCGGTCAGCGGGACCTCGCAGATCTCCACCGCGAGCCCGGGGTGGCTGACCCGCAGTGCCTCGGTCGCCTTGAGGACGATCTCACCGGTCAGCGGCGTGGAGAACCCGACGTGCAGCACGGTGTCGATGCCGCGGGCGGTGGCGACGGCGCGGGCGAGCGCGGCCTGCATCGCGCGGTGGTGCGGCTCCAGGTCGGCCCGCAGCTGCCGGCCCAGTGAGGTCAGGGCCACGCGGCGCGAGGTCCGTACGAACAAGGGGGCGCCGACCCGCCGCTCCAGGCGCTGCACCAGCTGGCTGACCCGGGCCCGCGAGAGCCGCATGCGCTCCGCCGTCCGGCCGAAGTGCAGCTCTTCGGCGAGCAGCAGGAAGACCTCGACCTCGTCGCGTTCCATCGATTCCCCCAGGTGAACCGGGCCGCCCCGGGCCCGTCCCCGGATCGGTAAGCGTGGTTGAACGAACGTCGAGTTCTTCGCCGTTGTTCCCGCCCGGCACCCCGGCGGAAGGTGGTTGCACTCTCAACCACCTTTCCTGCTCCAGGAGTTGATCCGCCATGCCTGCCACCAGTCCGCCGAAGAGCCCGTCCGCCTCGCTCGGCGCCCGCGAATGGGGCGTGCTGCTCGTCCTGTGCGGCGCGATCTTCCTCGAGGGCATCGACGTGGCCATGCTCAACGTGGCCCTGCCCGCCATCCGCGCCGACCTCGGCCTGTCCACCGGCTCCCTCCAGTGGGTCATGAGCGCCTACGTCCTCGGATACGGAGGCTTCATGCTGGTCGGCGGACGCGCGGCCGACCTCTTCGGGCGGCGCAGGATGTTCGTGTTCTGGCTGACGGTGTTCCTGCTCTTCTCCGGCCTCGGCGGCTTCGCCACGGACGGCTGGATGCTGATCACCGCCCGCTTCGTCACCGGGGTCGCCGCCGCCTTCATGACCCCGGCCGGCCTGTCCATCATCACCACCGGCTTCGCCGAGGGTCCGCAGCGCAACAAGGCGCTGCTCGTCTACTCCGGCACGGGCGCGGGCGGCTTCTCCATCGGCCTGGTCGTGGGCGGGCTGCTCGCCTCGGCCGACTGGCGCTGGGTGTTCTTCGCGCCGGTGGTGCTCTCCGCGCTGATCCTGGTGGCGGCGCTGGCCCTCGTACCGAAGGCGCCGCGCCCCGACCGCACCGGCCAGAGCCTCGACCTGGCCGGCGGCCTCGCCGTCACCGCGGCGATCCTGCTCCTGGTGCTCGGCGTCGAGCGCGCGAGCCACACCTCGGCCGCCTGGACCGCGGGCACGCTCGGCGCGGGCCTCGCCGCCCTCGCCGCGTTCGCCGCCGTCGAGCGCCGGGCCGCGGCGCCCCTGGTCCGTATGGGCATCTTCCGCAACGCCGAGCTCGTACGGGCCAACGCGGCCGGACTGCTCTTCGCCGCCGGGTTCTTCGGCTTCCAGTTCCTGGTGGTCCTCTACCTCCAGGAGCTGCGCGGCTGGTCCACCCTGGAGACCAGCTTCGCGATGGTCGTCGTGGGCATCGACGCGATCCTCGCGCCGACCCTGGTGCCCCGCCTGGTCACCCGCTTCGGCAACGCCCGCCTGATCCTCGCCGGACTGCTCGTGACCTCCACGTCGTACGCCCTGTTCCTGCCGCTCGGCGCCGACTGGACCTACCTGGCCATGTTCCCGAGCCTGCTGCTGCTCGGCATCGCGTTCGCGCTGACGTACGGCCCGCTCACCATCGTCGCCACCGAGGGCGTGGCGGAGGAGGAGCAGGGCCTCGCGGGCGGGCTGCTCTACACCTCGTTCCAGTTCGGTGCGGCCCTCGGCCTCTCGGCGGCCGCGGCCGTCAACGTGGCCGCCACGGCGTCGACTTCACCGGCCGCCCTGCTCGACGGCTACCGGGCGGCCCTGTGGGTGCCGCTGGCGGCGGCCCTGCTCGCCACGGCCGTGAGCGTCTTCGGCGTACGCCGCTCCGCCGCCGGCCGGGTGATCGGCGGGGGCGACGACACGGCGGCTCCCGACCGCACGACCGAACAACTCCCCACCGCCCACTGACCCTTGCCCCGCCCCTGTTGAGGAGGACCTCCCGTGCCCACCACCAAAGCCGCCGGCTTCACCGACCTCCAGGACACGTTCTTCGCGTACATCCGCGAGATCAAGTACGCCACGATGATCACGCTCGACCGCAGGAACCGCCCGCGCGCCCGGGTCCTGTTCCCCGTCTGGGAGGTGGTGGACGGCCGCCCCGTCGGCTGGCTCGCGGTGTACCGCACGCCCGTCAAGACGGCGCACCTCGCCCACAGCCCGCACACCACCTACTCGTACTGGAGCCCCCGCCAGAACACCGTCCACGTCGACGCCCGCTCCACTTGGGACGAGGACCCGGCCGACAAGCTCCACGCCTGGGAGCTCTACCGGCGGGGCGGGCCGCCGGGAGTCGGGTACGACCCGGTGCACTACTGGCGGGGCGGCCCCGAGGACCCCGAATACCACGTGATCCGCATCGACCCGTGGCGCGTACAGCTGGTCCGCGGCTCGGACCTGAAGAGCACGATCTGGCAGGCGGAAGAGAACTGACATCCGCCGCGGCACACCTCCCGCGCCCCCTCGTGTCCCCCGCCGGAGTGGGCACCGGCCCGAAAAGGGTTGGTGTCCACTCCGGCGGGTAGGCGCCGCAACCAGCCGCCCGTAGTGCCCGGCCTTAGCACCACCCAGCCCACCTGTCCATAGCCCCCACGGGCGAGCACCGCCCTCACCCGAAGGTAGATTCGAAGGGGACTGGTGTGCCGACCGCACTCGGCTGCAGCCCGCCGAAACCGAGATGAGCAGGAGTGATTCGCGTGGACCGTGTCGCGCTGCGCGGCCTGAAGGCCCGTGGTCACCACGGCGTCTTCGCCCATGAACGCGAAGAGGGCCAGACCTTCATCGTGGACTTGGTGATGAGCCTGGACACCCGCTCGGCCGCCGCCGACGACGACCTGACGAAGACGGTGCACTACGGCGTGGTGGCCGAGGAGGTCGTGGCCGTCGTCGAGGGCGAGCCGGTCGACCTCATCGAGACGCTCGCCGAGCGGATCGCCCAGACCTGCCTGAAGCACGAGCCGGTCCAGGAGGTCGAGGTCGTCGTGCACAAGCCGGACGCCCCGATCACCGTGCCGTTCGACGACGTGACGATCACGATCACCCGGAGCCGAGTATGAACAACGTGCAGAGCGACCCCACGGTCCAGCCCGTACCCGCCTCCGTCACGGCGCAGGTGGACGCAGCCGACACCACGCTGCAGAACCCCAAATTCGCCGTGATCGCCCTCGGCTCCAACCTCGGCAACCGCCTGGAGACCCTCCAGGGCGCCGTGGACGCCCTCGAGGACACCCCCGGTCTGCGCGTGAAGGCCGTCTCGCCCGTGTACGAGACGGAGCCCTGGGGCGTCGAGCCCGGCTCGCAGCCGAGCTACTTCAACGCGGTGCTCGTCGTGAAGACCACGCTGCCGCCCTCCTCGCTCCTGGAGCGCGCCCACGCCGTCGAGGAGGCCTTCCACCGCGTACGCGACGAGCGCTGGGGCCCGCGCACCATCGACGTGGACATCGTGGCCTACCAGGACGTCGTCTCCGACGACCCGCAGCTCACCCTGCCGCACCCGCGCGCCCACCAGCGCGCCTTCGTGCTCGCCCCCTGGCACGACGTGGACCCCGAGGCCGTCGTGCCCGGCCACGGCCCGGTCGCCCAGCTCCTCGCCGCCGTGACGCGCGAGGGCGTGGCCCCGCGCGCCGATCTGGAACTGCGGCTGCCCGAGTAATCGTTAAGGTCTAACGGGCCCGGGTACGAGGGCCCGCGGGCTCCCATCCGAGAGCCCGGGGCTCCCTGCGCGGGGCCACTCGGACCGTACGAGGGCGGGACCACCCCGCCCCTGTGGAGGCGAACGCACTCGTGAAGCAGCTGCGCATCAGGACCCTGGCGGGCCTCTTCGTGGTCGCCGGCGTCCTGTCCTGGGCCCTGGCCAAGCTGCTGGTCGCACGGGACTCGCTCGGCACCCTGCCGAGCGTCCCGCTGGCCGCCCCCATCGTGCTCGCGGTCATCGCGGCCGCCATCCTGGCCACGGCCCTCTCGCTCCGCTCCCGCCTGCGCGCCCAGCGCGACCGCGTTCCGGGCGCGAAGGGCGTGGAGCCCCTCATGGCCGCCCGCGCGGTGGTCTTCGGCCAGGCGAGCGCCCTGGTCTCGGCCCTGGTCAGCGGGGTCTACGGCGGGGTCGGCGTCTTCCTCCTCGCCCACCTGGACGTCCCGGCCCGCCGCGACCAGGCCATCTATGCGGCCTTCGCGGTGGTGGCCGGCATCGCCGTGGTGGCGGCGGCGCTGTTCCTTGAGCGCGTCTGCAAGCTCCCCGAGGACGACGACACCCAGGGCGCGCCCGCCTAGCCTCTTCTCCGCCCGTATACGAGGAGGGCGCGGCATCCTGGGATGCCGCGCCCTCCTCGTATACGCCCTGGTCAGCGCGCCATGATCAGACTCATCGCCTCGGCCCGCGTCGCCGGGTCGCGCAGCTGCCCGCGCACCGCCGACGTCAGCGTCTTCGCCCCCGGCTTGCGCACCCCGCGCATCGTCATGCACATGTGCTCGCACTCGACGACCACGATCACCCCGCGCGGCTCCAGGATCTCCATCAGGGAGTCGGCGATCTGCGTGGTCAGCCGCTCCTGCACCTGCGGCCGCCGCGCGTAGACGTCCACAAGCCGGGCGAGCTTCGACAGGCCGGTGATCTTGCCGTCGGTGGACGGGATGTACCCGACGTGCGCGACCCCGTGGAAGGGCACGAGGTGGTGCTCGCAGGAGCTCATCACCTCGATGTCCTTCACGAGCACCATCTCGTCGTGCCCGAGGTCGAACGTCGTGGTCAGGACGTCCTCGGGCTTCTGCCACAGGCCCGCGAATATCTCCCGGTACGCCCGCGCCACCCGCGCCGGCGTCTCGAGCAGGCCCTCGCGGTCCGGGTCCTCGCCGACCGCGATGAGCAGTTCGCGTACGGCGTTCTCGGCGCGCTTCTCGTCGAACTCGCCGATCTTGGACGCGCCGTCCAGCGTCACCGGGTCGGTCATCTGTGCCTCGTTCCTGTACGTCGCCCTCGGGCCCTGCCGGGCAGCCACTCTGGCGCCCTCCCCCGAGCTCTCGACTCGTTCGAGCTGGGGGCGCCCCCAGCGGGCATACGGAAATGCCGCGCCCCCCAAGGCTAAAACCTGGGGGGCGCGGCATCCATTCCGGGCCTGCTGAGGCCGCCGGGGCGGCCGCTCGCAGGGTCACGCCTCGGGGCGGTCCTCCGGGGCGGGCGCCGGGGCCTTGTTCAGCTCCGGCGTGGCCGTCTCGGTGGCGGTGACCGCGGGGGTCGCGCCATTGGCACCGTTGGTCAGCGAGAGCTCGCGGGGCGAGAGCACCGGGGGTCGCGTCGAGGGCGTACGTCGGGCGGAACCGGTCCACGCGGGGCGGGCCGGACGCTTGACGATCGGCGCGAAGATCTCGGCGATCTCCTCCTTGTTGAGCGTCTCCTTCTCCAGGAGCGCGAGGACCAGGTTGTCGAGAACGTCACGGTTCTCGACCAGGATCTCCCAGGCCTCGTTGTGCGCGGTCTCGATGAGCTTCTTGACCTCTTCGTCGACCAGCGCCGCGACCTCTTCCGAGTAGTCGCGCTGGTGCGCCATCTCCCGGCCGAGGAACGGTTCGGTGTTGTCGCCGCCGAACTTGATGGCGCCGAGCCGCTCGGTCATGCCGTACTGCGTGACCATCGCGCGGGCCGTGGCGGTGGCCTTCTCGATGTCGTTGGCAGCACCGGTGGTCGGGTCGTGGAAGACGAGCTCCTCGGCCGCGCGCCCGCCCAGCATGTACGCGAGCTGGTCGAGCATCTCGTTGCGCGTGGTCGAGTACTTGTCCTCGTCCGGCAGCACCATCGTGTAGCCCAGAGCACGGCCTCTCGAGAGGATCGTGATCTTGTGGACCGGGTCGGAGTTCGGCGAAGCCGCCGCGACCAGGGCGTGCCCGCCCTCGTGGTACGCGGTGATCTTCTTCTCCTTGTCCGACATGATCCGGGTCCGCTTCTGCGGGCCCGCGACCACACGGTCGATCGCCTCGTCCAGCATCTGGTTGTCGATCAGCTTCTTGTCCGAGCGGGCCGTGAGGAGCGCGGCCTCGTTCAGGACGTTGGACAGATCGGCACCGGTGAAGCCGGGGGTGCGGCGGGCGACGGCCGAGAGGTCGACGTCCGGGGCGACCGGCTTGCCCTTCTGGTGGACCTTGAGGATCTCCAGACGGCCCTGCATGTCCGGGCGGTCCACCGCGATCTGGCGGTCGAAACGGCCGGGGCGAAGCAGCGCCGGGTCGAGGATGTCGGGCCGGTTGGTGGCGGCGATCAGGATGACGCCGCCCTTCACGTCGAAGCCGTCCATCTCGACGAGCAGCTGGTTGAGGGTCTGCTCGCGCTCGTCGTGACCGCCGCCGAGGCCGGCGCCGCGGTGGCGGCCGACCGCGTCGATCTCGTCGACGAAGACGATCGCCGGAGCATTCGCCTTCGCCTGCTCGAACAAGTCACGGACTCGGGAGGCACCGACACCGACGAACATCTCGACGAAGTCGGAACCCGAGATCGAGTAGAAGGGGACCCCCGCCTCACCGGCGACGGCGCGCGCGAGCAGCGTCTTACCGGTACCGGGCGGGCCGTAGAGCAGCACACCCTTGGGGATCTTGGCGCCGACGGCCTGGAACTTGGCCGGCTCCTGGAGGAACTCCTTGATCTCGTGGAGCTCCTCGACGGCCTCGTCCGACCCGGCCACGTCCGCGAACGTGGTCTTCGGGGTGTCCTTGGTGATCAGCTTCGCCTTGGACTTCCCGAACTGCATGACGCGCGAGCCGCCGCCCTGCATCTGGTTCATCAGGAAGAGGAAGACGACGACGATCAGGACGAAGGGCAGCAGCGAGAGCAGGATGCTGACGAACGGGTTCTGCTTGGAGGGCGAAACGGTGTAGCCCTCCTTGATGTCACCGTTCGCGTAGCTGTCCTGCAGCGTGTTGGCGATCTGGAAACCCTGGTCGCCGATGTAGCTGGCCTGGATCTTGGCGCTGCCGCCGTACTTGTCCTTGTCGGCGTCGCTGATGTTGTCCTTCAGCTCGACCTTGATGAGCTGCTCGTCACCGGTGGTGAGCTTGGCGCTCTGGACCTGCTTGTCCTTGATCGCCTGGTAGACCTGGCCGGTGTCCACTGTCTTGTAGCCGCCGGACGAGCCGACGACCTGCATCAACACGACCACGGCGAGGACGGCCAGCACGATCCACATGACCGGCCCACGGAAGTATCGCTTCACGTCCATCCATACGGAGCGGAGCCGCCCCGTCCCTCCTGCCATAGTGAGTTTGATAAGGCTTCAAAAAAGCTGTTCTTCGGACGGTACCCCAGCATTGTCACCCGACACGGCAGGGGACGGCCGGTAAACCCGCCTTCCCATGCTCCAACGCGGGGAATCGGGCGAGGGTTCCCGCCGCGAGAAGAGCGGGGCCCCAACGGCCGTACGGGGTACGGAAGCTCAGCCGCCGCGCACGGACGGCGCGACCGGGGTCAGCCGCCGTAGACGTGCGGGGTACCCGGGGTCAGCCGCCGTAGACGTGCGGGGCGAGGGTGCCGACGAACGGCAGGTTCCGGTACTTCTCGGCGAAGTCCAGGCCGTAGCCCACGACGAACTCGTTGGGGATGTCGAAGCCGACCCACTCGACGTCGATCGACACCTTGGCCGCCTCGGGCTTGCGCAGCAGGGTGCAGACCTTGAGCGACTCCGGCTCGCGCGAGCCGAGGTTCGACAGGAGCCACGAGAGCGTGAGCCCGGAGTCGATGATGTCCTCGACGATCAGGACGTGCTTGCCCTTGATGTCGGTGTCGAGGTCCTTGAGGATGCGCACCACGCCCGAGGACTGGGTCCCGGCGCCGTACGAGGACACCGCCATCCAGTCCATCGTGACGGGGGTGGACAGCGCGCGCGCCAGGTCCGCCATCACCATCACGGCGCCCTTGAGGACACCGACGATGAGCAGGTCCTTGCCCGCGTACTCCGCATCGATCTTCGCGGCCAGCTCGGCCAGCTTCGCGTCGATCTCTTCCTTGGTGATGAGCACCTTCTCGAGGTCGGTGCCCATGTCTTTCGCGTCCACCCGCATCACTTTCGTCGTCCGAGGTGCCGGCCGCATCAGGAGTCTGCGTCAGCCCTGCCGGATGACAAGTCTGCCACCCTGGCGCTGGGCGACGACCCGGCCGGGCAGATTGATGGCCCCCTGGCCGCGCCAGCCGGTGATGAGACGGTCGACCTCCTCGATGTGCCGGGCGAACAGCGAGCCCGCGGGCGCCCCGGCCTCGATGGCCGCGCGGCGCAGGATCCGCCGGCGCACGGCGGGCGGCAGCGCGTAGAGCTTCGCGCACTCCAGGAGCCCGGTGTCGTCCCGTACGGTCGGATCGGCCTGTGCGGCCCAGGAGTCGAGGGCGTCGGCGTCGTCCCGGGAGAGCTGGGCGGTGCGGGCCAGCGCCTCGACGACGCCCTTGCCGAGCGCCTTCTCCAGGGCGGGCAGTCCTTCATGACGCAGACGCGACCTCGTATAGGCGGGGTCCGCGTTGTGCGGATCGTCCCAGACGGGCAGCGACTGGACCATGCAGGCCTTGCGCGCCGTCTGCCGGTCGACTTGCAGGAACGGGCGGCGGTAGCGGCCGGCGACCCCCGAGGTCTCGGCCATACCGGACAGCGAGCGGATCCCGGAGCCGCGGGCGAGGCCGAGCAGCACGGTCTCGGCCTGGTCGTCGCGGGTGTGGCCGAGCAGGACGGCGGCGGCGCCCAGGCGCTGGGCGGCTTCGTCGAGTGCGGCATAGCGGGCGTCGCGCGCGGCCGCTTCGGGGCCGCCTTCGCGGCCGACGGTGACGGCGGCGGATTCGACGGGGGCGAGGCCGAGGGCGGTCATCCGCACGAGGACCTCGGCGGCGCGCAGATCGGAGCCGGGCTGGAGACCGTGGTCGACGGTGATGCCACCGGCGCGGATGCCGAGTTTGGGTGCCTCGAAGGCGAGGGCCGAGGCCAGGGCCATGGAGTCGGCGCCGCCGGAGCAGGCGACGAGGACCAGGGGGCCGTCGGGGGTGTCAGGGGTGTCGGTGAGGATGTCGTGGAGAACGCGGCGGACTGCCAGGCGTATCGCCGCGACCGCAGGATGGGGACCCATGTCCGGTTCCCTTCGTGGAGCTCTGTGGAGTACGGGGGCGTGAGTACGAAGTCTTGCCAGCTGGCCTTTGTCACTCAGAGTGCATAGATGGTGACAGAGACGAGTCGCTCCCTGAGCATTGCACGCCTTCCGCAGGCCCACGGTCCCTCGGAAGGGTGATTACGGAGGCCCTGTTCTGCCGTTGGGTGGCGTGCGGCTCAGGAATCTGCTTTGCGGTGCACCCGCGCGACCCAGTCCGCCGGTTTCGCGATCTCCGACTTGGTGGGCAGCGTGTTGGGTGAGGTCCAGACGCGGTTGAAGCCGTCCATTCCGACCTCGTCAACGACTGCGCGCACAAAACGTTCGCCATCGCGGTACTGCCGCAGCTTCGCGTCGAGCCCGAGCAGCTTCCGCAGCGCCATATCCAGCCGCGAGGCACCCTTGGCCCGGCGCTGCTGGAACTTCTCCCTGATCTCCCCCACCGACGGCACGACATCGGGTCCGACACCGTCCATCACGTAGTCCGCGTGCCCTTCGAGCAGGGACATCACGGCGGTCAGCCGGCCGAGGATCTCGCGCTGGGCGGGGGTCTGGACGATCTCCACGAGCGAGCGGCCGCCCTCGCCCTCCTCGTCCTCCGACTTGTTCCCGGCCAGCGCGGAGGCCGCCTCGCGGAAACGTTCGAGCACGGTCATCGGGTCGACCTCGGTCTCGCCGAGGAATGACTGGATCTCGCCCTCGAGGTGGTCGCGCAGCCAGGGCACCCCGGTGAACTGGGTGCGGTGGGTCTCCTCGTGCAGACAGACCCAGAGCCTGAAGTCGTGCGGGTCCACGTCGAGTTCGCGCTCCACGTGGACGATGTTCGGCGCGACGAGGAGCAGCCGGCCGCCGCCCTCGGCGCTGCCGGGCAGCTCCTTGGTGGGCGGCGCGAAGGTCTCGTACTGGCCGAGGACGCGGGAGGCCAGGAAGCTGAGCAGCATCCCTAGCTCCACGCCGGTGACCTTGCCGCCCACGGCGCCGAGCATCGCGTTGGCCGGGCCGCCGCCGCGCCGCTCGTGCATCTTCTCGAGCAGCGGCTTGAGCACCTCGCGGAAGCCCGCGACGTTGGCCCGCACCCAGCCCGGGCGGTCCACGACGAGGACGGGGGTGTCGTGCACTGCCTCGGTGGCCATCTGCGTGAAGGAACGGACGTGCTCCTCCGAGGACTTGGCGTGCCGGCGCAGCTCCGCGACGATGGCGCGCGCCTCGTCGCGGCTGACCTCGGGACCTGGCCGCACCAGGCGGGTCGCGGTCGCGACCGCGAGATTCCAGTCGACCATCCCCTGTGCGGCACCGCCGATGCTCGTCATGCGTCAACCGTACGTTGTCGACGGGCCGGGCGGTGAGGGTTCGGGACGGGGTGGGTTGTTTCCGGGGGTTCGCCCCTAGGGGCCCGGATGGCGGGGGCGGGTACGGACGCCCACCCTCACCGGCACCCGCAATTCGCCACCGTCGCCGCCAGCCGGTCCAGGGTCGACTGGGCCGCCTGGGGGGCGGCGGTGCCCGAGGCCGTGAAGGCGAAGAGCAGCAGGCGGCCGTCGGCGTCCACCACCGAGCCGGCCAAGGTGTTGATGCCGGTCAGCGTGCCCGTCTTCGCGCGGACCAGGCCCGTGCCGGGGGCCGCGCCCTCGGAGTCGTAGCGGTTCTTGAGCGTGCCCGTGAAGCCCGCGACCGGCAGGCCCGTCAGGGCAGAGCGCAGTTCGGGACGGGCCGGGTCAGCGGCCTTCGCGAGCAGGGCCGTCAGGAGGCGGGAGGTCACGCGGTCGGCGCGGTTCAGGCCGCTGCCGTCGGCGAACCGGGCGCCGTCCACGGGCAGTTGGAGCTCGCGCAGCCGCTTCTCGACCGCCTTCGCGGCCCCGTCGAAGCTCGCCGGCTCACCGGAAGCGAGGGCCGTCTGGCGGACGAGGGCCTCGGCGATGTCGTTGTCGCTGTGCGTCAGCATCCGCTCGACCAGCGCCGACAGGGGCGCGGACGCGGTGCTGCCGAGCTCCTCGGCCTTCGGTCCCGCCTTCGACGCCTGCGGCGCCCCCTCCAGCCGTACGCCTTCCTCGCGCAGCAGGTCCGCGAAGCGCTTCGCGGCCGCCTGTGCCGGGTCGCCGGTGCGCGGGGCCGGGCCGCTGGTGGAGTCGTCGAGCCGGCCCTCGTCCATCATCAGGGCGCTGACCGGGGCGATGTTCTCGTTCGGGCCGATGGGGTGCAGGGGCGGGCCCGAGTAGAGCGAGGTGTCGTACGTGAGGCGGATCTTGCCCTCGCGCGAGTGGTCGAGCAGCGACTTCGCGGTGGCCCGGGCGAGTTCGCGCAGGCTGGAGCCGCCCTTCACCTCGTCCCTGCCGGTCAGGGTGGGGTCGCCGGCGCCGACGAGGACCACCTCGTTCGCACCGGGGTCCGCGACGGTCTTGGTGACGATGCGGTGGTCGGGCCCGAGCGCGCTCAGGGCCGCCACGGCCGTGGCGATCTTCGTGGTGGACGCGGGCGTGACGGGGTCGGCCGCTCGGGCCGCGTAGAGCTCCTCGCCGGTCAGGGCGTCGACCACCGAGGCGGTGCGCAGGCTGCCGAGCGAGCGGTCCTTCAGGAGCGGGTCGAGGACGTCGGCGAGGGCGCTCTTCGTCGGTGCGGGCGCCGAGCCCTGCGGGCCGCCGAGCGCGGACAGGACGTCCGGAGCGAGGGGTGCGGCGGCGGGCCTGCGGCCGTCGCGGCCGTGATCTGCGCCACCTGCGGCTTCCCGCGATGCGGCCCGGGCCCGCTCGGCCGTACGCTGGCCTGAGTCCCAGGGACCGGCCGCGGTCACCACCACGGCCGAGAGCACCACACCGAACGTGGCGGCGGCGGCCGTGAACTGCCAGGTCTTCAGCGGTCCGCGCCGCCGAACGGACCGGGGCGGCTGCGGCCTCGACGGCTCGGAGAGCTCGGCATCCTCTGCGAGCTCCGGGTCCTTGAGCTCGGGCACCACGGACCAGCCCCTTTCGCGATCACACACCTGCGTGAGGGACACTTAATCACTGCGCATTAACAAGTATGTGTTGATCATGGAGGAGACACCGGTGGAGTTCGACGTCACGATCGAGATCCCGAAGGGTTCGCGTAACAAGTACGAGGTGGACCACGAGACCGGTCGTATCCGTCTGGACCGTCGTCTGTTCACCTCGACCAGCTACCCGGCGGACTACGGCTTCGTCGAGGACACCCTGGGCGAGGACGGCGACCCGCTGGACGCGCTCGTCATCCTGGACGAGCCGACCTTCCCCGGCTGCCTCATCAAGTGCCGCGCGATCGGCATGTTCCGCATGACCGACGAGGCGGGCGGCGACGACAAGCTGCTCTGCGTCCCGGCCTCGGACCCGCGCGTGGAGCACCTGCGCGACATCCACCACGTCTCCGAGTTCGACCGCCTGGAGATCCAGCACTTCTTCGAGGTCTACAAGGACCTGGAGCCCGGCAAGTCCGTCGAGGGCGCGAACTGGGTCGGCCGCACCGAGGCCGAGGCCGAGATCGTCCGCTCCTACGAGCGCTTCAAGACCGAGGGTCACTGACCCCTCGGCTCACCGAGCCATTTCGCGGTCGCGGCGACGGGCCGCCCGCTTCCCGGTCAGGGGAACGGGCGGCCCGTTCGCGTGTGCCCGCGGGGGTGCGGGCGCCGCCCCCTCGGGGTGTACGGGCGCCGCTCCCGGTTACCGGGAAGATCGCGTGCGGATACGGAAGGGGCCGGTGCGCCGGTTCGAGTATCCGTACGCATACTGGGCGTATTGGCCGTGCCGATGATGGAGAAGAGGGCGTGACGGAACCGGAGGCCGAGGACCGCAAGCCGGTATCGGACGAGGCGCGCAGCGCCTTCGCACCCGTGGGCGGGATCGAGGCGCCGCCGGTGCCCGAGGTCGACCAGCCGACCTCGGAGTTCACCATCCCGGAAGGCCTCAGACTGCCGCCCGCCCCGGACGCGGACAGTTCGGCGTTCTCGGCGCCGCACACCTACCACCACGGGGCCTTCACACCGGCCGAGGGCATCCCCAAGGTGCGGCTCACCAAGGACGCGCCCTGGCAGGACCGGATGCGCACCATGCTGCGCACCCCGGTGGCGGACCGGCCCGCGCCCGAGCCCACGCAGAAGCACGAGGACGAGGGTCCGGCCGTGCCGCGCGTGCTCGACCTGACGCTGCGTATCGGGGAGCTGCTGCTCGCCGGCGGCGAGGGGGCCGAGGACGTGGAGGCCGCGATGTTCGCGGTCTGCCGCTCCTACGGGCTCGACCGCTGCGAGCCGAACGTCACCTTCACGCTGCTGTCCATCTCGTACCAGCCCTCACTGGTGGACGACCCCGTGACGGCCTCGCGGACGGTGCGGCGGCGCGGCACCGACTACACGCGTCTGCAGGCCGTCTACCACCTGGTCGACGACATCAGCGCCGAGGAGATCGACGTCTCCCTGGAGGAGGCGTACCGCACGCTCGCGCAGATCCGCCGTAACCGGCACCCGTATCCGGGCTGGGCGCTGACCCTGGCGAGCGGGCTGCTCGCGGGGGCGGCCTCCGTGCTCGTGGGCGGTGACACCCTGGTGTTCATCGCGGCGATGGCGGGCGCCATGCTCGGCGACCGACTGGCGTGGCTGTGCGCCGGGCGCGGGCTGCCGGAGTTCTACCAGTTCGTGGTGGCCGCGATGCCGCCGGCCGCGATGGGCGTGGCCTTCACGCTCAGCCATACGGCGAACCTCAGCGGCTCCGCGGTGATCACCGGTGGGCTGTTCGCGCTGCTGCCCGGGCGGGCGCTCGTGGCGGGTGTGCAGGACGGTCTGACCGGCTACTACATCACCGCATCGGCCCGGCTCCTGGAGGTCATGTACTTCTTCGTGGCCATCGTGGTCGGCGTGCTGAGCGTGCTGTATCTGGGCGTGCAGCTGGGGGCGCAGCTCGATCCCGACCAGACGGTCCGGATCACCGAGCGGCCGGTGATCCAGATCCTGGCGTCGATGGCGCTGTGCCTGACCTTCGCGATCCTGCTTCAGCAGGAGCGGGCCTCGGTGCTCGTGGTCACGCTCAACGGCGGGGTGGCCTGGGTGATCTACGGGGCGCTGCACTACGCGGGCGACATCTCGCCGGTGGCCTCGACCGCGGTGGCGGCCGGAGTGGTGGGTCTGTTTGGACAGCTCTTCTCGCGCTACCGGTTCTCGTCCGCGCTGCCGTACATCACGGCGGCGATCGGGCCGCTGCTGCCTGGTTCTTCCACGTATTTCGGTGTGCTGTCGATCGCCCAGGACGATGTGCAGGGCGGGCTCGGGTTCCTCACCCGCGCGGCGGCCACGGCGATGGCGATCGCGATCGGCGTGAACCTCGGAAGCGAGATCTCGCGGCTGCTGCTGCGGGTGCCGGGGGCGGCCGGCCGGCGGGCGGCGAAGCGCACGCGCGGCTTCTGACGCGGCGTGCGCACGGCTTCCGACGCGGCGTGCGCACGGCTTCCGGCCCCGCGTGTGCGGGCGGCTCCACCGCCGCCCGCCGCCCGGTGTCAGCGCTTGGCGTGGCGGCCGCGCTGCTGCGGGGCCACCGCGCCCGCGCCGTCGCCCGCGGCGCCCGCCTTCTTGGACTTCGAGCGGGCGCGCAGGAACTCGATGATGATCGGCACGACCGAGAGCAGGACGATCCCGATGAGGATCATCTCGATGTTCTCGTGGACGAAGTCGACCTTGCCGAGCGCGGCGCCGAGCAGGGTGACGCCCACGCCCCAGAGGATGCCGCCGATGATGTTGAAGGTGATGAACGAGCGGTAGTTCATCCGGCTCACGCCCGCGATGATCGGCGTGAAGGTGCGCACGATCGGCACGAAGCGGGCCAGGACCAGGGACTTCGGGCCGTACTTCTCGAAGAACTCGTGCGCCTTCGTCACGTTCTCCTGCTTGAAGAACTTCGAGTCCGGGCGGTTGAAGAGCGCGGGCCCGACCTTGCGGCCGAAGAGGTAACCCACCTGGTCGCCGACGATCGCGGCGATCGCAATCAGGGTGCAGACCAGCCACAGCGGATAGTCGAGCTGGTTGGTCGTGACCAGCAGGCCCGTGGTGAACAGGAGCGAGTCGCCCGGCAGGAAGAAGCCGATGAGCAGGCCGGACTCGGCGAAGACGATGAGCAGCAGGCCGTAGAGCCCGAACTCGTTGAGCAGAAAGTCCGGATCGAGCCAGCTCGGTCCGAGCGCAAGCGTCGTCATCACGGGTCCGGGCTCCTGTGGGGGTGTCGTGGGCATGAAAGCGCGCGGCGGGGCGTGGGCCGCCTAAAGCTATCAACGCAGGGAGACAGGGCCAGGTTCCACCGTGGTGCTTCCAGGATGCACCGGGGGCGAAAAGGGACAAAGCTCTGCAGGTGAGGGGGGTGGGACGGGCGCGAAGGAAGGGTCGGCGGATGGGAATCGAGGAATTCGGCGGCGGCCAGGGGCCGCAGTCCGACGTGCTGGTCGTGACGACCAACGACGTACCGGGCTATCAGGTGCAGCAGGTGATCGGCGAGGTCTTCGGGCTCACCGTGCGCTCGCGGCATCTGGGCAGCCAGATCGGCGCCGGGCTCAAGTCGATGATCGGCGGCGAGCTCAAGGGGCTGACCAAGACGCTGGTCGAGACCCGCAACCAGGCCATGGACCGGCTGGTCGAGCAGGCCCGCGCCCGGGGCGCCAACGCCGTCCTGATGTTCCGCTTCGACGTGACCGAGGCGCAGGACGTGGGCACCGAGGTGTGCGCGTACGGCACCGCCGTGGTGATCACGCGGACTGCTTGAGGCGTACGAGGCGTCCGCACGTACATGGCCGCGAGGCGCACGACTCCGCTGTCGTGCGCCTCGCCCGCTACATGTGCCGGAGCGCGTTGGCGATCATCGCCTTGCTCATGTACGCGGCCAGACCCGGCTTGGCCTTGTCGATGTTGTTCGTGAACCGCTCGTCCGCCACGAACATCTCGCCCAGGCAGCTGTGGATCTCGTGCGTGCACGTGTAGTGGTAGCGGCAGATCTGGAGGCGGTGCTCCTCCGCCATGTCCATCGCGGCCTCCGACTCCGGGTCCGCCCCCGAGTCGATGAGCGCGATCATCCGC
The DNA here is from genome assembly GCF_900100315.1 of Streptomyces indicus. Lineage (GTDB taxonomy): Bacteria > Actinomycetota > Actinomycetes > Streptomycetales > Streptomycetaceae > Streptomyces > Streptomyces indicus. The sequence continues at coordinate 271,485 of NZ_FNFF01000007.1, forward strand.
TGCGTCCACTCGTCGGCCTCGGCCTTGATCCGCAGCCAGTCCTCCTTGGTGTAGGAGGCGGTCTTCCGCTTGGACTCGGCCCAGGCGTCGGTGCCGCCCCAGCGCTGCTCGGCCTCCTCCTCGTACTGCTCGGGGTCGTGCTCGCCGAAGACCTCGAACCGCTCCTCGGGCGTGAGGTTGATGCCCATCTTCTTCGCCTCCATGGCTTGTTCGACGGCCGTGGCCATCTTCTGCAGCTGCTCGATCCGGCCGGACAGCAGCTCGTGCTGGCGCCGCAGGTGCTCCTGCGGGTCCACACCGGGGTCGTCGAGCAGCACCTTGACCTCGTCGAGCGGGAAGCCCAGCTCGCGGTAGAAGAGGATCTGCTGCAGCCGGTCGAGGTCCTCGTCGCTGTAGCGCCGGTGGCCCGCGTGGCTGCGCTCGCTCGGGGCGAGCAGGCCGATCTCGTCGTAGTGGTGCAAGGTGCGCACCGTGACGCCCGCGAGGCCGGCGACATGTCCGACGGAGTAGCTCATGGCCGCCGATCCTTTCTGGTCCGTGCCGGCCGGGTGCGTGCGGGTGCCGCCCGCCTGTCCCGGCCGTTTCGTGCTGTCCGGTTCCCCGGTACGCCTTCACCTTGAGGCCTCACGCAACGTGAGGTGCAAGTCCGCTTTCTCCGGGCGGCTCCCGGGTTTCCCCGGGCGACTCTCGGGTTTCTCCGAGCACCTCCCGGGCTGATACATCCCGTATGCCCGTTTAGTGTGGCGAGGGGGGCATCCGAGGAGGCGAGCATGTCCCTGCACCGCGGCGCGGCACCCCACCCTGACGGAGACGGGAGCGAGCTGCGCAGGCTGTCCCTGAACCCCTTCCTCGGGGAGGCCGACCCGCTGGGCGGGATGACCGAGGCGCCGCCCCGGCACCGGCTGCCGGCCGGCCCGCTGCCGCCGTCGACCGCGTACCAGCTGGTCCACGACGAGCTGATGCTGGACGGGAACGCCCGCCTCAACCTCGCCACCTTCGTCACCACCTGGATGGAGCCGCAGGCCGGGGTGCTGATGGCGGAGTGCCGGGACAAGAACATGATCGACAAGGACGAGTACCCGCGGACCGCCGAGCTGGAGCGGCGCTGCGTGGCGATGCTCGCCGACCTCTGGCACGCGCCCGACCCGATGGCCGCGGTCGGCTGCTCCACCACCGGGTCCAGCGAGGCCTGCATGCTGGCCGGGATGGCGCTGAAGCGGCGCTGGGCGCAGCGGAACGCCGACCGGTACCCCTCGCGCGAGGCCCGGCCCAATCTGGTGATGGGCGCGAACGTGCAGGTGTGCTGGGAGAAGTTCTGCAATTTCTGGGAGGTCGAGGCGCGGCTGGTGCCGATGGAGGGCGAACGCTTCCATCTGGACTCCGAGTCCGCGGTGGCGCTCTGCGACGAGAACACCATCGGGGTGGTGGCAGTGCTCGGCTCCACCTTCGACGGCTCGTACGAACCTGTCGCGGACATCTGCGCCGCACTCGACGGGCTCCACGAGCGGACCGGGCTCGACATCCCCGTGCATGTCGACGGGGCCTCGGGCGCGATGATCGCTCCGTTCCTCGACGAGGACCTGGTGTGGGACTTCCGGCTGCCGCGGGTGGCTTCCATCAACACCTCGGGGCACAAGTACGGGCTGGTCTACCCGGGTGTCGGGTGGGCGCTGTGGCGCACCGCCGAGCAGCTGCCCGAGGAACTGGTCTTCCGGGTCAACTACTTGGGCGGCGACATGCCCACCTTCGCCCTCAACTTCTCGCGTCCTGGCGCCCAGGTGGTCGCGCAGTACTACACCTTCCTGCGGCTCGGCCGGGAGGGGTACCGGGCGGTGCAGCAGGCCTCGCGGGATGTTGCGCGCGGGCTCGCCGAACGGATCGAGGCGATGGGCGACTTCCGGCTGCTCACCCGCGGCGACCAGCTGCCGGTGTTCGCCTTCACGACGGCGCCGGACGTGACGGCGTACGACGTCTTCGACGTGTCGCGCCGGCTGCGGGAGCGGGGCTGGCTGGTGCCCGCGTACACCTTCCCGGCGCACCGCGAGGACCTGTCGGTGCTCCGGGTGGTGTGCCGCAACGGCTTCTCGGCGGACCTGGCCGCGCTCCTGATCGAGGACCTGGGCCGCCTGCTGCCCGAACTGCGGCGCCAGCCGCATCCGTTGGGGCGCGACGAGTCGAAGGCGACGGCCTTCCACCACTAGCGGGCCGGTGGCACGCCGGGCCGGCCCGCGTCGGACCGGCCCGCCGCCTTCACCTTCCGCCTCACTGCGGCGGTCCGGGTTGGCACCCGTGACCGCAGCGGCCCGGGATGGCGCCCGTCAGCGCGGCGCCCGTGACCGCGGCCCTAAGCCGTGGCGCCCGTCAGCGGTGGTCGTGGTGGTGGCCGCCGTGCGGGTGGCCGCGGCGCTTCACCGTGTCCACCAGGGCTGCCGCCATCGCCGCCTCACCCTTCGCGTTGGGGTGGAAGGGCGCGGCGGGGCTGGTCGGGACGAGCGGCTCGACCCAGCGGACGTCCGGTGCCTGGCACACGTCGTGGCCGATGGTCGGGGTGTACGTGTCCACGAAGCGGGCCCGGTTGTCGTGCGCGGTCGCACGCAGCATCGCGTTGAGCCGCTTGCCGGTGTCGCGCAGATACGGGACGTCGCCCTCGGCCATCTGCACGGCCGGCCAGCACCCCTTGCCGCTGTCCGCGACGATCACCGGGTAGCCGACCACGTACACGCGGGCGCGGGGCGCGCGGTCGTGGATCGCGTCGATCACCTTCTCGATCTTGGCCGAGGTGTCCGCGATCCGCCCGGCCAACTGGTCGGTGCCTCCTGCCGTGTAGTGCTTCTCGCACGGGTTGCCGTACGGGTCGGCGAAGCTCAGCCGCGTACACGTGCCGACGATCTCGCCGAAGCCGATGTCATTGCCGCCGATGCCCACCGTGACGAGCGTGGTCTTCCTGTCCAGCGCGTCGAGCTGCGGCGGGTTGGTGCCCTGTGCCTGCCACATGTGCACGGTGGTCGCGCCGCCGCAGCTGGCGTCCTTGAACGAGGAGACGCGCAGCTTCAGGGCCGCGACGGAGGGGTAATTGCGGTTGGAGCGCGCGCAGTTGGCGTCCACCTGGTCCGGGATGCCGGGACCCGAGGTGTACGAGTCCCCGAGCGCCACATACCGCTCGCCGCGATGCCGCTGTCCGGCCTCGGCCGGCACCGCGGTCGCGGCGAGCAGCAGCGCCGCCGCCCCGCCCGTGGCGAGCGCGCCACGCACCGCCCTCCTGGTTCTGCCGCCATGTGCCTTCGTGCCCGATTGCTCCGCCACGCCTGCCTCCCGCTCCACCGACACCAGGGGTACCGACCGGTCGGTAGCTTCGGGGCGGCGCGGGGTTGTGTCAATGCATCCGACACGAATGAGGCGACGGGCTCCGCAACGCGTCCGGCAGGAAGAGCCCGCCGGCGCGCTCCGCAATCCCCTTCCCTAATCGGTCAGTTGGAAGGTGTGCCAGCGCACCCCGTCCTTCGATATGCGGTACGTGCCGTTGCCGTAGCTGTCGCTCCACAGCCACCCGAGCGGAGTCTCGTGCGCCGATCCCGCGGGGCCGGTCGAGCCCTCGCCGGGGCGGAAGGTGCGGCCGCCGGTGGCGCTGGTCCAGGCACCGCTCTCGCCGTAGACCGTGAGGGACCCGTCGTCGGCCGCCACCGCGCCCAGCACCGACCGCGGCTCGATGCCCGAACGGAAGGCCCACACGCGCTGCCAGGTCCGTCCCTCATCCTTGCTCGCGTAGATCGCGAGCAGCCCGTTCTTCACGGTCTCCTCGGCTGGCAGTTGACCCCGCTCGAGGGCGAAGAGGCCCGCACGGCTGGAGACGACATCGAAGCCCCAGCCTTTCGGGTTCGCCTTCGGCGGCTCCGACACGGTCCATGTGCGGCCCCGGTCCGCGCTGACGGCGAGCGCGGGCCTGCCGGATTCCCGGGACTCTCCGGAGGCGAAGAACAGCCGGCCGGTCTCCCCCGCGGGCTGGACATAGCCGGCCAGGGGCGGCTGGGAGGCCAGGGCGCGGTACTCGCCGGTGGTGGGCAGCACGGTGGCGAGGCGGGAGCGGCCGCATATCTCGTTCCCGTCGGGCTCCTTGTCCCAGCGGTCGCAGTGGCCGACCAGCCGGGATCCCGCGGGCACGGCCGCCGCGGTGCCGGTGACCTTCGTCGTGCTCTCACGCCAGGTGCGCCCGCCGTCCTTCGTGAACCACGTGCGGTCGTCCACGCTTGCCAGGCCCTCGGTGATCAGCGCACGTCCCGGGCCGATCAGCATGAGGTCGGAGGTCACGCCCCAGTCGTCCTTGGTGTCGGGCACGGGCACATCGATCACCCGCCAGGTCTTCGCCCCGTGGTCGAGGACGGCTCCCTTGTGGACGCATCCGGTGCCCCGCTCCCGCTCCTCGTCCTCGTTCGGACAACGCGCGATCAGCGCGAAGCCCGAACCGTCGGAGGCGAAGCCCAGGCTGTACGCCCAGCCGGGCAGTCCCGTCATGGAGGGGATCCGCGGCGGGCTCTCGCCCCTGGGTGCCGCGGAGGCGCCTGCCGAGCCGGACGGCCCCTTCCCTCCGTCCCGTACTCCTTCGGCGGAGCTGCACCCCACCACGAGCAGGGCGGCCGCACTCAGCGCGGCCACCACCGCCCGCTGCCCGTATACCCAGTTCATGGCACCCCCGGCCTGCGGTGCCGGCCGCATCGGGCGGCCGGCAGGTACTTCTGATACACCGCAGGCCGGGTCGAGGTTCCCCTTCTCGGGCAGCAATTCCCGTACGGGGAGCGGGAGGTGGCCACACCAGGGTGTCGGCGGGTGCCGACCAGGCCCCGAGGCCCGTTGTCAGTGGCCGCCGATAGGCTTGAGCGGGGCGGTTCCCCCGGGTGGGAGGGCTTTGTCCACGGGAGGGAGGGCTATCTCCACAGGAGGGAGGGCTTTGGCACCCTCACCGGCTCAACCGCCCGAACCTCCGCACCGCCAGCGGAAAGAACACCGCCACCAGCACCACCGGCCACACCACCGCGAGCAGCGAAGCGTGCTCCGAGGCCCAGGACGCCGTCGAGACGCCACCCTCGTTGCCGAACAGGTCGCGTACCGCCGTGGCCGTCGCCGACATCGGGTTCCACTCGACCACCGCGCCCAGCCAGCCGGGCATGGACTCCGGGGTCGCGAACGCGTTGGACAGGAAGCTGACCGGCCAGACCAGGATCTGCACGGCCATCACCAGTTCCGGCTTGCCCGCGACCATCGCGAGGTGGATGCCCATCCACAGCATCGCGAAGCGCAGGAGCAGCAGCAGCCCCATCGCGCCGAGCACCGCCGCGAACGAGCCGTGCCAGCGCCAGCCCACCGCGAGCCCCACGCCCATCAGGATGATGAGGGACAGCAGGGACTGGAGCATGTCGGCGGCCGAACGACCCACCAGGACCGCGCCGTTGGTCATCGGCATCGAGCGGAAGCGGTCCACCACACCCTTGTTGAGGTCCTGGGTGACCGCGACCATCGTGGCGTCCAGGCCGAACGCCATGGTCAGCGCGAACATGCCCGGCACGAGGTACTCGCGGTAGTTGCCCTCGATACCGAGGCCGCCGCCCATCAGATAGCCGAACATCAGGAGCAGCATCACCGGGAAGGCCAGCCCCACCACGACCTGCACAGGCTGGCGCGCCCAGTGCAGCAGCTCGCGCCGGGTCATGGTCCAGGAGTCGGCGAGCGCCCAGCCCAGCCGCGTACCGCCGGCGGATCCGGCACCGGTCTCCACGGCCTCGAACGTCGTCGTGCTCATGCGTCCTCCTTCACTTCGGTGCCGCGTCCGGTCAGGTCCAGGAACACCTCGTCCAGCGTCGGCCGCCTGAGCGCGATGTCCTCGGCCTCGATCCCGGCGTCCTGCAACGCCCGTACGACCTGGGTGAGCGCCGCCATCCGGTCCGCGACCGGGGCGCTCACCATCCGCCGGTCCTCGTCCACCGAGGCCTCGCCCGGCAACAGCACTGCGGCGGCGGCCAGTTGGGCCGAGTCATGCAGGACCACGTCGATCCGGTCGCCGCCCGTCTTGGCCTTCAGCTCGTCCGAGGTGCCGTCCGCGATGACCCGCCCCTCGTCGATCACGGAGATACGGTCCGCCAGTTGATCGGCCTCCTCCAAGTACTGGGTCGTGAGCAGCACCGTCGTACCGCCGCCGACCAGCGAACGCACCGCGCCCCACACCTCGCCGCGCGCCCGCGGATCGAGACCGGTGGTCGGCTCGTCCAGGAACAGGACCTCGGGGTCGGTGATCAGCGAGGCCGCGAGGTCGAGCCGGCGCCGCATGCCGCCGCTGTACTGCTTGACCGCCTTGCTCCCGGTGTCCGCGAGCCCGAAGCGTCCGAGCAGCTCGTCCGCCCGCGCCCGGGCCCGGCGCACACCGAGGTGGTAGAGCCGCCCGAACATCTCCAGGTTCTGCCGGCCGCTCAGGTCCTCGTCGACGGCGGCGTGCTGCCCGAGCAGGCCGATCCGCCGCCGTACCGCGTCCGCGTCCGTACGGACGTCGTATCCCGCGACCCGCACGTGTCCCTCGTCGTGCCGCAGCAGGGTCGCCATGATCCGCACGGCGGTGGTCTTGCCCGCTCCGTTCGGCCCGAGCACGCCGTGCACGGTGCCGCGGGCGACCGTCAGATCCAGGCCGTCCAGGGCCTTCCTCGCCCCGTAGGTCTTCCGTACGCCTTCGACCGTGATCGCGTCGGTCATGAGCCTCCTTCTTCCGCCCGCACATTAGTCAAACTTGACTAGACGCACGAAGGTACTCCCCGTCCCGAGCATTAGTCAAACTTGATTACGGAGATTTCCGCGGTGGCGCCAGGCGCAGCCCTACTCCCGGTCCCCCGGATGCACCTCACCCGTCGCATACGGGTTCTCCTGGTCCTCGGCGAGCACGCCGACGAACGGCTCGCCCTCGCCCGAGAACGTGTACGCCCCGCCCTCGATCCGCTCGATCAGGCCCCGCGTCCACTCCGCGCCCGCGTCGGCCGAGTGCACCCACAGGTGCATGATCTCGCCGATGTGGCCGAGCTGGCCGGGACCGTCCTCGGGGATGTAGTGCTCCAGGACGCCGGCACGCCACTCCTCGATCGCCTCGACCCGCTTCTTCAGGAGGGCCACCGCCTCCTCGCGGGGCAGGTCGACGATGAAGCCGATCGCGGACGAGAGCACGTCCATCTTCTGGTCGTAGGCGACCAGGGACTCCTTGAGGAGCGTGAAGTACTCCTCCGTGCCCTTCTCGGTCACCTCGTACTCGGTGCGCGGCGGGCCGCCGGCCGTGGAGGGCGCGACCTCGTGCGCGTGCAGCAGGCCCTGCTTCGCCATCTGCTTGAGCGCGTGGTAGATCGAGCCCGGCTTGGCGTTGGACCACTCGTTGGCGCCCCAGAACTCCAGGTCGTTGCGCACCTGGTAGCCGTGGGCGCGGCCGTGCATGCGGACGGCGCCGAGGACGAGCAGACGGATCGCGGAGGGGCCGGACATGCACGGGTCCTTTCAGTCGAGTGCCTCCCAGCACCGATACGTTCTATTCAACTTTGACTAGGCTACCCGTATGACCGCGAAGACCAAGCAGGCGCGTGCCAGGACGATCCCCATCCTCCCCTGCCGGACCCTCCAGCCGGTGCTCGACTTCTACTCGGCGCTCGGCTTCGAGATCACCTTCCAGCAGAAGAGCCCGAACCCGTTCGCCGTCGTCGCGTACGGGGACATCGAGTTGCAGTTCTTCGGCCTGAAGGCGCACGATCCGCAGGCCTCGTACAGCACTTGCTACGTGCTGACCGACGAGGTCGACGAGCTGTACGAGGCCTTCCGTGCCGGGCTCAAGGCCGCGTACGGGAGGATCCCCACCCGCGGGCTGCCGCGGATCGGCACGCTCAAGGACATGTCGTACGGGGTACGGCAGTTCCTGATGACGGACCCGGGCGGGAACTGCATCCGGATCGGCAAGAAGATCAGCGAGGACCAGCGGCACAGGCCCGCCCCGCAGGAGACGTTCGCGCGGGCGCTGCACAACGCCTCGCTGTTCGCCGACTCCAAGGAGGACCCGGCCGGGGCGGCGAAGATCATCGACCGGGTGCTGGGGATGGCGGACGAACAGCCCACTCCCGTCCAGCTGTTGAGGCTGCTGGTGCTGCGGGTGGATGTGGCGCTGCGGCTCGGGGACGAGGAGCGGGCCCGTGCCGCGCGTACGGAGGCGGAGTCCGTCGCGGCTCAACTCGGCGGCGTTGAAAGGGAGTCGGTGCGCGACGAGCTGGCACGGCTCGCGGATCTCGGGAGCAGTTAGCGGCGGCTGCCCGCCGGTTGTCGGTGGTGACGCGTACCGTACGCAGGCACGTACACCCGAGGGGGAGAGCATGGGCGACTGGTTCCGGACGATCGTCGACACCGAGGCCACGGCGGAGGAGGCACAGGAGCTCGCGGCGGGCCTGCTCGACTGGCTGATCGCGGACGGTTACGTCGTGGCGGAGCGGACCGACTGCGTCCTGGGCGCCGACGCCGGGCACGCGCCGGGGCCGCGGTACGCCGAAGCCGTGGTGGAGCCGGACCCCGGGCTCGCCGCCCTGTGGAGCAACGGGCTGCACATCACCGTGGAGCGCACGGTCTTCGACGCCGGGCAGGGCGAGCCCACGGCCGTCACCTGCCCGCACTGCGCGACGGAGGTGCCCTTCGTCGACGAGCGCTGGATGCCCGTCGAGGGGAACTGGGAGCTGTTCGCGGACGCGGTGCATTCCTGGGCCGACGGGGACGACGAGCCCGTCGCGTGCCCCTCCTGCGGTCGCACGGCCCCCGTGCACACCTGGCGCTGGGCCGATGACTACTTCGCCTTCGGCCGGCTCGGCTTCACGTTCTGGAACTGGCCCGAGCTGCGCCCCGAGTTCCTCGCGGAGTTCTCGCGCCGGCTCGGGGGCCACCGCACCGTACTGCTCGAAGGAAAGCTCTGACCCGCGCGGGGGCGCACACGCCGAACCCCAGCTCTGACCCGCGCGGGGTCACGCGCCCAACCCCAGCGCTGACCCGCGCGGGAGCGCGCGCCTAACCCCAGCTCTGGCCGCTCTCCTCCGCCACCAGGTCCCAGGCCGACTTTCCGTCCAGGGACTCGCGGATGATGTCGGCGTGGCCCGCGTGGCGGTTGATCTCGCGGATGAGGTGGAGGCCCACCCAGCGCAGGGAGACGCGCTCGTCCTTGGGGTACCAGGGCTCGTCCGGCAGCGCGAAGGTGGCGTTCAGGTCGGGGGCCGAGCGGAAGAACTCCTCGGTCTCGTCGGCGACTTGCTTCCAGTACGCGAGCTGCGAGGCGACCGTCTCCTCGCCGACGAGCGTGAAGCACTCGTGCCAGTTCGACTCGTCGCGCTGCACGCGCTCCGGCTCGCCCTTCGCCTTGGCGATCCAGCCCTGCTCGACCTCGGCGACGTGCTTGACGAGCCCGGCGAGCGAGAGCTCGCTGGCGCTGGGCTTGGACGAGGCCTGCTCGTCGCTCAGGCCGAGCACCGAGCGGCGCATCCCGCCGCGGGCCTCCTCGATGAAGGCGAGCAGCGCGCCGCGCTCGTCGCCGTGGGCCTCTGCCGATACGTGGGTGACCATGGTCCGTCCGCCTTTCGCAGCGCCTGGTACGTGGGCGTGCGGCTCGCGCAGCGCCTGTCTCCTGCTGACAGAGACCACGCTACGGACCCTTGCGGTCAGCCGCTGTCCTAGTTGTCCACCGCCACGTAACGACTACAAAGGGAACCCGCTCCTGCACCCGCTTCCTACAGCGGGAACTCGCTGCGCCCGTGCTGCACCGAGATCCACTTCTGCGTGGTGAAGGCCTCGACGGTCGCGTCCCCGTTCAGGCGCCCGAGCCCCGAGTGCTTCTCGCCGCCGAAGGCGACGAAGGGCTCGTCGTGCACGGTGCCGTCGTTGACGTGCATCATCCCGGTCTCGATGCGCTTGGCGAAGCGGACGCCGCGCTCGACGTCGGCCGTGTGCACGGCGCCGCTGAGGCCGTACGGGGTGTCGTTGGCGATCCGTACCGCGTGCTCCTCGTCGTCGAAGGGCACGAGCAGCACCACCGGGCCGAAGATCTCCTGGCGCAGGATCGGAGAGTCGGCGGGCAGGCCGGTCAGGACGGTGGGCTCGACCAGGTTGCCGACCGTGCGGCCCTGGAGGAGCGCGGTGGCGCCTTCGTCGAGCGCTTCCTTGACCAGGGCGGAGAGCGCGTCGGCCTGGAACTCGTTGATCACCGGGCCGATGTGGGTGTCGGGGTCGCGCGGGTCGCCGGCCTTCAACGCCCGTACGCGCGCGAGGAACTTCTCGGTGAACACCTCCCACAGCGAGCGGTCCACCAGGATGCGGTTGGCCGCCATGCAGACCTGGCCCTGGTAGACGAAGCGGCTGAAGACCGCGGCGTCCACCGCGTAGTCCACATCGGCGTCGTCGAGCACCACCAGGGCGCTGTTGCCGCTGAGTTCGAGGATGGCCTTCTTGAAGTGGGCGGCCGTGACGGCCCCGACGTGCCGGCCGACGCGGTCGGAACCGGCGAAGGAGATCACCTTCGGGACGGGGTGCTCGATGAGCGCGTCGCCGATCTCCGCGATGTCCGTGATCAGCACATTGAGCAGGCCGGGCGGCAGGCCCGCGTCCTCGAAGATCTTGGCGATCAGGCCGCCGCCGACCACCGGGGTGTTCTGGTTCGGCTTGATCACCACGCCGTTGCCGAGCGCGAGCGCCGGCGCCACGGACTTCAGGGTCACCAGGAACGGGAAGTTGAACGGGCTGATGACGCCCACGACGCCGACCGGGATCCGGTAGAGCCGGTTCTCCTTGCCGGCCGTGGGCGAGGCGATGATGCGGCCCTCGGGTATCAGCGCGAGCTGGATGGCCTCGCGCAGGAACTCCTTGGCCATGTGCACTTCGTAGTGCGCCTTGAGCCGGGTGCCGCCGAGCTCGTCGATGATCGCCTCGACGATCTCCGGCTCGCGCTCCTCGGTGATCGCAAGGGCCCGCTCGATGACGGCTCGTCTCTGGTACGGGGAGGTCTCCGCCCAGTCCTTCTGCACACGCTCGGCCGCGCGGTACGCCTCGTCGACCTCGAAGCGCGAGGCGACGGTGATGGCGGCGAGCTTCTCCCCGTTGTACGGGTTGAAGTCGATGATGTCCCACGAGCCGTTGCCCGTACGCCACGCACCGTCGATGTACTGCCGGCCCAGGTCGGTGAAGAAGGACATGCGACCCCTGTCACTGCTCTGCTGTCACGTCACGTCACATCACTGCTCTGCTGTCACAGCTGTGCGATCACTGCCGGGCGCCTGGTGAGCACGTACGACAGATCCTGATAGCCCGTCATCGTACTTGTGTTTCAGGACAGTTGGAGTAGACCACGGAGCAGATCGCGGGTCTGGTCCGGATTCGGACTGTCCTTCTGGAGCCGCTCCATGGCCTTCTCGTACAGCGCGACCTCCTCGCGCTTGTCGAGGTACAGGGCGCTGGTCAGCTGTTCCAGGTAGACCACGTCGGAAAGGTCCGATTCGGGGAAGCGCAGCAGAGCGAAGGCGCCGGACTCCCCGGAGTGGCCGCCGAAGCTGAACGGCATCACCTGAAGGGTGACATTCGGCCGTTCCGAGACCTCGATCAGATGCTCCAACTGCCCGCGCATGACCGAGCGGTCGCCGTACGGGCGGCGCAGCGCGGCCTCGTCGAGCACGAAGTGCAGCTGCGGGCCGCGCTCGTCGACGAGCAGCTTCTGTCGCTCCAGGCGCAGGGCGACGCGGCGCTCCACCTCGGCATGGCTGATCTTGTCCGCATTGCGCGTGACGACCGCGTGCGCGTACGCCTCGGTCTGCAACAGGCCGTGCACGAACTGGACTTCGTACGCGCGGATGAGGGAGGCGGCGCCTTCCAGACCGACATACGTCTGGAACCAGCCGGGCAGCACGTCCGAGTAACTGTGCCACCAGCCCGCCAGGTTGGCCTCGCGGGCCAGATCGAGCAGGGGCCCCCGCTCGGCCTCGTCCGTGACGCCGTACAGCGTCAGGAGATCCTCCACGTCCCGCGCCTTGAAGCTCACCCGTCCCAACTCCATGCGGCTGATCTTCGATTCGGAGGCACGGATCGAGTAGCCGGCCTGCTCGCGGGTGATCCCGCGCGACTCCCTCAGGCGCCGCAGCTGCGACCCCAGCAGGATGCGCCGCACCACTGAGCCGCTCGACTCCCCAGCCGTCACTGACTTCTACCCTCCCAAGCCCCCTCCGGGCTCCCACAGGAGCCGAAGTCTGCCATTAAACGCTTCTGCGCGTACTCATCTGGTTACAGAAACAGGACTCTCACAGAACGACTACGAAAGAATACGCAGGAAGAAATAAGCAACAACCGGTACTTGAAGGTCCAACTCCGGCACGTGCACGTGCATCTGCCCTTGCATCCGCCGTACGCATTCGGAACGATGGGCGCGCGCACCACCGCAACATCGCTACGGCCGCGGAACCGGGAGTGCCTCGCATGGGGACGAATGGATCGACCATGCTCGAGCCGTTACGGCAGGGGCTTCCCCCCATCGACCCCTCAGCGGTGTCCAGCGCGGCCTCGGTGGCCCTGCCCGCCCGCTACGAAGCGGTGCGCGGGGCACGGCAGTTCACCCGCAGGACCCTCGACGAGTGGCAGCTGGACGAGCGCTTCGACGACGTCGCCCTGGTGGTCTCCGAACTCGTCACCAACGCTCTGCGCCACGCCCTGCCCGCCGACACCGTCCGCGAAGACACCGCACCGGTGCGGCTGCACCTGATGCGCTGGAGCTCGCGGCTCGTGTGCGCGGTGCGCGACCCCAGCCAGGAGAGCCCGGTCTCGCGCGAGGCGGAAGCGTACGAGGACTTCTCGGCCGAGTGCGGCCGAGGGCTGTTCCTCGTCGACTCCTTCGCCGACAGCTGGGGCTGGCACCCGCTCGCGGGGACGCTGGGCGGCAAGGTGGTGTGGGCGCTGTTCCGGCTCGACGGCGCCGAACAGCCGTCGGCCTGAGGGGCTGGTGCGGCGGAGCTGCTTGAGCGGCTTGTGCGGCCGGAGCTGCTTGAGCGGCTGTTGCGGCCCGAGTAGTTCGGACACGCAGAAGAGCCGCCGCCCGCAAGGGAGTTGGGGCCGGGACGCCGATCGGGCGGCCCGGCCCTCGTGCTGCGTCAGGCGCCCGCTATCAGGTGGTCGAACTCGCCGTCCTTCACGCCGAGCAGCATCGCCTCTATCTCCGCGCGCGTGTAGACGAGCGCGGGCCCGTCGGGGAAGTTCGAGTTGCGGACCGCCACCCGCCCCTCCGACAGCCGGGCGAACTCCACACACGCGCCTTGCGAGTTGCTGTGCCGGCTCTTCTGCCAGACGACCCCGTCGAGCTCTGTGGCCGCCATACCGTTGTACGCGTGGTCCACAAGTTGCTCCCGTTGGCACTGAGACTGATGATGCGGTGCGGTCAACTGTCCCGGATCATAGCCGTGTTCACCTGCACTTGCATGGGCAGATGCACGTGCACGCGGGGTGCGCACCTGGTTACAGCCCCGGGAGCGCTCCCCTGGCGCACGCGCCACGGCGCCGTCACAGCGCCGCGAGCACGGCCTTCAAGGCGTCGAGTACGGACGAACGCCAGCCGCCGCCCATGATCTTGCGCGCCATGAGCTGGGCCGGGTCGTCCGGGTCGAAACCTTCGTGCACCAGGAAGAGACGCGTCCCGCGGCCTTCCGGCTCCAGCGTCCACGTGATCGTCCAGTCCGCGGCATCCGGACGCCGCGCGTCCTGCCAGCGGACGGCCAGCATCCGCTCCGTCTCGTACGCGAGCACCTCGGCCGCCACCGTCCCGGAGAACTCGGTGTTGGGCCGCGGCAGCGCGGTCATCGTGTAGCGGTGCCCCACTTCCAGACGGAAGTCACCGGGCATCATCCACTGGGCGATCAACTCGGGCTCGGTGAGCGCCCGCCAGACCTTGGCGGGCGGGTGCGGCAGGAACTGGGCGACGCGGATCGTGGTGAGATCACCGTCGTCGTCCGCGGCCTCTTGCTCGTACGGGGGTGTGGTCATGCCTCATCGTCGGGCAGCCGGTCGAGCAGACTGCCGAGCTCCTTGAACCTGTCGCGCCAGAACCGCTCGTACGGATGGAGCCAGTCCTGCACGTCGGCGAGCGGCGCGGCCTCCAGGCGGTAGATGCGCTGCCGGCCCCGGCGCTCCTCGGAGACCAGGCCGGCCTCCCGGAGCACCTTGAGGTGTTCCGAGAGGCTCGGGCGCGCCATGTCGAAGTGGTCCGCGAGCGCCTGCACGGCCTGCGGCCCCTCCTCGCGCAGGAGGCGGAGCACCTCGCGGCGCGTGCTGTTGGCGAGGGCGGCGAAGATCCGGTCCTCGAGGGCGGTGCTCGTCGGGGAACTGGCCACTTCGGTCCTTCGGTCAGGCGCTGGGGTGCTCCGCAAGGAGCATGAAGCCGTTGCCGTCGGGGTCCCTGAAGCCGGCCATCCGCCCCCAGGGCATGGGGTCGGGACCGGTCACATCGACTCCGGCGGACTTCAGGCGCTCGACGTCCGCGTCGACGTCGGACGTCACGAACATGATCCCCTGCGTCTGGCCCGGCGTGAAGCCGCCCATGCCCGGCCCGGAGAGCGTGAGCACGGTCTGGGCGCCCTCGGGGGCGACCTGGAGCCAGCGGCCGGGCGGCATCTGCCGGTCGGCGGTCACCTGGAAGCCGAGGGTCTCGGTCCAGAAGCGCAGGGCGGCGTCCTGGTCGGTGACGGGGACGGTGATGAAGGAGGCGTGGGTGATGGTCATGCCCTCCACGATAGGTAGGGAAATCCCTACGCGTCAAACGTAGGGGATTTCCTACGCATCAAGCGGTGGGGATTCCCTACGCGTCCGCTTGCTCGTCAGCGCGGCGGCGACGGCGCCAGCGCGTCCGACAGCTCGTCGAGCGCGTCGAGCAGCAGCCGGGCCCCGCGCAGCACCACCCGGTCCGGCACCCCTTCGCCGTCCCAGCAGTCCAGGCACTCGCGCACGGGTTTCCAGTCGGGCACCTTGCGCTCGCGCACCGCCCTCGCGCCCTGCTCCGCCGACTCCCGCAGCGCGTCCGCCAGTCGGGCCGCGGCGGGCACGGGTGTCGTGCCGCGCTCGGGCAGGTGCGCCTCCATGAGCATGCCGATCCGGGCGATCTGGGCCAGCGCCTCGCCCGCCCCGTCCGCGGCGGAGCGCGACAGGCCGCGGTGGCGCACAGGTTCGGTCTCGGCCCGCTTCAGGGCGTCCTGCCAGGCGATCCGGGCCGCCCGCGCGTCGAGCAGCGCCTGGCGGACCTCGCTGCTGCCGTGGCCCGCGGGTTCGGCGTAGTGCTGGACCACGGCCGCCGCGTACCGCCCGTCCGCGACCAGCCAGTCGGCCAGCCTGGTGCGCAGCCGCGGGGTCTCCCACGCCGGGTACACCGCGTACGAGATCATCGCGAGCACCCCGCCGAGCAGCGTGAGCAGCACCCGCTCGTAGACGGTCTGGCCCACGTCCGCGCCGATCGTGCCGAGCAGGAAGACGATGTATGCGCCCACGACGATCTGCGAGATCACGTAGCCGGTGCGCATCAGGAGGTACATCAGGCCCGCGCAGACGATCACGAGGGTGATCGAGAGCGGGATGCCGGGTTCCGTGGCGTACACGATCGCCGAGGCGAGCGAGACGCCGACGATCGTGCCGCCGAAGCGGGCGACCGCGCGGCCGTACGTCTGCGAGAAGTCCGGGCGCATCACCATGACCGAGGTGAGCGGCGCCCAGTAGGCGTGGCCGAACGGCAGGTAGTGGCCGAGCACATAGCCGATGACGACCACGGCGGTGACCCGGATCGCGTGCCGCAGGTAGGGCGAACCGGTCTGCGTGAGCTCGTCCTTGAGTGTGCGGGCGGCTCTGGGGCCGAGTTCGGGGACGCTCGGGCGGATGAGCGGGATGGGGCGGGTGTCGGACTGGACGGTGCCGGGGGCCGTCGTGGGTGGGTCCGAACGTCCGCCTCCGATGGGGCGTTCGGGGGTGCGGCGCAGGACCAGGGCGAGGCGGGCGAGCACGGTCCTGGGCGCGCCCGCCGCCGTGTCGGGCGTGGCCGTCTCCACCACGTCGTCGAGCAGCACCGCGAGCCGGCGCGCGGCGCGGGCGGCGGGGCCGGTGAGGATCGCGCCGGTGTCCGGGGTGCGCAGGGCGGCCACCGCGCCCGCGGGCAGGTCGACCGGGTCGCCGTGGCGGATGGCGCGGGCGGCGGCGTCGAGCACCGAGCCGGCCGCGGCGAGCAGTTCGCGGACGCGGTCGCGTTCGGGGCCCTCCGCCGCGGCGCCGACGGCCGGGTCGGCGAGGGAGGCGAGCACCGGGCGGATGCGTTCGGCCAGGCCGCGGGCGCCGTGCAGTTCGGAGGGGCGCTTGCGGGCCTGGCGGGCGGTGACCACCGCCGCCTCGCGCGCGTGCATCAGCGGCGCGGGGTCGAAGGGGGCGGTCGGGTCGTGGCGCAGCCGGCGCGCGTAGTCCGCCTCGGCGGCGAGTGCGTCCGCGAGCGCGTCGCGCTGGGCGCCCCAGCGGCGGATCGGGAACAGCACGATCAGAGCCGCCTGCACCAGGCCGCCCAGGAAGATCACGGCCGCGTGGCCCGCCGCCTCGGCGACGGTGGTCGGCAGCGTGACGGTGACAAGCACCATGGCCACGTTCGAGGAGGCGATCACGCCGACCGTCGGGCCGAGGGTCCAGCTCAGACCGGCCGCGAAGGTCCAGACGGCGAGCAGGCTCAGGAAGAGCAGCAGATGCGCGCCCGCGAGATAGCCGAGGAAGGTGGTGACCGCGAGCGTGCTGCCGGAGGCGAGGGCGAGCACCGGGCGCGGGCGCCAGCTGCGCTGGAAGGTGGCGATGGCGGCCTGGAAGGCGCCGAACGCCGAGCTCACGGCGGCCTCGGGGCCGGACAGGACCAGCGTGCCGACCACGACGAGGGCGAGGCCGGCGGTGGCGCGGAGGGCGAAGAGCGGTTCGAGCCGGCTGCGCTCGACCTTCAGGCCCGAGCGCGTGGTCTCTTTCAGCGCTCTGAGCCAGCTCACGGGGTTCAGGATACGGAGGTACGGGGGTTATGCGGCGTTTGTGCGGGCGGGCGGGTGCCCGGGGGACGGAGCGCCGGGGCGGCGGCCGGGGCTCCGTCGGGGGCGGCTCCCCGTCTCCTCTGCGAGGATTTGTCCGTACGTGAAACGGAGCGGATCATTCCGTACGCGCCCGACCCGCACAGGTCGACCCGCAAAGCCCCCCCACCCCCGCACCCCGCACCCCGCACCCAAGGAGCCCCCCAGATGCGCGTGGCCCTCGCCCAGACCGACTGCGAGCTCGGCGATGTCGAGAAGAACCTGGCCGTCGCGCGGGAACAGGTCGAGCAGGCCGTGGCACAGGGCGCGAACCTCGTGGTCTTCCCCGAGCTCAGCCTGCACGGCTACCACCTGGGCGGGCTCAAGCGGGACGAGTCGATCGAGGCGCAGGACCCGCGGGTGCTCGAGCTGAGCACGCTGGGCGCGGACGTGCTCGTCGGCATGCACGAGCACACCAGCCTGCGCGCGTACAACACCTCGGCGTACTACACCGAGGGCCGCCTGCTGCACGCCCACCGCAAGCTCTACCTGCCGAACTACCTGGCCTGGGAGGAGCGCAAGCACGTCAGCCCCGGCCAGCACATGCGCGCCTACGACCTGCCCCGCGGCATCGGCCGCGCGGCCACCCTGGTCTGCAACGACGCCTGGCAGCCGGTGCTCCCGTGGCTGGCCGTGCAGGACGGCGCCGAGGTCATCATCGTGCCGACCAACAGCGCCGCGAGCCTCGACCCGGAGGCCATGGACACGGGTCTGTACTGGGACACGCTGCTCTCGTACACCGCCCGCATGCTCCAGTGCTGGGTGGTCTTCGTGAACCGCGTCGGCAACGAGAACGGCGCCACCTTCTGGGGCGGCTCGCGGGTCGTGGACCCGCGCGGCACCGTGGTCGCGCAGGCCCCGAAGTGGGAGCCCGGCCTGGTCACCGTGGACATCGACGTGCACGAAGCCCGCCGCCAGCGCCGCGCGGTCCCGCTGGTGGCGGAGGCGCGGCTCGGCCTGGTGGGCCGCGAGGTGCGCCGGCTCATCGACGAGGGCGGGGACAGCTAGCCCCGCGGTCGGGGGCGCTCAGCGGGCCGGCTGCGCTCCCACCGCCGCGGCGTACACGTCCAGGGCGGGCCGGGGCTCGCGGCCGAGCAGCGTGCGCAGGTGGCCGACCGGCACCCCGCTGCCGTCCAGGAAGCCGCCCTGGATCGCCGAGTACGTGCTGAGCAGCATCGGCACCTGGAAGGGCAGCGCCTGCCCGGCCGCGGTGATTGCGGCGCGGGTGGCCGCCAGCGTCCCGGGCTCGTACGAGCCGCCGACCGCGGCCGCCAACTCCGCGCCCCCGAGCGCCACTTCGCCCACCAGCTCGTAGGTCCGCCCGGCGTGCGCGGCCGGGTCGAGGGCCACCCGCACCGCCGCCTCCGCCAGGTCCGCGCGCGCCACCGCCGCGAGCCGGCCCTCCCCGAGCGGCGCCGCGATCGTGCCGTCGGGGCCGGGTGCGGCGACGGCGGCGAGGAACTCGGCGTACAGGCCGTTGCGCAGCACCGTCCAGTCGAGCGAGGAGGTGCGCAGGCGGCGTTCGGTCCAGCGGTGGGCGAGGGCGTACGTGAGGTGGTCGCCGTCGCCGCTGAGGCTGGTGTAGACGACGCGCCGCACGCCCGCCTTCTCGGCCGCCGTTATCACCGCGTCGTGCCGGGCGATGACCACGTCGTCCTCGGCGGCGCCCGCCGAGATCATCAACAGGGTGTGGACGGAGGTGAAGTCGAGCGAGGCCGGGTCGTCGAAATCGATGCGCCGCTGCCCGGGTCCGGGGTTGCGCGTGCCGACGACGACGTCGGAGCGGTCCGCGAGCAGCGGCGATGAGGTGACGAGACGGCCGAGAGCGCCCGTGGCGCCGGTGATCAGAAGCATGGACTTATCGTTGCCGGGGCCGGCCCGCTTCGTAAGGAGGCACTTTCATGTCACCAGGGCACACCGATGTAACCGCGCAGGTCACGGGCGCGCAGGTCACGGATGCGCAGCCCGTGGGTGCGGACGCCCGGGTCACCGCGGAGGGCGATCCCGTCATCGTCTGCGAGACCCCGCAGGACGAGTGCGGTGTACGGGACGTCCTGGACCGCCTCGGCGACAAGTGGTCGGTGTACGTCCTGGTCGAACTGACCACGGGCACCCTGCGCTTCAAGGAGCTCCAGCGCCGTATCCACGGCGACGTCTCGCAGCGCATGCTCACCCTGACCCTGCGCCGCCTGGAGCGCGACGGCCTGGTGCAGCGGACCGTGCATCCGACGATCCCGCCGCAGGTCGAGTACGAACTGACCGCGATGGGCCGCTCCATGAGCCATCTGCTCCGGTCCCTGTCCGAGTGGTCGATCGCGCACCGGCCCGCCATCGCGGACGCCCGCCGCGCCTACGACGCAAGCCACCCGGCCTCGTGACCGACGCGACCGGCCGGTCCGGGCGCGGCGGCCGGACCGGCTCCGGCGACTCCACCGGCACGGGCGGCGCGTCCGACCCGGTGACCCGCGCCTTCGAGGCCGCGCTCTACACGGCCGACGACTCCGCGCTCGACACGGGCGCCGCCGTACTCGCCGCCGATCTCTCCCTCGTACGGGAGGCACGCGCGCGCGGCGCGGAGTTCGTCACGCAGGCCTGGCGGCGCGGCTGGCAGCCCGCCGACGTCGTACGGATGGTCCGTCGCGAACTGTCCGAGGAACACGCCCAGTTGGCCTCCGGCCTGATCCAGGACGAGACCGCGCGGTACGGGGACGGCCTGCCGCCGCGCTGGCAGGAGCAGCTCGCCGCGCTGCCCGGACGCCGCGAGCCCGCGGACCGTTTCCTGTACGCCACGGCGCTCCTCGAACTGTTCCGGCTGCTGCTGCGGCTGCCCGCACTGGAGCCGGTCGGCCCGGCACCGGGCACGGCCGGCCGGCTGCCGCCGCCGGCCCCGCACGAGCCGCGCATGCTGACCCGGATCCGCGCGCTGCTCGCGAAGGCCGAGGCGACCCAGTACCCGCAGGAGGCGGAGGCGCTCACCGCCAAGGCCCAGGAGCTGATGGCCCGGCACAGCATCGACGAGGCGCTGCTCGCCCACCGCGAGCACCCGGCCGAGACTCCTGCGGCCTGCCGGATCGGGGTGGACGCACCGTACGAGACGGCGAAGGCGATCCTGCTCGACGCCGTCGCCACCGCCAACCACTGCCGCGCGGTGTGGAACGAGTCCTTCGGCTTCTCCACGGTCGTCGGTTTCGCGCCCGACCTGGAGCTGGTCGAGCTGATGTACACCTCGCTCCTGGTGCAGGGCACGGCGGCGATGACCACGGCCGAGGCGGCCCAGCGCTCGGGCGGCCGCAAGCGCACCAAGACCTTCCGCCAGTCCTTCCTGATGGCGTACGCGCACCGGCTCGGCGAGCGGCTGCGCGCCACCTCGGAACACGTCGTGCCGGAGGACTCCTCACTGCTGCCGGTCCTGGCGGCACGGGAGGTGGCGGTGACGGGCGCGGTGGACGCGATGTTCCCGTCGACGACCACGACCCGCGTGCGGGGTGTGGACGACTCGGCCGGCTGGGAGCACGGCAGGGCGGCGGCGGACCGGGCGCGCACGGCGGGCCACGGCGCCGGGTCGCGCACACCGAGCAGGGCGCGGGGCGGAGGCGGCGGACGCGGGAGTGGTCCGCGTGGCGGCGGCTCGCGCGGAGACTGATCGGATCCGGGCGGCTCGCGCGCGGGGCCAGGTGCCGGGGTGCCGGGGCGGGAGACACCGGGCGCGAGACACCGGGGGCATGGGCCACCGGGGCGCGAGCCGCACCCCGAACCGCCGGCACCCGGAATTGTCAGTGCCGCCTGCCACCATCGGGACCATGACGCGGTGGGCCCTGGAGGCGACGGAGGACGGGGGCGCCCGGCTCGTCGCGCTGACCGCCGACGGTCATGCGGACGGGGAGATCCGCCAGGAGCCCGACCTCGTCGCCGCCGTGCGCAGCCGCCCCGAGGTCACCCGCTGGGTGTGGCGTTCCACCTTCGGCGTCTATCCGCGCCTGCTCGCCGCCGGTGTGCGGGTCGAGCGGTGCTACGACATCGAGGACGCCGAGTCGCTGCTGCTCGCCCACGAGGGCCGGCTCGGCGAGCCCCGTTCGGCAGCCGCGGCCCTCGCCCGGCTGCGCGGCGGCCCCGTCCCGCCCGACCCGCCCCAGCGCGCGGCCGAGCCCGGCTCGCAGTCCTCGCTCTTCGAGCCCGGCCCCGTCCCCGTATCCCTGGAGGAGCTCCTCCAGGTGTACGCGGACCAGCTGAAGCGGCATGACGCGGCCGAGCATCCCGGGCGGATGCGGCTGCTCACCGCGGCCGAGTCGGCGGGCATGCTGATCGCCTGCGAGATGAACCGCTCCGGTCTGCCCTGGAGCGCCGAGGTGCACCGCGAGGTGCTGACCGAGCTGCTCGGCGAGCGCTATGCGGGCGGCGGTGAGCCGCGGCGGCTCGCGGAGCTGGCGGACGAGGTGTCGGCGGCCTTCGGGCGGCGGGTGCGCCCCGATCTGCCCGCCGACGTGATCAAGGCCTTCGCGCAGGCCGGGATCCGCGTGAAGTCCACACGGCGCTGGGAGATCGAGTCGGTGGACCATCCGGCGGTGGAGCCGCTGCTCGCGTACAAGAAGCTGTACCGGATCTGGGTGGCGCACGGCTGGTCCTGGCTTCAGGACTGGGTGCGCGAGGGCCGCTTCCGCCCCGAGTACCTGCCGGGCGGCACGGTCACCGGACGCTGGGTCACCAACGGCGGCGGTGCTCTTCAGATCCCCAAGGTGATCCGGCGCGCGGCGGTCGCCGACCCCGGCTGGAAGCTGGTGGTCGCGGACGCCGACCAGATGGAGCCGCGCGTGCTCGCGGCGATCTCGCGCGACCCCGGTCTGATGGAGGTGGCGGGCCGGCCCGGCGACCTCTACCAGGCCGTCTCCGACCGCGCCTTCTCCGGCGACCGCGAGATGGCGAAGCTCGCGGTGCTCGGCGCGGTCTACGGACAGACCTCGGGCGACGGCCTGAAGAACCTCGCGCTGCTCCGCCGCCGCTTCCCGCGCGCGGTGGCGTACGTGGACGACGCGGCGCGGGCGGGCGAGGAGGGCCGTCTCGTACGGACCTGGCTGGGGCGCACCTGTCCGCCGGCCGCGGGGGCGGGCGAGGCGGAGGAGGCGGGCATCCCGCAGGAGGCACCCGAGCCGCCGGGCCCGGGCCCGGGCCCGGCCTCCGGCCCTGGCTCGGCTTCGGGTTCGGCTTCGGCTTCGTCGGAGGAGGACGAGGCCTGGGTCCCGGGCTATGCCTCGACCAACTCCCGTGCCCGCGGCCGCTTCACGCGCAATTTCGTGGTGCAGGGCAGCGCGGCCGACTGGGCCCTGCTGATGATGGCCGCCCTGCGCCAGTCCATGTCCGCGGCCAAACTCGCCGCCGAGCTGGTCTTCTTCCAGCACGACGAGGTGATCGTGCACTGCCCGGAAGCGGAGGCACCGGCGGTCGTCGAGGCGATCCGCGAGGCGGCCCAGCGGGCCAACGTGATCGCGTTCGGCGAGACGCCGGTGCGTTTTCCGTTCAGTACGGCGGTGGTGTCCTGTTACGCCGAGGCGAAGTGACCGGACACCGCCGCTTGTTACCCGTGCCCCTCTCCCGCCCTTCTACTGTCCTTCGACCCACTTCGGGCTGGTGGCAAGGGACTTGAGCTGTTCCTGGGTCAGGGCAGGTGTCGCACGGGTCGGCGCGTCGTGCTGCGTACCGGAGTTGAAGGCGCTGACGACCACGCGCAGTCCGTCCATGCGGATCGTGTCGGCGGTCCACATGACGCTCCCGTCGACGCCCTTGTCGCCACCGCTCTCGCGCCAGGTGTAGAGGATTCCGCCGGGCAGCTCCTCGGCGTCGCCGAAGAGTTCGCCGCTGACGTCCTCCATGCCCGGCTGGACGTTGATCTGGACGAGGCTCGCGCCCTTGCCGTCGTCGACGACGGCGTACGCGTACTCGCCCTCGCCGCCCTGGTGCAGGACCTTCATCCCCTTCGGCAGCAGCGAGAGGAACGTGGACCGGACGGCCTGGACCTGCGCCGCGTCCCCACCGCTGCCCGGTCCCTCGTCCGCGGTACCGCCCTTCGCGGCCTCCTCCTTCGCCGCCCCCTTCCCCGAGTCCTTGCCCGAGCCCTCCCCGGCGAGGCCGTCCGCGGGGCTCTTGCCCGGCGTGAGCCCGCCCTTGCTCTGGCCGGTCGGCTTCTCGAGTGCGGGGGCGTCGAAGACCGGATCCCACTTGTCGGAGGTCACGAGCGCCTTCAACTGCGACGGGGACAAGGGCGGTTGGGACCGGGTGACCGGAGCATCCTTCTCCGCGGCCGCGTTGTGCGCCATCGCGTCGATGAGGTGCCCCTCGTGGGTGGCGAGGACGGCCCGCCACTCCTTGGTCTCCGCGCGGCGGTCCGGATACACGTAGCCCTGGAACACCATCAGCCGCGACCCGTCCTCCAGCGTGCTGCTGGTGCACGCGTCGTGCGGGACGAGAACCTTGTCCGGGCAGGTGGTCATGGAGCGGGCCTCGTCGCCGTCCGGATCGGCCACCCGGTTGAACGAGATGGCGACCGCACCCTTGCCCTTGCCGTCGTCCAACACGACCCGGGCGTACGGCCCCGGCAGCTCATCGGTCCCCCGCCCGTCCGACTCGGTGACCTCCCCCTTCGGCAGCAGCGAGGTCAGCGTCCCGATCAGCTGCTCCCGGGTGACCGTGTCGCCCGTGGCCGGGGTGCCCACACCTGCCACCGCGCCGGTGCCGTCGCCTGACGACTCCGCGCTCTCCCGGCCGGCGGCCGCGGGCTGCGCCGGCCCCTCACCGGCCAGACCGGGCACGGCGACGGCACCCGTCACCGCGAGCGCAGCCACCGCCGCGGCCCCGCCGAACACCGCCGCCCGCCGCCTGCGCACCATGCGCCGTCCGCGCAGGTGCCCGCCCTCGACGAGCGTGTGCTGATCGGTGCTGAACCCCTCGCCCGCGCGCCGCAGCGCCTCGCCGAGCTCATCCTCGTACGACATCCGCTCTCCGTATCCCCTCATCGCCCCGTCCGTCCTCACCCGCACCGCCCGGCCTCACCGGCCGGCGGCATACTCCCCGACCTCGCCCCCGAGCAGCTCCCGCAGCCGCGCCAGTGCCCGCACCGAGCGGGTGCGCACCGCCGCCGAGCTGACGTGCATCACATCGGCGGTCTCCTCGATCGACCGGTCCTCCCAGTACCGCAGCACCACCACCGCCCGGTCCTTCGCGGACAGCTGCCGCAGCGCGTCGAGCAGCGTCAGCCGCAGCACCGCGTCCGCGTCCGGCGGCCCCGGTCCGTCCGGCAGCACCGCGGCCGGCCGCTCCCCGCTGCTGCGCCGCCGCGCATGCGCGAGATAACTCCGTACGAGAACGGTCTGGGCGTAACCGGCCGGATTCCCGATCCGCGCCACCCGCCCCCACACCAGGTACATCCGCCCGAGGGTCTCCTGTACGAGATCCTCCGCGAGATGCGTATCCCCGCCGGTCAGCAGGCAGGCCGATCGATACAGCTGCCGCGACCTCGCCCCCGCAAACTCGAGATACGCCTGCTCCCACTCCCCCGCCCGTCGCATACCCTCCCCGTCCGCTGTGGCGTGCTCTACCTATGTGATGCGGCGGGGACGGGAAATGTTTCAGTGTTCTCGCCGCGCATTCCGGCGGGTGTTTCTCCGCGCGCGGCCGGGCAGTCGGCGGGCCGGCACCGCTCGCCTGCCGGCGGACGCGGTCCGGCAGGATGAGCCGCATGCCCGACAGCCCCATAGCCACCCCCGACCGCCACACGGCCTCCGGCACCGGCACGGCCTCAGCCCCGGTTCCAGCCCCGGCCCCGGCCCCGGCCTGCAATGAGAACCTCCTCCCCGCCGCCCTGAGCGGACTCATCGAGGGCTCCGGCAACTGGCGGCCCGGCACGCTCGCCGGGTTCACCGAGGCCGGTGCCTACCTGACCGGGCAGCGCACGGAGGCGCCCGTCCGCTGGCAGGGCTGGAACTGGCACCGGTTCATCGGCGGGATCGGCGCGGTGGCGCTGCGGGCCACCGCCTTCCACGTGCCCGACGACCTGCGCGCGGTCCAACTGGCCCTGCTGGACGTCTGGTCCGCGACACCCTTCGCCGATCCTGAGGTCCGGGCCCGGATGCGTACCGGCACCATCGAGCTCGCCGACAAGGACACCTACGCCGCGCGGGACGCCCGCGGCGCGGTGTTCGCGCCGCACGGGCTCGGTTCGGGCGAGGAGGGGCAGCGCTTCATCGAGCTGCGCACGGCCGCGCCCGAACCTCCGGCGCCCGGCCGGGTCCTGAGCGGCGAGCCGGTGCCCGCGGCGAGTTGGGAGACCCCGGAGCGGCTGCGGCGCCTCGTCGGTCTCGTACGGGAGAAAGGGCCCGCGCCCTGGGACCGTGCCGCGGCCGCCCGCCTCGCCGGGGCGACGGGCCTGAGCCGGGCCGGCGCCGCGCTGCTGCTCGCCGGAATCCCCGATGTCGCGTACGGGCACCGGAGTCTGAGCTCCGAGGCGCGCAAGGTGATGGGGCTCGGGCAGGCCGAAGCGGCAGCAGGGGAACGCGAGCTGGCGGCGCTGCGCGTGTCCGCGCGCCTCGCCCTGCTGGCCGACGTCCTTCCGGAAGACCCCGGGCAGCTCTGGCGGGAGGGCGGCCAACTGGCGCTCGCCGAACGGATCGCGGACGCCTGGCGGGCCCAGCAGGGCGTGCGTCCGGACGTGCCGGAGGCCACGCTCGCCGTGGCCACGGAGCACACCGACGTACGGATGGCACCGGCCGCTCTCTGCGCGGTCCTCGCCGACCCGTCCCGCGAACCCCGCCTCACCCGCACCCCCGACACCCGCCTGCGGGTGAACCGCATCAGCCGCGGCGGCTGGGAGGGCGAGGAGGGCTTCCGGTTCACAGAGCTGATGACTGCGCTCTGCGACGCCGTCGACTGGATCTACGCGGAGCTCCCCGAAGGAGACCCCGTACGCGGCGGGGTCCCCGAGGCCATACGGCTGCTGCGGGAACGCCTGGCCGATCCGCACCTGCTCCTTTCGGCCCGCGGCCGCAGCCTGCGCGGCCGCGAGGTCGCCACACTCCTCGACACCTTCCCCGGCGCCGGTCCCTACCTGGACGCGGCCGAACCCCTGGAACACCCCACGCTCGACGACGGCCTGGTCGTCGTGGCGGAGGCCGGGCACGACCGGCGCGGCGACCGCGAGGCCCCCTCCGTGTTCTTCCGGCCGGGCCGGTACGGCGCCGATGAACGCTCGCGCCGCCTCGAGAGCGTGATCGACACGCAGCCGTACCCTTTCCCGTCACACCTGGCACGGGTCCGCTGGCTGCGCGGACCCGAGTGCGAGCGGATCGTGCGGCGCATCGCGGACCGGACGCTGCCGCCCGGCGGCTACGAATCGGACCCGCGCCTCTCCGCCCCGGACGTGGTCGAGGAGGCGGCCGCCACGACCGGCCTGCCCGAGGACGCCGCGACGCTCTACCTCCAGCTGCTCGCCCTGCCCGTCCCCACCGACCGCCGCATCCGCCGCTTCAACCGCTGGACGCCCGCCCACCACAAGGCGGTGACGTCCGCGCTCGTCGAGGCCGGCCTCGTGACCCCCGACCGCAGGGCGCGGGCGGGACGCGGGGTGTTCCTGCCCGGCGGCTGGGCGCGCGGCGACAAGTTCCACCCGCCGATGGAGACGTGGAAGGCACGGCTGCTCGGCGTCCGCGTCATCGGCGACAAGACGTACTCCGTCCCGGTGGCGGGCCCGCTGCCGGAGCTCTTCGCGAGGGCTTGGCGGGACCGCCCGCGCGAGACCTGACCCCTCACGATGCACACGGTCCCGCCCCTGCCCGGCCCCTGCCCGGACGGGGTGCGGACCGCGCCCGCGGCCCTGGTCGGAGGCACTCCGATTAACCCTGTAGACTTGGCGTCGCTGCTGATGCGAACCTCTTCCCACGGGGAGAGGTTCTCGTACGCACCTCGTACACATCGCCGCGGCGCCGCCTTAGCTCAGATGGCCAGAGCAACGCACTCGTAATGCGTAGGTCTCGGGTTCGAATCCCGAAGGCGGCTCACTTGGACCCCAGGTCAGACTGTGTCTGACCTGGGGTTTTTCATGCCTGGGGGTGGCGGCGGCGACGGAGACGAACGCGGCGAGGCTCCGTGGTCTCAGTTGTGGTCTCAGTAGAGCTCACCAACGGGGGTGCGCTCAGAGCTGTCCGGGCTGCCCTGGTGAACCTTTCCCTACTGAGTTCACGCTCCTCCCGGTTCCGCTGAAGCTCCTCGACCATCGCGAACGCCTGCTCCGAGGCGGCGAAGAGCCGCTCGTAGTTCGCGTTCAACGCTTCCATCGCCTCCCCAGAGGCTTGCCGGTATCGCTGAATGCTCTCCATCGCTGCGCGCAGTACGGGGTGCCCATCCAGTTCTCGAAGATCCCGGCCCTGTTCTCTATATGCCGCCACGAGATCTGCGAGGTCCCGGTGACGGCGCTCGTACTCTGCGGTTGCCTCGGGCACCGCGTCGACGGGAACAGGGTTTCCTTCAACCTCTGTTGTCGCGGCCCGCATGGCCTCAACGAACCTGATTGCGATGGCCACGTCTTCCCCCATCGACTTGGCGAGGGACTCAGCCGCGTACGTGACATCCTGCGGCCCCAGAAGCGCAATGCGCCGTGCACGTTCCTCCATGCGTCCTGCGGCAAGTCGAAGAGGCTCCAGTGCCGCCGCATCGGTGGAGTCGGCGTCAGCAGATCCTTGGGAGAGCCGTAGGCACTCATCCCAGGCTTCAAGAAAACTCTCGTAGGTACTGAGGCGTTCTTGGCGCATCCAGTGACCGTGCTCGACGGCGCCTTGGTCCTGTACCTGCCGCCGGACGGCTTCGGCGTTCTTCTCCGCGCCGAACCTAGCTGCCCGCGCTCCAACAACGGCTCCCAAGCCGGTTGCCACTAAACCGATCACCGCGATGGCGAGAGGTACCACGAAGTCCGTCACGGCGGCACATCATCGCTGGCCGATCGGTTCAGGGGAACACCGCGTTGTATACGAGCCCCCAGGCCGAAGGCGACTTCGGTCCGGGGGCTCTGTTCAATGGATGCGGCACCGACGGCGCGACCTGGCTGCCCGGGTGTCGTTCTGCCCAGTCTCGGACTCAGCGACGCCGGGGCGATTCTGCGACTGAGGGACGAAAAACTCGCCCATGCGTCGCATCGCGTCCTTCGAGAGGTGCGATCTTCGGCCGGCCGTGCGCGCGCGAGAACACATCGTCGAACTCCTGCCAAAGCTCCCCCGCCGCCC
Organism: Streptomyces indicus; assembly: GCF_900100315.1. Taxonomy (GTDB): domain Bacteria; phylum Actinomycetota; class Actinomycetes; order Streptomycetales; family Streptomycetaceae; genus Streptomyces; species Streptomyces indicus. Next base: position 299,875 of record NZ_FNFF01000007.1, read on the forward strand.
TGCACGCCTCGTCCTGCGTCATCTTGTGCTCACGCACGAACGGGATGAAGACGGGCGGGATCGGTACGGGTTCTGGCTCTTCACATGGAGACGATGGTCCCCGGCAAGCGGCACGGTGAACGCCGGCCACTCGGCCCGCTCCCACAACTGCCGCCCGAACTCGTCGGTCGCGTCGTAGTCCGCGCCGTAGAGCAGTTCTGCGGCTTCCTCACTGTCGGCGCACGACGTGAGGTGCCCCAGCCAGAACAGCGGCTCGTCCAAGAGCTGTGGCTGGTGCGTGAGTGGGCCGCCGTCGTATCCCGCTATGCGGGTGGGGTGCGGGTCTGCACTGTTCGACACGGGGACATCTTGCCGGGCGCGGGCGCCCGCCCGGAATCCCATGGATCCGCCGGGGCCGACACGGCAGAATCCCCGCAGAACCAGGGCGAGGGGGAATATGGTTGGACGTGTTCGAGTGTGCCGCGTGCGGTACGGAGCTGACGGCACCGGTGGCGCGGGTCGCTCTCCCTGTGCACACGCACTATGGGGCGTGGGAAGAACTCCATCCTCCGCTGATGGAGCCCGCGACGTACGCGGTGGAGCCCCTGCCCACCGGACCGCCCTGGCGGTTGTGGGAGGACGTCGGGGCGGAAGTGGCCGCTCAGCAGGGCGTGTTCGCCCGGGTGTACCGCGTCTCCTTCGGCGCGCGGAACAGGATCGTCATCGCCCCCGGCGACTCCCGGTCGATGGTCCTCATCCCCGAGAAGTGCGAAGGCTACTGCCGGGGTGTGGACGGCCGGGACGGTCCGAACCTGGCGTGTGAGGGGTGCGGGGACCCGGTGGCGACGCGTATGGACGACTGCGGCATGTGGCAGATGGTCTGGCTCGAGCCCGAATCGGTCGTACGCCGCTCCGCAGGTCCGCCGAGCGGACCACCTCCTGACTGGAGTGACCTGGAGCGTCCCGAGCATCGCGTTCCACCCGTCGAATCCGACGGATCGTGGAGCCGGCGCTGGGAGGCAGCCGTCGGCGTCGCACTGGCGCACCTTGTGGCAGTCACCGATGACCGTCCCGTGAGCCTTCCGGCCGGTTCTGTCTCGGAGTTGCTCGGACACGCGGTCGGTCAGTGTCTGCGGATTGGGAAAAACGGGGCATGGTCCTTGGAGCTCGGCGGGCCCGGGATTCCACTGCAGCACCCCCGGCCCGACGTCCTGCTCGTGCCCCGCCACCCCGTGACGGGCGCACCCTGGCGGCCGCCTGGTGACGAGGGGGCCGTGGTGCCGCTGGACAGCGGAGTCTGGGCCTACCTCGCGCACCCGCAGGAGACCTCTCCGATGCCCGCGGCCGGGGTACTGCCCAAGGGCATCCTGCGTGACGACTACCCGCTGCCCCCGCGGCCCTGGCGTCTGCTGACCGCCCACCGCTACGCCCTCACGGACACCTTGGCCCGCCTACCTGCCATACGCAGCCCCCGACTGCGCAGGTTCCGCGAGGACTGAGGTAGTCCGTGCCTACCCGAGCGGTCTTGCTGTCGTCCCCACCCGACGGAGGTCGGCTCATGGAGGACCTGGCTGCGGTCCGGGGCGGCCGAAGGGCCGGTGACGTCTATGGGAGGCGGGCGGCCTGCATCCCGGATGACAACGGCAAGAAGAAGTAGCCCGCACCACCTCGGCTGCGGCTCATTCGGCCCCAGGTCACGTACTCCGTGACCTGGGGCGTTCCCGTGACACGAGGGTGTCGGCGCAATGACGACAGAGGTTGTCGGGTTTACGGCCGACGATGCCCGTATGCGCGAAACCCCAGAAGAACTCGACAAGCTCCAGTCCCTCCTCGACTCCTCCCTCTCCGGCTCGACTGCACACCTCCGCTCGATCGTCGAGGGCCGCACGATCACCGCGGCGCAGCTCAGCGGGGTCCTCACCGGCATGTGCACGCTCGCCCTGTCCACGGTGACCGCGAAGGGTGAGCCGCGGATCAGCGGTGCCGACGGGCACTTCCTGCACGGCCGGTGGCACTTCGGCACGGCCCGCACCGCCGCCAAGGCCCGTCATCTCGCGGCCCGTCCGGCCGCCAGCGTCGCGCACCTGCGCGGCGAGGACCTCGGCGTGTTCACCCACGGCACGGTGGAGGAGCTGAACCCGCTCGGCGCCGAGCCCACCGCCGACTGGCGGGAACTCCTCGCCTACTTGAAGGACCACTACGGCGACGAGGACGCCTTCGACTGGGACCGCGAGGTCGTCTACTACCGGCTGAACCCGCACTGGATGACCGTCTACGCCCCCGACCTCGACAAGCTCATCGGCACGTGACGCCGGGTGCCTGCGCTCCGGGCCGGCGTCAGGGGTGACCCCGCGACCGCACTCAGGGTCCCCGCAGGGAAACGTCGGGGCGGCCCCCGATGTCCGGTGGGGTGGTGCGGCGGCACGCTGAAGGCATGATCGCGTCGAGGTTCCGCCGTCACCGTCAGCTGCTCGCCCCCGCCGTGTGGACCACCGTGGTCCTCGCCGTGGCGGCAGCCCTCTGGATGCCGTCGGTCAACGATCCGGGGCTCAGCCCCTTGCAGCTGACGGTCAGCGACTTCGCCGCGCTGGACCGCGGCGGGCCGATCGAGACCACGATGGGGCTGCTCGGCGCCGTGTCGCTGGTGCTGCTCGCGGTGGCGAGGACGGGGCGGCTGCCCGTGCGCGGGCTGCCGTCGGTGCTGATCGGGGTCTGGGGTGTGGGGCTGCTCGTCGCGGCCGTGGTGCCCACCGACCCGCTGACCGCCGAGCTCAGCGGGCCCGCGTATGTGCACCGGTACGCCTCCATCGCAGCGTTCCTGGCGCTGCCGCTCGCCGGGCTGATCCTCGACCGGCGGACGCGTCCGCTGCCGGGTGCGGCGGTGAAGTCGGGCGGGGCTGTGGTGGACGCGGCGGTGTCGGGCGCGGGGGTGACGGGCGGCGCGGTGTCGAGGGCCGCAATGCCCGTGCTGCGGCTGCGGGTTCTGGCCTGGGCGGCGCTGGCCGGCGCGGTGGTGATGGCCTGGTCGGCCGGGCCCGGCGGGCGGGAGCTCATCGGCCTGGTGGAGCGGGTGCTCCTGGGCTGCGAGGTCGCGATGATCGGGGTGTTCGGGCGGTACGTGCAGCGGTGGACGCCGCCCTCCGGGCTGCGCCTGGCGGCGTGACGGTGCTGCGGGTGCTGCGGGTGCTGCGGGTGCTGCGGGTGCTGCGGGTGCTGCGGGTGCTGCGGGTGCTGCGGGCATGGCGGAGGCGGAGGCGACCCTCGCCTCCGCCTCCGCCATGCCCGGGTTCCGGCGTGCCCGCTGTCCCGGCTTCCCGCCGTCCCGCCTTCCCGGCTACGCGCTCAAGTGCCCGTCCCCTGCCGCGCGTTGATGGCCTGCAAGCGGTCCAGGAGCTCGTCCTCCCTGCGGTCGAACGTCTCCTCGTCGATCTCTCCCGCGTCCAACTTCGCTTCCAGCGCGCGCAGTTCGGCCTGCACGGCCGAGGGGTCGTAATAGAGGCGCTCCGCTTCCGCCACCACCTGGTCCAGAACCCACATAGAGCCACGGACCGGGGCGAGCGGCAGCAGGAGCACCTCGCTCAGGAGGCCCATCGCCGCGTCAGGAGGCGGCGGACGAGGCCGACGGTGTCTGTTCGACGAAGCTGTACGGCGGCAGCGGGCCGTTGACCGTGAGGACGACGTGCGGGAGCTGCTGCCGGAGTTCTTCGACGGCCTGGAGGAGCTGTTCGGAGGTCTTGCGATCCACCAGGAAGGACAGGTTGGCGATCCAACCGCTGCTCTCCGGGCCGGGGTTGACGGCGTCGGCGTGCGGGGCGAGTGCCGCCCGTACCACCTCGGCGTCCTCGCTCTCGCGCTGCTGCACGCAGCGCGCGACCGCCTCGCCCAGGCGCAGCTTGTCCTCGTGGCTGCCGCCGCCCGCCGCCCGGTTGCGGGCAGCCAGTTCGCGCAGGTCGTCGTGGTCCGCCATCACGGTGCGCAGCACGCCCTCTTCGTCGTGCTGGGCCTTGACGTTGTACTCGACGCGGTCCTGCAACGCGGAAAGCCGCTCCTTGTAGTGCTCCGCGTGCTCCTCCAGCGCGGCGACGACCGCCGCGTCGTCCTCGGCCACGCTGCCGAAGCGCATGGGCAGCACGGTGCCGGCGGCCCCGGCCTCGGCCAGCACGTTCTGGTGCGCGAGCAGATCACGGCGCTTGGGCCGCAGCCCCTCGGGGGCGTCGCCGACCACCGCGGCGAGCCCGGCGCCCGTCACGACGCGGACCGTGGTCGCCGGGCTGCCGACGCCTTCCATGCCTTCGGGCAGACCCGTGTGGTCCGCGTCCGCGATCCCGTAGACGTACGTGCTCACTCCTGCTCCTCCTTACGGCTCGACGTGCGGCGCCGGCTGCTGGTCTGGCCTTCCTGGCGGGCCTGCTTGAACGCGTCGGAGATGGTCTCCGCCGCGCCGGACAGCGCTCCCTTGGTCTTGCCGCGGGCCCCGGACTCCAGGGAGTCGCCCACGATGTCGGTGAGCCCCGAGGGCTTCTTGTTGCCCGTCTCCAGGTCGAGGCGGTTGCACGCCTCGGCGAAGCGCAGATACGTGTCCACGCTCGCGACCACGACACGTATGTCGATCTTCAGAATCTCGATGCCGACGAGCGACACCCGGACGAATGCATCGATCACCAGTCCTCGGTCCAGAATGAGTTCGAGGACGTCATAGAGGCCACTGGTGCCTCCGCTCCCACCACCTTGGGTCGTGGCGACGGTCATGGGTGGTTCTCCTCCTCGCGTGCGTACGTCGTACGGTCTGCTGTGCCTGTGCCTGTGCCTGTGCCTGTGCGCCTGTGCCGGTCCGCCCGCGCGGGGGCGGTTCAGCCGGAGCCGCGGGCGTCCGACCGGCCGCGCTCGTAGCGCCGCACCCTGCGGTAGCCGGTGAGCATCCCCTCGTCGTCGAGCGTGACCTCGTAACTTGCGAGCAGGCTCATCGTGTCCGGGACCCTGGACAGCTCCAGGACCTCGACCTCCAGGAGCCAGCCGTCTTCGGTGGCGGCGAAGGACGACACCGACTCGACCGGCTGCCCGATGAGCTCCGCCAGTTGTTCGCGCCCTGCCCGAACTGCCTCCGCCGGGCGTAGCTTTCGCGGCTTCCCGGACTTCGCCTCGTCCCCGGCCTTCGCGTCACCGTCGGCCTTCGCGTCACGCTTGGCCTTGGCGTCTCCGTCGGCCTTCGCCTCGCCCTTGTTCCTCGCCGCTCCGGAAGAATTCGTCATCAGCGCCTCCCCGCCCGATTGCCCGCGTTTGCCCGGCCGAATCTCCGGTTCGCGTATCCGTGTGCCTGTTCCGGGTGTCCATGTGTCCGGGTGCGAGTCCGCGTGTCCGCGTATCCATGTGTCCGGGTCACGGATCGACACCGCGTCGTGACGGCACCGGGTGACCCGTACCGACGGCGGCAAACCATGCCCGGGGCACGTGACCCCGAGGGCCGCGCCGGTCGGCACGCGCGCGGTCCCGGCCGTCGCGAGCCGGGCTGCATGAGGGCGGACGGGCCGGGCAGACGGAGGCCGAAGGCGTACGCATCCGGCGAGGAGGAACAGACATGCTGATGGCACATCCGGCGGTGCACACGGAACTCGTCGCCCAGTACGACGCGCTGCGGGTCCTGAACGCCGAGCAGAGTTCGCCCGCCGTGCGCCAGCGCATGGACGACCTCGCGTACACCCTGTGCACCGCGACCGGTACGGCGGATGTCGACGCCGCGCTGGTCGCCGCCCGGCACCGGCTCCCCGGCGCACGCCCCGAGGACGACTCGCTCGTGACCGACTAGGGCCACGGACTCACGCGTACGGTCAGCGCAGCGGCACGTACGCCGTGACGACCTTGCCCAGGCCGTCGGCCCGGACCTGGATGACGGTGCGGGTGGAGACCCGTTCGACCAGGGCCCAGCCGAAGCCGCCCGGCTCGCCCGCCCGGCGTACGGGCGAGACCGGCAGGGCGGTGGACCCGTCGGCCACGGCGATCACCACGTGGCCGTCCTCCGTCCGCACCTCCAGCGCGGTGCAACCGCCGCCGTGCCGACGGGCGTTGGACAGCAGCTCCGAGCAGACCAGCTGGGCGTCGGCGAGCCGGTCCTGCGGCACCTCGGCGAGCCCGAGGGCGGCGCCGTACTCGAGCATCGCCGTCCGCACCAGGTGACGGGCCTGGGCTCCGGAGAGCTGACCGGGCGGCGCGGGCACGGGCAGCGCGTCGGATACCGGCGCCATGCCGGGCAAGGGGTCGGGCCCAGGCGCCTCACCGAGCCGCGGCTCCGGCAGAAGCGTCGTCCCGTCCACCGCGGACGGCAACTCGCCTGCTGAGTCCGCCTGTTCAGCCGCGAGCGGGACCAGCCCCTCGGGGACGTCCTGCGCGTCCTGTCCCCCCGCCGTGGTCAAGAGAACTGCCCGGCACCCGAGTTGTCCGCGCTCCGCGGCGCCGCCTCGTCCGCGGTGTCGGCGGCCGCCGTACCTCCGTCCTCGGACGGTCCGGCCAAGTGGTCGAGCGTCCCGGTGATCTCAAGGAGTCTGTCGAGGCCGGCGCTGCGCCGGTCGAGCCGCAACTCCACCTCTCTCGCCCGCAGTCGGCGCCGTAGCATCAGGAACGCCGAGAGGCCCATCGAGTCCACATGGTCGATGCCCGTGCAGTCCACGCGCAGCAGCTCGGTGCCGGGGTTCTCCGCCAGCGCTTCCGCCACGTAGCGGTCGAATTCCTCGCCGGTGTCGAAGTCGAGCGCGCCCACGGGGCGGACGGTGAGCACCCGCCCCTGCCGGACGGCGGTCAGTTCCAGGCCGGGCCGCCGGCTCATTCGTGCCTCCCCGGGTGCGGGATCGTCAGGGCGCTGCGGGCCGCGGTCAGGGTGGCCGCCGCGCGCGGGAAGTCGCCGAGCTGGTGCAGCAGCGAGTCCAGGGCCGGTACGAGGCACCGGGGCGGGACCCCGCGCGCCTGGAGGATGCCGCCGGTCCAGGTGATGAACGAGGTGAACAGGGCGGGGTCGTCGACGTAGAGCGCCGTGGCCAGGAAGCCGACGATGTGGTCGATGTCCTCCGCGGTCCGCTCGCGCTGGAACTCGCTGTACGAGCGCATCGCAGCGAAACCGTTCTCCACGTCCGCGAGCGTCTGCTTCACCAGCTGCGCCTTCGTGCGGCGCACCAGCGTGTACTCCTGGTCCTTGAGATGCGGCAGGTCCAGGTCGGGCGTGCGGGCCGCTTCGGGGCCGGGCTGCTCGAGACCGCGGGCCAGCAGCTCCGCGGCCGCCGTGGCGTCGGGCGCCCACTCCGCCTTCATGAGCCGCGCGTACCGCCCCTGGTCCCCGAACGCCGCGCCGCCCGCCACCACCGGCACCCCGGCGGCCTGGCAGGCGCTGATCGCGGTGTGGGCGGTGGGCAGGTGGCTGGGGATCGAGGAGGACAGCAGGACCGCCTCGGCACCGCTCGTGTGGACGTGGGCCACGAGGTGCTCGGTGGGCACCTGTGCGCCGAGGTAGTCGACGCGCCATCCGCGCAGCCGCAGCACCTCGGCGACCAGGCGCGCCGGCAGCGCGTGCCACTCGCCGTCGACGCACGCCACCACGGCCCGGCCGCGGTGGGGCGGGGGCAGCGCGTCCGCCGCGTCGTCGAGGAGCGCGGCCACGCAGCGCTCGTTGATCGCGGTGGCCGCGTGCTCCTGGGCGACGGTGAGCTCGTTCGCCGCCCACGCCAGGCCCACCCGGGCCTGCGCGGGCGCTATCAGGGAGAGCAGGACGTGCTCCACGGCCGCGCACCGGTCGCCGTCGAAGCCGCCGACCGCGGTGCGGACCGTGGCCACGGCGTGGATCTCGTCGCAGTCGAGCAGCGCGTCCCACAACTGGGTGCGCAGGCCGGCGAAGGAGTGCAGCTCCCTGCTGAGGGTCGTCATGCGGTGAACCTGCCCCTGGTGTGCCCGTCCACCGCGGTGAGATGGGTGTTTCTGGGCGCGGTGATCGCCAGCAGCGCCATGTCGTCGTGCCGTCGCTCGCCGGCCCACTGCGAGGCCAGCATCTGGACCCGTTCCGTGACCGCGTCCGCCGGCAGGCCGGCGCACTCGGCCAGGGTCTGCCGCAGCCGCCGCTCGCCGAACATCTGGTCGCCGAGCGGTCCTCCGCGGGCCTCGGTGATGCCGTCCGTGTAGAGCAGACAGGTCTCCCCGGGCGCCAACTCCACTGCCGCCGTACGGACTTTGATCTCGGGCAGGGCGCCGATGAGGGTCCCCCTGGTGTCGGCGGCCTCGACCGTGCCGTCGCCGCGGACGATCAGCGGGGCGGGGTGCCCCGCGCTGGTCACCCGCAACCGCACGACCCGGCCCTCGCGCCGCGCGGAGACCAGGGCGAGGGTGGCGAAGCGGGTGTGGTGCGAGGAGAGCAGGGCCGTGTTGAGGAGCGTCAGGAGCCGTTCGTGGTCGGCGGAGAACGGGAGCAACGCCTCAACGGTGTTGCGGATCTTGCCGGTCAGGACCGCGGCCTCAAGACCCTTGCCCGCGACGTCGCCGAGGACGGCGAAGGTCTCCCCCGTGGACTGCCCCGGACCTGCCTGCCCCGCACCCGCCGTCTGCCCCGCACCTGAGGGCTGCCTCGGGCCTTGGGTCTGTCCCGCACCCGGCGCCTGCCCCGGACCTGACATCTGCCCCGTAACCGCGGCCGACACCTGACCGGCCGACTGCCCCGCACCGGCCGACTGCCCGGACCCGGCGACCCGTCCCGGACCGGCCGGCGGCCCTGACCCAGACCCCGGCCCCGACCCCGCGGCCTCTCCCGGCCGCCCGTCCTCCACCTGCGCGGGATGGACGTCGTAGAAGTCCCCGCCGATCCGCTCTCCCGCCGTCGCGGCCCGGTAGCGCCCGGAGAAGTCGATGCCCTGGACGCGTGCGAGCTCGGGCGGCAGCAGGTCCCGCATCAGGACGCCGGCGATGTGCGTCTGCTCCGCGTAGATCCGCGCGGCCGAGAGCGCCGCCCCCGCCCGCGCCGCGAACAGCCGGGCGAAGTCCTCCTCCGCCTCGGTGAACGCCGACTCCCTGCTGCGCCGCAGCAGCACCACGGCCCCGGCCGGCAGCCCGTGCCCGGGCAGCGGGACCACCACCACGGAGCCCAGCTCGGCCACGGATCCGGCGAAATCGGCGGGCACGATCCAGGAGGGGACCCGGCGCGGGTCGATCCAACGGGAGGGCACGGGCGGGAAGCCGAGCAGCGCCTCGGGCAGGCCCGGCATCTCCTCGGGATCGACCGCGACCTTTTCCCGTACGGCGTCACCGCCGGTGACGCACCACGTCACGGGGCGGCTGCGTCCGCTGCCGACCCCGACGATCGCGACGGCGTCGGCCAGGTGCTCGGCCGCGAGGCGGGCGGTGACCTCCATGCACCGGTCCACGTTCAGGGACGCGAGGAGTTCGCTGGAAACCTGCTGCAACAGCCGTGAGCGGGCGCGCTCGGAGTCCAGACGGGTGCGCAGCGACCGTGCTTCGCCGTCGTCGACCAACCACCAGAGCAGGGCGCCCCGCCTGGTGCGGCCGGGGAAGGCGTCCACGCCGTGCTCGCCTATCAGGCCGCGCGCCGGCTGCGGGTACGCGTCCTCGCCCAGGGCTACCCGCTCGTCGTGGGCGCGCGCGAGCCACGGCGGTACGACGTCGGCGAACCGGGCTCCGGGGTGCGCCCCCGGCAGCAGCGCGCCGGCCCCGTCGCTGACGGAGACCACGGCGCCGCCCGTGTCGACAACGATCGACGGCCGCGCCTCGGAGGTACGCGACTCGGAGGCACGCGACTCCGAGGTACGCGCCTGCGGAACGCGTCCCGCGCACGTCGGTTCCGGAATGGAGACCATGCTTCGGCTGCCGCTGTCGCGACCGCCCACCGCCCTCTCTCGCGCGGGAATCAGTCACTCCACCGTACGGGGCCCGCGGGAACCGGCACAGGCCCCCTCGTCCGGCCTCCGCCTCCCAGGGCTGCTACCAGCGCAGACGCGGAGGGCGAGGGGGCCGGATTCACGCGGAAGTCGGAGTGCTCGCACACAAGCCCGGCCGGCGCGAGCAGCGCAATCGGCGCGAGCAGCGCAGTCGGCGCGATCAGCTTCACCGGGCACTAGGCGGAGAAGACACCGCCTGGCATCAGGCGGCGAGAACCTCACCCGGCGCGCGGCGGCGAGAAGCAGGCCGTGACGTCCTTGCCCTTGGGGCACGGCTGGGCGGACCAGGTGTCGGCGAGGGCGTCGACGAGCAGCAGACCGCGGCCGCCGAGCGCGTCGGCGCCCGGCTCGCGGGCCTCGGGCGGCAGCGGCGAGGAGTCGTGCACGGTCACGTGCAGGCACTCCGCGTCCCAGGTCAGGACGAGTTGGGCGGTGCTGTGCGCGTGCACGTGCGCGTTGGTGACGAGTTCGGACACGGTCAGGAGCACGGCGTCGGCCGTCTCCGGGGCGGTACGGGTCCACCCGAGGTCGTCCAGGCGCGCCCGGGTCCAGTCGCGTGCCGCCTTCACCCCGCTGCTGACGGGCAGCGAGCGCGCCCAGCCCACCGCCTTGAGCGACGCGTCGTCCATGGCCGTTCCCCTTCGTCCGCCCCGTATGCCGGTACGCGGCGGCCGTCCGCCCCGCGGTGGGGGCCGGCACCGCGCATGGTCACCCGTCGTTCCGCGCCGCCCTGCCGACGGCTTCCGCCACGCTGTCGCACATCTCCAAGTAGTCGCAGGTTCCCGTCAGTTCGAACACCCGCATCGCCTGCTGCGGCACCGCGACAAGGAGCAGCCTGCGCTGCCGGGCCACGCGCAGTACGTGGTTGAGCAAGGAGGAGTCACAGAAGGTCAGCGCCTTCATGTCGAAGGCGACGGGGCCCTCGTGCATCCGGAACGCCAGCGCCGTGGCCTGGGCCACCGACTCCACGTTCTCGTGGTCGAAGTCCCCCTTGAGCTCGATCACCCACAGCGGGCCCCGGGCATACGAAGCCCCGATGCCCGGCCAGTGATCACTGCGATCCACTCCGTCCTCCTTCGGACAGCTGTCACCACTCGGTTCCCCTGTGCGCCGCTTCCATGCCGGAGGGCGCGCCCGGGGCACAACTCGCCTGACCGAACGCCGCCGAGGGGCCGCGGAGGGAGAACGTGCCTCCGCGGCCCCTCGGCGCAGCACGGCTCAGGTGGTGGCGAGCAATTCCTTGCCCAGCCGCTTCATGATCTTGTTCAGCAGCCGCGACACGTGCATCTGCGAGCAGCCGAGCACCTCGCCGATCTCCTGCTGGGTGCGCTCCTCGACGAAGCGGAGATGGATGATCGTGCGGTCGCGCTCGTCGAGTTCGCCGATCAGCGGTGCCAGCGTGTGGAAGTCCTCGATGAGTTCGTACGCGCTCTCCTCCATGCCCACGAACTCGGCGAGCGGAGCCTCGCCGTCCTCGTTCTGCCCGGAGAGCGAGGCGTCGAGCGAGGACGCGTTGTAGCCGTTGGCCGCCATCTGCACCTGCGCCACCTCGGCCGGCTCCAGCTGCATCAGCTCGGCCAGCTCCTGCGTGGAGGGCGTGCGGCCAAGCCGGGTCTGCAACTCCTCGGTGGCCTTCGACAGTTCGAGCCGGGCCTCCTGGAGCCGGCGCGGCACGTGCACCGCCCAGGTCGTGTCACGGAAGAAGCGCTTGATCTCACCGGTGATGTACGGCACCGCGAAAGAGGTGAACTCGACTTCGCGGGACAGGTCGAAGCGGTCGATCGCCTTGATCAGGCCGATCGTGCCGACCTGCACGATGTCCTCCATCTCCTGCGGTCCGCGGTGCTTGAACCGCGAGGCGGCGTACTGGACCAGGGAGAGGTTCATCTCGATCAGTACGTTGCGCACGTACTGGTGCTCGTGGGTGCCCTCCTCCAGGGTGTGGAGCCGGTCGAAGAAGGGCTTCGAGATCTCGCGTGCGTCCTTCGGCGCCACCGATGCCGGGTCCACAACCGGGAGATCGGCCAGCTCCTGGGATGCCGTGGGACGCACCGGCGCTGAAACCGTCTGGGTGGTCATGTCCTTCCCTTCCGCTCGTGGTCGACTGCCGCTCGCTGTCGCGCTGTTGCCGGATCCATGTGCCCCGGTCCTCGGTCTCCACACCTCTTCCCGCTGAAGCGTGCGGAGGGATGACGCAAAATGTGCGCCGCGGTGCCCTGCTCAGATCCGGCCTGCGGTGAGGCGGGTGAGCGGTCCGTGCGCGGCGCGTTCGGCCCGCCGCCCGGCGGCGAACGCGGCCGCGGCCACAGCGGTGACCCCTGCCGCGCCGGAGGCGGCGACCAGCTTGCGCCCGCGGACTGCGGTCCATGCGGAGGCGGCCGCGGAGCCGGCCCGGCTCACCACGGGGGCCGCCTGTGCGCGGACGGTGCCGAGCGCGGAGGCCACGGCCGCGGTCGGGGAGGCCGCGGATGCGGACTTTGCCGCCCCGGCCGCCTTGTCCGTGACCGTCTTGGCCGCCCCGTCCGTCTTCCCCGCTGCTGCCGTCGACTTCGCCGTCCCTGCCGTCGACTTGGCCGCCCCTGCTGTCGACTTGGCCGCCGCGGCCGACTTCCCGGTGCCTGCCGTCGACTTGGCCGTACGTGCTGTGTTCTCGTCCTTCTGTCGTGTGTTCGCCATGGTCTCCGCATTGCCGCATCCCCCGCCGACAAACAACTCCGCCCTGCGCCGGCCCCCGCCCACTGCCCACGAGACCCCTCAACTCCCCCGTGCTGCCAAGCGAGTTGGACACTCGCATCCCACGGGTTTCACCTCGGCGCGCGCGGACATCAGAGGTTCCACCGTCACCCTTCGTCCACGGGAGGAAGACCCATGACCGAGAGCGTGTCCAGGCCCCCGTCCGGGAGAGCGCCCTTCACGGCCGAGGAAGTGATCGGCTTCGGCGTGCAGGCCGCCGACGGACCCGCGGGCGAGGTCGGCCGGCACACCGCCGAGGTCGGCCCCGACCACCTGGTCGTCAACCGCGGCGGCACCCTGTTCGACAAGCACGTCCTGCTGCCCTGCCGGATCGTGACGGACGTCGACCGGACCGCGGGCGTCGTGTACGTCTCCGCAACCCGGGACCTGATCAGGGACGCCCCGCGCTTCGACCCGGACCTCCGCGTGACCGACCCCGGCTACCGGGCGCACATCGACGCGCACTACGGGAGCGGCCCGGTGTGACACCCCGGCCGCGCCGTGCGCCCGCGGGGAGTTACGCACCCACGCCCGCGGGGAACCGACCCCGCATGAGCCACACCCCCTCCGACCCGGCGCCGGCCGGCACACCGGATGCGGATCCCGAACTCCATTCCGCCCTGCGGCTGTTGCGCGCATGCGGCGCCGAGGACATGGACCACCCCGGCGGCACCCTGCTCGCGCATCTGCTGCGCGTACGGCAGCGGCTCGCCGTCTGGGAGGCCCGCCCGGCGCTCCAACTGGCAGGCCTCTGCCACGCGTTCTACGGCACCGACGGCTTCGCCCAGGCCCTGCTGCCGCTTGAGCGGCGGCCCGAACTGGCCGAGGCGATCGGCGCGGAGGCCGAAGCGATCGTCCACTTCTACGGGGCATGCGACCGGAAGGTCTCGTACCGCGAACTCGGCACGTACCGGAACAGGTTCACGGGCCGCACCCGCGACGCCACACCCCGGGAGCAGCGGGACCTCGCCGAACTGACCGCGGCGAACGAACTCGATATCGCCCTCGCCGACGAGGAGTTCAGACTCCGCCACGGCGCGGACCTGCTCGAACTGTTCACGAGGATGCGGCCGGCCCTGAGCCCGGCCGCGTGGCGGGAGACGGCGAAGGTACTGGGCGACACCGCGTGAGCCACACCACGTAAGCCACACCGCGTGAGCGACACCCGCTGAGCGGCGCCGACCCGAGGGGCGCCGCCCCGCACCCTCAGTGACCCCCCACCCCCTCCTGCGCCTTGAGCGGCAGCAGCCGCAGGGCCGGGAGGCAGACCGCTGTGATCGCGAGGACCACGAGCAGGCTGATCTTCATCGCGTGCACCGAGCCGTCGGCGAGGAAGTGGAAGTAGACGGTCGTGACGGTGGCGGAGCCGATCCCGTTGGCGAGTTGCTGCACCGCGGTGAGGGAGCCGCTCGCGCTGCCCGCCTCGTCGGGGTCGATGTCGCCGAGCGCGATGTCGAAGATCGTGCCGAAGCAGGCGCCCATGCCGAGGCCGGTGACGAAGACCGCGGGTGCCAGGGCCCAGAGCGAGACGGACAGGCCCGAGGTGAGGACCAGGGCGAGCAGCCAGCCCGCCCCGGCCATGGTCAGGAGCATGCCGATGAGGACGAGCGTGCGGCCCAGCTTCGCGGCGAGGCCCATGCCCGCGAAGGCGGCCACGATGATGCCGAGGGTCAGCGGCAACATCCCGAGCGCGGTGTCGCCGGGGCTCGCGTGCAGCCCCTGCTGGAGGAAGAGCGAGATCACGTACGTGAGTCCGCTGGTCACCGCGAAGAAGAGCAGGCCGACGAAGAGGCCCGAGGTGAAGCCCTTGTTCCTGAGGAGCGAGGGCTTGATCAGCGGGCTGGCCGCGGTGCGCTGACGACGGGCGAACAGCGCGAGGAAGACCAGGCCCACCGCGAGCGACCCGAGCGACAGCGCGCCCCAGCCGTACGTGGAGCCCTCGATCAGGCCGAACATCAGGCCGAACATGGTGACGGCGAGCAGCCCGGCACCGCGCCCGTCGACGACCGTGCGGTGGTCCCCGTCGTCCTTCGGCAGCAGCCGCGTGGCGGCGAACAGGCCGAGGACGCCCAGGACCAGGTTGACGAGGAAGACCGGCCGCCAGGACAGCCCGCCGAAGTCGGCGTCGATCACGAAACCGGCCAGGACCGGGCCGCCCACGGAGGCGATGCCGAGCAGCGGGCCGAAGAGCTGGAAGGCCTTGCGCAGCATGTCGCGCGGGAAGGTCTTCGTCAGGATCGCCATGCCCTGCGGGATCATCAGCGCGCCGAAGGCGCCCTGCACCGCGCGGGCCACGACGAGCAGCGCCGGGTCGGGCGAGAGGCCGGCGACGGCGGAGGCCGCGGTGAACCCGGCCATGCCGATCAGGAAGAGCCGACGCTGGCCGTACTTGTCGCCGAGCCGGCCGCCGACCACGAGCAGGACGCCCATGGCCAGGGCGTAGGCGGAGCCGAGCCACTTGATCAGGGACTCGCCGCCGCCGATGTCGCCGACGATCGTCGGCGCCGCGATGTTGGTGACGGTCGCGTCGATCATGTCGAGCGCGTCGGCCAGCAGGACCAGGCCGAGGATCAGCCACAGGGCGGTACGGGAGAGGGCGGCCGCCGTCGTGGGCGGCCCGGTGAGAGCAGGCGTCGCGGACATGACGGCCTCCTTGGGGGGTGGGTGGGGGCGGGACGAGTGGCGGCGTGCTCGCCGCGGGCCCGCGTCGGATGGCGGCCGCGGTGGCCGCACTTCCAGAAAAGCACACCCATTACGAAACCGCAATCACTACGGTTTTGTAGCGCATACGGGTGTGGGATCGCTTCGGTAAGCTGGCGGCATGGCGGAAACAGCGAAGAAGGCGCCGAAGGTGGCCTCGCCGAGGACAGGCGCGCAGAAGGAGCCCGGGCGCCGTGAGCGCAAGAAGGCGGCGACGCGCAAGGCGCTGTCGGACGCCGCGCTCGAGCTGTTCCTGGAGCACGGCTTCGAGAAGGTGACCGTCGCGCAGATCGCCGAGCGCGCCGACACCGCGGTGACCACGCTGTTCGCGCACTTCCCCGGCGGGAAGGAGGCGCTGGTCCTCGGTGACGACGTCGAGCGCGAGGCCTCGCTGACCGCGGCGGTGCGGGAGCGGGGCGAGGGCGAGTCGGTGCTCGACGCGCTGCACCGGTTCTTCGAGGGCCGCGGGATCTTCGCGGCCGACCTGGACAACGAGTACCGCAAGCGGGTCGAGTTCGTGGCGGCCACCCCCAGACTCCGGGCGCACGCACGGCAGTTGTGGGTGGCGTGCGAGGAGTCCCTCGCGAAGGTCATGGCCGAGGAGACCGGCCGCCCGGAGGGCGATCTCTCGCTGCGGGTGCTCGCGCGCTACGTCCTGGAGACCCCGGACCTGGCCTCACTCGAACCGGACCCGCGCCGCGCACTCGACACCGTCTTCGAGCATCTGCGACGCGGGTGGCCGGAGGTCTGATCCGGGCGGCCGAGAGGCCGACCCTGAGCACCGCTCAGGCGCCGGCGCTCGGCCCTCAGGGCACACTCATCCGACCACCATCCCCACCGCGAGCCCCGCGATCAGCGCACTCGACGCGGCCGCCGTCGCCAGCCGGCCCCGGCGCCCGGTCAGCGCCCGGCCGAGCAGCGCTCCCCCGCCCGCGAGCAGCAGCTGCCAGCTCGCGGAGGCGGCGAACGCGGCCAGGACGAACACCGTCCGCTCGGCGCCGCCCGCCGGGGCGGCGGACCCGGACCCGAGGACGAGCGCGGTGAAGTAGACGATCGTGACCGGGTTGAGCAGGGTGATGCCGAGCAGGCTCAAGTAGGCCCGGAGTGGGGTGAGTTCGCGGACCTCGCGGCCGTTCGCCGCCGCGCCCCGGTACTGGCGGACGGCGGTCAGGAAGCCCCGTACCGCCAGAGCGAGGAGCACGACGGCCGAGGTCCAGCGCAGCGGCGTGGTCACCGAGGCGAGCAGCGGGGCGAGTGCGGTGCCGCCGAGCGCGGCGGTCAGGGCGTAGAGGCCGTCGGCGCTCGCGACGCCCAGCGCGGCCGAGGCTCCGGTGCGCAGGGAGGTGCGGGCGGTGAGGGCCACGAGATAGGTCGCGACCGCTCCGACCGGGATGGCGATGCCGTATCCCGCGAGCAGTCCGGCGACCAAGGCCGTGCTCACGCGGGACGCGGATCGGGCCTCCGGTGGACGCCGGGCTGCTGCTGCGCGCGCACCGGCGAGGTGGCGGCGGTCTTGGGGCATCCCCTGAACGCATTGCTCGGGGAAGGCCGGGCGGCGGAAGAGAGGGATGTCATGCGTGGATCGTGGCGCCGCGGCTCCGGTGACGGCAACTCGATTTTCCGGGCTCGACCTCCCCGGCTCGATCTCTCCGGCTCGATCTCCCGGGGCGCGATCTCGCGGGCTCAATCTCCCGCGGGCCCCCGCTGTACGCCCCCGAGCTTGTCCGGGTTCACCTGGAACCGCAGATCGTGGATCCGCCCCTCCGACACCTCGTACGAGAGCGTGCCGATGGTGACGCCGTCCAGCGTGAACAGGAGGCCGAGTTCACCGTTGATGACGGCCGGCGTGGTGGCCATCGCCGCATAGTCCGGCTTCGCGAGGACGCCGAGCACCCAGCGGGCGACCGCGTCGGCGCCGTGCAGCGGCCGGCGGGCCGCGGTGACCTTGCCGCCGCCGTCGGACCAGCAGGTCACATCGGGGGCGAGCAGCGCCATCATGCCGTTCAGATCGCCGCCGGACGCGGCCTCCAGGAAGAGCTGCGTGACCCGTTCACGCTCGGCGCCGTCCGCCTCGTACCGCGGCCTGCGCGCCTGGACGTGGGAGCGGGCGCGGTGCGCGGTCTGGCGTACGGACTGCTCGGACCTGCCGAGCGTCTCGGCGATCTCCGCGTGCGAGTAGCCGAAGACCTCGCGGAGCACGAACACCGCGCGCTCCACGGGCCCGAGGGTTTCCAGGACGACCAGCATCGCCATGGAGACGGACTCGGCCATCTCGGCCTCCTCGGCGACGTCGGGGGTGGTGAGCAGCGGTTCCGGCAGCCAGGGGCCCACATAGGTCTCGCGGGTGGCGCGGGCCGAAGTCAGCCTGTTCAGGCAGAGGTTGGTGACGGTGCGGACGAGATACGCGCGGGGGTTGGCCACATCCGAGCGGTCCGCCTTGGACCAGGTCAGCCACGCGTCCTGGAGCACGTCCTCGGTGTCCGCGACGCTGCCGAGCAGCCGGTAGGCGGTCGCGAAGAGCAGCCGGCGGTGCGCCAGGAAGGGGTCGTCGGGGTGCGGGGCTGCGGTGGCGCGATCGTCCGGCATCGCGCCACCTTGGCAGTCGACTCGCTTACGGTTCAAGGGGGTTCACGCCTTCGTCGCCCGGCCGCCCTGCGGCCAGACCAGCGCGCCGGCGAGCTTCCGGGTGAGCCGGTACGTCTTGACCGGGCTGCCGCTGACCGTCTCCTTGTAGAACACGGCGCTGCGGCCGGTCAGGCGGATCCGCCGGGGGGTGTCGTCGGGCCGCGTGAACTGGATGACCGCGTCCTTGCGCCCGAGGCTGACCGGCTGGTGCACGTAGCCGAAGCGGAACGGCTTCACCTTCCGTCCGCGCAGCCGCCGCGCGATCGCGTCCGCGGTGTACGCGGCCGAGGGGATCCCCGACTGGCAGGTCCCGTGCACCGTCCCCCAGGCCTGCTCGATGCGCGCGGCGTCGCCGATCGCGTGGATCTCCGGGTGCGACACGGAGCGCAGCGTGCCGTCTGTCCGGATCCGCCCGGCCTCGTCTACCGCGATCCCGGCGTCAGCGGCGAGCGCCGGCACGCGTACGCCCGCGGTCCACAACGACACGTCGGAGACGAGCAGTTCACCGTCCGCCAGCTCGACGGCGTCGGGCAGCACCTTCGCCACCCGCACCCCCGCACGCACGGTGACGCCGAGCCGGTCGAGGGCACGGAGCAGATACGCCTGCGCCTTCGTCCCCATCATCGAGCCGGGCACCTCGTGGCTGAGCAGGGTGACATCGAGGCCCGGGTGCGCCTCGGCGATCTCGGCCGCGGCCTCGACCCCGGTGAGCCCGCCGCCGCTGACGGTCACGGCCCCGCCCCGCACCGCGAGCCGCGCCAGTTCCTGGGACATCCGGCGGGCGGTACGCGGGTCGTTCAGGGTGTACGCGTGCTCCGCGACGCCCGGCACGCGGCTGGTGTCGGTGGAGCTGCCGAGGGCGTAGACGAGGGTGTCGTACGGGAGCGGCTCCGCGCTGCCCGACACCTGGACCTCCCGGGCCTCGACGTCGATCGCGGTGGCCCAGCCCTCGACGAAGGCGACGCCGGTGCCGTCGAGCAGCTCGGTGATCCGGTGGTCGGCGAGCTCCTGTCCGGCGGCGATCTGGTGCATCCGCAGCCGCTCGGTGAACCGCGGCGACGGGTTGACCAGCGTGATCCGTACCGCCGGGCCGCGGCGGGTGCGCCGCGCGAGCCGGGTGGCGGTCATCATGCCGGTGTAGCCGGCACCGAGGACGACGATGCGGTGGGGGGTGGCGGGGGCGGACTCGGTGTTCATCACGGGCTCCTCTGCTGTCTGTTCCGCACGGTGTCGCCCATGGGACAGACGGCCCCGCCCGGATGTGACAGGAGGCCCGCTGTGACCTGCGTCACAGCGGGCCTCGGGGAGGAGAGCAGCACGGGATCCCGCGCGTATCCGCAGCTCAGCAGCGCTTCCCGTCCTCCGGCGCCTTGCCGTCGAGCAGATAGCGGTTGACCGCCGTGTCGATGCAGTCGCTGCCGCGCCCGTACGCCGTGTGCCCGTCGCCGTCGTACGTGAGCAGCGTGCCGGTGGCCAGCTGACCGGCCAGCGACTCCGCCCACTTGTACGGGGTCGCGGGGTCGCGGGTCGTGCCGACCACCAGGAGCGGGGCCGCGCCCTCCGCCGTGATGCGATGGGCCGAGCCGGTGGCCTGCTCGGGCCAGTACGTGCAGGTCAGACCCGCCCAGGCCAGCCCCGTACCGAAGACGGGCGAGGTCTTCTCGAACTCGGGCAGCGCCTTCTCCACCTCGTCCGGCCCCTTGAACGCGGCAGGCAGATCAAGGCAGTTGACGGCCGCGTTGGCGAACATGATGTTCCCGTACGAGCCGTCGGGCTGCCGCTCGTAGTAGCTGTCCGAGAGCTGGAGCAGCCCCGAGCCGTCGCGGTCCTTCATCGCCGAGCCGAGCGCGTCGCGCAGCTGGGGCCAGGCGCCCTCGTCGTACATCGCGGCGATCACGCCGGTCGTGGCGAGGGATTCGCCGAGCCTGCGGTCGCCGGCCGGGATGGGCTGCTTGTCCAGCTGCAGGAAGAACTCCGTCAGCCGGCGGCCCGCGCCCTCGGCGTTCTTCGTCCCGAGCGGGCAGTCGCTCTGCCCGACGCAGTCCTTCGCGAAGGACCGGAAGGCCGTCTCGAAGCCGGCGGTCTGGTCGAGGTTCATCTGCTCGGCGGGCAGCGAGGGGTCCATCGCGCCGTCGAGGACGAGGCGGCCGGTGCGCTCGGGATACAGCTCGGCGTAGGTCGCGCCGAGGAAGGTGCCGTACGAGGCGCCGACGTAGTACAGCTTGTCGTCGCCGAGCACCTCACGCAGCAGATCCATGTCCCGCGCGGCCTCGACGGTGGAGACATGCGGAAGGACCGTGGCCGACCGCTTCTCACAGCCCTGCGCGAACTCCTTGTAGGCGGTGACCAGTTGCTCCTGCTCGCGCTCGTCGTCGGGGGTCACGTCGGTCTGCGTGTACGCGTCCATCGCCTTGTCGTCGAGGCACTCGACGGGCTCGCTGCGGGCCACGCCGCGCGGATCCATGCCCACCATGTCGTAGCGGGCGCGGACCGGGGCCGGATAGCCGAGGGCCGCGTACGCCTGGAGGTACTCGATGGCGGAGCCGCCGGGCCCGCCCGGGTTGACCATGAGCGAGCCGATGCGCTTGCCCGGGCCGGTGGCCTTCTTGCGGGAGACGGCCAGCTTGATCTGCCCGTCGTCCGGCTTCGCGTAGTCGAGCGGCGCCCGGAGCGTGGCGCACTCGAACCCCGGCACACCGCACTCGCGCCACTTCAACTTCTGTGTGGCGTACGGCTTCAGGGCCTCCTTCGCCGAGGAGTCGAGGGAGGACCGGGCCGAGGGATCCGGCGAACTCCCCCCGGAACAGCCGGAGATGAGCAGCCCCGCCGCGAGCAGGGCGGCGGCGGTACGGGCGAGGGGGGCCTTGATGCGCATCCACCGAGGGTAACGGGGCGGTAGCGGTACGCAGTTGCTCCGACTCGTACGAGTGAGCCGGGCCTCCGGGGAGTCCCGGCGTCAGCCCGCCCGCAGCGCCACCCTCACCGTCACCGCGTCAGCCCGCCCGCAGCGTCACCGTCACCGCGTCAGCCCGCCCGCAGCGCCATCGTCATCGCCTCCACCGCGAGCAGCGGGGCGACATTGGACTCCAGGGCCTCGCGGCAGGCGGAGATGGCCTCGATGCGGCGCAGGGTCGACTCGGGCGAGGAGGCGCGGGCCAGCCGCTCCAGGGTGTCCCGCTGGTCGACGTTGGCGAGGGCGACCTGGGAGCCCAGCTGGAGGGCGAGCACATCACGGTAGAAACCCGTGAGGTCGGTGAGCGCGAGGTCGAGGGTGTCGCGCTGGGTGCGGGTGCGCCGCCGCTTCTGCTTGTCCTCCAGGTCCTTCATCACCCCGGCCGTACCGCGCGGCATCCGTCCGCCCTGGGCCGCGCCGAGCGCCGCCTTCAGCTCCTCGGTCTCCTTGGTGTCGACCTCCTCGGCGAGCTGCTTGGCGTCCTCGGCCGCGGAGTCGATCAGCTCCTGGGCGGCCTTCAGACACCCGCCGATCTCGTCGATCCGCAGCGGCAGCTTGAGCACGGCGGCCCGCCGCTCGCGCGCCCGCTCGTCGGTCGCGAGCCTCCGGGCGCGCCCGATGTGCCCCTGGGTGGCCTGGGCCGCGGCCGCCGCCACGGGCGGCTCGATGCCGTCGCGCCGTACGAGGATGTCGGCCACGGCGGCCACCGGCGGGGTGCGCAGCGTCAGGTGCCGGCAGCGCGAACGGATGGTGGGCAGCACGTCCTCGAGCGAGGGCGCGCACAGCAGCCACACCGTGCGCGGCGCGGGCTCCTCGACGGCCTTGAGCAGCACATTGCCCGCGCCTTCGGTGAGCCGGTCGGCGTCCTCCAGGACGATCACCTGCCAGCGCCCGCCGGCCGGGGACATCTGGGCCCGCCGCACGAGGTCGCGGGTCTCCTTCACGCCGATGCTCAGCAGATCGGTCCGTACGACCTCGACATCCGCGTGCGTACCGACAAGGGCCGTATGGCAGCCGTCGCAGAATCCGCAGCCCGGCGCGCCGCCGAGCGCACGGTCCGGGCTCACGCACTGCAACGCGGCCGCGAACGCGCGCGCCGCCGTGGAACGCCCCGATCCGGGCGGCCCCGTGAACAGCCAGGCATGCGTCATCTTCGAACTCGACGGCAGCTCACCGCCGCCGGCCGCGACCGTCACATAGGCGTCGGCGTCCCGCGCGGCAGCCTCCAGCTGCGCGGTGACCCGGTCCTGACCCACCAGGTCGTCCCATACGGGCATGGGTGCCGCCTCTCTTCCGGTGCGCGGGCTGTGGTGCCGACGTCGGTGCCCTGCCCGTCCATTGTGGGGCAGGGCACTGACAAGCCCGGACCGTCAGCGGCGCCGGCCGCGGCCCCGGCCGTCCTCGTCGTCGTGGTCGCCGAGCAACTCGTCCGCCAGGGAGGGCAGATCGTCCAGCGGGGTCTCCTCCGCCCAGTCCGAGCGCGGGCGGCGGCGCGGCCGACCCGTCTCGTCCACCTGCGGCAGCTCGCGCGTACGGTCCTCGGCCCCGGCCTCGGGCCGCTCATCGCGGAACAGGCCGGGCGGCAGCCGGTCGGCCGGGTTGTCGCCCGGCACCGGCGGCACCGCGTCCACGCGTACGGGCGGCAGCACCGCGGTCTCGTCCGCGGCACCCGGGGCGGGCGGCGCGGGCAGCACGGCGGTCTCCTCGGACGGGCTGACGGCCGGACCGCCGGACGGTGCCTTCGCTTCGGGCGCCGAGTCACGCGCGGGCTCGGAACCGGACTTGGATCCGGACCCGGATCCGGACTTGGAACCGGCTTCGGGAGACGAGGCGGCCCCGGAGCCCCCGGCACCCCGCCCGGGCTCCTCCTCCTGCACCGCCGGCAGCACCGCCGTCTCGTCGGCGGGCGGCGCCGAGGGCGAGGGCGCGACGATCGGCGTGGAGACGGTGGTCTCGTCCGCGCCCTTCACGACCGGCGTCGGCACCGTGGTCTCCGCGTCGGGCAGCGCTGCGGCCGCGGCCGCAGCGGCGGCCGCGGCATCCGCCCGGCGCGCCTCCTCGGCCCGCAGCAGCGCCTCCTCGGCCTTGCGCTGCTTGTCCAGGCGCCGCGCCTCCGCCTCGTCGCGCAGCCGCTGCTCCTCGGCGGCCTGCCGCCGGCGGCGCTCCTCCTCCGCGGCCCGCAGCTGCTCCTCGGCCTCACGTCGGCGGCGCTCCTCCTCGGCGAGCCGGCGCGCCTCCTCGGCGCGGGCCCGGGCCTCCTCGGCCTGCCGCTCCTCCTCGCGGCGCCGCGCCTCCTCCAACTCCCGGCGCTTGCGCTCCTCCTCCTCGGCGCGCAGCCGGGCCAGCTGCTCCTGGCGCTCGCGCTCCAGGCGCTCCTCCTCGGCCTTGCGCGCGGCCTCTTCCTCCGCGCGCCGCCGCGCCTCCTCCTCGGCCGCCTTGCGGGCCTCTTCCTGCGCCTGCTTCTCGGCGTCGGACAGCGGCAGCATCTGGTCGAGCCGGTGGCGTACGACGGTGGTGACGGCCTCGGGCTCCTGGGCCGCGTCGACCACGAGGTAGCGCCCGGGGTCGGCGGACGCGAGGGTCAGGAACCCGGCGCGCACCCGCGCGTGGAACTCCGCCGGCTCCGATTCCAGCCGGTCCGGCGCCTCGGTGAACCGCTCGCGCGCGGCCTCGGGCGAGACGTCGAGCAGCACGGTCAGATGCGGGACGAGCCCGTCGGTGGCCCAGCGCGAGATCCGGGCGATCTCGGTCGGCGAGAGATCGCGGCCCGCGCCCTGGTAGGCCACGGACGAGTCGATGTAGCGGTCGGAGATGACGACGGCGCCGCGCTCCAGAGCGGGGCGGACCACCGTGTCGACGTGCTCGGCGCGGTCGGCCGCGTACAGGAGCGCCTCGGCCCGGTGCGAGAGTCCCGCGCTCGACACGTCGAGGAGGATCGAGCGCAGCCGCTTGCCGACGGGCGTGGCCCCGGGCTCGCGCGTGAGCACGACCTCGTGGCCCTTGGCACGGATCCACTCGGCGAGCGCCTCGGCCTGGGTGGACTTGCCCGCGCCGTCGCCGCCCTCCAGGGCGATGAAGAACCCGGTGGCGGCCGGGACCTGGGCGGGCTCGGCGCCGCGCAGCGCGTCGGTCAGATCGCGGCGCAGCGGCACCCCGGACCGGTCGTCGGTCTTGGCGAGTACGAGCGCGGCCACCGGAAGCAGCAGCGCACCGGCCAGCATCAGCAGGAAGGCGGCGCCGCCGTGCGCGAACACGAACTTGCCGCTCGCGAGCCGGTGTTCCCCGATCAGCCCGGCGAGCACCGGCGCGATCACCGCGGAGAGCGCCACGGTCACGCGGACGACGGACTGCAGATGCTCGGTGGTCCGGGTCCTGCGGAAGTCCTCGACCTCCTGGTCGAGCAGGGTGTGCCCGGTGTTCGCGGCGATACCGGCCGCCGTACCGGCCAGGCCGAGCAGCAGCAGGACCGTGGTCTGGTCCGGTACGAGTCCGGCCGCGAGCAGCGCGATCCCGGCGACCGCGACCGCCAGGGCGAGCAGGCGGCGGCGCGACAGGGCGGGCAGCACGGAGGGCGCGACACGGATGCCGAGCACGGTGCCGGCGGTCAGCGCGGCCACGAAGATCCCGAACAGGACGGGCCCGCCGCCCAGGTCGATCGCGTGCAGCACCACCACGGCGACGGCGGCGGCGATGGCCGCGGCGACCGAGGCGCAAGCGAAAACGAGCAGCGGGATGGCCCCCGTGCGCCCCTTGTCCACGCCGCTGCCGGTCTTCGGCCGGCGCAGCCCCTCAAGCGGCGAACGGGCCCGCGGGGTCTGCGCGTCGGGCAGCTCGATGAAGTAGACGACGGACAGCGAGGCGGCGAAGAGACCGGCGGCGACATACGAGGCGAGCGCGGCCTGGTGCTGCGCGAACCAGTCCACGCCTGCACCGATCAGATTGCCGATCAAGGTGGCGGTGATCAGGACGAGCGCGCCGATGGGCAGCGCCACGAATCCGGTACGCAGCGAAAGCCGGCGCAGCGCCTCGGTGTGGTCCGGCAGCGGCCGCACCGTCGCGCCCTCCAGCGGGGGCGCGGGCAGCAGCGCGGGCGCGGCGCTCTCGCGGGCCACGGTCCAGAAGCGCTCGGCGACCCCGACCACGAACACGGTCACGAGCAGCACGGCGAGCGCGCTGTCCGGGGTCCAGTCGATCCACAGCGGGGCGATGATCAGGAGCGCGGCCCGCAGTCCGTCCGCGGCGATCATGGTCCAGCGGCGGTCGAGCGGGCCCTCGGCGGCGGTGAGCGCGGTCAGCGGTCCGAGCAGGACCGCACCGAACAGCAGGGTCGCGAGCACGCGCACCCCGAACACGGCGGCGATCGCGAAGGCCACCCCGCGGTACCCGCCCCCGAAGGACTGCTCGGCGAGCGCGGCCTGCACCCCGAGCAGCACGAGCACGAGCAGCGCGAGCGCATCCCCGATCCCGCCCACGAACTGGGCGCTCCACAGGCGCTTCAGCGGGGGATGGCGCAGCAGTGCACGAACAGCACGCTCACGGGAGTCGGCGACCAGGGCGGCATCGGAGTCGTCTCGGGTCATCCGGCCAGCCTATCCGGAGCGCCCCCGTCCCCGGACCACGTCCCGAACAAAGTTCCGCCCCCCTCACACCACCGCCCCGACGGCGAGATGCGGGGGCCCGGGGGGGCAGGCCCCCAAAGCCGAACGCCGAGGACGCGAGCCCAGAATCGCCCTCCACGAGGACCAGGTGCGGGGGCCAGGGGGCGGAGCCCCCGAAGTCGGGCGTGTGGGCGCGAGCCCGCAAAACACCCCGCCCCCGCCCGGGAGTCCGAGGGCAGAGCCCTCGGTTTCGGGAAGGGGCGGGGTGGGGGAAAGCTCAGTCCTCAACCGGAGCCGACGCCGCAGCCTTCTTCGCCGCCGCGGCCGTCGCCTTCTTCGCCGGAGCCTTCTTCGCAGCCGTCTTCTTGGCGGCGGTCTTGGTAGCCGCCGTCTTCTTCGCGGCCGTCTTCTTCGCCGCCGTCTTCTTCGCCGGCGCCTTCTTCGCCGCCTTCTTGGCGGTCTTCTTCGCCGGGCCCTTCGCCCGCTTCTCGGCGAGCAGTTCGAAGCCGCGCTCCGGCGTGATCTCCTCCACGGAGTCCGCCGCCCGCAGCGTCGCGTTCGTCTCGCCGTCCGTCACGTACGGACCGAAGCGCCCGTCCTTGACGACCACCGGCTTGCCGGAGACCGGGTCCTCGCCCAGCTCCTTCAGCGGCGGCTTCGCGGCGGCACGCCCCCGCACCTTCGGCTGGGCGTAGATCGCCAGCGCCTCGTCGAGCGTGATCGTGAAGAGCTGCTCCTCGCTCTCCAGCGAGCGCGAGTCCGTGCCCTTCTTCAAATACGGACCGTAGCGCCCGTTCTGCGCGGTGATCTCGACACCCTCGGCGTCGGTGCCGACCACGCGAGGCAGCGACATCAACTTCAGCGCGTCCTCGAGCGTCACCGTGTCCAGGGACATCGACTTGAACAGCGAGGCGGTCCGCGGCTTCACCGCGTTCTTGCCCGTCTTGGGCGTGCCCTCGGGCAGCACCTCGGTGACGTACGGACCGTAACGCCCGTCCTTGGCCACGATCTCGTTGCCGCTCACCGGGTCCTTGCCCAGCGCGAAGTCACCGCTCGGCTTGGCGAGCAGCTCCTCGGCGAGCTCGACGGTCAGCTCGTCGGGCGCGAGGTCGTCCGGCACGTCGGCGCGCTGGTGCCCCTCGGAGTCCTTCTCACCGCGCTCGATGTACGGACCGTAGCGCCCGACGCGCAGCTTGATGTCGTTGCCGACGGGGAACGAGGAGATCTCGCGGGCGTCGATCGCCCCGAGGTCCGTGACCAGCTCCTTGAGACCGCCGAGGTGGTCCCCGTCACCGTTGCCGGCGTCGGCCGCACCGCCGGCGCCGGCCGTGCCCTCGGGGCCTTCACCGAAGTAGAAGCGCCGCAGCCACGGCACGGCCTGCGCCTCGCCCCGCGCGATGCGGTCGAGGTCGTCCTCCATCTTGGCCGTGAAGTCGTAGTCCACGAGCCGCCCGAAGTGCTTCTCCAAGAGGTTGACCACGGCGAAGGACAGGAAGGACGGCACAAGAGCCGTGCCCTTCTTGAAGACATAGCCGCGGTCGAGGATCGTGCCGATGATCGACGCGTACGTCGACGGACGGCCGATCTCGCGCTCTTCCAGCTCCTTGACCAGCGAGGCCTCGGTGTAGCGGGCCGGCGGCTTGGTCGCGTGGCCGTCCACGGAGATCTCGTCGGCGGACAGCGCGTCGCCCTCGGCCACCTGCGGCAGTCGGCGCTCGCGGTCGTCCAGCTCGGCGTTCGGATCGTCGGCGCCCTCGACGTACGCCTTCAGGAAGCCGTGGAAGGTGATCGTCTTGCCGGAGGCGCTGAACTCGGCGTCCCGTCCGTCGGCTGCGGTGCCACCGATCTTGACCGTGACCGAGTTGCCGGTCGCGTCCTTCATCTGGGAGGCGACCGTGCGCTTCCAGATCAGCTCGTAGAGCCGGAACATGTCGCCGGTCAGGCCGGTCTCGGCCGGGGTGCGGAAGCGGTCGCCGGAGGGGCGGATCGCCTCGTGCGCCTCCTGCGCGTTCTTGACCTTGCCGGCGTACGTGCGCGGCTTGTCCGGCAGGTAGTCGGCACCGTAGAGCTGCGTGACCTGCGTACGGGCGGCCGTGATCGCGGTGTCGGACAGCGTCGTGGAGTCCGTACGCATATAGGTGATGTGGCCGTTTTCGTACAGCTTCTGCGCGATCTGCATCGTCGCCTTGGCGCCGAAGCCGAGCTTGCGCGAGGCCTCCTGCTGGAGGGTGGTCGTACGGAACGGCGCGTACGGCGAGCGGCGGTACGGCTTGGACTCGACGGAGCGGACCGCGAACTGCGCGTTCTCCAGGGCGGCGGCGAGCGCGCGGGCGCCCGCCTCGTCGAGGTGCAGCGTGTTCGCGCTGTTCGCCTTGAGCTGCCCGAGCGAGTCGAAGTCGCGGCCCTGCGCCACGCGCTTGCCGTCGACCGTGGTCAGGCGCGCGATCAGCTGCGAAGGGTCGGAGGCGTCGCCCTTACGGCCCGTGCCGAAGGTGCCGGTCAGGTCCCAGTACTCGGCGGAGCGGAAGGCGATGCGCTCGCGCTCGCGCTCGACGACGAGCCGGGTCGCGACCGACTGCACACGGCCCGCCGACAGCCGCGGCATGACCTTCTTCCACAGGACCGGCGAGACCTCGTAGCCGTAGAGGCGGTCGAGGATGCGGCGGGTCTCCTGGGCGTCGACCATGCGCTTGTTGAGCTCGCGCGGGTTGGCCACGGCACCCTGGATCGCGTCCTTGGTGATCTCGTGGAACACCATGCGCTTGACCGGGACCTTGGGCTTCAGGACCTCGAGGAGGTGCCATGCGATGGCCTCGCCCTCGCGGTCCTCATCGGTGGCGAGGAAGAGCTCGTCGGAGTCCTTGAGGAGGTCCTTGAGCTTCTTGACCTGGGCCTTCTTGTCGGCGTTGACGACGTAGATCGGCTGGAAGTCGTTGTTCACGTCCACGCCGAGCCGGCGCACCTCGCCGGTGTACTTCTCCGGCACCTCTGCGGCGCCGTTCGGCAGGTCGCGGATGTGCCCGACGCTCGCCTCGACGACATACCCCGGGCCGAGGTAGCCCTTGATCGTCTTCGCCTTGGCAGGGGACTCGACGATGACGAGTCGGCGGCCGCCCTGTGCGGTCTCGCTGGTCGGGGACAACGTGGCTCTTCTCTCCGGTCGACGCTCTCGCTGCTGACATCTGCGGTCCGTATGCCCGGCATACGGCTCCCGTTCCGTATGCCTTCATACGACGGAGCCGCAGACATTGCCACGGCGGCGCCCTATGCGTTTATACGGTGACGCTGCGGAGTGTGACGGTACAGCCCGCCCCCGTGTCAAACGGGGAAAGCCCGCAGCAGCCACTCGAACGGTAACCCGACTCCCGCCCTTCCTGCCGCCCGGACTGCCGACCTGCCCTTTCCCGGGAAGCGGAGCCTTCTCTCCCGGATTGGCCGTTTCCGTACCCTCGGGAGATCACTGGGAGGTTCGTGCGGAGATCGCGGACGGGCCGGTGGGGAGGCCGCGGCGGGGCCCGGGCCCAGATCGCCGCGAGGTCCGTGCGGAGATCACCGAGAGGTCCGGCTCACATGCGGACGAAGCACCAGACCCCGAGCAGCAGCGCGGCGGCCGCGACGAGCGTGGCGAACGTGGCCGAGGTCACCGGGCGGGCGCCGTGGGCCACGGGCCTGCGGTGCGCGACCCGGACGGCGGTCCACGTCAGCAGACCCGCCCCGAACAGCGCGAACACCGTGCCTGCGAAGATCGCCGGTCCGCTCTCCATGGCTCGCATCCTCCCCGCAGGATCGCCTCGATCGCGGCAGGCTGGCAGACACGGACCACGGACGGGCGTCTTCCGGGCGAACCCGGGGTGAACGCCCGCCCCGACGTCTGGCCCGACGCCCGACCCCTGACCCGACGCCTCGCCTCAGGCCCGCACCCCGGCCGCCTCCTCCAGCGCCGTCTCGTCCTCCGCGCCCTCCCCGGCGGCCCGCATCCCGGGGATCGCGAGCGCCACGAGCGCGGACAGGAGCGCCACCACGCACCCGATCAGGAGGCCCACACGGAACCCCGCCTCGGAGGCCAGCGTCCGGCCGCCGACGCTGATCGTCATCTGCGCGAGGACCACACCCACCAGGGCGGCACCGACCGTGGTGCCGAGCGAGCGCATCAGGGCGTTGAAGCCGTTGGCCGCCGCCGTCTCGGAGAGCGGGACCACGCTCATGATCAGGGCGGGCATCGCCCCGTACGCGAGCGCCACCCCGCTGCTGATCACGATGCCGACGACCATCAGACCCCAGGTCGAACCCATCAGCGCCTGCGCGAGCCCGTACCCCGCACAGATCACCAACGCACCGGAAACCAGCGCGAACTTGGGCCCGCGCGAGCCGATCAGCTTTCCGCCGAGCGGCGAGATCAGCATCATCATCAGGCCGCCGGGCGCGAGGTAGAGACCGGCCGCGAGCATCGACTGGCCGAGCCCGTACCCGGTCGCCTCGGGGAACTGAAGGATCTGGGGCGCGATCAGCATGTACGCGTACATGCCGACGCCGACGAGCACCGAGGAGGCGTTGGTGAGCAGGACGCGCGGCCGGGCGGTGGTGCGCAGGTCGATCAGCGGGTCGCGGGTGCGCAGTTCCCACCATCCCCAGACCGCGAGCGCCACGACGGCGAGGGCGAAGAGCCCGAGCGTGACGCCCGAACCCCAGCCCCAATCGGCGCCCTTGGAGGCCGCGAGCAGCAGCGAGACCAGACCGATCGCGAGGCCGACGGCCCCGGCGAGGTCGAAGCGCTGCCCCTTCGCTCCGGCCGGCACGTCCGGCACCATCACATGAATCAGAACGCCGATGACGAGGGCGAGCACGGCCGAACCCCAGAACAGCGCCCGCCAGTCGGCGTACTGCGCCACCCCCGCCGCGATCGGCAGCCCGATCGCGCCGCCGATCCCCATGGAGGCGCTGACCAGGGCGATGGCGCCGGGCAGCCGGCGGGCCGGCACGACGTCGCGCAGGAGCGCGATGCCGAGCGGCACCATGCCCATGCCCATCCCCTGCAGCCCACGGCCGACGATCATCGGCAGCACCGAGGAGGACAGGGCGCACACCACCGACCCGAGGACCAGCGGCACCGAACACACCAGCAGCATCCGGCGCTTGCCCACGAGATCGCCGAGCCGTCCCGAGACGGGGACGCACACGGCGGCCACGAGCAGCGTCACCGTGACCACCCAGGCCGCGTTCGACGGGGTGGTGCCCAGGAGCCGGGGCAGTTCGGCGATCAGCGGCGTGACCAGGGTCTGCATCACCGCCGCCACCGTCCCGGCGAGCGCCAGGGTAGCCACGATGCCGCCCGGCCGCCGGTACGCCTGGGTGCTCTCCATGGGCGCTCCTCGTCATCTTCCGTTGTACGGCGGTGCGTTGAGGTCCTGGTGCGGGCACCGGCTCCGGACCCTTGCACAGCCGTGTGCATCGTACACATGATGTGCATGACGCACATCGGCCTCCGCTCTGCGATACGGTCACCCCGGGAGGTCGTACGTATATGGACAAGCCGTCGCATCTGGTCGAGTTCGAGCACATGGTGCTCGGCCGGCACCAGCTCAGCAGCGCCAAGGAGCGCAAGGAGCAGGGCCGGATGGAGCGCAGCGCGTACATCATGCTCAGCCGCATCCAGATGCAGGGCCCGATGACGATCGGCGAGCTCAGCGAGGCCTTCCGGTTGGACACGTCGACGGTGAACCGGCAGACGGCGGGCGCCGTGCGCGCCGGCCTCCTGCGGCGCATCCCCGATCCCGAGGGCGGACTGGCGCGCCGCTTCCAGCTCACGCCCGAGGGCGAGCGCGAGGTGGACGCGGAGCGCGAGATCCGCGTACGGGACCTCGACCAGGTCTTCGAGGACTGGCCGGCCGAGGACGTGGCGGCCTTCGCCCGCTATCTCCAGCGGTTCAACACGAGCGTGGAGCGGCTGAGCGGCCAGCCCTGGCCGCGCTGACCGCGCCCACCTGGCCGGGAGCGCGCGCTCACAGCGAGAGCCCACTCACGGCGAGAGCCCGCTCACCGCGAAGGCACGCCCACGCGACGAACGCGCCCTCCCCGCCGACACCGACACCGACACCGACACCGACGCCGACACCGACACCGGCACCGTCACCGACACCGACACCGACACACCGGCTACCGCGGCTCCAGGAACCCCTGCTCCACGAGCAGCCGGATCTGCGCGGGCGTACGGTCCCGCAGCAACACCGGGTCCTCGCCCACCAGTTGGGCGATCGCATCCAGGATGCGGCCGGCGCTCATCGAGCCGTCGCAGACGCCCGCGAAGCCCGCGCCGATCGTGTCCACCTTCGTGGCCCGCCGCATCCCGCGGTGCTGGCGCAGCACGACATGCTCGGGGTCCTCCGCGCCCGGAAGCCCGACCTGCTCCTGCACCACGCCCTCGGCCAGCACGAAGTGCCCGGCGAGCAGCGCCGCGTCGTCGTGCGCGCGCAGATGGTCGAGCCGCGCGAAGTGCGCCTCGACCACCGCGCCGAGCGGCTGCTCGACGGGGTGCGGCCACTCCTCGACGGTGACCGAGGGATCGTCCTGGGCCGCGGCGGACTTGCGCAGCGTGATCCACCCGAAGCCGACCGCCTTGACCTTGCGCGCCTCGAACTCGTCCAGCCACGCGTCGTACCGCGCCGCGTACTCGGCCGGATCCGTGCGGTGGTCCCCGGCGTCGCGCAGCCACAGCTCCGCGTACTGCGTGATGTCCTGCACCTCGCGCTGCACGATCCACGCGTCACAGCCGCGCGGCACCCATGAGCGCAGTCGCTCCTGCCAGTCCTCCCCTTCGACGTGCTGCCAGTTGGCCAGGAACTGGGCGTATCCCCCTTCGTTCAACCGCTCTCCCGCCTGCTGAACGAGCGAGCGGCACAGATCGTCCCCGCCCATCCCGCCGTCGCGGTAGGTCAGGCGCGCGCCGGGAGAGATGACGAACGGCGGGTTCGAGACGATCAGGTCGTACGTCTCGTCCGTGACCGGCTCGAAGAGCGAGCCCTCGCGCAGCTCGGCCTCGGGGGCGCCCGAGAGCGCGAGGGTGAGCGCGGTCATGCGCAGCGCACGGGGGTTGAGGTCCGTGGCGGTCACGCGCGTGGCGTGCTGGGCGGCGTGCAGCGCCTGGATACCGGAGCCGGTGCCGAGGTCGAGCGCGCTCGCCACCGGCTTGCGGACGGTGATCCCGGCGAGCGTCGTGGACGCCCCGCCGACCCCGAGCACGACCCCTTCGTCCTTGCTGCCGATCCCGCCGGCCCCGCCGACCGCGCAGCCGAGGTCGGACACGATGAACCAGTCCTCGCCGTCCGGCCCGCCGTAGGGCCGTACGTCGACCGTGGCGCGCACGAGCTCGCCGTCGTCGGTCAACCAGCCCTGGGCCACGGCCTGTTCGAGGGGCAGCGCCTGGGCCACGCGGGCGTGCGGCAGCGCGTCCTGGAGCAGGAAGAGGCGGACGAGCGTCTCCAGCGCACCCTCGCCACGGGTGGCCCGGACGGCGGGCACGGTCTCGCTGCGGGCGAGCGCGGCGTACGCCGGGGCGCCGAGCAGGTCGAGCAGTCCGTCCGCGGTGAAGTCGGCGGCGAGGAGCGCGGCGCGCAGCGCGGCCGCGCCGGTGCGGTCGGTCGAGGGCAAGGGCTTCGTCGTACTCACCCGTCCATTGTCCCCGCACCACGCCCTCGCCGCGCACGCGAAACGGCTGTCCCCGCACCACGCCCGCGCCGCGCACGCGAAACGGCCCGGCGCGCAGCGCGCGCCGGACCGCTCTCTTCAGGTCTCTTCAGGGAACGTCAGTTGGCGGCCGACGGGGACGCCGACTCCACCTTGCAGTCGGGCTGCTTGCCGATGGCCTCGCCGACCTCGCCCTCCGTGAGGGACTGCAGCGCGTCCGCGCCCTCGTCCTGGATCTTGCCGAGCTCGTCCGCGATCTTCTTGAGGTCGTCGGAGAACTTCTTCACGCCCTCCGGCGAATCATCCTTCGCGTCCATCTCGTCGCTCTGCTTCTTCAGGTCCTCGTACGCCTTCGAGGCCTTCTCGAGCTCCTTGACGGTGTCCGTCTGGATCTTCTTGCCGTCGTCGACCGGCGGCGGACCGGCCTTCTCGAGCGCCGCGGCGATCGCGGTGTACGCGTCCGCGCTGGCCTGGAAGGAGGCCGAGTCGACCTTCTTGATCTCTTCCCGGTTGCCGTCCGCGGCCGTGGAGATGATGGCCTGCTGGGCCTTCACGCTCTTCTCGAGCTGGGGCTTGATCTGGCCGCACAGCGACTTGGCCCAGTTGTCGAGCTCCTTGTTGCCGTCGTCACTGCTGCATCCCGACAGCGCCATAACCAGTACCGCACCGCCGGACAGTGCGGCTGCGAGCTTCTTGTTCACCGGATTGGTCCCTTCCATGGCTCTCGGCCCCGGAACTTACACGCCAACCGGGCGCCATACCCGCGCCGAGGGTCCCGTATATCCGCTATTGCAGCCATTTGCACCAAGGGAGATGAGAGTCACGGAAACAAAAAACGGGCGGACGGCGCATCAAAGTGCGCCGTCCGCCCGCCTGTTGAGCAGGAAGGACCGTGCGGCTAGGAAACCACCGCCGGGTCCGCCGAATTGGCCACCCGCCCGGAGTTGTCTTCGTCACCCACGGCGATACCGCGCCGCTTGGAGACGTAGACCGCGCCGACGATGACCAGGATCGCCGCCACCGCGATGCCCGCGCGGATGCCCGCGCTGGCGTCGTCGCCGTAGCTGAACTGGATGACCGCGGGCGCGATGAGCAGCGCGACGAGGTTCATCACCTTCAGGAGGGGGTTGATCGCCGGACCCGCGGTGTCCTTGAACGGGTCGCCGACCGTGTCGCCGATGACGGTCGCGGCGTGCGCCTCGGAGCCCTTGCCGCCGTGGTGGCCGTCCTCGACGAGCTTCTTGGCGTTGTCCCACGCGCCACCGGAGTTGGCGAGGAAGACCGCCATCAGGGTGCCGGTGCCGATGGCACCCGCGAGGAACGAGCCGAGCGCGCCCACACCGAGCGTGAACCCGACCGCGATCGGGGTGAGCACGGCGAGCAGACCGGGCGTGGTCAGTTCACGGAGCGCGTCCTTGGTGCAGATGTCGACGACGCGTCCGTACTCGGGCTTCTCGGTGTAGTCCATGATCCCGGGGTGCTCGCGGAACTGCCGCCGCACCTCGTACACGACCGCGCCCGCGCTGCGCGAGACAGCGTTGATGGCGAGACCGGAGAAGAGGAAGACGACCGCGGCGCCGAGCACCAGGCCCACCAGGTTGTTGGGCTGCGAGATGTCCATGACCAGGTTCATCGGAGCGCCGTCGCCGAGCTTCTCGCCGACGTCCGCGGCCGCGGTCGCGATGGCATCGCGGTACGAGCCGAAGAGCGCGGCCGCCGCCAGCACGGCGGTGGCGATGGCGATGCCCTTGGTGATGGCCTTGGTGGTGTTGCCCACCGCGTCCAGGTCGGTGAGGACCTGGGCGCCCGCGCCCTCGACGTCGCCGGACATCTCGGCGATGCCCTGCGCGTTGTCGGAGACCGGACCGAAGGTGTCCATGGCCACGATCACGCCGACCGTGGTGAGCAGACCGGTACCGGCCAGGGCCACCGCGAACAGCGCGAGCATGATCGACGTACCGCCGAGCAGGAACGCCCCGTACACGCCGAGCCCGATCAACAGCGCGGTGTAGACGGCCGATTCGAGCCCGATGGAGATACCGGCCAGGACGACGGTGGCCGGGCCGGTGAGCGAGGTCTTGCCGATGTCCCGCACGGGACGCCGGTTCGTCTCGGTGAAGTAGCCGGTCAGCTGCTGGATCACAGCCGCCAGCAGGATGCCGATGCCGACCGCCACGATCGCGAGGATCCGCGGATCGCCGCTCTTGGCACTGATCGCCGCGTCGGTGACACCCTTCAACTCCGCGTACGTGGACGGCAGATAGGTGAAGGCGGCCACGGCCACCAGGCCGAGCGAGATCACCGCGGAGATGAAGAAGCCGCGGTTGATGGCCGACATGCCGCTGCGGTCCGACCTGCGCGGGGCCACCGCGAAGATGCCGATCATCGCCGTGATCACACCGATCGCCGGAACGATCAGCGGGAAGGCCAGACCCGAGTCGCCGAACGCCGCCATGCCGAGGATCAGCGCGGCGACCAGCGTCACGGCGTACGACTCGAAGAGGTCGGCCGCCATGCCGGCGCAGTCGCCGACGTTGTCGCCCACGTTGTCCGCGATGGTCGCGGCGTTACGGGGGTCGTCCTCCGGGATGCCCTGCTCGACCTTGCCGACGAGGTCGGCGCCGACGTCGGCGGCCTTGGTGAAGATGCCGCCGCCGACACGCATGAACATCGCGATCAGCGCGGCGCCCAGGCCGAAGCCCTCGAGCACCTTGGGTGCGTCCGCCGCGTAGACGAGAACCACACATGCTGCGCCGAGGAGACCGAGCCCCACAGTGAACATGCCGACGACGCCGCCCGTACGGAAAGCGATCTTCATGGCCTTGTGCGAGACGGCCGTCAGATCCTTGGCCGGTTCGCCCTCCGCGGGAGTCGCCTCACGCGCCGCCGCGGCGACACGCACATTGCTGCGCACGGCCAGCCACATGCCGATATAGCCGGTGGCGGCGGAGAAGAGCGCACCGATCAGGAAGAACACGGAACGCCCTGCGCGCTGATTCCAGTCGTCCGCGGGCAGCAGCATGAGCAGGAAGAAAACGATCACGGCGAAAATGCCGAGCGTCCTCAACTGCCGTGCCAGATAAGCGTTTGCGCCCTCCTGGACCGCGGCCGCGATCTTCTTCATGCTGTCGGTTCCCTCGCCTGCCGCGAGGACTTGGCGTACGAGTACGCCGGCCACGACGAGCGCGGCGAGTGCGACGATTCCGATGACCATCACGATCAGCCGGTTGTCGTCGGTCAGTACTGCGGCTGCGAAGGTTGTGGGGTGGTCAAACTGATGAGGGGTAGAAAGCCCCGCCATTCGTCCTCCTTGACGCCTGTGCTGAGCTCAAGATGTGGACGGATTGTAGGGAGCGGACCCTGATCAAAACAGTGGGCGACAAACGGAATTGGCCTTCACTTGCTCCTCAGCAAATGATCGCGTCACAGGATTCACCTCGAAAGAGGTAATGCCTCAAACACATTGACCCTTGATCGAAAACCGTTCGACGCCCGGAAATGCGATCAACGGGGATCAGGAAGAGGATCAACGGGGATCAACGGGGATCAAGAAATGTGCCCGGAAATGCCGAAGGGCCCTGCTCAGCAGGGCCCTTCGGTAACGCTGATGTTGTTCGGCCGCGCAGGGGAGCGCCGCCGCTCACCTCACCACGGGCGCGACACTCACCGGCCAGGTCATCCTGATCCGGCCGCCGTCCTCGCCGGTGGTGACCTCGACATCGTCGACGAGGCCGCTGATCACCGCGAGCCCCATCTCGTCCTCGGCCTCGGCGTCGGCCTCCGCGCCGGCTTCGGCCGCAGGCGCGTCCTTGCCGTTCGCGTGCGGCGCCTCGTCGCCCACCTCGATGGAGAACTGCTTCTCCTCCTCGATGAGCACCACCCGCACCGGCGCCGCCACCTCATGGCTCTGATGCAGCCCCACGGCACGGGTGCAGGCCTCGCCGACCGCGAGCCGCACTTCGTCGAGCACGGCCTCGTCGACCCCGGCTCTGCGCGCGACCGCTGCCGCCACGAGACGGGCGGTCCTGACGTGCTCGGGCAGCGCGCTGAAACGGAGTTCAACGGTGGCCATCAATCCCCCTCCGCATACGTTCCTCCGTGCTGTCGGGGGCGGGCCGGGCCTCGACGGCCCGGTGCCCCCGGCTCCCTCCGCACCGGGCCCTGCGCCGCCCAGCTTCCGCTGAGCGCCGCGGCCCGGGACGCGGCCGTCAGTCGGTGGCCGCCACCGCTTCCTCGACCGAGGTGTGAATGGGGAACACCTTGGTCAGGCCGGTGATACGGAAGATCTTCAGGATGCGCTCCTGGTTGCACACCAGGCGCAGCGAACCCTCATGGGCGCGCACTCGCTTCAGACCACCCACCAGCACGCCGAGCCCGGTGGAGTCGAGGAAGTCCACGCCCTCCATGTCGACGACAAGGTGGAAACTGCCGTCGTTCACCAGCTCGACCAGCTGCTCGCGCAGCTTGGGCGCGGTATACACATCGATTTCGCCACCGACCTCGACGACCGTACGATCGCCGACGGTACGGGTCGACAGGGACAGGTCCACGGATCCTCCAGCACCTTGCTATCGGGCGGTCGCCCCCTGGGCTCCTGAGCTTCAGGACTGGGGCGTGACGCCAGCCGCGATGGCATTCAATCACTTACGGGCAGGCGAGCACGACGCCTTGGGAGCATTGTCCGTCACGCCAGTGACACACTCGGTGCCGATGGCCACGAATCACCGCCCCGACCCGCGCATCGACGACCGCCAGGAGCCGCCCACGGCGGGCGCCTCCCGGCGGCCTTCTCCGCGCGCGGTGCTCGACCGGCTCGCCTCGGGGGAGAGCCGGTCCGCGCGCCTCACTCATACGGAGCACTTGCCCCCACGTGAGGGGCGGCATGCCCTCTGGCCCGACCGTATCCGCCCCGAGGTGATCTCGGCCCTGAACGCGGCCGGAATCGAGCACCCCTGGGCCCACCAGGCACTCGCCGCCGAACACGCCCTCGACGGCGAGTCCGTCGTGGTCGCCACCGGCACGGCCTCGGGCAAGTCCCTGGCGTATCTGATGCCGGTCCTGTCCGCGCTGCTCGACGGCTCCGAGGCACCCAACGGCCGCGGCGCGACCGCGCTCTACCTCGCCCCGACCAAGGCGCTCGCGGCCGACCAGTGCCGCGCGGTCAAGGCGCTCGCGGCCCCGCTCGGCAAGGCGGTCCGGCCGGCGGTCTACGACGGCGACACCCCCTTCGAAGAACGCGAATGGGTACGTCAGTACGCCAACTACGCCCTCACGAATCCCGACATGCTGCACCGCGGGATACTCCCCTCCCACCCCCGCTGGTCCTCCTTCCTGCGCGCCCTGCGCTATGTCGTCATCGACGAGTGCCACACCTACCGCGGTGTCTTCGGCTCCCATGTCGCCCAGGTCCTGCGCCGCCTGCGCCGCCTGTGCGTGCGCTACGGCTCGGACCCGGTCTTCCTCCTTGCGTCCGCGACGGCGGCCGACCCGTCCATAGCGGCCGAGCGCCTCACCGGCCTCCCGGTCAAGGAGGTGGCGGACGACGCCTCCCCGCGCGGCGAACTGGTCTTCGCCCTGTGGGAGCCGCCGCTGACGGAACTCCACGGCGAGAAGGGTGCACCCGTCCGCCGCACCGCCACCGCCGAAACCGCCGACCTCCTCACCGACCTGACCTTGCAGGGCCAGCGCTCGATCGCCTTCGTACGTTCCCGGCGCGGCGCCGAGCTCATCTCGGTCATCGCCCAGGAGCGCCTCGCCGAGATCGACCGCTCCCTGGTGGGCCGCGTCGCGTCCTACCGCGGCGGCTATCTCCCGCACGAACGCCGCGCGTTGGAACGCTCCCTCCATTCCGGCGAACTCCTCGGCCTCGCCGCCACCACCGCCCTCGAACTCGGCGTGGACATCGCCGGCCTGGACGCCGTGGTGATCGCCGGCTATCCGGGCACGCGCGCCTCGCTGTGGCAGCAGGCCGGCCGGGCCGGGCGCTCCGGTCAGGGCGCTCTGGCCGTCATGGTCGCCCGCGACGACCCGCTGGACACCTTCCTGGTGCACCACCCCGAGGCGCTGTTCCACCAGCCGGTGGAGTCGACGGTCCTGGACCCCGACAACCCCTACGTCCTCGCTCCTCACTTGTGCGCGGCAGCGTCCGAACTGCCGCTGACGGACGATGACTTCTCCCTCTTCGGCCCGACGGTCCCCGAGCTCCTCCCGCAGCTGGAGACGGCCGGTCTGCTGCGGCGCCGCACGAAGGCCTGGCACTGGACCCGCCGCGAGCGCGCCGCCGACCTCGCGGACATCCGCGGCGAGGGCGGCACACCGGTGCAGGTCGTCGAGGCCGGCACCGGGCGGCTGCTCGGCACGGTCGACGCCTCGGCCGCCCACACCTCCGTGCACGAAGGCGCGGTCCACCTCCACCAGGGCCGCACGTACGTGGTGAAGGAACTCGACCTCGACGAGTCGGTCGCCCTCGTCCAGGAGGCCAACCCGCCGTACTCGACGACCGCCCGCGACACCACCGCCATCTCCGTTCTGGACACCGATGTCTCGGTGCCCTGGGGCGAGGGCCGCCTCTGCTACGGCTCCGTCGAAGTCACCAACCAGGTCGTCTCCTTCCTCCGCCGCCGGCTCATCACCGGCGAGGTACTCGGCGAGCAGAAGCTGGACCTTCCGCCGCGCACCCTGCGTACGCGTGCCGTGTGGTGGACGGTCACCGAGGACCAGCTCGACGCCGCCCGCATCAACCCCGAGATCCTCGGCGGCGCCCTGCACGCCGCCGAGCACGCCTCGATCGGCATGCTGCCGCTCTTCGCCACCTGCGACCGCTGGGACATCGGCGGCGTGTCCATCCCCCTCCACCCGGACACCCTGCTGCCGACCGTCTTCGTCTACGACGGCCACCCGGGCGGCGCGGGCTTCGCGGAACGCGCCTTCCACACCGCCAGGGAGTGGCTGACGGCCACGCGCGCCGCCATCGCCTCCTGCGAGTGCGAGGCCGGCTGCCCGTCCTGCGTCCAGTCCCCGAAGTGCGGCAACGGCAACGACCCGCTGCACAAACGGGGAGCGGTCCGCCTCCTGACGGAACTCCTGAAGGGCGCGCCGGAGACTTCCGGGGACGCGGCGGGCCAGGGGGCGTGAGGGCCCTCGGGGCCCAGGGGGCGTGAGGGCCCTAGGGCCGGATGCCTTGGAGGATGAGGGTCCTTCGGCCGGACGCCTTAGAGGACCTGAGCGCTTGGGGCCTGGGCGCCCAAGGCATAGGAACTCGGGTGCCCGAGGAGGCGTGTCAGACGTCGGCCGATGTGCGAGCTAAGGCACCGGCCCGGGCGGCCCCGCCCTGGACCGCACCTCCGACACCAGTGGTCGCTCCCCGGCCCGTACCGTCACATCCGCGATCTCCCCTCGTACGGCGCACCGCACCACATCCGTCCCCTGCGCCCGCGCCACCCGCAGGGCGCTCGCACACGCGGCCTCCTGTCCGCGCAGCGCATGGTCCGCCGCCGCGAGCGCCGCCAAGTCGGCGGCCGCGCCTGCCCGATGACGGGCAACGACAGCCTGCGCCGCGAGCAGCAGTCCGGCGAGGATCAGACACAGGACACCGATCAGCCCGACCACCCACACCGTCGCCGACCCCCGGTCGTCGCGCCCCCGCTCCCGAAGCGCCGCCCGCACCGCGGCCCCTCTCACTTCTCCACCCCCACGGTCTCCTCCGCCAACGCCGCCGCGGAGGCTTCCAGCGACATCGACAGCGCGTCCGGCCCGGGCGACGCGGCCGTGACAGTGACCCGTACGAGATCGCCCTCTCTGGTCACGGAGACCTCCGCACCGTCCGGCGCCACCGCCCGCGCGACGCCGGCCGCCGCGTTCTCCGGCTCCTGGCGGGCGGCCGCCCGCGCACCGGCCCGTGCGGCGTCCACGCACTGGATGTGAGCGGCGGCGCACATGAGCCCCCACATCAGCGCCAGTCCGACGACCAGCAGCGCGGGCAGCGTGCAGGCCGCCTCCGCCGTCACGAAACCGGCGTCCCCGCGCCGCTCGGAGCCGGATGCCGGGTTCGTCCCCGAGCCAGCCGCGGAGCTTCGTCCCGAGCCAGCCGCCGAGCGCCTCCCCGCGCTAGCCACCGAGCGCCTTCCCGATCACCCCTTCGAGCAGCCGCTTCACGGTGCCGGACGTCACCACCCGGTACAGAAGGGCCGCGAACGCACAGGCCGCCACCGTGCCCAGCGCGTACTCGGACGTGATCATCCCGGCATCGGCTCTGCGCATCCGGGCAAGCCGGGCACGCCACACCCGCCTCGCCATGCCGCCAACCGAAGCCCCGGCCTCCCCCACCCGTCGCACCACGCTTCCGAAGGCTGCGCCCACGCCTCCGTCAACCGCTCCCGCTCCCTGTCCGTACCTGCAGAAATGCATGCCAACTCCCCGTAGAAGAAGGGCCGTTATCGGC
Source organism: Streptomyces indicus (assembly GCF_900100315.1). Taxonomy (GTDB): domain Bacteria; phylum Actinomycetota; class Actinomycetes; order Streptomycetales; family Streptomycetaceae; genus Streptomyces; species Streptomyces indicus. The sequence goes on from NZ_FNFF01000007.1 coordinate 341,503, forward strand.
CCTCGATTGATGTGCTCGGCCGCTCCGCGGATGTGCTCGGTCGTTCCGCGGATGTGCTCGGTCGTTCCGCGGATGTGCTCGACCGTTCGCGATGATGCGATCGGCCGCTCCCCGCCCCTCAGACCCCGCGCAAGATCTCCCCCGCGAGCCCGATGACCACGGGCGCCACCCCGAGTGCCAGGAACGCGGGCAGGAAGCAGAGCCCCACCGGTGCCGTGACCGTGACGGCCGCCCGGTGCGCCCTGGTCAGGGCCGCACGTGCCGCGCGCTCGCGGCAGTCCGACGCCACCCGTGCCACCTGCTCCGCGGCCGGCGCACCGGAACTCCAGGCCCGCTGCAGACAGCGGGCCAGCGGCACGGCATCGGGTATCGAGGCCAGCCGTCCCCAGCACTGCCCGGGTTCACCCCCGAGCCGCAGCTCGGTGGCCACCCCGGACAGCCGCTCCCCCACCGGCCCGCCCACCGACTCCCCCACGGCCGCCGCCGCGGCGGCAGGCCCGGCCCCGGCGGCGATGCACGCCGCCAACAGATCTGCGGCCAGCGGCAGTTGACGCCGCGCTTCCTCGTCCGATCCGGCATCGGCGCTGTCCGCCCTGCGCCGCCACCAACGCCACACGCCCAGTCCCACCATGACCCCGAGCGCCAGCCCTGCCGCACCGCCCACGAGGCCGTACGCCAAGCAGGCAGCGCTCACCACCGGCGCCCACCGCCGGATGGCCGCCCTCCGGGCCGGTGCCCGAACAGGCCGCCCCTCCGAGCACGGCTCGCTCCTCAGGAGCTGCGTGAGCCGCCTCCGCAGGGCCCGCTCCCGCCGTTCTCCCACCAGCACACTCGCCACCACGGCCACGAGCGCGAGGCACAGCACTGTCCCCGTCACCGCCCCCAGCCTGTGGACAACTTCCCCGCTCACCACCGCTCCTCCCGGCCCGACGGCACCAGCGACGCAGCCGGTGCCGGAGCGGAAGACGGCGCTGGCGAGAGGGAGAGCCTCGACGAAGACACAGGCCCCGCCGATGAAGCGCGCCCCCGCACCGGCCCCTCAGCCGCCCGCACAATGCGCCCCGTCCACCACAGCCCGACCCCTTCGAGGACCGCTCCCACGACCAGGCACCCGATCCCGGCCGGGGTGTGGAACAGCACGCCGAGCGGATCCGCGCCGAGGGCGGTGCCCATCAGGAGACCGACCGCGGGCAGGACCGCGAGCATCACCGCGGTCGCCCGCGCGGGTGCCAACTTGGTCTGCAGGTCCGCCTGTTGATCGCGCTGCGCCCGCAGCGCCGCCTCCAGCCGGTCAAGCCCTTCGGCCAGCCCCGCACCGCTGTCCACAGCGACCTGCCAGCACGCCGCGAGCCCCGCAAGCCCTTCGGCCCCGGGGCCGCGCGACGCCTCCCGCAAGGCACCCGGCACATCACCCCCGAACCGCGCCGCCGCAAGGACCGCCGCATCCGCGGCACCCGCTGCGAGCGCTCCGGTATCGCGCGCCGCCATCGCCAGGGCGTCCGCGGGCTGTCGCCCCGCCCGCACCTCCGAGGCCATCCCCGCGCACAGAGCGATCACCTGCTCCACCCTGGCTGCCCGCTCCTGTCGCGCCCGGCGCCCCCGCAACACCCGCCCGACGAGCGGCACCGCCAACACGCCCAGAATCAGCGGCAGTACGGACCTTCCGGCCAGCCCGACCGGGACGCCAGCCGCAGCACACCACCACTCGGGCCGCACCCGCACCGTCACCCAGGCCCGCCACCGCACCCACGGCGGCACCACCTCGGGCACCGCTGCTCCGGCGAGGGCCAGCCCGCGGGCCCGCCGCAGTCCGCGCTCCTGCCCCATCGCCAGCCACACCGCGACCCCTGCACAGAACGCCGCCGCATAGGCCGCAGTCCCAGCCCCGGCCCCCCACATCATCGGTACGCCGCTCATCCCGCACCCCCGACGATCTCCCTCAGCCGCTCCCAGCCCCGGTCGTAGGCGAACGCCCGCTCGCCCCAGCGCAGCGCCGGCACTGTCCGCACCAGCCCTGCCGCGTCCCGCTCCAGGACATGCACCTCCGCGATCCGGCGCCGCCCGCCCCGGTCCCGTACGAGATGCAGCACCACCGACAACGCCGCCGCCAGCTGGCTGTGCAGCGCCGCCCGGTCGAGGCCTGCCGCCGTGCCGAGTGCTTCGAGCCGCGCGGGGACATCCGCGGCGGCATTGGCATGGACCGTCCCGCAGCCCGCGTGTCCGGTGTTGAGCGCGGCGAGCAGGTGCACGACCTCCGCCCCGCGCACCTCACCCACCACCAGCCGGTCCGGCCGCATCCGCAGCGCCTGGCGCACCAGGTCCTCGAGGGTGACCCGGCCCGCGCCTTCCTGGTTCGCGACGCGGCATTCCAGCCGTACGACATGAGGGTGATCGGGCCTCAACTCGGCCGAGTCCTCCGTCAGTACGATCCGCTCGTCGGGTCCGGAGAGTCCGAGCAGTGCCGCGAGCAGGGTCGTCTTGCCCGAGCCCGTGCCCCCGCTGATCAGGAACGACGCCCGCGCCTCGACCAGCGCCCGCAGCACCCGGTCACCCCCGGGCGGCACGGTGCCCGCCGCCGTCAGCTCGCCGAGCGAGAACGCCCTCGCCCGTACGACCCGCAGCGACAGACAGGCCGATCCGACGGCGACCGGCGGCAGGACGGCGTGCAACCGCGTGCCGTCCGGGAGGCGCGCGTCCACCCAGGGCCGCGCGTCGTCGAGCCGTCGTCCCGCCACCGCGGCGAGCCGCTGCGCGAGCTGCCGCACGGCCTGCGCGTCGGCGAAGGTCACCGAGGTGAGTTCGAGCCCGCTCCCCCGGTCCACCCACACCCGGTCGGGCGCCGAGACCAGTACATCCGTCACCTCGGGATCCGCGAGCAGCGGCTCCAACGGCCCCGCGCCCACCAGCTCGGACCTCAACTCGCCGACGACACCGAGCAGTTCGCTGTCGCCGAGCACCCTGCCCTGCGCGCGCAACGCCTGCGCGACCCTCGCCGGAGTGGGCTCCGCCCCGGATTCGGCCAGCCACTGCCGCACCCCGTCCAACAGCGCCGCGCTCATGACGCGCCCTCCACCGGCACCCGCTCCCAGAATGAGGCGCAGAACCGCGACAGCGGCTCCTTCGCACCCGCAGCCGGCACGCCGCCGCTCAACACAGCGGGATCGACGGGCAGTTCACCGACCAGCGGAAGGCCGAGCATCCGGGCCGTCTCCTCGGCGTCGAGCCCCGAGCCGAACGGGCCGCGGACCACCGCCCGCAGATCCCTCAGCACCATGCGTACCGCCGAGGACACCCGCTCGGCGGCGGCGAGCGCCCGCAGTTCGGCCGGCACCACCATGAGCCCGAGATCCAGCTGGGCCAGCACCTCGGCCACGCCCTCGTCCACCCGCCGCGGCAGGTCCACGACGACCACGCCGCCCCGTCTGCGCGCCGCGGCGAGCACGGCGCGCATCGCTTCGGGCGGGACCGTCAGCATGTCCCCGCGATCCCAGCTGAGAACCCGCAGCGCACCGAGCTCCGGCAGCGACTCCTCGAGCGCCGCGCTGCCGAGCCGCCCTCGCGACTGCGCGAAGGCAGGCCACCGCAGGCCTTGCGCCGCTTCACCGCCGAGCAGGACATCGAGTCCGCCGCCGAGCGGATCCCCGTCCACGAGCATGGAGCGCCGCCCGGCCCGCGCCGCCGTCACCGCCAGCGCGCAGGCCAGCGTCGAGGCCCCCGCGCCGCCCCGGCCGCCGATGACGCCGACCGTCAGCGCGGGCCGCCCCACACCCTCGACGGCGTCGGCGATCCGGTCGACGATCCACTGCTCGGCATCGGGCAGCCGCAGCACATGGTCGGCACCGATCTCCACGGCGCGCTGCCACACCCCGGGATCGTCCTGATCCCTGCCGACGAGACACACACCCCGCCTACGCGTGGCGCCGCGCACCCTGCGGGCCGCATCGTCCCCCACCAGTACAAGGGGAGCGTCCTCCCAGCTGCCCCTTCGCTCGGGCACCCCGTGGTGCACCTCGGCCCGCGCGCCCGCGGCGGCGCACAGCCGCAGCAGATCGTCGAGCAGCTGCGCATCCTCCGTCACGATCAGCGGTCCGCGCCGCTTCTCCCCGGCCTTCCGTCCTTCCGCGATGGCTTCCGCCATGACCCGCCCCTCTCCTGAACGCCTCGAACGCCTTGAGCGCCTTGAACGTCCTGAGCGCCCGGACAGCCGACGCCGCACATACGACGTCGAACATCCGTGAACGCTGCGAACGATGTGAATGCCGCGGTCCAATCGCGGCCATGAAGGCGCAGGGCGCCGGGCCGCGAAGTCCGCGAGCAGGAATCACGATGGGCGGAGCCGGGAAATCGTGTGGATCTTGGTCGAAATCTGTGGACAACCGAACCGTTGTGAATAACTCCGTCACCCGAACCGGTGAGTTCTCCATGACTTCCACAGCGCAGCGCAACCACTACGCAAGGTGACGAGTCTCAACGTGCGGAGGAAGGCGCCGGCTGGGCGCAGGAGGGGATGTCCGGGCCCGATGAGGCCAAGAAAAAAGGGCCCGACCGGGCCCGGACATGCGACGACCCCCGCCGGGGGGGAGAGCGGGGGTCGTCCCCACGGTCCGACTCGGGGGGGGGAGGAGCCAGACCGGGTTAGCACGGTCGCGAACGATCCGTGACTTCCATGGTGTACCCGAGAGCCTTCTCAGGCAAACCCACGCGCCCCAGCTTACGCCGAATGGTGGGCGCCTATGCTCGACCACGTGGAAAACCACTCCTTGCCCCGCACAGCCGCCTTCTTCGACCTGGACAAGACGGTCATTGCGAAGTCGAGCACGCTCACGTTCAGCAAGTCCTTCTACCAAGGCGGCCTGATCAACCGCCGGGCGGTGCTGAGGACTGCGTACACCCAGTTCATCTTTCTCGCGGGCGGCGCCGACCACGACCAGATGGAGCGGATGCGCGAGTACCTCTCCGCGCTCTGCAAGGGCTGGAACCAGCAGCAGGTCAAGGAGATCGTCGCGGAGACGCTGCACGATCTGATCGATCCGATCATTTACGACGAGGCCGCCTCGCTCATCGAGGAGCACCACCTCGCCGGGCGCGACGTGGTGATCGTGTCGACCTCGGGCGCCGAGGTCGTCGAGCCGATCGGCGAGATGCTCGGCGCGGACCGCGTGGTGGCGACCCGCATGGTCGTCGGCGACGACGGGTGCTTCACCGGGGAGATCGAGTACTACGCGTACGGGCCGACGAAGGCCGAGGCCGTGCGCGCGCTCGCCGAGTCCGAGGGGTACGACCTGGAGCGCTGCTACGCGTACAGCGACTCGGCCACCGACCTGCCGATGCTCGAATCCGTCGGCCACCCCTACGCGGTCAACCCGGACCGCACCCTGCGGCGCGAGGCGCTCGCCCGGGACTGGCCGATTCTCGACTTCCACCGCCCGGTCCGGCTCAAGCAGCGCGTGGGCCGGCTGCCCGTACCGCCCCGGCCCGCGCTCGTGGCGGCTGCGGTGGGCGCGGCGGCGGCCACGGCGGGACTCGTCTGGTACGCGAGCAAGCGCCGGGCGCTTGCGACTTGAGCGCGAACGGCGCCTGCGACTTGAGAGCGAACGCAGCCCCCGTGCGCGGGCCGGGAGCATAGCCCTCCCGCCCGGGGGAACCACCCGTTCCATCGTATCGACGCCCACTGACAACACCCGCTGACCTGCACCCTCACGGCACAGCACACCCCCGCCCGTTTCGCACCTGTTTGAACCTAAAAGTAAAGAAGTGCGTTCAGGGGTTCCACTTCCTCCATGACAGGAGTACAAAGGACTCAACGGCCCGCGAGACCAAGGACATCCGAGAGGATCACCTTTAACGCAACCAAGGCCCCACGGACCGAGCATGGAAGCCACAGCACCCACGCGACGTCGACCCGTCGATTACGGGCCAGCCGCACCAGGCAACGGGCAAAGTTCCCCGACCTGATGGGCATATATCGAGGACGCTTGGTAACTGGGCGGACATGCCAGCGGCGGTACCAATTCGGTACCGCCGCAACCCTGTTCAGGGGACGTTTCCTTACGGGCCAGCCACAGCGCCCCGCACCGGCAGGCCTCAGGCCGCCCCGCGCTGCAGCGCCTCGCACACGGCCGTCGACTCGCGCACGCCCAGCTCAACCGCCTTGGCGCAGTGGCCGATCCAGGCGGCCATCCCCTCCGGCGTACCGGAGACATAGCCTTCGAGCGCGGCCACGTAGGCGGCCCGCCCCAGCTCCGCGTGCCCCACCTCGGCCGGACAGATCGACTTCGGGTCGAGACCGCTGCCCACCAGGACGACCCGCTCCGCCGCCCGCGCGACGAGACCGTTGTGCGCGCCGAACGGGCGCAGCGCCAGCAGTTCGCCGTGCACGACCGCCGCCGTGACGATGGCCGGCGCGGAACTGCCCGCGATGATCAGCTGCGAGAGCCCTTCGAGCCTCCCCGCCACCTCGTCGGCCTCGGGCAGCGGCAGCTCGATGAGCGGCTCGTCGACCGGCTCGCCCTTCTGCCGCGGCCGGCCCACCGTGTCGTCCTGGACGCCCGCGGCCACCAGGTGCAGCCGGGCCAGGACGCGCAGCGGCGACTGGCGCCAGATGGACAGGAGTTGACCGGCTTCGGCCGTCAGGCGCAGTGCCGCGCCGACCGTGCGCGCCTCGTCGTCGCCGCTGAAGTCGCTGCGCCGCCGCACCTCTTCGAGCGCCCAGTCCGCACCGGACAGCGCGGCCGAACCGCGCGCGCCACGCAGCGCCGCCTCGGAGGTGACCGCATGGCTGCGCCGGCGCATGACCCGGTGCCCGTAGACCCGGTCCACGGCCTTGCGTACGGAGTCCACGGAGTCGGCCACGGTGGGCAGTGCGCCGAGGGTGGCGAGCGGATCGGCTGTACTCATGAGTAAGACAGTACGCAGCAAAGCCGCCCGCTCCACGAAGGAGTGGTCTTCTTCACGCGGAGCCGATGCGCAGTGCATTCATCCGACTACGCTTGGTGAACATGAAAATTGCTTTCGTTGGCAAGGGCGGCAGCGGCAAGACCACGCTGTCCTCTCTCTTCATCCGCCACCTCGCCACCACCGGCGCCCCGGTCATCGCCGTCGACGCGGACATCAACCAGCACCTGGGCGCCGCGCTCGGACTCGACGAGGACGAGGCGGCCGCGCTGCCGGCGATGGGTGCGCGGCTGCCGCTCATCAAGGAGTACCTGCGCGGCAGCAACCCGCGGATCGCCTCGGCCGAGACGATGATCAAGACGACCCCGCCCGGTGCGGGCTCGCGTCTGCTGCGGATCCGGGAGGACAACCCGGTCTACGAAAACTGCGCGCGCGAGCTGGAACTCGACGGCGGCACCGTCCGTTTGATGGTCACAGGGCCTTTCACCGAATCCGATCTCGGCGTCGCCTGCTACCACTCGAAGGTCGGGGCGGTGGAGCTCTGTCTCAACCATCTCGTCGATGCCCGCGACGAGTTCCTGGTCGTCGACATGACGGCCGGGTCCGACTCCTTCGCCTCCGGCATGTTCACCCGCTTCGACATGACGTTCCTGATCGCGGAGCCCACCCGCAAGGGCATCTCGGTCTACCGGCAGTACAAGGAGTACGCCCGCGACTTCGACGTCGCCCTCAAGGTCGTGGGCAACAAGGTGCAGGGACAGGACGACATCGATTTTCTACGGGAGGAGGTCGGCGACGATCTGCTGGTGACGGTCGGGCACTCGGACTGGGTGCGCGCGATGGAGAAGGGCCGGCCGCCCCGGTTCGAACTCCTCGAAGCGCCCAACCGGGCCGCGCTCGAGACGATGCACACGGTCGCGGACGCCTCGTACGAGCGGCGCGACTGGGAGCGGTACATGCGCCAGATGGTGCACTTCCACCGCAAGAACGCGGCGAGTTGGGGCAATGCGAAAGCCGGGGCCGACCTGGCGGACCAGATCGACCCCGGCTTCGTACTCGACGAGCGCGCGCTCCTCGCGGACGCGTAGCGCGTCAGGCGTGCAGCAGCACAGTCAGACGCGCAGCACGTCAGGCGCCCGCGCCGTTCTGCGCCGGCTTGGCCGCCGGTGCGCCCGGGACACCCTTGGGGGCCGGTGCGGGCTGCTGTCCGGAGAGGAAGGACGCCCAGCCTTCCTTGGGGGCCTGGCCCACCTTCAGCGTGCGCATCTTCTCGAGGACCTGCGGGTCCTGTGCGTCCAGCCAGTCCGCCAGCTGACGGAAGGAGACACAGCGGACATCACGCTTCGTGCAGACGCGCTCGATCGTCTCCTCGATGGCGCGCATGTACGTGCCGCCGTTCCAGGACTCGAAGTGGTTGCCGATGATCAGCGGCGCGCGGTTGCCGTTGTACGCGCGGTCGAAGCCCGCGAGCAGACCGTCGCGCATCTGGTCGCCCCAGTACTCGTGCTTGGAGGGGTCGCCCTGGGTGGTCGTGCCGGACTGGTTGACCATGAAGTTGTAGTCCATGGTCAGCGTCTCGAAGGCGCGGCCCGGGACGGGCACGAGCTGCATCGACAGGTCCCACAGGCCCTGCTTCTTCTCGGGCCAGACCTGGTTGTTGACGCCGCTGGTGTCGTAGCGGAAGCCGAGTTCGCGGGCCGCACGCGTGAAGTTCTTCTGCCCCTCCAGGCAGGGGGTGCGGGCGCCGATCAGCTCCTTGTCGTAGTCGAAGGGGAGCGGAGCGGCCTTCGCGGAGCCCGAGTTGGTCTTCCAGTTCTTCACGAAGGACTTGGCCTCCGCGATCTCGTGCTTCCACTCCTCGACCGACCACTCGCCGACTCCGCCGCCCTTGCCGCAGAAGTGGCCGTTGAAGTGGGTGCCGATCTCGTTGCCCTCGAGCCAGGCGCCGCGCAGCTGCTCCACGGTGTCCTTGATGCCCTGGGCGTCGCCGAAGCCGATGTCGGAGCGGCCCGCTGAGTGCTGCGGGGGCTCATACAGCTCCTTCTTGTCCTCCGGCAGCAGGTACACGCCGCTGAGGAAGTAGGTCATCGTGGCGTTGTTCGCCTTGGCGACCTTGCGGAAGTGCGAGAAAAGCTTCTGGCTGTCCTCGCCCGCACCGTCCCAGGAGAAGACCACGAACTGCGGGGGCTTCTGACCCGGCTTGAGGCGCTCGGGCTCGGCGAGGTTCGGCTGGCTTCCGGTGTAGGCGGTCGAGCCGTCACCGATGAGGCGATTGACGCTTCCCGGGGCGGGGACCTTCGGTGCGTTCTGCGCACCTGCGGCGCCCTTCTTCTTGACGTCCTCGCCGGACTCTCCGCCGGCACAGCCGGCGAGAGCCACGGCAAGTGCCGTGGTCGCGGCCAGGCCCGCGGCGAGCCTCCTGGTGGCGGCCATGCGCCCACCTTCCTTCGGATCTCGGGGTGCTCGGGGTTGAGGCGCCGCCAAGGTCGCATGCGAAAGGTGATGAATTGGTATGACAAGCCGATAGATTCCCCCATTCACTCGCGAGAGGGAATGATTACCCCATTTGCCCTGGTAATCCCGCCCCGCTCTTTACTCTCCATTACGATCCGTTTACCGAGAGTTGAGAAAAATCCCGCCGCTGTACGCCGTGACCCACGGCCGCACCCCACCCCCGACCCATGGCACCGGGGGTCCCTGAGCGACCGCGTAGCCCCGGAGGAGACGGGAACCCATGTCTGCTTTTGTCCCCAGCCGTACCAGCCGTACCGACAGCACCTCGCCGAGCGGCGAGAAGGGCGAGCCGCACGGACCGCCCGAGCGCCGGCGCCGGTTTCATCTCGCGGGCGCCGACGTGTCCGCCTCGATCTCCGTCTTCCTGATCGCGCTGCCGCTGTCCCTGGGCATCGCGCTCGCCACCGGGGCACCGCTGCAGGCGGGCCTGGTGGCCGCCGCCGTCGGCGGCCTCGTGGCCGGCCGGTTCGGCGGATCCCCGCTCCAGGTGTCCGGCCCCGCCGCCGGCCTCACCGTGGTCACGGCCGACCTGATCCAGCAGTACGGCTGGCGCACCACCTGCGCCATCACCGTCATGGCCGGGCTCGCCCAGCTGGGCTTGGCGTATCTGCGCGTGGCCCGGTCCGCGCTGGCCGTCAGTCCCGCGATCGTGCACGGCATGCTGGCCGGTATCGGCATCACCATCGCCGTGGCGCAGCTGCACATCGTGCTCGGCGGCTCGCCGCACAGCTCCGTGGTGGACAACGTCCGTGAGCTGCCGAGCCAGTTGGCGGACATCCACCCCGCCGCGCTGTCGATGAGTGCGCTGACCCTCGTCGTGCTGCTCGCGTGGCCGCGTATCCCCGGGGCGGCCGGGCGGCTGCTGCGGAAGATCCCCGCCGCGCTGGCCGCGGTCGCGACCGCCACCGCCGTGGCCGCGTTCGCCGGGCTCAATCTGCCGCGGGTCGACCTGCCGTCGTGGAGCAACCACGCGCTCGTCGGGCTACCCGAAGGGCCCGTACTCGGCCTGATCGCCGCGGTGTTGACGATCACGCTGGTCGGCAGCGTGGAGTCGCTGCTGTCCTCGGTCGCCACCGACAAGCTGGCCTCCGCGCGGCGCGACACCATGCCCGTGCCGCGGGCGGACCTCGACAAGGAGCTGCGCGGGCAGGGCATGGCGAACATCGTCTCCGGTTCGCTCGGCGGGCTGCCCATCACCGGCGTCGCCGTGCGCAGCACCGCGAACGTGCGGGCGGGCGCGGTGAGCCGCAACTCCACGATGCTGCACGGCTTCTGGATCATCATCGCCTCGCTGCTGCTCGTGCCCGTCCTCGACCTGATCCCGCTGGCCGCGCTCGCCGCGCTGGTGATGGCGATCGGCATCCAGATGGTGTCGATCAACCACATCCGCAGCGTCACGCGCCACCGCGAGGTACTCGTCTACGCGGTCACGACTGTCGGCGTCGTGTTCTTCGGCGTGCTCGAAGGCGTGGGCATCGGGATCGCCGTCGCCGTCGGTGTCGCGCTGCACCGCCTGGCCCGTACGCGGATCACGCACGAGGAGCGCGAAGGGGTCCACCATGTGCGCATCCGCGGCCAGTTGACCTTCCTCGCCGTGCCGCGGCTGACCCGCGCGCTGCACCAGGTGCCGAACGGGTCCGAGGCCGTGGTCGAGCTGGACGGCTCGTTCATGGACCACGCCGCGTACGAGACGTTGCAGGACTGGCAGGACGCGCATGCCGCGCGCGGCGGGAAGGCCGAGCTGACCGGGCGTTCCGGGCCGCTGGCCGTGACCGCGCACGGCAAGGGGCGGCGCAGCGGCGAGGCGGACCACTCCTGCTGCGGGCCGTGGACGCCGTGGCGCAACCACAGCTGCGCGCCCGAGCGGACCGAGCTGGCGGGGACGCACCAACTGGCCAGCGGGATCAGCGCGTTCCAGCGCAACACGGCGCCGCTCGTGCGCAGCGAGCTCGCCCGGCTCGCGCGTGAGGGGCAGCGGCCGCAGCAGCTCTTCCTGACCTGCGCGGACTCCCGGCTCGTCACCTCGATGATCACGTCGAGCGGCCCCGGGGACCTCTTCGTCGTCCGCAATGTCGGCAATCTCGTGCCGCTGCCCGGCGCCGAGAGCGGGGACGACTCGGTGGCGGCCGCGATCGAGTACGCCGTGGACGTGCTGCGCGTGCAGTCGATCACCGTCTGCGGGCACTCCGGGTGCGGAGCCATGCAGGCCCTGCTCAACACCCCGCCCGGGGAGGCCGATTCGCCTCTGCGGCGCTGGCTGCGGCACGGGCAGGCGAGCCTTCAGCGGATGGCCGCGGACGAGCACGCCTGGCCGCGGCTCGCGGGACGGCAGCCGGCCGACGCGGTCGAGCAGCTGTGCCTGACCAACGTGGTGCAGCAGCTCACGCATCTGCGGCAGCACCCCGCCGTGGCCCGCGGGATCGCGGAGGGGCGGCTCGAACTGCACGGCATGTACTTCCATGTCGGCGAGGCCCAGGCCTATCTGCTCGCCGAGCCCGAGCGGCTCTTCGACCGGGTGGCGGCGGTGACCTCGGACGAGGAGGAGTCCTCGCCAGCGAAGAAGGGGTCGCTGCCGGCCGAGAAGGAGTCTCCGCAGGCCGTGGGCTCCTCGGCGGGCTGAGCCCGCACGTCGGCAGACCGGGCCCGGCCGCCGGGCGCGGTTGAACCGAACCTGTCTCCCTTACGTGTGAGGGTGTGGTTCCGCAGTGCGGAGCCGCACCCTCGCCGCACCTTCGCACAGGTCTAAACCAATCCGCCGTAGACCCTTGTCATCGGCCGGGTCGGTCTGATGAGCTGTGGCCTGGGACACAACGGTCGCGCCCGTCGCAAAGCACCGTAAGGGAGATGTCGTGAGCAACGAATCCTTGGCCAACCTGCTCAAGGAAGAGCGCAGGTTCGCGCCGCCCGCCGACCTGGCCGCGCACGCCAACGTCACCGCGGAGGCGTACGAGCGGGCCAAGGCCGACCGGCTGGGCTTCTGGGCCGAGCAGGCCCGCCGGCTGACCTGGGCGACCGAGCCGACCGAGACGCTCGACTGGTCGAACCCGCCCTTCGCGAAGTGGTTCGCGGACGGCAAGCTCAACGTCGCGTACAACTGCGTCGACCGCCACGTCGAGGCCGGCCACGGCGACCGCGTCGCCATCCACTTCGAGGGCGAGCCGGGCGACAGCCGCGCGATCACCTACGCCGAGCTCAAGGACGAGGTCTCCAAGGCCGCCAACGCCCTCACCGAGCTGGGTGTGCAGAAGGGCGACCGCGTCGCGATCTACATGCCGATGATCCCGGAGACCGCGGTCGCGATGCTGGCCTGCGCCCGGATCGGCGCCGCCCACTCCGTGGTCTTCGGCGGCTTCTCGGCCGACGCGCTCGCGACCCGTATCCAGGACGCCGACGCCAAGGTCGTCATCACCTCCGACGGCGGTTACCGCCGCGGCAAGCCCTCCGCGCTCAAGCCGGCCGTGGACGACGCGATCGCCAAGGGCGCGGGCGTCGAGCACGTGCTCGTCGTGCGCCGCACCGGCCAGGAGGACATCTCCTGGACGGAGGGCCGCGACGTGTGGTGGCACGAGCTGGTCGACGGCCAGTCCGCCGAGCACACCCCCGAGGCCTTCGACGCCGAGCACCCGCTGTTCATCCTCTACACCTCGGGCACGACGGGGAAGCCGAAGGGCATCCTGCACACCTCCGGCGGCTACCTCACCCAGGCCGCGTACACGCACCACGCGGTCTTCGACCTCAAGCCGGAGACCGACGTCTACTGGTGCACCGCCGACGTCGGCTGGGTCACCGGCCACTCGTACATCGTCTACGGGCCGCTCGCGAACGGCGCCACGCAGGTCATGTACGAGGGCACGCCGGACACCCCGCACCAGGGCCGCTTCTGGGAGATCGTGCAGAAGTACGGGGTCACGATCCTGTACACCGCGCCCACCGCGATCCGCACGTTCATGAAGTGGGGCGACGACATCCCCGCGAAGTTCGACCTGTCCAGCCTGCGGGTGCTCGGTTCGGTCGGCGAGCCGATCAACCCCGAGGCCTGGGTCTGGTACCGCAAGAACATCGGCGGCGACCGCACCCCCGTCGTGGACACCTGGTGGCAGACCGAGACCGGCGCGATGATGATCTCGCCGCTGCCGGGTGTCACCGAGGCCAAGCCCGGTTCGGCCCAGCGTCCGCTGCCCGGCATCTCGGCCACCGTCGTGGACGACGAGGCCAACGAGGTCCCCAACGGGGGCGGCGGCTACCTCGTCCTCACCGAGCCGTGGCCGTCGATGCTGCGCACCATCTGGGGCGACGACCAGCGGTTCATCGACACCTACTGGTCGCGCTTCGAGGGCAAGTACTTCGCGGGCGACGGCGCCAAGAAGGACGAGGACGGCGACATCTGGCTGCTCGGCCGGGTGGACGACGTGATGCTGGTGTCCGGGCACAACATCTCCACCACCGAGGTCGAGTCCGCGCTCGTCTCGCACCCGTCGGTGGCCGAGGCGGCGGTCGTGGGCGCGGCCGACGAGACCACCGGACAGGCCATCGTGGCCTTCGTGATCCTGCGCGGCAGCGCGGCCGAGAGCGAGGACCTGGTCGGCGAGCTGCGCAACCACGTCGGCGCCACCCTCGGCCCGATCGCCAAGCCCAAGCGGATCCTGCCGGTGGCCGAGCTGCCCAAGACCCGCTCCGGCAAGATCATGCGGCGCCTGCTCCGGGACGTGGCGGAGAACCGTCAGCTCGGTGACGTCACCACGCTGACCGACTCCTCGGTCATGGACCTCATCCAGTCGAAGCTGCCGGCGGCGCCTTCGGAGGACTGATCCTCGTACGGGAGGCACGGGGGCACGTCCACCCCACGGGAGGCACGTCCACCCATACGTACGCGAAGGGGCACCCGGCAGCGCGCCGGGTGCCCTTTCGCTCCGTAAAGTGAAGATCACCAGATTCGTCCTTGTGGGTGCCCTGTAAGGTGATGGACGCGTCAAGAGCGCGACAAGAAATCAGGGTGTGCCGGGAAGTCTGGTCGGCGACTGCATCAAGCGATCCGTCGTTGCCGTACCGACCCGGAGGAATCCCGTGGCCGCGCCCAGCAAGAACAACCGCAAGATCCTCGGCACGCTCTCCCTGCCCGAGCGGTCCTTCGTCGCGGAAGCCCTGCGGACCGAGACGGTCGGCGGCGTACTGCTCCTCCTCGCCGCGATCGCCGCGCTGATCTGGGCGAACACCCCGCTGAGCGACAGCTACGAGTCCGTCAGCGACTTCCACATCGGCCCGTCCGCGCTCGGCCTCGACCTCTCGATCCAGCACTGGGCGGCCGACGGGCTGCTCGCGATCTTCTTCTTCGTGGCCGGTGTGGAGCTCAAGCGCGAGCTGGTCGCCGGCGATCTGCGCGATCCCAAGGCCGCGATCCTGCCGGTGGTCGCCGCGCTCTGCGGCATGATCGTGCCGGCGCTCGTCTACGTACTCACGAACACCGCCGGCGGCGGCTCGATGGACGGCTGGGCGGTGCCGACCGCCACGGACATCGCCTTCGCACTCGCCGTGCTCGCCGTCATCGGCACCTCGCTGCCCTCGGCGCTGCGCGCCTTCCTCCTGACGCTCGCCGTGGTCGACGACCTCTTCGCGATCCTGATCATCGCGGTCTTCTTCACGGAGCAGCTGAACTTCGCGGCCCTCGGCGGCGCCTTCGTGGGTCTGGCCGTCTTCTGGCTGCTCCTGCGCAAGGGCGTACGCGGCTGGTACATCTACGTCCCGCTCGCCCTGGTGATCTGGGGTCTGATGTACAACAGCGGCGTGCATGCCACCATCGCCGGTGTCGCGATGGGCCTGATGCTGCGCTGCACCCGCCGCGAGGGCGAGCAGCACTCCCCCGGCGAGCACATCGAGCACCTCGTACGGCCCGTCTCGGCCGGACTCGCGGTGCCGCTGTTCGCCCTGTTCAGCGCGGGGGTGTCGGTCTCCGGCAAGGCGATCACGGACGTGTTCACGCAGCCCGAGACGCTCGGTGTGGTGCTCGGGCTCGTGGTCGGCAAGACGGTCGGCATCTTCGGCGGTACGTGGCTCGCGGCCCGCTTCACCCGGGCCGAGCTCAGCGACGAGCTGGCCTGGCCCGACGTGTTCGCGGTGGCCTCGCTGGCCGGCATCGGCTTCACCGTCTCGCTCCTGATCGGCGAGCTCGCCTTCAAGGGCGACGCCGTGATGACCGACGAGATCAAGGCCTCCGTGCTGCTCGGCTCGCTGATCGCCGCGGTGCTCGCGACGGTCCTGCTGAAGATCCGTAACGCCAAGTACCGGGCGATGGTCGAGGACGAGGAGCGCGACGAGGACCTCTCCGGCATCCCCGACATCTACGAGCAGGGCAACCCCGAGTACCACCTCCGGATGGCCGCCATCCACGAGAAGAAGGCCGCCGAACACCGCCGGCTCGCCGCCCTCGGTACCGGGGAACCGGGCCCCGCGGGAAGCGGCGGGGACGACAGTCCGGCATGATCTGACATTGCCGTAACCGACATTGAAGTCATTGCCGTGACCGACGTCGCGGTGAGGCCACGCCAGATCTGAAGAGGGAGACCGCGATGAGCGCAGCCGACGGCGGCGACCAGAGCCTGGGGCAGCTGGTCGCCTCGGCGACCAGCGAGATGTCCGCCCTGATCCATGACGAGATCGCGCTGGCCAAGGCGCAGTTGCGTACGGATGTGAAGCGGGGTGCGACCAGCGGTGGCGCGTTCATCGCCGCGCTGGCCGTGCTGATCTTCTCGCTGCCGATGCTGAGCTTCGCGCTCGCGTACGGGATCCACGCCTGGAGCGACTGGCATCTGTCGGTGTGCTTCCTGCTCTCCTTCGCCGCGAGCGTGCTGCTCGCCGGGCTGCTCGCGCTGATCGGTGTGGTCTTCGCGAAGAAGACCTCGAAGTCCAAGGGCCCGCAGAAGGTGGCCGCCTCCGCCAAGGAGACCGCCGCCGTGCTCGGCAACGTCAAGCCGCATCCGCGTCCCGTCACCGCACCGGCCAGGGGCGAGCTGACCCGGGCCGTCGAGGACGCCAAGCCTGTGGCACGCTCGTCTTCATGACGGACCCCGCCACCGCTCCCGCGGCCTCCTCGGCCCCTTCGGCCTCCTCGGTCGTACGCCTCGACGTCCCCGGCGGACAGCAGGTGTCGCACCGGGACGTCGCGGCGAACGGGGCCCGTTTCCACATCGCCGAGATGGGCGAGGGCCCGCTCGTGCTGCTCCTGCACGGCTTCCCGCAGTACTGGTGGACCTGGCGCCACCAGCTGCCCGCGCTCGCCGAGGCCGGCTTCCGCGCGGTCGCGATGGATCTGCGGGGCGTCGGCGGCAGCGACCGCACCCCGCGCGGTTACGACCCGGCGAACCTCGCCCTCGACATCACCGGGGTCATCCGGTCCCTGGGCGAGCCGGACGCCGCGCTCGTCGGGCACGACCTGGGCGGGTACCTCGCCTGGACCGCGGCCGTGATGCGGCCCAAGCTGGTGCGCCGGCTCGTGGTCTCCTCGATGCCGCATCCGCGGCGGTGGCGTTCGGCGATGCTCGGCGACATACGGCAGACCAAGGCCGGCTCGTACATCTGGGGCTTCCAGCGGCCGTGGCTCCCGGAGCGCCAACTGGTCGCCGACGACGGCGCGTTGGTGGGCGAGCTGATCCGGGACTGGTCGGGGCCGCGGCTGCCGGACGACGACGCGGTGGACACGTATCGCACGGCGATGTGCATCCCGTCCACGGCGCACTGCTCGATCGAGCCGTACCGGTGGATGGTGCGCTCCCTGGCGCGGCCGGACGGGATCCAGTTCTACCGGCGGATGAAGCGGCCGGTGCAGGTGCCGACGCTGCATCTGCACGGCTCGCTGGACCCGGTGGTGCGCACGCGCAGCGCGGCGGGCTCGGGCGAGTACGTCGAAGCGCCGTACCGATGGCGGCTGTTCGACGGGCTCGGGCACTTCCCGCACGAGGAGGATCCGGCGGGCTTCTCGAAGGAGCTCGTGGAGTGGCTGAGGGACCCGGAGCCGGACCGGTAGACAGCGCCGCAACCCCGGGCGAACACCCGTACATCGAACGGCTTTTGCCTCGCGCATAGGCCAATTGAGTGCGGCTCGTGCGGTTACCGACCATGAGGCACGGGCAGACGTCGGGGTATGGGCTGGACGCACGACTACAGTGACGCAGCACGCAACCGCCGCTCGGCCTCGGCGCCGAACCCGTTCCAGGGAGGCGGCCCCCAGGGCCAGGGTCACCGGTCCTCTCAAGTGGCCATCGGGATCCCACGCATCCTGCGCCGCCGCGCCCGCTGGGTGTCGGCCCGGCTGCGTCATACGACGCGGGCCTGAGCACCCCTCGGGCGCGGCCTCACCCCCTCCCCCGCCGGGGAGTTACAGCGCGCACTCCTGGCTGTCCACCTGCTGGTTGGCCTTGAGGCCGCGGCTGATGTCCTCGCGGATCTCATCCACCGTGAGCGCATAGCCGGTGTCCGCGCTGTCCAGGGACTTGGCGAAGATCACGCCGTAGACCTTGCCCTCGGGGGTGAGCAGCGGGCCGCCGGAGTTGCCCTGGCGGACGTTCGCGTACAGCGAGTACACGTCGCGGCGGACGCTGCCGCGGTGGTAGATGTCCGGTCCGCTGGCGTTGATCCGTGCGCGGATACGGGCCGAGCGGACGTCGTACCCGCCGTTCTCCGGGAAGCCGGCCACGATCGCGCTGTCGCCGGTCTGCGCGTCGCGCTCGGTGAACCGCAGCGGCTTCGCGTCCAGATCCGGTACGTCGAGCACGGCGATGTCGCGCTTCCAGTCGTAGAGCACGACGGTGGCGTCGTACTTCTTGCCCTCGCCGCCTATCTGGACGGTGGGCTCGTCGACGCCGCCGACCACGTGCGCGTTGGTCATCACGCGGCGGTCCGCGAAGACGAAGCCGCTGCCCTCGAAGACCTTGCTGCAACTGCTCGCCGTGCCGAGGACCTTGACGATGGAGCCCTTGGCCTCGGCGGCGACCCTGCTGCCCGCCAGCTTGGGGTCGGGCGGGCGGACCTCGGTGATCGGCTCGTTGGCGAACGGGCTGAAGACCTGCGGGAATCCGTTCTGCGCGAGCACCGAGCGGAAGTTGGTGAACCACGTGTCGGCCTGGCCCGGCAGGGCGCGGTCGATCCCGTTGAGGATCTTGGAGTTGCGGACCTCCTTGCCGACCGTGGGCATCGTCGTGCCCGCGAGCAGCGAGCCGATCAGCCAGGAGACGAGGAGCAGCGCCGCGACGTTGACCACCGCGCCGCCCGTGGCGTCCAGGGCTCTGGCCGGGGACCAAGTGATGTAGCGGCGCAGCTTGTTGCCCAGGTGCGTCGTGAAGGCCTGGCCCACCGAGGCGCAGACGATCACCACCACGACCCAGACCACGACGGCCGTCGTGCCCGCCTGCTCCTCGGTGAACTGCTTCCAGATCACCGGCAGTACGTAGAGCGCGACGAGGCCGCCGCCCAGGAAGCCGAGCACCGAGAGGATGCCGACCACGAAGCCCTGGCGGTAGCCCACGATGGCGAACCAGACCGCGGCGAGAACGAGCAGGATGTCAAGGACGTTCACCGAATCACGCCTCGCCTCGCGTCACAGTTCGCCACTCCTCGGCGGTCGGGGCCGATCGCCGGTCCGCGGCCGCGGAGTCCTGTCTCCGCGGCCCCGTCCCTGGTCAGCCGTGTCACATCTGCGGTCCTGCCCCGTTCCGGAGCACGTCCCGGGTGCCTTCCCCGAGGGTGCCCGGGCAAAAGCACAGAGGCCAAGCCTGTCATGCGTGCCAGTCGAGAGGGACCTGCTTTGTGCGGTCCCAAGGTCTCTCCCAGCCCGCGTAGTGCAGGATCCGGTCGATCAGACCGGCCGTGAAACCCCAGACCAGAGCCTCACCGACCAGAAATGCCGGTCCTTGGTGGCCGCGCGGGTGCACCGAGGTCACGCGGTGCTCGGCGTCCGTGAGATGTGCCACGGGAACCGTGAACACCCGGGCCGTCTCGGCCGGGTCCACCACGCCGACCGGGGTGGGCTCGCGCCACCACGCGAGGACGGGGGTGACGACGAAACCGCTCACCGGGATGTAGAGCTTCGGCAGCACCCCGAAGATCTGGACGCCCGCGGGGTCGAGTCCGGTTTCCTCCTCGGCCTCGCGCAGGGCCGCGCGCAGCGGTCCGTCGCCGGCCGGATCGCCGTCCTCCGGGTCGAGGGCGCCGCCCGGGAACGAGGGCTGGCCCGCGTGCGAACGCAGCGAACTGGCCCGCTCCATGAGGAGCAGCTCGGGCCCCTGCTCGCCCTCGCCGAAGAGGATCAGGACGGCCGACTGGCGGCCCGCGCCGCTCTCGGGCGGCAGGAACCGGCTGAGCTGGCGCGGCTCGATCGTCTCGACGGCCTTGACCACCGGGTCCAGCCACTCGGGCAGGCCCTCGCTGGATACGGCCACGTCACCGCCGTGGGTGCCGCCGGCCGCGTGGGTACCGCTGTGGGTGCCGCTGCTCGCGTGTGTCATGCCCTGCTACCCCCGTACGAAGTGCTCGGAGCTGTGAACGCCTCGCGCGCACCCGATCGTTCCCCTGTCACCGCGCCCGATCGCTGCTCCGTCACCGCACCCGGTCGCTGCCCCCTCACACAGCCCCCATCGGGGGCGCGGCCATGCCCGGGTAGTCCGGCGGCGGCTTCAGACGCTGGCCGGGGAAGCCGCCCTTCTCGTACTTGAGCAGCTTCTTCGCCTTCTCGGGGTCGATCTCCCCTTCCCCGTACGAAGGGCAGAGGGCGGCGATCGGGCAGGCGCCGCAGGCGGGCTTGCGGGCGTGGCAGATACGGCGGCCGTGGAAGATGATCCGGTGCGACAGCATCGTCCAGTCGCTCTTCGGGAAGATGTCGCAGATCAGCGCCTCAACCTTCTCGGGGTCCTCCTCGTCGGTCCACTTCCAGCGGCGCACGAGGCGGCCGAAGTGGGTGTCGACGGTGATGCCGGGGACCCCGAACGCGTTGCCCAGGACGACATTCGCCGTCTTGCGGCCCACGCCCGGCAGCTTGACCAGGTCCTCCAGGCGGCCGGGCACCTCACCGCCGTGTTCGTCGCGCAGCGCCCTGGCGAGGCCCATGATCGACTTGGTCTTCGCGCGGAAGAAGCCGGTCGGGCGGATCAGCTCCTCGACCTCCTCCGGGTTGGCCGCGGCGAGGTCCTCGGGCGTCGGGTACTTGGCGAAGAGGGCCGGCGTCGTCTGGTTGACCCTCAGGTCGGTGGTCTGCGCCGAGAGGACCGTGGCGACCAGGAGCTCGAAGGGGTTCTCGAAGTCGAGCTCCGGATGGGCATACGGATACACCTCGGCGAGCGCCCGGTTGATCTTCCGCGCCTGACGCACCAGGCCGGTCCGGGTCTGCGGCGGCTTGGCTTTCCTGATCACCGGAGGGCCCGCGGCACCCGGCTCCTTGTCGCTTTTCGCCATGCCACGAGGGTACGGGGAGGGGCTGACAGCGGGTGGGGTGTTGGCCGTGCCGGCCGGTTCGGGGCTCCGAGCGTTGTGGGCCCTGGCTCCCGACGGGCTCTTCGGCCGGCCCGGACCGGTCGAAGATCCCGCTCCTCGTGCGCACCGGTGAGGGCCCGAATGAGAATGGTGTCCGGACTCGAGATGCTTTGCGGAGACCTGGGGATCCCAAGACCCGGAGATCCGGAGATCCGGAGATCCGGAGATCCGGAGACCCCCAGATGCTCTGCGGGAGAACTCCGGCGGCCGGAAGGGGCGCGGTGCGAGCGGAAGACGGGGCGACCCCCGGCGCGGGGACCCCACCGGAACCCGGCGGGGGGCCGGACGCCGGGGTGCCCGGCGGGGCGGCCGGTCCGGACTCCCGGGTGCGGCAGGCCGAAGCCCGAGTGCGGCCCGAGCAGACGGCCGTACGACCGGACGGCGCCCGGACACACCCCGAGGAGGCGGACCTGCGACCGGACGAGACGGACCTGCGGCCGGACAAGGCGGGCCCGCGACCGGACGAAGCGGACCTGCGACCTGACGAGACGGATCTCCTCCCGGAGGCGGCGGACCCGGACGCGCGCTGGCTGACGCTCGTCATGCATCTGACGTTCTTCGTGCTGCACGGCACGGCCCTCGTCCGCTTCATCCAGCGCCACCCGGCCTCGGTCAACACGACCACGGTCATCTGCCTCGCCGCGCTCCTCGCCGTCCTGTACGCCTCCGGCGTGGGCCGTGATGCGTACACGGCGATGAACCCGTCGGCGCGGCGGCCGCAGACCTGGCGGGTCGTCTGGCTCGCCGCGGTGGTCGTGGTGTGGGCGGTCCTGGTGGACCTCGCGCCGAGCTTCGCGTGGGTGGCCGTGCCGCTGATCTACGCGGCGCTGCGGATCCTGCCGCCGGTCGCCGCGTGCGTCCTGGTGGGCGTCCTGACGATCTTCGTGATCATCGCCCAGCTGGCGCTGTCGACCCGGTTCGACCTGGACGTGGTGGTCGGCCCGGCCGCCGTGGCCGGCTTCGCCACCGCCGTGTTCCTGCACATGGAACGGCTCGCGGAGCGGCAGCGCCGGCTGATCGACGACCTGATCCGCACCCGCCGCGAACTCGCCGCCACCGAACGCCGGGCCGGCACCCTCGCCGAGCGCCAGCGCCTCTCCATGGAGATCCACGACACCCTCGCCCAGGGCCTGTCCAGCCAGCAGATGCTGCTCCAGGCGGCCGAGCGGACCTGGGGCACGGATCCGGCCAAGGCGCAGGGGCACGTCCGCGCGGCCACGAAGATCGTCGAGCACAACCTCACGGAGGCCCGTCGCTTCGTGCACGACCTCGCACCGGCCGACCTCGCCCTGTCCGGCGGCCTGCCGGACGCGCTGCGGGCGCTGGCCGCGCGCGAGAGCGACGAGCGGCTGCGGGTGCTCGTCCATACGGAGGGGCACATGGCCGGGCCCGATGAGGAGCCGGGACCGGGGAGCGCGGAACTGCCGGAGCAGGTGCAGGCGACGCTGCTGCGGATCGCGCAGGGCGCCCTCGCGAACGTACGGGAACACGCCCGCGCCACCACCGCCGTCCTCACGCTGACCACCCTCGAGGACCGTGCCGTCCTCGACATCGCCGACGACGGGCGGGGATTCGATCCGGCCGCGCTGCCGGACACGCCCGAGGGCGCGCGCGGCCACGGCCTGCCGGCGATCCGGGTCCGGGTGCGGCAGCTGGGCGGGACGCTGACGGTGGAGTCCGCGCCCGGGGAGGGGACGGTGCTGACGGTGACGGTTCCGCTGGAGGAGGGCGACGCGAAGGAGCTCGGCCCCGAGAGGTGATGGCTCGGTCCCGACAGGTGAGGCCTCGGCCCCGACAAGTGAGGACAGGGCTCGACTCCCGGCCCGCCCATTTGCCCGTTTTGCCGCTTTCTCCGGGATCGCGGCGGTCCGTTCGCCAGCCGTTCGCCCACAGCAGAATCAGCCGGGGCAACCATCCCGCCGTACACCCTTGGCCAGCGCTCTCACCGGCCTGTTGGAGCTCCGGGCCTGCTCACGCGGACCCTCCCGAAAATGGCCGGATCTCGCCCGCGGGCCCCCGATTGGGCCCCCTGTCGCACTGGACACCTCGTCGGTACGGCAAACTTGTTGTGACTGATCACACTGTTTGCTACGTCCGGCAAGATGGGCACCACAGCCTCTTGAGCCGGTCGACATAGGAGAGAACTCGTGGACGACGTTCTGCGGCGCGCCCCGCTCTTCGCGGCGCTCGATGACGAGCAGGCGGCGGAGCTGCGCGCCTCCATGAGTGAGGTGACCCTCGCGCGCGGCGACGCGCTGTTCCACGAGGGCGACCCGGGTGACCGCCTCTACGTGGTCACCGAGGGCAAGGTGAAGCTGCACCGCACCTCCCCCGACGGCCGCGAGAACATGCTCGCCGTCCTCGGCCCCGGTGAGCTCATCGGTGAGCTCTCGCTGTTCGACCCGGGCCCGCGCACCGCGACCGCCTCCGCGCTGACCGAGGTCAAGCTGCTCGGCCTCGGCCACGGCGACCTCCAGCCGTGGCTCAACGCGCGCCCGGAGGTGGCCGCCGCGCTCCTGCGCGCCGTCGCCCGGCGCCTGCGCAAGACCAACGACCAGATGTCCGACCTGGTCTTCTCCGACGTGCCGGGCCGTGTGGCCCGCGCGCTCCTCGACCTGTCGCGCCGCTTCGGCGTGCAGTCCGAAGAGGGCATCCACGTCGTGCACGACCTCACGCAGGAAGAGCTGGCCCAGCTGGTCGGCGCCTCGCGCGAGACGGTCAACAAGGCGCTCGCCGACTTCGCGGGCCGCGGCTGGCTCCGCCTGGAGGCCCGCGCGGTGATCCTCCTGGACGTGGAGCGACTGGCGAAGCGCTCGCGCTGACATCCCGCGCCCATACGTGGCGTCGCACGTACGCGAAGAGGGGCCCCGCCGGCATCGGCGGGGCCCCTCTCGCTATCGCAGGAACGTGCCGTACATCGCGGTGATCAGCGCGATCACCCCGGTCACCGCTGCAACCGAAGGCAGCGGCCAGCGGGCGCGCTCCAGAGCGTCGATCCGCGCCTCGTGATCGACGAGCTGCTTGTCGGTCTGGTCGCTGCGCTGCACCAGGAGGGCGAGGGAACCGTCGGCCCTGGCGAATCCCGCCTCGACGGTTCCGCGCAGACGTTCCAGCTCCAGGGCCACGGGGGTCGCGTCCGGAACACTCGTGCGCTGGGCGCTCATGGCGGATCTCCTTCCGTTGCGCCTGCCGTCACGGCTTCTCCCGTACGCAGCCACGGAGGCAGCAGCTGTTGCACGCCCGGCAACGCCATGGCTCTGGCGAGACCGCCGGCGACGGCGAGCGCGCCCGCCACCCACGGCAGACCCGCGGGGATGCCTGAGGCCTCGACGAGAGCGGGCAGGACGACGGCTATGCCGACCGCAGTCTGCAGCACGGTGCGGAGGGTGCGCTTGGCGGCTTCGGTCATGGCTCTCCTCCGGCTCACACGGCCCAGTAGTTGGCCTGAAGGTCGGAGAATGCGAGCGTGCCGTCCGCTGTTCCGGTGGCGACCTGGATGTGCCACTGCACCCGGTTGCCGTCATCGCAGTAAGCACCGTTGCG
>NZ_FNFF01000003.1:0-221687 GCF_900100315.1 Streptomyces indicus
GGTTCATCGTTCGACTTGCATGTGTTAAGCACGCCGCCAGCGTTCGTCCTGAGCCAGGATCAAACTCTCCGTGAATGTGTACCCGTAATCGGGTTCCCATCCGCGTTGAGCGGAACAGTACGGCGGAATAAGCCGACTGTTCTCAGCGTCCTCGCTGATGTGCCATCCCAGTGGGATGGACTTTTTCAAAGGAACCGCGTCCTCTCGAATGAGAGAGACGGGGTTGTCAATCTGGCGTTGACTTTTGGCACGCTGTTGAGTTCTCAAGGAACGGACGCTTCCTTTGTACTCACCCGCAGAGATATTCTCTGGGGCTTTCCTCCGGGCTTCCCTTCGGTGTTTCAAACTCTATCAGGCATTTTCTGTCTCTCTGACCACCCTCCCGCGAGCACGCGGAATCAGATGGAGAGATAGGATCCAGCTTGATTGAGGCCGCCTGGGCCGGGCGCTTGAAGCGCTCCGTGGTCCCGGGCAGGAGTACGACAGTACATCTCGCTTCGAGCGGACGCAAATCCGTGCCGGAAGGTCCTAGGTCCGTTGAACCGGGACTAGTTGTGCGGAAGCGGGACTTCTTATGACTTACGCTTCTGAACAGTGCGTCGTCCAGGACAGGCAGTGACGGCGTGTACAGACTCTCCACCCCTGGGAGGCTCCTCATGACGTCTGTGACGTCCCCCCTCGCCGGCCGGGCCATCGGGCTCGCGGCCGTTCCCGACCCGGTGTTCTCCGGCGCGATGGTCGGCCCCGGCACTGCTATCGACCCCGTGCGTGAGGCCGGCGCGGCCGTCTCGCCCGTCGATGGCGTCGTTGTCTCGCTTCACCCGCACGCGTTCGTCGTCGTGGACAGTGAAGGGCACGGCGTGCTGACGCACCTGGGCATCGACACCGTTCAGCTCAACGGCGAGGGCTTCGAGCTGCTCGTCAACAAGGGCGACACCGTGCAGCGCGGCCAGGCGGTCGTGCGCTGGGACCCCGCGGCCGTCGAGGCTGCCGGCAAGTCGCCGGTGTGCCCGATCGTGGCGCTCGAGGCCACGGCCGAGTCCCTGGCCGACGTCGTCGACGCTGCCGACGTGAAGGCCGGCGACGCTCTCTTCAGCTGGAAGTGACGTCATCGCCGCTGAGGGCGGCAGGTACGACATCCACCGCGGCGGCCCGGACCGTCGCAACTATCGGAGACGGTGAAATGGAGACAACGCTGCGAGGCGTCGGCGTGAGCCACGGTGTGGCGATCGGCGAGGTTCGGCACATGGGCACGGCGGTACTCGAGCCGCCGGCCAAGCAGATTCCCGCGGAGGAGGCCGAGCGCGAACAGGGGCGCGCCCGGCAGGCGGTCGAGGCTGTGGCCGCCGATCTGAACGCGCGGGGCAATCTGGCCGGCGGCGAGGCGCAGGCGGTGCTCGAGGCGCAGGCCATGATCGCTCAGGACCCGGAGCTGATGGCCGACGTCGACCGTCGGATTGCTGTGGGCAGCACTGCTGAGCGCGGTGTCTACGACGCGTTCTCGCACTACCGCGAGCTGCTCGCGGGTGCCGGTGAGTACATGGCGGGTCGTGTGGCCGACCTCGACGACGTGCGGAACCGTATCGTCGCGCGGCTGCTGGGTGTGCCGATGCCGGGTGTGCCGGACAGCGACAAGCCGTATGTGCTGATCGCCCGTGACCTGGCGCCGGCCGACACCGCGCTGCTCGACCCGGCGCTCGTGCTCGGATTCGTGACCGAGGAGGGCGGGCCGACCAGCCACAGCGCCATCCTCGCGCGTGCGCTCGGTGTGCCCGCCGTCGTGGCGCTGCCCGGTGCGGGCGAGCTGCCCGAGGGCAAGGTCATCGCCGTGGACGGCAGCACCGGTGAGATCTTCGTCGAGCCGACCGCCGAGAAGCGGGCCGAGCTGGAGAAGGCCGCCGAGGAGCGCAAGGCGGCTCTGGCCGCTTCGTCCGGTCCCGGTGCCACGTCCGATGGTCACAAGGTGCCGCTGCTCGCCAACGTCGGTGGTCCGGCGGACGTGCCGGCGGCCGTCGAGGCGGGTGCCGAGGGTGTGGGTCTGTTCCGCACCGAGTTCCTGTTCCTGGACGACAGCAAGAAGGCGCCGTCCGAGGAGAAGCAGGTCGAGGCGTACCGCAAGGTGCTCGAGGCCTTCCCCGAGGGCCGTGTGGTCGTGCGGGTGCTCGACGCCGGTGCCGACAAGCCGCTGGACTTCCTGACGCCGGCCGATGAGCCGAACCCGGCGCTCGGTGTCCGTGGTCTGCGCACGCTGCTCGAGAACCCCGAGGTCATGCGGACGCAGCTGACCGCGCTGGCCAAGGCCTCCGAGGGCCTGCCGGTGTACCTCGAGGTCATGGCGCCGATGGTGGCCGACCGCGCCGACGCGAAGGCGTTCGCCGACGCGTGCCGTGCGGCCGGTCTGCAGGCCAAGTTCGGTGCGATGGTCGAGATCCCGTCGGCCGCGCTGCGTGCGCGTTCGGTGCTGCAGGAGGTCGAGTTCCTGTCGATCGGCACGAACGACCTCGCGCAGTACACCTTCGCCGCCGACCGTCAGGTCGGTGCCGTCTCGCGTCTGCAGGACCCGTGGCAGCCGGCGCTGCTCGACCTGGTGGCGCTGTCGGCCGAGGCCGCGAAGGCCGAGGGCAAGAGCTGTGGCGTGTGCGGTGAGGCCGCGTCCGACCCGCTGCTCGCCTGTGTGCTGACCGGTCTGGGTGTGACCTCCCTGTCCATGGGTGCCGCGTCGATTCCGTATGTGCGGGCGACGCTCGCCAAGTACACGCTGGCCCAGTGCGAGCGTGCGGCGGCCGCCGCGCGTGCCGCGGAGTCGGCGGAGGAGGCCCGCGCCGCCGCGCAGGCCGTGCTGTCCGGCGAGTAAGCCTGAGCCGAGTGCTGTCCGGAGGGCGTCCCACCACACGGTGGGGCGCCCTCCGGGCTTTTCGGCGGAGGGTGCGGGGCCTCCTCCGCGGGGTGCGCTCAGTGCGCGTGACCCTCGAATGGCCCCAGGTCGGGTGCCGCGCAGTAGTCGACCCCGGATTCGGGTGGCAGCGGCTCTCCCGAGTCGACATCCGTGCAGTACGCGTCGAAGACCTCTGCCGCGGTGAGCGGCAGGAGCAACTCGCCGCGCAGGCGCCAGCCTTGGACGCGGTCGTGGGTGCCGGGGCGGCGGGTGCGGACGACGAGGCCGCCGGCGCTCCGGGTGGCGAGGGCCACCGCGAGCACCGAGGTGAAGTGCAGGGCCGCGTCCTCGTCGAGGTGGATTCGGCCGTCAGGGTCGGTGGCGGCGTGCAACGCCGCGGTCAGGTCGTGTGTGGGCAGCGGGGTGCTGCACACCAGGTGGTGCGTGCCGTGCGCGATGGCGTCGAGGACCTGGGTAAGGAGGGCGGCGGCCCGGGCGAAGGCGGCGCGGCCGATGTCCTGGCCGCAGTCGGCGCAGTCGCCGATGCCGGCGAGGACTGAGCTCGCGTACTCCCAGGTCGACTGGCGGACCGCTTCGTCGATCAGGGCGGGTACGAGGGTGGCCAGCGGGCTGCCGTCATAGGTGACGGTGGCGCCCTGCGCGGCGAGGTCCGCGGTGAAGCTGCTGCGGCTGGCCGGCCGGTCCGGGTCGAGGGCCGCCTCCGCGCAGAACTCCTCGTACTCCTCGGGGTCGAAGAGGGCCAGGGTCGTGTGTCTGCCCTGGGCGTCGAGGGATTTCAGCAGGCCCTCGACCTCGCGGAGGTAGGAGCCGTGGTCGTCGAAGGCGAAGGTGCGGTAGTGCCGCATCGCCGCGAAGTCCTCCGCGTCGGTGATGAGGCCGATGGTGCCGGCGACCTCGCGGCGCAGGGAGCGCCGCATCCTGTCGTTCCGTACCTGCGTGGTGTGTGTCATGCGTCCCCCTGAACACGAAGCGGTCAATGCTCACTCACCGTAATCGGCGGCACTGACATCGGTGTTCAGGGGGAAGCCGGAGGTCGGGTCAGGCGCGGCGTCGGGCGGCCAGGTCGGCGTAGAACTCGAGGAGTTCGAGGTTGTCGACCGAGCCGGGGTTGACGGCCTTGTCGAGCGGGGCTCCCTGGAGCAGGCGCTTGACCGGGACCTCGATGCGCTTGCCCGTGAGGGTGTGCGGGACGCCGGGGGCCTCGATGATCTCGTCGGGCACATGGCGCGGGGAGCACGCTTCGCGGATGGTCTGCTTGATCTTCGTACGAAGGTCGTCGTCGAGGACCGCGCCGGGTGCGAGGTGGACGAACAGGGGCATCCAGTAGCCGCCGTCGGGCTGTTCGATGCCGATGACGAGGGATTCGCGGATTTCGGGGAGGCGTTCGACGGCCTCGTAGATGTCGGCGGAGCCCATGCGGACTCCCCCGCGGTTCAGCGTCGAGTCGGAGCGGCCGTGGATGATCACGGAGCCGCGGTCGGTGATCGTGATCCAGTCGCCGTGGCGCCAGACGCCGGGATACGTGTCGAAGTAGCTGTCGTGGTAGCGGCTGCCGTCGGGGTCGTTCCAGAAGTGGATCGGCATGGACGGCATGGGGTTGGTGACGACCAGTTCACCGACCTCGCCGATGAGGGGCTTGCCCTGGGGGTCCCAGGACTGGAGGTCGGTGCCGAGGCCGGGGGCCTGGAGCTCGCCGATGTGGACCGGGAGGGTCGGCACCGCGCCGGCAAAGCAGGAGCAGACGTCGGTGCCGCCGGAGACCGAGGCGATCCAGAGGTCTTCGCGGACCTCGTCGTGCAGCCAGCGGAAGCCGTCCGGGGGCAGCGGGGAGCCGGTGGTGGCGACGCACTGGATGCGCGAGAGGTCGTGGTCGCGGCCGGGGTGGACGCCGGCCTTGCGGCAGGCCATGACGTACGCGGCGGAGGTGCCGAACAGGGTGGCGCCGGTCTTCTCGGCGACGGCCCACTGGGCGCCGGTGTCGGGGTAGCCGGGGCTGCCGTCGTAGAGGATCACCGTGGTGCCGGTGAGGAGGCCGGAGACGAGGAAGTTCCACATCATCCAGCCGGTGGAGGTGTACCAGAAGAAGCGGTCCTCGGGGCCGAGGTCGCAGTGCAGACCGAGCTGCTTGAAGTGCTCGACGAGGATGCCGCCCTGGGACTGGACGATGGCCTTCGGCAGGCCCGTCGTGCCGGAGGAGTAGAGGACCCAGAGCGGGTGGTCGAAGGGGACCTGTGCGAAGACCGGCTCGGTGTCGGCCGCAGTGAGGGCGGCCCATTCGAGGGCGCCTTCGGGAGCCTCGGTGCCCAGGAGCGGGATGTGCACGACCGCACGCAGGGAGGGGAGTTCGGCGCGGAGCTCGGCGACCGTGTCGCGGCGGTCGTGCTCCTTGCCGCCGTAGCGGTAGCCATCGACGGTGAACAGGACGACGGGCTCGACCTGTTGGAAGCGGTCGAGGACGCTGCGGGCGCCGAAGTCGGGTGCGCAGGAGGTCCACACTGCGCCGACGGCGGCGCTGGCAAGGAGGGCGACGACGGCCTGCGGGATGTTGGGCAGGTAGCCGCTGACGCGGTCGCCGGGACGGACGCCGAGTGCGCGCAGTTCGGCGGCGAGGGAGCCGACCTGGCGGCGGAGTTCGGACCAGGAGACCGGGCGCTGTTCGTGGGTCTCGTCCACGCAGACGAGGGCCGGCTCGTCGGGGCGGTCCGCGGCCGTGCGCAGGGCGTGTTCCGCGTAGTTGAGGGTGGCGCCGGGGAACCACCGGGCACCGGGCATGGAGCGGTCGCCGAGTACGCGCTCGTACGGGGTCGAGAAGCGGATGTCGAACCATTCGACGACGGCCTGCCAGAACGCCTCGAGGTCCCTGACCGACCACTGGTGCAGGGCCTCGTATCCCCCTTCGGCGGGCGCGCCGTGGTGGGCGGCGGCCCAGCTCTGGAAGCGGGTGACGCGGGCGGCGGCGATCCGGGCCTCGTCGGGCTGCCACAGAGGCTGCGGTGCGGCGGTGGACATGGTGCGGCTCCCAAGCGGTACGCGGTGTTGGCGCGGTGGGCGTGGACCGCACGTGCACCGGGTCGACGGTCCATCGTGCGGCTGGGTCGGTGGTGCGATCAGGTCGATCGGAACACGTCGGCCGGAACACGGTGCGGCTGACAGGGACGATGCCACGTGATCGACTTCCGCACCATAGTGGTCTCCCACACGTCCGTGGCGTCCGGGGCGCGGGTGGGTGGTGGTGCGCCACAGCGGCGGGGCGTGCGGCTCCCGCGTGAAGATGTGCTCCCGTCCCGGGTGAACGGCAGTTGAACCCCCCTTGTGCGCGGCCTCTGCGGTGACAGGGTGAGCGGTATGAACGGTCACGATCTGGTGCGCTCGGTACGAGCTGTCGGCATGGTGGGAACCGCTCAGGGGCTGCGGGCGGTGCGCGCGGCCTGGCGCAGGCAGCGGGCCGATGCGGCCGGGCTGCCGCGACGGGGCGCCGAGCGGGCGCGGGTCCCTGGCCCGGTGACCGGGGTCGAGCCGGGGCCCGGCGGCGGTGTGGTGCGGTTCG
Source organism: Streptomyces indicus (assembly GCF_900100315.1). Taxonomy (GTDB): domain Bacteria; phylum Actinomycetota; class Actinomycetes; order Streptomycetales; family Streptomycetaceae; genus Streptomyces; species Streptomyces indicus. Next base: position 6,444 of record NZ_FNFF01000003.1, read on the forward strand.
CGCGGTCCGAACTGCGGGTGTGTGTGACCGGGGGCGGTGCCGTCTTCTGGGGTTGGGACGGCGCGGAGCCTGATCCCTCGTACGCGCTGTCGGGGCTGCGCGGCGAGCCGGACCCGCGGGCGTTCCTTGAGCCGGACAAGGACGGCGGCTGGCGGGTGGTGTCGGAGCGGGTCACCGTGGTGGTGTCGCGGCACGGCACGGTCGAGGTGCGCACCCCGGGCGGTGTGGTGCTGCGCCGGGATCTGCCGCCGCGCTGGTGGGAGCCCGCGAACGGGGGCGGGGCGCGGTGGGTGCAGCGGTCCGAAGTGGCCGCCGACGCGCGGTTCTTCGGGCTCGGCGGGCGGGCGGCTGGGCCGCGGCTGCCGGACGGGACGTACCGGCTGTGGAACACGGATCCGGGCGGCTCGTTCAAGCCGGGGGACGATCCGCTGTATCTGACGATGCCCGTGCAGATGGTGGTGGCGGACGCGGGGACGCATCTGGTCTTCCACGACAATTCCTGGGACGGCAGCGTCACGCTGCGCGAGGGCGAGGAGGGGGCGGGGTCGGGGCACGACCGGCCCGGCACGTCCGAACTCCGCATGGACGGCGGGCCGTTGCGCTGCTGGGTGGTGGTCGGGACGCCCTCGCGGGTGCTCCAGGCCTGGGCCTCGCTGACCGGGGCGCCGGCGGTGCCGCCCTCCTGGGCGCTCGGGTATCAGCACGCGCGGTGGGGGTTCGGATCGGCCGCGGAGGTGCGGCGGGTGGTCGCCGGATACCGCGAGCGCGAGCTTCCGCTGGACGCGGTGCACCTCGACATCGACCACTACGACGCGCACCAGGTGTTCACCGTCGACCGTGAGCACTTCCCCGAACTGCCGAAGCTCGCCGAGGAGTTGAGGGCGCAGGGGACGCGGCTCGTGTCGATCGTCGATCCGGCCGTGAAGGCCGAGCCCGGGAACGCGCTGTTCGACTCGGGCAGGGCCGAGGACGCGTTCGTACGGGATGCGCGGCGCCGGCTCGTACGCGGGGTGGTGTGGCCGGGTGAGTCCGTGTACCCCGATTTCACCGCGCCGCATGTGCGGGCCTGGTGGGGTCGGCAGTACGCCGAGCGGCTCGGCCAGGGGTTCTCCGGGTTCTGGCACGACATGAACGAGCCGGTGTCGTTCGTCGCGTTCGGCGATCCGTCGCTGCCGCGGTCGGCGCGGCACGCGCTGGACGGGCGCGGGGGCGATCACCGCGAGGCGCACAACGTCTACGGGCTGTGCATGGCGCGGGCCGCGTACGAGGGGCTGTGCGAACTGCGGCCCCGGGAGCGGCCGTTCCTGTTCTCGCGCTCGGGGTGGGCGGGGATGCAGCGGTACGGCGGCACCTGGTCCGGGGATGTCGAGACGAGCTGGGCGGGGCTGCGGGCCTCGCTGGCGCTGGTGATCGGCCTCGGGCTGTGCGGGGTGCCGTATTCCGGGCCGGATGTGGGCGGGTTCGACGGGCGGCCGTCGGCGGAGCTGTATCTGCGGTGGTTCCAGCTGGGGGCCTGGCTGCCGTTGTTCCGTACGCACTCGGCGATGAACGCCGGGCGGCGGGAGCCGTGGACGTACGGGGACGAGGTGCTCGGGCACGCGCGGGCGGCGCTGCGGGAACGCAGGCGGCTGCACCCGTACTTCGTGACGCTCTCCCAGCTCGCCCACCGCACCGGGGCGCCGTATGTGCGGCCGTTGTGGTGGTCGGCTCCGGAGGACCGGGCGCTGCGGGACTGCGACGACGCGTTTCTGCTCGGGGACGCGTTCCTGGTGGCTCCGGTGTTCGAGCCGGGCGCGGACCGGCGTGCGGTGCGGCTGCCGCGCGGGCTCTGGTACGACACGGCGACCGGGCAGGCGTACGAGGGACCGGGGCAGGTGCTGCTCGACGCGCCCGCATCCCGGATCCCCGTGCTCGCCCGGGCGGGCACCGTGGTGCCGGTGCTCGGGGACGACGGGGAGGTCGAGCTGGAGGTGTGGGCGCCGATGCGGGGGCGTACGGGCGGTGGGCTCGTCGTGCGCGATCCCGGCGACGGGTGGGAGCGGGGCGAGGTCGAGCGCTATGTGACGCGGTGGAAGAACGACCGGGTGGTCGTGGTCCGCGAGACGGCCACAGGAATCGTGGATGTCACGGGGACGGTGCGGGTTCGAGGGGTGTGAGGGGCGGGGACGGCGAATCGTCGGGCTTCGCTGCCGTTGTGGCTGGGGTTGCCGTTGCCGACAGGTCGAACCACAGCTCCGGACGCTCCCAGGTGACCTTGGGCGGACTGGCCGGGAGGGTGCCGGTGCGGCGGGCGCCCAGCGCGCGGTAGAAGCCTTCCGACGGCGGGTGCGAGACGACCCGTACGCCGGGAAGCCCCGCCGCGCGGGCCTCGTCCAGCATGTGCGTGAGGAGGAGCCGGCCCGCGCCCCGGCCCTGGGCCTCGTCCGCGACGAAGGCCAGGTCCAGCTCGGGCGGCGAGCACACCAGCGCGTAGAAGCCGAGCAGGGTGCCGTGCGCGTCCTCGGCGAGGAACACGCGGTGGCGGGCCACGTAGTCGGGGGTCACGCGGTAGCCCTGGAGGATCGATGCGTACGCGCCCCGGTAGGCCCGCGACGCATGCATGAGGGCGGTCAGGGCATCGGCGTCCGCCGCTTCCGCGCGGCGTATAGCGGGCTGCTCGTGGAACTCCGGGCTCGTCATGCGTGGAGTATAGGGGTGCCAAGTATAGGGGTGCATATGCCGTTCACCCCTTACTCAGGCTACGCGTACCGCCCCTCGAACCATGCCGCCGCCGCGACCGTATGGAGCGGGAAGCCCAGGCCGGCGGGGGCGCGGAGAATCGAGCGGGCCGACGTCTCGGCCGTCGGGACGAACGGCGGGAGTTCGGCGGCAGGGCGCGGCGGCAGCACACCGAAGAGCAGGAGGTGGCCGTCCGGGGAGCTCAGGGCGTCGGCGAGGCGGACGTCGCGGTCGTCGCCCTCGATGCCGGTCTCCTCGTGCAACTCCCGTACCAGCGCGCGCCGCCAGTCCTCGTCGTGGTCCACGAAGCCGCCAGGCAGCGCGAGTTGACCGCGGGCCGGCTCGATGGCGCGCGTGACGACGAGGAGGCCCATGCCCTCCGTGTCGTGGACGGGTTGCAGGGCGACCGCAACCGGAAGCGGATTGCGGTATGCCACATCGCCGCAGACCGCGCAGGTGCGCGGCCATCCGGAGAGGTCTGCATAGGGAGCGCCGCAGGTCGAACAGTGGCTGTTCTTCGCGGACTTGGCGGGGGAGGGTACAGGCTCGGACACGGGCGGGACTGTAGCGGATCGCCGACACGCCCTGCGCATCCCCCACCCGTACGCCGCTCGCGAGCGGTGCGCCGGCCCTTGCCCTCACGTCCCGCCGTTCCGGCGCGCCGCGGGGGACGCACCCTTCCCAGCCGCCCCGTCCGCCTGGTAGACGGAGTGGCCATGACTCGTCTTCCGCGTACCCGCGCCCTGTGGCGCGCCCTTGCCGTCGCCGCCGCCGCGCTGCTCACCGCGACGGCCGCACCCGTCACCGCGGGCGCGAAGCCGGAGCCCAAGGCGCCCGAGGAGTTCGTGGCGCTCGACCGGGTGGACCCGACGATCCTGCACGAGATGCGCTACACGACCGCGCACAACTTCGTCGGCGAGCGGATCGACGGCTACCGGCAGCCGGTCTGCATCCTCACCAAGCCGGCCGCGCTGGCCCTGCACAAAGCGCAGCGCAAGCTGCTACGGCAGGGCTACTCGCTCAAGGTGTACGACTGCTACCGGCCGCAGCGGGCCGTGGACCACTTCGTCCGGTGGGCCGAGGATCTCAGCGACGAGCGGATGAAGGCGGAGTTCTATCCGAAGGTGGACAAGTCCCGGCTGTTCGCGGACGGTTACATCGCCGAGAAGTCCGGGCACAGCCGTGGCTCGACGGTTGACCTCACGCTGGTGAAGCTGCCGGCCCGGCCCACGCGCCCGTACGTGCCGGGCGAGCCGCTCGTGCCGTGCTACGCACCGCAGGACGAGCGCTTCCCCGACAGCTCGGTGGACATGGGCACGGGATACGACTGCTTCGACACGCTGTCGCACACGGACGATCCGCGGATCACCGGCGAGCAGCGGGCCAACCGGGATCTACTGCGGGGGACGCTGAGCGAGCTGGGGTTCGTCAATCTGCCTGAGGAGTGGTGGCACTTCACCTACAAGCCCGAGCCGTTCCCCGACACCTACTTCGACTTTCCGGTGAGCCGGAGGTCGGTGGGCGGGCGGTAGGGCCCGCCCGTACGGCAGAAGTCGGCGAGTGGGCAGCAGCCCGATCGGCGAAGGCGGCCAGGACCACCCCCGTGGGTCCTGGCCGCCGGCCGTGGTGAGGCGGGGTGCCCGCCATGCCGTCGTGCGCGTGGCGGTGTTGGCCTCACCTCTTCCCAGACGCAGGCGACGCGGCTTCGGTTCTCCGATGTCGAGGCGTTCCGTGGTGGGCGTCACGGGCGCCAAGTGATCCCGATGCCTTACGGGCTTCCGTTCTCCGTGGCACACTTCTGACGTTCCGTCAGATCCGGTGCCGGGGAGGGGCCTTGACTCGAACGCGTACGCCTGTGGTGGCCGACTGGTTCACCGGGGAGGGCGAGGAGTTCCGGCTGCTCGGGACGCGGTGTGCCGCGTGCAGTGCGGTGTTCTTCCCCCGTGAGGACGGCTTCTGCCGCAATCCCGGGTGCGGGGGCGGTGAGCTCGTCGAGGTGCCGCTGTCCCGGCGCGGGCGCGTCTGGTCCTACACGGACGGGCGGTACCGGCCGCCGCTCCCCTACGTGTCCGATCCGGACGTCGCGTGGGAGCCGTACACGCTGCTCGCCGTGGAGCTGGAGGCCGAGCGGATGGTGGTGCTCGGGCAGGCGCCGCCGGGTGTGACGGCGGCCGATGTGGAGGTCGGCATGGAGGTCGAGGTCGTGCCCGGGGTGTTGAACGAGGACGCGGAGACGGTGTGGACCACTTGGCACTTCAGGCCGGTGAGCGCGCGATGAGCCGGGATGTGGCGGTCCTCGGGGCCGGGATGCACGCGTGGGGCAAGTGGGGGCGCAGCTTCGTCGAGTACGGAACGGTGGCCGCGCGCAAGGCACTTGAGGACGCCGGTGTCGACTGGCGCGACGTGCAGTCGATCGTCGGGGCCGACACCGTGCGGGGCGGCTATCCCGGGTATGTGGCCGGTGCGACCTTCGCGAAGGCGCTCGGGTGGCAGGGTGCGCGCGTGACGAGCGTGTACGCGGCCTGCGCCTCGGGCGCTCAGGCGATCAGCACCGCGCGGACCCAGATCCTTGCGGGGCTGGCCGATGTGGTGCTCGTGGTCGGTGCCGACGCCGCGCCGAAGGGGTTCTTCCGGCCCGCCGGCGGCGACCGTCCGGACGACCCCGATTGGCTGCGGTTCCGCGTGCTCGGTGCCACCAACCCCGCGTACTTCGGCCTCTACGCCCGCCGCCGCATGGCGGTGCACGGGGACACGCTGGAGGACTTCGCCCAGGTGAAGGTGAAGAACGCGGCCTCCGGCGCGCTCAACCCGTATGCCCGCTACCGCAAGACCGTGACCGCGGAGGAGGTCGCTGCCTCGGCGGTCGTGGCCGATCCGCTGCGGCTGCTCGACATCTGCGCCACCTCCGACGGTGCCGCGGCGCTGGTCCTGTCGAGCTTGGAGTTCGCCCGGCGGCACGGGCACGCCGATCCCGTACGGATCCGGGCGGTGTCGACCGTGACGCCGCAGTACCCGCAGACCGTGCTCGACCTGCCGGACATCGCCACCGACTCGGCGGCGGCCGTCGCACCGCCCGCGCGCGGCTTCCGTGCGTCGATCGCGCATGCCGCGTACGAGGAGGCCGGGATCGGGCCCGAGGAGCTCTCGCTGGCCGAGGTGTACGACCTGTCCACGGCCCTTGAGTTGCAGTGGTACGAGGACCTCGGGCTGTGCGGCGAAGGCGAGGGGGCCAAGTTGCTGCGCGAGGGCGCCACGTCGCCTGGCGGGCGGGTGCCGGTCAACTCCAGTGGCGGGCTTGCCTCGTTCGGCGAGGCGGTGCCCGCGCAGGCCATCGCGCAGGTCTGCGAGCTGACCTGGCAGTTGCGCGGGGCGGCGGGTGAGCGTCAGGTGGCCGGGGCGCGGGTCGGCATCACCGCGAACCAGGGCTTGTTCGGCCACGGTTCGGCTGTGGTGGCGGTGCGGTAGGCCGCAGGCGACATACGGGCGCGGCGGGCGCCAGACGTACAGACGCGGCTGGCGCCAGACGTACGGACGCGGCTGGCGTCAGACGTGCGGACCCTGCGGGTACAGACGTACGGGCGCGGCGGGCGCCAGACGTACGGGACGCGGGGGCCGGGAAGTTCCGGCCGGCCTCCACTCCCCCGCACACGGCCTCCCGAAACCGGCGGAAGGGGTCCATTCCCTTCCCGTCCGCGACCTTGACGCTCCCTCGGGCGCGGTGAACACTTCCCGGTGTCAGTCGGCATCGCCGCCCCAAGATGTCAAGGCGCCTTCAGGGCTTCTCCCTGGCCGTTTTCAGGGCTGCTCCCTGGTCACAAGGCTTCTCCCCCACGGGCGATTCGGCTGCGACGGCACGCTCGTCACGGACGCCGGGCGGGGCGGACTCCCCTGCCTTCGGCGCAGCAGTGGGAACCGCACCCTGCACGGAGGACCGGGGCGCCAGGCTCCGGGCCAGGGCCAAGGGAGCCGCCATGTACTCGAATGGGGACGTCTTCGTCGGTGAGATCATCGGCACCGCGATTCTGATTCTTTTCGGCGCCGGCGTGTGCGCCGCCGTCACGCTCAACCACTCCAAGGCGAAGGCCGCCGGGTGGGTCGTCATCGCCTTCGGCTGGGGATTCGGTGTGCTCGCGGGCGCGTACACCGCCGCACCGCTGTCGGGCGGTCACCTCAACCCCGCGGTCACGCTCGGCATCGCCATCGACACCGGTGACTGGGACCAGGTTCACCTGTACATCCTGGGCCAGATGATCGGCGCCATCCTGGGTGCCGTGCTGTGCTGGCTGGTGTACTACGCGCAGTTCCAGGCCAACGCCGACAAGGAGGCCTCGCAGCCCACGCTCGGCATCTTCTCGACGGGGCCGGAGATCCGTAACCCCGTGGCGAACGTTGTCACCGAGGTCATCGCGACCATCGGTCTGGTGCTGCCGATTCTGGCGTTCGGCCTGACCAAGGGGCTCGGCACCTCCGGTACGCAGGTCCTGATCGTCTCGTTCCTCGTCGTCGGCATCGGTCTCTCGCTCGGCGGGCCGACGGGATACGCCATCAACCCCGCGCGCGACCTGGGCCCGCGCATCGCCCACGCGTTCCTTCCGATCCCCAACAAGGGCGGTTCGGACTGGGGTTACGCCTGGGTGCCGGTGGTCGGCCCGCTGATCGGCGGTGCGCTGGCCGGGCTCATCTTCAACGCAGCGTTCTGAGCAGCCTTCTGAAGCAGCTTTCCGAAAAGGGGAACCCATGCCGGATCGTAAATACGTCGCGGCGATCGACCAGGGCACCACCTCGAGCCGCTGCATCATCTTCGACCAGGACGGCGCGATCGTCGCCGTCGACCAGCGCGAACACCGCCAGATCTTCCCGAAGCCCGGCTGGGTGGAGCACGACGCGACCGAGATCTGGTCCAAGGTGCAGGCCGTGGTGGCCGGCGCGCTCGCGAAGGCGGGCCTGCGCGCGAGCGACCTGAGCGCGCTCGGCATCACCAACCAGCGGGAGACCACGGTCCTTTGGGACCGCGCCACCGGCAAGCCCGTGCACAACGCGATCGTGTGGCAGGACACCCGCACCTCCGCGCTGTGCAACGAACTCGGCGGCACGGACGGCCAGGACCGCTTCCGCGAGGCCACGGGCCTGCCGCTGGCCAGCTACTTCTCGGGGCCCAAGGCGGCCTGGCTGCTCGACAACGTGCCGGGCCTGCGGCAGCGGGCCGAGCGCGGCGAGATCGCCTTCGGCACCATCGACTCCTGGCTGATCTGGAACCTCACCGGCGGCACGGACGGCGGGGTGCACGTCACCGACGTCACCAACGCCGGCCGCACCATGCTGATGAACCTCGAGACGCTCCAGTGGGACACCTCGATCCTCTCGGCCATGAACGTGCCGCAGGACGTGCTCCCCGAGATCAAGTCCTCCGCCGAGGTGTACGGCACGGCGGTCGGGCAGCTCGCCGGGGTGCCGGTGGCCTCGGCGCTCGGCGACCAGCAGGCAGCGGTGTTCGGACAGGCCTGCTACGACACGGGCACGGCCAAGAACACGTACGGCACGGGCAGCTTCCTGCTGCTCAACACCGGTAACCGGCCGGTGCCTTCGAAGAGCGGACTGCTCACCACGATGGGCTACCAGATCGGCGGCGAGGCTCCGGTCTACTGCCTGGAGGGCTCGATCGCGATCACCGGTGCGCTCGTGCAGTGGCTGCGCGACCAGCTCGGCATCATCCGCAGCGCGGACGAGATCGAGACGCTGGCGGCGAGCGTGGAGGACAACGGCGGCGCGTACATCGTGCCCGCCTTCTCCGGCCTTTTCGCTCCGTACTGGCGTTCCGACGCACGGGGTGTGATCACGGGGCTGACGCGGTATGTCACCAAGGCGCACCTCGCACGTGCCGTGCTCGAAGCCACGAGCTGGCAGACGCGTGAGGTCGTGGACGCGATGTACCAGGACTCCGGGGTCCAGATCACCACGCTGAAGGTCGACGGCGGCATGACCAAGAACAATCTGCTGATGCAGCACCAGGCGGATGTGCTCGGTGTGCCCGTCGTGCGTCCGAAGGTCTCCGAGACCACCTGTCTGGGCGCGGCCTACGCGGCCGGGCTCGCCACGGGGGTGTGGAACGACCTGGACGAGCTCAAGGCGCACTGGCAGAAGGACGCGGAGTGGACTCCGCAGATGGCCGGTGAGGCGCGCGAGAAGGAGTACCACAACTGGCGCAAGGCCGTGGAGCGCAGCTTCGGCTGGCACGAGGACGGCGAAGGCTGAGGACGCGGGCGGCCACGGTCCGTGCAGGCCGTGGCCCGAAGGTCTGAGACCGGCGGGTCTCGTCATACGACGGCTCGCACCCCTGTCGGCGGGGGTGCGGGCCGTCGGTCTGCAGCGTCCTTCGTCGCTACGTCGTCGCTACGTCGCCGCGGGCTGGCGCGCCTCCGCCGCCTTCGTCATGGCGTGTTCGACCAGGCTGATCAGGACGGTCTTCGCGGACTCCCGCTTACGGGCGTCGCACAGCACGACCGGGACCTCTTCGTCGAGGTCGAGGGCCTGGCGGACCATGTCGGCGGGGTAACGGGTCGCGCCCTCGAAGCAGTTGACGGCCATCATGAACGGTATGCCGCGCCGCTCGAAGTAGTCCACGGCCGCGAAGCAGTCCTCCAGGCGCCGCGTGTCGGCGAGGACGACCGCGCCGAGCGCGCCCTGCGCCAGTTCGTCCCAGAGGAACCAGAAGCGGTCCTGGCCCGGGGTGCCGAACAGGTAGAGCACCAGGTCGTCGCGGAGCGTGATGCGCCCGAAGTCCATGGCCACAGTGGTGGTGACCTTGCGCTCGACCCCGTTCAGGTCGTCGACCGGGCGGCCCGCCTCGCTGAGCAGCTCCTCGGTGCGCAGCGGCCGGATCTCGCTGACGGCTCCGACGAGGGTCGTCTTGCCCACGCCGAACCCGCCGGCCACGAGGATCTTGAGCGTGACCGGTTCGACCGGGGGCTGTCGGTGCCCTGTGCGCCCGAGGACCATGTTCTCCACTCCTGATCGCCGGCTTGCCGGACCGTCCTTCGATGAGCATCGGTCGGAACATCCTTTGCTCATACGGGAGTTCCGTACCCCGACTCTATCGGCGCGCGGCGCGCGGTTCACCGCGGGTGGGTGATCCTGTCCGCAACGGTTTCGCCGACGACCGCTTCCCGGTCGCGGAGCGGTCGTTCAGCGGTCGTCTCCGGTACTGGTTCCATCGCTTTCGGTCCACGGCTCTTCGTATGGCCCACGCTCGAGCTCTCCGTGTCCACCGCTCCCCGGCGCTCCGTACCCGCCGCCGCCCGGCGTCTCGACGACCAGCACGTCTCCGGGGGCCAGTTCGGCGGAGTCGCTCCCCGCGAGGGTCTCGACGCTGCCGTCCGCCCGCTCGATCCGGTTGGCGCCGAGCGCCCCGGGTGCTCCGCCCGCCATGCCGTACGGCGGCACACGCCGGTGTCCGGAGAGCGTCGAGACGGTCATCGGCTCGCGGAAGCGGATCCGCCGCACCGCCCCGTCGCCGCCGCGCCACCGGCCCGCTCCCCCGCTGCCGCGCCGTACGGAGAACTCCTCGAGCAGCACCGGCAGCCGCCACTCCTGGACTTCGGGGTCGGTGAGGCGGGAGTTGGTCATGTGCGTCTGCACGACGGGCGCGCCGTCGAAGCCTTCGCCCGCGCCGGATCCGGAGGCCACGGTCTCGTAGTACTGGAAGCGCTCGTTGCCGAACGTCACGTTGTTCATGGTGCCGGAGCCCTCGGCCTGGACGCCGAGCGCCGCGTAGAGGGCGCCGGTGAGGGCCTGGGAGGTCTCTACGTTGCCGGCGACCACGGCGGCGGGCGGGCGCGGCGCGAGCATCGAGCCCTCGGGCACGATGATCCTCAGCGGGCGCAGACAGCCGTCGTTGAGCGGGATGTCGTCGGCGACGAGGGTGCGGAAGACGTAGAGGACCGCCGCGTTCACGACGGCGTACGGGGCGTTGAAGTTTCCGGCGAGCTGGGGCGAGGTGCCGGTGAAGTCGAGGGTGGCGGTGCGCTGTTCGCGGTCCACGCGCACGGCGACGCGGATCGTGGCGCCGAGGTCCGTCTCGTAGGCGTACTCCCCGTCGTCGAGCGCGTCGACGACCCGGCGCACGGCTTCCTCGGCGTTGTCCTGCACGTGGCGCATGTACGCCTGGACGACGTCGAGGCCGAACTCCTCGATCATCCGGGTGACTTCCTCGACCCCCTTGGCGTTGGCGGCGATCTGGGCACGGAAATCGGCCAGGTTGGTGGCCGGATTGCGGGAGGGGTACGGGGCCTTGGTGAGCAGGTCCAGGGTCTCCTGCTCGCGGAAGCGGCCGTCCTCGGCCAGCAGCCAGTTGTCGAAGAGAATGCCCTCCTCGTCGATGGTGCGGCTGTGCGCGGGCATGGAGCCGGGGGCGATGCCGCCGATCTCCGCGTGGTGGCCGCGCGAGGCCACGTAGAAGAGGATCTGCCGTCCGTCCTGGTCGAAGACGGGGGTGATGACGGTGACGTCGGGCAGGTGGGTGCCGCCGTGGTACGGGTCGTTGACGGCGTAGGCGTCGCCGGGGCGCATCGCAGCGCCGCGGCGCCGGATCACCTCCTTGACCGACGTGCCCATCGAGCCCAGGTGCACAGGGATGTGGGGCGCGTTGGCGACGAGGTTGCCGTCCGGGTCGAAGAGGGCGCAGGAGAAGTCGAGGCGCTCCTTGATGTTCACGGACTGGGCGGTGGATTCGAGGCGGGCGCCCATCTGCTCGGCGATGGACATGAAGAGGTTGTTGAAGACCTCGAGCAGCACGGGGTCGGCCTCGGTGCCGGCCGCGAGCCCCTCGGTCTGTGTGGTGCGCCGCATGACGAGGTGCCCGTGGCCGTCGAGTGCCGCCTGCCAGCCCGCGTCGACGACCGTGGTGGCGTTGGCCTCGGTGACGACGGCCGGTCCGGTGACGGTGCGGCCGGGGCCGAGCTCCTCGCGGCGGTGCAGCGGGACCTCCCGCCAGGCGCCTCCGGTGTGCAGGCTCACCTGCTCGGGCTCGCCCGTCCCCGCGGGCGCGAGGCCGAGCAGGTCGGGAGCCTCGGTGAGACCGGTGGCCTCGACAGAGACCGCTTCGACGACGAGGGGCCGCTCCATGGTGAAGGAGTACGTGGCGCGGTGGCGCCGCTCGAACTCCGCGCGCATCGCCGCCGGTTCGGCCAGCGCGACGGTCAGGGCGGTGTCGGTGCCGTCGTACCGGAGCTGGGCGCGGCGGGTCACCCGGATGCGGTCCTCGGGGATGTCCTCGGCGAGCAGCTCGTCGCGCGCCGCCGCTTCCAGTTCGTCGGCCGCCTGCCGTACGCGGGGCATCGAGGCGTCGTCGAGGGGCGCCTCCAGGGACTGTTCGCGCATCGCCGTCGTGTCGGCGAGCCCGATGCCGAGGGCGGAGAGCACGCCGGCCATGGGCGGGACGAGGACGGTGCGGATGCCCAGCGAGTCGGCCACGGCGCAGGCGTGCTGGCCGCCCGCGCCGCCGAAGGTGGTGAGGGCGTAGCGCGTGACGTCGTGGCCCTGCTGGACGGAGATCCGCTTGATGGCGCCGGCGATGTTCTGCACGGCGATCTGCAGATAGCCCTCGGCCACCTGCTCGGGGGTGCGCGCGTCGCCGGTCTGCTCGCGGATGCGCTCGGCGAGGTCGGTGAAGCGCTCCCGTACGAGGCCGGCGTCGAGCGGTTGATCGCCGTCGGGGCCGAACACCCGTGGGAAATGGGCGGGTTGGATGCGGCCGAGCATCACGTTGGCGTCGGTGACCGTGAGCGGGCCGCCGCGCCGGTAGCAGGCCGGGCCCGGATCCGCGCCCGCCGAGTCGGGTCCCACCCGGTAGCGGCTGCCGTCGAAGTGCAGGACCGAGCCGCCGCCCGCGGCGACGGTGTGGATGTCCAGCATGGGGGCGCGCAGCCGGACCCCGGCGATCTGCGTGGTGAACACCCGCTCGTAAGCGCCCGCGTAGTGCGACACGTCGGTGGAGGTGCCGCCCATGTCGAAGCCGATCACCCGCCGGAATCCGGCCAGTTCGGACATGCGCGCCATGCCGACGATCCCGCCGGCCGGGCCGGACAGGACGGCGTCCTTGCCGCGGAAGCGGCCTGCTTCGGTGAGTCCGCCGTTGGACTGCATGAACATCAGCCGCACGCCCGGAAGTTGGTCCGCGACCCGGCGTACGTAGCGGCGCAGGACCGGCGAGAGGTAGGCGTCCACGACGGCCGTGTCTCCGCGCGGCACCACCTTCATCAGCGGGCTGACCTCGCTGGAGAGCGAGATCTGCGGGAAGCCGATCCGGCGGGCGAGGGCGCCGACGGCCTGTTCGTGCTCGGGGTGGAGGTGGCTGTGCAGGGTGACCACCGCGACCGCGCGGATGCCGTCCTCGTACGCCCGGCGCAGGGGTCCTTCGAGGGCGTCGAGGTCGGGCGGGGTCAGGACCGTGCCGTCGGCGGCCCGCCGCTCGTCCACCTCGATGACCCGCTCGTGGAGCAGCTCGGGCAGCACGATCGCGCGGGCGAAGATGTGCGGGCGGTTCTGGTAGGCGATGCGCAGGGCGTCGCGGAAGCCCTTGGTGATGACGAGGAGGGTGCGGGCGCCCTTGCGTTCGAGGAGGGCGTTGGTGGCGACGGTGGTGCCCATGCGGACGGCTTCGATGCGGACCGGGTGCGGTGAGTGCGCTGCGTGCGCTGCGTGCGCTGCGTGCGCTGAATCCGTCGGGCCCGACGGGTCCGACGTGTCCGCCGTGTCGCCCGGGAGTGCGCCGCCCAGGAGTGCCCGGATGCCGGCCACGGCCGGGTCGTCGTACCGGCCCGGGTTCTCCGAGAGGAGCTTGTGGCTGACGAGGCTCCCGTCGGGGCGGCGGGCGACGATGTCGGTGAAGGTGCCGCCGCGGTCGATCCAGAACTGCCAGCCCGGTCCGTGCGCCTGGTCCGCCACGTGGGCCTCCTCCGCGGTTCCCCTGCGGCGGCCCGACGTCCGGCATACGGGTCAGAGCGCGCGCAGTCCGGTGATCACGTCGCGAAGGATACTCTCGTCCGGCAGCTCGGCCGGGGGTACGGGCCGGGTGACATGGACCAGTTCGTCCTCCACCAGATCGCCGATGAGCACCCGTATGACACCCAGGGGAAGATCGAGCCCCGAGGCCAGCTCCGCCACGGACTGCGGGGCCTCCTGGCAGAGCTGGATGATGTCGACGTGCTCGGGCGAGAGGGTCTGGTCCGCCTCGGCGTCGTCGGCGTGCGGCTCGGGGACCACGAGGGCGATCAGATCGAGGCGGTGGCGTGCCGCGCCGGCGGTGCGGCCCCGCGTCATCGCGTAGGGGCGCACCACCGGGCCTGCGTCGTCGTCGTACCAGTGGGGGGTCGCGCTGCCGTCGTCGCTCATGCCCTCCTACTACCCTCCCGAAGACAGATCGGTGCGTGGCGCGGTGCCCAGATGTACGCCCACCCGCTTGACCAGGAGCGTCATCTCGTAGGCGACTTGGCCGACGTCGGAGTCGGCGTCGGACAGGACGGCGAGCGCGCTGCCGTCGCCCGCGGCGGTCACGAACAGGAACGCGTCGTCCAGCTCCACCACGGTCTGCCGGACCCGGCCGGCCTCGAAGTGCCGGCCCACGCCCTTGGCCAGGCTGTGGAAGCCGGAGGCGACGGCGGCCAGGTGCTCGCTGTCCTCCCGGGTGAGGTTCTGCGAGACGCCGGTCGGCAGGCCGTCGCTGGAGAGCACAAGTGCCTTGCGGATGCTGGCGACCCGGTCGACCAGATCGTCGAGAAGCCAGTTCAGCTCCCCGGACGAACGGAAGCCTGCGTGCTGCGCTCCGGTCCTCGGTGTGGTCATCGACCGTTCCCCTCGGGTGTGGTGCTGGGTGCGGTGTCTTCGGCCGCTGCTTGATCGTCCGCCGGGGCATCGGCGGGGGGTGGTGCGGTGGTGTCCGGCTCCGTGTCCGCGTCCGGGGTGCGTGCCTCGGCACCCGGCGTGGGGCGCGCGTCGTCCCGTACGGGGTCGCGGGTCTCGTCGCGTACGAGGCCGGGTGACTCCTCCCGTACGAGGCCGGGTGACTCGTCCCGTACAGGATCCGGCGTCTCGTCGCGTACGAGCGTCGGGCGCCGACCTGCCGTGTCCGTCCCGGCCGTCGACGTCCCGACCCTCTCCATCCCGGCCGTCTCCGCGCTCTCGCCCGTCTCCACGCGGCCGCGCTGCCAGCCGCGCTGGAGCGAGGCCATGCGGCTGCGGACCTCGTCCGCGTCGCGGTCGGCCGCGGGCTCGGTGCGCTCCCGCGTGGTCTGCGCGGCGTCCGAGGTCTTCAGCTGGGGCGCGAGGCTGGCCTGGCGGACGCGGCGGGGCAGGATCTGCGTGGGCGTGTCGACGGGGCCGGCTCCGCGGTCCTCGGCGGATCCGGTGCGGCCGTCGGCACGCTCGCGTTCGCGCCGGCGCTCCGGCTCGACGGGGCCCGTGCCGGACGGTTGGGCGTCGGCCGGCTGCGCCTCGGCGGCCCCGGCCGCAGCGGACCTGGCGTCCGAGGGCTTGCCGTCGGGCCGTTCGCCCAGGGTGCGGCCGTGGGAGCTGATGAGTTTGGGGGTACGGCGCCGGGGCAGCGGCACCAGACCGTCCACCCCGCGCGGTGCCCCGCCGTCGGGGCGTACCGTCTCCCCGCCCTGCTCACGGGCGTCCCGCGCCTGCTGGTGCTGTTCGCCCGTGGCCTCGGTGAGGTGGCGGCGCGGCCGGAACAGGCCGCCGCGCTCGCTGTCCTCGTCCTCCAGGTCGAGGGCGCCGCCGAGGTTGCCGAGCACGCCGCGGCCCGGCGCGGCGGCCGGAGCGGGTGCGCCGTCCAGGCCCTCGAGGCCCAGCGGCGCCTCCAGCTCCACCGGGCCGTCGAGCACGTCGCCGCCCAACGGCGCGGGAGGCAGCGTCAGTTGGGCCAGCCGCGCCTTGCGGTCCGCGTCCCGCTCCATGGCCTCCAGGTCGACCCGCAGACCCGAACCCTCGGTGTCCGAGGGATCGGTGAGCAGCGCTTCGGGGATGAAGACGACCGCGGTGGTGCCTCCGTAGGGCGACTGGGTGAGCGAGACGCGCACGCCCTGGCGCTGGGCGAGCCGGCTGACCACGAACAGGCCGAGCCGGTCGGTGTCGGAGAGTTCGAACTCGGGCGTCTCCGCGAGCCGCAGGTTCGCCTCCAGGAGCGCCTCGGAGGTCATGCCGAGGCCGCGGTCGTGGATCTCCAGGGTGAATCCGCTGCCGACGCGCTCGCCGACCACCTGCACGGCGGTGTGCGGGGGCGAGAACACCGTGGCGTTCTCCAGGAGTTCGGCGATCAGGTGCGTGAGGTCGGCGACCGCCGTGCCCTGCGCGGCGATCCGCGGCAGGCGGCGCACCTCGATCCGCTCGTAGTCCTCGACCTCGGCGACGGCCGCGCGCACGACGTCCATCAGCTGCACCGGCTTGCGCCACTGCCGCGAGGGCGCGGCGCCCGAGAGGATCACCAGGCCTTCGGCGTGCCGGCGCATCCGGGTCGTCAGGTGGTCCAGGCGGAACAGGTCCTCGAGTTCCTCGGTGTCCTCGGTCCTGCGCTCCATGGTGTCGAGCAGGGTGAGCTGCTTGTGCAGCAGGACCTGGCTGCGGCGGGCGAGGTTCACGAACACCTCGGAGACGCCGCGGCGCATCTCGGCCTGCTTCACGGCCGCGTCGACGGCCGCGCGCTGCAGGGTGTTGAGGGCCTGGCCGACCTGGCCCATCTCGTCCTTGTCGTGTTCGAGGAGGGGCGCCTCGGTCTCGACGTCGACGTGTTCGCCGGCGGCCAGGCGGCGCATCACGCCGGGCAGCCGTACGCCCGCGGCCTCGTGGGCGTCGTCGCGCAGATGGGTCAGGTCGCGGACCAGTCCGCGGCCGATACGGATGGACATCACCAGGGCGAAGACCAGGGCGAGCAGGCCGAAGAAGCCGACGAGCACCGCCTTGACGAGGACCCCGATGGCGACCGGTTCGACGCGTTCCTTGTAGCGGTCGCCCGCGGCCTTGGTGAGGTCGCCGACGTCGTCGAGGGCCCGGCCGGCCGCGGCGTCCCAGGCCCGTGCGGTCAGGCCGCCGGGCTTCTCGTCGCCCGCGCCGACCACGGCCTTCTCGGCCTCCAGGAGCGCGGTGACCGAGGCGCTGTCCCAGAAGCCCTCGAAGCGCGCCTGCTCCTCATCGGGCAGCGCCTCCAGACCGCTGGCGTAGGTCACCTCGCGCTGGGCGAGCAGCGCCTCCGCCTGGTTCCAGGCGCCCTTGTCGTAGTGGCGTACGCGCAGCGCCCCGGCCATGACCGCGTCCTCGCGGGACAGGAGTTCACGGCCGCGGGCCAGCACGATCAGGGAGCGGGCCTGCCGGTCCATCTGGAGGTTGTCCATGGCGTGGGTGGCCATGAGGTAGCTGAAGCAGGGCTCGATGAGCCGCGTGTACTGCTCGAGCGCGCTCGACCGGCTGACCTGTCCGTCGTCGACGGAGCGGCGCAGGGAGTCGAGGGTGTCGAAGGCCTCGATGATGGCGTCGAGGCGGCGGTTCGAACCGTCGTCCATGATGTCGCGCACGTCCTCGTCGCCCGCGGACGAGCGGATGCGCTCCACCATCTGGTCGGTGACCGCCCGCTTCTCGGCGAGATCGGTGCGGTCCTCGGCGTTGCCCCGGTCCGCAAGGTGGACGAGCGTCTGCCGGCGTTCCTCCTGGATGACACGGATCGTGTCGTCCAGCGGATAGCCGATCTCGTCCACGATCGTGGCCACATCGAGGAGTTGTACCGCTTCCCGGCCCGTGATGTACGTGCCGTAACCCCAGACGACGGTCAGCGACAGCAGCGGCACCAGGAGCAACGCCACGATCTTCCGGCGGATGGACTTCCCGCGAAAGCGCATGGCCTCCCCCATAACGGCCCCCGGCAGGGAGCGCGACGTCAGAAACGGCGTGAGCCTACTACTGCCACTCGAACAACTCGAAGGGGTGTCCGACACCCTTTCGCATCCGACTCCCTTCCGTGCGTACCGAGTTGTCCCCCCTTACCGCCACATCACCGCCCTTTCCGCGGCCGGACCCACCCGTCGAGTTCTCGCCACAACTGAATTGCTCTTGGCCGGAATTACTCGAACCGACCGGTTCGGCCGGGAATCTTTCCAGGGCGCCGGTCGTCACTACGAACGGGAAGACGGGGCACACGTTCAGGCGGCACTCCGCATGACAGCGGAGTGAACCGGGTCAAATCCGGGCAGCTACTGATGAGTCGGACCCGATAGGGAGCGGATGCGTCCGACTGTGGGGAGTGGGAGTGACGTGCTGATGGGGACGGCGGAGCGGCGGGGGCCTGGCGGCGAGCTGTGGGTCGAGGAGCCGGTGGGGACGCGCAGACTGCCCGATCCGGTGCGCACCGCGGCGGTGCGGGCCGTGATTCTGGGGTCGTTGACGCTGATCGCGACGACGGTGGCGTTCTTCTGCACCGTCGCCGGCTCGTCGCTGGCGTTCCCCATGGTGCTCGCCAGCGTGGGCGGCACCGTGGTGTCGACCTGGGGCGTCCTCGACGTCTGGGTGACGCGCCAGGTGTGGAACCAGCGCCATGGCGTGGTCTCCACCCCGCGCAGCACCGCGCGCAGGCTGCGCAAGGAGCGGCGTCAGGCACGGCGGCAGGCGCGGCGGTCGGGGAGCGGGTCGGCTAGGGCGCGGCCTGCGAAGGCTTCGACTTCGAGCCCTGGAGCGGCTCCGGCTCCGGCTCCCGCATCGGGCCCCGCGTCAGCTCCTGCGTCAGCTCCCGCGGCGGCTTCGGTTCCGGCGGCAGCGCCCGCCGTGGCCCCGGCTCCCGTCCCGGGACCGGCCCGTTCGCCGCGGGAGGACGCGGCGGGCATACGGGTCTGAACTCCCGTGCGGGCCCTGGGAGATGCTCGGGCGTGCGGGCCTGACCCCGCACGCCCGCAGGCTCCCTCAGGCCACCCCCTCCTGCTCGGCCGGCGGCTCCACATGGATCACGCCGTCGATCACGGCGACGCGGTGCGTGCGGACGGGACGGCGCGCCGGCAGGCAGCTGGGTTCGCCGGTGCGCAGGTCGAACGAGGCGGCGTGCAGCGGGCATTCCACCCGGCAGTCCTCGATCCAGCCCTCGGACAGCGAGGCGTCCTGGTGCGTACAGGTGTCGTCGAGGGCGAAGAGCTCGCCGTCGCTGTGGAAGACGGCGATCGGGGGTTCGGTCTCGACGCGGACGGCTTCACCGTCGGGGAGGTCGTCGACAGGGCAGACGGGAATCATGGGGCCCCCAGTGCGGACGGACGGGGAGGGTCGAGGTCGCGAGCCGCCGTGACGGCTCCGGGGAGGTGTCGTGGCGCGGGTGCGTGTGCCGGTGGCGGTTCGCGGGATCCGACGAGCGGTGACGGACGGGGTCCGGCCTTGCGGTGATCCGCAGCGCAGTCCGCCGGAGCGGTACCGCGCGTACGACCCTTCGGTAACATCGTGTTGCGCACGGCGCGTTGGAGCGCGCTCTGCGCAACAGAATCCGGGCGGGAAGCGCATCACGTCAAGCACTTCCCGCGGAAGCGGCCCGGACCGGCCGCCTGGGGGTGACCAGCGAGCGATGAGCAGCAGGCGGGACCGGGCCCGGGACAACGGCTCCGGCACGGGCGAGTCGCCCGGGCAGCGGGCCGCTTCACCCGCGCGCGGACCCCGTTCGGCCAAGGCGCAGGCGAGTTCGGTGCAGTCCGTTGAGCGCGCCGTGAGCGTCCTCGAGATCCTGGCGGAACAGGGGGAGGCGGGCGTCACCGAGATCGCCGAAGAGCTCGACGTGCACCGCTCCACCGCCTTCCGGCTGCTCGGCGTCCTGGAGAACCGGGGCCTGGTGTCCCAGGCGCAGGACCGCGGCAAGTATTTCCTCGGCGCGGGTGTGCTGCGGCTGGCCGGGGCGGCGGCCGTACGGCTGGACATCTCGCAGGAGGGCGCGCCCCTGTGCCGTGAACTCGCCGACGAGCTGGGCGAGACGGTGAACATCGCGGTCCTCGACGACGACGCGGCGGTCAACATCATGCAGGCCCGCGGCTCGGCCTCCGTGACGGCCCAGAACTGGCTGGGACGCCGCACCCCGCTGCACGCCACCTCCAGCGGCAAGGTGCTGCTCGCCCACCAGCCGCCGGCGCTGCGCGAGGGCCTGCTCGCCCGCACCCTGCCCCGCTTCACCGACCACACGGTGACGGGCGCCGGTGCGCTGCGCGACCAGCTGCGGACGATCGAGGAGCGCGGATTCGCCCTCGCCATGGAGGAGTTGGAGATCGGGCTGACGGCCGTGGCCGCGCCGGTACGGGCGCACGACGGCAAGGTGATCGGGGCGCTGAGCATCTCGGGGCCGGTGTTCCGGCTGACCGAGGAGCGCCTGCGCGAGCTCGCGAAGCGGGCCGTGGACCGGGCGGACGAGCTGTCCCGGCGGATGGGCTACGCGCTGTAGCCGTCCCGGGCGCTCCGGCCGAACACGGTCAACACCGCCCAGAACCGCGCCCGTCGCCCCCTTGACGGTTTCCGCACGCCGTTCCCACTATGTCTCTCATCGCGCAACACTTCGTGCAGAGCGCAACAGTTGGGGTGAGTCATGTCGTACGAGGTCCGTGCCGTCGTCGCCATGAAATCCGGTGCGCCGGTCGAGGTGCAGACGATCAGGGTCCCCGATCCCGGACCCGGCGAGGTCCTGGTGTCCGTGCAGGCCTGCGGGGTGTGCCACACCGATCTGCACTACCGCGAAGGCGCGATCAACGACGAGTTCCCGTTCCTGCTCGGCCATGAGGCTGCGGGCATCGTGGAGGTGGTGGGCGAGGGCGTCACCGACCTCGCGCCCGGTGACTACGTGGTGCTCGCCTGGCGCGCGCCCTGCGGCAGCTGCCGTTCCTGTCGCCGCGGCCGCCCCTGGTACTGCTTCGATTCGCGCAACGCCGCCCAGCCGATGACGCTCCTG
The DNA here is from genome assembly GCF_900100315.1 of Streptomyces indicus. Classification (GTDB taxonomy): domain Bacteria; phylum Actinomycetota; class Actinomycetes; order Streptomycetales; family Streptomycetaceae; genus Streptomyces; species Streptomyces indicus. The sequence continues at coordinate 27,106 of NZ_FNFF01000003.1, forward strand.
GACGGCACTCCGCTCAGCCCGGCGCTGGGCATCGGCGCCTTCGCCGAGAAGACCCTGGTCGCGGCCGGGCAGGCGGTGAAGATCGACCCGGCCGCGCGGCCCGAGGCCGCCGGGCTCATCGGCTGCGGTGTGATGGCCGGTTACGGCGCGGCGGTGAACACGGGCGGTGTCTCGCGCGGCGACACCGTCGCGGTGATCGGCTGCGGCGGTGTGGGCGACGCGGCGATCGCCGGGGCCTCGCTCGCGGGTGCCCGGCGCGTCATCGCGATCGACATCGACGACCGCAAGTTGGACGGCGCCACCCGCTTCGGCGCCACGCACACGGTCAACGCGCAGGGCACGGACCCCGTCGAGGCGGTGCGCGAACTGACCGAGGGCTTCGGCGTCGACGTGGCCATCGACGCGGTCGGCCGGCCCGAGACCTTCAAGCAGGCCTTCTACATGCGCGACCACGCGGGCACGGTGGTGCAGGTCGGCGTCCCCGACCCGCGGATGACGCTGGAACTCCCGCTGATCGACGTGTTCTCGCGCGGCGGCGCGGTCAAGTCCTCCTGGTACGGGGACTGCCTGCCGAGCCGGGACTTCCCGATCCTCATCGACCAATTCCTCAGCGGAAAGCTGGACTTGAACGGATTCGTGTCGGAGACCATCGCCCTCGAACAGGTCGAGGCGGCCTTCACGAAGATGCACCGCGGCGAAGTCCTCCGCTCGGTAGTGGTTCTCTGATGACGGCGAACGGCCCGGTGCGCGCCGAACGGGTCGTCACCTCGGGGACCTTCAGCCTCGACGGGGAGACCTTCGACGTCGACAACAACGTCTGGCTGATCGGCGACGACGCCGAGGTCCTGATCGTCGACGCCGCGCACGACGCCCCGGCGATCCAGGCCGCCACCGCCGCGCGCCGGGTCACCGCCGTCGTCTGCACCCACGGCCACGACGACCACATCGGCGCGGCCGTCGAGCTCGCCGGGCTCACGGGTGCGCCGGTGCTGCTGCACCCCGCCGACCGCGAGCTGTGGTCGGCGGTGCACCCGGACCGCAAGCCGGACGGCGACCTCACCGACGGCCAGTCCCTGGAGGTCGCGGGCGTCTCGGTGCGTGTGGTCCACACCCCGGGCCACACCTGGGGCAGCTGTTCGCTCCATGTGCCGTTCCTGGACGCCGTGTTCACGGGCGACACGCTGTTCCACGGCGGTCCGGGCGCGACCGGCCGTTCGTACTCGGACCGCCCGACCATCGAGACCTCGATACGGAAGCGGCTCCTGGTCCTACCGGCCGGCACCGTCGTCCACACGGGCCACGGTCAGGACACGACCATCGGCGCGGAACGCGCCAACGTGCCGCACGCCTAGCAGACCCCGCGCCCGGCCCGGCCCCCGCCGACCGCACGTCGCCCGCCGACCGCACGTCACCCACCGCACGTCGCCCACCCACCGCACGCAGCCACGCACGCGAGGAGGGTCATGTCCGGCACGCCTCCGACTCCACGCAAAGTGATCATCATCGGCGCCGGCATCGTCGGCTGCTCGCTCGCCGACGAGCTGACGGCCCGCGGCTGGAGTGACGTCACCGTCCTCGACCAGGGCCCGCTCCCGGCCGCGGGCGGCTCCACCTCGCACGCTCCCGGCCTGGTCTTCCAGACCAACCCGTCCAAGACGATGACCGAACTCGCCGCGTACACCGTGGGGAAGCTCACCGCCCTCGGCGCCTTCGACGCGGTCGGCGGCCTGGAGCTGGCCACCACCCCGGAGCGCTGGGCCGATCTGCACCGCCGGGCCGGTCTCGCCGCCTCCTGGGGTGTACGCGGCGAGCTGATCGGGCCGGCCCGGTGCAAGGAGCTGTGGCCCACGCTCGACGCGTCCACGCTGTACGGCGGCTTCCTCACCCCCGACGACGGTCTCGCCGACGCGGTACGGGCCTGCGCGGCCCAGATCGGACAGGCCACCGCCCGGGGCGCGCGCTTCCTCGACCGGCACACGGTCACCGGCATCGAGCGCGCCGACGGACGGGTCACCGGAGTCGTCACCGACCGGGGCAGCTTCCCCGCGGATCTGGTGGTGTCGGCCGCGGGCTTCTGGGGACCGGTGATCGGGCGGATGGCCGGGGTCGACGTCCCGCTCCAGCCACTGGCCCACCAGTACGTCCGCACCGGTCCGGTGGACCTGCCCGCGAACGCCCCGATCCTGCGCCACCAGGAACGGGACCTCTACTTCCGGCTGCACGGCGACCGGCTCGGCATCGGCTCGTACGCGCACCGCCCGCTGCCCGTGGACCCGGCGACGCTCCCCGCATACGACGAAGCGCCGGTCATGCCGTCCTCGCTCGCCTTCACGCCGGAGGACTTCGCGCCGAGCTGGGAGGACTGCCGGGCCCTCATGCCGGGGCTGCGCGAGGCCGAGGTCGCGGAGGGCTTCAACGGGATCTTCTCCTTCACGCCCGACGGCTTCCCCGTGCTCGGCGAGAGCCCGGAGCTGCCCGGCTTCTGGCTGGCGGAGGCGGTCTGGGTGACGCACTCGGCCGGCGTGGCCCGGGCGGTCGCCGAGTGGATCACGACCGGGCACCCGGGCATCGACCTCCACGAGTGCGTGCTCACCCGCTTCGAGGAGGCCCAGCGCTCCCCCGCGTATGTCGCCGGGCGCGGCGCCCAGCAGTTCGTCGAGGTGTACGACGTCCTGCATCCGCTCCAGCCGATGGTGCAGCCGCGCCCGCTGCGGGTGAGCCCCTTCCACGCCAGGCAGCAGGAGCTGGGGGCGTTCAGCCTGGAGGGCGGCGGCTGGGAGCGCCCGCACTGGTACGAGGCGAACGCCCCGCTCGCCGAGCAGCTGGACCTGCCCGCGCGGGACGCCTGGTCGGCCCGCTACTGGTCGCCGATCGCCGCGGCCGAGGCTCGGGCCACCCGCGAGACGGTGGCGTTGTACGACATGACGCCGCTGCGCCGCCTGGAGGTGGCCGGTCCGGGTGCCCTGGAGTTCCTGCAGCGCATGACGACCAACAACCTTGCGAAGCGGCCCGGTTCGGTCACGTACACCTTGCTGCTCGACGAGCGGGGCGGCGTACGGTCCGACCTCACGGTGACCCGGCTGGGGCCCGACCGCTTCCAGATCGGCGCCAACTCCCCAACGGACCTGGACTGGTTGACCCGGCACGCGCCGTCCGGGGTGACGCTCCGGGACATCACCGCGGGCACCTGCTGCATCGGCGTGTGGGGTCCGCTCGCGCGCGACCTGGTGCAGCCCCTGACCCGGGACGACTTCTCGCACGAGGCCTTCGGCTACTTCCGCGCCCGGCAGACGTATATCGGCCACGTACCGGTCACGGCCCTGCGCCTGAGCTATGTCGGCGAACTGGGCTGGGAGTTGTACACCACGGCCGACCTCGGGCTGCGGCTCTGGGACACGCTGTGGGAGGCCGGGCAGGGGCTGGGGGTGATCGCGGCGGGACGCTCGGCGTTCAACAGCCTGCGCCTGGAGAAGGGTTACCGCGCCTGGGGCCAGGACATGACCGACGAGCACGACCCTTTCGAGGCGGGACTCGGCTTCGCGGTACGGATGGACAAGGAGTTCCTGGGGCGCGAGGCGCTGGACCCACAGCGCCCGCTGCGGCGGAGGCTGACCGCGCTCACGCTCGACGATCCCGCGGCCGTGGTCCTCGGCAAGGAGCCCGTGCACGTCGACGGACGCGTGTCCGGTTACGTCACCTCCGCCGCGTACGGGTACACGCAGGGCCGCTGTGTGGCGTACGCGTGGCTGCCCCCGCTGCCCTCCGGGACCGGTGTGCAGATCGAGTATTTCGGCGAGAAGGTCCTCGCGACGGTGCGGGACGAACCGCTGTTCGACCCGGAGATGCGCCGGATCCGCCGCTGAGCGGCCTTGACATCCTGCTGTCGATCGGCCGCCACGGCCGCTGAGGAGGCCCCACGGTGTCCCGCACCAGCTCCCCCACCCGCACCTACGACGTGATCGTTCTCGGACTCGGCGGCATGGGCAGCTCCGCCGCCTGGCACCTCGCCGAGCGCGGGGTGCGGGTGCTCGGCCTGGAGAAGTTCGGCCCGGCGCACAACCGCGGCTCCAGCCACGGCGGTTCGCGGATCACCCGCCAGTCGTACTTCGAGGGCGCCGCGTACGTCCCGCTGCTGCTGCGCGCGTACGAGCTCTACGAACGGCTGGAGAAGGAGACCGGCCTGGACATCGCCACCCTGTGCGGCGGCGTGATGGCCGGCCTGCCCGACAGCCGCACGGTCGCGGGCTCCCTGGAGTCGGCCCGCACCTGGGATCTTCCGCACGAGCTCCTGGACGCGGCCGAGATCCGCCGGCGTTTCCCCACCCTCTCCCCCGCGGACGACGAGGTCGCCCTGTACGAGGCACGGGCGGGGCTGCTCAAACCGGAGAACACCGTCACGGCCCAGCTCCGCCTCGCCGAACGCGCGGGCGCCGACCTGCACTTCGAGGAACCGGCACTCCGTTGGGAGGCCTTGGGCGACCATGTCCGCGTCGAGACCGCCCAAGGGACCTACACCGCGGGGCAGTTGGTGATCTGTCCGGGTGCGTGGGCGCCCCAGATCCTCTCCGGGCTCAGTCTGCCGATCACGATCGAGCGGCAGATCATGTACTGGTTCCAGCCGGCCGGCGGGGTGGAGCCGTATCGTCCGGAACGCCATCCCATCTACATCTGGGAGGACTCCGCGGACGTCCAGATCTACGGCTTCCCGGCGATCGACGGTCCGGACGGCGGCGCGAAGGTCGCCTTCTTCCGCAAGAACGGCGCACCGTGCACCCCCGAGACCATCGACCGGACCGTCCACCGGCACGAGATCGACGCCATGGCCGCGCAGGCCCGGCGTCATCTGCCCACGCTGCCGGGGACGTTCCTGCGGGCGGCCACCTGCATGTACTCCACCACGGACGACGAACACTTCGTGATCGCCCGGCACCCCGGTCATCCGGACGCGGTGACCGTGGCCTGCGGATTCTCCGGGCACGGCTTCAAGTTCGTGCCCGTCGTCGGCGAGATCCTGGCCGATCTCGCGCTGCGGGGTGCGACGGAGCACCCCATCTCACTCTTCGACCCGCGACGGTTCGCGCCGCCGCCCGTGTGAGAGGCCCCACCGCCATGACGTCCGCGCCTGCCTCCAGCGCCTCCAGCCTGCGCGCCACCCTCCCCGGCTCCGCCTACACCGACCCGCAGGTGTTCCTGCGGGAACAGGAGCGCATCTTCGAGTCCCGGTGGATCTGCGCCGTCCGCGCGGCCGACCTCCCGAAGCCGGGGGCGTACCGCACCGTCCAGATCGGCCGCGAGTCGGTGCTCGTGACCCGCAACCGCCACGGCGGGCTGCGCGCCTTCCTCAACGTGTGCCGGCACCGGGGCGCCCGGCTGTGCACCGCCGAGTCGGGTGAGGTCCGCCGCAACCTCCAATGCCCGTACCACGCCTGGACGTACGACCTCGACGGCAGGCTGGTGGCCGCGCCCAACCTGTCGAAGATGCCGGACGTGGGCCGTGCGGCGTACGGGCTGCGCGCGGTGGCGCTGCGCGAGTGGCTGGGCTATGCCTGGGTGTGCCTCGCCGACGCCCCTCCGTCCTTCGAGGAGACGGTGATCGGCGCGGCCACCGAACGGCTCGGCGACCCGGCCGCGATCGAGCGCTACGACGTCGCGGAGCTGGCGCTCGGCCGCCGTATCACGTACGACGTGCGGGCCAACTGGAAGCTGATCGTCGAGAACTTCATGGAGTGCTATCACTGCGCGACCATCCACCCCGAACTGACCGAAGTGCTCCCGGAGTTCGCGGACGGTCTCGCCGCCCAGTACTTCGTGGGGCACGGCGCGCTGTTCGGCGAGGAGGTGAAGGGGTTCACCGTGGACGGCAGCGCGGGCTTCGCGCGGCTCCCGAAGGTGGCCGAGGCGCAGGACCGCCGCTACTACGCCGTCACCGTCCGGCCCTCGGTGTTCGTCAACCTGGTGCCCGACCACGTGATCCTGCACCGCATGTACCCGCTGGCCGTGGACCGCACGGTGGTCGAGTGCGACTGGCTGTACGCGCCGGAGGTCGTGGCGTCGGGCGCGGACGTGTCGGCGTCGGTGGAGCTCTTCCACCGCGTCAACGCCCAGGACTTCGAGGCCTGCGAACGCACCCAGCCGGCGATGAGCTCGAAGGCGTACCGCGACGGCGGGGTCCTGGTGCCCTCCGAGCATCACATCGGCGGGTTCCACACCTGGGTGCGGGCGCTCCTGGACTGAGCGCCCGCCCGTGCCTCGCGCCGGGGCTCACCGCCCGGCCGCGGTCAACTCACGCTCTCCACGGGCCGCTTGAACATCCGCGTCGCCGTGATCTCGCCGTGCACCGTCTCGCCGTCCGGGCGCTGCTGCGGCAGGCCCGGGCGCAGGTGCTCCTCCACGCTGATGTACTTCAGGCCCGCCCTCAGGTCCGCGTCGTTGCGCAGCCGGATGACCAGCGGGAACTCGGCGAGCGCCGTCGTGTCGAACAGGCCGGTGGTGTAAAGGAGCTGCACGCCGAGCGCGTCCGAGACGGCGCGCTGCAGCTCCAGGAGATACGTGGCGTTGGCGCGGCCGATCGGATTGTCGAGGAACAGCGTGCCGGCGTGGCGGTGCTTGTCGCGCCCCCGGTCGTTGCTGCGCAGCGCGGCCATCGTGCAGTACAGGGCGATGGCCGCGGTGAGCAGCTGGCCGCCGGAGAACACGTCGCCCATCTGCCCGACGGGCACCCGCTCGGCGCGCAGCACCGCGTCGGGCTTGAGGATCTCCACGGCGATGCCGCGCGGCTGCAGCGCGGCGTGCACTCCCCTGAGCAGCAGGGACATGCCGTCCCTGCTCAGGTCGGAGTTCTTCTTGACGGCCGCGCGCGTGGCCTCGTCCACGACCTCGCCGAGCCGCTCGGTGAGCGTGGCCTGATCGGGCTCCTCGAAGCGGATCCGCAGGAACTCCTGCCCCGACCACTCGCCGAGCCCTTCGGGCAGCTGCGACAGCCGCTGGGCGGAACGCAGCGTGGCGAGCGCGGACTCGACGAGGCCGCGAAGGCGGTCGACGATGCTGTCGCGGTTGCGCTCCAGCTGCGCCAACTCGTCGGTGAGCACGCGCAGTCGGGGCGCGAAGGCCTCGGCCCACTTCTTCGCGTGCTCGGGCAGTACGGCGGCGGGCAGTTCGCGGATCTGCTGCCGCGCGGGGGTGCGTACCTGCTCGTAGCGCGTGGAGTTGGCATGCCGGACGAGGACGTCGCTCGCCTCGCGCACGGCGGCCTCGGCGGCCGAGAGGTCGGTGGCACAGCCGCGCAGCGAACGACGGGTCTCGCCCGCCGACTGGCGGGCCTCTTCGAGGGTGCCCGGGAAGGGCTCCGGCTCGCTCTCCGCCTCGTCGTCGGAATGGTGGTCGCGCAGCAGGTCGCGCAGGAGCGCGGCGGTCTCGTCGAAGCCGCCCGCGCCGTCCTCGGCGGCCCGGTGCGCGGTGAGCAGCTCGGCGTGGTGCTCGCGGGCGGTGCTCAACGCGTCGGTGCAGGCGGCCAGTTCGGCGGTGGCGGTGCGCAGCAGCGCCTGTGCGTGCTCGGCGTCCTTCGGGGTGCGGTCCTCGGGCAGCTCGGTGTGCGCCTCGCCGTCCTCGGGTGCGTGCCGCTCGGCCTCGCCGCGCAGCCGGCCGAGCTGCTCGCTCGCGGCGGAGGCGCGGGTCTCCAGCATCTGCACCAGGGACTCGGCGCGCGCGGCGGCGGCCTGCCGCGAGGGCCCGTCGGCGCCGTCGGGTCCTTCGAGGAGCTGGGCGGCCCGGGTGCGGACCTTGTTGCTGAGCCGGTCGAGCTCGGCGAGGGCCGCGGACTCGTCGGACTCGGCACGCGCCTGCTCGGCCCGCAGGTCGGCGCCGACGCCGACCTTCTCGTACAGCTGGGAGGCGGCCCGGTAGGCCTCGCGCAGGGCGGGCAGCGGGGCCTTGGGTGCCTGCTCGTCCAGGGGTACGTCGTCGGGGGCGCCCGCGATCTCGGAGCGCTCGGCGCGCAGGGCGCGGGCGGTGCGGTGGGCGTCGTCGGCGGCGCGCTGGGCGGCGCGGCGGTCCTCGTCGGCGGCGCGGGCACGCTCCAGGCAGGCCTGCGCCTTGGCCTCCGACTCGGCCGCCTCGTCGGCCAGTTCACGCAGCTTGACCTGCCAGCCGGCCCGCTCGCGCAGCCGGAACGCCAGACCGGCCAGGGCGTCCGCGGTGCGCCGGGCGCGCTGGGCGGCGTCCTGCTTCTCGTCCCGGACGCGCGCGGCGTCGGCCGCGGCCTCGTCGGCCTCGGCGCGGGCGGCCCGCGCCTCGGTCAGCTCGGCCTCGGCCTCCTCGGCGAAGGTGCGCGCCGCGCTCGCGGCCGCCTCCAGCTCCGCGAGCCGCCCTGCGGGGCAGCCGGTGCGCCAGGAGGCGAGCCGTGCGGCGAGCTCGCGGTCCTTGCCGAGCCGGGCGGCGAGCGCGCGGATCTCCTCGTCGCGCTGCGTGGCGCGGGCGCGCAGGGCCTGCCGCTCCTCGTCGGCGGCCTGCTCGTCGTGCATCGCCGGGTTCGGCGGTACCAGGAAGACCTCGGCGGGCCCGTCCTGCTCGGCGGGCGTGGGCGCGAGCAGCGCGGCGGCCGTGCCCACGGCCACGGCGGAACGCGGCAACAGGGCGGCGGCGCCGAGGACTTCACGCGCGCGGGCGTGCGTGTCGGGGTCGGTGATCACCACGCCGTCGACCAGCTCGGGGCGCGCGGCGAGCACCCGGGCGTGGTCGGCGGGCGCCACGGCCTGGGCGAGGTAGCGCCAGCCGGGCAGGGCGGGGATGCCGTGCTCGCCGAGGTACTCGACGGTGGCGAGGACGTCGGGGCCGGGCGGGAGCAGTCCGCCGTCGCCGAGGGCGCCGAGGATCCGGGAGTCGTCGGCGGCGGCGGTGCGCAGGTCGAAGAGCTGGCGCTCGGCGGCCGTCACACCGCTGTCGAGCAGCTCGCGCAACTCGTCGGCGTACCGGTCCAACTCGATCGCGGTCAGGGGGCCTTGCGGGCGGGCGGCCGACTCGCCGTGGGGCCGTGCGGCCGACTCACCTTCGCCTTGGTCGTCGGTGCGCGGCTTGGGGACTCCGCCGCGGGCCTCCGCCCCGGACACCGTCTCGCGGCCGGGCAGTCCGAGCAGCTCGACGAGCCGCTCCTCGGCCGCGAGCGCTTCGGCCGTGCGCAGCTCCGCCTCGTAGGCCTGACCCGCGGCCTGGGCCGCGTCGGCGGCGCGGGCCGCCGTGAGCTCGGCGCGGGCCTCGGTGGACGCGGCTTCCTTGGCGCGCTCGGCGGTGACGCGGGCGGCTTCGCGGGCGGTGTCCCAGGCGGCGACGGCGCTCTTCTCGGCGTCGCTCGCGGCGAGCGCGGCACGGGCCGGGTCCGCGTCGGGTGCGGTGTCGTCCAGCCAGCCGGCCCGTACGGCCTCGGCGGTCTCCTGCTCGACCTCGCTGAGCCGCTGCCGCAGATGCCCGATCTCGCTGCGGGCGCGCTGGGCGTCGGTGGCGGCCACGGTGGCGTCGCGGTGCGCGGCCTCGCCGGCCTCCTGGAGCGCGGCGGAGCGCTCCTCCTCCTCGTCGGCCAGCCGCTCGGCGCTCTCGGCGGCGGTGTGCAGCGCCCGTACGAGGTCGGCGGCGGCCTTGGCGCGGGCGGCGAGCGCGGGGGCGGCGTCCCGCTCGGCCTCGCGGATCGCGGCGGCCACCCGGGCCGAGCGGTCGGCTGCGGCGCGGGAGCGGAGGACGGCCTCGGCGGCCTGCCAGGCGGAGTGCAGGGTGCGGGCGTCGGCCAGCTCGCGCTTCTGCGCTGCGGCGGCCTTCTCGGCCGCGGCGAGCGCCAACGAGGCGTGCCGGTAGGCGAGTTCGGCCGCGATGAGGGCGCTGGCGCCGCGGGCCCGCTCGGCCTCGGTGACGGTGTGCGCGGCGGTGGTGACCTGCTGCGCGAGCTCGGCGGCCCGGGCACGCTCCTGTACGGCGCGCGCGGAGAGGCGGCGGGCGAGGCTGCGGGTGCGGCGCTCGGCGCCCGCGTGCACCTCGCGGGCCCGGGCCCGGGTCTCGGTGGCCTCGACGATCCTGCCGAGCAGGTCCACGGACCCGGCCGTGAAGTCGCGCTCGGCGATCAGCTCGGCGCGCCGCCCCAACTTGTTGCCGAAGCCGCTGACCAGGTCGGCGAGCCCGTCGGTGTCACGGGTGTCGGTGACCGCGCGCAGCAGCAGGTCGGTGAAGTCGGAGTCCTTCTTGACCGCGAAGAGTCCGGCGGCCTCACCCTCGTCGGCGTTCATCTCCCGCTGGTAGCGGAAGAGTTCGGGGTCGAGGCCGAGGTCGCCCAGGTGCTCGTTCCAGCGGTCGTGGATCTCCTCCCAGTGCACTTCGAGGTGCGGGTACGCCTTGCCCGCCTCGGTGAGCGCGTCACGGAAGCCCTTCATCGTGCGGCGCCGCCCCTGCGCGCCCGAGGTGCCCTCGGCGACGGGCCGTACCGCCGTGGACTCCGCCACCGGCAGGTTGTCCAGGCTGAGGCCGGGTCCGGGCCGGAAGGAGTACCAGGCCTCGGCGAACTTCCGCGGGTCGTTGGAGACTTGGCGCCCGCGCCACTCGCTGACCTTGCCGACGACCACGCACTCGCCGGTCAGGGTGTGCTGCCACTCCAGGGCCACGTGCCCGCAGTCGTCGGCGAGCAGGAACTTGCGCAGCACACCGGAGCTCGCGCCGCCCAGGGTGTTGCGGTGGCCGGGCAGCATCACCGAGAAGATCAGCTTGAGCAGGACGGACTTGCCGCCGCCGTTCTCCAGGAACAGCACGCCGGCCGGGGCCGGGCGCAGCTGCGGCCCGGTGGGCTCCTCCGCGAAGAACTCCGCCTGCTGCGGCGCGGGGTCGGGCACGGGCTCGCCCACACCGCGCAGGTCAAGGACCGTGTCGGCATAGCGCGCACCGGCGGGGCCGATGGAGTAGAGGCGGACCCGGGACAGCTCGTACATGGCGGACTCTCGTGAACGGAGGGGCGGGGCGAAGGGGCGGGCGGGTGCGGTCAGGGGGTGTCGGCGTGGAACGGCAGTCCGGCCCCCGCCACCAGCTCCAGGTCCTCGCCCGCCGTGGGCACGGTCAGGCTCGCGGAGCCGTCGCTCACGGGGACCACCCCGAGGTCGAGCAGCTCCGCCATGGCGGCGGAACCGGCCATGTCGCGCACCTGCAGTTGATAACGCGGCGTCGTGCGATACGTACCGCCCGAATCGTCCCCGGTGCGCTGCAGGAACCCGGAGTCGGTGAGGAAGGCGGCGGCCTTGGAGACGATGCCGGTGGTCGAACCGGCAAGCCGCCGTGCGTCCTTGGTGGCACCGGTCGAGCTGCGCCGCGCCCAGATCCGCCAGGCGGACTCCAGGCCGGGGGCGTCGGAGGCGGGGTCGGTGTTCTCACCGGCCTCCTCGGCGCGCTCTTCGAGGCGCTGACAGGCCTGGCGGACGAAGGCGTCCACGCCGTTGACCGTGATCCGGCCGATGTAGCCGTCGTCGGCGAGGTCCTCGGGCCGCGGGAAGGCGAGGGCGGCCATCGCCAGGTGGGCGAGGCCGTGCAGGAAGCGGTCGCCCGCGTCGGAGGAGGCACGGCGCGCGTAGTCGCCCATGCGCACGGCGAACAGCGAGTCCTCGGCGGCGGTCACCGCCATGCCCGCGCGCGGCGACACCTCGAGGACCACCAGGCCGAGTCCGCTGGCCACGGCGTCGGCGAGGCGGGCGAACGGCGGGTCCTCGCGGTAGCGGCGAAGGAGCTCGGCGTACTCGGCGTCGCGTGCGGGCAGCAGCTTGGGCTGCAGGCCGAAGGAGACCAGGCGTGCCGCGTCGGCGGCGTCGGCGGGGGTGACCGGCGCGGCCGCGGGGCGTGCCTCGGGCTCGCCCCAGGTGCCGGTCTCGACGTCCTTGTCGGTCACGGGCGGGGCTCCTTGTCGCGTGGGGTGGAGAAGTGGTGGACGAGCAGACGGGTCACGCCGCCTCCGTCCGGTCGGCCGCCATGCCGGCGGCGTCCAGCAGGGCGGTGCCGACGATGAGGTCGGCGCCGCCGAACTCCGGGTCGTCTAGCTGCGTCCCGTCGTCCACGGCGAACAACAGCTTCTGCTCGCCCTGGCGGTAGGCCGTGCCCACCGGCGGACTCGCCGCGTGGACCGCCAACAGGGCGACCAGATACGGCAGTTCGGGGTCGATGCGGCGCGCGTCGGCCAGCAGCCCCGACAGACGCCGCGGTGCCTCGTGCTCCAGGTCGAGCAGCTCCATGGCCCGGGCGAGCTGCTCCTCGCTGAACCGGCTGTCGTCCGGCGTGGCGATCACGTCCGGCTCGGGCATCTCGGCGCCGAGGTGCTCCCGCTCCAGGGGCGGGGTCAGCAGTATGTCGACCAGGTCGCCGACGCGTACGGACGTGGGCGTGCGCAGCCCGGTGCCGCGGGCGAAGAACGCGTCGGTCACGCGGATCGCCTGCTCCACGGGGAGCGGCAGCAGAGGCGCCACCAGCTGCCCGTACAGGTCGAGCCCGATCCGTCCGGACGGTGGCGCGAAGGCCTGGCGGTCCTGCTCGGCACGGAACAGCGGTCCCGCTTCGAGCAGCCGCGACTGAAGCTGCGTATGACGGCGGATGCAGTCCTTGACGATGTCGACGAGCTCGGCGGCGCGGCGCTTGTGCTCCTGGTCCTCGGCCTCGTCGCGGGCCTTGCGGATGTTGGTGAGGATCGCGTTCTCGTGCCGGTAGCGGTCGGCCACGTGGTCGAGGGCCTCGGCGATCATGTCGGGCACCGCTTCGAGCCAGTCGACCGCGCGCACATTGCGGCGCGTGGCGTCCAGGGCCCGGCGGAGCGTCTCCGAGTATTGCACCGTCCGGTAGCGGGCCTGCTCGGCGGCGAGCTGGGCGTCCGCGAGCCGGCCGCGGCTGATCAGGACCTCCAGCTTGACCTCGGCGGCGATCTGCGCGCTGGTGACGTCCGTGTCGAGGGCGCCGACGAGGACATTGACGGCCTCATCGGTCGTACGGAGATAGACGCCGCCCCCGTACCCCGGGACCTCTTCGATCAGCTTGAAGTCGTAGTCACGCCGGACATAGCTGCCGTCGGGCGCGAAGGTCCCGTACACGGCGCGGAAGCCCCGGTCCACGCTGCCGACATTGATCAGGTTCTCCAGGACCCAGCGGGCCACCCGCTCGTGCTCGGCGGCCGGCCGCTGCGGGGCCTGGGCGGCGATGCGAGGGATGAGGCGGGCAACGATCTGCTCGTGGTCGGCGCCGGTGTCGAAGTCCATGTTCAGCGTGACGAGATCGATCGCCGCGAGGGCGACCTCGGCCATCGCGTACACCGTGTACTCACCGGCGAGGTTGGCCTTGCGCACATCCAGATCGTGCAGCGGAGCGGTGCAGGCGAGCGCGCGCAGGCGCCGCGCCAGGCCTTCGTCGGCGGCCGGGCCCGGTGCCGGAGACGGGTGGATCTTCGCCGGGGCAGGAGCAGTCACGACGCAAAGATTAGGCGCTCACACTGACAACGACCGAAACGGCGCAGTTGGGACTGCTTGTCCCGAAGCCTCACGGCACCTCGTCCCGCTGCTTCACGACGTCTCGCCCAGCACGCCGACCCGCACCCGAATGTGCCGCGCCTCACACCCCGGAGGCGCCCGAACCCTCCGCGAGCCGGCGCGCGTACGCCTCGACCACCCGCAGCCGCGAATCCTCCAGATACCCGGCGAGCAGCTTCTCGGCGGCCGCGCGTCCGCCCCCGTCGAGCGTGTCGAGCAGTTCCGCGTTGCGCGCGAGATACGGCTCGTGCAGGCGGTGCGGATCGTCGACGAGGTGGAAGGCGAGTCGGAGTTCGGCGAAGACGCTGCGCATGAGTTCGTCCGTGCGCCGGCTGCCGGCCAGGGCGACGAGTTCGCCGTGGAAGCGGATGTTGGCCGTGCCCACTCCCGCCCAGTCCTCGGCCCGCGCCGCCCGCCGCCCGTCCTCCACGGCGCCGCGCAGCCCGTCCAGCGCGTACGGCGGCCTGCCGAGTCCGCGCACCACCGCGCACTCCACGAGCTGCCGGGTGCGGTAGATGTCCTCGACGTCCTCGACGGTCAGGATCCGTACGAACACCCCCCGGTTGAGCTCGTGGACGAGCAGCCGCTCGTGCGTGAGCAGCCGGAACGCCTCGCGCAGCGTGTTGCGTGAGACCTTCAGGGCCGCGCCGATCGCCTCTTCCGACAGCCGCTCCCCCGGCGGGAAGTAGCCGTCCGCGATCCGGCCGCGCAGGATGCCGGCGACCCGTTCCGCGGTGCTGGTGCGGCCGAGCAGTGCGCGGTCGTCCTCGAGCCCGTTCATGGCCGGGATTCAACCGCAGAATCCACGAACCTTCCACCATGGGTATTGAGGAATCGTTCAACAATCCTCTACGGTGACGAACACCGCACGCAGGCACACCCCGCACAGGCACAGGCACAGGCACGAGCACAGGCACACTCCCCTCCACCGACAGCGAGGTGCCCGGATGACCGCGACCCCACCGTCCCGCGACCTGAAGGCCGTCCCCGACACGCCCGCGAGCACAGACCCCGAACTCCCGGCGGAACAGGGCCCGTTGGCCTGGTTCAGGGACCTCGGCCCGCGCGGCCGGCGCGCCTTCGCGGGCGCGTTCGGCGGCTATGCGCTGGACTCGTACGACTACTTCACGCTGCCCCTGAGCATGGTCGCGATCGCGGCCTACTTCGGTCTGAACAACGGCCAGACCGGCCTGTTCACCACGGTGACCCTGGTGGTCTCCGCGGTGGGCGGCGCGCTCGCCGGCGTGCTCGCGGACCGCATCGGCCGCGTGCAGGCCCTGATCGTCACCGTCGTCACGTATGCCGTGTTCACCGTGGCCTGCGGCTTCGCGCCCAACTACGAGACGCTGCTGGTCTTCCGCGCCCTCCAGGGCCTCGGGTTCGGCGGCGAGTGGGCGGTCGGCGCGATCCTCGTCGCCGAGTACGCGAGCGCAAGGCACCGCGGCCGCACACTCGGCGCGATCCAGAGCGCCTGGGCCGCGGGCTGGGGCCTGGCCGTGCTCGTCTACACGCTGGTCTTCCAGTTCCTCGACGACGACACCGCCTGGCGCGTCATGTTCTTCACCGGCGCCCTGCCCGCCCTGCTCGTGCTCTACGTCCGGCGCAACGTGCAGGACGCCCCCGAGGCCGCCGAAGCACGCAAGAGGAGCCCGCACAAGGGCAGTTTCGCTGCCATCTTCAAGCCGGGACTGCTGCGCACCACCCTCTTCGCCGCACTTCTGTCGACCGGCGTGCAGGGCGGCTACTACACCCTCGCCACCTGGGTCCCCACGTTCCTCAAGACCGAGCGCGGCCTCACCGTCGTCGGCACCGGCGGCTATCTGGCAGTGCTGATCTCGGGCGCCTTCATCGGCTATCTGACCGGCGGTTACCTCACGGACGTCCTCGGCCGCAAACGCAACATCGCGCTCTTCGCGGTCCTGTCCGCCCTGTGCATCCTGGCGTTCGGCTCGATCCCCGAAGGCTCCAACGGGCTGCTGCTCGTGGTGAGTTTCCCGCTCGGGTTCTGCATGTCCGCGATCTTCAGCGGCTTCGGCTCCTTCCTCGCCGAGCTCTACCCCACGGCCGTACGCGGCACGGGCCAGGGATTCACGTACAACACGGGCCGCGGCGTGGGCGCCGTCTTCCCCACGCTGGTCGGTTTCCTGTCGGACAGCTGGGGCGTCGGCGGAGCGCTCGTGTTCGGCGCGCTGGCGTACGGCATCGCGGTCGTCGCCCTGGTCGGACTGCCCGAGACGCGCGGCCGGGAGCTCACATGACACGGCACGGAGCACACCTCACGGACCGTCATGCCCCGTACGAGAGCGGCCAGTTGCCGCTCCACCGCCGCAAGCCGCGGGCCGCACGCGCCCACTTCCGGGCGGGCGCGGACGAGCCCACGGCGGGCTGGGCGCCCGGTCACACCCAGGTCAACCTGATCTCGGTGCCCGCGGACTGGGCGTACGACACGCTCCTGTTCTGCCAGCGCAACCCCAAGCCCTGCCCGGTGCTCGACGTCACCGACAAGGGCGAGTGGCGCACGCGGCTCGCGCCTGGCGCCGATCTGCGCACCGACCTGCCGCGCTACCGCGTGTGGCAGGACGGCGAGTTGACCGACGAGCCCAGGGACGTGACCGGGTGGTGGCGCGAGGACCTGGTCACGTTCCTGATCGGGTGCAGCTTCACCTTCGAGGCCGCGCTCACCGCCGCCGGCATCCCGATGCGCCACGTGGAACAGGGCCGCAACGTGCCGATGTACCTCACCGACCGCCCCTGCCGCAGCGCGGGCCGGCTGAGCGGGCGGATGGTGGTCTCGATGCGGCCCATCCCGCCCGAGCTGCTGTCCACGGCGATCCGCGAGACGGCCCTGCTGCCCGCCGTGCACGGGAGCCCGGTGCACTGCGGTGACCCGTCCGTGCTCGGCATCGAGGACCTGGGGCGGCCCGACTTCGGCGACCCCGTGGACATCCGGCCGGGCGAGATCCCGGTGTTCTGGGGCTGCGGGGTCACCCCGCAGGCGGCGGTCATGGAGTCACGGCCGCCGTTCGCACTCACCCACGCACCGGGACGGATGCTCATCACGGATACGCGCGACGATACGTACCGGGTGATCTGAAACCCGCCGACCGCCCCTCTCGCACCGAAGACAGCACGCAACCGAAAGCAAGCACCGCAACCGAAGGCAAGCACCCGCACATGAGCCCTGAGAACCGCCCGAGCCCGGAGGCCCACTCTGGCTCAGAGACCCACTCGAGCCCTGCGCCCCACCGCCCCGTGATCGACCTCAACGCCGACCTCGGCGAAGGCTTCGGGCGCTGGCGGCTGACCGAGGACGAGCAGCTGCTCCCGGTCGTCACCAGCGCCAACATCGCCTGCGGTTTCCACGCCGGCGACGCGGCCACCATGCGCCGGGTCTGCGCACTCGCGGCCGAGCACGGGGTACGGATCGGCGCCCAGGTCTCGTACCGGGACCTGGCCGGGTTCGGACGGCGCGCGATGGACGTGCCCGCCGACGAACTCGCCGCCGAAGTCGCTTACCAGATCGGCGCGTTGGAGGTCTTCGCCCGGGCGGCCGGCGCGGCGGTCGCCTATGTGAAGCCGCACGGCGCGCTCTACAACCGGGTGGTGCACGACGAGGAGCAGGCCGGCGCGGTCGTGGACGGCGTGCTCCTCGCGGGCGGACTCCCGGTGCTCGGCCTGCCGGGCTCCCGCTTCCTGGACCTCGCCGCGAAGGCCGAACTGTCGGTGGTCGCCGAGGCGTTCGCGGACCGCGCCTACACGGACG
This sequence comes from Streptomyces indicus, assembly GCF_900100315.1. Taxonomy (GTDB): domain Bacteria; phylum Actinomycetota; class Actinomycetes; order Streptomycetales; family Streptomycetaceae; genus Streptomyces; species Streptomyces indicus. The sequence goes on from NZ_FNFF01000003.1 coordinate 44,389, forward strand.
AGGGCACGCTGGTGCCGCGTACGCGTGAGGGAGCGGTCGTCACCGATCCCTCGGCTGTCGTGGAACGCTCGCTGGGCCTGGCCCGCGATTCCGCCGTCACGTCGCTGGACGGCCGACGGATCACGGTCCGGGCGCGCTCGCTCTGCCTGCACGGCGACACCCCGGGCGCGGTGGAGCTGGCCCGGCGGGTACGGCGGCACCTGGAGGAGCACGGCATCGAAGTGGCGGCCTTCGCATGAACGGCACCGAAGCCCCGGAGCCCGCCTCTGCACGCGCCACCGAAGCCCCCGCCTCCGAACGCCGCATCCTCCCGGTCGGCGACAGCGCGCTTCTCGTCGAACTCCCCTGCGCCGCCGAGGCGGAGGCCCTGCATGCGGAGCTGGTGCGACTGCGCGCGGCCGGCGTCTTTCCGGCGGTACGCGACCTCGTGCCCGCGGCCCGCACGGTCCTCCTCGACGGCCTGACCGAACCGGTGCACCAGGTCGCCGCCCGCCTCGCCGCCCTGCCCGTACCCCCCGTGCCGCCGCGCACCCATGAGGTGGTCGAGCTGCCGGTGCGCTACGACGGACCCGATCTGGCGGAGGTCGCCGACCACTGGGGCGTGCCGGTCGCGGACGTTCCGCGGATCCACGCGGACCTCGAATTCCGCGTCGCCTTCTGCGGGTTCGCGCCCGGGTTCGGCTATCTGACCGGACTGCCCGAACGGTACGCGGTGCCGCGCCACGCCACTCCGCGCGCCGCGGTCCCGGCGGGCTCGGTAGCCCTCGCGGGGCCGTACACGGGCGTCTATCCGCGCTCGTCCCCCGGCGGCTGGCAGCTCATCGGCAGGACGGAGGCCGTGCTGTGGGACCACACCCGCACTCCGGCCGCGCTCCTCTCCCCCGGCAGTCGGGTGCGGTTCCGCATCCTCGGGGAGGCGGCGTGACCGACCGTGCCCTCGTCGTCGTACGCGCCGGAGCGCTGACCACGGTCCAGGACCTGGGCCGCCCGGGCCACGCCCATCTCGGGGTGCCGCCCTCGGGCATGCTCGACGTCCCCGCGGGCCTGCTCGCCCACCGTCTGGTCGGCAACCCCGCGTCGGCGGCGCTCCTGGAGACCACTCTCAACGGCGTTGATCTGCGCCCTCGTTGTGCGGTCACCGTGGCCGTGACCGGTGCCCCCTGTCCGGTCGCGGTGGACGGTCGGCCTGCCGCCTGGGGCGCGCCGGTCCGCGTGCCGGCGGGCGCGCTGCTCTCCGTGGGTGCGGCCCTTTCCGGCGTACGTTCCTACGTCGCCGTCTCGGGCGGCTTGGACGTTGACCCGGTGCTCGGCAGCCGCGCCACGGACCTGCTCTCGGGCCTGGGCCCGGCCCCGCTCGCCGACGGCACCGTGCTGCCCCTGGGACCCGTGACCGCCGCGCCCGCCCGGATGGACCTCGCCCCGCAGCCCGCCCCGCCCACGGAGCTGGTGCTGCGCATCGCCCTCGGCCCGCGCGACGACTGGTTCACGCCCGCGGCACTCCGCACGCTCACCACCCGCACCTACCGTGTCTCCGCGACGAGCAACCGCATCGGCCTGCGCACCGAAGGCCCGCCCCTGGAACGGGCGGTGACCCGTGAACTCCCCAGCGAGGGCGTGGTGTCGGGCGCCGTGCAGGTCCCCGCGAACGGCCGCCCGGTGATCTTCCTGGCCGACCGTCCGACGACGGGCGGCTACCCGGTGGTGGCGGTGGTCAGGCCCGCGGACCTGGCGGCGGCGGCGCAGGCGGTACCCGGGACGGCGGTGCGTTTCGTACGGGGACGCTGACCGGTCATTCCCTTTCAGGCCGCCTCCTCCCACCACCCCACCGACACCGCCGCGAGCGCCGCCGAGGCCGCGCGGGCCGCCTTGAGATCCAGAGTGGCTGAGGTGCCGCGGGCATGGTGGTGGACCTCGTGCGCGGCCAAGGCGAGGAGCTGCGGCAGCAGATCCGTGCACCGGCGTACTACCCACCCCGTGCCGGCCGTTGCCAGCCAGAACAGGCTGGCCGAACGCGTCGGTTCCGGATGCTCGGGCTCGGTGGACGGCGGCGGGCCGAGCACGTGGCCGAGCTCCGCGAGCCGGGCGTGGAAGCGCACGGCGAGCATCCGGTGGCCGCGCTCACCGGGATGCAGCCGGTCGGCACTCCACATCGCGCGGTCCCCCACCCAGGCGCCCTGCGCCGCATGCAGATGCACCGCGCCGTACCGCTCGGACAGGGCGTGCACCACGGAGTTGACGGCCCGCTGCCGCCGCGCGAGGGGACGGGCCAGGGCGGGCGGCAGCCCCAGCTTCCTGCCGGGATCGGGCAAGCAGGCGGTGAGCAGCAGGGCGCCCCGTCCGCTGCACGCGGCGTAGACGGCGTCGAGCCGGGCCGCCACGGCGGCGATGTCGAAGGTGCAGCGCAGGGTGTCGTTCACGCCCACCACGACGGACACCACGTCGGGTGCCCGAGCGTCACCGAAGGCCAGCGCGGCGGGCAGCTGGCGCTCCAGGACGTCGCGGGTCTGGGCGCCGCTGACGGCGAAATTGCGGAATTCCACGGGCCGTTCGCCGCCGCCGAGCGAGGGCGCGAGCAGCGCGGCCCAGCCCCGCCACCCGCCGTCGACCGGATCCCCGACCCCTTCCGTGAGGGAGTCGCCGAGCGCCACGAAGCGCAGGGCTCGGCTCATGACCGCACCCGTTCCGGGCGCGCCACCACACGGACCGGCGCCTCGTGCGCCGCCAGGAAGGCCGCCACCGCGCGGTCCCAGCCGAAGCACTCGGCACGCGCACGGGCGGTGGTGCGCCGCAGCCGTTCCGTCCGACCGAGCAGCGCCTCCACGGCGTCGGCGAAGGACTCCCCGTCGTCCGCCGCCACCACGCCCGCCGGCCCGAGGATCTCGGCGAGCGCCGAGGAGGCACTGGCCACCACGGGTGTCCCGCACGCCAGCGCCTCTAGCGCGGCCAGCCCGAAGGTCTCGGCCGGCCCCGGCGCCAGACACAGGTCGGACGTGGCCTGGAGCGCGGCGAGCCGGGCCCGGTCGGCGACGTGCCCGAGGAATGTCACGGGCAGCGCCCGCGCCCGCTGCTCAAGGCGGGCCCTCAGCGGCCCGTCCCCCGCCACGACCAGGCGCACCGGCAGACCGCGCTCCCGCAGCACCCGTACGGCGTCGATCGCGGTGCCCGGACGCTTCTCCACCGAGAGCCGCGAACAGAGCGCGAGCAGCACTTCGCCCTCGCACGCGTAGCGCGCCCGCAGGGCCAGATCGCGCAGCCCGGGACGGCAGCCGATGAGATCCACGCCAAGGGGTGCCCGTACGACGTTGCGCGCCCTGATCCGTACGAACTCGCGCTCGGCCCACTCGGTGGTGCACACCACGCGGGAGTACGCGTACGCCGTACGGCGGTTGAGGCGGTCGGCCGCGCGGCGGGCAGCCGGCTCGGGCAGGCCCCAGGTGCGCAGCACCCCGTCCGCCGTCTCGTGCGAGACCATCACGGCGGGCACACGCGCCCGCCGCGCCCACTCCCCGGTCCAGCGCAACGTGGTGCGGTCGCTCACCTCCAGGCGGTCCGGTGCGAGCCCCTCCACGAGCCGGGTCAGATCGCGCCGGCCGGTCAGCACGCGGTAGCCGCCGGTCCCGGGCAGCAGCGGCCCCGGCACGATGATCACGCGCCCCTGCGCGGTCATCCGGTCCTCGGCTCGCGCGCCGGGCACGATCAGGACCGGCTCGTGCCCCGCGGCCAGGTAACCGGCGCCCAACTCCCGCAGCGCCGTGCGCAGTCCACCGGAGGCGGGGGCGACGAAGTTGGCCATCCGCACGATCCGCAGCCCGGTGCCCGCCCGCGCGCTCATGCCGCCACCGCCGTCCGCCGTGCGGCGAGCACCTCGGCGTAGTGGCCGAGGAGCTGGTCGCCGACGGCCTCCCAGGTGCGGTCCGCCACCGCGGCCCGGCCGGCCCGGCCGTAGGCGGCCCGCAGCCGGTGATCGGCCGCCAGGGACCACACCGCGTCCCGCACGGCCTCCGCGTCGCCCGGCGGCACCAGGATGCCGGTGCGCCCGTGTGCGACGAGGTCGAGCGGTCCGCCCGCGGCCGGGGCGATCACCGGGACGCCGCTGGCCATGGCCTCCTGCACCGTCTGGCAGAAGGTCTCGAAGGGCCCGGTGTGCACGAAGAGGTCCAACGAGGCGAAGATCCGGGCGAGTTCGCCGCCGGTACGCCGCCCGAGGAAGTGCGCTCCGGGCAGGGCGGCCCGCAGCGCCGGCCCGCTCGGGCCGTCTCCGGTGACGAGCACGCGTACGCCGTCCAACCGGCAGACCCCTGCGAGCAGTTCGACCTGCTTCTCGGGCGCGAGCCGCCCCACGTACCCGACGAGCAGCTCGCCGTCCGGTGCGTAGCGGCGGCGCAGTCCCTCGTCCCGCAGCTCCGGCCGGAACCGGCCGGTGTCCACGCCGCGCGGCCACAGGGCCACCCGCGGCACCCCGTGCGCGACCAGGTCGGCGAGCGCCGGGCTCGACGGGGCGAGGGTCAGGTCGGCGGCCTTGTGCACCGCCCGGATCCGGCGCCAGGCCGCCCCTTCACCCGCGCCCATGTACGTACGGGCGTAGCCGGCCAGATCGGTCTGGTAGACGGCGACGGCGGGCAGTCCGAGCCGGGACGCGGCCGCCATCCCGCGCACCCCGAGCACGAACGGACCGGCCAGATGGACCAGTTCGGCCCGGTGCGCGAGCAGCGCGGCCGTGACGCGGCGGCTGGGCAGCGCCACCCTGACCTGGGGATAGCCGGGCAGCGGCAGGGAGGGGACGCGCACCACGGGGCAGGGCGCGTCGGCGTCGGGGGTCTTGTCGGGTCCCGCGGGTGCGACGACGAGGGGGTCGTGTCCGCGCCGGACGAGGTGGCGGGCGGTCTGCAGGGCGCAGTGCGCCACGCCGTTGACGTCGGGGGGAAAGGATTCGGTGACGATGACGACACGCATACCGGTGTTGTCGTCGCCCGCGGCATGGCCGCGCCAACGTGGATCTTTCCGGCGGGGGAACGTCCCATGAGCGTTCCGCTCCGACGGGCCCCCGGTCTCAGGTCACCCGGCATGCTCCGGGGCCGCGGCACCCGCGCGAGGGCGGCGAACCCGCCCGGCCGCTACGCCTCGGGCCCGATCCGGCTGCGCACGACGGTCTCCATCTCGGTCTCCTCCGCCGGATCGGCGGCGAGCCGGCGCAGCTGCTCGACGACGCGGCTGTCCGCGGTCTCGGCGTGCCGTGCGGCGAGTTCGCGCGTGGTCTCCTCGCAGTCCCACAGGCATTCGACGGCGAAGCCGGCCGCGAAGGAGGGGTCGGTGGCGGCCAGCGCCGCGGCGGCGCGCCCGCGCAGATGGGATGAGGCGGTCTCGCGGTAGATATGGCGCAGGACGGGGGCGGCACACGCGATGCCGAGCCGACCGGTGCCGTCGACGAGCGTCCACAGCGTGGGCCCGTCGGGTCCTTCGGAGCGCACGGCTTCGCGCAGCGCGCCGAGCACCAGCGAGGCGTCCTGGGCGCCGCCCCTGCAGGCGAGCACCCGTCCGGCCGCGGCACCCAGGGCGTCGGGCCGGGCGGCCCAGCGTCGGGCGCGCTCGAGCGCGTGGTCGTCCGTCATCCGCTCGAAGGCGTCGACGGCGGCCTCGACGACGACCCGCGAGCCGTCGGCGAGGGCGGCTTCCACCAGATCCAGTACGACGGGATCGCCGGCGTCGGCGAGATAGCGCAACGCGGTGCACCGCGCCCCGTCCGACCCGGACCGCGCCACGGAGATGATCTCCGGCAGGTCCTCGGGTCCGGCCACGGCGGCCAGGCAGCGGGCGGCCGGCACATGGCGTCCGGCGCCGCGCTCCATGGCCTCCTCGGCCCAGGCGAACACGGCGGCGACGCTCCATCCGGGGCGTGGCCCCGATGGCCTCAGCTGCCGTTGCCACTGGTCGAAGGAGCCGCGCTCACCGGCCGCGCGCACCCGGCCGCCGATGAACTCCCGCTTGTCCTCGGCCCACAGGCGCCACGGCCGGGGCTCGAAGGCGTCGCGCACGGCGGCGGCCAGCTCGGCGTCGCCCTCCGCGGTCCGCGGGAAGCGGGCGAGCACGGGCTCGGCGAGGGCGCGCAGCCCGGCGTCGTCGTCGCGCAGGGCGAGTTCGTCCAGCGCCCAGGCCCAGTTGGACCCTTCGGCGGCGTACCGGCGCAGCAGCATCAGGGCGTCGTCACGGCCGTACGAGGCGAGGTGGCCGAGCACGGAGAGCGCGAGGCCCGTACGGGACTCCTCGCCGTCGAACACGTCCTCGGCGCTGAACAGGTGCTCCGCGATCCGCTCCAGCGGGCCGCCGAGATCGAGGTAGAGCCGCGCGTAGTAGAGCGAGCGGTTCTCCACCTGCCAGTCGTGGCGGGGATCGCTCAGCACACAGTGGTCAAGGGCCGCGAGGGCTTCCTCGCGGGGGGCGGTGAGCGCGTGCAGCGTGCCGTCGCCGCGGCCTCGCTGGAGCAGGCCGAGCAGCGTACCGCTGGGCGCTATGACCGTGTCGAACATGGAAAGAGCCTCACATCAAGCGTCGACGCAACAGGGGGTGTCCGTGCACTACCTGCAGGTGCGACAACACGTGCGGCTGCCCGTCGTCTGCTGCTTGCTGTAAGCCATCTTTCTCTGCCTCTCGGTCGGCGGCCCCGGGTCAGGGCCGGTCACGGTCCGCGTGCTGCGGCATCTGCCCAGCAGTCGTGTCCGTGAATCACGACGTCATGATGACCCAGCCGCTTCGGCCGGGTCGACCAGATTTCCGCTGACCCCCCGTGTACCCCCGTGCGGCCCGGTTTCCCGGACCCCCGCCCCCGGGGCTACTGGGCGCCGAACAGCTCGAGCAGGTCGTTCTTGCCGAACATCCGCGCCGTGTCCACCGCCGAGGGCGTTCCTGCCGCCGGGTCGGCGCCGCCGGCGAGCAGCGCCTCGATCACCTCGGTCTCGCCCTTGAACACCGCGCCCGCCAGCGGCGTCTGCCCCCGGTCGTTGGCCCGGTCGGCGTCCGCGCCGCGCTCCAGGAGGACCCGTACCGCGGCGGCGTGGCCGTGATAGGCGGCGAGCATGACGAGGGAGTCGCCGCGGTCGTTCGTGAGGTTCACCGGTACACCGGCGTCCACGTACGCGGCGAGGGTCTCGGTCTCGCCCTGGCGCGCCAGATCGAAGATCTTCGTGGCGAGCTCCACGACCTCCGGATCGGGTGTCTGCGTCATCGGCCGGACCTTTCATCAGGGGTGGCCGCACCAGGTCGGCCGTACGAGTGAATCGACAGCGTACTGCCCGTCACAGCACATGCCTGCCCCCGCCCGAGGCAAAGATCACTTCGAGCTGCTCCGCAGCTCGGCACCCGCACGACCGGCTCAGCAGCCTGCTGCCATACGGGGGAAATTAGCGAAATTTCACCCGGTTGCACCTTTTGTCGTATGGATACATGCTGTGAGCCTGGAAGAACTCATGGTGACTGTCCCCTCTACCAGGAGAACTCTCATGATCCTGTCCATCTCGGGTGTCGTGCTGCTGGGAATCATCGTCTTCCTCTTCTTCCGCAAGGACGGGCTCAAGGCGTCCCATGCGCTGGTCTGCGCGCTCTTCGGCTTCTATCTCGCGGGCACCGCCATCGCCCCGAGCATCAAGGCCGGCGGCGCGAGCCTGGCGAGCCTGCTCGGCGGCATCAAGTTCTGACGGCCGCACACCGGATCACAACGGATCACAACTTCAGGAGTACGACGTGGCCAGGCGACCACTTCCGCGCATTCTGACCACCGGTTCCGCCTCTCTCACGCGAAGCCGGGAACTGGCCAGAACGGCAGCCGACAGCGCCACGGACGTGCTCCATCCGTTGATCACCATCACTCGGGGACTGCGCCGCCTCGCCTCCGCAGGGCGGCGCAAATGGAGTGAGACACCGAAGGACCGCCGCGGCCCGGTCCTGTTCCTGGTGGCCTCGTGCCTCCTGGTCGTGGTCCTCATCCCGTACGGTCCGCTGCTCGCCCTGATCTCCCTGATGGCGACGGCCGCGTGGACCGGCCGCGACCGCACCCCGGTCCAGACAGGTCCGGACGAGAACCAGCTCCAGCGCCTTCAGACGCTCTACGAGGCGCTGGTTCCGTATTTCTCGGTCCCCGACGACCCGAGCCCGCTCTACGCGCACGGCGGCGAGTGGGACAAGGCGTTCCCCTCCCACGAGTTCGACGAGAGCGGCCGCATCAGCCGGCTCACGCTGCGCTACCCCGCGTACTTCACCGACGGCGAGGCCTCGTCCCGGGCCCGTATCGAGCAGGTGCTGCACGCGAAGGCGGGGCGCGGCCGCGAGTACCACTTCGAGTGGGACGAGGAGGGCAACGAGCTTACGGTCCACGTCCTCGCCCCGCTCCCGACGGACATCGCGGCCCAGCGTTTCGTGACGACGCCGGGTGAGACGGTGCTCGGCTTCACCGACGAAACGGCCGTCCAGCGCACGCTGCCGGTCGTGGACGGCGGCGAACAGCGCGACGTACCGCCGGTGGTCTGGCGCACAGGCCCCCGCTCCACCGAGCCGCACCTGCTGATCATCGGTCAGCCCGGCAGCGGCACCACGACCCTGATGCGCTCGATCGCGCTCCAGGCCCTTCAACACGGCGACGTCCTGATCGTGGAGGGCAGCGGCACGGGCGAGTACGCCTGCCTGACCGGACGGCACGGCGTGCTCGGCGTCGAGTGCGGACTGGCCGGCGCGGCGGCCTGCCTGGAATGGGCCGCGCACGAGACGGAGCGCCGCCTGATCGCGGCGAACCGCGCGCGGCAGGCCGGGCACCCGGCTCCGGAGGACACCCGCCGTCCGCTGTGGATCCTCCTGGACCGCCCCAGCGTCCTCGGCCACCTGGCCGCGGCGGACGGCCGCGAGGACCCGCAGGCCCTGCTCCAGGTCCCGCTGCGGCACGGGCGCGCGGCGAGCGTGACGGTGGTCGTGGCCGACCAGTTCGACACGATGGACGCGCTCAGCGATCCGGTACGCCAGCACACCCGGGCCCGCGTGGTCCTGGGCGCGGCCCCGATGGAGCACATCGAAGCGGTGCTCGGCGCCTCCCCGCACACCACCCCCACCCAGGACGTCCCCCCGGGCCGCGGCTACGCCCGCCTGGGCACGGGCCCGGTCCACCGCCTCCAGGTCCCGGCCACCCCGGACCCGTACGACGACGCAACCAACGACACCCAGCGCCGCGCGGTCCTCGACCTGCTGCCGGAACGGGTGGCGCCGCAGGATGACGCGGCGGAGCAGGGTGACGCGACGGAACAGGACGACGAGTTGAGCGCGAGCAACGTCTGAGCCGCGGCGGCGGCTCCACTTGGCCGGTGGCCCTACGCCACAAACGTATGCGGCTGATGCACCCCGGCCCCTGCCCCGCCCTCCACAAGTCGAGCCGCCGCCGCGAGCCGGACCGCCGCCTCCTCCGCCAGCGCGCCGCCCACCGTGAACGGCAGGCGCACGAAGCCCTCGAAGGCGCCGTCTACGCCGAAGCGCGGGCCGGAGGGGACGCGGACGCCGACCCGTTCGCCGACCTCCGCGAGGCGGGAGCCGGAGAGGCCGCCCGCGCGGACCCAGAGGGTCAGGCCGCCCTGGGGGACCTCGAAGGTCCACTCCGGGAGTTCGCGTCGGACCGCCGCGACCAAAGCGTCCCTGTTCTCCAGGGCCTGGGTGCGGCGGAGCGCCACGGCCTCCTGCCAACCACCCGTGCTCATCAGCCAGTTGACGGCCAGCTGCTCCACCACGGGGGTGCCGAGGTCCGCGTACGCGCGGGCCGCGACCAGGGAGCGGATCACGTCCGGGGCCGCCCGCACCCAGCCGATCCGCATCCCGGCCCAGAAGGCCTTGCTCGCCGAGCCGACGGTGATCACCGAGGAGCCCGCGGGGTCGAACGCGCAGACCGGGCGCGGCATCTCGAAGCCGGGCTCCAGCCACAGCTCGCTCATCGTCTCGTCGACGACCAGGACCGTGCCCGCGGACCGCGCCGCGTCCACCAGCGCGCGCCGCTGGTCGTCGTCCGGCAGCGCGCCGGTCGGGTTGTGGAAGTCGGCCACCACGTACGCGAGTCGGGGCGCAGACTCGCGCAGCACCTGGCGCCAGCGCTCCAGGTCCCAGCCCGTCAGCCCCTCCCCCATGGCGACCGGAACGAGCCGCGCGCCGGCCTCGCGCATGAGCTGGAGGATGTTCGCGTACGAGGGCGACTCGACCGCGATGCGCTCGCCGCGCCCGGTGAAGAGGTGGCAGATCGCGTCGATCGCGCCCATGGCCCCGGTGGTGACCATGATCTGCTCGGGCATGGTGGGGATGCCGCGCTCGGTGTAGCGGTCGGCGATCATCTGGCGGAGCGCCGGGAGGCCCGCCGGGTAGTCGCCGTGCGTGTGGGCGTACGGCGGCAACTCCTCCAGGGCGCCCTGGACCGCGCGTGTCAGCCACGGCTCGGGGGCGGGCAGGGCCGCGCAGCCGAGGTCGATCATCGAGCCGAGAGCCTCCGGCGGCAGCGGTTCGAGGCCCCGAGCCGGCAGCGGGTTGCCGGCCGGCACGGCGGTCCAACTGCCCGCCCCGCGGCGGGATTCGAGGAACCCTTCCGTGCGCAGCGCCTCGTAGGCGGCGGCCACGGTGGTGCGGCTGACGTTGAGGGCCTGGGCCAGTTCGCGCTCGGCGGGCAGCCGGGCCGCCACCGGCACGCGGCCTTCGAGGACGAGGGTGCGGACGCCGTCGGCGAGCGCGCGGTAGGCCGGGGGCCGACGGGTGCCGGGGCCGGCCGGGCGCGCCTGCTGCGAGGTGATGAGGCGGGCGAGCTGGGTGGAGCCCACCGCCGAAGTCCACTGCACCATTGAAACCAGTCCACCTTCCCCGAATTGGCCCTATCGGCCATCTCCTGGCAAGCCACAGAGTGTCATGTGTGGGCCTGTGAGGGCCACTGCCGGACGAGACGAAGGCCACACCGTAGGGATCGGCCGGGTCATTGGCCGGGAACCAAGGTCGGACCCATCGGCCGGGTCACCACCAGAGGGCGAGTGCTCCGCACCACTCGTCACACGACATTCGAGGGGGACACCTTGCAGCGCGGCACCCACCTGACCCGCCGCCTCGTTCAGCTCTACGCGGGCCTCGCCCTGTACGGCGCGAGCTCGGCGCTCCTGCTGCGCTCGGGCCTGGGCCTCGAACCGTGGAACGTGCTGCACGAGGGCCTGGCCGAACGCACCGGCCTGACCATCGGCGTGGTCTCCATCATCGTCGGCGCCGCCGTCCTGCTGCTCTGGATCCCGCTCAAGCAGCGCCCGGGCCTCGGCACGGTCTCCAACGTGTTCGTGGTCGGCCTCGCCATGGACGGCACCCTCGCGCTGGTCCCGGACGCCCACGGCTGGCCCCTGCGGGTGCTCGCCCTGGTCGGCGGCATCCTCCTCAACGGCGTGGCCACCGGCCTCTACATCTCGGCCCGCTTCGGCCCCGGTCCGCGCGACGGCCTGATGACCGGCCTCAACCAGGCCACCGGCTGGTCCATCCGCCTGGCCCGTACCTGCATCGAGATCGCCGTGGTCGCCACCGGCTTCCTGCTGGGCGGCACGGTCGGCGTCGGCACGGTCCTGTACGCGCTCGCGATCGGCCCACTCGCCCAGTTCTTCCTGCGCTTCTTCGCCATCCCGGGCGTGGAGTCCGGCAGCCGGGTGGTCGCCGCCGCGCCACGCAAGCGCGCGATACTGCGGTCGTGACCTCGCCGAGCACCCCGATACGCCACCCCTACCTCGACGCCGCGCCGCTCGCCTTCGCCCACCGGGGCGGGGCGGCGGACGGTCTGGAGAACACCGAGGCCGCGTTCCGCAGCGCGGTCGACTCCGGGTACCGCTACCTGGAGACGGACGTGCACGCCACGGCCGACGGCAAGCTCGTGGCCTTCCACGACGCCACCCTCGACCGGGTCACGGACACCGGCGGCCGGATCGCCGACCTGCGCTGGGCGGACGTGCAGAAGGCCCGCGTGGGCGGCCGCGAGCCGGTCCCGCTCTTCGAGGACCTCCTCGAAGCCTTCCCCGACGCGCGCTGGAACGTGGACGTGAAGGCGGATCCCGCCCTCGAACCGCTGCTGAACCTGATCCGCCGCACGGCCACCTGGGACCGCATCTGCGTCGGCTCCTTCTCGGAGGCCCGGGTCGCCCGCGCCCAGCGCCTCGCGGGTCCGCAGCTCGCCACCTCGCTCGGTACGTCCGGGGTGCTGGCCCTGCGGCTGCGCTCCCTCGGGATGCCGGCCCGGCTGCGCCGCTCGGCCGTCGCGGCCCAGGTCCCCGAGCTGCAGTCCGGGATCCGCGTGGTCGACCACCGCTTCGTGCGCACCGCCCACGCCCTGGGCCTCCAGGTCCACGTGTGGACCGTGAACGACCGGGCACGCATGGAGCGACTCCTGGACCTGGGGGTCGATGGCATCATGACCGATCACACGGGGACACTGATCGAGGTGCTCAAGGAGCGCGGGGCCTGGGCCTGACCGCGCGACGGCGCCGCCTCGATGCGGAGCGGCGAGGGGGCGCGGTGGGCACGGACACCGTCATCGAGCGCAGCGACGGCGGACAGCGCCGCCGCGAACAGCGCGGCTGGTACGTCTACGACTGGGCCTGCTCGGTCTATTCGACCAGCGTGCTCACAGTGTTCCTCGGCCCCTACCTGACGGAGATCGCCGAGTCCGCCGCCGACGCGGACGGCTTCGTCCACCCCCTCGGTATCCCGGTGCGGGCCGGCTCCTTCTTCCCGTACGCGGTGTCGGCCTCGCTCATCGTCGCCCTGGTCGCGATGCCCCTCGTGGGCGCCGCCGCCGACCGGACGGGCCGCAAGAAGCCCTACCTCGCGGCCGCCGCCTACCTGGGCGCGGCGGCCACGGCCGGCATGTTCTTCCTCGCGGGCGAGCGCTATCTCCTGGGCGGCCTGCTCCTGATCCTCGCCAACGCCTCGTTCGCCGTGGCGATGGCGCTCTACAACGCGTACCTGCCGCAGATCGCCGCACCCGAGGAGCGCGACGCCGTCTCGGCGCGCGGCTGGGCCTTCGGCTACGCCTCCGGCGCACTCGTCCTGGTCCTCAACCTGATCCTCTATCTGGCCCACGACTCCTTCGGCCTCTCGGAGGCCATGGCCGTGCGGATCTGTCTCGCATCCGCCGGCGTGTGGTGGGGCACCTTCGCCCTCATACCGCTCTCCAGGCTGCGCGACCGCCGCCGGGAACCCGCCGAGGCGGCACCGGTCTCCGGCGGCTGGCGCCAACTGCGCGCCACGCTGCGGGACATGCGCCGCCACCCGCTGACGCTCGCCTTCCTGCTCGCGTATCTCGTCTACAACGACGGCGTCCAGACCGTGATCTCCCAGGCCTCGGTGTACGGCTCCAAGGAGCTGGACCTCGACCAGTCCACGCTGATCGTGGCGGTGCTCCTGGTCCAGGTCCTCGCGGTCGGCGGGGCGCTCGGCATGGGGCGGCTCGCCCGGGTGTACGGGGCCAAGCGGACGATTCTCGGCTCGCTGGTCGTGTGGACCCTGATCATCGGCGCCGGCTACTTCCTGCCGGCCGGCGCGCCCGTGTGGTTCTTCCTCCTCGCGGCCGGGATCGGCCTGGTGCTCGGCGGTACGCAGGCGCTGTCCCGCTCGCTGTTCTCGCATCTCGTGCCGCAGGGCAAGGAGGCCGAGTACTTCTCCGCGTACGAGATGAGCGACCGGGGCATCAGCTGGCTCGGGCCGCTGATCTTCGGTCTGACCTATCAGGCCACCGGCAGCTACCGGGACGCGATCCTCTCGCTGGTGGCCTTCTTCGTGCTCGGGTTCCTGCTCCTGGCCCGCGTTCCGGTCCGCCGGGCGGTGGAGGCGGCGGGCAATCGGGTACCCGAGCGCGTGTAGCCGAGAAAAAGGTGCAGAACTTCCCCGGAAAGCAGGGGCGGATTTAACACCGGGTGACAAAGGCCGGTAGTGTACGCCTTTGGCCTGCCAGGCGTACCGTTCCTTCACGCTAAAGAAACTCAAGCGTTGGGTGACATCTCCTGCCAGATGTGACAAACCGGGCGAGGGTGGGTACAACAAGGGGCGGCTAAGACGGCGACGCGTGACCCGGACCGGGAATCTTTACCGCCGACCGGACGTTGACCGGATGACGACGACAGCGACACCTGTCCTGTGGGCGACAAGCCCGGGAGGCACGATTCATGAGTGAGCGAGCTCTTCGCGGCACGCGACTCGTAGTGACCAGCTACGAGACCGACCGCGGCATCGACCTGGCTCCGCGCCAGGCGGTGGAGTACGCATGCGACAACGGACATCGATTCGAGATGCCGTTCTCGGTGGAGGCGGAGATCCCGCCGGAGTGGGAGTGCAAGGTCTGCGGGGCCCAGGCACTTCTGGTGGACGGCGACGGTCCTGAGGAGAAGAAGGCCAAGCCCGCGCGTACGCACTGGGACATGCTCATGGAGCGGCGTACGCGGGAGGAGCTGGAGGAGGTCCTGGCCGAGCGCCTGGCCGTCCTGCGCTCCGGGGCGATGAACATTGCGGTACATCCGCGGGACAGCCGCAAGTCGGCTTAACGCGTACACACGCACGACCCGGACCGGGGGCGCGGACACTTGATGTCCGCGCCCCCGGTCCGGTTTTTTCGTGCGCCCGGCCGCCTTCCCCCACTTACGCGACCGGCCGGGTACACACCCGAAGGCGTGCACCCGGCCGGGTACGAGGTACAGGAAGGGCGGGTCAGGCGCCGATCGGCGGGTAGGGCCCGTCGTCGCGCCGCGGACGGTCCTCGCGCGGCACGTCCTCGCGGATGACCTCGCCCTGCACCACCTTGCCGTCGGGACGGTGGATCCTGGCCTGCTGGAACGCACTCTCGAAGGTGCCGGCCCCCGCCTCGGAGAGCCGCTTCTCGAAGGACTTCTCGGCCCGCGCGGCCACCGCCTTGCGCACCGGCGGCAGCAGGCACACCAGGCCGATCACGTCGGAGATCAGTCCGGGCATGATCAGCAGGAGTCCGGCGAGCATCGTCAGACCGTTGCCCCGGCTGCGCTGCCCCGTCGGCGCGGTCACGGGCTCCCCCGCGGCGGCGGCCGTCTGGGCCTGCTGGAGCGTCTCGGTCAGGCTGCGGAAGGCGCGGCGGCCCGCCCGCTTGATCACCACGGCGCCGAGCACAACGCCGGCCAGGAGCAGCAGGAAGACCACGAAGCCGCTGGTCGCCGAGGCGACCTGCATCAGCAGCCAGATCTCGAGGACCAGCCAGGCGGCGATCCCGAGCGGCAGAAACCGGCGCAGCTTCGAGCGGCCGTCGGGGCGGGTGCCCGGGCGTGGTGTCGGAGGCGTCGTCATGCCTCCAGTCTGCCCTGTGCCGTATCCGTACGGCGTAAGGGAGAGATCAACGAGGACGGGCCGGGCTCAGCGGGACTTGCCGCGTCCGAGCACCTTGCCGGTCCGCTCGGTCACGCCCCAGGCGGTGACCCGCCACAGCGCCTCGACGAGGATGTCGCGGCTCATCTTGGAGTCGCCCAGCTCGCGCTCGACGAAGGTGATCGGGACCTCGACCACGTGGAAGCCGGCCTTCACGGCCCGGCGGGCGAGGTCGACCTGGAAGCAGTAGCCCTGCGAGGCCACGTCGGCGAGGCCGAGGCCCTCCAGGGTCTCCTTGCGGAAGGCGCGGAACCCGCCCGTGACGTCGCGGATCGGTACGTCGAGCATGAGCCGCGAGTAGAGGGAGCCGCCGCGCGAGATGAACTCGCGGGACTTGGGCCAGTTGACCACGCGGCCGCCCGGCACCCAGCGCGAGCCGAGCACGAGGTCGGCGCCCTTCAGGGCGGTGAGCAGCCGGGGCAGTTCCTCGGGCTTGTGCGAGCCGTCCGCGTCCATCTCCACGAGGACGCCGTAGCCGTTCTCGATGCCCCACCGGAAGCCCGCGAGGTAGGCGGCGCCGAGGCCTTCCTTGCCCTTGCGGTGCAGCACGTGGATGTGGTCGTCCTCGGCGGCGAGCTCGTCGGCGAGTTTGCCGGTGCCGTCGGGGCTGTTGTCGTCGGCGACCAGGATGTGCGCTTCGGGCACCGCGGTACGTACGCGGGCCGTGATCGGCTTGACGTTCTCGGCCTCGTTGTACGTCGGGATGATCACCAACGTTGCGCCGAGCGGGCCGTACTCCCGCTGACCGCCGTCCTTCACTGCGTGCCCCTTAATTCCAAAAGCGGATGCTCCACCATAGTGCTGCCCGCGTCCCGACCTGCTGGTCCGGGGTTGGGTGTCGCGAGGCGCGAGCGACAACGGGCGGGTCCGGGACGGTAGCGCGGCGGGGAAGCGGAACGGTACGACCGCGCGTGCCAAGAACGGGGCCGCGGTGCGGGCCGAAGCATCATCGCGGTGCGGGAAAGGGACCCGGTGCCCTTCGGGCCGACCTGGGACCCGCTGGCTGCGGATCGACCGAAAGCCGTTGTCTACTGAGCATCCGGGCCCCACCCGGGTCGCACCAATCCGGTGGAGTGTCACCTGCGTTCGCCCCCGAGGCGCGGTCGCTGGGCCTGGCTCCCAGTGGCGGGGTGCCGGTGCGGCACTCCGCCCCCATGACCCAGCCGCGCTCGACGACTGCGTGGAGGTGTCCCCGCCGGACGTCCTGTGGTGGACCCGGCCGAAACTACCCGCCCCACGCGCCCGTCTGTCAACACGCCTGCCACCTGCGGTGTTGCGCGGTATCGCCAGCTCAGCGCCGTGATCACGGGGCCGATCGGCGACCGGCCGGCCACCGATCGGCGTCACGCCACTCCGGACCGTCACTCATTAGGCCGTACGAACACCGTCCGGCCGCCGACCACCGTCTCCAGGCAGACCGGCAGTTCGGCGCCGGGCGACAGGTCGGGGAGCCCGGGGGTGCCCGAGCGCGGGTCGGTGGACCAGCGGGCGACCCGGTCGTCGGGCGCCTGCACGATCAGTTCCTGCGCCTGCCAGATCGCGTAGTCGGCGGGCGCGCCGGGCACCAGCGTGCCGGCGTCGTCCCGGCCGACGGCGCGCCAGCCGCCGCGGGTGTGGGCGGTGAAGGCGGCGCGGACGGACACCCGGTGCTCGGGCGTGCGGTGGAACGCGGCGGCGCGGACGGTGCCCCAGGGGTCGAGCGGGGTGACGGGGCTGTCCGAGCCGAAGGCGAGCGGGACGCCCGAACGCAGCAGCGCGGCGAAGGGGTTGAGGGTGCGGGCCCGCTCGACGCCGAGGCGCTCGGCGTACATGCCGTCCTCGCCGCCCCACAGCGCGTCGAACGCGGGCTGCACGGAGGCCGTCAGACCGAGCTCGGCGAAGGCGGCCACGGTGTCGGGAGTGAGCATCTCGGCGTGCTCGACGCGGTGGCGTCCGGCCCGTACGCGGGCGAGGCCCACCTTGTCGGCGGCGGCGCGCAGGCCCGCGACGACCGTGCTGACGGCCGCGTCGCCGATGGCGTGGAAGCCGGCCTGGATGCCGGCCTCGGTGCAGGCGAGGACGTGTGCCGCGACGGCCGCCTCGTCGAGGAAGGCGGTGCCGGTGTGGGCGGCGTCCGCGTAGGGCTCGTGCAGGCAGGCCGTGTGCGAGCCGAGCGCGCCGTCCACGAACAGGTCGCCCGCGGCGCCCAGCGCGCCGAGGTCGCGGATGCGGTCCGCGTCGGCGGCCGACTCCAGAGCCTCGGCCCAGTAGCCGACGACGCGCGGCCCGATCTCCTCGGCGGCGAGCGCGAGGAGGCCGGTGAGGTCCTCCGCGGAGGAGATCTCCGGGCCCGCGCACTCGTGCACGGAGCCGATGCCGAGGGAGGCGGCACGGCGCAGGGCGGCGCGCTGGGCCTCGGTGCGCTGGGCGGGGGTGATGGCCTCGTGGGCCGCGCGGCGCACCGCGTGGTGCGCGTCCTTGGTGAGCGGGGCGTCGGCCTCGAAGCCGGGCAGGTCACGGACGCCGGGCACGAGGTCGAGCAGGGCGGTGGTGGCCACCGCCGAGTGGACGTCGATCCGGGTCAGGTAGAGCGGACGGCCGCCCGTCGCCTCGTCCAGTTCGGTGCGGTACGGGGCGCGGCGCTCGGGCCAGCGGGCGGCGTCCCAGCCGTGTCCGAGCAGGACGCGGTCGCCGGGCCGCTGTGCGGCGTACTCACGCACCCGGTCCAGCGCCTCGCGCAGGCTCTGAGCGCCGGACAGGTCGAGGCCCGTGAGGGCGAGCCCGGTGGAGGTGGTGTGCACGTGCGCGTCGGTGAACGCCGGGGTGACCAGGGCGCCTTGGAGGTCCCGCACCTCGTCCACGCCCTGCGCGAAGGCGTCGGCCGCTCCTTCGGACCCGACCCAGGCGACGTGCCCGCGCTCGACGACCATGGCGGTCGCGAAGGGGTCGGCGGGGCTGTGGACCTCACCGCCGCGCAGCAGCACGGTGCGGTGGTCGGGGGCGCTGGGGTTGCTCTCGCTCATGGGGAACAGTCTCGCGCCTCGGACGGGACGATCCGGACGCGGGTCCCCCGTAGAGACGCGGGTCCCTTGTAGAGACCCGAGGTCCCCCATAGAAGGACGCACGGACCACGAGAAGTCCCGCGCGCGCCGCCGGGGCGGGTCAGATGCGCGGCGGGCGCGCCTCGTACGGCGTGGAGAGGCAGACCGTCGTACGCGTGGAGACCCCGGCCAGTGCGCGGACGCGGCCCAGCAGGTCCTCCAGCTCCAGCGGGGTGGAGACGCGCACCTTGAGGATGTAGTTCTCGTCGCCGGCGACGCTGTGGCAGGCCTCGATCTCGGGGACCCCGGCCAGGCGCTCGGCGATGTCGTCCGGGGCGCTCGGGTCGAAGGGCTTGACCGAGATGAACGCGGTGAGCGGCAGGCCCACGGCCTCCGGGTCGACCACGGCCGCGTATCCGCGGATGACGCCGCGCTGCTCGAGCCGGCGCACCCGCTGGTGCACGGCGGACGTGGACAGGCCGGTGGCCTTGCCCAGGTCGGTGTAGCTCATCCGCCCGTCCTTGACGAGCAGCTGCACGATCTGGCGGTCGAGGTCCTCCATGGCGCAGAACCTACAGGGCCGTGATCCACGGGGATACCTGGGTCACGCATGCGATGGCGCACGCTCCGCGGGGCCGCAGACCGCCGAAGGTCCCGTACGGGCCGGGCGAGATGGGGCCGAACGGCCGTGGCGGAGGGTGCGGCGGGAGCCGGACGCTGGGAATGTCCCCTGCGCGCCAGGACCGGGGCCGCGCAGCAAACCCTGGGCAGGTGTCTCCTTACGATGCGACGTACCAGCGTGATCGCCGTCGGCGGTCTCTTCGTGCTCTGCGTGGGCTTCATCGGGTTCTGCGCGGTGCAGTACGCCGCCGTGATGGGCAGCCTCTGAACGCGGGCCCCGCGTACGGGAGGTCCGAGCGGTCCGCAGCGTGTGCGCCTCTCGTAACCTTTCTGTGACGAACACCACACCCCCGAAACCGTGTCCTCGCGCATGGCGTGGTTACGGCGACGAGCAGGCGGGAAGTGCTTGCTGTGGTCGAGGCCGCAGCGCCTTGTCGGCCCACCCGAGGGGGAGTACCCATGCAGAACCTGAAGCGCCCCGGTCGCAGTGCCCGCAGCAAGCAGCAGGCACCCGTCGCGACCGAACCGGAGGGCGTCGAACCGGTCGGCGACGAGAACATCGAAGAGCCGGACGCCTACGACACGTTCGAGATGTACCGGGTGATCTGCCCGGACTGCGAGCAGCCCATCGCGCTCCTCGCCGACGAGGACGTTCTTCCGCAGCACGCCAAGTGCCCCACTCCGTGGAACCCGTTCGGGCTCACCACCTGCTCCGGCACGGGCCGTCCCGCCGCGGACGCGCGCCCGGCCGACGAGGGCTTCGAGGTCCAGGAGCAGGACACCGCCCTGCTCCTGACGCTCCCTCAAGGGCTCGACTGGCGGACCCAGCCCTTCTCGCACGTGGGCGGTCCCGGCTCGCGTCCGATGAAGCGCTCGGGCCTGCGCCGCGCCGCCTGACGCGGCGGCGCGCGGGCTGACGGTCCGTCAAGCCACCGGGCAGATCCGGCGATCCGCCCGGTCCAGGCCTCAATCCCAGTAGCTGCCCTGCACCATGGCCGCCAGACTGGCGTGGTGCAGGATCAGTTTGTCCACGTCCTTCGGGTCGTCGGGGACCGTCACCTCACCGAAGTGGACCTGGCGGTAGGCGACGCGGAGCATCACGACCGCGTGCCGCAGGGCGGCGTACAGCGTGTAGAAGTCCATGTTCTGCGGTGTGTGGCCGGTGAGTTCGGCGTAGCGCGCCTCGATGCGGTCGCGGCGGAGGAACTCCGGCAGGCCCTCCTGGCCGAAGCTCACCGTGAGGTCCTGGAAGAAGCGGTGCAGGTACACCGTCCAGCCCAGGTCCACCTCGCGCGGCGCGAGTGCGGCCATCTCCCAGTCGAGGACGGCGGCCGGTTCGAAGCCGTCGTAGATGATGTTGCCGATCCGGGCGTCGCCCCAGTTGAGGACCGGTTCACCCTCGTCCGCGGGCCACAGCTCCTCCAGGCGGTCGAAGGCCGTCTCGATGAGGGGCGAGCGGGCCACGTCGCGCACCACCCAGTCGTAGTACGCGCGCTGGGCCTCCACATGCCGGCGCAGGGCGCTGCCGTCGCCGGGGAGGGCGAGGAACTCGGCCTGCTCCGCAGGGAATTGGTCGTGCAGTTTGGCGAGCAGCGTGATCGAGGCCGCTTCGAGCCGCTCGCGTTCGGCGTCACTCGCGGCGTGCAGCCAGTTGCCCTCGTAGGTGTAGGGCATCACGTCGGGCGGGACCCGGCCCTCCTTGCGCTCCATCACGAAGAAGGGCGCGCCGAGCGGACCGGGGTCGAGCTCCAGCCACTGCACCTTCGGCACGGGGAGTTCGGTGTGTTCGCCGACCAGGCGCATGACGCGGTGCTGCCGCTCCATGTCGTAGACCGGGAAGATCGTGTACGCCCCGGGGTCGGCCGCGAGCCGCAACGCGCAGGCGGCGAGCGGGGGTTCGGGGTGCTCGATGTCGAAGAGCAGGGTCTCGCTGGACATGCCGTTGGACGCGGGGACCGTGACGTTCACCACCTTGGCGCCGGGCAGCCGTTCACCCAGCCAGGCCGTCAGGCGGCGGCCGAGTTCCTCCGGGTCGCGGGTGGTGGTGCGGGGGCGGGGTGCCGTGGCCATGTCTAACTCCTCTCGCCGGTACGGGTGTTGGGCGCGTCGGGCAGGTCGCGGGCGCTCACGGGGCGACCGAGTCGAAGCCGGTGAAGCCGGAGGGGACGTGGCGGCCGAAGCTGCCGTGCTCGAAGATCCCGTAGCCCGTACGGCCGTCGAGAGTGAAGCGGGCCGCGTGGTCGATCACTCCGTACGCGGCCAGCGGGTGCGCGGAGGGGTCGGAGAGGTCGTAGGTGCGCCGGTCGGTCCAGCCGTGGCCGCGCCAGGTGCCGTGCTGCCAGTCGTCGGCGGGCGGATAGCCGGCGCCGACGGCGAGCGGGATCGAGGTGAGGCATTCGACCGTCAGCTCCAGCGGCTTGCGCGAGGGGTCCGTGAGGTGGACGACGGCGCGTTCGGGGTGGCGGGTACCGGCGCGGTAAGTGATGTCGGTCTGGGGCCAGCCGAGTTGGATGTCGCGTTCGCCCTCGCGGAGGAGCACGGCCTCGTTGAGGGTGCGGTAGCCGTCCGCGTCCTCCTGGGCGATCACCATCACGAAGCGGTCGTCGAAGCGCACGGGGATCCAGAGCCAGTGGAAGCCCTCGGTGCGCTCCTCGGCGGCGATCCGGCCACCCTCCTCGCCGGGGATGGGCCGCACGCCCCAGCTGCGGTCGCGGGTGCCGGTCCAGGAGTCGCGACTGACGGTGATCTCCTCTCCCCCGGCGCGGATCGTCCCCTCGGGCCGTCCGCCCTGCACGAAGCGGCGCCCCTCCAGCGTGAGGCGGTCGCCCTTGCGCTGGGTGTGGTGCGGTTCCCAGACGGCCGGGAAGTCCGCGGTCCAGGTGAGGTCGTACGAGAGCGAGTCGGGGCCGTCGGCCGCGCACTCCAGGCGGATGCGCTGGAGCGGCTCCTCGACCGTGATCCTCAACGGGCCGACTTCGAGCCGCATCCGGTCGTCCCCGAGTGCGTCGGACGCGCGTACGGCGTGCAAAGTGTCGCCGATACGCAAGGTGGCGTACGCGTCGATCACCCCCATGTTGGGGTAGACCCCCAGACCGAGGATGAGCAGGAACCGGCCCTCGTGGTCGAAGAGATGGAAGATGCAGCGGTCGTACGCGTTGCGGTCGCCGGTGGCGACGTGCTTCATCGAGAGCGGGACCTGGTGCACGGGATACTCGTCGAGCGGTACCGGACGGTCGTCGGCCACGGCAATCCTCCCTGGACACACGGTGGTTGCAGGGCGCGCCCCCTGCGGCGGAGTTGACGGTACGTCAGATACGCCGCGGTGGGCCATACTCGTGTCACCGCCGATCAGGGCGCTCGGCGGGCGCGCCCTCTGTCACCGCTCACCGCGCCCGGGCCACCCTCCGAACTGACCCTCGAATAGCGCCGGGGGTGTCCTGGAGGCTTTTGCCGCGTTGGCCCGGCATGACCCCCTTGCACGAAGCAATCGGCCGGCGCAGGCGCACGCTCTACGTTCCCTCGGCGGGAGAATCGGTTCAGCAGAACGCCGACCGCGGTGGCGTCCGTGCGTCGGACCCGCCCATCTACCGGGAGCTGCTGCGGCATTGGGCGGGCAAGGGCAAGACGCTGCCGGGTCATCGCGACCCGGAGTGGGCGCGGCTCACGGCGCCGATCGTGCGGCCGGGGGAATTCGGCTCGGGTGAGCCTTTCGGCACGGCGGAACTCTTCGGGGCGGCCGACCCGTTCGGGCCGGCGGCGGGCACGGGTGCGCGCCCGCCGCGCCAGTACACCCCTGGCCCGGGGCAGTTCGGTGAGTCCCGGGAGTCGCGCGGGCAGTTCGGAGAATCCCGGGAGTCGCGCGGGCAGTACGGCGAACCCCGGGAGTCGCGGGGGCAGTTCGACGAACCCCGGGAATCACACGACCCGTACAGCGAACCCCGGGAATCGCGCGGGCAGTTCAGCGAGACTCGGGACCCGCGAGGTGACGGGCGATGACCATGCGCTGGATCTGGTTGGTGCCCTCGACGATCTGAAGGACCTTGGCCTCGCGCATCAGGCGCTCGACCGGGAAGTCCTGCGTGTAGCCGTAGCCGCCGAGCACCTGGACCGCGTCCGTGGTGACCTTCATCGCCGCGTCCGTGCAGAACAGCTTGGCCATGGCGGCCTGCCGCGAGAACGGCCGGCCCGCGTCGCGCAGCCGGGCCGCCGCGAGGTACAGGGCGCGGCCCGCCTCGATCTGGGTGGCCATGTCGGCGAGCATGAAGCGCAGGCCCTGGAAGTCGGCGATGGGGCGGCCGAACTGCTGCCGTTGGGTCGCGTACGCGAGCGCCTCGTCCAGCGCCGCCTGGGCCACACCGATCGCGCAGGCCGCGATGCCGAGCCGGCCGGAGTCGAGGGCGGACAGGGCGATCGCGAAGCCCTGGCCCTCCTCGCCGATCCGCCGGGCGTCGCTCACGCGCACCCCGTCGAAGTGGAGTTGGGCGGTGGGCGAGCCCTTCATGCCCATCTTCTTCTCGGGCACGGCCGCGGAGAGACCCTCGGCGTCGCCGGGCACGAGGAACGCGCTGATGCCGCGGGAGCCCTCCGCCCCGGTTCGGGCGAGCACGGTGTAGAAGTCGGCGACCCCGCCGTGCGTGATCCAGGCCTTGGTGCCGTCGAGGATCCAGTCCTCGCCGTCCCGTACGGCCTTGGTGCGCAGCGAGGCGGCGTCGGAGCCGGACGAGGGCTCGGAGAGGCAGTAGCCGCCGAGCAGTCCGCCGCCGAGCATCGCGGGCAGGTGGTCGGTCTGCTGCTCCTTGGTGCCGTAGTTGGCGAGCGCGTGGCAGGCCAGGGAGTGGACGCTGACGCCGAGGCCAACGGTGAGGCGGGCCGCGGCGAGCTCCTCGAGCACCTGGAGGTAGACCTCGTAGGGCTGCGCGCCGCCGCCGAACTCCTCCTCGTACGGCAGTCCGAGCAGTCCCGACTCGGACAGCAGCGAGAAGAGCTCGCGCGGGAAGTGTCCGGACTCCTCCTGCTCGGCGGCGCCGGGCGCGATCTCGCCCTTGATCAGCTCACGGACGAGCGCGAGCAGGTCCTCGGCCTCCTCGGTGGGCAGCTGTCGGTCCACCGGCTGCGGGGCTCGGACGGTCATGGCGAGACTCCTCCCTGTCGGGCGCGCGACGGACGCGGCTCAGGGTGTGGCGGCGCCGCCGTGGTCTGACGTGCTCAGTCATAACCCTCGGATACGGGTTGCGAAACCGGGGCATACGACTGGCGCGCGATGAGTATGCCCGATGAAATGCCGCACGTCACCCGGTTCACGAGCGTTAACCGGGTCTCAATTTGAGCACGTTCGCGGGGCGTCGGGAAGGGTGCGTCGGGCGGCCGTCGGCATGACACAGCGCGACGCCCGTCTCACCTGGTGTGGTGGGACGGGCGTCGCGTACGGAAGGGCAGGGGGCGGTCAGGAGCTCGGGCCGGAGCCTGCGGTCGGCGGGAGCTGCGGAGCGGCCCCGGGCTTCAGAGCAGTCCGGCCTGCGAGACGAACATCGCGATGACCACGACGAGGGTCCAGCCCGCGAGGTGCTCGAGGATCTTCGGGCCGTTGTCCTTCGGCCCACCGGTACGGCTGCGAAGGTACTCGGCGATCTCGGCGGTGGTGGCGGCGGCGCGTGCGCCGGCGCGGGCACTGGAGTTCATGGCTGTCTCGCTCACGGTGGTCCTGCGGTGGTGTCCCCCATTGACCTCTCCAAGGTGACATCGCGGCGCGCCCAGGGGTAGAGACGGAGGTCATGTGTGGGGTACTCCACTCGGTCCGCACCCCTGGGCCGGGGTCTCGGAAAATCTCCCGAAGTTTTTTCCGCGCCGGTGTCGATCGCCGCAGGGCCCGTTCGACACAAGGGTGAGAGGCGGGCAGCAGGCCCGCCCCGGCAGCTCGAGGAGAGACCATGTCCAAGCTCCGCGTCCACGTGACGGTGTCGCTCGACGGGTTCATGTGCGGCCAGGACCAGCGGCTCGACGCACCGTTCGGCGACGGGGTGGACGGGCTGATGGACTGGCAGTTCGGCGCGATGAAGGACCGCGCGGACGGCAAGGCCGGCCCGGACGTCGAGGCGCTCGACCGCGCCGAGGACAACCTGGGCGCCACGATCATGGGGCGCAACATGTTCGGACCCGTGCGCGGTCCGTGGCAGGACGAGTCCTGGACCGGCTGGTGGGGCGAGAATCCGCCCTACCACCACGACGTGTTCGTGCACACCCACCACGTGCGCCCCGACCTGCCGATGTCGGGCGGCACCACCTTCCACTTCACCGACGAGGCGCCCGAGAAGGTGCTCGACCGCGCCTTCGCCGCGGCCGGCGGCAGGGACGTCCGGCTGGGCGGCGGCGCGTCCACGATCCGGCAGTACCTGCGGGCCGGGCTGGTGGACGTGATGGAGCTGGCGGTGGCTCCGGTGCTCGTGGGCGGCGGCGAGCGGCTGCTCGACCGGATCGGCGAGCCCCTGGACGGCCTGCGGGTCACCGGGATGGAGAGCTCCGCGGCCGCCACCCACGTACGGCTCGTACGGCGCTGAGGCCGATGCGCCGGGTACGGTACCCGGCGCAGGCTCAGCGCACCCCGACCGAGGCCAGGGCCAGGCGCTGGGCCGCGGTGGGCCGGGCCGGGAAGTAGAGGTAGCAGACGCCGCCCGTGCCCGAGACCACCTTGCCGCTCGCGTTGTACCGCTTGGTGCGCAGCCAGATGTTCTCCCACTCACGCCGCTTGTAGACCCGGCGGACCGCCTCATTGCTGGGCGAGGCCGGGTCGTTGGCGATCACGTCGCCGTCCGCGGTGAAGCCGATCACGGTCATCAGGTGGCCCGAGGTGCCGTAACCCGCCCCCGTCAGCTCCTCCTTGAGGAACGACTGCGACGTTATGGCCGGGATGCCGGCCGCGATCAGCCGCTCCAGGTCGGTGAGCGAGCCGAGCCGGGTCACGACGCCCTGGAGTTCGTCGTACGAGGCCGCGTAGGCGGCGTTGAAGGGCCAGTTGCCGCAGCCCTCGTACTGGTAGTCGTAGGTGAACCGGGCCGCGTGGCAGACCTGCGGGTCGGCGAACTCGGGGTTCACCCAGGCCAGCTCCTCCGCGGTCGGGCCGCGGCCCCAGTACTCGATGATCATCGTCGAGGAGGTGGGGCTGCACCAGGCCTCGCCGCCGTTGTCGTACTCCGGGTACTGGCCGATGTGGGTGTTCTGCGAGTAGCGCGGGACGGGCAGTTCCTTCGCGAGACCGGGGCGGGAGGCGGGCACCTCGAAGCGGTCGGGCACGTCGGAGCCCATCGCGCCGGCCCGCCACACGGTGGGCGTCACGCGGCTGCCGGGCTTGCGCAGCAGGGTCAGCCGCAGCTGGTAGGCGGTGAGGCGCAGACCGGTGGCCGGGTCGTCGATCGCGAAGGTGTCGGTCCAGACCGAGCTCTTGCCGTCGCTCTGGTCGTCGACGGAGGTGCGCCGGATGTCCGCGTCGCCCGAGGCCCAGCGGCCCATCACGTACCAGGGGGTGGCGCTCCCGTCGGAGTACGTGCCGCGCAGCTCGATCTCGATCCAGGTGCCCGCCGGGGTGTCGGCGTTCCAGGACGCGATCACCTCCGTGGCGGGGACGGCGAGCCGGTGCTCCGGGCCGGTCCAGGTCGCGTACTCCCAGGAGGCGGTGGTGCCGGTGTGCGGGTCGGCGTACTCGCGCAGGCCCACGGGTGCGGCGATGGCCACGCCGGGGCGGCGGCCGGGGACGGCACGGGTGCCGCGGGCGGCGCCGGCGCGCCAGTCCCCGTACGAGGTCCAGAAGCGGTTGTCCACGAGGCGATCCTGCACCGGCCGGCCGGTGGACGAGGCGGCCGGGGCGCCCTGCCCGGCAGGTGCCGGGGAGGCCGAGGCGGACGGGACGGCGGTGCCGGCCGCGGCGGCCACGGCGGCGGCGAGGACGGTTCTGCGGGTGGTCCTGTGCGGGGAGGTCATGGGGGCTCCTGGTCCAGAACGAACGACGCGAACGAACGGCACACTATGGCTCTTCGCGCACGGCTTCTGCCAGGGTTTCGACCCCGCGTCGCGCCACCAATATTGGCCTGTACCACTGGCGTGACCTGCGACGCCGCCGTTCGGCCGAGACGGTCGCCGTAGGCTGGGCCCCGATGAACGACTCCCCCGCCCGCGCTCCGCACCCGCTCGCCCGGCTGTCCGGCCTGGCCGCGGGACTGCGCGCCCTCGACCCGTCCTGCGGTCCGGTCCGGCTGGTCGGGATCGACGGGCACGCGGGGTCCGGGAAGTCGACCTTCGCGCGGCTCCTCGCCGCTGAGCTCGGCGGTGCGCCGGTGCTCGGCCTCGACGACATCCGCAGCCACGAAGAGCTCTTCGACTGGACCGGCCGGTTCCGGCGCGAGGTGGTCGAGCCGCTCGCGGCCGGCCGCAGCGCCCGCCCCGCCGTGTACGACTGGCACGAGCGCCGCTTCGGCCCGGGGCCGGTGATCGGTCCCGCGCCGGTGGTGTTGATCGAGGGCGTGGGCGCCGGCCGCCGGGCCCTGCGGCCGTGGCTGGCGCGGCTGTTGTGGATGGAGCTGCCCGCCGGGCAGGCGTGGCTCAGGGGGCGCGAGCGGGACGGTGCGGTGCAGCGGGAGTTCTGGGAGCAGTGGGAGCCGGCCGAGGCACGCCACTTCGCCGAAGACCCTTCCCGGCCGTTCGCCGACGCTCTGGTGCGGCAGGTTCCCGGGGGGTACGAGGTGCTGCCGGGGCCGGAGTCGGGTGCAGCTTGACCCCGTTCCGTCACCGACCGTGACCGAGTGGCGGCGATGCGCCGAAGGGCTCGGAAACGGACGGCTCCGGTGCCCCAACTCGGCTTGACCCAGGGGTCGTACAGGACTTACGTTCTCAATGTGCGACCGCTCGACGGTCGCCCGCAGACGCGAAGCCCCCGGTTGTTCCCCCGTGATCGGGGGCTTCGTTCTGCCCTTTGTCCCTTTCGCGTATGCGCGCAGGTTTCAACTGCTCACCCAGAGTGACCGGTTCGGGCCCCTTCCGTGCTCCCCCTGTGCCTCCCTCCGTGCTCCCGCCGACTCGCGCGGCACCCTACGGCCGACGGCCGAGGCGCAGGTACGATGCCTCTCGGTGCGATCTCCGGCCCGTCCGGAGGCTCGCCACCACGTCAACTCCCGGCACCAGTACGGCGGTTCGGCGAAGGACGCCGACGGGCACACGCCCGGCGGCGCACCAACGGGGGCAGGGTTTGTGGGGGACGTGATGGACTTCGGCACGCAGGGCGCATCGGCCCCGGCCGACCTCGCCTGGCTGCGGGGCGTCGACGCCTACACCATGGGCGCGTATCCGCAGGCCGAGGAGGAGTTCCGAACGGCGGTCCGGCTCGATCCCGGGATGGCCGACGGCTGGCTGGGCCTGCACGCGCTGCGGGTCGACACGACGACCGCCCTCTTGCGGATGTACCGGCACCGCGACCGCTTCGGCGAGCAGCGCACCCGCCACCGCCGCACCCTCAACTCCTGGTACTGGCTGGGCTGGTGGGTGCAGCCGGTGCTCGAGAGCCCGCGTGATCTGCTGCTCGCGCACGCCTCGCATTGGCTCGACGGACGGCATGTGCCGGACCTGGACCGCGCGCTCGCGGGGCTGCCGCCGGTGGACACCGATCCGCAGGTGCGGTTCCTGCACGCCTGCCGGGCCTACCTGGTCAAGGACTGGGAGCAGCTCGTCCGGCACACCGATCCGCTGATCGACGACCACGCGCTCGGCATCGAGGCCGGCCTGTTCGGCGGCATGGCGCGGGTCCGCCTGGAGATGTACGGGCAGGCCGAACCGCTCCTCGCGGCGGCCCTGATGCGCTGCCGCAGCGAGCAGCCGCAGCGCAAGGAGCTGCGGTACTGGCTGGCCCGCGCGCACGAGGGCACGGGCCGCAGCGCGGCCGCGCTGCCGCTGTACCGGGCGGTGCACCGGGTCGACCCCGCGTTCATGGACACCTCCGCGCGTCTTGCGGCGATAGCCGACTACGACGGGATCGACGGCGCGGACGACCCGTCCGACTTCGCTCCCGTCACGCTGGCCGGCGCGGACGCGCTGGACTACTCGGACGGCTACGACACCGCGTACGGGACCGAGGGCGGCGACCTCAAGGTCGGCACGGACACCGATCCGCCCGGTGGCGGCCAGTCGCCCGAGGCCGATGCCGTACGGGAGAAGGCGCTGATCCCCGCGCAGGCCGGTCCGCCGACGCTGCCGACGGGGCCCGCCGACCCGGCGCTCTTACAGGAGGCGCTTGCCGAGCTGGAGCGGATGGTCGGTCTGGAGCCGGTGAAGCGGCAGGTCAAGGCGCTCTCCGCGCAGCTGCGGATGGCCCGCCTGCGCGCGGACAAGGGGCTGCCCGTCCAGCCGCCCAAGCGGCACTTCGTCTTCTCCGGCCCTTCCGGCACCGGCAAGACCACCGTGGCCCGCATCCTGGGGCGGGTCTTCTACGCGCTCGGGCTGCTCGGCGGCGACCACCTCGTGGAGGCCCAACGGGCCGATCTGGTGGGCGAGTTCCTGGGGCAGACCGCGGTGAAGGCCAATGAGCTGATCGACTCCGCACTCGGCGGGGTGCTGTTCGTCGACGAGGCGTACGCGCTCTCCAACTCCGGCTACAGCAAGGGCGACGCGTACGGGGACGAGGCGCTCCAGGTGCTTCTGAAGCGGGCCGAGGACAACCGGGACCACCTCGTCGTGATCCTCGCCGGCTACCCGGAGGGCATGGACCGGCTGCTGGCCGCCAACCCCGGGCTCTCCTCCCGCTTCACGACGCGCGTCGACTTCCCCTCGTACCGACCGCTCGAACTCACCGCCATCGGCGAGGTGTTGGCGGCCGAGAACGGCGACCACTGGGACGCCGAGTCCCTCGACGAGCTGCGCTCGATCAGCGGGCATGTGGTCGACCAGGGATGGATCGACGAGCTCGGCAATGGCCGGTTCCTGCGCACGCTGTACGAGAAGAGCTGCGCGTACCGGGATCTGCGCCTGTCGGGGTATCCGGGCGAGCCGAGCCGGGAGGATCTGGCGACGCTGCGGCTGCCGGATCTGATGCAGGCGTACGGGGAAGTGCTTTCGGGGCGGGGGCCGGGGGATCCGCCGGGGGTGTGAGACCCCGGCGGATCCCGTGGACCGTGGCGCGTCACCCGGCCAGGGCGCTCTCCTCGTCGGCCACCGGCACCTGCGGCATGTGCACCACCGGTGCCGGGCGCGGGACCGCGCGGTGGGCCGGGTCGCGGACCTCGCCCACGAGGAGTTCGAGGACGTCCTCCAGCGCAACCAGACCCAGGACACGGCCCGAGGAGTCGGCCACCTGCGCCAGGTGCGCCGCCGCCCGCTGCATCACCGTGAGGGCGTCGTCCAGGGGGAGTTCGGCGCGGAGCGTGGCCATCGGCCGCCACACCTCCTGGGGCACG
Source organism: Streptomyces indicus (assembly GCF_900100315.1). Lineage (GTDB taxonomy): Bacteria > Actinomycetota > Actinomycetes > Streptomycetales > Streptomycetaceae > Streptomyces > Streptomyces indicus. Next base: position 74,867 of record NZ_FNFF01000003.1, read on the forward strand.
GCACGCTCGGCGTCCTCCACGTCGAGGACGTCCTTGACGTGCAGATAGCCCATGAACGCGCCGCCCGCCGCACAGACCGGGAAGCGCGAGTAGCCGGTGCGGACGGTCAGTTCCTCGATCTGGCGCGGGGTCACGCTGGGTGCGACCGTGACCAGCTCGGCCGGGTCGAGCAGCACGTCCGTGACCGGGCGGCTGCCCAACTCCAGGGCGTCGCCCAGGATTTCCTGCTCCTCGGGGTCGAGGAGGCCGGCCTGGCCGGCGTCCTCGACGAGCCGGCCCAGCTGCACGCTGGTGAAGACGGCCTCGACCTCGTCCTTCGGCTCGACCCCGAACAGCCGCAGCACTCCGCGCGAGCAGGCGCCGAACGCGGCCGTGACCGGACGGCACAGCCGCGCGAAGGCAACCAGGGCCGGGCTCAGCCACAGGGCGGTCTTCTCGGGCGCGGCCATCGCCAGGTTCTTCGGCAGCATCTCGCCGACCACCAGGTGCAGGAACACGACCACGGCGAGCGCGATCACGTATCCGAGCGGGTGGATCAGGCCGGCCGGGACGTGCAGCCAGTGGAAGACCGGTTCGAGCAGATGCGCCACGGTCGGCTCGGCGACCGCGCCGAGGGTCAACGAGCAGATGGTGATGCCGAACTGGGCCGCGGCCATCATCTGCGGCAGATGCTCCAGGCCGTACAGGACCCGGCGCGCACGGGCCGAGTCCTTGGCGTAGGGCTCGATCTGGCTGCGGCGCACGGAGACGAGGGCGAACTCGGCGCCGACGAAGAAGCCGTTGAAGAGCACGAGGAGCAGGGCGAACAGGAGTTGCAAGGCGCTCATCGGACCGCCTCCATGGGGCGGGCGGCGACGGCGGCCGTACGGACGAGGCGGACGCGCTCGGCTCGGTTGTGCCCCACCTGGCGCACCGACAGGCGCCAGCCCGGGAGTTCGGCGCGGTCGCCCGGCGCGGGGATCCGGCCGAGCAGATCGGCGACGAGGCCGGCCACCGTCTCGTACGGGCCCTCGGGGACGTCGAGTCCTATCCGCTGGAGCAGGTCGACGCGGCAGCTGCCGTCGGCGTCCCAGGCGGGCCGGCCGTCCTCGGCGGGGGCGGCGGCGAGCTGGGGCGAGACGTCCTTGTCGTGCTCGTCGCGCACCTCGCCGACGAGTTCCTCGACGATGTCCTCCAGGGTCACCACACCGGCCGTGCCGCCGTACTCGTCGACGACCACGGCGATCGGCTGCTCGCGGCGGAGCAGCGGCAGCAGGGCCTGGACGGGCAGGGTCTCGGGAACGAGGAGCGGGCGGCGGGCGATCCGGCCGACCGGGGTGCGGCCGCGCTCCTCGGTGCGCACCGCGAGCGCGTCCTTGAGGTGGGCCATGCCGGTGATCTCGTCGATCTTGTCCCGGTAGACGGGGAAGCGCGAAAGGCCGGTCGCCCGGGTCAGGTTGACCACGTCGGCGGCGGTGGCGGAGGACTGGAGCGCGTTGACCTTCACGCGCGGGGTCATCACGTGCTGGGCGGTGAGCTCACCCAGCGAGAGCGTCCGCACGAACAGGTCGGCGGTGTCGGCCTCGAGCGCACCGGCCTCGGCGGAGTGCTGCGCGAGGGACATCAGCTCGTCCGGGGTTCGGGCGGAGGCCAGCTCGTCGGCGGGCTCGACGCCGAAGGCACGTACGAGGCGGTTGGCGACGGCGTTCAGCCCTGCGATCACCGGGCGGAACAGCCGGGCGAAGGCGCCCTGGGGGCCGGCCACGAAGCGGGCCACCTGGAGCGGGCGCGAGACGGCCCAGTTCTTGGGGACGAGTTCGCCGATGACCATCTGCACGGCGGAGGCGAGCAGCATGCCGACGGCGACGGACAGGCCGGAGACGGCGCCCTGCGGTATCCCGATCGCGGTGAACGGACCGGCCAGCAGGTGGGCGAGCGCGGGCTCGGCCAGCATGCCGACGACCAGCGAGGTGATGGTGATGCCGAGCTGGGTGCCCGACAGCTGGAAGGAGAGCTCCCGCAGGGCGGCGACGACCCGGCGGGCCTTGCGGTCACCGGCGTCCGCGGCCCGTTCGGCGTCGGGCCGCTCGACGGTGACGAGGCCGAACTCGGCGGCCACGAAGAACCCGTTGGCGAGGATGAGCAGGAAGGCTGCGGCGAGCAGGAGGAGGGGGATGATCATGCCGCCTGCTCCTCAGTCCGGGGGGACCTATGTCGGGAGGGGGCGGCGCAGGTACTACAGGACGATCCGTCCATCGGCGGAGGGGGTCACTCCTTGGTTCGCAGGGGTCCTGGCGCGGGGCCGCGGCCTTGGTCGGGGCCGGGCTCCGCGGGTGCCGGGACGGGCGCGGACGACGCCTCTGCCAACAGATTAATCACGAGGACGGGTCCTGCGTCAGTGCTCCCCCGCCGGTTGTCGCCCGGCAGGGGAACTCCGCGTGTGCTCTGTTGCCGCAGGGGCCCGTACGGCCGGTCGTCCGGCTGCCGTCGGGACCCGTCGGTCCGTCGTTCGGCTGCCGTCGCGGCCCGTACGGCCGGTCCTCCGGCTGCCGGCGCGGCCCGTCGGCCCGTCGGCCCGTGGCTCAGCTGGCGTCGGTGCCCGTGCCTCGTGACTCCGCGAGCGCGCGCAGGGCCGTGGCGTCGCGGATCGCCTGCTGCTTGCCGATGCCCGGCTGGATGCCGAGGGCCGGGAGGCTGGTGCCGTCGCTGAGGTTGAGGAACACCCAGGGGTCGCCGGGGCGCAGGTTCACCTGGAGGATCTCCGCCCAGGCGAGCCGGCGCCGACGGGTCAGGTTGATCACGGTGACGCCCGACTCGTCGGCCACGACCTTCGGCCGCGTGAGCAGCAGCAGCACGGAGAAGAGCAGCGCGCCCGTGAAGATGAAGGACAGGCGCTCGCCCGGACCGAGCGTCTTGAGCATCACGGCGATCGCCGTGATCACCACGAACATCGCGACGCCCACCGTCAGGAGGACGGCACGGGTGCGGGTGGGCCGGAACGTGACCGGCAGGGAAGGCAGTTGGTCGCTCATCACAGTCCTGTGGTTCAGAGCCGGCAGGCGTGGATGGCGGTGGTGAGGATGGCGCGGGCGCCGAGCGCGTACAGGTCGTCCATGATGCGCTGGGCCTCCTTGGCCAGGACCATCGCACGGACCGCGACCCAGCCCTCGCTGTGCAGCGGGGAGATGGTCGGGCCTTCGAGGCCGGGCGTGAGGGCGACGGCGGCGTCCAGGTGCTCGGCGCGGCAGTCGTAGTCCATCATCACGTACGTCCGGGCGACGAGGACGCCCTGGAGGCGGCGCAGGAACTGCTGCACCTTGGCGTCACCTTCGTCGGCCGCGGTCGCCCCCGTGCGGCGGATGACCACGGCCTCGGACTTCATGATCGGGTCGCCGAAGACCTCCAGGCCCGCGTTGCGCAGCGAGGTGCCGGTCTCGACGACGTCGGCGATGGCGTCGGCGACGCCCAGCTCGATGGCCGTCTCGACGGCGCCGTCGAGGTGCACGACGGAGGCGTCCACGCCCTTCTCCGCCAGGTACTTGGCGACGATGCCCTCGTACGAGGTGGCGATGGTGCGGCCCGCGAGGTCCGCGAGGCCCGCCACCGCGCCGGGCTTGGCGGCGAAGCGGAAGGTGGAACGCGCGAAGCCCAGGGGCAGGATCGTCTCGGCGCCGGCGCCGGAGTCGATCAGGAGGTCCTCGCCGGTGATGCCGATGTCGAGGCGGCCCTGGGCCACGTAGATCGCGATGTCCTTGGGACGGAGGTAGAAGAACTCCACCTCGTTGTCGGGATCGACGTGGACGAGCTCCTTGGACTCCTTGCGCTGGGAGTAGCCGGCCTCATGGAGCATCGCCGACGCAGGTCCGGACAGGGAACCCTTGTTGGGGACGGCGATGCGCAGCATGAGGTCGGCTTCCTTACGTAGGGGGTCTTACGGGAGTGGGTGGTGGTACGACTCGAAGGCTGTACGACTCGAAGGCTGTACTACTCAGAGGTGGGCGTACACGTCGTCGAGGCTGATGCCGCGGGCGACCATCATCACCTGGACGTGGTAGAGCAGCTGCGAGATCTCCTCGGCGGCGGCTTCCTTGCCCTCGTACTCGGCGGCCATCCAGACTTCGGCGGCCTCCTCGACGACCTTCTTGCCGATGGCATGCACACCCTTGTCCACCAGTTCGGCGGTGCGGGAGGTGGCGGGGTCGCCGTTGGCGGCCTTGTGCTGGAGCTCGGTGAAGAGCTCCTCGAACGTCTTCTTGGACATGATGGTGCTTACTCTACGCCCGTCCGGGTGCCGTCCTAACGCCAGGGTTCCGAGACGGTACGCAGCGTGGTCGCCGTGGCCACGGCCGCGGTGACGGCCTCGTGGCCCTTGTCCTCGGTGGAGCCCTCGATGCCGGCGCGGTCCAGGGCCTGCTCCTCGGTGTCGCAGGTCAGGACGCCGAAGCCGATCGGGACGCCGGTGTCGACGGAGACCTGGGTGAGGCCCTGCGTGACGCCCTGGCACACGTACTCGAAGTGCGGGGTGCCGCCGCGGATGACCACGCCGAGCGCCACGATCGCGTCGTAGCCGCGGCCCGCGAGGACCTTGGCGACGACGGGCAGCTCGAAGCTGCCGGGGACGCGCAGCAGGGTGGGCTCGTCGATGCCGAGCTCGTGCAGGGCGCGCAGGGCGCCGTCGACGAGGCCGTCCATGACCTTCTCGTGCCACTGTGCCGCGATCACCGCGACCCGCAGGTCGCCGCAGTTCTTCACGCTGAGTTCGGGTGCGCCCTTGCCGCTCACGTGCTCTTCTCCTCGTATCGCCGGTGTCTGTACAGGTAGGTCGGGGTCACTGCGCGTCGAGCCAGGGCAGGTCGTGCCCCATGCGGTCGCGCTTGGTGCGCAGGTAGCGCAGGTTGTGCTCGCCGGCGGGCAGGGCCACGATCTCGCGGCCGCTGATCTCGATGCCGTGCCGGGTGAGCGCCTCGGACTTCTCGGGGTTGTTGGTCATCAGACGCACGCTGCGCACGCCGAGGTCGGCGAGGATCTGCGCGCCGGCGCCGTAGTCGCGGGCGTCGGCGGGCAGGCCGAGCTCCAGGTTGGCGTCGAGGGTGTCGCGGCCGCGCTCCTGGAGCTCGTACGCCCGCAGCTTGGACAGCAGCCCGATGCCGCGGCCCTCGTGCCCGCGCAGGTAGACGATGACGCCGCGGCCCGCGGCCTGGATGCGGTCCATGGCGGCCTCGAGCTGGGGGCCGCAGTCGCAGCGCAGGGAGTGGAAGACATCGCCGGTCAGGCACTCGGAGTGCATCCGGACCAGGACGTCCTCGCCCTCGCCGAGCTCGCCGTGCACCAGTGCCACGTGCTCGACGCCGTCGACGGTGGAGCGGTAGCCGTACGCGGTGAACTCGCCGTGCTGCGTGGGCAGCTGGACCGCGGCCTCGCGGCGGACGGTCGGCTCGGCGCTCCTGCGGTACGCGATCAGGTCCTCGATGGAGATGATCGTGAGGCCGTGCTTGCGGGCGAACGGGACCAGTTCGGGCAGGCGCAGCATGGTGCCGTCCTCGCCGGCGATCTCGACGATCGCACCGGCCGGGCGCAGGCCCGCGAGACGGGCGAGGTCGACGGCCGCCTCGGTGTGCCCGTTGCGCACGAGGACGCCGCCCTCGCGGGCGCGCAGCGGGAAGATGTGGCCGGGGCGGACGAAGTCGGACGCCTCCGTGGTGCCGCTCGCCAGGAGCCGCAGCGTGGTGGCGCGGTCCCAGGCGGAGATGCCGGTGGTGACGCCGTGGGCGCCGGAGGCGTCGACGGAGACGGTGAAGGCGGTCTTCATCGACTCGGTGTTGTCGGCGACCATCTGCGGCAGTTCGAGCCGGTCCAGCTCGGCGCCCTCCATGGGGGCGCAGATCAGGCCGCGGCACTCGCTCATCATGAACGCGATGATCTCGGGCGTGGCCTTCTCGGCGGCGATGACGAGGTCGCCTTCGTTCTCGCGGTCCTCGTCGTCCACGACCACGACCGGGCGGCCCGCCGCGATGTCGGCGATGGCCTGCTCGACCGGGTCGAGGCTCAGATCGTCCTCGACGGACCACACTGCTGCGGTGCTCATGCCGGGGCTCCTTCCAGGGCCGGGGCGGCGCTGCGCGAGCGCAGCCACCAGTCGCGCATGCCCCACAGGACCAGCGCGCCGTAGATGACGTAGACGAATCCGGAGAAGGCGTAACCGTTGGCGAAGTTCAGCGGGACACCGACCAGGTCGACGAGCAGCCAGGCGAACCAGAACTCGACCATGCCGCGGGCCTGGGCGTACATCGCGACGATGGTGCCGACGAAGATGTACGCGTCCGGCCACGGGTCCCAGGACAGCGACGGGTAGGCCTTGAAGAGCAGGGCCACGGCGACGGTGCCGGCGGCGCCCGCGGCGACCATGAGGCCGCGTTCCTTCCAGGTGGCGAAGCGCACGGCTATCGAGCCGTCCTGCGCTTCCTTCTTGCCGCGGGTCCAGGCGATCCAGCCCATGACGGCCACGGCCATCACCACGACCTGCTTGCCGGCGCTGCCGGTCAGGTGTCCGGCGAAGGCGCCGAAGAGGATCAGGCCGGCGGCGAACTGCACGGGCCAGGTCCACACCGAGCGCTTCCAGCCGAGCGCGAGGGCCGCGAGGCCGAAGGTGTTGCCGATCATGTCGGACCAGAGGATGTGCTGGCCGAAGGCCGTGAAGGCCTCGGAGTTCAGCGAATCGAGCACGCTCACTTGGAGTCCCCCGTGTCAGTGGTGTCAGTGATGTCAGTCGTGGTGGCGCGGTCGCCGAGCAGGCGCTCGACGTACTTGGCGATGACGTCCACCTCGAGGTTCACCGGGTCGCCGGCCTGCTTGAGGCCGAGCGTGGTGAGCGCGAGGGTCGTCGGGATGAGGCTGATGGTGAAGAAGTCGGCGGCGGCCTCGACCACGGTGAGGCTGACGCCGTCCACCGTGATGGAGCCCTTCTCGACCACGTAGCGCGAGAGTCCGGCCGGCAGCGAGACCTTGACGATCTCCCAGTTCTCGGACGGGGTGCGGTCGAGGATCGTGCCGGTGCCGTCCACGTGGCCCTGCACGATGTGGCCGCCGAGGCGGGCGCCGACGGCGGTGGGGCGTTCGAGGTTCACGCGGGAGCCCTCGGCCAGCGCGCCCAGGCTGGAGCGCTTGAGGGTCTCCTCCATCACGTCGGCGGTGAACCAGTCGTCGCCGTACTCGACCACGGTCAGGCAGACGCCGTTGACCGCGATGGAGTCGCCGTGGCCGGCTCCCTCGGTGACGACCTTGCCGCGCACGCGGAACCGGCAGGAGTCACCGAGCTGCTCGACGGCGGTGATCTCACCCAGTTCTTCGACGATTCCGGTGAACATCCTCAGGACTCCTTCGGGGCGGGCGCGGTGGGGACACGGGGCGCGGCGGTGATGCGGAGATCGGGTCCGATACGGGCGGTCTCGCTCACGTCGAGCCGCAACGCGTCGGTGATGGTGGTGATTCCTGCGCCGGAGAGCGCGGCGGGGCCGGCGCCGAGCAGGACGGGGGCGAGGTAGCCGATGACGCGGTCCACGGCGCCGGCTTCGAGGAAGGCGCCGGCGAGCGTCGGGCCGCCTTCGAGCAGGACGGAGCGGACGCCTCGTGCGTAGAGGGCGTCGAGCAGGGCCGGGATGTCCAACCCCCGTGCGGCGCGCGGGAGTCGTACGACCTCGGCGTCCGGCAGGTCGGCGGTGGCGTCTTCGGCGACGGCGATCAGTGTCGGCGCCGAGTCGTCAAGGATGCGGGCACCGGGCTTGACCGCGGCGGCCTCGGTGTCCACGACCACCCGCAGCGGCTGTACGGCGCCTTCGATGCCGCGGACCGCGAGGTGCGGGTCGTCGGCGCGCATCGTGCCGGAACCGACCACGACCGCGTCGCACTCGGCGCGCAGGCGGTGCACGTCGGCGCGGGACTCGGGCGAGGAGATCCAGCGGCTGGTGCCGTCGGCGGCGGCGATGCGGCCGTCGAGCGTGGCGGCGTACTTCCACGTGACGTACGGGCGGCCGGACTTGACGGAGGTGAGCCAGGCGATGTTCCCGGCGCGCGCCTCCTCCTCCAACAGGCCGGATTCCACGGCGACTCCGGCGTTGCGGAGCGTCTCGGCGCCACCCGTCGCCGTCGGGTTGGGGTCGCTCACCGCGTAGACGACGCGGGCGATTCCGGCCTCGATCAGCGCTTGGGCGCAGGGGCCGGTGCGGCCGGTGTGGTTGCAGGGTTCGAGGGTGACCAGGGCGGTGCCGCCGCGGGCCTTGTCACCGGCCGCGCGCAGGGCGTGCACCTCGGCGTGCGGCCCGCCCGCCCGCTGGTGGTACCCCTCGCCGACGATCTCGCCGTGGGCGTCGAGGATGACGCAGCCGACGACAGGGTTGGGGCTTGTGGCTCCGAGACCGAGCGCTGCGAGCGCGAGCGCGCGACGCATCGCGTCTGCTTCGGCTGCGGTGGGGGCCACCGGGTCCTCCTGCCTCATGGGGCACGGACTCCGGGGCCTGTCGATGACGACAGAGATCACGGGCGAGGACACTTCGGGAACGCCGGAGAGCGGTGATCCCGTACGAAGACTCGTACGACAGGACCCACCTTCGGCGGCGTACACGAAAAGACGTGCCTGCCCGCCGCGCACTGCCTCCCATCCGGACTTTCACCGTCGGTCCAGGAATTTCACCTGGTCAACCGGTCACTGGAGGTGACCGGGTCGCGGACTGTAACCGCCGGTTCGGAATTACACCGACCCCGGAGTGCGCTGCTGCTGGTACACAGCCAGTGTGCCACGCCTGATCGTCGGCCATACGGGCGAAGGCCTGTGGGCTGGCTCACAAGCGGTTTGCGTTTGTCCTACAGGTGCACGGGCCAAAACCTCCGGCCTCTGCAAGGCTGTCGGTGCGAAAGCCCCTGTTTCCACGAAGGAGGGCGCGATGAGCACGATTCTCGTGACGGGAGCGACCGGCAACCTCGGCAAACCGCTCACGCGGCTGCTGCGGGACGCCGGGCACGACGTACGGGCCATGAGCCGGCACTCCGACTGGTGGAACGCCGACCTCGTGACGGGCAGCGGACTCGGACAGGCCGTGTCCGGGGCGGACGTGGTGGTCCACTGTGCGACGGCGCCGCGCAAGGACGCGGATGTGACCGCGGCCCGGAATCTGATCGCGGCGGCCAGGAAGGCAGAGGTCCGCCACCTCGTCTACATCTCGATCGTCGGCGTGGACACCGTGCCGCTCGGCTACTACCGCGCGAAGCACCACGTGGAGCGGCTGATCGAGGACTCGGGCCTCGGCTGGACGACCCTGCGCACCACGCAGTTCCACGAGCTGGTGGCCCAGGTGCTCGAGGGTCTGGCGAAGCCGCCGGTGATGCTGATCCCCAAGGGTGCGCGCACACAGCCGATCGCGGCGGACGAAGTGGCCGCGCGGCTGGCCGAGTTGGCACAGGGCGAGCCGCTGGGCCGGGTGGACGACATGGGCGGCCCCGAGGTGCTCGCGCTGCGTGAGCTGGCGGAGAAGTACCTGGCGGCGGCCGGGAAGAGCCGGCGGATCGTGGAGGTTCCGCTGACCGGGAAGACGTACCACGGCTTCGTGCAGGGCGGGCATCTCGCGCCCGAACGGGCCGTCGGCAAGGGGACGTTCGACGAGTATCTGGCGCTGCATGTGGCCAAGGGCGCGTAGAACTGCGGCAGTTGCGCCTCAGGGCTCGACTGTGCCTCGGGACTCTGATGCGCCTCAGGACTCTGATGCACCTCAGGACTCTGATGCGTATCAGGACTCGGAAGGGAACAGCGCCTCCTGAGCCGCCTCCTGCGCGGCGAGCAGCGCGCCACGCAGGACCGCGCCGCCGCCCAGTTCGCCCGCGCGTACCTCCGTGTGCAGCGGGGAGAGCGCCGCGACGCGTTCCTCCACGCGGCGGGCGAGTGCGGGGCCGCCCGCGCAGCCGATCTCGCCGCCGAGGACCACGCAGCCGGGGTCGAGCACCGCGGCGGTGGCGGCGACGGCGAGGGCGACGCGGTCGGCGAGGGTGTCGAGGAAGCCGGCGGCCGCCTTGCCCCGCGGGGAGTGCGGCTCGGCGAGTGCCTCGACCGCGGCGCGGACGACTCCCTCACCGGCCGGTCCGGCTCCGGCTTCGTCGGGGCCTGACACACCGCATTCCGCGGCAAGTCGGACGATCGCCGCCGAGGACGCCAGCGCGTGGAAGCCGCCGGCGCAGTCCACCGCCGACGGCAGCCCCGAGGTCCCGGGCACCGGCAGGAAGCCCAGCTCACCCGCACCGCCCGAGGCCCCCCGCCGCAGCCGGCCGTCCAGGAGCACCGCGGCGCCCACCCCGTGCCCGAGCCACAGCAGGACGAAGGTGTCCCGGTCGCGGCCCGCCCCCGAGCGGCGCTCGGCGACGGCGGCCAGGTTCGTCTCGTTCTCCACCAGCACCGTCGCGGGCCGTTCCTTCTGGAGCGCGGCCACCAGGCGCCGGTGCCAGGCGGGCAGGCCGCTGGAGTCGCGCAGTTCGCCGCTGGCCGGATCGATCAGGCCGGGTGCGCCGATGCCCACGCTGTGCAGCTCCGCGACGCCCGCGCTGCGCACAGTCTCGTCGAGCAGCGCCACGGCGCGTTCGACGGCGATCTGCGTGCCGCTGGTCTCGTCGATCGGCAGGGAGGCCTCGGCGAGGACCGTTCCGAGGAGGTCGGAGACCACGACGGAGACGCCCATCGTGCGCACGTCGAGGGCCGCGAGGTGGGCGATGTCCGCCACGATCCCGTACAGCTTCGCGTTCGGGCCGCGGCGCTCGGCGCCCGCTTCGCCGACCACCTGGATCAGGCCGGCGTCCTGGAGCCGTTCGACGAGGTCGGCGACGGTCGGCCGCGACAGGCCCGTCCGCTCCTTGAGCTGCCCGGCCGTGAGCGGTTCCTGGAGCAGGAGCCGCAGGGCCAGCCGGTCGTTGATGGCTCGGGCGGTACGGGGGGATGCGGGCATGCCGGGGATCCTTCCAGGTCGCTCCGCGGCCGGCGGCCGGACCCCGCCACTATTTATCAGGCAGGGTTCCTGATAGTTTACGGGCCGAGCGCGGGGACAGGTACGCCGGGAGGGGAAAGATGAGTGAAGTGACATACGAAGCACGGCAGTTGATACGGGCGCGGTACGCGATCGCCGCCGTGTTCCTGGTGCACGGCTCGGTCACCGGGTCGTTCGCCACCCGCATCCCGTGGATCCAGGACCACGCGGGCGTCAGCGCCGGACAGCTCGGCCTCGCGCTCGCCTTCCCGGCGCTCGGCGCCTCGGTGGCGATGCCGCTGGCCGGGGCGATCAGCCACCGCTTCGGCGCCCGCACGGCGCTGCGCGGACTGCTCGCGCTGTGGACCCTGTCGCTGATCCTGCCGTCCCTCGCCCCGAACCTGCTGACGCTGTGCGTGGCGCTCTTCGTCTACGGCGCCACGTCCGGGATGTCCGACGTGGCGATGAACGCGCTGGGCATCGAGGTGGAGAACCGCCTGGACAAGTCGATCATGTCCGGGCTGCACGGCATGTGGAGTGCGGGCGCGCTGGTCGGCTCGGCGGCCGGCACCTTCGCGGCGCACCTGGGCGCGGACGCGCGTATCCACCACCTTCTGGCCGCGGCCGTGCTGACCGCGCTCGGGCTGCTCGCCTGCCAGTACGTCCTGGACCTGCAGAGCTCCGCGGACGAGGAGCCGCCGCCGCGGTTCGCGCTGCCGCCCAAGTCGGCGCTGCTCATCGGCGCGGTGGGCTTCTGCGCGGTGTTCGCCGAAGGCGCGAGCCTCGACTGGTCGGCGGTCTACCTCAAGGAGGAGCTGGAGACCTCGGCCGGTCTCGCGGCGGCCTGCACCACGGCCTTCGCGCTGACGATGGCGGTGGCCCGGATCGCGGGCGACAAGGTGGTGGACCGGTTCGGGCCGGTGCGCACGGTGCGGGTCGGCGGTGTGTTCGCCACGCTCGGCGGCGTCCTGGTCGTCCTGGCGAACCACCCGGCCGTGGCCATGACCGGCTTCGGCCTGATGGGCCTCGGCATCGCGGTGGTCGTGCCGCTCGCCTTCGCGGCGGCCGGGCGCAGCGGTCCCAACCCGAGCCAGGCCATCGCGGGCGTCGCCACGATCACGTACACCTCGGGCCTGATCGCGCCCTCGGCGATCGGCGCGGTGGCCGATGTCACCTCGCTGATGGTGTCGTTCGGGATCGTCACCGTCCTGGCGCTGGGTCTCGTCCTGTTCGCCGGGGTGCTGCGGTCGGCCGGGCGGGAGACGGCGCAGTCGCCGAAGCCCATCGTCCCCGAGGCGGGTTCGCGCGCCTGACCCCCCGCCTGGACCTCGGGGCCGCGGGCGTCAGCAGGGCTGGCGCCACACCCCGAGGTCCAGGCGTTTGCGCATGGAGCTGAAGCCGAGGGCCCGCGTGTGGGCGCAGAACCGCTCGCGGGGCAGGGCGTATTCGACGTGCAGGACCGCCTTGCCTGCCGCGATGAACGGCTTCAGCGCCTCGCACTCCTTGTACTGGGCGCACTCCTCGTTCACCGCGAAGTCGAACTCGCGCACCAGCTGGGCGACTTGGGGCAGGTCGTTCTTCAGGCCGACGGACATGCCGCGGTCGTGGGCGAGCTTCGCGAGCATCCGGTTGTACGCGAGCTGATGGCGGGCGGTCAGCGGGAAGCCCGTGTCGTTGAGGTACGCGTCCATGAGGTCGGGCTCGACCGCGTCGAACCCCTTGGCGCGGCACATGTCGAACCGCTTGGCCATCAGCGGCCGCAGGACGTCGATCCGGCGGATGTCGAGCCAGCGCTCGCCGGGCCAGCCGTTCGCCCTCCCCCGCACCGACGGCGGGAACGCGGCCCGGTCGGGCCGGAAGTCTTCCCAGGCGCCCGCGTTGATGTAGCAGATGACCTTGCGCCCGGCGCGGTGCAGCCGCCGTACGGTCGCGGCGTCGTTCTCGAATCCGTCGATGTCGTAGACGGGCACGTCCACACGCGTGTCCGCGGGGCCGTCGAGCTGCCACTGCCAGGCCGTGCCGGGGGCGGGGCGCCAGCGCGGGCCGGGCGGCGGGGCCGGTGTCCGCGAAGCGGGCGACGACGGCTCGGGAGCCGGTGTACGCGAACCGGGCGACGACGCCTCCGGAGCCGGTGCGGGTCCGGGCGACGGTGCCGAGCAGGCGGCGAGCAGGAGCAGCGCGAACAGGACCAGGAGCGGGCGGTACGAGGCGGTCATGCGGTCTCCGGCGCGGTCAGCTGGGGCGGCGGCAGCGACCAGGGGTTGGGGCCCTCACCAGGCACTGTGCAGCACACCGCAGCCCGGCGCAGCTCGGCCGTGCGGGCCGCGAGCCCGCAGAGGCCTGGCGGCACCCCGTGCACGAGGTGGCAGAAGCGGTCGGGCGGGTGGGCGGCGGTCCAGCGGGGCGGCGCCGGGGCGCTGCGGTAGGTGGACCAGTCGCCCTCGAACGTCACGAGGACATCGGCCAGTTCGGCGTACGCGGGTGCCGGATGGACCCCGGGGTTCAGGACCACGGATGCCGCGCCCGCGGCACGGGCCGCCCGGACCAGGCGGCGGTACGGGCGCAGCTGCGCGCTTGCGGCGGCGCACTGGTCGAGGAAGCAGGCGTCGATCCCGTACCACTCCCGATGCCGTGCGAGGTCGGCCAGGACCTCACGGTGCGGGCGGCGTCCGTACGCGGTGTCGGCGTAGCCGAACAGCCGCACCCCGGCCGCCCGCAGAGCGCGGGCGGCCGCGGCGAAGGCCGGGTCCGGGGCGGTCCCCGGTCCGTCGGCGATGTTGACGATCACGCCGTGGAGCAGCTCCGGACGCGCCGCGAGCCGTTGCCAGGCGCCGGGATCGACGGCGGGGTGGACGTACATCGGGACGAGGAGACGGGCGCTCATGGCAGGGCGGCCTTCGACGTCCGGGACGGAGTCGTCACCTCAGCACCGGGGCGAGGGCCCGCCAGTGGTCGGTCAGCGAGTCCGCCAGGGAGCGGCGGGGCTCCCAGCCGAGCGCGTCACGCGCCGCCGTGATGTCTGCGCAGCTCCAGGAGACGGCCGCGGACCGTCCTGAACCGGGGGCGGACTCCTCGATCGGCCCCATGTACCCGGCGATGTCCGCGAGTTGGGCCGCGAGGACGCGCGCAGGCGTGGGGCGCCCGCTGCCGATGTTGAGCACGGGCGGCGGCTGTGCGGAGGTGCGGACCGCGAGGGCGACGGCTTCGGCCACATCCCGTACGTCCACGAAGTCCCGGTACGCGGACAGGTCCCCCACCTGCACGGGGCCGCCAGGTCCAGCCCGCAGCAGTTCCCGCGCGAGCCGGCCCGGCAGGCTCTCCGCGGAGGCGCCCGGGCCGACCGGGTTGAACACGCGCAGGACCACTGCGTCCAGGCGGCTGGCGGTGATCGCGACAGTGCCCGCCAACTTCGTCGCCCCGTATGGCCCTTGGGGCCGGGTGGGGACATGCTCCGTCACCGGGGTGCCCGGTTCGGTGGGGCCGTACTCGGCCGCGGAGCCGAGGTGGACCAGGCGCGCGGCCGGGGCCGCCTCCCCCAGCGCCTCGCACAGGGCGGCGGGCCCGCGGGCGTTGACGTCGGTGAGGCGGACGGCGCTGCCCGCGACCAGGCCGACGCAGTTGACCACCGCGTCAGGAGCGGCCGCGTAGAGCGCGTCGGTGAGCCGCTCCACGTCGGCGGTCAGGTCGAGGGTGACGTCGGCGTCGGGGCGGCGGCCGCCGATGAGCAGCCGCACACCCGGCAGGGCGCGCAGCCGCTCGGCGGTGTGCCGGCCGATGAATCCCGAGGAGCCGAGGAGAAGGACCCGCATGGCGGCGCTCACGCCCCCTTGAGCAGAGAGCCGCGCAGCGTGGTGAACTCCGCGTTGGCCTGGTCGTAGTCGTCCGGCCGGCCGATGTCGAGCCAGTAGCCGTCGAACTCGTAGGCGTGCGGCAGCTTCTCCTCGGCCAGCAGGTCCAGCATGAGCTCGTCGAAGCCGAGCGGCAGGCCCGGCGTGTACGGGGCGAGCGTCCCGCGCGAGAGGCCGTAGACGCCCATCGAGACCCGGTAGTCCAGGCTGGGCTTCTCGGCGAAGCCGACCACCCGGCCCGCGTCCGTGGTGAGCACCCCGAAGTCGATGGCGACCTTGCGGGCGTACGTGGCGACGGTGAGCGGTGCCCCGGAGTCCGCGTGCCGCCGTACGACGTCGGCGTAGTCCAGGTCCGTGAGGATGTCGCCGTTCATCACGAGGAAGTGCTCGGGCAGCCGGTCGAGCATGGTCAGCAGCGGGCCCATGGTGCCGAGCGGGCTGTCCTCGACGGCGTAGTCCACCTTCATGCCCCACTGGGTGCCGTCGCCGACGTATGCGCGGATGATGTGGCCGAGGTGGCCGATGGCCATCGTGGCGCTGGTGAAGCCGGCCGTGGCGAGCTGGCGCAGCACGATCTCGAGGATCGCGTGCTGGTCGCCGATCGGGACGAGCGGCTTGGGCAGGGCGGTGGTGTACGGGCGCAGTCGTACACCCTTGCCGCCGGCGAGGATCACAGCGTGCATGAGAGAACTCCCCCTGGAGCAGGTACGGATGGTGCGGTCGGGCGGTGTGCGGGTGGTCGGGCGGTCGGACGCGTGGGTGACGGCCGGTCGGTGTCGGCCGGGCAGTGAGGGCCGGTCGGGCGGCGGGGCCGGTCAGATGTTGTAGATGCCGGTCTTGTAGCGGGCGAGGTTGGCGGGGTCGCGGAAGAAGGCGATGGCCCGTTCGAGGCCGGTCTCCAGGTCGTCCCGGGGCGCCCAGCCAGTGGCGGCGCGCAGCCGGGACGCGTCCGCGACCAGGCGCATGACCTCGGAGTCGGCCGGGCGGATGCGCGCGGGGTCCTCGCGCACATCGAGGTCGGTCTCCATCAACTTGCCGATCAGTCGGGTCAGTTCGCCGATGGAGATCTCCTCTCCGGTGCCGGCGTTGAAGGTGCGGCCCACGACGTCCGCGGCCGGCGCGGTGCCCACGGCGACGAAGGCCTGCGCGGTGTCCCCCACGTACAGGAAGTCCCGGGTGGGACGGAGGTCCCCGAGCGTCACCGTCCGCGCGCCCGCCGCGACCTGGCCGATGACGGTGGGGATCACGGCCCGCATCGACTGGCGCGGCCCGAAGGTGTTGAACGGGCGCAGCGTGACGACGGGCGTGCCGAAGCTGGCGTGATAGCTGTCGGCGAGCCGGTCGCCGCCCGCCTTCGAAGCGGCGTACGGGGACTGGGTGTTGATGGGGTGGTCCTCGGTGATCGGCACGGTCTGCGCGGTGCCGTACGTCTCGCTCGTGGAGGTGTGCACCAGGCGCGGGATCTCCTGCTGCCGCACGGCCTCCAGGACGTTGAGCGTGCCGGTGACATTGGTGTCCACGTAGCTGTGCGGCGCCTGGTAGGAGTACGGGATCGCGATGAGCGCCGCCAAGTGGTAGACGGCTTCGGCCCCTTGGGTCAGGCGCTGCACGGAGCCGGGGTCGCGCACGTCGCCGAGGACGATCTCCACCTGGTCCAGTACGTCGGGGGCCAGGGTCTCCAGCCAGCCGTACGAGGAGAAGGAGTTGTACTGCGCCATCGCACGGACGCGGTGGCCGCGGGCGACGAGGGCCTCGGTGAGGTGCGAGCCGATGAAGCCCTCGGCTCCGGTGACGGCGACGAGTCCCGGCGCGGCGGGGGGCGTGGTGGCGGAGTCGGATGCGGTCATGGGTGGTGGCTCCCAGGGATGAGTGCAGTGAGTGGAGGTGACTGGAGGTGAGAGGCCGCGGGACGGCCGGTGGTCTCGGCGCGTGGCCGCGGCTCAGCGGTGTGCGGCGGGACGGCCGAGAAGTCGTGCCGCGCCCACGGCGAGCACGGCCGCGGCCAGGACGGTGGCGCTCAACTGGACATGGCTGTACGGGAGTTCGGCGGACCTGGCGGCCGTCCCCGTCACCGCCGCGGCGAGGGCGACCGCCGCCGGGAACCAGGCCACGGCGAAGGCTTGGAGCAGCAGGGCCGTCCACAGCAGCGCACCGAGGGCGAGCAGCGCGGCAGGGTCGGTGTCCGCGATCAGGGCGCCCGCGCACAGCAGCAGGAGATATCCGCCGAGGCACAGACCGAGGCCCCGCCCCGCGCGCCGCGCGAAGCCGCCCGGGCTCGTGCTGGCGCGCAGCGCGGCCACCGTCAGGGAGCGGTAGCGGTACAGGAGCCATTCGGCGGCGCCCATGCTGAGGGTGAGCACGACGACCGCGCGCGGGTCCTCGGCTCCGGCGAGCGCGGCGAGCACCCCGGCCGCGAGGCCGAAGAGGCCGTACGGCAGCGAGTCCCGCAGCGCGGGCGCGGCACCGGACTCGGCCTCGCCTGCCGCACCGGCTCCGGTCCCGCCCGACGCTCCACCCCCGGCTCCCGGCCCGGAGGGGCGCAGCGATGTACGCACGGACAGCGCGGCCGCCGCGACGGTCAGCGCCACCGTGCCCAGCAGCAGGACCAGGGCGGCGGGCGCGGGCAGGCCGCCCGGCACGCAGGCGCCGGCCGCGAGCGGCACGAGACCGGCGAGCAGCGCCCGTTCGCGCCCGAGCACGAGCAGCACGCTCGCCGCTCCCAGGTAGGCCGACTGGCCCGCGGCGAAGACCCCGCCCGTGGTGGGTCCGGACAGGAGCAGGCCGAGTGCGGCCGTCCCCAGCGCACCCGCGGGTGCGCCGAGCCGCAGCGTGCGGGCCGCGCCGGCCGGTCCGCCGGTGGCCAGGCGGGCGTAGGCGCGGTGGCTGAGCCCCTGGTTGAAGGCCCAGGCGAGGAGCGCGGCGGCCACCAGGCCGGTGAGGTCGCGCGGGCCGGTCCACAGCGGCGCGCCCACCACGTACGCGAGTGCGGGCAGCGCGAACACCAGGCCGCGCAGCAGGCACCGCGTCCCGTCGGGCCGCCAGGGGTCGGGGGCGGGCGGCGGCTCGGGGTAGTGGCGCGGCACGCGGGCGTACAGGTCCTCGGCGAGGCTGAACAGGTCGGGCCGCCCGTACCGCTCCTCGATCCCGTCGGCGGACAGGCCGTCCGACTCGAGCAGGGCTGCCACCTCGTCGGCGTGGACGGCGGCGGCGATCTGCTCGGCGTAGCGCTCGGCGAGGGCGTCGGCCGGGTCCACGGTCCAACCGGGTGGTGCGGAAGGGGACTTACCGCGCGGCCCGGGCACCTCCCCGGGCCCGCCCGGCGGCTGGCCGCCGGAGCTTCGCAGGTCGCCGCCCTCTCCCGGCAGCAGCTGAAGCGGCCCGCTCATGCCGGCGTCTCCTCGGCCTCGTCCCGGTCCCACGGGTGCACCGCGCTCCGGTCCCACGCGTCACCGGCTCGCACGTCGTCGGCGCGCACGTCACCGCCCCGCAGTTCACCGACCCGCAGGTCGGCTGCGCGCAGGTCGGCGAAGCGCAGATCGCGCGTGTGCAGGCCCCAGGCGGGCGCGACGGCGACGTAACCGGAGCCGGTGAGTTCGAGGTAGACCGCACGGAAGGTGTCGATGGTCTGCCGCAGTGTGAACTGCTCGATCACGCGCAACCGCGCGGCCTCGCCCATCGCCGCCCGCCGCGGCGCGTCGCGCAGCAGCTCGAGGGCCGCCCGCGCCATGGCCTCGGGGTCGCGCGGCGGTACGACGAGCCCGCTGTCCCCGACGGCCTCGCGTACGCCGCCCACGTCGGTGGAGACGGTGGCCCGGCCGCAGGACATGGCCTCGATGAGGGTGAACGGGAAGCCCTCGCTGATGCTGGAGAGCATCACCACGTTCCCGGCCGCGTAGGCGTCCTTGATGTCCTCGACCCGGCCCTCGAACGTGACGGCGTCCGCCTGGCCGAGCGAGGCCGCGAGCTCCTCGCAGCGGGTGCGGTACTCCTCGGCGCCCCGGGGCGTGCCGCCGAACAACCGCAGCCTGGCGTCCGGGAGTTCGCCGCGCACCCGCGCGAAGGCGCGGATCAGCGTCTCCAGGTCCTTGATCGGATCCACGCGTCCCGCCCAGCTGAGGGTGGGCCGCTCGGGCTCGGGTCCCGCGGGCGGGAAGGCGGCCGGGTCCACGCCGTTGTAGACGGTGCGGATCGCCCGCGCGGCGGCACCGCCGCGCTCCTCCCACAGCCGGTTGTAGCGGTTGCCGGGGGTGATGAGGGCGGCGACGCGGTAGGTCTCCTCGGCGAGCAGCCGGAAGAAGGACAGCATCAGGTACTTCACCGGCCAGGTGTAGGGGCCGGAGCGGTAGCCGAGGTAGCGCTCGCGCAGGTAGACGCCGTGTTCCGTGAGGAGCAGGGGCACGCCGTGCAGGTGGTGGGCGAGCAGCCCGGGCAGCGCGGCGAGCCCGCCGCTGACCGCGTGGGCCACCCCCTCGCGCGGCGGCTCGGCGGCCAGCGGGCGCAGGGCGTGTTCGAGCAGGTCCGTGGCGGTGAGCGCGTCGTGCAGGGTGGGCCGTGCGGCGCGCACCGGCAGGTCCTCGCGGTTCCATACGGCGACCAGCGCGCGCAGGGCGCGGTCGGTGCGCAGGGCCGGGCCGAGCTCGCCCTGCTGTGCGGCTTCGGCGAGTTCGTACAGCGTGGGCCCGAAGGTGCCGGCGGCCGCCGGGTCGACGAGTGCGGTGAGGAAGCGCTCGTACGTGGCGACGATCCGGCGCAGCCGGCCGCCACGCGGTGGCCGTGCGCTGCCCGGCGGTCCCCACAGCGGGACGGTGACGGGCGGTTCGGTGTTCGGCGGCAGCTCCCAGGCGAGGGTTTCGCGGCCGGTGCCCGTGACGGCGGTGATGCGGAAGGTGAAGTCCGGCATCCCGTGGACGAGTTGGTCGCACCACACGCTCACGCCGCCATGGTGGTGCGGATAGGTGCCTTCGGTGAGCAGGGTGATCCGCGGCGCGTCGGCGCCCGGCGGACGAAGCGGATGGAGTGCTGGCATGGTTCGGCTCCCCCGGTGTGCCTCGGGTACGGGCCGGGGCGCGGCCCGTACCCGACCGGCATGCGGTGTCGGTCGCACCGGGGCGGACGGGTCCCGGTGCGTGGGAACGGTGGTGGTGCGGCGGTTGCCGACGCGCGGCCGGCGCGCGCCTGCCCGGTCGGGCGGGCCCGCGCCTGCCGGCCGGGCGGGTGCCGACGCGGCGGGCGTGCGGGCCCATCCGGTCGGCTCAGCGGGTGCCGTCGTACGGGACGCGGGAGCGCACGCCCTTCGGCACCGGCAGTTCGTCGGCGGGCTCGGCCACGGGGTCGGCCTGCTTGGTGGTGGCCGAGGCGAGGACGGGTCCCGGCACGGTGAGCGAGACCTGGTTCTGGAGCAGCGCGGGTGCGGTCCAGCCCGACAGGGAGCCCGCGTACGGGGTGCCGAAGGGGGTGGAGCCGAGGAGCTGGTTCTGCACGGTGCCGGGCGGCATGGTGGCGGTCACCCGGACCCCGCTCGGTGCCTGCACGGTGACGGAGTTGCCGATGCGGTACGCGGTGACGCGACCGGACCTGACGGCGCTCTGCCACGCGGCGCGCTCGGTGAGCTCCTTGCCGATGGCACTCTGGCGCAGGTTCACCAGCGGGGTGTTGTCCGCGTGGAGGTCCCCGTACGCCTTGAGGACGGCGTCGAGCACCGGGTAGGCGATGCGGTCCTCGGCGAGGTTGGACTGGTGGATGAAGTGCGGGCGCGGGTCGTTGGCGACCACGTGGCTCATCGCGATCCGGGTCTCCAGGGGCACGATGTACTCGCCGTAGCCGGTGGCCGGGTCCAACGGGGCGTCGAGGCACGTGGTGTTGGCGGAGTTCTCGCAGATGCCGCTGCCGCCGTCGGCCTTGCGGGTGTAGATCCAGTTGTACTCGTCGACCTGCTCGGCGGCCCGGCCCACGTTGTAGAAGACGTTCATCGGGTAGCGCGGCACGGTGAGCGCGCTGCCGATCTGGCGCTGCTCGCGTTCGCGCGAGTTGTCCGAGGCGAGGCTGCGGATGCTGTTGTCGGTCAGCGCGCCCGCGAGATTGGGGTTGTCCTGGGGCTGCTGCGGCAGCGTCTTGAGTCCGGAGTGCTCGCCGGTCACCAACTCGGCGGTGTCCAGGGGCAGTCCGGCCCGCTGGCCCCAGGCCCGGTTGTCCCGGATCTGCGCGCCGATCTCGGCGCGGGAGACCCACTTCGTGCTGCCGTCGGCGTTCTTGGCGCACACCCAGGGCACCACCGAGGTGTCCTGGACACAGCCCAGATACGGGTGGCTGTAGGTGTGGTTGACCCAGCGGTAGCGGGCCTTGTCGGCGATCAGGCGCGCGGCGAGCGGGTCGGCGCCGCCGTTCTGCTGCTTGAACACCTCGCTGCCGCCGCCGTTGTAGACCATGTCGAGGGTGAACTTCTTCTCCTGCGACCACTGCGCGGCGTACTGGGCGTCGGCCGCCGTCATCCGGATCGGGTCCGTCTGACCCGTGCCGGGCGGGCAGTCCACGTCGCCGGGCGTGCAGTTGAGGGCGGAGTCCCAGCGGTCGTCGGCGGCGAAGACGTCGTCGATGTGGACGGCGAAGTAGTTCCGGTCCGCGCCCAGGTGCACGCCTTGGGTCATCCAGTTCACGATGCCGCGGGCGAGCAGCCGGTACTGCTGCTGGTACTGGTTGTAGACGAAGGTCACCACCAGCTCGCGCCGCCCGTCGTGCCGGTACTCGCCGACGATGGCACCGCGCTCCTGGCCGCCCGGCAGCGGCGCCTCGACGTACGGCGTGAAGTCGGCGCCCGCCACGGGCTTCGCGACGAAGGCGTAACTCTCCCCCACCGTCGGCGAGTTGTCCTCGAAGGGCACCGCGCCGTCGAGATATCCGAAGGGCCCGGCCTTGCCGGCCGCGGTGACCTCGGCGCGCGCTCCGTCGAGGGAGCCGCTGTAGCCGCCGTTCGCCGGGTAGTTCAGGCCCACTTCGGGCCGTGCGTAGGTGTACGCGTCCACCTGCGGGATCGCGAAGGTCTTCTCGTACGTGGCGAGCGCGGCCATCTCGGCGGAGCCCTCGCCGAACGGGTTGTCGTTGGGCAGCACGACCGCCTGGAACTTGGCGCGCGGCCGGCCCGACACCGTGTCCGCCAGGAACCCGGCGGAGATCACGGGCCGCCCGGCCTGGTTCAGGTCCACGAGGGTGTACGGCGTGCCGGCGCTGTCGAGCTCGGCGGCGATGGCGGCCGTGGCCGGTCCCCCGTCGCTGACGACCAGGACCTTGAGGTCGATCCGCGGCGTGGGCGCGGCGGCCGGCGCGGGCGCGACCAGTGTGAGTGTGAGGCCGACCGTGGCCATGGCGAGCGCGGCCGAGCGAATGGTGCGGTTCATCGGTACGAGGTCCCTCCACCTCAGGGCAGGCCGGACCCCCGTCCGGCGTGCCCCATTCCCCCCAGCGGACGGCAGAGGTGCGCTTGTTGCCCCCTTGTCCCGCTGTGTCGGATCACATCCTGGAGTGCGCCCACCGGGAGATGTGGGGGGCTTGTGAAACCTGGCGAGAAGCGAGCTCACTCTCTTGACTGAAGCACGCGCTTGCCCTTGCCCCGCCGGCGCGCGCCCTGAGGCGGCCTTCCGCCTCTGCCGACGGAAAGATCACACGTCGCAGGGGTGGCGCGGGTTGCAGGCGGCTCCGGCACGGGAGGAAAGCGGAGCTGGAAGAAATTACTTTGGACACGCACCGGATCCGGCCAATCACAGGGAGTCCCGTGACTTCGGCGCCCCGGGCTCGTTGACGGCCTTCCGCGCGCCCGGCCCTACCATTGCGGCGATCATGACGCGTACCCGCGACGAGAAAGCGACCCCCACCATGAACCTCGGCGTCCGCTGGAGACTGCACGGAGACGGACGGACCCCGGCGCCCGGCGCGGTGGTCCGCCCCGACGAGCGGCTCTCCTGGCCGCGCACCTTCGGCCTGGGCGCGCAGCACGTGGTGGCCATGTTCGGGGCGTCCTTCGTCGCACCCGTCCTCATGGGTCTCGACCCCAACCTCGCGATCATGATGTCCGGCGTCGCGACGGTGATCTTCCTACTCGCCACCCGCGGCAAGGTGCCCAGCTACCTGGGCTGTTCGCTCTCGTTCGTGGGCGTCGCGGCGGTCATCCGGGCGCAGGGCGGCGACAGCGCGACCGTGACCGGTGCCGTGTTCGTGGTCGGTGCCGCGCTCTTCCTCGTCGGTCTGGCCGTGCAGCGCTTCGGGGCGCGGATCATCCATGCCGCGATGCCGCCGGTGGTGACCGGCGCGGTGGTCATGCTGATCGGCTTCAACCTCGCCCCGGTGACGGCCTCCACGTACTGGCCGCAGGACCAGTGGGTGGCGCTGCTGACCATGCTGTTCACCGGTTTGGCCGTGGTCTGCCTGCGCGGTTTCTGGGCCCGTATCGCCATCTTCCTGGGGCTGATCTTCGGATACGGCGTCTCGTGGCTGTTCGACCGCGTCTTCGGGAAGATCAACTCGGTGGTCGGCGGCGGCGAGCCCACGGACCACTGGCGCCTCGACCTGTCCGCGGTGGGCAAGGCGGACTGGATCGGCCTGCCCGACTTCCACGGCCCGTCCTTCGAGTGGTCCGCGATCCTCGTCGCCCTGCCCGTGGTGATCGCCCTGATCGCCGAGAACGCCGGGCACGTCAAGGCCGTGGGCGAGATGACCGGGGACGACCTCGACGGCAAGCTGGGCACGGCGATTTCGGCGGACGGCGCCGCCTCCATGCTCTCCACGGCCGTCGGCGGCCCGCCGAACACCACGTACGCCGAGAACATCGGCGTCATGGCCGCCACCCGCGTCTACTCGACCGCCGCCTACTGGGCCGCGGCCCTCTTCGCCCTGCTCTTCGGCCTGTGCCCGAAGGTCGGCGCGATCGTCGCCGCCATCCCGGGCGGTGTGCTCGGCGGCATCACCGTGATCCTCTACGGCATGATCGGCCTGCTCGGCGCGCAGATCTGGATCAACGCCCGGGTGGATCTGCGCAACCCGCTGAACCTCGTGCCGGCCGCGGCGGGCATCATCATCGGCACCGGTGGTGTGAGCCTGAAGTTCACCGACACCTTCGAGCTCAACGGCATCGCGCTCGGGACCCTGGTGGTCATCACCGGCTACCACGTCCTGCGCGCCTTCGCCCCGGCCCACATGAAGGAGAGCCGCGAACCGCTGCTCGACGAGGGCACGTCACGCTACGACGAGGGCGCGGACGCCACCGGCAAGGACTGAGGCCCTCCCGCGCCGGGGCCGGTGACCGGAGGCCGCCCGTCAGCCGCCGGCGACCGGTGACCGCCCGTCAGCCGCCGGTCACCAGGTCGTACGCGTAACTGGGCGTGAACGTCCCGGGCTTGCCCTTGCAGCCGTCCGACTCGCCCGGCAGCTTGATCCACAGGAACGCGTCGATCCGCGACTGTCCGGTGGAGAGCGTGGGCGGCCGGCCGAGCTTGCGGCCCGCCGGGTCGCACCACTCGCCTTCGGCCGGCGGCCCGTTGCCGTTGCGGCTGGTGTCTATCACCGCGCCGAGACCGGTGGGCCCGCCCATCGCGGAGAGCACGGACCGGGCGTACGCCACCTCGTCGTCGGTGCGGTGGAAGTTGGACACGTTCGTGAAGATGCCGTCCGACGAGGCCGGTGAGGCGGCTCCCGCCTGCCGGAGCACGGAGGCCTGCTTGGCCGCCGCGTTCCACCCCGAGTGCCCCGCGTCGTAGTAGACCCGGGCCTTGGGGTTGGCGGCCTTCAGGGTGCGGCCGGCCCGCGCCAGCGAGGCGAAGCGGTCGGCGCGCTGCCCCGCGCTGAGGCATTCGAACTGCGCGAGCGAGTCCGGTTCGAGGATCACGATGACCTCGGAGGAGCCGAGCCCGGCCGCGAACTTCTCGATCCACGCGTCGTACGCGGCGAGGTCGGGCGCACCGCCCTGCGAGTGCCCGCCGCAGTCGCGGTCCGGGATCCCGTACGCCACGACGGTGGGCACCTGGCCGCGCGCGGCACCGCCCGCGGTCACGGCCCGCACGCGCGAGGTGATGGTGTCGGGGCTGTAGTCGGCGAACCAGACGGCGGCCGGCCGGTCGGCTATCTGCGCCTCGATCTGCGGCCTGCGCGGGTCGTCGCGGTTGCTCCGCACCCAGTCGAGCACCTGAGACTCGCCGTGCAGATAGAGCCCGTTGGAGGCGGGGGCGGACTTCTTCTTCGCCGGCGCCTTGGAACTCGGCTTCTTCGAGGGCTTCTTCGACGCCTTCGGCGACTTCGAGGCGCTCGCGGTGGGCGAGGCGGTGGGGACGGCGGGCAGCGGCTCCAGCGTGGGCGCCAACGTCTCCTTGGGCCCGGCCTCGTCGGAGGACCCGCCCCCGCCGTCCGAGGCGGCGAGCACCCCGGCCACCGTGCCGATCACGACCACGGCCGAGGCGCCCGCGGCCATCCACTGCCGCAGTTGTGTCCTTCTGCGCTCGGCGCGTTCGGCCCGTCGCTGCGCGCGTCCGCCCTGCACGTCCTGTCCCCCATACGTTCCTGTGCCGGTCTCCGGCCCGCCCGCGCACCCCCGTTCCCCCGATCCGGCGAAGCTCGCGGCCCGTCGGGCCCTCCCGCAGCCTACGGCTGGGACGCTGCGTGCATGGCGCAGACCGGTCAGTTCGCAGCAGGCACCACCTCCGTCACGGACATCGCGGCGCGGATGCGCGCGTGGGACGAGCGCTGGCCGCGGACGGACGGTGTAGCGGTGTTCAACCGGGTCTATCTGGCCGTGACCGAGGAGATCGACCGCCGGCTCCTGACGGGCGGCTTTCCCGACGTCATCGCGGCGCGGACGCTCGATGTGCGGTTCGCCGCCCGCTACCTGGACGTGGTCGAGCGCGTCGCGGAAGGCGGGCGTCCGCCCGCCTGCTGGCGCCCGCTGTTCCAGCTCCGGGGCCATCGCGACGTACGCCCCTTGCAGTTCGCGCTGTCAGGCATCAACGCGCACATCGGACACGATCTTGCGCTGGCCGTCGTGGACACCTGTCGTAGCCTCGACTGCGAACCGGCGTCTATCGAGGATGAGTTCGACCGGGTCGGGGAGATCCTCGTGACGCTGGAGGAGCGCATCCGCGAAGAGCTGATGCCAGGTCCCGATCTCCTCCAGGTCGCCGATCCGCTCACCCATCTGCTCGGCACCTGGAGCCTGGAGCGGGCCCGGGAGGCCGCGTGGTCCGCGGCGCGGGTGCTGTGGGGGCTGCGGGAACTGCCGGAGCTCGCCGAGGAGTTCACCGAGCGGATGGACGCCGGGGTCGGGCTCGTGGGGCGCTGTCTGTTGACTCCCTGGCGCTGACCTGGCCCGGGAGCGCGCCTGGCGCTGACCTGGCCCGGGAGCGTCCGCGAAATAGGCCGTGCGGCGGCCGTGTTGAGGGCTGCACCAGCTACCAGGAGGTCAGGAATGGCGATCCGGCTCGGACTCTCGCTCCCCCAGATGAAGCAGTTCGACATCGGCCGGGACATCCCGGCGGTGGCGCGGGCCGCCGAGGACATCGGCTACGAGAGCGTGTGGGTCTTCGAGCGGGTCCTGTTCCCCACGCCCATGCGGCAGGGCCTCGCCGGGATCGAGGGGCTCCCCTGGCCCGACGGCTACCGCTCGGTCGCCGAACCTCTGGTCTCCCTCACCCTCGCGGCCGCCGCGACGGAACGGGTGCGGCTCGGCACCAGCGTCCTCGTCGCGCCGCTGCACATCCCGTTCGAACTCGCCCGCGCGCTGGCCACGCTGGACCGCGCGAGCGGCGGCCGGGTGGTGGCGGGCCTCGGCACCGGCTGGGCGCACGACGAGTACGCGGCCCAGGGCGTCGCTCCGTTCGCGCGGCGCGGCAAGGTCCTCGACGAGCTGCTCGACGTGTGCGCCGCGGCCTGGGGCCCCGACCCGGTCGCGTACGAGGGCGAGTTGACGCAGATCGTGCCGTCCGAGGTCGGCCCCAAGCCGGTGCGGCCCATCCCTGTCTTCCTACCGGCGTTCAGCCCACGGGCGATGCGGCGCCTGGTGCAGCGCGCGGACGGCTGGATGCCGATCGCGACGGGCGTGCCCCAATTGACCGCGGCCTGGCGGCAGGTGCAGGACCTGGCCGCCGAGGAAGGACGCGAGCGGCCGCTGGAGGTCACGGTCCGCATCAACGCCCGGCTCCAGGACAAGCCGTACGAGGGAGAGGGCCGCGATCCCTTCCAGGGCAGCGTCGACCAGCTCGTCGAGGACCTGGCCGCCCACGCGCAGGCCGTCCCGGGCACCTACTTCTTCGACTTGCAGAGCAGCGCCCGGGACGGCGAGGAGCTGAAGGACCGGGCGGCCGCGGTGTACGAAGCCGTGGCCGCGTCCGGCATCTGATCCTCGCCCGGACCCGGTCAGTCCTCGGGCGGATCCGGTCAGTCCTCGGGCGGATCCGGTCAGTCCTCGGGCAGCTCCACCGGCGCGATCTCGTCGAAGAGGTCGCCGGGCCCGGGGTTGGCCGGGTCGGTGGCGCCGCCGAACTGGTGCATGACACCCCACACGGCGTTGAGCGCGGTCTGCACGGCGCCCTCGGCCCAGCCCGCCGTCCACGAGATGTCGTCGCCGGCGAGGAAGATGCCGCGCTTGTCGTCGGGCAGCCGGTCCTGCATGAAGTGCGTGAACAGGCGCCGCTGGTAGCGGTAGTGGCCCGGCAGGTTGGCCTTGAACGCGCCCATGAAGTAGGGCTCGTTCTCCCAGGAGACGGTGACCGGGTTGCCGATGATGTGGCTGCGGATGTCGACGTTCGGGTAGATCTCGCCGAGCGACTTCAGCATGACCTCCATCCGCTCGTTCGCGGACAGCGGCAGCCACTTCAGGCTGTCGTCGCACCAGGTGTACGAGAGGCAGATGACGGCGGGCTTGTCGGGCCCGTTGTCGAGCAGGTAAGTACCGCGCGTCATACGGTCGGTGAGGGTCATCGACATCACATCGCGGCCCGTGGCGTTGCCTTGGCCGTCGACGGCCTTGTCCAGCCAGAACGGCCGGTCGACCGGCACGAAGAGCTTGCTCGACTCCATGTAGTGCGTGCGCTCGATCGCCGTCCAGTGGTCGATCGGGAAGAGCGAGTCGTCGCAGGCGATCTTCGACAGCAGCATCCAGGACTGCGCGGTGAAGACAGCCGCCTTGTACGTACGGATGTCGCCGGTGGCGTCCGTCACGGTGATGCGGTTGCCCGCGGTGCGGTGCAGCCGGGTCACGGCGGGGCGGGGTTCGCCGCCCTCGTGCAGGGTGCTCAGCGAGGTCCCGTACGCCCAGTGGACGATCTTCTCCGGGGTGCGCTCCCACAGGCGCAGCGGCAGCTGCTGACTGCCGCCGACGATGCCGCGGTGGTGGTCGTCGGCCTCGGTGTAGACGACACGCAGGATCTCCAGGATGGAGTTGGGGAAGTCGGTGTCCCAGCCACCGGTGCCGAAGCCGACCTGGCCGAAGATCTCGCGGTGCCGGAAGGACTTGAAGGCCTCGGAGTCGCAGAGGAACCCGTAGAAGGTCTGGTTGTCGAGCTTCTCGACCAGCTGCGACCAGATCTTCCGGATCGTCGGGATGTCGCGCTCGCGCAGGGCGCGGTTCATCGCGGAGAAGTCGGCGCCCTCCTCCAGACAGGCGTTCCAGGCGTTCATGACGTCCCGGTAGACCTGCGGCAGGTCGTCCACGGAGGTGGCGTAGTGCGACTCGCCCTTGAGGTCGACCACCGTCGAAGGGGTGGATTCGGCAAGGGGGTTGGGGAACGGCTTGGTCTCCAGGCCCACCAGGTCGATGTAGTGCTGCAGCGCGGTCGAGGAGGGCGGGAAGCGCATCGCGCCCATTTCCGCGGTCAGTTCGGGGTCGCAGCCGTCGAAGCCGACGGTGCGCAGCCGGCCGCCGATCCGGTCCGCCTCGTAGACGACGGGCTTGAGGCCCATCTTCATCAGCTCGTACGCGGCGATGATGCCGGAGAGCCCGCCGCCGATGACGGCGACCTCCTGGCCGTGCTCGGTCGCGGGTATCTGGCCGAGGCCCGCCGGGTGCGCGAGGAAGTCGTCGTACGCGTACGGGAAGTCCGGCCCGAACATCGTGATCGGGGGCTGCGTCGCCGGGGTGTGCTGGACGGCGGTGGGCACCGTGGACGTCATGGGGTACGGACTCCTTGCGGGACAGGGTGAGGGCAGGCGGGGGCGGCTCGGTCGCGCGGGCAGGGCGGGGCGGGTCGGCCGGAGGTCAGATGAGGGAGCCGTAGAGGCCGGGGCGGCGGTCGCGCAGATACGGGTTGCCGGCGCGCGAGGCGGCGAGGAACTCCGGGTCTGCTTCGGCGAAGAGGAGTTCGGATCCGCGGCCGCCGCGGGTGCGGGCGATGCCGTCGGGGCCGGCCAGCGTGGACAGGCCCACGAACTCGAACTCGCCTTCCGCGCCCGCCCGGTTCACGTACGCCACGTACATCTGGTTCTCGAACGCACGGACCGGGACCAGGGATTCGGCCACGAACTGGAAGGGGTGCATCTGCGCGGTGGGCACGAGGAGGAGGTCGGTGCCGGCGAGGGCGTGCGCCCGTACGTTCTCCGGGAACTCCACGTCGTAGCAGATCATCAACCCGAGCCGCAGGCCGCCGAGTTCGGCCTGCACGACCGGCTGGTCGCCCGCGGTGAAGTGCTTCTGCTCGAACTCTCCGAAGAGGTGAGTCTTGCGGTAGTTCGCGAGCGGGGTGCCGTCGGGGCCGATGAGGCGCGCGGAGTTGTAGACCTGCTCGCCGTCGCGCTCGGGGTAGCCGTAGACGACCGCGAGGCCTTGCCGGGCGGCGGTCTGCGCCACGGCCTCGGCGGAGGGGCCGTCGGCGGGCTCGGCGAGGCGGGGCACGTCGTCGCCGATCGCGTACCCGGTCAGGAACATCTCGGGGCAGACGAGCAGACCCGCGCCGAGGGCGGCGGCGCGCTCGGCGGTCTCGTCGAGCAGCGCCAGATTGGCCCGCACATCACCCGGTCGTCCGGAGTTCTGGAGCAGGGCGGTGCGCAGCGGCGGCATGGGCGGACCTCGGGCGGTGCGGAGGGTGGAGGAGGGACGACTTGAAGGTACGTTTCCCGGCCTGACCGCGACAAGACGCGACCATTGCGTCTTGGTGCGCTGTTCGTTGCGTGAAAAGCGGGTGGGGCGGCGATTCGTTGCGTACGCCGCCCCTTACCCGTACGCCTCAGGACGGCGCCCCGGAGGTGTACCGCCGGAGCAGCGGCGACAGCACCAGCACGGACTTCGTGCGCTCCACGAAGGACTCCCCCGCGATCTTCTCCAGGACCTGCTCGAAGTGCCGCATGTCCGCCGCGAAGATCTGCACCAGGGCGTCCGCCTCGCCGGTCACGGTGGAGGCGGAGGCGATCTCCGGATAGCGCTCCAGGCCCTGCCGGATCGCGTCCGGCGAGGTCTGGCTGCGGCAGTAGATCTCGACGAAGCCCTCGGTGCGCCAGCCCAGGGCCGCCGGGTCGACCCGCACCGTGAACCCGGTGATCGCGCCGGTCGCCCGCAGCCGGTCCACGCGCCGCTTCACCGCGGGCGCCGACAGGCCGACCAGCTGGCCGATGTCCGCGAAGGAGCGGCGGGCATCCTCGGCGAGGGCGTGGACGATGCGTTCATCGAGCTCGTTCAGCACGGCGGGCGACTCACTTCTCCTCGGTTCACTTCGCCTCGGGGCGACGCTTTCGGCTCCCGTCGCCCCGGAGTGGGCGTCGGCTTACTTCGCCTCTGCGGCGGGTGCCTCGGCCTCTTCCACGGCCAGGCGCGAGCGGCGCCGGCCGTACGCGAAGTAGATCGCGAGGCCGACCGCCATCCACAGACCGAACACCGTCCAGGTGACGGCCCGCAGCGAGACCATCATCCATGCGCACAGCAGGAAGCCGATGACCGGGAACAGCGGAGCGAACGGGACCCGGAAGGAGCGGTGCAGGTTCGGGCGGGTGTAGCGCAGCACGATCACCGAGATGTTGACCAGGGCGAAGGCGAAGAGCGTGCCGATGCTGGTGGCGTCGGCGAGCTCGCCGAGCGGGATGGCCGCGGCGAGCACACCGCAGAACAGCGAGACCCAGACGGTGTTGATCCGCGGCACCCCGCTGCGGGCGTGGACCTTGGCGAAGGACTTCGGGATCAGGCCGTCGCGGGACATCGCGAAGAGGATGCGGGTCTGGCCGTAGAGGACGGCGAGCACGACGGAGGCGATGGAGATGACCGCGCCGGCGGCGAGCACCGTGCCCCAGAAGGTCTGGCCGGTCACCTCGTTCATGATCGCGGCGAGGGTGGCCTCGGTGTCGGTGAAGTTCTCCCAGGGGCGCGCTCCGACGGCCACGAAGGCGACGAGCACGTACAGGGCGGTGACGATGCCGAGCGAGAGCAGGATGGCGCGGGGCAGGTCGCGCTGCGGGTTCTTGGCCTCTTCACCGGCGGTGGAGGCGGCGTCGAAGCCGATGTACGAGAAGAACAGGGTGGCGGCCGCGCCACTGACGCCGGCCATGCCCAGCGGCATGAAGTCCTCGTAGTTGCCGGACTGGAAGCCGGTGATGCCGACGGCGCAGAAGAGGACCAGCGCGGCGATCTTCACCATGACCATGACCGAGTTGACCCGCGCGGACTCCTTGGAGCCGCCGAGCAGCACCACACCGGCGAGCAGCACGAGGATCAGCGAGGGCAGGTTGATGATGCCGCCGTCGCCGGGCGGCGCGGCCAGCGCGTCCGGGATCGTGAAGCCGAAGGTGCCGTCGAGGAACTCGTTGAGGTACTCGCCCCAGCCCACGGCCACCGCCGCGATCGAGACGCCGTACTCGAGGATCAGGCACCAGCCGCAGACCCAGGCGATGACCTCGCCGAGGGTTGCGTATGCATACGAGTAGGAAGAGCCTGCGACCGGGATCGTGCCGGCCAGCTCCGCGTACGACAGCGCGGAGAAGAGAGCCGTCAGACCGGCGATCACGAAGGAGAGCGTGACGGCGGGACCGGCCTTGGGCACCGCCTCGCCGAGCACGACGAAGATGCCGGTGCCGAGCGTGGCGCCGACGCTGATCATCGTGAGCTGCCACATCGACATGGTGCGACGCAGTCCGCCGCCCTCGCCCTGACCGCCTTCGGCGACGAGACGCTCGACGGGCTTGCGGCGCATGAGGCTGCTCACCAGGGACTGGCCGGTGGCAGGGGGCGGTGGTGCGACGGACACCTTGGTACTCCTCGACGGCAGGCGGAAACCACAGAGGTCTGCGGGGGACCGCAAAACCATACGGCTTGATCATTCACTTACGTAACGCGTGAATCTTCACTCCGGCGGCAAGATTCCTGCGTTTCCGTCCGGAATACGGCAGTTCGTTGCGCGCCGCCACTTGAGCGCTCGTGCCGCTGTGAGCATTGACACAGCCGCAGGTCTGGCTCATCCTCCTCGCCGCCTGAGCGAAACATCTTTCGACATGTCGAAAACGGTGCTCGTGCACGCGGCGGAGACGGCTGCGGTGCGCGCCTGATGCGGAGGCCCGGATGGACCTGGACGTCCTGTACGAAATCGATGTGCCCAAGCCCTGGAACAAGCCGCACCCTTACGGCCAGCGGGAGGCCGAGCAGCGCGCCTACCGCGAGGCCGTGGAGCAGATCAGGCTCGCGGACCGGGTCGGTTTCCGCACCGTCTGGGCGGTCGAGCACCACTTCCGCGAGGGCCGTTCGCACTGTCCTGCGCCGGAGGTGCTGCTGGGCCACCTGGCGGCACTGACCGAGCGGATCCGCCTCGGTTTCGGCGTGACGCTGACGCCCTTCGGCTTCACGCCGCCGCAGCGCATCGCCGAGAAGGTCGCGGCCGTGGACATCCTCTCCGGCGGCCGGGTCGAGTGGGGCACGGGACGCTCGACGCCCATGGAGCAGACCGCGTTCGGCGTGGACCGCGAGCTGTCCCGGGCGGACTGGCGCGAGGCCATCGAGATCGTGACGGGCATGTGGCGCGAGGAGTACTTCTCCTACGAGTCGCCGCGCTTCTCCTTCCCGCGCCGCATGGTGACCCCGAAGCCCGTACAGGATCCGCATCCGCCGGCGTGGATGGCCGCGACCTCGGCGGGCTCGGCGGAGGTGGCCGGGGCCGCGGGGATGGGGCTGCTGTCCTTCTCGATCATGCAGCCGCTGGAGAAGATGGCGGAGCAGGTCGCGGCGTACCGGCAGGCCGCGCTGGACCCGTCGCCCCTCACCGACGTCACGACGAACCGCGTCAGCGCGTACACGCTGGTGCACGTGGCGGACAAGCCCTCCCAGCGGGTCTGGGACTCGGTGGCCTGGTGGTACAGCAACCTGGCCCAGTTCACGCTCGACTGGGAGCTCCCCCACCTCTCCCCCGAGGAGCGCGACCGCACCTTCCCCTTCCTGAAGCCGATCCTCGAAGGGCACGTTCCGGTACGGGAGTTCAACGACGGGGACATGATCCTGATCGGCGACGCGGAGACGGTGATCCGCAAGGCCAAGCACTACGCCGACCTCGGCATCGACCAGCTGATCTGCTACGTGCAGTGGGGCTATCTGGAGCACCAGGAGATCCTTCGGACCATCGAGATCCTGGGCAAGGAAGTCATCCCGGAGCTGGCGGCGTACCAGCCGCGGAGGCCCGCATGAGCGCGGATCCCGGCGCGGCTGGGGCGGCTGGGGCGGCCACGGAGCCCGGCAGGACCGCGGAGCCAGGCGCGACCCCGGAGGCCGGGACGGCCGGGCAGCCGCCCCTGGACGACTCCCCCGTCCCCGACTACCCCGGCCTGGCCCGCCTGGACGGCCGCGGCTTCGTGGTCCTCGGCGCGGGCAACGGCATCGGACGGCAGACCGCGCACGCGCTCACCGCATCGGGCGCGCGCGTGGTCTGCGTGGACCTGGACAAGGAGCGGGCGGAGGCGGTCGCCGCCGAGACGGGCTCGCTCGCGTACGTGGCGGACGTGACGCGACGGGCGGCAGTGCGTGACCTCTTCGCCGACTCCGTACGGGAGTTGGGGGCCGTGCACGGGGTCGTGGACATCGTGGGCATGGCCCGCTACAAAGCGCTGGCCGACCTGGACGACGAGGAGTGGGACTGGCACTTCGACCTCGTCCTGCGCCACGCGCGGCTCGCGATCGAGTACGGGGGCGAGGCGGTGGCGGCCTCGGGCGGCGGCCCGCTGGTCTTCGTCGCCTCCGTATCGGGCCTGACGGCGGCGCCGCTGCACGCCGCGTACGGCGCGGCGAAGGCGGGCCTGATCTCGCTGGTCCGCTCGGCGGCGGTCGAGTACGGGCCGCGGGGCGTACGGGTCAACGCGGTCGCCCCCGGGGTCGTCTGGACGCCCCGGGTCGCCGCGCTCCTCGGCGAGGAGGGCCGGGCCCGCAATGCCGGGAACGCTCCGCTCGGCCGGGTCGCCGAGACCTCGGACATCGCCGCCGCCCTGCTGTTCCTGGCCTCGCCCCTCGCCTCGTACGTGACCGGTCAGACCCTCGTCGTGGACGGCGGGGTGGGCGTGAAGTTCCCCTATCCGACGATCGGCGGTGCGAAGTGAACGCTCGGCAGGGCACGGTGAACGGGCTGCTGCGCGGGGTGAGTTGGCTGGACGCGGACGGCGTCCCGGTGCGCGCCGACCCCGCCGACCGCGACCGGCTCCCGGGCGACACGTGGGAGCGCGCGACGGTGCCGGCAGGCGTGCGGCTCGAGTGCACGGCGGAGGCCGCCACGGGCGTCGAGGTCCGCTTCTCCTGCCGGGACCCGCTGCCGGCGGACGCGTACCGCCACGTCGAGCCGGTGTTCACGCTGCTCCGGGGCGAGGAGACGGTGGCGGAGGCGGCCGTCGTCCCGGGCCCGGATCAGGTCATACGTCTGGAAGCGGCTCTGGACGGTGTGTTCACGCTGCACCTGCCGGAGGTGCTGCGCCCGGTGGTGCACGAGGTGCGGGCGGTCGGCGGCACGCTGCGCCCCGCACCGGCACGCCCCCGCTGGCTGGTGTACGGCGACTCCATCAGCGAGGGCTGGACCTCGTCACGTCCGCATCTCGCCTGGCCCGCACGGGCCGGTCGCGCGCTCGGCCTGGACGCCGTGAACCTCGGCTACGCGGGCGCCGCCCGGGGCGAGCTCGCCTCGGCACAGCAGCTCGGCTCGCTCCCCGCGGACCTGATCACGCTGGCGTTCGGCACCAACTGCTGGAGCCGTACGCCGAGTTCGTCCGCGCTCCTGTACGAGACGACGCGGGCGTTCCTCGCCCTGGTGCGCGCGGCCCACCCGGAGGTTCCGGTCCTCGTCGTCTCCCCGGTCGTACGCCCCGACGCCGAGAACACCCCCAACGCACTCGGCGCCACCCTCGCCGAGCTGCGGGTGGCCCAGGAGCGCGCGGTCACGGACCTGGTCGACAAGCAGGTGCACCTGCTCTCCGGCGCGCGCCTGATCGCCGCCGAGCACATGGTGGACGGGGTGCATCCCGGGGACGAGGGGCACGGGCTGATCGCGCAGGGGGTGGTGGAGGCGCTACGGGCGGCGGGCGCCGCGGATCCGGCGCGCGCCACAGCCACTGACCAGAGCTCCACAGCCACTGCCCAGAGTTCTACAGCCACCGGCCAGGGCTCCATAGCCTCTGACCACAGCTCTACAGCCACCGGCCAGAGCTCTACAGCCTCTTGACCAGGAACGTGCACGCGTCCGCGCACTCCACCCGCAGCCCGCCCCGGTCCACGTACGACCAGCGGTCCACGTAGGGCACCAACGCCTCGTATCCCAGGCGCGCGTACAGCGCCGCCGCCCGCGGATTGGTCTCGTCGACACCGAGGCCGATCGCGGGCAGGCGGCGGGCGCGCGCCAGGTCCTCGGCGGCGTGGATGAGCGCGGTCCCGATGCCCTGGGACCGCAGGTGCTCGGCCACCGCGAGCCCGTTGATCTCGGGGCAGCCGGACGCCGGGGTCGGGCCGGAAACGGAGGGCCCGCCGGAGGTCACGGCCTCGGGGGCGATACGCCGCGCCACCGCCGCCCGCACCTCGGGCGCCGCGCACCCATGCCACCGCACCTCGCCGTGCCCCACGGGCAGACCGTCGCGCCAGGCGAGCAGATACGTGGACTCCCCCGCCTCCTGCCGCGCGAACCGGGCGGCGTGATGGGACTCGGCACTGGCGGAGGGCAGATGCGCGTCGAGCAGACCGAGGTCCTCGGCACGGCAGGCGATGATCTTCACCCGGCCGACAGTACCGGGGGCCTGCCGCCGATCTCCTTCCCCAACACGCCCGCCACATCCGTGAGTTGCGAGGCCAGGGCGGTGAGCCGGGCCCCGTCGAGCTCGGGCAGGCCGGTGGCAGTGAGCGCCAGGGCCACCGTGCCGTGCTGGTCGAACACCGGCGCGGACAGCGTGGCGAGGCGGTAGCGCTCCTGGTCCGCCACCGAGAGGACCTCGTAGTCCTCGCCGAGCGAGACCACCAACTCGGCCACGCGCGCCCGCAGTCCGGCGTCCCGCGGCGCGTCCGCGAGGCGGGCGAGCGCCTCGCCCAGCGCACGCCTGGCCGGCGTGTCCCGGTTCGCGGACCAGCCCCGTTCCCGTACGACGGCCATGGCCGCGTCCAGATGGCGCGGCAGCGGCGCACCGACCGCCGTCCGGTCGAGCCAGCGTCTGATCTCCCCGGAGGCCGTGCCCGCCCAGGCGAGGAACACCTGCCCGAGCGGCGGAAGCAGCGGCAGCCGCTGCCCGGCCCACACCTCCGGCAGCCGGCCGCGGCCCTCGACGGCGAGGATGACGATGCTGTCCCCCGCGACGGCGCTGACCACGAACTCGGCCTCCGACTCGGCGGCCAGCGCCCGCAGTTCACTGCGCGCCCGGTCGACGACACGGTGCCGCGTGAGCGCCGCGTGTCCCGCCGCGACCAGGGACATCCCGAGCCCGTACGTCTTGCGCTGCGGATGGCGGGCGAGGTACCCGGCGTCGGTGAGGGCCTGGAGCACGGAGAGCAGCGAGGCCAGGTTGATGTCGAGCGCTTCGCTCAACTCGCTGAGCGAGTACGACTGTTCGGGATGCGCCGCGAAGTAGTCGAGCACGGCGAGCGCGCGGCCTGCGGCGAGGGCTGGACGTACCACGGCCCTGATCGTACGGAGACGATCAGGGCCGTGAACAGAGGTGTTGCCCCGCCGATCAGCTCCAGCTGGCGTGCAGCGGCTTGCCCTCGGCGTAACCGGCGGCGGACTGGATGCCGACCACGGCCTTCTCCTCGAACTCCGCGAGGGAGCCCGCACCGGCGTAGGTGCAGGAGGAGCGGACACCGGCGATGATCGAGTCGATCAGGTCCTCGACGCCCGGACGCTGCGGGTCGAGGTACATGCGCGAGGTGGAGATGCCCTCCTCGAACAGCGCCTTGCGGGCGCGGTCGTAGGCGGACTCCTCGGAGGTGCGGTTCTTGACGGCACGCGCGGAGGCCATGCCGAAGGACTCCTTGTAGAGCTTGCCCGCGGCGTCCTCGTGCAGGTCGCCCGGCGACTCGTACGTCCCGGCGAACCAGGAGCCGATCATGACGTTGGACGCACCGGCGGCGAGCGCCATGGCGACGTCACGCGGGTGACGGACACCGCCGTCGGCCCACACGTGCTTGCCGTACTTCTTCGCCTCGGCCGCGCACTCCAGAACCGCGGAGAACTGCGGGCGGCCCACACCGGTCATCATGCGGGTGGTGCACATCGCACCCGGACCGACACCGACCTTGATGATGTCCGCGCCGGCCTCGATGAGGTCCTTGACGCCCTCGGCGGCGACGATGTTGCCCGCGACGATCGGGACCTGCGGGTCCAGCGCGCGGACCTTCTTGATCGCCTCGATCATCGACTCCTGGTGGCCGTGGGCCGTGTCGATGACCAGGGTGTCCGCACCGGCGTCGAGGAGCTGCTTCGCCTTGCCCGCCACGTCGCCGTTGATGCCGACGGCGGCGGCGATGCGCAGGCCGCCCTTGGCGTCCACGGCCGGGGTGTAGAGGGTCGCGCGCAGCGCGCCCTTGCGCGTGAGGATGCCGGCGAGCTTGCCGTCCCGGTCCACGGCCGGGGCGTAGCGGCGGTTGGCGTTGTCCAGCTTGTTGAAGGCCTCGCGCGGGTCGATGTCCGCGTCGAGCAGCAGCAGGTCCTTGGACATGACCTCGGACAGCTGCGTGAAGCGGTCCACGCCGTTCAGGTCCTGGTCGGTGACGACACCGATCGGCCGGTTGTCCCCGTCGACCACCACGCCGGCGTTGTGCGCACGCTTGGTGAGGAGGGACAGCGCGTCGGCCACGGTCTGCGTCGGGGCGAGCACGATCGGGGTGTCGAGCACGTGGTGGCGCGTCTTGACCCAGGAGATGACGTCGGTGACGACCTCGATCGGGATGTCCTGCGGAATGACCACGAGGCCGCCGCGGCGGGCCACGGTCTCGGCCATACGCCGTCCGGCGATCGCGGTCATGTTGGCGACGACCAGCGGAATGGTGGTGCCCGTGCCGTCCGGGGACGCGAGGTCCACACCCTGGCGGGAGCCCACGGCGGAGCGGCTCGGCACCATGAACACATCGTCGTACGTCAGGTCGTACGGCGGCTTGATGTCATTGAGGAAACGCACGTGCAGTACATCCCAGTCGATCGGAGGGGACCTCGAGCAGGTGTGCCGAGGCAAAACGCACGTACTTCATTCTCCCATGACCTCGGCGATGCGCCGCCCGGGCGGATCGTCCAGGGGTTCCGGGTGATCTTCGTGCGATCAGCCAGTAGGCCTCGTCGGGTGTGAGACCTCGTCGGGTGCGCGGTTGTTTCACGTGCGAGGTCGCCTCCCTCGCGGAGTCATTTCACGTGCGGGATCACGTCCTCGCCGAAGGCCGCCACCTGGTCGAGCCACTCGGCGCGCGTCCGGGCGGGCAGCGCGATCGTCACCCCGGTGACGCCCACGGCGGCCTGCTCGGACAGATCGTCGACCACGGCCCCGGCGTCGAGGCCTGCCCCCGCGAACATGCTGAGGCCCCGCGGCATGAACGTGACGTCCACCGGATCGGTGCGCCCCACCGAGGCCGCGTACTCCTCCAGGTAGTCGAGCCGGGCCCGCAGGTCGGCGAGCGACTCGATGCCGGGGGTGCGCAGGGCCTTGGAGGCCTTCGCCGGAGCCGGCATCGGGAGCCAGCCGTCTCCGAGGTCGACGACGCGGCGGATCGCGCGCTTGCTGTTGCCGCCGATCCACACGGGGATCCGCTCCTGCACGGGCCGGGGCAGCATGGTGTTGCCGGCTGCCGTGTAGCCGGAGCCTTCGAACGTCACGGACTCGCCGGTCCACGCCGCCCTCATGGCACGCAGCGCCTCGTCGAGCCGGTCGTTGCGGCCCTCGAAGTCGGCGCCCAGGGCGGCAAATTCGGGCTCCAGGTAGCCCGCGCCCACCCCCAGGACCACCCGCCCCCCGGACAGCGCATCGAGGGTGGAGATCGTCTTAGCCGCGACGAAGGGGTTGCGGTACGCGGGCACGAACAGGTTGGTGTGCAGCCGCAGCATGCTGGTCGCGGCGGCGGCGAAGGACAGGGCGACCAGCGGGTCGAGGGTGTGGTGGCCGCCGTGCGCCAGCCACGCGTCGCCGGGGAAGGGGTGGTCGGTCACGAAGGCCGCGTCGAACCCGGCGGCCTCGGCCGCACACGCCATCTCCATGATCGCGTCGGCGCCGATCAGATCGGCGCCCGCGTCCACCCTGTGCGTCGGGAACCCCACCGAGAAGAACATGCGGCAGACCGTAACTGACGGGTCGTCAGTTGTCAGTACGGTGCGCAGCGTTGCCTCGCTCACGCGGTACTGCGTACGGTCCCCGCGCTCGGTGTGCGCTCAGCCCTCGAGTCGCAGCCTGGCCCCGAGGTGGTGCTGCAGCGAGTGACCCACTGCCGCCAGATCGTGCACGAAGTCGAGCACGGAGTCCTCGGTGAGGGTGTAGCGGCGGCGGGTGGCGGTGACGTCCTTGGCGGTGGGGGTGAGCGCCACGCCGTGCGAGGACAGGTCGGTCAGCCCTTCGCCGAGGGTGCCGACCATGATCTCGGCGATGCCGGTGGGCTGGGTGATCAGCGCCTCGACGCGCCCCTCGGGCTGCACCCGCCACCAGCCGCTCTCGCGTGCGGCGGGCCGCAGCGGTCCGTCCTCGTCGTCGATGAGCCAGGCCCGGGCCTCGTACCGCAGGAAGGGGCGCCCGTCGTGCGAGAAGGTGACCTCCTGCGCGTACGTGAACTCGCCGTCGAGCGTGGGATAGCCGCCGCGTCCCCGCCCGCGCCAGGTGCCCAGCAGCCACAGCGCGGGCTTCAGCTGCTCGTGCGGCTGCGGTGCGGCCTCGGGGCTCAGGGCCTCGGAGTAGGGGTACGCGGGGGCGCGGTCGGGCAGGTTGGGCAGGTCGGACACGGTGTCGCTCCTCGGGAGGGGAATCGTCGCGGGAAGCGTAGAGCTTCGGGCCTCGTGCCCTTGGCTTCGGGCCTCGCGCCCTCGGCTACGGGCTACGGCTCCAGCGCGAGGAGTGCCGTAACCGGTCCCGCCTCGGTGAGGATCTCCTGCGCCGTCTCCCACTCCTCGGGCCGCGCGTCGGCGTAGGCGCGCCAGCCGGAGACCACCACGACCGTGCCGGGGGCCAGATCGCTCAGACAGTCGGCCAGGGCGTCCCAGTTGCGGCCGAACCACGACGGGAAGGCGAGGGTCGTGGCGCACGCGGTCAGGAATGCGGCCTTGTCCGTCACGCCGGACAGGTCGAGCACGTGGAAGGGCAGCTCGGTGCCGCGGGCGGCCTCGGTGAGCGCCGCGAGCGGCTGGGGTGCGCCGGCCCACTGTCCGGGCGGGCACCCGGCGGGGCCGGTGTCGCGCGGGCTCGGCGAGTCGCCGAACTCCTCGGACTCGCCCGGTGCGCCTTCCGCCGATGCGCTGGAGCCGCGTGTCATCGCAGGACCGCCTTGAACGTCTCGTAGTGGTCGTCCGTGTAGAAGAACTCTCCGCCTCGGCCGGCCACGATACGGCGCGCGCCGCGGTCGCGTTCGCGCGGTGTGCGCACCGTGTACTCGCGGTAGTAGCCGCGCTTCTGGCGCGGCAGAATCCGCTCGTAGTTGCCGAAGTACGCGCCGTCCTTCTCGTACGGGAAGGGGCCGCCCGCGTCGATCAGGCGCAGCGTCTGCCGGGCCTCGGCGGGCAGTGCGGCTTCGGGAACGGTGGCGAAGCCCTTGGCCCAGGCAGGGGTGGGCTGCCCGGCCGAACGCGAGGGCGGCGCCGCCTCCTGCGAGGCCGTGGCTTCGGGCGCCGGAGCATCCTTGCCGGACCCGCACCCCACGAGCAGCAGCGCACACAGCACGCCGACGAGCAGAGCGAGGGCCGGGGCGCGGCGGTGGCGGGGGTGCCGGGGGTACATGCGGCCGATGCTGCCACGGGCGACGCCGTCCCGCCGGTCGGCGATGGCCGCGGTGCACGGGGCATCACCGGTGCGGCGCCGGACCGCTCGCGTCGAGGAGGCGACGGCACCGTACCGACGGCGCTACGGCTCCGTACCGACGACGAGACGCCACCGTCTCGACGGCGAAACGGCCCCGTACCGACCGTGAGACGCTTCAGCCTCGACGGCGAAACGACGCCGTACCG
Source organism: Streptomyces indicus (assembly GCF_900100315.1). Lineage (GTDB taxonomy): Bacteria > Actinomycetota > Actinomycetes > Streptomycetales > Streptomycetaceae > Streptomyces > Streptomyces indicus. The sequence goes on from NZ_FNFF01000003.1 coordinate 116,264, forward strand.
ACCGCGAGACGCCTCCGTACCGACGAGAAGCGGCACGACGCGACATCCCCGTCCCGACGGCGAAACGCCCTCGTCCCGACCACGCGACGCTCCCACCGAGCGCCGCTCCAACCCGCCCCCACTCCCCACACCACGCCACCCCGCCCCCTGCGCCCGCCGCCCCCGTGGTCCACGATGAAGGCATGCTGTTCGCCGACGTGGCACGGACATCGCGGGAGATCGCCGACACCTCCGCGCGCAACAAGAAGACCGAGCTGCTCGCCGGGCTCTTCGCGCGGATGGCGCCCGAGGAGGCGCCGCTCGTGGTCTCGTATCTCGCCGGACGCCTGCCGCAGCGCAAGCTCAATGTGGGCTGGACGGCGTTCCGCGAGAAGCAGGCGCCGGCCGAGACGGCGACGCTGACCGTCCAGGGCGTGCACGCGACCTTCGACCGCATCGCGGCCGTCGCCGGCAAGGGGGCGCAGACCGAGCGCAAACGGCTGCTGCACGAGCTTCTCGCCGCCGCCACCGAGGAGGAGCAGCGCTTCCTTGCCGGTCTGATCGGCGGCGAACTGCGCCAGGGAGCCCTCGACGCCCTGGCCGTGGACGGTCTCGCCGCGGCGCACGGGGTGCCGCCGGCCGCCGTACGCCGCGCGGTGATGCTCGCGGGCCGCCTCGACACCGTCGCCCAGGCCCTGATCGCCGACGGACCCGCCGCCCTCGACGCCTTCCGGCTCGATGTCGGACGCCCGGTGCTGCCGATGCTGGCCAAGACCGCCAAGGACGTGGACGAGGCGATCGACCTGGTGGGGCCCTGTGCGGTCGAGGAGAAGCTGGACGGCATCCGGGTGCAGGTCCACCGCGACGGCGACAGCGTACGGATCTTCACCCGCACCCTCGACGAGATCACCGAACGGCTCCCCGAAGTCGTCGCGGCCGCACAGGAGTTGACCGCGACCAGGGCCGTGCTCGACGGCGAGGTGATCGCGCTCGGCCCCGAGGGGCGCCCGCTGCCCTTCCAGGACATCGCGGGCCGCGTGGGCTCCTCGCTCGACATCCCGGGCGCGCAGGCCGAGCTGCCGCTGTTCCCCGTCTTCTTCGACCTCCTGAGCATCGACGGCCGCGATCTGCTCGATCTGCCGTTGCGCGACCGGCACGCCGAGCTCGCCCGCATCGCGCCCGAGCCGCGCCGGGTACGGCGTTACGAGGTGGCGGACCCCGCCGACGGACAACAGCGGGAAGGTGCAAGGGCGTTCGCGGAGGAGACCCTGGCGCGCGGCCACGAGGGCGTGGTGGTCAAGGGCCTGGACGCGGCGTACAGCGCGGGCCGGCGCGGGGCCTCGTGGGTGAAGGTCAAGCCGGTGCACACACTGGACCTGGTGGTGCTCGCGGCGGAATGGGGACATGGACGGCGGACCGGAAAGCTGTCGAATCTGCATCTGGGGGCTCGGCGGCAGGACGGTTCGTTCGCGATGCTGGGCAAGACGTTCAAGGGCCTCACCGACGCGGTGCTCGCCTGGCAGACCGAGCGGCTCCAGGAGCTCGCGGTCGAGGACGACGGCTGGGTGGTGAAGGTGCGGCCCGAGCTGGTGGTCGAGGTGGCCTTCGACGGCGTACAGCGTTCGACCCGCTATCCGGAGGGCGTGACCCTGCGCTTCGCCCGGGTGGTGCGGTACCGGGAGGACAAGACGGCCGCCGAGGCGGACACCGTGGACGCGGTGCTGGCCCTGCGGCGCTGAAGGGGGAGACGGCGATGGGCGGGCCTTGGCCGGGCAGGTGGATCGCGGACGCGCTGAACGGCGGTTCCGGTGAGCCGGAGGACTACGGCGGGGAGAGCGGGTACGGCGCGTTCTCCGAGCCGTTGGACGAAGACGCCTCGGTCCCTCGCGGCTGGGACCTCGAAGCGGCAGGTGTGCACGCCATCGCCCTGACCTGGGTGGACGTGGCGGGACACACCCGCGTCAAGACGGTTCCGCTCGCGCGGCTGCGCGAGGCCGCCGAGCAGGGCGTCGGCATGTCCCCCGTTTTCGACGTCTACCTGGTCGACGACTCGATCACCACCAGCGCCCACATCGGCGGCCCCGACGGCGACCTGCGGCTGCGCCCGGACCTCACCCGGCTCACGCCCCTTGCCGCACAGCCCGGTTGGGCCTGGGCGCCGGTCGACCGCTTCCATCAGGACGGCCGTCCGTACGAGGCCTGCCAGCGGCAGTTCGCCCGTGCGATGGTGCGGCGGGCCGCCGAGCAGGGCATCGAGCTGCGGATGGGGTTCGAGACGGAGTGGGTCGTACGGCGCGGCGATGCGTACGCCTGCACCGGCGCCGCGTACGGCATGGCCCGCGTCGTGGAGCTGTCCGCGTATCTGGACGCGCTCCTGACCGCCTTGCGGGACCAGGGAGTCGAGGTGCTTCAGCTCCATCCCGAGTACGGGGACGGCCAGTTCGAGCTCTCGTGCGGGCCGACGGATCCGGTGGGCGCAGCGGACCAGGCGGTCCTGGTGCGCGAGACGGTCCGCGCAGTCTCCCTTGCGCACGGGCTCACCGCGTGGTTCGGCCCGGCCGTCGAGGCGGGGCGCACCGGCAACGGCCGCCATCTGCACCTGAGTCTGTGGAGCGGCGGCCGCAATCTGTGCGGGGGCGGCGACGGCCCGTTCGGTATGACGGACGCCTGCGAGCCGTTCCTCACCGGCATCCTGGCCGAACTCCCCGCCCTGCTCGCGCTCGGCGCCCCCTCCCCCGCGAGCTATCTGCGTCTGGAGCCGTCCCGTTGGGCGGGCGCCTTCCAGTGCTGGGGCCTGGAGAACCGGGAGGCCGCGCTTCGATTCATCGCGGGCACGAATCCCAATGCCGAGATCAAGTGCTTCGATCCGGCCGCCAATCCGTATCTCGTCGTGGGCGCGGTGATCGCCGCCGGGCTCGCGGGCCTGGAGTCCCGGCTCGCGCTGCCCACGCCGGTCGTGGGCGACCCCGTGCGGCGCGGCGAGCGGCGGCTGCCCACCTCGCTGACGGCCGCGGTGGCGCGTTTCGCGGAGTCGCGCGTGCTGCGGGAGGCGCTCGGCGAGGCACTGGCCGAGGCGGTGATCGCGGTACGCACCGCGGAGGAGAAGCTCTTCGAGGGCGCGAGGCCGCAGGAGATCGCCGAGGCGACGCGGGACCGGTACTGATGCCTCAGGACGACCTTCCCGGACGCATCGACGACCCGACGGCTGACGCGCCGCCCGTGAGCGCGGCGCCCGCGAGTGCCCCATCCGTGGACGCACCGCCCGTGAGCACCCCGGCCCGCCCCCTCCTCCTCGACCACCACTGCCACGGCCTGGTCCGCCGCGATCTGAGCCGGGCCGATTTCGAGGCGTATCTCACCGAGTCCGCCGACCCCGCCCCGCCGGGCACCAGCTTCTTCGACACCCAACTCGGCTTCGCCGTGCGCCGGTTGTGCCCGCCGGCGCTGGGCCTCGACCCGCACTGCCCGCCCGATGCCTACCTCGAGGCACGCTCCCGGATCGGCTGGCAGGAGGCCGCCCGCAGGCTGCTGCGCGCTGCGGACATCTCCGAGTACCTGGTCGACACCGGCCTGCCCGGCGACCTCACCCCGCCCGGGGAACTCTCCGCGCTCGCCGGCTCACCGGCCCGCGAGATCGTCCGCCTGGAGCACCTGGCGGAGTCGCTCGCCCGGGCCACCACGGATCCCGACGCGTTCCTGGAAGCGTTCGCGGAGTCGGTGCGGCAGGCGGCCCGTACGGCCGCCGGTTTCAAGTCCGTGGCGGCCTACCGCCACGGCCTCGCCCTGCCGCCCGAACCGCCCGGCCGGCAGGCCGTCCGCGAGGCCCTCGCCCGCTGGCTGCCCGCGCGCGGCGCCCGCCTCACCGATCCCGTACTCCTGCGTCATCTGCTGTGGTCCGCGGCCCGGACGGGACGCCCCCTCCAGCTGCACACCGGCTTCGGCGATCCGGATCTGCGGCTGCACCGGGCGGATCCGCTGCTCCTGACGGAGTTCATCGAGGCCGTACGCCCGACCAGGTGCACCCTCGTGCTCCTGCACTGCTACCCGTACCACCGCCAGGCGGGCTATCTGGCGCAGGTCCACCCGCACGTCTACGCCGACGTGGGCCTGACGCTCGGGCACACGGGGGCGCGGGCGGCGGCCGTCCTCGCGGAGTTCCTGGAGCTGGCGCCGTTCGGAAAACTGCTCTTCTCGACCGACGCCTACGGACTGCCCGAGCTGTATGTGGCCGGTGCGCGGCTGTTCCGCGAGGCCGTGGCGGAGGTCGTCGGCGGCTGGGCCGCGCGTGACCTGTGGTCGGCTGCCGACGCCGACCGGGTCACTGACCTGATCGGCGCCGGAAACGCGAGGCGGATTTACGGGTGACGACCTGAGGTCCCGAGGCCCCGTCGGCCGGCCCGTGCGCGCAAGACCACGTCCATGGGCCTGCCTCGCGCGCGAGGCCGACCTCGCCGGATGCCCGTACGCCGGGCCTGCGCATGAATCCCGTACGCCAGGCCTGCGCGCTCAATCCCGCACGCCAGGCGCCGCGTCAAGCCCCACTGCCGGACCGCGCGCGAAACCCGCCTGCCGAGCCGCCGCATGAAGCCGTCCGCCGGACCTCCGCATGCAGCCCCCCGCCGGACCTCCCCGCACTGCCCCTCCGGGCCCCCGGGAAGCCCTCCCCCAGCCCTACTCCCCGTCCGGGTCCGCCCGGTCCAGGGCGGGCTTCGGGGCGGAGCCGGCCGACAGCAGGTGGTCCGCCGCGGCCGTGTCCGTGACCAGGCTGGTCACGAGCCCGGAGCGGAGCACCGCGTCGATGGCCGCCGCCTTGCGCTGACCGCCCGCGATGGCCACGACCTCGGGGATCCGGCGCAGCCGGTCGGCCTCGACCGTGATGCAGCGCTCGCCCAAGTCACGTCCGACACGGCGGCCGTCGGCGTCGAAGAGGTGCGCCGACATCTCCGCGGCGACGCCGAGCGAGGCGTAGTGCGCCCGCTCCTCGTCGCTGAGCATGTCGTGCACGGTCGAGATGCCCGGCTCCCAGGAGCCGATGGACACACACGCGACGGTGACCTTGTCGAAGTACTCGAAGGCCCGCGCGATGCCCGTCTGGTTGCGCAGCGCGGCTGCCGTGGCCGCGTCGGGCAGCAGCATCGGCGCGTAGATCGGGTGCGCGTCGCCGCCGGAGACCTGGGCGGCGCGGCGGACCGCCTCGACGGACCCGCGCTCGGCGGTCCCGGCGTCGTACACACCGGTCAGCTGGACCACGGTGCACGGCGGCAGCCGGTCGAGCGCGGCCGCCATGTGGATGGTGGACCGGCCCCAGGCCAGACCGAGCACATCGCCCTCGTTCACCAGCTCGCCGAGCAGGTCGGCCGCGACCTCGCCCAGGTTCTCGGGGTCGGGCGACTGCTCCTCCGACTCGGCGGGCGACTCCACGACGACCGCGTGCCGCAGGCCGTAGCGGGCCCGCAGCTTGTCGGAACGCTCGGCGTCCAGCTCTGCCGGGACCCTGATCTCGATCCGTACGAGATCTCTTTCGAGAGCGGTCTCCAGGACCCGCGCGACCTTGAAGCGGCTGACGCCGAACTCCTCCGCGATCTGGATCTTGGACTTGCCCTCCAGGTAGAAGCGGCGCGCCATGGCTGCCGCCTGCACCAGCTCAGCGGGTCCCATCCGCAGGGCTGGCCTCCCCGCTGACATGCCCGTCACGGCGATCTCCTCACTGCTGTTCACACGCTGTATTGAGGCGAGCCACTGGGCGACTCGCCGTTCATCCTTGCAGATCCGGCGGTGCTTGATCAGTCCTGATGGGCTGCGTTCGGTACGGAACCCGCCCGTTCATCTCCCGCCGGCCTGCGCGACACCCGCAGACCGCTTACCGAGGGTGTCCGGTCAGTGACCCCAGCCGCAGGGCGGTCGGCGACCGCAGACCCAGGCCGCTCGTTGGCCGCAGACCCAGCCGGTCAGTGACCGCAGGCCCAGGCCGCCGATGCGGTGGCCGTCTCGGCCTTGGCGCGCAGGGCGCGGACGGCCGCGGCCGGGTCCGGCTGGCTGTACACGGCGGAGCCCGCCACGAACACGTCGGCGCCCGCCTCGGCACAGCGCTCGATGGTGGACTCGGCGACCCCGCCGTCCACCTGCAGCCACAGCTCCAGGCCGTGCTTGGCGATCAGCTCACGGGTGCGACGGATCTTGGGCAGCATGATGTCGAGGAAGGCCTGGCCGCCGAAGCCCGGCTCGACGGTCATGATCAGCAGCATGTCGAGCTCCGGGAGCAGGTCCTCGTAGGGCTCGATGGGGGTAGCCGGCTTGAGCGCCATGGAGGCGCGGGCGCCCTTGGCGCGGATCTCCCGCGCGAGCCGTACGGGCGCGGCGGCGGCCTCGACGTGGAAGGTGACGGAGGAGGCCCCCGCTTCGACGTACTGGGGTGCCCAGCGATCGGGGTCCTCGATCATCAGGTGGCAGTCCAGCGGAGTGTCCGTCGCACGGCTCAGGGACTCTACGACCGGGACGCCGAGTGTGAGGTTCGGGACGAAGTGGTTGTCCATGACGTCGACATGGAGCCAGTCGGCGCCTTCGACGGCCTTTGCCTCGTCGGCGAGGCGGGCGAAGTCGGCGGACAGGATGCTGGGACTGATCTGAACGGCCATGCCCCAAGCCTGCCATGTCCGGGGAGCGTTGCCCTCCGCGGTAGCAGGCCCAGGACCCATAGGCCCGGATTCCGCCCCGGATCACGGTCCGCCGTGCCATTCTGTCGCCCGGCGATCGTGGCCGTTATGTGGGGTGGGCACCTATTTGGGGGGATGCGTCGTGCCGGACGCGCAGAGGGACGCGAGCAAAGACGCGAGCAAGGCCGCGAACACGGACTCGGAGCGGGACCCGGGGACGGCGGGCAGCACCGGGGAAGCACCGCCCGCCGCGGGCCAACGGCGCGGTGTGGCCTGGCTCGTGTGCGGCAGGCGCTCGAAATGGGTCGTGCTCGTGCTCTGGCTCGTGGCCATCGTCCTGATGTCGCCGCTCGCCCAGAAGCTCACCGACGCCCAGGACAACGACAACGCGTCCTGGCTGCCGGGCGACGCCGAATCCACCCAAGTCCTGGAGCTGGCCGAGGACTTCCGGCCCGAGCAGTTGCCGGCCGTGGTCCTCTACGTACGCGACGGAGGACTCACCGAGGCCGACAAGGCGAAGATCGCCGAGGATGTCGCCGCGTTCAAGAAGCTGACCGACCACGGGATCCGCGGCACCGAGACCCAGGGCCCCTTCGAGTCCGAGAAGGACCCGGCGGCGGCCGCCCAGGTCTTCGTGCCGATCACGATGGACGAGAAGGGCTGGGAGCGGATCGCGCCCGCGGTGGACTCGCTGCGCGAGGTCGCGGGCGACGGGTCCGGCGGTCTCAAGGTGTACATGACGGGCCCGGGCGGCACCTCTGCCGACTTCTCCGAGGCCTTCGAAGGCATCGATTCCACGCTGCTGTTCGCCGCCATGGGCGTGGTGATCGTGATGCTGCTCATCACCTACCGCAGCCCCTCCCTCCTGCTCGTCCCGCTCTTGTCCGTGGTGGGCGCGCTGTTCACGGCCCAGGCGATCATCTATCTGCTCGCCGAGAACGCCGGGCTGACCGTGAACGGGCAGAGCGCGGGCATCCTCACCGTCCTCGTCTTCGGCGCGGGCACGGACTACGCACTGCTGCTCGTCGCCCGCTACCGCGAGGAGCTGCACCGGCACGCCGACCGCCACGAGGCCATGGCCCTCGCCCTGCACCGCGCGGGCCCGGCCGTGCTCGCCTCGGGCGCGACCGTGATGCTGGGCATGCTGGTGCTGCTGTTCGCCGAGATGAACTCCACCAGCGGCCTCGGCCCGGTGGCCGCCATCGGTGTCGCCGTCGCCCTGCTCGCGATGCTGACGCTGTTCCCGGCGCTCCTTGTCATCTTCGGCCGCTGGATCTTCTGGCCGGTGATTCCGCACTACGACACGGCCGAGCCGACGGAGACGGGACTGTGGGCCCGTATCGGCCGACGTATCGCGATCCGCCCACGGGCCATCTGGGCGGCGACCGCGATCGTCCTCGCGGCGCTCTCGCTGGGCCTCATGCAGCTGCGGGCCGAGGGCCTCAGCAACGCGGACGCGTTCACGGACACCCCCGACTCCATCGTCGGCCAGCAGGTCCTTGAGGAGCACTTCGCGGCCGGCTCCGGCGACCCCCTGTACATCGTGGCGTCCGCGGCGCAGGGCGAGGCGGTGGGCCGCGCGATCGCGGACACCGACGGCGTGGTCGATCAGTCGATACGGCCGGTCGCGGGCGCGAAAGCCGAGCACGACGGCCGGATCCTGCTCGAAGCGACCATGGACTCGCCCTCCGACAGCGCCGAAGCGAAGGACACGGTCGAACGTGTCCGAGACGCGGTGCACGCGATCCCGGACGCGGACGCCAAGGTCGGCGGCAACACGGCGGCGCTCCTCGACATGGACGAGGCGACCACGCATGACAACGTCCTGATCATCCCGCTGGTCCTCCTTGTGGTCTTCCTGGTCCTGATCGTGCTGCTTCGCGCGCTGATCGCGCCGCTGCTGCTGATCGCGACGGTGGTCCTGTCCTTCGCGGCCGCCCTCGGCATCAGCGCGCTGGCCTTCCGATACCTGTTCGACTACGCGGGCGAGACCACGGACTTCCCGCTCTTCGTCTTCGTGTTCCTGGTGGCGCTCGGCATCGACTACAACATCTTCCTCACCACGCGGATCCGCGAGGAGGCCCTGCGCAAGGGCACCCGTCCCGGCGTCCTGACGGGCCTGTCGGCGACCGGAGCGGTGATCACCTCGGCGGGTCTCGTCCTGGCCGGCACGTTCGCCGCCCTGGCGACCCTGCCGATGGTGGCCTTCGCCGAGATCGGCTTCGCGGTCGCCCTGGGCGTCCTCCTGGACACCTTCGTCGTCCGCTCGGTCCTGGTCACGTCCCTGTTCCTGGACGTGGGCGGGAAGGTGTGGTGGCCGCATCCGCTGGCGAAGGAGGACCCGGGACGGGTGCCGTCACCGAGGGCAGAGTCGGCGTCGGCTGAACCGGCCGTGCGGGATTGAGAGTTGGGGGCGTACCCGGCTGCGCCGCAGGCAGCGGCCTCGAAACGCGTCCGGGCCCCTCGACCGAGGTCGAGGGGCCCGGACTCACGCCCACACACCGTCCGTACGACCGCTCAGGCAGTCCGCCGGATCAGCGCCAGATACATCGCGTCCGTGCCGTGCAGATGCGGCCACAGCTGGACGTCCGGGCCCTCGCCCAGGGCCGGCACGTCCGGCAGCAGCGGCCGGGCGTCGATGAGTTCGGCGCCCGGGGTGCGCTTGAGGACGTCGTCCACCACCGCGCGGGTCTCGGCCAGGTGCGGGGAGCAGGTCGCGTAACCGACGACTCCGCCCACCCGTACGGCCTCCAACGCCTCGGTGAGCAGGGCCCGTTGGAGCGGCCCGAAGCCCTCCAGGTCCTCGGGGCGGCGGCGCCAGCGGGCCTCGGGGCGGCGGCGCAGGGCGCCGAGTCCGGTGCAGGGCACGTCCATCAGGACCCGGTCGAAGGTGCCGGGGCGCCACGGCGGCCGGGTGCCGTCGGCGGCGATGGCCTGGTACGGGCCGGGGTTTCCGCGCAGCGCCTGGGCGACCAGGCCCGCGCGGTGCGGCTGCTTCTCGGAGGCCAGCAGGAACGCGCCGCGCTCGGAGGCGAGTCCGGCCAGCATGGCCGCCTTGCCGCCGGGGCCCGCGCAGCCGTCGAGCCAGCGGGTGTCGGAGCCTTCGACAGGCGCGTTGGCGAGGGCGAGCGCCACCAGCTGGCTGCCCTCGTCCTGCACGCCGGCCCGTCCCTCCCGCACCGGTTCGAGCGCCCCGGGCTCGCCGCCCTCGGTGAGCCGCACGGCGTACGGGGACCAGCGGCCGGGCACGGCGGTGTCGGCGGGCAGCGCGTCGAGCAGCTCGGTGCCGGTGATGCGGCCGGGGCGGGCCACGAGGGTGACCTCGGGCCGCTCGTTGTCGGCTTCGAGCAGGTCCTCGATGCCCGCGCGGCCGCCGCCGAGCGAGTCCCACAGCGCGGAGACGACCCAGCGCGGGTGCGAGTGCACGATCGCGAGGTGGTCCTCGGGATCCTCGTCGTAGGGCGGCGCCACCTTCTCCAGCCAGCCGTCGAGGTCGTCGCCGGCGATCCGCCGCAGCACGGCGTTGACGAACTTGGCGCGGCCGTCGCCGAGCACCACACGCGCCAGTTCCACGGTGGCGGACACGGCCGCGTGCGGCGGGATACGGGTGCCGAGCAGCTGATGGGCGCCGAGGCTCAGGACGTCGAGCACGGGCGGGTCGACCTCCCGCAGCGGCCGGTCCACGCAGGCGGCGATGATCGCGTCGTAGGTGCCCTGCCGGCGCAGCGTGCCGTACACGAGCTCGGTGGCGAGGGCGGCGTCCCGCGCGTCGAATGTCCCGTCGGGCCCGTGCTTCTCGCGCGCCTTGCGCAGCAGCGGCGGCAGGACGAGGTTGGCGTAGGCGTCCCGCTCGTCCACCGCCCGCAGCGCCTCGAAGGCGAGGATGCGCACCGGGTCCTTCTGGGGGCGGCGGTGCTTGCGCGGGGGACGGCCGCGGGGCTTGTCGTTCACGTGAAGGTGCTCCGGATTCCGAATGGTTCAGGCCCTACCAGCGTACGGGCGGGCTCATGGCTCGGCCCGGCGCCGTCGGACGGTGCCGGGCCGGGGGCGGTGGGCGGTGCCGGGCCGGGGGCGGTGGCGGTGCCAGGCCGTGGGCCGGTGCGCGGCTCGGGGGCAGCGGCGGTGCCGGGACCGTGGGCCGTTGGGCGGCCCGGGGAGAGCGGCGGATCCGGCGGGGCCGTGCCGTCAGGCGCCGACCCGCTCCCCCTCCGCGATCCGTACGCCGCGCGCCCAGTCCGCCGCCTTCATCGGCTTCTTGCCCTGCGGCTGGACCCACAGAAGCTCGACGGCGTGCGAACCGGTGCCGACGTACACGTTGTTCTTGCCGGCGGCGACGGCTCCGGGCGCGAGGTCGGTGCGGTCGGTGACGGGGGCGGCGGCGATCAGCTTGAGCCGCTCGCCGCGGAAGACCGTCCAGGCGCCGGGCGCCGGGGTGCAGCCGCGCACCACGCGGTCGACGCGCAACGCGGGCGCGGACCAGTCGATCCGGGCGTCCTCGACGGTGATCTTCGGGGCGAGCGAGATCCCGTCCGCGGGCTGCGGCACGGCCTTGAGGCTGCCGTCCTCGATGCCGTCCATGGTCGCCTCGAGCAGTCCGGCCCCCGCGAACGCCAGGCGGGTGAGCAGGTCACCGCTGGTGTCGGTGGCCCGCACCTCCTCGGTGATCGTGCCGAACACCGGCCCGGAGTCGAGCCCTTCCTCGATCAGGAACGTGGACGCACCCGTGATCTGGTCCCCCGCCATGATCGCGTGCTGCACGGGCGCGGCACCGCGCCAGGCGGGCAGCAGCGAGAAGTGCAGGTTGACCCAGCCGCGCGCCGGCACGTCGAGCGCCACCTTCGGCAGCAGTGCGCCGTAGGCGACCACCGGGCAGCAGTCGGGGGCGATCTCGCGGAGCCGCGCGAGGAACTCCTCGTCGCGCGGCCGGTTCGGCTTGAGCACCTCGATGCCCGCCTCCTCGGCCCGTTCGGCGACGGGGCTCGCGACGAGCCGGCGGCCGCGGCCCGCCGGGGCGTCGGGCCGGGTGACGACGGCGGCCACCTCGTGCCGGCCGGAGGCGATCAGGGCGTCAAGAGCGGGGACGGCGACCTCGGGGGTGCCTGCGAAGACCAGCTTCATCGGTGGCTGAGTGCCTCTCGGGCGGGAACGTGACGAGCAGCGCACCAGTCTATGAGGCCGTCGGCCCGCGCGGGGCGCCCCGAGGTGCGTGCCCGGCCCGGCGGCCGCGCGGGACACCGCGCGACGGGCTCCCCGGGGGCGTGCAATCCGCCGCGCGCCCCGCGCATATGCGCATACGCCCCTCCACCGTGACCACATCCACGGCTGACGCGTTGGTCAAGAAAGAGTTGACCACATACGGGCCGCGATCGCGGCCCGATCCTTTTCAACGCCGGTTCGAGAGGCTTGTTCATGGCCGACCACGCAACCCACGACGCCCAGGCAAGGGCCAGCCTGCATCTTCTTGTGCGGGACATCGAGCGGGTCCGCCGGCAGGTGGACGCACTGCGCACCCTCACCGCCCAGTTGGGCAACGTCTACCGCCCGCGCCGCTCCGGCCCCTCCACGGGCTTCGTCGTGTACGGGCGCGCCCCCGCCCCCACCGTCCGTCTTGCCCAGGAGCTGCGGGACAGCGTAGAGACCCTGGTCACGGCGGCGGTGGACTTCGACCGTTCGCTCGGCTTCTCCTGGGACGCGGTGGGATCCGCGCTCGGGGTCACCAAGCAGGCGGTGCACCGCCGTTACGGAGCACGGCGTGCGACGGCTCAGGCCGCCGCCGAGGCCGAGCGCGCCGCCGACACCACGGCAGCGCGTCCGGTGGGCGTCGGTGCGGGCCTGCCCTCCGTGCCCGCCGCCCGCTCCATGCCGACCCAGCCCACCTCGGGCAGCCCGGTGCTGCGGGAGACCCCCGCGGGCCCGGTGCTGCGCGAGGACCCGCGTCCGGGCGCCTTCCCCGGCCCCCGCAACGGGTGACCGACTGAAAGGCAGCAGGACGCCGACCCTGCTGCCCTTCCCGTCGCTCCCGCCCACCGGGCCGGGCCGATCCCCCATTGCCCCCGCTCCAGGCGCACAGTGCCTGGAGCGGGGGCATTTTGGGCTGTTGCGGGTGCGGCGATCCGTACGCGGACGTGAGCCCGTACACGTACGCAAGCTCGTACACGTACGTGAGCCCGTACGCGAAGGCGCCGCCGCCACACCTCCGCAACCCCTGCGAGCGCCCCCGACTCGCCTCAGCCGATATCCGGCGGATCGATCCTGATCCGCACCCCGGACTCGGCGCCCGAAGCACCCGAAGCGCCCGCTCCCCGCGCCATCCGCCCCGCCTGCGCCGCCTTCAACGCGGCGGCGAGTGCGGCCCCGCTGCCCGGCCGCACCCGCACCAGCGCGCGCTCCCAGACCTCGCCGACCGGCACCGCGCCCGGCCGCCGCGGCTGCGCGGGATCGGAGACGGGCAGCGGTACGGGCCCCAACACCTCGGCGTCCGGCGGCAGTTCGACCCCGGCCAGGAACTCCGCGACCGCCTCCGGCCGCCCCGACACCGCGGCCATCCGCGACACGGGCGGAAATCCCAGCTCGGCCCGCTCGGCGAGCTCCCGCACGGCATGCCCCACCGGGTCCCAGCGCACGAGCGCCTGCACGGGCCGCAGCGTCGGCTCCCCGACCACCACCACGGTGCCCCCGGCGCTCTGTCCCCGGACGAGCGCGGAGGCGGCGATCCAGCGGCGCAGCGCGTCCTCGCCGGCGCGCAGATCCGGCCGGCCGAGCATCGTCCAGCCGTCGAGCAGCAGCGCCGCCGCGTATCCGCCCTCGGCCACGGGCTCGGCCCCCGGGGTGGACACCACCAGGGCCGGCTGGTCGGGCACGGACTCCAGGATGTGCTCGCGCCCGGAGGTGCGCACCGGCACGGACGGAAACGCCCGCCCCAGCTCCTCGGCGGTACGCCGCGCCCCGACGATCTGGGCCCGCAGCTTGAACGACCCGCACTCGGGGCAGTGCCACTCCCCCTCCGTACGCCCGCACCACGCGCAGTGCAGCGCTCCTGCGCCCTGGGCCTCCAGCGGTCCGGCGCAGTGCCGGCAGCGTGCGGGCTCACGGCAGCGCTCGCACGCGAGCTTCGGCACGTAACCGCGCCGGGGCACCTGCACGAGCACGGGCCCGTGCTTCAGCCCTTCCTTGGCGACCTGCCAGGCGAGCGAGGGCAGTCGTGCGGCCCGCGCCGCTGCGTCCCGGGCCACATCGCCGTCGCCGACGGTACGGACGAGGGGCGCGGCCCTCCGCACCTGCTCCCGGTCGGCGGTCAGCGGCTTCGCCCACCCGCTCTCGACGAGCTGTGCCGCCTCCACGGTGCAGCTCCAACTGCCGAGCAGGAAGGCGCACTTGTCATGGGCCGCACGCAGCAGCAGCACATCGCGTGCGTGCGGCTGCGGGGCATGCAGCTCGCTGTGGTTGTCGTCGCCGTCGTCCCAGATCGCGACCAAGCCGAGGTCCTGCACGGGAGCGAACATCGCGGCCCGCGTGCCGACCACGGCCCGCACGGAGCCGCGGCGCACGGCCAGCCACTCCTCGTACCGCTTCTGCGGACCGGCGTCCGCGGTGAGCAGCGCATGCCGGCCCTCGCCGAGTACGGAGGTGAGCGCGGCGTCGACCCGGCCCGCGGTCTTGCCGTCCGGTACGACGACCAGCGCGCCACGGCCGGACGCGAGCGTGGCGGCGACCGCCCGCGCCAGCTCCTCGGCCCAGTGCGGCCCCGGCAGCGCGTTCCACACGGCGCGCGGCGCCCCGCCCGAGGCGAGCGCGTCCAGGAAGGCGGGCCCCTGTCCGTAGCGCCCCCAGGTGCCGGGGGCCGGCTTCGGCGGGGCGGGCGGGGCCGGGGGCGAGGCCTTGGCCTCCGCCCGTGCGTTGCGCGGCGGGATGGCCAGCTGGAGCACGTCGGCGAGGCTGCCCGCGTACCGGTCCGCAACAGCCCGCGCGAGCCCGAGCAGCTCGGGGCTCAACACCGGCTCGGGCGAGACGACTTGGGCGAGTGCGGCCAGCGGCCCCGAGTAGTCGGATTCGGCGATCCGCTCGATCAGATAGCCGCTGATCAGCCCGCCGCCCTCGCGCCGCCCGCCGTGCACCCGCCCGCGCCCGGCCCCGAACCGCACCCGCACCCGCACACCGGGCCGGGCATCGGCGTCGAGCTCGGCCGGCACGGCGTAGTCGAAGTACCGGTCGAGGTGGAGGACGCCCTTGTCGACGAGCACCCGGGCCACCGGAAGCTCCGGGGCGAGGTCCGCGCCGCGCCAGGTGCGCGGCTTCGCCCGCGGCACGGCGGCCTTGCGCACGGTCTCCCGGATGAGCGCGAGCTGCTCCGGCGCCGCGTCCTGCGCGTCGCTGCCGGGCTGCTCGTTCTCGCTGCTCACAGCCCCAACTTAACCAGAAGCCACTGACACCGGACGCGCCCGAGATCCAGTCGGCGGCGGAACGCGCCAGGGGCGCAAGGGGTTTGCCTTGGGCCGCTCGGCCACACCGGCCCCGAAGGACCGGCGGCGGGATTCGAACCCGCGGGGCTTTCGCCCGAACCAGAAGGATCCGCTGCCTGCGCACCGGGCGCCCCGGTGTCGGCACGGCCACCGTAGCCACCGACTCCCGCCCACCGCACACCATTTCCCCACGGCCGCGCGATGGACTCACCGATGCCACGAGAACGGCCCCGGACCAGAAGGTCCGGGGCCGCCCCCGTACAGCCGACTGCCGCTTACAGGCCGGCGGCCTTGCGCAGCGCGTCCACGCGGTCCGTGCGCTCCCAGGTGAAGTCCGGCAGCTCACGGCCGAAGTGGCCGTACGCGGCGGTCTGGGAGTAGATCGGGCGGAGCAGGTCCAGGTCGCGGATGATCGCGGCCGGGCGCAGGTCGAAGACGGCCGAGATGGCGTCCTCGATCTTCTCCACCGGGACGGTGTTGGTGCCGAAGGTCTCCACGAACAGACCGACCGGCTCGGCCTTGCCGATCGCGTACGCGACCTGCACCTCGCAGCGCGAAGCGAGCTGCGCGGCGACCACGTTCTTGGCGACCCAGCGCATGGCGTACGCGGCCGAACGGTCCACCTTGGACGGGTCCTTGCCCGAGAAGGCGCCGCCGCCGTGGCGGGCCATGCCGCCGTAGGTGTCGATGATGATCTTGCGGCCGGTCAGACCGGCGTCACCCATCGGACCGCCGATCTCGAAGCGGCCGGTGGGGTTGACCAGGAGGCGGTAGCCCTCGGTGTCGAGCTTGATGCCGTTCTCGAGCAGCGCCTTGAGCTCCGGCTCGACGACAAACTCGCGGATGTCAGGCGCGAGCAGCGACTCCAGGTCGATGTCCGAGGCGTGCTGCGAGGAGACCACCACGGTGTCGAGGCGGACGGCCTTGTCGCCGTCGTACTCGATGGTGACCTGGGTCTTGCCGTCGGGACGCAGGTAGGGGATGGTCCCGTTCTTGCGCACGTCGGACAGCCGGCGCGAGAGACGGTGCGCGAGGTGGATCGGCAGCGGCATCAGTTCGGGCGTCTCGTCGGTCGCGTAACCGAACATGAGGCCCTGGTCGCCGGCGCCCTGCTTGTCCAGCTCGTCGTCGTCGCCCTCGACCCGCTTCTCGTACGCGGTGTCGACGCCCTGCGCGATGTCGGGGGACTGCGCGCCGATGGACACCGAGACGCCGCAGGAGGCGCCGTCGAAGCCCTTCTTCGAGGAGTCGTAACCGATCTCCAGGATCTTCTCGCGCACCAGCTGCGCGATCGGCGCGTACGCCTTGGTGGTGACCTCACCCGCGACGTGCACCAGACCCGTGGTGATGAGGGTCTCCACGGCGACGCGGGACGTGGGGTCCTCGCGAAGCAGCGCGTCGAGAATGGTGTCGCTGATCTGGTCAGCGATCTTGTCCGGGTGGCCCTCGGTCACGGACTCCGAGGTGAACAGACGACGGGACACAACGCTCCCTGGGGTTGCAGCGGCTGCTGGCTGATCATTGGCGGACCCGCCGGGAGCTGCGCCCGGCATGGATCCGTGACCAGTTTATCGGTCGCTTCCGGCCACCGGGCGCCGCGTCTCGCTTCCTGGATGCCCAGTGACCTGCGGCACTGCATTCTGCGATACGACGATCGGTCTTCGCCAGGGCTTCCACGTCCGAATTTCGGGGGTTTGAGGCGCCCGGGCGGGCGAATATCGACAACTTGGAGGTTCGCCGTAGCCGGACAGAGGGTTTTCGGGTCTACGGGTCTACTGGTCCACAGGTCTACAGGTCTACAGGTCTACAGGTCTACAGGTCTTCCTAGTCTCAACGCAGTCCTGTCTTCGAGACTCAGCGCAGTCGTGCGCCGACCAGATCCCACACCACGTCCGCGAGGGCTTCCTTCGGCCCGTACGGGACGGGCGTCTCGGATCCGTCGGCGCCGAGCACGACCGCCTCGTTCTCCTCCGACCCGAAGGTCTTGCGCTCGCCGACCTCGTTGACGACGAGGAGGTCGCAGCCCTTGCGCTCCAGCTTGGTGCGCCCGTTGGCGAGCACGTCGTCGGTCTCGGCGGCGAAGCCGACGACCACCTGGCCGGGGCGGGCGCGGTCGGCGGAGAGCTCGGCGAGGATGTCGGGGTTGCGGACCAGGGTGATCGTCGGGTCCGCCTTGTCGTCCCGCTTCTTGATCTTCCCGGGGGCGTACGCGGACGGGCGGAAGTCCGCCACGGCCGCCGCCATGACCACGGCGTCCGCGTCGGCCGCGGCCTTGAGCACGGCCTCGCGCAGCTGCACCGCCGTGCCGACGTGCACGACGTCCACCCCGGCCGGGTCGGGCAGGGCGGCGTTCGCGGAGACCAGCGTGACCCGGGCGCCGCGCGCGGCCGCCGTACGCGCGAGGGCGTAGCCCTGCTTGCCGGAGGAGCGGTTGCCCAGGTAGCGGACCGGGTCGAGCGGCTCGCGGGTGCCGCCGGCGCTCACCACGACATGGCGGCCCGCGAGGTCGGCCTCGGCGTTCCCCCGGGCGAGGACCCGGCGGCAGACCTCGAAGATCTCGCCGGGATCGGGCAGCCGCCCCTTTCCGGTGTCGACGCCGGTGAGGCGTCCGACGGCGGGCTCGATGACGACGGCGCCGCGGCGGCGCAGCGTCGCGACGTTCTCCTGCGTGGCCGGGTGCTCCCACATCTCGGTGTGCATCGCGGGCGCGAACACCACGGGACAGCGGGCTGTGAGAAGCGTGTTGGTGAGCAGGTCGTCGGCGAGGCCGTGGGCGGCCTTGGCGAGCATGTCGGCGGTGGCCGGGGCCACGATCACCAGGTCGGCGTGCTGGCCGATCCGGACATGCGGCACCTCGTGGACGTCGGACCAGACCTCGGTCGAGACGGGGTGCCCGGAGAGCGCGGACCAGGTGGCGGCGCCGACGAAGTGGAGGGCGGACTCAGTCGGCACGACCCGGACGTCGTGGCCCGACTCGGTCAGCCGGCGAAGCAGCTCGCACGCCTTGTACGCGGCGATCCCGCCGCTGACCCCCAGGACGACCTTCGGCTTGTCCACTGCCACTCCCCACTCCCCGTACGCGATGCGGCGCACGTATACCGGTTCGTACCCATGACACACCACAGGCCCGGCAGTCGCTCTGCCGGGCCTGAAGTGGAAGAACTGCTGGAAGCCAGCGCGACTACTGGGCCGGGGCCTCGATGGCCTCGGAGGTCAGCAGACCGGCGTTGATCTCGCGCAGGGCGATCGAGAGCGGCTTCTCGTGGACGTGGGTGTCCACCAGCGGACCGACGTACTCGAGGAGACCCTCGCCGAGCTGCGAGTAGTACGCGTTGATCTGGCGCGCGCGCTTGGCCGCGTAGATCACGAGGCTGTACTTCGAGTCGGTGGCCTCGAGGAGCTCGTCGATCGGCGGGTTGATGATGCCCTCGGGCGCGGTGATGGAAGAGGACACGCTCTACCTTCCGAAGAATCGAAAAGACCAGACAGGAAGAGCCTGATCACACAACGTTCATCAAGGCTAGCAGCTCGCGGGCCACGTCCTCGACGGAGGTGTTGACAAGGGTCGTATCGAACTCCGACTCGGCGGCGAGCTCGACACGGGCGGCGGCGAGACGGCGCTCGATGACATCGGCGGCCTCGGTGCCCCGGCCGGTCAGGCGGCGCACCAGCTCGTCCCAGCTGGGCGGAGCCAGGAAGACCAGCTGGGCCTCGGGCATCGACTCGCGCACGAGCCGGGCACCCTGGAGGTCGATCTCGAGGAGGACCGGCTCGCCGCGTTCGAGACGCTCGAGCACCGCGGCTCGGGGCGTGCCGTAGCGGTTGCCCGCGAACTCGGCCCACTCGAGCAGCTCGCCGTTGGCGATCAGCTTGTCCATCTCCTCGTCGGTGACGAAGAAGTACTGGACGCCGTGCCTCTCCCCGGGACGCGGCTTCCGGGTCGTCGCCGAGACGGAGAGCCAGACCTCGGGGTGTTCCTTGCGCATATGGGCGACGACCGTGCTCTTGCCGACTCCAGAGGGGCCGGAGAGCACGGTCAGCCGCGGACGTTCACTCATGCAGCGATTATCCAGGTTCTCAGGAGTGCCTGAGACCGTCAGGCGGCACCGCCGCCGAACTCTCGCTCCAAAGACGCGATCTGGTTGGAGCCAAGGCCCCGCACACGCCGGCTCTCGGAGATACCGAGACGCTCCATGATCTGCTTGGCGCGGACCTTGCCCACGCCGGGCAGCGACTCGAGGAGGGCGGAGACCTTCATCTTTCCGATGACGTCGTTCTCCTGGCCCTGCTTGATGACCTCGTGAAGGGAGGCGCCGGAGTGCTTGAGTCGATTCTTGACCTCGGCCCGCTCCCGGCGAGCCGCGGCGGCCTTTTCGAGCGCGGCTGCGCGCTGTTCAGGGGTAAGGGGCGGAAGAGCCACGCCTACGTCACCTCGGTTGTCGAACTGTCGGATACGGACCGGTGAGGAACCTGATCAGCCCCGCACCTGGGGAGCAACGAGCAAACTGCACCCGTGCACTCCCGACGGAGACTAGCGGCCAGGACCGCTCCAGTCAGCGAGAACAGCGGAAAAGTCCAGGTCAGCCTCTGCTGAACTATACATATCGGGCAATTCGCCCCCGATTTGGGGGTCGGGTCTTTCAATTAGTCGGATGCGCGCGGCCGATTGCCTGCTGCAACGATGTGAAATCCCGCGCCGCAAGAGCCGATTCGAGCTCGTCGAGTACGCGCAAGGGTGCGCCGGGGTCGTTGAACAGCACTGTGCCGAGGGCGACGCCCGAGGCGCCGGCGAGCACGAACTCCAGCGCGTCGCGTCCGGAGGTGATCCCTCCCATGCCGAGGATCGGCACCTGCCGGACCGCTCCGGCCCGCATCGCCGCGTACACCTGGTACACGCAACGGACCGCCACGGGCCGGATCGCGGGGCCCGAGAGGCCGCCGGTCGTCCCCGCGAGGTGCGGGCGCATCGTCTCGGTGTCGACGGTGAGGCCGAGCAGTGTGTTGATCATCGAGAGCCCGTCCGCGCCCGCCTCGGTGCACGCGGCGGCGATGTCGACGATCGAGGTGACGTCCGGGGTGAGCTTCGCGTAGACGGGGTGCGCGGGATCGGCCGCCTCGCGTACGGCGCGATTGGCTCGTACGAGGCGGCGGGATCGCAGGCGAAGACGAGGCCGCGGTCGGCCACATTGGGGCAGGAGATGTTGGCCTCGATGCCGACGACGCCCGGCTGTCCCTTGAGCCGGGCCGCCGCCTCGGCGAACTCCTCCGTCCGCTCCCCCGCCACCGACACGAGCACCCGGGCGCCCTGCTCGGCGAGCCAGGGCAGCTCGTGCGCGACGAAGTGGTCGATGCCGGAGCCCTGGAGGCCGATGGAGTTGAGCATGCCGCTGGGCGTCTCGGCCATGCGCGGGGTGGCCCGGCCGGAGCGCGCGTACGGCATGACCGTCTTCGTGGTGATCGTGCCGAGCGCGGACAGCGGCACGAACGGGTGGAGCTCACGGCCGTTCCCGGCGCAGCCGGAGGCGGTGCTGACGGGGTTGGGCAGGGTGACGGTGGCGCCGAGTGGTGCCGACATGTCGATAGAGGGCTTTGTCATCGTGCGCTCTCCCGTCCCGGGTGCATGGCGTCGGCGCCTTCGAGGTCGGGCGGCAGGGTGCCCGCGTCGTCCCAGCGGACCCGCGCCCCGTCGAAGACCGGCCCCGAGGTGCAGGAGCGCAGGAAGCGCGTGACGCCGTCCTTGCCGACCACGGGCAGCACACAGGTCATGCAGATCCCGATCCCGCAGGCCATCGCCTCTTCGACGGCGGTGTGGCTGCGCGCGCCTTCGGCGGTGGCGATGCCGGTGACGGCCTTGAGCATTGGCATCGGTCCGCAGGAGTGCACCTCGGTGGCGCCGAGCTCGCGGATCATGGCGGCGAGGGGCTCGGTGACCCGTCCCCGGGCGCCGTACGACCCGTCGTCCGTGACGACCGCCACGTGCCGGGTGAGGGAGCGGGCGAGGCCGACGCCGAAGAGCCGGTCGGCGGTGGCGGCGCCCAGGACGAATCCGACGCGTCCGCCGCGGTCGAGGATCCGCTCGGCGAGCGCGAACAACGGGGCGCTTCCGTAGCCGCCCCCGACCAGTACGGCACCGACCGGTCCGTCGGGCAGCGGGAACGGGGTGCCGAGCGGCGCGATCAGATCGACGGTGTCGCCGGGCCGGTGTCCCGCCAGCGCCCTGGTCCCGCGCCCGTGCTCGGCGAAGACGAGCTCGATGGTGCCGGCGGCGGGGTCGGCACGGTGGATGGAGAAGGCGCGCCGCAACAGCATGGCGGAGTCGCGGCCGCCGATGGCCAGGGCGGCGAAGTGGCCGGGCGAGACGCTCGCGGCGCTGTCCTCGGCGCGCAGCACGAGCCGGTGGTAGGCGCCGGCCGGGTCGAGCGAGAGGATCTCGGCCGTGCGCTGCACGGGCGTGGGACGGGGTTGCCGTGGCACGGGAGCGCTCCGTTCGGGGTCGCTGCATCTCCGTGTCCATGATCGGCCGCGGGGTGCCGTGCCGTACGCGCTCGGAAGTCCCGTACGACACGGCGAAGGTCCCGCTCCGCCAGGCGGCGTCCACAGCCGCCCGCACCTCGTCTAGGCGGCGTCCACAGCCGCCCGCACCTCGTCGGCGAACTGCGCCGCCGAAGACCGCAGCGCCGCCACCGAAGGACCGTGCCTGAGCACGCCGCGGCTCACGTTGGGCACGACGTTGCGCACGGCGGACCCGAACACCGACGGCAGGTCCGCGGGCGTCGCCCCCTGCGCGCCGATCCCCGGTGCGAGCAGCGGCCCGTTGATGTCCAGGTCGTACGAGGACAGGTCGCCGAGCGTCGCGCCGACGACCGCGCCGAAGGAGCCCATCGGGGCGGCCCCCGCGTTCTCCTCGGCCAGGTGCGCCAGCATCGTCGCGCCGATGGTGCGGCCGTCGGCGCGCACCGCGTGCTGCACCTCGGAGCCCTCGGGGTTCGAGGTCAGCGCGAGGACGAACAGTCCGGCACCGTTCTCGCGCGCGAGGTCCACGGCGGGCTTCAGGGACCCGTATCCGAGATACGGCGACACCGTCAGCGCGTCCGAGAACAGCGGCGAGTCCTTGCGCAGGAAGGCCTCGGCGTACGCGGCCATCGTGGAGCCGATGTCGCCGCGCTTGGCGTCCATGACGACCAGGGTCCCGGCCGAGCGCAGCTCCTCGACGGCCTTCTCCAGGACCGCGACGCCACGCGATCCGAAGCGCTCGAAGAACGCGGCCTGCGGCTTGACCACGGCCACGGTCTCGGCCAGCGCCTCGACCGTGGTGCGCGTGAAGGTCTCCAGGCCCGCGAGGTCGTCGTTCAGACCCCACGCGGAGAGCAGCGAGGCGTGCGGGTCGATGCCGACACAGAGCGGACCCCGCTCGTCCATCGCCCGTCGCAGCCGGCTGCCGAAGGATTCGATGCTCATGCGGAGACCTTTCGCGTGTCGGCGCCGACGGCTTCGGCGAGGGTGGCGTACGGGGAGGTGTTCAGGCGGGCGGCAAGTCCCTTGTGCATCGCGCGCATCCAGAACGGGCCCTCGTAGATGAAGGCGCTGTAGCCCTGCACCAGCGTGGCGCCGGCGAGGATCCGCTGCCAGGCGTCCTCGGCGTTCTCGATGCCGCCGACGCCGACGAGGGTGATCCGGTCGCCCACGCGCGCGTACAGGCGCCGCAGGACCTCCAGGGAGCGCTCCTTGAGGGGCGCACCGGACAGTCCGCCGGTCTCCTTGGTCAGCGCGGGGTCCGAGAGCAGACCTTCGCGGCCGATCGTGGTGTTGGTGGCGATGATGCCGTCGAGGCCGAGCTCCACGGCCAGGTCGGCCACCGCGTCGATGTCCTCGTCCGCGAGGTCGGGCGCGATCTTCACCAGGAGCGGGACGCGGCGCGAGGTGACGGTGCGGTCGGCGGCCTCGCGCACGGCGGCGAGCAGCGGACGCAGGTGGTCCACCGCCTGGAGGTTGCGCAGGCCTGGCGTGTTCGGCGAGGACACGTTCACGACCAGGTAGTCGGCGAACTGGGCAAGGCGCTCAGTGGACTTGACGTAGTCGCCGACGGCCTCGGCCTCGGGCACGACCTTGGTCTTGCCGATGTTCACGCCGACGGTGGTCTTGAAGACGGGGTTACGTGAGGCCAGGCGCGCGGCGACCGCGAGCGAGCCCTCGTTGTTGAAGCCCATACGGTTGATCAGCGCGCGGTCCGGGATCAGGCGGAACAGGCGCTTCTTGGGGTTGCCCGGCTGGGCCTCGCCCGTGACCGTGCCGATCTCGATGTGGTCGAAGCCGAGCATCGTCATGCCGTCGATCGCGACCGCGTTCTTGTCGAAGCCGGCCGCGAGTCCGAACGGGCCGTGCATGCGCAGGCCGAACGCCTCGGTGCGCAGCTCACGGAAGCGCGGGGCGAGCACGGCGGCGACGAAGGTGCGCAGGACCGGGACGCGGGCGGCGAGCCGGATCCAGCGGAAGGCCAGGTAGTGGGCCTTCTCCGGGTCCATGCGCTTGAAGACGAGGTTGAAGAAGAGCTTGTACATGTGGGTGTCCTCTAGGTAAGCCCCATGAAGTGGGTCTCATGAAGAGGGGGACACCGTTTCCGGTGTCCCCCTCGTGGGCTGCTAGTCGCGGGCCGCGGTCAGATGGTCGGCGTGTTCCTGGAGGGAACGGACGCCCACTCCCCCGGTGTTGAGCGCGTCGATGCCCTGTACGGCGGCGGCGAGCGCCTGCACCGTGGTCAGGCAGGGGACGCTGCGCGCCACCGCGGCGGTACGGATCTCGTAGCCGTCGAGGCGGCCGCCCGTGCCGAACGGGGTGTTGACGATCAGGTCGACCTGGCCCTCGTGGATCAGCTGGACGATCGTCTTCTCGCCGTTCGGGCCCTCGCCCTCGGACTGCTTGCGCACGACGGTCGCGTTGATGCCGTTGCGCTTGAGCACCTCGGCCGTGCCGGACGTGGCCATCAACTCGAAGCCGTGCGACACGAGTTCACGCGCCGGGAAGATCATCGAGCGCTTGTCGCGGTTGGCGACGGAGATGAACGCGCGGCCCTTGGTGGGCAGCGGGCCGTATGCACCGGCCTGCGACTTGGCGTACGCCGTGCCGAAGACCGAGTCGATACCCATGACCTCACCGGTCGAGCGCATCTCCGGGCCGAGCACGGTGTCCACGCCGCGGCCGTGGATGTCGCGGAAGCGCGACCACGGCATGACGGCCTCCTTGACGGAGATCGGCGCGTCCATGGGGAGCGTGCCGCCGTCACCGGTCTTCGGGAGCAGGCCCTCCTCGCGCAGCTCGGCGATGGTGGCGCCGAGCGAGATGCGCGCGGCGGCCTTCGCGAGCGGCACCGCGGTCGCCTTCGAGGTGAAGGGGACGGTGCGCGAGGCGCGCGGGTTGGCCTCCAGGACGTACAGGATGTCGCCGGCCATCGCGAACTGGATGTTGATCAGTCCGCGTACACCAACTCCCTTGGCGATGCCCTCAGTTGAGGCCCGCAGGCGCTTGATGTCGAAGCCGCCGAGGGTGATCGGGGGCAGCGCGCAGGCCGAGTCGCCGGAGTGGATACCGGCCTCCTCGATGTGCTCCATGACGCCGCCGAGGTAGAGCTCCTCGCCGTCGTAGAGCGCGTCCACGTCGATCTCGATCGCGTCGTCGAGGAAGCGGTCGACCAGGACGGGACGGTCCGGCGAGATCTCCGTGGACTCCTCGATGTACGAGGACAGACGGGCCTCGTCGTACACGATCTCCATGCCGCGGCCGCCGAGCACGTACGACGGGCGGACGAGGACCGGGTAGCCGATCTCGTCGGCGATCGTCTTGGCCTCGGCGAAGGTGGTGGCGGTGCCATGCTTCGGCGCGGGGAGCCCGGCCTCGGCGAGCACGCGGCCGAAGGCGCCGCGGTCCTCGGCGGCGTGGATGGCCTCGGGCGAAGTGCCCACGACCGGGACGCCGTTGTCCTTGAGCGCCTGCGACAGACCCAGCGGGGTCTGGCCGCCGAGCTGCACGACGACACCGGCGAGCGGGCCCGCCTGCTGCTCGGCGTGCACGATCTCCAGGACGTCCTCGAGCGTGAGCGGCTCGAAGTAGAGGCGGTCGGACGTGTCGTAGTCCGTCGAGACCGTCTCCGGGTTGCAGTTGACCATCACGGTCTCGTAGCCCGCGTCGCTCAGCGCGAAGGAGGCGTGGACGCAGGAGTAGTCGAACTCGATGCCCTGGCCGATGCGGTTCGGGCCGGAGCCCAGGATGATCACCGCGGGCTTGGTGCGCTGCGCGACCTCGGTCTCCTCGTCGTACGAGGAGTAGAAGTACGGGGTCTTGGCGGCGAACTCGGCGGCGCAGGTGTCCACCGTCTTGTAGACCGGGCGGACACCGAGCGCGTGCCGTACCTCGCGGACCACGTCCTCGCGCAGGCCGCGGATCTCCGCGATCTGGGCGTCGGAGAAGCCGTGGCGCTTGGCGTGGGCGAGCAGCTCGGGGTCGAGCTTCTCGGCCTCGGCGAGCTCGTCGGCGATCTCCTTGATGAGGAAGAGCTGGTCCACGAACCAGGGGTCGATCTTCGTGGACGCGAAGACCTCCTCCTGCGTGGCGCCGGCGCGGATCGCCTGCATGACGGTGTTGATCCGGCCGTCGGTGGGCCGTACGGCCTCTTCGAGGAGGGCGGCCTTGTCGCCCACCGGGCCGGTGAAGGCGAACTGCGAGCCCTTCTTCTCCAGGGAGCGCAGCGCCTTCTGGAGCGCCTCGGTGAAGTTGCGGCCGATCGCCATGGCCTCGCCGACCGACTTCATGGTCGTGGTCAGCGTGGAGTCGGCGGAGGGGAACTTCTCGAACGCGAAGCGCGGGGCCTTCACGACCACGTAGTCGAGCGTCGGCTCAAACGAGGCCGGCGTCTTCTCGGTGATGTCGTTGGGGATCTCGTCCAGCGTGTAGCCGACGGCCAGCTTCGCGGCGATCTTCGCGATCGGGAAGCCGGTGGCCTTGGACGCGAGCGCCGAGGACCGGGACACACGCGGGTTCATCTCGATGACGATCACGCGACCGTCCTCGGGGTTCACCGCGAACTGGATGTTGCAGCCGCCGGTGTCGACGCCGACCTCGCGGATGATCGCGATACCCACGTCGCGCAGCACCTGGTACTCGCGGTCGGTGAGGGTCATCGCCGGGGCGACGGTGATCGAGTCACCGGTGTGCACGCCCATCGGGTCGAAGTTCTCGATGGAGCAGACGACCACGACGTTGTCGTTCTTGTCGCGCATCAGCTCCAGCTCGTACTCCTTCCAGCCGAGGATGGATTCCTCCAGGAGCACCTCGGTGGTCGGCGAGAGCGTGAGGCCCTGCCCGGCGATACGGCGCAGCTCCTCCTCGTCGTGCGCGAAGCCGGAGCCGGCGCCGCCCATGGTGAAGGAGGGGCGGACGACGACGGGGTAGCCGCCCAGCGTCTCCACGCCCTTGAGGACGTCGTCCATGGAGTGGCAGATGACCGAGCGGGCGGACTCGCCGTGCCCGATCTTCTTGCGGACCTCCTCCACGACCTCCTTGAACAGGTCGCGGTCCTCGCCCTTGTTGATCGCCTCGACGTTGGCGCCGATGAGCTCGACGCCGTACTTCTCGAGGACGCCCTGCTCGTGCATGGAGATCGCGGTGTTGAGCGCGGTCTGGCCACCCAGCGTCGGGAGCAGCGCGTCGGGACGCTCCTTGGCGATGATCTTCTCGACGAACTCCGGGGTGATCGGCTCGACGTACGTGGCGTCGGCGATCTCCGGGTCGGTCATGATCGTGGCCGGGTTGGAGTTGACCAGGATCACGCGCAGGCCCTCGGACTTGAGGACGCGGCAGGCCTGGGTGCCGGAGTAGTCGAACTCGGCGGCCTGGCCGATGACGATCGGGCCGGAGCCGATGACCAGGACGGACTGGATATCGGTGCGCTTAGGCACGCTCGGCCTCCATCAGGGATACGAAGCGGTCGAACAGGTAGGCGGCGTCGTGCGGACCGGCCGCCGCCTCCGGGTGGTACTGGACGGAGAAGGCCGGCTGGTCGAGCAGCTGGAGGCCTTCCACCACGTTGTCGTTCAGGCAGACGTGCGAGACCTCGGCGCGGCCGTAGGGGGTCTCGCTCACCTTGTCGAGGGGCGCGTCCACGGCGAACCCGTGGTTGTGCGCGGTGACCTCGACCTTGCCGGTGGTGCGGTCCTGCACCGGCTGGTTGATGCCGCGGTGGCCGTACTTCAGCTTGTACGTGCCGAAGCCGAGCGCGCGGCCCAGGATCTGGTTGCCGAAGCAGATGCCGAAGAGCGGCGTCCTGCGCTCCAGGACACCCTGCATGACGGAGACGGCGTGGTCGGCGGTGGCCGGGTCGCCCGGCCCGTTGGAGAAGAACACGCCGTCCGGGTTGACCGCGTACACGTCCTCAACCGTGGCGGTGGCGGGCAGCACGTGCACCTCGATGCCGCGCTCGGCCATGCGGTGCGGGGTCATGCCCTTGATGCCCAGGTCGACGGCGGCGACCGTGAACTTCTTGGTGCCGATCGCGGGGACGACGTAGGTCTCCTTGGTGGCGACCTCGGCGGACAGGTTCGCGCCCTTCATCTGCGGGGCTTCCTGCACGCGGGCGAGCAGCGCCGCGTCGTCCGCGACGGCGTCACCGGAGAAGATGCCGACGCGCATCGCACCGCGCTCGCGCAGGTGGCGCGTCAGGGCGCGGGTGTCCACGCCGGAGATGCCGACGACGCCCTGGTTCGCGAGCTCCTCGTCCAGCGAGCGCTTGGCGCGCCAGTTCGAGGGGACGCGTGCGGGGTCGCGTACGACGTAGCCCGAGACCCAGATGCGGCCCGACTCGGGGTCCTCGTCGTTGACGCCCGTGTTGCCCACGTGCGGGGCCGTCATGACGACGACCTGCTTGTGGTACGAGGGGTCGGTCAGGGTCTCCTGGTAGCCGGTCATGCCGGTGGAGAACACGGCTTCGCCGAAGGTCTCCCCCACGGCCCCGTAGGAGCGGCCGCGGAAGATCCGGCCGTCCTCCAGGACGAGTACGGCGGGAGCGGCCTGCGTGCGGGCTCCCCTGGTGGAGGTCGTCATCGTTCGGCGCCTTCCGTGCTGGTTTCGGTGTTCGAAGTCGATGTCATGGAGTTGATGGCCTCGACCCAGGCCGCGTGCTCTGCGGCGTGGTCGGAGCGGAAGCCGGAGTCGAGCTGCTTGCCGCCGTGCTCCCAGGTGACGATCAGGAGACCGCCCTCGGCGAGCACCTTGCCCGCGATGCCCTTGTCGAGCCGGGCCTCGCGCAGGGCCGCGGCCGGGATGAAGAAGTCCTGCGCCCCGGGGCGTACGACATCCAGACCAGCGTCCGTGAGCGTGAGCTCGACGCGGCTGCGCGTGCCGAGACCGTGGGCCACGATCCGGTCGAGCCACTGCCCGGCCGTGGTGGACCCGTGGTACCGGCCGCTCAGCTCAAGTCTCGCCGGACCCTGCCCGCTCGGCGCGGCGGGCAGCTCGGGCAGGTCGCCCTGGAGCGTGCCGCGCCACTTCCAGCCCTGACGCATCAGCCAGTAGACGAGGGCGATGAACAGCAGGAGTCCGACGACCCAGCCGATCCGCGCCGCCCAGTCCGTGACCTCGGCGGACTTCTTCTCGGCAGCGGTCTGTGCGATCTGTGCAGCAAAGAGGTAGGTGCTCACGCCAGCTTCCCGTCGATGACCGTCGCGCGGCCCCGCAGGAAGGTGTGGGTGACGCGACCGGGCAGCTCGAGACCCTCGTACGGGGTGTTGCGGCTGCGGGAGGCGAATTCCGCGGAGTCCACCGGTCCACGGTATGCCGGGTCGACCAGCGTGAGGTTGGCCGGCTCACCTGCCGAGACGGGGCGTCCATGGCCGGCGAGGCGGCCGATCTTCGCCGGGTTCACGGACATGCGCTGGGCGACGCCCGCCCAGTCGAGCAGACCGGTGTCGACCATCGTGTGCTGGATCACGGACAGCGCGGTCTCCAGGCCCACCATGCCCATGGCGGCCGCGGCCCACTCGCAGTCCTTGTCCTCGTGCGGGTGCGGGGCGTGGTCGGTGGCGACGATGTCGATCGTGCCGTCGGCCAGAGCCTCGCGCAGGGCCATCACGTCGTTCTGCGTACGCAGGGGCGGGTTGACCTTGTAGACCGGGTTGTACGTACGCACCATCTCGTCCGTGAGGAGCAGGTGGTGCGGGGTGACCTCGGCGGTCACGTCGATGCCGCGGGACTTGGCCCAGCGGACGATCTCGACGGAGCCGGCGGTCGACAGGTGGCAGATGTGCACGCGGGAGCCGACGTGCTCGGCGAGCAGCACGTCGCGGGCGATGATCGACTCCTCGGCGACGGCCGGCCAGCCGCCGAGACCGAGCTCGGCGGAGACGACGCCCTCGTTCATCTGGGCGCCCTCGGTCAGGCGGGGCTCCTGGGCGTGCTGGGCGACGACACCGTCGAAGGCCTTCACGTACTCCAGGGCGCGCCGCATGATCACAGCGTCGTCCACGCACTTGCCGTCGTCGGAGAAGACCACGACGCCGGCGGCGGACTCGTGCATCGCGCCGAGCTCGGCGAGCTGCTTGCCCTCCAGGCCGACGGTGACGGCGCCGACGGGCTGCACATCGCAGTAGCCCGACTCCTTGCCGAGCCGCCAGACCTGCTCGACGACGCCGGCGGTGTCGGCGACGGGGAAGGTGTTGGCCATCGCGTGCACAGCGGTCCAGCCGCCCCTGGCGGCGGCCTTGGTGCCGGTCAGGACGGTCTCGGAGTCCTCACGGCCGGGCTCGCGCAGGTGGGTGTGCAGGTCGACGAGACCCGGCAGGAGGATCTGGCCGTCGGCCTCGATGACTGTGGCGCCCTCATCCGAGAGACCGCTGCCGACCGCCTCGATGGTCTCGCCGTCGATCAGGACGTCCTGCGGCTCGCCGCCCAGGACCTTCGCACCGCGGATCAGAATCTTGCTCATGGTTACTTGCCTTCCTCGGTACGGGCGTGGGTGACGGCCGGCTCGTTGCCGCCCAGAAGCAGGTAGAGGACCGCCATGCGCGTGTGCACGCCGTTGGCGACCTGTTCGACGACGGTGCAGCGCGGGGAGTCGGCCACCTCGGCGGTGATCTCCATGCCGCGGACCATCGGGCCGGGGTGCATCACGATCGCGTGCTCCGGCATCTTCGCCATGCGGTCCCCGTCGAGGCCGTAGCGGCGGCTGTATTCGCGCTCGGTCGGGAAGAACGCGGCGTTCATCCGCTCGCGCTGCACGCGCAGCATCATCACGGCGTCGCTCTTGGGCAGCACGGCGTCGAGGTCGTACGAGACCTCGCAGGGCCAGCTGTCCATGCCGACCGGCAGCAGGGTCGGCGGCGCGACCAGCGTGACCTCGGCGCCGAGCGTGTGGAGCAGGTCGACGTTGGAACGGGCGACGCGGCTGTGCAGGATGTCGCCGACGACCGTGACGCGCTTGCCGGACAGGTCCTGGCCGATGCCGGCGTCGGGCCCGATCAGGCGGCGGCGCATGGTGAACGCGTCGAGCAGCGCCTGGGTGGGGTGCTGGTGAGTGCCGTCGCCGGCGTTGATGACCGGGGCGTCGATCCAGCCGGAGTTGGCGAGGCGGTACGGGGCGCCGGAGGCGCCGTGCCGGATGACGACGGCGTCCACGCCCATCGCCTCCAGGGTCTGGGCGGTGTCCTTCAGGGACTCGCCCTTGGAGACCGAGGACCCCTTGGCCGCAAAGTTGATGACATCCGCGGACAGCCGCTTCTCGGCGGCCTCGAACGAGATCCTCGTGCGGGTCGAGTCCTCGAAGAACAGATTGCAGACCGTGCGTCCGCGCAGGGCGGGCAGCTTCTTGATCGGCCGGTCCGAGACGCGGGCCATCTCCTCGGCGGTGTCGAGGATGAGGACGGCTTCGTCGCGGGTGAGGTCGGCGGCCGAGATGAGGTGACGCATCATCTGGAAGGCTCCGTAAGGCAGTTCAGGAGGTTCCGGGTCTCCCCGGATTCACGGGCATGCGGGCGTGCGGAAGCACACGAAGGCCGCTGGGGACCTTCGGGGGTGCTAGCGCTCGCCTGCCGGGGAGGCCTGCTTCTCGCCGAGCAGCACGGCGTCGCGGCCGTCCTCCTCGGAGAGCTGGACCTTGACCGTCTCCCGCAGCGACGTCGGGAGGTTCTTGCCGACATAGTCGGCGCGGATGGGCAGCTCGCGGTGGCCGCGGTCGACGAGAACGGCGAGCTGCACGGCGCGCGGCCGGCCGATGTCGTTCAGGGCGTCGAGGGCGGCGCGGATGGTGCGGCCGGAGAAGAGCACGTCGTCGACCAGGACGACCAAGCGGCCGTCGATGCCGTCGGCCGGGATCTCGGTGCGCGCGAGGGCCCGCGGCGGGTGCATCCGCAGGTCGTCGCGGTACATGGTGATGTCGAGCGAGCCGACCGGGATCTTGCGGCCGGTGATCTCTTCGAGCTTGTCGGCCAGACGCCGGGCGAGGAAGACGCCGCGGGTCGGAATGCCGAGGAGCACCACGTCGTCGGCGCCCTTGGCACGTTCGACGATCTCGTGGGCGATGCGGGTCAGCACCCGCGCGATGTCCGGGCCTTCGAGAACGGGCCGGGCAGCATCGGAATGCGCGCTTGAGTCCATGAAAAGGACCTCCTTCTCCGCCTCACGGGACGGACCTTAAAGGACGTCGTAATTGCGCCAACCACGGTACCAGCACTTGGCAACGGCGCTGATCACACCCCCTTCGAAGGAGCGGTCCGGACCTTTCGGCTTGACGCATGGACGTAACGCTGCGTAACCTCACAGTGAGTTACCAGCCATGCGGCAGGCTTGACGGCGGCCGCAGATCGAAACGGTGTCCGGGAGCTATATGTCCAGCGAATACGCCAAACAGCTCGGGGCCAAGCTTCGAGCGATCCGCACCCAGCAGGGCCTCTCCCTCCACGGTGTGGAAGAGAAGTCCCAGGGACGCTGGAAGGCGGTCGTGGTCGGTTCGTACGAGCGCGGTGACCGCGCGGTGACCGTACAGCGCCTGGCCGAACTGGCCGATTTCTACGGGGTGCCGGTGCAGGAGCTCCTCCCGGGTACGACCCCCGGCGGCGCCGCCGAGCCGCCGCCGAAGCTGGTGCTCGACCTCGAGCGTCTGGCCCACGTTCCGCAGGAGAAGGCGGGCCCGCTGCAGCGCTACGCGGCGACGATCCAGTCGCAGCGCGGTGACTACAACGGCAAGGTGCTGTCGATCCGCCAGGACGACCTGCGCACCCTGGCCGTGATCTACGACCAGTCGCCGTCGGTCCTCACGGAGCAGCTCATCAGCTGGGGCGTCCTGGACGCCGACGCCCGCCGCGCCGTGGCCCACGAAGAGGCCTGAGCCTCTGCAGAAACGTGCCGCCTGGCCGGGACCAACAGGTCCCGCCCAGGCGGCTTTTCGTTGGCCTGAGCTCGCGCGAGCACCCCGGACGCCTTTGGCCCGTTGGCCACGGCTTGGTACGCCGAGGCGACCAATACCGCCTGGCATATGCCTCGCCCGCTGCTGTACGAGCACCCCAGTGGCAACGGTGGTCTGCTCCCTGGGGGTGTGGGGGCGTCAGCCCCCACACATCTCACCGCCGCGGAGCGGCGGAGCAGCCAGGCGGCCGGAGGCCGCGAGTGCCCGCCCCCGGGGTGCCCCGTCACGTAGCCCCCGGCCGCGCAGCGCCCCCGTACGCCGGAAGCCCGCAACGCACCAAGCGTTGCGGGCTTCCGGGCAAGCGGGACCGGCGTAGAGCGAAAAGCTACGCCTCGTCGCGCCGCAGCGACGGCTTGAGGTCCTTCAGGCGGCCCAGCAGGCCGTTGATGAAGGAGGGCGACTCGTCCGTGGAGAACTCCTTGGCGAGCTGCACGGCCTCGTCGAGCACGACGGCGTCCGGCGTACCGTCCACCCAGACCAGCTCGTACGCACCGAGCCGCAGGATGTTGCGGTCCACGGCCGGCATCCGGTCGAGCGTCCAGCCGACGGCGTACTGCGAGATCAGCTCGTCGATACGCGGGGCGTGCTTCACGTACCCCTCGACGAGCTCCATCGTGTACTCGCTGACGGGCGGCTGCCGGGTGTCCGACTTGGAGTGCCGGATCCAGTCCGCGAGGACCGTCTGCACGTCGGCGTCGCGCTGGTCGGCCTCGAAGAGGATCTGGAAGGCGCGCTTACGAGCCGTATTGCGGGCAGCCACGGTTAGCTGTTCACCCGGCCGAGGTAGCCGCTGTCACGGGTGTCGACCTTGATCTTCTCGCCCGTGGTGATGAACAGCGGGACCTGGATCTGGTGGCCGGTCTCCAGGATGGCGGGCTTGGTGCCGCCGGTGGAGCGGTCGCCCTGGACGCCCGGCTCGGTCTCCTGGATGGTGAGCTCGACGGCGGCCGGCAGCTCGACGAAGAGCACCTCGCCCTCGTGCTGCGCGACGGTGGCCTCGAAGCCCTCGATCAGGAAGTTCGCGGCGTCGCCGACAACCTTCTTGTCGATGTGCAGCTGGTCGTACGTCTCCATGTCCATGAAGACGAAGTAGTCGCCGTCCATGTACGAGAACTGCATGTCACGCTTGTCGACAGTGGCCGTCTCGACCTTGACGCCGGCGTTGAAGGTCTTGTCGACGACCTTGCCGGACAGCACGTTCTTGAGCTTGGTGCGCACGAAGGCCGGGCCCTTGCCGGGCTTGACGTGCTGGAACTCGACGACGGACCAGAGCTGGCCCCCGTCGAGCTTGAGCACCATGCCGTTCTTGAGGTCGTTCGTGGAAGCCACGGTTGCGGATCTCCTGGACTGGACTGGTGGGACCGAGGGCGCCCCGCGCTACAGCGCGAGCAGCTCCTTGGTCGTGATGGTGAGTAGCTCGGGTCCGCCGTCCGCCTCGGGGCGCACGACGAGCGTGTCATCGATCCGGACACCGCCCCGTCCCGGGAGGTGGACTCCAGGTTCGACGGTGACCGGCACGCAAGCGTCCAGTTTACCCATGGCCGTGGGGGCCAACTTCGGGTCCTCGCCGATTTCGAGGCCGACACCGTGTCCGGTGGTCGCCGCGAGCTGTTCCGCGTACCCCGCGGAGTCCAGGACCTGCCGCGCCGCATGGTCCACATCCCGGTAGGCCACACCGGGTGCGAGCGCCTCACGCCCGGCCCGCTGGGCGGCGAACACGAGGTCGTAGAGCTCGATCTGCCAGTCGGCCGGAGAGGTGCCGATGACGAACGTACGGCCGATCTCACAGCGGTAGCCGCGATAGTTGGCCCCGAGGCAGACCGTGAGGAAGTCGCCCTCCTCGACCCTGCGGTCGGACGGCCGGTGCCCGCCGCGCCCGGAGTTCGGCCCGGTGCCCACAGAAGTGGCGAAGGCCGGTCCGTCCGCGCCGTGGTCGACCAGGCGCCGCTCCAGTTCCAGGGCGAGGTGGCGTTCGGTGCGTCCGACGAGGATCGACTCCAGCAGCTCGCCGAGCGCCTGGTCGGTGATCTCGGAGGCGATCCGGAGATACGAGATCTCCTCGTCGTCCTTGACCAGCCTCAGCTGCTCCACGGCGCACCCCAGGTCGGCGAGGCGCAGCCGGGGCGCCACCGAGGTCAGGGCGCGGTGCCGGGCGACGGTGAGGTGGTGCTCCTCGACCGCGAGCGACTCGGCACCCGCGGCGGCGGCCAGGTCGGCCGCGGCCACGGCCGCGTCGCCGTCGGGAGCGCCGAGCACCTGGAGCCGCAGATGCTCGTCGGGCCGGCCCTCCACGGGCTCACCGGTCGGCACCCGGCTGCACAGCAGCAGGTCCTCACGGGGGCCGAGCAGCAGGACGGCGCCCTGCGGCGCTGCGCCCGCGAGATAACGGACATTGGCGGGCCGGGAGACGACGGCCGCGGCGCTGCCGCCGGCCGTGCACTGCTCCCTCAGCCGCTCTCTGCGGGCCGCGTACACCTCTGACATGAGCCGAGCGTACGAGCGGGTGCGCGGCGCTGCGCGGTCAGCGCGTCCGACCGGGCGCCCGCCCCCGCGCCGTGCGCCCGCCCCGGGGGCTCACCACTGCGGCGGGCTCGCTATCGACCGCGCGAGCACCTCGTCGAGGACGCGGGCGGTGGTCGGGACGTCGTAGTGCGAGTTGTCGATGATGGGCAGCCCCGACCCGTACCAGCCGGCCATCCGGCCATGGATACGGGCGACTTCCTCGTCCGTGAGCCGCCGGTTGCCGCTGCGCTGCGCATTGCGCTCGAGCACGATCTCCAGACCCGGCAGGAGCACGACGGGCAGCAGTCCCGGCCCTACGTGGCGCTTCCAGCCGCCGAGCCCGACCACCGGACGGTCCGGGAAGACGGCGTCGTCGAGGATGCAAGAGATCCCGTTGGCCAGGAAGTTGCGGGCCGCGAAGCCGCAGGTGCGGCGGGCGAGGCGGTACTGCGCCTCCGAGTTGTCGTTCCACCCCGACTGGGGATCGGCGAAGCCCGAGCGCACCCATTCCCGTACGTCGTCGAGGCTGATGTGCGCGGTCGGGACGCGGCGGTGCTCGGCCCAGAACTTGGCCACCGAGGTCTTGCCGGCACCGGCGGGGCCGATCAGGAGAACGGCGAGGGTGGTGGCGCCGGTGTCCACAGGCGCCTGCCCCGGCGGCGGACTCGGCACGGCGACAGGCCCACCGGGCGGCAGCTGGACATGCCCCGTGGTGTCACGCGACGGGGGCGCCTGATGCAAGGGCTGGTGCGGAGCCTGCTGTTGGTGCGGGGTCTGCTGCGGATGCGGCGCCTGCTGCGGGTGCGGAGCCTGCTGCGGGTGCGGAGCCTGCTGCGGGTGCGGAGCCGACGGCTGATGCGGAGCCTGCTGCTGATGCGAGGCCGGCGGCTGGTGCGGGGCGGGGGCCGGCTGGTGCGTCGGGCCTCCGCCCTGGAATCCGGCCGCGGGCGGTACGGCCGGAGGCGGCGCCACCACAGGCGGCGGAGGTCCGGCCGGCGGGGCGACGGCGCCGGGCGCGGGCGCACCGGGGTGCGGTCCGGCCGGTCCATGCCCCGGCTGATGGGGCGGCAGCGGGTTGCCCACTGCGTGCTGCATCCGGTGCCACTCCGTCTCGTACAGGCGACTGGCGCTGGTCGGGCGTCCTCGTCGGGCGGAACTCGGCGTCGGGTCCCTCGCGGTCACCGGACGCTGCCCGGCGACTGGGCTTTCACGGAACGGTACCGTCCCCGGCCGCCGTTGTGTGAACGGCCGGGGACGGACAGAAGTGCCCGAATGGCTTGATTACGAGGAAACTTCGCCGTACGCGGCGAGCAGAACCGCAGGGTCGGGCCCTTCGAGGACCGACGGCTTGCCGAGCCCGTCGAGGACGATGAAGCGCAGCAGGTTGCCGCGGGACTTCTTGTCCACCTTCATCGTCTCCAGGAGCTTGGGCCACTGGTCGTAGCGGTAGCTCAGGGGCAGCCCGACGGACTCCAGGACGGTGCGGTGGCGGTCGGCCGTGGCATCGTCCAACCGGCCCGCGAGGCGGCCGAGTTCGGCCGCGAAGGCCATGCCGACCGAGACGGCGGCACCGTGGCGCCACTTGTAGCGCTCGTTCTTCTCGATGGCGTGCGCGAGCGTGTGGCCGTAGTTGAGGATCTCGCGCAGCCCGGACTCCTTGAGGTCGCTGGAGACGACCTCGGCCTTGACGCGGATCGAGCGCTCGATGAGCTCGGCGGTGTGCGGTCCCGCGGGCGTACGGGCCGCCTGCGGGTCCTCCTCGATCAGGTCGAGGATCACCGGGTCGGCGATGAAGCCGGCCTTGATGATCTCGGCCAGACCCGACACGTAGTCGTGGACCGGCAGCGACTCCAGGGCGGCCAGGTCGCAGAGCACCCCGGCCGGCGGGTGGAAGGCACCGACGAGGTTCTTGCCCTCGGCCGTGTTGATGCCGGTCTTGCCTCCGACGGCCGCGTCCACCATGCCGAGCACGGTCGTGGGCACGGCGATCCAGCGGACCCCGCGCAGCCAGGTCGCGGCCACGAACCCGGCGAGGTCAGTGGTCGCCCCGCCGCCGACGCCCACGATCACATCGGTGCGCGTGAACCCGGTCTGGCCGAGCGCCTTCCAGCAGTACGCGGCCACCTCGGCGGTCTTGGCCTCCTCGGCGTTGGGCACCTGGATGGCCACCGCCTCGTAGCCCTGCTCGGCGAGGTCGGCGCGCAGGGCGTCGCCGGTCTCGGCCAGCGCCTCGGGGTGGATGACCGCGACCCGCTGGGCCTTCTTCCCGATGAGACCGCTGAGTTCACCGAGCAGCGAGCGCCCCACGAGCACCTCGTACGGATCGTTTCCGGCGCTGCCGCCGACCTGGATCCGGGTCACCTGCTGCTCGGTCATGCCTGCTTCAACTCCAGTGCTTCGAGGACCGCTTCGGCGACCTCTTCGGGGGCCCGGCCGTCGGTGGCGACCACGACGCGGGCGACTTCCTGGTACAAGGGGCGGCG
The DNA here is from genome assembly GCF_900100315.1 of Streptomyces indicus. Taxonomy (GTDB): domain Bacteria; phylum Actinomycetota; class Actinomycetes; order Streptomycetales; family Streptomycetaceae; genus Streptomyces; species Streptomyces indicus. The sequence continues at coordinate 153,783 of NZ_FNFF01000003.1, forward strand.
CGCTTCCATGAGTTCACGCCACTGCTTGCGCGGGTTGACGGCGAGCAGCGGGCGGGCCACGTTCAGGCCGGTGCGCTTGACCGCTTCCTCGACGTCCATCGAGAGATAGACGACCGCATGCTCGGCGAGCAGCGCGCGCGTGCCCTCGTCCATCACGGCACCGCCGCCGAGCGCGAGCACTCCGTCGTGGTCGGCAAGCGCCTCCCGTACGGCCCGGCGCTCCAACTCCCGGAAGTGCGGCTCGCCTTCCTCGATGAAGATGTCGGAGATCTCGCGCCCCTCGGCGGCCACGATGTCCGCGTCGGTGTCGCGGAAGGTGCAGCCGAGGCGCTCCGCGAGCAGCTCGCCGACGGTCGTCTTGCCCACGCCCATCGGACCGACGAGAACAATCCGGGGGCTCATCGGATGTGGAGGTGGTCGAGGTACGACTGCACGTTGCGCCGCGTCTCGGTGACGCTGTCGCCGCCGAACTTCTCCGCCACCGCGTCCGCGAGCACCAGCGCGACCATGGCCTCGGCCACGATGCCCGCGGCCGGCACCGCGCACACGTCGGACCGCTGGTGGTGCGCCTTGGCCGCCTCACCGGTGGCCACATCGATGGTGGCCAGCGCGCGCGGCACGGTCGCGATCGGCTTCATCGCGGCCCGTACGCGCAGAAGTTCACCGGTGGTCAGACCACCCTCCGTCCCCCCGGAGCGGCCGGAGGAACGCTTCACACCGTCCTCGGTCTGCACGATCTCGTCGTGCGCCTGCGAGCCGGGCACGCGCGCGAGGTCGAAGCCGTCGCCGACCTCGACACCCTTGATCGCCTGGATGCCCATGAGCGCGGCGGCCAGACGGGCGTCGAGCCGACGGTCCCAGTGCACATGCGAGCCCAGCCCCACCGGCACGCCGTACGCGAGCACCTCGACCACACCGCCCAGGGTGTCGCCGTCCTTGTGGGCCTGGTCGATCTCCGCGACCATCGCCTTCGACGCATCCGCGTCCAGGCAGCGCACCGGATCGGCGTCCAGCTTCTCCACATCGGCCGGGGTCGGGTACACGCCGTACGGAGCCTTCGCCGCGGCCAGCTCGACCACATGCGAGACGATCTCGATCCCGGCGGTCTCCTTCAGGTACGACCGGGCCACCGCACCCAGCGCGACCCGCGCCGCGGTCTCCCGCGCACTCGCCCGCTCCAGAATCGGCCGGGCCTCGTCGAAGCCGTACTTCTGCATGCCGGCCAGATCCGCGTGACCGGGCCGCGGCCGGGTCAGCGGCGCATTGCGCGCCAGCCCGTCCAGGATCTCGGGGTCGACCGGATCGGCCGACATGACCTGCTCCCACTTGGGCCACTCGGTGTTGCCCACCATGATCGCGACCGGGGAGCCGAGCGAGAGACCGTGCCGGACACCGCCCAGGAACGTGATCTCGTCCTGCTCGAACTTCATCCGCGCGCCGCGTCCATAGCCGAGCCGCCGCCTCGCCAGGTGGTCCGCCACCATCTCCGTGGTGATCGGGACGCCCGCGGGCAGCCCCTCAAGGGTCGCCACGAGTGCGGGGCCGTGGGACTCGCCCGCGGTCAGCCAACGCAACCTGCTCAACGGTGCTCCTCATGCTCGCGCCTGGTACAGCGGCGGCGCGACCGGGTGCGCGGCCCTGGCCCGCCTCCCCTAGATCCTCCCACGAGCGGCGCCTTCTCCCGGCCGCCGGTCCAGCAGGCGGACGCCGGTCTCAGTCCTCGCGCCGCGCGGCGTTCTGCTGAGGCGCGTAGCTGCCGAGGAAGTCGGCGCCGCTGCGCTGCTGCGGCACGGTGGGCTGCTGTGCACCCGGGGCGTACGGTCCCAGGTAGTCGGCCCCGGAGCGCTGCCCTTGCCGGGCCGCGGGGGTCGATACGCCCTGCCGCCGCGCACGGCGCCGGTCGAGCTTCCGCTTGATCTTCACGACCCAGCTCGCGACAACGGCGAGCAGCACCAGCGCCACGAAGGTGAACTGGATCCAGTCGGGCAGAAAGCCGAGCACCCCGTCGAAAATTCTGCTGCCGACCGACGCGAGCGACACACCTGTGTCCATGAAATCCCCCCAAGGATCACGACGAGAACGCCGGAATCCTAGCGCTCGGCCAGCGCCCGCTCCCCCGCGGTCCGCATGGCACCGAGCGGCGCCGGGCAACGCCCGGTCATCTGCTCCACCTGCAGCACCGCCTGGTGAACGAGCAGGTCGAGCCCGCTGACCACCGCACCGCCGAACATCGACCAGCGCGCGGCCAGTTCGGTGGGCCACGGATCGTAGAGCACGTCGAAGAGCGTGCCCGGACGCTCGGGCACGGCCTTCGCGAGGTCGTCGGTCGTACCGGCGGGTGTCGTGGCGATCACCAGGGGTGCCTCGAGCGCGGCGGCCGCCTCGCTCCACGGCGCCGTCCGCACCTCGACATCGAGCCGCTCGCCCCACTGCTGCATTTCCTGGGCGCGCGCGTCGCTGCGCACATACGCGACGACCTCGCCGGAGCAGACCCGGGACAGGGCCGCGAGCGCCGAGGAGGCGGTGGCGCCGGCGCCGAGGATCGCCGCCGACTCCACCTGTTCGACGCCGTGTTCACGCAGCGCCTCCACGATCCCGGGGATGTCCGTGTTGTCGCCGACGCGGCGGCCGTCCTCGGTGAACACCACCGTGTTCACCGCCTCCACCGACGCGGCCGTCTTGCTGACCTCGTCGAGCAGCGGCAGCACGGCCCGCTTGAGCGGCATGGTCAGGGACAGCCCCGCCCACTCCGCCCCGAGCCCTTCGAGGAAGCCGGGCAGCGCGGCCTCGTCCACCTCGAAGCGCTCGTACGACCAGTCCCGCAGGCCAAGACGCTCGTACGCCGCCCGGTGCAGGACGGGCGAGAGCGAGTGGGCGATGGGCGAGCCGAGAACCGCGGCCCGCCGTCGCACGTCTGTCATCAGTCGTTGTTCTTCTGTGCGTCGAGGTACTTCTGACGGTTGCGCTCGTGCTCCGCGTTCGTCACCGCGAACAGGGTCTCGTTCGCGCTGATCGACACGAAGTAGTTCCACTTGCCCTTGACCGGGTTGATCGCGGCTTCGAGCGCGTCCTTGCTGAAGGTGCTGATCGGACCCGGCGGCAGGCCCTTCGCGCCGGCCCAGTACGTGTTGTACGGGTCCTCGATCTTGCGCAGGTCGTCCACGGAACCGGTGCCGAGCTTGGACTCGCCGCGCACGTAGTTGACCGTGGAGTCCATGTCCAGGAGGCCGTAGGTCTCCGGGTTGTCGAGGCTCTTGCGGTTGTAGATGACGCGCGCGATCTTGCCGAAGTCCTGCTTGTGGCCTTCCTTCTGCACGATGCTCGCCACGGTGACGATGTCGATCGCATTGCGCAGGCCGAGTTCCTTCGCCTTGGCCTCGAGGTTGTAGTCCTCGAGCAGCGAGGTGGTGCCGGCCACCATCTTCTTGAGCACGTCCTCGGACTTCATGCCCTCTGACACCGCGTAGGTGTCCGGACGCAGGAAGCCTTCCAGCGGGTCCTTGACGTCCTTGTTCGGGGTCTCGGCCCACTTCGGCAGGCCGAGCTCCTTCCAGTGCTCCTTGGCGTACTTCGCCGTGGTGCCGTCCTTCTGCCCGGTGCGCTTGTCGATCTCCTTGTAGACCGTGGAGTTGCGCGCACCGGGGATGACCATGAGGTTGTTGCCGCTCTTGGGGTCGAGCAGCAGCGCGACGGCGGCCTCGGCGGACATCTCCTTCTCGAGGATGTACGCACCGGCCTGGATGCCGAGGCCCTTGGGGTGGTCGGCCTGCGCGGCGGCGAACGCCTCGACGCTGGCCACGACCCCGTTGTCCTTCAGGATCTGGCCGATCTGGTTGCCGCCCGCGCCCTTGGGGATCTCGATGGACACGGTCTGGCCGTTGCCGTCGCCCTCGTAGTCCTCGGCCGAGCCGAAACGATCCTGGTAGAACTGGTAGCCGAAGTAGCCGACGCCGCCGAGACCGCCGGCGAAGACCGCCGCCACGACCAGGCAGGCGCAGCCGCTGCGGCGCTTCTTGCCGCCCTTGCCGCCGCGGCCCCTGCGGTCGCCGCGACCGCCACCGCGTCCGCGGTCGTCATCGTCGTAGCCGTCGTCATCGTCCCCGCCGCCGGCGAAGAACGCGTGCTCGCCCTGGTCGGGACCCGGGTCCCAGTCGGGCTTCTGCTCGGGCACCGCGCGGCGGCGGCCCGGGGGCTGCGGCGGCGGGTAGGCCTCGGGCGTGCGGTAGTGGTCGGGCTGGTCGCCGCCGTACTGCGCGGGCTGCCCGTAGGGTTCGGCACCCGCGCCGTACGAGGCCTGCTGGCCCGTGTCCCAGCCGCCGTTGTAGTCGTGCTGCGGATAGCCGCCCTGCGAGCCGCCGCCGTAGGAGGCCTGCTGACCCGTGTCGTAGGAGGCCTGCTGACCGGTGTCGTACGAGGAGTTGGCGCCCTCCCCGTATGCGGACTGCTGACCGGTGTCATACGACGCGTAGCCGTGCTGACCCGTGTCGTACTGCTGGGGCTGCTGCGGGTAGTGCTGCGGCTGGCCGCCGTACGGACTCTGGCCACCGGCGGCCTGCTGTCCCCACCCCTGGTCCCCGTACAACGGGTCCTCGGGGTGCCACGGTTCGGGGCCTCGGCCCCGGCCATACTCAGTCATCGATCCCCTACGAGCCGCGAGGCGGCCGCCGGTCGCCGCACGACCGGTTCCCTCCGCCTCTCCTGCTGCACGCCAAGCTGTTCGAACACCGGCGCATCGCGCGGAACGTTACCGTATCGCGATCAGATGACCACTTCGACGCCCTCGCCCGGGGCTTTACCTGACGCCCGTTCGGACTCCAGAGCGTTCTGAAGGATCACCACAGCGGCAGCCTGGTCGATGACAGAACGGCCCTTTTTGGACTTCACGCCCGAGGCGCGCAGTCCCTGACTGGCCGTCACTGTGGTCATCCTCTCGTCGACCAGACGTACGGGAACGGGATGGATGCCCTTCGCCAGCTCCTGTGCGAAGGCCCGCACCTTGGCCGCGGCCGGCCCCTCGCCCCCGTTGAGGGAGCGAGGAAGACCGACTACCACCTCAATGGGTTCGTATTCCTCGACAAGTTGGCGCAGCCGGCGGTGGGCGGCCGGGACGTCGCGTCCCGGCACGGTCTCCACCGGGGTGGCGAGGATCCCGTCGGGGTCGCACGAGGCGACCCCGATCCGGGCGTCCCCGACGTCGATCGCGAGCCTGCGCCCGCGTCGCAGCCCTTCGGTCATTACGCGGTCTCGGCCACGAGGCGCTCGACGGCGGCCATCGCCTCGCCGATGGCGGCCGGGTTCTGGCCGCCGCCCTGGGCCACGTCCGGCTTGCCGCCGCCTCCGCCGCCGAGGGTCTTGGCGGCCGTACGGACCAGGTCGCCGGCCTTGAGGCCGCGCTCGCGCGCCGCCTCGTTGGTGGCGATGACCGTGAGCGGCTTGCCGTTGGCGGTGGTGAACAGGGCGACCACGGCCGGGCGGTCGGACGGGATGCGGCCGCGTACGTCGAGGACCAGCTTGCGCAGGTCGTCGGCGCCGGTGCCGTCGGGCACCTGGCCAGTGACGAGGGCGACGCCGCGTACGTCCTGGGCGCCCTGGGCGAGACCGGCGGCGGCCTGGAGCACCTTCTCCGCGCGGAACTTCTCGATCTCCTTCTCGGCGTCCTTCAGCTTGCCGAGCATGGCGGAGATCTTCTCCGGGAGCTCCTCGGAGCGGCCCTTGACCAGCTCCTGGATCTGGGCGACGACCGTGTGCTCACGGGCGAGGAAGTTGTACGCGTCCACGCCGACGAGGGCCTCGATACGGCGCACACCCGAGCCGATCGACGATTCGCCGAGCAGCTTCACCAGGCCGAGCTGGGCGGTGTTGTGGACGTGGGTGCCGCCGCACAGTTCCTTGGAGAAGTCGCCGATGGTCACGACGCGCACGCGCTCGCCGTACTTCTCGCCGAACTCGGCGATGGCGCCCTGCTTCTTGGCCTCGTCGATCGACATGACCTCGGCCTGGACGTCGAGTTCGCGGGCGAGAACTTCGTTGATCTTCTGCTCGACGTCGGTCATCACGGCCGTCGGTACGGCGGACGGGGAGCCGAAGTCGAAGCGGAAGCGGCCGGGCTGGTTCTCGGAACCGGCCTGGGCGGCCTGCGGGCCGAGCGCGTCGCGCAGGGCCTGGTGGGTGAGGTGCGTGGCCGAGTGGGCGCGGGCGATGGCGCGGCGGCGCATCACGTCGATGACGGCCTGGGCCGGGGCGCCGACGGTGACCTCACCGACCTGGACGACGCCCTTGTGCACGTAGACGCCGGGGACGGGCTTCTGACAGTCGCGGACCTCGACGACAGCGCCGGAGTGCAGCTTGATGCGGCCGGTGTCGCCGATCTGGCCGCCGCCCTCGGCGTAGAAGGGGGTGCGGTCGAGGACGATCTCGACCTCGTCGCCCTCGACGGCGGCGGGCGAGGGCACACCGTTGACGAGGATGCCGACGACCTTGGACTCGCCCTCGGTGGAGGTGTAGCCGATGAAGTCGGTGGCGCCGGCGTTGTCCGCGATCTCGCGGTAGCCGGACATGTCGGCGTGGCCGGTCTTCTTGGCCTGGGCGTCGGCCTTGGCGCGGTCCCGCTGCTCCTTCATGAGGCGGCGGAAGCCTTCCTCGTCCACCGAGAGGCCCTGTTCGGCGGCCATCTCGAGGGTGAGGTCGATCGGGAAGCCCCAGGTGTCGTGGAGCAGGAACGCCTTGTCGCCGGAGAGCACGGAGCCGCCCGCGGCCTTGGTCTCGGTGACGGCGGTGTCGAGGATGTTCGTGCCGCCCTTGAGCGCCTTGAGGAAGGCGGCCTCTTCGGCGAGCGCGACGGTCTCGATCCGCTGGCGGTCGGTGACCAGCTCGGGGTACTGCTGCCCCATCGTGTCGATGACGACGTCGATGAGGTCCTTGACGACCGGGCCGGTGGCGCCGAGCAGGCGCATGTTGCGGATGGCGCGGCGCATGATGCGGCGCAGCACGTAGCCGCGGCCCTCGTTGCCGGGGGTCACGCCGTCACCGATGAGCATCACGGAGGTGCGCATGTGGTCGGTGACCACGCGCAGCGAGACGTCCGAGGCCTGGGCGGCGCCGTAGCGGACGCCGGTGAGCTCGGTGGCCTTGTCGATCACGACACGGGAGGTGTCGATCTCGTACATGTTCTGCACGCCCTGAAGGATCATGGCGAGGCGCTCGAGGCCGAGACCGGTGTCGATGTTCTGCGAGGGCAGGTCGCCGAGGATCTCGAAGTCGTCCTTGCCGGTGCCCGGGCCGCGCTCGTACTGCATGAAGACCAGGTTCCAGATCTCCACGTAGCGCTCGTCGTTGACCGCCGGGCCGCCCTCTTCGCCGAACTCGGGGCCGCGGTCGTAGTTGATCTCCGAGCACGGGCCGCAGGGGCCGGGGACGCCCATGGACCAGAAGTTGTCCTTCTTGCCCAGGCGCTGGATGCGCTCCTTCGGCACGCCGACGACCTCGTGCCAGATGCGCTCGGCCTCGTCGTCGTCGAGGTAGACGGTGATCCAGAGCTTCTCCGGCTCCAGGCCGTAACCACCCTTGTCCTGAGGGCTGGTGAGCAGCTCCCAGGCGTACTTGATGGCGCCTTCCTTGAAGTAGTCGCCGAAGGAGAAGTTGCCGCACATCTGGAAGAACGTGCCGTGCCGCGTGGTCTTGCCGACCTCTTCGATGTCGGGCGTGCGCACGCACTTCTGCACGCTGGTCACGCGCGGCGCGGGCGGCTTGGTCTCGCCCAGGAAGTAGGGCTTGAACGGCACCATGCCGGCCGGGACGAGGAGCAGCGTCGGGTCGTCTGCGATCAGCGACGCCGACGGCACGACCTTGTGCCCACGCTCCTCGAAGAAGCTCAGCCAGCGGCGGCGGATTTCAGCCGACTCCATCAGTGGTCCTCATTCCGGTTGTACGTGTACGAGCCGTTCTCGTACGTCTGGTGCGAAGTGATCTGGTGCTTGCGGGAGCCCGGTGCGCGGTTCTCGATCGCCACCACCCGCCGCTGGGCGGGCAGTTCGGCGTCCGGGTCGTGCTCCAGGCCGAGTGCCTCGCCGAGTTCGGCCTCGCGCTGGGCCATACCGGCCCGTACGTCGAGGGCGAAGTCCTTGAGCCGGTGGCCCGCGTCGATCGCCTTGTTGGCGGCCTGGGCCGCGAGGCTCTCGGGGGTCAGCTGCTTGATCTTGCGGTTGACCTTGGTGGTGGCCCACACGCCGGCGGCTGCGCCCGCGGTGAACCAGAACGTACGGCGGAACATGCTGCGTCAGTCCCTCGCGTTCCTGTCGTTCCGCTTGCCCCGGCGAGCGGCCGGCACGGCCCGGCCCACGATCACCGTACGCCTGGGCGTCTTGCGCGGCATTCTCTGAGAATCACCGGTCGCACCGCCCTTGCGCCCTGCGACGGCCCTGCGCACCCCGTAACCGAAGGCCGCGACCTTGACGAGAGGGCCGCCGAAGGTGGAGGCGACCGTGGTGGACAGCGCGGAGGCGTTGGAGGTGACCTCCTGGACGTCCGTGGCGATGGCGTCGACCCGGTCGAGCTGGGTCTGCGCGGAGCGCACGGTCGCGGAGGCGTCGGCGAGCAGCGGCACGGCCTGCTCGGTCACGTCCGCCACGAGCTTGGTGGTCGCCTTGAGCGTCTGCGCGAGCCTCGCCAGCGCGACGGCGAGGAACGAGACCAGGATCGCCCAGAAGACGGCCACGAGGATCCCGGCCACCTCACCACCGGTCACGCTGCACCGCTCTCTGCTGTCGGGGCCTCGGAGCGCTGAGCTCCTGCGGAAGGCCCGGGCTCTGCGAAATCGCTCGGGCTCCTGCGGGACGCTCGCACTCCTTCGGGGCTTGCGAGCCTTGTCGGCCATGGATAAGTCGTGTCCGACCTTATCGCGCCGGGCCTGGCGCTCCGTACCGGATTCCCGCTCAGCGCGCGGGGAGTTGCCTGATCCGATTGTACGGAGTGCGTACGCCTGAGTACGCTGCGTTCCCCATGCGACGGTCTCAGCGCCCCCTTGCGGGCGCGCCCTCGGGCAATCTCCCCATCGAACTCGACGCGTTCGTCGGACGGACGGCCGAACTGGCCGAGCTGGACGCCCTGATGGACACGGCGCGTCTGGTCACGGTGGTGGGGACCGGCGGCGTGGGGAAGTCCCGTACCGCCCTGCGGGCCGCCTCGCTGCACCGCGCGCCGGCCGACGGGATCTGGCTGGTGGAGCTGGCCTCGGTGCGGGAGGCCGATCTGGTCGAGCACGCCCTCGTCGAGACCTTCGGCCTGACCGACCACACGGGGCGTCCGCCGCGGACCGTCCTGCTCGACCATCTCGCCGAGCGTGAACTGCTGCTCGTGGTCGACGGGTTCGAGCATCTCGCCGAGCCGTGCGGCGCCCTGGTGCGCACGCTGCTGCGCCGCTGCCCCGGCCTGCGGGTGCTCGCCTCGGGCCGTCGCCCGCTCAATGTGGAGGGTGAGCGCATCCTCGCGCTCGGGCCGCTGCCGGAGCGGGACGCGGTCGCGCTGCTGGCCGAGCGCGCCGCCCTGTCCGATACGCGGGACGCGGACACCCTGGCCGAGGTCTGCCGGCGCCTGGACGGGATCCCGCTCGCCGTGGAGCTGGCGGCGGGCCGGCTGCGCGCCCTGTCCCCGGCCGGGCTCCTGGAGCGGCTCGACGACCGCTTCGCCCTCCTGACCGGCGGCACCAGCGGGGCGCTCCCCCGCCATCAGACGCTGCGGACGACGGTCGGCTGGAGCCATGAGCTGTGCGGCCCGGCCGAGCGTCTGCTGTGGTCCCGCCTGTCGGTGTTCACCGGGGCCTTCGACCTCGATGCGGCGGAGTACGTGTGCGGCGGCCACGGCCTGGAGTCGCCGGAGGTGCTCGATGTCCTGGAGGCGCTGCTCACCCAGTCCGTCCTGGCGCGCGAGGAGTCCCCGACCGGTGTGCGCTACCGCATGCTGGACACGGTCAGGGCGTACGGAGCCGAGTGGCTGGCGGCCTCCGGGGACGCCGGGCGGATGCGGCGCCGGCACCGCGACTGGTACATGGGCCTGGCGACGTACTGCGAACTCGACTGGTTCTCGCCGCGGCAGACCGCCGTCGCCACCCGGATCGAGGCCGAACTGCCGCATCTGCGGGCCGCGTTGGAGTTCTGTCTGACCGAGCCCGGCGAGGCCCACCTGGGCCAGTACCTGGCGGGCACGCTGTGGTTCTACTGGGTCGGCTGCGGCCGGCTCGCCGAGGGCCGGCACTGGCTGGACCGCGCGGTGGAGCTGGACGGCGCGGAGGACTACCCGGAGTCCCGCCTCAAGGCGCTGTGGGTGCTCGGTTACGTGGCGATCCTGCAAGGCGGCACGGTGGACGCGCTGGCCGCGCTCCAGGAGTGCCGAGACGAGGCCGACCGTACGGACAACCCGCTCGCCGTGGCGTACGCCGTGCACCGGATGGGCTGTCTCGCGCTGGTCACCGACGACATGGAGCGGGCGGAGCTGCTGTTCCGCGAGGCGCTCGTGCGCTACCGGCAGCTGGGCGAGCTCAACAGCAATGTCCTGATGGGGCAGGTGGAGCTCGCCATGTCCCTGGTGTTCCAGGGGGACCTGCCGGCCGCCCTCGCCCTGTGCGAGGAGGTCGAGGAGATCTGCCGCGAGCACGGGGAGCGCTGGACGCGTGCGTACGCGCTGTATGTGATCGCGTATGCGGCCTGGACCCGCGGCGAGTACGTCCGCGCCAGGGAGCTGCTGCGCGAGTGCATCACCATCGACCACACGTTCCGCGACCTGGTGGGTCTGGTGCTCGCGATCGAGCTGCTAGCCCTGGTCACGGCGAGCGAGGGCGATCCGGCCGAGGCCGCGGTCCTTCAGGGTGCGGCGGAGCCGGTGTGGGGTTCGGTGGGGCTGCCGCTGTTCGGTTCGGGCTACTTCAGTTCGCCGCGTGCGCTGTGCCGGCAGCAGGCGGGCGAGCTGCTGGGGCGGGCACGGTACGAACGGTGCCTCGCGAAGGGCAAGGCGCTGACGCTCGACGAGGCGGTGGAGCGCGCGCTGGCCTCGCAGCAACCGGCGGCCCCCGCGGCGCCGAAGGTCAGCGTGCCCCGGCCGGGACGCTCCGACGGAACGCGAAAGCCCGCCGGCTCCCCCGCCAAGGGCGGGGAAGCGGCGGGCTGACCGCGGAAGGGTCCTACGCCTGCTGGGAAATCAGCGGGCGTAGTACTCGACGACGAGCTGCTCGTCGCAGATGACCGGGATTTCCTTGCGGTTCGGGTCACGGTCCAGGCGGAAGGCCAGGGCCTTCAGGTTGACCTGGAGGTAACGCGGGGTCTCGCCCTCGGGGGCGAAGCCGCCCTCACGCGCGACCTGGAACAGCGGCTTCTCGCGGGAGCGCTCGCGGACGGTCACGACGTCGTCGGGACGGACGCGGAAGGACGGCTTGTCGACCTTGCCGCCGTTGACCTCGATGTGGCCGTGGACGACCATCTGGCGGGCCTGGTAGATGGTGCGGGCGATGCCCGAACGCAGGACCAGGGCGTCGAGACGGCGCTCGAGCTCGACGATCAGCGCCTCACCGGTCTTGCCCTGCACCTTGCTGGCGCGCTCGTAGGCACGGACCAGCTGGCGCTCCGACACGTCGTACTGGGCGCGCAGACGCTGCTTCTCGAGCAGACGGACCTTGTAGTCCGACGTCTGCTTGCGGCCACGGCCGTGCTCGCCCGGCGGGTAGGGACGGGCCTCGAAGTACTTGACGGCCTTCGGCGTCAGCGCAATGCCGAGCGCACGGGACTTCTTGACCTTGGGACGCGACTGGTTAGGCACGTTCTCCAGACCTCCGAAATAGGTTAGGTTAGGCTCACCTTACTTAAGGAGACCGCATGTCTCGCCCAGGGAACACCACACCCATCACGGACAGCACGAAGAACGCCGATGCAGCGCACGCACAAGAAGGCGGCGTCGAAGGCATCGACATGACGGCGGGCCGATCAGATCGTGGTCAGCCGCATCCCAGCGGGCTTGAACTCGCCCGACTGCCGTCAGCAGCCGAACGCACACGAACTCTCGTACAGAGTACATGCTCCGCGGTGCTGCTCGTCCCCGGGTCCGTGCGCGCACCCCAGGAGCTGCTCATGCCGCTCGCCCGCGAGGTGACCCCGGAAGGCGATGTGCTGCTTGTGTTCCCGGCCGATGCCCCGCCGGTGCGGGCGGCCACGCACGCGCAGGACGACGAGCTCCAGGCCGTGCTGGAGATCACGGACGTCGCCCCCGTCGCCGTCCCCCACCGTATCCGGGGACGGGCCTGGCTCTCGGGCTGGCTGACGCAGGTGCCGGAACGGGCCGAGCCCGGCCGGATGGCGCTGCGTCTGGAGGTCGGCGAGATCTCCGTGGACGACCTGTGGGGCTCGGAGAAGGTCGAGCCGGACGCCTTCGCCGCGGCGGCGGCCGATCCCCTCGTCGAGCACGAGGCCGAGCTGCTTCAGCATCTGCACGCGGGCCACGGGGACCAGGTGCGGCTCCTCGGTTCGCTGCTCGGCGAGCGGGCCGGGCTCGCGAGCACCGAGCGCGCGGTGCCGCTGGCGCTCGACCGGTTCGGGCTGCGGATCCGGTTCACCGGTGACGGGCGCTGCTTCGACGCCCGCTTCGATTTCCCGGAGCCGGTGCGCGGGGTCACGGATCTGCGGCGGGCGATGCACCAGTTGTTCACGGCTGCCGCGGACTGAGCCGCCCTCCGGTCCTTCGGGCGCCCCTCACGTTGTCGGGCGCCCTCTCAAGCCTCCTCCGGCTCGCTCGCGCACGGCGACACAGGGCGTTCGAAGAACGTCTCCAGGGCGACCGTGGCCTGGGTGCCGCTGACGCCCTCGATCGCGTAGATCCGGCGCAGCACGTCCTGGAGTTGCTCGGTGGTGGCGGTTCTGACCTTGACCAGGACCGAGGCGCTGCCGGCGATGATGTGCGCCTCCAGGATCTCGGGGATCGCCGCGAAGGCCTCGGCCGAATCCCCCATCCACGCGGCCGAGTCCACCATCACGTACGCCAGGACCCCGCCGCCCACGGCCGCCGGGTCCACCTCGACGGTGGTGCGCCGGATGATGCCGCGCGCCCGCAGCTTCCGTACGCGCTCGTGCGCCGCGCCCGCGGAGAGGCCCACCGCCTCGCCCAGGGTCGCGTACGACTGCGTGGCGTCCTGCTGGAGTCGCGCGAGGAGTGCACGGTCGGTCTGATCCATCGATGTGATCCACCACTCTTCGTATGGCCATGTCTTGTCGCGACCATACCTCATCCTGCAATCTTCCGATCAAGCCGAATGACGTTCAATGGCGAACGGCTCGGTCGAGACCGGGAGGGTCCATGGGCGACCAGCGTCCTGAGCTGTACGAGATGTTCGACGAGCGCTTCCGTACCGGGCGGTGCATGAACGGGGACGCGGATCTCGAGGTCCTGTTCACCGGGTGCCGCTGGGCGGAAGGGCCGGTGTACGTGCCCGCCTGGCGGCAGCTGGTCTGGAGCGACATCCCCAACGACCGGATGCTGCGCTGGGACGAGGAGACCGGGGCGGTCGGCGTCTTCCGGCGCGCCGCCGGGCACACCAACGGCAACACCCTCGACCGGCAGGGCCGGCTGATCACCTGCGAGCAGGGCAACCGGCGCATCACCCGCACCGAGCACGACGGCACCGTCACGGTGCTCGCCGACCGCTGGCAGGGCAAGCGGCTCAACAGCCCCAACGACGCGGCCGTGAAGTCCGACGGTTCGGTCTGGTTCTCGGACCCGGACTTCGGGATCACCAGCGATTACGAGGGGTACCGGGCCGAGAGCGAGATCGGGGCCAACAATGTCTACCGGATCGACCCGGACACCGGTGAAGTCCGCCTGGTGGCCGACTGTTTCGGGGCGCCCAACGGTCTGGTCTTCTCGGCGGACGAGCGGCAGCTGTTCGTCTCCGACACGAGGGCGGGCTGCATCCGCGTCTTCGAGGTGCGCGAGGACGGGACGCTGTCGGACGGCAAGGTGTTCGCCGAGGCCGGTGCGCGGCCGCAGGCCCGCTTCGACAATCTGCGCTTCGACGACGGCGGCCGGCTGTGGGCGGCTGCGATGGGCGACGGCGTGCACTGCTACGACCCGGACGGCACCCTCATCGGGCGGCTCGTGGTCCCCGAGGCGGTCGCGAACATCACCTGGGGCGGCGCCAAGCGCAACCGCCTGTTCATCTCGGCGGAGACCAGTCTGTATTCGGTGGTCATGGGCGTGACCGGCCTCCATCCGACGGGGCCCGGATTCCGGCCGTACCGCTGAAAGATTCCGGCCGTACCGCTGAAGTACGGGCGAGCGGGCGCTATTTGCAGGTGGCGAGCATGTCCTGGAGGGCCAGCTTCTCCGGGGCGGTGACCGTCAGCTTGTACTTGGCCTTGATCCCGGTCCAGCGGCGGGCGTACTCGCACCAGTACGCCTGCCGCGGCGGCTTCCACTTGTCGGGGGTCTGGCTGCTCTTGGCGGTGTTGGTCTCTTTGTCCGTGGCGAGCAGCACGTCGAGGTCGTTGGCGTAGTTCAGGCGCTGCTGCGGGCTCCAGGCCCAGGCGCCCGCCCGCCAGGCCGCGCCGAGCGCCACGATGTGGTCGGACTCGATCTGCGAGGCGCGGCGGTAGTAGTACGGGAGTTCCTTGCCCGTGTACGGATCGACGAGCGTGCCGGAGACGACCACGCAGGGGTTGCGGTCGCCCTCCTTGAGGTTCTTCAGGTCGCGGCGCAGGACGTCGTCGCGGGTGTCGCAGCCGTTGCGTCCGCCGGGCACGTCCACGGCGTCCGACCAGGTCTCGCCGAACTCCGCCCGCTTGTACGTCTCCCAGTTCTTGCCCCAGGCGACCTGAAGCGCGGCCAGCTGGGCGCGGGCGGTCTTCGCGTCGGGCGGGAAGCCTTTGCTCGCGAGGGTCCGGGACGGGGTGGGGGTGGGCGTCGGGGATTTCTTCGGGGGCGGCTTGGAGGCCGTGGCCTCGGGTGACGCGGTGTGGAAGCGGCCGTCCGCGCGCTCGACTTGGAGCGGGGTGCAGCCCGCGGCCACCGTCAGGGATGCGCAGGCGGCGAGCAGCAGCGTACGGAGTCTGCGTCCGCCTCGACCTGCCGTGCTGCCCGCCATGCCGCCGAGCGTAGGCGCGGGCGGCGGCTAGCGCCCGTCGGCCGGTCCCTCCGTGCTCTTCTCGCCCCGCTCGCCCCGCTCGCTCTTTTCGCCGGTCAGGCGCTCGCGGACGCGGTCGACCACGTCCGCGTACCGCGCCTCGGCCCCGTACCGGGTCGGCTGGTAGTAGCGCTTGCCCTTGATCGCGTCGGGCGCGTACTGCTGGGCCGCGATGCCTCCGGGCACATCGTGCGGATAGACATAGCCCTGCGCGTGGCCGAGCTTGGCCGCGCCCTTGTAGTGCCCGTCGCGCAGGTGCGGGGGCACGGGTCCGGCAAGTCCCTTGCGTACGTCCTCCATGGCGGCGCCGATCGCCAGCGTGGCCGCATTGGACTTGGGGGCGAGGGCCAGGGCGATGGTGGCGTGGCTCAGGGTGAGGGCGGCTTCGGGGAAGCCGATCATCGCGACGGCCTGAGCGGCGGCCACGGCCGTGGACAGGGCGGTGGGGTCGGCGAGGCCGATGTCCTCGCTGGCGGAGATCATCAGGCGGCGGGCGATGAACCGGGGGTCCTCGCCGGCCTCGATCATCCGCGCGAGGTAGTGCAGCGCCGCGTCCACGTCGGAGCCGCGGATGGACTTGATGAGGGCGCTGGCCACGTCGTAGTGCTGGTCGCCGTCGCGGTCGTACTTCACCGCGGCCCGGTCGACGGACTCCTCGAGGGTCTGCAGGGTGATCTCCTGCTCGCTCTTGGCGAGCGCGGCGCCCGCGCCGGCTTCGAGGGCGGTGAGCGCGCGGCGGGCGTCGCCGCCGGCGATGCGCAGCAGGTGGTCGGCGGCGTCCTCGGCGAGCGTGACCGAGCCGCCGAGTCCGCGCTCCTCGGCCAGGGCGCGGTCCAGGAGCCCTCTGAGGTCCTCGTCCGTGAGCGGTTCGAGCGTGAGCAGCAGCGAGCGGGACAGGAGGGGGGAGATCACCGAGAAGTACGGGTTCTCCGTCGTGGCCGCGATCAGGGTGACCCAGCGGTTCTCCACGGCGGGCAGCAGGGAGTCCTGCTGGGCCTTGCTGAAGCGGTGGATCTCGTCGAGGAAGAGCACGGTCTCCTTGCCGTAGCCCCCGGTCGCGCGGCGGGCGCCCTCGATGACGGCGCGGACCTCCTTGACGCCCGCGGTGATCGCGGAGAGCTCCACGAAGCGCTTGTTGGTGGCCTTGGAGACCACGTACGCCAGCGTCGTCTTCCCGGTGCCCGGCGGTCCCCAGAGGATCACGGACGAGGGGCCCGCGGGGCCGCCGCTGCCCTCCCCGACCAGGCGCCGCAGCGGCGATCCCGGCTTCAGCAGATGTCCCTGGCCCACGACTTCGTCGAGGGTGCGCGGACGCATCCGCACCGCCAGCGGACTACTGGCCGGCTCCTTCTCCTGGCGCTCTTCGGCGGCGGCGGTAAACAGATCGGGCTCCACGACGCCAACCCTAGGACACGGGTCCGACAACGCCGTACGGCGAGCGCCCGTAAATACCCTCGGGGGTATCCAGTGATACGGTAGGGGGTATCGGGGAAGGGGGATGAACTGAGCACGAAGCGTCAGGAGTGACAGCAGTGACCGCAATGAAGCAGGACGGCATGAAGGTGATCGTCATCGGCGGAGTCGCCGGCGGCATGTCCGCCGCGACCCGGCTGCGCCGGCTCGACGAGCGGGCCGAGATCGTGGTCCTCGAGCGCGGCGCCCATGTCAGTTACGCGAACTGCGGGCTGCCGTACTACCTGGGCGGCACCATCGAGCAGCGCGACGCCCTGCTCCTGCAGACCCCCGAATCGCTCGCCGCGCGCTTCCGTATCGACGTACGGGTGCACAACGAGGCGGTGGCGATCGACCGCGACGCCCGTACCGTCCGGGTGCGCGACCTCGCCACCGGCCGCGAGTACACCGAGTCGTACGACCGCATCGTCCTGAGCCCCGGCGCGCGCCCCTTTGTCCCCGATCTGCCGGGCGTCGAGCGCGCCCACACGCTGCGCGACGTGAGCGACGCCGACCGGATCGCCGAGGCACTCGCGCAGGACGTGCGCAGCGCCGTGGTCGTCGGCGGCGGGTTCATCGGGGTCGAGGCCGCGGAGAATCTGCGCGAGCGCGGTCTGGACGTGACGCTCGTGGAGCTCGCCGACCAGGTCCTCACGCCGCTCGACCCCGAGATGGCCGCCCCGGTCGCCGACCGGCTGCGGGCCCACGGCGTACGGGTCGAGCTCGGCGCGCAGGCCGCCAAGGTGCTGCCCTCCACCGTGGAACTCGCCGACGGCCGGACCCTGCCCGCCCACCTCGTCCTGTTGTCGATCGGCGTGCGCCCGGAGACCTCGCTCGCGGTGGCCGCGGGTCTGGAGCTCGGGCCGCGCGGCGGCATCGCCGTCGACGAGGCGCAGCGGACCAGCGACCCGGACATCTTCGCGGTCGGCGACGCCGCCGAGAAGCGGGACGCCCTGACCGGGGACCCGGTGCTCGTCCCGCTGGCCAACCTCGCCAACCGGCACGGCCGCCTCGTGGCCGACGCGCTCACGGGCCGTCCGGTACGGGCCCGTGCCGCCACCTCCACCGCCATCGTGCGGGTCTTCGACCTCACCGCGGCAGCCACGGGCTGGAACGAGAAGCGGCTGCGCGCCGCGGGCCGCCCGTACCAGGCCCTGCACCTGCACCCGGGCTCGCACGCCGGCTACTACCCGGGGGCCTCGCCCATCGCGCTCAAGGTGCTGTTCGACCCGCGCGACGAGCGGATCCTCGGTGCGCAGGCCGTCGGCGCGGACGGGGTCGACAAGCGCATCGACGTGATCGCCACGGCCATGGCGGGCGGCCTGACCGTCTCCGAGCTCGCGGACTTGGAGCTCGCGTACGCCCCGCCGTACGGCTCGGCCAAGGACCCGGTGAACATGGCGGGCCTGATCGCCGAGAACCTCGCCGACGGCACCGCCCGCACCGTGCAGTGGCATGAACTCGACGGCGCCGAGGGTGCGATCATCGATGTCCGCTCCCCCGCCGAGCACGCCGCCGGGTCGATCCCCGGCGCCGTGAACATCCCCCTGGACGAGCTGCGCGACCGCGCCGCCGAGCTGCCCGAGGGCCGGCTCATCGTCCACTGTCAGGTCGGTCTGCGCGGGCACAACGCCCAGCGGCTGCTCACCGCACTCGGCCGCGAGGTGGTCAACCTCGATGGCGGGTACGCAACCTGGGCGGCGGGCCGGTCCGCCACTGCTACTGCCCCGGCCGCCTGAATTCCGTAACGCTCGAAAGACCGCCCCCTGCCCCACCGCCTCACCCCTCCAGGAGCCCTCCCCCATGAACCCCACGCTCACCCCCGCCGCACTCGCCGCCAAGGACGCGGGCACGACGCTGATCATCGATGTCCGCGGGCCGGGCGAGTACGCGGCCGGCCATGTCCCCGGCGCCCTCAACCTCCCGCTCGACAGCCTTCCGCAGCTGCTCGGCGAGCTGCGCACCGCCGCGGCGCGGCGCGAGCTGATCGTGGTGTGCGCGGCCGGGATGCGCTCGGCGAACGCCTGCGCGCAGCTCGCCGCCGCCGGTGTTCCGGCCACCGGACTCGACGGCGGTACGGACGCGTGGCGCGCGGCCGGTCTGCCGGTGGAGACCGCCGCGCAGCCCGAGCGGAACGTATGGGCCATGGACCGGCAGGTACGGTTCACGGCCGGCTCGCTGGTTCTGCTCGGCCTCGCCGGTTCGCTGGTCACTCCGTGGGCGGCGCTGCTGTCCGCCGGCATCGCGGGCGGTCTGGTCTACTCCGGCGTGAGCAACACCTGCGGCATGGCCGTGATGCTCGGCAAGCTGCCCTTCAACCGTCCGCGTCCTGCGGCTCTCGCGCCCGTACGCGAAGCCCTCCAGCGCGCCTGAACCTCCGTAAGGATCCCGAGATGCAGGTCAACGAAGAGAGCCGGACCGCCGTGCTCAACCGGCTGCGCCGCGCCCAGGGTCAGCTGGCCGGGGTGATCGCGATGATCGAGGACGGCCGGGACTGCAAGGACGTGGTCACGCAGCTCGCCGCCGTCTCGCGCGCCCTCGACCGGGCCGGGTTCAAGATCATCGCCTCGGGGATGCGGGACTGCGCGGGCGCGGCCGAGGCCGGCGAGCAGGCACCGCTCACAGAGGCGGAACTGGAGAAACTGTTCCTGGCACTCGCGTAGAAGGCCAGCCGGTCCGTAAGTCCCGCCGGCCTCAGCTGGTCCAGAAGTCCCACCAGCGCGTCAGGATCAGCATGCCGATGATGCCCACGTGCAGGACCGGCAGCACCCAGGTGAACTCGTCCAGGAACGAGCGCAGCCAGGACGGTGCGGGCAGCAGGCCGTGGCGGATGTTGTGCGAGGTCACGTACCAGAACATGACGATCGTGGCGACCCACGCGAGGCAGCACCACAGGCACAGCGAGTTGATGGTGTAGAGCGACTGGTACTGGAGCCAGGTGCAGAAGGCGACGCCGAAGAGCATGCCGGCGTTGAGCGTCAGCCAGTACCAGCGCGGGAAGCGGGCGCGGGCGATCAGGCTCATGCCCACGCAGACGACGATGCCGTAGGTGACCAGGCCGAGCATCGGGTTCGGGAAGCCGAACACCTCGGCCTGGTCGCTCTTCATGATGTTCCCGCAGGACACCACGGGGTTGAGGCTGCACGCGGGCTTGAAGGTCGGGTCCTCGAGCAGCTTGAACTTGTCGAGGGTGATGACCCACGCGGCGAGCACTCCGGCCAGACCGGTGATCACCAGAAGGATGCCGAGCGCACGGCTGCCGCCGACACTGCGCGCGGGCTGTCCGCCCGACGCCTCGTCGTGGCCGTCGAGGACATCCGTGCTCGCCGTGGTCGTCTTGCTCATCAGCAGTTCCGTCACTTTCGCCGTCCGGCCGGGGCCCGGGGTCATTGTGCCGTACGCGGCTGTGTGTCCATCGTTCGGTGGACATCGGCCGGTACGGACGGTGGTGCCCGGCGGCACGTCCCCGCGGGACGCTGGGTGCCATGACGGCCACCACAGGTGAACTCGCGGTCCGGACACGGGGACTGCGCAAGCGATACGGACAGCTGGATGCCGTAGCCGGTGTCGATCTGTCGATACGGTCCGGCGAGGTGTTCGGCCTGCTCGGGCCCAATGGCGCCGGGAAGTCCACGACCGTGGAGATCCTCCAGGGCCACCGCGCACGGGACGCGGGCGAGGTCGAGGTGCTCGGCGAAGACCCCGCGACGGCCACGCGCTCCTGGCGCGGGAAAGTCGGCATCGTCTGGCAGGACGAGTCGGCGCCCGGCGAGTTGACGGTGCGGGAGACCGTGCGGCATTTCTCCCGTTACTACCCGAACCCCCGTCAGCCGGATGAGGTGATCGAACTCGTCGGCCTGGCGGAGAAGGCCGGCAGCCGGATCAAGGCGCTCTCCGGCGGACAGCGGCGGCGGCTCGATGTGGCGCTCGGCGTGATCGGCGGGCCCGAGCTGCTGCTGCTCGACGAGCCGACCACCGGCTTCGACCCGGGCGCGCGCCGGCAGTTCTGGAGCCTGATCCGGCAGCTCGCGGCCGAGGGCACCACCATCCTGCTCACCACGCACTATCTGGAGGAGGCCGAGGCGCTCGCCGACCGGCTCGCGGTCATCGCGGGCGGCCGGATCGCCGCGGAGGGGACCCCGGCGCACCTGCGCGAGTCGTACAGCGGCGAGGCCACCGTCGAGTGGACCGAGCCCGACGGCAGCCCGCGCAGCGAGCGGACCACGACCCCCACCCGTACCGTCGCCGGGCTCATGAGGCGCTACGACGGCGAGATCCCCGGCCTGCGCATCAGCCGCCCCACGCTGGAGGACGTCTACCTCCGGCTCACCGGACAGGAGAGCGCGCGATGACGACGACGGACCTGCCCGCCCGCCGGGCCACGAGCGAGCGGCTGCCCGGCGCATGGAGTCTCGGGCTGCATCAAGGCGCCCTGGAATTACGGCAGTTCTTCCGGCAGCGCGAGCAGGTGGTGTTCACCTTCGCCTTCCCCATCGTCATCCTCTTCCTCTTCGCCTCGATCTTCAGCGACGACGTGGAAGGCGCCGGCATCACGGCCTCGCAGCTGTACGTGCCCGCCATGATCGCCGCGGGCATCATGTCCACCAGCTTCCAGTCCCTGGGCCTGTCCATCGCGATCGAACGCGACGAGAAGGTGCTGCGCCGGCTGCGCGGCACCCCGATGCCGCCGAGCGCGTACTTCCTCGGCAAGATCTGGCTGGTCCTCGTCACCGGGGCCCTGGAGACGGTCGCCCTGCTGGTCGTGGGGACGGTGTTCTACGACATCGAGCTGCCGGCGGACGCGGCCGACTGGCTGACCTTCGGCTGGGTGTTCCTGCTCGGCCTGACCGGCTGCGCCCTGCTCGGCATCGCGATCAGCAGCGTGCCGAAGTCCGCGCGCAGCGCCTCCTCGGTGGTCGTCCTGCCCTTCCTCGTGCTGCAGTTCATCTCCGGTGTCTACATCGCCATCGACACGCTGCCGGGCTGGATGCTGAACATCGGCGCGCTCTTCCCGCTGAAGTGGATGTGCCAGGGCCTGCGCGGGGTGTTCCTGCCCGAGTCCGCCAAGATCCTGGAATCGGCGGGCAGTTGGGAGTACGGACGCACCGCTCTGGTGCTCGGCGCCTGGTGCATCGGAGGATTGCTGCTGTGTCTGGGGACCTTCCGGTGGAAGAGCCGGGGCGAGGGCTGAGCGAGGGCGACGGGCCGCGGGACTCGCATGTCTTCGAGCGGCTGTGGTCCGGCTGGGACGGGTACTTCGCCGTCGTGTGGGCCGGCACCCTGGCCTTCGTGCTCGGCGCGGAGTCCGGCGCGCCGAGCGCCGTCCGTATCGGCGCCTGCTGCCTGCTCGCGCTGCTCGTGCCGTGGTACGTGGCCGCCGGCCGGCCGCTGATGCACACGGAGCGCGCCGACGACCGGGCGGGCCTGCGGTATCTGGTGCCGGTCGTGGCGGTGTTCTCGGCCGTGGCCTGGGCCGCTCCCGAGGGGCGGCTCGCCACCTTCGGCCTCGTGCCCCAGTGCTTCATGCTGCTCAGCCGCCGCCGTGCGCTGCAGTGCGCGGCCGCTGTGAGCATCGTGCCGGTGGCGGGCTGGGCCGCGGTCTGGCGGCCCGAGCCGTCGGTGCTCTACGCCAACGCGGTGTCCGGGATGGTCACGCTGGTGTTCTCCCTGATGACCGGAAGCTGGATCCTGCGGGTGATCGAGCAGAGCCGGGACCGGGCCGCGTTGATCGCCGAACTCGACGCCAACCGCGAGGAGATCGCCCGGCTCTCCGCCGAGCGCGGCGCCCTGGCCGAACGCGAGCGGATGTCGCGCGAGATCCACGACACCCTCGCCCAGGGGTTCACCAGTCTGCTGATGCTGGTGCAGGCCGTGGAGTCCGAGCTGGAGCACGACCGGCCGGGCGCGCGGCGGCACTTGGCGCTCATGGAGCAGACCGCGCGCGAGAACCTGGCGGAGGCCCGCGCCCTGGTCGCGGGCCGTGCCCCCGCCGACCTGGACGACGGCGGTTCGCTGCCGGATGCGCTGGGCCGGCTCGCGGCGCGCCACCACGCCGCGTTCGCGGTGACCGGCCGGGCGCGGGAACTGCCGCCCTGGATCGAGGTGGTGGCCCTGCGCTCCTGCCAGGAGGCGCTCAGCAACGTACGCAAGCACGCGGGCCCGGACGCCGGGGCCGAGGTGCGGCTCGGCTACGACGAGGAGGCTCTGACCTTGGAGGTACGGGACTTCGGCCGCGGTTTCGACCCGTCCGCGCCGCACGAGGGCTACGGGCTGCGGGGCCTGCGGGCGCGGGCGGCCGAGGTGCATGGCACGGTGGAGGTGACGGGGCGGCCGGGCGAGGGGACGCGGGTGACCGTACGGCTGCCGGTGCCCTGTTCCGTACGGCCGGCGGAAGCGCCACGACGGGCCGCGCCTCCACAGCCCCCGCCATCGCCAGCACCGCTTGTGCAGAACAATCGCCCGGCCCCGCTGTCGAGGAGCGCGGAATGATCCGGATCCTGCTGGCCGACGACCACCCCGTCGTCCGCGAGGGCCTGCGCGCCATGCTCAGTGCGGAGCCCGACCTCGACGTGGTGGCCGAGGCCGCCAGCGGCCCGCAGGCCGAGGCCCTGACGGCTCAACTGACCCCGGACATCGTCCTGATGGACCTGCGGATGCCCGGCGGCGGTGGCGTGGAGTCCATCGAGCGGATGGCCGCGGCCGGTCTGAGCTGCCGCGTGATCGTGCTCACCACGTACGAGACGGACCGCGACATCCTGCGCGCCGTGGAGGCGGGCGCGGCCGGCTATCTCCTCAAGGACCTCGCCCGCGGTGAACTCGCCGAGGCGGTACGGGCGGCGGCCCGCGGCGAGACCGTCCTCGCACCCTCGGTGGCGGCCCGCCTGGTGGACCAGCTGCGCAGCCGCCCCGAGCGGCCCCGGCTGTCCGAGCGCGAGACGGCGGTGCTGCGCCTGGTCGCCGAGGGCTGCACCAACGCGGAGATCGGGCGGCGGCTGCACATCGGCGAGTCCACGGTGAAGACCCATCTGCTGCGCGCGTTCGGCAAGTTGGGCGTGGACGACCGGACCTCGGCGGTGACGAGCGCGATGCGGCTGGGGCTGCTCGAACAGTGAAGGCCCCGGAGGCATGCCTCCGGGGCCTTCGTACGACAGCAGCCGGTCAGCCGAGCTTGGCCTGGAGCGTGGAGACGATCGCGTCCAGGGCGACGGGCCCCTGCTCACCGGACTCCATGTCCTTGAGCTGCACCACGCCTTCGGCGAGGTCGCGCTCACCGGCGACGAGCGTGAAGCGCGCACCCGAACGGTTCGCGTTCTTCATCGCGCCCTTGAGCCCCTTGCCGCCGAACGAGAAGTCCGTGGCGATGCCGGCCTTGCGCAGCTCGGTGACCTTGCCGAAGAGCACCCGGCGGGCCTCCTCGCCGAGCGGCACCGCGAACACGCTGGTGGTGGCGGGCAGTTGGAGGTCCACGCCCTCCGCCTCGAGCGCCAGGACCGTACGGTCCACGCCGAGCGCCCAGCCGACGGACGGCAGCGAGGGGCCGCCGATCATCTCGGACAGACCGTCGTACCGGCCGCCGCCGCCCACCGCGGACTGCGAGCCGAGGCCGTCGTGCACGAACTCGAAGGTGGTGCGGGTGTAGTAGTCGAGGCCGCGCACCAGCTTCGCGTCGTCCTCGTAGACCACACCTGCGGCGTCCAGGAGCTCGCGCACTTCCTTGTGGTACGCCTTGCAGGCCTCGCACAGGTAGTCCGGCATCAGCGGTGCGTCCGCCAGCTGCTTCTGCACGTCGGCGCGCTTGTCGTCGAGCACCCGCAGCGGGTTGATCTCGGCGCGGCGCAGCGTCTCCTCGTCCAGGTCGAGGGAGCGCAGGAAGTCCTGCAGCGCCGCCCGGTAGACGGGGCGGCACTCCTTGTCGCCCAGCGAGTTCAGCAGAATGCGGAAGTTCCTGAGGCCCAGCGAGCGGTAGGCCTGGTCGGCCAGGATGATCAACTCGGCGTCGAGCGCCGGGTCCTCGGCACCGATGGCCTCGGCACCGACCTGCGAGAAGTGGCGGTAGCGGCCCTTCTGCGGGCGCTCGTAGCGGTAGTACGAGCCCGAGTACCAGAGCTTGACCGGCAGGTTGCCCGCCTTGTGCAGGTTGGCCTCCAGGGCCGCGCGCAGCACGGACGCGGTGCCCTCGGGACGCAGCGCGAGCTTGTCGCCGCCCTTGGTCTCGAAGGCGTACATCTCCTTGGTCACGATGTCGGTGGACTCACCGACACCACGCGCGAACAGCTCGACGTTCTCGAAACCGGGCGTCTCGACATAGCCGTAGCCGGAGTTCCTCAGCGGGGCCGCGATGGCCTCGCGCACCGCCAGATACGTCGCGGAGCTCGGCGGCAGCAGGTCGTACGTGCCCTTGGGGGCCTGAAAAGTGCTCACGGGAAGAGTCTCGTCACATTCCTCGTCGGGGAGCTTCGGGGCTCCCGAGGCCGGCGGCCACCTGCCGCAGATACGGGTTGGTGGCGCGCTCGCGGCCGATGGTCGTCTGCTGGTTGTGCCCGGGAAGGACCACGGTCGAGTCGTCGAGGGGCAGGACCACGCGGGCCAGCGACTCGAGCATCTCGTCCATGGATCCACCGGGGAAGTCGGTGCGTCCGATGGAGCCGGCGAAGAGCAGGTCGCCCGAGAACAGGATCGGAGGGATGTCCTCCGCCTCGGGCAGCCCGAAGGTCACCGACCCCTTCGTATGGCCGGGCGCATGCGAGACGGTCAGCTCCAGACCGGCAAGCTCCAGCTTCGCGCCGTCGTGGAGCTCCTTGACGTCGGCGGGCTCCCCCACGGTCAGCTCGCCCATGAGCTGGGCGCCGAAGGACCGGCCGAGGGCCTTCTCCGGGTCGCTCATCATGAAGCGGTCGGCGGGGTGGATCCAGGCCGGGACGTCGTTGGCCCCGCAGACCGGCACCACCGAGGCGACATGGTCGATGTGGCCGTGGGTGAGGACGACGGCGACGGGCTTGAGTCGATGCTTCTTGAGCGCTTCCTCGACGCCTTCGGTGGCCTGGTGGCCCGGGTCGATGATCACGCACTCCTCGCCTGCGGCGGGGGCGACCAGGTAGCAGTTGGTCCCCCAGGCCCCGGCGGGGAACCCGGCAATCAGCACGATCGTCCTTACCTTCGGTCCGACGGAAGAGGCGGCAAGCCGCGGAAGGGCCGGAATTCCGAAGAATCCGGATGAATCCAGCAGCTGCAGGTGGGAGCCGTACAACGGCTGCGGATCAAAGCGTACCGGCGCGGCTCGGCACACAGCGAACCCATATACGGTACGGGCAGGCTTCGGACCCGGGCTTCGGCCTGGCAGATCAAGACGTACGAGGAGAGACCCGGTGGTCAGCAGCGAACAGCGGCGGAAGCAGCTCGCGCGGGAGAAGTTCCTGCGCCAGCAGCAGCGACGCGAGGCGGCACGGCGCAAGACCAGGCAGCGCAACGCGATCATCGCGTCCACCCTCGTGGTCGTGCTCGCGGCCGGCGGCGGCGCCTGGGCGGCCGGCGCCTTCAAAGGCGACGGCAAGAGCGACAAGACGGACACCGCCGCGGGCTCCACGCCGTCCGAGCAGCCCACGCCCAAGGAGTCGCCGGCCCCGAAGATGGCCATCGACAAGAAGGCCAAGTACACCTTCGACATCAAGACCAACGAGGGTGACATCTCCATCGCCATGGACGCGGCGAAGACCCCGGAGACGGTCAACTCCTTCAAGCACCTCGCCGACAAGGGCTACTTCGACAACACCAAGTGCCACCGGCTCACCACGCAGGGCATCTACGTCCTGCAGTGCGGCGACCCCGAGGGCACCGGCGCGGGCGGCCCGGGCTACTCGATCCCGGACGAGAACCTGGACGGCCTGGGCAAGGCGGGCAAGGACGGCTCGGTGACCTACCCGGCGGGCACGGTCGCGATGGCCAACGCGGGCCCGAACACCGGCGGCAGCCAGTTCTTCCTGGTCTACAAGGACTCCAAGCTCCCGCCCGCGTACACCCCGTTCGGCGAGATGGACGAGGCTGGTCTCAAGCTCGTCGAGAAGGTCGGCAAGGCCGGCGTCGCCGAGGGCAGCCAGAGCCCGGGCGACGGCGCCCCGAAGAAGGCCGTCACCCTCGAAAAGGCGACGGTAAAGAAGAGCTGATCCCACGGGATTACGTAGCGCTGGATGCGGACAGCCGCCCTGCTCGTCGCCTATGTTGGCGTTGTGCAGGGCGCCGTCCGCGGCGGCCCTGAGGAAACTGTGGACGATGCCCCGGGCCCGGGAGCCCGGCTGAGCATCATGTGGAGGAGGCGCTGTGAGCAGCGACCCGTGGGGCCGCGTCGACGAGGCGGGGACCGTGTACGTGCGTACGGCCGACGGCAGTGAGCGAGTCGTCGGATCGTGGCAGGCCGGCTCGCCGGATGAGGCGCTGGCCTACTTCAAGCGCAAGTACGAGGGCCTCGTCGTCGAGATCGGCCTCCTCGAGCGCCGGGTGCAGACGACGGATCTGTCGGCCAAGGACGCGATGACGGCCATCGAGCATCTGCGCGAGCAGGTCACGGACGCCCACGCCGTGGGTGATCTGGAGGCCCTCGGCAAGCGGCTCGACAAGCTGGTCGCGTCCGTCGAGTCGCGCCGCGAGGAGCGCAAGGCCCAGAAGGCCAAGCAGACCGACGAGGCGCGGCACGCCAAGGAAGCCCTGGTCGTCGAGGCCGAGGAGCTGGCGCAGAGCGAGCAGTGGCGCCATGCCGGTGAGCGGCTGCGGGCCCTGGTGGACACCTGGAAGGGTCTGCCGCGTCTGGACCGCAAGTCCGACGACGAGCTGTGGCACCGCTTCTCGCACGCCCGGTCCGCCTTCTCCAAGCGCCGCAAGGCCCACTTCGCGGCGCTCGACGCGCAGCGCGAGGAGGCCCGCAAGGCCAAGGAGAAGCTGGTCGCCGAGGCCGAGTCGCTGTCGAACTCGACGGACTGGGGTCCGACCGCGGCCCGCTACCGCGAGCTGATGACCGAGTGGAAGGCCGCGGGCCGCGCCCAGCGCGAGCACGAGGACGACCTGTGGAACCGCTTCCGCGGCGCCCAGGACGTGTTCTTCACGGCCCGCAGCGCGGTCTTCGCCGAGCGCGACGCGGAGCAGGGCGAGAACCTGAAGCTGAAGGAGGAGCTGGCCGACGAGGCCGAGAAGCTCCTGCCGATCTCGGACCTGAAGGCGGCCCGCGCCGCGTTCCGCTCCATCAACGAGCGCTGGGAGGCCATCGGTCACGTCCCGCGCGACGCCCGGCCGAAGGTCGAGGGCCGCATGCACGCCGTGGAGCGCGCCCTCCAGGACGCCGAGGAGGCGGAGTGGCGCCGGACCAACCCGGAGGCGCGTGCGCGTGCCGCGGGTCTGACCGGTCAGCTGCAGGCCGCGGTGGACAAGCTGAAGGGCCAGGTCGAGGCGGCGCGTGCGGCGGGCAACAACGCCAAGGCCGACAAGCTCCAGAAGGAGCTGGACGGCCGCCAGGCGCTGCTCGACCAGGCGCTGAAGGGGCTCGAGGAGTTCGGCGGCTGAGAGCTCGTCGGATGACGGCGAAGGGGCTTGCGTACGTGACGTACGCAAGCCCCTTTCGTATGGCCGGAGTTCAGGCCGCTCGTACGGCAGGCGGCAGAGCCCGCGCCGTTACGGCCTGCGCGCCGAGGTCACGCGGTACACGTCGTACACGCCCTCCACGCCCCGTACCGCCTTCAGTACGTGACCGAGGTGCTTGGGGTCGCCCATCTCGAAGGTGAAGCGCGAGGTGGCCACCCGGTCGCGGGAGGTCTGCACGGCCGCGGACAGGATGTTGACGTGCTGGTCGGACAGGACGCGCGTGACGTCCGAGAGCAGGCGCGAGCGGTCGAGGGCCTCGACCTGGATGGCGACCAGGAAGACCGAGGACTGCGTGGGCGCCCATTCGACCTCGAGGATGCGCTCGGGCTGCTGCGAGAGCGAGTCCACGTTGACGCAGTCCTTGCGGTGCACCGAGACCCCGCTGCCGCGCGTCACGAAGCCCATGATCGGGTCGCCGGGCACGGGCGTGCAGCAGCGCGCGAGCTTGACCCAGACGTCGTCCACGCCCTTGACCACCACGCCGGGGTCGGCGCTGGAGCGGCGCTTGGAGCGGCCGCGGGTCGGCGGGGCGGTCTCGGCGATGTCCTCGTTGGCCGCGTCCTCGCCGCCGAGGGCCTGGACCAGCTTCTGTACGACGTTCTGCGCGGCCACATGGCCCTCGCCGATCGCCGCGTACAGCGAGGAGATGTCCGGGTAGCGCATCTCGTGCGCGAGCGTCACGAGCGAGTCGCCGGTCAGGATCCGCTGGATCGGCAGGTTCTGCTTGCGCATCGCGCGGACGATGGCTTCCTTGCCCTGCTCGATCGCCTCGTCGCGGCGCTCCTTGGAGAACCACGCGCGGATCTTGTTGCGCGCCCGCGGCGACTTGACGAAGCCGAGCCAGTCGCGGGACGGGCCCGCGCCGGCCGCCTTGGAGGTGAAGACCTCCACCAAGTCGCCGTTGTCCAGGGTGGATTCGAGCGGGACGAGGCGCCCGTTGACCCGTGCTCCTATGGTCCGGTGGCCGACCTCGGTGTGCACGGCGTACGCGAAGTCGACGGGGGTGGCGCTCGCCGGGAGCGCTATCACGTCGCCCTTCGGCGTGAAGACGAACACCTCGTTGCGCGACAGGTCGAAGCGGAGCGACTCGAGGAACTCGCTGGGGTCCTCGGTCTCCTTCTGCCAGTCGAGCAACTGGCGCAGCCACGCCATGTCGTTGAGGTGGTCGTCCTTGCCGCCGCCCTTCTTCGGTACGTCGGTGCGCACCTTGGAGGCGCCGGCGACGGCCTCCTGCTTGTACTTCCAGTGCGCGGCGATGCCGTACTCGGCGCGGCGGTGCATGTCGAACGTGCGGATCTGCAGCTCAACCGGCTTGCCGCTGGGGCCGATCACCGTCGTGTGCAGCGACTGGTACATGTTGAACTTGGGCATCGCGATGTAGTCCTTGAACCGGCCGGGGACCGGATTCCATCGCGCGTGCACGGTGCCGAGCGCCGCGTAGCAGTCCCGGACGGTGTCGACAAGGACGCGGATACCCACCAGGTCGTAGATCTCGGCGAAGTCGCGACCTCGCACGATCATCTTCTGGTAGACGCTGTAGTAGTGCTTCGGCCGGCCGGTGACGGTGGCCTTGATACGGGCCGCGCGCAGGTCGGCCTGGACCTCGTCGGTCACTATGGCCAGGTACTCGTCGCGCTTGGGGGCCCGCTCGGCGACGAGGCGCACGATCTCGTCGTACATCTTGGGGTAGAGGATCGCGAAGGCGAGGTCCTCCAGCTCCCACTTGATGGTGTTCATGCCCAGGCGGTGGGCGAGCGGAGCGTAGATCTCCAGCGTCTCGCGGGCCTTCTTCTCCTGCTTCTCGCGCTTGAGGTAGCGCATCGTGCGCATGTTGTGCAGGCGGTCGGCGAGCTTGATCACCAGGACGCGGGGGTCCTTCGCCATGGCGACGACCATCTTGCGCACGGTCTCGGCCTGCGCCGCCTCGCCGAACTTGACCTTGTCGAGCTTGGTGACGCCGTCGACGAGCAGCGCGACCTGGTCGCCGAAGTCGCGGCGCAGGGTGTCCAGGCCGTACTCGGTGTCCTCGACGGTGTCGTGCAGCAGCCCGGCCATCAGCGTGGCCGGGTCCATGCCGAGCTCGGCGAGGATGGTGGTCACGGCGAGCGGGTGCGTGATGTACGGGTCGCCGCTCTTGCGCTTCTGGCCGCGGTGCCAGCGCTCGGCGACCTGGTAGGCGCGCTCGATCTGGCGGAGCGTGGAGGTCTCGATCTTGGGGTCATTGCTGCGCACTATCCGCAGCAGGGGCTCCAGGACCGGGTTGTACGGGTTGGAGCGCTGCACACCGAGGCGGGCGAGGCGGGCGCGGACGCGGTTGGACGAGGAGTTCGACCGGGAGCCGCCGGGCGGGGTGGGCGAGGCCGAGCGCGAGGGGGTGGCCCCGGCCGGGCGCATCGGGGGCGCCGCGGACCGCTCGGGGGGCGCGGGCTTGGGGTGGTGCTTTTCGGCCGCCGGGTCGCTCTTGGCGGGCAGGGCAGCGGCCGCCGCGGCCTTCGGGTCGGCAGACTTGTCTGCCTCGGACTTCGCGGCGGTGAGTGGCTGTCGGGCCTCGTCTGGCAAGAGCGCTCCTCATGCAGAATCCGGCCCCCCGTTCAGGTCCGGACTGCCATGGTATCGATCCTTGGCCGTCCGCTCGTGCCCGACGGTTCACGCCCAGGTCCGCCGCAGGTCGTGAGAGGACTCGTACGCACGCGGGGACAAGGCTTGTAGGAAAGCCGTGAGGGCGGGTCCCGGAGGCTTCCGGAACCCGCCCTCACCAGGGTGACAGCTGGGTCAAACGACCAGCACGGCGTCCAGCGGGGCGCCCTCGAGGGCCGGCTCCAGGCGGGCCCTGCCGCCCAGGAAACCGAGCTCCATCAGGACGGCCACGCCCGCGACCTCGGCGCCGGCCCGGCGCACCAGGTGCAGCGAGGCCTCCGCCGTGCCGCCGGTGGCGAGGACGTCGTCGATGACCATGACGCGGTCGCCCGCGCACAGGTCCTCGGCATGCACCTCGATCTCGGCGCTGCCGTACTCCAGGTCGTACGCCTGCTTCAGCGTGGCTCCGGGGAGCTTGCCCGCCTTGCGTACGGGGATGAAGCCCAGGCCGGCGCGGATCGCGACCGGGGCCGCGAGGATGAAGCCCCGCGCCTCCAGGCCGACGATCTTCGTCGCCCCGTGCCGTACGCACAGCTGGGCGAGCTCGTCCGTGAGCACCGTGAAGGCGGCCGGGTCCGCGAGCAGCGGCGTGATGTCCTTGAACACCACTCCGGGCTGCGGATAGTCCGGAACGTCGCGGATGCGGCTGAGCAGCAGCTCGCGTGCCTCGGTCATCGGCGCTTCCCCGAGGGACGGCCCTTGCCGCGCGAGCGCGCCGAGGGCTGCGTACGGGCGGCGCCGCCGCGCTGGCCGACGACGGCCGGGGCCGCGTCCGCGGGCACCTCGTCCTCGATGTCGTCGGCGTCCACCGGCTGACCGGTGGACTCGCTCTTGGCGGCGGCCGCGGCGCGCTTGGCGAGCACCCGCTTCTTCAGGAGCTTCATCTGCGGCTCGCGCTCCTTGAGGTCGGCGACGAGCGGCGTGGCGATGAAGATCGAGGAGTACGCACCGGCGGCGAGACCCACGAACAGCGAGAGCGAGATGTCGTTCAGCATGCCGGCGCCCAGGACACCGCCGCCGATGAACAGCAGACCCGCGACCGGGAGCAGCGCCACGACGGTGGTGTTGATGGAGCGGACCAGCGTGGAGTTGATCGACTTGTTGGCCATCTCGCTGTACGTGAAGCGGGTCTGCTTCGTGATGTCCTTCGAGCCCTCCTTGAGGGAGTCGAAGACGACGACCGTGTCGTAGAGCGAGTAACCGAGGATCGTGAGCAGACCGATCACGGTGCCCGGGGTGACCTCGAAGCCGACGAGCGAGTAGATGCCGACCGTGATCGTGATGTCGTGGATCAGGGCGACCAGGGCCGCGAGCGCCATGCGCCACTCGAAGGCGATCGCCAGGTAGATCACGCACAGGATCATGAAGACGATGCAGCCGGTCCAGGCCTTCTGGGCGATCTGCTCGCCCCAGCTGGGGCCGACGAGTTCGGCGTTGATGTCCTTGGCCGGGACGCCGAGCTCCTCGGAGAGCGCCTCCTTGATCTCGGCGGACTTCTTGACGTCCACGCCCGCGATCTGGACGCGCGCCTTGCCGTCACCCAGCTTCTGGACGATGGCCTGGTGCCCCGAGGCCTCTTCCGCGGCGTCCGTGATCTTCGCGACCGACACCGGGGTCGACGGCGTATTGAAGACCGCGCCGCCCTTGAACTCGATGCCCATGTTGAGGCCCTGCACCGCGAGGGCCACGATGGCCGTGATGGTGATCAGGACCGAGACGCCGTACCAGATGAACCGCTTGCCGATGAAGTCGTAGCCGACTTCGCCGCGGTAGAGGCGGGCGCCGAGGTTGCCGAGCTTCGACATCTCAGGCCTCCTTCGGGTCGACGGTACCGGCGGGGGCGGCGGTACGGCGGGAGCGGCGCAGCGGGGGCTTGGCGCCCAGACGCTTGGGGTCGAGGCCCGACCACGGGTGGCCGCTGCGGAAGAACTTCTTGCGCGCCAGGATCGTCATCAGCGGCTTGGTGAACAGGAACACCACGACGACGTCGAGCAGCGTGGTCAGACCGAGCGTGAACGCGAAGCCCTGCACCTTGCCGACGGTGACGATGAACAGCACCGCGGCGGCCAGGAACGACACGAAGTCGGAGACCAGGATGGTGCGCCGCGCACGCGGCCAGGCACGCTCGACGGCCGGCTGGATGGTGCGGCCCTCGCGCACCTCGTCGCGGATGCGCTCGAAGAACACGATGAACGAGTCGGCGGTGATACCGATGGCCACGATCGCACCGCAGACGGCCGGCAGATTCAGCGCGAAGCCGATGGCCGGGCCGAGCAGCGCCATGATCGTGTACGTGAGGATCGCCGAGGCCGCGAGCGAGAGCAGCGCGATGATCGACAGGCCCCGGTAGTAGACCACCAGGTAGATGACGACCAGGGCGAGACCGATGGCGCCGGCGATCAGACCGGCCTCCAGCTGCTCGCCGCCGAGCGCGGCGGTGACGGTGTCGACGCTCTGCTCGTGGAAGGTCAGGGGCAGGGAGCCGTAGCTCAGCATGTTCGCCAGCTCGGTGGCGGAGTCCTGCGTGAAGGAGCCGGTGATCTCGGCGTTGGCGCTGAGGGTCTGGTTGACGGTCGGCGCGGAGACCACGTCGTTGTCGAGCACGATCGCGAACTGGTTCAGCGGGGGCTGCTGCTTGGACAGCTCACCGGTGATCTTCGCGAACTTCTTGGACCCACCGTCGGTGAAGTCCATCGTGACCTTCCAGATGCCCTGCTGCTGGTCGATCTCGGCCTTGGCCTCGTCGACGTCCTTGCCGTCCACCGCGGCCGGGCCCAGGATGTACTTCTCCCACTGGCCGATGTTGTTCTTGCCGCAGGCCACGATCGAGTCGGTGGGCTTGGTGCCCTCGGCGACCTTGGTGCGCTGCTTCTGGTCGGTGCAGTCGAGCGCGGCGAACTTGGCCTCGAGCGCGGAAGCCGCGGGGTCCTTCGACTCACTGGCGCTCGGGCTCGCGCTCGGCGAGGCCTTCGGGTCGTCGGAGGTGCTGGCCGAGGGCGACGGGGTGGTGTCCTTCAGGGCGTCGGAGACGGCGCGGCCCTGCGGGGTGGAGCTGGAGCTCGAGGAAGGCGTGGCCTTCTCGTCGTTCTCCTTGGCCTTGTCCTTGCCGTCCTTGTCCTTGTCGTCCTTGCCGCTCCCGGAGGCGGAGGGCGTCGCGGACGGCGAGGTGGCGGGGTCGGCCTTCGGGTCGCCGGCCGCCAGGTTCAGCACCGGGCGGAAGTAGAGCTGAGCGGTCGTGCCGACCTGCTCGCGGGCCTGCTCCTCGTTCGTCCCCTTGGGGATGTTGACGATGATGTTGCGATCGCCCTGGGTCTGGACCTCGGCCTCGGAGACACCCAGACCATTGACACGGCGCTCGATGATGTTGACCGCGGTGTTCATATTGGTCGGGTTGATCGCGTTCTTCGCGCCCGGCTCGTTCTTGGCCTCGAGCGTGATGCTCGTGCCGCCCGCGAGGTCGATGCCCAGACGCGGGGTGGTGTGCCCGGACAGGAACATCCCCCCGGTGAGCGCCACCATGATGATCACGATCAGGGCCAGAGCGCGTCCCGGCTTGGGCTGGCCGCTCTGCCTCCTGGCCTTATTCGGTGCTGCCACCTTTTCGTTTCTCCCTGTCCAACCGCCCGGGCAGCCGGCTCGAAGCCGGTCAGCGGACCCTTGGCGGCCATGAAGTGGTGTCGAGAGACCACACGAAGCGCGGTCCGGGGAGCGCGCGGCGCCTGTGCGCCGCGCGCTCCCCTGCCGTGACTACTTCGTGTCGCCCTCGCCGTCGGTCTTCTTCGGCTCGGCGTCGGCGTCGGCGGCCTTCTTGCCGAGGTCGATGGGCGAGTCGTCGGAGCTGACGGCGGGCTCGTCGGCCTGGGTCAGGGAGGAGGCGTCGTCCGGAACCTCGTCGACCTTGACGTCCTCGGCGGTGATGCCGTGGACGATGCGGTTGTACTCCTCGTCGTCGAGGACGGCGCCGATCGCGTTCTTCGCGTAGATCGCGTGGACGCCCGGGGCGACCTCGAGCGTGGCGGTGTCGTCGCCGACTTCCTTGACGACGGCGTACATGCCCCCGATCGTGCGGACACCCGTGCCGGGCTGCATCTGGTTGCGCATCTCGACCGCCTGCTGCTGCTTCTTCTTGGCAGAACGGGTCATCAGGAACATGACCCCGATGATCAAGATGAACGGAAGGAGGCTCAAGATATTCACGGGAACGGGTTTCCTTCGCACGACCGCGCAGAAGAACGGCCTACTGGATGGGGGTGGGCACACCGCCTGCAAGGGCGGCATCGGCGGAGTCTAAGCGAGTCCGCACGGATGGAACAACGCTCAGCATGGCACCGGGGTTCCATGCCGAGCGAGCACCCTGGCCGTCACGCCCCGAACAGGTCACCTTGTCCGGATCCGGAGGCTCCGAAACTCTGCGGTGCCGTCAATCCCAGATGCGCCCACGCGGCGGGAGTGGCGACGCGGCCCCGCGGCGTACGGGCGAGCAGTCCTTCCCGTACGAGGAAGGGCTCGGCCACCTCCTCGACGGTCTCGCGCTCCTCCCCCACCGCGACCGACAGCGTCGACAAGCCGACAGGCCCGCCGCCGAACAGCTTGAGCAGCGCTTCGAGCACGGCCCGGTCGAGCCGGTCGAGCCCGCGGGCGTCCACCTCGTACACCCCCAGCGCGGCCGCCGCGATCTCCTGGGTGATCCGGCCGTCGGCCTTGACCTGCGCGTAGTCCCGGACGCGGCGGAGGAGACGGTTGGCGATACGGGGCGTGCCGCGCGAGCGCCCGGCGATCTCGGCGGCGCCGTCCGTGTCGATGTGCACATCGAGCAGGTCGGCCGAGCGGTGGATGACGCGCTCCAGCTCGGCGGGCTCGTAGAACTCCATGTGCGCGGTGAAGCCGAAGCGGTCGCGCAGCGGCGGCGGCAGCAGGCCCGCGCGCGTGGTGGCGCCGACCAGCGTGAACGGCGGGAGTTCGAGCGGGATCGCGGTGGCGCCGGGGCCCTTACCGACGATCACGTCGACGCGGAAATCCTCCATCGCCATGTAGAGCATCTCTTCGGCGGGCCGCGACATGCGGTGGATCTCGTCGAGGAAGAGGACCTCGCCCTCCTGGAGCGAGGAGAGGATCGCGGCGAGGTCGCCCGCGTGCTGGATGGCGGGGCCGCTGGTGATGCGGATCGGCGCCTCCATCTCGGCGGCGATGATCATCGACAGCGTCGTCTTGCCGAGGCCGGGGGCCCCGGAGAGCAGCACGTGGTCGGCGGTGGCGCCGCGCTGGCGGGCCGCCTTGAGGACGAGGTCGAGCTGCTCGCGCACCCGCTCCTGGCCGACGAACT
This sequence comes from Streptomyces indicus, assembly GCF_900100315.1. Lineage (GTDB taxonomy): Bacteria > Actinomycetota > Actinomycetes > Streptomycetales > Streptomycetaceae > Streptomyces > Streptomyces indicus. Next base: position 189,971 of record NZ_FNFF01000003.1, read on the forward strand.
CGGCCAGGGACTTGGGGCGCAGGGCCGCCTCGACGGCCTGGTCCTCGCCGTCCGCGGCGGATCCGACCAGCCGGCCTGTGCTGTCGTCGGCCGGCTGTGCGGTGTCGTCCCAGTTCACGGTGGAGTGCCTCGTCAGTTCGTCGTCGCGATGCGGATGTACGGGATGGCGGATGTACGGGATAGGGGTGCAGAGGGTGCGGCTGTACGGGATGGCGCGGGTCAGCGCGTGCGGTTGAGGGTCTGCAGGGCGGCCTTCAGGAGCGGGCCCACCTGCGGGGTGCCATCCATCGCCTCGGCCTGCGGGGCCACCGCGGTGACGGCCTCGTCGGCCTCACGGGTCGCGTAGCCGAGGCCGATCAGGGCGGCATGCAGCTGGTCCTTCCAGGAGGCCGTGGCCTGCGCGCCGACCGTGGCGCCGGTGCCGAGCGGTGCGCCGAGGCGGTCCTTCAGTTCGAGCAGCAGCTTCTGCGCGCCCTTCTTGCCGATGCCGGGGACGGCGGTCAGCGCCTTTTCGTCCCCGGTCGAGACGGCACGGCGGAGCGCGTCCGGCGAGTGCACGGCGAGCATGGCCTGCGCGAGGCGCGGTCCGACCCCGCTCGCGGTCTGCAGCAGCTCGAAGGTCTGGCGCTCGTCGTCGTCCGCGAAGCCGTACAGAGTGAGGGAGTCCTCCCGTACGACCAAGGACGTGGCGAGCTTGGTCTGCTGGCCGATGCGCAGGGCGGACAGGGTGTTCGGGGTGCACTGCACCGCCATGCCGATCCCGCCCACCTCGACCACCGCGGCGTCCGGGGCCAGGGCGGCGACGGGGCCGCTGACGAAAGCGATCATGTGGTCCGGCCTTTCGATGCGTGCAGCGCGGCGGCTTGCTTGAGCCGGGTCTCGGCGGCGGCCTGCTTGAGGCGCTGCTCGGCGACGGCCTGCTGCAGTCGGTTCTGTGCGGCGGCCTCCTGCAGGCGGTTCTTCGCAGGGGCGCGCCAGATGTGGCAGATGGCGAGGGCCAGGGCGTCGGCGGCGTCGGCCGGCTTGGGCGGGGCGTCGAGCCGGAGGAGGCGTGTGACCATGGCGCCGACCTGGGCCTTGTCGGCCCGGCCGCTGCCCGTCACGGCCGCCTTGACCTCGCTCGGGGTGTGCAGGGCGACCGGGATGCCGCGGCGGGCCGCGCACAGCATCGCGACGGCGCTGGCCTGGGCGGTGCCCATCACCGTGCGCACATTGTGCTGGCTGAACACCCGCTCCACCGCGACGAATTCGGGCTCGTGCTCGTCCAGCCACTGCTCGATGCCCTGCTCGACGGCGACGAGGCGGTGGCCCAACTCCGCGTCCGCAGGCGTCCGTACGACACCCACGCCGCGCATGGTGAGCGGCCGGCCCGCGACACCTTCGACGACGCCGACACCGCACCGGGTCAGACCCGGGTCGACTCCGAGGACCCGCACGACGCCCCTCCCTTCGCTCGTCTGTTTGTGCAGGCTATCGGGTGCCACCGACATCTCATGCAGCGACAAAGCGGCGGGCCGACGGGAAGTTTCCCGTCGGCCCGCCGCTCACACCCGGGCGAAGCCAGGATCAGGCGTCGACCTTCTCCATGATCTCGTCGGAGACGTCGAAGTTCGCGAAGACGTTCTGCACGTCGTCGCTGTCCTCCAGCGCGTCGATCAGCTTGAAGATCTTGCGCGCACCCTCCTCGTCCAGCTCGACCTGCATGGTCGGGACGAAGTTGGCGTCGGCCGAGTCGTAGTCGATCCCGGCCTCCTGGAGCGCGGTGCGCACCGCGACCAGGTCGGTGGCCTCGGAGAGGACCTCGAAGGACTCTCCGAGGTCGTTGACCTCCTCGGCGCCCGCGTCGAGCACCGCACCGAGGACGTCGTCCTCGGTCAGCTCGCCCTTGGGGACGATCACGACGCCCTTGCGGTTGAACAGGTACGAGACGGAGCCCGGGTCGGCCATCGAGCCGCCGTTGCGCGTCATGGCGACGCGGACATCGGACGCGGCACGGTTGCGGTTGTCGGTGAGGCACTCGATGAGCACCGCGACACCGTTGGGACCGTAGCCCTCGTACATGATCGTCTCGTAGTTGGCGCCGCCGGCCTCGAGGCCGGCACCGCGCTTGACCGCGGAGTCGATGTTCTTGTTCGGGACCGACTGCTTCTTCGCCTTCTGGATGGCGTCGTAGAGCGTCGGGTTGCCGTCCACGTCGGCGCCGCCCATGCGGGCCGCGACCTCGATGTTCTTGATCAGCTTCGCGAAGAGCTTGCCGCGCTTGGCATCGATCACGGCCTTCTTGTGCTTCGTCGTGGCCCATTTAGAGTGGCCGGACATCTGCCTGTCTCCTTCGCGTAACCAATCTCTGTACGAACGACAGAGATCCTACCGGGATCCCGCGGCCGCCTTCGCCCTGACCATGTCGACGAAGAGACCGTGCACACGATGGTCGCCGGTGAGCTCCGGGTGGAAGGACGTGGCCAGCACGTTCCCCTGCCGTACGGCGACGATGTGGCCGTCGTGCTCGGCGAGCACCTCGACCTCGGCGCCCACGGACTCGACCCATGGGGCGCGGATGAAGACGCCCTCGACCGGACCGAGACCCCGGACGTCCACCGACGCCTCGAACGACTCGTTCTGCCGTCCGAACGCGTTGCGGCGCACGATCATGTCGATCCCGCCGACCGTCTCCTGGCCCGAACGCGGGTCGAGGATCTTGTCCGCGAGCAGGATCAGGCCCGCGCACGTGCCGTAGACCGGCATACCGGCCCGCACGCGCTCGCGCAGCGGCTCCAACAGGCCGAAGAGCACGGCCAGTTTGGAGATGGTGGTGGACTCGCCGCCGGGGATGACCAGGGCGTCGACCTCGGCAAGCTCCTCGGGGCGCCGCACCGGCCTGGCCACGGCGTCGGCCGCGGCCAGGGCGACGAGGTGCTCCCGTACATCGCCTTGGAGTGCGAGCACTCCGATCACGGGAGTGGCTGCCATGCGGATTACCAGCCCCGGTTCGCGTAACGCTCGGTCTCGGGCAGGGTGTCGCAGTTGATGCCGACCATCGCCTCGCCCAGGTTGCGGGAGGCGTCGGCGATGATCTTCGGGTCGTCGTAGAAGGTGGTGGCCTTCACGATGGCGGCGGCACGCTTGGCCGGGTCGCCCGACTTGAAGATGCCGGAGCCGACGAAGACGCCCTCGGCGCCGAGCTGGCGCATCAGAGCGGCGTCGGCCGGGGTGGCCACGCCACCGGCGGAGAACAGCACGACCGGCAGCTTGCCGAGCTCGGCGACCTCCTCGACGAGCTCGTACGGGGCGCGCAGCTCCTTGGCGGCGGCGTACAGCTCGTTGTTGTCGTAGCCGCGCAGGCGGGCGATCTCGTTCTTGATCTGGCGCATGTGGCGGACGGCCTCGACGACGTTGCCGGTGCCGGCCTCGCCCTTGGAGCGGATCATGGCCGCGCCCTCGGCGATACGGCGCAGGGCCTCGCCCAGGTTGGTGGCGCCGCAGACGAACGGGGTGGTGAACGCCCACTTGTCGGAGTGGTTGACCTCGTCGGCCGGGGTCAGGACCTCGGACTCGTCGATGTAGTCCACACCGAGGGACTGCAGGATCTGGGCCTCGACGAAGTGGCCGATGCGGGACTTGGCCATCACGGGGATGGAGACGGCCTCGATGATGCCCTCGATCATGTCCGGGTCGGACATCCGGGCCACGCCGCCGTCCTTGCGGATGTCGGCCGGCACGCGCTCCAGGGCCATGACCGCGACGGCACCCGCGTCCTCGGCGATCTTCGCCTGCTCGGGCGTGACGACGTCCATGATGACGCCGCCCTTGAGCTGCTCGGCCATGCCGCGCTTGACGCGCGCGGTGCCGGTCGAGGGGGCGGCGGAGTTGGCCGAGCTGTCGGGGGTGTTGGTGCTAGCCACGGATGACCTCACTGAAGCGAAGGAAGACCTTGTGGCTCCGAGCCAACTCCTTCGACCAGTCCACAACAAGGGCCAATGGACAGCCGGTGGCTCATTTTTCCGTACGAGATCGGCGTACTGCCTGGTCAGAGGCGTGAGGTGAGGGCGGCCAGGCCCTACGCCCCGGGCCGGTCCGCCAGTGCCGCCGGCGGTTCGTCGTCCATCTCGAAGGCCATCGGGAACGGCGCGTGGCCCGCGAGCCGGAACAGCCGGACCTTGCGGTGGCGGCGCAGCGCGCGGGCGGCGCGCACGGCGTCGTTGTGGAATCGCCGGGCCATCGGGACCCTGCGGACCGCCTGGGCCAGCTCCTCCGCCGCCTCCTCGCCGCCGGGCGCCTCACGCACGGCCTCGACCTGGTCGGCGTCGGCGAACACCGCCCGCAGCGCCTGGCTCAACTCGCTCTCGGCGACTTCGCGTTGGTCCTCCTCGGCCTGGCGCGCGGCGTGCGCGGCCTCGTACAGGACGATCGAGGCGGCCGGGTCGAGCACATTGGACGTGGCCAGTTCCTGGGCGACCGAGGCCCGGCGCAGCAGTTGGGCGTCGAGTGCCGCCCGCGCCGCGTCGATCCGTGCGTGCAGCCGGTCGAGCCGCCCGGCGGTCCAGCTCAGGTACAAGCCGATGGCGAACAGGGCGACGGCGATCCAGATCAGGGTTACGGTCACGGGCGGAAAGGCTACCGGGACCGGACGGTCGTTCCTTCACGTCCGCGGCCCGGCCGACGAGGGGGGTTCCATGGACAGAAGGCAGGTGCTCGCCGCGGGGGCGGCGGGGCTGGCTTCGTCGGCGGTGGGTGCGGGCGGGGCGCAGGCGGCGGAGGCCGGGAGCGCGCAGGCCGCGGGCGCCGGAGCCGCGCACGCGACGGCCGCTGCGGCGGTGCCGGCCGCCGTGACGGACGACCGGTCGGCAGCGGTGATCCGCGAGCTGGGCGGCGCGCTGGACGCCTCGCCGACCCTGCTCGACCGCGGCATCGGCTGGACGCACACCCGCTTCCTGATCGAGGACGGCGGAGTGCCGTACGCCGTGGACGTCGTCGCCGACACCGCGCAGCCGCCCCGGTCGGTGGCGTATCTGCTGCCGGGCGGCGGCCTGAACTTCCTGGCCGGGTTCTTCACCCCGCGCGACCGCAATCTCGCGCACCATCTGCGCCGCCTCGGCCATCTCGTCGTGGGTGTCACGCCCCGCGAGGACCTCTCGACGGCCGCGGAGGTCTCGGCCGACCGCGGTCTGGCGGCGCACCGGGCGGACGCCCTCCGCGTGATCGGCGCCGTCGACGCCGCGCTCCGGCTCCCGTACCAGCTCATCGGCCACTCGGCGGGGGCGGCGCTCGCCCTGGATCTCGCGGGCACGATGGGCGGCGGGGGCCGGGGACGGCGGCTCGAGCGGGTCGTCGCCCTCGACACGACGGGTCCGTACGAGGGCGAGCCGGCACTGCGGGCCGCGCAGGCCCGGGACGCGTACCGGGCGCTCATCGAGCAGGGCGCGTACGCCAACGACCCCGGTCTCAAGGGCATCCTGGCCCGCGCGCTGTCCGACCCGGGCGGCACGAGCCCGGTGCCGCGCCCGGTCGACCCGGCGACGCGCTTCACGCACGCGGGCCTCGCGCACTACGCCCTGATCCGGACCAACACCCTGCCGGGACCGGCCAATTGGATCTACCGCCAAGGTCACGCCGCGGGCACGTACACCTTCGGCGCGACCCCGGCGGAGGACCGGTTCACCCTGGCCCACAGTCCGCTGCCGGTGTGGGGCGAGGCCACCGCGAGCCTGGGCAGCGGCCTCATCGCGCACGCGCTCCTGCGGGACCTGTGCGCGATCTGGGCCGGCGACGAGGCCACGTACCGCATCGCCTGGGAGCGGATCCGGGCGGAGGTGGTCTGGGTCAACATGGAGCTCGGCCGGGGGGACTTCCCGCTCGGCGCCGAGCTGATCCGCCGGGGCGGGAACCGGCATGTGACCTTCCAGGTCGTGCCCGGGTACGGGCACGGGGACCCGGTGTGGGGCGAGCAGGCGCACGCCGAGGTGTGGCCGCTCCTGACGCCGAAGTAGCGGCTACGGGCGTGGCGTTGGGCAGCTGACCCGGCCGGCGAAGGCGGCCGGGCGCTCGATGGGCGGCCTCAGGACGGCCTGAAGCGGCCTCAGGAACGGTCGCGCGTCCGCAGGCAGCGCACCACCAGGTCCGAGGGCGACCCCGGCCCGGACGTCCCGGCGTCCGTCCCTGCCCACACCTCCAGGGCGATCCGGATCGCGTCCGTGGCTGCGGCCGCGACGACCCGGTGCTCGAGCGGGTCCGAGCCGGCGCCCGCGAGGCGGGCCACCACGGGCACGAGCTTCTCCTCCGACTCCTGGTTGACCCGGTACCAGACGGCCCGCAGCGCGGCGTCCTCCGCGGCCGCGCGCAGCAATGTGCGCGTGCGCTCCAGGCCCTCCCGCGCCTCCTCCCCCGGCTCCGAAAGGGACGCGACGGCCGCCTCCTCCAAGGCCCGCCGCAGCGGTGTCCCCTCGGCCGTCGCCGCGAGCAGCTCGCGCCAGTGGTCGCCGCCGGCCGCGAGGAGCGGCCCGACGGCGTCCTGCTTGCTGCGGAAGTACCGGTAGAAGGTGCGCAGCGCGACCCCGGCACGCTGGGCGATGTCCTCCGCGGTGGTGCCGTCCGGCCCGCGCTCGGTGAACAGCTCCACCGCCGCCCGCGCGATGTCCAGCTGGGTCGCGGCCTTGCGGCGCTCGGTGAGGGTGCGGTGCTGAGCGTTCACGGGACGAAAGCGTAGTCGAGACCGGCCCTTGATGGCACGAAACGACCTGGTGGCAAAACGTGCCACTTAGGCGTACCGTGCAAGTGAAGCAACAACAGCGGGCCGCTCTCCGCAGGCCCGCACACAGGGAACGGATGCACGCCATGAGCACCACGAAGATCTTGAACCGCTACGAAGGACGCCGTGCCCTCGTCACCGGCGGCGGCTCCGGCATCGGCCAGGCCACCGTGCTGCGCCTGCTCGCGGAGGGCGGCAGCGTCGTCGCCGCGGACGTGAGCGAGGCCGGCCTCGCGGACACCGAGGCCAAGGCCGGCGAGAACGCCGCACGCCTGACCAAGGTCCTCGTGAACATCGCGGACGAGGAGTCCGTGAAGGCGGGCGTGGCCGAGGCGACCGCGGCGCTCGGCGGCCTCGACGTCCTGGTCAACGCGGCGGGCATCCTGCGCTCCGGCCACACGCAGGACGTGACCCTCGCCGACTTCAACCAGGTGATCCAGGTCAACCTCGTCGGCACGTTCCTGATGATCCGCGAGTCGCTCCCCGCGCTGCTGGAGGGAGACGAGCCGGCCGTCGTCAACTTCTCCTCGACGGCGCAGAATTTCGCGCACCCCTACATGGCGGCCTACGCGGCGTCCAAGGGCGGCATCCAGTCCATGACGCACGCCCTCGCCATGGAGTTCAGCAAGCAGGGCGTCCGCTTCACCTCGGTGCAGCCCGGTTCGATCTCCTCCGGCATGACGGACGGCAGCGGCCAGGCCAAGCAGTCCGTGGGTCCCGGGCTGCCCGAGGACGCGGACATGGCGCTGTTCCAGAAGACCGCGCCGATGCTCCAGGTGGGCACGAGCCCGTTCAACTTCGCGGGCCCCGACGCGGTCGCCGCAGTGGTGGCGATGCTGGCCTCGCACGACGGCTACTTCATCACCGGCACCGAGGTACGCATCGACGGCGGAAGCCACATGTGACGCAGGCCGAGCGCCCGGGACAAACTACCCGCGCGACGGATACGGGCCCGTGGGGAGCTGCCGCAGCTCCCCACGGGCCCGTTACACCTTCCGCACCAGGTCCCGGAAGCTAGTCGCGCGCCCGCGCGAACCGGGCCCGCAGCCCGCTCGACCGCTCGTCGGTGGCGACGGAGGCCGCGCCGTCCGTCACCGTCTCGTACACCGCGAGGATGTCCGCGCCGACCGTCGACCAGTCGAAGCGGCGGACGTGCGCGCTGCCCCGCGCGCTGAGCTCGGCCCGCCGGTCGGCGTCGCCGAGCAGCCGCAGCGCCGCCTGGGCCAGGTCGTCGGCGCTCTCGTTGGTGAACAGCTCGCCCGCGGCCCCCTGGTCGAGTACCTGCGCGAAGGCGTCCAGGTCGGAGGCGAGCACGGGCGCGCCCGCGGACATGGCCTCGACCAGGATGATGCCGAAGCTCTCGCCGCCGGTGTTGGGCGCCACGTACACGTCGACGCTGCGCAGCAGCCGCGCCTTGTCCTCGTCGCTGACCATGCCGAGGAACTCCACCCGCGCGCGCATCTCGGCGGGCAGCGAGGCCACCGCCTCCTCCTCGTCGCCGCGGCCCGCGACGAGCAGCCGGGTGTCGGGACGCTCGGCGAGGATCTTCGGCAGCGCCTTCATCAGGACGGGAAGTCCCTTGCGGGGCTCGTCGATCCGGCCGATGAAGCCGAGCGTGTTCCCCTGCCACTCCGCCTTTGGCTCGGCCCGCGCGAAGAAGTCCACGTCGACCCCGTTGGGGATGACCACCGCGTCGCCGCCCAGGTGCTCGACCAGCGTGCGCCGCGCATACTCGCTCACGGCGATCCGTGCGCTGATCTTCTCGAGGGCGTGCTGAAGGATCGGGTACGCCGCGACCATGGCCCTCGACCGCGCGGTCGAGGTGTGGAACGTCGCCACGATCGGGCCCTGCGCGGCCCAGCAGGTCAGCAGCCCGAGCGAGGGCGAGGCCGGCTCGTGGATGTGGATCACGTCGAAGGTGCCGTCGTGCAGCCAGCGCCGTACGCGCGCCGCCGACAGGAAGCCGAAGCTCAGCCGGGCGACCGAGCCGTTGTACGGCACGGGGACGGCGCGGCCGGCCGAGACCACGTACGGCGGCAGCGGGGTGTCGTCGTCGGCCGGAGCCAGGACGGACACCTCGTGGCCGAGCCCGATGAGGTGCTCGGCGAGGTCGCGGATGTGGAACTGGACGCCGCCCGGCACGTCCCAGGAGTACGGGCAGACGATGCCGATCTTCACGGCGTCCCCTTGTCCGGACCCTCGGGCCCGGGGGCCTTCGCGGGGTCGAGATCGGCGAGCCACAGCCGCTGCAGCATGTGCCAGTCCTCCGGGTGGTCGGCGATTCCCGTGGCGAAGGCGTCCGCCAGGGCCTGCGTCATCGAGGACGTCTTCTCGGCCCGGGTACCTGTCTCGGGGACCTCGACGGGTGCGTGGACCCGCCCCTTCATCACGTTCGTGTCGTCGTACCAGAGCGTCACGGGCAGGAGCAGGGCGCCGGTCTGCTGGGCGAGCATCGCCGGTCCGGCCGGCATCCGGGCGGTCTCGCCGAAGAACTTCACCTCGACGCCGGACGCGGACAGGTCGCGGTCGGCGACCAGGCAGACGAGACCGCCCGCACGCAGCCGGCGCGCGAGCGTGCCGAACGCGGCCCCGCCCGTGTGCGGCAGGACCTCCATGCCGAGGCTGCCGCGGTACGCCACGAACCGGTCGTAGAGCGACTCGGGCTTGAGCCGCTCCTGCACGGTGGTGAACGGGGTCTCCAGCTTCGTGGTCACCCAGGCGCCGGCGAGGTCCCAGTTCGCGAGGTGCGGCAGGGCGAGGATCACTCCGCGGTCGGAGGCGAGGCCGTCGGTGAGGTAGTGCAGGTCCTTGCACTCGAAGCCGTTGCGGATGCGGTCCTTGGACCAGGCGGGCAGCCGGAAGGACTCCATCCAGTAGCGCATGTACGAGCGCATGCCCGCCTTGGACAGCTGGGCGAGGCGCTCCGGGCTCGCGTCCGGCACGACACGGGCGTAGTTGGCCTCGAGCCGCTGGACGCCCTTGCCGCGCTTCTTCCAGGCGAGGTCCGCGATCGTCCGGCCCAGGCGCACGGCGACGGGCTCGGGGAGCTTCTTGACCGTGCCCCAGCCCAGCCCGTAGAGCGCGTCCGTGAGTCTCTCGGCCGTGCTGGGTTTGGCCGCACCGGCCTTCTCGGCCGTGCCCCGCTTCGTCCCGTTCCCCGCGTCCGGCTTGTTCTGCTTCGTCATCCCCGGCTTGCCCGCCCCACCCGTCGTACCGCTGTCGGATCCACTCATGAGGCCGCCTCACTGCCCCGTGCCGCGCTCTCGCTCCCCTGGCCCGCCGTCCCGTTCTCCTGGACGGCCCGCCCGTTCTTCTCCTCGGCCGCCGCGGCGTCCGCCTCCGCCGACTCCCGGCGCACGGTCACGACCCGCTGTCCGAGCGTGACCAGGCTGCCGACGGCAACGATCCACAGCGCGATCGGCAGCAGCACGTCGATGCCGGGCACACCGAACTTGTGAAGGCCCGCGAGGCCGGCGGCGACCAGCGAGATCACCAGGCGCTCGGCGCGCTCGATCAGGCCGTTCACCGCGACGGGCAGGCCGATCGATTCACCGCGCGCCTTCGTGTACGAGACGACCTGTCCGCTCGCCAGACAGAAGATCGCGACCGCGCACAGGATGTTGTCGTCGCCCTTCCCCGCGTACCAGAGCGCGAAGCCGCCGAAGATCGCCCCGTCGGCGACCCGGTCGAGCGTCGAGTCGAGGAAGGCGCCCCAGCGGCTGGAGATGCCGGCCTGGCGCGCCATGTTCCCGTCCACCAGGTCCGAGAACACGAACAAGGTGATGACGATGGTGCCCCAGAAGAACTCCCCGCGCGGGAAGAAGTACAGCGCTCCCGCCACCACGCCGGCCGTTCCGATCAGGGTGACCGCGTCGGGGCTGACCCCTCGGCGGAGCAGAAACGCGGCGAACGGCGTGAGAACACGCGTGAAGAACGCACGCGCGTACTTGTTCAGCATGGCCTTCGAGCCTCTTCCCAAGGGGGGTGGCGGGCCGCGCGGCCCCTGCGACCACCGGCTGGCCCATCGTAGTCACGGAGCCCTCGGGTCCACCCGCGGAGCCCCTGCCGGGCGCGCAGCCGGGCGATCCCGTACAACGTATGGACGCACCATGTCCTGAGTGGAAAGCTCGAAGAACCGCGGGCGTCGCCGAAGCCGCCGGCCTGGTTCGAGCCTGACCTGCACGCGGTTTCCGCGTGTCCGCGCCCACTCCTCACCGTGCAAGAAACCGGGAGGCAAGGCATGGGCGACAAGGCGAACGCACACCCTGGGGCCGCCGGCAGGGCTTTGACGGCCGACCACCCCGCGTCCGTACGGAATGTGGTGCTGGTCGGCCACAGCGGCTCGGGCAAGACGACTCTGGTGGAGGCCCTCGCGCTGACGACGGGGGCGGTGAACCGGGCGGGCCGTGTGGAGGACGGCGGCACGGTCTCCGACTACGACGAGATCGAGCACCGTCAGCAACGCTCGGTCCAGCTGTCCCTCGTCCCCGTCGAATGGGGCGGGATCAAGATCAACCTCCTCGACACCCCCGGATACGCGGATTTCGTCGGGGAACTGCGGGCCGGTCTGCGAGCAGCGGACGCGGCCCTTTTCGTTGTCTCGGCGGCCGAGGGCACCGAGGGCATCTCCGGCGCGACCCGGATGGTGTGGGACGAGTGCGCGGCCGTGGGCATGCCGCGCGCCATCGTGATCACGCATCTCGAAGCGGCCCGGGCCGACTTCGAGCAGATGACGCAGGCCTGCGCCGAGACCTTCGGCCGCGACGACCCCGACGCCGTACTGCCGCTCTACCTGCCGCTGCACGGGGAGCCGGGAGCGGACGGACACGCACCCGTGCACGGGCTGATCGGGCTGCTCTCGCAGAAGGTCTTCGACTACTCCTCCGGCGAGCGCAAGGAGCGCCCGCCCTCCGGGGAGGAGTTACCGCTCATCGACGAGGCCCGTAACCGGCTCATCGAGGGGATCATCGCCGAGAGCGAGGACGAGTCCCTCATGGACCGCTATCTGGGCGGCGAGGAGCTGGACTTCAAGACCCTCGTGGGTGATCTGGAGACCGCGGTGGCACGCGGCATCTTCCACCCGGTGCTCGCGGCGGCGCCCGCGGCAGAGGGCTCGAAGCAGGGCCTGGGCACGGTGGAGCTCCTCGAACTGATCACGGGCGGCTTCCCCACTCCCCTGGAGCGCCCGGCGCCCGAGGTGACCACACCGGAGGGGGCCCCGCGCGAGGTGGCCGCGTGCGACCCGGAGGGACCGCTGGTCGCCGAGGTGGTGAAGACCTCCTCGGACCCGTATGTGGGACGGATTTCTCTCGTACGGGTCTTCTCCGGGACCCTGCGTCCGGACGAGACCGTGCATGTGTCGGGCCACGGGCTCGCCGACCGCGGACACGAGGACCACGACGTGGACGAGCGGATCGGCGCCCTGTCCTCCCCGTTCGGCAAGCAGCAGCGCGCCCTCGACAAGGCCATCGCGGGAGACCTGGCCTGCGTGGCCAAGCTGAGCCGGGCCGAGACCGGCGACACCCTCTCGCACAAGGACGAGCCGCTCCTGATGGAGCCGTGGACCATGCCGGACCCGCTGCTTCCGCTGGCCATCCAGGCGCACAGCAAGCCGGACGAGGACAAGCTCTCGCAAGGGCTCGCGCGGCTGGTCGCCGAGGACCCGACGATGCGCCTGGAGCAGAACCAGGACACCCACCAGGTCGTCCTGTGGTGCCTCGGCGAGGCGCACGCGGACGTGGCCCTCGAGCGGCTGCGCAACCGCTTCGGCGTGCAGGTGGACGTCGTGCCGCACAAGGTGTCCCTGCGCGAGACCTTCGCGGGCAAGGCGGCCGCGCGCGGACGGCATGTGAAGCAGTCCGGCGGGCACGGGCAGTTCGCGATCTGCGAGATCGAGGTGGAGCCGCTGCCGGGCGGCGCGGGGATCGAGTTCGTGGACAAGGTCGTGGGCGGTGCGGTGCCGCGGCAGTTCATCCCGTCCGTGGAGAAGGGGGTACGGGCCCAGGCCACGCGCGGGGTCGCGCTCGGGTATCCGCTGGTGGACGTGCGCGTGACGCTGCTCGACGGCAAGGCGCACTCGGTGGACTCCTCCGACGCCGCCTTCCAGACGGCGGGCGCGCTCGCGCTGCGCGAGGCGGCCGGCAGCTGCCAGATCCATCTCCTGGAGCCGGTCAGCGAGATCCAGGTCCTGGTCGCTGACGACTATGTGGGCGCCGTCATGAGCGATCTGTCCAGCCGGCGCGGGCGCGTGGTCGGCACCGAGCAGTCGCCGGGCGGGCGCACGCTCGTACGGGCCGAGGTGCCCGAGATCGAGATCGGGCGGTACGCGGTGGATCTGCGCTCGCTCTCGCACGGCACCGGGCGCTTCAGCCGCCGCTATGCCCGGCATGAGCCGATGCCGCCGCAGCAGGCCGCCAAGGTGCGGGAGGAGGCGGCGAGTTCGAGCTGACGGGCCGGGCCGTCCGCCCTGTGCCACCGCCCGCGCCGTCCCCTCTCGGTGCGGGCGGTGGCGTCGGCCCGCCGCCCTGTGCCTGTGGACAACCGGAAGGCCAGGACCGCAGGTTTTCCACAGGCAGGAGCGCCGGTCGCGGCGCCCGGATACATTGATGATCTGCACACCCGGCCGCGGGCAGCGTGCCTGACGGCGCGTCAAGAGGTGTGCCGGAGACGGAAGTCGGGAAGGCCGCAGGGGCAACGATGCGGTGATGGGGGGCGGCAGTGGCAGGCGACGATTCGGCCTTCGATTTCAGGCCCGGTGCCCAGGTGCCTCTTTCGGGCGCCGCGGGCGAGACGGCGGCGACGCATGCCCTGGCATCGGCCGCGTACCGGGACACCGAGGTCGACGAGATACTCAAGGCGAACAGCGAGTGGCACAAGTCCGAGATAAAGAAGGGCAAGTTGTCGCTCTTCAAGCCGGACCTGGGTGAGGCCTTCTCACGGGCCGTTCAGGTCCGGATGCTCGGCGGCGCCCGCAAGCCGCTGATCCAGTCCTTCGGCACCGAGCCGCAGGCCGTGGTCGAGCACTGCCTGGCCGCCACCCGGATCCGCAAGCAGCGGGACAGCAAACTCACCGTGGTGATGGGCGTGTTCGGGGTCCTGTTCCTGCCGGGCATGCTCATCTGGCTGTTCATCTTCCAGGCCAAGAAGTGGATCGGCGACCAGAAGGACAAGCGCGCGCAGGCCCTGTCCACCGCGGTCCTCGTGGCCGGCGGCGGTCTGATGCTGCTGTTCCTGATCCGGCTGCCGTTCACCGGCCTGGCCGGCCTCTACCTGCGCGCGATGATCGTGGCCCCGGTGATCGGCTGGCTGCTCGCCAAGCAGATATGCGAGCGCACGGCCAAGGACCTGCGGCTGCGCTGGGAGAGCCTGCTGGCCGGCGGCGGCATCGGTGCGAAGATCCCGGAGGCCGTGCCCACCAACCCCAACGAGACGGCGGCCGAGCGCCTGCGCCAGGGCCTGGCCCGCCTCACCGCAGAGCAGCAGTCCAACTCGGTGTTCTACGCGGGGCCCAAGGGCATCCTCGGCATGGGCACGCGCTGGGGCAGCTGGCAGCTCGCCGAGGAGCTGACGCCCCGCGATCCGGACGCGGAGATCCACCCGTTCCGCAGCTGGGACGTCATCCGCGCGGTGCACGACCAGCTCCGGCTCCTGGAGCGCGGCCCCCTGCACACGGGCGGGTTCCCCACTCCCTCGATACGCCACTGGATCGTCACGCCCGTCGGGGAGAATGCGACGGAGGTCGCCCGCCCCAAGGGCACGGACGTCGAGGCGTACCAGATCAAGGGCCACGAGATACAGCGGATCTGTAACGAGCAGCAGTTCAGCAGCGGTGACCGCCACTACCTGGGCGTGCAGTTCCGGCTCTGGGACGGCCAGTTGGTGATCACGATGCTGATCACGGTGACGGTGCTCCACCAGACCCTGCGCATCGAGGTCACCGGCCATGCCCTGGGCCCGGTGCACGCCCTGTTCACCACCAAGCCGAAGCCCAAGGTCAAGGAAGTCCCGAAGACCATCCGCTTCTGGGAGGTCAAGGAGGTCACGCAGCCCCTGGTGAGCGCCACGGACGTGGTGCGCATCGCGGTCCGCGCCCCGTTCACCTGGTATCCGCCGATCCTGGACTTCCTCGGCGGCAAGCTGGTGCTCCCCGAGCCCTTCGGACTGCGGCACGCCTGGGCCGACAAGCCGTGGCGGCACCGTTTCATGGCGGACGACGCGCTGCGCACCGCCACCCCGGTGCTGCGCGTGGTGCACCGCGCGGCGCTGAAGGTCCTTGAGGACAACGGCGTGGACACGGAGCGCTGGGACAACCGCTCGCTCATCATCAGCGGCCTGGTCCAGGACCCGACCCCGCGGAAGGCGGACGTGTACGACGCCTGAGCGCGTGGGCGCACCGGCGCCCGCGCCCTGGGGCGTTCACGGCACCGGGGAGCTCGGTCGCTCAAGGCGCCCGACCACCCTGCCGTTCACGGCATCCGACCACGCGGTCGTTCACAGCATCGAGCACAGACGAAGGCCCGGGTGCGGTCGCGCACCCGGGCCCCGAAGCATCAGAGCTCAGTCGACCGACCAGGCCTCCGCCAGCATCTTCCGTGTGTCGGCGAGCAGTTGCGGCAGGATCTTGGTGTGCCCGACCACCGGCATGAAGTTGGTGTCGCCACCCCAGCGCGGCACGATGTGCTGGTGCAGATGGGCCGCGATGCCCGCGCCGGCCACGGTCCCCTGGTTCATCCCGATGTTGAACCCGTGGGCCCCGGACGCCGTACGCAGCGCGGTCATCGCCTGCTTGGTGAGCTCACCGAGCTCGGCCGTCTCCGGAGCGGTGAGCTCGGTGTAGTCGGCGACGTGGCGGTAGGGCACCACCATGAGGTGGCCGCCGTTGTACGGGTACAGGTTGAGCACCGCGTACACGTGCTCGCCGCGCGCCACGACGAGTCCGTCCTCGTCGGCCTTGCCCGGAATCGTGCAGAAGGGACAGCCGTCCTCGGCCCCGGGACCGGTGGGCTTGTTCTCGCCCTGGATATACGCCATCCGATGGGGCGTCCACAGGCGCTGGAACGCGTCCTTGGTCCCCACTCCGATCTGCTGCTCCGGCTCACTCGTCATGCTGTGCAGCATATGGCTTCGCCCGTTCGGAGCGTGTCGCCGGGGCCCGTCCGCCGACGGCTCCGGAGAAGCTGGCCGGATGGAAGACCAGAGCCACGAGGAGCGCTGGCGGCAGCGCACCGAGATCCCGCTCGCCGTCGCCTCGCTGCTGTTCCTCGGCGCGTATGCGACCCGGGTGCTCGCGCACGGCCTGCCCCAGCCCTGGCGCGACGTGTGCGTGGTGGTCGCGCTCGCCACGTGGGCGCTGTTCGCGGTGGACTACGCGGTGCGCTGGCGCATGAGCGGGCTCGGCCTGAAGTACGTCCGCACGCACGGCCTCGACACCCTCGTGCTGCTTCTGCCCCTGCTGCGTCCGCTGCGGGTGGTCCGGCTCTACGAGGCCGTGCAGATGCGGCACGGAGAACCGCGCCTGACCCTGTACGCGCGCGTGATGGTGTACGCGGGCCTGTCCGCCGTACTGCTCGGCTTCTCCGGCGCGCTCGCCGTCTACCAGCACGAACACGCGGCCCCTGGCGCGAACATCCGTACCTTCGGCGACGCGGTGTGGTGGACCTGCACGACGCTCTCCACCGTGGGCTACGGCGATCTGGCCCCGGTCACCTTCGTGGGCCGCCTCGTCGCGATCGGCCTGATGGCCTGCGGGCTCGGGCTGCTCGGTGCGGTCACCGGTTCGTTCTCGTCCTGGCTGATCCAGGTGTTCACGCTGGAGGGCGACAAGCGCGAGCAGCGCGGCAGGCACTGAGCTCCTGACTCGCGGCCGGCACTGAGCGCCTGACTCGCGGCCACTGAACCCCTCACAACGGCACGAGGCCCCGGACAGCTCGTCCGGGACCTCGTACGAAACAGATAGTGCCGCTGCTCAGACCTGCGCCCGCTCCTCGACCACCTTCACGATCTTCGCGATGGCCTCGTCGACCGGGATGCCGTTCTCCTGCGAGCCGTCGCGGTAGCGGAAGGACACCGAACCGGCGTTCATGTCCTCGTCGCCCGCGATGACCATGAAGGGCACCTTGGCCTTCTGCTGGTTGCGGATCTTCTTCTGCATACGGTCCGAGGACGAGTCCACCTCGACCCGCAGACCCTGCGCACGGGCCTTGGCCGCGAACTCCTGGAGGTACTCCACGTGCGCGTCACCGATCGGGATGCCGACGGCCTGCACGGGCGCGAGCCACGCCGGGAACGCACCCGCGTAGTGCTCCAGGAGCACACCGAAGAACCGCTCGATCGAGCCGAACAGCGCGCGGTGGATCATCACGGGCTGCTGACGCGAGCCGTCCGCCGCGGTGTACTCCAGGTTGAACCGCTTGGGCTGGTTGAAGTCGACCTGGATGGTGGACATCTGCCAGGACCGGCCGATCGCGTCCTTGGCCTGCACGGAGATCTTCGGCCCGTAGTACGCGGCGCCGCCCGGGTCGGGCACCAGCGGAAGGTTCTGCTTCTCGGCCGCGAGGCGCAGCGCCTCGGTGGCCTCGGCCCAGTCCTCGTCGCTGCCGATGAACTTGTCGGAGTCGTCGCGGGTGGACAGCTCCAACTCGAACTCGTTAAGACCGTAGTCCCGCAGCAGGTCGAGCACGAAGGTCAGGAGCGTGTCGAGCTCCTGCGGCATCTGCTCCTTGGTGCAGTAGATGTGCGAGTCGTCCTGGGTGAAGCCGCGCGAGCGGGTCAGGCCGTGCACGACGCCCGACTTCTCGTACCGGTACACGGTGCCGAACTCGAAGAGCCGCAGCGGCAGTTCACGGTAGGAACGCCCGCGGGACTTGAAGATCAGGTTGTGCATCGGGCAGTTCATCGCCTTGAGGCGGTAGTTCTGCTCGTCGAACTCGATGGGCGGGAACATGCCCTCCGAGTAGTGCGGCAGGTGACCCGAGATCTCGAAGAGCTTCTCCTTCGAGATGTGCGGGGTGTTCACGAACTCGTAGCCGGAGGTCTCGTGCGCCTTGCGCGAGTAGTCCTCCATGACCTTGCGGATCACACCGCCCTTGGGGTGGAAGACCGCGAGGCCGGGGCCAAGCTCCTCCGGGAAGGAGAACAGGTCGAGCTCGGCGCCGAGCTTGCGGTGGTCGCGCTTCTCGGCCTCGGCGAGGAACTCCAGGTAGCCCTTGAGCTCGTCCTTCGAGGGCCAGGCGGTGCCGTAGATGCGCTGGAGCTGCGGGTTCTTCTCGCTGCCGCGCCAGTACGCGGCGGCCGAGCGCATCAGCTTGAACGCGGGGATGACACGGGTGGTCGGCAGGTGGGGACCGCGGCAGAGGTCCTTCCAGCACAGGTCACCGGTCTTGGCGTCCAGGTTGTCGTAGATGGTCAGCTCGCCGGCGCCCACCTCGGCGTCCGCGCCGTCAGCGGCCTGCGCGGCATTGCCCTTGAGGCCGATGAGCTCCAGCTTGTACGGCTCGTCGGCGAGCTCGACGCGCGCGTCCTCGTCGGTGGTGACCCGGCGCGAGAAGCGCTGGCCCCGCTTCTGGATCTCCTGCATCTTCTTCTCGATGCGCTTGAGGTCCTCGGGGGTGAAGGGCTCCTTGACGTCGAAGTCGTAGTAGAAGCCGTCCTTGATGGGCGGGCCGATGCCCAGCTTCGCCTCGGGGAACAGCTCCTGCACGGCCTGCGCCATGACGTGCGCGGTGGAGTGGCGCAGGATGTTGAGCCCGTCCTCGGAGGAGATCTCGACACCCTCGACCTCGTCGCCGTCGGCGAGCTCGTACGCGAGGTCCTTCAGCTCACCCGCGACACGGGCGGCGACGATGGTGCGCTCGCCGGCGAAGAGCTCCGCCGCCGTGGTGCCCGTGGTCACCACGCGCTCTTCCCGCTCGGAATCGCGTTGGATGATCACACGGACGTCAGACACTGGTCTCTCCTAGCTGAAGGGGTCGCGTCGCCGTACGAATGGCCACGCAGGGGGAATCGTACCGAGCCGACCCCACCGATCGCGAAACGGTTAACCGCACCCCATCAGCACCGGTCGACCACACCTCACCAGCACCGGCCCCGCCGCCTCGGCGCTGTCCGCTCAGTCCCCGTCCTCCCCGCTGCACGCCTCCTCGAAGAAGTCGAGGTTCTCCTGGAGCGACTTCATCATCCGGTCCCGTACCGCCTCGTCCACCTGTACCGGCACCACATGCGCGGCGCCGGTCAGCCGCCGGAACCCGCCCCTGCTCTCGAGCCGACCGCTGACCCGGATCGGCAGCCCGACCAGATGCGCGCTGCCCGCGATCCGGTACGCCTCCTCGTCCAGCGAGAGCCGCACATGCGGCACGTCCGCGCCCGCCAGCACCCTGAGCCGCACCGTGCCCGTCCCGCGCGGCCCGCTCCGGCGCATCCGGACCACCGTCCCCGTGATCCGTACGGGAAGGGCGGGCTCCTCGTGCCGGAAGCGCTCACCCGCCTCCCGCAGCACCGCGAGATCACCTGGCGAGAACTCCACCGGCTCGGGCCGCGGCGCGCACCCCTCCGGCACGCCGGCCGCGGGCGCCCAGGCGAAGGCGACCCGCGCGCCCTCGGTGCCGCGCACCAGCGCGACGACCGCCTCGGTCAGCTCCTGGCTGACGCCCGCCTCGACCGCGGTGTCGAAGGCCTCCATGCCGCCCGTGGCCCGCTGGTAGTCGATGGCCTCCCTGGTCGCGTACAGCGCGTGGTGCAGGCGTACGACGAGGGGGCGTCCACTCTCCACCGGCACGAACGCGGCCAGCTCACGGCCGCCGGGCGCCGGTCCCACCAGCAGGTTCTCCAGCGAGGCCGCGGCCGGGCGCCGGTGGCGCGCGCCGTAGTAGCCGGCGCGGCCGCGCACGGCGAGCGCACCGGCGATGAGCATCTTCCTTGCCGCGCCGCGCAGTTGCTCCTCCACCACCCAGGGCGCGGTGCCCGCGGGCCCCGGCGGCACATCGCGCGACCAGCGGATCTCGTCGCTGGGCAGCGCGAGCGCCACCAGGACGTCGCGCGCGGAGGGCGCGGCGCTGCGCGAGAGCGCGAGCAGCGCCTCGTCGAGCAGGTCCTCGCTGTCGGGGAAGGCCCGGCTCTCGGGCACGAGCAGGCTCGTACCGGAGGAGCCGCCGGGCGGGGTCCAGCGCGCATAGCGCCCCGCCGCGCCACCGCGCCGCCGCCAGCCGTGCCGGTCCAGCAACTCACCGAGCACAGCAGGGTCTACCCGCGTAGCCCCGGCAGCGGGTTCGAACCCCTCGACCGGGTGCGGCCGCAGCGGTTCATCGGCCGGACGGTGCGGCCCCGAAGGCTTGCGAGACGTCATGGTCTGCCTCCCGTCCCGACCCGCGTCATGATCTCGCAGAGCGCCCGGTCGTCGAATATCCGTGAGGTCGGTATGCGTACGGTGGTCCGGCGCCGGCCGGTGATCCGGTGGCCGGCCAGGTTGACCCAGTAGCAGCAGTGCCGCAGGTCGAGCCGGTCGTGGCTCGCTCTGAGCCAGTCGTCCTGGGAGCGCGGCACGAGCATCACCACCAGGATCTTGTGCACCGACACGGGAGTGCGGGCCAGCTTCGCCAGGTGCTCGTTGTCGAGCGTGAACGAGAAGGCGGTGCCAGGGGGGTTGGGCGCGATCTGGTACGTGGCCTTGAGCTGCACCTTGATGGTGACCTCGTCGTCGATCGCGTGCCCGGGGGCGCTGTGGCTGACGTGCCAGTCGATCCCGTTGTCCGGGAAGGGCTGCGACAGCGAGCACCCCGCGGCGGCCGCCACGGCATGCAGATAGCCCACCTGGAGGGTCTCCATGCAGGCGGTGGTGGCGAGGGTGCCGCGCAGCGGTGCAGTCCGCTCGGGCAGCAGCCCACCTCGTTCGGGCTGCGCGAGCGCCATGGTCAACGCGCCTTCCGTGTCGGGCATATGGCCGGGCCATGTGATCGAAAAGTGAGGATTCTCCCGCGACGGACGGTCAACTCCCGTTTCCGTCACTTGTGTTGTGACCGGTCGGCATACGCCGCAAACGGTCCGGGCATCACCAGGTCGGGGCAGGGGTAGCGCATCATCTGCCAGGAGTGAACAGGGAGTTGCATCACTATGACGTGCTGGTACGAGGGACCCCTGGCCGCCTTCGACACCGAGACCACCGGCGTGGACGTGGAGAACGACCGGATCGTGTCCGCCGCGATCGTGGTCCAGGACTCCGCGGGCGCACGGGTGCGGTCGACCCGCTGGCTGGTCAACCCGGGCATACCGGTGCCCGCGGGCGCGACGGAAGTCCACGGCCTGACCGACGAGCATCTGCAGCGCAACGGCCGCTGGCCCTCCCCCGTCATGGAGGAGATAGCCCGCGAACTCGCCGAACTCACCGCCTCCGGACGCCCGTTGGTGGTCATGAACGCACCGTTCGACCTCACGCTGCTCGACCGCGAGCTGCGCCGCCACCGCGCGTCCTCGCTGGGCCGCTACCTGCAGAACCACCCGCTGTGCGTGCTCGACCCGCGCGTCCTCGACAAGCACCTCGACCGCTACCGCAAGGGCCGCCGTACCCTGACCGACCTGTGCGAGCACTACGGCGTGGAGCTGACGGGAGCGCACGACGCCGCGGCCGACGCCCGGGCCTCGCTGGACGTCATCCGCCAGATCGGCCGCCGCTTCGCGGCCCGCCTCGAACGCCTCAACCCGGCCGAGCTGCACTCGCTCCAGGCGGTCTGGCACGCGGCCCAGGCCCGCGGCCTGCAAGCCTGGTTCGCCCGCACGGGCACCCACGAGGCGGTGGACCCGGCCTGGCCCCTCCGCCCGGAGATGCCGGCCGCGGCCTGAGCCCGCCGCGCGAGCGGATCCCGGACATGCAGAAGGCCGGTCCGTCATCGACGGACCGGCCTTCTCCCGGTGGGCGATACTGGGTTCGAACCAGTGACCTCTTCGGTGTGAACGAAGCGCTCTCCCACTGAGCTAATCGCCCGGGAACGCACTGAACCATACAGGTCGGAGCGGGTGAGGTTCAAACTCGTTGCTCACCCCGCCTGCAGATAACCGGCCAGCCCCCGCCTCCCGCTGCGCATCATCAGCGCGTGGTTCAGCAGGAACACCGGCCGCCCCGGCACGGCGAAGGTCCGCATCAGCCCACGCTCGACGTCCACCTCTTGCTCGTAGACGGCACGCGTACCGCCGTCGTGCGAGCCCACGGTCCACCGGGCCCACCCGCGCAGGTCCCCGCTCGCGGCCACTTCGAGCACGCCCGCCGCCGGGTCACGGCGTGTCGAGCGCACGGTGACGAGCAGCTCGTACGGCAGGAAGGACCTGATCCGTACGACCCCGGTGTCCTCGTCGTGCCGGACCGTCTCGCGGATCTCCCGCCACCAGGAGGGATACGACTCCACCGCCTCGAGCACCGCGAACACCGCCTCCGGCGTGGCCGGCAGATCCCAGACGCTCCGGAAGCAGTAGTGGCTCCAGTCCATGCCCCCAGTGTCACGCCGGGGCGTACTCAGGGGGAGGTGAGTACGGGAGATGAGTACCTGAGCGCATCCGCCGCGGTGTGCCGCGGACCACACTCCGTCGTATGACGAGCATTCCGCCGCCGGCCGAGGAACTGCGCCTCCTCGACCACGAACTCGCCCGACTGGACGCCCGCCGCGCCCAGTTGCTGACCCGCAGAGCCTGGCTGGTCGGCGTGGTGCAGCAGCCCTCGGCAGCGGCCACGCCGCCGGGTTGGCAGGGCTGGGCCCCGCGTACGCCCGCTCCCTCTGCGCCTGCTCGCGAGACGGCACCTTCCGGCGTGCAGAACGTGCTCCTCACGCTCGGCGGCATCCTGCTCGCCATCGGCGCGATCGCCTTCACGGTGGTCAGCTGGGGTGCGCTGGGCATCGGCGGCCGCAGTGCGGTGCTCGCCGCGATCACGCTCGGCGCACTGGCTCTCCCGGCCGTCCTGCTGCGCCGCGGCCTGTCCGCCACGGCCGAGGCGATCGCGTGCGTCGGCCTGCTCCTGACGGTCCTGGACGCGTACGCCCTGCACACCGCCGCGCTGCCGGACACGGACCCACTCGGCTACGCGGCCGCCGCCTCGGCGGTCCTCGCCGCGCTCTGGACGGGCTACGGCCTGATCCTGCCCAGGCTGCACGTGCCCGCACCGGCCGGCATCGCGACGGCCCAACTCCCGCTGCTGTTCTGGTGGGCGGCCTCCGAAGGCGGCCCACATCTGCTGAGCGCCGCCTTCCTCGCCACGTCCGCCGCGTCCACCTCGGCCGCGCTCCTGATCACGCGTGCACCGGCCCGGGTGACGGCTGCGGCGGGCGCCGCCGCGACCGGCGTATGCGGGCTGCTCACGGCAGCCGGCCTGGCCTTCGCCGCTAGCACTCCCTCCGAGGCGATCGAGGCGGCAGCCCATCTCGCCTGCGCGGCCGCGCTCGCCTCGATCGCGGCCTGGCGCATCCGGCACTCCGGCCTCGCCACCGCCACGGCGGCCATCGGCGCGCTGGCCGTCCTGCTCGCGACCGTCGGCGTCCTGCGGACCACGCTGCCGGGCGACTGGACCGTGGTCGCCCAACTCCTGTGCGCCGCGGCGCTCCTGACGCTCGTACGCAGCCGGCTGCCGCGACCGGTCCGGCTGGGCGTGGCCGGCACGTCCGCCGCGGTCCTCGCCCTGGCCTTCCTCTGGACGCTGCCCGCGCTCGGCACCGCGGTCCTCGGCCCGGTCGAGCAGCTGGCGGGCGTCTGGGCGGGAGCGACCGACCGCGCGTCGGTGCCCGGCGCGGACGGCCTGGCGGTCGTGACGGCCCTGCTGCTCCTCGCGGGTGTGCTCGCAGTCGCGCACCGGCTGGGGGACGGACGCCCCTGGCGCACCCCGGCCGGGGTCGCCGCTGCCGCCTTCGCGTGGGCCGCCCTCACCGTCGTACCGCTGGCCCTGAGCCTCGACCACGCCGTCGAATCGGCGGCCCACCTGGCCCTGGCGACGCTCGCGCTCGCGACGTCCGTGGCGACGGCCCGCAGCACGCGCCCCTCCCGACCACTCGCGGTCACGACCCTGGCCTGCTTCTTCACCTCCGCCCTCACCGCGTCCCTGCTCGCCCTGGCAGCCGAACCCACCACCTTCCTCGCCCTCGGCACCCTCCTGGCCCTGACGATCGCCGCCACGGCCCTCCACCCGTCCGGCGCCCGCCGGTCGGTGCTCGCCGTCACCGCCGTCGGCGCCGCGGCCGGTATCGCGGTGGCCGCCCCCTCCGCTCTCGAACTCCCCGCCCACCAGACCGCGTTCGCCCTCCTGACGGTCCCCGCCGTCACCGCACTTCTCGGCGCCCACCTGCGCGCCCACACGTATGCGCTCCCCGTCGAACTCGCGGGCGCCGCGGCGGCGCTGGTCGCCCTCACGCTCGCGGCCACCGACACCCCCGCTCTGTCGCTCGCACTCGCGCTGGCCGGGGCGATCGCGTCGGGCACGGCCTTGCGCGCGGACCGCCGCCCGGCGGCCGCGTACACGGCAGGCGCCCTGTTCCTGCTGGCCACTTGGGTGCGGCTGGCGGCCTCGGGCATCACCACCCCCGAGGCGTACACGCTCCCCGTGACGGTGCTGGCGCTCGCGATCGGTTTCCTGCGGCGCCGCCGCGACCCCGAGGCCTCGTCCTGGGCCGCCTACGGCCCGGGCCTCGCCGTGACCCTGCTGCCCAGCCTCGCCGCGGCCTGGGGCGACCCGCACTGGCTGCGTCCGCTCCTGCTCGGCTCGGCCGCGCTGCTCGTCACACTGCTCGGCGCCCGCCACCGCCTCCAGGCACCCCTCGCACTCGGCGGCACCACACTGGCCCTGGTCGCCGTGCACGAACTCGCCCCGTACGTGGTGCAGGTGGTCGGCGCACTCCCCCGCTGGCTGCCGCCCGCCGCGGCCGGAATGCTGCTCCTGGCGCTCGGCGCGACATACGAACAACGCCTGCGCAACGCCCGCCGACTTCGCGAACTGGTCGGCCGTATGCACTGATTGACGGCCGTATGCAGCATGAGCGAGCAATTCCGCCGGAAAACAGCGGACGGCCGCTCAACTCCCCACAAAAACCAAGAAGTCCGCGAGATTCGGAATCTCGCGGACTTCTTGTCCGGGTGGGCGATACTGGGTTCGAACCAGTGACCTCTTCGGTGTGAACGAAGCGCTCTCCCACTGAGCTAATCGCCCGGGCGCAGGAAGAACCTTACCGCACGTCAGGGGCGTCCCGAACCACCCCCGCGGTCAGCGGCTCACTCGTCGATCTTCCACGGCATCGTGAAGCCGAACTTCCACAGGTAGATGCCGAGCAGCACGCCGACGATCACCAGGCCGATGCTCGTCAGGATGATGTTGCGTCGGCGCACCTTCGGGTCGAGCGCACGCTGCGCCGCCTCGGTGACCTTGCGCTTCGTCCAGCGAAGTACCAGCTGGGCCCAGACGAACTCGGTCGCCCAGATCGCCATGCCACCGAAGATCACGACCCAGCCGGGCCCCGGCAGCGGCAGCATGATGATGCCGGCCACGACGACCACCAGGCCGACGATGAAGATGCCGACCTGCCAGCTCAGGTGCAGCGCCCTGCGCGCCTTGATGAACTCAGGGGCCTTGGAACCGAGCCCCTCCTCGGTCACGGTCGTCCCCAGAACCTCGTGCTCGTCGTCCCTCTGCGCCTGCGCGCCGACGGTCTCGTCCGCCCCGCTACTCCCCGTATTCATGGCGCCAGACATTACCCGACGGAAACCATTCACCGGAATGGCTCTATCGCACGAACCGGGACTCCGCTGTACGAGCGACCAAAATCGACTCAAAACCCTCAGAGGGGTTTACAACGGCACCGTAGGTGGCATGTCGATTTCGCCGACGTGCGAATCCCCGAGCGCACACTGAGCGAAAGGCCCTGGCGCTTATGAACACCACGGTCAGCTGCGAGCTGCACCTGCGCCTCGTTGTGTCGAGCGAGTCCTCACTGCCTGTACCCGCAGGACTGCGGTATGACACGGCCGATCCCTACGCCGTGCACGCCACCTTCCACACCGGAGCGGAGGAGACCGTCGAGTGGGTCTTCGCCCGCGATCTCCTCGCCGAGGGGCTGCACCGCCCCACCGGCACCGGTGATGTCCGTGTCTGGCCGTCCCGCAGTCACGGTCAAGGCGTGGTCTGCATCGCCCTGAGCTCCCCCGAGGGCGAGGCCCTGCTGGAGGCCCCGGCGCGGGCCCTGGAGTCGTTCCTGAAGCGGACCGACGCCGCTGTGCCCCCGGGCACCGAACACCGCCACTTCGATCTCGATACCGAGCTCTCGCACATCCTGGCCGAGAACTGAGCCAGGCCGGGAGCAGCCCGGCGCCGTCCACTCGGGGAGACGGTCCGGGCCGTACAACCGCATACAGGCAGTGACCGGCGCCGTCGCCGCGGACCTCCGCGGCGGCGGCGTCGTTGTCGTGGGATCGAACGTGGCTGCCCCGTTGCCGCGGGAACGTCCGCGGCGTCCGCACCGTTGTCGTGAGCACAAGCCCGTGCATTCCGGGCGCCGGGCATGCCCGCGACGGGCCTGGGCAGGCGGGCAGAGGCCCGTGGCGGGGTCAGCCGCTAGCATCGGCCAGCAATCGGCGGGCAGCAGTCCGGCCTTCATCGCAGGGAGCGAATGTGCTGATCACCCACGACACCCGGTGCGCGCTGGACGCCGTGGTCGATCTGGTGAACACGGCGCCCGATGACGGGAGCGCCGACGGGATCGACAGTCTTTCCTTGGTGTCCGACCTCGAGGACTTCGTGCGCGAGCACGACATCAGCGGTGTGGGTGTGCTGACGGAGCGGGATCTCGAGGCGGTACGGCAGATCCGCGAGCGGTTCTGCCAGGTGTTCGCGGCCGAGGACGCGGCGCGGGCCGCCGCGCTGATCAACGAGCTGGTGGCCGCGGCGGGCACGACCCCGCAGCTGACCGACCACGACGGCTTCGACTGGCATGTGCACTACTTCGCGCCCGGCGCCTCGGTCGCGGACCACCTTGCCGCCGACTGCGGGATGGCCCTGGCGTTCTTCGTGGTCGCGGGCGAGCAGGAGCGGCTGCGGCGCTGCGAGGCGCCGGACTGCCGGCGCGCGTTCGTGGACCTGTCGCGCAACCGTTCGCGGCGGTACTGCGACAGCCGTACGTGCGGGAACCGGCTGCACGTCGCGGCGTACCGCGCGCGGCGCAAGGAGGCCGCGGGCTGACCGTCCGGCGGCCCGGCCCGCGGCACCCGCGGGTCAGAGCAGGAACAGGTCGTGGATCGCCGCCGCGAGGAGCAGGCAGCCGATCACGCCCAGGAAGATCATCAGCGGGGGCTGCGAGAGCGCGAACAGACAGCCGCGCGCTTCGGGGGCGGGCCGTGCCTCGGGGGTGGGCGCGGAAGGCGCCGACGGGGTCGCTGGTGGTGCGGGGGCCTGGCCCCGGGTGGTGTTCATCTCGGGGCGATGATGACGCACCGGGAGGGGCGCAGGGGGCTGAACACACCTACAGATGTGGGGAGTTCGCCGTTTCGCGTATACCTATGCGCGCACCCGTAACCACGCGGCGCGAGGCTGTTCGCGGG
This sequence comes from Streptomyces indicus, assembly GCF_900100315.1. Taxonomy (GTDB): domain Bacteria; phylum Actinomycetota; class Actinomycetes; order Streptomycetales; family Streptomycetaceae; genus Streptomyces; species Streptomyces indicus. The sequence continues at coordinate 217,266 of NZ_FNFF01000003.1, forward strand.
GCGCGGCGCGAAGAGCGGTGCCTTTCGACGTCCGCCGCGGAGTCAGATGCCGTGCTTCTTCAGGATCGCTTCGATGTCGCTGAAGTCCTCGGCCGGTTCGGCGGCCTTCGCGCGCGTGGCCGGCTGGGCGCCGGTGCGGCCCTGGCCGAGCGAGGGGGCCGAGGCCTTCGGCTCCACGGCCTCGCGACGGCCCGCCTTGGCGGCCTTGCGCTCCTTGCGGCCGCCCACGCCCGTACGCCGCTCGACGGCCCGGCTGGTCATGAACAGCACCCAGGACAGGCCGAGGATGCCGACGCCGACCCAGGTGGACGGCTTGAAGACCAGGTCCGAGACCCACTCCACCACACCCGTCATCACGAGTCCGACGGGGATCAGGGAGTAGGCGGCGATCCTGGTCGCGGCCAGGAAACGCTTGCGGTACGCGGTGATCGCGGCGATGCCCAGGCCTGCCGCGGACACAGCGGAACAGATGGTCTCGGCAAGCATCCGGCCCTCCAGCAAGGGGTGCGGTCCTCGGCGGTCTCTCCGCGCGGCGGTCCCTTCCATCGTGCACCGGTCCGGGGTCCGAGGGCCACGATCCCGGGCGACCTCAGGGAGAACTCCGGGTTCTTCTCCTCCGCAGGTCCGGGTTGGGGCGGCGCGCTTGCGACTGGGAGACTGGCCCCATGAGCGACTCCGTCCCCGCAAGCCCCGCCCCTGCTGTGCTCAACCTCTGGTGCGAGCTCCAGTGCCCCGACTGCCGCACCGCCCTCGACGACGTCCGCGCCCTGCGCGAGCGCTACGGGGACCGCCTCGACGTACGGCTGCGGCATTTCCCGCTGGACAAGCACAAGCACTCCTACGCCGCGGCGCAGGCCGCCGAGGAGGCCTTCGAGCTCGGGCAGGGCTGGCCGTTCGTGGAGGCGGTGCTCGCCCGGGTCGAGGAGTTCGACGCGAAGGGCGAGCAGCTGCTGTTCGACGTGGCGCGCGAACTGGGCCTGGACGCCGACGAGTTGGACACCGCCCTCGTCGACGGCCGGCACACCCTGATCGTGGACATCGACCAGGCCGAGGGCAAGGCGATCGGCGTGACCGGCACGCCCACGTACGTCATCGACGGCGAGCGGCTCGACGGCGGGCAGAGCCAGGACGGGCTCCGCGAGCGCATCGAGACGATCGTCGACCGGGTGCTGGGCGAAGGCGCCTGAAGATTTGATTCTGGCCCCGGGTCCGGTGGGACGGAAGCGTCCGACCGGACCGGGGCCGACGGCTCAGAGCGGCTTGTAGACGGTGTGCGAGGTCGGCACGTAGCCGAGGGACTCGTACAGACGCAGCGCCGGGGTGTTCTCCGTGAAGACGTTCAGGGCGATCCGGGCCGCGCCGGCCGCACGGGCGTCGCGTTCGGCGAGCTGGAGCAGGGTGCGGCCGTGGCCCCGGCCGCGGTAGGCCTCCTCGACCTGCACCCAGTACACGTAGCGGCCGTCCTCCTGACCCGCGACCCAGATCGTGCCCGCCACGTCCTCGCCGTCCAGGAGGCAGGTGATCCACATGTCCGGCGTACCGAGGCCGTCGGGCAGCAGCTGCGCGTGGTCCGCCTCGGACTTGGCGTGGGCCGCCTCCTCGGACAGGCCGCGCTCGATCCACGTCCGTACGTATTTGGCCTTGGTGTCCTCGAGCCAGGCCGGGTACTCCTCCTCGGCCATCGGACGTGCGCGGCACCCCTCGGGCAGGACCGGCGCGGGGCCGATGAGTTCCTTGGCCATGGCGCGGTTGCGTTCGACGTAGCCGAGTGCGGCGGCCAGGCGCAGGGCCACGTCCGCGTCGGCCGGTATCTGCGCCTCCACGCGCGTGCAGCGCCAGCTGCGCAGCACTTCCTCCGCGGCGAGCGCGGCCACCGTGCCCCGGCCGCGCCTGCGGTCCGGCTCCTCGATGTGCAGCGAGCGGATCCGGCCCACGCTCGGGCCGTACGCGGGATGGGTGGCGAGCTCGACGGAGCCCACGGGGCGGCTGTTCACACACACCTGGAACGGGCGCGAACGGGCGCCGTCGGCGCTGCGGTGGAGCGGCGCGGTGGGCCGCAGGGTCGTGGTCATCACACGAGTTCTACCCAGGGCCGGGGGCCTGCGTCATCCCCCGGCCGGACTCGGTCCACATCGCCGTACCTGCGGGCCGAGCCGTCGGGCCTACGGGTCCAGGTCGTCGGCCGCGCGCTCGTCGAACGCGCGCATCGCCTTGGCGGTCACCGGTCCGGGCACCAGCTCGCGGTCGTCCACACGGTGCACGGCCTGGATGTCGCGCAGGGTCGAGGTCAGGAAGACCTCTTCGGCCTCGGCGAGCACCTCGAACGGCAGGTCGGTCTCCTGCGCACCGGTCCACTCGACCGCGAGGGCCCGCGTGATGCCGGCGAGGCAGCCGGAGGCGACCGGCGGGGTGTGGATCTCGCCGTCGAGGACGACGAAGACATTGGAGCCGGTGCCCTCGCACAGCCGGCCCACCGTGTTGGCGAACAGGGCCTCGCTGGCGCCGTGTTCGTGCGCCCGGGCCAGGGCGACGACGTTCTCCGCGTACGAAGTGGTCTTGAGGCCGGTCAGGGCGCCGCGCTCGTTGCGGGTCCACGGCACGGTGATCACGGCGGTGCTGTCCGGGCGGCGGGAGGTCTCGCCGAGTGCGACCACCAGGGTCGGTCCCGCGTCGCCGCGGTCCGAGCCGAGCGGCGAGAGGCCGCCGGTGTACGTGATGCGCAGGCGGCCGAGCGGCATCGGGTTGGCCTCGACCACGGCGGCGCACGCGCGGCGCACCTCGTCGAGGTCGGGCTCGGGCAGACCGAGGCCGCGGGCGGAGCGGGCGAGCCGGTCGAGGTGGCGGGTGAGGGCGAACGTCCTGCCCTCGGTCGCCTTCACGGTCTCGAACACACCGTCGCCGACGGTCAGTCCGTGGTCGAGGACGGAGACCCGCGCCTCGTCGTGCTCCTGCAGGCCGCCGTCGAGCCAGATCTTCACGAGTGGTTCCCTCCGCTTGCTCCGTACGTCCCCGATGCTACGGCGAGCAGTCGGGACGCCTTCAGCTCGGTCTCCTGCCACTCGCGCTCGGGGTCGGAGCCCCAGGTGATGCCGGCACCGGTGCCGAAGCGCAGCACGCCCTCGGCGCGGTCGATCCAGAACGTGCGGATCCCGACGGCCAGTTCGCCTCTCCCCCGGTCTGCGTCCACCCAGCCGATGCCGCCGCAGTACGGGCCGCGCGGCGAGGTCTCCAGTGCCTCGATGATCCTGAGCGCGCTCGACTTGGGCGCTCCGGTCACCGAGCCGGGCGGGAAGGTGGCCGCGAACAGCTCGGGCCAGCCCGCGCCCTCGGCCAGCTCGCCGCGCACCGTGGAGACGAGGTGGACGAGGCCGGGGTGCTTCTCGACCACGCACAGCTCGGGGACGGTGACCGAGCCGGTGGCGCAGACGCGGCCCAGGTCGTTGCGTACGAGATCGACGATCATCACGTTCTCGGCGTGGTCCTTCTCCAGGAGGTCCGCCTCGGTCCGTCCCGTGCCCTTGATCGGCCCGGACTCGACGATCCGTCCGTCGCGCCGCAGAAAGAGCTCCGGTGAGGCCGTGGCGATCTCCACGCCGTGCTCCGGGAGCCGGATCGTTCCTGCGTACGGCGCGGGATTGCCGTGGGCCAGCTCGGCGGTGAGGGCGTCCACGTCCGCGTCGGGCCCGATCGGTGCGCTCAGGACGCGGCAGAGATTCGCCTGGTAGACCTCGCCGGCCGCGATGTGCTCCCTGATGCGCCGCACGCCCGCCGTGTAGGCCTCGCGGTCGAGCGAGCTGGTCCAGGCATCCGCCGACGGCCCCTGCCAGCGTCCCGCGCGGACGGGAGGCGCTTCGCGTACGTCTCCGAAGCGGGCGCAGACGAGGCGGCCCTCGAAGTCGGCCGAGACGGCCCAGAAGCCGGTGGAGTCGAGGGCGGCGGGGTCACTGGTGACATCGCGCAGATCGGTGGCGATGAGGCCGCCGAGGCGTGCCATGGGAGCGGGGTCGTGCACGGCTGTGAGTCTATGACCGGCTCCCCGCGGCCGCCCCGGGGCCGCCGCGAGCCGGTGTCAGCGCAGCACGCTGCGTAAACGAGTTTTTGTACTGGCCCTGGAATCCGCTACAGTTCAACACGTCGCCGGGACGCGAAAGCGCCCCGAGAGACAGGCGAACGTAGCTCAGTTGGTAGAGCGCAACCTTGCCAAGGTTGAGGTCGCGAGTTCGAACCTCGTCGTTCGCTCGGAAGAGCAGGGGGATCCTTCCCGAACCCCCACACTCCTGGTGGAGTGGCCGAGAGGCGAGGCAACGGCCTGCAAAGCCGTCTACACGGGTTCAAATCCCGTCTCCACCTCCAAGGACGATTAGCTCAGCGGGAGAGCGCTTCCCTGACACGGAAGAGGTCACTGGTTCAATCCCAGTATCG
>NZ_FNFF01000003.1:221812-563085 GCF_900100315.1 Streptomyces indicus
CCCGCGCGATTAGCTCAGCGGGAGAGCGCTTCCCTGACACGGAAGAGGTCACTGGTTCAATCCCAGTATCGCGCACCAGCAAGAAGCCCCCGGCCGGAATGGCCGGGGGCTTCTTCATGCTGTTCAGGAAGAGAAGAGCATGCGGCCGAAGCTCTTGTTGCGGTGGTGACCGTGATGGCCGTGGTGGCCGCCGTGCTGCGGGGCGCCCCAGGCCGGAGCGGCGGCCGGCGGCGGGTAGGCGCCCGGGGCGGGGGCGGGCGGGGGAACCTGCTGGGACCACTGGGACTCGAGCCGGGTCAGCGCCTCGAGCTCGCCGTAGTCCAGGAATATCCCGCGGCAGCCGCTGCACTGCTCGATCTGAACGCCATTGCGGTTGTACGTGTGCATCGGTGCATGGCACTTGGGGCACTGCATCGTGGGCTCAACTCCTCGCCGGTCGTGACGGGTTCACCGGATCATTGCCCGGCTTCGGTCCCCCGCAGACTACTTCGGGGATCTTCAGCTCAACTCGGCGGGTAGTGCGGCAATACGGTCACAGGACTGCACCACCGCCTCCTCCACCTCGTCGAGCGCTCTGCCCTCGCGGACGGCCTTCGCGACGGCGAGGGCCGCGGTCTGCACGGTGAGTGCCTTGGCGGGGATGTCGAGGGCGGGCCAGGGGTCGCCGTCGGCGGGGACCGCCGGGCCGCCTCCCGCGCGATAGGCGCCGAGGAAGCGGGACCAGTCCTCGGGCGGCAGGAGTCCGGCCGCGTACCAGGCGGCGGGGCGGGCCAGGTCCCATGCGGGGTCTCCGGCGCCCAGGTCGTCGATGTCGATCAGGAGCCAGCGGCCCTCGTGGTGGACGAGCTGGCCGAGGTGGAGGTCGCCGTGGCAGAGGGTGGCGGCGTGGGTGAGGGGGGCTTCGGCGCGGGCCCAGGGCGGGAGCGTGGCCCAGGCGCGTTCGACCGCGTCCGCGGCCGGGTGGGCGCCCGCCGCGCGCATACGGGAGAGGGCGCGGGCCGCCTTGGCCGGGCCCCGCATCGGCGGCAGCGGAGTCGGCAGGGCCTCGGCGGGGGTGCGGTGGAGGCGGGCGAGGAGGTCGCCTGCCGCCTCCCACGGGGCGAGTTCGGGGTGCTCGGGGTCGACGGGGGTGCCGTGCGGCCAGTACGTGAGAGGGCGGCCGTGGAGCTCGGTGCGGGGTGCGGGGAGGGGCGGCAGCAGGATGCCCTCAAGGGCGGGGTGGGCGGCGACGGCCAGGCGGGCGGCCAGCTGGGGCCGGTCGGTGTCGCTCGCGTGCGCTTTGGCGACCAGGTCGCCGTGGCGGACGACGGTGCCGTCGTCGCGGTCGGCGAGGACGGGGGCCCCGCAGACACAGTCCCGTACCGGGGCGGCTGCGGGGGGTGCGGGGGCTGCCGCATCGTGGGCGGCATCGCGGGTCGTCCCGTCGTGGGCAGCATCGCGGGTCGCCCCGTCGTGGGCAGCATCGCGGGCCGCCGCCGCGAGCGCCCGGAGCAGGCCTGCGGTCACGGCTCCCCCAAAGGTCGTACGTACGGCGGCAGCGTACGCGCACGGGCGGGCGGGCCGCGGGACAGGTCCCTGGGGTCGGCGGATTGCTGCACAGGTCGCGCAGGCAAGGGGGCCGCGGCACAAGCCCCGAGGCGAGCGGACCGCGGCGTGGAGGCTGGGTGGGAAGGACCGCGGCGCAGGTGCTGGCCGGGACGGACGGCGGCATGATTCCGGGTGGCCGACTGCGGCGTAAGCGCCGAGTGGGCGGACCCGAAGTAGGTGCCGGTAGGGCGGACGCGGCGCAGGTGGCGTGCGAGCGGACGGCGGCGCAGGTGTCGGGTAGGCGGACCGCGGCGCAAGTCTCCGGGGAGCACGCAACCCGCCTATGCCCCCGGACAGCACGCACCCCGCGCATGCCCCCGGACAGCACACAGCCCGCGCAGCTCCCCAGCTGCGCGGGCCCTTTGTGCCGTCCGCCGCACCCCCGTCCCCACGGGGTTATGGCCGTGTGTCCCCGCCCGGACCGCTCTTCCGGGCCTGGGGCGCCGCTCAGCGCCCCAGCATCACGCCCACGGACGACGCCTGTGTGACCACTGCTTCCCAGCCGCCGAAGACGACGACGAGCAGTGCTGCCAGGGGAAGCACCATGGCCGTGGCCACCAGCGGGTGGCGCCGGCCGGAACGGCTGCCGCTGAACGCGGCGTACGCCCTGCGTCCCTGCGTGCGGATCGCTGCCCGCGCTGCCGTGTCCGCCATGATCCCTCTCCTGTCGTGTCTGGCAGCGGCGGGTGTCTGACCTCGGGGGACGAGTGCTGCACCCGCCGCTTGACTTCAAATCTAGGGGCGCGCGCCGCCCCGGGCGTCATGCCCTCGTACCGATTACCGGGCCTCCTGCAGGAGGACACCCGCGCCCTGTTCGTACTCCCCTGGGTGGAGACGGGGTCCTAGGACTTGGGGTCTTCCCGGAGGGGTCGGTCCGGGGTGCGCTCTTCCTCGGAGGTGTGTTCGCGTGGCACCGGCTGCTCGACCAGCGCCAGCACACGCGTGGCCATGAAGCGCGCCGTGCGCACCACGGAGCCGCTGCGCGTGACTTCGCTCACTTCGACCACTCCGCGGCGCACGGCTGTTTCCACCCGGCGGCCCGCGCGGCTGGCCACCACCTCGTACGTCCTCGTCGTGTCCCCGGCGTCCACGACTATCTCGACCCGATCGCCCTTCATACGCCCAATCCCCCTTCTGCGACGGCCCGTTGAGACGGCCGGGGACCCGAACGGCCCTGGCCCGCCCCTCTTCTGACCACCCTTCAAGTCTCCCACCCGGCACTGACAATCGATCTGTCGCCGAAGGCGCGGCCTATGCGCGCGGAGGAGCGCGAAAACGTAAGCTGTGGCTCGTCATTCAAGAGCACAGCCAGGCAGCGGGGATGGACATGGCGATGATGCGGCTCCGGCGCGAGGATCCGCGGGTCGTCGGCTCGTTCAGGCTTCACCGGAGGCTTGGCGCGGGCGGGATGGGCGTCGTCTATCTCGGCTCGGACCGGCGGGGGCAGCGGGTCGCGCTCAAGGTGATCCGGCCGGATCTGGCGGAGGATCAGGAGTTCCGTTCGCGGTTCGCCCGCGAGGTGTCGGCCGCGCGCCGGATCCGCGGCGGTTGTACGGCGCGTCTGGTCGCCGCCGATCTCGAGGCGGACCGGCCCTGGTTCGCCACGCAGTACGTGCCCGGGCCCTCGCTGCACGACAAGGTGGCCGACGAAGGACCGCTGACGGCCGCCGAGGTGGCCGCGGTGGGTTCGGCGCTGTCCGAGGGCCTGGTCGCCGTGCACGAGGCGGGGGTCGTGCACCGCGACCTCAAGCCCTCCAACATCCTTCTGTCGCCCAAGGGCCCCCGGATCATCGACTTCGGTATCGCCTGGGCGACGGGGGCGTCGACGCTGACGCATGTCGGTACGGCGGTCGGTTCGCCCGGGTTCCTCGCGCCCGAGCAGGTGCGCGGGCAGGCCGTGACGGCGGCCACGGACGTGTTCTCGCTCGGTGCGACGCTGGCGTACGCCGCGATGGGCGACTCGCCTTTCGGGCACGGCAGTTCCGAGGTGATGCTCTACCGCGTCGTGCACGAGGAGGCGCAGCTCCAGGGTGTGCCGGACGCGCTGTCCCCGCTGATCCGTGCCTGTCTCGCAAAGGATCCCGAGGAGCGGCCGAGCACGCTGCAGCTGTCGATGCGGCTCAAGGAGATCGCCGCGCGCGAGGCGCAGTCGCCGACGGACAGCCGGCCGCCGGCGCCGCGGCGCGATGTCGACCGGCCGACGGCACGGGTGGACGAGCGGACGCAGTCCGCCTCACATCCGCAGGGCCGTTCCACCACCGAGCGGCCGCGGCGCAGCGGACCCACTCCCCCGCCGTCCGGCGACGGGACCCGGCCGCCCGCGCGGCGGGCTCCGGCGCCGCGTGCGTCGCGTCCGGGCACGGGCAACAGGCCCGCGCCGCGCAGCGGTTCGGGCCGTCCCGCGCCGCGTACGACGGGGACCGGGCGGCGCGTGCCGGCCAATCCCCGGCTGCTGCGGCAGCGGCTCTTCGTGTTCGTGGTCGTGACGCTGCTCGTCGCGCTCGGAATCGCGGCAGCCCAGGGGTGCCAGGGGCCGGCGCAGGGGCTGCGGCAGGTGACTGGGGTCGCGGAGCGGGTCGGGTCGGAGCGGGCCGCCGGGCCGGAGCAGGCCATCGGTTCGCAGCAGGCCGTCGGGACGCAGAGCGGCGCCGACGAAACCGGGGCCGGACGGGACGGCACCGGGGAGTCTGCGTCGGTGCGCGACTCCGGCTGACCGGGGTCGGCGGCCTCGTCCGCTGCCGCGTCGCCTACGACGGCGGATACGCGGACTGCTTGAGCAGGCGGGCCAGGTGGGCCGCGTTGGCGGCGAGGGTGGCGGTGGTGCCGGCTGTCGCCTCGGGGGGCTTGTCGAGGTCTTGGTAGTCCGTTCCCTGCATCGCCTCGCCCACCCAGTAGGTCACGGCATTGGCGGGCAGCGTGAAGCCGACGTCGTTGAGCCCCTGGTAGAGCTCGGCGGCCACGTGGTGGGCGCCGTCCTCGTTGCCGACCACGCAGACGCCCGCGACCTTGCCGTAGGTGAGCATCCGGCCTTCGTCGTCGGTGTGCGACAACTCCGCGTCCAGACGCTCCAGTACGCGCTGGGCGACGCTGGACGGGTGGCCCAGCCAGATCGGCGTGGACAGGAGCAGGATGTCGGCGTCGTACACGGCCTGCCGGATCCGGGGCCATGCGTCGCCCTCACCCATGTCGGCCTGCACGCCGGGCTTCACGTCGTGGTCCACCACGCGTATCGTCTCGCCGCTGACTTGGTGGTCGGCGAGTGCCTGCAAGGTCTGCTCGGCGATGAGCTGCGAACTCGACGGTTCGGGTGACGGGGTCAGGGTGCAGACGAGCGCGAGGGCGTGCAGCGGTCGGGGCTCGGCGGATTCGGGGGACTTCGGAGTGGCCATCATGGCCTCCGGGTGCCCTGAATCGCCTGGTCCATGGGGCGCATGGGGCACCTCTTGCGGTCGGCGAAACGGTGGACCGATGGGCCGATGGGCCGGTGGATCGGTGGACCGGTGGATCGGTCGATTGGCGGGGATCAGGAAGCGTCGTCGCCCTGGGCCTGCTCCTGCGCCTGGGGGTTCGGGGTGAGGGTGTCGGCCGCCTCTCCCCTGCGTTCCTCGTTCTCCTCGTCGGGGGTCACGCGGGCAGCGGCCTCCTCCGCCTCCTTCCGGATCTCCTCGGTCGGAGAGTCGGTGCGGTGCGGTGTGTTGCTGTGGCGCTTGGTCACGAGGTCCCCTTTCGTCGGTACGGGGCCGGTATTTCGTCGGTACGGGGCCGGTACGAGGCGGCCGTGAGCGGTTCCGCCGTGCGGCGCGCGTCCTGAGCGGCTGGTGGCCGGGTGCCCGTGATCGGCGTACGGAAACGGCTGCTCACGGCCTCCCGGAGGGAGCGCCGGGACCGTAGCAGCTCACACGTGCACCCCTCTCCGGTACCGGCGAGCGCTCGTGTCCGGCCTGGCGGCGCCGTACGGGGACGGGCCGCGCCGGGCCGAACTCGTCGGCCCGGACGGCGTGTTCGCGCCCCGGGCAGCACCGGACACGAGCGCTCCGGAAGGCAGGGGCTCGCCACCGGGGAGGCCGCTGGGTGCGGGCCCTGCCGGACGTGCGCGGTGTGGCGCACCTCCGCCGTGGCCACCGCACGCCCGCGGCCGGGTGCCCGCTGCGGTACGGCCGAAACCGGGCCGGGCGGTCCGATGGGAACGGGCGGCGTCCGGTTCGCTGCGGGACGTGCGGGGCTGCCTCGTGGACGGCAGGGAGGCGTCGGGAGGTTCGGCGGTGAGCCCGTGCGGGCGGGCGCGGGGGCGGGCAGGCCGGCGCGTCAGCGGCTGGCAACCGGACACGGCCAACGGACACGCGTACGAAGGCTGCCGATCACGCCCGGCACCGCAGGCAACCCCGACCGAAGCCTGCCGCCGTTCCCGCGAAGCGGAACGGTGACGGCCGCGTCGGACGCGCAGCCACGTAGTCGAGACCGCCCACTCAGCCCTGCGGACGCCCCGTCGTGACCGCGTAGAACGCCACCGCCGCCGCCGCGCCCACATTGAGCGAGTCCACGCCATGGGCCATCGGGATGCGGACCCATTCGTCGGCCGCGACCAGGGCCTGGGTCGACAGGCCGTCGCCTTCCGCGCCGAGCATCAGGGCCACGCGGTCCATGCGGTGCGGGGCCATGTCGTCGAGGGTGGCGGCCTTCTCGTCCGGGGTCAGGGCCAGGAGCTTGAAGCCCGCTTCCCGTACGGTCTCCAGGGACTTGGGCCAGGATTCGAGGCGCGCGTACGGGACCGAGAAGACCGCGCCCATCGAGACCTTCACCGAGCGGCGGTAGAGCGGGTCCGCGCAGTCCGGCGAGAGCAGCACCGCGTCCATGCCGAGGGCGGCCGCGGAGCGGAAGATCGCGCCGATGTTGGTGTGGTCGTTGACCGCCTCCATGACGACCACGCGGCGGGCCGTCGTGAGCAGCTCCTCGGGCGCGGGCAGGGGCTTGCGCTGCATGGAGGCGAGGGCGCCGCGGTGGACGTGGTAGCCCGTGACCCGTTCCGCGAGCTCGGGGCTCACCGCGTAGACGGGCGCCGGGAGTTCGTCGATGACATCGCGCATGACGTCGACCCACTTGGCCGAGAGCAGCATCGAGCGCATCTCGTACCCCGCGTCCTTGGCGCGCCGGATCACCTTCTCGCCCTCGGCGATGAAGAGTCCTTCGGCGGGTTCGCGCTTGCGCCTCAGCTCTACGTCCGTGAGTCCGGTGTAGTCGCGCAGGCGCGGGTCGTCGGGGTCGTCGACAGTGATGAGATCGGCCACAGGGTGATACTGCCTTGTCCTCGGGGCGGTGCCAACGGGCTGGGGAAAACTGCGTTACCGCTGGTTACCCATGGGGGCGTTCATTCCGGCCTGCACGACCTCGCCGATGACGATCACGGCCGGGGGCCGGACCTCCTCGCGCTCGACGGTCTCCGCGACCGTCGCCAGGGTGGCGTCCACGCGGCGCTGGGCGGCCGTCGTGCCCTCCTGAACGAGGGCGACGGGGGTCTCCGGGGCGCGGCCGCCCGCGATCAGGGTCTCGGCGATCCTGCCGATCTTGTCGACGCCCATGAGGACGACGAGGGTGCCGGTGCCCTGCGCGAGCGCCTGCCAGTTGACCAGGGAGCGCTCGTCATCGGGGGCCACATGGCCGCTGACGACCGTGAACTCGTGGGCCACGCCCCGGTGCGTGACCGGGATGCCGGCCGCCCCGGGCACGGAGATCGAGCTGGAGATGCCGGGCACGACCGTGCAGGGGATGCCGGCCTCGGCGAGCGCGTGGGCCTCCTCCATGCCGCGGCCGAAGACGAACGGGTCGCCGCCCTTGAGGCGGACGACGGACTTGCCGGCCTTCGCGTGCTCGATCAGCGCGTTGTTGATCGCCTCCTGCGCCATGTACCGGCCGTACGGGATCTTCGCGGCGTCGATCACCTCGACGTGCGGCGGGAGTTCGGCGAGCAGGTCGCGCGGGCCGAGGCGGTCGGCGATGACCACGTCGGCCTCGGCGAGCAGGCGGCGGCCGCGCACCGTGATCAGGTCGGGGTCGCCGGGGCCGCCGCCGACCAGGGCGACGCCGGGGGTCTTCTCGCGCTGGTGCGGGGCGACCAGGGTGCCGTCGCGCAGGCCTTCGACGACCGCGTCGCGGATGGCGGCGGTGCGGCGGGGGTCGGGGCGGTCGGTGGTGAGGATCGCGACCGTCACGCCCTCGCTGCGCCCGGTCGCGGGAGTCCAGGCGGTGGCAGCGGAGGCGTCGTCGGAGCGTACGCACCACACACGGCGGGTCTCGGCCTCGGCGCTCGCGGCCTCGTTGGCGCCCGGGTCGCTGGTGGCGATCAGCGCGTACCAGGCGTCGGCCAGGTCGCCGTATTCGTACGGCCTGCGCACCCAGTGGATCTCGCCGGCGTCCGCCATGGCCTCGACGGAGGGGGTGGCCTCGGGCGAGACGAGGTGGATGTCCGCGCCGGCCGCGATCAGGGCCGGCAGGCGGCGCTGGGCCACCTGGCCGCCGCCGAGGACGACGACTCGGCGGCCTTCGAGGCGGAGGCCAACGGGGTACGCGGGATGTTCGGCCATGGCTTTGCGGCTCCTGGTGCGGAGGGCTTTCGGTGGCCGCTGCGGCTTTGGAGCGGCGCTCTGACGTGCGGTGTTGCGGTACGTGGTCAGGGTACGGCGCGGGGTGGGCGGGGGTTTCCTTCCCCCGCCCCGCCCCTTCCCGAAACCGGGGCTCCGCCCCGGACCCCGCATCCGACCTGCGGTCGGATCTGCTCAAACGCCGCAGGGGCTGATTACTTCTCCGTGACCCCAGCTGAGTCGAACGTGGCCACCTCGTGCATCGCACGCGCCGCCGACTGCACGACCGGCAGGGCGAGCAGCGCGCCCGTGCCCTCGCCGAGGCGCAGGTCGAGGTCGACCAGGGGGCGCAGGCCGAGCTTGTTGAGCGCGGCCACATGGCCGGGCTCCGCGCTGCGGTGGCCCGCGATGCACGCGGCCAGGACCTCGGGGGCGATGGCGCGGGCGACCAGGGCCGCGGCGCCGGCGCTCACGCCGTCCAGGATCACCGGCGTACGCAGCGATGCGCCGCCCAGCAACAGGCCGACGATCGCGGCGTGTTCGAGGCCGCCGATGGCCGCGAGCACCCCGATGGGGTCGGCCGGGTCGGGCTGGTGCAGCTCCAGGGCGCGCCGTACTACATCGGTCTTGCGCGCGAGCGTCTCGTCGTTGATGCCGGTGCCGCGGCCCGTCACCTCGGACGGGTCGGCGCCGGTGAACACGGAGATCAGGGCCGCGGACGCGGTGGTGTTCGCGATGCCCATCTCGCCGGTGAGGAGCGCCTTGTTACCCGCCGCGACCAGGTCGCGGGCGGTCTCGATGCCGACCTCGATAGCCGCCTTGACCTCCTCGCGGGTCAGGGCCGGGCCGGTGGTCATGTCCGCCGTACCGGCACGCACCTTGCGCGGAAGCAGGCCGGGGGTGGCGGGCAGGTCCGAGGCGACGCCCACGTCGATCACGCAGACCTCGGCGCCGACCTGGTTCGCGAACGCGTTGCAGACCGCGCCGCCGCCCAGGAAGTTGGCCACCATCTGGCCGGTGACCTCCTGCGGCCAGGGGGTCACGCCCTGGGCGTGCACGCCGTGGTCACCCGCGAAGATCGCGACGGCCGCGGGCTCCGGAATGGGCGGCGGGCACATCCGGGACAGGCCCGCGAGCTGCGCGGAGATGATCTCCAGCATGCCCAGGGCGCCGGCCGGCTTGGTCATCCTCTTCTGCCGTTCCCACGCCTCGCCGAGCGCCTTGGCGTCCAGCGGGCGGATGTTGGCGACGGTCTCGGCAAGCAGGTCGTGCGGGTCCTCTCCGGGCAGGGCGCGTCGGCCGTACGTCTCCTCGTGCACGACCCACGACAGCGGGCGGCGCTTGGACCAGCCGGCCTGCATCAGCTCGGGCTCGGCCGGGAACTCGTCCACGTATCCGACACAGAGATACGCCACGACTTCCAGGTGCTCGGGCAGGCCGAGCGTGCGCACCATCTCGCGCTCGTCGAAGAAGCTGACCCAGCCGACGCCCAGGCCTTCGGCGCGGGCGGCGAGCCACAGGTTCTCCACGGCGAGCGCCGAGGAGTACGGGGCCATCTGCGGCTGGGTGTGCCGGCCGAGGGTGTGCCGGCCGCCGCGGGTGGGGTCGGCGGTGACGACGATGTTCACCGGGGTCTCGAGGATGGCCTCGATCTTCAGTTCCTTGAACTGCTTCGCACGGCCCTTGGGCAGCGACTTGGCGTATGCGTCGCGCTGGCGCATGGCGAGTTCGTGCATCGTGCGCCGGGTGTCGGCGGAGCGGATGACGACGAAGTCCCAGGGCTGCGAGTGGCCCACGGAGGGCGCGGTGTGCGCTGCTTCCAGGACGCGGAGCAGGACCTCGTGCGGGATGGGGTCGCTGCGGAAGCCGTTGCGGATGTCGCGGCGCTCGCGCATCACGCGGAGCACGGCCTCGCGCTCGGCGTCGGCGTAGCCGGGGGCCGCGGGGCCGTCGGCGGTGGCGTAGGCCTCGGCCCGGTCGTCCAGGTCCGCGTTCTCGGGGGTGTCCAAGTCCTCGGCGAACTGGAGGAGTTCGGGCTCTTCCTCCTGCTCCTCCGCCGCCACCGGCTGGTCGGTGGCGGTCTCGTCGTCAGTCCCGGCGGCGGTCTCGTCAGCGGCGGGGGCGGGGGCGGCTTGGGGTGTCGCGTTGGCGGCCGCGGGCTCGGGCTCGGGCTGCGGGTCCTCTATGGGATCGGCGGCCTTGGCGGTCTCCGTGACCTGAGGGGTTTCGGTGGCCTGTGCGGTCTCGGCGAGCCCCTCGGCCGGCGTGGCTTCGGAGGCGACCGGAGCGGCTTCGGTCTCCGGGCCGGTTTCGGTCGCCGCGGCGCCTTCGGTCGTCGGAGCGGCTTCGGCGAGGGCCTCGGCCGTCGGGTCGGCCTCGGCGTCCGTACGGGCCGCTTCGGCCGCCGGCTGCGCGGAGTCGGCGTCCGGCTGCGCGGAGTCGGCGACCTGCTCGGCGTCCGCCGGCGCTGCTGCCGCCGCCGGGTCCACGGGCGTGGCCTCTTCGGAGAGGGCCGGCTCCGCGGACTCCGCCACGACAGGCTCGGGCCCGGCGACGGTCCCGGCTTCGGGCTGCTCCGCCACAGGAGCCTCCGGCGCGCCCAGGTGCTGCGGCTCGCCCTCGCGGGGAGCCGGTACGGAGAGCGCGGCCTCGGCCTCGGCGGCCGTGCCCTGCTGAGCGGATACGGCGGTCTCCTGCACGGGCACGCCCGGCATCTGCGTCTGCGCCTGTTCGGGGGTGCCACCCTCCTGCACCGGTACGGCGGACGCCTGGGCCAGGACCCCGGCTTCCTGCATCACAGCGGCCTGATCCTGCACAGCAGCGGCCGCGTGCGCCTGAGCCGAGGCGACCTGCTCCTGGCCCGCGGTCACCGCGCCCTCGCCCTGCATCGCCGACGCCTCGCCCGGTACGCCCGGCTCCTGCGGCAGCCGCAGCGGCTGCGGCGGGGTCGGGGCGAGGTGCGGCGTGGACGGCACGACACCGTCGACGGGGACGAACTCGCCGATGGGGCCCGGGTCCTGAGGGTTCAGGCCGGCGGGCACTGCGGCGCCGGCCTCGCCACCCTGGAGCTGCTCCGCGGAGGCCGCGGGCATCGGGATGGGAGCGGCCGGCGTGTGCGGCTCACCGCCGTGTGCGCCCGCGTCCGCCGGTACGGGAGCACCGCCGGACGCCTCGGCGCCTTCCGGTGCCCCGCTGCCTGCGGAAACAGCGGCACCCGCCGACTGCATCGGACCGAGGTGGAGCTGCGGACCCGCGGCGGCGTGGAAGCCCTCGCCGGGCACGGGAGCGACCGGGCCCTGCGCGGGCTCGCCGCCGTGGGCCGCGTACTGCGCCGCGGCCTCGGAGAACGCGGCGCCCGGCAGCGCCGAAGCCGCACCGGCGTGCGCGGGCACGCCGAGCAGAGCGGCGCCCTGCGGGGCAGGGACCACGGGGAAGCCGGCCGCCTCCTGGGCGGCGCGGAAGGCCTCGGCGTCGGGGGCCGCCGGAGTGGCACCGGCGGGCCGGGCCTGCGGAACGACCGTTTCTGCGCCCTGCGCCTGCGGGGCCTGCGGCCAGGGGGTCGCGGCCTGGGCCGGGATCTCGCCGAGCTGCGGTCCGGGGAGGCCGGCGGCCGCGTCGGCCTGAGCGCCGGCACCCTGCGCCCCGGCCGGCGCGGAGGCACCGGCATCGCGCGGAATGTCGAGGTACTCGGGCCCCGTGGTCGGCGGGCCGGAACGGCGCATCGGCGCCGGGTTCGCGGGCGTGCCGGCCGGACCGCGGTCGGCCAGGGAGCGCACCGGGCTGGGCGTCGCCGGAGCGGACGGCGGGCCCATGTGCAGCGGGCGCCGGGCCGGCGTCTCCTTCGCGGCGGGCGTCTCCTGGGCGGCAGGCGTACGCGCCCCGCCGAGGTCGACGAAACCGCTGTCCCGTCCGGCGGCCTCATGCGCACCGGGGTCCTGCGTGGGCGCCGCGGGATCGGCGGGCGCGGACGGTTCGTAGCCGTGGTCGGCGGGCCCGGCCTGCGCATAGCCCTGGTCGGCGGGGACGAACCCCTGCTGGGCGCCGTGCGGCACCTGGGCCTGCGGCACCTGCGCCTGCGGCATCTGGGCCTGCGGCGTCCCGTATGTCTGAGCGCCCGGCGTCTCGTAGCCCTCCGGGGCGAAGGCCTGGCGGTCCTCCGTCCAGGCGCCCTGCGCGCCGGGCATGAGGAGCAGGTCGTCGTCCTCCGTGCCGGTGGCCGAGGGATCGTGGAAGGTGTGCGCATCCGGGGCGGGAACCCCCGGCCTGCCCACCGTGCCCGCGTCCTGAGGCAGTCCCTCGCCCGGGACCTGGCCGGTGTCGGTCATGCGTACCCCTCGCCCATCGGTCGTACTTCTCCTTCGGCCGGCTGCCCGGGCGGTGTACCACCCGCCCGCCCGTGTACAAGAACGAGCGTGCGCGCCGCGCGGCACGTACGACTCGTCGACAAAGCGCCAAAGGCATCGGCGCCCAAGGCATTGTCGCGGCCGGACCACCGTCGTGACGAGTAGATCCACCACAGCCCGCTGTGGACTGCGCCACGTCGCGCGTCCTCCGGTCCTGCCGTACCACACACACCCCAAAACGGGCGCGCTTTCCGGACATTGACGTGTGAAACGACCAACCCTGTCCAGGGACAGGACCGCAGTCCGGGAGCAGTACAACGATCGGCCAGCCTACCGCGAGCGGCGGCGCACCAAGGTCGCGGGGCGGTTTTACGGCACCTCCTGAGCGGGCCTGACCGGCCGTGCTCCAGGAATCGACGGATCTGTGAACCGGCCATGCACCCGGCGGACGACCGACCGTGCACCATCAGCGGAGCACATGTGCCGGCTCCGGCGGGCGAAGAGCCGGAAAACGACCCTCAATCCGCGTTTCTGCTTGACCGTTCGGCGGAGAGGACGAAGGCCACCACGCGCTCCAGTTCGCCCCAGGCGCGGGTGTCGAGTTCGACGGACTGCAGGAGCGAGCACTCGACCGCGTAACCGTGCTCCATCAGGTCGCGGCCGATGAGTTCGGCCTCGTCGCGGGTGGCGGCGTGCGTGACGATGCGCTCGGGCCTGCGGTCGGCGACGGCGGAGACCACCGCGGCTCCCCCGCCGCCCACCCGTACGACGTCGGGCTCGGGCAGGTCTTCGAGTACGTGGGGTGCGGTGCCGTGGACGACTTGGAGCTGGACGCCGAAGCGGCGGGCGACGGCGGTGGCGCGGGCGCAGGCGTCCGCGTCGCGGTCGACGGCGATGACCGCGGCGCCGAACCGGGCGGCCTCGGCCGCGAAGGCCCCGGCGCCGCTGCCGATGTCCCAGACGAGGTCGCCGACGCGAGGTCCGAGGCGGGCGAGCTGGGCCGCGCGGACCCGGTCGTTCTCGCCCTCGCCGAGGCCGCCGCCGAACACGGACGCGGGCAGCGCCCAGCCGCGTGCGGCGCCGGACGGGTCGCGTCCCGCGATCCAGCCGGTGTCGGCGGTGACCGGTCCGCCGATGACGATCACGACGTTGGGGTCGCGCCAGGTGTGGTCGGCGGCCTTGTCGGAGGTGACGATCGAGACCTGCTCGCGGGAGGTGCCGAGCTCCTCGCAGATCACGAAGGTGCGCTGCACCGGGCCGAGCAGCAGGCCGAGTTCGGCGGGTCCGGCGCCGGGTGAGGTGAGGACCGCGACTTTCGTGTGGGCGCGGCAGACGTTGACCGCGCGGCGCAGGGTGCGGCGGTGGGCGACGACGACCTGGGCGTCGTCCCAGGGCATCCCGGCGCGCGCGAAGGCCTGGGCGACCGAGGAGACGGCGGGCACGACTTCGACCTCGAGGCCGAACTCGGGGGCGCGCAGGGTCCGTACGACACCGAAGAACCCCGGGTCGCCGTCCGCGAGCACCACGGCCGTGCCCCGGTGCTGGGCGATCCGCCGGGCGGCGAGCGAGACGCTGCCGAGCCGGATCCGCTCGGCGCCCGCGGGCACCTCGGGCAGGGCGAGATGGTGGGCGGCGCCGGCCACGAGGGTGGCGGCGCCGAGCGCGGAGCGTGCCGCGTCGGTCAGCGGGGAGCCGTCCCAGCCGATCACCGTGACGCGGTCGGCCATGGTCGTCAGTCTCCTGCGGTACTCGGGGATCGTCGAGGCACCGGTGAGCGTACCTGGTGGGCGGGGTGACGGCGCTCCGGGCGGGCCGCGTCAGCGCAGCGCGGGGTCCGGGTCCGGCGTCAGTTCCACTCCGAGTACGCCGAGTACCCGGACGCCTCGGCGAGCTGGTCGGTCACGCCGTCGAGGTCCTCGGGCAGCAGGCTCCAGACGATGTAGTCGGTGCGGAAGTCGCTCCACGTCCCGTCCTCGCCCCGCGTACGCGCTATGCACGCGCCCCGCAGCACGCCCTCGCTGATGCAGCCGATCTTCTGGGCCACCTGTTGGGAGGCGGTGTTGTCGGCGGCCGTGCGCAGTTCGATCCGCTCCATGCCCTGGTCGCGGAAGAGCCACTGCGCGGTGGCGAGCGAGGCCTCGGCGGCATAGCCCTCGCCGCGGGCCCAGGGGGCGATGATGTACGACATCTCGGTGGAGCGGACCCGCCAGTTGGTCTTGGCGAGCTGGACGATGCCGACGAGGCGCTGGGTGAGGAACTCGGTGACGGCGAGGTCGATTCCGCGGCCCGCCTCGCGCTCGGCGGGCGCGTACTCGCGGATCCACTTGCGGGCGTCGGCCTCGGCGTACGGCTGCGGCACCGCCGTCCACGCCCCGACCATCTCGTCGTTCATCATCTCGGCGAGACCGGGGGCGTCGGCGTCCTCGAGCGTGCGCAGCACGAGGCGCTCCGTGCTGATGGAGATGTCGGGGAACATCGGGTGAGCCGTGGTCATCGCGCCGCTCCGTCACTACAGGCTGCTGAAGTGTTCAGCATCAGGCCAATCAAGCCGCTGAAGAGCCCAGCATGCAGCATCGGAGCGGATAACTGCACCACAGGGCCCGCACCTTGAGGGTGCGGGCCCTGTGATAGGGAGCCGATGAACCGTCAGGAACCGTGCCCCGGACGGACTCAGAACGCGGGTTCGACAGCCCCGTCGAACTTGTCGTCGATGTACTTGCGGACCTCTTCGGAGTTGAGGAGCTTCGCGAGCTTCTTGACGCGCGGGTCGTTCTCCTGGCCCTTCTTGACGACCAGGCCGTTCGCGTACGGGTTGCCCTTGGCCGTCTCGCTGACGAGCGCGTCCTTCTTCGGGCTGAGGCCGGCCTCCACGGCGTAGTTACCGTTGATCACCGCGGCGTCGACGTCACCGAGCGAGCGCGGCAGCTGGGCGGCTTCGATCTCCTTGAACTTGAGGTTCTTGGGGTTCTCGGCGATGTCCGCGGGGGTCGCGTCCAGACCGGCGTCGGCCTTCAGCTTGATGATGCCGTTGGCGTCGAGCAGCTTGAGCGCGCGGCCCTCGTTGGTGGTGTCGTTGGGCAGCGCGACGGTCGCACCGTTCGCCAGCTCGTCCGCCTTCTTCGCCTTCTTCGAGTAGAGGCCGAGCGGCTCCAGGTGGACGTCGTTCACCCAGACCAGGTCGGTGCCGTTCTTCTTGTTGAAGTCGTCGAGGTACGGCTTGTGCTGGAAGAAGTTGGCGCCGACGGAGCCGTCCTGGGTCGCGGTGTTCGGCTGGACGTAGTCCGTGAACTCCTTGACCTCCAGGTCGAGGCCTTCCTTCTTCGCCAGCTTGTCCTTGACGTAGGTGAGGATGTCGGCGTGCGGGGTCGGGCTCGCGGCGACGATCAGCGGGCCGTCGGCGTTCGCCGAGCCCGATCCGTTCTCGGAGCCGCAGGCCGCGAGGCCGAGGGTGAGGCCTCCGGTGGCGAGGACAGCAGCGGTGATCTTGGCAGTGTTACGCACGAAAAGTGCCTTTCTCCAATGGGTGGTGCGACCCGGCGCGATGGGCCGGGGGCATTGCTGTGAGGGGAAGTTCAGGAAGCCTTGGTGGGCTCGACGGCCGCGGCGGGTGCCGGGGCCGGGTTGCGGAGCAGCCGCAGCTTGGGGGTGGTGGAGCCGCGGCCCTTGCGGGAGACGGCGCGGGCGGCGTAGTCGCCGGCGAACTGGATCACGGAGATCACCACGGCCAGGATCGCGATGGTGACCCACATGAGGCCGGTCTCGAAGCGCTGGTAGCCGTAGGTGATCGCGATGTTGCCGAGGCCGCCGCCGCCGACCGCGCCCGCCATCGCCGAGTAGCCGATGAGGGCGACGACCGTGGTGGTGGCGCCGGAGATCAGCGAGGGCAGCGACTCGGGCACGAGCACCTTGCGCACGACGGCCCAGGTGTTGCCGCCCATGGACTGCACGGCCTCGACCAGTCCGTGATCGACCTCGCGTACGGAGGTCTCGACGAGCCGCGCGAAGAACGGGATGGCGCCGATCGCGAGCGGCACGATCGCGGCCTCCACACCGATGGTGGTGCCGGTGATGGACCGCGTGAGCGGCATCAGGGCGACCATCAGGATGATGAAGGGCATCGAGCGGCCGATGTTCACGATCTGGCCGACGACCTTGTTCACGGCCGCGTTCTGGAGCAGGCCGCCGCGGTCGGTGAGCACCAGGAAGACGCCGAGGGGCAGACCGCCGACGATCGCGATCAGCGTGGACCAGCCGACCATCCGCAGGGTCTCCCAGGAGGCGGTCTCCAGGAGCGGCTGCATCTCGTTCCAGGTCACTTCGCGACCCCTTCCTTGATGAGCTGCGGGTTGGCGGCGCCGTCCGTGACGAGCAGCGGGGCGGCGGCCGCGTCGCCGGCGACCTCGACCTGGAGGCCCTGCTCGCGCAGGAAGCCGATGGGCACGACGTTCTCCTCGTACCGGCCGGGCAGCTCGATCCGCATCCGGCCGATCTGCTTGCCGCCGACGGTGTCCATCGCGGCGCCGAGGATCGAGATGTCGATGTTGTACGTGCGCGAGAGCTGCGAGATGACCGGCTGGGTGGCCGCCTCGCCGTGGAAGGTGACGTCGATGACCGTGCGGTCGTCGGCGGTGGCCTCGCCGCTCACCGGGAAGAGCGCGTCGGCGAGCTGGGAGCCGGGGGTCGCGAGCAGTTCGGCGACCGTGCCGGACTCCACGATCCGGCCGCGCTCCATGAGGGCGGCGGAGTCGCAGATCGTCTTGACCACGTCCATCTCGTGCGTGATCAACAGGACCGTGAGGCCGAGCTGGCGGTTCAGGTCGCGGATCAGCTCCAGGATGGAGCGGGTGGTCTCCGGGTCGAGGGCGCTGGTGGCCTCGTCGGAGAGCAGCACCTTGGGGTCGCCGGCCAGGGCGCGGGCGATGCCCACGCGCTGCTTCTGGCCGCCGGAGAGCTGGCTCGGGTAGTTCTTCGCCTTGTCGGCGAGGCCGACCAGGTCGAGGAGTTCCAGCGCCTTGCGGGCGCGCTCCTTGCCGGAGACGCCGAGGATCTCGAGGGGCACCTCGACGTTGCCCTGCACGGTGCGCGAGGACAGCAGGTTGAAGTGCTGGAAGACCATGCCGATGCGGCTGCGGGCCTCGCGCAGCTCCTTGCCGGCGCGCGGGCCGCGTCCGGCGAGTGCGGTGAGGTCGACGCCGTCCACCGTCACGGTGCCGGAGGTGGGCTTCTCCAGGAGGTTGATGCAGCGGATCAGGGAGGACTTGCCGGCGCCGGACTGTCCGATGACGCCGAACACCTCGCCCTCGCGCACCTGGAGGTCGACTCCGTCGAGGGCGGTTACTTCGCGACCGCGTGAGCGGTAGACCTTGGTCAGGCCGGAAGTGGTGATCACTGGGGTTTCCGTCACTGTCGAGTGCGCGGTGCGGGGTGTGCACCGGGCACGGGCATTTCTTCTTCGGAAGTTTCGAAAGCCGTGCACATACGGAATGCCGCGGCCGAGGGCAGGGCGAAGGGCCGTGCTTCAGCGGGGAGTTCGTCGTGCGCGGGGCCGGCTCGGTCCGCGGACACACAGGTCGGGACGCGGCGCAGCTGTCTCGCTTCGGGGCGCGAGGTGGGGGTCCCCCCTGCTCGAGCGGAGCCGAGAGTTTGGGGGAGTACAGGGGCCCTCTAGAAGGCGCACATTCGACACATACAACGAGCACCGGGCGTCATCATCGCCTCGGTCGCAAGGGTGCGGCTGCTCGTCGTGGTCATGGGCCCAAGTAAAGCAGACATGCCTACGAACGGATCACGGGTGTCCGTATAGCGGACACAAGGTGCCACGACACGGACACCCGCGATCAGGGTCAGGCGCGCGTGGTGATCTCCACGCCACCGTCGATGGCCTGCGCGAACACGGCCGAGAGGTCCGGCACGACGTGGTCGGCGACGAGCTCGTCCGCGGTGTGCGTTGTGGTCAAGGCCACGGTCGTCATGCCGGCCGCGCGCCCCGCGGCGAGTCCCGCGGGCGCGTCCTCGAAGACCACGCACCGGGCCGGGTCCACGCCTAGGCGCTTGGCGGCGAGCAGGAAGGGCTCCGGGTCGGGCTTGCCGCGGCTGATGTCCTCGGCGGCCACCATCGCGGGGAAGTCGATGCCCACCTCGTGCAGCCGGGCCTCGGCCAGCGGGCGGGTGGCGGAGGTGACGACCGCCCAGCGGTCGCGGGGCAGCGAGGTGAGGAGTTCCTTGGTACCGGGCAGCACGACCACGCCTCCGGGCACGTCGTCCACCTCGAGCTGTTCGATCCGGGCGAGGGCCCCGGGGATCTGCTCGGCCGGCAGCAGGTCCGCGATGATCTCGACCGCGGGCCGGCCGTGCAGCTCGACCCGCTGGAAGTCCTCGGCGGTGATCCCGTACTCCTCGGCCCAGCGCGTCCAGCAGCGGTAGACGGACTCCATGGAGGAGATGAGGGTGCCGTCGTTGTCGAACAGGAGGGCTTCGGCCTGGATCTTCATGGTTTCGACCCTAAGCGGGCGCCGGGAGTGCTCGCGACCGGGTGACCGGGCCCCGGGACGGCGGCCTTTTCGCCCCGTAATAGGCTCCCAGCATGCTCGACGCCCTGACGATCGCGACCTCCGTGGCCGCGCTCGCCCTCGCCGCCTGGTGCGGCCACGCCGCCTTCCGTGACCAGCCGACCAAGGACTGGCACTTCATCGGCATGGCCGTGGTCACCCTGCTCACCCTGGTCCAACTGGTGGTGGGTTTCGTGCAGTTGGGGCGCGGCGAGGACCCCGCGCAGGGCACGACGCTGTTCGTCGCGTATCTGATCGGCTCGGCCTGTGCGATCCCGGCCGCGGGGTTCATGTCGCTGGCCGAGCGCACCCGGTGGGGCTCGGCCACGGTCGCCGCCGGCGCCGTGGTGCTCGCCGTGCTCGAGGTGCGGCTCTTCGACATCTGGAGTGGCTGACATGACGCAGGGGTCCGGAGCGGGTGACATGACGGAGCGCCCGCAGCGCACCAAGCTGATCGGCGGCCCGGGGATGCTCCTGGTCTGGCTCTACGGCGTGATGGTGGTGGGCGCGGTCTCGCGCTCGGTGTACCAGATCTCCACCGAGTTCGACCGCGCCCCGCTCGCCTACTCGCTCTCGGCCGTCGCGGCCCTGGTGTACGCGTTCATCACGTACACCCTGGTCCGCGGCGGCGAGACGGCCCGCAAGGCGGCGCTCGCCTGCTGCGCCGCCGAGCTCGTGGGCGTGTTCGTGGTCGGGACGTGGACCCTGGTGGACCCGTCCGCGTTCCCCGACGCCACGGTGTGGTCGGACTTCGGCATGGGCTATCTGTTCATCCCGGTGCTGCTGCCGCTGACCGCGATCATGTGGCTGCGCCGGTCCCGTACGTCGTCCGTTACGGCCTGAGCCGTCAGGCACTCGCCGCGTACGCCGCCGGTTCCGCGTCCTTGGCGAGGGTCACCAGCGTCAGCCGGTCGCTGACCGCCTCCGTCGCCACGGGTACGTAGCCGTGCTTGCGGTAGAGCATGAGGTTGTTCTCCGAGCGGTGGCCCGTGAACAGCTGGTAGTGCTTGACCGCGCCCGCCGCGCCGAGCCGCTCCTCGACCGCGAGCAGGAGCCGGCCGCCGAGGCCGTGCCGCTGCATCCGCGGGTGCACGATCAGTTTGTTGATCCGCGCCGTGCCGTCCGGGTCCACGGTGCCGCGCACCGAGGCCACCACCTCCGGGCCGAGCCGCGCCACCAGGACGGTGCCCGCGGCCAGTTCGGCCTTGATGGAGTCGAGCGACTGGGTGAGCGGCTCGATCGAGTAGTCCCCGTAGAGCTCCGCCTCGCTCTGGTAGCAGAGGTACTGCAGTTTGAGGATCTGCTCGGCGTCCTGCTCGGTCGCCGCAGAGATGGTCACGCTCATGCCCATGTGCGCATGCCTCCCGCTCACCTGTCCGCCGGTTGCTTAAAGCGCACCTTTCCCCTCCGGTCAGGTGCCGCAACCTCCGCCGCGAGGATTCTGCGCAGACAACCCAGGCATCGGGAACGTTCCGGGCCCAGACTTCCCTGTGAGATACCCAACTCCCCTGCGATCTCACGGTAGGTGAGGTCCTCGCGGGACAGCAGTGCCGCAAGGAGCTGCGGGCACCGGCCGGGCAGCCGGCGCACGGTGGCGTGCAGGGTGCGGCGGTGTTCGGCGCGCAGGACGGCGCGTTCGGGACAGGATTCGGCGGCGGCCGCGGGGTCGGCCTCGTACGCCCGTTCCCGCAGAGCCGTACGGCGCAGTCGGCGGGCCTCCCCGCGGACGGCGGCCCGCAGCCACGCGGCGGGGGCGGGCGGCGGCCCCTCGTCGCTGACCCGCTCCAACAGCCTTAGCCAGACGGCCTGTTCGAGGTCGCCGGGTTCGGTGCCCGCGGGCGCCTCGGCGCGGGCCTCGGCGGTGAGCAGCGGGCCCAGGGTGCGTACGAGCTCGTTCATGCAGGCCAGGACGGTGCCGCCCCGGCAGGAGGTTGCCGGGGCGGCACCGGATCACCCGCAACGGGCGCCCTGGCGGCACGTGTTGACGATCACTGACGGCGGCGAGGGGCGGTCCCGGGTCGCGACGAAGGGACCACCGGGGATCAGTTCCCGGCGAAGTCCGCCGCGGCCAGCAGGCCCGTGTCCGGGTTGTCGGTGAAGATCCCGTCGATGCCCGTCTCGAACCAGACCTTGAACGCGCCGAGGGCGTCCCCGTAGTCGCTCGCGACCGTGCCGCGCCGGAACTCGGCCGGCAGGAAGGTGTTCTCGTTGCGCATCGTGTACGGGTGCAGGATCAGGCCCGCCGCGTGGGCGTCGCGCACCAGTGTGGTCGGCTGCGTCAGCCTGCCGCTCGCGTCGCGCGGGATGATCAGGTCGAGGGTGGGCCCGAGGCCCTGCGCGTACGAGGCGATCCACTTCAGGCCCTCGGGCTTGACCAGGTCCGCGACCGTCCGCGGGTCGCCGGCCTCGACGAAGTCCCACGGCCGGGACGCGGCGGACGAGAGCAGCACCACGAGCGGGGCGTCGACCAGCTTGTTCAGGCGCTGGATGCTGCCCGGCTCGAAGGACTGCAGGAAGTTCGGGGAGTTCTTGCGGTGCCGGCCGTACTTGCGCAGCAGCTTCGCGAGCGGCTCCTCCAGGCCGAGGCCCAGCTTGCGGAAGTACGTGGGGTGCTTGGTCTCGATGTGCAGCCAGATCTCGCGGCCGCGCCTGCGGCCCTCGCGCTCGGCCCACTGGAGGACCTCCTCCAGGGTCGGCACCTCCCAGCGGCCGTCGTAGACGGTGTTCTCCTGGCGCGTGGCCGGAATGCGCTCCTTGGCGCGCAGGGTCTTCAGCTCGGCGAGCGTGAAGTCCTCGGTGAACCAGCCCGTGTACGAGACGCCGTCCACGCTCTTGGTGGTCCTGCGGCCCGCGAATTCGGGATGATCCGCGACATCCGTGGTACCCGTGATGTCGTTCTCGTGACGGCATACAAGGTGACCGTCCTTGGTGGGCACCAGGTCCTGTTCGATCACGCGGGCACCCATGTCCAGCGCGAACTGGTAGGAGCCGAGGGTGTGTTCGGGCCGGTAGCCGCTCGCTCCGCGGTGCGCGATCACGGTCGGCACCGGCAGCGATCTGAAGCCGCGCCCGCGGCTGCCGCCCTGCTCGGCGGCAGTGGCAGCGGCGGCGGGTGCGACGGCCAGTGCCGCGCTGCCCGCGCCGAGGACCGCGGTCGCGAGCAGCGCGCGCCGCCCCGGTCCGCTGCTCTGCTGCTGCTCGTTCGCCTTGCCCTGCGTCATAGGGGTCCTTCCGACGTCGTACGAGGTCGTACGTGCGTGAGGGATCTGCAGTACGTGCCCGTACGAGGAGTGGTCACCGTCCGTCTGTGATGTCCCGCACCTGCCCACGCGAGGCAACGATGCTAGGGCGGTTCATGTGACGAGGGGAGACCGCCGGAACCAACGGGACGCGAACGCAGCGCGAAGCCACGTCAACACTGCGTATCCACGTGATGAACCCGACGTGCACCGACGACGCAACCGCGAGTATCGTCCTCACCTGCACAGACAACCCGCACACCCACCCCCGCCAGCCTTTGACACCGGAGGACCCGTTGTCCCGCTTCACCCTCATCAAGGCAGTACTCGGCCCGGTTCTGCGCCTGATGTTCCGCCCACGGGTGGAGGGTGCGGAGAACATCCCGGGCACGGGGCCCGTGATCCTCGCGGGCAACCACCTCACGTTCATCGACTCGATGATCATGCCGCTGTGCCTGAAGCGGCAGTGCTTCTTCATCGGCAAGGACGAGTACGTGAAGGGCAAGGGCCTCAAGGGCAAGGTCATGGCCTGGTTCTTCACCGGCACCGGCATGATCCCCGTGGACCGCGACGGCGGGCACGGCGGTGTGGCGGCACTGATGACCGGCCGCCGCGTCCTGGAGGAGGGCAAGGTCTTCTCGATCTACCCCGAGGGCACCCGCTCCCCCGACGGCCGGCTGTACCGCGGCCGTACCGGCATCGCCCGCCTCACGCTGATGACGGGCGCGCCCGTGGTGCCGTTCGCCATGATCGGCACGGACAAGGTGCAGCCCAGCGGCGCCGGACTGCCGCGCCCTGGCCGGGTGACCGTGCGCTTCGGCAAGCCGATGGAGTTCTCCCGCTACGAGGGCATGGACCGCGACCGCTACGTCCTGCGGGCCGTGACCGACTCGGTGATGTCCGAGGTGCTCGCGCTCTCCGGCCAGGAGTACGTGGACATGTACGCCACGAAGGCGAAGGCCGCCTGACACCCTGAGCGGCTCCGCACCACACACGTACGGCCCCCGGTTCAAACCGGGGGCCGTCGTCGTCCATGTGCCGGGTCAGTGCTCCACGCCGTCCGCCAGCTTCTGCCCCCGCAGCAGGAACCAGGCCGCGACCGCCGCCGCGAGCAGCACCGCGGAGCCCACGCCCGCCGCGAGCCGCAGCCCGTCCACGAACGCGTCCTGCGCGGTGGTCAGCAGCGCCGCGCCCTGCTGGGCGGGCAGCGCGGCCGCCGACTCCCAGGCGCCGCCGAGGGATTCACGGGCGGCGTCGCCCGCGCCGGCCGGCAGGCCCGCCGGTGCCGAGAAGTCCCGGTACACGCCGGTCACGATCGAACCGAGCAGCGCGATACCGAGGGCGGCACCGAGTTCGTACGCCGTCTCCGACACCGCGGACGCGGCACCGGCCTGCTCCTTCGGCACGCTGGAGAGGATCACGTCGGCCGTGACGGTGAACGCGAAGCCCGCGCCGACTCCGACGACCAGGAGCACGGTGCCGAGCATCGGATAGCCGGTGGTGCGGTCGAGCAGTGTCAGCACGCCGAGTGCGCCGCCGACGGCCGCGAGTCCGCCCGCGACCACGGCCCGTACCGAGAACCTGCGGGCGACCCGGCCGGCGATCAGACCGGCCGTCACCGCACCGAGCGCGGCGGGCAGTTCGGCCAGTCCGGCCTCCAACGGCTGCCGCTCCTGGACGAGTTGCAGGAACTGCGACAGGAAGAAGACCAGTCCGGACAGACCGAGGATGGTCAGCAGATCGGCCAGCACCGCGCCGGAGAAGCCGCGGTTGCGGAACAGCTCCACGTTGAGCAGCGGCGCGGTCAGGGTGCGCTGTCGGCGTACGAACCAGATCAGGGACACGACACCGAGCACCGCGGTCGCGGCCACTTCGGGCCCGAACCCGTGCGCGGCCGCCTCCTTGATCGCGTACACGACCGAGACCATGCCGACGAGCGAGAGACCGACGCTGGCGAGGTCCCACGGGCCGGGTGCCGGGTTCTTCGACTCGGGCAGCAGCTTGATGCCGACGAGGACGAGCACCGCCATGACCGGCAGGTTGATCAGGAAGACCGAGCCCCACCAGAAGTGCTCGAGCAGGAAGCCGCCGACGACCGGGCCGACCGCCGCACCCGCGGACGCCATGGCGCCCCAGATGCCGACGGCGAGGGAGCGCTCGCGCGGGTCGTGGAAGATGTTGCGGATCAGCGCGAGGGTC
This sequence comes from Streptomyces indicus, assembly GCF_900100315.1. Lineage (GTDB taxonomy): Bacteria > Actinomycetota > Actinomycetes > Streptomycetales > Streptomycetaceae > Streptomyces > Streptomyces indicus. The sequence continues at coordinate 246,304 of NZ_FNFF01000003.1, forward strand.
GAGGGCATCAGGGTGGCGCCGGCGACACCGAGCAGGGCGCGGGCCACGATCATCATCTCGGGGGTCGTGGCGTACGCGTTGAGCACGGAGACCGCGCCGAACGCGACGGAACCGACGAGCAGCAGCTTCTTGCGGCCGATGCGGTCGCCGAGGCTGCCCATGGACACCAGCAGACCGGCGATGACGAACGAGTAGACGTCACCGATCCAGAGCAGCTGGGTGCCGCTGGGCCGCAGGTCCTCGCTGATGTACGGCGTGGCGAGGCCGAGCACGGTCGCGTCGATGCCGACCAGCAGCACGGCGAGGGCCAGCACGGCCATGGCCAGCCAGCGGCCGGGGTGCGGGACGGCCGCCTTCTCGGCCGCTATGTCGTCTCGGGTGGTCGTCATGGCTATGCACTCCGTCGTACGCCGCCGAGCAGCAGCTCGACGATCATGAATTGGAAGTCCTTGGCGGCGACCCTGCCGTCCTGCACGGCCCAGGCGCCGGAGCCGACGAGGCCGTACAGGGCCTCGGTCAGCCAGGCGGGAGAGAGATCGATCCGGAACTCGCCGGACTCCTGGCCGCGGCGGAACAGGGCCGAGATGCGGTCGTCGATCCTGTTCCAGCCCTCGTTCATCGCCTCGGCCTCGAAGAGCTGGTTCTCGGTGACGAGGAAGGCGAGGAAGCCGGCCACGGGCTCGACCTCGGCGACGAGCCGGCGGACGGCGCCGGTGGCCTCGCCCTCGTCCAGGCGCGCGGCGTCGAGCGCGGCTTCGAGCTGGGTCAGGCCCAGTGCTTCCAGGGCTTTGATCAGCGCGTCCCGTCCGGCGAACTGCCGGTGCAGGGTGGCACGGCTGATCCCGGCCGCCTTGGCCACCTCGTCCATCGTGGCGGTGGACTTGCGGGTGAGGAGCGCGGCGGCGCTGCGGAGGATCTGTTCACGGTCGACTGCCATGAGACGACCATACACCGAATGAGACATCTTTGTCTCACCAGAAAGCGTGACGTCTCGCGATGAGTGCCTGAGGGCTGCGATCGGGGGCGGCTTCGAGCAGCCCGGCGTCAGTCCAGCTTGGCGGACACCCCGTCGAGCACCCAGTCGAGCCCGGTCGCGAAGGCCGTCTCCGCATCCACGTGTGCACCGTCGTGCACGGCCTTGGCCAGCGCCGGGTAGCGGCCCGTGGCCAGCACCTTCGTCAGATACGGACCGGAGGCGCGCTGGCGGTCCTCCTTGGACAGACCTGTGGTGCGCTCGGCACGCAGGTTGGCGATCTCGCGCCGGATCGCGCCGATGTAGTAGGAGCTGACGGTCTCCACCGCACGCATGACGGTGTCGATGTCGGCACGCTCACCGAAGGAGGCCAGCGTGGCTTCGGCCACGGCAAGGCCGTTCGGACCCAGGGCCGGCCGGCCGCCGAGCAGGTCGGCCAGCCACGGGTGCCGGAGGGCGGCGCAGCGGGTGCGGTGGGCGAGCGCGCTCAGCACGTCCCGCCAGTCACCCGCGGGGTCGCCCTCCCCCTCGGCGAGGATCTCGGCCTGGACGGCGTCCACCATGAGGTCGAAGAGCTCTTCCTTGGTGGAGATGAAGCGGTAGAGCCGCATCGGCCCCGCATCGAGGCGCGCGGCGACCTTGCGTACGGACACCGCGTCGAGTCCGCCCTCGTCGGCCAGCGCGAGGGCGGCGGAGACGATCCCTTCGCGGTCGAGCGGGGCGGGGCGATGCGGGGGTTCCGGCCGGTCCCAGACAGTCATGCCCACACCGTACCGTCGCGCTACGCCGTACGATTCCGATACAGTGTATCGACATGAGACAGCGTATCGCCGTAGTCGGCAGCGGGCCCGCAGGCCTCACCTTCGCCCGCGTCATGCACCGCCACGACCATGCCGTCACCGTCTTCGAACGGGACCCCGCGCCGGACGCGCGCCCTCCCGGCGGCACCCTTGACCTGCACGAAGAGCTGGGGCAGCGCGCCCTCGACAAGGCGGGGCTGCTCGCGGAGTTCCGCGCGCTGTCCCGGCCCGAGGGCCAGGCGATGCGGATCCTCGCCCCGGACGGGACGGTCCTACGCGACTGGCGCCCGCGGCGGGATGAACAGGCCAACCCCGAGATCGACCGCGGACAGCTCCGCGATCTCCTGCTCGGCCCGCTCGATGTGCGCTGGGGCCGGGGCGTGGTGCGGGTGCTGCCCGGACAACCGGACGGTGTACGGGTCGAGTTCGCGGACGGGCGCGCGGAGCACTTCGACCTCGTGGTCGGCGCGGACGGCGCCTGGTCCAAGGTCCGCCCGGCGGTGTCAGCGGCGACACCGCACTACAGCGGCGTCACCCTGGTCGAGACCTCACTCGACGAGGTCGACACCCGGCATCCCGCGCTCGCGCGGCTGGTCGGCGAGGGCTCGCTCGCGGTGTACGGGGTGAACCGGGCGGTCGTGGCCCAGCGCAACAGCGGCGGCCACGTGAAGGTGTACGCGCAGTTCCGCGCGCCGCTCGACTGGGCGGCGGACCTGGACCCGGGCGACGCCGCCGCGATGCGGGCGCGCCTGCTCGCGCTTTTCGAAGGCTGGGCGGACCCGGTCCTCGAACTCCTGCGCCAGGGCGCCGAGTTCGCCCGCCGCCCGCTCCACGTCCTGCCCGTGGCGCACACCTGGACGCACGTCCCCGGCGTGACGCTCCTGGGCGACGCGGCCCATCTGATGCCACCGTTGGGCGCGGGCGCGAACCTCGCGATGCTGGAGGGCGCCGAGCTGGCGGAGTGCCTGGCCGCCGGTCCCGCGGATCCCGACGCCGCCGTCCGCGCCTTCGAGGGGCGGGCGGGGGCGCGGGCCGCACGGTGGGCGGCGCTCACGACGGCGGGTCTGGAACGGCTGGTGAGCGAGGACCCCGCCGAAGCCGTGGCGCTCTTCGACGAGGTGCACGCGTCCTGAGAGGCGGCTGCGGTGGGCCGCTCCGCCCGCAGGCCTACTTCTTCGCGTCGGCCCAGGCCCGCTGGACCGCCAAGTCCTGCTTGACCTCGGCCAGTTGGGCCGCCACCGCGGACGGTGCGGTGCCGCCGCGGCCGTTACGGGAGGCGAGCGCGCCCGGCACCGTGAGGACCGTGCGGACCTCCGGGGTGAGGTGGGCGGAGATCTTCGCGAACTGCTCGTCGGTCAGCTCGTCGAGCTCCTTGCTCTCGGACTCCGCGACCTTGACGCACTCCCCCGCGACCTCGTGCGCGACCCGGAACGGGACGCCCTGCTTGACCAGCCACTCGGCGATGTCGGTCGCGAGCGAGAAGCCGGCCGGGGCCAGCTCCTCCATGCGCTCCCGGTGGACCGTGAGCGTGGCCATCATGCCGGTGAAGGCGGGCAGCAGGATCTCCAGCTGGTCGCAGGAGTCGAAGACCGGCTCCTTGTCCTCCTGGAGGTCGCGGTTGTACGCGAGCGGCAGGGCCTTGAGCGTGGCCATCAGGCCCGTCAGGTTGCCGATGAGGCGGCCGGACTTGCCCCGCGCGAGCTCGGCGATGTCCGGGTTCTTCTTCTGCGGCATGATCGACGATCCGGTGGAGAACGCGTCGTGCAGGGTCACGAAGGAGAACTCCTTCGTGTTCCAGATGATGATCTCCTCGGCGATCCGGGAGACGTTCACGCCGATCATCGCCGTGATGAAGGCGAACTCGGCGACGAAGTCACGCGAGGCCGTGCCGTCGATGGAGTTGCCCGCGCTGCCGTGCTCGAAGCCCAGGTCCGCGGCGACCGCCTCGGGGTCGAGGCCGAGGCTGCTGCCCGCGAGCGCACCCGAGCCGTACGGGGAGACGGCGGTGCGCTCGTCCCACTGCCGCAGCCGCTCGGCGTCCCGGGACAGGGACTGCACATGCGCGAGGACATGGTGGGCGAAGAGCACGGGCTGGGCGTGCTGGAGGTGGGTCCGGCCCGGCATCGCGACGTCCGGGTGCGCCTCGGCGAGGCCGACGAGCGCGCCCTGGAGGTCGGCGATCAGGCCGCCGATGATCCGGGCGTGGTCGCGCAGGTACATCCGGAAGAGCGTGGCCACCTGGTCGTTGCGGGACCGGCCGGCCCGCAGCTTGCCGCCGAGCTCGGCGCCGAGCCGCTCCAGGAGACCCCGCTCCAGGGCGGTGTGGCAGTCCTCGTCGGCGATCGTGGCGGTGAACTCGCCGCTCGCGACGTCCTGTTCGAGCTGGTCGAGCCCCGCGATCATGCGCTCGAGCTCGTCGGCGGTGAGCAGCCCGGCCTTGTGCAGGACGCGGGCGTGGGCGCGCGAACCGGCGATGTCGTACGGGGCGAGCCGCATGTCGAAGTGGACGGATGCGGACAGCTTCGCCAGGGCCTCGGAGGGACCGTCGGCGAAACGGCCGCCCCAGAGGCGGAGGTTGTCGGCGGGGGTGCTCACTGCGGGGTGCTCCTCAGGAGGGTGGTGGCACGGTCGCCTCCCCGCCGAAGGACGGGGAGGCGACCGACGTTACGCGGGGCGGGCGCCGGTCAGTCGGTGCCGGACTCCATCGCGGCCCGGTCCAGGGCCTCGTCGTCGTCCGCGGCCTCGCCGCGCGAGGCGATGGCCTGGGCGCCGCCCTCGGGCATGGTGCCGATCAGGCCGGTGGCGGCCGCGGAGTCCACGCCCAGGATGCCGAGGCCCGCGTACTGCTCGAGCTTGGCGCGCGAGTCGGCGATGTCGAGGTTCCGCATGGTGAGCTGGCCGATCCGGTCCACCGGGCCGAACGCGGAGTCCTCGGTGCGCTCCATGGAGAGCTTGTCCGGGTGGTAGCTGAAGGCCGGGCCCTGGGTGTCGAGGATCGAGTAGTCCTCGCCCCGCCGCAGCCGCAGCGTGACCTCGCCGGTGACGGCCGAGCCGACCCAGCGCTGGATGGACTCACGCACCATCAGCGCCTGCGGGTCCAGCCACCGGCCCTCGTACATCAGCCGGCCGAGCCTGCGGCCCTCGTTGTGGTACTGGGCGAGGGTGTCCTCGTTGTGGATGGCGTTGACGAGCCGCTCGTACGCGGCGTGCAGCAGGGCCATGCCGGGGGCCTCGTAGATGCCCCGGCTCTTGGCCTCGATGATCCGGTTCTCGATCTGGTCGGACATGCCCAGGCCGTGCCGGCCGCCGATGGCGTTGGCCTCCATCACCAGGTCGACGGCGGAGGGGAACTCCTTGCCGTTGATGGTGACGGGCCGGCCCTGGGCGAAGCCGATGGTGACGTCCTCGGTGGGGATCTCGACCGAGGGGTCCCAGAACTTCACGCCCATGATCGGGGTCACGGTCTCGACGCCCGCGTCGAGGTGCTCCAGGAGCTTGGCCTCGTGGGTGGCACCCCAGATGTTGGCGTCGGTGGAGTACGCCTTCTCGGCGGAGTCCCGGTAGGGCAGGCCGTGTGCGACCAGCCACTCGGACATCTCCTGCCGGCCGCCGAGCTCGGCGACGAAGTCGGCGTCCAGCCAGGGCTTGTAGATCCGCAGGTTGGGGTTGGCGAGCAGGCCGTAGCGGTAGAACCGCTCGATGTCGTTGCCCTTGTACGTCGAGCCGTCGCCCCAGATCTGGACGTCGTCCTCGAGCATCGCCTTGACCAGCATGGTGCCGGTGACCGCCCGGCCGAGCGGCGTGGTGTTGAAGTACGCACGGCCGCCGGAGCGGATGTGGAACGCACCGCAGGTCAGCGCGGCAAGGCCCTCCTCGACGAGCGCGGCACGGCAGTCCACCGCACGCGCGATCTCCGCACCATAGGTCTTCGCGCGGCCCGGCACCGAGGCGATGTCGGGCTCGTCGTACTGGCCGATGTCGGCGGTGTACGTGCACGGAACGGCGCCCTTGTCGCGCATCCACGCGACCGCGACGGAGGTGTCGAGACCACCGGAGAAGGCGATGCCGACGCGCTCGCCGGCCGGAAGGGAAGTGAGGACCTTGGACATAGGAAGAGTATGCATCACTCCGCATGGTCATGCAAGCGCCGTGTTTTTATGCACCGGCTGCGCGGAGGGAGCGTGCGCCAGGACATGCGAGCACCGGGCCACGGCTGTCGCCGGGACCCGGTGTCGGTGTCCGGTCTTCGGGCTGCGGAGGCCGAGCGCTCCGCTCAGCGCTCGTTCTGGGCGAGCCGCAGCATGTGGTCGGCCAGGGCCTGGCCGCCCGCCGGGTCGCGGCTGATGAGCATCAGGGTGTCGTCGCCGGCGATGGTGCCGAGGATGACGTGGAGTTCGGCCTGGTCGATGGCGGAGGCGAGGAACTGGGCGGCGCCGGGCGGCGTGCGCAGGACCACGAGGTTGGCGGACGCCTCGGCGGAGATGAGGAGTTCACCCGCGATGCGCTTCAGGCGCTCCTCCTTCGCCGACTCCCCCAGCGGCGCCTGCGGGGTGCGGAAGCCGCCCTCGCTCGGCACCGCGTAGATCAGCTCACCACCGGTGTTGCGGATCTTCACGGCGCCCAGCTCGTCGAGGTCACGCGAGAGCGTCGCCTGCGTGACGGACAGGCCGTCGTCCGCGAGCAGCTTCGCCAACTGGCTCTGCGAGCGCACCGGTTGCCGGTTGAGGATGTCCACGATCCGGCGGTGCCGTGCCGTACGCGTCTGCGGTACGGACGGCCCCCCGTGCTCGTTCTCCTGCGCCTGGCTCATCGTCGTCGTCTCATTCCCGCGTCACTTCTCCCCGTCGGCCCGGCCGGCCGCGAGCGCCTGGTCCAAGATGCCGGGCAGGGCCTGGAGGAACGATTCCACTTCCGCGTCGCCGATGGTCAGCGCCGGCATCAGGCGGACCACGTCGGGCGCGGGCGCGTTGACCAGGATCCCGGCGTCCTGAGCCGCCTGCTGCACCTGGGGCGCGAGCGGCTCGGTGAGCACCATACCGAGCAGCAGGCCCGCACCCCGGACATGGCCGACGAGGGAATGTCCGGAATTCTCGATTCCGTCGACGAGCTTCGCGCTCTGCGTCTTGACGTTGTCGAGCAGGCCTTCGGCCTCGATGGTCTCCAGTACGGCGAGACCGGCGGCGCAGGCGACGGGGTTGCCGCCGAAGGTCGTGCCGTGCTGGCCGGGCTGGAGCAGATCGGCCGCCGCGCCGAACGCGACGACCGCGCCGAGCGGGAGACCACCGCCGAGGCCCTTGGCGAGCGTGACGACATCGGGCTCGACGCCCTCGTGCGCCAGGTACTCGAACCACTGCCCGGTCCGTCCGACCCCGGTCTGCACCTCGTCGAGGACGAGCAGCGTGCCGGTGGCGCGGGTGATCTCGCGGGCGGCGGCGAGGTAGCCGGCCGGCGGCACGACCACGCCGTTCTCGCCCTGGATCGGCTCGATCATCACGAAGGCGGTGTCGGTCGTGACGGCCGCGCGCAGCGCCTCCACGTCTCCGTACGGTACGTGCGTGACCTCACCGGGGAGCGGGGCGAACGGGGCCTGCTTGGCGGGCTGTCCGGTGAGCGCGAGCGCGCCCATGGTCCGGCCGTGGAAGCCGCCGTCGGTCGCGACCATGTGGGTGCGGCCGGTGAGCCGGCCGAGCTTGAAGGCCGCCTCGTTCGCCTCCGTACCGGAGTTGCAGAAGAAGACCCGGCCCTCGCGGCCGAAGCAGCGCAGGAGGTGCTCGGCGAGGGCGACGGTCGGCTCGGCGATGAAGAAGTTGGAGATCTGGCCGAGGGTCGCGACTTGGTCGCTGACCGCGCGGACCACGGCGGGGTGGGCGTGCCCGAGCGCATTGACCGCGATGCCGCCGACGAAGTCGAGGTACTCCTTGCCGTCGGCGTCCCAGACCTTGAGGCCCTCGCCGCGGGTGAGCGTCATGCGCGGGGTGCCGTAGTTGTTCATCATGGCGCTCTGCCAGCGCCCCGCGATGGCGGCGTTGCTCATGCTGCTTCCCCCTCGGGACCGTCGGGAGCGGCGTCCGGCACGACCATCGTGCCGATGCCTTCGTCGGTGAAGATCTCCAGCAGGATCGAGTGCTGGACGCGTCCGTCGATGACGCGGGCGGTGTGCACCCCGTTGCGCACGGCGTGCAGGCAGCCCTCCATCTTGGGCACCATGCCGCTCGCCAACTCCGGGAGCAGCTTTTCGAGTTCGGTGGCCGTGAGCCTGCTGATGACCTCGTCGGAGTGCGGCCAGTCCTCGTAGAGGCCCTCGACGTCGGTCAGGACCATCAGGGTTTCGGCATCCAGCGCAGCAGCGAGTGCCGCAGCCGCCGTATCAGCATTGACGTTGTAGACATGTCCGTCATCTTGGGAGCGGGCGATCGAGGAGACGACCGGGATACGGCCGTCGGCGAGCAGGGCTTCGATGGCGCCGGTGTCGATCTCGGTGATCTCGCCGACCCGCCCGATGTCCACCAACTCGCCGTCCACGCGCGGCTGGTGCTTGGTCGCGGTCATGGTGTGCGCGTCCTCGCCGGTGAGGCCGACGGCGAGCGGGCCGTGCTGGTTGAGCAGCCCGACCAGCTCGCGCTGCACCTGTCCGGCGAGCACCATCCGTACGACGTCCATGGCGTCCTCGGTGGTGACGCGCAGGCCGGCCTTGAACTCGCTGACGATCCCGTGCCGGTCGAGGGCCTTGCTGATCTGTGGGCCGCCGCCGTGCACCACGACGGGCTTGAGTCCGGCGTGGTGCAGGAAGACCACGTCCTGGGCGAAGGCGGCCTTCAACTCCTCGTCCACCATGGCGTTTCCGCCGAACTTGATGACGACCGTCTTGCCGCGGTGCCGGGTGAGCCAGGGCAGCGCCTCGATGAGGATCTGCGCCTTGGGCAGGGCGGTGTGCTTGCGGGTGGAGCTCGTCTTGTCGGTCATGAGCTGTAGGCGCTGTTCTCGTGGACGTAGTCGGCGGTCAGGTCGTTGGTCCAGATCGTGGCGGTCTCGGTGCCGGCCGCGAGGTCCGCGACGATGTGCACCTCCCGGTAGCGCATGTCGACTTTGGTGCGGTCCTCGCCCACGCCGCCGTTCTTGCAGACCCAGACGCCGTTGATGGCGACGTTCAGCTGGTTCGGGTCGAACGCGGCCTTGGTGGTGCCGATCGCGGAGAGCACGCGGCCCCAGTTGGGGTCCTCGCCGTGGATGGCGCATTTCAGGAGGTTGTTACGCGCGATGGACCGGCCGACCTCGACGGCGTCGGCCTCGCTCGCGGCGTTCACGACCTCGACCCTGATGTCCTTGCTCGCACCCTCGGCGTCGCGGATCAGCTGCTGCCCGAGGTCGTCGCACACCTCGCGCACGGCGGCCGCGAACTCCTCGTACTCCGGGGTGACTTCGGAGGCGCCCGAGGCCAGCAGCAGCACGGTGTCGTTGGTCGACATGCAGCCGTCGGAGTCGACCCGGTCGAACGTGACCCGGGTGGCGTCCCGCAACGCCTTGTCGAGGACATCGCTGTCGAGCGCGGCATCCGTCGTGAGGACGACCAGCATGGTGGCGAGTCCGGGCGCGAGCATGCCCGCGCCCTTCGCCATCCCGCCCACCGTCCAGCCGTCCCTGGTGACGACGGCGGTCTTGTGCACGCTGTCGGTGGTCTTGATGGCGATGGCGGCCTTCTCGCCGCCGTGCTCGGAGAGTCCGGCGGCGGCCTGCTCGACGCCCGGCAGCAGCTTGTCCATCGGCAGAGTCACGCCGATGAGCCCGGTCGAGCAGACAGCGACCTCACCCGCGTTGAGGTCCAGCGTGTCGGCCACCTTCTCGGCGGTGGCGTGCGTGTCCTGGAAGCCCTTCGGCCCCGTACAGGCGTTGGCGCCACCGGAGTTGAGGACGACGGCGGACACGATGCCGCCCTTCAGGACCTGCTCGGACCACAGGACGGGAGCGGCCTTCACGCGGTTGGAGGTGAAGACGCCGGCCGCCGCCTGGCGGGGGCCGCGGTTGACGACGAGCGCGAGGTCGGGGTTCCCGTTCTCCTTGATCCCGGCGGCGATGCCCGCGGCCTGGAATCCCTTGGCTGCCGTCACACTCACGGCGCGACTCCGATCGTAGAGAGCCCGGTGGTCTCATCGAGACCCAGAGCAATGTTCATGGACTGAACGGCACCGCCCGCGGTGCCCTTCGTGAGGTTGTCGATGGCGCTGATGGCGACGATGCGCCGGGCGCTCTCGTCGTACGCGACCTGGATCTGCACGGTGTTGGAGCCGTACACGGAGGCGGTGGCGGGCCACTGCCCCTCGGGCAGCACGTGCACGAACGGCTCGTCCGCATACGCCTTTTCGTAGGCGGCCCGGACGGACTCGGCGGTGACGCCCGGCTGCGCCTTGACGTTGCAGGTGGCGAGGATGCCGCGGGCCATGGGCGCGAGGGTGGGGGTGAAGGAGACCGACACCTGCTCGCCCGCGGCCGCGGAGAGGTTCTGCGCCATCTCGGGGGTGTGCCGGTGCCCGCCGCCCACACCGTACGGCGACATGGACCCCATCACCTCGGAGCCGAGCAGGTGCGGCTTGAGGGCCTTGCCCGCGCCCGAGGTGCCAGTGGCGGCCACGATCACCGCGTCGCTCTCGGCCAGGTCGTTCGCGTACGCGGGGACGAGGGCGAGCGAGACGGCGGTCGGGTAGCAGCCGGGCACGGCCACCCGCTTCGACCCGGCGAGCGCCTCACGCCCGCCCGGCAGCTCGGGCAGTCCGTACGGCCAGGTGCCGGCATGCGGCGACCCGTAGAACCTCTCCCACTCCCCCGCGTCCTTCAGCCGGAAGTCGGCCCCCATGTCGACGACGAGCACCTCGTCGCCGAGCTGCTCGGCCACCGCGGCGGACTGCCCGTGCGGCAGCGCGAGGAAGACGACGTCATGCCCGGCCAGCACGTCGGCCGTGGTCGGCTCGAGCACGCGGTCGGCGAGAGGCAGCAGGTGCGGCTGCAGGGAGCCGAGGCGCTGGCCGGCGTTGGAGTTCCCGGTCAGGGCGCCGATCTCGACACCGGGGTGGGCAAGCAGCAGACGCAGCAGCTCTCCGCCCGCATACCCACTCGCTCCGGCCACTGCGGCACGTACCACCATGGTTCCCTGCCTCCCTCTCGATGGCATGACTATACGTGCCGCCGTACTCTTATGCAACGAGTCATCGGATCATGCGTGCCTGGGGGCCGGGGCGTGGCAGCCTGGGCCGATGCATGAGGTGCCGTTGCCCGGAGGGCTCGTCAACCGTGTCGTCCGCGTCGGGGACACGGTGCGGCGCACGCCTCCGCCGCGGGCGGACTTCGTCGCAGCGCTCCTGGAGCTCTTCGAGGCGCGCGGCTGGGACGGGGCGCCGCGTCACCTCGGCCGCGACGGTGACGGCCGGGAGGTCCTCACCTACCTGCCGGGGCATGTGGCCTGGGAGCCCGAGCAACCGGCGGACGTCCTCTCGGACGAGAGCCTGGCCGCGGCGGCCCGCCTGGTCCGGCGGTTCCACGACCTCACCGCGGGGACCGATCTCGCGGGGACGGCGGAGGTGGTCTGCCACAACGACCTTGCACCCAAGAACACCGTCTATCGCATGACGGACCGCGGCCGGCGGCCCGCGGCGTTCATCGACTGGGACCTCGCCGCTCCGGGGAGACGCATCCACGATGTCGCCCATGTCTGCTGGCAGTTCCTGTGCCTGGGCCCCGGGGCCGAGCCCGCGGAGGCGGGGCGGCGGATGCGGCTGGTCGCGGACGCGTACGGGCTCGAGGGGCGGTCCGGGCTCGTGGAGACGGTGCTGTGGTGGCAGGAGCGGTGCGGGCGTGGGATCGCGCGGGCGGCGGACGCGGGCGATGCGGCGATGGCGCGGCTGCGCGGCGCGGGCGTGCTTGAGGAGATTCGGGCCGCGTACGACTGGACAGCCCTGCACCGGGCGACCTTGGAGCGAGCCCTGCGGTGAAGCACGAGAGCGCGACCCGCGTCGCCGTCTCGTTTGACCTTGACACGGTGGCAACGTTTTCACTGCTTGCCGAGGAGGTGGTCCCGATGACCATGGCGAGGCTGGACACCGAAGTGCGGCGCCGGCTGGCGGACGCGAGTGCCACCGTGCGGTTGCGGGCCGCCCTGGCCGTCGGCAGCGCGCCGGAGCCGGGGGACGTGGCTGTGCTCGTGGAGCGGTGTGCGGTCGAGCCCGAGTTCTTCGTACGGGACATGCTGACCTGGGCGCTCACCCGCCACCCCGCGTCCCGCACGCTGCCCGTGCTGCTGCGGGAGCTCCGTTCGGAGCGGGCCCAGGCGCGCAGTCAGGCGCTGCACACCCTGTCCAAGGTCGGGGACGGGCGCGCGTGGCCCGAGATCACGCACGCCCTGCTCACCGACGCGGACGACGAGGTGGCGCGCAGTGCGTGGCGGGCCGCCGTGGTGCTCGTGCCGGAGGGTGCGGAGCCGGCGCTCGCCGCCGAGCTGGCGACTCAGCTCGGGCGGGGCGGGCGCGAGACGCAGCTCAGCCTCAGCCGCGCGCTGGTCGCACTCGGCGAGTCGATCCTGCCCGCACTGGAGGCCGCGGCGACGGCCGCCGACCCGGGCGTACGGGCACACGCGCTCGCCACGGAGCGGCTGTTGCGCGACCCGGACGCCGGATTCGCCTTCGCGGTCGAGGAGGCGAAGCGCGTCGTCGCCCTCCAGGACCGGCCCGCGGGCGACGATTGAGTCCCGACCGCCCGCTGGCATGGCGTCCCGGGTGCGGTGAACAGTGAGGTGGCGCAGGCGTGTTGATCGGTGAGGTGGCGCGGCGGTCCGGGGTCAGCGCCCGGATGCTCCGGCACTACGAGTCGCTGGGTCTGGTGCACCCTTCGGGGCGCACCGGATCCGGCTACCGCGAGTACGCGGCGCAGGACATCCAGCGGATCTTCCAGATCGAGAGCCTGAGGTCCCTCGGTCTGTCGCTGCGGGAGATCGGCCGCGCGCTCGACGACCCCGGCTTCGCCCCCTCGGCGCTGGTCGACGACCTCATCGAGCGGACGCGTGAACGCATCGCCGCCGAGACCGAGTTGCTGACCCGGCTGCGACGGATCGACGCCACCAACCCCGCGGGCTGGGAGGAGGTGCTGCACGTCGTGGCGCTCCTTCAGGCGCTGGGTTCGAAGAGCGCCGACACCCGCCAGCGCGCCGCCCTGGCCTCCGGCGAGGAGCCCGCCCTGCCCGTCGAGGCCCTGGTCGAGGCGGCGCTGGGCGAGGGCGACGCCAACGTCGCCGGCGCCCTGCGCTGGGCGCTGGCCCGCTCCGGCCCCGGCGCCGCGGCCCTCCTCGCGAAGGGACTCGGGTCACCGGTGGCCTCGGTGCGAGAGCGTGCCGTACGGGCTCTTGTCGAGATTCCGGGCGAGGAGGCCGCCGCACAGCTGCGGGAAGCCCTCGCGCACGACGATCCGGTGGTCCGGGGATGCGCGGCAGTGGCGCTGGGCGCACGCGGCGAGGCCGACGCGGTCCCGGTCCTCGTGGAGATGGTCGTGGACGGGCGTAACGACACCGACGCGGCCGACGCCCTCAGTGCGCTCGCCGGTGAGCCCGCTGCGGCCGACCGGATCGCCTCCCGTCTCGTGGGCCGCCTCGCCGACCCTGCCACCACGGCACCCGCCCGCGCACGCCTGACGCAGGCCCTCGCCGACATCCCCGGCAAGCGGGCCCTTGCCGCCCTGCGCACCCTGTCGGAGGACGAGGACCGGGCGGTCGCGGTGACGGCGGCGTATCTGGTGCGCGTGCGCGACACCGCGTAAGGGCCGGCGCGCGAGCCCCGTAGGAGAGGGCCCGTGCGCGAACCCCGGGACCGAGCGCGAAGCCCTCGCTACGAGACGGCTGCCTCCCCCGTCCCCCGCGAGAAGTGCCGGGCCGTGCGGACCGTCCCCGCCGCCAATGGCGCGAGGAAGCAGGTGGCCGCGCAGACCGCGAGCACCGGGCCCGTCCCGAACGCGCCGATCGCCGGGGCGATCACCGCGAGGCCCACGGGCGCGAGGCCGTACGAGAGCAGGAAGTCGAGGGAGGAGACCCGGGCCAGCTTGTCCGGGGCCACCTCCCGCTGCGTGGCCGTGAACCAGGGGACGTTGAACAGTTCGATGCCCACGCCCGCGACCGCGTAGGCCGCGACCACCACGGCGGGATGCACGGGCAGCATGAGGGCAAGCGGCGCGAACCCGTACGCGGCGAGGCCCGCCAGGGCCGCCCAGCCCTGGGAGCGGGGGCGCCACCGCGCGATCAGCAGGGCGCCGCCGAGGGCGCCGAGGGTGTACGCGGTGGTCGCCGCCGCGAGAACCACCCCCGTGTCGTAGCGGTCGCGGCTGATCAGCGGCAGGGCGACCCCGGTGGCCGAGTAGCCGGTGGCTATGACCGCGGTCAGGGCGGCGAGACCCGCGAGGAACCAGGGGTGCCGGCGCGCCTCGCGCACGCCCTCCATGAACTCGCCCAGCAGGGACGCCCGTTGAGGAGTCTCGACAGAGTCGCGCGGCGCGCCGCGGCCGGGTGCCAGGGCCGCGATCAGCCACAGCGCGCCGATGCCGAGCAGCAGCGCGGAGGAGTCGAAGAAGGCCGCGAGCATCGTGGCGAGCGAGGGCCCGAGCAGGGCGCTGACCCGGACCGAGAAGGTCATGGCCGCGTTGGCCTGCTGCCGGCGGTCCGGGTCGACGGTCTCGGCGGTGAGGGCCTGGAAGGCGGGGCGGCAGGCGCCCTGACCGGCGCCCGCGAGCACCGCCGCAGCCGCCATCAGCGCGGTCGAGCGCCCGAGTCCGGCCGCGAGCAGCGGCGCGGCGGCCGCCGCCGCGAGGCCCGACCACAGCACCACCGCACGGCGCGAGTGGCGGTCGGCGAGCACGCCGCCGACCGCCACGGCCAGCAGGAATCCACCGGTACGGGCCGCGAGCACGAGCCCCAACCCGGTGGCGCTCAGGTCGCGTTGGAGCACCGCGAGGCCGAGCACGAAGGGCAGCGCCCAAGTCGCGAGGCCGGAAGCGGTGGTGCCGGACCACAGGCGCAGGAAGGCGGGTTCCCGCAGGACCGGCCGTTGCGGCGGTGCGGGCGGTGCATGGGTGGGTGAGCTGGTCAACGTGGGGCGCTCCCGTCGTTCACGGTGGGCGGGCAGGTGGCAGGGGCGGGGTCCGAGACGGCAGGACAGCCGTCGGCCGCGACCCCCGGGGTAGCTTAATGGAAACGATTGTCGTTATGGTGTGGGCCTCGGGTCGGACCGCACCCCTGCCGGTGCAGGTGACCGGACCCACCCCTGCCCGGAGCGCACCGCAGCGCCCCGGCCTGCCAACTCCCCTGAGGTGAGAGCACCTTGACGCGCGATGTCCGCACGACGAACCCCTCCTGTCCGCACGCCCGCCTCCGGGAGGGACGGGCATGAAGCACACCGACGACCTCTTCGCCGCCGCACTCGCCGCTGAACTCGGCCCCGATCCGGCCGGGTTGACGGCCACGAGCGTGTTCTGGATCCACCACGGCACGCGGCTCACCGGCGGCGGCGTGACCTATCTCAACCAGTACGTCCTGGTCCGCGTGGGCGCCGCCTTCGGCGGCTGCGCCTTCGAGGCGGGCGAGATCGACCCGGCCGTCTGCCGCGACCGCTCCGGCTCCCCGCTGGACGCGCTGCTGCGCGAAGGCCCGCGCCCGCTGCGGATCGCGGCCCTCGACGCCTACCTCGCCTCGGTGCGCCCGCACGACGCGGACACCGTCACCCTGCCCGCCGGGCCGCCCGAAGTGCGGGCGCGGGCCAGGGACGAGGCCATCGCCGGGCTGCTCGACATCGAGGCGGGCGCGAAGGTCGCGCTGATCGGCGTGGTCAACCCGCTGGTCGCGGCCATCCGCGAGCGCGGCGGCGTCCCCCTGCCCTGCGACTTCAATCTGCGCGCCACGCAGTGGGGAGACCCGGTCACCACCGACATGGAGGAGGTGCTCGCGGCCGCCGACGCCGTGGTCGCGACCGGGATGACGCTCGGCAACGGCAGCTTCGACACGCTCCTCGAGCGCTGCCGGGCACGCGAGGCGCCACTGATCGTCTACGCGCAGTCGGGCAGCGCGGTCGCGCGGGAGTTCCTCGGGCACGGGGTGAGCGCGCTGTCGGCCGAGCCCTTCCCGTTCTCCCAGTTCAGCGCCGAACCGACGCGGCTGCACCGCTACCGGGCCGACCCCTCCCGGCTCCGCCCCGCCCCCGCAAGGCTCCGTACAACCCCGGCGAGCCGGTCGTGAGAACCGGCACGGGCAGCGCGCCCTGCCACCACGGCGAGCTGCTCCAAGGCGTGTTCCTCGACGCGGAGGGCACGCGGCGGGCGGGGCTCGTCACCCTGCCGCTCGACGGTCAGGGGACGCGGGCCGTGTTCCTGCCGGGTCCGGGGACGGAGGTCGAGGTGGTCCCGGGCGACCGCGCGAAGGCGCTGCGGGCCGCCGTACTGACCAGGGATCTGTGTGCGCAGAGGGCCCGAGTGGCGCCTTGCGGGGGGCAGTTGACGCTGTCCGGCGATGTCCCGGTCGGGCTCGGGATGGGCAGCTCCACCAGTGATGTGATCGCCGCGGTGCGGGCGGTGGCGGACGCCTTCGGCGTGGCGCTCGCGCCGGACGAGGTGGCCCGGCTCGCGGTACGGGCCGAACAGGCCTCGGATCCGCTGATGCTGGACGACCGGCCGCGGCTGTTCGCGCAGCGCGACGGCAGGGTGATCGAAGAGCTCGGGGCGCGGCTGCCCGCCCTGGTCGTGCTGGGCTGCGCGCTGTCCGGCGGGCGTCCCGTGGACACGCTCGCGCTGCCCGCGCCCGCACCCGACGAGGAGCAGATCCGCGTCTACGAGCGGCTGCGCGCGCTGCTGCGCCGGGCGATCCGGACGGACGACCGGGCCCTCACGGGCCGGGTGTGCACGGCGAGCGCGCGCCTCGGCCAACACCGGCTCGCCCACCCGGAGTTCGCGACCGTCGCCGCGCTCGCCGGGCACAGCGGTGCAGTCGGCGTGCAGATCGCGCACAGCGGCTGTGTCGCGGGCCTGCTCTTCGACCCCGCCGCGCCCGGGGTGCGCCGCCGGCTGCGGCGGTGCGCCCGGGACCTGGAGCGCGAGGGGATCCCCGTGACCCGGACCTTCACCACATTTCCCGTACGTGAGGAGAGCTTTCGTGGACGAGCACATAGCCGAGGCGATCGGCCGGCCGGACCTGGTGCGCCTCGACGACCGGCTGCTGTGCCTGCGCTTCGAGACCATGAAGGTCGTCTCCGCCCTCGCCGCCGTACGCCGTCTGCTTGAGACGGGGGTGATACGGCGCGGGGACACGCTCCTGGACAGTTCGAGCGGCATCTACGCGTACGCCCTCGCGCTCGCCTGCCACCGGCACGGGCTGCGCTGCCACATCGTCGGCTCCACCACCGTGGACCGCACCCTGCGCACCCAACTCGCGGTCCTGGGCGCCACGTTCGAGCAGATGGAGCCGTGCAGCGACCTCAAGCTGGACCAGAAGCGCCGCGTGGCGCGCGTGCGGGAGATCCTCGCCGAGCACCCCGGGCACCACTGGATGCGGCAGTACCACGACGCCGTCCACTACCTCGGGTACGAGCCGGTCGCGGCGCGGCTGCGACAGGAGCTCGGGCGGGAGCGCACACCCGGCGCGCATCCGCCGGGCGAGCGGATCACCCTGGTCGGCGGGGTGGGTTCGGGGGCCTCGACCGGGGCGCTCGCGCACTACCTGCGCGCCGCGGGGGCGGACGTGCGGCTCGTGGGGGTGCAGCCGTTCGGCAGCGTGACCTTCGGCAGCGAGCACGTCGAGGATCCGGAGATCATCATCGCCGGGATCGGCAGCTCCATACCGTTCGGCAACGTCCGGCATGCCGCGTACGACGTGGTCCACTGGACCGCTTTCGATGCAGCGCTGAGCGGCAGCGTCGAACTGCTGCGCCGGCACGCCGTATTCGCGGGCCTGTCCAGTGGCGCGGCCCATCTGGCGGCCCGCTGGGAGCGGGCGCTCGATCCGGAGCGCACCGTGGTCTTCGTCGCGGCCGACACCGGCCACCGGTACGCGGACAGCGTGTTCGCCCGGCACGCCGAGGCGGTACCGCTGGAGCAGCTCGCCCCGCGCGAGGTCACCGGGCAGGACCAACTCGCCCTGCCCTGGTGCCGGATGAGCTGGGACCGGGCGCCCGCACCCGCGCAGGCGGTGGCGGCCGAATGACCGTGCTCGAAGCGGCCGCGCCGCCGCTCTCCCGGCGCCGTGCCGGACTCGGCCTCGTCTGCGTGGCCCTGGGCGCCCTGCTCGTGCTGTCCGTGGTCGTCGCCATCGGCCTTGGCGCGGCCGTGGTCCCGCCCGGCGACACCGCGCGCTATCTGTGGTCCGCCGTGACCGGCGGCCGGATCGACGCCGGCGAGGTGACCACGTACCAGATCGTCTGGCAGATCCGCACGCCGCGCGTGCTGCTCGCGGCCCTCGTGGGGGCCGGGCTCGGCGCCGTCGGGGTGGCGGTGCAGGCGCTGGTGCGCAATGCGCTGGCCGACCCGTTCGTTCTCGGTGTCTCCTCCGGCGCGTCCGTCGGGGCGGTCGCGGTGACGGTGAGCGGCGGGCTGGCGGCGTTCGGGATCTACGCGGTGTCGGCCGGTGCGTTCCTCGGGGCGCTGGCCGCCTCGGTCCTTGTCTTCCTCGTGTCCGCGAGCCGTGGCGCCCTCGCGCCGCTGCGGCTCGTCCTCACCGGGGTCGCCCTGTCGTTCGGCTTCCAGGCGCTGATGAGCGTGCTGATCTACTTCGGCCCCGACAACGAGGCGACGAGCAGTGTCCTGTACTGGACGCTCGGCGGGTTCGGCGCCGCCCAGTGGGGGTCGCTGCCGGTCGTGGCGGCCGTCGTCGCGCTGGGTCTGTTCGTGCTGCTGCGCCAGGCGCGTTCGCTCGATCTGCTCGCGCTCGGGGACGAGAGCGCGGCGAGCCTCGGGCTCGACGCGGACCGCCGGCGCCGGCTGCTGCTCGTGCTGGTCTCCCTCGTGACGGGGGTGCTCGTCGCGGTGTCGGGCGCGATCGCGTTCGTCGGGCTGATCGTGCCGCACCTGGTGCGCATGGTCGTGGGCGCCACCCACCGGCGGGTGCTCGCCGTCGCGCCGCTTGCCGGTGCGGTGTTCATGGTGTGGGCCGATCTGGTGGCCCGCACGCTGGTCGCCCCGCGCGAACTGCCCCTGGGCGTGATCACCGCGCTCGTCGGGGTGCCCGTGTTCCTCACCTTGCTGCGCCGCAAGGGCTATGTCTTCGGGGGGCGTTGATGGATCTGACACTGGACGGCCTGACGGTCGTGACCGACGGCCGCGCTCTCGTACGGGAGTTGTCGCTCCGGGTGTCGAGCGGGCAGGTGGTGGGGCTCGTCGGGCCCAACGGCAGCGGCAAGTCGACCGCGCTGCGCTGCGTGTACCGCGCGTTGCGGCCCACCTCGGGTGTCGTACGGGTGGGCGCGGACGATCTCGCCGACCTGTCCGCGCGGCGCGGGGCCCAGCTCGTCGCCGCCCTCACGCAGGACGGCATGGTTGAGCTCGACTTCACCGTCGAGGAGGTCGTGGCGCTCGGCCGCGCCCCGCATCTGCGCGGCGCCCAGGCGCTCGGCCGGCGCGAACGCGAACTGTGCGCGCGGGCGTTGGAGCAGCTCGGCATCGCGCATCTCGCCCGTCGCGGCATCCTCGGCCTGTCCGGCGGGGAGCGGCAGCGGGTGCTGGTGGCCCGCGCGCTGGTCCAGGAGCCGCGGATCCTCGTCCTCGACGAGCCCACCAACCATCTCGACCTGCGCCACCAGATCGAACTCCTGTCGTTCCTGCGCGGCGCAGGCCTCACCGTCCTGGTCGTCCTGCACGACCTCAACCTGGCCGCGGCCGCCTGCGACCGGCTCGCCGTGCTCAGCGAGGGCCGGCTCGTCCGCTCCGGCACCCCGGCCGAAGTCCTCACCGCCGAGCTGGTGGAGGGGGTCTTCGGGGTGCGCGCCGAGGTGGTCGCCCATCCGCTGACGGGCGACCCGCAGCTCCTCTATGCCCTGACCGACACCGGGAAGCGGCCTGCTCCCCTCCCCCGCTCTCTCACCTCCTGAAAGGCACGTCACCGATGTTCACCACCACCTCCCGGATACGCCGCCGAGCCGCCCTCGGGTCCGCCGGCGCCCTCGCCCTGCTGCTCACGGGCTGCGGGGCCGAGGTCACCCCCGACGCCGGTACCGCGGCCGCCACGACCACCAAGGTCAAGCGCTGCGGCGAGACCGTCACGTACAAGAAGCCCGAACGGGCGGTCGCCTACGAGGGCGGCAGCGCCGACAAGCTGTTCAGCCTCGGGCTCGCCGACCGGGTGCACGGCTACGTCATGCCGCCCGCCAACCCGCCGGTCTCCGAATCCCCTTGGGCGAAGGACTACGCCAAGGTGAAGATGCTCAGCGACGACCTGCTCAACAAGGAGATCGTGGTCGAGGCGAAGTCGGACCTCGTGGTCGCCGGCTGGAACTCGGGCTTCAGCGACCAGCGCGGCATCACCCCGGAGATCCTCGACAAGCTCGGCATCCAGAGCTTCATGCACACCGAGAGCTGCTTCAACTACCCCGGTTTCCCGCAGAAGACGACGCCCTTCGAGGGCCTGTACGCCGACCTCGAACGGCTCGGGCAGATCTTCCAGGTCGAAGACCGTGCCGAGAAGGTGGTGGCGGACCTGAAGAAGCGGGTGTCCGCGGTGGCGGCCAAGGCACCGAAGAGCGAGGACCCCGCACCGGTCTTCCTCTACGACTCCGGCACCGACCAGCCGTTCACCGCGGGCAGCCAGGTGCCGCCCAACGACATCATCAGGACGGCCGGCGGCCGCAATGTCTTCGACGGCCTCGATCAGCGCTGGACCCAGGTGACCTGGGAGGCCGTGACGAAGGCGCAGCCCGAGGTGATCATGATCCTCGACTACGGGGACCAGCCGGCCGAGCAGAAGATCGCGTTCCTGAAGAAGTCCCCGCACACCAAGGATCTGCCGGCGGTGAAGAACGACCGCTTCTTCATCCTCGACTACAACGAGGGGATCAGCGGGCCGCGGAACATCGACGGTCTGGAGAAGTTCGGCGCGTATCTGCGGGAGTTGGAGAGCTGAGCGGGGGCGCCCTCTCTTGGCGCCCCTCTCATCCCCTCCGTATGGCCTGTGTCTGGGTCGTCTGCCCGAGGGCCCGGTCCTCGTCGTCGTACACGTCCGTCTGTACGACGACGTAGGACCGTCCGACGTGCAGCGGGCGCGCGACCGCGCGGGCCGTCCCGGACGTGAGGGGCCGGAAGAAGTTGGTCTTCGACTCGACGGTCGAGGTGGTCGCGCCGGGCGGCAGCTGGAGGAAGGCGCACACCGCACCGACCGTGTCCGCGAGCGTCATGAGCCACCGCCGTGCAGGGCGCCGCCGACCGTGCAGAGCCCGGGCGACCAGGCCAGGGTTCCTGTGGCGCGCTCGGCGGACGCCTCGTGCAGTGCGATGCCCAGATGCGCGGCGAAGGGCAGGGCGGACAGGAGGGTGGCGGGGGTCGTCTCGGTCATGCCGTCAGCGTGGTCGTTGTCCGCGGGACCGTCGATTACTCCCCGGGTCATTGACGTGCCCGGCGCGGGGGCCGGCGGTTTCCGCGGACCCCCGTATCCGCGAACCGGTGTCGGCGTGCCGGTGCCGCCGCGGGCCTCGCGCCCGGGGCGGGCCCGGTACGGTCGCCGGATGGCACCCGCGTCCCTCCCGCCCCTGTCCCCGATGGTCCGCAGCAAGGCACTGGGCCTCGGGCGCGCAGGCCGGCGCTGGCTGGACGAACTGCCCGCCCTGCTCCGGTCGTTGGAGCGCGACTGGGGGCTGACCGTCGGGCCGTCGCTGGCCGGCGGTTCGGAGGCCTGTGTCCTGCGGGTCAGCACGGCGGCGGGCGAGGAGGCGGTGCTCAAACTCGCCCTGCCCGACGAGGGGTTCACCCGCCAGGCGCGCACCCTCCGCCTCGCCGAGGGCCGCGGCTACGTGCGTCTGCTGCGGCACGACGCGGAGCGGCACGCCCTGCTCCTGGAGGCGCTCGGCGAACCTCTGGACCAATTGGCCCCGCCCGAGCGGCAGATGGACGTGCTGGCCGGACTGCTGCGGCAGGCTTGGGACGTGCCGCCGCCGGGCGGTGCGGCCGAGGACAAGGCGGCGGGGCTGCACGCGCTCGTCGAGCGGCTGTGGGAAGAGCTCGGGCGGCCGTGCCCGGAGCCGGTGGTGGCGCACGCGCTGCGCTGTGCCCGACGCCGTTCCACGGCGGCCGCGCAGTACGTGCTCGTGCACGGTGATCCACATCCCGGCAATGCGTTGCGCGTCCGGACGGACCGCCCCGGCGCCTCGTCCGGCTATGTCTTCGTGGACCCGGAGGGCTTCCCCGCCCCGGCCGCGTACGACGTGGGAGTGGTCCTGCGGGACTGGTGCCCGCAGCTCCTCGCGGGCGATGCGCTGGGGACGGCGCGCGGCTACTGTGCGCGGCTGGCCGCGGGCACGGGCCAGGACCCGGTGGCGGTGTGGGAGTGGGGCTTTCTGGAGCGCGTGTCGACCGGCCTGTACTGCCTGGCGCACGGCGCGGAGGAGATGGGCCGCCCGTTTCTGGAGACGGCGGCGCTGCTGCTCGGGGAGGAGTGAGCGCGGGCTGCGCCGGGGGAAGGGCCGGCCACCTGGCGTGCGGGCAGCCCTCCCCGTCCGGGCTCAGCGGTCCTGGGCGTCGGCCTCCGCCTTGGCCGCCTTCTTGGCCTTGATCCGCATATTCTCCTCGCGGACCTTCGCCTGCGTGGCGCGCTCCTGCGCCAGCCACTCCGGCATCTCCTGCTTGAGCGCGTCGATCTGGTCGGTGGTCAGGGCCTCCGTGACGCCGCCGCGGGCCAGGCCCGCGATGGAGACGCCGAGCTTGGCGGCGACGACGGGACGCGGGTGCGGGCCGTTCTTGCGGAGGTCGGCGAGCCACTGCGGCGGCTCGGCCTGCAGGGCGTTGAGCTCGGCGCGCGAGACCACGCCCTCCTGGAACTCGGCGGGGGTGGCCGGAAGGTACACACCCAGCTTCTTCGCCGCGGTCGCGGGCTTCATGGTCTGGGCGTTCTGGTGCTGCGTCATGGGATCAAGGGTAGCCACCGCGCGCGCTCCGGCTGACCAGCGCGGGCCGTGGGGCCGCGGCCCGGCGGGTAACCTGGCGGAGTGACAGGCACGGCAGCATCCCCGGTGGCAGGCTCGGACGACCCGGCGGGGTTCCGCCTCGCGTATGTGCCGGGCGCGACGCCCGCCAAGTGGGTGCGGATCTGGCGCGAGCGCCTGCCGTCCATCCCGCTGACCCTCGTGGCCGTGGAGGCCGCCGAGGCGCCGGAGCTGGTGGCCTCGGGGGGTGCCGACGCGGGGCTGCTGCGGATGCCGGTGGACCGGGAGCGGTTCAACGCGATCCCGCTGTACGCGGAGACCACCGTGGTCGTCGTCCCGAAGGACCACCTGATCACGGCCGCCGACGAGGTGGACCTCGCGGATCTGGCCGACGAGATCGTGCTGCATCCGCTGGACGACACCTTCGGCTGGGAGCAGCCGCCGGGCAAGCCCGCCTTCGAACGGCCCGCCACGACCGCCAACGCCGTCGAACTGGTGGCGGCGGGGATCGGCGTGCTGATCGTGCCGCAGTCGCTGGCCCGGCTGCACCACCGCAAGGACCTCACGTACCGGCCGCTGACCGGCGCCCCGGAGTCCCGGATGGGCCTGGTGTGGCCGGAGGGAGAGACCTCCGACCTGGTCGAGCAGTTCATCGGGATCGTGCGCGGGCGGACCGTGAACAGCTCCCGGGGGCAGTCACCGGCCGAGGTCGAGGCGGCGCGGAACCGCGGCAAGGGCAAGGGCGGCGCTGCGAAAGGCGGCGCAGGTAAGGGCAGCGCTGCGAAGGGCGGCGCGGCCAAGTCGGGCAAGGGCGGCTCGGGCAAGAGCGGCGGTTCCGGCGCGACCCAGCGCGGCGGCGGCAAGGGCGCGGGACGGTCCTCTTCCGGCTCGGCATCGGGCGCCCGCCGCGGTAAGCCGCGCGGGCGCCGCTAGGCAGCCGTATCAGGCGAGGGCAATAGCAAGAGCGACGGCGAGAGCGAGAGCGACAGCGATACGGAGGGAACCGGGCCGAGGCCGAAGCCGAGGCCCCGGCCCGGGTCCCCTGCACCTCACCCCTCCCGACGACCACCCCGCAGCTCCAGCCGATCCCCCACGAACCGCTCCCTGAACTCCCGGTCGTGCGAGACCACGACCACCGCGCCCGGGTAGGCGGCCAGGGCGGTCTCCAGGTCCTCGACCAGGTCGAGTGCGATGTGGTTGGTCGGCTCGTCGAGGACGAGCAGGTCCGCGGGACGGGTCACGAGGACGGCCAGCTGGAGGCGGCGCTGCTGCCCCGCGGACAGCGAGGCGACCGGGACGTGCAGGTCCTCCTCGCGGAACAGGCCGAGCGCGAGCAGCCGCTCGGCATGCTCGTCGGGCAGTCCGGGCCGCCCGGCCGCGAAGGCGTCCAGGAGCGGCAGGCGCGTGGTGCGTACGGGCAGCTCCTGCGCCAGGTACCCGATCCGGGCCGAGCGGCGCACCGTGCCCGCGTCCGGTTCCAGATCACCGGCGACGACCCGCAGCAGAGTCGTCTTGCCGGCGCCGTTCTCGCCGGTCACGAGGAGCCGCTGCCCCGGCTCGACCGTCAACTTCCCGTCCAGGACGAGCCGTTCGCCGACGCGTACGTCCTCCAGCTCGACGAGGGCGCGGCCGTCCGGCCGGTCCTGTGCCGCGTACGACAGCGACGTGGAGAAACGCAGCGGCTCCGGCGGCGCCGACACCGGGTTGCGCCGCAGCTGCCCCAAGCGCTCGCGGACGGCCCGTACCTGCCCTCCGAGCTTCGCCTCGTGGGAGCGGCGGTGCTTTCCGAAGCCCTGGCCGGGGTCCTTGCCGGTGGTGGCGAGCCGCCGTCCGGCCGCCTCCAACAGCTCCTCGGTACGGGCCACTTCGTCGAGCCACTCCGCGTGCTCCTGCTCGGCTCGGCGCCGGGCGGCGGCCTTGGCGGTGCGGTAGCCGGTCCAGCCGTCGCCGTACCGGCGCACGGTGCGCGCGTCGCGGTCGACCTCGAGGATCGTGGTGGCGATGCGCTCCAGGAAGCCGCGGTCGTGCGTGACGGCGACGACGGTGCCGCGGTGGGCGCGCAGCTGCTCCTCCAGCCAGCGCACCGCGGACCGGTCGAGGTGGTTGGTCGGCTCGTCGAGGAGCAGCAGTTCGGGCGCGGCGGCGAGGACACAGGCGAGCGCGAGCCGCGACTGCTCGCCGCCGGAGAGCGAGCCGAGCACGCGGTCCCTCGTGATCCCGGCCAGTCCGAGGGCGTGCATCGCGGCGTCGACCCGGGCGTCCGCCTCGTAGCCGCCGCGCTCCTCGTACGAGGTCAACAGCTCGCCGTACGCGGCGAGTTCGGCCTCGGATGCCTCGCCGAGTGTCACCTCGGCCGCCCGCAGTGCGCGCTCCATGGCGCGCAGGTCGGCCAGGGCGAGGTCGACCGCGTCCTGCACGGTGCAGGCGGGGTCGAGGTCGAGGGTCTGGGCGAGGTGGCCGACCCCTCCGGGGAAGGTGACGGTGATCTCGCCGGTGTCCGGGGTCTCGGCGGCGGCGAGAAGTTTGAGCAGGGTGGACTTGCCGGAGCCGTTCTCGCCGATGACGGCGGCCTTCTCGCCCGGCCGGACGGTGAAGGTGACCTGGTCGAGGACGGTCCTGGTGCCGTAGGACTTGGTGACGTCCTTGACGGAGAGCTGCGCCACGGCAGCGGGCATGACGGTACGGGCGCGTTCGCGCATGGTTCTTTCCCTGGGGATACGAGAGGTCTACGGGCGGCAGAAACGGCAGCGGCAGCCGTGCCCGGACTCAGAGAAAGAAGTAGTGACGCATGCCCCCACCATACAAGACGATCCGTCTCGTCTCAAACGGCCGACAGTCAGGGGGCGGAACGCAGCTCGCCCCGGCCGGATCGAATCCGGCCGGGGCGAGCCCGCTTCACAGCACCGTCAGGGTCAGGCCAGGGTGGCCAGCGCCTCGTTCAGCGTGGCCGACGGACGCATCACCGCGGACGCCTTGGCGACGTCCGGCTGGTAGTAGCCGCCGATGTCGGCCGGGCTGCCCTGGACGGCGAGCAGCTCGTCGACGATCTTCTGCTCGTTCGCCGTGAGGGACTCGGCGAGCGGGGCGAAGGCCTTGGCCAGGTCGGCGTCCGCGGTCTGCTGCGCCAGCTCCTGGGCCCAGTACAGGGCCAGGTAGAAGTGCGAGCCGCGGTTGTCGATGCCGCCGACGCGACGGGTCGGGGACTTGTCCTGCTCCAGGAACGTGGCCGTGGCGCGGTCCAGGGTGTCCGCGAGGACCTGGGCGCGGGCGTTGCCCGTGGTGGTGGCCAGGTGCTCGAAGGAGACCGCGAGCGCGAGGAACTCGCCGAGCGAGTCCCAGCGCAGGTAGTTCTCCTTGACCAGCTGCTGGACGTGCTTCGGGGCGGAGCCGCCGGCGCCCGTCTCGAAGAGGCCGCCGCCGTTCATCAGCGGGACCACCGAGAGCATCTTGGCGCTGGTGCCCAGCTCCAGGATCGGGAACAGGTCGGTCAGGTAGTCACGCAGGACGTTGCCCGTGACCGAGATCGTGTTCTCGCCGCGGCGGATGCGCTCCAGGGAGAACTTGATCGCGTCGACCGGAGCCATGATCTCGATCTGGAGGCCCTCGGTGTCGTGCTGCGGCAGGTACGCCTTGACCTTCTCGATCAGCCGGGCGTCGTGCGCACGGGTCTCGTCCAGCCAGAACACGGCCGGGTCGCCGGTGGCGCGGGCACGCGTGACGGCGAGCTTGACCCAGTCCTGGATCGGGGCGTCCTTGGTCTGGCAGGCGCGGAAGATGTCGCCCTCGGCGACCTCCTGCTCCAGGACCACATTGCCCGCGGTGTCGACGAGGCGGACGGTGCCGGCCGCGGCGATCTCGAAGGTCTTGTCGTGGGAGCCGTACTCCTCGGCCTTCTGCGCCATGAGGCCGACGTTGGGTACGGAGCCCATGGTGGCCGGGTCGTAGGCGCCGTTGGCACGGCAGTCGTCGATGACGACCTGGTAGATGCCGGCGTAGGAGCTGTCCGGCAGCACCGCGAGGGTGTCGGCCTCCTGGCCGTCGGGGCCCCACATGTGGCCGGAGGTGCGGATCATGGCCGGCATCGAGGCGTCGACGATGACGTCGGACGGCACGTGCAGGTTGGTGATGCCCTTGTCGGAGTCGACCATCGCGAGCTCGGGGCCCTCGGCCAGCTCGGCGTCGAAGGAGGCCTTGATCTCGGCGGCCTCGGGCAGCGACTCGATGCCCTTGAGGATGCCGCCCAGGCCGTCGTTCGGGGACAGGCCGGCGGCGGCCAGCTTCTCGCCGTACGCCGCGAAGGTCTTCGGGAAGAAGGCGCGGACCGCGTGGCCGAAGACGATCGGGTCGGAGACCTTCATCATCGTGGCCTTGAGGTGCAGCGAGAACAGCACGCCCTCGGCCTTGGCGCGGGCGATCTGCTCGCCGAGGAAGGTGCGCAGCGCGGCCACGTGCATCACGGAGGCGTCGACGACCTCGCCGGCCAGGACCGGGACGGACTCGCGCAGGACGGTGGTGGCGCCGTCGGCGGCGACGTGCTCGATGCGGAGCGACCCGTCCTCGGCGATGACCGTGGACTTCTCGCTGGAGCGGAAGTCGTCGGCGCCCATGGTGGCGACGTTGGTCTTGGACTCGGGGGTCCAGGCGCCCATGCGGTGCGGGTGGTTCTTCGCGTAGTTCTTGACCGAGGCGGGGGCGCGGCGGTCCGAGTTGCCCTCACGCAGGACCGGGTTCACGGCCGAGCCCTTGACCTTGTCGTAGCGCGCGCGGATCTCGCGCTCCTCGTCCGACTTCGGGTCGTCCGGGTACGCGGGCAGCGCGTAGCCCTGGCCCTGCAGCTCGGCGATGGCGGCCTTCAGCTGCGGGATCGAGGCCGAGATGTTCGGCAGCTTGATGATGTTGGCCTCGGGCGTCTTGGCCAGCTCGCCGAGCTCCGCGAGGGCGTCCGGGATGCGCTGACCCTCGTCGAGGTACTCGGGGAACTGCGAGATGATCCGCCCGGCCAGCGAGATGTCACGGGTCTCGACCCGCACGCCGGCCGTCGAGGCGTACGCCTGGATCACCGGCAGGAACGAATGGGTCGCCAGGGCCGGGGCCTCGTCAGTGTGCGTATAGATGATGGTCGAGTCAGTCACCGGATGCTCCGCTCCACGTCTGCATGCGTCTACTGCTTGCGTCGTCGGTCGAGATTACTCGACATCAAGATATCTCGAAGCCGGGGCTCTCTGGCCAGGGGCCCGGGCGACGTCTCCCCTAAGGTTCACGTCATGTCCATCACACTCAGCGACGCGGCCCGCCGCCTGCTCGAAGACCCGAACACGGCGATCCTGGCCACCCTCAACCCGGACGGGAGCCCGCAGACCTCTCCGGTGTACGTGGGCCTGGACGGCGACGACCTCGTGATCCCCTCGCAGGCGGGGCGGCGCAAGCACAAGAACCTGCTGCGGGACCCGCGGGTGAGCATCACGGTGTACGACACCGCCGATCCGCAGAACTACGTCGAGGTCCGCGGCACCGCGACGATCGGCGAGGACGTGGGGCGCCGGCTCGCGTACGACCTCGACGAGCAGTACGACGGGCCCGGCGCGGGCGACTCGGTGCTCGCGCTGCCGCCGGAGGTGCAGCGGATCGTCATCCGCGTCACGCCGACGCATGTGGCGGGGCGCGCGGCGCGTTGAAGGCCGGCGGTCCCAGGGGGTGGCGCTGAGGTCTGCGGGGCGCGCTGAGGTGCGGTGTTCTCAGGCAGCGCGGCCTGCGAGGCGGAGGCTCCACCGGCCCGAGTGGCCGGTGACGGTCACCGTCGACAGGGGTGGGACGTCGATGTTCCAGTACGTGGCCGGGGGCGCCTTCAGCGCGTAGACGAGGGCGGCGCGGACCACTCCGGGCTCGGCGACGGCGACGACGGTGCCGCCGTCGTCGACCGGGCGCGTGTCCATCCAGCGGCCGACCCGCGAGATGAACGCGAGCAGGCTCTCCCCGCCGTGCGGCGCCGAGCGCGGATCTCCCAGCCAGGCGTCCACCGCGGCCGGTTCACGCGCGGTCACCTCGGCGAGGGTCCGCCCGCGCCAGCGACCCATGTCGCAGTCGCTGAGCATCGGCTGGGCCATGGGCGCGAACCCGAGCGCGTCGCCGGTCGCGCGGCTGCGCGGGGTGGGCGAGCAGTAGCGCAGCTCGGCCCGCCCGTACGGCACGAGGGTGTGCGCGGCGAGCTGCAGCTCGTGCCAGCCGGCCTGGTCGAGCGGCCGGTCGTCGTCGAAGCGCTCGGCGAGCAGCGAGGAGCTGCGTGCGGCGGCGATCAGCGTCACCCGAACATGCATGCGGTGATGTTGAAGTGTGCCGCTGCGCAGGTCAAGAGCGGAACGGACAGCGACGGGGCTACTGCAGTCCGAGCGTCATCCAGCGTTCGGGGTGCGTGAGCGGCTCGAAGCCCACTTTCCGGTACATCCCCTGGGCGTCCTCGGTGGCGAGCATGATGCGGCGCAGACCGCAGGGCTCGAGTTCGTCCCGTACCGCCTCGACCAGCGCCACACCGAGCCCGTTGCCGCGTACGGAGCGGTCCACGTACACGTCGCAGAGCCAGGCGAAGGTGGCGCGATCCGTGATGACCCGGGCGTACGCCACCTGCTCGCCCGAAACCGGCTCGTACACCCCGAAGTTGAGCGACCCTGCGACTGCCTGGTCCTGCTTCTCGCGGCTGCGTCCGAGCGCCCAGTACGCGTCGGTGGAGAGCCAGTAGTGGATCTTCGCGAGGTCGAGGCGGGCGGGGTCGGTGGAGATCTCGTAGCCGGTCATGACCACGAGGTTTCCATCCGGACGCGTCGGAAGGCCAGCGGATATGGCCTCTGCTTGCTCCGTCGTCGGGAGCCGGTCCGCGCCCCGGCCTCAGCCCAGCACCTCCTCACACGCGACCCGCAGCCGCCGCACGCCCTCCGCGATCTCCGCCTCGCCCGCCA
This sequence comes from Streptomyces indicus, assembly GCF_900100315.1. Lineage (GTDB taxonomy): Bacteria > Actinomycetota > Actinomycetes > Streptomycetales > Streptomycetaceae > Streptomyces > Streptomyces indicus. Next base: position 276,155 of record NZ_FNFF01000003.1, read on the forward strand.
GGCCCGCGAAGCTCAACCGGACGTGTCCGGCCGGTGGTTCGGCGCAGAAGTAGGGGCGGCCCGGGGTGATCGCGACACCGGCGCGCAGCGCGGCGGAGTTGAGCGCGGTCTCGGCCGCCGCGCCGCCGCGGCCAGGCGTGCCGTCTGGCAGGCGCAGCCACAGGTGGTAGCCGCCGGACGGGATGTGCGGCAGCGCCAGACCGGGCAGTTCGCGCAGCAGCGCGCCGGCCATCTGGTCGCGGCGGATGCGCAACTCCGTGGCCACGGTGCGCAGATGACGGTTCCAGGCGGGGGCGCGCACCAGTTCCAGGGTGGCCTCCTGGAGCGGGCGCGGGACGAAGAAGTGGTCGACGATCTGGATGGCGCGCAGCCGTTCGAGGGCCGGTCCGCGGGCCACGAGGGCGGCCACCCGGAGGGAGGGCGAGGTCGCCTTGGTCAGTGAGCAGACGTGCACCACCACGCCGTCGGGGTCCGAGGCGATCATCGGCGGCGGCAGCGGGCCGCTGTCGTCGTGGGCGAGCCGGCGCACGAAGTCGTCCTCGATGACGAAGGCGCCGAACTCCCGTGCCGTCCGCACGACTTCGGGCCGCCGGGCCGCGGAGAGGACGGCACCCGTCGGGTTCTGGAAGAGCGGCTGGCAGACGAACACCTTCGCGCCGGTGGCCCGGAACGCGTCGGCGAGCAGCTCGGGCCGCACCCCGTCCGTGTCCACCGGCACGGGCACCGGCCGCAGCCCGGCGGCCCGCGCGATGGCGAGCAGTCCGGGATACGTGGGCGACTCCAGGAGTACGGGTGTGCCGGGCGCGGCGAGTCCGCGCAGGGCGGTGGTGAGCGCGGTCTGCCCACCGGAGGTGATCAGCACGTCGGAGGCGGTGACGGCCCCGCCGCAGCCCCGCGCGAACCACTCGCGCAGCTCGGGCAGTCCGTCCATCGGCGGCCTGCCCCACGCTCCCGGCCGACGTCCGGCGCGGCCGAGCGCGGCGGCGAGCGCCTGCTCGGGCTGGAGCGAGGGATGCAGATAGCCGCTGTTGAACTCGATGACCCCGGTGGGCGGTTGGGCCAGACAGGCCAGCACGCCCGAGGCGTCCACCGCGCGCGGCTCGGCGGAGGCCTGCGCGCTGAGGGAGACCTCCTGCCAGGAGGTGTCACCCGCCGGCTCGGTAGCGGTACGCGCCTCGGCACGGAAGGCCCCAGCGCCCGGCCGGGTCACCACGAGGCCCTCGGCCGCCAGCTGGGCCAGCGCCCGCGAGACGGTCACGGGACTCACCCGGAAACGCTCGACCAGCACACGGCTGGACGGCAGCTTCCCACCCGGAGAGTAGCGATTCAGCTCCGCTCGCAGGCTGTTCGCCAATTCCCCCACACTGCTACGCTCTTGCATGACAGCACAGGATAGCGCTACTCGCCGGACCACGATAGCGGTCACCCCCGTCGCCGACCTCACCGACGGCCGGGCCACCACCGACACCGCCGCCCCCGCTGTCGCGCCCGCCGGCCGCGACAGCACCCGTACCGGCATCCTCCTGGCCGCCGCCGGCGTCACCGCTTTCTCGCTCACCTTCCCCGCCACCGTGTGGGGTCTGGACGGCTTCGGGCCCTGGTCCCTCGTGGCCGTCCGCATGGCGCTCGCGGGCCTGATCGCGGGCGGCTGTCTGCTGGCCCTGCGCATCAAGGTGCCGGCCCGCGAGCACTGGTTCTCGCTCGCCGTCGTCGCCGCCGGTGTCGTGGTCGGCTTCCCGCTGCTCACCACGCTCGCCCTCCAGACCTCCACGACCGCCCATGCCGCCGTCGTCGTCGGCCTGCTCCCGCTCACCACGGCCGCGATGTCCGCCCTGCGCACGGGCGCGCGTCCGTCGCGCACCTTCTGGACCGCGGCCTGCGTCGGGGCCGCGGCGGTGATCGCGTTCACCGTGCAGCAGAGCGGCGGCGCGCTCACCACCGCCGACCTCTACCTCTTCGGCGCCCTGCTGATCTGCGCCGCCGGCTACACCGAGGGCGGCCGGCTGGCCAAGGTGATGCCCGGCTGGCATGTCATCGGCTGGGCCCTGGTGGCCTGTCTGCCGTTCGCGATCCCGGCCTCCGCGGCCGCCCTCGCGTACGAGCCGTGGGAGCTCACGGCGAAGGCCGTGGCCGGTCTTCTCTGGGTGGCGGTCGGGTCGCAGTTCGTGGGCCTGGTCGTCTGGTACCGCGGCATGGCCGCGATCGGCATCCCCAAGGCCAGCCAGCTCCAGCTCGCCCAGCCGCTGCTCACCCTGGTCTGGTCGGTGTCCCTGCTCGGCGAGACCATGACGGCGGCGGCTCCGCTCACCGCCGTGGCCGTGCTGATCTGCATCGCGGTGACGCAGCGGGCGCGCGGCTGAGCGGCGCTGTCCGGTGGCGGGCGGGAGCCCCTGCGGGCGTGCTCGCGGGGGCCGGAAGGGGGGGCCGCCCGGGGTCCCGTGGGGGTCCCAACTCCCGCCACCCGCCGTAGACTTGCCGCCACGGACCGCCACTCGCCAGTCAAGCCGAGGAGGTCACCCCCGATGCGCGCAGATGTGGGCGACACACTGCTGGTGCACGGCAGGGTCGTCGGGCAGCACGACCGGGTCGCGGAGGTCGTCGAAGTGCTCGGCCCGGACGGCACTCCCCCGTTCCGCGTCCGCTTCGAGGACGGGCACGAGACGCTGGTGTCCCCGGGCCCGGACACCGTCGTACGCCACAAACAGAACGACTGATCGCACGGAACGACGGATCCTCCGCGACGGCCGGACCGGACCGGCTGGTCCGCGACGGCCGGACCGGACCGGCCCGCCCCGCGACGGACCGGCCGGTACCCGAGGTCAGCGCCGCGTGTAGTGGTCGGCGACCACGCGCGTCATCGCCCCGATCGGATCGGCCGCGACCTCCTTGGCGGAGAAGAACACATGCCCGCGCACCTGCCGGAACTGACTGGCGTACGTGAGATGGCGGGACAGCTCGGCGGGGTCCTGCCAGGGTGCGGGCTGTGCGGGATCGGCCACCTTGTACAGGGCCTCGCCGAGGTACAGGTCGACGTCGGTGCCCTTGACCACGTCGGCCCACCACGGCACGAGCTTGGCGTAGTCGGCCACCGTGAAGCCCATGTTCCAGTAGAGCTGGGGCACGACGTAGTCGATCCAGTCCCGCTTGACCCACTTGCGCACGTCGGCGTGCAGGTTGTCGTAGGTCTGCACGCCCGCCGCGGTGTCCGAACCCAGCGGATCCGTCGCCTTGTTGCGCCACACACCGAAGGGACTGATCCCGAACTGCACGCCCTTGCGCACCTTGGGAATCGCCTTCGCCATGCCCCGTACCAGCTGATCGGTGTTGTCCCGGCGCCAGGCCGCGCGGTCCGCGAAGCCCGCGCCGTACCGCTCGTAGGCCGCGTCGTCGTCGAAGACCTGGCCCGCGACCGGGTACGGGTAGAAGTAGTCGTCCCAATGCACCGCGTCGATCGGGTACTTGCGCACGGCGTCGAGCATCGCCTGCGTCACGAACGCGCGGACCTCGGGCAGTCCGGGGTTGTAGTAGAGCTTGCCGCCGTACGGGACCAGCCAGTCGGGGTTCTGCCGCGCAGGGTGGTCGGGCGAGAGCCGGGCGGGGTCGGTGTGGTTCGCGACGCGGTACGGGTTGAACCAGGCGTGCAGTTCGAGCCCGCGGCGGTGTGCCTCGTCCACGGCGGTGCCCAGCGGGTCCCAGCCGGGGTCCTGGCCCTGGACTCCGGTGAGGTACTCCGACCACGGCTCGTAGTCGGAGGGCCACAGGGCATCGGCGGTGGGGCGCACCTGGAAGATCACGGCGTTCAGCTTCCGGCGTACCGCCGTGTCCAGATACGCGAGCAGTTCGGCCCGCTGGGTCGCGGCGGGCAGCCCCCGTGCGGAGGGCCAGTCACGGTTGGCCACGGACGCGATCCACATGCCGCGGAAGGCTGTATTGCGAGGTCGGAGGTGCTTTTCGGCGGCGACCGCATCTCCTGCGAGCCCCGCCCCGAAGAGTGCAGCGGCGCCGGCCACCGTGAAACTCCTGCGCGTCATACGCAACGTATGCCACCCCTTGTATCGACTTGTTCGTTTGGCCCGGAATCACCGGACAGCACCTGTTGTTCCGTGGGACGTGCCACAGCATGCCGCCCCGGCCCCCTGTGCACCAGTGAACGCGGAGTAACGTCGGACCATCGGGGCGCGCGTCGACCATGCTTCGCCCCGCATTTCCAGCGGGCGGCCCGCCCACCCGGAGTACGAAAGGGACGATGTGACCGAGACCTCGTCAATCGTTGACATTGCACGCGTCGGAGTCGTGGGCTGCGGCCAGATGGGGGCCGGCATCGCCGAGGTCTGCGCGCGCGCCGGACTGGAGGTCAAGGTCGCCGAGACCACCGGTGAGGCGCTGGAGATCGGCCGCACCCGGCTGCACAACTCCCTGGCGAAGGCCGCCGAGCGCGGCAAGATCAGCGAGGAGGAGCGGGACGCCACGCTGGCGCGGCTGACGTTCACCACCGACCTCGGCGAGTTCGCCGACCGCGACCTGGTGATCGAGGCCGTGGTCGAGAACGAGGCGGTGAAGACGGAGATCTTCCAGGTGCTCGACCAGGTCGTGACCCGGCCGGACGCGATCCTCGCCTCGAACACGTCGTCCATCCCGCTGGTGAAGCTCGCGGTGGCGACCTCGCGTCCCGACCAGGTCATCGGCATCCACTTCTTCAACCCGGCTCCCGTGCAGCAGCTCGTCGAGCTGATCCCGGCACTCACCACCTCCGAGGGCACCCTCGCGCGCGCCCAGGTCGCGGTCGAGAAGGTGCTCGGCAAGCACGCCATCCGCGCCCAGGACCGCTCGGGCTTCGTGGTCAACGCGCTCCTGATCCCGTATCTGCTCTCCGCGATCCGGATGTTCGAGTCGGGCATCGCGAGCCGCGAGGACATCGACAACGGCATGGAGATGGGCTGCGCCCACCCCATGGGCCCGCTGAAGCTGGCCGACCTGATCGGCCTGGACACGGTCCACTCGGTCGCGGACTCGATGTACGCGGAGTACAAGGAGCCCCTGTACGCCGCTCCCCCGCTGCTCCAGCGCATGGTCGACGCGGGCCGCCTCGGCCGGAAGACGGGCTCGGGTTTCTACACGTACTGAGGGCTTCTACTCGTACTGGGGGCTCTCCACTTACTGAGGGCTTCTCCCCGTACTGAGCCGCCGCCGTATCAGCGAGGTCCACTGTCCGTCGGGCAGTGGACCTCGTCGTGTCGAGGGCTGTTCCTAGGCCAGCCGCAGGTCGACCCACTCGACGGTGTCCCCGGGCACGAGCACGTACCGCTCGGTCTCCACGAATCCACGCTGCAGGGCGAACCGCAGCCCTTCCTCGTTCTCCGCGAGCACCACCGTCTCGATGATCTCGGCGCCCAGTGCGCGCGCCCGCGCGAGACCCCGGCGGTACAGCTCCGCGCCGAACCCCTTGCGGCGGTGGCCGGGCAGGACCCGGGCGATCACCGTGGCCGTACGGGAGTCGTCAGCGGGGGGCCGCACCGTGGTGCAGCCCACGAGGTCCTCGCCGAGGTAGGCCACTTCCAAGTGGTGGCGGACGGAGCGGTCCCGCGCGTCGGCGAGTGAGAGCGGGTGGTGCGGGATGACGGTGTTGTGCACCCGTCGCCAGTCGGCGAGCGCCCGGTCGTCGCGAGGGCTGTGGATGCGCAGTGCGGGAACTGCTGTACGTGGGTCGGACATGTCTGCACCCAAGCCACACCGTCGCCGCGAGTCAAGCCGAAATTCTCCCGCCCGTCGCAACCACCCCCAACACCCCTGCCTCCCCTGCCGATTCGGCCACTCTCCGTATTCTTCCGGCCAGATTGCGGCCGTACGGGCGGGGCGTGCGGGGCTCGGCGGGTGCCGGGTCCGAAGGGTTCGCACCCGTGTGAACCCAGGGCCCGCATATGCCCCGCGCACACGCTCCCGCGCCTCTCACCAGGCGGCTTTACTGTCCGTGCGCAGAACAGGGATGGCTGCGCACGGACAATTTCCAGCCACGTACAGCCAGGAAGGAGCGGACTCGTGACCACCGACCCCGAACATCCCGTGCTCCAGGAAGAACACGCAGAGTTGCGCCGGAGTCTGGATGTGGGACTCGCCCGCATCGAAGGGCACTTGGCGCTGCTCACCCAGCGCGATGAGCAGAGCACCAAGGAACTCGACGATCTCAATGTGCGGATCGCCGCGCTCGAGCACAGCCGCTGGCCGCTGCCCACCGTCGCGGCGCTGACCGCGGTCGGCGCGTTGGTGGTGGCCGTCTGGCAGGCGCTCGGACGCTAGCGGCGATGCGGCCGCGCCGGTGTCGGCCGCATCGACAGGGCCACGGGTGGCGGGTGTCTCAGCCGAGCCTGAGGTGGTGGAGCATCAGGAGTGCGGCCGCCATGTTGGCGGCCGGCACCTCTCCTCGCGCCACCATGTCGGGGACGAGTTTGAGCGGCACCCACTCCCGCCGGGATGACTCGAAATCGTCCACGGGATGGCCCACATACGTCCCTTCGTCCGCCCAGTAGATGTGGTGCCTTGCATCGGTGAGGCCGTTGGAGGGTTCCACACTGAGCAGGTGCTGGAGGGGACCGGGCCGCCACCCGGTCTCCTCCTCCAGCTCGCGGGCGGCCGCGTACGCGATGTCCTCGCCGTCCTCGACCACCCCCGCGGCCAGCTCCCAGCCCCAGCTGTCGGTGATGAAGCGGTGCCGCCACAGGAGCAGGACTTCGTTGGCCTCGTTGACGACCGTCGCGACCGCCACCGGCCTGAGCCGGATGAGGAAGTGATCCAGATGCCGCCCGTCAGGCAGCTCGACGTCCGCCAAGTTCACCTGGAACCAGCGGTTTTGGTACACAGTTTGTTCGCATAGTTTCGTCCACTGCACGGTTCTGCCACCTTCCGCCGAGATAGATGGCAATATCGCACGCGCGTTGGCAGCAGGCAGTCGTGGTCACAGCGGCGCACGGAGGCACGGCGCCGCACGGAAGCACGGCTTCCGGGGCTCTCTCACAGCGGCACGCGCAGGGCCCCGTCGATGAGTGCGGCCGCTTCCTCGGTGCCGGAGCATCCGCTGCGGACGAGGTGCTCGCGTACCGCCCGCAGCCGGTCGCGCAGCCGCTGTGACTCCATTCCCCGTGCCTGCCGGGCCATTTCGACGGCCGTGGCCACGGCCGCCTCCGCCTCGCCGCGTCTGAGCTCGATCTGGCTGAGCACGGCGAGCCGGTGCACCCGCCCCCGGTCGTGGGCCGGAGTGTCCACGGCCGCGGCCGAGTGCACCCGCGCTGCTGCGAGATCACCGAGGCTGAGCAGGGCCTCAGCCACCTGCACGTTCACCAGGCCTGGCTGCACATAGCCGGTCTCTGCGGGTTCGTGGCCGGGGTGGATCCGCTCGGCCGCGGACTCCGCCCGCCGGATGCAGAACAACGCGCTGCTGCCGTCCCCGAGATGCGCGTACGCCTTGGCCTGCATCGCGTAGAGGTCGGCGGCGAGCGCGGGCGTGATGTGCCGCCCGGCGGCCCGCAGCGCGGCCTCGGCGAAGGCGACGGCCTGCCGGTACTCGCGGATGAACAGCGACTGGTTGACGAGCAGCGCTATCACGTAGGCGCCGAGTCCCCTGTCCCCGCTCGCCTTGGCGAGCCGGAGCGCCTGGTGGAAGTAGCGCTGCGCGAGGCCGTGCGCGTCCGAGTCGTACGCGCAGATGCCGGCGATCGCCACCAACCCGCCGGTGGCCCGGTGCAGTTGGCGCCCCATCGCGTCCGTGTAGCTGCCGCGCAGCAGCGGGGCGGCCTCGGCGTTGAGGAAGCCCACGATGCGCGCGCGGGTCGCGACGCCGCCGGTCTTGCGGTACATCTGCTCGTAGTGCGCGCGGGCCGAACTCAGCATCGCGATATCGGACTTGCTCACCGGGTGCCGGCCGCCGCGCGAGACGTCCACGTCCTCCGGCGGGTTCTCCCACTCCCAGACCGGCATCACGGCCGGGGTCCCGGTGACGGCCGCCGCCCCGAGCACATGGGGGCGCTGCTGCATGTCGGAGCGCCACAACGCGGTGGCCCGCTCCACGAATCCGGACAGCGAGGTGGCGGCCGGCGAGGCCTCCTGGCCGGGCACGCCGAGGCCGATGTCGTCGAGCGTGACGGTGCGCTGCAACCGGGCCGCGAGCACCTCGCAGATCAGATCGGGCACCTGGCCGCGCGGCCGCTGGCCCTTCAACCACCGCGCCACGGCCGTGTGTTCGTAGCGCAGCGCGAGTCCGCGGGCCTTGCCTGCCTGGTTCACATGGGCGGCGAGGCCCGCGTGGGAGACGCCGGCCTCGTCGAGAATCGCGTCGAGCAGGGTGTTGGGCTGCATCGGTGCCCTCCGGTGGCTCGGTGCCGCCCAGCGTAGTCGAGCGCGTTTCACACGGGGTGCGAAACAAGTGCCCACAGTGACGGGCCGTGCACTCTGCCGTACCGGGCCGGCAATCGGTTTGGATATATGCGTCCGGCACCCCTGGACCGGACACCTTTGGCCTCGCCAGAGGCGGCCGGGCCGTCGGCTCCCCCTCGTACAGTGCGACGGCCCATACCGCGCCGCCCGCCTCGACCGCCTGCCGAACTCTCCGCGGCGAGGTGGGCGGCGCCGGCCGGGCCGGTGGTCGGACTCCCGCTCGCAGGAGGGGAGTTCGCGCGGTGGCGCGCTCGACTCCGGGTAGCCGCACCGGAGGCGAACGGCTCGACCGGGCGCGGGTGGCAGCCCGCGGACCCGTGACCGCGGGTGGCAGCCCGCCGGTCAGCTCGCCGTCCGCGCCCCGCGCACCACCGGCTCCCCCGGCTGCTGCGGCTGGTGCGGCACCTTGCGCCGCTCGTTGCGCAGCACCAGGAGCGCCATGTCGTCGGCGAGGCGGCCCCCTGTGTGCCGCAGCAAGGTGTCGCAGACGGTCTTGATGAGCTCGCCCGGCGCGCTGCGGTTGCCGGCGAGCACGGCGGCCAGCGGGAAGAAGCGCCCGGCGGAGTCCCGTGCGTCCTCGACCCCGTCGGTGTGCAGGAGCACCGTCTCGCCGGGGCGCAGCCGGCCGCAGTGCTGCGCGGGCAGGTCGGCGGGGAGCGGGAAGGGGCCGAGCGGCGGCAGGGGTTCGCCGGCGGCGATGCGGTCGACCTGCCGGCCGAGGCGGTACGGCCAGGGGTGCCCGCAGTTGAGCGCGTACATGGAGCCGTCGGGTCGGATCTCCAGCAGCAGCACCGTCACGAACTCCTCGGCCAGCGGGCTCTCGGGCTCGCTGCTGCACGTGGCCGGGTGCTCGGCCCGTGCGCGCTCGCGCAGGTGCCGCTGCATGGCGCGCTCCAACCGGCGCAGTACGGAGCCGAGTTCGGCCTCGTCGTGCGCGGCCTCGCGGAAGCTGCCGAGCAGGGCGGCGACGGTGCCGATGGCCGCGAGTCCGTGCCCGCGCACATCGCCCATCACGACCCGTACGCCGTGATCGGTGGCCACCGCCTCGTAGAGGTCGCCGCCGACGGTCGCGGCCCGGTGGGCGCAGAGCTGGCCCGCCGCGATGGCGAGCCCGTCGAGCCGGGGCGGCAGCGGGCGGAGCAGCACGCGCTGGGCGGCACCCGCGACTTCGCGGATCTGGGCGAGCTCCTGGAGCAGGGCCCTGCGCACGCCGAGTATCAGTCCGGTGCCCACGGCGAAGAACACGGCACTGGTGGCGATCCGCGCCGTGAGCCCGTCCTGCTGGGCGAGCGGGCAGGTGAGCTTGTAGAGGATGGCGACGCCGCCCCACAAGGTGGGCAGGGCGAGGGTGACCACGCGCCGGATCCGGGAGGACTCCCCCGGAGCGGTGCGATGTCCGAGGCGCGCTCCCAGAAGCGTCCTGGACCGGATAAGGATCATCGCCGACGGCCTCCCTAAGGCCCTTGTCCAGCAGGGGCCGGCCCCGAGAAGGGTGCGTAAACCGGGTCACCAGGCGTGACGGCTTCGGCGTACGGCCGGATCGATTCTGTCCACGGGCTGGCCCGATCGGGCCATGGAGTCGGTTCTTCTCACCCGAACGAGTGAGGGGCGCACTTGGGTCTCCAAGTGCGCCCCTCACCAGGGGTTTTGCGCCTCTGCGCTACGGGCTCGTGCGCCCCGCAGCGCTCAGGCGGCCGCGGCCGCTGACGGACCGTGGGCCGCTTACGCCCCGCGCAGCACCGCGCCGGTGTGCTCGGCGGCCAGGGCCACCGCGGCGTCACGGGCGGCCGAGACCTCCTCGGCGGTCAGGGTGCGGTCGGGGGCGCGGAAGCGCAGCGCGTACGCGAGCGACTTCTTGCCCTCGCCGACCTGGTCGCCGGTGTAGACGTCGAACAGGCGGATGTCCTCGAGCAGTTCACCGGCGCCGCCGCGCAGGTAGTACTCGACCATGGCGGCCGGACGGTCGCTGTCCACGACGAGCGCGACGTCCTGCGTGGCCACCGGGAAGGTGGAGATCCGCGGCGCCTGGAGCGTGCCGTCGACGGCCTGCTCGACGAGGTCGAGGTTCAGCTCCATCGCGCAGGTGCGCGCCGGCAGGCCGAAGGCCTTGACCACGCGCGGGTGCAGCTCGCCCGCGTGACCGACGAGGGTCTTCACCCCGTCGACGACCACGGACAGCTCGGCGCACCGGCCCGGGTGCCAGGGACCGTACTGGCCCTGGTCGATGAGCAGGTCGACGCCCGCTTCGGCGGCGATGCTGCGCGCGGCCTCCACGGCGTCCGCCCAGTCGGCCGGACGGCCCTTGCCCCACCAGCCGGCCTGCTCGCGGGCGCCCGCGAGGACGACCGCGGCGTGCCGCGGCTGGACGGGCAGCTGGGCGTTGAGCCCGGCCAGCTCCTCGTCCGTGGGACGGCGGTCGACCGGCAGACGCACCGCGGTGCCGACTCCGTCGCCCGGCTGGAAGACCAGACCGGTCTCGAAGAGCGCGAGGTCGTGGCTGCCCCGGCCGTCGTTGCGGCGCAGCGCCTGGAGCAGGCCGGGCAGCAGCGTCGTACGAAGAGCGGGCTCCTCGTCCGAGAGCGGGTTGACCAGCTTGACGACCTGGCGGGCCGGGTCGTCCTTCTCCAGCAGGAGCTGGTCGAAGACCTGCTCGCCGATGAACGGGTAGCTGAGCGCCTCGACGTAACCGGCACCCGCGAGGGCGCGGCCGACGCGGCGGTGCAGCCGCTGGCGGTCGGTCAGACCCATGCCCGCGGGGGGCTTGGGCAGCGTCGAGGGCAGGTTCTCGTAGCCCTCGAGGCGGATGACCTCCTCGGCCAGGTCGTTCGGGTCGGTCAGGTCGGGACGCCAGGACGGCACGGTGACGACGAGCTCGTCCTGCCCGTACACATCGCAGCCGACCTCCTGGAGCCGCCGTACGACGGTCTCGCGGCCGTACTCCACACCCGCCACCTTGTCCGGGTGGTTCGCCGGGATGGTGATGGTGTGCGGCGCGTTCGGCGCGATGACCTCGGTGACGCCGGCCTCGGCGGTGCCGCCCGCGAGCAGCACGAGCAGGTCGACGGTGCGCTGTGCGGCGGCGGCCGCGGCCTGCGGGTCGACACCGCGCTCGAAGCGCCGGGACGCCTCGGAGGACAGCTTGTGCCGGCGCGCGGTGCGCGCGATGGACAGCGCGTCGAAGTGCGCGGCCTCGATGACGACCTCGGTGGTGCCCTGGGCCAGGCCCGTCTCCGGGTCCACCACGGGATCGGCGATCTCGGTGTTGGCGCCGCCCATGACACCCGCGAGACCGATCGGGCCACGGCTGTCCGTGATCAGCAGGTCCTCGGCGTCCAGCACGCGCTCGACACCGTCGAGGGTCGTGAACTTCTCGCCGGCCTCGGCACGGCGCACGCCGATCGGGCCCTCGATGAGGTTCCGGTCGTACGTGTGCAGGGGCTGGCCGAGCTCCAGCATCACGTAGTTCGCGACGTCGACCGCGAGCGAGATGGGGCGCATCCCGGCCTTCTGCAGCCGGCGCTGCAGCCAGATCGGGGAGCGGGCCTCGGGCGACAGGCCCACGACCGTACGGGCCGTGAAGCGGTCGCAGCCGATCGGGTCGGCGATCTGCACGGGGTGGCCGAAGGAGTTCGGCGCGGGCACGTCGAGCAGCGCCGGGTCGCGCAGCGGCAGACCGTACGCGGTGGCGGCCTCGCGGGCCACGCCGCGCATCGACAGACAGTAGCCGCGGTCGGGCGTGACGGCGATGTCCAGGACCTCGTCGTACAGCTCGAGCAGCTTCGTGGCATCGGTGCCGATCTCGTGCTCGGGCGGCAGGACGATGATGCCCTTGGTGCCGTCGTCGCCCATGCCCAGCTCGTCGCTGGAGCAGATCATGCCGCGCGACATCCGGCCGTACGTCTTGCGCTCGCCGATCCGGAAGTCACCGGGCAGCACGGCGCCGGGCAGCGCCACGACGACCTTGTCGCCCTCGGCGAAGTTCCGGGCGCCGCAGATGATCTCCTGGGGCTCGCCGGTGCCGTTGGCCTGGCCGACGTCGACCGTGCAGAAGCGGATGGGCTTCTTGAACTCGGTCAGCTCCTCGATGGTGAGGACCTTGCCGACCACGAGCGGGCCGGTCAGGCCCGCACCCAGCTGCTCGACGGTCTCGACCTCCAGGCCGACACCGATGAGCTTCTCCTGTACGTCACGGCCGGTGGCGTCCGCCGGCAGGTCGACGTACTCCCGCAGCCAAGAAAGCGGGACCCGCATCAGATCTCCATCCCGAACGGCCGGGTGAACCGGACGTCACCCTCGACCATGTCTCGCATGTCTTCGACGTTGTGGCGGAACATGAGCATGCGCTCGATGCCGAAGCCGAACGCGAATCCGCTGTACTTCTCGGGGTCCACACCGCAGGCGACGAGCACGCGCGGGTTGACCATGCCGCAGCCGCCGAGCTCGATCCAGCCCTCGCTGGAGCAGGTGCGGCAGGGCTTGTCGGGGTTGCCCACCGACTCGCCGCGGCACACGTAGCAGAGCATGTCCATCTCGGCGGACGGCTCGGTGAACGGGAAGTAGTTCGGGCGCAGCCGCGTCTTCATGTCCGCACCGAAGAGCGCCTTGACCATGTGGTCGAGGGTGCCCTTGAGGTCCGACATGGTCAGGCCCTCGTCGATGGCGAGCAGCTCGATCTGGTGGAAGACCGGGGTGTGCGTGGCGTCCAGCTCGTCCGTGCGGTACACGCGGCCGGGGCACACGATGTACACCGGCAGCTCACGGTCGAGCAGCGCGCGGGCCTGCACCGGCGAGGTGTGGGTGCGCAGGACGATGCCGGACTCGTCGTCGACGGTCGGCTTGCCGTCCTCGCGGGTGCCCTGGACGAAGAAGGTGTCCTGGGTCTGGCGCGCGGGGTGGTCGGGCACGAAGTTGAGCGCGTCGAAGTTGAACCACTCGGCCTCGACCTCGGGGCCCTCGGCGATCTCGTATCCCATGGACACGAAGACGTCCGCGACCCGCTCCATCATCGTGGTCAGCGGGTGCCGGGCGCCGGCCGGTACGCGGTCGTGGGGCAGCGTCACATCGACGGCCTCTTCGACGAGCACACGGGCGTCACGCTCGGCCTCGAGCTCGGCCTGGCGGCCGGCGAGCGCCTTGCTGACGGCGCCGCGGGCCTGGCCGATGCGCTTGCCGGCCTCGGCCTTGGCCTGCGGGGGCAGCGCGCCGATCTCGCGGTTGGCGAGCGCGAGCGGCGAGGTGCCGCCGGTGTGCGCGACCTTGGCGGCCTGGAGCGCGTCGAGGTCACCCGCGGCGGCGAAGGCGTCGAGCGCCTCGTCCCGCATGCGCTCGATCTCTTCCGGTTTCAAGGCTTCGACCTCAACAGGGTCGTACGACTTATTGGGTGCCGACATCTCTTCCCGTGCTTCCGATTGGCTGGCTGGTCTCATCTGGGACCGCAGACCGCGCCCACGCAGACACAAATGCGCCAAGGGCCGAGTCTAACGGGGTGACAGAGTGGCGATGACGCCCGTGGGAGGGGCTGAAGGCCTGATAAGCGGTGTTCGCGCCTAGAGCAGGTAGCCCGGAGTACCCACGGGCAACGTAAATCGGAACTCCGCGCCGCCCGCGGGGCCGCGGCCGACGGTGATCGTCCCGCCGTGCGCCTCGACGATGCCCTTGACGATGTAGAGCCCCAGGCCGGTGCCACCGCGCTTGCTTCCCCGCCAGAAGCGGGTGAAGACACGGCCCATCGACTCCTCGGGGATGCCGGGGCCTTCGTCGCTCACGGTGACTGCCGTCCCTTCCAGGGGGCTTGTCTGGGGTGCCACGTCAATGGTGACGGTCCCCTCGCCGTGGCGCACGGCATTTTCCAGAAGGTTGGAGAGCACCTGGTCGATCTTGTCGGGATCGGCCCACAGGTCGGGCAGCGGCTGCTGAAGCCGTACGAGGAACCGGTCCGGCGCCTGCCCCGCGGCCACATGCGCCTGGATGTGCCGCCCGACGGCGGCCGGCAGGTCCACGGGCTGCCGGCGCAGCTCGAGCCGGCCCGAGTCGATCCTCGAAATGTCGAGCAGCTCGGCGATCAGCCGCGTCACCCGGTTCGCGTCGGCGTCGACCGTCTCGAGCATCAGCTTCTTCTGGTCGTCGGTGAACCGCTCCCACTTGGCGAGCAGCGTCGCCGTGAAGCCCTTGACCGAGGTGAGCGGGGAACGCAGCTCGTGCGCGACGGTCGCTATCAGCTCGGCGTGGCTCCGCTCCGTACGGCGCCTGGCCTCGGTGTCCCTGATGCTGATCACGAGCCGGTGCAGGGGCCCGGTGGGCCGCGTCCGCACGTAGCGCGCGGAGACCAGCACCTCACGGCCGCCGGGCAGCAGCAGATTGCGCTCGGGCTGTCCGATCCGGATCGCCAGACCGCCGTACGGATCGGTCAGCTGCCACCAGCGCCGGCCTTCGAGGTCCTCCAGCGGCAGGGCGTCCTCGACGGACTGCCCGAGGGCTTCTTCCGGGCATACGGCGGTGATGCGGGCGGCCGCCGCGTTGAAGCAGACCACCCGGCCCTTCTCGTCGGCGACGACGAGGCCGTCGGGCAAGTCGTCGGGATCCAGGCCGAGTTCGGCCGCCGGGGAGTCGATACGGGGCGCGGCAGGGCGCGGCACGGAGCGGTGTGCTCCGGCCTGTCTGCTGATGCCGACACTCATGTCCCCGTACCCCACCTCTCGACTCGGTCAGTGGGCCCCCGAGCCCGCCACACTACTAGCTGAGGGTGACGGTAGGGGTGCCCCGTGTACCGGTGAAGGTGAAAGTTCGGCGAGTACGGGGTCGGGCCGGCGAATACGGGTCAGGAACGGGGCGCGGTCCTGCGCTGGGCGCGTGCGGAGGCGTAGAGGCACACGGCGGCCGCGGTGGCGAGGTTGAGGCTCTCGGCCTTGCCGTGGATGGGCACGCGCACCACGGCGTCCGCGAGTGCGCGGGTCTCCTCCGGCAGCCCCCAGGCCTCGTTGCCGAAGACCCAGGCGGTGGGCACGCCCATGGTGCCCTTGTCGAGCTCGTCGTCGAGGTCGTCCTGCCCGGCCCCGTCCGCGGCGACGATCCGTACGCCCGCCTCCTTCAGTCCCTGTACGGCCTCCTCGACCGGCACACCGACGGCGACGGGCAGATGGAAGTGCGAACCGACCGACGCCCGCACGGACTTGGGGTTGTACAGGTCCACCGACGCGTCCGTGAGCACGACGGCGTCGGCGCCCGCCGCATCGGCACACCGCAGCACGGTGCCGGCGTTCCCGGGGTCGCGCACATGCGCCAGGACGGCGACGAGCTTGGGCTTCGCGGCCAGGATCTCCGCGAAAGGCGTGTCCAGGAACCGGCACACCCCGACGAGCCCCTGCGGCGTGACCGTGGTCGAGATATCGGCGATCACGGCCTCGTCGGCCAGATGCACCCGCGCCCCGGCCTTGTGCGCGCTCTCGATGATGTCGGCGTACCGCTCGGCGGCCTCGACGGTGCTGAACAGCTCGACGAGGGTGGGCTCACCCTGCACGTCGTGCCCCGCCGCTTCCCGTACGGCCTGCGGCCCCTCGGCGAGGAACAACCGCTCCTTGGTCCGGAAATTCCGCTTCCCGAGCCGCCGCGCGGCGGCAACACGGGAGGACTTGGGAGAGATCAGCTCAGGGGCGGAAGCCATGAATCAACCTTAGGCATTCAGATCAGGGGCGCGGGATCAGGGGCGCGGGGAACTGCGCAACATGAGGCGCGCGAAGCGTGCCGAATGAGGGGCGCGGGGAACTGCGCAACATGAGGCGCGCGAAGCGTGCCGAATGAGGGGCGCGGGGAACTGCGCGCCCAGCCACGACGATGCCGCAGCCGGCGGACGACGTAGCGGGGCAGATGCGCATCCGAACGCAATCGGACCCGCGGACCATAGGGTCCACGGGTCCGATCAGGGCGCTCAAGAGCGCAAAGCTCAGGCAGCAGCCTTCGGCGCGTTGACGTCAGCCGGCAGAGCCTTCTGCGCAACCTCGACCAGCGCGGCGAACGCGTTCGCGTCGTTGACCGCGAGCTCCGCCAGGATCTTGCGGTCGACCTCGATGTTCGCGGCCTTCAGACCCTGGATGAAGCGGTTGTAGGTGATGCCGTTGGCGCGGGCAGCGGCGTTGATGCGCTGGATCCACAGCTGACGGAAGTCGCCCTTGCGCTTCTTGCGGTCGTTGTAGTTGTAGACCAGCGAGTGGGTGACCTGCTCCTTGGCCTTGCGGTACAGGCGCGAACGCTGACCACGGTAGCCAGAGGCCTGCTCGAGGATCGCCCGACGCTTCTTGTGCGCGTTCACCGCGCGCTTGACGCGTGCCACTTTTAACTCCTTGTAGCGGGGCCGTGGTTGTGTTCACACGGCCCAAGTTCGAATAGGTCCCGGTCCAGGCGTCCGGCCCCCGCCCACAGCGGGGGCCGCGACGTCACTTGCCGAGAAGCTTCTTGATCTTCTTGGCGTCGCCCGGGGCCATCTCGGCGTTGCCGGTGAGGCGACGCGTCAGGCGCGACGACTTGTGCTCGAGCAGGTGGCGCTTGCCGGCGCGCTCACGGAGCACCTTGCCGGAGCCGGTGACCTTGAAGCGCTTGCTGGCACCGCTGTGCGACTTGTTCTTCGGCATAGCGCCGTTCTCTCCTCGTCAGTGGCGCTCCCCCGGCGTGAAACCGGCAGGCGGGAGCGTCAGTTGTATCGGTTGGCGATCCTGGGCTCGCGCCCCGGATCAGGCCTCGGCCGGCTCTTCCGCGGAAGCCTCGGCAGCGGCCTCGGTCGGCTCCTCGCCAGCGACGCGGTCACGACGCGTGGTGGTCGCCGGAGCGTCCGCCTTGCGGGCGGCCTGTGCCTCGCGGGCCTCGGCCATGGCCTCGGTCTTCTTCTTGTGCGGACCGAGAACCATGATCATGTTCCGGCCGTCCTGCTTGGGGTTCGACTCGATGAAGCCGAGCTCCTGGACGTCCTCCGCGAGACGCTGCAGCAGTCGGTAGCCGAGCTCCGGCCGGGACTGCTCGCGACCACGGAACATGATCGTGATCTTGACCTTGTCGCCCTGCTTGAGGAACCGGACGACGTGACCCTTTTTGGTGTCGTAGTCGTGCGGGTCGATCTTCGGCCGGAGCTTCATCTCCTTGATGACCGTGTGCGCCTGGTTCTTGCGCGCCTCACGGGCCTTCATGGCCGATTCGTACTTGAACTTCCCGTAGTCCATGAGCTTGCAGACGGGCGGACGGGCGTTCGCCGCCACCTCGACCAGGTCGAGGTCGTACTCCTGAGCAAGCTCAAGGGCCTTGGCAAGCGGAACAATCCCGACCTGCTCGCCGCTGGGACCGACAAGTCGCACTTCGGGAACGCGAATCCGGTCGTTGATGCGGGGCTCGGCGCTGATGGATCCTCCTAAGTAGCACCTCGCGGGCGGTCTGGCGGACCGCCGCGCAACGTCTGTTTCGTGAGACCTAACCGCGCCGGCACATGAAAAATGCCCCGGACGATCACAGGCGGGGCTCCATACCGGAGCACCACCGCGACGTACGCGGGGCGCATCAGCGACGAGACACACTCGGTGCGTCTGCCGGACCGGTGACCCGCCGCCCTGCTGGGCGGCCAGGTGGGAGATCGGAGCCTCCACTTGTGGGCCGGGCGCCTCGCTTTTCAGCAGGGGTGTCCGGCCGGTCGTTACACAAGGTTAGCAGAGCTTCTGGGGTGCGGCTAACGGCCTCGTATCCGGGCCGTCAGCCCTTGGCCCGGGCTCGCGCCGGGCCGGGGCGGACCGGCTGCCTCAGCCGAAGACGGGACCGGTGTACTTCTCACCGGGGCCCTGGCCCGGCTCGTCCGGGACAAGGGAGGCCTCGCGGAAGGCGAGCTGAAGCGACTTCAGGCCGTCGCGCAGCGGGGCCGCGTGGAAGGAGCTGATCTCGGTGGTGCTGGCGTCGAGCAGGCCGGCGAGGGCGTGGATCAGCTTGCGCGCCTCGTCGAGATCCTTGTGCGCGTCGCCCTCCTCGGTCAGGCCGGCCTTCACGGCGGCGGCGCTCATCAGGTTCACCGCCACGGTGACGATCACCTCGACCGCGGGGACCTCGGCGATGTCGCGGGCCATGGTGTCGAAGTCGGGGGTCTGTCCAGTGGGGCTTGCGTCAGTCATGGCACTCAGCCTAAGTGCGGCCGACCTGTGCTCCGACACCACCCGGCGACCTGCGCTCCGACACCCACCCGGCCGCCTGTGGTCCGACACCCCCGGCCGTGGGCCGTCGTGCCCGGGGCGGCTCAGCTGCGCACGAAGAGCGGCTCGCCGGGCGGTGCCGCCTCGGCGGGCAGGAGCGCGAGGCTGAGGCCGTGCACCAGGCGGGCCCTGAGCGTGTCGTCGGCGGCCAGCTGCCGGGCCACGGCATGGACGCTCGCCTCGGGCGGCATGCCCGGGTCGAGCACCAGGGCGAGGGTGCCGTCGCCCTCCCCCGGGCCCAGATACGCACGCCGCACCGCCCCGATGGCGGCGACGGCGGCGCGCACGGCCTCCGCGACCGCCGGGTCCGCCAGCGGATCCGTCGAGGTGCGGCCCTCCGCCAGCGCGTACAGCGCCCGCCGCGGCAGCTCGAACGCGACCGGCCCCGCCAGGTCGAGCACGATCGTGTCGGCCTTCTCGTGCGCGGCCGCGCGCAGGGCCTGCTGCATCGGGACGGCGACCGGGCGGGCGGCCGGGTCCCACAGGGCGAGGGCCTGGGTCGAGGTGAACGCGGGGAGCGCGGTGCGGCCGCCGGCCTTCAGCGTGGGCACGGCCATGTCGCTGTTCTTCTCGCGCTTGAGGCCGTTCTCGTCCGTCTCGACCTCGCCGAGCACCGCGACGACGGGGACGAGGAGCCGGGCGTCCTTGAGTGCGGCGAGCACCCGGCTCTCATGCGCGGGTGTGCGGTCCGCGGCCCAGGCGGCGAGCGCGGCGCTCAGCTCGGGGTCGGCGGAACCGTCGTCGTTCGCGTACCCGTGGTCGGGAATGTTCTTGTTCACCACGGTTCCCGACCCTACAGATGTGGGGGCGGTCGAGTTCCCAGCGGGTTCTGAGGCCGATCTCACGCTGCGCACAGACAGAGGGCCGAGCGTCGCGGCATGCGTCTCGCCCGTTCGCTCGTCCTGCCCCTGCTGCTCTGTGCGCTCGCCGGTTGCGGCACCGACCGCGCGCCCGCCGTGAGCACGCCACGGCAGGCGCCCGCCGCCCAGGAGGCACCCATGGAGCCGGACAAGGACGAGCAGCTCGCGGCCGCACTGGATGCCGTCACGACGACCGGCGAGGTGCGTTTCGCGGTCGCGGTGCTCGATCCGGCCGACGGCAGCACGGGCGTGTACGGGGACGAGGGGCCGTACGACACGGCGAGCATCGTGAAGGTGGACATCCTCGTCGCGCTGCTGCTGCGGGCGCAGGACGAGGGCCGTGAGCTGACCGGGCAGGAGCGGGCCCACGCGCACGCGATGATCACGAGCAGCGACAACGCGGCGGCCACCGCGCTGTGGGCGGTGATCGGCGGCGCCGAGGGTCTCGATGCGGCCCACGCCCGCCTCGGGCTCGACGCGACGCGGGCCGGCACGGAGGGGCGCTGGGGCCTGACCCAGACCACCGCGGCCGATCAACTGGTGCTGCTCGACGCCGTGTTCGGGCAGCCGGAGGCGCTCACGGCCGCGTCGCAGGCGTACGTACGGGGGCTCCTCGATGCGGTGGTCGAGGGGCAGGACTGGGGCGTCTCGGCGGCGGGCGATGACGACGACGGGGACGAAGGCGACGGCTCCGGAACCGGAAGCGGCGGGTGCGCGCTCAAGAACGGGTGGCTGCCGCGTTCCGCCACCGGGCTGTGGGACATCAACAGCATCGGCCGGGTGACGCTCGACGGACGGGAGCTGCTGATCGCGGTGCTGTCGGACGGGCACACGACGAAGGAAGCCGGGGTCGCGCTGGTCGAGCGGGTGGCGCGGGCGGCGGCGCGCGCGGTGGTCTAGGACAGGCCCGGTGCCGGGGTTTTCAGGGCAGGCCCGGTGCCGGGGTTTTCCGGACAGGTCCGGTGCCGGGTTTTCAGGTCGGGCCCGTCGCCAGGGTTCTCAGGTCGGGCGCCGCGTGCGCCACAGGACCGTCGCCGCCACCAGCAGGCCCGGTGCCGGGGTTTTCCGGACAGGTCCGGTGCCGGGTTTTCAGGTCGGGCCCGTCGCCAGGGTTCTCAGGTCGGGCGTCGCGTGCGCCACAGGACCGTCGCCGCCACCAGCAGGCCTGCGCCCACGGCGCCCACGGCGAGGCCGAGCCAGCTCGATGTCCCCGCGTCCGTCTCGCGCTTGGCGGGGCCCTGGCCGAAGTACTTCTTCGGGTAGGCCTGTGCCGCCGCGGGCTTGAGCTCCGCGCCCGCCTCGATCGCGGCCACCGGGTCGATGAACCCGTAGCCGAAGGAGTCGTCGCGGCCACCCGCGGGCGAGTCCTCCGCGGTGGTCTCCACCAGACGCTTGACCTGGGCCGGGTCGAGGTCCGGGTGGGCGGAGCGGATCAGCGCCACCACGCCCGAGGCGAACGCGGCGGCGGCCGAGGTGCCCCAGCCCTTGTAGTACTCGCGGTCCGGTCCGGCCATCACGATGTCGTCCCCGGGCGCGCTGACGGTCGCGTACCAGCGGCGCGTGGAGAACGAGGCGCGCGCCCCGTAGCGGTCGACGGCCGTGACGGCGATGACGCCGGGGTAGGCCGCCGGGTACGAGATGTGGTCGCCCTTCTCGCCGCCGTTGCCGGCCGAGGCCACGACCACCACGCCCTTGCTCAGCGCGTACTGCACCGCGGCGTCCTCGCGGGCGTCGGCGTGCGCGGACTCGCTGTCGTCGCCGAGCGACATGTTGATCACGTCGGCACCGTGGTCGGCGGCCCAGCGGATCCCGTCCGCGAGGGCGGTGCCGCGCGTGTTGCGGGCCTTCGTACGGGACTTGTCGCCGTCCTCGAGGATCACCCGCACGGGGAGGATCTTCGCCTCGGGCGCGATGCCGAGGACACCGTCCGCCCTGCCCGGGCCGTGCCCGTGGCCCGCGATGATGCCGGCCATGTTGGTGCCGTGCCGGGCCCAGGCCTTGTCGCCCTGCCGGGCGCCGAAGCCGATCATGTCCTTGCCCTTGAGGACGTTGTCCTTGAGGTCGGGGTGGGTGCCGTCCACGCCGGTGTCGAGGACCGCGACCGTGATGCCACGCCCCTTGGTGGTGGCCCAGGCCTTGTCGGCGTCCAGGGCGTCAAGGGCCCACTGCTGGGCGCGGATGGTGTCGGCGTGCGCGTTGCTCGCCGGCAGCACGACGAGGCCGCCGGCGAGGAGCACGGCGCCGAGAGACCGCAGCCGCGGCCGGCCGCCGGTGGACCGGGGCCCCGTACCGCCACGGCGAGTGGACCGCGGCCACGGACCGCGGCCGGTGGAACGCGAACTCACGACTCTTCCTCCGCGGCCTCGGCGGCCTTCTTGCGCAGGCCCCGCTCGATGCGGTCGGCCAGGCCCTTCGCCTCGTGCCCGAGTCCGGACTGCGCGGGCGCGCTGGTGGCGCCCTCGGCCATGGCCTTCGCGGCCGGCTCGGGGGCGTCGACCGTACGGCCGTCCGCGAAGCCGGAGACCGCGAACACGACGACCGGCGCGTCGCTGAGCACGGACACGCTCCAACTGGCCCGCTGCCGGGGCCCGAAGCCCTCGGCGACGGTGCCCTTGACCGGGTGGGTCAGCGGCATGAGGTCGGGGTGCGCGGCGAGGCCTTCCTTCGCGAAACGGGTGCGCAGGGCGCCCATCGCCTCGGCGTCGGCTTTGGTGAACACCATGCCGACGGTGGTCACATGGCTGCGCGTGGCGTCGGTGTACGTGGCGCGCACGAGCCGTGCGCAGCCGGCCGGTTCGAGCGCCTTGCGCAGCATCGGGTCCAGGCCCTTGGCGCAGGTGGTGTCCGGTGCGACGCCGAGGCGGGTCCAGCGGCGGTCCGCGCCGCCGGGGCCCGCGCCGTCGCCCACGACGGTGGGCGGGAAGAGGGTGTCGACCGGCTGGCTGTGCCAGGCGTCCGCGGCGGCGGCGAACACGCTCGCGTCACGGGAGGCGGCACCGGACTCCCCGGTCAGCCAACTGCCGGTCACCGCACCGGTGATGAGCCCGACGCCGAGCACCAGGCAGGTGGCCGCGGCGGCGACCCGGGCACGGCTGCGGCGGACCGGCCGCAGCCGGGTGGTGTGGTCGTCGAAGGCGGCGGGTGGCATGAAGACCAGCGGAGGGCCGGCGTCGGGCCGCGGGGTGAGGTCCACGGAACCGACGGGGCGACGGTGCCGCGGGGGCGCGGTGCCGTGCGCCGCGGGCAGGCCGGGACGCGATGCCCCGGTGACCGGGCGCCGCGCGGTCTCGGGCGGCAGCGGTCCTGCGGTCACGGGGCGCAGCCGGGTGGTGGTCTCGGCGGGGGTCTCCGGGCCGGGTGGGGTGCGCCCCGTCTCCGGCTCCGTGTCCGGATTCGTGTCCGTACGGAACGAGCTCCCGATCTCCGTACGGAACGAACTGCCCCTCTCCGTACGGGAGGTGCGGCCCGTCTCCGTACGAGCTGCGGCGGCAGGTCCGGCGTGCCGATCACCGGCCGTCAGCGGAGAGGATTGCGAACGGGAAGGCGAACTGCCCTGCGTGGCCCCCTCGTTGACAGGTGCGGCACCCGACGTGCCGTCGCCGGTGAGCGGCGCCCCCGGCGGCTTGGGCGGCACGGCAGGCCTCGGCGGTACGGGGCCGGGGGCTCCGCTGCCGGAACCGACGGCCGCAGCGCCCTCGGCGGCGCGGCGGGCGCGGGCCGCTCGGCCGTTCGCCACGGCGTCCGCGCGCAGCGGCGGTCCGGTCGGAGCTGCGGGCGGCGCAGGGGCCCGGTGCGGAACGGGAACGCCGGTGGGCGGCGTCGTGCTGCCGTCCTCATTCGGCGGCAGGTCGTCGGCCGCCGCCGGGTCCGGCACGGGGGCATGGTCCGGCAGCCGCGTGGACGGGAGCGGCGGAGGCGGGGACGCGGGGCGCGGCGGGATGTCGGCGCGCTGCGCTTCGATGCTCATCCACCCCCCGTTCACCGTACTCACGGACCGGGCCCTCGCCGGCCGCCGATGTGGACGCCTGCGGCGGGCGTCCGGCGCCCGTCACCCGTCTCGATCACCTGCGGGGACAGGCCCGTTCCACCCTGCCTGCGCGTCACTCTACGGTCTCGCGGTGTGCATGCGGGAACCAGTCCGCAGGTCAGGGACGATCTGTCCGGATCATCCCCCTACCACGGGGTAATCGTGTCTGGCAGGCTGCCTCCATGACAGCCCTGGCCTCTGATCGCGCCCGCTACGACCGCGCCACCGCCGAGCTCGACGCGCCTCTCGCCATCGTCGACCTGGAGGCGTTCGACGCCAATGCCGACGACCTCGTACGGCGGGCCGGCGGCAAGCCGATCCGCGTGGCCAGCAAGTCGGTGCGCTGCCGTGCGCTGCTCGAACGGGTCCTGGCCAGGGACGGCTTCGCCGGGATCATGTCGTTCACGCTCACCGAGTCGCTGTGGCTCGCGCGCTCCGGCTTCGAGGACGTCCTGCTGGCGTACCCGTCCGCGGACCGCGCCGGCTTCGCCGAGCTGACCGCCGACCCCAAGCTGGCCGCCGCGGTGACCGTGATGATCGACGATCCCGCGCAGCTGCGGCTGATCGACGCGGCGCGGGACGGCGGGCGGGAGGAGGTACGGGTCTGCCTCGAACTCGATACCGCCCTGAAGCTCCTGGGCGGCCGGATCCGTATCGGGGCGCGCCGCTCCCCGCTGCACTCCCCCGCCCAACTCGCCGATCTGGCCCGGGCGGTGGACCGCACGCCGGGGTTCCGGCTGGTCGGGATCATGGCGTACGAGGGGCATGTCGCCGGGGTCGGTGACGCGCTGGCGGGACGGCCGCTGCGGTCCCGGGCGATCCGGGCGATGCAGAGTGCCGCGCGGCGCGAGCTGGCCGCGCGGCGGGCGGAGGCCGTGCGCGCGGTGCGGGCGGTGGCGCCCGGTCTCGAATTCGTGAACGGGGGCGGCACGGGGAGCGTGCAGCACACCGCCGCGGAGGAGGCCGTCACGGAGATCGCGGCCGGGTCGGGGCTGTATGTGCCGCGGCTCTTCGACAACTACACCTCGTTCACGGCCCGTCCGGCCGCGCTCTTCGCGCAGCCCGTGGTGCGCAGGCCCGGGGTCGGGGTCGTCACCGTCCTCGGCGGCGGCTATCCCGCCTCCGGTGCGGCGGGCCAGGACCGCTCGCCCGTGCCGTATCTGCCGGAGGGTCTGCGTTACGACCCGCAGGAAGGCGCGGGCGAGGTGCAGACCCCGCTGCTCGGGTCGCCCGCGGACGACCTGCGGATCGGTGACAAGGTGTGGTTCCGGCATGCGAAGGCCGGTGAGCTGTGCGAGCGCTTCGATGCGCTACACCTGGTCGAAGGCGACCGGATCACGGCGACGGTGCCCACGTACCGGGGGGAAGGGCACACCTTCCTCTGACGGCCCGCCCTCGCTCCTGCGAGGGGCCGCACCCGCGGCGGGCCGGCGCGCTCACGGTGCGATGGTCGAGCCGACCCCTCCGTCGGTGCCGCCCTGGTCGCCGATGCGGCGGATGCCGTCGGTGATCTCGTCCATGAGTGCCAGGGGCGGCCCCTCCACGGCGTCGAAGGCGAAGCGCACGACGACCAGGGATTCGCTGCCGGGCTTGGGGAACACCACGGACTGCACGTAACCGCCGGCGCCCGCCTCGGTCCTGACCCGCCAGCGCACCAGGTAGCCGGTGGAGCCGGCGACCACGACCCGCTCGGCCTTGAGCTCGCTGTGCGAGGCGATGCCGTTGTACGGGCGGCGGTCGACCACGTCGCGGTCGTAGAAGCGCTTGGCGGCCTCCGGGATGTCGCTCTTGGCGACCGTCTCCGGATCCGTGCCGGCGCCGGCCGCCGCGGTGCGCGAGGTGACCCTGCCGTGGTGGCAGAACCCCGCGTCGCCGGGGCAGTCGTAGGTGCCCTCGGTTGTCATCGTGACGGCCTTCTCGACCGTGTGCTGCGGCTTCTCCCAGCCGTCGGGTATCGGCAGCGTGATCCCGTTGAGCTGGTCCTCGAGGACCTTCGGGTCGCCCGCGGGCGCCGAGGACTCGCTCTGCTCCGGCGTCTCCTGCGGGGACGTGGCCTCGGCCGTCGGGCTCGTACGGGTAGCGGCGCCGGGGTCGGGCTTGTCGTCCTTGCCGAGCACCACCACGCCGGTGACGATCGACGCCACGAGGACCACCCCGGCCGCCGCCAGGGCCACCACTTTCGCGCGCCCGCCCGTCCCGCCCGGGCCTCCGGAGCCGGCCGACCCGGGCGGACCGAACCCTCCGGTCGCGCCGGACTGCCCGAACTCCCCAGGTTGACCGAACTGCCCAGACTGACCCGGCTGGCCGAACTGTCCAGGATGGCCGAACTGTCCCGATTGACCGGCCTGTTGGCCCTGCCCCGGATCCAGCCCCTGCCCCTGCGCGATGCGCAGGTGCGGGGTCCACGCGGTGCCGTCCCACCAGCGTTCGTGGGACGGCGCCTCGGGGTCCTGGTACCAGCCGGCCGGCGTCGGGGGCATGCTCATCCGGCCACCCTAGGCGGTGGTGTCCGGCGGGGTACACCGGGTTCCGGGGCTTCCCGGGCCTCCCCGCGACCACGGCCACCCACCGCCCGTATCAACGTGAACTCCTTACACCGGGGTCACGTACGCACCGGAGATGCCGCCGTCCACCAGGAAGTCCGTGGCGTTCACGAACGAGGAGTCGTCGCTCGCGAGGAAGGCCACCGCGGCGGCGATCTCCTCGGCCTCGGCGAAGCGGCCGACCGGGATGTGCACGAGGCGCCGGGCCGCGCGCTCGGGGTCCTTGGCGAACAGCTCCTGAAGGAGCGGGGTGTTGACGGGCCCCGGGCACAGTGCGTTGACCCGGATGCCCTCGCGGGCGAACTGCACGCCCAGTTCACGGGACATGGCGAGGACACCGCCCTTGGAGGCCGTGTACGAGATCTGCGAGGTGGCCGCGCCCATGCGGGCCACGAAGGAGGCCGTGTTGATGATGGAACCCTTGCCCTGGCGGCGCATGTAGGGGATGGCCGCCTTGCAGCACAGGTACACGGAGGTCAGGTTGACCTCCTGGACCCGCTTCCAGGCCTCCAGACCGGTGTCGAGGATCGAGTCGTCGTCGGGCGGCGAGATCCCGGCGTTGTTGAAGGCGATGTCCACCGAGCCGTAGGTGTCGTAGGCCGTCTTGAAGAGCGCCTCGACCTGTTCGGCGTCGGTGACGTCCACCCGTACGAACGTGCCTCCCACCTCCTCGGCGGCGGCCTTGCCCGCGGTCTCGTCGATGTCGCCGCAGACCACGTGCGCCCCCTCGGCGGCGAGCCGGCGTGCGGTGGCGAGGCCGATGCCGCTGCCGGCTCCGGTGATGACGGCGGTGCGGCCGACGAGGCGGCGGCAGACGGGGGCTTCGGTGGATGCGGGCTGCTGCGTCACAGTGCGGGACCTTCCGTGCTGATGAAGACGTTCTTGGTCTCGGTGAAGGCGGTGAGGGCGTCGGGGCCGAGCTCACGGCCGAGGCCCGACTGGCCGTACCCCCCGAAGGGGGTCCAATAGCGCACGCTGGAGTGCGAGTTGACGGACAGGTTGCCCGCCTTGACCGCGCCGGAGACGCGCAGGGCGCGGCCCACGTCGCGGGTCCACAGGGAGCCCGAGAGGCCGTACGAGGTGGCGTTGGCCAGGCGTACGGCCTCGGCCTCGTCCTCGAAGGGCAGCACCACGGCGACCGGCCCGAAGACCTCCTCGACGCACACCGGGGCCGAGGGGTCCACGTCCGTCAGGACGGTCGGCGGGAACCAGAAGCCCGGCCCGTCCGGTGCCGTCCCGCGGATCGCTGCCACGTCGGGCACGTACGAACGCACCCGCTCCAGCTGGGACTTGGAGATCAGCGGGCCCATCTGGGTCTTCTCGTCCGCCGGGTCGCCCACGACCACCGACTCGACGGCGGGGGCGAGCAGGCCGAGGAAGCGGTCGTACACCGAGCGCTGCACGAGGATGCGGGTGCGGGCGCAGCAGTCCTGGCCGGAGTTGTCGAGGAAGGACATGGGGGCGGCCGCGGCGGCGGCCTCGATGTCCGCGTCGGCGAAGACGATGTTGGGGCTCTTGCCCCCGAGTTCGAGCGTGACGCGCTTCACCTGGTCCGCGCACTTGGCCATGATCTGCTTGCCCACGCGGGTGGAGCCGGTGAACACGATCTTGGCTACGCCCGGGTGCACCACCAGCGCGTCGCCCGCCACGTCGCCCGCGCCGGGCAGGACCTGGAAGAGGTGCTCGGGAAGGCCTGCCTCCAGGGCGAGTTCGGCCAGCCGCAGGGCGGTGAGCGGGGTGGTCTCGGCGGGCTTGAGCAGGACGGCGTTGCCCGCGGCGAGCGCGGGGGCGGTGCCCCAGGCGGCGATCGGCATCGGGAAGTTCCAGGGTGCGATCACGCCGATGACGCCGAGCGGCTCCTGGAAGGTGACGTCGATGCCGCCCGGGACCGGGATCTGCCGCCCGGTCAGGCGCTCCACTCCCCCGGCGGCGTACGCGAAGAGGTCACGGGCGTTGCCGGCCTCCCAGCGGGCGTTGCCGATGGTGTGCCCCGCCTCGCGCACCTCCAACTGAGCCAGGTCTTCGCTGTGTTGGTCGATCGTGTCGGCGACTCTGCGCAGGATCCGCGCGCGGTCGGCCGGGGCGAGTGCGGCCCAGGCCTCCTGCGCGCGGGCCGCACGGGTCACGGCGGCGTCGACCTCGGCGGGGGTGGTGGCGGGGACGGTCGCGACCAGCTCTTCGGTCGCGGGGTTGAGTACCTGGTGCTCGCGGAGCGGGGCCTCATGGGAATGGTGCTCGTGGGGCAAGTCAGTCCTCACAGGTGCGGGTGTGCGGGAAGCAAGGGACTTTCGGGTGTACGGGGACCAAGGGACCGTGCAGCGAGGCGCCGTCAGTGGCGCTCGAACGACCGCCGCAGCTCCCAGTCCGTGACGGCGGCGTCGAAGGCGTCGAGCTCGACCTGCGCCATGTTCCGGTAGTGCGCGACCACTTCGGGGCCGAAGGCGGCCTTGGCGATCGGGCTGTTCTCCCACAGCTCGGCCGCCTCGCGCAGGGTCGTCGGGACGTGCTCGTAGTCGGCGGTGTAGGCATTGCCCGGGCAGGCGTCCGGGAGTTCGAGCCGCTGCTCGATGCCGTACAGACCGGCGGCCACCATGCCCGCGACGGCGAGGTGCGGGTTCACGTCGCCGCCCGGCAGCCGGTTCTCGAAGCGGGTGGAGCGGCCGTGGCCGACCACGCGCAGCGCGCAGGTGCGGTTGTCGTGACCCCAGGCGACGGCGGTCGGCGCGAAGGAGCCGGGCTGGAAGCGCTTGTACGAGTTGATGTTGGGCGCGTAGAGCAGTGAGAACTCGCGCAGCGCGGCCAGTTGGCCCGCGAGGAAGTGGCGCATCACATCGGACATGCCGTGCCCGTCGGCCCCCGGCATGACGTTGGCGCCCTCGGCGTCGGTCAGCGAGAGGTGGATGTGGCAGGAATTGCCCTCGCGCTCGTTGTACTTGGCCATGAAGGTGAGGGCCATGCCCTCCTGCGCGGCGATCTCCTTGGCGCCCGTCTTGTAGACGGCGTGCTGATCGCAGGTGACCAGGGCTTCGTCGTAGCGGAAGGCGATCTCGTGCTGGCCGGGGTTGCACTCGCCCTTGGCGGACTCGACGGTCAGACCGGCCGCGCCCATCTCGTTGCGGATGCGGCGCAGCAGCGGCTCGATGCGGCCGGTGCCGAGGACGGAGTAGTCGATGTTGTACTGGTTGGCCGGGATCAGGCCGCGGTAGTCGCGGTCCCAGGCCTCCTCGTAACTGTCCCGGAAGACGATGAACTCCAGCTCGGTGCCGACCTGCGCGGTGTAGCCGAGCTCGGCCAGGCGCTCCAGCTGGCGGCGCAGGATCTGCCGGGGCGCGGCGACTACGGGGCCGCCGTCGTTCCAGGCGAGGTCCGCGATGAGCATCGCGGTGCCTTCGTTCCAGGGGACGCGGCGCAGGGTGTCGGTGTCGGGATGCATGGCGAAGTCGCCGTAGCCGCGGTCCCAGCTGGACATCGCGTACCCGTCGACCGTGTTCATCTCGGTGTCCACGGCGAGGAGGTAGTTGCAGCCCTCGGTGCCGTGCTCGAGCACTTCGTCGAGGAAGAAGCCGGCGGCGAACCGCTTGCCCTGCAGGCGGCCCTGCATGTCCGGGAAGGCCAGGACGACGGTGTCGATCTCGCCGCTCGCGACGAGGGCACGCAGCTCCTCGACGCCCAGCGGGGCGGTGCGGTGGGCCACGGGGACTCCTTCTTGGGCGTACCGGAGTGGCTTCTGCCGGGGTGGCTTAAGGTATTGCTTCAGACCATTCCTTGGGAAGGGGAAACGGCCGATGACCACAGCCGAACGGATGGACCGGCTCGCGCGGGTCCTGCGTCCGGTGCGCGCGGGCAACGGTTTCGAGGAGGCCCTGGAGCAGATCCTCCAGGTCATCCGCCTGGGACTGGTCGCGGCCGGTGAACGGCTTCCCGCCGAGCGGGAGTTGGCCGAACAGCTGGGCATCAGCCGGGTGATGCTGCGCGAGGTGCTCCGCGTCCTCCAGGACGAGGGCCTGGTGGAGAGCCGGCGCGGGCGCTACGGCGGCACGTTCGTGCGGGCGCGCCCCGACGCGACCGGCGAGGCGGAGCTGCGCCGCCGCATCAAGGACGTGGACGTGGAGGACGTGCTGCGCTTCCGCGAGGTCCTGGAGACCGGCGCCGCCGAGCTGTGCGCCTCCCGACCGCTCACCAAGAAGCAGGCGCAGCACCTGAGTTCGGCGCTCACGGCCACGCACGACGCACCGCTCGCGGACTACCGCCGCCGCGACACCCTGCTGCACCTGACGCTCGCCGAGCTCTCCGGCTCCCCCTCGCTGACCGCCCACTACGCGGCCGTACGCGCGCAGGTCAACGACCTCCTGGACTGCATACCCCTGCTCGTACGGAACCTGGAGCACTCGCAGGCGCAGCACACGGCCCTCGTACAGGCCGTGCTCGACGGGGATCCGGGGCGGGCCCGGGCGGCGATGCGCGAGCACTGCGCGGGGACGGCGGCGCTGCTGCGGGGCTTCCTCACGTGACCCTGCATGGGCTTCCGCACGTAACCCTGCACGGGCTTCCTCACGTAACCAGGCACAAGACGCCGGGCGCAGGTTGGGCACCGCGGTAACCGGAAAGTAACGCAAGGGACTTGCGCTCCGCGCGGCCGCACCGCAATGGTATGCACTCGCTCCATTGAAGGCACCTGAAGCCACCCGATGCCCACCGGCCCTGAGCGGGAGCCCAGTGATGACCCAAGCGCGTCCAGAGAGCGGCAACACCCCACCCACCGTCGGCGGCGACAGCGACGACGAGTATCTGAAGCGGCGCGCCCTCCAGCGCGGCAGCGCCGGCTGGCTGCTGCTCACCGGCCTCGGCGTGGCCTATGTCGTCTCCGGCGACTTCTCGGGCTGGAACTTCGGCCTCGCCGAAGGCGGCTTCGGCGGTCTCGCGATCGCCACGGTCCTCATGGGCCTGATGTACGTGTGCATGGTCTTCTCGCTCGCCGAGCTCTCCGCCATCCTGCCCACCGCGGGCGGCGGTTACGGCTTCGCGCGGCGCGCGCTCGGCCCCTGGGGCGGCTTCCTGACCGGTACGGCGATCCTCATCGAGTACGTGCTGGCGCCGGCCGCGATCTCCATCTTCATCGGGGACTACGTCGAGTCGCTCGGCCTGTTCGGCCTGGAGTCGGGCTGGCCGGTCTACCTCGCCTGCTTCATCCTCTTCATCGGCATCCACCTGTGGGGCGTGGGCGAGGCGCTGCGCTTCAGCTTCGTCGTCACCGGCATCGCCGTGGCCGCGCTGCTGATCTTCGCGGTGGGCGCGTTCATGGAGTTCGACGCGAGCGGCCTGAACGACATCAAGGTGGACGAGAGCGCCTTCGGCGCCAACTCCTGGCTGCCGTTCGGCCTGTTGGGCATCTGGGCGGCCTTCCCGTTCGGCATGTGGTTCTTCCTCGGCGTCGAAGGGGTGCCGCTGGCCGCCGAGGAGACCCGCGAGCCGGCCCGTACGCTGCCCAAGGCCATCCGCTGGTCGATGGCGATCCTCGTCGTCCTGGCCCTGCTCACCTTCTTCGCCTCGGCGGGCGCGCGCGGCTCGGCCGCGATCCAGGAGGCGGGCAACCCGCTGGTCGAGGCGCTCCAGCCGGACGGCGAGGCGACCTCGCTCAGCCGCATCATCAACTACGCGGGGCTCGCGGGCCTGGTGGCCTCCTTCTTCTCGCTGATCTACGCGGGCTCGCGCCAGCTGTTCGCCCTCTCGCGGGCGGGCTATCTGCCGCGCTTCCTCTCTCTCACCAGCAGCCGCAAGGCGCCCTACCTCGGTCTCCTGGTGCCCGGCGCGATCGGCTTCGCGCTCGCCGCGGGCAGCGGCGACGGTGCCCGGATGCTCAACATCGCGGTGTTCGGCGCCACCATCTCGTACGCCCTGATGTCCCTCTCGCACATCGTCCTGCGCCGCCGCGAGCCGGGACTCCACCGCCCGTACCGCACCCCCGGCGGCATCGCGACCTCGGGCATCGCGCTGGTCCTCGCGCTCTCCGCGCTGGTCGCGACCTTCCTGGTGGATGTCACGGCGGCCTTCATCGCGCTGGCGGTGTACGTGGTGGCCATCGCGTACTTCGGGATCTACAGCCGGCACCACCTGGTGGCCAAGGCGCCCGAGGAGGAGTTCGCCGCACTGGCCGAGGCGGAGGCCGAGTTGAAGCGCGACTAGCGCGGCAGCGGGCAGAGTGGAGGGATCGGTTCTCGACGTTCCTTGGAGGGTGACGGGTGAGCAGCAGGCCGCTGATCGGGGTCAGCACGTACATGGAGTCGGGTGCCCGCTGGGGTGTGTGGGAGCTCGACGCGGCCCTGCTGCCCGTCGGCTACCCACGCCTGGTGCAGGCAGCGGGCGGGCTCGCGGCGATGCTGCCGCCGGACGATCCGGCGCACGCGGCGGCGACGGTGGCGCGCCTGGACGGCCTGGTGATCGCCGGTGGTCCCGATGTCGAGCCCGTACGGTACGGGGCCGAGCCGCACCCGCGGACCGGGCCGCCCGCGCGGGACCGCGACGCCTGGGAACTCGCCCTGATCGACGCGGCGTTGGCCGCCGGTGTGCCGCTGCTCGGGATCTGCCGCGGGATGCAGCTGCTCAACGTCGCGCTGGGCGGGACACTGGTACAGCATCTGGACGGGCACACCGGACCGGTCGGCGAGTTCGGTTCGCACAAGGTGCAGCCCGTGCCGGACACCCGGCTCGCCTCGCTGGTGCCGGGTCCTGACGAGGTCCCGACGTACCACCACCAGGCCGTCGACCGCCTCGGCCGCGACCTCGTGGCCTGTGCGCACGCGGCGGACGGCACGGTGGAGGCGGTCGAACTGCCCGGGCCGGGCTGGGTGTTGGGCGTGCAGTGGCATCCGGAGATGGGGACGGATCTGCGGGTGATGCGGGGGCTGGTGGCGGCGGCAGCGGCCTCGTCGGTACGGGGCGGCTGACGCAGGTACGGCTCCGTCCGTGCCCGGCGGCACGGACCGAACCCAGCGGCACGGACCGACTCAGCCGGTGCGCGTCAGCGACAGCAGATCCCGCGCCGGTCCGACCGGCCGGTGCCCCGTACGCCACACGGCGCGCAGCGCCCGGTCGAGAGCGATCCCCTCGACCGGGACCCGCACCAGCCTGCGGGCCGCCAGCTCCTCCCCCACCGCCAGCTCGCTGAGCACCGAAGGACCCGCGCCACTGAGGACGGCGGCTTTCACTGCCGTGGTGGAGGCCAGCTCGATCAGCGGATCCGCGAGGCCACCGAGCGCCGCGTCGAGCACCTGGCGGGTGCCCGAGCCGTGTTCGCGCAGGATGAGCGGTGTCCGCGCCAGCTCCTCGGGAGCGAGGGGGGAACGGCGGCGGGCCCAGGGGTGGCCGGGCGCGGCCACCACCACGAGATGGTCGCGCGCGACCACCGCGCCGGTGAGCCCCGAGGGCACGGTGAGCCCTTCGACGAAGCCGAGGTCGACCTCGTCGGCGAGCAGGCGTTCCACCACGAACTGCGAGTTCCCCGCGAGGAGTTGGACCGCCGTCTCGGGACGCTGGTGGCGCAGCGCGATCAGCCAGCCGGGCAGCAGGTACTCCGCGATGGTCATGCTGGCGGCCACCCGCAGCCGCTGGTCGCGCCGGTCGCGCAGGGCCTGCGCCCCGGCGTCGAAGGCCTCCGCCGCCTCGACGATCCGGCGCGCCCAGTCCGTGACCAGCGCGCCCGCGGCGGTGAGCTTGGAGCCGCGCGGCGAACGGTCCACGAGGGCGACGCCCAGCTGCCGTTCCATCGCCCGCACCCGGCTGCTCGCGGCCGGCTGGGTGATACCGAGCTCCTTGGCCGCGCGCCCGAGGCTGCCGAGCCGGGCCACCGCGAGCAGCAGTTGCAGGGCCCCGAGCTCGGGCACCCGATGGGCGAGCCGGTCGGCCTCGACCGGCTCCTGACCTGCGTTGACCCGTGTACCCATAACGGCAGCTTATGCCTACAAACCCGGACACGTGCGGGTGGGGCCACCGTCAGCGGACAGCTGCCCGCAGCGCCGAGCCGAGCCGGGCGGGGGCGGCCACGAGCGACGGGCCGTACCAGGTGAGCGCGCGCCCGTCGACGAGCGCGGCGGGCAGGCCGGGGAAGGCCTCGGGCCCGTCCTCGGCGGTGAAGCGGTACGGCTCGTCGGGCAGGACGACGAGGTCGGCCGCCCGCCGCGCGTCGAGGACGATCCGCGGATAGCGCTCGGCATGGTCGGCGTACACGTTCCGTACGCCGAGCCGCGCGAGCAGATCGCCGGCGAAGGTGTCCGCGCCGAGCACCATCCAGGGGCGGCGCCAAATCGGAACGATCGCCCGGCACGGCGCGAGGGCCGGTGGCGCGGCCCAGGCCTCGGCGGCCTCGTCGAGCCAGGACGGGCGCGGCAGTCCGAGCACGCCGGTGAGCAGCCGGTCGAGCTCGGCGAGCGCCTGCGGGAGCGTGCGGATGTGGGTGACGAGCACGTCGAGGCCGGCGGCGCGGAGCGCGTCGAGGTCCGCGGGCCGGTTCTCCTCCTCGTTGGCGATCACGAGGTCGGGGGCGAGCGCGACGATCCGGGGCACGTCCGGGTTCTTGGTGCCCTTGATCCGTACGACGTCGAGGCCGGCCGGGTGCGTGCACCAGTCCGTCGCCCCGACCAGGAGCTCGGGCGCCACGGAGGCGACCGCTTCGGTGAGGGAGGGGACGAGCGAGACGACCCTGCGCTTCACGCCGCGCTCCGGCGCCGCGGAGCGCGTGCCCCGCGGCTCACTCGTGCTCGGCCTTGATGTGCTCGGCCACCGCCACGATCAGGACGCGGGTGTCGGGCACGGCCGCGCGCCAGCGGTGCGGGACTCCCCCGGACAGGAACATCGTGTCGCCGCGCGCGAGCCGGTAGGCGCGGCCGTCGGCCTCGACCTCGACGGCGCCTTCGGCCACGTACATCAACTCGTCGTTGCGATGGCGGAATTCGCGCCCCGAGTCGTGGTCGCCCACGAACTCGAGTGCGTGCAGCTGGTGCTTGCCGTGCACCAGGGCGCGCACCGTGGTGTCCTCCTCGGCGGGCGCGCCGCGCACCACCTCGACGATCCGCTCGGCGTCGGCGGCCGACAGGAGTTCGACGGCCGTGGTGCCGAGGGCGTCGGCGACCCGTTCGAGTGAGTGGCTGCTGGGGCGGGCCCGCTCGTTCTCGATCTGGCTGAGGAAGGGGACGGACAGGCCGCTGCGCGCGGAGACCGCGGCAAGGGTGAGGCCGAGTGTCCTGCGGCGTCGCCGGATGGCCGAGCCGACCCGCCCGGAGTACTTGTCGTCCATGCCGGCCCCCCTCACTGCGCTGCGGTCAGATCGCTGTTCCCAGCACCCTACGCAAGGGCAGCCGCCGGTGCCCTGTCAACTGGTCTGCTCGTACGAGGAGCTGCCCGCGCCCGTACGGGAACCGGCCACCCGCCGGGTCCGCACGGAGGGCTCCTTCCGAGAGCGGGCGCGCCGGATCCGCACGGAGGGCTCAGCCCTACAGCGAGCGCGCCCGGCCCCGCACAGGGCTCAGTCCGACAGCGAGCGCCAGAACAGCAGCTGCCCCGCCTCGCCGTCCGCCGCGCCTTCCTGCGGGATGAACGCGCTCACCAGGAGCGACGGTGCGCCGTCGGGTGCGGTGAGCAGGGAGACCGACGGGTTGGCCACGGCGGTGCTGCCGCCGTGGGTGCGCACGGTCAGGAGGTCGGCCCGGCGGCGCGCCGGATCGTAGACATACGTGCGCCAGCTGGCGAAGTCGTCCCGCAGCCGCTGCCCTTCGATGACGACCAGATCGCGGCCGTCGAGCATGACCGGCGAGCGGTCGCCGATGTTGCCGCCGCTGCCCCAGGAGCGCAGCGCGGTGTCGAGGGCGAGGTCGGGCTCGGCGTGCCAGGTGGTGAAGTCCTTGAGGGTGGCGCGCAGTTGGCGGTCCACGTCACAGCCGGACCGGTAGTGGCCGGTCAGCTCGATCGTGGTGCCGCGGATCGCGGTGATGGCCGGGGTGCCTTCGGCGCAGCGCGAGAGCGTGCGCGGTGCGTCGAAGGAGCGGTCGGCGTTCCCGGTCAGGAGGGCGTCGAGGCTCGCGTATCCGCGGACCGCTATGTGGTTGCGGGGATCGCGCTCGAAGGCGAGGACCCAGCCGCCGGACGGGTCCTTGGCGAGCGTGGCCTGATGGGTGCCGGGGCCGAAGTCGTGCCGGCGGGTCCAGGTCCTCAGGTCGGTGGAGGTGGCGACGGCCGCGTGGAAGCGGTCGTCGCCCAGGACCGAGTGGTACACGGCGAGATATGTGCCGTCCTCGGCCTGCCGTATCTCGGCGGCGTCCATGGTGCGGCCGGTGTCGTCCCTCAGGGCGTACGCGTACCCGTCGGCCTCACGCGCGTCCCCGGCCAGCTCCGCGAGGCGTCCCGCGGCGGCCGAGACGGGGGCGGCGTCGGCGCGGCCGACCTGGAGCAGGGCCACGATCAGGGCGAGGGCCAGGACGGCGGCGGCGCTCAGCGGGAGGGCACGGCGGGACGGGGACACGCTGACCGAGCGTAAGGAACGGGTAAGGCCGAGCGGAACGCACAGAAGGGTGGGGTTCACCACAGACCGTGGAGAACCCCACCCTTCGGGCGGCGGACGATCAGCGCGCCCGGTGCCGGATCACCTCATCGCACCGGCACGGAGCACCGCACCGCTCACTTCACCGGCGCGAACTGGTCCAGCAGCTCCGGATGCGCGTCGAGCCAGCGGCGGGCGGACGCCTTCTGGTTCTTCGGGTCGCCCTTCTGGATCTCGACCTCCAGGGAGGCGAGCTGCTCCTCGGTCATCTTGAAGTCCTTCAGCCACCCGTTGAGCTCCGGGAAGTCCGCGGCGAAGTCCTTCTTGCCCATGATGTGGATCTGCTCGCCCTCGCCCCAGGCCTTCTTCGGGTCCTCGAGCTTCTTCAGGTCGTACTTGCCGTACGCCCAGTGCGGGGACCAGAGCGTCACCACGACCGGCTCCTTCTTCTTGATGGAGCGGTCGAGCTCGGCGAGCATCGAGGAGGTCGAGGAGGAGACGACCTTGTACTCGCCCTCCAGGCCGTACTCCTTGAGCACCTTCTCGTTCAGGGTCTTCATCATCCCGGCGCTGGCCTCGATGCCGATGATCTTGCCCTTGAACTTCTTGCCCTGGCCCTTGAGGTCCTCCAGGGAGTCGATGCCCTTCACATACGAGGGCACGGTCAGCTCCAGGGAGGTCGGGCCGTACCAGGAGCCGACGTCGGTCAGCCTGTCCTTGTAGCGGTCGACGTAGTCCTTGTGCGTCGTGGGCAGCCACGAGTCGAACTGGACGTCCATCTGCCCCTGCGCGAGCGCGGTGTAGAGCGGACCGGGGTCGAGCTGCTTGTTGGAGACCTTGTAGCCGCGGTCCTCCAGGATGTTCTGCCAGAGGTACGTGGAGGCGATGGCCTCGTCCCACGGGAAGTAGCCCATGTTCACGGTCTTGCCGGCGTCGCGGCCCTGCTTCTTCGCGCCGCCGCCGGGGACCGGGGCGAGCTTGTCGACCAGGCCCGGGTTCTTCTTGAGCCAGGTCTGCACACCCTGCTGCTCGTTCTTCTCACCGGCCGCCTTGATGTCGTTCTCCAGGCTGGTGAGCTGGTCCTCGGTGAGCTTGAAGTCCTTCAGCCACTTGGCGACCGTCGGGTCCTTCTGCGAGAAGCCCTTGTGCGCGACGGTGTGGATCTGCTCGCCCTTGCCCCAGGCGCCCTTCGGGTCCTCGAGCTTGGTCAGGTCGAACTTCCCGTACGCCCAGTGCGGCGACCACAGGGTCACCACGACCGGCTCCTTCTTCTGGATGGAGCGCTCCAGCTGGGCCAGCATCGAGGAGGTCGAGGAGGAGACCACCTCGAACTCGCCCTCCAGGCCGTACTCCTTGAGCACCTTCTCCTTGAGGGTCTTCATCATCCCGGCGCTGGCCTCGATGCCGATGATCTTGCCCTTGAACTTCTTGCCCTGGCCCTTGAGGTCGTCCAGGGACTTGAAGTCCTTCATGTACGACGGGACGGTCAGCTCCAGCGAGGTCGGGCCGTACCAGGAGCCGAGGTCCTCGAGGTTGTCCGCGTTCTTGTCCCAGTAGTCCTTGTGCGTGGTGGGGAGCCACGCGTCGGTCTGGAAGTCGATGTCGCCGCGGGCGACGCCGGAGTAGAGCGGGCCGGGGTCGAGCTGCTTGACGTCGGTCTCGTAACCGCGCTGCTCCAGGAGCTCCTTCCAGAGGTACGTGGACGCGATGCCCTCGTCCCACGGGATGTAGCCCATGTTGATCTTCTTGCCCTTGCCGATGTCGGCGGCGGCGGTCTGCGGGCCGGAGTCGTCCTTCGAGCCGGCGAAGTTCATGCCGCCCGCGACCAGGGCGAGCACGACCACACCGACGGTGGCGACGGCGGTGCCGGGCTTGTAGTGCACGAACTTGAGGCGGCCCGCGGCAGCGGCGGCCTTCGCGGCGGCGCGGCGGCCGAGCGGCGAGACGCGCTGGTTGAGGGCGCCGGTCATGCGGTCCAGGTACATGGCCAGGATGACCACGGCGACACCGGACTCGGCGGCGAGGCCGACCTGGAGCTGGGTGATCGCGGCGTACACCTTCTCGCCGAGGCCGCCGGCGCCCGCCATGCCGCCGATGACGACCATCGACAGGGCCAGCATGATGACCTGGTTGATACCGGCCATGATCGTGGGCAGCGCGAGCGGCAGCTGCACCCGGGTCAGGGTGTGCTTGGGGCTGGTGCCGAAGGCCTCGGCGGCCTCGACCAGTTCGCCGTCGACCTGGCGGATGCCCAGTTCGGTCATACGGACGCCGGGCGGCATCGCGAAGACGATGGTGGCGATGACGCCGGGTGTGACGCCGACGCCGAAGAACATCACGCCGGGGATCAGGTACACGAACGCCGGCATGGTCTGCATGACGTCGAGCACCGGGCGCACCGCGCCGCTGACCCGCTTGTTCTTGGCGGCCCAGATGCCGAGCGGCACGGCCAGGACGACCGTGATCACCGCGGCGACGATCACCAGGGACAGCGTCGCCATGGCGTCGTCCCACAGACCGAGCGAGTCGATCAGGGCGAAGCCGACGAAGGCGAGGACGCCGGGCAGCAGACCGCGCAGCCAGCAGGCGATGACGGCGAAGATGCCGGCCACGAGCAGCGGTTCGCCGCCGCTGAGCACGGAGTCCACGCCCTGGTACATGCCGTCCAGCACGCTGTTGACGAAGCCGAAGAGCCCGGCGAGGTGGGACTGGAGCCAGTTGACCGTGTCCTCGACCCACGAGCCGAATTCGAACCTAGGCATCGGACTTCACCGCCTTCTCGGTCGTACGCGGGGCAGGCACGGTGTCCTTCATCCCTCCGAGGACGGCGGCGGCCTCGATCCCGGCCTCCAGCTGGGCCTCGATCTGCGCCTCGTCGGCGAGCGCGGAGAGCACCTTCTCGCGGGCCACGACCCCGACGAGGTCACCGTCGTCGTCGGTGACGGGGATCTCGGTGGTGCCCTCGGCGAGCGCGGCGAAGAGTTCGGCGACCGGGGTCTCGGTGCTGACGGAGGAGGCGTCCTCCTCGTCGAACGCGGCGTCCGCGGCCACCTTCTCCATGATCGAACCGGCGGTGAGCACCCGGCTGCGGTCCACGTCCTCGACGAACCGGCGCACGTAGTCGTTGGCCGGACGGATCAGGATGTCCTCGCCGGTGCCGGTCTGGACGATGCGGCCGTCGCGCATGACGGCGATCTGGTCGCCCAGGCGCATGGCCTCGTTGAGGTCGTGGGTGATG
Source organism: Streptomyces indicus (assembly GCF_900100315.1). Taxonomy (GTDB): domain Bacteria; phylum Actinomycetota; class Actinomycetes; order Streptomycetales; family Streptomycetaceae; genus Streptomyces; species Streptomyces indicus. Next base: position 315,989 of record NZ_FNFF01000003.1, read on the forward strand.
AAGACGATGGTCTTCTTCAGGGTCTTCTGCAGTTCGAGCAGCTGGTCCTGCATGTCGCGGCGGATCAGCGGGTCGAGGGCGCTGAACGACTCGTCCATGAGCAGCAGGTCGGCGTCGGTGGCGAGCGCGCGGGCCAGGCCCACGCGCTGCTGCATGCCGCCGGAGAGCTCGTCCGGCCAGGACTTCTCCCAGCCCTTGAGGCCGCACAGTTCGAGCGCCTCGGTGGCGCGCTTGAGACGCTCCTCCTTGGCGACGCCCTGCACCTCGAGTCCGTACGCGGCGTTCTCGACGACGCTGCGGTGCGGGAAGAGGGCGAAGTGCTGGAACACCATGCTGATCTTCTTGGAGCGGACCTCGCGCAGCTTCTTCGGGCTGAGGTGCGTGATGTCGTCCCCGTCGAACAGGACGCGCCCCGCCGTGGGCTCCAGGAGTCCGTTGAGCATGCGCAGGAGCGTGGACTTTCCGGAGCCGGACAGGCCCATCACGACGAAGATCTGCCCCGGCTCCACGGTGAACGAGGCGTCGATCACCGCTGCCGTGGTGCCTTCGGCACGCAGTTCGTCGCGGTCGGCGCCGGCTTCGAGCTTGCGCACCGCGTCATCGGGCCTTCTGCCGAACACCTTGTACAGGTGCTCCGCCTGGAGCCTGGACATAAAACCTCTCGGGTCGTACGTAAGACGGCCCGCCTCCCCCGCCGGCGGGCCGTGGAGCTGCGCGGGGTCCGCCCGCTGCCCGGCCGGGAAATGGTTGTATCCGGCACGGGTCTGCTCCGGCTGCGCGCCTGCCCTGCGTATGCACGAACAAACGGAAAGTGATCCGGTTCACATTTTGTTCATCTGCGGAACGGAACCGCGGCGCGTGGCCCCGCGCGGCACCCGGTCACCCACGCGCGGCCCGATGTCGGCGCGGTGCGGCATGATGCGGGATGTGACGCAAACCCGACGGCTCATGCTTCTCGACACCGCCTCCCTCTACTTCCGCGCCTACTTCGGCGTGCCGGAGTCGATGAAGGCCCCGGACGGCACGCCGGTCAACGCCGTGCGCGGGCTGATCGACTTCATCGACCGCCTGGTCAAGGACCACCGCCCGGACGAACTGGTCGCGTGCTGGGACGACGACTGGCGCCCGCAGTGGCGGGTGGACCTGATTCCCTCGTACAAGGCGCACCGCGTGGCCGAGGAGACGGAGACCGGGCCGGACGAGGAGGAGATCCCCGACACCCTCTCGCCGCAGGTCTCGGTGATCGTCGACGTCCTGGAGGCGCTGGGCATCGCGCGGATCGGGGCGCCGGGTTACGAGGCGGACGACGTCATCGGCACGCTCACCGCGCGGGCCGCCGGGCCGGTCGACATCGTCACGGGCGACCGCGACCTCTACCAGCTGGTGGACGACAAGCGCGGCATCCGCGTCCTGTACCCGATCAAGGGCGTGGGCCAGCTCCAGGTCACGGACGAGGCCTGGCTGCGCGAGAAGTACGCGATCGAGGGCGGCGGTCCCGCGTATGTCGACCTGGCCGTACTGCGCGGCGACCCGAGCGACGGCCTGCCGGGCGTCCCCGGCGTGGGCGAGAAGACCGCGGCCAAACTGCTCGCGCAGTACGGGGACTTGGCGGGCATCATGGCCGCCGTGGACGACCCGAAGTCCAAGCTCACCCCGTCCCAGCGCAAGAAGCTGGACGAGTCGCGGCCGTACGTGGCGGTGGCGCCGAAGGTGGTCCGGGTGGCTGCGGACGTGCCGGTCCCCGAGGTCGACCTGACCCTGCCGAGCGAGCCGCGCGACCCGGCATCCCTGGACGAGCTGGCGGAGCGGTGGGGCATCGGCACTCCGCTGAAGCGTCTGGTGACGACGCTCGCGGGCTGACGGCCCGCAACTATGCACTCCTGGGGAGGGCCTCGCCTCGCGTGGGGCCCTCTTCGCATGGGTGCCGCGGTCTTCCCGCATGGGTGCGGCCCTCTTCGCATGGGCGCGGCTCCCTTCACAATGGTGCAGCCCTCTTCGCATACGTTCGGCTCTCTCGGCACGCGTTCCGTGAAGCCTCCCGGCATCCCTCTGCGTTTCTCCGGCCACGGGTGTTAACTTAGGCAGACCTAAGTACGCCGATCAGGGGAGGCTGCCGTGGCGGAACGTCCGGCGCGCAAGGCACCGCAGGCCCATCTCGCGGAGGTCATCCGCAGCGAGCAGCTCACCCCGCACATGCAGCGCGTGGTGCTGGGCGGCGCGGGGCTCGCCGCGTTCACGGCCGGCGAGTTCACCGACCACTACGTCAAGCTGCTCTTCGCTCCCGAAGGCGTGGAGTACCCCGAGCCCTTCGACGTCCAGGCGATCCGCGCCGAACTGCCGCGCGAGCAGTGGCCGGTGACGCGCACGTACACCGTGCGCGCCTGGAATCCCGAACTGCGCGAGCTCACCGTCGACTTCGTGATCCACGGCGATGAAGGGCTCGCCGGACCGTGGGCCCGCGACGCTGGCCCGGGCGACACGATCCGCCTCCTGGGCCCGGGCGGCGCGTACGCCCCTTCGCCGGCCGCCGACTGGCACCTGCTCGTGGGCGACGAGAGCGCGCTGCCCGCGATCGCCGCCTCCCTGGAGCAACTGCCGGAAGGCGCCCGGGTGTTCGCGTACGTCGAGGTCGAGGACGCCACCGAGGAGCAGAAGGTCTCCTCCCCCGACGGCGCCGGCATCACGTATCTCCACCGCGCCGGGCGCCCGGTGGGCGAGGCCCTGATCGAGGCCGTGCGTGCTCTCGACTTCCCGGCGGGCGAGCTGCACGCGTTCGTCCACGGCGAGGCCGGCTTCGTCAAGGAGCTCCGCCGCCATCTGCGCATGGAGCGCGGCGTGGCGCGCGAGCAGCTGTCGATCTCCGGCTACTGGCGCCTGGGGCACAACGAGGACGGCTGGCAGGCCTCCAAGCGCGAGTGGAACGCCCAGGTGGAGGCGGAGCAGGAGGCAGCCGCACCGGCCGCCTGACCCTCTTCGCGGGCACGACTTCAGCACCCCATCGGCTCCGGCCGGTGGGGTGCTTTCGTCTGCCCTGAGGGCGCGCCTTCGTACGCCCTGAAGGCGCGCGTCCGTATGCGCTGAGGGCGCGCGAACGTATGCCCCGAAGGCGCGCAAAAGCGGCGCCCGGCCAGCGCTCGACGCCCAGATTATTTGGAATACCAAACTTCGACAAGACCCCTTGACCAGCGTCGTACGCGGCCGTAGCGTCCCGTTCACCCCTCCCTGGAAAACAGATTTCGTATACCGAAATCACGAAAGGTGGCCGGTGTGACCACAGCGCAAACCCCGGTGCGCACGGGCAAGGAAGCCCGTCCCGGAGCCAGTGCCGTGTCGGCTGACCCGAGTCCCCGGCTCTACAGCCCCGACCTCGCGCCGACGCAGAAGGCGGGACGCAGCTGGGGCGGCTACAGCGTGTTCACGCTGTGGGCCAACGACGTGCACAGCCTGGGCAACTACGCCTTCGCGATCGGCCTGTTCGCGCTCGGCATGGGCGTGTGGGACATCCTGGGCGCCTTCGTGCTCGCCTCCGTCTTCCTGTTCGCGCTGCTCAGCCTCTCCGGCTACATGGGCTCGAAGACCGGTGTCCCCTTCCCGGTGATGAGCCGTATCGCCTTCGGCATCCGGGGCGCCCAGATCCCCGCGGTGATCCGCGGCGGTGTCGCCATCGCCTGGTTCGGCATCCAGACCTACCTCGCCTCGGCCGTGCTCTCGGCCCTCGCGGTGTCGCTGGCCCCGGGCCTCGCGTCCTGGCAGGACACCACGGTGCTCGGCCTCGATCTGCTCGGCTGGGCCTCGTTCCTGGTTCTGTGGGTGGTCCAGGTGCTGATCGTCAGCTACGGCATGGACGTGATCCGCAAGTACGTGGAGGTCGCGGCCCCCGCCGTGCTCATCACCTTCGTGGCGCTCGCCATCTGGATGCTCACCCGCGCCGACTGGTCGATCGCGATGGACGCCGGCAGCCCGTTCACCGGCGTGGACCGGTGGCTGCACATCCTCGAGGCGGCGGCGCTGTGGGTCGTCATCTACGGCACCTTCGTGCTCAACTTCTGCGACTTCACGCGGTCCGCGAAGAGCAACCGGTCGATCATCGTCGGCAACCTCGTCGGCATCCCGGTCAACATGCTCTTCTTCGCCGGCATCGTCGTCGTGCTCAGCGGCGCCCAGTTCAAGCTGGACGGCCAGGTCATCTCCAACCCGGCCGACATCGTGCAGGCAATCCCCAACACCCCGCTGCTCGCGCTCGCCTCGCTGTCCCTGATCGTCCTGACCATCGCGGTCAACCTGATGGCCAACTTCGTGGCCCCGGTCTACACGCTGGTCAACCTCTTCCCGCGCAAGCTCGACTTCCGCAAGGCGGCCGTCGTGAGCGCCCTGCTCGGCCTGGTCATCCTGCCCTGGAACCTCTACAACAGCCCGGTCGTCGTGGACTACTTCCTCGGCGGACTCGGCGCGCTCCTCGGCCCGGCCTTCGGCATCGTGATGGCCGACTACTGGATCCTGCGCCGCACCCGCGTCAACGTCCCGCACCTGTACAGCGAGGACCCCGAGGCCACGTACGCCTACCGCCGCGGCGTCAACCCGCGTGCCGTGGCCGCCCTGGTGCCCGCCGCGGCCGTGGCCGTGGTCATCGCCCTCGTCCCGGCCTTCTCCGGCATCGCCGGCTTCTCCTGGTTCATCGGCGCCCTCCTCGCCGCCGCCCTCTACCTCCTCCTGCCCGGACGCGGTACGGCCCCGCTCGAGGACATCGACGGCGAGTCCATCGCCGTACCCAGCGCCTGACGGACTCTCGTCGCCGTACCCGGCGCCGGACCCCCCTCACTGGGGCGGCCGGGCACCGCACCCGCACACCCGGCCGCCCCACGCCCCTCTCGAACACCGAGCGAAACAGGAACACCCCTATGCGCATCCTCGTCGTCAACGTCAACACCACGGATTCGATGACGAAAACCATCGGTGAACAGGCGATGGCCGCCGCCGCACCCGGCACCGAGATCGTGGCGCTGACCCCGGCGTTCGGTGCGGACTCGGTCGAGGGCAATTACGAGAGCCACCTCGCGGCGATCGCCGTGATGGAGACCGTACGGGCCTACCCAGAGCCGTACGACGCGGTGATCCAGGCCGGCTACGGCGAGCACGGCCGCGAGGGTCTGCAGGAGATCCTCGACGTCCCGGTCGTCGACATCACCGAGGCGGCCGCCGCCACCGCGCAGTTCCTCGGCCGCAGCTACTCGGTCGTGACCACCCTGGACCGCGCCGTACCGCTCATCGAGGACCGGCTGCTCCTGGCCGGGCTCTCGGCCCGCTGCGCCTCCGTACGGGCCAGCGGCATGGCCGTCCTCGACCTGGAGCGCGACCCCGACGCGGCCGTGGAGGCCATCGTGGACGAGGCGGTCCGCGCGGTGCAGCAGGACCGCGCCGAGGTCATCTGCCTGGGCTGCGGCGGAATGGCCGGCCTGACCGAACGGGTCGTGGAACGCACCGGCGTCCCGGTCGTGGACGGCGTGGCCGCGGCCGTCACGATCGCCGAGTCTCTGGTCCGCCTCGGCCTCAAGACCTCAAAGGTCCGCACGTTCGCACCACCGCGCCCCAAGCAGTTCCGCGCGTGGCCGATGGCCGTCTGACGACCGGTCCCTGAAACGCACCGACAAACCGCCGAACCAGCGGACCGGGCACCGCGGCGGACCGGCACCGCGGTAGACGGGCACACCGCCAGACCGGCACCGCGGTGGGCCGGCACCGCGGCGGACCGTCGGACCGCTCACCACAGGCCGCGAAGGCGCCCGACGGGTTCGAACCCCATCGGGCGCCTTCGCTCATGTCCCGGCCGGCCGCTCACATCCCGGGCGGGATCCCGACCTCAGCCGGCCTGTCGGTCACTGCCTACTCTTGCGGCATGCAGCGCGCAGCACGCCACGCGGCTGGCCAGCGCCGCACCCCCGCCTCGTACCCTGGACGCACCATGACCCGTCGTTCCCGTGCCACGCGCTCGCCCCTTCCCCAGCGGGCCGGAGTGGATGCCGTGCGGCTCACGTTGCCCGTCGGCGGGCGGTGGGGGACGGTGCGGGACCATCTCGTGGAGCGGCTGGCTCCCGGGGCCGAGGTGGTCGACGGGATGCTGGCCGCTGGGGAGTTCGTGACCCTGGAGGGGCCCGTCAAGCATGACGACCCGTACGTGGGCGGACAGGTCATCTGGTTCCACCGGGAGCTCGCGCCCGAGACACCGGTGCCGTTCCCGATCGAGGTGCTGTACCGGGACGAGCATCTGGTCGTCGCGGACAAGCCGCACTTCCTCGCCACCACTCCGCGCGGCTCCCACATCACCGAGACCGCGCTCGCCCGTCTGCGGCGCGAGCTGGAGCTGCCCGGGCTCAGCGCGGCCCACCGGCTCGACCGCCTGACCGCCGGGGTCGTCCTGTTCGTCGTGCGGCCGGAGGAACGCGGGCGGTACCAGTCCCTGTTCGCCGACAAGCGGGTGCACAAGGAGTACGAGGCGATCGCGCCCTACGACCCCGTACTGGAGCTGCCGCGCACCGTGCGGAGCCGGATCGAGAAGGTACGCGGGGTCATCGCGGCGCACGAAGTGCCCGGCGAGGCCAACAGTGAGAGCAGGGTGGAGCTCATCGACCACCGGCCGGTGCCGTCGTACGGGGGTGCGCTCGGGCGTTACCGCCTGCTGCCGCGCACGGGCCGCACGCATCAGCTGCGGGTCCACATGAACGCGCTCGGACTCCCCCTGCTCGGCGACCCCGTCTACCCCGCGGTCCTCGACCAGGCGGCGGCCGACGACTTCGCACGCCCGCTGCAACTGCTCGCCACCACACTGGAGTTCACCGATCCGGTGACGGGCACGGAGCACCGGTTCCACACGCGCCGCACGCTTCAGGCGTGGGATGCGTATGACGCCTGGGACGCGGACGAGGTGTAGTCCGCAGCCCGCGTCGGCGCCGAGGGACTGGCGGCGGCCGAGGGCCCGGTGTTTCCCCACCAGGAGCCGACTGGTTCGGAAAATCCGAACCAGGATCGGGGTGGCTGCTCCATAGTGACGCTGACCTGCGCATTCGTACCGTCGGTGGCATGCAGACCAATGAGACGCAGTCGCAGTCGAAGACGCAGACGCAGTCGCAGAACGGCCCGGGCGGCCCACGAGAGGACACGCACCTCGCAGACAGCGGTACAGCCCTCGACCGCGCGAGCGCATGGGCTCTCGCCATGGACGGGGTCACACGGCGCTACGGGCGGGGCGGTCGCGCGGTGCACGCCCTGCGTGGTGTGGACGTGCGCCTCCCGCACGGCAGCTTCACCGCGGTCATGGGCCCCTCCGGCTCGGGCAAGAGCACGCTGCTGCAGTGCGCTGCCGGGCTCGACCGGGCCACCTCGGGACGGGTCACGCTCGGCGGCCAGGACCTCTCGGGCCTGGGCGAGCGGCGGCTCACCCGGCTGCGCCGGTCGCGGGTCGGCTTCGTCTTCCAGTCGTTCAACCTCCTTCCCACGCTGACCGCGGAACAGAACGTCCTGCTGCCGCTGCGCCTGGCCGGCGTCCGGCCCGACCGCACGGCAGCGGCCCGTATGCTCGCGCGGGTAGGGCTCGCGGACCGCGCGCGAAGCCGTCCCGGTGAACTCTCGGGAGGGCAGCAGCAACGCGTCGCCATCGCCCGCGCATTGATCACCCGCCCCGACCTGGTCTGCGCGGACGAGCCGAGCGGAGCGCTGGACCCGGCGACCGCCGAGGACGTCATGGGGCTGCTGCGGCAGGCCGTGCGCGAGTGGGGTGCGACCGTCCTGATGGTGACGCACGATCCGGCGGCCGCGGCGTGGGCGGACCGGGCGCTGTTCCTCCAGGACGGTCTGGTCGTCGATGAGGCGAACGGCTGGGACGCCCCGGAGATCGCGGCCCGGATGCGCTCGATGCGGACGACGCGCGCGGCCACGGCAGCGGCGGAGGTGGCGGCATGACCACCGGGCTCGCACGGTCCGCCGTACGGGCGCGGCCCGCGGTGTTCGGCGGAGTGTTCGCCGCCCTCACCCTCTCGGCCACCGTGGTGACGGCAAGCGTCACCGTCTTCCAGTCGGCTTCCGCCGCCCCGCCCTCCCCCGCGCGGTCGCTGCTCACCGAGATGGGCATCCTCTTCACCCTGGTCACGGTCTATCTCTCGGTCTTCGTCATCGCCCAGGTGATGGCCCTCGCGGTGGCCCAACGCACCCCGGAGACCGCCCTGTTGCGCGCCGTGGGCGCCACGCCCGCGCAAGTACGGCGGATGGTGGCGGCCGAGACGCTGCTCACCGCCCTGCCGGCGCTGCCCGCGGGCTGGCTGCTCGGGCGCGTGCTCGCCGGGATCTGGTGGCAGGGCATGGCCGACCACGGCATGACGCCCGCGGGCGCCGAGGTGACCACCGGAGTCCTGCCGCCCCTGGTCGCCGCTGGCGTCCTGGTCGTCACCTCCCAGCTCGGCGGACTGCTCGCCGCCCGGCGCGCGGCCCGTTCTCGCCCGGCGCTGCTGCTCGGCGAGGCACGCACGCCGCGTGACCGGGCCCCGGTCGTACGCCTGCTCCTCGCGGGCACCGCTGCCGCGGGCGGCTGCGCCCTGACCTTCGCCGCCAAGACCTCCGACAACCCCGGCGAGAAGGTGCCGCTGATCCTGATCGCCTATCTGGTCGCGGTGGGCCTGGCCGGTCCCGCCCTCGGCCGGTGCACTGCCACACTTCTGGCCGGACCGCTGCGCCTGGTGGGCGGAGGCATGGGCGAACTGGCCGCGACGAACAGCCGCGGCCGCTCGCACCGGCTGTCGCCCGCGATCACTCCCGTGGCTCTGATGGTCGCCTTCTCCCTGGTGAAGTTCGCCCACCTCGCCACGCAGCCGCGCATCGCGTGGATCGACGTGTTCGGCACCGCCCTGTACGGCGTGTTCGCCGCACTGGTCGCCGCCAACACACTCGTCATGCTGACCGCCGAACGCCGCCGCGAGATCGCACTCCTGCGCGCGGTCGGCGCCCAGGCCGGCCAGATCCTGCGCCTCGTCCTCGCGGAGTGTTGCATCGTGGCGACGGCCGGCTTCGGGGCCGGGCTCGCGATGGCCCTGGCGGTGAGCCTGCCGCTCGGCTCGGCGGCGGGCTCGCTGGGCGCCCTGCCGCCCGCAGCGTGGGCCGGCACGGCGGCAGCGGTGCTGACCTTGGTCACCCTGGCCTCGACCGCACCCCTCGCCCTGTCCCTGCGCCCCATCGAGGGCCGGCCCCAACTGCCGTGATCCGGAGGCCGGCCCCAACTGCCCTGATCCGAAGCCCGAGCCCAACTGCCCTGAGCCGAAGGCGGATCGGACACACCTCCGCAGATACCTGAACCCCCTCTCGAGCAAAGACACCACTCCCCGAGGCACGCCGAAGCCCCCCGATGTGCCGCCCCGAACGTCCGGGACGACACACTGCCTGTGCCCCACACTCGTCCACCGCCGGCCCCTCACCCCGACCCCACCAAAGGACTCACCCCCACAACAACTCACCACCACCAGATTTCACCGCCTCCCCGACATCGCACCCCGCACACAAAGGACCCTCCACGCATGACCGCCGCGCCCCCGCCGACCAGCCCCACGCCGGCATCCCGGACGCATCCCGCGGTGCGCGCCCTGGACCTCATCGGCCTGCCGGCCTCGGCGCGCGCCCGGCGCGAACTCCTGTACGCGGCGGCCAACTTGCTCCCCGGACTGCTCGGCCTCCTCACTCTCCCCCTCCTCGCCGTCGCCGCCCTCCTCATGCCGACGCTCGCAGGCCTGCGCCCCATTGCGGCCGCGCTCGCCGCCGGCGGCAGACTCGCCGCCGTCCACCGCTACCTGGTCCGCACCCTGTTGGGCGAGAACGTCCCCGCGCCACCCAAGCGCGCACCGCGGACCCCCGAACACCGGCCCGTACACCGCCCCGCCCAAGCCGCGGTCGCCGACCCGGACAGCTGGCGCGCCCTCGCCCACGCTCTGGCGGACGTCCCCGTCTCCCTCCTCAACGCCGCAGTGCAGCTGTTCCTGCGCCTGTACGCGCTCGCAGGGGTCGGCTACTTCTTCTGGTACCGGCAGGTCCGCCAGCCCGACGGCAGCACCGGCCTCGTCCTGCCCGGCTCCGAGGCCCCGTTGAACACCGCACCCCGCATCCTCGCCGTCACCGCCGCCGGCCTGCTCCTCCTCGCCCTCGCCGGCTGGTCGGGCAGCCAGGTGTGCGCCCTGTCCCGCTGGCTGGCCCGCAGCCTGCTCGGACCGAGCCGACTGGCCGGGCGTGTACGGGACTTGGAGGCGACGCGGGCCCTGGCCGTCCGCGACTCCACCACCGCGCTGCGCCGGATCGAACGAGACCTGCACGACGGCGCACAGGCCCGGCTCGTGGCGGTGGCCATGACCCTGACCCGCGCGCACAGCGCCCTCGATCCGGCCCGCCGCACCGACACCGCACCCGACACGGCCCGCGACCTGGTCGGCCAGGCCCTGGCCGGCACCCGCACCGCGATCGAGGAACTGCGCGACCTGGTCCGCGGCATCCACCCGCCCGCCCTAGACGAGGGGCTCGACGCGGCCCTCGCCTCCCTGACCGCCGATCTCACCACCACCGGCAGCACCATCCGTCTGGACATCGACCTCCCCCGCCGTCCCGATGAAGTGACCGAGACCATCGCCTACTTCTGCGCAGCCGAACTCCTCACCAACGCCACCCGCCACGCGGCCGCCACCACGATCGACGTGCGGGCCCGGCTGGACGGCCCTGATCTCCTCCTCACCGTGCGCGACGACGGACGCGGCGGCGCCCGTCCCGCCCCCGACGCCCGCACGGGCTCGGGCCTGGCCGGCCTGGCGGAACGCGTCCGTACCGTCGACGGCACACTGATCATCGACAGCCCGCCCGGCGGCCCCACCCTGGCCACCGTCCGCATCCCCCTCACCACCGCCGACCTGGAAGGCGCCCCATGCGCATCGTGATCGCCGAGGACGCCGCCGTCATCCGTGAAGGACTCGTCCAGCTCCTCGCCGACCGCGGCCTGGAGGTGGTCGCGGCCGTGGCGGACGCCGAGGCACTGCTCGCCGCCGTGGACGAGCACCGGCCCGATGTCGTCATCGCCGACATCCGCATGCCTCCCACCCATCGCGACGAGGGCCTGGTCGCCGCGGTGGAGCTGCGCCGCCGCCATCCCGGTCTCGGCGTCCTGTTGTTCTCCCAGTACATCGAGACCCGCTACACGGACCGCCTGCTCGCCGACGGCCCCGCCGGCATCGGCTACCTCCTCAAGGACCGAGTCCTGGACGTGGACGAGTTCGTCGCCGCGCTGCATCGCATCGCCGAGGGCGGCACCGCGCTCGACCCCCAGGTCGTGTCCCAACTCCTCGGCTCCCGCAGCGGTCTGGGCGCCCTGACCGCCCGGGAGCTGCAGACCCTGGAGCTGATGGCCGAGGGGCTGACCAACACCGCCATCGCCCGGCGCATGGACATCACCCAGCGGGCCGTCGAGAAGCACGTCGCCGCCATCTTCACCAAGCTCCGGCTGGAGCGGGGCGAGGACGAGCACCGGCGGATCCTCGCGGTGCTGCACTACCTGCGCGGCAGCAACGGCGCGCAGAGCTGAGGCGAGTTCACCTCGTGCGCACCTGCACCACCGCGGTGACATCCCGGTCCGGCTGGAGCGTCAGGGAGGGCACCGGCAGCAGCTCCTCCTGCTCCACCAGGAGGTCGAACCGCCTCGCGATCACCGCCAGGATCAGCACCGCCTCCACGGACGCGAAACGCGCGCCCAGACATACCCGGGGTCCGCCGCCGAACGGATACCAGGCGTACTCGGGTATCTCCTCGCTCTCCGCACCGCTCCAGCGCTCGGGGCGGAACCGGTCGGCGTCCTTGTACCAGCGCGGGTCGCGCTGGGTGGCCCACTGGCTGGTCCACACCCGTGTGCCCTTGGGCATGGGCCGTCCGCCGATCGACGCCCCTTCCTTCGCCAGGCCGGTGAGCAGCCAGATCGTCGGGTAGAGCCGCAGCGTCTCCTTCACCACGTTCTGTGTGTAGGTCAGGTTCGCGTAGTCGTCGAAGCCCGGGTCACGGTCGCCGAGGACGCGGTCGAGCTCCTCGCCCAGTGCGGCCCGCGCCTCGGGGTTGCGGGCCAGGAGGTACCAGGCCCACACGAGCGTCGAGCTGGTGGTCTCATGGCCGCCGATGTACAGCGTCACCGCCTCATCCCGGATCTCGACCTCCGAGAGGCGCGCACCGGTCTCGTCCTGCGCCGTGAGCAGCCGGCTCAGCAGGTCCGGCCGCTCGTCGGGCGCATCGCGGTGGGCCGCGACGATCCGGGCGACCTCGGCGTCGATCACGTCCGCGGCCTTCTTGATCCGCGCGCGCCCGGGGGTCGGCACCCAGTCCGGCAGCACCGCGCCGAGCCCGCTGAACTCCGCGCCGATCTCCTTGAGCGCGACATCCATCGCCTCGCCGATCGCCTCCGAGTCCGACTCGGTGTCGACACCGAAGATCGTGGACACCGCGATCCTGCGCGTGAGCGCCGCCATCTCCCGCTTGATGTCGATCCGTTGGCCGTCCGACCACCCCTGTGCCGCGTCGATCGCGCACGAAGCCATCGTGCGCGCATACGACTTGACCTGCTTGGGCCGCACGGACGGCTGCACCAGGGAGCGCTTGCGCCGCCAGTCCTTGCCCTTCGCGACGGTCACCCCGTTGCCCAGGACCGTGCGGAAGGCGATTCCGAGGTCGGGCTGGTCGAAGGTGCCCTCGATCTCCCGCATCAACTCGCCTATGTGGTCGGGCTCGGTGAGGAACACGCATGAGGTGCGGCCGAAGCGCCAGCGCACCATCGTGCCCCGGTCCCGCAGGAGCTCGAAGAACGCGAGGGGATCCTTGCCGAACTGCGGAAGATTGCCGAGCAGCGGCACTCCGCGCGGTCCGGGCACCAGCTCGGGGCCCTGCGGCTGCGCGCCGACGGCCGCAGCGGACTCCGTGGTCATGGTCGAACTCCCCTCCCGGATGGCGCAGTTGACCCCCGCGCCGCGTGTGGCGCCGTGACGGCGCCGCGTGTCACGCCATGAAATCGGATGCCTCGATCACCCCGCCACCCCTGTGGATAACCCTGCGGGATCACCCGCCTCGACTCGTATGACAAATGCCGCACGCCAGGCCGAAGGCTGCGACCACCTGTGGAAAGGGCCGGTGGCCCGCTCCCTATCGGGAGCGGGCCACCGGCCTCACCAGGTCGCAAACCTCAGCCCTCAGACTTCGGTTCACCGCAGGACCGCCCAGCGAGGGGCGCTCACCCGACGGACGAGTAAGCCACCACCCCGCGCAGCAGCGCATCCACGGCCTTGCGCGCGTTCTTCGCCACGGTGCTGTTCTCCTTGGGCGCGGCCGCCGCGATCTGTCCGAGCACGTCGATGACCTGCTTGCACCAGCGCACGAAGTCGCCGGCCGGCATCTCCGCCTCGCGCAGGACCTCGTCCAGGCTCTTGTCCGAGGCCCACATGTACGCGGCCCAGGCGAAGCCCAGGTCGGGCTCACGCTGGCCGACGCCCTCGGTCTGGCTGATGCGGAAGTCCTCCTCGAGGGCGTCGAGCCGCCCCCAGATCCGCACCATGTCGCCGAGCGCCGCCTTGGCCTTGCCCGAAGGCAGCTTGGGCGCCATCGCGTCGTCGCTCTGCCGGGCCTCGTAGACCAACGCCGAGACGCACGCGGCCAGTTCCGCCGGGCTGAGGCCCTCCCAGACCCGCTCGCGCAGGCACTCGGAGGCGAGCAGATCCAGCTCGCCGTAGAGGCGCGCGAGCCGCATCCCGTGCTCGGTGACCTCGTCGCCGCGCAGGTAGTCGAGCTCGGTGAGGAGCGCGACGATGCGGTCGAAGGTGCGGGCGATGGTGTTCGTCCGCCCCTCGATGCGCCGCTCCAGCTGCTTGGTGTCGCGCATCAGCCGGTGGTAGCGCTCGGCCCAGCGGGCGTGGTCCTCGCGCTCGTCGCAGCCGTGGCAAGGGTGGGCGCGCAGCGCAGCCCGCAGGCGCGTGATCTCGCGGTCGTCTGCGGCCGCCGCACGTCCGCGCTTGTGCCGCTCGGGCCGGATGTGCCCGGCCTTCGTGCGCAGCGCGGAGGCGAGGTCGCGGCGGGACTGCGGCGAGCGCGGGTTGAACGACTTGGGGATGCGCATCCGGTCGAGCGCCTCGACCGGCACCGGGAAGTCGATGGCCGCGAGTCGCTTGACCTGCCGCTCGGCCGTCAGCACCAGCGGACGCGGGCCGTCGTGCGCCTCGAACCCCCGGTGCCCGTTGGAACGCCCGGCCGGGATCCCCGGGTCGAGCACGAGCGCGAGCCCCGCGTACTTGCCGGTGGGCACATGGATCACATCGCCCGGCTTGAGCTTCTCCAGGGCGACGGCCGCCTCGGCACGGCGCTGGACCGCGCCCTGCTTCGCCAGCTCGTTCTCCCGGTCCTTCAGTTCGCGCCGCAGCCGCGCGTACTCGTCGAAGTCGCCGAGGTGGCAGGTCATGGACTCCTTGTAGCCCTCGAGCCCTTCCTCGTTGCGCTGCACCTGGCGCGAGATCCCGACCACCGACTTGTCGGCCTGGAACTGCGCGAAGGAGGTCTCCAGAAGCTCGCGCGAGCGATGCCGCCCGAACTGCTGGGTCAGGTTGACCGCCATGTTGTACGAGGGCTTGAAGCTGGAGCGCAGCGGATACGTGCGCGTGCCGGCCAGGCCCGCAAGCGCCTCCGGGTTCATACCGCGCTGCCACAGGACCACGGCATGGCCCTCGACGTCGATGCCGCGCCGGCCCGCGCGTCCCGTGAGCTGCGTGTACTCGCCCGGCGTGATGTCGGCGTGCTGCTCACCGTTCCACTTGACGAGCTTCTCCAACACCACCGAGCGCGCAGGCATGTTGATGCCGAGCGCAAGCGTCTCGGTGGCGAACACGGCCTTCACCAGGCCGCGTACGAACAGCTCCTCGACGACCTCCTTGAAGGTCGGCAGCATGCCCGCGTGGTGCGCCGCGATGCCCCGCTCGAGCGCTTCCAGCCACTCGAAGTACCCGAGCACATGCAGGTCTTCGTTCGGAATCGCGGCCGTGCGCTCCTCGACGATCTCGCGCACCTTCAGGCGCGCGTCCTCGTCGTTGAGCCGCAGCCCCGCGTACAGGCACTGCTGTACGGCCGCTTCGCAGGCGGCGCGGCTGAAGATGAACGTGATCGCGGGCAGCAGGCCCTCGGAGTCGAGGCGGTCGATCACCTCGGGCCGCGAGGGCGTCCAGATCCGCGAGCGCTGGCGCCGCTCGCGCTCCCGGTCGGCCTCCCGGCCGCGCCGCCGGTCGCGGTAGGTGGGCCGGCTGGCCTCCAGTCGCGCCATCCGTACAAGATCGGGGTTGACCTCGCGCTTCTTCGCGGAGGACTCCTCCTCGAAGAGGTCGTACATCCGGCGCCCGGCGAGCACGTGCTGGAACAGGGGCACGGGCCGGTGCTCGGAGACGATCACCTGGGTGTCGCCGCGGACGGTGTCCAGCCAGTCGCCGAACTCCTCCGCATTCGACACCGTGGCCGAAAGCGAGACCAGCGTGACCGACTCGGGAAGGTGAATGATCACTTCTTCCCATACGGCGCCACGGAAGCGGTCGGAGAGGTAGTGCACCTCGTCCATCACCACGTAGCCGAGGCCGAGCAGCGACTGCGAGCCCGCGTACAGCATGTTCCTCAGCACCTCGGTGGTCATCACGACCACGGGCGCCTCGGAGTTGACACTGTTGTCACCGGTGAGCAGACCGACCTTGTCCGCGCCATAGCGCTTCACGAGGTCCGCGTACTTCTGGTTGGACAGCGCCTTGATGGGCGTGGTGTAGAAGCACTTCTTGCCCTGCCCGAGCGCGAGGTGCACGGCGAACTCGCCGACAATCGTCTTGCCGGAGCCGGTCGGCGCGGCGACAAGGACGCCCTTGCCCGCTTCCAGCGCTTGGCAGGCCTCGATCTGGAAGGGGTCGAGACCGAATTCGTACATCTCGCGGAAGGACGCGAGAGCGGTGGCCTGCTCGGCAGCGCGCGCCCGCGCTGCCGCGTATCGCTCGGCCGGGGAGAGGTCCTCTGTCATCTTGCTTCGAGCCTACCCGCAGGCACTGACAGCGGTCGCGATCTTTGTTGACCCGGCAACGATGCTTGACGAAGGCGCCACCGCTACCGGGCAAGAATCCGCACGGCCTGCGGCACGCACTCGGCCGTCAGCGGCAGGGGCCCCAGCGGCTCACCGTCCGCGTACCCGGTGATCCCGGCCGCCTCGACGGTGATCTTCGCGGCGCGGTACACGGTCACCTTGGGGTGGTCGACATGCGTCCCCTTGTAGACCCGCGGGAACACCTTCAGGAGCGTGGCCCGCGAGCAGTCGCCGACGACGGTGATGTCGAAGAGCCCGTCGTCGACCAGGGCGCCGGGGGTGATGCGCATGCCGCCGCCGTACGAGGTTCCGTTGCCGACGGCGATCAGGGTGGCGCCGACCTCCTGGACCGGCCCGTCGTCCAGACGAATCCGGAACGGGAAGGGCTTGAAGGCGGCCAGCTCGGCCACCATCGCGAGGTCGTACTTGAAGCGGCCTGCGGGCCAACGCATGCGGTTTCCGCGGTCGTTGACCCGCGAGTCGAAGCCGCAGGCCAGGACGGTGCCGAAGAGGCGGTCGCCGATCCGGCCGAGGTCCACGGCCCGCGTCGTCGCGGCCTTCAGCGCCTCGGCGGCCAGCCGTCCGGCGGCCTCGGGCTCGCGTATCGGCAGGCCGAGGGCGCGCGCGAAGTCGTTCCCGGTGCCCACGGCGACGATCCCGAGCGGGGTACGCGTCCCGGCCACGGCCTGCAGCGCAAGGTTGATCATGCCGTCGCCGCCGACGGCGACCAGCGCACCTGTCCCGCCGTCCACAGCTTCGCGGGCCCGCCGCAGGGCGTCGTCGGCGTCCTCGCCCACGACCGTACGGACGGAGAAACCGGCGTCCCGGAACGCGCGCGCGGCCGGCTGCGCCGCGTGGGCGCCCCGGCCGCGGCCTGCGGTGGGATTGACGAAGAGGGTGATCTCGCTGGTCACGGCCCGGACCTTACAAGGTCGGGTGACGTCCTCGTAACCAGGTCGGGTGACGTCGTAACCAGGTCAGGTGACGTCGTCGTAACCGTTCAGACGCCGGTCGCCGTCTCCGGTCGCCTGCTCGGGCAGGGCCTTGCTGGCGGACACGGTCTCGATCTCCCCGATGTCCTCCGGGGTGAGATCGAGGTCGGAGGCCTCGTCGTCACCGAGCGCCGCATCCGGGTCCTTACGAGCCCGCCTCTTGTCGTTGAGCAGCGAGAACCCGACGGCCATGAAGTAGAGGACCACGATCGGCCCGGAGAGGGCCAGCATGCCCACGGGGTCGGTGGTCGGTGTGGCGATCGCACCGAACACGAAGACGCCCATGATGACGCCGCGCCACCAGGTGACCATCCGCTTGCCGGTCACCACACCGGTCATGTTGAGCATGATCAGCAGCAGGGGCAGCTCGAACGCGAGGCCGAAGATCAGCAGCATGCGCGTCGTGAAGTCGAGCACGTCGTCCAGCGTGAGCAGGTTGGACGCGCCGTCCGGCGTGAAGCCGAGCAGAACCTTCATGCTGACCGGCAGGATCACGTACGCGAGGTAGGCGCCGCCGATGAAGAGCGGCACCGCGGCGGACACGAACGCGTAGGTGTACTTCTTCTCGTGCTGGTGCAGGCCCGGCGCGACGAACGCCCACAGCTGGTAGAGCCACACCGGGCTCGCGCCGATGACGCCGGCCATGAGGCTGACCTTGATCGTCACGGAGAAGGGCGACATCAAGGTGTTGAAGGAGACCACCGCGCAGTCGCCGCCGGTGCTCTCGCCGAGTCCGGTCTTGCAGGTGGGCACCGGCTCGACCAGGAAGTCCATCAGCTCCTTGCTGAAGAACGCCGCCACGATCGTGACCACGACAATGGCGATGACACCCTTGGTCAGGCGGTTGCGCAGCTCACGCAGGTGCTCCACGAGGGGCATGCGCCCCTCGGGATCCCGCTCCTGCTTGGGGGCAGACTTGAGCAACCCACGTCCCTATCTCGTACGGCAGGTCGGACGTGACCTGCTCTGCGGTCAGCGCTGCGTCGTGTCCGTCGGCTCGGTCACCGGGCGCGAGCTGGTCACGTCGCCGGGGGCGGCCTGGATCGTACGCGGCGCCTGCTGCTCGGGAGCGGGCTGCGCCGGGGACGTCGTGCCGTCCTTCGCGTCGTCCGTCTTCATGGCCTTCGCCTCGCTCTTGAGGATGCGGGCGGACTTGCCGAGCGAACGCGCCATGTCGGGAAGACGCTTGGCACCGAACAGCAGAAGCACGACGACGAGGATGAGGATGATCTCGGTGGCCCCGAGGTTCATAGCTGTTTACCTTCTTCACCGAGGCGACAGGGAACGTGTTGCCCGGCGCACCGGACAAGACATCCGATCACCGCGCTGACAGCGATCGTAACCCCCGGGAGTGAACCTGAGGCAATGCCTGTGCGTACTCCCGGTTGCTGACCCGACGCCTCCTTGCCGGGCCACTGCTCAAGCAGCGTACCCGTCCGGTCAGGCAAGTTGGAGACCGCGCCGGGCAATTAACGGGCAAGGCCCGCAGGTCGCGCCGGAGGACATCGCGAGCTCAGGTCGGCGGACGTGGAGCGGTCACATCACAGGGCGTCGAGCGGTCACGTCACAGGACGTCGCGCCCAGTGCGGGCCATGTCCACGGCCGCGCGCTCCAGGTCGTTCGAGGCGTCGGTGATCTTCCTTGAGGTCTCGGCGACTTGGGCACCGAGGCGGCGGACCTCGACGAAGACCCGTACGGCGAAGAAGGCGAGCACCACGAGCCCGAGGAAACCGAGGGCGATCGCGATCATGGGCCAGAGCATGCGCGCAAGCCTAGACGCTGCGGGCCGTGGAGTGCAGGCGCAGTGTGCGCACCCCGCCGCCGGTGAGGAGTTCGACGATCCGCTCCCCCGCCGGCTTGCGCACGGCCGATCCGCAGTCGGGGCAGGTGAAGGAGTAGAAGGTGGTGCGGTGGCTGGCGCCCATCACCAACCGCAGGGCGGCCGCGGCCAGGACGAAACGGGAGCGGCAGTCCGGGCATCCGGCGCGGAAGACGGCCGGGTCCCCCGCCACCGTACGACCAAATTCCGACATTCCGGAATTACCGGACAGAATCTCTGAGTTGGGCGAGGAGTCGGACGAGGAGTCGGGCGCGTACCAGCGCCCCACCGTCCCCGCACTCCACGGCCCCGCGAGACCGCCGGCCTCGCCTGGGCCACCCGCCTCACCCGACGCATCCCGTGTCCGCACCGTCACAGCTCCTCCCGGTCCTGCCCGTACGCCTCGGTTCCTGTCCCGCGCTCTCAGTCCTGCTCGTACGCCTCGAGCGCCGCCTGCGCCGCCTTGCGCGCGCTGTCGGCGAGGTCCGCGGGCGAGACGATGTGCCCGTCGCGGCCGAGCCGCAGCGCGAGCCGCTTCAGGGAGGCCGGATCCGGGGTGCGCAGCGTGATGCGCAGGCCGCCCTCGGGCAGTTCCTCGGCGCTGTCGTGCGGGTAGTACTCGGCGACCCAGCGGCCGCCGGGCCCGACCTCGACGACCACCTCGGGGTCGTCGGCCGAGGGCTGGACGAGCCCCTCCGACAGGTCACGCAGCTCCAGCTCGGGCGGCGAGGCGACCTCGTCGAGGATGCGGATCTCGGCGACCCGGTCGAGGCGGAAGGTGCGCCGCGCCTCCGAGCGGTAGCACCAGGCCTCCATGTAGGTGTGGCCGAGCGCGAACAGGCGGATCGGGTCGACCTCGCGCTCGGTGAGCTCGTCGCGGGCCGGCGAGTAGTAACGCAGCCACAGCCGGCGGCGCTCGGAGATGGCGCGGTCCACCTCGGCGAACACGCCGCCCTCGGACTCGAAGGTGACCGACAGCCGGTCGCCGGCCGCGGCGGTCTCGCCGGCCGCGGCCTCCAGCTTGGACGTGGCACGGAGCAGCGCCTGCCGGTCGCCCTCGCGAAGACCGGGCAGGGTGGCGACGGCGCGGGCGGCGACGAGCAGGGCGGTGGCCTCGTCGGCGGCCAGGCGCAGCGGCTCGGCCACGTCGTCCGGGTTGTGCCACCAGATCCGCTCGCCGTCGGTGTCGATGTCGAGCAGGTCGCCGCCGCGGAAGCTGGTCCCGCACAGCGGCAGCACGTCGAGGTCGGAGATCAGCTCGGCCTCGCTGACGCCGAAGGCACGGGCGACATCCGCCACGCGCGCGCCGGGGCGCTCCTTCAGATACGTCACCAGGGACAGCATGCGCCGGGTCTGGTCGATGGCATTGGCAGCCATGTGTTGTTCCGCTCCCCCTCAGCCCTTGGCCACGGCGCGCAGCCGGTCCACGACGTCCGCCCGCAGCTCCGCGGGCTCGAGCACGACCACGTCCGGGCCGAACTCCACCAGCCAGGCGTCGAGCCCGTGCCCGTACGGGATCTCCAACTCGTCCCAGCCGTCGCCGAGTTCCCGTACGCGATGGGACTTGAGCCGCAGCGGGTAGCCGGCGTCGGTGCGCAGCTTGATCAACGCGGTCCGGTCGGTGATCTCCCCGGCCCAGCCGGCGACGGTCTCGCGGACGGTGACGACGTCGGGGATCTCGGCCGTGAACTTGCCGGCGCGCGAGCGCACCTTGCCGGTGATCCGCGAGAGCCGGAAGACCCGCTCGGCGCCGCGGTCACGGTCCCAGC
The DNA here is from genome assembly GCF_900100315.1 of Streptomyces indicus. Taxonomy (GTDB): domain Bacteria; phylum Actinomycetota; class Actinomycetes; order Streptomycetales; family Streptomycetaceae; genus Streptomyces; species Streptomyces indicus. The sequence continues at coordinate 336,707 of NZ_FNFF01000003.1, forward strand.
CGGCCAGGTACCAGTGGCCGCGCCAGCACTCCAGGGCCCACGGCTCGACATGCCGGGTCTCGGGCCGGGCGGCGGTGGCCTTGCGGTAGTCGAAGACGACGGGCCTGCGGTCGCGGCAGGCGAGCATGAGTGGTTCGAAGGCGCTTTCATGCACGGGGATACGGGGTTCGAGCGCGCCGTGTGCCTCGTACGGGTCGACGTCCTCGGGCATGCCGGCCGCGCGCAGCTTCTGCAGGGCGCCGCTGGCCGCGCCGGCGAGCCGGGCCTGCTGCCAGACCTTGGCGGCCAGGCCCAGGGCGGCGGCCTCCTCGGCGTCGAGGGTCACGGGCGGCAGGCGGTTGGAGTCGCGGCGGGCGAGGTAGCCGACCTCGCCGTCGAGGTTCTCCACGGTCTCGATGACCAGGCCGAGTTCGCGCAGGTCGTCCTTGTCGCGCTCGAACATCCGGTTGAAGCTGTCGTCCGAGTTGGCTTCGAGGTAGGCCTCGATGGAGCCGCGCAGCTCGCGCTTGCTCAGCGGCCGCCGGGTCCCGAGCAGACACAGCGCCAGATTCATCAGCCGCTCCGCCTTGGCAATCGCCATCGACGCCCTCTCCACCCCTCCTGGACTGCTGCTACGAAGCTCGACCGTACCGCCCCGGGGTGTCGGGGCAAAAGCCGAGGGCCCCTGCCCGCAGGCAAGGGCCCTCAAATGTTCGAACCGGACCGGATCGGATCGCGGGCGGTTCGTGCGGCTTGATCCGGCCTCGTGGAGATCGCCGGGTCACACCGCGAACGGATCTCCGGATCAGACCGCGACGAGGTCGCAGACGAAGATCAGCGTCTCGCCGGGGGCGATCGCGCTGCCGGCACCGCGGTCGCCGTAGGCGAGGTGCGCGGGGATGATCAGCTGGCGGCGGCCGCCGACCTTCATGCCCTGGACGCCCTTGTCCCAGCCCTGGATGACCTGGCCGACACCGAGCTGGAAGCGCAGCGGGGTGCCACGGTTCCAGCTGGAGTCGAACTCCTCGCCGGTGGAGAAGGCCACGCCCACGTAGTGGACCTGCACCATGTCGCCGGCCTTGGCCTCCGGGCCGTCGCCCTCCCAGATGTCCTTGATCTCAAGGTCCTTCGGGGGCTCGCCGCCGGGGAAGTCGACCTCGGGCTTGTCGATGCTCACGTAATTGCTCCTGCAGTTCTACGAATGGGCAACCGGGACAGTCTTACATCTCCGGGGCTCACATCTTCGCCAGGATGTCCACCGCGAAGACGAGCGTCGACTTGGCGGGGATGGGGCCCTGGGCCTGGTCGCCGTAGCCCTGGTCCGGCGGCACGACGAGCAGCACGCGGCTGCCGACCTTCTTGCCCTCCAGGCCCTTCGACCAGCCCGGGATCACCTGGTTCAGCGGGAAGGTGACCGGCTGGCCGTTCTTGTAGCTGGAGTCGAAGGTCTTGCCGTCCTTCCAGAGCTTGCCCACGTACGAGACCGCGACAGTGTCGCTGGCCTTCAGCGCGTCGCCGTCGCCCTCGATCACGTAGTTCGAAACGAGCTTCGTGGGCGCGTCCTTGTCGCTCGGGATCGTGACCTCGGGCTCCTTGCCGTCGGTCTCGGTGCCGATCTTCGGCAGGCTCGCGTCCGTCTGGTCGACGACCTTGCCGCCCTCGATCTTCTTCGGGATGGACGTGGCCTTCACGACGTCCATGACGAAGACGAGGGTGGCGCCGGGCGGGATGTCGCCCTGGCCCTGGTCGCCGTAGCCGAGCTCCGGCGGGATCGACACCTCGAGGCGGCTGCCCTGCTTCTGGCCCTTGAGGGCCTGCTGCCAGCCCTCGATCACACCACCGCCGCCGATCGTGACGTCGAAGGGCTGGCCGCGGTCGAAGCTGTTGTCGAACGGCTTGTCGCCGTCCCACAGTTGCCCCAGGTAGTTCACCTTCGCGCTGTCGCCGTCCTTCAGCGGGTCGCCCTTGCCCTCGCTGATCACCTCGACCTTGAGGTCCTTCGGCGGCTTGCCCTCGCCCTTGGCCAGGGTGGGCTTCTCGCCGAACTTCGCTCCGGCGGTGATCTCGGGCAGGCCGCCCTTGGCCACGGTGGACGAGGAGGAGTCGGAGTCGGAAGCCTTCTCGTCACCGCAGGCCGCCGTGGAGAGCAGCAGCAGCGGTACGAGCACAAGGCCGGGAAGTCGGCGTCGCACAGTGGTCCTCTGGGGTCGCAGGAGTGGTTCGGTGCCCGCCACCTTACGGCCAAGCCGCGCGCCGTCCATGTACGGCATGCCTGCGGCGGCATCCTCGTCCGGCATGCCTGCGGGCCCGCACCCGTAGTTCGGTGCGGGCCCGCAGGCCGGATTGCTCGGGCGCCTCACATGCCGGCGATGAGCTTCTCCACCCGGTCGTCCACCGACCGGAAGGGGTCCTTGCACAGCACGGTGCGCTGCGCCTGGTCGTTGAGCTTCAGGTGCACCCAGTCCACCGTGAAGTCCCGGCGCTGCTCCTGCGCACGGCGGATGAAGTCGCCGCGGAGCCTCGCGCGGGTGGTCTGCGGGGGCACGGATTTGCCCTCGAAGATCTTCAAGTCGTTGCAGATCCGGGCTGCTTGGCCCTTCTTCTCCAGCAGGTAGTAGAGCCCGCGCCGACGGTGGATGTCGTGGTAGGCGAGGTCTATCTGCGCGACCCGGGGGTGCGACATGGTCATGTTGTGCTTGGCGCGGTAGCGCTCGATGAGCTTGTACTTCATGACCCAGTCGATCTCCGTGCCGATCCGGTCGAGATCCTCGGCCTCGATCGCATCGAGGGTGCGGCCCCACAGCTCCAGGACCTGGGCGACCGTGCCGGTGCGGATGCCGCGCCGGTCGACGAAGTCCACGGCCTTCTCGTAGTACTCGCGCTGCACTTCGAGCGCCGAGGCCTCGCGCCCGGAGGCGAGGCGCACCTTGCGCCGGCCCGTGATGTCGTGGCTGACCTCGCGGATGGCCCGGATCGGGTTCTCCAGGGTCAGATCCCGCATCACCGTGCCCGCCTCGATCATGCGAAGGACCAGGTCGGTGGCGCCGACCTTGAGCAGCATGGTCGTCTCGGACATGTTGGAGTCGCCGACGATCACGTGCAGACGGCGGTAGCGCTCCGCGTCCGCGTGCGGTTCGTCGCGCGTGTTGATGATCGGCCGGGAGCGCGTCGTCGCCGACGAGACGCCCTCCCAGATGTGCTCGGCGCGCTGGCTCACGCAGTACACGGCGCCGCGCGGGGTCTGCAGCACCTTGCCGGCCCCGCACAGGAGCTGACGGGTCACCAGGAACGGGATCAGGATGTCCGCGAGCCTGGAGAACTCGCCGTGCCGCGCCACCAGGTAGTTCTCGTGGCAGCCGTACGAGTTTCCCGCCGAGTCGGTGTTGTTCTTGAACAGGTAGACGTCGCCCGCGATCCCTTCCTCGTGCAGGCGTCGTTCGGCGTCGACGAGGAGGCCCTCGAGAATGCGCTCGCCCGCTTTGTCGTGGGTGACCAGCTCGGTCACGTTGTCACATTCGGGAGTGGCGTACTCCGGATGTGATCCGACATCGAGATAGAGGCGGGCGCCGTTGCGCAGAAAGACATTGCTGCTGCGGCCCCATGACACGACACGGCGGAAGAGGTACCGCGCCACTTCGTCAGGCGACAGACGGCGCTGTCCCCTGAACGTGCATGTGACGCCGTACTCGTTCTCCAGCCCGAAAATTCGGCGGTCCATGACTGAACATTACGCCTGATGCTCCGTGCTGAAACCGGGTTCGACGGACCCTTTTCGATCACTTTCCGACGAGCCGGTGATACTCCTGGTACGTCCGGGAGCGGCGAGCACCTTCACCGTCGCGAGCAGCACGGCGAGGGCCGCGAATCCGCCGAGACCCGCGACCGCGAATCCCCAGGCCGTCGAACCGCCCTCGATCGCCGGTCCCGCCACGGCAGTTCCGACCGCGGCGCCTACGCCGAAGGTGGTCACCAGCCACGAGAACGCCTCGGTGACGGTGCCACGCGGCGCGTGCCGGTCGACCACGATGAACGCGCAGGCGAGTGACGGGGCGAGGAACACGCCCGAGACGGCGGCGAGTACGCACATCGGCACGACAGACGGCGTGAACGCCAGCGGTACGTAGCCCAGCGCGAGCAGGCCGACGAGGATCCGCAGCCGTCGCTCCGGCGCGCCGGTCCACTGACGCGCGCCGTACACGGCGCCACCCAGGAGCGCGCCGAGTCCGAGTGCGGCCATCAGCCAGCCGTACACGGACTCCTGCCCGTGGTCGTCGGCGTACGCCACGCCGGCCACGGTGATGGAGCCGAGCGCGAGTCCGACGAAGAAGAACGAGCCGAGCAGCGCGAGCAGTCCGGGCGAGCGCAGCGCGCCCAGCCAGTGCGCCTCACGCGGCGCCGAACGCCACGCACGCGAAGGCTCGGAGACCACCACGGACAGGGCCCCGGCGACCCCGATCACGTTGATGACGAGCAGCGCACCGGCCGCCGACCACAGCGACACGATCAGCGTGACCAGCAACGGGCCGACGGTGAACATGATTTCCTGCGCGACCGCGTCCATGGCGTACGCGGCGTGCACGCGGTCCTCGCGCTTGAGCACCCCGGGCCACAGGGCGCGCAGCCCGCCTTCGAGCGGCGGCGTGAACAGACCGGCGACCGCGACGGCCGCGTACGCGAGCGGCAGCGAGCCGATGCCCACGGCCGCGAAGGCCGCCATGCCGAGCGCCGAGACGAGCGCGGCGGGCAGCATCACGCGCGGCTGACCCTTGAGGTCCACGGCACGTCCGAGCAGCGGCTGGCCCACGGCCGTGGCCAGGCCGTACACCGCGGCGAGCGCGCCGGCCAGCGTGTAGCTGCCACCCTCGGCGCGCGTGAACAGCACGATCGCGATGTGCCCGGTGGCGCTCGGCAGCCGCCCCACGAGGGTGCCGGTGAGCAGCCGCGCCGCATGCCGAGTCCGCAGCAGCTCCGCGTATCCCGCGGCCATGGGCGGGCTCCTCTCGCTCGCTCCAGTGAAGTTTTACGTATAACGTCGCTGCTCATACGTACCATGAGCCCAGCCCACCGGTCCAGCCCGCAGCCCAGCCAAGAGGCGGCACGGACCCCGACGAACCAAAGCGAGGAGCCGCCGTGGCCCGGCCCACGAGCAAGGACGTGGCCCGCAGCGCCGGGGTCTCCCAGGCCGCCGTCTCCCTCGTCCTCGGCGACAAATGGCGCGGCCGCGTCTCCGAGACCACCGCCGAACGCGTCCGCGCCGCCGCCCGCGACCTCGGCTACCGCCCCAACCTCGCCGCCCGCAACCTCCGCCTCGGCTCCACGCGCACGGCGCTCCTCGTCGTCCCGGCCCTCACCAACGACTTCTTCGCCCGCGTCTACACCGGCGCCGCCCGCATCGCCGCCGCCCACGACTTCGGCGTGGTCCTCTACCCCTCCCCCGACGGCATCGGCCCCGCCAAGGACCCCTTCGCCTCCGCCCGTTCAGCCCTTGACGGCGTCATCGCCTCGTCCATGGCCGCCGGCGCGCTCACCGACATCCGCGGCGCCGACCTGCCGCTCGTCATGCTCGACAGCGACCCGGCCGACACCACGGCCGCCGCGCACGTCAACGTCGACCTCGCCGACGGCATGCGCCGGATGACCGCACATCTCCTCGGCCTCGGCCACCGCCGCTTCCTGCACCTGGCCGCCGCCGTCGACTCCTGGACCTTCTCCGTACGGGCCGAGGCCATCGCCCGCACCCTGAGCGAGGCACCCGACGCCACCCTGCGCACCGCACACGCCCCCCTGTCCGTGCACGGCGCACGGGCCGCCGCCGAAGCCGCCCTCACCACCCCCGGCCCCCGCCCCACCGCCGTCATCTGCGACGACGACATCATCGCCGCCGGCGCCTGCAAGGCCGTACGCCGCCAAGGGCTCCGCATCCCGCACGACATCTCCGTAGCCGGCTTCGACGACCTCGCCCTGTCCACCGCCGTCGACCCGGAACTCACCACGATCCGGCTCCCCGCCGAACTGGTCGGCGAACGTGGCATGCAGGCCCTCCTGCACGTCCTCGAAGGCAAGGAACCCCAGAACGACGCACTCCCCGTCGAACTGGTCGTCCGCGACTCCACCGCGCCACCGGCCTCCTGAGCGCGCCCGCCCGGCAAAGAAGCGCCCCCGCCACCGGAACCCGGTGACGGGGGCGCACTCCGTATGGAACGACGAGCTCAGGACTCGCCTTCCTCCTCGTCCGAAGGAGCGTCGGTCGGCGTGGCCGCCGCACCGTCCGCCTCGAGCAGTCGCTTCAACTGCCGCCCGACAATGCGCTTGAACTTCCGCTGCTGCGGCCGCGTACGGTCAAGGACCGCCACCTCCAGGCGCTCCGCGGGGATCTCCCGCTCGCTCCCGTTGGCCTCACGCGACAACGCCTGCACCGCCAGCTTCAGCGCCTCCGCCAGCGACATCCCGTCCTGGTGCCGCTGATCCAGGAACGTGCTGATCTGCTCCGCATTGCCGCCCACCGCGACCGAGCCGTGCTCGTCCACGATCGAACCGTCATGCGGCAGCCGGTAGATCTGGTCACCCTCGGGCTCATGGCCCACCTCGGCGACGACCAGCTCCACCTCGTACGGCTTCTCCGCGGCGCTCGAGAAAATCGTGCCCAGCGTCTGGGCATACACATTCGCGAGCCCGCGCGCCGTCACATCATCACGGTCATAGGTGTATCCGCGCAGATCCGCATAACGGACGCCGCCGATACGCAAGTTCTCGTATTCGTTGTACTTACCGGCCGCGGCAAAACCGATCCGGTCATAGATCTCGCTGAACTTGTGCAGCGCGCGGGACGGATTCTCTCCGACGAACACAATCCCGTCGGCGTACTGCATCACCACAAGGCTGCGTCCACGAGCGATGCCCTTACGGGCGTACTCCGCCCGGTCGGCCATGGCCTGCTGAGGTGAGACATAGAACGGCGTCGACACCGGCTATCCGTCCCTTTCTGTCAGTGACAAGTGCATTCCGGTCCACCCGATCTCTACAGCAGCGCGGCCCGCGGGCCGTCGGGCTGCTCCAGGCGGCGCTCCACCACGGAGCGGGCGATCGCCGAGGACTCCTCCTCGGAGAGCCTCCGGAAACCCTCATCGGTGATCACCGTGACGATCGGGAAGATCCGGCGGGCCACATCCGGACCACCCGTCGCCGAGTCGTCGTCCGCGGCGTCGTACAGCGCCTGGACGACCAGCGTCGTGGCCTCCTGCTCGCTCAACTGCTCGTGGAACAGCTTCTTCAGCGCGCCCCGGGCGAAGATCGAACCCGAGCCCGTGGCCGCGAAGCCCTGCTCCTCGGTCCGGCCACCGGTCACGTCGTACGAGAAGATCCGGCCACGCTCGCGGTCCAGGTCGAAGCCCGCGAACAGCGGCACGACGGCGAGGCCCTGCATCGCCATGCCGAGGTTCGAACGGATCATCGTGGACAGCCGGTTGGCCTTGCCCTCCAGGGAGAGCTGCGCGCCCTCGACCTTCTCGAAGTGCTCCAGCTCCAGCTGGAACAGCTTCACCATCTCCACGGCGAGACCCGCGGTGCCGGCGATACCGACGGCCGAGTACTCGTCCGCCGGGAACACCTTCTCCATGTCGCGCGACGCGATCATGTTGCCCATCGTGGCCCGCCGGTCACCGGCGAGCACCACGCCGCCGGGGAACGTGACCGCCACGATCGTCGTCCCGTGCGGCGCCTCGAACGCGCCCTGCACCGGCGGCAGATTGCGGTTGCCGGGCAGCATCTCGGGCGAGTGCTCCCCCAGGAAGTCCATGAAGGACGAGGACCCGGGCGTCAGGAAGGCAGCTGGTAGACGCCCGGTGCTACGAGGATTGGCTTCCACGAGTTTCCTCCCAGATATGCGATGGCCCGACTCGATGCGTCGGGATCATCCCCCAACTTGCCGATGGCCGAATTGCAGTTGAAGCAGAGTACGCCTCGGACCCTACCCGCCTCAGGGCGATGATCCACATGCGCGGCGGGTCGCTTCCGAACCGGCCAGAGATCCCTGCGCGGAAGATCCTCCGGGTGTGAAGCAGGCACGCGGACGAGCCTCTCGTGCCGCGCGCCTGCTCCTCGCCGTGGGTCCACCAGTAAGCCCGAGGGGCCTTCGATTCGAAGACCCTGGGGTCTACTGGCCTCCCTTTTGCACGAAGGACCGCACGAAGTCCTCGGCGTTCTCCTCGAGCACATCGTCGATTTCGTCGAGAACCGAGTCGACATCCTCGCTCAGCTTCTCCTGGCGCTCCGCCAGGTCCTCGGAGCCCTGTGCGTCCTGGACCTGCTCTTCGGTCTCCTCCGTGGAACGCGTGGCCTTCTGCTGTCCGCCGCCGGTGTCCTTGGTCGCCATGTCCCTCACCCCGCTCGGTGTCGACGTTCGCCGTTCTTGATCAGACCCTACGTCGTGGGTCCGACATCGGCCCCGCAGTTACATCAACGTGCGGGACCTACCCCAGTGATTCCCACCGGACGCGTGTTCAGCCGCCGGAAAGGACGCGCACCAGGTCTTCTGCCGTCCTGCACCTGTCCAGGAGCTCTTTGACGTGATTACGCGTTCCGCGTAGCGGTTCCAGGGTTGGGACGCGCTGCAGGGAGTCGCGGCCGGGCAGGTCGAAGATGACGGAGTCCCAGGAGGCCGCGGCGACGTCGTCGGCGTACTGCTCCAGGCAGCGGCCGCGGAAGTAGGCGCGGGTGTCCTCCGGGGGCTTGGTCTCGGCTCGCTCGACGTCCGTCTCGTCCAGGAGGCGCTTCATCTTGCCGCGGGCCACGAGCCGGTTGTAGAGGCCCTTCTCGGGCCGTACGTCGGCGTACTGGAGGTCGACGAGGTGCAGGCGTGCCGCGTCCCAGTCGAGGCTGTCACGGCGCCGGTAGCCCTCCATGAGTTCGCGCTTGGCGACCCAGTCGAGCTCGCCGGAGAGGCTCATCGGGTCGTTCTCGAGCCGGTTGAGGGTGTCCTCCCAGCGGCTGAGGACGTCCTTGGTCTGGTCGTCCGCGTCGGCGCCGAAGCGCTCCTCGACGTATTTGCGGGCGAGCTCGTAGTACTCCATCTGCAGCTGTACTGCGGTGAGTGTACGGCCGCTGCGCAGCGTGACCAGGCGCTTGAGGGTGGGGTCGTGGGAGACCTGGTGGAGGGTGCGGACGGGCTGGTCGACGGCGAGGTCCACGGCGATGAAGTTGTCCTCGATCATGGAGAGGACGAGGGCCGTGGTGCCGAGCTTGAGGTACGTCGAGATCTCGGAGAGGTTGGCGTCGCCGATGATGACGTGCAGCCGGCGGTACTTCTCGGCGTCGGAGTGCGGCTCGTCGCGGGTGTTGATGATGGGCCGCTTGAGGGTGGTCTCGAGGCCGACCTCGACCTCGAAGTAGTCGGCGCGCTGGCTGATCTGGAAGCCGTGTTCGTGGCCGTCCTGGCCGATGCCGACGCGTCCCGCGCCGGTGACGACCTGGCGGGAGACGAAGAAGGGCGTGAGGTGGCGCACGATGTCCGAGAAGGGGGTCTCCCGCTTCATCAGGTAGTTCTCGTGCGTGCCGTAGGAGGCGCCTTTGTTGTCGGTGTTGTTCTTGTAGAGGTGGATGGGCTGGGCGCCGGGGAGGTTCGCGGCCCGTTCGGCGGCCTCGGCCATGATGCGTTCGCCGGCCTTGTCCCAGAGGACGGCGTCGCGGGGGTTGGTGACTTCGGGCGAGCTGTATTCGGGGTGTGCGTGGTCGACGTACAGGCGTGCGCCGTTGGTGAGAATGACGTTGGCGAGGCCGATGTCCTCGTCGGTCAGCTGGCTGGAGTCGGCGGCTTCCCGGGCGAGGTCGAAGCCTCGCGCGTCGCGCAGCGGGTTCTCCTCCTCGAAGTCCCAGCGGGCGCGTCGCGCCCGGTGCATCGCCGCCGCGTAGGCGTTGACGATCTGGGACGAGGTGAGCATGGCATTGGCGTTGGGGTGTCCGGGCACGGAGATCCCGTACTCGGTCTCGATGCCCATTACTCGCCGTACGGTCATGCGGCCCTCCTTGCCCGGCGGCGCTCCCCTGTGGGAACGGCGCTCAAGTACCGCTTGTCTTCCGGTGCGTGTGCGGTGCCCGTCCCCGCACTGCGCGACCCGGCGGTACCGAAGAGCCTAGAACGGCTTTGCGCTGGTGGGGAGATCAATTGCGTCATTGCCTGTGCTGCGCTGGTGACTTGGTGTGGTCCGGAAAACAGTCGGCTGCGGGTACCCAGTTCTGGGCACCCGCAGCCGCCCTGTTTTTTACAGGTACTGACCGGTGTTGGCCACCGTGTCGATGGAACGGCCGGTGTCCGCGCCCTGCTTTCCGGTGACGAGCGTACGGATGTAGACGATCCGCTCGCCCTTCTTGCCGGAGATGCGGGCCCAGTCGTCGGGGTTGGTGGTGTTGGGCAGGTCCTCGTTCTCCTTGAACTCGTCCACGCAGGCCTGGAGGAGGTGGGAGACGCGGAGGCCCTTCTGGTTCTTGTCGAGGAAGTCCTTGATGGCCATCTTCTTGGCGCGGCCGACGATGTTCTCGATCATGGCGCCGGAGTTGAAGTCCTTGAAGTAGAGGACTTCCTTGTCGCCGTTGGCGTACGTGACTTCGAGGAAGCGGTTCTCCTCGGATTCGGCGTACATCTGCTCGACGGCGGTCTGGATCATGCCGTGGACCGTGGCGCCCTTGTCGCCGCCGTGCTCGCCGAGGTCGTCGGTGTGCAGCGGAAGGCGCTCGGTGAGGTACTTGCCGAAGATGTCCTTGGCGGCTTCGGCGTCGGGGCGCTCGATCTTGATCTTCACGTCGAGGCGGCCGGGGCGGAGGATGGCGGGGTCGATCATGTCCTCGCGGTTGGAGGCGCCGATGACGACCACGTTCTCCAGGCCTTCCACACCGTCGATCTCGGCGAGGAGCTGCGGGACGATGGTGTTCTCCACGTCCGAGCTGACGCCGGATCCGCGGGTCCTGAACAGCGATTCCATCTCGTCGAAGAAGACGATGACGGGGGTGCCCTCGCTGGCCTTCTCACGGGCACGCTGGAAGACGAGGCGGATCTGCCGCTCGGTCTCACCGACGTACTTGTTGAGGAGCTCGGGACCCTTGATGTTCAGGAAGAAGGACTTGCCCTGGGCCTGTCCGGTGACTTCGGCGACCTTCTTCGCAAGGGAGTTGGCGACTGCCTTGGCGATGAGGGTCTTTCCGCAGCCGGGCGGGCCGTAGAGCAGGACGCCCTTGGGCGGGCGCAGTTCGTGCTCGCGGAACAGGTCCGGGTAGAGGTACGGGAGCTCGACCGCGTCGCGGATCATCTCGATCTGGTTGCCCAGACCGCCGATCTGCTCGTAGCCGATGTCCGGGACCTCTTCGAGGACGAGTTCCTCGACCTCGCTCTTGGGCACGACTTCGTAGACGTAGCCGGAGCGGGGTTCCATGAGCAGGGCGTCGCCGGGGCGGATCACCACGTCGAGCAGGGGCTCGGCGAGGCGGACCACGCGCTCTTCGTCGGTGTGTCCGACGACCAGGGCGCGCTCGCCGTCCTCGAGGATCTCCTTGAGCGTGACGATGTCGCCTACGCGCTCGAACTCCATGGCCTCGACCACGTTGAGCGCTTCGTTGAGCATCAGCTCCTGGCCGCGCTGCAGATCGTCGAGATCCACACTCGGGCTCACGTTCACCCGCAGCTTGCGGCCGCCGGTGAAGATGTCCGCGGTGCCGTCCTCGTTGGCGCTGAGGAAGACACCGAAGCCTGCCGGCGGCTGTGCGAGCCGGTCGACCTCCTCCTTGAGGGCCACGATCTGGTCGCGGGCCTCGCGGAGGGTGTTCGCGAGCCGTTCGTTCTGCGCGGAGACTCCGGCCAGGCTGGTCTGCAGCTCGACGATCCGCTCTTCGAGAATCCTCGTATGACGCGGAGAGTCGGCGAGCTTGCGGCGCAGGACGGCGATCTCCTGCTCGAGATAGGCAATCTGACCGGCAGGGTCATCGGACCCTCGAGCCGGGCGGATGCCGCGGTTCATGTCGTCGTCGTGGGCTGCCACGGTCCTCACCTCCTCCAGGGGGAGCTGGACGCTTCCTGACCCTACCTGGGCAGGTAGTGATTGAAACCCCTAGATCACAAAGACGTCCGGGGTGTGTCTGATCTTCACTCTTGCGTTCTCCCTCGCGCCAGGTGAATACCCACGGAACAACATCGAAAAGCGAGCGGTTGTATCGTCGAAACGTTCAACACCCGTCAGGCCTGGCCTGACTTGCACTGTGTTGGGCGGCTCGACAGGAGCGGCGAAGGAAAGAGCAGGAGACATGACCGTGACGCACGAGGCCCCCTCCACCGACGGCGGAGAGGAGCTCGAGGTCTGGATCGACCAGGACCTCTGCACCGGCGACGGCATCTGCGCGCAGTATGCGCCCGAGGTCTTCGAACTCGACATCGACGGCCTCGCGTATGTGAAGGACGGCGAGGACGAGCTCCTGCAGGAGCCCGGCGCCACCACGCGCGTGCCGCTTCCGCTCCTCCGCGATGTCGTCGACTCGGCCAAGGAGTGTCCGGGCGACTGCATCCATGTACGTCGCATTTCGGACAAGGTCGAGGTGTACGGACCGGACGCGGAGTAGTCGCAAGGGTTCTGAGCGTGACGAAAGGGCCCGCATCCGCCGTGGTTCGGCGGATGCGGGCCCTTGTTTTCGGACGTTTTGCGGGGTGCTCGCGGTAGGTCCGGGTTTACCCCGGTTTCTGCCCTGTCCTGTACGAGGTCAGACGCCGACCGCGGCGCTCTGTTCGGAGCGTACGAAGGTGCTGTCCTGCCAGTGCCACTTGGCCTTCTCGGTCTCGTCCGGGCAGCAGCGCGGCACGGACGGTGACGAGTAGCCGAGCAGGGTGGCCGTCACGACGCCGTTGGTGACGGCGAAGTCGGTGACGCTGAGCCGGTCCTTCGGGTCGACCAGGGTGGCGACCACGCGGGGTTTGCCGGCGGCGGGCTGGGTGATCACGTAGACACCGCTCGGCGGGGTGCCGGAGCCGGCGGCGCAGCGGGCCACGGCGACGGTCTCGGGTCTGCCGTCCTTGTCGAGGTCGCCGGAGGCGTGCTGGAGGATCTGCGGGCCCTCGCCCGGGCAGTTCATCGGGATCCGGGCGGCGGCCGGGTCGGGGGCGGCCTGTGCGGTCACGGCCGGCGGTCCCGCCTGGGCGGCGGTGGCGTCGTCGGGCTGCACGAAGGCGGAGGCGGCGACGACGGCGGCGAGGGCCGCGGCGGTGGCGAGCCAGTGCATGGGGTTGCTACGGGTGTGGGCGAGCTCCGGAACGACGGAGTGCTGCACTAGGAGTGTCTCCTGTGAGGGCTGTGCCGGTGGGGGTGTCCGGCATGGTGTCACACCTCACAAGGGCGCGGAACGGCGGGGTGCGTGTCGGCGCGTAAAGGCTCGGTCAATGCCTCGCCCCGGTCGGCGCCGCAATCGGGCGGACGCCCAATACGACGGCGCCGCCGCCGAGTTCCGGGTGTGTCCCGGGAACTCGGCGGCGGCGCCGGTGCGTTGAAGCCTCACGAAGGCTGACGAAGACTTGCGTCGACGTCGTACGGGTCAGCGGCCGCGGGAGCCGCCGTCGGCGTTGGGGCCGTCGTAGTCCTCGCCGTAGGCGCCCTTGGCGGGGCGGCGGCGGCGCATGGGCGGCTCGACGCCGTCCGCGAGGCGGCGGGCGGTGAGCAGGAAGCCGGTGTGGCCGATCATCCGGTGGTCGGGGCGGACCGCGAGGCCCTCCACGTGCCAGTTGCGGATCATCGTCTCCCAGGAGGTCGGCTCGTTGAAGCAGCCGATCTCGCGGATGGACTCGACGGTACGGGCCAGCTGCGTCGTGGTGGCCACGTAGCAGCACAGGATGCCGCCGGGGACGAGCGCCTTCTTGACGACGTCCAGGCACTCCCAGGGGGCGAGCATGTCCAGGATGACGCGGTCGACGTCGGTGTCGGACAGGTTGTCCTGGAGGTCGCCGACGGTGAGCTGCCAGGCGGGGTGCTCACCGCCGAAGTAGCGCTCCACGTTCGCCTTGGCGATCTCGGCGAAGTCCTCGCGGCGTTCGTAGCTGTGCAGCATGCCCTGGTCGCCGATGGCCCGCAGCAGGAAGCTGCTGAGCGAGCCCGATCCGACACCGGCCTCCACGACGCGTGCGCCGGGGAAGATGTCGGCGAAGGCGAGGATCTGGCCCGCGTCCTTCGGGTAGACCACGGCGGCGCCGCGGGGCATGGACAGGACATAGTCGGGGAGCAGGGGGCGCAGCGCGAGGTAGGCCACGTTGCCCGTCGTGCGGACAACGCTGCCCTCGGGAGCGCCGATCAGCTCGTCGTGCGGGAAGGAACCCTTGTGGGTGTGGAAGTTCTTTCCCTCTTCGAGCGTGAACGTGTAGTGGCGGCCCTTGGGGTCGGTCAGCTGTACCTGGTCCCCGACCTTGAAGGGCCCGCGTCGGCGGGCGGCACCGGTCGGTTCGGACATGTGAACAGCCTACCGGCCGTGGAGAGGGCCGCTCGCCACGCCCGCGGGCGCCCGGGCGGGGCCGGCCGGAGCGGTCGGGCGCCGGGTGGTGGTCAGCCGGAACGGTCCATGGCCTTCACGAAGGCCCGCTCCACGTCGGAGGTGGACAGGACGCCGTAGATCTGTCCGGTGTCCTCGACGACGAGGTACTCGGTGGCCGGGGTGGCCCGCAGGGTGTCGAGCAATTCCTCGCCGGAGAGCTCGGCGGAGACCTTCATGCCCTCGGTGAGGTCCTGGGCGAGGCCGCTGACGGCGACCCAGGGGCGGCGGTGCTCGGGGACGCCGACGATCGCCGCCTCCCGTACGACCGCGATCGGGTCGCCCTGTCCGTCGACCACGACGAGGGCGCGGGCGCCCGCGTCGTTGGCGCGGCGCAGCGCCTCCGAGAGCGGGGTTGCGGACTCGACGGGGACGGCGCGGCGGGTGAGGGTGCGGGCCCGCAGTTCGGGCAGGCGCTCGCGCAGCCGGGCCATGCGCAGGCTGTTGCCGGCGCCGGTCCAGATGATCGCCGCCAGGATCGCGGCGAGCAGGGCGTCCATGACCGTGTCCACGCCGACGGCGTCCGTGGCGTCGGTGCCGAGCGCGCCGGACTGGGTGAGCAGCGGCAGACCGATCAGGACGGACACGGCCAGCGCGCGGCCGACCCAGGCGGCGGCGACGGTGCCGCTCATCGGCTTGCCGGTGATCTTCCAGACGACGGCGCGCAGCATCCGGCCGCCGTCCAGCGGAAGGCCGGGGAGCAGGTTGAAGGCGGCGACGATCAGGTTGGAGATCATCAGGCCGGCGAGGAGGACGCCGGGGACGGTGCCGGGCTCGACGGCCTGCATGCCCGCGTAGAAGACGGCGGCGAGTACCAGCGAGAGCAGGGGGCCGACGAAGGCGAGCACGAACTCGCGGCCCGGGGTCTCGGACTCCTTCTCGATCTCCGATACGCCGCCGAAGAACTGCAGCTGGATCTTGCGCACCGGGAGCTTGAAGCGGATCGCGGCCACGGTGTGGGCGAGCTCGTGGACGAGCACCGAGCCGTAGAAGGCGACGGCGAAGAAGAGGGACACCAGGTAGCGGGCGCCGCCGAGTTCGGGCAGGACGCGGTCGAGCTGGTTGCCGAACACCCAGGTGATCAGGGCGGCGACGAGGAACCAGCTCGGGGCCACATAGATGGGGACGCCGAAGATGCGGCCCATGAGAAAGCCGCCGCCGGGTGACTTGTTCTCCTGTGGCTTGTCGTGCGCCTTGCCGTCGTGGGCCAGGGAGCGGGAGGGCGTCGCGGGGGCGGTCGACCGGGTGGGGGTGGCGGGGCGGGGGTCGTCGGGGGTCGGTGCGCCCGGGGTCGGTTCGGCCTGTGTGGGTTCGGCGGGAGTGGGTTCGGCCGGGGTGGCGGGTGCCGGCTTCGCGTCGGCATCGGCTCCGGATCCGGTGTCGGTGCCGGAGTCCGTGCCGGGTCGTGAGCTCGGGGGCGCTGTCTTCCCGGCCGGTTCCGCGTCCTGGCGGGCGGCGGGTCCTTCGGCGCGTTCCGAAACATCCGCTGCGGGCCGCGCGGCCCCTTCCCTTGCGGGCTGCTCGGCGCGGTCCTCCCGTACAGGCTGCTGCTCGGCGCGCTGCTCCCGTACCGGCTGCTCGGCGCGCTCCTTGTCCTCGGGGCTCGTGCGGGCCGGGGTCTCGTGGACGTCCGTCTCCCCGGGGCCGCTGTCACCGCCGCCGGTACGCGGCAGTCCGCTCGTGCCGCTCTCGTCCACTGTGCGCCCCTTCGGTCCCCGGCGTGCTCGTCCCACGTGCGTGCGGCGTGCCCTGTGCCGCCGTTCCGCGTGCGCTCCGCCGGCTCGACGACCGTGTGTCGACGGGGCGTTGCGCGTGCGTCACTCTCTCACGATCATGCGGTGCCGTACGGTCTGCCGTCGATGGTATGCGTCCGTTGTCAGTCGCGGGCCGTAGGGTCTTCTCCATGGACAACAGCACCGAGGCCGGCGAGCCCGCAGCGACTGTCGCCGGTCCGGCCGGCGGGATGACGGCGGCTCCTCCCGCGTCCCTGTCGCCCTCGCGCGCGAGCGACTTCATGCAGTGCCCGCTGCTCTACCGCTTCCGGGTCATCGACAAGCTGCCCGAGAAGCCCAGCCCGGCGGCCACCCGCGGCACCTTGGTGCACGCCGTCCTTGAGCGGCTGTTCGACGCCCCCGCGGCCGAGCGCACGGCGCCGCGCGCCAAGTCGCTGATCCCCGGGCAGTGGGACCGGCTCAAGGAGAGCAAGCCGGAGCTGGCCGAGCTGTTCCAGGACTCCGACGAGCAGAGCGCCGGTGAGCAGCTCGCCCGGTGGCTGACCGAGGCGGAGGCGCTCGTGGAGCGCTGGTTCACGCTGGAGGACCCGACCCGTCTGGAGCCGGCCGAGCGGGAGCTGTTCGTCGAGGCCAGCCTCGACTCGGGCCTGAAGCTGCGCGGCATCATCGACCGGGTGGACGTGGCGCCCACCGGCGAGGTGCGGATCGTCGACTACAAGACGGGCAAGGCACCGCGCGCGGAGTACGCGGACGGTGCGCTGTTCCAGATGAAGTTCTACGCGCTCGTGGTGTGGCGGCTGAAAGGTGTGATCCCGCGCCGGCTGCAGCTGGTCTATCTGGGCAGCGGTGACGTGCTGACGTACGACCCGGTGATGGCCGATCTGGAGCGGGTGGAGCGCAAGCTGCACGCGCTGTGGGAGGCGATCCGCGCGGCCACAGAGAGCGGCGACTGGCGGCCGCGGCCCAGCAAGCTGTGCGGCTGGTGCGACCACCAGTCGGTCTGCCCGGAGTTCGGGGGCACTCCCCCGCCGTACCCGTTGCAGATCACGCGGCCGTCAGCGGCGGGCGAGGCGCCGGGCATCAGGCCGCCGCGTGCCGCGGGGGACGCTCAGGGCACAATGGGGCCGGTCTAGTCCTTGCCGACAGGGCCGGACCGCGCCGAGCGAAGGAGACATGCCGTGACCATCCGCGTCCTGCTGGTCGACGACCAGCCGCTGCTGCGCACCGGGTTCCGGATGATCCTCGAGGCGGAGCAGGATCTCGCGGTCGTCGGCGAGGCCGGGGACGGTCTGCAGGCCCTCGACCAGGTGCGGGCGCTCCAGCCCGACGTGGTCCTCATGGACATCCGGATGCCCCGCATGGACGGGGTCGAGGCGACGCGGCAGATCACCGGTCCCGAGCGGGACGGCCCGGCGAAGGTGCTCGTGCTGACCACGTTCGATCTCGACGAGTACGTGGTGGAGGCGCTCAAGGCGGGCGCCAGCGGCTTCCTGCTCAAGGACGCTCCCGCGCACGAGCTGGTCCAGGCGATCCGGGTGGTCGCGGCGGGCGAGGCGATGCTCGCGCCGAGCATCACGCGGCGCCTGCTCGACAAGTACGCCGGGCATCTGCCGTCCGGCGAGGAGCCGGTGCCGGACACGCTGAACACGCTGACCGAGCGCGAGGTCGAGGTGCTGAAGCTGGTGGCGCGCGGTCTGTCGAACGCCGAGATCGCCGCCGATCTGTTCGTCAGCGAGACCACCGTGAAGACGCACGTCGGCCATGTGCTGACGAAGCTGGGCCTCAGGGACCGGGTGCAGGCCGCGGTGTACGCGTACGAGAGCGGTCTCGTCCGGCCGGGCGCCCAGTAGCGGCGCCCGCGGCGAGCGACGCCGACGGAGCAGCCCCGGCGTCGGCTCACGGGAAGCACCCGACGGCGGCACGCGCGAAGCAGCTCGGCGCCAGCTCACGGGAAGCACCCGACAGCGGCGCGCGCGAAGCAGCCTGGCAGCGCACGCGAAGCAACCCGGCCGCCGCCCCGCGGAAGCGACGAAGAGGGCCGCCCCCGTCCGGGGGCGGCCCTCTTCACGTGTGCTGGCCGGGGTCAGCCCTTCTGCAGCTCCCAGAAGCGGAAGACCGTCGAGGAGTCCAGGCACCACTCGACGCCGGAGATCTCCTCCCCCACGACCGCGTACTGCTTGCCCTGCCACAGCGGGATGATCGGCACCTCGTCGGCGACGATGTCCTGGAGGCGGCCGAACTGCTCCTGGGTGGCGGCGCGGTCGGACTGCGCGGCGGTGGACGGGATGATGTCGCCGGTGATCGACTCGTTGGTGTAGTTGTTCATCAGGACGTTGTCCTTGCCGAAGAACGGCTGGGTGAAGTTGTCCGGGTCCGGGTAGTCCGGGACCCAGCCCTTCACGTAGAAGCCGTACTTGCCGGCCTCGACGTCCTTCTCGTACTGCTCGAAGGGCACCGACTTCACATCGGCCTCGAACAGGCCGCTGTCGTTGAGCTGCTTGGCGATCGCCTTGAACTCCTCGACCGTGGCCGGGCCGTAACGCGCGGGCGTGGCCCACAGCGTGAGCTTCACCTTGTCGGTGATGCCGTCCGCGCGCAGCGCCTGCTTCGCCTTGTCCGGCTGCGGGCTGCCGCCGTAGGTGTCGAAGAAGGCGGTGTTGTGGCCCTCGATGCCGGCCGGAATGATCGAGTACAGCGGCGAGGCGGTCTGGTCGTGCACGTCGGCGACCAGCTTCTCGCGGTCGATGAGGTACGCGAGCGCCTTGCGGACGCCGAGCTTGCCGGTGACCGGGTCGTTCGTGTTGAGGACGATGTGCTGGACCTCGGCGCTGGTGCCCTCGATGACCTCCGCCTTCTGCTCGGCGTCGGTGCTGCTCTCCAGGTCCGCGATGTCGGCGGCCGACAGGCCTCGGTAGGCGATGTCGATGTCGCCGCCGAGCATGGCGTCCTTGAGCTTCTCGCGGTCGTCGTGGAAGAAGCGCAGGGTCACACCCGAGTTGCGGGTCTCGGCGCTGCCCTCGTACGAGCCGTTGACCTTGAACACGGCCTCGTTCTCGCCGTACGAGTCGAGGGTGTACGCGCCCGAGCCGACCGCCTTGCCGTCCTCGCGCAGCTTGTCCGCCGGGTACTCGCGGTGGTCGACGATCGAGCCGGCACCGGAGGCGATCTTGCTCGGGAAGGTCGCGTCGGGGACCTTGAGGTGGAAGACGACCGTCCGGACGTCGGGGGTCGTGATCCGGTCGAGCGAGCTGAACATGACCGCGGGACCGTCGGGGTCGTCGATCTTCACGGTCCTGTCGAAGGAGTACTTGACGTCCTTCGAGGTGAGCTCGTTGCCGTTGGAGAACTTCAGGCCGTCCCGCAGCTTGCAGGTCAGCTCCTTGGTCGCGGAGTCCGTGAACTTGCAGGACTCGGCGGCCTCGGGCTGCGGCTCCGTCGCGCCCTTGGGGAACGAGAGCAGCGACTGGAAGACGTTGTTGAACAGCAGCCAGGAGCCCGGGTCGTAGCCGGAGGCCGGGTCGGTGGCCTGGACGTCGTCGGACATGCCGACCACGATCTGGCCGTCTTCGCCGCTGCCGGCGCTCTGTTCCGAACCGCAGCCGCTGAGCAGACCCGCGGCGAGACCGGCCGCGAGCACGGGCGCCGGCCAGGACTTACGTATGTTCACTGGATCCCCGGAGGTGTGGGTGAGCCGGGCACGCCCCCTGTGCGGAGCGTGCCCGGATGGATCAGACGGCCGGGCGGTGCGGCGTCACTCGCCGATGCCGCGCCCGAGCTCCCAGAGCTGCATGTTGGAGGAGGAGTTGAGCACCCACTCGACACCGGTGATGTCGTCGCGGGCGGCGACGTAGGTCTTGCCCTGCCACAGCGGGAGGACCGGCACGTCCTCGGCGACGACGTCCTGGATCTCCTTCAGGGAGTCGCCGGCGGCGAGGCGGTCGGCCTCCTGACGGGACTGCGGGATCAGGTCGTTGACGACCCGGCTGTTGCTGTAGGGCGAGTTGAGGATGTTGTCCTTGGTGAGGAAGGGTGCGAGGAAGTTGTCCGCGTCCGGGAAGTCGGGGAACCAGCCCATGCCGTAGACGGCGTACTCGCCCTTGAGCTCGGCGGGGCGGAAGGACTTCCACGGCTTGCCGGCGATGTCGACGTCGAAGAGCTTGCTCTCGTTGAGCTGGTCGCGCAGGACCTCGAACTCCTGCTTGGTGACCTCACCGTAGTGGTCGGTCGTGTAGTTGAGGGTGAGCTTGACCGGGGTCTTGACGCCCGCCTTGTTCAGGTACTGGGCGGCCTTGTCCTTGCTCGGGTCGGTGTACTTGTTGAAGAAGGAGTTCTTGTGCCCGGTGATGCTGCTGGGCACCAGCGAGTAGAGCTCCTCGGCGGTGGTGCCGTAGACCTCGGAGACCAGGGAGGCGCGGTCCACGACCTGCGCGATCGCCTGGCGGACGGCCTTTTCCTGGACGACCGGGGCGTCGGTGTCGAAGCCGAGGTAGCGGATCTCGAGGCCCGGCATCTCGACCAGCTCGACGCCGTCGACGGCTCCGGAGGTGAACTCCTTGATCTGGGCCGGCTCGATGGTGCGGCCCATGACGTCGATGTCACCCTTCTTCAGGGCGGCGCTCATCTCGGCGGACTTGGCGAAGGTGCGCATCTCGAGCTTGTCGCTCTTGAGCTCCAGGGAACCCTTGTAGTTCGGGTTCTTGGTGAAGACGGTCTTGACGACCTCCTCGGCGCCGTCGCCCTGGCGGGTCTCGGTCTCGAGGGTGTACGGACCGGAGGAGTCGACCTCGAAGCCCTTGCGCAGCTTGCCCTTCTCGTACGAGTCGGGGTTCACGATGCCCGCGGCAGGGGTCGCCAGCTTCTGCGGGAACGTGGCGTCGGAGGCGTTGAGGTGGAAGACGACCTTGTTCTCGCCGACCGCCTCGACCGTGTCGATCCCGGAGAGCAGCGAGGAGACACCGCTGTTCTGGGCCTCCGGCAGGGTGTTGCCGAGGTGGAGGGTGCGCTCGATGGAGAACTTGACGGCCTTGGCGTCCAGCGCGTCGCCGTTGGCGAACTTGAGGCCGCCGCGCAGCGTGCACTCGTAGCGCTTGTTCAGGTTGTCCGTGAACCCGCAGCGCTCGGCGGCCTCGGGCTGCGGGTCGCCACCGCCGCGCGGCTGCATGAGCAGGGTCTGCACGGTCTGGCGCAGGATGTTCCACGAACCGGCGTCGTACGCGTAGGCCGGGTCGAACGGCGCGGGGGCGTCGGAGGTGGCGGCGAACGCGTCAGTGGTGCCGATCACGATCGCCTCGTCACCGTCGCCGCCGCTGTCGCTGCCGCCGCAGGCGGCGAGGACGGGGGCGAGCAGGCCGACTGCGACCGGCAGCACCAGTGTCTTGCGGTTCATGCGCGAAGTACTCCAACGATCGATCCCATGGATCCCGCGACAAGGTGTGGGTGCGCAGGGCATGGAAGTTATGACGGTGTTCTCGGGGTTCTCGCGAAGACATTAGTGCGCGGGGTCAGGTCGGCTGCGGCGCCCCGGAGTTGGGCGTAATCACGCTGCGGGAGCGGACGCGGACACACCGAAATCCGGGGTACGGAAGGTTTCGTGCACCCGGTAGCCAATCGGGACACAACGGCGGCCCCGAACCCCCACAGACGGGGGCGTCAGCACACGCGCGAGCGGTTGTCGACGCGCGCGGACGTGAGAAAAGTCACCTGGTCAACTCGTTTGTCCCGCAGGGGAATTCCTCATTCCTGCGTGACGGAAAATACACGCGCCAATGCGCTGCGTTTCCCGGGATTCACCGGCGCACGCTCGGTGAACGCCCGGTGCATTCCCGTAATCGGCGGCCAACTGCCTTTCGGCCGTGGCCTGATCGAACAGGTGGCCCGGGCGAACCGGTAATTGATCTCTGCCCGATCCGCCGTCCGGGCCGTGGCCGGGTCAGTGACCCACCACGGCCCGCAGGAACGGCAGGTCGACCTCTTCCAGCGAGGAGACGACCGTACGCCCCGGGCTCGGCGCGATCGGCGCCACCGACGGGACCGCGACGACCCGGCAGCCGGCCGCCTCGGCGGCGGCCACGCCCGTGGCGGTGTCCTCGACCACGGCGCAGCGTGCGGGGTCGGCGCCGAGGCGGGCCGCGGCGTGCAGATACGGGTCGGGGTGCGGCTTGGTGCGCTGCACCTCGTCGCCCGCCACCGTCAGGTGGAAGTGGTGCCGGCCGAGCGAGTCCAGGACGCGGTCGATGATGCGGCGGTGCGAGGCCGAGACGAGGGCGGTGGGCACTTCGTGCGCGGCGAGTTCGGCGAGGAGTCTGGCGGCGCCGGGCATCAGCGGCAGCGTGCGGCTGATCCGGTCCTCGAAGGCGTCGTTGAGCAGCACGGTCAGCTCCGGCAGGGTGATGTCGGCGCCGGTCGCCTCGATCAGGAAGCCGGCGCTGCGGCTCATCGGGCCGCCCACGACGACGTCGCGCCAGGACTCGTCGAGCGCATGGCCGAGCTTCGCGAACGCCTCGACCTCGGCGTCCCACCAGAAGCCCTCGGTGTCCACCAGGGTGCCGTCCATGTCGAGGAGGACGGCTTGCAGGTTGCTCTGCGCCGTCCGGGTACCGACTGCGGGGACCGTACTGGTCATCCGGGCACACCTCCGTAAGGGACGAGAAGGCCGGTCGCCTGGTGGCGACCGGCCTGCACTGGACCGACCAGTGTACGTCCCGTCCGCGCGAAGTGCGCGGGAGATCTTCCGGGGGCTCCCCGAGGCGCCCCCGTACGCCCTAGCGGGCGTTGAAGTACTTCGCCTCCGGGTGGTGGATCACGATGGCGTCCGTGGACTGCTCGGGGTGCAGCTGGAACTCCTCGCTCAGGTGCACGCCGATGCGCTCGGGCTCCAGGAGCTCCGCGATCTTCGCGCGGTCCTCCAGGTCGGGGCAGGCCCCGTAACCGAGCGAGAAGCGGGCGCCGCGGTACTTGAGCGCGAACATGTCCTCCATCGCGGACGGGTCCTCGCCGGAGAAGCCGAGCTCGGAGCGGACCCGCGCGTGCCAGTACTCGGCGAGCGCCTCGGCCAACTGCACGGACAGGCCGTGGAGTTCGAGGTAGTCGCGGTACGAGTTCGACTCGAACAGCTCGGCCGTGGCCTCGCCGATCTTCGAGCCGACGGTGACGACCTGGAGGCCCACGACGTCGGTCTCGCCGGACTCCTCGGGGCGGAAGAAGTCCGCGAGGCACAGGCGGCGGCCGCGGCGCTGGCGCGGGAAGGTGAAGCGGGTGCGCTCGTTGCCCTGCTCGTCGAGGATGATCAGGTCCTCGCCCTTGGACACACAGGGGAAGTAGCCGTAGACCACGGCCGCTTCGAGCAGGTTCTTGGTGTGCAGCTCGTCCAGCCAGCCGCGCAGGCGCGGGCGGCCCTCGGTCTCGACGAGTTCCTCGTACGAGGGTCCGTCGCCCTTGCGGTTCTGCTTGAGGCCCCACTGGCCCTTGAACAGCGCGCCCTCGTCCAGCCAGGACGCGTACTCCTTGAGCTGGATGCCCTTGATGACGCGGGTGCCCCAGAAGGGCGGCTCCGGGACGGGGTTGTCGACGGCGACGTCGGAGCGGCCCTTGGGCTCCTCGTCCGCGGACTCGGTGACCTGGGCGCCGGTGGCCTTGACCCGGCGCTGCTTCAGCTCGGGCAGGACCGCGCCGGGCACGCCGCGCTTGACGCCGATGAGGGCGTCCATGAGGCGCAGGCCCTCGAACGCGTCGCGGGCGTAGCGGACTTCGCCCTCGTAGATCTCGTGCAGGTCCTGCTCGACGTAGGCGCGGGTCAGGGCGGCGCCGCCGAGGATCACCGGGTAGTCGGCCGCCAGCTTGCGCTGGTTCAGCTCCTCCAGGTTCTCCTTCATGATCACGGTGGACTTCACCAGGAGACCGGACATGCCGATGACGTCGGCCTTGTGCTCCTGGGCGGCGTCCAGGATCGCGGAGACGGGCTGCTTGATGCCCAGATTCACCACGTTGTAGCCGTTGTTGGAGAGGATGATGTCCACGAGGTTCTTGCCGATGTCGTGCACGTCGCCGCGGACCGTGGCGAGCACGATGGTGCCCTTGCCGGCCTCCTCGCCCTCGACCTTCTCCATGTGCGGTTCGAGGTAGGCCACCGCGGTCTTCATGACCTCGGCCGACTGGAGCACGAACGGCAGCTGCATCTGGCCGGAGCCGAACAGCTCGCCGACCACCTTCATGCCTTCGAGCAGCGTGTTGTTGACGATGTCGAGGGCCGGGGTGTCCTGGAGCGCCTCGTCGAGGTCGGCCTCCAGGCCGTTCTTCTCGCCGTCGATGATGCGGCGCTGGAGGCGCTCGTCCAGCGGGAGCGCGGCCAGCTCCTCGGCCTTGCCCGCCTTCAGGGACTTGGTGGTGGCGCCCTCGAAGAGCTCCATCAGCTTCTGCAGCGGGTCGTAACCCTCGCTGCGGCGGTCGTAGATGAGGTCGAGCGCGACCTTGACCTGCTCCTCGTCGAAGCGTGCGATCGGCAGGATCTTCGAGGCGTGCACGATGGCCGAGTCGAGGCCCGCCTTCACGCACTCGTCGAGGAAGACCGAGTTGAGGAGGATACGGGCGGCGGGGTTGAGGCCGAAGGAGATGTTCGACAGACCGAGGGTGGTCTGCACGTCCGGGTGGCGCTTCTTCAGCTCGCGGATCGCCTCGATCGTGGCGATGCCGTCCTTGCGGGACTCCTCCTGACCGGTGCAGATGGTGAAGGTCAGGGTGTCGATGAGGATGTCGGACTCGAGGATGCCCCAGTTGCCGGTGAGGTCCTCGATGATCCGCTCGGCGATGGCGACCTTGTTCTCGACGGTGCGGGCCTGGCCCTCCTCGTCGATGGTCAGGGCGATCAGCGCGGCACCGTGCTCCTTGGCGAGCTTGGTGACCTTCGCGAAGCGGGACTCGGGTCCGTCTCCGTCCTCGTAGTTCACGGAGTTGATGACGGCGCGCCCGCCCAGGTGCTCCAACCCGGCCTGGATGACGTCCACTTC
This sequence comes from Streptomyces indicus, assembly GCF_900100315.1. Classification (GTDB taxonomy): domain Bacteria; phylum Actinomycetota; class Actinomycetes; order Streptomycetales; family Streptomycetaceae; genus Streptomyces; species Streptomyces indicus. The sequence continues at coordinate 361,965 of NZ_FNFF01000003.1, forward strand.
GGTGGAGTCCAGGACGATCGGCAGCGTGGAGGCGGTGGCGAAGCGGCCCGCGAGCTCCTTCATGTCCGCGACGCCGTCGCGGCCCACGTAGTCCACGCACAGGTCGAGCATGTGCGCGCCCTCGCGGATCTGGTCGCGGGCCATCTCCACGCAGTCGTCCCAGCGGCCTTCGAGCATGGCCTCGCGGAACTTCTTCGAGCCGTTGGCGTTGGTGCGCTCGCCGATCGCCATGTACGAGATGTCCTGGCGGAACGGGACGGTCTGGTAGAGCGAGGAGGCGCCCGGCTCGGGCTGCGGGTCGCGCTCGCGCGGCGACATGTCCCGTACGCGCTCGACCACCTGACGCAGGTGCTCGGGCGTCGAACCGCAGCAGCCGCCCACCAGGGACAGGCCGAACTCGTTGACGAAGTTCTCCTGCGCGTCCGCCATCTCCGGCGGGGTGAGCGGGAAGTACGCGCCGTCCTTGGTCAGGACGGGAAGGCCGGCGTTCGGCATGCACATCAGCGGTGTACGCGAGTGGCGGGCCAGATAGCGCAGGTGCTCGCTCATCTCGGCGGGGCCGGTCGAGCAGTTGAGGCCGATCAGGTCGATGCCGAGCGGTTCGAGCGAGGTGAGCGCGGCACCGATCTCGGAGCCGAGCAGCATCACGCCGGTGGTCTCGAAGGCGAGGGAGCAGATAAGGGGGACGTCGATGCCGAGCGCGTCCATCGCGCGGCGTGCGCCGATGAGGCCGGCCTTGGTCTGCAGGAGGTCCTGCGTGGTCTCCACGATCAGGGCGTCGGCGCCGCCGGCGAGCAGCCCCTCGGCGTTCTGCTGGTAGCCGTCGCGGATCGAGGTGTACGTGGTGTGGCCGAGCGTCGGCAGCTTCGTACCCGGGCCGACCGAGCCGAGCACCCAGCGCTGGCGGCCGTCCTTGGCGGCGAACTCGTCGGCGACCTCGCGGGCGATCCGCGCGCCCGCCTCGGAGAGTTCGTAGATGCGGTCGGCGATCTCGTACTCGCTCGCGGCGGTGGCGTTCGCGCCGAAGGTGTTGGTCTCCACGCAGTCGACGCCGACGGCGAAGTACTCCTCGTGCACCGAGCGCACGATGTCGGGACGCGTGATGTTCAGGATCTCGTTGCAGCCTTCGAGCTGCTGGAAGTCCTCCAGGGTCGGGTCCTGCGCCTGGAGCATGGTCCCCATCGCGCCGTCGGCCACGACCACGCGGCTGGCGAGGGCCTCTCGGAGGGCTGCGATACGGGCGCCGTGTGCGGCTGAGGTACCTGCGGACGGGGTCGGCTGCGAGGCCATGGAAGAACTCCCTGTGTGCGACGGCTGTCGGCTTTGCGCCCTCCCGGTGGAAGGCGCACCCGGTCAGGGTAGCCGGGACCAAGGTCCCGAGGAGAGGGGCGTCCCAGGGGTCGGACCGCGACGGGACGCCGGGGTGGGCGTCGCGGTCGTACGGGACGTGCGCCACGATGTCGGCCACTTACGGAAATCGACGGTGCTCGCCATTAGGACAAGGTCGACAACGGCCGATAGTGTTCAGCATTGTCGAACGACCAGGAGGCTTGTAGGCGATGGCGAAGAACATCCAGTCGCTCGAGCGCGCCGCCGCCATGCTGCGGCTGCTCGCCGGCGGCGAGCGACGCCTCGGCCTCTCCGACATCGCCTCCTCGCTCGGTCTCGCGAAGGGCACCGCGCACGGGATCCTGCGCACGTTGCAGGCCGAGGGCTTCGTGGAGCAGGACGCCGCCTCCGGCCGCTACCAGCTGGGCGCCGAGCTGCTGCGCCTGGGCAACAGCTACCTCGACATCCACGAGCTGCGCGCCCGCGCCCTCGTCTGGACCGACGACCTCGCCCGCTCCAGCGGCGAGAGCGTGTACCTGGGGGTCCTGCACCAGCAGGGCGTCCTGATCGTGCACCACGTGTTCCGGCCCGACGAGTCCCGGCAGGTGCTTGAGGTGGGCGCGATGCACCCGCTGCACTCCACCGCCCTCGGCAAGGTGCTGTGCGCCTACGACCCGGTGGCACACAGCGAGGTGGTCGAAGTGGAGCGCAAGGAGTTCACGCCCCGTACGGTCACGGGCCTGGACGAGTTCGAATCCGTACTGGATCTGACGCGGGCGCGGGGCTGGGCCTCCGACGTGGAGGAGACCTGGGACGGCGTGGCCTCCGTGGCCGCACCCATCCACGACCGGCGCCGGATGCCGGTCGGCGCGGTCGGCATCACCGGCGCCGTGGAGCGCGTGTGTGCCGCCGGCGAGCTGCGCAACGAGCTGGTGGCCGCGGTGCGCGACTGTGCCCGCGCGGTGTCGCGGGACCTCGGCGCGGGCAGGTTCTGAGCACGTTCCGCCCACCCCTGCTGACCCACCGCTCGCACCGGCCCCGGCCGCCTTCACGTTCTCTCCCGTAACGATCGGGATTCCCGTCACAGAAGCCTTGACGTCGTGTTCACCCGGGAACAAGACTTCCGTTCATCGGTCGGCATTGTCGAACAGCTACCGGCAATACGGGGTAGGGTGTGACAACGCGGATCGAGCACCGCTCCCAACTACCTGGCTCTGCCCGGTAATCACCTGGACGAAGGACAAAGGAGTCGCGGGTGTCCAGCTCGGATATCTTCATCGGCGAGGTCATCGGTACCGCCGTGCTCATCCTGCTCGGCGGCGGTGTCTGTGCCGCCGTCACGCTCAAGCACTCGAAGGCCCGCAACGCCGGATGGCTCGCCATCACCTTCGGCTGGGGCTTCGCCGTGCTGACCGGCGCCTACCTCGCCGGCGGCGTCTCGGGCGCCCACCTCAACCCGGCCGTCACCGTCGGCCTGGCAATAGAAGGCGGCACCGAGTGGGGCAAAGTGCCCCTTTACCTCTTCTCGCAGCTGCTCGGCGCCATGATCGGTGCCGTCCTGGTGTGGATCACCTACTACGGCCAGTTCCAGGCCCACCTCACGGACCGCGAGATCGTCGGCGGCCCGGGCGCGCAGGACACGGTCAAGGCCGTCCCCAACAGCGAGCCGGGCCCGGTCCTCGGCATCTTCTCGACGGGTCCGGAGATCCGTAACGTCGCGCAGAACCTCGCGACCGAGATCATCGCCACGGTCGTCCTGGTCCTCGCGATCCTCACCCAGGGCCTCAACGCCGAAGGCAACGGTCTCGGGGTGCTCGGCGGGCTGATCACCGCGCTCGTCGTGGTCGGCATCGGCCTCTCGCTCGGCGGCCCCACCGGGTACGCCATCAACCCGGTCCGCGACCTCGGCCCGCGCATCGTCCACGCGGTGCTGCCGCTGCCGAACAAGGGCGGTTCGGACTGGTCGTACGCCTGGATCCCGGTCGCGGGTCCCCTCATCGGCGGTGCGATCGCGGGCGGTCTCTACAACATCGCCTTCGCCTGACCGAAACACACAGGGACGCACGAGCCGCCGTACACAGACTTCTTGGAGCACCAGAAATGACCGACGCACACACCGCGGGACCGTTCATCGCGGCCATCGACCAGGGCACGACCTCCAGCCGCTGCATCGTCTTCGACACCGACGGCCGGATCGTCTCCGTCGACCAGCGCGAGCACGAGCAGATCTTCCCCAAGCCCGGCTGGGTCGAGCACGACGCCAAGGAGATCTGGGCGAACGTCGAGTCCGTCGTCGCCGGCGCGATCACCAAGGCGGGCATCACCGCCGCCGACGTGAAGGCGATCGGCATCACCAACCAGCGTGAGACCACGCTCCTTTGGGACAAGAACACCGGCGAGCCGGTGCACAACGCGATCGTGTGGCAGGACACCCGCACCGACGCGCTGTGCAAGGAGCTCGGCCGCAACGTCGGGCAGGACCGCTTCCGCCGCGAGACCGGTCTGCCGCTCGCGTCGTACTTCTCCGGCCCGAAGGTCCGCTGGCTGCTCGACAACGTCGAGGGGCTGCGCGAGCGCGCCGAGCGCGGCGACATCCTCTTCGGCACGATGGACTCCTGGGTCATCTGGAACCTGACCGGTGGCGTGGACGGCGGTGTGCACGTCACGGACGTCACCAACGCCTCGCGCACCATGCTGATGAACCTGCACGAGATGGCCTGGGACGAGCGCATCCTGCATTCGATGGACATCCCGGCCGCCGTGCTCCCCGAGATCCGTTCCTCCGCCGAGGTCTACGGGCACGCCAAGGAAGGCGTCCTCGCGGGTGTGCCGGTCGCCTCGGCGCTCGGTGACCAGCAGGCCGCGCTGTTCGGCCAGACCTGTTTCGCCGAGGGCGAGGCCAAGTCCACGTACGGCACCGGCACCTTCATGCTGATGAACACCGGCGACAAGCCGGTGAACTCGTACAACGGGCTGCTCACGACGGTCGGTTACCGCATCGGCGACCAGAAGCCCGTCTATGCGCTGGAAGGCTCCATCGCCGTCACCGGTTCGCTGGTGCAGTGGATGCGCGACCAGATGGGCCTGATCAACTCGGCCGCGGAGATCGAGACCCTCGCCTCCTCCGTCGAGGACAACGGCGGCGCGTACTTCGTGCCGGCCTTCTCGGGTCTGTTCGCCCCGTACTGGCGCTCCGACGCCCGCGGTGTGATCGCCGGTCTGACGCGTTACGTGACGAAGGCGCACATCGCCCGCGCGGTCCTGGAGGCCACCGCCTGGCAGACCCGTGAGATCACGGACGCCATGACGAAGGACTCCGGTGTCGAGCTGACCGCGCTCAAGGTCGACGGCGGAATGACCTCCAACAACCTGCTGATGCAGACCCTTTCGGACTTCCTGGACGCGCCCGTGGTGCGTCCGATGGTGGCCGAGACGACCTGCCTCGGTGCCGCCTACGCCGCCGGTCTTGCCGTCGGCTACTGGCCGGACACCGACGCCCTGCGGGCCAACTGGCGCCGCGCCGCGGAGTGGACCCCGCGGATGCCGGCCGACCAGCGGGACCGCGAGTACAAGAGCTGGCTCAAGGCCGTGGAGCGGACCATGGGCTGGGTCGAGGACGACGAGGCCTGACCGGTCTCGCATGAGGGTGCCGGCTGGTCAGGCCGACCAGCCGGCGCCGACGAGGAGTTGACCATGAGCACCACCCTGCAGAGCATCCCTTCGCTCGGCACGCACGCGGCAGCGGGCGGCAACCCGAGCCGCGCCGAGACCCGCGACCTGCTGTCGCGCGCCACCTACGACCTGCTGGTCATCGGCGGCGGGATCCTGGGCATCTCCACCGCGTGGCACGCCGCGCAGTCCGGGCTGCGGGTGGCGCTCGTGGACGCCGGCGACTTCGCCGGCGCCACCTCGTCGGCCTCCTCCAAGCTGCTCCACGGCGGTCTGCGCTATCTGCAGACCGGCGCGGTGAAGCTCGTGGCCGAGAACCACTTCGAGCGGCGCGCGGTCTCCCGCCAGGTGGCACCGCACCTCGCCAACCCGCTCACCTTCTACCTGCCCGTGTACAAGGGCGGTCCGCACGGCGCGGCGAAGCTGGGCGCGGGCGTGTTCGCGTACAGCGCGCTCTCCGCGTTCGGCGACGGCGTCGGCCATCTGCTGAGCCCGTCGAAGGCCGCGCAGGACGTGCCCGAGCTGCGCACCGACAACCTCAAGGCCGTGGCCGTGTACGGCGACGACCAGATGAACGACGCGCGGATGGCCCTGATGACGGTCCGCGCGGCCGTGGACTCGGGTGCCGTGGTGCTCAACCACGCCGAGGTCACGGGCCTGCGCTTCACGCGCGGCCGGGTCACGGGTGCCGAGCTCAAGGACCGTTTGGACGGTACGGAGTTCGGGGTCGACGCACGGCTCGTACTGAACGCGACCGGCCCGTGGGTGGACCACCTGCGCTCGATGGAGGACCCGAACGCGGCGCCCTCGATCCGCCTCTCCAAGGGCGCGCACCTCGTCCTCAAGCGCACCTCGCCGTGGAAGGCCGCGCTCGCGACTCCGATCGACAAGTACCGCATCACCTTCGCGCTGCCGTGGGAGGACATGCTCCTGCTCGGCACCACCGACGAGGTGTACGAGGGCGATCCGCGCGAGGTGTCCGTCACCGAGCAGGACACCAAGCAGATCCTGGACGAGGCTGCGTTCTCGATCCGCGACCAACAGCTGTCGCGCGATCTGATCACGTACTCCTTCGCCGGTCTGCGCGTGCTGCCCGGCGGCCCGGGCGACACCGCGAAGGCCAAGCGCGAGACGGTGGTGACCGAGGGCAAGGGCGGCATGCTGTCGGTGGCCGGCGGCAAGTGGACCACCTTCCGGCACATCGGCCGCACCGTCATGAACAAGCTGGCGCAGCTGCCCGGCCACCCGCTCGGCGACGACCTGGAGCCCATCGCGCGGCTGCCGAAGAAGCTGCCGCTGCCGGGTATCGCCAACCCGCGTGCCGTCGCCCACCGCCTGCTCGTGGACGGTCCGGCGCCCGGCCCGCGGATGGCCGCCGACACGGCGAAGCACCTGGCCACGCACTACGGTTCGCTGGCCTTCGACATCGCGCGGCTCGCCAACGAGAACCCGGACCTGGCGCAGCGGATCCACCCGGACGCCCCGGAGATCTGGGCCCAGGTCGTCTACGCCCGCGACCACGAGTGGGCCGAGACGGCGGACGACGTGCTCCGCCGCCGTACGACCCTGACCATCCGCGGCCTCGCCACCGACGAGGTGCGCGGCAAGGTCCAGGGGCTGCTCGACACCAAGTAGCCCCGGGAACAGGGGACATCGGGGGATGTGAGGGGCGGTCGCCGCGCGCGGCCGTCCCTCACACCTGTGTCCGGCCGCCGAGGCCCTGCACGGAGCGCCACTATTGGTGACCCACTGTCACAGCAAGCGCTTGATCTGCGGAAACACCTTCCCACGCCGTCGTACGGCCGCATAATGGGCCGAATACATCGGAGGTATGGGGAGGTCGCCATGGCGGTCACGGACGAGGCCATCGAGAAGATCAAAGAAATGATCGTCTCCGGCGCGCTGCGGCCCGGTGACCGGCTCCCCAAGGAGAGCGAGCTCGCCGCCGAGCTGGGCCTGTCCCGCAACTCGCTGCGCGAGGCCGTACGGGCCCTCTCGCTGATCCGCATCCTCGACGTGCGCCAGGGCGACGGCACCTATGTGACCAGCCTCGATCCGCAGCTGCTGCTCGAAGCGCTCGGCTTCGTCGTGGACTTCCACCGGGACGACACCGTCCTGGAGTTCCTGGCGGTACGCCGGATCCTGGAGCCGGCCGCCACGGCGATGGCCAGCGCCCTCATCGACGACGCCGAACTGAAGGCGCTCGAAGACCAGTTGGACGCGCTCGGCCCGGAACCCTCCGTGGAGGAACTGGTGGCGTGCGACCTGGAGTTCCACCGCAGCATCGTGCAGGCCTCCGGCAACGCGGTGCTCTGCTCGCTGCTCGACGGGCTCTCCGGGCCGACGACACGGGCGCGGGTCTGGCGCGGCCTGACCCAGGAGGACGCGGTCGGCCGCACCCTGCACGAACACCGCATGATCCTCGGTGCGCTGCGCGACCGCGACGCGGAGGCCGCCAGGTCCTGGGCGACCGTCCATGTGGCGAGCGTGGAGCAGTGGCTGCGCACCACGCTCTGAGCACCCGAGGGGGCTCGACGGCTGAGGCCGCCGATCAGCTCCTCCCCCTCAGACGGGACCGCCAGACCGGCCCGTCGGGATAGCGGTGGGCCGCGATCGACTCGGGGTGCATCCGGGCGGAGAATCCCGGTGCGGTGGGTGCCTTGTAGCGGCCCGACTCGACGACCGCGGGGTGCGTGAAGTGCTCGTGCAGGTGGTCCACGTACTCGATGACCCGGCCCTCAAGGGAGCCGGAGACCGCCACGTAGTCGAACATGGCGAGATGCTGGACGAGTTCGCACAGTCCGACCCCGCCGGCGTGCGGGCAGACCGGCACCCCGAACTTGGCGGCGAGCAGCAGGACGGCGAGGTTCTCGTTGACGCCCGCGACCCGGGCCGCGTCGATCTGGACGAAGTCCACGGCGCCGGCCTGGAGGAGCTGCTTGAACACGACGCGGTTGGCGACGTGTTCGCCGGTGGCGACCTTGACCGGCTGCCCGGCGCGCACGGCGGCGTGCCCGAGGATGTCGTCCGGGCTGGTCGGCTCCTCGATCCAGTACGGGTCGTACGGGGCGAGCGCCGCCAGCCGGCGCAGCGCGTCGCCCACGTCCCAGCGTTGGTTGGCGTCGAGGGCGATGCGCACCCCGGGGCCGACCGCCTCGCGGGCCAGCCGCATCCGCCGCAGATCGTCGCCGAGGTCCTCGCCGATCTTCAGCTTGATCTGCTCGAAGCCTCCGGTCACCGCTTCCTGCGCGAGGCGGACGAGCTTGGCGTCGTCGTAGCCGAGCCAGCCGGGCGAGGTGGTGTACGCGGGGTAGCCGGTGGCCTTGAGCGCACGGGCCCGCGCCGCACGGCCGGGTTCGGCGGCGCGCAGCAGGGCGAGCGCCTCCTGCGGGGTGAGCGCGTCGGTCAGGTACCGGAAGTCCACGAGTGAGACGAGCTCCTCGGGGCTCAGCGCGGCGAGGAACTCCCAGACGGGCAGGCCCGCCCGGACGGCGGCGAGGTCCCAGGCCGCGTTCACCACCGCGCCGGCCGCCATATGCATGACGCCCTTCTCCGGGCCGAGCCAGCGCAGTTGGGAGTCGTGCGTGAGCGCGCGGTGGAGTGCGGCCAGGTCCGCGGCCCCGCGCGGGGCCGGACGGCCGATGACATACGGGCGCAGGGCCGCGATGGCGGCAGCGGCGACCTCGTTGCCGCGGCCGAGGGTGAAGCAGAAGCCGTGCCCTTCGGCCCCGCCGTCCGTGCGCAGCACGACATACGCGGCCGAGTAGTCGGGGTCGGGGTGCATGGCGTCGGACCCGTCGAGCTGCTCCGAGGTGGGGAAGCGGAGGTCCTGCACGTCGAGGCTGGTGACGGTCTCTGCCATGTACGCCCCACGCCCCCCGTGACCCGGCCGATGAGATCGGATCTTTCTCGGACATCCGATGTAACGTCCGATGTATAGCTCCGGCGACTGGGGGCGTCCAGAGTTCCGACCGTGTTCTGACACCCCTTGGAGCCCACAAGCTCGGATGAATTCGGAACCGAGGGTTTGGGGGTGAAGTCCCCAAGACAAACTCCCCTCACCTTGACCACACGGCACCGGCCCCGCGCAGGGGACCGCCGACCCGGTGCAGCGGGGCTTCCTGCCCCGTGCAAGGGGGCTGCGGAAGGCCCCGGGGATGGCCGTAAGGTTGGGGCGTGCACAGTGCAACGTCGGAAGGAGGCGCTGGGTGATCGAGCTCGAAGGGGTTCCCGAGCTGGTCGACCCGGTCATGGTGGCCGCGTTCGAGGGCTGGAACGACGCCGGTGACGCCGCCTCCACCGCGGTCGCGCATCTGGACCGGGAGTGGAAGGGCGAGGTCTTCGCCGCCCTGGACGCCGAGGACTACTACGACTTCCAGGTCAACCGGCCGACCGTGTTCATGGAGGGCGGCACCCGGAAGATCACCTGGCCGACGACCCGGCTCTCGGTGGTCCGCGTCGGCGGCGCCAAGCCGCGCGACCTGGTGCTCGTCCGCGGGATCGAGCCGTCGATGCGCTGGCGCTCGTTCTGCAACGAGCTGCTCGGCTTCGCCCATGAGCTGGGGGTCGAACTCGTGGTGATCCTGGGCGCGTTGCTCGGCGACACCCCGCACACGCGGCCCGTCCCCGTCAGCGGCGTGACCTCGGACCCGGACCTGGCCCGCTCCATGAACCTGGAGGAGACCCGCTACGAGGGCCCCACCGGAATCGTCGGAGTGCTCCAGGAGGCCTGCACGCACGCGGGCGTGCCCGCGGTCTCCCTGTGGGCCGCGGTGCCGCACTACGTCTCGCAGCCGCCGAACCCCAAGGCGACCATGGCGCTCCTGAACCGCCTCGAGGACCTGATCGACCTCAGGATCCCGCTCGGCGAGCTGCCGGAGGACGCCCGCGCCTGGCAGCTCGGTGTGGACCAGCTGGCCGCGGAGGACAGCGAAGTCGCCGAGTACGTCCAGACGTTGGAGGAGGCGCGGGACACCGCCGAGCTGCCCGAGGCGTCGGGCGAGGCGATCGCGCGCGAATTCGAGCGCTATCTGCGCCGGCGCGACGGTGGGCCCGGGCATGCGACGGAGGCCGAGGGCCCGTTCCTGCGGGACGCTCCGCACGACCGTACGAAGCCGCCGTATCCGCCGCCGAGCGGTGACGCGCGAAACGTCGAGAGGTCGGAGGACTCCGCGCCGGAGCCGGAGGCCGAGGCAGACGCCGACCGCGAGAGCGGCGAGGACGGCTCGCAGGAGTGAGCCACAGGTGTACGAGGAGAGGCGCCCCCGCAGATGCCGGGGCGCCCCTTTCGTATGGGCAGTGGGGCCGCTCTGGGCTCAGACCTGGTCGACGGCCACGGCGTCGTACGTCGTGTCGGGCCCCGGATCCGGCACGTCGAAGCGGGCGTTGGGCAGATAGAGCCGGCGGCCCCAGGCGGCCGCGGTCGTCGGGATGCGGAAGCGGGCGGGATCGGTGATCCGGGCGATCGAACGGCCCTTGGTGCCCGCCTTGTTGAGAGCGAACACGTCGATGGCGTTCTGCTGTTGCTGCACGCAGTAGAGCGTGCGGCCGAGCAGCAGCAGCCCGTCGCCGTTGGGGATCTTCGCACCGCCGAGGTCCACGGCCTTCGCGCGGCCCGACGCGGGGTCGACCCGCATCAAAGTGCCGCCGTCCGCATAGGAGTTGACAACGAGCAGCGCCGTGCCGTCGGGGGTGCGCTCGATGCCGTTGGCCGTGAACTCCGGGCCCTGCACCCAGTCGCCCGTGAGCGGCACGGTCGTCACGCCGCCGGGCCGCTGGTGGCGGTCGAGGGCGAGGCGGTAGAGCTGCGGCTCGTAGGAGTCGGTGAACCAGGCCGCGCCCGGCGTGGGGATGACGTCGTTCACGAACACACCGTCGACGGTGGCGAGCGTGCGCTGCTCGCCGGTGCGCGGATCGGCGATCCGCAGCTCGCTGCTGCCGCCGCCGCACAGCAGCAGATCGCCGCTGCCGAGGATCTTCAGGCCGATGACGGGATGGTCGGCGCCCTGCCCCTGGACGACGGTACGGCCGCGTCCGGTGGCCAGGTCCACGCGGTAGACGCTGCCGTGGGCGATGGAACCGAAGTACGCGTGCGGGGTGCGGCCGATGGTGACGCCCTCGGGCCGCCAGCCGTTCGGCAGCGGGAACTGCCGTGGCCAGGACGGCCGTTCACCGGTCCCGGCCGCCTGCGCCGCCGGGCCGAGTGACCCGATGACGGCCGCGCCGCCCAGGGCCGCACCCGCCCCCAGGAGGCTGCGGCGTGCTAACGGGCGGTCAGGTCTGTTGCTCGAAGCCATGGCTCAACCTCTCGTGGTGATCTCGCCAGAAAGGGTCAACAGTCGCTCATACCCCATCACATGACGATCGCCGTCGCAGGGTTTGCCCGAATTGCCGCACGGGATTCCGGTTCGTGAGAACGACGAAGCACGAGCAAGCACGAAGAAGCGGAAGAAGCACGAAGAAGCGCCGGACCGCAGTGTGCCGGTCCGGCGCTTCTCATCACTGCACTTCTCGTGCGGCGCTCCTCTTACCGCGAGGTCACAGCGCCACGCCGAGCAGCGCATCCACGGCGCGCGACACGAGCCCGGGTGCGCCCTCGTCCGTACCGCCCGTCGAGCCCTGGAGCTCGGCCCAGCGGTCCACGGCGGCGAGCGCGGCCGGTGCGTCGAGATCGTTCGCCAGCGCCTCGCGGATCTCCTCGACGAGGGCCTCGGCGGCCGGTCCGTCGGGACGCGAGACGGCGGCGCGCCAGCGGCCGAGGCGGGCCACGGCGTCGGCGAGCACCTGGTCGGTCCACTCCCAGTCGGCCCGGTAGTGGTGCGACAGGAGGGCGAGCCGTATGGCGGCGGGGTCCACGCCGTCGCGGCGGAGCTTGCTGACGAAGACCAGGTTGCCCTTGGACTTGGACATCTTCTCGCCGTCGAGCCCCACCATGCCGGCGTGCACGTACGCCTTGGCCATCGGGAACTCGCCGGTGAGCACCTGGGCGTGCGAGGCGCCCATCTCGTGGTGCGGGAAGGCCAGGTCGGAGCCGCCGCCCTGGACGTCGAAGCCCATGCCGAGGTGGTCGAGCGCGATGGCCACGCACTCGATGTGCCAGCCCGGGCGGCCGCGCCCGAGCGTGCCGCCGTCCCAGCTGGGCTCGCCCTCGCGGGCGGCCATCCACAGCATCGGGTCCAGCGGGTTCTTCTTGCCGGGGCGCTCGGGGTCGCCCCCGCGCTCGGCGGAGAGCAGCTTCATGGCGGCGGCGTCGAGGTTCGAGACCTTGCCGAAGTTGTCGTCGGACTCGACGGAGAAGTAGATGTCGCCTTCGAGCTCGTAGGCGGCGCCCATGTCCCGGAGCCGCTCGACGAGCGGCACGATGCCGGGTATGGCCTCGACGGCGCCGATGTAGTGCTGCGGCGGAAGCATCCGCAGCGCGGTCATGTCCTCGCGGAAGAGCGCCGTCTCGCGCTCGGCGAGCCCGACCCAGTCCTCACCGTCGCGGATCGCGCGCTCGAGGAGCGGGTCGTCGACATCCGTCACGTTCTGCACGTAGACGACCTGCCGCTTCGTGTCGAGCCACACGCGCTGCACGAGGTCGAACGCGTTGTAGGTCGCCGCGTGACCCATGTGGGTCGCGTCGTACGGGGTGATCCCGCAGACGTAGAGACGGGCGACGGGACCGGGGTCGAGGGTGACGAGCCCACCGGTCGCGGTGTCGTGGATCCTGAGGTCGCGGCCCTTGCCGGGCAGGGCGGGGACCTCGGAAGCGGGCCAGGCATGCATGGGTCGAGCCTAACCGGATGGGTGTTCTGGTTACGACCCGGGTTTCCGATCTTGTCCGGATCCCTCCGCGTTCCGGGCCGCCGGAAAGGGTCTTCCTCCCGCGGAAGGGCCGGAATCCGCTCCACTGGCGGCCGCGGAGGGACGCCCCGTCGTACAGGCGTCCGCGAGCTGCGCTACACCGGCGGCCAGGGGATGGCCGGCCAGTCCCCCGAGGGCACCGGGTGCACCCCCGAGCGCAGCAGCCCGCGGACCCGGGCCAGGGTGGCCTCCACCTCGGCCGGGGTCAGGAGCGCGGCCAGGCGCCCGGCCAGCGCACCGCCGGGCGCGAGCTCCGAGGCCAGCGCGGTCAGGACGGTCACGGCCTCCGCGGGCAGCGGCTCGCCGGCCCAGCCCCACAGCAGGGTCCGCAGCTTGTTCTCGGCGTTGAACGTGACACCGTGGTCGATCCCGTAGAGCCGCCCCTCGGCGCCGGCGAGGAGATGCCCGCCCTTGCGGTCCGCGTTGTTGATCACCGCGTCGAGGACGGCGAGCCGGCGCAGCCGCTCGTCGTCGGCGTGCACGAGCAGCGCCTGGCGTCCCTCGCCGACCTCGGCGAACGCCACCGCCTTCCACCCCTCCCCCGGCTCCTCGGCGTCCACCAGCGCAAGCAGCTCGGGCCCGGGCTCCTCCGGTGCGTCGATCCACAGCTGGCACATGCCCGTCCCGTACGGGCCCTCGCGCAGCACCGTCGGCGGTACGAGGCCCCAGCCGGTCGCCTCGGACACCGCGTACGCGGCGACCTCGCGCTCGGCGAGCGTGCCGTCGGGGAAGTCCCACAGCGGCCGCTCACCGGCGACCGGCTTGTACACGCACACGGCCGAGGCGTCCTCGTACGCGACATCGCAGAGCAGGACGGCGTTGGAGGCCTCGCGGATCTGCCCGCGCACCGTCAGCTCGCCCTCGGTGAGGAGCGTGAGCAGCTGCGGGGACGCGCCCCGGCCGAGCGCGGCCGGGGACTCGGGGGCGCTCACGCCCCGCGGCGGTATCCGTTCTGGCGCGGACATACATGTCCCTCCGGGTCGAGCGGCAGACTGCACAGCGGGCACGGCGGGCGGCCCGCGTTCACCACGTCCAGGGCGCGCTTGGCGAAGGCCCGGGCCTGCGCGCCGCTGAGCCGGACCCGCAGCATCGGCGGCCCGTTCTCCTCGTCCTGGAGCAGCCGCTCCTCGGCGGCCGCCAGATCGTCCTCGTCCTCGGCGTCCAGCTCGACCAGGGCCTGCGCCTCGACGACCATCTGCTGGGACTCGCCGTCCCACGCCAGCGCCATGGTGCCGACCCGGAACTCCTCCTCGACGGGGGCGTCGAGCGGTGCGGTGTCGGCGTTCTCCGAGGGGGCGACCGCAGGTACGGGGGCCGCGCCGCCGCTGCGCCGCACGACCTCGTCGAGCAGCTCGTCCATGCGCTCGGCCAACGCCGCCACCTGGGTCTTCTCCAGCGCCACACTCGTGACCCGCCCGCCGGCCGAGGCCTGGAGGAAGAACGTACGGCGCCCGGGCAGACCCACCGTGCCGGCCACGAAGCGCTCCGGGGGGTCGTACAGGAACACCTGACGGGTCACAGCGACTGCCTCTTCCTGGAACGGAAACGGATGTGTGTACGCGGATGCCACCCTACTGCGGGCGACGATCACGGTGCGCCCGCATCACCTCCCACTGTGGCGTCCCCCCGGCCGGGTGCGGAAGGCGCGGCGGGCGGCGCGAGGGAGCCCAAGTCCCCGGTGTCGCCCAGGCGTACGAGGAAGGGGCGCAGCCGCGTGTAGCGGATGGCCGTCACCGAGCAGGGTTCCACGGACAGGCGCTGGAACAGGTCCAGATGGAGTCCGAGGGCGTCCGCCACAAGGGACTTGATGATGTCGCCGTGGGAGCACATCACATACGCGGCGTGCGGGCCGTGCTCCTCCTCCACCCGTGCGTTCCACTCCCGTACGGCCTCGGCGGCCCGGTGCTGCATCTCGCGCATGGACTCGCCGCCGGGGAAGGCGGCGGCGGTCGGGTGCTGCTGCACGACCTCCATCAGCGGCTCACCGGCGAGTTCGGCGAGCTTGCGCCCGGACCAGTCCCCGTAGTCGCACTCCGTGATCCGCTCGTCCTCGTGCAGCGCGAGCCCCTCGCGCGCGGCGAGCAGCGGCTTCAGCGTCTCCTGGCAGCGCTGGAGCGGGCTGCTGACCGCCAGCGCGAGCGGCACCCCGGCGAGCCGGCCGGGCAGGGCGGCGGCCTGCGCCTGCCCGCGTTCGTCGAGCGCGACCCCGGGCAGCCGGCCGGCGAGCACCCCGTCGGTGTTGGCGGTGGACCGGCCGTGGCGGACGAGAATCAAGGTGGGCATGCGGCCAGGGTAGGCGTCCGCGGCGGGCAGCCCGGTGCCGCACCCGGTGCACGCTCCCGGCGCACAGCGTGCATGCTCCGCCGTATCGCGGAAAGATGCCCAGCGTGATCGTGGACTGCGCCATCTATCGCGAAGGCCGCCGCACCAAGGGGCCGGAGGACTTCTCCGACGCCCTGGACGAGGCGCGGGCGGCCGGTGACGCGTTCCTGTGGCTGGGCCTGCACGAGCCCACCGAGGCGGAGTTCGACCGCGTCACCTCGGAGTTCGGGCTGCACCCGCTGGCGGTGGAGGACGCGCTCAAGGCGCACCAGCGGCCCAAGCTGGAGGTGTACGACGATTCACTGTTCGTGGTGCTGAAGCCGATCGCGTACGACATGGCGCACGACGAGGTGAGCTCCGAGGAGCTGATGCTCTTCGTCGGCGACTCGTTCGTGGTGACGGTGCGGCACGGCGAGAGCGCGCCCCTCGGCTCGGTGCGCAAGCGCCTGGAGGACCAGCCGGATGTCCTCAAGCACGGGCCGACCGCCGTCCTGTACGCGGTGAGCGACGCCGTCGTGGACCACTACATGGACGTGGCGGGCGAACTCCATCTGGACCTGGAGACGCTGGAGGAGGAGGTGTTCGCGCCGGATGCCACCGACACCAGGACGCTGGCCGCGCGGATCTACAACTTCAAGCGGCAGATCCTCGAATTCCGGCGCGCCACCGTGCCGTTGGCGACTCCGATGATGCGGCTTTCCGGCGCCGGCGTGCCGTTCGTGCACGAGCACTCACAGCTGTTCTTCCGCGATGTGAACGACCATCTGACGCGGGCCAACGAGTCCGTGGAGTCCCTCGACCGCCTCTGCTCGGACATCCTCGCGGCCCACCTCGCGCAGACGGGCGTGCGGCAGAACGACGACATGCGCAAGATCTCCGCCTGGGCCGCGATGGCCGCGGTGCCCACGATGGTGGCGGGGGTCTACGGCATGAACTTCGACCACATGCCCGAGCTGCACCAGTGGTGGGGCTATCCGGGCGCGCTGCTCGTGATGGGCGGCGCGGTGTACGGCCTGTACCGCCTGTTCAAGCGGCGCGGCTGGCTGTGAGCGAATCCGGTCCTTGACCGTGCGGACCGGCTTCCTGCCGCGACGGGACAATCGGGAACATCTGCCGTGATTCCGTTCGTTCTCCTCCCACACAGGAGGTGCGCACAGGAGGCGCGATGAACGACAGCACGCACCGTGACGACGACGGAACGGCCGACGACTGGGACGCACCCGTACTCGACGAGAGCTTCGTCCGGTCGGCCTCCGTCACCGAGGGCTCCGCCCGGAGCCGGATGCTGGCGGCCCGCTGGCGCAAGCACGCCCCCGAGCCCGAGCCGTGGCGGGCGGACGAGCCGCCGGCCGGCTGGTTCTTCAGCCGGCGCCGGCGCCGCCGGTGGCGCCGCGGCTGACCGACTCAGGCGCCTGCGCGGCGGCTCGGGCGAAGTCCTCGCGAGCCGCGCTCAGGCGAATCCGGGGGCCGAGGTCGCGGGCCCGCCGAGTGCGTCGCGCCGCTCGGGCATCTTCAGGGACACCATCCGGCGCCAGCCGCCGGCCCGCTCGTACGCGTACACCGCATGGATGCCCGCGGCCAGCGTCTTCGCCTTGGCCTTCGGCCAGCCGAGGATCCGGCCCATGTGGTCCATCACGGCGAGGCTCACGTCGCGGTAGATGCGGATCTCCGCGTGCGCGCACTCGTGCAGGATCCGCTGGATGTCGCGCCCGTGCCCGGCGTAGGCGAAGCGCAGCAACTCCTCGTGGCAGTACGCGAGATGGTTGTCCTCGTCGTTGGAGATCATCTTGACGGCGCGGCCGAGGTCGGGGTGGTCGCCGAAGTACTTCCGCAGCATCACCATCTGCTCGGAGGCGCGCTGTTCGGTGACCCTGCTGTGCGCGAGATACGTGATGATGTCCTGCTCGCTGAGCGGCTTGTCGCCCTTGAGCTGCTCGTGCGCGAGGCCGATGCCGTGCTTCTCGAGCAGCATCGTGTAGTCGGTCTCGTGCGGGATCTCGCAGGGTTCGAGCCCGCGCTTCTTCAGGAGGGCGTTGAAGATCCGCCCGTGCTTGTCCTCGTCCGCGCCGTGCCGGGTGATCTTGGGGGCGAGGGCGCGCTGGCTCTCGGGGACGAGCGCCGCGATCCGCGCGTTCTCCCAGCCGCCCTGGGACTCACCGCTCGCCGCGATGGAGCAGAACAGGCGGAAGGACTCGTCGTTGTCGAGGATCTCCGTGAACAGACTCTTGGCCGAAAGCATCGATGCCACCTCTCCATGCAGCGTTCTGCAGGGTTCCGCACAGCGCAGTCCACGACGAAGCGCCGCCCGCAAAGAACGAGTCAAATGCGGTGCGAGGTGCCAGGCAACAGTTGTGTCGGACAACTGCGCCGAAAGACGTATTCGGGCTCCCTTGCGGTTTGCCCGGGGCCGGCGGTGGACAGCCGTAACCCTCTTGTCCCCGGCGCGTTGTTGTACGTGACGGCCGTGGCGGGGAAGACCCCCGAGCCCCCACCACGGCCGCAGAAACTTCTCCCCGTGCGTTACGCCAGTCCGGCGCGCTCCACCGCTTCCACACCGGCCCGCAGGGCCGCGAGCCGCTCGTCGAGCGTGAAGCCCGCGGGAGCCAGCGTCAGGGTCGTCACGCCGGCCGCGGCGTAGGCCTGCATCCGGTCGGCGATCCGGTCCACGGAGCCGAGCAGCGCCGTCGAGTCGATCAGCTGCTGCGGTACGGCGGCCGCGGCGCCGTCCTTGTCGCCGGACAGGTACTTGTCCTGGATCTCGGCGGCTTCCTTCTCGTAGCCCATGCGCTGGGCGAGCTGGTTGTAGAAGTTCTGCTTGCGGCTGCCCATGCCGCCCACGTAGAGGGCGGTGTACGGGCGGAAGGTGTCCGCGAGCGCGCTGATGTCGCCGTCGTCGCCGAGGGCGAGCGGCAGAGTCGGGCAGACGTCGAAGCCGTCCATCGTCAGGCCCGCCTTTTCGCGGCCCGCGCGGAGGTACCGGAGCGCGGTGTCCTCGAGGTGCTCGGCGGACGGGAAGATCAGCAGGGCGCCCTCGGCGATCTCGCCGGTCTGCTCCAGGTTCTTGGGGCCGATCGCCGCGATGTAGACCGGGATGTGCTCGCGCGCGGGGTGCACGGTCAGCTTGATGGGCTTGCCCGGGCCGCCGGGCAGCGGCAGTGTCCAGTGCTCGCCCTCGTACGACAGGCGCTCGCGGCTCATGGCCTTGCGGACGATCTCCACGTATTCGCGGGTACGGGCCAGGGGCTTGTCGAACTTGACGCCGTACCAGCCCTCGGAGACCTGCGGGCCCGAGACGCCGAGGCCGAGGCGGAAGCGGCCGCCCGACAGGGAGTCGAGGGTCGCGGCCGTCATCGCGGTCATCGCGGGCTGGCGGGCCGGGATCTGGAAGATGGCGGAGCCGACGTCGATCCGCTCCGTCTGCGCCGCCACCCAGGACAGGACGGTCGCCGCGTCCGAGCCGTATGCCTCGGCGGCCCAGCAGACCGAGTAACCGAGCTTGTCGGCCTCCCTGGCGACGGCCAGGTTGTCCGCGTCCATTCCGGCGCCCCAGTAGCCCAGGTTGATCCCGAGTCGCATCGGCCGCACCCCTTACTGATCAGTAACGTCTGAGTTGCCTGGAGCCTAGCGGGTGGGGGCGGATTGCGGCAGGGGCGCGGTGCTCCGGGGCGTGCGACCGGCGGTGCGACGGCTGGTGCGCGGGTTATCCACAGGCCCCCACGAGGCGGCGCGTGGCCAGTAATCTCAGCGCCCATGGAGCAGAGGCATCTCGGCCGTACCGGCCTGCGGGTATCCCGGATAGGACTCGGCACCCTCACGTGGGGCCGGGACACCGACGAGCATGACGCCGCCGACCTGTTGAAAGTCTTCTGGGAGGCGGGCGGCACGCTCGTCGACACCGCGGACGTGTACGGGGACGGGGATGCCGAGTATGTGCTCGGGCGGCTGATCGAGGGGCTCGTGCCGCGGCGGGACCTGGTGATCGCGACCAAGGCCGGCAGCGTGCCCGACCCGGACCGGCGCTTCGACGGCTCGCGCGGCCATCTCCTCGCGGCCCTCGACGCCTCGCTGCAGCGGCTCGGCACGGATTACGTGGACGTGTGGCAGGTGCACGCCTTCGACCCGGAGACGCCCCTTGAGGAGACGCTCCAGGCACTGGACATCGCGGTCGCGAGCGGGCGCGCCCGCTATGCGGGGGTCTCCAACTTCAGCGGCTGGCAGCTGGCGAAGGCGGCGACCTGGCAACTCGCGGTGCCGGGCGTGCGGACGCGTCTGGCCAGTACGCAGATGGAGTACTCGCTGCTCCAGCGCGGGGTGGAGCGCGAGGTGCTGCCGGCCGCCCTGGACCTGGGCGTGGGCCTGCTGCCCTCGTCGCCGCTGGGCCGCGGGGTGCTGACCGGCAAGTACCGGCACTCGACCCCGGCCGACTCGCGGGGCGCCTCGGACCACATGGCGCCGTTCGTCGCGCCGTATCTGGACGACGCCGCCTCACGGATCGTGGACGCGGTGGCGACCGCGGCCGACGGCCTCGCCGCGACGCCGCTCCAGGTGGCGCTCGCCTGGGTGCGCGACCGGCCGGGAGTGGCCGCGCCGATCATCGGGGCGCGCACGTCGCAGCAGCTCACCGCGGCTTTGTCAGTGGAGACCCTTAGTCTTCCTGACGAGATCTGCCAGGCGCTCGACGATGTGTCGGCGCCCGTGCACCGCTATCCCGATCAGGACTGGAGCACGTTGTGAGTACGGAGTCCGCCGCGGAGCAGCCGCGGGCCGACGTGGCCTCGGAGCCGGAGTCCCCAGAGGCGGCCGAGTCCACCGTGTCCGCCGGGGAGGCGCCGGCCGCCGAGGCGTCCGCGGACGAGGCCGGAGCTGCCGGTGGCGAGGACGGGGCCGGTGCGGCATCGGGCGGCGACGGCGCGCAGGCGGCGGACGGCGGGGAGAAGGCCGGGCAGCCGGGCGAGTTGTCCGAGGCCGAGGCGGAGCTCGCGGCCCAGCGCGAGCTCCGCGAGCGGATCGAGAAGCGCAAGGCCGAGAAGGGCGGGCCGATCGCGGCGGGCGGCAAGCTGAGCGGCACGGCCGCCGATCTGCTGGCCGCCGTACGGGCGGTGGAGAGCGGCGAGAAGCCGGTGACCCGTGTCGTGGCCGAGCCGCCCGCGCCGCGTCGCCCTGCGGCGCCCGAGCAGCCGCGGCCCGCCGCGCCCGCGCCCGTCGCGCCCACGCGGGTGGTGAGCGCTCCCCCGGCCGAGGCGGTCTCGGCGGTACGGACGGTGCTGGCCCGGGGCGGGGCGCCCGAGGCACTGGCCGAGCGCGCCATCGCGGTGCTCGGCGAGGGAGCGGATCAGCAACTGCGCGAGGATCCTTGGCAGTTGCTGCGCGTGAGCGGGGTGCGGCCGGACCATGCCGACGGTTTCGCGCGGGCACTGCTCGGCGAGGCCTGCGGTCCCGAGGACGAGCGCCGGGGCAGGGCCCTGACCGGCTGGCTCCTGGAGCAGGCGGCGGTCGCGGGGCACACCGCGCTGGACGCCGGCCCGCTCAAGCAGGCGCTGGCGCAGCGCGGGGTGCCCGACCCGGACGCCGCGGTGGAGTCGGCCGTGGCGGAGGGCGAAGTCCTCGTGTTCCAGGACGCCTTGGACGAAGGCACGCCCGAGCACGCGGACGCGGCCGGTGACGAGGACGAGGAGGCGGCCGAGCGTCCGGTGCGGGTGCTGTTCGGCCTGGAGCGGTACGCGCTCGCGGAGGAGAGCCTGGCCGACGGTCTGGCGCGGGTGGTCAACGGGCTGGAGAAGGAAGCCGGTTCGGACCTCGCCGGCTGGGCGGAGGCGGCGGGTTCCGTGCGCGGCTCGGCCGCCGAGCTGATCCGCGCGAGCGCCGCCCACGGCCTGGTGCTGCACACGGGCGGCGAGGCGGCGCGTGCCGAGACGGCGGCGCTGCTCGGCGCGGCACGCGAGCTGGGCCTCCGGGTCTGCGCCGCGACGCACACCCCGGACGGCCGGCGCCGGCTCGCGCAGGCGCACGGACTCGCCGAGGTCGTCACGGTCGCGGGTCTGCTGTCCGACAACGAGGGGCCGGGGCGGGACGCCGAAGGCGCCCTGCAACTGGACCTGTTGGTGGTCCTCGACGCACCGCAGCTGGACGTCGAGACGGCGGCCATGCTCGTGGAGTCCCTGGCCGACGGCGCCCGCCTCGTGCTGAGCGGCGACCCGGCGGTGCTGTGGTCGGCGGGCGCGGGCCGGGTGTTCGCCGACCTGCTCGCGGCGCGGGTGTGCCCGCAAGTCACCTCGCGCACCCCGGATCCTGGGCCGATCGGCGAGCTGGTCTCCGGCATCACCATCGGCGAGCTGAACCAGGTCGAGGCCCCCGGCAAGGAGGTGGTCATCGTCCCCGCCCGCGATCCGGGCGAGGCGGTGCACCGCACCGTGCAGCTGGTCGCCGACTCCATCCCGCGGGCGTGCTCCGTACCGGCCGAGCAGACCCAGGTGATCACGGTGGCGCACGGCGGGCCCGCGGGCACCCGCGCGCTGAACGCCGCGCTCAAGGAGCGGCTGAACCCGGGCCCGGGCCGGTTCGGCGGCTTCGACCCGGGTGACCGGGTCTCCTACACCCCGGCCCCGGGCCGTACGGTGACGGGGCTCGTCACGGGCGCGGAGGCGGCGGGGCTGCGCCTGGACGTCGAGGGCGCGTCGGTGGTGGTGCCCAAGGAGCAGGTGGAGGAGCGCGTCCGGCACGGCTGGGCCCTGACCGCACACCAGGCGCTGGGCCATCGCTGGCCCGCGGTGGTCGCGGTGCTCCCGGGAGACGCGGCCGCGACACTGACGCGCGCCTGGGTGTACTCGGCGTTCAGCCGCGCCGAGCGCCATCTGTCCGTGGTCCACGGCGTCGAGGGCGCCTTGGCCCGCGCGGTGGCAGAGATCCCGTCCAAGCCGCGCACGACCCGCTTGGAGCGCCTCCTGAAGGGACAGGTGCCTGCTGCCGTCTGAGGCGCCCGGCCGAGGTGACCGGGTCCGGGAGTGCACGGCCGCACCCGGACCCGTCCGCCAGGGCGGCAACCGTTCGCGGCGACTACTCGCGGCAACTGCTCGCGGCGAGGCGACTACCGTGCGGAGTCGGGTCGTCGGCTGGCCGATAGGCGTGACGCCGGTCAGGCGACATCCACGTGTGTCGTGCGTCCATCGGGCAACCGACTGTTGTGCTCCGGCCCGGGGGCAGCTGGAGGCGGTCGACTCCCGCACTGCGCCCCAGCGGCCAGCCGCTGAACTCCGGGCGGTGGCGGCCTGCGGGACTCCGATCGGTGAGCGGCTCCCGGACTCCCCGGACTCCAGGTCGTGGCCGGGCGGTGGCGGCCTCCCGGCCCCTGGTCGGTGGCGGCCTCCCGGCCCCCGGTCGGTGAGCGCTTCCGGCCCATGGGCGCCCGCTGCACCCCGGCCTCCCAACCGGAACCCGACCGGACCGGGCAGCCGGCCAGCACCCGAACGGAACCGGACCGGAACCGGGCAGCCGCCCGGCACCCGTACGCCTAGCGGTCGGAGTCCAAGGGCTCCAGCTCGTCCGGCTCCAGCTCGTCCTCGATGTCCGGGATCAGGTCGAGGCCGTCGTCGAGGTCCTCGTCGAAGACCGCGCTCACGTCGAAGCGGCACACCACCCTCTGCGGGTCCACCGCCTCGAACGGCGCCTCCAGCCACTCCCCCGCGTCGGCCGGTTCGTCCACGGCCGTCACCCACAGCGTGGAGTCGCCCTCCTCCAGGCCGAACTCCTTGTGCCGCGAGGCGATTTCGTCAGGCTCGAACTCGCCGAAGAGCACGCCGAGCGCCGCGTGCGCGCTGCCCCCGACGTCCCCTGCGCCCGGCAGTTCGCCCGCCGCGCTGTCCGCGTCGAGGTCGGCCACCCGCTGTGCCTGGGCGAGCAGCCGCTGCGGCTCGACCACCGCGTAGTCCCGCCGGATCAGCACGCTGAGCGCGCTCGGCTCGGCCGGCCCGGCATACGGCGGCAGCCCGTCCTCGGTGCCGGGGATCTCGAAGGGCGTGACCTCGTCGTAGGTGTCGTAGAGCAGTTCGTCGTACGCCTCGGCCGCTGCCGCCAGCTCGTTGAACGCCTCGTAGACGTCCGGGTCGTCCTCACCCGTCCGCCCCTCGACCGCGGCAAGGTGGCGGTCGAGCGCGGTCTTGACCGCCTCGGCGGCGGCACGTACCTCGGCAGCGGTGGCCTGCGCAGCATCAGACATAGTGCAGACGCTATCCGTACCGGGCCGTTGCCCGCACAATAGATGCGATGGCCGAATACGAATTTCTCGACGTGCACGTGCCGCGCGGGGTCTCCCGCAAGGACACGACTCGCCTGCTGACCGACCATGCCGAGTACGGACACTGGGAGTTGTACCGACTGACCCTGCGCCGCGACGGAAGCCGCCGGGTGCGGCTGCGCAGGCGGATCATCCGCCAAGTGCGTGCGACGTGGTGACGTTTCCACCGAGGGATACAGGCGACAACGGAGTGGGCCCCGCCAGGCGGCGGGGCCCACTCCGTTTCGTTCCAGTACTGCGTCAGGCCGCCTGACGCGCCCTGCGGTAGAGCACGGCACCCGCGAGGAGCAGGCCCGCGCTGACCGGCACGGCCATGCCGACCGGCAGGTCGGAGCCGGTCCGGGCGAGCTGCTCGGAGCCCTTGGGCGGGGTGACGGTGTGCGTCTCCGGCTCATTGGGCTTCGAGGGCTTGTCCGGGCGGTCCGGGGTGTCCGGCTTGCCGGGCTTCACCGGCTTCTCGGGCTTCTCGGGACCGGCCGGCGGCTCTTCGTTCACCGGCGGCTTCGGGGCGGACTCGTTGGTGCAGTCGTTGCCCTCGGTGCCGTTGCCCAGGCCGCCGATGGTGACGCTGTTCCCGCAGGCGTTCACGGGGACGTCGATGGGCAGCTGGATGACGTTGCCGGAGCCGACACCCGGGGAGTCCTTCGAGGAGCCCTCGGCGGTGGCGCCGCCACCGTTCTCGTCCTTGCCGCCGTTGTTGTTCCCGCTGTCGCTGCCGCCGCCGTCCGAGACGTTGGCGCAGCTGTTGCCCGCCGCCGGGTTGAGCAGTCCGACGACATTGACCGTGTTACCGCAGAGGTTCACGGGGATGTTGATCGGCAGCTGGACGGTGTTGCCCGCCAGCACGCCCGGGGAGTCGGCGGTCTTGCCGTCGGCTCCCGAGTCGGCGAACGCGGTGCCTCCCGTGACGGCGAGCACTCCGCTCGCGGCCGCCACGGTGATCAGGCCTTTGCGCGTGACCTGTCGCATAGGTTCTTCCCTGCCTTTGACCTACTGGAATGCGCACCCGCTCCCTTGTGCGGGTGTGCTCAGATGCCAGGCAGCCCCGGAGCGCATGGCACGCACTCCGGGGCCGACGGACTCAGACCCACTGGGGGTGAGGCACTACGTCTCAGACGTTGGTGCAGGTGTTGCCGAAGGCGGGGTTCAGCAGCCCGATCACGGAAACGGTGTTGCCACAGGCGTTCACCGGGATGTGGATCGGGGCCTGAATGACGTTGCCCGAGAGCACGCCGGGCGACTTCACGGCAGCACCCTGAGCACCGGAGTCGGCAGCAGCCATGCCCGCGCCAGCGAGAACGATGCCACCGGTGGCAGCCACAACAGCGGCGACCTTCTTGATCATTATTCCTCCTTGTTGGCAATGCAGTCCCAGCCGCGGACTGCATCACCTGTAACGAGGAGGGAGTATTCGGGCTACGAGCCTATGGTCGCTTTCACTCTTTTCAGTCGAGTGCGTACACGCGGGCGAATATCAGGGTCATCACACGGCGAACTCCCGGTGTGAGCAGGCAAGTTGCCCCGCCCACACCGGAAGAACCGGTTCTTCGGGCGCTGTTCAGGAGGCGTCGATGAACCGGTCGAGGACGCGCACACCGAACTTCAGGCCCTCGGTGGGGACCCGCTCGTCCACGCCGTGGAACATGCCCGCGAAGTCCAGCTCGGGCGGCAGCTTGAGCGGCGCGAACCCGAAGCAGCGGATGCCGAGGTCGTCGAAGGACTTGGCGTCGGTGCCGCCGGAAAGCATGTACGGGACGGCGCGCGCGATCGGGTCCTCGGCCTTCAGGGCGATCTGCATGGCGTCCACGAGCTTGCCGTCGAAGTCGGTCTCGAGCGCCTTGTCCCCGTGCACGTCCTCGCGCTTCACGCGCGGTCCGAGGATCCGGTCGAGGTCGGCGAGGAACTCCTCCTCGTACCCGGGCAGGAAGCGTCCGTCGACGTGGGCGGTGGCCTGGCCCGGGATCACGTTCACCTTGTAGCCGGCGCCGAGCATGGTCGGTGCGGCCGAGTTCCTGAGCGTGGCGCCGACCATCTTCGCGATGCCGCCGAGCTTGGCGAGGGTGGCGTCCATGTCCTCGGGGTCGAGCTCGGTGCCGAGCGCGTCGGACAGCTCGTCGAGGAACGACCGTACGGTCTTGGTCACGCGCACCGGCCACTCGTGCCGGCCGAGGCGCCCGACGGCCTCGCACAGCTCGGTGATCGCGTTGTCCTTGTTGGTCATCGAGCCGTGCCCGGCGGTGCCGTCCACGGTGAGCCGCATCCAGTGCATGCCCTTCTGGGCGGTCTCGACGAGGTAGAGCCGCAGCTTCTCGTTGACCGTGAAGGAGAAGCCGCCGACCTCGCCGATCGCCTCGGTCACGCCCTCGAAGAGGTCCGGGTGCTTGTCGACGAGGTGCCGGGCGCCGTACGTGCCGCCTGCCTCCTCGTCGGCGAGGAACGCCAGCACGATGTCGCGCGGGGGCTTGCGGCCGCTGCGCATGCGGTCGCGTACGACCGCGAGGGTCATGGCGTCCATGTCCTTCATGTCGACCGCACCGCGGCCCCACACGCACCCGTCGGCGATCTCGCCGGAGAAGGGGTGGTGGGTCCAGTCCTGGGCGTTGGCCGGCACGACGTCGGTGTGCCCGTGGATCAGCAGCGCCGGCTTCGAGGGGTCCTCGCCCTCGATCCGGGCGACCGTGGAGGCGCGGCCCGGGTGGGACTCGAAGATCTGCGGCTCGAGCCCGACCTCCGCCAGCTTCTCCGCCACGTACTCGGCGGCCTTGCGCTCGCCCGGGCCGGAGTGGTCCCCGTAGTTGCTGGTGTCGATCCGGATCAGGTCGCGGCAGAGGTCGACCACCTCGTCCTCGCCGGTGACGTACTGCCCGCCCTGCTGCCCGTTCCTGCCCGACTCGCTCACGCCGCGTTCCTCTCGCCGATGATGCTCGCTGGTCCCTGCCATCCTCCCGCGTCCCCGGCCCGTACCCAAGGGCGGGCCCGCGCCGACATGCGCCGTTCACAGCTGGTGGGGCGCGGTGCGGGGGTGTGATCGGGGACCCCCGAATGTTTGCTATGGTTTTCCACGTCGCCGCGGGAAACCGCGGGTCACCGGTCCGGGTGGCGGAATGGCAGACGCGCTAGCTTGAGGTGCTAGTGCCCTTTATCGGGCGTGGGGGTTCAAGTCCCCCCTCGGACACAGATCAACCCCCGTGGTCTCCAGGAGACCACGGGGGTTCTTCGTTTCCTCCGCGCCTCCTCGCCGGTGGGCCCCTTCCCATCGGGCGGCCGAGTCAGCGATCATGCTCCGCGTCGGCGCAGGGGGGCGGAGTGGACATGCGGAACGCGGGACCGGGCGGATTCGTGCTGCGGCAGGCCGCGGACACGGAAACCGCGCGGAAGTCCAAGCGGAGAGCCGGATATACCGGGGAAGTTCCGGGCCTCGGCACCGTGGAGACCTGGTGGGAGAACGGCGAGCGGGACGGGCCGTACACGAATTTCATCCGGCACGTGGTGGCCGGACCGGGCCTGCCGCACGCGGCCTTCGAAGGGGTGCAGTTCGGCAGGATGCCCCTGCCCGCACGCGTGCGACTCCAAGTCGCCGGGCAGCCCGGGAGCGTGGGGCGGCGGCGCAGCGGCGTGACGCGCGAGGGGCGGGCGCTGCGGATCCAGGCGGCCGGGCGCAGCTACCGGTACCGGCAGGGCATCCGGACGGTGGAGCACCAGCTGGTACGGGACGGAGGCGCCGTCGTGCGGGTGCGCAGGGACCGCTGGCGCGGCTCGCAGCAGGTGGAGTTCTCCACCAGCGGGCCGGTGGACGCGTTGGACCTCACGATGGCCCTGCTCCTCAACGGCGTGTACACGCGCCACATGTCGCAGTTCGGACGCTGGCTGACGCTGCCGCCGCGGTTCCTGAACCGATGGCTGGGCTACTTCGGCTGAGGCAGGCGGGGGCGGGCGGCCGGGCGGGGCCGAGGCGGCCCGGCCGCGGCGCCCCACGGCTTCCTGGCGCTCAGGTCAGCTCCTCATGGCCGAGGAACTCCGCGTAAGCGACGGGCAACTGGCTGATGAGCTTGTTCAGTTCGCCGCCGGAGACCGTGTCCGCGAGGACGCCGAGGACGGCTGCCGTGTGGGTCCGTGCGATGTCCTCGGGGTCGCCGGTGACGTCGGCAACCCTGCGGACGAAACCGTGGACTCCCCAGGTCTGTGCGGGGCTGTGCGCGTTGGCGAGGAGTTTGCCCAGTCTCGGGGGCAGTTGTTCGGCGAGCTGGCCGGCCGATGCGGGCGGCAGGCGTTCGCCGAGGACGGTGATCACCGCGTCGGCGGCGTCGGCGGCCCGGTCGTTGTCGGCGTAGTCGCCGCGCCGGCGGACGGCCGCCAGGAAATCGGCATAGGGCATGGGGGGGCACCTCCGTGGGACAGGTCCTTGGGGCGTACGGCCGTGACGCTCAGGCGCTGTCGACGAGTTCGGCGTGGCCCTTCTGGCGTGCGCAGTGCGCGCAGCAGAAGAAGCCGCCTCCGGCTTGCAGGCCGTGGCCGAGGATGCGGCACTGGCAGTGGTCGCAGATCGGCGCGATCCGCTGCGCCGCGCATTCGATGCTGTCGAAGACGTGGACGGCGCCCGCGGCCCGCACCTCGAACGCCAACTCGTAGTCGTTTCCGCACACTTCACAGACCGCCATGGCGGGTCACTCCCTCCGTGCCCTTCTCGGGGTGTCTGCCCTCCGGGCCCGCGACCGTGTGCGGTGCGCGGCCTCCGGCTGCACCACTGCGCGTCCTGCCGCAGCGCGGCACGACGATCACCTACCGGCGCCGGGTGCCCCTGGGGCTCGGGAGCAAACGTCCGCCCGGCCCGCTCCCCTGGTGGCGGCTGCCGGCTCAGGCGGTGAAGCAGCGGCGGGTGCCGTCGGCCGGGGTCAGGCAGACGCGGGCGCGCTGCGGGTCTCCGGCGGCCGGGGTCATGGGGGTGGCCAAGTAGCTGTCCGTGCCGCGGGAGACCGCGTGCTGCGCGGGGGCACCGGGCAGGGACACGTCCATGCGGTCGCCCGCGCGCAGGTGCGCGGCCCGGGCCCAGACCGCGGCGCACGGCTTGCCGTAGCGCAGTTCGATCCGGCGGCCGGCCGCGTCGCGGTGGGTGGCCAGGGAGGTGACACGGCCCTGGGCGCCGCAGCCCATGCGGAGCGGGTCTTGGCCCTCGCAGGTGCGGCCCGTGCAGCCTGGTGCGGCCGAGGAGTTCGGCTCCGCGGCTCCCCCGGCCTCCGTGCCGGGCGTGAACGTGAGAACTCCGGCGGTCACGGCGACGGCTGCGGCGAGGCCGAGGAGGACGGTGAGCCCTCGTCGGGCGGGCCGTGCGGGGTGCGCGGAGGGGGTGGGCGGGGCGGTCGTCGGTGTGTGGCGAGTGGGAAGCGCATGGCGCGTGGGCGGCGGTGCGGTGGTCGGTACGTGGCTCGTCGGCGCGGGTGGCGCGGGTGGCGCGGGTGGCGGGTGCTCACCCGCCACGCCGGGATACGGCCCGTACGGCGTGGTGCGTGCGCGGCCGCTCCACTCCGCCTCCGCCAACTCCCAGAGTGCGAGGACCTGTTGGGGCCGCTCGGCCGCGGCACGGCACAGTTCCTCGACCGCGGTGCGCGGCGGCAGCGCGGTGCCGCGCAGATAGCGCGCCCAGGAGGAGGCACCGCGGTGGGTGCGGGCCGCCAGGCCGTCCAGAGAGAGACCGGACCGGTCACGCAGGGCGCGGAGGCGGGCGGCCAGGTGGTGCAGTTCGGGCGGGGCGTTCCGGTCCGGCGGGGTCATGCGCGCAGCTCCCCCCAGGTGTCGGGGCCGACGATGCCGTCCGCCACCAGGCCGCGGTCCTGCTGGAAGGAGCGGACCGCGCGTCGCGTGTCCTCGCCGTACAGGCCGTCCGCCGCGCCCGCCGGGTAGCCGTGGCGCGCCAGCAGGCACTGGGCCTCGACGACGTCCCAGCCGCTGCTGTTCAGGTCGAGCAGCGCCTCGCGGGTGGCGCTGTGGCCCGCGTGGAGGCGGCCGTCGTGCCGGACGGTCTCACAGGAGTACGTACGGCCGACGCGGTACGCGGGGTCGGCCACGGGCGCCGGGTCCTCGGCCCCGAGCCGCGGCAGGCCGAACGCGCCCACGACGAGACCGGCGGCGAAGGCGACGGCAGCGACAGCGGCGAACAGGGCCGTGGTCCGGAGCCTGCGACCGCGCGCGGGGCCGCTCCGCGCGCGGGCCGCGCCGTACGACGGGATGCCGTCCGCGGGTGGCGGGAACGCGGCGGGCGGGACGGCGGCGCCGGACCGCAGGGCCGCGTCGAACGGGTCGGCACCGTCGGGCGGCAGGATCTCGCCGGGCCGGATCCCCCCGTCGGGCACGACTGTCGCGCCGTACGACGGGATGTCGCCTGCCCGCGGCGGGAACGCGGCAAGCGGGACGGCGGCGCCGGACGCCCGGGCCGCGTCGGACGAGCCGGCACCATCAGGCGGGAGCACCTCTCCGGGCGGCAGGATCTCGCCGGGCCGGATCCCCCCGTCGGGCACGACTGTCGCGCCGTACGACGGGGGCTCATCGGGCGAGGCGGCCGCGGCGGTCGTCGCGGCCTCAGCAGCCGTCACCGCCTCGCCGGCCGTCGGCGGCGTCCTCGTCCGCACCACGGAGTGCGGTCCCGCCGACCGGGCCGCCGACGCCTCACGCGGGGCAACTCCCCCCATCCGTAAGGGCGCTGACGCGTCGCGGAGGTCTGCCGTGGCCGTGGCGCGCGCCGTCTCATGCAGGACGATCAGCCGGGTGGGGTCGGTCCCGCACACCTGCGCCAGTTCCTCCACGGCCGCGCGCGGCACCGGTTTTCTGCCGTTGAGATAGCGCTCCCAGGAGGAGGAACTGTACGAGGTCTTCGCGGCCAGCGCGGCGAAGCTGAGACCGCTGCGGTCCTTCAGCCTCCGCAGCTGGACGGCGAGTTGCCGCTCGCGCCCCGGCAGCGATGCGGGCAGCGGCTTCCAGCGGGACATGGCCCACCCCCGTCGGCGTACGACCCAAGGCTTACGGGGGTGAGATGCGGCGGCCTCGGTGCCGGGTTCCGGGGCGGCCCGGTTCGTGACGGGATCAGCACACGTGCCGCAGGGCCGCCCGGCCCGCCTCACCACCGTAGGCAGCGCGTCCCAGCGTGCCGCCACCCCGTCAGGGGACGTGGCGTCCCAGCAGGTCGGCGGCCTGGGACGGCGTGAGCACGGCAGGTTGTGGCCCGCCACGGGCCGGTCCGGGCACGGTCGTAACACCAGCAGGGCGGCACCGGGCCGCCCCGCCGACACGGGGAGGAACCCCATGCGCAGTCTCCGTCTGAAGGCCGGCCTCGCGGCCGCCGCCGTCACCGCCGGCACCCTCGGTCTGCTGACCACGACCGCCGCCGAGGCCCGCCCGGGCGCGCCCACCCTGAACCACGGCTCGTCCGGCAGCGGGGTGTGGTGCGTGCAGCGGATCATCAACCTCAACTACGGCGAGGTCCTGGAGGAGGACGCCAAGTACGGCAGTTACACGAAGGCCTGGGTGAAGAGGTTCCAGGAGGACTTCAAGGTCAAGCCGTACGACGGCGTGGTCGGCAAGAAGACCGGCAACGCCCTGCTGAACTCCGTCGGCGGCGACAGCTACTGCTACAAGCACCTGCCGACGACGCGCTGACATCCACGGCACACGGCTGCGGGCCCGTCTTCCCCGGGGGAGGAGACGGGCCCGTACGCCTGCCGCCGCGCGTCAGGCCTGGATGACCTTCATGCCCCGCTCCTCGAAGGCCTTCACCTTCTCCGGTGCGCGGTCGTCGGTGACCACCGTGTCGATGGCCTGGGGCGGGCAGATGCGGGCGAAGGCCTGGATGCCGAGCTTGGTGGAGTCGGCGACGACCACCAGGCGGTCGGCCTGTGCGGCGAGCAACGCGTTGATGCTGGCCTCGTGTTCGCTGCGGGCGCTCGCGCCGCGCTCGGGGTCGAGGGCGTCCACGCCGATGAAGGCGATGTCGAGGCGGATCTCCTTGAGGATCAACCCCGCGAGCGGGCCCACGAGTTCGTACGACTGTGCCATGGCGACGCCGCCCGTGGTGACGACCTTGAGGTGGGTGCGGACCGCGAGTTCATGGCCGATGTTGAGCGCGTTGGTGACCAGCGTGAGGGCGGGGCCCTCTGAGGGCTCGCGCTCCAGGAGGTCGGGGCGGGTCGCGAGGGCGCGGGCCACTTCGGTGGTGGTCGTACCGCCGTTGATGCCGACGACCATGCCGCGCTCGGCGAGGGCGGCGGCGGCCCGGCCGATGCGTTCCTTCTCGGCCGAGTCGCGCGCGTAGCGGTAGCGCAGCGGCAGGTCGTAGGTGACGTCGTTGGGCATCGCGCCGCCGCGGGTGCGGATGAGCAGGCCCTGCTCGGCCAGTTGGTCGAGGTCGCGGCGGATCGTGGCCGCGGAGACGTCCAGGTCCTTCGCGGCCGTCTCGACGTCGAGCTGACGCTGCTCGGCGAGCAGGCGCAGCAGTTCGCCGTGGCGCTCGTATCGGTTCACCCGTGACACCCCTTGCCGGTTCGGTCCCTCGTGCCTTGATCGGCGGGCTCGCTGTGGCAAGCATGATGCATCGTGCCGGGCGGTTCGTCGCCGGGTACGGGCGGATCTCGTCGGCCCGGGACGAGCCGTGGGGTGCGCCCGCAGTGTGGCCGCACCCCACGGGGGCCCCGGGACCTCAGCCCATCTCGGGCATGTCCCCCTCGTTGGTGGCCACGTCGATCACCGAGAACGCCGCGCCCTGCGGGTCCATGACGATCGCGAAGCGGCCGAACGGGCTGTCCGTCGGACCGAAGTGGACCTGGCCGCCCAGGCGCTTGACGGTGTCGACGGCCGCGTCGCAGTCCTCGACGACGAAGTAGACGTTGACGTACGAGGGGACCTCCGGCGGGAAGTCGTCCCCCATCTTGAAGCGCCCGAGCACCGGATCGGCGCCCAGGTCCCACACCATGAAGTCGATGGCGTCGTCGGGCATCTTCTGGGCGTTGTAGCCGAAGACGGCGGGGAAGAACGCGTCCGCCGCGGCGGGGTCGCGGGTGGTGACCTCGGCCCAGCAGAAGGCGCCCGGTGCGTTGACCTTCTCGAAGCCCTCGTGCGCACCGGCCTGCCACACGCTGAAGAACACGCCGCCGGGGTCCTGGGCGACGAGCATCGAGCCGAACTCGCCGACCTGCATGGGGTCCATCACGACGGTGCCGCCGTTGGCCTTGATCTTCTCGGCGGTGGCTTCGAGGTCGGGGGTCGCGAGGTACAGGCTCCACGCCGCCGGCTGGTCCTCCATGCCGGGCATCTGCGGGACGACCGCGGCCACGGCCTTGCCGTCGGAGAGCGCCTGGGTGTAGCCGCCGAACTCCGCGGAGCCCTCGGCGTAGGTCCAGCCGAAGAGCTCACCGTAGAAGGACTTGGCGGCGTCGAGATCCGGGAACATCGCGTCGACCCAGCACGGCGCGCCCAGCTCTGGTGCGGGCATGGTTCTGCCTCCTGCTCGGGGGTGTCCGTCTCTGTCACGGTATGCGCCCGTACGGGGGACGGCGCGGCGAAGCCGGGAGGCGGCTGCGGAGGGCCTGGCGCGGGAACGGCCGGTGGCCTGGCCCCGGACGAAGCGTCCCGCAACGGCCGGTGGCCCGGTCCCGGACGAAGGAACGTCCGGGACCGGGCCACCGTGTGTCAGGCGCACGGACCGCGCGGGTCAGACCCCCGCGGGCTCGGGCTCGCGCTGCTCCTGCGCGGGCACCGGGGTGTCGCCGAGCTGCTTGTGCAGCTTCTCGCCCTCGACGTCCACGTTGGGCAGGATCTTGTTCAGCCACTTCGGCAGCCACCAGGCCTTGTGGCCGAGCAGCGCCAGGACCGCGGGCACGATCGCCATACGGACCACGAAGGCGTCGAAGAGGACCGCGATCGCGAGGCCGAAGCCCATCATCTTGACCATGTCGTCGGTCTCCAGGATGAAGCCGGAGAAGACGCTGATCATGATGATCGCGGCCGCCGCGACCACGCGGCCGCCCAGGGTGAAGCCGGTGGTGATGGCCTCGGCGGGCGACGCGCCGTGCACGTACGCCTCACGCATCCGCGTCACGAGGAACACCTCGTAGTCCATGGCGAGACCGAAGACCACACCGATCATGAAGATCGGCATCATCGACATGATCGGACCCGGCTGGTCCACGCCGAAGATGTCGGCGAGCCAGCCCCACTGGAAGACCGCGACCACCGCGCCCAGTGCGGCGAGCACCGAGAGCAGGAAGCCGAGCGCGGCCTTGAGCGGGACGAGGACCGAGCGGAACACCAGCATCAGCAGGATGAACGCCAGACCGACGATGAGGCCGAGGTACGGCAGCAGGGCGTCGTTGAGCGTCTGCGAGAAGTCGATGTTCAGGGCGGTGGTGCCGGTGACCAGCATCGCGCCGCCGGTCTCGGCCCGGACGTCGCCGGCGAGGTCGCGCAGGTCGTGGACCAGGGTCTCGGTGGCCGGGTCGGCCGGCGCGGTCTTCGGGACCACGGTCATGGTGGCCGTGTCGCCGGCCTTGTTGAACACGGCC
Organism: Streptomyces indicus; assembly: GCF_900100315.1. Classification (GTDB taxonomy): domain Bacteria; phylum Actinomycetota; class Actinomycetes; order Streptomycetales; family Streptomycetaceae; genus Streptomyces; species Streptomyces indicus. Next base: position 395,964 of record NZ_FNFF01000003.1, read on the forward strand.
GGGGTGACGGCGGCGACGTCCTCCTGCTCGGCGATCTTCTTGCCGAGCTCGTCGGCTGCGGCCTTGGGGTTGTCGACGCCCTTGCCGTCGAACACGACGTTCAGCGGGCCGTTGAATCCGGCGCCGAAGGAGTCCGACAGGATGTCGTAGGCCTTGCGCTGCGTGGAGTCGGGCGCGGAGCTGCCCTCGTCCGGCAGGCCGAGTTCGAGGCTGGAGACCGGCACGGCGACGACGCCGAGGCCGAGCACCGCGGTGAGCAGGACGGTCACCGGGCGGCGCAGCACGAAGTGGGCCCAGCGGGTGCCGAGCTTGGCCTTGCCGGCGTTCTTCGGCTCGGTGCCGCTCTTGAGGGCCTTGCGGTCCTTGCGGCTCAGGGCGCGCTTGCCGGCGAAGGCGAGCAGGGCCGGGGTCAGGGTGAGCGCGATCATCACGGCGACGGCGACGGTGGCCGCGGCGGCCAGGCCCATCTTCGTGAGGATCGGGATGTTGACGACCGACAGGCCCGCGAGGGCGACGATCACGGTGAGGCCGGCGAACACCACGGCGGAGCCGGCGGTGCCCACGGCGCGGCCGGCGGCCTCGTCGGGCTTGCGGCCCTCGGCGATCTCGGCGCGGAAGCGGGCGATGATGAACAGCGCGTAGTCGATGGCGACCGCGAGGCCGATCATCGTGGCGAGCGTGCCGGTGGTGGCGGACAGGCCGAGCGCGGAACCGAGCGCGGCGATACCGGAGACGCCGATGCCGACGCCGATGATCGCGGAGAGCAGCGGCATACCGGCCGCGACGAGGGAGCCGAAGGTCAGCACGAGCACGACGAGCGCGACGCCCATGCCGATCAGCTCGGCGGTGCCGCCCATCTCGGGCTCGGCCATCACGGCGTCGCCGCCGGTCTCGATGGTGAAGCCGTCGCTGCGGGCGTCGTCGGTGGCCTTGGTGAGGGCCTCACGCGCCTCGTCGGTCAGCTCCTGGGCGTTGACCTTGTACGACACGGAGGCGTACGCGGTCGAGCCGTCCTTGCTGACGGCACCCGCATCGAAGGGGCTGGCGACCTGCTTGACCTGCGGGTTGTCGCCGAGGTCCTTGACGAGGGCGTCGACGTGCGCCTTGCCGGGGCCTTCGGTGAGCGTCGCGCCCTCGGGCGCCTTGATCACCACGCGGGCGGTGGCACCGTCGGAGGCCTGGCCCGGGAAGCGTTCCGCCAGCAGGTCGAAGGCCTTCTGGGACTCGGTGCCGGGCATGGAGAAGGAGTCTTCGGGCGCGGCCGGCGCGACCGAGGAGGCGCCGCCGATGCCCACGAGTATGGCCACCCACAGAAGGGCGACCAGACCGCGGCGCCGGAACGCGCCTCGGCCGAGTCGATAAAGGAACGTAGCCACCTGAGACCAAGCTTCCGTCGAGATACGGGCAGGACGAAGACCGGGCAGATGCGGAGAAGCAGGAAGTTCTGTCCGGTGTACCTCTCTATCGTCGGTGCCGGATCCGGCGGATCGCTCAGCCCCTGGGGCTGGACCCGTGTACTGCGTTGGGTGTAGAGAACGACTCCGTTCCCTCCGCCTGGTGTAGATCTCCGGGAGATAGATGTACGCCGCACGGGACTGCGGGAGGGTGCGCGGACCGGTCCGCGCGGGCCGCGGGGGACAATGGCGCCCATGTCACGACGCCCCAAGCGCCGGGCCCAGCAGCCCGCTGCCCAGCGCACTCCCGCTCCGCCGGTCACCGCCGCGTCCCCCTGCCCGTGCGGCCGGGGCAACCCCTACGGGGAGTGCTGCGGCCGCCTCCACTCCGGGGCGGAGAAGGCGGCGGCCCCCGAGGAGCTGATGCGGTCCCGGTACGCGGCCTTCGTGGTGCGGGACGAGCCGTATCTGCTGCGGACCTGGCACCCGGACACCCGGCCGCCCGGTGTGGACTTCTCGCCGGGCCTGCGCTGGACGGGCCTGGAGATCGAGGCCACGAGTGAGGGTACGGCCTTCCACGGCACGGGCACGGTGACCTTCCGCGCCCGTTACATCGACGCCGGGGTGCTGGGTGAGCTGCACGAGCGCAGCCGCTTCGAGCGGGTGGACGGGGCGTGGGTGTACGTGGACGGGGACTTCCTGGACTGAGAGGGCCAGGGGGCGTACTCCCCTCAGGCCGTGTTCCACGGGCCTTGCTCCACGGCCCCATGCCCGCTCGGGCCGTCCGGCATCATGGACGCGACGTGCGGGAACGCGGGTACGGAACGCAGTCGCACGCACTGGCGGAGACGAGGGGGACGGCCGTGGGATCCGAGCGGGTCGTGGTGGTCATGGGCGTGACCGGGACGGGCAAGTCCACGGTCGGGCAGCTGCTGGCCGAGGAGCTCGGGGTGCCGTACGCGGAGGCCGACGAGTTCCACTCCCCTGCCAACATCGAGAAGATGCGCTCGGGCACGCCGCTCACCGACGAGGACCGGTGGCCGTGGCTGGACGCGATCGGTGCGTGGGCGGCCTCGCGGGCGGGGCGCGGCGGCGTCGTGAGCTGTTCCGCGCTGAAGCGGGTCTACCGCGACCGGCTGCGGGCAGCGGCGCCGGATCTAGTCCTCGTCCATCTGACCGGCTCGCGCGAGCTGATCACGGAGCGGCAGTCGGCCCGCGAGGGGCACTTCATGCCCGCGTCCCTGATCGACTCGCAGTTCGCCACGCTGGAGGAGCTCGGCGCGGACGAGGCGGGGGTCGTGGTGGATGTGACACCGGCGCCGGAAGAGGTGGCGGCGCAGGCCCTGGCCGGCTTGCGCGCGCTCTGACCGCCAAGTGCCCGACCGCTCGACCGGGTGATCAACTCACCCTCGTATCCGATACGTTGCCGCCCATGGCTGAACTCGGACCCGTCCCCTGGCCGCCCGCCCCGATCGTCACCGAACGGCTCGTCCTGCGCGAGGCGGAGGCCCGTGATCGTGCGGGGTTCATCGAGCTGTTCGCCTCGCCGGAGGTGCGGGCGTACCTCGGTGGCGCGCAGCCGCGGGCCGAACTGGAGCGCGTGGTGCCCGAGGTCCCGGGCCGGCGTCCGGGGCTGTTCGTGGCTGAGCTCGACGGAGCGATGATCGGCACGGTCACCGTCGACCGGCGCGAGGCCGGACGACCGGGACACCTCACGCCGGACGCCCTGGAGGCCGAGCTCGGTTACATGTTCCTGCCGGGGGCCTGGGGGCGCGGCTACGCGGCCGAGGCCTGCGCGGCCGTACTCGACTGGTGCACCGAGGTGCTCCCCGGTGAACCCGTCGTCCTGTGCACCCAGTCCGCCAACGGCCCCTCGATGCGCCTGGCGCAGAAGCTGGGCTTCCATGAGGTGGAGCGGTTCGAGGAGTTCGGGGCCGAGCAGTGGTTCGGGGTGCGGGTCCCGGGGGCCGATTCGCCGCAGGCGCCGGTCACTTGAGCGGCGGTCGATTCGCCGCAGGCGTTGGTCACTTGATGCGCCACAGGGGATGCTCCCGCTCCGCCCAGGTGCGGTCCACCCAGCCCGTCCGCAGTCCGCGCCGCGACTCGGGGTCCGCGAGGGCCTTCGCGATGTGGCCGGCCAGGACGATCGTGACGGCCACGGCGAGCCAGTCGTGCACGAAGGTCGCGCCCGTACGCCAGGTCAGGGGTGCGAGTCCGGTGAACCACATCGGCAGGCCCGTGCCGAGCATGACGAGGGTCGCGCCGGCGATCCACGCCGCGTAGGACTTCTGTCCGGCGTTGAACTTCCCGGCCGGGCGCGGCCCCTTCTCGCGGCGCAGCGCGGCTCGCCACCACTCCTTGTCGTGCGCGCCGAACCGGTTGAGGCGGCGCAGGTCCGCGCGGAAGGCGCGCGAGGCCAGGCCGGCCAGGAAGGGCGCCGGCAGCAGGATGCCCGACCACTCGTGGACGGTCACCATCAGGTGGCGGCGGCCGACCAGTTGGGCCAGCTGCGGCAGGTAGAGGCAGGCCGCCGAGACGAGGCAGACGGTCATCAGGACCGCGGTGGCCCGGTGGATCCGGCGCTCGCCGCGGCTGAACCTCCGTACCCGCGCGGGCAGTTCAGACGGTGGGGGCGTCGTCGCGGCCGTTGGACCGGCCGACCCAGGCGTCGACGGCATAACCTCGCTCCTCCCAGTAACCGGGGATGACCTTGTCGGTGACGGTGATCCGGGAGAGCCACTTGGCCGACTTGTAGAAGTACATGGGCGCGACGTAGAGGCGGACCGGGCCGCCGTGCGCGTGCGACAGGTCCTCGTCCCGCATGCGGTGCGCGACCAGCACGTCCCCCCGGCGGGCCTGCCGCAGGGTGAGGCTCTCGCTGTACGCGCCGTCGAAGCACTCGAAGCGCACGGCCCGCCCCTCGGGCCGCACCCCCGCGGCGTCCAGAAGCGTGGAGAGGACCACACCCTGGAAGGGGGTGTCGGGCACACGCCAGCCCGTGACGCACTGGACGTCGCGCACGATCCGCCGCTGCGGCAGCGCGCGCAGCTCGTCGAGGGTGTACGTGGCCTTGCGGTCGACGAGTCCGTCGACGGTGAGCCGGTAGGTGTCCTCGTTCTTGCGCGGTACGGAGGACACCACGGAGTAGTAGCGGAAGCCGCCGCCCGCGGGCAGGACGCCGGTCAGGCCCGTGGGGTCCTTGGCGGCCACGGCCTCGACGCCGCGCTGGAGGACGGGTGCGGCCGCGATGCCGGCGACGCCCAGGCCGAGCATGCCGAGCACGACCCGGCGCCCGACGGGGCTGCCCCGGCCGTCCGCCGGTTCGTCTTGGGGGGATGGGGAGTTCACCCCTCGATTCGAGCACTCCGGGTGCGGGGAGTGAAGAGGCCACGGGCCGCCGTCAGGGTTTCGTCACCTCTTGCCCGAGCCGACCCCCTCCTGCCCGCCCCGCCCGGCTCTGCCTACGCCGACCGGCATGACGGATGACCCCGCGGCGCTCGGCCCCTTCGAACTGGCCTTCCCGGGCCCGCTGCGCGATCAGCTGGTCGCCGCGGTGCTCTCCGGTGCGAAGACCTCCACCACCGGTCTGTACGACCCGGACGAGAAGCTGCCGGCCGTGGGGCAGCGCGATGCGCTGCTCGACTCCGGCGGGCTCGTCGTGGCGGTCGTGGAGACCACGGACGTACGGGTCCTGCCGCTCGCCGAAGTGGATCTGCGGCACGCGGTCGACGAGGGCGAGGGTTACCGGACGGTGGCCGAGTGGCGGGCCGCGCACGAGCGGTTCTGGCACAGCCCCGAGGTCTTGGCCGACCTCGGCGACCCGGCGTTCCGGGTCACCGACGAGACCCTGGTCGTGGCCGAGCGGTTCCGGGTGGTCGAGCTGGTCGACCACCCGTACCCGTACCCGTACAACGGTGAGACGAAGGACTAGCCGACGGCCTTCGCCGCCGCGCGACCCGCCGCGCGACCCGAGAAGATGCAGCCGCCGAGGAACGTGCCCTCCAGGGAGCGGTAGCCGTGCACGCCGCCGCCGCCGAAGCCGGCCGCCTCGCCCGCCGCGTACACCCCCGGCAGCGGTTCGCCGCCGGCCGTGAGGACCCGGGAGGTCAGGTCCGTCTCCAGGCCCCCGAGCGACTTACGGGTCAGGATGTTGAGGCGGACGGCGACCAGCGGGCCCGCCTTCGGGTCGAGGATGCGGTGCGGGGCGACGGTGCGGATCAGCTTGTCGCCGAGGAAGTTGCGCGAGCCGCGGATCGCCGTGATCTGCAGGTCCTTGGTGAACGGGTTGACGATCTCGCGGTCGCGCGCGGTGATCTCGCGGCGCAGCTCGTCCTCGTCGATCAGGGCTTCCTTGGTGAGGGCGTTCATGCCGCGGACCAGCGCGGAGAGGTCGTCCTCGATGACGAAGTCGACTCCGTGGTCCATGAACGCCTTGACGGGGCCCGGCACGTCGGCGCGCGCCCGGTCGATGACCCCGCGCACGGACTTGCCCGTCAGGTCCGGGTTCTGCTCGGAGCCGGAGAGCGTGAACTCCTTGCCGATGATGCGCTGGTTGAGCACGAACCAGGTGTAGTCGTGGCCGCTGTGCATGATGTGCTCGAGGGTGCCGAGCGTGTCGAAGCCGGGGAACAGCGGGACGGGCAGCCGCTTGCCGCGCGCGTCCAGCCACAGCGAGGACGGTCCCGGCAGGATGCGGATGCCGTGCCGCTGCCAGATCGGGTTCCAGTTCTCGATGCCCTCGGTGTAGTGCCACATGCGGTCGCCGTTGATGAGGCGGCCGCCGGCCTGTTCGGCGATGCCGAGCATCAGGCCGTCGACGTGGGCCGGGACGCCGGAGAGCATCTTCGCGGGCGCCTTGCCGAGCCGGGCGGGCCAGGCCTTGCGGACGAGGTCGTGGTTGCCGCCGATGCCGCCCGAAGTGACGATCACCGCCTGGGCCTTGAGCTCGAAGGAGCCAGTGGCGGTACGGCTCGACTCCTGGCCGCGCTCGATCGAGGACGGTTCGAGGATCTCGCCGCTGACGGTGTCCACCGAACCGGCGCTGCGGGCGAGGCCGGTGACGCGGTGCCGGAACTTGAGCTGGACCAGGCCGCGTGCCACGCCCTCGCGCACGCGGCGCTCGAAGGGTGCGACCAGGCCGGGGCCCGTGCCCCAGGTGATGTGGAAGCGCGGCACCGAGTTGCCGTGGCCGGTCGCGTCGTAGCCGCCGCGCTCGGCCCAGCCGACCACCGGGAAGAAGCGCACGCCCTGCGCGTGCAGCCAGGAGCGCTTCTCGCCGGCCGCGAAGTCCACGTACGCCTCGGCCCACTTGCGCGGCCAGTGGTCCTCTTCGCGGTCGAAGCCCGCGGTGCCCATCCAGTCCTGGAGCGCGAGGTCGCGGCTGTCCTTGATGCGCAGCCGGCGCTGCTCGGGCGAGTCCACGAAGAAGAGGCCGCCGAAGGACCAGTGCGCCTGGCCGCCGAGGGACTGCTCCGGCTCCTGGTCGAGCAGGATCACCTTGCGGCCGGCGTCGACGAGTTCCGCGGTGGCCACCAGACCGGCCAGGCCCGCCCCGATCACGATCACATCTGCGTCGTACGCCATCGTCGCCGTCCGTTTCTGTCACGCCTCGGCCGTGGTCGGCCGACGGCACCGTCCTGCCGCGACCCGGCAAAGCTACTGGTCGGTCAGATCCTCGGTTCGCGGCGGGCGTCCGTCAACTGTGTGCGCCGGTGTGCGACGGCCCACACCCGGCTCCGGGGAGAGGCGATCAAGGGACGCATCGGGCTATCGTCGCCCAAGTCCCCCACGTACGACCGCTTTTGAGGTCCCCTTCGTGACGCTGCCCGTCTTACTGCTCGCGCTCGGCGCGGCCTGCTGTCTCGGTTTCGGCTTCGTGCTGCAGCAGAGCGCCGCCCGCACCGCACCGCTCGGCGACTTCCTGTCCCCGCGCCTCCTGCTCGACCTCGTCCGCATGCCGCGCTGGCTGGCCGGGATCGCCCTGATGTCGGGCGGCACCGGGCTCGGCGCGCTCGCCCTGTCCCAGGGTGAGATGTCCCTGGTCGCACCGCTGCTCGCCACCCATCTGCTGTTCGCCATGGCCCTGGTGCGGGTGCGGACCCGGCAGCCGCTGGGGCGGCAGGGCTGGGGCGGGCTGCTGCTCCTTGCCGGCGGGGTGGCCGGCTTTCTCCTCGCCGGCCGTCCGCAGGGTTCGGACGCGACGGTGGCACCGATGCGGCACTGGCTGGTGATCGGCGCGGTGCTGGCCTGCGCGCTCGCCCTGACCGCCGTCGCCCGCCGCTTCCGGCTCGGCATCGGCCCGGCGCTGCTCGGTGCGGCGGGCGGTCTCCTGTACGGGTTGCAGGACGCGCTCACCCGGGTCAGCGGCCAGCTCGTGTCCGGGGACCGGGGCGCGCTGGGCCTGCTCACCGCCTGGCAGCCGTACGGCGTGCTCGTCCTCGGTCTCGCGGGTCTCCTCCTCGTCCAGAGCGCCTTCGAGATGGCGCCGCTGCGCAGCTCCCTGCCCGCGCTCACCGCCGCACAGCCGCTCGCGGGGATCGCCTGCGGGGTCGGTTTCCTCGGCGACCGGCTGCGCACCGACGCACCGGCGCTGACCTGGCAGGCGGCGGGACTCCTGGCGGTCGTCACGGGGATCGTGTTCCTGTGCAGGCACCCGTCGATGCCGGCGGGCACGGTCGCGCGCGAGCCGGTGCTCGCGGGGGTGGTGAAAGGCGGCTAGCCGCGCTCCTGTTGGATGTCCGGTATGAGCAGCGACGAGACGGCGGGCGCCGGCGGCGAAGCGGGGTCTGGCGCAATCGGCGAGGAGACGCCTGGCGCGAGCCGCGAAGAGATCATCGACATCGTGGACGGGCAGGACCGGGTCGTCCGGCAGGCTCCGCGCTCGCTGGCGTACCGCGAGCGCCTGACCCACCGCTGCGTGTTCGTCCTGGTGCGCGACGCCGATGGCCGCACCTTCGTCCATCGCAGGACGCCCACGAAGGCGGTCTTCCCGTCCTTCTACGACATGTTCGTGGGCGGGGTCGTGGGTGCGGGTGAGTCCTACGACGTGGCGGCGCTGCGCGAGGCCGAGGAGGAGCTGGGCGTCTCGGGCCTGCCGCAGCCGACACGGCTGTTCAAGTTCCTGTACGAGGACGGCGCGGGCGACGGCTGGAGCTGGTGGTCCACGGTGTACGAGGTGCGCTGCGAACTGCCCGTATCACCGCAGGAGTCCGAGATCGACTGGCACGCCTTCCTCACAGAGGAGGAACTGGAGGAGCGGCTCGGCGCGTGGCCGTGGACTCCGGACGGGCTGGACGCGTACCGGCGGCTGCGGGAGTTCCGCGCGTAGTGGCCCTGCGGGAGATCTGGGCGTAGCGGCCGGGGGCCGGTGATCGTCCGGGGATAGGCTGCCGCACGTGAACGGGATCCTGACGTCGCTGCGGCTGTGGTTCGCTCCTGCCCGCGTACGGGACGAGGGCGAGACCCCCGACTACCGCTTCTCGCTGGCCAACGAGCGCACGTTCCTCGCCTGGGTGCGGACCGCGCTCGCGCTGATCGGCGGCGGCTTCGCGGTGGACCAGTTCCTGCCGGACCTGCGCTGGGCCTGGCGCATCGGCCTCTCCCTGACGCTGCTCGCCGTGGGCGCCCTGTGCTCGCTGCGGGCCGTGAACCACTGGGTGCGCTGCGAGTTGGCGATGCGCCGGGGCGAGGACCTGCCGGTGACCCGCTTCCCCGCGGTCCTGAGCCTCGCGGTCGGCGTGGTCGCGCTGATCATGGTCGTGGTGGTGCTGTTCGGCTGGGCGGACCGGTGACGTCAGGTCCGCAGCCGGTCCGCGACCCCGGGCTCCAGCCCGAGCGGACCCGTCTCGCGTGGCGCCGCACCACCTTGTCCTGCACGGTGGCCGCCGTACTCGCGGGCAAACAGGCGCTCCAGGGCGGGCCTTCGCCCCTCGGCCTGCTCGCGGTGGCGGCATCGCTCCTGGTCTGGCTGGCGTTCGTGGCCCTCGCCCATCGGCGGATGCGGGACCTGAGCGTCCCGCGGCCCGCGGTCCTGACGGCCCGTACGGCCTGGGGAGCCGTGGCGTGCGCGCTGCTCCTCACCGTGTTCGCGGTGGCGATCGTGCGCTGAGTCGGCCCCGCCCCTCGCAGGCTGCCGGTCACCCTTTCAACGCGCCCGCGAGCGCCCGCACTTCACGTTCGGCGAAGCCCGGGTCCCGGGCCATCAGGCGGACCAGGGCGGCCCGAGTCTCGCGGGTGCGGCCGGCGGCGACCAATGCGCGGGCGCGGGTCAGGGCGGGGGCCAGTTCCGCGTGGCGCGTGACCCCGGTGCACGCCTCCTCGTCGAACCACCGCTCGGCCGGGAACGAACGGGTCAGCTTCGGCTCGCAGTCGGCCAGTTCGCTCCATACGCCGGGAGGCAGCGACACATTGACCACGTGCCGCGCGGGCAGCGTGCCCACCCAGTCGAGCCCCTGCTGCCACCGCTCGTGATGCGGGCTCGACTTGCCGCGCGCCGTGACCCCCACGTACCGGAGCTTGCGCCGGATGACCGGCCAGGGCTCGCGGCACTCGTCGATCCACTCGGCGAGCTGCCGGTGCAGCGTGGTGAAGCTGCGCCCCTCGTACACCACGTCCACCAGCGCCACCGGACGCCTGCGGCGGGCCAGCGCGTGCGGCGAAAGCCCCGCGGCGGCGAGGTGGCCGCGGAAACGCAGCCGCTGGGCGGCGGTCCAGCGCGCGTCGTCCATGCACGACACCGGCAACCGCCCGACCCGCCCCTCCCAGCCAGCCCCCTCCAGCGCACCCGTCAGCAGGTCGTACATCCCGTCGAGGGACCGCCCGAGGAAGCACAGATCGGCTCCGCCCGCCCGGGCAAGCACCTTCGCGGTGCACTCGGTCAGCGCCTCCAGGTACCACTGGCTCACGCTCCCGTCCCCCACGTGGGGCGGCGGCTCGGGCAGGGCGCCGATGCGGTCCGGCCGGCCGCCCGCGTACGACGAGAGGGTCCAGCGGTACGGCTGGGGAGGCGGCGGCAGGCAGGGGTCGGAGGGCGAGGGCGGACGGGGACGGGAGGGCGAGGGCGCGGCGGAAGAAGTCATCCCGAGAAGGACAGCACCCGCGTCACGCCTGCGGCATCCGGTTTTCCGGCCGCCGCCCCACGTCGCGCCTGCCCGGCACCGCCCCCAACTGGCAGGATCGCACCGACCAGTTGAGACCGTGCGAAGACCGCGCACGGGAACCCGGGGGACGGGGCCATGAGCGCAGGGCAGCCGTATGTCGAGCGGCTCACGCCGGACGTCAGCGCGTACATCCAGCCCGACGGCGGGTGGTGCCTGAACAACGCGGGGTGGGTGAGCGACGGGGAGAGCTCCCTGCTCGTGGACACCGCCGCCACCGAGCGCCGCGCGCGCGAGCTTCGGGAGGCGCTGCTCGCCGACGGGGCGCCGCTGCCGGGCCACGTCGTGAACACGCACCACCACGGCGACCACACGTACGGCAACGGGGTGTTCGCGCCCGGGGCGGTCGTCGTCGCGCACGAGCAGTGCCGGGCCGAGGCGCTGGCGGCCGGGCACCAGCTCCATCTCCTGTGGCCGCAGACGGACTTCGGCACGATCGCGATCACGCCCGCCTCGCTCACGTACAGCCGCCGGATGACCCTGCACACGGCCGGGTGCGAGGTGGTGCTGATCCATCCCGGGGTGGCGCACACGACCGGGGACTCGATCGTGTGGCTGCCGCGGCAGCGGATCGTGTTCACCGGGGACCTGATCTTCGAGGGCGGCACGCCGTTCCTGCCGATGGGCTCGCTCAGCGGGTCGCTGCGGGCCCTCGACGTGCTGCGGGAGCTCGGGGCCGAGACCGTGGTGCCAGGGCACGGGCCGGTGACGGATCCGTCCGCGTACGAACGGGCCGAGCGCTACTTCCGCTTCCTCGGCGAGAGGGCCGAGGAGGCGTACGAGGCCGGGCGCACCCCTCTTGAGGCCGCGCAGGCGACCGATCTCGGGGAGTTCGCCGCATGGCCGGAGAGCGAGCGGTTCGTGGCGAACCTGCACCGCGCCTACGCCGAGCTCGACGGCAGGCCTCCCGGGTCCCCGCTCGATCCGGTCGCCGTGTTCGGGGACATGGCGGTGATGAACGGCGGGCGGATGGTCTCCTGTCACGCCTGAGACGCGCCCCGTCCCACCCGAGGCGCACCCCGTCCCACCCGAGGCGCACCCCGTCCCAGCTGAGGCACGCTGCTGTCACGTCCGCGGCACCCCGCACGAAACGACGGGCCGAAACGGGACGGACCGGGCGCTCGGCCACGAGAGACCGATCACGTGACGCCCATGCACTGGACTACATACCGACTGGTCGGCATCATTCTTGCCAGTCCACCACGAGGAGCGACGCATGAGCTCAGACCAGCTGCCAGGTCTCGATCTGGACCGGCTGCGCGACCGACTCGACCAGGAGGTGCCCGGTCTCGTCCAGGGTCCGCTGCAGGGGCGGCACATCGAAGGCGGCCGGTCGAACCTCACGTACGACATCACCGACGGCACCTCGCGCTGGGTCGTGCGCCGTCCGCCGCTCGGCCACGTCCTCGCCACCGCGCACGACATGAAGCGCGAGCACCGGGTGATCGAGGCGCTGCACCCGACGACGGTGCCGGTGCCCAAGCCGCTGCTCCTGTGCGAGGACGAGGAGGTGGTCGGTGCGCCGTTCTACGTGATGGAGTTCGTGGCCGGCACACCGTACCGGACCGCCGAGGAGCTGGCTCCGCTCGGTCCCGAGCGGACCCGCGCGGCCGTGTTCTCTCTGGTGGACACGCTGGTCGATCTGCACGCCGTGGATCCGGACGCGGTCGGCCTCGGCGACTTCGGGCGCCCCGACGGCTTCCTCGACCGCCAGCTGCGGCGCTGGGGCAAGCAGCTGGACGCCTCGCGCAACCGCGACCTCGCCGGGATCGACGAGCTGCACGCCGCGCTCGGCCGCGCCCTGCCGGTCTCGCCCGCGCCGACCGTGATCCACGGCGACTACCGGCTGGACAACGTGCTGCTCGGCGAGGACGACCGGATCAAGGCCGTGCTCGACTGGGAGATGTCGACGCTCGGCGACCCGCTCACCGACCTCGGGCTGCTGGTCATGTACAGCGTGCGCCTTGAGCTGCCCGACTCCCCCATCTCCACCACCGCGTCGGCCGTCGGCCATCCCTCGCCGCAGGAGCTGATCGAGCGGTACGCCGAGCGCTCGGGCCGCGATGTGTCGGCCGTGTCCTGGTACACCGCGTTCGCCTGGTTCAAGCTCGCGGTGATCCTCGAGGGCATCCACTACCGCTACACCCTCGGCCAGACCGTCGGCTCCGGCTTCGACCGGATCGGCGAACTCGTCCCCGTCTTCATCGAGCACGGCCTGACCACCCTTCAGGAAGGCTGATTCCGCATGGACTTCGCATTCGACGCCCGTACCGAGGAACTGCGTGCCAAGCTGCTCGCGTTCATGGACGAGCACGTGTACCCGGCGCAGCAGGTGATGCACGAGCAGACCGCGGGGCAGGACTCCCCGTGGGACGTGCCGCCGGTGGTCGAGGAGGTCAAGGCCGAGGCCAAGCGCCAGGGCCTGTGGAACCTCTTCCTGCCGGACGCCGAGTACGGCGCGGGCCTGACGAACCTCCAGTACGCGCCGCTGGCCGAAATCACCGGCCGCGCCCCGCACTTGGCGCCCACCGCGCTGAACTGCGCCGCGCCGGACACGGGCAACATGGAGGTGCTGTTCCAGTTCGGCAGCGACGAGCAGAAGAAGCAGTGGCTGGAGCCGCTGCTCGCCGGTGAGATCCGCTCGGCGTTCGCGATGACCGAGCCCGCGGTGGCCTCCTCGGACGCCACCAACATCGAGACCCGGATCGAGCGCGACGGTGACGAGTACGTCATCAACGGCCGCAAGTGGTACATCTCCGGGGCCATGAACCCGGCCTGCCAGATCTTCATCGTGATGGGCAAGACGGACCCGGACAACGCGGACATCCGCCGTCAGCAGTCGATGATCCTGGTCCCGCGCGACACCCCGGGCCTCACCGTGAAGCGCGCCATGCAGGTCTTCGGATACGAGGACCACTGGCACGGCGGGCACGCCGAGGTGGTCTTCGACAACGTGCGCGTACCGGCAAGCAACCTGATCGGCGAGGAGGGCGGCGGCTTCGCCATCGCCCAGGCGCGCCTCGGCCCGGGCCGTATCCACCACTGCATGCGCCTGATCGGCATGGCCGAGGCGGCGATCGAGCTGATGTGCCGCCGCGCGGTGTCCCGCGAGGCCTTCGGCAAGCCGCTCGCCCAGCAGGGCGTCGTGCACAACTGGATCGCGGACGCCCGGGTCGCCGTGGAGCAGCTGCGGCTGCTCGTCCTGAAGACCGCCTGGCTGATGGACACCGTCGGCAACAAGGGCGCGCACACCGAGATCCAGGCCATCAAGATCGCGACGCCGCGTACGGTCGTGGACATCATCGACCGGGCGATCCAGCTGCACGGCGCGGGCGGTGTGAGCCAGGACTTCCCGCTGGCCGAGCTGTACGCGGGGGCGCGGACGCTGATGCTCGCGGACGGTCCGGACGAGGTGCACCAGCGCTCGCTGGCCCGCCGGGAGCTCAAGAAGTACCTCTGACCTCTGCGTCCGCGCGGGACCTTCGCCCCGTCTTCCCGGTGACTCAAGCCCGGGGAGGCGGGGTCCTTCGCGTCCGGGGCGGGGCCCACGGCGCCCATAGCGTTGGAAGGTCGTCGAGTGAAAGTGTCCCCACGCCATGTCCAGCGCTCTTCTCGAAGCCCCCGCTTCCCCTGCCGCTCCGTTCCGCGCCGAGGCCCCCGCGCCGGCCGCCTCCACTGCCCGGCTCGCGAACCCCGGTCCGCTCGGGCTCGCCGCCTTCGCGCTGACCACGTTCGTGCTGAGCATGTTCAACTCGGGGCTGATCTCGAACGCGGCCCTCAGCGCGGTCGTGCTGCCGCTCGCGCTGTTCTACGGCGGTCTGGCGCAGTTCGTCGCCGGTCTCTTCGAGTTCCGCCGCGGCAACACCTTCGCCACCACGGCGTTCATCTCGTACGGCGCGTTCTGGATGTCCTTCGCGGGTTACGTGAAGTTCGTCGTGCCGGGGCTGCCCGCCGCCGACGCGCACCTGGCGACCGGCCTGTACCTGATCGCGTGGTTCGTGTTCACGCTGTACATGACGGTCGCCGCGATGAAGCTCGACATGGCGCACAAGGTCGTCTTCGTGACGCTCAGCCTGACGTTCCTGTTCCTGGCGCTGGGCGACCTGGCCGAGTCCACCGCCCTCGCGCACACGGGCGGCTTCCTCGGCCTGATCTGCGCGGCCGCCGCTTGGTACACCTCGTTCGGCGTCCTGACGAACGAGACCTGGGGCCGCAAGGTCGTCCCGCTGGGCTGAGTCCCCGGGACTCTGACTCCCCGGGACCTGAGCCCCGGGACCCGCGTCAGGGCCTGAGCGCCCGCAGCAGCAGATCGGCCAGGTGGTCGGCGAGCTGCTGCGGGGTCAGCGGTCCGTCCGGCCGGTACCAGGTCGACAGGTGGTGGATGGACCCGAAGTGGTAGTCGACCACCAGGTCGGCGGGGGTCGCCGAGGAGAAGACCCCGGACTCCTGGCCCTCCTCCACCAGAGCGCGGAAGCGCTCGTGGTAGCGGCGGCGCTCGGCCCGCACCTGCTTGTTCTTCTCCGGGCTCAGGTGGTGCATGGAGCGGAAGAAGATCTGCGCGTCGTCGAGGTTGTCGATCGTGGTGACCACCACGTCGGCGGCCGCGTCGCGCAGCCGCTTCTCGACCGGCTCGTCTGCCTCCGCGTACGCGTCGAGCCGCTCCTGCTGGAGCCGCAGCACCCGGGCGTAGATCTCGTGCAGCAGATCGTCCTTGGACCCGAAGTAGTGGTACAGCGCGCCCTTGGTGACGCCGGCCGCCTCCACGATCTCCTGCACCGAGGTGCGGTCGTAGCCCTGCTCCGCGAAGAGCCGGGTGGCGGCGGCAAGCAGCCGCTGCGGGACGGGTGTGGTGCTGTGCTCCGCCGCCGCACCGTTCGCGCCCGTCGTCCTTGGCACTGTCGCCACCTGCCTTCCGCTCCTTCTCCGCCCGCGGGCCGTGCGCCTGCCCGGCCCGCCCGTCGTGGACGCCGCCTCCGGCGTCGTGGACGCCGTGGAGTCCGCGTCCACCGTCGTGTCACCGCGCACGGTCGCGCAGTTCCCTCCGCAGGATCTTCCCACTCGTGGTCTTGGGCAGCTCCGGCAGGATCTCCACCGCGCGCGGGTACTTGTACGCGGCCAGTCTCTCCTTGCTGTACGCGACGAGCTCGGCCGGGTCGGTGTCGGCGCCGGGCCGCAGACTGACGTACGCCTTGACGCTCTCGCCCCGGTAGCTGTCCGGCACGCCGACCACGGCGGCCTCGCGGATCGCGGGGTGGGTGTAGAGCACGTCCTCGACCTCGCGCGGCCAGACCTTGAACCCGGACGCGTTGATCATGTCCTTCTTGCGGTCCACGACGTAGAGCCAGCCCTCGGCGTCCATGAAGCCGATGTCGCCGGTGCGCAGCTCGCCGCCCGGGAAGGACTCGGCGGTGGCCTCCGGACGGCCCCAGTAGCCGGGCACGACCTGCGGCCCGGCCACCACGATCTCGCCCTGCTCGCCGAAGGGCACCTCCGCGCCCGCCTCGTCCACGATCCGCACGATGGTGTCGGGTCCGGGGACGCCCACGGACAGGGTGCCGGATGCGGGGTCGACCGGGGCTTCGTGCTGCGGGGGCACGGAGGCGCAGGGTGCGGTGCACTCGGTGAGGCCGTAGCCGTTGCGGATGTACGGGCCGAAGTCCGCGCGGAACTTCTCGACGAGCGCGGGCGGCACGGGCGCACCGCCCGAGGAGATGACCTCGAAGGACGCGAAGTGCTCGCGGGTGGCGCCGGGTTGGGCGCCGAGCGCCATGAAGGCGGTGGACGGGCCGACCGTGTACGCCGGCCGGTGCTCGGCGAAGGCGTCGAGGACCACGCCCGGGTGGAAGCGGTAGGCGAGCACGAGCGTGCCCGCGTTGGCGGCGCAGGCGGCGAGCTGGCAGACCATGCCGGTGATGTGGAACAGCGGGGCCAGCGCGAAGTACGCGGAGCCCTCGGCTATGCCCTGGCCGGTGCGCTGGCGCTCGGCGTTGTACGTGATGTTGCCGTGCAGGTTCATGGCGCCCTTGGGCTGCCCGCTGGTGCCGGAGGTGTAGCTGATCAACGCCAGGTCGTCGGCGGCCCGTTGGGGCAGGTGCGGGGCGTGCAGCCCCCGGCGCGCCACCTCGATCAGGTCCTCGGCGTCGGCCGCCACGGGCAGGCGCTCGAAGTCGAGCACCCGCTGGTCGCCCCGCGTTTGCAGGTCCAGTTCGCAGGCGGTGAGGACGATCCGTACCGCCGAACCGGCCGCCGCCTCGCGCAGATACGCCTCCCAGGCGCGGTCCGAGCAGATCAGCGCGGTGACCCCGGCATCGGCGAGCACATGCCGCACCTCGCCCGTCTTGTACATGGGGTTGACCGGGACGACGGTCGCGCCGGCCTTCCAGGCGCCGAGCAGGGCGAGCACGAAGTGCGGGGTGTTCTGGAGCATCAGGGCGACCCGGTCGCCCTCGGCGAGGCCGCGTGCGGCGAGGTGTCCGGCCACCGAGTCGGAGAGCGCGTCGACCTCGGCGTAGCTGAGCCGGCCGTCGAAGTACGCGAGCGCCGTACGGTCGGGGGCCTTCACGGCGGCGGCGCGGAAGCTGTGGACCACGGACGGCGGCGGGGACATGGGGGCGCGCTGGGCCTCGCTGAGGAGCGCCAGCCAGGGCTTGTCGGCGTAGGACCGTCGGTCCGTCCGGTGTTCCGTCACGTGGTCCGTCACTTGGTGTGGGCCTCCCACTTCTGCTGAAGGTGGTTCATGCCGGCGAGCCAGCGGTCGGGCTCGGCGGCCCGCACACGGTAGTACTCGGCGACCTCCGGGTGCGGCAGGATCAGGAAGCGGTCCTCCTCGATCCCCTGGATCAGCGCGTCGGCCACGTCCTCGGGCTCGATCGCGGTGGGCGCGAGCACCAGTTCGCCGGCGGACCCGGCGGCCGTGAGCATGTCGGTGCGCACGCCCTGCGGGCAGATCGCGTGCACCTTGATCCCGCGGTGGCGGTAGGTGAGCGAGAGCCATTCGGCGAAGGCGTACGCGCCGTGCTTGGTGACGCTGTACGGGGCGGCGCCGACCATCGTGAGCAGGCCGGCGGCCGAGACGGTAGAGACGAACCGGCCCTCGCCGCGCTCCAGCCAGCCGGGGAGCAGGGCGTGGGCGGCGCGGACGTGCGCCATCACGTTGACGTCCCAGGCGCGGGCCCAGACCTGCTCGTCGGCGGCCTCGGTGCCGCCGCTCGCGAGACCGGCGTTGGCGCAGTAGATGTCCACGGTGCCGTCGAGGGCGTCGCGGGCCTCCTCGATGATCGCGGAGGCGTCGCCGGCCACCGCGATACCGCCGATCTCGGCGGCGACCGCCTTGGCCTTCGTCTCGTCGATGTCGTTGACGACGACCTTGGCGCCTTCGGCGGCGAACCTTCTCGCGAGGGCGGCGCCGATGCCGCCGCCGGCTCCGGTCACAACTGCCGTTTGCTGCGTGAAGGTCATGCGGGTGTCTCCGTCCGGAGTCGGGCGCCGTGGTCCGTCACTCGGCAGACTAACCAGTCGGTATGTCGCTGGGAAGGCTTTGATCTCCCCCACCCCGATCGATGCGCGGGCCGGCGGCGTGCCGGACGCGGTTTCGGACACGGGTGCGGAGGGGAAGGCCCGCCGCAAGCGCATACCACCGCACCCGCACCCCTGGAGGTCACATGACCCACCCGTCCAGACGGGCGCTGCTCGCCGCAGCCACCACCGCAACCGCCGCCACCGCACTGGGCGCCGCCGCACCGGCCGTCCTCGCGGACGACCGCCGCCCGCCGCGTCCCGGCGGCAAGCTCCGCACCGGATTCGAGCGGCTCCAGGCCGAGGGATACGCCCTGCTCGACGGCGAACGCGTCGGCGTCGTCACCAACCCCACCGGCATCACCCGCGATGTCCGCCACATCGTGGACGTGATGCACGCCGACGACCGCGTCGACCTCGTCGCCGTCTTCGGGCCCGAGCACGGCTTCCGCGGCACGGCGCAGGCCGGCGGTTCCGAGGGGTACTACGAGGATCCCGCGACCGGTCTGCCCGTGTACGACACGTACCAGAAGAGCGGGCAGGCACTCGCCGACATCTTCACTGCCTCGCGGGTCGACACGGTCGTCTTCGACATCCAGGACGTGGGCGCGCGGTTCTACACGTACATCTGGACGCTCTACGACTGCATGGTCGCGGCACGGCTCGCCGGCAAGCGCTTCGTCGTGCTCGACCGTCCGAACCCGGTGACGGGGCGGTCGGCCGAAGGGCCGGTCCTGCACAAGGAGTTCGCGACCTTCGTCGGACGCGAGCCGATCTCGCAGGCGCACGGCATGACGGTGGCCGAGCTGGCGCGGCTGTTCAACGGAGAGTTCCTCACCGCCCCCGTGCCGCTGGAGACCGTGCTCATGTCCGGGTGGCGGCGGGAGGAGTTCTACGACGAGTCCGGGCTGCCGTGGGTGCCGCCGAGCCCGAACATGCCCACGCCCGAGACGGCCCTTGTCTATGCGGGGACGTGTCTCTTCGAAGGCACCAACCTGTCCGAGGGGCGCGGCACCACGCGCCCGTTCGAACTGCTCGGTGCCGAGGGGATCAACCGGAAGTGGGCTGAGGCGGCCAATGCGCTGGACCTCGCCGGGGTCGACTTCCGCGAGGCGTACTTCACGCCGACCTTCTCGAAATTCCAGGGCAAGACGGTCGGCGGGGTGCAGGTGCATGTGCAGGACCGGGAGGCCTTCGATCCCATCCGCACGGGCATCGGCCTGCTGATCACGGCCAAGCGCTCCTGGAGCGGCTTCGCCTGGCGGCCGGACAACTGGATCGACAAACTCACCGGCTCCACGCAGGTCCGCACGATGATCGACGCCGGGGCCGGTGTGGACGAGGTGGTCGGCGGCTGGCAGGAGGAGCTGGCGGCCTTCCGTGCCGTACGGCGGAAGTATCTGGCGTATCGGTGAGGTGCCGGTGGCGCGGCGGACGTGTCCGACCTACCGGTGAGGCACCGGTAGCGGCGGACGTGTCCGACCTACCGGTGAGGCACCGGTAGCGGCGGACGTGTCCGACCTACCGGTGAGGCACCGGTAGCGGCGGAAGCGTCCGGCCCACCGGTGGCGCACCGGTAGCGGCGGAAGGCTGGCCGCACCCGGGTCCCGGCGCGATGCTGTCCGCAGAGCCGCGCCGGGGCCCGGGGACGGAGGTCGGTCATGACCGACCCCGAAGAGACCTCACCGCCGGGACGGGAACTCCACCACCTGCTGGTACGTCGGCCGGTTCTGCCACTGGATCGGCTGGTGCGTGATGCCGCCGACCGCGCGGTGCACGATCGCGTCCGCGCACCACTGGTCGCCGGCCTTGCAGTGCTCGTCGCCGGGGTACACCTCGGTCGCCGGTTTCGCGGCGGCCTGGGCGAGGGTGGCGAGCAACGCGTCGCGGCAGGCGGCCAGTTCGCCGCCGCCGCAGTACGTGCGGGCGAGGGGGCCCTTGACGTCCTGGCCGAGGATCGTGCGCAGATCCTTGTCGACATAGCCCCACCAGCCGCGCTGGAAGGCCGAACCCGCGTGCGCCCCGGTCGGGCCGTGTGCCGCCGAAGGTGCTTCGTCGACCCCGAGCTGACCGGTGAGCGCGGTGTACAGCTCGTCGCCCAGCCCCGGCTTGAAGGCCGCCTCGACCAGGAGCGGCCACCACGCGTCCATGATCCGGACGGCGTCCGCGTGGGCGTACGTCTTCGACCCAGCGGCGGTCTGGTTGCGCAGCGTTCCCGCCTTCTTCCAGGCCTCCAACTGCTGCACGGCGGTGGCCAGTTGCGGGTCGGTGACGGGCTGGGAGCGCAGCACCTTCAGGAGTTCGGGGAGGACCTGTTCGCCGCGCAGGTCCGCGACCGCGGCCTCCGCCATCGCCTGGGTGAGCGAGGCACGGGTGACCTTGCCGTCCCCGATCAGCTCCCGGACGCGGTCGTCGAGCAGGTCGCCGCGGTGCACGGATCCGAAGCTGAAGTCGGCGGCGCCGTAGTCGTCGGCCTGCTTGTTGTTCCAGGAGATGTAGTAGTCCTGGTTCACCGACTGCGGGTGCTCGCTCATCGGCGTGTACGCGGCGGTGTTGCCCTCGGGTTCGAAGTCCTTCCAGGCGTACGCGTCCTCGGCACGCACCGGGAAGGAGGCGTCGACGCCCTCGGCGCGCACGGGGTTGGAGCCGCTGTTGTAGTACGCGATGTCGCGGGAGTCGGCGTAGAACCAGTTGAAGGCGTAGCCGATGTGGTCGGCGGCCTTCTGGAAGGACGCGGCGTCCTTCACGTATCCCGGATCGTTGAACATCTGGAAGCCGATGATCGAGTCGGCCTCGTGGCGGTAGGTGGAGCGCAGCGAGGTGTACGCGACGGGCTTGCCGTCCACGGTCGCGCGGTGCGTGACGATGCCCCACTTGGTGCGGAAGACCTGCATGCGGTACGAACCGGCCGCCGTGGAGTCCGCGAGCGAGGGCTTCCAGGCGTTGGTCTTCTCCAGCTTCTCCATGGGCACGCACGCGCCCTTGTGGCGGTAGTGCGTGGACTGCTTGGTGGGCGCGGCGCCGCCGGGTTCGCAGAGTTCGACCGCGTAGGTGTCGGTGATGTCCTGGCCCGCCGAGGTGGCCGACCAGGAGTAGTCGAGGCCGCGGCCGAGCTGGATGTACATGCCGACGCCGGCGAAGGAGACCCCGCGGGCCTTGATGCCGGGGCCGTCGAGCTCCTGCATCATCAGGAGCTGGGGCGCGAAGTAGCCGGTCTGCGGGCCGAACACGGCCACCGGGTTGCCGCTCGCGGTGTGCCGGCCGGAGACGAGCAGCGCGTTCGACATGCCCTTCTTCGCGGTGAACAGGTCCTCGGGCAGCACCCCTTCGTCGTGCATCCCCTGTAGCTTGCGCAGCTTGGCGGGCGCCTTGACGGGGTCCTTCGCGGGGGTCTGCTGCGCGGCGGCCCCCGTGCGGTCGAAGATCAGCGGCTCGCGCTCGACCGAGCCCGGGTCGGGCATCGCGGCGCCGCGGGGCTTCGCGGGCTTCTCCGCGTACGGGAAGCTGCTGCCGTCGTGGACCGTCTGGACGGTCTCCGGATCGTTGCGCTGGCGGAAGGACTCCCAGACCTTCGTGCCCTCCTCGACCCCGTACTTCTTCTGTGCGGCGAGCAGCGAGAGCGCGGACTCGACCTCTCCCCCGCCGCCTCCGCCGAAGAGCCCGCCGACCACGGAGGCGAGCGCGATGAGGTCGGTCACCTTGAACGGCTTGATCTCACCGATGTTGGTGATCGCGTCGACCTTGCCGGTCAGGACGTACTCGCCGGGGAAGTACCGGCCCTTCTTGGCCTGGACCCGGTAGGCGTTGAGGCCGTCCACATAGGCCTGCGCGTCCTCCATGGCCTGCTTTCCGCGCGCGCCTTGCTTGTTGAGGATGTAGTCGACCTGCTTCTGGAGGTCCTCCTCGGTGTACGGGGCCTGCGGCCAGAAGCTCTGCTCCAGGCCCTGGTTGGCGGGTGCGCCGCCCGCGAAGGGGGTGAGCTCGCCGCGGCCGATGTGGCGGAACAGGTCGATCAGCCACAGCCGGTCCTGGCCGGCGGCATAGCCCGCGCCGAACTCGGTGCCGTAGCGCGTGCTGCCCTTGATGTGCGGGACGCCGTGCTGCTTGTCGCGCGTGATGGTGACGTCGGGCCGCGGGCGCGTGACGGAGGCGACCTGGCCGGCGGGGACGCCGAAGGACGCGCTGCGGAAGTAGGTGTCCAGGGTCGCGTCGGTCAGGGACCCGTAGCCGGCGGACAGGGCGTCGTACGGCTTCAACTGGTCGTCGCTGTGCGCGGGTTTCGTACCGAAGAGGCGGTGGCCGAGGATCTCCACGAGGGTCGCGGAGCCGTTCGTGCCGGGCGGCAGGATGTCGCTGCACTGGCCGCCGCAGGGGTCCGCCGTGGCGGCCGCGGCCTGCGTCCGGTCCGCGACGGCCCGCGCCGGGTCCGCCGCGGCCTGCGGGAGCGGGGCGAGCAGCCCGGCCGCGAGGGCGACGGCGGCGGCGAGTACGCCTGCGGCACGGGCGGGTTCCGGGGATCTGCTGCGAACTCTGAACCGGGGGATGCGCTGTCGCATACCTGCTCCTCCTGGAGGGAACTCAAGCAGCCCGCGAGTGGGGTGATCGGAGGTTACCGACGGTAGGGAGCCGACAGAAGGTGAACATGCGTCACCTTTTCCACTTCACCACACCCGCAGCCCACATCCGCCCCGCCGACAGCAGTGATGGCTGCCATCGGAAATTCGATGGAGCCGAATCGCGACCCGATACGTCCAAGCCGCGACGTCCGAGAACCAGTGACGGAGGTGCATGGCGATGGCCGGTTTCCGTAGCCTCGCGAGACAGGTGCGCGACCCGCACAACGACCTGGCGCTGCGCCGTTATTCACTGCGCAAGTGCCTCGAGCGGTTCGCCCCGTACGGCCACCGGGCGACCTGGGACCACCTCTGCACCCGGGCCGGTTTCGGCCCGGAGGACCGCTCTCCCGATCCGGCGCGGCTGGTGGCCGCGCTCGACGAACTCGAAGAGGCACGGGCCGTCTGGCTCGCCTACGAGGCCGACTTCGCCGCCCGGCGCAGGCGCGAGAAGCACGACGGTCTGCGCCGTCCCGGCATGTTCGACGACTGGCACCGGCTCACCTGGGGCGGCCACGGGATCGCCTGGTGCGAGGACCCGGCGGTCTACCCGGCCGCACCCCTCGGCGTGGTGCTGCGGCGCCTGATATCCGCGCTCGAACGCGAGCCCGGCGAGGTCTGCCCGGTGTGCGAGTCGACGGACATCGTCTGGAAGCAGGAGCTCTCGCACGAACCGTTCGCCGGACCGCTCTGCGAGCACTGCGGCATCGTGGTGCCGCGCCCGGTGCTCAGCACCGAGGCGCTCACGCGGATCCGGGCGCGCGGCCGGCGCCCCGGTTTCCTCGCGACGGCGGCGGCGCTGGCCGCGGCCTCGGCGTGAGGTCCGGCGGGCACGACCGGGCATCCGGTGGGGCGGGGATCAGGGTGTGAGCACATCCGTATGGATGGCGAGCTTGAACTGGGCGTGCTTCAAAGGCACCGCGAGCTTGCTGTCCCCCGTCCCGCGCGCGGAGATCTTCAGGCCGAGCGGCGTCCCCTTGTGCACGAACATCTGCCACATGTAGGAGCGGTACTGACCGCCCCCGGTGGCGGCGGAGTCGGTGGTCGCCGTCGAGTCGTACGCGTCCGTCAGCGGATGGCGCACGAACCGGGCCCGGTACTCCTTCGCCTCGTCGTCCGCCTCCCACTGCACGAGCGCGGACAGCACGCCCCAGCCGTCGTGGCTCGGCACGATGATCCCGGAGCCCGAGTCCGGGAACGCCCCGCACTGCACAGGTGTGTGCATGCCCCAGGGGTCGTACGACTCCTGCTCGCTCCCGTAGCCGAAGCGCACGAGGTGGTACCCGTCCTTGCCGTAGCTGATCTTCTGCGGTCCGTCCTGCGCGGCGTCGAACTTCAGTGAGCAGATGACGATGCCCATGGCTCTGTGCTCCCCCCTGTCGGTGCCGGGCCCCGGTGTCAGTGGCGGCTGGCACCATCGACTGCATGGTGTGGCTCCAGGTCTGTCTCAACGGCTCCCGCGGTACGGCCGACGGCGCGGCGGTCCCGATGTCCCCCGAGGACATGGCGCGGTCGGCGGCGCGCGCGGTGACCGCCGGGGCCTGCGATGTGCATGTACATCCCAAGTCCCCCTGCGGACAGGACACACTCTCACCCGGTGCGGTTGCAGCGGCGATTCAAGCCATACGTTCCGTGGTGGGCGTGCCGGTCGGGGTGACCACGGGCGCGTGGGCCGAGCCCGACCCCGCCCGGCGCGTCGAGCGGATCCGCTCCTGGACGGTGCTGCCCGACCACGCCTCGGTCAACTGGCACGAGGAGGGTGCGGAGGAGGTCGCCGCCGCGCTGCTCGAGCGCGGCGTGGGAGTGGAGGCCGGGCTGTGGTCCGGCACCGACGGGCCCGCGCGCTTCCTCAAGTCCCCGCTGTCCGCACAGGTGTTGCGGGTCCTCGCCGAGGTGACGGACCACTCCGCCGACACGAGCCGGGCCACGGCGGCGGTGCTGCTCGACGAGATCGGCACGGCGCACGGCCGTCCGGTGCTGCTGCACGGCGAGGAGGGCGGAGCCTGGCCGGTGCTCCGGCTCGCCCTGGAGCGCGGTCTGTCGACCCGGGTCGGCCTGGAGGACACGCTGGTCCTGCCGGAGGGGCGACGGGCGGTGGACAACGCGGAGTTGGTGCGCCGCGCCCTGGCCTCGTGAGCCGGCTGCGACAGGCGGCCCGGCGGGCGCGCGACGCTACCAGAGGGAAATCCCCTCGCTCCACGCATTTGACCTGCGGACACTTGGACGCGATGAGACCGAACTGAGCGTACGAGGAGTCCCGTTCATGTCGACGCTGCGCGTCACCGCCGAAGAGCTGACCGTCCACGAGCATCCGGGCGCCGACGCCCTGGAGCTGGCCCAGGTGGGCCTGTACCGGGCCGTCGTCGCCAAGGGTGCCTACCGCACCGGCGATCACGCCCTGTACATCCCGGAACAGGCGGTGCTCCCGGACGAGCTGATCGAGGAGCTCGGTCTGACGGGACGCCTCGCGGGCGCCAGGGCCAACCGCGTGAAGGCGATCCGGCTGCGCGGCGAGCTGTCACAGGGCCTGGTCTGCCGGCCGCGCGCCATCGCGGAGGTGGACCTCGCGCAGGCCGCCGCCGAAGGCACGGACTTCGCGGAGCAGTTGGGCATCACGAAGTGGGTGCCGGAGGTGCCGACCACCATGAGCGGTGACGTCGAACCGGCGCCGGAGCTGTTGCCATGGGTCGACATCGAGAACCTCCAGCGCTATCCGGGCATCTTCGAGCCCGGCGAGCCGGTGTTCCTCACCGAGAAGCTGCACGGCACGGCCTGCCTGCTCACGTACTTCGCGGAGACCGGCCGCGTCCAGGTCTCGTCCAAGGGGTTCGGCGCCAAGTACCTCGCGTTGCAGGAGGACCCGCGGAACCTGTACTGGCGGGCGGTGCGCGGGCACGGCGTGGCGGCGGTCGCGGCCTGGCTCGCCGAACGGCTCGGCGCCCGCAGGGTCGGCCTGTTCGGTGAGGTCTACGGGGCCGGCGTGCAGGACCTGTCGTACGGCGCCGACGGACGCCGCGCCTCGCTCGGCTACGCGGTGTTCGACGCCTCGGTGGAGGTGGACCGGCAGGTGCGCTGGCTGGACCCGGCGGAGCTGACCGAGCTCCTGGAGGAGCGGCTGCCGCTGGTGCCGCGGCTCTACGAGGGGCCGTACGACGAGGAGTTGGTGTTCTCGTACGCCTCGGGCCGCGAGACCGTGTCCGGGCGCGAGCTGCATCTCCGGGAGGGGGTCGTGGTGCGGCCCGCGAAGGAGCGGCGCAGCGACGTGGTGGGCGGCCGGGCGATCGCCAAGGCCGTGAGCCCGGCGTATCTGACCCGAAAGGGCGGTACGGAGTTCGAGTGAGGCGCAGGGTGTGACAGGAGGGGCGGGCCGCGGCGGCCCGCCCCTTCCGTGCGCTACGAGGTCTTCTTCTCCGCCAGCAGACGCGACCCCGTGAGCCGCTCGCCGAAGACGTCGTCCGGGTTGGAGAGCACGCAGGTCTCCAGGGAGAGGCAGCCGCAGCCGATGCAGTCCGTGAGGTGGTCGCGGAGCCGGCCCAGCTGGGTGATGCGTGCGTCCAGCTCCTTGCGCCAGGCCTGGGAGAGGCGGGCCCAGTCCTCGCGGGTCGGGGTGCGTTCCTCGGGCAGTTCGGCGAGGGCGTCGCGGATGGTGGCGAGCGGGATGCCGACGCGCTGTGCCGCGCGCACGAAGGCCACCCGGCGCAGCGCGTCGCGGCTGTAGCGGCGCTGGTTGCCGGAGGTGCGGCGGCTCGTGATCAGGCCCTTGGACTCGTAGAAGTGCAGGGCCGACACGGCCGCTCCGCTGCGCGCGGACAGCTGGCCGACGGTGAGTTCGTGGATCTTCTCGGGGATCTGCGGCACGTCAGGACCCTAACCCGGACGCCCCGGCCCAGACCTCGCAGCTCCTTCCCGAGAGGTCGTCGCAGGTCCGTTGACAGGGGCGAGGGCGGGCGACCATGCTGAGCAAGCGCTTAGCAACCCATGGGAGACAGGGACACACATGGCAGAGCCCAGGATTTTCAAGTCGGCCGAGGAGCTGCGTACGGCGATCGGCGAGCAGCTGGACGGAACCGAGTGGCTGGAGGTCGACCAGAAGCGGATCGACCTGTTCGCGGAGGCCACCGGGGACCACCAGTGGATCCACGTCGACGCCGAGAAGGCGGCCGCGGGCCCGTTCGGCACGACCATCGCGCACGGCTATCTGACGCTCTCGCTGCTGCCCACGCTCGTACCGATGGTGATGCGCATCGAGAACGTGAAGATGGGCGTCAACTACGGCACCAACAAGGTGCGTTTCGTCTCGCCCGTGCCCGTGGGCTCGCGCGTGCGCGCCTCCGTGGTGGTCAAGGAGGTCGCCGACACCTCCGACGGCGGCGTGCAGCTCACCTCGCAGGTGACCGTCGTACGCGAAGGCGCCGACAAGCCGGCCTGCGTCGCGGAGGCCGTGTCGCGGTTCTACTTCTAGACCCCCGGGGCACGGCGATCACAGCCCCGTGGGGCACGGCGGGCCCGGGCCCTACGAGCGGGGCCGTGCCCCCACCATCCGCAGGACGAGGTCGGCGTACGAGGCGCCGACCTCGTCGGGCGTGCGGCGCCCGGCGACGTTGAACCAGCGCGCCACGTCGATGCAGAGCGAGAGCACCGCGAGGGTCGCACCCGGGATGTCCGGCACCTCGAAGTCGCCGGCCTTCACGCCGTCCGTCAGGATCCGCCGCACCGCAGCGTCGCACTGCCGGCGCAGCTGCACGACCTCGGCGCGATGCTCGGCGTCCAGCGCGTCCAGCTCGTACTGCACCACGCGGGCCGTGGTGTGGTGCCCGGCGTGCCAGACCACGAAGTGGCGTACCGCCTGCTCCAGGCGCTCGGCGGGCGTCCCCTCCGCGTCGGCCGCGGACTGGAGGATCGCCACCGCCTTCGCGTGGCCGATCGTGCTGATCTTGTGGAGCAGCTCTTCCTTGGTCTTGTAGTGGATGTAGAGCGCGGCGGGGCTCATGCCGGCGCGGCCCGCGATGTCGCGGGTCGTGGTCGCGTGATAGCCCCGCTCGGCGAACGCCTCGACCGCGGCGACCATGAGCCGCCGGGCGGCGTCGGGACTGACGCCGCTCCAGGGCACCTCGTCCAGGATCTCCTCGGTCGCGGTCATCCTTCGCCCCTTCCAGTCACGGGCGAACACCATACCCCGACCGGTGAGCAAGCGCTTAGTGCGCGGGGGCCGAGGTGGGGCCGACAAGCCGCTCAAGACGTACGGAACGGGTCATGCTCGGCGAGGATCTTCTCCATCCGGGCCTGGTCCACCCGGCTGACGATCTGCTCGGCCTCCTGCCGGTCGCGGACGACCTTGGAGAGCGTGATCGCGGAGGTCGTCAGGTAGAGGACCGCGATGGCCATGAACGCGCGGATCCATACGTCGACGTCCATATAGAGGAGCGCGATGCCCACCGAGCCGAGGGCGATGGCGAACGAAGCGATGGCCATCCCGTAGAAGCCGGTGGTGGTCTGCTGTTTCACGGGTGCGTCAGTCATGCGGGACAGCATGCGGCGCGGGTGACCCGCGCCACATCCGTACACCTACTCAATCGGTACTCAGAACGCCGAAACTCCCGTGAGCGCCCGCCCGATGAGCAGCTTCTGTATCTGCGAGGTGCCCTCGTAGAGGGTCATCACGCGGGCGTCGCGCAGCAGCTTCCCGGCCGGGTACTCGTCGATGTAGCCGTAACCGCCGAAGACCTGGAGGCAGTTGTTGGCTGCGCGCACCGCCGCCTCGGAGGCGAAGAGCTTCGCCTTGGAGGACTCGGTGGCGAAGGGCTGCCCGCGGTCGATCAGATCGGCGACCCGCCAGGTCAGCAGCCGCGCCGCGTCCACGTCCACGGCGATGTCGCTGATCAGCTCCTGGACGAGCTGGTGGCGGGCGATGGAGGTGCCGAACTGCTCCCGCTCCCCCGCGTACTTCACCGCCGCGTCCAGCGCGGCCTGGGCGATCCCCACGCAGCCGGCCGCGACCGACATCCGGCCCTTGGCGAGCGCGGACATCGCGACGGAGAAGCCCTTGCCCTCGGGGCCGAGCATCGCCGAGGCCGGCACGCGGACGCCCTCGAGGACCAGCTCCGCGGTGGCCTGACCGCGCAGACCGAGCTTGCCGTGGATCTCCCGGCGGGTGAGACCAGGAGTGTCCGTCGGGGTCAGGAAGGCGGAGACGCCCTTGTGGCCGGGCTCGTCGTTGGTGCGCGCGAAGAGCAGCACGACATCGGCCCAGGTGCCGTTCGTGATGAACATCTTGGTGCCGTTGACGACGTACGCGTCGCCGTCCCGTACGGCCTTGGTGGAGAGGTTGCCCGCGTCCGAACCGGTCCCGGGCTCGGTGAGGCCGAAGCTGCCGACGAAGGAGCCGGAGGTGAGGCCGGGCAGCCACTGCTGCTTCTGCTCCTCGTTCCCCCAGGCGGCGATCGTCTTGGCGACGAGGCCGAGCGAGACGGAGACGATGCCGCGCACCGAGGAGTCCCCGCGCCCGAGCTCCTCGGTGACCAGGCAGTACGCGAGGTGGTCGCCGCCGCTGCCGCCGTAGCGCTCGTCGATCGTGAGCCCGAGGAAGCCGACCTCGCCGAGCTTCTTCACGATCCCGCGGTCGACCTGTTCGGCGCGGTCCCACTCCGTGACGTGCGGGGTGATCTCGCGGGCGGTGAAGTCACGGGCCAGGTCCTGTACGGCCCGCTGCTCGTCACTGAGTTCCAGGTTCATCGGCACCCACCCCGGTCCGTTAATTATCACTGCTAGTTTTTCGCGTCAGGGCCCTACTATGTGCCGCATGGCCCGACCGCGCAAGCCCCTCCTGAGCACCGACCGCATCGTCGAGACCGCGTGCGCGCTGGTCGACGCCGAGGGGCTCGCGGCCGTCTCCACGCGGCGCCTCGCGGCGGAGCTCGGGGTGAGCGGGCCCTCGCTCTACAACCACTTCCGCACGAAGGACCAGATCCTCGAGGCGGTCGCGGACGCGGTGAGCGCCCAGGTCGACCTGTCGATGTTCGAGGACGGGCGGCCGTGGCGGGACGCGCTGCACGCCTGGGCGGTCTCCTACCGGGCCGCGCTGCGCGACCATCCGCACATCGTCCCGGTGCTCGCGCGCGGCCCCGGCCGCAGGCCCTCGGGCCTGAAGGTGGCGGACGCGGTGTTCGGCGCGATGACGGCGGCGGGCTGGCCGCCCGCGCAGGCCACGTCGATCGGCGCGCTGATGCGGTACTTCATCATGGGCTCGGCCCTGGGGTCGTTCGCCGGCGGTTTCGTGGACGACGAGACGGCGTACGACCCCGCGGACTACCCGCACCTCGGCCAGGCCCATCTGCTCGCCGAGCGCCAGGAGAAGGTGGACGAGCGGGCCTTCGAGACGGGTCTGACGGCGCTCCTGGACGGTTTGGAGCAGCAGTTCCGCGCCCTGTGAACCGCGTCCTGGCCTGCGCCTGTGCCGGGGTGCCTGGCGTCGATTGACGGCAGCCGTCAATTCGGTGGGCGGCGAGGGGTCCCGCGCGTAAGGTCCGTCGCATGACGACCTCCGCACCTCCCGTGTCCCGCCGCTCCGAACTCCTCGCGCTCGCCGCCGCCGGTGTCACGGTCGTGCTCTGGGCCTCGGCCTTCGTCTCCATCCGCAGCGCGGGCGAGGCGTACTCGCCGGGCGCGCTGGCCCTGGGGCGGCTGCTCGCGGGTGCGCTGACCCTGGGCGCCTTCCTGCTGATACGCCGCGAGGGCCTGCCCCCGAAGGCCGCCTGGCCGGGCATCCTGATCTCCGGCCTGCTCTGGTTCGGCCTCTACATGGTGGTGCTCAACTGGGGCGAGCAGAAGGTGGACGCGGGCACGGCGGCCCTCGTCGTCAACGTCGGGCCCCTGGTGATGGCCCTGCTCGCCGGCTGGCTGCTCAAGGAGGGCCTGCCGAAGCGGCTGCTTGCCGGGATGGCGGTGTCGTTCGCGGGTGCGGCGGTGGTCGGTCTGTCGATGTCCGGCGAGGGGAACGCGTCGGTGCTCGGCGTGCTCCTCTGCCTGCTCGCCGCCGTCTCGTACGCGGGCGGCGTGGTGGCCCAGAAGCCCGCGCTGAAGCACGCGAGCCCTCTCCAGGTGACGACCTTCGGCTGTCTGATCGGCGCGGTGGCCTGCCTGCCGTTCAGCGGGGTGCTGCTCTCCGAACTCGGCGACGCCCCGGCCTCCGCCACGCTCAACATGCTCTACCTGGGCGTCTTCCCGACCGCGCTCGCCTTCACCACCTGGGCGTACGCCCTGGCCCGTACGACCGCAGGAAAGATGGGCGCGACCACGTACGCCGTGCCCGCGATCGTGGTCCTGATGTCGTGGCTCGCGCTCGACGAGGTGCCGGGCTGGCTGACGCTCCTGGGCGGCGTGATCTGCCTTGCGGGGGTGGGGGTTTCGCGCTCGAAGGGGCGTACGCGGGTGGTGGCCACGGCGGAGGAGCCGGGGCCTGTGGTGGACCCGGCTCCCGATGCCGTGGACCCGGCGGACTCCCGGCGCGCGTAGCGGTGCTGCGGGCGGGAGCGGGCCGGGCTGGGAGACGCTAGAAGACGACCAGCGCCCGGCCGCCCTTGCCCGCGATCATGTTCTCGAACGCGGCCGGGATGCCGTCGAGGCCGATGTGCTCGGTGACCAGGGCGGACAGGTCCAGGCGGCCCGCGCGGATGTGCTCGGCGAGCACCGGGAGGTCGGCGGCCGGGTCGCAGTTGCCGTAGACGCAGCCGGCCAGGGTGCGGCCCCAGTGGAACAACTCCAGGGCGCTGAAGGTCACTTGCTGGTCCTTGCCGCCGATGCCGACGACCGTGGTGCGGCCGCCGCGGCGCGTGGAGTCCCAGGCCGTACGGATGGTGCTCGCGCGGCCCACGCACTCGACCGCGACGTCCACGCCGCGTCCCTCGGTCAGCTTGCGGATCTCGTTGGCCGTGGTGTCGGAGGCGAGCACGAATTCGGTGGCGCCGGCCGCGCGGGCCAGCTCCTCCTTCTCCGGCGTGACGTCGACCGCGATGACCGGGCCCGCTCCGGCGATACGGGCCGACTGGAGCGTGGCGAGACCGACGCCGCCGACGCCGTAGACGGCCACCGACTCGCCCTCCCGTACGCGTGCCGAGTGGTGCACGGCTCCGTATCCCGTGAGGACGGCGCAGCCGAGCAGCGCCGCGTCCGTGAGCGGGACGCCGTCCGGCACGGGCAGCACGCAGTTCGCGGCGACGACGGTCTCCTCGGCGAACGCGGCGACGTTCAGGCCCGGGTGCAGGTCCTTTCCGTCGGCCGTACGGGCGTAGACGTTCGCCGCGCCGCTCAGCGCGGAGGCGCAGAGCCACACCTCGCCGATGGCGCAGTGGTGGCAACTGCCGCAGGAGGGCGCCCAGTTCAGGACCACACCGTCCCCGACGGACACGTGGTCCACGCCTTCGCCCACGGCGAGCACCGTGCCCGCGCCCTCGTGGCCGAGGACGCAGGGCGTGGGCACGCGCATGGTGCCGTTGGACAGCGAGAGGTCCGAGTGGCAGACCCCGGCGGCGGCGAGCTTCACGCGCACCTGCCCGGGGCCCGGCTCGGGCAGATCGATCTCGACGAGCTCCAGCGGGGAGCCGACGGCGGGCAGAACGGCGGCGCGGACCACGGTGCGTACTCCAGGGGTTGGCGGGCGAGGGCAGGCGAGACGGGCGTAGGCCGACGCAGGCGGGCGCAGGTCGGCGCAGGTCGGCCTATGCGTGCGTAGGCCGACGCAGGCGTGCGTAGGTGGGGCGTTGTCAGTGGGGGCCGATAGCCTGAGAAGGGGCTCGGCCCCCGGGCGGGCGGGGACTGTCTCAGAACTGCAGGGACTTGGTCTGCAGATACTCGGTCAGACCGTGCGGCCCCAGCTCGCGGCCGACCCCCGACTGCTTGTAACCGCCGAACGGGGCAAGGGGGTTGAACTTGCCGCCGTTGATGTCCACCTGTCCGGTGTCCATCCGGCGCGCGAAGGCCGCGGCCTCCTCGTTGTCGGCCGCCCACACCGCGCCCGCGAGCCCGTAGACCGTGCCGTTGGCGATCCGGAGCGCGTCCTCCTCGTCCTCGTAGCGGATGAGCGAGATGACCGGGCCGAAGATCTCCTCCTGGGCGATGGTCATCTCGGGGCGCACATCGGCGAAGATCGTGGGGCTGACGTAGTAACCGGTGGGGTGCGGGGACTCGGGGCCGCCGGCCACGAGCCGGGCGCCCTCCTCGATGCCGCGGGTGATGTAACCCCGTACGCGTGCCTGCTGCTTGGCGTTGACCACCGGGCCGAGGCGGCTGGACTCGTCGTGCGGGTCGCCGGCCACATACTTGGCGGCGGCCGCGGCGGCGAGCTGCACGGCCTCGTCGTACTGGTCGGTGTGCACCAGCATCCGGGTCCAGGCGCTGCACGTCTGGCCGGAGTTGGACATCACGTTGGCCACACCGACGTTGACGGCCTTGGCCAGGTCGGCGCTCGGCAGGATCACGTTGGCGGACTTGCCGCCGAGCTCCAGAGCCACGCGCTTGACCGCGGCGCCCGCGGTGGCGCCGATCTGCTTGCCGACGGCGGTGGAGCCGGTGAAGGAGACCAGGTCGACCTCGGGGTGCTCGGCGAGGGCCTGTCCGGCGACCGGCCCGAGACCCGTCACCAGGTTGAACACACCGGCGGGCACGCCCGCTTCGTGCACGGCGTCCGCGAAGAGCTGCGCGGTGAGCGGGGTGTCCTCGGCGGGCTTGAGAACGAGGGTGCAGCCGGCGGCGAGCGCGGGGGCCACCTTGGCGACGATCTGGTGCAGCGGGTAGTTCCAGGGCGTGATCGCGCCCACGACGCCGACCGGCTCGTGCAGCACGGTCGAATTCCCGATCTTCTCCTCGAAGGCGTACGTGGCCGCCAGTTCGGCGTAGGTGCCGGCCACCGCGATCGGCAGGCCCGCGTGCACCATCTTGGCGAAGCCGAGCGGTGCGCCCAGTTCCGCGGTGACGGTCTCGGCGATCTCCTCGTGGCGTGCGGCGAGCGCGTCGCGCAGGGCGGTGAGCCTGGCGGCGCGCTCGGCGGGCGGGGTCGCGGCCCAGGCCGGCAGGGCGGCGCGGGCGGCCCGTACCGCCGCGTCCACGTCCTCGCGACCCGCGGCCGCGACATGGCCGATCACCTGCTCGTCGGCCGGGTTGACCACCTCGATGGTCTCCGCGGACGCGGCGGGCGTCCACGCGCCGTTGATGTAGAGCCCCTCGTGCGGCTTCATGCCTCGACCTCCCTGACGAACTCCGGCGTACGCACCCCGCGTACGGGTCGCGTCCGGACCGCGCGTACGACCTCTCCGTACGGCGGCCGTGCGCACCTCGACGGCGCACAGGGCCTCAAACTAGCGCTGTTAGTTTTCCCGCGCCAGGGGGGTCCGGACGTCCCGGCCTGTGACGTTAGTTGAAGCGGCCGGGGAAAGGGATGGCGCCGGACGCCTCAGGCCGAGGACGGCCGCACCGGCCAGAAGCACGCCAAGCATCACAAAGGGGGCGCCGATTCCGGCCGCGCCCGCGATCAGTCCGGCGGAGGCCGGGGTGGCGACCTGGCCCAGGCGGTTGCCGGTCAGGCGCAGGGCGAGGGCGGTGGAGCGGGCCTCGGCCGGGGCGGCCTGGACGACCGTGGTCATCGACAACGGCTGTCCGACCCCGAGGCAGAAGCCGAGCACGGCGAGCATCACGGCCAGGGCCCAGACCGGCACGGGCAGGGCGATGCCCGCGCAGAGCAGTCCGGCGACGAGGCAGGTGGAGACGAGCAGGGCGGTGCGGCCGACGAGCCGGATCATCGGGGTCATCACCAGACGGCAGGCGATGGTGGCGGCCGCGCGCAGGCTGAGCAGCAGGCCGATGACGGAGGGGGCGATGCCGCGGTGTTCGCCGATCACCGGCAGGTAGGCGGTGAGGATGTCGGTGGCCGAGAGCACGGCCAGGCTGATGAGGATGCCGGCCGGGACGCCGCGCGTGCGCAGGATGCGATGGACGGGGACCTTCCGCGCGGCCGTCTTCTTCGCCGACGGCTCGGCGTGCTCGATACGCCAGAGCGAGACGAAGGAGAGCGCTGCCACGCCCGCCGAGACGAGCAGGGCGATCGCGCTCGTACGGGCCATCGCGTCGCCGTGCGCGCCCCCGGTCACCAGCGCACCCGCGGCGATCGGGCCGATCAGCTGGCCGAGCGAGGCGCCGATGGTGAAGTGACCGAAGTTGCGGTCCTGTTCGGCGGGCGCCGACTGGCGGGCGACGATCGACTGGGCGCCGATGACGAAGGCGAGGTGGCCGAGTCCCATGACTCCGCTCCACGCCGCCATCGCGGTCAGCGAGTTGGCCGTACCGCTGAGGGCGCAGCCGCCCGCTATGAGCACGACGCCTACGGGCAGCAGGGGCGCGCACCGGCCGTGGTCGGTACGACGCCCCAGCGGTACGGCGGCGAACAGCGGCAGCAGGGCGTAGATCCCCGCGATCACACCGATCGCACGCTCGTCGGCACCAAGACCGAGGGCCCGGTAGGAGACGGCCGGCCGCGCCATCGACACCGCCGCCTGCGCGAAGCCGAAGGCGATGACGAGACGCAGCAGCCAGCCCCTGCCGGGCCATCGGGAATCGGCCATCGGGTCAGATGATCCCGAAGAGGATGCCGGAGAACAGCACCACCAGGGAGGTGAGCGCCGCCCATTTCACGGTGAAGCGGGTGTGGTCGCCGAACTCCACCTTGGCCATGCCGACGAGCACGTACACCGCGGGCACCAGCGGGCTGGACATGTGCAGGGCCTGGCCGGCCAGCGAGGCGCGGGCGATCTCCAGGGGCGAGACACCGTGGGCGGCGCCGGCCTCGGCGAGCACCGGCAGGACGCCGAAGTAGAAGCCGTCATTGGACATGAAGTACGTCAGCGGGAGGCTGAGCAGTCCGGTGACCAGCGCCATCTGCGGGCCCATGGCGTCCGGGATGGTGTCCACGAGCCACTTGGCCATCGAGTCGACCATGCCCGTGCCCTGGAGGACACCGGTGAACACGGCAGCGGCGAAGACCATGCCGGAGACGTTGAGCACGTTGTCCGCGTGGGCGGCGATCCGGGCCTTCTGGTCGGGCATGTGCGGGAAGTTGACCGTGAGGGCGAGGGCCGCGCCGAGCAGGAACAGGACCGGGATCGGCAGCAGCTCCATGATCATGGCGGCGAGCAGCGCGACGGTCAGACCCGCGTTGAACCAGTAGAGCTTGGGGCGCAGGGTGGGGCGGTTCGGGTCGAGCCCCTGGAAGCCCTCGTCCTCGCCTTCGGCTTCGGCGGGCTCGGCGTCCGTGCCCGAACCGGCGCCGCCCGCGGGCTTCTTGAGCGAGACGTTGTTGCCTGCTTCCTTACCGCCTTCGCCACCGGCGCCGACGAGCACGGTCTCGGTCTCGGACTCCTGCTCCAGGACCTCGTCGAGGGTCAGCACACCGAGCCGCTTGCGCTCGCGCAGGCCGAGCACGTACGAGAGCGCGAAGACCGCGAGCAGACCGACCGCGAGCGCGGGGATCATCGGCACGAAGATCTCGGAGGCGTCGAGCTTGAGCGCGGTGGCCGCGCGGGCCGTCGGACCGCCCCAGGGCAGCGTGTTCATCACGCCGTTGGCGGTGGCGGCGACACCGGTCATCACCACGAGGCTCATGCCGAGCCGCTTGTACAGCGGGTACATCGCGGAGACCGTGATCATGAACGTGGTGGAGCCGTCGCCGTCCAGCGAGACGATCGCGGCGAGCACGGCCGTGCCGACGACGATGCGCATCGGGTCTGCCTTGCAGAAGCGCAGGATGCCGCGGACGATCGGGTCGAAGAGACCCACGTCGATCATCACGCCGAAGTAGACGATCGCGAACATCAGCATCGCCGCGGTGGGGGCGAGGCTGGTGACGCCTTCGAGGACGTAGTCCCCGAGATGGGCTCCCTTTCCGACGAAGACGCAGAACAGCGCGGGGATCAGGACCAGCGCCGCGATCGGCGACATCTTCTTCATCATGATCAGGACCAGGAAGGTCGCGATCATGGCGAAGCCGAGGATGGTCAGCATATGGACACCTAACGTTCGCCCTTGAACTTCCACCGGAGGCGGTGCGACGGCCGCCAGGAGGCGGTGGGAACTGCCGTCTCTGCCGGCGGTCCGGGTGCCGTCACTGTCGGCGGTCCGGATGACGTTAGGTGCCGCGAACTCGCGTTAACAAGATGTTGACGCGTGAGCAATAAGCGCAAAACTCCAGGTCACAGGGTTGTGCGCACGAGTGGGGCGGCTGCGGCGGGTGCGACCTGCACCGGCACCCCGTTCTGCACGGCCGTTCCCGAGAGCGCGTCGAGGCGGGTGCCGTCGAGGAGCTGGTTGTAGTTGGCGCCCGGGGTTTCGTGTGCGACGGACATACGGGTGCCGGGGCGGTCGTGTCCCCAGCCGTGCGGGAGGCTCACCACTCCCCTGCGGACGGTGTCGGTGATCTCCACGGGGGTCTCGATCTCGCCGCCGTCGCCCTTCACGCGGGCGAGCGCGCCGTCGGCCAGGCCCAGGCGCCGGGCGTCCTCGGGGTGGATCTGGAGGGTGCAGCGGTTGGAGCCGCCCTGGAGCGCGGGGACGTTGTGCATCCAGCTGTTGTTGGAGCGCAGATGGCGGCGGCCGATGAGGACCAGGCTGTCGTGCGGGCGGTCGAGGGTGGCCGCGAGCGCGGGGAGCTGCCCCGCGATCGGCTCGGGCAGCAGCTCGACCTTGCCGCTGCGGGTCTTCAGGAGCTGCGGGATGCGCGGCTGGAGCGGGCCGAGATCGATGCCGTGCGGGTGGGCGAGGAGCTTGGCGAGGGTGAGGCCCTCGGGGTGGGCGCCGAAGCCGTCGCCGTACGGGCCGAGGCGGAGCATCAGGTCGAGGCGCTGCTCGACGGTGCTGTCGCCGGTGAGCCGTCCGGCGAGTTCCTTCGGGTCGCGGCCGTGCACCTGCGACTGCGGGTCGGCCACGGCCTTGCCGAGGGAGCGTTCGATGACCATGTGGTCCACGGTCTCGGCCGGCAGTCCGTGCATCCCGGTGGCGGCCAGGATGAGGCGCGAGAGGATCTCGCTCTCCTGCATCAGGCCGTCCTCCAGGGGGACGGCGGCGCGGGTGTAGCGGACCTGGTTGCGGACGGCGAGCGCGTTGAAGGCGAAGTCGAAGTGGCCGCTCTGGGCGGGCGGCGGCGGGGGCAGCACCACGTCGGCATGGCGCGAGGTCTCGTTGAGATACGGGTCCACGCTGACCATGAAGTCCAGGCTCTCGAGCGCCTGGTCGAGGCGGTTGCCGTCCGGGGCGGACAGGACGGGGTTGGCGGCGATGGTGAGCACGGCCCGGATGCGGTCCTCGCCCGGGGTGTCGATCTCCTCGGCGAGTGCGGCGGCCGGCAACTCCCCCTTGGCCTCCGGGTATCCGGAGACCCGGCTCCTCCAGCGGCCGAGCGCGAAGCCCTTGCCGGGGGCGGCGGGACGGGGTGCCTTGTCCGTGGCGGAGAGGGGGAAGAGCGCGCCGCCGGGGCGGTCGAGGTTGCCGGTCAGGATGTTGAGCACATCGACGAGCCAGCTGGTGACCGTGCCGAACTCCACGGTGCTCGCGCCGATCCGGCCGTAGACGGCGGCGCTCTGTGCTCCCGCCAGTTCCCGGGCGACGGCACGGATCTCCTCGGCCGGCAGGTCGCACGCCTCGGTGACGGCCTCCGGGGTGAACCGCCGCAGCGCTGCGCCGACTTGGGCGACCCCGTCCACGTACGCTCCGAGCTCGCCCAGCTCGACCAGGCCCTCCTCGAAGAGCGTGGTGGCGAGGGCCGCGAGCAGCAGCCCGTCGCTGCCGGGGCGGGGCGCGAGGTGCCGGGTGGCCATCCGGGCGGTACGGGTGCGGCGCGGGTCGACCACGGTCAGGGTGCCGCCGCGCTTCTTGAGCTCCTTGAGCTTGCCGGGGAAGTCGGCGGCCGTGCACAGACTGCCGTTGGACTCCAGGGGGTTGGCGCCGATCAGGAGCAGGTGGTCGGTGCGGTCGAGGTCGGGCACCGGGATGGCGAAGGCGTCACCGAAGAGCAGGCCGCTGGAGACGTGCTTGGGCATCTGGTCGAGCGTGCTGGCCGTGAACAGCTTGCGGATCTTGAGCGTGGTCAGCAGCACGGGCGGATAGAGGCCGCCGGCCATGGTGTGCACGTTGGGGTTGCCCAGCATGACGCCGAGCGCGTCGGATCCGTGGGCCTCGATCAGCGGGCGCAGCCGCTGCGCGACGACCTCGAACGCCTCGTCCCAGCTTGCCTCTTGGAGCCGTCCGTCCTTGCGGACGAGCGGGGTGCGCAGCCGGTCGGGGTCGGCGTCGAGCTCGCCGAAGGAGGCGCCCTTGGGGCAGATGAACCCCTTGCTGAACACATCGTCCCGGTCACCGCGCACCCCGGTGACGCGGGTGCCTTCGACGGTGAGGGTCAGGCCGCAAGTGGCCTCGCAGAGCGGGCAGATGCGCAGGGCGGTGCGGGCTTCGCGCTGGACGGACACGGGCCCTCCCGGGCGTCGCGGTGGGTGGCGCATGAAGGGGTCGAGGGGTCGTACGGGCAGTCGCATGCGGTGGCGCGTACACCGGGAGCATACCGACCGGTATGCATGACGGGGAGGGGTCGGAGGTCGGAGGGTTGGCCGGGGCGGGGCGGGGGCGGGGCGAGTGCGTGTGCGCGATGCGCGGTGCGGGTGGGTGCGCAGTGCGCGTGGGCGGTCAGGGTGCGTGGGCGCTCAGTCGAACGTCGGCGCGAGGTACGCGTGCAGCAGCTTGCGGGTCTCCGCGATGAGGTCGGGGTCCCCCGACGGGTCGGTGCGGAAGGCGAGTTGGAGCAGTGCGTCGGTGGCCTCCACGGACACGAGCAGGGCGCGGCGCACCCGGTCGTCCAGGGGCTTGCCGAGGTGTCCGGCGAGGACGCCGCCGAGGCGGTCCGCGACCTGGTGGTTGGCGTCCGCGCCGCCCGAGGGGACCCCGAAGTCGACCAGGGCGAAGCCGGGCACGGTGCGCTTCATCGCCAGGTACTCGTCCAGCGCGGCGTTCACGGCGGCGCGCCAGTCGGGCGCCCGGAGCGTGGCCATGCGGGCGGCGGTGCGCTCCACGTAGAGGTCCAGGTTGCGCAGGGCGAGGGCGTCGGCCAGCGCACGCTTGTTACCGAAGAAGCGGTACACCGAGCCGATCGGCACGCCCGCGCGGTCCGCCACGGCGCGGGTCGTCAGTCCGTCGTAGCCGACCTCGTCGAGCAGCGCGGCACACGCGTCGAGTATCCGGCCGAGCCGTTCGGCACTGCGCTCCTGCACGGGTACGCGGCGCAGCGCGCCGGCCGACTGGTCACTGAGGGAGGGCGTCGTGGTCACGGGGTCCATGATGCAGGGGCGGCCTTTTCTGTACGGAGCCTGGACGGTCGGCCCGGTGTGCACCGTGCGTGCGCGGCCTGCGGCGAGCTCATGCGAGCAGCAGGCCGAGGCCGCCCAGGGTGTACGCGATCATCAGCGCGAACAGGGGCAGTTGGCCCGCGACCGCCCTGGCCGGGGGCAGCAGGCGTACGGCCCGGTCGTGGGCGGCGACGACACCGAGGACGTGACCGGTGACGATCGCGATGACCTGGAGGGCGGCGAGGCCGCCCGGGCCGAGGAGAGGTGCGGGCGCGACGGGATTGTCAGTGCCGGATGCCAGGATGACGGTGCGTGGTCCTTCCGTCACGAAGAGCGTGAAGTAGTGGGCGATGAGGTAGCCGAGGGCGATCGGGACCAGCGAGTGCGCGAAGGCCGCCCGCGGGTGCGGGGGCGAGGGGTGGCCGGGGGTCGGGGTGCCGGTCGGGCGGGCGGGTCCGGGGCGGCGGGCGAAGGCGCGGGTGGCGGCCGCGCACAGGGAGTAGAGGACGGCGACCAGAGCGATGGCGCCGAGCAGTCCGAGCGTGGCCGTGGTGGTGCGGCCCAGGGAGGAGGTCTGAAGGGTGGTGATCCAGGAGGGTGCGTCCGAGTAGCCGTCGTAGGCGGTGGAGCCGAGCATGACGCAGACGGTGGCGACGAGACCCGGGGCGGGCGGGGTGGCGTCGAGGCCGTGGAAGGGGTTGCGGAGCACGAGGCGTCCGTCGCGGCGGCGGCCCAGCGGTGAGAGGCGGGCGAACAGGGTGGAGTACGCCTCGAAGGCGTCGCCCTGGGTGAACCAGCGCGCGCCGAACCAAGCCGCGGCGGCGAGGTGGACGAGGGCGTACGTGAGCAGGAAGGCGAGCAGCGCGGTGCGGGAGGCCGGGTCGGTGGCGGCGAGTTCGAGCCAGGTGTAGGCGAACAGGCCCGCGGCGGCGGGCCACAGTCCGAGCCGGGGCGGCAGCGCGTGCCTCGCTGTGGCGGGGTCGCGCCCGAGCAGGCGGCAGCCGGCCGCGTGCAGGGTGCGCAGCGGGTTGAGCAGGCGCCAGACGGGGCCCAACAGGAGGGAGGCGGGGACGAGTCCGACCCAGAACAGGACGTGGACCGCGCCGGGGGCCGGGTTGCGCTCCGGGTCGTCGGGGCCGAACAGGAGGTGGGCGAGGACGAACAGGGCGGCGGCCAGGCCGAGTCCGCGCAGGACCAGGCGGGTGGCGCGGGCGTCGGCGAGGCGCTGGATCCCGCGGGGCAGCGCGAGACCGGAGCGGTCGCCGCGGAAGCGTGAGGTGGACCAGAGCAGCCCGAGCGCGAGGAAGGAGACGAACAGGGCGGCGAAGGCGCCCGCGTACGCGTAGAAGGGAGAGAGGGGGAGGTCGTGCTGGGAGCCGATGCCGTGGGCGAGTGACAGCGGGCCGTCGGGGGTGCCTGGGGTGGGGGCTGCGTGCCACGGGGCAGGGGATGCGTGCCCCAGGGCAGGGGACGCGTGCCCCGGGGTGACGGCTGCGTGCCCGGGTGCGGGGGCTGCGTACGGGATCAAGTCCCCTCACCGGACCACGAGTTGGGTCAGGAGCAGGCCTGAGCCGTGGGTCTCGACCTCGAAGAGGCCGGTGCGGTCGGCGGTGAAGGTCAGGGAGGCCGGGCGGCCCGCAGCGAGGTCGGCTTCCTTGTCGTAGCCGTGTACGTGGAGCGTGTCGGCGCGGTCGCTCGTCACCGTCAGGCGGATGCGGTCGCCCTTCTTCACCTCGATGCGTCCGGGTGCGGGGTCGACCTGCTTGCCGTCGATGGTGATCTTCAGCGTGCGGTCGACGGCGGGCTCGGCGGGCTTGCTGGGCTTGTCCGGGGAGACGTCCGGGGCGTCGTCCGGCGGGGTGCTCTGTCCGTCCGGGTGGCTCACCGTGATCGTCTGTTCCACGGGGGCGCCGCCGACCGCCCACACCGTGTGGTCGTCCGCGTAGAGGCGGACGGTCAGGCGGTGGCTGCGGTCCGGGACGAAGATCTCGGGGATGTGGTGATGCTTCCCGTAGACCCGGCCGGCAGGCTTTCCGTCCACGTAGAGGCGTGCGTAGCCGCGCCCGGGCAGCGCGGCGCCGCCCACGCTGTCCGGGGTGAAGCGGAAGTTGCGTACGGTCAGGGCGAGTTCCCAGCCGTCGTCGCCCGGACGCGCGGCGAACTCCTCGACGGACGGGGCGCCCTCGGCCGCGACCTCCCGGTACCGGTTGCCGTCCTCGTCCTTCGTGTCGAGCAGCCGGCCCGTGCTGCCGCTCGCCTCCTTGTGGCTGGTGCCCGGCTTGTGGTGGGTGGTCGGGCGGTCGGTGCAGCCCGCGGTCACGCCGGTGAGCAGCAGCGCCACGGCGACTGCGCGCACCACCCGCCGGGCGGACCGGGCGGACCGGGCAGGCTTGGCGGACCGGACGGCCCGCCGCTCGGTCCGCTCGCCCTCACGCGCCGCTCCCCCGGGCCTCCTCACGCCGGCACCTCCGCCTCGTTCACGGCGGGCGGCGGCTGCTCCTCTTCCGCCGGCTCCTCGGCGGGCGCCTCGCCCGCGCGCTTCGCCGCCACCACCACGGCCCAGATCACCCATACGACACCGAGCAGCCCGCGGATCCAGGCCGGGCCGAGCGGGATCCAGGGCAGCATGACCACCGCCTTGTCGAAGGCGTCGAGCAGCGTGAGCACACCGAGGGCCACGGTGACCCAGCCGAACCACGGCCGTTCGCGCCGCAGCACCACACCCGCGCCGACCCACCACGCGCCGATGAACACCAGGGCGACGGCGGGCAGATACCCGGACTGGAGACCCTTCGTCGCGCCGGCCACGTCCAGGACGAGCCCGACGAGCCCCGCCGCGCAGGCCGCCGTCGCCCACCGGTGCGTGCGCAGCCGGCGCCACCACAGCACCCCGCCCACCAGGGCGAGGACCACCGCGATGCCGAGGGCGACCTGCACCTCGATGCGCTCGATGCCCGTGGCGCCGTACCAGTCGCAGCCGGCCGGCAGGCGCGCGGCCCGCGCGTCGTAGTCGGCGCACACCAACAGCGCGGCCAGTTTGGTGGGTTCGCCCGCGAGCCGGTCCGAGCCGCCCGACAGATCGCCGCGCTCGGAGCCGCACTCCGGCAGGGCGCGCGGTGTGGACGCGCCGGCCGAGCCCTGCCAGCAGTTGCCCTCGCCCTGCCCGTCCCACCACACGTCGGTGGCGTTCGGCCGGGACTTGCCCTGCTTGTCGATGCCGAGCTTGTTGCCCGCGTACCGGTTGTGGTGCGAGGTGTCCGCCTGCTTCGACCAGGCCGACTCACCGCGGATGAACGCGGGGACGGCGCTCAGGAAGAAGGCGGCACGGTCGTGCCCGTAGACCCAGTTGTTCTCGTACAGGTTCCAGTTGCCGCCGGCGGTGATGATGCCGGTGCCGGGCGGCATGGAGATCTGCGGGCAGACCACCCCGTCCTCGTAGCCGCGGTCGACGGGGTCCTTCGCGCAGGTGCCGTCGGCGATGTACTTGTAGTAGTCCGCGTTGTTGTCGTGGATGTCGTTGCGCTCGAACTTGGCGTGGTTCTGCGGCAGTCCGGGGTGGCCGGGGAAGGCGGAGTCCATGGAGGCGCCGCCCATGTTGTGGTCGAACTCGTTGTCGTGCACCCAGACCGAGTCGCCCGCGGTGCCGCTGTAGCCGACCATGTTGTGGTGGCTGCGGCAGCCGGTGATCTCGATGGAATAGCGCGGGACGTCGTAGCCGCGGCCGTCGTTGATGTTCGAGGCGCTGCCCGGGTAGATGCCGGAGTCGCCGTTGCCGTACGACTCGCAGTTCTTGTAGAGGCCGTGGTCGCTGGCGAAGGTGAGGAAGCCGTACTCGTCGTTCCAGCGGGTCAGGACGTTGTCGATGACGAAGCCGTCGCCGGCGAGCACGTAGAGGGAGTTGAAGGTGGTCCGCTGGGCGGTGAAGTTGCGGAAGTAGATCCCGTCGCTCTCGTCGGCGCGGATCGCGTTGAGCTTCCCGTACTTCGCGTCGATCACCACGTCGAGCCGCGAGGCGCCCGTGCCCTCGATCTGCAGGTCCTTCTTGCCGAGGATCGCGACCAGGTTCTGGTTGTGCGGGCACTGCTTCTGCTGCGCGAACGACAGGATCTGGTAGCCCAGCTGCGAGTCCTTGGCCTTGAGGTTGGCGCAGGCCCCGGTGGGCTTCGGCTGCGAGGGCTCCTCCTCGTAGAGGCCGGGCAGGATTGCGATGTTCATGCCGGGCTCGTCGACGGCGTCCACCGCCTCCTGAAGGTGCCGGAACCCGTCCTTCTGGCACTGCGCGAAGAGATCGAGGTTCTT
The DNA here is from genome assembly GCF_900100315.1 of Streptomyces indicus. GTDB lineage: Bacteria > Actinomycetota > Actinomycetes > Streptomycetales > Streptomycetaceae > Streptomyces > Streptomyces indicus. Next base: position 440,309 of record NZ_FNFF01000003.1, read on the forward strand.
CTCGCGCAGGTCGGCCGGGAAGCCGGATATCCGGCGCTCGAAGTCCGCGCGGTCGTCCTTGCACACCAGCAGGTCGGGCGGCCCGTCGCGGTACGTGGGCACGCTGCCCGAACCGTCCGGGAACGTCACCGGGCGCTCCTCGTGCGCCGCGGCGACGGGGGCTGCGGTGAGCGCCGCGGCGAACGCCGCGCACAGCGCGACAAGGACGGCGAGAAGCCTTCGGGTCCATGACATGCGCGAGAGAGTAGAGGATTGTTCATCTTTCCGGACCCCCTGCGGCAGCACTTTCTCCGCCGGCCGCCGATCCCCGTCGCGGCCGCCCTCCGCGGCAGATCCCCGCGCCCGTCCCGCCCTCCGCGGCAGATCCCCACGCCCGGCCCGCCCGCCCCGTTGACGCACCCCGGCCCGGAATCCTACGGTGGACCATAGGATTCCTTCAGGCACCGGGAGCGCCACCATGAACGGCATCGAGCAGGCGAGGAAGACGGCCCAGGAGCTCACGTATCTCACCGGCTTCGGCAACGAGCACAGCTCGGAGGCGGTGCCGGGTGCGCTGCCGGTCGGCCGCAACTCCCCGCAGCGCGCACCGCTCGGTCTCTACGCGGAGCAGCTCAGCGGCAGCGCGTTCACCGAGCCGCGGGCGCACAACCGCCGCTCGTGGCTCTACCGCATCCACCCCTCGGCCGCGCACCCCGCCTTCACGCGCACGGACAACGGCGGGATCCGCACCGCGCCCTTCACCGAGACCGTCCCCGACCCCAACCGGCTGCGCTGGAACCCGCTGCCGGCCCCGGCCCCGGGCACGGACTTCGTCGCGGGTCTGTGGACCCTCGGCGGCAACGGCGACGCGGCGCAGCGCACCGGCATGGCGGTGCATCTGTACCACGCCAACTCCCCCATGGAGCGGCGGGTGTTCAGCAGCGCGGACGGCGAGCTGCTGATCGTCCCCGAGCAGGGCGGGCTCCTGATCCGCACCGAATTCGGCCTGCTGCACGCCGAGCCCGGTCATGTGGCGCTGATCCCGCGCGGGGTGCGCTTCCGTGTGGAGCCGCTCGCCGATGCGGTACGGGGGTACGTCTGCGAGAACTACGGGGCGCCGTTCCAGCTGCCCGACCTCGGCCCGATCGGCGCCAACGGGCTTGCCAACGCACGGGACTTCCAGGCGCCGACCGCCGCGTACGAGGACGTCGAGGGCCCGGTCGAGGTGCTCAACAAGTACTGCGGCAACCTCTGGAGGGCCACGTACGACCACTCGCCGCTCGATGTGGTCGCCTGGCACGGCAACCATGTCCCGTACGTGTACGACCTGCGCCGTTTCAACGTGATCGGCACGATCTCCTACGACCACCCGGACCCGTCGATCTTCACCGTGCTGACCTCGCCCACCGACACCCCCGGGCTCGCGGGCGTCGACTTCGTCGTCTTCGCCCCGCGCTGGCTGGTCGGTGAGGACACCTTCCGGCCGCCGTACTTCCACCGGAACGTGATGAGCGAGTACATGGGCCTGATCGAGGGCGCGTACGACGCGAAGACTGCGGGCCCAGGGGGTTTCGTGCCGGGCGGCGGCTCGCTGCACAACATGATGTCCGCGCACGGGCCCGACCGGGAGACCTTCGAGAAGGCCTCGGCCGCGGAGCTGAAGCCGCAGAAGATCGACGACGGGCTCGCGTTCATGTTCGAGACGCGGTGGCCGGTGACGCTGACGGAGCAGGCGCGGGACGCGGACCATCTGCAGACGTCCTACGACGATGTGTGGCAGGGTCTCGAACGGCACTTCAGGGCGTAAGTCCCGTGCCGGCGCCGCCTCGTGCCCGGCAATGACCCAGCCGCGACCGGATCGGATCGGAGTAGCCAGTGACCGCTTTCGCACCGGACTCGATCGTCCTGAACCGCAAGCTGCCGCTCTGGTATCAGGTCTCGCAGTCCCTGCGCGCCTCGATACTGGGCCGCTCCCCCGAGGCACCGCTGCGGCTGCCCACCGAGGAACAGCTCGCGCTGCACTACGGCGTGAGCGTCCTGACGATGCGGCAGGCGCTCAAGGAGCTGGAGGACGAGGGGCTGATCAGCCGGCACCGGCGGCGCGGCACGTTCATCGAGCCGAGCGCGCAGCGCAGTGCGCCGGTCAGGCTGCTCGGTTCGGTGGACGCGATCGTGGCGCAGCAGTCGGGGATGGCGACCCGGCTGCTCGACCACGGCAAGGCGCCGGTGGATGCCGAACTGGCCGCGTTCTTCCCGGACTTCACCGAGGTGGCCACGTATCACCGGCTGCGCAGCGACGAGACGACGGGCGAGCCGACGAACCACGCACGCAATTTCGTCCGGCCCGACCTGGCCGAGCGGATCGATCCGGACGATCTGGTGCGCTGGCCGATGACGAAGGTGCTGCGGGACGGGGTGGGCATCCGGATCAGCCGCATCACGGACACGGTGGAGGCCCGCCTCGCGGACCCGGAAACGGCCCGCCTTCTGGAGGTACCGCTGCTCAGCCCGATCCTGCACTACACGGGGGTGACCTTCGACGAGTCCGGCTCCGCGCTGGACGTGGCCCGGATCCTGTACCGGGGGGACAGATTCTCGTTCACGGTGACGCTTGATGCGCATTGAGTTCTTGCGTGCATCGGTGCCCCGACCCGAACCCAAGCCCCCACCCAGGTCGAGCCGCCGCCGACCCCGAACCCCCGTTCTCCCCCCATGGGTACGATGCTGGGCGTGACGCAAGATGAAGCGCCGCTAGTTCGGGAGCTCATGCCGTGGGGGGTTGCGCCGTTGCGGATCGGGCGGGAGTGGCCGGTCGCGCCCGAGGCGGCGTCGCTGAAGGTGCGTTGGGACGCGTTGATGCGGGCCGAGGGTGCCGGGCGTGAGGCGCTGTTCCGGAGTACACGGTCGCGCACCCTGCGCACCAGCGTCGCCCAGCTCCCCGGGCAGCGGACCCGTACCGCACCGCTCGCCCACGACTCCGGACCCTGCCCCGAGCTCGTCAAGGTGCTGCACGGCCCCTTCGACGAGCAGTGGCTGATCGCCGATCACCGGCTGATCGACAGCGCGCGCCCCGAGGTGTGGCGCGTGGCCGGGCCCGAGCAGCTGTTCCTCGTCGAGCTGGGGTACGTCCCCGAAGGCAGCGGTCCCGCTCTGCTCGCCACCTCCCTGATCCCCGAAGGCCGTTCGCCCGCGGGACGCCCCGGCCGCATCCTGCCGCTGTACCGCAGGCCCGGCGGCAGCGAGCCCAACCTCGCGCCCGGGCTGACCGAGTTCCTGGGAAGGCACTACGGGCGTGAGGTGCTGCCCGAGCACCTGCTGACCTGGTCCCTTGCGAGCGGCCGCGTCGGCGCCGAGGGCGTGCGCGTCCCGCTGCCCGCCGACCCGGACATCTGGGCCCACGGCGTGGAGCTCGGACATCGGCTGCTCTGGCTGCATCTGCGGACCGGGGAGCGCCCCAAACTCCCGGGCGGGCGGCGCCCGTACGTCCGCGCCGCGCTGCCGCCCCGCCCGGCCGAACTGCTCTACGACCGCGACGAGGAGACCCTGCACCTCGGCGAGGGCCGGATCGCGCCCGTGCCGCCGGAGGCGTGGGACTTCCATGTCAGCGGGGTGCGGGTGCTCGAGTCGTGGTTCGCGCGGCGCACGCAGACCGCCGAGCCCGGCACGCTCGCCGCGCTCGGCCCGCGCGCCTGGCCCCAGGAGCGCACCTCCGAGCTGCTCGAACTCATCACCGTGCTCGCCCTGCTCGCCGAACTCAGGCCGCGTCAGGACGAGTTGACCGCCTCCGCCGAGGCCGACCCGATCGGCGCCAAGGCGCTGCGCAAGGCGGGCGTGCTGCCGGTGCCCGACGCGGCGCGCCGCCCCGCCTCCGTCCTCGACCACCACGAGGAAGGCCCCGGCGGCCAGTTCGCCCTGCTCTGAGGCCGGCCGGCCGGCGGTTCGCGGCAGGCGCCGGCCGGTGGGCGGTCACGCTCGTAACGGGCCTCCGCGTCACCCCGCCCGAGCCCTCCCGCGTCACCCCGCCCGAGCGGCCCCTTCCTCGATGCCGTCGCGGTGGATCCGCCCCCGCGCCACCAGCTCCAGGACCACCGCGACCGCCACCGCCTGCACGGCGAGCAGCGCCACCAGGACGAACAGCTGCACCGCCCCGGCCTGCACCGGGGAGGCGCCGCCGAGCAGCATGCCGACGAACGCGCCCGGCAGCGTCACGAGGCCGACCGTACGCGTCTGGTCGAGGCCGGGCAGCAGCGCGTCCGACGCGGCCGGGCGGGCGATCTCCAGGCGGGCCTCCGCGTCGGACAGACCGAGCGCCAGACCGGCCTCCACCTCGCCGCGCCGGGTGTGGAGTTCGTCGAGCGCGCGCCGGCCGCCGAGCACCGTGGCGGTGAGCGCGCCGCCGATGAGGATGCCCGTGACCGGGATCAGCGTGATGCCACGGAGCGGCACGAGTCCGGTGAGCAGCAGCGCCAGGACGACGGGGAGGACACCGGCCGCGATGGGTGCGGCGGCCCACCACCAGGTGGCGTTGGCGGTGATACGGCGCCCCGCGGTGCGTACCGCCACCGCGTACATCAGGAGCAGGAAGCACAGCAGCAGCGGGACGGCCTCCACCACCCAGCCGATCAGGAGCGAGACGGCGGCGAGTTGGGCCGTGGCGCGCACTCCGGCCACCGCGATCTCGCGTGCCCTGCCCCGGCCGCCGTCCGCCGAGAGCCGGGCGTACGCGGCGACCGCGACGGCCACGACGAGCAGGACGGCGAGGACGGCCCCGAGGGTGACGTCGACGGGGAGCAGCGTGGCGGCAGCGGTCTCGGACACGGGCCAACCCTATGGCGGGGCACCGCGCGGCCAAGGCGGAGGTCCGGAACGGATCACGGGGTGACAAGGAGCGGACGCGGGGTCGAGGATCGGCCCATGGTCATGGCTCACCTCCCCGAATCCGCCTCCCGCCCCGAATCCGCCTTTCGCCCCGAACCCACCGTCACCTCCACCTCTCCATCCGCCCCGGCCGCCGCGCCCCTCCCCCTCGAAGGCATTACGGTCGTCGCCGTCGAGCAGGCCGTCGCGGCGCCCTTCGCCACCCGGCAGCTCGCCGACCTGGGCGCGCGCGTCATCAAGGTGGAGCGCCCGGACGGCGGCGACTTCGCGCGCGGTTACGACACCGCGGCGCGCGGTCTGGCCTCGCACTTCGTCTGGGCCAACCGCGGCAAGGAATCCCTGGCGGTGGACCTCAAGGACCCGCGCGGACTCGAGGTCGTACGGCAGCTCATCGCCGAGTCCGACGTGTTCGTGCAGAACCTCGCGCAGGGTGCCGCGGCCCGCCTCGGCCTGGACGCGGCAACGTTGTGCGCGGCCCATCCCCGCCTGGTCGCGGTGGACATCTCGGGTTACGGCGCCGGCGGCCCGTACGCGGACCGGCGCGCGTACGACATGCTCGTGCAGTGCGAGGCCGGTCTGGTGTCGGTGACCGGGACGCCGGAGCAGCCGGTCAAGTCGGGGATCCCGGCGGCCGACATCGCCGCCGCGATGTACGCGTTCTCCGGGGTGCTGGCCGCGCTGCTGCGCCGGGCGACGACGGGCCGCGGCGGCCCGGTGGAGATCTCGATGCTCGAAGCGCTCGTGGAGTGGATGGGCCACCCGCTGCACCACACGATGCACGGGGGCACTCCCCCGGCGCGCACCGGGCTCGCCCACGCCGTCATCGCGCCGTACGACGCCTATCCGACGGCGGACGGCGCGCGGGTGCTCTTGTCGGTGCAGAACGATCGGGAGTGGCGACGGCTGGCCGAACTGGTGCTGCTGCGCCCGGAGTTGGGCACGGATCCGGCGTACGCGACGAACGCGGCGCGGACCGCACGGCGCGCGGACACGGACGCCCTGGTGGCCGGGGCGCTGGGGAAGATGACGGCCGACGAGGCGCTGGAGCGGCTGGACGCGGCGGGGATCGCCTGTGCGCGGCTGCGGGATGTGGCGGAGGTCGCGGCGCATCCGCAGCTGGCGGCGCGGGGCCGCTGGCGTGAAGTGGGCTCCCCGGTGGGGCCGTTGGGGGCGCTGCTGCCGCCCATCACACTGCCGGGGACGGAGCCCGTGTGCGGGGATGTGCCCGCGCTCGGGGAGCACACCGAGGCGCTGCTGCGTGCCGTGGGGAAGTCGGACGCCGAGATCGCAGTGCTGCGCCGGGACGGTGTGGTCGCCTGAGCGCGGGCCGGGGTCACGGGCCTACGGGCCCGTGGCGGACCGCTCGCCGGCTCAGTGGCCGCCGAAGAGCGAGCGGGTGAGCCTGCGCAGCGGCGCGAACAGCGAGACGCGGCGCACGCGGGCGCCCCGGGTCGTCCGCTCGCGCGGCACCTCACGCGACGTGAGCTCGCGCATCAGCGAGGTCGCCTCGGCCACCTCGCGCTGGGGCACGGCGGGACCGCCGAGCACCGCGAGATGGCGGTCGAGGCGCGAGCTGGTCGCGCTGCTCCCGCACGTGATGGCAGGGACTCGCGCCCTGCTGCGCACTGTTATCTGTTCCATGTCACTCCCCACCCGTACGAGGGCACCCGGCCCGGGCAGGTTAACCCTATCGCCCCGCCATGACACTCGTGTATCCCGGTCGCATGATTCACCTGCCCGATAAGGGGGTTGACGACTACTCCCCGAATATGTCCGATTCCAGGGCGAGTTGAACGAGCGGACGGTCGGCGGGTGCGGGTGATCCGCCGTCGGGTTCGGCGGTCGCCGCGAGGGCGGCGGCCGGAGCTGGAAGCCCTTCGCGACCAGGGGTTCCGCGCCCACGAGCAGGCCGGGTGGCCTGGGGTCCCCACTCCCGCCGACCGCACTTGGTGATCTTCGCCACTGAGCGGCGTGGGGTGTCCGGTGACCGTAACGATCTCTTCCCCGAGCCGGGGCCGGGCGTCCACGGTGATCGAGTGCCCGCCCGGAAATCGCTCACCCGTCGGACGCGCATCCGGCGCCGAGCGCATCTGTGCGCTCGCACGGGCCTGCGCCCGCTCCCGCGCGGACGTATACGCGTACGAATCATCGAACGGGTCGAATCCGGGCGGAACCGTCACCCCCGCACCTGGCGTCTCACAGCCGTCGCCGTACGCGCCGCCCCGTTCACGAGCGCCTTCGTGGTCTTCGCGCTCGGATGCGGATTGGCGCTCAAGGGGGCGGCAACTGCGCTTGGTTGAGCTAGTTTGGTACGGATTGGCTCGGCTGCGGATGGGGGGTTCGCCCATGAGTGAAGTGCCGGGCGCCACAGGAGGTTCCGCGGGGGCTCAGCCTCTGATCGCCGGCCGCTACCGGCTGCTCGGACCGCTCGGGGAGGGCGGTATGGGCACGGTGTGGCGGGCGCGCGACGAGGTGCTGCACCGCGAGGTCGCCGTCAAGGAGGTCCGCGCTCCGGCGGGGCTGCCGCAGCGGGACGTGGAGCGGATGTACGCGCGCCTGGAGCGCGAGGCCTGGGCCGCGGCGCGGATCTCGAACCGCGGCGTCGTCACCGTCTACGACGTGGCGACCCAGGACGGCCGTCCCTGGATCGTGATGGAGCTGGTGCGCGGGCTCTCGCTCGCGGACGTGCTCGACGCGGAGGGTCCGATGTCCCCGCAGCGCGCCGCCCACATCGGCGCCGACATCCTGGGCGCGCTGCGGGCCGCGCACGAGGCGGGGGTCCTGCACCGCGACGTGAAGCCGGGGAACGTGCTGCTGGCCAACGACGGCCGGGTGGTCCTGACGGACTTCGGTATCGCGACGGTCGAGGGCAGTTCCGCGCTCACCATCACGGGCGAGGTGATCGGCTCCCCCGAATTCCTGGCTCCCGAACGGGCGTTGGGGCGCACGCCTGGTCCGGAGTCGGACCTGTGGTCGCTGGGTGTGCTGCTGTACGCGGCCGTCGAGGGCTACTCGCCGTTCCGCCAGGACACCCCGCTCTCCACGCTGCGCGCCGTGGTCGACGAGGAGCTGCCGCCGCCGCGGCGGGCCGGTGCGCTGGCGCCGGTCATCGAGGGGCTGCTGCGCAAGGACCCGGCGGAGCGGATCTCCGCGGCGGACGCGGAACGCGATCTGCGGATCGTCGGTGCGGGCGGCGCGCCCACGACCGGTTCGTCGCAGATCCCGTTCATGCCGACGATCGCGGCCGCCTCTCCTCCGCCGCCGCCGCGCGAGCCGACGACGCCCGTCTCCTCCGTCCCCGTGGCCTCCGGCTTCCCCTCGCCTGCCACCACGGCGACCGCGCCGTCCGGTGACCGCCCGCGCCGGGCCGCGCTGGTGCTGATCGCCGGGATCGCCGCCCTGGCCCTCGCGCTCGGCGGTCTCGCGTACGCGCTCCTGAACCGGGACAACGACAAGGAGCCGACGGGGAGTTCGCAGGGCAACGGCGACAGCCAGGGTTCCGGGGGCGGCGGGTCGACCGGCAGTGGTGACAGCAGCGGAGGCAGCGGCGGCAGCACGGAAAGCAGCCCGGGGGACGACACCGGCGGCGGCGGTGAGGACACCGGCGGATCGGGCGGCGGGAACGGCGGTACGACGACCACGCCGCCGCCCGAGCACTCCGTGACGGTGACACTGGAGCGCGACAACGGCGACTACACGGGCCCCTGCCCGCCGGCCGACGCCGACTATCCGCACTTCACGGCCACGTTCACCGTGGGCCGCGTGCCGGTGACGGTCGAGTACCGGTGGGTGGCCGAGCCGGCCGGCACGACCGACGCCGGCTGGAAGACCCTCGAGTTCGGCGGCGACAAGACCCAGCAGATCAACCATGTCGAGGCGGGCTACCCCAGCGAGGGCACGTACGAGGGGACCCTCAAGGTCGAGGTCCGCAAGCCGGTGGCCGCTCAGTCCGACACCGTGACGTACACGATCACCTGCGAGGACGTGCCCCCGGCCGACGGCGGGACCGAAGGGGGCGGGGGCACGTACTCACCGGGCGTGGAGCAGTCGGCGCTTATGCGACGTCGTTGAACGCGGGGAGATAGCCGCCCGACTGCCCCGAGGCCGTCGGGTGGTAGGACTCGCCGATGTTGGTCCACTTCACGCTGTGCAGCCAGGAGTCGCCGGAGCAGATCTCGTGGCCGGTGAAGCGGGGCACGACGGAGGCCCAGGTGAAGCCGTGGTCGCGGGCGCGCTTTTCGGTGGCGGTGTTGAGGTGGTCGGCGGCGGAGTTGATCGCGGCCCGTTCGTTCTCGGTGAGGCCGGCGAGGCAGGAGCCGTTCAGCTTGTAGAAGCGGGGGTAGCCGAGCACGACGACGTGGGCGCCGGGGGCCCGGGAGCGGATGGCGGAGTAGGTGGAGTCGAGGCGGCCGGGCAGCGTGGTGTCGACGAAGGACCTGGCCTGGTTGATCCGCGCGATGCAGCTGCTCTCCGACTGCAGGACGCAGGTGGTCATGACGTCGGCGAACCCGGCGTCGTTCCCGCCGATGGAGATCGACACGAGGGTCGTGGTCGAACTCAGGTGGCCCAGCTGCGAGTTGAGCACGTTTGACGTGGTGGCGCCCGAGCACGCGTCGAAGTGGAAGGAGGCCGGGGCGTTGGCGTTCGCCCACAGCCGCGGGTAGGCGCGCGTGCTGCGCTTGCAGTCGCCGCTCGCGCTGTCGTAGCTGCCGGCCCCGACACCCGAGGAGTACGAGTCGCCGAGGGCCACATAGTGCTCCGCCGCCGCCTGCGCGCCGGCCGCGGGACCTGCGCCGGTGAGCGCGAGTCCGAGAGCGAGGAGGAGTGACGTGACATACGCCGTGATACGGGCTGGTCTCATGGAACCTCCCTTAGCAGGATCTCTGCCACATCCGTGGTACCAGCCCCCAAATGTCACGGGGAGTGTGCATGCCATGAATGTTCGGCGCAGGGAGGTTCACAAGTGGGGCGCGACGAGGGCGCGTTGAGGTTCGTTCACAGCCAGGTCACAGCCTGCCGTGCCTTCTTGACGGGTCGTCGGGACGCGGGCCAGAGTGAAGCCCGGCATCCGGCGCGTCGGGGGGCAAAGTCGCCAATGCAGACCATCGGGAACGACAGCGACAACTCATCAGCGGACGGCAGAGCGGGCGAAGAGCGCCCGCGCGGAGGCGACTTCGGACTGCTGTTCGCGGGGGCGGCCACCGCCGTGGTGGCGGCCGGTGCCTTTCTCGCCTTCGGTGACTTCGACTCCCCGCTGCGGGGGCCGCTCACCCTTCTCCTTCTTCTCGGTGCCCCTTCGGGCGCTCTCGCGATTGCCCTCGGCGGACTGCAACCGTGGGGCCGCTTCGTCGCGTCTCTAGCTGGTGGAGCAGCACTCAACCTCCTTGTGGCACAGGCGATGCTGGCCATGCACATGTGGTCGGTGCGCGGCGGCATGGTCGCGGTGTGCGGGCTGTCCCTGGCGATCTGGGCCCTGGCCCTGCTGACCCGGAGGCATCCCGACCGGATGCGGCGCACGACGAAGAGCTCCGAGACGTAGGCGGACCATCGACATGGACATCAGCGTGTACCGCCCCGGCGAGCTGAGCGCCGCCGACGTGACGGCGTGGTCCGCCCTGCAGTCCAAGGCTCATGTGCAGGGTCTGCCCGGGCTCTCCAATCCCTTCCTGGCGCCCGAGTTCGCGCTCGCGGTCGGCCGCAGCCGGCGCGGGGTGCGGATCGCGGTGGTGCGCGAGGCCGGCGAGCCCGTCGCGTTCTTCCCGTACGAGCGGACGCTGGCGGGAGTCGGCCGCGCCGTGGGCCTCGGCCTGTCCGACTGCCAGGGCGTGGTGCACCGGCCCGGATTCGCCTGGGACGCGCAGGAGTTGCTGAAGGCCTGCGCGCTGGCCGTCTGGGAGTACGACCACCTGGTCGAGGGGCAGCCCGCGTTCGAGGCGACGCGGACCGGGTGCTTCGCCTCGCCTGTGATCGATGTCGATCAGGGTTACGAGACGTATCTGAGGGAACTCAGGCTTCGCTCACCGAAGTTCACGAGCCGGACCCTCGCCAAGGGCCGCAAGCTGGAGCGCGATCATCCCGTGGTGCGCTATGTGCACGACGAGCGCGATCCCTCCGTCCTTGAGACGCTCAAGGCGTGGAAGTCCGCCCAGTACCGACGGACCGGACGCAGCGACCGCTTCGCCAAGCCATGGATCAATCACCTCGTCGACCGTCTCTTCCACACCCGTTCCGACACCTTCACCACCCGCCTCTCCGTGCTCTACGCCGCGGACCGCCCGGTGGCCGCCCACTTCGGGCTGCAGTCCGAGCGTGTGCTGACCTGCTGGTTCCCGGCGTACGACCCGGAGTTCGGAAAGTTCTCGCCCGGCCTGCTGCTGCATCTGCGGATGATCGAGGCGGCCGCGGCGGAGGGCATCGCGTATCTCGACCTCGGGCGGGGCCCGAAGGAGTACAAGGACTTCCTCAAGACGCGGGAGATCACCGTGTCCGAGGGGTGGGTGACACGCCGTCACCCGGTCGCGGTCGGACACCGGGCGCGCCGCGCCCCGGTCCGGGCGCTGCGCAACACGGTGCAGAACAGGCCCGAACTGTTCGCGCCGGCCGACAAATTCCTCAAGACCGCGGGACACCTCAGATCCCGCCTTGTGAGGCCCGGGACAAAACCCGGCTCAGGCACCGGCACAAGGAACTGACAATTCCGCATGTGCCGGCGGAAGTTCTGAGAAATCGACGCAATGGCGCAACAAATGTGAGACCTCGTTCCAGGTCTTGCCATACAGTCCCAAACATCAATACCGTCTTAGATCCACCCGCACCGGACCATCACGCACTGCGGACCCAGGGGAGGGCCAGGGGCCGCGATGGATTTCCGGTACGGGGCGCGGTAGGGGGGTGCCGTGCTCGGTGAACGCAACACTGCCGGAGTGCGCGCCGCGCGGCAGCACAAGCCAGCTCATCCGGAATGCCGGGAGTTCATGCCGGCATGCCTCCGGATGAGAACCCCCCTTTCGAACCGGAAATACATCCGGACCGCCCGGGGGCGGGCGGTCCACCGGACGAGAGGGACCTGACTCATGAGCTCTTTCCTGCGCCCGGCAGTCCCGGGTAACGATCCGTTAATCACGCCGTCCGAGAACGGCCACGCGACACGGGCCGGACGCATTCCCGACCAGTACCGTCCGGTCTCCACCCACCTGGCCATAGCGCCACCGGTCAGTGTGGTGATCCCCGCGATGAACGAGGCGGAGAATCTCCCCTACGTTTTCGAGACGCTGCCCGACTGGATCCATGAAGTGGTGCTGGTCGACGGCAATTCCACGGACGACACGGTCGCCGTCGCCAGGAAGCTCTGGCCGGAGGTCAAGGTCGTCACGCAGACCGGCAAGGGCAAGGGGGACGCCCTCATCACCGGTTTCGCGGCCTGCACCGGCGACATCATCGTGATGGTCGACGCGGACGGCTCGGCCGACGGCAACGAGATCGTCTCGTACGTCTCCGCGCTCGTCTCGGGAGCCGACTTCGCCAAGGGCTCCCGCTTCGCCAACGGCGGCGGCACCGACGACATGACGCCGATCCGCAAGCTGGGCAACTGGGCCCTGTGCGCGGTGGTCAACCGCAAGTTCGGCGCCCGCTACACGGACCTCTGCTACGGGTACAACGCGTTCTGGCGCTACTGCCTGGACAAGATCGACCTCGACTGCACCGGCTTCGAGGTCGAGACCCTGATGAACATCCGGGTGGTCAAGGCGGGCCTGAAGGTCCAGGAGATCCCGAGCCACGAGTACGTGCGCATCCACGGGGCGAGCAACCTGCGTGCCGTGCGCGACGGGATCCGGGTGCTCAAGGTGATCCTCAGGGAGCGCGCCGACCGCCAGCAGCGGCGCCGGCGCGCCCAGTTCGTCGCGCTGAACCGCGGACCGGGCGGCGAGAGGGGCGAACGGTCTTGAGCGACCCGCGCATCTCCGTGGTGATCTGCGTGTACACCGAGGAGCGCTGGGAGGACATCCTCGCGGCGGTGGCCTCGGTGCGCGCGCAGTCACGGCCTGCTCTGGAGACGCTGCTCGTGGTGGATCACAACGAGACGCTTCTGGACCGGCTCACCAAGGAGTACAAGGACGACGGCGGTACGCGGCCGGCGGGCTCCACGGTGCGGGTGCTCGCGAACGCGGGCCCCCGCGGCCTGTCCGCGGGCCGCAACACCGGCATCGCCGCATCGCACGGCGAGGTGATCGCCTTCCTCGACGACGACGCGGTGGCCGAGCGTGACTGGCTGCGGCACTTCGCCGCGGCGTACGAGGATCCGCATGTCATGGCGGTCGGCGGGCGCACCCTGCCCATCTGGGCCTCGGGCCGCCGCCCCGCCTGGTTCCCGGCCGAGTTCGACTGGGTCGTGGGCTGTACGTACAAGGGGCTGCCCGAGGGCCTGGTGCGGGTGCGCAACGTGCTCGGGGGCAACGCCTCGTTCCGCCGTGAGGCCTTCGCGGTGGCGGGCGGGTTCGCCACCGGGATCGGCCGCGACGGCGACAAGCGGCCGCTGGGCTGCGAGGAGACGGAACTGTGCATCCGGCTCGCCCGCGCGATGCCCGAGGCGGTGCTCCTGATCGACGACCGCGCGGTGATCCACCACCGGGTACCGGCGGTCCGCGAGCGCTTCGGCTACTTCCGTACGCGTACGTACGCGGAAGGACTCTCGAAGGCGCTGGTGGCGCGAAGTGTCGGCAGCGACAAGGGACTCGAGTCCGAGCGCCGCTACACCACGCGCGTGCTGCCCGCGGGAGTGGCGCGCGGACTGCGGGACGCGGTGCTCGGCCGGCGCGGCGGCGCGGGCCGGGCGGGGGCGATCGTGGCCGGAGTGGTCGCGGCCGCCGGTGGGTACGTAATCGGGAGCGTTCGGGCCCGCAGGGGAGGCGGGGCCTTCACCATCGCCGAGGTTCCGGTGACGGGCGCCCAGGCGCCGGTGACGGGACCGCGGGACGGTGAGGGGACGGACGCGGCGGGCGAGGGGGCCGCGGCATGAGCAGTCAGGCTGTTCCGATACTGATGTACCACGCGGTCGCGCACGCTCCGGCGCCCGCGACCAGGGACCTGTCCGTCGCACCGGACACGTTCGCCGAGCAGATGGAGGTCCTGGCGGCGGGCGGCTTCACGCCCGTCACCACGGCACGGCTCGCGGCCGCCTGGCGCGAGGGCGGACCGCTGCCCGCGAGACCCGTCCTCATCACCTTCGACGACGGGTACGAGGGGGTGCACGGGCATGCGCTGCCCGAGCTCGCCCGGCACGGCTTCACGGCGACGGTGTTCGTCACCACCGGCTGGCTGCGCGGCCCGTACGACACGGGCGGCGCGCTCGACACGATGCTGGACTGGCAGCAGGTCAAGGCGCTCGCGCACGCGGGGATCGAGATCGGCGGGCACAGCCACACGCATCCGCAGCTCGACCAACTCGGCGAGGACGCCCTCTGGTTCGAGCTCCGCCGCTCACGCGAGATCATCACCGACGAGACGGGGACCGCCCCCGCCTCGTTCGCGTATCCCTACGGATACTCGGACGCCGGCGTACGGCGGCTCGTGCGGGACGCGGGGTACGGCCAGGCGCTCGCGGTGGGCAACCACCTCGCGCGCCGCTCCCAAGGCCCGTACGCGATCCGGCGGTTGACCGTGGACCGCACGACCGGCATCGAGGAGTTCGCGCGGTCCGTGGCCGGACACGGCGTGGCGCGAACCTTCGCCAAGGACCGTGCGTTGACCAAGGGGTACGCCCTCGTCCGAAGAACCCGCAAGCTCCGCCGAAAGGCCGGCCTCACCCGTGTCTGACACGACCACCGCCCAGGCAGCCGCCGAGGTGAACGAGACGCCCGGAAGCAGCCGGCCGCCCTCCGGGAGCAGGCTCAGGCTGCCCGGGGGCGGCGGCAGTCCGCTGTTCCGCAACGCGTACGCGCTGATGCTGAACACCGGTATCTCCGCCGTGCTCGGCCTGGGCTTCTGGCTGGCCGCCGCCCGCTACTACTCGGACGCGGCGGTCGGCCAGGGATCGGCGGCGATCGCGGCGATGAAGCTGATCGCCGGGCTCGCCGCACTGACGCTCACCGGGGCGATGGCCCGGTTCATCCCGGTGGCGGGGCGCACCACGGGCAAGCTCATCCTCCGTACGTACGTGGGCAGTTCGTTCGCGGTGGCGCTCGCGGCGGGGGTCTTCCTGCTGACCCTCGACCTGTGGGGGCCTTCGTACGCCTTCCTGGACGGGCCGCTGCCCGGGCTCGCGTTCGTGCTCTCCGTCGTCGCCTGGTCGCTGCTCACCTTGCAGGACGGGGTCCTGACCGGGCTGCGCAGCGCGCTGTGGGTGCCGGTGGGCAACACCGTGTTCTCGCTGGTGAAGCTGGTGTTCCTGGTCGCGATCGCCACCGCCGTGCCTGTGGCAGGAGTATTCGTCTCCTGGGTCGCGGCGATCGCGGTGTCCGTGCTGCCGCTGGGCTGGCTGGTGTTCCGGCGGCTCGTGCCGAAGCATGTGAAGGCCACGAAGAAGGGCGCGCAGCCGCCTTCCCTGCGCGAGATGGGCCGCTTCCTCGCCGGCGACTACACGGGCTCGCTCTTCTCCCTGGCTGTCGTGTACCTGATCCCGGTGATCGTGGCCTCGCAGGTCAGCTCGGCGGACAACGCGTACTTCTACATCGCCACGACCATAGGCGGCACCGTCAACCTGCTCGCCATCAACATGGGCGCCTCGCTGACCGTCGAGGGCGCCCACGATCCGGGCCGCCTGGCCGCCAACTGCCGTGCGGCGCTCAAGCGGATGGCACGGATCATGCTGCCGGTCTGCGGGATCATGTTCTTCGGCGCGCCCTGGATCCTCGCGGTATTCGGCAGCGGATACGCGGACGCGGCCACTCCCCTGCTGCGCTGGTTCGCGGTCGGTGCGCTGCTCCGCGTGATCATCGAGACGTACTTCGCGGTGCTGCGGGCGCAGAGCCGCACCTCCGGACTCGCCTATCTTCAGGGCGCGTTGTGCGTCCTGGTGCTCGGCCTGACCCTGGTGCTGCTGCCGCGGATGGGGCTGACCGGCGCGGGGGTCGCGGAGGTCTGCTCGCTCGCGGTGATCGGTTCGATCTCCGCGTACAAGCTGTACGGGGTGGTCCGTTCGGCACCGCCCGCGGCCGCGCCGGCGCGCTCCCACCCGCGGGAACCGGTGGCCGCGGACGGGGACCTGTCGGACGTCGGGCAGCCCAGCGGCGAGACGACGATGGTCCTCGGACCGCTCGTGCGACGCCCGACCTGGGCGCTGCGCGCGGCCCTCGACTCGGACACGCTGCAACTCGGACTCCCAGTGGACTTCGACCACTTGGAGCGTCGCCCGGACGTCCGCCCCGGCCCCGGAACACCCGCGGGCGGCCTCCCGATCGTGGTCCCCGAGGCGATCCGCGCCCCGCACCAGCGCACCCGCCCGCGTCCCGCTGCGGGCGACACTCCGGCGTGGGCGCGGCGGTCCGGGTCGGGAGCGGGCTCGGGTGCGGATTCAAGCTCGGACTCGGGAGCGGCCCCGGGAGCGGGCTCGGACTCAGGAGCCGGCTCAGGGTCGGGTTCCGGGTCCGGCTCCACGAGCACGCTCGACCTGTCGAAGCGGGTCACGGCTGCCGGGTCCGGCGGAGGTGCGGGCGTACGGGCCGTGCTGCCCGAGGACGACGCTTCCCGGAGCGGGGCTTCGTCGGCGTCCGAGGACGGACCGCGGTCCAAGGACGCTGAGAACGGCGGCAGTTCAGGTGCGGACGACGGGGCGACGGCAGTGGCCGAGGGGGGCCTGCCGTCCGAGGGACGGGATGCGGGGGTGCCTGCCGTGAGAGAGACGCAGGTGGAGGCCGTACGGGGGCACGAGGACGCGTCCGTACGGGAGGACGAGGACGCGTCCATACGGAAGGACGAGGACACCTCCGTACGGGATGAAGTCGCCGATGCGGTGGAGGAGGGCGTCCCCGCCCAGGTTCGAGAAGGCGCCGTTGAGTCCGTACGCGATCGGGTGGACGGTGAGCCTGACGACTCGCCGTCTGCCGGCCTGGCCCCCGCCGTCATGGAGCCCGCGGACCGCGCTCCGGCGGAGGCGCCTGCGCCGGACGACGCCTCGCCGCAGGACCGACCGGAGGACTCCCCGGGCGGCGCCCGCGCCACCCCGGTGGATGCCGGCAGGTCCGTCGACGACGAGCCGGCCGACAGCGCCCCCGTCGACTCCCACCCGGACCACCACCCTGCTGCCGGCGACGAGTCCGACGAGCCCGATGACACGGCCGACACCGCCGACTCGAAGCACCCGGGCGGCCCGACGGCCTCGGACGACTCGGATGACTCGGACGACTCACCCGACCCCGAAGCCCCGACCGGCTCAGGCAGCCCGGCCGACTCCGGCGGTCCAGCGGACTCCGACAGTGCGGCCGACTCCGACAGCCCGGCCGACCTGGGCGAGCATCGCCCCACCTGGGCCCTGCGCCTCCCGTCCGTGCTGCCCGCACCCCGTGCGGCGAAGCCGTCGGCTCCGGTCACTCCGCCCGCAGCCGCCTCCACGGCCTCCGCCGCCTCCGGGCCCTCGCAGGAGGCCAGTGCGGAGCCGCAGAGCGAGGCCGTGCCCGTGGCGCGGGAGCAGCGGTCCAAGTTCCCCTCGGTGGTGGAGAGTTCGCCGCCCAGGGCCCGTGCGCAGTCGCTGTCCGGAGCGGCCCCCGAGCCGCCGCGCGGTGCGGTGGCCGCGCCGACGAAGCCCTCGCGTTCGTACGCGCTCGGCCTGCTCCTGCTGGTCGCGCTCGGCCTGTACTGGGTCCCGGTGCTCCGCATGGACGACGCCGACCTCGACGCCATGAACGGGCTCGGCCTGATCTCCGTGCTGCCGCCCGCGACCCTGCTCGGCGCCGCCCTGCTCGTGGTCACCTTCGCCTCACTGCTGTGGCACGAGCGGCCGCACAAGCTGCTGCTCACGCTCGCCCTGCTCGGGACCCTCGTGTCCCTGCACGCCCTGCCGGCCGTCATCGAGGCCGAGCCGCGGTTCGCCACGGCCTGGCAGCACCTCGGCTTCATGGAGTACATCGACCGCACCGGCTCCGCCGTGCCCGACCTGGACGCGCGCTGGAGCTGGCCGGGATTCTTCGCGGCGGCCACGTTCCTCGCCGAGGCCTGCGGCGTGGACGACATGCGCGAGGTCATCCGCTGGTGGCCGACGTTCATCCAACTCGCCTATCTCGCCCCGATGTTCCTGCTCATCCGCTCCCTGCGGGCGAGCTGGCGGGCCAAGTGGGCGGGTGTGTGGATCTTCGTGCTCAGCGGCTGGGTGGGCCAGGACTACTTCTCGCCGCAGGGCTTCACGTATCTGTTCTACATCGCCTTCGTGGCGATCCTCCTCGTGTGGTTCCGCGCCCCCAGGATGCTGTGGGCCAAGCGGCGGCCGGGCGAGGCGGAGGTCCTGCCGAACACACGCGGTCAGCGGGCCACGCTGGTCCTGGTCCTGATAGCGCTGTTCGCGGCCACCGTCCCCGCGCACCAGCTCACGCCGTTCGTGATGCTCGGCGTGATCGCCGTCCTGGTCGTCATCGGCCGCTCGGAGCTGCGCGGGCTGCCGATCCTCTTCGGCATCCTCGTCGTGGTCTGGGTCGGCTTCCTCGCCGAGCCGTACTGGTCGGGTCACTTCGAGGAGCTGTTCGGCGGCGTCGGCGGCCTCGGCGGCAACGTCTCCTCGTCCGTCTCCGGGCGCATCGAGGGCGGCAGTTCCATCCATCAGCTGGTGCTGTACTCGCGGGTGGGTCTGGCCGGCCTGGTCATGGGCCTCGCCGTGTGGGGCTGGTGGCGGCGGCGCGGCTACCAGTACGCGGAGCGTTCGCTGCTCGTGCTGACCTTCGTGCCGTTCCTCGGCTTCGGCATGCAGTCGTACGGCGGCGAGATGGCGCTGCGCGTGTTCATGTTCGCGCTGCCGGGCGCGGCGCTGCTCGCCGGTCTCGCCCTGTTCCCGAGGACCGGCATCACCGCGCAGGAGCGCGACCGCGACCGGGTCACCCTGGCGCCGCTCGCGGCCCTGATGGCCGGCCTCGTCCTCGTCGGCGGCTTCCTGATCGCCCGCTGGGGCAACGAGCCATTCGAGCGGGTGCGGCCCGGCGAGGTCGCGGCGATGGAGTACGTGTACGAGCATTCCGACCCGACCGTGCGGCTGCTCTGGCTGACCGACGACGAGGTCAACAACGTGACGCCCGCGGCCCCTTGGGGCAAGCAGGACATGGAGAAGGTCGAGTACCGGCCGACGCTCGCGCCGCCCGACCCGGTCCTCGTCGGCTCCCTGGTCAAGGCGCTCAGGGACGCCGGGCCCAACTCGTATCTGATGGTCAACCGCGGCCAGACCACCACGCTCAACCTGGACGGCGGCTATCCCCGCAGCTGGGACAAGCGCCTGATGAACAACCTCGACGACCGGCCGGAGCTCAAGCGGGCCTACAGCAACGAGGACGCCACGCTCTACACCCTGCGCAAGCAGCCGGAGGGCGAGGTCAGGAAGGCGGACCCCGGGCCGATCGGGCCGCAGGTCACCTGGACGCCGTGGTCGGTGATCGGCGCGCTCGCGGCCATCGCCCTGATCGCGCTGCTCGCCGTGCGCGAGGTGGTGCGGGTGGCCTCGCCGCCGAGTGTGCGGCAGTTGCAGTGGCTCCAGTCGACCTTCTGGTTCTCGCTGCCGCTGCTCGCGGTGCTGCTCGCCTCGCTGGTGCAGCGGTTCCTGACCCTGGCATGACGCGGAGGTCGCTGCCCCTGGTCCAGCGGTGGCGCGGGCGCACCGTCAGCGGCGCGCCCAGTGCACCTCGTACGGGCCGAGTTCCAGGCGCTTGCCGTCGACCGTCACCTTCGTGGTGCGGTCGACGGTGTTCACCACGAGCAGCGCCTCGTCGTCGGCGAGAACGCGCACCGGTGCGTCGTCGAGCGCCACGGTGACGTCCTCGTACCGGGTGCCGGGCGGGAACTCCTTCGCGAACCGCTCGATCAGGCCGAGCATCGGCAACTTCCGCCCGCCGTCGGCCAGTTCGGTGGAGCTCCACAGGCAGCCGGCGCAGTCCTCGCCACGCTTCTGCGGGTTCCAGTAGAAGGCGGTGCTCGTGCCGCCCTCGGCCAGCGCGATCATCCCGGTGGCCTGCACGGCGACGCGGTGCGGCTCGGCCCAGTCGTCGCGGTTGTCGTTGTGGTCGCCCGGCTCGACGTAGTACTCGGCCCACCACAGCGGCAGCCCGCCGGTGCGCTCCCGCACCCACTCACTGACGTCGGTGAACTTCTCGGTGGCCCGGAACTCGTCGGGCAGCAGTTCGTCGTCGGCGGTGTAGCTGGAGCCGTCGACGACGACGAAGTCGGCGCCCGCCTTGTTCTCGTTCCAGTAGTCGAAGGCGTCGAGGACGCGCTGGTCGGCGCTGCCCCAGTCGCCCTTGAGCTCGTCCGAGGCGTTGTCGGTCTGGCGCGGGTCGAGGCTGTCCATCACGAGGTAGGGGCCGCCGACGAGGATGTCCTCGTTGACCTTCTTCAGCTCGCGGTAGACCAGGTTGTAGAGCTCGGTGTAGCCCTCGTAGTCCCAGCGCGCCTCGGCATCGTTCCAGAAGCCCTTGAACTCGTTCCAGACGACGAAGTGCCGTACGTCCGGGTAGCGCTTGGCAACGGTCGCGGCGAGTGTTGCGAAGTCCTTGAAGTGCCGCCGTTCGGGGGCGGCTTCGAGCCGGTCCCAGTCGACGTTGTCGACTCCGGCCTTGCCGCCCTTCATCCAGTCGGGCGCGCAGCACAGGGTCACCACGGGCGTGGACTTCGTGGCGCGGATGAAGTCCATCCGCTCGTCCATCTCACCGAACCGGTAGCGGCCCGGGGAGGGTTCGGGGTTGTCGGAGCCCCAGCCCATGAGGTGCTGCACCTGCGGCAGGCGCGGCCCGGCGAGCAGCTTCTCGGCGCGCCCGACCGCGGCGTCCTCGCCCTCGTCCGCGCTGTGCTCGGTGTGCGTGAACCCCCAGCCGAGCTCGGCCTTCGGCCGGTCCGTGGGGATCGTGGGCGAGCCCCAGACCTTGTCGCCGTCCGTCGTCGTACCGGCCGTAGAACCGTTGCCGTCGGGCAGGTTGCTCAGGGTGAGCACCAGTGCCAGTGCGGCAAGACCCACGCCGAGCAGCGCGGTGAACCGCCACCGCCGTGCCCCCGAATTCCACCCATGACGTCCCATCAACGGGCAAGGGTAATCGGGGCAGTTGGCGGAATGACATACTCCGTTGCCACGGCCTTGTAACACACCCTTCCGGCGCAACGCGCCACGGCCCGCCCGGCTCCCGTCCGGACCTTTCACCGTCCGGACTCTCATCGTCCAGCCCCTCACCGCCCGGCCCGCGAAATTCCGTGCGCGGGGTTGCCCGGTGACGGATCATGTACCGCATGCCCGAAAAGGACCCGCGGCACTCCCTGCCGATCAGGCTGACCATGGATGACAACGACTCACCGTCGGATGTCGTCGATGCGCTGTTCCTCGCCCGGTTCGCCACCGGTGAGCAGCCGTACTCGCACGCTGTGTCGATCGAGCGCGTCAAGCCCGGCCTGGACCTCGTGCCGTCCGGGGCCGCGGTGCTGCGCGCGGTCCGCGACGACGACCGTTCCGCCACCCTCGCCGAGGGCGACGGCTGGACGCTCCTCGTCTCGCGCTGGAGCCGCGGTGCCGACGTGACCGTCATCGCCACCTCGGCCGAACTGGCCGAGCGCGTCGTCAAGCAGGTCACCGAGGACGCGGCCGACGAGCCCGAACCGCAGCCGGACAACGTGACGATGGGGTTCTGGTACGTCTCGCCGCGCCGCGGCCCGTACCGCACGACCCGGCAGATCGCGGCCGGTGCCTGGGACGAGGTGCGGCCCAACTACACGGCGGCCGTGGCCGATGCGATGGACCGCCTGATGAAGACCACGCCCGAGGACATCGCGGGCCGGCTGCTGCTCCTGCACGGCCCGCCCGGCACCGGCAAGACCTCGGCCCTGCGCACCCTGGCCCGCTCGTGGCGGGACTGGTGCCAGGTGGACTGTGTGCTCGATCCGGAGCGGCTGTTCACCGATGTCGGCTACCTCATGGACATCGCGATCGGTGAGGAGGACGGCACCGGCAAGGGCCGCTGGCGCCTGCTGCTCCTGGAGGACTGCGACGAGCTGATCCGCGGCGAGGCCAAGCACACCGCGGGCCAGGCCCTGTCGCGGCTGCTGAACCTGACGGACGGACTGCTCGGCCAGGGGCGCAACGTCCTCGTGGGCGTCACCACCAACGAGGACCTGGAGCGCCTGCACCCGGCGGTCGTACGCCCCGGCCGCTGCCTCGCCCGGATCGAGGTGGGCGCCCTGACCCGCAAGGAGTCCCTGGACTGGCTGGGCGCGGACTTCCCGGACGCCGCCTCGTCCGTCGGCCGCGAGGGCGCGACCCTCGCCGAGCTGTACGCGCTGCGGCGCGGGGTGTCGCCCACCTCGGTGCCGGATCCGCGGGACGGGGCGGACGCGGGGCTCTACCTGTAGGACACCGGGTGCGAACCGGCGGGCGCGGCACGCGGCTTGGCGGGCCCCACCCCCGGCTCGGGCGCGCCACTCGGCCGGGGTGCGAACCGCCCGCAGACGGTCAGGAGTACGCCGCCCGCACCGCGTCCTCGACCGCCGCCAGCGCCGCCGCGCGGTCCAGGCCGAGGCGCTTGGCCTGGGCCGCATAGGCGGCGGCCGCCGCGGCGGCCTTCTGCTCGGCCGCTCCCCCGGCCGCCGCGACGAAGGTGCCGTTGCGGCCGCGGGTCTCGATCACGCCGTCGGCCTCGAGGGCCTTGTAGGCCTTGGCGACCGTGTTCGCCGCGAGGGAGAGGGTCTCGGCGAGACCGCGCACGGTCGGCAGTTTGTAGCCCACCGGCAGCGCTCCCGAGCGGGCCTGCTCGGAGATCTGCGCGCGCACCTGTTCGTACGGGGCCTCGGCCGCGTCCTGGTCGATTCGGAGCTTCAGAGTCACGCGCCGATTGTCGCAGCCCGGCCTCCGCGGCGGACGGTACCGGTATCCCCCACCTGCTGTTTACCGCTGGCACCCAGAGACCGGGGCCCCGTCCATACCTAGGGCGAAGTCCCGTATACCTACCGGCCGGAAATTGGGAGGCACGGCTCCGGCGCGCCACGTAACGTCCGTGACCATGACCGTCATCGTCCGTGCTTTCCGACCCGAGGACGCCCCGGCCGCCACCGAGGTGCTGCGCGCCGCCCTCCCGTTCATGGTGACCACGCCCGAGGCCATGCTGTGGCAGAGCGCCCATGCCGCCCCCGCGAGCCGCTACCAGTTGTTCGTCGCCGAGCGCGACGGACAGATCGTGGCGCGCGGCGAGGCCGGTATCGCGCACGAGAGCAGCACGCCGGGCCAGGCTTTCGCCAACGTCTATGTCCATCCGGAGCACCGGGGGCACGGGGTGGGCGCCCTGGTGCTGCGCACGGCCGAGGAGCATGTCGCGGACGCCGGTGCGGACACGGTCTACTCGTGGGTGCTCGACGAGGGGCCGAACCGCGCCTTCGCCGAGCGCCGCGGCTACCGTTCGAGCCGCTCGGCCCACTTCCTCCGCCTCGACCTGGCGGCCGCGGCGCTGCCGCAGCTGCCCGCGATCCCGCCGGATGTCACGCTCGCCCCGGTCTCGGACTGGGCGGACGACCCGCGCCCGATGTTCGCCCTCGACGCGGAGTGCACGGCGGACGAGCCGGGCGATCTCGACGCCGCCCTCGACGACTACGAGGAGTGGCTGGACACGACCTGGCGCGACCCGCTGCTCGACCGCGAGCTCAGCACGGTCGCCCTGGTCGACGGCGTGCCCGCCGCGTTCACAGCGGCGCGTACGGACGGCCTGACCCGCTACGGGTCGGGCATGACGGGCACGGCCAGGGCGTTCCGCGGCCGCGGCCTGGCGAAGCTGGCCAAGGCGCACTCACTGCACCGGGCGCGGGCAGCGGGGTACACCGAGGCCTTCACGGGCAACGACGCGGACAATGCGCCGATGCTCGCGATCAACAAGTGGTTCGGCTATGAGATCTGCGCGACGGAGGTGCGATATGTCCGCGACCTCGGATGACTCCCTCGACGACATGGTGAAGGTCCACCTGACGAAGGCGGGCCGCACGAAGATCCGCTATCCGGCGCTCCTGGTCGCCGACGACGGCACGCAGGTGACGGTGCGCGCGCCGTGGGCGGGCGAGGGCGTGCGGGACTTCGGCTTCGTACGCTTCGAGCCCGGCGACGTCTTCACCGAGCACTACTGGCGCAACCGGTGGTACTCGATCAAGGAAGTGCGCACCGCGGAGGGCCCGTTGAAGGGCTGGTACTGCGATGTGACACGGCCCGCCGTCCTCGACGCCGGTGAACTGGTCGTCGAGGACCTGGACTTGGACCTGTGGGTGTCCGCGGACGGGGGCACGGTGCTGCGTCTGGACGAGGACGAGTTCGCCGCGAGCGGCCTCGCGGACCGGGACCCGAAGGCCGCCGAGGAGGCGGTCCGGGCCCTCGACGAGCTCGAAGTCGTCGCGCAGGTCAGGGGGTTGGCGACCCTTCTGGACTGATCCGGTGGCCGGCGGGCGGCCCGCCGGCCACCAGCTCCACCTCGAAGCCGAGCCCGTCCTCCAGATAGGCGGCGCAGTGCTGCGCGCCGCCCGCATACGGATGCGCATCGGCGTACATGAGCGACCATCCGTATACGGAGGCGCGCGCCACCAGGTCGTCCAGGGCGGCCCGGTCGCGGACGTGGAACGCCAGATGGTTGAGCCCGGGTGACGTGCGCCGATGCGTGTCCCCGGTCAGGGCCTTGGACTGCTCGAGGACCACGTACGTATCCGCGAGACGCCAGCTGCGCCCCGACTCCCAGCTCTGGTACGGCGTATAGCCGAGGTCGCCGAGCAGCGGGCCCCAGGAGGCCTCGGCCGCGGCGAGGTCGGGCACCCACAGCTCGATGTGGTGCGGACGCCCGGAGTTCGTGGGCGGCAGCACCCGCGCCCGCTCCCGGCCCGGCTCGTGCGCCACGGCGTCCCCGTCCTCGTGCCAGTGCAGCACGAAGCGCTCGCCCGTCCGGTAGGCCTCGATGCCCGCACGCGCGTAGGCCACGATGCCGTCCGGCAGCGCGGACAGCGGGAACCACTCCAGGGCGTCGCACTTGTCGGGCTCGCGGTTGTCCGGGGCCTGGTCCGTGGCCGACTCGAAGAACCAGCCGATGCGGGGCGCGCCGGCGGGTCCGCGGTGCTGCATCACCAGCGCCGTGCGCACCTCGGCCGGGTCGAGGCGCAGGCCCACCTCCTCCTGTGCCTCGCGCAGGACCGCGGCCCGGACGTCCTCGCCGTCCTCGAGGTGCCCGGAGGGCAGGTGCCACAGGCCGTCCGCGTACCCGGTGCCCGCGCGCCGGGCGAGCAGCACGCGGTCGCCGCGGCGGACGATCAGGTGCACGTCGACGACCTCGCGGTGACGGGGCGGCTCCAGCCTGGCCACCACCGCGTAGCGCAGGTCGTGCACCGGCCTGCCCCACAGGCGGGCGTCGGGCGAGAGGTCCTCGGTGTGCACGCGGGCCGCGAGCGGCGCGAGTGCCTCGGTGACCTGCTCGACGGGCAGACCTCCTTCGCCCCACACCCCTTCGACCAGCACGAGCCGGCCGCCGGGCCGCAGCAGCGAGCTCCAGTGCCGCAGCACCGCCGCGGGATCGGGGAAAGTCCACAGCACGTGGCGGACGAGGACCACGTCGAACCTGCGCCCGCCCACCGGCGGCCGGGCCGCGTCACCGACCACGAACTGCGCCGCTGCCCCTCCCCCGTCACTGGTCATTCCCGACACCTGCACGCCGAGCTTGGCCCGGGCGCGCTCCACCATGCTCGGCGCCAGATCCACGCCGAGGACGCGGTGCCCCTGCTCCACGGCGAGCTGCGCCAGGCTCCCCGTGCCGCAACCGAGGTCGAGCACCTCGGACGGCTCGCGCGGCAGCCACTGCGCGAGGCGCTCCGCCCAGGCCGCGCGGACCTGCGGGTCGCGCAGGCCGTGGTCCGGCTCCTCGTCGAAGGTGGCGGCCTCCGCGTCCCAGTCGACCCCGTGGTCCCGGGCCGTCTCGTGCTCGCGCGTGACCCCTTGGTCCCGGGCGGCTGCCTCGTCCGCCCGCATGGTGCTGTCCCCTCGCGTTTCGCTCATACGGCGATCCTCGCAGCCGCCACTGACAGTCCGGCCGTGCGGACATCGCCGGCCCCAACCCCCGTACGCTGCAAGGAAATCCCCGGCGTCCCACATGCTGATACGCAGGGGTCGGCCTATGGCCCGGCTGGGAAGAAACCTGGCAAGGAGCGTGACAAGCACCACTGACAAACCGGGCGGCGATGAGAAAGGCTCTTCGCCCGGGTCTAACCGAGTGGATGAACGGTACTCGCACCCGGGCGACTCGACGCTAGGAGGCCGCTATGCGCCGCCAGACGATCCGCAAGCCGATCAGCAAGCCCACCGTCCGTCGCGAGCGCGAGCGCTCCGAAGAGGCCCAGCGCAGGGTGGGCCCGCGTCCCGAAGTGCGCAAGGACATCCAGAAGACCTGGTGGCCGGAGGGCTGAGCGGTGGCCCGCCACAGACCCTCGCCGCCTCGGGCCGGCCACCGGCTCCAGGAAACTTCGGGCTCCGAGAAGCTTCAGGCCAGCCGCTTGCGGTAGTGGAAGCGGTCGTACACGCCGTCCTCCACCCGCCGCTCCACCAGTTCGTAGCCGAAGTACGGGTAGAGCTTCTGGTTCTCCCACATCTTGGCGTTCGTGTAGAGCCGGATCTCGCCGAGCCCCAGCTCGCGTGCGTGCCGTTCGGTGTATTCGAGCAGCGCGCGGCCCACCCCCTGGCCATGGGCCGAGGGGTGGACCGCGAGGGAGTCGAGGAAGAGGTGGCCGGGCTCGGGCACGAGCACCAGGAGCCCGATCACCGGGTCCCCGGTGACATGCACCCGCCCCGCCGCCACGTTCGCCGCGTGATCCGCGTCCATCGGCACGGGGCGCAGCCCGATGCGCTCGATGTAGTGCGCGTACGCGGCGTCGGTCACCGCTTGCACGGCGGGCACGTCGGCGGCGGTGGCGAGGCGGATGTCATGCCTCGGGGGCCGCATGTCATGCGTCATACGGACACGTTACGAGCCTCCGCGTCCTCGCCGCCCCCGTGGTCGCCGCCCTTCCGGCGCCCGCGCAGGACCAGCTTCTTGAGCAGCGGCCAGGCGAGCAGGATCGCGATGATCACGTAAACCGTCACGGAGAAGGGCGTGTTGACCAGGCCGCTGACGCTGCCGTCGCTGATCTGGAGCGCGCGGCGCAGCTGCTGTTCGGCGGCCGGGCCGAGGATCACACCGATGACGGCGGGCAGGATCGGCAGGCCGTAGCGGCGCATCCCGAAGCCGAGCAGGCCGATGAGCAGCAGGATCACCAGGTCGATCGCCTCGCCGGCCACCGCGTACGCGCCGACTCCCGCGAAGAAGAGGATGCCCGCGTACAGGTACGGGCGCGGGATGCGAAGGAGCTTGGCCCACAGGGGTGCGAGCGGCAGGTTGAGGCAGAGCAGCAGGACCATGCCGACGAACAGCGAGGCGATGAGGCCCCAGACCAGCTCGGGTTCGCGGTCGAACAGGAGCGGGCCGGGCTGGATGCCGTACTGCTGGAAGGCGGCGAGCATCACAGCGGCGACGGCCGTCGTGGGCAGGCCGAGCGTGAGCATCGAGACGAGCGTGCCGGCCGCCGAGGCGGAAGCCGCGGATTCCGGACCCGCGACGCCTTCGATGGCGCCCTTGCCGAACTCGTTCTTGTGCTTGGAAAGCCGCTTCTCGGTGACGTACGAGAGGAAGGTCGGGATCTCCGCGCCGCCCGCCGGGATCGCGCCGAACGGGAAGCCGATCACCGGGCCGCGCAGCCAGGACTTCCAGGACCGCCTGACGTCCGCCTTGCCGAGCCAGGGCCGGCCGACCGGGATGGCGTCGGCGCTGCGGCGGCGCAGATGGGCGGCGACCCACAGGGCCTCGCCGATCGCGAACAGACCCACCGCGACGATCACCACGTCCACGCCGTCGGCGAGTTGGAGCGAGCCGAAGGTCAGACGCTGCTGGCCGGTCATCTGGTCGAGGCCGATCAGGCCGATGGTGAGACCGATGAGCAGCGAGGCGAGTCCGCGGATACGGGAGGAGCCGAGGACGCTGGTCACGGCGATGAACGCGAGGACCATGATGGCGAAGTAGTCGGGCGCACCGATGTCGACCGCGAGGTCCGCGATCTTCGGGGCGAGCGCGACGAGCAGGATCGTGCCGACCATGCCGCCCGCGAAGTGCCCGATCGCGGCGGCCGCAAGGGCCTGGGCGCCGCGGCCGGACTTGGCCATCGGGTTGCCTTCGATGGCCGCGACCACGGCGGCCGATTCGCCGGGGGTGTTGAGCAGGATCGAGGTGGTGGAACCGCCGAACATCGCCCCGTAGTAGATGCCCGCGAACATGATGAACGCGCCCGTCGGGTCGAGCCCGTACGTGACCGGGAGCAGCAGCGCCACGGCCATCGCCGGACCGATGCCGGGCAGCACACCGATCGCCGTGCCGAGCAGCACGCCGATGGCGGCCCAGAGCAGGTTGATGGGCGTGAGGGCCGTACCGAAGCCGTCCATCAGGGAGTTGAGAGCGTTCATGTCACAGCGCTCCGATCAGCGGGCCGCCGGGGAGCGGGACTCCGAGCAGGTTGTTGAAGACGGCGTACGTGACCACGGAGAGCACGGCCGCGATCAGCGGGTCGCGGTCGAGGCGCCGTGAGCCGAGCGCGAAGGCGGCGCCCCAGAAGAGCAGGGCTCCGGCGATCGGGAAGCCGAGCGGGCCGATGAGCACCGCGAAGCCGAGGAAGACGCCCGCGAGCAGCAACACCGTGCGCCCGTCGGCGGGTTCGGAAAGATCGATGTCCTCGCCGCCTTCGGCCTCGCCGCGGCCGCCGCGCAGCACGTCGACCGCGAGCAGGACGGCGATGACGAGCAGCCCGATACCGACGACGACCGGCACGGTCTTCGGCCCGATCGGGCCGCGCTGCTCGATGTCGACTTCCATCGTCAGCGCGTCGGTGAGCACGAGGACGCCGAGCGCCAACAGCAGGACGGAGACGCCCAGTTCGGAGTGCTCCCGCAGCCACGATTTGCGCGGGGCCGCCTCGGGGGCCTCGGGGGGTTCGATGGTGGTGGTCACAGCCCCAGCTCCTTCAGTACGGACACCACGCGCTTGTCCTCCTTGTCGAGGAACTCGCCGAACTCCTCGCCGGTCAGGAAGGCGTCGCTCCAGCCGTTCGTCTCCAGGGACTTCTTCCACTCGGGCGACTTGTGGAGCTCCTCGAAGAGGTTGATGAGCTTCTCGCGCTCGTCCTCGTCGAGGCCGGGCGGGGCGACGATGCCGCGCCAGTTGGTGAAGTCGACGTCGTATCCCGACTCCATGAGGGTCGGGCCGTCCAGGCCCGGGACCCGCTTCGAGCCGGTCACGGCGAGCAGCCTGAGCTCGCCGGACTTGATCTGGTCGAGGTACTCGCCGACGCCCGAGACGCCGAAGGCGACCTTGTTGCCGAGGATCGAGGCGAGCAGTTCGCCGCCGCCGTCGAAGGGGATGTAGTTGACCTCCTTCGGCGCGATCCCGGCCGCGCGGGCCATCAGCATGGGCGCGAGGTGGTCGGGCCCGCCGGGCGAGGAGCCGCCGCCGACCGGCAGCTTGCCGGGGTTCTTCTTCCAGGCGCCGATCAGGTCGTCGATCGTCTTGTACGGCGAGTCCTTGGCCACGACCACGACGTCCTGCTCCTCGGTGAGCCGGGCGATCGGGGTGGTGTCGGCGAGGGTCTTCGGCGAGTGGTTGGAGCGGGCCGCGCCCACCACGCCGAGGCCCATGGACATGGCGAGCTTGCCGTTGCCCTTGTCCTCGGCGATCCGGGCCAGGCCCACGGTGCCGCCGGCGCCGGGCATGTTGAACACCTCGATGCCGTTGTTGAGGCCGGCGTCCTCGGCGTCCTTGGCGGCGGTGCGCGCGGTGACGTCGTAGCCGCCGCCCGGGGTGTTGGGGACCATGAAGCGCAGCCGGGGGATCTTGGTGCCGTCGTCGGCGTCGCTGCCCGCCGAGAGCAGCGGCGGGGCCCCGAGGACGAGGAGCGCGGCCCCGAGCAGGGCGAGGGGAGTGCGCAGACGCACGTGTGCCACCACCTGTCGGTTCGTGAAGAAGCGGGTTGTAAGCGGGCGTTAAGGCCCTGTGAGGTGGCCCACATGTTGCCTGCGCGTTAACAAGCTGTCTCTCTTCCGCAAGCAACGAACGTTGTGGTCGTTGTGGTCCCGCGCTTAACCTGCGCCGATGAGTGCGCAGAACCCCGCAGATCCCGCCACGAAGGTCCTCGTGGTGGACGACGACTTCATGGTGGCCAAGCTGCACAGCCGCTACGTCGCCGCGATGGACGGCTTCGCCGTGGCGGGCGTCGCGCACAACGGCGCGGAGGCCTTGCGCGCGGCCGACCGGCTGCGCCCCGACCTCGTACTCCTGGACGTCTACCTGCCGGACATGGACGGCATTTCGGTCCTGCGGGAGCTGCGCGCGGCGGAGGAGCGGGACCCCGCACGCACCCCGGTCGACGCCCTCTTCATCACGGCCGCGCGGGACGCGGAGGTGATCCGCTCGGCGCTGCGCGCCGGCGCCCTGCACTACCTGATCAAACCCTTCAACCAGGCAGCTTTGCAGGAGCAGTTGAGGCACGTGGCAGCCCTGCGCACCCGTCTCGACCAGCTGGACGAGGCCCGGCAGGAGGACGTGGACCAGATCTTCGGCACCCGACCCCCGGGCTCGCGCGAACTCCCGAAGGGCCTCGCGGCCCACACCGCGGAACTGGTCGAGCGCGTCCTGCGCACCCACCCCGAGGGCCTCTCCGCCACGGAGTGCGCGGAGTCCGGCTCCCTGTCCCGCGTCAGCGCCCGCCGCTATCTCGAGTACTTCGCCGATACGGGCCGGGCGGAGGTGACCC
This sequence comes from Streptomyces indicus, assembly GCF_900100315.1. Taxonomy (GTDB): domain Bacteria; phylum Actinomycetota; class Actinomycetes; order Streptomycetales; family Streptomycetaceae; genus Streptomyces; species Streptomyces indicus. Next base: position 471,164 of record NZ_FNFF01000003.1, read on the forward strand.
TCAAGTACGGGGGAACGGGACGGCCGGAACGCCGGTACCGGTGGGTCGGATAGGCACTCACGCCCCAGACCGAACTCCCCCTCAACGCGGACAGAACCTGACCTAAATGACTCCTACGGTGGTCTTGTCAGCAGGTCCCGCCAGGAAGGTGCGGACCTCTCTCACCCCCTCACGGAGGAGCCCAGCGATGACCTTCCTCGTCACCGGAGCCAGCGGCAGCGTCGGCCGGCAGATCGTCCGGGAACTCCTCGCCAAGGGCGAGAAGGTGCGGGCCCTGAGCCGGGACCCGGAGCGTGCGGGCTTCCCCGAGGGCGTCGAAGCGGTACGCGGCGACCTGACGGATCCGAAGAGCCTCACGTCCGCCTTCGACGGCGTGGAGGCGGTCCATCTGATCACGTTCGGCGGGGAGTCGTTCGCCCCGCTGGAGACCGGTCCCGAGATCCTGGAGCTCGCGCGGCAGGCCGGGGTGCGCCGGATCACGGTGCTGCACGGCGGCGGCCCGACCCCGCTGGAGGAGGCCGTGCGCTCGGGCCCGGTCGACTGGACCGTGATCATGCCGGTGGAGTTCATGTCCAACGCCCTGGAGTGGGCCGAGTCCATCCGGACCACGGGCACGGTCAGCGAGCCGTTCACCGGGCGGCTCAGCGCGATGGTGCACGAGGCCGACATCGGCGCGGTGGCGGCCGAGGCGCTGCGCTCGCCGGGCCACGCCGGCCAGGCGTACGTGGTCACGGGCCCCGAGGTGCTCACACTCCAGGACAAGGTGGACGCCATCGCCGCGGCCCGAGGCAGCGCAGTGCGACTGCTCGAACTGACCGAGGAGCAGGCACGCGAGCAGTGGCAGGCCAAGGGCTTCCCCGAGGAGACCATCGAGTTCCTGGTCATGGTCTACCGGGACACCCCGGTGGAGGGCCGCACGGTCACGGACGTGGTCGAACGGGTCACGGGCCGCCCCGCCCGCACCTTCGCCGCGTGGGCACGCGAGCACGCGGCGGAGTTCACGGCCTGAATCGCTATCGTGTACGACCGCACCGGAGACCTTCCCCGGTGCGGTCGTACGACGGGGGATGAAGATGACGCCGCGCGCACCGCGCTGCATCCTCGCGGCGGCAGTGGCCGTCGCCGCGTACAGCGGCCCGAACCAGGACGACGGCAATCCCCGGCACGTCGAGCAGCGGACGGCCGCGCAGTGCGCCGAGGAGATCGCGCTGCTGAACGAGGCCCGGTTCGAGGCCTCCGTACGAGCGATCGAGGCGCAGCGTCACGGCGCCCTCCACGTCACCGACTTCGCCGTGGACGCGTCCTGCACGGAGGCCGTCGAGGCCGACACCGACCGCTGTCTGCGGGAGGCGGATGAGGTGGCGGCGGCCGAGCAGCCGCCGGCCGCCAACCGGCCTGGGACCCCCGCGGTCACCCCGGACCCGTCACGCGCCCCGGCACACGACCCGGCACCGGACGCCTTCGATCCGTACGACCTGCTCGGGGAGCTGGACGGCTTCCCGGCCGAGTGCGACTGGGCGGTCCTCGACGCCCTCACGGGCCGCTCCGCCACAGGACGCGTGCGCTGATCCGGCCGTCGGAACCGGACATCCCCGGCACGCGCTTAACCGCCTCTGATCGATTCCTTAAAGCGACCATAAGGATCACCGGGAACCGCCCTCAGCAGGCGAATTCGCGGCTCCGGAGGGCTAACTTCATGTCCGCCGACGGGGGTTCGCCCCGGTCGGCGCCCCAGGTAGGGGGCGGGTTCGACCTGCCGGTGCCGCGCGTATCGGGGGGCCGCACCGACGGTACGTACCCGCCTCGTACCCCCCACACGTGAAGTCGCTCAAGGAGTTCCCCACATGACTGCTCGCCGCAAGGTCGCCTACGCCGCAGCCGCCGGTGTCGCCCCGCTCGCGCTGACCGCGCTGGCGATATCCCCGGCCGCCGCGCACGGTTCGATGACGGACCCGGTGAGCCGTGTCGCCGCCTGCTACGCCGAGGGCCCGGAGTCCCCCGACTCGGCCGCGTGCAAGGCCGCCGTCGCCGCGTCCGGCGTGCAGGCCTTCTACGACTGGAACGGCGTCAACATCGCCAACGCCGCGGGCAAGTCGAAGGAGATCATCCCCGACGGCAAGCTGTGCAGCGCCGGCAACGACAAGTACAAGGGCCTCGACCTGCCGCGCGGCGACTGGCCCTCCTCGAAGCTCTCGGCGGGCAGCCACACCTTCCGCTACAAGGGCACGGCCCCGCACAAGGGCTCGTTCGAGCTGTACATCACCAAGGAGGGCTACGACCCCTCGAAGCCGCTGAAGTGGTCGGACCTGGAGGCCAAGCCGTTCGCGACGGCCACCGACCCGAAGATGGAGAACGGGGACTACGTCTTCTCCGGTGACATCCCGGAGCGCTCCGGCCGTCACCTGATCTACTCGATCTGGCAGCGCTCGGACTCCCCCGAGGCCTTCTACACCTGCTCCGACGTGGTCTTCGGCGCCGACAACGGCGGTTCCGCGGGCGGCGGTTCGGCCCCCGAGGAGCCGGCGGCCGAGCCGTCCGCGCCCAGCGAGGAGCAGATCGCCGACGGCCAGGAGCAGTCGACCGTCGAGCACAACGGCCACGGCGACCAGAACGCGGACACGGGCGCCGAGGCCACCGCCGCGGCCCCCGAGGAGAGCGCCCCGCAGGAGAACGCCCCTGAGGCGGCCGGCGCGGCCGACGAGCCCGTGGCCGCCGGCGAGAACCTCGCCGAGACCGGCGGCGACTCGACCACCCCGTACATCGCCATGGGCGGCGCCGCGGTCCTCGCCCTGGGTGCGGCCATGCTCTTCGCGACGGTCCGCCGCCGCGTCTCCACGGGCCGCCACAGCCGCTGACCCTCGGGTCACCGGCCCCCGGGCGCCGGTGACCGCCGCGGGTCGGCCACGGCTGACGGCTGACGGCTGACGGCTGACGGCTGACGGAGCCTGCGGTCACGGGCACCGACCACGGGCCATCGCCCACCGGTCACCGTCCACTGGCCACCTGGCTGGCCATCGCCCACCGGCCTCCGGCCCCCGCCCACCGACCACCCCCCACCCCGGCACCCAGACTCCGAGGGCCCTGGGACACAGCCCTCGGATGCCGGCACCGACGCCACCGCTCCTCCCCCACCTCAAGGGAGCGGTGGCGTCGGTGTGCGTACGGCCGGATTCCGCGTCGGGCCGGTTACCGCGCCCGGGGGTGCCGCACCCGGCCGGTTGCCGTGAGCCGCGCACCCGCAGGCCCTACGATCCCGACGTGCCCGAATTCCGTATCACCCACCGCACCCCGCTCCCCGTCGACGAGGCCTGGCGGCGCGTGACGGACTGGCAACGGCACGCCGCCCAGGTCCCGTTCACCCGTACCACCGTCCTCACCGACGGCCCCAACCGCGAGGGCACCCGCTTCGTGGCCCGCACCGGGATCGGGCCGATCGGCTTCGACGACCCGATGGAGGTCACGCTCTGGGAGCCGCCCGCCCCGGCCGCGCGCTGCCGGCTCACCAAGACGGGCAAGGCGCTGACGGGGTGGGCCGAGATCGAGGTGCAGCCGGCGGTGCGCGGGACGGGGTCGTACGTGGTGTGGCACGAAGACCTGCGGATCGTCCGACTCCCGCGCTTCATGGACCAGTTGACGGCCCGCGCGGGACACCTGGTCTTCGGATACGCGCTGCGGCGCATCCTGAAGTAGCGTCGGCGAAGCTCAGCCGAGCCGGCAGGAGTTCACCACATCACCGCTCGCCGGCCGGGGCACGGTGGCGCTCGCCGGCGGCTGCTCGCGCCGCTCGACCCAGCGGGTCATGGCCGTGAACGCCTCGCGGTAGCAGGGCAGCACGGGCCGCAGCCGGTCGGGATAGGTGTCGTAGAGGCTGTCGACGTGGGTGCCGCCCTCGACGGTGTACGAACGGTGCAGCCCGCCGCGCCCGCGCTCGGCCACCATCTCCGTATACGCACCGGCGTTCTGCCCGATCGGCAGCAGGGCGTCGAGGTCGCCCTGAAGCGTCAGCAGCGGCCGGCCGATCCTCCCCGTCAGCGAGACCCGGTCCACGGCGCGCCGCACCGAGTCCGGCCGCGCGGCGTAGTCGTACGCGGCGTCCGAGGCGCAGGGCGCGAGGATCTCCGGCACCGTGGCACCGGCCGAACTCCCCGGACAGGCCGGGTCGTAGCCGGGGTCGAACTCGGCACGGTAGATCTTCTGCGTCAGCCCCCAGTAGGCCCGCACGTGGTAGGGCCACAGGAAGTCCGTCTCCGCCGGGAAGCCCGCCACCACCAGGTCCTCGGCGCTCGCCCGGCCCATCCCGTACGCGGTGGCCGTGGGCAGGGAGCTGAACATGTTGGGTCCGTCGGCCGTGAACAGCGTCCCCTCCCAGTCCACGCCGCCGTCGTACAGCTCGGGATGGTTCTCCAGCTGCCAGCGCGTGAGGTAGCCCCCGTTGGAGATCCCCGTCATATACGTACGGGCCGGAGCCTTGCCGTACGCCTGCCGCAGCACACCCTTCGCGGCCCGCGTGAGCTCGGTCGTCCGCCGATGCCACTCGGCCACGGCGTCACCGGGCCGCCTGCCGTCGGTGTAGAAGTCCGGCCCCGAGTTGCCCTTGTCTGTGGCCGCGAAGGCGTACCCCTGCGCGAGCACCCAGTCGGAGATCAGCACATCCAGGGCGTACTGCTTGCGCACGCCAGGAGCGCCGGTCACGACGAGCTTCCCGTTCCACCGCTCCGGCAGCCGGATCACGAACTGCGCGTCATGGTTCCACCCGTGGTCGGTGTTGAGCCGCGAGGTGTCCGGGAAGTACCCGTCGATCTGCACCCCGCGCACCCCACTCGGATTGACCGTCCCCTGGGCGGACAGCCCCGCCCAGTCGGCCGGATTGGTGTACGGGGTCCCGACGAGCGCGGCAGTGGTCAAGTCCGGGAGACAGACGGCCTGTTGATGCTCGGCCCCCTTCACCGTGACCCGCTCCGCACGGTCACAGAGGGCGGTCCCACCGGGGTGCGCGGCGGCCTGACCACCGGGCGCGACCAGCGCAAGCAGCACGGCGAACAGAACGCCACGGGTACGGCGATGCATGGACGACCTCCGGGTGCCGGGACTGAGGGGTGCCGGGCCATGCTCGGCCGGGGTGCCGGGGTGGGGCCATGGTGTGGGGGACCACGATGTGGCACCCGGCCATGGGGGCGGCGCCCACCACAGACCCCCGGAGCACGGGCCCGCGACACGTTCGGACGCCACGGTCGAACGAATCGTATGGATGTTCGATATAGTGATGTGACCAGGTCACAGAGGTGGACGTGGTCGATGTGAGGTAGTGGGACAGGGGGCACGAGTGGCAGTGGCGAGGTGGTCCGGATGCGCGGCTTTACGCATCTGCACACCGTCTCCGGGTTCTCGCTGCGCTACGGCGCCTCGCACCCCGAGCAGCTCGCCGAGCGGGCGGCCGAGCGCGGAATGGACGCGATCGCACTGACCGACCGGGACACCCTCGGCGGCACGGTCCGCTTCGCCAAGGCCGCGGGCAAGGCGGGCGTACGCCCCCTGTTCGGGGTGGATCTCGCCGTGGCCGCGCCGGCCGAGGCCGCGGGCCGCACCGAGCGTCGCCGCACCCCCGTGCGCGGCGGCGCCTTCGTGGACGAGTCGGCCCAGCGCGTGGTCTTCCTCGCGCGGGACGGCGCCCGCGGCTGGGCCGAGCTGTGCCGGCTCGTGACCGCCGCGCACGCGGACACCCAGCGCCCGCTGCTGCCCTGGGACGCGGCGGCTGCCGAGCACCTCACCGTGCTGCTCGGGCCGGACTCCGACGTGGGCCGCGCCCTGTCCGCGGGCCGCCCCGACCGCGCGGCCCGGCTGCTCGCACCCTGGCGGGAGCAGTTCGGGGACGCGAACCTGCGGATCGAGGCCGTCCACCACGGGCGCGAAGGCACCGGGAACGGCTCGCTGCGCCTGGCCGCCCGCGCCCTCGGCTTCGCCGTCGACCAGCGGATCCTGCCGGTCCTGACCAACTCCGTGCGCTATGCCGACCAGGGCCAGGGCCCGGTCGCCGACGTCCTGGACTCCGCGCGCCGGCTCGTCCCGATCGACCGGCGCGGCACGCTCGACCCCGGCGAGCGCTGGCTCAAGCCGCCCGCCGCCATGGCCGAGCTGGCTCTCCAGGTCGCCGAGGCCGCCGGCTACCGGACGAGCACCGCCACGCGCCTGCTGGAAGTCACCGAGGACACGGCCGCCACCTGCCGGGTCGACCCCGAGGACGACCTGGGCATCGGCCGCGTCCACTTCCCCGAGCCGGACCTCGTCGGGGCCTCCCGGCGCACCCCCGAGCGGGTCCTGCGCTCGAAGTGCGCGGCAGGGATGGTGCTGCGCCACTACGACCGCAGGCCCGACCACCGCGCGTACTGGGACCGGCTCCAGGCGGAGTTGGAGCTGATCGACCGGCTCGGCTACGCCTCGTACTTCCTCACGGTCGCCCAAGTCGTCGAGGACACAAGGGACTTGGGCATACGGGTCGCCGCACGCGGCTCCGGCGCGGGCTCGCTCGTCAACCATCTGCTCGGCATCGCGACCGCCGACCCGGTCGAACACGGGCTGCTCATGGAGCGCTTCCTGTCCGACCGGCGCGCCGAGCTGCCCGACATCGACATCGACGTGGAGTCCGCCCGCCGCCTGGAGGTCTACCGCGCGATCCTGGACCGCTTCGGCTCCGAGCGGGTGGCGACCGTCTCGATGCCGGAGACGTACCGGGTCCGGCACGCCGTACGCGACACGGGCCTCGCCCTCGGCCTCGACCCCGCCGAGGTCGACCGGCTCGCGAAGTCCTTCCCGCACATCCGGGCCCGCGACGCCCGCGCCGCCCTGGCCGAGCTGCCGGAGCTCCGCGGCATCGACCCGCAGGCGTACGGACCGCAGATGTGGGACCTCGTCGAGGCCCTCGACGCGCTGCCGCGCGGGATCGCCATGCACCCGTGCGGCGTGCTGCTCTCGGACACCTCCCTGCTCCGGCGCACCCCGGTCATGCCGACCAGCACCGAGGGTTTCCCCATGTCCCAGTTCGACAAGGAGGACGTCGAGGAGCTCGGCCTGCTCAAGCTCGACGTGCTCGGGGTGCGGATGCAGTCCGCGATCGCGCACGCCGTCACCGAGATCGAGCGCGCGACGGGCCGCCACATCGACATGGAGGACCCGGAGCAGGTGCCGCCGGGCGACCCGAAGACGTACCAGCTCATCAAGTCCTCGCAGACACTGGGCTGCTTCCAGACCGAGTCGCCCGGCCAGCGCGACCTCATCGCACGGCTGCAGCCCGAGACCTTCCACGATCTCGTCGTGGACATCTCCCTCTTCAGGCCGGGTCCGGTCGCGGCCAACATGGTGGACCCGTTCATCAAGGCCCGGCACGGCAAGCAGGCGCCCGACTACCCGCACGAAGATCTCAAGGAGGCCTTGGCGGACACGTACGGCGTGGTCGTCTTCCACGAGCAGATCATCAGGATCCTGAACGTGATGACGGGCTGCTCCCTCGCCTTCGGCGACTACACCCGGCGCGCCCTGTCCAACCCCGACCTGATCGGACGGGTGCGGGCGTGGTTCGCCGAGGAGGCGGGCCGGCGCGGCTACTCCCACGAGGTCATCGAGCGGACCTGGGAGATCATCGAGGCCTTCGGCGCGTACGGCTTCTGCAAGGCGCACGCCGTGGCCTTCGCCGTCCCCTCGTACCAGTCGGCCTGGCTGAAGGCCCACCACCCGGCGGCCTTCTACGCGGGGCTGCTCACGCACGACCCGGGGATGTATCCGAAGCGGCTGCTGCTCGCGGACGCCCGCAGAAGAGGCGTACCGATCCTGCCCCTTGACGTGAATGCCTCGGACTCCGCCCATCTAATCGAACTGGTGTCTGATCCGAGTGTTCCGAGGGGCACCCACGGTGTGCGGCTCGCGCTGAGCGATGTCCGCGGGATGAGCGAGGCCGAGGCGGAGCGGATCGTCGTGGGCCGCCCGTACACCTCGTTGCAGGACTTCCTCTCCCGGGCCCGACCCTCGCGGCCGGTGGCCGAACGGCTCGCGCAGGTCGGCGCGTTGGACGCGTTCGGCCGCAACCGGCGGGACCTGATGCTGCACATCGCCGAACTGCAGAAGAGCCAGAAGGGTGCCTCGCAGGGGCAGTTGACGCTCGGCGAGACGGACGAGGCCCCGCCCGAGGTCGCGCCGGCGCACCTGCCCGACCTGGACGACGTCGAACGGCTCGGCGCCGAGCTGGGCATCCTCGGCATGGACACCTCGCGCCATCTCCTGGGCGACCACCGGGAGTTGCTGGACGAGCTGGGTGTGGTGCCCGCTCACCGCCTGAAGGATCTGCCGCACGGGCAGGTGGTCCTGGTCGCGGGCGCGAAGGGGTCCGTGCAGACCCCGCCGATCCGCTCCGGCAAGCGTGTCATCTTCACCACGCTCGACGACACGAGCGGGCTTGTGGACTGCGCGTTCTTCGAGGACAGCCACGACGCCAGCGCCCACACCGTCTTCCACTCCTGGCTGCTGCTCGTCCGGGGCGTGATCCAGCGCCGCGGGGGCGGCAGCGGCAAGGCACTGTCGGTCACCGGAGCGGCGGCCTGGGACCTGGCCGAGCTGGCCGAACTGCGGCGCAGCGGCGGCCTGTCGGCGGTCACGGACCGGCTGACCGAGGGCAGACCGCCGTCCGGAGTCACCGAGGCCGACGCCGCGCCCCCTCCGGCGAGCGAGCCGGGCCGCAGCATCCAGCTGGAGACCGGCTTCGCCCTGCACCCCTGGGCGGATCTGCAGCCGCCCGGTGAACCGGTCAAACACAGCCGCAAGTTGTGGCACCAGAGCCCCGGGAGCGCGGGATGAACGAGGGAGAGAGGCTGAGCACCACGGGCGTCCAGATCATGTACATCCACTTCCACGACCTGGCGGACGAGCAGGTCTACCGCCGCCTGCTCGGCCTGCTCGCCGAGTTCACCCCGACCGTGCAGGCCCTGCCGCCGGACGCCGCGCTCGCCGACGTCTCCGGCAGCCTGCGCTACTTCGGCACCGACGCCGTGGGCCTGGCCGAACGCATCCGGGCACGCACGGGCGGCCTGTACGGGCTGCGCTCCACGGTCGGCGTCGCCGCGAACCCGATGCTGGCCCGGATGGTCGCCGCCGACGGCCCGCCCTCGGCCGTACGCGCCCTGCCCGACGACCTGTCCGCGGTCGCCGAGTTCCTCGCGAAGAAGCCGGCCGCCGCATTGCACGGGGTGGGCCCCGCGACCAGCCGCACCCTGTCCTCGTACGGACTCGACAGCATCGGAAAGATCGCCGCCGCGCCCCTCGGCACCCTCCAGCGGATCCTCGGCGTCGCGGCGGGCCGCCGGCTGCACGACGCGGCCCGCGGACTCGACCCGACCCCGGTGGTCCCCGCCGGACCGCCCCGCTCCCTGTCGGTCGAACACCGCTTCCCGCAGGACGAGTTGGACCACGACTGCCGACGCGCGGCCCTGCTCCGCCTCGCCGACCGGCTCGGCCTGCGCCTGCGCGCCGACACCCAGACCGCCCGGTCCCTGACCCTCACGGTCCGCTACGCCGACCGCTCCACCACGACCCGCACCCGCAAACTCCCCGAACCCACCGCCCACACCCGCACGTTGACCTCAGCCGCCTACGAACTCCACGACCGCCTCGCCCTCCAACGCGCCCGCGTCCGCAGCATCACCCTGCGCGCCGACGACCTCCTCGACGCCGACCAGGCCACCCACCAGCTCCTCTTCGACCCGGACGACGACAAGGCCCGCCGCATCGAGGCAGTCGCCGACGCGGCACGCAGGAAGTACGGCCCCGAGGCGATCAGACCGGCCGCGACGGCACATCCTGCCGCCTGATCTCCTGCCGCCCGAGACCTCCCCTTTCCCGACAGCCCTCGGCGCGGCCGATGAGTTTCCGGATCCCGGGCAGTCCAAGCTCGTGACACCTCACGACGCATGCCCCCGGAAAGGACCCCACCATGTCCGAACTACTCGTCGACTTCATCACGTCCCTCGACGGCTACGCCTCGGGAGAGGGGTGGCCCGGGTTCTGGGGGCTCGAGGGGCCGGAGTATCTCGAATGGCTCGGGAAGCAGCCCGAGGTCACCTATCTGATGGGGGCCAACACCTATCGGCTGATGTCGGGGTTCGCCTCGGGTGAGGTGCCCAGTGGGCAGGACGAGTTCCGGCCCGAGGAGGAAGAGTCCGTCGACGAGCTCACCCAGGCGAAGAAGATCGTGTTCTCCTCCTCGCTCGAGGAGCCGCTGACCTGGGCCAACTGCACGCTCGTCCGGGACGACGCCGTCGAGACGGTCCGCGCCATGAAGGAGAACGGCTCGGGGATCCTCAGCACGATCGGCAGCCTCAGCCTGGCCCGGTCCCTGCTGCGCGCCGGGCTCGTCGACCGCTTCCGGGTCGTGATGTTCCCGGTGATCACCGGTGCCACCGGCGAGGAGCGCATCTACGACGGCTATCCGGACGTCGCCCTCGACATGACCGAGCACCGCACCTTCGACGGCCGCCTCCAGCTGGTGGAGTACAAGCCCCGGGTGCTGGAGCACCCGCCGCTCGGCGCCCCTGCCTGACCTCGCCACGGTCGGGGCGAGGTCCACGTCTCGTCCCCAGCCCCGCCCCTCTCACCCGATCAGCCCCGCCACCGCTGCGCCCCGCGCGCGCGGGCCCGAGCGTAGGGGCATGAGCCCACGTGGAGGACTGGACGGCGATCCGAAGACCGGATTCCTGCATGAGGTGAAGGACGCGGTGAGTCTGCGGACGGCGCTGCTCGTGCTGGGCGTGCTCGCCGTGCAGCTCGCATTCATCGCCTCGTACATCGGCGCGTTCCACAAGCCGAAACCGCATGAGATCCCGATCGCCGTCGCCGTGGCCGCGCCCGCGCAGCTGCCGCCCGATCCGGCGCAGGCCGCGGCTGCGAAGAAGCAGCTGGAGGCGGCCAGGGACCAGGCGGTGGAGCGGCTGAGCAATCTGCCGGGCAAGCCGCTCAAACCGAGCGCCAGCAGCTCCGAGGCCAACGCCCTGTCGCGGATCATGGACCGCGGCGTGGACGGCGCCCTGATCATCGATCCGCAGGGCACCCAGGACAAGCTGCTCGTCGCCAGCGGCGGCGGCGCCTCGCTGTCGCAGGCGCTCGAAGAGGTCATGACCAAGGTCGAAGCGGTGCAGAAACGCACGGTCAAGACCGTGGACGTGGTGCCCGACGCGCCCGGTGACGCCCGCGGTCTGTCGGCGTTCTACCTGGTGGTCGGCTGGTGTGTGGGCGGTTATCTGTGCGCCTCCGCCCTTGCCATCAGCGCCGGCGCGAAGCCCGCCAACCCGGCGCGTGCCGTGATCCGGCTGGCCGCGATGGCCGCGTACGCCGTGGTCGCCGGCCTGCTCGGCGCGGTGATCGCCGGGCCGATCCTGGACGCGCTGCCCGGCAGTGTCATGGCGCTGTGGGGGCTCGGCTCCCTGCTCGTCTTCGCGGTCGGCGCCATCACGCTCGCGTTCCAGGGCCTGGCCGGGATCGTCGGTATCGGACTCGCGATCCTCCTCGTCGTGGTGCTCGGCAACCCCAGCGCCGGCGGCGCCTACCCGTATCCGCTGCTGCCGGGCTTCTGGCGGCACCTCGGTCCGATCCTGCCGCCGGGTGCGGGCACCTTCGCGGCGCGCTCCATCGCGTACTTCAAGGGCAACGGCATGGGTGGCGCGTTCCTCACGCTGGCCGCCTGGGCGGTGGGCGCGGCGGCGGTCGCGCTCGTCATGTCCTTCGTACGGCAGGACAAGAAGGATCTGGAAGCGGCGGCCGAGGAGCAGCACGAGCGACGGGCCGGCCCCGCGACCGGGACCGGGGCCGGGAAGCCGGCGGCCGGGAACGGGGAGCGGCCCGCGGGCGGGGCCGGGGAGCAGCGCGCATGAATCTCCTGAACCGTTCCGGCCCCCTCGCCCAGGCGCTGTCCGTCAAGCGGATGGAGCCCTCCGCGCAGGCCCAGCTGGGTCCGCTCGGACTGGTCGGGTTCATCGTGGTCACGGTCATCGCGACCGGCATCGACGCGGGCGTCTTCCCCGAGAAGCTCTCGCACTCCGTGGTGCCGATGGTGGGCTTCTTCATCGGCGGTCTCGCGCAGCTGCTCGCCGGACTGTTCCAGGCGCACCGCGGTGACACCTGGCATGCCACGGTCTTCGGCTCGTTCGGGCTGTTCTGGATGGCCAAGGGCCTGATGCTGCAGTGGGTGACGCCGGGGCTCGACCCGTCGTTGCGCGGCGACACGATGGGCCTGTTCACGCTGCCGTGGGTGTTCGTGGTCTTCGTGCTCTGGCTGGGCGCGCTGCGCATCCACGTCGCCTTGCTGTTCACCTTCACCTGCGTCCTGGTGGCCTTCGTCGGCATGACGGTGGTCGGCTTCACGGGCAGCGTCGGCTGGAACCGCGTCACGGGCTGGGCGGGTCTGCTGGCCGCGGCGGGCGCGCTGTATCTGCTCGCGGGCCAGATCCTGGCGTCCACGTGGGGCCGCAACGTCCTGCCGATGGGCCGGTTCATCGCGCCGCCGCTGCACGAGGAGCACCCGGAGGAATAAGCGTCCGGACCGCACGCGAAGGGGCCCTCCCCGGTACGAACCGGAGAGGGCCCCTCACTGCGCGGGTCAGACCTGCGGCTCACCGTCGACAGTGCCGTAGTACGCCTGCCGCATCAGCCGCTGCATGTCGTCGATCATCGGCATCCGCGGGTTGGCGGGCGCGCACTGGTCGGCGTAGGCGTTCATGGCCTGCTGCGGCAGGGCCGCGATGAAGGCCTTCTCGTCGACGCCCTCCTCCTGGAAGGAGCTCGGGATCCCGCAGCGCGAGCGCAGCTCCTCGACGGCGCGGGCGTAGGACTCCACGCCCTCGGCCGGGGTCGAGGCCTTCAGGCCCAGCATCTTCGCGATCTCCTGGAGCCGCTCCGGGGCCCGGTAGACCTCGGCCTTCGGCCACGGGGTGGCCTTGTGCGTGACCGTGCCGTTGTGCCGGATGACGTGCGGCAGGAGCAGCGCGTTGGTGCGGCCGTGCGGGACGTGGAAGGTGTTGCCGAGCGTGTGGGCCATGGCGTGCACCAGGCCGAGGAAGGCGTTGGCGAAGGCCATGCCCGCCACCGTGGAGGCGTTGTGCATCTTCTCGCGGGCCTCGGGGGCCTTGGCGCCGAGCTTCACGCAGTCCTCGAGGTTCTCGAAGATCAGCTTGATGGCCTGGAGGCAGAGGCCGTCGGTGTAGTCGTTCGAGTAGGCCGAGATGTACGCCTCGGTGGCGTGCGTGAGGGCGTCGAAGCCGGAGTCGGCGGTGACGGAGGCCGGCAGGCCCATCGGCAGGTTCGGGTCCACGATCGCGACGTTCGGGGTCAGCGCGTAGTCCGCCAGGGGGTACTTCTGCGCGGCCCTCGGGTCGGAGATGACCGCGAACGGGGTGACCTCGGAGCCCGTACCCGACGTGGTCGGGATGGCGACCATCTTCGCCTTGGCGCCCAGCTGCGGGAACTTGAAGGCCCGCTTGCGGACGTCGAAGAACTTCTCCTTCGTGTCGGCGAAGGCGATCTCCGGGTGCTCGTACATCAGCCACATGATCTTCGCCGCGTCCATCGGGGAGCCGCCGCCGAGGCCGATGATCGTGTCCGGCTGGAAGTCCCGCATCATCGCGGCACCGGCCTGCACCGTCTCCAGCTCCGGGTTCGGCTCGACATTGTCGATGACCTGGACGGACACTCCCCCGGCGCGGGCCTGGAGGATGTCGACCGCCTTCTGCACGAAGCCGAGCGCGACCATGGTCTTGTCGGTGACGATCGAGACCTTCTTGATGCCCTCCATCTCACCGAGGTAGCGGATGGAGTTGCGCTCGAAGTAGATCCGCGGCGGGACCTTGAACCACTGCATGTTGGTGTTGCGCCGTCCGATCCGCTTGATGTTGACGAGGTTGACCGCGGTCACGTTGTTGGAGACCGAGTTGTGCCCGTACGAGCCGCAGCCGAGGGTCAGGGAGGGCAGGAAGGCGTTGTAGACGTCGCCGATGCCGCCGAAGGTGGAGGGCGAGTTGGCGATGACGCGGATCGCCTTGACGCGCTTGCCGAACTCCTCGACGAGCTGCTCGTCCTCGGCGTGGATGGCGGCCGAGTGGCCGAGGCCGTGGAACTCGACCATCTGCGCGGCCAGTTCGAGGCCCAGCTCGGTGGAGCCGGCCTTGAGGACGGCGAGGACCGGGGAGAGCTTCTCGCGGGTCAGCGGCTCGTTGTCGCCGACCTCGTCGCACTCGGCGACGAGGATCGAGGTGCCTTCGGGCACGGTGAAGCCGGCCTGTTCGGCGATCCACTGCGGGGACTTGCCGACGACACCGGGGTTCAGCTTGGCGCCCGAGCAGTTCTCGCCGTACGCGGTGGCGCCGAAGATGAAGTTCTCCAGCTGGGTCTTCTCGGCAGCCGACACCACGTACGCACCGAGGCGCTCGAACTCGGCGAGGCCCTCCTCGTAGATCTCCTTGTCGAGGATGGCGGCCTGCTCGGAGGCGCAGATCATGCCGTTGTCGAAGGCCTTCGAGAGCACGATGTCGTGGATGGCGCGCTGGAGCTTGGCGCTCTTGTGCACATACGCCGGTACGTTGCCCGCGCCGACGCCGAGGGCCGGCTTGCCGCAGGAGTAGGCGGCCTCGACCATCGCGTTGCCGCCGGTGGCGAGGATGGTGGAGACGCCCGCGTGGTTCATCAGGAAGCCGGTGGCCTCCATCGAGGGCTCCTCGATCCACTGCACGCAGTTCTCCGGGGCACCGGCCTCGATCGCGGCGTCGCGCACGATACGGGCGGCCTCGGCGGAGCAGTGCTGCGCGCTCGGGTGGAAGGCGAAGATGATCGGGTTACGGGTCTTCAGGGCGATCAGGGCCTTGAAGATGGTCGTCGAGGTCGGGTTGGTCACGGGGGTCATGGCGCAGATGACGCCGACCGGCTCCGCGATCTCGGTGATGCCGTTGAGCTCGTCGCGCGAGATGACACCCGCGGTCTTCAGGCCGCGCATCGAGTTGACCACGTGCTCGCAGGCGAAGAGGTTCTTGACGGCCTTGTCCTCGAAGAGGCCGCGGCCGGTCTCCTCGACCGCCAGCTTGGCCAGTTCGCCGTGCTGGGCGAGCGCCGCGAGGGAGGCCTTCTTGACGATGTGGTCGACCTGCTCCTGGTCGTACGTCTCGAACAGATCGAGCGACTTGAGCGCCCCCTGGACCAGCCCGTCCACCATCTCATTCGCCTGCATGGCAGGTACTCCTTCATTGCGGCTGCGACCGATTGCCGACCTTTCGTCGACATCTCAATTCGACACCCGCACGGCTTCTCCGGCGGGCCGATAAAGGCCTGAGCAGCCGGACCGAAAGTCCCTTCAAGATCAAACCTGCCTCGTCGGCATGGCACTTGACCTGCACTTTCCTTGAGGGACCAAAGTCCCTTGCGGGCTTGTGAAAACTTTCACAAGAATTTCGCGGCCTTGTCCGTAAGGACGAGAAAAACGCGCGAGCCCCGCTTCCCTGAACGGGAAGCGGGGCTCTTCTGAAAGGCGTGCCGCTCAGCCGATCTCGGCGCCGAACACCTGGAGCGCCTCGGTCACCGGCTGGAAGAAGGTCTCGCCGCCGGAGCTGCAGTCACCGCTGCCGCCCGAGGTGAGGCCGACGGCCTGGTCGCCCGCGAAGAGCGAGCCGCCGCTGTCGCCGGGCTCGGCGCAGACGGTGGTCTGGATCAGGCCGTTCACGATGTCGCCGTTGCCGTAGTTCACGGTGGCGTCCAGAGCCGTGACCTCGCCGTCGTGCACCTGCGTGGTGGAGCCGCTGCGCTGGACCTGCATGCCGACGGTCGCCTCGGCGGCGGCCGTGATGGCCTGGCTGCTGCCGTTGTAGAGGTTGACCTCGCTCGGGTGGTCCACCCCGTCGGCGTACTTCACCAGGGCGAAGTCGTTGTCCGGGAAGGAGGACTCGACCATCTCGCCGAGGGCGCCGCCGTTCGCGTCCTGCCAGGTGGAGCCCGCCTCGCCGCAGTGGCCCGCGGTGATGAAATGCGGGGCGCCGTCCTTGACGACGTTGAAGCCGAGCGAGCAGCGGCCGCCGCCGCTGAGGATCGCGTCGCCGCCGGCGGCGAACTTCTTGAACTCGCCCTTGGTGCGCTGCAGTTCGGCCTTGCCGCCCAGGCTCTCGACGACCTTGCTCAGCTTGTCCCACTCGGCCCCCGAGACCGTGCGGTCGGCCGTGACGACCACCTTGTTCGTGGTGGGGTCGGTGGCCCAGGACGTGCCCGGGATGGTGGCCTTGTCGCTGAGGGTGGCGCGGGCGCTCTTCAGCTCGGCGAGGGAGTTCTCGACGATTCTGGCCTTGCCGCCCGCCTGCTCGACCAGACCGGCGGCGGCCTTGTCGAGCACGTTGACGACGAGGGTCCTGCTGTCGGCGTCGTAGTACGTGCCGGCCGCGTCGGTGCCGAGGTCCTCGCCGAGGGTGGAGGCGAGCTTTCCGGCCGCCGTGGCCGACAGGGTCTTGAGCTCAGGTGTGGGGGTTTCCTGGCTCGCGTTCGCAGTCTGGAACGTCATTCCCGCGGCAACCAGCGCGGCAACGCCCGCGCCTGCTATCGCGGCCCGCCGCTTGGGTATGCGTCGGTGCTTCAACTTCACGACCTCCTGTGGGGGGTCGGTCCCGGTGCGTGGGGGTCACCGGGACCGGAAGGCGTACGGGTCAGGACCCGGCCGAGAAGAAAAAGCCGTGTCCATGCCCATGTTGTGGCGCCCACTATTCCGATACCGACTGGTAGCACACAAGGTCGACTTCAGGACGCGCGCTCGGCAACAGGCGTACGCCCCCGGCGCGTCGGTTCCCGCGGGTCACCCCATGTCGCTTTCCGCTGCAAACACCGCCAGCGAGCAACCTGTCAGCAGCCTGTGAGGACTAGTCCTGTCTTGAAATCGCCCCTCGGGAGCGCACTATGGCCCGCACCTCATCCGCTCTGCGGGAACTCCCGTCCGTTCTACGGGGCTTCGGACGGCCGCTGCCCGGCCGGCATCCCCAGGTCGTCCGCCGGACGCGTCTCGGCCACCGCGGCCGCCGCCTGCCCCGGCAGGTTCTGCTGCGCACGTTCCAGGAAGCGCAGGAGCTCCACCGGGAACGGCAGGACGAGCGTGGAGTTCTTCTCCGCCGCCACCGCCACCACGGTCTGCAACAGCCGCAGTTGGAGCGCGGCCGGCTCCTCGGCCATCTGGTGGGCGGCCTCGGCCAGCTTCTTCGATGCCTGTAGCTCCGCGTCCGCGTTGATCACCCGCGCGCGGCGCTCACGGTCGGCCTCGGCCTGGCGCGCCATGGAGCGCTTCATCGTCTCCGGCAGCGACACGTCCTTGATCTCGACCCGGTCGATCTGCACACCCCAGCCCACGGCCGGGCTGTCGATCATCAACTCGAGCCCCTGGTTGAGCTTTTCGCGGTCGGAGAGCAGATCGTCGAGGTCGCTCTTGCCGATGATGGACCGCAGCGAGGTCTGCGCCATCTGCGAGACCGCGAAGCGGTAGTCCTCGACCTGGACCACGGCGTCGGCCGCATCGACCACCTTGAAGTAGACGACGGCGTCCACGCGTACCGTCACGTTGTCGCGCGTGATGCCCTCCTGGGCCGGCACCGGCATCGTGACGATCTGGAGATTGACCTTCCGCATCCGGTCCACGAACGGCACGACCATCGTGAACCCGGGCCCGCGCACCTGCGACCTGAGCCGGCCGAGGCGGAACACCACGCCCCGTTCGTACTGTTTGACGACCCGTGCCGCTGCCATGACGTAGACCGCTCCGGCGGAAGCCGCCGCCGCACCCGCCGCCACCAGTTCCTCGACCATGTCGGCCCCCAGGGTCCGAAAGGGACGTGTCTTGGCACTGATTCGACGGTAACTCCGGTACCGGACCCAAGGGGAGAGGCAGGCGAAAGCCCCCGCCCGGGATCCGGACGGGGGCTCGCCGCTGCTGGCTGCAGTCGTGCCGTGCGCGGCGCCGGTCGCCCGGCGCCGGGCCCGGCTAGTAGACGCTGACCCCGTATGCGCTCAGGGCCTCGGTGACCGGCTGGAAGAAGGTCGTGCCGCCGGTGGAGCAGTTGCCGCTGCCGCCGGAGGTCAGACCGATCGCGCGGGTGCCCGAGTACAGCGGACCGCCGGAGTCGCCGGGCTCGGCGCACACGTTGGTGCGGATCATGCCGTAGACGATGTCGCCGCCGCCGTAGTTGACCGTGGCGTTGAGACCGGTGACCGAACCGCTGTGGGTGCCGGTGGTCGAGCCGCGGCGGGTCACCGACATCCCGACCGTGGCGTTGGCGGCGCTGGTGATGTCCTGGCCGCCGACGGTGCCGGGATGCGAGATCGCGGTGTTGGAGTACCGCACGAGCCCGTAGTCGTTGCCCGGGAAGCTGGAGCCCGCGGTCGGGCCGATCAGCGTGGTGCGGCTGGAGTTGGTGTACCAGTTGCCCGCGCCGTCGGTGCAGTGCCCGGCGGTCAGGAAGTAGTAGGTGGAGCCGCTGCGGACGTTGAACCCGGCCGAGCAGCGCCAGCTGGACGCGTAGATGGCGTCACCGCCGGACAGCAGCTTGCTGAACTTGCCAGGGGTGCGCTCGATCTTCAGGGCACCGGCCTGGGCGCCCGCGGCGCTCTTGATCTCGTTGATCTCCGCCTTCGACACGGTGGAGTCGACCGTCACGACCAGGCGGTTGGTCTTGGGGTCGATGTTCCATGCGGTACCGGCGACGTCGGCCTTCAGCATCGCGTTGCTCGCCTGGGTGAGCTGGGCGCTGCTGTAGGTGGCGGCCTCGTCGGCGTTCGCGCTGGGGACGGCGAGCGCGGCCGCGGCCACGAGTCCGGTGGTGACGGCCACGAGGCGGGTACGTCTCGCTATGCCGCTGCGGGGGGTGGTGCGCTTGATCCTCACTTGTCGTTCCTCCCGAGGGGAATCGGGGGCCCGTCGTGGGGTGTCGGGCCCGTGAGGCGCAGCCAGGGGGACGTCCGCATTCCGAACACGGTGTGCCCCTGACAAGCGCTGTTCGGGAGTATTCGGCTAGCGGGTTGACGGCACAAGGGCGCCTTTCGGCCGTCTGCCCCGGCACGCACTTCTGCCCCGGCGGCTTCCCGGGTTCACCGGGAGGCCGCCGGGGTCGCGTCCGTGGGTCAGACGGAAGAGCGGTCCACGAGGTTCCGTTCGCCCGCGGCGACCGCCACGGACAGCGTGTTCCCGGGCGGCGGGAACGGGCAGATGAAGTGGTCGGCGAACGTGCAGGGCGGCAGCGTGACGCGGTTGAAATCCACGGTCACGCGCCCGTCGGCGGCGGGCGCCGGCGTCCGCAGGAACCGGAAGCGATGGCTGCCGCGCCCGCTCGTGGCGTCGGCGAACACGGCCCACAGCGAGCCGTCTTCCTCGACGGTGACCTGAAGGGTGTGCTCGACTCCCCTGATCTCGAAGCGCAGTTCACCGCCGAGGCCGAGCCCGCGCGCACGCCCGTCGGCGTTCTCGACGCGTACGGTGCTCTCCTTCTCGTACGGGGTGAAGCGCCCGGGCACCGACCAGGCGGCGTCGTACGGCGTGGCCTCGATGCCCTGGAAGGCCCGGTGCGCGGGAGATCCCGGATCGAAGTCCCGTACTGCCCACAGTCCTTCACGCCGCATCACCACCAGCCGCCGCTCGCCGAGCGCGACCCGCGAGGAGGCCGCACCGGAGTCGGCACCGAGCCGCACCTCACCGCGGAACGGGCGCCCGTCGAGCGTGAGCCCGTCCTCGGCCGCGGCCCGCAGCACCACCTCGTCGCCGCCGTCGGTCCACCGGCCCGCAATGGCCGGAAGTTGTCCGTCCGGATAGTCCCCGAGCCAGTGTGTGCCGGTCAGGGCGAGCGGCCCGTGCGGGGCGGAGACGGTCCGGACGCGCTCTTCGTGCCAGCGCTTCCAGGCGTCGGCGGCGTCGAGGTCGGTGCTCATGGGCGGCCTTTCGTACGGGTGCGTGCGGCACGACACCAGAGCGCGCGCCCGCACCCTGCTATTCCCGCAGGCCTGCGGCCTCAGCAGCCGTCGCAGGGGCAGCAGCAGTCACAGCCGTTGCAGTTGCAGTCGCAGTTGTGGCAGCAGCCCTCACGCTTCTTGCGCGACCACGGACCCTCGTACGACTCGGCGCAGCACATCTGGCAGGTGCAGCACACCACGAAGAACATGCCGCAGCCCGCCCAGAACCCGCGCCGCCCCTTGGGCTGCTCGGGCGCGGGCCCGCCGCCGAACCCGCCGGGCCCTCCGGGACCGACCGGACCGCCCGCTCCCCCGCCGTACGGATTCCCGGAGCCGCCGCCGTACGGATTCCCCGCGCCGCCACCCTGCGGGTTCCCGCCGTACGGGTTCGGTCCGCCGAACCCCGAAGGCGGCGGCCCGAACCCCTGCGGCCCGCCGGGCCCCGACTGCGCGTGCGAGCAGGTCGTCGAGCCGAACGCCCGGTCCACGGACCGCCGCAGCTCGTGCGCGAGCAGCAGGTGCGCGAGCTTCTTGTCGGTGAACTCCACGTCGTGCAGGGCGAGCCGGATGCCGTGCAGCGCGTCGTCGGCGAGCCGCCGCGCCTCGAACAGGGACGTGCCCGTCGCGGTCAGCGGGTTCCAGGCGCCGGCCTCGGCGTCGGCCGCCTGGTCCTCGACCGCGTCGAGGAGGTGGGCGAGCCGGCCGAAGAGCCGCCCGGCCTCGGCGAGCGGCGCCGCATTGCCCGGCCGCCCGGCGATGTGGGCGGTGTGCGCGAAGGCGGCCGCGGTCGCGGTCTCGGTGGGCTCGGTGACGGTGAGCAGCGAAGTGCCCGGGCCGGCCAGGGCTTCGATGCCCGTCTGCCGGTCCACGGCGTCGACGAGCACGGCCGTGTCGAAGCCGACCGCCGCTCCGGCCCGCGCCCCGGCCCGGTCCCAGCCGAGCGCCACCCGGCGCGCGGCGGCCGCGACCGGCTTGCGGGCGAGCAGCCCGTCACCGTCGGCCATGTGGTCGCGCACCTTGGCGGAGGCGAGGACCAGGGAGACGGCCGCGGCGAGCCGCGCGCCCTCGCCCTGCGCCACGGACGCGGTGCGCATGCCGCGCAGCGGACAAGGTCCCGCGGTGCGGCGCCAGTCGGTGCTGCGCTCGGCCTGAGCCTCCGTCAGAACCGAGATCAGCAAGCCGTCGTAGTTGGTGACGATCCGCGAGAACTGCCCGTGGTCCTTGCGCAGCGCGAGACAGAGCCCGCAAAGATGCGCCATCCACTGCGTCTTGAGGCCTTCGCCCAGGTGATGGCTGCAGGGCCGCACGATTCCGAACATGTCGACGCTCCCCCGTGAGGTCGTATGCGAACGGCCCTCCCGGGACAGCGGGTGGGCCCGCCGCATCGTATCGGCCACAAGGTCTCCACGACACGCCGGTATCACCCGTACGCCACAACAAATACTATTTCACTCACTGTCAGCAGCCGTGCCCGTCAGGACCCTTGAAGAATGGGGGGTACGTTCTGCACCAGTACCGTCACGAAACCCTGGCGCAGCGAAAAACAGCTGGGTCAACGCCGAACCCGCTGAGCATCATGGACGACCATAGGGGAACGTGCGGAGCTGAAGAACCGCTGTGAGAGGAGGCGTCCATGGGATCGGTACGCAAGGCGAGCGCCTGGCTCGGCCTCGTCGACGACAACGACGACGAGCGTTACTACGACGGATACGACGACGACGCGGTCGACTCGGTCGAGGAGTCCCGTACGGACAACTCCTGGGTCACGGACCCGCGGGTGCGCGTCGCTTCACAGGCCGCGGAGGAGCAGGGCCGGCGGATCGGCACCGTCACGCCGGACAGCTTCCGCGATGCCCGCGGCATCGGCGAGCTGTTCCGCGACGGGGTCCCGGTCATCATGAACCTCACGTCGATGGAGCCCTCCGACGCCAAGCGCGTGGTGGACTTCGCGGCCGGACTGACCTTCGGTCTGCGCGGCTCCATCGAGCGTGTGGCGGGCCGGGTGTTCCTGCTGACCCCGGCCAACACCCAGATCGTCAACGGTGAGTCGGCCGCGCGGCCCGCGGACGGCTTCTTCAACCAGAGCTGAGCCGCGGCCCGTTCGCCGGAGCGGGCCGCGTGCCCGCGCTCCGCGGAACGGGCCGCGGACGCGCGCTCACCGGAAGGCGTCGAGCCCGGTGAGCGCCTTGCCGAGCACCAACTGGTGCATCTCCACGGTGCCTTCGTACGTGAGCACCGACTCGAGATTCGTCGCATGACGCATCACCGGGTACTCCAGCGAAATCCCGTTCGCACCGAGGATGGTGCGCGAGGTCCGGCAGATCTCGATGGCCTCGCGCACATTGTTGAGCTTGCCGAAGCTGATCTGCTCGGGCCTGATGCGCCCGGCGTCCATGCGGCGGCCCAGGTGGTGCGCGAGCAGGATCCCCTTGTGCAGCTCGACGGCCATGTCGGCGAGCTTGGCCTGGGTGAGCTGGAAGCCGCCGATGGGCTTGCCGAACTGTTCGCGGGACGTCGCGTAGTCGAGCGCCGCCTCGAAGCCGGCACGGGCCGCCCCCATCGCACCCCACACGATGCCGTAGCGCGCGTGGCTCAGACAGCTGAGCGGTCCGCGCAGGCCGGTGACCCCGGGCAGCACGGCGTCGGCGGGCAGCCGCACCTCGTCCAGCACCAGTTCGCTGGTGACGGACGCCCGCAGTGACCACTTGTGCTTGATCTCGGGCGCCGAGAAGCCGGGGCTGTCCGTGGGGACGACGAAGCCGCGGATGCCGTCGTCGGTCTGCGCCCAGACGACGGCGACCTTCGCCACCGAGCCGTTGGTGATCCACATCTTGCGCCCGGTGAGCACCCAGTCGGTGCCGTCCTTCTTCGCGTACGTGCGCATGCCGGCCGGGTCGGAGCCGTGGTCGGGTTCGGTGAGGCCGAAGCAGCCGATCGCCTCGCCCGCCGCCATCCGCGGCAGCCACTGCTGCTTCTGCTCCTCGGAGCCGAACCGCCAGATCGCGTACATGGCGAGCGAGCCCTGGACGGAGACGAGCGAGCGGATGCCGGAGTCGGCGGCTTCGAGTTCGAGGCAGGCGAGTCCGTACTGGACCGCGCTCGCGCCCGCGCAGCCGTATCCCGTGAGCGACATCCCAAGGGCGCCGATCTCCCCCAGCTCACGGGCGAGTTCGTGCACGCCGGGCAGCTCCCCGCGCTCGTACCAGTCGGCGATGTGCGGCAGGACGCGGTCGGCGGCCCAGGTCCGTACGGTGTCCCGGATCGCGAGGTCCTCGGGGTCGAGCAGGTCGTCGATGCCGAGGGGGTCGCGGGGATCGAAGGGGGGTGCTGAGGATGCGGACATGACCGGCCTCCGGTGCGGGCGCCAAGAAAACTAGCGGTGGTAGTCGAGGTGCGCCGACGACGTTAGGCGCGTGGCTCGTCACGCGTCAACGTAGTGCCGGGCGGCTCGCGTCCGGAGCCTGCTGGGTCCGCCGGGTCCGTCGTGCCTCAGCCGCGCGACTCGGCGGAGGCGTGCTCGCGCGAGGGGCGGGCGGCGCGCTCACGCGTGGGAGCGGACGACGGAGAGGCGGGTGCGGTCTCCTGCGGGGGCGCCGGCGAGGGGATCGCAGCCATCGCGTCCTCCTCGTGATCCTGCTCGTACTCCTGCACGCAGGACATCGCCCTGGGCAGCTTGAGCGCCGCGAGCGCGCCGATCAGGAGCAGGCCCGCGCTGACCAGGAGCGTCACATGCAGGCCGTGCACGAAGGAGTCGCGTGCCGCCTCGCGCAGCGCGAGCCCCGCGCCGCCGCCGAGCCCGTCGGCGACCTGGTAGGCCTCGCCCAGCGAGTTCTCCGCCGCCTCCCGGGCCGGCTCCGGCACACCGGGGGCCGCCGCGAGGCCGGGTGCGTACGCCGCGTTCATCACGCTGCCGAGCAGCGCTATGCCCATGCCGCCGCCGAGTTGGTACGAGGTCTCGCCGATTGCGGCCGCACCGCCCGCCTGGCCCTGCGGCGCCTCGGAGAGCATCGACTCGTACGAGCCGAACAGCGTGGTCTGGAGGCCGAAGCCGAGCAGGACGAAGCCGACGAGCATCAGGAGCGGGTTGTCCTCGTGGCCGAGGAAGGTGAGGACCAGGACCGCCGCGGCCGTCAGGCAGAAGCCGCAGGAGACCATCGCGCGCGGCCCGGCCTTGGGCAGCAGCTGCGAGCCCACGAGACCGCCCGCCATCGCCGCCAGCGTGAGCGGCACCATGCGCAGGCCGGTCTCCAGGGGCGAGAGGCCGAGCACCAGTTGCAGGTACTGGGCAGCGATCAGCATCAGGCCGACCAGCGCCAGCATCGCGAGCACGATGCAGCTGACCGAGGTGCCGAACGCGGGCCGGGCGAACATGGCGAGGTCGACCAGCGGGTGCTTGCGGCGCCGCTGCCGGCGGACGAAGCCCACCAGGAGCACCGCACCCACGACCAGCGGCACGAGGGTCATCGCGCTGAGCATGCCCTCGCCGCCGCCCGCGCGCTTGACGCCCATCACGACGCCGAAGAGTCCGCCGGCGGCCATCAGCGCGCCGACGACGTCCCACGGTCCTTCGCGGTCACCGGTGGACTCGGGGAGCAGCCAGCGACCCGCGAAGAGACTCGCGAACATCAGCGGGATGTTGATCAGGAAGACCGAGCCCCACCAGAAGTGCTCGAGCAGGAAGCCGCCGAGCAGCGGGCCCGCGGCGGCGCCGACCGCGGCCACCGCGGTCCACACGCCTATCGCGACGGCCCGCTCGCGCCGGTCGGGGAAGACCTGGCGGACGATCGAGAGCGTGGCGGGCATGATCATCGCGCCGCCGACGCCGAGCAGCGCACGGGCCGCGATGAGCAGGTGGGGCGAGTCGGCGAGCGCGGCCATCGCTGAGGCGACGCCGAAGAGCCCGTATCCGATCAGCAGCACCTTGCGGCGGCCGACGCGGTCGCCGAGCGTGCCGAAGAGGATCAGCAGGGAGGCGCACACCAGCGGGTAGGCGTCCACGATCCACAGGAGCTGGATGCCGCCGGGCTTGAGGTCCTCGGTGACGGCGGGGACCGCGACGTGGAGCACGGTGGAGTCGATCGCGACGATCGCGAGCGACACGCACAGGACGATCAGGACCACCCAGCGGTTGGCACCGCCCTCGGGGCACAGACGCCGGGCCACGGCCGAGGGCCGCCGCGGGGCAGCCGTGGTCGTCCCGGTCATCCGTGTACCTCCAGGTGGGGTCCTCGAACGCTGCCGTCGGGTGGGGCCGGAACGGCGCACTTACGAGTGAGCCGTCAGATTACGCGAGTTCACGGCTGGTGCGCGTGGTCCATCTCTCACGCGCACGCGAGGTGCTTGTGGGATACACCACCCTTCTTCGCCCTATACACGCACACACGTGGCACCTCGGTTCGGGCGGGCACGGGACCGGCGCCCATAATCGAGCCCGTGACCGACCTCGATCAACGACCTGACCGGCGCACCGGGCGCCTGCCGGCCGCGCTGCGCCACGCGGCACCGGCGCTCCTCGTGTACGCCGGGGTGCGGGCGCTCGGTCTGGCGGTGCTCGCCCTGTGGTGCCTGGGCACGGGCAAGAGTCCACACACCTTGCTGACCGCGCGCTGGGACTCGCTCTGGTACGTCCGCGTCGCCGAGCACGGCTACGGCTGGCAGACCACGCTGCCCGACGGCACGGTCCACTCCAATCTCGCGTTCTTCCCGCTCCTGCCCTGGCTGGAGCGGCTGGTCTCGGCCCTCACCCCGCTCTCGTACGCGGACGCCGGGATGGTGGTCGCCTGGCTGGCCTCCCTGGCCGCGGCCTGGGGCATCTTCCTGATCGCCGACCGGATGTACGGCAGGCGGGCCGGGGTCTGCGCGGTGGCGCTGTGGGCGGTGCTTCCGGTCGGGATCGTTCAGTCGATGGCGTACAGCGAGAGCCTGTTCACGGCACTCGCGGCCTGGTCGCTGTACGCGGTGCTGCGGGAGCGGTGGGTGACGGCGGGGCTGCTCGCGGCGCTCGCGGGGCTGACGCGGCCGGTCGGCATGGCGGTGGTGGCGGCGCTGTGGGTGGCCGCGGTGCTCTGGGTCGTACGGGAGAAGCGCGCGCCGTGGCGTCCGGTGCTCGGCGCGCTGCTCGCGCCGCTCGGCGCGGCCGGGTACGTGCTGTGGGTCGGGCAGCGGACCGGCGGCGGGCTGTTCGGCTACCTCGACGTGCAGAAGCAGTGGGGCAACGGCTTCGACTTCGGCTACGCCTTCGTCCGCTTCATCGCCGACAAGTTCACCTCGTTCCCCTCGGCGCTCGCCGGGGCCGGCCTGATCGTCGGCGTCGTGCTCGTGATCTGGTTGTACGTGACGGGCGTACGGCAGAAGCAGCCGGTGCCGCTGCTCGTGTACACCGGGATCGTGGTCGCGCTCGCGCTCTGCGCCTCGGGCTACTTCGGGTCCAAGCCGCGGCTCCTGATGCCGGCCTTCCCGCTGCTGCTGCCGCTCGCCGTCGCGCTCGGGCGGCTGCGAACCTCCAGGTCGGCGGCTGTCCTGGCGGTCGTGGGCGCGGCCTCCGCCGTGTACGGGGCGCTGTGGCTGAACGGCTCGGGGCCGCCATGAGCGGCGGGAGAATTCCACACCGATTGCCGGTGAACGAATTCCGGACGCGAGATAAAACCGCTGCGGGATCGATCAATGAAATTGCGGACGAAGGTCCCGGGCTATTCGACGGATGGCGGGAATAAACCTCCGCCTGAGATCAATCCCACATCACATCGTCATCACAAAGACACCGTTTCGGCCTGGAGCCCAGCTCACCCGCTGTAACGTCGATTGAGTGCGTACCGAACAAAACCTCACCCGTCTGGACCGGCTGTTCGCCCGTCTGGACCGTGAGCCTGAGCGGCCGCAGAACCTAGATGTTCCGCGGATGAGCCCGCACCGGATCGTGCTTCTCGGCTCGACCCTGGTGTTCTACGGGCTCATCATCGTGGCCGTCATCAACACCACCTGGCTCGTCCGCCTCGACTGGCAGCTGATGTTCTTCCGGCCGTACCAGCAGTGGCCGGAGCTGCACGCCTTCATCGACTACTACGTGGTGCTCGGCCAGCGCGGCCCCACCGCCGTGATGGTGCTGGCCTGGCTGGGCTGGCGCTCCTGGCGGCAGCACACGCTGCGGCCGCTGCTGATGCTCGGCACCTCGTTGCTGCTGCTCAACGTCACGGTGGGCGCCGCCAAGATCGGCATGGGCCGGCTCGGCCCGCACTACGCCACGGTGATCGGGTCCAACGAGATGTGGCACTTCGGCGAGGG
This sequence comes from Streptomyces indicus, assembly GCF_900100315.1. Taxonomy (GTDB): domain Bacteria; phylum Actinomycetota; class Actinomycetes; order Streptomycetales; family Streptomycetaceae; genus Streptomyces; species Streptomyces indicus. Next base: position 498,425 of record NZ_FNFF01000003.1, read on the forward strand.
CGACATATTTCCCTCGGGCCACACCGCCAACGCGGTCGTGACCTGGGGCATCCTCGCGTACCTGGCCTCCAGCCAGCGCACCCGGCGCTATCTGTCGGCCGTCTCCGCGATCGTGGCGCTCGGCGTCGGTCTCAGCACCGTCTACCTCGGTACGCACTGGCTCAGCGACGTGATGCTCGGCTGGGCCGCGGGCCTGCTGATCCTGCTCGCGCTGCCCTGGTTCGAGCCGCTGGTCGCCCGCGCCGAGGCCTGGATCTTCGCGCTGCGCGAGCGGATCCGCGAGCGCAGGGCCGCGGCGGCGCTGCCGGTCGGTGTCCCGGCGATGTTCCCGCAGCGCGCCCCGGCCGACGACGAGGTGCCGGCGCGCGAGCCGATCGCCGCGACGGTGCACCAGTCCCGCGTCCACCGCACGCACCCGGACCGCGCCCATCCGGAGCGCGCGCACCCGGTCCGTACGGAGCGGGCGCCCGTCACCCCGGTCGGCAGCCGCCGGCCGCATCCGGAGCGGGTGGCCCGCTCCACCCCGGCCAGCCCGGTCACGGGCGGCTGACCGTCCCGCGAGGGATGCCGCAGACAGCGGGGGCCGGTACGCACAACCTCCCCGCGAAGCGAAGGCCCCGGCTCGATCCGTCGAGCCGGGGCCTTCGCCGTGCCGTATCGGGGTAAGGGATCCGGAAGAAGGGGTGAAGGGGTCAGCCCTTCCAGCAGCGCGTCACCGCGCCGTCGGTGACCTCGAAGTTCAGCCGTCCCGCGAGGTACTCCATCGTGATGATGGCGCCCGGCGGGAGCGTCCTGACGGTGCTCCACCCGTGCTCGCGGGCCCGCTGCTCCGCGCTGTGCGCCTCCAGGCCGACGTAGGTCTCGAGGTTGTCCTGAGGTTCCGCTCCGGGCGTGGGTATCGGTGCCATACGGCCCACCGTAGGCGTCCTCGGACGGGAACGGAAAGTGCGGCACCCCAGCCCACAGGTGCCACCGAGCGTCACCTGTCCCTCGCCGGTCACGCTTGTGTCACAGGTTCACGACAGGGGTTTATCCGGCAGTTCTTCACACGAACGAGGGGTTTCGAATTCCAGGAACGGGTAGTCGTAAAGACCGCCCGCAGCCCGGGCAATTCGGCGGCCACCCGGGGCCCGTGATTGTTCCGTTATTGCGATCGGCGTGCGGCGGCCCGCAGTTGACGACGCATGAGGAATTCATGGTTCCCGTACAGAATCCGCCGCTCCTCTCCATTCCTTCGCCACCTGGTTCGTACTCCCTTGCGTACGCCCCCTGTTGGAGCCGGGGCGTGCGCGAGCATCATGGCGAGTGCTCCAGGGCCCAGACGTGACGACGCGAGGGGGCAGCGATGGGGACGACGGACACCGTGCAGGAGGTCGCCGACGCGGTGCCGGTGCGCCGGCCCGGGCGCGTGGTGGTCGACTGGCTGACGACCACCGACCACAAGAAGATCGGGCATCTCTACCTGATCACGTCGTTCGCGTTCTTCCTGATCGCCGGTCTGATGGCCCTGATGATGCGGGCCGAGCTCGCCCGCCCCGGGCTCCAGCTGATGACCAACAACGAGTTCAACCAGGCGTTCACGATGCACGGCACGATCATGCTGCTGCTCTTCGCGACGCCGACCTTCGCGGGCTTCGCCAACGAGATCATGCCGCTCCAGATCGGGGCGCCCGACGTGGCCTTCCCGCGGCTCAACATGCTCTCGTACTGGCTGTTCCTCTTCGGCGGGCTCATCGTGCTCGGCTCGCTGCTCGTGCCCACCGGGCCGGCCAACTTCGGCTGGTTCGCCTACGCGCCGCTCAACAGCCTGGAGCACTCCCCCGGCATCGGCGCCGACATGTGGATCATGGGGCTCGCCCTGTCCGGGTTCGGCACGATCCTGGGCGCCGTGAACTTCCTGACGACGATCATCGGGATGCGCGCGCCGGGGATGACGATGTTCCGTATGCCGGTCTTCACGTGGAACGTGCTGTTCACGTCGATCCTCGTCCTGATCGCGTTCCCGGTGCTCGCGGCCGCGCTGCTCGTCCTGGAGGCGGACCGGCGGTTCGGGTCGATGGTGTTCGAGGCGGAGTTCGGCGGGGCGCTCCTGTGGCAGCACCTGTTCTGGTTCTTCGGGCATCCGGAGGTCTACATCATCGCGCTGCCGTTCTTCGGCATCATCACGGAGATCATCCCGGTGTTCAGCCGGAAGCCGATCTTCGGTTACGTGATGCTGGTCGGCGCCACGATGGCCATCACCGGACTCTCGGTCGTGGTGTGGGCGCACCACATGTTCGCGACGGGTGCGGTCCTGCTGCCCTTCTTCTCGTTCATGTCCTTCCTGATCGCGGTGCCCACGGGCGTGAAGTTCTTCAACTGGACCGGGACCATGCTGAAGGGGTCCTTGAGCTTCGAGACACCGATGCTGTGGGCGATGGGGTTCCTGGTGTCGTTCCTGTTCGGCGGTCTGACGGGGGTGATCCTGGCGTCGCCGCCGATGGACTTCCACGTCACCGACTCGTACTTCGTCGTCGCGCACTTCCACTACGTGGTGTTCGGCACCGTGGTCTTCGCGACCTTCGGCGGCTTCTACTTCTGGTGGCCGAAGTTCACCGGGAAGCTGCTCGACGAGCGGCTCGGGAAGATCCAGTTCTGGACGCTGTTCGTGGGCTTCCACACCACGTTCCTGGTGCAGCACTGGCTGGGCGCGGAGGGGATGCCGCGGCGGTACGCGGACTATCTGGCGGCCGACGGGTTCACGGCGCTCAACATGATCTCGACGATCGGCGCCTTCCTGCTGGGGCTCTCCACGCTGCCCTTCGCCTACAACGTGTGGAAGACCGCCAAGTACGGCAAGAAGGTCGAGGTCGACGACCCCTGGGGGTACGGGCGTTCGCTGGAGTGGGCGACCTCGTGTCCGCCGCCGCGGCACAACTTCGTCACGCTTCCGCGGATCCGTTCGGAGTCCCCGGCGTTCGATCTGCACCATCCGAAGTTCGCGGCGTTCCAGCGGGAGACGAACCCCGTTCCAGAGCCCGGGAGAGGCGGTCACGACTCCGCCTGATGTGGTCGTTCAGCTCGGCGGGCGCGAGCACTTCGAACTCGTATCCCATGAGCATCACGTGGATGACCATGACGTCGAGGCTCGCGGCCCCGGTGTGCAGGATGCAGGTGCTCTCGGTCTCGGCATCGAGGACGCCGGCGGAGGGCGAGACGGTCTGCGCCGCCTCCTCTATGGAGGTGTGCAGGCGGATCGTGGCGTGGGCGTCGTAGGCGCGGTTCGAGACGCCCTGCGAGACGTACGCGGCCAGGTCGTCGGCGGGCGGTCTGCGCTGGGCGAAGCGCGGGCCGTGCGGGGGCTTCGGCGTGATGCGGTCGGCGCGGAAGGTGCGCCAGTCGCCGCGGTCCACGTCCCAGGCCACCAGGTACCAGCGGCGTTCGGTGCACACGAGGCGGTGCGGCTCGACGGTGCGGCGGGTGGTGGCGCCGCTGTGGTCGCGGTACTCGAAGCGCAGCCGCTCGGCGTCGCGGCACACGCCGGCCAACTCGGTGAGCACGGCCGGGTCGACGGCCGAGGCCTGGGCCGTGCGCAGCATCGGCACCGTGAAGGCGTTGAGGGTGCTGACGCGGCGGCGCAGGCGGGTGGGGAGCACCTGCTCCAGCTTGGCGAGGGCGCGGACCGAGGTCTCGCCGATGCCCTCGATGCCCTGTCCTGCGGCGGTGCGCAGACCCACCGCGACGGCCACCGCCTCCTCGTCGTCGAGCAGCAGCGGCGGCATCTCGGCGCCGACGCCGAGCTGGTAGCCGCCGCCGGTACCCGGTGAGGCGTTGACGGGATAGCCGAGTTCGCGCAGCCGGTCGATGTCACGGCGGACGGTGCGCGGGGTGACGCCGAGCCGGTCGGCCAGCGCGGCGCCCGACCACTCGCGGTGGGCCTGCAACAGGGAAAGGAGTTTGAGCAGGCGGGCGGAGGTCTCGAGCATGCGGTGGAGTCTGCCATGGTGCGCGGCTGCCGGGTCCGGGCGGCGGTGCTGCCAGCGGTGCTGCCAGCGTTGCCGCTCGCATTGCTGCCCGCAGAGCTGCCCGTATTCCTTCCCGTATTCCTGCCCGCATGAGGACTGTGGTTGTCCGCGACCCTCGCTACGTTGTTGCGCATGGCAGAGACCACTGCACCCACGGACATAGTCCCCTTCCGGATCGACATCCCGCAGGCGCAGCTCGACGATCTGCGCACCCGGCTCGGGATGACCCGCTGGCCCGACGAACTGCCGGGCACGGACTGGGAGTACGGAGCCTCGCTGTCGTATGTGAAGTCCCTGGCCGAGTACTGGCGCACCGGCTACGACTGGCGCAAGCACGAGGCCGCGCTCAACGAACTCCCCCAGTTCGTCACCGAGATCGACGGCGCCACCGTGCACTTCCTGCATCTGCGCTCGCCCGAGCCGGACGCGATGCCGCTGATCCTCACGCACGGCTGGCCCGGCTCCATCGTGGAGTTCCTGGAGCTGGTCGGACCGCTCAGCGATCCGCGCGCGCACGGCGGCGACCCCGCGGACGCCTTCCACGTCGTGGTCCCCTCGATCCCCGGCTTCGGGTTCTCGGGGCCCACGCGCGAGAAGGGCTGGAACGCCACCCGGGTCGCGCGCGCCTGGCACGAGCTGATGCGGCGGCTCGGATACGAGCGGTACGCAGCCCAGGGCGGCGACCTCGGCGCGATCATCTCGCCGACGCTCGGGCGGATCGAGCCCGAAGCGGTGATCGGGATCCATGTGAACGCCGCGTCCGTGGGGTTCATCCCGCTCGGCCCGGTCTCCGACGAGTTCAAGGCGCAGCTCACCGCGAAGGAGCTGAAGCGGCTCGACAAGATCAACTGGTTCATGAACGAGGGCTTCGGCTACAACAAGGTGCAGTCCACGCGCCCGCAGACCCTCGCGTACAGCCTCAGCGACTCGCCGGTCGGGCAACTCGCCTGGATCACCGAGAAGTTCAAGGAGTGGACCCACCCCTCGGCCGAGCTGCCCGAGGACGCGGTCGACCGGGACACGCTCCTGACCAACGTGATGTTCTACTGGCTGACCGGCACGGGCGGCTCGGCGGCCCGGATCTACTACGAGAACATGCATGTCCTCGACTGGTTCCCCAGCGCCTCCTCGCCGGTCCCCACCGGGGTCGCCAACTTCTTCGAGGACGCGGCGATCCGCCGGTTCGCCGAGGAGCTCAACCACATCACGCACTGGAACGAGTACGAGCAGGGCGGCCACTTCGCCGCGCTCGAAGCACCGCAGCTGCTGCTCGGCGACATCCGGGAGTTCTTCCGCACGCTGCGTTGACGAGGGCTGGGCCGGCTCCCGCTGAGCCGGCTCACTGCTCGTACGGCAGTTGCGGCACCTCGAAGCAGTTGGCGTTCATGTCGCCGCCCTGCGTCACCCAGCCGCGCCCGTCCTGCCAGCGCGCCACCGACAGGCAGGTGCGGCGGGTCGCGGGCGGCCGCTCGCGCTGCTCGAAGACCACCGGGATCAGCAGACCGTCCGCGTCGTAGGGCTCGCCGCGCCGCATGTACGCGTCCACGCACTCCCGCGTCACGCCGGACCCGGCACAGGACTTCGCCGCGTCCGCGAACCACATCGCGGCCGCCCATCCTTCGAGCTGCCACTGCGAGAGCCGGTCCGCGCCCTTCATCGCCGCGCGGAACTCCTTCGCCGCAGCGCTGTCCGGGTCCTGGAAGTTGCGGCTCGATCCCGTCACCCACAGCGCGTTGCGGCAGCGCGGGGAGTCCTTGTAGACCTCGGCGACGTCGGAGTTCCAGTTCTGCGCGTTGGTGACCTTGGCGGTGACCCTGGTGCCCACCTGGTCCATCGCCTTGCAGAGCTGGGCGTTGCCGTGGGTGTCGATCGCATCGAAGACCAGGTCGGCGCCCTGCTCCTTCAAGTCGGCCGCCACCGCACGGAAGTTGGGCAGCGCCAGGTCGACCTGTTCGGTGACGACCTTGTAGCCCTCGGCCTTCAGGCCGCGCGTGATCAGCTGCGCGTATCCGGCGGACGCGGCCTGGTTGTACGAGACCACGGCCGCGGTGCGGGCACCGTGCTCGCGCTTGAAGTAGCGGTAGATCTCGGTGCCGCCGTACTGCTTGCCGTCCCAGCCCGCCTTGCCGCCCTTGCGCGGGGCGAGCGAGCCGTAGACGGAGTAGAGGTGCGGATACGTGTCGTACGCGGGCCCGATCGGCTGCCCGCCGATGTCGGGGACCCCCGCCTCGGCCACCAGCGGGGCGCCCTCGTAGTCGAGCGTCGTGGTGGCGACGAGCGCCACGACCTTCCGCTCGTCGACCAGCTTGTGCACGCACTCGTTGTTGCCGACGCCGGTGCCGCCGTCGTCGCAGGTGTGCACCTCGACCTTGCGGCCGTCGATCCCGCCGCGGGCGTTCAGCCGCTCGAAGTAGGCCTTCGCCCCGTCACGCGGCCCGGTGAACGCATCGCCGCCCACCGGACTCGTCTCGCTCGTGATGATGCCGACGTGCAGGGGCGAGGTGTCGGCGGGCTGCTCGGGTCCCGTGGGCCGGCCGGTGAACTCGCTCTCCGGCAGCCGGCTGCCGCAGCCGGCGGCGAGCAGGGCGAGCAGCGCCGCGGACAGGACAGCTCCGCGGCGCACCCTCGCCGCACCCCGCCTCATCCGCTCAACAGCCGGGCAGCGGCGAGGTGTTGCCGCTCATGGCGAGCAGTCCGCAAAGCGTCTTGACCGACACCTTCCAGGTGCCCTCCTGCTCCACCACGGTCCCCGAGCTGCCGGGCAGGACGGTGGCTCCGTTCAGGGCGAGGTCGTAGGTGACCTTGGCGTCCTTCGGCGAGGTGAACTCCACCTTGCCGACCTTGGCCGAAACCTGTCCCCCGCGCTCGTCGCCGCTGAAGGCCTGCAGGACGGGGCGCATCTTGCTGCCGTTCTCGATGTACTTCTCCTTCTCGGCCATCTTGACCTTGGGGTCGAAGAACTTCTCGAAGTTGGTCTTGATCTCCTTCTCGGCCGCCGCCGGATCCTCCGGCTGTCCCCCGCCGCCCTCCTCCTCGGAGGGCGAGGCGCTGGTGGGGTCGGCGGGCGCGCTGCTCGTCTTGTCCTTCGGCGGGGTGGGCGGCGGATCCTCGCCGCCTCCTCCCCCGTCGTCGCCGCAGGCCGTCACGGCCGGGCCGATGACCAGGACGGCCGCCGCGGCCAGCGCGGCGAGGCGTGTCCTGGAACGCATGTGGGGGCTGCTCCCGAGGACCATCAGGCTCACCACCGGGGTGTCGGACCGGGCGGTGCCCGGTGCTTTCAGGGTCAGCTTCAAGAGGGCATAGTGCAAGCGTTCAAGGAAGGCACAGTGCGAGCACGGTGCGAGCGTTCACGAAGGCATAGTGCAAGCGATCGGCTGACAAGAACAGACAGACGGCTGACTAGACAACGGACGGTTTCCGGTGCGGACCGTGCTGCGGTGACGGACGGTTGGTCCGGCGACGGCCCGTTGTCCGGCGGCCGGATCCCCTGGGGGCCCGGATGCGGACGGATCGACTGCGGACAGTGCACCCGTTGCTGTGGGCGGGCCTCGGCGCCGCGGCCCTCGGCGCGGTGCTCTGCGTCATCGGCTGGTACGGGGTGTCGGGCGAGCGGTTCGCCGAGCGCCAGGTGCCGTACCTGGCCTCCTGCACGCTGCCCGGCGCCGCGCTGATCGTGGCGGGCGCGGTGCTCGTGGCGCAGGCGCGCAGCGCGGCGGCCGCGGCCCGGATGGACGCACTGTACGCGCTGCTCGTACACGAGGAGGAACCGCCGCCCGCGCCCGTGCAGCCGGCCGCCATCAGCCGCGAGCTGCTGCTCGTACCGGGCGGCACGCTCTACCACCGGGCCGACTGCCCGCTCGTGGCGGGCAAGCCCGAGGCGGTGCCGGCCGACGCGCATGCCGTGGCGGACGGGGAGTTGGGGCCCTGCCCGATCTGCGAGCCGGACGCGAGCGGTGAGCCGGGACGCGGCGCGGAAGCCGGGCACACCGCCGAGCCCGGACGCGCCGTCGAGCCCGGACAGACAGCCGAGTCCCGACGCAACGCCGAGCCCGGTCGCACCGTCCAGCCCGGACAGACACCCGAGCCCCGACGCAACGCCGAGCCCGGTCGCACCGCCGAGCCCGGCGGCCCGGAGTCCTGAGCGTGGACTCCCTGACGTGGGACCTCACCCTGGCCGGGCTCGCCGTCGGCAGCGCGGCCGCCCTGACGGGCATCGGCCTGATCGTCACGTACCGCGCGACCGGAGTGCTCAACCTCGCGCACGGTGCGGTCGCGATGGTGTGCGCGTATCTCCTGCGGCAGTTCACCGTCGAGTGGGGCTGGCCGCTGTGGCTGGGCGTCACGGTCACGCTGTGCGTGCTGGCTCCCGGGCTCGGACTGCTCCTGGAGCGGGCCGTGTTCCGGCCGCTCGCGCTGCTCGGCAGCGATCCGGTGCAGACGCTCGTCGCCTCGATCGGCGTGTTCGTGCTGCTCGTCGGCGGGGCCGCGCTGGTGTGGGGGCAGGGGGCGCGCCCGGACGCGCCGCAGGTGCTCGGCGACGAGCCGTGGGTGCAGCTGGCGATCGTGCTCGCGCTCGCGGCCGGGGTGTGGGCGGTGACGCGCTGGACCCGGTTCGGCGGCGAGCTGCGCGCCGTGGTCGACAACCGTCCGCTCGCGGTGCTCCGCGGGATCGACGCGGACCGGGTGGCGTCGGCGGGCTGGGCGTTCGGCTCGTTCACGGCGGGTCTGACCGGGGTGCTGCTCGCCTCGCAGGTCCGCCTGGATCCGTACGGTCTGACGCTCCTTGTCCTCCAGGTGATCGCGGTCGCGGTGGGCGCGGGCATGCACAGCCTGCCGATCGCGGTGGCGGTGGCGCTCGGACTCGGCGTGGTGCAGGCCCAGTTGACCCGGCTGCACCCCTCGGGCTGGGGCGAGCCGCTGCTCCAGGCGGTGGGCGCGAACCTGTTCGTGGTCGCGCTTCTGGTGTCCGCGCTGGTGCTGCCCGGGATCGGCGGACGCGACGCGCTGCCGCGCACCGCGACGGCCCGGGTCCGCACGCCTGCCGGGGTGTGGGTGGTGGCCGGGGTGCTCTTCCTGTTGCCGCTCGGGTTCGCCGGATCGGATCTGCACACTTCGGTCCAGGTGCCGGCCCTCGCCGTCGTCCTCCTGTCGCTCGTGGTGGTCACGGGGCGCGGCGGTCAGATCTCGCTCGGGCAGGCGGCGTACGCGGGCCTGGGCGCGCTGTTCACGGCGCTGCTCGCGGCGGGCCGCTTCCCCGGGCTGCCCCAACTGCCGCCGCTCGCCGCGCTCGCGGTGGCCGTGCTCCTGGTCGCCCCGCTCGGCCTGCTCACCGGCCGGCCCGCGATCAGCCGGCACGGGCTCGCCCTCGCGCTGGCCACGCTCGCCGTCGGCGTCGGCGTGAGCCGCTTCGTCTTCGACCAGCCGTACGCCGCCTCGGGCCTGGGCATCGCCCGCCCTGCGGGCTTCGGCGGCGACCGCGCGTACTACGTCCTCGAACTCGCCCTGCTCACCGGCGCGTTGCTCAGTGTCCTGCTGCTGCGCCGCGGCCGCACCGGACGCGCGCTCGCCGCCCTGCGCGACCACCAGGCGGGCGCGGCGGCCTCCGGGGTCCCCGTACCGCTCCTGAAACTCGGCGCGTTCGTCGCGGGCGCGGCCCTCGCGGCCCTCGGCGGCGGCATGCTCGGGATGGGGCTGCGGGCCTTCGACCCGGCGGCCTTCGACCCCGTGCGCGGGCTGCTGTGGTTCGCGGCGGTGGTGGTGCTCGGCGCGGACTCGGTGATCGGCGCGCTGGGCGCGGCGGCCCTCCTGGTCGGGCTGGACGCGGGCACGCGCGGCGGGGTGGCGGCCGCGGTGATCGGCGTGCTCGCGGTCCTCGTCGGGCGCTTTCCCGGCGGCCCGTACGAGGCGCTGCGGACCGTGACGGAGCGGCTGCGCGCGCCCCGGCGGGAACTGCGGCTCAGCGCTAGCGGGGAGGCGGTGCGGGCGCGGGTGGTGGCACAGGCGGCGCGTGCGGAGACGTCGCAGGCGCCGGATGTGCGGGGGCGCGGAGGCGCTCCCGGCCCGCCCGCGAAGGGAGTCGGTCGGCCCGTGCCGAGCCGGGAAGGCCTTGCTGTCGTACGGGCCAAGGGAGCCGACCCGTCCGTCGCGCCCCGCCGCACCGGCCCCCGCCCCGCGGACCTTCCTCCCGGCCCGCTGACCGCCCGCGGACTCACCGTCGTCTACGAAGACTTCACCGCGCTCGACGATGTCTCCCTGGAGGTCACGCCCGGCCGTATCACCGCCGTGGTCGGCCCCAACGGGGCGGGCAAGAGCACCCTGTTCCACTGCCTCGCCGGCACGGTGCGGCCCGACGCGGGGCGCGTCGAGTTCGCGGGCCGTGACATCACCCGCCGCGCGGCGCACGCCCGCACGCGGCTCGGGATCGCCCGCACCTTCCAGCAGTTGGCCGTCTTCCCCTCCCTCACGGTCGAGGAGAACCTGCGCGTAGGCGCCGAACAGGGCCGCGTACGCGACCCGGCCGCCGTCGACCGCACCCTGCGCCTGCTCGGCCTCGACGGACCGCTCAGCCGCCAGCCCGCCACGGACCTCCCCACCGGCATCCTGCGCCGCGTGGAACTCGGCCGCGCCCTCGCGGGCTCTCCGCACGTCCTGCTCCTCGACGAACCGGCGGCGGGCCTCGACACGGTGGAGGTCGAGGGCCTCTCACGGATCCTGCGCGCCCTCGCCGCCGAGGGCACGGCCCTGCTCATCGTGGAGCACGACCTCGACCTGGTGGACCGCCTCGCGGACACCGTCCATGTGCTCAGCGCGGGCCGGATCGTCGCCACGGGCCCCGCGGACCGGGTGCTGGACGCGGCGGCCCGTACGGTCGGGGACCGGTCGTGACACCGGCATCTGTGGGGCAAGGGCCCGCGAGGGCCGGCACCGGCCGAGGGCAGCGGTGCGCACGTGCGTCGGCGGCGGCCGCCTTCATCGGCGAGGACGGCGAGGAGCGGCGAGGGCGATGGGCATCGTCGAGAAGCAGCGGCGACCGCGGGCACCGTCGAGAAGCAGCGGCGACCACCACCGGCGTCTGCGAGAAGCGACGACCCCCGCCTGTATCGGCGAGGCGCGCTCATGCCCGACGGAATCGGCGAGGCCCGGCGTGGGCGAGGAGCACCGTGCAGACCGGCATGAGCGAGGAGCACCCGTGAAGACCGGAACCGTCAAGGAGCCGCTGTGAGCACCCGAACCGACCAGGAGCCGCCGCGGTGAGCGCCGAGATCGGGCTGTACGGGGCGCGCGTGCGCTACGGACCGCTCGAAGCCCTGCACGGCGTCGACCTGGCCGCCCCGTACCCGGGTGTCACCGTGCTCCTGGGACGCAACGGCTCGGGCCGTACGACGGCGCTGCGCGCCCTGGCCGGGACCGTGCGGCCGGCGGAGGGCGGCGTGCGGTGGCGGGGCAGGGACGTGACACGGCTGCCCGCACACGAGCGGGCCGCGCGCGGTCTGCGCTTCGTGCCCGACCGGCAGGCCGTCTTCGGTTCGCTGACCGTCCGGGAGAACCTCGAACTGGCCGCACCGGAGGGGGAGTTCGCGCCCGCCTTCGACGCCTATCCGGAGCTGCGCGCCCTGCTCCCCCGCCGCTCCGCCACCCTCTCGGGCGGGGAGCAGCGCATGCTGGCCGTGGCCGCCGCGCTGCTCGCCCGCCCCCGGGTCCTGCTCCTCGACGAGCCGGCCCAGGGCATGTCCCCGGCGGTCTCGGCCCGCACGTACGAACTCCTGTCGACTCTGGACGCCACCGTCGTCACTGCCGAACAGCGCCTTCCCCCGCCCCTGCGCACCCCGTCGGCCCACCCCGTCCTCGTGCACGAACTGCGCCGCGGCGCGGTGGTGTTCAGCGGCGAGGCGGCGGAGTGGGCCGAGCGGGCGAGGACCGGGCGCCACTAGCGGGCCTCGCCTCACAGCGCCCGACCTCGCGTGCCACCACTCAAAGCCCCCGCCGCGCCCCCACCCGCTCCGGGATCTGCAGCAGCGTGCCCGCGTTCAGGCGGTCCGGGTAGCGGCCGATCATCTGGCGGTTGGCCTGGTACAGCGCCTGCCAGCCGCCCTTGACCCCGTACCGGCGGGCGATCGAGGACAGGGTCTCGCCGGGCTTCACGGTGTGCATGCGGCCGTCGAGGCGGTACCGCTCGGAGCAGACCGGCCAGGCGTCCCAGCCCTGCGTGCGCAGGACCTCCTCGGCTACCTTGATCTGCTCCTCGCGGGTGGCGAGGTCGGCACGCGGGGCGTATTTGAGGCCGCCGTGCTCCACCCAGGTCGGCTGCCAGAACTGGAGTCCGCCGTAGTACTGGTTGCCGGTGTTGGCGCTCCAGCGGCCGCTGCTCTCGCACTCGGCGAGGCAGTTCCACGGCCACGCCTTCACCGCGCAGTCGTACGGCACCTCGAAGAAGTACGTGCGGGTGCTCGCCGCGCCCGGGCCGGCCGCCGGCGGCGCGGGGTCGGTGTGCGGTGCGGTCAGGGCGTGCGCGCCGGTCGGCAGCAGCGGAAGGAGGAGGGCCAGCAGGCCCAGGGTCCACAGACGGGTCTTCGGCATGCGTCACGCTAAGCAGCGGCGCGGCGGGCCGGCGGAGTGCCGCGCCCCGGTACGGGACAGCCCCACCCGGTCGGAGGACCGGGCGGGGCGCCCCGCGTGCTTACGGAAGGTCCAGGCGCTGGCCCGGCAGGATCAGGTCCGGATCCCCTCCGATCACGGCCTTGTTGGCCGCGTAGACCTTCTTCCAGGTCGTGCCGTGCGCGGCGGCGATCGAGCCCAGGGTGTCGCCGCTCCTGACGGTGTAGTCGCGCGAACCGCCGCGTGCCGTATGGCTCTTCGCGCGGTCGGACGACTTGGGCTCGGTCTTCCTGGGTGCCGCCTTGGGCTTGGACGGTGCGGACTTCGGCTTGGCCGGTGCGTTCACGGCCGGTGCGCTTCCGTAGGCTCCGGCCCGCTTGGAGCAGGTGGGCCATGCGCCCCAGCCCTGCCCCTTCTGCACCTTGGTGGCGACGGCTATCTGCTGTGACCTGGTCGCCTTGTCGGCGGTGGAGGCGTACCTGCCGCCGCCGTAGGCCCGCCAGGTGGAGGCGGAGAACTGCAGGCCTCCGTAGTAGCCGTTGCCGGTGTTGATGTGCCAGTTTCCGCCGCTCTCGCACTGGGCGATGCGGTCCCAGACTCCGCTGTCGGCCGCGGCTGCCTCGCCGCTCGCCGCGAACAGGCCCAGTGGGGCGGCCAGAGCGGCCCCGGCGAGCACGGCCGTCGTCCGACTGCGCTTGGGACGTGCGGACATGGCGAACATAAAGATCCCTCTCGCAGGACCCGGGCTCCCCCTGGACGCCACGGCTCCGGCGTATCCGACACCGGTGAGCCGTCGCGTCCCGTCCGCCGGCGGGTGCTGCAGGAGCTGGCTTGGTGCGGCCGGCGGACGTACCCGAGCGGTGCTCGTTGCACACGGCGGTGGAATCTAGGGACCTGCTCGCCCCGGTATCAACCGGATCCTTGTCATTCCAGGCCAGTTGACCCTTACCCGAAGTAGCGGCGATTTTCGGCCACCCACTAGAACCCTTGATTTCCGGATTTGTCGACCACGAGCCCTCGCGATCTGTGACTCACCTCACCGGCTCAACTTCTGTGCACACAGCAGCAATTGACGCGGAGTGAGCGGTTCCGCCGCGAGCTTCACCGTGCGCTGAGGATGGTGCGATTCCGTTCGCTCGACTGCGTGACTTGCGCCACGGTTCACCCGTTGTGCTCTTCATGAGCCTGCGGGCTCTCCGGGGGGTCCGGATCGACCGCTCCCCCGTGCCGGGATCCTCCCGGCGACGCGACGCACCGACTTCCGAGGAGCACCCGTGCAGCGCATGCTCGACGTCAGCGACGACGTACGCGCCGAGATCGGCGACGAGGAGGCCGACCGCCTGCTCACCGGCGACAACTCCCCGGGCAGCTACGACTGCACGTCCTGCCGCACCCCGGGCGACAGCCAGCAGGAGCGCACCAGCACCGTCCTGTTCGTCGGCGAGGAGACCGCCGTCCTCGCCTTCGCCCACGCCACGTGCCTGCCCTCGCAGGTCGTGCAGGTCCCCGAGGAGCAGCTGCAGGGCGCGGTCCAGTCCATCACCGGCGGTGAGGCCCCCGCGCAGGAGCAGGCCGAGCAGCCCGAGCAGGCCGTGCTCGGCGTGACCAGCGGCCTGGTGCTCCTGGAGGGGGACCTGCACCCCGCCCTCGTCGTCGAGCCCACCGGCCCGATCGCCCGCCCCGGCGCCACGGGGGGCGGGGACGACTTCCTGCCGCTCCTGATCGAGCAGGGCTTCATGCCGGTGAGCCAGGTCAAGGAAGTGCCGTCCGCGCTGGGCGGCTGGTCCGTGCTGCTCGCGATGGGCCAGCTGCACGCGGTCCTCATGCCCGGCGAGAGCGGCGGCCAGGTGGCCTGGTGGCAGGCCCACCAGCCGCTCCATGTCACCGAGGGATGGCGCGCGGCGGCCAACAAGACGAACCAGGTCCTGGTGTTCGCCGCCCCGGTGGGCTCCATCGGCCGTCAGCCGCGCGAGGACCTGCTGCGCGACGCGCTCGACAAGGCCGCGGCGAACGGCCAGTTGGTGACCGCGGCCATGCCGCTGGCCGGGACGTGACGTCCCCCGGCCCCGGTGCGGGCCGGGACGGGGCGCTCAGGCCCGGGGGTCCGGACGCATTGCCGGCGACCGCGATCCCCGACGGCCTGCGAAGGGTCGTCAGCCGGCACGTCCTGTCGGTGGCGGCGCCCCAGGACGCACGGCCGGTGGCCGCGGATCTGCGGCCCCTGCCGGCCACGTCCGATCGGCGGCCGGCCACCCCTGGACGCCAGATGGTCCCGGCCGGAGCGGGTACGGGAACACCGGCGGGGACACCGTCCGGAGCCGGTACGGGGACACCGTCCGCAATCGGTACGGGGACACCGTCCGCGACCGGTACGGGGAAGGCGTACGGAGCCAGTGCGGGGACGGCGTACGGAGCCGGCCCGGGGACATCGGAGCCGAGGTCGGTACGGCCCGTCCCGCATCCCAACCGGCGTGGGGTCGTTGGCACCTACGTGCAGCCTTACGACCCCTCCCGCCACCCGATCCCCGGCATGCGTCCCTCCGGGGAGACGCCCCCGAGCCACTCCGCCACACCGATCTACGACGACCTCTATGCGGAGTGGCGCAGGTCGTTCAAGGCTCTCCCGGGCGACCGGACCGGCGAGGAGGACCTGGGCTTCACCGCCTTCGGCAACATGCCGCAGGCCCCACCGCGCCACCCGCGCCACGAGCCGCCACCACCGACCTGGCAGCACATGGCGCACCGCCCGGGCGGCTTCCCGGCCGCGCTGCCCCCGGGGCCGCGCAGGGAGCGCTGAGCCCCCGTACGGCACGCGGAAGGCCCACCCGGCAGTCGCCTGGTGGGCCTTCGTACGACCGGAACCGACCGGCTACTTCTTCTTGCTGCGCTTCTCGCGCACCCGCACCGAGATGTGGATCGGCGTCCCCTCGAAGCCGAACTCCTCGCGCAGCCGGCGCTCGATGAACCGCCGGTAGCCGGCCTCGATGAAGCCGGAGGCGAAGAGCACGAACCGCGGGGGCTTCGTGCCCGCCTGCGTACCGAACAGGATGCGGGGCTGCTTGCCGCCGCGGACCGGGTGCGGGTGGGAGGCGACCAGCTCGCCGAGGAAGGAGTTGAGGCGGCCGGTGGGGACGCGGGTCTCCCAGCCCTCGAGCGCCGTCTCGATCGCCGGGACCAGCTTCTCCATGTGGCGGCCGGTGCGCGCCGAGACGTTCACCCGCGGCGCCCAGGCGACCTGGCCCAGCTCGGTCTCGATCTCGCGCTCGAGGTAGTAGCGGCGCTCCTCGTCGAGGGTGTCCCACTTGTTGAACGCCATGACGATCGCACGCCCGGCCTCCACCGCCATCGTGACGATGCGCTGGTCCTGGACGCTGATCGAGTCCGCGGCGTCGATGAGGATGACCGCGACCTCGGCCTTCTCCACGGCCGCGGCGGTACGCAGCGAGGCGTAGTAGTCGGCGCCGGACTGCAGATGGACCTTCTTGCGAATACCGGCCGTGTCGATGAACTTCCAGGTGACACCGCCGAGTTCGATCAGCTCGTCGACCGGGTCGCGCGTGGTGCCGGCCAGCTCGTTG
Organism: Streptomyces indicus; assembly: GCF_900100315.1. Taxonomy (GTDB): domain Bacteria; phylum Actinomycetota; class Actinomycetes; order Streptomycetales; family Streptomycetaceae; genus Streptomyces; species Streptomyces indicus. The sequence goes on from NZ_FNFF01000003.1 coordinate 514,602, forward strand.
ACGACGACGCGGTCCTCCTTCGCCACCTTGTTGAGGAGCGAGGACTTGCCGACGTTCGGACGGCCGATCAGCGCGATACGGCGCGGGCCGCCGACCGCGGGACCGCCGAAGGTCTGCGCCGGCGCGTCGGGCAGCACCTCGAGCACGGCGTCCAGCATGTCGCCCGTGCCGCGGCCGTGCAGCGAGGAGACCGGGTGCGGCTCGCCGATGCCGAGGGACCACAGGGAGTACGCGTCGGCCTCGCCGCTCTGGCCGTCCACCTTGTTGGCGCAGAGCACCACGGGCTTCTTGGCCTTGCGCAGCAGCTTGACGACGGCCTCGTCGGTGTCGGTGACGCCGACCGTGGAGTCCACCACGAAGATCACGGCGTCCGCGGTGTCGATGGCGTACTCGGCCTGGGCGGCGACGGAGGCGTCGATGCCGAGGACGTCCTGCTCCCAGCCGCCGGTGTCGACGACCTTGAAGCGGCGGCCCGCCCACTCGGCCTCGTAGGTGACGCGGTCGCGCGTGACGCCCGGCTTGTCCTCGACGACCGCCTCGCGGCGGCCGATGATGCGGTTCACCAGGGTCGACTTGCCGACATTGGGGCGGCCGACGACGGCGACCACGGGCAGCGGGCCGTGCCCGGCCTCCTCGATCGCGCCCTCGACCTCTTCGAGGTCGAAGCCCTCTTCCGCGGCGAGCTCCATGAACTCCGCGTACTCCGCGTCGCCGAGCGCGCCGTGGTCGTGCTCGTGCTCGTGCGCGCCCTCTGCGGGGATCTGGTCGTTCATGAAGTCCGTACCTCTGTCATCCGTCATCGATGGACCACGCAGGCGCGCGGGCCACTACTCACCGCGTGCCCACCCGCAGCGGGCGGAACGCGGTGCTTCAAGTCTTACTCAGCGCCCCGTGAGGCGCCTGGCGTTTTCCAGGTGGCCGGTGAGCCGCTCCTGGATGCGCAGGGTCGCCTCGTCGAGCGCCTTGCGGGTCCGCCTTCCGCTGCCGTCGCCCGCCTCGAACGGGTCTCCGAAGACCACGTCGATACGGCTGCGTAGCGCCGGCAGCCCCTTTATCAACCGTCCGGGACGGTCCGTGCTTCCCAGGACGGCCACCGGGACGATCGGCGCACCGCTGCGGACCGCGAAATACGCGAGCCCGGCGCGCAGCGAGGCGAAGTCGCCCTCGCCCCGGGTGCCCTCGGGGAAGATCCCGAGGACGCCGCCCGCGGCGAGGACGTCGAGGGCCTTCGTGATCGCCGTGCGGTCGGCCGTGGACCGGTCGACCTCCAGCTGGCCGATCCCGGTGAGGAACGAGCCGAGCGGTCCGACGAACGCTTCCTTCTTGATCAGGAAGTGCGTGCCGCGCGGCGCCGTGCCCATCACCATGGGCCCGTCCACGTTGTGCGAGTGGTTCACGGCCAGGATGACCGGGCCGCTCGCGGGCACCTTCCAGGCCCCGAGCACGCGCGGCTTCCACAGGCCGTACATGAGCCCGACACCGATCCGCCGGCCGACCTCCGCGCCCCGCCGGGACGGCACGGTCTCGGTCACTTGGTGGCCCGCTTCTCCTCGACGAGCGTGACCACGCACTCGATGACCTGCTGCAGCGTGAGGTCGCTGGTGTCGACCTCGATGGCGTCGTCGGCCTTCGCGAGCGGGGCGACCTTGCGGCCGGAGTCGGCCGCGTCCCGCTTGAGCAGGGCCTCACGGGTGGCGTTCACGTCCGCGCCCTTGAGCTCGCCGCTGCGGCGGGCGGCACGGGCCTCGGGCGAGGCGGTGAGGAAGATCTTCAGGTCGGCGTGCGGCAGGACGGTGGTGCCGATGTCGCGGCCCTCGACGACGATGCCGTGCGGGGCGGCCGCGGCGATGGAGCGCTGCAGCTCGGTGATCCGGGTGCGCACCTCGGGCACGGCGCTGACGGCGCTGACCTTGGAGGTGACGTCCTGCGTACGGATCGGGCCGGCCACGTCGGTGCCGTCGACCGTGATGGTCGGGGCGGACGGGTCGGTGCCCGAGACGATCTCCGGCTTGTCCGCGGCGGCGGCGATGGCGGCCGGGTCCGTGATGTCGATGCCGTTGTGCACCATCCACCAGGTGATGGCCCGGTACTGGGCGCCGGTGTCCAGGTAGCTGAGGCCCAGCTGGGCGGCGACGGCCTTCGAGGTGCTCGACTTGCCCGTGCCGGAGGGTCCGTCGATGGCAACGATCACTGCGGTGGCGGTGGTGTCCACGGGGCTGGGAGCGCCTTTCGTCGGCGGTGGAGTCTGCGGTACGGCGTGAGAACGCCGCCCACCAGGTTACTGGCTCCTGGGACCCCGCTTTCCCGGCGGCCCGGGGCCCTCGCTCACCGGCCCCGGCCCCGCAGGCCGCAGCTCACCGTCCCCGGTCCACGAGCCCGCCCCGCAGGCCGCGGCTCACAGCCCCCGGTCCACAAGCCCGCCCCGCAGGCCGCGGCTCACCGGCACCCGCGCGCGGGCCACGGCTCACCGGCACCCGCGCGCGGGCCACGGCTCACGGGCGCCGCAACGGCGTCCCGCTCTTACTGCCGCAGCGCCCAGCCGCGGTCCCGCAGCGCCCCCGCCAGCGCGGGCGCCACCTTCGGGTCCACGAACAGCTGGACCACACCGGCCTGCTGCCCGGTGGCGTGCTCGATGCGGACGTCCTCGATGTTCACGCCCGCCATGCCCGCGTCCGCGAAGATCCGCGCCAGCTGGCCCGGCTGGTCGGAGATGAGGACGGCGACCGTCTCGTACGCCGTGGGGGCCGAGCCGTGCTTGCCGGGCACCCGTACCTGGCCCGCGTTGCCCCGGCGCAGCACGGTCTCGATGCCGGCCGCGCCGTCCTGCCGCTTGGCCTCGTCGGAGGACTGCAGCGCGCGCAGCGCGGTCACGGTCTCGTCGAGGTCGGCCGAGACCTCCGCGAGGAGGTCGGCGACCGGGCCGGGGTTGGCGGAGAGGATGTCGATCCACATCCGCGGGTCCGAGGCCGCGATCCGCGTGACGTCCCGGATGCCCTGGCCGCACAGCCGTACGGCCGTCTCCTCGGCGTTCTCCAGGCGGGCCGCGACCATGCTGGAGACGAGGTGCGGCATGTGCGAGACGAGCGCGACCGCGCGGTCGTGGGCGTCCGCGTCCATGACGACGGGCACGGCCCGGCACAGGGCGACCAGTTCCAGGGCGAGGTTCAGGACCTCGGTATCGGTGGCACGGGTGGGCGTGAGCACCCACGGCCGGCCCTCGAAGAGGTCGGCGGTGGCCGCGAGCGGTCCGGAGCGCTCCTTGCCGGACATCGGGTGCGTGCCGATGTACGCCGACAGGTCGAGCCCGAGCTCCTCCAGCTCGCGCCGCGGCCCGGCCTTCACGGAGGCGACGTCCAGGTAGGCGCGGGCCGCACCGCGCCGCATGGCGTCGGCGAGGGTCGCGGCCACGTGCGCCGGCGGTACGGCGACGATCGCGAGGTCGACCGGGCCTGCGGGCGGCTCGTCGGTGCCGGCGCCGAGCGCCGCCGCCGTACGGGCCTGCTCGGGGTCGTGGTCGGCCAGGTGCACCGTGACCCCGCGGCTCTGCAGGGCCAGGGCGGCCGAGGTGCCGATGAGTCCGGTGCCGATGACGAGAGCGGTTCTCACTGGGCGATGTCCTTGCGCAGAGCGGCGGCGGCACCGAGGTACACATGGGCGATCTCGGAGCGGGGCTTGTCGGATTCGATGTGGGCGAGGATGCGGACCACCCGCGGCATGGCGCCGGCGATGTCGAGCTCCTGGGCGCAGATCAGCGGGACGTCGGTGATGCCGAGCTTGCGGGCGGCGGCCGCCGGGAAGTCGCTGTGCAGGTCGGGGGTCGCGGTGAACCAGACGCTGATCAGGTCGTCCGCGGTCAGCCCGTTGCGTTCGAGCACCTCGGTCAGCAGCGCGCCGACCTGCTCGTCCATGTGCCCGGCCTCGTCCCGTTCGAGTTGGACCGCGCCCCGGACCGCTCGTACCGCCACCGCTGCTGCTCCTCGCCCTGTGTCCGCCGTACGCCTGCTGACGTGCTGACCTGCTGACGTGCTGACCTGCTGAGGCGTACGCCCGCTCCCGCACTTAGGCCTGCGACCGTCGTACGCCCGTCATCTGCACGTGCTCCGAACAGCCTAGTCAGCGCGGCCGCGGACAGCGCGCGGCGCCCGTCTGCCGAGACGGGCGCCGCGCGGAGGGGAGGGGGTGGCCGGTCGGGGGCCGCGGTGTGGACTAGAGGTTCTGCTGCTTCATGAGCTCGTCGAGCGAGGTCGGCAGCTGGCCGGTCGGCGTCAGCTTGTCGACGACCTGCGGCAGCTGGGCGGCGATCTCGTTGGCCGCCTGCTCCTGGGTGATGCCGTTCTTGTCGGCGACCTCCTGGAGCGTGTCCGTGGGCAGCGCCTCCTGCACCTGGGCGCCGGTCACGGGCTGGTTGTCGCCGGTGCCGACCCAGGAGCCCGTCTGCTCCGTCAGACCGGCCTTGTTGAGGCCTTCGAGGAGGCCCGAGAGCGGGTTGTTGCCGCCCGACTGACCGCCCAGGAAGGACTGCAGCAGCTGGGCCAGGATGTTGCCGCCTCCGCCGCCGGAACCGCCCTGTCCGCCACCGAGGAGGCCGCCGAGGAGGCTGCCGAGATCCGGTCCGCTGTTACCCGCCATGGTCGCGCCTTTCGAGAGTGTGCCGGGGCCCGGCGGGCGTACCGCACGGAGCATCCCACCTAGCGTGGACAGTCCAAATGTCACCCGATCCCCGCACTCCTGCCACTTGGCGCGACCGGGCCGTGGGGCCTTCGGACGGTGGCGGTCCGGGCCCCGGATCACCGCGGCCGGGCGGCGGCGGTGATCCCGTACGCTCCCTCCCCATGCGCCCCGAAGAGCTCGTCCGCGACCACACCGTCTACTCCTGTGTGATGGGCTCACATGCCTTCGGGCTGGCCACGGACTCCAGTGACACCGACCGGCGCGGGGTGTTCCTCGCGCCGACCCCGCTGTTCTGGAGCTTCGAGAAGCCGCCCACGCACGTCGAGGGGCCGCTGGACGAACAGTTCTCCTGGGAGCTGGAGCGCTTCTGCGAGCTGGCCCTGCGCGCCAACCCCAACATCCTGGAGTGCCTGCACTCCCCGCTGGTCGAGCGGATCGACGACACCGGACGTGAACTGCTCGCCCTGCGCGGTGCGTTCCTCTCCCGGCAGGCGTACACGACCTTCACGCGCTACGCGCTCGGCCAGCGCAAGAAGCTGGACGCGGACGTTCGTACGCACGGGGCACCGCGCTGGAAGCACGCGATGCACCTGCTCCGCCTGCTCCACTCCTGCCGCGACCTGCTGCGCACGGGCACGCTCACGATCGACGTGGGCGAGGCCCGCGAGGACCTGCTGGCCGTGAAGCGCGGCGAGGTCCCGTGGCCCGAGGTGGAACGCCGCATGACGGCCCTCGGCGAGCAGGCGGAGACGGCCGCCGCCCACTCCCCGCTCCCGGCCGAGCCCGACAGGGCGGCGGTGGAGGACTTCCTCTTCCGGGTACGGCGCCGCTCGGCCGCGTCTGTGTGACGCCCGCCCTGACCGTCACGCCCCCTTGACGAAGTCGCTCCCCGCCGGGCGACCATGCCGTGTGATCCGTTCCGTGTCGACGCCTCCCGCCATCGAGCGGGGTTCACTCGCGAGCCGCCCGCAACCCCGACTGACCGCCCCCGCGGGCCTGCTGCTGCGCCCGTGGCGGACAGCGGACGCGCCGGCCTTCCTCGCGGCGTACCAGGACGCCGCCATCCGCCGCTGGCACACGCGCCGCCCGGCCGACGAACAGCAGGTCCTCCAGTGGTTCGACGCCTACCGCCAGGACTGGGCTGCCGAGCGCGGCGGGCACTGGGCCGTGGTCGGCGACGACGGGGTGCGCGGCCGGATCGCGCTGCGCGACTGGGACTTCGACGACGGCCTCGCCGAGGTCGCCTACTGGGTGCTGCCGGCAGCCCGCGGCCGCGGGGTGGCCACGCACGCCGTGCAGGCGCTGACCTCATGGGCCGTGGACGAGGCCGGCTTCCACCGGCTGCACCTGGACCACTCGACCCGTAACCACGCCTCCTGCAGGGTCGCCACCAAGTGCGGCTACGAACTGGAGGGCACCAAGCGCAGCGCCGCCGTCCACGACGACGGCAGGCACGACATGCACCTGCACGCCCGCATCCGCAGCGCCTGAACACAAGCCGCCGCCTGCGCTCCCCGCTCCGGCGAGCTCACAGCTCACGCATCCCACAAAGCCCCAAGCCCCACCAACTCACTCCGATACTCGATCCGGTCCGCCCACGCGGCGGGCCAGCACCCCGCGCCCAGGTGGGCGCCGGCGAACGCGCCCGCCAGGCAGGCGATCGAGTCCGAGTCGCCGGAGGTCACCGCCGCCCGGCGGAGTGCCGTGACCGGCTCGTCGGGGAACATCAGGAAGCACAGCAGGCCCGTGGCGAAGGCCTCTTCGGCGATCCAGCCCTCGCCCGTCGCGAGACACGGATCGGTCTCCTCGTTCACCGAGCGCACCGCCTCCGCGAGCCGCGCCAGGATCTCCAGGCACTCGTCCCAGCCGCGCGCGATGAAGTGCTCGGGGGACGGGTCCTGCGCGCGGGTCCACAGGTCGCCGAGCCAGCGCTCGTGGTACGTGGTGCGGTTCTCGAGGGCGTACGAGCGCAGCAGCCCGGTCAGCGCCATCGGGTCCGCGCCCTGGGCCAGCAGGTGGACGGCACGGGCCGTGAGGTCGGAGGCCGCGAGCGCCGTCGGGTGGCCGTGCGTGAGCGCGGACTGCAACTGGGCGGCGCCCGCCCGCTGTTCCTCGCTGAGGCCGGGCACGAGCCCGATCGGTGCCACCCGCATGTTTGCCCCGCAGCCCTTCGAGCCCACCTGGCTCGCCTCCTGCCAGGGCCGCTCGCCGTCCAGGAGCCGGCAGGCGACCATGCAGGTGCGTCCGGGGGCGCGGTTGTTCTCGGGCGAGTGGTACCACTCCACGAACTCCGGCCGTACGGCGTGCTCCATCCGCTGGGGACCGAGCAGCCCGCGGTCCATGGCGGTGCGCAGGCCGCGGCCGAGGGCGAGGGTCATCTGGGTGTCGTCGGTGACGATCGCCGGCCGCGGCAGTTCCAGGGCGCGCCAAGGGCCGTACGAGGAAAGGATCGTCGGCACGTTCTTGAACTCGGTGGGGAAGCCGAGGGCGTCCCCGAGCGCGAGCCCGATGAGCGAGCCCGTCGCCGCCTGCTTCGTGTGCCCGTTGCTCGCGGACTGCCGGGGCGTGTTCGTGAGCGGTGTGTTCGTGCGGGGCGTGTCCGTCGGCGCCGTGTTCGCGGGCGTCGGGTCCGTCGGCGGCAGGTTCGTCGGTGTGGTCATCGGGAGCGTCCTTCCGGTGAGGTGGGTCGCAGAAGCGGGGGGTGGAGGGTCGCCGCGGTGCCCGCCCGGTAGAGGGCGGCGGGTTTGCCGCGGCCGCCGGTCAGCCGCGCACCCCCGGGCACCGGCTCCACGAACCCGGGCGTCGCGAGCACCTTGCGCCGGAAGTTGGGCCGGTCGAGGCCCGTCCCCCACACCGTCTCGTAGACCTGCTGCAACTCGCCGAGCGTGAACTCGGGCGGGCAGAAGGAGGTCGCGAGGCAGCTGTACTCGAGCTTCGCGCCGATCCGGTCGTGTGCGTCGGCGAGGATCCGGTCGTGGTCGAAGGCCAGCGCCCCGACGGCACGGAACGGCCGCCACTGCGCCTGCGCCGCGTCCCCGCCGCCGCGCGGCTCGGGCAGATCGGGCCCGAGCGCGGCGAAGGCGACGGACACGACGCGCATCCGGGGGTCGCGCTCGGGTTCGCTGTAGGTCCGCAGTTGTTCGAGGTGCAGTCCGGAGACGTCGGACAGGCCGGTCTCCTCGGCGAGTTCGCGCCGCGCGGCCGTCTCCGCCGATTCGCGCGGCAGCACGAAACCGCCGGGCAGCGCCCACCTCCCGGCGTACGGCTCCTGGCCGCGCTCGACGAGCAGCACCTGCAGGTCGCCGTCGCGCACGGTGAACACCGCGAGGTCGACGGTGACGGCGAACGGGGTGAAGGCATGAGGGTCGTAGCCCTGCGGCGCCCGTGGGTTCATCGCTTCTCCGGGAGCGGGTCGGTGAACTGCCAGCCGGCACCGAGCAGGGCGTCGACGGCGGCCACGGCGTCGGCGAGGCGCTTGTCGTGTGCCCCGGTCAGGACGCGGAAGTCCCTTCCGGTACGGGCCAGTTCGGCGCGGAAGCGTCCGGTCATCCAGGGGCGCAGCTCCTCCCCCTCACGCAGCCCGTCGTCCTCGAAGGCCACACCTTCGTGGTCGGTGAGCAGCCACAGGTGCTGGCCGGCGGGCTCGGGTTCGGCGGGGTACGGGCGGCCGCCCATGTACCGCTCGTGCCAGATGGTGGTGGCGAAGGCGTCGGTGTCGCAGAAGAGCACCGGCGAGCCGGTCCGCGCGGCCGCGTCCTCGCGCCGCCGCTGCTCGCGGGCGATGACCGGGAACTCCTCGGAGGAGAAGGTCACTTCACCCCAGTCCGCGTCCGGCCGCTCGGCCCGCAGCGCGGCCAGCTTCTGCTCGCTGTACTCGCGTCCGTACTCGTCCACGCACCGCGTGGAGGCCCAGACGCCGCCGCGGGCCCGGTAGTGCTCGGTGAGCGCGCGGGCCATGGTCGTGGTGCCGGTGGACTCCGCCCCGAGCACCACGACCCGGCGCGCGAGCGCGGCCCGTACCGGCTCGGCGAGGAACTCCCAGTTCCCCACGGGGTCCTTGCGCACGGCCGTCCCCGACACGGGGAATCGGGACCGCTCGGCGTCCACGCACACATGCCGCGCCCCGAACCGCCGCGCCAGCTCGTCCCCGTACGCCTCCGAGGTGAACACCGCGTCGACGCGCTCGGGCACGGCCCCGCGGAAGACGGCCATGTGCGCGGCCCACACGTCGGGGTCGTTCAGGTCCATCGGGATGTCGTCCACGGCACCGATCACCCGTACGTCCGGATGCACCTCCCGCATCCACGCCAGCCGCTCGTCGAGGGGCACGGACTCCACGGAGGCCGCGCACACGAGCACGGTCAGCCGCTCGCACCGCGCCGCCGCCTCCCGTACGAGGTGGTGGTGGCCGGCGTGCGGCGGATAGAACTTGCCGAGGACGAGCCCGTGTTCGAAGCGCTCACCCACGCCCTCACCGTCCCGTGCCCTCGTCCCGAAACCGTCCCGCGCGCTCATGCCGCCATCACCGCCTCGCGTGCCACGAGGTCGCGGCGCCAGTTGCGCAGTCCGAGCACACACAGCGTCATGAAGCCGACGTACAGGAGCGAGGTCAGGTACAGCTCCTTGTACGCGTACAGCGGGATGTAGACCACGTCCGCCGCGATCCACAGCCACCAGGACTCCAGCCGCTTGCGGCACTGCCCGTACGTGGCCATCAGGGACAGGGCGGTGGTCAGCGCGTCCCAGATCGGGACCGTGGAGTCGGTGGCCCGGTCCAGGAGGAGCGTGATCGCCACGGTCCCCACCACCCCTGCCGCGCCCAGCCACATCCATTCGGTGCGGGTCGTACGCCGCACCGGAAGGGACTCGGCGGAGCCCGGGCCACCCCCGTGGGCCCAGGTCCACCAGCCGTACACGGCAAGGGTGATGAAGACGATCTGGAGGCCGGCGTCGGCGTACAGGCCGGCCTGCGTGAACAGGAGGATGAAGAACAGGTTGTTCGCGATGCCGATCGGCCAGTTCGCGAGGTGCTGCCGCGCCACCAGCCACACGCACAGCGCCCCGCTGCCGAAGCCGAGCACCTCGGTCCAAGTGACCGGGGTGTCGAGCAGCGTGAACAACGGCTGCCGCAAGGGGTCGAGCCACTCCGCGAGACTCACGCCCGCCTCCTTAATAGTCATCACGACTATAAAGAGACGGGCACGGAATCACAAGGCACTTCGGCGTACGGACCGCGGAAACGACGCGCGGCCGGCTCAGACCCGGGTGCCCGCCCGCTCGGCCGGACGCTCCCCCGGCGCATACGGCGCCCTCGGCTCCCCCGGCGCATACGGAGGCTTCGGCTCCGGCGGTGCCTTCGGCGGCACGAGCAGCAGCGACGAACGGCCGGTCGCCGTACCGGCCGGCGGCGCCAAAAGGAAGCGGCCGGGCCCGGAGAACTCCGGACCCGGCCGACAGCCGTGCCAGTCATGCCACAGGGCCTACAGATCGACCTCGCGCATCAGCATCCCCACCTCGGTGTTGCTGAGGCGGCGCAGCCAGCCCGACTTCTGGTCGCCCAGGCCGATCGGGCCGAAGTGGGTGCGGACCAGCTTCTCGACCGGGAAGCCCGCCTCGGCGAGCATGCGGCGCACGATGTGCTTGCGGCCCTCGTGCAGCGTGACCTCGACCAGGTAGTTCTTGCCGGTCTGCTGCACGACCCGGAAGTGGTCGGCGCGGGCGTACCCGTCCTCCAGCTGGATGCCGTCCTTGAGGATCCGGCCGATCTCGCGGGGCAGCGGCCCGGTGATGGCCGCGAGGTAGGTCTTCTTCACGCCGTAGCGCGGGTGCGTGAGGCGGTGGGCCAGCTCACCGTGGTTGGTGAGCAGGATGATGCCCTCGGTCTCGGTGTCGAGCCGGCCCACGTGGAACAGCCGCGTCTCGCGGTTGGTCACGTAATCGCCCAGGCACTGCCGCCCGTCCGGGTCCTCCATGGTGGAGACGACGCCGGCCGGCTTGTTCAGGGCGAAGAACTGGTACGACTGCGTGGCCACGGTCAGACCGTCGACCTTGATCTCGTCCTTCTCGGGGTCCACACGCAGACCCTGCTCCAGGACGATCTCGCCGTTGACCTCGACCCGGGCCTGCTCGATCAGCTCCTCGCAGGCGCGCCGCGAGCCGTAGCCGGCGCGCGCGAGCACCTTCTGCAGGCGCTCGCCCTCCTGCTCGGCGCCCGGGAAGGTCTTGGGCAGCTTGAGGTCCTTCTTGCCCGCGTACCGCTCCCGGTTGCGCTCCTCCTGGCGCGTCTCGTACTCCCGGGAGTAGCCGCGCTCGCTACGCCCGCCGCGGCCCTGCGAGGTACGCGGTCCGCCCTTGGCGCCGCCGCGCGCGGACGCGCCACGACCGCTGCGCGCACCCGCGCTGCCGTCGCCGGGGCTCACGTCGTAGCGACGCTCCTCGGGGCGCGGCTTGCGCGGACGGCCCGCGCCGCCGCCCTGTCCGCCGCCCTGCCGGTCGTCGCGGTTGTTGCCGGCGCCGCGGTAGTTCCCGCGGCCGCCGCTCTTGCCACTGCTACGGCCACCGCTGTTGCCACCACGGCTCCCGCCGTTGTTTCCGCTGTTCCTGCCGTTGCTACGCATCAAAGTTCCGTCTTGTCGTCATCGTCGGTATCCGGTGCATCCGGATCGAACGACGGGACTCCTTCCAACGTGTCGGCCTCGATCGCCTCCGCCTCGGGCAGGAAGGGCGCGAGCTCCGGGAGCTCGTCCAGGCCGCGCAGGCCCATCCGCTCCAGGAAGTAGTTCGTCGTCCTGTACAGGATCGCACCTGTTTCGGGTTCCGCGCCCGCCTCCTCGACCAGACCCCGCTGGAGCAGGGTCCGCATGACGCCGTCGCAGTTCACTCCGCGTACCGCCGATACCCGGGAACGGCTGACCGGCTGCCGGTACGCGACCACGGCGAGCGTCTCCAGGGCCGCCTGGGTGAGCCGGGCCTGCTGGCCGTCCAGGACGAAGCGCTCCACGGCCGCGGCGTACTCGGGGCGGGTGTAGAACCGCCAGCCGCCGGCGATCAGGCGCAGCTCGAAGCCGCGGCCCTGCACCGTGTACTCGTCGGCCAGCTCCCGCAGGGCGTCGGCGATCTTGCGCCGCGACCGGTCGAGGATCTTGGCGAGGTGCTCCTCGGTGACGGGCTCGTCGACGACCATGAGCACCGCTTCGAGCGCGGGCTTCAGTTCGAGCCCGGCGACGTCGAGCAGCCCGGCGGGGGCCTCCTGGCTCTCTTCTGCGGCTGGGGTGCTCACACCTTCTCCTTGCTCTCGGCCTTGTCGTCGGGCAGCTCGGGCGCCCGGTCGAACTCGTCCGTGACCAGCGACTCGGCCCCGTCCTCACCGGTCCAGCGCACCATCAGCTCGCCGAGCGCCTCGTCCTGGTCCAGGGCCACCGCCTTCTCGCGGTAGAGCTCGAGGAGCGACAGGAAGCGGGCCACGACGGTCAGGGTGTCGTCGGTGTCCGCGACGAGCTCGCGGAAGCTCGCCCGGCCCGCCTCGCGCAGCCGGGCCACCACGATGCCCGCCTGCTCCTGCACGGACACGAGCGGCGCGTGGATGTGCTCCACGTACACCTGCGGCTTGGGCTTGGGCTGCATCGCCTTCACGGCGAGCTTCGCGAAACCCTCGGCGCCGATGCTGATGACCACCTCGGGCAGCAGCTCGGCGTGGTGCGGTTCGAGGCCGACGGTCCGCGGATAACGGCGCGCCTCGTCGTCGAGCCGGCCGCTGAAGATGTCGGCGATCTGCTTGTACGCGCGGTACTGGAGCAGCCGCGCGAACAGCAGGTCGCGGGCTTCGAGCAGCGCCAGGTCGGCCTCGTCCTCCACCTCGGCGGCCGGCAGCAGCCGCGCGGCCTTGAGGTCGAGCAGCGTCGCGGCGACGACCAGGAACTCGGTCGTCTGATCCAGGTCCCAGTCACTGCCCAGGCCCCGGATGTACGTCATGAACTCATCGGTGACCTTCGACAGCGCGACCTCGGTGACGTCGAGCTTGTGCTTGGAGATGAGCTGGAGCAGAAGGTCGAAGGGACCCTCGAAGTTGGCGAGCCGCACCTTGAACTTGCCGTCGTCGGGGGCGGGTTCGCTGCCGTCGGAGGCGGATCCACCGCCGTCGTGCGTGTCTGGCGCGTCTTGGGCGTGATCGGCGTCCTGCGCGTCCTCGACGACCGTAGGCTCCGGCTCCGGCTCCGGCTCCGGCTCCGGCTCCGGCTCCGGCTCCGGGCCAGGATCGGCCGCCTCCACGGACGGAGCCACCTCATCGTCCGCGGGGAGCGCGGGCGCCGCCTCGACGACAGGCACCGGCTCGACGACAGGAACCGGCTCAGGAACCGCCTCAGGACCCGGCGGGTTCTCGACCGCCGGCCCGGCCCCCGGCCCCCGCCCCAGCAGGCGACGGCCACGGCGGGACGGCGGGGCGGTCGGGTCGTCGGTCATCGTCGTCCAAGGTCAGACAGGAAACGGGGGCGGGCCCGCGAGGGCACCCCGCAGGCTACCGCCCCGGTGTACGGCGCCCGCGGACGCCGTACCGGAAACTCACCGGCCCCGCAGCCGCCGCACGAGAATGCTCGCGTCGCCGCGCGACTCCAGGTCGGCGAGCACCACCGCGACCGCCTCGCGCACGATCCGCCCGCGGTCCACCGCGAGCCCGTGCTCGCCGCGCAGCACGAGGCGCGCGTGCTCCAGGTCCATCAGCTCCTCGGCGGAGACGTACACGGTGATCTTCTCGTCGTGCCGCTCACGGCCGCTGGGCCGCCGCGCCGCACGCCCGCGCTTGCGGGCCGCGGAGGCAGCCGGCTTGGCCGCACCCGAACTCTCCGCACCGGCGGGCCGCTTGGCCCGCGGCGCCTGTGCGGCGGGCTGCTCCTCCTCGGTCCTGGCCCGCGAGGCCTCGCCCGACTCCGCGTCGGCTGCCGTGTGTTCGGCCTCGTCCGCGGCGGCACCGGAGGCAGCGGCCGCCGCGTCGCTCTCACCGGCGGGCGCGGGCACCCGCGCCTCACCGTTCGCCTGCTTGCGCGGAGAGGACGCCTGGAGCGCCATCCCCCCGGTCGTACGGAACAGTTCGTCGGCCCCGGGCAGACTCACTCGGCGTGACACCGGGCGAGCACCTCCCTGGCGAGCTGGCGGTAGGCGGCCGCACCAACGGAGTTGGAGGCGTACGTGGTGATCGGCTCACCGGCGACCGTGGTCTCCGGGAAGCGGACCGTGCGCCCGATGACCGTGTGGTAGACGTGATCGTCGAAGGCCTCGACGACGCGCGCGAGCACCTCACGGCTGTGCACCGTGCGGGAGTCGTACATCGTCGCGAGGATGCCGTCCAACTCCAGGTCGGGGTTGAGACGTTCCTGCACCTTCTCGATCGTCTCGGTGAGCAGCGCGACACCGCGCAGGGCGAAGAACTCGCACTCGAGCGGCACGATCACCTTGTGCGCGGCAGTAAGCGCGTTCACGGTCAGCAGGCCGAGGGACGGCTGACAGTCGATCACGATGTAGTCGTAGTCCTGCATCAGCGGCTTGAGCGCACGCTGGAGCGTGGACTCGCGCGCGACCTCGCTCACCAACTGCACTTCGGCGGCGGACAGGTCGATGTTGCTGGGCAGCAGGTCCATGTTGGGCACTGCGGTCTTCAGGAGCACCTCGTCGGCCGCCATGCCCCGCTCCATGAGCAGGTTGTAGACGGTGAGGTCGAGCTCCATCGGGTTGACACCGAGACCGACCGACAGGGCACCCTGCGGGTCGAAGTCGACGAGCAGCACGCGGCGTCCGTACTCCGCGAGCGCGGCACCCAGGTTGATGGTCGACGTGGTCTTGCCGACGCCGCCCTTCTGGTTGCACATCGCGATGATCTTCGCGGGCCCGTGGTCCGTCAGCGGACCCGGGATCGGGAAGTACGGCAGCGGACGCCCCGTCGGGCCGATGCGCTCCCGGCGCTGGCGGGCAGCGTCCGGGGCCAGCGTGGCCGCGTATTCGGGGTCGGGCTCGTACTCGGCGTCGGGGTCGTAGAAGTGACCCTCGGGCAGTTCGTCGTAGTCGGCGAAATGCGTCGGGGTCTCACCACTCCGGTCGCCGGCCATGGCGTTCACTTGATGGCCATCCATGCTCTGGTGGGCGTTCAGCGTCTGCGTGGGGGCGATGCGCTGTGTGTTCTGCCGCTCCGCGAAAGTGCGTACCGCGACTGAGCCGACAGCGCCGGCGGCTTCGAACCCCGAGGGGCCCGATCCCTGCGCAGGCATTCCTGGTTGGCCACCCCCGGGAGTAAATGTCGACTCATTCACAAGTCGTCTTACCTCCTTGGGTGACCAGGAACATTTATCGATAGGTCAGCGTGACACCATGCCGACGGTTGGCGACTCTATGGCGTGTCACCGGTCCGCAGCAACACAATCCGCCGGACCCGGCCCGATGTGTCGGCAATGGAACAGCAGCCTGTCAAGGGTGGACCCGCCCCGTACAGGGACCAGTCCGCGGGTTTCACGGGTGTGCGAAACGGTTAAACAGTTACGTTCGAGGCGAGTTGAGCGTCTCTCGCAAAGTGACCGGATCCACAGCAGGAACGCGGACGGCCGGACCTTGCGAACAAGGTCCGGCCGTCTGCGTCGGGTTGACGCGTGGCGTTGACCGACCGACCGACAGGAGTGGTCAGTTCACGCGAAAAAGCGTCCGGATCAGCCGAGGAGCGTGCTCAGCTCGACGTGCTCCATGCCGTGCGCCTCGGCCACGGGACCGTAGACGACCTGGCCCTCGTGGGTGTTGAGGCCCAGCGCGAGCGCGGGGTCGCGGCGCAGCGCCTCCACCCAGCCGTGGTTGGCGAGTTCGACGATGTACGGAAGCGTCGCGTTGGTGAGCGCGTACGTCGAGGTGTTCGGGACGGCGCCCGGCATGTTGGCCACGCAGTAGAAGACCGAGTCGTGGACCTTGAAGGTCGGCTCGGCGTGCGTGGTCGGGTGCGAGTCCTCGAAGCAGCCGCCCTGGTCGATCGCAATGTCGACAAGAACACTTCCGGGCTTCATCCGGGACACCAGCTCGTTGGTGACCAGCTTCGGCGCCTTGGCACCGGGAATGAGCACGGCACCGATGACGAGGTCGGCGTCGAGGACGGCCTTCTCGAGCTCGAAGGCGTTGGACATGATCGCGCGCACCTTGGTGCCGAAGATCTTGTCGGCCTCGCGCAGCTTGTTGACGTCCTTGTCGAGCAGCGTGACGTGGAAGCCGAGACCGACGGCGATCTGCGTGGCGTTCCAGCCGGAGACGCCGGCGCCGATGACGACGGCCTTGCCGGGGTGGGTGCCGGGCACGCCGCCGGGCAGGACACCGCGGCCGCCGGCCGGGGCCATCAGGTGGTAGGCGCCGACCTGCGGGGCCAGGCGGCCCGCGACCTCGGACATCGGGGCGAGCAGCGGCAGGGCGCGGTTCGCGGTCTCGACGGTCTCGTACGCGATCGCCGTGGTGCCGGACTCCAGGAGCGCGTCGGTGCACTCCTTGGAGGCGGCCAGGTGCAGGTAGGTGAAGAGCGTCTGGTCCTTGCGGAGGCGGTGGTACTCCTCGGCGATCGGCTCCTTGACCTTCAGGAGCAGATCGGCGGTGGCCCAGACCTCGTCGGCGGTCGGCAGGATCGTCGCGCCCGCGGAGACGTACTCCTCGTTGGAGATCGAGGAGCCGACACCGGCGTCGTGCTCGATGAAGACCTGGTGGCCGTGGCGCACGAGCTCATGCACGCCGGCGGGGGTGATCGCCACCCGGAACTCGTTGTTCTTGACCTCGCGGGGGATGCCGACCTTCATCGTCGATCACGGTCCTTGGCTCAGGGAAATACACGGGCATAGACACACGAACCCGAATGCAGAGAGCGCAACGGGCGTAGGCCGCAGAAGTAGGCGGCGAAGCCAGTCTAATGAAGGATGACGCGCTGTCTAGCCTTTGAAAGCTTCAATCTGATCTGGATGCACTACGGATTTCGTAGGCCATCGGCTCCGACTACCCACACACCACCGGACTACTGCGCTCCGTGGAGCTCTTCTCCCAGCATGCGCTCCGCCGCGGCCCTGTGCAGTCCGGCCGCCGCACTGTCGCCGAGCCGGTCGAGGGTGTCCGCGAGCCGCACCTGGAGCGCGGCCTGCAGCCGTACGTCCTCGGCCTTGCGCGCCCACTCCACGGCCTCCTGGCAGGTGCGCAGCGACTCCTCGGGGCGCCCCGCGTACTCCTGCACCCGGGCCATCTCGCTCAGGGCCCGCGCATACGCCGGGACATCGGCGAGCTTGCGGTGCCCGGCCGCCGCCGAGCGCCAGTTGCGCAGCGCCTCCCCGTACTGCCCCGCGTACGTGTGCGCGGTGCCCAGCCGCCCGTACAGGCGGGCCGCCTCGGCGCGCTCGCCGCGCGCGAGCCGCTGGGTGAGGGCGCGGCCGAACCAGTCGGCGGCCCGGTACCAGTCCCCCAGCTCCTGGTAGGCCCCGCCGATGGACTCCATCGCACGCCCGGAGGCGTACGGGTCCGCTGCGGCCCGTGCCGTGTCGAGCGCGGCGCGGTAGCGGGCCAGCGCCTCCTGGGTACGGCCGGTCCGGGCGTCGAGATCGGCGAGGTTCAGGAGCGCGGCGGCCTTCTCGCGGGGCAGGTCACGCCGCTCGGCCACGTCGAGGACCAGGCCGTGGATTCCGTACAGCTCGGGAGCCGCCGCCTCGGTGCCCCGGTGGGCGACCAGAGCGCGGGTGAGCGCGGCCATCAACCGCCGTGCGAGCGTGTCGAGTTCACCGTCGGCTACCGCGAGCCGGGCCGAGGCCAGCAGCGCAGGCTGGCGGAGGCTCAGCCACTGCGCAGCGGCCGCCGGGTTCGGAAACCGCAGCGCACGCGGCAGTCCGGCCAGCTTCTTGCGCGCGGGAGAACCGTCCGGCTCGGTCACGGCCCGGCAGGACTGGAGCAGCCGTACGGTCCGCTCCAGCATCCGGGCCCGGGCCAGCTGCACCTCGGCGGGCCGGTCCTGGACCTCGGTGAGCGCCTTCAGGAGCGGGTGCAGGGCGCCGGGCACCTCGTACTGCTCGCGGACGGCGTCGGCGGGGCGCAGCAGCCCGAGCCCGACGAAGTCCTCGAGGGTGGTGCGCGCGGCCGAGACCGAGCAGCCGGCGAGCGCGGAGGCGGTGTGCGCGTCGGCGAGGCCGGCGGGCGCGAGGGACAGCAGTCGCAGTATCCGGGCGGCCGGGGAGGGCAGCGACTCGTAGACGAAGCGGAAGACGCGCGCGAGCGGGTCCTTGGTCCCGGTCTCGTCCTCGGGCACGTTGCGCAGCGCCTTGCCCAGCTCGGCGACGGAGGCCTTGGGGCGGGCGGCGAGCCAGCCGCCGGCGAGGACCAGGGCGGCGGGCTGGTGGGCGCAGAGTTCGGCGAGTGACTCTGCGGCGCGCGGGTCCACGGTGATGCGCACCGAGCCCGTGGAGCAGCTCAGGAGCTCCAGGGCGGACTTGGTGTCGAGCCCGCCGAGCGTGCAGGGCCGCACATCGGCGATCCCTGTGAGCGGGCCTTCGGAGGTGGCGACGACCAGGCACTCCGGCGAGTCCGGCAGCAGCGGCTCCACCTGCTCGGCATCCGCCGCGCCGTCCAGGATCAGAAGCACTCTCCGTACGGAAAGGGCCGTGCGCAGCGACGCGGCGAGGTCGTCCTCGGCGGCGCCGGGCGGGGTCGGGAAGTCGAGGGCGCCGAGCAGCTCACGCGCGGTGCGCTCGGTGGGGACGCGGGTGCCGTCGGGCTCGGTCAGGCCGGCGCGCAGCACGCCGTCCGGGTAGCGGTCCTTGATCTGACCCGCGAGCTCCTCGGCGAGCGCGGTGCGCCCGGAGCCCGGGCGGCCCGCGATCAGGAGGACACGGGCGCGGGGCGGCTTCTTGCCGGCGAGGGTGTCGAGCCCGGTGCGCTCGATGTCGGCGCGCAGCTCCTTCAACTCCCGCTGCCGGCCGACGAATTCATGACGGCCGCGCACCGGGTCCCCCTCGGTCCCCTCGGCCCGTACCGACGCCGTGTGGGTGTCCACCGCCTGATCCGTCACGGGTCATGCTCCCGTCCAGCCGCACCGCCACGGCCGCGGCTGCGGCCGGGGAAGAGACGGCGCACCAGGTCAGTCTCCGGTGCGTTCCGTCGTCGTCGAGCGTAGTTCACGCATCGTGACGGAAGCCGGTGAGCGCGGCGGACAGATCCCTCGATCGGATCAGCCGATGGTCACACCGGAGGGGCCGGATGGGCCGACGGCTCCCTCAGGCCTCGACCGACGGCTCCCTCAGGCCTCGAAGGGACGGGCGGGCCAGGGCGCCTCGGCGGGGCGCAGCGCGTCCAGGCCGTCGCCCTGCTGCGCGGCGATCAGCGAAAGCACGCCCACGACCAGGCAGTTGTTCTGGAGCTCGCCGGCGAGCACGCCGCGCACGAGCTCGTCGAGCGGCACCCGCCTGAGCTCCATGTCGGCCTCCTCCTCGGCCACTTCGAAGCGCTTGCCCTCGGCCTCGGAGAGATCGCGTGCGAGGAACACGCGTACGGCTTCGTCGCTGCCGCCCGGCGTCGTGTAGACGTCGGCGAGCACCCGCCAGTCCTCGGCCTTGACGTGCGCCTCCTCGTAGAGCTCGCGCTGCGCGGCGTGCAGCGGGTTCTCGCCGGGGACGTCGAGGAGCCCGGCGGGGATCTCCCAGAGCTTGCGGCGCACGGGGTGGCGGTACTGGCGGATCACCAGCACGCGGCCGAGGTCGTCGAGGGCGACCACCGCCACCGAGCCGGGGTGCACCTGGTAGTCGCGGCGCGCGACGGACCCGTCGGGCATCTCCACGTCGTCGGTGCGGACGCTGGTCTTCTTGCCGGCGAAGGGGGTGGCGGAGGCCGTGATCCGCCATTCCTCGGCGGTGTCCTTGATCGTCATCCGTACGCCTCCCACGAGCCCGGACCGCCGACGGCGGCACGCAAACAGAAACCGGGGTACGGCTCTCGCGTGCGAGATCCGTACCCCGGCAACCGTATCGCCTGGAGTCCGCGGACTACTTACCGGACTTGGCCCCGGTCTTGCGCTCGACGGCGGCCTTCACCAGGCCCGCGAACAGCGGGTGCGGGCGGGTCGGGCGGGAGCGCAGCTCCGGGTGCGCCTGGGTCGCGACCAGGTACGGGTGCACCTCGCGCGGGTACTCGACGTACTCGACGAGCTTGTTGTCCGGGGAGGTGCCGGAGAACAGGATGCCCGCCTTCTTCTCGAGGTCGGCGCGGTAGGCGTTGTTGACCTCGTAGCGGTGGCGGTGGCGCTCCTCGACGTACTCCTTGCCGCCGTACACCTCGCGCACGATGGAGCCCTCGGCGAGCTTCGCCGGGTACATGCCCAGGCGCATGGTGCCGCCCATGTCGCCCTCGCCGGCGACGATGTCGAGCTGCTCGGCCATCGTGGAGATGACCGGGTGCGCGGTGGAGGAGTCGAACTCGGTGGAGTTGGCGTCCGGGATGTCGGCCAGGTTGCGCGCGGCCTCGATCACGATGCACTGCAGGCCCAGGCAGAGGCCGAGCAGCGGGATCTTGTGCTCACGGGCGTACGTGATGGCGCCGACCTTGCCGTTCACCCCGCGGTCGCCGAAGCCGCCGGGGATGCAGATCGCGTCCACGTCGCCGAGCTGCTTGGCGGCGCCGGCCGGGGTCTTGCAGTCGTCCGAGGTGACCCACTTGATCTTCACGCGGGCCTTGTTGGCGAAGCCGCCCGCGCGCAGCGCCTCGGTGACCGAGAGGTAGGCGTCGGGCAGGTCGATGTACTTGCCGACCAGCGCGATGGTGATCTCGTGGTTCGGGTTGTGGACGCGGTCGAGCAGGTCGTCCCACTGGGTCCAGTTCACGTCGCGGAACGGGAGGTCCAGCTTGCGGACGACGTAGGCGTCGAGGCCCTCGGTGTGCAGCACCTTCGGGATGTCGTAGATCGACTTGGCGTCGATGGCGGCGACCACGGCGGCCTCGTCGACATCGCACATCAGCGAGATCTTGCGCTTGATGGACGCCGGGACGTCGCGGTCGGCGCGCAGCACGATCGCGTCCGGCTGGATACCGATGTTGCGCAGCGCGGCGACGCTGTGCTGGGTCGGCTTGGTCTTCAGCTCGCCGGAGGGGCCGATGTAGGGCAGCAGCGAGATGTGCACGACGAAGACGTTGTCCCGGCCGACCTCGTGGCGGACCTGGCGGACGGTCTCCAGGAACGGCAGCGACTCGATGTCGCCGACGGTGCCGCCGACCTCGGTGATGACCACGTCGACGTCGTCGGTGGCCATGCGGCGGATGCGGTGCTTGATCTCGTTGGTGATGTGCGGGATGACCTGCACGGTGTCGCCGAGGTACTCGCCGCGGCGCTCCTTGGCGATCACCGTCGAGTAGACCTGGCCGGTGGTGACGTTGGCCGAGCCGTCGAGGTCGACGTCGAGGAAGCGCTCGTAGTGGCCGATGTCCAGGTCGGTCTCGGCGCCGTCGTTGGTGACGAACACCTCACCGTGCTGGAACGGGTTCATCGTGCCCGGGTCGACGTTCAGGTACGGGTCGAGCTTCTGCATCGTGACGCGAAGGCCACGGGCCTTCAGCAGCGCACCCAGGCTGGAGGCCGTGAGGCCCTTGCCGAGGGAGGAGGCGACACCCCCGGTGACGAAGATGTGCTTGGTCGTCGTGGCTTTGGGCGGCATGGCCAAGAGGGGGCTCCCGTGGTCGCGAGGTGGGGTGCGTACCGGCTTCCCAGGTTCTCTCCGTCAGATGCCGGAGGGGGTGCCGTCGCTGCGGTTCGGGGGCCCTGACTGCTCGCAGCCGACCACCGGTCCACGGGCTACCAGGGTATCAGCGACACGGGGAGCCTGCTTCCGGCCACCCCGCACGCGGCACCGCACCACCCCCGGAGGGCCACATTCCGTGGCCGCGGGTTGACGCGACGTATACGACATTGCGGACGTCACCCATTCGGCCGTAGCGCTTTGCGACCTCCCCGGGCCCGATCACTAGGGTGCGCGTATCCTGCTCGGAATACGCTGCGAGCCGGCCGGCACAAGGCACCATCCCGCCGCTCCCGGACCCAAGAGCTCGTCAACGACCCTTGACTGCAACGCAAGCGCCCCGAGAGGGCGGAAGTGGCCGTTCGACTGGAGAAAGCACGTGGCCGGGCGCATCGAGGACTACGCACTTATCGGAGACATGCAGACCGCTGCCCTGGTCTGCAGGGACGGCTCGCTGGACTGGCTGTGTCTCCCCCGTTTCGACTCGCACGCGGTGTTCGCGGGTTTGCTGGGAACCGAGGACCACGGTTTCTGGCGGCTCGGGCCCGCGTACGGGACGGACGACAAGCCACCGGCGGCCGACCGCCGTACCTACCGCGGTGATTCGCTGATCCTGGAGTCCGAGTGGGACACCCCGCGCGGCACCGTCAGGGTCACCGACTTCATGCCGCCGCGCGACGGCGCACCCCAGGTGATCCGGATCGTGGAGGGCGTGAGCGGCCGGGTGCCGATGCGCTCGGCGCTCAGGATGCGCTTCTCGTACGGGCGGATCACGCCGTGGGTGCACAAGGTGGACGGGCGCACCGTGGCGGTGGCGGGCCCCGACTCCGTGTGGCTGGACACCCCGGCCGAGACGTACGGCAAGAACCTGACGACGTACTCGGACTTCACGGTCGGTCCCGGTGACCGGATCGCGTTCACGATCAGCTGGCAGCCCTCGCACAAGGAGCCGCCGTCGCTGCCGGAGCCGGAGGCCTCCCTGGAGGCGACCAGCGAGTTCTGGCGCGAGTGGGTGGAGCACTGCACGTATCACGGGCCCTACCGCGAGGCCGTGATCCGCTCGCTGATCACGCTCAAGGCGCTGACGTACGCGCCGACCGGCGGGATCGTGGCCGCGCCCACCACCTCGCTGCCCGAGGACATCGGCGGCGGCCGCAACTGGGACTACCGCTTCACCTGGCTGCGCGACGCCGCCATCACGCTGTCGTCGCTGCTGCGCACCGGCTACCGCGAGGAGGCCCGCGCCTGGCGCGAGTGGCTGCTCCGCGCGGTCGCGGGCGACCCGGAGAACCTCCAGATCATGTACGGGATCGCCGGTGAACGCGAGCTCGGCGAGAGCGAGTTGGACTGGCTGCCGGGGTACGAGAACTCGCAGCCGGTGCGGGTCGGCAACGGCGCCGCGCACCAGTTGCAGCTCGACGTCTACGGCGAGGTCACCGAGGCGCTGCACCTCGCGCACATGACGGGCCTCGCGCGCAACGACTACGCCTCGCTGCTCCAGCTGAAGCTGATCCGCTACCTGGAGACGCACTGGGACCAGCCCGACGAGGGCATCTGGGAAGTGCGCGGCCCGCGGCGGCATTTCGTGCACTCCAAGGTCATGGCGTGGGTGGCCGTGGACCGCACCATCAAGCTGATCGAGTCCGGTGACGCGGACGGTCCGCTGGAGCGGTGGCGCGAGCTGCGCGACGACATCCACCGGGACGTGTGCGAGAAGGGCTACGACCCGGAGCGGAACACCTTCACGCAGTCGTACGGCTCCAAGGAGCTGGACGCCTCCCTGCTCCTCATCCCGCAGGTGGGCTTCCTGCCGCCGGACGACAAGCGGGTCGTGGGCACCATCGAGGCGATCCAGCGGGAGCTGTCCACGGAGGACGGCTTCGTGCTGCGCTACCCGACCTCCGGTGACGACGCGGGCGTGGACGGGCTGGAGGGCGACGAAGGGGCCTTCCTCGCCTGCTCGTTCTGGCTCGCGGACGACCTCGCGATGATCGGCCGGGTCGACGAGGCACGCGAACTCTTCGAGAAGCTGCTCTCGCTCCGCAACGACCTCGGACTGCTCGCGGAGGAGTGGGACCCGCGGTTGCAGCGCCAAGTCGGCAACTTCCCGCAGGCGTTCAGCCACGTGCCGCTGATCGACACGGCGCTGCGGCTGACGGCTTCGGGGGCCTACGGGGGTTAGTTCCCCCTCTTCCTCAAGTGCCGGGAACCTTTCGGGCGATGCGTCACTCCTGGCCTGCCGACGCGGAATCGACAGCGGTCCGCGCGGGCGAGAGGGACGCATCGTGGTTTCTACGACGGGATCGACCCCGGAGCACGGCACGGCGGTGTCCGGGCGGACCATGCCGTACGACAAAGGAGCCGCGCACCGGTGGGTGCGGGTGCGCGGTGTTCGGCTGCACCTCGCGGAGTACGGCTCCGGTGCACCGCTCCTGCTGCTGCACGGCTTTCCGCAGCACTGGTACGGCTGGCGCAAGGTGGCCGCGCTGCTTGCCGCCGAGCACCGGCTGATCGTGCCGGATCTGCGGGGCTTCGGCTGGTCGGAGCGGACGCGGCGCGGCTATGACACGCAAACGCTGGCCGAGGACATGCTCGCGCTGCTCGACGCCCTCGGTCTGGAGCGGGTGGGGCTCGTGGGGCACAGCTGGGGAGCGCAGGTCGGGTTCCGGCTGTGCCTGCGTGCTCCCGAGCGGTTCACCGGCTATCTGGCGCTGAACATGACCCACCCCTGGCCGCGGCACCGGGCCGTCGTGCCCAATCTGTGGCGGATGTGGTTCACCGCGTTCGTCGAGTACCCGGTGCTCGGGCGCCTGGTGCTGCGGCACTGGCCCGGCTTCACCCGCTTCCTGCTGCGGCACCAGGTAGGCGATCCGGCTCTCTGGCAGGAGGCGGAGCTGCGGGAGTTCACGGCTGCGGCGCAGGAGAGCGCCCGGGCCGGGCAGGCGATGTTCTGGCAGTACGTGCTGCGGGATGTGCCCCGGATGGTGCGGGGTTCCTGGCGGCGGCACCGGCTGACCGTGCCCACGGTGTTGCTCGGGGGCGCGAAGGATCCGGTGATCGCGCCGTCCATGCTGGCGGGCGGGGAGACCAGGTCGGACGATCTGACGGTGCGGCTTGTGTCCGGGGCCGGGCATCATCTGCCGCAGGAGCGGCCCGAGGAGGTCGCGGAGGCTGCGAGGAAGCTGTTCTCCCTCGGTTAGTCGGCAGGGGGCCTCAGGCGTGCCCGCTGCTCCACGGCGCGTACGAAAGCCCGTGCACGCCGCCGGCCGAGCAGCGTTGTGTACGCCCGCTGGACCGGGCGCAGGGCGAACGGACGCGTGGTGCCGAGCATGGCGAAACGGGTGCCGTCCCCCTCACGTACGGCTGCCATGCCGCCGACGACCAGGCCGGACTGCATCAGGCACCAACCGGGAGCGAGCCGCACCTCGAAGGTGTCGCGGGTGCCGAGGGGGCCCACCGCGAGGGCCGTCTTGCGGTCGCTGTCCCCCGGCGGCACCCTGAACTCCCGCAACAGCGGGATGAGATACGGGAGTTCGCCCGAAAGGTCCGAGGCGACCGCCCACACCTGCTCGTACGGCAGGGCGATCCGCTCCTCGGCGTACAGGGCGGCACCGAGGCCCGCGGCCATGACGCGCAGCCGCGCCACGGGATCCGTGCTCATGCCGGCCTGCCTTCCTGGATGCGTTCGGCGCCATTCACTGCGACCACGTCCTGCGGAACAGGGAACGGGCCCGGTGCAGACGGGACTTGACGGTGCCGGGTGCGACGCCCAGGAGCCGGGCCGCACTGCGCTCGTCGAGGCCCTCCAGCTCCCGCAGCACCAGGACCGCGCGGTACTGCACCGGGAGGCGGGACAGGACGTCGCGGACCTCGGCCGAGAGGTCGGTGGCGCCGTCGGGTGGCAGGCCGCCGAGCCGGGCCAGTTCGTCGGGGTCGGCGGGCCGTTCGACCGCGGTTCCGCGGGCGACCCGTACCGCCTCGCGCACCGTGACCATGCGGACCCAGGCGTAGAAGGCCTGCGGGTCGCGCAGTCCCCGCAGGCCCTTGAAGACGGCGGTCAGTGCCTCCTGTACGGCGTCCGCGGTGTCGGCCGGGGCGATCGGCCGGCACAACCGGGTCACGTACGGTGTCACGCGGGTCAGCAGATCATCCATGGCGAGGGCGTCGCCCTGCCGTGCCGCGCGGACCAGAGGGACGGCCGCAGCCCACGGGGTGGGCTCTGCGTCCCGCGCGGTGGAACGCTTGTCCCTCGGGGTGGACTGCGGATCCGCCGCGTCGCGTGCGTCAGCCACCCGGACCCCCGTTTCCCGTCCGGCATACGGTAGTTGGCCGGAGGTCCGGGCGGCAATCGCACACGGAGCCGGAGCTCACACCTTCCCGATCACCTCCCTGGCCGCGCGCTCCCCCTCCGTGGCGCCGCCTTCCATGAAGCCCTGGAAGTCGTAGCTGCAGTGCTCTCCGCCGATGTGGATGTTGCCCTGCGGGGTGCCCTCGTAGCCGGCGTAGCGGTGCAGATAGCCCACCGGCCAGTAGGAGTAGGCGCCTTGGGCCAACGGGTTGCGGTGCCAGGCCGAGAGCTGTGCCTTGCCGGTCCACTTGGCCGATGTGCCGGGGAAGAAGGCGTCGATGCCGGCGAGGCGCTTTGTCGCCAAGTCCCTGACGTAGCGGTCGGATTCGGTGGCGAACGGGGTGGCCGGGGTGAGCGCCTTGGCGAGGCTGCCGCTGCCGTACTGGATGAGGATGCCGCCCGTGCCCGGCTGGATCTTGGTGGTGTCCCAGGTCTGCTGGACGTCGGTGTCGGTGAAGCAGTCGCCCGCCGAGACGCCCGGCCACGGTCCGGTGCCGCGCCAGGGGCGGCTGGTGAACTGCATGTTGAGCTTGGTGCAGTGGCCCATGCGGGCGTCCCGCAGCAGGTTCGTCATGCGGGGGTCGAAGCCGGCCTTGGTGAGGTCGAGCTGCTTGAGGATCGGCAGCGGGACGCACAGGATCGTGTGGTCGGCGGTGACCGTGCGGGTGGCGCCCGCCTCGGTGAAGGTGAGGGTCTGGGTGCCGTCCGCGTTGGCCCGTACGGCGTTCAGGGACCAGCCGTGGCGCAGGGTGCCGTCGGGCAGGAAGTCCGCGATGGCGCGCGGGAGTTGGTCGTTGCCGCCGG
Organism: Streptomyces indicus; assembly: GCF_900100315.1. Classification (GTDB taxonomy): domain Bacteria; phylum Actinomycetota; class Actinomycetes; order Streptomycetales; family Streptomycetaceae; genus Streptomyces; species Streptomyces indicus. Next base: position 541,185 of record NZ_FNFF01000003.1, read on the forward strand.
TGATGTGGTAGCGCTCGTTGGACAAACCCCAGATGTTGAAGTTGCCGGGGTTGGGCTGGTAGCCCATCAGCAGGACGAGGGCCAGCGAGGACTGGTCTCTCGTGTCCGCTCCGTACTCGACGTTGTAGGCCACGTCGAAGAAGCGCCCGAGCGGTGAGCTGTGGCCGCCCGGGACGCGGGATTCGATCCAGTCGTGGATCGACATGTTGTCCAGTGCGGTGCCGGTCGGGGTGGTCTGGTTCCAGAAGACCTCGCCCGCGTCCATGAGGTCGCGGTGCAGGGCCTGGTAGACGGCGTTGAAGTCGCGTTCGGCCTCCTCGCGCGGATAGTAGCGGCCCTGGAACCACAGGACTTCCTCGGCGCCGTTGGGGCCGCCGCCGAGGAAGTCCTCGGTGGGCAGGTCGAACCTGCGGCACAGTTCGAGGATCTTCTTGTGGCTGGTGTCGATCAGCTCGCCGCCGATCTCGGAGTGCTGGCCGTACGCCCAGTGGTCGCGCTGGGTCCACATCCGGCCGCCGACCCGCTCCTGGTTCGCCTCGTAGAGGGTGCAGGGCAGGCCGGCGTCGTGCAGGGTGAGCGCCGCGGTGAGCCCGGCGATGCCCGCGCCGACCACGGCGATGCGGGGTGCGCCGGCGTTCGCGGAGACAGGGGCGGCCGCCGCTGCGGAGGTCGCCTGGGTGGCGACCGCCGTGCCGAGCCCGAGCGCCGCCGCCCGCTTCAGCAGCGTGCGGCGCGAGGAGCCGCGGACCTCGGCCGGTTCGAGGCCGAGCCGGTCGGCGGCCGCGCGCTCGGCGGCCATGCCGTGCAGGACGTGCATCAGGTGCGTACGAGCCATGGGGATGCTCCTCGGATCGTCAGACGCCGGCAGGGGTGGCGGGGGTGCTGTCCTCGCGTTCGGCCGAGTCCTCCAGGACGATCCGGCCGATGATCTCGTACCGTTCGGGGCGCTTGGCCTTGAGATAGAGGCCCAGGCCGAGGCCGCCGAAGAAGACGGCGCCGACCAGCCACGGGATGGCCTTGAAGAAGACCGAGTCGGCGGCGAGGCCGGCCGCGGTCTCCATGTTGATCACGAGCAGCACGACCACGGCGATCATGCCGATCCCGCCGAGCAGCGGGGCCACGAGCGTCTTGAACCAGTGCCGGTCCTCGGGGTGGTTCCTGCGGAAGTAGCCGATGACGGCGAAGGAGCAGAGCGTCTGCACGATGAGGATCGCCATCGTGCCGAGGATGGCGAGCAGCGTGTACAGGTGGATGTACGGGTCCTGGTCGGTGAGCCAGAAGGCGCCGACGAGAACGACCGCGATGGCGCTCTGGACGTACGAGGCGATGTACGGCGAGCCGTGCTTGGCGTGCGTACGGCCGAGGGCGGGGTGCAGGAAGCCCTCGCGGCCGATGGCGTACAGATAGCGCGAGGCGCACTGGTGGAAGGCCATGCCGCAGGCGAACGAGCCTGTGATCAGGAGCCACTGGAAGGTGTCCACGGCCCAGGCGCCGATGAAGGACTGCGCCGGGGCGAAGAAGAGGTCGAGCGGGGTCGCGGAGGAGGAGATCTTCACCGAGCCGGACAGGCCGTTGCCGGCGATCGTCATCCACGAGACGTAGATGTAGAAGAGGCCGACGCCGATCACCGAGATGAGGGTGGCGCGCGGGATGACCTTCTTCGGGTTCCTGGACTCCTCGCCGTACATGGCGGTCGATTCGAAGCCGACCCAGGACCAGAAGGCGAAGAAGAGGCCGAGTCCGGCCGATGCTCCGGTGAAGGCGTTCGCCGGGTTGATGGGCTCGACCGGGATGCCGTCGGGGCCGCCGCCGTTGAGGAGGACGGCCGTGGCCACCGCGAAGAGGACCGCGATCTCGGCGAGCAGCATCACGCCGAGCGCCTTGGCGGTGAGGTTGATGTCGAAGTACGCGAGGATGCCGGTGACGGCGAGCATCAGGGCCGCGTACAGGATCCAGGGTCCGTCCCAGCCGAGCTGGTCGGCGACGGTGGTCTTGGTGAAGTACGCGAAGACGCCGACGATCGAGGCCTCGAAGACCACGTACGCGAGGACCGCGAGCATGCCGGAGGCCATGCCCGCGATGCGGCCGAGGCCGTGCGAGATGTAGCCGTAGAAGGCGCCGGCGGCGGTGATACGGCGGGCCATGGCCACGTAGCCGACCGAGAACACCGTCAGGACGAGCGTGGCGAACAGGTAGCCGGCGGGAGCGCCGGTGCCGTTGCCGAAGCCGACGGCGATGGGCAGGTTGCCGGTCATCGCGGTGATCGGCGCGGCGGTGGCCACGGCCATGAAGACGACGCCGACCAGGCCGACGGAGTTCGCCTTGAGGCGGTGGACCTCGCGCTGCGGCGCGCCGCTGCCCGGGGAACGCGGGGAGGTTTCTGTCATGACCGCGCAGCTTGGCCCGGGGTGACGCAGGCCACAACAGACATCAAGTCGTGCAATCGCCTTGTGGGGACGACGAGTTGTCGCCCTGCGGGGCCGGTCGCGTACCGCTGTGACCGGCCGGTGATGTTCCGGAAACGCGGCCGCAGGTAGCGTCCGGAGGATGAACATGCACGGGCCCGCCGACGGGGGCGGGATCACGGTCAAGGGCGCGCTCGAACTGCCGAGTCTGCGCAGCGGCCTGCCCGAGGTCCTCGTCGGCGCGGAGCGCCTTCAGCGCACGGTCCGCTGGGTGCACGCGGGCGAGGTGCCCAATATCGCCTCGCTGCTCAAGGGCGGCGAGCTGCTCCTGACCACCGGGCTCGGGCTCGGCACGCGCCCGGCCGAGCAACGGGCCTTCGTGCGCAAGCTGGCCGAGCGCCAGATCGCGGCCCTCGTCGTCGAACTCGGCCCGCGCTTCGCCCGGTTGCCGGCCGCGATCGTGGACACCGCGCGCGCGGCCGGGCTCCCCCTCGTGCAGCTGCACCGCGAGGTGCCGTTCGTGACGGTCACCGAAGAGGTGCACACCGAGATCGTGAACGGGCACTACACGCTGCTCCAGCAGGCCGAGGAGGTGCACCGGCGCTGTACGCGGGCGCTGCTCGGCGGAGGCGGGGTGCCGCAGGTGCTCTCGATCCTCGCGGAGTTCACGGACAACCCGGTGTTCCTGGAGACCGCCGACGGCCAGCTCCTGTACGCGGCGGGCCCGTCGGCTGCCGGGGTGGATCCGCTCCAGGTCTGGGAGGGGCTGCGGGGGCGGTCGCGGGAGGCCGGGCCGCCGGCCAACGCGGTGCTCGTGGACGTGCCGGGCAGTGGCGGCGGCGCACCGGGGAGCGCCGCCCCGGGGTCCGTACGGGCCCGGATCGCGCTGCTCGCGGTGAGCTCGCCGCTGCTTCCGGTGCACCGGATCGCGGCGGAGCGCGCGGCGGGGATCCTGGCCGTCGTGCTGATGCAGGCCCGGCAGGAGGAGGAGCTGGCGGCCCGCGGGCGCGGCGACTTCCTGACCGACCTCGCCGAGGGGCGGATCGCCGCGCCGGACGCCCCCGCCCAGGCCCGCGTGCTCGGCTTCAAGCCCGGCGACGGGCCGCTGCTGCCGGTGGTGATGCGGCTGCCGGACGACACGGTGGCGTTCGCGCCGGGCGGCGGCTGGGCGGTGCTCGCGCGCGCCGTCTCGGAGGAGCTCGCGGCCGTGGGGGTGCCGGTGCTCGTCGGGGTGCGTCCGGTGGAGGGGCGGGTGCCGCTGCTCCTCGGGCTGCGCTCGGAGTCCGAGCGGACCGCGGTGGCCGACCGTGTGGCGGCCGCGCTGCGGGCCGGGGTGGAGCGTGCGGGGCTGCGCGCTGCGGGCCGTGCGCCGGTGGTCGTGGTGGGGGTCGCCGGTGGCTGGGTGGCGGCCTCGGCGGGTCTGCGGCACGCGGCCGAGACGGCGACGGCGGCCCAGGGCCTGTCGGACCGTCCCTGGTACGACGCGCGCCGCCTCGACACCGAACTGCTGCTCTGGCGGCTGCGCGACCACCCGGACCTGGCGGCCTTCGTCGACCGCGCGATCGGGCCCCTGATCGAGCACGACGCCCGCTCCAAGCCGCCGCTCCTGCCGACCCTGTCCACGTATCTGACGCACGCGGGACGCAAGGCGGAGACGGCCCGCGAGCTGCACCTGAACCGGCAGACGCTCTACAACCGCCTCGCGCGGATAGCGGAGTTGCTGGGCACGGACCTGGACGATCCGCAGACGGTGCTCGCTCTCAGTCTGGCGTTGCGGGCGCGGCGGTTGGTGGGGGGTTCTTAGCGCGTACGGAATGGGTGGCCCGTGCGCGTACGGGGGCGGGTGGCCCGTGCGCGTATCAGCTGTGCCGCCGGCTCAGCGTGGGGGGCGAGGTCAGCGCAGCGGCTCGGTCAACTCGTCGTACACGCTGAGGATCTGCGCCACCGTGTCGTCCTCCGTCGGCCACGTCGCCGCCTGCGCGAGGCCCTGGGCCCGCAGCCAGGCGCGGCGGCCCGGGTCCACGAGCAGCCGCTCGACGGCCGAGGCCAGGGCACGGGAGTCGCCGTACGGGACCAACTCGGCCGCGTCGCCGACGAGTTCGGGCACTCCCCCGACGGCCGTCGCGACCAGCGGCACCCCGGAGTGCAGGGCCTCGTGGGCGAGCACCGAGCGGGACTCCCAGCGGCTGGGGAGCAGCGCCACGTCGGCGGCGGTGAGGAGCTCTGGTACGTCGTCGCGGCGGCCGACGAGGCGTACCGGGAGGCCTTCGAGGTCGATACGGCGCTGGAGCGCGGCCCGTTCGGGACCCTCGCCCGCCACCACGAGCAGCGGTACGGGGTCGAGCCGCAGCCACGCGTGGGCCGCGTCGAGCAGTGTGCCATAGCCGCGGTGCGGTTCCAGGGAGCCGACGGCGAGCAGCAACGGGCGGTCCACGGCGCCCAGTTCGGCCCGCGCCTTGTGCCCGAGCCGCTCGGGGTCGTCGTGCGCGGGCGCGGGCGGCCGCCGCGGCGCGGGGAAGGCGACGGGGGCGAGGCGGGCGTCGCGGGCGCCGCGGCTGCGGGCCCGGTCCACGAGCTCGGACGAGGTGCCGAGCACCACCGAGGAGGCCCTCGCCACCCTGCGCTCCAGGAGCCGCAGGAGATGGGCCCGCGCGCCCTCCGCGTGCGCCCGGGTGTGCCAGGTGACCACGAGCGGGGTGCGGCGCCCGGTCTGCGCGGGGCGTGCCAGCGCGGACCGCACGGCCGCGTGCAGCCCGTGGGCGTGCACGAGGTCGGCCTCGGCGCAGGCGGCCCGCAGCGCGGAGACCGAGACCGGGTCGGTGCGCCGCGGCACGGGCACGAACTGCGCGCCCGCCGCGGTGAACCCGTAGGTGTCGTCGAGCCCCGGCGGCGCGCACACCGTGACCCGCACGCCCCGCGCGACCAGTCCCGCGGTGAGCGAGCGCACGTGCACGGAGCTGCCCGCGCTGCCGCCACCGAGCACTTGCACGGTACGCAGCGGAGTCCTGCCCTGCGGCGGCCGGCTGCTCGGGTGGGTCACTGCGCTGGTGCTCCTGAATCGGCATGAATCGGCGGGGACGGCCCGGCAGTTGGGGCCGGGGGGCGCGCGGGCCGGTCCTCGCGGGCCGCGCGGTGCTCCGCCAAGGATGCCAGTCCGTACGCACGTTCCGGCACCGTCGGGCACCGCGACCTGTGTCCCCGGCGGCAAGGAGATCACGTGGACCACCCACATGGGTGAGTGCGCCCACCGGCTGGCACCGGTCGCCCAACAGCTCACCGAGCGCCCCGCCTGCCGCAGTCGTACGACCCGCGGCAGCGCGCCTCAGCCCTCCACGCGCGCCGCGGCCAGCAGCTCCTCCGCGTGGGCGCGGGCCGTCTCGGAGTCCTCCTGGCCGGCGAGCATCCGCGACAACTCCCGGATCCTGTCCTCGCCTTCGAGCACCTTGACGCCCGAGCGGGTCACCGAGCCGTCGTTGGTCTTCTCGACGAGGAGCTGGCGGTCGGCGAAGGCCGCCACCTGCGGCAGGTGCGTGACGACCACGACCTGTGCGGACCGGGCCAGGCGCGCGAGCCGCCTTCCGACCTCGACGGCCGCCTTGCCGCCGACGCCGGCGTCCACCTCGTCGAAGAGATACGTGGGCACGGGGTCCGAACCGGCGAACACCACCTCGACGGCGAGCATCACGCGCGACAGCTCACCGCCGGACGCGCCCTTGGCGATCGGCCGCGGCGGGGCGCCCGGGTGCGGGGCGAGCAGCAGCTCCACCTCGTCGACACCGGTCGAGGTGTACGCGACGGTGCGGCCGCCGACCTCGATGCCGGCCGGGTCCTCGGTCTGCCCGATCGCGATGGTGACGCGGGCGTGCGGCATCGCGAGGGAGGCAAGCTCCTCGGTGACGGCGGCGGCGAACCGCTCGGCCGCCTCGGCGCGCGCGTCGGTCAACGCCTGTGCCAGACCGGCCAGTTCGCCGCGGAGCGCGTCGCGCTCGGCGGTGAGTTCGCCGATCCGCTCGTCGTCGCCGTCGAGTTCGGTGAGCCGGGCGGCACTGGTCTCGGCCCAGGCGAGCACGGCGGCGATGTCCCCGGCGCCGCCGTCCTTGCCGTACTTGCGGGTCAGCTGGGTGAGCGCGGCACGGCGCTCCTCGACGGCGGCGAGCCGCAGCGGATCGGCGTCGAGGTCGTCGGCGTATCCGGCAAGCTCCCCGGCCACGTCCGCGAGCAGGATGCCGATCTCGCCGAGCCGCTCGGCCAGACCGGCGAGCGCGGGATCGTGCGAGCGTACGGCGTCGAGCGCGCGCTGGGCGCCGCCGACGAGCATCCCGGCGTCGACGCCCTCGGGGTCCTCGGGGTTGCCGGCGAGCGCGCCGTGCGCGGCGGTCGCGGCGGAGGCGAGGGCCTCGGCGTGCCCGAGCCGCTCGGCCTCGGCGGACAGCTCCACGTCCTCGCCGGGCCGCGGCTCGACGGCCGCGATCTCGTCGAGTCCGAAGCGCAGCAGATCGGCTTCCTGCGCCCGTTCGCGGGCGCGCGTGGTGATCTCGTCGAGCTCGGCGCTGACGGCGCGCAGGCGCCTGTACGCGGCCGCGTACTTGGCGAGCGGGACGGCGACGGCGTCCCCGGCGTACCGGTCGAGGGCCTGCCGCTGCCGGGCCGGCTTGAGCAGGCCCTGCTGGTCGGTCTGCCCGTGCACGGCGACGAGGTCCTCGGAGAGCTCGCCGAGCAGCCCGACGGGCACGCTGCGCCCGCCCAGATGGGCCCGGGAGCGCCCCTCGGCGGAAACGGTACGGCTGATCAGCAGCGCCCCGTCGTCCAGTTCCGCACCGGCCTCCTCGGCGCGCACCACGGCCGAGGCGTCGGCGGGCACCCTGATACGGCCCTCGACCACGGCGTTCTTGGCGCCGATCCGTACGAGGGCGGGGTCGGCGCGACCGCCCAGCAGCAGACCGAGACTGGTGACGACCATGGTCTTGCCCGCGCCGGTCTCACCGGTGACCGCGGTGAATCCGGGCGACAGCTCGACCACCGCGTCGTCGATGACTCCGAGCGACCGTATCCGCATCTCCTCCAACACGGACACGACCTTACGAGGTCTCGGGCCCCCCGTGCGACGGGCCCCGGCCCCGTACCCCGAACGGGCAGGTGACACAGGGGCCCAAGTCCGGCGGTATCACCCGCGGGGGTGGGTGCTGGCGCGTGCCTCGGGCGCGCACGAGGGTCGCGTCCCCGGTGCGCACGAAGGCACGCGACTCCGGTACGCACGAAGGCACGCGACTCCGGTGGGCGCGAAGGCACGCGACTCCGGTGCGCGAGGGCACGCGCGCCCGCCGGCCTCCTACTTCGGCGCCCCGCGCCACCCCGAGACGGGCAGCGCGAACTTCGCCACCAGGCGGTCCGAGAAGGACGCGTGGTGGAGCCGGGCCAGCCGCACCGGCACCGCACCGCGGCGCACCTCCACGCGTGCCGCCTCGGGCAGCTCCACGGTCCGCCGCCCGTCGCACCACAGCACCCCGTGCGGCGTATCCGGCTGCACCTCCACGGCGAGCACCGAGTCCGGCGAGGTCACCAGCGGCTTGGCGAACAGCGCGTGCGCACTGATCGGGACCATGAGGAGCGCCTCGACCTCCGGCCACACCACGGGTCCGCCCGCCGAGAAGGCGTACGCCGTCGAACCGGTGGGCGTCGCGCACACGATGCCGTCGCAGCCGAAGCCGCTGACCGGCCGGCCGTCGATCTCCAGGACGACCTCGAGCATCCGCTCCGGCGACACCTTCTGCACGGCCGCCTCGTTCAGCGCCCAGTCCGTGTGCACCACCGTGCCGTTGCTGCGCACGCGGACGTCGAGCGTCATGCGCTCCTCGACCTCGTACGCGCGCGTGACCACGCGGTCCACGACCTTGTCGAGGTCGTCGCGCTCGGCCTCGGCGAGGAAGCCGACCCGGCCGAGGTTCACGCCCAGCATCGGCACCCCGGAGGCGCGGGCGAACTCGGCGCCGCGCAGCAGGGTGCCGTCGCCGCCGAGGACGATGAGCAGCTCGCAGTCGTCGAGGGCTTCGGGGCTCGCTTCCGGGATCAGTTCGACCTCGGGCGGCAGCGGCAGATCGGCGGCCTCCTGCGCGAGCACCCGCACCCCGAGACCGCTGCGCAGCAGTCCCTGGACGACGAGTTCGGCGCTGCGGATGGCGGCCGGACGGCCGGTGTGCGCGAGCAGGAAGACGGTGCGCTCCGCCGTCTCCTCGCCGGTCTCACTGCCGGTCTGACCGTCCGTCTGACTCGTCAACTGGGTCCCTCCGCCACCGCTCGCTCCAGGTCGGCCGGGTCCAGTTCGGGTGCACCGGCCCTGAGCCACAGAAAGTACTCGACGTTTCCTGACGGTCCGGGCAGCGGGCTGGCCGTCACGCCCTGTACGCCGTACCCGAGTTGCCAGGCCTGCCCGGCCACCGTCCGTACCGCTTCCGCACGCAGCTCGGGACTGCGCACGACTCCACCGCTGCCGAGCCGCTCCTTGCCCACCTCGAACTGCGGCTTGACCATCAGGACGAGGTCGGCGCCGGGCGCCGCCACGCGGACGAGGGCGGGCAGGACGAGGCCCAGCGGGATGAAGGACAGGTCGCCCACGACCAGGTCGACGGGCTCGCCGTCGATGACCTCGACCGTCAACTCCCGTACGTTCGTCCGGTCCTTGACGGTCACGCGCTCGTCGCTCTGGAGCGACCAGGCGAGCTGCCCGTAGCCGACGTCCACGGCGACGACGTGGGCCGCGCCGGCGCGCAGCAGCACGTCCGTGAAGCCCCCGGTGGAGGCGCCGGCGTCCAGGGCGCGGCGACCCTGCACGACGAGCCCCTGCGGCACGAACGCCTCGAAGGCGCCCGCGAGTTTGTGCCCGCCCCGCGAGACGTAGTCGGGGTCGCTGTCGTCGGCGGCGACCACGATGGCCGCCGCCGTCTCCACCTGGGTGGCCGGCTTGGTCGCGACATTGCGGCCCACGGTGACGCGGCCCGCGGCGATCAGCTGGCTGGCGTGCTCGCGCGAGCGGGCCAGCTTGCGGCGGACGAGTTCGGCGTCGAGGCGGCGGCGTGCCACTCCTGCCACGTTCGGTTCAGCTCCTGTGGTCGTACGGTCGTGCGGGGGCGCCACCGGGGATGGGCCGGGGGCCGGGTGGCGGGGGTCCCTGTCGTGCGTCGAGCGCGGTGAGGGTGTCGCGCAGGCCCGCGTGCACATCCTCGTACACCTCGATGTGCCCGTCGGTGGCGAGGTGGTCCACGTCGCCGAGGCGCTCCAGCTGTGCGTCCACCTCGGCGTGTCCGGTGGCGGTGCGCGCGACGCCCAGCGGGCGGGGCTCGTCGGGGTCGGGGGCCTGCGCCGGGGGCGCGGCCGCCTCGGCCTGGACGCGGTCGTCGTCCGAGGGGGCCTCGCTCTCGGGCCCCGGCATCGGGTAGCTCATGCCATGACGCTACCGCGAAGGACTGACAGGGGTTCGGCGACCGGCTCTGAGGTACCGTCGATCACGATGGCGACGATCGAAGAGTGCCGCGGCGCGCTCGACAGACTCAGCGACAATCTGGCCTCGGCCGAGGGCGACGTCCGCAGTGCGGCCGCGCTCGACCGCTCGCTCAGCTGCCACATCAAGGACCTCGACACCACGTTCACCGGCCGCCTCCAGGACGGCCGGATCGAGGTGCGGGACACGTACGAGGGTGCCCCGCGCGAGAAGGCGCAGATCCGTCTGGCCATGACGGGCGACGACCTGGTCGCGATGGTGAACGGCGAGCTCAACTTCGCGAAGGCGTGGGCTGCGGGCCGGGTGAAGCTGGAGGCTTCGTTCCGCGACCTGCTCCAGCTCCGCAAGCTGCTCTGAGTTCTACGGGGGGCTGGGTGCCCTTCGCCCGCGCGGCGGGCCTGCTCCGCCGCTCCGCGGCGGGAAGGTGTCCGGGGGCTGACGCCCCCGTGCCCCCGCTCGTCCGCGGGGCAGGCGAAACGCGCGCACCGGAGCGCCCCCCGCCCCGGCCCCTAACGCCCCAAGCCCCCCACCGCATCCCGCACCCGCCCCTTGCGCGCCGCCGGGACCACCAGCGGTGTGCCGGTTTCCGGGTCGTCGATGATCTGGCACCGCATGCCGAAGACGCGCTCGACCAGGTCGGCGGTGACGATCTCGGAGGGCGGGCCCTCGGCGATCACCTTGCCGTCGCGCATCGCGATCAGGTGGGTGGCGTAGCGGGCCGCGTGGTTGAGGTCGTGCAGGACGGCCACCAGCGTGCGGCCCTGCTCCTCGTGCAGGTCGGCGCAGAGGTCGAGGACGTCGATCTGGTGCTGGATGTCGAGGAAGGTCGTCGGCTCGTCGAGGAGCAGCAGCGGCGTCTGCTGCGCCAGGGCCATCGCGATCCAGACGCGCTGGCGCTGTCCGCCGGAGAGTTCGTCGACATAGCGGTCCGCGAGTTCGGCGACCCCCGTCGAGGCCATCGACTCCTGGACCACCCGCTCGTCCTCGGGTGACCACTGGCGGAGCAGGCCCTGGTGCGGGTAGCGGCCGCGGCCGACGAGGTCGGCGACCGTGATGCCGTCGGGCGCGACCGAGGACTGCGGGAGCAGGCCGAGCGTCTTCGCGACCTTCTTGGCGGGCATGGAGTGGATGGTCTGCCCGTCGAGCAGGACCCGGCCCTCGGACGGCTTGAGCATCCGCGACAGGGCGCGCAGGAGCGTGGACTTGCCGCAGGCGTTGGGCCCGACGATCACCGTGAAGGAGTGGTCAGGGATCTCGACCGACAGCTGCTCGGCGATGACGCGCTGGTCGTAGCCGAGGGTGACGTTGTCCGCGGACAGGCGGTTCAAGGGAGCACGCTCCTGGTTCTGCTGATCGGTTGCTGCCGTCTTCTTCGTACGTGCTGACCTGCTCAAATCCGCCCCGCTTTCCGCTCGGCCGCGAGCAGCCAGAGCAGGTATCCGCCGCCGAGCACGCCGGTCACGACGCCCACCGGCAACTGGTCGGCGCCGAACACGCGTTGGGCGCCCAGGTCGGCGGCGATGAGCAGCGTGGCGCCCATGACCATCGACGCGAGCAGGTTGGGCCCGGGCGAACGCGTCAGGCGGCGCGCGAGCTGCGGCGCGGTGAGCGAGACGAAGGCGACGGGGCCGGCGGCCGCGGTGGCCGCGGCGGTCAGGAGCACGGCCGCGGTCATCAGGACGAGCCGGGTGCGCTCCACCCGTACACCGAGGGCATACGCCACGTCGTCGCCCATCTCCAGCATGCGCAGCGGACGGGCGTACGCGAAGACGAGCGGGATGAGGATCACGCAGAACCAGAACAGCGGGCCGACCTGCTCCCAGCCGCGCCCGTTGAGCGAGCCGGTGATCCAGACGACCGCGCGGGCCGCGTCCACGATCTGCGCCTTGGTGAGCAGATAGCCGTTGACCGCGGTGAGCACGGCCGCGGCGCCGATGCCGACGAGCACCAGGCGGTAGCCGTGCACGCCGCGCTTCCAGGCGAGCAGGTAGATCAGCACGCCGGTGACCAGACCGCCGGCGAGGGAGCCGTACGCGACGGCCTCGGCGCTGCCCTTGAACAGGACGATCACGACGAGCGCGCCCACCGTGGAACCCTGCCCGAAGCCGATGATGTCGGGGCTGCCGAGCGGGTTGCGCGTCACGGACTGGAACAGAGCGCCGGACAGGCCGAGCGCGGCACCGACCAGGAGGCCGACCACCACCCGCGGCAGCCGCAGGTCGTTGACGATGAACTCGTGCGCCACGCTGCCATTGCCGAGCAGCGTGCTGATCACGTCGGACGCGGGGATCTGGAAGTCGCCGGTGCCGATGAGCACCACACTCGCCGCGAGCGCGACGACGAGCAGCGCCACCACCGTGACCAGCGGCCGCAGCTCGAAGCGCACGGACAGGCCGCCGGCGGTGCGCAGCGCCCGGATCGGGGTGCCCTGCGCCCTCTGGGACGGGGCCTTCGGCTTCGGTGCGGATTCCGGTGCCTTCACAGCTGCGCCATCCTCCGGCGTCGTACGAGAAAGATGAAGAGCGGGCCGCCGATGAGGGCCGTCACGATGCCGACCTGGAGCTCGGCGGGGCGCGTGACCACGCGGCCGATGACGTCGGCGCCGAGCAGCAGCACAGGCGACAGGACCGTGGCGTACGGCAGGATCCAGCGCTGGTCGGGTCCGGTGAAGCTGCGCACCATGTGCGGCACCATCAGGCCGACGAACACGATCGGGCCGCAGGCCGCGGTGGCCGCGCCGCACAGCAGCGTGACGGCGAGCATCGCGACGGCACGGGTGCGGTTGACGTGGGCGCCGAGGGCGCGGGCGGTGTCGTCGCCCATGCCCATCGCGTTCAGCGGGCGGGCGACGATGAGCGCGAGGACGATGCCGACACCGATGAAGGGCAGCACCTGTCCGACGGTGGACATGGAGGCGGAGGCCAGCGAACCGACCGTCCAGAAGCGCATCTTGTCGAGGGCCGCGGTGTCCATGATCTGTACGGCGTTGATGTAGCCGTAGAGCGCGGCGGTCGCGGCCGTACCGGCGAGCGCGAGCCGTACGGGCGTCGCGGCGCGGACACCGCCGAGCGCGTAGACGAGGACCATCACGGCGGCGGAGCCGGCGAAGGCGAACCAGACGTAGCCGGTCAGCGAGGTGACCCCGAAGAAGCTGATCGCCGAGACGACGGCGGCGGAGGCTCCGGCGTTGATGCCGAGCAGTCCGGGGTCAGCGAGCGGGTTGCGCGTGAGCGCCTGCATCACGGCGCCGGCGAGGCCGAGCGCGGCGCCCGCGAGGAGTCCGAGGAGCGTGCGCGGCAGGCGCAGCTCGCGGATGACGACGTCGTTGTCGGTGCCCGTGTTGCCGAACAGGCCGTGCCAGACGTCGCCGACGGGTATCTGCTTGGCGCCTATCGCGATGCTCGCCACGACGACGAGCAGCAGCACGCCGAGCGAGACGAGCAGACCGGCGGCGCGTAGCGCGTGACGCCTGGCCGGCACCGTCTCGGCTGGTGGCGGCTGCGTCTGCGGCTGAGGGGGACTGTCGACCAACACCCGGTTAGGTTAGCCTACCCTCGCACTTTCCCTCGACGAGAGAGCACGACCAATGTTGCCGTCGCGTCCCACCGTTTCCTCCGCCGGCCCGCGGGCCCGGATATCCCGCCGCGGACTCCTCTCCGCCGGCGGCGCCCTCGGCCTGGGCGCGGCGCTCGCCGCGTGCGGCGACTCGGGCGGCTCGAAGGACTCCGAGTCCCCCGGCAAGGCGGCCGGCTGGTCGTTCAAGGACGACCGCGGCAAGACCGTCAAAAAGGACTCCACCCCGAAGAACGTGGTCGCCTACGTCGGCGCCGCCTCCGCCCTGTACGACTTCGGCGTCGAGTGCGTGGGCGTGTTCGGCCCCACGAAGCTCAAGAACGGCAAGCCCGATGTGCAGGCCGGCCGGATGGACGTCGACAAGGTCGAGATCATCGGCAACGCCTGGGGCGAGTTCAACCTCGAGAAGTACGCGGGCCTCCAGCCCGACGTCCTCGTCACCACGATGAACGTCTCGCCCACCCTCTGGTACATCCCCGAGGAGTCGGCGAAGAAGATCGAGGCGGTCGCGCCCTCGGTCGGCATCCTCACCGGCAAGACCTCGCTGACCGGCGTCATCGACCGCTTCGGCGAGCTCGCCGCCTCGCTCGGCGCGGACCTGAAGGCCAAGAAGGTCACCGACGCCAAGCAGCGCTTCGAGGCCGCGGCCGAGTCGGTGCGCCAGGCCGCGAAGACGGCGAAGGCGAAGAAGCTCAAGGTGATGGCGGTCTCCGCCACCGCCGACATGTTCTACGTGGGCACCCCCGAGGACTTCACGGACCTGCGCTACTACCGCGAGCTCGGCGTGGACATCGTGACCCCGCAGAAGGTCCTGGACGGCGGCTTCTTCGAGGAGCTGAGCTGGGAGAAGGCCGACCAGTACGAGGCCGACGTCCTCCTCGTCGACAAGCGCACCGGGAACCTCCAGCACGAGGACCTGATGAAGTCCAAGCCGACCTGGGCGAAGCTCCCCGCGGCCAAGGCGGGCCAGATCGTGGCCTGGTACAACGAGCCGCAGTTCAGCCACGCCGGCATCGCCCCGCTGCTCGAATCCCTCGCCACCGCCCTCCAGGACGCGAAGAAGGTCGCCTGATGACCGTCAACACGGGCGGGCTCTCCCGCCGCGGCCTGCTCGCGGCCGGTGCGGCCTTCGGCCTCGGTGCCGTGCTCACCGCGTGCGGCGACGACAAGAAGCCCGCCACGAGCGCGGACAAGGGCAAGGACAAGCCCTGGTCCTTCAAGGACGACCGCGGCAAGACCGCCGAGGTCGACCACAAGCCGATGCGGATCGTCGCCTTCGTCTCCTCCGCGGCCGCCCTGCACGACTACGGCATCGAGTGCGTCGGCATCTTCGGCCCGAGCAAGCCGATCGACGGCAAGCCCAACCCGCAGGCCGGCGAGCTCGACCTGACGAAGCTGACGAGCCTCGGCGAGGACTGGGGCCAGTTCAACGTCGAGAAGTACGCGTCGCTCCAGCCCGACCTGCTGATCAGCAACATGTTCCCGGCGCCGCTCCTGTGGTTCGTGCCTGAGGAGTCGACCAAGAAGATCGAGGCGCTCGCCCCGACGGTCGGCATCGACGGCGCCCGCCGCACGCTGCTCGACCCGCTGAAGCGCTACACGGACCTGGCGAAGTCGCTCGGCGCCGACCTGGAGGCCAAGACCGTCAAGGACGCCCGGGCCCGCTTCGACAAGGCCGAGGCGCGGGTGCGCGAGGCGGCGAAGAAGAACAAGGGCCTGAAGGTCATGGCGGTCACCGCCGACAAGGACCAGTTCTACGTGGCCGTCCCGGACTCGTACTGCGACCTGAACTACTTCAAGGACCTCGGCGTCGAATTCGTCGAGGGCAAGAAGGTCGACGAGTGGGGCTTCTGGGAGTTCCTCAGCTGGGAGAACGCGGACAAGTACCACGCCGATCTGATCCTGCTCGACAACCGCAGCCAGACCCTGCCCGCCGCCGAGCTGGCGAAGAAGCCCACGTGGACCCGGCTGCCCGCCGTCGAGGCCGGCCAGGTCATCCCGTGGTCGATGGAGGAGCGCTACAGCTACGCCGGTTACGCGCCGGTCCTCGAAGCGCTCGCCGAGGCCATCGAGAAGGCCGACAAGCTCAAGGCCTGACCGCCGCCGGGCTCACCCGGCCCCGCACCGGCACCACCGGCAGACCGGCCACCCAGCACGGTCGGCACGTCGGCCCACCCGGCCACCCAGCACCGCCGGCACACCGGCCCACCCGGCCCCCACGCCCCGAACCACAGGAGGCACCCGCCCGTGTCCGACGCCCCGTACCAGTTCTTCGACACCCACGTCCTCCGCAAGGAACAGCTCACGCCCTCGATGATCCGCGTCGCGTTCGGCGGCCCGGACCTCGCGCGGATGGCTTCGGCCGGCCGTGACCAGCGCATCAAGCTGTTCCTGCCGCACCCCGGCCAGGACGCCCCGGTCGTGCCGTCGGAGCAGGGCGACAACTGGTACGCGGCCTGGCGCGAGCTCGACCCCTCGGTGCGCGGCATCATGCGCACGTACACCACCCGCGCCCTGACCCCCGACGAACTCCTCGTCGACTTCGCCCTGCACGGCACCACCGCCCCGGCCTCGGGCTGGGCGCAGCGCTGCGCACCGGGCGACCGGGTCTCCGTTCTCGCCCCGGTGGACGAGGAGAACGGCGCGTACGACTTCCGCCCGCCGCAGGACAGCGACTGGCTGCTCCTGACCGGCGACGAGTCGGCGCTTCCCGCCGTCGCGAGCATCCTCGAGACGCTCCCGGCCGGTCAGCCGGTCCGGGTGTGGCTCGAGGTCCGCGACCCGGCCGACCGCCAGGAGCTGAAGACCGCCGCGGACGCGACGGTCGAGTGGGTCACGGCGGGCGGCACGGTGGACGCGGTCCGCGCGGCCGACCTGCCGGACGGCTCCCCGTACGCCTGGATCGCCGGCGAATCGGCCACGGTGAAGGCGCTGCGCCGCCACCTCGTCGGCGAGCGCGGCTTCGACAAGCGGCGCGTGAAGTTCACGGGCTACTGGCGCCAGGGCGCCACCGAGGACGACCTCCTGACGGCGGGCGAGGACGCCTGAGCCACGTACGAAGAAGGGGGTACGCCGGTGACCGGCGTACCCCCTTCTTCACCTCTCACAGCCCGAGCTTCGCCAGCGCCTTCCCCGAGTCGAGCCCGCACGCCCCGTCCCCCGCATGCGTCCAGGCCGCCGCGCACAGCGCACGCAGACCGTCCAACGCCTCGCCCTCACCGTCGAGTTCGAGGCTCTCCCCCGCCCGCGCGGTCCACCCGCCGCACCGGAAACCCTCGCCCTCGGCCACGACCTCAGGCTGCCCGGTGAGCATCCCGCGCAGATCCGCGTCGACATAGGTGGGCCGGTGCTCGGGCTTGGCCGCGAGCAGTTGGGCGCCGTCGGTCACGCCGGTCAGGACGAGCAGCGAGTCGACCTGCCCGTTGTACGCACCCTCGATGTCCGTGTCGAGCCGGTCCCCCACCACCAGCGGATGCCGCGCGCCCGTGCGCAGGATCGTCTCGCGGTGCATCGGGGGCAGCGGCTTGCCCGCCACCTGCGGCTCGGCCCCCGTGGCGATCCGTACGACCTCGACCGCCGCTCCGTTGCCGGGCGCGATGCCGCGCCCGCTCGGAATCGTCAGGTCGGTGTTCGACGCGTACCAGGGCACCCCGCGCGCGATCGCGTAGCAAGCCTCCGCGAACCGGCCCCATTGCAGCTCGGGTCCGCCGTACCCCTGCACGACAGCCGCCGGATCGTCATCGGCCGACTCCACCGGTACGAGCCCTCGCTCACGCAGCGCGATCCGCAGCCCCTCGCCACCGATGACCAGCACCTTGGCGCCCGCCGGCTGCTGCTCGGAGATCAGCCGGGCCACGGCCTGCGCGGAGTTGATCACCTCGGAGGCCTCGGTCGGCACCCCGAGCTCGGTGATGTGCTCGGCGACGACCTGCGGCGGGCGCAGCGCATTGTTGGTCACGTACGCGAGCTGCATGCCGCCCTCGCGCGCGGTGAGCAGCGACTCGACGGCATGCGCGATCGCCTGACCGCCCGCGTACACCACCCCGTCGAGATCGAGCAGCGCCGTGTCGTACGCCGCGCTCAGCGCCCGCTCGCTGCCGGCCGGGCTTGTCCTGACGGTCTGGTGCGCCATGGTCGTGTTCGCTCCTCGATCGGTGCCTGTGCCCCGATCATCTCGTATGGCTCGGACACAACTACGATGCCTCAATGAACACCACAGGTCAGAGGGCCGAAGGTCTGAACCTCACCCCGTTCAGAGGCCTGCGTTACGACTCCGATCGGGTCGGCAGCCTGGCCGCGGTCACCTCGCCGCCGTACGACGTGGTCGTACGGCCCGACGGGCTGCACCACCTGGAGTCGGCGGACCCCCACAACATCGTCCGCCTGATCCTGCCCCAGGCCGCGGCACCCGAGGCCCGCCACGAGCAGGCCGCCGACACCCTGCGCTCCTGGCTCGACGAGGGCATCCTCGTGCCCGACGCCGAGCCGGCGCTCTACGTCTACGAACAGCGCAACGGCGACCTCCTCCAGCGCGGTCTCATCGGCGCCCTCGAACTCTCCGAGGCGGCCGAGGGCATCGTCCTTCCGCACGAGGACGTGATGCCGCACATCGTCGAGGACCGGGCGGACCTGATGCGCGCCGCCGGCGCCAACTTCGAGCCGCTGCTGCTCAGTTACCGCAGCGAGGGCACCCGCACCGGCGCGACCGCCGTGATCGAGCGGGCCGTCGAGCGCACACCGCTGCTCTCGACGACGACGGAGGACGGCTTCAGCCACCGCCTGTGGTCGGTCACGGACCCGGCCGAACTGGCCGAGATCCGCGAGGACTTGAGCAGCCGCCAGGCCCTGATCGCGGACGGCCACCACCGCTGGGCCACCTATCTGCGGCTGCGCGCCGAGCACCCGCGGGGCACGCCGTGGGACTACGGTCTGGTCCTCCTGGTCGACACGGCCCGCTATCCGCTGCGCGTACGGGCCATCCACCGCCTGCTGCACCAGCTCCCCCTCTCCGACGCGCTGGCCGCCGTGCGGGGCTCCTTCCGCGTACGGCAGGTCGAAGGGCCGCTGTCGCGGGCGATGGAGGCGCTGGCCTCGGCCGCGACGGAGTCCAACGCCTTCCTCCTGACCGGCGACAGCACGTACCACCTGGTCGACCGCCCCTCCCCCGAGCTCCTGGCGCGTACGGTCCCCGCCGACCGTCCCGAGGCCTGGCAGCGGCTGGACGCCACCGTCCTGCACGCCACACTCCTCGACCACGTCTGGCGCATCCCGGACGACCCGGCGCACATCGCGTACATCCACGACACCGTGGCCACAGTGGCGAAGGCGGAACGCGACGGCGGCACCGCGGTCCTGATGCACCCCGTCCGCGAGGAAGTCGTACGGGAACTCGCGCGCGAGGGCGTGACGATGCCGCGCAAGTCGACCTCGTTCGGCCCGAAGCCAGCCACAGGGCTGGTGCTGCGCAGCCTCGCGCACTGACGCACGCCTCCTGCCGCACGCCTCCCGGACACGCCGAAGGGGCGGTGACCGTCTGCGGTCACCGCCCCTTCGTCAGCTCCTGGCGCCTCAGGCCTTGTCAGCCCCGGACTCGTCACCCTTGTCCCCGGCCTCCGGGCCGGCGTCGGGGGCCACGAAGAGCGGCTGGTCGAGCGCGGGCTTGGCGGCTGCCGCGGTCTCCTCCTCGTACTCCTCGTCGTCGGGGTCGTAGTACTCGGCGCCGTCCACACCGGCCGCCTCGGCAGCCCGGACCTCGTCCTCGTCCTCGTCGAGGTCGTCGTCCGCGTCGTCCTCATCCTCGCCATCGGATGCTTCTACGCGGCCGCCGGCGGCGAACTCCTCGCCGTCCTGGCCTTCTTCACCGTCTTCGTCCTCGTCGAAGGCGTCGACGAACTCCACGCCGTCGAGCTCGGCGAGACGGTCGGAGGCGTTGGTGCTGTGGTCCTTGTCGGCCTCGACGGCCTTCGCGAACCACTCGCGCGCCTCGCCCTCACGGCCGGCCTCGAGCAGCGCGTCCGCATAGGCGTAGCGCAGGCGCGCGGTCCACGGCTGCACGGAGTTGGAGGCGAGCTCGGGGCTCTGCAGCGTCACGATCGCGGCGTCCAGCTGGCCCATGTCGCGCCGGGCACCGGCCGCGACCAGGCGCATCTCGACCTGTCCGGCCTTGTCGAGGCGCTGCACCTCGGGCTCACCGGCCATGTCGAGCGCCTTCTCGGGCCGCCCGAGACCGCGCTCGCAGTCCGCCATGACCGGCCACAGCTCGGCCGAGCCGGTCATCCGGCGAGCGGCACGGAACTCGGCGAGGGCCTCGGAGTACTTCTCGTTCGCGTACGCGGCGAAGCCGGCGGCCTCGCGGACGGCGGCGACACGGGACGCGAGCCGCAGGGCGACGCGGGAGTAGCCGTAGGCACCCTCGGGGTCCTCGTCGATGAGCTTGGCGACCATGACGAGGTTGCGCGCGACATCGGTCGCGAGCCCCTTCGGCAGGCTCTGGAGCTCCTGACGCACATCGCCGTCGATCTCGTCACCGGTGACGTCGTCGGGAATCGGCAGCCGCTTGACGGGCTCGCGCTCACGCTGGTCGTCGCGGCCGCGGAAGCCGCCACTGCGGTCGTCGCGGCCGCGGTACCCGCCGCCTCCGGGACGCCCGCCACGGTCGTCCCGCCGGCCGTAGCCGCCGGAGCGCCCGCCCCGGTCATCGCGGTTACGGAACCCGCCACCGGGACGACCACCACGGTCCTCACGACCGCCACGGAACCCACCGCGATCGTCGTCACGACGCGGACCACGATCGTCACGCCGGTCATCACGACGGAACCCACCGCGGTCGTCATCACGACGGGGACCGCGATCGTCATCACGGCGGAACGCCGGACGCTCGTCGCGGCCACGGAACCCACCACGGTCATCACGCCGGTCATCGCGGCGGAACCCGCCACGGTCGTCGTCACGGCGCCCGTAACCGCCGCCACCGGGACGACCACCACGGTCATCACGGCCGCCACGGAACCCACCACGGTCATCGTCGCGGCGCGGACCACGATCGTCACGCCGGTCATCACGACGGAACCCACCACGGTCGTCATCACGACGGAACGCCGGACGGTCATCGCGACCGCGGAATCCACCCCGGTCGTCGTCGCGGCGCGGTCCACGGTCGTCACGGCCACGGAACCCACCACGGTCGTCATCACGACGGGGACCCCGGTCATCGCGGCGCCCGTAACCACCGCCACCGGGACGACCACCACGGTCGTCACGACCACGGAACCCACCGCGATCGTCGTCACGACGGGGGCCGCGGTCATCACGCCGGTCATCTCGACGGAACCCACCGCGGTCGTCATCACGACGGAACGCCGGACGGTCATCGCGGCGGTATCCGCCACGGTCGTCATCGCGGCGCGGTCCACGGTCATCACGCCGGAACCCACCCCGGTCATCGTCACGACGCGGACCACGGTCATCACGCCGCTCGTCCCGACCACCACGGAATCCACCACGGTCGTCGTCACGACGCCCGTAACCACCGCCACCGGGACGACCACCACGGTCGTCACGGCCACGGAACCCACCACGGTCGTCATCGCGACGGGGGCCGCGGTCGTCACGCCGGCCGAAGCCACCGCGGTCGTTGTCCCGACGCGGACCACGGTCATCGCGGCGGTATCCGCCGCGGTCACCGTCCCGACGGCGCTGCTCGCGCTCCGGGCGATCGTCGGGGGTGTTCGTCGACATCGGTGACTCCTGTCCTAGGTACCGCAAGTCATTCTCGCAGGGCCGCGCATCGGCCGCGCTTCGGCAGAAAACAAAAAGGACCCGTGGTCCCCAGCGTGAACGCTGGGACCACGGGTCCTCCAATAATTGTTCGGCGGCGTCCTACTCTCCCACAGGGTCCCCCCTGCAGTACCATCGGCGCTGTGAGGCTTAGCTTCCGGGTTCGGAATGTAACCGGGCGTTTCCCTCACGCTATGACCACCGAAACCCTTTCAAGTAGCCCCGGAAATCCGGAGCATGAACAGGGCAGCGAACAAGCACTCTTTTCAATTGAGTTAACTGTTCAGCCGGCAACAGCTGTTCGTTACTTCAGAACTAACACAGTGGACGCGAGCAACTGAGGACAAGCCCTCGGCCTATTAGTACCGGTCAGCTCCACCCCTTACAGGGCTTCCACATCCGGCCTATCAACCCAGTCGTCTACTGGGAGCCTTAACCCCTCAAAGGGGGTGGGAATACTCATCTCGAAGCAGGCTTCCCGCTTAGATGCTTTCAGCGGTTATCCCTCCCGAACGTAGCCAACCAGCCATGCACCTGGCGGTACAACTGGCACACCAGAGGTTCGTCCGTCCCGGTCCTCTCGTACTAGGGACAGCCCTTCTCAATATTCCTACGCGCACAGAGGATAGGGACCGAACTGTCTCACGACGTT
>NZ_FNFF01000006.1 GCF_900100315.1 Streptomyces indicus
CGACCGCACCGACCGCACCGACCGCACCGACCGCACCGACCGCACCGACCGCACCGACCGCACCGACCGCACCGATCACGTCAAACGATCAAGCGCCCCCGACGACACGGCGAGCTCAGCCCCGGCCACCCGGCAGACTCTGCTCCAGTTCGTCCAGCGCCTGCCGCGCCGCCACAATCCGCATCCGCAGCGCGGGAATCTCCCGCTCCTCCTGCTCCTCCCGCTCCCACGCATCCCCCGCACCCCGCGCACCCGACGCGTCCTCCTGCCTCGCACCTCGCCCCCGCGCCGCCCTCTCCCGCGCCTCCTCCTCCCCCTGCTGCTCCAACTCCTTCGCCTCCTCCAGCGAGCTGATGACCACGCCGATCAGCACGTTGACGAGGACGAACGAGGCCATCACCACGTACGCCCCGTAATAGAGCAGCGTCCAGCGCGAGAACTCGAGGCCCGCGCGCACCGCGTCCCCGAGGCCGTCGAGGGTCATCAGGAGGAGCAGGGTGAGCAGCGCGCGGCCGAGCGAGCCGAAGTGGCCGGGGTCGGCCTCGCGGAAGAAGAGCCAGCCGACCATCGCGTACACGTAGAGGAGCAGCCCGCCCACGAGCAGGAAGCTGAGCGTGCCGGGCACGCTGCGCGCGACCGCCACCATGACGACCCGCAGCTGCGGCAGGAAGCGCGCCGTGCGCAGCACGCGCGCCAGGCGCAGCAGCCGCAGGAGCGTGGTGTTCTCGCTCACAACCGGCAGGAAGGCGCAGCCGACCACGAGGAGATCGAAAACGTTCCAGGGGTCGCGGAAGAAGTCCCGCGGCCGGTCCGCGTGCGCGGCCATCCGCAGCAGGATCTCGACGGTGAATCCGGCGAGGCAGAGGTGCTCGGCGATGCGGAGCGCGGACTGCCATTCGGCGGCGAATCCCGAGTAGGTCTCGAGGCCCAGCAGTACGGCGTTGACCAGGATCAACGTCATCACGACGACGGCGAACCAACGGGCCTCGGTGAGGGCTCTGCAGCGGCGGGCCAGGGCAGCCGGACGGTCGGACATCGCACTCCTTCACAGCGCACGGCTCGGTGACGGAAAAGAAGATCGCCCAGCGGGGCAACCGTTCCTGCGCCGCCGCGCCGCAGTCACCCGCAGGGATGACCCGGTGAAGGTCCGGGCACGGACGGACAATTGACGGTCCGCCGTACAGAAGTGACTATTCCGCTACGAGACACCGATTCGTCATCAAGGATGGGAACACCTCAAAACGGGAACCCTGTACCCGACCCCACCTCTCACTGTCCGACCGGCCCGCGCCCGGAAGTCCCCTCCGAGCGGGCACGACGCGGAAGGAATGCGTGCGCCGTGTCCCCGCTCAGACCATCGGAGCTGTCCGCTCCCGGGCCCTCCGCGGCCGCCCCGCTCCCCGCATCCGCCGACCCGCTGTCACCCGCACGGCCCGACTCCGGCGAACCCGCCGCCGTCACCGTCACCGCTGTCACCGCCCGCCTGAAGCGGCTCCCCCTCGGCGGCCGGCAGACCCGGCTCGTGCTCAGCGTGCTGCCCGTCGTCCTCATCGGGATCTGGGCCGCTCTCGACTGGGAGTCCGTGCGCGACGGCACCGCGCGCCTCGCGTCCGCCGACCCGTGGTGGCTGCTCGTCGCCGTGGCCTTCACCGCGCTGAGCAGCGTGAGCGCCTCGTTCATCCGGCAGGGCGCGATCCCCGAGCGGCTGCCTCCGGGCCAGCTGCTCGCCTCCCAGTTCGCGGCCTGCGCCGCCAACCACGTGGTGCCGGCGGGGCTCGGCGGGCACGCCGTCACGCTGCGGTTCCTCCAGGGGCGCGGCATCCCGCTGCCCCGGGCCACCGCGTCGATCGCGCTGTACTCGCTGGTCAAGCCGGTGGCGAAGTTCGCCCTGATCCTCGCGTTCCTGCTGGCGTTCCCCGACACGCTGCCCGTCGGGCAGCTGCTGCCGAGCGGCGAGACCCTCCTGGTCGTCCTCGGCTGTGCGGCCGCCGGGCTCGTGGCCGCGGTGGTGGTGTTCAAGGTGGTGCGTCCGCTGCGCCGGCCTTTGATGACCTTCCTCGGTACGGCGCTCACGGACGCGCGGCTGCTGCACAGCAGGCCGAGCCGGGCGCTGGCGCTGTGGGGCGGCGCGGCCGCGCTGCCGCTGCTCCAGGCCGCGACGCTCGCCGCGGTCGGCGCCTCGCTCGGCATCCCGCTGCCGTGGACGCATCTGGTCTTCGCACACCTCGCGGCCAGCGCGATGGTGGGTGCGGTGCCGGCGCCCGGCGGGATAGGGCCGGTGGACGCGGCGCTGGTGTTCACGCTGGTCGTGTTCGGTACCCCGATGACGCTGGCCACGGCCGCGGTGATCGGCTACCGCCTGATCAGCGGCTGGCTGCCGCTGCTGCCGGGTGCGCTGATCCTCTCCGTGCTCGTACGCAACAAGGTCCTGTGACCACAGCAAGGTCCTGTGACCGCCCGGACCCGGCTCAGGCCGAGCAGGACGGGCACACCCCGCGGTACGTGACCTCCACCGCCTCGACCGTGAAGCCGTAGCGCTCCTCGGCCGGCAGGTCCGAGAGCGGGTTGCCCTGCGGGCGGACGTCGCGGATCGCGCCGCAGCCCGAGCACACGAGGTGCTGGTGCGGCCGGTGTGCGTTGGGGTCGTAGCGCTTGGCGCGGCCGTCCGTGGAGACCTCGATCACCTCACCGAGCGAGACCAGCTCGCCGAGGGTGTTGTAGACCGTCGCGCGCGAGATCTCGGGCAGCTTGGCCGCCGCCCTGACGTGGACCTCGTCCGCGGTCAGATGCACATGCTCGCCGTCGAGCACCTCCGCCACGACTCGTCGCTGCGAGGTCATCCGCCAGCCGCGGCCACGCAGTCGCTCCAGGAGGTCGCTCATCTCGGATCACCATTCTTCTCAGTCGGTGCAGCCAGGCCGGCAGGACAAACAGCTGTGCAAGGTTTAGCGTGTTTCTTGACTTGGACTCTGTCCATTGTAGGATCAGGCTCGACGAGAGCCAAGTGACCAGGAAGGTTCCAGTTCGGCGGAGAGTACGGGGGCCACCAGCGTGGCGCCGCCTCTCGCCGGCTGTTCCGCTTGGACAGTTCTTACGCAGTACCCAGAGCTCAGCTCGTATGCAGGACCGATGCAGGACCTATGCAGGACTTGAGCACCGCGATCCGCCCCGTCCGGAGGGATTTCCATGTCCGAGAACAACGAAGTCGTTGCGCCCACCGGGGGCTGCCCCGTAGCGCACGGTGAGCGCGCACTCCACCCCACCCAGGGTGGCGGCAACCGGCAGTGGTGGCCGGAGCGGCTGAACCTGAAGATCCTGGCGAAGAACCCCGCGGTGGCGAACCCGCTCGGTGAGGAGTTCGACTACGCCGAGGCCTTCAACAACCTCGACCTGGCCGCGGTCAAGCGCGACATCGCGGAGGTGCTCACCACCTCGCAGGACTGGTGGCCCGCCGACTTCGGCAACTACGGCCCGCTCATGATCCGTATGGCCTGGCACTCCGCCGGCACGTACCGCATCAGCGACGGCCGCGGTGGTGCGGGCGCCGGCCAGCAGCGCTTCGCGCCGCTCAACTCCTGGCCGGACAACGGCAACCTGGACAAGGCCCGCCGCCTCCTGTGGCCCGTCAAGAAGAAGTACGGCCAGGCGATCTCCTGGGCCGACCTCATGATCCTCACCGGCAACGTCGCGCTGGAGACCATGGGCTTCAAGACCTTCGGCTTCGCCGGCGGCCGCGAGGACGTCTGGGAGTCGGAGGAGGACGTCTACTGGGGTCCCGAGAAGGTCTGGCTGGACGACGAGCGCTACACCGGCGACCGCGAGCTGGAGTCCCCGCTCGGCGCCGTGCAGATGGGCCTCATCTACGTCAACCCCGAGGGCCCCAACGGCAACCCGGACCCGGTCGCCGCGGCCCGCGACATCCGTGAGACCTTCCGCCGCATGGCGATGAACGACGAGGAGACCGTCGCCCTCATCGCCGGTGGCCACACCTTCGGCAAGACCCACGGCGCAGGCCCCGCGGACAACGTGGGCGCCGACCCCGAGGGCGCCTCCATCGAGCAGCAGGGCCTGGGCTGGGCCTCCACGTACGGCACGGGCAAGGGCGGGGACGCGATCACCTCCGGCCTCGAGGTCACCTGGACCACGACGCCCGCGAAGTGGGGCCACGACTTCTTCAAGCACCTCTTCGAGTACGAGTACGAGCTCACGCAGAGCCCGGCCGGTGCGCACCAGTGGGTCGCCAAGGACGCCCCGGAGATCATTCCGGACGCCCACGACCCGAACAAGAAGCACAAGCCTCAGATGCTCACCACCGACCTGTCGCTGCGCTTCGACCCGGTCTACGAGCAGATCTCGCGCCGCTTCTACGAGAACCCGGACGAGTTCGCGGACGCCTTCGCCCGCGCCTGGTTCAAGCTGACGCACCGTGACATGGGCCCGGTCGTCCGCTACCTCGGCCCGGAGGTCCCCTCCGAGGAGCTCATCTGGCAGGACCCGCTGCCGGCGCAGCAGGGCCCGGCCCTGGAGGCCGCGGACATCGCCGCGCTCAAGGAGCAGATCCTCGCCTCGGACCTCACGGTCTCGCAGCTGGTCGGTGCCGCCTGGGCCGCCGCCGCCTCCTTCCGCGGCAGCGACAAGCGCGGTGGCGCCAACGGCGGCCGCATCCGCCTGGAGCCGCAGCGCGGCTGGGCCGTCAACAACCCGGACGAGCTCGCCCAGGTCCTGCGGGTCCTGGAGGGCATCCAGTCCTCCTTCGGCAAGCCGGTCTCGATTGCCGACCTGATCGTGCTCGCGGGCACCGCGGCCGTCGAGCAGGCCGCGAAGGACGGCGGCTTCGAGGTCGAGGTCCCGTTCACGCCGGGCCGTGTCGACGCCTCGCAGGAGCAGACGGACGTCGAGTCCTTCGCCGCCCTGGAGCCGCAGTACGACGGCTTCCGCAACTACGTCGGCAAGGGCCAGCGCCTGCCGGCCGAGTACCTGCTGCTCGACCGCGCCAACCTGCTGACCCTGTCCGCCCCGGAGATGACCGTGCTCGTCGGCGGTCTGCGCGTCCTCGGTGCGAACACGGGCGGTTCGAAGCACGGTGTGTTCACCGACAAGGTCGGCACGCTGAGCAACGACTTCTTCGCCAACCTGCTGGACATGGACGTCACCTGGAAGTCCACCTCCTCCGCGCAGGACGAGTTCGAGGCCCGCGACGCCTCCGGTGCGGTCAAGTGGACCGGCACCCGCGCCGACCTGGTCTTCGGCTCGAACTCCGAGCTCCGTGCCCTCGCCGAGGTGTACGCGAGCGACGACGCCAAGGAGAAGTTCGTGCGCGACTTCGTCGCCGCCTGGGCCAAGGTCATGGACCTGGACCGGTTCGACGTCCGCGCCTGAGCTCACCACGGCCGTACGCGCCTGAGTTCACCGCAGCCGTATGAGCCGAGGCTCACCGGTTGAACGCTGTGGCCCTGACCGGGGCAACTCCCCGGTCGGGGCCACAGTTGTGTGGACGCTGGGCCGAAGTTGTGCCGTTCCGTACGACTGGACGCATGCACGCATCCAAAATGGGTGCGGAACTGGTGAGTTGGGGCGTGCCGTACGGCGCCCGGGCCGGTTCCGGAACCGACCGAGGAGTGGCGCGTGACGCAGGAGCCGGGTGTGGGCCCCATGGGGGGCCTGCCGCTGGAGGCGACCGATTTCGTGGGCCGTGGCGGTGAACTGGGCGCCCTGGAGGCCGCGTTGGGCCAGTCGCGGCTCGTGACCGTCACCGGGCCCGGCGGGGTCGGCAAGACACGGCTTGCGCTGCGGGCCGCCCGGCGGTTCCGTGACACGCACGGGCACGGCGCGTTCTGGGTGGAGCTGTCCGCACTCACCGACCCGGCCCTGCTTCCGCACACCGTGGCGAGCGCGCTCGGGCTCGCGCAGGGCGACGCGGTGTCCGCGTTGGACGCGGTCGTCCGCCGTCTCCAGACCGGCAACTCCCTGCTGGTCCTCGACACCTGCGAGCACCTGGTGGACGCCTGTGCCGAGCTGGCGCAGGCCCTGCTGCGGCACGCGGGCGGCGTCACCGTCCTGGCCACGAGCCGGCAGTCCCTCAACGTGTCCGGCGAGTACGTGTTCAGTGTCGGGCCGCTGCCCGTACAGGCGGACGGCGGCGACGCCGTGGAACTGTTCGTCAGCCGGGCCCAGGCCGCCGTGCCCGGCCTGGTGGTGGACGAGGAGGTCCGGGAGCTGGCGACCAGGCTGTGCCGCTCCCTGGACGGAATGCCGCTCGCCATCGAGCTCGCCGCGGTACGGCTGCGCGCGCTGCCACTGTCCGTGCTGATCGAGCACTTCGCGAACGGGGTGCCGCTGCTCGCGCGGCTGCGCGGCGGCACCCCGCGGCACGAGACCTTACGCGCGGCCATCGACTGGAGCTTCGGCCTGTGCACCCAGGCCGAACAGGTGCTGTGGGAACGGCTTTCGGTGTTCTCGGGCCCCTTCGACTTCGAGGCCGCGCAGTACGTGTGCGCCGGCGGGATCCTGGACCCGGCCGAGCTGGTCGAGTCCCTCGCGGGCCTGGTGGACAAAAGCGTGCTCATCCGGGACGGCGAGTGGTACCGGATGCTCGACATGATCCGTGAGTACGGGGCCGAGCTGGCACGCTCGGCCGGCACCACGGACACCCTGCGGGAGGGGCACGGCGTCTACTACACGGAGCTGGCCCGTATCTTCGACCGGGACTTCGACTCCGCGGGCCAGCTCGCCCGCTTCACCACCCTGCGCCACCAGGACGGTCAACTGCGCCGGGCCCTGGAGAACGCGCTCGACGCGGGCCGGTACCAGCAGGCCGCGCTCCTGGCCCGGTCGCTGTGGATGTACTGGTTCATCTCGGGCCGGGCCACAGAGGGCCGTTACTGGTGCTACCGGGTCGCCGAGCACCTCGCGCCGGGCACCTCGGAGCGGGCCTGGGTGCTCTCGACGAACGCGTATCTGGCCGCCTCACAGGCCGATGCCGCGTCGTACGGCATGGCCGAGGAGGCGATGGCGATCGCCACGGCGGTCGACGACCCCGCACTCACCGGGCGGGCGCACCAGGTGATGCACATCTCCGCGGCCACGGTGGGCAAGGTCCAGGAGGCCTATGCCGCCGCGGAGCGCGGAACCGCGATCCTGCGCGCGGCCGCCGACCTGAGCTCGGCGGTGACGCTGGAGGCGCAGCAAGGGTTCATCGAGGTGGCCGTCGGGGACGCCCGCAAGGCCCTGGAGACCATGGAGCGCAACCTGCGGCGGTTGGACGAGCACGGCCTGGAACCGGGATGGCTGCACGCCACCACCCTCTACGTGCAGAGCCTGGCCCGGTACGAACTCGCCGAGTATCCCGGCGCCACGACCGCGGCCGTCACCGCCCTGCGGCTCGGGACCCGCATGGGCGATGTCCTGGGCGCCGCCTGCAACTTGGAGAACCTGGCGTGGATCGCCACCCGCACCGGACGCCACGAGAGCGCCGCCTGGCTCCTGGGAGCGGCCGACACGCAGTGGAACCGGCTGGGCGGACGCCTGATCGGCAACCCTGTCATGGAGCAACGGCACCAGGAGATCGAACGCGAACTCCGCGGCTCCCTGACCGACGAGCGCTTCGAAGCCCGCTGGCACGAGGGGGCCACCCACCCGCTCGCCGCCGTCATCGAACGGGCCAGCGCGGGAGGCGGCGCCATCGCCGAACTCCCCGCGGGCAAGCGCCAAAAGCCCCTCACCCCACGCGAACGCGAAGTCGCCCAGCTCGTCGCCCAGGGCCTCAGCAACCGCGAGATCGCCGAACACTTGGTGCTGTCCAAACGCACCATCGACGTCCATGTCGAACACATCCTGGCGAAACTCGGCGTCGGGTCCCGCCAGGACATCGCGGCGCGGCTGGAGGACACGGACGGTTCCTGACGCCGGGCAGCGGGCGGAGTGGGGCCGTGGGGTGACACGAGAGGCGCGGGTGGCGCTGTATCAAGCGTCCGTACCCTCGACGGGAGCCGCAGGCTCCCCCGCCCGGAGGCCCGCCCCGCGATGCACGAACCGGCCATGCACCCCTCGCTCGACGATCTCGTCGCGTATGCGGCACGTGCCACCCCGCCGTCGCCTCCTCTGGTCGGTGATCCGGACCTGGACCTGGCCGAGTTGGTGGAATCGCTCGGCGCACGCTACGGCCGCCTCCGTACGGTGATCCTCGACGGCGGGCCGGACCCCGCGGCGGACGACCGGACAGGGGCGCCGCTGCTCCCCGTGGTGGACGGTCTCGAAGTCGACGTCCTGCACGTCTGGTCCTGCGGACGCTCCTGGATCGGGGCCGGCCGGACGGTGCAAGGCCGTCCTTTCGTGGCGGTCGCCGAACGCGTCGCACCGGCCGAGCCCTACGACCCCACCTCGCCCGAGGCCTCGTACGTGGAGCGCGTCGTCGAGCTGACGGGCCGGACCATGGATCCCACTTACCCCGTGGACTGGTCGGAGGCGGAGGCACGCCTCGGAACTCGGCTGCCGCAGGACTACAAGCAGCTGGTGGAGATCTTGGGGCCCGGCCAGTTCGACTACTTCGTCTCGCTCGACCTGCCACGGCAGGACGGCCCCTGGCCGACGGGGCACTTCCTGTCCGTACACGATTCCAAGGGGTCCGACGCCCGGGTGGAATGGCACACCACGCTCACCGAGGTCCGCGCCGCCTGCGCCGACACTCCCGGCAAGGCCCTGCTGTCATGGGCCGGCAGCGAACACGGCACGTTCTACTGGCACATGAACGACCCGGACCCCGACCACTGGCCCGTCCTGGCCACCGAGGACGACTTCAGGGAGTTCGAGCCGATGGCCGCCTCGGCATCCGCCTGCCTCCACCGCCTCCTCACCGACCCGCGTGCTCTCTTCTCGCTGGCCCGCCACTTCGACCGTCACTGGTTCGGGTGAGGATTCCGCCGCCGACCGCTCAGGCGAGCGGCAACAACACCCCGCGCTCCTCCGGCAACCGCGGTCCGAGAATGCGCCGTTCCTCCGCCTTGATCGGCACGTCGTTGATGCTCGCCTCGCGCCGCCGCATCAGCCCGTCCGCGGCGAACTCCCACAACTCGTTGCCGTACGACCGCCAGTACCCGCCGTCCGCGTCGCGCCACTCGTACTGGAAGCGGACGGCGATCCGGTCGTCCCCGTACGACCACAGCTCCTTGCGCAGCGCGTAGTCGAGCTCCCTGCGCCACTTGCCGGCGAGGAACTCCCGGATCTGCTGCCGGCCGGTGACGAAGGTGTCGCGATTGCGCCAGACCGAGTCCTCGGTGTACGCGAGCGCCACGCGGTCGGGGTCGCGGGTGTTCCACGCGTCCTCGGCGGCCTGCACCTTGGCGAGGGCGTCGGCGTGTGTGAACGGCGGTACGGGGGGCCTGACTTGAGAGTTGGACATGGGTGCGTCCTTTCCTGAGCGATCGGGTGGGAGGGTCGTACGGATACGGGGCGGGGCGGCGGTCACTCGGGCCACGGCGAGTCCTCGATGACGGAGACGAAGTCCGTACGGACGAAGCCGGGCGAGAAGCGGGCCAGCACATCGGCCTTCACGTTGCCGAACGCGGTGCCGGGGCGGTGGGCGATGCCCTCCGTGAAGGCTTCAAGGATCCGCCGCTTGAAGTCGGGACGCGGATGCGCGGCCACGACGGCGGCCCGCTGCGCGTCGGTGATCTCGTCGAACCCGAGGCCCAGGACGTCGTGTTCGACCCCCGCGGTCACCAGCGCCACTTCGGGTTCCATGCGGTACGGGATCTCCGGCGTGGTGTGCAGGGCGACGGCGGTCCAGGCGATCCGGGCCTGCTCGGCGCCGAGGCCGTGCCGCAGCAGGAAGTCCCGGGCCGCGTCGGCCCCGTCGAGCTCGAAGCGCTGCTGCGAGTCCGCGTACTGCGCGGTGAGGCCAAGGTCGTGGAACAGGGCCGCCACGTAGAGGAGTTCGGGGTCGAAGGCGAGTGCCCGCCGCCGGCCGCGCAAGGCGCCGAAGAGGTGGACGCGGCGGGAGTGGTCGTACAGGAGCGGCCCGGCGGTGTCGCGGACGAGCTCGTCCGCCTCCTTCGCGAGCGCGCTGTCGGGGATCTCGATTCCGGCGATACGGGTCGTCATGGCGTGCTCCTGCTCATCGTCCGTGGTCTTCGGTACGGCATCAGCCTGCCGCTCCTGGTCAGGGAGCCGCCATGTCCATCCGGACAGGTATCCCACACATATGGACATGGGTCGGCGGTACCCTCGCGGCATGGACCGGAACAGGGGCACGACTGCCGGAGCACGGACGCGTGCGGACGCGGAGGCGCGGACGCGTTCGGGCGCGGAGACACGTCCGTCCCGGCACCCCCGCACCATCGCCGTCCTCGCCTACGACGGCGTACGCCTGCTCGATGTCACCGCCCCGCTCGAGGTGTTCAGCACGGCAACCGTCCTGGGGGCCCGCTACACCGTGCGCCTGCTGTCCCCGTCCGGCGGCGAGGTCACCACCTCGGCCGGCACCCGCCTGCTCACCGACCCGGCCGAAGCCGAGGCGGGCCATGTCCACACTCTGCTCGTGCCCGGCTCCCCCGGCCTGCCGCACCGGATCCCGCCCGGCCTCCTGGAGACCCTCCGCACCCTGCACGGCCGCAGTTGGCGCACGGCCTCCGTCTGCACGGGCGCCTTCGCGCTGGCCGAGGCGGGCCTGCTGAAGGGCCGGCGGGCGGCGACGCACTGGCGGTACGCCACCACGTTGGCGCACCGCCATCCCGACATCGACGTGGACGGCGACGCCATCTTCGTCCGGGACGGCCGCACCTACACCTCGGCGGGCGTCAGCGCGGGACTCGATCTGGCCCTGGCCCTGGTCGAGGCGGACGAGGGCGCCGGACTGGCCCGCGAAGTGGCGCGCGACCTGGTCGTCTACCTCCAACGGCCCGGCGGGCAGTCCCAGTTCTCCGTCGCGTCCCGCACCCCGCCGCCCCGCCACGACGCGCTCGCGTCGCTGGTGCAGTCCATCGCGGCGGACCCTGCGGCGGATCACTCACTGCCGGAACTGGCCCGCAGGGCCGGCCTCAGCGCCCGCCACCTCACCCGCCTGTTCAACGAACAGATCGGCCAGCCCCCGGCCGGGCACGTGGAGTCGATCCGCCTGGAAGCCGCCCAACACCTCCTGGACAGCGGCGCATCGGTCACCTCGGCGGCCCGCCTGAGCGGCCTCGGCAGCGACGAGACCCTCCGCCGCGCCTTCCTGCGCCACCTGGGAGTGACGCCCTCGGCGTACCGGGCGCGTTTTCGTACGTCGGCGCCCGTGAGGGAGCCCACGGACGGCCCTGACCACGGCTAGGGAGGCCCGGGCAGCCGCCCACGGCCAACCGGGACGCGGTCGGGAGCGCGCGGTCGAGGGCGCCCCTTGCGTCACTCCTGCCCGGTCGTCGTCCCGTACGCCAAGTGCCGCACATCCGCGTCCCCGTGCCGCCGCAACTGCCGCAGCAGCGCCCGCCATTCCTCGGGCCAGGAGAGCCGCTGCCCGAGCGTGGCCACGAGTCCGGCGGCCAGCAGACCGGTGGTGGTCCGGCCGTCCTCCGCGAGGTACCGGGCCGCGGCCAGTGCGCTCTCCTGCGGGGCGAGCGGAGTGCCGTACGGGGAAGGGTGGTTGAGGTGCCTGGCCTGCTCGGCGGCGAGCACCGGGCGGCCGTCCACGGCGTCCGCGAGCGCCGTCAGGCGGGCCATGAGTTCGGGCAGGTCGGCGCGCAGGTCCACCAGGCGCCGGAGGATTCCCGCGCGCAGATCCCCCAGGGAGGGCTCACCGGCCAGTTGACCTGCCAGCGACTCCAGTACGGGCCGCACCAGTGCGACGGGTTCCGCGGGCAGCCCCTCCACAAGGGAGATCAGCCGTCGGCGGGCCGGCAGGTCCCGGTCCGCCTGCGCCTCGTACGCGCCGCTTCGCACGGCCTCCAGGAGCTCGGCCACCGTCGAGTGGAGCAGGCTTCCTTCGGCCACGCCGCCTGCCGGATGGGGCAGTGCGGAGACGGCCAGGCTCCCCAACGCCCAGGCGGCGGTACGCCAGTTGGTGCGCTCCTCCAGGTCCGCGACCGCTCGGCCGAGGTGGGTCACGACGTCGGGGGCGTCATCGGCCCACTGGGGCAGGGAGTTGAGCGCACGCGTCGCCACCTCGCGCTCCGCACTGCGGCACAGCCCGCCGACCAGCCGGGCGTAGCGGGGCCGGTGGGCCGCGGGCAGTGCCCAGGGGCTCAGACCGATGACGGCCCGCTGCGCCTGCGGCGGGCCCTGCGCGGCCGCGCCGAGCAGATCCCACGCCTCGGGCGCGCCGAGCAGGCGCGGCAGTACGGAGACCACGGCGGCCTGCACGTCGGGGTGCTGGTCCGGTGCGTGGAACACGTCCGCCAACAGCGCCACTGCCTGCCGTACGGGCAGGAAGCGGGCCGCGAGCCGCACGGCTTCCTTGCGGCTGGTCACCTTCGCGCCCCGCGCCGGGGACAGCACCTCGCCGAGCTGCACGCTCAGCTCGGAGGGAGCCGTGCAGCGCGCGACCCCTCCGGCCGCGTACACCGCGACCCGCGCCCGGTCGCCGCCGGCGTGGGCGAGCAGCAGCGGCAGCGACTCCTCGGGCCGGTCGGTCCACGGCAGCGCACCGAGGGCCGCCTCGGCGATGACCGTTTCCGCCGAATCGATCTGGGCCAGCGCCAACTGGCGTCCGTACAGCGGCACTTGTGCGGCGCCACGCAGTGCGGCCACCCGCTCGGAGGCCGGCCGTGTGGTGTCCGCGACGACCTCGGCGGCCAGCCGGACCGCCGCTTCCTGCTGGCGGGGCAGCCAGCGTCCGGCGTCGTGGAAGCCGGGCAGGGGGCGTCGCTTGCCGGCGGTCAGGAAGCGTCCGTACGGCGGCTGTTCACCGAGCAGGACGTCCAGGAGGTCGGTGCGCCGCCGGGTCAGCACCGCCTGGACGGATCCGAGCACGGCCGCTGAGGGCTCGCGTGCCAGGATCGCGGCGGCCCGCTCGTCCCGTGTTGCCGGGTCGGCCAGCCACAGCGGGGCGGCCGTGGCGACGTCGCGGTCGGATCCGTACGTCACCGCCTGCTCCAGCATGGACTGCAGCGCGGGCATGGCGCGCGCCCGGTCGCCGAGCGCGGCGGCCAGGGCGAAGAGCAGCCCGAACTCCGCCTTGTCGGCGGCCGCTTCGAGCCAGGGCCGCAGCGTCGCGAAGAGCGCGTGCTCCTGGCCCCGGCGCAGGGTGCGGTCAAGCCGTCCGAAGGAGAACAGCCCGGCGTACCCGGCCAGGCGCTCGAGCGCCCGCATCCCCCAGACCAGCAGGGCGGGCCGGCCGTCCTCCCCCGCGCCCTCTTCCCCTCCCGCGGTCGCGTGCTCGACGAGCAGCCGGACCGCGAGGCGGCGCAGAGCGGTTCTGGTCTCCGCCGAACTGTCCCGCGCTTCCAGGGCGTCCAGCAGGATCCGGTCGAGCGCCGCCACGTCCTCGGCGGCGAACAGCCGCGGGTGCAGTCCGGCGAGCGCGCCGAGCGCTTTGGCCCGTACGGGATCCTGCTCGTTGCGCAGCCCCCGCATCCGCTCCAGGAGCCCGGTCATGGCGGCGCGGTCACCGCTGCGCCCGACGCAGGCGATCAGCAGCGGCCACACCAGGGCGCGGTCCTGCGCGTCGGGCCGGCGCAGGGCGGCGAGCAGCTCGGGCTCCGCCTCGTCCAGGGGACCGTAGGAGAGGGTCTCCAGGACATCGCCCCAGAACCAGTCCTCGGCACGCCCCTTGGGGACCCAGTGGCGGGCCTCGGCCCGCTGCCGTTCCCGCGGAAGGAGATCCAATACGGCCTCGGGCGTGGGCTGTTCACCGAGGGAGACCGTGGCGCGGCAGGCGTCGAGGAAGGCGCCGCGGCGGCCCGGCGGCATCGCCTTGAGCAGCGCGGCCAGGTGGTCGGGACGCAGCAGCCACCGCCGGCCGAGCTCCGTCAGGGACGGCGGGTCGGCGCGCACGAGCTTGCGCAGCAGACCCGGCGACCACAGGGGCTCGTAGCGCTGCGTCTCGCGTTCGGGCGCGAGCAGCCAGCGGACGGTCCGTTCCGCGTCGGCTGCGATGAGCGCGCCCAACTGGTCCCGAAGGCGCGGGGGAAGGGCGGCGGGACCGTACTCCTCGAGGAGCGTCAGGACCCGCTCGGGCCGCAGCGGGGCGGCGGCCGCGATCCCGGACGCGTGCAGCTCCCACCACTGCGCGCGCCGCACCTGCTGCTTCTGTGCGGCGAGTTCACGAGCGGCGTGGTCGATGACCAGGTCCGGATGGCGGCGGGCGAGGCCGGTCCACGAGGTGACCGCATGCGCGAGCTCGGGCAGCCGTACGGCCACGAACGCGGCGGAACAGCCCGGCAGCAGCCGCGCGGCCTCCTCGTCACCCCATTCCTCGCGCAGCCGCGGCACCAGACGCTCGGCCGGCGCCGTACGCCCGGAGCCGATGACGACCTGGGCGAGCCGCCGCCGCTGCTCCGCGCTCGCGTCGGTGTACGCCGCCTCGATCGCCTCGTCCGACAGCAGAGTCCGCGCGGCCCGCAGCGCATACCCCCTGATCACACGGTCGGGATCGGCCAGCCGGGCCTCCAGGAACCCGGCCTGCCGCCCGACGAGGGCGGCCAGCGCCGCGAGCCGCCGCTCGTACGGCCCCCGCCCGTCCAGCTCGGCCAGCACCTCCGGCAGCCCGCCTTCGGCCGCGAGCGAGCGCGCGGCCAGGGACAGGTGCCGCAGACGCTGCGGATGGGCGAGGGGTTCGAGAGCGGCGAGCAGGTCGTCGGCGGTGCGCGGCATGCGGCGATTGTGCCGCTCACCGGCTCGAAGGTTCACGCGAATATCGCCCGGCATCGCGTGGCACCCCGACCGAAGACCCCCGTCACGTGACCTGGATCACAGCCGCACCCTGTCAGGAATCGACCGGCCGCCCCGCTCAATCCGCGAGGCAGACAGCGATCCGACGGGAGCACCCCATGAAGCAGCGCAACGGCGAGCGGCGGCACAGCGGCACGAAGGACCGCGGCGGCGCCCGGCACCGCATCGTCGTCCTGGGCGCGGGCTACGCCGGGGCCTACGTGGCCGGGAACCTGGCCCGTCGGCTGTCCCCCGCGGACACCGAGATCACCGTGGTCAACGCGGTTCCGTATTTCGTCCAGCGGATGCGTCTGAACCAGCTGGCCGCGGGCCGGGAGATCGAGGCGCCTCAGCTCGCCGAGATCTTCGCGGGTACGGGAATCCGGCTGCGGATCGGCCGCGTGACCGGCCTCGACCCCGCGCGCCGGACGGTCGACGTGGCCGATGCGGAAGGCGGCGCGCAGCTCGGCTACGACACGTTGGTGTACGCGCTGGGCAGCCGGGTCGCCGACCACCATGTACCC
Organism: Streptomyces indicus; assembly: GCF_900100315.1. Classification (GTDB taxonomy): domain Bacteria; phylum Actinomycetota; class Actinomycetes; order Streptomycetales; family Streptomycetaceae; genus Streptomyces; species Streptomyces indicus. The sequence continues at coordinate 15,363 of NZ_FNFF01000006.1, forward strand.
GGTGTGGCCGAGCACGCCTTCGACGTCGCCGGCCGGCCCTCCGCGCTGCGGCTGCGCGAGCGCCTGGACGGCCTTGAGCGCAGGGGCGAAGGCGGGGACGTCCTGGTCGTCGGGGACGGGCTGACGGGGATCGAGACCGCCACCGAGATCGCGGAGGCGAGGTCCGGCCTGTCGGTGACGCTGGTCGCGCGCGGCGAGCTGGGCGCGCGGCTGTCCGCAGGAGCGCGCGGCCATCTGCGCCGGGCCTGCGAGCGGTTGGGCGTCACCGTCCTGGAGCACACGGCGGTCGAGGCCGTCGAAGCGGGCCGGGTGACGTGCGCCGACGGCACGGTCCGCACGGCCGATGTGACGGTGTGGACGGCCGGTTTCGCGGTCGGCCCGGTCGCGGCCGAGGCGGGTCTCGACGTGACCGAGGAAGGCCGGATCGTCGTCGACCGCACCATGCGGTCGCTGTCGCACCCGGACATCTACGCGGTCGGCGACAGCGTCCACGCCGTCGCCGACAACGGCCTGGCCCTGCCGATGTCCTGCGGCTCGGCCGGCTACACCGGGCGGCAGGCCATCGAGGCGATCGTGGGAAGCCTGACCGGACGCAAGGTCGCGCAGGCCAAGCTCGTCTACCGGTACAACGCGATCAGCCTCGGCCGGAAGGACGCCATCTGGCAGTCGGTGGACGGCCGGGCGCAGGCCAGGCCCCGCTACGCGGGTGGTCGCAAGGTCGCGCGGATCAAGTCCGTCATCGAGAAGGGCGCGCTGTGGGGCACGGCGCATCCCACGTTCGGCATGCCCCTGCGCAAGCGACGGCTGGTCGCCTCGCCCACCACCCGGCCGGAACCGACGACCGAACCCCCGGCGCGGCAGCCGGCCGCCTAGGGTGAGCTCCGTGGACAGCACCGCCGTCGACCGCTTCGACACGGACCGGTTCGAGGCCGGCCGCCCCCGGCTGGCCTCGCTGGCGTACCGCCTGCTCGGCTCCGCCGCCGACGCCGAGGACGCCGTACAGGACGCCTTCCTGCACTGGCAGGCCGCCGACCGCGGCCGCATCCGGGTGCCCGAGGCCTGGCTCACCAAGGTCGTCACGAACCTGTGCCTGGACCGGCTGCGTTCGGCACAGGCCCGACGCGAGCGCACGATGGGCGCCTGGCTGCCCGAGCCGCTCCTCGACGGCGACCCGATGCTCGGCCCGGCCGACACCTTCGAGCAGCGCGAGTCGGTCTCGCTCGCCGTGCTCACCCTGATGGAACGGCTCTCCCCGCAGGAGCGGGCCGTGTACGTGCTGCGCGAGGCCTTCGCCCACAGCCACGCCGAGATCGCCGACATCCTCGGCATCTCCGAGTCCGCAAGCCAGCAGCACCTGCACCGCGCCAGGAACCGCATCACCGCGGCCCGCCGTCACACCGGCGCGGAGCCGGACCCCGCCTCCGCACGCAGGATCGTCGAGGAGTTCATGCTCGCGGCCGTCTCGGGCCGCACCGAACGCCTGGTGGCCCTGCTCACCGACGACGCCACCGCGATCTCCGACGGCGCCGGCCTCACCGACAAGCTGCTGCGCTACGAGACCCCGGAGCGGATCGCCGCCATCGCACGCGCGGGCTTCAAGTCCACGCGCGCGAAGCAGCGCCGCGCGGGCGGCCCCTCCGCCGTCCACTACGCACTCCTCAACGGCGCCCCGGCCATCCTCTTCGTCCCCGACGACACGGTCATCGGAGCAGTCACCTTCGACCTCACCGCAAGCCGCATCACCACGGTCCGCGGCATCGCCGCCCCCGAACGCCTGACCCGCCTCACGGACGCGTGGCGCCGGTACGAAGGGGGAACGCCGCTGATCACGGACTGGTGACCGGCGCCCCGGATCCCATGCCGCCGGCGGAACGCGAAGTGCCCCCACTCCGATCTCTCGGAGTGGGGGCACCCGTTTACCTGCGCAAGCCGTCAGGCCTCCGTCGGTTCCAGCCGCAACGAGATCGAGTTGATGCAGTACCGCTGGTCCGTGGGCGTCGGGTAGCCCTCGCCCTCGAAGACGTGTCCCAGGTGCGAGCCGCAGCGGGCGCAGCGCACCTCGGTGCGGACCATGCCGTGGGAGCGGTCCTCGAGGAGTTCCACGGCGTCCGTCGACTTGGGGTCGTAGAAGCTCGGCCAGCCGCAGTGGGAGTCGAACTTCTCCTCGGACGTGAAGAGTTCGGCTCCGCACGCGCGGCAGGAGTAGACGCCCTTGGTCTTCGTGTCGGTGTACTCACCGATGAAGGCCGGCTCGGTGCCCGCCTCGCGCAGGACCTTGTACTCGGCCGGGGTCAGCTCCGCGCGCCACTGCTCGTCCGGCTTTTCGACCTCGTACGACATGATCCTCGGCTCCTCACTCGGCAGCGGTGGCGGTGTCCCCGGACAGGTGGTCCAGGATGCGCGGGCCCAGGTCCGTGACGTCGCCCGCGCCCATGGTGAGAACGAGATCGCCCGGCTTCGCCATTCCCGCGATCACGGCGACGGACTTGTCCTTGTCGTGCTCCGCGACGACGTCGGCGCCGGCGGTGCGGGCCGCGTCGATGATCAGGTCGCTGGTCACGCCCGGGATCGGGTCCTCGCGGGCGGGGTAGATGTCGAGGACGACGGAGGAGTCGGCGAGGGCGAGGGCCTGGCCCATCTCCGTGCCCAGTTCCTGGGTGCGGGAGAACAGGTGGGGCTGGTAGAGGACCAGGATGCGGGAGTCCGCGGCGGCCGCGCGCATGGCCTCCAGGTCGGCGGTCATCTCGGTGGGGTGGTGCGCGTACGAGTCGATGACCTGGACGCCGGCCGCCTCGCCCTTGAGCTGGAGGCGGCGCTTGACTCCGGTGTACGACTTCAGGGCGGCGGCCAGGTTGTGGGCCGGGATGCCGAGCGCGACGCCCGCGGCGAGGGCGGCGACCGCGTTGTGCGCGTAGTGGCGGCCGGGGACCGACACCGTGAAGGTGAGCAGCTTGCCGCCGATGAGGACGGTGACCTCGCTGGTCAGGCCGCGCGGGGTGATCTTGTGGATGCGGACGTCCGCGCCCTCGGACTCGCCGTACGTGACGATGTTGAGCGAGGAGACGTCGCGCAGGCGGCGGGTGAGTTCGACGGCGCCGGACTGGTCGGCGGCGATCACGAGGGTGCCGCCGGGGACGATCTTGCCCGCGAAGGTCTCGAAGGAGTCGTAGATCTCGTCCATCGAGGCGTAGTTGGCGTGGTGGTCGAGCTCCACGTTGAGGACGATCGCGACCTCGGGGGCGTACTTGTGGAAGCTGCGGTCCGATTCGTCCGCCTCGGCGACGAAGATCTCGCCGCTGCCGTGGTCGGCGTTGGAGCCGGGGGCGTCCAGGTCGCCGCCGATCGCGTACGAGGGGTTCAGGCCGAGGGAGGACAGCGCGACCGCGAGCATCGAGGTCGTGGTGGTCTTGCCGTGGGTGCCGGCCACCGCGATCGGGCGCAGGTTGTCCATGAGGGCGGCGAGCGCGTCCGAGCGGTGCACGACCGGGATGCCGCGCTCCTTGGCGGCGGCCAGCTCCGGGTTGTCGGCGCGGATCGCCGAGGAGACCACGATCGCGCTGGCGTCCTCGGCCAGGTGCGCGGCGTCGTGGCCGAGGTGGACCGTGGCGCCGAGGGCGCGCAGGGCGTCGGTGGTGGCCGAGGCCTTGGAGTCGCTGCCGGCCACCTGGGCGCCGCGCTGCGTGAGGATCTTCGCGATGCCCGACATTCCGGCGCCGCCGATGCCGATGAAGTGCGGTCGGTCCAGGGCAGGGGGGATGCCGGGGGTCATGCGGGTCTCCCGAGGGTCGCGTTCCAAGTCGGGGACCAGCCTATGCGGTGCGCGGGGGCGCGCTGAGCAACGGTCCGTGTCGCCCCGGCCGGCTCGCGGTGCGGCACGGCCGGGGCGCCACTTCGGGATGCGGGGTGCGGCCTCCGGATGTGGAGCGCGCCCTCGGGCTACGGGCGCCTCGTTCCGCGCGTACGGCCTACGCGTACGTACGGCCTACTCGTTGTGCGCGTACAGCTTGAGCACCGGGACGCCGACCTTGTGACGGGCCCGCGAGGCCCAGTCGCGGTGGAAGAACTCCTCGACGTAGTGCGGCGCCGTCAGGACGATGACCTCGTCCGCGCCCGTCTCGTCGGCGATCGCGGTCAGGACGTCCAGGGGGTGGTCCTCGACCAGATGTCCGACCGCCTCGCAGCCCGCCTCGCGCAGCGCCGCCAGGGAGTGGTCGAGCGCCTGCTGCGCGGGGCCGACCGCGTCCTTGCCCTCGGGCTCGTCGCCTTCGTGGACGGCCTCCTCCAGCTCGCCCAGGGCCACGTCGTCCACGGCGCGCAGCAGCCGGTCCTGGTCACCGCGCGGCTGCATGAGGACGACGAAGGAGACCGTGTCGTCTCCGTGCAGGGTCGTGACGAACTCCACGTCGATGGCCGACAGGGCCTTCTCGATCATCAATACGCTCGTGAACACGTCCGGCGCCCTTCTCCTTCGGGACCCTTGCGGCCCCTGTGGAACCTCGGGGGCCTCGCGGCCCCTGCGGAAACCATCCTTCCCCGTGCCCGCACGGGGTCTGCGTGTCTAAGTGTGCCCAGCGCAGACGAAACGGAACGACAGATTCCGCCGATTGTCAGCTTCGACGGTAGCGGCAGAACAGGAACCCGTCCTCTTCCAGGAGCGACGCGAGGTGCAGCCGCTTGGGCACCTCGACGCAGGGGCCGCCGCCGATCCGCTGCGCGTCGCCCGCGGTGAGCATGGGCGAGACCGTCAGGCACAGCTCGTCCAGGACGTCCGCCGCGACCAGCTGCCCGAGCAGCTGCGGACCGCCTTCGGTGAGCAGCCGGGTCAGGCCGAGGTCCGCGAGCGCGCGTACGGCCGCGGCGGGGTCCACGCGGGCGGTGTCCCCGGCGACCAGGACCCTGGCGCCCGCGTCCTCCGCGGCGCGCACCCGGTGGGCCGGGGCCTCGGCGCCCGTGAGGATCAGCGTGGGCACCAGGGGTTCGGTGAACAGGGGCAGGGTGAAGTCGAGGTCCAGGCTGCCGCTGACGATGGCGATCGCCGGGGCCGGGCCCTGTCCGGCGGCCGCCCGGCGCGCGGCGAAGGCATCGCGGGCCCGTGCGGGCCGGTACCCCTCCAGGCGTACCGTTTCCGCACCGACCAGGACCACGTCCGCGAGCGCCCGCAGCGTGCCGAAGATCCGCATGTCGGCCTCGCTGGAGATGGGCTGCGAGCGGCCGTCGTGCTGGGCCGCGCCGTCCAGCGTGGACACCATGTTGGCGCGCAGCCAGGGGTCTCCCCCCGGCGGGTACGCGTACCGGTCGGCGAGCTCGTCGAGGCTCCACTCCCGGTCCTCGGCGGAACTCCGCTCACGGACCGGGCCGGAACTCTGCTCGCGATCCTGGTCGGAACGCGGCTCACGGGCCTCGTCGGCTCCCTTCTCGGAGCCGGGGACGACTGTCGCTTCGGTCACAGGGAACAGGCTGCGCATGCCCCGCAGTCTGGCACGGACGTAGGCTGGAGAGCTGTGTCGCCTTCTCCTGACTCCACCGCCGCAGCCGGCCGTTTCCCGCTGGCGGGCCCGGCCCCCCAGTCCCTCTGCGCGCGTGAGCCGCATGTCCCGGCCGAGCGCCTCGTCGCCGAGATGGTGCCGCCGCCGCGCTTCCAGAAGGCGCGCTTCGAGACGTACGTGCCGGACGCATCGCAGCCCTCGCAGGCGCAGGCCGTCGAGGTCCTGAGCAGCTTCGCGGGCACGCTCGGCGGTGCGCACGCGAGCGGGGCGGGCAAGCGGCGCTGGTTCCAGAAGAAGGCGCCCGCGGTCCCGGCCGGTCCGCGCGGGGTCTACCTCGACGGCGGGTACGGCGTCGGCAAGACGCATCTGCTCGCCTCGCTGTGGCACGCCACCCCGGCCGAGTCCTCGCTCAAGGCGTTCGGCACCTTCGTGGAGCTGACGAACCTGGTGGGCGCGCTCGGGTTCCAGCAGACCGTCGCCACGCTCAGCGGCCACCGGCTGCTGTGCATCGACGAGTTCGAGCTCGACGACCCGGGCGACACCGTGCTGGTGTCCACGCTGCTCGGCAAACTCGTCGATGCGGGCGTCGCGTTGGCCGCGACCTCCAACACGCTGCCCGGCAAGCTCGGCGAGGGCCGGTTCGCCGCGGCCGACTTCCTGCGCGAGATCCAGGGGCTTTCCGCGCACTTCAAGACGCTGCGCATCGACGGCGAGGACTACCGCCACCGCGGGCTGCCCGAGGCCCCGCAGCCGTACAGCGACGAGCAGGTCGCCAAGACCGCGTACGCCGTCCCGGGCGCGAGCCTGGACGACTTCCCGCATCTGCTCGACCACCTCGCCAAGGTGCACCCGAGCCGGTACGGGGCGCTGACCGACGACCTCGCGGCCGTGTGCCTGAACGGGGTGTCGGCCGTGCCCGACCAGTCCACGGCGCTGCGGCTCGTGGTGCTCGCCGACCGGCTCTACGACCGCGAGGTGCCGGTGATCGCGTCCGGACTGCCGTTCGACCGGATCTTCGGCGAGGACATGCTGAAGGGCGGTTACCGCAAGAAGTACTTCCGCGCGATCTCCCGGCTGACCGCGCTCGCCCGGGACGGGAAGCGGCTGGTCGAGGGCGTCTGACGGCCGGCGGGGCCGCAGCGGCGACGGAATCCGCAGCGGGACACGCGGTGCGGAGTTCTACGCGCGTGGTTCCCGCGCAGGCACCTGCGTGCTACACACAGGCGGGTCACATTCCTGTCCGCCAACAGGGAGTTGCCCGAATGACCGAGACAAGCATGCCCGCTTCCCGGCGCCAAGTCCTCGCCGCAGGTGGCGCGTTGGGCGTGGGGATCACCTTCGCCGGTTCCCTCACCGATCTGTTCGCCGGCAGCGCGGCCGCGCACGGCAGAGGCGGCTACGGGCCGCTCGCGCCCGACCCGGCCGGTCTGTTGGACCTGCCCAAGGGCTTCACGTACAAGGTGCTTTCGCGCGAGGGCGAGGCGCTGCGCTCCGGCGAGGGGAAGGTGCCGACCAACTTCGACGGCATGGCCGCCTTCGCGGGCAGGCGGGGCGGTACGCACCTCGTCCGCAACCACGAGAACCGGCACAACGGCAGGATCGGCGTGCCGGTGGTCGAGGGCCTGACGTACGACCCGGCGGCGCGGGGCGGCTGTACGGCGCTCGCGCTCGACCGGCGCAACAACGTGCTCGACGAGCGCGTGGCCATCGCCGGTACGGCCGTCAACTGCGCGGGCGGGCCCACCCCTTGGGGCACCTGGCTCACCTGCGAGGAGAACGAGGACAAGGCCGGCACCAACGGCTACACCAAGGACCACGGCTTCATCTTCGAGGTCGACCCGGTGGACCCGCGCCGCACCGGCGCCGTCCCGCTCACCGCGATGGGCCGCTTCCAGCACGAGGCGATCGCGGTCGACCCGAAGCGGGGTGTCGTCTACGAGACCGAGGACGCGTTCCAGCAGCCGTTCGGGCTCTTCTACCGGTTCCTGCCCAACAAGCCCGAGGGCGGCCGCGGTTCGCTGCGCGCGGGCGGCCGGCTCCAGGCCATGCGGGTGCCGGGCGTACCGGACCTCTCCTCGATCCAGGAGACCGGCGCGACCTTCGACGGCATCGAGTGGGTGGACGTACCGGACCCGCTCGCGGCCCAGACCCCCATCCGGCTCCAGGACTTCGGGCCGAAGGGCATCACGCACGCCCAGAAGCTGGAGGGCTGCTACTGGGGCGGCCGCTCGGTGTACTTCGTGTCCTCGTACGCGCGCAGCCGCGAGGGTTCGGCCGGCGACCACTACGGCCAGATCTGGAAGTACGACCCTTCGTCGCGCCGGCTCACGCTGGTGATCGTGTTCGGCCCGGACACCGACGTCCAGCTGCCGGGCGAGGAGCCGGACAACATCTGCCTCGCGCCCAGCGGCGGCCTGATGGTGTGCGAGGACGGCGAGGGCGCCCAGCACGTGTACGGCCTGACGCGGCGCGGCGAGGTGTACCCGATGGCCGGCAACCGGCAGAACATCGGGACGCCCGAGGAGCCGGAGTGGGGCGAGTTCGCGGGCGTCACGTTCTCGCCGGACTTCGACACGATGTACGTGAACTGCTACACCCCGGGCACAACCTTCGCGGTGACAGGGCCCTGGCACCGGTAGGCGGAGCGTGAGTTCCCGCCGCGGCTCCTGAGGCAGTGAGGCGGCGCCCGCGCACCGGTCGCGGGCGCCGCCGTTCCGTCGCACGATCGGAAGGGCTGTCGTACGGACGCAAGGGGTAGGACGTGGCGAAGACGAGGAACAGGACGCAGCAGCCGGGCACCTCCGCCGAGGCGGACAGGAAGAAGCCCGGGAAGGCCGCGGCCGGTGTGCGCTCCGTGACGAAGAAGGCCAAGGCCAAGAGCGAGAAGGCCAAGAACGAGAAGGTCAAGAGCGGGAAGGCCAAGGCGAAGGCGGAGCTGATCAAGGCCGGGGCGAAGGCCGGGCAGATCAAGGCGAAGGCCGCGAAGGGCGGGGCCGCCGGGCTTGAGACCGGGAAGGCCGCGAAGGCCGCTGAGGACAGGTCTGCCGGGCTCCACGCCACCGTGGCCGGCGGCGCGCTGCGCGACCTGCTGCGCGTGCCCGAGGGCGAGCGCCTCGACCTCTCCTCGTACGACGCGCGCGCCACCCCGGCAGGACCGGCGGGCAAGGCCGAGGCCCTGGCCGACATGGCCCGTATGGGTGAACGTCTCGCCGACCTCCAGGAGCGCCTGTACGCGGCGAGCACCTCCGGCGACCGGCGCCGGGTCCTCCTCGTCCTCCAGGGCATGGACACCAGCGGCAAGGGCGGCACGGTCAAGCACGTCATCGGCCTGTTCAACCCGTCCGGCTGCCGGATCAAGGCCTTCAAGGCGCCCACGCCCGAGGAGCAGAACCACCCGTTCCTGTGGCGGATCATGAAGGCGCTGCCGGAGCGGGGCGAGATCGGCATCTTCGACCGTTCGCACTACGAGGACGTCCTGATCGCCCGCGTCCGCGAGCTCGTGCCACGCAGCCAGCTCGGGCGCCGCTACGGGCAGATCAACCGCTTCGAGAAGTCCCTGACGCACGACGGCGTCACCGTCATCAAGTGCTTCCTGCACATCAGCTTCGACGAGCAGCGCGAGCGGCTGCTCGAACGGCTCGACCGCCCGGACAAGCACTGGAAGTTCAACCCGGGCGACATCGAGGAGCGCGCCCTGTGGCCCGCGTACCAGGAGGCGTACGAGATCGCCCTGGAGCGCTGCTCGACGGAGGCCGCGCCCTGGTACGTGATCCCGGCGGACCGCAAGTGGTACCGGAACTGGGCGATCAGCAGGCTCCTCCTGGAGCACCTCGAAGCCCTCGACCCTCAGTACCCGAAGGCGGATTTCGACGTGGCGGAGTGCAGGGCGCGGCTGCTGAAGGGGAGCTGACCGGCCGCCGCGAGGGGACCTGGTGCGGCGGGCGACTCACGCGAGCGGGGCGCGGGGCAGCTCCACCGTGATGCGCAGACCTCCGGCGGGACGCGGTGTGAGGGTGAGGGTGCCGTCGTGCGCCTGGGTGATGGTGTTGACGATGGCCAGACCGAGGCCGACGCCCGCATGGTCGGACCGCACGCGCTCGGTGCCGCGCTGGAACGGCTCGGTGAGCTTCGCGGCCACGCCCGGAGGGATCGGCTCCCCGGTGTTCTCGACGGTGAGCACCACGGTCCTGGGGCGGACCCGGGTGGTCACCCACACGCTGCCGTGCTCCGGCAGGTTGTGGACGATCGCGTTGTGCACGAGGTTCGTGGTCAGCTGAAGCAGGAGCGCCGGCGAGCCGACCGTGGGGGCGATGTCCGCGTCCGTCTCCAATGTGATGCCGCTCTTCTCGGCGAGCGGCAGGAGGGTCTCGGTGGCTTCGTCGGCCATGAGGGACAGGTCGAGGTGTTCGCGCGCGAAGGACCGCCGGCCGGCCCGGCTGAGCAGGAGCAGCGCCTCGGTGAGGTCGATGGCCCGGGTGTTGACGGCGTAGAGCCGCTCGACCAAGGGGTCGGCGGCGCGGGCCGGATCGGCGCGGGCCACCTCCAGGAGTGACTTCGAGACGGACAGCGGGGTGCGGAGCTCATGGGAGGCGTTCGCCGCGAATCTCTGCTGTTCGGCGACGTGCGATTCGAGGCGCGTGATCATCGTGTCGAAGGTGTCGGCCAGCTCGCGGAACTCGTCCCGGCGGCCCGGAAGCCTGATCCGGTGCGACAGGGAGCCGTTCGCGACCGTACGGGTGGCGTCGGTGATGCGGTCCAGGGGGGCGAGCATGCGGCCGGCCAGGAACCATCCGCCGATCAGTCCGAAGAGGAGGAGGAAGACCATGACGGCCACCGCCGTCGGCGCGAAACCGCGGACGAAATAGGTCCCGGGTGTCGCTCTCCAGGCACCTTCCTCGTTGGTCCGCAGCCAGCCCTCGCGCAGCAGGAACACGCCGATGGCGGCGAGCAGCAGGGCGCCGGCGAGCATCAGGAACCCCGCGTAGCTGAGGGTGAGCTTGAGACGGACGCTCAGGCCGGGCGCCCTATCCACGGCCCACACCTTCCGGGTGGAACGGGTCGGGGCGCGGCCCCGCGCTCTTCAGCACACACATGCTGCGAAGGGTACGAGGCGGCACATATCGCCGGCGTATCGAAAACCGGATGCGTGGTGCATCGAATACCGGGATGCACGGCGCATCGGGAACGGCCTCGCAGCGCCTGCGGCACCTTCGCGAAATGAGCGGTTTATCCGATTTGCCGGGTTAACGTCCGCGCATGACGACCCTCACGACCCCCACCACCCTGACTGCCCGCACCCGCACCGCCCTCGCCTGCTGCCTGCTCGCCGCCGCGCTCGGTGGCTGCTCGTCCGCCCCCGAGGCGCCGGTCACGAAGCCCGCGCCGTCTCCCGAGACCACCGCATCGCGTCCGCCCACGCTCGCGCCCGGCCCGCAGGGACTCGCCCCGGTGTTCAAGAACGGCAAGCGCGCGGAGAAGGTGGTGGCGCTGACCTTCGACGCCGACATGACGGCCGACCAGGGTGCGCGGGCCGCGCGCGGCGAGCGCTTCGACAACCCTGAGCTGATCTCCACACTGCGCCGGCTCGACGTGCCCGCCACCGTGTTCATGACCGGGCGGTGGGCCGAGGAGTACCCGGCACAGGCCAAGGCGATCGGCGCGGACCCGCGCTTCGAGGTGGCCAACCACTCGTACAGCCACTACGCCTTCACGAAGGACTGCTACGGACTGCCGACGGTCGCGCCGAAGGACATGCGGGCCGACGTCGAGAAGGCCTTCACGGCGTTCAAGAAGGTGGGCGTGCACAACACCGTGCCCTACTTCCGCTTCCCCGGCGGCTGTTACGACAGGACCGCGCTGAAGGCGCTGGCGGCCGGCGGGGTGACCGCCGTGCAGTGGGACGTGGTGAGCGGGGACGCGTTCGCGACCGACGCCGACGCCGTGGCGCAGGACGTGCTCGGCGGGGTCAGGCCCGGATCGGTGGTCGTGATGCACTGCACGCGCAGCGCGGCACCCACGACCGAGAAGGCGATCCGGACGATCGTGCCGGAGCTGCGCAAGCGCGGCTACCGGTTCGTGCGCGTCTCGGAGCTGATGGGCGCATCGGCGGGCGCTTCCCGCTGACCCTGCGCGGGCGCCACGGCGCCACGGCGCCACGGCGCTACGGCGCTACGGCGCTACGGCGCATCAGCCCCGAACCCACATCACGGCTGCAGCCCCGGCATCGAGTCCGGGGCCGGGCAGATGCGCGTGCCCGCGCGGTCGAACACGTAGAGCCGCTCCAGGTCGACGAGGAGCGGGATGTGCGCGCCGGCGCGGATGCGGTGTTCGGGTCCGGCGCGCAGCACCAGGTCGCCGCCGGCCGTCGTACGGCGCTCCGGCGGTACGGACACGGGGCTCCCGGGGCGGGACGGCGCGGAGGCCCGCGCGCGGTCGCCGCCCAGGGCGCGGGCGTGGGCGAGCGCGCGGCGAGCCAGGGCCGGCGCGCGGCGCCCGCGGGGGCCAGGTCCACGGCGGGCCGGGAGGCTTCGAGTTCGGGGACGAGGGCGCGGCGGGAGCCGGTGTTCACGTGCACGAGCACCTCGTGGCCCTGGTACTCGACATGCTCCACGACCCCGCCGAGCACGGCCTCCGCGGAACGCGCCTGGCTCGGCGGGGCGATCCGTACGGCCTCGGGGCGCAGCCCGACGATCACCGGCCGGCCCTGCTGGATACGGAGCAGCTGGTGGTCGGTGGTCAGCGGTTCGGGCAGGCGCAGGCGCTGCCGGCCCAGGTCGAGCGCCATGGGCGAGCCGAGCGGGGCGTGGACCACACCCTCCAGGAGGTTGATGCGCGGGGTGCCGATGAAGGCCGCGACGAAGACGTTCACCGGGCGCGCGTACAACTCCCGTGGCCTGCTGACCTGTTGGAGCACCCCGTCGCGCATCACCGCCACGCGGTCGCCGAGCGACATCGCCTCCGCCTGATCATGTGTCACATAGACGGTGGTGACGCCTAGTTCGGCCACGATCCGGGCGATCTCGGCGCGCAGATGGCTGCGGAGTTTCGCGTCGAGGCTGGAGAGGGGTTCGTCGAGCAGGAACACCGAGGGCTGCCGGGAGATCGCCCGCCCCATCGCCACGCGCTGCCGCTCACCGCCCGACATCTGCGCGGGGAAACGGTCGAGGAGATCCTCGATGGCCAGCATGCGCGCGGTGGACCGCACCTGCGGGTCGTGGTCCGTCGCGGGGTCGCGCAGCCGCAGCGGGAAGGCGATGTTCTCGCGGGTGGTCATCGACGGGTAGAGCGCGAAGCTCTGGAACATCATGGCGATGTCGCGTTCGCGCGGCAGCACGTCGTTCGCGGGCTCCCCGCCGAGCAGCAGCTCGCCCTCGCTGATGTCCTCGAGCCCGGCGATCATGCGCAGGACCGTGGACTTGCCGCAGCCCGAGGGCCCGAGCAGCACCAGGAACTCCCCCGGCGCCACGGAGAGGGACACCTGGCGCACGGCGTACGCGTCCCCGTATCTCTTGCTCACTTCGCGCAGTTCGATGGCGTGACTCATGGACATCCGCCTGGAGTTGGGGGCCGGGCCCGGCTGGGCCGTACGGCCGAGAGTGGCTCGGACCCTAAGCACGGGGCAGGGTCCACACAAGAGTTATGTGCAAAATTTTCTGCGACATGTTGAGAAACTGCGTTGCAGTGAGATGCAATTGCGTTCCAGAGGCGCCGAGTTGAGCGTTTCCCGCCCGGACACCCCAGGAGACCCCATGCCGCTTCCCCCGCTGGCGCGACCCGTCACCGGCCTGCCCGCCTCGGAATCGACCCGTCAGGCACATCAGTTGATACGCGCCGGGCACGGCTCCGAGGGGCAGCGCCGACTGGCCGGAAGCCGGGTCCTGGTCGTCGGCGCCGACGAGATCGGCGCCCCGCTCATCGCGCACCTCGCCGACTCCGGCGTGGGGATGATCGGTGTCGCCGACGGCTCTCGCCTGGACCCGTGGGACCGCTACCTCGGGCTGCCCGACGCGGAACCCGCGGACCGGGCCACAGCCTGGGCCCGCGTGCTCGAACGCACCCATCCGTTCGTGCGCACCGTGGCTGAGGGCTGGTTCGAGCTGCCCCGCGCACGCGAACTCGTGCGGGACTACGACCTCGTGGTGTGCGCGGGTGAGGACCCGGCCCGCTGTCAGCTCGTCGACGACGTGTGCGCCGAGGCAGGCCTGCCCTTCGTGTGGGGCTCCATGGGGGCCGCCGGAGGGCGCGTCTCGGTCTTCTGGGACCGGCACGGCCCTGGCTTCAGGGATCTGTTCCCGGAGCCTCCCGCCCCCTACTTCCGTGGCGTGTCCGGCGCGCTGAAGGTGGTCGGCGCCTGGCTGGGGGTCGCCCTGGCCACCGAGGTGGTCAAGCTGCTCACGGGTCAGGGCGAACCGCTGGTGGGCCGGGTGATGGAGTACGACGCGATGGCCGGCACGTGCGCGACCGTGCCGCTGCGGCCGCAGGAGCGGGCCGCGCGCCCGGCCGAACCCACCGCCGCCGAGCCCTTCTTCGGGCTGCTCTCGCCGGAGGCGACCGAGGCCGCGCGGGAGTCCACCATCTCCGCGGAGCAGCTGAAGGAACTGCTCGACACGGACGCCCCGGTCCACCTGGTGGACGTCCGCGAGCCGGACGAGTACGCCTTCGCCCGCCTGCCGGGCTCGGTGCTCGTCCCGCAGGGCGAGTTCCTGCACGCAGACGCCGCCGCACAGTTGCCCACGGACCGCAGGACCGTGCTGCTGTGCCGGGCAGGGATCCGCTCCGCGGAGGTACTCGCCGTGGTCAAGCGGAGCGGTCACCCCGACGCGGTCCACCTGGGCGGGGGCATCCTGGCCTGGGCGGAACGGATCGATCCGGAGATGCCCACCTACTGAGACCGGCTCGGCGAGGACGCTTCCCGGGTCCGGCGGGCCGTCCGCTTGCCCCCGGGGGCACCGCCCGCTTCACAGCGAGGTCGAGATCACCAGGCGCTGGATCTGGTTGGTGCCCTCGATGAGCTGGAGCAGTTTGGCCTCGCGCATCCATCGCTCCGTCGGGTGGTCGGTCACGTATCCGTAGCCGCCGAGTACCTGGACGGCATCCGTGGTCACCCGCATCGCGGTGTCGGTGGCGAAGAGCTTGGCCTGGGCGGCGGCGGCCGAGACAGGCTCTCCGGCGTCCAGTCGGCGGGCCGCGTCGAGCAGCAGCGAGCGGGCAGCGGCCACCTGGGTCGCCATGTCGGCGAGCAGGAAGCCGAGGCCCTGGAAGGTGATGATCGCCTTGCCGAACTGCTGCCGGGTCTTGGCGTAGGCGACGGCATAGTCGAGCGCGGCCTGGGCCAGTCCCACCGCGCAGGCGGCGATGCCGAGGCGCCCCCGGTCGAACAGGCCCATCGCGATCAGAAATCCCTTGCCGGGCCTGCCGATCCGCCGCTCCTCGGGGATCTCCGCCCCGTCGAAGACGATCTGGGCGGTCGGCGAGGACCGGACGCCCATCTTGCGTTCAAGGGCCTGCGGCCGGATGCCCGGTGTGCCGGCGGGCGCAAGGAGCAGGGACAGTCCGCGCACGCCGTCGCCTCCCGTGCGGCAGAACACGTTGTAGTAGTCGGCGGCGCCCGCGTGACTGACCCAGGACTTGACGCCGTTCACGGCGTACCCGCCCTCCCGCAGGACCGCCGTGGTCCGCAGCGCGGAGATGTCGGAGCCGGCCTCGGCCTCCGAGACACAGTTCGCGCCGAGGAGTTCGCCGCCGAGCATGTCCGGCAGCCAGGCGGCCCGCTGTTCGTCGGTGCCGAAGGCCGCAAGGCCGTAGCAGGAGAGCACGTGGATGTTCACCGACTGGGCGACACCCAGCCACTGTTGGGCCAGGGTCTCCAGCACGGTGAGGTACACCTCATAGGGCTGGCCTCCTCCGCCGTACTCCTGCGGGTAGGGCAGCCCGAGCAGTCCGGCCCGGCCGAGCGTGCGCAGCAGGTCGCGCGGGAAGGCCGCCTCGGCCTCGTACTCCTCCACGCGGGGCGCGAGTTCGGCGGCCGCCAGGTGCCGGACGAGTTTCAGCAGGTCGATGGCTTCCTCGGTCCAGGCGGGCCCGGTGGGCAAGGGCCGCGGGCGTCGGGCCGGGGCGGAGGTGGTGGTCATGGCAGCGTCCTCGGATTCGGTGGAGCAGCGCCACAGGGGGTGCCCGGGGCTGCGGAGGGGGGTCGGGGGATCCGCTTCAGGGGCGGGAGGAGGAAGGCGTTACGCGCGCAGGCCGGCGTCCGGGACTCCGGGACAGACCGCGAGCGCCACCGGACAGCCCTGGAACGGAGGCATCCGGTACCAGTGCGCACCGCCCCAGCTGCCGTGCCGTGCGCCTGCCGGGACCGGGATCCGGCGAAGCCCCGGGCCGGCCCGCAGCCCCAGCGCCTTGGCACAGGCCTCACGCACGGTCCATGCGGCGGCGAACTCCAGCTGGGCGCAGGTGACTTGGGAGGTTGCGGCGTCGGGGGCGGGACCGACACGGGTTGCGGGTCCGGTACGGGTTGCGGGTCCGGTACGGACTGCGGGTCCGGTACGGACTGCGGGTCCGGTACGGACTGCGGGACCGGCCCCGGCCACCCCGTACCGGCGCAGCAGCCGGGTGCCCACCGGTACGGGGATCTGGAGGTCGACGCCGACCTCGCAGCCGTGGGCGGCCGTGGCCGCGATCCGGCCCGCGCTGTGCGAGATGCTCACCGCGATCTCGGGAGCGCTCACGCAGACGGGCCTGCCGTCTGCCCGCGCGACGATGCGCACCGACTCGGCGGATTCTCCGGTGAGTTCGGCGACGGCGCGGCGCACCAGGGCGCGTCCTGCGAGGAATTCCCGGCGGCGCAGGCCGGTCATGGCGCGCGCGGCCCGCAGGTCGTCGGGGTCGGCCGGAGGCGGCGTACCGTCCGCGCGTCCGAGCAGCGTCACCGTCGTCGCGCCGGCAGCCGCGAGACGCATCAGGACCGGCCTCGCGGTGAAGCCGGCCGGGATCAGGCCGGCAGCCACTGCCCGGCCTCGGGCCAGCGCCGCACGGCACGGCGGACCGCGTAGTCCCAGTACGAACGGACGGAGAGGTCCGCGTAGATGAAGTCCTGCTTGAGCCGAACGTCCTGAGGGCTCGAGTAGTGGTAGGCCTGCCCCGTGGAGAGCGCGGCGAGCTGAAGCCGGCAGGCGCGCTCGAGGACTTGGGCGAAGACCGCGGCATGGCGCACGCTCTTGCCGACGACCACGCCTCCGTGGTTGCGCAGGAAGACGGCCCGGCCGGTGTCCCCGAGTTCCTTCGCGATCTGGTCGCCGGTGGCGATGTCGAGGACGGTGTTGCTGGTGGTGGTGAAGACGCCGGTCGCGTCCACGAAGCAGGCGCCTTCGTGGGACAGGGGGCGCAGTTCGAGGTCGCAGGCGCCGAACAGCAGGGTGTACGGGGCGTGGCTGTGCACGATGCCGTTGACGTCCGGGCGGGCCCGGTAGATCGCCTGGTGGAGCGGGAGTTCGGGGGGCGCCGAGCGCGGGGCCGGCTGCTCGTGGTCCACGGCGGCGGTCACGGTCTCCTCGGGGGTGACCTCGTCGAACCCGCAGAGCGCGTTCTTGATCAGGAAGGTGTCCGCGCCGGGCATCCTGGCGGATATCTGGCCCTGGTTGAAGTCGTCGTGCCCGTCCAGGGAGAGCATCCGCCCGCCCAGGGCGAGCTGGGCGGCCAACCGTCGTGTCATCGGAGTACCTCTCTCATTGCGTGGTCGGCCAAGGGGCGGCCGAGAGCGTGTCGAAGACCTCGTCCACGGTCACCAGGCCGGGAGCCCGCCCGGGCAGGTGCCGGGCCAGGCCCAGGGCGGTACGCGCCACGGCGTGCAGGGACGTCACCTGGTGGTGCACGGTGAGTGCCTCCTCGGCACCCCAGGTCCAGGTGATCGAGTGCTCGCTGACCTCGGGGCCGCCGCGCCGCAGTCCCAGCTCCGCCCCGGGATGGCCGCCGGCGTCCGTCCAGGCGGCGGCGAGCCGTTGGGCGGTCGCGCTGACCCGCGCCGCTTTGCGCACGGGGTGCCGGTCGAGGACGTCCACCACCGGTGCGGTGAGGTGGTGGGCGGCAGCGACGAGACCGGCGATCCTGCGTTGCAGATAGCTGCCGAACGAGAGGTTGACGGCCTCGAGCACGGGCACGGCGGCGGCCACCTCGGAGAGCGGTCCCGGGTGGGTGTCGCGGAGATGGGAGACGCACTCGAGGAGCGGAACGGAGTGCCGCAGGCAGTACGCGGCGACCTCCGGGAAACCGTCCGGCGCACCGGCGTCGATGAGGACGGCGGGCACGGACTCCACGGTCCAGCCGGTGCTCGCCCGCGCCCGCAGGCTCACCGGCACGCGGGCGTCCGCGCAGGCCTTGAGCAGGGCGCTGCCGAGCCGTCCCGCGCCGACGATGCCCACGGTGAACGGTGGTGCGTCCTGCGCGCGGGCCGGCTCCGGTGCGCTCCTGGCCGACGCCACGCTAGGCCGCATCGGAGCCCAGCTCGGCCAGGACGGCGGTGACGATCCCGTCCACCGTGCCGAGGGCCTCGCCACCCTCGTCGGCGTCCAGGTAGACGCCGAACTCGTTCTCGATGGCGTCGAGCAGGCGGATGTAGGAGAGCGAGGTGTAGTTGACGGCTTCCAGTACGCCTCCTTGTGCCTCTACGTCCTGCACGCTGATCTCGCCCTCGTGGGACGCGACGATCAGACGGAGCACGCCGTCACGGATGAGCTGCGGGCCGGCTGGCATGACTGACTCCTCGGGATGGGG
This sequence comes from Streptomyces indicus, assembly GCF_900100315.1. Taxonomy (GTDB): domain Bacteria; phylum Actinomycetota; class Actinomycetes; order Streptomycetales; family Streptomycetaceae; genus Streptomyces; species Streptomyces indicus. The sequence continues at coordinate 33,617 of NZ_FNFF01000006.1, forward strand.
CCGGCGGCCTCGGCCGCCGGCCGCGGGGGCCGGGCAGGGTGTGCCCGGAAGTGCCGGGCTGTGAAAGGGAGTTGGGCAGGTCCGGCCCGGTCAACGGGTGCCGGTGTCGAACAGGCTCCGAAGTTCGTGCAGCACGGGCTTGCCGATCACCGTGGTGGGGAGGGCGTCGACCACACGGATCAGGGTGGGGATCTTGTGCGCCGCAAGACTGTCCGCGAGGCTGCCGCGGAGCCGCAGGCGTACCTCGCCGGGGTCGGACCCCGCACGCAGCACGAGCACCGCGGCCACGGCGGGTTCGCCGTGCTGGTCGGGCGCTTCGAGGACCACGGCCTGTTCCACTCCGGGCACGGCACCCACCGCCTCGCCGACCTCGACCGGGTCGACCTTGCGCCCGCCCACGTTGATCATGCGGTGGGAGCGTCCGGTCAGGACCAGTTCGCCGTCCTCGAGCCGGCCGCGGTCGCCCGTGGCGTAACGGCCCGCGTCGTCGATCCGGCTCTCCAGGAGTCCGGGGGCGTTGAGATAACGGGTGGCCATCGAGGCGCTGCGTACATGGACGGCCCCGTCCTGCGGGTCCGGCCCCCGGGTCTGGATGTCCACGCCCGGCAGCGGACGGCCGAGGCTCTCGGCCGCGGTGGAGGTGGAGTACGTCAGCGGCCCGGCCTCCGCGACCCCGTAGTAGTTGCCCATCGGCACACCGGTCAGCGCGGTGAACCGCTCCTTGGTCTCGGGGCGCAGTGGAGCGCCCGAGGAGATGGCGACGCGTACGGAGGCGAAGTCGGCGCGGCCGCCGCCGGTGCGCACGAAGGAGTCGTAGAGGGCGGGGAAGGCGACCAGGCGGGTGGCCCGGGAGCCGGCGACGAGCCGGCGGATGCGGCCGCTGGTCGGCAGGCCGTGCGCCAGGTGCAGCTGCGCACCGACGAGGAAGGCGGCCAGAAGAGAGGTGTTGAAGGCGAGTCCGTTGGACAGACCCGCGCAGCACAGGACGCGGTCGTCGGCGGTCATTCCCGTGCCCGCCGCCCAGTTCGCCGCCGCCGCGCGGACCGCTTGGCCGGAGAATTCCAGGCAGTTGGGCTTGCCGGTGGTACCGGAGGTGAAGCGGCACACCTCGGTGTCGGGGTGGAGCGGGTGGCGGCGCCCGGCGGTGTACCGCTGCACGGCGGTCAGGCCGGGCAGCACGGGGACCGCCTCGCCCGCCGCGTCGCGGTCGTGCAGGAGGAGGTCGAGGGAGCAGTCCTCGCTGATGCGTTCCAGTTCGCCGTCGCTCGCCGAGGCGTCGATCAGGAACGGGACCGCGCCCGCGTGGAGAATGCCGAGGTAGGCGGTCACCCAGGCGGTGCTGTTCCGCGCGGCCAGACCGATCCGCGGGCGCTCGTCCGCGGCCCGGACGCCGCCGAACCACTCCGCGGCCCGCAGGCCTGCCCGGTGCAACGCGTCGTAGCCGAGGCAGGAGTCGGGGCCGGACACCGCCGTTCCGCCCCCGTACCGGTCGGCACATCGCTCGAACTCGGCGGCGAGAATCATGAGCGCTCATTCTGTGCGTAGGCGACCGCGAGGCGGTCGAGCTTGGGAACGTCGGGGGTCTCCACGCCCATCGCGACCGCGTACACGACGTCGTGTGTGTCGGGCAGTCCGGCCAGCCGTTTCCAGCGGGCGCTGTCGAAGCCTCCGACTCCGGTGACCGCGAGGTCGCGCCGGGCCGCCTCCAGGTAGACCAGCTGCGCCAGCGCCCCTGCGCGGAAGAGGACCCGCCACAGTCCGGAGCCGTCGGCTTCGTCGATGAGCGAGTCGGTGGGTGCGTGCAGCAGCAGCACGGCCGACGCCTCGGCCAGATGGCGCTGCCCCATGAAGGCCTCGGTGACCGAGTCGCCGGACAGGCCGGCGGTGCGGCGGACGCCGAGACCGTCCGGCCAGGCCATCTCCCGCACGTCTCCGTCGACTTGGCGGAGGACGAGGGTGGTGTGCAGCGGTGCGTCGCCGGTCGGTACGGCCTCAAGGACGGATATCGCCCGGTCGACGGTGCCGTGCACGTCCACCGTACGGACCGTGCCGGGCGCGAAGCCGGTGGCCGACCGGCGGCTGCGGAAGGCGGACTGCGGGACCAGAGGCGCCGTGCCGTTGCGCCGGACCGTCAGCGGCAGAGTGACAGCCCCTGTGCGCGGCCCGGCCGCCGCACTCTCGGCATGAGTGACGAGCGACTCCCAGCAGATCCGCTCCAGCCAGTGCGGCTGCCGGTGCGGCGCCTGCTGCCGGGCGGCCCGGGCGTCGCGCACGGACCAGCCGGGCGACTGGGCCCCGGCGCCGCGGCCGCCCGGCAGCGCGGTGACGGCCAGCGCGGAGTGGATCTCCGCGCACTCGCCGTGCTCCTCGACCAGGGCACCGAGTCCCGGCGGTCGCCGGCGCAGCACGACGCGCGCACCGAGGCTGTCGGCGGCCAGCACCAGGTTCATGTGCAGGTGTGCGGTGTCCAGTTGGGTGTACAGGTAGCCCCGGTCGCCGTACTTGCGCATCGAAAGCCAGGGCCTGGTGGCCAGCACGATGACCGCGCCGCCTTCAGGTACGGCGAGGGCGGCCTGGCAGAGCGCCTCGTCCAACTGCGGCCCCCGGCCGACGAGTTGGCAGATCCGGCGGCCCGGATCGATCTGATAGACGCCGGTCGCGCCGTCGTCGTCCCTGGCCAGGACGTAGCACTCGGAAGGGTGCGTGGCGCCGGCCGAGGGCACGGCACGGCGTGAGCGGTCGGTGCCGACCATGCCCAGGTCGAGCACGGCAAGGCCGGTGCGCAGCCCTCGGGCCGGGGTGAGTGCGGGCGCCCGTGCACTCCCCGCGGAGTCGACCGCCATCCGTGTCCAGAGCGGTTTTCCGCGGACTTCCATCGTCATCTGCTCCTCGCTTCCGGGGAGTTGCAGCGCTTCGGCCTGAACTACGGAGACAGAAGGTAGCGTCGGGACCGGATGACTGCAAATGATTCACAGGAATCAGCAAAATCTCGATAGATGAGATGCTCGTGTTTCGGGTCACCTTGAGCAGATCTCACCCTCTCAAATCGACTGGAACGCAAGGAAGTTGGGCGAATCACCCCGCACGCCCACCGAAAGATAGGCACATTTCACGCGAGCCCTCTCGCTCTCATCGCCGATCCATCGCTGTGATGTCAAAAAATTCAGCGAGACCTGTTGAGAAATTACTGCAACCCGCGCCACTCTTTAGCCCTTCCGCGGGCTGCCGCGGCGGACAGGACCGACAGGACCGACAGGACCGACAGGAAGAGGACAGGTGACAGACTCGACAACCGCGTTGCTGCGGTTCCACGAGGGCTCTCCGCGGAGCGGGCCGATGACCTGGGGTCAGCGCGCGATCTGGGAGGTGATCCGCTGGCTGCCGCCCGACGACGACTCGCTGAACCAGCTCGGCTGGGCGCCCGTCGGCTCCGCGAGCGTGGCGCAGGTGTGCGACATGGTCCGGCTGCTCGTGGAGCGGCACGAGTCGCTGCGTACGACGTATGCCGAACGCGCGGGCGGACTGGTGCAACAGGTCGCCGGCTCGGGCGAGATCGAGATCCTGCTCGCCGAACTCGGACCGGGCGAGCTGGCCGAAGCCATCGCCCCGCTCGGCGAACGGATCCGGGCCGGCGCCTTCGACAGCTCCGCAGGACTGCCGGTCCGCGCGGCGATCGGGCTGCGCGCGGGCGTACCTGCGGCCGTGGCGCTCGCCGCGAGCCATCTGGCGGTCGACGGCTGGAGCTTCCAGATCGTCATGGACGAATTGCGCACCCTGATCGCCACGGGCCCGGACGCCCTGCGTGAGCGCTCCCGACAACCCGTGGACCGGGCCCGGTTCGAGACCTCCGAGGCCGGCGCACGACGCGAGCGGCGCACGCTGGACTACTGGGCCCGCCAGGCGGAGCTCGTACCCGCGAGCATGCTGGCGACCACCTCGGCGCCGGAGCAGCTCGACCGGGACTGGGGGCACATCCACTCGCCCGCCCTTGCGCTGGCCGTCCACGCACTGGCCGAGCGCAGCGGCGCCAATACGGCCACGGTCCTGCTGGGCTCGACCGCTCTGCTCCTGGCCTCCTGGCTCGGTGAGTCCGAGACGGCGCTGCGGGTGATCGTGTCCACCCGCTTCAAGCCCGAGGACGAGGAGCTGGTCGGGGCCTTCAACCAGAACGCGATCGTCCGGCTGCAGCTCGCGGACGAGACCGCCGAGCAGTTCCTGGCCCGTGCGGCCCGCACCGCGCTGAACGCGTACCGGCACACGGAGGCCTGCCCGGTGAAGATGGAGGAGCAGCTGGAGGAGATCGCCCGCCGGCGCGGGATCACCCCCGGCGGGTACTGCTTCTTCAACGACATCCGGTTCAGTGCCGCGGAGCGCAACGCCCCGGCCCCCGCGATCGATCCGCTGAAGCTGCCCGCCCAGCTGGACGAGGCTCTGGCGCGCACGCGGCTGACCCGCCTGGACAGCGAAGGACGGCAGTCCGGCGCCAAGTTCTTCCTCTTTCTCGACGGACTGCGCGACGCGTGCGAGCTCACCCTCTGCACCGATCCCCGCTTCCTGCCCGCATCGGCCTTCGACTTCCTGCACGACCTCGAGCAGTTGACGGTGCACGCAGCCCGGCACCCCGACACCCCGGTGGGCGAACTCGTCGACCGGTTCCGACGCCGGCCGCAAGGAACCCGGAATGACTGAGACCAGGACACAGCCGCAGAGTGCGACGCCCGGACAGCCGCCCCTCATCCGCGCCAAGTCTCTTCAGAAGCGCTACGAAGCCGCCCGCGGCGCCGGGTTCACCGCGGTCGCGGGTATCGACTTCGACGTACGGCCCGGGGAAGCCTTCGGCATTCTGGGGGCCAACGGAGCCGGCAAGTCCTCGACCATGCGCATGATCGCCTGCACCTCGCCCCCGACCGGCGGCAGCCTGGAGGTGCTCGGACTCGACGCGCGGACCGAGGGCGCCCGGATCCGCGCGCGGATCGGCGTGGTCCCGCAGGACGACACCGTGGACGTCGAACTGACGGTCAGGGAGAACCTGTTGATCTACGGGCGCTACTTCGGGCTGCCGAAGGCCGAGATACGGCGGCGCGCCTCGGAGCTCCTCGACTTCGCGCGGCTGACCGACAAGGCGGACGAGCGCGTGGAGGCGCTGTCCGGCGGCATGCGGCGCCGGCTGACGATCGCGCGGGCGCTCATCAACGAGCCGGAGATCCTCCTCCTCGACGAGCCGACCACCGGCTTGGACCCGCAGGCCCGCCACCTCCTCTGGGAGCGGCTGTTCCGGCTCAAGGAGGACGGCATCACGCTGATCCTGACCACCCATTACATGGACGAGGCCGAGCAGTTGTGCGACCGGCTCGTGGTGATGGACGGCGGGCGGATCGTCACCGAGGGCTCACCCGGCGGCCTGATCCGGCGGTACTGCACGCGCGAGGTGCTCGAACTCCGCTTCGGCCCGGGTGAGCGCGAGGCGATGACGGACAAGGCCCGGGGTCTGGTGGAGCGGATCGAGGAACTGCCGGACCGCATCCTGCTGTACACCGACGAGGGGGAGGCCACTCTGGCGGCCGCCCACGCGCGCGGCATCGAACCGCTGACCGCCCTGACGCGCCGGGCGAGCCTCGAGGACGTCTTCCTGACCCTGACGGGTCGCAGCCTGGCCGACTGATGCACCGCGTCGCCCCCGCCCCTCGTCCTGGCGCCGCAACGGAGAGTGCCCGATGACCACGCATGCCCCGCGCCCGTACGGCCCGTCCGTCCGTGCCCGCACCGTCCCGCCCGCCCTGCGCGAGTTCGCCTACTGGCTGCACCGCTACCGCCGCACCTGGCGGGGCACCGTGGTCCTGAACGTGGCGAACCCGCTGCTGTTCCTGACCGGTATCGGTGCGGGGCTCGGCACCCTCGTCAACGACAACAACAGCGCCGCCTTGGAGGGCCTGTCCTACCTGGCGTTCCTCACCCCGGGTCTGCTCGCGGCCTCGGCCACGCAGACCGCCTTCATGGACTCGGCCGATCCCGTGCACCAGTCGGTGCAGGCCAAGGGCCACTACTGGGCCGCGAACGCCACACCGCTCTCCCCCGTCGACATCTTCCACGGCCACGTGCTGTTCAACGTCTTCAAGGTGGCGCTGTCCGCCACGGCCTTCACAGCGGTGGCGGTCGCTTTCGGCGCGGTCGACGCGGCGCGGGCTCCCCTGGCCGTGCTCGCCACGCTGCTCGTCGGGGCCGCGTTCGCCGCGCCGTCCGCAGCCTGGGCGGTGACCACACGGCGTCAGTCCACGGTGCTCGCGGTGCTGCGGTTCGGCGTGATGCCGATGTTCATGTTCTCCGGCACCTTCTTCCCGCTCTCCCAACTGCCCGGCTGGCTCCAGCCGGTGATGCAGGCGACACCGCTGTGGCACGGGGTCGAGCTGTGCCGTACGGCCGCGCTCGGCACGGGCACGGCCGGCGGCACCGCGGTGCACATCGGATACCTGGTGGCCCTCATGGCCGTCGGCCTGCTGGCCGGCCGGCGCACCTACCAGCGGCATCTGCACTCCTGACGAGCGGTACCTGCGCTTGTGACGAGCAGTATCCGCACTTCTGACGAGCGGTACCCGCACTCCTGGCGATCACAGCACCCCACCCCTGAAAGGAAGGGATCCCATGTCGGCCGTGCCGGCGCCGCATGTCTCCGTCCGCTCCGCACCGGCCCCGCGTTCCGGGGGCGTCCGGGCGATGGTCGAGCGCAACCTGATGATCTACCGGCACACCTGGCTCCTCCTGGTGGCCGAGATCTTCGAGCCCGTGCTCTATCTGCTCGCCTTCGGCGTCGGCATCGGCGGGCTCGTCGGCACCGTGCCCGGCCTCGCCGACACCGATGTGCCGTACGCGGAGTTCGTCGCCCCGGCGCTGCTCGCCACGACGGCGATGAACGGCGCGATGAACGAGACGACGTTCAACCTGTTCAACAAGCTGAAGACGAACCACACCTACGAGTCGATCCTGACCACGCCGATGACGGTGCGCACCGTGGCACTGGGCGAGGTGTGCTGGGCGCTGCTGCGCGGTGCGCTGGTGACGGCCGGATTCCTGCTCGCCGTGACCGTCTTCGGGCTGGTGCACAGCCCGTTGGTGCTCCTGGTGGTGCCCGGCGCGCTGCTTGTGGGGTTCGCCTTCGCGGCGCTCGGCCTGGCCGTGGTGACGTACCTGCGGGACTGGCAGGACTTCCAGTACGTCCAGCTGGCCATGCTGCCGATGTTCCTGTTCGCCACCACCTTCTACCCGCTGGACGTCTACCCTCGGCCGGTGCAGGTCCTGGTGGAATGCCTGCCGCTCTACCAGAGCATCGAGTTGATCCGGCAGCCCTCCCTCGGCCAGTTCGGCACGGGGCTGCTGTTCCCGGCGGTCTATCTGCTCGTCCTCGGCGGCCTCGCGCTCGCGGTCGCGTACCGCCGGCTCGACCGGACGCTGCGCAGCTGAGGGGCGCCGGCCGGGAGTTCAGCCGGCGCGCGGCGGCGCGGTCGAGCCCCGGACGACGAGTTCGGGCTCGAAGAGGAGCTCTCCGGGGTGGGCCTGTGATCCCCGGATCTGCGCGCAGAGCAGGTCGACCGCCGCGCGGCCCATCGCCTCGATGGGCTGCCGCACCGTCGACAGCGGGGGCTCCGTGCAGGTCATGAAGGCCGAGTCGTCGAACCCGACGACCGATACGTCGGCGGGGACGGAGAGCCCCTTCCTGCGGGCGGCCCGCACGGCCCCGAGAGCGAGCGGGTCGCTGCCGCACACGATGCCCGTGACCCCTTGTCCGAGCAGCCGTGCGGCAGCGGCCTGGCCGCCTTCGAGGGAGAAGATCGCCCGCTCGACGAACGCGTCGGGCAGCCGGCCGCCCTCGTCCTGCGCGACCTTGCGGGCGGCCGCCAGCTTGCGCTGCGAGGGCACGTGGTCGGCCGGGCCGAGTACCAGGCCGATCCGCTCGTGTCCGAGCGAGGCGAGGTGCCGCCAGGCCTGTTCGACGGCGACGGCGTCGTCGCATGCGACGCAGGGGAAGTCGAGGCCCGCGACCGGGGCGTTGACGAAGACGACCGGGATGTTGCGCTCCGCAAGCCGGTGGTAGTGCTCGTGCGAGGCGTCGGCCTCCGCGAACAGTCCCCCGGCGAACACGACGCCGGAGACCTGCTGTTGCAGCAGCAGGTCCACGTAGTCGGCCTCGGAGACCCCGCCCCTGGTCTGCGTGCACAGCACGGGCGTCAGCCCCTGCTGGGCCAGCGCGCCGCCGATGACCTCGGCGAACGCGGGGAAGATCGGGTTCTGCAACTCCGGGAGCACCAGGCCGACCAGGCGGGCGCGCTCGCCGCGCAGCTGCGTGGGCCGCTCGTAGCCGAGGACGTCCAGTGCCGTCAGCACGGACTGCCGCGTCGCTTCCGAGACCCCGGGCCTGCCGTTCAGGACACGACTGACCGTCGCTTCGCTGACCCCTACTTTCTTGGCCACATGAGCAAGTCGTCGTGTCATGTCCGCAAGAATAACGCAAAGAATGCAAGCAACTTACGCCCTCTTGTCGGTCGAAGGGCAGGTCGAGGAGCAAGTCGAGGGACAGGCCGGACGGGCAAGCCGATCCGCAGGCCATCCCGGCCCCGCCACCGGCCATCCCGGCCGCCCGCCGCAGACGAGCCCGGCCCCGCACGGTGCGGAGCCGGGCTCGTGCCGCCGGTGTCAGGTCACCGGCGGAGCCATACCGCCGTGTCACCGGGCAGCCGTCCGTCGCCGTCCAACGGGCCGCTGGCGAGCAGGAGTTCCTCGTGCGGCGGCAGGTCGACCGGGGTGGCGGCGAGATTCACCACGCACACCAGTCCGTCCGTGCGCGCGAAGGCGAGGACACCGTTGTCGGCCGGCAGCCAGGTCATCGGGCCGTCGCCGAAACCCGGGATCTCCCGGCGGAGCTTCAGGGCCGTGCGGTAGAGGCTGAGCATCGAGTCCGGGTCCGCGCTCTGCCGGTCCACCGCGTACGAGGGCCAGTACGCGGGCTGCGGCAGCCACGGTTCGCCGCCGAACCCGGCGTGCTCCTCGGCGGCCGACCACGGCAGCGGGACGCGGCAGCCGTCGCGGCCGGGGTCCGTGCCGCCGGAGCGGAAGTGCATGGGGTCCTGGATGCGGTCGAGCGGGATGTCGGCCTCCGGCAGGCCCAACTCCTCGCCCTGGTACAGGTATACGGAGCCGGGGAGCGCGAGCGTGAGCAGGGCGGCCGCGCGGGCGCGGCGGGTGCCGAGCTCCAGATCGGTGGGGGTGCCGAAGGCCTTCGTGGCGAACTCGAAGGCGGTGTCCTCGCGGCCGTACCGGGTGACGGTGCGGGTGACGTCGTGGTTGCAGAGCACCCACGTGGCCGGGGCCCGCACGGGGGCGTGCTCGGCGAGGGTGTCGTCGATGGTGCGGCGCAGCCGCTCCGCGTCCCAGGGGCAGGCGAGGAAGTTGAAGTTGAAGGCGGTGTGCAGCTCGTCGGGGCGCAGGTAGCGGGCGAAGCGCTCGGAGTCGGGCAGCCACACCTCGCCGACGAAGATGCCGTCGTACTCGTCGGCTATCGCCCGCCAGGAGCGGTAGATGTCGTGGATCTCGTCCTGGTCGATATACGGGTGCGGGTCCACGCCCTCGGTGAAGTCGGGCAGATCCGGGTGCTTGGTGAGCAGCGCCGCCGAGTCGATACGGACCCCGGCCACGCCGCGCTCGAACCAGAAGCGGAGCACGTCCTCGTGTTCGCGGCGCACCTCCGGGTGCGACCAGTTGAGGTCGGGCTGCTCGGGGGCGAACAGGTGCAGGTACCACTCGCCGTCCGGGACCCGGGTCCAGGTGTCGCCGGCGAACTGGGACGGCCAGGTGTTCGGCGGGAGTTCGCCGTGCTCGCCGCGGCCGGGCCGGAAGTGGAACCGCTCCCGCTCGGCGCTGCCCGGGCCGGCCGCGAGCGCGGCCTGGAACCAGGCGTGCTGGTCGGAGACATGGTTGGGGACGATGTCGACGATCACGCGGATGCCGAACTCGCCTGCTTCGGCGATGAGTTTCTCGGCCTCTTCGAGGGTGCCGAAGGCGGGGTCGATGGTGCGGTAGTCGGCCACGTCGTAGCCGCCGTCGACCAGCGGGGAGAGGTACCAGGGCGTGAACCACACGGCGTCCACGCCGAGTTCGGCGAGGTACGGCAGGTTCGCGCGGACGCCCGCGAGGTCCCCCGTGCCGTCTCCGTCGCCGTCCGCGAAGCTGCGTGGATAGACCTGGTAGATGACGGCGTCTCGCCACCATGTGTCGGTTCGGGAGGAGGGCACGGCTGCCACGTGACGGTCCTTTCGGGCAGGTGGGTGCTCCGCCGCCGGTCAGAGCGGGGGCATGGATGTACTGACCGGCGGCGGAGAGCCTTTTCATGGGTGGGGCGAAAGGGAGGTGACGAAAAGGGAGCGAAGAAACGGAGGTGACGAGAGAGGTGAGGGGTGCGGATCAGCCCTTGAGGCTGCCGGCGGTGAGGCCCGCCATGATGCTTCGCTGGAAGAAGAAGAACACGATGATCATCGGGATGCTCGCGATCACCAGTCCGGCCATGACCTGGTTCTGCGGGACGGCGCCCGCGGTCTGGGACAGGCCCACGCTGATCGTCATCTTCTCGCTGTCGGGCAGGACGAGGAGCGGCCAGAGGAAGTCCTTGAAGACCATCACGATGGTGAAGATGGAGACCACACCGAGGATGGGCCGCGAGATCGGCAGGATGATCGAGACCAGCACCCGCCAGGGCGGCACTCCGTCGATCTCGGCCGCTTCGAGGATCTCGTCGGGGATCGAGTCGAAGAACCGTTTGAGCAGGAAGATGTTGAAGCCGTTGGCGGCCACCGGGAACCAGATCGCCCAGGGCGAGTTGAGCAGGTGCCAGCCGAAGATCGGTACGTCGGTGGCGGTGATGTAGGCCGGGATCATCACGACGATCGGCGGGATCATGAGCGTGGCCAGCATCGCTCCGAGGATCACGTTCCCGAACAGCGGGCGGAGCTTGGACAGGGCGTACGCGGCCGTGACATCGACGGCGAGCGCGAACAGCCAGGCGCCGATCGCGTAGAACAGGGTGTTCTTCAGGAGCGTGCCGATGTCGAAGAGCTCCCAGGCGTCCGTGAACACGGAGAAGTCCGGGTTCTCCGGCCACAGCGTCGGCGGGACCTGGGCGATCTCGTCGCTCGACTTCATGGCGCTGGTGGCCATCCAGTACAGCGGGAAGAGGAACACCAGGGTGAAGACGGTGAGGACGCCGGCGAGCACGGCCCAGTAGATCCGGGTCCCCCAGCGCGACTTGAGCTCCAGGGGTGAGACGACGGTGCGCGTGTGGCCGTCGGCCCAGGCGGCGCGGCGCCGCTTCCTCCTGCGGTGCGCCGGCGGGGGCGTCACCTTGCGGGTCTGTTCCACCGCGTCGGGCCGTTCTGTCGTGCGGACGGTGTGCGCTGTTTCGGCCATCAGGTGCTACCTCTTCTCGTCGCGGGTCAGCCGGAGCTGTACCGCGGCGACCACCAGGAGAACGATCATGAGCATCACGCCGAGTGCGCTGCCGGCGCCGTAGTTGCCGCCGAACCGGAAGGCGTACTGGTACATCAGGTAGGCGACGGTGACCGTCGCGTTCTCCGGACCGCCCTCGGTGAGCATGTACGGCTCGATGAACACCTGCATCGTGGCGACGATCTGGAGCATCAGCATGAGCAGCAGGATCAGCCGGGTCTGCGGGATGGTGACGTTCCAGATCCGCTTGAAGATGCCGGCGCCGTCGAGTTCGGCGGCCTCGTAGAGCTCACCGGGGATGTTCTGGAGCGCGGCGAGGTAGATGAGGACGCCGGCGCCCATGTTCATCCAGGTGGAGACGATCACCAGTGAGATCAGCGCCGTGTCCGTGGAGTCGAGCCACTGGAGCGTCGGCAGGCCCACGCCGTCGAGGACCGCGTTGAACAGGCCGGGGCCGGGATCGTAGAACCACTTGAAGAGCAGCACCGAGACGATCGGCGGCAGCATCACCGGCAGATAGACCACGAAGCGCAGATACGCGCGGGCGTGGCGCAGTTCGTTCAGGACGATGGCCACGGTGAACGGGATCAGATATCCGCACAGCAGGGCGAGCCCGCTGAAGACGAACGTGTTCTTCCAGGCCTGTCCGAACGCCGGGTCCTCCACGACCGTACGGAAGTTGTCCAGGCCCACCCACTTGGGTTCGTCGACCAGATTGGTCTCCTGGAAGCTCATGATGATCTGGCGGATCATCGGCCACCAGGCGAACAGGGCGAAGCAGAACAGGGCCGCACACAGGAATCCGTACGCGGTCAGGTTGGTGCGGACGGTCCGCTTCTTGCGTGTGGGTGGCCTGCGCCGCGGCCGCGCGGGCCGCTTCGCCGGCATGGTGAGTGTGTCCAAGGTGATCTCCCGTTCGGTTCCCGCGGTACGGGGTGCCGCCCGCTCGGCGGCACCCCTGAACCTGGGCGTCAGCTCTTCGCCAGAATCGCGTTCGCCTTGGACTCGGCGTCGGCGAGCAGCTTGTCGATGTCGGCGTTCTCGCGGGTCAGGACCGCGGACATGGCCACGTCGAGCACCGCGTAGATCTCCTGCGCCTTCTCCGGCTCCAGCTTGAACTCGACGCTCTTCGAGCCTTCGACGTAGGGCTGGTAGTACTCGACCGGCAGCACGGCGTTCGCCTTGCGGTCCTCAGCGATCTTCTGGCCGGTCGGGGAGTCACCCATGTAGTCGTTGTTGGGGACGCCGACGGCCTCACCGTTGGCCTTGCCGCGCGCGTAGTCGTGCCGGCCCTTGCCCGGGGTGTTGAACTGGAAGTCGATCCACTGCAGGCCCGCCTTGGTCTCGGCGGCGCTCGCCTCGGGGTTGATCATGTAGGCCTCGCCACCGGTCAGCGAGGCCTTGCCCTCGGGGATGGCGGCGATGCCGTAGTCGTCCTTCTTGCCCTGGAACTTCTGCACCACGTCGGTGACGACGTCCGGGGCGCCGAGCATCATGCCCGTCTTGCCGGCCGCCATCTGCTGCATGAGCGACTCCCAGCCGATGTTCAGCTTGGAACCGGTGGACTTGTCCTCGAACCGCATGTCGTGCAGGGTCTGCAGGACCGCCTTGCCCTCGGGGCTGTTGAAGGCGGCCTTGCCGTCCACGACCATCTCGCCGCCGCGGCTGAAGATCGCCTGCGCGAAGTGCCAGCCGCCGGTACCGCCGCCGCCGTACTCGCCGAATCCCACGTACCCGTCGCCGAGGCCGGCGATCTTCTTCGCGGCGGCGCGCACCTCGTCCCAGGTCTTCGGCGGCGCGTCGGGGTCGAGGCCGGCCTTCTCGAACACGGCGCGGTTGTAGACGAGGCCGACGCTGTAGCTGACGTTGGGGACGCCGTAGACCTTGCCGTCCTTGGTGAGCATGTCCCGGACGTCCTGCTTGATGTCGCCGAAGTTCTTCACGAGGCCGGTCGACGCGGTGATGTCCTTCGCCTGTCCCTTGGCTATGACATCGGCGTAGTTGGTGACCGGCACCATGAACACCGTCTCCATCTGGCCGCCGGCCAGCTTCGCGGCGAAGGTCTTCGGGTCGAAGCAGGGCTGCTGGTCGGTGCTCTTGACCTTCACACCCGGGTGGGCCTTCTCGAACGCGGCGACGTCGGCGTTCCACGCCTCGCGCTGCTTGGCCGCGGTCTTCGCCGGCTGGCACGCCACGGTGATCGTGACGTCGCCTCCCGCATCGGAGTCCTTGTCGCCACCACAGGCGGCGGTGGTCATGACGAGACCTGCGGTCAGAAAGATCGCAAGATTACGGGGCTTCATTACGGCTCCTCTGGGGGTGACGCCAAGCACTGCCCTGATCGGAGCGTCACCATAGGACGGCAGCCAGAGCTGCGCAATATTTCGATCCAGAATTGCAAGATTACGACTGCGTCACGAGCGCAGCGCTGTGACGCAGCGTCAGGCGCTGCGTTCGGCAGGCTTTCAGACACTTGAGGCCCGTTTCAGGCCAGCAGATCCACCCCATCGGGCAATTTTCCCATCGACAGGCGTCGACTCATTGCTCGGGCCGCCGCGTTCGTTGCAACCCGACTTCGGCTGGCCGTAACGGGGAGTAGACCCATGACCTACGGGAGATTGCGGGCATATCGCACCCACTCTCGACTGTGATCCAACCTTTCGTAGCGCTGTCGAATATTTGCAATCCCTCGCACACATCTTGTGCTCACCTGGTCGCGATGCTTGAGTGTGCGGCCGTAGGCGCCCGGGCCCGCCGCTCCCCCCATCCCCCATCAGGAAGGCGCACCCGCAGATGTCCAGACGTGTCATGCACACGCCTTCGACCAGGTCGAACGCAACGAGAGCAAGTCGAACCTCCAGGCGGCTGCTGGCCGCCTGCCTCGGTGCCGGGCTGCTTGCCACGGCACTCGTCCCCGCCACGGCGGCGGCAGCCTCCGCGCCGCGGACCGCCGGCGCCGCTTCCGCGAAGGCGGCGGCAAAGGCGGCAGCCGCCGAGAACCTCGCCCAGGGCAAGCCCATCGAGGCCTCGTCCTCGACGCAGCACTACTTCGCCCCCAACGCCAACGACGGCTCCACCAGCACCTACTGGGAGGCCGCCGGCAACCCCTCGACCCTGACCGTGAAGCTGGGCGCGGACGCCGAGCTCTCCTCGGTGGTCCTCAAGCTCAACCCCGACCCGGCCTGGTCCAAGCGCACCCAGCGCATCGAGGTGCTCGGCCGGACCGAGAGCGGCCAGAGCTTCAGCACGATCAAGGCGGCGGCCGACTACGAGTTCGACCCGGCCGGCAACCAGAACACGGTGAGCATCCCGGTCTCCGGGCGCTACGCCGACGTCCAGCTGAAGATCACCGCCAACTCCTCCGGCTACGCGGGCCAGGTCGCCGAGTTCCAGGTCCTCGGCGAGCCCGCGCCCAACCCCGACCTCACGGTCTCGGGCCTGACCTGGACCCCGTCCTCGCCCAGCGAAAGCGACACGATCACGGCGAAGGCGACGGTGCGCAACGCGGGCAACGCGGCCTCCGCGGCGACCGCGGCCGAGGTGAGCCTCGGCGGCACGGTGGCCGGCAGCGCCCAGGTGCCCGCGCTCGGCGCCGGCGAGTCAGCCACCGTGGATGTCGCGCTCGGCAAGCGGGCGCAGGGCAGTTACACCGTCTCCGCGGTGGTCGACCCGAAGGACACCGTCACCGAGCAGGACGAGGAGAACAACAGCCTGACGGCCGAGGGCAAGCTGACCGTCGGGCAGACGCCGGGTCCGGACCTGGAGGTCACGGGGATCACCTCGAACCCGTCGAGCCCCGCGGTGGGCGCGAACGTCTCCTTCGCCGTCAAGGTGCACAACCGCGGCACCAGCGCGGTCAGCGCCGGCTCGGTGACCCGCCTGACCGTCGGCGACAAGACCCTGAACGGCACGACGCCCGCCGTGGCCGCGGGTGCGACCGCAACCGTGGACATCAACGGCACCTGGACGGCGACCAGCGGCGGAGCGACCCTGACCGCCACCGCCGACGCCACGGGCACGGTCGCCGAGACCAACGAGGACAACAACGTCTTCGCGCGCTCCATCGTCGTCGGCCGCGGCGCCGCCCTGCCGTACGTGGAGTACGAGGCGGAGGACGCGCGGTACGAGGGCACGCTCCTGGAGGCGGACGCCGAGCGCACCTTCGGGCACACCAACTTCGCCACCGAGTCATCGGGGCGCAAGTCGGTGCGCCTCAACTCGACGGGCCAGTACGTGGAGTTCACCGCCACGAACGCGTCCAACTCGATCGTCGTACGCAACTCCATCCCGGACGCACCGGGCGGCGGCGGCCAGCAGAAGACGCTGAGCCTGTACGCGGACGGGAAGTTCGTGCAGAAGGTGACGCTGTCCTCCAAGCACAGCTGGCTGTACGGGAACACCGACCAGCCCGAGGGCCTGACCAACACCCCCGGCGGGGACGCACGGCGCCTCTTCGACGAGTCGCACGCGCTGCTCGCGCAGACCTACCCGGCGGGCACCAAGTTCCGGCTCCAGCGCGACGCCGGTGACGACGCCGCGTACTACATCGTCGACCTGATCGACCTGGAGCAGGTCGCGCCGCCCGCCGAGAAGCCGGCCGAGTGCACCTCGATCACGGAGTACGGGGCGATCCCGAACGACGGCATCGACGACACCACCGCGCTCCAGAAGGCGGTGACCGCCGACCAGAACGGCGACATCTCCTGCGTGTGGATCCCGGCGGGCCAGTGGCGCCAGGAGCAGAAGATCCTCACCGACGACCCGCAGAACCGCGGCCAGTTCAACCAGGTGGGCATCCGTGACGTGACGATCCGGGGTGCGGGCATGTGGCACTCCCAGCTCTACACGCTCACGCCCCCGCACCAGGCGGGCGGCATCAACCACCCGCACGAGGGCAACTTCGGCTTCGACATCGACGACAACACCAAGATCTCGGACATCGCGATCTTCGGCTCCGGCCAGATCCGCGGCGGCGACGGCAACGCCGAGGGCGGAGTCGGCATCAACGGACGGCTCGGCAAGGGCACGAAGATCAGCAACGTCTGGATCGAGCACGCCAACGTCGGCGCCTGGGTGGGCCGCGACTACTCCAACATCCCGGAGCTGTGGAACCCGGGCGACGGCCTGGAGTTCAGCGGCATGCGCATCCGCAACACGTACGCGGACGGCATCAACTTCACCAACGGCACGCGGAACTCGACCGTCTACAACTCGTCCTTCCGCAACACCGGCGACGACGCGCTCGCGGTCTGGGCCAGCAAGTACGTCAAGGACACCTCGGTCGACATCGGGCACGACAACGTGTTCCGCAACAACACAATCCAGCTCCCGTGGCGCGCCAACGGCATCGCGATCTACGGCGGTTACGGCAACAAGGTGGAGAACAATCTGGTCTACGACACCATGAACTACCCGGGCATCATGCTCGCCACCGACCACGACCCGATCCCGTTCACGGGCCAGACCCTGATCGCGAACAACGGCCTGTACCGGACGGGCGGCGCGTTCTGGAACGAGGACCAGGAGTTCGGCGCGATCACGCTCTTCGCGCAGGGCCCGGACATCCCGGGGGTCACGATCCGCGACACGGACATCCACGACTCGACGTACGACGGCATCCAGTTCAAGACGGGTGGCGGCGCGATGCCGGGCGTGAAGGTGCAGAACGTGACCATCACCAAGTCCAACAACGGCTCGGGGATCCTCGCGATGGGCGGGGCGCGCGGTGACGCGGAGCTCTGCAATGTGACGATCAGCGACTCGCGCGACGGGGACGTACTGGTCGAGCCCGGCTCGCAGTTCAAGATCACCTACTGCCCGGGGGCGTCGCCCACGGCACGGGTGGGACAGCAGCTCGCGGGCTGACCCGCCCGACCGCACGGAGGACCGCCCGGATCCGGCTCCCCGGATCCGGGCGGTCCCTTGCTGTCTCGCGGTCCTTTGCTGCCTCTCGATCCTCTGCTGTCTCGCGGTCCTAGGCTAGGTGCATGTCCGACGACGACACCTTCTGCGCATCCGGTACGCCGGCTGCGGCACCCGACACCGACAAGGCCTCCGGAC
Source organism: Streptomyces indicus (assembly GCF_900100315.1). Lineage (GTDB taxonomy): Bacteria > Actinomycetota > Actinomycetes > Streptomycetales > Streptomycetaceae > Streptomyces > Streptomyces indicus. Next base: position 51,164 of record NZ_FNFF01000006.1, read on the forward strand.
CGCCGTACGCGGAGTGCGTGCTGTGCCGTGAGCCGACGGAGTACCCGGAGTCCACCAAGGGCAGCACGCTGTGTCCCGTGTGCGAGTGGCGGGAGGCGGAGCGGGCCGCCTGCTCCGGCTGACCACCGGCCTGCGGACGCGGTCGGCTCAGGCTCAGTGCGCCTTCGGCTGTGTGGCCGGCGCCTCGCTGGGCCGGACGATCACGTACCCCTCGCCCTCCAGCTTCAGCTGCACGGCCTCGCCCGAACCGCCGCGCACCATCGAGCCGATGCTCTGCGAGCGGTGCAGGGAGGTGTGCAGCTGCGCGTTCCAGCCGACCACCGCGTCCGTGTCCACGAACACCGGGGCCTGCGGTGACACGGGTATGACGATGGGCTCGCCCTCGCAGATCACGCCGAGCTTGCCCTGCCCGGTGAACACGCTGTTGAACAGGCCGCCCCCGGTGATCCCCGCCCCCTTCACGGTCTTGATCTCGTACGAGAGCGTGGGATCGAAGCACAGGACATTGCGCCCGTTGATGGTGAGCGCGTCCCCCGGCTCGACGTCGACGATGAAGCAGTTGGCCGCCTGCTGTGCGAACCAGGCCTCGCCCTGGCCGCGCACCGCCATGAGCGGCAGCCCCTCGCCGGTGACGGCCCGCTTGAGCATGCCGCCGATCCCCTGCCCCTTGCGCTCGAACTGCAGACTTCCGCGGTAGGCGACCATGGCGCCCTGGCGGGCGAACATCTCGCCGTTGACCACGTACTTGATCGACTTGGAGTTCTGCAGGCTCATGCCCGGTACGGACGCCGGCTGAGCCATGTGCTGCGCGGCAAACAGGTCGCTCTTCATGCTGTGCATCCTCGCGCGCGGCACCGGGCGCGCCAAGAGACCAAGGGATACGGCAGGGCAGACTTTCGTCGAGGGCCGGGCGAACGCCTGGCGGAGCGGACGGGGACGCCTGGCAGACTGGACGGGTGAGCAGCGAGAACACCGCCCCCGTACCGTCCGGTACCGCAGCCGACAGCCCGTTCCGACACGAGAGCGTACGGCGGGACGAGGCACCGCAGTTCGTCCTGCCGCTCGTCGTGCACCTGGAGAAGACCGCTCCCCCAGCGCGCACCGACGCCCTGGAGACGGCGGCGCGCGCGGTGCTCGTGATGCTCAGCGACGCCCGCTCGCTGGGCGAGGGCGAGTGGGCGCAGGCGATGCGGGACTGGCAGGACGCCCGGATCCGCAAGGTGGTGCGCCGCGCGCGCGGCGCGGAGTGGCGCAAGGCCTCCGCGCTGCCCGGCCTGACCGTCACCGGCAAGTCGGCGGAGGTGCGCGTCTTCCCGCCGGTCCCGCTGGACGGCTGGCCGAAGGAACTGGCCAAACTCCAGGTGTCCGGCACGGAGTTGGACGATCCGGAGCCGCCCGCGGACCCCGACCCCACGCGCCCGGTCCTGTGGATGAGCCCCGATGTCGACATGTCGGCCGGCAAGGCCATGGCCCAGGCCGGCCACGGCGCCCAGCTCGCCTGGTGGGAGCTGTCCGCCGCCGCGCGCGAGGAGTGGCGCGAGGCGGGCTTCCCGCTGGCGGTGCGCACGGCGGCGCGCGACCAGTGGGCGGCCCTGACGGCGAGCGGTCTGCCGGTCGTACGGGACGCGGGCTTCACCGAGATCGCACCGGGCAGCTGCACGGTCGTCGCCGACCATCCGGCGCTGCGGCGATGAGCGCGCAGCGCACCGAGGAGACCGGGGCCGGCGCGCGCGACGGCCGGGTCGAGCGGGGCAACCGCACCCGCCGGCTCGTGCTCCGGCACACCGTGGACATCGCCTCCGTCGAAGGGCTCGAAGCACTCTCCGTGGGGCGGATCGCCACGGAGCTCGGGCTGAGCAAGAGCGGGGTGTTCGCCCTGTTCGGCTCCAAGGAGGAGCTCCAGCTGTCCACCATCCGCGCGGCGGCGCGGATCTTCACCGACGAAGTCATCGTCCCCGTACAGGACTTGCCCGCGGGCGCGGACAAGGTGTGGCGGCTGTGCGCCTCGTGGCTCGCGTACTCGCAGGGGCGGGTCTTTCCCGGGGGCTGCTTCTTCTCCGGGGTGTTCGCGGAGTTCGACGCGCGCGTGGGCGCGGTGCACGACGCGCTCGTGCGGACGCAGGACGCCTGGCTCGGTCAGATCGAGGAGTACGTGCAACAGGCGCGCGAGGCCGGGGAGTTGACCCCGGACACGGACGCGGCCCAGGTCGCCTTCGAGCTGGCGGCGCTGATGGAGGCTGCCAACGCGCACTCCGTACTGCACCGGGACACCCGCGCATACGAGCTGGCCCGCAAGGGGGTCGTGGCGCGGCTGCGGGCGGCCGCGGCCGATCCTTCCTTCGTACGCGGCCTCGACTGAGGCGGATCTCCTCCCTCCCCTCCGGCCGGAGCCGGGCCATGCGTGGCCGAACCGGCGCCCGTTCATGCGTGGCCGAAAACTAATAGCACGACCGGTCGTTTAGTTTTATGCTGGACGGCATGACGACGACCCGGCCCCGCCCGCCGCGGATCCTGCGCACCCGCTGGACCCCGGGCCCGACCCCCTTCGCGCTCTGCCCGGTCCATGTGAGCGTCACCGACTTCACCGCCCGCGGGCACGTCCAGGCGGGCGCCGTCGCGCTGGCCGGGCTGCGGCTGCGCCGCACATGGCACCGCACACCGGGCGCCCTCGGCCTGTGGCTCTGGGCCGATCTCGCGGGCCGGCGCTCGGGCTCGGTCTCCGTGTGGACCGACGAGGTCGCCCTGAAGGAGTTCGTGACCCGGCCCGACCATCTCGCGATCGTCCGCGCCCACCGCGGCCGCGGCGCCCTGCGGGCCACCGCCTGGACGGCCGAGGACTTCGACCCCGACGAGGTGTGGTCCCGGGCCCACTCCCTGATCACCGGTCCAACTCCCTGGCCCCACGGGCCCGTTCACCTGGAGGAAGCATGAGTCATCCCCGCGCAGGAAGCGTGATCGACCGCGTGGAGCTCGACCGCGTCGCCGCGACCGAGACGCTGCGGATCGTCCGCGGCCTCGACGACAAGGACTGGGACCGGCCCACCCCCTGCACCGACTGGACGGTCCGCGATCTGCTCGCCCATATGACCTCCCTCAACCACGGCTTCGCGGCCGCCGCGCGCGGCGAGGGCGGGCTGCCCGCGCACTGGCGCGTGCCGGCGGAGTTCGGCGCGGATCCCGTCGCGGCGTACGGGGCCTCGGTCGGCGCGCTCATCGTGCCGTTCGCCGAACACGGCGGCGGGGAGCGGGAGTTCGTGCTGCCGACGCTCGGCGGAGCGTTCCCCGCGCGGGTGGCCGTCGCCTTCCATCTGCTCGACCTGGCCGTGCACGCCTGGGACCTGGCCGTCGCGCTGGGCGCCCGGCCCCGGCTCCCCGGCTCCGTGTGGGACGCGGTGCTGCGCACCGCCCGCCGCGTCCCGGCCGAGGGACGGGCCCCGCACTTCGCCCCGCCCGTACCGCCGGCACCGGACACCGGCACCGGCTCCGATCCGCTCACCGCGACCCTGCAACTGCTCGGCCGCGACCCCCACTGGTCACCCGACGACCAGGAACCGCCACGCTCACTCTGAACACAACATCCCGGGATTGCGTATCTCTCAATACCGCCAAGTAGGTTGAACGGCCGGTCAGTTGGCGGTTGGTTCGTGCGGGAACGCGCACTACCCGGGAGGCACTCTTGCTGCGACGCGTCAACGGTACGGCTCTCATCATCGCGGCACTCGTGGCGACGCTGACCGCGCTCGCCTTCCCCGTCTGGTCGTACGCGGACCGCTCGGGCACCGGGCAGGCGAACGTGGACGCCGGCACGGTCTCCACACAGTGGGGCCCGCTCACCGCGACCGACCGCGACTTCATAGTGAAGGTCCGGCTGGCAGGCTTGTGGGAGCTGCCGGCCGGACAGCAGGCCATCGAGCGCGCGCCCACCGAGGCGATCAAGGAGTGCGGCGACCACCTCGTGGTCGGGCACACCGACCTGGACCGGCGGGCCCGCTCGGTGGCGGCACGGCTCAACATCGAACTGCCCAACCAGCCCACCGAACAGCAGCAGGGCTGGCTGGACGAACTGACCGCCGCGCGCGGCATCGAGTACGAGCAGAAGTTCGCGAACCTGCTGCGCAACGCGCACGGCAAGGTGTTCGCGCTGATCGCCGAGGTGCGGCACACCACCCGCAACACCCTCGTACGGCAGCTCGCGACCGACGCGAACCAGACCGTCCTCGACCACATCACGATGCTGGAGCGCACCGGACGCGTGGACTTCGACGGGATCGCCGACGAGGCGGCCGGCAAGCTGACCGCGAGCCCCACCGGTCCCCCGCCGCCGAACGACGTGGCGCCGTCCGCTCCCCCGGTCTCGGCCACCGCCGACGACAAGTCCTTCACGTCACGGCCGTCCGCACCGGGTCCGGGCGACATCAACACCTCACGTCCCGAGCCCGAGGACTGACCGGCCACGGCCCGGTTCCGTCCGCACGCCGGACCCGTACGGCCCACACCCCGAAACCTCAAATCAAGCTCTGAACGTCCCCCTGGGTGGGTTCACCGTCTCGTGCCGGGGCCATGACACCTGCACGCACAACGTCGTGCTCTTGGATCGGACTGGCACAGCCCGCAGGAGCAAGGGGGGCGACAGATGAAGACACACGTGACCGCACAGGGGACGACCCTTCCCGTACTGGGGACGGGGATCGGCTGGCGACCGGAGATCGCCGAAGCGGTGGAGCGGATGCCCGGGATCGACTGGGTGGAGGTGGTGGCGGAGAACATCTGCCCCGGCCACCTGCCGGAGCCGGTCGTACGGCTGCGCGAGCGCGGCGTGACCGTGGTCCCGCACGGGGTCTCGCTCGGGCTCGGCGGCGCCGAGCGGCCGGACGCGGGCAAGCTCACGGCGCTCGCGGAGCGGGCCGAGGCGCTCGGTGCGCCGCTGGTCACCGAGCACATCGCGTTCGTACGAGCGGGCGGGAAGCGCACCGCGTCCACCCCGCTGGAGGCCGGGCACCTGCTGCCGGTGCCGCGCACCTGGGACGCGCTCGACGTGCTCTGCGAGAACGTGCGGATCGCGCAGGACGCCCTGCCCGTGCCGCTCGCTCTCGAGAACATCGCCGCGCTCGTGGCCTGGCCCGGCGAGGAGCTGACCGAGGGGCAGTTCCTGACCGAGCTCGTGCAGCGCACGGGCGTACGGCTGCTCATCGACGTGGCCAACCTGCACACCAACCACGTCAACCGGGGCGAGGACCCGGCGAAGGCGCTCGCCGAGCTGCCCGTCGAGGCCATCGCGTACGTCCATGTCGCGGGCGGTTTCGAGCGGGACGGCGTCTGGCACGACAGCCACGCGCACCCCGTGCCGCAGCCGGTGCTCGACATCCTGGCCGACCTGGCCTCGCGCGTGGCGCCGCCCGGTGTGCTCCTGGAGCGCGACGAGCACTTCCCCGAGCCGGCCGAGCTGGAGCGCGAGCTCGACGCCATCCGCGAGACGGTCCGGGCCAACCGCCCCTCGCAGCCCCGCCCCACGGAACTCTCGCGTCCCGCGGCGCCGACCGGCGCCTCCACGGAGGCGGCCCGGGACCGGCTCGCCCTCGCACAGACCGCGCTGCTCTCGGCGCTGGTCGCGGGGACCCCGGCACCCGAGGGCTTCGACCGCAGGCGGCTCGCGGTGCAGAGCCGCGCGCTGACCGCCAAGCGCGCGGACGTGGTGGCGAAAGTCGCGCCCGAACTGCCGGTCATCCTCGGCGACGCGTACCGTCCCGCCTTCTTCGCGTACGCGCAGCGGAGGCCCATGACGAACGGATACCGCCACGACGCGCTCGACTTCACCGAGCACCTGCTCGCCGACGGGAAGCCCGAGGACCCGGACGTGCGGCGGGAGTTGACCGACTGGTGGCTGGACCGCGTGGGTCCCAAGCCGATGGCGCAGCGGCCGGTGGCGCGGCTCGCACGGCGCGTACGACTCGCTCTCGGAAGGGGCTGAACACCATGGAGATCTTCGCGTACATCATGATCGCGGTCGTCGGCCTGCCGAGCCTGATCCATCTCTTCCGCCGGTTCGCCGCGCGGCACGAGCCCCGTCCGCCGCAGGGCGAGGTGTACGACGTCTTCGAGGCGGCGTTCCTGACCGCCGGGCCGGGCCGGGTCGCGGACACCGTGCTCGCCGTCCTCGCCGCCGAGCGGAAGATCGAGATCCGCGATCCGGGCATCGTGGCGCTGCGCGAGTTCACCCCGCGCCACCCGGTCGAGGCCGGGGTGATCGAGGCGTTCCGCACCCTGCCGACCAGTTCCCTGCACTGGCTGCGGATCGCCGTGATGCGCGGCGCGGCGGTACAGGCGGTCGGCGACGGGCTGGCCGCCCGCGGCCTCGCGCGCCGCCCCGAGGACCCGAAGCCGCTGTCACGGCGCGGGCTGCCGCTGTCGGTGACCGGTCTCGCGCTCTGCGTCTGGGCCCTGATCACCCCGGTCGCGGCGGTGGCGCTCGCGCTCTACGGGCTCGTCGCCCTGCCCCTGGCCCTGAGCACGGCCCGCCGGATCACCTCCGAGGGCCGGATCGCCCTGGTCCGGTACGGCCGGGAGCACGCGTCGAGTCCGGATCTGGCCGTCCAGGTCGCGCTGCACGGGCGCGCCCGGATCCCCGACCGCGACCTGTATCTGCAGCTGACCAACGCCTCGGGCCCCGGCGCCCGTTACCAGCAGAGCTCCTCCTCCGTGGACCCCGGTGTGCTCTTCGCGACCACGGTGAGCTGGTGCGGCGGCGGCTCCGACCACTCGTCCTGCGGCGGCTCGTCCTGCGGGTCCTCCGGCGACTCCGGGTGGTCCTCGGGCGGCGGAGGCGGGGGCGGCTGTTCTTCGGGCAGCTCCTGCGGCGGATCAAGCTCCAGCTGCGGTTCGAGCAGCGGCGGCTCCTCCTGCGGGGGTGGCGGCGGCGGGGGTTCCAGCTGCGGCAGTTCCTCCTGACGCACGCTCGGGTCGCCGCTGCTTCAGGTGCGGCGACCCGCTCTTCACATCTCCTACGCAATCGGCGGATACTGGGGCACAACGGAACAGCGCTTGGTCACATTTCCGTCACTGGGCGTCCGCATAGTGAACGACCCATGGCGCTCAGGCGCCCGGTCCCATAGAAACTCCGCCATGTTCTGGGTCCCCTTCCTCCTGCTGGCCTGGGCCTTGGCAGGCATCGCCTGCGTGAGGCTCTGCCTCGTCGCGGCCCGCGGCGCCGGCCACCCCGCCGCCACGCGGCCCACGGCCGAACTGAGCATCTACGAGGCCGCGTTCCTCTCCGGTGGCCCCGACCGCGTGGCCGCCCTCGCCATGATCGCGATGGCCCGGCAGCGCCGGCTGCTGCTCGCCCACACGGGCTGGGCCACCGTGGTCGACCCGGACGGCAGGGACGACCTGGAGCGCTCGGTGCTCGGCGCGATCGGGCCCGCCGGACAGTCCCCGATAGCGCCGGTGCGTCACCGCACGGCCGGCGGCGAGGCGGTCGGCCGGCTGGCCGAGCGCCTGACGGCCGCCGGGCTCGCGGTGCCGGACGGGGCCCGCGGCAGCGTCGAGGCCGCGGTGCGCCAGGTGCAGGCGGCGGCGGTCGCGGTGATCGCGCTCGGCGCGGTGTCGCTGCTCATGTGGCCGGAGCACGAGGGCAGCATGGGTCCGCTGGTCGCCTGGTTCCTGCTCCCCCTGATCCTGACGCTCGGCTGCCTCGCGATAGCGCGCTTCGAGGTGCACCCGTACACACGCTGGGCCTCCTCCGAGGGCCAGCAGCTCCTCGGGACGCTGGAGACCGACCGCCCCGACGACGAGCGCGGCTTCCTCACGGCTGTGGCGGTACGGGGCCCGCGCGCGGTGACCGACCCCGCCCTGCGCGCCGCCTTCGACAAGGGCCGCTGACGGAACCGGAGGGGCGCAGGGGTCTCCCCTTTCCTGCTCCAGGGGGTCCCTTTTTCCCGCTCCAGGGGTTTCCTTTTCCCCGCCCCATCGAGTTAGGTTAGGCATGCCTAAGTCGCAAGGGACTCCGACTCGGGCGTCTCCACCTGCCCCTGGGAGAACATCCATGCCCCTCTTCCGCCCCCGTTCGCCGCAGCCCGTCGAACGAACCCGCGCCCTCGCCCCCACCGCGGCCGAGCGCGTCCGCACCCTCCTGACCACCGCCCAGTCCATGACCGTGGTCACGGACGGCCGCGCGGAGGAGGTGCACCGGCTCGACGGCACCGACGCGATGGGCCGCGTCCACCTGCACGACCCGGCCGAGGCGGCCCTGCACCCCGAGGCCGAACGCACCCCGGTCCGCCTGGAGTTCACCGACATCGCCCCCACGGCCGTCCGCGACCGGCTGCGCGCCCGCCTCACCGTGACGGGCATCCTGGAGGCGCCCTATGCGGCGCACTCCACGGAGAGCTTCTGCATGGAGTACGGCCAGGCGCTCCTGGAGACCCCGCAGGGGCGCAGCTTCGTGACCCTGGAGCAGCTGCACGCCGTCACCACCGATCCCCTCGCGACCTGCGAGGCGGGCATGCTCACGCATCTCGTCGACCGGCACGGCGAGCTCGTGCCGCTGCTCGTCCGCCTCGTGACACCGCACCCGCGGCCCGGTGTGCAGCGGGTCGTCCCGCTCGCCCTCGACCGCTACGGCCTCACGCTCCGCCTGGAGTACGCGCACACGCACGTGGACGAACGGCTGCCGTTCCGCACGCCGGTCGACCACCCCGACGAGGTGCGGCCGCAGATCCACGCGCTGCTCGCGGCGGCCCACCACGCCCCGTACCGCAGCGGCCTGACCGCCTGAGCCGCGGTCCGTCAACCGCACGCGCGCATCGGGGTTGTTGCACCGACACCCAACCGCCGGTGCTGGACATCACCAACTCACCGCCGAAGTATCCCTTTTGTTCCGTGGGCGGCCGTCCCCGAGCCGGCCGCCCGCACGCACCGCTCGAAGGGATCCCGCAGCGCGATGAGAGCGCCCCTCCTGTACGGCCTCACCGGATCACTGGCCCTGACCGCCCTGTCCGTCTCCCCGGCGGGCGGCGCGCCCGCGGACCATCCTCCGGCCGGAGCGCCGGAGAGCCGGGGCGTCGTCCTCGCCGCCGAACGCGCCGCGGCCGCCGGGATCACGTTCGGCAAGTGCCCCGCGTCCGAAGGGCTGCCGCCGGCCGTGCAGTGCGGCACCGTCTCCGTGCCGGTCGACTACGCGCGCCCCGAGGGACGCACGATCAAGCTCACGGTCAGCCGCGTGCGCGCCGCCGGCAAGAAGGCCGAGCGGCAGGGCGCCCTGGTCTTCAACCCGGGCGGTCCGGGCGCGTCCGGCATGTACTTCCCGCTGCTCAGCACCTTCCCGGAGTGGAAGAACATCGCGCGCGCGTACGACATGGTCGGCTACGCACCGCGCGGCGTGGGCCGCTCGGCGCCGCTGTCCTGCCAGAACCCGAAGGACTTCGCGAAGGCCCCCACGGTCTCGCCCGCCCACCCGGACGCCACCTTCAAGAAGGAGCGGATCGCCCGCGCGAAGGCCTACGCGCAGGGCTGCCTCAAGCACGCGGGCAAGGACCTGAAGCACTTCAACACCCTCAACAACGCCCGCGACCTGGACGTCCTGCGGGCCGCCCTCGGCGAGAAGAAGCTGAACTTCGTGGGCGCCTCGTACGGCACGTACTTCGGTGCCGTGTACGCGACGATGTTCCCCTCGCACGTACGGCGCATGGTCTTCGACTCGGCGGTCAACCCGGCCCCGCACCAGATCTGGTACCGCAACAACCTCGACCAGTCGCTCGCCTTCGAGCGCCGCTGGGCCGACTTCCGCGCCTGGGTGGCCAAGCACGACACGACGTACAAGCTGGGCCGCACCCCGGCCGAGGTGCAGCGCAGTTACGACGAGGCGCGCGCCCGGATCGCCGCGAAGCCGGCCGGCGGGAAGGTCGGCACGGCGCAGCTGCAGGCCGCGTATCTGAAGGCCGGTTACTACGACGACTACTGGCCGCAGCGCGCGCACGCGCTCGCCGAGTACCTGCGCGGCAACGAGAAGCCGCTGGTCGACCAGGCGTCGAACCGCCCGGAGGCGGCGGCCGAGGACGAGAACGGCAACGCCGTCTACACGGCCGTGGAGTGCAACGACGCGCCCTGGCCCACGGACTGGCGCGTCTGGGACCGCGACAACAGCCGCCTTGCGCGGATCGCCCCGTTCGAGACTTGGGACAACGCCTGGATGAACCTGCCGTGCGCCTACTGGCCCGCGCCCCGGCAGCAGCCGGTGGACGTGCGGGTGGCCGAGGGTGCGCTGCCGCCCACGCTGATCATGGCGGCGGAGCGCGACGCGGCCACGCCGTACGAGGGTGCGCTCGAGCTGCACCGGCGGCTGCCGGGCTCGGTGCTGGTCACGGAGCGCGCGGCCGGCACGCACGGCATCAGCGGCGGTCCGAACCCGTGCATCAACGGGCACATGGACGCGTACCTCATCCACGGACAGCTGCCGGTGCGACGGGCGGCCTGCGCCCCGCACCCGGAGCCGAAGCCGGCGGCCCGCTAGACCTGGGGGTGTGGGGGCGTCAGCCCCCACACCTTCCCACCGCCGCGGAGCGGCGGAGCGACTCGGGGCCGAAGGCCCCACTGCCGCCGGCGGTCAGGCCAGCCCCGCCACCAGATCAACCACACTCTTGCGGCGGCCCGTGTAGAACGGGACCTCCTCGCGGACGTGCATCCGCGCCTCGGAGGCGCGCAGGTGGCGCATCAGGTCGACGATGCGGTACAGCTCGTCGGCCTCGAAGGCGAGGATCCACTCGTAGTCGCCGAGCGAGAACGACGCGACCGTGTTGGCGCGCACGTCCGGGTAGCCGCGGGCCATCTTGCCGTGGTCGGCGAGCATGCGGCGGCGGTCCTCGTCGGGCAGCAGGTACCAGTCGTAGCTGCGCACGAAGGGGTAGACCGAGACATAGTTGCGCGGGGTCTCGTCGGCGAGGAACGCCGGGATGTGCGACTTGTTGAACTCGGCGGGGCGGTGCAGCGCCATGTTCGACCAGACCGGCTCGAGCGCGCGGCCGAGCTTGGTGCGGCGGAAGAGGTTGTACGCCTCCTGGAGCTGGTCGGCCGTCTCCGCGTGCCACCAGATCATGACGTCGGCGTCGGCGCGCAGGCCCGAGACGTCGTACGTGCCGCGCACGGTCACGTCCTTGGCGGCGAGCTGGTCGAACAGCTCCTGCACCTCGTCCGCGTAACCGGCCCGGTCCTCGGGCAGAACATCGCGCAGCTTGAAGACGGACCACAGCGTGTAGCGGATGACCTCGTTGAGGTCCTTGGCCTTCTTGCCGGCGTTCGGGATCTTCTCAGGGGCGTCACTCATGAGGTCATTGTCCCGCGCCGCCGAAGTTGCTTTCGCCCGGGTTCACGCTGAGCTGAGCGGAGCCGTGGGAGATCTGCCGGGCGGCCGCCGTCGCGCTCGCGATCACGGCCGGGATCCCGACGCCGTCGTACGCGGCTCCGCAGACCGCGAGGCCGGGCAGCGGCGCGAGGTGTCCGCGGATCCGGGCGACGCGGGCGAGGTGGCCGACCGGGTACTGGGGCAGTCCGTCGTCCCAGCGCGTCACGCGGGTGGCGACGGGCCGGGCGGAGACTCCGACGGCGGCCTTGAGGTCCTGGCGGGAGATCTCCACCAGTTCCTCGTCTTCGCGCCGGAGGATCTCGGTCTCGCCGTGGCGGCCGACGGAGGTGCGCACGGCGACGAGCTCCGGGTTCTCCTCGGCGATCCAGCCCCACTTCTGGCTCGCGAAGGTGGAGGCCTTGATGCGGTGGCCGTCGACGGGCGGCACCAGGAAGCCGCTGCCCTCGGGGAGCTCGATCTCGTCGCGGCGGTAGACGAGGGTGGTGAGCGCCATGGAGGCGTACTCGACGGTGCGCAGCTCGGCCGCGGCGGCGGGCGCGAGGCCGTCGAGCAGGCGGGCGGCGTGCGGGGCGGGCAGCGCGAGGACCACGGCGTCGGCGCGCAGGGTGCGGTGGTCGGTGCGGACGGTCCAGGCGCCTTCGCCGGGGAGGGCTTCGTCGCGCGCGAGGCCGGTCACGGGGGTCCGGAGATGGATCTCCCCGCCTTCCTTCCGCACCAACTCGGCGACGGCGAGCGGCAGTTGACCGACGCCGCCCTCGATCCCCATGAACACAGGGCCGGGGCTCGGGTTCCGGGCGGCCCGCTCCTGGAGCGCCCGTACGCCGTCGAGCAGCGAGCCGTGCGTGCGCGCGGCCTCGTACAGCTGCGGTACGGCCATCCGCAGCGAGATCTTGTACGCATCCCCCGCGTACACCCCGCCGAGCAGCGGCTCGACCAGGCGGTCCACGACCTCGCGGCCCACGCGCGCGGCCACGTACGCGCCGACCGCGATGTCCTCGCCGACCTCGGTGGGCGGCAGCTCGCGGTCGCGTCCGATCCGCGCCAGGCCCTCCTCGGACAGCACGCCGGCCAGGGAGGCGGCGTCCGCGGGGACGCCCATCACATGGCCCTTGGGCATGGGCCGCAGGGTGTCGCGGGTCCACAGCGAGGCGCTCGTGGTGGCCGGGGCCTGGAGACGTTCGCCGAGGCCGGCCTCGCGCGCGAGCGCCACCGCCTCCGGGCGGCGGGCGAGCATCGACTCGGCGCCCAGGTCCACCCGTACGCCCTCGATCTCACCGGCGTGCAGCTTGCCGCCGACGCGGTCCGAGGCCTCCAGGACCGTCACGCGGAAACCGCTCTCGAGCAGCCGGTGGGCGGCGGTGAGCCCGGCGATGCCGCCGCCGATCACCACGGCGTGTCCAGGTTCCGTACGTGTGTCCGTTTCGCGCATGCCCCCACCCTCTCAGATCCCCTCCGCCGCCCTGAACCGCCCCTTCCGCGTCCGTACCGTGACCGCTTCGGAATCGCGCGGCACCAAACGTTTCCCCGACCCTGGGCGTCGAAGAGGCAGTGACGGCACCGGTCGCGGGACCAACAGCCAACGGAGTCCGGGGGGTTGCGTCGAGATGCGTACGGCACCGAGGAACAACAGAAGGCGGGGCACGGCGCTGGCCGCGCTGCTGCTGAGCGTGATGCTGGCGGGAGCGGGGTGCAACGGCGTCGGGGACGCCGACTCGGGCGGTGACGGCGCGAAGGGCGCCGCCGCCGCGCCCCAGGAGGAAGGCGGCCGGGCCGGCAACGAGTCGGCGGCCGACAGCGGTCTCGCCGACGGGAGCGGGGCCAAGCAGAAGGAACCGGACGGGAACCCCAAGCTCGCCCAGCACATCATCCGTACGGCGAACCTGCGGGTCCGGGTCGAGAGCGTGCCGTCGGCGCTCGACAAGGTGCGCACGGCCGCCGCGGACGCCGGCGGCATCGTCGGCAGCGAGACGACGGACCGCGACGGCAAGGGCAACGAGCGCTCGCGGATCGTGCTGCGCGTTCCGCAGGAGCAGTACGGCGCGGTGCTCCAGGCCCTGGAGGGCACGGGCAAGGTCCTGGAGCGCAGCGACAAGGCCGAGGACGTCACCGAGCAGGTGGTGGACGTCGACAGCCGGATCAAGACGCAGCGGGCGAGCGTCGAGCGCATCCGCGCGCTGATGGACAAGGCGACCAAGCTCAGCGATGTGGTCACCCTGGAAAGCGAGTTGAGCACCCGGCAGGCGGACCTGGAGTCGCTGCTCGCGCAGCAGGCCTCGCTCAAGGACCGGACGAGCCTCGCGACGATCACGCTGCATCTGACCGAGAGCGGCGCGAAGCCCGCACCGAAGGACGAGGACGACCCCGGTTTCCTCGACGCGCTGTCGGGCGGCTGGAACGCGCTGGTGAACGTGGCGAAGTGGATCGTGATCGTGCTCGCCGCGATCGCGCCGTGGGCGGCGGTGCTCCTGATCCTGTTCCTGCTGTGGCGCCTGTCCGGCCGCCGCGTACCGCGCCGCACCCCGGCGCTCGCCCTCGGGGGCGGGGGCGCACGGCCGGATCCGGACGCCCCGGACTCACCGTCCACCGCCCCGGCCCCGGCCTCCCCGGCCCCCTGCCCGAATCAGGAGCCCACCGGCACGAACCCGCCGTCCTCCGACTCGAACCCGCCGCCCACCGGCGCGAACCCTCCGTCCACGGACCCGCAGCCGCCCGCCACCGGCCCGAAGCCCCCGGCGGACCCGGGCGCGTGAGCCCGTCGGCCTTGGACGCCTGAGCCCGTCGGCCCCGGGGCGTCCGGGCCCGTCCGACAGGCAGCCGACGTCACCCGTTCGGCCCCGCAGCACGTGAGGGCAGGGCCCCTGCCGCCCAAGCTGGCAGGAGCCCTGCCCCCACTGCCGTGAGGTGCCGATGCCGCCTGCCCACCGCAAGCCCCGAACTCTGGCCCTGGCTGTCGCGGCAGGCATCCTGCTGCTGATCGCGGTGGTCGCGGCGAGCGGGATCGGCAACCCGCTGCACGACTTCAGCCCGTATCACCGGCGGGCCGCCGTGGTCGTGGTCTGCGGGGTGCTCGGTCTGGCGATCGTCGCCGCGCTCCTGCTGCGTCCCTCCCCCGCCCGCCCGCAGCGGCTCGGCTGGATGGCGTCGGTGGTGAGCCTCCTGTGCGTCCTCGCCACCGCGTTCGTCTGGGTCGCGGTGGGTACGGGCCACTCGCTGGACAGCGCACCGGGCCTGCGCGTGAACACGGCCGAGGAGGCGAAGGCGGCGCTCGCCGAGCACGGCTACGGCAAGCGCAAGCCGGTGCGCACCGGCCTGATGATCGAGACGATGGAGTTCACCGGCAACAACAACGTCCGTCTGACGGGCTACTTCTGGCAGCACCTGCCGGCGGGGGCGGACGTCGACCGGCCGAACGTGGAGTTCCCCGACGCCGTCGACGGCGGTGTCGGCGAGGAGTTCTACCGCGACGCGACCCCCGAGGGCCAGGTGATCGGCTGGCGCCTGAAGACCACGCTGCGCCAGGCCTTCGACCATACGCACTACCCGCTGGACAACCAGGCCGTGTGGCTGAAGATGTGGCCCCGGGAGACGGGCACCGTCCTCGTCCCCGACTTCTCCGCGTATCCCCCCTGGGACCCGGACCAGAAGCTCGGTGTCTACCCCGACATCGTGGGCGGTGACTGGAACACGCAGTTCACGACCTTCAGTCTGACCGAGGGCACGGAACGCACCAACTACGGCAGACCGGCCTACTCCCTCGAGGGCAACGACGCCGAACTGACCTTCTCCATCGGCGTGGGCCGCCAGTACCTGAGCCCGCTGCTCAACCGGCTCGTCCCGCTGCTCGTCATCGCCCTGCTCGTCTTCGGCTCGCTCTTCGTGGTCACCACCGATTCCGACCGGCGCAGCCTGTCCGGCTTCAGCACCTGGGCGGTGATCGGCTTCTGCGGCTCGATGATGCTGGTGGTCTCGGTGCAGCACAGCACCCTGCGCAACGAGACCTCGGCGGACGGTGTCGTCTACGCCGAGTACTTCTACTTCATCCTCTACCTGGTCATCGGCCTGGTGGCGCTGAACGTCATCGAGCACACCTCGAAGAAGCGCTTCCCGCTGGTCGACTGGCGCGGCAACGCGGCCGCACGCCTCCTGTACTGGCCGGTCATCACGACGCTGCTGCTGGTGGCGACCGTGTTCGGACTGCTGCTGTGAGGGGTGGCTCCCCGCCCTCAACCCCCCGAGAGGAAACGGAACATGACCTCCTGGACCATGCCGGTCGCCAAAGGCCGCGTCACCGCCAAGTACAAGAAGCCCGGCGCCTGGGCGGCCGGTTTCCACACGGGCGTCGACTTCGGCTGCCCCACCGGCACCCCCGTGAGCTCGGTGGGCCCCGGCACGGTGGTCGTCGCCGGTGACCAGGGCGCGTACGGCAACTGCGTCATCGTGCAGATGTCGGACGGCCGCTTCACGCTCTACGCGCACCTGAGCAGGATCGACGTCAAGGCCGGACAGGGCGTCACGGGCGGCCAGCGGCTCGGCCTGTCCGGCGCCACCGGCAACGTGACCGGCCCGCACCTGCACTTCGAGGCCCGTACGGCGAACCACTACAACGGCCACACCGACCCGATGGCCTATCTCGCGAGCCACGGCGTCGCGAAAGCGGGCGGAGCGAAGAAGTCCACGGCGAAGAAGGCGGCGGCGAAGAAGACCACGGCCCGCAAGTCCACGGCGAAGAAGGCCGCACCGCGCGCCTCCACGTACACCGTGAAGTCCGGGGACACCCTCGGCGCCATCGCCCAGGCCAAGCTGGGCAACGCGGCCCGCTATCCGGAGATCGCCCGGCTCAACGGCATCCTGAACCCGGACCACATCACGGTCGGCCAGAAGCTCAAGCTCCCGCCGAAGTAGCCCGCACGCCCCGCCCCTCGCCCCCACCGACCCAGGGAGCTCACCGTGGCCGATCCGCTCAGCGCCGACGCCTTCCTCGCCGCGCTCCGGGACGAGGGCGTCAAGGTCGTCGAGTACGACGGCTGGCGCACCCGCAACCGCAACCACAAGGGCAAATGGGGCCCGGTGAACGGGGTGATGGTGCACCACACCGTCACCCGCGGCACCGCCGCCACCGTGAAGCTCTGCGTGGACGGCCACGGCGATCTGCCAGGCCCGCTGTGCCACGCGGTGATCGCCAAGGACGGCACGGTGCACGTGATCGGCTACGGCCGCGCCAACCACGCGGGCCTCGGCGACCCGGCGGTGCTCGACGCGGCGATCGCCGAAGGTCCGCTGCCGAAGGTCAAGGAGGCGTCCAAGGACGGCAACCGGCACTTCTACGGGTTCGAGTGCGAGAACTTCGGCGACGGCAAGGACCCCTGGCCGGCCGCACAGGTGGATGCGGTCGTACGGGTCTGTGCCGCGCTGTGCAGGGCGCACGGCTGGGGCACCACCGGCCCGACCTCGGTGATCGGCCACTCCGAGTGGCAGCCCGGCAAGATCGACCCCAAGGGCCCGGGCATCTCCATGGACTCCTTCCGCCAGGCGATCGCCGCCCGCCTGAAGGCGCCGCCCGCGTTCACGGTCCGCGCGGGCGACACCCTGGGCTGGATCGCGGAGGCGTACGGCACCTCGGTGGACGAACTGCGTCGCCTCAACCCGGACATCAAGGACCCGGACAAGCTGGCGGTGGGCCAAACCGTCCAGCTCCCGGGCTAGTTGTCGGCGCGGCGACGTAGCGTGAAGGCATGAGCGAACGACTGGTGATCATCGGCGGCGACGCGGCGGGCATGTCGGCCGCGTCCCAGGCACGCCGCCTTAAGGGCCCCGACGAGCTGGAGATCGTGGCGTTCGAGCGCGGCCACTTCACCTCGTACTCGGCATGCGGCATCCCGTACTGGGTCGGCGGCGACGTCGAGGAGCGCGACGAGCTGATCGCCCGCAGCCCCGAGGAGCACCGCGAGCGCGCCATCGACCTGCGCATGCGCACGGAGGTCTTCCGGATCGACACCGCCGAACAGCGCGTCCACGCACGGGACTTGGAGAAGGCCGCGAAGGGCGAGAAGGACGCGGAGTACGCGGTCCCGTACGACAAACTCGTGATCGCGACCGGGGCCCGTCCCCTGCGCCCGCCGCTGCCCGGCATCGACGCCCCCGGAGTGCACGGGGTGCAGACCCTCGACGACGGCCAAGCTCTGCTCGACACCCTGGAGCGGACCCGGGGCGAGCGCGCGGTCGTGGTCGGCGCCGGGTACATCGGCGTCGAGATGGCCGAGGCGATGAAGAAGCGCGGCTACGAGGTCACGGTCGTCAACCGCGGCGAGCAGCCCATGGCCACCCTGGACCCCGACATGGGCCGCCTGGTCGGCGAGGCGATGAGCGGTATGGGCATCCGCATGGTGAACGACGCGGAGGTCACCAAGATCCTGACCACCGAGGACGGCCGGGTGCGCGCGGTGGCGACGGAGGACGCCGAGTACCCGGCGGACGTGGTGATCCTCGGCATCGGCGTACGCCCGGAGACTGACCTCGCCCGCAAGGCCGGACTCCCCCTGGGCACGCACGGCGGTCTGCTCACGGACCAGGCGATGCGGGTCCGCGGCCACGAGAACATCTGGGCGGGCGGCGACTGCGTCGAGGTGCTCGACCTGGTCGCCGGCACCGAGCGGCACATCGCGCTCGGCACCCACGCCAACAAGCACGGCCAGATCATCGGTGCGAACGCGGGCGGCGGTTACGCCACCTTCCCCGGCGTGGTCGGCACCGCGGTCAGCAAGGTCTGCGACCTGGAGATCGCCCGCACGGGCCTGCGCGAGAAGGACGCGAAGGCGGCCGGCTTCCAGTACGTGACCACCACCATCGAGTCCACGAGCCGCGCCGGCTACTACCCGGGCGCGGCCCTGATGACGGTGAAGATGCTGGCCGAGCGCCGCACGGGCCGGCTGCTCGGGCTGCAGATCGTGGGCCGCGAAGGCGCGGGCAAACGCGTGGACATCGCGGCGGTGGCGCTGACGGCGGGCATGACCGTGGACCAGATGACCGCCCTGGACCTGGGCTATGCCCCGCCGTTCTCACCCGTGTGGGACCCGGTCCTGGTGGCGGCGCGCAAGGCGGTGACCGCCGTACGCGCCGCCGGGTGAGCGCTGCTCCGCCCGCCGGGTGAGCGCTACTTGGCGGTCTGGGTGTGCACGTACTCGACGAGGCGCGTGAGCGCGTCCGGGTCCGTGGTCGGCAGGACGCCGTGGCCGAGGTTGAAGATGTGCCCCTCCAGGCCGGCCGCGGCGTCGAGCACCTGACGGGTGCGCGCCTCGACGGCCTCGGTGGTGGAGAAGAGGACCGCCGGGTCCAGGTTCCCCTGGAGCGCCTTGCCGGGGCCGACCCGGCGGGCCGCCTCGTCCAGCGGCACCCGCCAGTCGACGCCGACCACGTCCGCGCCGGCCTCGCCGAGCAGCCCGAGCAGCTCACCGGTGCCGACGCCGAAGTGGATGCGCGGCACACCGTACGAGGCCACGGCGTCGAACACCTTCGAGGAGGCCGGCATGACCTGGGCGCGGTAGTCGGCGGGCGACAGGGCGCCCACCCACGAGTCGAAGAGCTGCACGGCGCTCGCGCCGGCCTCGATCTGCACCTTGAGGAAGGCGCCGGTGATCTCGGCGAGGCGGTCGAGCAGGTCGGCCCACAGCTGCGGGTCGCCGTACATCATCGCCTTGGTGTTCTCATGGTTGCGGGACGGGCCGCCCTCGACGAGGTAGCTGGCGAGGGTGAAGGGCGCGCCGGCGAAACCGATCAGCGGCTTCTCGCCGAGCTCCGCCGTCAGCATCCCGATCGCCTCGGTGACGTACGGGACGTCCTCGGGCGTCAGGTCCCGCAGCCGCGCGAGATCGGCGCGGGTGCGGATCGGCTGCTCCACGACCGGGCCGATGCCGGGCTTGATGTCCAGGTCGATACCGATGGCCTTGAGCGGCACCACGATGTCGCTGAAGTAGATGGCGGCGTCGACGTCGTGCCGCCGCACCGGCTGGAGGGTGATCTCGGTGACCAGCTCCGGCATCATGCAGGACTCGAGCATGGCGGTGCCTTCGCGCACCTTGCGGTACTCGGGAAGTGAGCGCCCGGCCTGACGCATGAACCACACCGGCGTGTGCGGCACGGCCTCGCGTCGGCACGCCTTCATGAAGGCTGAGTTGTACGTCTTGCTCGTCTCGCCCTTGGGGCTCTCCATGGCACTCACACCGGAAAGTCTCCCATGTGCCGTGAAGTGCCCGGCGCGGCCCGAGTGTCTGTGACCGCGCGCGGGCACTCTTCCCCTTAATCTTCCCCGCATGGCTGCGGCGCAGGGACGACTGTCGGAGGGTGCTGAGGGGATGGACAGTACGGAGCCGAACGCGGCGCACGCCGTGCCGCTCCCGTTCCGCTCGGCCACGGAAGCGCTGCGGGGGGCGAGGCTGCGGCCGGAGATCGAGGTGGAGCAGGTACGGGCACCGCAGAAGCTCGCCCCGTACGCGTACGCCCTGGAAGCGGCCGTCGTCGAGGACGGCGATGATCTGGCGGACGGCCGTCTCGTCCTGCTGCACGACCCGTCGGGGCACGACGCCTGGCAGGGCACGTTCCGCCTGGTGACGCTGGTGCGCGCGGAGCTCGAACCCGAGATGGCCGCCGACCCGCTCCTCCCCGAGGTCTGCTGGTCCTGGCTGACCGGGGCGCTGCAGGCGCGCGGCCTCGCGTACGGCGAGCCGAGCGGCACGGTCACCCGGGCCGGTTCGCACTACTTCGGCGGGCTCTCGGAGCGGCCCCCGGCCTCGCAGATCGAGATCCGCGCCTCGTGGACCCCGCGCGAGGGCATGGGCGGAGTCCCCGACACGGCCTCCCACCTGGCGGCCTGGTGCGATCTGCTGTGCCAGATCGCGGGTCTGCCCCCGGTCAGCACCCCGGACGCCTCGGTGGTGTCCCTGCCCCAGCGCCGGGGACCACAGGCGCACTGACCCCCGCCCCACCTCCTCATGTGGCATCTCCCTGTGTACGGGGAGGTGCCACACGCATGAGGCGCGGGTGCGGGGCAGGTGAGGTGTGTGGGACGCCTGGCGATGTGTGGGGCGCGATTCCTGCCCCCAAACACCTCTCAGCTCACCTCAAACCCACCTCGTTTCACTAATTCGTGATCATTCGCTAAAGCCAGGCGCCCACCCTGCCGAAGACGAACGTGACCCTGAAAGCACGGTTCGCCCGGCTTCTTCCCCACAGCCGGTTCCCCCCGTCCCGCACCCAGGAGGCCTGGTGTCCGTTCTCCTCGAGCAGCCCGCAAGCCTGGTCGCCTACCGCCCGAACAAGCCGACCGCCATGGTCGTCGTGGCGGACCCGCGCGTCCGATCCACCGTCACCCGTCACCTCTGGGCTCTCGGAGTACGCGACGTCATCGAGGCGTCCTCCATCGCCGAGGCCCGTCCCCGCATCGGCAACCCGCGCGACATCTGCGTGGCCGATGTCCACCTGCCCGACGGTTCGGGCCTGACCCTGCTGTCCGAAACCCGCGCCGCGGGCTGGCCCAACGGGCTCGCCCTGTCGGCCGCCGACGACATCGGCGCCGTTCGCAACGCCCTCGCGGGCGGTGTGAAGGGTTACGTCGTCACCGGCACCCGTACCAACATCGGTCTGCCCACGCGGCACGGTGCCGCCCAGATCGGTGCGGCCGCCTCGCGGATGCACCGCCGCCCCCCGGGTGCCCCGAGCCACCCGGGCGGCTACCGCGAGCTGTCGGGGCGTGAGGTCGAAGTGCTGCGGCTGGTGGCGGAGGGCCAGTCCAACAAGGCGATCGGCGTCTCGATGGGCCTGTCCGCGCTGACCGTGAAGAGCCACCTCGCCCGTATCGCCCGCAAGCTCGGCACGGGTGACCGCGCCGGCATGGTCGCGGTGGCCCTGCGTACCGGAATCATTCACTGATCCCGTTTCACCCCGGTTCATACGCCCGTCGACGGAACGTTCCGTCGGCGGGCGCTGTTCATCCACGGATACCCTTACCAAGTGACCGACGCTCAAGAGACCGCAGAAGACAGCTCACTGCTCGACAGCTCACTGCGAACCACCGGGGGCGGCCCTCCGGACGACGTCGCTCTTGACGAGGCGCCGCCCACCCCGCTGCTCGAACCCCGTGACGGCATTCCGCCGGTGATCGCCGACGCCGCCTCGCTCGCCGAGGTGGTCTCCGCTTTCGCCGCCGGCACCGGTCCCGTCGCGGTCGACGCCGAGCGGGCCTCCGGCTACCGCTACGGGCAGCGCGCCTATCTCGTCCAGCTGCGCCGCGCCGGCGCGGGCTCCGCCCTGATCGACCCCGTGGCCTGCCCCGACCTGTCGGAGCTGGGCGCGGCCATCGGCGACGCGGAGTGGGTGCTGCACGCCGCCACCCAGGACCTGCCGTGCCTGCGCGAGATAGGCATGATCCCGTCGCGCATCTTCGACACCGAGCTGGCCGGGCGGCTCGCAGGGTTCCCGCGGGTGGGTCTCGGCGCGATGGTGGAGTCGGTGCTCGGCTTCGTCCTGGAGAAGGGGCACTCGGCGGTCGACTGGTCGACCCGGCCGCTGCCCGAGCCGTGGCTGCGGTACGCCGCCCTCGACGTCGAGCTGCTCGTGGACCTGCGCGACGCGCTGGAGAAGGAGCTCGACCGGCAGGGCAAGCTCGACTGGGCGCACCAGGAGTTCGACGCGATCGCCTCGGCGCCGCCCGCCGCGCCGCGCAAGGACCCGTGGCGCCGGACGTCCGGGATGCACAAGGTGCGCAAGCGCCGGCAGATGGCGGTGGTACGGGAGCTGTGGAACGCGCGGGACCGGATCGCCCAGCGCCGTGACGTCTCGCCGGGCAAGGTGCTGAGCGACACGGCGATCGTCGAGGCCGCCCTCGCCCTGCCGCCCAACGTGCACGCGCTGAGCGCACTCAACGGGTTCGGGCACCGCATGGGCCGGCGTCAGCTGGAGCAGTGGCAGGCCGCGGTGGACCGGGCGAAGGCGCTGCCCGACGCGGAGCTGCCACAGCCGGGACAGCCGCATGCCGGTCCCCCGCCGCCGCGTTCCTGGGCTGACCGCGACCCGGCGGCCGCGGCCCGGCTGTCCGCGGCGCGCGCTGCTGTGATGGCGCTGGCGGAGCAGCTGAACATGCCGCAGGAGAACCTGATCACGCCGGACACGGTGCGCCGTCTGTGCTGGGAGCCGCCGGCTTCCGCGGACGCGGAGTCGATCGCCGCGGTCCTGGCCTCGCACGGGGCGCGGCCCTGGCAGGTGGAGCAGGTGACGCCGGTCCTTGTGGCCGCGCTCGCGGCGACGAAGTCGCCCTGACCGCCTGAGTGAGCGATGCCCCCGCAGCCGTTCGGCTGCGGGGGCATCGTCGTACGGGTGTCGAGGTGCTTACTCGACGACCAGGTTCACGGGGATGTTGCCGCGGGTCGCGTTCGAGTACGGGCACACCTGGTGGGTGGCGTCGAGGAGGGCGCGGCCCTGCTCGGCCGGGATGGTGTCCGGCATCTCCACGCGGAGGGTGACCTCCAGGCCGAAGCCCTGGCCCTGCTTCAGGAGCCCCACCTCGGCCGTCACCGAGACGTCCGAGACATCCACCTTCTGCTGCCGCGCGACCAGCTGCATCGCGCTGGCGAAACACGCCGCGTAGCCCGTCGCGAAGAGCTGCTCGGGATTGGTGCCGGAGCCGTCGCCGCCCAACTCGACGGGGTGGGACAGCTTGAGGTCCAGCTTGCCGTCCGAGGTGACCGCGCGGCCCTCCCGGCCGGATGCCGTCGCCACCGCGGTGTACAGAGCGCTCATGAGGTCCTCCCGGACATCGGTACGAGTCGGTACGAGACTGCCTGCACGCTTTCCGAACAGACAGGTCTGTCTACTTGCTTGCCCAGCAGACTAGACAGATCTGTCTGGTAGGGTCAAGTCATGCCCGCGAAGACGTCGAACGCCCCGAAGAGCCCGGCCCGCAGCCGCGTCCTCGACACCGCGACGCGGCTCTTCTACACGGAGGGCGTGCACTCGGTCGGGATCGACCGGATCATCGCCGAAGCCGGGGTGGCGAAGGCGACCTTCTACCACCACTTCCCGGCCAAGGACGCCCTCGTACAGGCGTACATCGAGGAGCAGACGCGGATGCAGCGGGAGGCCGCCGAGCAGCTGGAGGCCGACGGGCCGCGCGAGAAGCTGCTCGCCGTCTTCGACCACATGGGGCGCGTGGGCGGGCTGGCGGACTTCCGCGGCTGCCCGTTCATCAACGCCGCGGCGGAGTACCCCGACCCGGCCCACCCCGTACGGCGGTCGATCGAGGATTACCGGACCTGGTTCCGGGAGCTGATGCGGGAGCTGCTCACCGAGGCCGGTGACCCGGACGCCGAGCGCACCGCGGACCTGCTGATGCTGATCAGGGACGGGCTCGCGGTGGCCTGCGATCTCGACGATCCTGTGGCGCCCCGACCCCTCGTGCGCGATGCCGTGCTGCGGGTCATCGGCGGCGCACGGGACGGCGCAGAGGTGTGACCTTCGCCGCTTGGGGCGGTGCCACTGTCGCCATTGGTTACCGGCAAGTAGCATGAAGGGGTGAGCGCGCGCTCAGGCGTGTGCGTACGCAGCGATCCCGCACCCCCTGGAGGAGAGCCATCGTGCCTCGTACCGTCAAGGAAGTCGTCTTCGTCGACGGCGTCCGCACCCCGTTCGGCAAGGCGGGCCCGAAGGGCATCTACCACGAGACCCGCGCCGACGACCTCGTCGTGAAGGCCATCCGGGAGCTGCTGCGCCGCAACCCGAACCTGGACCCCGCGAAGGTCGACGAGGTGGCCATCGCCGCCACCACGCAGATCGGCGACCAGGGTCTGACCATCGGCCGCACCGCCGGCATCCTGGCGGGTCTGCCGCAGTCCGTGCCCGGCTACTCGATCGACCGCATGTGCGCCGGCGCACTGACCGCCGTGACCACGGCCGCCGGTTCCATCGCCTTCGGCGCGTACGACGCCGCCATCGCCGGCGGTGTCGAGCACATGGGCCGCCACCCCATGGGTGAGGGCGTGGACCCGAACCCGCGGTTCGTCAGCGAGAAGCTGGTAGACGAGTCCGCCCTGTTCATGGGCATGACCGCCGAGAACCTGCACGACCGCTACCCGACGATCACCAAGCAGCGCGCCGACGAGTACGCCGTGCGCTCGCAGGAGAAGGCCGCCAAGGCGTACGCCGACGGCAAGATCCAGCAGGACCTGGTGCCGATCTCGGTGCGCAACACCAACCCCGAGGTGGGCGAGACCGGTTGGGGTCTCGTCACCGCGGACGAGCCGATGCGCCCGGGCACCACGATCGAGAACCTGGCCGGTCTGAAGACCCCGTTCCGTACGCACGGACGCGTGACCGCGGGCAACGCGGCCGGTCTGAACGACGGCGCCACCGCCTCGCTCATCGCCTCCGAGGACTTCGCGCGCGAGCACGACCTGCCGGTCAAGATGCGCCTGGTCTCGTACGCCTTCGCGGGCGTGGAGCCCGAGGTCATGGGCTACGGCCCGATCCCGGCCACCGAGAAGGCCCTCGCCCAGGCCGGTCTGTCCATCGAGGACATCGGCCTGTTCGAGATCAACGAGGCCTTCGCCGTGCAGGTGCTCGCGTTCCTGGAGCACTACGGCATCGCCGACGACGACGCGCGCGTCAACCAGTACGGCGGCGCCATCGCGTTCGGCCACCCGCTCGCCTCCTCCGGCGTGCGTCTGATGACGCAGCTGGCGCGGCAGTTCGAGGACCAGCCGCAGGTGCGGTACGGCCTCACCACCATGTGCGTCGGCTTCGGCATGGGCGCGACCGTCATCTGGGAGAACCCCCACTGGGAGGGCAAGTGAGCACCACCACTGCTGAGCTGCTGAAGGGTGCGGCCGCGCTCTTCCCCGACGAGGTCGTGACGCAGGCGCACGTACGGCACCTGGAACTGCCTTTCGGGGCGGGCCGGTTCGCGCTGATCACGCTGGACAACGGCCTGGACCACACCAAGCCGACCACCTTCGGTCCGCAGTCCCTGGCCAACCTCGACGTGGCGATCAGCCAGGTCGAGGCGGAGGCCGCCGCCGGTGACATCGTGGGCGTGGGCCTGACCGGCAAGCCGTTCATCTTCGCCGTCGGCGCCGACCTCAAGGGCGTCGAGCTCCTGAAGACGCACGAGGACGCGCTGGCCATCGGCAAGGGCGGCCACGACGTCTTCAAGCGTCTGTCCGCGCTGGCCGTGCCGACCTTCGCGTACTACAACGGTGCGGCGATGGGCGGCGGTGTCGAGGTCGGTCTGCACTGCACGTACCGCACGGTCTCGCAGGCCATCCCGGCGTTCTCGCTGCCCGAGGTCTTCCTGGGACTCGTCCCCGGCTGGGGTGGCTGCGCGCTGCTCCCGAACCTGATCGGCGCGGAGCGCGCGGTCTCGGTCATCATCGAGAACTCGCTCAACCAGAACAAGCAGCTCAAGGGCAAGCAGGTCTACGAACTCGGCATCGCGGACGCGATCTTCGAAGGCGCGGACTTCCTGGAGCAGTCGCTGATCTGGACCGCGTCCGTGCTCAAGGGCGAGATCAAGATCGAGCGCCCCGAGGTCGACCGCGGCGAGGCCTGGGACCAGGCCGTCGCCAAGGGCCGCTTCATCGCGGACTCCAAGGTGCACGGCGCCGCCCCGGCCGCCTACCGCGCCCTGGAGATCATCGAGGCCGCCAAGTCCGGTGACCTCCAGGCCGGCTTCGACGCCGAGGACAAGGCGCTCGCCGACCTCATCATGGGCGGCGAACTGCGCGCCGGCATCTACGCGTTCAACCTGGTCCAGAAGCGCGGCAAGCGCCCCGCGGGCGCCCCGTCCAAGGACCTGGCCCGTCCGGTCACCAAGGTCGGTGTCGTGGGCGCGGGCCTGATGGCCTCGCAGCTCGCGCTGCTCTTCCTGCGCCGCCTGGAGGTGCCGGTCGTCCTGACCGACATCGACCAGGAGCGCATCGACAAGGGCGTCGGCTACGTCCACGCCGAGATCGACAAGCTGCTCGGCAAGGGCCGTATCAACCAGGACAAGGCGAACCGTCTCAAGGGTCTCGTCAGAGGTGTCCTGGACAAGGCCGAGGGCTTCGCGGACGCGGACTTCATCATCGAGGCCGTCTTCGAGGAGATGGGCGTCAAGCAGCAGGTGTTCGCCGAGGTCGAGGCGGTCGCCCCGGCGCACGCGATCCTCGCGACGAACACGTCCTCGCTCTCCGTGTCGGAGATGGCGTCGAAGCTGCAGCACCCCGAGCGGGTCGTGGGCTTCCACTTCTTCAACCCGGTCGCGGTCCTTCCGCTCCTGGAGATCGTCCGCGGCGAGAAGACGGACGACGCCTCGCTGGCCACGGCGTTCGGTGTCGCCAAGAAGCTCAAGAAGACGGCCGTCCTGGTCAAGGACGCCCCGGCGTTCGTCGTGAACCGCATCCTCACGCGCTTCATGGGCGAGATCCAGAACGTGATCGACGAGGGCACCCCGGTGGCCGTGGCCGAGAAGGCCGTCGAGCCGCTCGGTCTGCCGATGTCCCCGCTGGTCCTCCTGGAGCTGGTCGGCCCGGCCATCGGTCTGCACGTCTCGGAGACCCTGAACCGCGCCTTCCCGGACCGCTTCACGGTCTCGGAGAACCTCGCCGCCGTGGTCAAGGCCGGCAAGCGCGGCTTCTACGTCTACGACTCCGGCAAGCCGGAGCTGGACCCGGAGGTCGCGGCGCTGCTGAAGCAGGGCGATGTCGTCCTGACCGAGGAGCAGGTGCGCGACCGCGTGCTCGACGCGGTGGCCCAGGAGATCGGCCTGATGCTCGACGAGGGCGTCGTGGCCGAGGCCCAGGACATCGACCTGTGCCTGATCACCGGCGCCGGCTGGCCCTTCCACCTGGGCGGCGTGACGCCGTACCTGGACCGTGAGGGTGTGTCGGAGCGGGTGAACGGGAAGCGGTTCCTGGCGCCGGGTGTGGCGTCCGTACCGGCGTGACGCTCTGCGCTTGAAGTCTGGACCTGAAGTACGACGGGCCCGTACAGGAGTTGCTCCTGTACGGGCCCCGTTCGTTCCTCCCCGTTGCGGGCCCGTTCGCTCCTCCCCGTTACGGGCCCGTTCGTTCCTCCCTCGTACGGACCGGACCACCCACCTGTGGGAGGCTGCCCGGATGCACCCGGCACCGCTTCTGATCGTGGACGGCGCGAACGTCGTCGGGTCCCGTCCCGACGGCTGGTGGCGTGACCGCAGGGCTGCGGCGCAGCGCCTGCGCGACGCGCTCGTCCCGTACGTCACCGAGGGCCTGCCGCCCGAGCACCCCGGCCCGCTCGACATCGTCCTGGTGGTCGAGGGCGCGGCCCGCGGGGTGGAGTCCGTCCCGGGCGTACGCGTCGACGAGGCACCGGGCAGCGGCGACGACCGGATCGTGGAGCTGGCCGCGGCGGCCGCGGGACCGTGCATCGTCGTGACGGCGGACCGGGAACTGCGGGGGCGGGTGGGTGCGTTGGGGGCTCGGTGCGTGGGGCCGCGGAGTGTGTACTGACCAGCGGGTGGACGGCGCGTGCACACATCACCGCGCGCACGGGCTCCGCCTGCGCAGATGAGACGATTACGGCATGTTCGTCCCGCGTTCCGTGTCCGCCGTCCGCGACACTCCCCGCATCGAATACCACCAGGGTCGGCGCACGGCGGGGTGCCTGCCCGATGTTCCGGACCGAACGCGGATCCGCCGCTCGGTGGGGGCGCTCGCCTCGGCCCTGGCACTCGTCCTGACAGGATGCGCCAACGGCGGGCAGCCGGCGGACCCGGCCGAAACCCTCCCGCCGCCGGCCGAACTACGGCTGGCCGACTGGAATATCTGCGGGGAAGCCGGTGGGGTGCGCGGGCAGTCCGGATTCTGCCCGTACCGCGACTCTCCCGAGAAAAAGATCCAACAGCTGGCAGCCCTCGTCGAGAAGCGTCACTTGAACGCGCTCACTGTTCAGGAGGTCTGCGGCAAGGATGCCGGCAGCCATGTCGCGCTTCTCGAAAAGGCGTTGGGAAGCGAGTGGAGCGTGGTGCATGCCGTCGGCAAACGCCCTGAAGGCGAGGCAAGATGCCGCGACGGCCTGCGCGGAGATCTGGGGGTGGCCGTCGCCGTGCGGGGCAGGGTCATCGACAGCAGCGCACGCAATGCGTTGCCCCCGGACCCGGCCGGTCGCAGCGAACAGACGTTGCCCGTCCTGTGCGTCCGGGCGCATGGCTGGCGTTACAGCGTGTGCACCACCCACATCCTCCCCGGGGAAACTGCACGCGTAAGTACCCAGATCACCCGCGTCAAGGACTTCGTCCTCGGTTTCGCGTCCGCCACAGCAGGCCGGGCCGTACTTACCGGCGACTTCAACCGCAACGGGCATGCTCCCCAACTCCGACCGCTCGCGGCCGGTTTCGTGGAGTGTGCGGCGCTGCGGTCGGCCGTCACCTACCGCCAGTGGGATGTCGGCGAAGGCCGCAGCGTGCCGCATTCCCTCGACCACATCTATGCGACCAAGCAGCCTCGGGGAGAAGATCCCTTCGACCGGTGCGGAGTGGAGTCCTCGCTCATGGACACCTCACCCAACGAGATGGGGCAGGCACCGACCGGTTACTCCGACCATGCACCTGTATGGGCCGTTCTCCCCATGGCAGAGGTCCCACCGTCCGGGGCGACCGGACAGCGGGACCAGTGAGGCGGTCGCCCAGGGTCAGCCGCCCACCGTCTGCCAGTGACCCAATTCCGGGCTGTCAGGCCGGCGCTGGCGGCTGATGTGCAGACAGCCGTCGAGGCCGATCACCGCGACCGTGGCCCGACCCAGCGCGTCGAACGCTGCAGCCGGGGCGTGGGCGAAGGTGCCGCCGAGCGGCTGTGCGGACAGCTCACGCCACGGATCATCGCCCGGCAGCATCCGGTACGCGACGCCACCCAAATCGCTGCGCGTGGCCAGCAGCGTGGGCCCTCCCGCCACGGCGTATGTGGCGGCGGCGACGGCCCCGTACCCCCCGCGGCCGCTGATCGAGGCGGCGGGCTTGGCCCAGCGTCCACCGGGAGCGTCCTCCTGCGCCATCAGCACACGCGCCGAATCAGGCTGCCGGAAGACCGCGGTCACCTGCCCCGTGGACTGGACGAAGGCGGTGCAGGGACCCGCAGGAGTGGCGAGCTTGAACCGAGGAGCCCGGCTGAGCGGTTCGTCCAGAGAGTTCTGTGACCAGTGGAAGACGCCCTCACGGCTCGAGCCGAACACTTCGACACGTCCGTCGTGTGCGGTGAGTGCCGCCAGTCCTTCCTGTAGGTCGAAGCCGCGTAGATCGGTCCACTCGCCCCATGTGCCGTCGGCTTCCTGGATGCGGGTGTGCAACCCTTGCCCGGCGTTGCGGACGAAGAGGTGCAGGCGGCCTCGGCCGTCCCGGGTGACCACCGGGGTGCCCAGATGGCGATCACGCCGGGCGTCGCCCGCGGAGGGGTTCCCGAGGTTGAGCCACTCGTGGAAGACACCACCGGGTGCGCTCTGCACGAGGGCGCCGATCTCCCGTACATGACCGTCGTCATGGGCGAGATGCGAGAGCCGCTCGGCGAAGATCTGCCAGCGTCCGTCCGGCGTGAGGTCCACCGCGATACCGGGTGCGAGCGGCCCTCCGCCGAGTACGAACGGGCCGCGCCACTGGTCGCTGCCGGGTGCCGACTCCCGCCATACGACGGCCTGTTGGTTGATCACGGCGAAAGCGGTGAGCCGGCCCTGAGCGTCCGCGGCCAGCCAGTTGGTGCCGGCCGGGTAGCGGGGCTGGGTGCTCTGGACCCAGCCGGTGCCACGGGAGTTGAGCCCGACGGAGTAATCACCGCTGCCCGCCGGGTCGCCGCAGTCGTAACCGTCCGCGGCACCGTAGATGTTGAGGAAGAACTCCTTCAGTGAGACTGCCTGCGCGCCCAGGTTGTGCGGCCAGCGTTCGTTGTAGTACCCGCGGAAGGCCTCGGCCGTGAAAAGGCCCGAGCCGTCCGGGCCCTGGTACTGCGAGAGCGCCGTCCACGCGAACAGTGCCGCGGCGGTGTGGTCGCAGTGGTCCGAGAGATCGCCGTAGTCGTGGCGCTGCGGGAACTTCTCGTCGTGCACCAACCGGTCCGGATCCGGGTCCATGGTGCGGATCAGGGTCGCCCGGAAGACTCCGAAGAGGTACACCAGCGTCGAGATCAGCCCCTGGCGGCTGTACCAGTACTGCTCGTGCACGAGCCCGCCCTGAGGCACCAGGGTCGGCACCTTCTCTGCCTCGTTGCGCCACAGGACATGCAGACTGCGCGCCGGGCCCTCCGGGGTGCCGTGCTGCTTGATGTTGAGGAACACCAGGCTGATCCACGGAGCTCGGACCAGCGAGTAGACCTCGGCCACGGGCCCGTCCGGGGTCTGCAGCAGTGAGGCCTTCCACTCGGCCGTCCGCTCGCCGAGCGCCATCGCCGCGTACGCCGCCTTGATGCCGTTCTGCCGGGCTTTGCCGTACGCCTCACGATCCTCGGCGACGGGCTCGGTCTGCCAGGGGCGCGGGTTCTGGCCGAGCGCGTCGCCGGCGGTCAGGTAGACCGTGGCGGTGGGCGTACCGGCCTTGAGTCCGTGGAAGGTGGCGGGGTTCATGAAGTACAGGTCGTCGTCGGGGTGGGCGACGACCTGCACCACGGAAAGAGGACGCTGCACGTACTGGCTCCCGTCGGCTGCTTGGGTCTGTGTCACAGGGGCCACCCGGGCAGATAACCGGCGTGTGCACGCTGGTTGCGTGCCGAACCGGCCTCGAACTGGCTGGCCACGGGGAAGTAGCTCGGCAGGAACGCCCGCAGGATGGCGTCCTGCTCGTCCTCCGACACATCTCCGTCGTGGAAATCGTTGAGGCAGAAAACGTCATGGGGCCGTGCGGTGAGGATCCGGTTGAGCCGCGACTTGTGCTCGCTCAGCCCGACGTTGACGAAACCGCAGGAGATCGCGCCGGGCACGCTGCGGCCCGTGTAGTACCCGAAGTAGTGGTGCAGGGAGGAGGCGATGGACACGTCGCTGTGATCGCGCAGCCGGTTGCGGGACACCGTGTACACCGCTTCCTTGAAGTGCGTCTCGATGTCCTCGAGCACACTGCGCCGCAGTGGGTGCGGAGCATGCAGGAAGGAGTGCACAAGCGTCTGCCCGAAGTACGCCTGAATCAGAGCACGATTGTTCTTCGCAGCACTGATGTTGAACTCGTCCTCGTACGACGGAGCGGACATGGGTACCGACGTGGGCGACATGAAGTGCTTCGCCTGTCCGTTGCCGTGGAAGAAGGCGCTCGGCTGCAGCGTCCGGCCGACGAACACGTCGTCGTTGAAGTAGAGGAAGTGCTCGGCCAGCCCGTCGATGTGGTGCAACTGGCTCTCGATGGCATGCGAGTTGTACGTGGGCAGCGCGCTGTGGTCCCGGAAGATCTCGCTGTGGTCCACCACGCGGACCCGTGGGTGCGAGGTGTCCAGCCACGGCGGCACCTGGCGGTCGGTCACGAGGTAAATGTTGCGGATCCAGGGCGCGTACATGTCGATGGAGCGCAGCGAGTAGCGCAGCTCGTCGCGGTTACGGAACCGGGCAGCGCTGGTGGCGGCGTCCTCGGTGGCTATGCCCATGGCGGCGAGCACCGCGTTCTTCCGCTCAAGCCAGCCGATGTCAGCGCCGTCCACCCAGGTGTACACAGCGTCGATCGGGAAGTTCACGTCACCGTGCAGCGGCTGTGTGAAGGGCGCGATGGACGGGTAGTGCCGGCCCCCCAGGGTCATCGTGGTGCGGTTCATGGCACTGTGCGGCACCCGGTCGCCGACCAGGGTGCGCGTGGGAGAGAGGCTGACTCCCGGAGTCTCCGGGTCGTCCTCCCAGAAGGCGATGGTGCAGCCGTACACCGCTCCGAGACGCATCGTCCGCGACGTGGACACCGCGCTCTGGTACACCCGGACCCCGGAGCACGGTGTGTCCTTGTGCACGGCGGCGAGTCCGGCCAGCACGGTGGTGATGGCGTTCTGGCCGTCGTTGAGGAGCGCGGCGTAGACCGCGTCCTCGGCATAGCGGGTGGACAGGGCCTCGAGTACGGCGCTGCGGTAGTCGGCGTGCACAGCGACGGTGTGCCGGACCATGGAGTCACGGACCACCATGTAGGGGATGTTCGCGCTCTCCAGAACGTTCGCGGCGATGGCCAGATTGGCCTGCACGATGTCCCAGGGGGTCTCCGAACCAATTACCCGGCACAACTGCCCGCCACTGCGCACCAGTTCACGGTGCCTTCGGGCCACCTTCGCCTCCAGCGCACGCTGGTCGCCGCCCCGGGCCAGGCTGGCGGGTGCGGGCTCGGCTGCCTGAGCAGAGCCGTCGGCGCCCGCGTACAGAGCGTGATAGGCACGGCGCTCGACCTTGCCGACCTCGCGTCCGCCGCTGTCCCGGTCGTGGAGCAGCTCGGTGAAGAGTTGCTCCCACTGCCTGGTGACCTCGTCCGGCGCGAACCGTGCGACGGCCTCGATCGCCGCAGCGCCCATCCGGTGGCGCAGCTGTCCGTCCTCGATGAGCCGCAGCAGGCAGGCGGCGAGACTGTCGGTGTCTCCCACGGGGACGAGCATTCCGGTGTGCCCGTCGATGATCACTTCACGGGGCCCGTTCGGTGAGTCGTACGACACCACCGGGACCCCGGCCGCCTGCGCTTCGGCGAGCACGAGACCGAAGGCCTCGTTGCGCGAGGTGAGCAGGGCGATGCTGGCCTTCGCCCACTCCTCGGCCAGGTGCGGGGAGTTGCCATTGAGCTGGACACAGTCGTGCAGGCCCAGGAAATCGATCTGGCGGCGCAGGGCGCCGCTGAGCGGACCGTCGCCGAAGATCCGCAGAGTCCATTCCGGGTGGTACTGCGCCACGGTCGACCACGCGGTGACGGCGTGGTCGATCTGCTTCTCGCCGACCAGGCGGCCCGCGATGACGACGGTGCGGGTTTCGAGGGTGGAGCGCGGACGGAAGCCGCTCGGCAGCGCGTTGGGCACCACCATCAGCCGGGGCGCTCCGGCCCCGAGCGTTTCGGCGAACCATTCCCGGGTGCGCTCGCTCAGCACGACCAGCGCGTCCAGCTGGGCGGCGTAACGGCGCAGCGGTTCGCCACTGGTGCCACGCAGCTCGGAGACGCGGTGCTCCTGGTGAACGGTGACGACACGGGACGGCGCGAGCGAGACTGCGAGCGCCATCAGGGCGGGAGTCGTGGTGATCAGGATGTCGGTGTCGATGTCCTGCAGAGCCAGCCCGAGTTCGAGGTCAGTGAGCCGGTTGAAGGCGTTCTCCCACGAGCGGTCGACGATCTCGCTGGGCTGGGCGGCGAGCGAGTTCCACAGCGCGGGGTCGGCGCCGGTGGGGCGCAGTGGACGCTGGCCCTGCCCTGTGGCGTCGATGAGGTAGTCGACGCGGACGCGTTCATCGGGCGAGAAGAACTGGGCGGGCTTGCTCTTGAACACGCTGAGCACACGTACGTCGTGCCGGGCCGCGAGTTCCGAAGCCTGGTTGAACACGGCCCGCTCGGTGCCGCCCACGGCGTCGGCCGTGGTGAGCAGAAAGGTGATCTTCATGGGTGGTTCAGTCAGCCTCAGGCATGGGGGTACAGGTGATGCGGAGGTTGCCCGCCGGCGTATAGCGAGGCTGGACGATCATCGGCGCCAGGCCCTCAGGGGTGATCGCCAGCTGGCGTATCGCGAAGACTCGGGCCGGGTTGCGGACGTCGTGAATCCGCCGGCCGAGACGGAGCCGGGTGCCCCTGCCGAAGCAGGCCACCACGTCCCAGTGGTCTGGGCGGTTGCGGCGCGGCGGCATTCCGCCCAGAGGCACCGCCACCCTTACGACGTCGGGGGCCAGGAACTCCACCGGCCGGCCGAGAACACGGCCGGACGCCACGAACTCCACCTGCTCCGGGCGGCCCGGTGAACCGAACAGCCGGAAGTCCACGACGATGCCTGCGTGGTCCATGTGGACCTTGACCACTTCGGCCGACGCACGTGCGGCGCGGGTGACGATCCGGGCGCTGCCGGTGAACGAGCGGCCGATGCGGTGGCGCGCGCCCGTCGCGGCAGACTGCTCCATGGGCTTCGTGGGTCCCGCGTACGGCACCGGCGGTTCGACCAGGAGCAGCGCGTAGCGGCGGGAGCGGCGGCCTTGACGCACGCGGAGCTGGAGCTTCGCACGGCCGTCGGCCATGGGTGCGCCGCCGAGTTCCTCGCCGAGCAACAGGGCAGCGTCCATCAGCACCCGGCCCTGTGCTCCCTGGTACACGCGTGCTTCGGTACGCCACCTGCGCCGCCCGCGCCCCAGCACGATCTCGGCACGCTCGGGGAGGGAGGCGTTGCGTGGCAGCTCAGCGTGGAGGTTGACGGTCTGGCCGTCCAGGATCGCGGCGTACCGCAGCCTCGCTGCACGGCGCGAGCGCATCGGCAGGAACACTCGGCGGAGGAACCAGGCACGTAGCGCGGCGAGGAGGGCCCGTACGCGGCGGCGGAATGCGAGGGCACGCCGGCGCAAGACGCCTGCCGCACGCGTCAAGGACGCCGTCATGCAAGCGCTCCCTGCGCCTCGATCCCGCGCCTACGCCCGATCCCCGGCACCTGCCCGGTCGTCTCGTATGGGCTGGGCACAGGGAAGTACGTGTTCAGGAAGCGGTCCAGCATTGCGGACTGGGCGGCGGGATCCGCGGCGGTGACCGTGTCGTTGAGGCAGAACGTGTCGAAGTTGCGGTGGGCGAGCAGGCCGTTGAGGCGGCGCTGGGCGAGATCGGCGGACAGGTCGATGTACTGGTAGCGCAGATCGCCGACCGTGGCACGGGCCGAGTGGTACGCGTAGTAGTGGTGCAGCGAGGACGCCACCGGGATGTCGCGCGGGGAGCGGAAGCGCGAGTGCTGGGTCATGTGGTGCTCGCGTGCGAACGCCTCCTCGATCTCGTCGAGGACGCTGCGGCGCAGCGCGTGCGGGGTGTGCTTCATCTTCTGCGAGATGGCGCTGCCGAATTCCTGCGCGATGAGGCGGCGGCTGTTCTTGCCCGCGGCGTTCACCGGCAGGTCGTCGGGGACAACGTCACCGGCCGGGATCAGGGCCTTGGACTGGAAGAACTTGGTCAGCCCGTTGGGGTGGAAGAAGTGGGAGGGCTTGACCGGGCGCCCGAAGAACACGTCGTCGTTGAGGTAGAGGAAGCACTCCGACAGGCCTTCGATGTGATGCAGCTGCGTCTCGATGGCGTGGGAGTTGAACGTCGGCAGGGCAGCCGGGTCGGAGAAGATCTCGCGGTGGTCCACCACGCGGAGGTTCGGATGGTCGTGGTTGAGCCAGGCAGGCGCCTGGCCCGCGGTGACCAGGTAGACGTTGCGCACCCACGGGGCGTACTGGTGCAGCGAGCGGAGCGAGTAGCGCAGCTCGTCGCGGCTGGTGAAGCGCGAGTCGTTGGCGGCCTGGGCGTGCAGGGGCTCACCGGTGAGCGCACTCCGCACCCGGTCACGGCGCTCGCGCCAGAGCGGGTCGGAATCGTCGACCCAGGTGTAGACGACGTCGATGGGAAAGGCGTGGTCGTCGGGCAGTCGTACGGCGAACTCGGCGAGGGTCTGCGCGTCTCCGGTGGCGTACGCGGCGGGAATGGGGGCGAACAGGGCCTGCGGTGCGCTCCTGCGCGGGGCCGAGGCCGGGACATCGTCGGCGACCTTGTTGGCCCGTGGCGCGATCAGCCGGCCGTCCTTCTCGCTCCAGAATTCGACGTCGCAGCCAGACTCGGCGCCGAACACGAGCTGCTGGGTGGGGTCGGTGACGTACCAGGCGACACGCAGCACCTGCTGTCGGCGCAGCTGCCTCCAGGACTTGGCCTCGTCGCCGGGCTCCATCTGGCTTTCCCTGGCGCCCTGGGGCCCTACGTATCCGGGCGCTTCCTCGAACGCCAGCCGAAGCATGTCCTCCGCCTGAGCCCGCTGCCGGCTCGGCACGGCGACGGTGGGCACCCCTTCGGCACTGCCGCGGATGCAGAAGTAGTCGATGCCCTCGGCCTCGAGGATGCTGACGAGGATGTGCAGGTTGCGTGCCTGTGCGGCCCAGGCGGAAGCGCCGTCGATCAGAAGGGCGTGCATGTGGCGGCGGCCGACCCGTACCACCCGGCGGGCAAAGGCGGCGCTGTGGCGGGGAGCGTTGCGCCGTCCGCCCATGGCCCAGACGACCGTGGCCGACCTGATGGCGTCCACGGCCCCGAGCGAGGACTTGACCGCCGACCTCACCGGCACGGGCACACCTCGCACGATCCGTCGCCGCGCACCGGCCGGCAACGCCGACCGGTAAGCCGCGACCAGAGATCCCGCTTCCGGATTGCTCGCGCTCGCCATGCGGCAACCCCCTATCCACCTGCCACGACCCCTCGAGCGGACGACTGGCACAGCGTCGTGCCGGTGGTTCCGCGCGAAGGGTCGTTCCTGTTTGTCTCGATATGTCGACTTGTGAGTGCTAAGTCCTGCGACGTCGACAGTTCGCAGGATGTTCACATCTGATCGAACTAAAAAATACAGCGACCGAACCGGGCGACGACGTGGTCGGAACGGTGATGTATCCCACCGCCCCTTTCGTACAACCCTTCACCACGAGTGTGTGTCTGAGGCGTGAAGGCCCGACAAACGGCAGACAACTTTCGAGCCCGCCGCTTGCCGGTACCACCCGGGCGTAGTGGTCCCAGCAGCACGCGGGACCGGCCCGGGCAACGTTCGTAGCGTCCACGAGAAACGGGAAAACCGGTCATGAGCCACGCTGCCGCTGTGCGCCCCGCACGACCCAGCCGCAGGAAGCCCCGCGGCCGGGAACGCCGGCACCTCACCCGCGGGCAGCGCATCCGCCGCATCGTCCTGTGGTCCCTGCTGGCACTCCTGCTCGGCGCGGGCGGTGGCGCGTACTGGCTGTACAGCAGCCTGGACGGCAACATCTCAGGCGTGGACCTGGGGAAGGC
This sequence comes from Streptomyces indicus, assembly GCF_900100315.1. Classification (GTDB taxonomy): domain Bacteria; phylum Actinomycetota; class Actinomycetes; order Streptomycetales; family Streptomycetaceae; genus Streptomyces; species Streptomyces indicus. The sequence goes on from NZ_FNFF01000006.1 coordinate 88,471, forward strand.
TCTGGGCGGGGACCGCCCCGAGAAACTGCCGACGTCCGGACAGAACATCCTGGTGCTCGGCTCCGACTCTCGTGCCGGCGCCAACGCCTCCCTCGGCACGGGCAAAGTCGCGGGCGCCCGCTCGGACACCGCGCTGGTGATGCACATACCCGAGGGCCGCAAGGCAGCGGTCGCGGTGAGCATTCCGCGGGACACCCTGGTCACGCGGCCCGCATGCCTGAAGGAGGACGGGTCGACGCTCCCTTCGGCGCAGCGCGTGATGTTCAACTCCGTCTACTCGCTCGGCGGCCCGGCATGCGTGGTCAAGACCGTCGAGAAGATGTCCGGCGTCCGCATGGACCACTTCATGGAGATCGACTTCGCCGGCTTCAAGGAGCTCGTCGACGCAATCGGCGGAGTCACCGTCACCATCGACCAGGACATCCACGACAAGTCGAGCGGCCTCGACCTGGCCAAGGGCACGCACAAGCTGGACGGCACGCAGTCCCTGGCCTTCGTACGGACCCGGCACGGTGTCGGGGACGGCAGCGACCTCGGGCGGATCGGATTGCAGCAGCAGTTCATGATCGCGCTGCTGAGCGAGATCAAGCAGCAGGACCTCCTGGGCAGCCCCACCAAGACCTATCGCATCGCCGACAGCCTCACGTCATCCCTGACCACCGATTCCGAGCTGGCCTCGCTGAGCGCGCTCGCGGACTTCGGCCGCAGCATGCAGGGCATCGACCCGGCCACCATGGAGACGATCATGCTCCCGGTCATGTACGACAAGCGGGACCCGAACCGGGTGGTCGCCGCGGAGCCGCAGGCGACCACGCTGTGGAAGGCGATCCGCGCGGACGGCGAGATCCCGGAGTCGGCCAAGAAGTCGCCCGCCACCGGGGGGCGTTGAGGGGGCCGGGGAACATCGGCCGACGGGGACAGGTGGGGACCAACCGAACGCCGGAGCCCCCACCGCTCCCCTGGCCACGTGCGCCTTTGCTCTACAGCTGTTCCCAGCGCGGCGAAAGCGTCAGCCCGGGGCCCTGCTCCTGGCGCACGACGCGAGGCGAACCGTCCCGGCCTGTGACTCCGAGCACCACTCGGCCGTAGGCGTCGCGGACGAGAGCGGGCGCGCCCGCGCACTCCACGCCCGTGTCCGACCACCACACGCCGTTCTGTTCGGCCTCGGTACCGCAGACGCCCACCACCACGGTGCCGCCTGGACCTCGCTGTGCGAGCACCGTGCAGTCATAGCCGTCGAGCATCGTGCGTACGGCGGCGATGGCTCCGTCGCCCGGCGCACCGCCGAGCGGGATCGGCCAGCCGCCGGGACGGTGCGCCACCACTCCCGAGCGACCGGCGTCCGTCCAGTAGTACGTGGGCCGGCCCGGAGCGGTCTCCAGCGCCACCCCGGAGCCGGGCAGCGCGTGCATACCCGTGGGCGATCCCGTTTCGAACGGCCCGTCCGGCTCGCTCTGCGCCCAGCGCAGCACGCCGTTGCGCGTAGACGCCACAACCTCGACGCGGCCGTCGGAGGTGGCAACCGGCACGGGTGGATCCAGGAGGTCGGAACCGCGCAGGTCGGTCCACCGCTCCCACTTGCCGGTCTTGCCCTCGCGCCGCAGCATCAGGCCGCCGCCCGCGTTGCGCGCGAAGACGAAGACCGTGCCGCGCTCGTCCGTTACCGCCGCGGGAGCGCCGAGCTGCCGCGCCCTGTCCTGTTCGCTGTGCGGGTTGCCCAATGAGCGCCACTCTGTGACGGGGCGCCCCGATTGATACTGGATCGCGTGCACGATGTCGGTGTCGATGCGCCCCCCGGCATGTGCGCGCTCGCGGCGCCCGAGGAAATGCACATACGTGTCGACGCCCTGCACCGCGGTGAGGTGGGTCAGACCGGACACGGGGAAGAAGGCTGGTCCCGACCACTGCCCGGAAGCCGGCCGGTCCTCGGTCCAGCGGTACAGGCCATCGGCGTCCGCGACATAGGCGGTCAGTCGGCCGTCTTTGCCGTTGACCAGCCACTGCCCGGTCAGCTCCATGGCGGAAGCAGGGGGTTGCACCGGCTGCGGGGCCCCTATAAGGCTGTCGCCCGCCGCACGCGCTGATCTGCCTCGCATGGCCTGCCGTCACCGTCCCTTGCCGTCGCACGCCCGGCATTCAGCTCGGGAATTTTGCGGAATCGCCACATCATAAGCCCGCTTCCCGACACCACCCGGCTGGGTTCCGGACAGTGCCTGTTCATTCGGTGACGGGGCTTGTCCGTTCGCCGCGGGCCGATTCGCTCTCGTAGAACACTGCCCCGCCCACCACCGCCACCCGCTGATACCCCCCACGCTCCAGCAACTTCCGCAAGCCCGTGATCCGCTCCACACCGAACGGCTTGCCGCGTGCGTCATCGATGACCAGGGCCGGTGGTCGGCCGGTCATCTCTCCCTGGAAGGTGTCCCACGCCCCACGCACCGCGTACTTCTCCCCCACCTGCGGCCCGTTGCGCCCCCCGCTGTAGTTCGTCAGCAGGCCGGCGGTCAGGAAGCGGCTGGCCGGGGGGCGGTCGGCCAGCCAGTACGTCTCCGGGTGTATGCCCCAGACCAGGACCCGTTCGCCGGGCGGGGTGCGGGACTGGACGGCCGCGGCGACGCGGGCCGCGTGGGCCAGTTCGGGGCGGGGGGCGATCAGGCCCCAGAGCAGGAAGAAGGCGCAGGTGCAGGCCGTGGTCAGGAGGGCGGTCGCCAGCCAGTCGCGGGGCAGGATCTGGAGGGCCGCGGTGCCCAACAGGGCCAGGGCCGGGACGAGTTGGAGGTAGTAGTGGCCGAAGAAGTGGAAGCCGAGGCAGACCGCCGCGGCCGATGAGCCGAGCCAGAGCCAGAGGTCGGTGGCTCCGGTGCGGGCGATCCGCAGGACGCGGGCCACGGGCTGGAGGATGCCCGCGCTCGCCACGGCGAGCAGGGCGGTGTTGCCCAACGCCCGGAAGAGAACGTGGAGTTCGGAGCCGGTGAAGGAGGCGTACGCGCCGGAGCCGGTGACCGTCCAGAAGAGGAAGCCGGTGGGGGTGGTGACCAGGGCCGCGGTGAGGACCGGGGTCAGGGCGCCGGCGGCGAGGCGGAGGAGAGCGGCGCGCTGCCGGTCCGACTGCCACAGGAGCCAGAGGACCGGGAGCAGCACCGCGGCGCCCGTCTGTTTGGTGAGGAAGGCGGCCGCGACCGCGAGCCCCGCACCGCCCCAACGGCGCCGGTCCGCACACCACATGGCGGCCGCGGTGCACGGCAGCATGAACACCTCGAAGGTGGCGGCCTGGGTGTCCTCGGGGTTGAGGCCGATGGAGAGCAGGACGCACAGGACGCCGGCCGTGCGCCCGGCGCCGTCGCCCCAGCGGCGACGGGCGAGTGCGGCGAGCAGGGCCGCGGTGGCGAAGACCGCGGCGACGGCGAGGATCTTCAGGGGAACGAGGGAGTCGTCGCCGAAGAGGGCGAACGCGCCCCGGTAGAGCCAGGGCACGAGGGGCGGCTTGCGGTCCACCACCGTCTCGTACAACTGCCCGCCGTCCGCCAGCATCCGGGCCTGTGTGGCCAGGAAGCCCTCGTCCGGATTCCACACCGGCCAGAGGAAGGAGGGGATCCGTGTCACGCAGGCGAGCACCGCGAGGAGTGCGAGGAGTCTCGGCCAGTACGGCGCGGCGGGCGCGGGTGCCCGGTCGGAGGCGGTACGCGGCCGGGGGACGCCTGGCCGGGTAACAGGCCGTCCGGATACGGAGCGTGAGGTTGCGGCAGGCTCGACGAGCATACGGGCCAAGCTAACGGCCCCGCAGTCCACGCCGAAGCGGGACATACGGGGCCGCGGGAAGAACGCCGGAATGCGCCGTCCGTGACGGGGAGTTGTGGAGGGAGTTGTTCGGAGAGTTGTGGAGGGAGTTGTTCGGGGAGTTGTAGAGGGAGTCGTTCGGGGAGTCGTACGACGAGTCGTGGACCCGCGTCAGTCGACCGTCGGTGTGCGCGGCGGCATGTGCTTGCCGAGGCGGCTGTGCCGGCGCCCGTACGCGAAGTAGATGACGACGCCGAGGACCATCCAGATGCCGAACCGCAGCCAGGTCTCGGCGGGCAGGTTCAGCATCAGCCACAGCGAGGCGGCCACCGACAGGATCGGGACGAGCGGGACCAGCGGGGTGCGGAAGGAGCGCGGCAGGTCGGGGCGGCGCTTGCGCAGGATGACCACGCCGATGGCGACCACCACGAAGGCGAACAGGGTGCCGATGTTGACCAGTTCGGCGAGTTCGTCGATGGAGGTGAAGCCCGCGACGACCGCCACGATCACACCGAGCAGGATCGTCGAGCGGTACGGGGTGCCGAAGCGGGGGTGCACGGCCGAGAACGGCTTGGGCAGCAGACCGTCGCGGCTCATGGCGAAGAAGACGCGGGTCTGGCCCATGAGGAGGATCAGGCAGACCGTCGTCAGGCCGACCGCCGCGCCGAAGCTGATCAGGCCCGCCCAGAAGGGGTGGCCCACGGATTTGAAGGCGTCCGCGAGCGGGGCGTCCGTGGAGAGTTCGGTGTACTTCTGCATGCCGGTCACGACGATCGAGACCAGGACGTAGAGCAGCGTGCAGATGAGGAGCGAGCCGAGGATGCCGCGCGGGACGTCGCGCTGCGGGTTGCGGGTCTCCTCGGCGGCGGTGGCGACGATGTCGAAACCGATGAACGCGAAGAAGACGACGGCGGCCGCGGTGAAGATGCCCATCACGCCGAAGTTGGTGGGTGCCCAGCCGAAGAGCAGCTGGATCAGCGGCGAGGTGATGTCGTTGCCGGCCTCGACCGCCTGCGAGGGCGGGATGAAGGGGTCGTAGTTGGAGCCCGTGATGAAGAAGGCGCCCACGATGATCACGATCAGGACGACGGACACCTTGAGGGCCACGACCACCGCGCTCACGCGCGAGGACAGCTTCATGCCGGCGATGAGGATGCCGGTGAGCAGCAGCACGAGCAGGCAGGCGAGGATGTCGAAGCCGAACTTCCCGTCGTGCGTGCCGGTGAGGACGTCCGGCAGGTGCAGGCCCGCCGTGTCCATCAGGGAGCGCACATAGCCGGACCAGCCGACCGCGACCACCGCGCAGCCGAGTGCCATCTCCAGGATCAGGTCCCAGCCGATGATCCAGGCGGGCAGTTCGCCGAGGGAGGCGTACGCGAAGGTGTACGCGGATCCGGCGACCGGGACGGTCGAGGCGAACTCGGCGTAGCAGAGCGCGGCGAGCGCGCAGACCAGGCCGGCGACCACGAAGGCGAGCGCGACGGCCGGGCCGGCGGTCTCCTTGGCGATCTTTCCGGTGAGGACGAAGATGCCGGTGCCGATGATGACGCCGACACCGAAGACGGTCAGGTCGAGCGCCGAGAGGGACTTCTTGAGTGCGTGCTCCGGCTCCTCGGTGTCCTGGATCGACTGCTCGACGGTCTTGGTGCGGAACATGCCTCTGCTGCCGCCGCCGTCGGCGTGGCGTGTGCCCTGCGGTGTGGTCACCGTGTGCCTCCCTGCGCTCGTGTCGAGGGACATGATCGGGATGTCGGGCCCGCGGGTACCCCTCGCCAGGGCCCGAAGTCACACGAAAGGCCCGGCCGGACCACCCGTTAAGGGCGGTCCGGCCGGGCCTCGGTGACGCTGGGCGCCGGCGCTGAAGGTCAGTCCCTGGCCGGCTCCACGGCTTCGCGCGCCGCGTTCTCGTAACGGCCGTCCAGCTTCGAGACGAGTCCGGTGACCTGGCGGGCGATGTCCGGGGCGGTCAGACCGATCTCGGCGAGCACCTCCTTGCGGGAGGCATGGTCGAGGAAGCGCGGCGGGATGCCGAAGTCGCGCAGCGGCACGTCCACGCCGGCGTCGCGCAAGGCCTGGGCGATGGCGGAGCCCACGCCGCCCGCTCGCCCGTTGTCCTCGACGGTGACGACGACGCGGTGCTGCTCGGCGAGCGGGGCCAGCGCCTCGTCCACCGGCTTGACCCAGCGCGGGTCGACCACGGTCGTGGAGATGCCCTGCTTGTCGAGGAGGTCGGCGATCTCCAGGCACATGGGCGCGAGCGCGCCCACGGAGACCAGGAGGACGTCGGGACGGTCGGTGCCGGCCTTGCGCAGCAGGTCCATGCCGCCGACCTTGCCCACCTCGGGCACGGCCGGGCCGACCAGGCCCTTGGAGAAGCGCACGACGGTCGGGGCGTCGTCCACGTCCACGGCCTCGCGCAGCTGGGCGCGCAGCTGCTGGGCGTCACGGGGCGCGGCGAGCCGGAGCCCGGGGACGCACTGGAGGATCGACATGTCCCACATGCCGTTGTGCGAGGCGCCGTCCGTGCCCGTGACGCCGGCCCGGTCGAGGACGAAGGTGACGCCGCACTTGTGCAGGGCCACGTCCATCAGGAGCTGGTCGAAGGCGCGGTTGAGGAAGGTCGCGTACACGGCGAAGACCGGGTGCAGACCGCCCGTGGCGAGACCGGCCGCGGAGACCGCGCCGTGCTGCTCGGCGATGCCGACGTCGAAGATCCGGTCGGGGAAGGCGGCCTCGAACTTCTTCAGGCCGACGGGCTGGAGCATCGCGGCCGTGATCGCCACGATGTCCTTGCGCTCCCTGCCGAGCTCGACCATCTCGTCGCCGAAGACGCTGGTCCAGTCGGCGCCGGAGGCCGCGACGGGCAGGCCCGTGTCGGGGTGGATGACGCCGACGGCGTGGAAGCGGTCGGCCTCGTCCTGGACGGCGGGCTGGTAGCCGCGGCCCTTCTCGGTCAGGCAGTGCACGATCACCGGGCCGCCGAAGCGCTTGGCGCGCTGGAGCGCGGACTCCAGGGCGGCGATGTCGTGGCCGTCGATCGGGCCGACGTACTTCAGGCCCAGGTCCTCGAACATGCCCTGCGGGGCGATGAAGTCCTTGAGGCCCTTCTTGGCGCCGTGCAGGGTCTCGTAGAGCGGCCGCCCGACGACGGGGGTCTTCTCCAGGAGGTCCTTCGTACGGGACAGGAAGCGCTCGTACCCGTCGGTCGTCCGCAGGGTCGCGAGGTGGTTGGCGAGTCCGCCGATGGTGGGGGCGTAGGAACGCTCGTTGTCGTTGACGACGATCACCAGCGGGCGGTCCTTGGCGGCGGCGATGTTGTTCAGCGCCTCCCAGGCCATACCGCCGGTGAGCGCTCCGTCACCGATCACGGCGACCACGTGGTCGTCCTTGCCGAGCACCTCGTTGGCCTTCGCGAGGCCGTCGGCCCAGCCGAGCACCGTGGAGGCGTGGCTGTTCTCGATCACGTCGTGCTCGGACTCGGCGCGCGAGGGGTAGCCCGAGAGGCCGCCCTTGGCGCGCAGCTTCGAGAAGTCCTGGCGGCCGGTGAGCAGCTTGTGCACATAGCTCTGGTGGCCGGTGTCGAGCAGCACCTTGTCCTTGGGGGACTCGAACACGCGGTGCAGGGCGATGGTGAGCTCGACGACACCCAGGTTCGGGCCCAGGTGGCCGCCGGTCTTGGAGACGGCGTCGACGAGGAAGGTACGGATCTCGGCGGCCAGCTGGTCCAGCTGCTCATGGCTGAGCCCGTCCAGGTCGCGCGGTCCCTTGATACGGGAGAGCATGCCCACCCGTTCCTCCTAGCGTTTGGTGTTTCGGTCGAGCTGTTCGAGCTGCCGCAGCTGTGCCGGGTCTGTCGAGTCTAATGTTCCGCCCCCGCAGGCTGCCGTCGGGTGCGTCACGCGTTCGGCGGTACGGGAGTGCGACGGCGGCTGCTACAGGCCCGGGGCGTATGGGGAGGGACGCCGCCGCGGCGGCGGGGGTTGCGCAGGCCGCGGCCCGCCTTGCGGCGCACTCCCCCGTACGGGCACGAGCCCGCCCCCACACGCCGAAGCCCGGCGCCCACCAGGGGCACCGGGCTCGGACGTGAGCGGGATTACGCGCGGCCCGCCGACTTCTGGGTCTTGCGGGAGATCGAGTCGATGACGACCGTGGCGAGGAGCACACCACCGGTGATCATGTACTGGATCGGGGTGGCGATGCCCTCCAGCGCCAGGCCGTACTGGATCGACGTGATGACGAGGACACCGAGCAGTGCGTTCCACGTGCGGCCGCGGCCGCCGAAGAGCGAGGTGCCGCCGATGACGGCCGCCGCGATGACGTTCATCAGGAGGTCGCCGGCGCCGGCGCTCTGGTTGGCCGCCGCGATCTTCGAGGCCCAGAAGAGACCGCCGACCGCCGCGAAGAAGCCCGCGATGGCGAAGACGGAGACGCGGACCGCCGTGACGTTGATACCGGCGCGGCGCGAGGCCTCGACGCTGCCGCCGAGCGCGAAGACCTTGCGGCCGTACGCGGTGCGGCGGAGCACGAAGTCGCTCAGGACGAGCACGACCACGAAGAGCAGCGTGGCGAGCGGCAGGCCCTTGTACTGGTTGAACATGACCGCCACGGCGAAGGCGGCGACGGCGAGCAGCGCCGTGCGCAGCACGATCTCGCTCAGCGGGCGGGACGGGATGCCGGCGGCCTCGCGGCGGCGGGCGCCGAAGAAGGCCGTGAGGAAGTAGCCCGCGACGGCGACGACGGCGAGGCCGTAGGCGGCCGCGACGTCCGTGAAGTAGTACGTGGTGAGCTTGCCGACCACGCCCTCGCCGTCGATGTTGATCGTGCCGTTGGCGCCGAGCAGCTGGAGCATGAAGCCGTTCCAGAACAGCAGGCCCGCCAGCGTGACGGCGAAGGCGGGGGCGCCGATCCGGGCGAAGAAGAAGCCGTGCAGCGCACCGATGACGGCGCCCGCGGCGAGCGCGGTGAGCACCGCGAGCCACTCGTTGACGCCGTGCGTGACGCTCATGACGGCGAGGATCGCGGCCGAGACACCGCTGACCGAGCCGACCGACAGGTCGATCTCGCCGAGCAGCAGCACGAAGATGATGCCGACCGACATCATGCCGGTGGCCACCATGGCGACGAAGATGTTGTTGAGGTTCTCCGCGCCGAGGAAGGCCGAGTTCAGGCTCTGGAAGATCGCGCAGATGGCGATGAGGCCGATGACCACCGGCACGGCGCCGAGGTCGCCGGCGCGCATCTTGCGCTTGAACTCGCCTATGTAACCCGCGAATCCCTGCTCCCGCACGAGCAGGCGGGGGTCGACGACGGCCACGGCGTCGGGCGCGGCGGCGGGGGCGTCCACAGCGGCGTCGGAGGCCTGGACCTGGTCCGTCTTGTCGATGCTCACTTCTGAGCCTCCACGTTGCTGCGCGCCGCACGACGGGTCACGGCGTTGTCCGTGGCGCCGGTGATGGCGGAGATGATCTCTTCCTGCGAGGTCGACTTGACCTCGAACACACCGTTGTTGCGGCCGAGGCGCAGCACGGCGACCTTGTCCGCGACGGCCTTCACGTCGGCCATGTTGTGGCTGATGAGGATGACCGCGTGACCGCGCTCGCGCAGCCGCTCCACGAGGTCGAGGACCTGCGCGGTCTGCTCGACGCCGAGGGCCGCGGTGGGCTCGTCGAGGATGACCAGCTTGGGCTCGCCGAGCAGCGAGCGGGCGATGGCCACGACCTGGCGCTGACCGCCGGAGAGCGAGGCGACGGGGATACGGACGCTCGGGATGCGGATCGACAGGGTCTGGAGCAGCTCGCGCGAGCGGCGCTCCATCTCGACCTCGTCGAGCACGCCGCGGCGGCGGATCTCACGGCCCAGGAACAGGTTGCCGACGACGTCGATGTTGTCGCACAGCGCCAGATCCTGGTAGACGGTGGCGATGCCCAGGTCCTGGGCGTCGTGCGGCTTGTTGACCTTGACCGGCCGGCCGTCCCACTCGATGACGCCGTCATCGATGGGGTGCACACCCGCGATCGTCTTGACCAGGGTGGACTTTCCGGCACCGTTGTCGCCGACCAGGGCGACCACCTCGCCGGCGTGGACCTCAAGCTCTACGTCGGTGAGCGCCTGCACGGCACCGAATCGCTTGGAGACCCCGCGCAACGCCAGCACGGGCGTAGCGGACACGTGAACCATCTCCTTCGCCGCCCGAGCCTGACCCGGCGGGAGGTTGTACATGAAGGGGTGAGGGGTGTTCCGTCCGGCGCCCCGCCGTTGAGCTTGCGGGGCTGTCGGCGGCGGGGCGCCGGACGTGCTTCCACGGGAGCGCGCCTTCGAGGGCTGCGCAAGTCCCGCAGGGAACAAGGGAGTTGCGGCTACGGCAGCTCCGGTACGGGCCGGGGGGCGCCGTTGCGGCGGCGGCCCCCGGGCCCCGGGGTGACTACTTCAGGCCGATCTTGTCGCAGGCGGCCTTGTACTTGGCCGTGCAGATCTCGTCGAGCGTGTAGTAGCCCTGGTCGATGACCGTCTCCTTGATGTTCTCCTGCGTGAGGGAGACGACGGGGACGATCACGGACGGGATGGCCTTGGTGGTGCCGCTGTCGACCGTGCTGGTCTCCAGGCCGGCGTCGTCCAGCTTGCCCGTCTTGGCGATCGAGACGGCCATCTTGGCGACGGTCTCGGCCTCCTGCGGGTAGGACTTGAAGACGCTCATGTACTGCTCACCGGCGATGATGCGCTGCACGGCGGCGAGTTCGGCGTCCTGGCCGGTGACCGGCGGGAGCTTGTCGAAGCCGGCGCCCTTGAGCGCGGTGATGATGCCGCCCGCCATGCCGTCGTTCGCGGAGTAGACGCCCTGGATGTTGCCCTTGCCGAGGGCGGAGATGGCGCCCTCCATGTTGGCGTTGGCGTTCTCCGGCTTCCACTCCTTGGTGTCGTACTCCTTGCCGATCTTCTTCACCTTGCCGTCGAGGACGGAGTGGGCGCCCTTCTTGAACTGCGCGGCGTTCGGGTCGGTGACGGAGCCGTTCATCATGACGATGGTGCTGTCCTTGGCCTTGTCGCCAAGGGCCTTCAGGAGGGCCTCACCCTGGGTGCGGCCGACCTCCTCGTTGTCGAACGAGGTGTACGCGGAGATCGGGCCCTCGGCCAGGCGGTCGTAGGCCACGACCGGGATGCCGGCGTCCTTGGCCTTCTTCACGCCGCCCGCGACGGCCTTGAAGTCCACCGCGTCGAGGATCAGCACGTCGACCTTCTTGGTGATCATCGTGTCGATCTGCTGCGACTGGACGGTCGCGTCCTGCTTGGCGTTCAGGTACTCGAGCTTGCCCTTGCCATTCGTGAGCTTCTTGATCTGCTCTTCGATGATGGGCTTGTCGAACTTCTCGTAACGGGCCGTCTGGTTCTCCGGCAGGAGCAGACCGACGGTGATGTCGTCACCCTTGGCCTTGCCGCCGTTCGACTCTTCGGCCTTGTCGCCGGACTCCTTGGCACTGCCACAGGCGGCGAGGGAAACCGCCATGGCGGTGGAAGCAAGGGCTATGGCAGCACGACGCATACGCGCGTTCATTGGGGAACCTCCCTGACGAGGCCGCGTCGTTGCGGCCGAGGTGGCAGTGAGTCAACTCGGCCGCGTAGCGACCGTCAAGGAGTTAATACTTAACGAGATGACAACGGTGCCATTCGTTATCTAAGTGAAGGCAGGTGTGGGCGTCCCACGCAGCTCTCCGTCACCGTCCGAACCCTCTGCGGAGGGGGCGGAAGGCGCAGACCGGCCGGCCGCGGCGGACTGCGCGGACTGCTCGATCAGGGTCGAGTCGCCCATCTCGCTGAGCGCGAGCGCGAGGGCGCCGAGCACCTCCGCACGACCGCCAAGTGCCCCGGGAAGTACGGACAGTTGGCGAGCCGCACTGGGGATGGCATAGCGTCCCACCGACTCGCGGATGGGCGCCAGGACCAGCTCACCGGACTCGGCGAGGTCCCCGCCGAGCACGACCCGTGACGGGTTGAGCAGATTGCACAGGTGGGCCACTCCGCTGCCGATGTGCCGGCCCACGTCCGAGATCACCCGCCGGCAGCCCGGGTCACCCTCGCGCGCGAGCGCGACCACCTTGTCCATGGTCAGGTCCGAGCCGTGGCTCGACTGGAGCAGCGGAAGCACGTAGCGGGCGGCCGCGAAGGTCTCCAGGCAGCCGCGGTTGCCGCAGCGGCAGACGGGCCCCGACTCGTCGAGCGTGATGTGCCCGATCTCGCCGGCGGTGCCGCCCGGGCCGCGGTAGATCTGCCCGTTGATCACGAGGCCGGCGCCCACGCCGCTCGCGACCTTGATGTACGCGAGGTCCTTGACTCCGCGTCCGCTCCCCCACACCAGCTCGCCCAGCGCGCCCAGATTCGCGTCGTTGTCCACGGACACCGGGACGCCGAGGCGCTCGGAGAGCTCCTGGGCGGGGTTGATGCCCTGCCAGCCCGGCAGGATCGAGGTGGAGCCGAGGGTGCCGGACTCCAGGTCGATCGGGCCCGGGACGCCGAGCCCCACGCCCGCGACCTTGGAGCGGTCCACGCCGGTGGCCTCGATCAGGCGGCTGACCAGGACCTCGGCCCGGTCGAAGCCCTGGGTCCAGGAGGCGTCCACGTCGAGCGGCTCGGACTCCTCGGCGAGCACCTGGTGGGCGAGGTTGCCGATCGCGACCCGTAGATGCGTATGACCGAAGTCGACGCCCACGACCAGGCCCGCGTCCCCGCTGAGCGAGACGCTGCGGGCGCGGCGGCCGCCGGCCGACGTGGGGGTGACGTCGACGGTGCCGCCGTCCTTGAGCTCGCGCACGATATTGGAGACCGTGGCCGCCGAGAGGCCCGTCGTCCTGGCGATCTCGGCCTGGGTGAGTGAGCCTGCCATCCGCACGGCCCTCACGACCCGCTCGAGATTGGCCCGGTGCAGCGACGACTGCGACCCCGGAGTCTGCACGACGACCTCCTTGCCGGGGCCGCGGCGTCGTTGCAGCCCCCCGACTTTCTCCAACTTATGAACTCTAAGCTGAGCCTGAGGGGTTCATCCCCGTCAAGCCCTTGAGAGAAAGAGAACGGGATACCACAAGGGCTTGAAGATCGGCGCAATACGGACTATCGGCTGGTGAGCGGAGTGCCGGCGTCCGTGGGCGGGCCGCTCACGGCCCCCGCCCACCACTGCGGATGCCGCACGTACCACTCCACCGTTTCCTTCAGACCTTCCGTGAACTCGCGCAGGGTGCGGTGGCCGAGCGCGCGGATCTTGCGGTCGTCGAGGGCGTAGCGCAGATCGTGGCCGGGCCGGTCCGCCACATACGCGACGCGGTCCCAGCCCGCGCCGAGCAGCGCGAGCAGGCGGCCGGTCAGTTCGCGATTGCTCAGCTCCGTACCGCCGGCGATGTGGTAGACCTCCCCGGCCCGCCCTTCCCTGCGCACCAGGTCGACCCCGGCCACGTGGTCGTCCACGTGCAGCCAGTCGCGCACGTTGCGCCCGTCGCCGTAGAGGGGGACGCGCTCGCCCCGCAGCAGCCGGGCGACGAAGAGCGGAATGATCTTCTCGGGGTACTGGTGGGTGCCGTACGTGTTGGAGCTCCGGGTGATCCGTACGTCCAGGCCGTGCGTGCGGTGCTGGGCGAGGGCGAGCAGATCCGCGGAGGCCTTGCTCGCGCTGTAGGGCGAGCGGGGTGCGAGGGGCGCGTCCTCGGTCCAGGCGCCACGGTCGATCGAGCCGTACACCTCGTCGGTGGAGACCAGGACCACCCGCCGGCCGTGGCGCAGGGCGGCGTCCAGGAGGGTCTGGGTGCCGAGCACATTGGTGCGGATGAACGCGGCCGGGTCCGCGATCGAGCGGTCCACATGGGACTCGGCCGCGAAGTGCACGATGTGGTCGTGGTGCGCGGCGAGTTCGTCGACCAGCGGTCCGTCGCACACGTCGCCTTGCACGAAGGAGAACCCTGGTGCGGCGGCGGGGAGGTTGTCGCGCCGGCCCGCGTACGTCAGCGCGTCCAGGACGGTGACCTCGGCGTGCGGATCGGGAGAGTCGGGGCCGAGGAGCGTACGGACGTAGTGGGAGCCGATGAATCCGGCGCCGCCGGTGACGAGGATGCGCACGTGTTCCACCCTGCCATGGGCAGGGCGAAGGTGATCACCCAGGTCGTATGGACGCAACTGCCCGCCGAGGCCGACATCGTCGTCCTCGGCGGGCAGTCGGGGCAGGGAGCGTCAGCGGAACGTGCCCTGGGACACCGAACCGGCGATCCGGCGCTGGAAGACGGCATACACGACCAGGACAGGCGCGACCGTGACCACGATCGCTGCGAACAGCGCACCGTAGTCGATGTCGTAGACCTGCGAGGCCGCGTACGCGGCCATCCCCTGCGTCAGGACCCAGTTGTCCTGATCGGTGTTGAGCGCCACCGGCAGCAGGAACTGATTCCAAAGACCCAGGAAGTTGAAGATCGCCACCGCGGCCATCCCCGGGCTGGCCATCGGCAGCATGACCTGGAAGAACGCCCTCCAGTCGCCGGCCCCGTCGATCAACGCGGCCTCGTAGACCTCGTGCGGCAGCGACCGGAAGAACGAGTAGAGGAAGAACATCGTGAACGGCAGGGCGAACGCGACGTAGGTGAGGATCAGGCCCAGACGCGTGTTCAGCAGCCCGAAGTTCTGCAGCTGGAAGAACAGCGGCACGATCGCGAGGAAGACCGGGAAGGTCAGTCCGGCGAGCATCGTGTAGTAGATGAGCCGGCGTCCGGGGAACTGGAACCGGGCCAGGATGTACGCGCACATCGCGCCGAGCAGCATGACCAGGAACAGCGCGCTGACCACGACGACCACCGAGTTCAGGAAGTACCTGCCGATGCTCGCGTCGGACCACGCGTTCGCGTAGTTCTCGAACTTCCACTCAGTGGGGAGCGAGAACGGCGACGAGAGGATCTCGCCGGTCGACTTGAACGACGACATCAGCACCCACAGCATGGGCACGATCACGATCACGGCCCATATGGAGAGCAGGGTGTGTGAGATCGCCGCGAACCTGCGGTCGCTGCTGTTGGTCCTCTTCACCAGCTTCCGGTCGGCCACCAGGCTCGGGTCGGCGGCTGTGGCGCTCACTGAGCACCTCCCTTGACTGCGGCACGCCGAGCCTTGAAGCCACGTGCGTTGCTCTTTTCCTCGCCACCGCCGGTCAGGCGGTTGACGGTGAACACCAGCGCCGCGAACACCAGGGTGACGACGGCGAGGACGACACCCATCGCGGTGGCGTATCCGAACTGCCCCTTGCGGAAGGCGGTGGTGAACAGATGCTGGCTGATCGTGAGCGTCGAGTTGTCCGGCCCGCCGTTCGGCAGCAGCGCCTGGACGAAGACGAAGGCGTCCAGGGCGGCGATGCCCAGATAGATGTACGCCGTCTGTACGCTGTCCCGGATCGCCGGCAGGGTGATCGAGATGGTCGTGCGGAACCGTCCGGCACCGTCGATCTTGGCCGCCTCGTACAACTCACCGGGAACGCCCTTGATCGCCGCGATGAAGAGCACCGCGTAGAACCCGACGAGCCCCCAGACGAAGACGAACATCAGGGCGGGCATCGCCGTCGTCTTCTCGCCCAGCCAGGCGAACGCCTCGAAGTCGAGCCCGAGTTTGTTGAGCATGCCGTTGAGCAGGCCCGCGTTCGGGTCGTACATCTGCGCCCAGATCAGGCCGACGATGATCGCCGGCACGACGTAGGGGAAGAACGAGACGATCCGGTAGAACGATGCCCCCCGGATCCCTCGGACCGGGCCCTTGCTGGGCCCGCCCAGCGTGATGGCCACCGCGACCCCGAGGGCGAGCGTGAGCGTGACCAGCGGGACGACCGCCGCGAGGAGCGCCACGTTGCGCAGCGCCTTCAGGAAGACGTCGTCCTCGAGCATCTTGGTGAAGTTGTCGAGACCGACGAAGTTGTAATCGGGGCTGTAGCCGCGCCAGTCCGTCATCGCCCAGTAGATCGCCTGGATGAACGGATACAGGACGAAGATGATGAAGACGGCCAGCGGGATACCGAGGAACGCGAGGAAGAACGTCACCCGGTCGAAGGTGAGCTTGCGGCGCCGGGGCCGCCCGCCGCGAGCGGCCGACGTGAGCCGGCCGCTCGCGGGTTCGGATTTGGTGATCGTGTCACTCATGGCGGTACTAGCTGACCTCGAGCTTCTCGATGGAGTCGTCTTCCCGGATCTTGTCCGAGATCTTCTGCAGCGCCGAGGTCAGGCCCTTGGCGTCGAGGTCACCGGAGAGGAACGAGTTCCACGGCACCAGCATGTCGGTGTTGATGCCGTACGCGCCGACGAAGTTGAAGGTGAAGATGTTCTCGCCCGCGGCCTCGAGCATCTTCGACTGCGAGACGAGCGCGGAGGATCCGTAGCCGTCCGCGGGCACGGTGCCCTTGACGATGGTCGGGGCCAGCTTCGTCTTGGAGAAGTTGGCGGCCGCTTCCTGGGACAGCATCGCCCGCAGCACTTCCTTGCCGCCGGCCGAGTTCTTGGCCTGCTTGGGGACGATGAACGGCTCGCCCGCGGCGGCGTGCACCGCCTCGTAGGGCATCTTCGAGCTGGAGGTGAGCGTCATCGACGGGATGCCGGTCATCTGGAAGTCGGCCTTGGTGGCGTCCTTCATCTCGTTCTCGATCCAGCCACCGGTCGGGTAGAGCAGGGCCTTCTGGTCGTTGCTCCAGATCGCCTGGGCCTTCTGGAACTGGGTGCCGGAGCCACCCGGGACGAACATCTTCTCCTTGACCATCTTTTCCATGATCTTGAGAACGCCCTGGACGGCAGGCTGCGACCAGGAGTCCGCCTCCAGCTTCTCCAGGGAGAGCCGGACCTCGTCGCCACCCTCCTTGATCGCCGACTCGATGAGCAGCGTCTGGTAGTAGGTCGCGGCTTCCTTGCCGTGGACGAAGAGGTACTTGCCCTTCTCCTTGGCCTTCTTGCCGAGCTCGTACGCCTCGTCCCAGGTCTTCGGGGCCGTCCAGCCGTTCGCGTCGAACAGCGACTTGGAGTACCAGACGCCGTATACCGTCATCACGTAGTTGAGCGCGATGAACTTGCCGTTGAAAGTGCCCGGCTCCTTGACGCCCGCGTAGATCGTGTCGGCGATCTTCTTGCCCTCGTAGTTGTTGGCTTCGAGGACGTCGTCCAGCGTCTCGAGCTGGTCGAGAATGCTGAGGAAGCCGATCTGGTCCTCACCGGAGTTGTCGATGAGGTCCGGCGGGTTGCCCCCGACGAAGCGGGGCTGGAGCTGCGGGGCGATGTCGACGACGGGCTTGACGTCGACCTTTACACCGGCGATCTGCTTCGGGACGACCGTGCCCGCGAAGGTGACGTAGTCGACGCCGTAGCCGCCGTCGAAGATGGCCGCCTCGACCTTGGAGTTCTCGGCGACGCCGAACGGGTTCTTGGCCGAGGTCTTGCCCTCCGGCTTGTCCTTGTCGTTGTTGCCGGAGGAGGGAGAACCACATGCAGTCGCCATCGATGCTGCGGCCGCTGCCGCGATCGCCCCGCGCAGGAACATCCGCCTGTCGAGAGACCCCATACGAGTCGTCATCTCTGCATCCTCACTGATCGATTCGATCTTCATGGGTTTCACTGCGTGTTCGGCCGTCTGGGCCAGGTCGGCGATGCGCTGGCCGCGCTTTCCTGAAAGCGCGGCTCTGGGTGCGTCTCCGCGTGGAATGCCGGCGGAGAGGCACACCCGGGGCGTTTCACCGTTGTTCCGGCGCCGCTCAGCGGCGCCGGGGATGATCAGCTGCGAGATGCACGGCGCCGTGATCGACGCTCCTGATCAGATCGCGATGGAATACGCCGAGGGTGGATCCCATGCTCAAGTCCTCGCCCCCTCCTGGACTCAGGCGGTGCAGTGGAATCCACTGGCGCCCGCGAACAGATGAAGCTCTAAGTGCTGCTGAATTTACTGAGGCGGGTGAACTGTTGACGCCTGAACGTTCTAGGCCCCCCTGTTCCCCCCTCCTCGCACCCGCTTCCGCAGGATGCTCGGACGCCGACAGGTATAGTCCACTTCCCGTCAAGTGGGCAAGATCGAATGCAAGTTTGGATGTCAGTCTTTCCTGAGTTGAGACCTCACGGACATACGGCACCCTGAGCGACCGGCACCGGAGGGAAGCATTCCGGTGCCGGTCGGAACGTTTCACCCGCAAACCCGGGACCCTCGAAACCGCCGCACACATGGCCTCTTGGCGTATCTCCGCGATCACGCCGGCAACATCACCGGCTCCGGCCCGCGCGGGCGCGCAGACCGCTCGCGCCCCGCGCCCGAACGCCGGCCACGAGCCCCGACGCCGCTCCGTCGGATTCCCGCCACCACCCCTCATGTGGCACTGCAACACCCTTGACATCACTGGGCACTTGGCCACCTACTGGACGATGCGCCGATCGTGACAACGTTGTCTCAACCCAAGGGAGTGATGCTGATGCCCGGGTCCTCGCACAGATCCCCGCACAGCCGCCACCGCAGCAGACCCTCGAAACACACCACCCTGCTCGGCCTGACGTGCGCCTTCGCCCTCCTCGCCACGGGGCAGGGCGCCGCCGTCGCCGCACCGCCCCAAGCACCTTCCGCGGACCGGGAGTTCAGCTCCTCCTTCGAGGACGACCAGCCGGCGGTCGACTGGCGCAACACCCCCGAGACGGGACCCGACGGCAAGAAGAAGGCGTCCGGCGTGGACGGCACCTTCAGCAGCGGCATCCCCGGCAATGTCACCGACCGCGTCACCACGGTGCGCGCCAGCGCCGAGAACGCGGCCGGCGGCGAGGTCAAGGAGAACCTGGTCGATCTCGAGCCCTCCTCGAAATGGCTGGCTTTCGCGTCCACCGGCTGGGTCGAGTTCGACCTGGACGCTCCGGTCAAAGTCATGACGTATGCGCTGACTTCGGCCAATGACCATGCGGAGCGCGACCCCAAGGACTGGAAACTCCAGGGGTCCGCGGACGGCAAGGAGTGGACGACGCTCGACACGCGCACGGGCGAGACCTTCTCCGAGCGTTTCCAGACCAAGAAGTACGACTTCGAGAACTCCACCGCATACGCGCACTACCGCATCGAATTCACCGCAAACGGCTCGGGCGACATTCTGCAGCTCGCCGACGTGCAGTTCTCCGACGGCAATACGACGCAGCCCGCCCCCGAGGAGATGCAGAGCGCGGTCGACCGCGGTCCGAGCGGCTCGCCGACCGCGAAGTCCGGCGTCGGATACACCGGAAAGCGGGCGCTGCGTTACGCGGGTACGCACAAGGCGGACGGCCGGGCGTATTCGTACAACAAGGTCTTCGATGTCGATGTGGCGATAGAGCGCAATACCGAGCTTTCGTACCGCGTATTTCCGCAGATGTCGGAGAACGAGCCGGATCTGAAGTATCCGGCGACGTTCGTGAGCGTGGACCTGGCCTTCACGGACGGCACGTATCTGAGCGATCTCGGTGCGGTGGACAGCCACGGCGGGAAGCTGACGCCGCAGGGGCAGGCCGAGGCCAAGCGGCTGTATGTGAACCAGTGGAACCACGTGGCCTCGAACATAGGCCGGGTGGCGCGCGGCAAGACCGTGGACCGGATCCTGGTCGCGTACGACGCCCCGAAGGGGCCGGCGAAGTTCCGCGGCTGGCTGGACGACGTCGTGATCAAGGAGAAGGCGCCCGAGGCTCCGCGCGCCCACCTCTCGGACTACGCCTCGACCACCCGCGGCACCCACTCAAGCGGCGGCTTCTCGCGCGGCAACAACTTCCCCGCGACGGCCGTGCCGCACGGGTTCAACTTCTGGACGCCGGTGACCAACGCCGGTTCCCTGAGCTGGCTGTACGAGTACCACCGCGGCAACAACGCGGACAATCTGCCGGCCGTGCAGGCGTTCAGCGCGAGCCACGAGCCGAGCCCGTGGATGGGCGAACGCCAGACCTTCCAGGTGCTGCCCTCGAAGGACGCGGGAACCCCGGAACTCGACCGTGTGAAGCGGGCGTTGCCCTTCCGGCACGAGGACGAGACCGCGCGTCCGCACTACTACGCGATGACATCGACGAACGGCATCAAGTCGGAGATCACGCCGACGGACCACGCGGCGCTGATGCGCTTCACGTATCCGGACGACAATGCCTCGGTCCTCTTCGACAACGTCTCGGACAAGGCGGGCCTGACGCTCGACACCGACAAGGGTGTCGTCACCGGCTACTCGGACGTGAAGAGCGGCCTGTCGACCGGTGCGACCCGGCTCTTCGTGTACGCGACCTTCGACAAGCCTGTGACGGGCGGCGCCGCGTCCGGAGTGAAGGGCCATCTGCGCTTCGACGCGGGCAAGGACCGCACGGTCACGATGCGGATCGCGACCTCCCTGATCTCGGTGGCCCAGGCGAAGGCGAACCTGGACGCGGAGATACCCGCCGGCACGGCGTTCTCCGAGGTGAAGTCGAAGGCCCAGAAGCAGTGGGACGACATCCTCGGCCGCGTGAACGTGGAGGGCGCGACCCACGACCAGCTGGTCACGCTCTACTCCTCGCTCTACCGCCTGTACCTCTACCCCAACTCCGGCTTCGAGAAGGTCGGTTCGACATACCAGTACGCGAGCCCCTTCTCCCCCGCCGAGAAGCCCGACACCCCGACGGAGACCGGCGCCAAGATCGTCAAGGGCAAGGTCTACGTCAACAACGGCTTCTGGGACACATATCGCACGACCTGGCCGGCATACTCCTTCCTCACCCCCGGCAAGGCGGGTGAGCTGGTGGACGGCTTCGTGCAGCAGTACAAGGACGGCGGCTGGATCTCGCGCTGGTCCTCGCCGGGCTACGCGGACCTGATGACGGGCACGTCCTCGGACGTGGCCTTCGCGGACGCGTACGTGAAGGGCGTGGACTTCGACGCCTCCGCCGCGTACGAGGCGGCCCTGAAGAACGCCACCGTCGTCCCGCCGTCTTCGGGCGTCGGCCGCAAGGGCATGGAGACCTCGCCCTTCCTCGGCTACGCCTCGACGGAGACCCACGAGGGCCTCTCCTGGTCGCTTGAGGGCTACCTCAACGACTACGGCATCGCGCAGATGGGCCGGAAGCTCTACCGCGAGACCGGTAAGAAGCGCTACAAGGAGGAGTCCGACTACTTCCTCAACAGGGCGCAGAACTATGTGAAGTTGTTCGATGCCGCCGCGGGCGGCGGGGACACGGACTCGAAGGGCTTCTTCCAGGGCCGCGACCTCAAGGGCGACTGGCGCGTGCCGTCGGGCCAGTACGACCCGAGAGTCTGGGGCTACGACTACACCGAGACCAACGGCTGGGGTTACGCCTTCACCGCTCCCCAGGACTCGCGCGGCTTGGCGAACCTCTACGGCGGCCGGTCCGGCCTCGGCGACAAGCTGGACACGTACTTCTCCACCCCCGAGACCGCCTCCCCCGAGTTCAAGGGCTCGTACGGCGGTGTCATCCACGAGATGACGGAAGCCCGTGATGTCCGGATGGGCATGTACGGCCACTCGAACCAGGTCGCGCACCACGCCACGTACATGTACAACGCGGCCTCTCAGCCGTGGAAGACGCAGGAGAAGGTCCGCGAGGTCCTCTCCCGGCTGTACGTGGGCAGCGAGATCGGCCAGGGCTACCACGGCGACGAGGACAACGGCGAGCAGTCGGCCTGGTACCTCTTCTCGGCGCTCGGCTTCTACCCGCTCGTCATGGGCAGCGGCGAATACGCCATCGGCTCCCCGCTGTTCGAGAAGGCCACGGTCCGCATGGACAACGGCCGGACGCTGGTGGTGAAGGCACCGCAGAACAGCGCGCGCAACATCTACGTGCAGGGTCTGAAGGTGAACGGGAAGGCGTGGAACTCGACCGCCCTTCCGCACTCCGTGGTCGCGAAGGGCGGCGTCCTGGAGTTCGCCATGGGGCCGAAGCCGTCGAAGTGGGGCACGGGGCGTTCGGCGGCCCCGGTCTCCATCACAGACGACGACAAGGTCCCGACGCCGCGGGACGACGTCCTGAAGGGCACGGGCGAACTCTTCGACAACTCCTCGGCGACGGCGGCGACTTCGGCGTCGGTGGACCTGCCGGTCCCCGGCAAGGTGAAGGCCGTCCAGTACACCCTGACCTCCTCCTCCGACAAGGCGAAGGCCCCGTCGGGGTGGGTGCTTCAGGGCTCCTCGGACGGCTCGCGCT
Organism: Streptomyces indicus; assembly: GCF_900100315.1. Lineage (GTDB taxonomy): Bacteria > Actinomycetota > Actinomycetes > Streptomycetales > Streptomycetaceae > Streptomyces > Streptomyces indicus. The sequence goes on from NZ_FNFF01000006.1 coordinate 110,406, forward strand.
GGAAGGACCTGGACCAGCGCTCGGCCGAATCGTTCGCGTGGGACCGGCAGACGCGGGTCTTCACGGTGGACGAGCCGGGGGCGTACGCGAAGTACCGGCTGGTGTTCACCGGGGGCGAGGGGACGTTGGCGGAGGTGGAGCTGATCTCCTGACACCGCTTACGTGACCGTGCCGGGTGAGCGGGCCTCGGGCCGGCTCACCCGGCACGGCGCTGTCTCAGCTCATGGTGTCTTCGTACACCGGAACTTGGACCATCCCGGACCGGAAGACGGGCTCACGGCCTGCGGACGCCCGACCGGGCAACGTCAGATAGAACTGCTGCAAGGACTCTTCCTTGCCGATCTCGAACCGGTTCACCACACGGCTCAGCGGGCTCCACACCCGCCCGTCGGGCATCAGCACACCCACGGGCTGCCCGAACAACGCCCGCTGCTCCTCGTCGAAGTCGACCCACACGGCACCGGCCTTGCGCACGAGCACCTCGCCGACGTACGCGCCGAAACCGGCCAGCAGCGCGTCGACTTCGGGCCGCCGACGGCCCCCCTTACGCATTCCCTCGATCAGAAAATCCATCACCCGCAGGCTCGCCGGGGAGTAATCGAGCGGAAGCCGTCTGTGCCGTTTGACCCGACTCACGAATTCCGCCGCGTACTCCCGCATTCCTTCGGCCTGCGGGATCTGTTTATGGCCTCGGTTGTCCGACTTGGTCATGAATCCCCACCCCTTATTCAGATCCGTGGAGGCGACCGTTCGCCTCCGTCCTCATGTGACTGCGCCACCGCCCACGGAGACGTCACACATATGGGAGGTGCGGGTTCTCACAGCCTCATTTCCGCACTCCCTACAACCTTTGAGGCGGCTCGGCCGTCGGTCCACAGCCGGCACACGGCTGATCCCATAAAGGACCGGCCACCGGCAGACGCCGGTGGCCGGTCGAATGACCCACGCGCATAAGCGACGGGTCAGTGGCGCAGGTCCCAGCTCAGCCGTTCCCCGAGCGCTTCGCGCACCCGCTCCACCCTGTCCTCGTCCTCATCAAGGTCGAGGAGCAGTTCGAATGCCGTGGACACAGTGCCTGGGTCGTGACTCGCGAACACATCGGCGTACAACAGCCAGATGGCTCCTCGTGCGAGTTCGAGACACTCGGCGCTCAAATCCCGGCCTTTGTCGACCTCGGAGGCCTGGTCCTCCCCCGCCGTCAGCATCGAGAGCAACTCCACACAGGCCCGTCGGGCCGGCACGGAGAGCTCCCCCGCCAGGGCCGCCAAGGTGACCGCAGTCGCTGGGAAGGCGGGCTCGTACAAGACTTCGTTGACGCTTACGTGGCCGACGATGCCCTCGTACGTGGCCTGCTCATCCGTGGCCGCCGCGGCGAGCCGCCGCAGCTCATGCGGCAGGTGTGCGGCCGATCGGCCGCATCCGCACGCCATGGCGTCCCAGTCGTGTCGAGCCAGCTCGATTTCGAGCAGTTCCAGCTTCATCAATCCTCCCTCACCCCCCACAGGCCCCCGGGGTCGCCCTGCACGCCGGGCAAGAAGTTCAGCGACGGAACCGGGTAGTCCGCCTGACACTGTACGCACACGGGTCTGGGAACGACGGACTGGATTCCGTCCACTCTCCGGACCCAAACCGCATTGGTGAAGAGGACCTCACTGCGGTAGCCGCCCAGAGCAATAAGTGCATTGCCCTCGGCACAGAAGGACCGATTGCAGGACGCGTTCCATCCGGATGACGCCAGGACCGACTCACCGGTTCTGGTGTTGACCGCCCCCACGTACGATCTGTTCTCCGTCTTTCTCGTCCTGCTGAACCCGGCAAACGAGGGAAGCCGGCTCTCCAGGACGTGAATGGTCTCCGCTGTGGTGCGGCCGGGCACGGCAGCCTGCTTTTCTATGATGGCCGGCCCTGCCTTCGGCGGGCCGGCGTCCTGGTCACGTGCCGCGCCTCGCGGACTGGGAGCAGGCCCGTAGGGCGACGGCCTGCTCGTGAGCGGAGTGCTGCTCTGCGGCAGTGTCGCGCTGCTCTCTCCGGCGGCTGCACCTCTGCCCTTCGACGACGTCTTGCCGCCCTTGGCATTGGCCCAGCCGGAGGTGGCACTCTTCGCCCCGATGATGGGACCGAAGACCGCCATGGTCTTGTAGTGAGAATTCCGGATCTTGCAGACCCACTCCGGATCACTCTCGGGGCAAGGCAGGTCAGGTATGTTCGCCGCGTTCGGCTCGACCTTTCTCGGCTGTCCGTCCCACCCGCAATTCGGGTTCGTGCCCATGGCGACGGGGCAGCTCTCATGCCCGTCGAGCTCCATGAACGAAACAGGGTTACCGCCGGCGAACGCATACCGGTTGCCGGTCATCGGGTCGGAACCGAGCCGCATATCGGCCAGGGCACCGTTGTACGTGTCCCGAGTCGTGAACCGGTTCAGGGCGGGGCTGTAGTCCCGGAAGCCCATGTCGTACGTACCCGAAGCACCATCCCACCGCTTGGAGTTGAAGCGGTACGGGTTGTACACCTCCGGGGCCGATCCGTCGGCTGCCGGCTTGTCGGCCCCGGTGAAGTCGGCGCTGTTGTCCGAGCCGTACGCGGTATACCCGTAGGTCGCCGTCACTTCGCCGTCGGCGCCTGTCAGGGTCTCGACATCGGCGTGCTGGTTGTAGCCGTAGTACGCCGTCGCATTGGGCGTGCCGTCCGCCGCGTACTTGACCTGGGAGAGCCGCTCACCCCCGGCGCCGTACTGGTAGGAGGCGGTCCGCTTTCCGGCGACCTCCTCACCCAGCAGTTCGTCGGACAGGCCCAGGTAGGTGTACTCGGTCTTCTTGCCGTTCGCCGTCCTCGAAGACGTCCGGTCCAGTGGGTCGAAGCTGTACTGCGTCGTCTGCATCGAGCCGGACGCGGCATCGAGCCTGCCGTGCTCCACGACCCGGTCGAATCCGTCGAAGGTATTGCGCTCGATCACCTTCCCGTCGGCGGTGACCGACTCCTGCCGCCCGAACGGGTCATAGTTGTACGTCGCCGTGGCTCCGTCCGCCGTCGCCTTCAGGAGGCGGTTGCGGTCGTAGCCGAACGTCGTCGTCCTGCCCTTGACCGTCTGCGAGACGACGTTGGCGTTGTCGTCGTGGACGTAGGTCTCCGTGCCCGCGCCGTCGCCCGTGCGGACCGACTTGGCCAGGCGGTCGGCCGGGTCGTAGGTGTAGGACGTCGTCGACGACAGGTATTTCGTGTGGTCGTCGGCGTTCATCTTCTTCGCCACGTCCTGCGCCTTGTTGCCATTGGCGTCATAGGCGTAGGTGTGCGAGGCGACCAGGGTGGTGCCGTCGGCCTTCTTCTCCGTCGTCGACTTCAGCGCACCGTCGAGGTAGTAGCCGTACTCGACGGTGTTCTTGTTGGCCTTGGTCTCCTTCTGCTTCTGACCGCGCCAGGTGTAGTCGTACGAGGTCACCTTCGGCGAGGCGTCGGTGGCCGACTTGCCGACCGAGACCGTTTTGACCAACTCGCGCAGGTCGTACGTGTACTTGGCGAACTGGTCCGGATGCGTGAGCGTCTCCGGCTGCCCGTTCGCGTCGTACGTGTACGAGGTCGACTTCTTCTCCTCGCCGGCCAGCGCCTCGACGACCTTCGACACCTGGTTCAGGCCGGTGTACGAGATCGTGTACGCGTCGATCTTCCTCCCGGTCGAGGTGTCGTCGATCGACGTGAGATTGCCGTTGACGTCGTAGGCGTACGCGAAGCGCTTGCGCTCGGTGTCCACTGCCTTCGAGTTGTCGCGGACCAGCTTCACCTGTTCCGCGTCGGCCTGGAGGGTGGTGATCTCGCCCTTCTTGTAGTCCTCCTTGCCGACCTTGGTCCATTTCCCGTCGGGCGTGGACTGCTTGTACGCCGTGTACGAGCCGGACTTGGGGATCGTCAGCTTCCAGGTCCGCACGTCGGCCGCGCTGGCAACGGTCGGGACCGCCTGCGAATCGGCACCGAGCACCTCGGCCGAACCGACCGGAATGCCGTCGTCGTCCAGCGACTTGAGCTTGCCGTCCGGGTAGAAGCTCCAGCGCATCGTGCGCGAGGATGACCCCGCGGCGGAGGTCAGCTGGCGGGCGGTCTGCTGACCGAGTTCGTTGTAGTCGTAGGTCGTGGTGATGTTCCACGGGTCCGTGGATTTCCTGACCTGGCCGTTGTCGTAGTAGTCGTACGTGGTGTCGTTGCGGACGGATTCGCCTTCGGAAGGCGGCAGCGAGACCTTCGAGACCCGGCCCACCGCGTCGTACGAGGTCTCCGTCCAGACCTTGCGGTTGTAGCGGGCGTCCTTCGGGTCGTACGGCTGGATCTGGCGCGAGGGCCGGTTCAGCGCGTCGTACGTGGTCTGCGCGACGAAGTCGTCGGCCTCCGCCTCGGTGTTCACACCGCGCGGCGTGAACACCTTGATGCGGTTGCCGACCTCGTCGTAGCCGAACTTCGTCTCGCGGACGGTGTCCGCGTCGTGCGGGACCTGGACGACCGCGAGCTTGCCGCGCTCGTCGTAGTGCTGCCTGGTGGTGTTGTTCTCCGCGTCCGTCGTGGAGACGACCAGGGAGTCCTTGTCGTAGGACTGCTTGGTCGTGCGGCCTGCGGCGTCCGTGACCGCGACGACACGGTGGTTCATGTCGTAGTCGGTCTTGGTGGTGTAGTCGTCCGGGTCGGCCGAGGCGTTCTTCTTCGGGTCGATGACGCGGACCGTGTTGCCGACGTCGTCGTAGAGGTAACGGACCTTGTCGTTCTTGGCGTTGACGACCTCGACGAGCTGGTAGATCTCGTCGTACACGTTGGTCGTGACGTAGTCGTCCGGCACGGACGGGGTCGCCACGCCCTTCGGTTCGGTGGTCGTGAGCAGATTCCCGACCTTGTCGTACGTGTACTTCGAGACGCGGTCCGCCGCGGTGGCCGTGTCCTTCGGGGCCGAGGCCTCGGTGACCTGGTCCGCCTTGTCGTACGTCGCCGTCGAGACCGCGCCGTTCGGAGCGGTCGACTTGGTGACGTTGTCGTTCGGGTCGTACTCGGGAGCGGGCGTCGTGATGAACACGCCGGCCGCCTGGTCCTTCGGAACCTTGGAGACCAGCGGGCGCCCGAAGGCGTCGTACGTCTGCGTGGTCTTCTTGCCCAGCGCGTCGGTGACGGAAAGGACCTGCCCACGCTCGTCGTACTCGGTCCTGGTGACCTTGCTCAACGCATCGGTCGCGGTCGCCGGGTAGCCCGACGGGGCGAAGTCCTGATACGTCGAGACGTTCCCGTTGGCATCGGTGACCTTGGTCAACTGCCCGTACGCGTCGTAGTCGTACGAGGTCGTGTAGTCGTCGGCCGCCTCGGAGGCGACGCCCTTGGGGTCGGTGACCGTCTTCAGATTGCCCTTGGCGTCATAGCCGAAGTGCCAGCTGCGGTCCTCGGCCGAGGTCTTCTTGACCAGGTCCGCCGCGTAGCCGTCGGCACGCATCTTGTACTCGTAGCGCACGGAGTGGGCCGGCGACTTGCCCGGCGCGCAGTCCGCGGCCGCCGGCAGACCCGCCTTGTTCTCCTCCGCGGAGCGCATCCACAGCGGGAATCCGGTCTTCGGGTCGTAGCAGTACGCCGTCTTCGCCCCGTTGGCCTCTTCGAGGACCGTGACGTTGTGGTCCGAGTCCCAGGTCATTCTGGTGGCCTGCGACTTGGCGTCGGTCACCTTGACCGGGCGGTCCGCCGAGTCGGTCTCGTACGTGGAGGTGTGCTGCTCGGCATCCGTGACCTTGGTCTCGTCGCCGCCCGCCAGCTTCTTGTACGCGAAGTCGGTGCGGTGGCCGAGCCGGTCGGTGATGTCCTTCATGGACCAGCGGTAGTCCGTCTCCGCGGTGACCGAGTAGCCGAGCGAGGTCGCGTTGCCCCGCGCATCGGTGACCTTGGTGAGCTTCGCGTTCTTGGCGCCCTGTTCCGCGTCGTATGTGAAGGCGAAGACCTTCGGCTGGGAGGAGCCCTCACCGTCGGTGATGCGGCCCAGGTGCCCCTTCTCCGTGTAGAGGAAGGAGACCTTGCGGCCGGAGATGTCGGTGACCGACTTCAGGTGGCCGTAAATGGACGGGTTCCACAGGTCGGTCCCGGAGACCTTCTCGCCCTGGGCGTTCAGGTACTCGTACGCGGCGTCGCCCGAACGGTAGTAGTCGAGCTTCAGCGAGATGCGGCCCGACGGGTCCTTGATCTGCGTGAGGAACTTGACCCGGCGGTTCCCGGTGTCGCGCAGCTCGTACTCGTACGTCTGCGTATTGCCGTTCTTGTCGACGACCGACGTGAGATGCCCGTCGCAGCCGATCACGAAGCGCGTGCCGTCGGGGCGTGTCATCGTCCACGCGTCCGGAACCTCGGCGGCGGACCCGACCTCGCAGCTCGCGGGTGCGCCCTCCTTCTGCGTCAGGCGGTAGTGATAGCCGGGGGCGGGCTTCCAGCTGCCGTCGTCCTGCTTGCGGAAGGACTGCTGGGTGCCGTCACCGTCCGTCACATACACCTCGGACGGGTTGGAGTCCGGGTGCACGTCGAGCATGCCTCCGAGGCGGAAGGGCCCCGACATCTGCGCGGACCAGCCGTGGCCGAGATGGCTGTCGGAGGTGTCCTGCGCGTTGTACGTGAAGCGCGCGAAGGTGTTGATGCCGCGGCCGGGGTTGCTGATCGCGTTGTACGACCAGACGGCGTTGCCCGAACCGAGGTTGGCCATCAGGGTCGAGCCGGCGCCGGTGTTCTTGCCGGTGTACGCGTGGTACTTCTCCAGACCGAGCCGGTCGGCGGTCGGGTCCTCGACGGCGGTCTTCTGCGTCAGTCCGCCGATTCCGGGCTTCTGGGAGAGCCAGGAGTCGTCGGCCTTGTTGTGGATGTCCCAGGTGAGGGTGAATCCCGCGCGGCGGTTGCCGTCGACTTTCGGCGACTTGACCGTGGCCTTGACCGTCGCGGAGGCCCCGGGGGCCAGAGCCGGAATGGCGGCCTTCAGCTGGTTGTCGGCCGTGGTGGCGTCCGAGCCGTCCGGGTACGACCACCGGTGGCTCAACTCACGCTCGCCGGCAGGCCATTCGGCCGTGGTCGTGTTGGTGACCGTGACATCGACCGGGTAGGTGTTGCCCGCGGTCATACGCGTCGGCGTGCCCGGCGCGTGGTACGTGTCCCAGGGCGTCGGTTCGGCGGCGACGACGCGCAGCTCGGCGTCGGCGACCTCCTGCTCTGTGCGCTTCTGCTCGGCCGGTGCGACCAGCACGCCCTTGTTGGACCTCGGGTCCTTCACCCACTGGCCCGCGAGCGCCGAGGCATCCAGTGTGAGTGTCTCGCCGTCGGGCTTGCCGCCCGCGGTGGGCTCGGCGAGTCCGCCGGAGTTCTTGGCTGTGAACTTCCGCTTCAGCGAGTGGAGTTCGTAGCGCGACTTCTCCGCTCCCGGAAGTGTGACGCTCAGCTGCGCCTCGATGACCAGCGACTTCCGCGGCAGGCCGGCGGTCGGGAACTCCAGGACGGCGCCGGACTTTCCGTCGATGCGCGCGGCGTCCGCACGCTTCGCGTCGATCACCCGCAGCGTATGGCCGGGCTTGGGGACACCGACGCGCAGTACGTCGGAGCCGATCAGCCGCCCGCCCTTGGTACGGGCGAGGACCCGGTACGTGTAGTGGCGGCCTGTCTCCTCGGCACTCGAGGCCGCAGTGGGCTCCGCAGTGGTGTCGGTGTACCGGGTCGCCCCCTTGCCCAACGTGGCGAGGTGCGTCGAAGTCGTCGGCTTGAAGTCCGGTCGCGTCGACCGGTGCACTTCGTACCCGACGACGCCGCCCTTGGGCTTCGCCCTGGACCACGAGAGTTCGGGCCCGTTCGCGTGCACGACCTTCGGCTCTGCGAGCCGTGCACCGCCCGCGCCGTAGGCGACCTTCAGGGCCGGTGAGTTCTTGGGGTAGCGCTTCTCCGGCGGATCAGGCGGTGGATTTCCCTTTTCCTTCGGTCTCTCCTCAGGAGGTCTCTCGGATATCGCGTCGGGTGCCGCTTGGGCGGCCTGGGGCAGAACAGCCCCCAGAAATCCCGAAATGACCAGGCCGGCGATCAGCCGGCGTCGACCGGTTCCCACTGTGGTGTTTTCCTCCCTGCCTTGCCGATTCCGTCCGCACCCGCCATGCGGCGGCACGTGACGGAAGGAAGGCAGCACTGGGCACTACTCGCCGATACCGGCGAGCAGTGAACGAATGATGGAGGTGGATTTTCAGGGAGTTGACCGCGGCCATGTCAACCGGCCGTGCAATTCGGACGCTTCTCCACATGCCCGATACGTGAGGGCGGTTGACACCTGTTTCCGTCGCTGCTTAGGAATGCGGCTCAATCTTGAGTCGGTCCAGGGGGTTTCGTGAGCAGGTCGGAGACGCGTCGGGTCGCGGTGGGCGACAGGGTTACGCACTATCGCGAGGGGAACAACGTTGGGACCGTCGTTGCGCTGCGGAGGCCGTGGTGGGCCTTCTTCGGACGGGTGTGGTGGGTCGACTGGGGCCGTGGGGCCCTGCCCGTGGCGCATGCGTTCGGGGTGGAACTCGTGAATGTGGAGAGTGTGGCGAGGACCGCCGCACCCGGGAAAGCAACCGACGGCATCGCCCTATGCGGGCAGGATGCCGTCGATGCACGTGTGGTCCGGTGAGCCGTTATTCGGCGCTTTCGTTGCGTCCTGAAACCCGCTGACGGGTTTCCCTTTCGGAAGCGGTCGCGAGTGGCGCGGTCAGAACCCGCCCCGATGCAACCGGCCCTCGTAATGGGCCTCCAGCTTCGCGTTGCGTTCGAAGCCGCCCGGCAGGTTCGCGGAGATGTAGACGGGGACGTCGTGGCCTTCCGCCAGGAGCAGGGCCACGCTCTCGGCCACCACCATCTGGGCCAGGGTGGTGGAGACGATCGTGGACACCCCGCACAGGCCGCCCCCGCCGGGCAGCGGGAGCAGTGCGTCGCCCGCCGGTGCGCCGTTGTCGAGGACCGCGTCGGCCAGGTCGGCGAGCCGCTTGCCGCTCTCGTGCAGGGCGGGTACGGCGCGGGTGTGCTGCATCGAGGTGAGCGCCACCAGGTGGTGTCCCTTGTCCTTCACCAAGTGCGCCATGTCCACGATGGAGTTGTTGACACCCGAGTTCGAGATGATCACGAAGAGGTCCTGGGGGCGCGGGGTGCTCAGTTCGTAGAGGCGTTCCGCGAGCCCCGGTCGCCGTTCGAGCAGCGGGTCGTCCAGGACCGCGCGGTCCTCGCCGCCGAGGAGGACGAGGTCCGCGAGGCCGATCCGGTTGGTGGGGATCAGGCCGCCCGCGCGGCCGGAGATCTCGAGCGCGGTGGCCTGCGAGTGTCCGGTGCCGAACGCATGGATCACCCCGTCGGCCGCCACGCAGTCCGCGAACAGCCGGGCCGCCGCCGACACCGCTTCCTTGTTGGCGTCGATCGCGGCGTCCAGCGACGCGCGCGCCTGGTCGGCGAAGAGGCTCGCGCTGATCTGCGGGTCGGTCATCGAGTTCCCACTCTCCTGGGGCGGTTGGGGCGATTGAGGTCCTGGTGGCGGCTGATCCGGCCGGTGCGTGGTTACGGGTGTGAGGCCCACGCCGCTTCGGTTGGATGAACCAGAGAAGCCACCTCGCCCTGGAAGAATGAATCAGACGGCAGGTCGCGTCAAGAGCCCCGCCAGCGCCACCGCGCCCGCCCCGCCGTCCCGAACCGCCGTCATGCGCAGGCCCATCGGCTCCACACGGGCGGCGAGGCGGCCTGTCAGCGGGCCGCCCGGAGCGATCAGGCCTCCGGTCGCGACCAGCAGTTCGCCCTCACGGGCGCCCAACGCCGCCAGCTTGTCGGCCAGTTCGTCGGCCGCCCGGTCGAGGAGTGCGAGCGCCGGAGGGTCGCCCTCCGCGGCGGCCTCGACCACCAGCGGGCACAGGGCCGCCAGCGCCGTAGGGTGACGGGAGTAGGCCCAGTCGGCAATGGCGTCCCTGAGCGGTGGGAGCTCGGGCGACTGTTCCGCGGACCGCCCGCGTCCGGGGGTCACCGCCTCAAGGACGCGCTCCACCAGCGGGCCCCGGGGACCGCGCCCGTCCACGGCCCGCAGCGCGGCCTTGAGTGCCTGCCGCCCGAGCCAGAAACCGCTGCCCTCGTCCCCCAGCAGCCAGCCGTGCCCGTCGACGAGGCGTACTTCGCGCCGGCCGCTGATCCGCCCCGCGGTCGCGCCGGTGCCGGCGATCAGGACCAGTCCGTCCGCCGGTGCGCCGGGCCCGGATGCGAAGGCGATCTCGGCGTCGCCGTAGAGCTCGACGGCCTGCGCCGACAGATGGAGGTGGTCCAGCGCTCGCGCCAGGCACGAGGCCGCGTTCTCGCGCCCGCGCCCGAAGCCGCCGCCGGCGAAGCCGGCCGCCACCGCCACGGTCCTTCCGCGCGACTGTTCCGGCAGGGCCGCGGCGATGGCCTCGCTCAAGTGCCGTACGAGTTCGTCCGGTTGGACCCCGAGCGCGTTGCCGGGGCCGCTGTCGCCCGTGCCGATCAGGCGGCCCTCCGCATCGGCGCAGTGCGCGCGGGTGCGGGTGCCGCCCGCGTCGATCCCGATCAGCAGGTGCTGTTCCCTGGAGGGCATGTGGTGTTCCCATCATTCACAGATCTTGCCGAATGGTGGTTGATAGAATCACCGTCTGGCAAGAGTTGAGTGCGGGTCCGCGCAGAGCCGGGTGCGGGCCGCGCGCCCCGGAACGAATCGAGTCGACCCCGCCGTGATCACCGCTCTGATCCAGTCCGAACTGCCCAGGCTGACCGCCTCGTTGCGCAAGGTCGGCGAGCACGTCCTCGCGGACCCGGCGGCGCTGGCCCAGACCTCAGCGGCCGACCTGGGACGGCGTACCGGCACCTCGCAGGCGACCGTCACCCGCTTCTGCCAGGCCCTCGGCCTCGACTCGTACCAGGCGCTGCTGCTCGAACTGGCCAAGGAGCAGGGCCAGTTCGCGCACGACCACTTCACCCGGGGCCCCTCGGCCCAGGGCCGGCCGCTCGGGCCCGACATCGGCCCCGACGACACCCTGGACCAAGTCATCGACGTCATCGCGCACGCGGACGCCCAGGCGTTGCGCGCCACGGTGGAGCGCCTGGACCGCGAGGCTCTGGAGCGTGCGGCCCGGGCGCTGGTGAAGGCGCGCAGGATCGATGTCTACGGCGTGGGCCAGTCGGGCATCCTGGCCCGCGAGGCCGAGGCGCGGCTCTTCGGCATCGGCTGTCAGGCCCGCGACTGGTCCGAGGTGCACGCGGCGGAGACCTCGGCCTCCCTGCTCACCCCGGCCGATGCGGCCCTCGCGCTCTCACACTCCGGCAGCACCCGCGAGGTCCTCGGCCCGCTGCGCCTCGCCGCCGAGCGCGGCGCCACCACCATCGCCATCACCTCGGCCCCCCGCTCCCCCGTGGCCCAGGCCGCCTCCATCCATCTGACCTCGGCCTCGGGCGAGACCAGCTTCCGGCACGGCGGCTTCGGCACCCGCCACTCGGTCCTGCTCATCATCGACTGCCTGTACGCCCGGGTGGCGCAGCTCTCGTACGACCGTGCCACCGCGTCCATCGCACTGACGGCCCACATCCGGGAGGAGCACACGACGCGACCGCGGCGCCGTGCGCAGTGAGGACGCCGGGCGGGCCGCCGGGGCAAGCCTGCCCGGCGTCGGAGCAGCCCGCCGCCTCCCGGGCGCGACAGCTCCGTACGCCGCTTATAGGGTGAATATCTGCATTCTGTGGATACCTCACGTTGTGCGGCCCAAAGGAGAGCGCATTGTCGCCATCGGACCTCCCCCAGTCCCCCGGGCCCGAGCCGCAGCCGGAGCCCGGCCCCGTGTCCGAGCGGCCTGCCGGCCCGCGGCACGCGTCCCGGCGTCGCATACGTCCCGCCCTGTACGCCGCGGGCGGAGTGGTCGTGGTCCTCGGCGGGCTGTACGCGGCCGGGCTCATATCCGAGGGGTCCGGCATACCCGAAGGGACCAGCGTCGACGGGGTGGATCTGGGCGGCCTGAGCGCCGCCGCGGCGCGCGAGCGCCTGGAACAGGAACGCGGAAAGGCGTGGTCGGCGCCGCAGCCCCTGCGCATCGGGGACGAGACGGCCGAGCTGGACCCGGCCGAGGCGGGGCTCTCCGTGGACACCGGGGCGACCGTCGAGCAGGCGGGTGACACCGGATCCAACCCCGTGACCGTGATAGCCGGCCTCTTCGGCGGCGGCGACCGCACGGTCGAGCCCGTCGTCCGCGTGGACGAGGCGAAGATGAAGAACGCGCTCGGCGCGCTGGCGCAGAAGTACGACCGCGAGGAACGCGACGGCGCCGTCTCCTTCAAGAACGGCAAGCCGGACGTCACCGAGGCGCGTTCCGGGATCACCCTGGACACGGCCGGCGCGCTGAAGACGCTGCGGTCCGCCTTTCCGGCCGAGGAGGCCGTGACGCTGCCGGTGGCCGAGAGCAAGCCGAAGGTCGGGGCGGCCGAAGTCCGGCGCGCCGTGGACGAGTTCGCCGAGCCGGCCATGTCCGGGCCGGTGTCGCTGACCGTCGGCGACAGCAAGCTGGAGGTGCCGACGGCCGCGCTCGGCCGGCACCTCAGCCTGAAGGCCGACGGGCAGGGCAGGCTCACGCCGGAGCTGGACGGTGCCGGACTGCTGAAGGACCCGGCGGTGGCCCGTCCGCTGAGCAGCGCGATCGGCGCTCCGGTGAACGCGAAGATCCGGCTCGACGGCGGACGGGTGGTCGTCACCGAGGACGGCAGGCCGGGGCGCAAGGTGAAGGCGGCGGCCGTCGAGGCGGCGGTGCTCCCGCTGCTCACGAAGTCGGGCGGGCAGCGCGCGGCCGAAGTGGCGACGGAGACCGTCCAGCCGGAGCTCACGGCGCAGAGCATCAAGGACCTCGGGATCAAGGAGCAGGTGTCCTCGTACACCGTGGAGTTCCCGAAGGCCGCCTACCGCACCATCAACATCGGGCGGGCCGCCGAGCTGATCAACGGGTCGCTGGTGAAGGACGGCGAGGAGTGGTCCTTCAACCGGACGGTCGGTGAACGCACCAAGGAGAACGGGTTCACCGACGGGACGATGATCCTCGACGGCCGCTACTACAGCGCGCCCGGCGGCGGTGTCTCGACGGTGGCGACGACGATGTTCAACGCGATGTTCTTCGCCGGCGTGAAGCCCGTCGAGTACGGGGCCCACTCGTTCTACATCGAGCGCTACCCGGAGGGCCGCGAGGCCACCGTCGCCTGGGGCACGCTGGACCTGCGCTGGCAGAACGACTCGGGCCACGCCATCTACATCCAGACCGCGGCCACCGACCACAACGTCACGGTCACCTTCCTCGGCACGAAGAAGTACGACGAGGTGAAGTCGGTCAAGGGGCCGCGCACCAACATCACCGAGCCCAAGAAGATCGAGGGCAAGGGCGACAAGTGCGAGCCGCAGACCCCGTACGAGGGCTTCGACGTCGATGTCGACCGCGTGCTGGTGAAGGACGGCAAGGAGGTCGGCCGCAAGACCTTCCACACGCACTACACGCCGCGCAACGAGATCGTGTGCGAGCCGGATCAGCCGGCCGCGCCGGATGTGGACCCCGATCCGCTGCCGTCCCAGGACACCAACACCCCGGCCGCGCCCGGAAGTTGATCCCGCCGGGGGTCTTGCCGTCGCGTCCTGGCGGTGCAACGTTGCTTACATGCTTACAGCCGAGCAGCACGAGCAGGTGCGCGGCTGGTTCGCCGGCCGCATCCCCGAAGGTCTCTTCGACGGTCCGCCCGAGGTCACGGTGGACCGCGAGGAGATCACCGTCGTCGGGACCGTCCCCGAGCCCGCCGTCGACGCGCAGGCCTCCGCCGCGGAGAAGGCCGCGGCGGTCGAGGGCCGTATCCAGGAGTTCCGCGAACGCACCCGCGAGGAGCGCATCGGCGTCGCGCGCGAGGCCGAGCACCGCTTCGGCAGGAAGGTCTCGTGGGGGGTGCGCTGCGGGGCGGAGAAGGCCCTGTTCACGCACGTGTCCGCGCCCGTGATGACGCGTCTTCGCCAGCCCGAGCGGCACGTACTCGACACCCTGGTCGCGGGCGGGGTGGCGCGCAGCCGCAGCGAGGCCCTGGCCTGGTGCGTACGTCTGGTGCAGCGCCATGCCGACGACTGGCTGGCGGAGTTGCAGGAGTCCCTGGAGGCGGTACGGAGGGTGCGTGCGCAGGGGCCTGACGCGGCCGGGTGAGCGGGAAACCGGCTCGACAGATCAACCAGGACCTGCCTAGGCTCTTCGCCAGCATCGCGTGCCGGTCACCGACCGGGTGAGGCATGGAGGTGCCGGAGTTTGCCCTTGGAGGCATTCACCTTGTCCGTGCAGTTCAACCACACCATCATCGCGTCCCAGGACGCACGGGAGTCCGCGGAGTTCTTCGCGGAGCTCCTCGGTCTCGAAGTCGGCGCCCCCTGGGGGCCGTTCATCCCCGTCGTCCTCGACAACGGGGTGACCCTCGACTTCGCCACCGCCCCCGACGGGAACACCCCGCTCCAGCACTACGCCTTCCTCGTCTCGGAAGACGTCTTCGACGCCGCGTACAAGAAGATCGCGGACCGTCGGATCGAGCACTGGGCGGACCCGCACCGTCAGCACCCCGGCGAGTACAACACCAACGACGGGGGCAAGGGCGTGTACTTCCTCGACCCGTCGGGCCACGCGATGGAAATCCTGACCGTGCCGTACGGCGGCTGGCCGAAGCAGTAGGAACAGGTAACAGTCGGGCCCCTCTCCCCCACGGGAGAGGGGCCCGACTGCTGCGCCGTACGGCTTACTTGCGGCCCAGAACCACCGGAGCCCGGCCGGGTCAGCGCCGCCCGGACACGGCGAAGGCCGCACCCCCGCGCAGGGGATGCGGCCCTCGACAGCCGCTAAGCGTCGCTTACTTGCGGATCAGCGAACGCAGCACGTACTGCATGATGCCGCCATTGCGGTAGTAGTCCGCCTCACGGCCCACCCACCCCAACTCTTCCGGAGCCCCGGAGACCGGCCGGGTCAGCGCCCCCGGAGACCGGCCGGGTCAGCACCCCCCGGACACGGCGAAGGCCGCACCCCCGCGCAGGGGATGCGGCCCTCGACAGCCGCTCGGCGTCGCTTACTTGCGGATCAGCGAGCGCAGCACGTACTGCATGATGCCGCCGTTGCGGTAGTAGTCCGCCTCGCCGGGGGTGTCGATGCGGACGACCGCGTCGAACTCGACGCCCGTGTCCGTGGTGACCTTGACCGTGCGCGGCGTGGTGCCGTTGTTCAGCTCCTCGACGCCCGTGAAGGAGAAGGTCTCCTCGCCGGTCAGGCCCAGGGACGCGGCGGAGGCGCCCTCCGGGAACTGGAGCGGGAGCACGCCCATGCCGATGAGGTTCGAGCGGTGGATGCGCTCGTACGACTCGGCGATGACGGCCTTCACACCGAGGAGGGCCGTGCCCTTGGCCGCCCAGTCGCGGGACGAGCCGGAGCCGTACTCCTTGCCGGCCAGGACGACCAGCGGGATGCCCTGCTCGATGTAGTTGCGCGAGGCGTCGTAGATGAAGGAGACCGGGCCGCCTTCCTGCGTGAAGTCACGCGTGAAGCCGCCCTCCGTGCCCGGCGCGATCTGGTTGCGCAGGCGGATGTTGGCGAACGTGCCGCGGATCATGACCTCGTGGTTGCCTCGGCGCGAGCCGTAGGAGTTGAAGTCACGACGCTCGACACCGTGCTCGGTGAGGTACTTGCCGGCCGGGGTGTCGGCCTTGATCGCACCGGCCGGGGAGATGTGGTCGGTGGTGACCGAGTCGCCCAGCTTGGCGAGCACGCGCGCGCCGGAGATGTCGGAGACCGGGGCCGGCTCCATCTCCATGCCCTCGAAGTACGGGGGCTTGCGGACGTAGGTGGACTCGCTGTCCCACTCGAAGGTGTTGCCGGTCGGGATCGGCAGCGCCTGCCACTGGGCGTCGCCCGCGAAGACGTCCTGGTAGGACTTGTTGAACATGTCCTCGCCGATGGCGTTCGCCACGACGTCGTTGACCTCGGCCTCGGTGGGCCAGATGTCCTTGAGGTAGACCGGCTTGCCGTCCTGGTCCGTGCCGAGGGCGTCCTCGGTGATGTTGACCTTCATCGAACCGGCGATGGCGTACGCGACGACCAGCGGCGGGGACGCCAGGTAGTTCATCTTGACGTCGGGGTTGATGCGGCCCTCGAAGTTGCGGTTGCCCGAGAGGACCGAGGTGACCGCGAGGTCGTGGTCGTTGACGGCCTTCGAGACCTCCTCGGGCAGCGGGCCCGAGTTGCCGATGCAGGTGGTGCAGCCGTAACCGACCAGGTTGAAGCCGACCTTGTCGAGGTACGGGGTCAGGCCCGCCTTGTCGAAGTAGTCGGTGACGACCTTCGAGCCCGGGGCGAGGGTGGTCTTGACCCACGGCTTGCGGGTCAGGCCCTTCTCGACGGCCTTCTTCGCGACGAGCGCGGCGGCGACCATCACGTACGGGTTCGAGGTGTTGGTGCAGGAGGTGATCGCGGCGACGGTGACGGCGCCGTGGTCGATCTCGTACGTGGAGCCGTCGGGGGCGGTCACGGTGACCGGGTTCGACGGGACGCCGTTGGGCGCGACGGCCGGGGCGTCCGAGGCCGGGAAGGACTCCTGGCCGGCCTCGTCCACCGTGTCGACGTAGTTGAGGACGTCCTTCTTGAACTGCTCCGCGGCGTTCGCCAGGACGATGCGGTCCTGCGGACGCTTCGGACCGGCGATCGACGGGACGACCGTGGAGAGGTCGAGCTCCAGCTTCTCGGAGAAGTCGGGCTCGGCGGCCGGGTCGAGCCAGAGGCCCTGCTCCTTGGCGTACGCCTCGACCAGCGCGACCTGCTGCTCCGAACGGCCGGTCAGCTTCAGGTAGTTCAGGGTCTCGTCGTCGATCGGGAAGATCGCGGCGGTGGAGCCGAACTCCGGCGACATGTTGCCGATGGTGGCGCGGTTGGCCAGCGAGGTGGCGGCGACGCCCTCGCCGTAGAACTCGACGAACTTGCCGACGACGCCGTGCTTGCGCAGCATCTCGGTGATCGTGAGCACGAGGTCGGTGGCGGTGGTGCCGGGCTTCAGCTCACCGGTCAGCTTGAAGCCGACGACGCGCGGGATGAGCATCGAGACCGGCTGGCCGAGCATCGCGGCCTCGGCCTCGATGCCGCCGACGCCCCAGCCCAGGACGCCCAGGCCGTTGACCATCGTGGTGTGCGAGTCGGTGCCGACGAGGGTGTCGGGGTACGCCTGGCCGTTGCGGACCATGACCGTACGGGCCAGGTGCTCGATGTTGACCTGGTGCACGATGCCGGTGCCCGGCGGGACGACCTTGAACTCGTCGAAGGCGGTCTGACCCCAGCGCAGGAACTGGTAGCGCTCCTTGTTGCGGCCGTACTCCAGCTCCACGTTCTGCGCGAACGCGTCGTTGGTGCCGAACTTGTCGGCGATGACGGAGTGGTCGATGACCAGCTCGGCCGGGGCCAGGGGGTTGATCTTCGCCGGGTCGCCGCCGAGCTCCTTCACGGCCTCGCGCATGGTGGCGAGGTCCACGACACAGGGCACACCGGTGAAGTCCTGCATGATCACGCGGGCGGGCGTGAACTGGATCTCCTGGCTCGGCTGAGCCTGCGAGTCCCAGTTGCCGAGGGCGCGGATGTGGTCGGCGGTGATGTTCGCGCCGTCCTCGGTACGGAGGAGGTTCTCGAGCAGAACCTTGAGGCTGTAGGGAAGGCGTGCGGCGCCCTCGACCTTGTCCAGCCGGAAGATCTCGTAGGACTCGTCGCCCACGCGCAGCGTGCTGCGGGCGTCGAAGCTGTTCGCCGACACGACAGTCTCCTTCATATATGTGCGCGTTCCCACCGCATCCTGCCGCCACGACCTGAGCCCGGTCCGCTAAGGTAGGGCTAAGTTAGGTAACCCTTACCGGGGTGGCCGGGGTGGCGACCTGCGGCGCGCCTCGGCAGATATCTCGATGTCGAGATAACTCTAGTACATCGCCGGGGCTTGGTCATGCCCCGGCCCCGCGGGCTGCTCTGTTGCGCTGGTCACGTACGAGTGCCCCCGAGCGCGCGGCCCATCCTGGTCAGCGCCTCGGTCAGGACATCCGGTGACGTGGCGAAATTCAGCCGTACACAGCCGGCACCTCCTGTGCCGAAGACATGGCCCGAGCTGAGCGCGACCCGCCCGCGGTCGAGGAACATCTTCGCGGGTCCGGCCAGGTCGGAGACGATGCCCGGGCCGTCGAGCGGACGCTCGTCGTGCAGGCCGAGCGCGGTGCAGTCGAGCCAGGCGAGGTAGGTCCCCTCGGGTGCGAGGTACCGGACGCCCGGCAGGTGTTGCGCGACCAAGTCTCCCAGCAGTTCCCGGTTCGCGGCGAGTCCGGCGATGAGCCCGTCCAGCCAGCCGCCCCCGTCGCGGAAGGCCGCGGTGTGGGCGATGACGCCGAGGTGGCTGGGGCCGTGGCCCACCTCCTCGGGCAGGCGCCGCAGGTCCTCGGCGGCCTCGGGCCCGGCGATCGCGAGCGCCGCCTTGAGTCCGGAGAGGTTCCAGGCCTTGGACGCGGAGGTGAGCGCGAAGGCGTTCTCGGCGCCGGGCACGCTCAGATACGGCGTGAAGACGGCGCCCGGCAGGACCAGCGGCGCGTGGATCTCGTCGGACACCACCCGGACCCCGTACCGGCGGGCGAGCTCGGCGACGGTCTCCAGCTCCTCACGGGTGTGCACGGCGCCGGTGGGGTTGTGCGGGTTGCTCATCAGGAACGCGGCGCCGCGGCCGCCCTGCCGTGCCCGCTCGAAGGCGTCCTCCAGGGCCGTGGGATCGATCCGGCCGGCCGGGCCGAGCGGTGCCTCGATCACGTCGCGGGCGTCGTGCCCGACGAAGGCGTAGAAGGGCGGGTACACCGGGGAGCACACCACCACCGCGTCCCCGGGCCGGGTGACCAGGCGGAGCACCTCCACGACGCCGAGCATCACGTCGGGCACGAGCGCGGTGCGCTCGACGGCGAGGTCCTGCCACCCCCAGCGTGCGGCGGCGAAGTCCGCGAGGGCGCGGGCGTAGCCGTCGCCGCCGCACGCGTAGCCGGTGTCGCCGAGGTCGACCGCCGCCCGCAGCGCGTCCGCGACCGCGGGGGCGAGCGGGACGTCCATCTCGGCCACCCACAGCGGCAGGACGTCCTCGGGGTGCGTGCGCCACTTCACGCTGGTGCGGCGGCGCAGCTGGTCGAGGGTGAGCTGGACGAGGGGGTCGGTGCGGGTCCCGCTGTCGGTCCGGTGAGCGTCGCTGATCGCCATCGGGCCAGGACAGCCGACGGCGGGGCGGGGGTCAACGGTGCGGACGGCTGCGAAGTCCGCGGCGGACGCTACGGAGCCCGCGGCGGGACCAGCTGGGCCCGCAGTTCCTCGGCCGCCTCCGCCACCTCCGCCGCGAGAGCGGTGCGGCCCGCGTCGGCCAACGCCCCGGCCAGCTCGTCGTGTTCGCGCACGATGAAGCGGCCCAGATTGATCCGCTCCCAGTACCGGAGGCTCTCGTCCCCCGGATCCCGCAGCACCGCCCGGACGGACGACAACGAGCGGACCGCCGCGTCGAGCTCCCCCGCCCGCCGCTCCAGCGCGGCCAGGTCGTACAGGGTGGACACGCGGTCCCAGGCGCTCTCCTGGAGTGCGGCGTAGAGGCGGCGGGCGCGCAACGCCTGTGCCAGATCGCCGAGTTCCTCGAAGGCGTACACGAGCGAGTTGAGGCGGTCGGCGACCAGGCGGCCGGGGTTCCCGGGGTCGCGGAGCAGGCCCTGGTCGAGTTCGATCGCGTCCAGGCGGCGGATGAGCGGGATGCGCGCGTGCTCGGTCAGACCCTGCGCCGTGGCCAGCTCGGTCCAGGTGAACAGGGATTCACCGGCGGGATCGGTGCCGAACATCGCGTCGTCCATCTCCCGCGCCCACTGCCGCAGCGCCGCGCCGTCGGACAGCTCCCGTATCTCGCTCAGTCCGCACGCGGTGTCGAAGTCCGTCCCGCGCACCTCGTCGAGCAGCGGCAGGTCCTCCGCCCGGCCGTGCCGTCCGATGAGGACGGCGGCGAGCCGGAGCTCGTCCGTCATGGAGGACCCCGTCTCGTACCGGATCAGCCGGCGCAGCAGAGGAAGGTCCTCGTCCGCGCGGTCGAACTGGGCCGCGCGCAGGACGAGCCGGCGCCGTACGGGATCCTCGGCCACGCCCTGCCACACCGCGCGCTCGCCGTCTCCGTTGCGCAGTGCGGCCAGGTCCGCGCGTCCGGACGCGAGCACCGCCTCCCACAGCGGGGGCCGCGGATGGTCGTCGAGGAGCCGGTAGGCGCGGCCCTCCTCCGCGTTGAGCAGCACGAAGCCGGGTTCGGTGCGCAGGAGTGCGGCATGGAGGAGGCCGACGAGTTCCAGCGGGGAGCGGTCGGGGAAGCCGAGTGCGGTGCGCAGTTCGGCGCGCTCGTCGTCGATGCCGTAGTACTCGCGCAGCTCCTCCTCCGTCTCCTCGACGGCGGCCCGTACGGCCTCGGCGCCGTCCGCCGGTGACAGACGGACATACGCGCCCCAGCCGGGCAGGCCGGTCAGGATGTCGAGGGCCTCGTCGACGGTGGATCCGATGATCCCGGCGTCGCCCTCCGAGGAGGCGTACAGGACGGAGCCGTCCGCGCACCGGAAGAAGGTGCCGCCGGTGTCGTCGCCCGCGAGCACCTCCAGCGCGCCGCCCGATGCGAGCCGCACCTCCTCCACATGGCCGTGCGCGGCCCGTCCGAGGTCGAAGTTGAACGGGAAGGCGGCGAGGGCGGCGAGGCGGGGTTCGCGGCGCAGCAGGGCGAGCGCTTGTTCGGTCACGGCGGCGACCGTAACAGGGCGCCGCGGCCCGCCTTCTGTTGCACCGCCTCACGGCCGGACCGACGATCTCCGTATGTTCAGCGGCGCGCACGTCATCCTGTACAGCCAGGACGCCGAGGCCGACCGGGCCTTCATCCGGGACGTCCTCGGCTTCGCCCATGTCGACGCCGGCCACGGCTGGCTGATCTTCCGGCTGCCGCCCGCGGAGGTCGCGGTGCACCCGACGGACGCGGAGCCGCGGCACGAGCTGTATCTGATGTGCGACGACCTCGATGCCGTACGGGACGCACTCGCCCGGCACGGGCTCTCCTTCAGCCGGCCCGTGAGCGACCAGGGGTGGGGGCGGCTGACGGGTGTACGGATGCCGAGCGGGGCCGAACTCCCGCTGTACCAGCCGCAGCACCCCGTGGCGCACGGCCTGTGAGCGGAGCCGCGGCGGGCGTCGGAGGTCTGCCGAGTCCCGCGCCGGCGCCGCGCGTCTGACGCGCCCTCGGGCGGGTACCCGGAGCCCAGCACCTGCACGGTCGGAGCACGACACGCGTCAGGAGACCCGTATGCCTCTCACGTTCCGCAAGAGTTTCCGGATCCTTCCGGGTGTCCGGCTGAACCTCAACCGCCGCTCCTGGTCCATCACCACGGGCGGCCGGCACGGACCGCGCCGCACGCACAGCAGCACCGGCCGGCGCACCACGTCGATGGATCTGCCGGGCCCTTTCGGCTGGCGCCGAACCACGCATTCCGGACGAACCCGGCGCAATCGCCGCAGCTGGATGGGCAGGTGACGGAGCCTCGGTTACCGGACCGCCGACACGGGCGGTTACTCGGACGGACGCACTCCGTTTTTCCTCTATCTCACATCCGGTATACGGTCGCCCCATGGCAGACGACTACCTCGTACGCATCGGCAAGCTCATCCGTGACGCCCGTCAACACCGGGGCTGGACACAGTCGCAACTTGCCGAGGCACTCGGTACCAGCCAGAGCGCCGTCAACCGCATCGAACGCGGCAACCAGAACATCAGCCTTGAGATGATCGCCCGAATCGGTGAAGCCCTGGACAGCGAGATCGTCTCTCTGGGCTACGCGGGACCGATGCACCTCCGGGTCGTCGGCGGACGACGCCTGTCCGGCTCGATCGACGTCAAGACAAGCAAGAACGCCTGCGTCGCGCTCCTGTGCGCCTCGCTGCTCAACAAGGGCCGCACCGTGCTGCGCCGGGTCGCACGCATCGAGGAGGTCTACCGCCTCCTGGAGGTCCTGAACTCCATCGGGGTCCGCGCGCGTTGGATCAACGACGGCAAGGACCTCGAGATCGTCCCGCCGGCCACGCTGGACATGGACGCGATCGACTCGGCCGCGGCCATCCGCACCCGCTCGATCATCATGTTCCTCGGCCCGCTCCTGCACCGCATGGACCGCTTCAAGCTGCCGTACGCGGGCGGTTGCGACCTCGGCACGCGCACGATCGAGCCGCACATGATCGCGCTGCGCCGCTTCGGCCTGGACATCGCGGCCACCGAGGGCATCTACCACGCCGAGGTGGATCATTCGATCAAGCCGGACCGGCCGATCGTGCTGACCGAGCGCGGCGACACCGTGACGGAGAACGCGCTACTGGCGGCAGCCCGCCACGACGGCACGACCGTGATCCGCAACGCCTCCTCGAACTACATGGTCCAGGACCTGTGCTTCTTCCTGGAGGCGCTCGGCGTCAAGGTCGAGGGCATCGGCACCACCACGCTCACCGTGCACGGCGTCGCGAACATCGACGTCGACGTGGACTACTCCCCCTCCGAGGACCCGGTCGAGGCGATGAGCCTGGTGGCCGCGGCCGTCGTGACGGAGTCCGAGCTCACCATCCGCCGCGTCCCGATCGAGTTCATGGAGATCGAGCTCGCGGTCCTGGAGGAGATGGGCCTGGATCACGACCGCTCGGCGGAGTACGCGGCGGACAACGGCCGCACGCGTCTGGTGGACCTGACCGTCCGGCCCTCCAAGCTGGAGGCGCCGATCGACAAGATCCACCCGATGCCGTTCCCGGGCCTGAACATCGACAATGTGCCGTTCTTCGCGGCGATCGCGGCGGCGGCCCAGGGCAAGACCCTGATCCACGACTGGGTCTACGACAACCGCGCGATCTACCTCACGGACCTCAACCGCCTGGGCGGCCGGCTCCAGCTCCTGGACCCGCACCGCGTCCTGGTCGAGGGCCCGACCCGCTGGCGCGCGGCCGAGATGATGTGCCCGCCCGCGCTGCGCCCGGCGGTGGTCGTGCTGCTCGCGATGATGGCGGCGGACGGGACCTCGGTCCTGCGCAACGTCTATGTGATCAACCGCGGTTACGAGGACCTCGCCGAGCGCCTCAACTCGGTGGGCGCGCAGATCGAGACGTTCCGCGACATCTAGTACGTCATGTATGGGAGGAGGCCCTCGCGTCGGGAGACCGGCCGAGGGCCTCCTCCATGCGGGCCACACGGTCCCGGGTGCGGCGGCGCATCCACACCATCCAGCCGGTGAGGGCCGCGTACACCGCGAGGAGCGTGAGGGCGGGCACCCAGGCGCCGAGTGCCATCAGGCCGATCGGGCCCACGGCCGCGAGGACCAGGAACAGGTAGAAGAGGGCGCCGGGCTGCGCCAGTTCGGCGCGGCGCTTGGCGACGAGGCGGCGCAGCACCTCGCGCTCACGGAGGCTCGCCGGGACCTCGCCCCGCCTGAACTGCCCTTCCGCCACCCGCAGTTCCTCGGCGTCCACCTTGAGCGCCTTGAGATACGCGTGGCGGCGCGCCAGGAACACCACGGCCGCCAGGGCCGTGAGCAGGACGGCACGCAGCAGGGTCAGGGAGGGCGGTTCGCCGGGGTGTGCCAGGCGGAAGATCCCGGCCACCAGGACCAGGGACAGCGCGATCTGCGCGGCCGGGCTCCGGTCGAAGGCGTGCTTCAGCCCGCGCATGGGGATCGCCTCCCTTCACTCGTCGGTGAAGTCGGGTGAAGTCCGGTGAAGTCCGTATCCGACGAGTACCCGCTCACGAGGGCGGGAGTCGCATCCCGGCCGCGTCTCAGCCGACCGCCGCCACCCCGTCCAGCTCCACGAGGCACTCCTCGTCCCACAGCCGGACGGCCCCGATCACCGCCATCGCGGGGTAGTCGCGGCCCGCCAACCGCCGCCAGATACGGCCGAGTTCGGCGGCCCTGGCCCGGTAGTCGGCCACGTCCGTCGCGTACACCGTGACCCGGGCCAGGTCCTTCGGCGTGCCGCCCGCAGCCTTCAGGGCCGCGAGGAGGTTCGTGAGGGCCAGCTCGAACTGCTCGGGCAGGGTCGTGCCCACCACCTTGCCCTCGCCGTCGAGCGCCGTCTGGCCCGCGAGGAAGACGAGGCGGGAGCCGGTGACCGTGACGGCGTGCGAGAAGCCGGTGGGCGGGGAGAGTTCGGCGGGGTTGATGCGTTCCAGGGCCATCAGCGGGCTGCCTCCTCGGAGAGCCGCGTGTGCAGCTCCTTGTACAACTCCTTGGCGATGATCTCGCGTTGCACCTCCGTCGCCCCCTCGTAGATGCGGGGCGCGCGGACCTCGCGGTAGAGGTGTTCGAGGAGGTGACCGCGTTGCAGGGCGCGCGCTCCGTGCAGCTGGACGGCGGCGTCGACCACCTGCTGCGCCGTCTCCGTGGCGAGGAGTTTCGCCATGGCCGCCCGGCGCGGGACATCGGGTTCGCCGCGGTCGTACGCGGCCGCCGCGGCGTAGACGAGCAGGCGGGCCGCCTCGGTGCGCGTGGCGAGGTCGGCCACCTGGTGGGCCACCGCCTGGAGATCCTTCAACACCCCGCCGAAGGCCCGGCGTTCGGCGGTGTGCGCGAGGGTCGCGTCCAGGGCCGCCTGCGCCATGCCCACCGCGAAGGCGCCGACGCTCGGGCGGAACAGGTTGAGCGTGGTCATCGCCACGCGAAAACCCTGGTCGACCTGGCCGAGCAGGTCGGCGCGCGAGACCCGGACGCCGTCGAAGTCGAGCCTGCCGATCGGGTGCGGCGAAAGCATGTCGAGGGGCGAGCCGGTCAGTCCGGGGCGGTCCGCCGGGACCAGGAGGGCGGTCACCCCGCGGGCTCCGGCGCCCGGGGTCGTGCGGGCGAAGACGGTGTAGAAGTCGGCGCCC
The DNA here is from genome assembly GCF_900100315.1 of Streptomyces indicus. Classification (GTDB taxonomy): domain Bacteria; phylum Actinomycetota; class Actinomycetes; order Streptomycetales; family Streptomycetaceae; genus Streptomyces; species Streptomyces indicus. The sequence continues at coordinate 135,375 of NZ_FNFF01000006.1, forward strand.
GGCGCGTTGGAGATCCAGCACTTCGTTCCGGTGAGCAGCCATTCGTCGCCGTCGGCGCGGGCTTCGAGCGCGAGGGCCGCCGCGTCCGACCCGGCATCCGGCTCGCTCAGCGCGAAGGCCGCGACCGCGCGGCCGGCTGCGACCTCGGGCAGCCAGCGGGCGCGCTGGGCCTCGGTGCCGTGGGCGTGCACCGGGTGGGCGCCGAGGCCTTGGAGCGCGAGGGCCGTCTCCGCCTCCGTACACCCGTACGCGAGGGATTCGCGCATCAGGCACAGGTCGAGCGAGCCCGAGGTGAACAGGCGGGCGAGCAGGCCGAGTTCGCCGAGTGCGGCGACCAACGGGCGGTTGACCGCGCCCGGTTCACCCGCCTCGGCCAGCGGACGCAGGCGGTCGGCGGCCAGCGCGCGCACCTCCTCGCACCACTGGACGGATTTCGGATCCAAGGCGAATTCCGGCACCACGCGTCTCCCTCCACGGTTCGCACCGCTCACTCACACGGGTATATCGCGCACAGTTGACTGTCGTCACCATCACGATACGCTCGTTGCGCGACCCCACCACAGTGAAGGGGCAGCCACCATGGAGCCGACACCGCTCACGCCCTCCGCCCACGCCGACACCTTCGCGCGGGACCATCTCCCACCCGCGGACCAGTGGCCGGAGCTCACCTTCGACCTGCCCGAGCTGCGCTATCCCGACCGCCTCAACTGCGGGGCCGAGCTCCTCGACGCCACCGTCGAGCGCTTCGGAGCCGAGCGGACCGTGTTCCGTACGGGCGGCGGCGAGGTGTGGTCGTACGGGCAGCTTCAGGTTCATGTCGACCGGATCGCGCATGTGCTGACCTCGGAGCTCGGGGTCGTGCCCGGGAACCGGGTGCTGCTGCGCGGCCCGACCTCGCCCTGGCTCGCGGCCTGCTGGCTCGCGGTGATGAAGGCGGGCGCGGTGGCCGTGACCGTGCTGGCGCAGCACCGCGCGCACGAGCTGGCGACCATGTGCGAGATCGCGCGGGTGAGCCATGCCCTGTGCGACGCGCGGTTCACCGAGGACCTGAAGGACATCTCCGGGCTGCGGGTCACCCCGTTCGGCGGTGAGGGCGAGGACGATCTGCTGCGGCTCGCGGAGCGGCAGCCGGAGGCGTTCGCCCCGGTCGCGACGGCCGCGGACGACGTGGCGCTGATCGCCTTCACCAGCGGCACGACGGGACGGCCCAAGGGCTGCATCCACTTCCACCGCGATGTGCTCGCCATCGCCGACACCTTCTCGCGGCACGTCCTGAAGCCCGAGCCGGACGACGTGTTCGCGGGCAGTCCCCCGCTCGGCTTCACCTTCGGGCTCGGCGGTCTGGTGATCTTCCCAATGCGGGCGGGCGCGAGCGCGCTGCTGCTCGAACAGGCCGGTCCCAAGCAGCTGCTGCCTGCCATCGCCGAGCACGGGGTGTCGGTGGTGTTCACCGCGCCGACCGCGTATCGCGTGATGCTGGAGGACATCGAGCGGGGCGCCGACGTGCGGTCGCTGCGGCGCTGCGTCTCCGCCGGCGAGAACCTGCCGGCCGCGACCTGGCAGTCCTGGTACGAGCGGACCGGACTGAAGATCATCAACGGGATCGGCGCCACCGAGCTGCTGCACATCTTCATCTCCGCCGCCGACGACGCCGTCCGCCCCGGCACCACCGGCACCACCGTGCCCGGCTGGTCCGCGCGCGTGGTGGACGGCGAGGGGAAGCCGGTGGCCGACGGGGAGCCGGGGCTGCTCGCGGTGCGCGGCCCGGTCGGCTGCCGCTATCTCTCGGATCCGCGGCAGCAGGAGTACGTACGGGACGGCTGGAACGTCACCGGGGACACGTACGTGCGCGAGGCGGACGGCTATTTCCGTTACGTGGCCCGCGCGGACGACATGATCATCTCGGCCGGGTACAACATCGCGGGTCCCGAGGTCGAGGACGCCCTGCTCCGGCATCCCGACGTGCTGGAAGCGGCGGTGGTCGGGCAGCCCGACGAGCTGCGCGGGCAGGTCGTGGCCGCGTATGCGGTACTGCGGGAGGGGGTGCCGCGCTCGGAGGTGACGGCCGAGGCGCTGCGGGAGTTCGTGAAGGGCGAGCTGGTGCCGTACAAGTGCCCGCGCCTGATCGAGTTCCCCGAAGCCCTGCCGCGGACGCCTACGGGCAAGCTCCAGCGGTTCAAGCTGCGCGCTGCGGAGTGATCACGCTCCCGGGCGCGCGCGTGGCAGAGTGATCACGTGGCAGAGCAGCAGACCCCGCGATCCTTGATCGTCACGTTCTACGGGGCCTACGGGCGCCGTTCCCAAGGTCCCGTCCCGGTCGCCGAGTTGATCCGGCTGCTCGGCGCGGTGGGCGTGGACGCGCCGGCCGTGCGCTCCTCGGTGTCGCGCCTGAAGCGGCGCGGGCTGCTCGTGCCGGAGCGCACCGGGCAGGGTGCCGCGGGGTACGCGCTGTCCGAGGAGGCGCGGCGGCTGCTCGACGACGGGGACCGGCGGATCTACGCCGAGGGCCCGCCGTCCCTCGCGGACGGCTGGGTGCTCGCGGTGTTCTCGGTGCCGGAGGCCGAGCGCAGCAAGCGGCACGTCCTGCGCTCCCAGCTGGCGCGGCTCGGCTTCGGCACGGCGGCGCCCGGGGTGTGGATCGCGCCGGCCCGCCTGCACGAGGAGACCCGGCACACGCTCGAACGGCTCCAACTCGCCCCGTACGTGGACCTGTTCCGCGGCGACCACCTCGGGTTCGCGGCGACCGTCGACACGGTGGCGCGGTGGTGGGACCTGACGGCGGTGGCGAAACTCCACCGGGAGTTCCTGGACCGGCACGAACCGGTGCTCGCCGCCTGGGAGGCGCGCGCGGACACCCCGGCCGAGGAGGCGTACCGGGACTATCTGCTCGCGCTCGACTCCTGGCGCCATCTGCCCTACGCCGACCCCGTCCTGCCGGCCGAACTGCTGCCGGACGACTGGCCGGGCGGGCGGTCGGCGGAGGTGTTCTCGCGGTTGCACGCGCGGCTGCGGGAGGCCGGGGCGGAGTTCGCCGGGCTCGGGTAGCGCTGTGCGGGGGACAGGCGTCAGCCCAGGGTCAAGCGCGGCTTCGGTGCGTCGGTGCGGCCCGTCTGGGGGCGGCGGCTGCCCGCACGGTACGGGAGCGGCCAGGAGATGCCCGGGCCCGTGTAGCCCTGTTCGGCCGCGGCGTGCAGGGTCCAGTGCGGGTCGTACAGGTGCGGGCGGGCGAGGGCGCACAGGTCCGTACGCCCGGCCAGGATCAGGGAGTTGACGTCGTCCCAGGACGAGATCGCCCCGACGGCGATCACCGGGAGGCCGGTCTCCTGGCGGATCCGGTCGGCGTACGGGGTCTGGTACGAGCGGCCGTACGCGGGCTGCTCCTCGGCCACCACCTGCCCGGTGGACACATCGATCGCGTCCGCCCCGTGCGCGGCGAAGGCGCGGGCGATCTCCACGGCCTCGTCCCCGCCGTTGCCGCCCTCGGCCCAGTCGGTGGCGGAGATACGGACGGTCATGGGCCGGTCCGCGGGCCAGATCGCCCGTACGGCGTCGAAGACTTCCAGCGGGTAGCGCAGCCGGTTCTCCAGCGGTCCGCCGTAGGCGTCCGTGCGGTGGTTGGTCAGCGGGGAGAGGAAGCTCGACAGCAAGTAGCCGTGCGCGCAGTGCAGTTCGAGCAGGTCGAAGCCGCAGCGCGCGGCCCGCCAGGCGGCGGCGGCGAACTGCTCGCGGATCTCGGTGAGTCCGTCGCGCGTGAGCTCGTGCGGGGTCTGGCTGTTCGCCTTGTACGGGAGCGGGGAGGGCGCGGACAGCGGCCAGTTGCCCTCGTCCAGCGGCTCGTCGATGCCCTCCCACATCAGCTTCGTGGAGCCCTTGCGGCCGGAGTGGCCGAGCTGGAGTCCCAGCGCCGTGCCGGGGGCCTGCTGGTGCACGAACTCCGCGATCCGCGTCCAGGCGGCGGCCTGTTCGGGGGTCCACAGGCCGGCGCAGCCGGGCGTGATCCGGCCTTCGGGGCTGACGCACACCATCTCGGTCATCACCAGCCCGGCCCCGCCGAGGGCCCGCGCGCCGAGGTGGACGAGATGGAAGTCGCCGGGCACGCCGTCGACGGCCGAGTACATGTCCATCGGCGAGACGACCACACGGTTGCGCAGGGTCAGTGCGCCGATCTTGTACGGGGTGAACATGGGCGGGGTGTCCGGCGGGCAGCCGAACTCGCGCTCCACGTCCGCGGTGAACTCCGGGTCGCGCAGCCGCAGGTTGTCGTGCGTGACGCGGCGACTGCGGGTGAGCAGGTTGAACGCGAACTGCCGCGGCGGCTGGTCCACGTAGCGCTTGAGCTCCTCGAACCATTCGAGGCTCGCGCGGGCCGCGCGCTGCGTGGAGGTCACGACGGGGCGACGCTCCTCCTCGTACGCGTGCAGCGCCCGCTCGATGGTGGGCTGTTCCTGGAGGCAGGCGGCGAGCGCGAGGGCGTCCTCGACGGCGAGCTTGGTGCCGGAGCCGATGGAGAAGTGCGCGGTGTGGGCCGCGTCGCCGATGAGCACCGTATTGCCGTGCGACCAGCGGTCGTTGACCACCGTGCGGAAGCGGATCCAGGCGGAGTTGTTGGAGCGCAGCGGGCGGCCGTCGAGGGCGTCGGCGAAGAGCTTGGCGCAGCGCTCCACGGACTCGTGCTCGTCGAGCCCCTCGAATCCGGCGGCCTGCCAGACCTCTTCGCGCATCTCGACGATGACGGTGGAGGCGCTGTCGCTGTACGGGTAGCCGTGCAGCTGCATCACGCCGGCCCCGGTCTCGGCGATCTCGAAGCGGAAGGCGTCGAAGGCGAAGTCCGCGGCCAGCCAGATGTAGCGGCAGCGGTGCTCCTCGATGTGCGGGCCGAAGGCCTCGGCGTGCGCCGTGCGGGTGGCGCTGTGCACGCCGTCGGCGGCGATCACCAGGTCGTACGCGCGGCTCAGATCGGCGGCCGGGGGCGCCTCCGTACGGAAGCGGAGCTCCACGCCCAGGTCGCGGCAGCGCTCGTGCAGGATCTGGAGCAGCCGCTTGCGGCCGAGGGCGGCGAAGCCGTGGCCGCCGGAAGTGGAGCGGTGACCACGGTGCACGATGTCGATGTCGTCCCAGCGCACGAACTCCCGCTGCATCGCCGCGTACACCACGGGGTCGGCGTGCTCGATGCCGCCGAGGGTCTCGTCGGAGAGGACCACGCCGAAGCCGAAGGTGTCCTCCGGTGCGTTGCGCTCCCAGACGGTGATCTCGCGCGTCGGGTCGAGGCGCTTGAGCAGGGCGGCGGCGTACAGGCCGCCGGGACCGCCGCCGATGACGGCGACCCGCGGCGCCGCCTTCGCGCCGGTCACCTGCCCTGCCACTTCGGCGGCCGCTTCGCGGTGAAGGCGGCGTGGAACTCGGCGTAGTCCTCCCCGTTCATCAGGAGCGCCTGCGTGGCCGCGTCCATCTCCACGGCCGCCGCGAGCGGCATGTCCAGCTCGGCCGTGAGCAGCGCCTTCGTCTGCGCGTACGCGAGCGCCGGGCCCTCGGCGAGGCGGTGGGCCAGGGCCTGCGCGGCCTCGTCGGACCTGCCCTCGTCGGTGAGCTCGCTGATCAGGCCGATCCGCTCGGCCTCCGGCGCGCGCACTGTGTCGCCGAGCATGAGCAGCCGGGTCGCGTGGCCGAGGCCGACCACGCGGGGCAGCAGATAGGCCGCGCCCATGTCGCCGCCGGACAGACCGACCTTCGTGAACAGGAAGGCGAAACGCGCCGAGGGGTCGGCGACCCGGAAGTCCGCGGCCAGGGCGAGCACCGCGCCCGCACCCGCGGCCACCCCGTGCAGCGCGGCGACCACGGGGAAGGGGCACTCGCGGATCGCGCGCACCACCTGGCCGGTCATCCGGTTGAAGTCGAGCAGCTGCGCGGTGTCCATGGCGAGTGTGGCGCCGATGATCTCGTCCACGTCGCCGCCCGAGCAGAAGCCCCGGCCCTCACCTGCGAGGACCAGCGCGCGGACGGATTTCTCGCGGGACAGCTCGGCGAGCAGGTCGCGCAGGTCGGCGTAGGCGCCGAAGGTCAGCGCGTTCAGCTTCTCGGGGCGGGCGAACGTGACGGTGGCGACCCCGCTCTCGTCGACGGTCACCCGCAGGTGCCGCCACTCGGGGGTGCGGGGCGCGGAACCGGTGAACGGGCTCATACCTCGGGCCTCCTGTGGGTGGGGCGGCCCTTCGAAGCTATCACCCGGATATGACTGCCGTCACGAGTACGCGATAAGCCTTCCGCGGCAAGGGCGGGAGGCGGGTGAGAACCGCAGAGCGGAAGCTGCCAAAGGTCCTGACCACTGTGGCGTTCGTCCCACTTGCCCCCGGCCCGGCGGCTCTACTGTGTCGGGGGTTACGCTTCCTAAGGTTGAAAGCAGGACAGCCTGCCTGTGAACGGACCCACCTTGCACGAACCCCCTGCCTCCTGGCGTATCGCACTCCCGCACACCGTCGCGGCCGTGCCCGTCGCCCGCGCCCTGGTCCGTACGGCGCTCCAGGACATCGACCCGGAGACGGCGGCCGACTGCGACACGGCGGAGCTGCTCACCGCGGAATTGGTCGCGAACGCCGTCGAGCACACCTCCGGCGACGCCCCCATCGAGCTGGTCGTGGAGCTGCTGCCCACCGGTTGCCAGGTCGAGGTGCACGACCCCTCGCCGAACCCGCCGGGCGATCTGACCCGCCCGAGCGCGCTCGAGGAGCCCGACCCCTGGCAGGAGCACGGCCGCGGGCTGCTCCTGATCCGCACCCTGAGCCAGGCATGCGGACACCGCCTCACCGATTCCGGCAAGGCGGTGTGGTTCACGCTCCCCGCGCGGCCGGCCCTCTGAGTTCCCGGCCCGTCCTCTCCGTTCGCACGGCCTCTCAGGCGAGGGTCGCCACCATGACGGCCTTGATGGTGTGCAGCCGGTTCTCCGCCTCGTCGAACACCACCGAGTGTGCCGACTCGAAGACCTCGTCGGTGACTTCCAGCGAGGCGAGCCCGTACTGCTCGTGGATCTCCTTGCCCACCTTCGTGCCCAGGTCGTGGAAGGCCGGCAGGCAGTGCAGGAACTTCACGTCTGTGTTGCCCGTCGCGCGCAGCACGTCCATGGTCACGGCGTACGGGGTGAGGGCCTCGATGCGCTCGGCCCAGACCTCCTTGGGCTCGCCCATGGAGACCCATACGTCGGTGGCCACGAAGTCGGCGCCCCGCACCCCGTCCGCGACCTCCTCGGTGAGCGTGATGCGCGCACCGCTCTTGTCGGCGAGGGCGCGGGCCTGCGCCACGATCTCCTCGGCCGGCCAGTAGGCGCGGGGGGCGACGATCCGTACGTCCATGCCGAGCAGCGCGCCGGTCACCAGGTACGAGTTGCCCATGTTGAAGCGGGCGTCGCCCAGGTAGGCGAAGGCGATCTCCGTGAGCGGCTTGGCGCTGTGCTCGGTCATGGTGAGCACGTCGGCGAGCATCTGGGTCGGGTGCCAGTCGTCGGTCAGACCGTTCCAGACCGGCACCCCGGAGTAGGCGGCGAGCTCCTCGACGGCGCTCTGGCTGTCGCCGCGGAACTCGATCCCGTCGAACATCCGGCCGAGCACCCGCGCGGTGTCCTTCACGGACTCCTTGTGGCCTATCTGCGAGCCGGAGGGGTCGAGATACGTGGTGGAGGCGCCCTGGTCGGCGGCCGCGACCTCGAAGGCGCAGCGCGTACGGGTGGAGGTCTTCTCGAAGATCAGCGCGATGTTCTTCCCGGCCAGACGCCTGGCTTCGGTCCCCGCCTTCTTCGCCGCCTTGAGCTCGGCGGCCAGCTCGACCAGGGCGAGGAACTCCTCGGCGCTGAAGTCGAGCTCCTTGAGGAAGGAACGCCCGGTCAGGTCGGTGGCCATGCGCATGCTCCAAGGCGGTGAGGGGACGGGTTCGGCTACGTCTGCAACTCTATACGAGAGTCGGCAAATATATACAGCCACCCGGTGCGGTCGGAGGTCCCCCTCAGTTCACCGCATCCCGCTCGACCGGGCAGCTCATGCAGCGCGGCCCGCCCCGGCCGCGTCCCAGCTCGCTGCCCCGGATCTCGATCACCTCGATGCCTTCCTTGCGCAGATAGGTGTTCGTCGTGGCGTTCCGCTCGTACGCGATCACGACCCCGGGCTCGACGGCCAGCACGTTGCACCCGTCGTCCCACTGCTCGCGCTCGGCGGAGTGCACGTCCTGGACGGCGGTGAGGACGCGGATCGCGTCCAGGCCGAGTGCGGCGGCGATGGCCCGGTGCATGTGCTCCGGCGGATGGTCGGTGACCTTCAGCTCCCGCTCCCCCACGCCGGGTTCGATGGTGTACGAGGGGAGCATGCCGAGGCCCGCGTACTGCGTGAAGGTGTCGCCGTCGACCATCGTCATCACGGTGTCCAGGTGCATGAAGGCCCGCCGCTTGGGCATGTCGAGGGCCACGATGGAGCGGGCCGAGCCGGCCGCGAAGAGCTTGTGCGCGAGCATCTCCACGGCCTGCGGTGTGGTGCGCTCGCTCATCCCGATCAGCACCGCGCCGTTGCCGATGACGAGGACGTCCCCGCCCTCGATCGTCGACGGGTAGTCGGACTGCCCCTCCGACCAGTGGTGGAAGGCCCCGCCCTGCTCGCCGGCGAACAGCGGGTGGTGGCGGTAGATCGCCTCGAAGTGCACGGTCTCGCGCTGCCGGGCGGGCCAGCGCATCGCGTTGATCGAGACCCCGTCGTAGATCCAGGCGGAGGTGTCGCGCGTGAAGAGGTGGTTGGGCAGCGGGCCGAGCAGGAAGTCGTCGAGCTCCATCGCGTGGAAGCGCACGGAGGTCGGCTCGGGGTGCTGCTCCAGGTATTCGCGCTTGGTCATGCCCCCGACGAGCGCCGACACGAGGTCGGCGGCGGTCATCGTCTCGAAGGCCGCCCGCAGGGTCGGGGTGGCCAGCGGGCCGTAGGCCTTCTCGTCGAAGACGCGGTCCAGGACGAGGGTGCGGGCGGCGGGCACGTCGAGTGCCTCGCGGAGCAGGTCGCCGAAGAGATGCACCTCGACGCCGCGGTCGCGGAGCACATCGGCGAACCCGTCGTGCTCCTGGCGGGCCCGGCGGACCCAGAGCACGTCGTCGAAGAGGAGGGCGTCCTTGTTGCTGGGGGTGAGGCGCTTCAGTTCGAGGTCGGGTCGGTGCAGGATGACGCGGCGCAGGCGCCCGGTCTCGGAGGCGACATGGAATCCCATGACGGCATCCTTCCCCAGTTCGGGGCGGTCAGCGCCGGGCTCGGCACAGGTTCGGGCGGGCGGCGGCACGGGATGGTCCCCTGCCGCCGCCCGCCGGTGTCCTACAGGCGCGGGTCCACGGGCTCCGACTCGAGAGCCAGCACCGCGAACACCGCCTCGTGCACCCGCCACAGCGGCTCACCCGCGCCGAGCCGGTCGAGGGCCTCGACCCCGAGGGCGTATTCGCGCAGGGCGAGCGACCGCTTGTGGCCGAGGTACCGCTGGCGCAGGCGCTCCAGGTTCTCCGGGCGCGTGTACTCCGCTCCGTAGATGATCCGCAGGTACTCGCGCCCGCGGCACTTGATGCCGGGCTGCACGAGCCGGCCCTTGCCGTCGCGCACCAGGGCACCGAGCGGCTTGACCACCATGCCCTCGCCGCCGCGCCCGGTCATCTCCAGCCACCAGTCGACGCCCGCCTGCACCGACTCGGGCGAGCCCGTGTCGACGTAGAGCCTGCGGGTGGTCTGGAGCAGACCGGTCGGGTCGGCGGCCACCAGGCGGTCGAGCAGCGCCAACTGCTCGTCGTGCGGGACGGCCGCCATGCTGCGGCCCTTGACGGCGAGCACCTGGAAGGGCGCGAAGCGCACGCCCTCCAGACCGTCGGTGGTCCAGCAGTAGCGCCGGTACGCCTCGGTGAACGCCGAGGCGTCGGCGGCCCGTTCGCGCTGCCGCGCAAGCAGCTCGCCCGCGTCCACCCCGCGCGCAACCGCAGATTCGAGGGCGGCGAGCGCGCCCGGGAAGACCGCGCCGGCCGCGGCGCCGACCGCCGCGTACTGCGAGCGGAGCAGGCCGCCCGCCTTCAGCGACCAGGGCAGCAACTCCCCGTCCAGGAGCAGCCAGTCCGTGCCGAGCTCCGCCCAGAGTCCGGCCTCGTCGGCCGCCTTCCGTACGCGGTCGAGGATCTCCTCCGTGACCACCGAGTCGTCGAAGAAGGGCCGACCGGTACGTGTGTACAGCGACCCGGTGACGCCCTCGACGCCGAAGCGCTCGCGGGCGGCCGCGGCGTCGCGGCAGACCAGCGCCACGGCCCGCGAGCCCATGTGCTTCTCCTCGCACACCACCCGCTCGACCCCGTCGGCGGCGTACTGCGCGAAGGCCTCGGCCGGGTGCTCAAGGAAGCCCTCGACGGCAGAGGTCGCCGTCGGCGCCATGGTCGGCGGCAGGTACGGGACCAGGCGCGGGTCGACGGCGAAGCGGCTCATGACCTCCAGCGCGGCCGCCGCGTTCTCCTCGCGCACCGCGACCCGGCCCGCGTGCGTGGTCTCCACGATCCGCTTGCCGTGCACGTCCGCCAGGTCCAGCGGCCGGCCTTCGTGCCCGCCGGGCGCCTCGGTCGCGAGCGGCTTGACCGGCTCGTACCAGACCTTCTCGGCCGGTACGTCGACCAGTTCGCGCTCCGGCCAGCGCAGCGCGGTGAGCTTGCCGCCGAAGACGGCGCCGGTGTCGAGGCAGATGGTGTTGTTGAGCCAGGTCGCGGTCGGCACGGGGGTGTGCCCGTACACGACCGCCGCCCGGCCGCGGTAGTCCTCGGCCCACGGGTAGCGCACGGGCAGGCCGAACTCGTCGGTCTCGCCGGTGGTGTCCCCGTACAGGGCGTGGCTGCGCACCCGGCCGGACGTACGGCCGTGGTACTTCTCGGGCAGCCCGGCGTGACACACGACCAGCTTGCCCTCGTCGAGGACGTAGTGGCTGACGAGCCCGTCGATGAACTCCCTTACCTCCGCCCGGAATTCCTCACTCTCGCCCTCCATCTGCTCGATGGTCTCGGCGAGGCCGTGGGTGTGCTGGACGCCGCGGCCCTTGAGGTAGCGGCCGAACTTGTTCTCGTGGTTGCCCGGTACGCACAGCGCGTTGCCCGACTTGACCATGGACATCACGCGGCGCAGGACGCCCGGGGAGTCCGGGCCGCGGTCGACGAGGTCGCCGACGAACACGGCGGTACGGCCCTGCGGGTGCACCCCGTCCTCGTAACCCAACGTGGCGAGCAGGGTGTCGAGTTCGGAGCGGCAGCCGTGGATGTCGCCGATGATGTCGAAGGGGCCGGTGAGGTGCGTGAGGTCGTTGTAGCGCTTCTCGATGCTGATCGAGGCGTGCTCGATCTCCTCGACGCCGCGCAGGATGTGCACCTTGCGGAAGCCCTCGCGCTCCAAGTGCCGCAGCGAACGGCGCAGTTCGCGCTGGTGGCGCTGGATGACGCGGCGCGGCATGCCCGCGCGGTCGGCGCGGCCGGCATTGCGCGCGGCGCACACCTCCTCGGGCACGTCGAGGACGATCGCGATCGGCAGGACGTCGTGCTGCCGGGCGATCTGGACCAGCTGACGGCGCGCCTCGGTCTGCACGTTGGTCGCGTCCACGACGGTGAGCCGGCCCGCGGCCAGGCGCTTGCCGGCGATGTAGTGCAGCACGTCGAAGGCGTCGCCGCTGGCGCTCTGGTCGTTCTCGTCGTCGGCGACCAGGCCGCGGAAGAAGTCGCTGGAGAGCACCTCGGTGGGCTTGAAGTGCTTGCGGGCGAAGCTGGACTTGCCCGAACCGGTGGAGCCGACCAGGACTACGAGGGACAGGTCGGTGACGGGCAGGACGCGGCCCGCGCGCGGCGCTTCGGTGCGGATGTCGTTCGTCATGCTGCCTTCTCTCCCTTCGCGGTGGTGGTTTCGGTGGTGCTGCTGATCGTAAAAACAGCCATCTGTGTGGGGGGTCCCACTTCGGGGTCGTCGGGCCCGACGGGCCGGAACTCCACGCCGTAGCCGTGCCGTTCGGCGACCTGCCCGGCCCACATGCGGAACTCCTCGCGGGTCCACTCGAAGCGGTGGTCGCCATGGCGTACGTGCCCGGCGGGCAGCGACTCCCAGCGCACGTTGTACTCGACGTTCGGCGTGGTCACGAGCACCGTCGCGGGCCGCGCGGAGCCGAACACCGCGTACTCCAGGGCGGGCAGCCGCGGCAGGTCGAGGTGCTCGATCACCTCGCTGAGCACCGCGGCGTCGTACCCCTTGAGCCGCTTGTCGGTGTACGCGAGCGAGCCCTGGAAGAGCTGCACGCGCGAGGCCTGCCGCTCCCCCATCCGCTCCAGCTTCAGGCGGCGCGCGGCGATGGTGAGGGCGCGCATCGACACGTCGACGCCGACGATCTCGGTGAACGTGACGTCCTTGAGCAGTGCCTGCACCAACTGGCCCTGGCCGCAGCCCAGGTCGAGCACGCGGTGCGCGCCGGCGCCCTTGAGCGCCTCGATGATCGCGTCGCGCCGCTGCACGGCGAGCGGGACCGGCTTCTCCTCGGTGTCGGTGGTCTCGTCCACGGCGTTGTCGACCTCCTCGACCGCCAGGTCGTCGAGGTCGGCCAGGCGCACCAGTTCGAGGCGGTCCATCGCCTCGCGCGTGAGCGACCAGCGCCGGGACAGGTAGCGGCTGGTGATCAGCTTGTGCTCGGGGTGCTCCGCGAGCCAGCCCTCGCCGGCGCGCAGCAGCTTGTCCACCTCGTCGGGGGCGACCCAGTAGTGCTTGGCGTCGTCGAGCACCGGCAGCAGGACATAGAGGTGCCGCAGCGCCTCGGCGAGCACCTGCTCCCCTTCGAGTACGAGGCGTACGTACCGCGAGTCGCCCCAGTCGGGGAACTGTGCGTCGAGCGGGACGGGCTCGGCCGTGACGGTCCAGCCGAGCGGCTCGAAGAGCTTGGTGACCAGGGCCGCCCCGCCGCGGGCGGGCAGCGCGGGCACCTCGACGGTGAGCGGCAGCTTCCGGCCGACGAGCTCCGGCTTGGCGGTGCACACCCCGCGCAGGGCGGACTTGAACACGGTGCTCAGAGCCACGGCGAGCAGGGACGAGGCGGCGTACGGCCGGTCGTTGACGTACTGCGCGAGTGCCGCGTCGGGGGCGCCGCCGCGGCCCTTGCCCTTCCCCTTGCGGACGAGCGCGACGGGGTCGATCTCCAGGAGCAGCGCCGCCGTGCACCGCTGATCGTCCGCCTCGGGATACAGCACATGCGCCTTGCCCTGCGCGGTGCTGAACACCTGCGCCTTGTCGGGATGCTTGTGCAGCAGGAAGCCGAGGTCGGTCGCCGGGCGGTCCGGGGTGCCGGTGGTGGAGATCGTCAGGAACACGGTGGGTGCCTCGATACGTAGGCGGTCGTCCGAGGGCGCGATGACGCCGTCGGGTGGAGTGCGCCCGGGGCCGGGCGTCCGCACAAAGTACCCCGGTCACCGCTGCGACCTGCAGGGATTTTCGGCCCGTAGGCTCAGGGCTCAAGGGCTCTTCGGGGGCTCTCCAGGGCGCATCGCGCGGGTACGGGCCGAAGGCGGGCGGGCTCCCGGCAGCCGCGACGGGCGGGCGCTCAGGCGCCGCGGCGGATGGAGCGTACGACCGCCAGATACGCCAGCACGGCGAGGCCCGCAGTCAGCGCCGCACCCTGGGCCACCAGGCGCCAGGTCGCGCCCGCCGGGCTGATGCCGTGCGGGGCCAGCCGCCCCTTCGGGTCGTACAGCATCCCGATCGAGGAGCCGGGGGTCACCGCGGCCGAGCAGCCGCGCGAGAGCCGGCGCTTGACCGGTGTCCCGTCGCCGTACCGCACGGAGCAGAGGTACTTCTCGTCGTCCTCCTGGCTCACGGCGACGGCGGTCACCACCACCTGCACCCGCTCCCCGCGTCCGGCCAGCGTGACGTCGGTGGTGAGCTGCGGGACGAGCAGGGCGAGCGCGATGCCGAGCGCGGCGACGGCGGCGCCGAGGATCCGGCCGGCGCGGGTGACCAGGAGGTACAGGGTCAGCGCGAGCGCGGCGACCGCGCCGGCCGCGGCGGACTGCGCCGACGGGAACCCGGCCAGGGTGCCCGCCGCGCCGCAGACCACGATCGCGCCGGCACCGAGCACCGCGACGGCGATGCCTTCGAGACGGAGCCACAGGGGCGGCGGCAGGGCCGGGCGGCGGAGCCTGCGGGCGAGGGCACGGCACACCCGTACATATCCGGCATGACCGGAACGCCCAACTCCCCCTTCCGCGCGCTGCTTTCGATGCCGTCCTGCTGTCACCCGAGCATTATGCAAAGCCGGAGGTCAGAAGGGGAGCCGGGCCGATCCGGGCAGTAAACGGGCCGCGGCCCACAGCCCCGCACAGAAGCGGGGAAGCGGGGGACGGAGAAGCGGCTACATCGCCGCGAACAGGAACAGCCCCGGCACGATCTGCGCCAGGACCGCCGCCGCGAGCCCCATCAGGAGGCCGGCCAGGTGGAAGGTGCGGCGGGGGGAGGTGTCGCCGTTCTTGGCCTCGACGACCAGGCCGACCAGCGCGACGCCGATGGCGATCGCGCCGGCCGTCGTGGCGGAGAAGAACTGGACGCCCAGCATGAGCATGGCGCCCGCGCCGACGAGCACGCTGGCCGTCGCATGGATCCAGCCCGTCACACTGCTGCCGCGCGTCTGCGCCATCTCCCCCACCTCGTCCGGCCCCGAGCTCGGCCCTGCGTGCCGACCCACATCCGGGCCCGCGTCGGGGCCCGCGTCGGGGCCCGCGTTCGGGCCCCTCGTTCGGGCCGACACCCTAGCCGACGGTGTCCGGCGCGGTCCCGGGAGTGTCCTCGGTGCGGGTGCGGGGGGAGGTCTGGAGTTCGGCGTCGAGCTGGGACAGGTCCGCGTTGAGCGCGGCCATCAGCTCCTCCATCTGCTGCAACAGGCCCTTGGGCCGGCCGCCCTGGGCGGGGATGGAGTCGGCGGTCTGTTCCGGCGCGGCTTCCTGGGACATTGACGGCCTCCTCGGCCTGCGCTCCGTCCAGTGGGGCGGAGCAGTACGTGCGGGCGACGCCCGGGCAGCGTTCGCCGGCGCCGGGCGTTCCGGCTCCGCCCGAGCCAACGATCACCTCTGGGGCCGGTCACTGTCAGCAACCGTCCTCATGCATGGAGTTGACGGACTTTCACCCGACCGAGGACAGGGCGGACGCGCGGGGTCGGCTCGGTTGACGGCCGTTCGAGCGTGCAGGATGGAGGACATGGATCTTCGCATCTTCACCGAGCCCCAGCAGGGGGCCACTTACGACACGTTGCTGACCGTGGCCAAGGCGACCGAGGACCTCGGCTTCGACGCCTTCTTCCGCTCCGACCACTACTTGAAGATGGGCTCCGCCGACGGGCTGCCGGGGCCGACCGACGCGTGGATCACGCTGGCCGGCCTGGCGCGCGAGACCAAGCGCATCCGCCTCGGCACGCTGATGACGGCCGGCACCTTCCGGCTGCCCGGTGTGCTCGCGATCCAGGTCGCACAGGTGGACCAGATGTCCGGCGGCCGGGTCGAACTGGGCCTGGGCGCGGGCTGGTTCGAGGAGGAGCACAAGGCGTACGGGATCCCGTTCCCCAAGGAGAAGTTCGCCCGGCTCGAGGAGCAGCTGGCCATCGTCACCGGCCTGTGGGGCACGGAGACGGGCAAGACCTTCTCGTACGAGGGCACGCACTACCGGCTGACCGACTCGCCCGCGCTGCCCAAGCCGGCGCAGAGCAAGGTGCCGGTTCTGATCGGCGGGCACGGTGCGACGCGCACGCCGCGGCTCGCGGCCCAGTACGCGGACGAGTTCAACATTCCGTTCGCCTCGATCGAGGACTCCCAGCGGCAGTTCGGCCGGGTCCGCTCGGCGGCCGAGCTGGCAGGGCGCAAGCCGGACAGCCTGGTGTACTCCAACGCCCTGGTGGCCTGCGTGGGCAAGGACGACGCCGAGGTGGCGCGGCGCGCGGCGGTCATCGGACGCGAGGTGGAGGAGCTCAAGGCCAACGGGCTGGCGGGCTCGCCGGCCGAGGTGGTCGACAAGATCGGCCGATACGCGGAGATCGGGTCGCAGCGGGTGTATCTCCAGATCCTCGATCTGGACGACCTGGACCACCTGGAGCTGATCTCTTCGCAGGTGCAGGGGCAGTTGGGCTGAGGCCTGCTGCTGTCGGGCACGGGGTGCGGGCGGTCGGCCCGCACCCCGTGGCGCTGCTCACTTCGCCGGGTCCGGGCCCCCGGCCGACTCCGGAGCCGACTTGATCCGACCCGGCACGGCGGGACCCTCCGCCCCCACCGGATACCGCTTCTCGTTGCGCTCGATCTTGTCCGCGAGGGCCGCGAGGGCGTCCACGCCGAGCACCTCGCACAATTGCAGCAGATACGCGAGGACGTCGGCCACCTCGTCACGGACGCGGTGCGCGAAGTCCGGGTCGTCCATGACCCGCGCGGACTGCTCGGGCGTCAACCACTGGAAGATCTCGACGAGTTCGGCCGCCTCGACGCTGAGCGCGGAGGTCAGGTTCTTGGGCGTGTGATACGGGCCCCAGTCCCGCGCGGCCGCGAACGCGGCCAGCCTGCGCTGCAGGTCCCGTACGTCAAGATCGCCGCTCGTGGTGCTCTGTTCCTTCTCTGTCACGCCCCAGGTCTACCATCGCGGCCCCGGCGGCCCGTCCCGCCCCCGCCGCGTCCTCGCCCACGGCCGCCACGAGCCGGATGTGGCCGCGGGCGCACATCCGCGCCGCGAGCCGGAGCAGCTCCTCGCGCTGGCGCCGGTCCAGGTCGCGGTCGAGTCCGTCGGCCAGCACGGTCAACGGCTGGAGCGCCGAAGGGACTTCGCCGACCTGGTCCACGGCGAGCACACCGGGGCCGGTGAGCAGGACCAGGGAGAGGGCGAGGTGCCGCAGCTCCCCGTCTCCGAGGTGCGCGAGCGGGGTGGCGGCCGCCCCGCCCCGGTCGAGGACCGCGCGGATGTGTCCTGCTGCGGCGCTCTCCGCCCGTACGTCCATGACCGCGCCCGTCGAACCCGCCCGCGCCGCCGCGACGAGCTGGGCGTGCCGTGTGCCGCACTCGGCCCGGGTGCGGCGCAGCACGTCGGCCAGGTTCCCGCAGTCCCGCAGCAGCCGGCCCGGTCCCGGAGGCACCGGGGCGCGCATGCGGGAGGGCTGCGGATCGCAGGCGTACGAGGAGCGCAGGGCGAGCACGGCCTGCTCGGCCGCGGCGAGGACGCTGCGCTGTCCGTCCGTCGCACCGGCCACGTGCAGCGGGAGCAGAGCCGTGGCCAGCTGGTCGTCGGGCAGGGGCACTCCGGTGGCGGGCGCGTGGCCCGCCGGGTGCCATACCGCGTGGACCGCGCGGCGGGCGGGGTCGCGGAGCGCGGACTCCATGAGGACCACGTCGCCGAGGCTCAGGCGCTCGCCGGCGATGCGCAGTTCGGGCTCGACCTGGACGGCGAGGTCGAGCCGTACGCGCCCTGCCGGTCCCTCGACCAGGCACCCGAGCCGGAACCCGCGCCGCCCCTGCCGGTCGGGCCCGGCCTGTTCCGGCACGCAGGCCTCCGGGTCCGGCACGGCCTGCGCGAGGGGTGTGCCGGAGGCGAGGCGCGCGAGCAGCTCGTACGCGCGCAGCGCACTGGACTTGCCGCTGCCGCTCGGTCCCGTGATGAGGGTGAACGGCCCGAGCGGCAGTGTGATGCGGCGGTGTCCGGCGAAGGCGGAGAGCCGCAGGGCGCGGACGGCGGGGCGGTGGGCGGGGTGGTCGGTGTACGGGGCGGCGGGGCGGTCGGGCGCGGTCGCGGCACCGGTGGCCTCGCCTTCCTGGAGCAGCGTCATGCCGCGAGGCTAAGCAGGGCTTTTCTGCCGAACCGTTTTACCGTCCGGGCCTTCCTACGATCGAAGGACGCCGCTACGGGCGCGGCAGCGCGATCCCGGTCGCTTCCTGTACGAAGCCCTGCACCTCGGTGTCCGGGGGCGTCAGGAGGAACACGTTGCGGTCCACGCGGGTCATGCCGCAGTTGAGGCCGAAGACGACCCCGCTGCTGAAGTCCAGGACTCTCTTGGCCACTTGGGTCTCCGCACCGCTCAGGTCGAGCAGCACGGGTATCCCGCCCATGAGGGAGCGGGCGACGTCGCGCGCGTCGGCGAAGACGTTCACGCGCAGCACCGTGAAACGGCGCCGTGTCTCGGTCTCGGCCTCCGGCAGGGCTCGGTAGCCCGGCCAGGACGGCCATGCGTCACGGCTGCGCAGGGGGACGACCTCGGCGAGTCCCTCCCACTGTTCGTCCGTGACGTCGCGGCTGTGCCGGTTCACTGCTCCACCTGTCCCGTCCGTCGGTCTCCGGCGCGGCCCGTCGCCGCGCCGTCCTGGGAGCCTGAGCGGCTCTTCCGGCTCGCACTGATTGTCTGCACCAGCCGATTCTTGCGCAGACTCACCCGATCGGCCCAACAGCGACACGGGTCACGCGGCCGCGCATCCGTCACCACTTGTTTCGCGGGTCCCCTTCGTGATCAGGTCGAACCCGGCGCGCACCCACTCGAACTCAGCGAGGACGTAACGGATATGAACGACGACGAGCAGAGCAGCGGCGGCGGCGCGACGGGTAGTGGCCGTGCGGACGAGGACCGCACGTACGACGCGTTCCGTGCGCTCTCGCCCACCACCCTCGCCGAGGCGGTCGGCCGTGCGCAGGTGATGGACCTCGACATCCGTCCGCTGTGGGGCCCCGCGCCACGGATCGCGGGCCCGGCCTTCACGGTGCGCTGCCCGGCGGGCGACCAGTTGGGCCTGCACGCCGCGATCTACCGCGCCGAGCCCGGGTCGGTCCTCGTCGTGGAGGCGGCCGACGCGCGCTACGCGCTGGCCGGGGGCAACGTGTGCGCGATCGCCCAGCGGCGCGGCATCGCGGGGTTCGTGATGAACGGCGCGATCCGGGACATCGCCGAGGTGCGCGCGAGCGGGTTTCCCGTGTACGCGCGGGGAGTTGTCCCCCTCCCAGGCAACAAGAAGACGGTCGAACCCTTCAACGAGCCGGTCCGCGTGGGCGGGGTGATCGTGCACGCGGGCGACATCGTGGTGGCGGACGAGGAAGGGGTGGTGGTCGTGCCGCGGGACCGCGCGCAGGACGTGCTCACGGCCGCGCGCCTGAAGACGGCGAAGGAGGAGGCCCTGACGCTCGACGAGTGGGAGGCGGACCACCGGGCGCGGATCGAGAAGTCGCTCGGGGAGGCGGGGTTTTCGGGTTGAGGGGGTTGTGGGCGCCCTGCTCCGCGGCTCCGCGGCGACAGAGGGCTGGGCTGACGCCCCCACCACCGCACCGTGCTCCACCGCACCGCGGCGGCTGGGCCTGCTCGCGCTGCCCACGGCGGGCGAGCACACCCCGTACGGCCTCTACGTCGTCTGGCTGTCTCGGCGGGCCAGGACCACACGGCCGGGATGTCGGCCACGCTCCGGTCCGTCACCCTCGTCGTCCTGGCGGCCACCATGGTGGTGTGGGCCGGCTTCCGCGGGGAACGAGAGGGCACAAAAGGTGCGTAGGCGGGTCCGTGAGGGCGGTGCGGCGACGGCGGCGTGACGGCTGTGCCGCAGCGGTACCGGCGGGCGGCGCCGCGCGGGCGAACACGGAACGAGGAGTGACGCCGGTGATCCGGAAGCTTCAGGCCATCGCGCTCGACTGCGCCGATCCCGTACAACTGGCCGCATTCTACGCCCAGTTGCTGGGCGGCCGGGTGGAGCGGGACCCCGAGGACCCGGGGTGGATCGAGGTGCGCGGATTCGAGGGGACCCCGCTGGCCTGCCAGCGCGTGGACGGGTACCGGCCGCCGCAGTGGCCCGGCCAGGAGCATCCGCAGCAGCTCCATCTGGACTTCGACGTGGACGACCTCGAGGCCGAGGAGAAGCGGGCGCTCGCACTGGGCGCGACCCTTCTGGAGCGCACGGACGAGGTGCGTCCGGGTGCCAACTGGCGGGTGTACGCGGACCCCGCGGGGCACCCGTTCTGCCTCTGCGTCCACTGATCCGCCTCCTGCACCCACACCCGTCGTCTCCACCCCGCCTCCACTGAACTGCCGCTGCTCGCGCGGGCTTTCCCCGAAGGTTTCTGGGAACCCGGCGGGGAAACCGTCGCAAGGCAGCAAGCAGCAGCAGGAGGCCGTCGTGAGCGAGAACCGGAGCGCGCCCCCCGACCTCACCCGTCCCGTGCGCGCGGCCGCCGCACGGCTGCGGCAGCTTCCGGGAGCGGGTGTGGTGGCCAGGGTCGCCGACGAAACCCTCGACCGGGTCGGGGTGGTGTCGCCGAAGAGCCGACGCATCGTGGCGTACGCGGGCGCCGGGCTGCTCGGCGTGGCCGGGGCCATCGAGTGGCCGATCGCCGTCACCGGAGCCGCCGTGGTGTGGCTGACCCAGTCCCGCGACGAGGACGAGGACGTGGACGAGGCGGCGGCGGGCCGTGGTGCGGAGACGGGGTCCGCGGGCCGGAACGTGGAGTCCGCGTCGGCGGGTACGGAGCGCGCGGCCCCGGACCAGGAGACCGCACCCGCGCCGCCGCCGGGCAGGGAACCCGAGGCCTTGAGCGAAGCCACCCCGCCCGCCACCGGCGAGGGCCACCACCCCGCCACGCCTGGCAAGGGCACCCCGCCGGCCTCCCGCCGCAAGAGCGCGAAGCCCGCGCCGCCGCCCGGCACAAGTGAGACCGCGGCACCCGACACCGACGACCCCACCCCGCCCGGCCCGGGCGCCAAGCTCCCCGCCACGAAGAGCGCCGGGACCGGCCGGCGCGGTACGCGTCAGCCGGCCGGTGCACGCGAAGCCGTCCGGGCCGAGGAGCCCCTCAAGTAGCGGGCCCCACAGGCCAGTTGGATGCCGGCGGCCCGCCGATCCCCACCCCTCCCACCCGCGTACGGACAAGGCAGGTCTAGGTAACTCATGGTGTTCAGCATGCCTTCGGGGCTCTCGTTCGCCGCGTCCGCGGGTGCCGCCGCGGGACTGACGGCCGGTGTTCTGCGGACGGTCGTGTCCGGCGCCGACGCCGTGCACGGTGCCGTCACCCGGGTCGAGCACGTGGCCCGCAACACCCTGCGCGGACGCTCCGGGACCTGGCGGGCCGGCCCGCGCGTCCACCTGCCGGTCCGGCACGCCGACGAAGCCGCGCCGCACGGCCGCAGCTCCCGGCTGACCGCCGCCGCCCGCAAGGCCGCGGCCGAACTCGCCGCCCATCCCGATGTGTTGACGGCGCACTGGGACGACGGGCTCGGCCGGCTCATCCTGACCGCGGTCGGCGACGAGGCCGCCGAACACCTCGTCGCCAAGGCGCGCGACTTGCTCGCCGGACACGGTCTGGCCGCGGACGCACCCGCTGTCGGAGAGGACGGGGACGACGAGGACGCGCCGGAGGAGACCGCGCATCCCGGCGACACGGGAGCGATACGGGACGCCGCGGGCGTGCTCGCCCTGGACGCGGCCGGCGTGGTCGCGGCCGTGGCAAGCCGTGCGCTGCGGCTGCCGCCCTCCTCGCGTCTGGTGACCGCCGGGGTCACGCTCGTACGGGAGAACCCGCGCGCCCGCGCGCTGCTGCGGGGCAGGTTCGGCCGCACCGGGCGCGATCTGCTGCTCGCCGCCGCCAACGCCGCGGCCCACGGCGCCGGCCAGTCGCCGGTCTCCCTGCTGCTCGACGGCACGTTGCGCGCGGGGCAGTTGGCGGAGGCGACGGCACGGGCCGCGGCCTTCGAGGCGCTGCATGACGACCTGTGCGCGCCCGGACGGCAGAGCCTCCCCGCACCCGAGGGCGTCCGGCCGCCGCTGCGGGTCACGCCCGCGCAGGAGTACGCCGCGGCGGCGGGCGCCGGGAGCGGGGCGGGCGCGGCGGCCGCGCTGCTCGTCAAGCACGATCTGGCGGAGGCGGCCGAGGCCGTGCTCGCGGGGTCGCCGAAGGCCGCGCGCTACGGCCCCGCCGCCTTCTCCTCCGGCCTGGGCCTGGCGCTGGCCCGGGCCGGGGTCCTGGTGCGCGACGGACGCCGGCTGCGGCGGCTGGAACTGGCCGACACCCTCGTCGTACACCCGAGCGCCCTGCGTCCGGCCCGTGACGCAACCGGCACGGACACCGGTGGCGGGCCGGAGCGGCCCCCGGCCCTCGACCCGATGACCGAGCCCGTGCTCGACGCCGCACGGCGGGCGGGCCTGCGGCTCGTGCTCTGCGGCGATCCGGCGCTCGGCGACGTGGCCTCGGTGGCCGACGAAGTGGCCCCGGCGCAGCGGCCGTTCGACGAGGTGGTGGGCGCGCTCCGGGACGAGGGGCGCGTCGTCCTGACCGTGGCGCGCATCGGCACGGACGACGACGCGGCGCTCGTACGGGGGCTGCTCGCGGGAGACCTCGCGGTGGCCGTGACCGACGAGGACTCGGCGCTGGTGTGGGGCGCCGACGTGCTCGCGCGCGGCGGACTGACCGACGTATGGCGGCTGTTGACCGCGATCCCGGCCGCGCGCCGCACCGGCGCCCGCTCCCAGGCCCTGGCCCGCGCGGGCGCCGCCCTGTCCGGTCTGATGGTGGCGGGCGGCGGCAAGGGGCAGAGCACACCGCTGCTGCCCGGCACCCGGCACGCCCCGGTCAACGGTGCCGCGGCGGTGGCCCTGTTCACCGGGTGGCGCGGCGCGCTCGCCGTGGCCGCCGCCCGGCCGCCGGCGCCCCGTCCGCGCGTGCCCTGGCACGGCCTGGACCCGGCGGAGGTGCGCGCCCGGCTCGCCGAGCAGCGCCCGGCAGCCCCCTCGACGCTCGACCGGCTGCGCGGCTCGGCTCGCGAGGCGACCGCTTCCGTACTGCGGCACAAGGCGGCGGCACCGGCGCTGTGGTCGCTGCGGTTCGCCGACGCCGTACGCAAAGAGCTCAACGATCCGCTCACGCCGGTGCTCGCCACCGGCGCGGCCGCTTCGGCTCTGCTCGGCTCCGTCGTGGACGCGCTGCTCGTGGTCGGCGCCATGGACCTCAACGCGATGGCCGGCGGGGTGCAGCGGCTGCGGGCCGAACAGGCCCTGGAGGGGCTGGCCGCCGGGCAGAAGCAGAAGGCGCGGCGCATCCAGGAGGGCTCGCGGCCGGACCGCGAGCACGCGCGGACCGTCGACGCGGCCCGGCTCTCGCCGGGCGACGAGATCCTGCTCGAATCCGGCGACGTGGTCCCCGCCGACGCCCGGCTCGTCCACGAAGAGGGCCTGGAGGTCGACGAGTCCTCGCTCACCGGGGAGTCCCTGCCGGTGCCGAAGCAGACCGATCCGACGCCTGGCGCCCCGGTGGCCGAGCGGCACTGCATGGTCTTCGAGGGCACCATCGTGGTCGCGGGACGGGCGCGCGCCGTGGTCGTCGCCACCGACCGGCACACGGAGGCGGGCCGGGCCACCTCGCTCGCCGCCCGCACCCCGCCGGCGGCGGGGGTCCAGGCGCGGCTGCGCGAACTGACCGGCAAGGCACTGCCGTTGACCCTGTTCGGCGGGGCGACCGTCAGCGCGCTCTCGCTGCTGCGCGGCACTCCGCTGCGCCGTGCGGTGGGCGGCGGGGTCGCGGTGGCGGTGGCCGCCGTGCCCGAGGGGCTGCCGCTGGTGGCGACGGTCGCGCAGATGGCGGCGGCCCGCCGGCTCTCGCGCCGCGGGATGCTGGTGCGCACACCGCGCACCCTGGAGGCGCTGGGCCGCGTGGACACGGTGTGCTTCGACAAGACGGGCACGCTCACCGAGAACCGCCTGCGCCTGTCGCGCGTGGCCGCGCCCGACGGCACGGTGTACGCGGCGGACGAGGAGGCGGCCGAGCGCATCCTGCGGCTCGCGGCGCGGGCCTGCCCGCCGGTGGACACGGAGCAGGGCAGGCGTCCGGCGCACGCCACCGACGAGGCCGTGCTCGACGCGGCACCGGCGGACGAGGGGTGGACCCCGACGGGCGAGCTGCCGTTCGAGGCCAGCCGCGGGTACGCGGCCGCGACCGGGCACAACGGCGGCGGCGAACCGTATCTGGTGGTGAAGGGCGCCCCCGAGGTGGTCCTGCCCGCCTGCCGTGATCTGCCCGAGCACGCGGCGGCCACCGCCGAGGAGCTCGCTGGGCAGGGCCTGCGGGTGCTCGCCGTGGCCGAGGCCCGCGAGGGCGATCTCGAACAGCCGCTCAAGGACCTGGAGTTCACCGGTCTGCTCGCGCTCGCCGACCTGCCGCGCGCCACCTCCTCCGAACTCCTCGCCCAGCTGCGGGAGATGGGTGTCCTTCCGGTGATGCTCACCGGCGACCATCCGCAGACGGCGCAGGCGGTGGCCGCCCAGCTGGGCTGGCCCGAGGACGCGGGCGTGGTCACCGGGGACGAGCTCCTGGCCATGGACCGTTCGGGCCGCGCCCGCGCGCTGCACGGCGCCGGGGTGGTGGCGCGGGTCGCGCCGGAGCAGAAGCTCCAGGTGGTCGAGGCGCTCCAGGAGGCGGGCCGGGTGGTGGCGATGACCGGCGACGGCGCGAACGACGCGGCCGCGATCCGCGCGGCCGACGTGGGGATCGCGATCACCTCGCGCGGCTCGGCGGCCGCGCGCGGCTCCGCCGACATCGTCCTGACCAACGGCGATCTGTCCGTCCTCGCGGAGGCGATCCACGAGGGCCGCGCGCTCTGGCGCAGCGTCGCGGACGCGATCGCGATCCTCATCGGCGGCAATGCGGGCGAGGTCGCGTTCAGTGTGCTGGGCACGCTGATCTCCGGTGCGTCGCCGCTCTCCACACGGCAGTTGCTCCTGGTGAACCTGCTCACCGACATGTTCCCGGCGATGGCGGTCGCGGTCACCCCGAGCGACGACGAGGCAACCGCCGAGCGGGCCAGGACCGAGCCCATGGGCGTACGGATCCTGGGCGCGCCGCTGCTGCGGCACATCCGGCGGCGCGGCGTGACCACCTGTCTGGGCGCCGTGGCCGCGTATCTGATCGGCCGCTGGACTCCCGGTACGGAGCGCCGCGCCGGCACGATGGCGCTGTGCGGGGTGGTGGGCGCGCAGCTCGCGCAGACCCTCGCGGGCCGGCGGCGCAGCCCGCTGGTGTGGGCGACGGCGCTCGGCTCGGCCGCGGTGCTCGTCGCGCTCGTGCAGACGCCGGGCGTCAGCCACTTCTTCGGCTGCACGCCGCTCGGCCCGGTGGCCTGGGCCGGGGTCGCGGCGGCCATCGCCCTGGCCGGGCTCTCGCCGCACCTGGAGCAACTGCCGTTCGTACGGCGGTGTTACGAGGCGGCGGCCAGGGCGGCGGTGCGGCTGGCCGAGACGGGGCGCAGGGTGCGCGACGCCTCGGTGCGCGAGATGTCGGCGCCGGCCGCGTCAGCCGCCTGACCGGGTCGCACCGGACCGCGGGCCGCGTGTGGGTGCGCGGGTGGGCTGCATGTCGGTGGGCGGGGCGGGTGCGCCAGTGGGCTGCGTGTTGTCGGTGGGCGGGGCGGGCGCGTCGGTGTACTCCGCGGCGTCCCCGGGGCCGGAACCGGTCGACGGCGCCGAGCCGTTCACCCGGCGCGGGACCGGGCCCGGCACGGGGGCGGGCTGATGCGCCGGGGCGGGCCCGTGATTCGGGGCCGACCCGTGCTTCGGAGCCGACGCTTGCCCCGGGGCCGCCCCATGCTTCGGAGCGGACCCGTTCGACGAAGCCGCCCCATGCTCCGGAGCCGACCCGTTCGACGAGACCTCCGCGGGCCGCTCCGACGCCGACGCCGCGCTCCGGGCCGTCAGACGGCCGACCGCGGCCGCGACCTCCTGCTGCACCTGCGGGTCCACCGTCTCCTCGGCCGTACCGGCGTCGAGGAGCATCCGCGCCACCTCGTGCAGCTTGATGTTGGTGTGCTGGGAGACCTCGACCAGTACGGTCCAGGCGTCCTCGGCGTCCAGCCGGAACGTGGCCATGAGGAGGCCGCGCGCCATGTCGATGACGGGACGGGTTTCCATGGCCCTGCGCAGATGGGCGAGCTCGGTCCGCAGCTCCTCCCCCTCCTGCGCGTCCTCGCCCTCCGGCCAGCCGGCCAGCAGGGCGAGGGAGTCGGTGACGGACAGGACCCGGATCAGCAGCGGGCTCGCGGCCCGCAGGACCAGCGTCCGGTCCTGCTCCAGGGCCTGCTCGCGCAGGCTCAGGAGCACGTTGAGCCCGGTGGCGTCGCAGAAGCCCACACGGCTCAGGTCCAGGTCGATCCCGGTCTGCGAGTCCTCGAGCGCCGCCGCGAGGGCGTCCGCGAGGGCGGGACCGCTGTCCAGGTCGATCTCGCCGCCGACCACGATGTGCCGGCGCGGCCCGACCTCGTACACCTCGACGACCAGCTGCCCCGACGGCCCGGGCACCGGCCCAGGGCTGGGCGGTGCGGCGCTGCCCGGGACGGCAGTCGTCGACTGGTGGTCGGACATGGCGTCGGCTCCCCGGATGTGCCTGCACCCTGGCGTAACGGAATCCCATCTCCAGAGTCGTCTGACAGAACTTACGCGTCAAGCGATACAGGAAATTGTTTTCGTCTATTTCCTGTCGCGAATGGTACGTCTACCCTGAAGCCATGAGTGGCGTACCAGAACCTCACTCCGGGTGGACCTTCCTGACCAACCACGCCCGTGTGCTGGCCACGATCGCGGATGAACCGTCCTCACGGATCCGTGACATCGCGGCCCACTGCCGGCTGACGGAACGGGCGGTGCAGCGGATCATCGGCGACCTCGAAGCCGCGGGATACCTCTCGCACACGCGCGAGGGACGTTCCAACACGTACCGCATCGAGCCGAGCAACCCGCTGCGGCACCCGGCCGAGGCCGGGCTCACCGTGGCCTCGCTCCTGACCGTGCTGGCGCGGCACGACAAGCAGCGCGCGGACGACGGGCAGCGCACGGGCAGCGGACAGCGCGCCGACGCGAGCCAGTAGGACGCCGCGCGGACGCGAACCGGCAGGACAGGACGCGGACCGGCAGGTCGGCACGCGGACGCGAACCGGTGCGGCGGGAGGCGGACGCGAACCGGCAGGGCGTGCGCTCGCGCGCGTGCCCGGACCGGCACGCGGCCGGCCCGGGCACGAGGGTTGCGCAGTGCGGTCGGCGCCGCGTCAGCGCCGCCGGACCTTCACCCTGTCGAGCGCGGCGACGCCGAGTGCGGCAAGGCCGATCTGGAAGAGCCACTCGACCCAGTCGACTCCTTCGGTGTCGGCGACATCGAACGCCGAGGCGATGGCCGAGCCGACGAACGCGGCCACGATCCCCACCACGATGGTCCACAGCACGCCGATGCGCTGACGCCCCGGAACGACCAGCCTGCCGATCACGCCGATCACGATTCCGATCACTATCGCGCTGATGACACCCGAGATTTCCATGAGCGTTGTCTCCTCCGCTTCCTCATCCGGATGACGAGTGCCCCGAAAACCGCGGCTCACCTCCGCGGACGGCACGAACACGGCCGCGGGGACCGGCAGTCGGGCCGGCGGGGCCCGGGCCTGCGGGTCCGCACCGCACGCGGACTCCGGACGTGTGTGAACGGCGGATATTGTGACGGGATGGCGCAGAAGACCGGCGGAGAGCCGCAGATCGACGGACGCTCCACCCGCTGGGACGAGCACAAGGCACAGCGGCAGGTCGAGTGGGTGGACGCGGCGGTGGCGCTCATCGAGGAGGAGGGCGCGGTCTTCGGTGTGCAGCGGCTCGCGGAGCGCGTGGGAGTGCCGCGCTCGGTGCTGTACCGGCACTTCAAGGACCGTGCCTCGCTGGACGAGTTGATCCGCCGCCGCGTGGTGGAGTCGTTCATGCGGCGGATGGAGCCCACGCTCACCTTCGACGGGACGATCGAGGAGTCCGTACGCCGGGTGGTGAGCGCCCACCTGGACTGGGTGTCCCAACACCCGCGCCTGTACGCGTACATGGGCGTCGGCGAGCACGCGATGGGCGACGGCTCGCTGGTCGCGGACACCAAGACCGCCATCGCCCTCATGCTGGGCGAGCGGTTCGGCGAGGTGCTCGAGGCGCTCGGAGTGCGCGGGGCACCGATCCGGTCGGTCGCCGTGGGCATCGTGGGGTTCGTGGACACGGCGGTGAACCAGTGGGTGCGCGACCCCCAACGTGAGCTGTCCGAGGAGGAGTTGCGCACGATGCTGTGCCGCTCGGTGTGGGCGGTGCTCGACGCGACCCTCAGGAACTTGGGCGTGGAGCTGTCCCCGGACCAGCGGGTGTCGGACCTGGAGAGGGCCTGAGCGTCCGGGCCCAGGCCCCGCCCCGTACCGAGCGGCGGTGCGCCGGTCAGGCGCGTACCGGAGCCGCTGGCGCGGTCGAGGCCGCGGCGGCCCGGCGCAGCGCGCCGAGGTCCGTGAGCTTCACGCGGGGACGGCCCTGGGACTCCCCCGCCGCCCGTTCCGTACGGTCGATCGCACGCCACTCCTCCAGGCCGAGCGCGCCGGGCGCCATGTCCGCACCGGCCTCCGGCTGTGCCAGGCGACCGGCGGCGAAGTCGTCGAGGAGCGACTCCACGGTCTCCTGGGCGCAGGTCTTGTTGGTGCCGATGAAGCCGGTCGGACCGCGCTTGATCCAGCCCGCGACGTAGACACCGGGCTCGACCCGGCCGCCGTCGTGCGGGACGGTCGCGGTCCGCTCGTCGAAGGGCAGCCCGGGCACGGGCCGGGCGCGGTAGCCGACGGAGCGCAGCACGAGACCGGTCTCCAGGGTCTCGACGGGTCCGGCGGGCCGGGCGCGCACGGTGCCGTCCGCGTCGGTGTGCAGCTCGGTGGGGGTGATCTCCAGGGCCCGTACGCGCTCGTCGCCCGTGAGCCGTGCCGGGGCGGCCAGGAAGCGCAGGGTGATACGGCGGCGGCCCTCGACCGGGGTGCGGGCCGCCAGTTGCGCGAGCAGCCGAATCTTCTCGCCGACGCCGACGCCGACGCCGGCACCGGCGGGGTCGTCGGCGTGGGCAGCACGAGTGGGGTCGATCGGCAGATCCGCGGGCCAGCCCTCCACCGTGACGTCCACGTCGTCCAGGGCGGAGAGCGCAAGGAGTTCGGGCACGGTGAAGGCGGCCTGGGCCGGACCGCGGCGCCCCAGGAGGACGACCTCGCGGACCCGGCTCGCGCGCAGTGCGGCGAGCGCACGGTCGGATATGTCGGTACGGGCCAGGGCCTCGGGGTCGGCCGTCAGGATGCGGGCCACGTCGAGGGCGACGTTGCCGTTGCCGACGACGACGGCGCGTGCGGTGTCGAGGCGGTACACGGTGTCCGCGTGGTCGGGGTGGCCGTTGTACCAGGCCACGAACTCCGTGGCGGACACACTGCCGGGCAGGTCCTCGCCCTCGATGCCGAGCCGTTTGTCGGTGGCCGCGCCGACCGCGTAGATCACCGCGTGGTGGGTACGCAGCAGGTCGGCGTGGGTGAGGTCGGTGCCGACCTCGACGCCGAGCCGGTAGCGGAAGCCGGGCTGCGACTCGATGGCCCGGAAGAGCTCGGTGACCTGCTTGGTGTCCTGGTGGTCGGGGGCGACCCCGGCCCGCGCGAGCCCGTACGGGGTCGGGAGCCGGTCGAACACGGTGACGCGCACGCCGGGGTGGCGCAGCAGCTCGTCGGCCGCGAACAGCCCGGCGGGCCCGGCCCCGACCACCGCCACCGACAACTCGCCCGCGGCCAGGGTGCGTTGCCGCGGCAGCACGTACATGGGCGCGCGGTCGTCGTGCGGATTCTCCTTGTAGTAAGAGGCGTTCAGCTCCAGGAACGGCAACTCCCCCGGAGCCAGGGCCGTATGGGGCTTCAGCGCGTCCACCGGGCAGGCCGTCGTACAGGCACCGCAGTCCACGCAGGTGCGCGGATCGACGTACAGCATCTCCGCGGTGCCGAAGCCGGGCTCGCCCGGTGCGGGGTGGATGCAGTTGACGGGGCAGGCCAGCACGCAGGAGGCGTCGGCGCAGCAGGATCGGGTGACGACGTACGGCACGGCGGGCTGGTCTCCGTTCGGGCGTTCAGATGGCAGGGCGCACAGGAGGTGAGGCCGTCAAGTGGAGCGGACCGGCGCTCAGTCGGTGACGGCGTGCGGGACGGGCTCGCCCCGGAAGCGCGCGGGACGGCCGGCGATGCGCAGGGCCTTCCACACCGGACGCGACGCTTTGTTCATCAGACCGATCTCCTCGGCGAGCATCCGCACGTCGGAGAAGAGATCGTGCAGCATCTTGCGGCCGTCCTCGGACTTCCAGAAGACCTCCTTGACCACCCAGGCCGGAATCCCCACCTCCGCCGCGGACTTGCGGTCGGGGATCATGATGACGTCGCACAGGACGCGCATGATCACCGGGAAGAGCAGGGACAGCGCGCCGCGCCGCGCCTTGCCGTAGCGCGGGACACGGAGCCGCAGGAACTCGTGCGCGAAGGAGATGTGCCGCGCCTCCTCGGCAATGTGGATCTGCATGATCCGCTGCGGCAGCGGGTGCACCGGCTCACCACTGCGCAGGGCGGCCTTCTGCAGATGGTCGATGGGCTCCTCACCGGCCAGGATGCCGGTGAAGAAGGCCTCGGGGTACAGCGATCCGAACAGCGGCAGCACCCGGCTGAGCTGCCGGAACCAGCGCTTGCCGCCGGGTGTGTCCACGCCGGTGCGGTTCACCAGCTCCTGGAACATCTGGGTGTGGTGGGTCTCCTCGGTGATCTCGTGCGTGAGATACCGGAACTCCTCGTTGCGGTTGCCCAGTTGGTAGACGTAGTCGAGCGCCCCGCGCATCAGCAGGTTCTCGAACTGCATGCCCACCTTGGCGATGGTCGCCCAGCGCCAGATCCCGATGCGGATCTGCACGTCGAGCGGCTGCTCCTTGTACCAGGGGTGGGCGCCGAGCGCGTCCGCCGAGGTGAGCACCCACCGCGGATCGCTGGTGTCCACGGCGAACTCGGGGTCGTCCCACTTGATGTCGGTGAAGGCGTTGAAGTTGACGTTCACGGAGCCCTCCGACAGCGTCCGCAGGCGCTCGTCGTAGGCCTTCCTGGTCAGATTCGCGGTCATCGTCGTCCTCGGTTGTCGGCTCGGAGGACCCCCGGGGCGCGGGGGCGTCGGGGCGTGCTGCTGGTGCGGTACGGGACGTAGGCCCGTGCGGTCAGGCGGCGTGGACGGACTCGGGGGTGCCGGACCCGCCGGTCACGGCATCACCGGCACCACCCGCCTTCTCGAACCGCAGCACGGAGTCGTCGATCGGCGCATCGCGCAGCATGGCGCGGTCGCGGTAGTAGTTGTTCCACAGGCGCCAGGGGTCGCGGGTGCCCTGGCGCGGCATGACCTTGTCGGCCCGCGCGATGTAGCCGGAGGTCAGCGCCTCACCCATGACGGAGAACTCCGAACGGTCGGCGTCGGTGGCGACGGGCGTGGCGATGTCGTGCCCGTGCCGCCGCATGTGCGCGAGAAGCCGCGCGGTGTAGCCGGCGGCGAGGTCGGCCTTCAGGGTCCAGGAGGCGTTCGTGTATCCGATGACGAGGGACATGTTGGGCACGCCTTCGAGCAGAACTGCCTTGTAGAGCACGCGGTTGGCGACGTCCACGGGCGCGCCGTCGACCGTCAGCTCCATGCCCCCGAGCAGCCGGACGCTGAGCCCGGTCGCGGTCACGACGATGTCGGCCTTGAGCTCGTCACCGGACTTCAGACGGATGCCGTCGGCCGTGAAGGTGTCGATCCGATCGGTCGCGACCGAGGCCTTGCCGCTCTTGAGCACCTTGAACAGATCGCCGCCGGGCACGACGCACAGCCGCTGGTCCCAGGGCTTGTACCGCGGGCTGAAGTGCCGCATGTCGACACTCTTGCCGGCCTGCGCCCGCACCAGCCCGAGCAGCACCTTGCGCGCGAGCCGCGGATACTTGCGGCAGAAGGCGTAACTCCCGCGCTGGAGCGCGATGTTGCGCGCACGGGAGATCTTGTACGTGAGCGAGGCCGGCGCCCGCAGCTTCTGGAGCACCGAGGTGAGCGGGTCCACCTCCGGCAGCGCGAGCACATACGTGGGCGAGCGCTGGAGCATGGTGACGTGCGCGGCCTCGTCGGCCATCGCCGGCAGCAGGGTGATGGCGGTGGCGCCGGACCCGATCACCACGACCCGCTTGCCCCGGTAGTCGAGATCCTCCGGCCAGTGCTGCGGGTGCACCACCGTCCCCCGGAAGTCGGCCTCACCCTCGAACTCGGGCCGATACGGGGCGTCGTAGTCGTAATACCCGGTCGCCCCGACGACGTACCCGGCGCTGTAGACCTCCCGCCCACCGGTGCCCTCGTCCTCCACCTCGACAGTCCAACGCCCGGTGGCGTGCGAGAAGTCGGCGGCGACCGCCCGGCGCCCGAACCGGATCCGCTCGAGCACCCCGTCGTCCGAGGCCGCGTCCTCGACGTACTGCCGGATCTGCGCACCCCCGGCGAGGATCCGCGCGTCACGCCACGGCCGGAATCCGAACCCGAAGGTGGACATGTCGGAGTCGGACCGGATCCCTGGATACCGGAACAGATCCCACGTACCACCGACCCGCGCCCGCCGCTCGAGCACGACCACCGAGGCCTTCGGGTTGTCGCGCAGGACATGCCGCGCGGCACTGATTCCGGAAATCCCGGCACCGATCACCAGGACGTCGACGTGCTGCTGGTCCATCGCGAGGGGTCCTTCTCGTTCGTGGGCCGCGAGGGGCGCGGGGCACCGGGTCCCGCCGCTCGGCCGCTGACGGCTGCTCGGACACGTGGATCCACAACTGTGTTTCCCGCAATTTACCTGCGACACACTGTTTCAGATACCGCCGGTAACGTGACGTGGGCCACAATCCTGCCGCCCTCAATCTGCACGAACTGCCGCACAGGGGACACAAGTTGACCGCAACGCCGCACCGTCCGCCCCACCGCGCCGGCTCGCGAGCGGGCGCGTACTAACGTGCCACCCATGCCCGACGAACACACCCGCCGCGACCTCACCGCCGTCTGCCGAGCCGCCGACACCGGTTACGTTCTGCAGGTGCGGCGCGAGGGCGTCGAAGTACCCCTCGCCGAGAAGGACTTGACGCACTGGCCCGACTACCCGGCCTTCCCGTTCGACGCGGCCCATGCCGCGGGGCGCGAGCTCATCAGGCTCGGGTACATGATCTGGCCCGACACGGTCCTGCCCGTGGTGCCCGGCGTTCTGGCCGGCTGGCGGCACGACCCCGAACAGCGGGCATGGGTGGCGCAGGTCGGCTCGTTCGACCAACTGCGCGCCGCCGGCATCTAGGGTCCGCCCGCGCCCTCGCGCACGAGGCGACGAACCCGGCGGGTCAGCGCCCCTTCTCGGCCGGCTCCAGAATCGCCACACACTCCAAGTGATGCGTCATCGGAAACAGATCGAACGCCCGCAGCGTCCGCACCCTGTACCCGCCCTCCCTGAAGTACCCCAAGTCCCGCGCCAGCGCCGCCGGGTCGCACGCCACGTAGGCGATGCGGCGGGCGCCCAGGCCGGACAGGTGGCGGACCGTGTCCTTGCCGGCGCCTGCGCGGGGCGGGTCGAGGACGATGAGGTCTACCTCCGTGATGCCCGTGCGCGGCAGCACCGACTCGACCTTGCCCTGTTCGATGCGGACGCGGTCGAAGGAGGCGAGGTTGTGGCGGGCGTCCTCCACCGCGCGCTTGCCCGACTCGATGCCGAGCACCGCGCCCTTGTCGCCGACGCGGTCGGCGAGGGCGCCCGCGAAGAGGCCGACGCCGCAGTAGAGGTCGAGGGCCATGTCGCCCTTGCGCGGGAGCAGGCCCTGCATCACGGCGCGCATCAGGGTGTCGGCGGCCTTCGGGTGGACCTGCCAGAAGCCGCCGTCGCCGACGCGGTAGGTGCGGTCGTCGGCGCGTTCGCGGACGAAGGGGCGGCCGTGGACGCGGTGCACCGAGCCGTCGCGCTCGTGGATGCGCATCACGGAGACGGGCTTGTCGAGTTCGACGATGGGGAGGCGGGCGCCGGGCTGCGGGGTCAGGATCACCTGGCGGTCCTGGGAGCCGGAGGCCGCGATGGCCTCGATGGACGCCATGCCCGTCCAGTCGCGCCGCTCGATGCCGAGTTCGGTGACGCCCTCGGCGGCGATCAGGCAGCGGTCGATCACCTCGACCTCGTGGGAGCGGTGGCGGCGCAGGCCCGCCTTGCCGGTGCCGGGGTCGATCGCGTACTGGACGCGGGTGCGCCAGGCGGGGACCTCGCCCGCCGGGAGCTTGTCGCCCTCGGCCGGCATCACCGTGCCGTCCCAGCCGGCCTCCTCGGGGGTGAGCCCGGCGAGGCGCTGGAGCTGTTCGGCGAGTACCTCGCCCTTGAGGCGGCGCTGGGCGCCGGGCTTGGCGTGCTGCCAGTCGCAGCCGCCGCAGCGGCCGGGCCCGGCGAACGGGCAGGGCGCCTCGATGCGGTCCTTGGACGCCTCGATGACCGTCACCGCGTCGGCGCGCAGGAAGCGCGCGCCCTCCTCGCCTTCGGTGACCCGGGCGAGGACCCGCTCCCCCGGCAGCGCGTGCCGGACGAAGAGCACCTGGCCCTCGGACGTACGGGCGATGCAGTGCCCGCCGTGCGCGACGGGGCCGACCTCGACCTCGTACTCCTCCCCGACCAGCGAGTTCTTGGGTTCTGACTGCATGGTGGGGTGGCTCCGATACGAAGAAGGCGGGCGGTCACACGACAACCCACGAGTCTACGTGGGTGTCGGACGACCGCCCGCCACAGGCGGGAGCCCCGGGGACTCAGCTCTTCGACGCCGGCTTCTTCTCCACCGGACCGCGGCGCACCGCACCCGGCGCGTTCCACTCGGAGCGCCTGCGGGCGCGCTTCTTCGCGGCCTCGGAGGACTCCAGCTGGTAGGGCACCGAGGTGACCATCACGCCGGGGGTGAAGAGCAGACGGCCCTTGAGGCGCAGCGCGCTCTGGTTGTGCAGCAGGTGCTCGTACCAGTGGCCGACCACGTACTCCGGGATGATCACCGAGACGGCGTCGCGCGGGCTCTCGCGGCGCAGGTTCTTGACGTACTCGATGATCGGGCGGGTGATCTCGCGGTACGGCGAGTCGAGGACCTTGAGCGGGACGGTGATGTTGCGCCGCTCCCACTCGTCCTTCAGCGTCTTGGTCTCGGCCGGGTCCACGTTGACGCTCAGCGCCTCCAGGGTGTCCGAGCGCATCAGCTTCGCGTACGCGAGGGCGCGCAGCGTCGGCCGGTGGATCTTGGAGACCAGGACGATGGAGTGCACGCGGGAGGGGCGGACGCTGTCGTCCGAGGGGCCCTCGGGGGCGGCGATCTCCTCGGAGACCCGGTCGTAGTGCTTACGGATCGCGCTCATCGTCACGTAGAAGATGACCATGCCGAGCAGGGCCACCCAGGCGCCGTGCGTGAACTTGGTGACGAGGACGACCACCAGGACCAGGCCGGTGAAGAAGGCGCCGAAGGTGTTGATGGCCCGCGAGCGCTTCATGCGGCTGCGCTTGGCCGGGTCGCGCTCGGTGAGCAGGTGGCGGTTCCAGTGCCGCACCATGCCGGTCTGGCTGAGCGTGAAGGAGACGAAGACGCCCACGATGTAGAGCTGGATGAGCTTCGTGGAGTCGGCCTCGTAGATGACGACCAGGACGGCGGCCGCGCCGGCGAGCAGCACGATGCCGTTGGAGAACGCGAGCCGGTCGCCGCGGGTGTGCAGCTGGCGCGGCAGGTAGCGGTCCTGCGCGAGGATCGAGCCGAGCAGCGGGAAGCCGTTGTACGCGGTGTTCGCCGCGAGGAAGAGGACCAGCGCGGTCGCGGCGGCCAGGATGATGAAGAGGAACGAGCCCTCGCCGAACACCGCCTCGGCGACCTGCGAGATCACCGGGTGCTGGACGTAGTCGCTGCCGACCGCCTGCCCGTTGTTGATCAGGTCGTGCGCCGGGTTCTCGGCCATCTTCACGTTGCTGGCCATGGCGAGCCCGATGATGCCGCAGAACATGGTGACCGCGAGGGCGCCCATCAGGGCCAACGTTGTCGCCGCGTTCTTCGACTTGGGCTTGCGGAAGGCCGGGACGCCGTTGGAGATCGCCTCGACACCGGTGAGTGCGGCACAGCCGGAGGAGAAGGCGCGCAGGAGCAGGAAGACCAGGGCGAAGCCGGCCAGGCCCTGGTGCTCGGGCTTGATCTCGTAGTCGGCCGTCGGAGCCTTGAGGGTGTCGTCCAGGACGATCCCGCGGAACGCGCCCCACGCGATCATCAGGAAGACGCCCACGACGAAGACGTACGTGGGGATCGCGAAGAGCTTTCCGGACTCCTTGACCCCGCGCAGGTTCATCAGGGTGAGGAGCACGATCACACCGACCGCGCAGAGC
Source organism: Streptomyces indicus (assembly GCF_900100315.1). GTDB lineage: Bacteria > Actinomycetota > Actinomycetes > Streptomycetales > Streptomycetaceae > Streptomyces > Streptomyces indicus. Next base: position 171,635 of record NZ_FNFF01000006.1, read on the forward strand.
ACCTTGTGCTCCACCACGAAGGGGACCGCCGAGCCCAGGTTCTCGATGCCCGAGGAGATCGACACGGCGACGGTGAGGACGTAGTCGACGAGCAGGGCGCTCGCGACGGTGAGACCCGCCTTGCGGCCGAGGTTGGTGTTGGCGACCTCGTAGTCGCCGCCGCCGCTCGGGTACGCGTGCACGTTCTGCCGGTACGACGCCACCACCGTGAACATCAGCACCACGACCGCCACCGCGATCCAGGGGCTGAAGTGGTACGCCGACACGCCCGCGATGGACAGCACGAGCAGGACCTCGCCCGGCGCGTACGCCACCGAGGACAGCGGGTCGGAGGCGAAGACGGGGAGTGCGATGCGCTTGGGAAGGAGCGTTTCGCCGAGCCTGTCGCTGCGCAGTGCGCGCCCGATCAGAATGCGTTTGGGCAGGTCGGTCAGTTTGGACACGCAGTGGATCGTAAGCGTTCGAACGGGCCCCCGCGCACCTGCCCGGGCGCGTGTGTAGCTTGGCCTGTGGTCTGAGACCCTGGTGAAGGCGGAATAAGCCGCCCATGGGGCGCGCTGGACGGCGCCAGACTTTAACGGAAGCTTGACAGCCGGAAGGACGGTCGTGCACATCGTCATCATGGGCTGCGGACGAGTGGGTGCCGCTCTCGCGCAGACCTTGGAACAGCAGGGGCATACGGTCGCCGTGATCGACCAGGACCCCACGGCCTTCCGCCGGCTGGGTTCCGGATTCGGTGGCCGCAGGGTCACCGGAGTCGGCTTCGACCAGGACACGCTGCGCGAGGCGGGCATCGAGGATGCCGGCGCGTTCGCGGCGGTCAGCAGCGGTGACAACTCGAACATCATCGCCGCGCGCGTCGCCCGCGAGATGTTCGGCATCGAGAACGTCGCGGCCCGTATCTACGACCCGCGCCGCGCCGAGGTCTACCAGCGCCTGGGCATCCCGACGGTCGCCACCGTGCGCTGGACCGCCGACCAGATGCTGCGCCGGCTGCTCCCTTCGGGCGCCGAGCCGCTGTGGCGCGACCCCACCGGCGGGGTGCAGCTCGCGGAGGTGCACGCCGCCACGTCCTGGGTGGGACACAAGATCAGCAAGCTGCAGGAGGAGACCGGCGTGCGCGTCGCGTTCCTCACCCGGCTCGGCGAGGCGATCCTGCCCTCGTCGCAGACGGTGCTGCAGGAGGGCGATCTGGTGCACGTGATGATGCGCACCGATGAGATCGAGAAGGTGGAAGCGGCGTTCGCCGAGGGCCCTGAGGAGGGCGGTCACTGATGCGCGTCGCTATTGCCGGAGCCGGTGCCGTCGGCCGCTCCATCGCGGGCGAGCTCCTGGAGAACGGGCACGAGGTCCTGCTCATCGACAAGGCGCCCACCGCCATCTCGGTGGAGCGGGTGCCGCAGGCCGAGTGGCTGCTCGCCGACGCCTGCGAGATCACCTCGCTGGACGAGGCGGCCCTTCAGCGCTGCAACGTGGTCATCGCGGCCACCGGTGACGACAAGGTCAACCTCGTCGTGTCGCTGCTCGCGAAGACCGAGTACGGGGTGCCGCGGGTGGTGGCCCGCGTGAACAACCCCAAGAACGAGTGGCTGTTCAACGAGTCCTGGGGCGTGGACGTCGCCGTCTCCACGCCGCGGCTCATGTCGGCCCTGGTCGAGGAGGCCGTGAGCGTCGGCGACCTGGTGCGCCTGCTGCGCTTCAGCCACGGCGACGCCAACCTGGTCGAGCTGACCCTGCCGCCGGAGTCCGCACTCGCGGGCACCATGATCGGCGACATCGCCTGGCCCGAGGACACCTCGCTGGTCACGATCATCCGCGGCACGCGGGTGCTCTCACCGACCCACGAGGACTCCCTGGAGGCCGGCGACGAGCTGCTGTTCGTGGCGGCGCAGGCGCGCGAGGAGCAGCTGGAGGATCTGCTGTCGGTGCGGCGGGAGACCGAAGGGGCCTGACCCCACCAGCGCATACGCGGAGGGGGCGCCCGGTTCGAACCGGGCGCCCCCTCCGCGTATGACCGCAGAACGCTACGGCTTGCGGTGTCGAGCCTGCTGGGGCTCCTCCTGCGCGAGCCGCTGGAGCGTCTCGTCCACCAGCGGGTCCATCTGCTGGGCGAACTGCTCACGCGTCGCCGCCTCGCGCTCGCGCGCCTCCTTGGCCTCCTGCTCCGCCTTCTCCTTCGCCTCCATCTCCGCGAAGACGTCGATCGGCGCCGGGGCCTTCGCGAGGAAGACCCAGGTCAGCCAGACGGCGAGCAGGAACGGCGGGATCTTCAGGGCGACCAGGACCCAGCCGAACTTGGTGGTGTCGGCCCACCAGTACATCGGGAAGAGGATCGCGCACTTGGCGAGCAGGATCAGGCCCCAGGCCCAACTGGCCTTGGCGTACGCCTTCTTGCGGCCGGGGTTGCGGGTGCGCCAGGACAGGTTCTCCTTGAAGACCGGACCGAGGATCAGGCCGATCAGGGGCACACCGCACAGCGTCGTGATGATGTACGCGAGGGCCAGGCCCAGCGTGTAGAGCATGCCCGGCAGGTAGAAGTCCTTGGCATTGCCGGTCATCATCGCGAAGACCACACCGAAGGCCACGCCGAAGACGCCGCTGAAGGCGTGCTTGATGGTGTCGCGGCGGGTCAGCCGGGCCACGAGCAGCAGCAGCGAGACACCGAGCGCCGCGATCGCGGAGCTGTGCAGGTCCTTGTTGATCGTGTAGATGGTCACGAAGAGCAGGCCCGGCAGGACCGTCTCGATCATGCCGCGCAGACCGCCGAAGGCCTCGAACAGCGCGGCCTCCGTGACCGTCTGCACGTCCGTGTCCGGCGTCTGGCCCTGCGGCCGTGCGTCTTCGTCGGTCGGCTTGTCGACTGACGTCACCGGCTACTCCCGTCCGAGCGGTCTGAGTTCGTACTTGGGGTTGAACAGCACCCGGCGGCCCCGGTCTATGGAGACACGGCCCGATGCGATCAGCTTGCGTCCGGGTTCTATGCCCACGATCGAGCGCCGGCCGAGCCACACCACGTCGAGCGCGGCCGTGCCGTCGAAGAGCTCGGCCTCCAGGGCCGGGACTCCGGCGCGTGGCCGCAGGGTGACGGTGCGCAAGGTACCAGTAACCGTGACGATCTGCCGGTCGTGGCAGTCTCCGATACGGGTGCAGCCCGCCGTGGCCGCGTCCTCCTGCAGCTCCTCGGACTCCAGCTCCTCCTGCGAGGAGGAGAGGCGGTCCAGCATGCGGCGGAAGCGGCCCGCCGGCTTCTGCGGGCGCGGATCGTCACTCATACATGAAGCGTACCGGGGTGGGCGCGGGTTACTCCTGGGCGGCCTCCCCGGTTGTGCACGGCTTGCGACCGGCTCCCTGAGCAGCCGCTACCGCTCGAAGCGGTAGCCCATCCCCGGCTCGGTGATGAAGTGCTTGGGGTGCGAGGGGTCCGCCTCCAGCTTGCGGCGCAGCTGGGCCATGTAGACGCGCAGGTAGTTGGTCTCGGTGCCGTACGACGGGCCCCAGACCTCCTGGAGCAGCTGCTTCTGGCTGACGAGACGGCCCGTATTGCGTACGAGGACCTCGAGGAGGTGCCACTCCGTGGGTGTGAGGCGGACGTCGCGGCCGTCGCGGTTCACCTTCTTCGCGGCGAGATCGACCGTGAAGTCCCCGGTGTCCACCGTCACGTCGTCCTCGCCGGAGCCCGCGACCGGCTCGGCCCGGCGGACCGCGGCGCGCAGCCGGGCGAGCAGCTCGTCCATGCCGAAGGGCTTGGTGACGTAGTCGTCCGCGCCCGCGTCGAGCGCCTCGACCTTCTCGTCGGAGCTGTGCCGGGCGGACAGGACCAGGATCGGGACGCGGGTCCAGCCGCGCAGGCCGCGGATCACGTCGACGCCGTCCATGTCGGGCAGGCCGAGGTCGAGCACGATCACATCGGGGTGGCGCGCGGCGGCGAGCTGGAGCGCGGTGGCGCCGTCGGCGGCCGCGTCCACCTCGTACTTGCGTGCCTTGAGGTTGATGACGAGGGCGCGGACGATCTGCGGTTCGTCGTCGACCACGAGCACCCGGGTCATGCGGTCCTGCCTTTCATTTCAGCCCCTGCGGCGGTTGCGCGGATCCGGCCGGAGGCCGGATGCAGGGGGCCGGGGGCGGAACCCCGGATTCGGGAAGGGATGGTGGGCTGGGGTGGAGGAAGTATCCCGTCGGCCGGCCGCGTCATGACGCAGCCGATGCGTCGAGCCCGGCGGGAACCTGCTCGGCGGTACGGGCCGCACGCAGGGTGAGCACCATCGTGAGACCGCCTCCCGGCGTGTCCTCGGCGCTGAGCGTGCCGCCCATCGACTCCGTGAAGCCGCGCGCCACCGCGAGGCCCAGGCCCACGCCGGCGCCGCGCGGCGCGTCGCCGTACCGCTGGAAGGGCTCGAAGACGCGCTCCTTGGCCTCGTCCGGGATGCCCGGGCCGCGGTCCACGACGCGGATCTCGACGCGGTCGCCGATCGCGCTGGCGGAGACGCGTACGGGGGTCGCGTCCGGGCTGTACTTCACCGCGTTCTCGACGATGTTGGCGACCGCGCGCTCCAGGAGGCCCTTGTCGACGCTGACCATCGGGAGGGTCTCGGGGATGTCGAGGTCGGCGGAGCCCTCCGGCACGCCGCCGAGCGCCATCGGCACCACCTCGTCGAGGTCGACCTCGCGGATCAGCGGGGTGACGGTGCCGGTCTGGAGGCGGGACATGTCGAGCAGGTTGCCCACGAGGTGGTCGAGCCGGTCGGCGCCGTCCTCGATGCCGGCGAGCAGCTCGGCCTGGTCCTCCTCGGACCACTCGACGTCGTCGGAGCGCAGGGAGGTCACCGCGGCCTTGATGCCGGCGAGCGGGGTGCGCAGATCGTGCGACACGGCGGCGAGCAGCGCGGTGCGGATGCGGTTGCCCTCGGCCAGGGCGCGGGCCTGCTCGGCCTCGTCCATCAGACGCCGGCGGTCGAGGACGACGGCGGCCTGGGCGGCGAACGCGGCGAGGACGCGGCGGTCCTCGGCGGGCAGCACCCGGCCGGTGAGGGCGAGGGCCATGTGGTCGCCGACGGGCATGTCCACGTCGGCGTCCTCGGGCCGCTCGATGGGGCTGCTCGTGCCGACGCTGCCCGCGCGCGTCCACGGGTCCAGGTCGCTCTGCCGTTCCAGGAGCGCCACCGACTCCATGTTGAAGGTCTCGCGGACCCGTTCGAGCAGGGCGTCCAGGCTGGTCTCGCCGCGCAGCACGCTGCCGGCGAGGAAGGACAGGATCTCGGACTCGGCGCGCAGCCGGGCCGCCTGGTGCGTACGGCGGGCGGCGAGGTCCACCACCGAGGCAACCGCGACGGCCACGCCCACGAACACCACGATGGCCACGATGTTCTTGGGGTCGGCGATGGTGAACCGGTGGACGGGGGCCGCGAAGTAGTAGTTGAGCAGCAGCGAGCCGAGCGCGGCCGAGGCGAGCGCGGGCAGCAGCCCGCCGAGCAGGGCGGCGGCGATCGTCAGCGACAGGAACAGGAGCATGTCGTTGGCGAGGCCGACGTCCGTCGGGATGGAGGTGAGCAGCAGCGAGAGCAGGACCGGGGCGACCACACCGGTCAGCCAGCCGGCGATGATCCGCGAGGTGCCCAGGCGGGCTCCGCGGGCCACCGGCAGGCCGCGGCCCTTGCCGACCGCGTCGTGCGTGACGATGTGGACGTCCAGGTCGGGGCCCGATTCGCGGGCGACGGTGGCCCCGACGCCGGGCCCGAACACGTACTGCCAGGCCTTGCGGCGGCTGGAGCCGAGCACGATCTGCGTGGCGTTGACTCCGCGCGCGAACTCCAGGAGCGAGGAGGGGACGTCGTCGCCGATGACGTGGTGGAAGGTGCCGCCGAGGTCCTCGACGAGGGTGCGCTGGAGGGCGAGTTCCTTGGGCGAGGCGTTGGTGAGGCCGTCGCTGCGGGCGATGTAGACGGCGAGCACCTCGCCGCCGGCGCCCTTCTCGGCGAGCCGCGCGCCGCGGCGGATCAGGGTGCGGCCCTCGGGGCCGCCGGTCAGGCCGACGACGATGCGCTCGCGCGCCTGCCAGGTGGACTTGATGTTGTGCTCGCCGCGGTACTGCTGGAGGTACTCGTCGACCCGGTCGGCCACCCACAGGAGGGCCAGTTCGCGCAGGGCCGTGAGGTTGCCGATGCGGAAGTAGTTGGAGAGCGAGGCGTCGATCTTGTCGGGTTTGTAGATGTTGCCGTGCGCCATGCGGCGGCGCAGCGCCTGGGGCGACATGTCGACCAGCTCGATCTGGTCGGCGTGCCGGACGACCTCGTCGGGGACGGTCTCGCGCTGGCGTACCCCGGTGATCGACTCGACCACGTCGCCGAGGGATTCCAGGTGCTGGATGTTCACGGTGGATATGACGTCGATGCCGGCCGAGAGCAGCAGCTCCACGTCCTGCCAGCGCTTGGCGTGGCGCGAGCCCGGCACATTGGTGTGGGCGAGCTCGTCCACCAGGGCGACCTGGGGGTGGCGGGCGAGCACCGCGTCCACGTCCATCTCGGTGAATGTGCCGCCCCGGTGCTCCAGCTCGCGCCGAGGGATCTGCTCGAGGCCGTGCAGCATCACCTCGGTGCGCGGGCGCTCGTGGTGCTCGACGAACGCGACCACGCAGTCCGTGCCGCGCTCCACGCGCCGGTGCGCCTCGGAGAGCATCGCGTACGTCTTGCCGACGCCCGGTGCCGCACCGAGGTAGATCCGAAGCTTGCCGCGTGCCATGGCCCCATTGTCTTCGAGTTACGTGGTCCGCATACGCCGGCCAGAATCGGCCGCGTACTCTGCGTAGACCTTAAGGCCAGGAATTCCGGCACATGGGGCGAATGGGGAGCAGGGCCGCATCCTTGACGGGATTCTGATACGCGGCCGCCGGGAGCTCTGCCCCGCTACTCGCGCTCGGCGTCGCCGCTCTCGACGATCTCGCCGTCGCTGAGCTCGAGGACCCGGTCCGCGAGGTCGAGCATCGCCGCGTCGTGGGTGGCGACCAGGGCGGTCACGCCCTCGCTGCGGACGACGGCGCGCAGCAGCTCCATCACCGCGTGCCCGGTCTCGGCGTCGAGCTGGCCGGTGGGCTCGTCGCAGATCAGCAGGGCGGGGCGGTTGGCGAGGGCGCGGGCGATCGCGACGCGCTGCTGCTGGCCGCCGGAGAGCTCGCCCGGGCGCTGCTTGGCATGGTCGGCGAGGCCCACGAGCGACAGGAGCAGCTCGACGCGCTCCTCGCGCTCCTTGGGGTCGGCCTTGCGCAGCCGCAGCGGCACGCCCACGTTCTCGGCCGCGGACAGGATCGGGATCAGACCGAAGGACTGGAAGACGAAGCCGATACGGTCGCGGCGCAGGGCGAGCCGGCCGCTCTCGCCGAGCGAGCCGATGTCGAGGCCGTCCACGGTGATCGTGCCGCCGTCGGGCGAGTCCAGACCTCCGACCAGGTTGAGCAGGGTGGTCTTGCCGGAGCCCGAGCGGCCCTTGAGCGCGACGAGTTCGCCGCGCGGCACGCTGAAGGACACCCCGCGCAGCGCGTGCACGGCGGCGGCACCGCTGCCGTAGGAGCGGTGCACGTCCTCGACGACGACCATCGGCGCGCCCTCGCCCGCCTCGGCCGTGACCGTCTGCGTGGCCCCGCTCGCACTCTGCGTCATGCCCAACCCCCCGTACGCTCCTGTGTTTTCCGCGTCAGTATCGCCATGGCTCCGCGGCCGGTGCAATGGAGGAACCTCTACTCATCGGAGGAATCGGCGGCCCGAGGCTCCTCGGCGGCCGGCACGGACTCCTCGGCCGCCGGCGCGAATTCGTCGGCAGCCCACACCCCGACGTGGTCGCTCTCGGCGGTGAGCCGCACCCGTCCCCGCAGCCCGTACCGGTCCACGTACTCGCGCGGCAGCTGAAGGCGGCCCGCACGGTCGAGGACCGTGAACTCCTCGGCGGCCTCGCGCTCGCCGCCGCGCAGCGTCTCCGTGGAGGTGCGGCCGTCGCGGATGCGTACGGTGCGCCGCACCTGCTCGGAGACCTGCGGGTCGTGGGTGACGACGAGGACGGTGGCGCCCAGCTCCTCGTTCGCGCGGCGCAGCGCGGCGAAGACGTCCTCGCCGCTGGCGGTGTCGAGCTCGCCGGTCGGCTCGTCGGCGAGCAGCACCCGGGGCGCGTTGGCGGTGGCCACGGCGACGGCCACGCGCTGCTGCTCGCCGCCGGAGAGTTCGGTGGGGCGGCGGTCACGGCAGTACGCGAGACCGAGGGTGTCGAGCAGTTCGGCGGCCCGCTCCTGGCGCTTGCGCCGGGGCACGCGGGCGTACTTCATCGGCAGGGCGACGTTCTCCTGCGCGGTGAGATACGGCAGGAGGTTGCGGCCGGTCTGCTGCCAGACGAAGCCGACGGTCGCGCGCCGGTAGCCGAGGCGTTCGCGGCGGCCCATGGCGAGCAGGTCGTGGCCGGCGACGCGGGCCCGTCCTGCGGTGGGCAGGTCGAGGCCCGACAGGATGGACAGAAGCGTGGACTTGCCCGACCCCGACGCCCCCACGAGCGCGACGCACTCGCCCTCGGTGACGGTGAGGTCGAGCCCTTGCAGGGCCTGCACCTCGACCTCGTCGGTCCGGTAGACGCGCACGAGGTTGTCGCACACGATCACGCCGTCGTCGGGCCCGCCGCCCGGCGCGCTGCGCGCCCGCGCCTCGAGGTCGGTCAGCCGCGGAACCACCGACTCCCGCCCCTGCCGCGCCTGTTCAGCCCCGCTCATGGCCCCTCCGTCCACTGCGCGTCATCGTCTCGCCGTCCCCACTGCCACGCATCGCTGTCGGTGCGTGGGTGCATACGGGTGGGGGCGGTACGGAGGCGTTTCGCCGTCGGTACGGTCGCGTACGGACGTCGGTACGGCCCCGTTCCGCCGACGGGACGGTCCCGTTCCGCCGTCGATACGCCCCGACCCGCGGCCGATACGCACCCGTACCGCCGCTGATACGGACCCGTACCGTCGGCGAAACGCCACCGTCCCACCGACGAGACGCACCCGTACCACCGACGAAACGCCACCGTCCCGCGGTCGATCCGCACCCACACCGCCGCCAACAAACCCGCACCCCCCTCCCACACACCGCCCCGCCCCTCACTCATCCGACCGCCCCACCCGCAGCACCGCCCCCAACCCACGCCGTCGGCCCAGCCACGTCTCCAAGGCGACGGCGCCCAGGACCAGGGTCGCGCAGCCGCCGGCCAGGACCGTCGTCAGGAGGGCATCGGCGTGCAGACCGGGGTCGGCGGGGCCGCCCGTGAACTCGTCCAGGTCCAGGGACGGTCCGAGCAATGAGGGCAGTGCGAGGCCGAGTGCCGTGCCGCCCGCCACGGCCGCGAGCACCATGGGCAGCAGCTGGATCAGGTGCAGCGCGGCTGTCTGCCGGTCGCCGAGACCCATCGTGCGCAGGCGCGCCGCGGTGCGGCCGCGGGCCGGGGCGGACAGGAGCAGTTCGAGGACCAGGGCGAGCAGCGCCAGAGCCACGGCGAGTGCGGTGGTCGCGGTGTGCGCGCGGATCAGCACACCCGCCAGGTCGTCCTCCGAGACCCGCGCCAACTCCTCGTCCAGGATGCGCAGTTCACCTGTGCCCGCGTCGGGCTCGGCGCGCGGGACCAGGGCACGCAGATCGCCGGCGCGCAGACTCTCGCCGTACAGCAGGAGCAGGCTCTCGTCGAAGTCACGGCGCTGCACGGCGCCCAGGCCCCGCAGGTCGGTGAGCAGCACGCGCTCGGGCCGGTCGGCGCGGGCCAGCGGTCCGAGCGCCCGGTCGCCGGCGGCCGCGTCACTCAGAGTGCCGGTGACCCGCAGTTTCAGGGTGCGCCCGCCCACGTCCGCGTCGAGCAGTTCGCCCACCCGTGCGGTGCCGCCGCGCGTGAGCACGGGCACCGCGCCGTCGGCTGCGGGCAGCGCGGCCGCCGCGTGCCCGAGGGCGGAATCGGGCGCGGCCTTGCGCAGGGCCTCGCTGTCGACGCCGATGAGCACAGTGGATCCGACCCCGCTGCCGTTGGCGCCCCGTGGGGAGATCCGCAGCTCCGCGACCCGCACGCTGTGCCGGACCCCGCGCGCACGGGCCAGCTGCTCGGCGGCCCGCGGATGGGCCTCCGCCCCGAGATAGGCGGCGTCCGCCCCGGCCCGCCAGCGCGCGCCCTCGACCCGTCCGTCGGTCAGGGTCCCGGCCACGAGCCCGCCGAAGACCGCGCCCGCCAGCGTGACCACCAGAACGAGCAGCGCGAGGGCCCGCGCGGGCGCCTCCTTCGCGGCCCGCAGCAGCGCGACCAGGGCCACGGCACCGCGCCGCCGCGCCGCCCAGCGCGCCAACAGCCGTACGGGCGGCGGATAGCAGCGCACCAGGACCACCACCGCGGCGAACCCGAGCAGCGCCGGTACGGCGGCGAGCAGCGGGTCCGGGCCGGCCTCGGCGCGGGTGCCGCGCGCGTGCAGCGCCCACACCCCGGCCGCCGCGAGCAGCAGCAGCGCGGCTTCCGCGACGACCCGGCGGCCGCGCAGCGAGGGGGACTTCGCGTGCAGCAGCGCCCCGTCGCGTACGGCGAAGAAGGTGACGAGCGGCAGCAGCAGCCAGCAGCCGAGCGCCGCGAGGACACCCCGCGCCGTCGCGACACCCTCACCGGCCAGGGCCGCGAGGGCGAGCCCGGCCGCGAGACCGAGCAGCGCGCCGGGCAGGGTGTGTCCGGCGCGTGCGGCGGCGAGCCCGAACGCGGAGGCGCCGCGGGCGCGTTGGAGCCGGTGGACGTCGAGGCGGCGGCGCAGGGCGAGCAGCGCCGTGACGACCGCGGCGGCCAGCGCGACCACGGCGAGCGTGGCGAGCCCGAAGGCGATGACGGCCTGGCCCTGCGTCCACTGGCGTCCGAACTCGTCGACGGCGGCGGGCAGGACGGTGTCCACGTCCATGCCGGTGGCCGGCTGCCGGCCGAGCTGGCAGGCGAGCCCGCCGAAGGTGCTCATGGGGCAGAACTGTTCGGCGGCCAGCTCGCTCGACGCGATCAGGGCCCGCTGGAGCCGGGCGCGCCCCTCGGTGCCGGCATACGCCCTGGCCTGCTCGTCGTCCAGGTTCAGCCGCACGCCCCACTGCGCGGTGAGCCGCACCCGGGCCTGCGCCTGGAGTTCGAGGATGGCGCCGGGGGCGGTGAGGGCCATCGCCTCGTAGCCGCCGCCGGTGCGCGGCGACGGGGCGGCGAGCAGCGGTTCCTCGCGCAGGATGCGGGTGTCGGGCGCGGCGAAGACACCGACGACCACCACGGTCGCGTCGATGTCCCTGAGCCCGCCCTCGCCGAGGCGGACGCTCTGGCCGACGCGGAGCTTCAGGGCGTCCCGGGTCCGGGTCGACACGGCCATCTCGGGGCTGCCGGTGTGCTCCCGCGGGGCGCGCCCCTCGACGTAACGGCTCTTCGGCGGCGCGTCCGCGGCGTAGAGGAGCGAGAGCCTGCCGGGCCCGGAGGCGAGGTCCATGCCGGCGCCGGGCAGGACGGCGCGTGCCGAGTCGGTGACGAACGCCCCGCGCAGGTCGGCGTCGACCTGGTCCTCCAGGACGCCGGCGGCCGCGGTCAGGTCGTCGGCGAAGTACTCCGGCGCGTGGTCCCCTCCCTTCTCCGCCACGTCGAAGCTCGCGGTGTAAGTGATCCCGGGCCGGCTCTGCTGCGTCTGGGCCAGCCGGGCGGCGAAGGCCCGGCCCGCCAGCTCGTCGAGCAGCGCGGGGGCGGCGGCGGTGACCGCGGTGATGAGCGCGGTGAGCAGCGCGAGGCAGACGAACAGCGGGATGTCCCCGCGGATCCGCTGCCACCTCCGCATCACTCGTACCCGATTCACAGGTCCTCCCCCGCCCGCAGCACCCGCGCCAGGTCCACGCGTCCGAGATACCGGGCGGCGACCGTCACCACCGCGCAGATCAAGGCAGTGGTGACGGCGGCGGTGAGCAGCACCCGGCCCCAGGGCACTTCGGTGGCGAGGTCGGGGAAGACCGGGTCGCCGCCGGAGTCCACCGTCACCACCGGCATGATCAGCACGGCCAGGGCGGCGCCGAGGAGCGTGCCGAGCACGGCCGCGACCGCGGCGAGGGCGAGCTGTTCCGTCCAGAGGTAGGCGGCCAGTTGGCGTTTGCGCACCCCGATGGCGCGCAGGAGCGCGAACTCCCGGCTGCGCGAGCGGGCCGCGAGCGCCGTGTGCAGGGTGAACGCGACGACGGCGAACGGCGGCGCGAGCAGCAGGCACAGCGTGAGCGCGGCCCGGGCCCCGCGCCTGAGCGGATCCGCGGCCAACTCCTCGCGGACCGTGGGGATGTCGCGCGCGGTGCCGAGCCGCGGGTCGGCGCGCAGGGCCCGCAGCGCGGGGCCCGCGTCGCCGCCGTCCGTGCGCGCCCACCAGTGACCCGCCGCGCCGGGCAGGCCGCCGGAGCGCACCAACTGGCCGGTGAACGCACGGGAGTCCACGAGCAGCCGCGGCCGGTCCCGGCTGAGATCGCCCGGCACGGCGGCGATCTCGCCGACGATCTTCAGGCGCGCGGTGCCGCCCTCGGCCCGCCACACCGTGACGGTGTCCCCGACCGAGGCGACGCCGGCGGCGATCAGCGCGCGGTCGGCGAGTGCGGGTGAGGCCTCGGGGCGGCCGGAGGACTGCAGGCCCAGCCTGATCGTGCGGATGGGATAGGCGAGCGCGGTGTCGGGGCCGCGCAGCACCCCGTCGATCAGGACGCCCGCGCGCGGCGCCTCGGCCGAGCACAGCACCGGACCGGGCGCGTCGCCCGGCCGGTCGCGCGGCTCGGCCCCGGGGCAGCCCGCGACGTGCAGATCGGGGGCGGGCGTGTACAGGTCGCGCCAGCTGCCGGAGGCGGTGAGCGCGCTCGCCTGGTCGATGACCAGGCGGTAGGTGCGCCGCACGCTCTCGTCCGGCATGGCGAGGCCCAGCTGGACGAGCCGGGTGGCGCCCTGCGGCACGGTGAGCGCGACGGCCCGCGCCGGGCCCGTGCGCAGGTCGGTCCCGCTCTCGTGCACCAGCCCGTCCCCGTCCTCGAAGTACGCCGTGAGCCGTACGGGTCCGGCCGTGCCCGGTCCGCTCGCGGACAGGCTTGCCCGCAGGGTGAGTTGGGCGGGGCGCCCGTCGAGCGCCAGACCGTGCTCCGGGATGCTCCCTCCGAGGCGCTCGCGGTCGGCCGGGTCGAGCGTGGGCAGGGCGTCCGCCGCGGTGTTGACGGCGGTCAGGCCCACCGCGCGCTGGCCCACGCTGACGTCCACCTCGCTCGCCGGGGTCAGTTCGCGTACGCCGGGCAACGCCTCGTAGGCACCGCGGCGTTGGTCGGCGGCAAGCCGGTCGGAGGGTTCGATCCGCAGGTCGGAGCCCACCTGGAAGGCGGCCTGGTCCTGGTCGCCCCGGTCCAGGATCACCAGGGCGGTGGAGCTGAGCGCGGCCACGGCGAGGGCGAGCGTGACGACGAGCGTGGGCCCCGCGTGGCCTGCCGCCCGGCGCCCCAACTGCCAGCCGCCGAGCGGCAGTACGAAGCCGGTGCCGCGCCGGGCGAGCGGGTCGAGGAGCCGGGCCGCGGGCGGCAGCAGGCGCAGCACGAGCAGGGCGGCCGCGGCGGTCATCAGGACCGGTGCGAGGACGAGGACCGGGTCGACGGCGGAGGCCGCGCCGACCGGTGACCGGTACTGGCGCAGCTGGAGCCAGCCGAGGACCGCGACGGCCGCGAGCACGACGTCGGCGCCGAACCGCTGGGCGGCCGCGAACCGTGCGGGCCGCCACCGCAGCCGGCTGACGGCACGCCGGTCCCGTACGGAGCGCACGACGGGCACGAGCACCGCGATGCCGTGCACCGCCACGGCGAGCAGCGCGGCGGTCCACCCGGCGGCGAGCAGCGCGGACTCCGGCAGTTCGCCCCCGACCGGGGTCACGGCCCGCAGCAATCCGAGCAAGGGTCCGGCCAGGAACGGGGCGGCGATCCCGGCGGGCACGGCGATCACCGCCCACTGCGCCGCGGCGCCCAGGGCGAGCCGCCAGGTGCCGGCGCCGCGGGCGGCGAGCAGCGCGAGTTCGGCGCGCTGGTGTCCGGCGAGCTGCCGTCCGGTGAGGACGAGGGCCGCCAGCGCGAGGGCGGCGAGCAGCGAGGCGGGGATGTACAGGCCGGCGCGGGAGACGGCGATGGGCGTCTCGAGCCGCATCAGGGCGGTGCCGATGCCCGAGTCGATCCGCAGGTGGCGGCCCTCGCGCGGCACCTGCCCCTGGAACAGCACGCGGTCGGGATCGCTGCCGCGGAACGCGGAGGCGCGTTCACGCAGCGGGCCCACGGCGTCGAGCGGGAACCGGCCGGCTTCCGGCAGGGCCAGCCAGGAGCGCACGCTGTCCCCGGCGAGCTGCGGCGTCCCCGTGATCGTCGTGAACGGCACGACGGCCAGGGACTCGGTCCCGCCGAAGGTGCCGCTGAGGCTGCGCCACAGTGCGGCCTTGTCCGGGTCGGCCCGGTAGACCCCGGTGACCCGGACCTTCAGGGGGGTGTCGGAGGCGGCGAGTACGGTCAGCTCGTCGCCGGGCCCGACCCCGAGGCCGGTGGCCTCCGGCTGCGTGAGCGCGGTCTCGACCACCCCGTCGGTCCGGGCCTGTGGCAGCCGTCCGCTCACCAGGTCGACGTGCTCGCGCACCGCCTCGACGGCCACGAGCGCGACCGTGACATCGCTGCGGGGGCGCCCGTCCGCCTCGGTCACGGGCAGTTCGGAGGCCAGCTGCTCGGGCACGCGCAGGGCGTCGTACGTGTGCTGCGGTACGTCGCCGTAGGCGCGGGCCAGCGCGGCACGCACCGAGGCACCGGTGCGCTCGTAGCTCTGCTCCCGGCCGGGCTCGTAGGGCCCGCTGACGGAGACGACGGCCCCCTCGTCGGCGGCGAGCCGCTGCCGTGCGGCTCCCAGCACGGCGTGCTCGGTCAGCGCCGCGAGGGCGGCGAGTACGGTCGCGGCGAGGAGCACGGCGAGCCCGGCGGCCCCGAGAACGAGGGCATGGTGCCGGCCCCTGCGCACGACGGCAGGCACACGCGTACCGCTCCCCCGCACCGCTCACCCCCGTTTCGAGGGCACAGTATGGGCGCCCGCCGCGGACCCCCGCAATGGCCGTGCGCGCGCTCAAGTCGCCGGTACGGGCTGGTGGTTGGGGCCGCCCGATGCCGCGCTCCCGCCGTCCTGCGGGGCCCCGTCCGGCCGGGACAGCCTCCGCTTCCGGTTCCGCTTGGGCCCCGGCTCCCGCTTCGGCTCAGGGTCCCGCTTGGGCCCCGGCTCCCTCCTCGGCTCCGGCGCCCGCTTCCGCCCCGGCTCCCGCCTCGGCCCCGGCGTCCGCTACAGCCCCGCACCGCACCCGCCGCCCCGCAGCACCCTCGCCGTGCAGCACCGCCGTCGCTCCACGGCGGCTCCCACGCCCTGCGGCAACTCCCACTCCGTACGGCAACTCCCACGCCCTACGGCAACTCCCACGCCCTACGGCAACTCCCACTCCGTACGGCAACTCCCTCTCCGTACACACGAAAGAGCCGCACCCTCCGAAAAGGATGCGGCTCCCACACGGCACGCGGGGCACTGCCCCGGTGCCGGAAACCCTGCGCTCAGCGGACCTCGGTGATCTCCGGTCCGCGCTGGAGCTGGCCCATGCCGCCCGAGAAACGGGACTCCGCCTGGGACTCCTCCTTGACGCCCTCCGGGACCATCTGCGCGTCCTCGGGAAGCTTCAGGACGATCGGGTCGCGCGGGGCCATCGGGCCTTCGCCGCGCACCACGACCGTGTCGCGGAAGATCTGCTCCAGGAGCCCGGCGGCCTCCGGCTGCACTGCGCCCTGGCCGGAGATGACCCCGCGCAGGAACCAGCGCGGCCCGTCCACGCCCACGAAGCGCACGACCTGCACACCGCCCGTGCCGTCCGGCAGCTGGACCGGCACCTGCGCGCGCAGCTCCCAGCCGAGCGGGCCCTCGACCTCGTCGATCACACCGCCCTGCTTGGTGATGCCGGAGGCGATCTCCTCGCGGACCTCGCCCCAGATGCCTTCCTTCTTGGGGGCGGCGAAGGCCTGCAGCTGGACGGCGCTGTCCTGGAGGACGACGGTGGCCGCGACGATGGCGTCGCCGGCGACCTCGACCCGCAGCTCCATGCCCTCGACACCGGGCACGAACAGACCGCCCAGGTCGACGCGGCCCTCGCCGGGCTTGCCGACCTCGGAGACATCCCACGGTCCGTCGGGGCGCGGCGCCGGCGGGAGGTTCAGCCGCTGCGGCTCACCCTCCTCGGCCTCTCCCTGCGGGTCCAAGTCCTCGACGACCTGCTCGGCCTCGCCGGCCGCGTCCCTGGCGGCGTCCTTCTTACGACGTCCGAACACGTCACTGTCCTTCCCGGTCGGATACGACCGAAGCGTATCGATTCCCACCCATGCCGGCGGCTGTGCCGTCGACGCAGCCCGCCTCGCCGCCCACCGCGGCATGACCGCCGGTGGACCCGAAGCCCCCCTCGGCCCGCGCCGATCCGGGAAGCTCCGCCACCTCGTGGAAGCGGACCTTCTCGACCTGCTGGACGACAAGTTGGGCGATCCGGTCGTAGCGCTCGAACCGCACGGACTCGCGCGGGTCGAGATTCACCACGATCACCTTGATCTCTCCACGGTACCCGGCATCCACGGTCCCCGGGGCATTCACCAGAGCGACACCGCAGCGTGCGGCAAGCCCCGAGCGAGGGTGCACGAAGGCCGCGTACCCGTCAGGGAGCGCGATAGCCACACCGGTGGGCAGGACGACCCGCTCCCCCGGGGCGAGTTCACAGGCCTCGGTCGTGCGCAGGTCGGCGCCCGCGTCCCCCGGCATCGCGTACGCGGGCAGCGGGACCTCGGGGTCCACGAGGCGGATCTGCACGTCGAGCGGGGGGCGGCTCACGGGTTCACCTCGAAGGCACGCGCGCGCCGGACCTGGTCCGGGTCGCTCATGGCGGCCTGGATCTCCTCGGGCCGTCCGTTGTCGATGAAGTGGTCGACCTTGACCTCGATGAAGAGGCCGTCGGCGCGTACGGCGATCTCGCCGTCGGGGCCGCCGATGCGTCCCACGGCGGTGGAGTAGATCTTCCGGCCCGCGACCGCGGTCACCTCGGCTTCGAGGTGCAGCACGGTGTCGACGGGTACGGGCCGCACGAAGTCCGTCTCGAGGCGGCCGGTCACGGCGATGACGCGGAGCAGCCAGTTCAGGGAGCCGAGGGTCTCGTCGAGCGCGGTGGCCAGCACGCCGCCGTGGGCGAGACCGGGGGCGCCCTGGTGTTCGGGCTTGACGGTGAACTCGGCGGTGATCGCCACGCCTTCGGCGGCCCGCGCCTGGAGCATCAGTCCGTGCGGTTGTGCGTCGCCGCAGCCGAAACAGTGCGCATAGTGCGCGCCGAGCAGTTCGCCGGGGGCGGGGGCGTCGGGGTGCCGCACCGGCGCCGTGGCGTCGTCCGGGGGCGTCAACGATGGGGTTCGTCCACTCACAGGCGCTGACCTTACCCGCGCCTCCGGCCGCTCAGGACACCGTGCCAAGCTAGACGGCATGCAGCACGCGACCGAAACGTACGACGAACGCCTCACCGCTCCCCGCTCCTGGTGGGTGATCGCCGTCCTGGTGGGCCTCTCCTGTGCCCTGATGCTGCTGCCGCTGGGCACGCTCCCGCTGCTCGGCGGTCTGATCGGCGGCACCGCGCTCGCGTCGGTGCTCGTCAGCTCGTACGGCTCGGCCCGCATCCGGGTCGTGGCCGGCTCCCTGGTCGCGGGCCGGGCCCGCATTCCGCTGACGGCGCTCGGCACGCCGGAGATCCTCGATCCGGAGGAGGCCCGGGCCTGGCGCATGCACAAGGCGGACCCGCGCGCCTTCATGCTCCTGCGCAGTTACGTGCCGACGGCGGTGCGCATCCCGGTCACGGACCCGGCGGACCCGACCCCGTACGTGTACGTCTCGACGCGTGCCCCGGAGCGCCTGGTCGCGGCACTGGGGCAGTAAGCGCCGGGGCAGTAGGCGCCGGGCAGTAGGCGCCGGGCAGTAGGCGCCGGGCAGGAACCCCCGGCGCACCCGGGCAGCACCCGCGGGACTCAGCCTTCGAGTTCCCTGCGGGACAGACCCGTCAGCGGGTCCAGCGGGTCGGCGGGCTTGTCCAGGGCGGGCAGCGCGTCCAGCGCGTCCCACGGCACCTGGCGGGCCCGCAGGTCCTTGCGGATCTTCTCCGCGAGCTTCTTCGTGTCGCGCCGGTTCATCACGGCGCCCACGGCCGCGCCGACCATGAAGGGCATCAGGTTCGGCAGGTTGCGCACCATGCGCTTCATGATCTGCTGGCGCAGCTCGCGCTTCATCTGACCGCCGAGTGCCGCGTTTATCGTCTGCGGCTTGCTCACCTCGATGCCGCGCTCCTCCGTCCAGGAGGTCAGATACGCGGTGGAGCGGGCCTTGAGATTGCCGGTCGGCCGCACTCCGTAGACCTCGTGCAGCTCGGCGATGAGCTTCAGCTCGATCGCGGCCACGCCGGTGATCTCCGCGGCCATCTCGGCCGGCATCGCGGGCGGCACCGGCAGCATGGCCGCCGCGCCGACTCCGGCACCGACGGTCGATGAGGCGTTGGCCGCGCCGGCGACCAGCTTGTCGGCGAGCTGTTCGGGGCCGAGGCCCGGGAACTGCCGCCTCAGGGTGGCCAGATCGCGGACCGGAACCCGCGGCGCGTTCTCCATGATCCGGTCGGCGAGGTAGCCGATACCGGCCTTCGCGCCTTCCTGGCCCTTGCGCACGCCCTGCCGTACGCGGGCGAGCCTGCGCGACGGGGCGGCGGCGTATGCGTCGTATCCGTCGCCGTCCGTCGTCGAGACCTCGGCTCCTGCGGGAGCGGCGGTGCCCGCCTGCGCGGGCCCACCGGTGGCGGCGTCCGCGGGTTCGAGCGAGGCCGTGGGGCCTCGCTCATCGTCACGTGCGCCGTCGAGCGGTGCGGACCCCTGCGAGCTGTCCGCCTGCCACTTCTTCGGTGATCGCCGCCGGAGCAGTCGCTTCCGGGGCGGGGTCGAACCAGTCATGGCCGACCCACGCCTCAGTCGCAGTCGCGGCAGATCGGCTGGCCGTTCTTCTCGCGGGCCAGCTGGCTGCGGTGGTGGACCAGGAAGCAGCTCATGCAGGTGAACTCGTCCGCCTGCTTGGGCATGACCCGGACGGCGAGCTCCTCGTTGGAGAGGTCTGCTCCGGGCAGCTCCAGGCCTTCCGCGGCCTCGAACTCGTCGACGTCGACGGCCGAAGTCGACTTGTCGTTGCGCCGCGCCTTCAGCTCTTCGATGCTGTCCGACTCGACGTCGTCATCGGTCTTGCGTGGGGTGTCGTAATCCGTTGCCATGTCGCTCTCCCCCTCTGGGTGTCTGCGGTGTCTCCAGCGCACGTAACGCGTGAGAGGCCGGACTTGTGCCCGACCCGAGGCGGAGATTTTGCCTCACATCAAGGTCTGTTACTCAATCGACACCCAACCGCACCCCTCAAAGGGGCCCGGCTGGGACGGCGATCGGGACCATACATGGCCCTTCGACCGCCCTTCACGGGCGCCACCCCGTGTACTTCCCGTGATCAAGACCCCTGAAAACCCGGACTTTTCCCGGTTTTCCGGCCGCCTCGACGATCACGGAGAGTAGATGGCCGAAAATTCGCGCCTGTGATCGATTCCACACGGATTCCTCGGGACCAGGTCCCGAAAATTCCGCTAAAAGCGAACTTCGGCGCGGATTCGCGACAGCATCTCAGATCGGGAGGGTGACTCGCATCACGAGACCACCACCCTCCCGCGGCTCGGCGATGATACGGCCCCCGTGGGCCCGCGTGACCGACTGCACGATGGACAGGCCGAGACCCACGCCCTTGTCGCTGCCCGTCCGCTCCGTACGCAGACGCCGGAAGGGCTCGAAGAGGTTGTCCACCTCGTAGGCCGGCACCACGGGACCCGTGTTGGAGACCACGAGCACCGCCTGGCCGTCCTTGACCTCGGTGGTGACCTCCACCCAGCCGTCCTCCGGGATGTTGTAACGCACGGCGTTCTGGACGAGGTTGAGGGCGATGCGCTCCAGGAGGACGCCGTTGCCCTGGACCACCGCGAGACCGCGCTCCCCGCGGATCTCCACGCCCTTCTCCTCGGCCTCGGGCCGCACCTGGTCGAGGGCGCGCGAGGCGACCTCGGCGAGGTCCACGGGCTTGCGCTCGACGATCTGGTTGTCGCTGCGGGCGAGCAGCAGCAGGCCTTCCACCAGCTCCTCGCTGCGCTTGTTCGTGGACAGGAGCGTCTTGCCGAGCTGCTGGAGCTCGGGGGGCGCGCCCGGGTCCGAGAGGTGCACTTCGAGGAGCGTGCGGTTGATGGCGAGGGGGGTGCGCAGCTCGTGCGAGGCGTTGGCGACGAACCGTTGCTGCGCGGTGAACGCGCGCTCCAGGCGGTCCAGCATCTCGTCGAAGGTGTCCGACAGCTCCTTCAACTCGTCGTCCGGGCCGTCCAGTTCGATCCGCCGGGTCAGGTCGGAACCGGCCACCTGACGGGCGGTCCGGGTGATCCGGCCGAGCGGCGACAGGACGCGTCCGGCCATCGCGTAGCCGAAGCCGAAGGCGATGACGCTCAGGCCCAGGAGGGCGAGCAGCGAGCGGCTGAGGAGGTCGTCGAGGGCCTTTTGGCGCTGGTGGTCGACGCAGAGGCGCATCGCCTCGTTGAAGGTGTCGGTGTCGTTGAACTCGCGGCCCGCCAGCGCGCTGCAGGTGTTGGAATCGATGGAGAACTTGCCGTCGGTGATACGGAACGGCAACTCGTTCCCCACATGCACCGCCTGCGCGGCCAGCAGGTAGATGATCGAGAGCAGCAGGATCCCCGCGATCAGGAACATGCCGCCGTACAGCAGCGTGAGCCTTATGCGGATGGTCGGGCGCAGCCACGGGAAGGGCGGCTCGGCCTTGGGGGGATCCCACGTCGGTTTGGGCGGCGCCGATGGCGGCGCCGGGGTGGCGGCCATCGCCGGATCAGATCCGGTAGCCGGAACCGGGGACCGTGACGATCACCGGGGGTTCGCCGAGCTTGCGGCGCAGGGTCATGACGGTCACGCGCACCACGTTGGTGAACGGGTCGGTGTTCTCGTCCCAGGCCTTCTCCAGGAGCTGCTCGGCCGAGACCACGGCGCCCTCGGAGCGCAGCAGCACCTCCAGGACCGCGAACTCCTTGGGGGCCAGCTGGATCTCCTTGCCGTCGCGGAAGACCTCGCGGCGGTTGGGGTCCAGCTTGATGCCGGCCCGCTCCAGGACGGGCGGCAGCGCGACGGTGGTGCGCCGGCCGAGCGCCCGTACGCGCGCGGTCAGTTCGGTGAACGCGAAGGGCTTGGGCAGGTAGTCGTCCGCGCCCAGCTCCAGGCCCTCGACGCGGTCGCTGACGTCGCCGGACGCGGTGAGCATCAGGACGCGCGTGGGCATCCCGAGCTCGACGATCTTGCGGCAGACGTCGTCGCCGTGGACGACGGGCAGGTCGCGGTCGAGTACGACGACGTCGTAGTCGTTGACGCCGATGCGCTCCAGGGCCGCGCCGCCGTCGTACACGACGTCCACGGCCATGGCCTCGCGGCGCAGCCCGGTGGCCACGGCATCGGCGAGCAGCTGCTCGTCCTCGACGACGAGTACGCGCACGTCGCTGTCCCTTCTGTGAGCCCGGTGAGCGGGCTGAGTCCTGATGCGCCCGCTGTGCTGTGGGCCGCCTCACCGACCGTCCGGACGCGCGAGCGACAGGTTCCGGTCACATGGTGATGTCTCCATCCTGCCCCTTTGGCCCGTAAACCGGCTGTAAGACGGCCGCCGTCCCTGCTCGCGGAGGGGACGCGGGCAGGGGTGGCGGGGCGCATGCCCGCTGAGGCCCGACGTAATTCCGGCTCCTCGAACGGGAATCAGGAGATCCGTCCGGAGGTTGAGGTTTCCGCGACAGGAACCCAGGGGAGGACGGCCTTACACCCGCGATCACTCTTTGCAAGTGGCACGCCACGAACCGCTTACGCCGAGCGGCACCCGGACCGCATCGGCATCGGCGGCAAGAGACGTGATCGCCCCTTCCCGAGGGCACACCCCCGTGCCACCGACACTCGACCCACGACGAGGGGGCGCACCATGGACGCATTCACCGCAGGGCTTCTGCAGCGCATAAGGGCCACGGAGACCGACCTCACGCGGGCACGCGAGGAAGGCGACGACTTCCTCGCGGAAGTGGAGCAGGCCGAGCTCGACGACCTGCACCGCCTGGCTGCCGAACACGGCGTACAGGTCGCCTAGCCGATCTCGTACCGCTGCCTGATCCCGTCATCCCGAATCCCGTACGAAGGGGCTCACCGCAATCCATGCGGTGAGCCCCTTCGTACGTCGGCGTCGGTTCCGTACAGCCGCCTCAGTCGTGCCAGGCGCCGAGCCGGTCCAGCTGCTCCTGGAGCGGTGCGAAAAGGCCGGGCGGGGCCGCCACGAGCAGCTCGCCCGAGGCCTCCTCGCCCGGGCGGCCGCCGACCAGGGCGCCGGCCTCGCGGGCGATCAGGTCGCCGGCGGCGAAGTCCCAGGGGTTGAGGCCCCGTTCGTAGTACGCGTCCAGGCGGCCCGCCGCGACGTCGCACAGGTCGATCGCGGCCGAGCCGCCGCGGCGGATGTCGCGGACCTGCGGGATCAGCTCGCGGACCACGTCGGCCTGCTTGAGCCGGCGCTCCTTGAGGTAGCCGAAGCCGGTGCCGAGCAGCGCGAGCGGGAATTCGGGCGCGGGTCCGACCCGCAGTCGCCGCTCCCCCAGGTACGCGCCGCCGCCGAGTACGGCGCGGAAGGTCTCGCCCTGCGCCGGGACGTGCACGACGCCCGCGACCGTCTCGCCGTCCTTGCGGGCCGCGATGGAGACGCACCAGGCGGGGCGTCCGTACAGGTAGTTGACGGTGCCGTCGATGGGGTCGATGACCCACTCGACACCGCTGGTGCCCTCGCGGCTCGCGCCCTCCTCGCCGAGGAAGCCGTCGTCGGGACGGTGCTCGGCGAGGAAGCCGGTGATCAGCTTCTCGGAGGCGAGGTCCATCTCGGTCACGACGTCGACCGCGCTGGACTTGGTGGCGGCCACGCCGAGGTCGTCGGGCCGGCCGTCGCGCAGCAGGACACCGGCCCGGTGGGCGGCTTCGAGAGCGAGGTCGAGGAGGTCCTCGTGACGGGTCACTGCGGGGTCCTTACGCGTAGGGGCTGTCGACGCCGGCGGCGGCCGGGCGCGGGGCGCGGGCCGGGCAGCAGCCGACCGGGCACAGGTCGTGGCTCGCGCCCAGGGCGCCCAGGGCGCAGGGCGTGACGGCCGCGCCGCGCTCCTTGGCGGCCCGCTCCAGGAGCAGGTCGCGCACGGCCGCGGCGAAGCGCGGGTCGGCGCCGACGGTGGCCGAGCGGGCCACGGGCAGCCCGAGCTCGGCGGCCTTGGCGGTGGCCTCGGTGTCGAGGTCGTACAGGACCTCCATGTGGTCCGAGACGAACCCGATCGGGACCATCACCACGGCGGGCACGCCCTTGCCGTGCTGCTCCTCCAGGTGGTCGCAGATGTCGGGCTCGAGCCACGGAATGTGCGGGGCGCCGGAGCGCGACTGGTAGACGAGCTGCCAGGGGCGGTCGACGCCGGTCTCCTCGCGGACGGCGTCGGCGATCAGGCGCGCCACGTCCAGGTGCTCGCGTACATACGCGCCGCCGTCCCCGTGCCCCTCCACCGGGCCGGAGGTGTTGGCTGAGGCGTCCGGGATGGAGTGGGTGGTGAAGGCGAGGTGGGCGCCGTCGCGTACGTCCTCGGGCAGCTCGGACAGCGACTTCAGGACACCGTCGATCATGGGCCGGACGAAGCCGGGGTGGTTGAAGTACTGCCGCAGCTTGTCGACACGCGGCAGCTCCAGGCCCTCCGCCTCCAGGGCGGCGAGCGCGTCCGCGAGGTTCTCGCGGTACTGGCGGCAGCCCGAGTACGAGGTGTAGGCGCTGGTGGTCAGGACCAGGATGCGGCGGTGCCCGTCGGTCACCATCTCGCGCAGGACGTCCGTCAGGTACGGGGCCCAGTTGCGGTTGCCCCAGTAGACCGGCAGGTCCACGCCGTGCTCCGCGAAGTCCTTGCGCAGGGCGTCGAGCAGCGCGCGGTTCTGGTCGTTGATCGGGCTCTTGCCGCCGAACAGGAAGTAGTGCTGCCCCACTTCCTTCAGACGCTCCTTGGGGATGCCTCGCCCCTTCGTCACGTTCACCAGGAACGGGACCACGTCGTCGGGGCCTTCGGGGCCGCCGAACGAGAGGAGCAGCAGGGCGTCGTACGGGCTGGGGTCGGGCGCGTGGGACATGCTCCCGATCCTAGGTCGTCGCCCCGGCCGTCCGGCCGGGCCCTTCGGCCCACGGCACGGCGTCGGGCGTACCGGAAATCGGCGCGCGCGGCGGTACACCCCGGCCGTAAGCTGTACGAACCCCGCACACGCCTTACCGGAGCACTCCTTGGCCAGCCCCTACCGCGAGATATTCACGCCGCCCGGCACCCTGTCGTTCTCGGCGGCAGGACTCATCGGGCGGCTGCCGCTGGCCATGATGGGCATCGGCGTCGTCACGATGATCTCCGAGCTCACCGGCCGTTACGGACTGGCCGGCGCGCTCTCCGCGACCCTCGCCCTGTCCGCCGCCGTGATCGGCCCGCAGGTCTCGCGGCTCGTGGACCGCTACGGGCAGGCGCGCGTGCTGCGCCCGGCCACCCTCGTCTCGCTGGTGGCGGTCGCCGGACTGCTCGTCGCCGCGCAGCTGGAGGCGCCGGACTGGACGCTCTTCCTGTGTGCCGCGCTCGTCGGCTTCGTGCCCTCGCTCGGCTCGATGGTCAGGTCCCGCTGGGCGGAGGTGTACCGCGGCGACCGGCGCCGGCTGCACACCGCGTACTCCTTCGAATCCGTCGTCGACGAGATCTGCTTCATCTTCGGGCCGATCATCTCCATCGGTCTGTCCACGGTCTGGTTCCCCGAGGCGGGCCCGCTGCTCGCCGCCGTGTTCCTCGCGATCGGCACCTTCTGGCTGACCGCGCAGCGCGGCACCGAGCCCGTCCCGCACCCGCGTGAGCACCACACCGGCGGAAGTGCCCTGCGCTCCCCGGGACTTCAGGTCCTGATGGCCACCTTCGTCGCGACCGGTGCGGTGTTCGGCGCGGTGGACGTGGTGACCGTCGCGTTCGCCGAGCACGAAGGCGCCAAGGAGGCGGCCAGCCTGGTGCTCGCGGTGTACGCGGCCGGGTCCTGTCTCGCCGGAGTCGTCTTCGGACTCGTGCACTTCAAGGGCCCCGCCGCCAAGCGGTGGCTCGTGGGCGTGTGTGCGATGGGCGTGAGTATGATCCCCCTCCTACTGGTCGGGAACTTGCTGTTCTTGGCCGTGGCGCTGTTTGTCGCGGGCCTGTCCATCGCACCGACGATGATCACGACGATGGCCCTCGTCGAGCAGCACGTACCCCGGGCGAAGCTGACCGAAGGCATGACGTGGACCTCCACGGGCCTCGCGGTGGGCATCGCGCTCGGTTCGTCGGCGGCCGGCTGGGTCATCGACGCCGTGGGCGCCGACCGGGCGTATGTGGTGCCGGCCATCGCCGGCGGTGTCGCGGTCGTGATCGGGTTCCTCGGCTACCGCCGGCTGACCAGGCCGGTTCCGCAGCGGGGAGGACCTGATGGGTACGACGGGATCGACAGGCACGGCGGCGAGCGGCCCGAAGGCGTCCGCGACAACGTGGCGTAACTGGGCCGGCAACGTCACGGCCCGCCCCGGGCAGGAGGTCACTCCCGCCTCGGTCGAGGAACTCGCGGCCGCCGTACGGCAGGCCGCCGAGGAGGGCCGCCGGGTCAAGGCGGTCGGCACCGGCCACTCCTTCACCTCCGCCGCGGCCACCGACGGCCTGCTGATACGTCCCGATCTGCTCACCGGGATACGGCACATCGACCGCGCGGCCGGCACGGTCACCGTCGAGGCGGGCACCCCGCTCAAGCGCCTGAACCTCGCACTCGCCCGCGAGGGCCTGTCGCTCACGAACATGGGCGACATCATGGAGCAGACCGTCGCGGGCGCCACCAGCACCGGCACCCATGGCACCGGCCGCGACTCGGCCTCGATCTCCGCGCAGATCCAGGGTCTGGAGATCGTGACGGCGGACGGTTCGGTGCTCAGCTGCTCGGCCAAGGAGAACCCCGAGATCTTCGCCGCGGCCCGGATCGGCATCGGCGCACTCGGTGTGATCAGCGCGATCACCTTCGCCGTGGAGCCGGTCTTCCTGCTCACCGCGCGCGAGGAGCCGATGAGCTTCGACCGGGTCACGTCGGAGTTCGACGCCCTGCACGCGGAGAACGAGCACTTCGAGTTCTACTGGTTCCCGCACACGGGCAACTGCAACACCAAGCGCAACAACCGCAGCGCGGGCCCCGAGCAGCCGGTGGGCACGGTGAGCGGCTTCTTCGAGGACGAGCTGCTCTCCAACGGCCTCTTCCAGGTGGTCAATTCACTGGGCCGCGCGGTGCCGGGGACTATCCCGGCGATCGCGAAGATCTCCAGCAAGGCGCTCTCCGCCCGCACGTACACCGACATTCCCTACAAGGTCTTCACTTCTCCGCGCCGCGTGCGCTTCGTGGAGATGGAGTACGCCCTGCCGCGCGAGGCCGCCGTCGAGGCGCTGCGCGAGCTGCGGGCCATGGTCGACCGCTCGAAGCTGCGGATCAGCTTCCCCGTCGAGGTGCGCACGGCGCCTGCCGACGACATCACGCTCTCCACGGCCTCGGGCCGCGAGAGCGCGTACATCGCGGTGCACATGTACAAGGGCACGCCCTACCAGGCGTACTTCACCGCCGCCGAGCGGATCTTCACCGCGCACGGCGGGCGGCCGCACTGGGGCAAGGTGCACACCCGCGACGCCGAGTACTTCGCGTCGGTGTACCCGCGCTTCGGCGAGTTCACCGCACTGCGCGACCGGCTCGACCCGGAGCGGGTGTTCGGGAACGACTATTTGCGGCGGGTGCTCGGCGACTGACCCGGTGCGGGCCGCGGTCCCCTTACGGTCCGCTGCCCCGTCATCCGGTTTCTGTCCGCTGGACCGTCAGCCGGTCGTGCCCGGGTCCTGCTGCTGTTCCGGCGTCTGCGGGTCCGCGGTCGGGTTGTCCGGCGTCGGGGTGGGGGTCGGCGTGGGAGTCGGGGTCGGAGTGGGCGTGGGGGTGGGGGTCGGGTCCGGCTTCCTGCCGCCGTCGTCGCCCTGGCCGTCGGTGCCGCCGTTGCCGCTGCCGTTGCCGTCCGGGGAGGTGCCGGGGTCGGGCGATGCGGTGCCGTCGCCCTGCCGGCCGTCGGTCCCCGTGGACCCGTCCGAGCTCGACGCCGAGGGGTCCTGGGAGGGCGTCCCGTGGTCTCCCCCGCCGCCCTTGCCTCCCCCGGTGAACACGCCGGTCAGGGTGGAGCCCTCGGTGCCGGACAGGTTCTCGCCGGCCACGGCCTCGTACGCGGTGATGCCGCCCATCGTCACGGCGAACACCGCGGCGGCCGCGAGCACCGGGCGCTTCCAGCTGCGGATCCGCTTTCCCTGTACGGGAGATACGCGGTACTCGTCGTGCGCCTGGGCTGCTGCGCCTGTCGTCAACGGCTCGCCGTGCGGGCCCATCACGGTGCCGAGCATCATGGTCCGGTCGGCCGGGCCGGTGGCGCCGGGTGCCGTGGGCAGTGCCTGGGTGGCGTCCGTGGGAGCGGCGGTCCGCAGGACGCGGGTGGCGTCGTCGGCGTCCACCGGTGCGGCCGCCGTACCGAGGACCCGTGTGACGTCGGCCGAGTTCAGGACCTGGGTCCTGTCGGCGTCGGCCCCGGACGCGCCTGTCGCCCTGGTCGCACCGGCCTCACCTGCCGCCGGGAGCGCCGTGGTCGCCACCTCGTCCAGTGGTACGGGCGGCACGTCCACCACGCCCGGGCGCCAAGTCGTCGCCATCGTCGCGGTGTTCGGCAGCACCTGGCCGACCTGCTGCGGAGGCTCGGAATCGGCGCGGAACGTCTCCGGCACCGGCCGTCCGTCCCCTGTCACCGGCACCTGCCGTGCCCGGCCGGGCTTCGCCTTCACCGCGGCCTCGCGCACCTGCTCCCCCGTGCGCTTGAAGAAGTGCTGGAAGACCGGGCCGCCGCAGGTGGCCACGACGCTCATCACGCCCGCGCCGAGGATCGTGCCGTAGACCCCGAAACTGGAGGCCAGCTTCGCGGCGAGCACCGCCGCGAGCGCACCGCCGGCCACCTGGGGCACATTGACGTCTATGCCCTTCTTCTTGTCCTCTGCGCCGGTTTCCGACTGCTGAGCCATCCCCGTCCCTTGCTCGCCGACTCGTCTGACTGCTACCCAGAAGGGACTTATGGGCGAAGCGGATAGTTCCGATTCCGGAGTTTCTGTGAAGCAGCACACCCCTGTAAGCAGGGGATATGGGTGCGGCAGGGGTCAACTCCCTTGCCCCGGGACAACTTCGGCGGCGCGGCGGTCCACCCAGGTGGCCCGAATGGAGTACTGTTGCGAGCCCTGGGTTCGGACTCCCGCCTGGGTACCCAGGGGCCCGTGAGGGACCTTCGGGAGGGGGATCGCTGCACAGGGTGACCGATGTGGGCAAGTTCGGTCACTTTGCGTGGCGAATAGGTAACCGTGCCATAACGGCGATCAAGGACCCATGCCCGACACGCCGGGCAACTCGGCAAGGTTGTGGCAGGCTGCACCCGGGCAGGCCACACTCGACTAGCGGAAGCAGCGACGCACGTGACGTCGGCAGGCACCACCCGGGAGGTCCCCATGCCCGAACTGCGTGTCGTGGCCGTCTCCAATGACGGCACACGGCTGGTGCTGAAGGCTGCGGACTCAACGGAGTACACCCTTCCGATCGACGAACGCCTGCGCGCCGCTGTGCGCGGCGACCGGCCACGGCTCGGCCAGATCGAGATCGAGGTCGAGTCGCATCTGCGCCCCCGCGACATCCAGGCGCGTATACGGGCCGGTGCGACCGCGGAAGAGGTCGCCCAGCTCGCCGGCATCCCCGTCGATCGCGTGCGCCGCTTCGAAGGGCCGGTGCTCGCGGAGCGCGCCTTCATGGCCGAGCGTGCCCGGAAGACTCCTGTCCGCCGCCCCGGTGAGAACGCAGGACCCCAGCTCGGCGAGGCGGTGCAGGAGCGGCTGCTGCTGCGCGGGGTCGACAAGGAATCCGTCCAGTGGGACTCGTGGCGTCGTGACGACGGCACGTGGGAGGTGCTGCTCGTGTACCGGGTCGCGGGGGAACCGCACTCGGCGAGCTGGACCTACGACCCGCCGCGGCGTCTGGTGGCGGCCGTGGACGACGAGGCGCGCTCGCTGATCGGCGAGAGCGACGACATCGCGGCGCCCGAGCCGAGCTTCCCGTTCGTGCCGCGGATCGCGCGGCTGCCGCGGGACCGGCCTCTCGACCGTGCGCTCGACCGTCAGCTGGAGCGTCCCGAGCGGCAGATCCCTGCGCCGACTCCCTCGCCGGAGCCGGCGGAGGAGTCCACGCCTGCCGAGCGTGACTCGCTCACGAGTCTGCTCGAGGCGGTGCCGAGTTTCCGTGGCGATCTGGTGGTGCCGGAGCGGCCGAGTGTGCCCGCGCCTGCGGAGCGGGCCGTCGAGGAGCCGGCTCCTGCCCAGGAGCCGGAGGTCGAGGAGCCGCCCGCGCCGGCGGCTTCGGCGGGGTCCGCGTATGCGGATGTGCTGATGCCGCGTTCGGTGGCCGGTCACCGTGACCGGCTCGTCGGCACGACGGACCGGCAGGCCGAGGCGGACGGGGTCCGGCCGGGGCGCCGGGCGGCGG
Organism: Streptomyces indicus; assembly: GCF_900100315.1. Taxonomy (GTDB): domain Bacteria; phylum Actinomycetota; class Actinomycetes; order Streptomycetales; family Streptomycetaceae; genus Streptomyces; species Streptomyces indicus. The sequence continues at coordinate 201,478 of NZ_FNFF01000006.1, forward strand.
TCCCGAGTTGGGACGAGATCGTGTTCGGCACCCGCCGCAAGAAGAAGGATTGATGTGTACGAGGGGGCCCGTGCCGTTGTTGGGTACGGGCCCCCTCGTGCTGCCCCCTTGGCACCTGCCCTCTCGGGCCGAGCTGCTGCGCCGCTCCGCGGCGCGGTGAGGTGTCGGGGCTGCGGCCCCGCTCGCCTGGGCCCTTGGCCCAAAGGGCCAGGGTGCTGCGCCGCTCCGCGGCGCGGTGAGGTGGCGGGGCTGGGCGCCCCGCCTACCCCGCGGGGGCTCCGCCCCCTGCACCCCCGTATGCGGGCGCGGCCCTCAGCCTTGAGCCCCTCGGGCCGGACTGCTGCGCCGCTCCGCGGCGCGGTGAGGTGGCGGGACTGCGGCCCCGCTCGCCCCGCGGGGGCTCCGTCCCCTGCACCCCCGCACGTGGGCGCACCTCTCATGCCTGCGCTCGTGGGCCCAGGTGCGCCGCCCCACCAGAGCCGTGGGGCTCCGAGCCCCGGACCCCCTGCTGAACCGGCCCAACCGCTACGGATTCGGTCCCGTAGCCACCGGGCGGGACTCGTCCGAGGACCAGTCCGACCATGAGCCCACGTACAGGGACGCTTCGATGCCGGCTACTGCCAAGGCCAGGACCTCGTGGGCGCCTGAGACGCCCGAGCCGCAGTAGACGCCTACCTTCGGGGCGTCGAAAGCGCCCAAGGACTGGAAGCGGGCGGTCAGTTGGGGGGTGGGCAGGAAACGGCCGTCCGGGGTGACGTTTTCCGTGGTCGGGGCCGAGACCGCGCCCGGGATGTGGCCGCCCACGCGGTCGATGGGCTCCACCTCGCCGCGGTAGCGCTCGCCGGCGCGGGCGTCCAGGAGGAGGCCTTCGCGGGCCAGCGCCGCGGCCTGGTCCGCGGTGAGGGCGGGGATCGAATCGGGGCGGGGGGTGAAGTCGCCGGGGTCGGGGGCCGGGGTCTCCGTGGACAGTTCGCCCGGCCACGCGGCCAGGCCCCCGTCCAGGACGCGTACCGACGGGTGGCCCGCCCAGCGGAGGAGCCACCACGCACGGGCCGCCGCCCAGCCCTGGCCGCCGTCGTAGACCACCACGGGGCGGTCCGCCCGTACGCCTGCCGCGCGCATCGCCTGGGTGAAGACGTCCAGGTCGGGGAGCGGGTGGCGGCCGCCATCGCCCGCGGGGCCCGCGAGCGCCGTGTCCAGGTCGACGTAGACGGCACCCGGGATGTGCCCGGCCTCGTAGGCGGCACGGCCGTCGAAGGGCGGCGAGCCCGCGGCCGCGGCCAGCGTCAGCTGCCAGCGGATGTCGAGCAGGACCGGCGGATTCTGCCCTTTCGACTCGCTCGCCAGTTCGGCAGCGGAGATGATGGCTTGCATAGCGTTCGTGGCAGTCATGGGGCACATCCTCGCGCACGGCCCGAGGCACGGACGGTGCGGCCCACGGCCGCGCCGGACGGGAGGTGCCGGCCCGCCACGGAGGGGTGAGCAGGACCAGAGCGGGCATGCTGCTCACGACATCGAGGCCTGCGGCCGTCCCGAGGAGAGAGTGACGATGACCGAGTCAGCAGCTCGGCACGCGCCCGGCACCCCGTGCTGGGTGAGCTTGATGGTGCACGGACTGGCCGGTACGCAGAAGTTCTACGGCGCGCTCTTCGGGTGGGAGTTCCTGCCCGGACCGCAGCAGCTCGGCCCGTACGTCCGCGCGCTGCTCGACGGCCACGAGGTGGCCGGCATCGGCGTCATGCCGCAGGACCGGCATCTGCCCGTCGCGTGGACCCCGTATCTCGCCTCGGACGACGTGGACACCACCGCGGACACCATCCGGCACTGCGGCGGCACGGTCGGCGTGGGCCCGCTGGACGCGGACAACGCGGGACGGCTCGTGATCGCCTCGGATCCCGCAGGCGCGGTGTTCGGGGTGTGGCAGGCCGCGGAGCACATCGGCGCCGGTGGCGTGGGACTGCCGGGCACTCCGGTGTGGAACGAGCTGGTGACGCGGGACACCGCGTCGGTCGCGAAGTTCTACCAGGCCGTCTTCGGGTACGGCGAAGAGCCGGTGGTCTCCGCCGACTTCGACTATCTGTCGCTCTCCGTGGAGGGGCGGTCCGTCGCCGCGATCCACGGCGTGGGGCACGGGCTGCCGCGCGACCGCGGGGCGCACTGGACCACGTTCTTCGAGGTCGAGGACGTGGACGAGGCGGTCGAGCGGGTGGGCGAGCTCGGCGGCCATGTGCTGCGCGGACCGTACGACAGCGGGCACGGCCGGATGGCTACGGTGGCCGACCCCGAAGGGGCCGCCTTCAACGTGGTGCACAGCGCCGGCGACGTATAGGCGTATAGACGGCAAGCGGAACAGGCCGATGCGCGCGTCCGTACGGGGAGTTGCTCACTCGGGCGAGACGCCCGGAGCGCGGGAACCCTTGCACTGACCTAAAGTCGCATTCCGTACTAACCGAGCAAAACGGAATGCCGCCGGGAGTCACCGCATGCCGGAGCCGAAGCGCCACCGCCTGAGCCGACGCACCTCCAAGATCCTGCTCGGCACGGGCGCCGTGCTGGTGCTCGGTGCGACGAACGCGCCCGCCGTCTACGACTTCGCCTCCACCCAGTACCACGCGTACGAGATCGACCAGCCCGAGTACAAGGCCGAACGCGGGCAGTGGAGCCTGGTCGACGTGCCGAAGGAGTACCGGATCAACACGATCCACGCGGCGCTCCTGCACACCGGCAAGGTGCTGCTGGTCGCGGGGTCGGGCAACGACGCCAAGCAGTTCGACGCGAAGACCTTCCGGACCGTCCTGTGGGACCCGAAGGACAACTCGTTCAAGAACATCCCCACCCCGGCCGACCTGTTCTGCGCCGGGCACACCCAACTCCCCGACGGCAGGCTCCTGGTGGCGGGCGGGACGCAGCGGTACGAGACGCTCGAAGGCGATGTCGAGAAGGCCGGCGGCCTGATGATCGTCTACAACGAGAATCCGGACGCGCCCAAGACCCTCCCCAAGGGCACCCGGTTCACGGGCCGCGAGACCGGCAAGAGCTTCACCTCGCAGGCGAACATCGTCGTGCCGCGCGCGAAGAAGAAGGTCGACCCCGTGACGGGTGAGGCCGAGGTGACCGCGTCCAGCGCGCGGGTGTACGTGGAGGCGCTGGAGAAGGGGCCGCAGCACCAGACCGGCACACAGGACCAGTACCGCATCTCCGGCCTGGAGGGCGAGGAGAAGCAGAACGTCTACGGGATCGCGCAGAAGCTGTCCTTCGACAAGAAGGACTTCCAGGGGATCAAGGACACCTTCGAGTTCGACCCGGTGGCCGAGCGGTATGTGCAGGTCGACCCGATGCACGAGGCGCGCTGGTATCCGACGCTGACCACCCTGGAGGACGGCAAGGTCCTCTCCGTGTCCGGGCTCGACGAGATCGGCCAGGTCGTGCCGGGCAAGAACGAGATCTACGACCCGAAGACGAAGAAGTGGGAGTTCCTGCCCGAGGCCCGGTTCTTCCCCACGTATCCCGCACTCTTCCTCGCCTCGGACGGGCGGATCTTCTACACCGGCTCCAACGCGGGCTACGGGCCCGACGACAAGGGGCGCGAGCCGGGGATCTGGGATCTGGACAGCAACGAGTTCACCAAGGTGCCGGGCATGTCCGACCCGGACCTCCTGGAGACCTCGATGTCCGTGCTCCTTCCGCCCGCCCAGGAGCAGAAGTACATGGTGCTCGGGGGCGGCGGGGTCGGCGAGTCCGCGAAGTCCACGGACCGGACGCGCCTGGTGGACCTCAAGGAGGACGAGCCGCGCTTCCGTGACGGGCCGCCGCTGTACGACAAGGCGCGCTACCCGAGCAGCGTGGTGCTGCCCGACGACACGGTGCTGACCACCAACGGCTCCGGGGACTACCGCGGCAAGTCCGACAGCAACGTGCTCAAGGCCTCGATCTACGACCCGAAGACCGACAAGTTCACCGATGCCGCCGATCCGCTGGTGGGCCGCAACTACCACTCGGGCGGGCTGCTGCTGCCCGACGGCCGGGTGATGACCTTCGGCTCGGACTCGCTCTTCTCCGACGAGGCCAACTCGAAGAAGGCGAAGTTCGACCAGCGCCTGGAGCTCTACACCCCGCCGTATCTGCACCAGGGCGGCGAGCGGCCGGTGCTGCGGGACCCGGAGGGCGGCCGGCGGACGGTGAAGCTCGGGAACACGGTGTCGTACGACAGCGACGACCCGAAGGCGATCAGCAGGATGCGGCTGATCCGGCCGGGCTCCTTCACGCATGTCACGAACGTCGAACAGCGGTCGATCGCGCTGGACTTCAAGCGCACGGAGAAGGGGGTGGACGTCACGCTGCCGGAGAACCCGGCGCTGGTGCCGCCCGGCTGGTACATGCTGATGGCCGTCGACGACCGCGGGGTACCCTCCGAGGCGGTGTGGCTGCATGTGCCGGTGGCGGCGGACGCGCCCACGCATGAGACGACGGACGAGGATCCTGAGCCCGCGATCAAGTAGCCGGCGGGGTGGTGAGGGTTTCGGCGCCGGGGGTCCAGCCCAGCGGGAAGGTGTCCGCGCCCGAGACCGCCGGCTCGCCGCCCGCCTCCGTGAACGCCGTCAATGCCTCGACCAGGGCGGCCTGTTGGGCCGGTGCGAGGCGGGCGACGATCTGCTCGATCTCGCGGTGGCGGCGGGCGGTGACGTCCTCGACGAGGCGGGCGCCCTCCGGGGTGAGGCGCAGCACCGTCTCCCTGCGGTTGGCCGGGTTGATCTGCCGGTCCGCGAAGCCCGCCGCGATCAGCCGGTCCGTCATCCGCATCGCGGTCGACGGGCTGACGCCCAGGCCGTCCGCGAGCGCGACCAGCTTGGACGGACCGTGCGCCGACAGCACGACGAGCAGCCGGAACTGCGGCAGGGTCACCCGGTCCTCGTACGTCGCGAGGGAGCGCGCCGACACGGCCACGAGCAGCCGCGAGGCGGTGAGCACGGCACGGGTGACGGCGTCCACGCCGGGGAGGTCGGGGCGGGGTGGGGCTGGCATGGGTCTGTTGTACCGCGTGCGGCAGGACGGGCGGTGCAGCGTGCGGTGGTGCGTGGGCGGGGGCGTCGCCGGGGTGGTGGTGAGGCCCGTTGCCGCCGGGGTGGCGGTGAGGCCCCGGTGCCGCCGGGGCCTCACTCCGTCCGTCCCGTCCCGCGGGGCTCCCGCACGCTCAGCCCCAGGCGCCCGCGATCTGCCGGGTGGTCGCGTTGAGGCGGTTGAACAGGTTCGTCACGCCGACCATCATGATGATCGCGGCCAGCTGCTTCTCGTCGAAGTACGAGGCCGCCTCGTCCCAGACCTCGTCGCTGACCGCGTCGGGGCGGTCGGCCAGCCGGGTCGCGGCCTCGGCGAGGGCGAGGGCCGCGCGCTCCTCGTCGGAGAAGTACGGGGTCTCGCGCCAGGCCACGACCGTGGCGAGCTGCTCGTCGGTGACGCCGGCCTTGCGGGCGGTCTTGGTGCCGCCGTCGACGCAGGCGCTGCAGCCGTTGATCTGGCTGGCGCGCAGGTGGACCAGTTCGAGGATGTGGCCGTCGACCCCGGCGGAGTGCACGGCCTTGAACAGGCCCTGGATGGCCTCCATCGAACCGGGGAGCAGGGCGGCGGGGTTCTGCATACGGGACTGCATGGCGGTCTCCTTGTGGGTGGGCCGGCGGACCGGCCTTCGTCTTTTCGGTGGTGCGGCCGGCGGGGCCGGCCTTCCGTTTCCCCCGGCTCTCGTCGGGGTGTGACTCCATGACAGCCCGGGCGGGGGTGGCCCGGCGAGGAATGTGGGACACCGTGGGACAGCAACACCGGTCCTGGACAGGGGCGTTGTCCCCGGGAAAACTTCTGCGCGGGCGGGACGGAGCACGGGAACGAGGGGGCGGGCCATGGGGCCGCAGCAGGCGAAGAGGGATCCGCGGGACGAACTGGCCGCGCGGCTGCGGGCGTTGCAGGAGGTGTCCGGTCAGGGGGTGCGGGCGCTCGCGCGCGAACTGGGGCTGAGTTCCTCCTCGCTGTCGCGGTACCTCGGCGGGCAGACCGTGCCGCCCTGGCCCGCGGTGCTCGCGCTGTGCAAGTTCGTACGGCGTGATCCGCGCCCGCTGCGTCCGCTGTGGGAGCAGGCGTCGAACCCGCTGCCCGCGCCGCCCCGCAGCAGCCGGCAGGTCACTCCCCCGGCGCCGCCGCCGGGTGCTCCACGTCCGCCGCGCAATGATCTGCCGCGTGACGTACCGGACTTCACGGGGCGGAGCGAGCAGCTCGCGGCGGTGCTCGACGCCGTGCGGGCCGACCGTGTGGTGGCCGTGGACGGGATGGCGGGCGTGGGCAAGACCTGTCTCGCCGTGCGCGCCGCGCACCGGCTCGCGGCGGACTACCCGGACGCCCAGCTCTACCTGGACCTGCACGGGTTCACCGAGGGGCGCGAGCCGCTGGGGCCCGATCCGGCGCTGCGCTCGCTGCTCGCGGCGCTCGACGTGCCCTCCGAGCGCATTCCGCAGACCGGCGGGGTCGAGCCGCTCGCCGCCGTGTGGCGGTCCGAACTCGCGCACCGCAAGGCCGTGATCGTGCTCGACAACGCCGCGGACGCCGAGCAGGTGCGCCCGCTGCTGCCCGGTGCGGGCTCCTCGGTGGCCGTGGTCACCAGCCGCAACCGGCTGCTCGGCCTGGACGAGGTGCCGCCCGTATCGCTGGACGTCCTGACGCCCGAGGAGAGTGCCGAGCTGCTCGCGAAGGCGAGCGGCGAGTCGGGGCGTGCGGAGAGCAGGCTCGGGCGCGAGCCCGAGGCGACGGCCGAAGTGCTGCGGCTGTGCGGGCAGTTGCCGCTGGCGCTGCGGCTCGCCGCGGCCCGCCTGCGGCACCGCCCGGGGTGGACCGTCGGCATCCTCGTGGAGCGGCTCGCGGAGGGGGCGAGCGAGTTCGACACCGCGTTCGCCATGTCCGTACGGCAGTTGGACCATGCGACGGGGCGGCTCTTCCGGCTGCTCGGGCAGCTGCCCGGGGAGACCTTCGACATGTACGTGGCCGGGGCGCTGGCGGATGTGCCGCCGCGCGCGGCGCGGGAGATGCTGGAGGATCTGCTCGACGCCCATCTCGTACAGGAGCGGGCGCCGGGGCGTTACCGGCTGCACGACCTCGTGCACCAGCACGCGCGGCGGGCCTCGGCCGAGCAGGATCCGTCGGCGCTGCGCGAGAAGGCGCTGGCGCGGGTGCTCGACTACTACGTGCACACGGCCGCGGCGGCGGATGCGGCGATGCCGTTCCTGGCCGGGACGCGGGCGCCCTCGGCCGGTGAACCGCCCGCAGCCGTACCGTCGTTCGCGGACAAGCGGGCGGCGATGATGTGGTACGTCACCGAGTACACGAACCTGATGGGGGCCTTCGAGGCGGCGGTGGCGGCCGGGGCCGACCGGCATGTGTGCGAGCTGCCGCGGTTCATGCGAGCGTACTTCGCGCGCCGCTGCGGGACCACCCACCTCAACTTCCTCTTCGAGCGCTCCCTGGACGCGGCCCGGCGCCTCGCCGATCCGTGGCAGCTCGCGGAGGCGCACAGCGACCTCGGCTTCGCGCGCTACAACGCGGGCCGGATGGCGGAGGCCGACGCCGCCTACGCCTCGGCGCTGCCGCTCGTGGCCGAGACCGGGGACACGCGCTCGCAGGCCGAACTGGCCATGCGGCGCGGCTACTTGAAGTGGGACGCGGGTCTGGTGACCGAGCCGCTGGAGCTGTTCCGGCAGGCCGGCGGGCTGTACGCGGAGGCGGGCTGCCCGTCGGGGGCGGCGCATGCCACGGCGTACGAGGCGTGGGCGCTGCTGCAGCTGGGGCATCACGAGGAGGCGGCCCGGCTCGCCCGCGAGGCGCTGGCCGTGCCGCACGCCGACCCCGCGTGGCCGCCGGCTCTGACCGCGCGCATCACGCTCGGGGTCGCGCTCGCGCCCGAGGCGCCCGAGGAGGCGGTGGACCAGCTGCGGCGGGCGCTCGACCTGGCGCGCGAGGACGGCCACCGGCACAACGAGGCGTGGTGCCTGAACTGCCTGGGCGTCGCGCTGCGCCGCATCGGCCGCCACGAGGAGGCCCTGGCCGCCCACCGCGAGGCCTTCACGCTGCTCGACGCACTCTTCGAGGAGCACTGGAAGATCCACTTCCTGCACGACTACGCGGAGACCTGCCGTCTGGCGGGCCTGCCGGACCAGGCGCTCGAACTGCACCGCCAGGCCCTGGAGTTGGCCCCGCGCGCCGGCAACCGCCACGCGGAGGCCCAGGCGCACGAAGGCCTGGCGGCGGTACTCGCGGACACGGACCCGGAGGCGGCGGAGCGGCACCGGGAGGCGGGGCGGGCGATTCGGGGGGAGTTGTTGGTGGTGGGGTGAGGGGTGGGGTGCTTGTGGCGGAGCCTTGAGGCGGGGTGCGGGTGCTCGTGGCCGGGTGGGGGCGCGGGTGCTCGCGGCCGGGTGAGGGCGCGGATGTTCACGGCCGGGTGAGCGGCGTACTGCTCTCATGGCCGGGCGCGGGTCAGGCCGCGCGGTCGCCGCCGCCCGTCTCCGCGGCCGTGCGCAGATGCGCGTTGCGCTGCCGGATGAGCCGCCGCATGTACCGGCCGAGGAACGCGGCCTCGGCGAGGCGTCCCAACGGACCGAAGGGCGCGGCGAAGACGACGGTGTCGCGCATCACGGTGCCGCCGCGGCCCGTCCCGTCCGCCGCGAAGTCGTGCGTGTGCACCCAGCGCGCGAACGGGCCCGCCACCTGCTCGTCCACGAAGTGCGACGGCCGTTCCCAGGCGCTGATCCGCGAGGTCATCCGCCACGGCACCCCGAAGTGCCGGGCGCGCCAGGTGACGGTGTCGCCCAGCGCCATCCGCCCTTCGGTCACCCCGCCGACGATGCGCTCGCCGCTGCGGGCCATGGAGGCCGTGTGCAGGCCGACGTCCAGGGAGAGGTCGAAGACCCGCTCGGGGGGCGCGGCGATGCGGGTGGTGGTTTCGAAGCGGATCACGGGTGTGACTGTAGGGGGCGGGCCGGGGCGGGCGGTACGTGGGCCGGGGCCCGGCGGAGGGGCATCCGTTCCGGGTCCGGCGTGGGCCCGGCCCGCGTCCGCAAGGACCCGCGATCTTCGCACCATTGACCCCGGGCCCTGCGCCGACCCACGATTCCTGTGGATCAACAGCCACGGCCCACGACGCCTGTACGCCTCGCCCCCGTACGCCCGTACGCCCGTACGCCCTCACCCACAACGCCCATACGCCACCCGCAGCCAAGGGGACCCCCGTATGCCCGAACGACCCTCCGCGCCCGCGCCACTCACCGTCTCCGCGGAGCCGTCCGTGCCACCGGACTCCGTGTCCGCGAAGCCCTCCGCCGCTTTCGCGTTCTCGCCGCAGGCGGCCCGGGCCGTGCTCACGGACGAAGCCGTCGCCGCGTTCCGTGAGGTCTGTGCGCCCGCGTCGCGGCTGCTGCACGAGTTCGGCTCGGCCGAGGCGCGGGACGTGCTGCGGGGCACGGAGGTGCTGGTCACCGGCTGGGGGTGTCCGCCCCTGGACGCCGCCGCGCTCGCCGCCGCGCCGCGGCTCAAGGCCGTGGTGCACACGGCCGGTTCGGTGCGCGGGGTGATGACCGGGGCCGCGTGGGAGCGCGGCATCGAGATCAGCTCGGCGGCCGCGGCCAACGCGCTGCCCGTCGCCGAGTACACCGTCGCGATGATCCTGCTGAGCGGCAAGCGGGTGCTCGAGACCGCACGGGACCACCGGGCCGCGCGCACCGAGGTCGACTGGACGCTGGTCCCCCGCGACGTGGGCAACTACCGGCGGACGGTGGGGATCCTGTCCGCCTCGCTCATCGGACGCCGGGTGATCGAGCTGCTGCGGCCGTACGACGTGCGGGTTCTGCTGTACGACCCGTTCGTCACAGCGGCGGAGGCGGCCGGGCTCGGGGCCGAACTCGTCGGCCTCGACGAACTGTTCGCGCGCTGCGACACCGTCAGCGTGCACACTCCGCTGCTGCCCGAGACGCGCGGCCTCGTCGGCCGGGAGCTGATCGGCGCGCTGCGGCACGACGCCGTGCTCATCAACACCGCGCGCGGCGCCGTGGTCGACCAGGACGCGCTCACCGAGGCCGCGCTGGCCGGCCGGATCCGAGCGGTCCTGGACGTCACCGACCCCGAAGTCCTGCCCGCGGAGCACCCGTTGTGGGACTGCCCGAACGTCACGATCACCCCGCACGTCGCCGGCTCCCAGGGCAACGAATGGGGGCGTCTGACCGATCTCGCGGTGAGCGAGCTGCGCCGGTGGGCGGCGGGCGAGGGGTTCGCCCATGCCGTGAGCCGCGAGCGGTCGGGGCTTCTCGCATGAGCCCGTGGACCGCACGGCTGCCCGCGGAGGATCGCGCCCTCAGCCCGTACACCGGCTACTCCCGCGCCCACTGGGAAGCCGCCGCGGACGGCCTGCTCGACGCCGCCTGGCGGTGGGCCACTCCGCGCGGCGCGCTGCTCGACCTGCCCGGCCCGCCCTCCCAGTCGGGGGTGCGGTCGGACGGTCTCGAGGGGTACGCGCGGACCTTCCTCGCCGCCGCGTTCCGGGTCGCGGGGGCCCAAGGGGCCGATCCGTACGGCTGGTTGGAGCGGTACGCCGAGGGGCTCGCGGCCGGGACCCGTACGCCGGGCCGGGACGACGCCGAGTCCTGGCCGGTGATCCGCGACATCCATGTGGCCGGACAGCCGATGGTGGAGTCCGCGTCCGTGGCGCTCGGGCTGCGGCTGACCCGGCCCTGGCTGTGGGACCGGCTCGACGGCGACGTGCAGGACCGGGCCGAGGCCTGGCTGCGGGGCGCGCTGCGCCGCGTGCCCGCGCCGAACAACTGGTACCTCTTCCCGTTCACGGTCGCCGGCTTCCTGGAGGAGGTGGGCCGCGGGGACGCGGAGACGGCGCGGGCGCGCGAGCGGGGGCTCGGGCTCCTGGAGGGCTGGTACCGGGGGCAGGGCTGGTACGCGGACGGCGACGGGCGTGCCTTCGACCACTACAACGGCTGGGCGCTGCACCTGTATCCGGTGCTCGACGCGCACCTGTCGGGCGCGGGCACCGGGGTGTACGGGCAGCGGCTGCGGGAGCATCTCGCGGGTCTCGGGCTGCTGTTCGGGGCCGACGGGGCGCCGGTGTACCTGGGCCGGTCCCTGACGTACCGGTTCGCGGCCGCGTCCGCGGTGGGGCTCGGCGCGCTGACCGGCGACACCCCGTGGCGTCCCGGCACCTCCCGCGGGCTGATCAGCGGAGCGCTGCGGTACTTCCTCGACCGGGGTGCGGTGGACGCGGACGGTCTGCTCACCCTCGGCTGGCACGGCCCGCACGAGGCCACGCTCCAGCGCTACTCCGGTCCCGCCTCGCCGTACTGGGCCTCGAAGGCGTTCGTCTGCCTGCTCGCGCCCGCGGACGCTCCGCTGTGGACGGCCGTGGAGGAGCCCGCGCCGAGCGGGACCGCCGACCGTGTGCTCCCGCTGGCCTCCCCGGGGCTGCTGATCCACGGCACGCGCGCGGACGGCATCGTGCGGGTGCACAACCACGGCAGCGACCATGTGCCGCCGGAGGCGGGCGAGTCGGCGGCACAGGACGATCCGCTCTACGGACGGCAGCACTACTCGACCCGTACGGGACCGACCGCGGCCGGGAACGCGCCCGACAACCATCTCGCCGTGGTGCTCGACGGGGTGCGCAGCGTCCGGCGCCGGATCCACCCGCTCGGCGCGGGCGGTGGCGAGGGCTGGGGCTGGGCGGCCTCGCGGCACCGGCCGGTGTTCCCCGTGGGACCGCCGACGGTGCCCGGACTGCGGGTCGAGTCGGTGACGGTGGCACGCGGCCCCTACGAGCTGCGGATCCACCGCGTGCTCGGCGCACCGCCGGGGGCGCGGGTGGAACAGACGGGGTGGGCGACGGGACCGGACGACGGGCTGCACACCGGGCTGCGTCCGCTGTACGGCTGGGACACGGAGGGCGCGCCGGAGGTGCAACGGGCGCCGCAGGGCACGGCGTTCACGCGGTGGGCGGAGATGGCGCGGTTGACGGCGGGGGTGGGGGCGGAGGCCGGGTCGGACGCTGACGACGGATCCGGGGCCGGGCCGGGGCGTGGGGTGTACGTGGCACTGGCCGTGCTCTCCGCGGAGCCTGTCGCTCTGGACCAAGTGGTCGTGGAGACGGCCGCGGACAGCGAGGGGGTACGGGTCAGGTGGGGCGACGGGGCCTTGACGCGTGTCGTGTTCGGGCCTGTTGACGTGACGTTCGCTGAGGGCGGCGGGGGTGAGGGGCCGGGGGCCGAGGGGCTCAGCCCGGGCGCTGCACGCTGAGCGGCGGGCAGGACAGGCGACCCGATCGGCGGACGGGACAGGCGGCGGGCCCGGCAGGCGGCCCAACTGCGGCGGGGAAGACCGCGGCGGGCGGGAGGGCCGGCGGTCCCCAGGTACCGTCGTCGGCCGTCCCGCCCTCCCGTCACCCCACCCGAAGCGCCCGCCCGTTCAGTGGTCGTCCCAGTGCCCGTCGTGGTCGGCGTGCCGGTGGCCGTCGTGTACGTAGTCGACGTGGTCGCCGTGCGGCACGGCGACGTGGCCGCAGCCCTCGCCGTGCCGGTGCTCGTGGCCGTCGTGCGTGTGGTGGCCGGCCGGCTCGCACTCGTCGACGTGGTCCTCGTGGACGCGGTGCAGATGGCCGTCGTGGGCGTAGTCCACGTGGTCCCCGTGCGGGAACGCCACGTGCCCGCAGCCGTCGCCGTGCTGGTGGGCGTGGGCGGAGTGGGGGGCGTGTGCGGTGGTCATGCGGTGCTCCAGTGCGTGCTCGGGACGGCGGGGCGCTCGGCTGCGCCGGCCGCCGCAGGCATCCTGCACCCCGCTGGCGGCGCGAGCCGTTCAGCGCCGGCACCGGCGTGTCCGGGCCCGGCGCTCCGTCCCCTCCTTGGCAGCACCCCGCCCCATGCGGCACGCTTCACCCTCGTGCCCGATCAGTCCGATCACTCACCCCGTCCGGATCCCGCGCCGCGCCCCGACCCGGCACCACGCCCGCACCCCGCACCCCTCGCCGACCCCGCGCACGGCCCGGCTGCGCCCAGGCGCCCGGCACCTCCCGCTCCCCCAACTCCCCCGGCCCACACGGCCTCCCGCTCGGAACCCCGATCCGAACCCCGCTCCGACTCCCTTCCCGGCTCCTCCTCCGCCCTCCCCCTCTCCGACCGCATGGTCGTCTGCGGGGACGACGCGCTCGCCCGGCGTCTGGCGGGTGAGCTGCGCGAGGTGTACGGGGAGCGGGTCACGCTCGTGGTGCCGCCCGCGGGCGGCCGTTCGCCGCAGACCGGACGCGAGCGGGCGGGTGCGCTGCTCGGGCGGTTCTCGGCGGCGCTCGGGCGCGGCCCCGGTGCCGCCCAAGTGCCCGACGGGGACCGGGTGGTGGAGGCCGCCGAGCTCACCGAGGAGGTGCTCGCCGAGGCGGGGGTGGCGGACGCGGGGGCACTCGCCCTGGTGAACGACGACGACGAGACCAACATCCGCGCGGCCCTCGCCGCCCGGCGGCTCAATCCGCGGCTGCGGCTCGTCATCCGCCTCTACAACCGCAAGCTGGGCCAGCACCTGGCCGAACTCCTCGACCAGGCAGCCCTGTTGGCGGACCCCGACCTCGCCACGCGCGACGTCTCCACGACGGTGCTCTCGGACGCCGACACCGCCGCGCCCGCCCTGGCCGCCGCCGCGGTGGCCGGCACCCGCAAGGTGCTCCAGGCCGACGGGCTGCTGCTTCAGGCGGTGGAACAGCAGGCACCGGCCCAGGACGGTGCGCCGCCGGAAGGACTGTGCACGCTGGCGCTCCTGTCCACCAACCGCACCGGCGCGGGCGGCAACGGCGACGAGGGCCCGCTGCTGCTGCCCGACGACGCGGCGGTCGCGGCGGCCGCCGGGCGCGGCACGGTCGTCCTGCAGGCGGTACGGCACCATGCGCCGCCGCTCGCCCCGGGAAGGCTGGCCGGACGCGGAGCGCCGCTGCGCGAACTGTTCTCGCGGCGGCTGCGCTGGGCGCTCGCCGGGCTGCTCACCGCGGTGCTCGGGCTCGCCGTGGCCTCCTGGGCGACCGCGGGCGGCAACCCGCTGCACGCCACGTATCTGACCCTCCTGGACCTGTTCGCCCTCAACGACCCCGCCACCGAGGGACCGCACAGCCGCCAGGTCCTCCAACTCCTCGCCGCGCTCGCCGGGTTGCTGCTCCTGCCGGTGCTGCTCGCCGCGGCACTGGAGGCCTTCGGCACCTTCCGTACGGCCGCGGCGCTGCGCCGTCCGCCGCGCGGTCTGTCCGGCCATGTCGTGCTGCTCGGCCTGGGCAAGATCGGTTCCCGCGTCCTGACCCGGCTGCGCGAACTCGGCATCCCCGTCGTCTGCGTGGAGGAGGACCCGGAGGCCCGCGGCATCCCGCACGCGCGGCGGCTGCGGGTGCCCGTGGTGCTCGGCGATGTCACCGAGGAGGGCGTCCTGGAGGCGGCGAAGATCCACCGCGCGCACGCCCTGCTCGCGCTCACGAGCGTCGACACGACCAACCTCGAAGCGGCGCTGTACGCGCGGTCGGTGAAGCCCGACCTGGGGGTGGTGCTGCGGCTGTACGACGACGACTTCGCGCTCGCGGTCTTCCGTACGCTGCGGGCCGCGCACCCCGGGGCGAACACCCGCAGCCGCAGCGTCACCACGCTGGCCGCACCCGCGTTCGCGGGCGCGATGATGGGCCGCCGGATCCTCGGGGCGATCCCCGTCGAACGCAAGGTCCTGCTCTTCGCGGCGCTCGACGTCGCCGAACACCCCGAACTCCGGGACCGCACGGTGGCGGAGGCCTTCCGGCCGGGGGCGTGGCGCGTGGTCGCCCTGGACACCTCGGCCCCGGCCCAGCGCCTCCCGGACCTCTCGGCGGGCCCGCCCCCGTACGGCCAGGGCCACACGTCCGGGCTCGTCTGGGACCTGCACCCCGGCCAGGTCCTCACCGCCGAGGACCGCGTGGTGGTGGCGGCGACCCGCCGCGGCCTCGCCCGCCTCCTGGGACGGCGGCGGGAGGCGGGGCGGGTGGGCGCGCCTCGGAGGGCCGGGCAGGAGTGAACGGCGCGGGCCCGCCCGGAGCGGAGACACGGGCGGGCCCGGCCGCTCCGTCTCACGCGGCTCCCGAGTCCTCCCTTGCGCCCAGCACGTCCGCCACGGTCACGAACCGGCCCTGCGGGCAGTCGGTGCGCCCCGCGGCCAGCAGCGTCAGGGCGTCCAGGGCGTCGTCCAGGGAGATGGTGTTGCCCTGGTGGATCTGGCGCGCGAACCAGGCGGCGCACCGGCGGCGCCACGGGTCCGGGTCGTCGCGATAGGTGAGCGCCTGGGCGGTCAGGCCGGTTTCGAGGATGCCCGGGTGCAGCGTGTACACCTCGACCCGGGTGCCGCGCAGTTCGTAGGCGAGGTTCTCGAAGAACTTGATGCAGCCCGCTTTGGCGACGGAGTACGAGGACACGAACGGCCAGATGCCGTTGCCCGCCTCGCTGCTGATGTGCACGACCCGGCCGCCGCCGGTGCGCAGCATCGACTCGACCGCCGCGCACGAACTGGCCACGGTGGTCAGCAGGTTGTCCTCCAGCGCGGACCACCACTCGCGCGCCTCGATCTCCCAGGTCGGGCCGCCGGGTCCGGCGACGCCCGCGTTGTCCACGAGGAGGTCGAGCGCACCCCACTCCTCGGCCACGCGCGCGACCGTGGCCGTCATGGTGGCGGGGTCCTTGGCGTCACCGGGCAGTTCGAGGACGGTGCCGCCGCGCGCCCGCAGCCGTCGCGCGGCTTCGGCCAGCCGCGCGCGGTCGCGTCCGGTGACCGCCACCTGTGCGCCCTCGCCCAGGAGGCGTTCGGCGATGGCGTAGCCGAAGCCGCGGCCCGCCCCGGTCACCAGGGCGCGGGTGCCTTGGAAGGTCTGGTCGCTCACGGGGTGGACTCCTTGTCGCGTACAGGCGTTTGCCGGGGGTCGCGTACGGGCGTCTGCCGGGGAAGGGCGCCGCGCGGGTCCGCGTCGGCTCCGGTGTCGCGCAGGCGGGCCAGCGCCTCGTAGCGGTCCATGAAACCCGCGGTGGCGGCGGGGACGTCCAGGAGCGCGTCGGGGATGCCGAACCCCGCGACCAGCGTGGGCAGTTCGGGGGCCAGCCGGCCGTAGAGGGTGTCGAGTGCGGCGGGCAGCTCACGGAACCGCTCCGCGTCCAGGAGGCCGTGCGCGGCGAGGAAGGCGGCGTCCTGACGCAGGTCGCGCAGGGCGAACACACCGGCGAGGTCGCGCAGCAGACGCGCCGCCTTCGCGTCGCGCGTGCGGTCGGCCGCCCGCAGGAACTCCTCGAGCGCCAGCCGCAGTCCGTGCCGCTCGACGAGTGCGAGCGCCTCGTTCTCACAGGTGTTCCAGCTGTCGAGGAAGGTGCCGTGCCCGGCGCGCGCCCGGGTGAGCCGGGCACGGGTGGCGGCGTGGGCGAGACGCTCGCGTTCACGGGCGAGCAGGGGCCACAGACGCGGGTCGTCGACGGGCAGGTCCGGTGGTGGCTCAGGGGCGGGCGGGGTGTAGCCGCGGCCCGCGAGCATGTCCTGGGCGGCGGCGACGGCGACGACCGTGTTCTCGCCCTCGGCGATCATCACGCCCTGGGTGCAGGCCGAGTAGTGCGGGAAGCGGTTGGCGTCGAACATCCCGTGCGCACCGCACAGCAGGGCGCAGCGCCGCACGACCCGGTCGACGGTCCGGCTGGTGACGTACTTGGTGAGTGAGGCGAGCAGGTGGTCGGCGGGTGTGGCGGCCGCCGGCGCCGGTGCGCCGCGGGCCAGCTCGGCTTCACGGCGCATGGCCGCGTTGGCGAGGTGGCCGACCGCGTAGGTGTCGGCCACCGCGTCGAGCAGCGCCGCATGGTGCACCCGGTGGGCGAGGAGCGGGACGCGGGCGCTGCCGCCGCCGGTACTGCCGCGATGGCGGGCGAACTTCAGGGCGATGGCCGTGGCGGCACGTGCCTGGGCGACGCTGGAGGCGGCGAGCCCGATCTTGCCGGTGCGGATGCGGTGCACGGACCGCGCGTAGGAGAGCCGCCGGTCGGTGCGCGGGGCCGCCGGGGCGAGCGGATGGCCGGGCGCGGCGGCCGGGGAGTGCAGCAGCGCGTCGGCCGGCAGGCGTACGTGGTCGAAGGCGGTGAGTGCGTTGTCGCTCCACAGGCCGGCCTTGTCCGGCATGGGGGTGACGGTGACGCCGGGCAGGGTGCGTCCTTCGGCGTCGCTGATCGGGCACAGGACGGGGACGATTCCCCGGTCCTGCCCGTGTGCGGTGAGTCGGGCCAGGACGATGGCGGTCTTCGCCACGTGCTGGGGCGTGGCGTTGGGCATGAACTTGCGCGCGCCGGGATGCGGGGTGTGCAGGACGAGTTCGCCCCGCACGGGGTCGTGGCGGAGCTCCGTCTCCAGGCGGGCCAGGTCCACGCCCCAGGCCGCCTCGGTGCCGAGGAAGGCGCAGTAGGTGGCGAGGGACTCCATGTCGGCGGCCGCCCGGGCGGTGTGTGCGGAGTCCTCGGCGTAGGGCGTGAGCGTGCCGAGGCCGAGGTTCAGATGGGCGGCGACGAGTCCGGCCACGACGCCGTCGACGACGGCCGTCCACTCCTGCAGCGCGAAGTACCGCTGCGGCGCCGCGAGCGTGCCGCGGTCGACGCCGAAGGTACGGCTGAGCAGCGCCAGCCGGTCGTAGGCCAGGCGCCAGGCGGCCGCGCGGGTGTGCGGCCAGGCCGCCGCGGCGAACAGCGGGTCCTCGAAGACGGCGGTCAACTGCTCGTGCAGACCGCGCCGTTCGGCCTCCACGGTGTCGCGCAGGGCGTCGACGGTGGCGTGCGGGAGTCCTGTCGTACCGGTGCCGGTCACTGCCGGGAGTGCCGCGGTCATGCGGTCACCTCCGCCACCGGCCGGAACGCGAGCACCGCGTTGTGCCCGCCGAAGCCGAAGGAGTTGCTCAGGGCCAGGGTCGGACGCTGCGGGCGGGCGGGGCCGCGGATGAGGTCGAGGTCGAGGGCCGGGTCGGGGTGGGTGAGGTTGGCGCAGGGCGGGGCGAGGCCGCGGGCGATCGTGAGCGCCGTGAAGGCCGCTTCGACCGCTCCGGCGGCCCCGAGGAGGTGGCCGGTGACGCCCTTGGTGGAGGTCACCGAGGCGCCGGTGCCGAGGAGTTGGCGGAGGGCGGCGCCTTCCACGGCGTCGTTGAGCGGGGTGCTCGTGCCGTGCGCGTTGACGTGGTCCACCTCGGTGCCGGCCGCGCCCGCGTCGGCGAGTGCGGCCCGGATGGCGGCGCGGGCGCCGCGGCCCTCGGGGTGCGGGGCGACCGGGTGGTGGGCGTCGGAGGTGGCTCCGTATCCCGCGAGCAGCGCGTACCCGGTCCTGCCGCGCCGTGCCGCGTCGGCGGCCCGTTCGAGGACGAGCACGCCCGCGCCCTCGCCCATCACGAACCCGTCGCGGTCGCGGTCGAACGGCCGGGATGCGGCGGCCGGTTCGCCGGTCCTGCGCGACAGCGCCCGCATCCGTGCGAACGCCGAGGTCATCATGGGGATGACGCCGGCCTCGGCGCCCCCGGCCACCACGATGTCGCACGCCCCCGACCGCAGGAGAAAGAGCGCGAGGCCGACGGCGGTGGCGCCCGCCGCGCAGGCCGTGCTGGTCTGCAGGCTCGGGCCGCGTGCGCCGAGCGCGATGGACAGGTGCCCGGCGGCCATGTTCGGCAGGAACTTGGCGAGGAGCATCGGGGACAGGCCGCCGGCGCCCGTGGCGTCGAACTTCCGCGCCTGCGGCAGCAGGGTGGAGATGCCGCCGACCGCCGTGCCGAGGACCACGCCGACGCGCTCGCCGGGCCACGCGACCGGATCGAGCCCGGCGTCGCCGACCGCTTCACGGGCCGCCGCGAGGGCGAACTGGGTGCAGCGGTCGTAGCGCCACGCCTGGGGATCTTCTAGGTCGCGTACGGGGTCGAAATCGCGCACCCGGCACGAGAAGTCCACCGGCTCACCGGCGAGTTCGGGGTCGGTCGCGGCCGTCGGCCGCCCGGAGCACACCCCGTCCCAGGAGGCCTCGCGGCCGGTCCCGGCCGGGGTGACGAGGCCGATTCCGGTGACGGCGACGTCGGGGGTACGGGTGGGCGGGGCGGCCGCACCCGGTGAGCGGCTCTGCGCGAACGCCTCCTGCGGCAGACAGGCCATCACGAGGCCTCCGCCGCGCGCGCCGCGCCGGGCAGCCGCTCCGTGACATACGCGGCCAGCTCCGCCACGGTCATGTCCTCGCTGGTCTCGGCCTCGTCGATGGTCACCCCGAACTCGCCCTGGAGGGTGTCGAAGAGCTCGAGGACGGCGAGGGAGTCGAGATCGAGTGCGGCGAGGGTGGCCGCGGGGGCGATGTTCTCCTCGTCCACGCTGAACTTGGTGACGAGGATCCGGGCGATCGTGTCCTGTGCGGTGTTCATTCCACAGTCCTTCCGGTGGGGGCCGCCGTGCTCGGACGCACGGCGGGCGGGCAGGCGACGGGGGCGGCGGCGGGCCAGGTGAGCGTGGCCGCTCCCCAGGTCAGGCCGCCGCCGAAGGCGGTCAGGAGGGTGCGGGCGCCGGGTCGGACGCGGCCGGCCGCGGCGGTGTCCGCGAGGGCGAGGGGGATGGAGGCGGCGGCGGTGTTGCCGACGTCGCGGATGTTGCCGAAGCGGCGCTCGGCGGGGATGTGCAGCTTGTCGCCGACGGCGTCGAGGATGCGCTGGTTGGCCTGGTGCCCGACGAAGGCGCCGAGCGACCCCGGCGCCCATCCGGCGCGGTCGAGCACGACGCGCGCGCAGGCGGTCATACGGTGCACCGCCTGCCCGTAGACCTGCCGGCCCCGCATGCTGAAGTAGCGCTCCTCGCGCGGGAGTTCACGGCCGGACTCCGGGTCGGGGTGCGGGGTGCGGGCGCCTCCCGCGGCGATCGCGATCAGGTCGGCGCCGCTGCCGTCGCTGCCGAGGTGGGTGCCCAGGAGCGCGCCGGGCTCGTCCGGGTCGCCGCCGCGCACGAGCACGGCGCCCGCGCCGTCGCCGAAGATGACGGCGGTGCCCCGGTCGAGCGGGTCGACGATGCGGGAGTACGTCTCGGCGCCGACGACGAGGACACGGTGGTACGTGCGGGAGCGGATCAGCGCGGAGGCCACGGTGAGGCCGTACAGGAAACCGGTGCACACCGCCGCCACGTCGAACGCGGGTATCTCGCCGAGCCCGAGCCGCGCGGCGACCTCGGGGCCGGTAGCGGGGCAGCGCCGGTCGGGGGTGGTCGTGGCGACGACGAGGGCGTCGGCGCCCGCGTCACCGCTCGACGCCAGGGCGCCCGCGGCGGCGCCGACGGCGAGGTCGCCCGTGCTGGTGCCCGCGTCCGCGCGCCTGCGGCGGGCGATTCCCGTACGGGAGAGAATCCATTCGTGCGTCGTGTCGAGTTCACGTGACATTTCGTGGTTGTCAACCGAACGCGGAGGCAGGCACATTCCGATGCCGGCGACGACCGGGGCTCTTTCCATTCCGAACTCCTCCAGTTTCCCCGGGACTTCCCCGCCTGCCGCTTCGGACTGCCGTTCCATGACACACTCCGGCGTGCCAACTTCGCGTGGAATTCAGTTGGTTGGCCGTTGAATGTGTTGAAGGCGGACGCGTGGGCGGTTCTCATATCCAGCCGATGGTGTGCAGCAGCGCCAGCGGCGGGCTGCTGTCCGCCCGCGCGGCCGTCAGGGCCTGGGCCCGCGTGGGTCCGGCCGCATGGGCGGCCTCGGGGCGGGCGGCGCGCGTCACGCAGGCCGCCAGGTGGTGCCGGCCGATCGCGAACCGGCCGGCCAGAACCACGTTCAGGGAGCCGTGCTCCCAGCGGATCCGCAGCGTGCCGTCCTCCGCGTCGGGCAGCACGCTCGCGTCGAGCGGGCCGAGTCCGCGCGCGTCCTCCGGTGTCAGCGCCTTGTACAGGCTCGTTTTGGCGCTGCGGATCACGGCGGCCCACGGTTCGCCGTCGCCCGCGCGGCCACGCAGCCAGTCGCGTTCGCGGCGCGTGAAGGCGTACCGGTCCTCGCGGCGGACCGGCGCGCAGGACGGGGCCACGGCGATCCCGAGTCCGGCGAAGTGGTCGCGCCGTGCGACGGCGGCCGTGCTGAAGCCGCCGCAGTGGGCGATGGATCCGGTGACGCCCGGCGGCCACACCGGCGCTCCGGCGGGCCCCCGCGGCAGCGGTGTCCGGTGCGCCTCCGCTACGCCGAGGGCGTGCAGGGCCTCGCGGGCACAGGCCCGGCCGGCCAGGAACGCACGCCGGCGCGCGGGCCGGGTACGGGCCACCGTCTCGGTCTCGCCGGGCAGCAGCAGCGGCGCGGCGCAGGTCAGCCGACGCGAATCCGCGTACCGGAGCTGGTCGGGCAGGGTGAAGCGGAGGGGGGTGACGGGGGTGGGCGTGCGGGGTGTTCGGCCGGGCGCGTGGGGCGTACGGGGTGGGGAGGCGGTCGGTACGGGCGGACGTAGGTCCGTGTCGTGCGTCATGTGCAGCTACCTGTGGTGGGGCGGTGCGGGGCGGAGGGGTGAGGCTGCGCGCCGGTGGAAGGCGACTTCGGGAGAGCGGCCCGGCGCGGGCTCCGGAGACCGGCGCGGCGCGGGCTCCGGCGACCGGCCCGGCGCAGACCCGGGAGACCCGCCATACGCGCCCAACGCCGCCTCGGGGAACAGGAGCAGCGGCAGTACGTCCTCGCGCAGGGCGTAGTCGCGGGCCCGCAGGACGAGGTGGTGCTCGTCGGCGCCGAGGACGGCCAGTGCCGCCAATTCCCAGGGATCGCCGGGCAGTTCGAGGGCCGCGAGACGGGCGACGACCTCCTGCTGCCCTGTTCCGTGCGGCACCGCCGTACGGCGCACATGGTCGACGAGGTGCCCGCGGCCGGCGGCGGCCGGCTGTCCCGCGCCGGATCCGCCGCGACGCCGGGGCCGTACGGTCAGGGCCTCGCGGCAGCGGGCGGCGAGGTGGGTGAGGGTGCCGAGGCCCGGTGCCGCACCGGGGCGCCCGGCGATGACGCAGACGGAATCGGGCGGTGTTCCGGTGACGTTCCTTCCGGTGGCGTTCATACCGCCATCGTGGACCGCACGGCCGCCGCAAAATCGAGGATGCCCTCAACTCCCTGTTGAAGCTGTTGAATTCAACGCCGATCTCCGTTTCGCGACCGTTCCCGGAATGCCCCGCAGGACGTTGGGCATCCTTTCGGAGCCCCGAGGTTCGACCGCGATCGTCTGGAGACGGCATGCCCGCATCGCGCCCGGCGAACGAAAAGCTGCGGCGAATTCTGCGCGAGACCGAATGGACACATGACCGATTGGCGCACGCGGTGAACGCGGTGGGTGCCGAGGCCGGTCTCAGCCTGCGGTACGACCGCACCTCGGTGGCCCACTGGCTGCGCGGCACCGTGCCCCGCGAGCCCGTGCCCGAGCTGCTCGCCGAGGTCTTCTCACGCCGGCTCGGCCGGCCCGTGTCCTGCGGCGACCTCGGCCTCGCTGCCGCGCAGGGCCGGCCGCCCGCCCTCGGGGACGGCCCGCAGGCCGCGACCTTCGCTGACCTGTGCCGCGCGTGGTCCGATCCGGAGGTCCTGTCCGGGCTGCTCGCCCTGCCCTTCCGCACCCGGGCCGCCCCGCTGCCCACCGGCCTGAGCCTGCCGGCTCCTTCGCGCCCGCGGCACTTGCCGCCGTCGCCGCCACCGGCGCCGGCCGCTGTGGACCACCAGGACCTCGCGGCCGGCACCCTGCGCGCGACCGTGCAGTCCTTCAGCCGTCAAATGGAGGTGTACGGCGGCGGGTTCGGCCGGTCCGCCCTCATCACCCTGCTGTCGCACGCGGTCCTGCCCGCGATGACGCGGCTCGGCGCGGGCGCGGCCCTGGGCGAGACGGCCCGCCTCGTGCACCTGCTCGGCAGGATGTTCGACGACGGGCAGGCCCGCGGTCTCGCCCAGCACTGCTTCGAAGCCGCGCACGCGCTCGCCGAGACGGCGGGCGACCGTTCCGTGCAGGTCATCGCGTTGCGCACACTCAGCGCCCAGGCCCATGCCCTGGACCAGCCGGTGCTCGCGCTGCGGCTCGGGGAGTCGGCGGCGGCGCGGGCGGGTGACGCGGTGCCGCCCGCGGTGCGCGGTTACGTACAGGCCCAGTTGGCGCTCTGTCTCGCGCGCCTGGGCCGGCGCGAGGAGGCGCTGCGGGCGCTGACGGCGGCCGAACGCCACCACGAACAGGGGCGCGCCGCCTGCGAGGAGGACCCGTTCGCCACGTATCCGGAGGCATCCCTGCTGTTCCAGCGCGCCGAGGCGCTGCGCGAACTGGGCGATCTACGGGGAGCCGTGGAGGCGCTGGACGCCTCGCTCGTCCGCCGTACCCCGGCCGACCGGCGCGGCACCGCCCTGTCCCATCTGCGCCGTGCCGAACTCGCCCTGGACCAGGGCGATGTGGAGCGCGGCTGCAGCCAGGCCGCCAAGGCCCTGGCCCTCGCCGACGAACTGCACAGCTCGGTGGCGCAGGCCCGCTGGACCGCGCTGCGCGGCCGACTGCGCCGCTACGGGACGGTGCCCCGGGTACGGGCCGTACTGGTCGACTGGCCGCGGCCTGCGGGGGTGCGCTGAGGCGCGGGTGCGGTGGTGCGGGCCGGTGCGGTGGTGTGTGAGGTGGGACGGGTACGTATGCGTACTGGCGTGTGAAACCTCCGTACCCGCGCCTGAAAGGCCCTTACGCGCACCCGCCCGCGCGCGGACCGGCACGCGTGGGCCGGCGCGCGTGGGCGCAACCTCCCTGTCCGGGGCGCTCGTTCAGCCGAGTGCCGCCCCGCCCGAGTCGCGCTCCGGCAAGGGGGCACGCAGGATTCCTGTGTTCCCTGCTCGCCTCCCGGAAGGACCCCGCCCGTGTCCCAGCAGGACCGCAGCACCCCTGGACCCCAGCAGGACCTGAGCGCCGTGGAGTGGCTGGCCGCCGCGGCGGCCGACCCCGCGGCGCTCGTCCGCCGGTGGGAGCGCGACCCCTTGGACGTGGCGCTGCTGCCGGTGGGCCGGCTCTGGGACATGGTCCTCGTCGCGGGCGCGGCCGGTCTGTCCGTGCTCGACCGGCTGACCGCCCGCGGCGCGCGCACCGGCCCCGTACTCGCCGACACCACGGGCACACGGGTCGGCTTCCTCACGCCCGCGGGCACGTCCTGCGCCCCCTTCGGCAGCCGGGCCCGCGTGATCGGGTCCGGCGCGTGGCTGGTGGTCCCGCACCCCGAGGTCACCTCGCGCGGATCGCGCTGGCTGGTCCCGCCCGACGGCAGCGGCGCACTCACCACCCCGGGCCTGCTCGCCGAAGCGATGGCGGGGGCGCGGGTCTGAGCGCTGCCCGCGGCACGGCGCCCGTCCCGTCCCGCACCGCCCGTCCCACACCGCCTCGCCCCGCCCCGTACGCATGATCCATACGTTCTTACGCATACGCGTTCGGGGTGAAGGGCGGTTCCGGTACGCCACCATGCCCCGTCAACGGCGTTTTCCCGTGCGACCGAGAAGGATCACGACGTAGGAACGGAAGGTCGCAGTGTCGTATCGCCGGGACGGGTTCAGGACGGCTGTGCGCCAGCGGACCGCGGGAAGCGGAGCCCTGGTGGGGCGTCAGGAGGAGGATGCCGCGCTCGACGCCCTGCTGCGTGCACACCGGCTGATCACCGTGACGGGCCCGGCCGGGGTCGGCAAGAGCGTGCTCGCCGAACGGGTGCTGGCCCGGCAGGAGGCGCGGATCACTGTCAGGGTGCGCTGGCCCCAGGGCGGTCAGGGCTCCTTCCAGGGCCCCGCCTCCGCCGCGGTGGCGGCCGCGATCAGCCAGGACCGCCCGGAGCGTGCCGTGGCCGCGCTGACCCCGCTGGTGGGGGACGGAGGCGGTGCGGGCGAACCGGTCCTGGTGCTGCTCGACGACATCGACCCGCTGCTCGCACGCTGCCGGCGCACCGTCTCCGTGCTCCTGCGGGCCTTCCCCACCCTCAAGCTCCTGGTCACCGCCCGCCGGCCGCTCGGCGGGGGCGACGAGCACGCCCTGCGGCTGCGGCCGCTCAGCACCCGCTCCCGCGACGGCCGACTGCCGCCCGCCACACGGCTGTTCGTCGAGCGGGCCCGCGCCGTGCGGCCCGGTCTCGTCGTGGGCCCGGCGGCGCTGCGGGAGGCGACCGCGGTCTGCGAGATGCTCGACGGGCTGCCGCTCGCCATCGAACAGGCCGCACAGCAGCTGCGGACGCTGGACCTGGGCGAACTGCTGCCCCGGCTCCGGCAGAGCCAGTGCTGGCTGACGCACCCGGGTGCGGCACTGGCCCGGCACCGCTCGCTGCGCCGCACCATCGGCACGGTGTTCTCGCTGTGCGAGCGGCGGGACAAGGCGGTGTGGGCGCGGGCGAGCGTGCTGGAGGGCACGTTCAGCGAGTCGGCGGCGGCGTTCCTGTGCTCGGGCGGCCAGGTCCCGGCCGATGCGGTACCGGGGTGCCTGGACCGGCTGGTCGCGGTGGGCGTCCTGGAGCGGCTCGACGACCACGGGGGCAGGGACGGCGCCCGGGTGGTGCGGGGTGCTGCGGCGGGCGGCGCCCGGATGGTGGTGGGGGGTTCGGGGATTGGTTCCGCGGCGAGCGATTCCGGGACGGGGGATTCCACCCCGGGCGATTCCATGCCGGGCGATTCCATGACCGTCCATACGCTGCGAGCCGGACCGGTGCCGGGACGCGAGCGGCGGGCGGGCGCGGCGGTGCCAGGTACGGTGCCGGGGCGCGAGGCGTCATCGCGCACCGGCCTGGCGGATACGGAGCCGGAGCGCGAGCCGCGGACGATCGTGGACCCGCCTGGCGCGGTGCCCGGCGGGCCGCGCCACCCTGGCACCGCGCCACGCAGCCACCCGACGTGCACCGTGCCGGGCGGCCCCCGCTACCTGATGACCCGCGCCGCACGGGACTTCGGGCGGGAGATGCTGGCCTGCGCCGGCGAGTCCGAAGCCGCGCTGGAACGATCCTTCATCCACGGCCGCCACGTCGCGACCGCGGCCTCGCAGCTCTGGGACATGGGCAGCCCGCAGGAGGCCCGCGCACTCGTCGGGGCCGAACTGGACAACATCTGGGCGCTGTTGGAGCAGGCGCCCGCCCTGCCCCCGCACGCCGACACGCTCGCCGGCATCGTGGCGAGCCTGTGGTTCTGGTGGCCCGCCCAGGACGCTCCTGGTCCCGGCCGCCGCCACCTGCTGCTGCGCGCCCTGTGCCCGCCGTACGCGCCGGACTCCTGGCGCGCGCCGTGGCTCGCGGGCTGGCTCACGGCCGTGCACTCGCCCAAGATGGCCGGCCGGCTGCTTGCCCAGGCCTGGGGCCGTACGGTGCTCGACGCGCACTGCGCCGACGCCGGCCGGATCGCCCTCGTGCAAGGCCTCATCGCCTGGCGCGAAGGCGATCTCACCGGCGCCGACCGCCACTTGGCAGACGCCGCCCGCATCATCCCGGCCCACGCCACCGACGGGCCCACCCCCGCACTCGCCCTCGCGTTCCTCGCCCTGGCCCACGCACCGACGACGCCAGGCCACGCCCGTACCCTGGCCCGTCGCTCCCTCGCCCAGCCCGGCATCCTCTGCGACCCCACGGCCGGCTTCCACGCCCGGCTCGCGCTGGCCCTCGCCGACCACCATGCGGGCCGCACCGGCCGGGCCTGGCGACGTGCCCGGCGGCTGCGCGACGCGCTTCCCGCCCACCTGACCGGATCCGACGCCGCGGCCCTCCTCGACGCGCTGCTCGCCGCGCTCGGCACCGGCGCACCCGTACCCGCACGGCCAGGACCGTGCCTGCTGCCGGCCCCGGCGGCCCCCGGTCAGGACGCGCCGACGGGTCCTGCCGCCGCCTGATGAGCCCGCCGACCGCGTCCGACAACAGCCGAAATGTTTTGATTCATAACCCTGCCGACCAGTATGAAAGCGATACTTCCGCGCCAGGTCGGCCGAATGGAGAATCCGAGCGTGCTGGACGAGACCTCCGGGATCCCGGGGGAACTGCCGTGGCAACTCACCGAGTTCATCGGCCGGTCGGGCGAACTCGACGCCCTCGCGGGCGCCCTGTCCCGCACCCGTCTGGTCACGGTCTGCGGCCCGGCGGGCGTGGGCAAGAGCAGGGTCGCCACCCGCCTGGCCGCACAGGTGGCGGACCGCTTCACACACGGCGTCCGGTACGTGCAGCTCGCGGGCCTGCGCTCCCCCGGCCTGGTGGCGCACGCGGTGGCCACCGCGCTCGGCCTCCCCGCGAGCACCCGCGGCCCGGCCACGGCAGCCGTCCTCGACCACCTCAAGGACCGCCGCACACTCCTCCTGCTCGACACCTGCGAGCACGTGCTCGACGGAGCGGCCGGCCTTGCCGAAACGTTGCTTCACACGGCTCCCGACGTCCGTGTGCTCGCCACCAGTCGGCAGGCGCTCGGGGTGCCGGGGGAACGCCCGTTCACGCTCGGCCCGTTGCCGCTGGGCGAAGGGGACGGGGGCGGTGACGCGGTCGAGTTGTTCCTGCGGCGGGTGGCCGGCGTGCTGCCCGGGTTCGCTCCCGGCGAGGAGCGGCGTACGGAGTTCGCCGAGGTGTGCCGCCGCCTCGACGGCCTGCCGCTCGCCCTCGAACTGGCCGCCGAACGCCTGCGCACCGTCCCGCTGCACCGGCTGCGCCGCCAGGTGGCCGCACACGCGACGCTGCTCGACGTGGGTGTGCGGCGCGGCAACGTCCCACGGCATCGGACGCTGCGTACCGCCCTGGCCTGGAGCGACGGTCTGTGCACGGCGGACGAACGGCACTTATGGGCCCGGCTCTCCGTGTTCGCGGGCCCCTTCGACCTCGACGCCGTTGAAGCCGTGTGCGCCGCCGGCCCGTTGTCAGGCCCACGGCTCCACGAGGCGTTCATCGGCCTCGTCGACAAGTCGGTGGTCTCCCGCGAGGACCTGCACGCCCCGTATTACCGACTGCTCGCGCCCTTTCGTGCGTACGGGGCGGAGATGCTCGCGGGTGAGGGGGGTGGAGCGGTGATGGCGACGGCGACGATGCCGACGGCTGCGACGGCGAGGGGTGACCGGGCCCGGGAGGGCGAGGGGGTGCGGTGGGGCGGGCTGGGTGAGCGGGTGCTGCGGGATGGCCAGGGTGAGCGGGCGCCGTGGGCCGGGCAGGATGGGTCGGCGCAACGGGCCAGGGGGATCGCGCAGGGTGTGCGAACGCGACGGGGCGGGCCGGGCGAGCAAGAGGAGCCGACGCAACCGGGCGAGGCGGTCACGGCAGTTGAGGCGGTCGAGACAGGCGGCCGGGCCGGGGCGGTCGAGACAGGCGGCCGGGCCGAGGCACCCGCTACAGGCGAGGGGGCAGCGCGGGCCCGGGCGGTCGAAGCGGTCGGCCGGGCCGCGGGGACGGCGGGGGCGGGTGGCGTGGCGACGGGGCCGGCCCAAGTAGGCCTGACGGCACGGCATTTCGCGTACTACGCGGAACTGGCCGCCGCGTTCGACCGCGGTCTCGGCGAGCCCGGGCACACCGCCCGCTACCGGGCCCTGCGCCACCAGCATGCCGAACTGCGCCTGGCACTCGACGCGGCGCTGCGGGCAGGCCGCCCGGACGACGCGGCCCGGCTCGTCGCGCACTTGTGGCTCTACTGGCACCTCGCCGGTCTGCACGCGGAGGGGCGCGCCTGGTGCGCCCGCATCCTGGGCGACACCGGCGCCGATACCGACGCCGCCCCCGCCCCCACTCTCAGTTCCGACGCCGGCCCCGACTCGAGTTCCGTCCCCAGCTCCGACTCCGGCTCCGACTCCGGCTCCAGCTCCGGCTCCGGCTCCGACTCCGGCTCCGACTCCGACTCCGACTCCGACTCCAGCTCCGACTCCGACTCCAGCTCCGACTCCGACTCCGACTCCGGCTCCAGCTCCGGCTCCGACTCCGGCTCCAGCTCCGGCTCCGGCTCCGGCTCCGGCTCCGAAAGCGACCATGGCCGCGTCCGCGACAGCGACCACGAGCACGACCGCAGGGGCGACATCGACCGCGCCCGAGACGCCCTCATTGACCGCAGCAGCGACATCGCCTGCACCCGTGACCGCGACCGTGACCACGCCAACGACCTCGACATCGACCGCGGCAGCGGCAGTGCCTGCGACTACGGACACGCCCGCCGCGGCCACCGCAACAGCGACGGCCACCGCGCCCACGGCCACAGCACCCCCTCCCCCACAGCCCGCGCCTGGGCTCTCGGGCTGGGCGGCTACCTGGGTGCCCTCCAGGCCGACCCCGCCGGCCTCGGCCTGATCCGCCGAGGGCTCGACCTGGCGGACGGCAGCGGGGACAGGCAGGCGGCCGGACGGATCCGTGGCTGGCTGCAGTTCGCCGCCGCGGCCGCGGGCTCCGCCGACGAGGCGCAGAAGGCGGGCGCCGAGGCGGAGCCCTTGCTCCGTGAGGTGCGCGACCGCGCCGGCCTGTCCGTCCTGCGGGTGCAGAGCGCGTACGCTCACCTCCTCGGTGACCGGCCGGAAGAAGCCCGCCGGGTCGCCCTGCACGGACGGTCCACCCTCGGCGCTGGCCGCGAACAGGGCTGGCTGCACGCCGCGTTCGACCACGTCCTGGCCTTGGCGCAGTTCCAGGCGCAGGAGTTCACCGCGGCTGCGGAGCACGTCTCGCGGGCCCTGCGCGTCACCCGCGAGCTCGGCGATGTGCCGGGCGCCGCCCACCAGTTGGAACTCCTTGCGTGGTGCGCCGCCCGCACCCGGCGCCCGGCGGACGCGGCCTGGCTGCTCGGCGCCGCGCACACCCGGTGGCGGCGGATGGGGGCACGGCTCCTGGGCAGCCCCGTGTTCGATGCGGTCCACCAGGACGTGGAACGGCAGGTGCGCGAGGTCATGGGCCAGGAGCGCTTCACCGCCCTGCACGCCAAGGGCGGAGCCCTGTCCCTGGACGACGCCGTGGACGCCGCGCTCTCCCACGGCCCGGGGCAGGGCGGGCCCTCGCCGGTGCGCCCGCTGACCTCGCGGGAACGCGAAGTCGCCCAACTCGCCGCGAAGGGCCTGTCCAACCGGGAGATCGCAGAGCACCTGGTCCTGTCGAAGCGCACGGTCGACGTCCACATGGAGCGCATCCTGGCCAAGCTGGCCATCCCCTCCCGCCGCCGCCTCGGCGACGTCCTCGGCCAAGCGCAGCAGGCCGTACGGGACGATCCGGATCCGGTGGTACGGGACGATCCCGATCCGGCCGTACGGGACGCGGCGCCCTGATCCGCCACCTCGGGCGGCGGCCGAAGGGCCTGCCTCCTACTGCCGTGCCCTGCGCAGCAGTTCGGCAGCGCCCGCATGAGCCCCGTACGGCCGCAGCAGCGCGGTCATCACCCCGCTCTGGCGGCGCACCCGCCCCGACTGGAGATGCTGCGCGAGGTCGAGGAACTGCCCCCAGTGGGACAGCGACCGCTCCAGGTGCCCGTCCCTCAGCAGGGTCTCCGCGATCCGGGCGCAGGTCAGGGCGCGGGCGAGCAGTTCGTCGGGGCCGCGCATGCGCAGCGCGGCGGAGAAGGCGGCCGTGGCCTGGGCCGTCTCCTTCAAGGCGGCGAAGGTCTGGCCGCGTTGGTACTGGAAGGAGGCCGCGGCGTAGCTGCCGAAGGGACCGTCCCCGTCGGGGGCGCCGTCGAGGTGCCGCTCGCCCGCGCTCAGCGCACGCCGGGCCGCACGCGGGTCGTGGCCGGCCTCGACGACGGCGACCAGCGCGAGCGTGTAGCAGCGGGCCGCCGCCGGCGCGTGCTGTGCGGCGAGGTCGGCGGCGTGCCGGGCCAGGGCGCGGACGGCCGGGGTGCGGTGCCCCAACTCGTGTGCCTGGGCGGCCAGGGTGCGCAGCCCGATGGCGAGGGTCGCACCGTCCTGCGCCTCGCGCGCCATCCCGGCCGCGGTGAGGTAGTAGTGCTGTGCCAGGGCGTCGGCTCCGTCGTCGGCGCACATCATGCCGAGCAGCAGGGTCAGTTGGGCCGTTCCGGACAGGAGCGCGCGGTGGGCCGAGGGCGGCTGGGGCGCCTTGAGCCAGCCGAGGACGGGACGGGCGACATACGCGGCCAGGACGGCCCGCGCGGCCGACCCGCCGTGGTGGCGCACCAGGTCGTCGCAGAGCCGGATCATGGCCTGCACATCGCCGAGCCGTACGGACGCGGCGGGTGCGGCACGCGGTGACGGCAGGCGCGCGGCGGCGGGCGCGGCGGAGGTCCGGGCCGGAGCGCAACTTCCCGTCCCGACGCCGGGATCCGGCTCGGGCCCGTACGCAGGACGCGACTCCGGAACGTACGTACGGTGGGTGCTGGCGCCATACGCATGACAGGGCTCCGTTCCATACGCACGACAGGGCTCCGTACCGTACGCACGGCAGGACTCCGCCCCGTACGCCCGACAGGACTCCGCCCCGTACACACGACCGCACACCGACCCGCGCCGGCCCGAACGCGCGCTTCCCAGCAGTGCAGTTGGGCCGGAAGAAGCTGCCGGACAGGGTCCGGCCGTCCCCGCGGACGCGCGTACGGAACAAGGATCGGGCCTCACCGCGGGGCCGAGACCTGCGCCTGGACCGGGGCCGGGGCAGGACGCGGGCGTCGGCAGCGCGCCGAGGCTGAACGGGGCAGCGGCCAGACGGCGCCGTGCACCGGGGTCGTGTTCGGCGGCGACGAGACGTTCGAGCCGGGCGAGAGGGGCGGTGGCGTCGGTGGCGTGCGGCACCGCGCTGTGCGCCGGCGCGGCGGTGAGCCCGGCCTGCTGCGCTCCGACCGTACGGCCGAGCGCACGCGAGAGCGCCTCGACGATCAGTGCGGGAGCCGGCGGCCTGGGGCGGGTGCCCGCCAGCCAGCGCACGGCGGTGGTCCGCGCACAGGTCAGCCGGATGCCCTGCTCGGACGCGAGGGCGCGGACGGCCCGTGCGAGCTGGGCGGGGGTCCAGCCCGCCTCGTCGAGCAGGGCCTGTAAGCGGTGGTTGGGGGTGCGGGACATCGGGGCGCCCTTCGGCAGTTCCGCCTGCGGCAGTGCAAGGCACTGCATTATTGCCCCGGTTCGTGCCGGGTATGAGCGCTATGCCCAGGCACCCGTCCGCCCAAGGGACGATCTTCGGCCAGTCCCGGACCACGTCCGTCCGCACCCGCCGGAGAACCGGACCGCCGAACCGTCGGCACGCACAAGGGCACAAACTCGCGCCCTGTGCCCGCCCTTCCGTGCGCGCACCGATGGCCCGCGCGGGCCCCGGCGCGATGCACTGGGAGCGACAGCCCTGAGCCTGGATCCCTGCGGGAGGGGAATGCCCACGCGCGAGCGGAACCGACCGCTGACGGAGCTTCTCGCCGCGGCCGGCTGGAGCGGGGGCGACCTCGCCCGCGCGGTCAACCGCCGTGGCCGCGACCGCGGTCTGCGCCTGCGCTACGACCGCACGTCCGTGGCGCACTGGCTCACGGGCAGCATGCCGCGCCCACCGGTGCCGGAGCTCGTGGCCGCCGTGCTGACCGAGCACCTCGGCCGCACCGTGACGCCGGCCGACGCCGGGCTCGGCGGCGGGCGACGCGACGACACCACCGCCCGGCCCGTCACGGGCGCGCGGGACGCCCTGGAGCACTTGGTCGCCCTGTGCCGCAGAGACGACATGCCCGCGTACGGCGAAGGCGGGCCCGCCACCCCGTACGTATGGACGCATGTGCCGCAGTGGAGTCCGCCCGACAGCGCCTCCCCGCACGCGCCGCTCGCGGCCGCGCCGGTGCGGGAGATGGTCGACTGGTTCGCGCGGATGCTCCAGCAGCACGGCGGCGGTCATCTGCGCGGCGGGCTCCTCGGCGGGGTGGTCGACGGCGCGGGCCGGCTGCTCGTGGCGGCGAGTTCGGGGGCGGCGGACCACTGCCGCCTGGTGGCCACCGCCCAACTGGTCCATCTCCTGGGGGATGTCACCGAGGACGCCTGCCGCAGCGGGCTCGCGCAGCGCTACTACTGGCATGCGCTCGCGCTCGCGCGGGCCGCGGGGGACAGCCGGCAGTACGCGATCACGCTGCGCGTCCTGAGCGTCCAGGCGCTGCGCCGGGGGCATCTCGACCATGCGCAGGCGCTGATCGACGCGGGGCTGCGCGCGCTCGGGCCCGGCGGTGACGCCGCCACGCGCAGCTTCCTCTTCGCGGGGCGTGCGGAGGTGCTGAGCCGGCGCGGCCGGTACGACGAGGCGCTCGGCCTGCTCGACGAGGCGAGCGCGCATCAGGCGGAAGCGCCGCCGCAGGAGGGCCCGTTCGCGCATTACTCGCTCGCGGCCCTGCAATACCAGCACGGCGCGGTACGGATCGCGGCCGGTCGGCACGAGGAGGCCATCACGTGGCTCGACGCCTCGCTCGCCCGGCGCCCGCCGAGCGAACACCGCGCCGTGGCCCTGACCCACGCCCGTATCGCCCGGTCCCACCTGGCCACGGGCGGCCTCGATGCGGCCTGCCGGCACTGGAGCGCGTTCCTCGAGCACTATCCGCAGGTGGACTCGGCCGCCGCGCGCGCCGCCCTGGACGCGGCCCGCCGCGACCTCACGCCGTATCTCCACCACGCCCGCGCCCGCGAGGTCCTGCGGCGGTTGCCGCGCCCGGCCCCGGCTCCCCCGCTCTGACTGTCGCCCTCTCGGCCCGCCTCGACAGGCGCCCCGTTCAAATCGGTTCAACAGGCACCCCGTTCAACCCAGTTCAACAGGTGCCCCGTTCAACCCGGTTCAACGGTCACACCCGCGAGGGACCCGTTCCCGGCCACGCCTCCCACGTTGGAGTGAGTGTGCAGCGCGGGCCCGCCGAACCGCGGCGCGCCCGCACCGTGAGTCGCAGGAAGGACCCCTGATGTCGCACTCCCCCGCCGGCAGCGGCCTGGAGATCCCGCAGGAGGAACTGCGCGCCCTGTTGCGCCGGTCCGCCGACTGGGCCGCCGACCACCTCGCCGCCGTGCCGGAAGGGCCCGTACGGCCGCATTTCCCGGAGGAGCAGGCCCGGTTGCTCGAGTCCGGCGCGCTCGACGAGGCGCCGCGCAGCCCCGAGGCCGTGGTCGACGACATCCTGGATCTGATCGCGCCGTACCCGCTGGGCAACGGCCACCCGGCCTTCTTCGGCTGGGTGATCAGCCCGCCGGCCCCGATCGGCATCGCGGCCGACCTGATCGCCTCGGCCGTCAACGCCAATGTGGGCGTGGGCGACCACGCCCTGAGCCGCCTGGAGCGCGGCGCGCTGCGCCAGGTGCGCGGCCTGCTCGGACTCTCCCCCGCCGGCGAGGGCGTGCTGACCAGCGGCGGCTCCATGGCCAACCTGCTCTGCCTGACGGCCGCACTCCGCTCCGTACTGCCGGCCGAGGACGCGCCGGGCGCCCTGACCGCGCGCGAGTACGTCTTCTACCAGAGCAGCGAGACGCACGCCTGCGTCGCCCGCGCCGTCCGCATGCTCGGCGGCACCCTGCGGACCATCCCCGTCGGCCCCGATCTCGCCCTGGACACCGACGAGTTGAGGACGGCGATCGAGAAGGACCGGGCCGACGGGCTGCGGCCCGCAGTTGTCGCCTCCACGCTCGGCACGGTCGGCACCGGCGCCGTCGACGACCTGGTCACGATCGGCGCGATCTGCGCGGAGTACGGCCTGTGGCACCACGGCGACGGCTCGTACGGCGCCCTGTGGTCCGCCGTCCCGCGGGCCCGCGCGCTCTTCGCGGGCATGGACACGCTGGACTCGGTCACCGTCGACCCGCACAAGTCGCTCAACGTGCCCATCGACTGCGGGGTCGCGCTGATGCGCGGCCAGGGCCTGCGGGCGGCGTTCTCGATGCTGCCGACGTATCTGCACCACGACGACGACCGGCCCTGGCTCAACGAGTACAGCGTGGAGCTGACCCGCTCGGGCAACCGTGTCCTCAAACTGTGGTCGGTCCTGCGCATGCTGGGCCGCCGCGGCGTCATCGGCCTCCTGGAGCACCACCTGGACGTCGCCCGCCACCTCGCCGCCAGCGTCACGGCCCATCCGTCGATGCGCCTGGTCGCGGACGCGAAGCTGTCGACGGTCTGCTTCGTGTACGAGGGCTGCGACAGCAAGGAGCTCGCCCGGCGGGTGACCGCCGCGGGCCGCGCCCTGATCGCGACGGTGGACATCCCCGGCCCCGACGGCCCGTTGACGGCGCTGCGCGCCTGCCTGTGCAACTACCGCACCACCACGGAGCACGTCGACGTCCTCGTGTCCGAGATCGAACGGGCCGCCGCATCGCTCGCGGCCGAATCGAAGTAGCGCCATCGAAGTAGCGCCGAAGAAACGTTGCCCCACCCTCGTCCCTACTGAGCCCGAACGTGAACCCACCCGACAGATCGGATAAGCATCAAAATATGCATACGTAGAAGCGCATGTCATCACCAAAACGACCCTCACGCCTGGCCATGGTGTCGACGCACCACCAACCCCGACGCAGTTCCCCAGCCGTGGAGGTTGTCCCATGCACGACCCGTTCGACGTGGCCCGGATCCTGTCCCCCGGCACACCTGCCCGCCCCCTGCCCCCGACCGCCGACACGCCCCCGCCCCCGCCGCACACCGCAACCTCCGACAGCCCCCCGGCCACGGCCCAGCACCCCGCCCCCACCGACGGCAGCCCCCACCACGCGGGCTGACACCGACGGCTCCGGGCCGGCACCACTGCGGTGCCGGCCCGGAGCCGTATGGGAGACGGTTCTTGACGGCTTCTTCATCAGTTCTTCAACGGCCCGCGCCTACCTTCGCAGCCTGCCGCCGCCCGGTGAAGGGCCGGGCGGGGCGGTGTGGCGTGAAGGAGCCGGTTGATGCGCGTACGGCGATGGGGGCGGACGACGGTGGTGGCGGTGGCCCTGGCGGCGGCCGTGACCGGGTGTTCCGGGGGCTCGGGGGACGGGGCGGGCGAGGAGGTCGCCCAGGTGTCGGAGGGCAAGCCCTCGGCCGAGTCCTCGGCGCAGCAGATCGAGTCGGAGCTCGAGGAGTACGTCGGGGGGATGCGCGAGTGGGTGGCCTGCATGCGCGCGGCCGGGGTCGATCTGCCCGATCCCGATGCCAAGGGCCAGGTCGAGATCGACATCCCGCCCAAGGAGTGGAAGAGCGACCCGAAGTACACGGGCGCGCAGAAGAACTGCTCCGACCAGCACCCCCCACTGCCCGAGACCCTCGAGAAGTCGTTGCAGCCCGAGCCCACCAAGGAGGAGGTGGCCAAGCGCCGCGCGTACGCCTCCTGCATGCAGGAGAACGGCGCACCCGATTTCCCCGACGTGGGCGATGACGGCTACTTCGTCGAGGAGAACTGGGACCAGGCCTCCGCGGGCGCGAAGCGGGCTGCCCGGACGTGCGACAAGTCCGTGTACGGAGTCGACAACTCCACCGTCGTTCCGAAGGGCTGAGCGGCGGTGGAGAAGACGAAGCGCAGGCGCGGCCCGCTCTGGATAGGCATCGGCGTCGTCCTCGTCGCCACCGCCAGCGGTGTCGGGGCGCTCGGCCTCGGCGGGGGCGGAGGCGGCGAGGGGGAAGCCGCGGCACAGCAGCGCACCGGCAGAACGGTCGCCGTGACCCGCGCCACGCTCACCGACCAGGCCGAGCTGGAAGGGAACTTGGGGCACGGCCCTGAGGTGCCCTTCCTCGTGAAGGCCGCGGGCACGGTGACCTGGCTGCCCGAGACCGGCACCGAGGTGAAGCGCGGGCAGGCCGTGCTGCGGGTCGACGACAAGCCGGTCGTGTTGATGTACGGGGCCTTGCCGGTGTACCGGGAGCTCGGCGTCGTACCTCCGCGGGAAACCCGTGGCGCGGACGGCGATACGCGCAGCGACGGGGGCGATACGGACACCGGCGGTACCGAAGCAAGCGGTACCGCAGAGGGCGGTACCGAAGCCGGTGGCAGCACCGGTGCACCCGCGGGCAGGCAGGCCCCTGCCACCCCCCTGCGCGGCATGGACGTCAAGCAGTTCGAGAGCAACCTCGCCGCCCTCGGTTACACCGGCTTCACGGTCGACGACACCTACTCCGAGCTGACCGCACGGGCCGTGAAGGAGTGGCAGGAGGACCTCGGTCTGCCGCGGACCGGGCGGGTGGGCGTCGGGGACATCCTCTACGCACCGGGCGCCGTCCGGATCTCCGGCAGCTCGGTGCGCGTCGGGGCGGAGGCCGCGGGCACACCGGTCAGCTATACGAGCACCAAGCGCATGGTGACCGTCGCCGCCTCCGCCGCCGAGACCGGCTGGGCGCGCCGGGGCACCGCGGTGCACGTCGAACTGCCCGACGGACGCACGGTCCGCGGCGAGGTGGGCGCGGTGGGCAAGGACGCGACCGCGCCGGACGGCGGGGGCGGCGAGGCGAGCGGCGGCGCGGAGGAGGGCGGCGGCAAGTCCGCGGCCGAGGTCTCCGTCACGATCACCTTCGCCGCGCAGAAGGAACTCGGCCGGCTCCAGTCGGGCCCGGTCACCGTCCGCTACGTCGTGAAGGAGCGCGAGAAGGTGCTCGCTGTGCCCGTGGCCGCCTTGGTCGCACTCGCGGAAGGCGGGTACGGACTCGAACGCGCCGACGGGCGCGGCTTCGTGGCGGTCGAGACCGGCCTCTTCGCCGGCGGCAAGGTCGAGGTGAGCGGACCCGGCGTGCGCGAAGGCATGAAGGTGAGGATCCCGGAGTGAGGAGGCAACGCCGCAACCACCGCCGCAACTCCCTTGAAACGCCCCCGGGTTCCCCGCGCGGCGCCACCGGCCCCGTGGTCCGCTTCGAGTCCGTCACCAAGACCTACCCGGGCCGCGTCACCGCCCTCGACCACACCGACCTGGTCATCGAACACGGTGAACTGGCCTGCGTGGTCGGCCACTCCGGCTCCGGCAAGTCAACGATGCTGCACCTCATGGGCACGCTCGACCGGCCCTCCAGCGGCCGCGTCACGGTCGCCGGTCACGCCGTCGACGAGCTCTCCGACCGCGAGGTCTCCGCGCTGCGGGCTCAGCACATCGGCTTCGTGTTCCAGCAGTTCCACCTCGCGGTCGGTGTCCGGGTCCTCGACACCGTGGCGGACGGACTGCTGTACGCGGGCGTGCCGTTGAAGGAGCGGCGGCGCCGGGCGGAGGCGGCGCTGGAACGGGTCGGGCTCGGGCACCGGCTCGGCCATCTCCCGCACCAGCTCTCCGGCGGAGAACGCCAGCGCGCCGCCGTCGCCCGCGCCGTGGTCGGCGAGCCGGCGCTGCTGCTCGCCGACGAGCCGACCGGCAACCTCGACTCGGCCTCCGGCGCCGCCGTAGTGCAGTTGCTCCACGAGCTGCACGCGGCCGGCACCACGGTCGTCGTCATCACCCACGACCGCGACATGGCCCGGTCCTTCGACCGGCGGGTGGAGCTGCGCGACGGCCGGATCGTGGCGGACACCCGCCCGCCGTCCGCCGTCGCGCACCAGCCCCCGGCCGACACCCAGGAGCTCCTCCGATGACCCTCCGCCCCGCCCGCCTCACCCCCGCGGACCTGTTCCGCCTCGGCAGTACGGGCCTGCGCACCCGCCCGCTGCGGGTCTTCCTCTCCGCCCTGGGCATCGCCATCGGTGTCGCCGCCATGGTGGCGGTCGTGGGGATCTCCAGCTCCAGCCGGGCCGAAGTGGACCGGCGCCTGGACGAGTTGGGCACCAACCTGCTCCGGGTCGCCCCGGGCGAGACCGCGGGCGGCGACCTGACCCGGCTGCCGAAGGAGGCGGTGCCGATGATCGAGCGCGTCGGCCCGGTCGAGCAGGCCGCCGCCATCGGCGTCCTGCCCGACGCCCGCGTCTACCGCAACGAGCACATCCCCGCGGGCCGTTCCGGCAGCATCCAGGTCGCGGCCGCGGACGCCGGGCTGCTCACGGCCCTCGGCGCCGAGGTGCGCACGGGCCGCTGGCTGCCGGCGGCCACCACGGAGTACCCGGCCGTCGTCCTCGGCGCCAAGGCCGCCCAGCGCCTCGACGTGCACGAGCCGGGGCAGCGGCTGTGGCTGGGCGGCAGGTGGTTCGCCCTGGTCGGTGTGCTGCGCCCGGTGCCGCTGGCACCGGAGATCGACACCTCCGCGCTGATCGGCTGGCAGGCGGCCACCACGTACCAGCGCTTCGACGGGCACGCCTCCACCGTCTACGTACGGGCCCGCGAGGACCGGGTCCAGGCGGTACGGGACGTCCTGGCGGCGACCGCCAACCCGGCGCGGCCCGGCGGGGTCGCCGTGTCCCGGCCCTCCGACGCGCTGGCCGCCCGGGAGGCCGCCGAGTCGGCGCTGACCGGGCTGCTGCTCGGCCTCGGCGGGGTGGCGCTCCTGGTCGGCGGCGTGGGCGTCGGCAACACCATGGTCATCTCCGTCCTGGAACGCCGTCCCGAGATCGGCCTGCGCCGCGCGCTCGGCGCCACCAGCGGCCAGATCCGCGGCCAGTTCGTCGCCGAGTCCCTGCTCCTGTCGGCGCTCGGCGGCCTCGGCGGCACGTTCCTCGGCACGGCGATCACCGGCGGATACGCATCCGTGCGCGGCTGGCCCACCGCCGTGCCGCTGTGGGCGGCGGCGGCCGGAATCGCCGTGACGCTGGTGATCGGGGCGGTCGCCGGTCTCTATCCGGCGGTACGGGCCGGCCGCCTCGCACCCACGCAGGCGCTGGCGGGACCGTAGCGGAGGTTAAGTTGCCCACCAAGACAGGAGACGTACGTACCCAGGGAGAGGAGACCCGTGAGCGCCCGCATCCTGGTCGCCGAGGACGACATCAAGCAGGCCCGGCTGATCCGGATCTACCTGGAGCGCGAGGGCCACGAGGTGCAGGTGGTCGCCGACGGCCGCTCCGCCCTGGAGCGGGCCCGCAGCACGCGGCCCGACCTGATCGTGCTCGACGTGATGATGCCGCAGGTCGACGGCCTGGACGTGACCCGCATCCTGCGCACCGAGTCCGAGGTGCCGATCCTGCTGCTCACCGCCCGCGCCACCGAGGAGGACATGCTGCTCGGCCTGGACCTGGGCGCGGACGACTACCTCACCAAGCCGTACAGCCCGCGCGAACTGACCGCCAGGGTGCGGGCGCTGCTGCGCCGGACCAAGCCCTCCTCGGCCGCGCCGGCCGTGCTGCGGGTGGGCGATCTGGAGATCGACACCGCACGCTTCGAGGTGCGGGTGGCCGGGGAGCCCGTGGTCCTCACGGGCAAGGAGTTCGAGATCCTCGGCACCCTGGCCCAGGAGCCCGGCCGGGTGTTCACACGGGCGCAGATCATCGACCGTGTCTTCGGCTTCGACCGGAACGTACTGGAGCGGACGGTGGACGCCCACGTGATGAACCTGCGCAAGAAGCTGGGCACCACGGCGTACGTGGAGACGGTGTACGGCCGCGGCTACCGGATCTCGGACGGGACGGCAGGCTCGTGACCGCACCCTTCCCGAACAGCCCTGCCGGCGAGGCTTCCCGATGAGCTTCCGCCTGCGCGCCCTCGCCCTGCTCATGCTCGTGGCCCTGACGGCCACGGCCGCGACCGCCTGGCTCACGCTGCGCCAGGTCAACCGCCAGGTCCGCGACTCCGTGGCCGCCGGCCAGCAGGAGGAGACCCGGATCACCGGGGAGCTGCGGCAGTACGGCTGGACGCACGGCACCTGGCACGGTGTCTCCGCGACGGTCGCCGCACTGGCCCGCGACACCGGACAGCGGATCCGGGTGGCCACGGAGGACGGCGCGCTCCTCGCGGACTCCGACGCGCTGGCGGGCCGCGACCCCCGGCCGGTGAGCAGCCGCGCGCCGCTGTCCGTGGACGCGCGACCCCGCCTGGAGCTGCCCGCGGACGTACGGCCGCAGTCCTGGCCCAAGCTCACGTCGAGCGCGATCCTCAACTACCGTGCCGGCACCCCGTACGCGGCCTGTCTCACGGCGGCCGGTATCGGCGTCACGGCCGTGCCCGGCAAGCTGGGGATGCCCGAGGTCACCGCGAACGGGAAGGCGCCGGGCTGCCGGCGGGTCTGGAACGAGAACCCCTCGCTCGTCGCGGCGGACGTCGCCGCCCTCGAACCCTGCGCGAAGGATCCGCACCCCCAGACCTGTCTCCAGCGGGTCTTCGACGAGCGGATCGCCGACACCGCGCCGCCCCGGCTCCAGATCAGCCTGGGCGTCCGCGACCAGGCGCCGCCCACGCTGAACGTCGCCCCGACCGTGGCCGTCGCCGCGGGCGTCGCACTCGCCGCGATCCTAGGCGCACTGCTGCTCAGCCGGGCCGTGCTGCGCCCGATCCGGGCGATGACGGCCGCCGCCCGCCGGCTCGGCGAGGGCGATCTCGGCCAGCGGGTCCCCGTCTCCGGCCGGGACGAGATCGCCGAACTCGGCCGTGCCTTCAACCGGATGGCAGGATCCATCCAGTCCGGCGAGGAGAGCCAGCGCCGTCTCACCGGGGACATCGCACACGAGCTGCGTACCCCGTTGGCCAACCTGCGGGGCTATCTGGAGGCGCTACGGGACGGCGTGGTCGAGCCCACACCGGAACTCCTCGACTCCCTGCACGAGGAGGCGATGCTCCAGCAGCGCATCGTCGACGACCTCCAGGACCTGGCCCTCGCCGAGGCGGGCGCGCTCACGTACCACCGCTCGGGGGTGGAACTGGCCGAACTCCTCGAAAGCTGCCGCGCGGCCCACGCGGCCCAGGCAACCACCGCCGGCATCACCCTGCGGGCCGAAATCGATGGCAGGGCAACGGTCTTCGCCGACGCGGACCGCCTGCGCCAGGCCCTCGGCAACCTCGTCGGCAACGCCCTGCGCCACACCCCGCCCGGCGGCACGGTGACGCTCCGCCTCGTCCCGCACGGCGAGCTGGCCACCCTCCAGGTCCAGGACACGGGCTCGGGCATCCCGCCCGAACACCTCCCGCACCTCTTCGACCGCTTCTGGCGCGCGGACGCGGCCCGCGGCCGGGACACCGGCGGCAGCGGCCTCGGCCTGTCGATCACCCGCCAGATCCTCACCGACCACCGGGCCACGATCGACGTGCAGAGCACGGTGGGCGAGGGCACGACGTTCACCATCGTGCTGGCGACGGTGTGAGGGCACCGGTTGCGGTCGGCCGTACGCGTCCGCCCGGGCCGACCCGTACCCGTCAGCCGGACGCCACCGGCAGCACATCCGGCGACAACGCCCCGGCCCGCGCCGCCGCAGCCGTCATCCGGCGCCGGTGGTGGCGCCGGCACAGCACCTCGTAACCGACCTCCTCCGGCGAGCGGTTCACATCGCCGACCACGACCTGCTCGCCGTCCACGACCATCTCGCCGCCCACCGTCCGCGCGTTGTGCGTGGCCCGCGCCCCGCACCAGCACATCGCCTCGACCTGAAGGGTCTCTATGCGGTCGGCCAGCTCGATCAGGCGCTGCGAGCCGGGGAACAGCTTCGTGCGGAAGTCCGTCGTGATCCCGAAGGCGAAGACATCAAGCTCCAAGTCGTCCACGATCCGGGCCAGTTGGTCGATCTGCTCCGGCGCGAGGAACTGCGCCTCGTCCACGATCACGTAGTCCACCTTGCCGCCCTGCGACAGCTCGGCCACCACGTGCGCGTACAGATCGAAGCCCGCCCCGGCCTCCACCGCGTCCGTCACCAGACCGAGCCGGGAGGACAGCTTGCCCTCGCCGGCGCGGTCGTCGCGCGTGAAGATCATGCCCTGGAGACCGCGGGCCGAGCGGTTGTGCTCGATCTGGAGAGCGAGTGTGCTCTTTCCGCAGTCCATCGTTCCGGAGAAGAACACCAGCTCGGGCATGGGGGGTTGAGCGCCTTTCACGTAAAGGGGAGGGAGGGGAAGAAGGGGAACGGGTGTTACGAGCGGACCTGGAGGAGCGGGACCAGTTGCTCGACCGGGGTCATCGAGCCGTGGTTGCCCGTCATCAGGGACTCCTTCGGCTCGCGCTCCGTCGCGATGATCAGGACGTCGTCGCGGGCCGCGGCGATGACGTCGCCGAGCCGGTCGTGGACGCGCGGGTCGTACGTGTCCGGCGGGCCGAACCAGCCGGCCGCGAGGGCCTCGGCGCGCGAGGCCACCCAGAACTGCTCGCCGAGCACCTCGCGCCAGCAGGCCAGGACGTCGGCCTCGGCGCCGGGCACGGCGTACACATGGCGGGCGCGGCCCTCGCCGCCGAGCAGGGCGACGCCGGCGCGCAGCTCCCAGTCGTGGTCGAAGTCGATCCGGTGCTCCTCGTCGAAGGGGACGTCGAGCATGCCGTGGTCGGCGGTGACGTAGAGGGCGCTGCGCGGCGGGAGCTGTTCGGCCAGGCGCTGCACGAGCCGGTCCACGTACATCAGCTGGCCGCGCCAGGCGTCGGAGTCCACGCCGTAGCGGTGGCCCTTGCCGTCGACCTCCGCGTAGTACGTGTAGACCAACGACCGGTCGCCGGCGGCCAGTTGTTCGGCCGCGAGGTCCATGCGGTCCTCGCCGGACAGGCGCCCGTGGAAGGTGCCGCCGCTCAGGGCGATCTTCGTCAGCGGGGTGTTCTGGAAGTGCGGCGAGGAGACCTGCGCGGTGTGCACCCCGGCATCGTCGGCGAGCTGGAAGACCGTCGGGTACGGCTGCCAGACGCGCGGGGAGGTCCAGGGGGTCCAGCGCAGCTGGTTCATCAGCTCGCCGGTCTCGGGGTTGCGCACCGTGTAGCCGGGCAGGCCGTGGTTGCACGGCGGCAGACCCGTGCCGACCGAGGCGAGCGAGGTCGCGGTGGTGGCCGGGAAGCCGACGGTGATCGGGCTGCCGGTGCCGCCGCGCGAGCTCGCGATGAGGGAGGTCAGATACGGGGCCTCGTCGGGGTGGGCGAGCAGCTGCTGCCAGCCGAGGCCGTCGATGAGGAAGACGCAGTTGCGGTCGGCGGGCTCCAGCTCGGCGATCCGCGCCTCGAAACCGGGGACCTCCATGCCGGCCGCGAGGGTCGGCAGCAGATCCGCGAGCGAGCCGCTGCCGTACGCGGGGACGGGGGCGCTCTCGACCGGGAGGATCTCCGGCTCCTGCCAGGCGGGCTCGGCCATCAGCGCTGCGTGGCCGCGGTCGCCTCGGACAGCGCCTGCGCGAAGGCCAGCGTCTGGCGCACGGTCTCCGGGCCGTCGCCGGCCTCGCTGACGCGCAGGCTCAGGTCGTCGGCCGTCGAGTTGCCCGTGTAGCCGTGGTCCGCCTCGCAGTTGGGGTCGCCGCAGGCGGCGGGCTCCAGGTCGATGCGGGAGACGGCGCCCCAGCCGATGGTCAGCAGGACCTCGCGGGGCAGGGTGCCGGGCTGGTACTTCTCAGGGTTGGCGACGACGCGGCTGACCACGACGGAGGAGATGCGGCCGAGCTTCACGGACTCCGTGGACGTGGTCGCGTACGGCGTCGGCGAGCTGTTGTCGGCGGCCTGCTCGTCGGTGTGGCTGACGATGAAGCGCGTGCCGGTCAGGACGAGGACCGTGACATGGCGGCGCACCTCGTTGGCGTCGAAGGTGGTCTCCTGGTGCACGAGGTACGAGACGATCGGCTCCCCGCCGACGGCGGCCTCCACCGCCTCGGCCACAAGGGCCGGGTAATAGCCACTGCGCTCGATCGCCGCGCGCAGGCCCTGGGTCGTCGTACCGGTCTTCGCCATGGGGTCATCCTACGGGGGTGAGGTGACAGGGGTGACCGGGCTGGGGCAGGGAATGCGGGCGGTCGGTTCACTCCCGGTGTGAGCGCACCGTCACCTCCTGTGAGCCCGCCCTACCCCACCCACCCACCTGCGCACTCAGTACACCGGCAGCGTCCGCGGCCCGAGATCGTCGCGGACCGGCGGCGGAGCCAGCCGCACCCGGGCGCTCAGCACATACGCCCCCTCGTGCGCGACGATCACCGGCTCCAGGTCGACCGTGACCACCTGGGGGTGGTCGTCGAGCAGCCGGGACAGCCGCTGGATCAGCTCCTCCAGGGCCGCCGTGTCCACCGGGTCCGAGCCGCGCCAGCCGAAGAGCAGCGGCGCGGTCCTGATCGAACGGATCAGCGTGCCCGC
Source organism: Streptomyces indicus (assembly GCF_900100315.1). GTDB lineage: Bacteria > Actinomycetota > Actinomycetes > Streptomycetales > Streptomycetaceae > Streptomyces > Streptomyces indicus. The sequence continues at coordinate 246,462 of NZ_FNFF01000006.1, forward strand.
GTCACGGTCCGTGACCGGGATCAGACGGTGGGCGGTGTCCCCGAGCAGCTGCGAGGGCGCTCCGGCGAGTCCGAAGGACATGACCGCGCCGACCCCGGGGTCCACGGAGGCCCGTACGAGGGTGTCCACTCCCCTGGGCACCATGCGCTGCACGACCAGCCGCGACTCCTCGCCCTTGCCGTACATGCTGGTCAATTCGGCGTATGCAGTGCGCAGTTGCTCCTCGTTCGCGAGGTCGAGGCGCACGGCACCGAGGTCGGGGCGGTGCCGCAGGTGGGGGGCCGTGGCCTTGAGGGCCACGGGGTATCCCATGCGCGCGGCGGCCTCGACGGTGGCGGACTCGTCGGTCGCGGCCAGCGATCCGGTCACTTCGATGCCGTAGAGCGCGAGGAGCCGGGCCGCGTCCGGGGCGGCGAGCTCGAAGCCGCCGGGCTCCGTGTGGGCGCGTCCGGCCGCCTCGATCAGTTCGTCCGCGGCCTGCTCGTCGATCCGTTCGAGCTCGGGCACCTTGCCGGGCTCGGTGGCCTCGCGCCGCCACTGCGCGTAGGCCCAGGCCTCACCGAGGGCGCGGGCGGCCCGCTCGGCGGCGGGGTAGGCGGGGATGGCCCAGGTCTCGCGCCCCGGTTCCTCACCGGCCTGCTCCGCCGCGCCCGACTCCGCACCCGAGCCCGACTCCGCACCCGAGCCCGCCGACGGCCCCGCCGCCCGGCCCCTCGCCTCCGAGGCGGACGCCGCCCACGCTGCGGCGGCCGCGACCGCGGCACCGACCCCGCCCGTCACCGCCGACGGACCGGCCTCCCGCACGGAATCACCGGCCGCTTCCGGCGCAGCCCCCGCCTCCCCGGACGCCCCCGCACCCTCCGCACGCCCGGGCGCCGTCCGCGTAGCCGCCGACAGCGCCTCCGCCAGACCGCCCAGCTCCACCGCCACGACCACCACCGGCTTCGCCGGGCCCGCGGCCGTGGCCTCGCGCAGGGCCGTGGCGAGGGCCTCGCGTCCGGCGGCTCCGTCGCCACCCTCCCGTACCCACGGAATCGCCGTGATCACCACGGCGTCGCAGGTCTCGTCCGCGAGGGCACGCGCCAGGGCGGCCCGGAAGTCCGCGGGGGTGGCGGAGGTGGTCAGGTCCAGGGGGCGCTGCGGGCGCAGGCCCTGGGCCAGGCAGGCGTCGTACGTGAGCAGGCCGAGCGATTCGGAGTTGCCGAGGATGCCCACGCGCGGCCCGGCCGGCAGCGGCTGGCCGGCGAGCAGCAGGCCCACGTCGACCAGCTCGGTGACGGTGTCGACCCGGATGACCCCGGCCTGGCGGAGCAGCGCCGAGACGGTGGCGTGCGGCAGGCGGGTGCCCGGCACGGCGTGGCCCGCAGGCGCGACCCCGCCGTGCCGTGCGCCCTGCACCACGACCAGCGGCTTGGCCAGGGCGGTGCGGCGGGCGAGGCGGGTGAACTTGCGCGGGTTGCCGATCGACTCCAGGTACATGAGGACGACGTCGGTGCGCGGGTCGTCGTACCAGTACTGAAGGACGTCGTTGCCCGAGACGTCCGAGCGGTTGCCGGCGCTGACGAAGGAGGAGAGTCCGGCGCCGCGCCGGTGCAGTCCGGCGAGCAGCGCGATGCCGATGCCACCCGACTGGGTGAAGAGCCCGATCCGGCCCGCGGCGGGCAGTTCGGGCGCGAGGGAGGCGTTGAGGCGCAGCTCGGGTGCGGTGTTCAGGACACCGAACGCGTTCGGGCCGATCAGGCGCATGCCGTACGAGCGGGTGAGGCGCACCAACTCCCGCTGCCGCTCGCGCCCTTCGGGCCCGGACTCGGCGTACCCGGCGGACAGGACGACGAGTCCGCGGACGCCCTTCTCGCCGCACTCGGCGACGACGGCGGGCACCCGCTCGGCCGGTACGGCGATCACGGCGAGGTCGACGGGCTCCTCGACCGCCCGTACGGAGGTGACGGCGGGCACGCCCTCGATCTCCCCGGTCCCGGTGCCGAAGGAGGCGTTCACCGCGTACACCCGCCCGGTGAACCCGCCGCGGACCAGGTCCTGGAGGACCGTCCGGCCGACTCCGCCGGGCTGCCGGCCCACCCCGATCACGGCGACGGACGCGGGTTCGAGGATGCGCTGCACGGAGCGGGCCTCGGCGCGCTGTTCGCGGGCGCGCTGCACGGCGAGCGAGGCCTCGGTGGGTTCGAGGTCGAACTCCAGGCGGACGACGCCGTCCTCGAAGCTGCGCTTCTGGGTGTAGCCGGCGTCCGTGAACACCTTGATCATCTTGTTGTTGTTGGGCAGCACCTCGGCGGCGAAGCGCCGGATGCCCCGCTCGCGGGCGACGGCCGCGATGTGTTCCAGCAGCGCGGAGGCCACGCCCCTGCCCTGGTGGGCGTCCTGCACGAGGAAGGCGACCTCGGCCTCGTCGGCGTCCCCGGACGCGGGCCGCCCGTGCTCGTCGATCCGGTCGTAGCGCACCGTCGCGATGAACTCCCCGCCCACGGTGACCGCGAGTCCCACCCGGTCCACGTAGTCGTGGTGCGTGAAGCGGTGCACGTCCTTGTCGGACAGGCGCGGGTAGGGCGCGAAGAAGCGGTAGTACTTCGACTCGTCCGAGACCTGCTCGTAGAAGCTGACGAGGCGCCCGGCGTCCTCGGTGGTGATGGGCCTGATCCGGGCGGTGCCGCCGTCGCGCAGCACGATGTCGGCCTCCCAGTGCGCGGGATACGCGTAGGGCGCGTCCCCGGCGGACGCGTCCCGCGCGTCCTGAGCGGCGTTCGGCTGCGGCATCGGCTCCGGCGGCTGCTGCATGGGGCCAGGGTACGGGTCGCGCGCCCGCCGGGAGCGTTGCAGTCTAGGAGGACCTCGGGCCTGGGTCCGGGTGTCCCCGGGCTCCCGGTCCGGGTGGCCTGGGGCGTCAGGCCCTAGGTCGGACGGGCTGCGGACCAATGTCCTGCAGGACCATCCACCGCAGCATGAGAGACTGGTCTAGACAAGGCTTGAGTGAAATCTGAAGGGCAGCATCACATGGCTGAGCGCCGCGTCAACGTCGGTTGGGCCGAGGGCCTCCACGCCCGTCCCGCCTCCATCTTCGTCCGTGCGGCCACGGCCGCCGGTGTCCCCGTGACGATCGCCAAGGCGGACGGCAACCCCGTCAACGCGGCCTCGATGCTCGCGGTGCTCGGCCTGGGCGCCCAGGGCGGCGAAGAGGTCGTGCTCGCTTCCGAGGCCGAGGGCGCGGACGCCGCGCTCGACCGCCTGGCGAAGCTGGTCGCCGAGGGTCTCGAGGAGCTCCCCGAGACGGTCTGACCCGTCGGGATTTCCCGCACCGAGCCGCTGCCACCGATCCGGTGGCAGCGGCTCGGTCGTTTACGGGGGCCATTTCCCGAACCCACTGCCCGCCGCCCGCTTTTCACTCCGTAAGGCTCCGTACCGCTCCGCACGGTCTCCGTACCGTAAATCCCGGAAGCGAAATAGCGTGCGGGCATACGAAATAGACCCCCGCCGAATTCACCTCTTTGTATACGGCCCGCTTGTTAAGCGCGCCCGCCCGCCATGTTTACGCGATGTTGCGAACCGCTCACACGGGCCGTCGGCGTCTGGCCTCTCAACCGGTGGGCGCGGGCGGCCCGTTCGGCGTGCTGAGCGGTGAGCAGCCGGGCGCGCTCGGCGTCGCCGCGGGCCACGGCGTCGACGATCGCGCCGTGTTCGGCCCAGGACTCGGAGGGCCGCTCCGGTGACTCCACCGCGTACATCCACGCGATCTTGTGCCGGAGCTGGGTGAGCAGCGTGATCAGGTTGGGGCTGCCGGAGGCCTGGGCGAGGGTCTCGTGGAACCAGCCGCCGAGGCTGCGCAGATCCTCGCTGGGACCGCGCCTTGCGCGCTCCTGCCCCAGCCTGACCAGGCCGCGGAGCACCTTGAGGTGGGCCTCGGTGCGGCGCTGGGCGGCGCGTGCGGCGCCGAGCGGTTCGAGCAGCAGCCGCACTTCGAGGAGGTCGGCTGCCTCCTGCGCGGTGGGCTCGGCGACGTGGGCGCCGGCATGGCGGCGGGTGACGACGAAGCCCTCGGCCTCCAGGGTGCGCAGAGCCTCGCGGACGGGGACGCGCGAGACGCCGTAACGGCGGGCGAGCACTTCCTCGGTGAGCCGGCTGCCGCGCCGGAACACCCCGGAGACGATGTCGTCCCTAATGGCCGTGCATACCGACTGCGCGGGAATGCGCATGTTGTGACCACCGCCCTGATGCCCGCAAGTTACTTCCCTGTCAGGGACTCTATTGCAGGATCTCTCAATTTCCCGAAGGGTGGCGGGAATTCATGGGGTTGCATTCCGGACGCGACGCGCGTCCCGCGCTCATGTCCGACGGTCATGCCGGCGGTCATGTCCGGCTGTCACGTCCGGCGGAAAACACCGAAGACCCCGGCGCGTGCCGGGGTCTTCGGGTGAGCGGTGGGGCCGGGACGCCTGGCCCGGGTGGGTCAGATGCTGACGCCGTGCGAGCGCAGGTACGCGACCGGGTCGATGTCCGAGCCGTAGTCGGGCGAGGTGCGGGCCTCGAAGTGCAGGTGCGGTCCGGTGACGTTGCCGGTCGCGCCGGAGAGGCCTATCTGCTGGCCGGGGGTGACCTGCTGGCCGACGGTCACCGTGATGGACGAGAGGTGGCCGTACTGCGTGTACGTGCCGTCGTTCATCTTGATCACGACGTTGTTGCCGTACGCACCGCCCCAGCCGGCCTCGACGACGGTACCCATGCCGACCGAGCGGACGGAGGTGCCGGAGGCGGCGTGGAAGTCGATGCCCGTGTGGCTGCCGGAGGACCAGACGGCGCCGCCAGCCTTGTAGGCGGTGGAGACGTAGCTGCCGGCGATCGGGGCGATGAAGGTGTTGAGGCGCTTGCGCTCGGCCTCGCGCGCGGCGCGCTCCTTGGCCTCGCGCTCCGCCTTGGCCTTCGCCTCGGCCTTGCGCTTGGCCTCGGCCTCGGCCTTCTCCTCGGCGGCGGCGCGCTCGGCGGCCTCCTCCTGGGCGGCGGCCTGGGCGTCGATGCGCTCGGTGAGGGTGTCACCGATGGACACGGCCTTGGTGAGGGTGCCGGTGTCCTCGGGGGCGGTCTTCGCGTCGGCGGCGAAGGCGGTGGAGCCGAGCGAGCCGATCACGCCGGTGGTGGTGAGGGCGGCGACGCCCGCGATGCTCGCCGTCCGGCGGGTGAGCGCGCTGGGACGACGGTGCTTCCCGGTGGCACGGGAGAAAGCCATGGAGCGGCGGTGTCCTTTCCTTCCTTCTCGCCTACCGGGTTAGCTGACGGGTTCGGAGCAGGAAGGTCTCCTACGGGGGTCCGCCTCGCGACGGGCTCCCGATTCACCCCAGGGACTGCGTGTGGGTCCCCGGCTCCCCAGGCTCGCGCCTGACGGGGACTCGGCGATGGCTGCCCGTTGCCGCGGGTGCGGCGTACAGCGGACGAACAGCCGGACCGACGCTAAGCGGGACATCTTTCAATCAACAAACGGAACCGGCCTTTTGTAGCGCATGCCACAGGGCAGACCCTCAACCCCCCTATCAATTCGGACATACAGGGGTATCTACGGAAAACAGGGACCCCGGATGCCTCCGGAGTCCCTGCTCTCACCTTGTTCACCTGCGGCGACCGGCGGTGGCCGCTGCCGGACCTCTACTCGCCCGTGACAACGGGCACTTAGCCCGTGACAACCGTCACTTCACCGATGCCGAGCGCCTTCACGGGCTCGGCGATCTCGGCGGCGTCGCCCACGAGCACCGTCACGAGACGGTCCACCGGGAACGCGCTGACCACCGCGGCCGTGGCCTCGACGGTGCCGGTCTCGGCGAGCATCCGGTACAACTGCGCCTGGAAATCGTCCGGGAGATGCTGCTCGACCTGGTCGGCGAGGGTGCCCGCGACGGCGGCAGCCGTCTCGTAGCGCAGCGGGGCCACGCCCACGAGGTTCTGCACGGCCGTCTCGCGCTCGGCGTCGGTCAGCCCCTCGGCCGCGAGCGTGCGCAGCACCTTCCACAGGTCGTCGAGCGCCGGGCCCGTATTGGGCGTGTCCACCGAGCCGTTGATGGCCAGCAGCGAGGCGCCGGTGCCGTCGGCGGCGGAGCGCAGCACCTGCCCGAAGGCCCGTACGCCGTAGGTGTAGCCCTTCTCCTCGCGCAGGACGCGGTCCAGACGGGACGTCAGGGTGCCGCCGAGGCAGTACGTGCCGAGCACCTGCGCCGGCCACACTCGGTCGTGGCGGTCCGCGCCGACGCGGCCGATGAGCAGCTGCGTCTGGACGGCACCGGGGCGGTCGACGATGACCACACGGCCGGTGTCGTCGGCGGTGATCGGCGCGGCCGCGCGGGCCTCGCCGGGCGCGGCGGTCCACTGGCCGAGGGTCTCGGCGAGCAGCGCGTCGAGGTCGGTGCCGGCGAGGTCGCCGACGACCACGGCGGTGGCGGTCGAGGGGCGCACCCACCGCTCGTAGAAGGCGCGCACGGCCGCCGCGTCGATGGCCGAGACCGTGGCCTCGGTGCCCTGGCGCGGGCGCGACATGCGCGCGGTGGCCGGGAACAGCTCCTTGTAGAGCTCCTTGGCGGCGCGGCGGGCGGGGTTGGCCAGCTCGTGCGGGATCTCGTCGAGCCGGTTGCGGACCAGGCGGCTGATCTCGCTTTCCGCGAACGCCGGTGCGCGCAGGGCGTCGGCGATCAGACCGAGCGCCTTCGGCAGCCGCGAGACGGGGACTTCCAGCGAGATCCGGACGCCCGGGTGGTCGGCGTGCGCGTCCAACGTGGCGCCGCAGCGCTCCAGTTCGGCCGCGAACTCCTCGGCGCTCATCTTGTCGGTGCCCTCGGAGAAGGCGCGCGCCATGATGGTGGCGACACCGTCGAGGCCCTCGGGCTCGGCGTCCAGCGGCGCGGCGAGGAAGACCTCGACGGCCACGACCTGCTGGCCGGGGCGGTGACAGCGCAGGACCGTCAGACCGTTGGGCAGCGCGCCGCGCTCGGGCGCCGGGAAGGCCCAGGGCTTGGCCTCGCCGGCCTGGGGCTGCGGGTGGAATTCCATGGTGGAGAGCTCGGTCACTGCCCCGCCTCCTCGTCCTCGTCCTGTACCTCTGCGTGCGTGGGCTCGTACACCAGAACCGCCCTGTTGTCGGGGCGCAGGCGGGCCTTCGCCACCGCTTGGACCTCCTCTGCCGTGACCGACAGGACGCGGTCGACGGCGGTGAGGGCGAGCTGCGGGTCGCCGAACAGCACGGCATAGCGGCACAGTTCGTCCGCGCGGCCCGCGACCGTGCCGAGCCGGTCCAGCCACTCGCGCTCCAACTGGGCCTGGGCGCGCTCCATTTCCTCCGCCGTCGGGCCCTCGGCGGCGAACCGCGCGAGCTCCTCGTCGACGGCGGCCTCGATCACCGGCACCTCGACATCACCGGAGGTCTTCACGTCCAGCCAGCCGAGCGAGGGCGCACCCGCCAGGCGCAGGAGCCCGAATCCGGCGGCCACGGCGGTCTGGTCGCGCCGTACGAGACGGTTGTACAGCCGCGAGGACTCGCCGCCGCCGAGCACGGTCAGGGCGAGGTCGGCGGCATCGCACTCGCGGGTGCCGTCGTGCGGCAGCCGGTAGGCGGCCATCAGCGCGCGGGCCGGCACCTCCTCCTCGACCACCTCGCGCTTCTGCTCGCCGATGATCTCGGGCAGCGCACCGTCGCGCGGCGGCTGCTTGCCGTCGTGCGAGGGAATCGAGCCGAAGTACTTCTCGATCCACGCGAGGGTCTGCTCGGGGTCGATGTCGCCGACGACCGAGAGCACCGCATTGTTCGGCGCGTAGTACGTACGGAAGAAGTTCCGCGCGTCCTCCAGGGTGGCCGCGTCCAGGTCGGCCATCGAGCCGATCGGCGTGTGGTGGTAGGGGTGGCCCTCCGGGTACGACAGGGCGGTGAGCTTCTCGAACGCCGTGCCGTACGGCACGTTGTCGTAGCGCTGGCGGCGCTCGTTCTTCACCACATCGCGCTGGTTCTCCATCGACTCGTCGTCGAGGGCGAGCAGCAGCGAGCCCATGCGGTCGGCCTCCAGCCAGAGCGCGAGCTCCAGCTGGTGGGCGGGCATCGTCTCGAAGTAGTTGGTGCGCTCGAAGCTGGTCGTGCCGTTGAGCGAACCGCCCGCGCCCTGCACCAGTTCGAAGTGCCCGTTGCCCTTGACCTGGCCCGAGCCCTGGAACATGAGGTGCTCGAAGAGGTGGGCCAGGCCCGTGCGCCCCTTCACCTCGTGCCGTGAACCGACGTCGTACCAGAGACAGACTGCCGCGACAGGGGTCAGGTGGTCCTCGGAGAGCACGACGCGCAGGCCGTTGGCCAGCCGGTGCTCGGTCGCTGTCAGGCCGCCGGAGCCGGCCTCGGCGGTGGCCGTGTGACCCATGGGCATGTGGTCCCTTCGATCGCGTGGAATACGTAGTGGAGTACGTACAGGCAGAGAGTTCTGTCACTGTATGCAAGCGCGCGGACATCCGGGGAAGTTCCCGCGGCGGCTCAGCCCTCAGCGATCACATCGGGTGGGGTGCGGACGGGTCGACGTCCGCGTTGTCAGTGGGGCGGTCCACAATGGTCCGCGTCAGAGAACCGATTATTGGGTTCAGAGAACCGATTCGTAGGTGAAGGAGCCGCAGCGCGATGGCCCGCCGCAGCACGAAGACCCCGCCGCCGGACGACGATTTCGAGGAGAAGATCCTCGACATCGACGTCGTCGACGAGATGCAGGGCTCCTTCCTCGAGTACGCGTACTCGGTGATCTACTCCCGCGCCCTGCCGGACGCCCGCGACGGTCTGAAGCCGGTGCACCGCCGCATCGTGTACCAGATGAACGAGATGGGCCTGCGCCCCGACCGCGGCTACGTGAAGTGCGCCCGCGTCGTCGGCGAGGTCATGGGTAAGTTGCACCCGCACGGCGACGCGTCGATCTACGACGCGCTGGTGCGCATGGCACAGCCGTTCTCGATGCGGGTGCCGCTGGTCGACGGCCACGGCAACTTCGGCTCGCTGGGCAACGACGACCCGCCGGCCGCGATGCGCTACACCGAGTGCCGCATGGCCGACGCCACCTCGCTGATGACCGAGTCCATCGACGAGAACACGGTGGACTTCTCGCCCAACTACGACGGCCAGGAGATGGAGCCGGTCGCGCTGCCGGCCGCCTATCCCAATCTCCTCGTCAACGGTGCCTCCGGCATCGCCGTCGGCATGGCGACCAACATGCCCCCGCACAACCTGGGCGAGGTCATCGCCGCGGCCCGCCACCTCATCAAGCACCCGGGCGCGGACCTGGAGACCCTGATGCGGTTCATCCCGGGTCCCGACCTGCCCACGGGCGGCCGGATCGTCGGGCTCGGCGGCATCAAGGATGCGTACGAGAGCGGCCGCGGCACCTTCAAGATCCGCGCCACCACTTCGATCGAGACGGTCACGGCCCGCCGCAAGGGCATCGTCGTGACCGAACTGCCCTTCACGGTCGGCCCCGAGAAGGTGGTCTCGAAGATCAAGGACCTGGTCGGCTCGAAGAAGCTCCAGGGCATCGCGGACGTCAAGGACCTCACCGATCGTGCGCACGGCCTGCGCCTGGTCATCGAGATCAAGAACGGTTTCGTGCCGGAGGCGGTCCTGGAGCAGCTCTACAAGCTGACGCCGATGGAGGAGTCCTTCGGTATCAACAATGTGGCGCTGGTGGACGGCCAGCCGCTCACGCTCGGCCTCAAGGAGCTGCTCGAGGTCTACCTCGACCACCGCTTCGAGGTCGTGCGCCGCCGCAGCGAGTTCCGCCGCGGCAAGAAGCAGGACCGCCTCCACCTGGTCGAGGGCCTGCTCGTCGCGCTGCTCGACATCGACGAGGTCATCCGCCTCATCCGCTCCAGTGAGAACTCCGCGCAGGCCAAGGAGCGCCTGATGGAGCGCTTCTCGCTGAGCGAGGTGCAGACCCAGTACATCCTGGACACGCCGCTGCGCCGGCTCACCAAGTTCGACCGCATCGAGCTGGAGTCGGAGCGCGACAAGCTCAAGGCGGAGATCGAGGAGCTCACGAAGATCCTCGAGTCGGACGCCGAGCTGCGCAAGCTGGTCTCGGCCGAACTGGCCGCGGTGGCCAAGAAGTTCGGCACCGACCGGCGCACCGTGCTCCTGGAGTCGGCGGGCGCCCCGGTGTCCGCGGTCCCGCTCGAGGTCGCGGACGACCCGTGCCGGGTGCTGCTCTCCTCGACGGGTCTGCTGGCCCGTACGGCCAACGGCGATGTCGTCACCGACGCCGACGGCAAGCGCGTCAAGCACGACGTGATCGTCTCGGCGGTGCCCGCGACGCAGCGCGGCGAGGTGGGCGCGGTGCTCTCCTCGGGCCGGCTGCTGCGGCTCAATGTCATCGACCTGCCGCAGCTCCCGGACACGGCGTCGGCGCCCAACCTCGCGGGCGGTGCGCCGATCTCCGAGTTCCTGTCCCTTGAGGACGACGAGACGCTGATCTGCCTGACGACCCTCGACGAGTCCTCTCCGGGTCTCGCCCTCGGTACGGAACAGGGCGTGGTGAAGCGGGTGGTGCCGGACTACCCCTCCAACAAGGACGAGTTGGAGGTCATCACGCTCAAGGACGGCGACCGCATCGTCGGCGCCTGCGAACTGCGCACGGGCGAGGAGGATCTGGTCTTCATCACGGACGACGCCCAGCTCCTGCGCTACCAGGCCTCGCAGGTCCGCCCGCAGGGCCGCCCGGCCGGCGGCATGGCCGGCATCAAGCTGGCCGAGGGCGCGAAGGTCATCTCCTTCACGGCGGTGGACCCGGCGGCGGATGCGGTGGTGTTCACCATCGCGGGCTCGCGCGGCACGCTGGACGACTCGGTCCAGACGACGGCCAAGGCCACGCCGTTCGACCTCTACCCGCGCAAGGGCCGCGCCACGGGCGGCGTCCGCGCCCAGCGCTTCCTGAAGGGCGAGGACTGCCTGTCCTTCGCGTGGGCGGGCCCGGTGCCGGCGAAGGCGGCCCAGAAGAACGGGACACCGGCCGAACTCCCGGAGCTCGACCCGCGCCGCGACGGCTCGGGCATCGCGCTGGGCAAGACGGTGGCGGCGGTGTCCGGGGTGGTGTGACGCAGAGCGCTTGGTGGCCCGGTGATCGGCGGACCGTCGATCACCGGGCACCCCGGGGGCCGGACTCAGGCGTACGCCGGGTCCGGCCCTTCGTCGTCGGCGTCCTCGGACCCGCCGAAGTCCCCCAGGGCGGCCTCCTCGGCGGCCTCCTCGGCGCCGTCCTTCCGTACGAACCGCAGCACACCCCACATCGCCTCGGGCCGCGCATCCTGCGGTACGTCGTCCCGGCACCGCTCCAGACCGGCGAGCAGCGCCTCCGAGTCGATCCCGGCACCGATCAGGACGAGCTGCGTCAGCCGCTCCTCCTGATCACCCCAGGGCTCGGGCGTGAACCGCAGGAAGCGTCCGACCGCGTGCAGGGTGTAGCGGTTGCGCCGGTCGTGCGCACCGAAGTCGACGAACCCCTTGATGCGGTACAGCCCTTCGGGCCGCTCGTCCAGAAACGCCAGAAGCCGCCGCGGACTCATCGGCGCCGCCGAGACGAACGACACGGTCTCGTAAGCGGCATGCAGATGACGCCCATGCCCATCGCCATGCCCCTGCCCATGGCCGTCTCCCTCCGCTTCCTCCCGGAGGTCGTCGAAGGACAGCTGCCCGACCCGCTCGGCGCTCGGCCGCCGCTCGAAGAGCAGCTCCGGATCGATCCGCCCGTACGAGGCCTCGACCACGGCGGCCGACGCACCCGTGCCGGACACGGCCTTCCGCACCCGCGCGAGCTCGTCCGCACCGACCCGGTCGGCCTTGTTGAGCACGATCAAGTCGGCCAGCGCGATGTGCCGTTCGAGCTCCGGATGCCGCTCGCGCGTGGCCTCGAACTCGGCGGCGTCGACCACCTCGACCAGACCTCCGTACACCGCGTACGGGTTCTCGCTGGCGAGCAGCATCCGCACGAGCTCCTGCGGCTCGGCGAGCCCGCTCGCCTCGATCACGATGACGTCGAGACCCACGGACGGGTGCGTGAGCTTCTCCAGATACGTGTCCAGCTCACTGCCGTCGACGGCGCAGCACAGGCAGCCGTTGCCGAGCGAGACGGTGGAACCCACCTGCCCGGACACGGACATGGCGTCGATCTCGATCGCCCCGAAGTCGTTCACGACGACCCCGACCCGGGTCCCGCCGCTGCCGCGGAGCAGATGATTGAGCAGGGTGGTCTTACCCGCCCCGAGAAACCCGGCGAGGACGAGGACGGGGATCTGCCGCTCGGTCACGCTGTGTCCTTCGTGTGGCGATGGCGGTGGAACCGGACCAGCATAAGTGGCCCTTCACCTAGGCACTCAAGCCACCGCCGGCCCATTGCAGCCGCTTGCTCCGCGGACCTCCGCGGATTCGGAGTCGATCACTCGGTCTGCGTTTCACCTGAGTTCCGGCCGGCATGTCGGGGCGGTCTCGGACGCACCGCCTCAGCGGGCCATCGAGCGGTCCATTTCCCGCGCCCGCGTGCGCAGCGCGGTGACGACAGCGGCTGCCGTCGGCCGTGGACTGCCGGGAACCTGCACGTCGCGCTGGACGCCGCCACACACATGGCCGGAATCCAGTTCAGGAATGCCCACTTCGATTCCCGCGCGCCAGGCGAGCGCGAGCGTCGTCGCCACGAACCCCTCGGAGAGCGCGAGGATCACAGAGTGCCCCGTACGGCAGTGCCAGACGACCAGACTGCGCGCGAACTCCGCGTACAGAGCCGGATCGACCTCGAGTGTGTCCGGGTCACCCCAATACTTGCCCTGGCCGATTCCCGAGGGCAGCTCGAGCTCCGCCTCGAAGACTTCGACCTGCCGCAGGAAGAGGCGGCCGGCACCATGCGCCGGATTCCACAGCGTCTCGTCACCGATGGCGAAGTACATGCTCATCACAGATCCCCCCGCTCAGCCGCTTCGGCACAGGTTAGAAGGTCAGGCGAGGGTGGGGCACCTGGGTAGAACGGCGTCTTGGGGAGCCGGAGCACGTTGCTCTTCCGTGGGCGTGGTTGAGGTGCTGATCCCGTCACCCCCAGCCCATGTCGATCGCACCACCGGCGGCACTGAGTGCAGATTTTTTGCCGGATCGGCCGCAGTAAACGATTGTTCACGGCGCATGCGGGGCACAGTCAGGTCACGGCGCCCAGTTGTCACGACATACGTACGCCTCTGTGCGCCTCCTCTCCGCCTCCCGCCGACCAGAGCCGCTCGGCAACCCTGGGAGGTGGCAAGCGCCGCCCACCGCTCGCCGGTCCCGCTCCCTGTCGCCCCGCACCCGACGGCCGGCGGACGGTCGCCTTGACTCGGGGGTTGACATGGCCACACAGAGTAGCCGTCCCATGCGGTACGCGGTCGCGGCCGCGGCCGGCTTCTTCTTCGGCACGTCCGCACTGCGGCTCCTGTGCGGACGCGGCTCCGCCCCCGCGGGCGGCCCCGCCGCTCCCGCATGCCACCATCCGGCCCTCGACGAGGAGTTGAGGCACCGCGAGGCACGCGCCCACCAGCAGCGCATGCACTGGGAGTTGCTCAGCAAAGCCATCGACGACCCGGCTCTCGCCGAAGTCATCGACACCTACCGAGTCGAGCTCTCCCCGGAGAAGCGGCGTCAGATGATGTACGCCAATCTCTGGTATGTGAACGCCCTCCATCTGCACATGTCCGGCTTGCTGACGAAGCGCGAGCTGTTCGGACATCTGCGGGATCTGTTCCAGAGCCCGTACATCTGCGAGTACTGGGAGATGACCCGGCACCACCGGCTGGCGCTCGACCCCGAGTCGGAGGAGGCGGAGATCGGGCGGATGGCGGAGGAGCTGTACCAGGAGCTGCAGGACGGCGACGGGGACTGGTTCGTGGTGGGAGCACCACCGGACTAGGCAGCGTCATCTTTCGCAACCCGAACGGGTGAGCCTCCAACTCCCTTTCCGCAGCGGCCTACATGGCAATACGCGAGTCGCTACGGGTCCGTGCAACCCGAAGCGCCACTGAGGTTCTAAGGTGTGCGGCACTAACGTCAGTGCATGACGGAGTGCACCGGCAGACACGCACACAAAGGATCCAGACCTGTGGAAATTGTTCGGCGCATCGGCGTATCCCCCAAGCTCCGCGGAAGCGCCTCGGCCGCCACTTGCCCCGATGTTTTCGAACTGAGCGACGGGAACTTCGCGGTGATCGGCACCGAGGCCACCGCCGAGCTCAAGGACAAGCTCCCCTCCGATGCCGGTGTCGCCGACTACGAGCGCGTGGTGATCGTCAGCCGCGAGACCCTCGTACGGGCCAAGGCCGACATCCCGGACGCCTGACACTGCCGTTCCCTCCCCCTCTCCCTGCACGTCCGTCGCGTCGTGATCACCCGGGGACCCACGAACGTGGACCGGAAAGGGGGCGCCCCATGGCTTCGCAGCCTGCAGGGCACAAGAACGGAGACGACGACAAGCGCGAGCGCTGGTACAAGCGATTTCGCTGGCTCGGGCCGATCTACACGCTCTATCGAATAGTCCGAGATCACCTCTGAGGAAAAGCGCGGCCCAAGACAGCCAAGGCCCGTCCACATCGCGATCCAGGGCCTCATCTCACCGCCTCGCGCGACCGAGATGGGGCCCTGCCCGTCACCCGAGCCGGCGGAAGCAGTGGCTGCTCAGCCGAGCTCAGGCACAAACTGGGGCGCCTCCACCCCCACATACCGAGCCGCCGGGCGGATGATCTTCGAGTCCTGGGACTGTTCCAGGATGTTCGCGCTCCAGCCGACCACCCGCGCCGCGGCGAACGTCGGGGTGAACATGTCGCGGGGCAGGCCGCACAGTTCCATGACCACGCCCGCGTAGAACTCGACGTTCGTGTGCAGCTCGCGGTGGGGCTTGAGTTCCGCCAGGATCGCTTCCACCTCGCGCTCCACCTCCACCGCGAACTCGACCAGCGGGCCGCCGAATTCCTGCGCGATGCCGCGCAGCATGCGCGAGCGCGGGTCCTCCGTGCGGTAGACGGGGTGGCCGAAGCCCATGATGCGGTCGCCGGCCAGGACCCGTTCCCTGATCCACGCGTCGATGCGGTCCGGGGTGCCGATCGCGTCCAAGGTGTCGAGGGCCCGGCTGGGTGCACCGCCGTGCAGCGGGCCCGAGAGCGCGCCGACCGCGCCGACCAGGCAGGCCGCCACATCCGCGCCGGTCGACGTGATAACGCGGGCCGTGAAGGTGGACGCGTTGAATCCGTGGTCGATCGTGGAGATCAGGTAGCGCTCGACCGCCCGGGTGTGCGCGGGGTCCGGCTCCGAACCGGTCAGCATGTAGAGGTAGTTGGCGGCGTACGAGAGGTCCGCGCGCGGCTCGACCGGCTCCAGGCCCTGCCCCAGGCGGTGCAGCGCGGTGAGCAGGGTGGGGACGACCGCGCTCGCGGCGAGCGTGTCCGCGAGCCGCTGCTCCGGCCTGATGTCGTACACCGGGCGGAAGCCCTTCGCCGCGCCGAAGAGGGACAGCGCCGAGCGCAGCCCCGCCAGCGGTCCGGAGAGCGCCGAGGCCCGGGCGATCGCGGGGAGCGCCGCGCGCACCTCCTCGGGCAGGGCGCGCAGGGCCGCCGTCCGCGCGGTGAACTCGCGCAGCGCGGCCGCGTCCGGCAGTTCGCCCAGCACCATCAGGTGCCATACGTCCTCGAAGGTGCGGCGCTCGGCCAACTCGACGGCCGAGTACTGGCGGTAGTGGTAAAAGCCCTCGCGGCCCCGTACATCCCCGAGTGCGGTGTGCGTGACGACCACGCCCGCGAGACCGCGCGGGAACTCACTGGTCAACGACATGGGTGCTGCTCCCCTCTTCTGAACTTGAGTCGACTGTCCATGCTTGACTTGTTACGTGTCAATATTGATTGGATCAATATAAGGGCGCAGGGCGTCCATGGTGTCCAGTCGAGTCGATACGGTGAGGGCATGAGCGGTGAGCAGGACGGCAGCCGGCGGCTGTCCACCAAGGAGGCGGCCGAGCGGCTCGGCGTGAAGGCCGAGACCGTGTACGCGTACGTGAGCCGCGGGCTGCTGAGCAGCAGGCGGGGCGCGGGCGGGCGCGGGTCGACCTTCGACGCCGAGGAGGTGGAGGCGCTCGCGCGGCGCAACACCCGCGCCGCGGCCGCGAGTTCGGGCGGCGGGGAGCTCGCCGTGCGGACCCGGATCACCCTCATCGAGAAGGACCGCTACTACTTCCGCGGCGTGGACGCGACCGAACTGGCCGCGCACTACGCGTACGAACCGGTGGCCGAATGGCTGTGGACCGGCGTCCTGCGCGAGGACGTCCGCTTCACCGCACCCGAGGAGATCGTCGGCGCCGCGCGCCGGGCCGTGGCGGCCCTGCCCGCGCACAGCGGCCCCATGGACCGGCTGCGCGTGGCCACCATCGCCGCGGCCGCCGCCGACCCGCTCCGCTTCGACCTCGACGAACAGGCCGTGCTCGGCACGGCCCGCGCGCTCGTGCCCACCCTGGTCGACGCCCTGCCCACCGTGGGCGACTGGTCGCGCGACGAGCACACCCTCGCCGGCCGGCTGTGGCCGCGCCTGACCCGCCGCGCCCCCGACGAACCGTGGATGAGCGCGCTGGACAAGGCACTTGTGCTCCTGATCGACCACGACCTGGCCGCGTCCACCCTCGCGGTGCGGGTGGCGGCCTCGGCCCACGCCCACCCGTATGCCGCGGTCTCCGCCGGACTCGGCGTCCTGGAGGGCCCGTTGCACGGGGCCGCCAGCGGGCTCGCGCACCGGATGCTCACCGAGGTGCTCGACCGGGGCAGCGCCGCCGCGGTCGTTGCCGACCATCTGAAGGCGGGACGACGGGTCCCGGGACTCGGCCACCGCCTCTATCCGCGCGAAGACCCGCGCGCACAGGCGCTGTTCGGTGCGCTGGAGCGAGTACCGGAGGCACACGAGGCGCTCGCCGCGGCGCGTGACGTGGTGCGGACGACCGCCCGGCACACCGAGTTGTACGCCAACGTCGACCTCGCCCTCGCCGTGCTGACCGTCGCGAGCGGGATGCCGCCCGAGGCGGGCGAGACCGTCTTCGCCGTGGCCCGCACCGCAGGTTGGATCGCGCACGCACTGGAGGAGTACGGGGAGCGTCCACTGCGGATGCGGCCGAGCGGCCAGTACACCGGGGCCCGTCCACCGCAGCCGCTCCCGCTGCCGACGCGGGCCACGGCGTAAGCCTGCACGGGAGACGGGGAGACCGCGCGACCGCGAGACCGCGAGACCGCGAGACCGCGCGAACGAGCGCGCCCGCTGGTTACGTCGTCGGGCCCGCCGCCTGGCACGGCCCACAGCACCGCCCTGAGCACCAGGTTTCAGTCAACTCCGACGCACCGCAAGCAGAATGCAAGGTTTGCGCTAATCTTGCGGCCATGACGCGACGACTTGCTCAAGTGGCCAAAAAGGTCGGGGTCAGCGAGGCCACGGTCAGCCGGGTGCTCAACAACAAGCCCGGAGTCTCCGAGGCCACCCGGCAGTCCGTGCTCTCCGCACTCGACGTGCTCGGGTACGAGAGGCCCACGCAGTTGCGCGGCGAGCGCGCCCGCCTCGTGGGCCTCGTGCTGCCCGAGCTGCAGAACCCGATCTTCCCCGCGTTCGCCGAGG
Organism: Streptomyces indicus; assembly: GCF_900100315.1. Taxonomy (GTDB): domain Bacteria; phylum Actinomycetota; class Actinomycetes; order Streptomycetales; family Streptomycetaceae; genus Streptomyces; species Streptomyces indicus. Next base: position 264,106 of record NZ_FNFF01000006.1, read on the forward strand.
TCATCGGCGGCACCCTCGCCCAACAGGGCCTGACCCCGGTCCTGTGCACCCAGACCAAGGGCGGGGTTTCCGAGGCCGATTACGTAGAGCTGCTGCTCCAGCAGCAGGTCTCCGGCGTGGTGTTCGCGGGCGGTCTGTACGCCCAGGCCGACGCACCGCACGACCACTACAAGCAGCTCGCCGCGCGCAACATCCCGGTCGTCCTCATCAACGCGGCCATCGCGGACCTCGGCTTCCCGGCCGTCTCCTGCGACGACGCCTCGGCGGTGGAGCAGAGCTGGCGCCACCTCGCCTCGCTCGGCCACGAGCGCATCGGACTCGTGCTCGGCCCCGCCGACCACATGCCCTCGCAGCGCAAGCTGATCGGGGCGCGGGCCGCGGCCAAGGCGGCCGGCGGTTCGCTGCCCGACGAGCACGTGGTGCGCGGCATGTTCTCCCTTGAGGGCGGCCAGGCCGCGGCCACCCGGCTGATCGACGCCGGTGTCACGGGCCTCATCTGCGCGAGCGACCCGCAGGCGCTCGGCGCGGTGCGGGCGGCCCGCCGGCGCGGGCTCGACGTGCCGCGCGAGGTCTCGGTGGTCGGTTACGACGACTCGGCGTTCATGAACTGCACCGAGCCCCCGCTCACCACGGTCCGCCAGCCGATCGAGGCCATGGGCCGCGCCGCCGTGGAGCTGCTCTCGCTGCAGATCGCGGGCAGTGCGGTGCCGCCGGAGGAGCTCCTGTTCGAGCCCGAACTGGTCGTACGGGGCTCCACGGCGCAGGCGGTACGCGCCTGATCAGCGTCAGGTCTGGCGCGACATGACGTGAGCGTGTCGACGATTTGCGAACGCCAGGCAAGATTTTCACAGCCTCCTGCCGAGACCTGCACAAACTCCTCGGCAGGAGGCTGCTGTCCGTTCCGCTCGTCTCCCCTGCGCACCGTGCCTCGATCGCCTCCTCCCGGCCAGGCTAGGCTCACCTATGTGAGTACGTGCGCCACCGCCTCCCGCGACCTCGACGAACCGCTCGCGGGCACCGCGGCCACCGCCACCACCTGGCTGCTCCTGGAGCAGCCGGGCCCCTGGGGTGCCAAGGCGCTCACCTCCAGCCACCTCGACCCCGCGCTCGGCGCGGCGCTCGAAGCCGCCGCCGCGGGCACCGGCGTCCGGGTCGCGCTGATCCGCCGCCCCGGCCGGCACGCCGACTGCCACTCCCCCGCCGAGCGCCGGGTGTACGCCGCCCACGTCCGCCCCGGCACCGACGGCACGAACAGCGCCGACGAAACCGGCGCCCACTCCGGCACCTGGCTGCACACCGCCGTCATCACCGACCCCGCCCGGCTCCTCACTCTCGACTTCGCCGCGCTCGGACGGGGTGAAGTCGCCTCCTTCGACGCCGAGTTGACGGGCGGCGCGCACACGGGTGAGCCGCTGGCCCTCGTCTGCACCAACGGCAAGCGCGACCGGTGCTGCGCCCTCCTCGGCCGCCCTCTCGCCGCCGAGCTGGCCGCCGCCGGCGCGAACGGCACGTGGGAGATCACGCACCTCGGCGGCCACCGTTTCTCGCCCACGCTGCTCGTCCTGCCGTACGGATACGCCTACGGGCGGCTCGACTCGGCGGCCGTCAAGGAGGTCCTCGCGGCGGTCCGCGAGGGCCGGGTCGTGACCGACGGCTGCCGAGGCAACTCCGCCTGGGACCGGCCGGGCCAGGCCGCTGAGCTCGCGGTGCGCACGGCGGTGGGCGAGGAGCGGGCCGGGGTGCTCTCCGTGCTGCGCAGCGAGACCGTCACCGCGCCCGACGCGGACGCCGCCCCGCGCTGGGAGACCACCGTCGCCCACACGGACGGCCGCGCCTGGTCCGTAACCGTCGCGCAGGGCGCCGCCCTGCCGCCGCGCCCGGAGAGCTGCGGGGGTGCGCTGGGGTCTCCGGCGCGGATGGACGTGGTGGCGGTCCGGGAGCTGGCCGGGGTGTGATCCCGGCCGGAGCGGGGGCCCGCCCTCAGCCGAAGTCGGACGCCCCCTCAGCCGGAGAGGGACGCCCCGCCCCGACCGCACCAGGCGCGACGCCCACCCCGACCGCACGAGACGTACTGCTCAAGCCGACCCCTTCACCACACTCCACCCCCCGTCCACCACCAGGCTCGCCCCGGTGATGTAGCCCGCCTCGTCCGCCGCGAGGAACGCGATCGCGGCCGCCACCTCCTCAGGGGTCCCGAACCGCCCCGCCGCCGTCTCGGCCACGCTGCGCGCCCGGTCCTCCTCGCTCACGCGGTCCCATGCGGCGGTCATGATCGGGCCCGGCAGGACGCAGTTGACCCGCACCTCGGGGCCGTATTCGACGGCGAGCTGGCCGCCGAGCGAGAGCAGCGCGCCTTTGGCGGCCGCGTACGCGGGGTGGCCCGGAATTCCCTTGTGAGCATGGACGGATGAGGTCAGAACCACCGCGCCGCGCTCGGCGCGCAGGTCGGGGAGCGCGGCCTTGAAGCCCAGGAAGGCGCCGGTGAGGTTGACGGAGAGCTGGCGCTGCCAGGACTCCAGAGGGAGTTCGTGCGCGGGGGCGATGTCGACCGTGAAGGCGTTCGAGACGAGCACCCCGACCGGACCGAAGGCGTGCGCGGCGTCGAGCACCCGCTCCCAGTCTGCCGGATCGGCGGCGTCGGCCCGTACGAAAGCGGCGCGTCCGCCCTTGCCGCACAGCTGCTCGGCGAGACCGGTGCCGCGCTCCTCGGCGACATCGGCGAGGACGACGGCGGCACCTTCGGCGGCCAGGCGCTCGGCGGTGGCGGCACCGATGCCGGACGCGGCTCCGGTGACGACCGCGACACGGCCGGCGAAGCGCAGGCCGGAGCTGACCACGGCGGGGGCGGGTCGAGGGCTCGGCTCCGGACTCGGACTCGGACTTGGACTCGGGCTGGGGCTGGGGCTGGGGCTGGGGCTGGGGCTGGGGCTGGGGCTGGGGCTGGGGCTGGGGCTGGGGCTGGGGCTGGGGCTCGGCATGACGCCATCCCAACCCGCCCCCGGCGCCAGGACAATACGTGAGGACGGTCACAGCGCACCCCGGCGGGTTTCGGTGCGGGCCGGGCACCCCCGTACCGTCATAGACATGACCCCCTCCGCTTCCGGCAGCACGCGTCGGCGCCTGCGCAGACCGCGCCTCGGTCTGCCGCGCAAGGTGTTCTCGCAGGTGCTCCTGATGCAGCTGGGGATCGCCGCCGGAGTGGCCGTGCTCGCCACCGGTCTGTTCCTCGCGCCGCTCGGCAAGGAGATGGACGACCAGGCGATGCGCCGGGCGCTGGCCATCGCGGAGGCCACCGCCGCGGCGCCGCGGATCGCCGAGGACCTGCAGCACACCCGGCCCACCGCGGACGGCCCGGTGCAGCAGGAGGCCGAGCGGATCCGGAAGGCGACGGGCGCCGAGTACATCGTGGTGATGGACCGGCGCGGGGTGCGCTGGTCGCACGCCAATCCGCAGCAGGTCGGCGGGGTGGTCTCGACCGACCCCAGCGACGCCCTCGCCGGCCGCGACGTCATGGAGATCGACAGCGGCACACTCGGGCGCTCGGCCCGCGGCAAGGTGCCGCTGCGCGACGAGAGCGGCCGGATCGTCGGCGCGGTGTCGGTCGGCATCGAGTACGACAGTGTCCGCGCGCGGCTCCTCAACGCGATCCCCGGGCTCTTCGCGTACGCGGGCGGGGCCCTCGCGGTCGGTGCGCTGGCCGCGTACCTGATCGCGCGCCGCGTGCAGAAGCAGACGCGTGACCTGGCGTTCTCCGATATCTCGGCGCTGCTTGCCGAACGTGAGGCGATGCTGCACGGCATCCGCGAGGGCGTGGTCGCGCTGGACCGCGCGGGCCGGATCCGGCTGCTCAACGACGAGGCGCAGCGGCTGCTCGGGCTCGACGGCGAGGCGGTGGGCAAGCCGCTGGACGAAGCACTCGGTGAGGGGCGCACGACCGATGTGCTCGCCGGTCGCGTGACCGGTACGGATCTGGTCACGGTACGGGGCCGGCGCGTCCTGGTCGCCAACCGGATGCCCACGCACGACGGCGGCGCCGTGGCCACCCTGCGCGACCGCACCGAGCTGGAGCAGCTCGGCCGCGAACTGGACTCCACGCGCGGCCTGATCGACGCCCTGCGCGCGAAGGACCACGAGCACGCCAACCATCTGCACACGCTGCTCGGGCTCCTGGAACTCGAGATGTACGAGGACGCCGTGGAGTTCGTGGGCGAGGCGGCCGGGGCCCAGCGCGTGACCGCCGAACAGATCACGGAGAAGATCCACGACCCGCTGCTCGCCGCGCTGCTCGTCGGCAAGGCGACCGTCGCGGCCGAGCGCGGGGTCACCCTGCGGCTCGGCGAGGGCACGCAGCTCCCGGACCGCCTTGTCGGCCCGCAGGACCTGGTCACCATCGCGGGCAATCTCGTGGACAACGCCCTGGACGCGGCCACCGGCAGTCTGCGCGCCGAGGTCGGGGTCGAGGTGCGGACCACCGGGTCCGAGGTCGTGCTGCGCGTTCGGGACTCGGGGCCCGGAGTGCCGCCGGAACAGCGGGAGTTGATCTTCACGGAGGGCTGGTCGACCAAGGAGTCCCCGGCCCACCGCGGGCGCGGCATCGGCCTCGCGCTGGTCCGCCGGCTCGCCGAGCGCCAGGGCGGCAGCGCCGCGGTCGGCGAAGCGGCCGACGGGGGCGCCGAGTTCACGGTCGTCCTGCCGGAGGCGCTGCGTCCGGGCGCCCACGGCGGCCACGGCACCGACGGCCACCGCGACGGCACCCACCGCACCCACACCAGCCACGACCCAGCCGACCACTCGCAAGCGATCGGGGATGCACGATGATCCGAGTCCTGGTCGTGGACGACGACCTCCGCGTGGCGAAGGTGAACGCCGCGTACGTCGAGAAGGTCCCCGGATTCCAGGTGGCCGCGCAGGCGCACAGCGCCGCCGAGGCGCTGGCGCGGATCGAGGCGGCGGGACCGGTCGACCTGATCCTCATGGACCACTACCTGCCGGACGACACCGGCCTCTCCGTGGTCCGCAGGCTGCGCGAGCGCGGGGACCGCACCGACGTGATCATGGTGACCGCCGCGCGCGACGTGGCCACGGTGCAGGCCGCGATGCGGCTCGGTGCGCTGCAATACCTGGTCAAGCCGTTCACGTTCGCGGGGCTGCGCGGCAAGTTGGAGGCGTACGCGGCGCTGCGGCGCACCCTGGACGGCGGGGGCGAGGCCGAACAGGCCGAGGTGGACCGGATCTTCGGTGCCCTGTCGGCCGACACCGCACCGCAGCTGCCCAAGGGCCACTCCCCCGAGACGGCCGAGCTGGTCCGCCGTGCGCTGATGGGCGCCGAGGGTCCGCTCTCGGCCCAGGAGCTCGCCGACCGCACGGGTCTGAGCCGCCAGACCGCCCAGCGCTATCTGAAGCTCCTGGAGCGGGCGGGCCGGGTCCGTCTCGGCCTCAGGTACGGGGACACGGGGCGGCCGGAGCACCGCTACGAGTGGGCCGCCGGCCTGTAGCGCACGTCGGCGGCACCGCTACGAGTGGGCCGCCGGCCTGTAGCGCGGATCGGCCCCCGGGCTACACCGCACCGGCCCCCGTCAGGGACCGCACCTCCGTCTCCGCGTGCTTCGCCGGGTCCGGGCCCTGCGGTGAGGTGACGGTGCCGATCCAGCCCGCGAGGAAGCCGAGCGGGATCGAGATCAGCCCGGGGTTCTCCAGCGGGAAGAGGTGGAAGTCCACGCCCGGGAACATGGCGGTCGGGGAGCCCGAGACGACCGGCGAGAAGATCACCAGGAGCATCGCGGGGATCAGCCCGCCGTAGACGGACCAGACGGCGCCCCGGGTGGTGAAGCCGCGCCAGAACAGCGAGTACAGGAGCACCGGAAGGTTCGCCGAGGCCGCCACCGCGAAGGCGAGGCCGACCAGGAACGCCACGTTCAAGTCCCGTGCCAGCAGGCCGAGTCCGATGGCTGCGAGGCCGATGCCCACCGCCGCGATCCGGGCTACGGCGACCTCGCTGCGCTGCTTGGCGTGCCTGCGCTTCAGCGAGGCGTACAGGTCGTGCGCGACCGAGGCCGAGGAGGCGAGGGTGATGCCCGCGACGACCGCGAGGATCGTGGCGAAGGCGATGGCGGCGACGAAGGCGAAGAGAACCGTTCCCCCCGTGGAGCCCGCGCCGCCGCCCAGGATGAGCGAGAGCAGCGGGATCGCCGTGTTGCCCGAGGCGTTGGAGGCCCGGACCTCGTCGGTGCCGACGATGGCCGCGGCGCCGAAGCCCAGGACGATCGTCATCAGGTAGAAGCTGCCGATCAGGCCGATGGACCAGACGACGGACCGGCGGGCGGCCCGCGCGGTGGGCACGGTGTAGAAGCGCGACAGGATGTGCGGCAGGCCCGCCGTGCCGAGGACCAGCGCCAGGCCGAGGCTGATGAAGTCCAGCTGCGAGGTCAGGTCCCCGCCGTAGCGCAGGCCGGGCGCGAGGAAGTCCTTGCCGTGACCGCTCTTGTCGGCCGCGGTGTTGAGCATCTGGTTGAAGTCGCCGTGGAAGTGCAGCAGCACGAGGATGGTGAGCGTGATCGCGCCGCCCATCAGGAGCACGGCCTTCACGATCTGGATCCAGGTGGTGGCGCGCATGCCGCCCAGGGACACGTAGACCACCATGAGCGCGCCCACGCCGATCACCGTCCAGGACTGCGCCGCCTCGCTCGTGCCGCCGAGCAGCAGCGCGACGAGGCTGCCCGCGCCGACCATCTGGGCCACGAGGTAGAGCACGGAGACGGTGACGGAGGAGGTGCCGGCGGCGATCCGTACGGGCCGCTCGCTCATCCGGGCCGCGACCACGTCGGCGAGGGTGAACCGGCCGCAGTTGCGCACGAGTTCGGCCACCAGCAGCAGGACCACGAGCCAGGCGACGAGGAAGCCGATGGAGTAGAGCACGCCGTCGTAGCCGTAGAGGGCGATGAGGCCGGAGATGCCGAGGAAGGAGGCGGCGGACATGTAGTCGCCCGCGATGGCGAAACCGTTCTCCATCGGCGAGAACAGCCGTCCGCCCGCGTAGAACTCCTCCGCGCTGCCGTGCCGGTTGCGGCTGACCCACGTGGTGATGCCGAGGGTGACCGCGATGAACGCGCTGAACAGCAGCAGCGCCAGAGTCTGGTGGTCGCCGGTCAACGCCCGACCCCCCGCGTGAGCTCCTGGGTGTCCCAGCGCAGATCGAGTGCGGCGCGGTCCCTGCGCAGCCGGGCATGGCGGGCGTAGGCCCAGGTCAGCGCGAACGTGGTGAGGAACTGCCCGAGTCCTGCGACCATCGCGACGTTGACCGCGCCCGCAACCGGCTGTGCCATCAGGTCCGGCGCCATGGTGGCGGCGACGACATAGGCCACGTACCAGGTGAAGAAGGCGACCGTCGCGGGGAACACGAAGCGGCGGTAGCGGCTGCGCACCTCCTGGAAGGCGGCGCTCTGCTGCACCTCCAGATAGATACCGGCCGCGTCGGCCCGCTGCTCCGCCGCCCTCGGCGCGGGCGGTCCGGGCGCGGAAGCGGGGGCGCCGGTGCTGTCCAGCTCGCCCCAGCCCGAGGCCAGTGCGTCGTACCAGGGGTCGTCGAACCGGATCTGTGCGCTCCGCCCCCCGTCGTGCTTCTCCACCGAACTCTCCTTGTCCGCCGCCCGTTTGGCCGCGTGCCCAAGGATGGGCGGACCGGGAAGATCCCGGACACTTCTGCCCGATCTGTTCACTCCATCAGGTGAAGCGTGTGCGAAGTGACCCCTGGTGGGCCGGGTGTGCCCTGGTGGCCGGGGCGGCTTCGCGGTGGATGTGCCCCGGCAGTCGGCGCGACCCGACGGCAGGTGCCCGACGGCAGATGCCTGACAGCAGGCGCCCGGCAGCGGGGCGGCCCTCAGCGGCGGGGCGGTTCGGCGAGCCCGTGCCGGTAGGCGTAACGCACCGCCTGCGTACGGTCCTTGAGGCCGGCCTTGGCGAAGAGGTTGTTGATGTGGGTCTTCACGGTGGCGGTCGAGACCTGGAGGGTGCGGGCGATCTCGGTGTTCGTCAGGCCGTCGGCGATGTGGGCGAGCACCTCGGCCTCGCGTGCGGTGAGTCCGTCGGGGAGCTCGGCGGGCGGTCCGCCGGGAGGCCGCGGCGCGGGCTGCGGTTCGGACAGCCGTTCCAAGAGCCGGAGTTGGACCTGCGGTGCGAGCCCTGCGTCACCGGACATCACCGCTTCGACGGCCCGTACGATCTCGTCCGCGCCCGCGTCCTTGGTGAGGTAGCCGCGCGCGCCGGCCTTCAAGGCGGGGAACAGCGAGGCGTCGTCGGCGTAGGTGGTGAGCACCACGACCTGGGTGCCGGGGTGTTCGGAGCGGATACGGCGGGTCGCCTCCACCCCGTCCAAGCGCGGCATCCGCAGGTCCATGAGGACCACGTCCGGGGCGAGTTCGGCGGCCAGGCGCACGGCCTCCTCGCCGTCCGCGGCCGCACCCACGACCTCCATGCCCGGCAGCAGCCCGAGCAGCATCACGATGCCCTCGCGCACCACGGTCTGGTCGTCGGCGACCACGATCCGCACGCTCACCGCTCCCCCTGCCCGGCCGGCACCGGCCCGTCCGTCCGCGCATCCTCAGCACCGCCCTGCGGCCGACCCGCCGCACCGCCCCGCGCCCCGCTCACACCGGCACCCGCAACCGCACCACGAATCCTCCGTCGTCCTCCGGTCCCGCCTCCAAGGAGCCGCCGAGCAGTTCGGCGCGCTCGCGCATCCCGAGCAGACCGTAGCCGCTGCCGCTCGCGGCCAGTTCGCCCTCGGCCCCTACGCCGCCGCTGTCCCGCACTTCGAGCAGCACGTCGCGGTCCGTGCCGCCTGCGCCGCCCTCGTACGAGAAGAGCATCCGCACCGCCGCACCGGGCGCGTGCTTGCGCACGTTGGTCAGCGCCTCCTGCGCGACCCTGCGCACGGTCTGCGAGGTCTCGGCGCTCAACGGGACCGGGGCGCCTGAGATCTCCACCTGGACGCCGTCGAGCGCCCGCAGGAAGTCCTCCACGGGCACGAGGTCGCCGCGCAGCGCGGAGAGCGCCTGCCGGGTCTCGGCGAGCCCTTCGCGGGCCATCCCGCGGGCCGCGACCACCCGCTGGAGCACCTGGTCCTTGGGGGCGTCGCGTTCGACCAGCAGCCGGGCGGCCTCCAGGTGCACGAGCTGCGCGGAGAGACTGTGGGCGAGGACGTCGTGGATCTCGCGGGCGATCCTGGCGCGCTCGGTGAGCGCGGCGGACTCGGCCTCGGCGGCGAGCGCGGCCCGCTCCTGCTCGATCAACTGCCGCTCCCTGCCCCGGCCTTCGGCGTCCAGCCGCAGCACGTACCCGACGAGGCAGAACGTGGCTCCGGTGAGCGCGGTGTCGGCCCAGGAGCCGTCGGCGACGGGGACGAACCCGGCGTACCCGGCGAGCGCCGCCACCAGGCCGGCGAGCAGCGGCAGCCGCTTGAGCGCGAGCACGATCGCGCCGCACCAGACCACCATGCCGACGGTGGTGAGCCCGGCGGCCTGGGCGCCGGCCGCACCGCCGAACAGGGCGGCCAGCAGGGCGAGGGAGGGCACCAGGCGGTGGTCCCGCGTGGTGCGCAGCAACAGCAGCCAGCCGAGCACGCACGCCAGGAGCACGGCCACGTCCGCGGCGCTGCGCCACGTCACCGGGTCCGCTTCGGTGATCACCTTCCACAGCACGAGCCCGGCGAGCGCGGCCCGGCCGGTCCAGAAGAGGGCGGTGCGCTGCCGCCCCGGCCGCTCGCGGGCGAGTGCCTCCCGCGAGGGCCAGCGCAGCCAACCGTTCCGGGTCACATGTGGTCCTTCCACGCGGGCCGCGGGTAGCCGACCACCTCACGGTACGCGCGGGTGCGCCACTGCAGGACGCCCGCGCGCGCAAGCAGCATCGCGGCCAGCCCGAGCATGAGGGCGGCGGAGCCCTGGTGGACGCCGAAGGCCCCGGAGATGCCGTACAGGGCGACCCGTACGACGATCCCGCCCGCCCACACGGCGAGCGTGAGCTTGGTGGCCTTGGTCCGCACGGCACCGTCCTCCGCGCGCCAGACCCGGGTCGTACGGGCGAACAGCGCGCCGGCGGCCAGCGACAGGACCAGTTCCACGGCGAGCAGCGCGGCGGCCGCCGTGGTGTTCCCGTCGCCGAGCAGGTCCGGCTTGCGCGCGGCCACGAAAGCGAGCACCACGGGCACCACCCACCAGCGCCGCTCCTCGGCCAGCTGCCGTGCCTTGAACTGGTGCAGGACGAGGACGGCGACGACCGCGACGATCAGCAGTCCGTTGACGATCTCCGACATGGTTTCCTCCGAGTTTGGCCGGACGGGCTTCCCTACGCCTTCGAAGGTAGGGAAATGCCCAGGTCAGAGGATCGGAGCAGGGGTGGAAACAAGATGGAGAAGCGGCCTCCACCCTGGGGTGGAGGCCGCTCACTGGAGACCGCTCACAGGTGCACGCGTGGCGCCGCGCTCAGGCGCCCGTCCCCGCGCTCAGACACTCACCCGCCGATGGATCAGGTCGCGGTGCAGAGGCATGAGCGCGTCGGGAAGCGCCTCCGGCTCGAACCACCCGGCTTCGAGGATCTCGAAGGAGTCGATCTTCAGGGTGCCGCCGGCGAGCACCGCCTCGTACGCCACTTCGAGCCGCAGCCGGAAGCCGCTGTTCAGCATGACGAGCTGCCCGGGGAGCACGTCGAGGCCGGTCTCCTCCTTGACCTCGCGCACGACGGTGCCCGGGAAGTCCTCACCGCGGGCCGCGTGCCCGGTGGGCAGCCCCCAGCACCGGTCGCGGGGCCACATGCGGTGCCGGAGCAGCAGCACACGGCCCTGCTCGTCGCGCACCACACCGGTGACCCCCACGGTGAACTTCGCGTGCACGAGCCACATGAGCCGCCACTGAAGCGGCCCCCGGAGCAGCCGCCACAGCCGCTCGGCTATCCCGTACATCCCGGTCCCGGTCAGGCGTCGATACGGGACCGGTCGAGGGTGGCCGCCGAGCTGGTGATGAACTCCTTGCGGGGCGCCACGTCGTTGCCCATCAGGAGGTCGAACACCTGCTCCGCGGCCTCCAGCTCGCCGATGTTGATCCGGCGCAGGGTGCGGTGGCGCGGGTCCATCGTGGTCTCCGCCAGCTGGTCCGCGTCCATCTCGCCGAGGCCCTTGTAGCGCTGGATCGAGTCCTTGTAGCGGATGCCCTTGCGCTGGAACTCCAGGATCGTCTGCCGCAGCTCGTTGTCCGAGTACGTGTAGACGTACTTGTCCTGGCCCTTCTTCGGCTGGATCAGCTCGATCCGGTGCAGCGGCGGCACGGCGGCGAAGATCCGGCCCGCCTCGACCATCGGCCGCATGTACCGCTGGAAGAGGGTCAGCAGCAGCGTGCGGATGTGCGCGCCGTCCACATCGGCATCGACGAGCAGGATGATCTTGCCGTAGCGCGCGGCGTCCACGTCGAAGGTCCGTCCGGACCCTGCTCCTATGACCTGGATGATCGCGCCGCACTCGGCGTTCTTCAGCATGTCCGAGACGGACGCCTTCTGAACGTTGAGGATCTTGCCGCGGATCGGCAGGAGCGCCTGGAACTCGGAGTTCCGCGCCAGCTTGGCGGTGCCGAGCGCCGAGTCCCCCTCGACGATGAAGAGCTCGCTGCGCTCCACGTCGTCACTGCGGCAGTCGGCGAGCTTGGCCGGCAGCGAGGAGGACTCGAGCGCGGTCTTACGGCGCTGCGCCTCCTTGTGCTGGCGGGCGGCGATGCGCGTACGGGCGGCGGCCACGGCCTTGTCCATGACGGCGCGGGCCTGGGCCTTGGCGTCGCGCTTGGTGGAGGTCAGGAAGGCCTTGAGCTCCTTGGCCACCACATTGGCCACGATCCGGTTGGCCGCCGAGGTGCCGAGCACCTCCTTGGTCTGGCCCTCGAACTGCGGCTCGGCGAGGCGGACCGTGACGACCGCGGTCAGGCCCTCCAGGGCGTCGTCCTTGACGATGTCGTCCTCGGCCACGCGCAGCAGCTTGGCGGAGCGCAGCACCTCGTTGAGCGTCTTGGTGATCGAGCGCTCGAAGCCGGTGACGTGGGTGCCGCCCTTGGGGGTGGCGATGATGTTGACGAAGGACTTCACCGTCGTGTCGTAGCCCGTGCCCCAGCGCAGCGCGACGTCCACGCCCAGCTCGCGGGTGACCTCGGTCGGCGTCATGTGCCCGACCTCGTCGAGCACCGGCACGGTCTCCTTGAAGGTGCCCGAGCCGGTCAGCCGCAGCACGTCGCAGATCGGCTTGTCCGGCGCGAGGAACTCGCAGAACTCGCTGATGCCGCCGTCGAAGCGGAAGGTCTCCTCGCTCTTGCCCACGCCGTCGAGGTCGCGCTCGTCGCGCACCACGATGGTCAGGCCGGGGACGAGGAAGGCGGTCTGGCGGGCGCGCTGGTGCAGGTTCTCCAGGGAGAGCTTGGCGTCCTTGAGGAAGATCTGGGTGTCCGACCAGTAGCGGATACGGGTGCCGGTACGGCCCTTCGGGACGCGCTTGCCCTTGGTCAGACCGCTGCCAGGGGTGAACTTCGCGTCGGGGCCCTCGCCCGCGAAGGCGCCCGGGACGCCGCGGCGGAAGCTGATCGAGTGCACGGTGGAGCGGTCGACCTCGACGTCGAGCCGCGCCGAGAGGGCGTTCACCACGGAGGCGCCCACGCCGTGCAGACCGCCGGAGGCCGCGTAGGAGCCGCCGCCGAACTTGCCGCCCGCGTGCAGCTTGGTCATGACGACCTCGACACCGGACAGGCCCGTCTTGGGCTCGACGTCGACCGGGATGCCGCGCCCGTTGTCCCGGACCTCCACGGACCCGTCGCCGTGCAGGATCACCTCGATGCGGTCGCAGTGGCCGCCGAGGGCCTCGTCGACCGAGTTGTCGATGATCTCCCAGAGGCAGTGCATCAGGCCGCGGCTGTCGGTGGAGCCGATGTACATGCCGGGGCGCTTGCGGACCGCTTCGAGTCCCTCGAGGACGAGGAGGTGCCGCGCGGTGTAGTTGGATCCGTCCCGGTCTGCTCCGCTCAGCAGCGCTGTGGACGTCACGGACGTTTCGGCGGTCACGCGTTTCGCTCCTCGCTGAATTTCAGTTGGGGCCCCGATGCAAGGGTCCGGCACCAGGTGCCGCGTCAGAGGGTACCGAGGCCTGGTAGAGCCGTTGTCACGCCACCCTCGCCTGACGACAGACTAGTGCAGAGTCGCATACCTGTTCGATCCCTCGAAGGGGTGATGCGGATATCACGTTCCCAACCAGGCATGAACCATTTAGGCTCCGGGCACGTCCTCATGAACAACCCGACCAGCCAGGCCGGGAAGGACCAGGCAGGCCAGCCGAACAACCGACTACAGGACACGACAAGCAACTCGGCAGACAAGCGAACCCGTAAGCCGCAAGCCAGCAATACGGCACCTTCGCCGCCACCCGGTTGCAGCCAACCGCTCCCCGAGAAGTTCGAGAAGAAATTTTCGAGGAAAAGCCCCGAGCGGGAACGTTTTCGGGCTGGTTGGATGTTGACCCTGGTACGACAGCTCGTCGAGCTAGAGAAGAGGCGACGTGACTACTGTTCTGACCCCCGCGACCCCGCTGACGGCCGCTGACCGATGCGACCGCTGCGGCGCCCAGGCCTATCTGCGCGTCGTACTCCTGAGCGGCGGTGAGCTGCTCTTCTGCGCCCACCACGGTCGCAAGTTCGAGCCGGAACTCAAGAAGATCGCCGCTGAGATACAGGATGAGACGGAGCGGCTCACGGCCGTCCCGGCGACGGCGGACAGCGAAGAGCGCTGACGCTCCTGCGCTGACCGCGCAAGGATCCTGCACCGAAGAACGCTGACACCTCGCATCCACGACGAGCCAGCGCCGGCCAGGCCGGTCATGACGACGGGCGGGCAACCCCCACAGGGGTTGCCCGCCCGTCGCCGTATCTCGGGGCGCCTCACCGCGCCCCGGGCCCGCTAGGGGGCCGTGAACCGCGCCACGACCTCGCTGATGCGCGTATAGACGCCGGGGCTGCCCGCCTGTCCGCAGCCGCTCCCCCAGGACACCAGTCCGATGAGCCGGCCGCGGGCCACGAGCGGACCGCCGCTGTCCCCCTGGCAGGCGTCTCTGCCGCCCTCCATCTCGCCCGCGCAGAGCATCACGCCGCGCAGATACGTCCCGTCCGCGTTTCCGGGATACGCCGCCTCGCAGGCCGCGTCGGACAGGACCCGCACCCGGGCCGCCCGCAGCGAGCGCGCGTAGTCGCCCTGGCCCGTGGTGTCGCCCCAGCCGTAGACCCGGGCCGCCGTGCCCGCGTCGTACGCGCGGTCGCCCGCCGGGGCCATCGGGATCACATGGTCGGCGGGCAGCGGTTTGTCGAGCGTGAGGATCGCGAGGTCGCCCGCGTTGGTGAAGGAGTCGTACTCCTCGTTCACCCAGACGTCGCGCACCGCCACCTCGCGGCCGCCGGCCGCCTTGAGGTCGTTGCGCCCGGCGATGACGTGCAGGTCGTCGACCGTCTCCAGCGGGGCGCCGAGCACCTCCATGCTGAGACAGTGCGCGGCCGTGAGCACGATGGTCGGCGCGACCACGGCACCCCCGCAGAACTGACCCGCACGCGTACCCCCGAACCGGTCACGGCTGGCCAGCGCCACCGCCCAGGGACTGTCCGACACCTGGACGGGACTGCCGCCGATCACGACACCGTCGGCGGCCGCCGGCGAGGGTACGGCCAGCGGCGCGGCCACGGCCGCGGCGATCAGGACGGCAGCGGCCCGCAGCCGCCTGTTCAGGGGTCGACGCATGCGCGCTCCTTGACTCTGCGTGGTCACGGGTACGCACAGCGTCAGACAGTACGACGAACGCCGCGACCCGGACGATCAAGGAACCGGCCTGGGCCCGGACATGCGACGAGCCCGGCAGCCCCCGCTGGGCGGGAGTACCGGGCTCGTGGCCGTACTGCCGTGAAACGACCTGGCCGGGCGGCCTAGTCGAGGTAGTCGCGCAGGACCTGCGAACGCGACGGGTGGCGCAGCTTCGACATGGTCTTCGACTCGATCTGGCGGATGCGCTCACGCGTCACGCCGTAGACCTTGCCGATCTCGTCGAGGGTCTTCGGCTGACCGTCGGTGAGACCGAAGCGCATCGAGACCACGCCGGCCTCGCGCTCGGAGAGCGTGTCGAGGACGGAGTGCAGCTGCTCCTGGAGGAGCGTGAAGGAGACCGCGTCGGCCGGGACGACCGCCTCGGAGTCCTCGATGAGGTCACCGAACTCGCTGTCGCCGTCCTCGCCGAGCGGCGTGTGCAGCGAGATGGGCTCGCGACCGTACTTCTGGACCTCGATGACCTTCTCGGGGGTCATGTCGAGCTCCTTGGCCAGCTCCTCCGGGGTGGGCTCGCGGCCCAGGTCCTGGAGCATCTGGCGCTGGACGCGCGCGAGCTTGTTGATGACCTCGACCATGTGCACCGGGATACGGATGGTGCGGGCCTGGTCGGCCATGGCGCGGGTGATCGCCTGACGGATCCACCAGGTGGCGTACGTGGAGAACTTGTAGCCCTTGGTGTAGTCGAACTTCTCGACCGCGCGGATCAGACCGAGGTTGCCTTCCTGGATCAGGTCCAGGAAGAGCATGCCGCGGCCGGTGTAGCGCTTGGCGAGCGAGACGACGAGTCGGAGGTTGGCCTCGAGCAGGTGGTTCTTGGCACGGCGGCCGTCCTCGGCGATGATCTCCAGCTCGCGCTTGAGCTTCGGCGCGAGCTTGTCCGCGTTGGCGAGCTTGTCCTCGGCGAACAGGCCGGCCTCGATGCGCTTGGCGAGCTCGACCTCCTGCTCGGCGTTGAGCAGCGGGACCTTGCCGATCTGCTTGAGGTAGTCCTTGACCGGGTCGGCGGTGGCGCCGGCGACGGCGACCTGCTGGGCCGGTGCGTCGTCCTCGTCCTCGTCGGACAGGACGAAGCCCTTGGCCTCGCCGTCGGCCTCCTCGTCCTCGCCCTTGCCGGCGGTCGGCTCCTCGATCGGCTCGTCGCCGTCGAGCAGCTCGTCGTCCTTCTTCGCCGCGGTCTTCTTGGCGGTGGTCTTCTTGGCCGCCGTCTTCTTCGCGGCGGTCTTCTTCGCGGCCGTCTTCTTGGCGGCGGCCTTCTTGGCAGGGGCCGACGCCGTCTCGTCCTCGACGGAGGCCTCGACCTCGGCGGCCGGGGCCGCGGTCGCGGCGGCCGTGGTCTTCTTCACCGGGGCCTTGGCGGCGACGGTCTTGGTGGCGGTGCGCTTGGCCGGACTCTTCGCTGCGACGCTCTTGCGGGTGCGCTTCGGCGACTCCGCGGCACTGACCATCAGCGTCACACCCTCTTCCTCGAGGATCTGGTTGAGGCTGCGCAGAACGTTCTTCCACTGAGTGGCCGGAATCTGGTCAGCTTCGAAGGCCCGACGCACGTCGTCGCCGGCGATCTGCCCCTCAGCCTTTCCCCGCTCGATGAGCGCCATCACAGATGCGGACTCGGCGATCTCCGGCGGGAGCGTACGGGATGTGCTGGCCGACACGAACAACCTCTCGGAACGATGGAAACGGCTTCCGGCCCCGTCCACGGTGGAAGCGGAGCCGACGTCCGCCGGCTGGGGATTGGCCGACGGCGGGGCGGGCGATCCGCGGAGCTCACACAGCGCCGGAACCGGCTGCTGTATTCCCTCCTCGGCAGTCACCTCTTAGGTCATCGCGCTGCCACGAGGAGCGTTACGCCCAATCTTCGTGGCCCGAGTCACACCGCGTAACTACTGATAACGCTTAGAAGCGGACATAGGCCCACACAAACCAGTCGCCGGGCCCGGTGCGAACCGGCCCGGGCCCGACGACTGCACGAGGAAACAGCCGCAAGAAAGCAGCGCTACGGATCAGTGCTCGCGCGGTGCGGGCACCACGCGCTCCACGTCCGGGTGCACGGTGAGCAGCTGCCGCATCGCGTTCTCGGCGGCGGTTCCGTCGCCGGCCGCGAGGGCGTCGGCGATCCGGCCGTGGTGCGCGAGCGAGGCCTCGGAGGGGCGGTCGCACCCGGTGACCGGTCCGCCGGAGACCTGGAGGGCGGCCGACACGATGCCGGACAGGTGCTCGAGCATGCGGTTGCCCGCGAGCTGGATGAGCAGCGAATGGAACTCGGCGTCGGCGCGCGAGAACGTCAGCGCGTCGCCCTGGCCGAGCGCGTGGCCCATGATCTCCACCATGTCGGCGAGGCGCTGCTGCACCTCGTCGCGGCCGTGGCCCGCGGCGAGGCGGGCGGCGAGCGGCTCGATCGTCCAGCGCAGCTCGGTCAGCTCGCGGCGCTGGTCGTCGCGCTGCGGGCCGAAGGCGCGCCACTCGATGATGTCCGGGTCGAGCAGGTTCCAGTCGCTGACCGGCCGCACGCGCGTGCCGACGTTGGGGCGGGCGCTGACGAGGCCCTTGGCCTCGAGGACGCGCAGGGATTCGCGGACGACGGTGCGGGACACCTCGAAGCGCTGGCCGATCTCCTCGGGGACCAGGGGGCGGTCCGCGCCGAGGTCGCCGGAGACGATCATCTGGCCGAGCTGCTGGACGAGTTGGCCGTGCAGGCCGCGTCCGCGGCTGCCGGCGGCGCGGCGGCCGACGCGTCCGAGCTCCTGCTCGTGGCCCTCCCAGGCCGGTGCGGGGACGCGGTCGACGCCGGGGGTCTCCGCGTACGGGTAGCGGTCGAGTTCGCCCGGTCCTGCGAGGCCTGAGTCGGCGGAGCGGGCGGCGGTCATCATGGTGTGCGCAAGGGTACTCACGGATCCTTTGTCGGCGCGGTCCCCAACCCCCTTGAGGTCTTTGGTGAAAAGCACACGAAAGGGTGATCGCTTACGGTGCCGCAATTGACGCCTTATCGTAAAGAAAGCGGCATTACCTGGGTGTTGTAGGTCGATCGGGCTGAAAGACCGTTCTGTTCTGCTACTGGAGGCGGCAGTTCGGTGGGGTGGGGTGGGGTCCGGCACGGTCGGAGCCGCGTACTGCCGGAGCCGCGTACTAACTGCCGCGTACGCGGCTGCGCATCGACGTGAGCAAGTAGGCCGCCATGAGCGCGATCAGGCTCAACGCCAGCGTGAACGCGATGGGTTGGGCGAGCATGCGCACCGCGCCCGCGACATAGCGCTCGGTGCCGGCCGGCCACTGGACCAGGGCGAGATCGCGCAGCCGGCCGGCCAGACCTGCGGTGGTGCGCACGGCGGGGCCCTCCAGGGCCTTCTGCACGAGGGGCACGCACACCACCGGTACGGCGACCAGGGCCGCGAGGCCGGCGGCGGTGGAGCGGAAGACGCCCGCGGCGAGCAGTCCGGCCCAGGAGCAGCCGGTGACCAGGCAGACCCAACTCGCTGTCACGGAAGGCCAGTCGGCGGGCAGGCGGGTCACTTCCTCGCCGTAGACGACGTGCAGGAGCGCGGCGTCGGAGGCCAGCACGAGGGCCGCGACGAGCAGGGCGGTCGCGGCGCTGACGACGAGCTTGGCGAGGAGCAGGCCGAGACGGCGCGGCACGGTGCCGCGGTCGGCGGCGAGCGCCGGGTGCTTGAACTCGTCGCCGAACGACAGCGCACCGAGCAGGCCCGCGCCCAGGGCGGCGGGAGGCAGCGGGAGTTCGTACGGCCAGGCGGCCAGCAGGCGCGGCAGCGGGGTGTGACCGCTGCGGGCCAGAAGCAGGGAGAGCAGCGCGGAGACCGCAAGCACCAGCGCCACGGTGAGGTAGCCGGTGGGGATGCCGCAGGCGCGGCGGAGTTCGTACCGCAGCGGCCGGAGGGGGGCACGGCCGGGGTGGACGGTGATGGGGGGCGGGAGCGGGTGCAGGGGCGGTGAAGTAGCCTTCTGGGGTGCGGTGTTGACGCCGGTGGCGTCGGCGGGGGCCGTCTTGTCGGGGCGGCGTTCGTCGGCGGGTTTCGCGTCGGTGGGGTACGCGTCGGTGCCGTGTGCCGCGGCTCGGTCGGTCGAGTGGAGGGCGGGGCCTTCGGGAGTACGGGCCGTGGTGCCGTGGGCAGAGGCGCCACGTGCCGCGGGGGGTACGGGGTCGGTCTCTGCGGCGAGGGCGGCTCCGGCGGGGCGCTCTGCGCCGGCGGGCTGCTGCTGCTCCCTGGCGGGCGGTTCCGCGGCCAGGGGCGGCTGCCGGTCGGCGGTGTGCGGCGGGGCGGCGGTGTGCGGCGGGGCGGGCGGGCCCGAGTCGCCCATTTCGTCGGCGAGTTGGTGGAGCAGGACGCCGTGCTTGTACGCGGTCTCGCCCACGGCGGCCGTGGTGCTGCCGTAGACGGAGAGGCGGTTGCCGTCCTCGCGGACGATCTCCACGGAACGCCGTGCGACCCGCGCCTCCTTGGTGAGGAGCGCCCGGAGGCGGGCGGCGTGCGGGGAACGGACGGCCACGCGGGGGCGCAGAC
The DNA here is from genome assembly GCF_900100315.1 of Streptomyces indicus. Taxonomy (GTDB): domain Bacteria; phylum Actinomycetota; class Actinomycetes; order Streptomycetales; family Streptomycetaceae; genus Streptomyces; species Streptomyces indicus. Next base: position 283,497 of record NZ_FNFF01000006.1, read on the forward strand.
GCGTGCGGGCGAACTCGGCCGCGTCCTGGTCGGCGACGACACAGCCCTGTTCGAGTGTGACGACGCGGTCGGCCGCGCGCGCCGCCTCCTTGGGGTCCGACGTGGTGAACAGGACCGTGCCGCCCTGTTCCGCGTGCGCGCGCAGCATCGCGTGCAGCCAGGCGGCCTCGCGGGCGGAGAGCGACTCGGCAGGGGCGTTCAGGACGAGGGTGTGCGGGTCGGCGAGCAGGGCGCAGGCGAGGCCGAGCCGGCGGTCCATGCCGCGCGAGAGCGTGCCGAGGCGTTCTTCGCGCAGGCTCACCAGGCCGACCACTTCGAGGACTTCGTCCGCGCGCGTGACGGGGACGCCGGCGGCGGCGCACAGCATCCGGAGCTGTCCGCGGACCGTTCGCGCCGGGTGGCCGGGGACATCACCGAGCAGGACGCCGACCTCGCGCGAAGGGTGCGCGATGCGGCTGAGCGGGCGGCCGCGGAAGTACGTGACGCCGCGCCCGGGCCGGAGTTGGAGCATCAGCCGGAGCACTTCGGTGGTCTCGGCGGGCACGGCGCCGAGCAGCGCCGTGACCCGGCCGGAGCGCGCCTCGAACGACACGTCGTCGATCGTGGGCGGCAGACCCTTCTTCGCGTTGCTGGTCAGTCCGGTGGCCTGGATCATCGCTTCTCTCGCGCGCGGGGGCGGGGGGCGGTCGTGGCCCTGGGTACCTTCAGCACGATATCGGGATAATTGGCCGTTTTTGGGCAGGGTTGGGGAGCGGTGTCGGCTCAGTTCGGTCGCGCGTACGGCTCGTATCGCTCGCGTGTACGGGCGGGCGGATACGGGGAGAGAAGCGTCCGGTCGGACTGGGGGGCCGGGCGGGCGAGTTGAGGAGCGTCGCATACGCGGCCGAGGTGGGCCGGACGTCGGGCGCGCGGGGCGGCGCACGGGGCTGCGATGCGCGTCGCCACGGGCGAGCAGCGGGTCGGCCCGGCTGCGGCCCGGCTGGGTTGACGGGTCGGTGGGGCGGAAGGCCGGGTGGGGCGGACGGCTCGATGGGGCGGTGGGCTCGGCGAGTCGACAGGGTCGTGGGTCGGTGGGGTCGTGGGTCGGTGAGGTCGTGGGCCGGTGGTCAGACCTCGGGGCGCAGCATGGGCGGGTTGAGGAGCGTGGCCCCGCCCGCGCGGAAGAGCTGGGCCGGGCGGCCGCCCTGGCGCGTGGTGGTGCCGCCCGTGGGGACCAGGAAGCCGGGGGTGCCGGTGACCTTGCGGTGGAAGTTGCGCGGGTCGAGCGCCACGCCCCAGACCGCCTCATAGACCCGGCGCAGCTCCCCGACGGTGAACTCCGGCGTACAGAACGCCGTGGCCAGCGAGGAGTACTCGATCTTCGAGCGGGCCCGCTCCACCCCGTCCTCGAGGATCTTCGAGTGGTCGAAGGCGAGGGCGCCCTGGTCGCCGTCCTTGCCGAGGAAGGTCTCGACGGGCGACCAGCGTGCGCTGTTGGCGTCGCCGCCCGCCCGCGGGGCCGGCAGGTCGGGGGCGAGCGCGAGGTGGGCCACGCTGACCACCCGCATGCGGGGGTCGCGCTGCGGGTCTCCGTAGGTGGCGAGCTGCTCGAGGTGCGCGCCGTTGCCCTGCGCCTCGGAAGCCGCGGGATCGTGGACGCACAGCCCGGTCTCCTCGACGAGCTCGCGGGCCGCGGCGGCCGCGAGATCCTCGTCCGCCTTCACGAATCCGCCGGGCAGCGCCCACCGCCCCTGGAAGGGCGGCTCCCCGCGGCGCACCGTCAGCGCGCACAGCGAGTGGCGACGCACGGTCAGCACGACCAGGTCGACGGTGACGGCGAAGGACGGGTAGGCCGACGGGTCGTAGGGCGACATGCCGCGATCATAGTCGTCTGGCTGACGATAAACAGCTGGTTCAGCTGCGCCTCCTTCGGAGATGCGGCGGTGGTCGAGGGCGGGACCGGAGGCCACCTCCTCAGCGTTGAGCTGTCGCAGGCAGCGGCGCGAGGGGCGGGCAGCCCGGCTCGGGGCGCAGCGCGGCTCGGGGCGCAGCGCGGCTCGGGACGGGCAGCGCGGCCGGGCGGTGCAGCGCGGGTGGCCCAGTCCGTGCCCTGCCGCGCCGTCCCGTACAGCGCAGGCCCTTGGCGGGCGGGGGCCCTCTCCGTGCCGTGCAGCGCAGACCCGAGGCAGAACGGGCTCTCGCCCCCTCCCGGTCCTCACCCCTCCCCGTCCTCACCCCCTCCCGGTCCTCACCCCTCCCCGTCCTCACCCCCTCCCGGTCCTCACCCCCAGCTGCAGTCCCTCCCCCGCCTCCTCGATCATGGCGAGGCCGAGGCGGCTGATGCGTACGGCGAACGGGGACTCGGCGACGCGCAGGCCCGTCAGGCTCAGCTCGCCCAACGGTGCGCTGCCCATCGGGACGAGCGAGACCGTGCCGGCCACGGCGTCGGGGCGGATGCCCACCTGGGTGAGAATCACGTGGATGACCGCCGTCGCGGATGCCGCCGCGGGGCGGCAGGCGGCCGGGTGCGGCAGGGGTGCGCCGCCCGCCACCCGCTGCTCACCGGCGTACATCTCGGGGAGGCGGCCGCCGAAGTGCTCGGCCGCGGCGAGTACGCCGGCCATGAGCGCCCCGGCCTCCTTCTCGAAGCCGGCCGCGGCGAGTCCGGCGACGGCCACCGCCGAATCATGGACGCGGACGGCACCGCCCCGGTGTCCGAAGGGGTTGTGGCCCGCCTCCTTCACCCCGAGGCTGCGCAGCCCCCACCCCGAGTCGAGTGCGGGTGAGCCGAAGAGTCGGGCCAGCTGCTCGGTGCGGACCGGGTCAAGCAGCCCGGGAGCCATTGCGCCGCCTCCGAGCAGACCCGTGTCGAGGAGGTGCGCGGCCGCGCTCCCGAGGTGCGGGACGAGCCGTCCGTCCGCGGTGCGGGCGGCCGCGGGACGGCCCCCGCCGCGGTCCTCGATCCAGAACTCGCGCCGGAACGCCGCTCTCAACTCCCCCGCCCAGTCCCGCCATTGCGGCGCACCGGGCCGCCCGTACAGCTCGAGCAGGTCCGCCCCGAGCAGCGCCGCGCGATGCGCGTGGGCCTGGGTCTCGCAGCGCAGCAGGCCTCCCGGGGCGGGGTCGGCGAGATAGCCGCCGCCTCCGACGGCCGAGCGCAGCCAGCGCAGACAGCGCTCCGCGGTGGGCAGCAGGTCGCGCGCCTCCTGGTCCGGCAGACCCCAGCGCCGCGCCTCGGCGAGCAGGACGGGGAAGAGCAGGGTGGCTTCCACGCCCGTGCTGCTCGGCGGCAGGTGCGGTCCCGCGTCCCGCAGCGGACCGGGGATCAGGCCGGCGTCCGGTCCGTCGCCGCCCAGCTGGGTGCGGGCGAGGGTGCGCAGGGTGCCGGCGGCCAGCCGCGTGCCCAGCGGGAGGGTCATGCGGGCCACCGCCAGCGCCTCGGCCGGCGCGAGTCCGCAGCGCCAAGGGGCGCCGGCCGCGGGATGGAGGTCGGCCGGGTGGGCGGGGTCGCGCAGGAGCAGCGCCTGGAGATCGTCGAGGGAGGTGCTCAGGAGGCCGGGCACGCGCGGGTCGTCGCCCTCGGCGCGAACCGGTGGGAACGGGGCGTGCGCGCCCCTGCCCGCAGGCCTGAGCGGGCTCGCGCCGTCCTGGCGTACGGACAGCTCGATGCTGTGGCTGCCGCCCGCGGGCAGCTCGACGTCCCAGCGCAGCAGCCCGGCGGAGGCCAGCGCGTCCTGCGGCGGCGGGTCGGCCGCGACCACGGTGTGCTGCCCGGTATCCGATGACCAGCGCAGGCCCGAGTCGTAGACGCTCGCGGGCAGTTCGGGCCCGGGCGCCCCCGAGGCGACGGCTCCGAGCTCGGCGAGGTCGGTGGCGAGCGACACCTCGACGGGAAGCCGCAGGGGTCGCGTGGCCGCGCTGTGCAGGGTGATCCGCTCGGTGCCGCCGGCGTCGCGGATGCGCTCCACGGTGACGACCGGGTCGGGGTTCGACGGGTCGACATGACGCACCACGGCGACGAAGCGGGCACGGCCGGACGCGATCAACCGGCCCTGGACCGCGAGCGGTTCCCGGCCCGCGACCCGTACGTGACAGCGGGACAGGAGCCTTCGGCCGGCCTGGTAGATGCCCTCGAGGCCGTGACCGGTCAGCTGTCCGTGCTCCGCCGAGATGGCCAAGCCGGGCAGGGCGACGCAGATCAACGAGGCGTGCACGGGCGGAAGTTGCCGTACGGCGCGTCCGGCGGGCTGCGCGGTGGCTTCTCCGCCCGACGGGCGCGGCAGCGGATGCGGGCGGCGGGAGGCGGCGGCGACGTGCTCCGCCCGTGTCGTGGCAGACGGCACGGATGAGGACATGACGGCCCTTCTTCCTCGCTTGCTCCGGTCCGGCGCGGCACGGGGCACGGTGGCGGCACCGGGCGGTGCCTGCCGCGGCAGCGGCGGCGCACCCCGGAACCGGCGTGCCCGGCAAGGCCGTTGACCCGCGGCCGAGGGGACGCCGGCGGACGAACGACCCCCGCCACTCAGGTGAACGGGCCCGCGGCGGCCCGGGTCACGGCCGGTCCGCCCGGTAACGGAGCCGATCCGGGGCGCCGGGGCACCCGGGTGGCGCCTGGCGGAGCACGGGACGGGGGACGCGAGGGGCTGCGGCAGGCCCGCCCCGCGCAGCCGTACCGTCGCGAACCCGCCGGTCACGCTTCGCCTCCTGCCCCGCGCTCCCCCACCTCGGGGGCCTCCCCGGGCGACCGCCTGCGCTGGCGCGGGACGGCCTTCGCGGGCCGGGGCTTCGGCCGGCCGTCATCGCCCGCCCGGCCCGTCGGCCGACCACCTCGCGGTCCGGGCCGCCCGACGGCCCACGCACCCGTACCCCGACCGCTCACCGCTGAAGGGCTGCTCCCGCTCGCCGCGTCGGTGACCGGCCCCACCGCCTCCTCTCCTGGCTGGGCCGCGCCGGGCGCCGGCTCACCCGGTTCAGACCGGTCGACCGCCGACTCAGCCCTGCGCTCGCCCTCGGCCGCCGGTCCGGCCCCCACGCCCTCCCCGACGTCCCGCAACGCGAACAACTCCCCCTGCACCGCGTCCGTGCCGCCGTCGGGCACGTCCACCGGCGGCCACACACGCGCCGGAAGCCGCAGGGCCGGATACTCCGCGACGCCGCTGCGCAGCGCTTCCCGCATCCGCTCCAGCGCCATGCCGGACCCCGCCGCCTGGTAGAGCATCTCGGCCAGGACGCAGTCCGGGTCGACGGTCAGCGCCATCTCCAGGGAGAGCCGCGCCTCCGTCACATCCCCCAGTGACCAGGCGGCCCAGCCCGCCAGGGTGCGGACCGCACCGCCGTACGGCCTGTAGACCCCGGCACAGCGCCGGGCCAGGGCGCGCCAGAGGCGGAGGGCCGCGGCGGCCTGCGAGCCCTCCATCCAGAGCGTGGCCCGGTCGCGGGTCTGGAGGTCCTGAAGGCCGACGAGGACGCGGGCCGCCTCGGCGTCCGTGAGCAGGCGGTCGTCCCACTCGTCCGCGCTCCGTGCGCGCGCCGCCGGCGGCGGGTTCTCCCGCAGGCGCGCGACAAGGTCGCCGATGGTCACGAGGGTGTCGGCCGCGAGGCCCAGCCTCCGCTCCTCGTCCAGGAGCCGGGGCAGGGCCTCGGCCACGGCGTCGTCGATCGCCTCCTCCTGGGCGGCGGCCGAAGCGCCCGCCGGAGGGGTCAGGCGCGCCTCCATCTCCTGCTGTGTGCCCCGGACTTGGATCCCCGCGAAGGTGGCCGACGCCGCCATGACCGAGGTGCCGGGCATCAGCATGGGCCGTCCGTCCGGCGGGCAGCAGGCCTCTCCGGCTCCCGTGCACACGTAGGACCAGAAGCGGCCGCCGGAGAGGCAGAGCGCTTCCAGGACGCGCAGCCCCAGGTCGCGGCAGGAGGCCAGCAGGGCGTCGGCCAGCGGGCGCAGGCCTTCCATGACCTGGCGTCCGCTGTCGCCCGGGCCGGGTTCGCGGCACAGATATGCCACGACCCCGTCGGGCGGCGTACCGCCCGTGCGCCGCTCCACCTCCTGGACGAGGCAGCGGGGCAGCTCGCGCCCGATGAACTCCCAGTCCTCCTCCGCTTCGGGGATGCCGAGCCGCACCCGGCCCGCGAAGAGTCCGCGGTCCCCCTGGAGGGCCACGAGGACCAGGCTGTCGGAGGGGTGGAAACCCATGAAGTACGGGAGGGCATCTGCCAGTTCGTCCGGGCTGCGCAGAGTGACGGAGGGCATCGGAATGTGACCGGCTGCAGCTGATTCGTTGCGTTGCGTCATGCGACGAGAGTGCACCGGATCAACCGATTCCGGTTTTCCCTGTGGATAACTCCGGTTAGGAGCATGTCAATTGCCGAGCCGAGCGCCGGCCGACTGCGGCCCGATGGCCTGCCGTCACGACTTCGGCGCGCGACGGTGCGTCACGACTCCGGCGCGCGGCATCGCGTCACGACCACGAGACGACGGCACCCCACACGGCCACGGGGCCCGCTGCGGCCGCGGACACGACCGCCTCCCGTCACGACCACAGACACGACCGCCCCCGTCACGACCACGGACACGACCGCCCCCCCGTCACGACCGCAGCAGAGCCCCCCTCACCCCGCCGTCGCCAACACCAACGGCAACACGTCCCCGCTCCCCGCACGCCGCAACAGGCGCGCCGCGACGGCGAGCGTCCAGCCGGAGTCCGTGTAGTCGTCCACGAGCAGCACGGGGCCTTCGGCCTGTGCGAGCGCGGCCGCGAGTTCGTTGCCCACCGTGAAGGCGTCGGTGAGCGCCTTGAGGCGCTGTGCCGAGTTGCTGCGCCGTACGACGTTCTCGCCGCGGGTGTACGTGAGCGTGCCGAGCAGCGGCAGCCGCCCGATCGTCGCGAGGCCCTCGGCGAGCGAGCCGACCAGCTGCGGGCGGCTCAGGGACGGCACGGCGACGATGCCGACCGGGCGGGCGACGGCGTCCGCGACGCCGGGGGCCCAACCTCCGGGCGAGCGCGCCCAGTCGGCGAGCACGGCGACGGCGGCGCGCAGCACATCGTCCGGCACCGGTCCGTCGGCGGCCTGCTCGGAGAGGAGCGGGCGCAGCCGGTTGCCCCAGCCGATGTCGGAGAGCCGGCCCAGGGCGCGCCCGGTGGAGCACTGCTCCCCTGCGGGAATCCGGCCCTTGAGATCGACGCCGAGCGCCGCCATGCCCGTGGGCCACATCTTGCGCGGCTCGACCTCCACGCCCGGACGGTCCAGTTCCTTGGCCGCGCCCGCGAGCGCGTCCCCGGAGACGGCCGAATCCACCCACGGCCCCGCGCAGTTGTCGCACCGCCCGCAGGAGGCCGCGCCCTCGTCGTCGAGCTGGCGGCGCAGGAACTCCATGCGGCACATCGACGTGGTCACGTAGTCCCGCATCGCCTGCTGCTCGGCCGCGCGCTGCTTCGCGACCCACGCGTACCGCTCCGCGTCGTACATCCAGTCGGCGCCCGTGGCGGTCCAGCCGCCCTTCACGCGCCGCACGGCACCGTCCACGTCGAGCACCTTGAGCATCGTCTCGAGCCGGGTGCGCCGCAGGTCGACGACGGCTTCCAGGGCGGGCACGGACAGGGGGCGGCCCGCCGCGGCGAGTGCGCCCAGCGTCTGCCGCACCTGCTCCTCGGGCGGAAAGGCCGTATCGGCGAAGTAGCGCCAGATCGCCTCGTCCTCCTTGCCGGGCAGCAGCAGCACGTCGGCGTGGTCGACGCCGCGGCCCGCGCGGCCGACCTGCTGGTAGTACGCGATGGGCGAGGAGGGCGAGCCGAGGTGCACCACGAAGCCCAGGTCCGGCTTGTCGAAGCCCATGCCGAGCGCCGAGGTGGCGACGAGGGCCTTGACGCGGTTCTTCAGGAGGTCGTCCTCGGCCTGGAGCCGGTCCGCGTTCTCCGTACGGCCGGTGTACGAGGAGACCGCGAAGCCGCGGGCCCGCAGGAAGGCCGTGGCCTCCTCGGCGGCGGCGACGGTGAGGCAGTAGACGATGCCGGAACCCGGCAGCTCGTCGAGGTGCTCGGCCAGCCAGGCCAGGCGGTGCGCGGCGTCCGGCAGCCGGACCACCCCCAGGCGCAGGCTCTCGCGGTCGAGCGGTCCGCGCAGCACGAGGGCCTCGCCGCCGCCCGTGCCCAACTGCTCGGCCACATCGGCCGTCACGCGCGCGTTGGCCGTGGCGGTCGTGGCCAGGACCGGTACGCCCGCGGGCAGTTCGGTGAGCATCGCGCGCAGCCGGCGGTAGTCGGGGCGGAAGTCGTGGCCCCAGTCGGAGATGCAGTGCGCCTCGTCGACCACGAGCAGGCCCGTGGTGGCGGCCAGGCGGGGCAGGACCTGCTCGCGGAAGTCCACCGCATTGAGCCGCTCCGGACTGACGAGGAGGACGTCGGTCTCGCCGCGCTCCACCTCGCCGTAGATGGCCTCCCACTCCTCCGGATTGGCGGAGTTGATCGTGTGGGCGCGGATGCCCGCGCGGGCCGCGGCCTCCACCTGGTTGCGCATCAGGGCGAGCAGCGGCGAGATGATCACCGTCGGACCTGCGCCGCGCCGCCGCAGAAGTGCGGTGGCGACGAAGTAGACGGCGGACTTGCCCCAGCCGGTGCGCTGCACGACGAGGGCCCGGCGCCGGTCCCTGACCAGGGCCGCCACCGCCTGCCACTGGTCCTCGCGCAGGCGGGCGGATCTGCCGCGGTCGCCGACGAGTTCGGCGAGGACGGCGTCGGCCTCGGCGCGCAGACTCTCCGGGTCCTGGGAGGCTGAGTCCTGGGAGGCCGAGTCCTGGGACGCCGGGCCCTGGGACGCCCGTTCACCCTCGTCCGGGGAGCCGGCGGGCGGGGCGGCGGACGTCGGGGCCGCTTCGGTCGGGTCGCGCTCTTCGTCGTGCATCCCTCCATGCAACCGGACACCACTGACAATCGGCCACCTCATCCGCCTTACCTGCGGTAAGCGTCGGCGGGGGCATCGGGGTGCGCCGAGAGGGGAAGGGATATTGACGGCGGACCCGCTGATTTCGGTCAGCATCGTCAATTGCTCGTTGCCTAGCGGCCGATGGGGCGGCGAGAATTGGAGCGCTCCCGCACGGCTCCTTTGTATCCGGCAGTGCTGTGCCGCGGTGCGCTCCCGCACGTCCGACGTCGCCCGCCCTTGCGGGTGCACAGCCGAAGGGAGGACCGTGACCTTCGGATTCGCTCCGTCCACCGATCCGACGAGACTCGCGTCAGTGTCACCGCCCGCCGACGCGTCAAGCCCCTTGGGGCGGCTGCTCGAGCCCGCCGAGTGGGCCGCCGCGGGCATCCCGCTGCTGCGCGATCCGCGCGATGTCGTTCGAGGCTTGTACGAACGGCACCGGCCCACCCGTGAGACCGCCGTGGTCGCCGTGCTCGACCAGGAGGAACGGGTCAGGGCGAGCGCATCGTTCGCCCGCCGCTCCACGCCGGTCGACGGCTGGGTGTTCCGCAACGCGCTCCTGGCCCAGCTGCGCCGCGTGATCCCGCACGACCTGCGCCGCCGTACGCCGGTGCACACCGCGGTGCTCCTCTACTGCCGGGACGGCGGCGAGGGCTGGACCGAGGAGGACGGCGCCTGGATGTGGGGGCTGCGCGACGCCTGCACCCTGCACGGGCTGCGCTGCGGCGCGTACATCACGCTGACGGCCTGCGGCTGGCAGGTGCTCGGCGAGGGCCGCGGGGGCCGTCAGCCGAACGCCGGCCGGGCGAGCGCCGTGAACTCCGTGGTCAACGGCGGACACGGGCCCCACTCGGCCAACGGCGCCGAGACCGCGTACACGGCCAACGGCCATGGCGGCGTGGAGTTCCTGCGCCGGGCGGCTTCACTCTGACCGAAGCCGCCCCGCTTCGCGCCCTGTCCCCACCGGATTGCCGGGCCCACCCTCAGGGGTGGGCCCTTCACTTCGCGGGGAGATCACGGAACCAGCACCGGGACCGAAGTCCGCAGCAGCCGGGAGCAGCGAGCGGGCCGGTGTCCGGGTCTGAAGCCCGGATCCGGCTCAGACCCCGGCGCCCAGCGCCGAGTTGATCCGCTGCGGGTCGCCGCACACGATCAGCAGCGTGCCCGCGCGGCTCAGCGCCAGCGGCAGTGCCGTGGCTGCCTGCTCGTCGGTGCCGCCGTTGAGCGCGACGACCACGACGGGGCGGACCGCGGCGCGGCCGGCGTCGGCGGACGCGGCGTAGAACACGTCGTCGCCCGCATCGTGCTGGGCCCAGTAGGCGGCGTCGCCGAAGCTCAACTCGTGGGCGGCCCACGGGTGCTGCTCACCGGTGGTCAGAACCAGCACGTCGCCGGGCGCGCGGCCCGAGTCGAGCAGCAGGTCCACCGCCTCCTCGGCCGCGTCGAGAGCACCCTCGACAGAGGCCGGGATCAGCTGGATCTGCGGCGCCGAAGCGGCGGCGGCCGGCGCGGGGGCGGGCTTGGCCGGCTCGCGCGGGGTGCGCTGCGCGGGCGGGGCGGGCCGGGCGGGGCCGGGGCCCGGACGTCCGGGGCGCGGGGCGGCCGCGGGACGCGGACCGGGTACGGGACGAGGGGTCGGCGCGGTGCGGCCGGCGGCCGACGTAGCGCGGGGACCCTGGACACTCTCGTGAATCTGAGGCTCCTCGGGAAGGAGAGGCATGACTGGATGTCTATCAAACGCCGGTACGAACCGTAACGGCGGGTGGCACATAAGTGCGACCAGCGAGGCAACCGGTCAAACCGGCCGACGCGGCGATCGCACGGGCGAGCGGCATGGTGTCAGAAATCGAACCCGAGTTGCCCCTCGATTTCCTGTACGGGGACGCCGAGCACGGGGACCCGGTGTTTCTTGAGGTGCCGCCACTTGGGCAGCGCGTCGAGATACGACCACGACAGGCGGTGGTGCTCGGTCGGCCCCTGCTCCTCCAGGGCCGCCTTGTGCACCGGCGAGGGATAGCCCGCGTTCGCCTCGAAGCCGAACTCGGCGCAGGCCGCGCCCAGTTCGGCCATCAGCGCGTCGCGTTCCACCTTGGCGAGCACGGACGCGGCGGCCACGGCCACACAGGACTGGTCGCCCTTGATGACCGTGCGGACCTGCCAGGGCGCACCGAGGTAGTCGTGCTTGCCGTCGAGGATCACCGCGTCGGGCCGTACCGGAAGAGCGTCGAGCGCCCGGACGGCGGCCAGCCGCAGCGCGGCCGTCATGCCCAGGTCGTCGATCTCCTGCGGTGAGGAGTGGCCGAGCGCGTGGGCGGTGACCCAGCCGCTGAGCTCCTCGGCGAGTTCGCCGCGGCGCTTGACGGTGAGCAGCTTGGAGTCGGTGAGGCCCTCGGGCGGGCGGCGCAGTCCGGTGATCGCGGCGCAGACCGTGACGGGACCCGCCCAGGCACCGCGTCCTACCTCATCGATCCCGGCGATGATCTTCGCGCCGGTCTTCGCCCGGATCGAGCGCTCTACGGTGTGGGTGGGTGCTTCGTACGGCATGGCGGTGCCAGCGTACGCCTGCCAGGGCCCGGGGCGACAGCCCCGCCCCGCCCTCCCGGACGAGACCTCAACCGTCACCCACCCGGGACCGCAGCCCTCACCCGCCCGGGACCACAACCGTCACCCACCCAGGACCGCCCCGCTCACGCCTCGCGGCGCACCAGCGGAACCATCAGTTCGTCGATCATCCGGGCGATCTCGGCGGGCGGCCATTCGCTGCCGTACACCTTGGCGCGGTACATCATCATCGCCGGAACGGCCTCGCAGACATGATCGTTGACGGCCCCTCGGCGCACCTCTCCCCTGCCCACACCTCGACTGAGGACCTCCCTTATGGCATCGATGGCGGGCTGCACCACGCGCCCGAAGATCACCGACTGGAAGCGCTCGGCCACTGTGCCGTCGCATTCGTGAAGGACCGCGCGAAGGGCGTGGCCGGGGCGCGAGTACATCGCGTCGCGCATCGTCAGGCACAGCGTGAGCAGGTCCTCGCGGACGCTGCCCGTGTCGGGCGCCTGCGACATCGGGGGCATGCCCGCCTCCAGCGCGTCGGCGACCAGGTCCTCCTTCGAGGGCCAGCGCCGGTACACAGCGGCCTTGCCGGTCTGGGCGCCGGCGGCGACGCCCTCCATCGTGAGGCCGTTCCAGCCGACCGTGCTGAGCTGTTCGAGCGCGGCGTCCAGGATGGCGCGCTCGAGTACGGCACCACGGCGGCGCGGGGCCACCACCTGGGTGCGCAGCGAGGCCGGGGCGGGGACGGAGGACTGGGCGGGAGCGGCCGTCCAGCGCGAAGTAGCCATGTTCATCTCTCCGTTGAGACCGGTCGCGTCGCACCGGGGAGCGGAGTCGGCGCGTGGGGGCGCACCGAGGGGGAATCTCCACTTCCGGTACAGCGGGGGTCTCTCCAGCATCGCAGGCGAGCGCCCGGGCCGCGACGGGCCGAACGTCACCAATCCGCGCCGCGTTCAACTACTCGCCCGGCACCGACCGCCATTGCCTGCGCTTTGCCTCAACTCCCCAAGAATTTCCTTGTGTTCAAGAAGTCGGGATCGCTAGGGTCGCCCTAGTGAACGGTGCCGTTCACTAAGAAGCCCACGGGAGCATCAGTGACACAGCCACACGAGGACCTACGCGTCGCGGAACCGGATCCGGGCCCCGGCGCTCCCACCGCCAAGTCACCCCACGCCGGGATCGCCCTCTTCATCATCGCGGCCTGCCAGCTGATGGTCGTCCTCGATGCCACCATCGTGAACATCGCGCTCCCCCACATCCAGGACGCGCTGAAGTTCTCGACCACCGACCTGACCTGGGTCGTCAGCGCCTACACCCTCACCTTCGGCGGTCTGCTGCTGCTCGGCGGGCGCGCGGGCGACATCCTCGGCCGCCGCCGGGTGTTCATGTGCGGCATCGTGCTGTTCACGCTCGCCTCCCTGCTCGGCGGCTTCGCCCAGGAGCCCTGGCAGCTGCTCGCGGCCCGTGCCCTGCAGGGCGTCGGCGGCGCGATCGCCTCGCCCACCTCGCTCGCGCTGATCACGAGCACGTTCCCCGAAGGCCCCGAGCGCAACAAGGCGTTCGGCGTCTTCGCCGCGGTCTCCGCAGGCGGTGGCGCGGTCGGCCTGCTCGCCGGCGGCATGCTCACCGAGTGGCTGGACTGGCGCTGGGTGCTGTTCGTCAACGTGCCGATCGGTGTCCTGATCGCGGTGCTCACGCCGAAGTACATCCAGGAGTCGGAGCGCCACCCCGGCCGCTTCGACATCGCCGGCGCGATCACCTCGACCCTCGGCATGGCCGCGCTCGTCTACGGCTTCATCCGCGCGGCCGGCGACGGCTGGAAGGACGGCCTGACCATCGCCTCGTTCGGCGCCGCCGTGGTCCTGCTCGCGCTCTTCATCTTCATCGAGACGAAGGCCAAGGACCCGATCACACCGCTGAAGATGTTCCGCGACCGCAACCGCTCGGGCACGTACGTGATCATGCTCAGCCTCGCGGCGGCGATGTTCGGCATGTTCTTCTACATCGTGCTCTTCGTGCAGAACGTGCTCGGGGACACCCCCATCGAGGCCGGTCTGAAGTTCCTGCCCGTGACGGTGGCCATCGTGTTCGGCGCCGGTCTGTCGCAGGCGCTGCTCCCCAAGTTGGGCCCGAAGCCCTTCATGGTCGTGGGTTCGTCCTTCGTGATCGTGGGCCTCGGCTGGCTGACGCTGATCGACACCGACAGCTCGTATCTCGGCGGGGTCCTCGGCCCGATGCTGCTCTTCGGCTTCGGCATGGGGCTCAACTTCGTCACCCTCACCCTGACCGCCGTCTCCGGTGTCGCCCAGCACGAGGCGGGCGCGGCCTCCGGTCTGCTCAACGCCACGCAGCAGGTGGGCGGTTCCCTCGGCCTCGCGATCCTCACCACCGTCTTCGGCACGGCGAGCCGCGAGGAGGGCAAGGAGCAGATGGCCGACTTCATGGCCCACGCGACCCCCGAGCAGCAGGCCGCCTTCGCCAAGACCGGTGAGCTGCCCAAGGATTCGCCCTGGGCCAAGGAGATCCTCGCGGAGGGCATCGCCACCGGATTCATCCCGGCGGTCGCCATGGCGGTGCTCGCGCTGATCACGGCGATCGTGGTGATCAGGGTCCGCAAGAGCGACCTGGAGGCCCTGAGCGGCACGGGCACACCCATGGCCCACTGACGCAACCGTCGAGGCCGCAGGGCTTCTTCTCGTACGAGGCCGGGGTGCCCTTGTCGACAAGGGCACCCCGGCCTCGTACGCACCGTTCAGCACGGCAGGTGCGCCGTTCAATACAGCAGCTGCACCGCTCAGTACCCCTAGTGATCTAGTACCCCTAGTACCCCAGGCGGTCCGTACCGCCCGTGTCGATCACGTCCAGGTCGGAGCAGTCCACGTCCTCGCGCGGCGGCCGCTCCTCGAGGGTCGAGCGGGCCTTCGCCTCCCCGTAACTCGTCGCGTACCAGGGCGCCTTGTCCTCGCCCAGCGCGTCCGCCAGGGGCGCGAGCACACAACTGCGCACGGGCTCGGGCAGTCGGTCGAGCGCGGGGACCGCGTCGGCGGAGAGCCCTGAGGCGTAGTCGAGGTCCAGGTGCCTGGTGTCGAGGTAGCGCTGGACGTTCTGCTCGGCGACCATGCCGTCCGGCGACAGCAGGCCGAAGACCAGAACTCCTCCGGCCGCGCTCGCCACGACGGCGCGCGGCAGCCAGCGGGCGCCCCACACGCCCGCGGCCATGATCAGGACGATCACCAGGCCGAGCCACAGCTCCATGGCCGTGACCGAGATCCGCAGCCGCGTCATGCCGTACGCGTCCACGTACATCTGCATCCGGCGCAGCGCGGACGCCACGACGATCAGCGTCATGACGCACAGCGTCCCGAGCACGGCCCGCACCAGCGCACGGTCGCGCGGCCCCTCGCGCGGCGCCCAGCGCAGCGCCAGGGCGATCACGCCGAGCGTGAGCAGGGTGGCGAACAGGAGCTGCCAGAAACCCTGCCGCGCGTACTCGGAGTAGGTCAGGCCGTCCTTGAGCGCGGCTTCGTACCCGCCGAACAGGACGGTGAGCTGGATGGCGTTGAAGACGGCGAAGAGCAGAGTGAGCACGACCAGCGGAAGGGCCCATTCCACCCGGCCGCGGGCGCGTCCCGGCCTGACCTCGATCTTGTCCCAGCGCAGCGGGGCGGCCGCGGTGTAGGCGGCCGCGACGGCGCCGAGCACACCGAGCAGGAAGAACAGGAAGCGCAGCGGCCCGTCCGCCATCTCCGCATCGGGAATGAGGCTGCCGAGCAGGTCGGCGAACGTCGAGTCGGCGGCGGCGAACAGCCCGCCGAACACGAGCAGGAGCACGGCCGCCACGGCGACCGCGCGCACGATCGGCGCGAGCGACCCGCGCGAACCGCCGGCCCGCGCCCGGATGCCGCGCCAGGCCCAGACGGTGCCGGGCCCGACGGCGCCGACGAGGCCGAACGGGTTGAGCAGCACGCCCGGCCAGCGGCGCGCGCCGTGCAGCGCGAGCGAGCCGAGGCCGAAGGCGGCGGCCATGGCCAGGAACGAGGGCCAGCCCGCGTCGCGCAACGCCGGTACGGCGAGCAGCGCCACGCCCCCGGCCGCCCACGCCAGCGTCCATCCGCGGGGCAGCCGGCCCGCGGCCTGCGCGGCGAAGTACGCGGCGAGGGCTAGCGGTACGGCGACGATCAGCAGGTTCACGCCCACGCCGTCGGCCAGCAGCAGGGCGCTCAGGACTCCGGCGGCGAGCGCGGCGACGAGGGTCGCGGTGCGGACGGGGGCGGGGTCGGGGGCGGTGATGCCGTCGAAGACCGAGGGCGGACGTTCGTGCGTGGCCCAGTGGTTCGGGTGTACGCGGGCGGACGAGCCGGCGCGCGGCCCGGTGCGGTGCGCGGTGGCGCCGCGGGTCGCCGTGGCGGTGCCCGCAGTCGCGCCGGCGCGCGACGGTGCGGGGTGGCCCCAGGCGGTGGCGGCCTCGGCGATCGTGCGCGGCGGCGGCACGGCATCCTGCGGTTCGCTCCCGCCGGTCCCGCCGGTCCCGCCGGCGCGGGCCTCTTCCCGTACGACGTCATCGGCGCCGTGTGCTGCGGGGCGGGGCGGCTCTTGCGGCCGGCCTGGTGTGCCCTGCTCGGCGGCGGTCGGCCGGCCTGCCGCGTGCGGCTCAGGCTCCTTCTTCCCCTGCTTCCCCGGCTCTCCCTGCTTCCCCGGCTCCGGATCAGGCTCCGGCTCGGGCGCTTCGGACGTGGACGGTGTATCGGACACGGGACCCCCTCCCGACCGGTCTTGACCTGACGTGAGGCCCTGGACCGGTGTCTCGTCGGCACCCGCCCGTCGAGCATCACGAGCTCAGGAGTCCGGCGCGAAGCCGAAGATCATCGGGCGGTGTGGGCCGTCAGAGTAGCCCCAGGGCAGCACACGTCTGCCTGCCGGACGCCAGATGCGGGGGCTCTGTGGCAGGACCGTGACAGACGGCCGCGGAAGCCACTCGCCGGGGGCCGGACGCGAGGTCGGTCTGTCGACTTGTCGCCCGCTCAGCCGCGAAGCGGCCGCCACGCCTGGCCACCTCACCCGGCCGCCTCAGACAGCCGTCGGCATCCAGTCCGGCCAGCCCTCCGTCTGCCCGTCCCAGTCCGCCGGCGGCGCACCCGCCGGCGCGGCCGCCACGACGCCGCCCGCGATGGCGCAGGTGGTGTCCACATCGCCGCCGACCTGGGCCGTGGTCCAGAACGTCGTCGCGAAGTCGCCGAGCCCACGGGCCGCCGACCACAGCGCGAACGGCACCGTGTCGTGCGCCGAGGTGCGCCGGCCGCTGCCGAGCACCGCGGCGACGGTGCTCGCGTCGCTGTAGTCGAGCATGTCGCGGGCCCGCCGCAGCCCGGCCCCGACCGCGCTGCGGGGCACCAGGGCGATCACTCCGTCGAGCAGCGCCTCGCCGGTCAGCGGCTCCTTCGCCCCGGCCACGAGGGCGGCGGCCGCGGCCACGGCCATCGCGCCGACGACCGCTTCGCGGTGCTGATGCGTGGTGTACGAGGAGATCTCGGCCTGGTGCGTGGCCTGCTCGGGGTCGTCGGCGTACCAGGCGCCGAGCGGGGCGATCCGCATCGCCGCTCCGTTGCCCCAGGACCCCTGTCCCTGGAACAGGCCGGAGGCGAGCTCGCGCCAGTCGCCGCCCTCGCGGATCAGGCGCAGCATGCGGTTCACCGCGGGCCCGTAGCCGCGGTCGAAGTCGTGGTGGTGGGCGAAGGACTGCGCGAGCGCGTCCTGGTCGATGCGCTGGTGCGCGGCCAGGACGGCCACGACGGAGCAGGCCATCTCGGTGTCGTCGGTCCACTGCCAGGGTCCTGCGGGGACCTCGCGGTGCTTGAGCAGCGGATAGTTGTCGGGCACGAAGTACTGCGAACCGAGGGCGTCTCCCACGGTCAGGCCCCGCAGGCTGGCGAGCGCGCGGGCGAGGCGGGGGGCGGCGGACTCCGCGGCAAGTGAGGAGGATTCAGCGATCATCGCGCCCCCACTCTAACGAATCCGGTCATACGCCTCGAATAAATTGGCGAGCACAAATGGGGCCCGGCTCACCCCTCCGGCCACCCCAGCTCACGGGCACCGGCGCGGCCGCCCCCGGTCGTACGACTCCGGCTCGCGCCACCGCTCGAACGGCCGGTCCAGGCTGTACTTCCCGTCCTCCCCCAGCGTCAGGATCCGCATCTCCGCGTTGCCCGGATTGCACAGCGCCTCGAACTCGGCGACCGACCAGTGGAACCAGCGCATGCAGAACAGCCGCATGGTCAGCCCGTGCGTCACCAGCAGCACGTTCGGCGGGTGCTCCGGGTCCTCGAAGCTGCGGTAGAGGCTCTCCAGGAAGGCGCCCACCCGGTCGTACACATCCGCCCCGGACTCGCCCTGCGCGAACCGGTAGAAGAAGTGTCCGTACGCGTCGCGGTATGCCTTCTGCAGCCTGACGTCGTCCCTGTCCTGCCAGTTCCCCCAGTCCTGTTCGCGCAGCCGCGGCTCCTCGCGCACCCGGACGCGCGCGGGGTCGAGGCCGAAGGCGGCGAAGGTCTCGTGCGTACGGCGGTACGGCGAGACGTACACGCTCACGCGCTCCTCGCCGAACAGCTCGCGCAGCCGCTCCCCCGTCTCCTCGGCCTGCCGCCACCCCCGCTCGGTGAGCATCAGCGCATGGTCGGGCTCGCGCTCGTACACCGTGTCGTCGGCATTGCCCTCCGATTCGCCGTGCCGGACGAGAACGATGCGCCGAGGTCGTGCCATGCCGAAACCCTAGATCGCCGCACTGACAACCGCGCGATCAGCACGCCTGCCGGACGGTCGGATGAGCCTCCGGGCAGACGCGCGGATGACCGACGGACGACCGCGCGGACGGTCAGTGGACGACCACGCACGCGGTCAGCGGGCGACGGGACCGACGGACAGCGGGCGGCTGGCCCGGCTGTCAGCGGGCGGCCGGTTCCGCCGTCAGCGTGCGCCACCGCACCGCGCCGATGTCGGCGGGAGTGCCGTCCAGGACGCGCGCCGTGCGCGTCGCCGGGTCCAGGGTGACCGTGGCCAGGCTCGCCCACCGCTGCCCCAGCGGCAGGGACAGGTCGGGCACACACGTGACGGGCGGTTCGCCCTCGCCGGTGACGAGAAGGGACGCCAATGCGTCGGTGTCGGCGGGCAGTTGGCCGGGCATGCGGCCGGCCCGCTCGCACCGCGCCGCGAGGAAGGCGCGCCGCTGCTCCGAGTCGGGCTGGTAGAGCCAGGTCTTCTCGCCGGACGTGAGGGACGGGGTGAGGAAGTGGTTCGTGCGCAGCAGCATGCCCTGACCGTCGGGCCCGATCTCGTGGACGCCGGCCGGGCTGATGTCCAGGAGCACCGCGTCCCCGGCGGCGTCGAACAGCGCGAAGGAGCCGGAGGAGGCGAGCGGCGCGGAGCGCACGAGCTCGACGGCCTCGGCGACGCTGCCCGCCTCGGACAGGACGACGGCGGCCAGCACGTGCATGGGCACGCCGCCGATGCCGTCGCGTATGTGGCCGAGAATGTTGAAGTGCAGGGCGAGTCCCGCGCTGTTGATGCCGATCTTGGCGAGGATGCCGTGCTCGGTGAGGCCCGCGAACGCGTGGTGGGTCCCCGGGGACTCCAGCGTGTGCCAGTACGCGGACAGTTCGACGTGCCAGTCCCAGGTCTGTGCGCCGAAGGCGGCGCCCGGGGTGCGGCGGACGAGCGTCGAGCACTCGCCGGGCGGCACGGCCGTGGAGCGGGCGAGGATCTCGGTCCGGGCGTTGAGCGCCCCGAGCTGCCACTCCTCCACGCCGGCCCCGTGCGCGATGCCGGCGATCTCCGCGCGCGCCTCGGGGCGGAAGGCCCCGATGACGTCGAGGGCGCGCTCGGCGTCCTGCCGGATGCCCTCCCAAGTGATCCCGCCGAGCGCGAAGAGACGGGCGTACACGTCGAGCGCGGCAGGGATGCCCGCCCTCAACTGCTCACCCCGGGCCACGCCCCGCGCGTGCGGGTCGGACTCGTGCAGGGCGATGTGGAGACGGTGGGCCGGACGCGGGATGACGGTCATCGGGGCTTCCATCGGAACTTCCTCGGGCGGGGTGTCGGGTCGGAAAGAAGGGCGTCGGCACTGGGGCGGCGACAAAGGGGTACCGGCCGGCACGGGGGGGCGTCGGCAAGGGGGCGGGCACGGCCTGCCTCAGACGTACGACCGCACACACCCGCCGACCACCGTCGCGAGCACGGCGTTGCCGGCCTGCGCCTCGGGGTCGAGGGCGAGCGGATCGGCCGCGAACACGGTGAGGTCCGCGAGGTAACCGGGCGCGATGCGGCCGAGTTCGTGCCGCGCGCCCGCGGCCTCGGCCGCCGCCCACGTCATCCCGGTGTACGCGGCACGCGCGGTGAGCGCCTGTTCCGGCTGTACGGGAGCGGTGTCCGGCTCCTCCACGGGCCGGCGCAACTGGCAGTCGGCCAGCCCGGTCCGCGGGTCCCCCGGTCCGATCGGCCAGTCCGAGCCGAGCGCCACGACGGCACCGGCCGCCAGCAGATCGCGGGTGCGCCAGCCGCGTGCCGCGCGGTCCGGTCCGATGCGGCGCGACCAGGTGTCGGTGCCGTCGGCGCGGGTGTGCCGCGTGCCGTGCACGGGCTGCAGGCTCGCCACCACACCGAGCCGCGCGAACCGCCCGACGAGATCGTCCGGCAGGGACTCCAGATGCTCGATCCGGTGCGGGGCGCGGCCCGCCGGGCCCGCCTCCTCCAGGACGTCGAGCGCATGCCGTACCGCCTGGTCCCCGATCGCGTGCGTGGCGGTGGGGATGCCGCGTGCGGTGAAGAAGCGGACGGCCGCGCGGTAGGCGTCGAGGTCGCGCCAGAGCGGTTCGCGGTTCTCGCCGTGGCAGTCGGGGCGGTCGAACCACGCGGTGCCGTTGTCCGCGGTCCCGTCGAGCATGAACTTGGCTCCCTCGACGTGCCAGCGCCGCCCCCGCAACTGCTGCTGGTCGGCGATGCGCTGCCACACGTCGGGGGTGGAGTCGGCGGGTACGAGCGGGGAGCAGCGCACCCGTACGGGCAGGTCGCCCTCTTCCTCGATGAGGCGGTACACGTCCTCCGAGGGTTCGGTGAAGTCGAGGGCGTGCACTCCGGTGAGCCCGCTGCGGGCGAAGCGCTCCAACTGCTCGCGTACATAGCGCGCCGCGGTGGCCAGGGGCACCTCCGGGTAGTGCGCGAACACCCGGTCCATCGCCTGGAGTTCGAGGATGTACCCGGTGGGCCGGCCGTCGGATCCGACGACCACGCACGAGGCGTCGGAGAAGGTCTCCGCGCCGGTCAGGCCCGCGCGTTCGACGGCCCGCGGGCTGATCACCAGCGCGTGCGCGTCCTTGGTCATCAGCGAGACCGGACGGCCGGGGAAACGCTCGCCGAGGAACGCACCGCTCGGCTCGCCGCCGAGCTCGTCGAAGACCGCGAGGTCCAGGTCGATGCCGGTGACCCAGCCGTCCGCCGGCGTACGGTCCACGGCTTCGGCGAGCCGGTCGAGCACGGCCTCGACGGTGTACGCGGTCGACAGATCGACACTGCGTCCGGTCTCGACGGCCCCCCAGACCGGGTGCGTGTGCACGTCGACGAGGCCGGGCAGCACGGTGGCGCCGGGGAACTCGTGCACCTCGGTGGCGGGACCGCGCAGGTCCGCGAGCTCCTCGGCGGTGCCGACCCGGGTGATCCGCCCGGCGCTGATCGCGAGCGCGTCGGCGGCCGGCGACCCGGAACTCCCGCCGCCGCACGGCTCGGTGAGGGGCTCGATGCGGGCGGCCGTCAGGATGACGTCGGCGTACACAGGTTGCTGCCTTTCCCGTTGCTGTCGTGCGAGGTGCTGTGGTGCGGACGGTCATCCGGTGAGCCTTCGGACGCGGAACCCCCGTCCCCCGCCCGGGGAATGCTCCCGAGGGCCCGGGCGACGCCCCAGTAGACGAGCGCGGCGACCCCCATCCCCGCCGGAATCGCCAGGTCGACCCCGCCCATGGCCATCGCGAGCGGCCCGGTCCAGAAGGTCGTGCCGACCCACATCACCGAGGCGAGGCAGCCCGCGAGAAGTGCGAGCAGACCGGCCCAGTGCAGACCGCCGCGATACCAGTACGGGCCGCCGCGCTCCTGCCGGAGCAGCAGTTCCCCGCGGTAGCGGTTGCGGCGCAGGGCGAGGTCCGTGACCGCGATCGCCATCGCCGGTCCCGTGAGGGCGACCACCAGCTGGAGCATGGTGTTGACGCTGGTCAAGAAGTCGAAGACGAGGATCGCGTAGAGCGTCATCGCGGTGCCGATGGCGCCGATCACCAGGACGGCCGGGATACGGGCGAGGCGCACCCCCACCGACTGGATGGACAGACTCGCGCTGTAGGCCGTCATGCCGTTGTTCGCCACGGTGTTGAGGACGACGGCGATCACGAAGACCGGGATGAACCAGCCGGGCAGCACCGACTCCAGGGCCGCCTGCGGGTCGGCCATGTCGAGGGTGGTGGCGGCGAGGGCGCCCACGGAGGTGAAGACCACGCTCGGCAGGTACGCGCCGAAGGCCGTCCAGCCCGCGATGGCGGGGAGCGAGCTGGTGCGCGGCAGATAGCGGGCGAGGTCGGGGCTGTTGCTGTACGAGAGGGCGGTGGACCCGATGAGGGTGAACCCGGCGCCGAGTGCGGCGGCGAGCGCGGTGCCGTGCAGCGGGGCCTCGGGGGCGTACGACCAGTCCACCGCGCCGAGCACGTACCCCGTGACCACCACGAAGACCAGGGTGAGCAGCACGCTGAGCGCGGCGTAGAGGCGGACGATGGTGGCGTACCCGTAGATCGCGACGAGCAGCGTGACGGCCGCGATCAGGCAGATGACGACGGCGTCCACGGCGGCGGAGCCGGGTATCCCCCACTGCCGGGTCAGGCCGATGCCGGCGACCGAGGCCGCGGACCAGTTCAGGGCGAGATACGCGGAGGCGATCAGCCAGCCGGTCACGATCAGGACCAGTTTGTTGCCGATCACCCCGTAGAACGCACGCGAGATCACCGAACCGCTGGTCCCGGCCGCCGGGCCGCTCGCCGCCACGACTCCGGTGACGATCCACAGCAGGTTCCCGGCGAGGATCACGCCGGTCGCCTGCGGCAGGGACAGGCCCATGAGGATCAGCGTGGCGCCCACGGCGAAGCTGAGATAGCTCACGTTCGGGGCGGCCCAGACGGCGAAGAGCTGCCGCGGGCGCCCGGTGCGCTCCTCGTCGGCGACCAGGTCGATGCCCCGCTTCTCGGGCTGACCTGCACGTTCGTGGTGCTCTCTGGTCATCTCGGCCTCTCGGGAGTACGGCAGGTCCAGCTCTGCGGCGGCACACCGACCTTTATTGGTCGCACACCCAATAGCTGTTGAGCGCTCATCCAATAGGGTTCGCGGTATGACGTCAAGACCCCCGGCGGAACGGCCGAAGCGGATCCGCAAGCCTCCGCAGGAGCGGCGCCTGGAAATCGTCCGCACGGCAGCGCACATCGCCCTGGCCTTCGGCCTGGAGCTGGTGACGCTGCGCCGGGTCGCCGACGAGCTCGGCGTGCGTCCGGGCCTGATCGGCCACTACTTCCCGGCGGCGGACGACCTCGTCGCCGAGGCCTTCGCGTACGCGGCGGCGCAGGAGCGCGCGGCGCTGCTGCCGGAGGACGAGAAGACCCTCGCCCCGGTCGACCGCATCGCGCTCTTCGTCGTACGCCTGACGGGCGGCGAGCACATCGACCTCAGCCGGCTGTGGCTCAACGCACGCCACCTCAGCCGTTTCAAGCAGCCGCTGCGCCGGGCGGTGGCCGAGCAGGAGACCGTCACGCGCACGGCGCTGACCGGCCTCATCGAGGAGGGCGGCTTCACCACCGCCGCGGGTCCGCTGCGGGCGGCGGTGCACCTGCTCGTCGCCATCGATGGCATGGGCTCCTACGCCAACACCGACGCCGAGGACGGCGCGGCGCTGCCCGAGGACGTGGAACTCGGGGAGCTGATCATCGAGACGGCCGAGCTCCAACTCGGCCTGGAGCCGGGCACGTTGAGGGAGCGGGCGCGGGCCAACGGGGTGGGGTGACTCTGGGTCGCCTACTCACCCGACCCGGCCACCTCGGACCACGCAGGGGCGCGCCCTCAGACCGTCCACTGCGGCAGCAGCTTGACGATGTCCCCGTCGAGCCCGATCAGATCCTTCTCGGTCTGCGCCCGCAGCGAGAGGCGCTCCACCCGCTCCACCCGGTACTTGCCGTGCTCGGCCTCGGACTGCCACATCGACAGGACCAGGACCTCGCTGCCCGGCGCCTCGGCGAACAGCCCGCGCACCATGCCGGGCGATCCGGCCATCGCCGGATTCCACACCTTCTGCTGCATGAGCGCGAAGTGGTCCATGGACTCCTCGCGCACCCGGCAGTGCGCGATCCGCACCAAGTCCGCGTCGGTGAACCGCGGTTCGAAGCCGGTCTTCACGTCGAAGCGGTAGTCGAACAGCTTGACGCGCAGGTCTGTGTACGTGCCGGCCTGCGCGGAGGCGAGCCGGTCATGGGAGCGGGCCATGAACGAGTCGTAGAACGACCGGCTCTCCCAGAACGCGAAGAGGTGCACGACATCGCCCCGCCGTGTGCTCCATCCCCCGCCCTGTCCCCGAAACCCCGGCTCCCCCAGAAGCCCCGCCCACCGCCGCTGCCCCTGCTCGAACCCCCTGCGGTCCGTCACGGTGCAGCGCATCCACTTGACCAGCACCGCGCCATAGTACGGCGCCCGGCGTGGCACGGGTCACTCTCCGCGAAGGAGCACTCACACGGGAGTCACCCGCACAATGACCGCCATGACCGCACTGCATGATCACCCGCTGTTCGGCCGCCTGGAGAACGCGGAGCGCATCCTGGTCGCGGGCGCCGGCGGCGGGTTCGACATCTACGCGGGCCTGCCGATCGCCCTGTCGCTGCTCGCCCAGGGCCGCCAAGTCCACCTGGCCAACCTGACGTTCAGCTCCCTCGCCGGTCTGCCGGCGGACGACTGGCTCGCGGACGACGTGGTGCGCGTGACCCCGGAATCCGCCCCGCACCACACGTACTTCCCCGAACGCACCCTGGCCTCCTGGCTCGACCTGCACGGCTTTCCCAGCACGGTGCATGCCTTCGAGCGCACGGGAGTCCAGCCCCTGCGCGCCGCGTACCGCGCGGTCATCGACGCGTACGGGATCGACACGGTCGTCCTCGTCGACGGCGGTACGGACATCCTCATGCGTGGCGACGAGGCCGGACTCGGCACGCCCGAGGAGGACATGACCAGCGTGGCCGCCCTCGCCGGCATCGCGGAGGTCGAGCGCCTCGTCGTGTCGGTCGGCTTCGGCGTGGACGCGTATCACGGCGTCAGCCACGGCCTGGTCCTGGAGAACATCGCGGCCCTGGAGCGCGACGGCGCCTATTACGGTGCGTTCTCCCTTTCCCGTACGACACGGGAGGGCGCCCTCTTCGTCGACGCCGCCGTGCACGCCCACGACCACACCCCCGACCACCCCAGCATCGTCAACGGCTCGATCGCGGCCGCAGTCCAAGGGGTGTTCGGCAATGTGCACTTCACCGAACGCACGCGGGGCAGCGAGCTGTTCATCAACCCGCTGATGGCCCTCTGCTTCGTCTTCGGACTCGAAGGCCTGGCCCGTCGCTGCCTCTACTTGGACCGCATCGAGCACACGCATCTCATGCGCCAGGTGCACTCCGAGATCGGCCGCTTCAGGGACGAGCTCACGCAGACCCGGCCGCCCCGCAGGATTCCGCACTGAGCACGGTCCGGCGGCCCAACTGGGCTCACCGGCGCGCCAGTTGTCACCGGCACGTCGTAGCGTGTCCCCAGCGGAATATTTCAGGGGAGCGCTCATGAGCAGCAGTTTCAGCAAGGGCCTGACCAAGGTGGAGGCCGGCCTCAAGTGGGACCCGGCGCCGGCGGGCCGCCCGCAGCACGACCTCGACCTGGTGACCGCGGTCTACGACGCGTCGGATCCGCAGGGGAAGCCCGCCTATCTGGTCCACTTCGGCAGCCGCTCCCCCGACGGCACCATCACGCTCAACCGCGACAGCAAGACCGGGCAGGGCTTCGGCTACGACGAGGTGATGGTCCTGGAGCTGGACCGCCTCAGCGAGACGTATGTCCGGGTGGTCCTGGGGGTGGCCATCCAGCAGACCCAGGGCGACCTCACGTTCGGCGAGACGCTCAATGCGGCGGTCCGGCTGCGCGAGGGCCACACCGACCTGGCCCATTTCGACTTCGCCGCCATCCCGCGCTGCACCTCCGCGGTGCTCGCCGAGTTCACCCGCGACGGCGGGAACCACACCTGGCAACTCCGCCCGTCCTTCAAGGGGTTCGACCTCGACCCGGCGGCGTTCGCGCTGGCGATGGGGGCCGCGGTCTGAGGGCAGGCGGCGAGGGGCCGGCCATCGGTCGGCCCCTCGCCGCCTCACAGGCTGGCGAACGCCCGCAGCCGCCGCCCCCATTCCCTCTCCAACAGCCAGGTGATCTCCGGGTCTTGGGCGATACGCGCCTGCCTGGCCGCCTCGCACCAGTCCGCGCGGTCGAGCAGCGCGGCATACCCCTGCGCATACGGCCGCCAGCGCTCCACGGGCCGTACCGCCTCCGCGTCCAGCGCTCCGGCGAGACCTCTCACCAGCCAGGCGACGGTGGTGAAGGCCCGGGCACCGGGCCGCGCGCGCTCCAGGTGCCGCAGGTGCGCGGCCAGCACCGTCTCGGCGTGGGGATAGTGGCTCAGGGTCATGCCCATGCCGGCGCACTCGGTCATCGTCTGGAGCAACTGCCCTGTGTGCTCGACGACTTCGGCGTCCGCGTCCGGCCGGGTGATCACCTCGTGGATACGGGCGGCACGGGCGACGGGACCGACGATGTAACCGTCGAGTACGTCGCCGCGGCAGGCTCGGCGCAGCAGCCACGGCCGGACCACCGGGTCCTCGCCCAGGCCGCAGAGCGCTTCGACCACGTAGACATGGCCCCACTCCTCGACCCGTTCCGCCAGCCAGAGCAGGTGCTCGGCGCTGCCGGGCAGCCGCTCCAACGCGTGGGCCGCCAGGGCCCCGTACCAGCTGGAGAGCAGGCCGCAGGTCCTGATCAGCGAGGTGTCGTCCTCGGTCCCCGCCACGGCGAGGAGCGCGAGGCCGACGGCGAGCGCGCAGTGGTCGCCCCCGCGCCGGACCAGCCACCGCGCCGTGGCACGCACCAGCTCCGGGTCGGCGCGCTCGGCCGCCGCGCGGATGTGCTCGTCGGGATGGATCGGGAGGTACCGCGTGTGCAACGCGTGC
Source organism: Streptomyces indicus (assembly GCF_900100315.1). Lineage (GTDB taxonomy): Bacteria > Actinomycetota > Actinomycetes > Streptomycetales > Streptomycetaceae > Streptomyces > Streptomyces indicus. The sequence goes on from NZ_FNFF01000006.1 coordinate 310,253, forward strand.
AGCAGGTCGCCGGGGCGGGCCCCTGGTCGGGCGAAGTGCTCGTCGAGCAGCACGGCCACATCCGCGCCGGTCCTGCGGTGGCCCGCCTCGGGGGCCTCCGGCTCCGGGTGGCGGGGATGGCGTCGTTCGAGAGCGCGGCGCATGGGACGCGGAAGCGGTCCGTCCGGCTCCTCCAGATGCAGGGCCAGGATGCGCTCGTACAGCGGGACGCGTGCTCCGGGAGCTTCCCTCCCGGTCGTCTCGCTCACCGGCGGAAGAGGAGCTCGTTTCTCTTGATCATGCCCGGCAGCCTGACAGGGCGGCCGGGCTGCCGCAAGGAGTTTCCCCGCACATGCCGAAGGGGACCGGCCCATAGCCGGTCCCCTTCAGTCACTTACTGCTCAAGTACCGCTCAGCGGTGCCTCGTACTGGCGGAGGGCACTTATTCCTGGAGCGTTGTATTCCCCGAGCTCACGGCCTGCGCCCTGGCGGCCAGGGGTAGCCGAGCTGACGGGCAAACTCCTTTGAACCACCGCAGACATCAGCGACCGCTCGCGGGTCGAACGCCGTGAGCTCTGCCACCAACTCATCAGCCTGGACCGCCGGTTCGTCCCCGGAAACGTCCAAGGTCAGCTGAAACTGGAGCCACGGACGGCCATCCTTGACGGCATCTCGGCCCGGGTGGAATAGGAAGAGATTGATCTGATCCGGCTCCCAGAGCCAGGCAGACACGCTGCCGAGTTCACACTCCCAGCGCTCGAGCCAGGCAGTGCACTGCCGAAGCTGTTCTTCGAGGAGACGGGCGACAGTCCTGGCCGGCCATTCCCAGGAGCGGTCCAGCGTTGCGCGCTCAACCTCTGCTTGGTAGCGCCCAGCGTCAAATCTGAACTCCGGCAGACCGACCTCATCTTCATCGGGATTTCGCCATGGACCCCAAATGACCTGGTCGCCATCACGGCGGATCGTGACATACAGGGCACCACAGCACCCTTCAGTGCACGTTGCCTCTGCCAAACGAACCTCGCGCGGAGACGGGTGGGCATGAAGCGGTCCTCCAGGGAAGAGGAGGTAGTGGGGGTCTGAGCCCGGTCCTTCGTCGAATACCTCAGCCACTACGTCCCGCCCTCCAATGTGGGGGCGTACTTCCACTGCGCTTCCGGGGACCACCTGGTCGGGGACAACGACACGGAGGGCGAAGCTCTGCAGGTCTGGGATCACAGAACGATGTTCGACCAGGGGGGCGGGCGTTGTCATCTGCTTTCCGCCTGGCTGAAGACGTATCAGAGATCGGCTACCCCGCCTGAGGCGGCAACTCATTCGGTGCCACTATCTCGTGGGCGCTAGCCTTACCGTCCCTCGCACCTGCACGTTCTGCTACGTAGTCCAGCCAGTCCCTCTTCGCGTACTGCACCCACCTCACGGCCGTTCCGATATGCATGCCAAATAGGTCCGCGATCACCGACGCCGGCAGGTCTGTCGCCAACGCCAATCGAGCGGAGTTGCGAGCCGGCCTGATACGCACCCCGTAGCTATTCAATCTCCGAACATAGGACGTGGCTGTGGCGGGACGTCCTGGGACCATGCCAGGAAACAGGTACCGCTCGCTTTCTGCTCGACCAATCGATGCGCGACGTAGGTCCGAACCAGCCAGCCCATGCAACAGGATCGCCAGCCGGGGCGGCAAGAGGAGCGGCTTCCCACCGAGTTTGACGTAAGTTCCATCAACCTTACGCATCACGTCTTCGGTCGACAGGCTCAAAACATTCTTGATCGGGACACCAAATAGCAGAACAAGTGATCCGAGGACGCGAACGTCGATCGGGATCTCGGAATCGCTCACACAGCGGCGTAACTGGTCAGCGTAATCCGCTTCATGGAGAAAATTCTCGGGCTGCCTTTGCGGAACCGTCGGAACAGTTATCTGACCAACCAGCCTGCGACTTGCTGCCCACCCCAAGAAGTGTCGCACTTCATTTACGGACCGCCGACTACCGTTGGAATGCAGCCACTCATCGAGAACCGCCTGACTCAACTCTTCGAACGGCACAGATCGCTCGTCTAGCCACTGCAGGAAGCGGAGAGCCACGCGGATTCGGTACCGCGTCGCGGCGCCCGCAGCATCCGTGAAGCCATGCCGATTCGAGTTTCTCCGCGCCCGGAGTAAGACGTGCCACTGCACGAAGGGGCGGACGAGACGTACGTGATGTACCGGGCAATCTTCAAGGACGCCATTGAGCCATGGGCCGATGCGCTCAAGGTACTCGTCCCGCTCCGGTAGAGCACCGGCGTGAACTAGAAGTCCGCGAAGGAAGTTCAGCGCGGGTCCGGGAGTCATCCCATCCAGGAGGTGGTGAGTAACCTCACCCTCGTTCTGGGCAATCGAGATGAGCAATTCCGCTGCTCGACTGCCACGTAGCCAGCGGAGGGTTCGATCTGGGTGCGGTACCCCGTCGAGGGCGGCAACAACTCCGCGCAGCTGTTCACTTAGCGTTCCATCCGGCCTCGCGAGGAGATCTCGAACTCGGACACGTAAGACACAACGGTCACAACTTCCCTGGACATAGAGATAACCAGCTCGGCCGCACGTGCGACAAGTGTATTCAATGTCCTCTCCCGAGCATGGCCCGCACGCAGCAGCGCCCTCTTCGGTTACACCAACCAGCGCCCGGTAAGTGCCACAAGTTGAACAGGAACCTGGATTCTTTCGCACCCACTGGTAGCACGTATTGCATACGGGCCCGAGGGGCCAGAGCGCTTGCACCTCCCGCGTTCGACCGCAGCGCGCGCATCCCCTTCTCGGACGCGCATGGCAGCCGGCACACGTGGGTTGCCTGGTAGTACGATCGAGATTGCACGGTCGGCGCCTTGCGCATACCGAGCACACTCGGGTGGGGCCCCTGTAACAGTTGATGCAGATGTCCGGAGAGTTGGCCGTGGCGCGACGTGCAACAGGGAGAACCCGCTCGCACTTTCCACATAGCCGTCCCGGGGTTCGGTAGCACTTTCTACACATCGCCCCGTCCTGGGTAATCGCCCACGCTGGGGCCGTGGTACCGCAAACCGAGCATGTATGGAGAGGCATTGGCGCACAGCGCTGACAAAGGACTTTTCCGTCAGGGAGTCGGCGCGCTGCCGGCCGGCGGTGCCCACAGGTGGCACATGCCTTGAGATTCGCCGTGTCTGCGTTGTAGCAGTTGTGACAGATCTCGCCGTCGGGCCGACGGGCCATAATCCGCCCCCAGTTGCCACAGCGGATACATTCCCGGGGATTAGCGCGGGTGTAGCACGGCTCGCAGATCCGAGCCCGACTTTGATCCAGGTGCGGCAAGACACGAGTCGTGGTGCCGCAACTCCCGCAAGGAGTAAGCACCACATCTCGCCGTCCGCCCGCATGCAGAGTGCGCGTCAGGCGGAACACGGCTTTGGGAACTCGTGAGGAGCCGTCCTTCAAAGCCCCTGGATGCTCCGCCAGATGCTCATCTAGCTCCTTCAAGCCGCGCCAACCATGGCATCTCGACGCCACCAGCGCTTCCAATGCGGCGTCTTTGTCCAGCCCGGGAAGTTGCCTCACCATCACCGTGACTACTCGATCCAATGCAGCCGACCTGGACCGCCTGGACATCAGCTACCAGGCCTACGGATGTTGGTACGGCGAACCGGCGGAGGAATAGCTCCAGTCTGTTCGCTCACCGTCTTACGGACTTCCGTGTAAGTCGCTTGGACCTCAATCAGGTCGTTTGGGGTACAAGAAAGGACGTCACAGAGCGCCGCGAGCGTATCCATGGACAGCCTCTGAGGAGGCTGCGTTACCAGGCGGAACACTTGCTCTCTAGAAAGATGGATTCCTCGCTCGGCTAACAGTGGCACCAAGTCCGAGGTTTGGAACATGTCTTGAGAGGCCATCAGTCGGCGAAGGTTCCACTGGATACCCATCTTCTTAATCAAAGCAATGCCCCCAGAGAGCTGAATGCCGTCCCTTGAGCGACCTGTGCAGTAGTCGATTTCGATATTCGTCTGAAACTCCCGAGTAGATTGCTGTGGTCGAGGCGTACTCGTGCCCGACCTGGTCCTGAACGAATCTCTCGGGGTAGTCGAATTCCAGCAAATGCGTGACATAGCTGTGCCGTAGACAATGCAAGTCAAGTTCCTCCGGAATGCCGGCAACCTTCCGGGCGGTTTCGAAGGCCTCATCCACACGTCTCAATGAGATTCTGCCCCTCCTCTCCGTAATCCATAGCGCAGGATGCTTTCCTGGTTGAAAGAGAGGCCGAACTTCATCTACGTACTGATCCAAAGCGTCTACGATCCAGTCAAACTCCGGAACAGTTAGGACAGTTCGCCTTTTGGGAGGACCGCCCTTGCTCGATTTTCCGTAGCGCACAAACAGGGCTCCGAATCGGCCGTAGTCCGGCATCCTCGCGTTACGTCGCAGATCGGCCACATCCAGGCCCGCGGCCTCTCGCCTGCGCAAGCCGTATGCGTACACGGACTTGAGGAGGATCGAGTCCCTCATCGCAGCCAGGGCGCCCTTGCGTCTCCGCTTGCGAATTTCTTCGACACGACCATCGGCGGCATCGAACAACCCCTGCACTTCATCGTATGTCAACGGTCGACGTCCAGGCGATCCTTCGTAGTCGCTTGAGTGCGTAACAGTGTTCCACTCATGGAGGATCTGAACCGGAGCCTCCCCGAAGTGCTCATAGCATTTTCTCGGCCACCCATAGCGAGCGTCTGTCACGTACTCACAGAAAAGCCGAAGGATGTTCTGGTACCCGCGACCAGTGGAGACAGCGAATGACGGCCTTCGCGCTCGTAGGTGGTTAATGAATTCCTCAACGTCCGCAGAATCCCATTGCCATGGATACTCGTTGGTGAACGAAGCGAACCGTCTGACCAGGGAGATTCTTGGCTGGATGGTTCCATCGGAGCTCAGGAACCTGGTTGCCTGTTGCCTTGCCCAGCCCTCCAACATCGCGTTGAACACGGCCGTCTCGAGGTCGAGATGCGCCACTCCATCTGCAAGAACCAGGTGCGCAGCACCTGGCAGATCCGCCCCTCCGCTCATGTTGCATCTAACGCAACATCGTTGAGTTGGTTACGCACCCCAGGTAGCGAGCATGACGAAGGGGACCGACCCAAGGTCGGTCCCCTTCGTGAGCTGCTGGTCAGCTACGTGCGCGGACTACGTCGGATGTTGCATCCGATGCAATTCCGCCTGATTTCAGCTGCAGCCGCTGGTGGAGCCGCAGCCCTCGCAGATGTAGCACGAGCCGGCGCGCTGCATCTTCGTACCGCAGGAGAAGCAGAGCGGGGCGTCGGCCTGGATGCCCAGCTGCATCTCGACCAGCTCGGCGCTGGTGTGCGCCTGCTTCGGGGCCGGGACCTCGGCCGCCTTCGGGGTCTCGACGGCCTTCAGCTCCTGGGCGCGCGGCGCCGACTGGGCCAGGCCCTCGACGTCCACCTCGTCGTCGGTCGGCTCGTACGAACCGGTCTCCAGGTGACGCTGACGCTCCTCGGCCGAGTGGATGCCGAGCGCCGAACGGGTCTCGAACGGCAGGAAGTCCAGCGCCAGGCGGCGGAAGATGTAGTCGACGATCGACTGCGCCATCCGCACGTCCGGGTCGTCCGTCATGCCGGCCGGCTCGAAGCGCATGTTGGTGAACTTCGAGACGTACGTCTCCAGCGGCACGCCGTACTGGAGGCCGACCGAGACGGCGATCGAGAAGGCGTCCATCATGCCGGCGAGGGTCGAGCCCTGCTTCGACATCTTCAGGAAGACCTCGCCGAGACCGTCGTCCGGGTAGGAGTTGGCGGTCATGTAGCCCTCGGCGCCACCGACCGTGAACGAGGTGGTGATGCCCGGACGGCCCTTGGGCAGACGCTTGCGGACCGGGCGGTACTCGACGACCTTCTCGACCGCGGCGCGGATGGTCTCCTCGGCCTTCTCGGTGACCTCGGCCTTCTCCGCCTCGGTGGCGTCCTTCTTCTTGGCGGAGAGGGGCTGGCCCACCTTGCAGTTGTCGCGGTAGATCGCGAGCGCCTTGACGCCCATCTTCCAGGCCTCGAAGTAGACCTCTTCGACGTCCTCGACGGTCGCCGTCTCCGGCAGGTTGACCGTCTTGGAGAGCGCACCGGAGATCCACGGCTGGATCGCGGCCATCATGCGGACGTGGCCCATCGCGGAGATGGAGCGCTCGCCCATGGCGCAGTCGAACACCTCGTAGTGCTCGTGCTTGAGGCCCGGGGCGTCGACGACATTGCCGTGCTCGGCGATGTGGGCGACGATCGCCTCGATCTGCTCCTCCTGGTAGCCCAGGCGGCGCAGGGCCTGCGGCACGGTGCCGTTGACGATCTGCATCGAGCCGCCGCCGACCAGCTTCTTGAACTTGACCAGCGCGAGGTCGGGCTCGAGGCCGGTGGTGTCGCAGGACATCGCGAGACCGATGGTGCCGGTCGGGGCGATGACGGAGGCCTGCGCGTTGCGGAAGCCGTTCTTCTCGCCGAGGCGGATCACGTCCTGCCAGGCCTCCGTGGCGGCGGCCCAGATCGGGGTGTCCAGGTCGTCCATGCGGACGGCCTTGGCGTTGGCGTCGGCGTGCTGCTTCATGACGCGCTTGTGCGGGGTGGCGTTGCGGGCGTAGCCGTCGTACGGGCCGACGACCGCGGCCAGCTCGGCGGAGCGCTTGTACGAGGTGCCGGTCATCAGGGAGGTGATGGCACCGGCGAGGGCGCGGCCGCCGTCGCTGTCGTACGCGTGACCCGTGGCCATGAGCAGGGCGCCGAGGTTGGCGTAGCCGATGCCCAGCTGGCGGAAGGCGCGGGTGTTCTCACCGATCTTCTGCGTCGGGAAGTCCGCGAAGCAGATGGAGATGTCCATCGCGGTGATGACCAGCTCGACGACCTTGGCGAAGCGCTCGGAGTCGAAGGACTGGTTGCCCTTGCCGTCGTCCTTGAGGAACTTCATCAGGTTCAGCGAGGCGAGGTTGCAGCTGGTGTTGTCCAGGTGCATGTACTCGGAGCACGGGTTCGAGCCGTTGATACGGCCGGACTCCGGGCAGGTGTGCCACGCGTTGATGGTGTCGTCGTACTGGATGCCGGGGTCGGCGCAGGCCCAGGCGGCCTCGGCCATCTTGCGGAAGAGCGACTTGGCGTCGACCTCCTCGATGACCTCGCCGGTCATGCGGGCGCGCAGGCCGAACTTGCCGCCGGTCTCGACCGCCTTCATGAACTCGTCGTTCACACGGACCGAGTTGTTGGCGTTCTGGTACTGGACAGACGTGATGTCGTCGCCGCCCAGGTCCATGTCGAAGCCCGCGTCGCGCAGCGCGCGGATCTTCTCCTCCTCCTTCACCTTGGTCTCGATGAAGGACTCGATGTCGGGGTGGTCGACGTCGAGGATGACCATCTTGGCCGCGCGGCGGGTGGCGCCACCGGACTTGATGGTGCCGGCGGAGGCGTCGGCGCCGCGCATGAAGGAGACCGGGCCGGAGGCGTTGCCGCCGCTGGACAGGAGCTCCTTGGAGGAGCGGATACGGGAGAGGTTCAGGCCGGCGCCGGAGCCGCCCTTGAAGATCATGCCCTCTTCCTTGTACCAGTCGAGGATCGACTCCATGGAGTCGTCGACGGACAGGATGAAGCACGCGGAGACCTGCTGCGGCTGCGGCGTACCGACGTTGAACCACACCGGGGAGTTGAAGCTGAAGATCTGGTGCAGGAGGGCGTAGGCCAGCTCGTGCTCGAAGATCTCGGCGTCGGCGGGGGACGCGAAGTAGTTGTAGTCCTCGCCGGCCTTGCGGTACGTCTTCACGATCCGGTCGATCAGCTGCTTCAGACCGGTCTCGCGCTGCGGGGTGCCGACGGCGCCGCGGAAGTACTTGCTGGTGACGATGTTGACCGCGTTCACCGACCAGAAGTCGGGGAACTCGACGCCACGCTGCTCGAAGTTGACCGAGCCGTCGCGCCAGTTGGTCATGACGACGTCACGGCGCTCCCACTGGACCTCGTCGTACGGATGCACGCCGGGGGTGGTGTGGATGCGCTCGATACGCAGACCCTTGCTGGCCTTGGATCCCTTGGCGCGGGAACCTCGTGCCGGGCCGCTCGTCGTCTCGGTCATGCCGCCTCCCTATATCGGGCTAAAACGCCCTAAAGTGCCCCGTTCTTCCCGAGGCTGTGGTGTGTGTCTGGTGCCGCGAGCGCAGCGCTGCCACCCGCAACAGGTCTTCTGGCCGCCGATCGGCCGCCGGCCCGGGCCCGTGGTGGGGTCCGAGGTCCGGCCCGCCGGTCAGTCGGCGGCGGTGGTGGGCACGGGGATCTCGGCCCCCGGAGGCCCTTCGTGTTCGGCTTCGGGTGCGCCCTCGGCGTCGGCGGCAAACTCCTGCGCATGCCGCAGCTCGGTGATGGCGGCCTCGAAGTCCTCGAGCGAGTCGAACGCCCGGTAGACGGACGCGAAGCGCAGGTACGCGACGAGGTCGAGCTCCTGCAACGGGCCGAGTATGGCCAGACCCACGTCATGGGTGGTCAGCTCGGCACTGCCGGTGGCGCGCACCGCCTCCTCGACCCGCTGGCCGAGCTGGGCGAGTGCGTCCTCCGTGACGGGCCGTCCCTGGCATGCCTTGCGCACGCCATTGATGACCTTGGTACGGCTGAAGGGCTCGGTCACGCCGCTGCGCTTGACCACCATCAGCGAGCAGGTCTCGACGGTGGTGAAACGGCGGGTGCAGTCCGGGCACTGCCGGCGCCTGCGGATCGACGTGCCGTCGTCGGTCGTACGAGAGTCGACGACCCGGCTGTCGGGGTGCCTGCAGAAGGGACAGTGCATCGCTCCCAACCCTCCTTCACAGCACGACTGAACGGCCTCTCACAAGGCGCGGTTGGTCACCGCTGCCCCGCTCGAAGCGACCCCCAGCATAGGCGATGGCCGAGGCTCACAGAACCTGGGACCACAACTTCTGGGCGGCTGCGCCAATCCAACCACTAGATCTGGGGTTTGGCCGCAATATCGGCACTATCGCGTGTCGTTCGGAGTGTCGCCGGTGCGTCGCCCGCGCGTCCTCCACGGAAGGCCTTGAAGAGGGTACGTGACGGGGCAGGCGGACCGACGAGGCGGGCAGTCCGACGCGACGGTTCGAGGCGGGTCGAACAGGACCCGGGATGCACCCCGGGACACCCGGAATCCAGGCCCGGGGACACGAGGGGCCGATCTCCACCCACGGAAAACTCGATCGCACTCCGAGCGCATCGCACCCGGCAACCGATGGCAGACTGTGACCCTCACGGGTAGCGGGCGGGTACCGCACGGGCGTCTCGCGGATACCTCGCGGGCATCCCGCGGGCGCCTAGCGTGTGCACAACTCCTGGCACGCCCGCCCGCGCGGTGGATTCTCCCGTGATGGGCCGAATTGCCACTTGTTCGAGCCTCGGCATTACACCCGAGCACATGATCGCGTCAGGCAATCCAAAGTTTTTCACTCGAACGTGTGTTTGGCGCAACCTTTCGAAAGCAACTACCGTTGTCCGACTAGGGAGACCATCTCGGAAGGGGCCGCCGTGACCACCACCGCAGACAGTGCCAGCATCACCGCCCAGGACCGCTCCCAGGGCCGACTCGAGGCGGTGCACGCCATGAATGACTCCGGCATGATCCCGGAGGGGCAGAAGCCCGCCCGCTCGCTTCCCGGCCGACCTCCAGGCATCCGGGCCGACAGTTCGGGCCTCACCGACCGCCAGCGCCGGGTCATCGAGGTGATCAGGGACTCCGTGCAGCGGCGTGGCTACCCGCCGTCGATGCGCGAGATCGGCCAGGCCGTAGGCCTGTCCAGCACGTCCTCGGTGGCCCACCAGCTGATGGCCCTGGAGCGCAAGGGCTTCCTGCGCCGCGACCCGCACCGTCCGCGTGCGTACGAGGTGCGCGGCTCCGACCAGGGCAGCAGCCAGCCCACGGACACCACGGGCAAGCCGGCCGCGTCCTATGTCCCGCTGGTCGGCCGGATCGCGGCCGGTGGCCCGATCCTCGCCGAGGAGTCGGTCGAGGACGTCTTCCCGCTGCCGCGGCAGCTCGTCGGCGACGGTGAGCTGTTCGTCCTCAAGGTCGTCGGCGACTCGATGATCGAGGCCGCGATCTGCGACGGCGACTGGGTCACGGTCCGCCGCCAGCCCGTGGCGGAGAACGGTGACATCGTCGCCGCCATGCTCGACGGCGAGGCCACGGTGAAGCGCTTCAAGCGCGAGGACGGGCACGTCTGGCTGCTCCCGCACAATGCGGCGTACCAGCCGATCCCCGGTGACGAGGCGACGATCCTCGGCAAGGTCGTGGCGGTGCTCCGCCGCGTCTGACCGCCGCGACGGGTCTCCCCGTCCGCCCAAGACCGGGCCCCGGAACCACCTGCGCCGGTTCCGGGGCCCTGTGCTGTCATTTCAGCCCCTCCGGTGTTGAGCAGCCCTTCAGCCCCGCCGGCGCCCCACCTCAGCCCGACCCGCCCCGCACCCCCTACTCCTCCGCAGCCTCCACCACCTTCGCCGCCGCATCAATCGCCGCCAACGACCTCCGCACCTGATTGCGATCCGTCGTGTACCAGAAATCCGGCAGCGACGCCTTGAGATAGCTGCCGTAGCGAGCCGTGGCCAGGCGCGGGTCGAGCACCGCCACCACCCCCTTGTCCCCCGTGGCGCGCACGAGGCGCCCCGCGCCCTGCGCCATCAGGAGCGCCGCATGCGTGGCGGCCACGGCCATGAAGCCGTTGCCCCCGTTCTCCTCCACCGCCTTCTGCCGCGCACTCATCAGCGGGTCGTCGGGCCGCGGGAACGGGATCTTGTCCATGACCACCAGCTGGCAGCCCGTGCCGGGCACATCCACGCCCTGCCAGAGCGACAGCGTGCCGAACAGGCAGGTCTTCGGGTCCGCCGCGAAGTTCTTGATCAGCTCGCCGAGCGTCTCCTCGCCCTGGAGGAGAATCGGGAACTCGGGGATGCGCGTCCGCAGCTCCTCTGCCGCCTGCTGGGCGCCGCGCATCGAGGAGAACAGCCCGAGCGTGCGGCCGCCGGCGGCCTGGATCAGCTCGGTGAGCTCGTCGAGCATGTCGGCCCGGTCACCGTCGCGCGCCGGGCGTGAGAGGTGCTTGGCCACGTACAGGATTCCCTGCTTGCGGTAGTCGAAGGGCGAGCCGACGTCCACGCCCTTCCAGACCGGCATGTCCTCGGACTCCGAGCCCGCGGTGCCCGCCAGGCCCTCGGGGGCGAGGCCGAGCGAGGCGCCCACCCCGTTGAAGTCGCCGCCCAGCTTCAGCGTGGCCGAGGTCAGCGTCACCGAGCGGTCGGTGAAGAGCTTCTCGCGCAGCAGCCCGGACACGGACATGGGGGCGACGCGCAGGGAGGCCCCGAAGCGCTCGTGCCGCTCGTACCAGACGACGTCCCACTCCGACCCGTTGGTGATCCGCTCCGCCACATCGTGCACGGACTCCACCGAGGCGAGCGCCTGCTTGCGTACGGCGTCCTCGTCCTGCACCGAGCGGTCGCGGGTCGTGCCGAGCGCGGAGATCACATTGCGCGCGGCGTCGCGGAGCGCGAGCAGCGCATAGCCGAGGTCCTCGGGGATCTCCTCCAGCCGGCCGGGCAGCGCCAGCTCCATCAGCCGCTCGAAGCCCTCGGCCGCGGTCTGCAGCTGGTCCGCCACCTTCTCGTCGACCAGCTTGGCGGCGCGCTTGACCGCGCGGTTCACCTGGCCCGGCGTGAGCTCCCCGGTGGCGACGCCGGTGACCCGCGAGACCAGCTCATGGGCCTCGTCCACGATCAGGACCTCGTGCTGCGGCAGCACCGGCGCACCCTCGATGGCGTCGATGGCGAGCAGCGCGTGGTTGGTGACGACCACGTCGGCGAGCTTGGCGCGCTCGCGCGCCATCTCCGCGAAGCACTCCGCCCCGTACGCACACTTCGTGGCGCCCAGGCACTCGCGCGAGGAGACCGACACCTGGCTCCAGGCGCGGTCGGACACGCCCGGGGTCAGATCGTCGCGGTCGCCGGTCTCGGTCTCGTCCGCCCAGTCCCGCATCCGCAGCAGGTCCTGGCCCAGCTTGCTGGTGGGCGCGGCCGCCTCGAACTGGTCGAAGAGACCCTCCTCCTCGTCCTGCGGCGCGCCCTCGTGGAGGCGGTGCAGACACAGGTAGTTGGAGCGGCCCTTGAGCATCGCGTACTGCGGCTGGCGGCGCAGCAGCGGGTGCAGCGCCTCCACCGTGCGCGGCAGATCGCGCTCGACCAGCTGGCGCTGCAACGCGAGCGTGGCCGTCGCCACGACCACGCGCTCCCCGTGGGCCAGGGCCGGCACCAGATAGCCGAGCGACTTTCCGGTGCCGGTGCCGGCCTGGACGAGGAGATGCGAGCCGCCGTCGATGGCCTCGGCCACCGCCTCGGCCATGGCCACCTGGCCAGGGCGCTCCGTGCCGCCGACAGCTGTGACGGCGGCATGCAGAAGTTCGGGGAGTGAGGGTTTCGTCATAGGCCGACCACCCTAGACGGGTCCACTGACATTCATCGCCGGGCCGCCGCTCTACGGCCGGTGGAGGGGATTGGGCACCGTGCCGTGCACCGCGGCGTGCGGGCGTTCGGGCCGGTCGCGGTAGCCGTCGAGGTGGAGGCGGTTGCGGTTGAGGCAGAGCCGCGCGATCCGCTCCCCGAGCAGGTCGAAGGTCTCGAAGCGGTCCTTGAGCTGCGGGAACCGTGCCTGGTAGCGCAGGATCTCGGCGCGTACGAGAGCCCAGAAGTCGCCCTCGGACAGGCCGAGTTGCTGCTCGTACAACGGCGCGAGATAGCGGAAGACCCCGATGAAGAGCCCCGAATGGATGAACTGGGTGAGGAACTCCGGCGGCTCGGTGAGCAGCACCTCGCGTACGTCCTCGGGCATCGAGGCGTGCTCGGGCAGCGGCTCGGCGCTGACGTTCACGTCGTCGACGAAGTCCTTCACCGCGAGCCGGACAGGGATGTCCCGCTCGTCGAAGACCACGATCGTGTTCTCGCCGTGCGGTGAGAACACCGTGCCGTAGCGGTAGAGGAAGTGCAGCAGCGGCGGGAGCAGCGCGCCGAGGAGCCGGCGCAGCCAGGCCTCGGGGGTGAGCCCCGAGCGCGCGACGAGTTCCGCCGTGAAGGCCCGGCCCTGCGGGTCGACGTGGAGCAGGGAGGCGAGGGTGCGGGCACGTTCGCCCGGGTCCAGGTGGCGGCCGAGGGGCTCGCGCCAGATGGCTCCGAGGAGCTCCTTGTACTGGTACGGGACCTCCGCCAGGCCGTCGTACACGGGGTGCTCGACGGTGACGGAGGCGACCTCGCCGAGCAGGACGGCGCGTGTCTCGTCGCGCAGGAAGGGGTCCCCGTCCCGCAGCGCGTGCACCCATGCGGTGACCGCAGGGGCGGCGGCGGTGCGCTCGGTCGGCAGGCCGCGCCACACCAGGGTGTTGAGGATCGACAGGGGCAGCTTCACGGTGTGGCGCTCGGGGCGCGACAGGTTGAGGAAGGTGCGGATCGACTGCTGGGGCAGCCGCAGGTCGCCGTCGCCCGGCAGCGGCACGATGTCACCGGCCGCGACCGAGGAGGCGAACAGGGGTAGCACGATCTCGTCCCACTGCCAGGGGTGCACGGGGAGCAGCAGATAGCGCGCCGGGTCGAGGCCACGGCCGCGCAGGACCTCGTCGAAGGCGGCCCGGGTGGTCGCGTCCAGTTCGCGTGTGTAGAGCTGGTCGGGGGTGTCCAGGCCGCGGACGCCGCGGTACGAGGCGAGGTCCCGGCTCACGGCGAGCCATGGCAGCGGTGCGGTCCGGCGCGCTTCGGGGGCCCAATGGGCGCAGTCCCGTGCCGAGAAGCCGAGCCGCCCCTTGTTGAGGACGAGCCACGGATGCCCGGTCTGGTGGCCTTCGAGCGCGGCGTAGTCGAGGTCGGCGAGCTCGGCGGCGCTCAGCGCGGAGTGGTCGAGGCGCGTGTCGGCGGCGAGGGTGGCGTTCAGCTCGCGGATGAGGTGGCCGAGCGTGGAACCGTCGAGTCCGAGGGTGCGGCGGGCTTCGGTGACGAAGCGGATCGGGTCGGTGTACGGGACTTCGGAGGCGCGGGTGTGCGGCGTGTCGGTGTCGGGGGCGCTGCTGTGGGAGGCGTCGGCTTCCCCTGTCAGGACGATGCTGTCGGGGTCGACGCGCCAGGAGTCGTACGCGCCTCTGCTTGCGCGGAAGGCCAGTCGGCGGCCGTCGTCCAGACGGAGGGTGTGGCGGCGCGGGGCGCCGGGCGTGTGCTCCCCGGAAGGGACCGGATCGGGGGACGGGGACGGGGTCGGGGACGGCTGGACGATCTCTTCATACGCGAACTCGCCCAGCATCTTGGCGAGGAGGCGGCGGCCTGCCAGGTGCCAGGCCGCCCGGTCCAGCTCCGGCGGGTCGTAGAGCGAGGGGCGCTCTGCCGAATCGGGGGCGGCGGCGGAATTCTGCACGGGGTCTCCGGAATCAAGCGGGTGCGGGCCTGGGGTGGGGCTCGGGTGGGGCGGAAGCGGGGAGGGCGGGGTGGGGTGAGGTGGGGAGAGCCGGGGCGGGTGAAGGAAGTTCGTGGAATCTCGTGGGCCGAGAAGCGGAACCTCCTCGGCCCGGGCGGTGTACCAGAAGTGAAATCCACGAAAGCCGGTGGGAATCCGGCCGGTCGGGAGGTGTCGGGATGTGTTCGGGAGTGGTGCTGCGGGAGCCGGTGCGGGTCGGCTGCAGCCACGGTGCGGTGGGTGAGGTCGGTGCGGCGGGGGTCAGAGCCGGTCGCGCAGCGCGCGGTCGCGGATCATGAGCGCGGCCCGCTTGCCGGGGAGCTCCATCTCGGCACCGAGGCGGAATCCTGCGCTCAAGAAGGCTGACACAGAAGGGGTGTTGCGCAGGTCCGGTTCGGCGACCACTCGGGTGCACGAGGGGCGCCGGTCGAGTACGAGGTCGGCGACGGCGCGCAGGAGGGACGTGCCCAGGCCCCGGCCCCGGTCGGTGACGCCCCCGATGAGCAGATGGATTCCGGTGTCGTGCGGGCGCGCCGGATAGTGCCGGGCGAGAGGGTCGAGGTCGGCCCGGTAGATCTCCCAGTAGCTCATCGGGGTGCCGTCGAGCAGGCCCATGCAGGGCACGCTGCGTCCGTCGCCGTCGAGTTGGGGGCGCAGGTGGTCCGCGGTCACGGACGCGTCGCCGTCGAGCTCCCAGAATTCGGCCACGGCGGGGTCGTTCATCCAGCGGCTGATCAGCGGGAGATCACGCTCGATCCGGACGGGCACCAGCTGGAACACGCCGACGGGCGTGGCAGTGGGTCCCCAGCCGGAGACGCCGTCGAGGAGGTCTTCGAGGGGCGGGTAGCCGTGCACGGGGTCGGTGAGGCGCGGGCGGGCGCTCCCCTGGGCGGCGCGGTGCTGCGCCTGGGCGGACGAGACGCTCGGCTCCTGCTTCGCGTCCCGTGACCCCGCCCTCCCGTCAGCGAAGAGGGCGAGGAATTCGGGAGGCAGGCGCAGGTCGAGGGTGTCCTCGGATGCGGAGCCCGAGTCGGTCCCGGCCGCGGAGGGCTGGGAGTTGGTGCTCGCGTCGCTGGGCGGCACGGTGACGCTCCTCTCACAGGCGATGAGTCATGTACGGGGTGAATGAAGGGGGTTGGCGATGGTGACGTAGACGGACTGGGTGTCCACGGGGCCGACGAGCTCGTCGAGGCCGTGCAGCCGGGTGAGGAGGTTGGCCTTGCAGCGCAGCACCGGGGTCTCCAGGAGTTGGGCCGGCAGCGGGCTGCGCAGGGCGGCCGGGCCGGTCGCGCACTCGCCGAGGAAGCGGCGGAAGGCGGCGAGCAGCAGCCGTTCGTCGGCGAGCTGCTGTGAGCCGAAGGCGCCGATCAGGCCCAGGACGTTGTTGATGCCGAGGTAGTAGGCGAACCGTTCGTCGGTGACGGTGTCGGAGACGAAGGTGTCGCTGTGCACACCGATTCCGGGGAGGCGGGTGGAGAGTTCGGTACGGCGGGACTCTCGGAAGTAGTAGCCCTGGTTGTCGCGGTAGCGGCCGCCGACGGGCCAGCCGTCGGGGTCGAGGACCACGAGGGTGTTCTGCTGGTGGGCTTCGAGCGCGATGCCCGCTGCGCCGTCGAGCCAGAGGACGGGGCGTACGACCTGTTCGAGGTAGCGCAGGAACCACTCGGCGGCCACGGCGCCGCGGGGGCGTCCGGTGCGTGCGGCGAGGGCGCCGACGAGTTCGGCGAGGCGGGAGCGCATGGGAGCACCGGCGTCGGGGGCGGCTCCGGGTGCCGTGCGGCGCCCGGGCGGGTCCGCGGCGCGTACGGGGCGCGGTGAGACCAGGGCGGCGATGCAGGTCACGTCGTCGCCGGGGGCGAAGGGGTTGTTGCGGACCACGGTGTCCAGGCCGGGGACGGGAGCGCCGTCGGCGTCGACCACCGCCAGCCAGGCGGGGTCGCGGACGATGTCGAACCCGGGGTGGGCCGCCTGCCACTCGGCGGCGAGGCCGGCCCGCAGCAGTCGGTGGACCTCCACGCCCCGGTGGAGTTCCTTGTGCAGGTTCTCGCGACGGGAGTTGGTGATGCGCAGGCCGAGGGAGAGCTTCAGCATGGCGGGGGCGCCGGGCTGGTAGACGGTGCGGACGGAGGAGGTGGGGTACCAGGAGTCGCCCAGCGGGCCGAGGTCCTTGATCAGGCCGCGTTCCAGGAGTTCGGCGACCTCGGGCCGGTGCGCCAGTTCGCCGGCCTGCCAGGGGTGCAGCGGCAACAGTGCGTATCCGTCGGCAGGTTCGGCGGCGTGCGCGGAGGCGGCGCGCTTGGCGGCGGGTCCGGCGAGACGGGTCAGGAGCTGTTCGGCCGGGACCGTGCGACCGCGCTCGGTCCAGGCAGAGTCGGCGGCGAGGGCCGAGGGGGCCACGGCCATCCAGTGCAGGGCGAACGAGCCGTGCGCTTCCGGCGAGTAGCGCGCGGCCTCCGCTTCGGAGAGCCCTTCGCGGCTCTTGGGCGTCGGGTGCAGGGGGTGTCCGAGGACGAGCGACTGTTCGGCTCGGAGGAAGAGGTCGGCCGCGTCGGGATGTGCGGGGATCTCCGGGGTGCGGGCCGCCGAGACGGCGCGGCGGCGCACACTCAGGAATTCCGCCGTACGCCGCACGGAGTCGGCGACGCGCCCGACGAGGTCGCTGCCGTCTCCAACGGGGCGCCAGGCAGGGGCACTTGGGGCTCGGTCATCCGCGCCGGATGTGCTGGGTGCGAGGGGTGCGAGGAGTGCGCCGGACGTGCGGGTTGTGCCGCGTGTACTGGGTGTGCCGGACGCATCCGGCGCACCGCCCGAGGCCGGCGTACCGCCCTCGGCCGGCCCCTGCTCGGCCTCCGTCCCCGTCTCCCGGCTCAGCAGTGCCGCCAAGGTCACGGCGTCGAGCGGCGGTGCGGCCGTGGGGGCGGTCGCGAAGGCGGGTGCGCCGAGGCGGTGCCAGCCGGTGGGCGACCAGTAGTGGACGGGGACGAGCAGGGTCAGGCCGCTCGCGGGCAGGGCGATCCGCAGCACGCGGCCGCTCGGGTCCGGCGTGAGGTCCCGTTCGCGGATCCAGCACCGGAGCAGGTTCTCCACACCGGCCGCGTTCGCCGCGGCGGCCGGGTCGGGGTGCTCCAACTCGTCGGCGAAGGCGGCCGGTTCCGTCTGCTGCGGCGCCTGGACCGGCCGTCCGGCCTCGTCGACCGACCACGGCCGCTCGGCCACGGCGGCAGCAGCGGCCGCAGCGCTCGGGGCAGCGACAGCGGTCGGGGCGGTCGAGGCGGTCGCCGTAGCCGCGCCAGTCGGAGTGGTCGCCGCAGCCCCGCCGGTCGCGCCGGTTGCGCCAGTTACGCCGGCCGCCGCACCGGCCTGCCCCGACTTCTGACGCGGCAGCGCCCCCGGGTCCGCCGTCAGCGAGCAGGGGGCGGCGCCAGGTGCGCGGTCGGCGGGGTGCGGGTGGCCGTCTGGTGTCGGTGTGCGGTTCACGAGGGTTTCCTTGTGCGGTGGTGGAAGCTTGGTGGTCATCGGACGGCGCCGGTGGCGGCTCCGCCTGTCGTACGGGCGGAGCCGAGGTCGATCCGTACCGGTGGAGCAGCCGTGCCACCCGAGCGGTGCCCGGACCGGACCGAACCGACCGCGTCCGCGAGCCGGTCCATGACGGCGACGGCCTGCTCGTCGGTGAGGGTGAGCGGGGGCAGCAGCCGGACGACACTGGAGTGGCGGCCGCCGAGTTCGACGATCAGCCCGCGCTCCAGGCAGGCCCGCTGCACGGCCGCAGCAAGCCCCGGCGCAGCGGGCAGCGGCCCTCCCGTACCTGCGCCCGCACCGCCTTCGGCACTCACGCCACCGCCGCCACTCGCGCCTGCCCGAACGGCGCCCGCGGCCCCGTCCCCCGCCTCGGGGTCCACGAACTCCACCCCGATCATCAGCCCCCGCCCGCGCACGTCCCCCACGCACGGATACGACCGGGCGAGCTCCGCCAGTTGCGCGAGCATCCGCTCCCCCAATGAGGCGGCGCGATCGGCGAGTTGGTTCTCGCGTACGTAGGCGAGGGTGGCCGCGCCGGCGGCCATCGCCAGCTGGTTGCCGCGGAACGTGCCCGCGTGGGCGCCCGGTTCCCATACGTCGAGGTCGTCGCGGTAGACGAGGACGGCGAGCGGGAGGCTGCCGCCGATGGCCTTGGAGAGCACCATCACATCGGGCACGACCCCGCTGTGCTCCACGGCCCAGAAGGCCCCGGTGCGGCCGACCCCCGTCTGCACCTCGTCGGCGATCAGCGGGATCCCCCGCTCGGCGGTGAGGTCCCGCATCCGCCGCAGCCAGCCGTCCGGAGCGGGCAGCACACCGCCCTCGCCCTGCACGGGTTCGACGATCATCCCGGCCGGCAGCGGCACCCCCGACTTGGGATCGTCGAGCAGCGACTCGGTCCAGCGCGCGGCCAGTTCGGCCCCGCGCTCCCCGCCGGTGCCGAAGGGGCAGCGGTAGTCCTGCGGGAACGGCAGCCTGGTGACCCGTACATCCTGAGCACCGCCCGACGCTTCCAGCGCGCCCGCGGTCATCCCGTGATAGGCGCCGGTGAACGCGAGCATGCCGCTGCGCCCGGTCGCCGTACGCACCAGTTTCAGCGCGGCCTCGACCGCGTCGGTGCCCGCCGGGCCGCAGAACTGCACGCGTCCGCGGTCGGCCAGCACCTTCGGCAGCGTGGCGAACAGCTCGGTGGTGAAGGCGTCCTTGACGGGCGTCGCCAGGTCGAGGACGTGCAGCGGCGCCCCCGAGTCGAGCACCTCGCGGATCGCCTCGAGCACCACGGGGTGGTTGTGCCCGAGCGCCAGGGTGCCCGCTCCGGACAGGCAGTCGAGGTACCGCCGGCCGTCCGCGCCCTCGATGGTCAGGCCGCGGGCCCGCACCGGCACGATGGGCAGCGACCGCGCATAGGTACGCGCCGCGGACTCCCGCGACGACTGCCGCCGCAGGATCCCCTCGGCCCCGTGGGCCGCGGCCCCTTCACCGAAGGAGCCCTGCCGCGCGGGCGGCAGCCCTCCCCCGGTCTTCCATGGCGGCGCGTCGGCGCTCACCGTCGGCTCGGTCACGGCCACGGCGTTCGGTCCTCCCCTGGTACGGCGGTGTGCGGACGCGGACGCGTGCACCGCCCCATGACCGGGAAGGCCCCGGCACCGGGAAGTCCCGGTACCGGAAGGTCCGGCACCGGGTGCCCGTACGACGGGAGGGTCCCGGCGACGAGTTGCCCGTACGAGGGGACAGCCCCGCATCGCGGGACGGCCCCGTACCACGGAAGGCGCAGATGTCCGCGGACAGAAGGGGAGTTGAACGCTTGTCGCGAGTCCCCCGTACGTACCAACGACGCGGCGAGCGGGGGATCACGGCCGCGCGGAAGATCCTTGCCGTGACGGAACCGTTGCCCATCCGTCGGAAGTCCCCTACGGCACCGGCATAGGGTGGTTGCCGCCCGATGCCGCCCGCTTCGCGGCCCGAGCGAACGACAAGAACAGCTTCCGACCAGGGGGAGATCCGGATATGCGACCCATACGCCCGCTGCACGCCGTACGCGCGAGGAGGGGCGCGGGCAGCAGAGCCGCACGCCGTCGCACTCCCCTGTCCGCGCTCGCGCTCTGTGCCGCCGTCGCGCTGACCGCCACCGCCTGCAACGGCGACGACGGCGGAGCCGACGCGGCCGACAAGCCTCCGTCCTCCAGCGCCCAGGACGGCATCCAGATCCCCGACGGCGTCAAGGACCGGCTCAAGGAGCACGGGATCGACCTCGACGAGTGGAAGGACGGGGCCTGGAAGGAGTGGAACAAGGACGACTGGCTGCGCGAGGCCGAGGACTTCGTCAATCCGATCATCGAGGATCTGTGGGACGAGGACCGGATGCGCGACGCGGACAAGCAGCCCGCGAAGCCGGTCGAGGACGACATCTCGGGTGATCAGGGCAAGACGGACCCGACCCCGGCGCCGGTCGAGGCGGCCGCGCTGAGCACCCCGTACACCGAGTCCTCCCCCGCCTCCGGCAAGCTCTTCTTCGACGGCCCCGAGGGCTCCATGGTCTGCTCGGCGACGGTCGTCACCGACCCGGCCAACCCCGGCAAGTCCAACATGGTGTGGACGGCCGGCCACTGCGTGCACGCGGGCGCGGCGGGCGGCTGGTACCGCAACATCACCTTCGTGCCCTCGTACAACAACGCGGGCAAGTCGGCGGCCGAGCTCGAAGGCGCGCCGCGTGAGGAGATCGCCCCGCACGGCCTCTATTGGGCGGACTGGGCACAGACCTCGCAGCAGTGGATCGAGACCGGCGGCCCGACGGGCGGCGCCGGCGCTCCGTACGACTTCGCGGTGCTGCACGTGAAGCCCGAGAAGGACAACGGCAAGTCCCTCGAGGAGACCGTGGGCGCCGCCCTGCCGGTCGAGTTCAACGCTCCGGCGGTGTCCGGCATCGACTCGATGACCGCCACCGGCTACCCGGCCGCCCCGCCCTTCGACGGCCAGCGCCAGCTCGCCTGCGCCGACAAGCCGGGCCGGCTCTCGCTGAACACCGAGGACCCGACGATGTACCGCATCGGCTGCACCATGACCGGCGGTTCCTCCGGCGGCGGCTGGGTCGCGACCGGCAAGGACGGCAAGCCCGCCCTGGTGTCCAACACCTCGATCGGCCCGGTGACGGCGGGCTGGCTCGCCGGTCCGCGGCTCGGCGACGAGGCCAAGGGGATCTACGACGCGGTGAGCGAGAAGTTCGCGAACTGACGTCCCGGCAGGGCGCGTTCGCACCGGGCACGCCCTGCCGATATCTTCACGCACCCGCCGTCGGGCACCCACAACTCACCGTGCATAGTGGGTTCTCGTGCCCGGAGACCGGCACCTTCGCGCGTCAGCCTGACGTATTCATGACAGCTGGCGCATCCATGACAGCACTACGGACATCAACGGGGGTCACACCACCATGCGTTCGATACGACCAACCGCCTTGCGCCTGGGCGCGATAGGCCTCGTCTCGGCCCTGGCCCTGACGGCCTGCGGCAGCGAGGAGGACCCGAAGGCGGCCGACAAGCCGGCCACGTCCCAGGGTGCCGACAAGGGCGACAGCGGTCTCAGCGAGCTGCCTGAGCTCCCCGCCGACCTCACCGACCGGCTCAAGGAGCACGGCATCGACCTGGACGAGTGGGAGAAGGGGGGCTGGAAGAACTGGGACAAGGACAAGTGGCTGCGTGAGGCCGAGGACTTCGTCAACCCGGTCATCAAGGACCTCTGGAAGCCCGAGCGCATGGAGGAGGCCAAGGACCCGGTCCAGACGATCGACACCAAGGCCGCCACGGACTCCGACGCGGGCGTGACCGACCCGGACCCGGCGCCGGTCGAGGCGCAGGAGGAGAAGAAGCCGTACTGGAAGCACGCGGCTCCGGTCGGCAAGATCTTCTTCGACACCCCCGAGGGCGCGGCGGTCTGCTCGGGCACGATCGTCAAGGACCCCAACAACCCTGGTAAGTCGAACCTGGTGTGGACCGCGGGCCACTGTGTGCACGCGGGCGCGGAGGGCGGCTGGTTCCGCAACATCGCCTTCATCCCCGCGTACAACCGTGAGGGCAAGTCGCCGGCCGAGCTGCAGAACGCGACGGCGGACGAGGTCGCCCCGTACGGCCAGTTCTGGGCCGACTGGGTATCCACCTCCGGTGAGTGGATCAACGGGACGACGGCGGCGACCTCCGGTGCCTCGTACGAGTACGACTACGCCGTGATGCACGTGAAGCCCGAGAAGGGCGGCAAGTCCCTGGAGGAGACCGTGGGCGCGGCGCTGCCGGTCGACTTCGACGCTCCGTCCGCGACGGAGATCGGCACGATGGGGGCGTGGGGTTACCCGCAGGCGCCGCCGTTCAACGGTGTGCAGATGTTCAAGTGCCTGGACAAGCCGGTCCGTCTGTCGCTGACTCCCTCGGCGCCGACGATGTTCCGCATCGGCTGCACCATGACGGCCGGGTCCTCCGGGGGCGGCTGGTTCCACGTGAAGCCCGACAAGAAGACCTACCTCGTCTCGAACACCTCGATCGGCCCGGCGGGCAGCGCGGGCTGGCTCGCGGGTCCGCAGCTCGGGGCGGGGGCTGAGGAGTTGTTCTTGCAGATGAGCGAGAAGTACGGCAGCAGTTAGGGGTACGGGGAGCAGGGTGCCGCTGTGCCGGACGGCACCCTGCTCCGCCGCTCCGCGGCGGGGGGGGTGTTTTGGGGCTCCGCCCCAAGGCCCCCACCCGGGAGCTCCGCCCCCTGGACCCCCGGCCGGCGCGCCCTTCGCTCAAAAGCTCGCCCCGCACAAGCCCACCCATACGGCGATGGCCCGCCTCCCCCGAGGGAGGCGGGCCATCGGCGTATTGAAGCGGGCGTTCAGCCCTTGGCCGGGACGAATGTCGACAGTTCCGCCGCCAGCTCCTCGTGCACCAGTGCCCTGAGCAGCGTGCCCTCGCCCGTGTGTTCCTCGGAGAGGACCTCGCCCTCGGAGTGGGCGCGGGCCACGAGGGCGCCCTGCGTGTAAGGCACCAGGGCCTCGATCTCGACCGACGGGCGCGGCAGTTCGGCGTCGATGAGCGCGAGCAGCTTGTCGATGCCCTCGCCCGTACGGGCCGAGACCGCGAGCGCGTGCCGCTCGGTGCGCAGCAGGCGCTGGAG
This sequence comes from Streptomyces indicus, assembly GCF_900100315.1. Lineage (GTDB taxonomy): Bacteria > Actinomycetota > Actinomycetes > Streptomycetales > Streptomycetaceae > Streptomyces > Streptomyces indicus. The sequence goes on from NZ_FNFF01000006.1 coordinate 333,387, forward strand.
CACCAGCGGGTCCGCCGCGTCCGCCTTGTTGACGACGACGATCTCCGGTACGTCGGTGGCGCCGACATCGCGGATCACTTCGCGTACGGCCGCGAGCTGCTCCTCCGGCGCCGGGTGCGAACCGTCCACCACGTGCAGGATCAGGTCGGACTCGCCGACCTCCTCCATCGTGGAGCGGAACGCCTCGACGAGGTGGTGCGGCAGGTGCCGGACGAAACCGACCGTGTCCGCGAGCGTGTACACCCGGCCGCTCGGCGTCTCCGCCTTGCGGACGGTCGGGTCGAGGGTGGCGAACAGCGCGTTCTCCACCAGCACACCCGCGCCCGTCAGACGGTTGAGCAGCGAGGACTTGCCCGCGTTGGTGTAGCCGGCGATGGCCACCGAAGGCACCTTGTTGCGCTTGCGCTCCTGGCGCTTGATGTCGCGGCCCGTCTTCATCTCCGCGATCTCACGGCGCATCTTCGCCATCTTCTCGCGGATCCGCCGACGATCCGTCTCGATCTTGGTCTCACCGGGACCACGCGTGGCCATGCCGCCACCGCCGCCGCCACCCATCTGACGGGACAGCGACTGACCCCAGCCGCGCAGCCGCGGCAGCATGTACTGCATCTGCGCGAGCGCGACCTGCGCCTTGCCCTCTCGGGACTTGGCGTGCTGGGCGAAGATGTCGAGGATCAGGGCGGTCCGGTCGACCACCTTGACCTTGACGACGTCTTCGAGGTGGATGAGCTGGCCGGGGCTGAGCTCACCGTCGCACACGACGGTGTCGGCTCCGGTTTCGAGGACGATGTCGCGCAGCTCCATGGCCTTGCCGGAACCGATGTAGGTCGCCGGGTCGGGCTTGTCGCGCCGCTGGAAGACACCGTCGAGCACCAGGGCACCCGCCGTCTCGGCGAGGGCGGCGAGCTCCGCGAGGGAGTTCTCCGCGTCCTGGAGCGTGCCGGACGTCCACACGCCGACGAGGACCACGCGCTCCAGGCGGAGCTGGCGGTACTCGACCTCGGTGACGTCCTCGAGCTCGGTGGACAGGCCCGCCACACGACGCAGGGCGGCTCGCTCGGAACGGTCGTACTGCTCACCGTCGCGCTCCGAGTCGATCTCCTGGCTCCAGGCGACGTCCTCTTCCATCAGGGCTTCGGCCCGAAGTCCTTCGGGGAGGCTCGGCGCGAGGGGCTTGCCGTGGTCGTGCTGCGGGTCCTGCGCGTCCTGGGAAGGGGAAGAGAAGGTCAATTGGATCCTCTACGTCGAAATGGATACGGAAGCCCGTCCTGTGCGGGTCCCCGTGCTGGAGTCAACGCTTCCCGGCGCCCCAGGATTCCCGGGTCCGCCGTGCGGCGTCGACGGCATCGATGGTCGCACGGCACGGGACGTCTCGTCATCCGGCTTTTCCCACCCCGGCGCCATGCTGCTCCCCCGCCCCGGCATCCGGATTCTCCCCCGCCCCGCACCGTGCAACCCCGCCGCAGGTCAGCCCGCCGTGACGGCCCGCCACTGCGGGTGCCCGGGCATCTTCGGCGTCTTCTCGCCGTACAGCCATGCCTGGAAGAACCCGCTCAGGTCCCGGTCCGCCACCCGCGACGCCAGCGCCACGAAGTCCGCCGTCGTGGCCACGCCGTCCGCGTGCCGCGCCACCCACTGCCGCTCCAGGCGCTCGAAAGCGGCCCTGCCGATCTCCTGCCTCAGCGCGTACAGGACGAGCGCGCTGCCGTCGTACACCACCGGCCGGAAGATGCTGATCTTCTGTCCCGGTGCGGGCCGCTTCGGCGAGGCCGGCGGGCCGCCCATGGCCCGCCACTGGTCGGACTGCCGGTAGGCGTCCCGCATCCGGTCCGCCAGCGGCTGGCCGGCCTTCTCCTCGGCGTACAGGGCCTCGTACCAGGTGGCGTGCCCCTCGTTCAGCCACAGGTCGGACCAGGTGCGCGGGCTGACGCTGTTGCCGAACCACTGGTGGGCGAGCTCATGCACCATGATCGAGTCCACGTACCACTCGGGGAACTCGGTCCGCGTGAACAGCGAGCGCTCGAAGAGCGACAGGGTCTGCGTCTCCAGCTCGAAGCCCGTCTCGGCGTCGGCGACGAGCACCCCGTACGCCTCGAACGGGTAGCGCCCGACCTTCCGCTCCATCCAGGCGATCTGGTCGGGCGTCTTGCGCAGCCAGCGCTCCATCGTCTCGCGGTCCTCGGTGGGCACGACATCGCGCACGGGCAGCCCGTGCGGGCCCTTGCGGTGCACGACGGTGGAGCGTCCGATGGCGACCTGGGCCAACTCGGTGGCCATGGGGTGCACGGTGCGGTAGGTCCAGGAGGTGTCGGCGCCGGCGCGCTCGCGGCCCGCTGCGAGTCCGTTGGCCACCGCGGTGTACTCACGCGGGGCGGTCACGCGGAAGGTGAACTGCGCCTTGTCGGACGGGTGGTCGTTGCACGGGAACACCAGGTGGGCGGCGTCGGCCTGGTTGGCCATGACGAGCCCGTCGCCGGTGCGCACCCAGCCGCCCTCGTACTTCTCGTCCGGCGTCGGGTCGCTGGTGTGCCGCACGGTGACGCGCATCCGGCTGCCGGCCGGCAGGGCGGTGCGGGGCGTGACCACCAGGTCCTCGCCCATGCTCACGAACCGCGCCGGCCGGCCGTTGACCTCCACCCCGCGGACCTCGCCCTGCGCGAAGTCCAGGTTGATCCGGTCCAGACGCTCGGTGGCCAGCGCGTCGATCTTGGTGACGGCGTCGAGCGGCTCGGTGTTGGAGCCGCGGTAGGTGAAGGAGATGTCGTACGAGCGGACGTCGTAGCCGGGGTTGCCGAGGTGCGGGAAGAGCGGGTCGCCGATGCCGAGCGGTGCGGCGGGCGACGGGGCGCTCGCGGCGAGCAGGGACAGCGAGGCGGCGGCCAGGAGCGCGGCCTTGAGACGGGGCTTGAGCAGCATGGATTACGGCTATCAGCGCGGCGCCGCCCGGCGTCGACGGCGCGCGCCGCACCCACCCGAACGAGGTTGTGCCGTACGAGTCCGCGGGCTCCCGCGGTTCAGGAGGTGGCGGCGGCCCGGTGCTGGGCCCGGCTCACGTCGTACACACCCGCGACCTTGCGCATGGCCCGCATCAGGCCCGGCAGGCGTGCCGCGTCGGGGAGTTGGAGGGTGTACGTGTGGCGTACGCGGCCCTCGGTGGGCGGCTCGACGGTGGCCGAGACGATCGCCACGCCCTCGATCGCGATGGCCTCGGTGAGGTCGGCGAGCAGGTGCGGCCGGCCGAAGGACTCGGCGGTGAGCGTCACGCGGCACTGCGCCGAGTCCACCTCCACCCAGCGCACCCCCACGGGCCCGCGTCCGAGCGCGGCCATCCGGCCCACGGCGGGGCAGCCGACGCGGTGCACCGTCACGACGTTGCCGCGTACGGCGAACCCCGTGACGGCGTCGGGCGGCACGGGCGTACAGCACCCGGCCAGGCGCACGGCGGCGCCGGGCAGGTCCACCACGGCGTTGGCGGCGCTGTGCCGGGCGCCCGCGACGGTGAGTCCGGGCCGGGGCGCGGTCTGCTCGCTGACGGCGGGCCCGTCGGGGTGGGCGGCGAGCCAGCCCTTGATCGCGATACGGGCCGCCGGGGTGCGGGCGTGGTCGAGCCACTCGGCGTCGGGCCCGGTGCCGGCCTCGGGGGGCGCGAGCAGGATCTGCACGGTGTCGCCGTCGCGCAGGACCGTACTGAGCGCGACCAGCCGGTCGTTGACCCGCGCGCCGATGCAGTGGTGCGCTCCCTCGCCGTGCTGCGCGTAGGCGGCGTCGATGCAGCTGGCGCCCGCGGGCAGCCCCAAAGTGCCGCCGGCGGCGCGGTAGACGGTGATCTCGCGGTCCTGGGCGAGCTCTTCGCGCAGCGAGGACCAGAAGGTGTCGGGGTCGGGTGCGGCCTGCTGCCAGTCGAGCAGCCGGGAGAGCCAGCCGGGCCGGGTCGGGTCGGCGCGCTCGCCGTCGGGGGCGGGCTCCTCCGAGGCGGCCTGGGCGTAGGGGTTGCCGAGCGCCACGACGCCGGCCTCGGCGACCTTGTGCATCTGGTGCGTACGGATGAGGACTTCGGCCACCTGGCCGCCGTCGCGTCCGACCACGGCGGTGTGCAGGGACTGGTACAGGTTGAACTTCGGTACGGCGATGAAGTCCTTGAACTCCGAGACCACGGGCGTGAAACAGGTGTGCAGCTCGCCGAGCACCCCGTAGCAGTCCGCGTCCTCGTTCACGAGCACGAGGAGGCGCCCGAAGTCGGCGCCGCGCAGCTCGCCGCGTTTCATCCGTACGCGGTGCACGGAGACGAAGTGGCGTGGCCTGATGAGGACTTCGGCCTCGATGTCGGCCTCGCGCAGCACGCCCCGTACGTCCTCGGCGATGGCCGCGAGGGGGTCGGACCCGCGCTCGTTCTCGGCGATCAGCGCCTTGGTCTTCGCGTACTCCTCGGGGTGCAGGATCGCGAAGACGAGGTCTTCGAGCTCGGTCTTGAGGGCCTGGACGCCCAGCCGTTCGGCGAGCGGGATCAGCACGTCCCGCGTGACCTTGGCGATACGGGCCTGCTTCTCGGGGCGCATCACGCCGAGGGTGCGCATGTTGTGCAGGCGGTCGGCAAGCTTGATGGACATGACCCGCACGTCGTTGCCCGTCGCGACGAGCATCTTGCGGAAGGTCTCGGGCTCGGCGGCGGCCCCGTAGTCCACCTTCTCCAGCTTGGTGACGCCGTCGACGAGATAGCAGACCTCGTCGCCGAACTCGGTGCGCACCTGGTCGAGCGTGACCTCGGTGTCCTCGACCGTGTCGTGCAGCAGCGAGGCCACCAACGTGGTGGTCTCCGCGCCGAGTTGGGCGAGGATCAGGGTCACCGCGAGCGGGTGCGTGATGTACGGCTCGCCGCTCTTGCGCATCTGTCCGCGGTGCGAGGACTCGGCGAGCACATACGCGCGGCGCAGCGCGTCCAGCTGCTCCTGCGAGGCGTCGGGGTGGTGGGCGCGGTGCGCCTCCACCACGTGGCCGATGGCGTCGGGGAGGCGGTCGCGGGAGGCGGAGCCGCGCAGGGCGGCCCGGCCGAGGCGGCGCAGATCGAGCCGGGACCTGCCACGCCTGCGGGGCAATCCCGGATTCGTGGGGCCTGTCGCCTCTGCACTCATCCTCGCCACCTCCGGCTGCGTCGACCGGCACCCTCGTGAGCGGGACGACGCATCCTTGGTGTGGACGCTGATCCCGGTATCGCGTCGTCCGAGCCGGTGCTTGATGCTACCGACCCCATCACGCGCTGCTCACCGGCTCTCGCCGAGCGTGAAACGGATCACCCATTCGAGCGAAGGTTCACGCATCAAGGGTTTCGAACCATTCGGAACTGATCTCACCTTCGGCCACGATCACCGCCGGCCCTGTCATCTCGATCTCTCCGTCGGCCCGCTCGGTGATGGCCAGACGGCCGCCGGGCAGGTCGATCGTGTACGTCACGGGGGAACCGGTCCTGGCCGGGTCGAGCCCGTCGCGCCGCGCCGTGGCGACGGCCACCGCGCAGGCCCCCGTACCGCAGGAGCGTGTCTCGCCGACCCCGCGCTCGTGCACGCGCATCGCGACGTGGCGCTCGCCGCGGTCCACGACGAACTCCACGTTCACGCCCTCGGGGTAGACCCCGGCGGGTGCGGTGGCGGGGGCCGTGAACAGATCGCCGGCCTGGTCCAGGTCGTCGACGAAGGCGACCGCGTGCGGGTTGCCCATGTTCACGTTGTACGTGGGCCAGCTGTGCTCGCCGACGGTGACCGTGGCCCGGTCCTCCGGGAGGACCGCCTTGCCCATGGACACGGTGATGTCGCCGGACTTGTCGATGTGCACGCGCTTGACGCCCCCGCGGGTGGCGACGGCGAGGTCGCCGGCCTCCACGTGGCCCGCGCGCTGGAGGTAGTGGGCGAAGACGCGGACGCCGTTGCCGCACATCTCGGCGACGGACCCGTCACCGTTGCGGTAGTCCATGAACCACTCGGCCTCGCCCGCCATGTGCGCGGCCTCGGGGTGCGCGGCCGAGCGCACCACGTGCAGCAGGCCGTCGCCGCCGAGCCCGGCCCGCCGGTCGCAGAGCACGGCGACCGCGCTCGGGCTCAGCTGCACGGCATTGTCCGGGTCGGGCACGATCACGAAGTCGTTCTGCGTGCCGTGGCCCTTGAGGAAGGCGATGCTCATTCCTCGATCGTACGGGGTGGGCCGTTTGTCCTTGCGGGCACGGGTGGCCACCTGTGTCCACGGCCGCGTCAGCGCAGCCGGGCGACCCGCCACACGGCGAGGACGGCGAGCACCCCGACCACGGCGGTGTACGCAAGGACGACCCGCCAGTCCGGGCGGTGGCCGGAACCCCGGGCCGGCAGGCCGGGCCACGTGTGCCCGACCCGGCGGGCGGCCATCACGCCCCAGCCCGCGGCGCAGCAGCTGATCAGCAGTCCGAGCATGGCGACCACCGCGCCGCCGTCGCCGAACTCGAAGGCGAGGGGGAAGGCGAACATCAGCGAACCGAGCGTGGCGAGGACCACGATCGGGGCGATCTGCCAGATGCGCAGCTTGCGCTGGGGGCGCAGCTCGACCTCGACCTCGGAGCCGGCCAGGGCGGCGGCCTCCTCCTCGGGGTCGGGGCCGTCGGGGACCACCACGCCGTCCTCGGCGTGCAGTTCCGCCGCGCGGTCCGCGGGCTCGTCCGCACCCGGGCCGGGCAGGTCGTCGCCGCCCTGTCCGGGCAGCCCGGCATGACCCTCGGGGCTCAGCTGCCCCTGCTCCTCATGTGCGGTGTCGCGAGGGCCGGCCTCCATCGCCACGCGCCCTCCCAACTGGACTCCACGGTCGATCGAAGCTCGATGATGGCACGGGCGCCGAGGCCCCGATGACCGCCGGAGCGTCCCGATGCCATCACGTGATCAGGCTGTAACCGCTCGTTCGACCAACGCCATTGCCCGGTCCGGGAGTTCCCCGCGGTCGGCGGCGGCACCGCTGAGCCAGGTCACGCGCGGGTCCCGGCGGAACCAGGAGTCCTGGCGGCGCGCGAAGCGCTTGGTGGCGCGCACCGTCTCGGCGCGGGCCTCCTCCTCGGTGCACTCCCCCGCGAAGGCGGCGAGCACCTGCTGGTAGCCCAGCGCCCGCGAAGCCGTACGGCCTTCCCGCAGGCCTTGGGCCTCCAGGGCGCGCACCTCCTCGACGAGACCCGCCTCCCACATGCGGTCCACGCGCAGCGCGATCCGCTCGTCCAGCTCGGGCCGGGCCACGTCCACGCCGATCTGGATCGTGTCGTAGACCGAGTCATGCCCGGGCAGGTTCGCGGTGAACGGCTGTCCGGTGATCTCGATGACCTCCAGGGCGCGCACGATGCGCCGGCCGTTGCTGGGCAGGATCGCCTTCCCGGCCTCGGGGTCGGCGGCGGCGAGCCGGGCGTGCAGGGCGCCGGAGCCGCGCAGGGCGAGCTCCTCCTCCAGGCGGGCGCGGACCGCCGGGTCCGTACCGGGGAACTCGAGCTGGTCCACGGCGCCGCGCACGTAGAGGCCGGACCCGCCGACGAGGACGGGCCAGCGGCCCTCGGCGAGCAGCCGGTCGATCTCGGCGCGGGCCAGCTTCTGGTACTCGGCGACGCTGGCCGCCTCGGTCACGTCCCAGATGTCCAGGAGGTGGTGCGGGATGCCCGCGCGCTCCTCGAGCGTCAGCTTGGCGGTGCCGATGTCCATCCCACGGTAGAGCTGCATCGAGTCCGCGTTGACGACTTCGCCGCCGAGTTCGCGTGCGAGGAAGACCCCGAGGTCCGACTTGCCGGCCGCGGTGGGCCCGACGACGGCGATGACACGGGGCCCTGAACTGGGCGTGGCTGCTGCGCTACTCACCCGACCAGTCTCGCAGGCGCCGGACAAGTCCTCGAACGAGCTACGGGAAGCCGCAGTGACACATCGGGCCCCCCTTCGTTGCCTGTTGCGAGGTTTCGGCCGCCGGTTTTCGAGGACTGGAGACCCGGGAGTCGCAAGGAGACGCACCGGGCGGCGCGGAATTTCGCTCACACGAGTACTTTTGGAGTGGAAATGGGCGTTTTTGCACGGTTCCGTCGCAAGGGCAAGGAGACCGAGACCGCGTCAACGGCCGAGGGTTCCACGGCCACCCTGACGGCCGAGCCCGAGGCCGAGGCGAGCGCCGAGGCCGCGCCGGAGCCGGCTGAGCCGAAGGCCGAGGAGACCGCCGCCGAGTCGGTGGAGATCCCGAAGCAGCAGTCGGCCGACCAGGCGGCGGACAACGAGGCCGGGGACAGCGCCCGCAAGTAGCCGACCGCCGCGGCGGTCCGAAGAAGAAGGTGCGCCATGGGCCTCCTTGACACGCTGAAGGCCAAGCTCGCCCCGGCGAAGGGCAAGGTCAACGACCTTGCCAAGGAGCACGGGGACAAGATCGAGCAGGGACTCGACAAGGCCGCGAAGGCCGTGGACGAGAAGACCAAGGGCAAGTACAGCGACAAGATCCAGACGGGCACCGGCAAGGCGAAGGACGCCTTGGGCCGGCTGGCCGCGGAATCGGACACGGGGCCGGGGCCCGCGCAGGGTCAGGGTCCCGGGCCCCAGGGCCAGGGTTCCGGACCTCAGGGTCAGGCACCGGCTTCGGGCGGTCAGGGTCCCGGTTCGGGTGGGCAAGGTCCCGGCTCAGGCGGGCAAGGTCCCGGTACGCCTCCGGCTGCCGGCGGGACGCCGACGCCGCCGGCCTCCTGACGAGGCGAGGACCGGACGGACGGCCGTGGGGCGGATGCCTCACGGCCGTCCTCGTGCGGAGCGGTGGACCGCCGGTGCGGGCGGTTACGAGGGTGCGTGCGTACGGGATGGGCACGCGTACGGGTCATGGCGTGCGTGCGGGAAGCGGGGCTCGTACGGGAAGTGGCGCGCGTAAGGCAGCAAGTGCGCGTTCAGGACCAGGCCGCGACCAGGTATCCCACGCCGTACGGCGCCTCGTCGTGGAGCAGTGTGCCGCTCAGGCCCGCGCCCTCCGCGGCGCCCGCGAGCACCTGCCAGGGCGCGCGGCCCGCGGCCTTCAGTTCGTACGCGAGCTCCGCGTCCAGATCCTTGAGTGCCTGCACGTCCGCCGCGCCCAGCGCCCGGGCCACCGCGGCGTCGAAGGGCTCGGCGCGCTCGTCCAGATACCCCGGCGCCTTCAGCGTCCGGCACGCGCTGCCGTCCCCCATCACGAGCAGTGACACGCGCTCGGCCTGGACGGCCAGTTCGGCACCGACCTCGAAGCAGCGCTCGGGCGCGAGCGGCTCGCCGACGCCGAGCCCCTCGACGGGCCCGGCCCACCGCGCCTGCTCCAGGAGCCAGGCGGCCACGGACAGCGAGACCGGCAGCCGCCCGTCCCCGGCCGCGCCGCTCCCCAGCTGCACGGCGACGTCCACGCCGAAGCCCTCGAAGGTCCCGGTGCTCCCCTGCGGGTGCGGCCCGCGCCCGCTCTGTTCGGCCGGGCCGACGACGATCAGACGGTCCGGCCGCGCGGCGGCCAGCACGCCGAGCGCGTCCGCGCAGGCGGCCCGCACCGCATCGAGCTCATGGGCCGCCCCGGCCGCCACGGCGGGCACGAGCAGAGGCGGACAGGGACAGACGGCTGCGGCGACGAGCATGATCGGCAGGGTACCGGCTGACTCGGCTCTAAGTTCAGCCGATGGGGCTCCAAGCCGTGCGGCACCTGCCAGAGCGTGGGCACCCTCCAGCCCGTCCGGCACCTGCCAGAGCGTGCGCTCCCCAGCCCGTCCGGCACCTGTCAGGGCGTGGAGCACCCTCCAGCCCGTCCGGCGTTTGAGGACGAGCGCCGTTCAGGCGCGATCGGGGGCAAGGGGCGAAGCCCCAAAGGGGGGGTGCAGGGGGGGGCGAAGCCCCCGCCTAGGTGCAGGAGGGACAGCGCCCACCTGGGTACGGAGGGCAAAGCCCCCGCCTACGCACAGGGGGCGCAGCCCCACTGGGGTGCCCACCCGCAGGGGCCAGACAAAGGCACCCTCAGTCGCAGCCGCACCCCGACCCCGCGGGAGCAGCCGACGGCGCCGGGGCGCCGATCGTCGGCAGCCCCAGCATCACACCCGCCGGCTTCGCCGCCGGCGCCGCGTTCCGCTTCTCCCACGCGTCGCCCGCCCGCGTACGGCGCACCTTGAGCGCCGGCCCCTCGGCCAGCAGGTGGTGCGGGGCCGCGTACGTGATCTCGACCGTCACCACGTCGCCGGGACGGACCTCCTCGTCCGGCTTCGTGAAGTGCACGAGCCGGTTGTCGGGCGCACGGCCCGACAGACGGTGCGTGGCGTCGTCCTTGCGGCCCTCGCCCTCGGCCACCATCAGGTCGAGGGTGCGCCCGACCTGCTTCTTGTTCTCGTCCCACGAGATCTCGTCCTGGAGCGCGACCAGCCGCATGTAGCGCTCCTGGACGACCTCCTTCGGGACCTGCCCCTCCATCTCGGCGGCGGGCGTCCCGGGTCGCTTGGAGTACTGGAACGTGAACGCGTTCGTGAACCGCGCCTCGCGCACCACGTGCATCGTCTGCTCGAAGTCCTCCTCGGTCTCGCCGGGGAAGCCCACGATGATGTCCGTGGAGATCGCGGCGTCCGGCATCGCGGCCCGCACCTTCTCGATGATCCCGAGGAAGCGCTCCTGGCGGTACGAGCGGCGCATCGCCTTGAGGATCGGGTCCGAGCCCGACTGGAGCGGCATGTGCAGCTGCGGCATCACGTTCGGCGTCTCGGCCATCGCCGCGATCACGTCGTCCGTGAAGTCGCGCGGGTGCGGCGAGGTGAACCGGACGCGCTCCAGGCCCTCGATGTTCCCGCAGGCGCGCAGGAGCTTGCTGAACGCCTCGCGGTCGCCGATGTCGGACCCGTACGCGTTGACGTTCTGCCCGAGCAGCGTGATCTCCGAGACGCCCTCGGCGACCAGGGCCTCGATCTCCGCGAGGATGTCGCCGGTCCTGCGGTCCTTCTCCTTGCCGCGCAGGGCCGGGACGATGCAGAACGTGCAGGTGTTGTTGCAGCCCACGGAGATCGACACCCAGGCCGCGTACGCGCTCTCACGGCGGGTGGGCAGCGTGGACGGGAAGGCTTCGAGCGACTCGGCGATCTCGACCTGCGCCTCTTCCTGGACGCGGGCGCGCTCCAGGAGGACCGGCAGCTTGCCGATGTTGTGCGTGCCGAAGACCACGTCGACCCACGGGGCCCGCTGGACGATGGTGTCGCGGTCCTTCTGCGCGAGGCAGCCGCCGACGGCGATCTGCATGCCGGGGCGCGAGGCCTTCTTCGGGGCGAGGCGGCCGAGGTTGCCGTAGAGGCGGTTGTCGGCGTTCTCCCGTACCGCACACGTGTTGAACACGACGACGTCCGCGTCCCCGTCACCGCCCTCGGGCGCGCGCACGTAGCCGGCGTCCTCCAGGAGCCCGGAGAGCCGCTCGCTGTCGTGCACGTTCATCTGACAGCCGTAGGTCTTCACTTCGTACGTGCGCGGGGTTGCCGACATGCCAGAGATCAGTCCAAACGAGGGTCTACGGGGGTCCTGAGCCGACTCCGGACAGGTCCGGAACCGGGGCCGGAGGGGTCCGGGGGCTGCGTCGGCCGCCACCTGCGGACGACGGCCGGTCATCCAGTTTACGAGGCTGGGCGGGGGGCCTGCGCCTCAGTGGTAACAGAACGGAGGGCAGCGGTGGTGACCGCTGCCCTCCGTTCCGTGAGCGTGCTGTCGGCTATACGGTCCCGCCACTGCCGTCCGAGAACGAGCCGCGGACCTTCGCGGCGGGAATGCCGGCCGTGCCCGCACCGGCCCCGGCGACGTCCTCGACCGCACCCGCCCCGAGCACCGCACCGGTGCTCCGCTTGCCGCGGCGCAGGCGCTTCTCGAGCCAGGACGCGAACGTGGTCAGGGTGAAGTTGAGGAGCACGTAGATCACCGCGATGACGGCGAAGGTCTGGATCGGGTTGCCGTAGTACCCGGCGATGGTTCCCCGGGAGTTCAGGAGCTCGGTGAAGTTGAGCACGGCGCCACCGAGTGCCGTGTCCTTCAGGATCACCACGAGCTGGCTGACGATCGCCGGGAGCATCGCGGTCACCGCCTGCGGCAGCAGGATGGTCCGCATGGTCTGGCCCTTGCGCAGCCCGATCGCCTTGGCCGCTTCCGTCTGCCCCTTCGGCAAGGACAGGATGCCGGCCCGGACGATCTCCGCGAGCACCGAAGCGTTGTACAGGACCAGGCCGGTGATGACCGCGTACATCGGGCGGTCGTCGGAGCTGATGTCCGTCGACTGCACGTAGAACGCGGAGGCGAAGACCATCATGATCAGGACCGGGATGGCCCGGAAGAACTCGACGACCGCTCCGACGGGGATCCGCACCCAGCGGTGGTCGGAGAGACGCGCGATGCCGAGCAGCGCGCCGAGCGGCAGGGCGATGACCATCGAGAGGCCGGCGGCCTTGAGCGTGTTGGCCAGAGCCGGCAGCAGATAGGTGGTCCAGGGCTCGGCCGTGATGAACGGCTTCCACTTGGCCCACACCCACTGGTCCTTGTCGCCCATGAGGTCGATCGCCCACCAGGCGAGCAGACCGAGCAGGACCAGGAAGACGACCGAGAACAGGAGGTTGCGGCGCTTGGCCTTCGGGCCGGGGATGTCGTACAGAACGGAGCTCATCGCTTCACCGCCACACGCTTGCCTATCCAGCCGAGGAAGAGACCCGTCGGCAGGGTGAGAATCACGAACCCGAGCGCGATGATCGCGGCGGTCGCATAGAGCTGCGCCTCCGTCTCGACGATCTCCTTCATCAGGAGCCCGGCCTCGGCCACACCGATCGCGGCCGCGACCGTGGTGTTCTTCGTCAGGGCGATCAGAACGTTGGCGAGCGGGCCCACCACGGAACGGAACGCCTGCGGAAGCACCACCAGCGTGAGCACCTGCCGGAAGTTCAGACCGATGGCACGCGCTGCCTCCGCCTGCCCGATCGGCACGGTGTTGATGCCGGAGCGCAGTGCCTCACAGACGAACGCGGCCGTGTAGGCGCTCAGGCCGAGTACCGCGAGACGGAATCCCTGAAGCTTGAAGTCGTTCGGGGCGCCCAGCGTGATGCCGAAGATCTCGGCGAGCCCGAGCGAGCAGAAAACGATGATGACGGTCAGTGGAATGTTCCGCACCACGTTGACATAGGCGGTTCCGAAACCGCGCATGAGCGGTACGGGACTGACCCGCATACCGGCCAGGATGGTGCCCCATACCAAGGCGATGATTCCGGAGAATACGGTCAGTTGGACCGTCGTCCAGAACGCCCCGAGCAGGTCGTAGCCTTCAAGAAAGTCGAACACGATCTCCCGCGCTTCCGCGTGTCGTTGGCCTGGCGCGCCACCCGGAAACCAGGTGGCGCGCCATCGAAGAGCCGCGGCCGCGGGATCCGGGCCAACACCCGGTCAGGTCCTCAAAGGCCGCTGGTCAAGGGTTACTTGACGATGACGCCGATCTTCGGGGCCGGCTCGTTCTTGTAGCCGGCAGGGCCGAGGTTCTTCTTGACGGCCTCTTCCCAGGCACCGTCGGCGACCATCTTCTCGAGGGCCTTGTTGATCTTGTCCTTGAGGTCCTTGTTGCCTTCCTTGACACCGATGCCGTAGTTCTCGTTGCTCAGCTTGAGGCCGGCGAGCTTGAACTTGCCCTTGTACTGGTCCTGCGCGGCGTAGCCCGCGAGGATCGAGTCGTCGGTGGTGAGGGCGTCGATGGAGCCACCTGCCAGACCCTCGAGGCACTCGGAGTACGTGCCGCGCTCCTGGAGCTGCGCCTTCGGGGCGATCTCCTTCTTCACGTTCTGCGCGGAGGTCGAACCGGCCACCGAGCACAGCTTCTTGCCGTTGAGGTCGGTGCCCTCGGCGATGTCGGAGTCGGCCTTGACGAGCAGATCCTGGTGGGCCAGCAGGTAGGGACCGGCGAAGTCGACGAGCTTCTCGCGCTCGTCGTTGATCGAGTACGAGGCGGCGATGAACTCGACATCCCCGTTCTTGAGCGCGTTCTCGCGGTCGGCGCTCGGCGTCTGGACGAACTCGATCTGGTCCTCGGAGTAACCGAGCTCCTTGGCGACGAACGTGGCGACGTCGACATCGAAGCCGGCGAACCCGTCCGGCGTCTTCTGGCCGATGCCCGGCTGGTCGAACTTGATGCCGATCTTGATCGACTTCCCGCCGCCCTCGGAGCCCGAGCCGCCTTCCTTCTTGTCGTCGCCACAGGCGGTGGCGGTCAGCGCGAGCGCGAGGACGGAGACGGTGGCGATACCGGCTTTACGGAGCTTCATGATGAACATCCTTTGCTTTTCGGTGAGTTGCAGCAGCCCGTGATGCAAGAGCTCAGTGGTGCAGGATCTTCGACAGGAAGTCCTTGGCGCGGTCGCTCTTGGGTGCGGTGAAGAACTTGTCCGGGGTCGCCTGCTCGACGATCTGTCCGTCCGCCATGAACACGACGCGGTTCGCGGCCGAGCGGGCGAAGCCCATCTCGTGCGTGACGACGACCATGGTCATGCCGTCCCGCGCGAGCTGCTGCATGACCTCGAGCACCTCGTTGATCATCTCCGGGTCGAGCGCGGAGGTCGGCTCGTCGAAGAGCATCACCTTCGGCTCCATGGCCAGGGCGCGGGCGATCGCCACACGCTGCTGCTGGCCGCCGGAGAGCTGGGCCGGGTACTTGTCCGCCTGGGTGCCGACGCCGACGCGGTCGAGCAGGGCGCGGGCCTTCTCCTCGGCCTCGGCCTTCGACTTCTTGCGGACCTTGATCTGGCCCAGCGTGACGTTCTCCAGAACGGTCTTGTGGGCGAAGAGGTTGAAGGACTGGAAGACCATGCCGACGTCGGCGCGCAGGCGTGCGAGCTCCTTGCCCTCGGCGGGCAGCGGCTTGCCGTCGAGCGTGATGCTCCCCGAGTCGATGCCCTCCAGGCGGTTGATGGCCCGGCACAGCGTCGACTTGCCCGAGCCCGAGGGCCCGATCACGACGACGACCTCACCGCGGGCGATGGTCAGGTCGATGTCCTGGAGCACATGCAACGCGCCGAAGTGCTTGTTGACGTTCTTCAGCACGACCAGTTCGTCCGCCGCCGGTGCGGCGTCCTTGGTCACCGATACTTCGGCCATGGGGGTTCTTGCTCCGTCCTCCTCGGTTGGGAGGACAGTAGTAACGCCGTAAGACCAGCGTCATTACATCTGAGGGGAAATTGAGCATAACGATCCGGCCGCAACCGGACACTCTGCGTGAAGGGGACGCCCCTTGCGCGTACCGGCTGGATAACGGAACCCGCATGTAACAGGAACCGCCTTGACGCCGTCACCGTGTATCGGCGTGACTGCCTGAGTGCATAAGCACCGGGTGAAGAGGAGGTGGACCGAATGAGGCTGTTGCTCGTCGAGGACGACGACCACGTCGCCGCGGCGCTGTCCGCCGTGCTCGCCCGCCACGGCTTCGACGTGACCCACGCCCGCAACGGCGAGGAGGCGCTGCGCGCCCTGCTGCCCACGGACAGACCGCCCTTCGGGGTGGTCCTGCTCGACCTCGGCCTCCCCGACCAGGACGGCTACGAGGTCTGCGGGAAGATCCGCAAGCGCAGCGCGACCCCGGTGATCATGGTGACGGCCCGTGGCGACATAAGGAGCCGCATCCACGGCCTCAACCTCGGCGCGGACGACTATGTCGTGAAGCCGTACGACACCGGGGAGTTGCTCGCCCGGATCCACGCGGTGAGCCGGCGCACCAACCAGGAGGACTCGACCGGTCCGATCGAGACCCGCATCACGCTCGGCGACGTCCACGTGGAGCTGCCGACGCGCACGGTCACGGTCCTGGGCGAGGCGGTGCAGCTGACCCGCAAGGAGTTCGACCTGCTCGCGCTGCTCGCGCAGCGCCCCGGTGTGGTCTTCCGCCGGGAGCAGATCATCAGCGAGGTCTGGCAGACCAGCTGGGAGGGCACGGGCCGCACCCTGGAGGTGCATGTGGCCTCGCTGCGCTCGAAGCTGCGGATGCCCTCGCTGATCGAGACGGTGCGCGGCGTCGGGTACCGGCTCGTCGCCCCCGCCGCGTAGGACCGGTTCGTGCGTACGCGTCTGCTGCCGCTGCTCATCGTGCTCATGGCGGCGATCCTGCTCGCCCTGGGGTTCCCGCTCGCGGTGAGCCTCGCGGCGGCACAGCAGCAGAAAGTGGTCGTGGACCGGATCGAGGACGCCACCCGCTTCGCCGGACTCGCCCAGTTCGTCACGGAACGCTCACCGGAGTCCGGTGTGCAGGGCGAGCGCCAGAAGACCCTGGAGCGCGACCTCAGGCGTTACCACGAGGTCTACGGGATTCGGGCCGGCGTGTTCTACCGCGACCACGACGTCATGGCCCGGTCGAACGACTGGAACGTGCCCGGTCAGGGCGAGGGCCGTGAGGCCTTCGAGGACGCGCTCTACAGCCACAGCAACCAGGACCCCGAGCAGATCTGGCCCTGGCAGGACCGCCGCCTGTACGTCGCCGCCCCGGTCGTGCGCGACGGTGACGTGATCGCCGTGGTCCTCACCGACTCCCCCACCGGCAAGATGCGTTCGGAGATCCTGCGCGGCTGGCTGCTCATCGCGGTCGGCGAGGCGGCGGCGATGTTCCTGGCGATCGGCGCGGCCCTGCGCCTGACGGGCTGGGTGCTGCGCCCCGTACGGGAACTCGACGCGACCACCCACGACATCGCCACGGGCCGCCTCAAGTCACGGGTCGCCGTGGCCGGCGGGCCGCCCGAACTGCGGCGCCTCGCACGCTCGTTCAACGAGATGGCGGACAACGTCGAGGACGTGCTCGAACAGCAGCGCGCGTTCGTCGCGGACGCCTCGCACCAGCTCCGCAACCCGCTGTCCGCGCTCCTGCTGCGCATCGAGCTGCTCGCGCTCGAACTCCCGGAGGGCAACGAGGAGATCGCCTCCGTACGGACGGAGGGCAAGCGGCTCGCCCAGGTCCTCGACGACCTGCTCGACCTCGCCCTGGCCGAGCACGCGGGCGCGGAGCCCGCCCTGACGGACATCGGCGACCTGGTCGCGGAACGGGTCGCGGCCTGGGGTCCGCTGGCCGAGGACAAGGGCGTGGCGCTACGCACCGAGGGGCTGCGGGCCGCGACGGCCTGGGCGGACCCCGTGACGCTCTCCAGCGCGCTGGACGCGGTGATCGACAACGCCCTGAAGTTCACGCCCGCCGGCGAACAGGTCACGGTCACGGTCGCCGCCAACGGCAGCACGACGACGGTCGAGGTCGCGGACGGCGGGCCGGGCCTCACGGACGAGGAGCTGAACCGGATCGGGGACCGCTTCTGGCGCAGCAACCGCCACCAGAACATCAAGGGCTCGGGCCTCGGCCTCTCGATCACCAAGGCGCTGCTCACGTCGTGCGGCGGTGCCCTCTCGTACGCGCCGAACGAACCCCACGGCCTGAAGGTGACGGTGACGGTGCCGCGCACCGGGCCGGAGGCCTGAGACGTACAGGACACGTACGGGAGACGTACGGGTGCCGAGCCGGGCTCAGGGCTTCACTGAGCTCAGGGCTGTACGGAGCTCAGGGCTTCACGGAGCGGTAGTACCTGCGCGCCCCGTCGTGCAGCGCGAGCGGATCCGTGTACAACGCCGTGCGCAGGTCCACGACTTGGGCCGCGTGCACCGAGCTGCCGATGCCGTCCCGGTGGTCTATGACGACCCGGGTCAGCCACTCCGTGAGGCTGTCGTCCGTGCGGTCGGTCGTGACCAGCAGGTTCGCCACGGCGATCGTCTCGACCGGACCGTGCTGGGCGGCCGGGTAGGCGTCGGCGGGCATCACCGAGGCCCGGTAGTAGTCCGAGGGGCCGCCGCGCGCGTGCAGGGCGCCGACGACGTCGCCGAGCGGCACCAGGCGGATGCCCGTCCGCTCGGACAGTTCCTTGACGAACGGCGTGGTCAGGCCCCCCGACCAGAAGAACGCGTCGACGTCGCCCTTCTCCAGCAGGTCGTCCCCTTCCTGCGAGGCGACCTCGAAGGGCTCGATGTCCTTGTCGGGGTCGAGTCCCGCGGCTTCCAGGACGCGGTCCGCGATGATCCGTACGCCGGAGCCCTCGGGTCCGACCACGACCCGCTTGCCCTTCAGGTCGGAGGCCTTGTCGATCCCCGACCCGGCCGCGACGACGAGATGGACGTAGTCGTCGTAGAGCCGTGCGCAGCCGCGCAGCCGGTCCGCGCCCGGCCGGCCGCTCAGCTTGTACTGCTCCACCGCGTCGGCCGCCGCGATGGTGAAGTCGGCCCGGCCGGCCGCCACGCGCTCGACGTTCTCCTTGGAGCCCTTGCTGGTGCGCAGGTCGATGTCCAGGTCGGGCAGGTCGTCGGCGGCCGCCCGCTGGAGCAGGTTGCCGTAGTCCTCGTAGACGCCGCCGCGCCCGCCCGTGCTGAAGACGATCCGCCCGCCGGGCCTGTCCTCGCCGAAGGGCACGAGCCACCACAGCAGGAGCCCGAACACCACGAGGCCGGCGGCCGCCCCCTGAAGGGCGCGGCGCCTGCTGATGCGCGGGAGTGTGCGTGGCATGGGCGCGATCCTGCCAGGTCACGCGCTGTGAGCACCAGGGCCGATGTCACACCGGGCAGGCCCGGCCGCGTACACGAGCGGGGCGCCGAAGGGAAGCGTTCCGCGCCCCCGCGGGCGGCAGCTTGACTAGGAAGGCATGCAGTCGGTTGCATACGTTCTGTGATCGTGCACCCTGCGCCAACTGCCCTGTCTTGTACGTCGCACAGCACCCGCACGGCAGGAGGCGCCGCACCGTGGACCCGGTGATCATCGTCGGTGCCGGGCCCGTGGGCCTGACGTCGGCCCTGGCCCTGGCCCGGCACGGAGTTCCGTGCGTCGTCCTGGACGAGGGCCCGGGCAAGGACGAGCAGCGCCCCGCCCGCACCGTGGTCCTGCGCCCGGACACGGCCGCCCTCACCGAACGGCTGACGGGGATCACGCTCAGCGACGACCGGTGGACCGGATGGCGTTCGCTGCGCCGCAAGCAGGAGCTGCGGCATGTCGCCTTCGACGAGTCCGCGCCCGGCCCGGTGCACCTGGCCCAGCACACCCTCACCGGCGCGCTGCGCGCCGCCGTCGAGGAGGAGCGCCTGGTCAGGGTGGCCACCGACAGCCGGCTCGACTCGATCGAGCAGGACGCCGGCGGGGTCACCGCGCACACCCGCGGCCCCAAGGGCACGTGGTGGCGCGGCAGTTATCTGATCGGCTGCGACGGTCCGCGTTCCACCGTGCGCAAGCTGCTCGACATCCGCTTCCCGGGCCGTACGGCAGTGGAACGGCACGCGGTCGCTGCCCTGCGCGCCGAACTGCCCTGGCCCGGCGAGGCCTTGCTGCACCGGATGGCCCCGTGGCGCGGCGCCCCGGCCGAGATCACGGCACGCCCGCTGCCGGACGGGGTCTGGCGCCTCGACTGGCTGCTGCCCGCCCGCAGCGAACTGGTCACACCGGAACGCCTGGTGACGCTCGTACGGGACACCTTGGCGGGCTGGTGCGGTACGACACCTCCGTACGAGCTGCTCGACACCGGCGTGCACACCGTGCACCACCGCCTGGCGCGGCGCTGGCGCGCGGGCCGCTGCTTCCTCGCCGGAGACGCGGCGCATCTGCTGGGCGCGCTCGGTACGCAGGGGGTGGACGAGGGACTGCGGGACGCGGACAACCTCGCCTGGAAGCTGGCCCTGTGCCGTGACCACGGCGAGTCCGAGCTGCTGCTCGACAGCTACCAGGCCGAGCGGCGCACGGCGGTCGCGGCCCGGCTGCGCGCCGCGGACCAGGCGCTGCCGATACTGCGCGGCGGCGGTGGGCTCAGGGCGTACGTGCCGGGGACGGCGCGCGGGCACGACGCGCTGCTCACGGACGGGCACCTCGGGCGCGGACCGCTGGGCTCGCTGCCCTCCTACGACCGCTCCCCGCTCGCACCCGAGGAACCCTCCGACTCCCAGGTGTCCGTGGGCACGGAGCCGGGGGCGCCGGTCGCGGACGTGCCGGTGACCGCGCCGGACGGTTCCCTGGCCGCGCTGCGGGACCGGCTGGGGCGCGGCCGGATGCTGGTCGTCCTGGTCGCGCCCGGCACCGGGGTGTGGGACCGGCGGCACTGGCTGACCGCGGGGGTCATGCCGCGGCTCGCGGCCGCGGTCACGGCGCTGCCGGCGCCGGCCGAACTGCTCGTCGCGGAGGGCTATCCCGGCGCGGTCGCGCACACCGTGCTGCTCGTCCGCCCGGACGGACATCTGGTGACGGCGCTCAGTGGCGTACGTCCCGCCGAGTTGTACGCAGCGGCGGACGCGGCGCGCGGCGGCAAGCCCGCCCCGCCTTCGGGTGCGCGGCGCGCGGCGGAGGGTGCGGTGGGCGCGGAGGGTGCGGAGGCTTTGACCGCGGACGAGCGGGGCGGGTCCGCGGCCGATGCGCACCCGGCCGTCCGCGCTGCGGACGGCGATTGACCCTCCGCCGGAGCCATGGTGTACTCCGGCCATGACGGAACGTGGTCTGCAACCTGGCGGAGGGTCCATCTGGACCTGGTCCGCTATGCAGGCTGCGTCTGTACCGGAACCTGCTGATTCGCCTCTTCCCCGCGCGCCCCGCCTGAAGGCGGTGTCGGCGCGCACCCTCGCGAACCTTCAGGACGGTACCCGTGTCTGCACCCGCACCCACACCTGCCTCTGCTCAGGCGGCCCCTGCCTCTCCTCAGGCAGCCCCTGCCACCGACGCCGAACCCGAGACCGCCCCGGCACCGACCGCGGCCCAACTGCTCGACTTCGTCACGCGCAGCGCCGCCGACGCCGAGCTGATCGCCTCGCTCCCGCTCGACCCCGAGGGCCGCACCTGGCTGCGGCTCGAAGGCCCCGGCGGCAGCGAGGCCTGGCTGATCGGCTGGCCGCCCGGCACCGGCACCGGCTGGCACGACCATGCCGAGTCGATCGGCGCCTTCGCCACGGCGGCGGGCACGCTCAAGGAGAACTCCCTCGCGGCCCGCATCCCCACCTCCGCCTGGAAGTCCCTGGAACTGGCCGAAGACCTCGACAGGGAACGGGTGTTGGCGGCGGGCGAGGGCCGCGCCTTCGGGCAGCACCACGTCCACGAGGTGCTCAACGAGTCCACCGCGCAGCACGCCGTCTCGGTGCACGCCTACTACCCGCCGCTCCCGCTGATCCGCCGCTACAGCCGCACCGGGCCGGTGCTGCGCCTGGAGGACGTCGAGCAGCCGGAGGACTGGCAGTGAGCGCCGGACTGCCGCAGGAGCCCGGCCGCCCGGAGACCCTCGGGCCTGTCTCCATCGACGACCGGCTGGCCCGCGTGCGCGCGGGACTGGAGCGGATCACGCCGCAGGAGGCCTACGAGGGTTTCCGGGCGGGCGAGTTGCTGCTCGTGGACACCCGCTACGCGGAGCTGCGCGAGCGCGACGGCCTGGTCCCCGGCGCCCTGGTGATCGAGCGCAACGAACTCGAATGGCGCCTCGACCCCCAGGGCTCGCACCGTGCCGAGGCCGTCACCGGCCACGACCAGCGCCTTGTGATCTTCTGCAACGAGGGCTACGCCTCCAGCCTCGCCGTCCACTCCCTGCTCCACCTGGGCCTGCACCGGGCCGCCGATCTGATCGGCGGCTTCCAGGCATGGCGTGCGGCGGGCCTCCCGGTGGTCGACGCGTCCACGGTCCCCGATCCGGTGACGAAACCGATCGGGCACTAGGTCCGGCCCGTGCTCGGACACGGGCCGACCGCCCCGGGTTGGGCCGGGACCGGGGGCCGGCCCCGCCCGTCAGAACGCCCCGAACCCCAACTCGTCCACGTCCTCCCCCTCTTCCTCCAGCGCCCGCCGCACCACCCGCAACGCCATCCCTTCCGGATAGCCCTTGCGGGCGAGCATCCCCGCGAGGCGGCGGATGCGCTTGTCGCGGTCGAGACCACGGGTCGCGCGCAGCTTGCGGGCGACCAGTTCGCGGGCCGTCTCCTCCTCCTGCTCGGAGTCGAGCTGCCCGACCGCCTCGTCGATCGTCACGGAGTCGACCCCGCGCGTGCGCAGCTCGCGCGCCAGCGCGCGCCGGGCGAGGCCGCGGCCGTGGTGCCGTGACTCCACCCAGGCGTCGGCGAACGCCGAGTCATTGATCAGCCCGACCTCTTCGAAGCGGGAAAGGACCTCGTCCGCCACCTCGTCGGGGATCTCCTTCTTGCGCAGGGCATCGGCGAGCTGCTTGCGGGTGCGCGGGGTGCCGGTGAGCAGCCGCAGGCAGATGTTGCGCGCCCGCTCGGCCGGGTCGGCCTCCCGCTCCGGCGGCCGGCTCTCGGCACCGGAGCCGGCCCCCCGCCGCCTGCGGCCCTGCGCACGCGGCTCCCCCTCCCCGGCCCTCGACGGAGCGGGGGAACCGCTGTCCTCGTCACCGAACCCGTCGGGAGACCCGCCCCCGTCCCCGAAGGCCTCCCGGGGCTCGCTCGCGTCCCCGAACCCGCGCCGGCGTCCGCCCCCGCGGCGCCCGCGCCCCCGAGGTTCAGGCGGCGGCCCGGAGTCGGCGCCGCCCGCTCCCCCGGACCACGCGTCGCCCGACTCCTCGGGCCACTCGGTGCGACGTACCACGGATCAGCTCTTGGCCGCCGCGGCCTTGGTCGCCTTGGCCTTGGCCGCCGGGGCGGGGACCGTCTTGGCGGCCGCGTCCTTGTCGGCATCCGCGGCCGGACCGGCGGCGTCCGCGCCGGGCTCGGCCTCCGGGGCCGGCCGCACACCGACGCCGAGCTTCTCCTTGATCTTCTTCTCGATCTCGTTGGCGAGGTCGGGGTTGTCCTTCAGGAAGTTGCGCGCATTCTCCTTGCCCTGGCCGAGCTGGTCGCCCTCGTACGTGTACCAGGCGCCGGCCTTGCGCACGAAGCCGTGCTCCACGCCCATGTCGATCAGGCCGCCCTCGCGGGAGATGCCCTGGCCGTAGAGGATGTCGAACTCGGCCTGCTTGAACGGCGGCGCGACCTTGTTCTTGACGACCTTGCAGCGGGTGCGGTTGCCCACCGCGTCCGTGCCGTCCTTCAGGGTCTCGATGCGGCGGATGTCGATACGCACCGAGGCGTAGAACTTCAGCGCACGGCCACCGGTCGTGGTCTCCGGCGAGCCGAACATGACGCCGATCTTCTCGCGGAGCTGGTTGATGAAGATGGCGGTGGTCTTGGACTGGTTGAGCGCCGAGGTGATCTTCCGGAGCGCCTGCGACATGAGGCGGGCCTGCAGACCCACGTGGCTGTCGCCCATCTCGCCCTCGATCTCCGCGCGCGGCACGAGGGCGGCGACGGAGTCGATGACGATCAGGTCGAGCGCGCCGGAGCGGACCAGCATGTCGACGATCTCGAGGGCCTGCTCACCGTTGTCCGGCTGGGACAGGATGAGGTTGTCGATGTCGACGCCGAGCTTCTTCGCGTACTCGGGGTCGAGGGCGTGCTCCGCGTCCACGAACGCGACCTGGCCGCCGGCCTTCTGCGCATTCGCCACCGCGTGCAGGGTCAGCGTGGTCTTACCGGAGGACTCCGGCCCGTAGATCTCCACGACGCGGCCGCGCGGGAGACCGCCCACGCCGAGGGCCACGTCCAGCGCGGTCGACCCGGTCGGGATGACCTCGATGGGCTCCTGCGAACGCTCGCCCATGCGCATCACTGCGCCCTTGCCGAATTGGCGTTCAATCTGTGCGAGCGCGGCGTCGAGCGCCTTCTCGCGGTCGGTTCCTGCCATGGGTTCCACCCGATTTGCTTGAGTCGATCGCTTCACGTCAAAGACGCTATCGCCTGCCACTGACAATCCGCCCCGACGCCCGTCCAGCCTGTGGATAACTCCGGGGGCGACCTCGCCCGGATCGCCGGGCCCTCCCGGGGAAACCCCAGGAAATCCCCGGAATCACGGGCCTGCAGAGAGGCCAGGACATCCATGAGAATGGATGTTCGATTTTCATGTCAAGCGCACCACGCGGCACGCCGGGCTCTTGCGGAACCCGGTCCGAGGCCGCGAGTGCGAACCCGAAAGGGCAGGGTCCGTCCGGGTGTCAGACTGGCGCCATGTTCGTTCAGCTGCTCGCGGCCACCGGTGTGCTCGCCGTCCTGACGATGGTGCCCGGCCCCGACATGGCGGTGGTGACACGGCGGTCCCTGGTGTCGGGCTGGCGGGACGGTCTGCGCACGGTCGGGGGCATCACGGCGGGGCTGCTCGTCTGGGGCGCGCTCGCCGTGGTGGGCCTGGCCGCGGTGCTCGCGGCGTCCGCGACCGCGTACACGATCGTCAAGCTCGCCGGTGCGGTCTACCTCGGGTACCTGGGGGTCCAGGCCCTGCTGCAGAGCCGCCGCGGACGCTCCACGACCGACCCGGCGGCGGTGAACTCCCCGGCCCCGGCGGGCAACCCGTGGCGCACCGGCCTGGTCAGCAACCTCTTCAACCCGAAGATCGCCGTCTTCTACACCGGCCTGCTGCCCACCCTCGCGCCGGCCGGCCTGCCGCCGCACCTGGGCATGGCCCTCCTGGTCCTCGTCCACGCGGCCCTCACCCTCACCTGGCTCGGCGGCTACGTCCTGGTCCTGGCCAAGGCCCGCGCGTTCTTCGAGAGGCCCGCGGTGCGGCGCGCCATGGACCGGGTCACGGGTGTCGTCCTGATCGGATTCGGCATCAAGGTCGCCGCTTCCCAGCCCTGAGCCGCCCTGGCCCGGGACCACCCCGCCCCGAGCCCTTCCGCGAGCTGCGGCGGACCGGGCCGTCCCCCGCGACCCCCCCGCCCCCGCGCCACCCGAATATCCTCGACCCATGGCCCACTCCCCGCCCCGGCTCACCACCGACCGCCTGTCGGAGCGCGGCAAGGACGTCGCCGTCGTGGTGGCGGTCGCCCTGGTCGTGGTCGGGGGGACGCTCTGGTCGATGCGGGACAGGAGCGAGACGCCCTGGCAGACCGCACTCGGCTGGGCGCTGATCGCGGTCGGCTGCGGTGCGCTGTACTTCCGGCGCCGCTGGCCCGTCGCCGTCGCGCTGTTCACCCTCGCCGTCTGCGCCGTGTACTACCCGATCAGCGTGTACGACGGCCCGCTGCTCGTCGTGTTCGTGATCGCGCTGTACACCACCGCGGCCGAGGGCAGGTTCGCCACGGCGGTCGCCTTCGGCATCGGCGTGATGCTGATGATCGTGTACGGGGAGGTGCACGGGCGGCAGTCCGGACGGCACGTGGACGACGCCCAGTTCATGATGCTGGCGGGCTGGCTGCTCAGCATCCTGGTGCTCGCCCGCGCGCAGCGCACCCGCGCCGCCTACCTGGAGGAGGTGCGCGCCCGTGCCCTGGCCGCCGAACGCGAACAGGAGGCGCGGGCGCAGCAGAGCGCGACCGAGGAGCGGCTGCGGATCGCGCGTGAGGTGCACGACGTGCTCGGGCACAGCATCTCCCTGATCAACGTCCAGTCCAGCGCCGCACTGCACCGGCTGAGCAAGAAGCAGGCCGGCGACGACCCCGCGGCCGCCCTCGTATCCGCGCAGGAAGCCCTCGAAGCCGTGAAGTCCACCAGCAAGGACGCGCTGCGCGAGCTGCGCTCCACGCTGGGGATGCTGCGCGGCGCGGGCGAGGCGGCCCCGACGGCGCCGGCCTCGGGCCTGGCTCAGCTGCCCGAACTCCTCGACCGCGCAAGGAGCGCCGGGCTCGACGTGGCGGCGAAGACGCAGGGCGCCCCGCGCCCGCTGCCCCCACCGCTCGACCTGGCCGCGTACCGGATCGTGCAGGAGTCGCTCACCAACGTGACCCGCCACGCACAGGCGGCCTCCGCGGCCGTCACGCTCGACTACGGCGAGGACGCGCTGCGCCTGTCGGTCGAGGACGACGGCGTGGGCGCGCCCGACGGGATCGGCGAGGGCAGCGGGATCCGGGGGATGGCCGAGCGGGCCAGGGCCTTCGGCGGCGAACTGGCCACCGAGAACACAGCGGACGGCTTCCGGGTCACGGCCCGGCTGCCGTACGAGGCACCAGGGGGCGGAATGAACGAGGCAAAGGGAGGGGCGGCATGAACCAGGCACCGGACCCGGCGGCATCCGACGCGTTCCCGGCGGCGCCCGACGCGATCCGCGTCCTGCTCGCCGACGACCAGACGCTGGTGCGCGCGGGCTTCCGCTCGATGCTCGACGACGAGGAGGACATCGAGGTCGTCGGCGAGGCCTCGGACGGCGAGCAGGCCTGCGCGCTCGCCCGCCGGCTGCGCCCGGACGTCGTCCTCATGGACATCCGTATGCCCGTGCTCGACGGTCTGGAGGCGACCGCGCGGATCACCGCCGATCCCGCGCTCGAAGGGGTGCGGGTGGTGATCCTGACGACCTTCGACATGGACGACTACGTGTACGGGGCGCTGCGTGCGGGCGCCTCGGGCTTCCTGGTCAAGGACACCGAGCCGATGGAGCTGCTGCACGGGGTACGCGTGGTGGCGCGCGGCGACGCGCTGATCGCGCCGGCGGTGACGCGCCGTCTGATCGCGGAGTTCGCGGGCCGCACCAAGCAGCCCGACCCGAGCCCGCGCCTGAACGCGCTCACCGACCGCGAGCGCGAGGTGATGGGTCTGGTCGGCGCGGGCCTGTCCAACGACGAGATCGCCCAGCGGCTGGTCCTGTCCCCGGCCACGGCCAAGACGCACGTCAGCCGGATCATGACCAAGCTGGATGTACGGGACCGGGCCCAACTGGTGATCCTGGCCTATGAGTCGGGGATGATCACGCCGGGGTGGCTGGCCTGAGGCGGCGGCCGCGGTCGCGAGCCGCGCGCCACGGTACGTACCGCCCGGACAGACCCCTCCCTCCCGGGGGCCCACCGGCCCTGCCAAGGCTATCGGCCCCCACTGACAACGCCGCCGACACCGCCCACCCCCGAGCCGCCCACGAACACCTCCGCCGCCACCCCGCCCCCGCCGTGGTCCCCATAGGACACCCTCCCCGCCGCGACGCCCGTAGGACGCCGTCCCCCGCCACAACTCCCGTAGTACACCCTCCCCCCACCCCACAACCCAGGATGTACACCCACTGACCACCCCGGGCCGACGCCCCGCCCGTAGTCGTACGCCGACTCTGGCAGCGTGAACCCGGAAACCCTCGATCTCGCCCGCCTCCAGTTCGCGCTGACCGCAGGCGGCCACTTCCTGTTCGTCGCGCTCACCCTGGGCCTCGCGACGGTCGTGGCCTGCCTCCAGACCGCCGCGACCGCGAGCGGCAAGCCCCTGTACGCGCGCATGGTGCGCTTCTGGGGCCAGCTGTACGTGATCAACTACGCGGTCGGGATCGTGACCGGCCTGGTCATGGAGTTCCAGTTCGGGCTCAGCTGGAGCGGGCTCACGCATCACGCGGGAGACGTGTTCGGCTCCTCGCTCGCCCTCGAGACCGTCATCGCCTTCTTCGTCGAGTCCACGTTCCTGGGACTGTGGATCTTCGGCTGGCACCGCTTCAACAAGTGGGTGCACCTGGCGCTGATCTGGGGCGTCACGCTCACCGCGTACGCCTCGGCGTACTGGATCCTCGTCGCCAACGGGTTCCTCAACAACCCCGTCGGCCACCGCGAGGAGAACGGCCGGCTCGTCCTCGACAACACGGTCGAGGTGTTCACCAACCCGTCCGCCCTGCTCGCCTTCGGGCACGTGATGGGCGGCGCCCTGCTCACGGCCGGGTTCTTCATGGCGGGCGTCTCCGCGTACCACCTCTTCAAGCGCTCGGCCGAGTGGGAGTTCTTCGGCAAGAGCCTGCGCATCGGGGTGTTCCTGTCGCTGCCCGCGCTGTTCGTGACCGCGACGTTCGGCGGGCTTCAGTTCGTCGGGATGCAGCCGATGAAGGAGGCCGTGTTCAGCGCGAAGGCCGCTGAGATCGCCAAGCTCCAGGCCGACATGGTGGAGCGTTTCGGGCCCGGTGACTACGTGCCCTCCGAGGCGCTCACGCGCACTGCCGGAATCCTGATGCTGCTCGCCTTCGCGCTGATGATGTACCTCTGCATCGCCGGCGCGGTACTCGCCGCGTTCCGCAAGGTCGTCTTCCGTTTCCGGCTCTGGCATGTGGTCCTGATGGCCGCCGTGCCGCTGCCGTACCTCGCGATGATCAGCGGCTGGGTGTTCCGCGAGGCCGGGCGCCAACCCTGGGTCGTGTACGGCCTGTTGAAGACCGAGGACGCCGTCTCGCAGGTCTCGCCGGGCTCGATGCGGATCTCCCTGATCGTCTTCACCTCGCTCTTCGCGCTGCTCGCCGCCCTCAACTTCTGGCTGATCGTGCGCCACGCCCGCCGCGGCCCCGTCGAGACCGACCTGGGCCTGGACGAACGCGAGGCCTCGAACCCCGCCGACGCCCTGCCCGCCGCCCGCTACTAGAGGCCCTGGAGACCCGCCGTGGACACCCTCGCCATCGCTCTGCTCGGCTTCTTCGCCGCCGCCTACTTCGTGCTCGCCGGCTCCGACATCGGCACCGGCATGCTCGCCCCCTACCTGGGCCGTTCGGACCGCGAACGGCGCCTGGTGATCGCCTCGTTCGCGCCGTTCTTCCTCGGCAACGAGGTCTGGCTGGTCGCCACGGCCGGGCTGCTCATCGGCTGCTTCCCCGACCTGGAGGGCGAGCTCCTGAGCGGCCAGTTCCCGGTCGTCGTGGCCCTGCTCGCGGGCTGGATCGTGCGCGACATGGGCCTGTGGATGCGCGGCCGGGTGGGCGGCGGTCCAGGACAGGGCGGTGACGTCCGCAGCGGTCCGGGTCCGGACGGGAGCGGGGGCGGGCGCGGCTGGCGTCTCGTCTGCGATACGGCGGTGACCGGCGGCAGTTGGGTCCTCGCCCTGTCCTGGGGCTGGCTGCTCGCCGGACTGTTCAGCGGCTCGCCGGACACCCCCGCGAGCGGTCCCGTCGCGGTGCTCACGGCGCTGGCGGTGGCCGGTCTCTTCGCCGTGCACGGGCTCGGGTTCGCGGTGCTGCGCCTGACCGGCGACCCGTACGCCCGCGCCCGGGTCCTCGTCGGCCGCGCGGCCCGCCCCTGGCACTCCTTCGCGCTGACGGCCGCCCTGATGGCGGCCCTGCCCCTGCTCGCCGGTCTCGGTCTGCCCCTCACGGAGTCGGCCGGCACCTCCGTCGATGTGCTCGTGCCCGCGCTGCTCGTCGTGACGCCGCTGCTCGTGGTCGTCCAGGCGTGGATGTGGCGCACGTTCCGGGGCCGCGTGACACGCCCCTCGTATCTCTGATTCCGGCCGCCGATTTCGACCCCTGATACCTGTCGCCGATTCCGACCGGAACTCCGCTGCCACAGGCCGGAGTTCCGAACCCCTACAGGAGTGACGCCATGTCCACCGATACGTCCACCGGCCCCCGCGCCCGCCCGGCCAGGCGGTCGAGCGTCTTCGAGCGGCTCGCCGCCTTCTCGTACCGTCACCGGTGGCGGGCCCTGATCCTCTGGGTCGTGCTCGTCGCCGGCATCACCGGCCTCTCCACGGCGGTGGGCAGCGCGTACCACAACGACTTCTCGCTGCCCGGCACCGATTCCCAGGCCGCGCAGAGCGTCCTGGAGCGGCACGGCGCCGCGCAGGCCGACGCGTCCGTGCAGATCGTGGTCGAGTCCGAGGGCGGCGAGGGCATCCGCGGGAGCGGCGTACGCGACCGGGTCGAGGAGGTGCTCGGCACGGTGGAGGACCTGCCGAGCGTGACCGGTGTGCTCTCGCCGTACGAGGACACCTCGGCCGTCTCCCGTGACGGCACCGTCGGCTACGCGACCGTCACGCTCGACGGCGCGGCCGAGAACGTACCGAAGGAGCATGTCGCCGCGATCATCGACGCCGCCAAGTCCCTTGACGGGGACGGGATCCGGGCCGCCGTCGGCGGGGATGCCGCGCGCGGCGCCGAGGAGGCGGGCGGCGGTGCGGCCGAGGGTGCGGGGATTCTCGGCGCGCTGGTGATCCTGGTGTTCCTGTTCGGGTCGCTGGTCGCGGCGAGCCTGCCGGTGGTGACCGCACTGTTCGCGGTGGGCTCCTCGATCGGACTGATCGCGCTCGCCTCGCACTTCGCGAACGTCGCCGACTTCACGCCGCCGATCATGATGCTGGTCGGTCTCGGCGTCGGCATCGACTACGCCCTGCTGATCTTCTCGCGCTACCGCTCCGAACTGCTGCGCGGCGCCGGCCCCGAGCAGGCCACGCGCTCCGCCCTGGACGCGGCCGGCCGTACGGTCTTCTTCGCCGGTTGCACGGTGATCATCGCGCTGATGGGTCTGGTCGCGCTCGGCCTCGGGTCCTTGCAGGGCGTCGCGCTCGCGGTGGCTCTGACTGTCCTGGTGACGATGGCCGCGTCCCTGACCCTGCTGCCCGCGCTGCTCGGTGTGTTCGGCGCCCGGATCCGGCGTCAGGTCGCCAAGCGTGCGGAGAAGTCGCAGCGCGTGGAGGGTGCGGCCTGGCGGCGCTGGGCCACGGGTGTGCAGCGCAGGCCGTGGACGGCGCTGCTCGTCTCCGTGGTCGCGCTCGGCGCGCTCGCGGCACCGGCCGCCGGCATGCGGCTCGGTTTCGCCGACGCGGGCAACGACGCGGAGACCACCTCCAGCCGCCAGGCGTACGACATGCTCGCCGACGGTTTCGGACCGGGCTTCAACGGGCCGCTGTTCGTGGTGTCCGAGGGCGCCGCGGACCTCGGCCCCGTGCGCACCGCGCTCGCGGACACCCCGGGCGTGGCCGCCGTCAGCGCGCCGATCCCGTCCGAGGACGGCGAGGCGGGCACGCTGCTTGTCTTCCCCGAGTCGGCCCCTCAGGACGAGGCCACCTCGGCCCTGGTGAAGGAGTTGCGCGGCGACGTACTGCCGCCGCTGGAGGACGAGACCGGGGCGCGGCTCCTGGTCGGCGGATCGACCGCCGCCACCGAGGACTTCGCGTCCACGGTGTCCGACCGGATGCCACTGTTCGTCGCGATCGTGGTGGGCCTGTCTGCGCTGCTGCTCCTGGTCGTCTTCCGCAGCGTCCTGATCCCGCTCAAGGCCGCGCTGCTCAACCTGGTGAGCATCGGTGCGGCGCTGGGCGCGATCACGCTGGTCTTCCAGCACGGCTGGTTCGGCGTCGAGCCGGGGCCGATCGAGGCCTTCATCCCCGTGATGATCTTCGCGATCGTCTTCGGTCTGTCGATGGACTACGAGGTGTTCCTGCTCTCCCGGATCCACGAGGAGTGGGAGCGCACGAAGGACCCGCAGGCGGCCGTACGCGAGGGCCTCGCCGCGACCGGCAAGGTGATCACGGCCGCGGCGGCCATCATGATCGTGGTCTTCGCGGCGTTCATGCTGAGCCCCGACCGGATGCTCCAGCAGTTCGGGCTCGGGCTCGCGGTCGCGATCCTGCTCGACGCGGTGGTGATCCGCTGCCTGATCGTGCCGGCCGTGATGCAGCTCTTCGGCAGGCGGGCGTGGTGGCTGCCGGTCTGGCTGCGCCGGGTGCTGCCGCGGGTGGAGCTGGAGCGGCGCTGAGGGCGGATGGTGCGCGGGCCGGGTCCGACCGGACTCATCGGGTCCGGTCAGGTCGGTCCGGTCGGGTCAGGTGCAGCTGGGTCAGGTCAGGTCAGGTCCGGTCGTCGGAGTTCCCGGCGGCCGGACCCGGCTCGTCCCCGGCCGGACCCGCCTCGTCCCCGGCCGCCGCGCCCGAGGGCCCGGCGGCCTTGGCCGCGGCCTCGTTGCCGGTGTCCGTACGGTCCACGGGCGTCCCGGTGTGCTCCCCGCGCAGCGCCTTGCGCAGCCGGGCCAGCGGCGGCCCGCCCCGGCGCCGGTGGCCGTGCACGCGCGGGTCGTCCGTCACGTCGTACCGCTTCACGTACGCGCCGAGGAAGGCCTGCAACGTGGCGACCGCGGGGATGGCGATCAGGGCGCCGACCGCACCGAGCAGCGCGGTGCCCGCCACCACCGAGCCGAACGCGACCGCCGGGTGGATGTCCACGGTCTTGGCGGTGAGCTTGGGCTGGAGCAGATAGTTCTCGAACTGCTGGTAGACCACGACGAAGATGAGCACCCACAGCGCGTACCAGGGGTCCACGGTGAACGCGATCAGCATCGGCAGGGCGCCGGCCAGATACGTGCCGATGGTGGGGATGAACTGCGAGATCACACCCACCCACACCGCGAGCGCCGGTGCGTAGGGCACGTCGAGGAAGACGAGCAGGATGTAGTGCGCGACGCCGGAGATCAGCGCCATCAGACCGCGCGAGTAGAGGTAGCCGCCGGTCTTGTCGACGGCGATCTCCCAGGCGCGCAGCACCTCCGCCTGCTTGGCGGGCGGGAGCACCGAGCACAGCGCACGGCGCAGGCGCGGTCCGTCGGCGGCGAAGTAGAACGAGAACAGCAGGATCGTCAGGAGCCGGAAGAGGCCGCCGAGCACCTGGGCGGAGACGTCGAGCACGCCCGTCGCGCTGTTCTGCACGTACTTCTGCAGCCAGTCCGAGTGGACGAGGCTGTCCTGGAGTTCGACGCGTGAGAGCTCGGTGTGGAACGTGGTGTTGATCCAGCTGATCACCGAGTCGAGGTACTTGGGGAAGTCCTCGACCATGTCGACGATCTGGCCGGCGAGCATCGAACCGAGCAGGGTGATGAACCCGGCGCCGGCCACGATCACGCCGAGGAAGACCACACCGGTCGCGGCGCCCCGGCGCATGCCGTGGTGCGCCATCCAGCTGACCGCGGGCTCGACGGCGAGCGCGAGGAAGAACGCGATCAGGACGTTGATCAGCAGCCCGGTGAGCTGGTGGAAGGCCCAACTGCCCAGCTGGAACACGGCGATGAGGGCCAGGGCGAGCACCATCGCGCGCGGCAGCCAGCGCGGCATGCGCTCGCCCCGCCCCGACGGTGCCTCGGGCGGCACGGTCGCGGGCGGTCCAGAGTCCTGCGCTGCTGCGGTGTCTTCGGTGGCTGCCACGGGGTCAGTCTTGCCTACCTGCGGCTCGTTCGGGCAGGTGGGCGGGTGACGCCCGTGTCACATTCGGCACAGCGCCCGGTGGCGCCTCGCGTCACATGCAGCGCCGCACGCCGACCCTCGCGTCACCTACGGCACAGCCGCCGGACGACGTCCAGGCCGTCCGGGGTGCCGGGCCAGTGCCGCCGCAGTGCTTCGTCCCCCGCCCTGCGGACGACCGCGCGCAGGACGAGGGCGATGGCGAGGGCGTCGTCCGCGTAGCCGAGGACGGGGATGAAGTCGGGCACCAGGTCGACGGGGAAGGCGAGATAGGCGGCCAGCAGCCACAGCAGCCGGCGCGTTCCCGGCGGCAGTCTGCTGTCCCGTGCCAGGCGGGACACCAGGCGCAGCAGGTCGGGCAGCAGGCGTACGGCCTCGGTCAGGAGACCGCCCCTGGGACGCGCGGACGCGAGGGCGGCCAGGAGCAGCAGCCAGCACACGAGGAGCCCGGCGGCGACGCCGAGCGGAATCTGCCACCACATGCGCGCTCCCCGGGTGTGAGCCGCGACAGTACAGACGGACGGAACGGGGTTCGACCCGGCACGCCCCTGCGGGCGTCGGCCGGCCTCGCTCAGCGCGACTCCGCCGGCACCCCCATCGCCGTGCAGACGGCCCGCCACACGTCCTTCGCCTCCCAGCCCGCGTCCAGTGCCTCGTGCACCGTCCGCCCGCCGAGCTCGGACATCACATGATCGCGCGCGAACGTCTCGGCGTACCCCGCACCGAAATGCTCCGCCATCCGCTCCCAGAAGACCGTCAACCGCATGACTCCAGTATCCAGCCCGTGCGGGTGGGCCTTGGCCCGAACTCCTTGCGGGGAGCGCTTTCCGGCCTACGGTGCCGTGCATGGCTGAATCCGTAGCCCCGGGGCAGGCCCCCGCCCCCTCGCCCGCGGACCGTTCCCGCACCGGCCGTTCCGCCGCAGAACCGTCACAGCGTTCCGCCGCAGAACCGTCACCGCACCGGTCCGCACTCGCCCGCGCCGAGCAGTTCATCTGGCTCACGGCGCGGGTCCTGGAGCAGCGCCGCTTCGCGTACCACTTCCTCGGCGCCGCCGCCGAACCCGTCGAGGCCGCGCTCGCCGCCTACCGGACGGACGACGACGGCTACGGCCACGCGCTCGAACCCGACCTGCGCGGCCCCGTGAGCCAGCCCCTGCACACCGCCCACGCGCTGCGCGTCCTGGACGCGATCGGCCGCTGCGGCGGCCAGCGCGTGGAGCGGGTCTGCCGCTACCTGTCCGCGGTCTCGACCCCCGAGGGCGCGCTGCCCGCGATCCACCCGAGCCAACGCGGTTACCCGTACGCCCCGTTCGTGCCGGTGATCGACAACCCGCCGAGCGACCTGCTCGCCACCGGCCCCGTGGTGGGTCTGCTGCACCGCAACCAGGTCTGGCACGCCTGGCTGTTCCGGGCCACCGACTACTGCTGGGCGGCCGTCGAAGCCCTCGACAAGTCGCATCCGTACGAGATCCACGCGGCCGTCGCGTTCCTGGACGGCGCACCCGACCGCTCGCGCGCCCAGGCCGCGGCGGACCGGCTGGGCCGGCTCGTGCGCGAACAGCGCCTCGCGGTCCTCGATCCGCGCCGCAAGGACGACTACCCGGTGGCGGCCGGGTACGCGCCGGGCGAGCACCACTTCCCGCACGACTACGCGCGGGTGCCGAACTCGCTCGCGCGCGCCTGGTTCACCGACGAGGAGATGGAGCGCTCGCTCGACCACCTCGCGAGTGAGCAGGAGGCGGACGGCGGCTGGCCGGTCTCCTGGAAGCAGTGGGCCCCGGGCACGGCCCTGGAGTGGCGCCCGATCGTGACGATCGAGGCGCTGCGGACGCTGCGGGCGCATGGGAGATCGCTGGACTGACGGGCCCAGCCCGGACCATGGCGTCCCCCGCGCCAGCCCTCGGTCGCCCGCGTCAGCCCCCGATCGCCCGCACCCCCGCCGTCACGATCACCGCGGCGCCGATGATCAGCAGGAACGGGGCCCGCAGCACGAAGGCCACCGCCGCCGCGAGGAGGCCCGCCGCCTTCGCGTCGAGGATCAGCTCCTGCCCCTCGGCGAAGGTCTGCTGCGCCGTGAGCGCCGCGAGCAGCGCCACGGGCAGCAGCGCGGCCATCTTCTTCACCAGGGGCTTCTCGAGCACGCCGACGGGGACGAGCAGTCCGAGCAGCTTGACGGCGTAGCAGCCGACCGCGGTCACCGCGATCGCGATCCAGATGTTCAACGGTCGGTTCCTTCCTGGGAGTTGCGGGATGCGGAGCCGCCAGGCACATCGTCCTTGCGCCGCCCCTGCACGAACAGCACCAGCGGCGCCGCCAGGGCGGCCACCAGCACGGGCACCCCGTTGGGCAGCACCGGAAGGAGTCCGAGGCCGAGCACCACCGCGAGGGCGGCGACGGCCCGCTCGGTCGCCGTGCGCAGCATGGGCGCGAGCAGGGCGAGGAAGGTGGCCGGGCCGGCCGCGTCCAGGCCCCACGCGTCGGTGTCGCCGATGGCTTCCGCGCCGACGGCACCGAGCAGTGTGGTGAGGTTCCACAGCACGTACAGGGTGAGGCCGGTGACGACGAAGCCGATCCGGCGCGCCCGCCGCGTGGGCTGCGCGAGCGTCACCGCGGTGGTCTCGTCGATCACCCACTGGGCCGCGAACGGGCGGACCCAGCGCGGAAGTTGCAGCAGCTGCGACAGCCGGAGCCCGTAGAACGCGTTGCGTACGCCGAGGAAGAAGGCACCCGCCGCGGCGGTCAACGGGTTCCCGCCGCCCGCGAGCGCGCCGACGAGCGCGAACTGCGAGGCGCCGGTGAACACGAGAAGGCTGAGCGCGCAGGTCTGGAGCAGGCTCAGGCCGTTGCTCGCCGAGGTCACGCCGAAGGCGAAGCCGGAGAGCCCGACGGCGAAGCCGACGCCCAGCGCGTCGCGTACGACGGCGGAGTCGGCTTTCGCGGCGGCCGGCGTCACCCCCTCGGGGGCTCTTCCTTCGGCACGTATAGGTGCGGATGGTGCGGATGTCTGCTGTTCTGCCACGTCCTCGACGGTACGTGGAGGGTTTCGCTCCGGTCTTGTACGTTCTTGCGGGCGGCGGAGCCCGTACCGTCGGCGCCGCGGCCCGGCTCGACGCCGCTGGCTCGCCCGACCTCGGCACCGCGCGCGCCCCCGGCCTCGCGGACCGGACGGCCGATCTCGTACGGAGCTCCGCGGCCTCGCTGGTACGCCCCCGGCGGCACCCCCACGATCCGGCTGAAGTGCCGGTTGAGGTGCGGCTGGTCCGTGAACCCGACGGC
The DNA here is from genome assembly GCF_900100315.1 of Streptomyces indicus. Taxonomy (GTDB): domain Bacteria; phylum Actinomycetota; class Actinomycetes; order Streptomycetales; family Streptomycetaceae; genus Streptomyces; species Streptomyces indicus. The sequence goes on from NZ_FNFF01000006.1 coordinate 369,565, forward strand.
GGCGGCGGCCTCGGCGGGCGCCGTCCCCGTGTCGAGCAGCTCACGGGCCCGGCGCACCCGCGCGTTGGTGAGCCAGCTGTGCGGCGGCATCCCGTACTGCTGCTTGAAGGCACGGAGCAGCGCGAACGGGCTGGTCCCGAGCTCGGCCGCCAGCGCTTCGAGCGTGGGCGGCTCGGTCATCCGCTCCTCGAGGACGGCCCGGGCGCGCAGCGCGTTGCGCGCCCCCGCCGAGCGCCTGGCGCGGGCGGGCAGCGCGCTGCCGTGCCGCCGCAGCAGCCGGGCGACCAGGACCTTGAGGACGGTGTCCGCGGCGAGGGCGTTGCCCTCCTCGGCGGCGCGGTGCACCTCCCGTATGAGATGGGCGCCTTCCGGATCGTGCACGTCCACCTCGCCGAAACCCGGCGTCCCGCGCAAGGTGGTCGTCTCCTCGGCGATCCTCGCGACGACTTCGGCGGAGGGGTAGAGCGTCGAGTAGACCCACCCCTCGGGCACCCCGGCCCGCGCGGAGTGCGGCACTTCGGGGTTGATCAGGATGACGCTGCCGGGGCCGGCGTGCACGGTCCCGTCGGGCATGAACACGTCCTCGACCCCGCCGCTGACCGCCCCGAACACATAGCCCTCATGGCTGTGCCGGGTGAAGGTGTGGCGCACGTAGCGCGCCTTGAGCAGGTCGACCCCGGGCAGATGCTCGTGCTGCCAGAACCTCGCCCACTCCCCCTCGGCCATGCCGCCATTCTCGCAGGTCCGGTCGGCGCGGCGGCGTCCACGGCAAGACCACGAAGAACCCTTCGCAAACATTCCTTCGCGAAGAACTCTTTGCGAAGAACTCTTTGCGGTCTACGGTGGTCCTATGACGGACGCGAAGCAGCAGGCGAACGAAGCGACCAAGACCCTGGCCGGCCGTGCAGGCGAGGAGGGCACGGTCGTCCTGGACGCGAAGGGCCTGCGCGCCCTCGCCCACCCCGTACGCGTGCAGCTGGTCGGGCTGCTGCGCAAGCACGGGCCGTCGACGGCCACGCGTCTCGCGGAGCGCCTCGGCGTCAACTCCGGCACCGCCAGCTACCACCTGCGCCAGCTCGGCGCGGCCGGCTTCGTCGAGGAGGACACCGCCCGGGGCAATGCGCGGGAGCGCTGGTGGCGGGCGGTCCACCGGACGACCGTCCTGAACGACCGGGGGCTCGCGGACCGGGAACCCGAAGCGGCCCTCGCCTATCTGCAGGCGATCACGGCCACCTATACCCTGCGCACCCAGCAGACGCTGAACGAGCTGCACACGATGCCGCACGCCTGGCGGGGCACCTTCGACATGAGCGACTGGATCCTGCGGCTGACCCCCGAGGAAACCAGCACATTGCGCCGGGAGTTGGAGGAGGTCCTCGGCCGCTACCGGCGGGACGACCCCGAGCAGGCCGCGAGCGCGCCGGAAGGCGCGGAGCGGGTCAGCGTGATCACGCAGATCCTGCCGGAGCTGGACACGGCGGCGCCGGTGGAGGAGTCGTGAGGGGCCGCGGCCGGGGAGAAGCCCGGGACGGCACTCGGCCTGGCACGGTCACCCCAGACGCCCCGAGCGCCCCGGGCGCGCCAGAGACCCCGGACACCCTGGGCGCCTCGGACACCCCGGACACCCCGGGCGCCTCGAACACCCCGGCCGCCCCGGACACCGACGGCGACATACCCGCCCGCCCGTCCGTGCGCCCGCTCGCCGGAGTCCTCGCCGCCATGGCCGTATCGCTGACGGGGACCCGTATCTCGGTCGTGGCCCTGCCCTGGTTCGTGCTCGTGACGACCGGCAGCGCGACGCGCACCGGCCTGGTCGCGTTCTGCGAAATGCTGCCGTACGTGCTGGTCAAGGCGTTCACCGGACCGCTGGTGGACCGCATCGGACCCCGGGCCGTGTCCTGGACCACGGACCTCGCCAGCGCCGCCGCAGCGGCTCTCGTGCCCCTCCTGCACGCCCTCGGTCTGCTGTCGTTCCCGGTGCTGCTGGCCCTGGTGGCGCTGATCGGGGCCGCCCGCGGACCGGGGGATCTCGCGAAGGAGGTCATGGTGCCGGAGGCCGCCGAGCGCGCCGCGGTACCGATGGAACGGGCCACCGGCCTGTCCGGCGTGATCGAACGGCTGGCCTCCACGATCGGCCCGGCGGCCGGCGGCGCGGTCGTGGCCCTGCTCGGCCCGCTCACCGGGCTCGCCGTCAACGCGGTCTGCTTCGCGCTCGGATCGGTGATCATCGGCCTCGCGCTGCCCCGCGGGATGGGGCGCGCGCCCGCGGTGGACCCCGCCCGGGCAGGCGAGGGCCAGGCAGCGGCGGAGCCGGGCTACTGGGGCCGCTTCGGCGAGGGCCTGGCCTTCCTCCGCGGCGACCGCCTGATGCTGAGCCTCATCGTCATGGTGAGCATCACCAACCTCTTCGACGCGGCGATCAGTACGGTGCTCATCCCCGTCTGGGCCGAGGAGTCGGGGCGCGGGCCGACGGCGATCGGCCTGGTGGGCAGCGTCATGGGGGCCACTGCGGTGGCCGGGAGCCTGATCGCCGCGATGGCCGCGCACCGGCTGCGGCGCCGGGTGACCATCGTCGTCGGCTTCCTGCTCGTGGGCGCTCCGCGCTTCCTGATCCTTGCCTTCGACGCCCCGCTGGGCGCGGTCCTGGCCGTGTTCGCCATCAGCGGTTTCGGCGCGGGGTTCATCAACCCGGTGCTCGGCGCCCTCCTCATCGAGCGCGTGCCGCGCCGCATGCTCGGCCGGGTCAATGCGCTGGGCGATTCACTGGCCTGGGCCGGCATCCCGCTCGGCGGACTGCTCGCCGGCGCGGCGGTCGGGGCGACCGGCCTCGCGCCGGTCCTGATCGTCTGCGGCGCCGCGTACTTCCTGACCACGAACCTGGCCGGACTGCGGCCGGAATGGCGCGAGATGGACCGCGGACGCGGCACGAAGCCGCGGCACCCCGCACCGCACCCGGCGCGCGACCCCGCACCCGAATCCACGCCGCAACCAGAACGCACGTGACAGGGCCTTGGCCGGGCCCTGACCGAGCACTGGCCAGGCCCTGGCGGGGTGGTGACCGCACCCCGACAGGGCACTGGCCAGGCCCTGGCTGGTGACCGCACCCCGACAGGCCACTGGCCAGGCCCTGGCTGGTGACCGCACCCCGACAGCTCACCCCATCGGCACCCGCGTCCACGGCCCGAATCCAGCACCCGCATCGCACCCGAACCCCGCCCGCGCACGCACCCCGCCGCCGATTGTCAGTGCCACGGTGCACGATGGCTGCATGACCGGGAAAGCGCTCGACTCGTTCTCCCCCGCGACCCGCAGCTGGTTCACGGGGGCCTTCTCCGCGCCCACGGCCGCCCAGGAGGGCGCCTGGCGGGCCATCGCGGAGGGCTCGGACGTGCTCGTGGTCGCGCCGACCGGTTCCGGCAAGACGCTCGCCGCCTTCCTCTCCGCCCTCGACTCCCTGGCCAGCACCCCGCCGCCCGCCGACACGAAGAAGCGCTGCCGGGTCCTGTACGTGTCCCCGCTCAAGGCCCTGGCCGTCGACGTCGAGCGCAATCTGCGCAGCCCGCTCACCGGCATCCGCCAGGAGTCCGTGCGCCTCGGCCTGCCCGAGCCGGAGATCAAGGTCGGGATCCGCTCCGGGGACACCCCGGCCGCCGAGCGCCGCGCGCTCACCACCCGTCCGCCGGACATCCTGATCACCACCCCTGAGTCCCTGTTCCTCATGCTCACCTCGGCCACCCGCGAGGCCCTGACCGGCATCGAGACCGTCATCCTCGACGAGGTGCACGCGGTGGCCGGCACCAAGCGCGGCGCCCATCTCGCCCTGTCCCTGGAGCGGTTGGACGAGCTGCTGCCGCGTCCGGCCCGCCGTATCGGGCTCTCCGCGACCGTACGGCCGGTGGACGAGGTGGCCCGTTACCTCTCCCCGCAGCGCCGCGTGGAGATCGTGCAGCCGCCCTCCGGCAAGGAGTTCGACCTCTCGGTGGTCGTCCCCGTCGAGGACATGGGCGAGCTCGCGGGCTCACCGGTCACCGACACGGACGGCGGCGGCCAGGCCGACCGCCCCTCCATCTGGCCGCATGTCGAGGAGAAGATCGCCGACCTCGTCCAGGCCCACCGGTCCACGATCGTGTTCGCCAACTCCCGCCGCCTCGCCGAGCGCCTGTGCAACCGGCTGAACGAGATCGCGTACGAGAGGGCCACCGGCGAGACCATCCCCGAGGCGCATTCCCCGGCCGAGCTGATGGGCGGCTCGGGGGCTGCACAGGGCGCCCCGCCGATCCTCGCCCGCGCCCACCACGGCTCCGTATCGAAGGAACAGCGCGCCCTGGTCGAGGAGGACCTCAAAGCCGGCCGCCTGCCCGCCGTGGTCGCGACCTCATCCCTCGAACTCGGCATCGACATGGGCGCGGTGGATCTCGTCGTCCAGGTCGAGTCCCCGCCCTCCGTCGCCTCCGGGCTCCAGCGCGTCGGCCGCGCGGGCCACCAGGTGGGTGCCGTCTCCACCGGCGTGGTCTTCCCGAAGTACCGCGGCGACCTCGTGCAGGCCGCCGTGGTCACCGAGCGGATGCGCACCGGCGGCATCGAGTCCCTGCGCGTCCCCGCCAACCCGCTGGACGTGCTGGCCCAACAGCTCGTCGCCATGGTCGCGTTGGACACCTGGCAGGTGGACGACCTCCTTGCGGTCGTCCGCCGCGCGGCCCCCTTCGCCTCGCTCCCGGAGTCGGCCTTCACGGCCGTCCTCGACATGCTCGCGGGCCGCTACCCCTCGGATGCCTTCGCCGAGCTCCGACCCCGCGTGGTCTGGGACCGCGTGGCCGGTACGGTGACGGGCCGCCCCGGAGCCCAGCGCCTCGCCGTGACCTCCGGCGGCACCATCCCCGACCGCGGGCTCTTCGGCGTCTTCCTCGCCGGTTCCGACCCGAAGAAGGGCGGCGGCCGGGTCGGCGAGCTCGACGAGGAGATGGTCTACGAGTCGCGCGTGGGCGATGTGTTCACGCTCGGCACCAGTTCGTGGCGCATCGAGGACATCACCCGCGACCGGGTCCTGGTCTCCCCCGCCCCCGGGGTCCCCGGCCGGCTCCCGTTCTGGAAGGGCGACCAGCTGGGCCGCCCGCTCGAACTCGGGCGTGCGGTGGGCGCGTTCCTGCGCGAGATCGGCGGGCTGAGCGCCGACGACGCCCGCGCCCGGCTCGCCGAAGCGGGCCTCGACCAGTGGGCCGCGGGCAATGTGCTGGCGTACCTCGACGAACAGCGCAAGGCCTGCGGCCATGTCCCCGACGACCGCACCATCGTGGTCGAGCGCTTCCGCGACGAGCTCGGCGACTGGCGCGTGGTCGTCCACTCCCCCTTCGGCGCTCAGGTGCACGCCCCCTGGGCGCTCGCGCTGGGCGCCAAGCTCACCGAGAAGTACGGCATGGACGCCCAGGTCATGCACGCCGACGACGGCATCGTGCTTCGCCTGCCCGACGCCGACCTGATGGGCATGGACCTGCTCGACCAGGAGCCGACGAAGCTCGGCACGGAGTTCGACAGCGAGCAGGCCCCGGTCGGCGCCGCCGATGTCGCCTTCGACAAGGGCGAGGTCAACCAGGTGGTGACGGACCAGGTCGGCGGCTCGGCCCTGTTCGCCTCGCGCTTCCGCGAGTGCGCCGCCCGCGCGCTGCTCCTGCCCCGCCGCAACCCCGGCCGCCGCACCCCGCTGTGGCAGCAGCGCCAGCGCGCGGCCCAACTCCTCGAAGTCGCGAGCGAGTTCGGCTCCTTCCCGATTGTCCTCGAAGCCGTGCGCGAATGCCTCCAGGACGTGTTCGACGTGCCGGGCCTCACCGAGCTGATGGGCGACATCGAGTCCCGCCGGGTCCGCCTGGTCGAGGTCACCACGCCCGAGCCCTCCCCGTTCGCGCGCTCGCTGCTGTTCGGATACGTGGCGCAGTTCCTGTACGAGGGGGACTCCCCCCTCGCCGAGCGGCGCGCGGCGGCCCTGTCCCTGGACTCCCGGCTGCTCGCCGAACTGCTCGGCCAGGCCGAGCTGCGCGAGCTCCTGGACGCCGAGGTGCTCGCCGAGCTCGAGCAGGAGCTCCAGTGGCGCACGGAGGACCGGCGGGTCAAGGACGCCGAAGGCGTGGCCGACCTGCTGCGGCTGCTAGGACCGCTGACGACCGAGGAGCTGGCCGAGCGCGGGGCCGACCCCGCCTGGCCCGAGGACCTGGCCGCCGCCCGCCGCGCGATCCGCGTCCGTATCGCGGGAGCCGACCACTGGGCCGCCGTCGAGGACGCGGGCCGCCTGCGCGACGCCCTCGGCACCGCGCTGCCCGTCGGCGTACCGGAGGCCTTCACCGAGCCCGTCAAGGACCCGCTCGGCGACCTCCTCGCCCGATACGCCCGCACCCACGGCCCGTTCACCTCCGCCACGGCGGCCGCGCGCTTCGGTCTGGGCATCGCGGTCACCGAGGGCGCGCTGCACCGGCTCGCGGCGAACGGCCGTGTCGTACAAGGCGAGTTCCACCCGGCCGGAATCGGCCAGGAGTGGTGCGACGCCACCGTTCTGCGCCGCCTGCGCCGCCGCTCCCTGGCCGCCCTGCGCCAGGAGCTCGAACCGGTGCCGCCCGCGGCCCTCGCCGGCTTCCTGCCGCAGTGGCAGCACCTCGGCGGGCACGGCCTGCGCGGCACGGACGGCCTCGTCCGCGCGATCGAGCAGCTCCAGGGCGCCTCGGTCCCGGCCTCCGCCCTGGAGAAGCTGGTCCTGCCCTCCCGCGTCCAGGGCTACCACCCCGCCCTCCTCGACGAGCTCACCACCACCGGCGAGGTGGTGTGGGCGGGCGCGGGCGCGCTGCCCGGCAAGGACGGCTGGATCTCCCTCTACCTCGCGGACGCGGCCCCGCTGCTGCTCCCCGACCCGCACCCCATGGAGCTCACCGCGCTCCAGGAGTCCGTCATGACCGCCCTCTCCGGTGGCTACGGGCTGTTCTTCCGCCAGATCGCCGACCAGGTGCGGGCCACCACCCACCCCGAGGCCACCGACCCCCAACTGGCCGACGCCCTCTGGGAGCTGGCCTGGTCGGGCCGGCTGACGAACGACACGCTGGCCCCGCTGCGCGCCCTGCTCGGCTCGGGCCGCACCGCCGGTGCCACCGCCCACCGCGCCAAGCGCGCGGTCCCGCGCGGCCGTTACGGAGCGCTGGCGGGCGGGGCGCTCGTCGGCGGGGCGCGGGCCGTCTCCCGTACCGGCCCGCCCACGGTCGCGGGACGCTGGTCCCTGATCCCGGCCCGCGAGCCCGACCCGACGGTCCGCGCGCATGCCCTGGCCCGTACGCTCCTGGACCGCCACGGCGTCGTGACCCGCGGCGCGGTCGCCGCCGAGGGGGTGGAGGGCGGCTTCTCCGCGGTCTACCGCATCCTGTCCGCCTTCGAGGACAGCGGGCAGGCGCGCAGGGGGTACGTGGTGGAGGGGCTCGGCGCGGCCCAGTTCGCGATGGACGGTGCGGTGGACCGGCTGCGCGCGGTGGCCACGGCGCGTGAGCGCGGCCTGGAGTCCGAGACCGGGCAGGCGGTGGTCCTCGCGGCGGCCGACCCGGCGAACGCCTATGGTGCGGCGCTGAGTTGGCCCGAGCCGCCCACCGGCGCGGGCCACAAGCCGGGCCGCAAGGCGGGCTCCATGGTCGTCCTGGTCGACGGGGAGCTGACGCTCTACATGGAGCGCGGCGGCAAGACCCTGCTCGCCTGGCCCACCGATCCGGAGCAGCCACCGGCCCCCGACGACACCCGCCTCCAGTCCGCCGCTGCCGCCCTCGCGGACGCGGCGAAGGCGGGCACGCTGGGCACGGTCACCGTGGAGCGGATCAACGGCGCTTCGTCGCTGACCTCCCCGCTGGGCCGCCTCCTGGAGGAGGCCGGTTTCGTGGCCACACCTCGGGGGCTGCGCCTGCGCGCCTGAGGAGGCCGGTTTCGTGGCCACACCTCGGGGGCTGTGCCTGCGCGCCTGACGAGCCGCGCCCCGGGGCTCAACGGGAGGCACCCCTCTACATGTCCAGGCCTAAGCCTGAAGCCCTCACCCCCTGCGCCTCGGTCCCTGCGGTGAGGGCCCGGGCGTCGCCTCCCCTGCCCCGCGCGGGCTCGTGCGCAGGACATCCTTGGCCTGCTCGGCCGCGCGCTGGATGCTCTCGCCGATGAAGTCGACGAACCGCGCGATGTTCTCCAGGCGCACCGCGGCCGGGCTGCCGGGGCCGAGGATGTGCACGCCCTGCCGTGCCGTTTCCGCGAGTTGGAGGCTGGAGCGGGCCGCGGCGAGGGTCGACTGGTACCAGACGTCGTCGTCGGCGCTGTACCGCTCGCGCCGGCCCTCCGCACGCTCGCGCCGGACCAGCCCCTGCCCCTCCAGAAAGGCGACCGCCTTCGAGACCGACGCCGCACTGACCTGGAGCCGCCGTACGAGCTGGGCCGCGGTGAGACCGCCCTCGTCGGCGGTGTACAGGCAGGTCAGGACGCGGGCCGCCATCCTCGGCAGACCCTGCTGCATCAGCAGCGCGGCGAACGCCTCCTCGTACGCCCGCACCGCCCCGCCGGCATGGTCCGGACCGCGCCCCGGCCCCCGGCCCTGCGCGGGCACCGCGCCCTGCGGCGCAGGCTCCCGCCGTCTGCTGGCCCGGCGCTCGGTGGCCCGGTGGGCGGTCTCGGCGCGGTAGGCCGCGGGTCCGCCGTTGCGCAGCACTTCGCGCGTCACCGTCGAGGTGGGCCGCTGCAGCCGCCGGGCGATCTCCGCGTACGCGAGCCCTCCGGCGAGACCGGCCGCGATCTGCTGCCGCTCCTGCTGCGAGAGCCTTCCGCCCGGCATCGCGCCCTCCTTCGCACCCAACTTCCTTACGCGGCAACCGCCTTGTGGCCGACCATAGCGTTCACCTTAAGTTCATTGCAACGCCCATCGCTTCGCACGTTGCATTCGATCCTCATTCATTGCAACAATTTCCCAACTCCCACCTGCGATAACGCCAGTTGAGCGAGAACAGATCATTGCCACCCCCTCGAACGCAACGTAGCGTTTCTCCCGTCAGAAACAAGGAAGCCGGAATCAGCAGCCGGCCGCCGAGGCGGCGGCCCTCACCACGGGAGACCACGATGAACACGTTCGACACCCCCGCCCCGATCTCCGCCGTCCTCGACATCCCCGCGGGCCGCGTCCAGTTCATCGCCGCCGACCGCACCGACACCACGGTCGAGGTCCGCCCGGCGAACCCCTCCAACAGCCGCGACACCAAGGCCGCCGAGCAGACCACCGTCTCCTTCGAGGACGGCGTCCTGCGCATCGAGGCCGAGCCCGCGCAGAATCGGGTCATCGGCAACTCCGGCTCGGTCGAGGTGACCGTCCAGCTGCCCGCCGGGTCCCGCATCGACGCGAAGGCCGCCAGCTCGGAGCTCCGCGGCGTCGGCCGGCTCGGCGACGTCACCTTCGAGGGCGCCCACGGCACCGTCAAGCTCGACGAGACCGCGGCCGCCCGGATCACCCTCCAGGCCGGCGACGTGACGGTCGGCCGCCTCGGCGGGCCTGCACAGATCAGTACACAGAAGGGTCACATCGAGATCGCGGAAGCGGTCGCCGGCGCCTTCGAACTCCGCACGGAACACGGTGACATCACGCTCACCGCGGCCCAGGGCAGCTCCGCCACGCTCGACGCGGGCACGGGCTACGGACGGATCGACAATGCGCTGAAGAACACCGCCGACACCCCGGACCTGACCGTCCAGGCCACCACCTCGTACGGGAACATCACCGCCCGGAGCCTGTGAGCCACGACCGCCGGGGTGGCGGGGTGGCGGGGGAACACAGCACAGGTTCCCCCGCCACCCCACAATTGACCCATGCCCGAAGGCGACACCGTCCACCAAGCAGCCAAGCGTCTGCACACGGCCCTGGCCGGCAGCGCACTGACCCGCAGCGACCTGCGCGTCCCGAAGTACGCCACGGCCGACCTCACCGGCCGCGAGGTCCTGGACGTCACGCCCCGCGGCAAGCATCTCCTCACGCGCATCGAGGGCGGTCTCACCCTCCACTCCCACCTGCGCATGGACGGTTCGTGGCGGGTCTTCCGAGCCGGTGAACGCTGGAGCGGCGGCGCCGCCCACCAGATCCGCGCAATCCTCGGCAACGAGCACCACACCGCCGTCGGCTACCGCCTGCCCGTCCTCGAGCTCCTGCGCACCGCCGACGAGGACAAGGCCGTCGGCCACCTGGGACCCGACCTGCTCGGCCCCGACTGGGACCCGGACAAGGCGCTGGCCAACCTCCTCGCGGACCCCGCCCGCGAACTCGGCGAGGCCCTGCTCGACCAGCGCAATCTCGCCGGCATCGGCAACATCTACAAGAGCGAGCTGTGCTTCATGGCGTCCGTGACGCCCTGGACCCCCGTGGGAGACCTCCCCGCGGACCTCACACCCCGCCTGGTCGCCGCCGCCCACCGCGTGCTCGACGCCAACCGCGACCGGCCGATGCGCACCACGACCAACCGCCAGGACCAGCGCCTCTACGTCTACGGCCGCGCCCCGCGCCCCTGCCTGCGCTGCGGCACCCCGATCCGCACCGCACAGCAGGGCGACGGCAGCCGCGACCGCCCCACGTACTGGTGCCCGCGCTGCCAGTCGGGCCCGACCCCCTGAGCGCACCTCGTACCACCGCGGCCCGAAGCCAATCCCGTACGACTAATTGACGACCCGTCAGAAACCTCCGTACGGTCCTTCCATGCCCGTCATCCAGGCGTACGACCTCACCGGCCGCACCGCGTTCGTCACGGGAGCCGCCAGCGGAATCGGCCGCGAAAGCGCGCTGCTGCTCGCCCGCGCGGGCGCCGTCGTACACGGCGCCGACCGTGACGCGGACGGCCTGCACGAGACCGCGACGGCCGTCAAAGCCGAGGGCGGCACGGCCCATGTCCACGTCCTCGACGTCACGGACCGCACCCAGGTCAGGGCGGCGATCGTCGAGGCACAGCCCGACATCCTGGCCGCGGTCGCCGGCGTCATGCACAGCAGCCCGGTCCTGGAGACCAGCGACGAGGACCTCGACCGCGTCCTCGCCATCAACTTCAAGGGCATCCTGTACGCCTGCCAGGAGGCCGCCCGCGTGATGATCGCGAACGGCACGAAGGGCAGCATCATCACGATGGCCTCGGGCGCCGTCGACACCGGCGGCCCCGGCCTGCTCTGCTACGGAGCCGCGAAGGCCGCGGTGGTCCAGCTGACCAAGACGCTCGCGACCGAGATCGGCCGGCACGGCATCCGGGTCAACGCCGTCGCCCCCGGCTGGATCCGCACCCCGATGACCCTGCGCCACAACAACAGCGAGGTCCAGGCCCACACCGAGGCCCTGATGTCGAAGATGTCCCCGCTCGGCCGGGTCGGTCTGCCCGAGGAGATCGCCCACGCGGTGCTGCACCTGGCCTCGGACGCGGCCTCGTTCACGACGGGCCAGATCCTCCGCCCGAACGGCGGCGTCGCCATGCCTTGGTGACCCTGCCCCGCCCTTCCCGTACCGCCCCCGCGGCCCTGCGCCAGGCCGCCTCGCGCCGCGCCCTCGCCCTATAGGCGGCCCGCACCCGCCGCGGCCCCACCGCACGCGCCCACGGCACGGTGTGCACCGGCAGCAGACTCAGCCCCCATCCGCCGGCGGCTATGGACGCCTCCACCACGCCGGCCCGGCCCGGGGCGAACACCAGGCGGCCCACCGCCCACCACCACAGCACGCCCCCGGCGACGGCCGCCGCCATGAGCACACCGCGCGGAATCCTCGACACGAACCCAGCGGCCACCGCACCACCTCCCGACCCGGGCGTCCACCTCGACGGTATGCACCGACGATCACCCGCCGGGAGGGCGCATCGGCGCCCCGGACGTGCGCGGGCGCACGCGGAGCCGAAGCCACCGCTCCCTCCGCCCCAGTCTCCGCCGCCCGCCCCCGCCCCGCATCCAGGACCCTGCCGGACCGCCCGCGCCCTGCCGCACGCGCCGCCCGCACCCGTCCCCTACGGACCGCCCGCCTCACTCCCGTACGACCAGCTCCCGCAAGGGATCCCCGCCGTCCACGAACACCCGCCCACCGGGCGCGAGCACCGCGGCGATCCGCTCCAGAGCCCGCCGCCCGGCCTCGGGATACCGCCCGTCCAACGCCCCCACACGTACCGCGAAGACCAGATCGAACGGCCCCTCGCCCTCGGCCGCCTCGAACTCCTCGACGGCCGCCTGCCGCACCCTCAGCCACCCCGCGGCGATCTCCGCGGCACAGGCGGCCTCGGCCTGCGCGACAGCGGTGGCGGACCGGTCGATCGCGAGCACGCTCCCCTTCGCGCCGACCCGCCGGGCCACCTCCCGCGCGGCAGCCCCCGGCCCGCACCCGATCTCGAGCACCCTCATCCCCGCCTCGATCGGCAACGCATCCACGACCGCCGCAAGCCGCGCCGAAAGCCCAGAACCCATGCATCGACGATCCCACGCCGCACCCCCACGCACCCGGACAGCCGGAAACGAGTACCCCCTGGACAAGCAGGAGGCCCCGGACCATCCGGTCCAGGGCCTCCCACCGCCGAGCGGATCCGACTCAGCCGTTCTCCGCCTGGAACATCCAGTGGTGCTTCTCCAGATCCGCGGTGATCCCGATGAAGATGTCCTGGCTGACCGGGTCCGCCTCACCCGTCGCCTCCACCCGCTCGCGCATGCGCGTGATCACGGCGCCGAGCGCGTCCACCAGCGTGCGTACGGCGTCGACGTCCTTGACCCAGCCCTCGGGCACCCCGCTGATGCCACTGGTCTGCGCCACGGTCGCGGCCCGCCCGTCGGGCGAGACGCCGAGGGTCGAGGCGCGCTCGGCCACCGTGTCGGAGTGCAGCCGGGCGGTGTCCACGACCTCGTCGAGCTGCAGATGGACGGAGCGGAAGCGCGGTCCGACCACGTTCCAGTGGATCTGCTTGGCCACGAGCGACAGGTCCACCAGGTCCACCAGCGCACCCTGGAGCGCTTCGGAGACGACCTTGAGATCGGCATCGGACAACGGGCTCTTCACGACGTACATGCGTTTGCTCGCCACCTCTCGGTACGGAAGTCCAGCACCCTCCACCTTGGCACGCGGTAACAAATGAGGGCATTTCGAAGGTCCCGCCTACCCGGGACCAAAGTCCTCACACCACGCGTGCTCACCAGTACCCGGGCGCACGAGTACCCCGGCGCACGCAAAAACCCCGGCCGGTAACCCCGGCCGGGGTTCAGCGACAGCTCGTCAGGCGGCGACCACGTCCACCGCCTCGGCGGGCGCCTTGATGGTGACCCGTTCCGGCGGCACACCGGCCACGGATACGGAACCCAGCATGGGACGCACTCCCGCAGGCACCGGCTCGCGCGCGGTCTCCCCCGCGGCGGCCGACTCGGCCAGCTCGGCGAGGGACAGCTCGTCGCTGACCTCGCGCATGAGCTCGGACATCCGTACGTCCAACGCGTCGCAGATCGCGGACAGCAGCTCGGAGGAAGCCTCCTTCTGCCCCCGCTCCACCTCGGAGAGATAGCCGAGCGAGACTCGGGCGGACGAGGAGACTTCGCGCAGAGTACGGCCCTGGCGCTGGCGCTGCCGACGCAGCACGTCACCCAGCAGGCGACGGAGCAGAATCATCGGTGGCTCCCTCCTCGGACCGCGTAGCCGCATCCTTCACGCCCCACCGTACCGCCTCGCGGGGCGGCCGTGCGGGGAGCGATGTCGTGTTCACTCAGGGCTGCAAACATCAATTCCCCCCGTTCTGTTCCGTATCCTGTGCCCGCGCATTCCCGGTCAGTTCGCTCACGAGCAGTCCGAGCACGCTGCGTACACTCTCCATACGAATTTCCGTACGGTCGCCGTTCAACCTCAGAGCAGCGACTTTCCCATGTTCCGGACCGGTGCGCCCGGTGGGTTCGTCCGGTTCCGTGATCTCTTCGCCCGGTCCGGCGAAGCTCTGTCGCCCGGGCCCGAGGGGCGTCCCGCCGCCCGGTCCGGCGACGGCCACGAACACCGTGCCCACCGGCTGCCCGTCCTGGGGATCGGGTCCGGCGACGCCCGTGGTGGCGATCCCCCAGTCCGCGCCGAGCAGCCGGCGCACCCCGAGGGCCATCTGCCGTGCGACCTCGGGATCGACCGCGCCGCGCTCGGCAAGCAGAGTCCCGTCCACCCCGAGCACCGAGTGCTTGATCTCGGTGGCATACGCGGTGACGGAGCCGCGCAGGACCTTGGAGGCGCCCGGCACGGCCGTGAGCTCTGCCGCGACCATACCGCCGGTCAGCGATTCCGCGACCGCCACCGTTTCATTCCGTGAGACGAGCAGCTGTTGCAGCTCTGCGGCCAGCAAGGCGGCCTCGACCGCCACGGCACGCGCGGCAGCCCCGGACGTCACGACCCGGTCCGCTCCCGCGCCGGCGCCTCGGCCCGCTCCTTGGCGAGGCCTTCGCGCCGCAGCACGATCGCCTGCCGCACGTAGTCGAGTCCGGTCACCACGGTGAGCACGACGGCTATGGCCATCACCCAGAACCGCAGCGTGGCCAGCGGCCCGGTCAGCGCGAGCACGTACATGCCCACGGCCGTGCCCTGCGCGAGCGTCTTCATCTTGCCGCCGCGGCTTGCGGGGATGACCCCGTACCGGATGACGATGAAACGAAGGAGCGTGATGCCGAGTTCCCGGCCGAGGATCACGCCGGTCACCCACCACGGCAGATCGCCGAGCGAGGAGAGGCAGATCAGCGCGGCGCCCATGATCGCCTTGTCGGCGATCGGGTCGGCGATCTTCCCGAAGTCGGTGACGAGGTTGTACGTACGGGCCAGGTGCCCGTCGAACAGGTCCGTGATCATGGCGATCGCGAAGGCCGCCCAGGCCAGCGAGCGCCAGGCGGGGTCGTATCCGCCGTCGGCCAGCATCAGCACGACGAAGCCCGGCACGAGAAGGAGCCGGATCATGGTGAGGATGTTGGCGATGTTCCAGAGGCTGGCCTGATTGACGGCCGCAGCACCCAGCTTGCCGCCGGGCACCGGCTTACCGCCGGCCCCGCCCGCCGCGGATGCCGGGACTCCCGTCATCTGCCCGCCTCCTCAAGACTTTCGACCACCAGGTCGACGCCTTCGGTGCCGACGACCTTCGCTTCGACCATACGACCGACAGTCAAGCCTTGATTCGAGGTGAACACCACCTGTCCGTCGGTCTCCGGGGCCTGGTGCGCACCGCGGCCGGTCGCACCGTCCTCGTCGTCGACGGATTCGACGAGGACGCGCAGGGTCTCCCCCATGCGCTCGTCGGCGCGCTGGTGAGTGAGCTCCTCGGCCAGCTGCGAGATCCGCGCGAGACGCTGGGCGACGACGTCCTCGTCCAGCTTGTTCTCGTACGTGGCGGCCTCGGTGCCCTCCTCGTCGGAGTACCCGAACACACCGATGGCGTCCAGGCGCGCACCGGTGAGGAAACGCTCCAGCTCGTCCACATCGGCCTCGGTCTCGCCGGGGAAGCCGACGATGAAGTTGGACCGGACACCGGCCGTCGGCGCCTTGGAGCGGATCTGGTCGAGCAGCTCAAGGAAGCGGTCGGTGTCGCCGAAGCGGCGCATCGCGCGCAGCACGTTCGGCGCGGAGTGCTGGAAGGAGAGGTCGAAGTACGGGGCGACCTTCTCGGTGGAGGTCAGCACGTCGATCAGGCCGGGGCGCATCTCGGCGGGCTGCAGGTAGCTGACGCGCACCCGCTCGATCCCGTCGACGCCGGCGAGCTCGGGCAGCAGCGACTCCAGGAGCCGGATGTCGCCGAGGTCCTTGCCGTACGAGGTGTTGTTCTCGGAGACCAGCATGATCTCCTTGACGCCCTGCTCGGCCAGCCAGCGCGTCTCGTTCAGGACATCGCTGGGGCGGCGCGAGATGAAGGAGCCGCGGAAGGACGGGATCGCGCAGAACGAGCAGCGGCGGTCGCAGCCCGAGGCCAACTTCACGGAGGCGACGGGGGACGTGCCCATGCGGCGGCGCAGGGGCGCGCGCGGACCGGAGGCCGGAGCGAGCCCGTCCGGCAGGTCCTCGGGGGCCTGGTCGTGCCCGGGCAGGGCGGTGCCCTCGGCGGCGGCTTGGCGCTCGGCGGGAGTG
The DNA here is from genome assembly GCF_900100315.1 of Streptomyces indicus. GTDB lineage: Bacteria > Actinomycetota > Actinomycetes > Streptomycetales > Streptomycetaceae > Streptomyces > Streptomyces indicus. The sequence continues at coordinate 385,673 of NZ_FNFF01000006.1, forward strand.
ATGGGCAGCAGCTTGCGGCGGTCGCGCGGGGTGTGCGCCTCGACGCTGCCGCCGCTCAGGATGACGTTCAGACGGTTGGAGATGTCCGCGTAGTCGTCGAAGCCGAGCACACCGTCGGCCTCGGGCAGGGCCTCGGCGAGCTCCTTGCCGTACCGCTCGGCCATGCAGCCGACCGCGACGACGGCCTGGGTCTTTCCGTGGTCCTTGAGGTCGTTGGCCTCGAGGAGGGCGTCGACGGAGTCCTTCTTGGCGGCGTCGACGAATCCGCAGGTGTTGACGACGGCGACGTCGGCGTCCGAGGCGTCCTCGACGAGCTCCCAGCCGTCCGCCTCCAAGCGGCCTGCGAGCTCCTCCGAGTCCACCTCGTTACGGGCGCAGCCAAGAGTGACAAGGGCGACGGTACGGCGTTCGGGCATAACGTCCAGAGTATCTGGTTCCTCTGACACCCCTCGCCGCGAGGCCGGGCACCGCTTCCCGTGAGGCCGGGCACCGCTTCCCGCGAGGCCGAAGACCCGCGTCCACACAGCACGACGCCCCGCCGGTTCCGTACCCGGCGGGGCGTCAGAGGCAGGAAGGTCAGCCGACCTCGGGGTCGGCTCCCTTGTCCTCCTTGGTGTAGGAGAGACGCTCGACCTGGCCCTGCTGGAAGTCGTCCTTGACCTCCTTGCCGTTCACGAAGAGCTTTATGGCTCCCGCGTTGCCGAGCACCAGGTCGATGCGCTCGTCGTCGGTGAAGGTCTTGGTCTGGCCCTCTTCGACCAGGCCGTCGAACATCGTCTGGCCGCTGTGGTCCTTGACGGAGATCCAGCTCTTGCCCTCGTCGGCGCTGATCAGGACGGTGACCTTGTCCTTGGGCGCACCGGCGATGGCGCTGTCGGCCGGGTCCGGCTTGGGGTCGGCGGGCTTGGTGGGCGAGGGCTTCGACTCCGGCTTGGTGGCCGGGGGCGTGGCGGTGCCCTCGGCGACGGAGGTCTTGGTGCCCTTGTCGGAGTCGCTGAACATGGTGAAGCCGACGAAGCCGATCACGGCGACGATGGCGGCGACCATGGCCGCGGTCCAGTTGGGCCGGCGCGGCTCGGGCCGGATGCGCTCGGCCTCGAACAGCGGCGCTGCGGGAGTGGGGGCGGGACGGCCGCCGCGCTCCTCGGTGAACTGCGCGAGCAGCGGGGCGGGGTCGACGCCGACGGCCCGCGCGATGGTGCGGATATGCCCTCGTGCGTAGACATCGCCACCGCAGCGCGAGAAGTCGTCCTGTTCGATCGCGTGCACGATCGGAACGCGGACGCGGGTCGCCGCGCTGACCTCGTCGACCGTGAGTCGCGCCTCGATGCGGGCGAGCTGCAGGGCTCGGCCGATCGAGGGACGGTCGTCGTCGTCCGCGAACGAAGGACGGTCGTCTTCTGGGGAGTTGCCGATGGACACGGGGGCGCCTTTCGAGCGTGTAGCCACCTGCTGGACGTTCAGTCTAGGGGGGGTGCGAAAGGGTGGGGCAACCGGGCGGGAGCACTTTGTACGCCATCAGGCTGGCCGGACATTCGCCATGACCGGACATCCTGATGGTGGGACAGGTTGCCTTCCCCCCTTCCAACTTGACGTGGCCGGAAGAGAAACGGTTGCTTCCCGATCCCTTACGGGTGAGCCTCCCCGCGGATCACCGCGAGCACTCCATCCAGTTCGTCCGGCTTGACCAGAACGTCCCGCGCCTTCGAGCCCTCGCTGGGCCCGACGATGTTCCGCGACTCCATCAGGTCCATCAGGCGCCCCGCCTTCGCGAACCCGACCCGGAGCTTGCGCTGGAGCATCGACGTGGACCCGAACTGGGTCGAGACGACCAGCTCGGCCGCCTGGCACAGCAGGTCCAGGTCGTCGCCGATCTCCTCGTCGATCTCCTTCTTCTGCTTGGTGCCCACCGTGACGTCGTCCCGGAAGACCGGCGCCATCTGGTCCTTGCAGTGCTGGACGACCGCGGCGATCTCGGCCTCGGTGACGAAGGCGCCCTGCATACGGGTCGGCTTGTTCGCGCCCATCGGCAGGAAGAGCCCGTCGCCCTTGCCGATCAGCTTCTCGGCGCCCGGCTGGTCGAGGATGACGCGGCTGTCGGCGAGCGAGGAGGTGGCGAACGCGAGCCGCGAGGGCACGTTGGCCTTGATCAGACCGGTGACGACGTCCACCGAGGGCCGCTGGGTGGCGAGCACCAGGTGGATGCCGGCGGCGCGGGCCAGCTGGGTGATACGCACGATCGCGTCCTCGACGTCGCGCGGCGCGACCATCATCAGGTCCGCGAGCTCGTCGACGATCACCAGGAGGTACGGGTACGGCTGGAGCTCCCGCTCGCTGCCGAGCGGCGGGGTGACCTTCCCGTTCCGTACGGCCTCGTTGAAGTCGTCGATGTGCCGGAAGCCGTACGCCGCGAGGTCGTCGTAGCGCAGGTCCATCTCGCGCACGACCCACTGCAGCGCCTCGGCGGCCCGCTTCGGGTTGGTGATGATCGGCGTGATCAGGTGCGGGATGCCCTCGTACGCGGTGAGCTCCACGCGCTTGGGGTCGACGAGCACCATCCGGACGTCCTCGGGGGTCGCCCGCATCATGATCGAGGTGATCAGGCAGTTGATGCAGGAGGACTTGCCGGAGCCGGTGGCGCCGGCGACGAGGACGTGCGGCATCTTGGCGATGTTCGCCATGACGTAGCCGCCCTCGACGTCCTTGCCGAGCGCGACCAGCATCGGATGGTCGTCCTCGGCGGCGTCCGCGAGGCGCAGCACGTCGCCGACGTTCACCATCTCGCGGTCGGTGTTCGGGATCTCGATACCGACCGCGGACTTGCCGGGGATCGGGCTGATGATCCGGACGTCCGGCGAGGCCACGGCGTACGCGATGTTCTTGGCCAGGGCGGTGATCTTCTCGACCTTCACGGCCGGGCCGAGCTCCACCTCGTAGCGCGTGACCGTCGGGCCGCGCGTGAAGCCGGTGACTTCGGCGTCGACCTTGAACTCGGTGAAGACGTTGGAGAGCGAGGCCACCACGGCGTCGTTCGCGGCGCTGCGCGACTTGCCGGGGCCGCCGCGCTCCAGGAGGTCGAGCGAGGGCAGCGCGTACGTGATGTCGCCGGAGAGCTGGAGCTGCTCGGCGCGCGGCGGCAGATCGCGGGGCTCTTCGCGGGCGGGCTTGGTGAGGTCGGGCACGGAGATTCCCGTGCTCTTCTCCCCGGCCGGAGCCTGAGCCGGGGCAGCGGCCGGAGCCGGGTCCGGAGTCCGGCCCGTGCCCTGGATCCGCGCGCCCGGCAGCGGCGTCGGCGTGGGCTCGGGGCGCTCCACGGTGACGCCCTGGGTGAGGTCGGCGACGATCGGCGAGGGCGGCATGCCGTGCAGGACGGCGCCGTCGAGGGCGGCGGCCGCGGCGGCCGCCACGTCGATCGCGTCGAGCGAGGGCTCCATCTCGGGCTGCACGGTGGTGCGGCGCGGCCGGCGGCGCTTGGTGAGCGCCTCCTCCTCGGCCTTGTCCGGGTCGTACGACTCGGGGGCGGGCGCCTGCCTGCGGCGGCCGCGGGACGCGGGCACGGCCTCGCGCCACTGCTCGTCGTAGCGCGCGTCGTCCTCGGTGCCCTCGGCGAACTCGGCGGCGACGGGGTCGGGCTGGATGATGCCGAGCTTCTGGCCGAGCAGCCTGAGCCGCTGCGGGATCGCGTTCACCGGTGTCGCGGTGACCACCAGGAGTCCGAACACCGTGAGCAGCACGAGCATCGGTACGGCGAGCACCTCGCCCATGGTGAAGATCAGCGGCCGGGACGCACCCCAGCCGATGAGCCCTCCGGCGTCCCTTATGGCCTCGGTGCCCTCACCGCGCCCGGGCGCCCCGCACGCGATGTGCACCTGTCCGAGCACGCCGATGACGAGGGCCGAAAGCCCGATGACGATACGGCCGTTGGCCTCGGGCTGCTCGGGGTGGCGGATGAGCCGTACGGCCATGCCGCCGAGCAGCAGCGGCACCAGCAGGTCGAGCCGGCCGAACGCACCGGTGACCAGGAGCTCGACCAGATCGCCCACGGGACCGCGGAGTTGGGACCACGTACCGGCCGCGACGATCAGCGCGAGGCCGAGCAGCAGCAGCGCGAGCCCGTCCTTGCGGTGGGCCGGGTCGAGTCCCTTGGCGCCACGCCCTATGCCGCGGAAGGTCGCCCCCACCGCGTGCGCGAGGCCGAGCCAGACGGCGCGGGCGAGCTTGTAGACGCCACCGGTCGGGTTCGGCGCGGGCTTCGGGGCCGGCTTGGCCGCCGCCTTCTTGGCGGGTGCCTTCTTGGCCGGCGCCTTGGATGCTGCGGCCTTCTTCGCCGGAGCCTTCTTGGGCGCGGCCGCCTTCTTGGCGGGCGGCTTCTTGGCTGCGGAGGGACGTGAGGCCATGGGGGTGAGGTTACCGGTGCGGACCCCTGCGGACACGTGTGCCCACTGCTTCACCCGTTCGTGTCGGCGCAGAAAGGCGCGGAACTGACGCCGGCTCAACTGTGCAGGTACGGAGGCATACGGGTGCCGGGTGACGGGACGTGCGGAAGGGAGGCGTCGCTCAGTTCTGCGAGGGCACCGAAGGCGTGCCCGGTCCCGCGCCCGGCTCCAGGGCGTCAAGTGCCCGGCGGAGTCCGGTCAGTTTGCGCTCCAGGTGGGCCGCCGTGGCCACCGCCGCGGCGTCCGCCGACTCGTCGTCGAGCTGCTTGGACAGGGCCTCGGCCTGCTCCTCGACGGCCGCGAGACGGGCCGACAGCTCGGCCAGCAGTCCCGCGGGCTCGCCCTTGTCGCCGACGGGCGTCTTGCCGCCGCCTTCGAGCTGGAGCCGCAGCAGGGCGGCCTGCTCGCGCAGTTGGCAGTTCTTCATGTACAGCTCGACGAACACCGACACCTTGGCGCGCAGGACCCACGGGTCGAACGGCTTGGAGATGTAGTCCACCGCGCCCGCCGCGTAACCGCGGAAGGTGTGGTGCGGACCGTGGTTGATCGCCGTGAGGAAGATGATCGGGATGTCCCGGGTCCGTTCCCGGCGCTTGATGTGCGCCGCGGTTTCGAAACCGTCCATTCCAGGCATCTGGACGTCCAGCAGAATGACCGCGAAATCGTCCGTGAGCAGTGCTTTGAGCGCTTCCTCCCCGGACGATGCCCGCACCAGGGTCTGATCGAGCGCAGAGAGGATGGCCTCGAGCGCCAGCAGATTCTCCGGCCGGTCATCGACCAGGAGGATCTTGGCCTTCTGCACCATGACCCCTCCTCCTCGCCCCGGCTTGGGGCCTCCCCTGCTCAGTGAGCTCGGGGAAGCACCGGTCGCCGCCCCAGGGGACGACTCCGTCACGCCGCCCGTCCTTGTGCCGGTCATGGTAGCCGCACCCCGCCTGTCGCCACACCCTGTCACCGCGATGTCACTGTGCACGTAGCAGAAACGCAGCGGGAGACCAGAAGGTTCCCCGAATCCCGCACTTCTACACGGCTTCGGACACGTTCCGTCAGCACGTCGCGCCCGCCACATCCGCCCGTTCCGGGCGGTTTCCGTGCGCGGCCGGTCAAGCCGGACACCGCGACCGGTCAAGGCAGACACCTCTGCCGGTCAAGCCGGACACCGCGCACGGACAGACACCGCCCTCTTCCGGTCAGTCCTCGCCCATCCAGCTCTCCATCACCGAAAGCAGGTGGTCGGGGTCGACCGGCTTCGTGACGTAGTCCGATGCGCCGGACTCGATCGCCTTCTCGCGGTCGCCCTTCATCGCCTTCGCGGTGAGCGCGATGATCGGCAGCCCCGCGAACTGCGGCATCCGCCGGATCGCCGTGGTCGTCGCGTACCCGTCCATCTCCGGCATCATGATGTCCATCAGAACGAGCGTCACATCGTCGTGCTGCTCCAGGACTTCGATGCCCTCGCGGCCGTTCTCCGCGTACAGGACCGCGAGACCGTGCTGTTCGAGCACGCTGGTCAGCGCGAACACATTGCGGATGTCGTCGTCGACGATCAGCACCTTCTCGCCGCCGAAGCGGTAGCTGGGCCGCGGCTGCGGCGCCGGCTGCTCCTCGCCCGCCCACTGCTCCTGGCCGCTCTGCCCCGCGGTCTGGCCGGGCAGCGCGGGCCGCGGCTCGGCGGCCTGCACCGAGCGGCGCCTGCGCCGGAACAGCGTGCCCTGGGTCGCGGCCGGCTCCGGATCGCTCAGCTCGGCCTTGCCGTTGTCGCTCGTGGTGAAGGGCTCGTCCACCGGCGCGGGAGGCAGCGCCTGGAGACCCGTCTGGCTCTCCGGCTCGATGGCGGTGGCGAGTTGGGCGTATTCCTGCGGCGGCAGCTCGTTGGGGTGCAGCGGCAGGTACAGCGTGAACGTGGACCCGCGGCCCGGTTCGCTCGCCGCATGGATCTCGCCGCCGAGCAGCCGCGCGATGAGCCGGCTGATCGACAGACCGAGGCCCGTGCCGCCGTACTTGCGGCTGGTGGTGCCGTCGGCCTGCTTGAAGGCCTCGAAGATGACCCGCATCTTGCTGCCCGGGATACCGATACCGGTGTCCGTGACCGAGAACGCGATCATGTCCGCGTCCGGGCTGCGCAGCGTGCCCATCTCCAGGAGCTGGGTGCGGATCTCGTCCGGGACCTCGGCGCCCGCGGGCCGGATGACCAGCTCGACGGCGCCGGAGTCGGTGAACTTCACCGCGTTCGACAGGAGATTGCGCAGCACCTGGAGCAGGCGCTGCTCGTCCGTGTGCAGGGTCGCGGGCAGCTCCGGAGAGACCCGTACGGAGAAGTCGAGGCCCTTCTCCGCGGTGAGCGGCCGGAACGTCGCCTCGACGTAGTCCACGAGCTGCACGAGCGCGATCCGCGTCGGCGAGACGTCCATCTTGCCCGCCTCGACCTTGGAGAGGTCGAGGATGTCGTTGATCAGCTGGAGCAGGTCGGAGCCGGCGCCGTGGATCGTTTCCGCGAACTCGACCTGCTTCGGGGAGAGGTTGCCCTCCGCGTTGTCGGCGAGCAGCTTGGCGAGGATCAGGAGCGAGTTGAGCGGGGTGCGCAGCTCGTGCGACATGTTCGCGAGGAACTCGCTCTTGTAGCGCATCGAGACGGCGAGCTGCTCGGCGCGCTCCTCGAGGACCTGGCGGGCCTCTTCGATCTCGGTGTTCTTGACCTCGATGTCGCGGTTCTGCTGGGCGAGCAGCTCGGCCTTCTCCTCCAGCTCGGCGTTGGAGGCCTGGAGCGCCTTCTGCCGGTTCTCCAACTCCTCGGAGCGGTCGCGCAGTTGCTCGGTCAGCTCCTGCGACTGCTTCAGCAGGACCTCCGTCTTGGTGTTCACGGAGATGGTGTTGACGCTGGTCGCGATCATCTCGGCGATCTGGCTGAGGAAGTCCCGCTGGATCTGCGTGAACGGCTGGAAGGACGCCAGCTCGATCACACCGAGGACCTGCCCCTCGAAGAGCACCGGGAGCACGATCACCTGCGCCGGCGGCGCGTCCCCGAGCCCGGAGGCGATCTTGAGGTAGCCGGAGGGCGCGTTCTCGACGAGGATCGTGCGCTTCTCCTTCGCCGCCGTGCCGATCAGGGTCTCGCCCGGCTTGAAGGAAGTGGGCATCGAGCCCATCGAGTAGCCGTAACTGCCCATCATGCGCAGCTCGTACGCGTCCTCATCCGCGCCCGCGCCCAGCTCGTCCGTGGGCGTGGCCAGGAAGAACGCGCCGTGCTGGGCCGAGACCACCGGGGTCAGCTCGCTCATGATGAGGCCGGCCACGTCCGCGAGGTCGCGGCGGCCCTGCATCAGACCCGAGATGCGGGCCAGGTTGCCCTTGAGCCAGTCCTGTTCCTTGTTGGCGATGGTGGTGTCGCGCAGGTTGGCGATCATCGTGTTGATGTTGTCCTGCAGGACCTGGATCTCACCGGCCGCGTCCACGTCGATCTTCAGGTTGAGGTCACCGCGGGTCACCGCGGTGGCGACCGCGGCGATCGCGCGCACCTGCCGGGTCAGGTTCCCGGCCATCTCGTTCACCGATTCGGTGAGGTCGCGCCAGGTGCCGTCCACGTCGCGCACGCGCGCCTGGCCGCCCAACTGGCCTTCCGTGCCCACCTCGCGGGCGACTCGGGTGACCTCCTCGGCGAAGGAGGAGAGCCGGTCGACCATGGTGTTGATGGTGGTCTTGAGCTCCAGGATCTCGCCGCGCGCCTCGATGTCGATCTTCTTGGTGAGATCGCCCTTGGCGATGGCCGTCGTGACCATCGCGATGTTGCGCACCTGGCCGGTCAGGTTGGAGGCCATCTGGTTCACGGACTCGGTGAGGTCCTTCCACGTGCCGGCGACGCCGGGTACGCGGGCCTGGCCGCCCAGGATGCCGTCGGTGCCCACCTCGCGCGCCACCTTGGTGACCTGGTCCGCGAACGAACTCAGCGTCCGCACCATGGTGTTGAAGGTGTCGGCGAGCTGCGCGACCTCGCCGCGCGCCTCGATCGTCACCGTACGGGTCAGGTCACCGTTGGCGACCGCCATCGCGACCTGCGAGATGTTGCGCACCTGGCTGGTCAGGTTGGAGGCCATCAGGTTCACGTTGTCGCTGAGGTCCTTCCAGATGCCGGTGACTCCCGGCACCCGGGCCTGACCGCCCAGCTGGCCCTCCGTGCCCACCTCGCGGGCCACCCGCGTGACCTGCTCGGCGAAGTTGGAGAGCTGGTCGACCATGGTGTTGACGGTGGTGACGAGTTCGAGGATCTCGCCCTTCGCGTCGACGGTGATCTTCTTCGACAGGTCGCCCATGGCGACCGCGGTCGTGACCTCGGCGATGTTGCGCACCTGCGACGTCAGGTTGTTCGCCATGAAGTTCACGGACTGCGTGAGGTCCTTCCAGGTGCCTGCCACACCCTGGACCTCGGCCTGTCCGCCGAGGATGCCCTCGGTGCCCACCTCGCGGGCCACCCGCGTGACCTGCTCGGCGAACGAGGAGAGCTGGTCCACCATCGTGTTGAGGGTGTTCTTCAGCTCCAGGATCTCGCCGCGCGCGTCCACCGTGATCTTCTGCGACAGGTCACCGCGGGCCACCGCGGTCGCGACCTGCGCGATGTTGCGGACCTGGGCGGTGAGGTTGCCGGCCATGCCGTTCACGGAGTCGGTCAGATCGCGCCACACACCGGCGACGCCGGGCACCTGCGCCTGACCGCCGAGCCGGCCCTCCGTACCCACGTCGCGGGCCACGCGCGTCACCTGGTCGGCGAAGGCGGAGAGCTGGTCGACCATCGTGTTGATGGTGTTCTTGAGCTCCAGGATCTCGCCGCGCGCGTCGACCTCGATCTTCTGCGAGAGGTCGCCGCGGGCCACGGCCGTGGTGACCTGGGCGATCTGCCGCACCTGTGAAGTCAGGTTCCCCGCCATGAAGTTGACGGAGTCGGTGAGGTCCTTCCACGTACCGGAGACGCCATCGACCCGTGCCTGACCGCCGAGCCGGCCCTCCGTACCCACGTCCCTGGCCATACGGGTCACCTGGTCGGCGAAGCTCGAGAGCTGGTCCACCATCGTGTTCACGGTGTTCTTCAGCTGGAGCATCTCGCCGGAGACGTCGACCGTGACCTTCTGCGACAGGTCTCCGTTCGCCACCGCCGTCGTGACCTGGGCGATGTTGCGCACCTGGCCGGTGAGGTTGCGGAAGGCGGTGTTCACCGAGTCGGTGAGGTCCTTCCACGTACCGGCCGCGCCCGGCACCTCGGCCTGGCCGCCGAGCTCGCCCTCGACACCGATCTCCCGTGCCACGCGCGTGACTTCGGAGCCGAAGGCCGAGAGCTGGTCCACCATCGTGTTCACGGTGTTCTTGAGTTCCAGCATCTCGCCGGCCACGTCGACCGTGACCTTCTGCGAGAGATCACCGCTGGCAACCGCGGTCGTCACGGTCGCGATGTCGCGTACCTGGGTCGTGAGGTTGCGGAAGACTGTGTTCACCGAGTCGGTGAGGTCCTTCCACGTGCCCGCCGCGCCCGGCACCAGTGCCTGCCCGCCGAGCTGCCCGTCGAAGCCGACCTCGCGCGCCACGCGTGTGACCTCGTCCGCGAACGTGCGGAGCGTCTCGGTCATCTGGTTGATGGTCTCGGCGAGTTGGGCCACCTCGCCGCGCGCGCTCACCGTGACCTTGCGGGACAGGTCACCGTTCGCGACGGCCGTGGTGACCTCGGCGATCCCGCGCACCTGCGCGGTGAGGTTGCCGGCCATCAGGTTCACCGAGTCGGTGAGGTCCTTCCACACGCCGGCCACACCCGGCACCTGCGCCTGGCCACCGAGCTCGCCCTCCGTACCCACCTCGCGGGCCACGCGCGTGACCTCGGAGGAGAAGGAGGAGAGCTGGTCGACCATGGTGTTCACGGTCTCTTTGAGCTCGAGCATCTCGCCCGCGACATGCACCGTCACCTTGCGTGACAGATCGCCCTTGGCGACCGCGGTGGTGACGAGAGCAATGTCACGCACCTGCGCGGTGAGCCGGTACGCCATGGTATTGACGGAATCCGTGAGATCTTTCCATGAACCGGACATTCCGCGCACCCGGGCCTGCCCGCCGAGCTTGCCCTCCGTACCGACCTCGCTGGCCACGCGCGTGACCTCGTCGGTGAACCGCGAGAGCTGGTCGACCAGGTTGTTGACCGTACGGCCGACCTTCAGGAACTCGCCGCGCAGCGGATGCACCGAGCCGTCGGGCCCGGGCGCGCGCAGTTCCATGCGCTGCTCCAGGTCGCCCTCGGCGACCGCGGAGAGCACCCGGCCGACCTCGGAGACCGGCCGCACGAGATCGTCGACGAGGGCGTTGGACGCGTCGATCGCCGCCGCCCACGACCCCTCGTAGGCGCCGCTCTCCAGACGCTCCGTGAGCTTGCCCTCACGGCCGACCATGCGCCGCACCCGCGAGAGCTCGCCGGTCAGGTGCAGATTGCGGTCCGCGACATCGTTGTAGAGCGCCGCGATCTCGCCCATCACGCCGTCGTTCGTGACCGTGAGGCGCTTGCGGAAGTTGCCGTCCCGCATCGCGCCGAGCGCGGCGACGAGCTTGTTCAGGGCCGCGGCGTCGACCTCGACGGTCCCGTTGCCGCGGCCGCCACGGGACTGTGCGCCTTTCGCGCGCGGGGCCTTGCCTCGCGCAGCTGTACCGGACTCCACCGTGTCCCTCCCGCAGGGGTCGACCACTCGCTCGGTTGCTCGTCGTGCTGTGCCGGACACTCCGGTCACCCGGACCGGCCTTCCGGCCGTCGCCTAGAGCCTGCCCAGTGTTTCACCCTGCCCGAACCAGGCCATAACACTTCGGCAGCTTCGTACACCGCCGAAAGACATCGTCGGCACCCTCCGGGCGGAAACACGGCAACCGGCATCCGCATGAACCGCGAAGGTAAGTAATCTGGCATCCGGCTGTCCAACCACCCCGGTCCGCCCGGCCTGGGCGGTGGTCACACGAAACTACGGGCTGACGCGCTTCCGGAGGGGCGGCCGCACGATGGGCAGGGGAAACGTGTACGTCGACGGATCCGACACCGATACGCGGACAGGGAGTGCTGTGATCACCGCGCGAGCGGCCGCCACCTTCGAGCCCGTCGGGCGCTCCGTGGCCAGTGCCCGCGCCTTCGTCCGCGACACCCTGCAGGGCTGGGGCCACACCGACATCATCGACGACGCGGTGGTCCTGACCAGCGAGCTCGTCACCAATGCCGTGGTGCACGCCGGCACCACCGCAGACGTGCTGTGCCTGCGCAGTGAAGATGCTGTACGGATCGAGGTCGCCGACCGTTATCCGGAGCGGGAGATCCCGCTTCAGCAGTCTTTGCGCACTTTGGGCAGTCCGGACCGCGAGGGCGGCCGCGGCCTCCAGCTGTGCGCGGCGCTCGCCAGCCGCTGGGGCGTCGAGTACACGCCCACGCACAAGCAGGTGTGGTTCCGGCTCGACCTGCCCGAGCGCCCGGTCGGCACCCGCACCGCGGGCCCCGCGCTTCCGGTGGAGCTGCTCCCGGTCGCCGACCCGCGCGTCCACGTCGCCGTCGTCCAGCTCGACAGCGCGGGCGCGATCACGGCCTGGAGCGACGACGCGGAGAGCCTGTTCGGCTACGAGGCGCAGAAGGTGCTCGGCCGCCCGCTCACCGACTTCGCGGCCTGGCCGCACACCCCGGGCACCGGCACCGGCATCGCCGAGGCGCTCCAACTCTCGCGCTGGGAAGGCAGTTACGGCATCCGCGGCTCCGACGGCCGCGTGATCCCCGTCTATGCCTCGCATCTGCGCGTACGGGACTCGGAAGGCGATCCGTCCACGGTCTGTCTGCTCGTACGGGACCAGGAGCGCGCCGTCCTGCAGACCCCGCACCGCGGCCCGGCCCCGGACGCGGCCTCGCTGCCGGAGACGGCGAACACGGCCGACCCCTTCGACTCGTTCATCGGCTCCCCCGCGCCCGACGACCTCGACGGCCTCCTTCAGCGCACGGTCGAGCGCGCCCGCGACATGCTCGACGGCGACGCGGCCTTCCTGCTGCTCGCCACCGACGACGAGACCGAGCTGGAAGTCCGCGCCTCGACCGGACTGCCCTCCGCCCGCCAGCGGTTCGCCCGCGTCCCGGTCGAGGCCGGCACGGGACGCTACGGATCGGCCCGCATGCCCGCCGTCCATGAGGACCTCACGGTCGTCCCGGGCGCCGCTCCCCTGCTGAACGGCACGGGGATGCGCTCGGTCGTCACCGTCCCGCTGAAGGTCGAGGGCCGGCTCACCGGCTCGCTCGGCGTCGCGGCAGAAGCGCCGGGCCGTTATACGAACGAGGAGGCCCTGCGCCTCCAGTTCGCCGCCGACCGCATCGCGCTCAACGTGGAATCCGCGCGCCTCGGCGAGCTGGAGCGCCTGCGCCGCGGCTCGTTGAGCTTCCTCGTCGAGGCCTCCGACCTGCTCGCCGGCACCCTCGACCGCGACCAGACCCTGGCCCTCATGGCCCAAATGACGGTCCCCACCCTCGCCACCTGGTGCGCGGTCTACACGATCGCCGACCAGTCCTCGGAGCCGTATCTCTCCTACGTCCTGCACGAGGACGAGGACCGGATCGACGGCCTCAAGGCCCTGCTCCAGCGCATCGATCCGCCGGACCCGGTCCCGACCCCGGGCGCCCGCGTGTGGAACGCGCCGTCGGAAGCGGCCCACCGCGCCGCCCTGCGCACCTCGATGCGCAGCCTCGGCCTCGGCGAGCCCACCCGCCTCGCGGCCGGCATCGGCACGACGCTGGCGACGGCCTCCGCGGTCGGCGGCGAAACGGTCGTCCTGCCCCTGGTCGCCCGCAACCGCGTCATCGGCATGCTCACGCTCGGCAAGCCCTCGGAGGAGCACTTCCGCCAGGAGATCCTCGAACTCGCCGAGGACCTCTCGCGCCGAGCGGCACTCGCGCTGGACAACGCGCGGCTGTACTCGGAGCGCATGGCCATCAGCCAGTCCCTCCAGCGCAGCCTGCTCCCGCCCGGCCTCCCGCAGATCCCGGGCGTCGAGGTCGAGGTGATCTACCGCGCGGCCGGCGAGGGCAATGAGGTGGGCGGCGACTTCTACGATCTCTTCCCGATCCGCGACGGCGCGTACGGCTTCGCGATCGGCGACGTCTGCGGCACGGGCCCGGAGGCCGCCGCGGTCACCGGCCTCGCCCGGCACGCGCTCAGACTCCTGGCCCGCGAGGGCTTCGGCGGCCCGGCGGTCCTGGAGCGGCTCAATGCGGCCATCCTCGACGAGGGCGCCCGAAGCCGCTTCCTGACCCTGCTCTACGGGGAGTTGTGGCCGCAGGAGGACGGCTCGGCGGTGCTCAAGCTGGTCTGCGCCGGCCACCCGCTCCCGCTGCGCCTGCGCCAGGACGGCACGGTCGAACCGTTCGCGGAGCCGCAGCCGCTGCTCGGTGTGATGGACGACCTGGAGCTGTACGAGCAGACGATGACGCTCGAGCCCGGTGACGTACTCCTCTGCGTCACGGACGGGGTCACCGAGCGCCGCGAGGGCACCCGGATGCTCGGCGACGACGGCCTGATGGACGTCCTCACCACGTGCACCGGCCTCACCGCGGGCGCGGTCGCCTCGCGGGTGATGCGGGCAGTGGAGCGCTTCGCGACCGACGCGCCCTCCGACGACATGGCGATCCTGGCGATGCGGGTGCCGGAGCCGCACACGGACTGAAGTCTGCGGGCCGGTACCGGTACCGGCCCGCAGACCCCGTACACGCAAAGAACCCCGTACACGCGAAAGACCCCGCCCGAACCCGGGCGGGGTCTTTGCTGTCCTGAGCCCCCATGCGGAATCGAACCGCAGACCTTCTCCTTACCATGGAGACGCTCTACCGACTGAGCTATAGGGGCCTGTTGGCCTGCAAGGTTTCCCTCGCGGCAACGAGAAGAATCATACCCCGGATCACGGTCTGGTCAGAACCATCCGTTCCTCTGGACCGCCTCCCGCGCCACTGCCACCATGCGCCCATGTCGAGCCGAGGCAACCCCTCCTTACGCGCCGCGGTCACCGCCGCGCTCCTGACGCTCACGTCGGTGCTCGCCGGCTGCGGATCCGGATCCGACGAAAAGGGCGGCACTCCCCCGAAGAAGTCCCCGAAGTCCAGCGCCCCCGGGGTCGAGCCGGCCCCCGGCGACCACACCGTCACGGTCAAGTGGAAGGGCAAGGACCGCAGCTACGCCGTGCACGCCCCGCCCTCGTACGAGAAGGGCGCCAAGCTGCCGCTGGTGATCGTGATGCACCCCTACCCGAGCACCGGCACCCACGTCGCCAAGCTGAGCGACATGTCGACGAAGGCCGACAAGGAGAACTTCCTCGTCGTGTACCCCGAGGGCGTCAACGGCGGGATGAACGCGCTGGTCTGCTGCGGCGGCGAGGACGACGTCGGCTTCATCCGTACAGTGACGAAGAGCCTTGTCGACACCTGGGGCGCCGACCCGCAGCGGACTTACGCCACCGGCATCTCCAACGGCGGCGACATGTCCTTCAAGCTGGCCGTCGAGCTCTCGGACACCTTCGCCGCCATCGCCCCCGTCAGCGGCGGCTACAGCGGCCGCATCACCGACCCGGACTCGTACGTACCGAAGTCCCCTGTCTCGGTGATCACCTTCATCGGTGCCGAGGACAAGTGGTACCCGACCTTCAACGCGGGCCTCACCATCTGGCAGGAGCGCCTGAAGTGCAAGGAGCAGCCGCCCGCGAAGCTGCCGCAGAAGATCACCCGCACCACGGCGGGCTGCGGTGACGGCTCCGAGGTGGTGGCGTACCGGATGCCGGAGATGGGGCACGCCTGGCCGCAGGGCAAGTCCGACATGGCCGAGCGCGAGGCAGCGGTGAACGCCACGGACCTGATCTGGGAGTTCTTCAAGTCCCACCCGAAGAAGACGACTTGACGACCTGTCGCCTTACGGAGCTCTGCGGGCGCCCTACGGTTTGGCGGGCTCAGTAGGCGACCGTCAGGTGCCGGGTGCCCGAGGGCTCCTCGAGCTCGTCGAGCACCGCGACGGCCAGGTCCTCGGCGCTGATGTGCGAACGCCCGTCCGGTGCGACGAGCAGCGTGTCACCGCCCCGCCGGTACGTGCCGGTGCGCTCGCCGGGTGCGAGCAGCGCGGGCGGGCTGAGGTAGGTCCAGTCGGTGCTGAAGTGGCCGGTGCAAGCCAGCAGTTGATCCGTGCTGGCCTGCGCGATGGCCCGGTACTGGGCAGGCACGTACACCGGGTCGTCGAGCACGAGGCCGCGGGACGGGTCCGGGCTGCGCAGCGGCCCCGCACCGCCCACGATCAGGAGCGGCGTCCCGACGGCTACGTCGAGGAGCTTGGCGGTGAGGGGCGCGAGCACCGACTCGGCTCCGGGCGACGGCCGTACGGCGAGCACCGCGGCATCGGCGGACGAGACCACCGGCCGCAGCGTCTCGGGCTCCCCGGCATCCGCGCCCACCCACTCCGCACCGGCGGGCAGTTCCTCGGGCGCACTGCGCGACACCGCGGTGACGACGTGACCCCGCCGTACGGCTTCGGCGGTGACCCGGCTGCCGACCATCCCGGTGGCACCGATGACTGCGATCTTCATCTGTCTGTTCCCTTCTTCAGCGGGTGATGTCCCTGGACCGGCGTCAGCTCTGCCGGGCCGGCCGGCGTCCAGGACCGGGCTCCCGGGCCGTACGGCGTCCCGGGCTGAGCTGACCGGCGACCAGCGCGCCCAACGCGAGCACCAGGCCCACGAGCTGCACCGCGGTGAAGGACTCGTCGAGCACGAAGGCTCCGATGACGGCGGCCACCAACGGCGACAGCAGGATGAGCAGCGCGGTCGCGGTGACCGGCAGCCGGCCGATGCCGCGCAGCCAGAGGGTGTGGGCGATGAAGCCGCCGACCGTCCCGAGCCACAGGTAGCCGAGCACCGCCGAGCCGTCGATCTGCGGCGGCGCACCCTCGAACAGGAGGGTGAGCGGCAGGAGGAAGAGTCCGCCTGCGGTGAGCTGCCAGCCGGTCATCGCCATGGGCCCGACCCCTTCAGGCGCCCGCCAGTGCTTGGTGAGGACCACACCGAGCGCCATGGACGCCGTACCGAGCAACCCGGCGGCGACCCCGGCGAGCCCGAGCCCGGCGGCCGGACCGAGCACGACCATCCCGACGCCGGCGGCACCCGCGACGGCCCATCCGATACGCCAGAAGCTGGGCCGCTCCCGCATCACCCCGACCGCGAGACCGGCCACGATCAACGGCTGCACCGCGCCGAGCGTGGCCGCGACGCCGCCGGGCAGCAGCTCGGCCGTCAGGAACAGGAGCGGATAGAAGGCCCCGATGTTCAGCACGCCGAGCACCGCGGCCTTCCACCACCACGCGCCGCTGGGCAGCACGCGCGTGAGCAGCACAAGCAGCAGCCCACCGGGCAGTGACCTCAACAGGGCGGCGAACAGGGGGTGATCGGCGGGCAGGAACTCGGTCGTCACCGCGTAGGTCGTGCCCCACGCCATGGGCGCGAGCGCGGTGGCGAGGATCAGGGCGAAGGTGCCGGCCGCCGCCGCGGTACGCGCCGCGGACGCCGCCGGCTCCACCGGCGAAGGACTCATCACTGTGGTCATACGGAGAGTCTCGGCCCGCACCCATCGATCGGTCCAACACATGGTTTTCATCGCACCGATCGCGCAACACGATAGATCTACGGCACGATGGAACCCATGGAGCTCAGACAACTCCGCTACGCACTCGCCGTGGCCGAGACCCGCAACTTCACCCGCGCCGCCCGCCAGTGCTTCGTCGCCCAGTCGGCACTCAGTCACCAGATCGGCTCCCTGGAAAAGGAGTTGGGCGTCCAGCTCTTCGCCCGCACCAGCCGCCGCGTGGAACTGACCCCGGCGGGCGAGGCTTTCCTCGTACGGGCCCGGCAGTGCGTCGAGGCCGCCGAGCTCGCCGTGGCGGAGGCCGCCGCAGCGGTGGGCGAGGTCCGCGGCCGCCTCAAGGTGGGCATCATCCCGACCGTCACAGCCGTCGACATCCCCACCGTCCTTCAGCACTACCGGGAGCAGCACCCACAGGTCGGCGTCAGCCTGCACATGGGGGCGAGCGACGCCATGAGCGCCCAGGTGGCGGCCGGCGAGCTCGACGTGGCCTTCCTCGGCCTGCCCGACAGCCGCGAACCGCAGGGCGTGGAAGCCCGCGAACTCACCCGCGAGAAACTCGTCGCGGTGGTCTCCCCCGACCACCCGCTGGCGGACCAGAAGAAGGTCACGCTCCGCCGCCTCGCCGACTCCCCGTTCGCCGACTTCCCCGTCGGCTCACAGGGCCGCGCCCAGAGCGATCTGGCCTTCGAAGCCGCGGAGTTGGAGCGCGAGGTCGCCTACGAGCTGATGTCCGCGGAACTGATGCTCCGCATCGTCAGCCGCGGCCTGGCCGTCGCCCTGCTCCCCGCACCCCTCGCCCGCGCCCACCCCGGCGTCCGCGTCCTGTCGGTGATCGACGGCCCGCGGCGCGTGGAGTACGTGGCCTGGAGCAGGTTCAACCCGTCGCCCGCGACCCGCGCGTTCCTGGCCGCCCTGCCCTGAGCGCCCTTCAAAAGGCGGGCACCAGCAGACCGCCCAGCGCATTGCACGCGGACACGACCCGCTGAAGATCCCGCCGCCCGAGCCCGCCGATGTGCAGCGCCAACGTCTCGTCGGCGGCCCGCTCGGTGGCCGGCAACTGAAGGTCGCGCCGGTACTCGGGCAGCCGGTGCACCGGCGTCTTCACCGGCACGGAACACCGAACTCCCTTGGCCCGTACGGCGCGAGCGAAGGCATCCCGGTCGGGCCGCCCGTTCCCGGGCACGCGCACCACGTACTGCTCATACGTGTGCCCCTCGCTGTCCACCGGAGTGTCCACACCCCTGAGCCGGGCGGTCAGATACGCGGCCTGCGCCCGCCGCTCCTCAACTTCCCCGCGCTCGACGGCTGCACCCTCACGGTCGGGCTCCTGCAACACCAACAGCCCCTTGCCGACGCCGACTTCACGCACCCGGTCCAGCCCCGCAGCGCCCCCGAACCGCCGCACGGCGACGATGGCCGCGGTGTGCGGCCCTATGGCGGCGGTGACGGCATCACCGTCCAGGCAGTACGTGTCGGGGTCGATGTCCGCGAACACCGGCAGCGCTCCGACGGACACCACGGCTTCGGCGAGCTCGACGTTTCCGTAGGCCGGCACGACCACCTCGTCACCGAGCCCGATCCCTGCGGCCTTGAGCAGTGCACTTGTCCCCATGCCGCGGATGCTCCCGGGGCAACGTGAACGGCAAGTGACACAAAACAAAAAGACGCTGGCCCCCGAGCCGAAACTCGGGGACCAGCGTCTTCTTATCAAATTTAGTTCGGCGGCGTCCTACTCTCCCACAGGGTCCCCCCTGCAGTACCATCGGCGCTGTGAGGCTTAGCTTCCGGGTTCGGAATGTAACCGGGCGTTTCCCTCACGCTATGACCACCGAAACACTATGAAACTGACAACCGCACCACCCGTGACCTGGGCGGGGTTGTTCGTGGTTTCAGAACCAACACAGTGGACGCGAGCAACTGAGGACAAGCCCTCGGCCTATTAGTACCGGTCAGCTCCACCCCTTACAGGGCTTCCACATCCGGCCTATCAACCCAGTCGTCTACTGGGAGCCTTAACCCCTC
>NZ_FNFF01000036.1 GCF_900100315.1 Streptomyces indicus
TACGGCGGAATAAGCCGACTGTTCTCAGCGTCCTCGCTGATGTGCCATCCCAATGGGATGGACTTTTCCAAAGGAACCGCGTCCGACCGTGATGGTCGAGACGGGGTTGTCAATCTGGCGTTGACTTTTGGCACGCTGTTGAGTTCTCAAGGAACGGACGCTTCCTTCGTACTCACCCTCTCGGGCTTTCCTCCGGGCTTCCCTTCGGTGTTTCCGACTCTATCAGACTCTTTCGGGCCCGATTTCCTCGGTGCTTTCCGGTTCCCGCTTTCGCGTTTCCCTTCCGGCGGTGTCGACTCTATCAGATCCTTTCGGGCCTGATTCCCGGTCAACTCGGGTTGTCTGCACGGCCGTTGCGGGCCGTTTCGACGAAGTGAGACTTTAGCGGAATCCTGGCTCCCGAGCTAATCGGGGGCCATTCCTCATTTCGTAAGAGCGCACGAAAGCGATACCGCGTTCGAGCGCGGAATGCTTGAAGTGGGTCTTGCGGAATGGTCGCCCGGGGCCGACGAAGTCGGTGCTCACGTCGGGCAACTCGAAGAACCTTACGGATCGAGGGGGGCCGTGTCAACCCGCCGCCAGCTCACGGCTGCGGTCGCGGGCTGCTTCCAGGGCGGAGAGGAGTGCGGCGCGTACGCCGTGGTTCTCGAGCTCCCTGATGGCGTTGATGGTGGTGCCGGCCGGGGACGTCACGTTCTCGCGGAGCTTCACCGGGTGCTCGCCGCTGTCGCGGAGCATGACGGCGGCGCCGATGGCGGCCTGGACGATGAGGTCGTGCGCCTTGTCGCGGGGCAGGCCGAGCAGGATGCCCGCGTCCGTCATCGCCTCGACCAGGTAGAAGAAGTACGCCGGGCCCGAGCCGGAGAGTGCGGTGCAGGCGTCCTGCTGGGACTCCGGGACGTGGAGGGTCTTGCCGACCGCGCCGAAGATCTCCTCGGCGTGGGTGAGATCGGCGGGTGCGGCGTGGGTGCCGGCGGAGATGACGGACATGCCCTCGTCGACCAGGACCGGGGTGTTCGGCATGACGCGGATGACCGGGGTGCCCTCGGTGAGGCGCTCCTCGATGAACGAGGTCGTGATGCCGGCCGCCGCGCTGATGATCAGGCGGTCCTTGGTGACGTGCGGGGCGAGTTCGTCGAGGAGCCTGCCCATGTCCTGGGGCTTGCAGGCCAGGATCAGGGTGTCGGCGTGCTTGGCGGCGTCGGGGTTGGTGACGGTTTCGACGCCGTAGCGCGTACGGAGTTCCTCGGCTCGCTCCGGGCGGCGGGTCGTCACCAGGAGGTTCTCCGGGGCCCAGCCCGCCCTGAGCATGCCGCTGAGGAGGGCCTCGCCGATCTTGCCGGTGCCGAGGACGGCGACTTTCTGGGTCATGGGGAAGGCCTCCTGGATCGCGTCGTTCGTGGGGCCATCCTCGCATCGGGGGCGGTGGCGGGGCGGGGTCGTCTCACAGCGCGGGCGGCCGCGGTGTCATGCGGTGCGGCGGCGCAGGGTCGCGGCGCCGAGGCCCAGGACCGCAAGGGCGCACAGGGCGACGATCAGGATGTCGCGGATGAAGTCGGCGGTGACGTCCGTGTGCTGGAGGACTTCGCTCATTCCGTCCACCGCGTACGACATGGGCAGCACGTTCGACAGCTTCTCCAGGACGGGCTGCATGTTCTCGCGGGCGGTGAACAGGCCGCAGAGGAGGAGCTGGGGGAAGATCACGGCCGGCATGAACTGGACGGCCTGGAACTCCGAGGCGGCGAAGGCCGAGACGAAGAGGCCGAGTGCCGTGCCGAGCAGGGCGTCGAGGAGGGCCACGAGCAGGAGCAGCCAGGGCGAGCCGACCACGTCGAGGCCGAGGGCCCAGAGGGCGAGGCCGGTGGCGAGCAACGACTGGACGATCGCGAGCGTGCCGAAGGCCAGGGCGTATCCGAGGATCAGGTCGGCCTTGCCGAGGGGCATGGCGAGGAGGCGTTCGAGGGTGCCCGAGGTGCGTTCGCGCAGGGTCGAGATCGAGGTCACCAGGAACATCGTGATCAGCGGGAAGATGCCGAGGAGCGAGGCGCCGATGTTGTCGAAGACGCGCGGGCTGCCGTCGAACACGTAGCGCAGGAGCAGCAGCATCACGCACGGCACCAGGATCATCAGCGCGATGGAGCGCGGGTCGTGGCGGAGCTGGCGCAGGACGCGGGCCGCGGTGGCGAGTGTGCGGGAGGTGTTCATCGCGAGGACTCCTTGCTGCTGGTCTCGTGGGCGGTGGCCTCGTCGACCAGGCGGAGGAACGCCGCTTCGACCGTCTCCGTGTCCATGCGCCGGCGCAGGGCTTCCGGGGTGTCTCCCCCAGCCTCCGGCCGGGAGGTGCCCCCAGCGAGGATCTCGCCTTCGCGCATGAGCAGGAGGCGGTGGCAGCGCTCGGCCTCGTCCATGACGTGCGAGGAGACGAGGATCGTGGTGCCGCGTCCGGCGATGTCGTGGAAGAGCTGCCACAGATCGCGGCGCAGGACGGGGTCGAGGCCGACGGTGGGTTCGTCGAGGACGAGGAGCTCGGGGGTGCCGAGCAGGGCGACCGCGAGCGAGACGCGGCTGAGCTGTCCGCCGGAGAGGTTGCCGGCGAGCGCGTCGCGGTGGGTCTCCAGGTCGACGTCGGCGATGGCGCGGCGGACGTAGTCGTGGCGCAGGTCCGCGTAGCCGCGGCCCGGCATGAGGATCGTGGCGAAGTAGTCGAGGTTCTGGCGGACGGTGAGGTCCAGGTAGACCGAGGGTGCCTGGGTGACGTAGCCGATACGGGAGCGCAGAGGGGCCGAGCCGGCCGGTTCGCCCAGGACCTCCAGGGTGCCGGTGACCTTGGCCTGGGTGCCGACCACGGCGCGCATCAGGGTCGACTTGCCGCAGCCGGAGGGGCCGAGCAGGCCGGTGATCTGGCCGCGGGGCACCTCGAAGTGCAGGCCCTTGAGAACGGTGCGGGGGCCGCGTACGACGGCGAGGTCCTCGGCTTTGATCGCGGGGCCCGGGGCGCCGTCGGGAGCAGGTCCGGATCCATAATTCATCATGTGATGAATATGGGGCGTGCGGGGGTGCGGCGTCAAGGAGTGCTGGTGGGCGGGGCGAGGGCGGGAGGCGGGAGACCCTGTGGGTCAGGCCGGGTTGAGGGCGACGGTCAGTTCGACCGTGTAGTGCTCCTCCAGCTCGCCGTCCGGGAACCGGGCGAGGAGTTCCGCGCGCTCCTCGGCGAGCAGCGGCGCGGCGCGTTCGGGGCCGAGTGCGGCGAAGTAGGAGCGGCTGCCCAGGTGGGCGAGGTGGGCGTCGATCGGGACCCAGCGGGTCCATTCGATACGCCGGTGGGCGCGGGCGGCGGCCGGTGCGAACTCCGCGAGCAGACTCTCGGTGTCGACCGCGACCCCGAAGCCGTGGTGCCCGGGGACGCGGGCCGCGAGGCGCTGCTCCTGCTCGGCGGACCACGGGCTGTCGGGCACGTTCCACCACAGGGCGAGCGCACCGCCGGGGCGCAGGACGCGCAGGGCCTCGGGGATCGAGCGGGCGGGGTCCGTCCAGTGCCAGGACTGGGCGTACGTCACGAGGTCCGCGGCGCCGGCGGCGAACGGCAGGGCCTCGCCGGCCGCACGGACCAGCGGCACCCGGGGCAGCGAGGAGCGGAGCTGTGCACCCATGCCGGGCCCCGGCTCGACCGCCACGACCCGGGCGCCGCGGTCGTGCAGCAGCCGGGTGGCGATGCCGGTGCCCGCGCCGACGTCGAGGACGCGACGGCCGTGCAGCGGAACTCCGGCCAGATCCTCCAGCGTGCTGAAGAGCTGGGGCGGGTAGCCCGGGCGGGCGGCGGCGTACTGAGCGGCTACGGCGTCGAAGGAGAGCGCGAAGTCGGTCATGCCTCCATGGTCGCCGCAGGGGCGGCGGTCGCCCAGGGGGCGTACGGGGTGCGTGCGGGTGAGGGTCGGCCGCGGGCCCTTGCTCACGGCCTCTCGGTGAGGGGCTCTCGCGCACGGGCCCTTGGCCGCGCGCGGCCGGTCTCAGCCGCGGCGCTTCTTCTTGGAGCGGTTGGAAGGGTTGCCCGCGCGGCGGGACGAGCGGCGTTCGTACTGCTCGCGGGCCGTCTCGTACTCCGTGCGGCGCAGCTTCTCGCCCGGGGCCTCGATCAGGTTGCGGACGAAGTACGCGAGCAGCACGCCGATGAAGCCGATGGCCATCAGGCCGCGCGTGGCCTGGGCCTTCTCGGGGTCAGGGCGCTTGCCGTACGACTCCAGGGTGCGGCGGAAGGCGATCGCGCTGCAGGCCGAGAAGGCGACGATGACCAGGAGGTTCACGAAGCTGCCGACCTTGGCGATCGCGAGGCCCTCGTAGGCGAAACGCAGCACGAGCGCGCCGGCTGCGGCGAGCACGAGAGCGCCGATGCCGACGCCGATCCGGCGCCAGAGGTAGCCGCCGTCGTGCTCCACCCAGGTGGTGCCGAACAGGGGCAGGGCCTCGGGCTGCGGGCCCGCGGGGGTGGGGCCGGGTGTCGCGTTCGTACCGTTTTCTTCGCTCACACCGTCGATTATCGCGGACCGCGCGGGCGGGCACGGTCACGCAGGCGGCCCGCACCTCGTGTCAGGAGATGCGGGCCGCAGGGTGCACGGGTCGGGCGTCAGCCCAGCTTGCTCACGTCGCGGACCGCGCCCTTGTCCGCGCTGGTGGCCATCGCCGCGTACGCCTTGAGGGCCGCGGAGACCTTGCGGTCGCGGTTCTTCGGGGCGTACGTGCCGTTCAGGGCCGCCTCGCGGGCCGCCAACTCCTCGTCGGAGACCAGGAGTTCGATGGTGCGGTTCGGGATGTCGATGCGGATGCGGTCGCCGTCCTCGACGAGCGCGATCGTGCCGCCGGAGGCCGCCTCGGGCGAGGCGTGGCCGATCGAGAGGCCCGAAGTGCCGCCGGAGAAGCGGCCGTCGGTGATCAGCGCGCAGGCCTTGCCGAGGCCGCGGCCCTTCAGGTACGAGGTCGGGTAGAGCATCTCCTGCATGCCGGGGCCGCCCTTGGGGCCCTCGTAGCGGATGACGACCACGTCGCCCTCCTTGACCTGCTTGAGGAGGATCTTCTCGACGGCCTCCTCCTGCGACTCGCAGACCACGGCCGGGCCCTCGAAGGTCCAGATCGACTCGTCCACGCCGGCGGTCTTCACCACGCAGCCGTCCACGGCCAGATTGCCCTTGAGGACCGCGAGGCCGCCGTCCTTGGAGTAGGCGTTGGCCACGTCGCGGATGCAGCCCTCGGCGGCGTCCTCGTCGAGCGTGTCCCAGCGCTCGGACTGCGAGAAGGCCTCGGCGGAGCGGACGCAGCCGGGGGCCGCGTGCCACAGCTCGACCGCCTTCGGCGAGGGCGAACCGCCGCGCACGTCCCAGGTCTTGAGCCAGTCGGCGAGGGACGGGGAGTGGACGGAGTGCACGTCCTCGTTGAGCAGGCCGCCGCGGTGCAGCTCGCCGAGCAGGGCGGGGATGCCGCCGGCGCGGTGCACGTCCTCCATGTAGTACGTGCGGTTCTTGCCCACGTTCGGAGCGACCTTGGCGAGGCAGGGGACGCGGCGCGAGACGGCGTCGATCTCGTTCAGGCCGAAGGGGACGCCCGCCTCCTGGGCGGCTGCGAGCAGGTGGAGGATCGTGTTGGTCGAGCCGCCCATCGCGATGTCCAGGGCCATGGCGTTCTCGAAGGCCTGGAAGGTGGCGATGTTGCGCGGCAGGACCGAGTCGTCGTCCTGCTCGTAGTAGCGCTTGGTGAGGTCCATGACCGTGCGGGCCGCGTCCTCGTACAGCGCCTTGCGGGCGGTGTGCGTGGCGAGGACGGAGCCGTTGCCGGGGAGGCTCAGGCCGATCGCCTCGGTGAGGCAGTTCATCGAGTTGGCGGTGAACATGCCGGAACAGCTGCCGCAGGTCGGACAGGCGTTCTCCTCGATACGGAGGATGTCCTCGTCCGAGATCTTCTCGTTCACAGCCTCCGACATCGCATCGACCAGGTCGAGCGTGCGGACGGTGCCGTCGACGAGCGTGGCGCGTCCTGCCTCCATGGGGCCGCCGGAGACGAAGACCGTCGGGATGTTCAGGCGCAGGGCCGCGTTCAGCATGCCCGGGGTGATCTTGTCGCAGTTGGAGATGCAGATCAGGGCGTCGGCGCAGTGGGCCTCGACCATGTACTCCACGCTGTCCGCGATCAGGTCGCGGGAGGGCAGGGAGTAGAGCATGCCGCCGTGACCCATCGCGATGCCGTCGTCGACGGCGATCGTGTTGAACTCGCGCGGGATGCCGCCGGCCTCCTTGATCGCCTCGGAGACGATCCGGCCGACGGGGGCGAGGTGGGTGTGGCCGGGGACGAACTCGGTGAAGGAGTTCGCCACGGCGATGATGGGCTTACGGCCGATGTCTCCGCTCGGTACGCCCGACGCCCGCATAAGGGCGCGGGCGCCCGCCATGTTGCGGCCGTGGGTGACTGTGCGGGACCTCAGCTCGGGCATCGCCGCTCGCTCCTTCGTCTTTGCCTGTCCGACCAGACAGCGCTGGTCCGATCGAGCGTACGCCGCTGCTCCAAGATCTGGACGGGGTGTCCGGGATACGGGATGGAGTCTCGGTTGTCGGACCGGTTCCGGGCGTCGGGGCTCAAGGGCGTGGCGCCGGCGGGGCTAGTTTTCCGTCAGGTACCGCTGAAGTGTCGGCGCGACCAAGGCGATGATGTCCTCCGGGTCCGCCGATGCCAGGGGCTCGACCTTCACCACGTAGCGGATCAGCGCGATGCCGACCATGTGCGAGGCCGCGAGTTCCGCGCGGAAGCGGGGGTCGGGGACGTCCAGGTCCGCCTCGACGCGTTCGATCAGGCGGGTCAGGACGAAATTGCGCAGCACCTTCGCGGCCATTTCGTGCGTCACCGCCGAGCGGACCACCGCGAGCAGCGGGACGCGGGTCGTGGGGTTCTCCCAGACCGAGAAGAAGAAGCGGGCCAGGCGTTCGCCCGCCCCGTCGGGTCCCGGGCCCGCGATGCCCGCCGCGACCACCTCCGGTGCGCCGAGCGCCGGTTCGAAGCTGGCCTCGATGGCGGCCGCGAAGACGTCGTCCTTCGTACCGAAGTAGTGGTGGACGAGGGCCGAGTCCACGCCGGCCGCCTTGGCGATGGAGCGGATCGAGGCCTTGTCGTAGCCGCGTTCGGAGAACTGCTCGCGGGCGGCGGCGAGGATCCGTTCCCTGGCGCCGGGGCCCGAGTCCGATTCCTTGCGGGAGGGGCGGCCGCGGCCCCGGCGGGCGGGGGCGGCGGGAGGTGCCGTCCTGCCGCGGGCCGAAACGGTCTCGCCACGGGCCGAAGGGGTCTCGCCGCGGGCCAAAGGCGTCTCGCGAGCCGAAGGCGTCTCGCCGCGCGCCGGAGACGTCTCACGGGCCGGAGACGTCTCCTCGCCCTCCGGACCAGCCGCGTGTTCTGCCCGGGTCACTGCTGCGACGCGGCGTTCAGGGCCGAGGCCAGATGGAGCCGGGTGAAGGCGAGCGCTTCGGCGAGATCGGCCTCACGTTCGGCGCTGGACATCGCGCGCCGCGTGTTGACCTCGATGACGACATGGCCGTCGAAACCGCTGAGCGCGAGCCGTTCGAGCAGCTCGGCGCAGGGCTGGCTGCCGCGGCCCGGGACGAGGTGCTCGTCCTTCGCCGAGCCGTTGCCGTCGGCGAGGTGGATGTGGGCGAGGCGGTCGCCCATGCGGTCGATCATCTCCAGCGCGCCGGTGCGGGCCGTCGCCGTGTGGCTGAGGTCGATCGTGAAGTGCCGGTAGTCGTCCTTGGTGACGTCCCACTCGGGCGCGTACGCGAGCATCTCGCGGTCGCGGTAGCGCCACGGGTACATGTTCTCCACCGCGAACCGGACGTCCGTCTCGTCGGCCATCCGCCACAGCCCGGTGACGAAGTCCCGCGCGTACTGCCGCTGCCAGCGGAACGGCGGGTGCACGACCACGGTGGACGCGCCGAGCTTCTCGGCGGCGGCCTGGGCGCGCTGCAGCTTGGTCCACGGGTCGGTGGACCAGACGCGCTGGGTGATCAGGAGGCAGGGCGCGTGCACCGCGAGGATCGGCACCTGGTGGTAGTCGCTGAGCCGGCGCAGCGCCTCGATGTCCTGGCTGACCGGGTCCGTCCAGACCATGACCTCGACGCCGTCGTACCCGAGGCGCGCGGCGATCTCGAAGGCCGTCGCCGTCGACTCCGGATAGACCGAGGCCGTCGACAGAGCGACCTTCGCATCCGGGATGCGCACCACTGGTTCTGCCACGAGGGACAGGGTACGGGCCTCGTCGGGCCGGCCGGCAGGAGACCTGGTGGACCCGCCGGGCTCTAAGGGATGGCTCAAACCGTCGCTCCCTCGGGGGTTCCGCCGGGCGCGGCCATCTGGTCGAGGCGGCGCAGGATGACGCCCTCGCGCAGCGCCCAGGGGCAGATCTCCAGGGTCTCCACGCCGAACAGGTCCATCGCGCCCTCGGCCACGAGGGCCCCGGCGAGCAGCTGTCCGGCGCGGCCCTCGGAGACGCCGGGCAGCTCGGCCCGCTCCTGCTCGGTCATGGCGGCGAGCTGCGGCACCCAGTCCTCCAGGGATTTCCGCTTCAGCTCCCGCTGCACGTAGAGCCCCTCGGCGGACCGGGCCGCGCCCGCGAGGCGGGCCAGCTGCTTGAAGGTCTTGGAGGTGGCGACCACGTGGTCCGGGTTCCCGAAACGGCTGAACTCCCCCACCGTACGGGCGATTTGAGCCCGCACGTGGCGGCGCAGCGCCTTGACGTCCTGCGGGTCGGGCGGGTCGCCGGGCAGCCAGCCCGCGGTGAGGCGGCCGGCGCCGAGCGGGAGGCTGACGGCGGCGTCGGGGTCCTCGTCCATGCCGTACGCGATCTCGAGGGAGCCACCGCCGATGTCGAGCACGAGCAGCTTGCCGGCGGACCAGCCGAACCAGCGGCGCGCGGCGAGGAACGTGAGCCGGGCCTCGTCCTCGCCGGAAAGCACCTGGAGATCGACGCCGGTCTCGCTGCCGACCCGGGCCAGGACCTCGTCGGCGTTGCGCGCCTCGCGGACGGCGGAGGTCGCGAACGGGAGGACGTCCTCGCAGCCCTTGTCCTCGGCGGCCTCGAGGGCACCCTTGATCGTGGCGATCAGGCGGTCCACGCCTTCGGGGCTGATCGCCCCTGTGTGGTCGAGGAGTTGGGCCAGCCGCAGGTCTGCCTTGTGCGAGTGGGCCGGCAGCGGGCGCGCGCCGGGGTGGGCATCCACCACCAGCAGATGCACCGTGTTCGAACCCACATCGAGGACGCCGAGTCTCATACGTAAAACGCTACTGCGCGTTCGGGGATCGACGGTCCACGCGAGGTGCTCCACGCGCATACCCTGGGTGCGTGCCCAAGACGAAGAACGCGAAGTCGCAGAAGTCGGGTAAGCCCGGTAAGTCGGGTAAGACCGGCAAGGCAGGCAAGGGCGGTGACGCTGTGACGGCTGCACAGAAGGACTCCAAGGTGGCGAAGGCCGGCAAGGGCGGGAAGACGAAGGCGGTCGCTCCCGCCGACGAGCAGGGGCTCGATTTCCCGCGCGCCTGGGTGGAGTTCGCGGATCCCGCCGACGAGGAGCAGATCTTCCGCTGCGACCTGACCTGGCTCACCTCGCGCTGGCACTGCGTCTTCGGCAGCGGCTGCCAGGGGATCCGAGCGGGCCGCGCCGACGACGGCTGCTGCACGCTCGGCGCGCACTTCTCCGACGAGGAGGACGAGCAGCGGGTCGCCGGCTTCGTGGCCAAGCTCACGCCCGACATCTGGCAGCACCACGACGTCGGCACGGCCTCGGGCTGGACGCAGGAGGACGAGGACGGCGAGCGGCAGACCCGCCGCTGGCAGGGCTCGTGCATCTTCCAGAACCGCCCCGGTTTCGCGGGCGGCGCGGGCTGCTCCCTGCACATCCTGGCGCTGCGCGAGGGCCGCGAGCCGCTGGAGACCAAGCCGGACGTGTGCTGGCAGCTGCCGGTGCGGCGGACGTACGAGTGGATCGAGCGCCCCGACGACACCAAGGTCCTCCAGGTGTCGATCGGCGAGTACGACCGGCGCGGGTGGGGGCCGGGCGGCCACGACCTGCACTGGTGGTGCACCTCGGCGACCTCGGCGCACGGCGCCGGGAAGCCCGTCTATCTGTCGTACGAGCCGGAGTTGAGGGAGCTGATGGGGCCGGCCGCGTACGAGGTCTTGGTCGGGCTGTGCGAGCAGCGGCTCGCCTCGCAGTTGCCGTTGGTGGCGCCGCATCCGGCTGATCCTGGGGTCTGAGACGGGGACGAGACGGAGCCGGACCTCCGTTGCGAGGCCGGTTCCGTGCCCCTCCCCGCAACCGGTTTCCGGCCCTAGGGTCGGGCCATGGCTCTGCTTGACGTGGTGGGTGCCGTGGTGGGGGTCGCAGCGCTCGCTCTGGGCGGGTGGCAACTGCGGGTGGCGGTGCTCGACCGGCGCGACGCCCGCAGCCGCCGGGCCGCCGCCGACCCCGGGCCGCCGGGAGCGGACCGGGCGCTTCCGGTCTCGGTGCCGTTCGGCCGGCTCCCCGCGGAGGTGCTGGGCCGTGACGACCTCCTGGCCGAGCTCGATTCCTCGCTGAGCGGCGTCAGGAGGCGGCGGCCTCCGGTCTGGGTGCTGGCCGGCCTCGGCGGGGTGGGCAAGTCGACGGTCGCGCTGCGGGTGGCCGCCCGGGCACGCGGCCGGGGATGGCCGGTGTGGTGGGTGAACGCCGCAGATCCGTTGTCGCTGCGCGGTGGAGTCCTGGAGATCCTGCGGCAGTTGGGCGCCCCCGATGCCGTCGTACGGGAGGTGCGGGAGGGCGCCGCGACCGCGGCCGACCGGTTCTGGACCTTCGTCGACGGCACCGTACGACGAGCCGTGCTGATCTTCGACAACGCCGACGAGCCGGCGCTCCTGTCGGCCGACGGTGCGACGCCGCCGGGTGACGGCACCGGATGGGTCCGGCCCGGCACACGGGTGCACCTCGTGGTCACCACGCGCACCGTCGACCGGGACACCTGGGGCTCCTGGGCCTCGCTGCGGGTGCTGACGGCGCTCGACGGCGCGGCCTCGGCGCAGGTGCTGCGGCGTCTGGCACCGGGGGTGGACGACCCCACCGGGCGGGAAGCGGCCGCTCTGGCCGAGCGGCTCGGCGGGCTGCCGCTCGCCCTGCATCTGGCCGGCACCTACCTGGCGTCGCCCTTCGCGCGATGGCGCACCTTCGGCGCCTACCAGCAGGCGCTGGACAGCGCCGCGGTGGCGGAGGTGATCGCCGATCTCGATGCCGTACGGCCGCATGGGCGCGTCGCCGTGTCCCGGACCTGGGAGCTCTCCCTGGACGCGCTGACGGCACGGGGCATCGGGCGCGCGCGGGGTCTGCTCCATCTGCTCTCGTGTCTCGCGCCCGCCACACCGATTCCGGGCAGTCTGCTGCGGCCGGAGGCGGGCACCGCCGCACGCGAGGACGCGGCGGCCCTGCGCGGCCTGGCCGAGGTGGGGCTCATCGAGGTCGCGGACTCCGCGGAGGACGGCTCCGTGGATGTGGTCGTGCACCCGGTGGTGGCCGACATCTGCCGGGCCCGCGTCCTGGCCGGCCGGAGTACGGACGGGGGTGGGGACACGGGTGGGGACAGAGGCGGGGACAGGCGTACGGACGAGGGCCGGGGTGCGACGGAGGACGGGCAGGTCATGGCGGAGGCCGTCGGGCTCCTCGCGGCGGCCGGCGGGCGACTGGACGCGGATCGGCCCGGTGACTGGCCGGACTGGGAACGCCTGCTCCCCCACGTGTCGGCGGCAGTCACGTGGATGGCTCCGCATCTGGAACCGCCGTGCCTGGCCCGGCTGCTGGCGGTCAGCCGGGCGGCCTTCGGCGCGCTGTGGGGCATCGGGCGGCAAGGGGGCCGCGACGGCGAGGCGTTGGCCCGGGCCAACGCGGCCGCGGCCGCGCGCCTGGGCGAGACGCATCCGGACAGCCTGGCGGCCTGCAACGACCTGGGGATCTACCTCTCCGCCACCGGCGCACCGCGCGAGGCGGAGGCACTGCTCCGGTCCGTGCTCGCCGGGCGGCGCGGGGTTCTGGGCGAGGACCACCTCGACACGCTGCGGACGCGGGACGCGCTGATCGGCGCGCTCCTGGAGCAGGGCCGCTTCGCCGAAGCCGAGCCGCTGTACCGCGGACTCCTCACCGACATGACACGGGTCCTGGGCGCGGAGCACCCGGAGACCCTGTCGACCCACGTGGATCTCGCGTGGTCCATCGGCATGCAGCAGCGCCCGGCGGAGGCCGCGGACATCTGCCGGCGGGTCCTCGACCGCGCCCGCAGGGTCCTGGGCGAGGAGAACCCCAGAACCCTGGACGCCTGGGACGACCTCGGCCGGTGGACCAATGAACAGGGCGATCACGCCGCCGCCGAGCGGCTGGCCCGCACCCTCCTCGACGTCGAACTGCGGGTGATGGGACCCGGGCACCAACTGACCCTGACCACACGGGCGAACCTGGCGCGGTCCATCGCCGACCAGGGGCGGTTCGACGAAGCCGAGCGCCTGCTGCGCGCCTGCCTGGCCGACATGGAGCGCGTCCTCGGCGCGGACCACTACCGGGCGATCACGGCCCGCCGCCATCTCGCGGACACGGTGGCCGCGCGGGGCGGCACGGCGGAGGCCGGGCCGCTCTACGCGCAGGTGCTCCGGCTCCAGCAGCACCGGCTGGGTTACGACCATCCGGAAACGCTCCTCACCCGTCGGCTCGTGGCGGAGTCGGCGGGCGGCTGAGTGGGGGTGGTGGGGGGGCTCGGGTGGGCGACGGGGACTGGTGTGGGTGGCGAGTGGCCGGTGTGGGTGACGAGCGGCTCGCGTGGGAGCGGATAGCTGATGTGGGCGGTGGCTTGGCTGACGTAGGTGACGCGTGCCTGATGTACGCGACGAGTGGTCCGCGTAGGAGCGAAGGGCTGACGTCGGCGGTGGCTTGGCTGGCGTAGGGGACCCGTGCCTGACGTACGCGACGAGTGGCCGACGTAGACGCCGAGCGGCCGACGTAGGCGGTGGATCTCCGACGCAGGCGATGGGTGGGGCACGTCGTGTACGACGGGTGCGAACCGACGGGCAGTGGTCCGGCCGGCGCGCCCGACGGGCACAGGCCCGACCGGCAGGCCCGACCCCCATGCCCGACCTGCGCCGATCGGCCGCCGGGCACGGCCTCACCCCGAAGGGCTGGGCCCCGTCGTGTCGCTGGGCGGCGGATCCGACGGCGCGGGATCCGTGGAAGGCGGCGGGTCCGAGGACGGAGGCGGGTCGCTGCTCGGGGGCGGGTCCGACGGTCCCGGGTCCGAGGGGCCGGGGTCCGAAGGACCGGGATCCGTGGGGCCCGGGTCGGACGGGCCGGGGTCCGAGGGGCCGGGATCCGAGGGGCCCGGGTCGGACGGGCCGGGGTCGGACGGGCCCGGGTCTGACGGGCCGGGATTCGAGGGGCCGGGGTCCGAAGGGCCCGGGCCCGGGGAGCCCGCGCCGTAGCCGTCGATGACCACCACCGCGTTGCCCGGGTCCACCGCGATGCGGGCCGTCCACGGGCCCGCCGGCTGGCGGGTGTGGTCGACCCAGACCTGGATCGTGATCGATTCGCCGGGGCGCAGCGTGCCCGAGGTGTGGCTGAAGTAGAGCCACGACGCGTCGCTGTATGCCGACCAGTGGACCGGGCTGCCGCCCGAGGCCGTGAGGGTGATCAGGGTCGTGTTGCCGTGCGGCTGGGCGTCCACCGTCAGGCGGCCCGGCCCGACCCCCGGCTTCGTGGGGGCGGCGCCGGGGCTGATGACCTCCACGGAGACGTCCGGGGAGCGGCTGCCCGCGGTGAAGCGGGGGTCAGGTTCGGTGCGCGCATTGCCCGCGTTCTCGTACGTGTCCGTGGCGTCGTCGCCGTTCAGGCCGCCGGGGCCGTCCGCCTCGCTGGCCGAGATCGAGCGGCCGTCGCCCTCGCCCGTGAGCGGCGCGCCGCGGTAGGCCGCCCACAGCGCGAGCACCGGGGCCGCCACCACGGTGGCCACCACTGTGGTGGTGACGGCACGGGCCCGCAGCCGGTCGCGGCGGGCCGCGCGGTCCTTGGGGTCCATCGGGAAGCCGCGCCGGTCGAAGCGGGGCGCGCCGCCGCGCGCCCGCGAGGCCGCGAGCATCGCCGCGTGCAGGGCGGCGCGCGGCGCCTCGATCACCGGGAGCGCGGCAGGAGAAACGGTTGTTCCGGGCCAGGACCTGGCGCCCGCGCGCTCCGCCGTCAGCCGGCAGCGCGGGCAGTCGTCGACATGGCGGACCAGCTCGCCGCGCAGGGCCGAGCCGAGCAGCAGCTGATTGTCACCGGTGAGCCGGGCCACGATCGGGCAGGTGCCGGTCTCGACCACGGCGAGCGCGGCGCGGGTCCGCTCCACCTCGCAGGCCGCGGAGGCGAGCAGCTCCCGCGCGGCGGCGGTGTCCATGCCGAGCACATCGGCCACCTCGGCGGGACCGAGGCGGTGGCGGACCGCCAGCTCCAGGGCCTCGCGCTGCTCGGGCGTGGTGCCGGCGGCCTCCGGCCAGGCGAGCCGCGCGAGTTGACGCGTGCGCTCGCGCGCCACCTCGTCCTCCGCGGACACCTCGGAACCGTCGGGACCGTCGGCGGACCTGCCGGCCGCATGCGCGCCCTGCCGCTTGCGCTTGGCCTCGGCGAGCCGGCGCAGACAGGCCCAGCGGGCCAGCGCGTACAGCCAGGCCCGGCGCTCGGCGCGGCCGGTCGGGCCGCCGCGTCCGGTCCTGCGCTCGGCGAGGGCGAGCACGTCGCCGAGGGCCTCGGTGGCCGCATCGTGATCGCAGAGCACGGACAGGCAGTACGTGAACAGGCCGTCCAGATAAGGCTCATAGCGGTGCGGCGGGTGCTGCACGGCCGTCCGGTGCGCACGTCGGTGCGCCCGGTGTGCGCCGGTGGTCTGTGTGGGGTGCTCCGGGCTGCTCGTCGTCACCCGTGCGACCGTAGGTGCCGAGGTCGGGGCCCGTCCGGGCCCTTGCATACCTTTAGCTCATACGGGTGAACGTATCCCTCGAAAGGGGACAGGAACCGTCGATTCCGGACCCATTGCCGACCGCCGCGCCGCACCTTTCGTGATCGCTCCTGTCGCTCCCTGTCGCCACAGTCGCCACAGCCGCCACAGTCCAGGCGCTCAACGATCCATCGGTGTACGTCAGTTCGCGGCGGCCGCCCCGGAGGAGAGTTTCTCCGCAGCCACCTCGATCACCTCGTCGAGCACACCCCGCGAGCGCACCAGGTCCGCGATCATCCCGTCGATCCGCTCCCGCTCCGCGCTCAGCTCCTCGACGAGGCGCGGGGTGGCGATCTCGCTCGGGCCGCCGTCCGCGTCCCGCATGCAGGGCAGCAGCTGGGCGATCTTGCGGCTGTGCAGCCCGGCCGCGTACAGCGCCTGGATGAGGACGACGCGGTCGACCGCCTGCTCCAGGTAGTCGCGGTGCCCGCCCGGGGTGCGGTCCGAGCCGAGCAGCCCCTGCTTCTCGTAGTAGCGCAGCGACCGCTCGCTCACGCCCGTGCGCGCCGCCAGTTCACCGATCCGCATCTCGCACTCCGTTCCGACTCGCTTGACGACGAAGGGACTTGAATCTGACACCGGTGTCAACTTCTACGTTACGGCCATGACGAACCCACTCTTCACCCCGGCCCGCATCGGCTCCATCGACCTCCCCAACCGCCTGGTCATGGCCCCGCTCACCCGCAACCGCGCCCACGCCGACGGGGTTCCGTCCGACCTGATGGTGCGGCACTACGCCGACCGCGCCTCGGCCGGCCTGATCATCGCCGAGGGCACCACGCCCAACGCCGTCGGACAGACCTACCCCGACATCCCCGGCATCCACACCGACGCCCAGGAAGCCGGCTGGCGCCGCGTGACCGAGGCGGTGCGGGCGCGCAGCGGCCGGATGGTGCTGCAACTCCAGCACGGCGGCCGCAACGGGCACCCCGACACAAGCGGCCACCTCCCGCTCGCCCCCTCCGCGATCGCGCTCCCCGAGGACGTGCAGACACCCAGCGGTCCCCAACCCGCCCCCGTGCCGCGGGAGATGACCCTCGACGACATCCGCAGCACGGTCGCCGACTTCGCCGCGGCCGCGCGTCGCGCCGTCGCCGCCGGCTTCGAGGGCGTCGAAGTGCACGGCGCCAACGGTCAGTTGCTGCACCAGTTCCTGAGCGAGAACAGCAATCTGCGCACCGATGAGTACGGCGGCGCACCCGGGCAGCGGATCCGGTTCGCGGTCGAGGTGGTGCGCGCGGTGGCGGAGGCGATCGGACCCGAGCGGGTGGGCCTGCGCATCTCGCCCGGGGCGACCGTGAACGGCATGGCCGAGGGCGACACGTACGCGATCTACCGCGCGCTCGTCGGCGAGCTCGCGCGGGACGGACTCGCGTACCTGCACCTCGTGTACGCCGACAGCGACCCGCGGCTGTTCGCGGAACTGCGGGAGCTGTGGCCGGGCGTGCTCATCGGCAACCCGGTGCTGACCCGCGAGGACGTGGCCGCGGACGGCGGCCTGCGCAAGGGCGGGCTGCTGCACGCGGCGGGCGCCGACCTGATCTCGCTCGGCCGCGGCTTCCTCGCCAACCCCGACCTGGTCGAGCGGCTGAAGGCGGGCGCGCCGCTCAACGTCGTACGGGACAAGTACCTGATGTACACGGGCGGGGCGACCGGCTACAACGACTACCCGACGCTGGCGCAGGCCCTCGCCGCCTGAGCCGCGTGCTACCACTCTCCGCGCCCCCCTTGCCCTACAGTCTCCGGTCTCCCCACCTCACCCCTTGACCGACTCGACGATCCGCCGGGCGGCCTCGGCGGGTGTGAGGCGGGTGGTGTCCACGACCTCGGCCGCGGCGTGCAGCCAGGTGCGGGCCGCCTCGGCGTAGGGCTCCAGGTACGCGAGGCGGAACGGGGAGTCGGGGCCCGTGACGGTGTCGCCCGCGATCCGCCGGCGGAGCGTCTCCTGGTCGGCGTGCAGCACGAAGTGCCGTACGGGAACGCCGTGTTCGGAGAGACCGCCGCTGATCTCCCGCCAGTACTCCTCGACCAGGACGGTCATCGGCATCACGAGCGTGCCGCCGGTGTAGTCGAGCACGCGGCGCGCGGTCTCGACGACGAGCGGGCGCCACGGCGGCCAGTGCTGGAAGTTGCCCGTCCACGGCAGCGGCGGCTTGATGTCCATCAGTGCCTCGCCGACCTTCTCGGCGTCGAAGACCCGGGAATCGGGGAGCAGCTCCTGCACGAGCGCGCCGGTCGTGGTCTTGCCCGCACCATGGGTGCCGTTCAGCCATACGATCATGCGGCCCCAACCTACGCGGCGGACCTGCGGCCCGTCTGCTCCCTGCTCCCCTGTCCCTGCCGTGCGGGGATGTCAGTGGCGACCGCTACGGTTTCGCGCATGGCTGCCCGTACGAAATCGTCCAAGGACCGTCCCGCCTACCGCTGCACGGAATGCGGCTGGCAGACGGCCAAGTGGCTCGGCCGCTGCCCCGAGTGCCAGGCCTGGGGGACGGTGGAGGAGTACGGCGCGCCCGCCGTGCGCACCACCGCGCCGGGGCGCGTCACCAGCTCCGCCCTGCCCATCGGACAGGTCGACGGGCGGCAGGCCACCGCGCGCTCCACCGGCGTGGACGAGCTGGACCGGGTGCTCGGCGGCGGGCTGGTGCCGGGCGCCGTGGTGCTGCTCGCGGGCGAGCCGGGCGTCGGCAAGTCCACGCTCCTTCTCGACGTCGCCGCCAAGGCCGCGAGCGACGACCACCGCACGCTGTACGTGACGGGCGAGGAGTCCGCGAGCCAGGTGCGCCTGCGGGCCGACCGCATCAAGGCGATCGACGACCACCTGTACCTGGCGGCCGAGACCGATCTGGCCGCCGTGCTCGGCCACTTGGACGCGGTGAAGCCCTCACTGCTCATCCTCGACTCCGTGCAGACCGTGGCCTCCGGCGAGATCGACGGTGCGCCCGGCGGTATGGCGCAGGTCCGCGAGGTGGCCGGGGCGCTGATCCGCGCGTCCAAGGAGCGCGGGATGTCCACGCTCCTGGTCGGCCATGTCACCAAGGACGGCGCGATCGCGGGCCCGCGACTGCTCGAACACCTCGTGGACGTCGTGCTGCACTTCGAGGGCGACCGGCACGCGCGCCTGCGTCTGGTGCGCGGCGTGAAGAACCGGTACGGGGCCACGGACGAGGTCGGCTGCTTCGAGCTGCACGACGAGGGGATCACCGGGCTCGCCGACCCGAGCGGCCTCTTCCTCACCCGGCGCGCCGAGCCCGTGCCCGGCACCTGCCTCACCGTCACCCTGGAGGGCCGCCGCCCGCTGGTCGCCGAGGTGCAGGCGCTCACGGTCGATTCGCAGATCCCCTCCCCCCGCCGCACCACCAGCGGCCTGGAGACCTCCCGCGTCTCGATGATGCTGGCCGTCCTGGAGCAGCGCGGCCGGATCAGCGCGCTCGGCAAGCGGGACATCTACTCGGCGACGGTCGGCGGCGTGAAGCTCTCCGAGCCGGCCGCGGACCTCGCGATCGCGCTCGCCCTGGCCAGTGCGGCCAGTGACACACCGCTGCCGAAGAACCTCGTCGCGATCGGCGAAGTGGGCCTCGCGGGCGAGGTCCGGCGGGTCACGGGAGTGCAGCGCAGATTGGCCGAAGCCCACCGCCTCGGCTTCACCCACGCCCTCGTGCCGGGGGATCCGGGGAAGATCCCGCCGGGCATGCGGGTCACCGAAGTGGCCGATATGGGGGACGCGCTCCGGGTCCTTCCGAGGTCGCGTCGGCGAGAGGCCCCACGGGAGGAGGACGAGCGCCGGTAGACTTTGCCCCGGTCTCGCCCGTCCGTACGAAACACGGGCCCCATGCGTAGGCGCCGCAAGCCCGCTGACGCACGGACGCCGGCCCGCCGACGCCACGGACGACATGCCCCGCGTACGCACGCACGCGGGCCACGGACACCCGGCGAGGCCGCCAGTAAAACCGAGTGCATGGAGAAGGGGAGCAGATCCCCATCCCGGAATCCCCGATCCGGAGGAGAGCAGTGGCACCCAGCGACCGGGCAGCGAATCCCGGCAAGGACAAGGCCGCGGCTCAGAGCAGGGCGGGCGGCTCGGGCAGCGCGTCCGACGTGCTGATGCGCGCCTCGCTGAGCGCGGTCGCGCCCGGCACCGCACTCCGCGACGGCCTGGAGCGGATCCTGCGCGGCAACACCGGCGGTCTCATCGTGCTCGGCTCCGACAAGACGGTCGAGACGATGTGCACGGGCGGGTTCGTCCTCGACGTGGAGTTCACCGCCACGCGCCTGCGCGAGCTGTGCAAGCTCGACGGCGGCATCGTGCTGAGCTCCGACCTGTCGAAGATCCTGCGCGCGGGCGTGCAGCTCGTGCCGGACCCGACGATCCCCACCGAGGAGACCGGCACCCGGCACCGCACCGCCGACCGCGTCTCCAAGCAGGTCGGCTTCCCG
Source organism: Streptomyces indicus (assembly GCF_900100315.1). GTDB lineage: Bacteria > Actinomycetota > Actinomycetes > Streptomycetales > Streptomycetaceae > Streptomyces > Streptomyces indicus. Next base: position 19,495 of record NZ_FNFF01000036.1, read on the forward strand.
GTCGTCTCCGTCTCCCAGTCGATGCGGCTGATCGCGCTCTACGTGGACGGGCAGCGCCGCGTCCTGGAGGACTCGGCCGCGATCCTGTCCCGCGCCAACCAGGCGCTCGCCACCCTGGAGCGCTACAAGCTCCGGCTCGACGAGGTGGCCGGCACCCTCTCCGCCCTGGAGATCGAGGACCTGGTGACGGTCCGGGACGTGTCGGCCGTGGCGCAGCGCCTGGAGATGGTGCGCCGTATCGCCACCGAGATCGCGGAGTACGTGGTCGAGCTCGGCACGGACGGCCGCCTGCTCGCCCTCCAGCTGGACGAGCTGATCGCGGGCGTCGAGCCCGAGCGCGAGCTCGTCGTGCGGGACTATGTGCCGGAGCCGACCGCAAAGCGCTCGCGCACGGTGGACGAGGCGCTCTCCGAGCTCGACGCGCTCTCGCACACCGAGCTGCTCGAACTTCAGGTCGTGGCAAGGGCGTTGGGCTACACCGGCTCCCCCGAGGCCCTCGACTCCGCGGTCTCGCCGCGCGGTTACCGCCTGCTGGCGAAGGTGCCGCGGCTGCCGGGCGCGATCATCGACCGGCTCGTGGAGCACTTCGGCGGACTGCAGAAGCTGCTCGCGGCCAGCGTGGACGACTTGCAGACGGTCGACGGCGTGGGCGAGGCCCGCGCCCGCTCGGTGCGCGAAGGCCTGTCGCGGCTCGCGGAGAGCTCGATTCTGGAGCGGTACGTGTAGGGACGTGCGGGTGGATCCCGCCCGGGACCTGCGGGTGGGTCCCGCCCGGGCCGCCGGCCCGTGCAGGGCCGCTTCCGTCCGGCCTACGCCTCTTCCAGGACGAAGGAGGCGCGCAGCGTCCCCGTCCCCTCGCCCTTCGCCTCGACCAGATACGTGCCCGCCGAGGCCGAACCCGGGGCCGGCGAGGCGCAGTCGGGGGCGCTCGGCCTGCGGTCCCAGTTCAGGGTGTACGTGATGGCGCTGTTGCCGGGCAGGCGGTAGAGCAGGCTGCCGGCCGTGGCCGGGCAGTGCGAGGACTTCCAGTACGGGTCGTCGTCACCGGCCTTGGTGATCGTGATGACCAGTTCCTTCGGGCCGAGGTCGACCTTGCAGTCGGCCGAGGCCTTGTTCTTCGCGACGATCTCCACCTTCGGCTTCTCGCCCGGCTCGTAGCGGTTCTTCTCGCTCTCGACCGCCAACTCCAGGTCGGTGGCACGGCAGTTGGGCAGTGGCGAACCGGCGGGCAGCTGCTCGCCGGAGCTCGAGCCCGCGTTGCCGCCGGAGCCCGACCCCGCGGCCGTACCGCCCGAGCCCTCGCCCGAGCCGCCGCCGTCCGCACCCGAACCGGATCCGGACCCGGAGCTGTCGCCGCCGCCGTCCTCGCCCGAGGACGCACCGCCGTCGTCGCCCGACTCGTCGCGCCCGCCCGGCTGTTCACTGATCGCGGGTCCCGAGCCGGACGGGCCCGGGGTGATCGAAGGTGCGGGGTTCTTGCCGTCCGCGCCTTTGCCACCGGCGCCCCCGCCGCCGGACGTGACGACCCACACGACGAGCAGCACGAGGAGGCCGAGCACAGCCAGCAGCACCGCCCTCCGTCGCCAGTAGATGGAGGAGGGAAGCGGCCCGACCGGATTGCGCAGAGATCCCACGGCGCAAACTGTACGAGAGATCGTGCCCGACTCCCGCCCCACCCGCCGCCACGGAGTTCAACTTTTCCGGATCATCATTCCGGGAAGAGCGGTTCAAAAGCCGTGTCGGACGCCTAGTTGGGCGCTCTGTGCCGGCACCGCGGGACATCGGACCCGGGTCGCAGGTCCTGGATGCGTATCCCTGACGATCGTCAGGTGCGGCTGTGGCCGATCGCCGGATGTGGGCGTACGGGCCGCTCCGTACGGTCGGGATCATGGAAGCGACTCCCTTGCACGCCCTGTCGTCCGCGCCGCCGGTCGACACCTCCGGGCTCTACCGCACGATCACCTCCTTCGCCCAGGACGCACCGGGCTGGATACAGCACTTCTTCGAGGTGTGGACGGAGGCCGGACTGCTGCTGTTCGGCGCGCTGTTCGCGGCGGCCTGGTGGCGGTCGCGGCGCGGGGAGCCGCGGGCGGTGGCCCTGGCCGTGCTCGCCCCGGTCGCGACGGCGTGCGCGTACGTGGTCAGCGAGCTCCTGAAGTCGGTGGTGGACGTGGAGCGCCCCTGCCGGGCCGTGGCCGGAGCGGCGCGACCGCTCGCCGTGTGCCCGCCGCAAGGCGACTGGTCCTTCCCCAGCAACCACGCCACCATCGCCGGCGCCTCGGCCGTCGCCCTCGCGCTGATCTGGCGCGGTCTCGCCTGGCTGACCGTGCCGCTGGCTCTGCTCATGGCGTTCTCACGGGTGTTCGTCGGGGTGCACTACCCGTTCGACGTGGCGGTGGGGCTCGCGCTCGGCGGCCTGGTCGCCTTTCTCCTCGTACGGCTGCTGCCGGGGCCGGTGACGCGGCTGGTCGTCGCGATGCGGGCGTCGGGGAACGCCGCGGTGCGGTGGTGTGTGGGGGCGGGGCCTGCGGCGCACGCGTACGTGCGGCCCTGAGGGCCGGGCCTGACAGGTGGGCCCGGCTTCAGGTGCCGTTGTGGTCCACAAGTCCCGCTTCGTACGCGACGATTGCGGCCTGGACGCGGTTCTTGACCTCCAACCGGTCGAGGACCGCGCTCACATACGCCTTCACCGTGCCCTCGACCAGGTGCAGCCGCGCGGCGATCTCCGGGTTCGACAGGCCGGCGCCGACGAGTGCGAGGACCTCGCGCTCGCGCGGGGTGAGCGTCCGGGTGCGCTCGCGTGCGGCGGCCGCGCGGCTCAGCCGCTCTCCCCCGTATCCCTCGATGACCTGCCGTGCCACCTTCGGCGAGAGGAAGGCGGCGCCGGAGGCCACCGCCCGCACCCCGGCGAGGAGTTCGGCCGGGTCGCCGGACTTCAGGAGGAAGCCGGTGGCGCCGCCGGTCAGGGCGCGGGCGACGTACGCGTCCTCGGAGAAGGTGGTCAGCATCGCGACGGCGGTCCGCGGCAGGGTCCGTACGATCTCCTCCGCCGCCGCGAGGCCGTCCACGCGCGGCATCCGGATGTCGAGCAGCGCCACGTCCACGCGGTGGGCGCGGGCGGCCTCGACGGCCTCGCGCCCGTCGGCGGCCTCGGCCACCACCTCGATGTCGGGGGCGAGGGCGAGGATGGCGCGCACGCCCGCACGGATCATGGCCTCGTCGTCGGCGAGGAGGACGCGGATCACTTGGGGCCTTTCGTTGGCGGGTGGGTCGGGTGCGGGTGGGGTGTCAGCTTGCGGCCGGGATCTCGTCCTTCGCGACGAGGCGGCCGTCCGCGAAGCAGAGCCGGTAGTTCGGGACGGAGACGAAGAGCCGGCCGTTCGCGCGGTAGTAGCGGCAGTCGGCGCCGGCGGGCGGCGCGGGGGCGCGGTCGGTCGGCGGGTCGGCCACCTCGCGCTCGGGCAGCACCTTCGCCACCTCGCTCTCGGCGTCCCCGACGGTGAGGCGCGCGTAGGCGGCCGGGCTCAGGACGGAGTGCGTCTTGCTGTACGCGTACCAGGCGAAGGTCCCGGCGACGAGCAGCGCGCCCGCGATGCCCGCGGCGGCGAAGGGGGCCCAGGTGCGGCGGGGGACGTGGAGTTGGGGTCGCTGTGCCGCGTCCGGGCGGGGGCTGTGGCCGGGTTCCGGTGTGCGCGTACCGTCGGCGGGCAGCCAGGCCCTGACCCGGAAGCCCGCGCCGTGCTCCCCCGCCTGGAAGGTCCCGCCGTGGTCGAGGACGCGTTCTCGGAGTCCGATCAGGCCGGTGCCGCGCGGGAGTCGGGGGTCGGCGGCGGGAACGTGCGGGGCTGTTCCGGCGGGAACGTGCGGGGCGTGCTGCGGTGCGCCCTCGTCCGTGACGCTGACCGAGGTGCCCTGTGCATCGCGGACGACCTCCACGGCGACGGCCGCTCCGGGGGCGTACTTCACCGCGTTGGTCAGGGCCTCCTGGACGATGCGGTGCACGGTCCGCTCGCGGACGGCGTCCCGTGCCGCGCCCTCCATCCGCAGCCGGACCGCGAGGCCCGACGCCTCCGCCCGCGCCACCAGCGCCTCGACCGACTCCCCGGCCGGCACGAGGGGTGCGCTGTCCTCGCCCTCCTCCCGGAGCAGCCCGATGATCTCCCGCAGACGGTCGGTCGCGTCGGCCGCCGCTGCCCGCAGGTCGGCTGCGGCCGCGCGGTGGTGTTCGTCGAGCGCGGGGTCGAGCTGGAGGGCTCCGGCGCGCAGGGCGAGCAGGCTGAGTTCGTGGCCGAGGGAGTCGTGCATGTCCTGGGCGATACGGGCGCGTTCGCGCAGCCTCGCCCGGTCGGCGACGATCCGCTGCTCGCGCTCGAGCTGTGCGGCGCGGGCCAGGGCTGAGGTGACGAGTTCGGCGCGCTGGTGCCAGTGGCGGCCGATCAGCCAGGGGAAGCAGGCGGCGAAGAGCAGCGTCGCGAGCAGCACGAGCCACTCGGGGACGGGGTCCACGTCCCGTACGAGGATCCGTACGGTGCCGAGGGCGGCGATGCCCGCGAACGCCCACGGTGCTCTGCGGGCGTCTCCGCGCGCGCCGAGGAGCAGGGCGAACACGGCGAGGGCGGGGCCGTAGGAGACGGTGAACAGGGAGGGGGCGGCGGCCAGGCCCAGGGCCGCGGTGGCCAGGAAGGCGAGGAGGGGGCGGGTGCGGTGCACGGCGGCCGCGGCGGCGAGTACGGCGAGCCCGGCCAGTTCCTGCCAGGCGGCGCGGGGCTCGTTCAGCCCGATACGGTCCGCGGCGACGGCGGGCACGGCGAGACAGCCCCAGAGAAGGGCGTCTGCGGCGAGTCGGCGTCGTACGAGGTGGGACACGCTTTCGACGCTACCGGTGGGGGTGGGGGCGGGGCCTCTGTCGATCGTCAGGTGTTG
>NZ_FNFF01000024.1 GCF_900100315.1 Streptomyces indicus
CCATAACGGTCAGATCCCCCAGTCTCAGCGTCCGCCGAAGCGGGCGGCGTCGAAGTTCGCGGCGGCCATGTTCTGGCGGGCGTTGTCGGCCGACTCCTGGTCACCGGTGCCGAAGGCCGAGTCCATGCCGGACTGGCCGCCCAGGATCGCCGACAGCGCGCCGTTCAACGCCGCGGTGATTTCGTCCGAGTTGTTCTTGAACGCGTCGAATGCCGCCTTGCCGGAGCCGTTGAACTTGCCCTCCAGCGGCTGCGCCGCAGCGATCAACTGACGGATCAGCGACCCCAGATCGTCACTCGACGTCTGCGACTGCGACCGCAGATTCGACAGCACGGACGCACCCATGTCGAACTTCATCGGGCCTCCCCCGGACGGATGTCCATTGATCGATGTATGCGGAATCCATGCTTATCAACAGCCGTCCGGGGGAGGCAACGCGGGGTGATCGACGATCACGAACCTGTGACACACGAGTCACTGATCCGCGACGTGTCCGATGCGGGCGAATCGTCCCGTCGCCGGGCCCGTCGCCGGGCCCGCTGCCGGGCCCGCGGGCTCAGCCCGCGGCGCCCAGCAGCGCCCGTCCGATCTGCGGATACACCCCCTTCGGGTGGGCGCGGAACAGCGGCTCGGTGCCGAAGAGGTAGACGCGCGCGCCATCCGCCGCGGAGGCGCTCACCACCGAGGCGCGGCCCGCCGCGTCCCCGGGCCCGCCCGTGCCGTCCTCCAGGGCGCGCCAGTGCCCGGAGACCAGCGGGTTGCCCGTGCCGTATGCCTGCTCGACGCGCACCCCGGGGCCCAGGTCGGTGAACCAGACGGGGGAGTAGACGAAGGTGTGCCCGGGTGCCCCGGCCGTCACCGAGCCGCCGCCCGCGTTCGTCACCCGCACCACACCGTTGGCGTCCCCGTTGCCGGCCACCGCCTTCGCCGCGAGGAGATCCGTGGCCGAGGTCAGCGCGGCCCCCGTCTCGCCGAGGCCGACCACGCCGCCGCCGTCCGCGAGGAAGGCGTCGAGCGCCGTGCGTGCCGCGGTGTTCAGGGCGCCGTGGTCCAGGCCGGACGACACCATCAGGACGTCCGTGCCGGACCAGTCGAAGCCCGCGTTCAGGGCCGCGGTCGACACCGGGGTGACCTCGAAGCCCATCTCGCGCAGGGCGAAGAGCTCGCCCGGCGTGACGGCCGCCGCCACCCGCGTGCGCGCGAAGACGCCGGAGCCGCGCTCGCGCGTCGCGGCGAAGGAGACGCCGTACTCATGGGCGAGCGCACGCGCCGCACCCCGCGCCGAACCCGGCACGAGCGCGGACCCGTCCGCCGCCCTGCGGACCTGAATGCCGTCCGCGAGCAGGGAGTTGAGCGCCGCGACCTCCTGCGGGTCGTCCAGGCGCAGCCGCAGATCACCATACGGGGCCACATACGCGGCCGAGGAGGCCGAGCGCACCGGCGTGCGCGGGACGTCCAGGCGGCCGTCGCGCACCACGTCGACCGAGGCGCCCCACAGCCGGCCCAGGCTCCAGCCCGAGATGTCGTACATCACCGAGACCTTGTCGCTGATGTCGCGGCCGTCCGCGAGCAGCACGTTCGCCATGCCGCGCTTGGGCTGCTCCAGGTCGACCAGGTACGAACCGCGCGGGTAGGTCCGGGATCCGATGCGGAAGTCCCGTACCGCGCGCTCCACCCGCACGTCGTTCGCGAGCAGATGGTCCACGAGGCGGGCCGCCGCCGTGGCCGAGCGCTGACCGCGTCCCGCCGCCGGGATCACGTACGCGCGCGGGAAGTCGGTGGTGTAGACGTCCTCGGGGCCGATGCCCGGCACGCCCGGGACGGTCTCCTCCGAGACGGGCACCTGCGCCTCACCCGCGTCGGCGCGGCGGAAGGTCTCGATCTGGTCCGCGACCAGCGAACGGCCGCGCTCCCGCACGAAGTCGAGCGTCGCGTCCATCGCGGCGCCCGCGATGTCCGTGTTGATCGCCGAGCGCCGGCGCAGCTCCTCGACCGGAAGCGTGTCGTATGCCCGGTTGTTGACCTGCATCGGGAACTCGATGGTGTGCGCGGCCGTGGCGCCGTGGAACGGCATGTACTGCGGCGTGAAGATGGGCGGCCAGTCGTCCCAGCCCTCCTCCGAGTCGCGGAAGGGGATCTGCGCGGGCTTCACCCCGTCCTTCGCCTCCGTGTAGCCGAGGCCGTTGACCGCCGCCTCCATGCCGAGGGCGTTGGCGTAGGTGTTCTTGAGGAAGAGGTCGTACTCGTAGTTCTCGCCGTGCGGGGGCGTGGTCGGCTCGATCAGCGTGCCGTTCACATAGCCGTGCAGGTCGATCATCACGGCCGGCTGCTTGTCGATGGCGATCTGGCGCATCGCGCGCGTCTCGGGCTGCGAGGCCGTCACGAAGTCGCGGTTGAGGTCGAAGCCGTTGGAGTTGGCGCGGGTGCCGACGATCCGCCCGTCGGGGTTCGCCGTCACGTTGATGTAGACGCGGGAGCGGTCGAGCAGGTCCTCGGTCTGCGCGTCCTTCGCCGTCGCGAGCCGCTCGATGAGCTTCAGGGCCGCGTCCGTGCCCTCCCACTCGTTGCCGTGGATGTTGTTGTTGATGAAGACCGGCGTCTTGTACTCGGCCTTGATCTCCTTGTCCCGCGCGGCACTTGCGGGCGCGTTCTCGATGCGCTCGCGCATCCGCTCCTGCTCGCGGGCCTCGCGCGCGGACTCCGGCGAGGTCACGGTCACCAGATACAGCTGGTGCCCGCCCGCGCTGCGCCCGGCGATCTCCACGCTCACGCGGTCGCCCAGCTTCTGCAGGGCGTTCAGCTTCGGGGCGATCGCGTGGTACGGCGTCAGGCCCAGCTTGAGGGACTTGTCGGCCGGGTTCTCCGGCATCACGGGCAGCCGGCGCTCGCGCGGATAGCCGCCCGTGTGCGAGAAGTCGGGTCTGAGCCCCTGAAGGGCGCGCTCGGCCGAACTCTCCGGGGACTTCGCGGCCTTGCCGCCCCGCTCCTCCGCCCCGCGCACCGGCGAAGGCTCGGGCCGCGGCTCGGCCTGCGCGCCGGCCGGCACGAGCAGCGTGGTGGTCAGAGCGGCGCCGATGAGCAGGACGGGAACGGGTCTGGATATGCCCACGCGTACCTCCGCGATCCTCATCTTTGACAGGTACGCGGTGTCTACCCTCTCAACTCGCCTGCAACAAGAGGGTCTTGACGTCGGCGGAGGCCGCTTCCGTACGCGCTGTCACGGCCGGCGCGGCACATGCACCTCCGGCAGATACGCCAGCGCCCCACCCTCGACCGGCAGAGCGACCCCGTTGACGTACGAGGACGAGGGGCCCGCCAGGAACGCCACGGCCTCGGCGATCTCCGCCGGCCGGCACAGCCGCCCCAGCGGGTACGCCGCCTCGATGCGCCGGCGTTCGGCGGGGTCGCCCCACCGGTGGGCGTTGCGCTCGACCGCGACGAAGCCCGGTTCGACGACGTTCGTACGGACGCCGAGCGGCCCCCACTCGACAGCCGCGGCGCGGGCCAGAGCGCCGAGCCCCGCCTTGGCGACCGCGTACGGGGCCATCCCCGGCGCCGCGCCGTGCGCGTGCACCGATCCCACGAGGACGATGGACGCGGTCCCTTCGCCTTTGCGTCGCACGAGCTCGGCGGCGGCCTGCCACGCGGAGACCAGGGAGACGTTCAGGACCCGGTGCCACTGCTCGGCCGTGAGATCCGCGAGCGGGGCGCGGGCCTCGCCGAGGAGCGCGTGCACCAGGACGGACGGCGGGCGGGCGCACGCGTCGAAGGCACGGGCGAGCACGGCAGGGTCGGTGGCGTCGCCCACCAGGGCGGTGCAGTCGGGGAGGCGGTCCACGGACCCGTCGAGGTCGAGGGCGACCACGTCGTATCCGTCGGCGGCCAGCCGGGCCGCGCAGGCGCGCCCGACGCCGCCCGCCGCGCCGAGAACGAGGGCCGAGCGGTGCGCGTCGGTCATGCCGTGGTCTCCTCGGGGCGATGGGACAGGTCCGGTACGAGGCCGAGGCCCGGCCCGGGCGGCAGGGTGTACGTCCCCGCGGCGACCGGCTCGTGCGGTGTGACCGTCTCCGCCCGCCACGCGACCTCGCCGAACATGAACTCAAGCGGCGGAGAGGACGGCGCAAGGAGCGCGGAGAGATGGGCGGATGCCGCCGTCGCCACCGGGCCGCTCGGGTTGTGCAGTGAGACCGCGACACCGTGCCGCTCCGCGAGACCGGCGAGGCGCAGCACCTGCTGCGGACCGCCCGCGTGCTTGACGTCCGGCATCAGGACGTCGAGGGCGCCCGAGCGCAGGGCGGGCAGGACCTCGTCCTCGGTGGCCGCGAACTCGCCGCCCGCAAGGGGTACGCCGAGGGCGTCCCGCACCTTCCGCAGCCCTTGCGGATCGTGGAGCTGTGCCGTGTCCTCCAGCCAGCCCGGTCGCAGCTCCGCCAAGGCGTCGGCGTGCACGAGGAGTTCGTCGACGGTCAGGAGGTGATGGGCGTCGAGCAGCAGGCGGCGGTCCTCGCCGATCGCGTCCCGTACGGCGCGGGCGATCCGCAGCCCTTCGGCGATGCGGTCCGGTCCGGTCAGAGCGTCCCAGGGGGCGATCTTCACCGTGCCGAACCCGGCGGCGACGGCGCGGGCGGCCACCGCGGCGGCGGCATCCGGGTTACGGGTGCGGACCGCGCGGTTGATGTTGGCGTACAGCGGAAGGGTCCGCCGGTGGACGGTCCCCGCGGTGCGGTCCGCCAGCCAGTCGGCCAGCGGCCGCCCCGCCGCGCGGGCCGCCGCGTCCGCCGCGGCCGTCGCGAGACCTCCGGCGACGGTGCGGCCGGCGAAGCCGGAGTGGAGCGGTGCGCCCGACGCCAGGATCCGGGCCGCCTCCTCCTCGGGGATGTCCGACAACTCGCCCCACCCAGGGCCTTGTCGGACCAGCAGCCATGTGGTGCGGGCCGTGACCGGGACGGGGTGCAGGGCCGTGCCACGGCCGGAGGCGGGCGGAGCTGCTGTCACGTGCCTCAAGTTCCTTTCGTGTGGCCTCAGTTGGTGGCGGGTGGCGGGTGGCGGCTCACGGGTCGCGGTCGCGTCTCCCGGGGTGCGTGTCGCGCGGCGTCAGCCGAAGGTCTCGTACGTCAACGGATCCGCGTAATACGCCGCGAGCAGCGGAGCCGCCGACGACACCGCCAGCGCGTGCGGACCGAGCGCCGTCGGCTGCACGCACCCCGGATCCCAGGAGCGCCCGATCCGGCGCGCGGCCTCGGCGCGCACCTCGTCCACATACGACAGCACCCCGCCGGACAGCACGACGAGCCCGGGGTCGAACAGGTCGACCAGGTGGGCGACGGCGGCGCCGATGTGCCGGGCCCTCTCGCGCAGCAGACCGTCGGCGGCCGTGCCGGGCGCGGCGAGTCGGGCCACGTCCTCGAGCCCCGCACCCTCCGCGACCAGCTCCGCCGCCACCGCCGCGTCCACCACGGCCCGGTCCGAGGCCACCGCCTGGAGTACACCGCGCCGCCCGCAGGCACAGGCCGGCCCGGACTCACGGATCGGCAGATGGCCGATCGCCCCCGCGGCCGCCCGCGCCCCCGTGAGCACCCGGCGGTCGATCGCGAGGGCCGCGTCGATGACATTGCCGGTGAACAGATGGACCGAGGTCTCGGTGCCGCGCGCCCCGCCGAACCACACTTCGGCGGTGGCGTGCGCGCGGGCACCCGAGTCGACGACGACCGGGAGGCCGGGGCCGAGTGCCTCGCTGAGGAGGGCGTGCAGCGGGACATCCCGCCAGCCGAGCGCTTCGTTGTCGACGACGACTCCGGCGGCAGGATCGACCCAGCCGCCCGTCGCCGCGCCGACTCCGAGCACGGGGACGGGGCCCGCGTCCTTCACGAGCGCGGCCACCAACTCCCGTACACCTGAGATCAGTTCGCAGGCCGCACCGGGTCCGCGTTCCTGCATGCGCACCTCATGCACCTGGCCGCGCAGATCCACCAGGCCCGCCGTCGTCCGCTGCCGACCGAGATGCACCCCGATCGCATACCGGGACCCGGCGACCAGATCCACCGGCACCCGGGGGCGGCCGCCGCCGCCGGTCAGCGCGGGAAGCTCCCGCAGCAGACCGGCGGCGACGAGTGGCGAGACGATCCGGCTGACCGTGCCGGGCGCGAGACCGAGCCGCTCGGCCAGGTCGGCGCGGGGCAGCGGCCCCTCGCCGAGCACGGCCTGAAGTGCGGCGGCGGTGTTGGTGCGGCGCAGCCCCGCGGGCGTGCGCAGCTCCTCGGTCCCGGCTCCGGTCATGGTCCCCCACTCACTTCCGTACTTCTGTGCGCACCTTCTCTGCGCACCTTCTGTACGCGACTTCTTCAAAGACTTCTGCACGCGGCAACGTGCCTACGCCTGCTGCGCGTTGGTCTCCTCCAGCTCCCTGCCGGTCGTGGCCAGGAAGGGAGCCGAGAACACCAGACCCGCGCACACAACGTACGCGCAGGCCGCGATCGCGACTGTCTTGAGGCCGAAGGAGTCGAGCATCGTGGGGATCAGCGCGACGTTGAGCGCCGCCATCAGACGGGCCGCGGACTGGGCGATACCCGAGCCGACCCCGCGCAGCTGCGTCGGGAAGGCCTCCGAGGACCACACCCACGCGAGCACACCCGGACCGAACCAGGTGAGCAGCGAGTACGCCAGCCAGAACGCCAGCAGAGCCGCATCGCTCTCCGGCCCGAGGAAGGCGATGCCCATGCCCGCCACGAACACGCCGAGGCAGGCCGAGATGCCCAGCGTGCGGCGGTTGACCCGGTCGATGACCAGCGCGCCGAGCAGGACACCGGTCAGGCCGATCAGATAGCCGCCTAGCGAGAAGTACAGCGCGTGCTCAACGTCGATCCCGGCGGCGGTCATGACCAGCGGACCCGCGACGGTGGCGACGGCGCCGCCGAACGCGTTGAACGCGAAGAACCCGGCGACCACCGCGAGCCGGCGCCCCGCCCCGTCACGCAGGAGCTCGCGCAGATCCCGCTTCGGCGGCGCGGGCGCGGCCTTCGGCTCCTCGACGCCGAGCAGTTCGAAGACCTGCCGTGCCTCCTCGTGCCGCCCCTGGGCGCGCAGCCAGCGCGGCGACTCCGGCAGGAACTGGCGGGCGATCAGGACGGCGAACGCGGGCACCGCGGCGAAGCCGAACATCCAGCGCCAGGTGTTCTCGCCCGCCACATCGCGCAGCGCGAGCGCGACGAGCACGCTGGTGACGGCACCGAGCAGCCACATCACGTTGGGCAGCGAACCCGCGATCCGGCCGCGCCGCGCCTTCGGGGATATCTCCGCGAGGAACGCGTGCGAGGTCGGGATGTCCATGCCGACCGCGACCCCGATGAGGAAGCGCGCGATCATCAGCTGCCACACCTCGGTGACGAACGCCGCGGCGATCGAGGCGGCCACGAAGAACACCAGGTTGATGACGAAGATGACCTTGCGTCCGAACCGGTCGGACAGATCACCGAAGACGACCAGTCCGACGGCCGCGCCGATGAAGGCGACGGCGGTGAGCCAGCCGACCTCGAAGCTGGACAGGCCGAACGCGGGCTTGAGGAAGATCATGGCCGCGCCCACGACGAGCAGGTCGTACCCGTCGATGAACTCGCCGAAGGCGACGATGCGCGGGGTCCACTTGCGGGTGTATCTCGCCCGCTTCGGGGTCAGGCCCCCGGCGGCTGCCGGGGCTGCGGCGGAGTCGGTGGTGGTCATGGGGCCTCAGAGTCCTTCGTGGAAGCCGATGGACGGCGGGTTGGCGGGAGTCGTGCCGAAGAAGTCACGGCCGCCGTCGCCGGCGACGGCCGCGCCGGCGCCCAGCGCGGGGGAGCCGGTGAGCAGCTTGAAGTCGGCCGGGTCGGACGACGTGGTGGAGGGCGCGGCGAGCAGGGGCGCCGAGGTGAGGGTGTGGGTCGCGGTCGGCGGTACCGCGGCCGCGTGGATCAGGTTGTGGTCGATACGGAACGCCGAGTCGTTCAGCGTCCACGCGGACGAGCCCGAACCCGCCCCGCGGATCAGGTTGTTGGTGAAGGCCACGTCCAGCGCCCCGTCCTTCGTGGCGCTCTCCAGGACGATCTGGTGGCCGGAGTCGGCGGGCAGCTGGATCGTGTTGTTGTGGATCCGTCCGCGGACGAGACCGCCGCTGCACACGTGGAACGTGCGGGCGTGGTCGTTCACGGACAGGTTGTAGCGGATCACGAAGTCCTTGGCGTTGCCCGGCACATCGGCGCCGTACGGGCAGAGCAGGAAGAAGCCGCCGTCGTTGTCGTGGCTGACGTTGTACTGGAACGTCACGTGGTTCGTGGAGTGGTCGACGTCGTAGGCCTGGCCGTCCCTGGTGGTGTTGCCGCCGGACGCCTTGTTGTGCTGGAAGGTGACGTAGTCGCTGTTGGCCGTCCACATTCCGGCGTTGGGCGATCCGGCCCGCTCGTTGAACCCGGCGAGCGTGTTGCGCTGCACCAGCGCGTTGCTGCTGGACTTGACGGCGATCCCGTCGCCGCCGATGTCGGACAGGGTGTTGTCCTCGACGACCGCGCCGGTGTGCGGGTGCCAGGCGGCGGTGCACCAGGAGGACCAGAAGCCCACCAGGTCGGCCCGCCGGCACCAGTTGGACCAGAAGTAGATCCCGGCCCGGTCCACCGAGGCGATGGTGTTGTTCCGGATCCGGATGTCCTTGAACGACGAGGGAGTCGTGCTCCCCAGCGCCTCGACGACGATGCCGCCCGAGGCGCCCCCGTACTTGCCGTTGGAGATCGTCCCGCCGGTCGTCGAGGGCAGCACTCCGCGTACGTCGTGGATGTTCAGGCGCTGCAATACGACCCCGGTCAGGTCCCCGGAGTCCACGGCCTGCGCCCACACCCCGCGCCGGGCGGTCGTGTTGTCGCCGGGCGCGGTCAGTTCGAGGTCCTGCACGGTGACGTACGAGGCGTTCTTGAGCCATACGGCGGCGTAGTTGCCGTTCGCGTCGATACGGGCGGCGGGCCCGGTGCCGTAACTCCCGTACGTGACCGGCGCGGTGGCGGTGCCCGAGTGGCGGGCGTACAGCTGCCCCTTGCAGGTCGTGCCGCGCTTGAAGAGGACCGAGTCGCCGGCGCCCAGGGCCAGGGCGTTGGCGGCGGGCATCGAATTGAGCGGGGCGGACTGGGTGCCGGTGCCGTTCGTCGTGGCCGAACAGTCCACGTAGTAGGTGGTGCTTGCCGCGAAGGCCGGTGCGGCGAGCGCGAGTTGGGCGAAGCCGGCACACAGGCCGAGGGCGAGGGCGAAGGGGCGGAACACGGTCACCTCCTAGTTTTGTGCGGAAAGAAAATAAGTCCGAGAGGTATTCGTCAAGGGTTCGCGCACGCTTCGCCACACACCTGCAATGCGCGCACCACAAAACTGCGGAGCCTTCCGGACGAGTCGGGCGCTGCCGCAGCCGCCCCGTACGCTGGGCCGCATGCGCGATCTCGGAACCGGGTTCGGTTATCTCCTCAAGGGCCAGCGGTGGGTGGCGGGCCACGGCCGCTGGTTCGGCTTCGGGCTGCTGCCCGGCCTGATCACCCTCGTTTTGTACGTGGGTGCGCTGATCGGACTCGCCTACGGGGCCGACGACTTCGTGGCCTGGGCCACCCCGTTCGCCGACGACTGGTCCGAGGCCTGGCTCGCCGTCTTCCGCGGCTTCCTGGTCTTCCTGGTGTTCGCGCTCGGCCTGCTGCTCGCCGTGATCACCTTCACCGCGGTGACCCTGCTGATCGGGCAGCCCTTCTACGAGTCGCTGTCCGAGCAGGTCGACAAGGACAAGTCACCGGACGGCACCGCGCCCGAGTCGGGCCTGCCGCTCCTGCGCGAGCTGTGGATCTCCGCCCGCGACAGCCTCCGTATCGTCGTGCGCGCCGCCGCCTGGGCCGTGCTGCTCTTCGCGCTCGGCTTCATCCCGTTCCTGGGCCAGACCGTCGTCCCCGCGATCGGCTTCGGTGTCACGGGCTTCTTCCTCACGCAGGAGCTGACCTCGGTCGCCCTCCAGCGCCGCCGCGTCGAGGTGCGCGAGCAGCTGGTCATGATGCGCTCCCGGCGGCTGCTGATCTGGGGCTTCGGGGTGCCGCTCGCGGTGTCGTTCCTGATCCCGTTCGTCGCGGTCTTCTTGATGCCGGGAGCGGTGGCGGGGGCGACCCTGATGGTGCGGGACCTGCTCGGCGAGGACGGCGACGAGGGCGAGGACGAGGGCTCCGGGACCGCCGGGGACACCGCCCTCGCGGGCCCCGACGTCCAGCATCCGGGCGCCCGTTGAGCCCCGTGCACCCGAGACCGAGGATCCGTCCATGACAGAACTGATAGCCGTCGCCGTCATCACCGCCCTCGCCGTGATCAGCCCCGGCGCCGACTTCGCCATGGTCGTGCGCAACAGCTATCTCCACGGCCGTACGACCGGACTGTTCAGCGCGGCCGGAGTCGCCGCGGGCGTGCTCGTCCACGTCACGTACACGATGCTGGGCGTCGGCCTGCTCATCGCCTCGTCCACGGCGCTGTTCACGGCGATCAAACTGATCGGCGCCGCCTACCTCGTGTACGTCGGGATCAAGACCTTCCGCGCCAAGCCGGTCGAGCTCGATCTCGAACGGCCCACCGCGCTCTCGCCGTTCGGCGCGCTGCGCTCCGGCTTCCTGACGAACGTGCTCAACCCCAAGACCACCCTGTTCGTGGTCTCGACCTTCACCCAGGTCGTCCAGCCCGGCACCCCGGTGCTCCAGCAGGGCGCGTACGGCCTGTTCATGTCCCTCGCACACCTGGGGTGGTTCGCGGCCGTGGCGCTGTTCTTCTCGCACTCGCGCCTGCGGACGGTGATGCTGCGCGGGCAGCGTGCCCTGAACAAGGCCATCGGTTCGGTCCTCGCGGGCCTGGGCGTCAGCCTCGCGTTCGCGCCCTCGCGCTGACCGGCGCTAAGGCCGGGGGAGGCGGCGCCCGAACCGCGCCCCGGTCTCCCGCAGGAGCCGTATGAACGCCTCCGCGGCCGCCGGCGGGGTGCGTCCGCGCAGGGTCGCCGCGTACACGGCGCGCGGCGGGATGTCCTCCTCGTGCACCGCGAGCAGCCGGATGTCGGGCCGTACACCGTCCGCCGCCAGCGCGGGGATGAGCGCGACGGCGAGCCCGGCGGCCACGTACCCCTGCTTGGCGATCCATTCGGCCGCGACATAGGCCACGCGCGGGCGGAAGTCCTCGCGTACCGCCGGGTGCAGCAGGCTGCGTTCCGTCGCCGTGCTGCCCGACACCCAGGGCTCGTCGGCCAGTTCGGCAAGCCGTACGCGGCGCCGCCGTGCGAGCCGGTGCCCCGCGGGCACGGCCGCGTACATGGCCTCGTCCACCACCTTCTCCAGCGCGTACGCCTCCGGCACCGCGCCGCCCGTCGACGACACCACCGCCAGATCGAGCTCGCCCCGGTCGAGCCGCCCGAGCAGTGCGCCGGTCAGGCCCTCCGCGACGGTCAACTCGACGTCCGGGTGGCGCTCCTGGAACGCGGCGACGGTCCGCGGCACGAGCGCCGCGCCCGCCGTCGGGAACGCCCCGACCCGCAGCCGACCGCCGCTCACCTCCCGCAGCGCCGTCAAGTCCTCCCGTACGCCCTCCAGTTGGGCCAGGACGGCCTCGGCGCGCGGCAGCAGGACGCGTCCGCGCTCCGTCGGGGCCACCCCGCGCGGCAGCCGGTCGAAGAGCGCGCCCTCTCCCAGCGCGGACTCCAGGGCCTGGATCTGGCGCGAGACGGCGGACTGCGTGTAGCCGAGCGTCCGGGCGGCCTCGGTGAACGAGCCGAGCCGCGCCACCGCCAGGAAGACCCGCAGCCAGGCGGTGGAGAGCTCGTGGGCTTCAGTGGACATGGGCACCTCCGGGGCAGGCTGCTGCCATGCGATTCTCGCATGGTCGGCATGCAAGACATTCGCTTGTCGCATCCACCGGCCCGCGCCTAGCGTCGAGGCATGGACCAGCAGGAACACCCCCGCACACCACGGCTCGCCTTCCTCGGACTCGGGCACATGGGCGCCCCCATGGCGGGCCGGCTGCTCGCCGCGGGCCACCCGTTGACCGTCTGGAACCGCACCGCATCCCGCGCCGCACCCCTCGTCGCCCGGGGCGCCCGCCTCGCCGCCTCGCCCGCCGAGGCCGTGCGGGACGCGGACGTGGTCCTCACCATGCTCGCCACCCCCGAGGCGGTACGGGAGATCGCCCGGCAGATCGGGCCCGCACTGCGGCCGGGGGCGCACTGGGTGGAACTGTCCACCGTCGGACCCGAGCTCGTACGGGAGGTGGCGGCCGGGCTGCCGAAGGAGGTCGCCCTGGTCGACGCACCCGTCCTGGGCAGCACCGACAAGGCGCGGGCCGGCACACTCGGACTCCTCGCGGGCGGCGACGCGGATGCGGTGGAGCCCGTGCTGTCCGCGCTCGGCACCGTCACACGCACCGGCCCGTCCGGCACCGGCGCCGCCCTGAAGCTCGTCGTGAACACCGCCGTGCTCGGGGGAGTGGCCCTGGTCGGCGAGGCGATGCGGCTCGCGGACGCCCTCGGCGTCCCCGAGGAGACGGCGAAGGCCGCGCTCGGCCGGAGCGCGCTCGGCGGTGCGGTGCCCCGCGCCTTCGCCGAGGACGTCCACTTCGCGGTCGAACTCGCGGTCAAGGACGCCGGGTTGGCCACCTCGGTCGCGCACCTGCCCGCGCTGGAAGCCGTCCGCGAGCACTTCGCGGCCCACCCCGACCTGGCCCACGAGGACATCGCGGCCGCGGTGACCCGTATCCGTACGGCCGAGAACTGAGAATCCCGAAGGAGCTCCACCATGCAGATCACCCTCGACAACCCGCCCACCGCCCCCGCCCCGCTCAGCCCGTACTACTCGCAGGTCGCCCGGGTCGAACTCCCCGGCGGCGGCGCCCTGTTGCAGCTTTCGGGCCAGGTGGCCGAGGGCCCCGACCTCGCCGCGCAGAGCCGCGGGATCTTCGAGGCGATCGGCGCGATCCTCGAGGCGCACGGCGCGAGCCTCGCGGACGTGATCAACATCCGCACGTATCTGACGGACATCTCCCGTCTCGCCGAGTACGGCGCCGTCCGCCGCGCCTGCTTCCCCGGCACCCCGCCCACGAGCACGACGGTCGAGGTGTCGAAGCTCTTCCTCGACTGGGCGCAGATCGAGGTGGAGGTGGTGGCCGCACTGCCGGCGGGCCGGTCGTAAGAGCCCCCCAAAACAGGCCGGAACCGCCCGGGCCTCACTCCCCGAGCAGCACCAGGAAGTCCTGGAACGCGGCCGCCATGTCCACGCTGTCCGGGTCGAGGAGCCACTGGTACTGCAACCCGTCGAGCACGGCCACGAGCAAGGGCGCGGCGCGCTCGGGCGTGAGCCCCGACGGCAGGCGGTCGCCGAACTCGGCGCGCAGCAGCGCCGCCAGGTCCTCGCGCACGTCCGCGTAGCGCCGGGTGAAGTACGGGGCCGCCGGGTGGTCCTCCGTGACGGCCTCGCCGAGCAGCGCCGAGAAGGTCTGCACGATCCCGCGGCGCATCGCGTTGTACTCGACCAGCGAGGTGAGGAGTTCGAGCCGCCAGTCGCGGCGCGGGATCGCGGCGTCCCACTGGTCGCGGTCCTCCAGGACGGCGACCAGGAGCGCCTCCTTCGTGGGGAAGTGGTGCAGCAGCCCCTGCTGGGTGAGCCCCACGCGCTCGGCGACGGCCGCCAGGGACGCGCCGCGGTAGCCGCGCTCGGCGATCACTTCGAGTGCGGCCCGCACGATCTCCGCGCGCCGCCGGTCACTTCGCGGACGGTGGGTGTTCCCGGCCGCCATCCCCGCCGCCGCTCAGCTCTGCCGCTCGGCCAGGACGCAGAACTCGTTGCCCTCCGGGTCGAGGAGCGTCACCCAGTGCTGCTTCTCCTGGACGCCGGGCGCGCGCCGGGCGCCGAGGGCGAGGAGCCGGGCGACCTCGGCCTCCTGGTCGTCGGGGCGGAAGTCGGGGTGCAACCGGTTCTTCGAGGTCTTGCCCTCGGGGACGGGCACGAACAGCAGACCCGGCATCCGGTCCGGCTCGGGCCGGATCTCGATGATCTCCTCGGTCTCGTCGACCACCACCCAGCCGAGCGCCTCCGCCCACCAGCGCCCGAGCGCGACGGGGTCGGCGGAGTCGACGATGATCTGTTCCCATTCAAGTGCCATGGGCGTGAGCCTAGATCAGCGCGTCCGCCTGCGCGGATAACCGCTGGATAACGAAACCTACCGTCCGCCAGGCAACCCGTGCAGGATGGACCGCAGTCAGGGGTGCGTCTCACGAGGAGGTACGGCAGTGGCTGAGCAGAGGTACACGGACGGCGCCGAGGCGGTCGTGGAGGCCGCGCTCGGCAAGCTCGATCTCGACACGAAGGCCCGCCTGCTCGCCGGCCAGGACATGTGGACCCTGCCCGCGCTCCCCGAGATCGGCCTCGCGTCGCTGGTGCTGTCCGACGGGCCCATCGGTGTGAGGGGCGTGCGCTGGAGCGCCGACGACCCCTCCATAGCCCTGCCGTCCCCGACGGCGCTCGCGGCCGCGTGGGACCCACAACTCGCCTACCGGGCAGGCCAGTTGCTGGCCCAGGAGGCGCGGCGCAAGGGCGTGCACGTGCTGCTCGCGCCGACGGTGAACCTTCAGCGCTCCCCGCGCGGCGGACGGCACTTCGAGGCGTACAGCGAAGACCCGTATCTGACCGGCGAGATCGGCACCGGCTATGTGCGCGGCGTGCAGTCCGGCGGGGTCGGCACCACCGTCAAGCACTTCGTCGCCAACGACGCCGAGACCGACCGCTTCACGGTGGACAACCGGGTCTCCGAACGCGCCCTGCGCGAGCTCTATTTGGCGCCGTTCGAGGCCATCGTGAAGCAGGCCGCACCCTGGGGCATCATGACCGCCTACAACGCGGTCAACGGCATCACCATGACCGAGAACGCCGCCCTCGTGAACGGCATCCTGCGCGAGGAGTGGGGCTTCGACGGGTTCAACATCTCCGACTGGATGGCCGCCCGCGACACCGTGGGCGCGATCCACGGCGGGCTCGACGTCGCGATGCCCGGCCCGATGACGGTGTACGGTCCCGCACTCGCCGAAGCCGTACGCGACGGACGGGTCGAGGAGGCGGCCGTGGACGAGGCGGTGCGCCGGGTCCTGAGGCTGGCCGCCCGCGTCGGCGCGCTCGACGGCGCCGAGCCCGCCGTCACCGAACTGCCCGAGCCGGTCGACGGCGAGGCCTTGGCCCGCGAGATCGCCCACCGCTCCTTCGTGCTCGTGCGCAACGAGCGGGGCATCCTGCCGCTGTCCGGCACCGGCACGGTCGCCCTGATCGGCGCCGCGGCACGCGACGCCCGCGTCCTCGGCGGCGGCTCCGCCACCGTCTTCCCGCGCCGGATCGTCTCCCCGCTCGACGGCCTCACCGCCGCGCTCGGCGAGATGGCGGTCTCGTACGCGCGGGGGGCCGAGCCCAGCGAGGAACTGGGCGTCGCGAGCGCCGGGTTCGCGCTGCGCGCCGTCTGCCGCGACGCCGACGGGCGGGTGCTCGGCGAGGCGCCGCTGGCCGACGGGGCGATCCAGTGGTTCGGCGGCGGCTTCCCCGAGGGCGTCACGTACCAGGAACTCGCCCGCGTGGAGATCACCGGCACCTTCACGCCGCGCGTCGACGGCGCCCACCGCTTCGGCACCCGCGGCCTCGGCGGTCTGAAGCTGACCGTCGGCGGCCGGCAGCTCTTCGACGGCGAGCAGGGGATGACGGTCGACGGCGACCCCTTCGAGGCCTTCCTCGGCGCGCCCACCGAGCGCGGCACCGTGCAGCTGACGGCCGGCGTGCCCGTCGAGGTCTCCCTGGACGTGGTCCCGCCGAAGATCGAGGGCATCCCGATCGAGGTCGTCGCGCTCTGCCTCTCGCACGCCGAACCCCGCCGCGACCCGGACGAGTTGATCGCCGAAGCCGTCCGTGCGGCGGCCGCCGCCGACACCGCCGTGGTGGTCGTCGCCACCACCGACCGCGTCGAGTCCGAGGGCTTCGACCGCAAGGACCTGCGCCTGCCCGGCCGCCAGGACGACCTCGTACGGGCCGTCGCGGCGGCCAACCCGAACACCGTCGTGGTCGTCAACTCCGGTTCCCCGGTGGAGCTCCCGTGGCGCGAGGAGGTCGCCGCCGTGCTGCTGAGCTGGTTCCCGGGCCAGGAGGGCGGCGCCGCACTCGCCGACGTCCTCACCGGAGCCGAGGAGCCCGGCGGCCGCCTGCCCACCACCTGGGGCCCGCTCGCCGACGCCCCCGTCACCGAGGTCACGCCGAACGCGGACGGCCAACTCTCCTACGACGAGGGCGTGTTCATCGGCTACCGCGCCTGGGACAAGGCCGGCGCCACCCCCTCGTACCCCTTCGGACACGGCCTCGGCTACACCGACTGGGCGTACGAGAGCCTCCAGGCCACGCCCGACGAGGCCACCGTCCTCATCCGCAACATCGGTGCGCGCACGGGCCGCGAGACCGTCCAGCTCTACCTCACACCACCCGCGGACGACTCCGTCGCACGCCCGGCCCGCGCCCTCGCCGCCTTCACGAGCGTGACGGCCACCCCGGGGGAGAGCGTCGAGGTGCGGATCCCGCTGCCGCGGCGGGCGTTCGAGACCTGGGACGAGAGTGCGGGCGCGTGGGCGTACCGCAAGGGCGGCTACACGCTGACGGCCGGCCGCTCCCTCACGGACGGCAGGCTGAGCGTGACCTTCGAGGCGTGAGGGGCCTTCGCCCTGAGGGGGCGAGGGGCCCTCGCCGGGGGCCCTTCGCCGTGGGGCCCCTCCCGCTCCCTCACTCGCCGGGCGACTGCTCCGCGGTCACGGCGGTGAACGCCAGCTCGGCGAGCCGCGCCTGCCCGTCACGGCTCGGGTGGAACCAGTCCCACTTGCTGAGCTGCCCCGGCCCGAAGCGGTAGCCGAACACCGACCCGCCGTCGTAGCGGCAGTACTCGTCCTCGGCGCACACGTCCTTCAGGACCTTGTTGTACGCCTCCACCCGCGCGTGCACGTCCCCGCGCCGCTGCACCGCGAGATCGTCGAGCGCGTCGGGATCGGCGAGCATCGACTGGCAGATGCCCAGCTTCCAGATCTGCTTGGCCATCGCATTGCCCTTGCCCTGCGACCACAGCCGGGTCAGATCCGGGATGGACGCCACGTACACCTGCGTCTTGGGCAGCTCGCGGCGCAGCGCGCGCATCCCGTCCTCGAAGTCCGCACGGAAGGAGGCGACGGAGGTCATCGCGGCGGCCGTCCCCCGGCAGGCGTCGTTCGCACCCATCAGGACCGTCACCAACTCGGGTGACTTCTCGGCCGCCTGCTTCATCTGCTCGGGCAGCGCACTCATGCGCGCCCCCGTCCGGGCGAAGTTCCAACTGCGCGTCGCCGCCGCCTCCTTGCCGAGCAGCCGCACCGCGAGGCTGTTCACGGCCGGGTCGGTGCCGGTCGCCCAGGACGACTCCGGGCAGTCCGAGAGGACCTGGCAGGCGTCGAAGCCGCGCGTGATCGAATCGCCCACGGCCGCCACCGACTCCGGGCTCGTGTCCCAGGTGGGAGTGGGCGAGGGCGAGGGCTTGGCGCTTCTGGCGGCCGGGGCGCCCTGCGGCGTCGGGGAGTTGCCCCCGGTGGCGTCGCAGCCGAGCAGCACGGTCGCGAGTACGGCGGCGCTCGCCGCTGCGGCCGCGCCGCGGACACGGAACCCGCTCCGGATCACAGTCGTCCCCTCTCTCGCCCGTCCACCCTCGGGCGCCGTGCACCGGCGCCCTGCCGGGTGAATGCCCGCCGTTTCCAGGACCTGGACCCGACGGTACGTCACACTCGGGCCCGCACCGCACGGTAGTTTTGCTGCAGCCGACCCGGACGCAGGGCGCTCACCCGGTTCCGGTAAATTACATCACGTCAGAAATGTCCCCTTTCGGGGAGTTTCATCAATTCCGTGGATGTCCTGGATTTCCTCGGGAATCTTGGCGAAACTCCCGCCAACTGCCCGGCCAGGTGCGAGGCCGCAACCCTCGCCCCACCCTGGAGGTACCGGTGACGACACGTGGAGTCCTGTACGTGCACTCCGCACCGCGCGCGCTGTGCCCGCATGTCGAGTGGGCGGTCGCGGGGGTGCTGGGCGGCCGAGTGACGCTCGACTGGATCAGGCAGCCCGCGGCCCCCGGGACCTGGCGTGCGGAGTTCTCCTGGCAGGGCGAGGCGGGCACCGCCTCCAAGCTGGCCTCCGCGCTGCGCGGCTGGCAGCAGCTGCGCTTCGAGGTCACGGCCGAGCCGTGCGCCACGGCGGAGGGCGAGCGCTACAGCTCCACGCCCGAGCTGGGCATCTTCCACGCGGTGACCGGCATCCACGGCGACATCCTCATCCCGGAGGACCGCCTGCGCGCGGCCCTCACGCGCTCACGCGGCGGCGAGAGCGACCTGGAGTCCGAACTGGCAAAGCTCCTGGGCAAGCCGTGGGACGACGAGTTGGAGCCCTTCAGATACGCGGGAGAGGGCGCCCCGGTCCGCTGGCTCCACCAAGTGGTCTGAGCTGCGCAGGACCCCGTACATCTGAACCGCGCAGCTGACCCGTACACACGAAGAGGCCCACCCGAACGCATCGGGTGGGCCTCTTCGTACGAAGCAAGCGGATCAGACGGTGCGGAAGGCCAACACCACGTTGTGCCCACCGAACCCGAACGAGTTGTTGATCGCGGCGATCGTGCCCTCGGGCAGCGCCCGCGCCTCACCGCGCACCACATCGGCCCCGTCCGCCGCCACTTCCTCGTCGAGCTCGTCGACATTGATCGTCGGCGGCGCGAGACGGTGGTGCAGGGCGAGCACGGTCGCGACGGTCTCGATGCCGCCCGCGCCACCGAGCAGGTGACCCGTCATCGACTTCGTGCCGGAGATGGCCACATGGTCGAGGTCGGCGCCGAGGACCTTGCGCAGCGCCTTGATCTCGGCGACATCGCCCTGCGGCGTCGAGGTCGCGTGCGCGTTGACGTGCACGAGCTCGGCCGGCTTCAGGTCGGAGGTGTCGAGCAGGTTCTGCACGGCGGCGGCGACACCGCGCCCCGTCGGCTCGGGCTGCGCGATGTGGTGCGAGTCGGCGGACAGACCCTGGCCGATCACCTCGCAGTAGATCTTCGCGCCACGGGCCTTCGCGTGCTCCTCGGACTCGAGGATGACGACACCCGCGCCCTCGCCGAGCACGAAGCCGTCACGGGCCTTGTCGTACGGACGCGAGGCCGCGGTGGGCTCGTCGTTGTTCTTGGACATCGCCATCATGTTGGCGAAGGCGGCGATCGGCAGCGGGTGGATCGCGGCCTCGGTACCGCCGGCGACTACGACGTCGGCGCGGCCGGTGCGGATCATCTCGACGGCGTAGCCGATCGCCTCGGCGCCCGACGCGCAGGCCGAGACCGGGGTGTGCACGCCCGCCTGGGCGCCCACCTCCAGACCGACGTTCGCGGAGGGGCCGTTGGGCATGAGCATGGGGACGGTGTGCGGGGAGACGCGGCGTACGCCCTTCTCCTTGAGCACGTCGTACTGGTCGAGCAGCGTGGTCACACCGCCGATGCCGGACGCGATGACGGCGCCCAGACGCTCGGGGGCGATCTTCGACTCCTCCTCGCCGGCCTTGCCCTCGTAACCGGCGTCCGCCCAGGCCTCCTTGGCCGCGATCAGCGCGAACTGCGCCGAGCGGTCCAGCTTGCGGGCGAGCGGGCGGGGCAGGACCTCGCCCGGGTCGACCGCGGCGGGCGCGGCGATACGGACCGGCAGTTCGGCGAAGCGCTCGCCCTCCAGGGGCTTGACGCCCGAGCGGCCCGCGACGAGACCTTCCCAGGTCGATGCTGCGTCGCCACCCAGCGGTGTGGTTGCGCCGATACCGGTGACGACCACGGTGCGATTGGTCGAGCTCACAGGAATTCTTTCTCCACGTGTAGAGGGTCGTGAATCAACGGCGCCACCGCCGGGAGGCGGCAGTCAGCCGGCCCGGCGGACGGCCCTCGCGGGCTGCCCTGCGGGGCGGCCCTTGCGGGCCGGCCCGGGGCCATGCGACAGGACGGTGATCAGTCCTGGTGCTTCAGGATGTAGTCCGCGGCGTCGCCGACGGTCTTCAGGTTCTTGACGTCGTCGTCCGGGATCTTGACGTCGAAGCGCTCTTCGGCGGCGACGACGACCTCGACCATGGACAGCGAGTCGACGTCCAGGTCGTCGGTGAAGGACTTGTCCAGCTGGACGTCCTCGACCGGGATACCGGCGATCTCGTTCACGATCTCGGCGAGACCGGCGACGATCTCTTCCTGAGTGGCGGCCATGTTGGCGCTCCTTCTTGTGTATCAGTGAGGTGGCAGGGTCCCGTGCGGAATGGTCCGCGCGGGGTGCCTAGGGGAGGGTAACGACGGTGGCTGCGTAGACGAGACCCGCCCCGAAGCCGATGACGAGCGCGGTGTCGCCGCTCTTGGCTTCCCCGGTCGCCAGGAGTCGCTCCATGGCGAGCGGGATCGAGGCGGCCGAGGTGTTGCCGGTGGTCTCGATGTCACGGGCGACCGTGACATGCTCCGGCAGCTTCAAAGTCTTCACCATCGAGTCGATGATCCGCATGTTGGCCTGGTGCGGGATGAAGACATCCAGGTCGTCCGCGCTGATCCCGGCCGCGTCCAGCGCCTGCTGGGCGACCTTCGCCATCTCGAACACAGCCCAGCGGAAGACCGCCTGGCCCTCCTGCGTGATCGCAGGAAACCTCTCGACCTCGCCGTCGCGGTAGTCCGTCCACGGCACGGTCTGCTTGATCGTCTCGGACTTGTCGCCCTCCGAGCCCCACACCGTCGGGCCGATGTCCGGCACGTCCGAGGGGCCGACGACGACCGCGCCCGCGCCGTCGCCGAACAGGAAGGCCGTGGCGCGGTCCTCCAGGTCGGTCAGGTCGCTCAGGCGCTCGACGCCGATGACGAGCACGTACGGCGAACTGCCTTCCACGATCATGCCCTTGGCGAGCGTGAGCGCGTAACCGAAGCCCGCGCAGCCGGCCGAGATGTCGAACGCGGCGGCCTTCTGCGTGCCCAGCTTGTCGGCGATCTCCGTCGCGACGGCCGGGGTCTGCTTGAAGTGCGAGACGGTCGAGACGATGACCGCGCCGATCTTGTCGGCGGTGAGCCCGGCGTCGGCGATCGCCTTGCCGGAGGCCTCGATCGACATGGCGGCGACCGTCTCCTGGTCGCTCGCCCAGTGACGCGTGGCGATGCCGGAGCGCGAGCGGATCCACTCGTCGGAGGAGTCGATCGTCTCGAGGATCACCTCGTTGGGCACGACCCGCGTGGGCCGGTAGCCGCCGACGCCCATGATCTTGGCGTACGGCGCGCCCTTGCTCGGCTTGATCTTCGACATTGCTCTTGAGCTCCTTCGTCAGGCAGCGTGCTCTGCGATGAGCTCGCGAGCAGCGTCGAGGTCGTCGGGGGTCTTCAGGGCGAGCGTCTTGACGCCCGGCAGCGCGCGCTTGGCGATGCCGGTGAGGGTGCCGCCCGGGCACACCTCGATGAGCGCCGTCGCGCCGAGCTCCTGGAAGGTCTCCATGCACAGGTCCCAGCGGACGGGGTTCGCGACCTGGCCGACCAGGCGCGAGATGACCTCGGCGCCCGTGTCGACGGCCTTGCCGTCCTTGTTGGAGACGTACCGTACGGCCGGGTCGGCCGGGGACAGCTCGTCGGCGGCCTTCTGCAGGGTCTCGACCGCGGGCGCCATGTGGTGCGTGTGGAACGCGCCGGCGACCTTCAGCGGGACGACCCGGCGGGTGCCCTCGGGCTTGTCGGCCTCCAGGGCAGCGAGCTGCTCCAGGGTGCCGGCGGCGACGATCTGGCCCGCGCCGTTCACGTTCGCCGGGGTCAGGCCGAGCTTCTCCAGGTGCGGCACGACCACGTCCTGGTCGCCGCCGAGCAGCGCCGCCATGCCGGTCTGCGTGATCGCGGCGGCGTCGGCCATGGCCAGACCCCGCTTGCGGACGAGCCGCAGCGCGGCGGTGTCGTCGAGGACGCCCGCGAACGCGGCGGCGGTGAACTCGCCGACGCTGTGACCGGCGACGGCACCGGGCGTGACCTCGCCGAGCGCGGAAGCGGAAAGCAGTCCGGCCGCGACGAGCAGCGGCTGCGCCACGGCCGTGTCGCGGATCGCGTCCGCGTCGGCCTGCGTGCCGTAGTGGGCGAGGTCGAGACCGATGGCGTCGGACCACGCGGCGAGCTTGTCGGCAGCGCCGGGGAGGTCGAGCCAGGGAGTCAGGAAGCCGGGCGTCTGAGCGCCTTGGCCGGGAGCGACGAGTACGAGCACTCTCACACTCTCTCTTGTGGACGGTGGGCGCCGCCCGTGGGGACAGGGACGAAGAACGGTCAGGGGAATTGTCGACCCCCGACAAAAGTCTAGGACTGCGGATCTCCGTCGGCCAGACGCCCCAGGATGAGGGCGATACGCAGCGTGAACGCGGAGCGCACATCCGAGGGCGACCAGCCGGTGACGTCTGTCACACGTCGGAGCCGGTAGCGGACGGTGTTGGGGTGCACGAAGAGCATCCGGGCCGCGCCTTCGAGGCTGCTCGCCTGTTCCAGATAGACGCTCAAGGTCTCCAGGAGCGCCGAGCCGGCCTCCTCCAGCGGTCTGTAGATCTCCTCCACCAACTGCTCCCGCGCGGCCGGGTCTCCGGCGATGGCGCGCTCCGGAAGGAGATCGTCCGCGAGCGCGGGGCGCGGGGCGTCCTGCCAGGCGGAGCACGCCTTGAGCCCGGCGGCCGCGGCCTGCGCGGACTTCGTGGCGGCGAGCAGGTCGGGGACGACGGGCCCGGCGACCACGGGACCGGCGGCGTACGGGCCGATCAGCGCCTTCGCGACGGCCAGCGGATTGTCGCTGCCGCCTGCGATGACGACCAGGCGGTCGCCGAGCACACCGGTCAGGACCTGGAGCTTCGCGTGCCGTGCGGCGCGGCGGATGGCCTCGACGGTGAGCTCGCTGTCGCCGTCGGGTGCGGTGCCGAGCACGACGCACACGTGCTCGGGGGAGTTCCAGCCGAGCGCGGCGGCCCGGCTGACGGCGCCCTCGTCGGCCTCACCGCTCAGGACGGCGTTCACGACGAGCGATTCGAGGCGTGCGTCCCAGGCGCCCCGCGCCTCCGCGGCCTGCGCGTAGACCTGGGCCGTGGCGAACGCGATCTCCCGCGCGTAGACGAGCAGCGCCTCCCTGAGCACCGACTCGTCGCCCGGCGCCGCGACCTCGTCGATCGCGGACTCCATGACCTCGATCGTGGTCCGCACCATCTCGACGGTCTGACGCAGCGTGATCGCCCGGGTCAGCTCGCGCGGCGCGGTGCCGAAGACGTCGGTGGAGATCGCCTGCGGAGCGTCGGGGTGCCGGAACCACTCGGTGAACGCGGCGATACCGGCCTGCGCGACCAGACCGATCCACGAACGGTTCTCCGGCGGCATCGCCCGGTACCACGGCAGCGTCTCGTCCATGCGCGCGATGGCCTGCGCGGCGAGAGAGCCGGAGGACTTCTCCAGGCGCCTGAGCGTGGCGGAGTGCGGATGGGCCCGGGGCGCTCCGGCGTCGGCCGGGGTCGCTCCGGAGTCGGGGCTCGGGTTCGCTGCGGGTTCGGGCACGGGACAAGACTGCCTTATCGGGGCGGCCCGGCTAAGTGGTGGGTCTTGTCCGGGCCGCTCCGCCGGGTGGTGGGACCCTGACGGACCGGCCACCCGGAGGTGGCGCGGCGGCTACCGTGGGGTGCGTGATGGACGTACGGCGCTCCGGCGATCGGTACCGCGGCGGGGAGCCGGCGAGCGGTATCGAGTCGCTGCACGCGTTCTCCTTCGGGCCGCACTACGACCCGGACAACCTCCGCTTCGGACCGGTCATCGCCTGCAACGAGGAGCATCTCGCGCCCGGCGCCGGCTTCGACGAGCACACCCACAGCCATACGGAGATCGTCACCTGGGTCGTCGAGGGCACGCTGACCCACCGCGACTCGGCCGGCCACGAGACGGTGGTGAACGCCGGTGACCTGCAACGGCTCAGCGCCGGCGGGGGAGTGCGGCACGTCGAGCGCAACGACGGCTCGTCCCGCCTGGTCTTCCTCCAGATGTGGCTGGCGCCCACGGCCGCCGGCGGCGACCCCTCGTACGAGATCGTCCGCGGCATCGCGGACTCGACCCCCTACGCGGTCCCGGCGGCCGGTGGCCTGCTCCATGTGCGCCGCCTGCGCCCCGCCGAGCGCGCCGGGGTGCCCGAGGCGGCGTATGTCTACGTGCATGTCGTACGGGGCGAAGTCCGCCTCGGCGGTACGGAGTTGGCGCCCGGCGACTCGGCACGGATCACCGGCGCGGCCGCCCTGGAGCTGGAGGCGCTGCGCGGCTGGGCCGAGGTGCTGGTGTGGGAGTTCGCGGGAGGCTAGGCCGCCGGGGGCTTGCCGTCCGGCTCGCGCCACATCCGCCACATCGGCGGGCTCGACCGGTAGGTCATCTCCTCGGCCACGGTGAAGCCGTGCCGCTTGTAGAACGTCAGGTTCCGCTCGTTGCTCGACTCCAGATACGCGGGCAGCCCCGCGGCGTCCGCCTGGTCGAGCAGGGCGCCGAGGACCAGGGTGCCGCGTCCGGTGCCGCGCGCGGAGGAGTGCGTCCCGATGAACTCCAGGTAGTAGTGCTCCGGTTCGACGGGGTGCTTGCGCTCCATGGTCTGGAGCATGCCGAGCAGCAGCGGCAGCCGGGTGCGGCCGGTGCGCACCAGCGCCGGGAAGTTCCGCACGATGTCGCCGGTGCCGACCTTCCACTGGCCGGGCGGGCACCACACGGCGGCCACGGTCCGGTCGATGTCGGTCCACAGGCGGCCGCGGTCGGCGTTCATGGCGAGCAGATCGCGGAAGAACCGGCGCAGCTTCGGCACCCGGTCCGCGGGCACGAGCCATTCCCAGATCGGATCGTCCTCGTAGGCGTCGGCGAGCACATCGGCCAGCGCGTGAACATCGGCCCGGGTGGCGCGGACTATGTCAGCCATGGGGTCAACGTAGTCCGCGGTGCGGCCGTCGGCATCCACCCCGAGGGGGAGACGCCGGTACGCCTCTCAGCGTGCTCCGGCCCGCAGCTCGGCCAGCACCGCGTCCGTGAACGGCGGCCACGCCTCCACGGCCCACGGCCCGAACGCCCGGTCGCTCAGGGCGACACACGCGGCCTGCGCGTCCGGGTCGATCCACAGGAAGGTGCCCGACTGGCCGAAGTGCCCGAAGGTCCGCGGCGAGGAGGAACTTCCCGTCCAGTGCGGGGACTTGGAGTCCCGGATCTCGAACCCGAGCCCCCAGTCGTTGGGCTTCTGGTGCCCGTACCCGGGCAGGATGCCGGACAGCCCGGGGTGCACCACGGACATGGCCTCGAGCACGGTCCGCGCGTCGAGCAGCCGCGGCGCCTGCACCTCGGCCGCGAAGCGCAGCAGGTCCTCGACGGTCGACACCCCGTCCTTGGCGGGCGACCCCTCCAGGGAGGTCCCCGTCATGCCCAGCGGTTCGAGCACCGCCTGCCGCAGGTACTCCGCGAACGGGATGTCCGTGGCCTTGGCGATGTGGTCGCCGAGCACCTCGAACCCTGCGTTCGAGTACAGCCGCCGCTCACCGGGCGGCGCCATGACGCGGTGCTCGTCGAAGGCGAGCCCGCTGGTGTGCGCGAGCAGATGCCGCACGGTCGCGCCCTCGGGCCCGGCCGGCTCGTCGAGCTCGACCGCCCCCTCCTCGTACGCGACCAGCGCGGCGTAGGCGGCCAGCGGCTTGGTCACGGAGGCGAGCGGGAAACGCTGCGTCACGGGCCCGCGCGTCCCGGCCACGGTCCCGTCGGCGCGTACGACCCCGGCGGCGGCGCTCGGCACCGGCCAGTTCTCGATGAGGGCAAGGCTCTGCATGCGTACGAGGTTACGGGCTCGGATCCGGGCGCTCGGCCCAGGGTGCGCCCGGCGTACGGTCCCCTGCCCGGCGGACTGTCCCCTGCTCGGCCTTCCGCCCCCTGCCCGGCGTACCGCCCCCGTCAGAGCGACAGCCGCATCGCCGGATCCGGCGTCCGCACGAACCCGAGCGATGCGTAGAGCGGCTCGCCCTCGGCGGATGCCCGCAGATCCACCTTCCGCACCCCGCGTCGCCTGAACCACGCGATCAGCTCCTGCATGCATGCCCGTGAGTAACCTCGGCGCCGCATCTCCGGCTCCGTGGCCACGCTGAACACGTAACCGGCGAGTCCCAGCGGGTTCTCCGCACCGCCGAGCCGGTACTCGACGGTGCCGACCGCGCAGGCGGCGAGCCGTCCCGGTGTGTCGGGCCGCTCCACGACGGCCGCCGCGAGCTGCCCCTCCTCGCCGACGAGTTTCGTACGCAGCATCTTCTCGGCCACCGGCATCCACGCGGTGTCCTCCTGAGCCCCGAGGTACTCGTCCAGCATCAGCTTGCGCAGGCGTACCAGCTCAGGTGCGTCTTCGGGCGTCGCAAGCCGTGCTGTGATCATGCCCGGCAGCGTATCCGCGACCGCAGAGCGAACACTCCCCGATACCGCTTGCCTGGAGTGCACTCCAAGGTCCTAGCGTGGTGGGCATGACGGTGATGGAGAGCAGTCCCGTACACAGCCCCGTACAGCTGGTGGAAACCGAGGCTCCGGCCGACCTGTGCGCCTCCGGGCCGCGACCGCATCCGCGCCCCGACGGGCAGGACCGGTACACGATCAGCGAGGTCGCCGCGTACACCGGGCTCACCGCGCACACCCTGCGCTGGTACGAGCGGATCGGTCTGATGCCGCATGTAGACCGCTCGCACACGGGCCAGCGCCGGTTCACCAACCGGGATCTCGACTGGCTCTCCTTCGTCGGCAAGCTGCGCCTGACCGGCATGCCGGTGGCGGACATGGTCCGCTACGCCGAGCTGGTCAGGGCCGGCGACCACACCTTCGAGGAGCGGCAGGAGCTCCTGGAGTCCACGCGGCGCGACGTGCTCGCGCGGATCGCGGAGCTCCAGGGGACGCTGGCCGTCCTCGACTACAAGATCGAGTTCTACGCGGGCGCCCCCAGCGCGCCGGAGAGGTCCTGACCTGATGACCACCCTCGCGAAGGTACAGCTCGGCACCGACGGCCCCGAAGTCTCCGTCCAGGGACTCGGCTGCATGGGCATGAGCTTCGCCTACGGACCCACGGACGCCGACGAAGCACGCGCCACCCTCGACCGCGCCCTCGAGCTGGGCGTCACCTTCTACGACACCGCCGACATGTACGGGGCGGGGGAGAACGAGAAGTTCCTCGCGCCCTTCGTGCAGAAGCACCGCGACGAGATCGTGCTCGCCACCAAGTTCGGCATCGTCCTCGACCCCGAGGACCCCACCAAGCGCGGCATCCGCAACGACGCGGCGTACATCCGCCAGTGCATCGAGGGCAGCCTCACCCGCCTCGGCGTCGACTCCGTCGACCTCTACTACATGCACCGCCGCGATGTGAACGTGCCGATCGAGGAGACCGTCGGCGTCATGGCCGAACTGGTCGCCGAGGGCAAGGTGAAGCACCTGGGCCTCAGCGAGGTCACCGCCGACGAGCTGCGCGCCGCGCACGCCGTGCACCCGATCGCCGCCGTGCAGTCGGAGTGGTCCCTGTTCAGCCGGGACATCGAGGCGAAGGTGGTCCCCGCGGCCGCCGAGCTCGGCGTGGCCCTCGTCCCGTACTCGCCGCTCGGCCGCGGCTTCCTCACCGGCTCGTTCGCGAACGCCACGAGCGACCTGGGCGCGGACGACTTCCGCCGTACGATGCCCCGCTTCACGGGCGACAACGCCCAGGCGAACGCGGCCCTGCTCGCCCCGGTCCGCGCGGTCGCCGAGTCCCGTGACGCGACGCCCGGGCAGGTCGCCCTGGCGTGGGTGCAGCAGCGGGCGCAGGCGCACGGCCTCGCGGTCGTGCCGATCCCCGGCACCCGCAAGCGCACCCGGATCGAGGAGAACACCGCCGCGACCCAGCTGATCCTCACCGAGGCCGAGCTCGAGCTCCTGGAGCCGATCGCCTCACAGGTCGCGGGCGGGCGCTACGCCGACATGTCCTTCACGTCGGCCGGCCGAGAGTAGCGGTCCGTACGGCGACGCGTGCAGCAGTCCATACGGCGAAGGGGGCGCCCTGCCTGGTCCGGCAGGGCGCCCCCTTCGCTGGTGGTGACCGGGCGGGCCCGGACGGCCCGCTCACGCCAGGCCCAGGGCGAACACCGCGAACCCGGCGGCGAGCAGCCCCGCCGCCACACGCCGTACGCGCGCCGCCTTCGAGCCCACGGCCCACGGCGCCTCGAAGCGCCGCGCCCAGGCGCCGAGCGCCACGAGCAGCCCGGCGAACACCGGCAGCCACGCGATCCGCGCCGCGATCCAGCCGAGCGTCTCCGGCGCGGTGGTCAGGCCGCCGATCGGGCCGATGAACGAACCGACCGTCGCCGCACCGAACATCGCCGTCTGGTGCCAGCACAGGATCGTCATCGCCGACAGGTTGACGATCACGACCGGGGCCCACAGCGCGGGCCGGCGGAGCAGCTTGCCGATCCGGTCGCGCAGCAGGATCGCGGCACCGCTCTGCGCGGCGGCCAGGGCGAGCACCAGCAGGGACGGCGGGTGCGAGTTGGTGCGGGCCTCACCGGGGACGCCGACCATCGACGCCGGGTAGTGGAAGGCGATCAGGAGCAGCGCGAACAGCGCCGTACCGCCCACGAGCAGCAGCCACGCGCCCCGCTTGCCGAGCTTCTTCTCGCCCCAGCTGACGCCCAGTTGGTAGGCGAACATCCAGCCGGGCAGGATGTTCAGGATGCTCAGCCAGGACGGCATCGCGTCGGCGAAGGGGCCGTAGCGCAGGAAGTCCACGACCGCGACCGAGGCGAGCAGCGGGGCCGCGGCCCAGGCGCCGAGGCGCTCGGCGGCCCGCACGCAGAGCGGGGTGAGCGCGGTGATCACCGTGTACACGCCGACGAACCACAGGGGTTGGATGACCAGCGTCGCCCCCGAGTGCAGCGTCGTACCGGGCACGCCGAGCGCGTACAGGACCGGAAGCGCCGCCGCCCACACGGCGGTCACGCCGAGCACGGGACGGCCCAGGCGCGCCACTCGCCCGCGCAACCAGCGGCCGCTGCTCTCGCCGCGCGCCATGGAGCGCCGGTACGAGAGCACCGAGGCGTAACCGCCGACGAGGAAGAAGATCCCGAGCATCTGCAGCACCCAGCTCATGGGCGCGAAGAACTCGAAGGAGGACAGCGGGCTCGCGTTGCGCAGGGCGCCCTCGCCGTCCAGGTGGAAGCCGCCGAGCAGCCAGTGCCCGATCGGCACCGCGAGCAGCGCGAGGGCGCGCAGTCCGTCGATGGCGCGGTCGCGGTGCTCGGGGGTGCGGGCGTCGATGCTCGCGGCGCTCCTGCGCAGCGTGCCGAGCATCCTGGCCGTCCGCTTGCCGGTCCTGGCTGGTCGGGGTGCGAGTGCGGTGCTGGTCATGGCGTGTCCTCAAGTCCTGGAGAAATACGGGGGGTTGGTGCCTTGTGGCAAGGGCCGGTGGGGCAGCTCAGGAGGCGGTCTGCTCGCCCAGGGCGATCCGCGCGAACGCGCGCAGGGAGTCGGAGCCGGGCGCGAAGTAGCCGGTGTGGCCGTGCACGTGGGCGGTCGGTACGGCGCGGGCGCCGAAGCCCGGGTCGGCCGGGTCGGTGCCGTGGCCGAGCCCGAGGAGCTCGACGTTCGGCACGTCGTCGATCCAGTCGTCCGCGGCCTTGGCCGCCCAGACCCGCGCCGTGGTGTGCAGGTCCGCGGCGTCGTCCACGCGCATGCCGGGCGAGCCGGCCACGACGAGTCCGGCGGCGGGCATCTCGGGCGCTGCCGCGCCGCACACCACCGAGCCGTAGCTGTGGCAGAAGACGGTGGGCTCGGGCGCGCCCGCGGCGGTGAGGCCCTGGA
This sequence comes from Streptomyces indicus, assembly GCF_900100315.1. Lineage (GTDB taxonomy): Bacteria > Actinomycetota > Actinomycetes > Streptomycetales > Streptomycetaceae > Streptomyces > Streptomyces indicus. The sequence continues at coordinate 29,938 of NZ_FNFF01000024.1, forward strand.
CGAAGCGGGCCAGGCGCGGCGCGCCCGCCTCGGCGAGCCGCCCGGTGGCGGCGTCGGGGCCGATGCCGACCGGGGTGGTGTACCCGGCCCAGGCGATCACCGCGCCGCGCTGCCCGGTGGCCGCGTACAGGGAACGGGCCATGCCGGTCGGCGTGCCGTACTCATCCTTCGTACGGTCGAAGCTGCCCAGGTCGATGTCGGAGCCGGGGACGATCACCGAGACGTGGGAGGCGTGCTCCAACTCGCCGTAGACCTCGGCGACTTGACCGCGTCCGCGCGGGTCGAAGACGAGAATCTGCCGGCCGTGTGCGAGCAGCTCGCCGTACCGTCCGGCGCGCTCGCGGGCCGCCTCGCGGTCGCGGCCGGGCAGCGCCGTGTCCGCCGCGCGCGCCAGCTGTACGGCCCGCTCCTCCTGCAGGGCGCGGGCGTTGGCCTCGTACCGCAGGGAGACGGGGGCGCCGTCGAGATTGCCCAGGACCAGCGGATGCCGGTCGAGCAGCTCCTGCTGCTTCTCCTCGCTCAACGTGGCGAAGAACGCGGCCACTTCGGCGGGCTTGGCCGTGGCCGGGTCGGGCAGCTGCTGTCCGAGCGCGCGGTCGGCGCGCCACGAGCTGACGCCCGGGACGGGGCCGGTGACCGCGGTCTGCTGGTTGCCCGCGGCCCAGCCGGCGGATCCGGCGATGACCGTGGCGCTGAGCGCGGCCGCAACAAGAGTCCTCTTACCGCGTGCCTTCCACGCCTGAAGCCGCATGACCGGTCTTCCCTTCGCATCCGTCCGTCGTCTCGCTGACGGAGGGAAGGTAGGAAGACGGTGGGTAACGAGTCGTCACACCGCGGAGCCAACCCACGAGTGATACCTCGGTACTAGGGGTGCTAGTGGCCGCTCCGCTGCCGCCGCTGCGGGCAGTCGTGCCGCAGGGCGATGGGGGTCCCCCCTGCTCGAACGAAGTTGAGAGCTTGGGGGAGGGTGGGCGCAGCGGCACCCCGCCGGGCGGCACTTCGAACGACCGCACCACCCACGGGCCTGAACCCGAGCCGGAGAGCCGGGCGACAGCGCGCCCCGGGCTACTGGTCACCGGGCACGACCACGCCCGCCTCATACGCAAAGATCACCAACTGCGCCCGATCCCGCAGATCCAACTTCGACAACACCCGCCCGATATGCGTCTTCACCGTCTGCTCGGCAAGCACCAGATGTGCCGCGATCTCCTGATTGGACAGCCCGCGCGCGATCAGCTCAAGGACCTCGGCCTCCCGCGGCGTGAGCCCGTTCAGCTTGAGCGCGGGATCGCGCCGCTGCGCCGGCCGCTGCTTCGCGAAGTCCGCGATCAGCCGCCGCGTGACCGAGGGCGCGAGCAGCGCCTCCCCGGCCGCCACGATCCGTACCGCCGCGATGAGGTCCGCGGGCGGCGCGTCCTTGAGCAGGAAGCCCGAGGCCCCGGCCCGCAGCGCCTCGTACACGTAGTCGTCCACGTCGAAGGTGGTCAGCATCAGGACCTTGGGCCGGTGGGTGACACCCGGCGGCGGATCGAGCAGCTGACGGGCGGCTTCGAGCCCGTCCATCTCCGGCATCCGCACATCCATCAGGACGACGTCGGGGTGCGTGGAACGGCCCAGCTCCACGCCCTGCCTGCCGTCCTCGGCCTGCCCCACCACATCGATGTCGCTCTGCGCCGCGAGCAGCGCGGCGAACCCCGCGCGCACCATGGCCTGATCGTCGACGATGAGCACGCGGATGGTCACGCTCTGCCTTCCCAGGACACCGGACACTCGACGGAGGAGCGTCGTCTTCTCAGCTCAGGGGGATGCGGGCCGCCACGCGGAACCCGCCGTCCCCATGAGGGCCCGCGTCCAGCGAGCCACCGGTCAACCGTACGCGTTCACGCATCCCCACCAGGCCATGTCCCGTGCCCGACGTCTCCAGGACGGAAGGCGGCTTGCGGGCGGGCCCGTTGGTGACGCCCACGCGCAGCTCGTCCTGCGTCACGGCCACGTCGATCCGCGCGGTCGCGCCGGGCGCGTGCCGGATGACGTTCGACAGGGCCTCCTGCACGATCCGGTACGCGGAGAGGTCCACCGCCTGCGGAAGGTCCCCGACCAGGGCCGCCAACTCCTCCTCGCCGAGCGGCAGTTCGACCTCCACACCGGCCCGCCGGGTCGCCTCGGCCAGCTGGCCGAGCCGGGCGAGCCCGGGCTGCGGGGTGCGCTCGGCCTGCGCCTCCTCGTTGCGCAGCACCTTCAGGAGCCGGCGCATCTCGGTGAGCGACTCGCGCGCGGCGGCCGCGATCTCGCCGAACTCGTTCTCCACCTCGGGGGACAGCCCGGCGAGCCGGTACTTCGCGGTGTCCGCCTGCACCGTGATCACCGACATGTGGTGGGCCACGACGTCGTGCAACTCGCGGGCGATGCGGGCCCGTTCCTCCAGCAGGGTGCGCTTGGCGCGCTCCGCCTCGCTGATCGTCTCCTGCTCGGCCAGTCTCGCCTGCGCCTCGCCGCGCAGCCGCAAGGTGTACGTGACCACGAGCGCGAACCCGGCGAGGACCAGCATCAGGACCCAGGAGCCGTCGCTGTAGCTCTGCGACAGCTGCTCGAAGAACACCCCGGCGGCCGCCGTGACCAGGAAGACCGCGATCAGGGTGCGGCGGCTCTCGCGCAGCCCGAGCAGCACCATCAGGAGCACGTATCCGACGATGACCATCGGCGTCCACGGCCAGCTGCGCCCGTCCACGTGCTTGCCCGCGTACAGCGCGAGCGCGCCGACCACGTCCGCGGGGAAGATCACCCACCACGCGTGCAGTGGGCGGGTCAGGGCCAGCAGCAGCGGCAGGGTCTGGGCCACGGCCAGACCGCCCGCGAGGCCGCCGCTCATCCCGTAGTCCTGGACGAGCACGGTGACAGTGGTCGGCAGCAGCGAAGCCACGAAGACGAGCACCACGGCATACGGAGCGGCCCGCACCCAGCGCTTCTCCGCCTGCGCGAGGGGCGGGCGTCCGGCGGCGGCCGGGGTGGTCAGCGCGATGCCGAACTCCCGCAGGCCGTCCCGTACGGCATCCCAGCGCAGGCCGGAGGATCCTTCGCCGCCGGGCGAGGAGGCGGCGGGGGAGGGCGTGCCGGTGGAGGCCTTGGAGTCCTCCTCGCGCTGCCCGCGCCGACGGCGCAGGTTGGGCCGCCACCGGAGCACCCGGCGCCCGGGCTTCTCGGAGGTCTCGTCGTGCTCGCCGGTCGCGGGCTCCTGTGCGTCATTCATGGCGTGATCAGCGTAGGCAGCGAACCCCCGCGCACGCGTCATACCGCGGAGCCGGACCCGGGCTCATACCCCGGTATGAGTCACCCGCCGCACCCGCCCCGCGACACTCAAAGCTCCGCGAGCAGCTCCGCCCCGCAACACTCACAGCTCCGCGAGCAGCTCCGCCTTCTTCGCGGAGAACTCCTCGTCCGTCAGAAGCCCCGCACCGTGCAGCTCCCCGAGGTGGCGGATCCTTTCCGCAATGTCCGCGGGATCGCGCCGTCCGGCCGGCCGCGCGGCCTCGACCGGCACCGGGCCGCGCGTGCGCGCGGCCCCGAGCACCGCCGCCGCGAAGGGCAGCGACTCGTGCACCGGCCCGTACCCGAGCCCGAACACGACTGCGGCCGGATCCTGGTCGGCCTGCGAGGGCTGCACCACACTGCCGGGCCGCCGGATCAGCCGCAGATAACCGTCGAAGATCTCCGGCGAGCGCCACTCGACCCCGCTGAGATCGGCCACGGAGAAGGTCTGGTCGCCCGCCTTCCACTTGGCCGACGATGCCCCGGTCCAGAACCATCGGAAGCTCACCGACTTCCCGTCGAACGAGGCCTTGCCGTCGTACGCCTTGAACTGCAGCGGACCCTCGGGCGCCGGCACGAGGAAGCGGTCGGCGGGAGAGGTGTCGGCGGGCAGCAGCGCGCGCAGTTCGTCGCGGTAGTACTCGGCGAGCGTCTCGCGCTCGGCGGGCAGCACCAGGCGGTACGGGTCGCAGCCGTCCTTGAGCTGTCCTGCCGCGGCCTCCATCAGCGGGTCGGCGCCGGCTCTGGGCACGGCGTGCAGCACCACCGTGCCCCGCTTCCCGGGAGCCAAGGTCACATCCGCAAGGGCCTCGTGCGGAATGCGCCGTTCACCGAGCGCCTGGAACAGCTTCGGTGTCCTGATCCCCCGTTCGAAGCGGATGAGCACGGAGTCCGAGTCGAACTCCCAGGCGGCATGAAATCCGGCCAGTACGTCACCCATGCGGCTCATCGTATGCGGCATGCGTCTGTACGTCCCCCCTCGATACGTTCCGGCCTCGTCCCGTCCCTGCGGACTTCTACGCGCGTCGGCCAGGCCGGTGACCGCAGCCCTTCTTCCCACGGCGGGCCGTACGGAAGCCTCCCGCCGCGGAACGGAGGTCTCCGCCCGCAGAACGGCGGCCTCCGCCCTCAGGACGGAAGCGCCCGACCGCCCAGCGGAAGAGTCCGCCTCGCCGTCACACCTGAGTGCGACAGCCGTCCCCGCCGTCGGCGCAGCTGACCTCGTCGAAACGGCCGACCCCGATCCGCGCGAAATTGCGCAGGCTCTCCGTACCCGGCTCGAAGTACCCGGTGTGCCCCACCGAGTCCGCCGACGACAGCACCCGCGCCCCGAACCCGTCCGACACCGGGTCCACGCCGAGGCCGAAACTGCCCACTTCGAGATGCGGCACGTCCGCGATCCAGTCGTCGGCGTCGCGCATCGCCCACACCCGCGCGCCCGTGCCGAGGTCCGCGGCGGTCTCGGCGCGCATCCCCGGACTGCCCGCGACCGCGATGTCCCGTACACGGGGCGGCAGTTCGTGCGCGGCCAGACCGCACACGACCGAGCCGTAGCTGTGGCAGTACAGGGCGGTGGGCGCCTTGCCGGGCAGCGCGCGGACCAGCGAGGTGAGGCGCTTCGCCCCCTGCTCGGCGCTGCGTACGGTGAAGGCGTCCATGCCCACGCCGGCGGGCGCCGTGTAGTCCGCCCAGGCGATCACGGCGGTACGGGTGTCGCGGCTCTCGGCGCGCTGGGTGCGGTAGAGCGCGCGGGACATGCCCGAGGTCGCCGAGTAGCGGCCCCAGGTTTTCTGGAACGTGAGCACATCCGTGTCGACCCCGGGCACGACGATCGAGATCCGCTCGGCCTTCTCGAGGTTCCCGAGCACCTCGGCGACCCGGCCGCGGCCGGAGGGGTCGAAGGCGAGGATGTGTCTGCGCGGCTTCAGGAAGGATTCGAAGCGGTGCATACGCCGCCCCGCCTCGCGTCTTCCCGACTCCGACAGGCGGACGTCGCCCATACGCTCCCGCTCGACCTCGACGGCTCTGCGCAGGGAGTGGCGGTTCGCCTCGTAACGCAGTTGCACCGGCGCGCCGTTGAGGTTGCCCACGACCAGCGAGTAGCGCTGGGCGAGCCGGTCCTGCTGTGCGGCGCCGAGTGTGGCGAAGAAGCGTGCGATCCGCTGGGCCGGGGCATCGGGGTCGGGCAGGTCCCGGCCGTCCACGGTGCCGCGGTTCCACGCGGCGAGCGCGGCTTCGAGCGGGGTCGACCCACCCTTGCTGCGGACGGCGGTCCAGCCGGTCGCGGTCAGCATGACGAAGACGACGGCGATGGCCAGGAGGGCGCGCCAGACATTGAGCGAGGGCGAGGAGTCGAAGGAAGTCACGATTCGGCCACCCTAGGAGACCCGGACCTCCCGCCGCATGGACCGTGGCACGGATCACGGTGCATATGGGGCGATCAGGTCAACTCGGGCACTCTGCGGGGTGAGTGATCACAGGGTGTAAGCGGAGATTCCGCTTTCACCCCCGGGTTCGGTCGCCCGCCGGCCCGCCCGGCACGGCCTCCGAGCTGCACGTGAGGCCTCAACTGGCGTACGCGTACACCTTCTTGAACGGAATCCGTGCGATACGGAGAGTGAGCGCCCCTCAACGCATCGCACCGGTGCGGGATATGGGGCGGAATCCCGTACGGGAGGTGGCTCGGAACCCGGTACGGGAGGCGGGTCGGAATCCCGTACGGGAAGTGGGACCCGAACTCAGTCGCCCGCGCCCCGGCCGGGCCTCCGCCAGTCCCCGGCCAGGGACGGTTCGAGGCGGTCGAGCAGCGAAGCCGTCAGGCGCCGCATCGACTCCACGCTGATCTCCTCGCCGGCGCCCCAGCGCCGCCCCGCCAGCTGCATGACCCCGCTGAAGGCGGCCACGGCCACCCGGGGGCGCGGATCCTCGTCGGGGTCGAGCCCCTCGCGCGCGGCGACGAGCCGCACGATCTCCTCCTCGGTCTCGACCGTGCGCCGCATCTGGACCGCGAGCAGCGCGGGGGTCGACTCGATCATGCGGAAGCACCGCATGTACATCTCGACCGGTACGAGCTCCTCGATGGACTCGCCGATCGAGTCCCAGGCGTCGAGGACGGAACGGCGCAGCGCCTCGAACGGGGGCTCGTGCGCGGGCCGCGCCCGCAGCGACTCCACGAAGCGGGACTCGACCATCTCCTGGACGGCGAAGACCACTTGTTCCTTGCCGGCGAAGTAGCGGAAGAAGGTGCGCTGGGAGACGTCGACCGCGGCGACGATCTCGTCCACGGTCGTGCGCTCGTACCCCTGGGTCGTGAAGAGCTCGAGCGCGGCGCGCACCAGCGCGTCCCGGGTGCGCTGCTTCTTGCGCTCGCGCAGCCCCGGTGCGGAGGCCGGCGGGCGGGGTGCCGCCGGGCCGGTCGCGGTCGGCTGGGGTGCCGTCACTCCATGGCCCTCTTTCTTCGTCTATGTCCGGCTCACCTTACCTGTGAGCAACGTGACAGTTACCGACTCATGACTGACGTTGTCAACTGTCAGCGACTGTCACTAGCCTTTTCCCATGACTAGTCAGACCACCGTCGAGAAGGCGGGCCACGCCGCCGAACCACCGGCCGCCACGTCCGATCCGACACCGGCCAAGGGGCTGCGCGGCCACCCCTGGCTGACCCTGTTCGCCGTGGCCATCGGCGTGATGATGGTCGCCCTGGACGGCACGATCGTCGCGATCGCCAACCCGGTGATCAAGTCCGATCTGGGTGCCACATGGCAGCAGATCCAGTGGATCACCAACGGCTACTTCCTGGCCCTCGCCGTCACCCTGATCACCGCGGGCAAGCTCGGTGACCGCTTCGGCCACCGGCAGACCTTCCTCATCGGCGTCGTCGGCTTCGCCGCCGCCTCCGGTGCCATCGGCTTCTCCGACAGCGTCGCCTTCGTCGTCGCCTTCCGTGTCCTTCAGGGCCTGTTCGGCGCGCTGCTCATGCCCGCCGCGCTCGGCCTCCTGCGCGCCACCTTCCCGGCCGAGAAGCTCAACATGGCCATCGGCATCTGGGGCATGGTCATCGGTGCCTCCACCGCGGGCGGCCCGATCCTGGGCGGTGTGCTCGTCGAGCACGTCAGCTGGCAGTCGGTCTTCTTCATCAACGTGCCGGTCGGCATCATCGCCGTTGTCCTCGGCATCCTGATCCTCAAGGACCACCGGGCCGAGAACGCGCCGCGCTCGTTCGACCTGCTCGGTATCGCGCTGCTCTCCGTCGCGATGTTCGCCCTGGTGTGGGCCGTCATCAAGGCGCCCGAGTGGGGCTGGGGCTCGACCACCACGTGGGCCTGGATCGGCGGCTCCGTCGTGGCGTTCGCGCTCTTCGCCTTCTGGCAGACGAGGGTCAAGGAGCCGCTCGTCCCGCTGAAGCTGTTCCGTTCGCTGCCGCTGTCCGCCGGTGTGGTCCTGATGGTCCTGATGGCCATCGCCTTCATGGGCGGCCTGTTCTTCGTCACCTTCTACCTGCAGAACGTGCACGGCATGAGCCCGGTGGACAGCGGTCTGCACCTGCTGCCGCTCACCGGCATGATGATCGTCGGTTCGCCGCTGGCGGGCGTCATGATCACCAAGGCGGGGCCGCGGATCCCGCTGGCCGGCGGTATGGCGGTGACCGCGCTCGCCATGTACGGCATGTCCACGCTGGAGACCGGCACCTCCAGCCTCACCATGTCGATCTGGTTCGCACTGCTCGGTCTCGGCCTCGCACCGGTCATGGTCGGCGCCACCGAGGTCATCGTGGGCAACGCCCCGATGGAGCTCTCCGGCGTCGCGGGCGGATTGCAGCAGGCCGCGATGCAGATCGGCGGCGCCCTCGGGACCGCCGTGCTCGGCGCGATCATGGCCTCGAAGGTCGACAACAGCCTCGCCGGCAACTGGGCGGACGCGGGTCTCCCGCCGATCCCCGAGGCGCAGATGGACCAGGCCGCCGAGGCCGTGCAGTCGGGTGCGGCCCCCGTGCCGCCGAACACCCCGCCGGAGATCGCCGCGAAGATCACCGACGTCGCGCACGACACCTTCATGTCCGGCATGGAGCTCGCCAGCCTCACGGCCGCGGGCGTGGCCGTCGTCGCGATCTTCGTCGCCCTGCTGACCAAGAAGGGCGACAACGCGGAGGCGGGCGCGGGAGTCGGTCACATCTGACCCCTCTCCTTCCTGCTCCGAAGTCCCCGTCGGGTCTGCCCGGCGGGGACTTTCCGTTCCCGTGTCCCTGCTCGGCCGGGATTTCCCCTATCAGGGTGACGCTCGCTCCAGGTCCTTCCCGCGCCCTTCCGGCGCAGGTCACAGTGGCGCCAAGTGATCGACACGACACGGGGGTTCAGCGCCATGCGTACGAAGCAGACACAGCTCAGGGCGACCATCACCGCGGCGGCTCTGGGCATCGCCGCACTCGCCGCGGCCACCGCGCCCTCAGCTGCCGCACTCGCACCCGCCGGTGCCGCGCCGCATGCCGGTGCCGCGCCACCGGGCCGGGCGGGCTGCGGCCCGGGGGAGCTGTGCCTGTGGACGGAGCCGGACTACGGCGGCACCCGTACCACCTACGAACTGACCGGTCTGACGACCGAGAGCTGCACGGCGCTGCCGGAGGGGAGCAGCGCCCAGGCCCTCGCCAACCGCACCGCCAGACCGGTCACCACCTACCAGTCCGCGGAGTGCGAGGAGACCGGCGACTTCGAGACGTATCCGGGGCGCGGGGGAGGCACCTGGGCGCCCGAGTCGCCGTACCAGGTGCGGGCGTTCAAGATCTGGGAGAGCTGACCCCGCCCGGGCGTGGAAAGTGGACCGCCTCTCAACTCCCACCCGCACCCGACGAGTTGAAGCCCTGAATCCGGGCACTCGGGAGACAGCCCGAGTACAGGGACTCAGGGAGTGATGATGGCGGGCTTCGGACACAGCAGCACGCGCAGGCGCCCCCGCACACGTGGCCGCACATGGTCACGGTCCGGGCCGGATCGCGCGACGCTGGGCATCATCGGAGTGATCTGTGCGATCGCCGGCTTCTTCGTGCTCCACATCATCCTCGGACCGGTCGCGATCGTCTGCGGATGGCTGGCCATGGGCCGGCGCTGGAACGGAGGACACAGCATCCCGGCCCTGGTCGCCGTGGTGCTCGGCACGATCGACACGATCCTCGCCCTGATGTGGATCGCGGGCGCGGCAGGCCCCGGCAACGGGATGTTCTAGCCGGGAGAGTCACGCGCCCGATGCGGGACCGGAGGGCGCCGGCAGTGCGGCCGACGTGGCAGCGGAAGGGGCGTCGGCCGCCGCCGGCGCCTCCTTCGTGCCCGAGAGGCGGGCCACCTGCGCACGCAAGGACCGCACTTCCTCGGTGAGTTCGAGGATCGCGGCGGTCTGGCGGCGCTCCTCGGCATCGTCCTGCTCGAACTGGGAGATGAACCAGGCGGCGATGTTCGCGGTGACGACACCGAGCAGCGCGATGCCGGAGAGCATCAGGCCGATCGCGAGAGCCCGGCCGGCGCCGGTCGTCGGCGCCATGTCGCCGTAGCCCACGGTCGTCATCGTGGTGAAGGCCCACCAGACGGCATCGCCCAGCGTCCTGATGGTCGCGCCTTCCTCATCCCGCTCGACCTCGAGCACGGCCAGCGAACCGAAGACCAGCAGTCCCAGGCAGGACCCGGCCACATAGGTGGTGAGCCGCACCTGCGTGGCCATCCGCGCCCGCTGCCCGGCGAGCAGCAGCATCGACACCAGCTTGAGCAGCCGCAGCGGCTGGAGCAGCGGAAGCACCACGGCGAGCAGCGCCAGCGGGTGCTCGCGGACGAAGCGCTTGCGGTCCGTCGCGATGACGAGCCGGACCACGTAGTCCAGGGCGAACGCGCCCCACACGGTCCAGTTCACGACGTGGCAGGCCGCCTTGACGGCGTCGGAGGGGTGCGGGACGACGATCGGCACCGCGTAGGCGATCGCAAAGAGCACGGCCAGCAACAGGAGGGGGCCCTGCGTGCGGCGCTCCCACCGTGCGAGCCGGGACGGTTCGGTCATGGGGAGCATCGTAAGGAACACGGAAGGGCGGCGAGCCCCACGGGGCCCGCCGCCCTTCCCACAGCCTGAGGCGACGCCTACGCGTCCCCGCCCTCCGGCCCCGGATCCGCCGCCGACACATCGAGCAGCTGGTACCGGTCGATCGCCTGCTTCAGGACCGAGCGGTCGATCTTGCCGTCCTTGGCGAGTTCGGTGAGCACACCCAGGACCACCGACTGCGCGTCGATGTGGAAGAAGCGGCGGGCCGCGCCACGGGTGTCGGCGAAGCCGAAGCCGTCCGCACCGAGCGAGGAGTAGCGACCGGGCACCCAGCGCGCGATCTGGTCGGGAACCGACCGCATCCAGTCGGAGACGGCCACGAACGGACCCTCGGCACCGGAGAGCTTCTGCGTCACATACGGAACGCGCTGCTCCTCCTCCGGGTGCAGCAGATTGTGCTCCTCGACGTCCACGGCCTCGCGCCGCAGCTCGTTCCAGGACGTCGCGGACCAGACGTCGGCCTTGACGTTCCACTCCGAGGCGAGGATCTGCTGGGCCTCGACCGCCCACGGCACGGCCACACCGGACGCGAGGATCTGCGCCGGGATCGTGCCGCTCTCGCCGCGCTTGAAGAGGTGGATGCCCTTGAGGATGCCCTCGACGTCCACGTTCTCCGGCTCGGCCGGGTGCTGGATCGGCTCGTTGTAGACGGTGAGGTAGTAGAAGACGTCCTCGCCGGGCTTGCCGTCCGCCGTCTCGCCGTACATCCGGCGCAGACCGTCCTTGACGATGTGCGCGATCTCGAAGGCATACGCCGGGTCGTAGGCGACACACGCCGGGTTCGTCGAGGCGAGCAGCTGCGAGTGGCCGTCCGCGTGCTGCAGACCCTCACCGGTCAGAGTCGTACGTCCGGCGGTCGCACCGAGCACGAAACCGCGCGACAGCTGGTCGGCCATCTGCCAGAACTGGTCGCCGGTGCGCTGGAAACCGAACATCGAGTAGAAGACGTACACCGGGATCAGCGGCTCGCCATGCGTCGCGTACGCCGAACCCGCGGCGATCAGCGAGGCGGTGCAGCCGGCCTCGGTGATGCCGTCGTGCAGCATCTGACCGGTCGGCGACTCCTTGTACGCGAGCAGCAGCTGGCGGTCCACCGACTCGTACTGCTGGCCCAGCGGGTTGTAGATCTTGGCGCTCGGGAAGAAGGCGTCCATGCCGAACGTGCGGTACTCGTCCGGCGCGATCGGCACGAACCGCTTGCCGATCTCCTTGTCCCGCATCAGGTCCTTGAGGATGCGGACGAAAGCCATGGTCGTGGCGATCGACTGCTGACCCGAGCCCTTCTTGGCCGTCGCGTACGCCTTGTCGTCCGGCAGCTGAAGCGGCTTGGCGCGCACCACACGGGTCGGCACGTAACCGGCCAGACCCTTGCGCCGGTCGTGCATGTACTGGATCTCTTCGGAGTCGCGCCCCGGGTGGTAGTACGGCGGGGCGCCGCCCTCGAGGTCCTTGTCCGCGATCGGGATGTGCAGCCGGTCGCGGAAGTGCTTGAGGTCGTCGACCGTCAGCTTCTTCATCTGGTGGGTCGCGTTGCGGCCCTCGAAGTTCGGGCCGAGCGTCCAGCCCTTGACCGTCTGCGCCAGGATCACGGTGGGCTGGCCCTTGTGCTCCAGGGCCGCCTTGTACGCCGCGTAGACCTTCTTGTGGTCGTGGCCGCCGCGGCCCAGGTGCATCAGCTGCTGATCGCTCAGGTTCTCGACCATCGCGCGCAGGCGGTGGTCGTCACCGAAGAAGTGCTCGCGGATGTACGCGCCGTCCTCGGTCGCGTACGTCTGGAACTGTCCGTCGGGCGTGGTGTTCATCTTGTTGACGAGCACACCGTCGCGGTCCTGGGCCAGCAGCGGGTCCCAGCTGCGGTCCCAGATCAGCTTGATGACGTTCCAGCCGGCGCCGCGGAACTGCGACTCCAGCTCCTGGATGATCTTGCCGTTGCCGCGCACCGGGCCGTCGAGGCGCTGAAGGTTGCAGTTGACGACGAAGGTCAGGTTGTCCAGGCCCTCACGGGCGGCGAGCGAGAGCTGGCCGAGCGACTCGGGCTCGTCCATCTCGCCGTCGCCGAGGTAGGCCCACACGTGCGACTTGGAGGTGTCGGCGATGCCGCGGTGCTCCATGTAGCGGTTCATCCGGGCCTGGTAGATCGCGCCGAGCGGGCCGAGGCCCATCGACACGGTCGGGAACTCCCAGAAGTCCGGCATCAGCCGCGGGTGCGGGTACGAGGAAAGCCCGTACGGGGCCTTCGACTTCTCCTGCCGGAACGCGTCGAGCTGCTGCTCGGAGAGGCGGTCCAGGAGGTACGCGCGGGCGTAGACACCCGGCGAGGCGTGGCCCTGGAAGAAGATCTGGTCGCCGCCGTCGCCCTCGTCCTTGCCGCGGAAGAAGTGGTTGAAGCCCACGTCGTAGAGCGAGGCCGAGGAGGCGAAGGTCGCGATGTGACCGCCGACGCCGATGCCGGGGCGCTGCGCACGGGAGACCATGACCGCCGCGTTCCACCGCGTGGCGTTGAGGATCTTGCGCTCGATCTCCTCGTTGCCCGGGAAGAACGGCTCGTCCTTGGTCGCGATGGTGTTCACGTAGTCCGTGCTGCGCATCTCGGGCACGGCCACGCGCTTCTCACGGGCGCGCTCGATCAGCCGGAGCATCAGGTAGCGGGCCCGCTCACGGCCGCGCTCGTCGACCGCCGCATCCAGCGAGTCGAGCCACTCCTGAGTCTCTTCGGGATCGAAGTCCGGGACCTGGCTGGGCAGGCCGCCAATGATGATCGGGTTGCGATCGGATCCGGAAGCCACGCTGTTCCTTCGCTGTCGGTGTGCCGACCGGGCACGGACTCGTGTCCCGGTCTGGCACTGTCTGCACGGTCCGCACGGGGTTCGTCGCGCCGTTGTCCATCGTGTACCCCGGTGCTGCGTACGTCATCTGTACCGACTGGTAACCGAGGTCCGGACGGCGCCCTGTGCGCGGGTTGGCCCAAATCGCAACGATACGCCCAGTTAAGGACCGTGACCCCCAGGGACGTTGGGCCCGCGGCACCAGGCGAAGGTCCCGAACAGCCGCGCCGCCGCCCCGGGTGGGCTGCGGCGCCGGCCCGCCGGGCCCGCGGCGTCGGCCCGACTGAACAGACCCCGGCCTCCGGCTGTATTTTTCGGGTACGTGCTTCATGCGGGCCGGGTGCCCACGCTCCCGCCCCAGGTGCCGCAGGCGCCCGCAAATCTGACGTATCGCTGTGGGATGAATCACCGATCGCGGAGAATTCGGGCATTGGGTTGCGGTGACACGGTCGGGATCGTCACCGTTTCGGCGGTCTCGACGGCCGGGTACTTGCGCGATCCGCCCCGCCCGTGTGGACTACGGCCAACGCTTCGCGCACGCGCGAAGCGCAAACGACATCGAGAAACATGATCAGGAGGCAATCCGTGAGCGCGACCGCGGACCACGCGGAGTCGAACCTGGCCGTCAGGCTGGGTTTCCAGCCCGAGCAGGTGGTCCAGGAGATCGGCTACGACGACGACGTCGACCAGGAGCTCCGCGAGGCCATCGAGAAGACCATCGGCAGCGAGCTCGTCGACGAGGACTACGACGATGTGGCCGATGCCGTGGTGCTCTGGTTCCGTGAGGACGACGGGGACCTGACCGATGCGCTGGTGGATGCCATCGCGTACATGGAGGAAGGCGGCTCCATCCTCCTGCTGACGCCGAAGACCGGTCGCGACGGGTACGTCGAGCCGAGCGAGATCGGCGAAGCCTCCACCACCGCCGGCCTGTCCGCGGCGAAGAGCGTCAGCGCCGGCAAGGACTGGACCGCCAGCCGGCTGAGCACCCCGAAGGCCGCCAAGAAGCGCTGACCACGGGAAACGCCGTATACGCCGAGCAGACCCCCGCCGATGTGCCGGCGGGGGTTTTGCGTGCCCGGGCGCGGGATTCGCGTAGGCGTGAGCGGGATTCGCGTGGGCATGAGCGGCGGTTGTCGGTGGCGCCGCATAGGGTGGGATTCACCCGATCAGGCCCCTGACGCTCACGGATGCTCCGGAAGGGACGGCTCACGCATGACCCCCGCCGCAATCGCAGTCGGCACGAAGGCTCCGGACTTCGCCCTGAAGACCCAGCACGGCGAGACGGTCCGCCTGTCGGACCTGCGCGGCGAGAAGAACGTGGTGCTTGTCTTCTACCCGTACGCCTTCACCGGCGTCTGCACCGGAGAGCTGGCCGCGCTGCGCGACGAGCTGCCCGCGTTCGTCAACGACGATGTGCAGCTGCTCGCCGTCTCCTGCGACGCCCCCTTCAGCCAGCGGGTCTTCGCCGAGCAGGAGGGGTTCGAGTTCCCCCTGCTCTCCGACTTCTGGCCGCACGGCGAGGCGGCGCGGGCCTACGGAGTGTTCGACGAGGAGAAGGGCTGCGCGGTGCGCGGGACCTTCATCCTCGACAAGGAGGGCGTCGTGCGCTGGAGCGTGGTCAATGCGCTGCCGGACGCCCGTGACCTGAACGAGTACAGGGCCGCGCTCGCGCGGCTCTGAGACCCCCTGAATTTCCCGGGACTTCCCGGTGAACAGCCGATCCGTGATGATCCTTGCGGCGAAGAGCCTTTTTGCCACGGGAACCCGTCACTAGGATCCAGTCGTTGATCCGATGCCAATGCACCACGGGGGCGCTGCCCCTGGAAACTATTTGGAGGACTCGTGGGAGTCAGCCTCAGCAAGGGCGGCAACGTCTCGCTGACCAAGGAGGCCCCCGGCCTGACCGCGATCACGGTCGGCCTGGGCTGGGACATCCGTACCACCACCGGTACGGACTTCGACCTGGACGCCAGCGCCATCCTGACCGGGGAGGACGGCAAGGTCACCAGCGACGCGAACTTCGTCTTCTTCAACAACCTCAAGAGCCCCGACGGCTCCGTCGAGCACACCGGTGACAACCTCACGGGTGAGGGCGAGGGCGACGACGAGCAGATCAAGGTGAACCTGGCGGCCGTGCCGGCCGAGATCACCAAGATCGTCTTCCCGGTTTCGATCTACGACGCCGAGAACCGCCAGCAGTCCTTCGGCCAGGTGCGCAACGCGTTCATCCGCGTCGTCAACCAGGCCGGCGGCCAGGAGATCGCGCGTTACGACCTCTCCGAGGACGCGTCCACCGAGACCGCCATGGTCTTCGGCGAGCTCTACCGGCACGGTGCCGAGTGGAAGTTCCGCGCCATCGGCCAGGGTTACGCCTCGGGTCTGCGCGGCATCGCGCAGGACTTCGGCGTGAACGTCTGACGTTCGACCCGGTTCCTTTCGGCGTACGCCGTGTGCGTACGCCCGGTGCGCGCCATCGCGCACCACCCGCCGCACGTCCCGCAGGGGGCGTGCGGCCTCGTCCGGCGCCGCACGAGCAGTGCGGCGCCGGACGTCCTTGACCAGCAGCATCGCACCACCAACCGGGGAGGACACGATCATGGGCGTCACGCTCGCCAAGGGAGGCAATGTCTCCCTCTCCAAGGCCGCACCCAACCTCACGCAGGTGATGGTCGGGCTGGGCTGGGATGCGCGCTCCACCACCGGAGCGCCCTTCGACCTCGACGCCAGCGCCCTGATGTGCAGCGGAGGGCGGGTGCTCGGGGACGAGTGGTTCATCTTCTACAACCAGCTGAAGAGCCCCGACGGCTCGGTCGAGCACACCGGTGACAACCTCACGGGTGAGGGCGACGGCGACGACGAGTCGCTGCTGATCGACCTCTCCAAGGTCCCGGCCAATGTCGAGAAGATCGTCTTCCCGGTCTCCATCCACGACGCCGACAACCGCGGCCAGACGTTCGGCCAGGTCAGCAACGCGTTCATCCGCGTCGTCAACCAGGCCGACGGCCAGGAGCTCGCGCGCTACGACCTCTCCGAGGACGCCTCCACCGAGACCGCGATGATCTTCGGCGAGGTGTACCGGTACGGCGGCGAGTGGAAGTTCCGTGCCGTAGGCCAGGGGTACGCGTCCGGGCTCCGCGGTATCGCTCTAGACTTCGGGGTCAATGTTTCGTAAAGCCGCGCGCGGCTCGGGGGAGACCCGTACTCGGCGCGGGGGAGACCCGTACACAACGATTGGGTAGCCAGTGGTCCTGAAAACCTTCGGGTGGTCCTTCGCCGTCACGGCGGTGGGCCTCGCATTTGCCGCGTGGCAGTGGGGGTGGGAGGCGTTCGGCCTCGTCCTGATCCTGTCGATCCTGGAGATCTCGCTCTCCTTCGACAACGCGGTGGTCAACGCCGGAATCCTGAAGAAGATGAATGCCTTCTGGCAGAAGATCTTCCTCACCATCGGCATCCTCATCGCCGTCTTCGGTATGCGGCTGGTCTTCCCCGTCGTCATCGTCGCGATCAGTGCGAAGGTCGGACCGATCGAGGCCGTGCAGCTGGCCCTCGACGAGCCGGACCGCTACGAGGCGCTGGTGACCGACGCCCACCCGGCGATCGCG
Organism: Streptomyces indicus; assembly: GCF_900100315.1. Lineage (GTDB taxonomy): Bacteria > Actinomycetota > Actinomycetes > Streptomycetales > Streptomycetaceae > Streptomyces > Streptomyces indicus. The sequence goes on from NZ_FNFF01000024.1 coordinate 46,748, forward strand.
GCCTTCGGTGGCATGTTCCTGCTCATGATCTTCCTCGACTTCATCTTCGAGGAGCGTGAGCACAAGTGGCTGTCCTGGCTCGAGCGTCCGCTCGCCAAGCTCGGCAAGGTCGACATGCTGTCGGTCTGCATCGCGCTGATCGCCCTGCTCGGCGCCACGATGGCCTTCGCCACCCACGCGCACACCAGCAGTGGCTACGCGGACAAGTCCGCCACGGTGCTCCTGGCCGGTGTCGCCGGTCTGATCACGTACCTCGTCGTCGGCGGTCTGTCGAGCTACTTCGAGGACAAGCTCGAAGAGGAAGAGGAGCGCGAGCACGAGGAGGAGGAGAAGGCCAAGGCGGAGGGCAAGCAGGTCTCCGCGGTCGGTCTCGCGGGCAAGGCGGCGTTCTTCCTCTTCCTGTACCTCGAGGTCCTCGACGCCTCGTTCTCCTTCGACGGTGTCATCGGCGCCTTCGCCATCACGAACCACATCTTCTGGATGGCGCTCGGCCTCGGCATCGGCGCGATGTACGTCCGTTCGCTCACGGTCTACCTGGTCCGCCAGGGCACCCTGGACGACTACGTGTACCTGGAGCACGGCGCGCACTACGCGATCGGCGCGCTCGCCGTCATCCTCCTCGTCACCATCGAGCACGAGATCAGCGAGATCATCACCGGTCTTCTCGGTGTGTTCCTGATCGCGGCCTCGTTCTGGTCCTCGGTCGTGCGCAACCGCCGGCTCGAGGCGGCCGAAGGGGGAAAAGGGAAGGCCTCGGATGAGAAGTCCGAAGTCTCCTCCGGGGTCTGATTCCGGTCCTTCCGATCCTGATTCCGGTCCGGATTCCAGGGTGTGACCATCCTGGGGACCAGGGAACGCTCTGAAGCGGGGCGGCCACGAGGTGCTGAACCTCGGGCCGCCCCGCTGCCGTTCACAGCGGTACGGAGCGTGCGTACCGGATGGTTCGAAGGGGAAATGGGGGCGGGATGTCCTTCTGGGACGGTCTGCGGCGAGGGCGTGCCGGGCAGTTCGAATCGGGGAGCGCCGCGACCAACGCGATCGAACTCACCAAACGGCACCCCGTGGTCTCCCTCAACAAGCAGGGGGCGGCCACCGGCAATCTGCGCATCAACCTGTCATGGCGGATGCGTACGTCTGACATCGAGGGGCGCTCCAAGCAGAGCGGTCTGCTGCGGCACCCCTTCCGCATGTTCAAGCCCGATGTGGTGCAGGCCCACACGCAGGGCGTGGTCAACGTCGACCTGGACATAGGGTGCCTGTACGAGCTGACCGACGGCGCCAAGGGTGTGGTGCAGCCCCTCGGCAGCTTCTTCGGCAACCTCAACGCACCGCCGTACGTGAAGCTCAGCGGAGACGACCGCTTCGGCGCCCCCTCGGGCGAGACGATCTACGTCAACCTGGACCACCGCGAGTCCATCAAGCGCCTGCTGGTCTTCGTGTACATCTACGACCAGACACCGGCCTTCGACCGCACCCACGCCAAGGTCACGCTCTACCCGAGCAATGGACCGCGGATCGAGATCGAACTCGACGAGCGCGCCCCGCAGGCCCGCTCCTGTGCGGTGGTCTCCCTGGAGAACGTGAAGGGCGAGCTGGTGGTGCGCCGCGAGGTCAAGTTCGTCTACGGCTTCCAGGCGGAGCTGGACCGCCTGTACGGGTGGGGTCTGCAGTGGGGGCGGGGCTACAAGTCGAAGGTGGGGGAGCGCTGAGGGCGGTCGGGTCCGGTCCGGTTGCCCGCGGGTCCGTGGCTTGGCGGGGCGGAAGCCTGCGGCTGGCCTCGGTTCGGCTCGCCTTGGCGCGGCGTGGTTCTGCGCAGCCCGGCTCGGCGCGGTTCGGCCGGTGGCTGGGGTCAGCGGCCGATGAACTGCGGGCCCTGTGGCGGCAGCTTGAAGTTCGGGTCCGGTGCGGGCGCGGGCTGGACGGGCTGCGCGACGGGCGCCGGCTGGGGGTAGCCGTACGCGGGCTGCGGCGAGGCCGGCTGCGGGTAGCCGTAGGCGGGCTGCGTGGCGGGCGTCGGCGTCGGCGGCGCCGTGGGCGGCTGGTGCGGATAGCCGTACGCCGGCTGGGGCTGGGGCTGGGCGGCCGCGGGCTGCGGGTCCGGTGCGGGAGCCGGGACCACGGGCTGGGCGGGCACCGGTGCCGGGGCAGTGGGCGCGGCGGGGGCCGTGGGCGCGGTGGCCTCCGCCTTGTTGTCGGACTCGTCCACCGAGATACCGAAGTCGGTCGCGAGCCCCACGAGACCGTTGAGATACCCCTCGCCGACCGCACGGAACTTCCACCCCTGCTTGCGCCGGTATAGCTCGCCGCAGATCAGCGCCGTCTCCTCGCCGGTCTCCGGCTTCACGTCGAAGACGGCATAGGGCTCGTCGCCCTCGCGGGCCACGTCGTACAGCGAAATACGCAGCGCCCGTACGTGCTCGAACGGCACATCCTCGGCCGAGGCGACGATGAGGATCTTGGACACGGCCTCGTCGAGACCGGCCAGATCCGCCTGGATCGTGTCCGTGAGACCCTCGGCGAGCCGCTTCTTGCCGAGCCGCCAGACCTTGCCGGAGGGGTGGCGGGGCTGGTTGAAGAAGACGAAGTCCTCGTCCGAGCGCACCCGCCCGTCCGCGCCGAGCAGCAGCGCAGAGGCGTCGACGTCGGGCACATCGGAGCTCGGGGCCCAGCGCAGCACGGCGCGTACCGCCGTCGCCTGCAGCGCGACGTTCGACCCCTTGAGCATCGTGTGCGTCATGACGGCCATCCTGCCTGTTGCGTCCGTGCCGGGACAACGCGGGGGCCTGCGCATGCATAACTCGGCCCGCGCGGGCCACACGATGCTGGCGGAATCCGACACGTGCAAGAGTGTCGGTCATGGCCGGGTTACCTGAATTTCATGCGTGAGGGGAACTGCCGACACACGCCCTTACGTACTATTACCGGCCACATCAGCGGTCGCCTTGTCGTTCACGGGGGAGTCTCATGCGTCATTTCGGGCATATAGCGCCTGAGATCCGGAAGAAGTTGTTCCACCAGGAGCCCGGTGAGTTCACCGCCGACTCTCCCGCCGTCCTGCTCTCGGCAGCCCTGGGCGCGACCCTGTACAGCCCCGCCACCCGCCCCCGCCTCGCCCAGGACATCCTCAAGCAGGCCGGCCGCGGAGTGGTCTCGATGGTGCTCTGCCTCGAGGACTCCATCGACGACGCCGAGGTCGAGGGAGCCGAGGCCAACCTCGTCACCCAGTTCGCGGCCCTCGCCGAGGCGCACGCAGGCCCGGACCGGCCGCCCGCCGGCCTCCCCCTTCTCTTCATACGGGTGCGCAGGCCAGCACAGATCACGGACCTCGTACGCCGACTCGGACCCTCGGTCTCCCTGCTGTCCGGATTCGTCCTCCCGAAGTTCACCGAGGAGCGCGGAGTCCCGTTCCTCGAGGCGCTGACCGCGGCCGAACTGACCAGCGGACGGCGGCTGTTCGCGATGCCGGTCCTCGAGTCTCCCGAACTGCTGCACCTGGAGTCCCGCGCCGACACCCTGGCCGGTATCTCCCGCACCGTCGAGAAGTACCGCGACCGCGTCCTCGCCCTGCGCCTCGGCGTCACCGACTTCTGCTCCGCGTACGGCCTGCGCCGGCCACCGGACATGACCGCGTACGACGTGCACATCGTCGCCTCCGTCATCGCCGACGTGGTCAACATGCTCGGCCGGGCCGACGGCACCGGCTTCACCGTGACCGGGCCGGTCTGGGAGTACTTCCGGCACCAGGAGCGGATGTTCAAGCCGCAGCTGCGCGCGAGTCCGTTCCTCGGGCGGGCCGAGGAACTGCGCACCGCGCTCATCGAGCACGACATGGACGGCCTGCTCCGCGAGATCGCGCTCGACCGCGCCAACGGCCTGCTCGGCAAGACCTGTATCCACCCCTCCCATGTGCTGCCGGTGCATGCGATGTCGGTCGTCAGCCATGAGGAGTTCAGCGACGCACAGGACATCCTGCGGCCCGAACGGGACGGCGGAGGTGTGCTGCGCTCCTCGTACACGAACAAGATGAACGAGGTGAAGCCGCACCGCGCCTGGGCCGTACGCACCCTGCTGCGCGCCCAGGTCTTCGGCGTCGCCCACGGCGACGTCGGCTTCGTGGAACTCCTCGCCGCCGGCCTCCCGGCCTCCTGACCATGACGAACCTGAACGACGCGGATGCGAACGACGCAGGCGTGGACGACAGAGCCGTGATCGGCGCTGACATGGACGGCAGGGCTGTGGACGGCAGGGCTTTGGATGGCGGAGCCGTGAACGACAGAACCGTGAACGGCGCAGGCATGGACGGCAGAGCTGTGGACGACAGCGCTGTGAACGGCGCAGACATGATCGACGTAGTCGGCGCCATCGACGTAAGGAAGACAGAGAACGTGGTGTGGTCGGGTACCTGGGTCGCGGAACGGCTCGGCGTCGAGCTGGTCGGCGATACGCAACTCAACGACATGCTGGGGCTGGCCCTGCGCCGCAACCCCAAGCGTGCCCATCTGCTGGTCTCCCAGGTGCTCGGCAAGCACGTCCCGCAGAGCCCGCGGGTGGTGTGGCGTGCCGGGCATGAACTCGGCCTGCGGGTGAGGGAGTTGCTCGGTGACCGGGATGCCGCCCGCGCGGTGGTCCTCGGCTACGCGGAGACCGCGACCGGGCTCGGCCACTCGGTGGCGGACGGTCTGGCCCTCGCCCCGTATCTGCACTCGACCCGCCGCCCCGTCGCCGGCGTCGCCACAGCGGGTGGCTTCGAGGAGTCCCACTCGCATGCGACCTCCCACCTGCTGCTGCCCGAGGACCCGCACCTGCTCGCCGGCGACGGGCCGCTGGTGCTCGTCGACGACGAGTTCTCCACCGGCAACACCGTCCTCAACACGATCCGCGCACTGCACGAGCGCTACCCGCGGGAGCGGTACGTGATCGTCGCGCTCGTCGACATGCGCTCGGCCGAGGACCGCGGGCGGCTCGATGAGTTCGCCCAGGAGATCGGCGCCCGCGTCGACCTGGTCGCCACGGCCTCGGGCACCGTCCGGCTCCCGGACGGCGTGCTGGCCAAGGGGCAGGCGCTGGTGGCCGAGCATGAGCAGGGCGAGGCGGAACCGGCGCAGGGTGGCGCCGGTGCCGTCGTCGTACCCCGGCAGGCTCGGCGGGGCACCGTCCGCCGCGTGGAGCTGGGCTGGCCGGCAGGCGTCCCCGACGGCGGCCGGCACGGCTTCGGCCCCGAGCACCGGACCGCGCTCGATGCCGCGCTTCCCGCGATGGCCGGACGGATCGCCGGGGAACTCCGCGACGCCCGGCGCGTACTCGTCCTCGGGTTCGAGGAGCTGATGTACGCCCCGCTCGCCCTCGGCGTGGCCCTGGAGGAGCAGAGCGACGCCGAGGTCCGCTTCTCCACCACCACGCGCTCGCCCGTCCTCGCGGTGGACGACCCCGGCTACGCGATACGCACCCGGCTGACCTTCCCCGCCCACGACGCCCCCGCCGACGGACCGGGCCCGCGCTTCGCCTACAACGTCGCGGGCGGCGGCTTCGACACCATCGTCGCCGTGGTCGACTCCGTCGCGGACACCCCCGAACTGCACGCCCCTGACGGCCTGTTGGCCCAGCTCGCCCAGCACTCCGGCCAGGTGCTGCTCGCCGTCGTCCCCTCCTACGTACCCGCCGCCGCTCGCACCGCGGCCCCCACCAGCACCCCCGAGGACCACTTGATGCTGCCCGAGCCCCTGCGCGGCCCCGCCTTCTCCTCCTACGCCCCGGACGAGGTGGGCTGGCTGCTCCAGGACCTCTCGGACGTGGAACTGGAGGCACCGACGGAGGAGCGCGAGGAGGCCATCCAGAGCGGCGGCGCCCACTACGCGGAGTCGCTGCCCGTGGAGTACCAGCCCAGCGAGCAGTACCAGGAGCTGTTCAAAGCGGCCCTCGACACCTCGGCGGCCCGGATCGCCCGCGCGGTGGGCGTCGTCACCGAGACCGTGCTCGCCGAGCACGCGGCACGGACCGCGGGCCGGGACGCCCGCCCGGTCCTGGTGTCGCTGGCCCGCGCCGGCACCCCCGTCGGCGTGTTGATGCGCCGCTGGGCCCAGCACCGGCACGGCCTCGAACTGCCGCACTACGCGGTGTCGATCGTGCGCGGCCGCGGCATCGACGCCAACGCCCTGCGCTGGCTCGCAGCCCACCACGACCCCGCCGACGTGGTGTTCGTCGACGGCTGGACCGGCAAGGGTGCGATCACCCGCGAACTCGCCCAGGCCATCGAGGAGTTCGAAGCGAAGGGTGGGGCCACGGGCTTCTCGCCCGAGATCGCCGTGCTCGCCGACCCCGGCTCCTGCGTCCGCACGTACGGCACGCGTGAGGACTTTCTCATCCCGTCCGCCTGCCTCAACTCCACGGTGTCCGGCCTGATATCGCGCACCGTGCTCCGCTCCGACCTCGTCGGTCCGGACGATTTCCACGGCGCGAAGTTCTACCGCGAACTGGCCGACGCGGATGTCTCCGGCCTGTTCCTCGACACGGTGGCCGCGCGCTTCGACGCGGTGACGGACGCCGTCGACCTCCAAGTCAAGGAGCTGCTGTCGGCGGACCGCGCGCCCACCTGGGAGGGCTGGGCCGCGGTGGAGCGGATCAGTGAGGAATACGGCATCCATGATGTGAACCTCGTCAAGCCGGGGGTCGGGGAGACGACCCGTGTCCTGTTGCGTCGTGTTCCGTGGAAGGTGCTCGCCCAGCGCGGTGCCGGCGCCGACCTCGACCACGTGCGCCTGCTCGCCGAGCAGCGCGGTGTGCCGGTCGAAGAGGTGGACGACCTGCCGTACACCTGCGTCGGCCTGATCCACCCCCGCTTCACCCGCGGCGCGACCGGTGCCGACGGCAAGGCGGTGGCGTCGCAGTGAGCGCACCGACTCTCGTGGCGAGCGATCTCGACCGCACGCTGATCTACTCCGCTCCCGCGCTCCAGCTCTCCATGCCGGACGCGCAGGCGCCACGCCTCCTCTGCGTCGAGGTCTACCAGGGCAAACCGCTGTCCTACGTGACCGAGACCGCCGCTGACCTTCTCGTCGAACTCGGCCGCAGCACCGTCTTCGTGCCCACCACCACACGCACCCGCGAGCAGTACGGGCGCATCCATCTCCCGGGCCCCGCCCCGCAGTTCGCGATCTGCGCCAACGGCGGCCACCTCCTGGTCGACGGCGTCTCCGACCCCGACTGGCAGCGCCAGGTCGCCGCGCGTCTGGCCGACGAGTGCGCCTCCCTCGCCGAGGTACGCGCCCACCTCGTGCGTACCGCCGACGAAGCCTGGCTCCTGAAGGAGAGGGTGGCCGAGGACCTCTTCGCCTACCTCGTGGTCGAGCGGGCCCTGCTGCCCGACGGCTGGGTCAAGGAGCTCGCCGAGTGGGCCGAGGGCCGCGGCTGGACCGTGTCCCTTCAGGGCCGCAAGATCTATGCCGTCCCGAAGCCGCTGACCAAGAGCGCCGCCATGCGCGAGGTCGCCCGCCGCACCGGGGCCGGCCTCACGCTCGCGGCCGGGGACTCGCTGCTCGACGCGGATCTGCTCCTCGCCGCTGACCGTTCCTGGCGCCCCGGCCACGGAGAGCTGGCCGACTCGGGCTGGCAGGCGCCGCAGCTCACCGTCCTTGACGAGCGGGGAGTCGCTGCGGGCGAGGAGATTCCGCGCCGGTTCCTCGCCGCCGCCCGCGACCGGGCCTGAAGATCCGTATGGCCACGAAGAGCAGGACGGCGAGCACGGCGGCGATCAGCACCGCCTTGGAGTACATGGACACGTAACCCGTCACGTCCTCCCAGTTCTCTCCCAGGAGATAGCCGGAGAGGACGAAGACGGTGTTCCAGATCGCGCTGCCCAGCGTGGTCAGGCCGAGGAAGACAGACAGGCGCATGCGCTCGATGCCGGCGGGAACGGAGATCAGGCTGCGGAAGATCGGCACCATGCGGCCGAAGAAGATCGCCTTGGTTCCGTGCCGCTGGAACCAGGCCTCCGTCTTTTCTATGTCCGACACCTTCACGAACGGCAGCTTCGTGGCGATCGCCACGGTGCGGTCGCGCCCGAGCACCGCGCCCACGCCGTACAGGGCGAGCGCCCCCACGACGGAGCCGATCGTCGTCCACACCAGGGCGGCGATCAGGTTCATGTCGCCCGTGCTCGACGCGAAGCCCGCGAGCGGCAGGATCACCTCGCTGGGCAGCGGCGGAAACAGATTCTCGAGCGCGATGGCGAGCCCGGCGCCCGGCGCGCCCATGGCGTCCATGAGCGTGTTGATCCACTGAGTTGCGCTGTCTTCGATCATGCGTCCACGGTAGAAATCGGCGGCTGAAGCCACACTGAAGCCGGCCGCAAGGAATTCCTGCGGTGCACCGCAGGAAGGAATTGTGGTTTTCCGCAGTGTGCTCGTCCCGAGGCCGCCTCTAGCCTGATCGATCATGAAATCTGTGGCACGCCGCGGGCTCCGGCTCGCAACTGGACTCGCGCTCGGCGCCTGCTCGGCCGTCGCCGAGCTGCTCTTCGTGCTGCTCTCAGGCCTGTCCTTGCTTCTCGTGCAGGCGTGGCCGCGCGCGCGGCGCGAGGTCCTGAGGCCCGTGCACGGGATCGCGCGCAGCCTGGTCGAGTGGGAGCGGCGTCGCCTCGCGTTCTATCTGCACGCCGAGTCCTCGTCCTCTTATACATCCGAGCGCGCTCTGCGGTACCTGGCATCCCGCTGGCCCCTCGGGCTGGTCGGCGTCATCTGCTTCTTCTGCGTGCTCGTCGGCGCGGCCTACGGAGCTCTCCTGTTCATCGGCTGGTTCGTGTGGGACGTGAACAGCCGGTCCACCGTGCTGGTCAGCGGATTCGGCGGCCTGTTCCTGCTGTTCCTGTCGTGGCAGGGGATGCTGGCCGTCGCTCAGACCGAGCGGAGGCTGGCACGCCACTTTCTGGGGCCGAGCGAGCAGGAGGAGCTGCAGCGCCGTATCGAGCAGCTCGCCGTGAGCCGCGCCGGCGTGGTCGAGGCCGTCCATGACGAGCGGCGACGCATCGAGCGGGATCTGCACGACGGAGTGCAGCAGCGGCTGGTCGCGCTCGGCATGCTGCTCGGCCGGGCGGTGCGCGGCCAGGATCCGCAGCGCAGGGACGAGCTGCTGCGCCAGGCGCACGAGGCAAGCCGTCTCGCCCTGGACGACCTGCGGGAAGTCGCCTGGCGGGTGTATCCGATAGCGCTTGACGAGGCCGGGCTCGCGGCCGCGCTGGAGACCGTGGTCGAGCGCACGGCGATCCCGGTGACGCTCGACTACGAGATACCGGACGAGCCGAGCAGGCCGGTGGCGACCGTCGCGTACTTCGTGGTGTCGGAGGCCGTGACCAATGCCGTCAAACACTCCAAGGCGACCGGAATCCGGGTCGGGCTCCGAGAGGAGACCGGGATGCTCGTCGTGAGCATTGAGGACAACGGCATCGGTGGCGCGGACCCGGCAGGCGGCGGCCTCGTAGGGCTGAAGCGCCGTGCCGCGGCGCTCGACGGCACACTTGAGGTCGACAGTCCGCCCGGCGGACCCACCCTGATCACTGCGGAGTTGCCGTGCGCGTAACCCTGGCCGAGGACTCGACCCTGCTGCGGGAAGGCCTGATCCGGCTCCTCGTGGAAGAGGGCCACGAGGTGCTGGCAGCGGTCGGGGATGCCGAGCAGCTCCTCGCGGCGGTCGAACAGGAGCAGCCCGACGTGGTGGTGGCCGATGTACGGATGCCGCCCACCCACAGCGACGAGGGCCTGCGTGCAGCCATGGAGATCCGTAAGCGCTGGCCGGACGTCGGGGTCCTCGTCCTCTCGCAGTACGTGGAGAAGCGCTATGCGACAGAGCTGTTGACCGGGGAGACGGAAGGGGTGGGCTATCTGCTGAAGGACCGTGTGGTCCAAGTCGACGAGTTCCTGGACGCGTTGGAGCGGGTGAACCAGGGGCGGGCCGCGTTCGACCCCGAAGTGGTGGCGCAGTTGCTCGGGCGTTCCAGCCATGCGCACCTTCTGGAGCGGCTCACTTCGCGTGAGCGGTCCGTGCTCGCGGAGATGGCGCAGGGGCATACGAACGCGGTGATCGCGCAGCGGCTGCACATCTCCCAGAGCGCCGTGGAGAAGCACATCAACGCGATCTTCGACAAGCTCGAGCTGTCCGGGACGCCGGGGATCTCACGCCGAGTGCTCGCTGTGCTGCGGTACTTGGGGGAGTAGGGCGGCTTCGGGGGTTTCGTAGCAATGGGGGCCTGGTCCGAGATCGGGTTCGGGTTCGGTTCGGTCCGGCGACGCAGGGTCGGCGGAAGGCACGGCAGAAGCGAGGTTCGATGGCCAGCGGCAAGCGCACCCAGTTCACCGACGAGCTCCACGCGTACATGCTGGAGCACAATCCGTCGCCGGACGCCGTGCAGCGGAAGCTGATCGAGGTCACCCACAGCAAGCTCCCCCAGGTCGCGGGCAAGCAAGTGGCGCAGGAACAGGGGCCGTTCCTTGCCTTCCTCATACGCCTCACCAGGGCGCGGTACGTCGTGGAGGTGGGCACCTTCACGGGCCTGTCCGCACTGTCGATGGCGCAGGCGCTGCCGCCGGACGGGGCGCTGCTGACCTGCGATGTCTCCGAGGAGTGGACGGCGTACGCGAAGGAGGCCTGGGAGGAGGCAGGCGTCGCGGACCGGATCGAGCTGCGGATCGCACCGGCCACCGAGACGCTCGCTGGCCTGCCGGAGGAGCCGCACATCGATCTGGCGTTCCTCGACGCGGACAAGGAGAACTACATCGCGTACTGGGAGGAGTTGGTGCCGAGGATGCGGCCGGGCGGTCTGCTCGTGGTGGACAACGTGTTCATGCGCGGCGGCGTCATCGATGTGCGGGCGACGGGAGCGGCGGCGGCGATCAGGGAGTTCAACGAGCACGTGCGGGGAGACGACCGGGTGGAGAGCGTGATGCTGCCGGTCGCGGACGGGGTGACGCTGGCGCGGAAGGTCTGAGGCTGGGGCTGGACCGGCTGAAGGTCTGGCCGCCTGAGGGTACGGCCGGGGGAAGCCGGCCGTACTGGGCAGCCGGCCGTACTGGGCAGCCGGCCGTACTGGGCAGCCTGCCGTGCCGGGGAGCCTGCCGTGCCGGAGGGAGCTGGCCGTCCCCGGGGAGCTGGCGAGGGCGAGTTGTCGTCAGCGCGCCGGATCAGCCGCAGCAGCCTCCGCCACAGCATCCGCCACCACCGGAGCCTGCGGCGGGAGCGGGAGCGGACGAGGTGCCACCCACGGCGACGGTGGACAGCAGCCGGACCGTGTCCTCGTGCCCGGCCGGGCAGTCGGCGGGCGCGGAGGACTCGGACATGGGGCGGCTGACCTCGAAGGTGTCACCGCACGTACGGCAGCGGAATTCGTAGCGGGGCATGGGGACAGATTAGTGGGCGGGTGCGCTGAGCAGGGAGGGCTTGGTGGCGAAGGCGCTCCTGGGTCCGTCCCTGCGGCGGGGCGGGGGGCGTGCCGGAGCGCTGCGCGTGCCGGCACGTGTACGTCGGGGCTTCGGCAGCTCGCGCCAGCTGGGCTCGGGCAGCCCGCTCATGTCAGGGCGAGCCGAGGCACGGGTGGCCGCGCGAGCTGAGGCGCGGGCAGCCCTGTAAGCCGAGGCGCGGTAACCCTGTGAGCCGAGGCGTGGGCAGTCCGCGTATGCCAGGGCATGGGGGTGGGGGCGCCACCCCCGTGCCCCTCGGCTCACCGCACCACTGTCCCTGAAGCCGCCCCGAGCAGCGGCAGTTCCGCTCGGGTCGGGGCGCCCTCCCAGTCGCCGCGGGAGGCTACGGCGAAGGCGCCGGTGGTGACCGCGCGGTCCAGGCGGGCCGCCGCGTCCTCGCCGTCCAGCAGGGCCGAGAGGTACCCGGCGACGAAGGCGTCGCCCGCGCCCACCGGGTCCACGGCCTGGACGGTACGGGCGGGGGAGCGCAGTTCGCCCTCCGCGGTATGGACGGCGGCCCCGTCCGCGCCGTACTTGACCACGACCTCGCCGATGCCGAGGTCGAGCAGCAGTTTCGCCTGCTCCCCGAGGTCGCGCGGCGCATCGGCAGGAAGACAGAGCGGGAGTTCGTCGTCGGAAGCGATGAGGACGTCCACGTAGGGCATCCACTCGCGCAGCACCGAGGCGGCCTCTTCGGAACTCCACAGACGGGAGCGGAAGTTGACATCGAGACAGACCAGCGTCGAGTGCTCGCGCGCGAGGCTCAGCGCGCGCCGGGCGGCGCAGCGCGGCGCCGAGCCGAGCGCCGGCGTGATGCCGGTCAGGTGCAGGGCCTTGGGCGGCGCGGCGGTGAAAGCCGCCTCCACGGCGCATGCCTTGAGCCGTGACCCGGCCGAGCCGGAGCGGTAGTAGTGCACCCGCGTCACCTCGGGCAGTCGCGGCTCGAACAGGATGAGCCCGGTGGGCGCCTCGGCGTCCCGGCTCGCTCCCGATACGTCCACACCTTCGGCGCGCAAGGTGCGCAGGACCAGTTCACCGGCCTCGTCCTCGCCGACCGCACCGGCCCAGCGCACCCGGTGGCCGAGCCGGCCGAGGCCGATGGCCACATTGGACTCGGCACCCGCGACGGACACCTGCATGGCGCCGCCCAGCTTCAGCGGGCCGCTGCCGCGCAGCGCGAGCATCGTCTCGCCGAAGGTGAGGACGTCCGGAGCAGAGGCCTGAGGCTCCAGGGGGGTGCTCATCGCGCGCACACCTCCTTGAACTGGGCCGCGCGGCGGCGCAGTTCGCCGAGGTCGCCGCCGTCGGCCGCGTCGCCGATCAGCGGGGAGCCCACGCCCACCGCCACGGCCCCGAGCGCCAGGTACTCGGCGGCTTCCGCCACGCCGACCCCGCCGACGGGTACGAACGGCAGGTCGGGGAAGGGGCCGCGCAAGGCCTTGAGGTAGGCGGGCCCGCCCATCACGGAGGCCGGGAAAACCTTGAGCGCAGTGGCCTCCGATGCGGTGGCCTGGCACACCTCGCTCGGAGTCAGCACCCCGGCGAGCACCGGCAGCCCCTGCGCGAGGGCCGCGGTGCAGCCGGGCCCGAGCCCGGGGGTGACGATCAGGTTCGCACCGGCTGCGGCGGCGCGCTGCGCGTCCTCCTCGGTGACGACGGTTCCGGCGCCGAGCCAGGCGTCGTCGCCGAGTTCGGCCCGGGCGCGCTCGATGACCTTGAGGGCGTCGGCCCCGCTCAGCGACACCTCGACCAGCCCGACGCCTGCCTCGACCAGGGTGATCACGCTGCGGAAGGAAGCTTCGGGGTCGCGGCCGCGGATGATCGCGACCAGCCGCTCGGTGCGGAGTGCCGTGCTGAAATCCATGCTCTTACTTTCTCTTCGTGGGAAACCAGGGGCGTCCGGGGCCGGTCCCGGGGTGGCAGGGTGCCGGGGTGTCGAGAGGTCGTCACCATTCGGCGAACGAGGCGTCGTCGTGGCGCCAGACCGGGTTGCGCCACGCGTGCCCCGTCTTGTCGGCGGCGCGTACGGCGGCTTCGTCGATGTCCACGCCCAGGCCGGGGCGTTCGGTACGGATCAGGGAGCCGGCGTGGAAGCGGAAGGGTTCCGGGTCGGCCACGTAGTCGAGGAGTTCGGCGCCCTGGTTGTAGTGGATGCCGATCGACTGTTCCTGGATGAGGAAGTTGGGGGTGGTGAAGGCCACTTGGAGGCTGGCCGCCAGGGCCACGGGGCCGAGGGGGCAGTGCGGGGCGATCTGCGCGCCGTACACCTCGGCGAGCGCGGCGATACGGCGCAGCTCGGAGATGCCTCCGGCGTGCGAGATGTCCGGCTGAAGAATTGAGACACCGGATTTCAGCGGAGGCAGGAACTCGCGCCGGGTGTACAGACGTTCACCCAGTGCAATCGGAATATTGGAAGCATTCACCAGGTCCGCGACGACGTTCATGTGGTCGGAGAGCACCGGCTCCTCCACGAACATCGGGGCGTACTCGGCGAGCAGCGGAAGGAGTCGCCGTGCATTGGCAGGAGACACGCGTCCATGGAAGTCGAGCCCGAAGTCCCGTTCATCCCCGAGGACTTCACGGGCGGTCTCGGCGCGCCGTATGCACTCCCGTATCTCGGCGCGGGTCGCCAGCGGCGTCATGCGCCCGCTGCCGTTCATCTTGACGGCAGTGAAACCCGCCTCGACCTGGGCGGTCACCGCCTCGCGTATCTCGGCCGGCTCGTCCCCGCCGACCCAGGCATACGCGCGGATCTTCGACCGCACCGGGCCGCCGAGCAGCTGGTGCACCGGCTGCCCGTAGGCCTTGCCCTTGATGTCCCACAGGGCCTGGTCGAGTCCGGCCACCGCGCTGGAGAGCACCGGACCGCCGCGGTAGAAGCCGCCTTTGGTCATGACCTGCCAGTGGTCCTCAATGCGCATCGGGTCCTGGCCGATCAGGTACTCGGCGAGCACATCGACGGCGGCGCGCACCGGTTCGGCGCGTCCCTCGACGACGGGCTCACCCCACCCGACCAGACCGTCGTCGGTCTCCACACGGCAGAACATCCAGCGCGGCGGAGTGAGAAAGGTCTCGATCCGGCTGATCCTCATGGCGCTCTTCCTTCCTGACGCATCCGTGGGCGCATTCCATGGCGTGGGTGTGCGGTGGTGGCAGGAGCGGCGGGCGGCCCGCCGGTGGCCGGTCGACAGGGGTGCACGGGGCGGCTTGCGGGCCCGCCTCCGTTGCTGTGCACCCCAGTCGACCGACCGGGAGAGGTCAAGGGTGGTCGCGCATGGACAGATCCAGGAGGCGGACCATCGCCTCGTGCGCGCCGTCCGGGTCCCCGTCCCGGATCCGTTCCACCACGGCGGCGTGCTCGGGGTACGGGTCGTCGTGCGGTTTCGCGTGCACCTCGCGGTCGCGTGCGATCAGCGCCGGGATGATCACGCGGTGCAGCTGGGAGAAGAAGCGGTTTCCGGAGGCGCGCAGCAGCGCCAGATGAAAGGAGGCATCGGCGCGTACGGCGAGCACCGGGTCGTTGTCGTACGAGGCCATCGCGGCCAGCGCGGCGTCGAGGGCGGCCAGGTCCTCGTCCGTGCGGTGCGCGGCGGCGAGTGCGGCGGACGCGGGCTCGATCGCGCGGCGCAGCGCGAAGAGGTCCGAGAAGAAGTCATGAGGTGCGCCGGAGGCCAGCTTCCAGCGCAGTACATCGGCATCGAGGAGGTTCCAGTCGTCGCGGGGGCGCACGAAGGTGCCCCGCTTCTGCCGGGCGTCGAGCAGGCCTTTGGCGGTCAGGACCTTGATCGCCTCGCGCAGCACGGTCTGGCTGACGTCCAGCTCGGCCATGAGCTGCGGGAGGTCGAGGGTGCCGCCCTCCTCGTACGTCCCGTCGAAGATCCGTCGCGCGATGGCCTCGACCGCGGACTTGTGGACACCCCGGCCCGCGTACGCATCCCGCCCGCCGGCCGCTCCTGCCTCCGGTGCGGCAGGTGCCAGCCTCGGCGGCGGGGTCATCGAGGCCTCCAGGGGGAGCGCGTGCGTGGGTCAGCCCGCGTACACGAAGGCACGGCAGTGCTGGGCCGCCACGTCGTCAGGGCCGACGTCGGCGCCGCCAGCAGCCTCGCACGACTCCTCGTTATTTATCAATTATTCGTCGACCATCTCCGCTCGCGAACGATCCCGCTCCGGCCGCGCGACCTGTCCGCGGTTCAGGGCCCGCTGTTCGCGCGCGGACTGTTCGGGGTGACGTGCCTTCCAGTACGGGTTGTCGTGCGGCAGGGTCGCGCTGACCCGGCCGTACATCCCGAAGAACATCAGCATCACGCCGACTGCGAAGGAGAACAGCACGTTCTGGATTTTGAACGCGAGGACGTTGTAGTCCGTCTCGAGGAGGGCGAGGTTGACGAAGCCGCTGACGATGAAGGCAACGCCCAGCACCATGTTGAGCGTTGAGGCGAAGTTGCCCCCGATCACCATGCCCGCGAGGAGCAGCAGCCCCACGCAGAGCGACAGCACGCTCAGCGCGCCGTTGGTGTTGAGGCCGAGGACGCGGTCGCCCCCGGTGTCGAAGAAGCCGACCTTGTCGATGAGGCCGAGGATGCCGAAGGCGAGCAGCACCAGACCGGTGAGGCCGGCCCCGATCCGGTAGACCGTGCTGAGCCGGTGGTCGACGGGCAGATGCTCGTCGAGGGTGATGCGCCGCCGGGATCCCGGATGAACTGCATGCGTGGCCATGTCCGCCTCCCTGTGGTCGCGGAGGCCGTGGGGCGTGAGTGCGGCGGTGCGCGTACTCAGTTCCAGGATCCGCCTGGGCGGGGGCCGTGTCATCCCGTGGCGTCGGGGATCAGGCCGCGCCGTCTCCGCTTCCCTCGAGGCGGGGTCGCGCTGCCTCGGTTTGCGTCGAGGCGGGGGTGGATCAGGCCGCCCCGCCCCCGCGTGCCGCCCCGCCGCCGCGCTCCTCGCGGATCTGGGCCACCACCCGGGCCACGGTCTGCCGTACCGACTCCGTCTCCGTCAGGAAGTGCCAGTAGTCGGGGTGGCGCCCCTCCAGGGTCGCGATGGCGCGGTCGAGCCGGGCCACGGAGTCGTCCAGCGGGCGCGCGTGCCGGGGATCGGCGGTGTTCCGTCCGGCCATGGCGAGCCGCTGGGCGTCACGGATGGCGAACCGGGTCCGCTGGATCTCCTGCTCGGGATCCTTGGAGACGGCGTTCAGCCTGGTCAGCCGGTCGCCGGCGGCGGAGACGGCCTCATCGGTCGCGTTCAGCAGGGCGCGCACCGTGCCGAGCAGGGCCGTCGCGTCCGGCCAGCGCTGCTCGTCGCGCGCGGTGCGCGCGTCGGCCAGTTTGGTCTCGGCCTGCCGCACGTTCTCGGCAGCCTGCGTCGGCACGGACTGCAGGTCCTGCCAGCAGTTCGTGGTGAAGCGGCGGCGCAGCTCGCTGAGGATCGGCTCGACCTGTTCGGCGCGTGTGGTCAGGGCCTGCGCCCGCGTACGCAGCGAGACGAGGCGGCGGTCGATCTCGGCCGCCCGCTCCGGCAGCCGTTCCGCCTCCGCCCGCACGGCATCGCCGTCGCGCGCCACCCGGTCCGCGCGCTGCAGGGTCTCGGCCACGCCGTGACGTCCGGCGCCCTGGTTCAGCTTGGTCAGTTCCGGGCCGAGTGCCGCGAGCCGCGCCGCGAGATCGTCGGCCTTCAGGCCCGAGGCCCGTACGGCGTCGAGCGCGGTGCTGGCGGCGAGCAGCGTCTGCCGGGCCCGCTCGACCGCCGGGGCGAGCCGGGCCAGCTGGGTCTCGGCCTTGTCGAGCAGCGGCCCGAGGCCCTGCGCGAAGCGGTCGAGGTCCTGCTTGGCCCTGGTCAGCTCGTCCTTGGCCTGGGTGAGCTGGGTGCGGGCGCGGGCCGCGGCCGAGGCCTCCAGGTCGTCGCGGTCGAGGTCATGCGCGTCCACGGCCTCGATGTAGCGGTGACTGACCTCGTCGATCCGCCGGCCGAGCTCCGCGAAGTCGTCCACGGCGCGGCGGGCGGCGGGCGAGCTGTCGACCGCGGTGATCGTCTCTATGGAGATCCGCAGGTCGCGCTGGGCGCTGTCCAGCTCGTAGAAGGCAGCGGCCGCCGCGTCCTTGGCGGCCTGAGCGTCGGCGCGCTGGCTCTCGCCCCGCCCGCCGAACCACCGCCGCGTCCCGCCCCCGGCGAACGCCGCGGGCAGCACCGCCGCGACCAGCGGCACCGGCAGCAGCACCAGGGCGAGCGCATCACGCAACGCACCCGCAGGCCTACGTGGACGGGCAACTCCCGCGTGAGGCTGCGCTGGTGTCGCCGTCACATCCCACTCCCGTGCTGTCATCCGCCCTGCCCGGTGCCATTCTCCCACCGGTTAAGGACGAACACACGGGCCGTTTAGTTCGCGCTTATGGGTCCTGGCCGAGGAAAGATCAGCCAGACCTCGTACGAGGTGATCGTCACCCCGTACGCCATGATCCGCCGACCTCGCCCTCGCGCTCGCCCTCGCCCTTGCCCCCGCACCGCGGCTGCAAGACCGAGAACCGCCGGCGGCCCGCCCCACTGCGACGCGCCTCCATCCACGAACCACCGCCCACCCTCAGACCGTGTGCACCCGCACCCGTCCGTCCTCGCTGACCGCCGAGACCACATGCGGGCTGGAGGCGTCGCGCGGCACGTCCACCTCGACCGAGCCGTCGCGGGCTTCGGCCTTCACGTTGTACGAAGCCTCGGGGAGGCCGATCTCCACGGAGCCGTCCTTGCTCCGCACGTCCACGCGGTCGGGCACGTTGCCGAGAGCGAGCTCGACCCGCCCGTCCTGGGCATGGGCGCGGATCTGCCGCGAGGAACCCCCGACCACCTCGACCGCCCCGTCGCGGCTGTCCAGATCCAGTGACCCGCTCGACTCCTTCACGACCACCCGGCCGTCGTTTGACTTGATCTTCAGCGCGGTCGTGAACCCCGAGGCGTTCACACGCCCGTCCTGATTGTCGATGTTCACGGCGACGCCCCGCGGCACCTCGATCCGGTGCCTCGACTCGCAGGAGGAGACGACGCCGTCGCACTCGACCCGCAGGACGAGCCGCTTCCCACCCACCATCTCCCAGCTGATCTTCGGGTCCTCACCGATCACCGTGCTCCCGTCGAACCACCGCGTGACCCGCACCTCGTCGCCGTCACCGACGACGAGATCCAGCGCCGAGTCCTCCGAGTCGACGGTCAACTGCCGCCCCTGCAGCGCGAAGTTCCGCACCTCGGGATCGGCGTCGTCCCCCACATCGGAACACCCGGAGATCACCAGCACCCCCGCCACGGCCCCGGCGGCGACCCATACGCGACGGCTGCGCAAACGCGCTGTGCGGACGCTCATCTCGACTCCCCCTGAGGGCGGTACGGCGGCTGCGCCGCGCTGGTATCCGACCCTTCGACCGTAGAAGGGGCAGCGGCCCGGGAGTATCCGGCCGCCTCCCGCATCCGAGGTGGGGAAAACCCCCCACCGCCACCCCGGGATACAGGTTTGCGGGGCACCGCCCCAGGCAAGGTAGGCTGTCGATCGCTCCCGGGCGCGTAGCTCAGCGGTAGAGCGCCGCCCTTACAAGGCGGATGTCGGCGGTTCGAAACCGTCCGCGCCCACCGGGTTTAAATCCCAGGTCGAAGCGGGTCTCTCGTGATCACGAGGGGCCCG
>NZ_FNFF01000005.1 GCF_900100315.1 Streptomyces indicus
GGAGCCGCCCTCCCCCATGGCCTCCCTGGCGGAGTCGGTGAAGGCGGAGGTGAAGGCCTCGGCCTCCGCCGCCGAAGCCTCCGCCTCGGCCAAGGCCTCGGCGTTCGAGGCGTCCGTCTCGGCGGAGACCGAGCGCAAACGGCAGGAGTTCCAGGAGCAGTTGGACAAGGCCGACGGCCAGGGCAACGCGATGAAGGACGTCTCGCTCGTCGGCAAGCCGCTCTCGCAGACGAACGGCGTACGGGCGCTGATCGTCAACATCCGCAACAGCACGGACGAGACGGCCTCGTACGCGGTGCAGGTCGACTTCAGCGATGCCGACGGCAAGGTGGTCGAGACCCGTGTCGTCGGGGCCGAGGACCTGAAGCCCGGCGAGCGGGCCCAGCCCCTCGCGATCAGCCGCAAGCCGGCCGAGCCCGCCCTGACCGCGAAGGTCGCCAAGGCCCAGCGCTACTGAGGGGGCCTGTCGGGAGTCCCCACCTGGCCCGGCGCCACCGGGTCAGCGCGAGCACGTGAAGCTGTCCGCGCTGTCCGGATCGCCGCCGCGGTACTTCGGCCACAAGGGGTAGGTGCACAACGGCCGTTCCCTGCCGTCGCGGACGTCCCGCACCACCGGGTCGGTGGGCCTGCGGTCCTGTTCGGACCAGCGCTCGAGCGCGGTGAGCGAGTCCCAGCCGGCCGCGAACGCCGGGTTGCCGAAGTTCGCGTGGTTGGCGCCCGGTACGAGGTAGTAGCGCAGGAAGTCATCGGTCCCGCGCTCCCCCATGATGTCGGTGACGCGCTCGAAGTAGTCGTTCGTGGAGCGGTGCGAGACCAGTCCGTCCGCGGCCCCGTGCAGGAGCAGGAGTTTCCCGCCGGCGCGCGCGAACGGCCGCAGATCGGCGTCGTTGACGTCCTGGAGCGCGGACAGCTCGCTGATCCGCCCCTGCCATGCGCCCGGCCGCGCGGGGTCGACCGCGAGGGAGTCCTGCGCGGGGTTCCGGGTGAGGAAGTAGCGCACCCACTGGTCCCAGTACTGCATGCCGTACCCGCTGGTCAGCGGCATCGGCGTGGACGGTGCGGTGGTGCCGAGGCCCAGCAGGGGTGTGCGCATGTCGGCGCCGGAGAGGAAGGGGAAGCCGGGGTAGCCGCGCTCGCCGCTCACGACCTCGTACGGCCAGGTCCACGGCGAGGAGATCGTCCTGACCGAGGCGATCTGGAGGTCGGAGAGGCAGGCCGGACCGGTGTCCGTGCCGTCCGGGCAGCGCAGTTCCGCGGGATCGAAGCGGCAGCTCTCCGGGTTCGAAACGACCTTGTCCGTCAGCCCGTCCAGACCGTCGCAGGCCTGGATCACGCGCGTGTACAGGAGCGCCTGCTTCTCGGGGCCCGGGAAGGCGCCGGGCCGCGCCAACTGCCGTGTGGCATGGCCGAGATAGAGCGCTTCCGCGAGGTTGTTCCACGCGGGATAGGCGGAGATGACGCCGTCGAAGGCGGCCGGCCAGCGCTGGGCCACCGCCAGCGCTTCGCGCCCGCCGGTCGAACCGCCCGCGAAGTATGCGTGCGCGGGCCGGGTTCCGTAGGCCCGCCGGATCAGGAACTGTGCCGCGTCATGGGTCTTCTTGAGGGCGTCTCCGGCGGCGAAGTTGCGCAGCGCCTCGTCATGGACGGCGAAGGAGCCGTCGAGCGAGGCGACGGGGTGCTTGGCCGGGTCGGCCCGGTGCCCGGAGTCGCTGCCGTACGTCGCGTAGCCGCGCGCCAGCGGGGTGGGCCGGTCCCCCGGCCCGAAGGGGACGTCGGCGCGCAGGTCGGGAAGGGTGCCGTTGAAGCCGCCGCCGCCGAACATCATGGACCTGCCGTTCCACGCCGTCGGCAGGGCGATCCGCATGCCGATGGCGGGTGCGGCCGGGTCGACGGGGAGAAGCGCCGCGTCGATACGGCAGTACGTGACGGTCGTGCCGCCGACCGTCTCCGTGACCATGGACGTGGACGTCACCCGGCCTCCCCCGGTGGGCAGGGAGAAGACGGAGGCGGGTACGGCCGCACCGTCCAGCGCCGTGCAGCGCGGTGCGGTGAACGGGGTGGCGGCAGCGGCGGGTTGGAGGTTCGCGGACGCGCCGAGGAGTGCCGTGGCGGCGACGGCCACGAGGCCGGTACGCAGGCCCGGGCCGCGCTCGGTGTTCCTTCTGCTCACAGTCGGGGTCCTCGCTTCGTCATCGGGCCGGGCGGTGCAGGCGCTGGGCGCGCAGTTCCGAACGGCGGACCTTGCCCGCCGCGTCGCGCAGGGAGTCATGGACCAGTTCGATCGACTTCGGCAGCTTGTGGCGCGAGAGACGGCCGTCGAGGAAGGTGTGGATCGTGTCCGTCGTGACACCGGCGCTCTCGGGGGTGTGGACGATCGCGTGCAGCCGGTTGCCGGTGTCGCTGTCGGGGAGGCCGATCACCACGGCGGTCAGGACCTGTTCGTGCTCGACGAGGGCGGCCTCGACCTCGGCCGGATAGACGTTGACGCCCCCGACGGTGATCATGTCCGAGCGCCGGTCGAGCAGATAGAGGTAGCCGTCGGCGTCGAAGCGCCCCATGTCCCCGAGGGAGGACCAGCCTTCGCGCGTCGTGGGTTCGGCGCCGATGTAGCGGTACGTGGGGTCGCTGCCCGGTGTCACCCGCATGTAGATCTCGCCCGGTACGTCCGGGGCGGTGATCTCGGCTCCGTGGGCGTCGAGCAGTTTCATCTCGCCCCAGGTCACCCGGCCCACCGAGCCGACGTGGTCGAGCCATTCGTCCCCGCGCAGGGTGCACCCGGCCTCGGCCTCCGTGCCGCCGTACAACTCCCAGACGCGTTCCGGGCCGAGCCAGTCGATCCACTGCCGCTTCAGCCAGACAGGGCAGGGTTCGGCGCAGTGCCACAGCGAACGCAGCGAGGTGAGCGCGTACTTCGCGCGCACCTCCGCCGGCAGTGCCGTGATGCGCCGCATCATCGTGGGCACCAGATACGCCCAGCTCACCTCGTGCTCGTCGATCGCGGACAGGGTGCGCTCGGCGTCGAACCTCGTCAGCAGGGTCACCGTGCCGCCGAGGAAGAGCGTCGAAAGGGCGGTCACGAACGGGGCGTTGTGGTGCAGGGGTGCGGTGACGAGGGCCTGCTGTCCGGGCTCGATCCCCCACATCCCCGTATCGAATCCGGAGGTCACCGCGGGCCGGCCGGAGAGAATGATCTTCGGGCGGCCCGTGGAGCCACCGGAGGTCGGCGCCTTCCAGGAGGGTGCGAGGGGCGCGTCGGGGTCGTGGCCGGGCTGTCCGGCGGCGAGTTCGGCGACGGTCAGGACGCGCGGATGGTCGATCCGCGACTTCCCCGTCTCCGTCAACACGGCGGCGGGCGCGGCGAGTTCGAGGATCGCGGCGAGCTCCGCAGGCTTCATCCGCGGCGACAGGATCTGAGGCGTGGCGCCCGCTTTGTAGCAGGCGAACACCGCGGTGATCAGGTCGGTCGAGTTGGGCAGCAGCAAGGTCACGATGCGGCCCGCCACCTGTGCCTCGCCGAGCAGGCCGTGGGCGATCCGGTTGCTCGCGCGGTGCAACTGCGTCCAGGTCAGGGTGCCGGTACCGGCGCGTACCGCCACGGTGTCCCCGCGCTCGGCGGCGTACGCGCCGGGGATCTCGGCCAGCGGGAATCCGTCCTCGGGCAGGAATGTCACGGCTGTACCTCCGGGTCGCGCTCGAGGATGCGGGGCGGGGCGTCGGCCGCGGTGCTGCGGTCCGCATGCCGCAGGGCGCGGTGCAGGGGCACCGCGAGGGCGCCGCCGAGCAGGGAAGCGATGATCACGATGAAGAAGCCCGAACTCGGGTCGCCGGAGTCGGACTCGGCCAGGCCGAACAGGTAAGGCCCCACGAACCCGCCGGTCAGGCCCACGGTGTTGATGAAGGCGAGACCGGCCGCCGCCACGATCCCGGACATACGGGCCATGGCGACGGACCAGAAGATCGGCAGGGTGCCGAAGATGATCGCGGACATGAGGCCGATCAGCACGATGCGGACGGCGGGCGAGGGCACCGCGAGGAAGACGGCGGCGATCGCGGCGGGAACTGCCGCCAGTACGCCGATGGTCAGGGACTCGCGCGGGACCCGGCGGAAGAGGGCCGGCATCACCAGGACGCCGACCGTGCCGCCGATGCCCGTGACGCCGCTGAGCAGTCCGACGAGGAACGAGCCGCTCACGTCCAGCGACTCGATGATCGACGGCACGTTGAACGTCACGCCGTTCATCGTGACCTGGTTGAGGAAGTAGATGACCCCGATGAGCAGGATGAACGGGCGGCCGAAGGCCTGCCCCATGTTGCCCTTCAGGCTGTGCCCGCGGTGTGCCTCGGCGGCCCCCTCGTTCGCCTGTTCGCTCAGCGCCGCCGCTTCCTGCGCGCTCAGCCAGCGCGCGTCGGCGGGGACCTCGGGCAGGAAGGCGAGGACGACGAGTCCGATGGCCATCGTGATCAGTCCTTCGATCAGGAACATCCACTGCCAGCCGTGGAATCCGCCCAGGCTGTCCAGTTCCATCAGCGCTCCGCCGAGCGGGCCGCCGAGCAGCAGGCCGAGCGTGGGCGCGAGGTAGATGAACCCGACGGCGGTGGCCCGGTCCTTCTGCGCGAACCACTGCGTCATCATGAACATCATCGCCGGGTAGAGGCCGGCCTCGGCCGCGCCGAGCGCCATCCGCCCTATATAGAAGGTGATGTCGTTGGAGATGAACATCATCAGGGCCGTGACCGCACCCCAGCTGAGCGCGATACGGGCGATCCAGCGCCGCGGGCCGACCCGGTACATGATCAGGTTGCTCGGCACCTCGAAGAGCGCGTAGGTCAGGAAGAACAGGCCCGCGCCGAGGCCGAAGGCGGCCACGCTGATGCCCACGTCCGCCTGCAAGTGGGTCTTGGCCAGCGCGATGTTGGTGCGGTCCACGTACGACATGAAGTAGGCGAGGCACAGCAGCGGCAGCAGCCGCAGCATCGCCTTGCGCGTCGCGACGGCGTACGGGCCGCCGTCGGCAGGAATCGGCATGCTGGTCACTCCCAGGGGATCGGGCCGTGTGTCGTGGGGCGAGGTTAGGGCCGTACGCTCTCGCCCGGAGATGGAAAGTCCGCCCACTGATGACGGCAGCGCAGTGGATGAATCAACCACCTGGATCCCGGCGGGGGCATCGATGGCATCACCTGGTTCCGCACCGGAGGCGGAGCTCTCGGCTTACCGGCTGCGACGCGAGCGCGAGCTCAACAGCCTGTACACGACGGCCCGTTCACTGACCGCGCTGGGCGAGGTGGACGAGGTGCTGCGGTCGATCGTGCGGCACGCCCATGAGCTGATCGGCTGCGACTTCGCCTATCTGTCGCTGCTCGACGAGGAGGGGCACCTGATCGTCCGGGCCTCCGCGGGGACGATCTCCCCGGAGTTCTCCTCCGCGCGGCTGCCGCCGGGCCTCGGTCTGGGCGGGCGCGTGATCGAGTCCCGGGCGCCGTACTGGGTGAGCAACTACCGGGCGGCCGAGGCGCTGCCCCACGACTCAGCCTTCGATCTCCTGGTCCCGCGCGAGGGGTTGATGGCCCTGCTCGGTGTGCCGCTCCTGGTGGGGGACGAGGCGATCGGCGCGCTGTTCGCCGCCGACCGCACCGAGCGCCCCTTCGAGAAGGACGAGGTGGCCCTGTTCAGCGCGTTCGCCGGCCATGCCGCCGTCGCCCTCAACAATGCCCGGCTCTACGAACAGACCCGCAGCTCGCTGGAGCGGCTGAAGGACGCGTACCGCACCATCGAGGACCAGGTCGCCACGATGGAACGGGCCGCGGCCGTGCACGAGTCCCTCACCCACGTGGTGCTCACCGGCGGCGGACCCGGCGACATCGCCCAGCTCCTCGTCGAGCATCTGGAGGGCACGGTCACCGTCCTGGACCGCGACGACCGGATCATCGCCGCCCGCTCCCCCGGCGCGCCGGGCGCGTACGCCGGCGCCGCGCTCGACCCGGCTCTGCGCGAGGAGGCCCGCACCACCGGTCGGTGCGCCACGGCCCGGCGCGCGGACGGTGCGCACGTGAGCGTGGTCGCCGTCGGGGCCGGGGGCGGCCACTTCGGTTTTCTCGCCCTGGCCCGCGGGCACGCCCCCGACCCCGCGGACGTACGGATGCTGGAGCGCTCCGCGCAGATCCTGGGGCTCCTGGTCCTCATGCGCGACGCCCGGGTCGAGGCCGAGGAGCGGGTCAGGGGCGAACTCCTCATGGAGCTGATGTCGCCCGCGCCCCTGCACCCCGCCCAGCGCGACCGGGCGCTCGCCCGCGGGGTCGACGTCGACCACCTGGACACGCTCGTCGTCGCCGAGTGCCCGGGCCGTACGGCGAGTGATGTCGTACGGCAGCTCAAGCCGCTGTCGGCCCGCTGGTCGGGTCTGGCGGGCGAGTATCTCGGGCGGGCGACCATGCTGTTGCGCGCCGAGGACCCGGACGCCGCCGCCCGCGCACTCCACCAGGAGCTGCGCCGCGCCCTGGGCGCGCCAAGCCTCGTGGCCGCCGACCGGATCACCGCTGCCGAACGCGCCCGTTCCTTCACGCTCGCGCAGCGCTGCCTCAAGGTCATGCGGGCCCTCGGCGACGAGGACCGCGGCGCCGGCACCCGGCGCTACAGCATGTACGCCCTCGTCTTCGATCCGGACCGCGCCGACGACCTGGACCGCTTTCTGGACGACGAGCTCGGCACGCTGCTCGCGTACGACCGCCGCCGGTCCACCGACCTCGTGGCCACCGCCGCCGCGTACTTCGCGCAGGCGGGGAATCTGAGCCGGACGGCGCGCGCCCTGCACGTCCACCTCAACACCTTGCTCAAGCGCCTGGACCGGATCGGAACACTGCTCGGCGAGGACTGGCGGGAGCCGGAGTCGGCGCTGCGCCTCCAGGTGGCGCTGCGCCTGCACGGGTTGCGTGCGGTGGTGGACGGCGAGGCCCCGGGGAGCGCGGGCTGACGTGGGCACGGCTGGATAAGGTGGCCCACGTGGAGAGTGCGGGTGATGCGGCGGCCGGCGGCGGGACGGCGGCGGATGCGGGCGGGCTTCAGGCGCTGGCGGTACAGCTGCGCCGGATGAACGGCGAGATCAACCGTGTGGTGCACGGCTTCGCCGCGGAGCAGGGACTGCACTCCACCGACGTGCAGGCGCTCGCCGCGATCCTCGACGCCGAGACCCCGCTGACCCCGGGGCGGCTGCGCGCGCATCTCGGGCTGACCTCGGGCGCGGTCACCGCCTGTCTCGACCGCCTGGAGCGGGCCGGTCACATCCGCCGTTCCCGGGACAGCGTCGACCGGCGGGTCGTGCATCTGCACTACGTCAGCGATGCGCAGCGCACGGCGCGTGCGTTCTTCCGGCCGCTCGCCACCGCGGCCTCCGCGGCCCGCGACCGCTTCTCGCCGGAGGAGACGGCCGTCGTCGTGCGCTTCCTGGCCGCGCTCAACGACGAGTTGGCCGTGGTACGCGATCACGCCCCCGAGACCGCGGACCGCACGCGGCTCAAGGAGTCGTGACCCCGCGGGAGTCGGACTCGGCCGGCTCCTTGGCCGCGGCCCGGGCGATGTTGCGGGCCATGCCGCCGAACACCACGGCGTGGAACGGGACGACACTCCACCAGTACGCGTGGCCGAGCAGGCCGCGGGGGTGGAACAGGGCCCGCTGCCGGTAGCGGGTACGGCCCTGCTCGTCCTGGTCCGCGTACATCTCCAGCCAGGCGAGGCCCGGCAGCCGCATCTCGGCGCGCAGCCGCAGCAGCCGGCCCGGCTCGATCTCCTCCACGCGCCAGAAGTCGAGGGAGTCGCCGACCCGCAAGTGGTGCGCGTCACGCCGGCCGCGGCGCAGGCCCACGCCGCCGACGAGCCGGTCGAGCCAGCCGCGGACGGCCCAGGCGAGCGGGAACGAGTACCAGCCGTTGTCGCCGCCCACTCCTTCGATCACGCGCCAGAGGGCCTGCGGCGTGACCTCCACCGTGCGTTCGCGGCAGTCGGTGTAGAGGCTGCCGCCCGCCCAGTCGGGGTCGGTGGGCAGCGGGTCGCTCGGGGCGCCCGGCACCGACGCGGAGGACCAGCGGGTGGCGACCTGGGCGTCGCGGATCTTCTGCAGGGCAAGGCCGACCGCGGTGGCGAAGGGCAGCGGGTGGCCGGGCGGGTCGGGTACGTACGTGGCGATGTCGTGTTCGTGGCAGACGACTTCGTGCCGCAGCGACTCGGTGAGCGGCCTGGCGATGGAGCGCGGCACCGGGGTGACGAGTCCGACCCAGTGGCTCGACAGACCCGGTGTGAGCACGGGCACCGGGACGATCAGGCGCGGCGGCAGGCCGGCGATCTCGGCGTAGCTCCGCATCATGTCGAGGTAGGTGAGGACGTCGGGTCCGCCGATGTCGAAGCTGCGGTGCACCTCTTCGGGCAGGTCGGCGCAGCCGACGAGGTAGCGCAGGACGTCGCGGACGGCGATGGGCTGGATCCGGGTGCGCACCCAGCTCGGGGTGACCATGGCGGGCAGGCGCTCGGTCAGGTAGCGCAGCATCTCGAAGGAGGCGGAACCCGAGCCGACGATGACCGCCGCGCGCAGGACGGCGGTGGGCACACCGGAGTCGAGGAGGATCCTGCCGACCTCGGCGCGCGAACGCAGGTGGGGCGAGAGCTCGTGCTCCGGGACGCCGGGCGGGGTGAGGCCGCCGAGGTAGACGATGCGGCGCACCCCGGCGGCCCGCGCCTGCTCACCGAAGATGCGGGCGGCCCTGCGGTCGGTCTCCTCGAAGTCCCGGCCGGTGCCGAGCGCGTGCACCAGGTAGTAGGCGGTGTCGATGCCGCGCATCGCCTCGGCCACCGAGGACGCGTCCGTGACATCGCCGCGGACCACCTCCACCCGCCCCGCCCACGGGTGGTCACGCAGTTTGCCGGGCGTACGGGCCAGGCAGCGCACCCGATGGCCGGCGTCGAGCAGTTCGGGCACGAGGCGGCCGCCGATGTATCCCGTGGCCCCGGTGACGAGGCAGGACCGGCGGGACGTGGTCGCGCGCGGCGACGGGCCCGCGCCGGTGTTCTCGGTGCTCACTCCCGCCTCCCGGTGTTCGTTGTGCCGCACAGGTTTCGTTGCGGTCCTTCAGTGCATTCGGTGGTCACGACGTTCCTGGATGCGGGAGGGGAACGCGAGTCGAGTACGCCGCATCCGATGGGCGCCGTCGATCCGTAGTCATGGGTGAGGCGACGACCGCCCCGCCCGCAACGACCCCCTCGGCCGGCCCCGATCCGAGGATGTTTCAATCATTGAGATTGTTTGTGATCGAGCTACTTTCCTTCCGAGAGGATCCACATGTTCAGCCGAGCACGGCTCGCGCGCTGGCTGGTCCCTGTCGTCCTGCTGATCGCCTGGCTGGGCATCGGCGGCACGCTCGGGCCCTACGCGGGGAAGCTGGGCGATGTCGCCACCAACGACCAGGCCGCCTTCCTGCCGCAGAACGCCGAGTCGACCCGAGTCCTCGACGCCCAGCGCCAGTTCCGGCAGGAGGAGACGCTGCCGGCGATCGTCGTGTGGACCGGTGAGGAGGAGGGTCAGAAGCTCGGGGAGGACCAGCGCGCTCGGGCCACCGAGGCGCTCGCGTCGATCGACGGTGCGAGCGGTGTCGTCGGCAGTCCCTCCCCCGCCCTGGCCTCCAAGGACGGTCAGGCGCTGCAAGGCGTCGTACAGCTGCGGCCGGATCTCGGCGAGGAGTTGCCGAAGGTGCTGGCCGAGGTGGAGGCCGCCGCCGGGAAGGTGCCGGGGACGAAGGCGCAGCTCGCGGGCCCCGCGGCCAGCCAGGCCGACCTGTCCGACGCGTTCGCCGGGATCGACGGGCTGCTGCTCGCGGCCGCGCTCGTCACGGTGCTCCTCATCCTGCTGCTCGTCTACCGCAGTCTGCTGCTGCCGCTCGTGATCATCCTCGGCGCGGTGTTCGCGCTGGGACTCGCGTGCGCCATCGTCTATGTGCTCGCCGACCACGACGTCGTACGCGTGGACGGCCAGGTGCAGGGCATCCTGTCGATCCTCGTGATCGGGGCCGCGACCGACTACGCGCTGCTCCTGACGGCCCGCTTCCGCGAGGAACTGCCCGCCGCCGGGGACCGGATGCAGGCCATGCGCGCGGCGCTGCGGCGGTCGTTCGGGCCGATCGTGGCGAGCGGGGCGACCGTGGGGCTCGGGCTGCTCGCGCTGCTCCTGAGCGATCTGACCAACAACCGGGCGCTGGGCCCGGTCGGGGCCATCGGCATCGTGTGCGCCGTGCTCAGCACCCTCACGTTCCTGCCCGCCGTGCTCGTGCTCCTGGGGCGTGCCGCGTACTGGCCGGCGAAGCCCAAGTCCGCCGAGGAGTCGGCCGGTCACGGGGTGTGGAGGCGGGTCGCCGCACTCGTGGACCGGGCGCCGCGCAAGGTGTGGGCCGGCACGCTCGCCGCACTGGTGGTGTGTGCCGGGTTCGCTCCGATGCTCTCGTCGAAGGGGGTGCCCCTGGACGAGGTGTTCGTCAACGAGACGCGGTCCGTGGCGGCCCAGGAGACGCTCGGGAAGCACTTCCCCGGTGGCTCGGGCAACCCGGCCGTGGTGATCGCGGACGCCGGCCGGCTCGACCCGGTGCTCGCGGCGGTCGAGGACACCGAGGGGGTCGCGTCGGCCGCCCCGGCGAGCGCCTCGGGCCGTCCCGGCGGCGGCGAACCGCTCGTCGTGGACGGCCGGGTGCGGATCGACGCGACGCTGCGCGACGCCGCCGACAGCGACGCGGCGAAGGACACGGTGGCACGGCTGCGCACCGCGGTGCACGCGGTGTCCGGGGCGGACGCGCTGGTCGGCGGCTACACCGCCCAGCAGTACGACACCCAGCGGACCGCGGAAGCGGACCGCACAATCATCGTGCCGGTGGTGCTGGGGATCATCCTCGTCATCCTCGTCGGGCTGCTCAGGTCGCTGGCCATGCCGGTGCTCCTGGTCGCGACCGTGGCCCTCAACTTCCTTGCCACACTGGGCGTTTCCGCACTGGTCTTCGAGCACGTGCTCGGCTTCGGCGGCACGGATCCGTCGGTCCCGCTGTACGGGTTCGTGTTCCTGGTGGCGCTCGGCGTGGACTACAACATCTTCCTGATGTCCCGGGTCCGCGAGGAATCGCTGCGCCACGGCACCCGCGAAGGCGTGCTGCGCGGGCTGACGGCGACCGGCGGGGTGATCTCCTCGGCCGGGGTGGTGCTCGCCGCCACGTTCGCCGCACTGGCCGTGATCCCGCTGTCCTTCCTCGTGCAGATCGCGTTCATCGTCACGTTCGGCGTGCTGCTCGACACGCTGGTCGTACGGTCGCTGCTCGTGCCCGCACTGGTACGGGACATCGGCCCCCGCGCATGGTGGCCGGGGGTGCTCAGCAGGCCTCGTACGGAAGACGCCGCCGAGGACGAGGCGAGGGTGGGCGCCCGGCGCTAGCGCCCGCCGCCTGCGGGGCGTGGCGACCGCACCCGGTCGTCACGCCCGGCCGCGCGCCCGCTTGAAGCGGGCCAGGCCGTCGGCGAGGTCCACGATCGGGTCGGGGTAGTCGCCGATCGCGGCGCGTTCGAGGCCGGGGAGCTTCCAGGGCTCGTGGACGTACGGGGCTTCGAGACCGGCGAGTTCCGGCACCCAGCGGCAGGTGTACGTGCCGTCCGGGTCGTACCGCTTGGCCTGGGTGACCGGGTTGAGGACACGGTTGGGGCGGGTGTCGGTACCGGTCCCCGCGCTCCACTGCCAGTTGAGCTGGTTGTTCGCCACGTCGCCGTCGACGAGCAGCGACAGGAAGTGCTCGGCTCCGACGCGCCAGTCCACGTACAGGGTCTTGGTGAGGAAGCAGGCGGTGAGCAGACGGCCGCGGTTGTGCATCCACCCCTCGTGGCGCAGCTGGCGCATGGCCGCGTCGATGACCGGATAGCCGGTGCGGCCCTCCTGCCACGCCTCGATGTCCTCGCGGGCCGCGTCCGCGGTGCGCCAACGGTCGTGCTGGGAACGGTAGTTCTCGTGTGCGGCGCGCGGCCGGGCGGCGAGGACCTGGCGGTGGAAGTCGCGCCAGGCCAGCTGCCGTACGAAGGCCTCGGCGCCGGATCCGCCCTTGCGCAGGGCCCGTTGGACGCATTCGACCGGGGACAGGGTGCCGAAGTGCAGGTGCGGCGAGAGCCTCGACGTACGGTCGCCGGCCAGGTCGTCGTGGCCTTCCTCGTACGCGTCGGCTCCGCTGCGCAGCCAGGACGTCAGCCGGGCCCGGGCCTGGGTCTCGCCGCCGCGTGCGAGACCGGGCGAGACGCCGGTGATGTCCCGGCGCGCGGGGAGCGGCTCGGACCCGATGCCCTCCGGCACGTTCACCTTGCGCGGCGCGGCGAGCGGAATGCGCATCGTCTGCCGCGCCCAGTGCCGGTGGTACGGGGTGAAGACCGCGAAGTGGTCCGAGGAGGCGGGCAGCACCGTGCCGGGGGCGACCACGGTGGAGACGGTGTCGTACACCTGGACCGCACAGCCCGAGGGCCCGAGGACGGAGGCCAGCCGGTCCTCGCGGCGGCGGGCGTACGCGCTGTGGTCGGCCGCCAGGTGCACCGTGTCCGCACCGCATTCGGCCACCACCTTCGCCACCTCCTCGGCGAGGTCACCGGAGCGCAGGATCAGCCGGCCGCCGCGCTCCCGCAGCCCCGCGTCCAGGTCGGCCAGGCAGTCCGTCAGGAACGCGAGCCGGTTCGGTGCGGCGAACCCCGCCGCGTCCACGGCCCGGTCGCGCACGAACAGCGGGACCACCTCGTCGGAGGTGTCGAGGGCCGCGCGCAGCGGCGGATGGTCGTGCAGGCGCAGGTCGCAGGTGAACAGGACGACCGAGACGGTCATGGGGCGTTCCTTCGGGACGGTGGCCACCGGTCGGCTACGGGATGAGGGATGGCCTGGACAGAGCTGCCGATACCGACGCAGAACACTTCTCCCTCCGCCCGCGCGTCGGATGCACCCGCACGGGCGAGGGCCGCGGGGCCTCATGGCTCGTGCGCAGGACGACCTCATCGCTCCGTGCGCAGGACGGCCTCATGACTCCATGCAGACGCGGCTTCGCTGTGGCCGGTCAGTGGACGCGGCTTCGCAGTGGCCGGTCAGTCCGGGTCGGCGGGCAGATGTCCCGACGGTGCGGCGGACGACTGGGTCACCGCGCGGAACAGCGATTCGAGAACGGCGAGGCCGGAGGCCAGCCCCGTCAGCCGACTGGCCCCCGGCTCCTGCGCCGTACTGCTCCAGCCCGTGCCGGCCAGCAGGACCAGAGGGTGGCTGCGTGCGCCGCGGACACCCCATTCCAGGGACAGCAGGCTGCGGACCACGGAGAGGTCGGCGGTCTCCCGGGTCTGCGACCACAGGACCACGGCACACGGACCGATGCGGCGCACGGCCGACTCGAGCGCTTCCGCCGGGACGGCGGCACCGAAGATGCGCGTGGGAAGCTCCCGTTCGGTGAGCGCGGCCCACAGCGCCTCGATCGCCAGGGTGTGCTGTTCCTGCGGCATGCAGGCCAACAGCACCGGGGGCAGCAGCGGTTCACTCCCTGGCGGCTGTACGGAGGACCGCAGGATCGTCGACACATGCCAGGACAGAAGGTGTTCGATGTCCACGTAGCACTCACCGGCGGTCGCCCACCTGCGGCCGACGGCGTGCAGGGTGGGGGCGATGATCTGCTCCCAGGCGACGACCACCCCGTAGGTGTCGATCGCCTCCCGCAACCGCGCCTGCACGGCTCCGGCGTCCAGCCGGACCGCCGCGCGCCCCAGGCCCCTGCTCTCGGGCCACACCTGGCCGAGCGGCAGCTCTCCGAAGTCACCGGAGTCCGCCGGCCGCCGTGATGACCGCCGTGCCTGCGCCATCACGTCGTCCGGCGGGGTGCGGGCCTGCGGCGGTGCCTGAGCGGAGACCGCCAGGGCCAGCCGCGCGGCCTCCGACGGTGCCACGCCCTGCGCCGTCAGTCGGCACATGTGCTCGACTCGGGCGATGTCGGCCGGGGTCCACCGCCGGTGCCGGCCCGCTTCCCGTTCCCGCGGACCGATCCCGTACCGCCGCTCCCAGGTGCGCAGCGTGGTGGCGGCCACGCCGAGCCGGCGGGCCAGCGCACCCGTGGTCAGGGCGGCGTCCGTGAGCGCGGGCCGCTCGCCTGCCTGCGCCCCCGCCTCGTCCGTCATCGCAGCCACTGCTCCTCGGCGCGTCACCGGGCGCTGGGTGCCTCCTGCCCGGCCGGGCGTCATTCCCGTGGTCCTCTGTCCCCTCATCATTCCCGGTCGTACGGCCGGACGGATGCAGTCCTCGGCAGACGGGACGGCAGACCGGACGGCAGACGGTCCGGCAGACGGTCCGGCAGACGGACGGAAACGACGCATGAACGACGCATGTTGTGCGCATCCACCGTCCGCGACGAACCTCGCCCCATCGGGATCCGGCCGCCCGGCGCGGCACCGCCGGGCCCCACACCACCACGTGTCCGAGGGAGTTGGGGATGACCACATCGCCTCTGCCGGGTCCGGACTCCGTATGCTCTCCCGCCTACCGCGACGCGTCTACGGAGGACGAGGTCGCCGCCTCGTTCATGCGCGGTGACGAGGCGGCGTTCAGGCTGCTGTACGAGCGGTGGGGCGCCCTGGTGCACACCCTCGCGCGGCGCGCACTCGGTGATGATTTCGACGCACAGGACGTGACGCAGCAGGTCTTCGTCGCGGCGTGGCGCGGGCGTGCGAGCTTCCATCCCGGCCGGGGCAACCCGCGCTCCTGGCTGCTCGGGATCACCCGGCACAAGGTCGCCGACGCCCTCGCTGCACGGGCCCGTGCCGCCGAACTGGCCGCGGCCGCCGCACGGTCCGCACCCGAGCGCCTGACTCCCGTGGCCGACGGACTCCTCGCCCAGCAGGCCGTGGACCGCATCGTCATCCGGGGCGAGCTCGACCGGTTGTCCGCCGTGCAGCGGAACGTGCTGCACCTCGCCTACTACGCGGACCTCACGCAGACGGAGATCGCCGAGCGGACCGGGCTGCCGCTCGGCACGGTCAAGAGCCATGTGCGCCGCGGGCTGCACGCGTTGCGGGACCGTCTCGAACCCGCCCTGCGCTGACCTCGCCGGCCCGCGCGCACGCGGGGACGTCACGGCCGTCCGCGCAACGGACCAATCCGCGACCGGGCGCGGCTTCGAATCACAGCGATGACGTCACGCCACGGCAGGAAGAGCGGGACACCAGCATGCGCGAACGAGGAGTCCGGTGAGAGCAACTGAAAGCAGCGACGCGGGGACGCGCCCTTCCCCGGGCGTGGACCTCGCCTCCGCGCTCGTCGCGGTGGCCCGGGGCGACCAGGAGCAGTTCGGCCTGGTCTACGACCAGGTCAGCGCTCCGGTGCTCGGTCTGGTCCGCAGTGTGCTGCGGGATCCGGCGCAGTCGGAGGAGGTCGCGCAGGAGGTGCTCGTCGAGGTGTGGCGTACCGCCGCGCGGTTCCGGCCCGAGAAGGGCAGTGCCATGACGTGGGTGATGACCTTGGCGCACCGGCGTGCGGTCGACCGGGTCCGCTCGGTCCAGGCGACCACGGAACGCGAGCACAAGGCCGCGCTCCTGGAGCGCACGCCCGCCTACGACCAGGTGACCGAGCAGGTGGAGAGCCGGCTGGAGCAGCAGCGGGTGCGCCGCTGTCTGAGGGCGCTCACACCGTTGCAGCGGGAGGCCGTCACTCTCGCCTACTACCGGGGGCTGACCTATCGCGAGGTGGCCCAGCTCCTCACGCTGCCCCTCGGCACGGTGAAGACCCGTCTGCGCGACGGACTGATCCGGCTGCGGGACTGCCTGGGGGTGACCGCATGACCGCCGCGGACCTCCACACGGCCACGGGCGCCTACGTGCTGCACGCACTGGCTCCTGCGGAACACGCGGAATTCGAGCGGCACTTGGCCGCCTGCGAGGCGTGCGCCCAGGAGGTCGCCGAACTGGCGGCCACCGCGGCCCGGCTCGGACTGGCCGTCGCCGCGCCCGCACCGGCCCTCATGAAGGAGCAGGTGCTGCGGCGCATCCGCACCGTGCGCCAAGAACCGCCACGGGTGGCGGTGCGCGGCCGCTTGCAGACCTGGGCGCGCGGCCTGCCGCGGTTCGCGCTGGCCGCATGTGTGGCCGCGGCGGCCGGATTCGGCGGCATCGCCCTCTGGCAGTACGAGGCGGCCGAGGACGCCCGCACACAGGCGCGCCAAGTGCGGGAAAGCGCCGACGAGTTGGCGGCCGTGCTGACCGCGCCGGACGCCGAGACGGCCGTCGGCGAGCTGACCGGCGGCGCGCGCGGCACGGTCGTCGTCTCGCGCGCCCGCGACCGGGCGGCCTTCCTCGCCTCGGGCCTGCCCGCACTGCCCGACGGCAAGGTCTACCAGCTGTGGTTCGACGACGGGGACGCGATGCGCCCGGCCGGCCTGCTCGGCGGCACCGGGTCCGGGCAGGCGGTGCTGCTCGACGGCCGTATCGACGGGGCGGGCGGGATGGGGCTCACCGTCGAGCCCGCGGGCGGCTCACCGCAACCCACCACCGAACCCCTCGGTGTGATGCCGTTTCCCGCCTAGCCGTCGTGCCCCTGCACTTCCCGCGACCGGCGGGATGTGCGGGGGCTCCGGACACGATCGGGTGAACGACCAAGCCGGACCGCCCTCCGCTTCGAATCATGGGTGTGAGCACAAGGACAACAGCGGTGGCGCGAGCGGCGGCAGCCGCACTCAGCGGCCTCGTCGCCGGCTATGCCGCACTCGCCGTCGCCGAACTCCTCGCCGTCGCCCTGCGGCCCTCGACGGGTCCGGTCACGGCGGTCGGCGCGGCGGTCATCGACCGTACGCCGTCGGGGGTGAAGGACTGGGCCGTACGGACCTTCGGCACCGACGACAAGCTGGTGCTGCAGGCAGGCATCCTCGCGTTCCTCGTCCTGTGTGCCGCGCTGCTGGGCATCCTCGCGCTGCGTACGCGGCGGCTCGCGGCCGGGTGTGTGGCCGCCTTCGGTGTACTCGGGGCGGGTATCGCGCTCTCCCGGCCCGACGCGGGCGGCCTGCTCGCCGCCCTGCCGTCCCTGGCGGGCGGGATCGCCGGGGCGGTCGTGCTGTACGTCCTCGCCGGGCAGTTGGCGTCCCCGGAGGCCGCGGAAGTCGGTGCCGCGGCCTCCGGGGACCTGCCCCGCCCGGACTCCGGGGACCTGCCCCGTAGAAGGTTCGTGTTGGCGACGGCGGGCGTGGCCGCGGGCGCGACCGGGGTGGGAGCCGCGGCCCGCGCGTTGGAGGCGGGCTCGACCGCAGCGGCCGAGGCGGGCCGTGCCACCGTCGAACTCCCCGCGCCCGCCTCGCCCGCGCCGCCGCTGCCGCGCGGAGTGGACCTGCGGGTCGAGGGCGTGGCCCCTTTCCGCACGGCCAACCGGGACTTCTACCGCGTCGACACCGCGCTCGACGTCCCGCGGATCGACCCGGGCTCCTGGCGTCTGAGGTTGCACGGCAAGGGAGTCGGCAACCCTCGCGTCCTGACGTTCCAGGACCTGTTGGGCCGTGCGCTCGTCGAGCGCGACATCACGCTGACGTGCGTCTCCAACGAAGTCGGCGGGCCCTATGTGGGCACGGCCCGCTGGCTCGGCGTACCCCTGGGAGCGCTGCTCGAGGAGGCAGGGGTACGGCCGCCGTCACGGGGCGGGCCCGCCGACCAGTTGGTGGCCCGCTCCGTGGACGGCATGACCGTCGGCAGCCCCGTGGAGACGGTCATGGACGGCCGCGACGCGATGCTCGCGGTCGGCATGAACGGTGAACCGCTGCCGTTCGACCACGGCTTCCCCGTCCGGATGCTGGTGCCGGGACTCTACGGGTACGTCTCGGCCTGCAAGTGGATCGAGGACATCGAACTGACCACGTTCGACGACTACGACGCGTACTGGGTCAAGCGGGACTGGGCGCGTGAGGCGCCGGTCAAGACCCAGTCGCGGATCGACACACCCAAGCCCTTCGCCCGTCCGGCCGCGGGCAGGGTCACCGTGGCCGGTGTGGCCTGGGCCCAGCACCGGGGCATCGACCGGGTCGAGGTGCGCGTCGACGAAGGCGCCTGGCAGCAGGCCGAGTTGGCGGCCGAGGGCTCCGTGGACACCTGGCGCCAATGGCGCTGGGACTGGGCCGCGACGCCCGGCTCCCACATCCTCCAGGTCCGCGCCACCGACGGCACGGGTGCCCTACAGACCGCCAAGCGCACACGCACGATCCCGGACGGTGCGTCCGGATGGCATTCGGTGGTGGTCAACGTGACCTGACCCCCAACGCGCCCCCGCACACCCCCAGTTGACGGCTCGCTGCCCTGCGAGCCCACCCCAAGGAGAACCACCATGAGCACCACCCTCCGTCTGCGCCGTATGACCGTCGCCGCCACCGCCGCTCTCGTCCTGCCGCTCGCCCTGGTCGCCTGCTCGGACGACAAGGGCAGCACCGACCAGGCCGCGGACAGGACCCCGGCCGCCACCAAGAGCGAGGAGAAGCCGTCGGCCGACCCGATGGCCGGACCGTTCGGGCCGGCCTGTGCCTCGGTGCCGAAGGACGGTGCCGGCAGCTTCGACGGCATGGCGAAGGACCCGGTCGCCACGGCCGCGTCCAACAACCCCGCCCTGTCCACGCTGGTCACCGCGGTGAAGAAGGCGGGCCTCGTCGACACCCTCAACAACGCCGAGAACATCACGGTGTTCGCCCCGACGAACGACGCGTTCGCGAAGATCCCGAAGGAGGACCTGGACAAGGTCCTCGCCGACAAGGACATGCTCACCAAGGTGCTCACGTACCACGTCGTGGGCCAGAAGCTCACGCCGCAGCAGCTGGAGAGCGGCACCTTCGAGACGCTGGAGAAGAGCACGCTCACCACGTCCGGCTCCGGTGAGGACTACACCGTCAACGACTCTTCCAAGGTCGTCTGCGGCAACGTGCCGACCGCCAACGCCACGGTGTACATCGTCGACACGGTCCTGATGCCCAAGATGTAGCGGGCGCCGGCGCACGTCGGACGGTGTGCGGGTGTGGGTGCGGGAAGGCCGCTGCGGTCTTCCCGCACCCACGCTCCGCCGTCAGAGCGTGAAGCCCCGCGGGAACGGATCGCCAGGGTCGAGCAGGTACTGCCCCATCCCGGTGATCCAGGCCGAGCCGGTCACCGTGGGGATCTGGGCGGGCAGCCGGCCGACCGTGGTCTCCTCGACGAGTCGGCCGGTGAAGCGGGTGCCGAGCAGGGACTCGTTCACGAAGTCCCTGTCCAGGGGCAATTGGCCACGCGCGTGCAGCTGGGCCATGCGGGCGCTGGTGCCGGTGCCGCAGGGCGAGCGGTCGAACCAGCCGGGGTGGATGACCATCGCATGGCGTGCGTCGCTGCCGTCGCGGCCGGGTGCGACGAGCTGGACGTGCTTGCAGCCGGCGATGCCCGGGTCGGTGGGGTGCACGGGGCGGTTCTGTTCGTTGACGGCCTCCATGATGGCGAGGCCCGCCCGCAGCATCCGGTCCTTGGCGTCCGCGTCGCTGCGGTCGAAGGGGATGCCGAGGTCGGCGATCGGCAGGATGGCGTAGAAGTTCCCGCCGTACGCCATGTCGTAGGTGACCGTGCCCAGGCCCGGGACCTTGACCTGGGCGTCCAGCTGGAGCGAGAACGAGGGGACGTTGCGGATCGTGACGGCGGCGGCCCGCCCGTCCGCCACGCGCACCTCGGCGGTCACGAGGCCGGCCGGGGTGTCCAGCCGCACCTTCGTGACCGGCTCCTCGACCTCGACCATGCCGGTCTCCACGAGCACCGTCGCCACCCCGATGGTGCCGTGCCCGCACATCGGCAGCAGGCCGGAGACCTCGATGTACAGGACCCCGAAGTCGGCGTCGGGCCTGGTGGGCGGCTGCAGGATCGCACCGCTCATGGCGGCGTGCCCGCGCGGCTCGTTCACGAAGAACTCGCGGATGTGGTCGAGGTGTTCGGCGAAGTGGCTGCGGCGTTCGGCCATGGTCGCGCCGGGGATGACACCGATGCCGCCGGTGACGACGCGGGTGGGCATGCCCTCGGTGTGCGAGTCGACGGCGGTGTAGAGGCGGGAGGCGCGCATGTCAGGTCTCCGTCGGCCGAGGGGCGGTCGGTTGGTCAGCGGTCGGGTGGTCAGCGGCCAGGTGGTCAGCGGTCGGGTGGTCAGCGGCCAGGTGGTCAGTGGCCAGGTGGTCGATGGCGCGTTTCATGTCGGCGTCCAGGGCGGCGAGTTGGTGGCCTGCGAGCGGTCCGCGCGGGGGGCGGCAGGGGCCGCCGTACCGTCCGACCAGGTCCATGCCGTGTTTGATGGCCTGTACGAACTCGGTGCGCGAGTCCCAGCGGAAGGCGCCGACGAGCGGTTCGTACAGCTCCCGGGCTTCGGGCACCCTGCCCGCCAGGGCGAGTTCGTAGAGGCGTACGGAGGCGGCGGGGAACACGTTGGGGAAGCCCGCGAACCAGCCGGTGGCGCCCATGAGCAGCGCTTCCAGGACCAGGTCGTCGGCGCCGGCGACGACGGTCAGCTCCGGGGCCTTCTCGCGGATCTCCAGGACGCGGCGTATGTCCCCGGAGAACTCCTTGACCGCCACGATGTTGTCGATCTGCGCGAGTTCGGCGACGAGGTCCGGTGTCAGGTCGACCTTGGTGTCGAGCGGGTTGTTGTACGCCATCACCGGCAGGCCGACGGCCGCCACCTGCTCGAAGTGGTGGATGACCTCGGAGGCGTTCGCGCGGTACAGGGTCGGCGGCAGACACAGCACCCCGTGCGCGCCGTCCTCGGCGGCGCGTTCGGCCCAGGCGCGGGCCTGGTGCGCACCCACTCCGTGCACGCCGACCACTACGACCCCGTCCGCGCCGACGGCCTCG
Source organism: Streptomyces indicus (assembly GCF_900100315.1). Taxonomy (GTDB): domain Bacteria; phylum Actinomycetota; class Actinomycetes; order Streptomycetales; family Streptomycetaceae; genus Streptomyces; species Streptomyces indicus. Next base: position 20,885 of record NZ_FNFF01000005.1, read on the forward strand.
ATCGCGGTCCGAGCCACGGCCCTGCGCTCCTCGTCGGTGAGCGAGGAGTACTCGCCGAGCGAGCCGTTGGGGCCCACGCCGCGGCAGCCGTTGTCGATGAGCCACCGGCAGTGCTCCGCGTACCGGTCGAGGTCGACGCGCAGCCCCGCGGGGGCGCGCCGGTCCTCGGCGTACGGCAAGGCCGTCGCCACGATGACCCCGTCGAGCTTCTCCTGGCGCGTCGGTGCGGACACGGCCGGATCCGGTACCGAACTCCTCGTTGGACTCATCGCTGAACTCCTCGTACTCGTCGGGTCGTTGAGGGCAGGCAGTGGTCAGGCGACGCTCGCCCCGTCCGGAGCTTTGCGCGCTACTCCGGGCGTTCTTGCGCGCTACTCCGCTACCCGGGGCGGACCGGCCCCCGGCTCCCGGTGCGCGGAGGGCGACTCGGCCAGTTCGCCGAGGCGGATCGGGGCGGCGATCGGGCGGCGGGCGAAGGCGGCCGACTGACCGGGTTCGCCGGTGAGTTCGCCGGTGAGCTCCGCGACGACCCGGCCGCAGATACGGCCCTGGCAAAGACCGAGACCGGCGCGCGTGACGAGTTTCAGCGCCCGGCCGCCGTACGCCTCGCGTTCCCGGACGGCGTCCCGCAGCTCCCCGTAACGCACCTCCTCGCAGCGGCAGATGAGCGTGTCCTCGCGCAGCCGCCCGTGCCAGCCCGCACGGACCGGGTGCGCGGCGGCCAGTGCGGCGGCGAACCGGCGGCCGCGGCGGACCGCACGCAGGGCCCGTACGGGAGGGGCGGGCCGCGCGCCGAGCCGCCGGGCCGCGCTCGCGCCCGCCACCTCGCCCTCGGCGGCGGCCAGTTCGGCCCCGCCGATGCCGGTCAGCTCGCCCGCCGCCAGCACGCCGGGCACCGAGGTCTGCTGGGCGGAGTCGACGGTGACGAAGCCGCCGTCGAGTGCGCAGCCCGCCGCCACCGCCAGTTCCAGCTGGGGCGTGAACCCGTAGCCGATGCAGACGGCGTCGACGTCCAGGCGCCGTCTGCTGCCCGGCACCTCCGTCCAGTCGGGGCGGAGCCGGGTCGTCGTCACGGCTTCCACGCGGTCGGTGCCGTGCGCCGCGACCACGGCGCTGCGCGTTCGGTACGGGACGCGGTGCCGGGCCAACGCGGCGGTGTGGCCTGCCAGTTCACCGAGTTTACCGGCACCGGCCAGGAGCCCTGCGGGCCGTGCCAGCCAGCGCGCGGGGTTGCCCGCCTCCAGCACCGCGGCCACCTCCGCACCCACGGCGAGCAGCGAGCGTGCCACCGGCAGCAGGAACGGCCCGGTGCCGGCGAGGAGCACCCGCTCCCCCACCCGTACGCCCTGGCCCTTGGCCAGCGCCTGCGCGGCGCCCGCCGTGTACACGCCGGGCAGCTCCCAGCCGGGGAACGGCAGCACCTGGTCGTAGGCGCCGGTGGCCAGGACGAGGGCCGGGGTGTCGATGCTGCGGCCGGTTCTGCCGGGGGCGTCGGCGGGCCCGGTACGGAGGTGCACGCGGTGTCCGCCGGGCACCGGTTCGAGCGCCCAGACGACGGACTCGGCCAAGTGCTCGACGCCCGGCGGCAGTCCGAACCGTTCCGTTCCCGCGCGGGAGTCCTGGCGGTGGTACTGCCCGCCGAGCTTGGCGCCCGCGTCGATCAGGACCACGTCGACACCCGCCTTCGCCGCCGCACGCGCGGCCGCCATCCCGGCGGGCCCGCCGCCGACCACGACCACGCGGCTCATGGCGTCGCGGGGCTCCGCGCCGCGGTGTGCGCGGCTCACGACGGCAGCTCCGCGCCATGCTGCATCCGGATGTCGTCCCCGTCCCGCACCAGGCGCTGACAAGCCCGTACGTCCGGGATGCCGTTGACCACCACCAGGCAGTCGAAGCAGACCCCGATCCCGCAGAAGACGCCCCGCGGCCTGCCGCCTCCCCTGGTCGTACGCCAGGACACCATGCCCGCACCGAGCAGGACCCCGGCCACGGTCTGCCCCGGCACCGCCTCGTGCTCGCGGCCCTCGATCCGCACCTTCACGCGGGTACCTCCCCGAGTCCCCTCATGCGGCTGTCTCTCCGTCCGGGCCGGTGACGGCCGGACTGATGACGGCCGGACTGATGACGGCCTGGCTCATGACGGCCGGGCGGTCGGGCCGGAAGGGCGCCGGGTCCAGCTCGGGCGCCGCGCCCGTGAACAGGTCGGCGAGCAGCCGCCCGGTGGCCGCCGCCAGGCCGATGCCCGCGCCTTCGTGCCCGGTCGCGTGCCACAGCCCCGGCAGTCTCGGGTCCGCGCCGATCACCGGCAGATGGTCGGGCGCGTACGGGCGGAAGCCGCCGTACGCGCGCATCACCGGCACATCGGCCAGGACGGGGAAGAGGGCGACCGCCTTGCGGGCCAGCTCCCGCAGGACCTCGACGCGCACGGTCCCGTCGAAGCCGACCCGTTCGCGGCTGGACCCGATGAGCACGGTGCCCGCCCGCGTCGACTCGACCACCGTCGAGGTCTGGAGCTCGGCGTCACCGCTGGCGACCGCGCCCACGTAGTCGGCGTCGTAGACCTTGCGGCGCACGGTGTCCGGCGGCAGCGGCGCGGTCACGAGGATCATGCCGCGGCGCGGAAGCACCGTGACCGGCGCCCCGGCCGCGGCCGCGAAGGAACCGGCCCACGGGCCACAGCAGTTGACCACCGCACCGCAGGCGAGGCTGCCCCGGTCCGTGCGCACGCCGCCGACCCTGTCCCCGGCGTCCCGGACGACGCCCGTCACCGTCGTACCGGCGCGCACCTCGCCGCCGCGGGCGCGGACGGCGGCGAGCAGTGTGGTGGCCGCGAGCACAGGTTGCAGCTGGGCGTCCTCGGGATAGTGCACGGCCGCGGTTACCTGTCGGGTCAGATGGGGTTCGAGGTCGCGGGCGCGGGCGGGGTCGATCCGGTCCGCGCGGACCCCTGCGGTGCGCTGCGCGGCCGCGAACTCCGCGAGCGGCGCCACGGCTTCGGCAGTCGTCGCCACGACCAGGCCGCCCTTCGGGTCCCACTCCGTCTCGGCGGCGCGCGGACCGAGTTCCTCGCGCAGCGCGGCGAGCAGTCGGGGCCAGCGGCGGCGGGAGGCGCGGGCGAGGTCCAGTTCGGGGCCGGGCGCTTTGTCGGAGACCAGGACGTTGCCCTCGCCCGCCGCGGTGGTGCCGCTCGCGAGCGCGCCGCGTTCGAGGACCGTCACCCGCAGGCCCGCGGCGCTCAGCGCCTCGGCGCAGGCCGCGCCGATGATGCCGGCCCCCACCACGACGACGTCGGGCGACACCTCTCACCCCACTTCCGTTCAATTCAATGAACGCCGCGAGAGTAGAAAGGAGTTGAGGGGCCGTCAACCCCCCGCGTCGTCGGCGCTGCGCGGCGCGGGCACCGCGCACGAGGCGCCGCGCGGGGGCGGACCCGCGTCCGCCGGGTACTCCAGCATGAGCACCGAGACGACGGGCCCGCCGGCCGTCTCGTACACGTGCGGCCGCCGCGCGTCGAAGCACACGTAGTCGCCGGGCCCCAGCTCGTACGGCGCCTCCGGGGGACCGACCCGGAGCTTTCCCGAGGTCACGACGACGTGTTCGCGGCCCGGGTGTCCCGCGGAGCGCTGCACCTCGCCCGGCCGCACCCGCTGGTCGAAGAGTTCGACCACCCGGTCGGTGAAGTCCATGCGGCGCAGCATCCGCAGGTCCACGGCGTTGCTGCTGAGCACCTCGAGCCCCGCGGAGCGCACCAGGACCACGTCCGGGTCCGTGCGCTCGGTCAGGAGCGAGGAGACGGGCACACCGAGGGCGTTCGACAAACTGAACACCGTCTCGATCGTGGGGTTGCCCGTGCCCGACTCCAGCTGGGACAGCGTGCCCTTCGCGATGCCTGACGCGCGCGCGAGGCCGGACAGGGTCAGTCCGGCCTGTGCCCGCAGGGCCCGCAGATTCGCGCCAAGGACCCGGCCTGCCTGTTCCCGGACCATCCGACCTCCTCGGCACACCGCGACGGAAGTGCTTCCGATCGTGCGACTCCCCGGAACCACTGGGCAGGGAGGGTACCTGGCCCCGACGGTCAGCGCGCCGGCACGGCCAGCGGGGTGTTCGGGCAGCCCTGCGCGACTTCGGTCAGCTTGACCGCTTCGAGGAAGTCGACGGTCAGGCCCCAGCGCAGCTTCGTCGCGATCCAGTCGGCGACGTAGGCACAGCGCGCGGGAGCGTACGGGGGCAGCCACTCGGCCGGATCGCGGTCGCCGCGGTCGCGGGCGGCCGCCGCCGAGACGGCGGTGAGCGTGGCGGCCGCGGCGAGGTCGTTCACGTACGCCTCGCGTGTGGCGGTGTCCCAGGCATGGGCGCCGGACTCCCAGGCCTCCTTGAGCGGCACCAGGTGATGGACCTCGACCTGTCGTGCGGGATCGCCGGTCAGCTGCCGGTCGTCGTACCAGGAGTACCACTGCCCGCTTGCGACCAGGCAGTCCTCCTCGATCCGGGGTGCGGCGACCGCCTCCTCGCGGAGGACTTCGGCGCGGGTGTCGCACCCGTCGTGGTCGGCGTCCGCCCATCCGGGGAACGCGGCCGCGGGGTAGGTGCCTTTGTACTCGCTCATCGTTCCGAGGAGTTGCACGGCCTTGCGCACCTGGAAGCGCGGCTCGGGGTCGGCGGAAGGGGCCGCCGCCGCGCTCGCGGGGGCGAGGACGGCGGCGGCAAGGAGGAGGGCGGTGGCGACGGAGAGGGTGCGGAGGTTGGAGTTCACTCTCTGCGTGTATCCGCTACCGGCGCCCCGGGCGCGCGGGAGCCGGGACGTTCCCCCGGCAGGCGCAATGCGAGCGGCGGGCGGGCCCGTGCTCGCGGGAGTGCCCGCTCCCTTCAGTGGTGCACCTTGATGCACGGATTCCCGCTCAGGGCGGAGGACTGCGCGCACAGCCAGGTGCCGTCCGGGAAGCGGCGGTTGAGCTTCCAGTGGGCCGAGCTGATCCTGGTCATGCCGAAGGATTCGTTCTTCGCCCGCTTCCACCCGGTGACGTGGTCCATCGTCGCCGCGCTGCCGGTGTGGGCGTAGATGCGGAACGTGCCGCCATCCCGCTCGGAGGAGGCCGTCACCGAATCCACGTGCAGCCCTTCTCCCTTGACGTAGATGGAGACGGCGTCGTCGGTGTCGGAACCGCTCATCGGGACGGAGGCGGCGGAGGCGGGCGCGAGCAGGAGGACGGCGCCCGCGGCGGTCAGTGCGGTCTTGATCAGGTTGTGCATGATCGTTTCAACCGCGGCGACCCTCGTACGGAAACGGCCGGCCCCGAGTGATCACTCATCGGGAGCACGCGGGCCTCGTACGCCCCGGTCCGGACGGGATCACGCCGCGTCCCGTACCGGCTCCCTTCCCGGCTCCCGTTCATGGGAGCCGATACGGGAGGCACGCACGCACTCAGGCTCGGGTCCGAACCCGGAACGTACTGAGCACCGCCTTGTGGTCGCTCGGCCAGGTCCACGTCGGCTCCCAGAACGGATCGCGCCCGCTCTCCGGCACGCGTTCGTTGCGCACGATGGTCGTCGACGGACCGACGATGACACTGTCGAGCAGTCGGATACGACGGTCGGGGTGGTAGTAGACGAAGTCGATACGGTCGCGTTCGTCGGCCTTCGGCGCCCAGGTCAACTCCCCGGTGTCCGCACCGGGGTTGTCGCTCGGCCAGGTGAAGCCCGGGGTGCGCACCGGGTCGGGGTGGATCACCCGGTAGGTGTCACGGAACCCGGCGTCCTCGATCGCCCGGGTCGTGGACCAGTCGATCACCGTGCCGTTGTGGTCGAACAGATTGCGCGTACGACGGGTCCAGTCACGAAAAGACGGCTCATTGAAGTCGCCACCCAGAATGACGAGTCGGCCCCGGCCGCGCTCGGCCGCGGCATCGGCGAGCATCGCCTTGGTGACCTTCGTACGCCCGGAAGCCTCGTTCAGGCGGGTGATCAGACCGACGTCGGTGATCGGACCGGTCGGGATCTCGTCCCAGCCGTACTCCGAGGTCTCCAACGGCGCGGGAGTGCCGCCGCCGTAGCCGCGCGGCAGGTAGTTGACGTAGTAGCGGTACTCCAGATGCCCCGAATAGACGGCCACTTCGGTGCCGTCCACCGAGATCACGGCCTTCGACCAGGACGGGAAGGAGGCACGGTCGATGATCGGGAAGCGTGAAATGACCGCGGGATCGGTCGGGTTGGCGTTGTCGTAGTAGGTGAGCCCGCGCTCGACGAGGTCGGCCAGCAGATCGGCGACCCGCTGCGGATTGGACTCACTCAGCAACACCACATCAGGACGGACCACGGCGATCGTGTCGGCGATCCCCGCGCGTCCGCCCTCCACCCGGCTCCCGCCCAGCCAGATATTGAACTGCATCACCTTCAGAGTCCGGCCCCCGGACCCGCGCCCGGCAGCCTCCGCGGCCCCGGCACCGACAAGGCCCGCACCGACCGCGGCGCCCGCCATTCCCAGTAGTTCACGACGCCCGACCATGTGTGACCTCCATCGATTACGGCAATACGTGCGTGCGGCCCACGCCATGGTGACGCGGACCGCACGCAGTTTCGAGGGTCTGGTGGGACGGGAGGTGAAGTCGGGGCGAAGATCGGGGGTGGGCCGGGAACCGCTCAGCGGCAGCCCACCGGCTCAGAACATGCCGTTGGGGTTGGCGGATTCCAGCGGGATCTCCTGGATGACATCCCAGTGCTCGACGACCTTGCCGTGTTCCAGGCGGAAGAAGTCGGCGAGCGCACGGCCGGGGTTGTCGGGGTTGCCGGGCTCCAGGTCCAGGTGCGAGAGGGGCACCGCCATGTCGCACACGCGAGTGCGGGGGAACATGCGCACGACAGCGGAAAGCCCTCGTTAGGACCTCGGTGTGCGCGGGCACGTGGTCCGGGATCCTCGGCATGAGGTTCTGGGAGGGGTTGGGCACGCCGCGGAGCACACCGTGGAGCGCGTGCAGCCACAGCCGCTTCCGAAGGCATCCGAGGCCGCGGATGCCCCGAAAGGTGGCCGGCGGCCGTCACGATCACAGCGTTCTATTCAGGCGTGAAGGTGAACTTCCAGGTGGCTGCGGCGGAGGCGTTGGACACCTCGACCCAGTAGGTGCCGTCGAGGTTCTTGAGGCGCTTTGTCTTGGAGCCGGACTCGGCGATGTCGTTCGTCAGGGACTTGCTGAAGCCGAAGGAGATGCTGGTGTCGTCGGACGAGTCGATCTTGCTGATGAAGTTGGTTCCCCGTGAGTCGTTGAAGTCGGATTTGTTGCCGCTGTACTCGATTGATACGAGGTAGTCGCCCTTGAGCGGCACCTTCTGCGTGGCGTTTTCACCCGTGCCGGCGAGTGTCACAGTTTCGCGAGCAGGGTCGGGTTTCTCCGTCTGCTCCTCGGCCTGGCGCGTCGCCGTTGCTGCCGTGCTGTTGGTCTTGCTCTTGGGCTTGTCGCTTTTCATCGCGCTGCCGACGATCCCGATGAGCACAAATGCGGCGAGCACGCCGGCCGCGATTTTGAGCGCAAGGATCAGTGGTCTGCGCTTCTTCGGCTCCTGCGGCGGGGACGGCGGGGTTGGCAACGTGTAGGGCGGGTGATTCCAGGCGTTCTGGTCGTGCGACATGAGGTACCTCGTTCTTGCTCGTGCCCCCTCAAGCGCCTCTGGCGAAGATGCGCCCTGTCTCGTCGACCCAGGCCTGTGCGCGTACGGTCTGGTCCATTCCGCTGGCGCCGACTGCGGCTCCCAGTGGGCCGGCAACCCAGAAGCCGGCAGCGGCCCCGGAGATCTGGTTGGCCCTGTGGACCCTGGCGAAGAGGACAGCGCCCGGCATGCGGTGGATGACCTCCCAGCCGCGCACTGCCATGTGACCGATGAATCGGTGCAGGTCAGCTTCGCGCACCTCGGGGTCCACAGTGTGGCCGTAGCCGTCGAAGACGACTGTCGTGGGGGCGTTGGGGCCCCACTGGGGGTTCTTGAGCTCGGCCTGGCGTTGCTTCTTGGCCTTCCGCTGGCTCGTCATGCGATATCTCCCATGGCACGAGATCGCGTCCAGGTCCCCTTTTGGACCATACGTGGAGTTGTGATGGGTCGCACACGCAGCGAAATCAAGCCTGTGACTCCGGTCCAGCGAGCACGTCCAACTTATGGCCCGTGTGAGTCCGGCGCCCTGCGCACCGACGCCTGGTACGCGTGCGACCGCTGGCCTCTGGTGCCCGTCACACACGAGAGGCCCCATCGAAATCCTTGGCCTCGGTCACCGAGGTCGCAGCCGAACTTTCCCTGCCCCACGATTTGCACGGAGGTGGCGCGCATTGCTCGAACCGCCTGATGGGAAACCTCTCTTGCCAGAAGCAGTGCGACTGTACGAATGCGTCTACCTCCACGAGTGCGGCGACTCGCTGTCGTACAGACCAGACTGCCGATCGCTTCCGGCAGCGCATCCGCCAAAAGTCCCCCTCACCACGGACCTTCACCTCCGGGCGAGATGCGGTGCGGTCAGTCACCGTGATGCAGCGGCAGCAGCACCTTGAAGGTCGCTCCCTCCCCCGGTGCGGTGCGCAGTTCGACCCGGCCGCCGTGTGCCCGTACGAGGGAGTCCACGATCGCCAGGCCCAGGCCGGCGCCTTGGGCGGCGGTACGGCCCCGGGACCGGTCCCCGCGATAGAGCCGGTCGAAGGCACGGTCGGCCTGTTCGGCCGTCATGCCCGGTCCCTGGTCCGCGAACTCCAGTACGGCGAAGGCCCCCTGTGTGCCCACTCCGATGCGGACCGGGGTGCCGGCGGGGGTGTGCGCGATGGCGTTGCCCACGAGGTTGGACGTGACCTGCCGCAGGCGTGCCTCGTCGCCGAGGACCGGGGCGCCGCCCTGGGGGCCGCCGTCGACTCCGGTGAGCGTGACCTCGCGCCGCGGATCGAGGGCGCGCAGGTCGTGCAGGGCGTCGGCGGCCAGCGTGCGCAGGTCCATCGGGGTGCGCTGGAGCGGCAGCGGGTCGGCGGACGACGGGTCGTCGAGGCGTGCCAGGAGCAGGAGTTCCTCGACGAGGTCGACAAGGCGGGCCGCTTCGCGTTCGATGCGCCCCATCGAGGCGTCCACGTCGGCGCGCCGGGGCATGCCGCCCATCCGGTAGAGCTCGGTGAAGCCCTTGATCCCGGCGAGCGGGGTGCGCAGTTCGTGGCTGATGTCGGCGAGGAAGCGCCGCATCCGCCGTTCGGCCTCGTCGCGCGCGGCGTCCCCGGCCTCGATCCGGTCGAGCATTCCGTTGAGCGCGGTGGCGAGGCGGCCCAACTCGGTCCTGGCGCCCGCGAGTTCCGGCACCCGGCGAGTCAGGTCGCCGCCGGCGATGGCCGTCGCCGTGGTCTCCACCCGGCGCAGCGGCCGCAGTCCGGCGCGGACCGCGTACCAGCCCGCCACGCCGAGCGCCACGAGCACGATTCCGTCGATCAGGAGGACCCGCCGCGTGAGGTCGTGCAGGGCCTCCTCGACCCCCGCGAGCGAGCCCGCCGCGATCACAGTGCCCTCACCCGCCGTTCGCGGGACAGCGACGGCCCGCCACTCCTGGCCGTCCCGCGCGCTGACCGCGACGGGTTCGCCGCCGGGCGCGGTGAAGCGCGCGGGGTCCAGGTCGGGTGGTGCCGCTCCGGTCGGGCCGATCACCCAGCGGACCGTGCCGTCGGCTTCGGCGTAGGCGACGTACACGTCCTTCACCAACTGCCGCTCCACGGCGTCCCGTACCCGCGGCGCCTCCTCGCCGACCACGTCCGGCAGCGTGGGCAGGCGGGCCGCGACCGCGGCCACACCGGCGACCCGCTCGTCGAGCTGTCCGACGAGATGCCGCTGCAACTGGGCGACGAGCAGTCCCGTGCTGGCGAGCAGTGCGGCGACCAGGAGTCCGAGCGTGATCGCCACCAGCCGGGCGCGCAGCGAGAACCCGCCCGTCCAGGCCTGTCCGAGGCGCTTCACGGCTGCGGCCTGCGCAGGACGTAGCCCGTGCCGCGGACGGTGTGGATGAGTTGGGGCTCAACCGAGTCGATCTTGCGGCGCAGATAGCTGACGTAGGTCGCGACGATGCTGTGGTCTCCCCCGAAGTCGTAGCGCCAGACGAGGTCGAGGAGCTGCTCCTTGGAGAGGACCTGTCCGGCGTGCTCCATGAGGACCTTCAGGAGGCTGAACTCGGTCGGCGAGAGCGCGACGGCCGCTCCCCCGCGGGTGACCTGATGGCTGTCGGGATCCAGTACGAGGTCGCCCACGGTGAGCCGGCCGTCCGGGCGGCCGCCGCCCGCGCGGCGGAGGATGGCGCGGATGCGCAGGATCAGCTCCTCCAGGTTGAAGGGCTTCGTCACGTAGTCGTCGCCGCCCGCGGTCAGGCCGCTGATCCGGTCCTCGGCCGCGTCCCGCGCGGTGAGGAAGAGGACGGGGGGCGGCCCCGAAGGCGACAGCGCGGTGTCGTTGCGCAGTCGGCGGACGACTTCGAAACCGTCGAAGTCCGGCAGCATCACGTCGAGGACGATCAGGTCGGGCGGGCCCTGCCGGACGGCGTCCAGCGCCTCGGCGCCCGTGGTCACCGCATGCACCGTGAAGCCGGCCAGGCGCAGGCTCGCGGAGAGCAGTTCGCGCAGAGTCGGGTCGTCCTCCACCACGAGGAGCTGGTCGGCCATCGCCGTGTCACCGCCTTGGAGATGTGTGCGGGCGCCGCCGGTTTCCGTCGTGTCGATCCGTCCGACCGGCGCCCGGTGGTCGCTCGATCTTCCTACGCGTCGCGCCTGCGGAAGGTGAGGAACGCGGCCGTGAGCAGCACGGCGACGCAGAGCGCGAGGACGCCGAGCCCAGGCCACGGGTCGAGCAGAGCGGGGTCCCGGTAACCGGTGACGATCTGGCCACCCGCCGTCGGCGGCCAGTAGACGGCGGCCCAGTCGGCCAGCGGGCCGGGCAGTGCGGGTCCGAAGGCCGGCACGATGAGCAGGGTCGCGAACATCGTGGTGACCGTGGCTGTGGTGCTCCGGACCAGGGTGCCGACCGCGAGGCCGAGGAGGGCTGCGAGGGTGAGGTAGAGCGCGCCGCCGAACACGGCACGCAGCGACTCGGGGTCGGACAGCTGGACGTGCGGGGCTCCGGCACCGGCGAGCGCCGACTGGCCGGCCGCGAAGCCGGCCAGCATCGTGGCCACGCCCACCGCGTACGCGGCGACGGCGAGGACGGCGCCCTTCGCCGCCAGGACACGGCTGCGGTGCGGTACGGCGGTGAGGGTGGGGACGATCGTACGGCTGCCGTACTCGGCGGTGATCACCAGGCCGCCCAGGAGTGCGAGGGTGACCTGCGCCAGCATGTAGCCCTTCAGGGCGGTGCCGAGCGGGTCGAAGACCGCCTGGTCGGCCGGTGCGAGGGTGGCGTGTTCACCGCCGGCGGAGGCGCCGTTGAGCGCGGCTAGGCCGACACCCGCGACCAGGGTGCCGAGGGCGACCCACAGCGTGGAGCGCATCGTCCGCAACTTGATCCACTCGGCGTGAAGGCTGTGCAGGAAGGTCGCCCGACCCCGCTCCTGGGGGCCGGGCAGCGTCCGGTCGGCGAGGGGGCGGCGCGTGGTGACGCTGGTGTCGCTCATCAGAAGGTCTCCTTGTCCGCGCCCGTGCCGGCTGTCGCGGCGTACTCCGCGCTGTCCTGCGTCAGTTCCATGAAGGCGTGCTCCAACGAGGGTCTGCGCGGGGCGAGTTCGTGCAGTTCGATGCCGCGGGCGGCGGCCAGCGCGCCGACGACCGGGGCGGTGAGTCCGGTGACGACCAGGCTCTGCGCGTCGTCACCGCGGCGCACCGCCGCACCCTCGGCCGCGAGCCGGGAGGCGAACACCTCGGCGCGCGGGCTGCGCACCACGACTTCCCGAGGTGAGGAGTGGGCCGCGATGAACGCGGCCATGGAGGTGTCGGCGATCAGCCGGCCCCGGCCGATCACGACGAGGTGGTCGACGGTCCGTTCCACCTCGTTCATCAGATGGCTGGAGACCATCACCGCGCGCCCCTCCGCCGCAAGGCCGCGCAGCAGGCGGCGCATCCAGACGATGCCCTCGGGGTCCAGGCCGTTGAGCGGTTCGTCGAGTACCAGGACCGGCGGATCGCCGAGCAGGGCAGCGGCGATGCCCAGTCGCTGCTTCATTCCGAGGGAGTACGTGCCCGCAGCGCGGCGGGCCGCGGAGCCGAGCCCGACCACGTCGAGCACCTCCTGGACGCGGCGGCGCGGAATGCCGTTGCCGGCCGCGAGGGCGAGGAGATGGTGCCGGGCGCTGCGGCTCGGCAGCAGCGCCCCGGCGTCGAGCAGGGCGCCCACGGCCCGCAGCGGAGCGGGGTGCGCGGCGGCCGGACGGCCGTCGATGGTGGCGGTTCCCGAGGTCGGGGCGTCGAGTCCCAGGATCATGCGCATGGTGGTCGACTTGCCCGCGCCGTTGGGGCCGAGGAAGCCGGTGACCTCGCCACGGCGCACAGTGAAGTCCAGTGAGTCGACGGCGCGCACCTCGTGGTAGCGCTTGGTCAGGCCGCGAACCTCGATCATCACATCTCCGTCTGTGCAGGGGTGCCGGTGGTGGGCACGCACCGTGGCGGTGCGTCCGCGGACCAGCCTGGCCCGGCGTCATGGGAGCGGGATGAGTCCGTATGGGAGTTCTCTGTGAGCGGTCGGCAGATCGGCACAGGTGGTCGGCAAGCCGCTCCTGAATCGACACCGCACGGCCAGCGGGCTCACAGAGAGTTCGCAGAATGTGCCCGCGCGGCGTCCATGCCCGCGGGCTGCCCCACCGGCCCCACCTCCGCGACCACCACGCCCTCCGTACAGTCGTCCGCCTCCGCGAGCAGGGTGCCGCCCGGCGCCCACACCGCCGACCCGCCGCAGCCTGTCCACTCCCCGGCGGGTCCGACGTGGTTGGCGAGGACGACGTGGAGGCCGGCGCTGCGGGCGATGCCCGGGTAGACGGTCGCGCGTTCGCGTACGCCGCCGCCCGTGCCGTACAGCGAACTGGCCAGGTGGGCATCGCAACGGTCTGCGGCGGCGCGGGAGATGAGGGCGGGGAAGTGGTTGTCGTAGCAGGTGGCGAGGGAGAAGCGGAGACCTCCGTAGGTGAAGCGTCCGTCGGTGCCGCCTGCGGCGAAGACCTGCTGCTCGTGCTCGAAGAGGTGTTGCTTGCGGTACGTCGTCAGGAGCGCGCCCTCGGGCCCGTACACGAAGGTCTCGATCGCGGGTCGTGGGCCGCCGGACGGGGCGGCGGCGTTCACGACTGTCACCAGGCCGCAGGCGCGCAGCGCGTCCAGGCGTACGTCGTCGTGGCGGGTCCACAGGGCCGGGTGGTCGCGGATCGCGTCCAACTCGTAGCCGGTGAGGGCGAGTTCGGGGAGGACGATCAGCTCCGCCCCCTGCGCGCGGGCCTCGGCGGCGAGGTCTGCCATCCGCCGCACGTTGGCCGGGATGTCGGCGGGAGTGCAGGTGAGCTGGGCCGCTGCGATCTTCATGGGGTCAGGGTGCCAGGTCTCGGTGCGACGACGCGCGGCGCCCGGCACCGCCTCGACTCCGTCCCGGCCGGCCCCACCTCCCACCCGGCGCGACCTCGCTGCCCACCGCGGCTCGGCCTCGCCTCCCACCCCGCCCCGGCCTTGCCCCGCGCCGCATCCCGACCTAGGGTGAATGCGCTTTCATACGGTCCGGCCCATTCGGGCCCCAACGGAATCGGGGTCCCACCCGGTGAGCTCAGCCCCCACTGTGTACGACGTCGCCGAACGTTCCGGTGTTTCCATCGCCACGGTGTCCCGGGTCTACCGGTCCCCCGACACCGTGCGCGAGCAAACCCGGCAGCGGGTGCTCGAAGCCGCCCGCGAACTCGGCTATGTGCCCAGTGGCAACGCGCGCGGACTCGCCAGCCGTTCGACCGGGGTGCTCGGCCTGTGCTTCCCCGACTACTCGGACCCGGACGCCGAGTCGGAGGCGGAGAGCACCGCGGGCGAGGACATCGACGACGCCGCGATGCTCTACTCCGACCAGATCATCCGCGGCATGGAGCGGGCCGCACGCCGCCACGGGTACGCACTCCTGATCGCCGCCTCCCTCAAGGGCGGGCCCGAGAGCCTGGTGGCGAAGGTGGCGGGGCGCGTCGACGGGTTCGCCGTCCTGGCCCGCACCGTCGCGACCGAGGAGCTTGAGGTGATCTCGCGGCGCCAGCCGGTCGTGATGCTCGCCGGCCCCCGGGAGTCGGACGACCTGGACCACCTCGACCACATCGAGGTGGCCAACGCCGACGGCCAGCGCGAGCTGACCCGGCACCTCATCGAGGACCACGGGCTGCGTCGCCTCGCCTACATCGGGTCCGCCGAGGAGTCCCCGGACGTGGCCGCCCGGTTCCGTGGCTACGTCGAGGCCTGCCGGGCCGCGGGTCTGCCCGCGCCGGACGAGCCCGATCTGCGCGTCGGGATGATGACGCAGGCGGAGGGCGCGCAGGCCGCGGACGCGCTGCTCGAACGGTCCGGCCCGCGCCCCGACGCCCTGCTGTTCGCGAACGACCAGATGGCGGTGGGCGCGCTGCACACGCTGGAGCGCCGGGGGGTGCGCGTCCCGCGGGACATCGCGGTCACCGGCTTCGACGGCATCGCGCTCAGCCGTATCGTCCGCCCGGCACTCACCACCGTGCGTCAGCCGATGCGGCGGATGGGCGAGGAGGCGGTGGAACTGCTCGTACGCCGCCTGACCGGCCGCCAGGACAGCGAACCCGTCTCGATGATGCTGCCGGTGTCGGTGGCGAGGCGGAGCAGTTGCGGGTGCGGGGACTGAGCGACGCGAGGACCAGGGGAGCGCGGGAACAGTGATCCGCGCGGGGGTTGAGGGGCCACCGACGGACGCCCGCTTCCGTCCGACGTCAGCGCGCCTCGGGCCAGCCCTCCCGTGCCCCCGGTGGCAGCCGTCGACAAATGAGCGGCTCACCGCTCCTGCCCCGGCTACGGTCACTGAGGGAGAGGCGAACGATCGGGGATCCGGTGACAACTCCAGCCGTACACGCAGCACTTGACCTGCTCTGCGCCGTTCCGGTCTCGGGCCGCCACGACGAGGACCTGCCCGACGAGCTGTTCGACCGTGTCGAGGACCTGATCCGGGCCCACGGCACCGACGACATCGCCGAGCTCGTCGCCACGGCAGTGGAATCCGGCCGGGCCACTATGGGTCAAGCGACCGTGTTCCTGGACGTGGCGGTGTGGTCGGGAACCGACAACGGTGCATCCCTCCACTCCACCCTGGACGCGTGGGTGCGCGGCGCGGACGACGCCGTACGCCTGGCACTTGCGCTGCACCACGCCTACTACCCCCTGAGCACGCGCGCGGAGATGATCGCGGCGCTGACCCGGATCGCCGGACGCTTTCCGGCCCACCGAGCGGTCTGCGAGCGCCTCATCGCGAACCGGCCCGACGAGCCGCCCTCGGCAGACCGTCCCCGCGCGTGACTGCTCCCGTCCGCCCGCCGGAAGAACGCTTAGTGGTCGGCTCTGGAAGTCCTTCGGGGGTTAACCCGAGCACTCACCGCGTGGTGTATGCGGGTCGACAGCTGAGTGATTGCGCCCTGTGATGCTGTCGTCAAGTCAGGCGGTGCGCAGCGCCTGTAGCAGTTGTGCCAGCGCGGCTTTGGTGTGGTCCAGGTCTTCGGGGTCGGAGGAGGATGCGAGCCACAGGGCGGCCTCGTTCATTGCTCCCGACAGCAGGTGGACCAGTGGTGCGACTGGCTGCGGGGCGATGATCCTTGCGTCGATGAGGGAGGACAACGCGTCGGCGAGGTGGCGGGCCGAGGCGGCTTCGTCCATTGCCCGCCATTGGCTCCATCCCAGTACGGCAGGCCCGTCGACCAGCATGACGCGTTGGATGTCCGGATCGGTGGTGGCGGTGAGGAACTCCTGGCAGCCGGCGGTCAGCTGGGTCCAGGGATCGTCGTGGGCGTCGGCGGCCGCGGCCACGCGTCGGCCCACTTCCTGCTGCATCTCTTCCAGGACGGCACGGAAGAGGTCCGCCTTGCCGGTGAAGTGGTGATAGAGCGCACCCTTGGTCACTCCGGCTGCCTGGACGATTTCCGCCAGGCCCACTGCGCCGTAGCCGCTGCCTGAAAACAGGCGCCTGCTCTCCCGCAGCAGCGCCTGCCTGGTCTGCTCCCGCTGCTGCGCCCGGATGCCGTGCTGTCGCATCGCACTCCTCATTGACATACCGAAGGTATGCGAATAGCGTCATTCGCATACTGATGGTATGCGAAAGGGGTTCAGGTATGAAGCTGACCGGCTTCTATCCCGTGATCGGCACAGCGAAGCTGCGAGAGTCCCACGACTTCTACACCCGGCTGCTGGGGTTCGAGACGACGTTCGAGGCCGACTGGTACGTCAGCCTGCGCCAGCCGGGAGATCCCGGGTACGAGCTCGCCCTCCTCGACCACAGCCACCCGACGGTTCCCGAGGGCCACCGGGTCCCCGCACAGGGCCTGCTGCTCAACTTCGAAGTGGAGGACGTGGACGCGGAATGGGAACGGCTCGTCACCAGCGAAGGGCTGCCTCCCGTCCTTGCGCTGCGCAGCGAGGACTTCGGGCAAAGGCACTTCATCGTGGCCGATCCCAACGGCGTCCTGATCGACGTCATCACCCCGATTGCCCCCACCGCGGAATACTCCGAGCAGTACGTCACCAGCTGACCTCCGAGGGGCGTGCTCGTCAACGACCTATCGGGCACGCCCTGGCCACCGGGGACTTGAGGACTGTGCCGGTGAGGTAAGCCGGCGCTGTCCCTCCCGTTCACCGCCCGAGAGATGGGCCGCTCTCCTTCCATGCCCGTGTGCTCTGCCGTGCCCGTGGAGCTGACCGCTTCCGAGCGCCACCGACTCAAGAAGACGACCTACGGCCACAAAACCCCGCACCAGGCACGCCGGCGGGCGACGATCGCGCTCCTGGCGGCACGAGGTCGCGGCAACGCCCGGATCGCCGCCGAAACCCACCTGCACGTGGACACCGTGCGACGCCCCTGGCGCGGCCGATTCGCGGCCAGCAGGGTGCCTGTTTTGGCCGACCTCAAGCGATCGGGACGACCGCCGACATTCACCGCGCTGCAAAACGCCGAAATCAAGGCGCTGGCCTGCCAGTTGCCCACCGAAACCGAAACTCCGCTCTCCCACTGGTCACGCGCCGAGCTCGCGCGCGAGGCCGTCACCCGGGCCATCACCGAGACGATCTCCGCCTCCACGGTGCGCCGCTGGCTCAAGGGCGACGCACTCAAGCCCTGGCAGCACCGCTCCTGGATCTTCATCCGCGACCCGAACTTCCGCGCCACCGCTCAACGGGTCCTGGACCTCTACGCCCGCACCTTCGACAGTGTCCCGCTCGGCGAAGACGAGTACGTCATCTCCGCGGATGAGAAGACCTCCATCCAGGCCCGCTGCCGCTGCCACCCCACCCTGGCCCCCGGCCAGGCCCGCGCGATGCGCGACAACCACACCTACGGGCGCGGCGGAGCCCTGGCCTACCTGGCCGCCTACGCCAGCGCGAAACGCGTGTAGTGGATCGTCGACAACGGCTCCTCACATCGCGGCCAGTCGGCCATAGACCGCCTGGCCAACAGATTTCCGAACGCCGTCATGGGCCATACACCCGTCCATGCCTCCTGGCTGAACCAGATAGAGATCTTCTTCTCCATCGTGCAGCGCAAGGTCGTCGCACCCGACGACTTCACCGACCTCGACCAGGTCAGGGACCGGCTCCGAAGATTCGAAGACCGCTACAACGCCACGGCACAGCCGTTCCAGTGGAGGTTCACCACCTCCGACCTGGACGATCTGCTGGCCAGACTCGACCGGCACGCAGTCACCGACCTACCGGAAGAATCCTCCACGGCACTCTCAGCATGATCAACCCCCGAAGGACTTCCGGATCCGACCACTTAGTCGGCCCGCCGGAAGCGGAAGGCCTCCCCGCCCGGCATTCCCGCTGGCCTGGCCTTCAGTACGTCCCCGTCGACCACGACGTCCAGGCTCGACGGCACGCCGACCGTGGCACACGGGGACGCGAACGCGATGCGGTACGCGGCACCGTCCGCCTCGCCCCGGCCCGCATCCGAGGCGCCCTCCGCCTCGTCCGCGGCCGTGACCTCCGCTCCCCCGCACAAGCGTGACGGCGACGTCCCGAGGATGGCCTTGCCCGCCTCGTCGACGCGGATCATCGCTTGGTCCCCGAAGTCCGCGTACCCCGGCGGCTGGCGGCCGTCCGCCTGCCACTCCCCGGTGATCGGCTCGGACCCGGAGTCCTCGGAACACCCGGAAAGCAGCAGCCCGAGGACCAGGACGGCCGCACCGCTCACACCGGTCACACGACGACGCACACGGAACTCCCGTCAGAGGAAAGCCGGTCGGGCCGCATTGAAGCAGACGCGCCGCGCGGTGGGTATGCCCACTGCCCCGGCGGGGAGCACACCCCCCCACCCGGCACCATCCGCACCTCAGAGCAGCCGCCCCCCTGAGAGCACCCGCTCTCAGGGCACCCGCCCCTGATCGCGCCCGCCCTCAGAGCACCCGCGCGAAGAACTCCGCGGTCGCCGCGTCCAGTTGCTCCTGCTCGGCCTGCGTGCCCTCGTAGTCGAAGTGCCCCGCCTCGCACACCATGAGGTCGCGCGGTCCGGCCAGACCGTTGTGGACCGCGAACTGGCCGGGCGGCGGCACTGACGGGTCGAAGAGCGCCGCAGCCACGAGGACCGGCTTGTGCAGCTTGCGCGCCGCGGTCGCCGCGTCGAAGTAGGCCAGGACGTCGAGGACTTCGGGGTGGTCGGCGTGGTGGCGGCGGACCGCCGCGCCGCTCCCGGCGCAGTCCAGCGTCACCCGCAGCGGGTGGTTGCCGAAGGTCGGCACGGTGAGCTGACCGGCCGCGAAGCGGTCGTCCCAGGGCAGGACGAGGGCACCGAGGCCGCCGCCGAAGCTCACGCCGCGGTAGCCGAGGCGCGGGGCGGAGGTGTTCAGTTCAGGGACCAGCTCCAAGAGCGCAGAGGCCGCACACCACAGGTCGGCCACACACTCCCCGATGACGTACGTCTCGCGTGAGCCGATGCCGTGCAGCACGTGCTCCCCGGCCACGGAGGGCACCGTGGGCGACAGGCTGCGGTCCGCCATGCCGCGCACGCACGGCAGGATCGCGGCGGAATGCGGCAGGGGCAGCGGCACGTCGGCGCCGGCGGCTTCGCGGCCGCCGTATCCGTGCCCGATGACGAAGCCGTGCTCCGCCGCGCCTTCGGCCGGGAGCACCAGCCAGCCGCCGAGGCGGACCCCGCCCACGGAGGTGTACGAGACCTCGTGGATCCGCACGCCGTCGCGCTCCTCGACGAGCGGCCCGAGCTCGGGCCGCGGCGCCACCGCACGCGCCTGCTCGTACCGCCCGCGCCAGAAGGCGTCGAAGTCCGCGGGGCCCTCCGGGGCGGGGATGCGCAGCAGGTCGTCGAGGGTGCGGCCGTAGGAAGGATCGAAGGGGAAGTCGTGGGTGAAGGCCCGCGCGGCGCGGGCGCCTTCGGTGCTGGCTGCCATGACCATGACCCTACTCAGCCACCCCAGCAGTAACGGAGACAGGTCCGGTGAGCCAGCGACGTACGACGGCACCGCGTCGGCGTATGGCCTCACCGGCACCGCGTCGGCGTACGGCGGCACCGGCACCGCGTCGCCGTACGAAGGCACCGGCACCACGTCGACGTACGGCGGCACCGCACCCCATCCAGGTGTCGCGCCCGTTACGGGAGTGTGACCAAGACCCCTCTTGCCACAGCATCGACGCTGTCACAGAGTTATGTATGCGCTTACAGGCAACGCATACATTCCACGGTCCGTTACGAAGGAGCCGTCCATGAACCGCCGCACCACCACCGCCGCGCTCGCCGTGACCCTGGCGTCCGCGTTGACGCTGACCGCCTGCGGCGGTTCCGGCGGGGACCAGGCCGCGGCCGATGCGAAGCAGACGCTGACGGTCTGGGCCATGGGCACCGAGGGCGAGAAGCTGGCCGATGTCGCGAAGGTCTACGAGAAGGCCAACCCGAACATCAAGGTCAAGGTGACGCCGATCGGTTGGGACGTGGCGCACCAGAAGCTCGTGGCCGCCGCAGCAGCGGGCAAGCTGCCCGACGTGATGCAGATGGGCGGCAGCTACATGACCGAGTTCGCGGACATGGGCGCACTGGAGCCGGTGGACACCAAGACCTTCCAGGAGAAGGACTTCTTCCCGGCCGGCTGGAAGCAGGGGCAGCACGACGGCGAGACGTACGGCGTGCCGTGGTACGTCGACACGCGCGTCCTCTTCTACCGCACCGACCTCGCGGAGAAGGCCGGCATCGACAAGGCCCCGGCCACCATGGCGGAACTGCAGCAGGCGGCCGAGAAGTTCCAGAAGAAGGCCGGCACCAAGTGGGGTCTGTCGATCCAGCCCGGCGGCCTGGACACCGTGCAGAGCTTCTACCAGTTCCTGTACTCGGCGGGCGGCGAGATCGTCTCCAAGGACGGCAAGGCCGTGGCCAACAGCCCGGCGGCCGTCAAGGCGCTGGAGAATTACGCGAGTTACTTCGACAAGGGCCTCAGCGAGAAGTCGGTGCGCCCCGGTTACGACGTGACCAAGGACTTCAACAACGGCTCCGTTCCCATGTTCTTCGGCGGCCCCTGGATCATGGGCCTGATCGACGAGAACTACCCCGACCTCAAGGGCAAGTGGGCCGTCGCGAACGTGCCCGAGGACGAGACCTCCGCCGCGATGGCGGGCGGCTCGGCGCTCACGATCTCGGCGGACAGCGAGCACAAGGCCGCCGCCGAGAAGTTCATCAAGTACCTCACGGACACCGAGGGCCAGGCCGACTGGTACGAGCGCACCAAGGACCTGCCGGCCAACGTGAACGCCTGGAAGACGGGTGAGCTCGCCACGAATCCGGACATGAAGGTCTGGAAGACCCAGATGGAGTCGGCGAAGGTCTCGCCGCCCCAGCCCAAGTGGACCGAGATCACCTCGAAGATCGACACGGCGATCGAGAAGGCCACCCAGGGCAAGGAGTCCCCCAAGGCCGCGCTCGACGAGGCCCAGCGCGCGATCGAAGGCCTCGTCCAGTAACTCCCCCGTCCCCGGCGTGCGCACGGCGCGCACGCCGGATCTCCGAAGGGCGCACCATGTCCACCACGACACCCACCCCCGCCCCGTCCGCGGCCGTGAAGACCGCGGACGGCGGGCCGGCCGACGGCAAGGGGCGGCGCCGAAAGCGCTCGGTGGGGAAGCAGAACCTGGCCGGCTGGCTGTTCTCCACCCCGTTCCTGGTGCTGTTCGGCGTCTTCATGCTCTTCCCGATCGTGGCGACGCTCCTGATGAGCTTCACCGACTTCGGGCAGCGCAACGTCCGCCGCCCGCTGGAGGCGGAGTTCGTCGGCATCGAGAACTACGTCAAGCTGTTCGGGGACGAGCAGTTCCTCAAGGCCCTGTTCAACACCGCGTACTTCGTGGTCGTCGGGGTGCCGCTGACCATCGGGCTCGGCCTGTTCGCCGCGGTCCTCCTCAACAGCGGCATCGACAAGGCCCGTACGGTCTTCCGCGTGGGCTTCTACGCTCCGGTGGTCACGACGATCGTCGCCGTGGCGATCGTCTGGCGCTTCGTGCTCGACCCCGCGGACGGCCTGATCGCCGGGCTCGGCGACGAACTCGGCTTCACCGCACCGGACTTCCTCGGCTCGGAGACCTGGGCCATGCCCTCGCTGATCGCGATGGCCGTGTGGCGCAACCTCGGCACCGTGATGGTGCTGATGATCGCCGGCTTGCAGGCCATCCCGACGGAGGTACGCGAGGCCGCCCGCCTGGACGGCGCGAGCGCCTGGCAGGAGCTGCGCCGGATCACGGTGCCGCTGCTGCGCCCGACGCTCCTGTACGCCACGGTCATCACCACGATCGGCTATCTCAACGTGTTCGAGGAGCCCTTCGTGATGACCCAGGGCGGTCCCTCCGACGCCACGCTGACCGTGTCGCTCGACATGTACAAGCAGGGCTTCAGCTTCTTCAACATGGGCTACGCGAGCGCCATGGCGTACGTCCTGTTCGTGGTGATCATGGGCATCACGGTGCTGCAGCTGCGACTGATGAAGGACAACACGAAATGAGCGCCGCACCCACCACCCCGGTCCCGCGCCGGCCGCGCGAGGGCGCCGTCCGCAAGCCGGTCCTGTATGTGATCGCCTCGCTCGGGCTGCTCGTGATGGCCACGCCCTTCCTCTGGATGGCGCTGAGCGCCTTCAAGACGAAGAAGGACCTGACCGCGAGCCCGCCGGTCTGGCTCCCGTCCGAGTGGACGCTGCAGAACTTCCGGGATCTGCTCGACCAGCTGGACATGCCGCAGTACTTCCTGAACTCGCTGATCGTCGCGGTGCTCGTGACCGTGTGCAATCTGCTGTTCTGCTCGATGCTCGGCTACGCGCTGGCGAAGCTGAACTTCACGGGCCGTTCGAAGGTCTTCGGGATCGTGCTCGCGGCGCTCATGGTGCCGGCCAACCTGATGGTGCTGCCGCTGTTCGTCCTGGTCAGCCAGTTGAACCTGCTCGACACGTACGCGGGCCTCGTCCTGCCCTTCGCGGCGGGCGCGTTCGGTGTGTTCCTGATGCGGCAGTTCATGCAGGCGATCCCGGACGAGCTCCTGGAAGCGGCGCGGATGGACGGCGCCGGCGAGTGGTACATCTTCTGGCGCATCGTGCTTCCGCTGGTCAAGCCGGCCCTCGCGACGCTGACGATCTTCACGTTCCTCGGTTCGTGGAACAACTTCATCTGGCCCCTGATCGCCACCAACGACCCCGAGAAGTACACCCTTCCCGTGGCCCTCGCGACCTTCGCGAACGACCCCAACCGCACCGTCGGCGGCGGCAACGGCATGCTCATGGCGGGCTCGCTGCTCGTCGTGCTGCCCGTCCTCGTCGTCTTCGCCGTGCTGCAACGGCACTTCACGCAGGGCATCGCCACCGCCGGCCTGAAGTGACCGGGCCCGCGGCGACCGGCCGCCCCGCCTCCAGGCCCGCAGCGTCGCCGGCCTGAGGATTCCGACCGGCTCCCCTCACCCACGACAGCCGGCTCCCCGTAACGCAGAAAGACAGGCATCACCATGACGCTCGACCCTGCCCGCACGCCCTTCCCCGACGGGTTCCTGTGGGGCGCCTCCACCGCCGCCCACCAGATCGAGGGCAACAACGTCAACAGCGACTGGTGGCGCAAGGAGCACGACCCGGCCGCGAAGATCCAGGAGCCGAGCCTGGACGCCTGCGACAGCTACCACCGCTGGGAGCAGGACATGGACGTGCTGGCCGAACTGGGCTTCACCGACTACCGGTTCAGCGTGGAGTGGGCCCGCATCGAGCCCGCCCGCGGCCACTTCTCGCGCGCCGAGATCGCCCACTACCGGCGCATGGTCGAGGGTGCGATAGCCCGCGGCCTGCGGCCGATGGTGACGCTGCACCACTTCACGATCCCGCAGTGGTTCGAGGACCTGGGCGGGTTCACCGCCGAGGGCGCGGTCGAGCTGTTCGCGCGGTACGTCGAGGAATGCGCGCCGATCATCGCCGAGGGCGTCCCGTATGTGTGCACCCTCAACGAGCCGAACATGATCGCGGTGATGGCCGGTCTCGCCAAGCGCGGCGAGCAGGGCTTCCCGCCCGCCGGGCTGCCCTTCCCCGACGAGGAGACCACCCACGCGGTGATCGCCGCGCACCACGCGGCGGTGAAGGCCGTGCGCTCGATCAACCCCGACATCCAGGTCGGCTGGACCATCGCCAACCAGGTCTACCAGGCCGTGCCGGGCGCCGAGGAGGTCACCGCCGCCTACCGCCACCCCCGCGAGGACGTGTTCATCGAGGCGGCGTGCGGTGACGACTGGATCGGCGTGCAGTCGTACACGCGGACCAAGATCGGTCCCGAGGGTCCGGTGCCCGCGCCCGCCGACGCCGAGCGGACGCTGACGCAGTGGGAGTACTACCCGGCGGCCGTCGGGTACGCGATCCGGCACACCGCCGAACTCATCGGCCCGGACACCCCGTTGATCGTCACCGAGAACGGCATCGCGACCGGCGACGAGCAGCGCCGTATCGACTACTACGCGGGGGCGCTGGACGCCGTGGCGGCGTGCATCGAGGACGGCATCGACGTCCGCGGCTACCTGGCCTGGAGCGCCCTCGACAACTACGAGTGGGGCACCTACAAGGCCACCTTCGGGCTGATCGCCGTCGAGCCCGGCACGTTCGCCCGCAAGCCCAAGCCCGCCGCCCACTGGCTCGGCGGCCTGGGCCGCGAGCGGCACCTGCCGCGCCTCTGAGGTCCGGGGGCTCCGAGCCCCCGCCCCCGGACTCTTCGGAGCGACAGACCCGTCCCGGAGCGGCACACCCCACCGTGGCCCGTTCCGGGACGCAAGGGGCCGGGTCTTCAACCCCGCCGTCCTGGTCCCGAGGGCCCGCGACACCTGACCTCGCGTGCCCGCACGGCGTGGGGGCCTGCTCCTCCCTGACGGGAGCCGGCCCCCGCGCCACGAACCCACGTACACATCTGCACCACGAACCTCCTTTCCACCCCTGCCACTTCAGGAGAAGGACCTTCATGGATCGCCGTACGTTCCTCATGGCCGCCGGTGCCGGCGGAGCCCTCGCGCTCACCGCCGCCCCCGCTGCCACCGCCGCCGAGGCCGCGCCCACCGCCTCCGAAGCCGCCCTGCTGCGCACCTGGTTCCGCTCGACGTACCGCTCGATCGAGGCGATGACCACCGACTTCGGGCTGGCCGCCGACAAGATCGACGTGAGCGGCTCCGGCCTGCCCGTGCCCTCTGTGCAGACCTCGCCGACGAACATCGGCTGCGGTCTGTGGTCCACGGCCGCGGCGGGCGGCCTCGGCGTGATCTCCCGCGATGCCATGGAGCGCCGGCTCGCCCGCACGCTGTCCGCCGTGGAGCGGCTCGAGCGTGCGCACGGCTTCTGGTTCAACTGGTATGACGCGTACGACGGTTCGGTGCTCACGACGTGGCCGGCCACCGGCGACCCGGTCCGCCCGTTCCTGTCCTCCGTGGACAACGCCTGGCTCGTCACCGGCCTGCGCATCACGGCCGACGCGGCACCGGCCCTGCGGCCGAGGGTGGCGAAGCTGCTCGCCGGCGCCGACTGGTCGTACTACTACACGCCCTTCGACCCGGCCGACCCGGTGGCGGGACCGGGCCAGCTGCGCGGCGGGTTCTGGCCGGACAAGCCGGGCAAGGGCGAGCCCACCGGCCACCACTACGGCGCTCTCAACACCGAGCCCCGGATGGCCAGTTACCTCGGCATCGCCGATGGCAGCCTGCCGTCCGACCACTACTGGCACCTGTTCCGCACGCTCCTCCCCGGCAGCGGCCAGGAGCAGGAACCGGGTGGCGCATACGAGGTCATCGACGGAGTGCGCGTCTGGCAGGGCCACTACACCCACCGCGGCCGCAAGGTGGTCCCCTCCTGGGGCGGCTCGATGTTCGAGGCACTGATGGTGCCGCTGTTCGTGCCGGAGCCCGAGTGGTCGCCGCGCTCGTGGGGCCGCACGCACACCCGCTACGTCCGCGGCCAGATCGAGCACGGCCTTCAGGAGGAGCGGTACGGGTACTGGGGCTTCTCCCCCGCCAACATTCCCGAGGGCGGCTACCGCGAGTACGGAGTCGACGCCCTCGGCATGCAGGAGGAGGGCTACAACTCCCTCGGCGTGGTCACCCCGCACGCCTCGTTCCTCGCCCTGCCGCAGGCCCGCGCGGAAGCGGTGGCCAACCTGCGGGCCCTGGCCGCCGACTTCGGCGCGTACGACGAGACGTACGGGTTCCGCGACTCGGTGAACGTGGCGTCCGGCCGTGTCAGCGACTTCGTCCTCGCCCTGGACCAGGGCATGATCGCGGCCGCCCTGGCACAGCAGCTGCGGCCGGGCCTGCTCCAACGCCCCTTCCGCACCGGCGGCTTCGCGAGCAGGGTGCGGCCGCTGCTGGCGAAGGAGCGCTTCTCGATCTGAACGGGACGATGAACCGCCTAGTCTGCGTCTGCGTCTGCGTCTGCGTCTGCGCGCATCAGGCCCGGGCGGGGCGGTCGGCTCGGGACAGCCAGTCCTTGTAGACCGAGCGGAAGGGCTCCGTACCGGCCTCGCGACCGACCGCCTCGTACAGGCGTGCGCAGGTGGCCATGGCCTCGGCGACGAGGTCGTCCGGGTAGCCGAAGCTCTCCCGGTGCCCGGCGAACTCGTCCTCGTCCTCGATGTGCGGTCCCGCTCCCGCCGGGCGGACGACGTCGAGGTCCAGGTCGACCAGGTGCAGTGCGGTGCCGTCCGGGCTCCAGCGCGCCGGCAGGCACACATCGCAGTAGACCTCGGGCCCCGGAGGACGGCAGAACGAAGCTGTCCACCATGCGTCCGGCGGCACGAGCAGCACATACGGGAAACGGGTCGTCCAGCCGCCGCCGTCCGACTCCACGTCGACGCCCTTCGCCGTGGCGAGCCAGCTGCCGTGGTCGTCGGCGCCCAGGTGGCGCGCCGTCCAGCGGGCGCTGAGGCGGCCGTCGTACTTGCGGACCTCCACCGTGACAGCGGTGCCGGGCGTCCCAGGGGTCCGTCGAGTCATGGGCCGAGGCTAGTGGGGGGTTCGGCGCTGCGGAGGTGGTGCGGCGCGGGGGCGTGTCCAATGGAGAAGGCGGCCGGGTGCCGGTGCGGGCCCGGCCGCCTCCGGTACACGTCCAGGAGAGGGATACGGGTCATGAAGCTGGTGGTGCAGGAGTTCGTGTCGCTGGACGGTGTCTCGCAGGGGCCTGGGGCGCCCGATGAGGACACCAGCGGCGGGTTCGAGCGCGGCGGATGGTTCGTGCCGTATCTGGACGAGGCCTTCGTCGACCAGGCCGCCGAGTGGCTGGGCCAGGCCGACGGTCTGCTGCTCGGGCGGCGTACGTACGAGAACTTCGCCCGCGACTGGCCCACCATGACCGACCACCCCTTCGCCCCGGTCATGAACGGGCTGCCGAAGTACGTGGCCACGCGAGACGGGACCGAGGGCACCTGGCACCCGACGACGGTCCTGTCGGGAGATGTCGCCGCGCAGGTCGCCGAGTTGAAGCAGCAGCCCGGCAGTGAGCTGCAGATCCACGGCAGCGCGGACCTCGCCCAGTCCCTCCTGGCCGCCTCGCTCGTCGACGAGGTCCGGCTGGTGGTCGCACCGGTCGTGGTGGGCCAGGGACGGCGGCTGTTCCCGGACGGCGGCGCGCCGCTCGGGTTGCGCCCGGTGAGCCGCCGCGACATGCCCGGCGGGCTCTCGGTGCAGATCTACGAGACCGCCGGGAAGCCGGAGTTCGGGGTGTACGGGGCGGGGGCCTGACCTCGGAGCGCGCGGCGGGCCCGGCACTTCATGTCACAGCGCGGCCCTCCGTCCCGTCCTCTGAGGGACAAGCAGCGTGACGAGCCGGGAGGCGGGCCCATGACCGAGCAGCAGCACCAGGGACAGACGCGGGCAGAGGGACAGGAAGAGGCGTCGCGGACTGCCCGGAACAAGGAGGTCTTCCGTCACTTCCACGACGTCGTGAACAGCCGCGACGCCGCAGCCATCGACAAGACGATCCGGGAGTACGTCGCTCCCGATGTCGTCTTCCACGCGCCGGTGCCCACCGAGCTGCCGGGTCTGGAGGCTTTCCGTGCGGTGTGGCCCGTGCTGCTGCGCGCGTTCCCGGACATCCAGGTGCGCATCGAGGATCTCATCGCCGAGGGCGACAAGGTTGTCGCGCGCAACACCGTGACGGGCACGCACCTGGGTGAGTACCGGGGGCTGGCGCCGACCGGCCGCTCCGTCACGTATGACGAGATCTTCGTCTTCCGCTTCGAGGACGGCCGGATCGCCGAGGCCTGGGGCGTCGTCGACGTGCTCGGGCAGCTGCGCCAGCTCGGAGCCCTGCCTGTCTGAGCTCTCAGCGGGTCTCCTGAGGTCTACAGGGCCTTGCGGCGGCTGATGCCTACGGGGCCTTGCGGCGGCGGACCTCGAGGGCGAAGCCCTCCGGCTTCATCGTGAGCAGTTCGGTCACCTTCAGGTCGTACGCGGGATCGGCAGCCATGTCGTAGCGGTGCACCAGCAGGGCGAGTACGAGGACCGCCTCGTGCAGCGCGAACTGCCGGCCGATGCAGGCGCGCGCCCCGGTGCCGAACGGCTTGTAGGTGTGGGCGGGCCGGGCCCGGACCGCGGCGGGCGCGAACCGGTCCGGGTCGAAGGCCTCCGGGTCCGGCCCCCAGATGTCGGGGTCGCGGTGCAGGGCCGGGAGCAGGACGAGGGCCCAATGGCCTCGGCGCATCGGGTACGTGCCGTCGAGGACGGTGTCCTCGCGCGCCTGGCGGCCGTACGCGGGCGCGGTGGGCCACAGGCGGAGTGCCTCGTCGAGGACCCTGCGGACGTAACGCAGTTTGGGGATCTGCTCGAACGACGGGTCCGGCGGGAGTTCGCCGGGCGGTCCCCAGACCGCGTCGGCCTCGGCGCGGGCGCGGGCGAGGACCTCGGGGTGGCGGGCGAGGTAGTAGAGGGCGAAGGAGAGGGCGCCCGAGGTGGTCTCGTGTCCGGCGACGAGGAAGGTGATCACCTGGTTGCGGATGTTCACCTCGTCGAGCGGGCGGCCGGTCTCGGGGTGGCCGGTGTGCAGCATCAGGCCGAGCAGGTCGTCGGTGCGCTCCTCGCCCGCGTCACGGCGGGCGCGGATCACGTCGTCGATCACCTCGGTGAGGTGGGCGAGACGTTCGGCGTTGCGCCGGTCCGCTCCCCTCGCCAGCAGGTTCCCCAGGCCGGGCAGCCGGACGGTCTGCTGCTGGGCGTGGCGCAGGGCGCCGGTCATCGCCGTGACGAACGGGTGCGGTTCGGTGCGCTCGAACGATCCGAAGTCGTAGCCGAACCCCGTGCGCGCGATGGTCTCCAGGGTCAGCTTGGTCATGTCGGCCGCGACGTCCACGGGACGGTCCGCGGCGTCCCAGTGACCGAGGAGGCGGTGGGCCATGTCCCGCATCACCGGGTGGTAGGTGCGCATGGCCGACTGCGTGAAGGCGGGGGCCAGGATGTCGTGCGCCGCCTGCCAGTTGGGCTCGTGGGTGTAGGCGGTGAACAGTCCGTCGCCGCCGAGTGCGCGCAGCGCTTCGATGCCCAGGCCGACGTGTTTGGCGAAGCGCTTCTCGTCGGAGAGGTCGGCGGCGGGGCCGGCCCCGCAGGCGAAGACGATCTCCTTGCCGAAGATCTTCCGTACGAACAGGGGCGAGCCGAGCTCACGCGCGATCCGGACGGAGTCCTGGACCGGGGTGCGCGGCGAGACACCGAGGATGTCGCCGAGCACGGGGACGCGGCGGGGCGGGTGCGGTATGCGGCGGGTGTCCACGGCGGGGTTTCTCCTCGGGAGGTGTGCGATGTGCGGTGGGCGGGCTCGGCACGGTCGGCGCCTGGCTGATGCCTCCTGGTCCGGTCGGCGCCTGGCTGGTGCGCCCGGTACGGTCCGCGCCCGGCAGGCGCGCCCCGGGCCCGGTCAGCGCCCGGCAGGCGCGCCCCGGGCCCGGTCAGCGCCCGGCAGGCGCGTCCCGGGCCCGGTCAGCGCTCGGCTGATGTGTCCCGGCCCGATGGGCGCTCGGCCACGTGCGTCCTGACCCGGTCGGTCATGGTCCTGGTCGTCGCCCAAGAGGGCTCGGTGCACGGTCCGTTGGCGCCGGACGGCCGGCGTCCGGTCCGGTCAGCGCTTGGACTGCTGTGCGTCGACGATCTTGCGGACCTCGCGGTGGGCGCCGGAGCGGCGCTGGACCCGTTCGGCGAGGGCGGGGAACTGGCCCGCGATGGCGGTGAGCACCTTCAACTCGGCCGGTGCGACGTTGATTTCGGCCCGGTTCCGCTCCACCGCCCTGATCACGGCGGCCACCACGCGGTCGGGCGTCACCGTACGGACCCCGCCCGGGGTGGGGGCGCCGGTGGCGGCGAACATCCCCACATCGCGCACGAATCCGGGCTGGACCAGCGAGACCCCGACGCCCGTGCCCTCCAGGTCCTGGCGCAGGCCGAGGGCGAAGCCGCGCAGGCCGAACTTGGTGGCACTGTACAGGGATGAGGACCGGCTGGCGGCCTTGCCCGACAGGGACCCCACGAAGACGATGTGGCCGCGCTCGGCCTCAACCATGCGCGGGGCGAGGCGTCGGGCGAGCAGCACCGGGGCCCGCAGGTTCACCGCCAGGGCGCGGTCGATCTGCTCCGGCGTGTAGTCGAGGAGGTCGCCGCTGGACGGCAGCGCCGCGTTGGCGATCAGGAGGTCGGTGCCGGCGCACTCCTCGGCGAGGCGGTCCACGTCCTCGGCGACCGCGAGATCGGCGACGACCGCCCGCGCTCCGAGCTCCTTCGCGGCGTCTTCGAGCGCGTCGGCGCGCCGGCCCGAGACGGTGAGCTGTGCCCCGCCGGCCGCGAGCCGGCGGCCGATCGCGAGGCCCAGACCGCCGGTCACGCCGGTGAGCAGAACGGTGGAACCGGCGATACGCATGACGCCACCCTTCGCGGATTCTGTTCGTTCGAACGAACAGTAGCGTCAACCCGGCCTGCCCGCAGGGGAGATGGAAAGATGAACGGCATGACGTCCGTGCCCGCTCCGACCAAGGCAGCCAAGCCCTCCGGCCCCGGCAGGTCCGGTGATACGCGGCAGCGCATCGTCGACGCGGTGCTGCGGATCATCGGTGAGGACGGTGTCGCCGCCCTGACCAACCGGCGGATCGCCAAGGAGGCCGGGGTCTCGCTCGGTTCGGTGACCTACCACTTCGCGACGCAGCACGAGCTGCTGCGCGAGGCGCTGCTGCACTTCGTGTCGGTGGAGACCCGCCGGTTCACGGAGCTCGCCGACCAGTGCCATGGCGAGGGGATCGAACTGGAGGGCGCCGCGCGGACGGTGGCGCAGGTGGCGGGCGGCACGGCCTTCGACGCCCGGCACATCGCGCCCTTCGAGCTGTATGTGCAGGCGGGCCGCGACGAACGGCTGCGGGCCGCGGCGGCCGAGTGCTTCGCGGCGTACGACCGCCTCGCGGAGCGGATCCTGACCGGTCTGGGCGTACGGGATGCGGAGCGGATGGCGAGCACGGCGGTCGCGCTGGTCTTCGGCCAGCAGCTGCGGCGCCTGGCCACCGGGTCGCCGGCGGAGGAGCTCGTGGACGCCCTGTTGATGCTGACGCGCGGCTCGCGCCCCGCGGAACAGAACGTCTGACATGCGCAGTTGAGGGCGTCTTGTGTCCGCCCGCAAGGTTGAGGGCGTTCCGCGTCCGCCCGCAAGATCGACTGTCAGTGCCGGCTGCAAGACTTCCGGCATGAACGCACCGACTCCGCCATCGACCCCGCCGACCCCGTCCTCGCCGAAGGAGGACCTCCTCGAGTACCTCCAGGCGGCGCGGGACGCCCTCGTCTGGAAGCTGGACGGGCTCTCCGAGTACGACGCACGCCGGCCCCTGACGCCGACGGGCACGAATCTGCTCGGCCTGGTGAAGCACCTCGCCGGTGTGGAACTGGGCTATTTCGGCGACTCGTTCGGCCGCCCCTACTTCCGTGAGAACCCTCCGGCCTGGTGGTACACGCAGGGCAGCGAGGACCCGCACGCGGACATGTGGGCGACACCGGACGAGTCCCGCGAGGAGATCGTCGGTCTCTACCGTGCGGCGTGGGCGCACGCCGACGGCACCTTCGCGGCGTACGGCCTGGACGCGATCGGCCAGGTGCCGTGGTGGCCGGAGCACCGGCGCGCGACCACGCTCCACCACCTGGTGGTCCGGGTCCTGACGGACACCCACCGGCACGCGGGCCACGCGGACATCGTGCGGGAGTTGATCGACGGCTCGGTGGGCTGGGCGGAGGGCAAGTCTGACCTTCCGGTCACGGAGGCGGCCGCGTGGCAGGCGCATCGGGAGCGGGTGGAGCGGGCGGCGAAGGCGGCTGAGGCGCGATGAGTGCGCTGCGCGTCGTACGCGGCGACGCGACCTGTCCGCAGGCCAAGGGCCCGAAGATCGTGGCCCATGTCTGCAACGACATCGGCGGCTGGGGCAAGGGCTTCGTCCTCGCCCTCTCGCGGCGCTGGCCGGAACCGGAGCGCGACTACCGCCGCTGGCACCGGGAGCGCGCGGACAACGACTTCGGGCTCGGCGCCGTGCGGCTCGTAAGGGTGCAGCCGGATGTCCATGTGGCCAACATGATCGGGCAGCGGGGCATACGCACCGGCAGCGCGGGACCGCCGATCCGGTACGACGCGGTGCGGCGCTGTCTGGAGGCGCTGGCCGGGCATGCCGCCGAGCACGGGGCTTCGGTGCACATCCGCGGATCGGCTGCGGACTGGCGGGCGGGAAGTGGGAGCGGATCGAGCCGCTCATCGTCGAGGAGCTGTGCGCCCGCGGCATCGCGGTCACCGTGTATGAGCAGGGGTGAGGCATGCGGCGGCCAAGGGGGGTGACGTCGCGCGGCCCCGCTACGGGCAGCGCAGGCGGTCGCCGGTGACGGGTGGGCCCTCGAAGCCGCTGCGGTCGTAGCGCACCGGTGTCAGCGTGCGTCCGCTCCGGCCGACCTGCACCTCGATGACGCGGCCGAGGTCGCGCACCATCCGCAGGCGCGCCTCCGGCAGTGCGGCGTGCAGGGTCCGGGCGTGGCGGGCCGCCGAAGGGCCGTACAGGATCAAGGTTTTGTCGTGCTCGTGCGGCAGTGCGTGGCGCGGTTCGCCGCTGAGGACCGTGAAGCCCATGCGCAGCAGGGTGAAGCCGGTCGCCGGGTCGGAGACCCGCACGTGGACGGCGTTCAGGGGCACGCCCACCGCGGTCGCGCCCACGGGCTGGATCCGCGGGTCGCCGGTGACGGGCCGGTCGGCGCGCAGCGCGGACCACAGGGCCTCGGAGCGGTCGCGGTCCCACAGGACGGTGGAGCCGTGGCCGGGGACGCGGTGGTCGGCGTCGGCGACGGGCACGTTGGCGAACTCGGTCTGCTCCGGGCGCAGCCGGCCCACCGCCAGGGCGAGCGCGGCCAGTTCGGCAGGGGTGGTGTGCGGATCGGTGCGGACGAGGCCGTGCAGGGAGCCGACGGTGGAGAGTGCCCTCGCGGGGTCGCTCAGGGCTCCGGCGTTCCGCAGCCGGTCGAGCACGCCTGCGACGAGCCGCTGCTGCCGGCGCACGCGGCCGCCGTCGCCGGGCGGGTCGACGTGCCGGGCCCGGACGTATCGGACGGACTTGTTGCCGTCGATGGAGTGGGTGCCAGGACGCAGCCGGAGTCCGGCCGCCCGGTCGTACACAGCCTTGTCCGTGCACACCGTGGCGCCGCCGAGCCGGTCGATCACGTTGGCGAAGCCCCCGAAGTCGGTCTCGATGTAGTGGTCGATGCGGACACCGGTGGCCTGCTCGACCGTGCGCCGTGCGAGGTCCGCTCCCCCTTCCTTCCAGGCCGCGTTGATCTTCCCGGAGTGGCGCGGGTGCCCGTGCGGGGCGTACTCCACGTACGAGTCGCGGAGCACGGAGACCACGCTCAGGCGCTGCTCGTCCTCGGAGAGGTGGGCCAGCATCATCACATCGGTGCAGTCGCAGGGCACGCCCCCGACGTGCAGGCGGTCCCGCTGCTCGCGGCTCAGCTGCGCACGGCTGTCGAGGCCGACGATCAGGATGTTGGTGCCGTCCTCGCCCGGCGTGCCCACGACGCGCTCCCCGGGTTCCGTGGTGCGGTCCTGCTGTTCGGGCTCGTGGACGGGAGGGCCGGACGCGGCCGTCACGGTGGCGCCCGCGACGACCGCGAGCAGCGTGGCGGTGGTGAGGAGGCGGCGCATGGCAGCACGCTCCCCCACCGGCCGCCCAGGCGCCGCCCGTGGTCCGCCACACGGACCAGTGCCGCGGCGGTGGCCACCCGACTTCATCGGGCACGGGATGTCGGGTCCGGCATGATCCCCCGGACCTAGCGTGGTGAGCGCACAAGAGGAAGGAGCCCGGACATGCTGGACCGGCTCAATCAGGCCATGGACCACATCGAGCGGAATCTCGACCAGGAGATCGATGCGGCCGAGCTCGCCCGGATCGCCGTCACCTCGGAGTACCACCTGCGGCGGATGTTCTCGGCGCTCGCCGGGATGCCGCTGTCGGAGTACATCCGGCGCCGGCGGCTGACCGTCGCGGGTGCCGAGGTGCTCTCGGGCGAGCAGGCGCTGCTCGACATCGCCGTGCGGTACGGCTACGGGTCGGGCGAGGCCTTCGCCCGCGCGTTCCGCCAGCTGCACGGGGTGGGTCCGGGCGAGGCCCGGCGCTCGGGCGCGGTGCTGGTCTCGCAGGCCCGGCTGACCTTCCGTCTCACCGTAGAAGGGACACATGACATGCGATATCGCGTAGTGGAACGGCCGGGGTTCACCGTGGCGGGCCGCAAGGCCCGGGTGCCGCTGGTGCACACGGGACCGAACCAGTCGATCATCGACTTCGTCCGGGGCGTCGCTCCGGAGATCAACGGGCGGCTCAAGGCGCTCGCGGACCAGGAGCCCGAGGGCATCGTCGCCGTCTGCGACGACCTGGATCCGAGCCGCGCCGAGGGCACGGAGCTGGACTACTACCACGCGGTGGTGACCTCCTCGCAGGACCTGGACGGTCTCGACGTCCTGGCCGTGCCGGCCGGTACGTGGGCGGTGTTCGCCACGTCGGGCCCTGCGCCGGAGGCCATCCAGTACCTGTGGCGTGACGTGTTCACCGAGTGGTTCCCGTCGAACCCCTACCGTGGCCGCCCGGGTCCGGAGATCCTGCGCACGCGCCTGTCCGAGGACGGCACGCACGCGGACGCCGAGCTGTGGCTGCCGGTGGAACGGGAGGCGTGATCAGACCGCTCCACACGTGCGCCTCCGTCAGGCCGTCAGTGCCTGGGCGAGGTGCTCGGCGAGTGCCGTGAGGCGGTCCAGTTCGGGACCGCCGCGGGCCCGCCGGAACCCGTGGCGGCGCGCCCAGTAGGCGGCTTCGACGGCGTGGAGCTGTCCCCAGCGGCGTACGCGCACGGGGTCGAGTTCGGCGGCGTCGGCGAAGAGGTCCAGCGCGCGATGGACTTCTTTGCCCGGGTCGTCGACCCCGATGAACACGAGCCCCATGGACTTGAGCAGCGTCCCGCCGTCCCAGGCCGGGTCCCCCACGTACCCCTTGGGGTCGACGGCGAGCCAGGGTTCGCGGTCCGCCCGCAGGATGTTCCGCGGGTGCAGGTCGCCGTGGATCATCACGTCCGGCTGCCCTGGCCCGAGTTCACGCACCGTGGCGAGCGCGGCCTCCAGGACGCGGCGCGGCAGCGCACCCTCGAACTCCTCGGCATCGACGAGCAGTCGACGCTCCCACTCCGCGGCCCGTTCGCTCTGCCGCGGCAGCCCCGACGGAGCCGGTACGGCCAGACGCCGGCTGATGCGTCCGGCGACCACGACCATCTCGTCCGGGTCACCGCACTCGGCGAGCGTGTCGGTGTGCGCCCGCTCCAGGAGCATCGCGAACCGCGCGTCGTCCCTGGCATACAGCCGTACGGCACCATGTCCGCCCCAGGCCGCGAAGGCGTGGGGCTCGTGGACGTTGCCCGGATGCGGGAACGACACCTTCAGGACGGCCGGCCCGTGTCCGGCGCCGCGCACCGGCACGACGAGGCCGACCCCGCCGTGCAGCACGTCCCCGTCGGGCACGCACTCCCACCGCCCCAGCAACTCCTCAACGAGGAACGGCAGTTCCGCCACCCAGGCGGCGCCCTTCTCGCCTTCACGGGCCACCGTGCTCTGCTCGAACTCGTGCGGAATCGCGATCATCCCGGCACTCTACGCACGCCGGTGGCAGCAGGCTCGCGGAGCGGGAGGAGGCGTCCGCGGGCGGACACACCACGGCCCGCGCTCAGGCGGAGGACTGAGCACGGGCCGGGGGCTTGGGGGCGGGCGCGGGCCCGCCGTGGTGGCGCCGGGTCAGGAGGAGCGGCGCATCCTGCGGCGCACGGTGATCGCCGTGGCGCCCAGACCCGCCGCGACCAGGGCCGCACCGGCGGCGATCGTGCCCGGTCCGGCGTCCTCGAAGGAGCCGCCGAGTCCGCCGCGTACGCCCTGCGGGGTGGTGGACGAGCCGGTCACGGTGAAGGAACCGGTGTACTTCTGCGTGGGGTTGGAGACATCGCAGACCACGGTCACGGTGTACGTGCCGGCCTTCGCGCCGGAGAACACCGTGGACGTGCCGCTGACCTCGCCCTGCTGCCCGACGGCGGAGAGGGAGGCCGTCGGGAACGCATCGGAGTAGGCCCGTGCCTGCGCGTTCGCGTTCGCGGTCGCGCACCCCGAAGCGCCGATCTTCACCGTCTGGCCGGGGCCCGCGCTGCTGGGCGTCACGGCGACGGCTCCGGCCTCCACGGCCTGGGCCGCCGGAGCGGCCAGCCCGAAGGCGGCGCCGGCGAGCACTGCGGCGGCGGCGAGAGTTCCTGCGTGCATGGTGCACCTCGTCTCAGTCCTGTGCCCTGGGCTCGCGGACCGGTCCAGTCACGGCGAAGGCACCTCGTAGGCGGTCCGCGTTCTGCGGATGCCACGTCCAGCCGAACGCACCGGCGCGCCACGCGCACCTCGGGCCCTCCGAACGAAGGAACACCGGCCCACGGTCGGCCCAATGAGGCGCGCCACGCTTCCCCTCGCGTCAGCTTCCACCCTGCCGCCCGCGGGATCCCCGACCCGCCATGCGCACAGTCGGCCGCGATCCCCCTCGCGTGGACATCCGCGTCACATCGCGGGGTCCTCCCCCACCAGTCCGTCGACGGATTCGCGGATGAGGTCGGCGTGTCCGGCGTGGCGGGCGTACTCCTCCACGAGGTCGAGCAGGATGCGCCGCAGGTTGGGCCGCCCGCCGCTGCGCGTCACGAAGGCTCCGAGCTGGTCGAGGCCGCCCTGCGCCAGCGCGCGTTCGACGACGGCGCGCGAGCGCGCCACCGCGTCCCGCCACAGGGTGAGCAGTTCGTCGGGAGTGTGGTCGGCGGCCGTGCGGTACGCCCAGTCGGGGTCCTTCTCCCAGTCCACCGCGTCCCAGGGCGGTCCCGCGGGAGCGGCGAGCCAGAGCCGGCTGAAGTGGCTGTCCTCGACATGGGCGAGATGCTTGAGCAGTCCGCCGAGCGTCACGGTGGAGGTGCCGAGTGTGGCCCGGAGCCCGGCGGCATCCAGGCCCGAGCACTTCCACTCCAGGGTGGCCCGCTGCCGTTCGAGGGCGCCGAGTACCGCCTCGGCCTCGGTGCCGGCGAGCGGTGGTTCCGGCCAGGTGTCCGCGGTGTAGTGGGTCATGGGCGCAGACGGTAGCGAACGGCCCTCAACGGTCCACCGCCGGTCCGGAGTTCGCTCCGCGGCCGCGGTCCGCAGCGCCCGGACGGAGCCGCGCCGCACGCGGGCGGAGCAAAGCGCCCTGGACCGCGGCCGCCCCGCCTCATAGGGTTCCGCGGTGCCCCCGTTGAAGCTTCGTCATGCCGCGCGTGGACTCGTCGTCGACGAACAGGAGCGGATTCTGCTGTGCCGGTTCCAGCTCGACGGCGGCCTGGGCGTCTGGTCCACGCCGGGCGGCGGGGTCGAGCCGGGCGAGTCGGTGCGGGAGGCGCTGCACCGCGAACTCCTCGAGGAGATCGGCCTCGTCGTCGAGGGCGAACCCCCGCACGTATGGCACCGCAAGTTCGTGGACGCCGGCTACGCCCCGGGCTACGACGGGGCCGCGCACGACTACTTCTTCATCCGTACGCGCGCGTTCACCCCGGCGGGCACCATGTCCGCCGAGGAGCTGGCCGCCGAGGGGATCTCCGGTTTCCGCTGGTGGAGTCTGGCGGAGCTCGCCGGGCACCGGGGCCCCGACCTGTTCGCGCCCCGCGACCTGGTCACCCCGCTGACGGCGCTCCTCACCGACGGGGCCCCGGAACGGCCCGTCATCCTCGGCCGCTGACCCGGCGTCCCCGCATCCCAGCACCACGGCACACCGCACACCGCACAGAAAGGCCCGCCCCCATGGGCGCAGACCACCCAGTCCGCACCGTCCACGTCGTCACGCACCCCGAAGCCACCCACCACACCGACCGTCTCGTCGGCGGCTGGTTCGACTCAGCGCTCACCGCGCGCGGCCTCCGGGACGCGAAGGCCGTCGCGCGGGCGCTGCGCGAGGCCGTGCCCGCCGGAGCCGAGGTCGAGTTGTTCACCTCCGATCTGCTGCGCACCCGGCAGACCGCCGACGCGATCGCCGCGGAGTTCGCGGTGCCGGCCGTGCCGGATCCGCGGCTGCGCGAGAAGTCGTACGGCGAGGCGGGCGGCCGGCCGCAGGAGTGGCTGGACCGCAGGTTCGTGCCGCCGCCCGCCGTCGGCGAGCGCATGGCGCACGACGAGGGCATCGAGGGCGCGGAGACCAAGGCGCAGTGGGTGCGCCGGGTGTACGAGGCGACGGAGGAGATCGTGTCCCGGCCCGCCGCGCACCAGATCGTGGTGACGCACGGCGGGTCGCTCACATTCGTGCTCGCCGCGTGGATCCGGATGCCGTACGAGGCCGCCGGATACGTCAGCTTCCGGGCGCCGGCGGGCAGCATCACGACCCTGCGCGAGGACGGCTTCTTCCACAACCGGCAGATCGCCGTGCTCGGCGACACCCGTCACCTCGGCGCCACCCCGTGAGCTCCCGTCGCGCGGACCCGCCGCTCAGCCGGACAGCGTCGCCGTGAAGCTCCGCCCGTACGCCTGGTGGACGTCGACCTCGACCCGCGTGCCGCCCGGCACCGGGCTCACCCGGACGCCTTCGTCGGCCTCGTCGAGCCGCAGCCGGCGCCCGCGCAGCACGAGCGAGACCGTGCCGCGCCGCGTCGTCGGATCGGACACCGCGAGGCTGGTGCGCCCGCGGCCGGCCCGTCGCACGAGCACGCAGGCCGGACCGTCCACACTGATGCCCGCCGCCTGGTGGCGGCCGTCGGTGAAGGAGTTGAGGCAGGTCAGGTCCAGGTCGGTGTGCTGGACGGCCTGCAAGCGCGTGGAGTTGGCGAGCACCTTCAAGGGGCTGCGTGCGGCGTACGCGCGCAGGGCGCTCTCGGACGCGCCCGGCAGCAGCGCATGGGCCAGCCCCGCGGGCCGGTCCGTGGCGGCGTGGTCGTACGTGGCCGAGAAGACCGCGCGTGTGGCGGGCGTGTCGGGGTTGGATGTCCGTACGACACGCCGACTGCGCGTCACTTCTTCCAGCTCCACGCGGACCGGCCCGCCGTCGAGGAAGAGATAGCCGACCGCGCTTCCCCGCGTGGTGTTCGCCCAGCGCAGCCAGGCCAGTTCCGCCGTGCCGCGCCCTGTGAACGCACTCCCGTCGCGCCGCGCACCCGTGACCGTCAGGGCGTCGCCGGCGAGTGCTGTGCGGGCGTCCACGGTCGTGGTGCCTGCGCGGCCCCCGCCCCCGCCGACGCCTGCCGCGAGCACCACGATCTCGTCGTCGAACAGGAACCAGGACTTGGTGGCGGTGGCGTTCTCGTAGACGACGAAGTCCTCCGGCAGCAGCTCCCGGTCCCGCACGCCCACGTCACTGGACTGCACCATCGCCACCGCCCCGTAGGTCCCGAGCACCGCTCCCCCGCTGTGGTCGGCGAGTCCGCGCGGAAAGTACACATAGGCGTTCTGCGACTCGGAGGAGGGGGTGAAGTGCAGCGGGTGTCCGGGGTTGTCGTAGTAGGGGGTGCCGTACAACTCCGGGATAGTGCGCCGCTGTTCGACCGGCGCGGTGACACCGGCGAGTCCGTACGGCGAGACGGTCGTGTAGTAGTCGACGCCGTAGGCCTGGGTCTGGTCCTGGCCGGCCAGATAGAGGTGGTGGGCGCCCTCGCCCTGGAACCACGGCATGAGGTTCTCGCCGCTCATGTACTCGTACTTGCTGATCCGCGCGGAGGACCGGGCCAGCGCGAAGGCGTAGCCGGGCCGGCGGTGCACTGTCTTGTCCATCGCGTTGAAGGCGACGCTGCGCGCGGCGGGTCCCAGGTCGGCGGGGGTGAGGGAGTTGTCGGCGAGGATCTCGGTGTAGCGCACGACGCTGACCGGTGAGACGAAGGTGGCCGGGTCGAGCGTCGCCTTGGACGTCGTACGGAGGTACTTGACGTACTGCCGCAGCGCCGTGGCCTCGGCGGCCGGTGCGAGCGAGGCGAGGTCGACGGCGGCTTCGACGATCACGGCCACGTCGGTGTAGCCGGTAGCGGTGCGCGAGACCGCGCGGCCCTTGACGATCTCCATCATCCAGCCCTCGAAGATGAGCGGCGCGAACCCGTCGCGCACCCACTGGAAGACGGTCGGCACGAGTTCCCCGCCGTGCGCGAAGCCGGTGCCGTCGAGGATCTTGAGGGTCTGCACGACGCGGGTGAGCAGGCCCTTGCCGTAGGAGCCTGTGTAGGCGACCGAGCCGTGCTGGATGAACGAGCCGTCGGCGTAGTGCCCGTCGGTGACGTTGTGCTTCAGGTGGTACGGGTCGATGGTGACGAAGACGGTGAGCTGGTCGGTGAGGGCCTTGCGGATCCGGGCCTCGTCGCCGAGCAGCGCGCCCTGGAGGATGCGGTTGGTGGTGATGTCGGCGAGGTTCGCGCCGGTGTGGAAGCGCGAGTCGAGGTTCACGTCGCCGTTCGTGCCGTTGCGCAGATAGGCGTCCATCGACGCGATGTACGTGGCGGTCAACTCCGGGCGGTAGGCGGCCAGTTCGGGCGCGAGCAGCGCCAGCGTCTTGGTGACGTGCTGGGAGATGCCGATCTCCCAGTTGAACCAGTTGCCGTAGTACCCCTTGGCCTGGTCGCCGTAGTACCGCTCGTGCAGCCACACCAGGCCGTCGATGACGCGGCGCTGCACCGCGGTGGAGCCGAGGAGTTCGCTGCCGGGGGCGCGGGTGGCCAGGGCTATCTCGTAGAGCTGCCGGTAGGCGGTGTTGAGGTTCGCGTCGTTGGTGCCGAGCGCGAGGCCCTTGAAGAGTTCGCCGGGGCCGGCCTGGTCCATGGACGTGAGGCCGGCCTTGGCGGTGTTGACGAGGGAGGTGAGCTTGCCGGCCGTTTCCGGGCGGGCGTTGGAGGCGGCCGTACCGGCGAAGACGTCGACCGTGTTGGCGAGCAGCCGTGCGGCACCCTCCGCGACGGCTGCCGCGCTCGCGAGCCGGGCCGGCACCACGGCGAGCAGGCCTGCGGCCGAGAGGGCGGTCATCAGCTGTCTGCGGGTGGGTTGCATGGTTCCTCCGCCGGTCCGGGACATGTCACTGGCCGCGCGGAGTCAACCAGTGATGCCCGGGCGCAACAAGAGGGCCCGTCCACACCCGTACGGGACAGCAGGACTTCACCCGACTCCCCGGCCGCGCCGCAGAGTTGGCGGCGCGGCGGGCGAGTCGACGCCAGTGGTCTGGACCGGTCAGGACTCCAGCGGCAGGATCGCGCTCGGCGGCAGGACGGTGTGCTTGAGCTCGTCGGGCACCGGGTTGTTGTGCGAGGGGTACTTCGGCGCCCCCGCGTTGCGGCGGTAGACCGCCGTGGAGGGCTCCGGGTTGGTGTCGAACTGCGGGATCACCTTGTCGCCGAAGAGCTCGATCATCTCGAGGTGCTCCTCGAAGGTCATACCGCCCGTCATGCCGAACACCAGCTGGTCACAGCCCACTTGCTGGTACGCGGCCACCTGCTCGGCCACCTCGTCGGGCGTGCCGCAGAGCATCAGGCCGGCCTTGATGATCTCGTCGAGGATCTCGTCGCCGCCGAGCTCGCTGAACGCCACGGGCGGGGTGGGCCAGGTCCGCTCGTCCATCGACTTGGGCATGGTGTCGTGGTACAGGTTCACCAGCGTGATCAGGTATCCGAGACCGGCGTGCATGGCGATCTCGCGGGCCCGCTTGCGGTCGTTGAGGCAGATGACCGTGTTGGTCATCATCACGTTGTTGTTCTGGTAGTCGCCGAGTATCTCCTTCGGGTCGGCGGCCGCCTCCTTGTACTGGTCGATCCGGCCCTTGAGTTCGAAGATCGGCTCGAAGTTGAAGGCGATGGCGCCGATGCCGAGCGATCCGGCCTTGGCGAAGGAGGGCGGGTTGCCGCACGCCATCCAGATCGGCGGGTGCGAGTGCCCGTACGGCTTCGGCAGGATGTTGTGCGGGGTGGGCACCGTGAAGTGCTCGCCGTGGAACTCGTAGTCGTACTGCTCCCACATCCGCACGATCTCGCGCGCGACCTCGTCCCATTCGGCCTTGGTGGACGAGGGGTCCATGATGTTGAAGGACTTCAGCTCGTGGCTGCCCGCGCCACGGCCCGTCCCCCACTCGAAGCGGCCCTCGGTGATGTGGTCCAGCATCGCGGCGCGCTCGGCGTAGCGCACCGGGTGCTCCTTGCGCGGCGACAGGCTGTTGATGCCGGTGCCCAGGTGGATGCGTTCGGTCTTCGCGGCCACGTAGCCCATCGCGACCTCGGGGGCGGACATGTGGCTGTATTCGGTGAGTGAGTGGTGCTCACCGAA
The DNA here is from genome assembly GCF_900100315.1 of Streptomyces indicus. Lineage (GTDB taxonomy): Bacteria > Actinomycetota > Actinomycetes > Streptomycetales > Streptomycetaceae > Streptomyces > Streptomyces indicus. The sequence goes on from NZ_FNFF01000005.1 coordinate 63,357, forward strand.
CCACACATACTTCCAGTTGTGCTTGTCCGCCTTGATCGCGATCTCCAACTCCCGCATCAGGGCGAGGTGTTCCGACGGGCGGTGGTGGGCCGCCATGCCAGGGATGAACCCGTTGAGGAAGATTCCGAACTCCATGAGGAGCCCTCCCGAATCGATCACGCTCCACGGGCGGTGCCCGGGCGCTGCTGTTCGCTTAGGTCGTTGGCGCTCTGTTCGCTAGGTCGTCGGCGCTGTCCGCTGCTGCCGATCAAGCCGATCACTCCGGCTGGGCGGAGGATGCACCAGAAGCCTTCAAGGGGCCATGGGTAGGACAGATCGAAATACGAAATCAGCCGTGGTCTTGGCCACGTCGCGCCGCGGCCGGTCGTCCGACCCGCGCCGCTGGCCCATTCGTACGAACCCTCCGGCCGCCGCGGCACGCACGCCACGGCCACCTCGCGCGGGCACCGAGAATTCCGCCATGGACAAACTGGTCACCGCCTCCGCGGCCGTCTCGGACACCCCTTCGGGCAGCACCATCGTGCTGCCCGGCCCCGGCATTACGGGCTTTCCCGCGCTCCTCGTGGCGGCGCTGCGCGCGCTGCCGGCCGAGCGGTTCACCCTCGTGTGCCCCGGGCCGGAGGCGCTCGGGGACGGGGTGCGCGCGTGGCTCGCGAGCGGGCAGGTGGCCCGGCTGATCATCGACGAAGCCGGGCCGGAGGATGGCCGGATCGAGGGGGTGGAGACCGAGTACGTGGCACCCGCGCTCCTGGGACAGCGGCTGCAGGCCGCCGCCGCGGGCGCGGCCACCTTCCTCGCCCCCGTCGGCACCTACGCCCGTCCCGCCGCGGACGGGTCAGGGGCGATGTTCTTCGGCGGCGACGAGTTCGGGCCCGTGCCGGCGCTCGTCCCCGACCTCGCGCTGGTGCGTGCCGCACAGGGGGACGCGAAGGGCAACGCGGTGTTCGCCGACGCCCTACGGGAGCGGGCGCTCACCGCGGCCAAGGCCGCGCGGCGCACGCTGGCCGAGGTGGACGAGCTGCTGCCCGTGCTGCATCCGCGGCATGTGCAGCTGCCCGCCCGCTATGTCACTGCGGTGGTCGAAGCGGCGAAGGTGCGCGGCTGACCATGGAGTTCACCCTTGTCGCCGTGCTCGGCGTGATCAGCATCGTGGTGGTCGCGGCCTTCTCCGAACGGCTCGGGCTCGCCGCGCCGCTCAGCCTCGTGGTCGTCGGGATCGCGCTGAGCTTCATCCCCGGTGTGCCGCACCCGGAGATCGAGCCGGAGTGGATCCTCGCCGGCGTCCTGCCTCCCCTGCTGTACTCGGCCGCGGTCAACATGCCCGTGAGGGACTTCCGCCGCGACCTCAAGGCCATCAGCGGTCTCGCGGTGGTGCTGGTCGTCCTGTCCACGCTCGGTGCCGGGGCGCTCTTCCACTGGCTCCTGCCGGAGATCGGCTGGCCCGCGGCGTTCGCGCTCGGGGCCGTCATCAGCCCGACCGACGCGGTGGCCGCGACCTCGGTCGGCAAGAAGCTCGGGCTGCCGCACCGCCTCGTGACGGTGCTCGAAGGCGAGGGACTGGTCAACGACGCGTCCGCGCTCGTGCTGCTGCGTACGGCGGTGGCCGCCTTCGCGGGCTCGTTCTCGCTGTGGGCCACGATCGGCGAGTTCCTGTACGCGGTGGCCGTGGCGGTGGCCGTCGGACTCGTCGTCGGTCTCCTGAACGTCCGGGCCAGGGCGCAGCTCGACGACACGGTGCTCAACACCGCGATCTCGTTCGTGGTCCCCTTCCTCGCGTATCTGCCCGCCGAGGAGCTGCATGCCTCCGGGGTGCTGGCCGTCGTGATCGCCGGCCTGGTCACGGGGCATCAGAGTCCGCGCTTCCTGCGCGCCCAGGACCGTATCGCCGAATCGACCAACTGGCATACGGCGTCCTTCCTCCTGGAGAGCGGGATGTTCCTGCTCATGGGCCTGAGCGTGAAGACCCTCGTCGACGAGGTGCGCGGCGACGGTCTGAGCGTCGCGCGGGCGCTGACGATCGGCCTGGTCGCGGCCCTGTTCGTGATGGCCGCGCGGATGGTGTGGGTGGCGCCGATGGTGGCGCGGATGCGCCGTGACGTGGCCAAGGCCTCCCAGGGCAAGGAGAAGCTGGAGGCGATGCAGGAGCGCCTGCGCAACCCCGACGACGACCCGGAGTTCGCCGAGCGCCTCAGCGGCATCCCGCCGAAACGCCTCGAACGCTTCGAGCAGCGGATCACGCGCAAGTCCGCCGACCTCGAGTTCACGGTGAACGAGCACTTCGGCGGCCGTGGCGGGATCGTGCTCGGCTGGGCGGGGATGCGCGGCGCCATCACCGTCGCCGCCGCACAGACCCTGCCGGAGGACACCCCGGACCGCGCGCAGCTCATCCTGATCGCCTTCGTGGTGGCCGCCGTGACGCTGCTGCTGCAAGGGCTGACCCTGCCGATGGTGATCCGCAAGGTGGGTATCCCGCCGGACGACCCCCAGCGGCTGCGCGACGAAGGTGCGCGGCTCCTCACGGACCTCGTCCAGGCGGCGGGGGACGTGCTCGACGACCCGTCGCTCACCGACCACGAGGGCAGGCCGTACTCCGAACGCGTGGTGGGCCTCGTCCGCAGCGACGCCCGCGTGGACGTCCACCGCAGGCCCGAGGACAGTGCGCCGTCCGAGGACGTGTCCCAGGGCCGCGACCAGTTCCTGGAGCTGCGCCTGCGGGTGCTGCAGGCCATGAGCGACCGGCTGCTCGCGGCCCGTTCGTCCGGCACGTACAGCTCCGTCACGCTGGGGCAGGCGCAACACATGCTGGATGTGGACGCGGCACGGTTCGAGCAGTTGGTGGGCCAGGAGCGGTAGGCGCGCACCGAAGGTACGCAGGGCTGCCGCGGTCTCCCGCGGACGGGCCACGGCTGACAGGATGCCCGTCATGCAGCCTGTGCCCACGCCCGACGTCCAGCCTGTGCCCACGCCCGACGTCCTGGCCGCCATCGCCGACGACCTCGGCGACTGGCGCGTCCTCGCCCAGCCGCTCGCGGCCCGTTACGTGGCCAGGGACGCGGATGCTGCATACGCCGCGGAAGCGGGCGGGGGCGGGGACACGAGGGTCGCGAGCCGGGGCGGCGACCCGACCGTCGCCGCCGCCTTCGTCTCGGCCGTCGCGCAGGTGGCCGCGACCGCCGGGCACGCGGTGCCGGAGATCCGCCTCGCGGGCGGCGCCGTCGACCTGCTCCTCTATACGGTCGCGCCCGACGGCGGGCGCTGGATCATGCCGCGGGACCTCGAACTGGCCCGGCTCATCTCGGGACTTGCCGCGAAGTTCCAGCTGCGCGCGGTCCCCGCGGAGGTCACGCAGGTCGAACTCGCCCTCGATGCGGCCGACTTCAACGCCTCGGGTCCCTTCTGGTCCGCGCTGCTCACCGGCGACGCCTCGAATACGGTGCACGACTCGGTCTTCGATCCGGCGTGCCGGGTCCCCCCGCTCTGGTTCCAGGGCACCGACCCGCACGAGACGCCGCGCCAGCGCTGGCACCTTGACGTGTGGCTGGCACCCGAGGTGGTCGAGGCGCGCATCGCGGCGGCCGTGGCCGCGGGCGGCACGGTGGTGGACACCTCGGGTGCGCCCGCGTACACGGTGCTCGCGGACCCGGAGGACAACAAGGTCTGCGTGGCCTGCGCGACCGGCCGCTCCTGATCCCACCCGGCCCCGCACCGGCCGTCACCCGTTCGGCCGACACCACGCGCCTGCCGGAACAAACCCGCTCATACCGTGAAGAAATGAGCACGCCGAGCCCTGGCCAGGTCATCGAGGCCGACAGCTACAAGCCCGGGTCCACGATCAGCGACTGGCGTCCCGAGGACACCGGCTTCTGGGAGTCGACCGGCCGCAAGGTGGCCAACCGCAACCTGTGGATCTCGATCCCGGCACTGATGCTGGGCTTCGTCGTCTGGCAGGTCTGGTCCGTGACCGTGGTCAAGCTCAACGACGTGGGCTTCGGCTTCTCGAAGTCCCAGCTGTTCTGGCTGACCGCGATCCCCGGCATCACCGGCGGCACGTTCCGGATCCTGTACACGTTCATCGGGCCGATCTTCGGCGAGCGGAAGTTCACCGCCTTCTCGACGATCATCCTCGTCGTGCCGATGCTGTGGCTCGGCTTCGCACTCCAGGACACGGGAACCCCGTACTGGGAGCTGGCCCTGATCGCCGCGGTCTGCGGCATCGGCGGTGCCAACTTCGCCTCGTCGATGGCCAACATCGGCTTCTTCTTCCCGAAGAAGGAGAAGGGGTCCGCGAACGGCCTCAACGGCGGCCTCGGCAACCTCGGCGTCTCCATCGTGCAGCTGGTGGCCCCGCTGGTGATCACGGCCGCCGTGCTCGGCCCGCCCGCCGGCGGCCCGCAGCACGACAGCGCCAAGAACACCGACGTATGGCTGCAGAACGGCGCCTTCCTGTGGGTGCCGCTGCTGGTGATCATGGCGCTCATGGCGTGGTTCCTGATGAACGACCTCAAGGTCGCCGCGGCGCCGTTCAGCCAGCAGAAGATCATCTTCAAGCGCAAGCACAACTGGCTGATGACCTGGCTCTACGTCGGCACCTTCGGCTCGTTCATCGGCTTCGCCGCAGGCCTGCCGCTGCTGATCAAGGACAACTTCCAGGCGCAGGGCTACCAGGCCACGACGTACGCGTGGATCGGCCCGGCCATCGGCGCCCTGACCCGCTGGCTGGGCGGCTCGCTCTCCGACAAGGTGGGCGGCGCTCGCGTGACCATGCTGTCGTTCGTCGGCATGGCCGTCTCGCTGGTCGTGGTGATCTTCGCGCTGCCGCACAGCGGCGACCAGGGCAGCTTCTGGACCTTCTACATCGGCTTCCTGTGCGCGTTCTTCTTCTCGGGCATCGGCAACGGCTCGACCTTCCGCCAGATCCCGGTGATCTTCCGTGACTGGCACAGCAAGGGCGCCGAGGGCAAGGGCCCCGAGGCGCAGGCGGCGGCGCTCAAGCAGTCGGAGATGGAGGCGGGCGCGGTCACCGGCTTCTCCTCGGCAATCGCCGCGTACGGCTTCTTCTTCATCCCGGCGATGTTCGCCAACTTCCCGGTCACCAGCGCCCTGTGGTGCTTCATCGGGTTCTACGCGACCTGCCTCGCCGTGTGCTGGTGGTTCTACGCCCGCAAGGGCGCCGAGGCACCCAGCTGACGCGGGGCGCACCCCGGTTTTGAACGCGTTCAACCCCCTCGGTAGGCTCGGGCCGACACCGAGGGGGTTTTCATGCGCGTGGTGATTCCGGGCGGGACGGGGCAGGTCGGGGCCATGCTGCGGCGGGCACTCACGTCGGCGGGCCACGAGGTGGTCGTGCTCAGCCGGCGTCCGCACGGGCCGGGCGAGGTGGCCTGGGACGGCCGGACGGCGGGCCCGTGGACGAAGGAGATCGACGGCAGCGACGCCGTGGTCAACCTGGCGGGCCGCAGCGTCAGTTGCCGCTACACCGAGGCCAACCTGCGGGAGATGATGGACTCGCGGATCGACTCGGCGCGGGTGGTCGGCGAGGCGATCGCGGCCGCCGCACGGCCGCCGCGGGTCTGGCTCCAGATGAGCACCGCCACGATCTACGCGCACACCTTCGGCACCGCCCACGACGAGGCGCAGGGAGTCATCGGCGGCGGCGAACCGGAAGTGCCGGACTACTGGGCGTACAGCGTCGAGATCGCCCGGCGCTGGGAGCAGGTGCAGGACGAGGCGCCGATGCCGGGGACGCGGAAGGTGGCGCTGCGGGCGGCGATGGTGATGAGTCCGGATCGCGGCGGGGTGTTCTCGGTGCTCTCACGGATGGCGAGGCTCGGCATCGGCGGCCCGGTCGCGGGCGGTCGGCAGTACGTGTCGTGGATCCACGAGCACGACTTCGTACGGGCTGTGGAGTTCCTGATCGCGCGCGAGGACCTCGACGGACCGGTGAACCTCGCCTCGCCCGGGCCGCTCCCCCAGCGGGAGTTCATGCGCGGCCTGCGCCAGGCGTGGCGGGTGCCGGTGGGGCTGCCCGCGACGAAGGCCATGGCGGAGGCGGGTGCCTGGGTGCTGCGGTCCGACACGGAGCTGCTGCTCAAGAGCCGGCGGGTGCTGCCCGGACGGCTCCTGGAGGCCGGGTTCGCCTTCGAGCAGGGTGAATGGAACGGCGCGGCAGCCGAGTTGGTCGCGCGGGCGCGCGGATCCCGGGCCTGAACTCCGGGCGGGCCGCGCGCCCGCGACGCTCATCTCGCCGAAGGACCCCCGGAGTTCAGCCGCCCGCGGGCGCCGTCTCCGGGGGTCCGTCGACGCCCCAGGCGGGATCGGCGAGCACCAGCCGAGGAGCGGCGCTGCCGGTGAAGACCTCTATCTGGACGAGCAGCGGATCGAGCGCGGCGAGCGCCGGAGCAGCCGTACGGCGCCGCTCCCCCGTACCCGAGAACGCGGCCCAGACCGCCTTGCCGTCCGGCCCCGGAGCCGACCAGCCCCAGACGTCGGAGACCGCGTCGACCCGGCGCAGGCCGTAGGCCGGCCCGGGACGCGGCAGCGTGTCGGCCGGGTCGAAGACCGCGCACACCACATCGCCCCCGGAGCGCAGCAGGCAGAGGACGACCGGGCAGGGATACGCGGCGGGGTCCTCGGCGCGGACCGCGTGCGCGAAGGCGTTGGCGACGAGCTCGGCGGCCGCCGGCAGGATCCGGGGCGCCAGGGCCCTGCAACCCCAGCGCTCCAGCGTCGCGAGGACGAACTCCCAGGCCTCCTGGTCGCTTTCCGCCTCGCTCTGCAGCAACTGGCAGGCCGAATCCGCAGTTACGGCCCCACCCCATGGGTCGAGCAGCGCGGCTGGGTCCGCGGTCGTGGTCAACCTGGCCTCCTGAAGCGGCGGAATCGGCATCGGAGCAACGGCTCCCGGATGACATCCTGATGGTGTGAACTGACGGCTGCAAGCACATCTGCAAGTGCAGCCGTACGCACGTCTGCAAGTACGCCGCGCCGCAGGGCCGTTCGCGGCGACAGTGCAGGCAGGGGACAGGGGGACGCTTCATGGGTGCGCACCAGCGCGCGAAATTGGAATGTGACAACGGCATGCCCGCGGCTCAGATCGGGGATGTCCGCTGGCGCAAGAGCGGCCGGAGCAACCCCAACGGCGAGTGTGTGGAGCTCGCGGACCTGCCCGACGGCCGGGTCGCGATGCGCAACTCCCGGTTCCCCTGCGGCCCCGCCCTCGTCTATACGAAGGCGGAGATCGCCGCCTTCATCCAGGGCGCGAAGGACGGGGACTTCGACGATCTGGCGTGAGGTGCTGCGCCCCGGGGCGGCAGGCGCGAGGTCTACGGCCCGGGCGGCTGGCGCACGCGCAGACTGGGCGGATGGAACCGCAGGCCAGGAGCGCGCGTCCCCAGCCGTACCGTCCCCGTCCGGATCTTGGAGACAGGAGCACCGCACCGATGCCGGCCACGCGCTACCTCTACCTCGCCCGCCACGCCGAAGCCACCCCCGACGAGAGCGCCCTGAGCGCGGCCGGCCGGGAGCAGGCCAGGCTGCTCGGGGAGCGGCTGCGGGACAGGCCGCTGACGGCGGTCCACCACGGACCGCTGGCCCGGGCGGCCGAAACGGCCCGGCTGGTCCGCGAGCAGCTCGCGGCACCGGTGCAGCTCCGCACCTCGCCGGCCGCCGGCGACTACCTGCCGTATCTCCCCGAGCGCGAGGAACTCCCCGCCGAATCGGCCGACTTGTACCTGACGTGGCTGGAGCAGTTCTCCGCCGCCGAGCGCGAGGAGGGGCCGGGGCTCGCACAGGCGGCCCTGGCCTCCTTCACCGGTCACGTCGAGGGCGACGAGGACCGTCATGAGCTGGTCGTGACGCACAACTTCCTGACCGGCTGGCTCGTCCGGCACGCACTCGACGCCCCGGACTGGCGCTGGCTCGGCCTCAACCATGCGAACGCAGGACTCACCGTGATCCGTTACGCACCCGGACGCCCGGCCCAGCTGCTCTGCTACAACGACACCCGGCATCTGCCCGGTGAGCTGCGCTGGACGGGGTTTCCGGCGGAACAGCACATCTGACGGACGGCCCACGTGCCACTACGCACGCACCTGTGCCGCTACTCCCGCACCTGAGCCCGCAGGGCCTTCCGGTCGAGTTTGCCGACGCTCGTGACCGGAAGGCGGTCCAGGATGCGGATCTCCCGCGGGTACTTGTGCGCCGAGAGCTGCTCCTTGCCGTAGGCGAGCAACTCCTCGGTGCCGCACGCCTGGTCCGGGTGCAGCGCGACGAACGCGACCACCTCCTCGCCCAAGCGCGGGTCCGGGCGGCCGACCACGCCGGCCGCGGCGACTGCGGGGTGGCCGAGCAGTGCGTCCTCGACGTCGCGCGGGAACACGTTGAAGCCGCCGCGCAGGATCAGATCCTTCTTGCGGTCGATCAGATACAGGTAGCCGTCCTCGTCGAAGCGGCCGATGTCGCCCGTGTGCAGCCAGCCGCCGCCGAGGGCCTGCGCGGTGAGTTCGGGGGCGTTCCAGTAGCCGGCCATCACGCCTTGGGCGCGGACGCAGATCTCGCCCTCCGCGCCCGGCGGCAGCGCTTGGTCCTTGTCGTCGCGGATCTCGATCTCGTAGCCGGGCAGGGGTGTGCCCACCGATCCGGGGCGGTTGGCGCCGGGACGGGTGGTGGCGATGACGGAGCCGGATTCCGTGCATCCGTACCCCTCGAGGATCTCGCTGCTCGGCACGGCGCGCTGCCAGGCGGCACGGGTGTCGGGGGCGAGGGGTGCGGCGCCGCTGGAGACGTAGCGCATCTCGCTGAGATCGGCTTCGGCGAGGGGCTGTTCGAGCAGCATCTGGATCATGCTGGGCACGAGGGTGGTGCGCTGGACGCGGTGCTCCACCGCCAGCTTCAGCCACTGCGCGGGGTCGAACCACCGTTGCAGTACGGCGAGTTGCGGCTCCTCCGCGTGCCAGCCGATGAGCGTGACGATCAGTCCGTAGGCATGCAAGAGCGGCAGCGGCATGAGGGTGCGGTTGATGCCGTCGGTGAGTCCGGCGACCCGTGACGCGGTGTGCGCGGCGGCCGAGCAGGCGTACAGATTGCGATGACTGAGCATCACGCCCTTGGCCCGTCCCGTGGTGCCGCCCGTGTACATCAGGGCCGCGAGGTCCGCCCCGTCGCGGTCGGCGACGGCGCCGGGCGCGGCGGATTCGAGCTGCGCGTACGGGGTCACGGTGATACTGGGCGGCAACTGCGGCGCGGTGGGCGGCAGTTCGTCGACCACGACGACCTGCCGCAGGCCGGGGGCGTGCGGCGCCGCGGCGGCGACGGAAGCCATCAGGTCGGCCGTCGTGACCAGGACGCGCGCGCCGGAGTCGACCAGGATGTGCGCCAGCTCCGGCGGGCTCACCAGGAACATCACCGGGGTGACCACCGCGCCCGCCCGCCAGATCGCCTGGTAGGTGATGCCCACTTCGGGACAGTTGGCCATCAGGACGACCACCCGGTCTCCGGGACGCACCCCGAGCCCGGACAGTCCCGCGCCGACGCGCGTGGCACGGTGGTACAGCTCGCCGGAGCGATGACGCCGTCCGTCGTAGACCAGCGACTCGTGATCGCCCAGTCGTTCGTACGCGGATTCGGCGAGCCGTGCGAGATGGGCCTGGTCGATCGGCATCGGGGCACCTGCCTTGTCGTGGGCGGCGTGCGGGAGGGGCCGGGCTCGGGCGGTTCGCCGGGAGTATGGCGCCGGGCCGGGGCCCGGGCAATAGGTGCGACGTGCACTCACCGCCGCACGGCCGTCCGTCCGCCGAGGCCTCGCCCGACACGCCCGGTTCGGACGCGACACGCTCCGGTCGGACCACACCGCCGCGTTTTGATGATCATCACGCCTACGTTGGCCGAATGACCGTCAGAACGCTGCTCAAGCCCGCGCTGTGCGCCCTGCTCGCCCTCACGGCCGCCCTCACGCCCACGCTGCCCGCGCAGGCGGACACCTCGACCCCCGGCGACCGCCAGGCCGCGCCCCGGCTCCCCCGCCTGTCCGCCCGGGCCTGGGTGGTTGCGGACGCCGAGAGCGGACAGGTCCTCGCCGCGCACCGGCCGCATCAGCGCCTCGCACCGGCGAGCACGCTCAAGACCCTGTTCGCCCTCACGGTGCTGCCCCGTTTCGACAGCGGTACGCGGCACCGGGTCACGGCCAAGGACCTGGCCGGGATCGGCGCGGGCAGCAGCCGGGTGGGGGTGCGGATCGGCGGCACGTACCGCGTGGAGGACCTGTGGCGCGGCACGTTCCTGCGCTCGGGCAACGACGCGGTGCGCGTACTGGCCCGGATGAACGGCGGCTGGCGGCACACCGCGCGCCAGATGAACGCCAAGGCCCGCGCGCTCGGCGCCCGCAACACCCACGTGGTCTCGCCCGACGGGTACGACGCGAAGCGGCAGTTCTCCTCGGCGTACGACCTGACGCTCTTCGGCCGCGAGGGGCTGCGCGACCGCCGGTTCGTCTCCTACTGCCGCAGCCCGTACGGGTACTTCCCCACACCGAAGGGCTGGGTGCGGATCGAGAACACCAACCGGCTGCTCGCCGGCTCCCACGGACTGCGCCGCTACCCGGGCATCGTCGGGATCAAGTCCGGCTACACCACGAAGGCGGGCAACACCGTGATCGTCGCGGCGCAGCGCGGCGGGCGGACCATCGTCGCCACCGTGCTCAACCCGACTTCCGGGGCACGCAACGGCGTCTACAAAGAGGCCCGGGCGCTGCTCGACTGGGGCTTCGCGGCGCGGGGACGGGTCAAGCCGGTGGGGCGGCTGCCGTAAGCGAGGGGGACCACGCTAGGCGTGGCCGTCGCTCCGTCGGCGCGCCCAGTAGAGCGAGGCGCCGAGTGCGCCGGCCACGAGGGCGGCGCCGAGCCCGAGCTGGATCAGATCGGACTGGTCGAAGGTGCCGCCGGAGCCTGCCTTCACACCCTTGTGGACCGGGGAGTGCGTGCCCTGGTGCGTGGGCCAGACGGTGCCGCCGTCGTCCGCGATCTTCAGGGTCGCCTTCTTGGTCTGGGTCTTGCAGGTGAAGGTGACGTCGTACTCGGCGGCCGGCTTGGCGTCCGTGAACACCCACGCCTGTGCGGTCTTTCCCTCCTTCAGCTCGACCACGTCGAAGACACCGGCCTCCGCCTTCACGGTCCCCTCGCAGCCGGTGGACGTGAGAGTCACCGTGCCGCCCGGCTTGACCGTGGCCGGCGAGACGGAGACCTGCCAGCCCCAGGTGCCCCAGTCGTCCGCGGCGGCGGCCGGGCTCGCCCCGCCCAGCGCGAGCAGACAGCCGCCCGCGAGGAGCACCGCCGCCTTCCGGTGCATCGTCGCCCTCCGGTGCTTCGCCGTCGCCTTGCGGTGCTCCGCCGTCGCCTGCACCCGAACCACTCCCGTCCCGATTTCTTCGTTTTCTACGATTTGCCAGTTTTGCCGTCTCCCTTCGGGACCCTAGGGGCAAGCTCCGCCGGGCACCGCCCGGGCAGACCCGGACGTGTGCAGAACACGCCCGGTTGACGGTCCGTCGGCTCCGTTCGCACGGCCCGTGGGCTCCTCGCGTACGGGTCGCTCGAACCCGCTTGCGCCAGATGAAGCACTCCTGCGGGGTGGCTTAAGAAATCGTTGATGGACTCCGCCACCGCAGCGGGGCAGATTGAGGAGTGGCTCGTCATGATCACGAACTCAGGAGGCTCCCCCGGTGAAGGCACTCGTCAAGGACAAGGCGGAGCCCGGACTGTGGATGCGGGAGGTGCCCGAGCCGGTCATCGGCCACGGCGAGGTCCTCATCAAGGTCCTTCGCACCGGCATCTGCGGCACCGACCTGCACATCCGCAACTGGGACGGCTGGGCGCAGCACACCATCAGCACGCCGCTGGTGGTCGGGCACGAGTTCGTCGGCGAAGTCGTCGAGACCGGCCGTGACGTGCAGGACATCAACGTCGGGGACCGCGTGAGCGGCGAGGGCCACCTGGTGTGCGGCAAGTGCCGCAACTGCCTGGCCGGGCGCCGCCACCTGTGCCGCGCGACGGTCGGCCTGGGGGTCGGCCGGGACGGCGCGTTCGCCGAGTACGTGGCGCTGCCCGCCTCCAACGTGTGGGTGCACCGGGTCCCCGTGGACCTCGACGTCGCCGCGATCTTCGACCCGTTCGGCAACGCCGTGCACACCGCCCTGTCCTTCCCGCTGGTCGGCGAGGACGTCCTGATCACCGGCGCGGGCCCGATCGGCCTGATGGCCGCCGCCGTCGCGCAGCACGCCGGCGCCCGCAACGTCGTGATCACCGACGTGAGCGAGGAGCGCCTGGAGCTCGCCCGCAAGATCGGCGTCAGCCTCGCGCTCAACGTCGCGGAGTCCTCGATCGCCGACGGCCAGCGCACGCTCGGCCTGCGCGAGGGCTTCGACGTCGGTCTGGAGATGTCCGGCAACCCGCGCGCCATGCGGGACATGGTCGCCAACATGACCCACGGCGGAAAGATCGCCATGCTCGGCCTGCCCGCCGAGGAGTTCGCGGTGGACTGGGCGCGGATCGTCACCTCGATGATCACCATCAAGGGGATCTACGGCCGCGAGATGTTCGAGACCTGGTACGCGATGTCGGTGCTCCTGGAGCGCGGCCTCGACCTCGCGCCCGTGATCACCGGCCGCTACTCGCACACCGACTTCGAGGCCGCCTTCGACGACGCGGCGTCCGGCCGCGGCGGCAAGGTCATCCTCGACTGGACCGCCTGAGCCGCAGCTCCCGCTTCTCCCGCCTTCTTCCGAACGCCGCGACCCCCGAGAAGGAACCCCTCATGTTCGACTCCGTACGCGCAGAGCTCCAGCAGACCCTCGACGAGATCGAGGCGGCGGGCCTGCACAAGCCCGAGCGCGTGATCGGCACCCCGCAGTCCGCCACCGTCGACGTCACGGCCGGCGGCCGTCCCGGCGAGGTGCTGAACTTCTGCGCGAACAACTACCTCGGCCTCGCCGACCACCCCGAGGTGATCGCCGCCGCCCACGAGGCGCTCGACCGCTGGGGCTACGGCATGGCCTCGGTGCGCTTCATCTGCGGTACGCAGGAGGTGCACAAGGAGCTCGAGGCGCGCCTGTCCTCGTTCCTCGGCCAGGAGGACACGATCCTCTACTCCTCCTGCTTCGACGCCAACGGCGGCGTGTTCGAGACGATCCTCGGCCCCGAGGACGCGGTGATCTCCGACGCCCTCAACCACGCCTCGATCATCGACGGCATCCGTCTGTGCAAGGCCAAGCGCTTCCGCTACGCCAACCGCGACATGGCCGACCTGGAGCACCAGCTCAAGGAGGCCGCGGCGGCCGGCGCGCGGCGCAAGCTGATCGTCACCGACGGCGTCTTCTCCATGGACGGCTATGTCGCCCCGCTCCGGGAGATCTGCGACCTCGCCGAGCAGTACAACGCGATGGTGATGGTCGACGACTCCCACGCGGTCGGCTTCGTCGGCGCGGGCGGCCGCGGCACGCCGGAGCTGCACGGCGTCATGGACCGCGTCGACATCATCACGGGCACGCTCGGCAAGGCGCTCGGCGGTGCGTCCGGCGGCTACGTGGCCGCGCGCGCCGAGATCGTGGCGCTGCTGCGCCAGCGTTCGCGCCCGTACCTCTTCTCGAACTCCCTCGCCCCGGTGATCGCGGCCGCCTCCCTGAAGGTGCTCGACCTCCTGGAGTCGGCGGGCGACCTGCGCGAGCAGCTGAATGCGAACACCGCGCTGTTCCGCTCCCGTATGACCGAGGAAGGCTTCGAGATCCTGCCCGGCGACCACGCCATCGCGCCCGTCATGATCGGTGACGCGGCGAAGGCGGCGCGCATGGCGGAGCTGCTCCTGGAGCGCGGGGTGTACGTCATCGGCTTCTCGTACCCGGTGGTCCCGCAGGGCCAGGCCCGTATCCGGGTCCAGCTGTCGGCGGCGCACTCGACCGCGGATGTGAACCGTGCGGTGGACGCCTTCGTCGCCGCCCGTGCGGCCCTGGCGGAATCCGCGCGGTAAATCCTTGGCAGAATCGGCGGCGTGATCGACGCACGCCGGCTCCGCACGCTGCAGGCCGTGGCAGACCACCAGACGGTGACTGCCGCGGCCGCCGCGCTCTATCTGACCCCCTCCGCCGTCTCCCAGCAGATCGCCGCGCTGGAACAGGAGTTGGGGCACAAGGTCCTCGAACGGGACAAGCGCGGGATGCGGGTCACGGGCGTGGGCCAGATCCTGCTCCGCCACGCCAGCCAGGTGCTCGCCGAACTGGAACGGGCGGAGGCCGAGGTGGCCGCGTACACCTCCGGCGACGCGGGCGAGGTGACCGTCGCCTCCTTCGCCACCGGCATCGCGGTGGTCCTCGCGCCCGCCATCACCGACCTGAGCGCCGCCCACCCCGGCCTTCGCATCCAGGTGCGGGACGCCGAGGGCGACGAGAGTCTGCCGATGGTGCTCGACGGCCGCGCGGACGTGGCGGTCGCGGTCGAGTACCGGGGGGCGCCGAGCGCGGACGACCGCCTCACCCGCATCCCGCTGTACGCGGAGCCGTTCGACGCGGTCCTGCCCCTCGCCCATCCGCTCGCCTCGTCGGACACCGTGCCGGTGGCCGCGCTCGCCGACGAGCCGTGGATCGGCCCGTATCCCGGCAATCCCTGCCACGACGTGATGGTCCTGGCCTGCGAGTACGCGGGCTTCGAGCCGCGCCTGGAGCACTCGTCGGACGACTTCCGCGCGGTGGTCGCGCTGGCGGCGGCGGGCGCGGGCGTGGCCCTGGTGCCGCGCTCGGCCCTGCGCGACACGGATCTCTCGCATGCGGCGGTGCGGCCGGTGGAGGACGTGGTCGCGACCCGGCGCGTGTTCGCGGCGGTACGCCGCGGGGCGGAGGAGCATCCGCTGCTGCGGCCGGTGCTCGATGCGCTCCAGCGGGCCGCGGGGGCCGTTCCGCCCGCCGCGTGAGCGAGGCTCAGGTCCGGCGCGGCGTCCCGGCGCGGAGCCGGTCGATGGCGCGCAGCACCTCGGCGCGGTTGCCGGCCTTGGTCATCCAGCGGGGCAGCCGCGCCATGGCGGTCATCTTCTGACCCGTGTCGTACCAGGGCGCGCGCTCACGGAGGGTCGCGGCGACGAACTGCCGCAGGAGCGTGAGGTGTTCGTGGTGGTACGCCCAGACGTAGCCGTGGCGTGTCCGCGTGCACAGCCACAGCGGGAGCCCGAGCCAGGGGTCCGTCGGCTCGTACGCCGGGCCGTAGAAGCACAGGGTGCCGCCCGCGGTCGTCCGGCTCGCACCGCAGTGCAGGCAGCTGAGCCGGCGAGGCCCCCAGAGTCCGTGCTCGCCCGCAGCTCGGACCACCTGGGCCTGCCCCGCGCACACCGGACAGCGCACGAGAATGCTCCGCGCCACGTAGTCGTACTTCGTGGTGCGCGGATCGCGGAAGCGGCTCGGAGCGGTCGGCATCCGGCAAGTATGGGAGCGGACGCCGGTGCTCGTCATCTCCTTTCCGCCGCCTCTTCATGCACTTCACATCGAGTGAACCCTCACCCTCGACCCGACCTTGAGAGTCCGGGCCGCGCAGGGTCAGGCCGCACAGGGTCAGGCCAGGTTCGCCTCGTACGTCGTCGGGGTGTCCGGGGCCGCCAGGATCTCCTCGATCGCGGCCCGGTTCGCCCGTTGCAGAGCCGCCCACTCCTCGGGCAGCTGCCGGGCCGCCACAATGACGGGATGAGTCATGCCGGATCGGCGCCGAGGACGCGTACGGCGTCCACGATCAGATCCCAGAAGCGGTCCGCGTCCACTTCGGTGCCGACCTGCGCGTTGGGTGCGCGGCCGGTGACGTGGTGCAGGTCGACGACGGTGGCGCCGCGGGTGTGGGTGCCGGTGAGTTCGATCGCGACGTGCGCCGGTACGAGGGTGATGAGGCCGGGGTCGATGAGGTGGGCCACGGTCAGCGGGTCGTGCAGGGGTGCGCCGGGCAGGCCGAAAACCTCGCGGTAGCGGTCCGCGAAGAAGCCCAGCATCTCGGTGCAGACCGCGGCCAGCTCCGTGCCGAGAGCGGCGAACCGGGCGATCACGTCCCCGGTGGCGAGCACCTGGTGGCTGGCGTTGAGGCCCAGCATCGTCACCGGCAGCCCGCTGGAGAACACGAGGTCGGCGGCCTCGGGGTCGCAGTGGATGTTGAACTCGGCGGCGGGAGTGGTGTTCCCGCGGTCCGTGGAGCCGCCCATCAGGACGATCCGCGCGATGCGGTCCTTCAGTCGCGGATAGGCGAGGAGGAACGCGGCGATGTTGGTGAGCGGTCCGGTGGGGACCAGCGTCACGGGTTCGGGGTGGGCGAGCAGGGTGTCGCGGATGAGGGTGAGGGCGTCCCTCGGGTCGAGGGGCACGGTGGGGTCCTTGAACCCCGGTCCGTCGAGCCCCGACTCGCCGTGGATGGACGCGGCCACCCGTACCGGACCGTGCAGCGGCCGGTCCCGGCCCGCCGCGACCGGCACCCCGTCGATCCCGGCCACCGTGCAGACGCGGCGCGCGTTGAGGGTGGTCTTCTCCAGGGTCTGGTTGCCCGCGACGGTGGTCACGGCGAGCAGTTCGATCGCGGGGTGGGCGGCGGCGAGGAGGATGTTGAACGCGTCGTCGTGACCGGGGTCGCAGTCGAGGATCACGGGGATGGCCATACGGGGGTCCTCACTGTGGGCGGCAACGCCGGGCGACGGCACCGGTCGACGGCACCGGGCGGCGGTTTCCCGGCCAGCGTGGCGGGTGCGAGGGGCGGCATCAAGTACGGCCCGCCGGGCTGACGGGTCCTCATCTCCCCACCGCAGCACGGCTGTTTACAAGCGGGGTCGCGCATTGGTTCCATGATCCGGCTCGTGCCCCGCACCACCAGCACCCCGATGGGATCCGCCCGCCATGGACGTCCGTGTCGCTCTGCCGTCCGAACTGCCGCATCTGGTGACCCGCCCCGGCGAGGACGAGCGCAACGCATCGACCGCCGGTTATCTGACCGATCTGCTCGACAAGAAGTGCACCCGCCCGGAGTGGTGTCTCGTCGCCGACGACGGCAGCGGGAAGCCGGTCGGGTCCGCCGTGCTGTGGACGCTGCCCGGGCACGCCCTCCCGATGGCGCTCGTCCTGGCGGAGGCTCCCTGGCAGGAGCCCGGCCTGGAGACCGGGCAGCGCGTCCTGGCCGCGGCCCTCGACCTGGCCCGGTCCCTCGGCGCCACCGGGCTGGAGTACATGCTCGACTCCCCCGCCCAGCCCCCGCAGCACCAGGCGGACGCCGGCCGCCGGGCCGAGCTCCTGCGCCTCGCCGGGTTCGAGACCGTACGGGACGGCCGCCGCTTCCGGCGCTTCGCCGAGGGCGGCCTGCACGCGGCGCACGACGGTCTCGCCTGGTCCTCCCTTACGGAGACCGGCCGTGAGCCGTTCGTCGACCTGCTCGCCACCGCCCTGCCGACCAGCGCCGACACGCGCCTGGCCGCACTGGTCGTGGAGCACGGCGCCCGGGGTGCGGCCGAGCGGCTGCTCGCCGACATGGAGGAGCTCGCGTACGAGCCGCATTGGTGGGAGATCGGCCACGCCCCCGACGGCGGCGCGGCCGCGCTCAGCCTGCCCGCCCGCAACCCGGCCGCCGCGGTGATCGGCCTGGTGGCCGTGTCCCCGGCGTACCGCGGCAAGGGCTACGCCACGGCCGTGGTGGCCCGCGGCACCCGGGTGCTCCTGGACAGCGGCGCCGACGAGATCCGCGGGGACTGCGACGCGGCGAACGTCGCCATGGTCAAGGCGTTCGCCCGCGCGGGATACGAGAACTTCGCCGAGCGCCAGGAGTTTCTGCGCCGCCTGTGAGAAGAGGGACGGGCCCGCGCCCGCCGGGGATACCCGGCCCGCCCCCGAAAGCGGGCTGCTGTCCGGGGCACCCCTCGCATAGGCTGCACGGATGAGCATTCTGGACGATGCCCGCGCGGGCATGAACCCCGAGATCCGACCGCAGGACGACCTGTTCGGCCATGTGAACGGTGTATGGCTGGACACCGAGAAGATCCCCGACGACAGGTCCAGCTGGGGGCCCTTCGTCCAGCTCGTGGACGTCGCCGAGCAGCAGGTCAAGGACATCATTCAGGAGCTGGCCGAGCAGGGCGGCGACAATGCCGACGCCCGCCGGATCGCCGCGCTGTACGCCTCGTTCATGGATGAGGAGACCATCGCCGCCAAGGGGCTCGCCCCCGCGCAGCCGCTGCTCGACCAGGTGGCCGCGATCTCGGACACGCGCGAGCTCGCCGCGTTCCTCGGCCGCTTCGAGCGCGTCGGCGGGTCCGGTGTGTTCGGCGCGTACGTCGACACCGACGACAAGAACTCCGACCGCTACATCTTCAACATCCTCCAGGGCGGCCTCGGCCTGCCCGACGAGTCGTACTACCGCGAGGACAAGTTCGCGGAGATCCGCGAGAAGTACGTCGGCTACCTCACGGAGCTGCTCGGCCTCGCCGGTCACGCGACGCCCGCCGAGGCCGCGGCCTCGGTCCTCGACCTGGAGACGAAGCTGGCCGCCGGCCACTGGGAGCGGGCCGAGACCCGCGACGTCCAGAAGACGTACAACCTCAAGACGCTCGACGAACTGATCGCGCTCGCCCCGGAGTTCGACTGGCGCGGCTACATCGACGGGCTCGGCGGCAGCGACAAGACCATCGCCGAGACCTGCGTCCGCCAGCCCTCCTACCTCACGCACCTGTCGGGTCTGCTCACCGAGGTGGAGATCGGGCAGTGGCGCGACTGGGTGCTCGCCCGGGTCCTGCGCGCCTGCGCCCCGTATCTGACCGACGATTTCGTCAACAACAACTTCGAGTTCTACGGCCGCACCCTCAACGGCACGCCCGAGCTGCGCGCCCGCTGGAAGCGCGGGGTGTCCTTCGTCGAGGGCGCGGTGGGCGAGGCCGTCGGCAAGGAGTACGTGGCCCGGCACTTCCCGCCGTCGTCGAAGGCGATGATGGACGAGCTGGTGGCCAACCTGCTGGAGGCCTACCGGCAGTCCATCAGCCGGCTCGACTGGATGACGGACGAGACCAAGGAGCGGGCGTACGAGAAGCTCGCGACCTTCCGGCCGAAGATCGGCTACCCGGACAAGTTCCGCGACTACTCCAAGCTGGAGGTGTCCGCGGACGATCTGCTCGGCAACGCGCAGGCGGCCGCGGCCTTCGAGTCGGACCGCGAGCTCGGGAAGATCGGCTCGCCTGTGGACCGCGACGAGTGGTTCATGCTGCCGCAGACGGTCAACGCGTACTACAACCCGGGCACCAACGAGATCTGCTTCCCCGCGGGCATCCTGCAGAAGCCGTTCTTCTCCCCCGACGCCGACCCTGCCGAGAACTACGGCGGCATCGGCGCGGTCATCGGCCACGAGATCGGGCACGGCTTCGACGACCAGGGCGCGCAGTACGACGGCGCGGGCAATCTCAACGACTGGTGGACGGCGGACGACAAGACCGCCTTCGAGGCCAAGTCGCAGGCGCTGGTCAAGCAGTACAACGGGTTCTCGCCGCGCAACCTGCCGGGCGAGTTCGTCAACGGCCAGCTCACCGTGGGCGAGAACATCGGCGACCTCGGCGGCCTGACCATCGGTCACACCGCGTACAAGATCTCCCTCGACGGCGCGGACGTGCCGGTGAAGGACGGCCTGACGGGCTCGCAGCGGCTGTTCATGAACTGGGCGTTCTGCTGGCGCACCAAGCGCCGCAAGGAGCAGGAGCAGCAGTACCTGACGATCGACCCGCACTCGCCGCCGGAGTTCCGCGCGAACATCGTGCGCAACCTGGACGAGTTCCACGAGGCCTTCGGCACGGCCGAGGGCGACGGCCTGTGGCTGGACCCGGCGGAGCGCGTCCGGATCTGGTGAGGCGCGCCTGACACCTGGCGAAGCCCCGCCGCGCACCTCCGCGCGGCGGGGCTTTCGTGTTCGGTCCGCCGTGTCCGGTACGGATGCGGGGACGTTACGGGGCGCGTCGCGCGGGCACCCGGGCCGGGCAACTGCCCGTCCGAGGAAAGGGGCGCACCGTGAGCCACGGTGGCAACGTCATCCAGGAACTGACCGCCGACCACCGCGAAGTCGAGGACCTGTTCGCGCGGATCGACAAGCTCCCGCCGCGCGACCCCGGGCGCAAGCAGCTCGTCGACGAGCTGACGATCGAGCTCGTCCGCCACTCGGTGGCCGAGGAGCAGTATCTGTACCCGGCGGTCCGTGAGCATGTCAGCGGCGGGGACGCGCTCGCCGACAAGGAGATCGCCGACCACGCGCGCGTGGAGCAGTTGCTCAAGGACCTGGAGGGGTGCGAGGCCGACGACGACCACTTCGACGGTCTGGTCTCCCGACTGCAGGCGGAGGTCTCCGAGCATGTGGCGGACGAGGAGCAGCACCTGTTCGTGGAGCTCACCACCAGCTGCAGCCCGGACGCCCTGCACAAGCTGGGCGAGAAGGTGCGTACGGCGAAGAAGACCGCACCGACCCGGCCGCACCCCTCCTCGCCGAGCACCCCGCCCGCGAACAAGCTGCTCGCTCCCGGCGTCGGCCTCGTCGACCGGGTCCGCGACCACATCGGCGGCCGCGGCAAGTGACCGAGTCGCACCCGGCGGGTCTCGCACCCGGCAAGTGGCCGGTCCCACCCGGCAGGTGCCCGGTCGCACCCGGGAGTTTCACGGTGCGTGAGGCACCCCGGGTCGGGTACTCGGCGCCCAAGGAGGTTGATGACATGGTTCCCCTTCTTCTGGTACTGCTGCTGGCCCTCGTCCTGTTCGGCGCGGGCTTCGCCCTCAAGGCGCTGTGGATCGCCGCGCTGGTGGTGCTCGTGCTGTGGCTCGTGGGCTTCATGGCGCGTACGCCGGCGACCGGCGGCGGCCGCAGGGCGCGCTGGTACCGCTGGTAGCCGACGACGGCTGCCGCTTGTGCGGGGCGGGGGTGCGGACAGCCGCACCGCCGCCCCGTACGCACAACTCCCCGTCCGCACCCCCACGTTGATCGGAGCACTCCCATGCGCGTCGCTTTCCTGGTCGCCCCCGAAGGGGTGGAGCAGAGCGAGCTGACCGAACCGTGGCAGGCGACCCGGCAGGCCGGTCACACCCCCGTGCTCGTGAGCACCGGCCCCGAGGACATCCAGGCCTTCGAGCACCTCGACAAGGGCGACACCTTCCCCGTCGACGAGACCCTGGCCGACAGCGACCCCGCCGACTTCGCCGCGCTCGTGCTGCCCGGCGGGGTGGCCAACCCCGACTTCCTGCGCATGGACGCCCGCGCCGTCGCGTTCGTGCAGGGCTTCTTCCGCAACGGCAAGCCCGTGGCCGCGATCTGCCACGCACCGTGGCTGCTGGTCGAGGCGGACATGGTCCGCGCCCGCACGCTCACCTCGTGGCCGAGCCTGCGCACGGACATCCGCAACGCGGGCGGGAACTGGCAGGACGCGCCGGTGAAGGTCTGCGAGGCCGCACCCGGACCGCTGATCACCAGCCGCAAGCCGGACGACCTCAAGTCCTTCTGCGACGCCCTCCTGACCGAACTCGCCCGCCACCAGGCCGCCTGACCGCACCCGCGGCGACACCGACTGAACTCTCCCGCCCGCAGGGCACTTTGCGACCAGGCCGTACGGTGGTCACCTCGTCGGAGTCCAGGGGGTGCCGTGAAGGCGTGGAGACTGCTGGCACTGCTTCCGGTGGTGCTGGCCGGCGGCTGCGGTGACGGCACACGCACCTGCACGCTGATCGGCGGGGATTCGGGAGTCACCCTGCGCTGGGAGACCGCCGACTTCGCCGGGCGGGCCCAGGACGGCTCGGGCACGCTGCGGCTGCGCGCCTGCGCCGGTGAGGTCTGCGAGGAACGTTCCGTGGCCGCGAACGACCCCGATCCCCTGCCGTGGATGTCCGTCGAGCTCGACGAGGACATCGGCGAGGTGACCGTCCCCGTACGGTTCACGATCACAGCGGACGGCGAGGAGCTGTTCGACGACCGCGCCGAGGTGAAGCTGCGCAAGTCGACGCCCAACGGCGAGGGTTGCTCGCCGACGCTGTACCAGGGCGGGCTGACGGCGGATCCGGAGCGTGGGCTCGTCGCGGGCTGAGTCCGCCGGAAACCCGTCGAAAAACCCGCCCCGGACGACCGCTCAGACCCCTCCCACGGGCCCTCGAAGGCGCCTTCAGCGCACGTACACCGGCTCGCACAAGGACCCGCCCGACCACCGCGGCACAGGCCCGCCACGGGCCGCCCAGGCGATCCGCACACCACCTCTGACCTGGGCTTTCCCTTCCCCGACGACTAAGATCGTGGCACACACGAAGGGGCCGACAAGGGGTGGGAATGACACGGGACATACACACCGTCGATGACGTCATGACGATGCTCGACGGGCTGTTCTCCGAAGGCGCGGACCGCTGGACCGATGAGGGCTCCGCGTGGTGGGACGGCTTCTACGCCGACCGCTCCAAGCCGGTCCCGTTCTTCGTGCCCAAGCCGGACGAAAGCCTCGCGGCACAGGTGGAGTCGGGCGGCATCGCGCCCGGCCGGGTGCTCGAACTCGGCTGCGGCCCCGGCCGCAACGCGCTGTACCTCGCCGGCAAGGGCTTCGACGTGGACGCCGTCGACCTCTCCCCCGCCGCCCTGGACTGGGCGCGGGAGCGGGCCCGTGAGGCCGGGGCGCAGGTCCGCTTCCACCACGGCGACATCTTCGGGCCGGTGCTCGCCGGCAAGGGCCCGTACGACCTCGTGTACGACTCGGGGTGCTTCCACCATCTGCCGCCGCACCGCCGGGTCGGCTATCTCGCGCTGCTCGACCGCGTGCTGGCCCCGGGCGGCCACTTCATGCTCACCTGCTTCGCCGCGGGCGGCATGGGCTGCGAGCTCCCGGACGCCCAGCTGTACCGGGACCGCTCCCTGCACGGCGGACTCGCCTACACGGAGGAGGCCCTGCGCAGGGTCTTCGGTGCGTACGAGCCCGTCGAACTGCGCCTGATGCGGGCCCAGTCGGACGAGTCCGCGTACTTCGGCGAGGATTTCCTGTGGACGGGGCTGTTCCGCAAGAGCGGGGGCGAGGCGGGCCGTGAGTGAGGGCCGGGACCGGCCGCGGAAGCTGCGGCACGGGTACAGCAGTGAGCCCCGGCGGTCGCGGTCCGAGGACGAGGGCTGCGTGGCCGGCTGTCTCGACACGCATCTGTGGTGGTCGTACGCGAGCCGCTGCTGTCCCTGCAACTGGGGCTCACTGGCCGCCATGATGCTGCTCCTGCTGCACCCGCCGCGCGCCGCCGCCCGCAGACCGGACCCCGCGGCGCCACGCCCGGCCGGACGGGTCGCGGCCGCCCTGTACGCAGGCGTGCGGCACTACCGCGTCGAGGTCAGCCCACGAACGCCCAACTCCTGTCTGTACGCACCGAGTTGTTCGACCTACGCCGTCAAAGCCCTGCACCGGCACGGCGCGCTGCGGGGCGCGTGGCTGACCGTACGGCGGCTCGCGCGCTGCCGGCCCGGGGCCGCGCGCCGACGGGGGTTCACCGATCCGGTTCCGTGACGGCGGCGGAGTTCGCCGGTCCGGTCCCTTGACGGCGGCGGGCCGGATCAGGCCGTGAACGCGTCCGGGTCCGCCCGGTCCCAGGCCCGCGCCCACTCGTCCGGGAGCCCGCGCCCTTCGAGGAGGGCTCCCGGTTCGAGCCAGGTGAACAGGTCGGCGTACGAGGTGACGCGTTCGTGCGAGACGCGGCGGCGCAGCATGTGCGGCCGCAGCAGACCCGGGTCGTCCACACCCATCGCGGCCATGATCTCGAGGGCGCTGTGCACGGTGGCCTCCTGGAAGCGCCGTACGCGCCGGTACTTGTCCTCCACATCGAGCGCCCCGGCCCGGGCCGGGTCCTGCGTGGCCACACCGACCGGACAGGTGTTGGTGTGGCAGCGCTGCGCCTGGATGCAGCCGACGGCGAACATCATCGCGCGGGCCGCGTTGGTGTAATCGGCGCCCTGGATCAGGCGTTTGACGATGTCCGCGCCCGTCGCGACCTTGCCGCTCGCGCCGATCCGCACGCGGTCGCGCAGGCCGGTCCCGACGAGGGCGTTGTGCACGATGTTCAGGCCCTCGGTCAGCGGGGTGCCCACATGGTCCACGAACTCCATCGGGGCCGCCCCGGTGCCGCCTTCGGCGCCGTCGACCACGATGAAGTCCGGCCAGATCTGCTCTTCGAGCGCGGCCTTGCAGACGGCGAGGACATCGCGCCGGGTGCCCACGCACAGCTTGAATCCTGCCGGTTTGCCGCCCGCGAGTTCCCGCATGTGCCCGATGAAGCGGACGAGTTCGCGCGGGGTCGAGAAGACCTGGTGGTATCCGGGCGAGATGACGGTCTCGCCCTCCGGTACGTCGCGTACGCGGGCGACCTCGGCGTTCACCTTCGCCCCCGGCAGCACACCGCCCTTGCCCGGCTTGGCGCCCTGGGAGAGCTTCAGCTCCACGCAGCGCACGGCGTCCTGCGCGGCCTTCTCGGCGAACTCCCGCTCGTCGAAGCCCCCTGCGTCGGTGCGGCAGCCGAAGTAGCCGGTGCCGATCTCCCACACCAGGTCGCCGCCGTGGCGCAGGTGGTACTCGGAGATGCCGCCCTCGCCGGTGTCGTGCGCGAACCCGCCCTCGGACGCGCCCCGGTTGAGCGCGAGGATCGCCTGCGGGGAGAGCGAGCCGAAGCTCATCGCCGACACGTTCAGAAGCGCCATGTCGTACGGCTGCGCGCAGGTCGCCGCGCCCAGCCGCACGGTCGGCGGCCGCTCGGGCACCGGCGTGGGCTTGACCGAGTGCGTGAAGTACTCGTAGCCCGGCTCGTACACCGACAGCTGGGTGCCGAAGGGGTCGTCGCCGAAGACGCCCTTGGCCCGCTCGTAGACCGTCTCGCGGGTCTCGCGGTCGAAGGGCCGCCCGTCGTAGTGCCGCTCGATGAAGTACTGCTGCACCTCGGGCCTGATCAGCTCCATCAGATAGCGCAGGTGCCCGATGACCGGGTAGTTCCGCAGCACGGAGTGGCGGCGCTGGAGCACGTCGTACGTGCCGACGGCGGTGCAGCCGAGGAGCGGCGCGGCGAGCAGCCACCACCAGGGTGAAACGGCCATCGCCAGGGCGGCGCAGCCCAGCGCCACGAGGGCGAGCGCCGCCACGATTCCTCTGCGCAGCACGACGGCTCCTTCCGGCCGGGCGCCTGGTCCGCGCGGCCGCGCTCAGCTCCGCCGCCGCGTTCCGACGCTACGGCGGCCCGGCGGCGGGTGCCCGCCGAGCCGGGGCGGCCGGGTCACAGCTCACCTTGGGTCAGAGCTCGCCCCGCACCAACCCCAGCGCCCGGTCCAGGACCCGCGTGCCACCGGCCCGCACGCCGTCGTGCTCGTACTCGTCCGTCACCCAGGTGCGCAGGCCCCGGATCGCACGCGCCGTCTCAAGCGAGTGGGCGGTGTCCACGTACATGTCGTCGTGGTACACCACCGCCGCGACCGGCACCTCGTTGCGCGCCAGGACCTCCGGGGCGTAGAGCCGGTCCGGCCAGTCGGTGCGGGCGGCGAGCAGGTCGGCCGTCTCGCGCAGCGGGGCGAGTGCGGGGTCGGCCCCGAACATCCACGGGTGGATGGATTCACCGGTGAACAGCAGCGGCGCCCCGTCGGCCAGCGCCTTCTCCGCGTCGAACTGCGGGAACTCGGCCCGTACGCGCTCGGCCGCCCAGGCGGTGGCCTGCCCGCCCTGGGCGTAGATGGCCTCGTGGAGCACCGCGTACAGGGGCCGCGCCGCGAAGGAGAGCGCCGTCTGGACCTCCTCCTGGAAGGTGTCCGAGAAGGCGGGGCCGTGCGGGGTGCGGACGAAGGCGTTCTCCAGGAGGTAGTGCAGCCGGTGGCTGCCGTCGCCGGTGCCGAGCATCATGCCGAGCGACTGGAAGGCCTCGACGCCCAGGCGGTAGCCGCCGTTCAGCGTGACGGGCCCGTGCTCGACGAGGTGGGCGGCGATCGCGCGGGCCCGGTCCACGTCCTGCGGGTAGCGGGCGTAGTGCGCGGCGACCTTGCGCGCGACGCGCGGGTAGCCGGCGCGGTACACGTCGTCGGCGCTCGCGTCGAGCGAGGGCAGTCCGCCGGTGATCAGGACCTCGGCGAGCCCTTCGGGCGCCGCGGACAGGTAGTGCACGGCGCAGAAGCCGCCGAAGCTCTGGCCGAGCACCGACCAGGGCGCACCGCCGGTCAGCTCGCGCCGGATCAGCTCGCAGTCGCGCACGATCGCGTCGGCGCGGAAGTGGGCCAGGTAGTCCGCCTGTTCCCGCGGTCCGCCGCGCAGGGCCAGGGTCTGCCGGTCGGCGGGGGTGGAGCGGCCCGTGCCGCGCTGGTCGAGCAGCAGCACCCGGTAGTCCTTGAGCGCCCGCTCCAGCCAGGCCTGTGCGCCGACGAACCGGCGCGCCTTGCAGCCGGGGCCGCCCTCCAGGTAGACGAGCCACGGCAGATCCTCGCCCGCCTTGCCGGGGTGGACCACTTCCCGTCCGTACACCTCGATGGTCTCGCCGCCCGGCCGGTCGTGGTCGAGCGGCACGGTGAAGACACGATCGGTGAGGACGGCACCCGGCTGGCGGTACGAGAGGGTCATGGGGCGGCTCCTGGAGTGGACGGTGCGCGGGGCCTCCCAGTCCATCACAGGGGGCCTCGCGGGTGCGCCGCAGGGCACGTCGAGCACCGTTCTGACGGCCCGTCAAATCCTTCGGTCAAGGCTCTACCAACCGCAGGGGCCGACAGCTACCCTCCGCGCATGATTTCCACGGTTGTCTGGGGTACCGGAAATGTCGGCCGCCTGGCCATCCGCGCGGTCGACGCGCACCCCGAGCTCGAACTCACCGACGTGATCGTGCACAGCCCGGACAAGGTGGGCCGCGACGCCGGCGAACTCGGCCATCTGGACGCCGAGACGGGTGTCGCGGCGACCGACGACATCGACGCGGTGCTCGCCAGGAAACCCCGCGCCGTGGTGTACGCGGCCTCCGGCGACCTGCGGCCCGACGAGGCGCTCGCCGACATCGGCCGGGCCCTGCGGGCCGGTGCGGTGGTCGTCACCTGCGCCCTGTACGGCCTCTACGACATCCGCAACACCCCGGACGAGCTGCGCCGGCCGCTGCTCGACGCGGTCGAGGAGGGCGGCGGCTCGCTGTTCGTCTCCGGTGTCGACCCGGGTTGGGGCAACGACATCCTGCCGGCGCTGCTCAGCGGCCTCGGCTCGCGGATCGACGCCATCCGCTGCCAGGAGATCTTCGACTACTCCACGTACGAACAACCCGACGCGGTCCGCTACTCGGTCGGCTTCGGCCAGCCCCTGGACTACATGGCGCCGATGCTCATCGAGACGGTGCCGACGATGATCTGGGGCGGCCAGCTGCGCCTGATGGCCCGCGCGCTCGGCGTCGAGCTGGAGGACATCCGCGAGACGATGGAGCGCCGGCCGCTGGAGGAGACCGTCTCCACGCCGTCGATGGGCGAGTTCGAGGCGGGCACGCAGGGCGCGATCCGTTTCGAGGTGCAGGGCATCGTCGACGGCGAGCCGCGTCTCGTGATCGAGCACGTCACGCGGATCCACCCCTCGTGCGCCCCGGACTGGCCGCAGCCCGCGAACGGCTCCGGCGCCCACCGCGTGATCATCGAGGGACAGCCGCGGATCGAGGTCTCCGTCGAGGCGACCGACGAGGGCGAGAACCGCTCGGCGGGCGGCAACGCCACCGCGGTGGGCCGCCTGGTCGGCGCGATCGACTGGCTCGCCCAGGAACCGCCCGGACTCTACGACGCACTCGACGTCCCGCTGCGGCCCGCGGTCGGGCGACTCGGAAGGAAGCAGTCATGATCATCGACATTCCCGACGGCCAGGAGCCCATCGGCTACGTCTGGGACGACATGGTCCCGCACATCGGGCGGGCCGCCGCCGCG
Source organism: Streptomyces indicus (assembly GCF_900100315.1). Classification (GTDB taxonomy): domain Bacteria; phylum Actinomycetota; class Actinomycetes; order Streptomycetales; family Streptomycetaceae; genus Streptomyces; species Streptomyces indicus. Next base: position 91,274 of record NZ_FNFF01000005.1, read on the forward strand.
TACTCGCTGTCCGTGTACGCCCATTCGACCCTGGGCCTCAGGGAGTTCGAGGCGGCCCGGCTGCGGATCGCGCAGATCAACGGGTGCACGCTCTGCCTGGACTGGCGCACCGAGCGCGACGGCGAGGAGAAGGTCGAGGACTCCTTCCTCGAAGCCGTCGAGCAGTGGCGCACGACCGACGCGTTCGACGACCGTACGCGCCTGGCGGCCGAGTACGCGGAGCGCTACGCGGTCGACCACCACAATCTCGACGAGGAGTTCTGGGACCGGATGACGGCCCACTACTCGCAGAAGGAGATCGTGGAGCTGAGCATGAGCATCGGCTCGTGGCTGGCCTTCGGCCGGCTCAACCACGTCCTCGGCATCGACGCGGTGTGCAAGCTGCCCACGGCGTGAACGGCCGTTGCCCCGCTCAGAGTTGTCTGCGGTAGGCGAGTCCCGGCCGGCCGTCGACGACGAGCGCTCCGGTGACCTCGAATCCGCTGCGGGTGAGCACGGTCTGCGAGGCGGGGTTGTCCTCGGTGGTGACGGCGCGCAGCGCGGTGAGGCCGTACTCCTCGGCGGCGAGCGCGCACACCTGCCGTACGGCCGCGGTCGCGAGCCCGCGGCCGCTCGCGGCCTTCGCGATGCGGTAGCCCAACTCGGCCTCGCCGTCGGCCGCGTCGACCAGATTGACCCGGCCGAGGACGGCCCCTTCGGTGTCCACGAGGACATGAAAGTGGCACACGCCCGCGTCCTGTTCCGCGAGCCGGTCGCGCAGCAGCGCGTCGAACTCGGCGAAGAAGGCATCGCCGCGGTCGGGCACGGAGGCGGCGAAGTGGGCCCGGTTCTCCTGTTCGAAGGCGAGCAGGGCCGGTGCGTGGGCGAGGCTCAGGCGTTGCAGTACGGGCATGCGGAGACTGTACGTGGGGGCGTGATCCCGCGCCTCGGGTTATCGGGACACGGATGCGCCAGGTGCGACCGGCACCTCCTGCACGGTCCGGGCACTCACGCGGCCTGCGCTCCGTGCAGGGGAAAGCGCCGCACCACCGTGAACTCCGGCGGCATTCCCGGCCGGTACTCGGTCTCGGTCCGCAGCAGCTCCCCCACCGTGACCCGCGCCCCGACGTACCGTCCGGCGAGCGCGGCCCAGCAGCTCGCGCCGCGTGCGCTCGTCCGGGGATGGGCGAGCGTGACGTGGGCGGGAAGGTCGCGCCGGAGCAGCGGCGGGGCGAGCAGCCGCGTCCGCAGACGCGCCCAGCCGCCGTCCACGTCGTCCACCGCCACGTACACCCCCTGCGTCCCGTCGCCGACGGCCCGGACCTCGCCGAGGCCGAGCCTGAACGGCCCGCCGTCGGCGGCGAGTTGCTCCGCACGCTCGATCAGCAGCCGCTCGTCGGCGGTCTCCTCGGGGTACGCGACGGTCACATGGGCCGGGACCGCGGCGGCCATGACCGGATCCCAGTCGGCCCGCCACCGCTCGATCCGCCCGACCGCTCCCAGGACCACGCACAGGTGCCGTCGTCTCATGGCCGTACCGTAGTCCGGCCCGTCCTCCCGCGGACCGGGTCAGCCCTGATCCGCCTCCTTGGCGGCGGCCTCGACGCGGTCGTAATGGGTCTGCCACCAGCTCGCCTCCGTCGAGGGCAGGTTCTCGTTGCCCTGGCGCATGCCCACCGAGCCGTCGACGAGTTCGCGGACGATGTCGGCGTGCCCGGCGTGCCGGTGGGTCTCGGCGATCATGTGGACGAGGATCTGCTCCAGCGTGACCTCCCTGCGCTCGGGGTGCCACCACGGCACCCGGCCCGGGGCGCCCAGCGCGAGTGCGTCGACGGTCGCGTCCGAGTGCCGCCACACCCGGCGGTAGAGATCCTCGATCTCCTCGCGCGACTCCTCGGGCGTGGCCCACATGTCGGCGTTGTCCTCGGCGTCCTCGGCCATCCACGGCAGCTCCTGGGGGAAGGGCCGGCCGAACACGTCGCCCAGATACCCCGCCTCCGTGCCGGCCACGTGCTTCACCAGACCGAGCAGGTTCGTGCCCGTGGGTGTGAGCGGGCGCCGCAGGTCGTACTCCGACAGCCCTTCCAGCTTCCAGAGCAGGGCCTCGCGAGCGGACTGGAGGTAGCGCTGGAGATGGGCCTTGGCCTGCGGGTCGGCGCCCGGGGGCGCCACCTCGGCGGCCTGGTCGGGTGCGGGACGGCCGGACGGCTGGTGCGTGGTCGAAGTCATGCGCGCAGTCTGGCATTCGACGCGATCGGCGTCGCCCGGATATCGGGGCCGTACGCGGGTCTGGTAGGCGGATCTCGTACGCGATGCCCCGCCGCGTCGTGGCCACCTCCCCGCATGCGAAAGGCCGCGCGTCCCCGGCACGGGAACACGCGGCCTCGTTCACGGATCCGGCCGTCTCGGACGGCGACCGGCAGCCTCGGAGGGCGTCCGGCAGCCTCAGACGGCGACCGCCTCCTCCATCTCCTCTTCCTCCTCGGCCCGTTCGCGGGAAGCGTCCTTGCGGGCCTGCGGCGCCGGCCCGGACGCCGAGACGTTCTGCGCGCCCTCGACCGCGGCCGCCGCCGTCCGGCGCCGCTCCGTGAGCCCGGCGACGACGACCACGCCCAGGGCGACCACCAGCCAGGCCGCCAAGGTCCACACGTGCCGCGCCAAATCGTGGCCTCCGAAGTAGACGAGCGAGCGGACGCCCTCGATGAACCCGGCGCCGTTCCAGAAGGCGTGCAGCGAACCGAAGAAGCCGTTCTGCAGCTCGGGCCGGAAGATCCCGCCCGAGCTCGTGAAGTTGAGCATCACGAACAGGACCATCACGCCGAGCGTCGTCCAGCGCTTGAGGAAGGTGTGCAGCCCCACGCCGAGGAACAGGATCCCGGCCGCGTACAGCCAGGACATCGCCCACAGGCCCCACAGGTGGTGGTCGACGAGGTGGAAGACCGGTCCGGCGAAGGCGGTGCCGATCAGGCTGACGACGAAGGAGGTTCCGGCGACGAAGAGGGCCCGGATCCGCATCGGCAGCGCGCCGCCCGCGGCGCCGAGGGCGGCCACCGAGGCGTAGGAACCGATGCTCAGCGCGACCAGCAGGAAGAAGACACCCTGGCCCGTGGGGTCGCCGGCGGCCGGCGGCACCACGTCGGTGACGTGCAGCGGCTTGCCCTGCTTCTCGGCCACCGGCGTGAAGACCTTCTCCGCGGCGGTGGCGCTGGTGTCGGATCCGGCGGTGGCCACGAGCAGGCCGGAGCTGTCCGGCAGGTACGCGCCGGCGATGTCACGGGTCTTCAGCGCCTGCTCGGCCGCCGCGCGGTCGGGCAGGGTCCGCACGTCGAGCGCGTCGCCGGTCCTGTCGTGCAGCTCCTGCGCGAGGACCCGCACCTCGGCCCCGCTGCCGACGACCGCGACGGGCAGCAGGTGGGGCTCCGGGTGGGCGAAGGCGCCAAGGTAGGCGAGGCCCATGCCGAGGCACATCAGGAGCGGTGTGAGCAGGTGCGTGACGACATGGCGCAGGGTGCCGGGCGGCGCCGAGCCGAGCAGGCGCGCCTTGGGCGCCGCCTGGGCCGGGTGGTGGGTTCCGTGATCCTGCCGGTGTGTTCCGCTCACGTCTGCGTTCCTCAGAGCTGATAGTTGGCTTTTACAACCGTTTCGATGGATGTACTCTACAACTACTTATTCCGAGGGAGCAACCATGACCGGTTCGGCAGGCGCGGCGGACGAGCAGGGGCGCGAGGACGCGGTGGCCACCATCCAGCGCGAGCTCACCGCCTTCGCCCGGCGCGCACGGGCGGCCGCGGCACGGATGCATCCGGAGCTGTCGCTGGTGTCGTTCACGCTGCTCGCCCACCTCGAGGACCAGGGCGGCTGTCGCGCCACGGACCTGGCCGCGTATTACCTCCTCGACAAGTCGACCGTGAGCCGGCAGGTGGCCGCGCTGGAGCGGGCCGGGCATGTCGAGCGCAGGACCGATCCCGACGACCACCGCATGCAGCTGCTGCATCTGACCGAGCAGGGCGAGCAGGTGCTCGCCCAGGCCGCCGACCGGCGCAGCCAGGCCTTCCACGCCCGTCTCGCGGACTGGGAACCGGCCGAACTCGACCGGTTCGCGGCCTACTTGACCCGCTACAACGACGAGGCGGACTCCCCCGCCTAGCCCGTTGCGACCTCGTCTCGACCCCGGGCCGCGGCAGGGGGTCCGGTGCCCGCCGCGCGATGGTCTGAAGGCCGCCGCGGCAGGGCCTGGTGGCCGAGGTCACCACGGGCGACATGGCCCGCTTCCGCCCGTTTGTGCGATCATGGCGGCAGAGCCCCAACCGGCTCCCGGACGAGGCGCGCCGTACCCGGATGTTGACGACGGTGCCTAGGGAGTCGTCGTCATGGCATGGATCGTTCTGGTCATCTCCGGCATGCTCGAGGCCGTCTGGGCCACCGCACTGGGCAAGTCCGAGGGCTTCTCGCGCGTCGTACCGACCGTGATCTTCGGCGTGGGGCTCGTCGCGAGCATGGGCGGTCTCGCCTTCGCTCTGCGCACGCTCCCGGTGGGCACCGGGTACGCGGTCTGGGTCGGCATCGGCGCGGTCCTCACCGTCACATACGCGATGATCTTCGACGGTGAGCCCGTCTCGGCTCTGAAGCTGCTCTTCCTCGCCGGCATCGTCGGCTGCGTGGTCGGCCTGAAGGTCCTGCACTGAGCCGGCCGTAGCCACCAGTGATGCGGCCGGCCGTCCAGCTCGGGCTCAGGATTCGGCCGGTCGCCTGGCGTCGATCAGCGCCGCCACTCCGTCCAGGAACCGTTCCAGTCCGTACGCGAAGAGCGAGTCGACCCCGATCTCCACGCCCGGGGCCCGGCGTACGGACTGGAAGGCAGCCAGGGCGCCGTCGGTGAGCAGTCTGCTCAACTCGGCCTCCCGTGCGCGCAGCCACTGCTCGCCGTCCCGCCCGGTGTCGCGCGTCGCCGCCGCCTCCGCCTCCAGGTCGGCGGCGGCGCCCCGCACGTAGCCGAAGAGCGTGACCGCCGTGTGCATGCGGGCGTTGTCGTCGAGCCCGAGGCCGTCGAGGGCACGCAGCATCGCGTCGATGTGCATCATGCCGTGCGGCACGAGCAGCGGCCGGCTCAGGCTCATGGTGCGGGCCAGCCACGGGTGCGCCTGATAGAGGCCCCACTGCGTGTGCGCGCACTGCTCGAGGCGTTCACGCCACCCTTCGTACGCGGCGGGCAGCGGGCGTCCCGCGAAGGCGGCGTCGGCCATGAGGGCGATCAGCTCGTCCTTGTTGCGCACATGGCGGTAGAGGGACATCGTCGCGGTGTCCAGGGCGGTGGCGATCCGGCGCATGGTCAGCGCCTGGAGTCCCTCCGCGTCGGCGATCCGGAGCGCGGTGCGGACGATCTCCGCCTGCGGGCCCTCCGGGCCGGGCTCCACAGGCTCGGTCCGGGGCTTCCGTCTTCCCGGTGTCACCGTCTCGGCGACCACCCTCTCGGCGACCACCGTGCCGACGCCCGGCACCGCGCGCACCAGCCCCCTCTGCTGCAACGCGGCAAGGACCTTCGTGGCGGTGGCGATGGCCACACCCCAGCGCAGCCGGATCTGCCGGGTGGACGGCACACGGTCGCCCGGCCTCAACTCCCCCGTCTCGATCCGCGCTTCCATCGTGTCCGCGATCCTCAGATACGGCGGCCGCTCGGCCATCCTGGCCCCTCCCCGCTCCCACTGCCCTAGTGCACTCAAGCTAGCGCACTAGGACGGATTGACGTCAACTCCCCTAGTGGCAGGACTACTTGCTTCGTACGTTGTACGCAACGGGACCGCGTACGCCACGTACGCAAGGTCTCCGCACCCCTCCGACGTACACGCATCTGCCTTCGAGGAGCCCACCATGAACATCCTCATCTCCGGAGCCGGCGTCGCGGGCCAGGCCCTCGCCTACTGGCTGCACCGGCACGGCCACACCGCCACGGTCGTCGAACGCGCCCCTCGGCTGCGCGACGGCGGCTTCGCGGTCGACTTCCGCGGCGAGGCACTCGACGTCCTCGACCGGATGGGGCTGCTCGGTCAAGTCCGGGCCCTGGACACGCAGATGGGCGACGCGACCATGGTGGACGCGGACGGCAGGCCGTACGCCACCCTGCCCGCCGTCGTGTACGCGGGCGATCTGGAGATCCTGAAGGGCGACCTCACGCGGCTGCTGCACGAGGTGACGTGCGACGTCGCCGAGTACGTGTTCGGCGACTCGGTGACGCGCCTGGAGGAACAGGCGGACGGGGTCCGCGTGGAGTTCGAGCGGGGCGCTCCCCGCACCTTCGACCTCGTGGTCGGTGCGGACGGGCTGCACTCGCGCACGCGGGCGCTCGCGTTCGGCCCCGAGGAGCGGTTCCTGCGCCATCTCGGGATCTACTCGGCCGTGTTCAGCCTGGACAACTATCTGGGTCTGGAGCACACAGGCCTGTTGTACAGCGTGCCCGGCAAGGCCGCGAACATCTTCAGCGCGCGCGGCAACACGGAGGCGCGGGCCGCCCTGCACTTCGCCTCGGAGCGCTTCGCGTACGACCGGCACGATCTGGCGGAGCAACGGCGGATCCTGGCCCGGCGCTTCGCCGGCGAGGGCTGGGAGATCCCCCGGCTGCTGCGAGAGGTGGCGGCCTGCGAGGACCTGTACTTCGACGCCAATGCCCAGGTGGAGATGGAGAGCTGGTCCAGGGGCCGGATCACGCTGCTCGGCGACGCCGGGTACTGCGCGGCGCCCACCTCGGGCCGCGGCACCTCGCAGGCGCTGATCGGCGCGTATGTGCTCGCGGGCGAACTCGCCGCCGCGGGCGGCGATCACGTGCGGGCCTTCGCCGCGTACGAGCGTGAGATGCGGGGCTTCGTGGCCGAGCACCAGAAGGCGGGACGCGAGGGCGCGGAGGCCTTCTTCATGGGCACGCCCACGCAGGAGCTCCTTGACATGCTCGCCGCGGGCATGCCGCACACGGAGCGCGGCGCCGTGGTCCGGCTCAAGGACTACCCCGCGTGAACCGCTCGGGTCGCGGTCTGCCTGCAGGGACTTGAACCTCCCCCGAGGGGAGCTCCTACCGTGCACTCCGGCGCGGCGGCCCGACGATCCGGCCGCCGCGGGAGAGGAGCGAGGTCATGACGGGCAACGCGGGATACGTCCTCGTATCGGGCGGCTACACGGGCGGCTGGATCTGGCGCGATGTCGCCGCACAGCTGCGGGACACGGGCGCGGAGGTGCATCCGGGGACCCTCACCGGGTACGGGGACCGGCGCCATCTCGCCACGCCGGCCACGGACTTGGCGACGCACATCGAGGACGTGGTGCAGCTGATCGACCACGCCGACGCACCGAAACTCGTCCTCGTCGGGCACTGCTACGGCATCTTCCCGGTGCTCGGCGCCGCCGACCGCAGGCCCGAGCGCGTCGAGCGGATCGTGTACGTGGACACCGGCGCACCCGAGGACGGCGAATCGGTGCTCGACGTGGCACCGGAGGAGGCCTCCGACCACGTGACGGGGCGGATCGCGCGCAGCGAGGACGGTCATACGCTGCTGCCTCCGCCGCTCACGGACACGATGACCTGGGGCAGCCTGGAGGGCATCGACGAGGCGGGGCGTGAACGGCTCGCGCGCCTGGCCGCGCCCCAGCCCATCGGGACCCTCACCCAGCCCTTGCGCCTGACCGGCAAGGCGCTCGAACTGCCCGCGTCCGGTGTCTTCTGCACCGCGAACGGGATGAGCATCGCGCTCGTGGAGGCCGTGATCGCTGCGGGTGACCGTCGTGCGCAGCGGCTGCTCGACGGCGATGTCACGCTCTTCGACCTGCCGACCGGGCACTGGCCGATGCTGTCGGCGCCCGGCGCGCTGGCCGAGGTGCTGCTGCGGGCGGCGGCCGGCGAGGGGCACCGGCCGGCCGCCGCGTCCTGACCGCGCACGCGTGGGCCCGGCAGGCGTCACCGCAAGCCGGGCCCTGAGCCCAAGCACTCGTGGCGCCGCGCCGGGCCCGTGCGCGCGCCGCCGTTCGGTCGCCCGGCGTCAGCCCAGCGCCCGCCCGTACGTCACGAACTCCCGCGCCACCGTGTACCCGAGCCGCTCGTACAGGCCGAGCGCTCCGGACGGGTTCGCGGTGTCGACCGTGAGCGAGGCCGTGTCGTAGCCGGCGCGGTGCGCGGCGTCGAGCGTGGCGGCCATCAGCGCGGGCGCCGCACCCCTGCCCCGGTAGGCGCGGCGCGTGGCCAAGTACCCGACGTGGCAGTCGCGGACGCCGAAGGCCTCGGTGTCGGCCTCGGACTCCTCGGCGATGAGATACGCCGCGACCTCGTCCCCGTCGACGAGCAACCGGCTCATCGCGGGCCGGAAGGAACGCGATCCGGTGACCCAGGTGCGCCAGTCCGTCGCGTCCATGACCGTGAAGTTCCAGTGGTCGCGGAAGGCGTCGTTGTGCGCGAGCCGCGTCGCCTCCTCGAACCTGTCCTCGTACGGGACGATCCGCAGTCCCTCGGGGGCGGGGACCGACTCGGGCCGGTCGTGCCGGAGCGGGTGGGACATCTCGAACCAGTAGCGCTCGGGCGTGAAGCCCAGCGCGCCGGTCAGCGCCCGCAGGTTCTCGTCGCCGGACTTGCCGGTGACCAGCAGGCGGCCTTCGAGGGCGGCGAACCGCTCGGCGTGCAGCACCCGCGCCCGCGCGTCAAGGAACTCCACGAGGCGGGTGCCGATGCCCTCGCGGCGCCAGGCCGGATGCACTCCCGCGTCCCCGTCGAAACGGGCCGCGTCCACGGCGCCTTCCGGGGTGTGCAGCACGGCGTACGCGACCAGCTGGTCGCCGTCGAACACGGCGAGCGTGTCGGCCACCAAGTCCAGCTTGGGATCGGCGAGTTCCTCGGCGAGGTCGTCCGCGTCCCGGTGGTGCCCGGTGCGGTCGACCGCCTCGATGTCGGTGCGCAGTGCCAGCCACGCCGCGACATCGCTCTTGTCGAGCGGACGCTCGGTGCGCTCGCCCGCGTCCACGTCGGTCACATCGTCGTCGTTCAGGTCGTCGTCGTTCGGGCCGTCATCGTCATACGGGTGGTTCACAGCACCATCGTCGTACGGATGGCCCGATCCCGCCCGGGCAGCCCCTCGGTTCCCGCCTCCCAGGCGAGCGCGGGCAGGTGCGGGCGCCGTCAGCGGGACGCGTGCGCCCGGCGCGTACCGGCGTGGGCGGTCCTGCCCGTGTGGGCCGGGCAGCGGACGGCCATCTTCCGTTCGCCGCAGTAGTACAGGCCTCCGGGTACGGACTCGATGCGCTCACCGCACAACGGGCCCTCCTCATCGGGCCGGTAGCCCACGACGCGCAGCCCGAAATGGAAACGCACGGGCGACTCTCCCCCATCCTCAGATCCACGGCGCCCCATCTGCGGAGCGCTGCTCGTGGGGCCAGGCTATGGAGGGCTCCGGGCCTTTCGGACCCGCAAAGGTCCCGCGGGCGGCAGGACCAAAGTCCGTTACCCGGGGGTTGTCCACCGACGGTGCCCGTGGCCGGCGGTTTGCCGTATCGGCAACAGGCTTTGCCTCGCAGCCGGGACCGGGCGCACGGTGGCCCCACGCACCCCCGAGCGGAAGGGCCCGAGCGATGACCGAGACCACGCCCACCACGACCGGCACGGACGAACCCAGCGCCCAGGAGTTCTGGGACGGCCGCTACCGGCAGAGCGAGAAGCTGTTCAGCGGCCGCCCCAACCTCGAACTCGTCGAGGAGAGCGCGGACCTCACCCCCGGCCGCGCCCTCGACCTCGGCTGCGGCGAGGGCGGCGACGCGATCTGGCTGGCGCGGCAGGGCTGGCAGGTGACGGCCACGGACGTCTCCGCCGTGGCCCTGGAGCGCGCCGCACGGCACGCGCGGGAAGCGGGGGTGGCCGAGCGGATCGACTTCCAGCGCCACGACCTAGCGACGAGCTTCCCGTCCGGCTCGTTCGACCTGGTCTCGGCGCACTTCCTGCAGTCCCTGATCGCCCTCCCCCGCGACGCGATCCTGCGCACCGCCGCGGCCGCCGTCGCTCCGGGCGGCACGCTCCTCGTCGTCGACCACGCCGGCTGGCCCTCGTGGGAGCCGGGGCCGCACCCCGAGGTGCACTTCCCGACGACCCAGGAGGTGCTCGCCGGGCTGCAGTTGGCCCCCTGCCAGTGGGAGGTGCGCACCGAGCGGCTGTACGACCACGAGGTGACGCTGGCCGACGGCCGCGTGCGGACGCGTGCCAACAACATCCTCAAGGTGCGCCGGCTGACGGCCTGAGGGCCGCCGACCGGTGGCCGGGAGGGCTCCGGCTGACGGCCCGAGGGGCTCCGGTGCGTTCCGGTTTCTTCCGGGCGTACGGGACAGCGGCGCGCCCCTGTCACAAGATCGGACAGAAGTTACCTATTGGTATGGCGTGACTTAACAGGCGGGTAACAGTAGAACGTGTCCTCACCCCACAGAAGGTGAGGAAGATCACATGAACTCAACTCCCAAGCAAGCCAACGGTTCTGACGGGATTTCCCGTCGAAGACTCCTCGCTGGAACAGGTTCTATTCTCGGCGCCGCGGTGCTCTCCACTCAGGTCACCGCGGCGCACGCGCGTCCGATGGCAGCAGCCGACATCCCCGACGGCGGACGCGTTCCGGTCCTGGTGATCGGCACCGGGTACGGAGGTTCGGTCGCCGCGCTCCGCCTGGCCCAGGCGGGCATCGACGTGCACATGGTCGAGATGGGTCAGGACTGGGACACCGCGCCCAACGGCCCCGACGGAAAGCGCCACCCCAAGGTCACCAGTCCGGACTACCGGTCCTTCTGGATGCGTACGAAGACCAAGGCCCCGCTGTCCAACTTCCTCGGCTTCCCACTGGACAAGGAGGTGCCGAAGTTCGCCGGCATCCTCGACGCCGAGGAGTTCGCGGGCATCACCGTCTACCAGGGGCGCGGCGTCGGCGGCGGGTCGCTGGTCAACGGCGGCATGGCGGTCACGCCGCGCCGCCAGCACTTCTCTTCGGTGCTGCCGTCGGTGAACGCCGACGAGATGTACGCCACGTACTACCCGAGGGCCAACTCCGGGCTCGGCGTCGGCATGATCAACCCGGACTGGTTCGAGCGGACGTCGTACTACCAGTACTCGCGCGTGGGCCGTAAACACGCCCAACGCTCGGGCTTCGCCTGGACGTTCGTGCCCGACGTATACGACTGGGCCTACATGGAGGCCGAGGACAACGGCACTGTGCCCAAGTCCGCGCTCGCCCAGGAGATCCTCTACGGCAACAACCACGGCAAGCGGACCCTGCCGAAGACCTATCTCGCCCAGGCGAAGGCCACCGGGAAGGTCACCATCTCGGCGCTGCACGAGGTGACTTCGGTGACGCCGGCGACCGGCGGGGACTACGCCGTCACGCTCCGGAAGATCGACACGAGCGGCACCACCGTGGCCACCAAGACGGTGAAGGCGGGCAAGGTGTTCTTCGCCGCCGGCAGCGTGGGCACCAGCAAGCTGCTGGTGAAGCTCAAAGCCACCGGGGCGCTCCCGCTGCTGAACGCCGAGGTGGGCAAGGGCTGGGGCGAGAACGGCAATGTCATGGTCGGGCGCGCCAACCACCTGTGGGACCCGACGGGCGATGTGCAGTCCACGATCCCGTGCTCGGGCATCGACAACTGGGACGCGGGCGGCGCCTTCGCCGAGGTCGCACCGCTGCCCACGGGCATCGAGACCTTCGCCTCGTTCTACCTGTCCATCACCAAGAACCCGAGGCGGGCCGAGTTCACGTACAACGCGGCCGCACAGCGGGTGGACCTGTCCTGGCAGCAGGCCTGGAAGCAGGACTCGATCGCGATGGCGAAGACCATCTTCGACAAGATCAACAGCAAGGAGGGGACGATCTACCGGACCGATCTGTTCGGGTCCAACAAGATCTGGGGCGACCACCTCACCTACCACCCGCTGGGCGGCGCAGTGCTCAACAAGGCCACCGACAACTACGGGCGCCTGCACGGCTATCCGGGTCTGTACGTCATCGACGGCGCACTGATCCCGGGCAACACCGCCGTGAACCCGTTCGTCACCATCACCGCGCTCGCCGAGCGCAATATCGAGAGGATCATCGCGACCGACCTGTGAGGCCGCACTGCAGTTCTGCCTGTGAGACTGCACGTCTGTTCTGCTGATCGCTGAACCATCCGGTGGCCCGGCACCTCTGCCGGGCCACCGGCCTTTTTTGCGCGGCGCGTACGGTGGAAGAGGATCTTCCTCTGCGGTCCTCCCGCACGCGCGAAAGGCACCCTGGTGACGCAAGACGTTCTCGTACGGACCGAGGGCCACGCCGCCCACCTCGTCCTGAACCGGCCCCGCGCGCTCAACGCGCTCGACCACCCGATGGTCGGCGCCCTCGACGCGGCGCTGTCCGCCGCGGAGCACGACCCGGCGATCGCCACCGTGCTCCTGTACGGCGCAGGTGAGCGTGGGCTGTGCGCGGGCGGCGACATCCGCGCCATCCACGACGACGCGAAGGCCGGCGGCCGCGCCTCGGCCGCCTTCTGGCACGACGAGTACCGCCTGAACGCGCGGATCGCCCGCTACCCGAAGCCGTACGTGGCCCTGATGGACGGCATCGTGATGGGCGGTGGCGTGGGTCTTTCGGCGCACGGCTCGCTCCGGGTGGTGACCGAGCGGTCGCGGGTCGCGATGCCGGAGACGACGATCGGCTTCGTACCGGATGTGGGCGGCACGTATCTGCTCTCGCGCGCACCCGGACTCCTCGGGACCCACCTGGCGCTGACCGGCACGGCGGTCGGGGCGGCGGATGCACAGCTGTGCGGGCTGGCCGACCACCACATGCCGTCCGGGCAGCTGCCCGAGCTGATCGCCGACCTCTCCCGGCTGCCCGCCGAGGAGGCCGTCGCGCGCCACGCCCGCCCCGCGCCGGAGGGCGAGCTGGCCGCGGCGCGGGAGTGGATCGACGCCTGCTACGCGGCGGAGACCGTCGAAGAGATCCTGGAGCGGCTGCTCGACTGCGGGGTGGCGGCGGCCAAGGAGACCGCCGTGACGCTCCAGTCGAAGTCGCCGACCGCGCTGAAGGTCACGCTCGAAGCGGTGCGCAGGGCAAGGGAGTTGGACTCGCTGGAGGAGGTGCTCGTCCAGGAGTTCCGCGTGTCGTGCAACGCGCTGGGGATGCCCGATCTGGTGGAGGGCATCCGCGCCCAGGTGATCGACAAGGACCGCTCCCCGCGCTGGTCGCCCGCGGACCTCGCGGCGGTGACCCGGGCCGATGTGGAGCGCTTCTTCGCTCCCGTGGAGGGCGAGCCGAACTTCGGGGGCTGAGCCGCCCACCTGCTCCAGGACCGCCCCCCACCTGCCCCGGGACCGACTCCTCGGCACCGGCCCGCTTGACGTGCAGCCAAATGGCTGCCTATTTTTGTTCAGGCAGCCAGAAGGCTGCATATCGGTCGGGCGGGGTCGGAGCGGAGCGATGGACGAGGTCTTCAAGGCACTGGCGGATCCCAGCAGGCGCCGCCTCCTGGACAGCCTGAACGCCCGCAACGGGCAGAGCCTGCGCGAGCTGTGCGCGGGACTCGACATGGCGCGCCAGTCGGTGAGCAAGCACCTCGCCCTGCTCGAAGCGGCCCGTCTCGTCACGGCGGTGAAGCAGGGCAGGGAGAAGCTGCACTACCTCAACGCCGAGCCGATCAATGCCATCGCCGACCGCTGGATCAGCCGCTACGACCGCGCACGGGTCCAAGCACTCGCCGACCTCAAGACAGCACTGGAGCACTCCCCCATGGACAGCAACGCCTTCGTCTACACGACCTACATCCGTACGACCCCCGAGAAGCTCTGGCAGGGCCTGACCGATCCCGCGTTCACCAGCCGCTACTGGGGGATCTCCTTCCGCACCGACTGGACGGCGGGCTCCCCGATGGCCTGGGAGGGCCAGGGGCTGGCCGGCGAGGACCCGGCCCAGGTGGTCCTGGAGGCCGACCCATACCGCCGCCTCTCGTACACCTGGCACACGTTCACGCCCGAGTGGGCCGAGGCGGTAGGCGTCGACAAGGACGTCTACGAGAAGCTGGCGGCCGAACCGCGCTCCAAGGTGGCCTTCGACCTGGAGCAGCAGGGCGAGATCGTCAAACTCACCGTCGTCCACGACGGATTCGAGCCGGGCAGCACCCTCAAGGAGATGATCGGCGGCGGCTGGCCGCACCTGGTCTCGGACCTCAAGACCCTTCTGGAGACGGGTGAGACGCTGCCGCGCGAGGAGTGAGACACCCGGGATTCTCAGGGGTGTACGGGCGGCTGCGGCCACGCCGGTGGTACGGGCAAAGGATCCGCGGTGAGTTCGCGGGCGGGAGTACGGCCCGCGAGCCAGCCGAGCAGCAGGTGCGAGGGGCCACGGACCACGGGGCCGCGCGCGGAGAGCTCCCAGCGCGCGGCGAGGTCCGGGGCCTCGACGGCTGTCAGCGGGAAGCCGTCCGCGCGCAGGGTGGCGAGGGTGTCCTCCAGGGCCCAACGGACGTACGAGGAGGGCCAGTCGGCGCTCTCGTATCCGAGACCGAGATCGGTGTGGTGGGTCTCCAGTTCCCGCAGGCAGCGCAGCAGCGTGTAGCGCGCCGGATGCCGCCAGCCGCCCGCCGAGGTCACCTCACGCTGCCAGGCCGCCGCGTCCAGGGAGCGCGCGAGCGCGAGGAACTGCCGTGCCTCGGCCCGCAGTTCACGCACGAGGTCGGGTCCCGGCTGCGCGGCCGTCTCCTCGACGGCCCGGCGGTACACGGCCGAGCCGCTGTGCTCCTCCCCGGTCCCGTCGGTCGTCCCGGCGATCCGCAACAGCCGCACATAGGCCCCGAGCGCCTGCGCCACATGCGCGGCACCGAACGCTCGGGTCCAGCCGTCGAGCCGGGCGGGCGCCCGGAGTTCGGCCTCGTCCAGGGTGTCCACCGTGGCGACGAAGCGGTCGGCCGCGGCCTCCGCCAGCTCGATGGCCTCCGGGGTACTGATCACTCGGGCTCCTCCAGCAGCTCGCGAACGGGGACGGCTACGACAGGAAGTCCACCACAGTGGCGCTGAACGCATCCGGGTCGTCCAGCCACGGGAAGTGCCCGGCGCCCGACTGCTCGGCGTAGGTGGCGTGGGGCAGGAGACGGGCGTACGCACGCACCACCGCGGGCGGCGCGCCAAGATCCACCTCTCCGGCGAGCAGCAGCACGGGGACGGGGAACGCGGCGAGTGCCGCGCGGGTGGCCTCGGGTGCGAAGGCGCCCTCGCCGGCGAAGACGGCGAAGGCCGCCCCGTTGCGCTCCACGGCTTCACGGGCGTGGTGGGCCCGGGCGGCCTCGTCCCAACTGCCGTAGCTGAAGGGGGCGATGGCCTCCCACTGCGCGGGGCCCGCCCGGCCTGCCGCGACGGCTTCGAAGGCGGTGTACGCCTCGTCGAACCACGGCTCGCCCCGGCGCAGGAGCACACAGGCGCGCCGGTCCGCGGCGCTCACCGGCAGGCCCACGGCGAGCACGCTCGGCGTCACGAGCAGCAGTCGCGCCACCCGGCCGGGGTGCCTCGTCGCGTACAGGACGGCGAGGTTCGCGCCCGCGCAGTGCCCGAGGAGGTCGAAGGTCTCCAGTCCCAGGTGCGCGCGGAGGGCCTCGACGTCGTCCACGAGCCGGTCGCAGCGGTATGTGCCGGGGTCCTCGGGGGCCGCCGAGTCGCCGGTGCCGCGCAGGTCGAGGGTGATCACCTGGCGGTGCCGGGCGAGTCCGCCCAGATCGCCGAGGTAAGCGGCGGCCTGCATGCCGCCGGGCAGGCAGATCAGCGGTGGACCGCTGCCCTGCACGTGGAACGCGAGCCGGGTGCCGTCGTACGCGGTGAAGGTGGCAGTCATCACCTGCGAGCCTCCCAGCCGTGATCGACGAGGGCAAACGGGTTTCGCACCCGCTTCGCCATGCGCCCAAGCCCAGTCCCGCCGGGCCTGGTTCAGCGCACGACGACCGGCAGCAGCTCGGGCCGCTTGGCCACCCGGCCGTCGCCCGAGGACCTGCCGCGCAGCCGCCGCCCGAGCCACGGCCCGAGGAAGCCGGCCGCCCAGCGCACCTCCGCACGCCAGCCGCCCGCCGCTCCCGCCACCGGCGGCAGCGGATGCGTCCAGGCGTCGCTGCTGCCGGGCAGGGCGAGCGCGTGCGCCAGCGAAGCCGCGATCCGTTCGTGGCCCAGCGGACTGGCGTGCAGCCGGTCCGCGCTCCACAGTCGGGCATCGGTGACGACCTCGTGGCCGTAGGTCTCGACGAGGCTGACCCCGTACCGCGCGGCCGATTCCCGTATGCGCCGGTTGAGCGCGACCACGCGCCCGCTCAACGGCCGGGCCGCCGGGGCGATCCGGGCGATGTCCGGGAAGGTCACGGTCGCCACGCGGGCGCCCTGGGCGGTGAGCGCGGCGAACATGGCGTCCAGGTGGCCCGCCACCTCGTCGGCGTCGAACCTCGGCCGCAGCAGATCGTTGACCCCCGCCACCACCGTGGCCAGATCGGGTTCCAGGGCGAGGGCCGCGGCCAGCTGACCGGAGCGGACCTGCCCGGCCAGGCGCCCCCGTACGGCCAGATTGGCGTAGCGGAGGCCGGGGTTCGACTCCGCGAGCTGCTCGGCGAGCCGGTCCGCGAACCCGCGCAGGCCGGTCGTGTCGTCGCCGTCCCCGACGCCCTCGGTCTGGCTGTCGCCGAGCGCCACGTACCGCGCGTACATGATCCCGCTCATCGTCCCCGTTCCTTCTCGCCACTGCGCGTTTCGAGGATCCCCGCGATGCGCTCGCACCACTGGAGATAGCCCCGCTCGAAGACCAGCCCGCCCAGGCAGGTCAGATACGGGCCGACCCGCTCGCCCTCGCGCAGGAACTCCTCCTCGACGCGTCCGCCGCGGAGCTTGACCAGCAGCTTCTCGAAGAGCTCGATCTTGGCCCGGGCGAAGTCCGCCCGCTCGCGCAGCTGGGCGATGACCGGCCCGGTGTCGACGAGGTCGCTCGACTGCACCTTGACCGCGAGGTCGTCGCGGAGCATCGAGGGCTTGGCGGAGGAGGCCGCGAAGCGCTCCAGCTCGGCCAGTCCCTCGTCGGTGACCTTGAACAGGCGCTTGTTGGGGCGGGTCTCCTGCACCACCTCGCGCCCGGCGACAAGACCGTCCGCCTCCAGCCTGGCCAGCTCGGCGTAGAGCTGCTGGGGCAGGGCGTGCCAGAAGTTGGCCACGCCCAGGTCGAAGGACTTCGCCAGCTGGTAGCCGCTCAGCTCCTCGTCGAGCAGGGCCGCGAGCACCGCATGCCGCAGGGCCATCGCGTCTCTCCCTCTGTTGTCGCCGCTTCCCTCTGTTGCTGTCGCCGTCTCTCATGATACTCAAGAATCTGACTATTCATATACGTGAGTAGCAAGCGTGCGAGGCATCCAGCATGGAGGTTCTGATGGCTCAGTCGGCCCCGTTCCGCGCCGCCGTCGAGGCAGGCGATCTCGCAGCCCTGGAAGGGCTGTTCACCGAGGACATCCGGATGTACAGCCCGGTCAAGTTCCGGCCGTTCGAGGGCAGGGAGATGGTGCTCGGCCTGTTCGGCGTGCTGCTGCGCACGTTCGAAGACTTCCACTACGTCGGCGAGCTGGCCGGTGAGGTGCGGACCAACACCGAAGACGAGGCCGCCCCGACCGAGGCCCTGCTCTTCCGCACGGTGGTGGACGGCAAGCAGGTGCACGGCATGGACCTGCTGCACTTCGACGAGGACGGCAGGATCAAGGAGTTCACGGTGATGGTGCGGCCGCAGTCGGCGGCGCAGGCCGTGCAGCAGGCGGTGTACGCGGGGCTGGTGGAGGCGGGGCTCGCCCCCGCGCCCGCTGCCGCCGAGGGCTGAGCGGACCCGCCGGTGCCGTGCGGAGGCCGGGCCGTAGGATCGCGCGATGGATTCCAGCGTCATAGCGCGCGCCCGCCGGATCGACTGGCGCGCCCTGGTACGCCGTCCGGCCCGGCTCACGACCGTGCTCGCCCTGCTGTGCCTGGTCGCAGCGGTCGTGATCGCCTCGCCTGCGGTGGTGCCCAACGCCGGGCCGCGGCTGGGAAGTCTCACCGAGACCTTCCGGCCGTGGCTCGGTCTCGTGGTGCCGCTCGTCCTTCTGGTCGCACTGCTGCGGCGCTCGCTCGCGACAGCCCTCGCGGCCCTGGTCCCGGCCGTGGTGTGGCTGGGGGTCTTCGCGGGCTCGCCCGACGAGGAGGCGTACGACATCGAGGTCGTCCAGCACAACGTGAGCGACACGCACCCTGATCCCGCACGGGTGGCACGGCAACTCCTCGACCGGAACGCGGCGTTGATCGCCTTGCAGGAGGTGACCCCACAGGCGCGCGAGGAGTTCCGCGCCGTCCTCGAGACCACCTATCCGCATCACGCCCACGTGGGCACGGTCGACCTGTGGTCGCAGTACCCGCTGGACGAGGTGCGCCGCGTGGACATCCGCCCGCCCTCGATCCCCGCGGGCTGGGAGCGCGGGCTGCGGGCCACGGTCCGGCTGCCGCAGGGCGAGACGGCGGTGTACGTGGCGCATCTGCCCTCGGTGCGCTTCCGCGTCACCGGGTTCGGTACGGACGCGCGGGACGCGAGCGCCGGCCTGCTCGCGGACGCACTCGCCGCCGAGCGCCTCGACCGGGTGCTGCTGCTCGGCGACCTCAACAGCACGACGGACGACCGCGGGCTCGATCCCGTGCTGCGTCAACTGGACGCCCCCGAGGAGCGGTTCGCGTTCAGCTGGCCGAGCTCGCTGCCCGTGGCGCGAATCGACCAGGTGCTCGCCCGCGGCGGCCGCGTGGTCGACGTGCGGACGCTGCCGGACACCGGGAGCGACCATCTGCCGGTCGAGGCCCGGATCAGGTTCTGAGCCCGAGCTCGGTCGGGGGGCGTCGGCCGGTCAGCCGTGCCGCAACGGCGTCAGCTGCTCGATGTCGTAACGCGCCCGCAGCTCCGCGATCGCCGCGTCGTCCACCGGGCCGCCGGAGCGCAGGAGTTCGAGCAGCTCCTCGAAGTAGCGCTCGTGGTCGGGCGGTGGCGACGCCTGAAAAAACATCTTCGCGGGCGTGTCCGTGCGGTTGGCGAAGGCGTGCGGACAGCCCGGCGGCACCACGATGACGGTGCCGGCCGTCGCGCGGACAGTGCCGGCGCCGCTGAGCGAGCGCCACTCGCGCCAGTCGTCGCGCGTACGGACCCGCGGTTCGAAGGCGAGCACGTCGAGCTCGCCTTCGAGCACGTAGAAGAGCTCCTCGCTGCGGGTGTGCACATGGGCGCCGACGTCGAAGCCGGGCGGCACCACGACCTCGAAGCTGGAGGCGACGCTGGAGTGCTCGCCGGTGACCTTGAACGTGACCTCGTGCGCGGGCACTTGCAGGGTGCGCCCCTCGCCCGCGGGTACGTGCAGCCCTTCCCGGGGGATCGCCGCCGTCACCAGGTCACCGGCAATCCCTCGGGCCCGCGGATCAACGCGCCGGGCCGCCACCGCAGTTCGTCCTCCGGCACCGCCAGTCTCAGGTCCGGGAGACGGTCGAGCAGGGTGCCGACCAGCAGCTCGGACTCCAGGCGGGCGAGCATGCCGCCCACGCAGTAGTGCGGGCCGTGCCCGAAGGCGACATGCGGGTTGGGCGAGCGGGTGAAGTCGATGGTGTCGGGGTCGGGGAAGACCTCCGGGTCGCGGTTCGCGGCGAGATACGAGACGTACACCGCGTCCCCGGCCGCGATCCGCACGCCGCGGATCTCCATGTCCTCCATGGCGATCCGGGACAGGCCGACGGAGTTGCGGTGCGGGATGTAGCGCAGCAGCTCGTCGATGGCGGCGGGGCGCAGGTCCCGGTCCGTACGCAGCCGGTCTGCCAGCTCGGGCCGGGTGAGCAGGAGGTAGAGCATGTTGCCGGTGTTGTTGGTGACGGCTTCGCCGCCGATCTGGATGAGCAGCGCGAGGCCCACCGCCTCGGTGGCGCTCACCTCGCCGCGCGCGACGGCGGCCGCGAGCAGGCCGAGCACGTCCTCGCCCTCGGGCTGCGTCCGCAGCCGTTCGGCGAAGTAGCCGCACATGGCGCGCTTGGCCTCCTCGCTGCGCTCGGCGCCTTCGGCGGAGGACAGGATGCGCACCGTCCACGCGTGCATGCGCGGCCGGTCGGCCTCGGGCACGCCCATGACCTCGCACACCACGGCCAGCGGGAACGGGGCGAGGACCTGCTCGGTGAGGTCGGCGGGCGGGCCCTGCGCGACGAGCCGGTCGACGAGCTCGTCCAGCATGGCCTGGGCGCGTTCGCGCAGGCGCTCCACGCCCCTGGAGGTGAAGGCGGGGGCGACGGCGCGGCGCAGCGTGGTGTGGTGCGGCGGGTCCTGGACGCCGACGGCTTCCTTGCTGGGGATGAAGTGCGGCGCGAGCCGGGTCACGTCGCGCTCCATCACGGCGGCGCGGCTGAAGCGCGGGTCGTTGGTGAACGCCTTCACGTCGTCGTGGCGCGTCAGCAGCCAGGCCCAGCCCTCGCCGTGCGGCAGCCTGATCCGCGTGACCGGTCCCTCCTGCATCAACTCGGCCAGGACCGGGTCGAATTCGGTGCCTTTGAGCTCGGGGGCGGGCCAGTCCCGTACGGGAGGAAGCCCGTCCCCTGTTGCAGCGGCCTCCGCTCCGGAGGACGCGGGCAGTCCGGCGACCGTGGTCATCGCGACCACCGGCCGAGGGACATCTCCGCGGTGATGCCGGGGCCGAAGCCGGCCAGCATGCCGGTGGCCGCGTCGTGCGGGCCGCCCTCCTCGAAGAGCCGGCGCAGCGCGTCCAGGACGACGGCGCTGGCGATGTTGCCGTACTCGGTGAGGGTGGCCCGGCTGAAGCGGAAGGCCTCGGGGGCGACGCCGAGGAACTTGCTGAGGTCGTCGAGGATGCGCGGGCCGCCGGCGTGGATGATGTAGAAGTCCAACTGGGCTGCGTCCCAGCCGTGTTGGCCGGCGATCTCCTTGAGCGCGGGCGCGAGCGGCTCCATGGTGCCGGGCACGCGCTTGTCGAGCTGGAAGTGGAAGCCGGTGGCGCGGACCTGGTACGAGATCCAGTCCTCGGTGTCCGGCACGAGGTAGGAGGCGTTGCGCTCCAGGGTGATGCCGGTGCCTCCGGTGCCGCGGACCACGGCGGCCGCGATGCCGTCGCCGAAGAGTCCGTTGGAGAGCAGGTTGCCGATGCCCAGGTCGGTGGGCTGGTAGCACAGGGAGCAGAACTCGCAGGACACGATCAGCGCGTTGGCCTGCGGATACGCCGTGCAGAAGTCGTGGGCCCGGTTGACGGCGGCACCGCCCGCGGCGCAGCCGAGCTGGGCGATGGGGATCTGCCGGGTGTCGCTGCGGAACTCCATGCGGTTGATCAGCCAGGCCGTGAGCGACGGCATCATGAAGCCGGTGCAGGACACGTAGATGATCACGTCGATGTCCTGGGCGCGGAGTTCGGCGTCCGCGAGCGCCCTGCGTATGACCTCCGGCACGCGCCGCTTGGCCTCGGCCTCGTAGACGGCGTTGCGGGTCTCGAACCCGGGGTGGCGCAGCGTCTCCTCGATCGGCTGGACGATGTGCCGTTCCTTGACCCCGGTGTTCTCTATCAGGCGCAGCGCGAGATCGAGTTGGGCGTGGTCGGCATGGAGCTCGCGGGCCAGATCGAGGGTCTGCTCCATGGTGATCACATGCTCGGGTACGGAGACCGCCGGTCTGCAGATCGTCGCCATGGGGAGGGACCCTTCTGTGTCGCCGAGGTGCGCGAGATGCGTGCACTCACCATCCCCCCGGGACCCGGTGCGGCCCCCAGTTCAACTGGGCCGAACCGGTGACGCACACGCCGGGCCGTGGCTCTTGTCATGTCCGGCCCCGCACCGCACACTGCCGCCGTGCACCGGCCTGAGAGCGCTCCGCGTCCCGCCCCCGGCTCCCCCGACGTCGTGGTGATCGTCCTCGACGACCTCGGCTTCGCCCAACTGGGCTGCTACGGCTCCGACATGGACACCCCGCACATGGACGGGCTGGCGTCGGGCGGCCTGCGGTTCAACCGCTTCCACGTGACGGCGATGTGCTCCCCGACCCGCGCGAGCCTGCTCACCGGCCGCAACCACCACGCGATCGGCATGGGCTTCCTCGTCGACCTGCCGATCTCGTACCCCGGCTACACGGCCCGCCTGCCGAAATCGGCGGCCCCGCTCCCCCGCGTCCTGCGCGACGCCGGCTACTCCACGCTCGCCGTCGGCAAGTGGCACCTGACCCCGCGCTGGGAGCGTACGGCTTCGGGCCCCTTCGACCGCTGGCCGCTCGGCTACGGCTTCGAGCGGTTCTACGGGTTCCTCCAGGGCGACACGAACCACTGGGCGCCCCACCTGGTCCGCGACAACCACTACACCGAGCCGCCCGCGGGGCCGGACGAGGGCTACCACCTGAGCGAGGACCTCGCCGACAGCGCGATCCGCATGATCCAGGACCAGCACCAGGCCACCCCGGACAAGCCCTTCTTCCTGTACTTCCCGCTCGGCGCGATGCACGCGCCGCACCATGTGGCGCCCGAGTGGATCGAGCGCTACCGCGGTCGCTTCGACCAGGGCTGGGAGCGCTGGCGCGAGGAGACCTTCGCCCGGCAGACGGCGTCCGGGGTCGTCCCGGCCGGGACCACCCTGTCCGAGCGTCCCCCATGGATCCCCGACTGGCGTGAACTCCCTTCCGACCAACGGCGGTTGTTCTCCCGGATGCAGGAGGTGTACGCGGGCTTCCTCACCCACACCGACGCCCAGATCGGCCGGCTCCTGGCCTTCCTGGAACGGATCGGGCGCCTGGACAACACCCTCGTGCTGCTCCTGTCCGACAACGGGGCGAGCGCGGAGGGCGGGCAGCTCGGCACCCCGAACGAGCACCGGTTCACGGCACGCTCGGGCGACACCGTCGAGGCGAACCTGGCCGCGTACGAGGACTGGGGCGGGCCCGCCACGTATCCGCACTACGCCTGGGGCTGGGCCTGGGCGGGCAATACGCCCCTGCGGCTGTGGAAGCGCTACACCTGGCTCGGCGGGACGCGTGCGCCGCTCATCGCTCACTGGCCGCGGCGGATCCGCGAACAGGGCGCGCTGCGCGGCCAGTTCGCGCACGCCGTGGACCTGATGCCCACCATCCTCGACGCGTGCGGGGTCGGGCGCCCGGAGCAGGTCGACGGGGTGGCACAGGAGCCGTTCGACGGGCGCAGCCTGCTCGGCGTCCTCGACGACCCGCAGGCCCCTGCGCCGCGCGACACGCAGTACTTCGAGATGCTGGGCTCGCGCTCGCTCGTGCACGACGGCTGGAAGGCCACCACCGACCACGTCTCGCACGGGGTGGCCGACGAGGAGCGGCTGCTGCCCGGCAGCCGGGACTTCGCGGCCGACCGCTGGTCGCTGTTCCGCTTCCACGAGGACTTCGCGGAGGCCCACGATCTCGCGGACGAACACCCCGATGTCGTGAAGGAGTTGGCGGCCCGCTGGGACGCGGAGGCGGCCGCCAACCAGGTGCTTCCCCTGGACGACCGGATGCAGGAACGGCTGAGCGCGATGATCGGCCCCGCCTGGCCGCTGCCCGACCGCGCGGTCTATCTGCCGGGCGGCTCGCCGGTGCACGACGAGGCGCTGCCCCTGTTGTTCGGCGGGTTCACGCTCACCGCGGACGTGGAGGTGCCCGCGGAGGGCGCGGCCGGGGTGCTGTGTGCGCTCGGGGATCTGACCGGCGGGTTCGTGCTGTACGCCGACGCCGAGGGGCGGCTGGTCTTCGCCTGCTCGCGGGCCGGCGACCTGGACCGGGTGGTCGCCCCGCAGGCCCCCGCGCCCGGCCGGCGGTCGCTCGGGGTGCGCTTCGACGCGGACCCCGGCACGTACACGCTGCTCGTGGACGACAAGGACGTGGCGGGCTGCGCGCTCGGCGGCCCGTTCCCGTTCACGTTCCAGCACGGCGGTACGGGGCTGTGCATGGGCCGGGACCGGGGGCTGCCGGTCGAGCACGGGTACCGGCCGCCGTATCCCTGGACGGGAGTGCTGCACCAGGTGGTGATCGAGACGCCGCACGGGCGCGCCGCGGCGGCCCGGCGGGCGCTCAAGGACGAGATCGAGGCCGCGATCCACGCGGACTGAGGGTCGCCTGTTCGGCCTACCGCGCATGCACCCGCCTGCCGCCACGACGACAGTGACAGGTGTGACCGCAGCCACCGAAACCGCAGCCCCCGTCCCGGCGTCCGCACCCCCGGTGCTCGACAACCGGACGAAGAACATCGTCTTCGTCACGATCATGCTGGGCGTGCTGCTCGCCGCGCTCGACCAGACGATCGTCGGCACCGCGCTGCCCACGATCGTGGCGGACCTCGGCGGCGGGGCGCACATGTCGTGGGTGGTGACCGCGTATCTGCTCGCGGAGACCGTCTCGACCGTTCTGGTCGGCAAGTTCGGCGACCTGTTCGGCCGCAAGATCGTCTTCCAGGTGTCGGCGATCGTCTTCATCCTCGGCTCGTTCCTGTGCGGCCTGGCCGGGAACATGCTGATGCTGGTGCTCTTCCGCGGCATCCAGGGCATCGGCGCGGGCGGCCTGATGGTCACCGCGATGGCGCTGATCGCGGATGTCATCCCGCTGCGCGAGCGCGGCAAGTACCAGGGCGCGATCGGCGCGGTCTTCGGTGTCTCGACGGTCATCGGGCCGCTGCTCGGCGGTCTGTTCACGGACCACCTGTCGTGGCGCTGGGCGTTCTACGTGAACGTGCCGATCGCGATCGCGGTGTTGGTCGCCGCCGCACGCACGATCCCGAGCGTCCGCTCGGCCGCGAAACCGCTGATCGACTATCTCGGCATCGGCCTCGTCGCGACCGGCGCGAGCGCATTGATTCTGGCGACGAGCTGGGGCGGCAACGAGTACGCGTGGGGCTCGGGCGTCATCATCGGCCTGTTCGTGGGTGGTGCGCTGGCGCTCGCCGCGTTCGCGTTCGTGGAGACGCGGGCGGCCGAACCGATGCTGCCCATGCGGCTGTTCGGCAATCCGGTGTTCACGGTCTGCTCGGTCCTGAGCTTCATCGTGGGCTTCGCGATGCTCGGTGCGATGACCTTCCTGCCGATCTATCTCCAGTACGTGGACGGGGACTCGGCCACCGTCTCCGGTGTGCGCACCCTCCCCCTGGTCTTCGGTCTGCTGCTCGCGTCGATCTACAGCGGCAACGTGGTCAGCAAGTCCGGCAGGTACCGCGTCTTCCCCATCGCCGGCTCCGCGGTGATGACGCTCGGCCTGTTCCTGATGTCGCGGATGACGCCGAGCACCAGCGCCTGGCTGGAGTCGCTGTACATGTTCGTGCTGGGCGTCGGCATCGGTCTGTGCATGCAGGTGCTGACGATCGCGGTGCAGAACACCGTGGCGTACGCGGACCTGGGCACGGCCACTTCGGGTGTGACCTTCTTCCGTACGCTCGGCAGCGCCTTCGGCACGGCGGTGTTCGGCACGATCTACGCCAACACCCTGGAGCCGAACCTGAAGGAGGGCATCGCCGCGGCCGCGCGGCTCGGTGCCGATCCGGCGCAGGCGGGCGAGGCGGCGGGCAGTCCGCAGGGGCTGCACCGGCTGCCCGCCGACCAGGCCGCACCGATCATCGAGTCGTACGCGGACACCCTTCAGTCCGTGTTCCTGTGGACCGTGCCGGTCGCGGTCCTGAGCTTCGTGGTCGCCTTGTTCCTCAAGGAGGTCAAGCTGCGCGACACCGCGCGCTCCGCCTCCTCCGACATGGGTGAGGGCTTCTCCTCGCCGGCCGCCAACGCGGACTCCCAGCGGCTGCTCGAACTCGCCGTCGGCAAGGTCTTCCAGAAGAAGGGCCTGTCCGACGCCCGCCAGGTGGTGGCCGCCTCGGACACGCGGCTCGACATGGCAGGCGCCTGGGCCGTGATGCAGGTGGCGCTGATGACGCGGATGGTCGGGCACGCGAGCCTGGGCCTGATCGGCCGGGCCAAGAACGTGCCGCCCGAGGTGGTGCTCCCGGTGTTCGACCGCATGGTCGACGAGGGGTACGTGACCCGCGACGGCAGCCTTCTCTCCCTCACCGCGGCGGGCGAACGTGAGGCGGAGACCATCGGCAGGGCCTGGTCGGACTGGCTGGGCGACCAGGTCGAGGCGGACATCGGCCGCCCCGCGGGCCCCGAACTGCGCGCGGCCGTGGACACGATCGCGAAGCGGCTGCTCGCCGAGGACCTCCAGCACAGCCTGGCGGAGCGGCTGCCGTCGGGGGCGCGTTAGGCAGGCGCACTTGGCCGGGGGCCGCGACTCGTCATGTGCAGGGACCCGTGGCGCCTGAGCAGTCCGCCTCGGAATCCTCGGCGCCGGCATCCCTCTGGTGGCCCCGGCGGGCGTCACGGTCGAAGATGCCGAGGATCTCGCACGGGCCGCCCTCGGCGCCGATGGCGTGCGGCATCATGGTCGGGAATTCGGCGGCCTGGTTGGTCTCGATACGGATGCGCCGGCCGCCCAGCACGAGCACGGCGGTGCCGGACAGCACCACCAGCCACTCCCGGCCGGGGTGAGCGCGCATGCGCGCCGGATTCTCGGGCGGAGGGCTCGTCATCCGCTGCCGCATGACCGTCATGCCGGGGTCCGCTTTGACGGGCCAGCGCATCGCACCGTGCTTGCCGTCGATCATCGGGCTGATGACGACATCGTCGGCGGCGTTCTCCACGAGCTGGTCCAAGGTGGTGTCCAGGGCGCGTGCGAGGGTGACGAGCTGGTCCAGGGCGAGGCGGCGCTGACCGTTCTCGATACGGCTCAGCGAGGACTGGCTGAGGTTGGCCCGGCCGGCCAGCTCCTCCAGGGACCACCCCTGTGCGACGCGCAGGGCACGGATCCGTTTGCGTACGAGGCTGTCGAGCTGACCATCTTCTTGCGTCATAGGCAACATCGTATGCCCATGGTGCAACGCGGGCTTAGCGTCGAATCCGGATGACCCATCCCACCCACTCGCGACCGGCCCTGCCCCGGCGCTGAATCCGCATGCCCTTTCGGAAGGAACCCATGAGTACCCACCAGCCTCCCCACCCGGCCGACACAGGCGGTGCGCCGGATGCGCGTCAGCTGCGCGCGATCCTGATCACCGTCTCGATCGCTCTGATGGCCGTGATCGCCTCGGTGTCGGGGTTGAGCGTGGCCCAGACCCAGCTGGCCGTGGAGTTCGGCGTCTCGCAGAACACCGTCCTGTGGATGATCAACAGCTACACCCTCGCCCTGGCCGCGCTCCTGCTGCCGCTCGGCGCCATCGGCGACCGCGTGGGCCGCAAGCCCATGCTGATCGCGGGGCTGGTCGTGTTCGCCGCCGCCGGCGTCCTCGCGGGACTCGCCCCGTCGGCCGGGATCATGATCGCCGCCCGGGTGGCCGCCGGCGTCAGCGCCGCGATGATCATGCCGATCACGCTGGCCGTCATCACCTCCACCTTCCCCGAGGAGGAACGCGGCAAGGCGATCGGGGTGTGGACCGGTGTCGCCGGTGGCGGCGGCATCGTGGGCATGTTCCTGTCCGCCCTGCTGGTCGATGTGGCCGACTGGCGCTGGCTGTTCGTGCTGCCCGTGGTCCTGGGCGCCGTGGCGCTGGCGATGACCCTGAAGTCGGTGCCCAACTCCCGTGAACGCTCCGCCCATTCCTTCGACACCATCGGCGCGCTGCTCTCCGTCATCGCCGTGACCGGACTCATCTTCGTCCTCCAGGAAGGCCCCGAGCGCGGCTGGACCGCTCCCATCACCCTGGTCGGTCTGGTCGTCGGCGCCGCCGCCACCCTCGCCTTCGTGGCCTGGGAGCTGCGCCGCCGGGATGCCTCGCTCCTTGACGTACGCCTGTTCCGCGAGCGCGGCCTGGCCGGCGGCTCGGTCACCTTGCTGGTGGTCTTCGGTGTCCAGGCCGGTATCGCCGTGGTCCTCTTCCCGTTCTTCCAAGCTGTGCTCGGCATGTCGGGGCTGCTGTCGACCGTGGCGCTGATGCCGATGGCCGTGATGATGATGGCGGGCTCGGGCCTGGCTCCCAAGGTGGCCGCCAGGATCGGTGCCCGCTCCACCATGACGGCGGGCGTCGCCCTGTCGGCGCTCGGCCTGGCCCTGATGGCGCTGTTCGTGTCGGTGGAGGGCGGTTACCTGTCCATCCTGGCCGGGATGATCGTCATGGGTGTCGGCATGGGGCTTTCGATGACGCCCTCCACCGAGGCCATCACGGGCTCCCTGCCCCGCGCCAAGCAGGGCGTAGCGTCCGCGCTCAACGACGTCACCCGCGAGTTCGGCACCGCCCTCGGCATCGCGATGCTCGGGGCGCTCCTGGCCAGTGGCTACCGCAGTGCCATCGACGGCAGGCTCGACGGCATCCCCGGCGGAGCCGCGGACACCGCGCGCGAGGGCATCGCCAACGCCATCGAGGTGGCGCCCACCACCGGAGGCCGTGCCCAGGATCTGGTGCACGCCGCGCGCCAGTCCTTCGTCGACGGCTGGCAGCAGTCCATGTGGGTGGGCGCCGCCGTCATGGCCGCCCTGCTCGTCTACGTCGCCCTGCGGGGCCCGAAGAACACCGCACCCCGGCGGCCCGAAGCCGAAGCAGCCGCCGAGACCGGCCTCGCGGACAACGTCGCCGCTCGCTGACGTTGCCGCGGAATCTGTGCGGGCGTACGGATTACGACGTGACCCGTGAGGCGGCAGGCCGTCGGGTGCACCGCGACCTCGCGGTGCACCCGGCTAGGCCGTGGCGGCGCCGTCGTCCAGCCGTTTCTCGAACCAATGGTGGGCGTAGTGCTCGTCGTTGAACGCCGGGACCTCCTCGTATCCGGCGGACCGGTAGAGCGCCATGGCTTCGCGCAGTGCGGAGTTGGTCTCCAGGCGCACGGTCCGCGCCCCGGAGCGCACGGCGTACCCCTCGAGTTCGGCGAGCAGCCGGCGGCCGAGCCCGAGGCCGCGCGCGGACTTCGCCACCCACATGCGTTTGATGTACGGGGGCTCGTCCCCGTCGAGGTGGATGCCGCCGCAGCCGACGGGCTCGCCGTGCAGCCGCGCCACCACGAACACCCCGTGCGGCGGCCCGAGGACGCCCGCGTCGGGCACCGCGCTCAGGGCGGCGTCGAAGCCTCCCTCGAAGCGCTCGCCCAGCTCGGCGAAGTACGCCCGCAGACAGGCCGCGGAGTCCGGGTGGCCGGGATCGAGCTGCTCCACGCTCACCGTGCCCGCGGTCAGGAGCCGGTCCACCTCCTCCATGGCGGCGGTGAGCCGGGTGCGCTGCTTCTCGTTGAGCGAGGTGAGGATCAACTCGGCCAGTTCGTCGCTGCGTCGGTCCAGGACGGCGCGCTCCTTGCGCCCGGCCGCGGTCAGCCGGACGGTGCGGACCCGCCGGTCGTGCGTCTGGGGCTCCACCGTGACGAGGCCGTCGCGCTCCAGGGACCTCAGGAGCCGGCTCACGTAGCCGGAGTCGAGCCCGAGGCGGTCCCGCAGCCGCCGCACGTCCCGCCCTTCCTCCCCGATCTCCCACAGCAGCCGGGCCTCGCCGACGGGGCGGTCGGTGCCGAGGAAGTGATCGTGCAGCACACCGATGCGCTCACCGACGGTGCGGTTGAAGCGCCGGACTCGGTCGATCGATTCGCGGTCCATTCTCTGACTTTAGTCAGAGAATGGACCCGGGGGTAGGTCAACGGCGGAATCGGGCCAGGGGGCAGCGGCGGGATCGGGCCGCGTGCGGGTCAACGGCGGGATCGGGGCCGCAGCCGGACGAACGGCAGCTCGCGTCCGGCCGCGCGGTAGTCCTCCGCGGAGCCGTCCACGCGGAAGCCCATGAACGCCGCCAGCCTGCGGGCGGCGCGGGGGTGGCGGGCCGCATAGCCAGCCATGACCGCGCCGCCTTCCTCGCGGCCGAGCGGTTCGGCCGTGACGGCCAGGCGGCGTGCGCCGACCTGGATGGTGACGTCGGGGTGCGCGAGGAGATTGCGGTACCACTGCGACTTCGGACCGAAGCCGGAGCACACGATGTACGAGCCGGTGGACCGCTCGTGCTCGACGACCTCGATCACCACCTGCCGGGGCTGTCCCGACACACGGCCGGTGTGATGCAGCAGCAGGAGCCGGCTCGGCACGAGCCTGCCGAGTCCCATGCGGTACAAGCGGATCGGGGCACGGAAGAGGGCGCGGCGCAGTCCAGTCGGGGGCGCGGGACGGCGGGTGGGCTCCATGACCGCGGGACTCTACGCCTGCCACGCGACCGGCAGGTTCCGCGGGCCGCGGATGAGGGCGTGGCGCCGCCAGGTGACCTCCTCCGGCGGTACGGCCAGGTGCAGTCCGGGGAGGCGGTCGAGGAGCGTGTTCATCAGGAGGTCGATCTGGAGGCGGGCA
Source organism: Streptomyces indicus (assembly GCF_900100315.1). Taxonomy (GTDB): domain Bacteria; phylum Actinomycetota; class Actinomycetes; order Streptomycetales; family Streptomycetaceae; genus Streptomyces; species Streptomyces indicus. The sequence goes on from NZ_FNFF01000005.1 coordinate 121,600, forward strand.
AGGAGTCCGCCGGTGCAGTAGTGCGTGCCGAAGCCGAAGGAGACATGCGGGTTGGGGCTGCGGTCGAAGTCGATCTCCTCGGGTGCGGAGAACACCTCGGGGTCGCGGTTGGCCGCGAGGTAGGAGGCGTAGACGGGTTCGCCCGCCCTGATGCGGTGGCCGCGCAGGTCGAGGTCCTCGGTGGCGATCCGCGCGAGGCCGACGGCGCTGCGGTGCGGGATGTAGCGCAGGAGTTCGTCGAGGGCGCGCGGGCGCAGCGCGGGTTCGTCGACGAGGCGGGCGAGCAGGGCGGGGCGGGTCATCAGGAGGTAGAGCATCTGGCCGGTGTTGTTGGTGACGGCCTCGCCGCCGATCTGCAGCGGACCGGCCACACCGGCCGCCTCCTCTGCGGTGAGTTCACCGCGCGCCACGGCCGCGCCGAGCAGCGAGAGGATGTCCTCGCCGGCGGAGTCCGTGCGCGCCCGGACGGCATCGGCCAGCCACGCGTACAACTGCTCCTTGACCTGACCGGTGGTGCGCGGGTCGGCGGACGGGAACACGATCTGGTCGGTCCAGTCGGTGAGTTGGGCCCGGTCCCCCGGCGGTACGCCCATCGCCTCGCAGACCACGGCGACCGGGAACGGCGCGAGCACGCGCGCCACCAGGTCGGCCGGCGGCCCCTCGTCCAGGAGCGCGTCCACCAGACCGTCGAGCATGGGCTGCGCCTTGACGCGGACGCGCTCCACACCGGCGGCGGTGAACGCGGGCGCGACGATGCGGCGCAGCCGGTGGTGGTCGGCGCCGTCGGCGAAGGCGAGCGAGCCCGGCTTTGGCTTGAAGTGCGGGGCGAGCCGGGTGATCTGCCGTTCGGTCACCGCGCCCCGCACGAAACGGGAGTCGTTGGTGATCATCCGGACGTCCTCGTGCCGCGTGGCGAGCCAGGCCCAGCCCTCGCCGTGCGGCAGCCGGATCCGGTGCAGCGGCCCCGCGTCCATCAGCTCGCCCAGGACCGGGTCGAAGTCGAGGCCGGTGAGGTCCTGTGCGGGCCAGGTGCGCACCGGGGGTGCGGCGGGGGCGTCGTCGATCATGCGAGGGCTCCGTCCGTTCGTCCGTGTCCCCTCACGCTCCCGCGCACCACGGGCGGGGCTCGCGCTGGGTTACGCCGGATGAGCAGAGCGGCTCGGCCACCACCCATACATGCCGTTGCAGTTATATAACCCACGGCGTATGTTGGAGATATGCCCATACCGTTCGACGTCCTGGCCGAGCCGCAGCGCCGGCGCATCCTGGACCTGCTCCTGGAGCGGCCGCGCCTGGTCGGCGAGCTGACCGCGGAGCTCGGCCTGAGCCAGCCCAATACCTCGAAGCATCTGCGGGTGCTGCGCGAGGCGGGCCTGGTGCGGGTACGGCAGGACGGGCAGCGCCGCCGGTACGAGCTGCGGCCCGAGCCGCTCGCCGAGCTCGACGCCTGGCTCGCGCACTACCGGCACCTGTGGTCGGCCAGCTTCGACCGCCTCGAACGCCATCTGGACCAGCTGAAGGACGATCCGTCATGAACCCCGAAGCCGACACCCTCACCACCGGCGACGGCCGCACCGCCCTGGTCATGCGCCGCCGCCTCGCCCATCCGCCGGCCGCCGTCTGGTCGGCGATCACCGAGCCGAAGCAGCTGGCCCAGTGGTTCCCGTCCGAGGTCTCCGTGGAGCTGAAGCCCGGCGGCGCCATGGGCTTCCACTTCCCCGGCGAGGACGGGCCGGGGATGACCGGACGGGTCACCGACGCCGACGAGCCGCACGTCTTCGCCTTCGAGTGGGGCGAGGACCACCTGCGCTGGGAGATCACGCCGGAGGGCGAGGGCTCGCTGCTCACGCTCACGCACACCTTCGGCGACCGCTTCGGCGGGGCCAGCTTCGCCTCGGGCTGGCATCTGTGCCTCACGGCGCTCGGCCAGCTGCTCGACGGCGAGCCCGTGGACGTGGACGCGGACCGGGGCGATCTGCACGAGGCGTATCTCGAGCAGTTCGACCTGGGCCGCGGCGAGATCGAGGGCACGCTCGTGCGCTTCGAGCGTCAGCTGCTGCGGCCCGCGGATGTGGTCTGGTCCGAACTGGCCGGTGGGGAGCGGGTGTCGGAAGGGGTTGCGGTTCCGCGGGGCTTCACGGCCGCCTCGTACGAGGAAGGCCACATCACGGAGGTGCGGGAACCCGAGGTGCTGGCGTACCGGACGCCCCTGGGCGAGCTGGTGCGCTGGAAGTTCACCGAGGGGACCGGGCACGGCGCCCGGCTGATCCTCACCGTGGACGGGTCCGGCGACCCCGGGCGGGCCCGGGACGTCTGGCACGAGCGGATCGAGCGGCTCGCGGCCCGGCTGCTCGAACTCGCCTCGCCCTGAACGGAGTTCGCTCCTCTCGTCCTGACCGGAGTCCGGGAGACCGTTCGCGTCACGCGCGGCGTGAGCGCACGTACCGTCCCGGGGTCGTGCCCACCACGCGCTTGAAGTGCCGGGTGAGATGCGGCTGGTCGTAGAAGCCGGCCGTCACGGCGGTCTCGCCCGGCGTGTGCCCGGCGAGCAGCAGCCGGCGGGCGTGGTCGATGCGACGGGACATGAGGTACTGGTGCGGCGCGATGCCGAACGCGGCGCCGAACGCCCGGATGAGATGGGTGGGATGGGCGCCGAGCCGGGCCGCCGCCTCCTCCAGGACGATGCCCTCGACCTGGTGCGCGTCGAGGAGTTCGCGCAGCCGGTGGGCGAGCGTCCGGTCCGCGGGACGCGGGGAGTCGGCGAGCCGGGGGCGCAGATGGCCGCGCAGCCGTTCGCCGATCAGGGCGAGCCGGCTCGCGGCCTCCAGTTCGTCGCCGGGACGGCCGAGCGCGGTGTGCAACTGGCCGATCCTGCGCCGCAGTACGGGGTCGCGGAGCTCGGGGCTGTCCACCGCGGCACCGATCAGTGAGCGGTCGAGCTGGGACTCGTCGAGGTAGAGGACCCGTTTGCGGAAGCCCTGCGGGGTGGCCGCGGAGCCGTTGTGCGGGACGTGCGGGGGCAGCAGCGAGACGGTGTCGCTGGGGATGCCGTGCTCGTGCCGGTCGAGGTCGTAGCGGACCGCGCCCTCGTCGACGATGAGCAGGGCCCAGGCCTCGTGCACGTGCATCGGATACGCGTGCTCGGTGAAGCGGGCGTGGAAGACCTCGACGACGCCCGCGACCTCGGGACGCCAAGCGGTGATCTGCTGACCGGACGCCATGCAAGGAACGTACAAGACCTGCCCGGCAGGCGTTCGGCAGTCTCAGGGCATGGACAACGAGATCAATCCGAGTGCCGCCGGCGGTACGGCCGCCGGGTCCGTGCCGCCCGTCGCGCCCGTCCGCTTCGATACGAAGATCGCGGTGCTGCTGCGCGAGGACCTGGAGAGCTGGCAGCGCCTGAACGTGACCGCGTTCCTGGTCAGCGGACTCGGCAGCACGGCCGGCGAGGTGATCGGCGAGCCGTACGAGGACGCGGACGGGACCGCGTATCTGCCGATGTTCCGGCAGCCGGTGATGGTCTTCGAGGGCGGCAAGGAGACCATGGCCGCAGCGCACGCCAAGGCGCTCGCGCGCGGCCTGACGACGGCGGTGTTCACCGCGGACCTGTTCGGCACCGGCCACGACGACGCCAATCGCGCGGCCGTACGCGCGGTCCCCGGCGATCAGCTCGATCTGGTGGGGATCGCGGTGTACGGCCCGCGCAACGCGGTGGACAAGGCACTCAAGGGGGCCCGCAAGCATCCTTGAGGAGGCAGGCCCGACCCTCGCGTCAGTCCTCGCGGCGCCACTCGGCCACGAGGTGCGGCCTGCCGTCGGCGCCGGTGACCGTGTACCAGCGGGCCCGCGGCTTGGCGAATCCGCGGCGGGCGGGCGCCGCGCTCCGCGTGGGCGGGCACCCGCGGCGCGCGGCGGTCGCGTTCCTCGTCGGCGCCGCCTGGACGACGCTCTGGTCGAGCGGAGCGTCGGCCAGCCGGTCGATGATCCGGACGAGGGCGCGGCGCCAAGCGGCGGGCGTGAAGCGGGAGTTGAGACGGATGGTGTGCGGGAAGAGGGCGGCCATGACGGCACCTCCGTGACTGCGTTCGGCTCACGGCCGTGCGCACGCGGAGGTGCGAGGGCTCAGCTCAGAGGGAGCCGCCCGGCCGGGAGCGGGGTGATGGGGACTGCGCGGAGCCGATACCGACTCGGACTGCTGGAATCCATGACCGCCTCCTCTCCCGGGCCTGGTGCGGGCCTGCCGATCAGGCCGCATGCGTACGTCCGTACTGCTCAGGAGGTGTTTCCACCCTCGACCGAGCGCTCCGCAATACTTGCACATCCACGCAACAAAACGCAAAAAGGATTCGCCGCTACGCCGAGGCCCCGCACAGCTCGCAGCGGTCTCGCCCGTCCCACCGCTGCCACCCGAACTCCCCCGGCCCGAGCGCCTTGCCGTCCAGCTCCCCGCGGACCGCGACCCGGTAGGCCCAGACCGAGCCGATGTACGCGTGGTACGCGTCGTGGTACGCGGCGGACTCGGGCCGCGCGCCCTCGCCCACCGTCCGCTGCAAGCGGCGCAGCTGCTCGAACATGGCCTGCCCCGCGCTCGCCGAAGCGGCGCTCGCGTCGATGAAGAGCCGTTCGCGCGCCTCGTAGATCCCCGAATCGGCGAGCGCGGCCCGCGCCTCGCGCGCCAGAACCTCCGGTTCGGCGTCCGGCCGCAGGGCGCGCAGCTTCGCGTGGCAGCCCTCGGCGGCGGCGATGAAGTCCAGGTACACGGCCCGGCGCCGCTCCCCCAGCCCGCGGTCCTGCTCGTGCCGATGGCGCAGATGGTCGGCCAGTACGGTGCCCGCCATGGCGAGTGTGCCGCCGCTGACGGCGGCGATGAGCGTGCCCCAGTCCACGTGTCCCCCGTTCCCCGTACCGGATCCGTCACGAAGATCCGGCGGTCGAATCTACCGCCAGTCGGAGCAGCGCGGGCGGCGGAAGTGCGGCCTGGTGTGGCAGCGCGGTCATAGATGTGCGGTGATCACCGACCACGCGTGGTGATCACCTTGTCCCCGCCCTGCACCTGGATGCACCTGGAGCTCCGATGCGTCTCCCCCGGATGGTCACCGTCCTCGCCGCCGCACTCGCCCTGTCCCTGCCGGCCCTCTCCCCCGCTGCCGCCTCACCCGATGCCTCGGGCGCCACCGGTGCTTCCGGTGCTTCCGGTGCTTCCGGTGCCGAGCGTGATCCGGTCGCGGAGGCCAAGAAGCTCGCGACCGTGGGCCTGACGGGCGCCAACGACTGGTCCTGCAAACCGACTCCCGCCCATCCGCGTCCGCTGATCCTCGCGCACGGCACGCTCGCCAACGGCCATGTGTGGGCCAAGACTGCGCCCCATTACAAGTCGGCCGGTTACTGCGTCTTCTCGCTCGACTACGGCAAGGGCGGCGGTGTCCTGTCGCTGGTCGGCGGCGGCACGGCGCCCGTCGCGCAGTCCGCCAGGCAGTTCGGTGTGTTCGTGGACGGGGTGCTCGCGGCCACGGGCGCGAAGAAGGTGGACGTCGTCGGCCACTCGCAGGGCGGGATGATGCCGCGTCAGTACATGAAGTTCGAGGGCGGGCAGTCGAAGGTGCACACCCTCGTCGGGCTCGGTCCCTCCAACCACGGTTCGCAGTCGCCGATCGTCTCCGGCCTCCTCAAGGACCAGCCGTGGCTGGCAGCCCTGCTCAACCTGATCGGGGGTGTGGTCTCGGACGTCACCTGCCCGGCCTGCGGCGACCAGATGGCCGGCTCGCCCTTCCTGCAGAAGCTCAACGCCGGCGGCGACACGCTGCCGGGCGTCTCGTACACGGTCATCGCCTCGCGCTACGACACCGGCGTGACGCCGTACAACGGGCAGTACCTCAAGGGCCCGGGCGTCACCAACATCCTGATGCAGGACGTCTGTCCGTGGAACTTCGCGACGCACAGCAACCTCGACGAGGACCCGCTGGCGCTGCGGCTCGCGCTGAACGCCCTCGACCCGGAGCACGCGGTGAAGCCGAGCTGCTGAGAGCCGGGGGCCGGGCGGGGCGCCCCTCGCGGCACCGCGGCGCGCGGCACCGGCGCGCTGCTCGCGGGGCGCGCCGCGCGTACTGCGTGGTGCGCCCCGTCCGCCCGATATGCTGCGGGTTTGCCCGCCACGACGGCGGGTGTACGACCCTTACGACCCGCAGGAGACGCACCGGTGACGCTCGCCATCCCCGCTCCCGAAGTACCCGCACAGACCGCCGAGACCTCCGCCGGCGCGGACGCCGTGCCGGAGACCATCGCGCGGGACGCGCGCGAGTTCGGCGCGTACGCGCGGACCGGCGGCTGGACCTTCGCCCTGAAGGTGGCGCGCAGCGTGCGCCCGGGCGGCCAGGGCGCGGACGAGAGCGACAAGGTCTCGGCCAAGCGGTTCGCGGAGCTCGCCGGCTGCTCGCCCGAGCGCGTGATGCGCTTCTACAAGGCCTGGGACGTGGCGGCGGACGACGGCCTGGTGCCGCAGTTCGAGGCGCTTCAGCCGGGCGTCGACGTCGAACTCCCGGAAGCCGACGTCTGGTTGAGCTACTACAGCTCCCGCTCCAGCGCGACCTCCGTGCGCGGCACGGCGATCACCGCGGCGGCCGAGGCCGAGGGCATCCGCCCCACCAAGGCACTGGAGGTGGCCGAGAACCCGACCGCGCTGCGGGCCGCGATCCTCGCCGACCCCGGTACCGCGCAGGCCGCCCGGTCCGCGCTGCTCGACCGGCTCGAGGAGGACGAGGAGCTGCGCGGCGTCCTCGCGCGCGATGTGGCCGCACGCGAGGAGCTGAAGAAGGCCGTCGCCAGCGAGACCAAGGTCTCGGACCGGATCGAGTTCGTCCGCCAGGTCGCCGAGGGCGGCCAGGTCAAGACGCCCGCGGGGCAGGTCATCGAAGCCCCCGCCGAGCTGCGTCAGGAGGCCGAGCGCCACCTCTCGCTGCTCGACGAGCTGGACGAGGGCGAGGAGGCCGGCGAGTGGGCGGCCGAGGCGTACGGCACGGTGAAGACGCTGATCCAGGAGACCGTCGAGGCGGACCCGGAGCTGCGGGTGGCCGAGCGGCGCACGAAGTTCTACTCCAGCATCACGAAGGCGACGAAGGTCTTCGAGGAGCTGACCTTCGACGACGCGGGCGAGTTCTACGAGGACGACATGGTGAAGCGCCTGGAGGAGCTGCAGGGCGCGCTCTCGGCGTGCATCGAGGCGCTGCGCAAGGCGGCGGGCTGAGGGCGAGGCGCTGAGCAAGCCCGCAGGTTGAATACCGAGGCGGTCCGCTGAGGCCGGACCTCAGCGGTGTCGGCTCGGCTCCATGAGGCGGCCGAGGTGGGCGCTGGTCAGGTGGTGACCAGCGTGACCTCGGTCGCCTTCACGCTCGTATAAACGGACACCCCGTCCGCGAGGCCGAGTTCGGCCGCCGCCTGCGGGGTGATCTCCGCGACCAAGTCGGGCGCCTGCTCGCCCCCGACGAGAATCCGCATGCGGCTGCCGACGGTGGTGATCTCCCGTACGGTGCCGCTCCAGACGTTGCGGGGGCTGCCCTCGGGCCGTTCCCGGTGCAGGGACACCGCCTCGGGCGCGATGATCGCGAGCGCCTCCGTGCCCTTCTCCGCGGGGTCGGCGAGGACCAGACGCCCGCCGTCGGTGAGGGTGAGGCTGCCGTCCTCGGCGACCGTTCCGGGAAGCGCGTTGCGGCCGAGCATCCGTGCCACCCACGGGGAGCGCGGGTGCCGCGACACCTCGGCGGGCGGCGCGTCCTGCAAGGTGCGGCCGTCTTCCAGGACGAGGACGCGGTCGGCCAGCGACACGGCCTCGACCGGGTCGTGCGTGACGATCAGGCAGACGCCGCCGAACCCGGCCAAGTGGGTGCGCAGGGTGTGGCGGACGTGGGCGCGGGTGGTCTGGTCGAGGGCGGCGAGCGGCTCGTCGAGCAGCAGCAGCCGCGGACTCGGCGCCAACGCGCGCGCCAGGGCGACCCGTTGGGCCTGACCGCCGGAGAGCTGGCCCGGCTTGCGGTGGGCGAGGTGGCCGACGCCGAGCCGGTCGAGCCACTGCTGCGCTGTGCGCCTCGCCTCGCCTCGCGCCATGCCCTGGGCCCTGAGCCCGTACGCGGTGTTGGCGAGGGCGCTGAGGTGCGGGAAGAGCGCACCGTCCTGGGGCACCCAGGCGACCCCCCGCTGGTGCGGGGGCAGCTCGGTCACGTCGAGGTCGCCGAGCCGCAGGTCCGCGCGCGCTCGCGGGGTGAGTCCGAGCAGGGCGCGCAGCAGGGTGGTCTTGCCGGCGCCGTTGGGGCCGACGACGGCGATGGTGGTGCCGGGACCGGCGTCGAGGGTGAGCTGGTCGAAGCCGGTGACCTCGGCGTGCAGGGGCCACTTGGCCGTGGCCACGGCGGGCGGTCCGGGCTGCTCCGCCACACCGCTCCCGTTGGTGTCCTCCGCCGCCACGCGCCGGCGCGAGCCGCCTAGCGGCGCCCCGGTGAACCGTCCGCGCAGCGACACGAGCACGGCCATCGCCACGGCGAGCAGCAGCAGTGAGACGGAGGTGGCCGCCTCGGGCTGGTCCTGGAGCAGCAGGTACACCTGGAGCGGCAGGGTCTGGGTGGTGCCCGGCAGATTGCCGGCGAAGGTGATGGTGGCGCCGAACTCGCCGAGCGCACGCGCCCAGGTGAGGGCGGCGCCCGCGACCAGGCCGGGTGCGACCATCGGCAGCGTCACCGTCCAGAACACCCTGAGCGGTGAGGCGCCGAGCGACCCGGCCGTCTCCTCGTACGAAGGACGCAGCCCGGCGAGCGCGCCCTCCAGGCTGATGACGAGGAACGGCATCGACACGAAGGTCGCTGCGGCCACCGCGCCCGAGGTGTGGAAGGGCAGGGTGATGCCGAACCAGTCCTCGAGCCACGGTCCGAGCAGCCCTCGCCGCCCGAACCCGAGCAGCAGCGCGACACCGCCCACGGTGGGCGGCAGCACCATCGGCAGCAGGACGAGCGAGCGGACGAGGGCCTTGCCGCGGAAGTCGACGCGGGCCAGCAGCCAGGCGAGCGGCACGCCGAGCAGGAGCGAGAGCACCAGCGACCAGAGCGAGACCACGAGCGAGAGCCGCAGCGCCTCGGTGACGCCCGGGCTGCTCAGATGCGCCCCGAGCTCGCCCCATGAGGTGCGAACGAGGATGCCGATCAGCGGGATCAGCAGAAAGGCGATCGCGAGCAGGGCGGGCACTGCCAGCGCAACGGGTGCGCGTCGGCGGGGAGTTGACGGGTGCTGGCGGCTCATGGCGTCGTCCGAGGGGTGCGGTCCGGCCCCCTCGTGCGGGGACCGGTCGTGCGGTGCAGTGTGGTCCGGCCGTACGGGTACGGCCGGGTGGGCCTTACGGCTTCTGGAAGCCGGCGTCCGCGAGGATCTTCTGCGCCTCGCTGCCGCTGAGCCACTTCACGAACTCGGCGGCGGCGTCCGCATGCTCGGAGACCTTGAGGGTGGCGGCCGGGTAGGCGGCCACGGCGTTCTGGTCGTCGGGGATGTCGATGCCCTCGGCCTTGCCGTCGGCGGCCGTGATGTCGGTCTTGTAGACGATGCCGGCGTCGGCCTCGCCGAGTTCGACCTTGCTGAGCACCGCGCGCACGTTGGGCTCCTGCGAGACCGGCTTGACGGTGAGGCCCTGCCGTTCGAGCACCTGCTCGCTGTACCGGCCCACGGGCACCTCGGGGGCGGCGAGCACCACCTTGAGGCCGCTCTTCTCGAGGTCCTTCAGCTCCTTGATGTTCTTCGGGTTGCCCTTGGCGGTGGCGATGACGAGGCGGTTCCTGGCGATGACGCTCGGGGAGCCGGTGTCGTCGCTCAGCCCGTCCATCGTCTTCTCGTCCGCGGTGACGAGTGCGTCGGCGGGGGCGCCCTGCTTCACCTGGGCGGCGAGGTCCTGCGAGCCGGCGAAGGAGAACTTCAGCGTGGTGCCGGGGTGGGCCTTCTCGTAGGCCGCTCCCGCGGTCTTGAACACGTCCGTGAGCGAGGCGGCGGCGAGCACGGTCAGCTCGGTCTTCTTCCCGGCCTCGTCCTTGGTGCCGCCGCTTGCCTCGCTGCCGCACGCGGCGAGCGGAACGAGCAGCGCCGCGGTGAGGGCCGCGGCCGCGGTACGGCGCGGGGTGAGGGCGATGGTCATGGGTGGCACTCCTTGGGCGGCACGGGCGGCACAGGCGGCGCGGACGCGGCCGGTGCGGCGGGTAGCGGTTGGGCGCCGGGGACGGACGGCGGGGTGAGGGTGAGCGGGTGGGCCGGCGGTCCGGACAAGGTGCCGGGCCGACGGGCGATGAAGAGCGGCTCAGGTGCGGTCGATATGGACGTTCGTCGACTTCACGCGGGCGGTGGCCTGCATGCCGACTTCGAGGCCGAGCTCCTCCACTGCCTCGCGGGTCAGGAGCGAGACCAGGCGGTGCGGCCCGGCCTGGATCTCGACCTGGGCGGCCACGTCGCCGAGCTTCACAGCGGTGACGATCCCGGGGAACGCGTTGCGCGCCGAGGTGTAGGGCGCCTCGTCGTCGCTGTGCGCGCCCTGGCCGACCTCGACCGCGAACGCGGCCAGGTCGCGCCCCTCGATCATCCGCCGGCCGCCTTCGTCGCGGTGCGTGGTGACGCGTCCGGCGTCGGTCCAGCGGCGGACGGTGTCGGCGCTGACGCCGAGAAGCCGGGCGGCCTGGCCGATGGTGTACGACTGCATGTGCGACAAAGTAGGCCCGTCAGGCTCGCATCTGCAAGGCCGGTCCGCATTCTGGCCCCGCAGATACGAGCTTCCTCCAGAGCCCCCGACGGCACCCTGGAGGATCGGACAAAGGCCCGAGGCGTCCGAGTCGCGGTCAGTCCCGCGAGGTGAGCCGGTAGCGGGCCCACAGGGGCAGCACGAACCAGCAGGCGAGATACCACGCGAGCACGCCGGCCACGAGCCACGGCACGATCCCGTCGTGCAGCACCACGCGCAGGATGAGCAGCAGGGCGGCCGCCAGCGTGCCGAGCAGCAGGATCAGGCCGGTGAAGGTGAGCCGCGAGGCCCAGGTGACGGTCTGCGGCTTGATGCGCCGCCCGGAGACGATCCGGTGGAAGGAGACCGGGCCGATCAGCGCGCCCGTGGCGAGCGAGCCGAGGAGCACCGTCGCCAGGTAGATGCCGCGGTCGACATCGCCGAGTTCGGCGAAGCGCGGGGTGAAGGCGACGGTCAGGAGGAAGCCGAAGAGGACCTGTACGCCGGTCTGCGCGACCCGCACCTCTTGCAGCAGTTCGGCCCACTGCCGGTCGGCGCGCTCCTCCGGCGTCTCATTGCGCCCGTTGTGCAGCTCCGCTCTCGTACCGCTTTCCTGGGTCGCCACGTCCTGCACTCCCTCCGCCGGGTCCGGTGGCGTTCACGAGTACCCGGCCCGGGGGAGGCGATACCTCGCAAAGGGGGCGTCGGGCTACATGGCCATCGGCGGAACGAACGGTTCGCCGTTTTCCACCATATGCGCCTTGGCACCGACCGGCAGGACGGCCAGCATCTCGACGGCCGCACCACCCTCGGCGGTCACGGCGAAGCGGCAGCCTGCGGGAACGATGATCGCGCCCCCGGCCTCGACCCGGGTCTCCACGCCGCCCAAGCGCGCGACGGCCGCGCCGGAGAGCACGACGAGGATCTCCTCGCGGTCGAACCAGTGCTCGGCACCCGCCCCGCCGGGCTCGGCCCGCGTGCGCCAGACGCAGGTCTCCCGCGCTCCGCGACTGGGCGCGGCGAGGCCGGTGAAGGTGGCCTGCCCCAGGGTGAAGGTGGGCGCGTCGACGGCTTGTACGATGGGCATCCGCAACTCCTCAACTGTGGTTGTACAACTAGAGTTGTACAACCACGGGTGTGCGTCAAGGGGCTTTTGGCGCGAGGGTGTTGGGTTCATGACGCGGAGTCGCGGGCGCGGCATCGAGCGGAAGGCACAGGGACATGGACGGTCAGGACGACTTCGGCGTGCTGCTCGGCTTCGCGTTCCGGAGCATGGTGGACGAGCTCCACGCGCACCTGGCGGAGTCGGGATACGGCGACGCCAAGGAGAGCTTCGGCTTCGCCTTCAAGGTCCTGGCCGGCGAGCGGCTGACGATCGGCGAGCTGGCCGGCCGGCTCGGCATCACGCACCAGGGCGCGGCGAAGACGGTGGACGAGATGGTGCGGGCCGGGTACGTGGAGCGCGTACCGGACGACAAGGACCGGCGGGCCAGGCGCGTGGAGCTCACCGAGCGGGCCCGGGGCCTGCTCGCGGCCGGACACGCCTTCCATCAGGCGTACGAGGAGCGCCTCGTCGCCGAGCTGGGCGACGAGGCGGTGCGCGCGGCCCGCGCGGTGTTCGCCGCGATGCTCAGCGCGGCGCCATCTCCACGGGGAGCCCGCTGAACGCGTCGAGCAGCACCCTCTCCCCCAGCGGCTGCTTCAGCCGTACGGTGACCTTCTCGACCAACAGCTGCGCCGTGCACGGATCGTCGCTCGCCCCGCGCACGGAGGCCGAGAGCACCACGCTCTCACCGGTCTCCAGGACCTGCACCGCCGGACCGTCGTCGCACGCCCCGTGGCCCGCGAGGACCACGAGCGAACGCCCCTCGCGGGCCACGGACTTGAGGCCTTCCAGCGGCATCTGCTCGTAGGACTGGTGCAGGACCGGCCCGATCGGCGCCTTCGCGACCGCGTCCGGGGCGAGTGCCGCGCGGATCAGCGGCTGGTCGTAGCCCTTCAACGTGAAGTGCCAGACGGGCACTCGGGCCGGGCCCCTGCTGGTCCTGACCTCGCGGCTGTCGAGTTCCGCGCCGGTGACCGTAAGCCGCGGCCCTTCGCCGGGCTGCTTCGAGGAGCCGAAGAGCTCCAGAGTGTCGCGCGCCGAAAGGACCTCGACGTCCAGCGGCTCGGCACCGCCTTCCCAGGTGATCCCCCCTTTACCGGTCTCGTCGGGCAGCGCGCCCGCCACCTCGAACCGCCCATCGCCGTAGGCGCTCTTGTCCTGCGCGGAGTGCCAGGCGTCCTGCGGGGTCCAGATCATCTCGTCGAGCGGGAAGAACCCCTCGCGCCACTGCCGGGCCGCGTCCGAGCCGCGCCACGCGTCGGCCACCTCCTGCGCCCGCTGCTGCTCCGCGCCGCCTCCGCTCGGCGGCGGCGTGCTCACGGTGGCGTCTTCCCCGCAGGCCGCGAGGGCCAGCAACAGGGTGAGTGCGCCGAGGAGTTGTCGCGTACGCATGAATCCGCCCTCGCAAAGGCCCGCGGTCACGGCAGGGTGCCGTGTCGGAGGTGTGACGTGCGGGACGTACGGACCGTTCCCCTCAACGCATGGGCAGTTCGCCTCAGCGCGCGGGCAGTCGGGGCAGCTTCCCCTCGTACAGCCATGCACGGAACAGCTCGTCCAGCGGCCGGTCCGTATGGCGTTCGACGTGGGCCGTGAACATCTGGGTGGTGACGACGCCGCCGCGGTGCAGGGTGGGCCAGGCGCGCAGCATGCGGAAGAAGTCCTCGTCGCCCAGGGCGCGGCGCACCGCGTGCACGGCGAGGCCGCCGCGCTCGTAGAGCCGGTCGTCGAACATGAGCTTGCGGCCGGGGTCGGCGAGGGTGAGGTCCTGGGGCTTCCCGGCGAGCAGGCGGTGGGCGGCGGCGGCCAGGTCCTCGGCCGTACGTCCGCCCGAGCGCTCCGACCAGAGCCATTCCGCGTACTTGGCGAGGCCTTCGTTCAGCCAGATGTGCCGCCAGTCGGCGATGGTGACGCTGTTGCCGAACCACTGGTGGGCGAGTTCGTGCGCCACGAGCCGCTCCGCACCGCGCGCCCCGTCCACGTGGTTGGTGCCGAACAGCGACAGGCCCTGGGCCTCCACCGGCACGTCGAGTTCCTCGTCGGCGACGACCACCGCGTATTCGCCGAAGGGGTACGGGCCGAAGAGCTCCTCGAAGAGGGTCATCATCTGCGGCTGGCGGGCGAAGTCGCGCGAGAACTCCGCGAGCAGATGTGCCGGGAAGTGCCCGGTCTGCGGAACGCCCGCCAGGCCCGGGTCCCCGAGCAGCACGGTCTGGTACTTGCCGATGGACAGGCCGACCAGATAGCTGGGGGTGGGGGCGGGCTGCTCGTACAGCCAGGTGGTGGTGGAGGACTTGGTCGTACGGGTGAGCAGCTTGCCGCCGATCACCACCTGATAGGCGGAGGGTGTGGTGACCGAGATCTGGTAGGCGGCCTTGTCGGCGGGCCGGTCGTTGCACGGGTACCAGGAGGGGGCGCCGACCGGCTGGCTGGCGACGAGCGCGCCGTCGGTCAGCTCCTCCCAGCCGAGGCTCCCCCACGGGCTGTTCACGGGCTTGGGATTGCCGGAGTAGTGCACCTCGACCGTGAAGGCCTTGCCGGCGGGCAGCGCCTTCGCGGGCTTCACGCGCAGCCGCCCGCCCCGGTGCGCGTAGTGCGCGGCGCGCCCGTCGACGCGGATCCGGCCGATACGGAAGTCGCCCAGGTTGAGCTGGAACTCGCTCAACGCGGCGCGGCCCGCGATCGCGCTGATGCGGGCCGTGCCGGCCAGACGGTTGGGTCCCGGGCGGTAGTCGAGGTCCAGCTCGTAGCGGTGCACCCGGTAGCGGAGGTCTCCGTGGTCCGGGAAGTAGGGGTCCGCCGCCGTCTTCTGGTGCCCGCTCACGCCTGGTGTGCTCGCTTCCCTGTCGCACTCGTCGCTCGTCCGCGGTGCTGCTCCCGCAGCTCCGCGTGGAGCCGGCTCAGGGGCGCCAGGCCTCGATCGGGTTGCCGAGCCAGCGGGTGTCCGCCGGCAGCGACTCGCCGGCCATCACCAGCGACGCGGGGCCCAGGGTGCTCCGGGCGCCGACCTCGCTGCCGGGCAGCACGATTCCGCCCGGGCCCAGGGTGGCGCCCTCGCGGAGGACCACAGTATCCGTCCTCAAGATCCGATCGTGGAAGAGGTGCGTCTGGAGCACACAGCCGCGGTTCACGCTGGTCGCGGTCTCGAGGGTGACCAGGTCGGTCTCCGGCAGCCAGTAGCTCTCGCACCACACGCCCCGGCCGATGTGCGCGCCAAGGCCCCGCAGCCACAGGTTCATCACGGGGGTGCCGGGCAGCGCACCGGCGAGCCACGGGACGGCCAGCATCTCGACGAATGTGTCGGCGAGTTCATTGCGCCAGACGAAGCCGCACCACAGCGGATGCTCGCCGGTGCGATGCCGTCCCACGAGTGCCCACTTGGCCCCGACCGACACAAGGCAGGCCAGAACTCCGGCGGCGATGAGGACGCAGCCGCCGAGCAGCGCCGCGAGCCAGAGCCCGTACGAGGCAAAGGCGGTGAGCAGCGCGGCGGTGAGCAGGAGCAGGGCCGCCGAGCACAGCACCGGGACGATCCGGCACAGTTCGACGAGGGCGCGGGCCAGGCGCAGGCCGGGCGGCGGCGCGTAGGTGCGGCTGTCGTCGGCGTCGGCGGCCGCGCGCGGCAGCTTCACCGGCGGCAGGCCGAGGTACGAACTGCCCTTCTTGGCCTTCTTCGGAGTGGCCGACAGGACGCCGACCAGCCCGTCGTCGGGCACGCTGCGGCCGGGCGCGGTCATGCCCGAGTTGCCGAGGAAGGCGCGCCGGCCGATCTCGGCCCGCCCGATCCGCACCCAGCCGCCGCCGAGTTCGTAGGGGGCGGTGAGCGTGTCGTCCGCGAGGAACGCGCCCTCCCCGACCGTGGTCAGGCTCGGCAGGGCGAGGACGGTGGAGACCTCGGCGCCGCGGCCGATGCGCATGCCGAGCAGCCGCATCCACACGGGCGTCACCAGGCCCGCGTACAGCGGGAAGAGCACCTGCCGCGACAGGTCCATCAGCTGGGTGACGGTCCACGCCTGCCAGCCGGTGCGGCTGTGCGTGGGGTGGGTGCCGGTGCGCAGCCCCAGGCTCAGGAGCCGTACCCCGCACAGGATCAGGAGGGCGTACGCGAGGCCGAAGGCGAGGGTCGCGGGGACGAGCGCGAGTGCGGCGCCCCGTACGGCTTCGGCGAACGCGGCCTCGGCGGGCAGGAAGGCACGGGCGACGAGCAGGGCGGGCACGGCGGCGGCGACCGGGAGCAGACCGAGCGCGATACCGGTCAGGCCGTACATGACGCGCCAGTGCACGGCGCGCGGCGGCCGCTGGGCGGGCCAGTCGCGCTTGGCCCTGCCGGTCTTCTCGGCGGGCGAGCCCGCCCAGCGCTGCCCGGTGGGGATCTGACCGCGTACGGCCGAACCGGGGGCGACCTCGGCGCGCTTGCCCACGCGGGCTCCCGGGAACAGGATGCTGCGCGTGCCGACCACCGCGCGAGCGCCGACCTTGACGGTGCCGATGTGCAGCCGGTCGCCGTCCAGCCAGTGGCCCGACAGGTCCACCTCGGTCTCCACCGCGCAGCCGCGGCCGAGTTTGAGCAGCCCGGTGACCGGCGGCAGCGAGTGCAGGTCGACGTCGGGTCCGACCTTCGCGCCGAGGGCGCGCGCGTACCGCTCCAGCCACGAGCCCGTGAGGGAGGTGGCCCCGGTGCACTCGGCCAGCCGCTCGGCGGTCCACAGCCGCAGGTGGACGCTGCCGCCGCGGGGATACGTGCCGGGCTGCACGCCTCGCAGGAGCAGCCGGGCACCGCCTGCGGCGAGCGCGAGGCGGCCCGGCGGGGTGAACAGGAGCAGGGTGCCCGCGCCGATCAGCCACCAGGACGCGGTCGGCGCCCAGGCGTACGGGCCGAACCATTGAAGGGCGTTGCCGAGCGCGGCCAGCGCCACGGTCCAGCGCAGTCCGACGAGCGTGAACAGCGGGATCATCAGGAGCAGTTGTACGGCCTGGGCGCGGACCGGGAGCGGTTCGATGCGCCGCGCCGTGCTGTCCTCCTGGACCGACTTCTCCAGGCGCCGGGCCAGTTTGCGCAGGACGGGCCGCTCGTAGATGTCGAGGACGGCGGCCGACGGATAGCGCTCGCGCAGCCGCGTGGTGAGCTGGGCCGCGGCGAGGCTGTTGCCGCCGATCGCGAAGAAGTCGTCGGTGGCGCCGGTGACGGGGATGCCGAGGGTCTCGGCCCACTGTTCGGCGAGCCAGGCCTCGGTGCCGTACAACTGCTCGCTGCCGCCGGGGGTTTCCACGTCGGGGAGCGGCCACGGCAGGGCGTTGCGGTCGACCTTGCCGGAGGTGCGGGTGGGCAGGTCGTCGACGGGGGCGAGCAACGGGACCAGGGCGGCGGGCAGTTCGGCGCGCAGCCGCTCGACGGCGCGGGCGTGGTCGAAGCCGTCCTGCGTGACGATGTAGCCGACGAGCAGCTGGTTTCCGCTGCGTGCGGTGCGGACGGCGGCGGCCGCGCCGGCGATGCCGGGCAGGGCCTGAAGGGCGGCGTCCACCTCGCCGAGTTCGATGCGCCGGCCGCCGAGTTTGATCTGCTCGTCGCCGCGGCCGAGGAAGACCAGGCCTTCCGGCTCGGCCTTCACGAGGTCGCCGCTGCGGTACGCGCGCTGCCAGCCCATGGACTCCAGGGGCGCGTACTTCTCGGCGTCCTTCTCGGGGTCGAGGTAGCGCGCGAGGCCCGCGCCGCCGATCACGAGCTGGCCGCTCTCCCCCATCGGGACGGGGCGGCCCTGCTCATCGACGACCACCAACTCCCAGCCGTTCAGCGGGAGTCCGATCCGGATGGGCTCCTCGCCGGTCATGAGGGCGGCGCAGGCCACCACGGTCGCTTCCGTCGGGCCGTAGGTGTTCCAGACCTCGCGGCCCTCGGTGACCAGGCGCTGGGCGAGCTCGGGCGGGCAGGCCTCACCGCCGAAGATCAGCAGGCGGACGTCGGCCAGCGCCTCGGGCTCCCACAGGGCGGCGAGCGTGGGCACCGTGGAGACGACGGTGATCTCCTGCTCGATCAGCCACGGGCCGAGGTCGGCGCCGCTGCGGACCTGCGAGCGCGGCACGGGCACAAGACAGGCGCCGTACCGCCAGGCGAGCCACATCTCCTCGCAGGAGGCGTCGAAGGCCACGGACAGACCGGCCATGACGCGGTCCCCCGGGCCGATCGGGTCGTCGGTCAGGAACAGCGCGGCCTCGGCGTCCACGAACGCGGCGGCGCTGCGGTGGCTGACGGCCACGCCCTTGGGCTTGCCCGTCGAACCCGAGGTGAAGATGATCCACGCGTCGTCGCCGGTGCCGGGGCGAGCGGCCGGGTGGTCGGCGGGCTTGTCCACGGTGAAGGTGTGGCCCGCGCCGATCACGGTCCGCACGTCCGCCTCGCCGAACACCAACTCGGCGCGCTCGTCCGGGTCCTCGGCGTCCACCGGGACGTAGGCGGCGCCCGCGGCGAGCACGGCGAGGATCGCCACGTACAGGTCGTTGGTGCCGCTCGGCACGCGTACGCCGACGCGGTCGCCCAGGCCTACGCCCGCCTCGTCGAGCCGCTGCCGTAGCTGCTCCACCTCCGCGGCCAGGGCCCGGTACGTCAGGCGGCGGGTGCCGTCGTCCAGGGCGAGCTCGTCGGGGTGGGTGCGCACGGTGGCGTCGAGGACGTCGACGAGGGTGCGGGCCGGGGCGGCCGGTCCGGCGGTGAAGTGGGCCAGGTCGTCGAACGGTTCGCTCAGCTCCGCGTCGAGCAGCGTGAGTTCCGCGCTCGTGAACTCCGAGCCGGCGAACTCCTCGCCGGTGAGCTGGGCGTTCGTACGGGTGACGTCCATCGGGTCCCATCGTCGAGGCCACGGCTGCCCAGGGGTGGTGCCGTCCGACGCGGCGGGGTGCCGGTGCCGGTCGTACGGCGGGTGGTGCCGATGCGTCCCTGGTTTGCCCGGGGTTGTCCGGCCTGACGCCGAACAACCGGCTTATCCTAGTCGGCCGCCGGTGGGCGGGCCTGGCGGAATGCGGGGCGGGGGGCGTGATTGCGGCCACGTCGGCGATACGGGGCTGGGCGGGCCCTCGGGCGCGGCCCAGGGCGAGGGCGGCTCGGGACGGGGGCAGCTCAGGCGGGTCCGGCTCCGTACGAGGAGCAGGTCGGGTGAGGGCGGCTCCGTACGAGGCGCAGGTCGGGCGAGGGCGGCGCCGTACGAGGGGAGCTCAGGCGCGTGCGGCTCAGCGCGCGTGGCGCAGCCTGCGCAGGAGTGCTCTCATGCCGCGGCGTGGGGTGCGGTGCGTGGCGGCCGTGACGGCGCCAGCGCGATACGGGGATGCCGCCCGATCGCCCAGGTCGTCCGGGCACAGGAGCGGCGCCTTGCGCCTTCCGCCTGGGCGGTGATCCCCTGGTGCGCCTCGTAGGCGGTCACGCGGAAGGCCTCGTCGTACGCGGCCATCGCCGCCGCGACCCCCGCGCCACCTGTCCCGCGCCTGCGGACATGGCGGGCGAGCAGCGCGCACAGGCCGAGCACGGCGGCGAATCCGGCGGACAGGAGGGCGTACGCGAGCAGCCCGGCCATGGTGGTCAGCTTAGGCAGGCGAATCGACGGCTGGGGCGGATGCCGGGCAGCTCAAGGGGCCCGGGCCACGAAGGCCGCTCAGAAGGCCTGGGCCAGCGTCAGGCCGACGTACGCCGCGCCGAGGCCCGCGAGCACACTGCCCAGCGCGTTGGCCGCCGCCTGGAGGCCGGCGCCGCCGCGGGCGAGTGCGAGCGTCTCGTACGAGAAGGTCGAGTACGTGGTGAGGGCGCCGCACAGGCCCGTGCCGAGGAACAGCAGCGCGTGGCTGGACAGCGCGGCGCCGGTGAGGAAGCCGAGCAGCACGGAGCCCGCCATGTTGGCCGTGAAGGTGCCCCATGGGAAGCCCGTGGCGTGACGGGCTTGGACCGCGCGGTCGGTGAGGTAGCGCAGCGGGGCGCCGAGCATGCCGCCGGCCAGGACGAGCAGCCAGGTCATACGGGGACTCCCAGGGCCTTGCGGGTGGCGGCGGAGGCGAGCCACACGGCAGCGAGGGCCGCGGCGAGCGTGCCGGCGAGGTAGGTGAGCGCCGTCGCCGGGTGGCCGCGCTCGATGAGGTGCTGAACGTCCACCGCGTAGGTGGAGAAGGTGGTGAAGCCGCCGAGGACGCCCGTGCCGAGGAAGGGACGCACGAGGGGCGGGACCCGCCGGCCTGTCTCGGTGACCGTGACCATCAGGATGCCGATGAGCGCGCAGCCGACGACGTTGACGCAGAGCGTGGTCCACGGGAAGGCGTCCATGGCCGTCGGCCAGGCGCGCGAGGCCGCGTGGCGCGCGACGGCGCCGATGCCGCCGCCGAGGGCGACGGCCGCGAGGACGGAGGCCTGGTGCGGCTTCTGCCGGGATGCGGCGGCCGTGTCGGGATCGTGCTGCACTGCGGCACCTTATCCGGCCGTCTCCCCACCGCACGGAAACTAACGCACCGTCACCATCACGATTCAAGCCAGACTGGCCACCAACCTCCGTTATTCATCGTACGGTTGGGGGTACGGACCGCCCTGAGCGGGGATGACACGGATGGCGCCGCACCGCCGCAGCTTCCGCTTGTGACGGCCGGCGCCCGTACCGACGCAGCCCGCGGAGGATATTCGTCACTCCGCGTCACAGGATGGGGGCCTCGGGAGTGGCCATGGGGACCGCGGACTTCACGTTCGGCCTGGAGCACCGCACGGCCGGCAGCACCCTCTTCCTCCTGCTCAGCGGAGAACTCGACATCTGGGCCGACGAGCAACTGGCGCCGCGCGCGGCCCGGTTGATCCCGAGCGCGAGACCCGCGGTCGTGGTGGATCTGCACCATGTGACCTTCCTCGACGCGGGCGGAGTGCGGCTGCTGCTCGGGATACGGCAGCGGGTGCGGGGGCGGCACGGGACAGTGCGCCTCGTCCGGGCGCACGGCCAGCCGCTGCGGGTGCTGCGGATCACGGGACTCGAGAACGGGTTCGACCTCTGGGACGGGGAGCCCGACGACCAGGCGGGACACGGACCGGCCGTGCCCGCCTGAGCGCCGGCGGCCGGTCGGCCGGAGTGTCACCGGCGAGTTGTAGGGTGCCCGCAGCGCGGCCGGTGGGGGCCGCATCGAGTGCCAAGTGGGGGGCCAGTGCCGGCGGGCAGCAGTTCATCGCGTCTGATTCCGACCGGGGACGACCATCGGGTCACCCCGGCCGAGCTGTTCTTCGATCTCGTCTTCGTCTATGCCATCACGCAGGTGACCGCACTGATGGCGGACCGCACCTCGGCGGGCCGGATCGCGGGCTCCCTCGTGGTCCTCGCGCTGCTGTGGTGGTGCTGGTGCTGTTTCGCGTGGCTCGGGAACGTGGTGCGCGCGGACGCGGGGGCCCTCTTCGCGGTGCTCGTCGCGGTGATGGCCGTGATGCTCGTGGTGGCGTTCGCGATCCCCGAGGTGTACGGCGACCGCGTGGGCGGCGTGGACGCCCCGCTGGTGTTCGTTCTCTGTTACGGGGCCGTGCGGCTGCTGCACCTGGTCTCGTACTGGATATCGGCGCCCGGCGACGCCCGGTTGCGGGCGACCGTGCGCCGCATCGCGCTCACCTCGGTGGCACCGCCGTTCGCCCTGCTCCTCGTGGGTGCGGCCTTCGACGGCGCGGTGCAGATCCTGATCTGGGCCGCGGCGATGCTGCTCGACTACGCGATGGTGTTCCTGACGCGCGGCTCCGGCTGGCGGGTCGCCTCGCCGGCGCACTTCGCGGAGCGGCACAGCCTCATCGTGATCATCGCGCTGGGCGAGTCCATCGTGGCCATGGGCGTCGGCATGGCGGGCTATCCGCTGACGTGGCCGCTGATCGCCGCGGCGGTCTGCGGCCTCATGGTCGCGGCCGGCCTGTGGTGGATGTACTTCCGCAAGGTCAGCGAACCGGCCGAACACCGGCTCGCCCAGGTGCAGAACGAGGAGCGCACCAAGCTCGCGAGCGAGGTGTACACGTATCTGCACCTGCCCGTCATCGCGGGCATCGTCCTGACCGCGCTCGGCGCCAAGTCCGCGATGCACCAGATAGCCGACACCGGGCACTACGAGCTGTCCGAGCCCCTGCACGGGATCGTGGCGTGGGCGCTGTCCGGCGGCGTGGGGCTGTTCCTGCTCGCCTCGGCCGCTGTTCTGGCCCGGGTGTCGGGGCAGGGGTCACTGGTGCTGCTCGTCGGCGGCGGGGTCTGCCTGGTGAGCGGTCCGGTGGTGGCCGCGGTGCCCGCGCTCGTCGCGCTGGCCCTGCTCGCGGCGGCCGTCGCGGGGATGGCGGCGCTGCATTCGCGGGTGGCGCGGCCCGCGTTGGGGGCGGCGCCCGGCGAAGCCTGAGCGCCCGGACGGCGCCGGGCACGTCGTCCCGCCACGGCGTCCACGAAGTCGGCCGCGGTGGGCACGGGCGCTCCCCCGGCAGACGGGAGCGCCCCCTGCCCTCACGCGGCCGCGCGGAACACCAGGCTCACGTTGTGCCCGCCGAACCCGAAGGCATTGGTGAGCGCCGCGCCCCAACTGCCCCTCCGCGGGCCGCCCTTCACCAGATCGAGGGAGACCGCGGGGTCGGGGTGGTCCAGGTTGCGGATCGCGGGCACCGCGCCCTCGCGCAGTCCGAGCACCGCGGCGACCGCGGCCACCGCACCGGAGGCGCCGCACAGGTGCCCGATCTGCGACTTCACGGCCGTGACGGCCGCCCCGTCGCCGACCACGGTCGCGATCGCCTCCGCCTCCACCACATCACCGGACGGAGTCGAGGTCGCATGGGCCTGCACCACGCCGATGTCGGCCGCGGTGACTCCGGCCGAGGCGAGCGCCGTCCGCATGGCCTGCGTCTGGCCCTCCGCGTCGGACGCCGTGATGTGCGCGGCGCTCGACGAGACGCCCGCACCCGCGAGCCATGCATGCACCCGCGCCGCACGGGCCCGGGCGAAGGAAGCGCGCTCCAGGACCACGATCCCCGCGCCCTCCCCCATCACGAACCCGCTGCGCCCCGCGTCGAACGGGCGTGACACGGCCGCCGGTTCGCCGTCGTCCACCGAGAGCGCCTTCATCTGCGCGAAGGCGGACAGCGTGAACGGATGCAGACAGGCCTCCGCGCCCCCGGCCACCACCACGTCCGCGCGCCCGGCCCGGATCAGGTCGAGGCCCGCCGCGATGGCCTCCGATCCGGAGGCGCAGGCGCTCACCGGGGTGTGGGCACCCGCCTTCGCGCCGAGTTCCATGCTCACCCAGGCCGCGGGCCCGTTGGGCATCAGCATGGGGACGGCGTACGGGGACAGCCGGCGCGCGCCGGAGCGCTCGTACGTGTCGTCCTGACCGAGCGTGGTGAGCACCCCGCCCGTGCCGGTGCCGATCACCACCGCGAGCCGCGTCCCCTCCACCTGCGGGGCCCCGGCGTGCTGCCAGGCCTCCCGGGCGGCGAGCAGGGCGACCTGTTCGCAGCGGTCGAGCTTGCGCGCCTGCACCCGGCCGAGCAGCTCGGCCGGGTCGCCCGGCAGAGGCGCCGCGACCGAGACGGGCACCTCGCCCGCCCACTCCTCCTCGATCCGCCGCACACCCGAATCGCCCGCGAGCAGGCCCTCCCAGGTCGTCGCCGCGTCCATGCCCAGCGGAGTCAGTGCTCCGAGTCCCGTGACGGCCACCGCATCGTCGTACATATCGCGCCTCTTCTCGGGGTGAGTAGGAGGTCCACAAGACCCGGCCCCGCCCGGGAGCCGGGAACTTGATCACCTGAACTCGACACTTCCAGACAACAGGGGCGCTTACGGATGCTGTCGGCCGCAGAGCCTGCCGAGAGGATCTTGTAGGGTTACGACAATGCGTACACCAGTCCGACCAGGCATGAAGGGGTGCGTGCGGGGCACGCGGGACCGAGGCGCCGATCCGGCCAGATGCGCGACACCAAACCGCGCCGCGCCACCCGCCGGGAGCGGCGGCTTACAACTCCCTTAAGGAACAGGGGGATTGGCTTTCGGCCATCACAACGGCCAGCAGGGCAGGTGGACTTTGACATATGCCAGAAGCACCACCGTATCGTGTCTTGCCAAATCCCTTACGGGGCCCACTGACCTGTGCAAGAGTCATAACCGGCCCTTCCGTCAGACTTGGTTGTACCGCGCCTGTATCGGAGTACGAGATGCCGTCCCATATTTTCGCGGACCGCCCCGCCGCACAGCCGCCCGAGCGCGGCACCGTCGACGCGCTGATCCAGCAGACGCGCCGGCTCCGCGGTGAGGTCGACGCGGTGCGCCGGGACGCCGTGACGGACGAGGACGACCCCCAGGGCCGCTGGCAGCGCGCCCTGTGCGAGCTGGCCGTGCATCAACTCGACGACCTGGACGACCACTTGGCGCAGCTGCGCGACGGGGGGCCGGCCGACCTCGACCAGCAGGAGATCCTGGAGAACCTCGAGGCGGAGCTGGCGCCGCAGCCGGGCCGCGGCTCGCTCCTGAGCCGCGTGGGCAGCGCGGAGTGGAACCTTCTGACGGACGAGGTGGTGTGGTCCGGCGAGCTCTACGCGATCTTCGGCCGCTCCCCCGAGCAGCCGCCGCTCACCCTCGACGAGCTGCCCACGTTCGTCTTCTCCGAGGACCGCGACCTGCTGACGCAGATGGTCACGGACTGCCTGATCGACGGCCGTCCCATCGACGGCGAGTTCCGGATCGTGCGCGACGACGGCAGTGTGCGCACGCTGCACATGATGGGCGAGCCCGTGCTCGACGCCGACGGCAGCACCGCTTCCATGTGGGCGGTCCTGCGTGACGTCAGCGAGCTGCGCCGCAGCCAGCTGGCCCTGCGCGAGACCCGTGACTCGCTCCAGCGGCAGCGGCACATCGCGCAGACCGAGCACCGGCTGGCGGTCGAGTTGCAGGAGGCCGTGCTGCCTCCCTGGCGCGGCCCGCTGCGGTTCCCGCACGGCTCCCCCGACGTCCTGGACCTCGCCGCGCACTACCTCCCCTCCTCGAGCAGCGCCCTGATCGGCGGCGACTGGTACGACGCACTCGCCCTGCCCGACGGCGAGACGCTGCTCAGCGTCGGCGACCTCACCGGCCACGGGGTGACGGTCACGTCGGGCATGGCGATGCTGCTCGGCGCGCTGCGCGGCATGGCCGTGGCGGGCGCCGAGCCCGGCAAGCTGATGGGCTGGCTCAACCAGCTCCTTGACGCCTCGGTCCAGCCGGCCCTGGGCAGCGCGGTGTGCTGCCGCTACAACCCGCACACCCGCACCCTCACCTGGTCCCAGGCCGGCCACCCCGCGCCGCTGCTGTTCCGCGACGGCACGGGGCGCGCCCTCGACGCCCCCGACGGCGTGCTCCTCGGCGCCACGTCCGGTGCGGTCTACGAGCAGGCCAGCGAGCAGCTGGAGCCGGGCGACCTCCTGGTCCTGCACACCGACGGCCTCGCTCCGCACCGCGACGGCGAGGCGTCCCGCGCACGGCTCCTGTCCCTGGCCCCCCGCTTCGCCACCGCCCGCACGGCACAGGACTGCGTCCGGGCCGTGGTGGAGGAGTTCGGCGAGCGGGGCGAACGGGAGGACGACGCCTGTGTGTTGGTGGGGCTGGTCGGCGGGTGAGGTGACCTCCGGCACCGCCCCGGCATCTGCGCAGCACGCACCGGCACACGACCCCCCACCAAGTGCGGGCAGGCGTACGCCACTTTGGAAGCCAGGCCGAAACCAGGCAGGGCAAAACGCCGCACGCACCCGTAACGAACCACGGCCGCAAGGGCACTCAGCACTGAGCCCCCGTGCGCCGCACCACCTCCGCGTCACGGCACCCCGACGACACCACCCCGCAGTCGAGCGGCCCTTCAGGCCCGCGCCGTCCCCGCACCCCCCGACTTCGCCCGCTTCGGCAGCGCCAGCTGGATCTCCTCGCGGAGGTCCTCGATCTTCGGATAGCCCGCGTACTGACCAGTGAGCCGGTACATCTCCCGCAGCCGGTCCCAGGTCCGGTGCGAGGAGGTCTCGCCCATGGACATCAGCGCCAACCGTGCGTAGCGGTCCGCCTGTTCGGGGTCGTCGGCGATGAAGCAGGCCGAGGCGAGGGAGATGTAGTCGAAGATCTGGGAGCGCTGGCGGCCCTTGGCGCGCAGTTCCAGTGCCTCCTTGGCGTGGCGTTGCGCGACCGCGGCGGCCGAGGGGTCATGGTCCGCCAGGGTGCGGTACGCCAGGGCCTGCATGCCGTGCATGTCCGCCTCGTCGAACATCTGCATCCAACTCGGCGGCGGCACATCGCCCTTGTCCGAGACGAAGAGGTCCTCCGCCTCGCCCAGGGTGCGGCGCATGGCCTGGCCCTTGCCCATGGACGCCTGTGCCCAGGCCTCGATGGTGTAGAGCATCGCCTTCGTGCGGGGCAGGACTTCCTCGCCCGAGCCCGACTTGGCGAGCTTCATCAGGTCGAGAGCGTCGTCGGGCCGGCCCAGGTGCACCATCTGGCGGGCCGCCCGCGAGAGCGCTTCGCCGGCGCGCGGCCGGTCGCCGCCTTCGCGGGCCGCGTGGGCCGCGATGACGAAGTACTTCTGGGCGGTCGGTTCGAGGCCGACGTCGTGGGACATCCATCCCGCGAGCACGGCCAGGTTGGCAGCGACGCCCCACAGGCGGCGCTGGAGATGGTCGGGGTGGCGGTACGAGAGCATCCCGCCGACCTCGTTGAGCTGGCCCACCACTGCCTTGCGCTGCAGCCCGCCGCCGCGGGCCGCGTCCCAGGCGCGGAAGACCTCGACCGAACGCTCCAGTTCCTCGATCTCCTGCGACCCGATGGGGGCGGCCTCATAGCGGTCGTACCCAGCGGGGTCGGCGTGCAGGGGGTCGTGGAATCTGGGCGCGTCGGCGGAGAGGGCCGGATCGGTGTGCAGCCAGTCGTGCATGGCGCTGGTGAGTGCGGAGCCCGCGGCAAGCGCGGCGCCCGCGCCCACCAAGCCGCGTCGGTTGAGCATGAGGTCCATTCCCGTGAATTCGGTGAGGACCGCAGCAGTCCGCTCGGGCGCCCACGGCAGTGTGTCGGGGTGTTCCGCCTCCCGGCCGCCTTGCCGTTTCCCCATGCGCCCGTGCCGGACCAGACCGAGGTCCTCGATGGTCACGACACGGCCAAGACGCTCGGTGAACAATGCGGCAAGTACCCGCGGCACCGGATCGCGCGGGATCTCTCCCATGTCGATCCAGCGGCGCACACGCGAAGTGTCGGTCGCCAGCTGCGGGTGGCCCATGGCCGCCGCCTGCCGGTTGACCAGCCTCGCGAGCTCTCCCTTGGACCAGCCGGCCAGGCCGAACAGGTCACTCAGTCGGGCATTTGGTCCGCTGCTCACGTCAAGCCCCCAGGTTCTCGGCTGAGTTGACAGTAACCCTCTGTCAGTTGCTGAGCGACTATTCGCCAGGGTTCGCCAGGGTGCACTCGCTGGTTCGCCACACCCGCTCGGGTGTCAGGTAGGAATGCGCCACCCCGACCCGGCGGCCGCACCGCATTCCCCAGGGTGCGAGCGGCAGTCGGGCCGGGCAGCGCAAGTGACTCGTCGGCGCACGAAGGGATCTGTCTCGCCCATGTACACAGCATCGTCCTCCGTGTCCGCCCCGCCCCGGCCGTCCACCACCCGGCAGTCCGGGGGCCCCTACCTCGCCCCCGCCCGCCCGGCGGGCGTCGTGCCGGGCACCGGTCGGACGCTGCGGGCTCCGGGCGCACCAGGCGCTCGGGGGGCCGCGGGGTTCGGCACTCAACCGCTCAGCGGGAGACTCGACTTGTCCGGCCCCCAGGGCGCCCAGCTGCGTACGGCTGTCGCGTCGGTGCACCGGATCTGCCCGGAGTTCAACCCGGTGCAGGTGCTGCGCCGCAGCGGACGCTCCGTTCTGCTCGTCGGTACGACGGGACGTATGACTGCGGTCGCGAAGTGCTTAGTGGATCACTCGCCGGCGTGGTCGGAGCGGATCCGCCATGAAATAGCCACGTACCGATCTTTTGTGAGGCACCGGCCACCGGTCCGTGTGCCGCGGCTGATCGCCGCCGATCCCGAGAATGGCACTTTGGTGATCGAGCGGATGCCCGGCCGGGTGGCGGCCCTGCAACGCCATCCGGCCGAGGCGCCGCCGCGTGCCGACATCAGGGCCACGCTCGGGGCGATCTGCCGGCTCAACGCATGGCGGCCGCCGGCCGGGATGTTCGACGCCCCGCTGGACTACGCGGCGCGGATCAACCGGTACCACGAGCTGGGTCTGCTCACGGACCGGGACCTGGGCGATCTGCAGAAGCTGCTGCACGGCATCTCCAAGTCCGCGGGCAGCGGCTCGATGGGCCAGTTCTGCCACGGCGACGCCCTGTTGTCCAACATGCTCCTGTCCCCCGCCGGCCCGGTGCTCGTCGACTGGGAGCACGCCGGGTGGTACCTGCCGGGTTACGACCTGGCGACGCTGTGGGCGGTGCTCGCCGACGCACCGGTCGCGCGCCGTCAGATCAGCCAGCTCGCCCAGTCCGCGGGCCCGGCGGCCCGTGACGCCTTCCTGGTCAACCTGATGCTGGTGCTGACCCGGGAGATAAGGACCTACGAGATGGCGGTGCAGCGCACGATGCGCGAGGCGACCCCGGCGGCACCGGGCCCGGCCCATCCTGGTGCCGCGCCGTCCGGCGAGGAACAGCGGCTGCTGCTCAGGCGGCTGCACGACGACTGCGCTCTGGCCCGCCGGGCCGTGAGGGCGGCGGTCGGCACTCGCTGACGGGGAGCGCGAAGGCCCCTCGTTACTCCCCCGCACAGGGGCGTATCGAGGGGCCTTTGCCTGCGGTCCCGGCTCCCTTGGTGATCAGGGGGAAGCAAAGGAGCCGGGACCGCTCCGGGCTGCTCCGCACGAAACGCCGAGCAGCTGTCGTACGGGCTACTCGCTGTGGAAGGTCACCGCGTCCAGGTCGTACGGACTGGCCTGCGGCGAGGTGAAGACCAGGTACAGCTTGTGTGTGCCGGCCAGCGCCTCCACCGGCGTCTTCACCGTCTCCTGGTAGGTGTCCCAACCACCCGTGTTCTGTACGGGGGTGGTGGCGAGCAGCTTGCCGTCGGGGGCGTCCGCGCGCAGTTCGATCGCGCCGACGCCGTAGGGCGAGGACACCTTGTAGCTGATCGAGGCGATGCCCTCGACGCTCATCGGTTCGAAGGCCACCCAGTCGCCGTTGCCGATGTCACCGATGCGCTTGCCGTTCTCGGCGCCGGCCTGCGAGACGATCCGAGTGCCGGACTGGTCGTCGTAGTACTCGGCCTGCTTGTGCTTGGGGTGCATGACGGAACGGCCATAGCCGGTCAGCGCGCTCGCGCCATTGCCTCCCTTGTCCGTGTACTTGGCGTTGAGGACGTAGGTGAGGTCCGCGCCCTCGGGGTGACCGCCGAGGTCCCCGGTGTCCACCGTGCCCTCGCAGCCCGGGATGTCGGTGGTCGGGTGCTCGTGGTCGTCGTGGCCGAGCGCCGGGTTGACGGTGACCTTGGTGCAGTCGATCGGACCGTCCTCCGGGTCGGTGACGGTGACCTTGTACGGGATCTTGTCGCCGAAGGTGATCAGCTTGCCGTCGACCGGGGTCTCGATCTTCACCACGGGTGCGGTGTTGCCCGCAGTGATGGGGATGTTGGCGAAGCCCTCCTTGCCGGTGGAGTCGGTGACCTTCAGCTGGGCGTTGAAGTCGCCCGCGGTGGTGTAGGTGTGGGACGGGTTCGCCTCGGTGGAGTCGGAGGTGCCGTCTCCGTCGAAGTCCCAGGAGTAGGTGAGTGCGTCACCATCCGGGTCCTTGGTGCCCTCGCTGGAGAAGTCCACCTTCAGCGGGACGGGCCCGTTGGTGGCGGAGGCCGTGGCCTTGGCCACCGGGCTGCGCTTGCCCTGCGCGTAGTCGATGCGGAAGAGACCGGAGTCGTTGTTGCCGCCGCCGAACTCCGAACCCCATTCGAGGACGTAGAGCGAGCCGTCCGGACCGAAGGTCATGTCCATGGGCTTGGCGAACTTCATGGAGGTGAACAGGTCGTTGATCTTGAGCAGCTTCTCGTCCCGGTCGAAGCGCATCTCCTTGACGTCGTTGCGCGCCCACTCGTAGAAGAAGCTCGCCCCGTCGAAGTAGGCCGGGAACTTGGTCTCGGAGGTGCTGTCGGCGTTGTAGCGGTAGACGGGACCGCTCATGGGCGCGGAGCCGCCCGTGCCCATCTCCGGGAATTCCTCGGACTCACCGTATCCGTACCAGACTTCGGGCTGCTGGAGCGGCGGCAGGTCCTTCAGGCCGGTGTTGTTCGGGGACGGGTTGGTGGGCTTGGCGCAGTCGAACTTGGCGCCGACCTCACCGGTGTCCGGGTTGTACGGGGCGTAGGCCTGGTTGTTGCCGTGGCAGAACGGCCAGCCGAAGTTCCCCGCCTTCTTGATGACGTTGTACTCGACCAGGCCCTCGGGTCCGCGGTCGGTGGTGGGGGCGCCGCGGTCGGGCCCGTAGTCGGAGACGTGGGCGTAGCCGGTCTTCGGGTCGACGGTGAAGCGGAAGGGGTTGCGGAAGCCCATGGCGTAGATCTCGGGGCGGGTCTTGTCCGTGCCGGGGGCGAAGAGGTTCCCCTTCGGGATGGTGTAACCGCCGGTGTCCTTGGGCCTGATGCGCAGGATCTTGCCGCGCAGGTCGTTGGTGTTGCCCGCGGTGCGGGCCGCGTCCAGGCGCCCCTTGCCGGGGCGCCAGTCGATGGGCGCGTAGCCCTGCCAATCGGGGTCGAGGTTGGGCGGGACGTCGTCGCCGGTGGACAGGTACAGGGTGCGGTTCGGGCCGAACTCGACGGCGCCGCCCGTGTGTCCGGGCTCGGGGAAGGAGCGGTCGCGGTACGCGGGGACGTCGAGCAGCTTCTTCTCGCTGGCCGGGTCCAGCTTGCCGTCCTTGACGGTGAAGCGGGAGAGGCGGTTGATGTCCTCGGTCGCGCCCGCGGGTGCGTAGTAGAGGTAGATCCAGTGGTTCTCGGTGAAGGACGGGTCGAGTTCGAGGCCGACCAGGCCGTCCTCGCCGCCGGTGTAGACGTCGAGCTTGCCGGCCTCGGTGGTGGTGTGGGTCGCGGGGTCGAAGACCTTCACCTCGCCGCTGCGCTGGGCGTAGTAGACCTTGCCGTCCTTGGCGACGTCCAGCTCCATCGGGTCGGCGGTGTTGTCGTCGAGGGTGACCTTCTCGTACGCGTTCCAGACGGTGCCGCCGCAGTCGCCGGCCGCCGTGCCCGCGGCCCACTTGAGCCCGCCGACCACGTGGTCGCGGAAGAACTCCTCGGTGTACGAGGCCTTGTCGTGGCCCATCGCGGTGGCCCAGACGCGGCCGCCCTCGGTGCCGCGGCACCAGGAAATCGGGTGGTCGGCGCCCATCGCGTCGCCGCCGGGGTTGTACGTGGTCTCGTCGGCGGTGACGAGGACGTGCACGTCGCCCCGGGGGTTCTTGTCGAAGTTGTACCACTCCTCCGGGCGCTCCCAGCGCTCGGGAAGTCCCTTGGTGGAGGGGTGCACGCGGTCCGCCACCTTCGCGGTGCCCTGGAGCACGCCGGGCGAGTGCGAGGGCATGTGGGCGCCGGCGTTGATGGTCTCGTCCCACCACGGGAACTCGTTCTCGACGCCCATGTCGAGGGTGTTGTGGATCGCGACGACGCCCTTGCCTGAGCGTACGAACTTCTGGAGCCCCTCCTTCTCGGCCTCGGTGTCCCAGACCATGCCGGAGTTCTGGAGCATGACGATGGCGTCGAAGTCGTTGAGGGCCGGGTCGGCGAAGATCTTGGAGTCGGCGCTCTTGACGATCTCGAAATTGTGCTCGGCGGCCTCCTCCTCGAACATCTTGATGCCGTCGGGGATCGAGCCGTGGACGTAGCCCACGGCCTCGGTGAACACGAGCGCGCGGAAGGCGGGGGCCTTGCGGTCCTCCGTCTCGGCGGCGGTCGCGGGCAGCACGCCCCCGACCAGGAGCAGTCCGCCGAGTCCGGCGATCAGGCCTCTGCGGGCGCGGCGGTGACGGCGGGCTCTTCGGGGGTCGGGCGAAGAGGGCGACCGGGTGCCGGACGGTTCCGTCCCGGCCGATCGGGTGTCACCCGCATGACATCCCATGAGGGTTCCTCTCTGTCGTAACGGCCTTGCGGGGGTGCCGGATTGTCAGAGCGGTGGTGCGTGTGGGGGTTCAGGAGCGCGCGGCGAGCAGCCGGCGCAGGAAGCCCAGGCCCGCGGTGGCGATGGTGTCCTGGGTCGGGGCGAGCGGGCGCCAGACGGAGGCGGCGACCGCGATGGTCTCGTTGTGCGCGGTGAAGGACTCGATGCAGAGCGGCCCGTGGAAGTCCACGTCGTCGAGGGCGTCGAGGAACCCGCTCCAGTCGAGGTGGTCGCTGCCGGGCGCTCCCCGGTCGTTGGCGCACACCTGGACGTGGGCGATGCGCCCGGCCGCCGCGCGGACGGCGGCGGGCAGGGAGTGTTCCTCGATGTTCTGGTGGTACGTGTCCAGCGCGATGCCGATGCCTTGCGCGGGCAGTCCGTCCAGGCCTTCGAGGGTCTGCCCGACGGTGTTGAACAGGCTGGTCTCGTACCGGTTCAGCGGCTCGACGCCGATGCGGACGCCCGCGCGCTGCGCGTACTCCACGACGGGTGCGATGTTCCCGCGCCATTCCTCGTACGCCGCCTCGCGCTCGCAGCGGTCCATTCGCCAGGTGCGCCCGACCGCCGTGTAGACGGGCCCGGCGACGACCGGCGCGCTGATCGCGTGCGCGGCGTCCACGCAGCGGCGCAGGTAGTCCTGGGTGGCGCGGACGGTCTCGCCGCTCGCGCGGACGAGGTTGCGGTCGGGCGGCATCACGGCGATCACCGCGGCCGGGCGCAGGCCGGCGGCCTCCAGGAGTTTCACGGCCGCGGCGGGCTCCCAGTCCGCGGCCTGCTCCAGGGGCAGTTCCACGCAGTCGAAGCCCCACCCGGCCAGGCGGGGCAGCACTTCGGCGAGTGCCGCCTGCCCGACCGGGGAATGCCAGATCCACGGGTTGGCGCCGATCTTCCGTACGGGAGCTGTCACTTGCCGCCCCAGTCCTTCGGGAAGCCGGGCAGGTCCTCGCAGCCGCACATGGCGTAGTGCAGCGGCGGCATGCCCTCCTGGAGGTAGTCGTCCAGGTTCTCCTCGGTGACGGTGGGCTGCGGGAGCTTCCACTCCTTGGGCACCTGCTTGCCGGCGAGGATGTCGAGGGCGGCGATCACGGGGGTGCGCCACTGGAAGGTGGGGTAGGTCGGGGCGATCGCGGTGAGCTTCTTGTCCTTCCATGCCTTCAGGAAGTCCTGCTGGTCCTCGCCGGTGATCGGCGGCACGTCCACGCCCGCGTCCTCGAAGGCCTCGATCGCGGCGACGGAGGTGGCGCCCGCGTCCATCCAGACGCCGTCGATCTGGCCGTGCCGGGAGATGGCGTCGGCGACGATCGACTTGGTCTTGGCGGTGTCGCCCTCGGTGAACTTGATTTCCACGACGTCGAGTTCGCTCTTGTCGAAGGCGACCTTGGCGGCCGACCAGCGGTTCTCCAGGACGTCCACGCCGGGCGAGATGCGCAGGGCCAGGATCTTGCCCTTGGGCTTCACCTTCTCGACCAGGAAGTCGGCGGCAACCGAGCCGTACCCGTATCCGCCGATGGGGTTGATGAAGGTGACGGGGCAGTCGGTCTGCACGCCGCGGTCGAAGACGATGACCGGGACCTTCGCGCAGGCGGCCTCGACGGCAGGGGTGAGGGTGGCGGTGGTGTTGGGCGAGACGATCAGGGCGTCGCAGCCCTTGCCGGTGAGCTCCTCGATGTCGGAGATCTGCTTGTCGTCCTTGCCCTGCGCGTCCAGGACGGTGAACTTGGTGATCTCCTTGTGCAGCTTCACCTCCGCCTGCATGTTCTTCAGGCCGACCTGCCGCCAGGGGTTGAAGACACCGGCGTTGGAGAAGCAGAGATGGGTGCCGGCGAGGCCGCCCTTCTTCTTGAACTCGGCCGTGTCCCGCATCTCCGGCTCGAGCATCTGCTCCCAGGGCTTGTCCGCCGGCCCTTCGGGGGTGACGTCCGCGAGCCTGATCTGCCGCTCGTACTCGTCCTGTTCGAAGAACTTGGACTGCTCGGTGGCCTTGTCGTCCTGGCTCTGCGAGGCGGAGGCGCCGGGGGATGCGGGCGGTGCGTCGCTGGAACAGGAGGCGAGCAGGACGGCGGCGAACACCGCGGCGCCCGGCGCGAGGAGTCTGTGCTTCCTGAGGGGTGTCATGAGGGTGTCCCTCCCGGGGAGTCGGCACGACGGCGGAGACGCGAGCGGTCGGCGGCGCCGCGGACACGGGACCAGTTGGCGGCCCCGAGACCGACGGCGGCGATGACGATCACGCCCTGGACGGTGGACTCCAGGGCGCCGGAGACGCCTTGGAGGTTGAGCAGGGTGAACAGGGCCTGCAACGAGAAGGCGCCGGCCATCGCGGCCACCACGGAGCCGCGCCCGCCGCCGAGCACCACACCGCCGAGCACGACGGCGGTGATGGCCTCGAACTCCAGGCCGCGCCCGGCCTGGGCGGACACCCCGGAGAAGCCGCCGACGAGGACCGCGGCGAGCGCGGCGGCGACCCCGGACAGAACGAAGGCGAGGACGCGGACGCGGTGCACCCGTACACCCGCGAGGGCCGCCGTGCGCTCGCTGTCTCCCGTGGCGAGCAGCGTGCGTCCGTAGTCGCGGCGCATCAGCCAGACCGCGAACGCGCCGACGGCGAGGCAGACGAGGACGGCCCAGGGGAGCCAGCCGAAGGCCGAGTTGCGGCCGAGGGCGCGGAAGTCCTCGGGCAGCACGCCCTTCGGCGAGCCGCCGGTCCAGTAGAAGACGGCGCCTTCGAGGATCAGCATCATGCCGAGCGTGGTGATGAACGACGGCACGCGCAGGGCCGTGGTGATCAGCCCGTTGGCCAGGCCCACGACCGCTCCGGCGAGCACCAGGGCGAGGCTGATGACCAGCCAGTGCGCGTCGGGGAACGAGCCGTACAGCTGGGCGGCGACCACGACGCCGGCGGTCACGATCGCCCCTACGGACAGGTCGAACTCGCCGCTGACGATGACCAGGTACTGGCCGGCCGCGAGGATCACGAGCGGTGCGG
Source organism: Streptomyces indicus (assembly GCF_900100315.1). Lineage (GTDB taxonomy): Bacteria > Actinomycetota > Actinomycetes > Streptomycetales > Streptomycetaceae > Streptomyces > Streptomyces indicus. The sequence continues at coordinate 156,548 of NZ_FNFF01000005.1, forward strand.
CGCGTTTGACGAAGGCGAGGAAGCGGTCGAGTTCGTAGAAGCCGGGATCGGTGACCGCGAGGGCGAGCAGGAGCACCACGAGCAGGGCGTAGACGGGGATGCCGGTGCCGAGCGCGGCGGCAATCCGCTTGTACGGGGCGGGGGTTGCGGTCGCGGTCGTCATGCCGTCCCCTTTCCGCGCCGGGCCGCTTCGCTGGTCATGCGGTCTTCCTTCCGCGCCGGGCGTACAGGGCGACGGCCGCGATGATCACGACGCCGCGTACGACGTTCTTGAAGAAGGGGTCGACGGACAGCTGGTTGAAGACGCTGTCGAGGACGGCGAGGATCAGCACCCCGCCGAGCGTGCCCGCCACTCCCCCGCGGCCGCCCGCGAGCGCCGTGCCGCCGAGCACCACGGCCGCGATGGACTCCAGGTCGTAGCGCGCCTCGGTGCCGGCCCAGGGAGCGCCCGCGCCCAGCCGGGAGGCGAGGAACAGCGCGGCGGCGCCCACGCACAGCGAGCAGATGACGTGTGCGACGACCACGGTGCGGCGGGTGCGGACCCCGGAGAGGCGGGCCGCGTGTTCGTCGCCGCCGGTGGCGTACATGTGGTGGCCGAGGCGGGTGCGGCGGGTCAGGAACCACACCGCGGCTGCGACGGCGGCGAGCAGGAAGACGGAGACGGGCACGGGTCCGATGCGGTCGTACCCCAAGTGCCGGAAGGAGGCGGGTACTTGGCCTGCCGGCCCGGTGTAGTTGTCCTCGATCCAGCCGCGCAGGATGAACGCCGTGCCGAGGGTGGCGATGAAGGCGTTCACCTTGAGCCCGGTGACGATCAGGCCGTTCGCCAGGCCCACCGCCACGGACAGCGCCAGGACGGCGAGGACGCCGGTGACCACGCTGCCGTCCTGCATGGTCTCGGCGGCCACGAGCGTGCCGAGCGAGATCAGATACGCCACGGACAGGTCGAGCGATCCGGTGAGGATCACCGCGCTCTGGCCCACGGCGACCAGGCCAAGTGCCACGCAGTTCGACAGGATCGTGGTGATGTTGGCGCGGGCGAAGAAGCTGCCGCCGTCGAGCGTGACGATCAGCCAGCCGAGCACGATCACGACGGCGGCCGCGAGCCAGACGCCGACGGCCGGATCGGTGAGCTTCACCCGGCGCGGCTTCGGGCCGGGCTGCGCCACGGCCGGGGCGAGTGCCGTCGGGGTCATGCGGCGGCCGTCCCTTCGTCTGCGGGCCCCGTGGCGAGGCGCATGATGTCCTCCTCCGGGGCGCCGGCGGGCAGTTCACCGGCGAGCCGGCCGTCGCTCATCACGAGGATGCGGTCGCTCATGCCGATGAGTTCGGGCAGTTCGGAGGAGATGATCAGGACGGCGAGGCCTTCCTTGGCCAGGTCGCGTACGAGGGTGTGGATGGCGGCCTTGGCGCCGACGTCGACGCCGCGGGTGGGCTCGTCGAAGAGCAGCACCTTGGGGGCGGCGGCGAGCCATTTGGCGATGACGACCTTCTGCTGGTTGCCCCCGGACAGGAACTGCACCTGCTGGTCGGAGCCGCCGCGGGCCTGGAGCCGTACGCGGTCGAGGAGGCCGGCGAGACCGCGCGCGGCGCTCGCGTGCTGCTGTCCGGGGACGGCGCGGGTGACGAGCAGGGCGTTGTCGCGTACGGACTGGCGCAGTGCGAGCCCTTCGCCCTTGCGGTCCTCTGTGACGAGCGCGATGCCGGCGCGGATGGCCTCGCGGGGGCTGCGGGGCCGGAGCGTGCGGCCGCCGACAGTCATGTCGCCCTCGGTGAAGGGTGCGGCGCCGAACAGGGCCCGTGCGAGCGAGGTGCGTCCCGAGCCCTGGAGGCCGGCGATCCCGGTGACCTCGCCGGAGCGCAGGTCCAGGTCGATGCCGTGCAGCCGGCGGTTGCCGCCGCCGCGCAGCGTCAGGGCGGTGCCGCCCGTCTCGCCGGGCCTGGCACGCGGCGGGTAGTAGGCGCCGAGTTCGCGTCCGACCATGGCGCGGACGATCGTGTCGGTGTCGGTGTCGGCGGTCGGCACGGTGGTGACGTGCCGGCCGTCCTTCAACACCGTGATGCGGTGCGAGAGTTCGAAGACCTCGCGCAGGCGGTGCGAGATGTAGAGGATGCCGAGACCGCGGTCCGCGAGCCGCCGCACGAGCGCGTGCAGGAGCCGGGCCTCGTGCTCGGCGAGCGGCGCCGTCGGCTCGTCCATCACAAGGACGCGGACGTCGGAGGCGAGCGCCTTCACGATCTCCACGGTCTGCCGGCGGGCCACGGACAGGTCGCGGACATGGGCGCGCGGCGAGACACCGCTCTCCCCGAGCTCGGCGAGGAGTTCGCCGGTGCGGCGTTCCATGGCCCGGCGGTCGACCATGCCGTAGCGGGTGGGCTCGCGGCCGAGGAAGACGTTCTCGGCCACGGTGCGGTGCTCCAGGAGCGCGAACTCCTGGTGGATGATGCCCACTCCGGCCGCCTGCGCCTGCTGCGGGTGGGTGAACGCATGGGTCGTGCCGTCGAGTTCGATGGTGCCGCTGTCCGGCACGTGCTCGCCGGCCAGCACTTTCATCAGGGTCGACTTGCCCGCGCCGTTCTCGCCCACGAGGGCGTGCACCTCGCCGGCGGCGAGGTCGAGGCTCACGTCGTGGAGCACCCGTACGCCGAGAAAGCTCTTGGACACGTTCCGCATCGTGAGCAGTGGTGCCGCTCCCCCGCCCGGCGGCGGGGCCTCGCGCGTGGCCGGCATATGCAGATCTCCCTCGGCAGTCCTTCGGCAAACCCGTGACGGACGTTCGGCAGTCGTGCGGCGGTCGTTCGCGGTTCTCGGCGGTCGCTCGGCGTCATGCGACAGATAGCGGTTTCTGCAACCCACCGCCGAGCAATGTCCTGGCCGCGCTTCTACCTGTCAAGGGTCCAAGTAACGTTCTGCACAAGGTTTTTGACGGGGACTTATGTCGATGGTCGAACACCAGCAGCCTTGTAAGCAGCGGAAGAGGGCCTCTATGGTGACGCCATGCCGACGGCCCCCGAATCCTCCGCCTCCGCGGGCGCTGTGCTCGCGCTGATCCGCTCGGGCTCCGTGGAGACGAGGGCCGACATCGCGCGCCTGACGGGCCTGGCCCGCTCCACGGTGTCGCAGCGCGTGGACGCCCTGATCGCCCACGGGTTCGTCCTGGAGGACAACGCCGACGGCGGCTCCACGGGCGGCAGACCGCCCCGCCGGCTCCAGCTGCGCCGGGGCGAACACGCCGTCGCGGGGGTCGACTTGGGCGCCTCACACTGCCGGGTCGCACTGCTCGACCTCACCGGCGCCACACTCGCCCAGCGCGAGGACCCGCTGTCGATCGCGGACGGGCCGCAGGCGGTGCTCGGGCATGTGGAGAAGACGCTGCACGCGCTGCTCAAGGAGGCCGCGCACGCCCCGGAGACGCTGCAGGCGATCGGCGTCGGGGTGCCGGGCCCGGTGGAGTTCACCACGGGCCGCCCGGTCGACCCGCCGATCATGCCCGGCTGGCACCACTACCCCATCCCGGAGTTCTTCGCCGACCGCTTCGGCGTGCGCGCCCTCGTCGACAACGACGTGAACGTGATGGCACTCGCCGAGCAGCGCCTCGCCTTCCCGGAGACCCGCTATCTGCTGTACATCAAGGTCGGCACGGGCATCGGCTGCGGCATCATCGCCGACAGCCGGTTGCACCGCGGGGCCCAGGGCAGCGCCGGCGACATCGGCCACATCCGCGTGGCCGACGACACCGAGCCCTGCCGGTGCGGGAACTCCGGCTGCCTGGAGGCCGTGGCCGGCGGCGGGGCGCTCGCGCGGCGCCTCACCGAACTGGGCGTGGACGCCGCGAGCGGCAGCGATGTCGTCCGGCTGGTCAAGTCCGGCAACCGGGACGCGGTACGGATGGTCCGCGAGGCCGGACGCGCGGTCGGCGAGGTCCTGGCCGGACTGGTGAACTTCTTCAACCCGGACACCGTGGTGGTCGGCGGTGCGCTCGCCGCCGTGCACGACCAGCTGCTCGCCGGGGTGCGCGAGGCGGTGTACCGGCGTTCGCACCCGCTGGCCACGCACGTGCTGCGGATCGAGCCGAGCCGTACGGGCGAGAACGCCGCGGCGGTCGGCGCGGGCATCCTCGCCATCGAACACGCCCTGTCGCCCGATCAGGTGGACCGCGCCCTGGCAGCGGTCGCCGGCTGACCGCATAGCGAGACGCCACACCGAGGTGGCGGCTCGTCATCCTGCCTGCTCAACGGCGCGCATTGGTCCATTCCACTGACGCGGCGCAGGCCGCGCGACCACCGGGACGGAAACCGCCGAACCACGCGCTGACGTGGGAAATCCCGTGCGCTGTCGCATGATTGACGGATCGTCGGGCAAGCGGTACCACTGTCCTCGCCCGGCCCCGTACGCCCCACGCGCCCTTGGCGCCCCACCGTCCCGGAGGCTGCTTTGCGACGACGACCCCACCCCGCCCAGGCCGCTGCCGTCCGCAGACGAGTGCCGAGGAAGGCGGGTGCGGTCGCCACGGCCGCGCTGCTGCTTCCGCTCGTGGCGGCCGCGCCGTCCGGGCAGCAGGCGCCGCAGAGCCGGCTCCAGTCGGCGTTCGGCGCGGCGGCGGCCGAGTACCAGGTCCCGCAGAGCGTCCTGCTCGGCGTGGCGTATCTGCAGTCGCGCTGGGACGGGCACGGCGGTGCGCCGAGTGTGGCCGGTGGCTACGGTCCGATGCACCTCACGGACGCCGCCACCGCCCTCAAGGCCGAGGCTCCGCATCACGGCCACGGCGACGAGGACGCGCGTGGGGACTCCTCCCGCCCCGCGCGCGTCCCGGAGGCGAAGCTGCCCGACGCCTCCGAACTGCCCGACCGGCTCAAGACGTTGACCCGCGCGGCCGAGCTGACCGGCATCTCCCCCGAGCAGCTGCGCACCGACCCTGCGGCGAACCTGCGCGGCGGTGCGGCCCTGCTCGCCGAGGCGCAGAAGAAGGCCGGCAAGCCGCTGAGCGACGACCCCTCGGACTGGTACGGGGCCATCGCCGCCTACTCCGGCGCCGACGACAAGGCCACGGCCGCCTCGTACGCGAACGAGGTCATGGCCGTGATCCGCGACGGCGCCGCGCGCACGACGGACTCCGGCGACCGCGTCACGCTCGCGGCGACCGAGGCCGCCACGCCCGATGCCGCGCAGCTCGAAGGGCTCGGTCTGCGACGCGCGGCGGAGGGCGCGACCGACTGCCCGCCCACGGTGTCCTGCGAGTGGATCCCGGCTCCGTACGAGGAGTTCGGCGAGGGCGACTACGGCAACCACGACAAGGCGAACCGGCCGGTGGACCAGTCGATCGACTACATCGTGGTGCACGACACCGAGGGCCGCTGGGACACGGTGCTCAAGCTGGTCCAGGACCCCACGTACGTGTCCTGGCAGTACTCGCTGCGCGCCACCGACGGGCACATCGCCCAGCATCTGAAGCTCAAGGACGTGGGCTGGCACGCGGGCAACTGGTACATCAACAGCAAGTCCATCGGCCTGGAGCACGAGGGCTTCCTGACCCAGCCCGACACCTGGTACACGGAGGCGATGTACCGGTCGTCGGCCCGCCTGGTGAAGTACCTGGCCAAGCGGTACGACATCCCGCTGAACCGTCAGCACATCCTCGGCCACGACACCGTGCCGGGCCCGACCACGGCCAACATCCGCCAGATGCACACCGACCCCGGCCCGTACTGGGACTGGCAGCACTACTTCACGCTGCTCGGCAAGCCCTTCCACCGCAGCGCCCCGCCCAGCGGCGGCCTGGTGACGATCCTGCCGGAGTACGAGGAGCACACCCCGGAGTTCACCGGCTGCACCAAGGCCGGCGAGAAGTGCCCGGCGCACGGGTCGAGCGCGGTGCGGCTGTACACCGAGCCGCGCAAGGACGCGCCCCTCATCAAGGACATCGGTCTGCGGCCGGACGGCAGCCCGTCCACGATCGGCGTGAACGACCTCGGCTCGCGGGTCTCCACCGGTCAGCAGTACGCGGTCGCCGAGCGCCGGGGCGACTGGACGGCGATCTGGTATCTGGGCCAGAAGGCCTGGTTCGAGAACCCGAAGAAGCAGCCGACTGCCGTGGACGCGGCGGGCACCGTGATCACGCCGAAGGCCGGGCGTGCGGAAGTGCCGGTGTACGGCCGGGCCTACCCGGAGGCGGCCGCGTACGAGGGCACGGGGATCCCCCCGCAGCCGGTCTCGCCGCTCCCGTACAAGCTGCTCGCCGGCCAGGAGTACGCGGTGGGCGGCAAAACGCCCGGCGAGTACTACTTCGCGCCGGTCTTCGACACCTCCGGGCACAAGGTGGTGCGCGGCAAGGACGAGTACTACGAGATCCAGTTCGGGCACCGGGTGGCGTTCGTGCGGGCGGCCGACGTGGAGGTGAAGTCCTCGCGCGGTTGACGGCAGCCTGACCGGCAAGCGGATGGGCAGCATGCGAAGGGGCCGCGGCGTGTGCCGCGGCCCCTTCGGTGTCTCGGGTGTGCTCCGAGCCCTCCGGACTCAGCCCTGCTGGAACATCTCCGCCGGCAGCGGCTTCAGGAGCGCGTACAGGTCGTCCGTGATGGGACGGTCCCAGGCCGCGATCGTCACGAGCACATTGTCGCTGCGGTCGAACTGCACGCAGGAGATCCGGCTCTCGGACAGCTTGAGGCGGCGCACGATCAGCAGGTTGTCCCCCTGCATCACCGGCACGTCCTCCGTCTCGAGGACCTCGACCTCCTCCTCGTTCTCCAGCGCGAGCAGCAGCTGCGCGACCTCGAACGGGACCTGCTTCTCGCCCAGCTCGCGGGCCGGGGAGCCCTCGGGCAGGTTCCCGATCACCATCGCGGGGCCGCGGCCGCCGAACAGGTCATAGCGCAGGAAGACGCCCTGGCAGCTGCCGTCGGGGGCGGGCAGCAGGCCCGCGCCGAGGTTGCCCGGCCAGTCTCCCGGGTCCATGGCGAGGACGTCGAAGTCCGGCCCGGCGGGGGTGGGAGCGCTGCGGCGGCGGAGGAAGGACATGCGCCCATGGTACGTGGCTGCGCGGGTTTCCCGACGCCGGGGACCGGGCTCGTCGGAAGGCCCGGGGCGGGTGCGGCGGGAGCGGTCCCGGAACCCGTGCGCTCCGCTCACCGCGGGTCCGGCGGAGGTGATCTCCGGAGTGCGTACGCGCCCCTCATGTCCGGTCGGCCGGCGGCTCCCCCAAGGCCGTGCCCAGGCCGCCGAGGTCCGTGCCGACCTTGCGGTACACGGCCGACAGGAGGCGGACGACGGTGGGCTCGTCCAGGCGCAGGTCCTGTGCGATGGCCGCGGTGGTCTCCCCGCGCACGGCCAGCGCGGCGGCCGCGCGCTCGCGTGCGGTGAGGGTGTCGGTCCCGGTGACGTGCAGGCGGCGCGGGCGCTGCCCCATGGCGGCCAGCTCGTCCCGCGCCTGCTCGACCAGGCCGTCCGCGCCGCACTGCACGGCCGCGTCGAGTCCGCGGTAGAGGTGGTCGGCGGCGTCGGCGGGCTGCCCGGTACGGCGCAGCTCCGCGCCGAGCGCGACCAGGGAGCAGGCGAGCTCGTGGCCGGCCGGTGAGCGTTCGAGCTGGGACACCGACTCCTCGAGGAGTTTGGCCCGCTCTCCGGACGGGCCGACCTCGGCGGTGATGCGCAGGGCCTGGCCGACGGCGGACGCAGTGCCGTACTGCCGGGCGCGCTGCACCGCCTCCTGCGCGAGGCCGGCGGCGCGGGCGGGTGCCTCGTGGGCCTCGGCCCGGGCGAGGTGCAGGAGCCAGGGGCACCAGGCGGGGTTGCGCATGCCGCGCGGGTCCAGGCGCCGTCCCGCCGCGGCGAGTTCGGCTGCGGCGGCACGCAACTCACCTCGGGCGAGCAGGAGTTCGCCGTACACGGTCTGCGCGTCGGGGAAGGTGACGGCGGCCGGGAACGGCGGTCCGAACCCGCACTCCTCGCCGATGTGGGAGGCCTCGGTGACCCGCCCCCGGGCGAGCAGGATCTCGATCAGGATGCTCACCGCATACCAGTGGACGGGGGTGCGCCGGCCGACGCGTTCCGCCAGCCGCAGCCCGGCCCGGGCGAAGTCCTCGGCCTCGGCGAGCCGGCCGCGGCGCAGCCGGACGTAGCCGAGCAGCGTGTAGCCGAACGAGAGGTGGGCGCCGCGCCAGCCCTGGCGCTCGAAGTCGGCGATGCCCGCGGCGAACAGCTCCTCGGCCCGCCCCGGCCGGTCGGCGTAGAGGAAGGCGAGGGCCACCAGGACCGGCACCTCGAAGCCGCGGTCCTCCTCGGCCCAGCCGAGCCCGCCGACGAGGGCGCGCTCGGCGTGGTGCACGGCGACCTCGGCGGGTTCGGCGCGCAGCGTGGCGTCCCAGGCGCGCAGCCCGATGATGTAGCGCTCGGTCAGGTCCCGGCCGGTGAGCCGGTCGGCGAGCCGGGCCAGGCGCCGCGAGCGGGCCGGTGAGTCGGGTTCGTCGGACCGGAAGGCGTCCCACATGAACTGCTCGGCCTGCATCCGCAGCCGTACGCGGGCGTCCTGGGCGAGGCGTGTGCCCTGTTCCAGGGTGGCGGAGGCTTCGGCGAGGCGGTCGGAGTGGGCGAGCACCTGCGAGAGCCGGTAGACGATGCCGTGCCGCAGGGCGGGGTCGCCGATCGGCTCGGCCAGTGCGGCCCTGAGGTGGTTGACGGTGGTGGCCGGTTCGGTGAGCAGGGAGGCGCACCCCAACTCGTAGAGCACGGCGGCCCGTTCCTCGGCGGGCGGCGGTTCGCGCAGGGCGCGGGCGAGGTAGCGGCGGGCGGCGTCGGGGGCGCCCGCGCGCTGCACCTCCCTTGCGGCGGCGCGCAGTTGGTCGACCACCCAGGTATCGCCGTCGGGGTGGGTCTCCATGAGGTGGCGGGCCGCGGCGCCGGCGCCGAGTCCTTCGTTGATGACCGCCCAGGCGGCCTGCCCGTGCAGGGCCACGCGGACGCCGCCGGGGATGGCGCGGTAGACGGCCGTGGCGATCAGGGGGTGCACGAATTCGAGGGTGTCTGCGCCGGTGAGGATACGGGCGCCGCGCAGCCGGTCCGCGCAGTCCCCGGCCTCTTCGCCGCCGAGTCCGGCGACGGCGGCGGCCAGGTGCGGTGAGATCTCGGTGCCGAGCACGGCGCAGGCCCAGGCGAAGCGCACGGTGGAGGTGCCGAGCCGTTCGAGCCGGGCGACCAGGCCGCTGCCCTTGACCGCGGCGGCCAGGTCGCGGAGCAGGTGCGCGCAGGCCTCGTTCGGTTCGAGGCCGCGGTCGCGCACCTTGGCGGTCACCTCGACGGCCTCGAAGGGGTTGCCCGCGGTGACGGCCCAGGTCTCGCGGCAGAACGCGTCGTCGGCGTGCGCGCCCACGGAGGCGCGGACGAGCCGGGCGATGGCGTGCGCGCTGAGCGGTTCCAGGTCGATGGGCCGCTGTCCGGCCCGCCCCGGCAGGCCCCTGAACTCCTCGGCGTAATCCGGGAGTTCATCCGGCCGGTAGGCGACGACGAGCAGCAGCGGCAGCTGTTCCGCGCGGGGCGCGAAGGCGGCGAGCCAGCTGAGGGACTCGCGGTCGGCCCAGTGCGCGTCGTCGAGCACGAGCACCATTGGTGCCCGCTGCACGGCGAGGTGGGTGAGCACCCAGTCGAGTCCGTCGCGCAGGCCCTGGGGGTCGGGCGGTGCGCCTTCCGCCGGGGCGCACAGGCCGAGCGCGGGGCCGACGATGTCGTACCAACTGCCCAGTGTCGAGCGGATCTCCTCTTGGGAGGCCCCGGCGAGCAGCGGCTGCACGAGCTGGCGCGCGACGTGGAAGGCGACGTGCTGCTCCTGGTCGCCGCCGCGTGCGGCGAGCACGGTGCAACCCTTGGCGAGGGCGCGTCGGCGCACTTCCGCGATGAGGCTGGTCTTGCCGATCCCGGCCCGCCCGGAGAACGCGAGCAGCGCGCCGCGCGGCCGGTCGAGCGGGTCGACCCCTTCGGGTTCGAGTCCGGCCAGCTCGCTCAACGCCTCGTCCACGGCGGCGAGTTCGCCTTCGCGCTCGAACAGCGTGCGCCGCGTCCGGGCCACGCCGGCCAGGGGGCCGCGCCGTCCCGGAGGTATGCCGTGCTCGCTCATGGTGCACCCCCCTGCCGCGGTGGTGCGCGGGCGCGGGGAGCCGGTGCACGCCGTGGCCTTCAGGGACCTCAGCGTACGCCGGTCGGGGGGGTGCGGGCCCCGGGAGTTCGATTCTCGGTTCCACCGGGACTCGGAGTGTGACGAACTCTGGGACTTGGAGCGCGACGGGCCCTAGGGATCGGAAATCGATGCCGCTCAAGGCTCAGAGCGTGATGACCGTACGTTCGCCCTGCGCGTCCTCGTGTGCCCACGCCGCCTCGACCTCCGCCAGCGGGAAGGGGTGCGGCCGCACCGTCATCGCGCCCGCGGTGATCGCGGCTGCGAGCTCGTCGAAAGCGCAGTCCTCCATGGCGACCGAGCCGAAGCCGCTGCCCAGGACGCGGAACGCGTTGGAGCGCAGGAAGTGGCCGGCCAGCGTGATGTCCAGGCCGCCCATTCCGCCGATCTGGACCCAGTCGAGGAGCCGGGTGTGCTCGGTACGGGCGGAGAGTACGGCCTGCATGGCGAGTTCGGTGGGCGGGCCCCAGACGTAGTCGAGGACGACGTCGACCTCGGCCGCGGCCCCGGCGTACGCCTTCGCGGTGGCGTCGGCGTCGTCGGTCAGTGCGATCACCTCGTCGGCGCCTTCGGACCGGAGCTGGTCGAGGCGGGCGCGGTTGCGTCCGGCGGCGATGACGCGGCCGGCGCCAAGATGCCGGGCGACCTTGACCGCCATGGATCCCGCGTTCCCGGTGGCGCCGATGATCAGCACCGACTTGCCGGTGATGTCCGGCACGCGGGCCTTGAGCGCTACCCAGGACGACAGCGCCGGGTTCATCGTGGCCACGAGGGTCGCGGGGTCCGCCTCGGACGGTACCGGGATCACGACGGCCGGATCGACGGCGATGCGCTCGGCGAGGGTGCCGGCGCCCATCACCATCACGAAGCCGAGGCTTCCGTCGGCCCGGCGCACCACGGCGTCGGCGCCGGCGAGGGCCGGCAGCGCCGTGGGGCTCGTGTAGTGCTTGCCGGCCGCGATGCCCTTCGTGGCCCGGTGCACTCCGACGGCGAGCACGTCCACGACCTCCTGGCCGGGTCCGGGCTGCGGCTCCGGGATGACCCGGTAGTGCGGCGGCTCGTCGAAGGACTCGATGACGGCGGCATTGACGGTGGCGGTGGCCTTGGCGGTGGTGCTCATGGGGCTGCGCTCCTGGACGACGGGCACGGAACTTAAGATACGGACCTGTATCTAGTTTCGACGGTACGACTCCGGGATAAGATGCGCAAACGCACCTAAAAGGGGTGAGGCGCCATGGGTGAGGACGGCAGCGGGACCACTCGCGGCCGCGCCGGCGCGACGGCGACGCGTCGGCGCGGGCAGGCGCTCGAGGGCGCGCTCCTCGACGCGGCCTGGGAGGTGCTGGTCGAGCAGGGGTACAGCGGCTTCACCTTCGAGGCGGTCGCCGCCCGCGCCGGTACGAGCCGGCCCGTTCTCTATCGCCGCTGGCCCACACGCGAGGACCTGCTGCTCGCTTCCCTCGCGAAGCACTGGCGGCCGCTGCCGGTCCCCGACACCGGCAGCCTCCGCGAGGACGCGCTCACCCTCCTGCGTACGCTCAACGCCGAGCGCGGCCGCCTGGTGATCCTGCTGCGGGTCCAGCTGACGGACTACTTCCGCGATACGGGCTCGAGCTTCGAGGACCTGCGCAACCGCCTCCGCCCGCAGGGCGAGCCGCCGTTCCGGACGATCGTCGGGCGCGCGGTCGAGCGCGGCGAGCTGCCGGCGGCGCCCCGCTCGCCCCGCGTCCTGGACCTGCCGTTCGATCTCGTCCGGCACGACATGCTCCTGAAGATGGGCGCGGTGCCGGACGAGTCGCTCGTGGAGATCGTCGACGAGGTGTGGCTCCCGTTGCTCGGCCTCCGGCAGTCGCGGCCGAGCGCATGAGGAGGCTCGCGGGTCAGCGGACGCGGTCGTAGACCAGGGCCAGTTCGCCCAGCTTGCCCGACTCCTGGTGAGTGAGGTTCCACTGCCCGGCGGGCAGCCCGTCCTCGAAGAGCCGTTCGCCGCCGCCTGCGATCTCGGGGCAGATCATCAGGTACAGGCGGTCCACGAGGTCGGCGGCGAGCAGCGGCTTGAGGATGCTGGGCGCCGTGTTGACGAGGATGTCCCCCTCGCCGCTCGCCTTGAGGTCACGGATGACCTCCTCGACCGGCCCGTCGACGACCCTGGTCCGCTCCCAGGGCGCCTCGGTCAGGGTGGTCGAGAAGACGACCTTCTCCGCACCCGCAAGCCACCGGGCGTAGCCACGGTCGCGCGGATCGGCGTTCTCGTCCTCGGCGACCGCCGACCAGTAGCCCACGAAGCCGAGCGCGTTGCCCCGCCCGAAGACGGCCGTGGTCTTGTCCTGCCAGATGCGGGCGAGGTGGTCGCGGGCGGTGTCGGTGACGGCGTACGGGATGATCGCGCCCATGTCACCAGGCCCTCCTGCGCCGTGGTAGCGCCCGTCGAGGGTGAGGCTGATGTTGGCGGTCACCTTGCGCGGGGTGGCGGCGTTCATGGTGGGTCCTCTCGGGTCGGTCAGGCGTCGTTGGCGGTGCTGTCGGTGGCGCGATTCCTTGTGGCGCCTCGCTCGGCGGGTGCGGGATGCCTTACTTGGCGGATTACTTGTTCGCCGGGTGCCTTACTGGGCGGCGCTTCCCTTACGAGCAGGGCGAGTTGAGGCAAGGGCGGCGGCGAGCTGGTCGAGCACTTGGCCCCAGCCTGTCTCGATGCCGGCGATGAAGGGAGCCGCCTCGACGGCGGCGCCGGAGAGGCCGAGTGCGAGGCGGAGCGCCGTGCCCCCGTCCGCCTCCGCGAGGGTCAGGTCGTAGTGACCGGAGAAGCTGATCCCGCCGTCGGCGTCGTGCACCGACAGGTCGAACACGAGCCGCTCGCCTTCGACCGCCTCCTGTACGCGGCCGGACGAGCGGTAACTGCCGTCCGCGTCGCGGTAGTCGAGGACGGCGCGGCCGCCCTCCTCCGGTTCGAGCACGCAGTCCGTGACCGTCATGGACGGCGGGACCCACCAGGAGGCGAGCAGGTCCGGCTCGACCCAGTGCCGCCACACCGTGGCGCGGTCCGCGGCGAACCGGCGCTCGAACACGAAGGTCCGTCCGTCCGCCCACCGGTCGCCGCCACGGTCCGCCGCGGCCGCCTCCGCCTCCACGGCGGCCCGGTAGCGCGCGAGGACGTCCAACTCCCCCTGCTGCGCGACCGCCATGTCCGCCAGAGCGCCCACGCGCCGCCCGAACTCCGCGAGCGTGGCGGGCTCGACGGCGTAGACACGCCGCTGCCCGAGCGGATGCACCGTGGCGAGCCCGGCCCGCACGAGGGTCTGGAGGTGCTTGGTCGTCTGCGGCTGCCGCAGCCCGGTCAACTCGGCCAGCTCACCGACGGACCGGGGCCGTCCGGCGAGCAGCTCGACGAGGCGCCAGCGTGCGGCGTCGCCGAGCGCGGCTGCGATGCGCTCCATGACAGGAAGTATTCCCCCATGGGGATATTCTCGTCAAGGAATACGAAGGATCTCGTTCAGGAGCCGAGCCTCGCCCGCTCTCCGCCCCGGCCGTCTCCGCCGACCTCCCCGGGCAGATACAGCCGCATCCGCACCTCGTCCTCCGGCTCGACCACGACCGGAATGCCCCAGTGGGCGCTCAGCGCGCGGCCGACCTCGATCAGCCGGAGCCGCTCGGGCGGGGTGTGGGCGGGGAAGGAGACCTCGCCGTGGTCGGCGAGGGCGTTACCGAGTTCCGCGAACAGGACGCGGCGGGCCCGCTGCTCCTCCTCGGGCGTGAGCGGAGTACGCCCCCTCTCCCCCTCCGGCGTGAGCGGAGTGCGCTCGCCGTCGTCCCCGACGGCGCGCACGTTGTACAGGTCCCGGATCACAGCGACTCCTTGCGGTGGCGTTCATGGTGTCTGGCTACGCGGGCGCGGTTGCCGCAGGAGGGTTTGCACCACTCCTGGCGCGGATGCTCCTTGAGGAAGTAGCGCACGCAGCGCGGGGCATGGCAGGCCCGCAGTCTGCCCCGATCCGGTCCGGCGAGGAAGGCGATGGCTGCCCGCGCCAGCTCGGCCACCAGTACGTCGGCCGGCGTCGCGGCGGCGACGGGCCGCAATAGGGAGGCGGGCTCACCGGTCCAGTCGAAGACCGGTACGACAGGGACGCGCGCGGCGGCCGCGTTCAGCCGGGCCACCGCCTCGGACTCTGGAAGCAGCCGGCGCGCGTCCGCCGGGCTCGGCTCCGCGGGGCGTACGGCCTTTGCGAACAGGGCACGGACTGCGGCACGGAGGTCCCGTACCGCCGCGAGCGTCCCGGCGTCCGCGGTGAACTCCCCCAGTTCCGGCAGTCGTTGACGCACCCAGACGGTCAGCCCGTCCGGATCGGTGAGATCGTCTGCGACACCGCCGTGGCCGTCGTGGCGGATGGTGAGCGCGAGGTCGAGGACCAGTGGCGAGTCCGGCATGCGCTAATGATAACTTCGCCACCAAGCATTAGGTCTGGTGGGTGGCGGAGGTGCGCGCATGGCCGGGGATCTGCGGCAAGTGCTGCGGGGCATCGAGGTGTTCGCGGGCGAACTGCCCCTATTCGACCCGAACGCCGCGCCCGCGACACCCGACGAGCTGTTCACCGAGTGGCTGCTGCACGCCTTGGAGGCCGGTGTGCGCGAGCCGCATGCGATGACGCTCTCGACGGCCGGCGCGGATGGCAACCCGACGGCGCGCGTCCTGATCCTCAAGAACGTGGAGGCCGGCGGCTGGCAGTTCGCCTCGGACAGCGGCGGGGTCAAGGGTCGCAACCTCGCCGAGCGGCCGTACGCGGCACTGACCTTCTACTGGCCGGAGCTCGCCCGGCAGGTGCGGGTCCGCGGGCCGGTCACACCCGAGAGCGCCGAGGCCTCGCGCGCCGACTTCCTCGCCCGCGGGGTCGGGGCGCGGGCCGAGTCGCTGCTCGCCCGGCAGTCGCAGCCCCTGGACGACCTCGCGTCGCGGGACGCGGCCGTCGCCGTGTCGCTTGCCCGCGTGGAGGAGGACCCCGGCCTCGCACCGGAGGGCTGGCGGCTGCTCACAGTGCGGGCGGAGTCCGTGGAGTTCTGGCAGGGCGACAAGGAGCGCCGGCACACGCGCCTCGCGTATCTCCGCACGGGGGACGGCAGTTGGCGCAGGCAGCTGCTGTGGCCGTGACCCGTACGGCGGACAAAAGTGCCGGCACATCGCCCGACGGGCGCCGCCACGGCGAGAGACGAGGAGCACCGAAGGTGACGCGGATCGACTACTGGCGGGCCGGTCTCACCGAGATTCCCGACGACGTGTGGCAGCCGGACGTGGAAGTGCTGCTCCTGCCGGACAACGCGCTGACCGTCCTGCCCTCCCGCATCGGGACGCTCCAGCAACTCCACACTCTGGATCTCGGCCACAACCGCCTCACCGAGGTGCCGCCGGAACTCGGCGACCTCAGCGGGCTCTCGCGCTTCCTCTATCTGCACGACAACTACCTGAGCGCTCTTCCCGAGGCGCTCGGGCGGCTGACGCGGCTGCGCTATCTGAACGTCGGCGAGAACCTCCTCACCGCACTGCCGGACGAACTGGGCGGTCTGAAGTCGCTGGTGGAGCTGCGCGCCCAGCACAACCGCCTGACCCGCCTGCCGGACAGTCTGGGCGCACTCGGTGCCCTGCGCGAGCTGTGGCTGCGCGGCAACCGGCTCACCGAACTCCCGCCGGGCACCAGCCACTTGACGGAGCTGCGCGAGGTCGAGCTCCGGGAGAACCTGTTCTCCGAGGTCCCGGCCGGGCTGCGGGAGCTGCCTCTCCTGCGCAAGGTGGATCTGCGGTCCAATCAGGTACGGGACCTGCCCGGCTGGCTCCTCAGTCTGCCCGCGCTGGAGAAGCTGGACCTGCGCTGGAATCCGCTGGACGGGGACTGCTCGGTGCTCGATGTGCTGGAGCGGCGGGGGTGTGTGGTCCTGCGGTGAGGAGGTGCCGGGGCGGACGGGTACCGGTCCGCCCCGCGGTCGCCACCGGTACGCCGTACGGCCCGCGCGGTCCCGAGCCGGTTCAGGCCCGGCAGCGCAGCAGCTCCAGCGGCGGGTTCACGAACAGGTCCGCCCAGAACTCCTCGCCGTACTCCTTGATCCCCGCCTCCGAGATGTGCAGCGGCACCCATTCGAGGTCGCGGAACCCGGCCGCGGTCAGGGAGTTCTCGTACACCTCGCGGCGCGGGCGCGGCGTGACGAAGCTGACCGGGTGGCCCGGCAGGTGCGCGGTCAGGCGGGCCAGCGGACCGGTCTCGGCCTCCTCGCCGGTCAGTTCGCTGCGGAAGCCGTACTTGTCGATGGAGGGTCCGTCGAAGCGGAAGTCGGGCGACTGGTTGAGGATGACGAACTGTCCGCCCGGCTTGAGGCTGCGGTGGATGTTGCGGCACATCCGCTCCATGGCGGCGATGTCCGCGGCGTAGCTGAGGAGCTGCACGCCGACGGCGAGGTCGAACTGCTCGTCGAGCTCGCGCAGTTCGGCCACGTCGCCCGCTTCGTAGCGCACCCCGAGCGGCGCCGCCTCCTCCAGGCGCCGGGCCACGGCGACCATCTCGGTGGAGATGTCGATGCCGAGGACGTCCGCGGCGCCGCGCCGCTTGAACTCGCGGCTGTAGAAGCCGGTCCCGGACGCCAGGTCCAGGACCGACCTGCCCGTCACGTCCCCGACCAGGGCCAGGACGCTGGGCACCTCCCCGTACTGCGCCAGCGGCAACGCCTTGAAGCCCTCGAACGCCTCGCCGATCCCGTCGTACAGCTGCGTGCTCTGCGTAGTCATCGCGTCGTGTCCCCGCACATCGTCGGTTCACGGCGGTGTGCCGCCGTCGTGTGAGGAGTACATCGCCCGGCGGGCCTGGTCAGCCAGGACGTGAAGGCATGAAGAGCCGCGCGGCTCGGAGCCGCGACTTCGTAGGGATCTACGAGAGACAGGGCCGTGGCGGACCGGCGGTACGCACGGTCCCGGGGTCCGCCCGCCGCCGCTACGTGAGGTCGAACTCGCCGTCCCGCGCCCCCAGTACGAACGCCCGCCATTCGGCGGGCGTGAAAATCAGGGACGGGCTCTCGGGCCGGCCGCCGTTGCGCATCGCGATGAAGCCCTCGACGAAAGCGATCTGCACATCCCCCTGGTTGCGGGTGCCCGACTGCCAGTCGGCCCGGCTCAAGTCGAGGTCCGGCTTCTCCCAGCCCTCGAGCGGGTGCTGTCGGGTGGTGGTGGTGCTCTCGGCCACGTCCCTGCTCCTCCCGGTTTGTCGTCCGCCCGCCAGACTAGCGAGCACCGCGGGTGCCGGACAGGCCACGGAAGGAGGACGGCCCGCCCGGCACCCCTGACGTCAGCTCTGCGGCGGCTCCGAACCGACCAGCCACATGGCGAAGAACTGCGAACCGCCGCCGTACGCATGGCCCATGGCCTTGCGGGCGCCGTCCACCTGGTGCTCGCCGGCCTGCCCGCGCACCTGGAGCGCGGCCTCGGCGAAGCGGATCATTCCGGAGGCGCCGATGGGGTTGGTGGAGAGCACCCCGCCCGACGGATTGATCGGCAGATCTCCCTCGATCTCGGTGACGCCGGACTCGGTGAGCTTCCAGCCCTCGCCCTCCTCGGCGAAGCCGAGGTTCTCCAGCCACATGGGCTCGTACCAGGAGAAGGGCACGTAGATCTCGGCGAGGTCGATCTCGCGGCGCGGGTCCTTGATGCCGGCCTGCCGGTAGACGTCCGCCGCGCAGTCCTTGCCGGCCTGCGGCGAGACGAAGTCCTTGCCGGCGAACATCGTCGGCTCCGAGCGCATCGCGCCGCCGTGCATCCAGGCGGGCGGCTGCGGTGAACGGGCCGCGCCCGCACGGTCGGTGAGGATCATGGCGCAGGCGCCGTCGGAGGAGGGGCAGGTCTCGGAGTAGCGCACCGGGTCCCACAGCATCGGCGAGGACTGCACCTTCTCCAGGGTGATGTCCTTCTCGTGCAGATGCGCGTAGGGGTTCTTCAGGGCGTTGCGCCGGTCCTTGTACGCGACCAGCGAGCCGATGTGGTCCGGTGCTCCGGTACGCCGCATGTACGCGCGCACGTGCGGGGCGAAGAAACCGCCGGCGCCCGCGAGCAGCGGCTGCTGGAACGGGACGGGCAGCGACAGGCCCCACATCGCATTGGACTCGGACTGCTTCTCGAACGCGAGCGTGAGCACGGTTTGGTGCACCCGCGAGGCGACGAGGTTCGAGGCGACGAGCGCGGTCGAGCCGCCGACCGAGCCGGCGGTGTGCACCCGCAGCATCGGCTTGCCGACCGCGCCGAGCGCGTCGGCGAGGTAGAGCTCCGGCATCATGACGCCCTCGAAGAAGTCGGGCGCCTTGCCGATGACGACGGCGTCGATGTCGGCCCAGGTCAACTGGGCGTCGGCGAGAGCCCGTTGGGCTGCTTCGCGGACGAGTCCGGCGATGGAAACGTCCTTGCGGGCGGCGACGTGCTTGGTCTGGCCGATGCCGACGACGGCCACCGGTTCTTTTCCGGCACTCACTGGGCGTCCCCTTCCAGTACGGCGACCAGGTTCTGCTGGAGGCAGGGCCCCGAGGTCGCGTGGGCGAGCGCGCGGTCGGACTCGCCGCGGTGGATCCGGGCGGCGGCCTCGCCGATGCGCAGCAGGCCCGCGGCCATCATGGTGTTGGCGGCGAGCGGGCCGCCGGACGGGTTGACCTTCACCTCGTCGCCGAGCTTGAGCGCCTTGCGCAGCACGACCTCCTGCGAGGTGAAGGGTGCGTGCAACTCCGCGGTGTCCACGGGCCGTTCGAAGGCGCCGGCGCGCTCGGCCGCGAGCCGGGTCGAGGGCGAGTCGGTGAGGTCGCGGACGCCGAGGCTGTGCGCCTCGATGCGGTGGTCCATGCCGCGGATCCACGCGGGCCGCGCACACAGTTCACGCGCCTTGTCCCCGGCGGCGAGGATCACGGCCACTGCCCCGTCGCTGATGGGCGGGCAGTCGCCCTTGCGCAGCGGCCGGACCACGTAGTCGCCCTGCTCCACCGCGCCCTTGAGCTGCGCGTGCGGGTTGTCCGCGGCCGCTTCCCGGCTGCGGGCCGCGATGGAGGCGAGCGCGGGCTCGTCCGTCTCGCCCGAGTCGATCAGCGCCTGGGCCTGGAGCGCCGCGAGCGCCACCGCGTCCGGCCAGAGCGGGGCGACGTAGTACGGGTCGAGCTGGCGGGTGAGGACATCGCGGACGGAGCCGGGCGAAGTCTTGCCGTACGAGTAGACGAGCGCGGTGTCCACCTCGCCGGTGAGGATCTTCACCCAGGCCTCGTACATGGCCCAGGCGCCGTCCATCTCGACGTGCGACTCGGAGATCGGCGGCCAGGCGCCGACGCCGTCCAGGGTCATGGTGAAGGAGAAGGCGCGGCCCGCGAGGTAGTCCGAGGAGCCGGAGCAGGTGAAGCCGATGTCGCTGGTCTTCAGGCCCGTCTGCTCCATCACGGAGTGCAGGACGGGCATGAGCATCTCGACCTCGGACTGCTCGTCCGAGCGGCGCACCTGGTCGCTCTGCGCGAAGGCGACGATCGCGACCTCTCGCATCTACACCAGCTCCTTGTACGTGTCGTAGTCGGCGTCCGGCTCGCCGGTGGGCCGGTAGTGGTCGGGGTAGCGCCCGCCCTCGGTCCAGACGGGTTCGACCCTCAGGCCCATGCGCACCTGGTCGTACGGGATGCCGGCGATGCGTCCGTGCAGGGCGAGGTCGGCGCCGTCCAGCGCGATGTGGGCGTAGACGTAGGGCAGTTCGATGTCGAGGTTCTTGGCCTTGACGTTGACGATGCAGAAGGTGGTCACCGTGCCGCGCGGGCCGACCTCGACCGCTTCGCGGGTGGCGACCCCGCAGGTGGGGCAGGCGCCGCGGGGCGGGATGTACACCTTGGCGCAGGACGGGCAGCGCTCGCCGACCATCTTCCGTTCGGCGACGGCGGTGATGTACGCGGACTGGGCGCGGCCGGGCGAGTAGGTGTAGTCGAGGCGGGCCTGGGCGACGATGCCGCTCACCCGGTCCTCGAACTGCCCGTCGTGCGGGGCCGCTTCGGTGCCGGCCTCGCCGTCGTACGGTTCGAAGCAGGCGATGTCGGTGATGGCACCGGAGCGCTCCTCGGCCCAGCGGACCCGTACCCGCATGCCGGTGTGCACAGCGTCGGGGCCTTCGGCGTCGAGCGCGTGCAGGAGCGCGGTGTCGGCGCCGTCGAGCTTCACCAGGACCCAGGCGAAGGGCTTGTCGAGGGGCTGGCCGCGGCGGGGCTCGGGGTTCCAGGCCCAGGTGGTGACGGTGCCGGTGGCCGAGACCTCCACCATGTCGCGCAGTTCGTCGGCGGTGACCGGGTCGTACTCGACCGGCGGCACGAGGACCTTGCCGTCGCTCGTCCGCACGCCGAGCACCGTGCGCTCGCGCAGCCCGGTCAGGAACGCGCTCTGCACCGGGCCGAGCGAGCGGGTGAAGGGGAACTCGACGACGAGGGGGGCTTTCAGGAGTTCGGGCACGTGCGGGTCTCCTTGCGTGAGGGGGCGGGCGGCCGGGCTCAGGCGCGCTTGTAGACGGGCGGGCGCTTCTCGGCGAAGGCCTTCGGTCCCTCCTTGGCGTCCTCGGTGGCGAAGATCGGCCAGCCGCGCTCCAGTTCGGACTTGAGCCCTTCGGTCTCGGTCATCTCCGCGGTCTCGTACACGGAGGCCTTGACCGCCTCGACGGCCAGCGGACCGCAGGCGTTGACCATCTCGGCGATCTCGAGCGCCTTGTCGAGCGCGCCGCCCTCGGGAACGACATTGCCGATCAGGCCGATCGAGAGGGCTTCCCGGGCGCTGTAGTGGCGGCCGGTGAGCAGCATCTCCAGGGCGTGGGTGCGCGGGATCTGCCGCTGGAGCCGTACGGTCGAGCCGCCGATGGGGAACAGCGCGCGCTTGACCTCGGAGAGCCCGAAGGTGGCGGTCTCGCCCGCGACCCGGATGTCGGTGCCCTGGAGGATCTCCGTACCGCCGGCGACGCAGTAGCCCTCGACCGCGGCGATCACGGGCTTGCGCGGCCGGTGGTGGCGCAGCATCGCCTTCCAGTGCAGATCCGGGTCCTCCTTCATGCGCTCCCGGTACTGCTGTCCGTCCATGCCCTTGCCCGCCAGCGCCTTCAGGTCCATGCCCGCACAGAAGTCGCCGCCCGCGCCCGTCAGCACGACGGAGCGGATCGAGTCGTCCGCGTCGGCCTCCAGCCAGCCGTCGTAGAGGCCGACGAGCAGCGGCAGCGACAGTGCGTTCTTGGCCTCGGGCCGGTTCATGGTGAGCACCAGCGTCGCGCCCCTGCGCTCCACGGTGAGGTGTTCGGTCCCGCCCATGTGCTGCCTCCCACGGCTGTGTCGACCTCAAGACCTAGAACAGGTTGCAGTAGGTGGTGTTCCAGTTCAATAGTTTTCTGACAGCCAGTCAGATTTCTTGTCCGGCACCCTTCCCAGTTGCCCGGAGCGGGGGTCTAATGACCGCCGGATCGAGAAGTGCCGGGGTGTGTCCGGGGTGCTGTCCGGGGTCAGGAGGAACGGTGGAGTACAACCTTGCCGACCTGTTCGAGTCGATCGTCGACGTGGTCCCGGACCGCGAGGCGCTCGTCTACGTCGACCACCCCGGTACGGGGGCCGAGCGCCGGCTCACGTACCGCGAACTGGACGAGGCCGCCAACCGCCTCGCCCACCATCTGATCGCCTCGGGCCTGAAGCCCGGCGAACACCTGGGCCTGCACCTCTACAACGGCATCGAGTACGTGCAGACGATGCTCGCGGCCCTCAAGGCGCGGCTCGTCCCGGTGAACGTCAACTACCGTTACGTTGAAGAGGAGTTGGTCTACCTCTACCGGGACGCCGACCTCGCGGCGCTGGTCTTCGACGCCGAGTTCACGGAGCGGGTGGCGGCCGCGCTGCCGAAGACGGAGAAGCTGCGGCATCTCGTACGGGTGGGCCAGGCGCCCGCGGGCGCACCGGCCCTCGACCTCGTGGAGTTCACCGACGCGGAGGCCTCCGGATCGAGCGGACGGGGCTTCGGACCGCGCTCGGCCGACGACCTCTTCATCATCTACACCGGTGGCACCACCGGCATGCCGAAGGGCGTGATGTGGCGCCAGGAGGACCTGTTCTTCGCGGGCCTGTTCGGCGGGGCGCCCTCGGGCGAGCCGGTGCAGCGGCCCGAGGAGCTGGCCGAGCGGGTGGCGGCCGGCAGCGCGGGCCTCACCTTCTTCCCCACCCCTCCCCTCATGCACGGCACCTCCACCCTCACGACCTTCGTGGCCTTCGACTACGGCCAGCGGGTCGTGCTGCACCGCAAGTACGTGCCCGAGGAGGTGCTGCGCACCATCGAGAAGGAGAAGGTCTTCAGCGTCTCCCTCGTGGGCGACGCGATGCTCCGCCCGCTGGTGGACGCGCTGCGCGGCCCGTGCAAGGGCACGGACATGTCCTCCCTGTTCAGCCTCTCCTCCTCCGGCGCGATCATGTCGGACACGGTCCGCGCCGAGTTCCAGGAGCTGGTGCCGAACGTCATGCTGCTCAACAACTTCGGCTCGTCGGAGTCCGGCTCCAACGGCCGGGCGACCGCCGACTCGGGCCCCGAGAAGGGCTTCCGCATCGAGGTCAACGAGCGCACCCAGGTGGTCGACCCGGCCACCTACGAGCCGGTGGCGGTGGGCGAGGTGGGCCGCCTGGCCCAGCGCGGCCATGTACCGCTCGGCTACTACAACGACCCGAAGAAGACGGCGGAGACCTTCTTCCAGAAGGACGACCAGCGCTGGGTGCTGCTCGGCGACATGGCGACGGTGGACGAGAACGGCATCGTCACGGTGCTCGGCCGCGGTTCGCAGTGCATCAACACCGGCGGCGAGAAGGTCTACCCCGAAGAGGTCGAGCAGGCGCTCAAGTCGCACCCCGACGTCTACGACGCGCTGGTCGCGGGCGTCCCTGACCCGAAGTGGGGCAACCACGTGGCCGCGGTGGTCCAACTCCGCGAAGGTGCCCCGGCGTTGACGCTTGAGGACATCCAGACCCACTGCCGTACGCACGTCGCGGGCTACAAGATCCCGCGCCAGCTGGTGGTCACGGACACCATCCAGCGCTCCCCCAGCGGGAAGGCGGACTACCGGTGGGCGAAGGCGCTGGCGGAGAAGGACGCGGGGCTGTGAGCTGATGCCGTCGTGAGAGAGGGGGTCCGCGGGGCGGGCCCCCTCTTCGCGTACGACAGGCGGGGTCGGGCAGCAGCCGTGTCCTAGACGCCGAACTCCGCGAGTGCCCGCAGGAATGCGTCCGGCCGCTCCTCGTGGACGAGGTGTCCCGCTTCGATCGTCACGAGGCGGGCGTCGGGCATGCGCGCCGCCATCGCGGCGATCTGGTCCTGCGGGACGTGGCTCTTGGCGCCGCCCGCGATCACCAGCGTGGGCGGGGTGATCCGCTCGTGGCCCGCGCGCCAGGCCGGATCGGGATCGTTGAGATCGCGGTCCGTGGCGGGGACGACCGGCCAGTCGAAGTCCAGGTCGCCGCCGGGGTGTTCGGCCGGACCGCGGCGCGGGTCGAGGGGCACCATCGCGGGCGCCTCCTCCAGGACCAGGCGGCCGATCAGTCCGGGCGCGTCCTGCGCGAGCAGCCAGGCCGCGGCTCCGCCCATGGAGTGGCCGATCACGGTCGCGCCCCGCAGCCCGAGCGCCTCGATGAACGTCCGCAGGTCCTCGCGGAACCCCGCGAAGGAGTAGCTGCCCGGCCAGTCGCTCAGCCCGTGGCCGGTGAGGTCCGGTGCGAACACCCGGTGGTCCGCCGCGAGTCCGGCGGCGATGTGCGCCCAGTCGCGGCGGTCCGCGCCCCGCCCGTGGACCAGCACGACGGGCGGTGCGTCCTCGGCGCCCGTCACGGTGTACGCCAGCCGTCCGCGCGGCGTCCGGACGCTGCGTACGGACGGATCGAGGAAGGCCGCGAGCGTACGGCGGAACGCGCCCGCGTCGTCGAGCCACGGGAAGTGCCCGCCCCCGGCCTGCACGTCGAACTGCGCCTGCGGCAGCACCTCCGCGAGTGCACGGGCCACCTGCGGGCGCGGGCCTCCGTCCAGCTCGCCGCAGAGCACGAGCACCTCCGCGTCCAGGCGGGCGAGCGCGGCGCGCGTGGCCGGCGGGTCGTAGGCGCCTTCGGAGCCGTACGCCACCGCGGCCTCCTCGTTGACCTGGGCCGCCCCGCTCGCCGCATGCGCCTGCGCCTGCGCGTCCCAGCGCCCGTAGAAGAAGGCCTCGAAGCAGCCCTCCGTCTCCTCGCCGCGCAGCCGCGCGTCGAACACGGGCCATGCGGCCTCGAACCACGGCTCCCCGGACCGCAGCAGCGCGGCCTCGCGGCGGTGCTCCGGCGTGACCTCGATGCCGACAGCCCACAGGGTGGGCGTGACGAGCACGAGCCGGCGGACGCGCTCCGGGTGGGCGGCCGCGTACAGGAGCGCGAGGTTCGAGCCCGCCGAGTGGCCGAGGAGGTCGATGCGGTCGAGGCCGAGATGCACGCGCAGCGCCTCGATGTCCGCCACCTGACGGTCGCAGCGGTACGTGGCGGGGTCGGCCGGAATCTCCGAGGCGCCGGTCCCGCGCAGATCGGGTAGTACCAGCTGTCGGTGCGCGGCGAGACCTCCGAGGTCGCCGAGGTAGGCACTGGCGCGCATCGCCCCGCCGGGCACGCAGATCAGCGGCTCACCCGAGCCCGTCGTGCGGTAGGCGAGGCGGGTTCCGTCGGGGGCGCTGAAGGCGGTCATGGCGGGATCCTCACCGCGAGCACCCTCCGTCCGCAAGGCAGTTCTCCACCGGCGGACGCCCCGGCTGCCGCCCTCGTCGCCGCCGTTGGCACACTGCTCGGGTGACGACATCTGCGCAGGCGGGCCGCGACAACGCGAACACGGCCGACCCCACCGGCTCCCCCTCGCCCGCCATCACGCTGCGGGACGCCGGACAGGCCGACCTGGAGCGCATCCTCGACCTGAGGGCGGTCGTCATGCGCCCCGACCTCGAACGCCTCGGCCGGTACGACCCCCACCGCGTCCGCGAGCGCCTGCGCGCGGCGTACTGTCCCGAGCACACCTCCGTGATCCTGTACGAGGGCGACTTCGCGGGCTGTGTGGCGCTCCGCCCCGGTGACGACGGCTGGTGGCTGGAGCACTTCTATCTCCGGCCCGAGGTGCAGGGACGCGGCGTCGGGAGCGCCGTCCTGCGCACCCTGCTCGCGCGCACGGACGCGGCCGGCGACACGGTGCGCCTGAACGTGCTCCAGGGCAGCCCGGCGCGGCGGCTCTACGAGCGGCACGGGTTCGTCCTGGAGTCGGCGGATCCGGTGGATGTGTTCATGGTGCGGCGACCGGGGTGAACGACCTGGGGGATGCGCAGCTGCGCCGGCAGACGCTGCTGTGGCTGTCCCTGCTCGCGGCCGACACCGACGCTCAACTCGCCTGGCTCGACGGGCGCGATGTGGACACGGCGGACGTCGTGGAGGAAGGCGGGCTGTACTGCCGAATCTCCGAGGAGCTCACCCGGCGCGGCTGCTTCCGGCCGGAGGACCTGCGCGGCCTTCAGGCGCTCGCCGCACGGCTGGCGCAGCTCGACGACCCCGCACGCACCGGCCCCTGGGCCGCAGCCCTGGCCACCCCCGCGTGGGACGAGGTCCGTCAGCTCGCCCGCAAAGCGCTCGTCACGACCCTGGGCGACTGGCACCAGCCTCTGCCCCGCCGCCCGGCCCGCTAGGCCTCGCCGCTCTCCGCATCGTCCCCGAACAACTGCCGCACCGTATGGCGGTAGTTCGTCCGCACATGCGCCAGGGCGCTCGCCCGTGCCCGCTCCGGGTCGCCCGAGGCCAGTGCCTCGTACATGCCGCGGTGCTCCGCGAGGAGGGTGGACCACTCCTCGTTGCGCCGGGTCATCCAGCGCAGCCGGCCGTCCACCGGCTCCATCACCGACATGAGCAGGCCATTGCCCGCCATGCTCAGGATCCGGTCGTGGAACAGGGTGTTGATGTCCGTGATCGTCTCGCCGTCCTGAGTCTCCGTCGCGATCGCCGCCCGTTCCAGGAGCTCCGCCAGTTCCGCGAGGCCTTCCGGGGTGGCCCGCTCGGCGGCGAGCCCCGCGGCGTACACCTCCAACGCCTCGCGCAGCTCGAAGAGTTCCTGCACGTCGGTGGCGTCCAGGCGGCGCACCAGCGCGCGGCGCGGGGTGACGAAGTACACGAACCCCTCGGCGACCAGGGCCCGCACCGCCTCGCGCACCGGCACCCTCGACACCCCGAAGCGCTCGGCGAGTTCACGCTCGACCAGCCGGTCGCCGGGGCGCAGCCGGCCGGCCACTATGTCCTGCCGCAGCTCGGCGAGCACCTTCTCGCGGACGGCTCCCAGCGAGCGTTCAGCAGTGGTCATGCCGCACATTTAACCGCCCGCGACCTGCGATGCGGGGGCCGGGGGCGAGATTTTCCGGGCCGGGGAGCGGAGTTCGGCCGGACCCGGACGGTCCCTGGCGGACAGCCTCCCCTTCACCCCGCCGCCCCGGTTCCTTTTACCCAGTCGTAACCGCCGGGACATTGCCGAGTGCCGGTGGCAGCGGGACGATACCCGCGTCGTCGTTGGTATACCAAACGCGCCGATCCTGCGCGCCTGCCAACGCGGTGCACCCTCCCGTCCCCCTTTCGATGGAGGCTCCATGTCCGTCATCGACGGCACGCGCCCTCCGGGTGCCCCCACCACCCCGGACCCCCGACTCACCAACGAGGACCTCGCGCCCGCGAAGGAGCGCCGCTGGAAGGTCTTCGACCTGTTCGCGCTCTGGATGTCCGATGTGCACAACCTCGGCAACTACACCTTCGCCGCGGGCCTGTTGGTCATCGGCATGAGCGTCTGGCAGGTCTTCACCTCCCTGCTCGTCGGCTTCATCCTGATCTACATCGGCATGAACGCCATGGGGAAGATGGGCCAGCGGCACGGCGTCCCGTTCCCCGTCATCAGCCGGATCAGCTTCGGTGTCTGGGGCGCCAACATCCCGGCCCTGATCCGCGCGGTGATCGCCATCGCCTGGTACGGCATCCAGACCTACCTGGCCTCCGTGGCCGTGAACGTCATGCTGCTCGCGGCCTGGCCGGGCCTGGAGTCCTGGACTCGGCACTCCTTCCTGGGACTCGACGCCCTCGGGTGGGTCTCGTTCCTGTCCCTGTGGGTGCTGCAAGCGCTGATCATGACGCAGGGCATGGAGTCGGTCCGCAAGTTCCAGGACTTCTGCGGACCCGCGATCTGGGTCGTGATGATCGCGCTCGCCGTGTGGATCCTGGCGGAGGCCGACTGGACGATCTCGCTCACCGACAGCTTCGCCCCGGTCTCCACGGGAGAGCAGGTCCGGCTGTGGTTCGGCGCGATCGGCCTGATCCTCGCCACGTACGGCACGCTGATGCTCAACTTCTGCGACTTCTCCCGCTTCGCCCCCGACTACCGCACGGTCAAGCGCGGCAACTTCTGGGGTCTGCCCATCAACTCCACGGCGTTCGTGGTGCTTTCGGTGGTCGTCACGGCCGGCAGCATGGAGGTGTACGGCGAGGCCATCACCGACCCGGCGCTGCTCGTCGCGAAGGTGGACAACACCTTCGTGCTCTTCCTCGGCGCCCTGACCTTCGCCATCGCCACCATGGGCGTGAACATCGTCGCGAACTTCGTCTCCCCCGCGTACGACCTGGCGAACGTCTGGCCGCAGAAGATCACGTTCAAGGTCGGCGGCTTCATCTCCACGGTCGCGGCCCTGCTCGTCACGCCGTGGAACCTGTACTCGAACCCGACCGTCGTGAACTACTTCCTCGGCGGCCTGGGCGCCTTCCTCGGCCCGCTGTTCGGCGTGATCATGGTCGACTACTTCTGGGTCAAGCGCTCCAGGGTCGACGTGGACCAGCTGTTCAACGCCGGTCCGGATTCGCCGTACCACTACCGCAAGGGCGTCAACCCCAAGGCGCTGTGGGCCTTCGTCCCGACCGCGGCCGTCACCGGGGTGCTCGCCCTCGCGCCGGTCTTCGACCCGGTGGCCCCGTACTCCTGGTTCATCGGCGTGGCGATCTCCGCGGTGCTGTACGCCGCGCTGTGCCGCTCCGAGCGCGCCGCGGCCCCGGCCGTCCCCGCCCCGCGGGCGGCCGAGTCGGAGGCCTGAGCGGATGCACCTGCTGGTGACCAACTGCAACACGACCGCGTCGATGACCGAGGAGATCGTGGCGGGCGCACGGGCCGCCGCGAGTCCCGGGACCACCGTCACCGGCCTCACCCCGGCGTGGGGTCCGGAGTCGGCGGAGGGCTGGCTGGACAGCTACCTCTCGGCGGCGGCGGTGCTCGACACGCTGCGGCGGTACGAGGGCCAGTGCGACGCCGTGGTCATGGCGGGGTTCGGCGAGCACGGGCGGGAAGGCGCGCGCGAACTCCTCGGGGTGCCCGTCGTGGACATCACCGAGGCGGCCGCCCATCTGGCCTGCCTGCTCGGCCGGCGATACGCGGTGATCACCACCCTTGACCGGGCCCGTGGCCAGATCGAGGACAGCCTCCACACGGCCGGGGTGTTCACCAACTGCTCGGCGGTGCTCGGCACCGGGCTCGGTGTCCTCGAACTCGGCGACGACGAACGCACCTTGGACGCCTTCGTCGCCGCGGCCGAGCGGGCGAAGGAGTCGGGCGCCGAGGTCCTCGTGCTCGGCTGCGCCGGGATGACCGGACTCCAGCGGGCCGTGGGCGACAAGCTCGGCCTGCCCGTGGTCGACGGTGTGGCGGCCGCGGTGAAGCTCGCCGAGTCGCTGGTCTCACTCGGGCTCACCACCAGCAAGGCGGGCGGCTACGCCGCTCCGCTGCCGAAGCGGCGCCTGTGGGGGCCGCCCGGCGCGTAGCCCCGCCTCCCCGGAGATGACCACCCGTCCCTGTCATCTCCCCGTCCGGTGTGGTGCTCCCCGTTCCCCGGGGGAGCACCACACCGGCAACTGGTCGCCGCACACCCCTTGTCCCGTCACCCCGCCTCCTGAATTACTGACCCCGGAAGCTCAACCGAATGATCGGTCGGACGGGAGTGCGCGGAATGACGGACATGTTCGACGCAGGCGAACGGCTCGACGCGGAGCAGCTGGCGGCGCTCCAACTGGAGCGGCTGCGCGCCACGTTGGAGCATGCGTACACGCGGGTGCCGCACTACCGCGCCGCCTTCGACAAGGCCGGGGTCCGTCCCGAGGACTGCCGTACGCTCGCCGACCTGGCCCGCTTCCCCTTCACGGCCAAGGCGGACCTGCGCGACAACTACCCCTTCGGGATGTTCGCCGTGGAGCGTGCGGAGATCCGCCGGATCCACGCCTCCAGCGGCACGACGGGCCGTCCGACGGTCGTCGGTTACACCGAGCGCGACCTCGACGTCTGGGCGGATGTGGTCGCCCGCTCGATCCGGGCCGCGGGCGGGCGGCCCGGCCAGATCGTCCATGTGGCGTACGGATACGGCCTGTTCACCGGCGGACTCGGCGCGCATTACGGTGCCGAGCGGCTCGGCTGCACCGTCGTGCCGGCCTCGGGCGGGATGACCGCGCGCCAGGTCCAGCTGATCCAGGACTTCCGCCCCGAGGTCATCATGGTGACGCCCTCGTACATGCTGACGCTGCTCGACGAGTTCGAGCGCCAGGGCATCGACCCGCGCTCCACCTCCCTGAAGACCGGCATCTTCGGCGCCGAGCCGTGGACCGAGCAGATGCGCGCGGAGATCGAGGAGCGCTTCGCGATCGACGCGGTCGACATCTACGGGCTGTCCGAGGTGATGGGTCCCGGCGTGGCGCAGGAGTGCGTGGAGACCAAGGACGGGCTGCACATCTGGGAGGACCACTTCTATCCGGAGGTGGTGGACCCGCTCACCGGCGAGGTACTGCCGGACGGGGAGCAGGGTGAGCTGGTGTTCACCTCGCTCACCAAGGAGGCGATGCCCGTGATCCGTTACCGGACAAGGGACTTGACCCGTCTGCTGCCTGGTACGGCGCGGGTGTTCCGGCGGATGGAGAAGATCACCGGCCGCAGCGACGACATGGTGATTCTGCGCGGCGTGAACCTCTTCCCGACGCAGATCGAGGAAATCGTCCTGCGCACGCCGGGCGTGGCCCCGCACTTCCAGCTGCGCCTCACCCGCGAGGGCCGCCTCGACGCCCTGACCGTACGGGCCGAGGCCCGCGCCGACGCCACCGGAGACGAGCGCACCGCGGCGGCGCACGCGATCGCGCAGGCCGTGAAGGACGGTGTGGGGGTCTCCGTGCGCGTGGAGATCGTGGACCCGGAGACCCTGGAGCGCTCGGTGGGCAAGATCCGGCGGATCGTGGACGAACGGGACTGAGCGGCCCTGGCCTGCCACCGATGCGGCCGGTGTCCCGCGCGGGGCACCCGCCGCGTCCGCCCGACGCTATACGCTGCGGACCCGTGACCGGTATCGATCTTGCGAACGGGATAGTCGGAGCAGTCCTCGGCATCCTCTTCGCGACTCTGTTCCAACAGCCGCTCCAGGACGCCTGGTTCAAGCTCCGCCGCCGTGCCGCGGCCAGGCTGCGGCGGCTGCCGGTCGGCGAGGACGGCGTGCCGCTGTCCACGTGGTCGACGTTCGCCATCGGCCCGCTGCACACCTCCGCCCTCATCGTCGAGGGCGACGGCGAACAGGCCATCACCCCGGACGCGGTCCGCGTCCAGGTCCTCGAAGGAGAGGTGGACCTGCCGCCGGACATGGTGCCGTGGCGCGAGGAGATCGAGCGCACGGAGCAGCAGGCGGAGGTCTCCGGCACGCGCGTCCGCATCTGGAACGGTCCCCGGTACGCCGTGGAAGGCCTGGAGATCTCCCGTACGAGCCTGGAGGAGCACCCGGACATCAGCCTCCGGCTGCGTCCCACCGACTACTTCACCTTCCTCGCGGCCCAGCAGCTCGACCGCAGGCTGCCCGACGGCACCACCCCGCGCGACCGCTACCTCGACCCCGACCGCCCGCTGACGGCCCCGGCCTTCCTCCAGTGCAGCTTCGGCATCAACGTGGCCGTGGTCACCTCCGACCACCTGCTCGTCGTCAGCCGGCGAGCCGACACCGTGCGCATGGCACCCGGTCTGTGGGGCGCCTCGGTGAACGAGGGCCTCTCGCGCCACATAGACTCCGCGGGCCGCACGGCGCCCGACCTGTACGAGGTGGCGCGACGGGGCATGCGCGAGGAGCTGTCGGTGCAGCCGCACGAGTACACGCTCACGCTGCTCGCCTTCGTGCTCGACGTGGAACGGCGCCAGTGGAGCGCGCACTTCACCGCACACCTCACCGGTCTGAACGGCGAGGGCCTGCGTGCCCGCATCTCGCGCGGTGTGGCCGACCGGTGGGAGCACCAGAGCATCGAGTACGTGCCGTTCCGCCCGTCCGCGGTCATCCGCGAGCTGCTGCGGCCCGACCGGGTGCGCCACTGGGCGCCGGTCGCCCCCGCCCTGTTCCACCTCGCCCTGGTCCACACCCACGGCCGAGGGGCCGTGGAGCGCGCCGAGGCGAGTGCGGTCCGTCGGCTGCGCTGACGCGGGCGGATTACCCAGCGTCAGCCGGCCGCACCGGCCGCCCGCACCTCGAGCGCCGCCAGGAACAACCCCAGCGCCGTCTCGAAAGAGCTCTCCCCCATCAGCGGCAACTGGCCGCGCACCTGCGCCAGTCGGGGATGCGTGGCGGACGGCAGCGCCTGGTACGCATCCGCCCACGCCCGCGTGTCGGCGCCCCTGCGCTCGGGCGCGAGCGCGAGATGGGCGGCGTCCAGGGCCGCGTGGCCGAGCACCGTGTCGATGAAGGCCGCGTAGTTCCGTACGGCGTCCGCCTCGTCGAAACCGCCCTCCAGCATCAGGCCGATCCCGGTGTCCACGGCCCGGAACTCGTGCGGCCGACGGGTCACGCGGTACGCGGCCAGGGCGGCGATCCTCGGATGCCTGCTGTAGCCCGCGTACACCCGGCGGGCCATCGCACGCAGCCCGTCCAGCCAGTCCCCTTCCGGTACGAAGCCCTCCATGGACTCGCCGATGATCCGGTCCGCGACGGCGAGCAGCAGGTCGTCCGTGTCGTGGAAGTAGCGGTAGAGCGCGCTCGGATCGCAGCCGAGCGCGGCACCGAGCCGGCGCACGCTGAGCGCCTCGGCCCCGTGCTCCCCGGCGAGCCGCAGCGCACAGTCGACGATCAGCTCTTCGGTGAGCACCGTGCCCGCCTTGGTCGGCCGCCGCCTGCGCCGCTCCACCGGCACCCGTCCCGCAGTCATCCCGGCCCCTCCCCGGCGCCGATGAGCGCCCGCGTCCTCCCTGACGCCCTTATGTCAACACCATTGACGCAATGTTGGCAAGGCTGTTGGCTCATCGCCTCCGCTCGGCTCGTGCATCACTCCCTGTCCCGCACCCCTGCCTCGGCCTGAGGAGCTCAACGATGAACAGCTCTCCGCCCCTTGCCGCACCCCCGCGGCTGCGCCGCTCACTCGGCGTCATCGACGGCGTCGCCCTCGCGGCGTCCAGCACCGCCGCCACCACCAGCGTGGGCATCGGGATGGGCGCGCTCGCCGCGACCGTCGGACTGCACGCGCCAGCGATCCTCCTGGTCGCCTTCCTGCCGATCCTCGGCATCGCCACCGCGTACGCCCGGCTCAACCGCTCCGAGCCCAACATGGGCAGCGGCTATGTGTGGGTGGGCAAGTCGCTCGGCCCCTGGCTCGGCTTCCTGACGGGCTGGTTCACGCTCGTCGGCACGGTGATCTTCATGGCGTACACGAGTGCGGTGACCGGCTCGGTGGTGCTTCAGTTCGCGAACAAGGCCGGTCTGCACGACCTGTTCGGTCTGCGGCTCGATCCCAACTCCACGGCGCTGAGCACGGTGCTCGGTCTGTTCGTCCTGGTGGCCGTGACCGTCACGGCCGTCACCGGCGTCCGGCACGCCACCCGCTTCCAGACCTGGCTGCTCGTCTTCGAGTACGCCGTGCTCCTGGTGTTCTGCGGCTGGGCGATCGTCACCGGTGACCACGGCTTCGCCTGGTCGTGGTTCGATCCGTTCGCGATCGGCGACGGCACGGCCTTCGCGCAGGGGCTGGTGCTCGCGGTGTTCTTCTTCTGGGGCTGGGACGCGGCGTTCAGCGTCACGGAGGAGACCAAGGACACCCGGGATGTGGGACGGGGCGGTTTCATCGCCCTGTTCACGATGCTGGCTCTCTTCCTGTACGGGTCGGTGGCCTTCCAGCGCGAGATGTCGCTGCCCGAACTGATCGAGCAGGGGCCGCAGGGGCTGACGTATCTGGGCGAGAAGCTGGCCGCCGAGCCGTGGGCGACCCTGCCGCTCCTCGCGCTGATGTGCTCGGCCGTGGCCTCCCTCCAGTCCAGTGTCATCCCGACCGCGCGCGGTCTGCACGCGATGGGCCGCGACCGCACGATGGGCCCGCTGTGGACGCGGATCAGTCCGCGCTACGGGTCGCCGGCCGCCGGTACCGTCGCCGTCATGGCGGTCGCCGCGCTCATGGCCCTGCTCGCCCTGGCCATCCCGAAGCTCAACGAGATGATCCTCGCCGCGGTCAACTCCATCGGTCTGATCGTGGCCCTCTACTACGGCCTCACCGCGCTCGCCTGCGCCGTCCGCTTCCGCGCCGACCTGCGCGCAGCGCCGGCCCGCGCCGTCCGCTCCGTGCTCGCCCCCGGCCTGTCCGGGCTCGCGCTGCTCGGCATCGGCGGCTACCTCGCCCACTCCTACGCCACGATGAGCGACCACTTCGAACTGAGCCCGGACAACGGCTGGTTCATGCTCGCCGTGCCGGCCGGTGTCGTGCTCTCCGGCCTGGTGATGGCCGCGTGGGCGAAGTACCGCCGGCGCTCTGCGTACTTCGACCGCGGCGGCTTCTCGCTCGCCGCCCCCGAACCCCCGTCAGCCCTCTGATCGCACGGCCGGCACACCGCGCCGCGCCTCCACCACCGCACCGTTCGACTACGCAAGGAGTTCCGCATGCACGCCGATCTGGTCTTCACCGGCGGCCCCGCCCACACCCTCTCCCCCGCCCGTACGCGGGCCACGTCCGTGGCGGTACGGGGCGAGCGGATCGTCGCCGTCGGGCACGACGAGGTGCGCGAGCTGATCGGCCCGGGCACCGAAGTCGTGGATCTCCGGGGCAAGTTGCTGATCCCGGGCTTCCAGGACGCGCATGTGCACCCGGTCGGCGGCGGGATCGAGCTCGGGCAGTGCGATCTGAGCGGCGCCACCACGCCGGAGGAGTACCGCCGCCGGATCCGCGCCTACGCCGAAGCGCACCCGGAGGCCGAGTGGATCACGGGCGGGGGCTGGGCGATGGAGGCCTTCCCCGGCGGTCTGCCCACGGCCGCCGAACTGGACGCGCTCGTGCCGGACCGCCCGGTGTATCTGACCAACCGCGACCACCACGGCGCCTGGGTCAACTCCGTCGCCCTGCGCCGCGCGGGCCTCGACGCCCGTACGCCCGACCCCGCCGACGGCCGGATCGAGCGCGACGCCGACGGTGCGCCCATGGGCATGCTCCAGGAAGGCGCGGCCAACCTCGTGGGCCGGCTGCTGCCGGAACTCACCGCGGAGGAGACGATCGCGGGTCTGCTGCGCGCGCAGGAGCTGCTGCACTCGCTCGGCGTCACCGCCTGGCAGGACGCGCTCCTCGGCGAGCTCGGCAACCTCAAGGACCCGACGCCCGCGTATCTCACCACGGCCGCCGACGGCCGCCTGACCGCGCGGGTGGTCGGCGCGCTGTGGTGGGACCGGGCGCGCGGCATCGAGCAGATCGACGAACTGCTCGCGCGGCGCGCGGCGGGGACGGTGGGCCGGCTGCGCTGCACGAGCGTGAAGATCATGCAGGACGGCATCGCCGAGAACCACACGGCCGCCCTGCTCACGCCTTACCTGGACGGCTGCGGCTGCACCTCGGACAACAGCGGGATCAGCTTCGTACCGCCCGAGGAGCTGCGGAAGTACGTGACGGCCCTGGACGCGCAGGGGTTCCAGGTGCACTTCCACGCGCTCGGCGACCGCGCGGTCCGTGAGGCGCTCGACGCGGTGGCGGCGGCGCGCGAGGCCAACGGCTTCTCGGATACGCGGCCGCATCTCGCCCACCTCCAGGTGGTGCACCCCCAGGACGTGCCGCGCTTCCGCGCCCTGGGCGCGAGCGCCAACGTGCAGGCACTGTGGGCCGCGCACGAGCCGCAGATGGACGAGCTGACGATCCCGTTCCTCGGCGCGGAGCGCTCGGCACACCAGTATCCGTTCGGCGACCTGCTGCGCTCCGGTGCCGTGCTCGCGGCCGGCAGCGACTGGCCGGTCAGCAGCCCCGACCCGGTCCAGGCCCTGCACGTCGCGGTCAACCGGCGGCTGCCCGAAGCACCCGAGGGGACCCCGGTGTTCCTGCCGGAGCAGCGCATAGACCTGGGCGCGGCGCTGGCGGCGTACACGGCGGGCACCGCGTATGCGAACCATCTCGACCACGAGACGGGGACGATCGCGCCCGGGTATCTGGCGGATCTGGTGGTCCTGGACCGCGATCCCTTCGACGGCCCCGCGGAGGAGATCTGCTCGACGGGGGTGGAGCAGACGTTCGTGGGGGGCGCGCGGGTCTTCGCCCGCTAGGGCGGCGCGAGCGGCAGGCCCGAGCGGCACCGCCGGTGGCGCGAGCACGCGCGGCGGCCCGTCCCTCCGGAGGTACCGGACGGACGGGCCGCAGGCTTCGTGACACGTCCCCGAGCAGGACGCCTCGCGCATCGGCCGCTCCTCGACTCCGGCCGCACTCACCAGGTGAGGGCAGCGGCATGGCCGGAGCCCACGCCTATCTCCTGCTGGTACATCCGCTCCTCCACGGGCCACGGGGCGGAGCCTTCTCCGCTGTATAGGCAGCACCATGTCCCGCCCACGAGGAGAACCCCGTCGCGCGCGGTGCGCCGCCCGGCGGGGTCCGATCGGATGACGGGGCCTCAGCGGATTCGGCCAATGTGCTGACATGCCGTCAGCGTGCGGGGCGCCGCCTTGACGATCCGTCAGCGAAGCCGGGTGGGGTGCTCCGGGTGAGGCCTGTTGACGTGGCGTCAGGGTCGGCGGGCCGACCGTCAGAAACCGCTGCGGTCACGGGCGTTCATGCCCCGGACTGCTCCCCCGCCGCGGCGTTGACCAGCACTTCTCCCGCCGCCGACCGGAAGTACAGGACCGAGCGGCCCGCCCTGCGGCGCACCGCGAGTCCCGCGTCGAGCAGCACCTTGAGATGGCGCCCGACCGACCCGAGCCCCTGCCCGGTGAGCGCCACCAGCTGGGAGGTGCTCTTCGGTGTGTCGAGCAGCACGAGCACGCGGGCGCGGGCAGGCCCGAGCAGCGCGCCGAGCGCTTCGGGGACCTGGGTGCGGCCCGCCTCGGCGAGCGCACCGGAGCAGGTGTACACGAGCGCGTGCCGGCGGCCGCCGTCGCCCCAGGCGGACCAGCCCGCCTTCACCGTCACCGGCACGAACAGGAGCTGGGTGGCGTCGAGTTGGCGCGGCGGGTATGGGTGGGCGTTGATGCGCAGCCGGCCGTCGCCGAGCCAGCGCATCCCGGGGCGCAGCCCGTCGAGCGCGGCGGACCAGCCGCCGCGGCCGAGTTGTGCGGTGCGGGCGGCGATGTCGGCCTCCAGGATCCTGCGCCGCCGCTCCCAGTACGGCCGCACGGCGTGCCGCCAGACCCACTCCAGGAGGTCGGCGGTGCGCTCGGCCAGGTCGTCGCGCTCCAGGGCGGGCGGCAGCGGACCGCCGTACGAGACCGTCAGATCCGAGCGCGCGGTGGCGGGTTCCGTGGCCCGGATCACCGCCAGCTCCTGCTCGAACGTCGGCAGCGCCTCGGGGTCCGGGATGGGCGTGAGGTAGTCGGCGTTCCACGCGGGCCCGATGGCCGCCTTGGCGGTCTGCGCGGTGAGCGGGTCGGCGGCGAGCCGCGCCCGGTAGGCGGGCAGGTGGGCGTCCAGCCAGGAGCGCTCGCCGGGGTGATGCGGCGTGCCGCGTTCGAGGGCCATGAAGCTCGCGATGGTCTCGGCGAGCGGGGAGACCACGAAGCGGCTGCCGGCGAGGGTGTCGGTGCTGATGAGCCAGAGCCCCATGCCCTCCGCCTCCCTCCGGCCGCCCGCTCCTGCCCGCCGATGCGCGGCTCCTCCGCGGCCCGCCCGTACACCTCGGCCCGCGGCCCGACCCGACCCGACCCGACCCGACCCGACCACCGAGGTTTCGCACCAGCGCGAAACATTAACGCCCGCAGGCCACCGCCCGCACACACTCCCCCATGCGCTCCTACCGCGATCTCTTCTCCACTCCTGAATTCACCCCACTCTTCCTGGCCTCGGCGGGGCACGTCGCCGGGCAGACCATGAGCGGCCTGGCCCTCGGCACGCTCGTGCACGCGGCCACGGGCTCGCCGCTGCTGACCGCGCTCGCGATGTTCGGCCCGTCGCTGGCCCAGGTGCTCGGCGCGACCCTGCTGCTCTCCGCCGCCGACCGGCTGCCGCCGCGGGCCGCGCTGACGGGCATCGCCCTCCTGTTCGCCACCGGGACCGCCGTGCAGGCCCTGCCGGGCATGCCGTTGTGGGGCACGTTCGCAGTGCTGCTCTGTCTCGGCATGGCCGGAGCGCTGGGCGGCGGGGTGCGGTACGGCCTGGTCAACGAGGTGCTGCCGAAGGACGGTTATGTGCTCGGCCGCTCGCTGCTCAATATGTGCGCGGGTGCGATGCAGGTCGCCGGCTTCGCCCTCGGCGGGCTCCTCGTCGTGGCGCTCTCCGCGCGCGGCGCCCTGCTCACGGGCGCGGGCCTCTACCTCGTGTCGGCGTGCGCGACCCGCTTCGGTCTCTCGCGCCGTGCCGCCCGGGCACAGGGCCGTCCGTCGGTGGCACAGACCTGGCGCACCAACGGGCTGCTGTGGTCGGACCGTTCGCGCCGCCGGGTCCTGCTCGCGCTGTGGGTGCCCAACGGTCTCGTCGTCGGCGCGGAGTCCCTCTTCGTCTCGTACGCGCCCCGCCAGGCCGGTCTGCTGTTCGCCTGCGCCGCGGGCGGGATGTTCCTCGGCGACGTCCTCGTGGGCCGCTTCGTCCCCGCGTCGTGGCGTCCGCGCCTGGGCGTCCCCCTGCTCCTGCTGCTCGCCTCGCCGTACCTGCTCTTCGCCCTGCGCCCGGCGACGCCGCTGACACTCACCCTCGCCGCCCTAGCTTCGGTGGGCTTCGCCGCAAGCCTGGTGCAGCAGGAACGCCTCATGGCGCTGACCCCGCCGTCGCTGAGCGGCCATGCGCTCGGCCTGCACACCTCGGGGATGCTCACGATGCAGGGCGTGGCGGCCTCACTCGCGGGAACACTGGCCCAACTCACCTCCCCCGCAACGGCGATCACGGTGATGGCAGCACTGTCCCTCACGGTCACGCTCACGCTTGCGCCGGGGCTGCGTGCGGGGTCGGCGGGCCCCGGGGCGTCCCCTGCCACCGAAGAACCCCGTACGACCGAAGAACCTCGCACGACTGAGGAGACCGAAGGGGCAGCGCCTCGCGCGGTCTAGTGGTACGCCTGCCGCTTCGACTCGGGCCAGCGGGCGGCTGCACGCCCGGGGATGGTCGTACGCGTCACGCGGACCGGTTCCGTCGCCGACTCCGAAGCGCTCCGCCCGGCACGCGGAGCCGAGAACAGCGGGTCGACCGTCAGCCGCGTGACGCCCAGCGGCGCGGCCAGGGCGCGCAGGGCCGGTTCGGACAGGCGGATCCGCGGGTGGTGCGCGCCCAGGAGCGAGCTGAGCCGGTCCTCCGAGGTGAACGCCACGGCGGTGCGGAAGCCGAGCGCAGTACGGAAGAAGCGGGGGCTGCAGCCCGCGGGACCCGGCCGGACCGGGACGAAGAGGGGTCCGGCCGGGACCCGTTCACCGGGTTCGGCGTCCTCGGACAGGGCGACTGACGGCATCACGTACTCCTCAGGGCGTGAGCGGGTCACTGACGTACGGCCGGGCCGCCGCACTTCCCGACCCCGACGATAGGCCCGCGGAGCGGGGACGTGCGCCGG
This sequence comes from Streptomyces indicus, assembly GCF_900100315.1. Taxonomy (GTDB): domain Bacteria; phylum Actinomycetota; class Actinomycetes; order Streptomycetales; family Streptomycetaceae; genus Streptomyces; species Streptomyces indicus. The sequence goes on from NZ_FNFF01000005.1 coordinate 195,728, forward strand.
CGTCTCAGCATGCTGACAACTGTTTGACGCAAGCCGCCGCCGTGGACGCACGCACGCCGGGACCTGCACGGACGGCGACATGTGACCGACCGGTTGGTACGCTCAACCGCCCCTGCCCGCAAACCAGTTGGGAGGATCCATGCGCCACCGCGTGAGACGGTTCGTGCTCCTCGGGACCGCGCTGCTCACCGCCGCCGCCACCGCGTCGCCCGCACCCGCCGCCGACCAGGACCGCAGCGAGCGGCACCCCTCGCACGGCGGCCTGTCGGCCACCATCCGGTACACCGAGTACGGCATCCCGCACATCCTCGCCAAGAGCTACGCCGATCTGGGCTTCGGCACCGGGTGGGCGCAGGCCGAGGACAACGTCTGCATCCTGGCCGAGGGCTTCGTCACGCTGAACGGTGAGCGCGCGAAGTACTTCGGCGCGGGCGGCAAGGCCCCCGACGGCTCGCTCTCCTCGGCCACCTCCAACACCTCCAGCGACCTGTTCTTCCGCGGGATCAAGCAGGCGGGCACGGTCGAGAAGCTCGCCGAGCTGCCGCCGCCGCGCGGCAACAGGCCCGAGCAGAAGAAGCTGGTGCGCGGATTCGCCGCGGGCTACAACGCGTGGCTGAAGCAGAACCGCATCACGGACCCGGCCTGCAAGGGCGCCGACTGGGTCAAGCCGGTGACCGAACTGGACATGTCCCGGCTGGCGTTCGCGCTGTCGGTGCTCGGCGGTCAGGGACGCGCGGCGGACGCGATCGTGAGCGCGCAGCCGCCGGCGACGGGCGCGAAGGGGCCGCAGGACACCTCGGCGCAGGACAAGGCGAAGGCGGCGCGCGAGCTGTTCGCCACCGACGACGGCGCGATGGGCTCCAACGCCGTGGCGTTCCACGGCAGTACGACGGCGAACGGGCGCGGACTGCTGCTCGGCAACCCGCACTACCCCTGGCAGGGCGGCCGCCGCTTCTGGCAGGTGCAGCAGACCATCCCCGGTGAGCTCAACGTCTCCGGCGGCTCGCTGATCGGCGCGGTCACGCCGTCCATCGGGTTCACGCCGTATGCGGCCTGGAGCCACACGGTGGCGACCGGCGTGCCGATGAACCTGCACCAGCTGACCCTGGACCCGGCCGACCCGACCACGTATCTCGTCGACGGCAAGCCGCGCAGGATGACCAAGCGCACCGTCACCGTCGAGGTGAAGGGCGGCGCTCCCGTCACGCGCGACCAGTGGTGGACCGAGTACGGGCCGGTCGTGACCTCGCTCGGCGCGGAACTGCCGCTGCCGTGGACGGCCACGACGGCGTACGCCCTCAACGACCCCAACGCCTCGAATCTGCGCGCTTCCGACACCGCACTCGGCTTCGCGAAGGCCCGCAGCGTCAAGGGCATCCAGGAGGTGCTGCGCACCACGCAGGGCCTGCCGTGGGTGAACACGATCGCCGCGGACGCCAAGGGCCACTCGCTCTACACGCAGTCGCAGGTCCTGCCCCGTATCACCGACGAGATCGCGGCGCGCTGCTCGACGCTCCTCGGCAAGGTGACGTATCCGACGGCGGGTCTCGCGGTGCTCGACGGATCGCGCTCGGACTGCGGTCTGGGCCGTGACCAGGACGCGTTGCAGCCCGGCATCCTGGGCCCCTCGCGGATGCCCACGCTCGTGGACGCCCCGTACGCGGAGAACTCCAACGACAGCGCGTGGCTCGCCAACGCGGACCGGCCGCTGCGTGGTTACGAGCGCGTCTTCGGCAACATCGACACGCCCCGCTCGATGCGCACCCGCGGCGCGATCGAGGACGTGGCGGCGATGGCCGCGCGCGGCAAGCTGACGGTCGCGGACCTCCAGCGCCAGCAGTTCGCCAACCGGGCGCCCGCAGGCACCCTGGGCGCCGCCGAGGCGGCGAAGGCCTGTGCGCAACTGCCCGGCGGCAAGGCAACGGGCAGCGACGGCAGGGCGGTTGACATCAGTGGCGCCTGCAAGGTGATCGAGCGCTGGGACCGCACGATGGACTCCGGCAGCCGGGGCGCGCTGCTCTACGACCGGTTCTGGCGCGGCATGCGCGCCCAGCTCGGCCCGCAGGGCGTGTGGACGGTGCCGTTCGACCCGGCCGATCCGGTCCGCACCCCGCACACCCTCAACACCGCCTCACCCGCCTTCGCCCGCGCCCTCGCGGACGCCGTCACGCAGCTCACGGCGGCCGGCATCCCGCTGGACGGGCGGCTCGGAGACCACCAGTACGTCGTACGGGACGGCAAGCGCATCCCGATCCACGGCGGCACCGAGTCGCTCGGCGTCTGGAACAAGATCGAGCCGGTGTGGGACCCGAAGGCCGGCTACACCGAGGTGAGCACGGGTTCCAGCCACATCCAGGCGGTCGGCTGGGACGGCTCCGGCTGCCCGGTCGCGCGCACGCTGCTCACGTACGCGCAGTCGCAGAACCCCAACTCGCCGCACTCCAGTGACCAGACGCGGCTGTACGCGCAGGAGAAGTGGGTGACGGCGCGCTTCTGCGAGAAGGACATCCGCCGGTCGCCGGAGCTGAGGGTGGTGAAGGTGAAGGAGCGGGGCCGGTCCTGAAGGCCGAAGAGGTGGCCTACTGACGGCCGCGGTGCCGCCTCGCGTCACGGGCTGACCGCCTCACGGGCTGACCGCGTCACGGGCGGATCGCGTCACGGGCGGATCGCGTCACGGACTGATCGCGTCACGGACTGATCGCGTCACGGACTGATCGCCAGGAACACGAACGAGGCGAACACCACCAGATGCACCCCGCCCTGGAGGAGAGTCGCCCTGCCCGGCACCACGGTCAGGGCGCTCACCACCATCGTCAGGGCGAGCAGCACCATGTGGGTGGCGCCCAGGCCCAGGTGCAGCGGGCCGTCCATCCAGATCGAGGCCACGGCGATCGCGGGAATCGTCAGACCGATGCTCGCGATCGCCGAGCCGTGCGCCAGGTTGAGGCTGATCTGCACGCGGTCGTTGCGGGCCGAGCGGAAGGCCGCGAGGGTCTCGGGCAGCAGCACCAGCAGCGCGATGACCACACCGACCACCGAGTGGGGCAGGCCCGCCGCCTCCACACCGGATTCGATGGTGGGCGACACCCCCTTGGAGTTGCCGACCACGGCGATCAGCGAGGCCAGCAGCAGCGCGAGGCTGATGAGGGTCTCGCGGGTGGTCGGCGGGTGCGCGTGGTCGTCCTCGTCGAGCACCTCGCCATCCCGGGTCACCGGCAGGAAGTACTCGCGGTGCCGGATCGTCTGCATCGCCACGAACAGCAGATACAGGCCGATCGAGACGACGGCCGCGAAGGCGAGCTGCGCGGTGGTGAACTCGGGGCCGCTCACCCCGTGCGTGAACGTCGGCAGCACGAGGCTGAGCGTGGCGAGCGTCGCCACCGTGGACAGCGCGGCGACCGTGCCGTCCGTGTTGAAGGCGGCCACCCCGTTGCGCCAGGCGCCGACCAGGAGCACCAGGCCCACGATGCCGTTGCAGGTGATCATCACGGCGGCAAAGACGGTGTCGCGGGCGAGCGAGCTGGCCTTCGGGCCGCCGTCGGCCATCAGAGTGACGATCAGCGCCACCTCGATGAGGGTGACGGCGACGGCGAGGACCAGGGATCCGAAGGGCTCGCCGACTTTGTGGGCCACCACCTCGGCATGGTGCACGGCGGCGAGAACGGCGCCGGCCAGGCACAGGGCGACCAGGGCCACCATCGGGCCCGGCAGGCTCCGGCCCCAGGTGAAGCCGAGGACCACCAGCGCCACCAGGGGCACGACAACGGTCCCCACGGACGTGAAGGCACTCGGTTTCGCGGCAGCCATACGTCAACGCTGACAGCCGCCGCCCGCTCGCGCACGGCGACCGGACGGCGGCTGTCCGCGGCGGGCGGGGTCACATGGGCCGCTCGTGCCCCTCCCAGTACGGCTCGCGCAGGCGCCGCTTGTACAGCTTGCCGTTCGGGTCGCGCGGCATCGTCTCGATGAAGTCCACGCTCTTGGGCCGCTTGTACCCGGCCAGCTGCCGCTCGCAGTGCGCGAGGATCTCGGCGGCGAGAGCGTCGCCGGCGGTGTAGCCCTCGGCCGGCTCGATGACCGCCTTGACCTCCTCGCCCCAGTCGGCGTGCGGGATGCCGAAGGCCGCGGCGTCGGCGACGGCCGGGTGGGTGAGCAGTGCGGACTCGATCTCGGCCGGGTAGATGTTCACGCCGCCGGAGATGATCATGTCGATCTTGCGGTCGCGCAGGAAGAGATAGCCGTCCTCGTCGAGCATCCCGAGGTCGCCGACGGTGAAGAAGTCGCCGATGCGGTTCTTCTTCGTCTTCTCCTCGTCCTTGTGGTACGAGAAGCCGCCGGTCTTCATCTGCATGTAGACCGTGCCGAGTTCCCCGGGCGGCAGCCGGTTGCCGTCGTCGTCGAAGATGGCCAGCTCGCTGATCGGCCAGGCCTTGCCGACGGTGCCGGGCTTCTTCAGCCAGTCCTCCGCGGTCGCGAAGGCGCCGCCGCCCTCACTGGCCGCGTAGTACTCCTCGACGCAGGTCCCCCACCATTCGATCATCGCGCGCTTCACGTGGTCCGGGCAGGGCGCGGCGCCGTGGATCGCGTGCCGCATGGAGGAGACGTCGTAGCGGGACTTGACCGCCTCGGGCAGTGCCAGGAGACGGTGGAACTGGGTCGGCACCATGTGGGTGTGCGTGCACTTGTAGGTGTCGATCAGTCGCAGCATCTCCTCGGGGGTCCACTTGTCCATCAGGACGATGGGGTGGCCGATGTGCAGCGATGCTCCCGCGAACTGCAGCACCGCCGTGTGGTACAGCGGCGAGCAGACGAGGTGGACGTTGTCCTCGAAGGCCTTGATCCCGAAGAAGGCGAGGAAGCCGCCGAGATACGCCTCCTCGGGCACCTTGCCGGACAGCGGGCGCCGGATGCCGCGCGGGCGTCCCGTGGTGCCGGAGGTGTAGTTCATGACCCAGCCCTGGGTGCGGTCCGCGGGCGCCGACTCGGGCTGTCCTTCGAGGAGTTCGGCGTACGGCCGGAAGCCCTCCACGGAGCCAACCGCGTACCGCTTCTCGGGCGGCAGCTTGGCCTCGTCGGCGGCGTGCACCGCGGCCTCGGCGAAGCGCTCGTGCGCGATGAGGACCTTGGCGCCGGAGTCGGAGACGATCCAGGCGATCTCCGGGCCGACCAGGTGGTGGTTGACCGGGACGAGGTAGAAGCCGGCCTGCGAGGCGGCGAGATACGCGGTGAAGAATTCCACGCCGTTGGGCAGGACGACGGCGAAAGCGTCGCCGCGTTCCAGGCCGGCGGCGCGCAGTCCGTGCACGAGCTGGTTGACCGCGGCGTGCAGCCGGCCCGCGCTCCACTCCTCGCCGTCGGGTGCGATCAGGATCCTGCGGTCCGGGTCGGCCGTCGCCTGCGCCCAGAAACCGTTGGGTGCTTGGGACATGGGTAGGGGCTCCTTCGGGTGCTGGTCAGGGGCTCAGGCCCGGCCCGCGATGCGGTTGAGGCGGTCGAGGGCGCGCTCGAAGCCGCGGGTGAGGTCGTCGAAGATCTCCTGGACGGGGCGTTCGGCGTTCATCCGGCCGACGATCTGCCCGACGGGTGTGCCGAGCAGCGGCTCCACCTCGTACTTCTGGATCCGCGTCAGCGCCTCGGCGACGAGCAGACCCTGCAGCGGCATCGGCAGGGTGCCGGGGCCGTGCGGGTCGTCCCAGGCGTCGGTCCACTCGGTGCGCAGCTGGCGCGCGGGCTTGCCGGTCAGGGCGCGCGAGCGCACCGTGTCCCCGGAACCGGCGGCCAGGAGCTTCTCCGTGACGGCCCGCGAGTGCATGTCGGCCTCGGCTGCGGTCAGCCAGATGGATCCGGTCCACACGCCCTGGGCGCCCAACGCGAGGGCGGCGGCGACCTGTTCACCGCTGCCGATGCCGCCGGCCGAGAGCACGGGCAGCGGGGCGACCGCCTCGACCGCCTCCGGCGTGAGCACCATGGAGGCGATCTCGCCGGTGTGCCCGCCGGCCTCGTAGCCCTGCGCGACCACGATGTCGATGCCGGCTTCCTTGTGCTTGAGCGCGTGCCGGGCGCTGCCCGCGAGGGCGGCCACGAGGACGCCCTTCTCGTGCGCGCGCTCGATCACGTCGGCCGGCGGTGAACCCAGCGCATTGGCAAGGAGTTTGATCGGGTAGTCGAAGGCCACGTCGAGCTGGGTGCGGGCGACCTGCTCCATCCAGCCGGTGATGCGCCAGCCGGAGGCCTCGCCCTCGGCCAGTTCGGGCACACCGTACTTGGCGAGGGTCTCGCGCACGAACTGCCGGTGCCCTTCGGGGATCATGGCCTCGACGTCGGCCTCCGTCACCCCCTCGACCTTCTTCGCGGGCATCACCACGTCCAGGCCGTAGGGCTTGCCGTCGGTGTGGGCCTCCATCCAGTCGAGGTCACGCTTCAGGTCGTCGGGTGCCGTGTAGCGGACCGCGCCGAGCACGCCGAAACCGCCGGCCCGGGTGATCGCTGCGGCCACGGCGGGGAACGGCGTGAAGCCGAAGACGGCGTGCTCGACTCCGAGTTTCTTGCTCAGCTCCGTCTGCATGCGGGCAGGATGCCGCAGCCGCGCGGGCGAGGGAAGAGATTTTCTGACTGGGTGTCAGATTCTTTGCCCGGCACGGCACTCGGTGCGCATGGATTCCCGTGGTCTTGACAGGGGCACGCCCGCGAAAGAAGGTTTCACTCGACGCGAGGATCGCGAAAGTATCTTTCAGCCCGGAAGCTTCGGTACTTCGGTACTTCGGCACATCGCTACATCGGTCACATCGATACGCGGAGGAGTCACGGCATGACGGAGGCGCACGCGGACCACGGCCAGGCTCCCAGACGGGCGGCCCTGTCCCGGCGGCAGTTCGGGGCGGGCATGATGGCGCTCGGCGGCGCCGTCGCCCTCGTGCCGTTCCCGGCGGGCCCGGCGGCGGCCGTGGAGACCGGCCACGGACGCACGCTGCGGCGCGGCTCCCCCGAACAGGCCGGGCTGCTCGCGGGCGAGCTGCGCCAACTCGTCGCCGACGCGGAGAAGTTCCTCGCCCCCTCCCCCAAGCACCCGTGGTACGCGGGCGCCGTGCTGCTCGCGGGACGCGGCTCCACCGTCGCCCTGCACGAGCCGATCGGCATGGCGGTGCGCTACTCCGCGTACGACGAGAAGACCGACACCGGCGTGGAGTTCCCCGCGGACCAGCAGATCCCGGCCGCCGAGGACACCGTCTACGACCTCGCGTCCGTCTCGAAGCTCTTCACCTCCATCCTCGCCGTGCAGCAGATCGAGCGCGGCACGCTGGAACTGGAAGCCCCGGTCGCCTCGTACCTCCCCGACTTCGCGGGCGGCGGCAAGCAGGACGTCACCGTCCGCCAGCTCCTCACGCACACCTCGGGCTTCCGCTCCTGGATCCCGCTCTTCAAGGAGCCCACGTACGAGGGAAAGCTCCGACTCCTCTGGAACGAGAAGCTCCTCAACCCGCCGGGCACCAAGTACCTCTACTCGGACCTCAACCTCATCTCGCTCCAGCTGGTCCTGGAGAAGATCACCGGACGCGCCCTCGACGTGCTCCTGCGCGAGGAGATCACCGCGCCGCTGGGCATGCGCCGCACCCGCTTCAACCCGCCCGCGAGCTGGAAGCCGAAGATCGCGGCCACCGAGGACGCCCGGCTGCCGTGGTCCGGCCTGGACCGCGGGCTCGTGTGGGGCGAGGTGCACGACGAGAACGCCTTCGGGTTCGGCGGGGTCGCGGGCCACGCGGGCGTGTTCTCCTGCGCCTGGGACCTGGCGGTCCTGGGCCGGTGTCTGCTCAACGGCGGCTCGTACGGACGCGCACGGATCCTCAGCCGGGACTCGGTGGAGCTGATGTTCACCGACTTCAACACGGACTTCCCCGGCGACGAGCACGGCCTCGGCTTCGAGCTCTACCAGCACTGGTACATGGGCGCGATGGCCACCCCGCGCACCGCGGGCCACACCGGCTTCACCGGCACCTCGCTGGTCCTCGACCCGACCACCGACTCCTTCCTCGTGGTGCTCGGCAACTCCGTGCATCCCGTGCGCAGTTGGCGCTCCGGTTCGGCGCCCCGCGTGGCCACCGCGAACCGTCTGGCACGTGCGGTGCCGGTGCGTCCGGCGAGCGGGCGCGAGGCCTGGTTCTCCGGGATGGCGGGCTCGACCTCGGCGACGCTCACGCTGCCGGACCTCGACCTGCCGGCCGGCGCCCGGCTGCACTGCTCCCTGTGGTGGGACACCGAGCCCGGTTCGGACCGCCTGTACCTGGAGGCGTCCACGGACGGGGGCACCACATGGTCGCCGCTCGCCTTCACCACCGGCGGCGGCCCGGTCGCGGGCCCGCACCCCGACGGATCGGTGACGGGCTGGTCGGGCCGCGTCTGGCACACGGTCTCGGCCGACCTCTCGGCAGTCGCCGGCTCGGCGGCCCGGCTGCGCTGGCGATACGCCACTGACCAGTTGTACGTGGGGCGCGGTGCGTATGTGGACGAGGTGGAGGTCCGGGCGGGCGGGCGCCGGCTGTTCGACTCGAACCGGCCGGCGGACGCACGGCGTATCGAGGCCACGGGGTGGTCGGTGTCGCGCGACTGAGCACGCGCAAGCCGAGGCCTACTGGGGCGGCTGGTAGGGCTGTTGGGGCTGTTGGGGCAGTCCGTACGGCTGCTGAGGTTGTCCGTGCGGCTGCCCCTGAGGCGGGGCGTATGGGGCCTGCTGCTGAGGCGGTGCGTAGGACTGGCCGTACGGCTGAGCCTGGCCGTACGCCTGAGGTTGCGGCTGCCCGTACATCTGCGGCTGGGGCTGTCCGTACATGTGCGGCTGCGGCTGCGGCTGCGCGTACGGACTGCCCGGCGGCACGAGCCGTACGCGGCCGTTCGGCTCCGTGAGCGGCACGTAGCCGAGGGCCCGCAGCCGCTCACCGCACTCCCGTCGCCACTTGCGCCGCAGCAGGTAGCTCGCGCCCGCCACCGCCAACGCGCAGCCGAGCAGCGCGCCCCAGAACACGGCCATGTCCGGCAGCCGCACCATCTGGAGTCCGACGATCACGAAGGCGACGGGGACGGCGGCGAGCCGGCGCTTCTCGTTGTGCCCGGCGTACATGTCGAAGCGGATGCGGGTGCGCAGGAGTTCGGGGACCTCGACGGGCAGCGCCGGCAGCGGGCCGCCCTGCGGGTGCTGGGCCCAGGCCTGCTGTGCGCGCGCCCGCGCCTGCGGGTCCGGGTCGGGCACGAGGAGCATCTTCAGGCCCTGCATCGTGAAGACGACGTCCATGTACTGGTAGCCGAACCGCTCGCCGAGCGCCGCGAGCCGGGAGAGCTTCTTGACGGAGCCCCAGTAGTTGGTCACCTCGACCGGCTGACCGTAGGACATCGAGGCCAGCATGGTGCGGATCTGCCCGCTGCTGCTCATTCCGGTCTCCCCTCCCGCGTACGAAGCCTCCGCCGCCTCCGGCGAAAGCCCCGCCACCTTCGCACACCTCCCACGCCCCTCGACAGCCGCGTCCGCACCACCCGTCACATCTAGGACGGAATCTGGCCTACTCGACCCCTACCGTCGGAGACGTCGCCGCATCCGGCAGGCATTCCGTTCCACGAAGGGACCGCGTCATGAAGCACACCGCACCCGAGGGCTACACCTCCGTCTCGCCGTGGGTCGTCACCGACGACACGGGAGCACTGCTCGACTTCATCACCGCGGCCTTCGAGGGTGAGGAGATCAGCCGGGTGCCGGTCGAGGACGGCAGCATCGGTCACGGCGAGATCCGGTGCGGCGACACCGTCGTACTCGCCTTCGACCGGCGGCCGGACTGGCCGGCGATGCCCGCGCTGCTGAGGATCTACGTATCCGACGCGGACGCCGCCATGGCCGCGGCCGTCGCCCACGGCGGCGAGGTGATCACCGAGGTGTCCGACAGCGCGTGGGGCGACCGCGGCGGCCGCGTGCGCGATCCGTTCGGGAACATCTGGTGGGTGATGTCCCGGGTGGAGGAGGTCGACCCGGAGACGTCCTGGCGGCGGATGTCCGAGGAGCCCTACGCGGAGTCGATGCGGGTGGCTCAGGCGACCCTCGACGCCGCACTCAGCGGCCGGTCCACCGGCATCTCCAGCGCACCGGTGCGGCCTGCGGACTAGGCAGGGTCCGGGGCGGGCTCCCCCTGGGGGCCTGTCGGCGGGCCGTGGCACGATGGCCCCGTGCCACAGCCCACCACGTCTCCCCTTGTCGGCCGTCAGGACGAACTCGCCCGGCTCACCGGCCTGCTCGACCGCGCCCGCGCCGGTGAGGCCCGCGCCGTCCTGGTCGCGGGCGACGCCGGGGTGGGCAAGACCCGGCTGCTCGACGAAACCGCCGCCCGGGCCGCCGCGGACGGCATGACCGTGGTGACCGGGCGCTGCGTGGACCTGGGCGACGTCGGCCTGCCCTACCTGCCGTTCACCGAGATCCTGGGCCGGCTCGCCGCCGACGAGCGCTTCGCCTCCGTGGTCGCCGCCCACCCCCTCGCCGAGCGGCTCGTCACCGGAGGGCCCGCCGACGAGGGGAGCGGACGCGAAGCCGACGCGCGGCTGCGGCTGTTCGAGGACTTCACGGGCCTGTTCGCCGACCTCGCCGCGGCCGCGCCGCTGCTGCTCGTCCTCGAAGACCTGCACTGGGCGGACCAGTCCACGCGCGACCTCCTCCGCTTCCTGCTCAGCCGGGCCGTGCTCCAGCGCACCGGCGGCGGCTCCCAGCGGATGGCCCTCATCGCCTCGTACCGCACGGACGACCTGCACCGCCGCCACCCCCTGCGGCCGGTGCTCGCCGAGCTGGTCCGGCTGCCCGCGGTCGAGCGTCTCGAGCTCCGGCCGCTCGCCGACACCGACGTGGAGCGCCTCATCCGCACCCTGCGCCCGGACCCGCTGCCGGAGGCCACGGTCCGCCGCATCGTCGAGCGCGCGGAGGGAAACGCCTTCTACGCCGAGGAGTTGCTCGCCGCGACCGCGGACGAGGGAACCGCCGCGGGGTCCGCCGAGGTGCCCAGCGGTCTCGCCGATGTGCTCCTGGTCCGCTTCGAGCAGCTCTCCGGCACGGCACAGGAGGTGCTGCGCGCGGCCGCCGTGGCGGGCCGCAGCGTCGAGCACGAGGTGCTGCGTTCCGTGGTCGAACTCCCCGCCGAGGAGCTGGAGTCGGCGCTGCGCGAGGCGACCAGCCGCCAGTTGCTGGTGGCCGGCGGGCTCGCGGGCGAGGGTTCCGGCGAGCGTGACACGTACACCTTCCGGCACGCCCTGATCCAGGAGACGGTCTACACCGATCTGCTGCCCGGCGAACGGGTCCGGCTGCACCGGGTGTTCGCCCAGTTGCCCGCCACCCGCAGCCGCCCCGCCGCGCGCGCCCATCACGCCCGCGAGAGCCACGACCTGCCCGGCGCGCTGGAGGCCTCGCTCGAGGCGGCCGACCACGCCCACCGTGTGGGCGCGCCCGCCGAGGAGCTGCGCCATCTCGAAGCGGCCCTCGACCTGTGGCAGGCGGTGGACCCGGCCGAGCGCCCGGAGTCCGCCGGCCTCACCGAGATCACGCTCACGCTCCGCGCCTCGGCCGCCGCGGCGCACGCGGGCGAGAACCACCGCGCGGTGACGCTCACCCGCGCCGCCCTGGCCCGCGTGGGTTCGGACGCCGACTCCGAGCTGGCGGCCCGGGTCCACTACACGCTGGCCGGACGGCTGATGGGCATCGACAGCGTGGCCGCCGCGTTCACCCACAGCAGCGAAGCCCTGGCGATGATCCCCCCGGAGCCGCCCACGCCCACGTGGGTCTGGGCGGCGGCCACCCATGTCATGGCCGCCGGGTACACGGGCGACGAGGACACCGCCCGCCGTGTCGGCGAGGAGGCGCTCGGCAAGGCGAAGGCGCTCGGCATGACCGACGCGCAGGCCGACCTGACCATCTCGCTGGTGGGCTTCGGGGACTTCAAGCGCCGTACGCCGGAAGGGCGTGAGCAGCTGCGGCACGCGCGCGACCTGGCCCGCCGGGCCGCCAACGACTCCATCGAGCTGCGCGCCCTGTTCAACCTGGCCATCGGCAGCTTCGAGTCGGGCGCGCTGGACGAATGCCTGACCTGGCTGACGGAAGGCCTCGACCGTGCGCGCAGCGCAGGCCTGCTGACCGCGCACTACCCGCTGATGCTGCGTTATCTGCGGTCGCTCGTGCTCTTCACGCTGGGCCGCTGGGACGAGTGCGTCGAAGCCGCGCGGGCCGACGCCGACCGGATGCCGGCGGCGGGCGCGTTCGTCACGGGTCCCGCCCTGTACGTGGCGTTGGGCCGCGGCGAGCCGGGGGCGGAGGAGGGCGCACAGCTCCTGGTCGAGCAGCCCTACGACTCGATGGCCTGGATCATCGCGGGCGTCGTCCTGACCGACGGTGCGGCCATGCGCCAGGACCCGGAGGCGGCCGTCGGGCAGGTGCGCGCCACCCTCGCCCGGCTGACCGAGGACTCGGACGGCGACCGCCACCACATCGGCATCCGGCTGGCCGCGCTCGCCCTGTCGGCGGTCGCGGACGCCGCCGCCGAACTGCGCCTGACCGGCGACGAGTCGGGCGCGCGCAAGTGGACCGAGACCGCGGCCGAGCTCGCGGGCCTGGCGCGCGACACCGCGAACGTCGACGAGGACAGCTGGTTCGGCCCCGAGGGCCGGGCCTGGCTGGCCCGCGCCGAGGCGGAGGAGAGCCGGGCGGCCGGGCGCGCGGACGTCGATGCCTGGGCGAAGGCGGTCGCCGCGTTCGCCGAGTACGGCGACGTGTACGAGCGGGCCCGCTGCGAGCGGCGGCTCGCCGAGGCGCTGCTCGCGGCCGACCGCCGCACGGAGGCGGCCGAACACGCCCGCACCGCCCGCGAAACGGCCACCGCGCTCGGCGCCCGGCCGCTTCTGGAGGACATCGACGCGCTGATCCGCCGCGGACGCCTCCAGGCACAGGCGGCGCCCGCCGAGTCGGTGCTGACCTCACGCGAGCGCGACGTTCTGCTGCTGCTCGCCCAGGGGATGACCAACCGGCGGATCGGCGAGGAGCTGTTCATCAGCGGCAAGACGGCCAGCGTCCATGTGTCCAACATCCTGGCGAAGCTGGGCGCGGCCAGCCGCACCGAAGCGGTGGGGATCGCCTATCGCGAAGGGCTCATCGAGGAGTCGACGGCTTCGTAGCGGCGGGAGGCCTGCCGCACGCAACTGAGCGCCGGGCACGGGTGGCTTCGGGACGCGGTGCCCCGACCGCTTCGCGGCGCCGGGGACACGTGACATGGGCGAGGCTTCGGGACGCGGTGCCCCGCAGCGGCGAGGGCTCCCGGCGCAGGGCGCGCGAGACGCCGCCCCGAAGCACGTCCCGTCTACCCTTCCGCCCATGCGCCGCATCACCCCCGCACAGCGCCGTGCCCGGCTCGCCCGTCGCCATCTGCTCCACCCGGAGCACCGCGCGACCCGTACCGAGAAGGTGGCCGAGGCGCTCGTCGGACTGCACGCCACCGACGCCTCCTGCGTGACGCTCTCCTCCTTCGCGCGGCTGCGCGCCCCGTCGCTCGCCGAGGTGGACCGGGCCCTGTACGAGGACCGGACCCTGCTGCGGATGCACTGCATGCGGCGCACGCTCTTCGTCGTGCCGGAGCCGCTCGCCTCGACGTTCTTCCACGCCACGCCGCCGGCGATGGCCTCCCGTGAACGGGCCACCCTGCTCAAGCACCTGGCCGCCGCCGACCCGCCGCGCGACGCGCGCTGGCTGGACGAAGCAGCCGCTCTCGCGCTGGCCGAACTGGCCCGCAGGGGCGAGGCCTCGGCCGTGGAACTCACGGACGCCGTCGCCGAGTTGCAGACCACGATCACACTCAGCCCCGGCAAGCGGTACGCGGCCACCCTCCGGATCGGCGGCGAGCTGCTGCGGGTGCTCGCGATGGAGGGGCGGGTGCGCCGGGGCCGCCCGGTCGGCGGCTGGACCTCGGCGCGCTTCCGCTACCACGTCGCGCCCGCGATGGAGCCCGTGGACCCGGCCGCCGCCCAGGCCGAGGTGGTCCGCCGCTGGCTGCGGACGTACGGCCCGGGCACGGAGGCCGACCTGAAGTGGTGGACGGGCTGGGGCGTACGGGAGGTGCGCCGGGCGCTCGCACAACTGCCGGTGTTGGAGGTGGAGTTGACGGACGCGGGCCGGGGGTGGGATCTGCCGGGCCAGGGCGCCGAGGAAGAGGCACCCGGACCCTGGGCCGCCTTCCTGCCCGGCCTCGACCCGGCGACCATGGGCTGGCACCACCGCGACTTCTACCTGGACCCCGCCCACCGCTCTCTCGTGTACGACAGCGTGGGCAACGGCGGCCCCACCGTCTGGAGCGACGGCCGCATTGTCGGCGTCTGGGCCCAGCGCCGCACCGGTGAACTCGTCTGGCGGCTGCTTGCGGACGTGGGAGCCGAGGCGACCGCGCTGATCGAGAAGGAGGCCGCACGCCTCCAATCGCTGCTCGACGCGGACGAGTTGGTCGTCAGCTTCCCGGCCCCGCTGACCCGCGAGCTGCTCGCCTGAGGAACCACGGCGCGGCGTCCCGCCGGCTGCGGCTCACTCCCCGAGCACCGCCATCGCCGCGTTGTGCCCGGGAATCCCGCTCACGCCACCCCCGCGCACGGCGCCCGCACCGCACAGGAACACATTGGCGTGCGCGGTCTCGACGCCCCAACGGCCCGTGCCCTCCTGGGCGTACGGGAACGCGAGGTCGCGGTGGAAGATGTTGCCGCCGGGCAGGCGCAGGTCGCGTTCCAGGTCGAGCGGCGACTTGGCCTCGATGCAGGGGCGGCCCTGCGCGTCCAGGGCGAGGACGTCGGCGATCGGCTCGTCCAGGTACGCGTCCAGCTGGGCGAGGGTGGCCGCGAGGAGCTCTTCGCGCGCCGCCTCGCTGTCTTCGGCGAACAGCCGGGCGGGGGTGTGCAGGCCGAAGAGCGTGAGGGTCTGGTAGCCGAGGCCGACGAGGTGCTCACCGAGGATGCTGGGGTCGGTCAGGGAGTGGCAGTAGATCTCCGAGGGCGGCGCGGACGGCAGGGTGCCCGAGGCCGCCTCGGCGTAGGCGGTCGCCAACTGCTCGTATCCCTCGGCCACATGGAAGGTCCCGGCGAAGGCCTCACGCGGGTCGACGTGCTTGTCCCGCAGCAGGGGCAGCCGCTTGAGCAGCATGTTCACCTTGAGCTGTGCCCCTTCGGCGGGCGGGGGCGGCTGCTCGCCGAGCAGGGCCGCGAGCGCCTGCGGCGAGGCGCCGACGAGCACGTGCCGGGCGCCGACGGTGAACTCCTCCGTTCCGCGGCAGGCGACCTCCGCCCGCGTCCCGTCGGTCTCGATCCGGGTCGCCTCGCAGCCGGTGGCGAAGACGGCGCCCGCGTCGAGTGCGGCCTGCGCGAGCGCGTCCGTGAGCGCGCCCATGCCGCCGACCGGCACGTCCCAGGCGCCGGTGCCGCCGCCGATCACGTGGTAGAGGAAGCAGCGGTTCTGCCGCAGCGAGGGGTCGTGGGCGTCGGCGAAGGTCCCGATGAGCGCGTCGGTGAGGACGACTCCGCGGACGACGTCGTCCTGGAAGTACTCCTCGACGGCCGCGCCCACGGGCTCCTCGAACAGCATCCGCCACGCTTCCTCGTCGTCCACGCGGGCCCGGAGCTCGGCGCGCGTCGGCAGCGGTTCCACCAGCGTCGGGAACACTCGCTCGGCGACCCGGCCCGTCCTGCCGTAGAACCGCTCCCAGGCGTCGAACTCCCGCTCGCCGCCGGTGAACCGCGCGAACGCCTCGCGCGTGCGCGCCCGTCCGCCGCCGACCAGGAGCCCGGTGTCCTGGCCGGCGCGCCGCGCGGGCGTGTACGAGGACACGTCGCGGCCGCGCACCGCGAAGGACAGGCCGAGGTCGCGCACGATCTTCCGCGGCAGCAGGCTGACGAGGTACGAGTAGCGCGAGAGCCGGGCGTCGACTCCTTCGAAGGCATACGTGGAGACCGCGGCGCCGCCCGTGTGCCCGAGCCGTTCCACCACGAGCACGGAGTGCCCGGCGCGGGCGAGGTAGGCGGCGGCGACGAGTCCGTTGTGCCCGCCGCCGACGATCACGGCGTCGTAGGCACGGCGGGCGGGCGGGGCTCCCTGTACGGTCATGGCTCTTCGTAACACGGGATGATCGCGGACCGCCAGACGTGGACGTCCTCACGGATACGGCTCGTGGACACGGCCCTCGCGGACCCGGCTCTCGTGGACACGGCCCGCACGCGAGCGCTGTCCGGGGAGCACGGCACCTCGCGCAGGCGCCTGCGGCGCCGCTGCCCGCCCCGCCCCCCCCTCAGCGCGTCCCGCGCTGCTGTCGGAGCGCCGCCACCCGCCGGTAGAGCTCGACCGCCTCTGCGCCGCGTCCCAGCTGTTCGAGGCAGTGCGCCTCGTCGTTGCGGCTGGCGAGGGCGTCGGGGTGGTCGGCGCCGAGCACCCGTTCGCGGGCGGCGGCCACGCGGCGGTACTCGATCAGTGCGTCGCTCCAGCGGCCGAGCCAGCCGAGGCCGACGGCGACCTCGCGGCGGCTGACGAGGGTGTCGGGGTGCTCGGGGCCGAGGACCCGCTCGCGGATCGCGCAGACGTCGCGGGCCTCGTCCAGCGCCTCCTCCCAGCGGCCCATGCGGCCGAGGTTCACACCGAGGCCGTGGCGGGCGCGCAGGGTCTCGGGGTGGTCGGATCCGTGCACGCGCGTGCGGTCCTCGACGAGGTCGCGGTAGAGGGTGAGCGCCTCGGCGCTGCGGCCGAGCCGGCCGAGGCTGATGCCCACCTCGTAGCGGGCGGCGAGGGTGTCGGGGTGGTCCGCGCCGAGTGCGGTCCTGCGGGCCTCGGCGACCTCGCGGTACGTTTGCAGCGCCTCGTTCCAGCGCCCCAACTGCCCGAGCGCGTACGCGACTTCGTAGCGCGTGACGAGGGTGTCGGGATGTTCGGGCCCGAGCACCCGGGCACGGGCGGCGGCGACCTCGCGGGCCATCCGGAAGGAGTCCTCGAGCCGGCCGAGGCGCGAGAGGTTGAAGGCGAGGTTGTGCCGGCAGCGCAGCGTGTCGGGATGGTCGGGGCCCAGGCGCGGGTTGCGTTCCCGCGATGCCAGCACGGCGAGGTACACCTGGTGCGCTTCGAAGTGCCGGCCCAACTGGCCCAGCACGTAAGCGACTTCCTGGCGCGCAGCGAGCGTCTCGGGGTGGTCGGCGCCGAGCGCGCGCTCGCGCCCCTCGGCGACCCGGGTGTACTCGCGCAGGGCGTCGGCGGCCCGTCCGGTGCGGCTGAGCGTGAAGCCGACCTCGTAGCGGCTGGCGAGGGTGTCGGGGTGGTCGGGGCCCAGGGCGTGTTCGCGCTCGGCGGCGACGGCGCGGTGCACCTCGCCGGCCTCCTCCCAGCGGCCGAGGCGGCCGAGGCTGAGCCCGGCGTTGTGCCGCCCCGCGAGCACGGCGAGCAACTCGGGTGACGGCGTGGGCCGTTCGGGCTCACGGACCACCGGCTCACCGCGGGTGTCGCCGCGCGGGATCCACTCTCCGGTCAGGCCCGCGGAGGCGTCGGGCGGTGTGGTGCGCAGGGCGGCCGAGGCGCCGCTCGCCTTGTGACCGGTGGTCATGCCGCGGGTCCAGGAGGGCAGCCGCGGCTCCTTCGCACCCGGCTGCGCGGTACGGAGTGTGGCGGGGTGCGGCTGTGCCGGGATGCCGGGAGCCGGCAGGCTGACGCCGCGGCCCTCGGTGACGCGGCGGACCAGGTCGCGGGCGTCACCGGGCCGCTCGTCGGGGCTCTTGGCGAGCAGGTCGAGCACGAGCCGCTCGAAGAACTCGGGCAGTTCGGCCCGGTGGGTACGCGGCGGTTCGGGGGCGGTGTCGCGGTGGCCGACGAGCACGGCCCAGGCGTCGTCGAGGTCGAAGGGCGGGGCGCCGGTGGCGATCTCGTACAGGACACAGCCGAGCGAGTAGAGGTCGCTGCGGTGGTCGACCTGCTGGCCGCCAATTTGCTCGGGCGACATGTAGTGCGGGGTGCCCATCGCGATGCCGGTGCCGGTCAGGCGCGAGGTGAAGCCGATGTCGGCGCCGAGCCGGGCGATCCCGAAGTCGCAGATCTTCACCGTCCCGTCCTTCAGGCGCATGATGTTCGCCGGCTTCAGATCCCGGTGCACGATGCCCTGGTCATGGGTGTACGCGAGGGCGTGCGCGACCTGTTCGGTGATGTCGACGATGTCGGGCACGGGCAGCGGGTGGGCCTTGTTGTCCTCCAGGAGCTGGCTGAGGTTGCGGCCTTCGAGGAGCTCCATGACCAGGTACAGGACGCCGTCGGACTCGCCGAAGTCGTGCACGACGGTCACGCCCCGGTGCTGGAGCGCGGCGGCGACTCTCGCCTCGCGCCGGAACCGCTCGCGCAGCACCCGCGTGAACGACGCGTCGTGCTGCGGGCCCATGGGCTTGAGGCACTTGACGGCCACGCGCCGCCCCAGCGACTCGTCGCGGGCCCGCCACACCTCGCCCATGCCGCCGCGCCCGATGAGATCGAGCAGCCGGTAGCGGCCCTGGATCAGCCTGGTGTCCCCCTGCTCTGGCATGTCGTGCTGTCGCCCCCGTCGCTTCGCTGCGCCCTCCCCGGCCCGTCCAGTATGGCGGCGCTGCTCCTGAGTTTGTACGGTGCCGGGCGGCTGCCCGGGCCGAGCCGTGCCATGGCGCGCAGGATGTGCTTGGGCGGTAGTTGCCAGCGTACGCGGGCCGGGATGCGCCGCAGCAGGAGGCCCGCGATCCGCAGCCGCCGGTCCGCACTCTTCACCGAAGGCCCCCGGCGGCCGTACAACTCCTGTGCATACGGAGGCAATGCGGCATACGCCAGGTTCGCCACGCGCCGCCAGATCAGGGCGCGCAGCGGTACGAGCAGCGGGTGCGTGGGCGGCCGTTGCAGGAAGTCGTCCACGTCCCGGGCCTCGGGGCCGGCCTTCAGCTCGGGGCGCACCCGTTCGAAGTAAGCGGTCAACTCGGCTTGATTCGACGGGACTTGCTCCGGATCGAGGCCGAGGAGGCGGGCGTCGACACGGTGTTCGTCGATGTAGCGGTCGACGAGGGCGTCGTCCAGCGGGAACCCGGACCGGCGCGCGACCTGGACGTACGAGTCGATCTCCGCGCAGTGCACCCACAGGAGCAGCTCCGGCTCGTCCACCCCGTACACCTCACCGGTGTCGGGGTCGGTCACCTTGAGCATGCTGTGGATCTTGCGGACCCGCGCGCCGGCCTTCTCGGCGGCCTCCGTGGTCCCGTAACTGATCGTGCCCACGAAGTTCGCGGTCCGCAGCAGCCTCCCCCAGGCGTCCTTGCGGAAGTCGGAGTTCTGCATGACACCGCGCACGGCCCGCGGGTGCAGCGCCTGGAGATACAGGGCGCGCACACCGGCCACCCACATCATGGGGTCGCCGTGCATCTGCCAGGTCACCGAATCGGGCCCGAACAGCCCGGGGTCCGCCTCCTGCATGCTCCCACCTCCGTCCTCAGGTTAGGTCCTGCCCGGCGTGGGGGCCCGGGAACGCGTGCGACGGGTACCGGGCGCCTCGCGTGCACGGTCCGGCTCAGTCGCACGCGCGGTTCGAGGTGCCGGGCACGAGCTCCAGCGGTGGCAGCTGCGAGGAGACGAAGACGGCGAGCTCGGGCTCCTGCAACTGGATGTATCCGGCCATGTAGTTGAAGGCCGCTTCCCGCCCGGCGTTCCGGTCGAGCGGCACGGGCGAGGTGAGGTCCGTGCGAACGGTGCGCAGCACCCAGGTCTTCCCGGCGAACCGCGTCGCCTCGATGCCGCAGTGCGAGTGGATGTCGTGCGGGTACCAGGTCCCGGTCTTCGGTGTCGCCGGCCCTTCGGCGGGGTCGAGGTCGTCGCCCTTGCGGGGCGGCAGGGTCTCCTGTGTACCGGGATACGAGCTCGGGGCGGAGGACGTGGTCCGTTCCGCGCTCAGGGCCGTGCCGGGCGAGGGGGTGGCGCTGTCGGCGCAGCCCGCGAGGAACAGGGCTGCGGGCAGGGCGAGGACGGTGATCATGCTGCGGCGCTTCATGTCTCCTGGACGCCGCAGCACCCTGTTTCGTTCGCCTCCCGTGTCGCCTCTCGCCTTGGACGCCTGCCGCCTCAGCCCTCTGTCGCCTTACTTGCAGGCGAAGGTCGGCTTGCCCGGGCGGAGTTCGACGGGCGGCAGCTCGGAGGAGACGAAGACGGCCACGTCCGGGCTCTCCAACTGGATGTATCCGGCGAGCACGTTCTGCCCCTCGGCCTCGCCTCCCCCCTCGACCGGCGATTCGAGGTCGGTCCGCAGGGTGCGCAACACCCAGCTGCGACCGGCGAATTCGGTGCCGTGCAGGCCGCAGTGCGAGAAGAAGTCGTGCGGGTACCACGTGCCCTGCTCGGCCTTCTCGGGCCCGCGCACCCCGTCGCCGCCCTCCAGGTCCCCGGCGTCACGCGCGGGCAGCGTGGCCTCCGATCCGGACAAGGGGCCGGTGACCTGTTCCGGCCCGGACTCGCCGCAGGCTGTGAGCAGCAGCGCGGCGGGCAGGAGGAAGGCGGCGATGTGTCTCGTGTACGTCATGCCTCTTGGACGCGGGCCGCACGCCTTTCGTTCGCCGCGGCGGAGCAGATTCAGCGGCTCACGTCATCGCCGTACGGAAGATCAGGTCACCCCACACGGAAGTCAGGTCACCGCCGCACCCAACGCCACGAACCCGCAGATCAGCACGAACAGAATGGCCAGCAGCGGCCAGACGAACCTCAGGTACTTGTCGTAGCCGACCTTGGCGAGCGCCACGCCGCCGATCGTCACGGCGGTCGTCGGCACCCACAGGTTCATCCAGCCGCTCGCCGCCGCCCACGCCGTGACGACCACCGCGCGCGAGACGCCCGCGAAGTCGGCGAGCGGGGCGAGGATCGGCATCGCGAGCGTGGCATGGCCCGAGGTGGACGGGATGAGGAAGGCCAGCGGCAGGTTCACCAGGAACACGATGACCGCGAACATCGCGGACGAAGTCCCCTTCACCACGCCCTCGATGGAGTGCAGGACGGTGTCCGTGATCTTCGTGTTGTTCATGATCACCGTGACGCCGCGGGCCAGCATGATGACCAGTGCGGGCGAGATGAAGTCGGCCGCGCCCTGGATGATCGTCGAGCTCAGCTTCGGCTCGCTCATCCGCGCGACCACGCCCACGAGCACGGCGGCGACCAGGAACATGGCCGCCAACTGCGGGAAGGACCAGTCGAGTTCCCATCCGTAGGGCGTCGCGTCGGCCTTGCCGGTGAGCGCGCTCGACCAGGGCACCACCGAGAAGATCATGAACGCGAAGACGAGGACGAGCAGCACCAGGACCGATTTGTGCAGTCGGGTGAGCTCGGGCACCTCCTCGGTCCGCGTCGCCGCCTTCTCCCGGTCGCCCGGCTGGAAGCCTCCAATGGACCGCTCGGGGTTCTTGCGTACGCGCGTGGCGTAGCGGACCACGTACGCGATGGTCACCGCGGTCAGCACCAGCCACATCGCGAACCGCAGCACGATCCCGTCACCGAGCGAGATCCCGGCCGCCGAGGAGGCGACGCCGGTCGCGAACGGGTTGACGGTCGAGCAGAGCACGCCGACGCCCGCGCCGAGGATGGCGGTGCCCACGGCCACCATGCGGTCGTAGCCGAGTGCCAGCATCATCGGCACGAGCAGCCCGTAGAAGCCGAGGGTCTCCTCGGCGAAGCCCTCCACCGTGCCGAGCACCGAGAACACCGCCATGACTCCGGCGATGAGGAGCCAGCCGCGGTCGCGCAGGCGGTGTGCGAGACGGGAGATGCCGCGGTCGAGCGCACCGGTCGCGAACACGACGGTGATGAAGGCGCCGATCGCGAGCACGAAGAGAAAGACACCCGCGCTGCCGTAGAGGGCGCCCTCCATGTCCGGGCCGACCTGCCCGGTCTTGGTGTCCTGGACGCCGTACAGGCCGTTGACCGGGGACAGGAAGAGGTCGTTGAGCCGGTCGACGAAGCTCTGTCCGGACGGGACGCGCTTGTAGGTGCCCTCGATCGGGGCGCCGTCCTCGTTGCGGTCGTACTGACCGGACGGGATGAGGAAGGCGAGCAGCCAGACGGCGACGGTGACGATCGCGAGCACCGTCAGGGCGCTCGGGAACGTGAACTTCTTCTGCTGCGGCTCCTGTTCGGGCGCCTCGGTGCCGGTGGTGCTCATGCGCCGGCCTCCGGACCGCCGGTGCGGCGCCGGAAGTCCTCGGCGTACTCCGTCACGAACGCGGCCATCGCGACCACGGTGTTGCGCAGTTCGGAGAACAGGACCCGTTCGTTTGGCGCGTGCAGGTTGCACATGCCGTCCTGGGCGCCGAAGAGCAGCACCTCGGCGTCCGGTGCGGCCTTCGCGAGTCCGTTGACCAGCGGGATGGAGCCGCCGGTCGCCACGTAGTCGGCGTCCTTGCCCCAGGCCCGCTTCATCGCGGCGCGGGCCGCCTCGTACGCGGGTCCTCCGGTGGCGGCCTCGTAGCCGGGCCCGGTGTCGCCGGGCGTGACGGTGAGCTCGATGCCGAAGGGCCGCTGGGCGCGCAGGTGCTTGACCAGCAGGTCGCGGGCTTCCTTGGGGTCCTGCTGCGGGTGGAAGCGCAGATTCAGCTTGGCGCGGGCGTACGGGACGACGGCGGAGGCGGCGCCTTCGACGCTGGGCGCGTCCAGGCCGATGACGGTGATCGCGGGCCCGGACCACAGGCGCTCGCCGAGTCCCCCGGTGCCGATGAGCGGCAGCCCGTCTTCGACGCTCGCGAGGGACCGGAACTCCTCCTCGGTGTAGCCGGTCCCGTTCCACTCCTCGCGCCGCAGTCCCACCACGGCCACGTCGCCGTTGGCGTCGTGCAGGGTGGCGAGGGCCCGCACCAGCGCGAGCAGCGCGTCCGGCGCCGCGCCCCCGAACTCGCCGCTGTGCCGCGGCTCGGCGAGGGTGCGCACCTCGACCACGACCTCGGCGGCGCCGCGCAGGCCCGTGGTCAGGGTGGGCGTGCCCGGGCGCAGGTTGCCGAGGTCGGCGATGACCATGGCGTCGCAGGCGAAGCGCTCGGGGTCGGTGGGCGGGTAGTCGTCGAAGGGACTCCCGTACTCCTCCTGCCCCTCGATGATCATCTTGATCCCGACGGGCGGGCGGCCCCCGAAGACCCGGAGCATGCCGAGGTGGGCGATCACGTTCGACTTGTCGTCGGCGATACCGCGGGCCCGCAGCCCGCCCTCGATCGGCGTGGGCTCGAAGGGCGGCGACTGCCACAGCGACGCGTCGCCCGGGGGCTGCACGTCGTAGTGCCCGTAGAGGAGGACGGTCGGCGCATCGGGGGTCGGGGGCGGGATCTCGGCGTAGACGGCGGGCGCGGTGTCGGGGAACTCGAGCCGCTCCACCTTCTCCACGCCGGCCTTGCGCAGCAGCCGTACGAGCAGGGCGTGGGCCTCCTCGAGCGGCTCGGGCGGGAAGCCGGGGAATGCGATCGACGGAATCGCGGCCAGCTGCTCCAGGTCGGCCTTGAGGCCGTCCATGAGCTGGTCGACGGTGTGCTCGATGTCTTTGCTGGTCCCGGAACTCCCGGAACTCCCGGAACTTCCGGCGTCCTTGCTGGTCCCGGTGCTCTCGATACCCTTGTCGGTCCCGGGCCTGGTCCCGGTGTTCTCGATGCGGTCGCTCGCCATGGGGTGCCCCTGACTGCCGGTCGCCGATCCGCAGGACCGCCACGTGGCCTACATGTCGACAAAGAGTCACGATCACAGGCCAGGCTTCCGCGTACGGCGCGGGGCCGCACTCCGGGCGGGGCAAGCGTGTGGCGCAGAGGTGGCAGCCGGGCCAGGGACAGGGGCACGCCCCGACGGCCGCCGGGGGCGGGGCAGACGCCCCGGCAGCACCACCCGTCACCACCGTCGGCCCGTCACCCCACCGAACGCAGCGCCTCCGGCGTCAGATCCGCCAGCGTGGGATAGCCGTCGACCGCCATCAGGAGATCGGCCTCGGCGAGCAGCGAGCGCAGCACATGGATCACACCGTCCACCCCGCCCAGCGCCAGTCCGTACGCGTACGGCCGCCCGACGGCCACCGCGGTCGCGCCGAGCGCCAGCGCCTTGACGACATCGGCGCCGCTCCGCACCCCAGAGTCGAAGATCACCGGCAGCCCGTCCGCCGCCTCCACCACCCCCGGCAGGGCGTCCAACGCCGCGAGACCGCCGTTGGCCTGCCGCCCGCCGTGGTTGGAGCAGTAGATGCCGTCCACGCCGCCGTCCTTGGCGCGGCGTACGTCCTCGGGGTGACACAGGCCCTTCACGATCAGCGGCAGCGAAGTCAGTGAACGCAGCCAGGGCAGGTCCTCCCAGGTGAGCGGATTGCCGAAGATGCCCGCCCAGTGCAGGACCGCACTGTTCATGTCCTCCTCGGGCGGCTGCGGGAGCAGACCGCGGAAGACGGGGTCGCTGGTGTAGTTGGCAAGGCAGTGGCCGCGCAGCTGGGGGAAGTTGCTGGTCGACAGGTCGCGCGGCCGCCACCCGGTGATCCAGGTGTCGAGCGTGACCACGATGCCCCGGTACCCGGCCTTCTCGGCGCGCTGCACCAGACTCGCCGCCAGGTCCCGGTTGGTGGGTGTGTACAGCTGGAAGAACCCGGGAGTCGAGCCGAACTCGGCGGCGACCTCCTCCAACGGGTCCACGGACAGCGTCGACGCGATCATCGGCACCCCGCTCCGCGCGGCGGCCCGCGCCGCGGCCAGGTCGCCGTGACCGTCCTGCGCGCACAGACCGAGCACCCCGATGGGCGCCATCATCAGCGGCGAGGGCAGCGTCATCCCGAACATCGAGACCGTCAGATCACGCTCCTTGGCCCCCACGAACATGCGCGGCACCAGCCCGTGCCGCGCGAAGGCCGCCACATTCGCCCGCTGCGTCTGCTCGTCCCCGGCCCCGCCGGCCACATACGACCAGACCGAAGGCTCCAGGGCGGCGCGCGCCTTCTCCTCCCACCCCTCGAACGTCATCGGATAGCGCGGCACGACACCGCGCAGCCCGTCGAGGTAGATCTCCAGCTGGTAGTCGCCGAACCCGCTCATCGCCCGCTCCCCTGCCACACCGACGCGCCGCTGCCTGCCCCGCGGTTTCGGGGCCGGCAGCCACAGTGGCATGCGGGCGGCGGGTACGGCAGGGGCGGGGCCGATCCGATTCGATCAAGCGGCTTCGCCTCGCGGTCAGGTGACCGCGGCCTCGCGGTGGAGGCGACCGTCACCTCGCGGTCGGGGTGACATGCAGCGCACCTGTGTCCGCGGGCCGTTCGAAGACCTCGTACGCCTCTTGCGTCTCCTGCAAGTCGAAGCGATGCGTCGCGAAGTTGCTCACATCGAGGTGACCGGCGGAGAGCATCCGCAGCAGGTGCGCGTGGAGTGCGTGTCGACCAGACCGGTGGTGATCGTGACGTTCCTGCTCCAGAGGTCTTCGAGAGGGAGCGTGGCTGGGCGGCCGTGGACGCCGACATTGGCGACGCGGCTGCCGGGACGGATGATCCGGGTGCGGGACGAGGCCGCCCCGGGCCCGCAATCGGCCGACGGATTCGGTGGCCGGCTCCCCTTCGCGGCCGACCACGTGCGAAGGCCGCGGACTCGGCCGACCCCCCGAAGCACGGCAGCCGTCGCGGCACGAAGTGGCGGAACCCTCACGGGCCCCGCCACTCCTCCCGCGGTCAGCGCAGCCAGCTGCTGCTGCGTATGAGCGGGAGCTTGGCCCACGCCCTGCCCAGACCGAGAGTGTTGCCGGCGGATGCGACGGCCAGGGCGATCAGGACGACGGCGTAGATGACGTGGTACTCCACGAGCGGGTTGGTCGACATGCTCGGTGAGCCGTCCGACAGGTGCTGGGCGGGCGGCCATTCGGCCATCCACATGAGCGCCATCATCACGGTGCCGGCGAGGGCGGCGATCCGCAGGGCGACGCCGGCGATCAGTGCGATGCCGATGCCGAGCAGGCCGAGCATGAACAGCCAGTTCGCCCAGCCTGCCCCGGCCCAGTCGTGGAAGGTGGACTCCATCGGACCGGCCGAGACGCCGCTGAGGAAGCCCAGGGTGGGCGAGCCGCCGTCGATCCAGCCCTTGCCGGAGGGAGTTGCGTAGCCGAACCCGAAGGTCTTGTCGAGGAAGGCCCACAGGAAGGTGAAGCCGGTCAGCAGCCGCAGGGACGCGAAGGCGTACGCGCGGGCGGTGTGTGCATCGGTGCGGGCCGACACGGCGGGCTCGGATGCGGCGGTGGTCCGGGTCCTGCGCAGCGAGGGCAGGTGGAAG
This sequence comes from Streptomyces indicus, assembly GCF_900100315.1. Classification (GTDB taxonomy): domain Bacteria; phylum Actinomycetota; class Actinomycetes; order Streptomycetales; family Streptomycetaceae; genus Streptomyces; species Streptomyces indicus. Next base: position 222,038 of record NZ_FNFF01000005.1, read on the forward strand.
CCCGGACGCCGGTGAGGGTGCTCGTGCACGGCCATGGTGGTGGTCCCTTCAGGGCGGTCGTTGTCGTTGTCTGGCATTCCTCACTGTGCTCGGCCGGCAGGCGTGGCGCCCGATGCCGATGGGCCGCGCCCGTGGGTCTGAACGGCTCTGTTTCCGGAGCCGGTTGGGCCCGCGGCGTTCCGGTGGGCGGACGCCGGCCCGAGGTCGGTTGCGGAGGGTTCGAGAAGTTCCTCGCTGTACGGACCCACCGCGAGGCTGCCGCGCACGATCAGCAGCGGCCCGGTGGTGAGTGAGGCCAGTCTGCGGCTGACCGAGCCCAGGAGCGGGCCGGCGAGGGTGCCCAGACCCCGGCAGCCGACCACCGTGAGCGCGGCGTGCCGTGCGCGCACCGCGAGGACGGGGGCCGCCCGGCCCTCGATCGCCAGCGCGGTGACAGGAAGTCCGGGGTGGCGGGCTCGGACACGGGCGACGGCGGACGACAGGATCGGGCCGGCTTCGTCGAGGTCGGCCACCGCGTACACGATGTCCAGGGTGGTGGCGCGCAGGGACGCCTCCTCGGCGGCACGGTCCAGGGCTCGTATCGAGCCCGGCGAACCGTCCACGCCGACGGTGATACCGCGGCGGGTCATGGCTGTTCCTCCCAAGGATGTGGGCCGCCCGGACCGGTTCCGGGCGCCGGTTCAGTCGTGCGGGACCACCACGACCGGGCAGGTCACGTGATGGATGACGGAGTGCGCGGCCCGGCCCAGGCGTACGACGTTCCGCGGGCGGCCGATGACCAGCAGCGAGGCACCCAGGGATGCCTTGAGCAGCACGTGGCCGGCGTGCCCGTAGACGAGCCGCTCCCTGACCGGGGTGTCGGGGAACTTGCGCTGCCACGGCCGCAGTACCGCCGACAGAGAGCACAGGGTGTTCCGCTCCAGTTCGCGCGAATCGCCGGGGACGGAGACGGTGACCGCGGGGATGTAGGCCGACAGCGGCGGCAGGGTCCATGCGTGCACCACCTCCAGGGGCGCCCCGCGTGAGGCGGCGGCGTCGAAGGCGTAGGCGAGCAACTCGTCGCTCGGGCGGGTCAGATCGAGGCCGAGGGCGACCGGCCGGTAGGGCGTCGTACAGGTCGGTGCTCCGTCGGCGTCGGGTTCGTGGGCGTCCTCGGGTAGTTCGCCGGCGCGGACCAGAGCGACGGGACCGTGCGTGCGGGCGGCCACGCCGAGCGCGACCGAGCCCACCATGAAGGCCGCGAACCCGCTGTAGCCCCGGGACCCGAGGACGAGGAGTTCCGCCTCGCGTGCCGCGTCCACCAAGGCGGGGATCGGCGCTCCCGTGTGCTGCCGGGCGTGGATCTCCAAGGTGGGGTGGGCGTAGGAGAGGCTGATGGCGGCGAGGTTCAGGATCCCGTCCAACCGTGCGCCGACCACGTCGAGTTCCGGCAGCCCTGTGCGCGGGTGAGGTGCGTCGGCGACATGCAGCAGGCGGAGCGGCAGCCCGCGGCGTACGGCTTCGCGGGCGGCCCAGTCGGCGGCGTCGAGGCTTTCGCGGGAGCCGTCCAGGCCGGCGATGACGAAACGGTTCATGGCGGACCTCGGGTGGGTTCAGTGCGGCCAGGCCCAGGAGGCGACTTCGGGCAGGTCGGTGCCGTGGTCGCGGATCCAGGCGTGGTGACGGGTACGGGCGTCGGCCATGCGCTGACGGACGGCGCTCGCGCGGACGGCCAGTCCGGGGACGCGGTCGATCACGTCCATGACCAGGCGGTAGCGGTCGAGGTCGTTGCGGACGACCATGTCGAACGGAGTCGTGGTGGTGCCGGACTCCTTGTAGCCGCGCACGTGCAGGTGGGCGTGGCCCGCCCGGCGGTAGGCGAGGCGGTGGATGAGCCACGGGTAGCCGTGGTAGGCGAAGATGACGGGCTTGTCGCGGGTGAACAGCGCGTCGTACGCGTGGTCGGGCATGCCGTGCGGGTGTTCCTCGCGCGGCATGAGGCGTGCGATGTCGACGACGTTGACCACGCGGACCGCAAGGTCGGGCAGGTGCGCGCGCAACAGGGCGGAGGCGGCCAGGACTTCCTGGGTGGGGACGTCTCCCGCGCAGGCGAGGACGACGTCCGGGGTGCGTTCGCCGTCGTCGGTGCCGGCCCAGTCCCAGATCCCGGCACCGCGCGCGCAGTGGGCACGGGCTTCGTCGAGCGACAGCCAGTCGAAGCAGGGCTGCTTGCCCGCGACGATGACGTTGACGTAGTCCCTTGATTCCAGAGCGTGTTCGGCGACGGAGAGCAGTGTGTTGGCGTCCGGCGGCAGATACACCCGTAGGACCTCGGGGCTCTTGTTGAGGACGTGGTCGACGAAGCCGGGGTCCTGGTGGCTGAAGCCGTTGTGGTCCTGGCGCCAGACGTGCGAGGTCAGCAGGTAGTTGAGGGAGGGGATCGGGGCGCGCCAGGGCAGGGCGCGGGAGGTCTTCAACCACTTGATGTGCTGGTTCACCATCGAGTCCACGATGTGCACGAAGGCCTCGTAGGAGGAGAACAGTCCGTGCCGGCCGGTCAGGAGATAGCCCTCGAGCCAGCCCTGGCACACGTGCTCGGAGAGGATCTCCATGACGCGGCCGTCGCGGGCGAGGTGGTGGTCGGTGGGCCGGGTCTTCGCCTGCCAGGCCTTGCCGGTGTGGGCGAACAGGGCTCCGAGCCGGTTGGATTCGGTCTCGTCCGGCCCCACGACGCGGAAGTCGCGCCGATCGGCGGTGTCGGCCATGACGCCGGCCAACAGACCGCCGAGCACCCGGGTCGGTTCGTGCAGAGTGGTGCCGGGCTTGTCGACGGGCACGGCGAACGCTTCGAGCGGTCGGATCGGCAGGCTCCGGGTGCGCAGGCCGCCGTTCGCGTACGGGGTGCTGCCGAGGCGCTTGGTGCCCTCGGGGATGCCGGCCCGTACCTGATCGGTGGGGCGGCCGTCGGCGTCGAAGAGTTCGCGCGGCCGGTAGGAGAGCAGCCACTGCTCCAGTTGCCGCAAGTGCTCGGGATTGTCGCGTACGCCCGCGAGCGGGACCTGGTGCGAGCGCCAGGTGTCCTCGACCGGTTCGCCGTCCACCGTCTCGGGGCCGGTCCAGCCCTTGGGTGTGCGCAGCACGATGACCGGCCACCGGGGGCGGCCCTGCGCGGTCGGTGCCTCGGCTTTGATCCGGTCGATGCGGTCCAGGGCTCGGTCGAGGGCCTGGGCGAAGGCGCGGTGCACGCGGCGCGGGTCGCTGCCGGTGACGTACAGCGGCTCGTGACCGTACCCCTTGAGCAGGGCGTCCAGTTCGGCCTCCGGGAGACGGGACAGGACGGTGGGGTTGGCGATCTTGTAGCCGTTGAGATGCAGGATCGGCAGGACGGCGCCGTCGTGCACCGGGTCGAGGAACTTGGTGGAGTGCCAGGACGCGGCCAGCGGCCCGGTCTCCGCCTCGCCGTCGCCGATCACGCAGGCGACGAGGAGGCCCGGGTGGTCGAAGGCGGCTCCGTAGGCATGCGCGAGGGAATAGCCGAGCTCGCCTCCTTCATGGATGGAGCCCGGCACCTCCGGGGCGACGTGGCTCGGCACCCCGCCGGGAAACGAGAACTGCCGGAAGAGACGGGCCATTCCGGCTGCGTCCCGGGTGACGTCGGGGTAGGTCTGCGTGTAGCTGCCGTCCAGCCACGATCCCGCGAGGACGGCCGGGCCGCCGTGCCCCGGCCCCCAGATGCACAGGGTGTCCTGGCCACGGTCCTTGATGATGCGGTTGAGGTGGGTGTACACGAGGGTGAGGCCGGGCGAGGTTCCCCAGTGGCCGAGGAGCCGGGGCTTGATGTGCTCGGGCCTGAGCGGCTCGGTGAGCAGCGGATTGTCCAAGAGGTAGATCTGGCCGGCCGCAAGGTAGTTGGCGGCGCGCCAGTGGGCGTCCAGGGCTGACAGCTGGATCCTGGGCATGGGAGATCGCCTTCCGTCGGATGTGCTGGGAATGTGCGGGCGGGTTCCACACGTGACCCGGACCAGACGGGTCGCAGTGGCCCCCGCTTCCCGGAGCCGCGCGTGGGGCCGGTGTCCGGTCAGGCGTGCGGCACGATCGCGACGGGGCAGGTCGCGTGGTGCAGCACGGCGTGGTTGACGGGGCCGAGCTGCATGCCGACGTGGCCCTTTCGGCGCCGCGCGCCCACGACCAGCAGATCGGCGGTCTTCGCGGCGTCGAGCAGTGCTGTCCGGGCCCGGCCCTCGACCACCTCGCCGCGCACGGCAGGGTCGTGGTGGGCGTCGCCCATGTTCCGCAGCGCCTGGGTCAACTCGCCCTGTGCGCGCAGCCGATGGGACTCCACGGCGTCCTCCGCGATCGGGTGGTCCGGCAGCTCGTGGGCCGGGCAGCGCCACGCGTGGACGGCCAGCAGGTGCGCATCGCGCCGCTTGGCGGCCCGGAAGGCGAACTCCAGGGCCGGCGCCGCATCCTTCGCCTCGTCCACACCGACGACCACCCGCCCGAAGGCACCGTTCCGGCTCTGCTCCGTGCCCCGCACCACGATCACCGGGCATTCGGCGTGCGCGGCCACGGCGAGGCTCACCGAGCCGACCAGCAGACCCGCGAGTTCTCCGCGTCCGCGGTTGCCGACGATCACCGCGCCGGCTCGGCGGCTCTCCGTGATGAGCGCGGCCGCGGGGTCCGCGGGGGCGACCTGCCCGGTGACCTTCACCGCGACGGTCCTGCGCATCGCCCGCTCGACGGCCCGGTCCACCATGCGGTCGGCGAACTTCTGCACCACACGCCGGTTGATGTCGAACGACGGCTCATGCCCCTCGTACCACTCCCAGCTCGACCCGCACACGACCCTCAGGTCCACGCCGCGGCGTACCGCTTCGTCGACGGCCCAGTCCAGCGCCCGCAGGCTCGCGTCCGATCCGTCCACGCCCACGACCAGTGCCTGCTCCATGACGTCATCTCCCCTCGGGCGCGGTCCGGTGGTGGCCGCGCGCTCGCTTTGACGCTGTCAGCGCGGGGCGACGCAAGGCAGTGGCTCAGCGGCCCTTGAACGTGGGCCGTTCGGCCCTGAGGCCAAGAGAGGGAGGTGGGGGCGGGGCGGGCTGCCGCCACAAGCCGGCCCGGTGGCGGTCCCGACTGCCGACCGCAGCAAGCCTGTAACCATCCCGGCAGGTGCAAAGGGCATGCAGGCCGGGCGGGAGTAGCTTCGATGGTGCTCGGCTGCGTCGGTGCGTGCGACCCAGTCACGTCAGCGCACCCGACAACGGCCGCCGCCCCGAAGGGTGGCGGCGGCCGTCGTGACGCCAGGAGCGAGGCTCCCCCCTCGTCAGCTCCTTGCGTCATTCCGTCCTCCTCGGCGACGCGGCGCGGGAGTGACCGGGCACGCCGGGAGGACCGTGGCTGGAGCCGTGTTGTCGGCGATGCGGCTCCAGCCGCGTAGCGGGGCCTGAACAGCCAGGGCCGGGGGCCGGGGCCACAGATGAGGCAGGAGCTCCTTCGTGCGTCGACCTGCCGCCGAGTCCGCATCCGTACTGCCTCGACCACGATGGTAGGACGCTGCACACCCTGATCGGAACCGACCTTGAGCAGGCGTTTCTTCGCCTGCTCTCCCTGGTGTGCCCCCGAGCGGAGAGCGGCCTTCCGCTCGGCCGGCCCCCAACCCGGCCGAGCGGAAGGCCGTGCGGGGCGAGCGCCTCGGGTCGCGCTCAGCCGAACCGCACGGAATCGTCCAGGTGCCGGACTTGGCCGCCGGCACCGGGACTTCAACGATCAGCCATCCGTGCTTGCAGCGACAGCAACAAATCCCCACGTTCGGTCGGTGCACTGCCGCGACTCCAACAATCCCGGACGGGGGAAGGCTCGGGGAGGGCCGAGCGGGCCCATGGCCGGGGCCGAACGGCCCCTCGTGAGGCGGTGCGGCCACATCCGGCTCGGGTTCAGGGCCCTTCGGCCCCCGATGGCACCCCATGCGGCCACTGCTCCCCGAGCGACGCGCGTCCGAGGCTGACTGCGTCCGCACTCCACCGTGCGTCATCGAACGACGAGAGCAGGCCTGTCATGCTTCAACGCCCCTCAGGACTCGACGCCTCACAGCTCGGGACGCACGCACCCGCCGCAGCCTCACCCGGGGTGCACGCCCTGCTCAGCGATGGCACGACGGTGCACATCCGCCCGGCGGTGTCCGGCGACCACTTGGAAGCCCTCAGGTTCTACGAGGAGATGGCACCCGAGAACTTGAGGCTGCGGGTCTTCGGACTGAGCAGCGGATCCGCCCAGCTGGCCGCCGACCGCATGTGCGACGGGATCGCCAGGAACGGCGGTGAGTGCGCGAACGGCAGGCTGCACGGTTCCCGAAACGGCTACCGAGCACTGATCGCCGAGCACGCCGGCGAAGTGATCGGCATCGCCGAATACGAACGCAGCGCAAACCGCACCGAGTTGAAGGACCCCGCATCACCGCAGGAGGACACTCCCGACCGCACGACCGCCGAGATCGCCCTGGCGGTCGCCGACCACTGGCACCACCGCGGTGTCGGCACACTGCTGCTCGAACACCTGGTATCGGCCGCAAGGGCCGCCGGTATCACCGAGTTCACCGCGGACGCACTGGCCGAGAACCACGAGGTCCTGCGGGTCTTCGCGGACCTCGGGCTGCGCACCGCGCGCCACTTCGACGGCCCCGAGGTGCGCTGCACCATCCCCCTGGCGGACACCGAGGACTACCTGGCCTCCGTGGAGGGCCGGGCCGCTGCGGCGGGCATCGCGAGTCTGCGACCGCTGCTGCGGCCGCAGTCGATCGTCGTCATCGGCCCGGGACGCAGGCCCGGTTCGGTCGGACGTGCGGTGCTGCGCAATCTCTGCACGGGCGGTTACACGGGCCGGCTCTTCGCCGTCCACCCGAAAGCCGCGAGCATCCTCGGCGTCCGCGCGTGGCCGACCGTGGACGCGCTGCCCACGGCTCCCGACCTGGCGGTGATAGCGGTTCCGGCCGCAGAGGTGCCGGGCGTCGCCGAGCAGTGCGGTGCTTTGGGCGTACGGGCCGTGGTGGTCGTCTCCGCAGGTCTCGACGCGGACCGGGCGCAGGCCCTGCTCGCCTCCTGCCGTAGCCACGACATGCGCCTGGTCGGGCCCGACTGCCTCGGCCTGGCTGCCGCCGGAGTGAACATCCGCATGGACGCCACGTTCGCAGCGCACCACCCCACGCCGGGCACCGCAGGAGTGGCCGTGCAGTCCGGCGGTGTCGGCATCGCACTGCTCGGCGGCCTCGCGCGCCTGGGTATCGGCGTCTCCGACTTCGTCTCGCTCGGCGACAAATACGACGTGAGCGGCAACGATCTGCTGCAGTGGTGGGAACACGACGGCCGTACGGAACTGGCGCTGCTGCACCTGGAGTCGTTCGGCAATCCGCGCGTCTTCTCCCGCACGGCCCGCCGCGTCACGCGTCGGATCCCCGTGCTCACCGTGGACGCCGGCCGCACGGATGAAGGCCGCCGTGCCGCTGCCACGCACACCGCCGCCGCGGCCACTTCCAGGCTGACGCGGCAGGCGCTGTTCACTCAGGCGGGGATCACCGCCACCCGCTCGGTGCCCGAACTCCTGGCCACCGCGGCCCTGTTCCACTGCGGGCCGCCGCCCCAGGGGCCCCGGATCGCGATCGTGACCAATGCGGGTGGCGCCGGGGTCCTCGCCGCCGACGCCTGCGCGGAGGCGGGGCTGACGCTCCCGCCGCTCGGACCGCAGCTCATGGATGAACTGCTGGAGGTCCTGCCCTCCGGTGCCGCGGCCGGCAACCCGGTCGACGCCGGTGCGGCCGTCACCGAGGAACATCTGCGCGCCTGTGTCGACCGGTTGGCGGCAAGCGCGAGCGTGGATGCCGTCCTCGTCGCCCTCGTGCCCACCGCGGTCGCGGCGGCAACCGGTGACGACTTGGTGCGGGCTCTGACGCACGCTCCGGACCGGCGCTCCTCGAAACCGGTCGTCGCGGTCCTCCTCGACCAGGACCGGTCGGTGCGTCTGCTGCCCTGCAGTGATGACTCCCGTATCCCTGCGTACGCCGATGCACAGTCCGCGGCCCAGGCCCTGGCGCACGCTGTGGTGCGCGGCACGTGGCTGGCCAGGCCAACCGGCACCGTTCCCGGTCTGGCCGGAATCGACTCCGCCCGCGCCCACGGCATCGTGGACAGCTACCTGGAACAGCACTCCGAGGGGGGTCTGCTGGACCCTCGCGCGTGCGCGGCGCTCCTGGACTGCTACGGCATCTCCCAGCAGCCCTGGGCCTGGGCTGTCACCGAGGACGAGGCCGTGCTCGCCGCCGACCGCCTGAAGGGCCCGGACGGACGCGTCGTCCTCAAGGCCCACTGGCCCGGTCTCACCCACAAGAGCCGCCAAGGCGCCGTCCACCTCGACCTGCGCGGAGACTCCCAAGTACGCGCCGCTTGGCGGGACTTCGAGATCCGGTTCGGCCACCTGATGACCGGCGCCGTCGTCCAGCCGCTCGCGGCGCGCGGGACGGAACTGTTCGCTGGCATCGTCCAGGACGAGGTCTTCGGCCCTCTGGTCCTGTTCGGACTCGGCGGCACCGCCACCGAAGTCCTCGCCGACCACGCGGCCCGGCTCGCACCCCTCACCGACCACGATGTCCACGACCTGATCACCGCCCCGCGCTGCGCACCGCTGCTGTTCGGCGTGGACGGCCACGGCCCGGTGGACCTCGAAGGCCTCGAACAGCTCCTGCTGCGCCTCTCCCGCATGGCGAGCGATCTGCCCCAACTGGCAGAGGCCGACCTCAACCCGGTGCTCGCGCGGCCCGACCGCATCACCGCACTCGACGTCCGCGTGCGGGTGCTGCCCCGCCAGGCCGGCGATCCCTACCTGCGCAGGCTCCGCTGAGATCCCGCGCCCCGTCCGCACACCGGAGGAGGAGGTACACATGAAGCACACCACCATCGCCTCGGTCATGACCGGCGACGTCGTACACGTCGGATACGGCACCCCCTTCAAGGAAGTCGCCCGGCTGCTCCACACCCACCGCATCAGCGGTCTGCCGGTCGTCGGCGCCGACGAGACGGTCATCGGCGTCATCTCGGAGACCGATCTCATGGCCCGTCAGGCCGAGGCCGCCGATCCGTACACCCCACCGCGTCGCGTCCGTCTGCCGCGGATCGGAAAGGGTGCCCGCGCGCGCAGGGCCAAGGCCCGCGCCCGTACGGCAGGGCAGTTGATGTCGGAGCCGGCGATCACCGTGCACGCCGACTCCACCATCGCCGAAGCGGCCCGCACCATGGCGGCCCGCCGCGTCGAGCGCCTGCCCGTCGTCGACGGCGAGAACCGACTCGTCGGCATCGTCACCCGCCGTGATCTGCTGCAGATCTTCCTGCGTACCGATGCCGACATCCGCCGCGAGATCATCGACGAGGTCCTCGTCCGCACGCTGTGGCTGGCTCCGCGTGCCCTCGACGTCCAGGTCCACGAGGGCGTGGTCACGCTCGCCGGCCGACTGGACCGCAGCAGCGAACTGCCGGTCGCGATCCACATGGCCCGTCAGGTCGACGGAGTGGTCGCCGTTGTCGACAAGCTGACGTACCGCTTCGACGACTCCCATCTGCAGCCCGGCGAGCAGGCGTTGCACGGCATCGCCGACGACTGGCTGCGCAAACTCTGAGGGAAGGGCCGATCCCATGTCCGGCAGCACGGTTCTCGTGGCGTACGGGTCGACGTACGGAGCCACGGCCGAGATCGCCTCCCGCATCGGCGTCGTCCTCGCCGAGCACGGGCTCACCACCGAGGTGTGCCCGGCCGGCAGGGTGCGGGCGGTGACGGCGTACGACGGCGTGATCCTGGGCGGCGCCCTGTACGCCGGCCGCTGGCACCGCGACGCACGGCGCTTCGCCGGCCGCCACCGCAAGGCCCTGGGGCGAATGCCGCTCTGGCTGTTCAGCAGCGGCCCACTCGACGACTCGGCGCCCACGATGGCACCCGCTCCAGGCGTGCGGCGGCTCCTGCACCGGCTCGACGCCCGCGACCACATCACCTTCGGCGGCCGCCTGGACACGACCGCGGGAGGACGGATGGCGCGCATGCTCGTCGGTTCGGGCAAGGGCGGCGACTTCCGCGACTTCGAGGCCGTCACGGTCTGGGCGGAGTCCGTCGCCCGAGAACTCTCCGAGAACGTGCGTGCGTGACGACCTGCCTCATCGCGCCGCCCGGCCGGGCGCGCGGGGGTTGGAGAGGCCGGCCGGGTCCGGCTTGTGGAGCTGACCGGCCCACCCCAGCGGACCGATCGGCCCCTGCCACCGCCCCGGAGGCGGGCGGACGCTGAGGACAGCGCAGAGAGGAGACGACGATGACACTCACCACCGCCACCCCCCGCCTGGTGCAGGCCTTGTCCGCCGAGCACCGCGGCCGCCTGATGGCCATCGCCCGCGAGGTCGACTTCCCGCAGGAGACCCGCCTGTTCAACGAGGGCCGACGGGCCGACCGCTTCTGGATCATCCGTTCCGGCACCGTGGCCCTCGACCTGTCCGTTCCGGGACGGCGCGCGGCCGTGGTGGAGCGGCTGGGATTCGGAGAACTGGTCGGCTGGTCCTGGTTGTTCCGCCCGTACATCTGGCAGCTCGGTGCCACCGCCGAGTCACCCGTGCGCGCCCATGAGTTCGACGCCACCGCCGTGCGCGCGATGTGCGTGGACGACCCCGAGTTCGGCCGCGAGGTGGGTCAGTGGGTCGGCAAGGTACTCGCCCACCGCCTGCACTCCACCCGCGTCCGGCTGCTCGACCTGTACGCGCCCTACGGCAGCGGGAGCACGGTGTGAACACCGTTCCGTACCGTGTGCTGACCCGCTGGGAGGAGACGCCGGATGCGGCGACCCTGCGCCTCGAGTCCCTGGACGAGCCGCTGCCCGGCTTCGTCGCCGGACAGTACGTCCGCGTCGGCCACCGCGCCCTGCCGGTCAGTGCCCTGCCCACCACCGGCGGCCTCGGGCTGACCGTGTGCCGCGCCGACGGGCTGCTGTTCGCGGCTCGCGCCGGTGCCGTCCTGGAATTACGCGGCCCGTACGGCACCGGCTGGCACCTGGAGAAGGCCCTCGGTCACGACCTGCTGGTCATGGAGTACGGCATCGGGCTCGCATCCCTGCGCCCGCTGATCCGCGACGCCGTCGCGGACCCGCGGGCGTACGGACATCTCAACGTCCTCATCGGCGGCCCCGATCCGGAAGGTCTCATGGCCCGCCACGAGACCCGCCGCTGGACCACGTCCTGCACCGCGTGCACCGTGGACCGCATCGGACCCGGCTGGTACGGCGCCACCGGCCCCGTGCACGCGATGCTCGACCGTGCCCTCTTCGATGCCGGTCGCACCAGCGCTTTCGTCTGCGCACCCGATGATCTGCTCCGCGCATCCGCGATTGAACTCCTGCGCCGCGGGATATCCGCCGACCGCATCATGACGGGGGCTCTCACCGCGGAAGCGCCCGCCGCACCACTCCGCATCCGCCGTTGGGGAGCGCGAGATGCCTGAATCCCCGTACCGGGTCGGCGATGTGATGACCCACACCGTGATCGCCGTCGGCCGCAACGCACCGTTCAAGGAGATCGTCGAGCTGTTCGACGAGTGGAAGATCAGCGCCCTGCCGGTGGTGGAGGGCGAAGGGCGCGTCATCGGCGTCGTGTCCGAGGCGGACCTGCTGCCCAAGGAGGAGTTCCGCGACGAGGACCCGCCCCGGCAGGACGTCCTGCGCCGCCTCTCCGACCTGGCGAAAGCCGGTGCGGTGTCGGCCGAGGAGTTGATGAGCAGCCCAGCGGTCACCGTCCGCACGCACGCCACCCTCGCGCAGGCTGCCCGGATCATGGCCCGCAACCGGGTCAAGCGCCTGCCGGTGGTGGACGAGACGGGGCTGCTGCAGGGCATTGTCAGCCGGGCCGACCTCCTGAGGGTCTTCCTTCGCGAGGACGACCAGATCGCCGACGAGATCCGAAGCTCCGTCCTGGCCAGGCTTCCGGCCGCATCCGAGGTGACCGTGTCCGTCACCGGCGGGGTCGCCACCATCGCCGGCCCGCTGCGCGACCGCACCCTCGTGCCGGTGCTCGCCCGCGCCATCCGTGCCGTCGAAGGAGTCGTCGACATCGAGGTGGACCTGGCACACCCTTGAACTCATCGCACGCACAGGGCCGTTCGGCCCCTGGCCACAGGGCGGGTCCGCGCGCCAGTCTCGTCAGGAGCCGACGAGCCTACGTGCGGCCGACCACGTCGCCCGCCAGGGAGCCCCGATGACCCAGCCGCCCTCCGACCCACCGAAGACCCCCATACGGGTCTTCCTCCTCGACGACCACGAGGTGGTGCGCAGAGGCCTGAGCGACCTGCTCGGCGCCGAGGACGACATCGAGGTCGTCGGCGAGGCCGCCACCGGCGAACAGGCCCTCGTCCGCGGCCCGGCATTGCGCCCCGACGTGGCGGTCCTCGATGTGCGCCTGCCGGACAGCGACGGCATCACGGTCTGCCGCGAACTGCGCTCGCACATGCCGGACCTGGCCTGCCTGATGCTCACCTCGTTCGACGACGAGGACGCTCTCCTCGACGCCATCATGGCCGGCGCGGCCGGCTACGTCCTCAAGCAGATCAAGGGCTCCGACCTGGTGACAGCGGTCCGCACGGTCGCCGCGGGCCAGTCCCTGCTCGACCCGGCCACGACGGCCCGCCTCATGCGAAGCCTGCGCGGCCCCGACGAGCCCGAACCGCCCGCCGCCGACCCCCGCCTGACGGGACTCAGCGACCGCGAGCGCGCCATCCTCGCCCTGATCGGCGACGGCCTCACCAACCGCCAGATCGGCAAGCAGCTCTACCTCTCCGAGAAGACGGTGAAGAACCAGATCTCCCGTCTCCTGGCCAAGTTGGGCGTGGAGCGCCGCATCCAGGCCGCCGTGATCGCGGCCCAGGTCCCGCCACGGCCGGACGCCTCCGGCTAGCGCCAGGTGTATACGAGGAGCTGCGCAGACGAAGACCCGGGAGTACGGGAGGCTAGGCCAGGTCCGCGCTCGTGAGCGGCACCCGCCACTCGAGCCGCGTGCCACCCGAACTCCCGGAGCCGACGACCAGCTCACCACTCAACTGCCCGGCCCGCTCGGCGAGATTCCGCAACCCGCTCCGCGTACCGGCCCCGCCCCGTATCCCCACACCGTCGTCCTCGACCGCCAGCACCAACAGACCCTTGCGAACGACCAAGGAGACCTCAGCCCGCGCAGCCCGCGCGTGCCGAGCCACATTCGACAACCCTTCCACCACCACGGCCACGACATCATCGGCCACGGCACGGGGCACGTTCGTCTCGAGGAGCCCTTCCATCCGCAGGGCGGGAGCGAACCCCAGCCCCGCCGTCGCCTCTTCGGCCGCCCGCACCAGCCGCATCCGCAGCCCAGGCGCAGTGCCCGGCGCCTCGTGCTCGCGCAACCCGAAAATGGACGAGCGGATGATCTTGATGGTGGTGTCCAGGTCGTCCACAGCCCGCTGCAGCCGCTCCGCCGCCTGAGGATGCTCCACGAAACGCTGTGCACTCTGCAGTGTCATCCCGGTCGCGAACAGCCGCTGGATCGCCAGATCATGCAGATCACGCGCGATACGGTCCCGGTCGGCGAGCAGACTGACCTGCTCGGCGTCCCGGCGCCGGTCGGCCAGTTCCAGAGCCAGCGCTGCCTGCCCCGCGAAACCGGCCAGCGGTGCTGTCTCGGACGGCCCGAACACCGGCCGCCCGGCAGTCCGGCCGAGCAGCAGCACCCCCCGCACCCCGTCGCCCGTGCTCATCGGCACGGCCACCGCCGGCCCCATACCGTCCCACCGCTCCGGCCGGAACGTCACACGGGGGTCCTTCCGCACCTCGGCCGTCTCCACCAGAGCTCCGGCGGCGAGGGCGGCTCCGGCGAAGGACCCCTCACGCGGCAGCACGACCACGGCGTGCACCTCTGCACCCGGTCCCAGCGCGAGCACCGGTTTCAAGTCGCCGGACGGGTCGAGGAGTTCCACGACGCCCAACTCGGCGGAGGTCAGCTGCCGGGCCCGCTCCACCATCAGCTCGAGGACGTGCGCCTCCTGAGCCCCGGACAGGAGCTCGCTGGTGACCTCCGCGCTCGCCTCCAGCCACCGCTGCTGCAGCTGCGCCTCCTCGTACAGCCGCGCGTTCTCGATGGCGATCCCCGCCGCGACCGCCAGGGTCGAGAGCACCGCCTCGTCCTCGGCGTCGAACTGCCCGCCGGACCGCTTCTCCGTCAGATACAGATTCCCGAACACCTTGTCCCGCACCCGGATCGGCACACCCAGGAACGAGTGCATCGGCGGGTGATGGGCGGGAAAACCGGACGAGGCCGGATGCTCCGACAGCTCGGCGAGCCGCAGCGGCTCCGGATTACGGATCAGCTCCCCGAGCAAGCCGTGGCCGGACGGCAGATCGCCGATCTCCGCCCGCAGTTCGTCACTGATGCCCACCGGCAGGAACTCGTCCAGCATCTGCCCCTGCCCGATGACTCCCAACGCGCCGTACCCGGCATCGACCAGCGCCACCGCCGTCTCCACGATCCGCCGCAGGACCTGGGCCAGATTCAGCTCCCGGCCCACCGAGAGCACCGCTTCGAGCAGCGTGTGAAGCCTGTCCCGGGTACCACGCACGGCGCCGATCCGCACTTGCAACTCTTCGAGCAGCTCGTCCAGCCGCAACCGGGCCAACTGCCCGGACGCCGACGCCTGTTCCTCGCCCATCGACGCCTCCCCAACGCGACCACGGCGAACGTCCAAGGCCAACGTAGCCGGATACGAAGGCGAGGACAGGCGTCCTGCGGACCTGCGCACAACTGTGCGGGATGAGACCTCGGCTGCTCACCGCACCGCCGCCTCACCACACGACGGGCTTACCGCCGCACGCGCGGCATCCCCAACCCGATCCAGGAAATGATCTCCCGCTGGATCTCGTTGTTCCCGCCGCCGAACGTGAAGATCACCGCGCTGCGGTAGCCGCGCTCCAGCTCCCCGTGCAGCACGGCCCCCGCCGACCCTTCCTTCAACGCCCCTGCCGCTCCCACGACTTCCATCAGCCAGGCGTACGCGTCCCTGCGCGCCTCGGACCCGTACACCTTCACGGCGGAGGCGTCCTGCGGGGTGAGCGTGCCGTTCTGCACGGCGTTCACCATCTGCCAGTTGAGCAGCTTCATCGCGTCGAGCTTGGTGTGCGTCTGTGCGAGCCGCTTGCGCACCCAGCCGAGGTCGAGCACGCGCCGGCCGTCGGCGAGCTTGGTCTCCTCGGCCCACTTCTGCACGTTGTGCAGCGCGCGGATCGCCATGGTGCCGTGCGCGGCCAGCGTCACGCGCTCGTGGTTGAGCTGGTTGGTGATGAGCCGCCAGCCCTTGTTCTCCTCACCGACCCGCCGGCTCACGGGCACCCGGATGTTCTCGTAGTAACTGGCCGTGGTGTCGTGCGAGGCAAGGGTGTTGATGATGGTGCAGCTGTAGCCGGGGTCACTCGTCGGCACGAGCAGCATGGTGATGCCCTTGTGCGGCGGAGCCTCCGGGTCGGTCCGCACCGCGAGCCACACCCAGTCCGCGGTGTCGCCGTTGGTGGTCCAGATCTTCTGCCCGTTGACGACGTACTCGTCCCCTTCCCTGACCGCCCTCGTCTTCAAGGCGGCCAGGTCGGTCCCCGCATCGGGTTCGCTGTAACCGATCGCGAAATCGATCTCGCCGGACAGGATCTTCGGCAGGAAGAAGGCCTTCTGCTCCTCCGTCCCGAACTGCATGATCGTCGGCCCGACGGTGTTGAGCGCCATGAGCGGCAGCGGCACACCGGCCTGCGCGGCCTCGTCGAAGAAGATGAACTGCTCCATGGGCGTCAGCCCGCGCCCGCCGTACTCCTCGGGCCACCCCACCCCGAGCCACCCGTCACTGCCGAGCCGCCGCACGGTCTCCCGGTAGAACCGCTTCTGGGCTGCCGGATCCTCGTAACGGGCGTACGCGTTGTCCGGCACCAGTTCGGCGAAGTACGCACGCAGCTCGGCGCGCAACTGCTGCTGCTCGGGCGTGTATTCGAGGTGCACGGCCCCTCCTGGATCTGGCTGAGCTTGCTGACGACCTTTGGCGGCGCACACAGTAGAACTTGTTCCAGTAATGCGGAAGACACGCGACACACGGGCTCACCGCACCGCGTGCATAGGATGCGACCGACGCACCCGCACGGACCTGGAGTAGCGATGACCCTGTACGACATCCCGCTGCGCACCCTCACCGGCACGGACACCTCACTCGCCGACCACAAGGGCAAGGCGATCCTGCTGGTCAACGTCGCCTCACGGTGCGGCCTGACCCCGCAGTACGAGGGCCTGGAACGCCTCCAGAAGCGCTACGCGGACCGCGGCTTCACGGTCATCGGCGCCCCCTGCAACCAGTTCGGCGCCCAGGAGCCGGGCACGGCGGAGGAAATCGAGACGTTCTGCTCGACGACCTACGGCGTCACGTTCCCGCTCCTGGAAAAGCTGGACGTGAACGGCCCGTCGCGCCACGCCCTGTACACGGAACTCACCAAGACGGCGGACGCGGAGGGCGAGTCCGGCGACGTCCAGTGGAACTTCGAGAAGTTCCTGATCAGCCCGTCCGGCGAAATCCTGGGCCGCTTCCGCCCGCGCACGGAGCCGGAGGCCGAGGACCTGGTGACGGCGATCGAGGCGGCACTGCCTGCCTGATCACAGCCAGCCGAAGGCGTCCACCCACCCGGGTCGGGCGCCTTCTTCATGCCCAGACTCCCCCGCCCTGGGAGCCGTTCCGCCGCACTGCGGAATGGCGGCGGGGACCCCGCGACGATCGCGCGGGGAGCACAGAGCGGCCCCGGTTCCCACCCCTCCTCGGGACCGGGGCCGCTCTCCGATCCGATCAGTCCCGAACGATCGGCCGCCCCGACGCCTCGGTCTGGAACGCACCGTTGCGCGATTGCCACGCGTTCGCCGCGTAGCTCCGCGCCGCAGCTTCCCAAGCCCGGTTGACACCCCACCGCTTCCGGCCGTCGACACAGGCCATCACGGCGTTACAGCGGTCGCAGATCAAGCCACGTACATACGACTCTTCCGAGTCCGCAAAGTGATCAATGATCAGACGCTTGCCGCCGGTCTCGCCTTCAGGCGTCGTCCGGTTCCTCGTTATCGGAAAGAAGGGGAACTTCAGCCCCGACAGCCTGCGGGAGATCCAGGAGGACCACGGCCTCTCGATCGGCTGCAAGGAACGGCCATCATCGTGCCGCGCAAGTGCCTGGTCGATACAGCGCAGCAGATCACCGACGTAGAGGGCGCCCGCTTGCATGCCCGCTGCCCTTGACGAAAAGGCGGGCCATGGGGTGCTCCCATGACGCCCCTGCGCACACAGACCATCGCCCAACTCGCGGGACCGCCCTAGGTCGTCATTGGACCGCGGGCGGTCCCGAAGTGCTCACGAAGTCACGGGTAGAGGGTGTAGACCGTGCAGTCCGCACAGCCCTTGTGCTGGGAAGCTTGGTAGTTCCCGGTGGAATTCTTGATGGTGGCCTTCGTGGGACTACTGATCCAGCTCTTCCACGTGCCATTCGTCTTGACTCGGACCCACGCGTACCCCGCACAGGAAGTGCCCGTCTTCTGGGTGTAGGCCAGCGTGTGGCTGCTGTAGGCCCAGTACTGGGTCACGACGCCGTTGCAGGTGCGCTTGATGGTCAGCTCCCCGGCCGACGCGGGTGCGGCGGCGAAGACCGTGGCGGCCAGCACAGCGGTAGTCAAGCCGGTCACGTACTTCAAACGGGTTCGAGTCATGGGGTCTCCAGGTGCCGCAGGACGGATTACGACGCCAACCTACGGTTCGGATCTTGACGAATCCTTGCAGATCGCTGAACGCCCTGCGCAGACCCCAACTCCCACGCACGAAACGGGAGTTGGAACGCTTCCCGATCAAGGAGTTCACCCATGAGTACCGCCAACAAGGCGATCAACACGACGGCCCTGGGCCGCGTCGTCTCCTCCGTGCTGAACGCCATCACGCGCACTGTGGCCGCGGGCCGGCCGGTGAGGATCACGCACTTCGGGACGTTCAAGCCCGTTGTCAGTGACGCTCGCCACGGCTGGAACCTCCACACCAAGGAGCGGATCAACGTCCCCGAGCGGCAGGGGCTGCGCTTCAAGCCGTCCCCGCAGTTCCTGGACGCTGTGCACGCCGGGGACCCGGAGGCTGCGGTCATCACGAAGCGCAGCCGCGGGTGAATGGCCGTCGGCGTCCGGGGCATGATGGGCGATCGATGCGGGCAGCTGCGCTCAACGCGGGTAGCGGCATCAATGTCAGTGCCGATCCATAACATCGCCGCATGTCTGATGCCTTCACCGTGCTGTGGACCCATGAGACCTGCCGCGCCCTGCGCAGGGAGGGCCGCGTAGGCGAACAGCCTCCTGTCGCCTTCAGCGGTGTCCACACCTCCCTGCCCGCCTGGTCCAGTGCCCGGCCCGGCGACGAGGTGTACGCGCTACACGTCAACCGCCGCGTCGCGTACGTCGTCAGCCACATGCGCATTCTCAGCATGGAGCGACAGCCGTGCTGTGGCACGCCGCCTGCGACATGGCAAGACCCCAAACACCCGGGCCATGACGCGTGGGAGATGCTCGGAGCCGATGGCTGCGGTGCCAGTCCCGTGCATGTGGAGGGGACCCCTGTGCGCTTCGACCAGCCGATACCTGGGGAGTTGTTGGAGCGGCTCACGTGGCGCAATCGCCGTGGGCAGACCCGCGTACTGAAGTACGTCCAGGATGGGCTGCTGGAGCGATCGATCAGCCTCCAGGGCTTCTATCGCCTGACTCCGGAATCCGCTGACGAACTAGCAGCCCTGGTCCACGCCAACGCGTAGTTCAACGCAGGAGCCCGTCCCATCTCAACCCTCGGTCACCGGCCGGGGGTTCTTCCATTTCCCGATCAAGGCGAAACGCCTATGTCCCTGTCCGACGCGGTGTTCGGGTATTGCCGCCCGTCCCACCGCGACGTGGTGACCCGCGGCGGGCTGCTCATCGAGCACGACATGTGGCTGCGCAGCTTGCGCTGCGAGGACTCGCCGACGGCGCGCCGACCATGCCGCCGCCCGAAGGCACCCGCTACGCCGTCGTGGTGCCCGAGGACGGCGAGGCGCTGCCGCTCGCGGACACGCCGTGCGCCGAGACCACTACCGCCCCGGCGGCTGGGCGTGGCCGCTGCGGATGCGGGGGTGAGCGATGGGCGCCCTCTGCAAGAGGAGACTGCATGACCTCAGTGACCCGCACGCTGGGCGCCTGTGCGGCGTGCACGGTGACCTCTTCTCCCACGCCTGCGTGCCCGCATGCCGGGGCCCGGTGCAGCACTCGGTGCTGACGCCCATGGAGCGGGGCACCTTGCAGGACGTCGCCGAGGGCTGGTCATTGCGGGAGATCGCCGAACGGCGCGGCATCCACGTCTCCACGGTGTGGCTGCGGACCAAGAGGGCGAGGGAGAAGTACGGCGTCCCCAACACAGGCCCCCGGCCACCACGCACTCAGACCGGTCAGCCCCAACTCCCCGCCCCCAGGCAACCGACAACGCCTCATCCACGTCTACCTGGACGCAGCAATACTCGAAGACCTCGCCAAGGCGATCGAGAGAGGTGGGGATGACGACGCCCACGCCGACCAATTGCCCCATCTGCAATGGTCCGATGCCCTGTCTGAAGCACTTCGCCGTTGTTGTGCGGCGGCAACGTCACGAGCCGTATCGGCGGCGGGGCGCCGCAGCGGCTCCGCCGACCGCCGGTCATCTCAGGCCGCGGGGCGCTTGACGAAGACCACGATCTCGATGGCCTGACCCGCACCCCAGCTCGGTGCCATCGTGCTCACGGCTTCCCAGCCCTCGCGGCCCAGTTCGTTCAGGTCCCGCTCGATCTGCTCGTAGTCGAATCCCTTCATGCCGAGCTTGTACTTCAGGACCTTGTGCTCCCACTGCGTTGCCATGCGCGCGGATTCTCCTCGGTGCCGGTCGGTTGTTCCCGCACGCTATCCGTGAGGGCCGTCAGCCCCGGTCTTGCCGCACTCCGCGTGTCCCGGCGTGCCAGACTCGGTCCATGACCACGCTCTCCCAGCTCCGCAAGGCCGCGCTCGGGCTTCCCGAGGTCGAGGAAGGCACCCATTTCGGGATGGTGGCCTTTTCCGTACGGGGGAAGGGGTTCGCCTCCGTCACCAAGGACGGGTGGGTTCAGCTGCAGATGGGCGGCGAAGGGGTCGACAAGGCCCTGGGTGCGCATCCACAGGGCGAGCGGCTCGAGCGGGCGGGGAAGGTCATCGGATTCCGGGTGCCGTTGAAGGCGATCAACGGCAAGGATCTCAACGAGCTCGTCTATGTGTCGTGGTCGCACCGCGCGCCCAAACGTCTGGCCGCCGCGCTCGCCGGTGCACAGAAAGCTGCTGCGGCGGGGCCCGTCGGCGACCTTCCCTCCGCCATCGGCAAGCCCGCGACCCGGGCCCTGCTCGGCGCAGGGATCGAGTCGCTTGAGCAGGTCGCCGGGCACTCCGAGGCCGAGTTGCTGGAGCTGCACGGCATGGGACCGAAGGCCGTACGGATTCTGCAGGAAGCGATGACGGAACGCGGTCTCACGTTCCGGTCGTAGCAGCGGCGTTCGGCTTGCGGAAGGTCAGGAAGGCCTGGTCCGTCCGCTCGGGGGAGGCACCTTCCGTCTCCGCCCGCCTGACCAGGCGCGCCCGCTCCTCGAAGCCGGCGCCGGACAGCAGGTCCGCCATGGCCTGCGGGGTGCGGCGGTGGAAGACCAGGTCGAAGGTGTGCCCCCAGGCCTCGGTCATATGGAGCGGTGCGTCGCCGATCTGGAAGCTCACGAGGAGCGGTGCGCCCGGCGTGAGGACGCGGTGGAACTCCGCGAAGACGCCCGGCAGATCGTCCCAGGGGACGTGGATCGTGGAGTACCAGGCGAGCAGCGCTCCGACGGACGCGTCCTCGAGGTCGAGGGCTGTCATCGAGCCCTCGATGAAGCGCAGGTCAGGGTTGTTCGCGCGGGCGATCGCCAGCATGCCTGGTGAGAGGTCGATGCCGAAGGCGTCCAGGCCCCGGGCCGCGAGGTACTCGGTGACGCGGCCCGTGCCGCAGCCCACGTCGGCCACCGGCCCGCGTCCGCGCGCGAGTTCGGCGAAGGCGTCGAGCATGGCGCGTTCGAAGGGATTCTTCGCCAGCTCACCCGCCCAGCGCCGGTGGCATTCGGCGGCGATGGTGTCGTACGAGGTCCTGGTGGCGGCGAGGTAGGAGGCGGAGTCGTATGAGGCGGTGACGTCGGTCATGGATGACGAGCCTATCGACCCGGGTGCCCTCGACCGGATCCGGTCGAGGGCGCCCGCCCCGCCTCACGACACACGCCCGTGCCGCAGGCGTTCGGACGTCAGCGGATCGGCATGCCCGACAGAGTCCGCGCGATGACCAGGCGCTGGATCTCGCTCGTGCCTTCGAAGATCGTGTAGATCGCCGCGTCCCTGTGCATGCGCTCCACCGGGTACTCGCGCGTGAAGCCGTTGCCGCCGAGGATCTGGATGGCCTGGGCCGTGACCTTCTTCGCGGTCTCGCTCGCGTAGAGCTTGGACATGGAGCCCTCGGCGTTCTCGAACTTCTTGCCCGTCGTGGCCATCCAGGAGGCACGCCAGACGAGCAGGCGCGCCGCGTCGATCTGGGTGCGCATGTCGGCGAGCTGGAAGGCGACGCCCTGGTTGTCGATGATCGGGCGGCCGAACTGCGAGCGGGTCTTGGCGTATTCGAGGGCCTCCTCGTACGCGGCGCGGGCCGTGCCGACCGCCATCGCGCCGACGGCCGGGCGGGAGGCCTCGAAGGTGGCCATCGCCGCGTTCTTCACGCGCTCGCCGCCCGTCTTGGCGCGCTCGCGGGCGCGGGCGAGGCGCTCGTCGAGCTTGTCCTTGCCGCCGAGGAGGCAGTGGCCGGGAACGCGGACGTTCTCCAGGACGACCTCGGCCGTGTGCGAGGCGCGGATGCCGTGCTTCTTGAACTTCTGCCCCTGGGACAGACCGGGGGTGTTCGGCGGCACGATGAACGAGGCGTGGCCCTTGGTGCCGAGCTCGGGGTCGACCACCGCGACCACGACGTGGACGTTGGCGATGCCGCCGTTGGTCGCCCAGGTCTTGGTGCCGTTGAGGACCCACTCGTCCTTGGCCTCGTCGTAGACGGCACGGGTGCGCATCGCGCCCACGTCGGAGCCTGCGTCGGGCTCGGAGGAGCAGAAGGCGGCGACCTTCACGTCGTTTGCGTCGCCGTACATCTGCGGGACCCAGGTGCCGATCTGCTCCTCGGTGCCGTTGGCGAGGACGCCGACCGCCGCGAGGCCCGTACCGACGATGGACAGGGCTATGCCCGCGTCGCCCCAGAAGAGCTCCTCCATCGTCATCGGGATGCCGAGCCCGGTCGGGTCGAAGAACTGCTGCGCGTAGAAGTCGAGCGAGTAGATGCCGAGCTTCGCGGCCTCCTGGATGACGGGCCAGGGCGTCTCCTCGCGCTCGTCCCACTCGGCGGCCGCGGGCCGGATCACGTCGGCGGCGAACCCGTGGAGCCAGTCCCTGACCTCCTTCTGCTCGTCGTTCAGCTCCATGGTGAACTCGGCCATGACCCCTCCAGCACTGCGCTGCCAAAGCTGCTTAGCTTGTTACTTGCGGTAACGAGAGTCTGTTACTCACGAGTAAGTGCTGTCAACTCCTGGCGGGCGGCTGGCTGCCGACAGGCCCGGGGGTGTTACGTTGCGCGTGCGTCACCGAATCTGCACGGGCGGGGAGTAACTATGGAGACCACTGGGCGGACCGAGCAAGAGCGGTCGGCCGACCGGCGCCGTCGGGAGCTGCTCGAGGCCGCGGACCGGGTGGTGCTGCGCGACGGCCCCGGCGCCTCCATGAACGCGATCGCCGCCGAGGCGGGCATCACCAAGCCCATTCTGTACCGGCACTTCGGCGACAAGGGCGGGCTGTACCGGGCGCTCGCCGTCCGGCACACGGACGCCCTGCTCGACGCCCTGCGGGCCGCGCTGGACGCCCCCGCGGAGCGCCGCGAGCGGGTCGAGGCGACGCTGGACACCTACCTCGCGGCGATCGAGGCGAACCCGCAGGTCTACCGCTTCCTCATGCACCCCGCCGAG
The DNA here is from genome assembly GCF_900100315.1 of Streptomyces indicus. GTDB lineage: Bacteria > Actinomycetota > Actinomycetes > Streptomycetales > Streptomycetaceae > Streptomyces > Streptomyces indicus. The sequence continues at coordinate 245,178 of NZ_FNFF01000005.1, forward strand.
GGCGCCTCGCAGGGTGAGGCCGGGTTCGATGTGGGCCTGCACTCCGCTCCCCTGCTGCGCCGGCTCGGCGAGGAGCTGGCCAAGGTCATCGAGGAGCGGGTCGACCTCGGCCCGGAGAGCGCTGAGCTCGCCCGGGTCTGGGGGCACGGAATCGTCGGCATGATGCATGCGGCCGGTGACTGGTGGCTGGGTGAACGGCCTTGCTCCCGGGCTCAGTTGGTGCGCAGCCTCGCGGATCTGCTGTGGGGACGGCTGGCGGCCGCGGGTGACCGCGTGGGCGGCCCGGGCTTCTGAGCGCGTGACGGTTCACGGTCTCTGAGCGCCCGTACGGTGACGGTCGCACCGTAGGCGAGGAGCAGCCCGTACGGTGACGGGCGCGCCGTAGGCGTAGGAGCAGGCCGTACGGTGACGGGGCCCGGTGCAAGCGCGGGAGCAGCCCGTACGGTTACGCGCGCTCCTCCGCCGCAGGACTCCACGCCTTCTTCCCCCACGGCGTCCTGCGCGCCGCCCGCAGCACACTCCCCCGCCGCCACCGGTCGAGGCGCTGCGGGTACACCATCCCGTCCAGGTGGTCGCACTCGTGCTGCAGACAGCGCGCGAAGAAGCCCGTGCCCTGGATGCGGACCTCCTCGCCGTGGCGGTCGACGCCCTCCACCACCGCGTAGTCGTGGCGCGGCGTGCCCGCTTCGAGGCCGGGCAGGGAGAGGCAGCCCTCGGGGCCGCGGACCGTGACGCCGCCCGTCTCGACGAGGCGCGGGTTGATCACATGGCCGAGGTGGCGGTTGTCCTCGTCGTCGGGGCAGTCGAAGACGAACACGCGCAGCCCGACGCCGATCTGGTTGGCCGCGAGCCCCACGCCGGGCGCCGCGTACATCGTGGCGAACATGTCCTCGATCAGCCGGTCGAGGCCGGGGCCGAACTCGGTGACCTCGGCGCACGGGGTGTGCAGGGCCTCCTCACCGAGCAGAGTCATCGGCCGTACGCGTCCCGAGCTGCCCGGGAGGGATCCATGTCGCATCCCGTAAGCGTACGTTTCGGGGAAACACCGGAATGTCAGCCACCACCTTTCGTTGCTGGTGGTGGCGCCGTGCGGGCCCGCCGAGGGATCTCGGTAGGCTGGCCCGGACCAGTGCCGAGGGCAGGCGCGGCGCCGGAAGCGTAGGAGGAGCGAGACCATGTCATCCCAGCCAGGACACCCGGGCAGCGCGGAGCCGCTGTCGCCCCGGTCGAAGCTCGCCGTGACGGCCGGCAAGGCGGCCGCGGCGGTGTCGCGGGCTGCGGGCCGTGGCAGCGGTTCGGTGATCGGCGGCCGGGTGGCGCTCAAGCTCGACCCCGATCTGCTGAGCCGCCTGGCCACCCACCTCGACGTGGTGCTGGTCTCGGCGACCAACGGCAAGACCACCACCACCCGGCTGATCGCCGAGGCGCTGCGCGCGGCCGGCCCCGTCGTGTCCAACGCGCTCGGTGCGAACATGCCCGCGGGTATCACCTCGGCGCTCGCCGGCGGCTCGGACGCCAAGTTCGGTGTGATCGAGGTGGACGAGAAGTACCTCGCGGGCGTCGCCCGCGATGTCTCGCCCAAGGCCATCGCCCTGCTGAACCTGTCGCGCGACCAGCTCGACCGCGCGGCCGAGACCCGCATGCTGGCCGAGAAGTGGCGCGAGGGCCTCTCCGGCTCGAAGGCCGTCGTGATCGCCAACGCCGACGACCCGCTGATCGTGTGGGCCGCCTCCTCCTCGCCGAACGTGGTCTGGGTCGCGGCCGGCCAGGAGTGGAAGGACGACGCCTGGTCGTGCCCCTCCTGCGGCGGTGTGATGCAGCGTCCGGGCGACGACTGGTTCTGCGCCGAGTGCGGTTTCCGCCGGCCGCAGCCCACCTGGGCCCTGTCCGGTGACTACGTGCTCGACCCGCACGGCTCCGCCTGGCCGATCCACCTCCAGCTGCCCGGCCGCGCCAACAAGGCGAACGCCGCCACCTCGGCCGCCGTCGCCGCCGTGTTCGGCGTCCCGCCGCAGGTGGCGCTCGAGCGGATGTACCAGGTCCAGGCTGTCGCCGGCCGCTACGACGTGGTCAACTTCCTCGGCCGCGACGTCCGGCTGCTCCTTGCGAAGAACCCCGCCGGCTGGCTCGAGACCTTCTCGCTGATCGACCCGCCGCCGACCCCGGTGATCCTCTCGGTGAACGCGCGGGGCGCCGACGGCACCGACACCTCCTGGCTGTGGGACGTGGACTACACGCGTCTGGCCGGCCACCCGATCTTCGTGATCGGCGACCGCCGTCTCGACCTCGCGGTCCGCCTCGAGGTCGCGGGCCTCGACTTCCGCGTCTGCGAGACGGTGGACGAGGCCGTGCAGATGGCGCCGCCCGGCCGGATCGAGCTGATCGCCAACTACACCGCCTTCCAGGACGTACGCCGCCGCGTCGGCAACTGACCCGCTCAGGACATAGAGGACTCAGAGGACTTAATCGACATGAGCGACAACAGCCTTCGCCTGGTGTGGGTCTACCCCGACCTGCTCTCCACTTACGGCGACCAGGGCAATGCCCTCGTCGTCGAGCGCCGTGCCCGGCAGCGCGGCCTCAACGTCGAGCGCTACGACGTGCGCAGCGACCAGGCTGTGCCCACCTCCGGCGACATCTACCTGATCGGCGGCGGCGAGGACCGGCCGCAGCGGCTCGCGGCCGAGCGGCTGCGCCGCGACGGCAACCTGCAGCGCGCCGCCTCCAACGGCGCGATCATCTTCTCGGTCTGCGCCGGCTACCAGATCCTCGGCCACGAGTTCATCAACGACCTCGGCCAGCGCGAGCCGGGCCTCGGCCTGCTCGACGTGATCTCCACGCGCGGCGAGGGCGAGCGCTGCGTCGGCGACGTGCTCGCCGACATCGACGCCCCGCTCGGCCTGCCGCAGCTGACAGGCTTCGAGAACCACCAGGGCATCACCCACCTCGGCCCGTCCGCGAAGCCTTTCGCGCACGTGCGCCTCGGCAAGGGCAACGGCACGGGTGACGGCACCGAGGGCGCGTACAACGACACCGTTTTCGGTACGTACATGCACGGACCCGTGCTCGCGCGCAACCCGCAGATCGCGGACCTGCTGCTCAAGCTGGCCCTCGACGTGAACGCGCTGCCGCCCACCGACGACCGCTGGTACGAGGCGCTGCGTGCCGAGCGGATCGCGGCGGCGACCCAGCCCGCGTAACAGGGCGATGCACCCTGCGTCACCAGGAGTTCGTTCGTAGGGAACTCCAACGTCCGCTTTGCGGACTCGATTCGGCCCCGTCACTTCGCACTAGTAGGGTGACGGGGTCTTGTCGTCCGGACAGCGTGGTCCGGTCATCCGCCCACGTTGCAAAGGTTCTTGGGCCATGCGTATTGGTGTCCTCACCTCCGGCGGCGACTGTCCCGGCCTGAACGCGGTGATCCGCTCGGTCGTGCACCGCGCCGTCGTCGACCATGGCGACGAGGTCATCGGCTTCCACGACGGGTGGAAGGGCCTCCTCGAGTGCGATTACCGCAAGCTCGACCTGGACGCCGTCAGCGGCATCCTCGCCCGCGGCGGCACCATCCTGGGCTCCTCGCGCGTGCGTCCCGAGCATCTGCGGGACGGTGTCGAGCGGGCCAAGGGCCACCTGGCCGACCTCGGTCTCGACGCCGTCATCCCCATCGGCGGCGAGGGCACGCTCAAGGCGGCCCGGCTGCTCTCCGACAACGGCCTGCCCATAGTGGGAGTGCCGAAGACGATCGACAACGACATCGCCGTCACGGATGTCACCTTCGGTTTCGACACGGCCGTCGGCGTCGCGACCGAGGCGCTCGACCGTCTCAAGACCACCGCCGAGTCGCACCAGCGCGTGCTGATCGTCGAGGTCATGGGCCGGCACACCGGCTGGATCGCGCTGAACTCCGGCATGGCGGCCGGCGCGCACGCCATCGTCGTGCCCGAGCGGCCCTTCGACATCGAGGAGTTGGCGGCCCGCGTCGGCGCGCGCTTCGAGGCCGGCAAGAAGTTCGCGATCGTGGTCGCCGCCGAAGGCGCCAAGCCCCGCCCGGGCACGATGGAGTTCGACGAGGGCGGCAAGGACATCTACGGCCACGAGCGCTTCGCCGGCATCGCGCGCCAGCTCTCCATCGAGCTGGAGCAGCGGCTCGGCAAGGAGGCGCGGCCCGTGATCCTCGGCCATGTGCAGCGCGGCGGTACGCCCACCGCGTACGACCGAGTGCTCGCCACCCGCTTCGGCTGGCACGCCGTGGAGGCCGTGCACCGCGGCGAGTTCGGGATGATGACGGCGCTGCAGGGCACCGACATCGTGATGGCGCCGCTCGCCCAGGCCGTCGAGACGCTGAAGACGGTGCCCGAGGAGCGGTACGCCGAGGCGGAGACCGTGCTCTGACGTCCGTCCCTTCGCAGAAGTGACCGCCCCCGGCCGCAGACGTGGCCGGGGGCGGTTCTACTCTGGTGCGGACAACGGGCACGAATCAGGAGTGAGCGGATGGACCACAGCGGACACGGCACGATGGTGGATCTGCCGCCGTTCACGCTGGGCAGAGGCCTCGAGCCGTCGTTCGACGCGTTCTTCCTCGTCGGCTGTCTGCTCGCGCTGCTCCTGTACGGGTACGGCGTGGTGCGTCTGATGCGGCGCGGGGACGCGTGGCCGGTCGGCCGGACCGTGTCCTTCGTGCTCGGCGTCCTGTCGATCGCCCTGGTCATGTGCACCAAGCTCAACGACTACGGCATGGTCATGTTCAGCGTGCACATGGTGCAGCACATGGTGATCAGCATGCTGTCGCCGATCCTGCTCCTGCTCGGTGCGCCGATCACGCTGGCGCTGCGCGCGCTGCCGACCGCCGGGCGGGGCCGCAAGGGTCCGCGCGAGCTGCTCCTGATGCTCCTGCACAGCCGCTACATGAAGGTGATCACGCACCCGGCGTTCACCATCCCGATGTTCATCGCGAGCCTCTACGCGCTGTACTTCACGCCGCTGTTCGACTTCCTGATGGAGTCCAAGCCGGGGCACATCGCGATGATGGTGCACTTCCTCGCCGTGGGCCTGGTGTTCTTCTGGCCGATCATGGGTGTGGACCCGGGCCCGCACCGGCCGGGCTATGTGATGCGGATGCTGGAGCTGTTCGCGGGCATGCCTTTCCACGCCTTCTTCGGCATCGCGCTGATGATGGCCTCGGAGCCGATGATCGGCACGTACATGAACCCGCCGGCCTCGCTCGGCATCGACGCGCTCGCCGACCAGCAGGCGGGCGGCGGCATCGCCTGGGCGTTCAGCGAGATCCCCTCGGTCGTGGTCCTGGTGGCCCTGATGTTCCAGTGGCGCAAGTCCGAGGAGCGCGAGGCCAAGCGCAAGGACCGGGCCGCGGACCGCGACGGGGACAAGGAGCTGGAGGCGTACAACGCGTATCTGGCCTCGCTCAACGCGCGCAGCCAGTAGTCCCGGAAAGTTTTCCGCAGCGCGGGAACTCCTCCCCCGCGCCACCCGTTGAACCCTGTGAAGCCCCGCAGCGTCCCCCGTCTGCGGGGCTTCACCAGTTGCCGGGACCTTGGTCGTACGGGTGGGCCGATCTTCGCCGAATGCTGGCGGGAACCGCCCCCGACGAGGGACGATGGCAGCGGACAGGCAGTCCGGACGGGTGTCCGGCCTGGCGTGAGGAGGGTGTCGCGATGCCCGGAACCACGAAGGCGATGGGAGTAATCACCGTCGGCGCGCTCGTCAGCGTGACGGCGTACACGGTGGCGCTCGGCAGCAACGGCTGGCTGTGGTTCGGCTGGGTCGTGCTGGGCCTCATCACCTTGGCCATGGTGATGTCGCGCAACGCCTGAGCCCGCGCAGCAGTCGGTCAGGATTCGAGAAGCCGCAGGCCCGGGGCCGCGGCTAGCGTCGACATCATGACCACTCAAGGAATCACCACCGTCCTGCACCCCGTCGCCGACCTCGCCAAGGCCAAGGAGGTCTACACCGCGCTGCTCGGTGTGGCACCGGTCGTCGACGAGCCCTACTACGTCGGATACGAGGCCGGCGGCCAGCACATCGGCCTGGTTCCGGGCGGCGGCCCGCAGGGCATGACCTCGCCTGTCGCGTACTGGAAGGTGGCCGACCTCTCGGCCAAGCTCGCCGAGCTGACCGCCGCCGGAGCGAGCGTCTCGGAAGAGCCGCACGAGGTCGGAGGCGGACGTATTGTTGCCGCCGTGACCGACGTCGACGGGAATGTGCTCGGTCTCCTTCAGGACTGACGGACACCACACACGCCCAGGCGACCACGACGGACCGTGCCAGCGGTCCGCCCGGAAGATGGAGAACGAGCAGACATGGCCACGCGGAAGAAGGCGCAGTCGCCCGCGGTGCACGCCGCCGACACCCACGACATGATCCGGGTGCACGGTGCGCGTGAGAACAACCTCAAGGACGTCAGCATCGAGATTCCCAAGCGCCGGCTCACGGTGTTCACCGGCGTCTCCGGTTCCGGGAAGTCCTCTCTCGTCTTCGACACCATCGCCGCCGAGTCCCAGCGGCTGATCAACGAGACGTACAGCGCCTTCGTGCAGGGCTTCATGCCCGCGATGGCGCGCCCCGAGGTGGACGTGCTCGACGGTCTGACCACCGTCATCAGCGTCGACCAGCAGCGCATGGGCTCCGACCCGCGCTCCACCGTGGGCACGGCCACCGATGCCAACGCGATGCTGCGGATCCTGTTCAGCCGGCTCGGCAAGCCCTACTTCGGGCCGCCCGGAGCGTTCTCGTTCAACGTCGCATCGGTCTCGGCGACCGGCGGTTTCACCGTCGAGCGCGGTGCGGAGAAGACGAAGACGGAGAAGGTGTCGTTCAACCGCACCGGCGGGATGTGCGTGCGCTGCGAGGGCCGCGGCACCGTCTCCGACATCGACCTCGCGCAGCTCTTCGACGACAGCAAGTCGCTCAACGAGGACCCCTTCACCATCCCCACCTACACCGGGGACGGCTGGGTCGTACGGATCATCCGCGAGTCCGGGTTCTTCGACCCTGACAAGCCGATCCGCCGGTACACGAAGAAGGAGCGGCACGACTTCCTGTACCGCGAGCCCGTCAAGGTCAAGATCAACGGCGTCAACCTCACGTACGAGGGTCTGATCCCGAAGATCCAGAAGTCCTTCCTGTCGAAGGACCGCGAGTCCATGCAGCCGCACATCCGGGCCTTCGTGGACCGTGCGGTCACCTTCCAGGTCTGCCCGGACTGCGACGGCACCCGGCTCACCGAGGGCGCGCGCTCCTCGAAGATCAAGGGCATCTCGATCGCGGACGCCTGCGACATGGAGATCCGCGACCTCGCGGAGTGGGTGCGGGGGCTGAAGGAGCCGTCGATCGCGCCGCTGATCGACGCCCTCCAGCAGGCGCTCGACTCCTTCGTGGAGATCGGCCTCGGCTATCTCTCGCTGAACCGTCCGGCGGGCACGCTGTCGGGCGGTGAGGCGCAGCGCGTGAAGATGATCCGCCATCTCGGGTCCTCGCTCACCGACGTCACGTACGTCTTCGACGAGCCGACCATCGGTCTGCACCCGCACGACATCCAGCGGATGAACAACCTGCTCCTGCGTCTGCGCGACAAGGGCAACACGGTCCTGGTCGTGGAGCACAAGCCCGAGGCCATCGCGATCGCCGACCACGTGGTGGACCTCGGTCCCGGCGCCGGCACGGGCGGCGGCACGGTCTGCTTCGAGGGCGACATCGAGGGGCTGCGCGCCAGCGACACCGTCACGGGCCGGCACCTGGACGACCGTACGACCGTGAAGGACACGGTCCGCCAGCCGACCGGCACGCTGGAGATCCGCGGCGCGGACGCGAACAACCTGCAGAACGTCGACGTGGACATCCCGCTCGGTGTGCTCACCGTGGTCACGGGTGTGGCGGGCTCCGGCAAGAGCTCGCTGATCCACAGCTCGATCCCGGCCGACGAAGGCGTGGTCTCCGTCGACCAGAGCGCGATCCGCGGCTCGCGGCGCAGCAACCCGGCCACGTACACGGGGCTGCTCGAGCCGGTCCGCAAGGCGTTCGCCAAGGCCAACGGGGTCAAGCCGGCCCTGTTCAGCGCCAACTCCGAGGGCGCCTGCCCGACGTGCAACGGCGCCGGGGTGATCTACACGGACCTCGCGATGATGGCCGGTGTCTCGACCACCTGCGAGGACTGCGAGGGCAAGCGGTTCCAGGCCTCCGTCCTGGAGTACAAGCTGGGCGGCAAGGACATCAGCGAGGTGCTCGCGATGCCCGTGTCCGAGGCCGAGAAGTACTTCGCCGAGGGCGAGGCGAAGATCCCGGCCGCGCTGAAGATCGTGCAGCGCCTGGAGGACGTCGGCCTCGGCTACATCACGCTGGGGCAGCCGCTCACCACGCTGTCCGGCGGTGAGCGCCAGCGCCTGAAGCTCGCCACGCACATGGGCGACAAGGGCGGTGTCTACGTGCTCGACGAGCCGACGACCGGTCTGCACCTCGCGGACGTGGAACAGCTGCTCGGGCTGCTCGACCGCCTGGTGGACGCCGGCAAGACGGTCATCGTCATCGAGCACCACCAGGCCGTGATGGCCCACGCCGACTGGATCATCGACCTCGGCCCGGGCGCGGGCCACGACGGCGGCAAGATCGTCTTCGAGGGCACGCCCGCCGACCTGGTCAAGAAGAAGTCGACGCTGACGGGTGAGCACCTGGCGGCGTACGTCGGGGTCTGACCTGCGGTGACATGAGGACGGGGTGGGGCCGGTGGGCTCCTCCCCGTCGTCGTGTCCCCCGGGTGCGGTGCCGCGCGACCTGGATCTGGAGGTGGTGCCGCGCGACCTGGTCACGAGGCGGTGCCGCGCGACCTGGGTCAGAAGTCGAAGACCGGGTCGGTCGCGGCGTGGCGCAGGCAGTCGTTCGCGTAGGTCTCGTGCCACGCGATGTCCTGGCCGTGGTGCGTGCCGGCGGCCGTCACGGTCACCGGGTCGTACTCCTTGGTGCACAACGGGTCCGTGCCGGGCAGCTGGTCGAGGTCCCCGTCCACCGCGTCGAGCGCGGCGCAGGCCTCGGCCGCGTGCGGGTGGTGACCGGCCGGCTCGGGCGTGCACATCAGCTTGAGGCCGCGGATCCAGGTGTGGTCGGAGCCGGACACCGTGAGGAAGACGCCGGGGCGCGGCGCGGGGTCCGGGTCGTCCGCGGACGCGTACGCGTACGCGGGGGCGGTGCCGGTGGTGGTGGCCAGTGCGGCGGCCAGGGTGACCAGTGCGGCGTGGGGACGCATCGAACCTCCGGGGCGGGGGAAGGCTTGGGGGATCGTCCGGCTCCTCGGGGATCTCCGGACTCCCCGCCAGCGCACCCGAAGTGCGCGGCCGGGCCAAGCGTCCGCGCCGTGGGGTCCTCCGGATGGGGCGGAACGAGGACGGTGTCCCCCCGATGTGGCGGCACGCAGCCGGTGCCCTCCGGCGAGGGCGGAACGAGACGGATGCTCGATCTCGATCGGGAGGGGTACGGGTGCTCCGCAACGGTCCGCACGGCTACGGCACGGTCACCAAGACCCTGCACTGGCTGGTGTTCGCCGCGCTCGCGGTGCAGTTCGCCCTCGGTTACGTGATGGACCCGGACGACTCCGGGCAGGGCCGTGGCCGCGGCCGGGGTCGCGGCGCGGGCTCAGGACACGGCCGCGGGCGCGGGCGCGGCGGCGAGGACGGCTATGAGGTCTTCGGCGACGACCGGCTGCTGACCCTGCACGTGGTGCTGGGGGTGGCCATTCTCGTGCTGGCCGCGCTGCGTCTCCTGTGGCGGGTCTCCACCCCGCTGCCGCCCTGGGCGCCGACGCTGCGTTCGTACGAGCGTGTCCTGGCCACATGGACGGAGCGGGCGCTGCATCTGCTCAGCTTCGCCATCCCGGCGACCGGGCTGTGGCTGGTGCTCGCCGGGGACGACGACGCGGTGGGCCCGCACGTGGCCGCGCACGCCGCGTTCTTCCTCGCGCTCGCGGTCCATCTGGGGCTGGTGCTCAAGCATCAACTGGTCGACCGCGACCGGCTGGTGAAGCGCATGCTGTGACGGCGGCCTTCGTGGCGTGCGGGGCCACGCGAAGAGGCTTCGTGCGGGGGGCCTGCGTGAAGGGCGGGCCCGCTACTTGCCCACCGCCTTGCGCAGTTGCTCCTTGTTCATCGACGAGCGGCCCTCGATGTTCTTCTTCTTGGCCTCTTCGTAGAGCTGGTCACGCGTCGGGCCCTTCGAGCCCTGGTGGGAGCGCTGGCCGCCGCGCTGCGAGGCCGACTTGGGGTCCTTCGTCGACGTGGAACTCGCCTGCTTCGACTCGCCGGAGCGGGCCCGCTCCTTGTTGACCGTCCGCGCGGCGATCTCCTTCGCCCGGGACTTGGATGCGCCGCGGTCCTCGGCGCTCTCCTTGATGTGCTCGTACTGGCGCTCGCGCTTCTTGCTCGATCCGGCGGGCATCGTCGGCTCCTTTCCTCACGCCGGCGCTCGGGCCGGCCGACCTCGGCGGACGGATCCCGCGTACCCCTGCCGAGGACGCTTACGCACCACTGCGGCGGGATCTACACTGTGTCGGCTCGGGGCCACCGCACCAGCACGTACAGCGCCGCCGACCATCGAAACGGGGAGCAACCGCCATGTTCTATTACGTCCTCAAGTACGTGCTCCTCGGCCCGCTGCTGCGGTTGTTGTTCCGGCCCCGTATCGAGGGTCTCGAGCACGTCCCGGACACCGGCGCAGCCATCGTGGCGGGCAATCACCTCTCATTCTCCGACCATTTCCTCATGCCCGCGATCCTGAAGCGCCGGATCACCTTCCTCGCGAAGGCGGAATACTTCACGGGGCCGGGGCTCAAGGGCCGACTGACCGCCTTCTTCTTCCGCAGCGCGGGACAGATTCCGGTGGACCGGTCGGGCAAGGAGGCCGGGCAGGCGGCGATCCGCGAAGGGCTCGGCGTCCTGAACAAGGGCGAGCTCCTCGGCATCTACCCGGAGGGCACGCGCTCGCACGACGGACGGCTCTACAAGGGCAAGGTCGGCGTCGCCGCGATGGCGCTCAAGGCCGGCGTGCCGGTGGTGCCGTGCGCGATGATCGGGACGTTCGAGGCGCAGCCGCCCGGCCAGAAGATCCCCAGTCTGCGGCCCATCACGATTCGCTTCGGCGAGGCGCTGGACTTCTCCCGTTACGAGGGGATGGAGAACGAGAAGGCGGCACTGCGCGCGGTGACCGACGAAATCATGTACTCCATCCTCGAGTTGTCCGGTCAGGAATACGTCGACCGGTACGCGTCGGTCGTGAAGGCGGAGGAGCAGGAGGCGGCCAAGGCCGAGAAGAAGGGCCAGAAGGAGAAGAAGGGCCTGAATTAGCCGCCGCGGCTACGTTTCCGCCGCGCCCCGGCGTGCGTATTAGGGTGATCCCCTGACGACGGACCAGGCGAGTGGGGGCGTACGTGGCGGAGCATGAGCAGTACACCAAGCTGATCGGACTGCTCGACGAGCGGGGCGCGCGGTACCGGGTGATCGAGCATGAGCCGGAGGGCGCCACGGAGGCCGTGAGCGCGCTGCGTGGCAACACGCTCGCGCAGGCCGCCAAGTGCATCGTCGTCATGGTCAAGGTGACGAAGAAGACCAAGGCCTATGTGCTCGCCGTGGTGCCCGGTGACCGGCGGGTGGACCTCGGCGCCGTGAAGGCGCTGCTCGGCGGGGTGTACGCCGGGTTCGCGGACACCGAGGCGGCCGAGCGGCTGGCCGGCAGTGTCAGCGGGACCATCCTGCCGTTCTCGTTCGATCCGGAGCTCCAACTCGTCGTCGACCCCGCACTGTTGGAGCAGGACGAACTGTTCTTCAACGCGGCGCGGCTCGACCGGTCGCTCGCGCTGCGCACCGCCGACTATGTGGCGATCGCGGAGCCGCGGACGGCGCCCATCGCCGGCTGAGCCTGCGGAGCCCGGGGGCACGGGGGCACGGGGCACGGAGTGCGGCCGGGGCTCACGCCAAGAGCTCGGTCATGGCTTCGTCCAGGAGCTTCCGTACGGACAGGGCGTCCGGCGCCACGGCGGTGACCAGCGCGGCCGGTCCGGCCAGCGGCGTCACGGAGGCGTGGTCGGCGAGCATCCGCGGCTGTACGGGGGCGTCCGCGAACTCCGGCCGTACGACGAGGAGTTGACCGAGGGCGCGCAGTCCGGCGAGGACGGCCGGTCCGTCCCAGCCCGCCGGAGCGCCCGGGCCGCAGCACAGCTCCTGGTCCAGGAGCAGCCGGCCCGCGCAGCGCACCCGCAGGCGGCTGGTGAGGCGGCCCGGGGGTTCCCCGGTGCGGCCGAGCACCTGCTCCTCGCGCAGCACCAGGACTCCGCCCTCGGCCACCTCGGCATCCGTGGTCACGTGCAGGTCGCTGCCCGCCGCGCTGATCAGCTGTTCCGGCAGCCAGTGCACGGCGGCACCGCGGCCGACCGTCAACCGGACGTCGTAGAAGGCGGGTTGCCCGTGCTGGCCGGGGAGCGCGATCGTGGCGGCGGTCGAGGTCAGGCGGAGACGGGCGCCCGCCTCCGCCTCGGCGTGCACGGCGAGCCGGTCGCCGCCCAGCGGCGCGCTCATCGCACCGACGAGGGCGGCACGTGCCTCGGCGCCCACGGCGCGCAACCGCCGTACCGCCAGCGGACCTTCACCCTCCAGAACGGGCAGCACCGTGGCGCCTGCCGCGTCCCGCCGGGCGGTGATTCGGGCCGTGGCCTCGATGCCGGTGGGTACGAGGTCCGCAGCGGCAGGGGCGGGCGCGGGCCGGGACAGCAGCGGAACTGCCTCCTCCCGCAACACCTCCGTCATCATGCCGCGGTCCACGCCGCGAGGCGGCCGCGCACCCAGTCCGCGACCTCCGCCACGCCCGCGTCGGAGCGCAACGACTGGAAGACGACGGGCAGTTCGTGCCGCTGCTCCTTGGCGTCCCGCGCCATGCGGTCCAGGTCGGAGCCTACGTGCGGCGCCAGGTCCGTCTTGTTGACCACGAGCAGGTCGGCGGTGGTGACGCCGGGGCCGCCCTTGCGCGGGATGTCGTCGCCGCCCGCCACGTCGATCACGAAGATCTGGGCGTCGACCAGGCCCTTCGAGAAGGTCGCGGTGAGGTTGTCGCCGCCGGACTCCACGAGGACGAGCTGCAGCGGGCCGATCGCGTCCTCCAGGTCTTCCACGGCTTCGAGGTTGGCGGAGATGTCGTCGCGGATCGCGGTGTGCGGGCAGGCGCCGGTCTCGACCGCCGCGATCCGCTCCGGCGGCAGGACGGCCTCGCGCAGCAGGAAGTCGGCGTCCTCGCGCGTGTAGATGTCGTTGGTGACGACGGCCAGCGAGACGGTGTCGCGCAGGGCGCGGCACAGGGCGGCGACGGTCGCGGTCTTGCCGGAGCCGACCGGCCCGCCGAGCCCGATCCGCAGGGCGCGGCGGGTGCCGTCCGCGCGCACGGGCTCGGCGCTGTGCGTATGACGTTCGGGGAAGGTGGTCGCGTGGTCGAGGTGCATCGGTCGGCTCCCTTGCGGTGCGGGGTCGTCGGGCGTTACGAGGCGAAGAGGCGTACCGGCCAGGCGGCGTGAGCCTCGGCGCCGATTTCGAGGAGCGGCGCGGCGGCGCGGGGCAGGGCGTCGACGCCCTCGTCCGGCACGCGGCGGGCCGCCGCCACCGCGGACCGGACGGTCTCGTCCATCGCGGGCGCGAGCCGGGCCAGGACCGCGGTGGCCTGGAACGGATCAAGCCCGAGCAGCCGTACGGTCGCGGTCGCGGGACCGCTCACGCTCTCGTACACGGCGCAGTACGCCGCGTCCTCGGGTCCGAGCCCCGCCGCGCGTGCGGTGAGGCCGAGGACCACGGGCTGGTGGGCGCCGCGCGGGCGGGCGGCGGCGAGCGCGGCGAGTTCGGGCGAGGGCCAGGTGGCGCGGGCGGCCCGCAGGAGCTGCCGGCCGAGCTTGCGGCCCGCCGCGCGCAAAGCAGCCGAAGGCGTGCGGGCGTCCGCCGCCTCGTCCAGCGCGAGCGGGTCGGTGCCGAGCGCGGCCGCGGCGGCGAGTCCCGCCGCGACCAGGCCCGTGGTGTGCAGCCGCCCGCGGCAGAACCGCTCGAGCGACTCCGCGTCCGTGATCCGGCCCGCCTTCACCGCCTCCTCTGCCCCTCCGGAGTGGGCGTGGCCGCCCGCGGGGAAGCGCCCGTCGGCGAGGACGAGCAAGGCGGCTCTGCTCATGGACGTGACTCCTCGTGATTGCACTGCGGTCAGAGCGGTCAGAACAGGAAGTACCGCTGTGCCATGGGCAGTTCGGTGGCCGGATCCGACTCCACGAGCTCACCGTCGATCGTGACGGCGAAGCTGTCCGGGTCGACGCGGACGTCGGGACGTGCGTCGTTCTGCCGCATGTCCGCCTTGGTGACCCGGCGCGTGGAGCCGATGGCCGTGAACCGCTTGTCCAGGCCGAGCCGTTCGGGCAGTCCCTCGTCGAGCGCGGCCTGCGCCACGAAGTTGAACGAGCCCGCACCGGGCGCCTTGCCGAGTGCCCCGAACATCGGCCGGGGAAGCACCGGCTGCGGGGTGGGGATGGAGGCGTTGGAGTCCCCCATCTGCGCGTACGCGATCTGCCCGCCCTTGATGACGAGTTGGGGCTTCACACCGAAGAACGCCGGGTCCCACAGGACCAGGTCCGCCAGCTTGCCGTCCTCCACGGACCCGATCTCGTGGTCGAGACCCTGGGCCACGGCGGGGTTGATCGTGTATTTGGCGACATAGCGACGTGCCCGGAGGTTGTCGGCGCGGGTGTCCCCGGGCAGGAAGCCGCGCCGCTTCTTCATGACGTGGGCCGTCTGCCAGGTGCGCAGCACGACCTCCCCGATGCGGCCCATGGCCTGCGAGTCCGAGGAGATGATCGAGATCGCGCCGAGGTCGTGCAGGATGTCCTCGGCCGCGATGGTGGACGGTCTGATGCGGGACTCGGCGAAGGCGAGGTCCTCGGGGACGGCCGGGTTGAGGTGGTGGCAGACCATCAGCATGTCGAGGTGTTCCTCGACGGTGTTGACGGTGTGCGGCCGGGTCGGATTCGTGGAGCTGGGCAGCACGTTGGGCTCGGAGACCACGGTGATGATGTCGGGTGCGTGCCCGCCGCCCGCACCCTCCGTGTGGTAGGCGTGGATGGACCGGCCCGCGATCGCGGCGAGCGTGTCGGCCACGAAGCCCGCTTCGTTCAACGTGTCGGTGTGGATGGCGAGTTGCGCGCCCGTCTCCTCGCAGACCGACAGGCAGGCGTCGATGACGGCCGGGGTCGCCCCCCAGTCCTCGTGGATCTTGAATCCCAGTGCTCCGCCGCGCAGTTGGGCGTGCATGGCCTCGCGGGACATCGTGTTGCCCTTGCCGAGCAGGCCGATGTTGAGCGGGGTGGAGTCGAGGGCCTGGAACATCCGCTCCAGGTGCCAGGAACCGGGCGTGATGGTGGTGGCCTTGGAGCCCTCGGCCGGTCCGGTGCCGCCGCCGACCAGGGTGGTGATACCGCTCGCGAGCGCGGAGTCGAACAGGGTCGGCGAGATGAAGTGCACGTGGGCGTCGATGGCGCCCGCGGTGACGATCTTCCCGTTGCCCGCGATGATCTCGGTCTCGGGTCCGATCACGAGGTCCGGGTGCACCCCGTCCATCGTGTCCGGGTTGCCGGCCTTGCCGATGCCGGTGATCCGGCCGTCCCGTATGCCGATGTCGGCCTTGACGATGCCCCAGTGGTCGAGGATCACCGCACCGGTGATCACGGTGTCGGGAGCGCCTTCGGCGCGCGTCACGCGCGACTGGCCCATGGACTCGCGGATGACCTTGCCGCCGCCGAACACCGCCTCGTCACCGGCGCGTCCGGGTCCGCCCGCGCGGTCCTCCTCGATCTCGATCAGGAGGTCGGTGTCGGCGAGGCGGATGCGGTCGCCGGCCGTGGGGCCGAAGAGATCGGCGTAGGCGGCACGTGTCAGTTCAGGCATCGAGCGCTCCCGCCGTCTCGCCGCGCAGGCCGGGCACCTGCCGCAGGCCCTTCAGGGGTACGAGTTCCACCTCGGCCGGGATGCCCGGCTCGAAGCGCACCGCCGTGCCCGCGGCGATGTGCAGGCGCCTGCCGTGCGCGGCCGTACGGTCGAACTCCAGGCCGGGGTTGGCCTCGGCGAAGTGGTAGTGGGAGCCGACCTGGACCGGGCGGTCGGCGGCGTTGAGCACGGTGAGCCGGGTGACGTCGAGACCTTCGTTGAGGGCCACGGTGTCGTCGGCGTACAGGATCTCTCCGGGGATCATGGCAGGACTCCCCGTCAGACGATCGGCTCGTGCACGGTGACCAGCTTCGTCCCGTCCGGGAACGTGGCCTCGACCTGGACGTCGTGGATCATCTCCGGGACGCCTTCCATGACGTCGTCCCGCGTGAGGACCTTGCGGCCCGAACGCATCAGCTCCGCCACCGACTTGCCGTCACGGGCGCCCTCCAGGACATGCGAGGTGATGAGGGCGACGCTCTCGGGGTGGTTCAGCTTCACACCGCGCTCGCGGCGCCTGGCCGCCACGTCGGCGGCCACATGGATGAGCAGCCGTTCCTGTTCGTGCGGGGTCAGTTGCACGCGTGCACCTCACTGTCCTCGTCGTCCGCCCTGGCGGGGGTGGGCGGCAGCCGGAAACGCCGGGCCGGTACGGCGAGTTGACGCGCGCCAAGATCACCGAAGCCGGACGCTCCGGACCCTAGCCGCCTTCAACACTTTGTTGACCTGGGCTTTTCCGCTCCGCGGGAAGAGATTGCACGCTAATGCCGAAGTTTTTCCTCCGCGTTAACTGGCGTTGGGAACCTCCATACGCATCACGGCCGCGAGCCCTTCCTGAAGCTGCTCGATCCGCAAGTCGCCGAAGAGGGCCTGCTGGGCGATGAAGCCCATGGCGCAGCCCATCAGCGTGCGCGCCACGAACTCGGGCTCGGCGTCGTCGGGCAGGATGCCCTGCCGCTGGTACTCCTTGACCACTCTGGTCCAGCCCGCACGCATCGCCGAGACCGCTTCCCAGATCTTGGGGCGCAACTCCTCGTTGCGCGTGGCCTCGCCCCAGACCTGGAGCACGAGCCGGCCGAACTCCTGCTCCGTCTCGAACCCCGTACCGGCGAAGCACCTGCGCAGCACGAAGGCGAGGAGCTCATCGGGCAGCGGCGGCGGATTCTGGCCGGCCGCCTCGTCGAAGGCTCCCCTGATGACTCCGAAGGCCTCCTCGACGATCGCATCGATCAGCGCTTCCTTGCCGCTGAAGTACCGGTACACGGCACCGGCGGACAGGCCGACCTCCTTCAGGACGTCTTGCATCGACGTGGCGTGGAAGCCGTTACGGGCGAAGCAGCGGCGCGCACCGACCATGATCTGGCGGCGGCGGGCGTCGAGGTGTTCCTGGGATACGCGGGCCATGGCCTCAACGTAGAACGAACATTCCTTCTTGACAAGCGGCGGGGGCAGCGGGACAGTGATGCCACAACGAAAAACGAACGATCCTTCTTTTTAAATCGGCGCCTGCCGAGGCGCCCCTCCCGACTCCAGACGAGGAGCACGCCATGTCATCCGCTACCTCCGCAGCCTCCGCGCCGCCGGTCGGCACGCACCCGCGCAAGCTCATCGCCGTCATCGTGCTCGTCCCGGTCATCATGGCGCTCGCCCTGTGGGCGTTCGCCTGGCCCGCCTCCCGCACGGCGCCGCGCGACCTGCCCCTCGGCGTCGCGGGACCCGCGTCCGCGGTCACCCAGGTCGAGCAGCAACTCGCCCAGCGCGACGGCGCCTTCGAGATCCACCGCTACGAGGACGAGGCGGCCGCACGCGAGGCGATCGAGGACCGGGCCGTATACGGCGCGATCGTCGTGACGCAGCAGGGGCCGAAGCTGCTGACCGCGACCGCGGCGAGCCCGCTGGTGGCTCAGCTCCTCCAGCAGGCGGCGACTGCCGGAGCGCCGGAAGGCACGGAACTTCCGGTGGACGACGTCGTGGCCGCACCCGCCGACGACCCCCGCGGGGGCGTCCTGAACGCCAGCGTGCTGCCGCTCGCGATCGCCGGCGTCGCGGCCGGCGCTCTGGTCACGGTGATGGGGCTGCGCGGCGGGCGGGCCGTGGTCGCGCTGGTCGGCGCGGCCACCCTGGTCGGCATCGTCGCGGCCGCTCTCGCACACAGCTGGCTCGGCGCACTGACCGGCAGCTGGTGGACCGAGGCGGGCGTGCTCGCCCTGTCGGCCCTCGCCGTGAGCGCTGCCGTCGCGGGCCTCGGGGCCCTGATCGGCACATCGGGCATCGGACTCGGCGCCCTGCTCGTGGTCCTGATCGGCAACCCCTTCTCCGGCGTGGCCTCCGCACCCGAACTGCTGCCCCAACCGGCCGGTCTGCTCGGCCAGTTACTCCCGCCCGGCGCCGGCGGTTCGCTGCTCCGCTCGGTGTCGTTCTTCGACGGCGCGGGCGCGGCGGGACCGGCGATCACGCTGGGCATCTGGGCCCTGGCGGGCCTGGCCCTCGTGCTCATCGGCACGCGCAGGCGGCCGGCTCCGGCCGAGGCGGACGCGGCACCGGCGAACTCGCCGCAGCCGGCGCCCGTCGGCTGACCGTCCGGCGCCCGACCAGCGCCCGTCGGCCGGCAGCCCGGCGCCCGACGAACGCTTCCACTCCCCCGAGAACGGCCGTGCACCCTCGACGTAGCGGACGAGGGTGCACGGTCTTTTGCGCGTTCCGGAACTAGGAGGCCCCGGTCCCCCGGTGCTCGGCGGCGATCCCGAAGCGCTGCTGCTCGCCGGTCGCCGGCGCGGCCGGTGCCACCTGGGACACCGCGCTGATCACCGGCTCCGCATCGGGCGCGGCACCCGCTTCCAGCTTCGCCAGGTCCTCGGCCGAGACCAGGGCGACGAGCGGCTTGCCGTGCCGGGTCACGACGACGCGCTCGCCGCCGTACACCACGCGGTTGATGAGGTCGGCGAGCTCTGCCCGGGCTTGCGTCACCGGAATCTCGTAGGCCATGACCCCATTCTAACGTCACGTACGTCCTGTACATTTTTTACAGAACGGCGTGCGGGTGGCCGACCCGCGCCAACCCCTGAGCGGAGGTTTGCCATGGCCTGGAACCGTTACGTGCTGCCGGAGTTCACCGAGCGCACCAGTCAGGGGGTGCGCACCCAGGACCCGTACGCGAAGCTCCTGGAGGAGCGGATCGTGTTCCTCGGAACGGCCGTGGACGACACGGCGGCCAACGACGTGATGGCGCAGTTCATGTACCTGGAGCACGCAGCGCCCGAGCGGGACATCTCGCTGTACATCAACTCCCCGGGCGGCTCGTTCAGCGCGATGACCGCGATCTACGACACGATGCGCTTCGTCTCCTGCGACGTGGAGACGGTCTGTCTGGGGCAGGCCGTGACCTCGGCCGCGATGCTGCTCGCGGCCGGGACGCCGGGCAAGCGGTCGGCGCTGCCGGGAGCCCGGGTGGTGCTGCATCAGCCCCGGATCGCCGAGCCGGTCGAGGGGCAGACCAGCGATCTGGCCATCCAGGCGGACGAACTGCTGCGCACGCGCGCCCTGTTCGAGGAGATGCTCGCGCGGCACACCGGGCAGGCACAGGAGACCGTGTCCGCGGACATCGAGCGGGACAAGATCTTCGACGCGTCCGCGGCCGTGGCGTACGGACTCGTCGACCGGATCGTGCCCAGCCGCAGGGCGCTCGCCGCGGAAGGCCGGTGATCGGGGAATGTGGCCACCGCAGCCGCCACCGCTGCCCGCACTCACGCGCGCCGAGGGCGAGTTGATCGACCGGTATCTCGAAGTGGTCGACCTCCTCGGCCGGATCAATCCCGCACGCGGCCGCGACACCTACAGCGGTCTGCGCGCCGCCCAGGCCCTGGTCGCGAAGGCCGTGGAGCTGCGGGACGCGCTGGACGCCATGCATCACCGCGGTGAGAGCGAGGTGCACGCGGCGACCCTCGCCCGTGCGCTGCGGGTGCTCGACGGGGAGCGGCGCAGCGGGCGGGTCGCCCTGCCGCCCGTCGCGGGCACCCCAGTCGACGAGGTGGACGGCTGAAGAGGCGTCTGCATGCGCCTTCTGGTAGCCCGAACGCGCTCCCCCTGATGGCGTAATCATGGGGCAGACGAACGTACGAGAAATGTTGCGCAAGGCCTGCACGCGCCAGCCGGAATGATTCATTCCGCCGCTGGTACGCGGGTCGTCGCGGCGCCGATCTCTGCGCGTAACCAACCCTTGTCCACCCGAACGGGTCAGCCGTGAGGAGCCTCACAAACGGTCGTTTCTGCTCGGAAATCGGCCCGGCGGTGCGTGAAGATCCCTTCCGACGACAAGCCCCCGCCGCAGCGGCGGGGCGGTCCGGGTGGACGCCGAGTCCTGCCGCCGCTCGGATGCCAGGTCGACATCGGTGGACCGGCAGGAGTGGAGGACCCGAGCAGTACGGGGCTCAGGAGTCTGTCGAAACGGCAGGTTCCGGCCCCTTGGGGTGAAGTCGCCGGACCGGCGCGGCAGTCGAGCCGTGGCGGGATGGCGGCCGGGCATTCTTCGTTGCCCGAATCCGACAGGTCATCCTTCACAGGCGGCTGACGAAGGGTTGCGCATGACTGCGCGTCATCGTGTTCCGTCTCTGATCACGCGGGCCGGGAGCGCTTCGGCGCTCACGCTCGCGGTAGTCGGCGGCACCGTTCTCGTACCAGGAGCAGCACACGACGCCGAGGCCGCGACCGCGGCCACCAAGGCCGTTCAGATCGCCGCGTCGAAGAAGGGGTCGCCGTACAAGTACGGGGCCACCGGACCACGCAGGTTCGACTGCTCGGGGCTGACGCTCTACTCGTACAAGCGCGCCGGCAAGAAGCTGCCGCGTACGGCGGCGGCCCAGTACAACAAGACCCGGCACATCCGGGCGAGCCAGCGCAAGCACGGGGACCTGGTGTTCTTCCACTCCGGCCGGAACGTGTACCACGTGGGCATATACGCCGGGAAGGGCCGCATCTGGCACTCCCCGAAGCCCGGTTCGAAGGTGCGTCTGGAGAAGATCTGGACGAAGAGCGTGTGGTACGGGCGCGTCCGCTGAACGGGCGCCCTGCCCAAGTGAGTTGAGCGGCACGCCGTCCCGCCTCCTGACGACGCGGAGGCGGGACGGCGTGCCAGGGGCGCGGTGGACCGGGCGGCCGGCAGCCGGTGCCGTCCGGGCTGTCAGCCCGTCAACGGGGCGATCAGCAGACCGAGTCCCAGCGCCGTGAGGGCGATCCCGGTGGCGGCCTCCACGGTGCGGGCGGCGCGCGGCCGGCGCAGGAGCCGGCCGAGGCGGTCCACCAGGAGCGCGACCGCCGGGAACCACAGCAGGGCGAGCACGACGACGATCGTCGCGAGCAGCAGCGTGCGGGGCAGCGCGGACCCCTGGTCGGGGACGAACTGCGGCAGGATGCTCAGGAACGTGATCGACGCCTTGGGGTTGAGGGCGTTGGTGAGGAAGCCCTGGCGCAGCGCGGCCGCGGCGGTGAGCCGGGGTACGGCCTCCGGCGCCTCGGCCGTCTCCGTACGGGGGCGGCGCAGCGCCAGCAGCGCCTGGACGCCGAGGTGGAGCACGTACGCGGCGCCGATCAGCTGCAGGGCGCGGAAGAGCGTGGGCAGGGCGGCCAGGACCGCCGCGACGCCCGCCACGGCAAGCACGGTGTGCAGCAGCAGGCCGGCGGCGATCCCGAAGGCGCTGGCGAGACCTGCTCTGCGCGAGACGAGGGCGCCGCGCACCACCACGGCGAAGTCGGCACCGGGCAGGGCGACAAGACCTGCGGCGAGCAGCGTGAAGGCGAGCAGCGTGGCGTCCATGGCCCCAGCCTGCCGCCGTACAGCCTTCAGCAGGTACTTGCAATCTTGAAGGTCTGCCTTAAGCGCTGCTTTAGGCTGGCTCCCATGTACGACCCGACCCGTCTCGCCGCGCTCGTCGCCGTGTCCGAAGCAGGTTCGATCACCCGGGCCGCCGAGCGGCTGGGATACACAGCTCCGGCGCTGTCGCAGCAGCTGGCCAAGCTGGAGCGGGAGGCGGGCACGGTGCTGCTCGTACGGCATCATCGTGGCGCGCGCCTCACGGCGGCCGGTGAGCTCCTGGTCGCGCGGGCGCGGCGGGTGCTCGACGAGCTGGACCGGGCGCGGCACGAACTCGCGCAGTTGTCGGGCCTGTCCGGTGGACGGCTGCGGATCGGGACGTTCCCCTCGGCGGGCATCCATCTGCTGCCGCCTGCGCTCAGCGCGTTCCGGCGGGCGCATCCCGATGTGGAGCTGTCGGTGGCGGAGTTCGAGCCGCCGGCCGGGGTGTCGGCGGTGGCCGACGGTGCGGTCGACCTGGCCCTCACGCACACCTACGAGCCGGCCGATCCGGAGCCGCTGCCGCGCTCCGTACGCGCGGAGGTGCTCCTGGTCGAGGAGTTGGTCCTGGTGACGGCGCCCGGGCACGCACTCTCGGCGGGCACGGACCGGCTGCCGCTGACCGGCCTCGCGGGGCAGCCGCTGATCTCGATGGCGCCGCACCACCCGCGGCGCCGCGGGGTCGAGGCGGCGCTCGCGGCGGCCGGGGCGGCGCCCGCGGTCGTGATGGAGACGCCGGGGTACGCGGTCGTGTGCGCGCTGGCGAGCGCCGGGCTCGGGGTCGCGGTGGTGCCGGAGATGGTGGCGCGGATGGCCTCGACTCCCGTGGGGGTACGGCGACTTGAGCCCTCGACGCTGCGCCGGACGATCTCAGTGGTGCACCGGGCGGAGGAGACCGATGCCGCCGCGGGAACGCTCCGCGCCTTGCTGCGCGGAGCGTTCGGGCGGACGGGAGGCGGGGTCGGGGCGGTGTGACGTGGAGGCTCCCAAAAGCCTCAGGTCAGGCACTGCGCCTGCTGCCCGAGCGGCTCAGCACCCGGGCGCCGAGTGCCATGGCCGCGAGGCCGAGCGGGATGGCGATCACCGCGCCGACCTGCCCGTTGCCGGTGCCCGGGCCGCCGTCGGAGGTGGCCAGGTGCAGGATCGCGAGGAAGGTGCCGGCCAGGCCGACCGCGAGGGCGGACAGGGCGCCGGTCCGTGCGCCGACGACGCGGACGCGGCCCTTCGTCGCGGCGAGCGCCAGCCAGCCGAGCGCCAGGCCCAACAGGCCGGTTCCCAGAGCCAGGTTGGCGCCGGTGCGGCCGTCGCCGATGACTCCGCCCTCGGCGGCGGACAGCAGGATCTGTGTCGCGTTCATGCGTGCTCCTCGGTCGGGGATCCAGCGGGCTCTCCCGGTGGATCGAGGGGTCTGTCGTACTGCTTCGAGACTGCCGTCGGCGCAGGTCCGGGTCGTCCGCCGGACGCAGACACTTCGCGCTGCTGCGGGCGCCGCACGCGGCTACCGCGGATGTGGCAGCACTCCCCCGCCTACCGCGCCCGTAGTAGCCGGCTGATCGTCCACCGGCACGACTCGCCGCGCCGGGGCCGCGGCTAGGGTGCGGTCATGGACATAGGTGCGGCCCTCGCCGCCGGGCGTGCGCGCGTACCGGCCCGGGCCACGGACTGGCTGGTCGCCGTGGCCGTGGCGGCGCTCCTGCTCGGCAGCGGGCTCGCCGGACCGGGACCCGGCGGGGGTGCGGAACTTGCCGGGTGCGTGCTGCTCGCGGCGGGCGGGCTCGCGCTGGCGGCGCGGGGCAGGGCGCCGGTCGCCGTGCTCGCCTTCACCGGGCTGTGTGCGCTCGGCTACCAGACGGCCGGGTTCGAGGTGCTGTCCGTGGCCTATCTGGTCGCGGTGTACGGCGCGGTCCGGGCCGGCCGCCATCTCGTCACGGTGCTGACCTCCGTGGCGCTCTTCGTCCTCCTCCATGTCTCCGCACTCCTCTTCTACGACGGTCCGGCGCGCGAGGCACTCGCCCAGGCCCGCGGCACGCTCGAAGTCGCCTGGCTGATCGCGGCGTTCGCGGCGGGCGAGGCGCTGCGCCAGGCGGAGCGGCGCGCGCGGGAGGCGGAGCGCAGCCGCGAGGAGACGGCCCGGCGGCGCGCGGACGAGGAACGGCTGCACATCGCACGGGAGTTGCACGACTCCCTCACCCACCAGATCTCGATCATCAAGGTGCAGTCCGAGGTCGCGGTGCATGTGGCGCGGCGGCGCGGCGAACAGGTTCCCGAAGCGCTGCTCGCGATCCAGGAGGCGGGCCGCGAGGCCACCCGGGAGCTGCGGGCGACACTGGAGGCGCTGCGCGACGACGACACCGCGCCGCCCCGCGGGATCGAGGACATCGAGGAGCTGGTCCGGCGAGCCTGCCGCGGCGGGCTCACGGTGCAGCTCACCGTCGAGGGTCAGGAAGCGGACGTCCCGGCGGCGGTGGGGCGCACCGCGTACCGGATCGTGCAGGAAGCACTCACCAACGTCGCCCGGCACGCGCACGCCGCGCACGCCCGCGTCCTGATCGACCACCGGCCCGGCACCCTGACCGTCCAGGTCGAGGACGACGGCCGGGCCACCGCGGACGCCCCGCCGGAGCCGGGCCTCGGTCTGCTCGGGATGCGCGAACGCGTCACCGTGCTCGGCGGCCGGCTGCGGGCCGCGCCGCGGGCCGTCGGAGGGTTCACCGTCCGCGCGGAACTGCCTGTGGAGCGTGCCCGATGATCCGAGTCCTGCTGATCGACGACCAGCCGCTGATCCGCAGCGGGTTCCGTGCGCTGCTCGACCTCGAGGAGGACATCGACGTCGTGGCCGAGGCCGCCGACGGCGAGGCGGGTCTGGCGCTCGTACGGCAGCACGTACCCGACGTCGTCCTGGCCGACATCCAGATGCCCGTGCTCGACGGCATCGAGACCACCCGGCGGATCGCCGCGGACCCGTCCCTGTCCGCCGTGCACGTGGTGATCCTGACGAACTACGGCATGGACGAGTACGTGCTCGACGCGCTGCGGGCCGGTGCGGCCGGCTTCCTCGTCAAGGACATCCTGCCGGAGGACCTGCTGCACTCGGTCCGGGTGGCGGCCCGCGGCGACGCCCTGCTCGCCCCGTCGATCACGCGCAGGCTCATCCACCGCTTCGTCGCCCAGCCGCAGGCCGCCGTCACGGGCACGGGTCTTGACGAGCTCACCGGACGGGAGCGGGAGGCCGTGGCGCTGGCCGCGCAGGGGCTCTCCAACGACGAGATCGCCGACCACATGGTGATCAGCCCGCTGACGGCGAAGACGCACATCAACCGGGCGATGACGAAGCTGCACGTGCGCGATCGCGCCCAACTGGTCGTCCTGGCCTACGAGTCGGGGCTCGTGACGCCGCGTACCCCCTGAACGGCGCGGGCTCGGCGCTGGATCGGTGCCGCCGCCGACCGGCCTCAGCTCTGGACCGGCGCCGTCCAAGGCAACGCGATCCACACCGTCTTGCCGCCCTCCGCCGTGGCGTTCACCGACAGGCGGCCGCCGCACTCGGCGGTGAGCCAGCGGATGATCACCATGCCGCGCCCGTTGTCCTGCTGGACCGCGGCGGGCAGCCGCTTGGGGAAGCGGGGGTGGCTGTCGGTCACCCCGATGCGCAGCTGCTCGTCGCGCTCCAGCTCCACGTCCACCGTGAAGGTGGGCGACTGGCCGAAGGTGTGCTGTACGGCGTTGGTGGCCAGTTCGGAGACGATCAGCCGGACGGTGTCGGCCACTTCGGCGTCGCCGGGCAGCCCCCACTCCGAAAGCACGTTGATCACGTAGTTCCGTGCCGCGGACACCGAGGCGGGATCGCTCGGCAGCGTGACGGATGCTTCCTGGTGGTCTGCCATGGCGACGCTGTCCCTTTCCCACCGGGGCCGATCCGGCGCAGGGCTGGCCGGAATGCGAATCACCTGAATCACGGAGTGCCCCGGACTGGTGCTTCGCGCCAGACTGCCACTACCCAAGCGCCAACACGTGCCGATCCCCCAAGATATGCATATATCTGTCGCTCGAAGCGGTGAACTCTGCTACGGAAGACCGTATTTGGGAGCGACACTGACCCATCGGCTGCACGGGCCGCCGCCCCCGCCGATGGAAGGCCTCCGCCCACGCCGACCGGAAGGAGCAGGGCATGAAATACGGGCCCGCGGTACGGCGCCGCAAACTCGGTGCCGAGCTGCGTGCGCTGCGCGACCGTGCGGGACTCACCAGTGGAGAGGTGGCGCAGCTCGTCGGCTGGCATCAGTCGAAGGTGAGCCGCATAGAGACCGGGGCGAGCAGCGCCAAGCCCGCGGACGTGGGCGTGCTCCTCGATGCCTACGAGGTCCGCGATCCCCAACGGCGGGCGCTGTTCGAGGCGTTGGCGGGCGCGGACGGGGACGGAGCGGCCCGCCATCAGTGGTGGCACGCGTACAAGGGACTGCTTCCGCCCGAGTACCGCGACTTCATCTCCCTGGAGTCGCAGGCCTGCCGGGTGCGTACGTTGGAGACCGCCGTGGTACCCGGACTCCTGCAGACACCGGAGTACGCCCGGGCCGTCACGCGGGCGGCGCTCGACGGGCTGCCGGAGGGGCAGGTGGACGAGCTGGTGCAGGTGCGCCTGGCCCGTCAGGACGTGCTGCGCGGCGACCCTCCGCTGGAGCTGAGCGCGGTGCTCGACGAGGCGGTGCTGCGCAGGCCGGTGGGCGGATACGGCGTCATGGGGCGGCAGTTGCGACGCCTGGTGGAAGTGGCACAACTGCCCCATGTGTCACTCCAAGTGCTTCCCTTTGCCGCGGGAGGCCACGTGGGCCTCACGGGACCCTTTCTTATTTTTTCGTTCCCGAACATTGCTGATCTGGATGTGGTTGTTCTCGACCATTTGACGAGTAGCCTCTACCTGGAGCGGAAAGAAGACCTCAAGGCCTACACCGAGGCCTTCAACTCCCTTCAGGAACAGGCCCTTTCGGCCGAGGACAGCCTGGAATACATCGCCGGGATCGGTGATGGCGCGTAAGGAGGCACGATGACTGCACTGCCTCGGTACGTTCTCTCCAGTACCTCTCTGAACAGAGTCGAACATCCCCTCCGGTGGCGGCGCAGCAGCCGAAGCACCGGGATGAACAACTGCGTGGAGACAGCGGCACTCAGCCAGGGGTCGCTGTCGGGTCTGCTCGCCGTCCGCGATTCCAAGGACACGGCAGGCCCGGCTCTGGTCTTCGCACCCGCCGCATGGAGCGCCTTCCTCGACGCCGTCCGAGGCGAGGAACTCTAGAGCGGGTTCATAGGAACAGTGCTACGGCGCGGTGCGGACGATGGTCCGTACCGCGTCTTCGATTTCGGCGTCGGTGAGGTCGGCCCGGGCCGTGAGCCGCAGCCGCGAGATGCCGTCCGGAACGGACGGCGGACGGAAGCAGCCGACCAGCAGCCCCGCCGCTCGGCAGGCCGCGGCCCAGGCGACCGCCTCGTCCGGCGAAGGGGCGCGGACGGAGACCACGGCCGCGTCGGGCCGTACCGCCTGAAGACCGGCGCCCGTCAGCCCGGCGTGCAGGGCCGTGGCCACCGCACGGGCGCGCGCGGCCCGTGCGGGCTCGCGGCGCAGCAGCCGCAGGGCCGCGAGCGCTCCCCCGGCGGCGGCGGGCGCGAGGCCGGTGTCGAAGATGAAGGTGCGGGCCGTGTTCACCAGGTGCTGGATCACCTTGGCGGGTCCGAGCACCGCGCCGCCCTGGCTGCCGAGCGACTTCGAGAGGGTGAGCGTGGCGACCACGTCGGGTGCGCCCGCGAGGCCCGCGGCCTGCGCGGCGCCACGTCCGCCCGCGCCGAGCACGCCGAGTCCGTGCGCGTCGTCGAGGATCAGTCCGGCGCCGAACCGGCGGCATACGGCGGCGAGTTCGGCCAGCGGCGCGCGGTCGCCGTCGACCGAGAACACCGAGTCGGTGACCGCGAGCGCCGGGCCCCGGTGGGTGTCGAGCGCCTTGCGGACCGCCTCGGGGTCGTTGTGCGCGGCGACGGCGGTGGTGCCGCGGGCCAGGCGGCAGCCGTCGATCAGCGAGGCGTGGTTGCCCGCGTCCGAGACGACGAGGGTGCCGTGCGGGGCGAGCGCGGTGACGGCGGCGAGGTTGGCCGCGTAGCCGGAGGACAGCACGAGGGCTGCCTCGAAGCCGCAGAACTCGGCCAGTTCGCGCTCCAGTTGGGCGTGCAGCTCCGTGGTGCCGGTGACGAGGCGCGAGCCCGTCGCCCCCGATCCCCACGTACGGGCCGCCAGTGCAGCGCCCTCGACGACCTCGGGGTGGCGGGTCAGGCCCAGGTAGTCGTTGCTCGCCAGGTCGAGCAGCGGCGAGTCGGCGGGCCGGGGCCGCAGGGTCCGTACGAGTCCGGCGCCGCGGCGCAGCTCGGCCTGCTCGTCGAGCCAGCCGAAGGGATCACCGGACGGGGCTGCGGAGTGGGCTGCGGACGGGTCGCCGGCACGGTCGTGCGCGGGGTCGGCGTGCGGGTGCGCTGGCGTGGCCATCCGGGCGTCCTCGGGTGCTCGGGGAGTGCCGCTCGTCTTTGTCGGCAGTCAACAGACACTAGCCGCACTTGCCCGAGGTCAGCGTGTGGCAATACCCACACCTCGGCGGGCCACTGTTGTGCGGTTCCTACTTGGCCGGGCGTGCTGCCGTAGGCGAGGATCTGCACTCATGGACCTGCTGAACACGCTCGTGGACAAGGGGCTTCGGCGCGAGCTGCCGACCCGCGAAGAGGCGCTCGCCGTGCTCGCCACCTCCGACGACGACCTGCTCGACGTGGTCGCCGCCGCGGGCAAGGTGCGCCGCAAGTGGTTCGGGCGCCGCGTGAAGCTCAACTACCTGGTGAACCTCAAGTCCGGCCTGTGCCCCGAGGACTGCTCCTACTGCTCGCAGCGGCTCGGCTCCAAGGCCGAGATCCTCAAGTACACGTGGCTGAAGCCGGAGGACGCCTCGAAGGCGGCCGCGGCCGGTGTCGCGGGCGGCGCCAAGCGGGTCTGCCTGGTGGCGAGCGGGCGCGGTCCGACGGACCGGGACGTGGACCGGGTCTCCAAGACCATCGAGGCGATCAAGGAGCAGAACGAGGGCGTCGAGGTCTGCGCCTGCCTCGGGCTGCTCTCCGCGGGCCAGGCCGACCGGCTGCGCGAGGCCGGCGCCGACGCGTACAACCACAACCTCAACACCTCCGAGGGCACGTACGGCGAGATCACCACGACGCACACGTACCAGGACCGCGTGGACACCGTGCAGCAGGCGCAGGCCGCGGGCCTGTCGGCCTGCTCGGGTCTGATCGCGGGCATGGGCGAGAGCGACGAGGACCTCGTCGACGTGGTCTTCTCGCTGCGCGAGCTCGACCCGGACTCGGTGCCGGTGAACTTCCTGATCCCCTTCGAAGGCACCCCGCTCGCCAAGGAGTGGAATCTGACGCCGCAGCGCGCGCTGCGCATCCTCGCGATGGTGCGGTTCGTCTGCCCCGACGTCGAGGTCCGGCTCGCGGGCGGCCGCGAGGTGCATCTGCGCACGCTCCAGCCGCTCGCGCTGCACCTGGCCAACTCCATTTTCCTGGGCGACTACTTGACCAGTGAGGGCCAGGCCGGCAAGGCCGACCTGGAGATGATCGCGGACGCCGGGTTCGAGGTGGAGGGCGCGGGCACCACCACGCTGCCCGAGCACCGGGCGGACGCGGCGGCGGGCGGGTGCGGGTCGCACGCCGGGGCCTCCGGGTGCGGGTCGCACGAGGAGGCCGGGTGCGGGTCGCACGGGTCGGCCGGCTGCGGGCCGTGCGGCTCGGGTGTCTCCGAGCCCGAGGCCGCGACCGTCCCCGAGGCCCGTACGGATCTCGTGTCGGTACGCCGCCGCGGCGCCGGAACGGACCTGGCGCCCAATGCCTGAGCCGTCCGGCCTGTCCGTGACCGAGCTCCTCGACCTCGACCGGCGCCACGTCTGGCACCCGTACGGTCCGATGCCCGGCCGCCAGGAGCCCCTGGTCGTCGAGTCGGCGAACGGGGTCGGACTGCGCCTGGCGGGCGGCGAGGAGCTGGTCGACGGGATGTCGTCCTGGTGGTCGGCGATCCACGGCTACAACCACCCGGTCCTCAACGAGGCCGCGCGCGGCCAGCTGGACCGGATGAGCCACGTCATGTTCGGCGGGCTGACCCATGAGCCCGCCGTACGTCTGAGCAAACTGCTGGTCGACATCACGCCGGAAGGCCTGGAGCACGTCTTCCTCGCGGACTCCGGTTCGGTGTCGGTCGAGGTGGCCCAGAAGATGTGCCTGCAGTACTGGCGCTCGCTCGGCCGGCCGGGCAAGCAGCGGCTCATCACCTGGCGCGGCGGCTACCACGGGGACACGTGGCACCCGATGTCGGTGTGCGACCCCGACGGCGGTATGCACGAGCTGTGGTCGGGTGCGCTGCCGCGCCAGGTGTTCGCGCCCGCTCCCCCGGCCGCGTTCGACGAGGCGTACGCCGAGCTGCTGCGCGCGACGATCGCCGAGCACGCCGAGGAGACGGCCGCGGTGATCGTGGAGCCGGTGGTGCAGGGTGCGGGCGGGATGCGCTTCCACTCCCCTGCGTATCTGCGCGTGCTGCGCGAGGCCTGCGACGCGCACGACGTCCTCCTTGTGTTCGACGAGATCGCCACGGGCTTCGGGCGTACGGGAGAGCTGTTCGCGGCCGGGCACGCGGGCGTGACGCCCGATGTGATGTGTGTGGGCAAGGCGCTGACCGGCGGCTATCTCACGCTGGCGGCGACGCTGTGCACCGCGCGCGTGGCCGAGGGCATCTCGCGCGGCGAGGTGCCGGTGCTCGCGCACGGCCCCACGTTCATGGGAAACCCGCTGGCCGCCTCGGTGGCCTGCGCCTCGATCGAGCTGCTGCTCGGCCAGGACTGGCAGAGCGAGGTCAAGCGTATCGAGTACGGGCTGGCCGAAGGCCTCGCGCCGGCCTCCGCGCTGCCGGGGGTCGTGGACGTACGCGTCCTCGGCGCCATCGGGGTCGTCCAGCTGGACCACGAGGTCGACATGGCGGCGGCGACCCGGGCGGCGGTCCGCGAGGGCGTGTGGCTGCGGCCCTTCCGCGACCTCGTCTACACGATGCCGCCGTACGTCACCGGGGACGCGGATGTCGCCCGGATCTGCCGTGCGGTGGTCGCGGCCGCGCGCGAAGGCTGAGCCCTGCGGGGCGGACCGTGAACTGCTCGGGTACGAAGGAGAGTTGAGATGCCGGTACTGATCGTCACAGGCACCGGGACCGAGATCGGCAAGACGGTCACCACGGCTGCGCTCGCCGCGGTGGCCCTCGCCGCCGGGCGCTCGGTCGCCGTGCTCAAGCCGGCGCAGACGGGTGTCGCGCCCGGTGAGGCGGGTGACGTGGCCGAGGTCGCCCGGCTCGCGGGCGCCGTCACCGGGCTCGAACTCGCCCGCTATCCGGAGCCGTTGGCGCCCGCGACCGCGGCCCGGCGCGCGGGCATGGCACCGGTCGCGCCCGCGGATATCGCCCGGGCCGCGGAGAAGCTGGCCGCCGAGCACGACCTCGTCCTGGTCGAAGGCGCGGGCGGGCTGCTCGTCCGGTTCGACGATTCCGGCACGACGCTCGCCGACGCGGCCCGGCTGCTCGGCGCGCCGGTGCTCGTGGTGGCTCCGGCCGGGCTCGGCACGCTCAACTCGACGGCCCTGACCGGCGAGGCGCTGCGGGCACGCGGCCTCACCCAGGAGGGCGTGGTGGTCGGCAGCATGCCGGCGCGGCCCGGTCTCGCCGAGCGGTGCAACATCGCGGATCTGCCGGTCGCGGCCGAGGCCCCGCTGCTCGGGGCGGTGCCCGAGGGGGCGGGGGCGCTCGATCCCGCCCTCTTCCGCGCGCGGGCCGCGTCGTGGCTGGCGCCGCGACTCGGCGGCACGTGGGCGGCACCCGAGTTCCGCTGAGCCGCGCCCTTACGCTTGCGCCCATGCGCGCACGAATCGAGGAAATCGTCTTCGACTGCTCCGACCCCGCCCGACTGGTCCGCTTCTGGGCCGCGTTGCTCGACGCCGAGCCCGTGGACCGCTCGCCCGACTGGTCGTACATCGATCCGCCGGGGTTCGCCCGGATCGCCTTCCAGCGGGTCCCGGAGGGCAAGGCCGCCAAGAACCGGCTGCATCTGGACCTCAACGGGGGTGACGTCGCCGCCGCGACCGCCGAGGCGGAGGCGCTGGGCGCGCGGCGCGTCGGCGAGGTCGTCACCGACGCCTATGGGGACTTCCAGGTGCTGCGGGACCCCGAGGGCAACGAGTTCTGCTTCGTGAGCGGGTAGCGGACGCGGCGGTCCGGCGGAGCGGCGGGAATCTCCCCCGGCCCGCTCCCGCCGGGGCGGAATCCGCGGATACGGGGTGAGAATCGTAGGCGACGCACCCGTCGGCCGAGGAGGCACCATGCCGCGCTCCGGACCCGCGCCCAAGGACGCCGTGCACCACCCGATCTTCGCGCGCTTCTACGAGAAACAGAGCGTCGCGGCCGAGAAGCTCATCGCGGCCTACCGCAGGGAACTCCTGGCGGGTCTCAGCGGTCGGGTCATCGAGATCGGCGCGGGCAACGGACTGAACTTCGCCCACTACCCCGCGACGGTCTCCGAGGTCGTGGCCATCGAACCGGAGCGCCATCTGCGGCAGTTGGCCGTCGAGGCGGCGCTGCGCGCCGAGGTGCCGGTGGACGTGGTGCCGGGGGCGGCGGAGGCATTGCCGGTCAAGAGCGAGGCGTTCGATGCGGCGGTGTTCTCGCTCGTCCTGTGCAGCGTGCGCGATGTGCCGCGGGCACTGTCCGAGGCCCGCAGGGTGCTGCGCCCGGGCGGGGACCTGCGGTTCTTCGAACACGGCCGGGCGCCGAAGGGCCGGGCGATGGTCGCGTTCCAGCGCGGTCTGGACGCGACCGTGTGGCCGCGGCTCTTCGGCGGCTGCCATGTGGGGCGCGAACCGGTCGTGTCGTTGCGCGACGCGGGCTTCGAGGTCGCGGAGTCGCGCGAGTTCCTCATCCCGCCGTCGGGCCTGCGGCTGCCGACCTCGTACTGCGTGATCGGGACGGCCCGCCGGCAGGACTGAACACCGCACCCTGTCCGGGGCTCAGCCCCGCGGCGGGCTCCACCGCGGTAAGACCGCGGCGGGCCCACCTCGGATCGCGGCGGGTCAGTCCCGCGGCGGGCTCCACCGCGGATCACGGCCGCACATCGCGAGGAGTGCGTCGAGCGGTGAGGCGTCCGCGGGCACGTCGACCGGGTCGCCGAACGCGCCCATCTTCCGTCCGCCCGGGACCAGTTCGGCCCAGACGGGGGTGATGTCGGCGAGCACCTCGGGGTCGGGTTCGTAGCTCTGGCCGGTGGCCCGCGCCAGGTCCCAGGCGTGCACGACGAGGTCGCCGAGCGCCATGCGCGAGACGGTGGTCGCCGGCATGTCCATCAGGCCGGTCGTGCCCTCGAGCGCGCCGGGTGCGGACCAGGCGTCCGCGAGGCGTGCGGCCTCCTTGGCGAACCGGCCCCGCCAGTCCGGGTCGTCGGCCACGTAGTCGGGTGTCGTGGAGAAGTCCGACGGCTGCTTGGCGGCGAGCGCCTGGAACTGGACGACGACGTGCAGGAGATGGTTCACCAGGCCCCGCACGTCGTACTCCGCGCACGGCGTGGGGGCGCCGAGCCTGCTGTCGTCGATCCCGTCCAGGACGGCCCCGGCCCGCTCGGCGGCCGTTGTGAACAGTGCGTTGATGTCCTTGCTCATACCGCGACCGTAGGCCGCGCCCGGCCGGGGTTCTTGTAGAAACGCGTCACGGCTGTTCCTAGACTCCTGACCATGGCCGCTCCGCGCAGGGACACCCGTGGCATCGTCGATGCCGCCGAGCTGCTGTCCCGGGTGCGGTTCCGCCGCCACGAACCGGCGGCGCCCGCGCTGCGCCCGTATCTGGAGCACTACTGGCTGATCGACTGGGATCTGCCTCAGCCGTACGCCTCCCATGTCGTCCCGCACCCGTCGGTGAACGTGGTCTTCCAGCGCTTCGGCGACCACAGCTTCGCCGAGGTCGCGGGCATCGGGCTCGATCTGTTCACGCAGAAGCTGGAGGGCACGGGGCGGGTGTGCGGGGTGCAGTTCCGGCCCGGCGGCTTCCGGCCCTTCGCGCCTTCGGCGCCGGTGGCCGAGTGGACGGGGCGCAGGCTCCCGCTCGGGGAGGTCTTCGAGGGGCTCGGGGAGCGCGTGGACGAACAGATCGCGGCGGTGCTCGATCCGACCGGGGACGCGGGGCGCGTCGCGGCGCTCGACGCCTTCCTGCTCGCGCGCGGCCCGCGGCCCGACCCGCAGGCCGACCTCGCGATGGAGCTGGTGGAGCGCATCCGCGGCGACCGCACGATCCTGCGGGCCGGTGCGCTCGCCCGCGCCGAAGGCATGTCTCCGCGCACCTTGCAACGGCTGTTCGCGCAGTACGTCGGGGTCGGACCCAAGTGGGTCATCCTGCGCTACCGCATCCACGAGGCCCTGGAGCGCGCCGAGTCGGAGGCGGAGGTGCGCTGGGCCGAACTGGCGGCCGAGCTCGGCTACACCGACCAGGCCCATCTCGTACGGGACTTCACGGCCACGGTCGGGGTGCCGCCGACGGCGTACGCGCAACCGAAGGGTGCCGTGGGCCGGGGCGTGTGACGCCGCGTGACGCCGCGTCCGGGTCGAGCCCTAGCCGCTCCAGCCCCGCAGCTCCTGGGCGATCCGGTCGATGCCCGCATCCCCCGACTTCACCAGGCGGGCGAGGTCGCGTACCTGCTCGGCGGAGACGACCACCTTCAGACCGCTCGCCACGAGGTAGCCGTACGCGACCGCGCAGGCGAACATCGCGTTGGAGCGCTCGAGGGCCGGGATGTGCAGGAGCTGCTGGAGGAGGGCGGCGGCGCGCTCGTGCGGCTCGTCGTAGACCGGGACGCCGAATATCTCCGCCTCATGGCGGCTGACCGCGGCCACGAGGGAGCCCCAGTCGGTGACCTGGGGATCGCCGGGGGTCTTCTGCTCGGCGATCATCAGCAGCCAGGCGAGATCGATGCTGAGGGTCAAGGCCGGGTGCGCTCCGGGGCCTCGGGGCCGAACTCCTCGGCGAAGACCGCCTCGTACTGCTTCATGAAGTCCGCGGCCGAGTCCACGAAGGTGCGGCCCGCTTCACCGGCGTCCTGGCGGACGAGCTCCTCGATGTAGCGGTTGACGCTCATCCCGCGCGCCAGGGCGCGCTCGCGGGCGGCCCTGGCGGTCGCCTCGTCCACGCGGACGTTGAGCTGAGTCTTCGGCATACCTTCACGCTAGCGCCGGAGCGCTAGCACCGGCAAGGGCGCACGGGCGTATTCGGTGGCGTACGGGAGGCGTACGGCGTGCGCACCGCGGGCGTCCGGCTTCGTGCCCACCGCGTGCGTCCGGCGTGCCCATCGCAGGCATCCGGCGGCGCGCCCGCCCGAGGCCCTCGTTCCGGTTTCGCGTGCCCCTTACACACGCCCCCGAGGCCCGACTTCGGAGGGATACCGGGCGGACATCCCGGGCGGCTACTCTCGGCAGCCGCAGGGGAGTTGGGACGGACTGGAGCCCGGGAGGCGGCCTTGTCCACACCGTCAGCAGCACATCTCACCGACCTCGCGGAGCCGGCCGGGATCGCGGCCAGGGCGCGGGGTCTGACCAAGGCGTACGGCTCGGGCGAGACGACCGTGCTCGCCCTCGACGCGGTCGACGTCG
Organism: Streptomyces indicus; assembly: GCF_900100315.1. Classification (GTDB taxonomy): domain Bacteria; phylum Actinomycetota; class Actinomycetes; order Streptomycetales; family Streptomycetaceae; genus Streptomyces; species Streptomyces indicus. The sequence continues at coordinate 280,749 of NZ_FNFF01000005.1, forward strand.
ACATCGCGCGCGGCCGGTTCACCGCGGTGATGGGGCCGTCGGGCTCGGGCAAATCGACGCTCATGCACTGTCTGGCGGGCCTCGACTCGGTGTCCGCGGGCCAGGTGTGGCTCGGCGACACCGAGATCACGAGTCTGCGGGAGCGGGAGCTGACGCGGCTGCGCAGGGACCGTATCGGCTTCATGTTCCAGGCCTTCAACCTGCTGCCGACACTGAACGCGCGCGAGAACATCACCCTGCCCATGGACATCGCGGGCCGCAAACCCGATGCCGAGTGGCTGGAGCGGGTGATCGACACGCTCGGTCTGCGGGACCGTCTGGGGCACCGGCCGGCACAGCTGTCCGGCGGGCAGCAGCAGCGCGTGGCATGCGCGCGGGCACTGGCCTCACGCCCGGAGCTGATCTTCGCGGACGAGCCGACGGGCAACCTGGACTCGCGTGCCGGTCTCGAAGTGCTCGGGTTCCTGCGCGAGGCGGTGGACGAGCTGGCGCAGACGGTCGTGATGGTCACGCACGACCCGGGCGCCGCGGCCCACTCCGACCTCGTGCTCTTCCTCGGGGACGGGCGGATCGTCGACAGGATGGAGCGGCCGACCGCGGAGGCGGTGCTCGAACGCATGAAGCGGTTCGACTCCCTCGGCGCGGTGCCGTCCGCGCGGGCCGACGCTTCCGTACGCGGAGGATCCGACGGTCCGGGCTCCGCGGGTGCAAGCAGCCCGGGCGCCCCGCAGGCGGCGGGCGCCGACGACCCGCTGCGCAAGGACTGAGGCGGCCGTGCTCAAAGCCACGCTGCGCAGCTTCTTCGCCCACAAGGGGCGGCTCTTCCTCTCGGCGCTCGCCGTCGTCCTGTCCGTGGCGTTCGTCGCGGGCAGCCTGATCTTCTCCGACACGGTGACCCGTACCTTCGACCGGCTCTTCGCCTCGACCTCGGCCGATGTCACCGTCACGGCCAAGGAGGACATCGACGAGGGGATCCCGTCGGGTCTCGTCCCGACGGTGCCGGCCGAACTCGCCGACCGGATCGGCTCGGTGGAGGGCGTGGCACGCACACACCTCGACGTCGGCGTGGAGAACATCACCGTCGTCGACGCGGACAACGAGCCGGTCGGATCGACCACGGGCGCGCCCACCATCGCCACCAACTGGTATGTGACCGACCGCAGTCCGGTCGAGCTGACCGACGGCCGGGAGCCGGCCGGGCCGGGTGAGGCACTGCTCGACGCGGACACCGCCGACAAGAAGAACCTGGAGATCGGCGACACCCTGACCGTGCTCGCACGGCCCGGTTCGTTCAAGGTGGAGATCGTCGGTATCGCCACCTTCACCACCACCAACCCCGGTGCGGCGCTGGTGTTCCTGGAGACCGCCACCGCGCAGCAGGAGCTGCTGGGCGACCCGGAGAAGGCCACGGGGATCTCCGTCGACGCGGCCGCGGGCGTGAGCGACGAGCAGCTCAAGCGCAATCTGGCCGCGGAACTCGGCGGCGCCTACGAGCTGCAGACCGCCGACGAGCAGGCCGAGTCCGCGGCGGCGGAGCTCGGCGGGTTCCTCGACGTGATCAAGTACGTGATGCTCGGGTTCGCGGGCATCGCCGTCCTCGTCGGCATCTTCCTGATCGTCAACACCTTCTCGATGCTGATCGCGCAGCGCACCCGCGAACTGGGCCTGATGCGCGCGCTCGGCGCCGACCGCCGCCAGGTGCGCCGCTCGGTGCTCACCGAGGCGCTGCTGCTCGGACTGGTCGGCTCGACGCTCGGCCTGGCCACCGGGATCGGTCTCGCGGCCGGGCTCATCGAGCTGATGGGCTTGTTCGGGATGAACCTCAAGACCACCGAGATGGTGATCGGCTGGGGTACACCCGTGGCCTCGTACGCGGTCGGGGTCGGGGTCACCTTCCTCGCGGCGTATCTGCCGGCCCGGCGCGCCTCGCGGGTGTCGCCGATGGCGGCGCTCGCGGATGTCGAAGTCATGGGCGTGGGGCGGCCGTTGACGGTGCGCGCGATCGTCGGGTCCGTCGTGGGCGCCGCGGGTGCGGCGGCGCTCGTCGGCTGCGCGCTCGCCAAGGACAGCGCGGGCGCGGGCTCGCTGCTCGGTCTCGGGGTGGCGCTGACCCTGATCGCCACCGTGATCGCCGGGCCCCTGCTGGTGCGGCCGGTGATCCGGGTGCTCGGCGGGGCGTTCCCGGCCGTGTTCGGTTCGGTGGGCCGGATGAGCCAGCGCAACGCGCTGCGCAATCCCCGCCGTACGGGGGCGACCGCGGCCGCGCTGATGGTCGGGCTCGCCCTGGTGGGCGGTCTGTCGGTGGCGAGCGCGTCGATGACCAAGTCCTTCGACGAGCAGATCGACCGCTCGCTCGGCGCCGACTTCGTGATCCAGAACAGCAACTTCATGCCGTTCCCCGCCGAGGTCACCGACGCGGCGAAGGGCGCGGACGGCGCCGGTCTGGTCGTACGGCAGCGCTTCGTGCCGATCGCGCTCGACCTGCCGGACGGCGAGCGTGTGGAGTCCACGGCCTCGGCGTACGAATCGCGGCTCGACGAGGTCGCCAAGGTCGAGTACACGGCCGGGGACACGCAGGCGGCGCTGGCGGCCGGCCACCTGGGCATGGACCACGCGTTCGCCGCCGAGCACGGGGTGAAGGCCGGCGACGAGCTGCCCGTCGAGTTCCCGGGCGGGCGCAAGGCGACGCTGACCGTGGGAGCCCTCACCGACCTGCCGGGCAGCGGCACGTTCGGGCCGCAGGGCGGGGTGTTCCTCGGCTTCGAAACCGCCGACCAGTATGTGCCGGACGGCCAGGACTCCGCGGTGTACATCAACGCCGGCCCGGGCGTCGACGCCGACGAACTGCGCGCGGACCTGGAGAAGGCCCTCGACCCGTACCCCCAGGTGCAGGTGCGCGACCAGGCCGACTACAAGGAGCTGATCCGCGGCCAGATCGCCGTGATGCTCTACCTCGTGTACGCCCTGCTCGGGCTCGCGATCATCATCGCGGTCCTCGGCGTCATCAACACGCTCGCCCTGTCGGTCGTCGAGCGGACCCGTGAGATCGGTCTGCTGCGCGCGATCGGGCTGGCACGGCGCCAGTTGAGCTGGATGATCCGGCTGGAGTCGGTGGTGATCTGCGTGTTCGGGGCGCTGCTCGGCATCGCGCTCGGACTGGTCTGGGGCGTGGCGATCCAGCAGGTGCTCGCCCTCGAAGGGATGACCGCGTTCGCGATCCCCTGGGGGACGATGATCGCGGTGGTGCTCGCCTCGGTCGTCGTGGGCCTGGCGGCCGCGCTCCTGCCGGCGCTGCGTGCGGCCCGGATGAATGTCCTCGCGGCGATCGCGCATGAATAGCGGATACGGGCGCAGGGATCATGCGTGAGCCTGGTGGCCGTCGGCCGGCCGCCGTCAGCCGGCGGCCCGGCGGCGGTCACCGGCTTGCCCCTCATGCCCTGAGCAGGGGCGGCCGTCGAGGATCGCGCCCTGAGCAGGGGCAGTCATCGAGCAGGGAGGACCGATGAACCAGCGCCCGTTCCGCTTCGGGGTGAACTTGCTTCAGCCCGCGCCCGCCGCCGCATGGCGCGCCAAGTGCCGCCGGGCCGAGGAGCTCGGCTACGACGTGCTGCTCGTCCCGGACCATTTGGGCATGCCCGCCCCGTTCCCTGCGCTGGTCGCCGCGGCCGGCGCGACGGAGCGGGTGCGCCTGGGCACCTTCGTGCTCAATGCCGGCTTCTGGAACCCCGCGCTGCTGGCCCGCGAGATCGCCACGACCGACGCGCTGACCGGCGGGCGGCTCGAGGTGGGTCTGGGCGCGGGGTACGTGCGCGCCGAGCACGAGAGCGCCGGGCTGCCCTGGGGCTCACCCGGTGAGCGGGTCGGCCATCTCGTCCACACCGTAAGCGAGTTGAGGCGGCTCTACGCCGAGGAGCCGCTGCGGGACCAAGTGGCGCAGGCAGCCGGCCCGCCGCTGCTGATCGGCGGCAACGGTGCGCGGGTGATGCAGCTCGCCGCCCGGGAGGCGGACGTCGTGGCCTTCACGGGCGCGCGCTCGCACCCGGAGGAACCGGGCACGCTTCTCGCCCTCTCCGCCGAGGAGTTCGCGGCTTCGGTCGAGCGGTACGAGGAGGTCGAGCGGAGCGTGCGTCCGGAGGGAGCGGATCCCGCCGAGCGGAACCTGCTGCTGCAGACGGTGCAGCTCACGGACGACCGCGCGAAGGCGGTCGAGGAACTGGCGGAACGCAGTGCGCATCTCACGGCGGAGCAGGTGCTCGGGCTGCCGATCCTCGCGGTGGGCACGCTGGAGGAGGTGACCCGTCAACTCCTCGACCAGCGCGACCGGTTCGGGCTGTCGTACCTCACCGTCCTGGAGCCGTACATGGAGACCTTCGCACCGGTGATCGAGGCACTTCGGGCGGCGTAGCGCCTCGGTGCCTGCCGAGCGCGCAGAGAGTCAGGCCGGTCCGTCGGCCGGGCATCGTCTCCGTATCCACGCATCCACCCTTGTCCGTATCCCGGAATCCGGTGGCTCGCGCACGGAAACCGGTGATGGGATGCCCGCATGAACGAGCTGCAGATCCGCACCGCCGCACCCGACGACCTCGACGCCGTCCTCGCCTTCTGGAAGACCGCCGCCGAAGGCACGAGCATCAGCGACGACCGGGCGGGGGTGGAACGTCTCGTCGAGCGCGACCCGCAGGCGCTGATCCTCGCGGAGCTCGACGGGGAACTGGTCGGGACGGTGATCGCCGGGTTCGACGGCTGGCGCTGCCATCTGTACCGGCTCGCCGTGCATCCCGGGCGGCGCCGGCGCGGAATCGGTTCGGCGCTCCTTACGGCGGCCGAGGAACGGTTCGCGGCCCTCGGCGGGCGGCGGGCCGACGCGATGGTCCTCGTACGGAACGAGACGGGGCAGCGGGCCTGGCAGGCCGGCGGCTACCACCCGGAGGAGCACTGGCGGCGCTGGGTGAAGCCGCTCGGCGAGCCGGCCGCGTAGCGGGTACGAGGCGGGGTCGGCCGCGTGTTGCGAGGCGAAGCCGGCGGCGCGCTGCAAGACGGGGCCGACCGCGTGCCGCGAGACGGAGCCGGCCGCTTGCCGCGAGGTGGTCCGACTGAGTCGCCGCTCCGGGGAAACCCGCATCGGGCACCTGGCTCCGGACCTTAGGCGAACTCTACTTTGCGATTCCTTTACGATGGTCATCACCGCTGTAGTCCTCAGCGTCCCTCCTGACGAAAGGTGTGAGCGTCCGCCCATGGGCGAGCCTCCCAGTACCCGACATCGCGCACTGTCCGCATCCCTGGCCGATCATGGGACGGAGGTGACCCGATGACCGAAGTGCTCCTGCTCGCCGCGGCTCTGCTGCTCACGCTGGCCTGCGGTGTGTTCGTGGCCGCCGAGTTCTCGTTGACCACGGTCGAGCGCTCCACCCTCGAACGGGCCGCCGCCGAGGGCGAGCGCGGCGCGGACAGCGCCCTCAAGGCCGTCCGCACCCTCACCTTCCAGCTCTCCGGCGCCCAGCTCGGCATCACCGTGACGGGCCTGGTCATCGGCATGCTCTCCAAGCCCTCGCTCGGCAAGCTGCTCGCCGGTCCGCTGGACGACCTGGGTCTGTCCCGCGGCGCCGCGGACAGCCTGGCCCTCGTCCTCGCCACCGTGGTCTCCACGGTCGTCCTGATGGTCGTCGGCGAGCTCGTGCCGAAGAACTGGGCGATCTCCTCGCCGCTCGTCGTGGCCAAGCGGGTCGCGACGGCGCAGCGCTGGTTCAGCCTGGCCTTCAAGCCGCTGATCAACCACCTCAACAACACGGCCAACCGCACCGTGCGCCGCCTCGGCATGGAGCCGGCCGAGGAGCTTGCCTCCGCGCGCGGCCCGCAGGAACTGGCCGCTCTGGCGCGCCACTCCGCGAAGGAGGGCGCGCTGGAGGCGGACACCGCCGAGTTGTTCGTCCGCACGCTCAACCTCGCCGACCTCACAGCCGAGAACGTGATGACCCCGCGCGTCCAGGTGATCGCGCTCGACGTGAAGGCCACGGCGGAGGATGTCGCCTCGGCCACGCGGGCCACGGGCCTGTCGCGCTTCCCGGTCTACCGGGACTCCCTCGACCAGGTCGTCGGCGTCGTGCACATCAAGGACGTCCTTGCGGTGCCCGCCGAGCTCCGGCCGCGGCAGTCGGTGGCGCAGCTGATGCGTGAGCCGCTGCTCGTGCCCGAGTCGCTGACCGTGGACCGGCTCCTTGACCGGCTCTCCGGCAAGCGCACGATGGCCGTGGTCATCGACGAGTACGGCGGCACGGCCGGGGTGGCCACCCTCGAGGACATCGTCGAGGAGGTCGTGGGCGAGGTCCGCGACGAGCACGACCCGCACGAGACCGCCGACCTCGCGCCCGCGGGCGAGGACGAGGAGGGCCGCGCGCTGTTCTCCGCGGACGGCGCCGCCCGCATGGACCAGCTGGAGAAGATCGGCCTGAAGGCGCCGGACGGCCCGTACGAGACGCTGGCCGGCCTGGTCGCCACCGAGCTCGGCCACATCCCGGTCGTCGGCGACACCGTCGAGGTGGCCGGCTGGCGCCTGGACGTGGTGGACGCGACCGGCCGCCGCGCCGCCCGCGTCCTGCTGCACGCACCCCTGCACGAGACGGTCGAGGAGGACCAGCGATGATCGCCGTACAGCTCCTCATCGGTCTGGCGACGCTGGTCGTCAACGCGTTCTTCGTGGGCGCCGAGTTCGCGCTGATCTCGGTGCGCCGCAGCCAGATCGAGCCGCACGCCGAGCAGGGCGACCGCCGGGCCCGCAGCGTCATGTGGGGTCTTGAGCATGTCTCGCACCTCATGGCCGCGGCGCAGCTCGGCATCACGCTGTGCACCCTGGTGCTCGGTATCGTCGCCGAGCCCGCGATCGCCCATCTCCTGGAGCCGGGCTTCGACGCCGTGGGCGTGCCGCACGGTCTGGTGCACCCGATCTCGTTCGTGATCGCGCTCGCGGTGGCCACGTATCTGCACATGCTGCTCGGCGAGATGATCCCGAAGAACATCGCGCTCGCCGAGCCGGTGAAGTCCGCGCTGCTGCTCGGCCCGCCGCTGGTCGCGATCACGCGGGCGCTGCGTCCGGTGATCTTCGCGATCAACGCCTTCGCCAATACGCTGCTCAAGCTGCTGCGCGTGGAGCCGAAGGACGAGGTCGAGGCGACGTTCTCGGACGACCAACTGGCCCGTATGGTCAAGGACTCCAGCGACGCGGGTCTGCTGGACGACCGCGCGACGGAGCGTCTGCACGACGCCCTGGAACTGGGCAACCGCCCGGTCCGCGACGTGGTGCTCCCGCTGGAGCGCGTGGTCTACGCGCGGCTCGGCGTGACGCCGGAGGAGCTGGAGCGGCTCTCGGCCGACTCCGGGTTCTCCCGCTTCCCGGTGGTGGACCAGGCGCGCAGGATCGTCGGATACCTGCACGTCAAGGACGCTCTGGAGGTGCAGCCGCGCGATCTGCCGTTCCAGGTGCAGGACATGCGGCCGATCGCCCGGGTGCGCGAGACCACCCCGCTGGACGACGTGCTCACGGCGATGCGCCGCAGCCGTACGCATGTGGCCGCGGTGCTGGGCACGGACGGGCGACTGGCGGGACTCGTGACGATGGAGGACGTACTGCGGGAGCTGTTCGGCCAGCCGGTGTGAGGCGGGGCGTGCGGTCCGCCGGCCGGCAGACCGCAGCCGCCCTTAATCGGTTGACGCCCTCCATAGGGTTCCGGGCATGAGCGTTCGCCTGGAACCGATCACCGCGCACAACCTCGACACGGCACTCGCGATCCGCGTGCGGGCCGACCAGGAGCACCTGGTCGCGCCCGTGGTGAAGTCCCTGGCCGAGGCGTATGTGCACGCCGAGGTGGCCTGGCCCCGTCTGATCATGGACGGGGACCGGGCCGTCGGCTTTCTCATGGCGTTCCTCGACATCCACTGGGACGACGACCCGCAGGGCACGGACATCCGCTCCGGTCTGTGGCGTCTGAACATCGCCGACGGGGTGCAGGGGCGGGGCTACGGACGGTTCGCGGTCGACGCGGTGGCGGCGGAGATCCGCCGGCGCGGCGGCTCGAGGCTGTACGTGACCTGGCACCCGGGGCCGGACGGGCCGGAGGGGTTCTACCGGAGCCTCGGCTTCGAGCTGACCGGCGAGGTCAGCGGCGGGCAGACGGTGGGGGTGCTCGACCTGGGGTGAGCACCCCCAACCGGGCCCCCGCCGGGTCAGCCCATCTCAGTACTGACCCACCACGTAGTCCCCGGCGGGCCGCTGAGCCATCACATTGATGCGGTTGAAGGTGTTGATGACGGCGATGGCGAACACCAGCGCCGACAGCTGCTCCTCGTCGTAGTGCTTGGCCGCGTTCGCCCACGCCTCGTCGCTGATGCCGCCGGACGCGTCCGCGATCCGCGTGCCCTGCTCGGTCAGTTCGAGCGCCGCGCGTTCGGCCTCGGTGAAGACGGTGGCCTCGCGCCAGGCGGCGACGAGGTGCAGCCGCAGCGCGGTCTCCCCGGCCGCAGCCGCCTCCTTCGTGTGCATGTCGAGGCAGCCGGAGCAGCCGTTGATCTGGCTGGCGCGGATCTTCACCAGCTCCTGTGTCGACTGCGGCAGCGTGGAGTCGGCGAGCGCCTTGCCGGCCGCGACGATGTGCTTCAGGGACTTGCGCGTGACGTCGTGGGTCATGGGGTCGATACGGGCTTCCATGGCGTGCTCCTCGCTCGGGTGTGTGGTGCTTGCACCCACCTGACGAGGCTGCCCGGGCGGACGTAACAGGTGCCCGGGCGACGGGATAGCATCGCTGACGCCATGCAGATCAATGCCTCCTACACCAGTCTCGTCGCGGTCGGCGACTCCTTCACCGAGGGCATGTCGGACCTGCTGCCCGACGGCAGCTACCGCGGCTGGGCCGACCTGCTCGCCACGCGGATGGCGCGCGTCGAGCCCGGGTTCCGGTACGCCAACCTCGCCGTGCGCGGCAAGCTCATCCGCCAGATCGTCGACGAGCAGGTCGAGGTGGCCGCGGCGATGCGCGCCGACGTGGTGACGCTGGTCGGCGGCCTGAACGACACCCTGCGGCCCAAGTGCGACATGGTCATGGTGCGCGACCGGCTCACGGAGGCCGTCGAGAAGCTCGCGCCCTCCTGCAAGCAGCTCGTCCTGATGCGCAGCCCCGGCCGCCAGGGCCCGGTCCTCGACCGCTTCCGGCCGCGCATGGAGGAGCTCTTCTCGTACGTGGACGAGCTGGCGTCGCGGCATGACGCGGTGGTCGTGGACCTGTACGGCGCCCCGGCGCTGTCGGACCAGCGGATGTGGGACGTGGACCGGCTCCATCTCACCGGCGAAGGGCACCGCCGGGTGGCCGAGGCGGTGTGGCAGGCGCTCGGTTACGAGCCGGAGGAGGACTGGCGCGCACCGCTGCCGCCGGCCGTGCCGCTGAAGTGGATGGCCCGGCGCACGGCGGACATCAGCTTCGCCCGCCAGCACCTGATGCCGTGGATCGGCCGCCGCCTCACGGGCCGCAGCTCGGGCGACGGCCGCCCGGCCAAGCGCCCGGACCTGCTGCCGTACGAGGTCCTCGGAGAGTAGGGGCAGGGGCGGCCCGCTTCTGGCCCGGCCGGGCCCCGGTGTGCTGCGCGCGTCACGCGGGTGAGCCGGTGTGCTGCGCACGTCACGCGGGTGAGGAGCCGGTGCGCCGCGCAGGCCACACGGGTGAGCCGGTGCGCCGCGCACGTCACGCGGGTGAGCCGGTGCGCCGCGCACGTCACGCGGGGGCCAGGGGGGAGCCCCCGAACCAGGGTGCAGGGGTGAGCCGGTGTGCTGCCCAGGCCGCGGGGGTACAGGGGGCGGAGCCCACGGACCCCGGGGGGGCAGGGGCGGCAGCCCTGGAACCTCACCCGCCGCGGAGCGGCGGAGCGCCAACGGGGTCAGGGGCGAAGCCCCGGAGCGGGGTACAGGGCGTCAGCCCACGCACAACCCACCGCCGCGGAGCGGCGGAGCGTCAGCGAGGGCGGCCCAGCAGCAGGGCCGAGAGCGGGCCGCCAACCCGCCCCACGGGACACCGGGGACGTCAGACCCCGACAACCACCCGCCTACGGGGGCCCGGGGGGCGTCAGCCCCCGGAAACGACCCCGCCGCGGAGCGGCGGAGCACGGTGCCGCGCACAGTCGGGCCAACTCGTACCTTCCGACAAAATCCCCACCGGCGTTGGCCTGCACGTTTGGCCAGTAGACTTACCGATCGTGACTGTGAAGCCCCGTATCCCGAACGTTCTGGCCGGCCGCTACGCCTCCGTGGAGCTGGCCGCCCTGTGGTCCCCCGAGCAGAAGGTCAAGCTGGAGCGTCAGCTGTGGCTGGCCGTGCTGCGTGCGCAGAAGGACCTCGGGATCGAGGTGCCCGAGCAGGCGCTCGCCGACTACGAGCGCGTGCTCGACCAGGTCGACCTCGCCTCGATCGCCGAGCGCGAGAAGGTCACGCGGCACGATGTGAAGGCCCGCATCGAGGAGTTCAACGCCCTCGCCGGCCACGAGCACGTGCACAAGGGCATGACCTCCCGTGACCTCACGGAGAACGTCGAGCAGCTGCAGATCCGCCTCTCCCTGGAGCTGATGCGCGACCGCACCGTCGCCGTCCTGGCCCGGCTCGGCAAGCTCTCCGCCGAGTACGGCGAGCTGGTGATGGCGGGCCGTTCGCACAACGTCGCCGCCCAGGCCACCACCCTCGGCAAGCGTTTCGCGACCGGCGCCGACGAGCTGCTCGTCGCCTTCGGCCGCCTCGAGGAGCTGCTCGGACGCTACCCGCTGCGCGGCATCAAGGGCCCTGTCGGCACGGCCCAGGACATGCTCGACCTGCTCGGCGGCGACACCGCGAAGCTCGCCGACCTGGAGCAGCGCATCGCGCGGCACCTCGGCTTCGGCCAGGCCTTCACCTCCGTCGGCCAGGTCTACCCGCGCTCACTGGATTACGAGGTCGTCACGGCCCTGGTCCAGCTCGCCGCCGCGCCCTCCTCGCTCGCCAAGACGATCCGTCTGATGGCCGGGCACGAGCTGGTCACCGAGGGCTTCAAGCCGGGCCAGGTCGGCTCGTCCGCGATGCCGCACAAGATGAACACCCGCTCCTGCGAGCGCGTCAACGGCCTGATGGTCATCCTGCGCGGCTACGCCTCGATGACCGGCGAGCTGGCCGGCGACCAGTGGAACGAGGGTGACGTCTCCTGCTCGGTGGTGCGCCGGGTCGCGCTGCCCGACGCGTTCTTCGCGCTCGACGGTCTGCTCGAGACCTTCCTGACCGTCCTCGACGAGTTCGGTGCGTTCCCCGCGGTCGTCGCCCGTGAGCTCGACCGCTACCTGCCGTTCCTCGCCACCACCAAGGTCCTCATGGGCGCGGTGCGCGGCGGCGTGGGCCGCGAGGTCGCGCACGAGGCCATCAAGGAGCACGCGGTGGCCTCGGCGCTCGCGATGCGCGAGCAGGGCGCCGAGCGCAACGAGCTGCTCGACAAGCTGGCGGCCGACGACCGCATCCCGCTGGACCGTGCGCAGCTCGACGAGCTGATGGCGGACAAGCTGTCGTTCACGGGTGCCGCCGCCGGCCAGGTCGGTGTGGTGGTCTCCCGGATCGACGAGATCGTCAAGCAGCACCCGGAGGCGGCGGCGTACACCCCGGGCGCGATCCTCTAGCCGCCGCACAGGGATGCCCCGCTTCACGCGCGAGGAACTCGAGGCCGCCCGCGGCCGCATCGTGGACGATGTGGTCGCGGACGGTCTGCGAGTGCTGTTCTGCGGCATCAACCCCGGTCTCCTGACCGCCGCCACGGGCCACCACTTCGCCCGCCCCGGCAACCGCTTCTGGCCGGTGCTGCACCTCTCGGGCTTCACCCCGCGGCTGCTCCAGCCGTCCGAGCAGCGGGAGTTGCTCTCGTACGGGCTCGGCATCACGAACGTCGTCGCACGCGCCACGGCCCGCGCCGACGAGCTGACCGCCGAGGAGTACGTGGCGGGCGGCCGCATCCTCGAAGCGAAGGTCGAGCGGCTGGCGCCCAGGTGGCTTGCGGTCGTGGGCGTGACGGCGTACCGCGCTGCGTTCGCGGACCGTGCCGCGCGGATCGGTCCGCAGGAGCGCACCATCGGCGGCAGCCGGGTGTGGGTGCTGCCCAACCCCAGTGGTCTGAACGCGCATTGGACCGCGCAGACGATGGCCGAGGAGTTCGCCCGGCTGCGGGAAGCGGCCGACGGCGAGGGCAAGGGAAGCCGCGCCTAGCGGTCGGACATCCAGGGGGCGTCATCGGGCCAGGTGCCCGTGCGCACGATGTGCTCCACCAGGCGCAGGGCCTCGCCGAGCGGCACCGTGTCCGCGTCCGGGTAGGCGTCGATCTGCCCGTCGGCCAGCAGGAATCCGCCGCTCGCGCCCTCCGCCCCGGGGTCGAGGGCGTGTTCGCCGGGGTCGTCCGGGCCTTCGAAGAGCACGACCATGGCGCGGTCGGCGTTCGTGAGCAGGGAAACCGCCCGCCCGGACGGGGACTTGAGCCAGAGGTCGAACTGCCCGCCGCCGATCCGCGTCCGGAGCAACTGCGCCACCTCGTCCGGTGTGACCGGCACCGGCACGTCGGCGTCGAGCGCCCAGGTCTCACCGGTCTCCGCAGCGGGCGCCGGCGTGCCGGGCGGGGCCGTGGTGGTGACCAGGGCGAGCAGCCGGGCCGGCGGGGCGGACGTCACACCGAGGGCCAGCCAGCGGTCGGGGGTGTGCCAGACGTGGACCTCGGGGGCCAGCGTCGCGAAGAAGGCCCAGGGCTCGCGCAGTTGCCCGTCCCGGAGCGCGACGCGCCGCACACTTCCCCACTGCTTCGTGAGCGGCGCGAGCAGCGCGTCCCGGGACTTCGCCGCCTTGTCGCGGGCCAGTTCGGATATGCGGTAGCCGGGACCTGACGCACCGAGGCCCGCCCCGCCGGGCTCCGCACCGAGGTCGCGGGAGCACAGCAGAGCGAGCGCGGCCAACTGGTCGTGGAGCAGCCGGGCTTCGCTGCTCGTCGGCGGGTGCGGTTCTGCGGTCATGCGTTCAGTAGAGCAACCGCCACTGACAATCCGGCCGGGCCGAAGGGGCGGCGAGCACCTCAGGCGTCCCTGCGGCGGACGGCCCACCAGCCCGCGAGCACCGAGGCCGCCGCCCACAGCGCGGTGACGCCGAGTCCCGTCCAGGGGCCGAGTGTTCCGGTGTGCTCGGAGTGCAGGACGATCTGGCCGGCCCGGTCGGGCAGGAACTCGGCGACGCCCGCGGACATGTCCCCGATGACGAAGCCCACGATCAGCACGAAGGGGATGAGGATGCTCAGGACGGCGACCCCGCTGCGCAGCAGCGCGGTGAGCCCGCTCGCGAGGAGCGCCATAAGCGCCAGGTAGATACCGCCGCCGATGCAGGCGCTCACCGCTCCGGGGTGCCCGAGTCCGATGGCGTAGTCGCCCATGAAGAGCTGCCCGACGAGGAACGTGGCGAAGGAGGTGACGAGGCCGAGGGCCAGGGCCGCCAAGCCGATGACGGCGGTCTTCGCCGCGTAGAAGAGGCCTCTGCGGGGCACCGCGGCGAGCGAGACGCGCAGCGCGCCGTGCGCGAATTCGGAGGAGAAGGCCGTGGCGCCGAAGCTGATCGCCGCGATCTGGGCGAAGTTCATCGCGTAGAAGGCGCTGAACAGGGCGTCGTAGTCGGGGTTGTCCGCCTCCGCCTGGCCGATCAGCGGGAAGGCGAGCAGCGTGACGGCGAGGGCCGCTGCGAACACGGAGAGCAGGGAGCCCCAACTGGCGCGTACGGAGCGGATCTTGATCCATTCCGAACGAAGTACGGCGGCGGTGGTCATGGTGTGGTCTCCTCGGCTTCGGGGTGGTGTTCGGCGGCGAGAGGCGGCGTCAAGCGGCGAGAGGGCGGCCGGCTGCGGGAGCCGGCCGCATCACGAGCGGGCCGCGCCGGAAGGGGTGTGCTGTGCGGCGAACTCGGCGTCCTCTGCCGTGAGCGCCAGATAGGCCTGCTCCAACGAGGTCTGCTCGTCGACGAGTTCGAGCACCGGTACGCCTTCGCGGGCCGCGAGGGCGCCGATGTCGGCGGCCTGGGCGTCCTCGACGGTGAGTTTCCCGTCCTCGTCGAAGGCGACCGCGTACCCCTGCTTCACCAGGGCCTCGCGCAGCCGGCTCTGCTCGGTGCTGCGCACCCGCACGCGGTCGTGGCGGTGCGCGTCGAGGAACGCGCGCATCGGGGTGTCCGCGAGCAGCCGGCCGCGGCCGAGCACGACCAGGTGGTCGGCGAAGGAGGCCGTCTCGTTCATGAGGTGGCTGGAGACCAGGACCGTACGGCCCTCGCGGGCGAGCCGGCGCAGGAGTTCGCGGATCCAGATGATGCCTTCGGGGTCGAGTCCGTTGGACGGCTCGTCCAGCATGATCACCGGCGGGTCGCCGAGCAGGGCGGCCGCGATGCCGAGGCGCTGGCGCATGCCGAGGGAGTACGTCTTGATCCGGCGGCCGGCCGCCGAGGTGAGGCCGGTCTCCTCCAGGACCTCGTCCACACGTCCCGGCGCGAGGCCGTTGCTGACCGCGAGGGCCCGCAGGTGGTTGCGGCCGGTGCGCGAGGCGTGGGCGTTCTGCGCGTCGAGCAGCGCGCCGACCTCGCGCAGGGGGTCGGCAAGGGACGCGTAGACGCGGCCGCCGACGGTGGCCGTGCCGGACGTCGGCCGGTCCAGGCCCAGGACGAGCCGCATGGTGGTGGACTTCCCGGCCCCGTTGGGGCCGAGGAACCCGGTGACCTTCCCGGGTTCGACGGTGAAGGTGAGCCCGTCGACGGCACGGGTGCTGCCGTACTCCTTGGTGAGCGCTGTGACCTCGATGCTTGTCATGCCTCAAGCCTCGGGAAACGGCCTTCCCCGCACCTCCCCCGGCGGTGGGGATCTTCTCCCCCGCGCGGGGGAACCGGCTGTCACAGGCGGCTGGCACGATGTCCGTATGCCTCGAATCCTGCGACCGCTGACCCGTGCGGTGACCTACACGCGCTGGGTGCATCTGGTCGTGGGTGCGGTGCCCACCGTGATCGGGTCGTTCATCGTGGGGGTGCACACGGACTCGGTCGCGAATTGGCTGCTGCTCGGGCTGCTGCCGATCCCGATCGTGGCCGCCGCGGGCCTGGTGCCGGCGATGCGGCTGGCCGAAGGGCTCCAGGCGCGGCTGATGCTGTTCCCCGGGCGGCATGCGCGGCGGTCCGAGCCCGGCGAGCAGACCTCCGAGCCGGTCATCGTGGCCCGCCCTGCGCAGACCTGGCGCGACCGCGGCGTCACGGCCCTGTGGATGGTGCTCCGCCTCGAAGCCGGTACGGCGATGGCCTGGCTGTCCATCCAGGCGGGCGCGACGACGCTGTCGTTCGCGGGGGCGATGGTCGGTGACGACCCCGGTGCCGATTCGCTGATCGCGCCGCAGGGCGCGCACTGGGCGCATGTCTTCCTCGTCCCGCTGCCGCTGATCGTCCTCGGCTACGTGGCCGCGGGCGCCGGCGCCCTCATGGCCAGGACGGCGCTGCGCCTGCTCGGCCCCTCCCCCACCGACCGTCTCGCCGCCCTGGAGGAGCGGACCGAGCAGCTGCTCGAACACAACCGGATCGCCCGTGAGTTGCACGACTCGATCGGCCACGCCCTGACGGTCGCCGTCGTGCAGGCCGGAGCGGCCCGCGCGGCCAACAGCCCGGCCTTCACGGACCAGGCGCTCGCCGCCATCGAGGACACGGGCCGTGCGGCGCTCGAAGACCTGGAGCGGGTGCTCAAGGTGCTGCGCGAGCCGGGTGAGCCCGCGCACCGCCGCCCCACGCTCGCCGAGGCCGACCGGCTGCTCGACTCGGCGCGGGCCTCCGGCGCCAAGGTCGACGCGGAGATCACCGGGCCGGTGGACCGGCTGCCGGGTCCGGTCACGCGCGAGGCGTACCGGATCCTCCAGGAAGCCCTCACCAACGTGCTGCGGCATGCGGGAGCCGTGCCGGTCTCGGTGCGCATCAGCGCCGACGAGCGCCGACTGCTCCTGACCGTGACCAATCCGCTCGACGGCAGCTCGCTCGGCGCCGGCAGCGGGTCGGGACTGCGGGGCATCCGCGAGCGGGCCACGCTGCTCGGCGGCCGGGCGAAGGCGGGCCCCGACGACGGCGAGTGGCGGCTCTCGGTGGATCTCCCGGTCGCCTGAGAGGCCGTGCTCGGGGGTGTTCTAGGCTGGCCGGATGCCGATCAAGGTGCTGCTCGTCGACGACGAACCGCTGGTGCGCGCCGGTCTGCGCGCCGTGCTCGAAGCACAGCCGGACATCGAGGTGGTCGGCGAGGCCGCCGACGGTGCGGCCGTGGTGCCGCTGGTCCGCTCGCTGCGGCCGGACGTCGTCGCGATGGACGTACGGATGCCGCTGCTCGACGGGATCGAGGCCACCCGCGCGGTGCTCCGTTCCGTGGACGCGCCCCCGAAGATCGTCGTGGTGACGACCTTCGAGAACGACGAGTACGTGTACGACGCCCTGCGGGCCGGCGCCGACGGCTTCCTCCTCAAGCGCGCACGGCCCGCGGAGATCGTGCACGCCATCCGCCTGGTCGCGGAGGGCGAGACACTCCTGTTCCCTGCCGCGGTCCGGGCGCTCGCGGCCGAGTACGGCAGTGCTCCCGCGCGGGCGGCCCTGGAGCGCGCGGCCCTCACCGACCGCGAGGCGGACGTGCTGCGGCTGATGGCGCGCGGCATGTCCAACGCCGAGATCGCCGCCGAGCTCATCGTGGGCGCGGAGACCGTGAAGTCCCATGTGAGCGCCGTACTGGCGAAGTTGGGGGCGCGCGACAGGACCCAGGCGGTGATCGCCGCGTACGAGTCGGGGTTCGTCTCCCCCGGCTGAGCTCGGTTCCGGTGCCGCGCGCGAGTTCGGTTCCGGTGCGGCACGCGAGCTCGGTTCCGGTGCCGCGCGCGAGCCCAGTGCCGGCGCCGCCCGCAGCGTCCGCGCATCCCGCCCGTACGGGCAACAAACGGACTGATCGGCTCCGCAAGAGTCCCCGGACCACGGGCTGGGGCTCCCGGCACTCGCCGTGGCCAGGGCCCGGCGAGTACGATCCGGCCAGGCAGGTCGCAGAGCAGGAAGGACGTACGTTGAGCCGGTTGACCGGCGGGGATCCCTCGCTGCTACGACGGATCAACTCGGCCGTGGTGCTGCACGCTCTGCAGGGCGCCGACTCCGCCACCCTCACCGAGATCACCCGCGTCACGGGCCTGTCCAGGCCGACGGTGGAGGGTGTGGTCGAGGGCCTCATCGAGGCCGGGCTCGTCGTCGAGGCTCCGGTCGAGGAGGGTGCCGCACGGCGCCAGGGCCGGCCCGCCCGCCGCTTCCGCTTCCGCGCGGAGGCCGGGCATCTGCTCGGCCTGGAGATCGGTCCGCACCGCGTCGCGGCCGTCCTGTCCGACCTGGACGGGAAGGTGCTGGGCGCGGGCCAGAAGGAGGTCGACGAGACCGCGTCGAGCGACGAGCGCCTGGAGCGGCTGCGCACCTGCGTGGCGGAGCTGCTGCGCCGGGCGGGGATCGCCCGCGGCTCGCTGCGCGCGGTCGGTGTCGGCAGCCCCGGGATCGTCGAGGCGGACGGCACGGTACGCCTGGGCACCGCCCTGCCGGGCTGGACGGGCCTGCCGCTCGGCGAACGCCTGCGCCGCTCGTTCAAGTGCCCGGTCCTGGTGGAGAACGACGCCAATGCGGCCGCCGTCGCCGAGCACTGGAAGGGCGTGGCCCGCGACTCCGACGACGTGGTGTTCGTGCTCGCCGGCCTGAGTCCCGGTGCGGGTTCGCTCATCGGCGGCCGGCTGCACCGCGGATACGGGGGCGCCGCGGGTGAGATCGGCGCGCTGCACCTGCTCGGCCGCGAGGTCACGCCCGAGACGCTCCTGTCGACCACGGACGAGCCGCTGCACCCTCTCGACGAGCAGGCGGTCACCGAGGTGTTCCGGCATGCTCGCGAGGGCGACGTCGGTGCGAAGGCGGCCGTGGAGCGCTACACCCAGCGCCTGGTGCACGACGTGGCGGCGCTGGTGCTCGCGCTCGACCCCGAACTGGTCGTGATCGGCGGCTGGGCGGCGGGCCTGGACGACGTACTGGAGCCGCTGCGCCGGGAGTTGACGCGTTTCTGTCTGCGTCCGCCGCGCGTGGAGCTGTCGATGCTCGGCGAGGCCGCGGTGGCGACGGGTGCGCTGCGGCTGGCGCTCGACCATGTCGAGGGTGAGCTGTTCGCGGTCGAGGGGACCGTCACCGGCCGCTGAGGCCACAGGCCCTCCGGGGCGCGCACGCACCACCCGAACACCCCGCGCCATGCGGAGCCGGCACACACGGGCCGCCCCGAGCCCACCGCCCCGCCGCGGAGGGGGACGGCGGGCCGGGTCCGTGGGGGGACGTGGGCCGGGGCGGGGTCGGTGAACGGCGGCTCGGCGGAAGGGTCCGTGCCGGTTCAAAGGCTGCGGCGCGTCAGGACGCCTTGCGCTCGTCCCCGGAGTGGAACTCCACGTCGCCGCCGAACGTGAGGCGGCAGGTGTCGGCGCGGTACGTGGCCACCGACACCGCGGCGGTGCGGCCGTCGGGGCCGAAGTAGCGGGTCGTCACGAGAAGCACCGGGGCGCCGGGGAGCCGGTCGAGCTGCTTGGCGTCGTCGGCGCGCGCGGAGCCGAGCTCGACCGCACGGTCCTCGCCCTCGAAGCCGAGGCGCTGAAGCTCGCGTAGGACGGCGCGGGCGCGGGTGGCCCCGTCGGGGATGTCTATGGCCGACAGGTCCGGAACGGACGCGGCCGGTACGTACAACAGGTCGGCGGCGACGGGCTGTCCGCTGTACATCCGCGAGCGGCGCAGGACGTGGACCGGCTCGTCGAGGCCGGCGCCGAGCAGGTCGGCGACGGCAGCGGGCGGGATCTCCTGCGTGCAGTCCATGGCCTGCCAGGCGTCGCCGGAGCTGCCCGGCCAGCCATTGCCCGCGGCTCCCACGGCCACGCCCATACGGGGCGGTGCGACGGTGGTGCCGACGCCGCGGCGGCGCTGAAGGCGTCCTTCGAGCTCGAGCTGCTCGAGGGCCTGGCGCAGGGTGGCACGGGCGACGCCGAATCGGGCGGCGAGCTCACGCTCGTTGGGCAGGATCTCGCCCACCGCGAACTCGGAGTCGAGCGCCTCGCCGATCACTTGCTTGAGGTGCCAGTACTTCGTCTCCGGCACCGTCTCCAGCTGCGTGGTCCCCACCCTGTCCTCCGCATTCGCCCTGGCGTAAATGCCCAGCCACTGGCGGCTTTTACGTGCCCTTGTTTATTAAAGGTTCCTGCACTATCCGCGACGATAGGGCTGCGCCCACCCTTGGTCAAGACCAATCCTCTCTCCGTTACAGAGCGCAGCGCTCCGCTCTCATGAGGTGTTCACGCGCTTGTCGCACGCGCGTCGCGGTCGCCTCGGCGGTGGGTCACATTTCCGCTCGCCTCATGACAAAGCCTCCGCAGGGACGCGCGGAGGCTTTGCGAGAAAGGGGACTTGAGGCCCGTACGGGAAATTCCCGGCAATCAGGCCTTGCGGTCCGCGGCGAGGGATTCCAGCTTGTCCGGATTGCGCACCACGTACACGTTCTGGACGAGGCCGTCGGCGATGTCGAGCTGCATGAAGACGTCCACGCGGCCGTCGACGAACCCCAACAGGGCGGGGCCGCCGTTGAGTTCGACGATGCGGAACTCGTCGAGGACGTCGCCGGTCTGCCCGGCCACGCCGACCAGGAAGCGGCCGACCTTGTCCGCGCTGTGCAGGACGCGCAGCGGGGCCTTGGACTTGCCGCCGCTGTCGCCGACGAGCTGTGCGTCCGAAGCGAGCATGCCGACCAGGCCTTCCAGGTCGCCGGCGCCCGCGGCGGCGAGGAACCGCTCGGTCAGCGCCCGCCGTTCGACCGGGTCCACGTCGTAGCGCGGCTTGCGTTCGTCCACATGCTTGCGGGCCCGCCCGGCGAGCTGGCGCACCGCGGCCTCGGAGCGGTCCAGGGTCTCGGCGATCTGCGCGAACGGGAAGCCGAAGGCCTCGCGCAGCACGAACACCGCGCGCTCCAGGGGCGAGAGCGACTCCAGGACCACGAGCACCGCGAGGGAGACGGAGTCGGCGAGCACGGCCTGCTCGGCGGTGTCGGGCACCTGGTCGCCGAACTCCGTGAACACCGGCTCCGGGAGCCACGGGCCCACGTAGGTCTCGCGCCGCGACTGCACCTGCCGCAGCCGGTCGATGGCCAGCCGTGTCGTGATCCGTACGAGGTAGGCGCGCGCGTCCTTGACGTCGGCGCGGTCCGCGGCCGACCAGCGCAGCCAGGCCTCCTGGACCACGTCCTCGGAGTCCGCGACGCGGCCGAGCATGCGGTAGGCGACGCCGGTCAGGACCGGGCGCTGGGCTTCGAATTCGTCCACGAGAGTGTCGGTCGGCACCCTCCCATCCCACCCGACGCCCCGCCCCGTGTCCAGCCGGGCCCAACAGGGGGTTACCGAACGGTAGTTGTTGCTGACAGTATGTCTACGAGTCATCCAGGAGGCTTCGGCCGCTGTACGCGCCCGGGCCGCGCAGTGTTGTCCACCGACGAGGAGCAGCATGTCCGCCACCGTCACCTTCAGCGTCGACACCGCACAGGGACCCCGGGACGTGAGCGTCGTCCACCGGCGGGCCGGTTCGGGGGATCCGGTGCTCCTGCTGCACGGCATCGGCCACCATCACCAGGCCTGGGACCCGGTGTTCTCGATCCTCGCGGCCGAGCGCGACGTGATCGCCGTGGACCTGCCCGGCTTCGGTGCCTCGCCCGCGCTGCCGGACGGGTTCGCGTACGACCTGGCCGGTTTCGTTCCCGTGCTCGGGGCGCTGTGCGCGGCGCTCGACATCGAGCGGCCGCACGTCGTGGGCAATTCTCTCGGCGGTCTGCTGGCGCTGGAGATGGGCCGCGAGAAGCTCGTACGGACCGTCACCGCGCTGTCCCCGGCCGGGTTCTGGACCCAGGCCGAGCGGCGCTACGCCTTCGGCACGCTGCTCGCCATGCACCGCGGCGCCTCGCTGTTGCCGCGCCCGGCGATCGAGCGCATGTCGCGGTCCGCGGCCGGGCGTACGGCGCTGACCAGCACCATCTACGCGCGGCCCTGGCGCCGTTCACCGGAGGCCGTGGTCGCCGAGACCCTCGCCCTGCGCGAGTCCACCGGCTTCCACGAGACGCTGGCCGCGGGCCGCACCGTCCAGCTCCGGGACGCCTTCGCGATGGACACGGACGCCGTGCCCGTCACCGTCGCCTGGGGCACCCGCGACCGGCTGCTCCTGCGCCGCCAGGGGGTGCGCGCCAAGCACACGCTGCCCGGGGCCCGGCTGGTCCGGCTGCCCGGATGCGGCCACGTGCCCATGAACGACGACCCGGCCCTCGTCGCCCGCGTCATCCTCGACGCCACCGCCTGAGGCGGCCGAGCGGCCCGCGGATCCTGCGGGCCGCTTCCTCAACACCCCTGATCCCAGGGCGACTCCGAGCCCGACCAGGACGCTGCCGGCCGCCTGCGCCGCCCCGTACTGGCCGGTGCCGACCAGCGGCGCGGTGGCCGCGGCGGCCACCGGGATGAGACCGGAGAACAGGGTGGCCCGCTCGGCGCCGATCCGCTGCATGCCCGCGTACCAGCAGACGAAGCCGACCACGGTGACGACCACCGCCTGCCAGAGCAGCGCGGCTCCCTCGGTCGCGGTCGGTACGCGCAGGGCGTGCGTGCCCTGTGTCATGAGGCCGATCGCGAGGGACTCGATGGCCGCGATCCCGCAGACGGTGGCGGACAGGAGCTTCGGGCCGAGCGGGCGCACGAGCGGCACGGCGAGCACGGCGAAGCCCACCTCGCCGAGCAGGGCGCACACGGAGAAGGCGAGCCCCGCGGCGTCGGTGCGCCCCCAGCCCTGCACGGTCAGGGCCCCGGCGGCGACCAGGAGCGCGCCGTACAGGACGGGCCGGGTGGGCCTGCGGGAGGCGAGCAGCGGGACGAGGACGGCGACGACCACCGGCGCGCAGCCCACGAGGACGCCGGGCACGGCGGGTTCGGCGGTCCGCTCGGCGAACAGCACCGCGAGATTGAAGCCGACCATCCCGACGGCCGCGAGCACGGCGAGCCGTCCCCACTGCCGGCGCGACAGCCTGCGCAGGGGTGCCAGTGCGCCTCGCCCCAGGAAGGGCAGGAGCAGCAGACAGGCGAGCCCGTAGCGCAGGAACTGCCCGCCGGCGTACGGGTAGTCGCCGAGCACGCTGTTCGCGGTGAACGAGGCGCCGACGAGGCAGCAGGCAAAGGCGGCGAGCAGGGATCCGCGTGCGGCGGTACGGCGTGGGAGGCGGGCACCTGGCGAAGGTGCGGGGGCGGCGGGGGCGGTGCCTTCAGCGGGCGCGGCCGTGGAGTTCGTGTGGGGCATACCGGCAACGCTAGGAATCCCGGCGGTCCGCATTAAGGTCCACTTCCATGACGTCATCGGGGACCAATTCGGCGGGGATCGGGGCGAGTTCGGGGGCGGTGCCTTCAGGGGCGGAGTCGGCGTCTCCAAGGGCTGAGGGAGGGGCGCCAGGACCGGCGTCGGCGCCCGGCTCGGACGTCGGGCGGGCGGCAGCTTCCGGCGCGGAGCCGACGGCCGGGTCGAGAGCCGAGCCGGCAGCCGGGTCACGAGCGGGGCGGCGGGCCGGTCCCGGAGCAAAGCCGATGGCCGCACACGCAGTTGAGCCGACGGCCGGCCACCGGGCTGAGCCGACAGCCGGTCACGCATCCGAGTCGCCGGCCGGTCCTGGAGCAGAACCGATGGCCGGTCAAGCATCCGAGCCGCCGGCTGGTCCCGGAGCAAAGGCAATGGCCAGTCACGCAGCCAAGCCGACGGCCGGTCATGCGGCTGAGCCCGCGGCCGGTCCCGGAGGCGCGTCGGCCGAAGACATACGAACCACCGGCGAAGCCACCACCACCGGCTGGACCACAGCCTGGGAGCTGCTGCTCCCGGCCGTCGCCGCGCCCGCGCGTTCACGTGGCCGGGCGCTCCAGGAGGCGCTGCGCGAGGCGGTCCGTTCGGGACGGCTCGCGTCCGGCACGCGGCTCCCGGCCAGCCGCGCGCTCGCGGCCGACCTCGGGGTCTCGCGGGGTCTTGTCACGGAGGCGTACGAGCAGTTGACGGCCGAGGGGTATCTGCGGGCGGGGCGCGGCGCGGGGACCTGGGTGGGCGGAGCGGTGGCCGTCGCGACCGGCGCGGGGTCCCGCCGCGGCGCTCCCCCGCGGGGACGCGAGGACCGCCTGACCCTGCTGCCCGGGGTGCCCGACCTGTCCCTGTTCCCGCGCTCGGCCTGGTCCGCGGCCCAGCGCGCGGTGCTGGCCGAACTCCCGCACGCCACGCTCGGCTATCCGGATCCGCGCGGTCTGCCCCGGCTGCGCACGACGGTCGCCCAGATGCTCGCGCGCCGCCGGGGCGTCGTCGCCGACCCGGAGCGTGTCGTGGTCTGCTCCGGGGTCTCCCAGGCCATGACCCTCCTGGGCCTGGTGCTGTACGCGGGCGGGCAGCGCACCGTGGCCGCCGAGGACCCCGGCAGTCCCGAGCATGCGGAGCTGTTCGCGCACTCGGGCATGCGGACCGTGCGCGTCCCCCTGGACGAGGAGGGCCCGGACCTCGGCATGCTGCGGGCGGCCGGGGTGCGCACGCTCGTGGCCACGCCCTCGCACCAGTTCCCTTCCGGCCTTGCCTACTCCCCCGCGCGCCGGGCCCAACTCCTCGACTGGGCGCGGTCGGTGGACGGTCTCGTGATCGAGGACGACTACGACGGGGACTTCCGCTACGACCGTGCGCCCGTGGGTGCGCTCCAGGGACTCGACCCGGACCACGTCGCGTACACCGGCTCCGTCAGCAAGTCCCTCGCGCCGGGGATGCGTCTGGGCTGGATGGTGGTGCCGGAGCGGCTGGCCGACGCGGTGGTGGCCCGCAAGCGCCTCATGGACCTGGGGAATCCGGCACTCGACCAGGAGACGCTCGCCCGGTTCATCGAACACGGCGCCTACGACCGGCACTTGCGGCGCTGTCTGCGCACGTACCGTGAGCGGCGCAATGCGCTGGTCGAGGCGCTGGCCGAGCATCTGCCCGGCACGGAGGTCAGCGGGATCGCCGCCGGGCTCCATGTGATCGCCGCGCTGCCGCCGGGAGACACCCCCGGCCCGGAGCTGGTGGAGCGGGCGGCCGAGGCGGGGCTCGCGGTGCGGCTCCTCGACGCGTACACGGCACAGGCCGCGGGTGACGGGCGGGTGCGGCTCGTGATCGGTTACGCGGCCCTGGCGCCGTATCGCATCGATGAGGCCGTACGGCTGCTCGCGCGCGTGGTCGCGAACGGTCGACAGGCCGCCCCGGGCGCCCGCTAGCCCGTCCCGTCAGGGGCTGCCCGCCAGCAGGTAGCCCGCGATGAGCAGCCCGAAGCCGACGGGAACATAGACGAGGGTGGCCACGATCGGCAGCCAGCCGCCGACCCAGCCGGGCACCGAACGGCCGGGCACCATCTTGCGGTTGGCGCGCGCCACTTCATCGGCCAGCCCGAGCCGCTCGGCGGCCCGTGCGGACACGATCACCCCGGCGTCGATCGAGCGCTCCAGGAGGGCCCGGCGCACGGTGCGGTCGACCGTGTCCGCGCCGCCCTTGAACTTGTGGACGATGACACGTACCCCGTGGGCGTCCGTCAGGATCAGCCGGTCGTCGGTGCCGCCCGTTTCCCCCGCGGCCTCGACCCGCCCCACCTTGGTGAGGGCGGCCAGCTCCACGGTGCGGCGGCCGGACAGGGTGCGGGCGGTGAGCAGGCCCTCGGCCGACACCTGGACGTGCCAGCCGGTGGCGGAGTAGAAGGCGACCAGCAGGCTGACCAGCGGGGTGGCCATGTTGCCGAAGACGAGTGCGTCGGAGACGGTCCCGGCCTGCACGAGCAGCGAGACCGCCACGAGGTGGACCGGGGTCAGCAGCCAGACGAACGCGTCCACGGCCCGGCGGGCTCTGCGGCCCTGACCGGCCGAGACGGCGAGGTCGTGGGGGACGGTGGGGGCGCCTGGGGTAAGCGTCATGAGCATGACGCTATCGCGGCCGGAACAGGGCCAGTCGGCCGGTCCGCGGGCTCACCGCCGGCTCAGGAGTTGGACCAGGCGCGCGTGCACAGGACGAGCCGGTACCCGTCGGGGTCCTCGATCGTCACACCCCACTCGTTCCAGTACGGGTTGGGCGAGAGCACCCGCTTGCCGCCGTGCCGCTCCAGCGCGGCCACGAGGTCCTCCGGAACCGGGCCGTCGAGATAGACCACGAGCAGGTCCTCCTCGGTGGGGCGCGGCTCGACGGGACGGGCCGCCTCGTGGACGAGTTCGAGATGCCAGTCCGCCTCGGGCCACCCGAGCATCAGCAGGTCGTGCTCGCCGGGCGCGTGGTCGCCCTGCGTGCGCCACACCACGCTCAGTCCGAGGCCCTCGCGCCAGAACCGCTCGGCGGCGGCGAGGTCGCGGGACGGGCGGGCGATACGGATGTGACTGCGGGCGTTGATCGACATGGCCTCAGCCTAGGCAGGCCGGACCGCGCCCACATCGGGCTCGCGGCCTAGGCCGGGCCCTACGCCAGGTCCGCGGCCCGGCCTGGGCCGGGCCCAACGTCAGGCCCCCGGACAGGCCTAGGCCCGCAGGGGGACCCGGCCACGGACGTCAGCCCGTGCGCACCCCGGTGTCACCGTGGGAACGGATGCCCGGAGCGTGCCGTGTTCCCTTGCGGGGTGCGGGAGTTGTTCACTTGGGGTTCGCGTGTCCGAAGTGCCGCACGAGTAGGTCTGGTCCCGCACCGCCGCCGGTCCCGTCCGAGGAGGCTCATCGATGTCCACGGGTCAGCAAGGCCCCGTTCCCGGCCGCCGCTCCGTTCTCCGCGGCTCGCTCGCCGCGTCCGCCGCGCTCGCCCTGCCCGCGCTCGGCTCCGCCCCCGCCCTCGCGCTGTCCGGGCGGCCGAGCGCCGGATGGGGCGTACAGGCCGGGGACATCGACGCGCACTCGGGCCTGGTGTGGGTGCGTAGCGACCGGCCGGCCCGGATGATCGTGGAGACCTCCGCCACCGCGTCGTTCCGCCGCACCCGCCGCTGGCACGGCCCGCTCCTGGGCCCCGGCACGGACTTCACGGGGACGACGCGGCTGCACGGCCTCCCCTCCGGCGAGCAGATCCACTACCGCGTCCTGCTCGCGGACCCCGACGACCCGCGGCGCACGAGCCGGCCGGTCGCCGGAACGTTCCGCACCGCTCCCCAACGGCGCCACCAGGACGTGCGGTTCGTGTGGTCCGGGGACATCGCGGGCCAGGGCTGGGGCATCAACCCCGAGCTCGGCGGCTACCGCGTCTTCGAGCAGATGCGGCTGCGCGATCCCGACTTCTTCCTGTGCAGCGGTGACACGGTGTACGCGGACGGGCCGTTGCAGCCTACGGTGACGCTGCCCGACGGCCGGGTCTGGCGGAACGTGATGACGGAGGAGAAGGCCAAGGTCGCCGAGACGCTGGCCGAGTTCCGCGGCACGTTCCGCTACAACCTGCTCGACGAGAATCTGCGCCGCTTCAACGCCCAGGTCCCGTCGATCGTGCAGTGGGACGACCACGAGGTGCGCAACAACTGGTACCCCGGGCAGATCCTGGACGACGCCCGTTATACGGAGAAGAACGTCGACGTGCTCGCGGCCCGGGCCCGGCAGGCCTTCGGCGAGTACTTCCCGATCTCCACGCTGTCCGGGCAGCGCACCGAGGGGCGGGTCCACCGGGTGGTCCGGCACGGTCCGCTCCTGGACGTGTTCGTCCTCGACATGCGGACGTACCGCAATCAGAACTCGCCGAACCGGCAGACCGAGGACCCGGTGGGCATCCTCGGCGCCGAGCAGCTGGCGTGGCTGAAGCGGGAGTTGGGGCGTTCGCGCGCGGTGTGGAAGGTGATCGCCTCGGACATGCCGCTGGGCCTGGTCGTCGGGGACGGCGCCGTGAACTACGAGGCGGTGGCGCAGGGTGATCCGGGTGCGCCGCTGGGCCGTGAGCTGCAGATCGCCGAACTCCTGCGCCACATCAAGCACCAGCGGATCACCGGCACGCTGTGGCTCACGGCGGATGTCCACTACACCTCGGCGCAGCACTACGACCCGTCGCGGGCCGCGTTCAAGGACTTCGCGCCGTTCTGGGAGTTCGTGTCGGGGCCGCTCGCGGCGGGCGGCTTCCCAGCGGTGAAGCTGGACGGGACCTTCGGCCCCGAGCAGTCCTTCGTGAAGGCCCCGGCCCGGGCGAACGTGTCGCCGGCCGAGTCGCCCCAGTACTTCGGGGAGGTGGACATCGACGGCGGCAGCGGGGAGTTGACGGTGCGCCTGCGGGAGGACACGGGGGCCGTGCTGTTCACGAAGGTGCTGCAACCGGGGCTCGTGGGGCAGTGACGCACGGAGCCTCGGCGACGTGACGTCGGGGGGTGCCGCGCAGGTGCGGGGCACCCCCCCGGCCGTGTCACACGTCCAGCTCGCTCTCGATGCGCTTCAGCTGGTGGCGGGCCATGGCGAGGTTGGCCCGCTGCTTGTCCAGGGCGAGGTAGAGGAACAGCCCGCTGTTGTTGCGGGACTTGAGCAGCCGGATGAGGTGGTACTGGCCGCCGAGGGTGATGAGGATGTCCTCGATCTCGTCCTTGAGCCCGAGCATCTCCATGGTGCGCACCTTGGCGCGCACCACATCCGTGTTGCCGGCCGCGGCGACGGACAGGTCGAGGTCCTTGCCTCCGCCCAGGGTGCCGAGCGCCATGCCGCTGCCGTAGTCGACCAGGGCCGCTCCGAGAGCGCCCTCTATGCCGGTCATCGCTTCCTTGAGAGCCGTCTCGGTGTTGATCATGGGAGCTGCACTTCCTTTTCGTCGGTTCTGCGAACGGGGGGTGGGATTCATGAGGTGGTCTTCTCCAGTTGTTCGGGCGCCCCGGCGAGAAGCGCGGCGATCCGGGCGGCGGACCATGCGGCCTCCAGGCGGAACCGGCCGACATTCGTTCCGGCCTCGGTCACGAGCATCAGGACGGCCGAGTCGCCCGCGGTGTGCGCGGCCAGCCAGCCCTGGTCGCCGCGGACGAGGAACTCGCGTACGCCGCCCAGCGCGGCCGCCGCGGACAGCCGCTGGGCCGCCGCGAGCACATCGGCGGTGCGCGCGCCGCGCGGCCCGCCGTCCGCCGCGCCGAAGTCCTCGGCCAGCACCTTGCCGTCGATGCCGACGACGAGGGACCCGGTGAGCTGCGGCACGGCGGCGCGCAACCGCGCCAACTCGCCGTTCAACTCGGCCTGTGCCGCCATCGCCTGGTTCCTCTCGGCTCGCCATCGCTTCATGCGTCTCATGGGGGCGCCCCGGCCACTTCGGGGAGGTACGGCGTCACAGACGGGCCTCCAAGGCGTCGCGGACACGTTGCAGCAGAGCGATGTCGGGTGTGGTGAAGCCGTAGACGTCCGGTGCCCGCGCCCTGGCGTCGGACGCGCTGCCCTCGGTGCTCGGTGCGGTCGGCTGCCGGGCGCGCGGGCCCGGCGGTTCGACCATCCCGGCCACGGCGAGCCGGCGTATGTCGAGCAGCACGTGGAAGGCGGGTCTGCCCAGCTCGCGGGCGAGTTGGGCCGGGGTGCGCGCGCCGTCCACGAGGTCGAGCAGCGCCCGCTGGCGCGCCGGGACCCGCCGGTCCGGGCACGCGGTACGGCGGTTCACCGGCTGCTCGTCCACCACGGGCCCGGGCCACACGGCGTCGAGGAGCCCTTGCCGGCGCATCGCCTCGCGGAGCACCCGGCCGGCGGGGACGGAGAGGGCCAGGCCGTCGTCCGCGACCACACCGTGCCGGAAGCGGGCGGGGCCGCCGCCCGGCGCGAGGGCGAAGTACGCCGCGTCGAACAGGGCGGTGCGGCGGCACAGTTCGAGCGTCCCCTCGGAGAGCTGTCCGTCCTTGACCAGGTGCTCGGCGGCGCGCCCGCTGTCGCGGTTGCCGCGGTCCAGGGCATCCGCCCAGAGCGCGGACGGCACCTTGCCGCAGCCCACGAGCAGGTCGCCGAGCCCGGGCGCGGTGTCGCTGTGGGCGTGCACCACCTGTCCGTCGATCAGGTATAACGCCCCGGTCTCGCGTTGCAGCACCCCGCCCGCGCGCTCCTCGGCCAGCCGCAGCAGCATCGAGGAGCGCAGCGGCAGGGCGGGCGGCGGCGCAACGCGGCTCATCCCGACCCCTGCGGTGCGAAGGGCCGGGCCATCTCCTCGGCGAGGGACTGGAGCCGGCGCCGGGCCAGCGCGAGATTGCCCGCGTCGCGGTCGAGCCACAGGTGCAGGAACACGGCGCCGTCCAGGGCGTCGGGCACGAAGCGTATGAGGTGGTACGTGGAGCCTGTGGTGACGATGACGTCCTCGACGGGCGGTCCGCCGGAGTCCTCGGGGCCGGCGGTGAACACGGCCGACTCCATGACGATCCGGGCCAGTTCGGCGGTGTCGCCGGCAGCCGATTCGACCCCGCCCTGCGCCGCCTCGCCCGCCGTGTCCAGGGCGAAGCCGCACGTCCAGTCGACGATGGTGGCCCCTCGCGCGCCGGGCACACTCATCGCCTCGAGCAAGGTCACATCGATCCCCGGCACCATCGCCCCCTCCCGCGCACCGCATGCGGTGCTGTGTGCCTGCGTGGCCAGGAGGCTATGACGCACGGAGGGTGGCGCGAGAGCCACTGGCATAATCCAGAGGAATTTGCCACGGTCCGACTGCTGGCTGATCACGGATGTTCGATTCGTGACCGGATTCGACGAACATCAGCTCGCATCAGTCGCCACAGAGGCCTCCGGCACCTCGCGATCACGACCGTTCCGGAGCCGCTGGATTCCTGTGGGGTTCCGCAAGAAACATGACGGCAAAAAGGACAGATGGCGTCTTAACCGCTCAGTCACAAAGCGTTCGTGATCACGCAACACCGATCGTCCAGAGTGCTGCCATGACGGAAGTGACCTCTGAGACCGACCGGAAGCGCCGCGCCGGGCGTATGCGCCGCGCAACACGCCACCATTGGCGCCGCGATGTCGTCGAACTCGCCGCGCTGTTCACGGCCGTGGCGGTCGCCGACACCATCGCGAAGACGGTGGTCAAGGGCCCGCGCGGTCCCGTGATGCTGATCGCCTCGGCCGTCGCACTGCTCGCCACGGCCGGGTTCCACACATGGTGGGCACGACGACATAGCCATGCACCACCGTCGCCGCCACCGCCCGTGACGACGGGCGCCACAGCCGCGGCCCTCGCGGCTGCCCCTGGGACCACCGCCGCGGCCGGCTCCGGGGCCGCACCCCTGGAGACACCGACCGCCCTGTGGCGGATGCGCACCACCGTGCGCGACGAACCGGGGTCCCTGGCCGCGCTGTGCGCCGCGCTCGCCGGCCTGCGCGTGGACATCCTGAGCCTTCAGACCCATCCGCTCGCCCGGGGCACGGTGGACGAGTTCCTGCTGCGCACCCCGCAGCAGCTGCCCAGCGCCGAGGTCACCCGCGCCGTGGCGGCGGCCGGCGGCTCGGGCACGTGGATCGAGCGGGCCGACGCCCACGATCTCGTGGACGCGCCGACGCGGGTCCTGGGCCTGGCCACCCGTACCGCCCTGGACGCCGCGGAACTCCCGCTCGCACTGCGCCAGTTGCTCGGCCGCTGCACCATCCGCTCCGTACCGGCCGCGTCACGCGCCCGCGCGGCGCAGAACGCCCCCGTCGAGGGCCGGGTCGACGACTGTGTGATGCGGCTGCGGGACGGGGAGGGCGGGGAGATCGTCGTGGAGCGGCCCTATCTGCCGTTCACGCCCACCGAGTTCGCCCGCGCCCGGGCCCTCGTGGAGCTCGACGCACGGCTCGGGCCACGGATCCCGCGCGCCCAGGACGTGCTCACGCTGCCGGAGGGCAACGCGATCACGGTGCGCCGTGCCGATATCGCCGACCTGGACGCGGCGAAGGCGATGCACGAGCGCTGCTCGCCGGAGACGCTGCGGCTGCGCTACCACGGCCCGGTCGGTGACGTGGACTCGTATCTGAACCATCTGCTCGGACCGCGCCACGGCCGCACCCTCGCCGTCCAGACAGCATCGGGCCGGCTCGTCGGCCTCGGCCATCTGCTCTGGGACGGGGACGAGACCGAGGTGGCGCTGCTCGTCGAGGACGCCTGGCAGCGCCGCGGCATCGGCACCGAACTCCTGGAGCGGCTGGTCGAGATGGCCGTGGAGGCCGGCTGCGCGAGTGTGTACGCGGTGACCCGGGCCGCCAACACCGGGATGGTGGCGGCGATGCGCGGCCTGGGTCTGCCGCTGGACTACCAGATCGAGGAGGGCACGCTGGTGATCACGGCCCGCCTCGCCGCGGTGCCGGTCAGCTCACCGCGTCCGTACGCCGTCCGGCCCGCTCCTCAGGAGCCCGGGACCCACTGAGCGCACGGTCCAGGTCGGCCCACAGGTCCTCGATGTCCTCCAGACCGACCGACATCCGCAGGAGCCGGTCGCTCACCCCCGAGGACCGACGGTCCCCGGCGTCCACGATGCGGTGGCTGATGGACGCCGGGTGCTGGATGAGCGTGTCGACGCTGCCGAGGCTGACCGCCGGGGTGATCAGCCGTACGGAGGCGATCACCTCGTGCGGGTCGCCCACGGTCTCGAAGGCGACCATTGCGCCGCCGATCCGCGGGTAGTGCACGGCGCTCACCCGCGGGTCGGCGGCCAGACGCGCGGCGAGATCTGCGGCGGACGCGGAGGCGGCCCGCATCCGGACGGGCAGCGTGGCCAGGCCGCGCAGCAGCAGATAACCGGCGAACGGATGCAGCACACCGCCCGTCGTGAAACGCACCTGGCGCAGCTTGCGCGCGAACTCCTCGTCGCAGGCCACGATCCCGCCCATCACGTCGCCGTGCCCGCCGAGGTACTTGGTCGCGCTGTGCAGCACGAGCCGCGCACCGCTCTCGACGGGCCGCTGGAGCACGGGGGTGGCGAAGGTGTTGTCGGCGAGCAGCGGCACCGAGCCGCAGGAGTGGGCGATGGCGCGCAGGTCGAGTTCGCGCAGGTTCGGGTTGGCCGGCGACTCGACGAGCACCAAGCCGGTGTCGGGGCGGATCGCGTCGGCGATGCCGGCCGGGTCCACCCAGGTGACCTCGGTGCCGAGCAGCCCGGCGTTCAGGAGATGGTCGCTGCAGCCGTACAGCGGACGGACGGCCACGACGTGGCGCAGGCCCAGGCTCGCGCGCACCAGGAGCACAGCGGTCAGGGCGGCCATCCCGCTGGCGAAGGAGACGGCGCTCTCGGTGCCTTCGAGCTTGGCGAGGGCGGTCTCGAAGCGGGCGACGGTCGGATTGCTCAGCCGCGCGTAGACGGGCGGGCCGTCGTCGAGCGCTCCGGTCGCGGCGAACGCGTCGATCCGGGCGGCTTCCTCGCGGCTGTCGTACGACGGGTAGGTGGTCGACAGGTCGAGCGGCGGGGCGTGCAGTCCGAGCCCGGCGAGGTCCTCGCGGCCGGCGTGCACGGCTTCGGTGGCGAGCGCCCGGGGTGCGGCGCTGAGGTCGTCGGTAGCCATGCACGGATTCTGAACAGCGCACCGGGATGCGCCGCGAGATCCCGTGCTACGTTCGGCCGGTGAGCGATTCCGTCGTACTGGACCCGGTCGATCTGGACATTCTGCGTCTGCTCCAGAACGACGCACGGACCACCTACCGCGACCTCGCGGCCGAGGTGGGCGTGGCCGCCTCCACCTGCCTGGACCGGGTGGCGCGGCTGCGCCGGGCCGGCGTGATCCTCGGGCACCAGCTGCGCCTGGATCCGGCGAAGCTGGGGCGCGGGCTGCAGGCGCTGCTCATGGTCCAGGTGCGGCCGCACCGGCGGGAGCTGGTCGGCCCGTTCGTGGACCGGATCCGGGCGCTGCCCGAGTCGCGTGCCGTGTTCCATCTGACCGGCCCCGACGACTACTTGGTGCATGTGGCGGTGCGCGACACCGCGGATCTGCAGCGGCTCGTGCTGGACGAGTTCACCGCGCGGCGCGAGGTGGCGCGGGTGGAGACCCGGCTGATCTTCCAGCAGTGGGACTGCGGGCCGCTGCTGCCGCCGGCGGCCGGCTGAGCTTCTGGGCGCCGTGGGTACGGCGGGTCGCTTGCCCGCAGGACGTGTCCGGTGTGCGGCGTCCGGTGTCCGGTGTCCGTGTCGGACGATGCGTCGCTTTCGCGTACTAGGAGCGGAAGTTGCCCTGGTCCAGCCGGAAAGCCGAGAGCTGAATCCGGTGACGGCGGGCGGCTCCTCGTACCAAGATTGTCCACATGCCAGACACCACGCGCAGTCTTCTCCCCCGTCAGGTCGCCGACGCCTATGTCGACGACCTGATCGCCCTCGACCCGATCACCGGCACCTATCTCGGCGACCCCGGCAGTGCCACCCGGCTCCCCGACCTGTCGCCGGAAGGCACCCGGCAGCTCGCCGAGCTCGCGCGCACCACCCTGCGCCGGCTCGACGCCGCCGAGCAGGGCCCGGGCGCGGAGAGCGAGCACGAGCGGCGCTGCGCGCGGCTGCTGCGCGAGCGCCTGACGGCGCAGCTCGCGGTGATCGAGGCGGACGAACCGCTGTGCGCGCTCAGCAACATCATGTCGCCGGCGCAGGAAGTGCACGACGTGTTCGCGCTGATGCCGGTGGACACGGAGGAGGACTGGCGCGCGGTCGGCGCCCGGCTGCGGGCGCTGCCGGCGGCGCTCGCCGGGTACCGCGAGACGCTCGCGCTCGGCCTGGAGAAGAAGATGTACGGCGGTCCGCGCGCGACGGCCACGTTCATCGGGCAGCTCACCGAGTGGGCGGGGCAGGAGCGGGGCTGGTTCGAGGAGTTCACCGACCCGGCGCCCGCCTCGCTGCGGCCGGAGCTCGACGAGGCGGGCCGCCTCGCGACGGCCGCCGTGGTGGAGCTGCGCGACTGGCTGCGCGAGGTCTACGCGCCGGCGGTCGCGGACGCGTCCGACACCGTCGGCCGGGAGCGGTACGCCCGGTGGTCGCGCTACTTCAACGGTACGGATCTGGATCTCGACGAGGCCTACGCGTACGGCTGGGCGGAGTTCCACCGGATCCTCGGCGAGATGCGCGTCGAGGCCGAGAAGATCCTGCCCGGCGCCGAGACGCCGTGGGTGGCGCTCGCGCACCTCGACGAGCACGGCCGGCACATCGAGGGCGTCGAGGAGGTGCGCGCGTGGCTGCAGCAGGTGATGGACGAGGCGATCGAGGCGCTGGACGGCACCCACTTCGAACTCGCCGAGCGGGTACGGAAGGTGGAGTCCCGGATCGCCCCGCCCGGCGGCGCCGCGGCCCCGTACTACACCTCGCCCTCGGAGGACTTCTCGCGCCCGGGCCGCACCTGGCTGCCGACCATGGGCCAGACCCGCTTCCCGGTCTACGACCTGGTGTCGACCTGGTACCACGAGGGCGTCCCGGGCCACCATCTGCAGCTCGCGCAGTGGGTGCACGTCGCCGACACGCTCTCGCGCTACCAGGCCTCGGTCGGCATGGTGAGCGCCAACGCCGAGGGCTGGGCGCTGTATGCGGAGCGGCTGATGGACGAGCTGGGCTTCCTGCGGGACGCCGAGGAGCGGCTCGGCTATCTCGACGCGCAGATGATGCGGGCGATCCGCGTGATCATCGACATCGGCATGCACCTGGAGCTCGAGATCCCGGCGGACTCGCCGTTCCACCCGGGTGAGCGCTGGACTGCGGAGTTGGCGCACGAGTTCTTCGCGAGCCACTCCAGCCGGCCCGCGGACTTCGTGGAGAGCGAGCTGATCCGCTATCTGTCCACGCCGGGCCAGGCCATCGGCTACAAGCTGGGTGAGCGCGCCTGGCTGCTCGGCCGCGAGAACGCCCGCCGTGCACACGGGGATTCGTTCGACGCGAAGGCCTGGCACATGGCGGCGCTGTCGCAGGGTTCGCTGGGTCTGGACGACCTGGTGGAGGAGCTTTCGCGGCTGTGAGCGGTACGGGTCCGGGGGCGCCGTTCGCGTGGCGGCGCCCCCGGAGCCCGCGCGGCCGCCGCCGCCCTCGGCTGCGTGCGGACCCGCACCGGTCCCGTCCGGGATCAGCGCTGGAAGCCGCCCTCCGAGTCGATGACATTGCCCGTGATCCACTCGGCCTCGTCGGTGGCCAGCCACGCGATGAGCCGTGCGGGGTCGTCGGGCATCCCCCAGCGTCCTGCGGGGAACATCGAGGCGATGCGGTCGTAGACCTCGCCCGTGAGGTAATCGGTGTCCACCGGGCCGGGGTTGACGGTGTTCACGGTGACGAGCTGCTCGCCCAGTGCCGTGGCGAGGGTGCGGGTGGCGGAGGCGAGGGCGCCCTTCTGCAGGGCGTACGCCACCTCGTGCGGCATCCCTCCGCCGATGTCCTGGCCGGAGGTCATCATCATCACCCGCCCGCCGCGGGCACGTTCAGGCAGGCCGGCGCGGTGCCGGGCGTAGGCCTGGACGAGGAGGATGACGGAGCGCGTGTCGATGGCCCAGTGACGGTCGAGTATCGTGCTGTCGATCTCGTGCAGCGGGCCGTCGTCGCCGCTCAGCGCGTGGTTGGCGACGAGGATGTCGAGCCGTCCGCCGAGCGCCTCGGCCGCGGTCTCGATCAGCTGCGCCGGGGCCGCCGGGTCGGACAGATCGCCCGGGCCGTGGACGACCTCGGCGTCGGGGTCGCCGCGCACCTCCCGTACGGCCGCGGCCACGGATTCCGGCCGGTCGCCGCCCCAGGGCATGGCGTCGTCATGCGGGACGTGGTGGTGCAGATAGACGCTCGCTCCGTACGCGGCGAGCCGGCGCGCGACGGCGAAACCGATGCCACCGCGCCGGCTCGCGCCCGTCACCAGGGCGGTGCGGCCGCGCAGCGGGAGCGGGTCACGGCGGAGCTGTTCGGGGGTGGGGTGCGGAAGTCGGGGCATGACGGATCATGATGGCGCCGCGGTCGGCTCGCCTCAAGCCATTAGTTCTTGCGGTCGGTTCGCCTGGGCCATGAGTCCGGCCTTGCGGCGGGTGGGGCGGCTCGCGCTCCTGTCCCACGCGAGCCTTCGCGTGCCGGGCCGATCCGTCCGCGCCCCGGCCGCCTCAGCAGCCGCAGTCGCCCTCGAGGGGTGCGGTCAGCGGGTCGGCG
The DNA here is from genome assembly GCF_900100315.1 of Streptomyces indicus. Taxonomy (GTDB): domain Bacteria; phylum Actinomycetota; class Actinomycetes; order Streptomycetales; family Streptomycetaceae; genus Streptomyces; species Streptomyces indicus. The sequence continues at coordinate 316,910 of NZ_FNFF01000005.1, forward strand.
TCCCGGCGGGTCGAGCCCTCCCAGGTCTCGTACGCGAACCCTTCCCTGGCCCAGTACTCGAAGCCGCCGAGCATCTCCTTGACCCGGAAGCCGAGTTGGGCGAGGGCGAGGGCCGCGCGGGTCGCGCCGTTGCAGCCGGGGCCCCAGCAGTACGTGACCACCGGGACGGACCTGTCGAGCAGCTGCTCGGCCTGCTCCGGGATGAGGGCGGTCGGCAGGTGGACCGCACCGGGGATGTGGCCCTGGTCCCAGGAGGCGGTGGAGCGCGTGTCGATCACCACGAAGCCGGGGTCGCCGTCGGCGGCCAGGGCGGCCGCGACATCGGAGACGTCGGCGTGGAAGGCGAGCGAGGCGGCGAAGTAGGCGGCGGCCGCGGCCGGAGCGGCCGGGGGCACCCGCAGAACGGGGTTGTCGCTGGTCACGGTGGTCTGTGCTGTCGTCATGCCCAACAATCTACGGCCGGTGATCATGCGGAGAACAGGGAGATTCCCCGGCGTACCCCTTGATCCGCCGGGGATTGGCCTGCTATTCCTCGGTCATGACCGGCTATTCCCCAGACGCCACCGACTGGCTCATCCTCGACGCCCTGCAGCGCGACGGCCGCGCCAGTTTCGCGGAGCTCGCCCGCACCGTCTCCATGTCGTCGAGCGCGGTGACCGAGCGGGTGCGACGCCTCGAGGAGGCGGGCGTGATCAAGGGGTACACCGCCGTGGTCGTCCCGGAGCAACTGGGGCTTCCGATCCTGGCGTTCGTACGCCTGCGGTATCCGAACGGAAACTACAAACCGTTCCACGACCTGCTGGAGGTGACCCCGGAGATCCTCGAGGCCCACCATGTGACGGGCGACGACTGCTTCGTCCTGAAGGTCGCGGCGCGCTCGATGAGCCATCTCGAAGAGGTCTCCGGGAAGATCGGCGCTCTGGGGTCGGTCACGACGAGCGTCGTGTACTCCTCGCCGCTGCCGCGCCGGGCCATCAGCCGCTGAGCGCGCGGCGGCCGAACGCAGGGCGGGCCCGCCATGCGACGGGCCCGCCCTCGCGCCGCACCTGTTCAGCCGGCCAGCCGCTCGCGCAGCAGCCGCTTGCCCATTTCGGCGCCCTTGCGGCTGTCGGCCTGCGCCTTGCGGAACAGCTCGACGACCGCTTCGTCCTTCTCGCGCTCCGCGTCCTGGATGTAGGTCTCCAGGCGCAGCGCGTTGTTCAAGCAGGACTCGACGTACCAGACCAGGTTGTAGTCCTTGTCCTTGGTGCCGGTGACGCCTCCGGTTTCGCTGCCTGTGGGCATGGTGGCTTCCCTCCCTCGGATGGGTGCGCGCCGCCGCGTCCCTTGCTCCAGGCGGCGCGGCCCACGAGTACCCGAGCTGCCAGGGCGTACGCGTGCCGCCGGGGACGTGCTGCCTCAGGCCTGCACGCCGCGCTGCCGCACCACCGAGCCCGCGCGCCCCTTGACCACTTCCAGCTGGGCGTGGATGCGCCGCCGCAGGTCGGCGACATGGCTGACGATGCCGACGCTGCGGTCGCGTTCGCGCAGGGAGTCGAGGACGTCGAGCACCTCGTCGAGGGTCTGGTCGTCGAGGCTGCCGAAGCCCTCGTCGATGAACAGGGTGTCGAGCCGGACGCCGCCCGCTTCGTCCGTGACGACGTCGGCGAGGCCGAGGGCGAGCGCGAGGGAGGCGAAGAAGGTCTCGCCGCCGGAGAGCGTCGCGGTGTCCCGTTCGCGGCCGGTCCAGGCGTCGATGACGTGCAGTCCGAGGCCGCTGCGGGCGCCGCGGCCCGCGCGGTCGTCGGAGTGGACGAGGGTGTAGCGGCCCGCGGACATGCGCTGCAGCCGCATGCTCGCGGCGGCCGCGACCTGTTCGAGACGGGCCGCGAGGACATACGACTCCAGACGCATCTTGCGCTCGTTGTCCGCGGAGGTGCCCGCCGCGAGGGTGGCGAGACGGGCGACGCGCTCGTACTCCTCGCGCAGCGGCGCCAGTTGGCGAGCCTCGGCGGCGGCCTGGCGCGAGAGCCGGTCGAGCTCCTTGCACCGGTCCTCGGCGGCCGACCGGACGCTGAGCGTGTGCCGCAGGGTCTGCTCGGCGCGCTCGGCGGCCTGCTCGGCCGTGGCGAGGTCGGCCGGCGGGAGCTCGGCCGCGGCCTGTGTGTCGGGTTCGGCGAGGACGGCCCGTACGGCGAGGTCCTCCTGCTGCCAGGAGTCGAGGCGGTGCTGCAGGGTGCGGTGGGCCGCTTCGTCCAGGGCCGCGGCCGCCGCGGCCTGCGGGGTCTCGAAGCCGGCCCGGTAGGCGGCCTCGGCGAGCCGGCCGTCGGCCTCCTTGAGTCGCTCGGCCGCTTCCTGCGCGGCCCGGGAGGCCTCGGCGGCGTCGGTGAGCAGCTCGGCCTGCCGCTCCAGCTGCCGGGCCCGGTCCGCCACGGTGGCGGCGTGGCCGCGGGCTCGGTCCAACTCCTCCTGGAGCGCGGCCTGTTCCCGCGCGAGGCTTTCGCGCCGCGAGGTGCGCGAGGCGGCGCGGGTCCCGGCTTCCTGGCGGGCGGTGACGCGCCGCTCGTACTCCTGCTCGTCGCGCGCGAAGGCTTCCCGTGCGGCGTGCAGCGTGGACGCGAGCGCGCGGACCTCGTCGTAGGTGCGCTCCAAGTCCCCCAGTCCGGAGGCCAGTTCACCCGCGGTTGCGTCGCCGGCCGTCGCGGTGACGGCGTCGAGGGCCGCACGGACGGAGGCGAGGGCGCTTTCGGCTTGGGTGCGTGCCTGGTCGGCGCGCTGGTACGCGGCCAGCGCGGCCTCCTCGGCCTGGCGGTCGACATGCCCCTCGCTCTTACGGGCGGGGGCAGGATGCTCGACGGACCCGCACACCGCGCAGGGTGCGCCGTCGGTCAGCTGCGCGGCGAGTTCGGCCGCGATGGTGAGCAGCCGCTGCTCCTTGAGGTTCAGCCAGTGTTCGCGCGCGTCGCCCGCGTGCCGGGCCGCGTCGAGCGCTTCCAGCTCCGCCTCGGCGACCGAGGCGGTGAGCGCGTCGCGGCGCCGCGCCGCGTCCAGCTGCTCGCGTGCCGGACCGATCCGGCCCTCCAGCTGCCCCGCACGGGCGGCGGCCTCCTGCGCCGCGTCGATGCGCGCCTGATGGTCATGCCGTACGGCGTCCCAGTCGGCCAGCCAAGCGGAGGCGTCCTGCAGTGCCTCCTCGTCGGCGCGCTCCTCGCGCTCCAACTCGGCCCGCTCGCGGGACAGTTCGCCGAGCCGCTGTTCGGCGCGGCGGGCGGCGGCCAGTGACCCGAGCTCCTCGTGGGCCTTGCGCGCGGCGGCCGCGAGGGCGGCGGCCTCGGCCCCGGCGAAGGTCTCGGGCAGCAGCTGCCGCGCGCGGCTCTCGGCCGCCGCGGTCCGCTGCTGCTCGGCGGAGGCGGCGGCCCGCAGGGACAGGGCGGGAGCCACGGACTCCGCCTTGCGGGCCCGCTCCATCCGCTCCTGGTCGGCACGGTGTTCCTCGGCGCGCTCGGCGAGGCGCCCGGCACGCGCGTGCGCCTCGGCGTGGCGGCGCTGGAGGCGGTGCGTCTCCCGTACGCTCTCGAGCCGCTGCTGCGCACCGGCCCGCGCCAGCTGGGCCGCGTCCTGGGCCGCACGGGTCACCGCGAGCACTTCCCGCGCGGCGGAGCGCGCACATGCGGCCCACGTCAACACGCCTTCCGCCAGGCCGGGTTCGCCGGCGGCGAGCTCGGGGAGCGGCAGTTCGCAGGTCCGGCCGGCCGCCTGGCCCATGCGCTGCGCGAGGGCGAGCAGGCTCGCGTCGGCCGCCTTCACCTGGGCTTCGGCGCCGCGCCGCTGTTCGGCCAGATGCTGCTCGACGGCGGCGAAGCGCCGGGTGTCGAAGAGCCGGCCGAGCAGTTTGCCGCGTGCTTCCGCGTCGGCCCGCAGGAAGCGCGCGAAGTCGCCCTGCGGCAGCAGCACCACCTGGCAGAACTGCTCCTTGCTCATGCTGAGGAGCTGTCCGACCTCCTCGCCGATCTCCTGGTGGGAGCGGCTGAGGTCCTTCCAGCCGCCCGCCCGTGCGTCGTACTCGCGCAGCCAGGACTGGGCCTTCTCCATGGTGGTGCCGGTGCCGCGCTTCTTCGGGCGCTCCCACGGAGGCTGCCGCCCGATCTCCAAATGGCGTCCGCCCACCGTCAGTTCGAGCACGACTTCGGTGCGCGCCCCCGCGGCCGCATGGTCGCTGCGCAAGGTGGCCCCCGCGCTCTGCCGGGCCCCGGGCACCGACCCGTACAGCGCGTAGCAGACGGCGTCGAGTACGGAGGTCTTGCCCGCTCCGGTCGGTCCGTGCAGCAGGAAGAGACCCGCCTCCGACAGGGCGTCGAAGTCGACCTCCTGGGTGCCGCCGAAGGGGCCGAAGGCCGTGAGGGTCATCCGGTGCAGTCTCATCGGGCCACCTCACGCACGGTGTCGTCCACGCGCACGGCGTCGAACGCGGCCCGCAGCACGGCCTGTTCGGCCCCGTCGGGACCCGTACCGCGCACGTGCGCGACGAAGTCCTCGGCGACCTCCTCGTCACTGCGGTCCTTGAGCCGCTGCGCGTAGGACACCTGGGGATCGCCCGGCGCGCGTTCGGGCGCGAACACCAGGTTGAGCACGTGCGGGAAGCGCTCGGCGAGCTGCGCCATCGGCTCGGCAGGCCGTACGGGATCGGTGAGCGTGGCCTCCACCCAGTGCTCCGTCACACGGTCGAGCCCGGGATCCGCGAGCAGCTCTTCGAGCCGCCCCTCGATCCGGGCCAGCGGGCGGGGCACCGGGCAGTCGATCCGCTCGGCCTCGACCGCCCCGTCCGGACCGAGGTCGATCAGCCACATGGTCTTGCGGTGGTGCTGCTCGGAGAAGGAGTAGGCGAGCGGGGAGCCCGAGTAGCGCACCCGCTCCGTGAGGGTCTGGCAGCCGTGCAGATGACCGAGCGCCACATAGTCCACGCCGTCGAACACCCCGGCCGGCACGGACTGGACCCCGCCGACCGTGATGTCCCGCTCGCTGTCGCTCGGCTCGCCTCCGGTCACGAAGGCATGCGCGAGGACGACGGACCGGGTGCCCTCACCCCGTACGGACATATCCTCCCGAACCCGGTCCATCGCGGCGGCGAGCACCGTCTCGTGCGCGGGCTTGTCCACCTTGAACTCGTCCTTGACCAGGGCCGGTTCGAGATAGGGGAGCCCGTAGAAGGCCACATCGCCATGCTCGTCGGAGAGCACCACGGGGGTGCCGCACTCGGCCGGTGCGGTGCGCAGGTGGATGCCGGCCCGGCCGATGAGCCCCGCGCCGACGCCGAGCCGGCGGGCCGAGTCATGGTTCCCGGAGATCATCACGACCGGTACGCCGAGGTCGGCGAGCCGGTGCAGCGCGTCGTCGAACAACTCCACGGCGGACAGCGGCGGCACCGCCCTGTCGTACACATCCCCGGCCACGGCGACCGCGTCGACCCGCTGCTCGCGCACGACGGCGACGAGGTGGTCGATGAACGCGGCCTGGGCGTCGAGCAGACTCACGCGATGGAATGCCCGCCCCAGGTGCCAGTCGGATGTGTGCAGCAGCCTCATGATCCCCGAGACTAACGGGCGGGTCGGACAACCCGGGCGGCTCCCCGTGTATCGGCTCCATCAGACGGCGATCCGGTCACGTCCTGTCGCGTCCTGTCTCTTCGGGTCGTGCCCTGTCTCTTCGGGTCGTGCCCTGTCCGTGCCGGCGGGTCGGCTTCCTCGGGCACCCGCGAAAAGCCCCGGCACGGCAGCTCCTCTCGACTAGGGTCGATCAAGCTGTCAGGTGCGCGACACCCACCCTCTGCGAGGAGAAGCACATGTCCTACCCCGAGCCCCGCTACCTCGGCGAAAAGGGCGAGGTCAACGCCGTGTTCCGGGGGGCCGACCACGAGCCGGAGCTGGTCGGCAAGGGCGGCAACCGCACGCACTATCTCGCCACGCACGCCACGACCGGCGGCGAATTCGGCCTGTACAAGGTGGACTTGGGCCCCAAGGCGCCCGGCCCGAAGACGCACTTCCACCGTTCGATCTCGGAGTCCTTCTTCGTGCTGTCCGGCGAAGTGGGCCTCTTCAACGGCGAGGAGTGGGTCACCGCGCGTCAGGGCGACTTCCTGTACGTGCCCGTCGGCGGGCTGCACGCCTTCCGCAACGACTCGGACGACCCGTCCTCGATGCTGCTGCTGTTCTCGCCGGGTGCTCCCCGCGAGGCGTACTTCGAGCAGGTGGCGGAGATGGCGCAGCGCGGCGGCGAGGAGTTCCAGCGGTTCCTCGTCGACCACGACAGCTTCTTCGTGCCGGAGGCCGACCGCGACTGACCGGCCGAGCCGGCCGTGAGGTCGCGCGGCACGTGGCCCCACGGCCGGCTCGCCCGTGAGGCCGCGTATCACTCCGCCCGAACCGCCCCCGTGGCATCGCGCGTCACTCCGCCGACCCGTACGCCTCCGCTCCCAGCTCGAGCCGGGCCGTTCCCGCCGTCGCGTCCGCGAGCCAGCCGCGGAAGGTCTCGACCTCGGCGTCCGGCAGGCCGATCTCGAGCGTGACGGCCTCTCCGTACTGCATGTCGCGCACTTCGTGGCCGGCGGCCCGCAGGTCGTTCTGCAGTTTGCCCGCGCGCTGGTGGTCGACGGTCACGGTGGCCAGGCGGTAGCGGCGTTTGGTGATCGTGCCCAGCGCGTCGAGCGCCTCGCCCACCGCTCCCCCGTACGCACGGATCAGCCCGCCGGCGCCGAGCTTCACTCCGCCGTAATAGCGCGTGACCACCGCCACGACGTACCGCATGTCGCGCCGCGTGAGCATCTGCAGCATCGGCAGGCCGGCGGTGCCGCCCGGCTCCCCGTCGTCGCTCGCCTTCTGCACCCCGCCGTCGGCGCCGATGACGTACGCCCAGCAGTTGTGGGTCGCGGTGGGGTGCTCCTTGCGGATCCTGGCGATGAACTCCTGCGCCTCCTGCTCGGAGGCCGCCGGGGCCAGGGCGCACAGAAAACGGGAGCGGTTGACCTCGGTCTCGTGCACGCCCTCGTGGGCCACGGTGCGGTACTCGTCCTGCATCCGATCAGCGTATGCGCAGACCGGACCGGCCTCCGCGGCGGATCCGCGCTCGGCTCCGCGCCCGGCCCGGTCCCAGGCTTGGCCCGTGACGGGCCTGGGCAGGTACCCCCGAATAGATGGAGGACGCATGACATCCCAATCCGCACGCTCATCCGCCCCCTTACCCGGGCCCTGGGAGTACACGGACGACCGCGGGCATCTCGTCGTCGCCCTGCACCGCCCGCAGACCGTGGTCGCCTACATCCAGGCGGGTGCCGCCCTGTGGGATCACGGTCTGCGGCCCGCCGGGATCTTCGGCTCGGACCACGACGACCCGGCCGCACCCGACCCCGCGAAGGCCGGCGAGCTGCCACTGGCCGGACTCCCCTATTACGGAGCCGGCGACGAGCTCGAACTGGACGCGCTGCTCGCGGCGGACCCGGACCTCGTGGTGACCGTGACCTACGGCGGCGGCCAGCCGTACGGGATCGCGCCCGAGACCGCCAAGCATCTGGAGGAGCACGTCCCGGTGATCGCCCTCGACGTCAGCCGAGGCCGGTCCCTGGCCGAGGTCCGGGCCAGCTTCGACGCGCTCGCCGGCGCGCTGGGTGCGGGCCCGGATCCCGACGCGGAGGCCGAACTCGTCGCGGCACGCGAGCGGTTGAGGCTGGCGGCGCAGGCCGCGCCCCGCCTGCGCGTGCTCGCCCTCTCCCCCGCGGACGAGCAGACGGCGTACCTGGCCCGCCCGCACACCTGGCCCGACCTGAGCACCCTCTCGGAACTCGGCGTGCAGCTGGTGGAGCCCGGCGAAGGCCCGGGCGCGAACTGGGCCACGGTGCCCTGGGCCCAGGCCACGGCACTCGGAGCGGACCTGCTCCTCGTCGATGTCCGGGCGCACGCGGCAGCCCTGCCGCCCGAGGTCGCCGCCGCGGCACGGACCGCACCGTGGAACCCGGAACTCCCGCCGAGCGCACAGGCCCACACCCGCTTCCACGACACGGTGACGGCGGCACTCCAGCAACGCCCCTGACTCTCCCCTGGCTCCCCTGGCTCTCCGCTGCACACATGCGCTGCGGCCCGGCCGGCGAGGGAATCCCCGCCCCGGGCCGTACGTTCTGTTCGATACGCGAGACACGAGTGATCGCGAGCGATGACGAGCGACGACGATGACCAGCGACAGCGAGGAGCCGTCCATGTACGCCGACCAGGCAACGATCCGCAAGATCCTCACGGAGACCGGCGACACCTGGGCCGTCGTGGGCCTCTCCAACAACCAGGAGCGTGCGGCGTACGGGGTCGCGCGGGTGCTGCAGCAGTTCGGCAAGCGCGTCGTGCCGGTGCACCCCAAGGCCGAGACGGTCCACGGCGAGCAGGGCTACCCGTCCCTCGACGCCATCCCCTTCGACGTCGACGTGGTGGACGTGTTCGTCAACAGCGACCTGGCGGGCGCGGTGGCGGACGAGGCCGTCGCGAAGGGCGCGAAGGCGGTCTGGTTCCAGCTGGGCGTGATCGACGAGGCGGCGTACGAGCGGACGCGGGCGGCCGGTCTGGAGATGGTGATGAACCGGTGCCCGGCTATCGAGATTCCCGCGCTGGGGTAGCACGGCGCCGCGCCCCGGGCCCGGGGCGCGCGATCACCTGCGTCGGATCGAGGGCCTCGTGCTCGGCCGAGCACTCGACGACCACGCGCACCGGGGCCCCGCACTCGGCATGGTGCACATCGAGGACGGGGCCCTCGGGGTCGGGGGCGTGGGTGTCGCCCCACTGCTTCAGCGCGACGAGTACGGGCCACAGATCCCAGCCCTTGCGGGTCATCCGGTACTCGTTGCGCGTGCGGCTTCCCGGCTCCTGGTAGGGGACGGCCCGCAGGATCCCGGCTGCGGTCAGCTTGCGCAGCCGGTCGCTCAGGACGGCCTCCGAAAGGCCGATGTGCCGGCGGAAATCGTCGAAGCGCCGCACCCCGTTGGCGGCATCCCGGACGACCAGGAGCGTCCATTTCTCCCCGACCAGTTCGAGTGTGCGCTGGACGGGACAGTTCTCCGTACTCGTCTCGAGGAACTCCATGCCTCCACCCTAGAGGCTGGCTTCACCTTTGACAGCCAGTGGAACACTGGGCTAGCTTCAGCTGACGAAGTCAGCCGGAGGGATGCAGCACATGGGACGCGTACGCACCTATGAATGGGACGACCCCTCGATCACCGCCGCCGCGGTGGGCACCGCCTCCGGCCTGGAATTCCTGCGCTCCGTGCAGAAGCGACAGCTGCCCGCGGCCCCGATCTCGGCCACCCTCGACTTCACGCTGGACGAGGTGGCGGAGGGCAGGGCCGTGTTCTCGATGACCCCGGGCGAGGAGCACTACAACCCGATCGGCAGTGTGCACGGCGGCGTCTACGCCACCCTCCTCGACTCGGCGGCGGGCTGTGCTGTGCAGTCCACGCTCCCGCCGGGCATGGGCTATACGTCACTCGACCTGTCGGTGAAGTTCCTGAAGCGCATCACCTCGGACACGGGCCGGATCCGCGCCATCGGCACGATCATCAGCCGCGGCCGCCAAACGGCGCTCGCCCAGGCCCAGTTGGTGGACGAGGGCGACCGTGTGCTGGCGCACGCGACCAGCAGTTGCATGATCTTCCCGGTGCCCGCCGCCGCAGGGTGAGTGCGGCGGCGGGCCTGCCGCGAATCCCACAGGGATGAGACTCGTCGGCCCGGGCAGGAGTACTTTCGGCGCGACGGTCTACAGGAAAGCCGGAGGCGATGTGAGCGACCCACGGGGTGGGTGCCCGCCGACAGGTGAGCCGGCCGGAGGGGTGGGTGAGTTGAGCTTCTGTTCCCTGCCGGACCGAGCCGGCCTGAAGGTGAGCGGCGAGATCTGCCTGCCCACGTTTCCCGTCTGGGAGCGGGCGCTCGAACGGCTGGTCGCCGAGCCGCTGCACCCGTACCACCTGGACGTGGCCGCGGTCACGTTCACGGACGTCGCCGGCGTGACTGCTCTGGCGGTGACCGCGCAGCGGCTGGACGACGGGCAGCGCATCGTTCTGCACCGCCCGCCCCGGACCATGAGCCGCATGCTGGAGCTGTTCTGGCCCGAGCTGGTGACGATCGAGGTGGCCGCCTCATGACGGTGAGCGCGTACACCGAACCCTTCGACCATCCGGCCCTGTTCTACCGGGACGAGCAGGAGTACGTGGCCGGCACCGTGCCCTTCGTGCGCGCCGGCCTGGACGCGGGCGAGCCGGTGGCGGTGGCCGTTCCCCCGGCCAATCTGGACCTGATCCGGGACGAACTGGGCGACCTGGCACGGCACATACGCCTGCTCGACATGACCCAGGAGGGGCGCAACCCCGGCCGCATCATTCCCCGCGTCCTGCGCGCCTTCGCCGACGCGCACCCCGCGCAGAGGGTCCGCATCATCGGTGAGCCGATCTGGGCCGGCCGCTCCGAGACGGAGTACCCCGCCTGCGTGCAGCACGAGGCCCTCATCAACCTGGCGTTCCAGGGGCGCGAGGCGACCATCCTCTGCCCGTACGACACCACGCGGCTGGAGGAGTCCGTGCTGACGGACGCCTACGCGACCCATCCCACCGTCATCGCATCCGGTACGGAGGAGACCAGCCACGCCTACGCGCCGGACGAGATCGTCGCCCGCTACAACCAGCCCCTGACCGCGCTCCCCGAGGCGTGGGAGACGACGTACGGCGCGGGGATGCTGGCCGAGATCCGGCACCAGGCGCTGCGACGGGCGCACGACCTCGGTCTGCCCGCGGACCGGATGGACGATCTGGCGCTGGCCGTGGCCGAGTTGACCACGAACAGCGTGAAGCACGCGGGCGGGTCGGGGACCCTGCGAATGTGGTCGCAGGACCGGTACATCGTCTGCGAGGTCCGTGACGCCGGGCACCTGGACGACCCGCTGGCCGGCCGGCGCCCGCCGCCCCGGGGTCAAGTGGGCGGCCGCGGACTGCTGTTGGTGAACGTGGTCGCCGACCTCGTCCGCGTGCACACCACGCCCGAGCAGGGCACCGTCATCCAGTGCCACTTCCGCTGCGACGCCACCGCCGCCTGATCTGCCGCCCGGTGAAAGCGGTCACGCGCGCAGGTTCTCCAGGTCGCTGAGCAGCGGCGGCCGGGACGGCTGCCAGCCAAGGGCACTGCGGGTGTGCGCGCTGGAGGCAGGCTGGTCCGTGGCGAAGATGGGACCGAGAGGGCCGAAGTTCTCCTGCGGGACCGAGGCGACGGGCAGACCGAGCCGGCGTCCGATGACGGCGGCGATGTCGGCGACGGCATCGCCTTCGTCGGCCACCGCATGCCAGGACGTTCCCGCGGGCGCCTTCTCCAGGGCAAGGCGGAACAGGACCGCCGCGTCGAGGGCGTGGACCGCGGGCCAGCGCTGGGCGCCGTCGCCCGGGTAGCCGGCGACACCCGCACGGCGGGCGATGCCGGTCAGCATGCCGGCGAACCCGCCGTCGCCCTGGTTGTGAACCGTGCGCGGCAGCCGCACAGCCGAGCTGCGCACCCCTTGCGAAGCCAGCGCCAGGGCACGGTTGACCGACTCGCTCCGTCCCGCGACGGGCCCCTCCGCGGACAGCGGGTCGTCCTCCGTGGCGGGTCGGCCGGCCGCCACGGGCGTACCGGCGACAGTGACCAGCGGCCGGTCGGTACCGGTGAGCACCTCCCCCAGCGTCGCGAGCGCGTCGGCCTCCTCGGCAACACCGTGGGCGAGCGCCTCGGGCGAGCTGAAGTCGTTGCTGAACGCCAGGTGGATCACACCGTCCGCCTGCTCGGCGCCGGAGCGCAGGACGTCCAGATCGGCGAGGCCGCCGCGGAGCACGTCCGCACCCGCGGCTTTCGCACGTGCAGCGGAGACCTCGGAACGGGCGAGGGCAGTGACGGTGTGACCTGCGGAGAGAAGCTCGGAGACGACTGCGGAACCGATGAGGCCCGTGCCGCCGGTGACGAATACGCGCATGGGAGACACTCCAGTGATGCGACAGGTGTCTCATCACCATACCTCGCGATGCGACATCTGTCGCATCGCGTAGGATCGGCGTATGCCCAGATGGAAGCCGGACACCCGCCAGCGCCTGGTCATGGCGGCGCTTCAGCTGTTCGCCGAGAAGGGCTACGACGCGACGACGGTCAGCGAGGTGGCCGAGCGTGCCGGACTCACCCGCAGCACCTTCCACCGGCACTTCGGGGACAAGCGGGATGTCCTCACCGCGGGGCAGGAAACGCTGAGCCGCCTGCTGAGCGAAGGCATCGCGGCGGCCCCGGCGGACGCCACACCGATGACGGCTCTGGCCGCCGGCCTGGAGCACGCCTCGGCCGGGATGACCGCCTTCAACCGCGAGGTCGGCCCGTTGATGCACGCCGCGATCGAGGCGAACGACGAACTGCGCCGGCGCAGCACCGCCAAGAGGGCCGGCCTGGCCGCGGCCATCACCGAGGCGCTGACCCGACGCGGTACCTCCCTGGCCACGGCACAGGTGGCGGCCGAACTCGGCGTCCTGGCCTTCCATCTCGGCTTCAGCCGGTGGACCGACCCCAGTCGCGACGAGAACCCGGGCGAGCTGGCACCTCTCGCCCTTGCCGCACTCGACGAACTCCACGCCGCGGCCAGGCGCCTGCGCTGACGGCCGCCACCGGGCGCCTGCGCCGTCAACGCGTTTCGAACGTCCAGCCCTGGTAGTTGTACACCGTGGCGCTGTCGCGGACGGCGCCCAGAATGGAGTCGCACATCCTGTCCGCAGCGTCGCCCGACTCGCCGCGGGTCAGGGCGATGCCGTAGACCACGCCCCGGAACTCCTCCGCCGAACCCACCGTCACACCCTGTCCGGTGCTCGCGTTGGTGCACTTGATCTGCATGCCGTCACCCGCTCTCGTCGTATGCCGTCGTCCTGCCCCACAACGTGACGTCGCCGCCGCGCCGGCGCACTCCGGGGGGCCCGAACGGTGCAGCGGCACCCCCGGTGGGAGCAGTGCCCCTCGCGGTGCCGCCTGCGGGCCGGTTCCATGGCCGGGAGTGCCGCCCGGTCCACCGGGCGGGCCTCGCGGCAGGCGAAGGAGGCCGGGACGTGACGCTGGAAGAGGTCGAGGCGGAGGTGTCCCGCCGGACGGATCTGATCCGGGCCGCCGTCGCCGAGGGCGACACCGCCGGTGCCCACATGCTCCGTGACGAGCTGTGGCGGTTCGTCCTGGAGCACTGCCGCGACCAGGGGCACCCACTTGCGGCGAAGGCGCTCGACCTGCCCGACTTCCGCCGCCGGGGCGAGGGCCGCCGTGCGGACGGCGGGCCTTCCGGCAGCCCCCGGGACTGAGCACGCTCCGTACATGGCCGAGTCCGCCGAAGTCCGTGAGCGTGTACGGATCCTGGCCGGCGTAGCCCCGCCGCCCGCGTCATCGCCTGGACCGCGTCCCGGGGCCGCCACGACGCGGTGGAGCGGCGCGAGCATCCGGGGGCCGGTGGTGGTCGACGCCGCTCGACAGGGACAGGGACAGGGACAGGGACAGGGACAGGGCATCGGATCACACGGGGTCGAGCAGCGCCATTGCGTCGAGGTCGCTCCGGGTGTTCGCTTCCCATGGCACCGTGCGGCGCCCTGAGCGGGAGGCCAGAGAATGATCGAGTTCGACTTTCCCCGAGTGACGCGGCCGCCCGCCGCCCAGCGGCTGCTGCGGACCTCCGACGGGGACACGCCCGTCATCGAGCAGCCGGTGCGCATGGTGTCGGTGGACACTCCCGAGAAGGCCCACTACGCCGGATTGCCCGCCACTGCCCAGGTGAAGCTGGACCGTTGTCTGGCCCGACTGACCGACGGGACCTTCGACGCGTTCCTGCCCGGCGCCTTGCGCGCGTACCTGGCCGAGCGGCTGACCCCCGACGCCGCCGAGCGGCACATCGCCGCGGGGAACCGGGCCAGTGCCGTGTTCGACGTCCTCCTCGACCGGCGTCTCACCCGCCCGTCCGGCGCCCGGCGCAGAACGGCGGTCATCCCGACCGGCGAGATCATCGACCGCTACGGCCGGCTCCTCGCCTATACGGCGCCGTGGTTCGCGGGGGACTCGGCGGATCCGCTGCCACCCAGGGACCACCCCGACCGCCGTACGTTCAACCTGGACATGGTCGCCTCCGGCTGGGGAGCCCTGTTCCTCGTCCACCCCTCGCTCCCCCACAACGCGGACCTGAACCTGCTGCTCGCCGAGGCCGACCGGGCGTGGACCGAACGACGGGGCATGTGGGCCGAGTTCGGTGCCGACCTGCTGCTCGCGTACGAGTTCCGTGCCTGCGTCAAGCTGGGCGCCGAGCGGCTCGACGACCCGAAGCGGACGGTCGACGAGGCGTACCGGCGGATCTGTGTCGACCTGCGCGACCTGAGCGTCGTCGGCCTCTACAACTACCACGAGGTGCCGCCGTCACAGCGGCTGTTCGTGTGGGCCGACGCGTTCGAGCAGGCGCGCAAGGATCTCGACCTGCCCGGCAGCTGACAGGAGCGCGACCTCCGCCAGGAGTTCCTACGGTCCGGGGCGCCGCGTGCCCTGGCGTGCCGAGTCGGCGGCCCTCAGGAAACCTGCGCGGCGGATCCGACGGCCCGTCGCCAAGCCCGCTCCCGCAGCAATCGCAGCCCGTTCAGGCCGACGAGGACCGTGGAGCCCTCGTGGCCCGCGACGCCCAGGGGCAGGGGCAGCTCGCCCGCCAGGTCCCAGATCACCAGGCCGGCGATGAACACCCCGGCGATCACGAGGTTCTGGACGACGATCCTGCGGGCGCGGCGGGCGAGGGCCAACACGGCCGGGACCGTGGCGAGTTCGTCACGGACGATCACCGCGTCGGCGGTCTCCAACGCGAGGTCCGAGCCGGACCGGCCCATGGCGACGCCGATGTGCGCGGCGGCGAGGGCCGGTGCGTCGTTGACCCCGTCTCCGACGACCAGGACCTTGCGCCCGGCTCCCTCCCACTCCCGTACGGCCTCCACCTTGTGCTCGGGCAGCAGCCCGGCTCGTACGTCCTGGATGCCGGCCTCGGCCGCGAGCCGGGCCGCCGCGCGGGGGTTGTCCCCGGTCAGGAGCGTGGGCGCGGTGCCGGTGAGCTGCGTCAGGGAGGCGACCGTGGCCGCGGCGCCCGGCCGGAGCCGGTCGGCGAGACCCAGGGCGCCGACCGGCACGCCGTCGATGCGCACCACGACGACGGTGCGGCCGCCGCCCGCCAACTCCCGTACGAGCATTCCCTCCTCCGGTTCCCGTACGGGTGCCTCCTCGGGGAGCCCTGCCGGGGCGCCCACCGAGACGCCCCTGCCGGCGACCGTCGCCGTGACGCCGACTCCCGGCACCGAGGCGAAGTGCTCGGCCGTGCGCAGCTCGAGCCCGCGTTCGCGTGCCGCCGCGACGATCGCGCGCGCCAGCGGGTGCTCGCTGGGGTGCTCGGCCGCGGCCGCCGTCGCCAGCAACTCCTCCTCGTCCAGGCCGGATTCCGCGAGCGGGCGGACATCGGTGACCTGAGGGGTGCCTTCGGTGAGCGTGCCGGTCTTGTCGAGGGCGATCGCGTCGACCTGCGCGAGGCGCTCCATCACCACGGCCGATTTCACCAGTACGCCGTGGCGCCCGGCGTTGGCGATCGCGGCGAGCAGCGGCGGCATCGTCGCGAGCACCACCGCGCACGGCGAGGCCACGATCATGAACGTCATGGCGCGCAGCAGCGCTTCCGACAGCGGCTCGCCGACCACGAACGGGATCAGGAAGACGGCGAGCGTGGCGGCCACCATGCCGAGCGAGTAGCGCTGCTCCACCTTTTCGATGAACAGCTGGGTGGGAGCCTTGGTCTCGGATGCCTCCTGAACCATCCGTACGATGCGGGCGATCACGGAGTCCGAGGCGTCGCGCTGTACGCGGACGCGCAGGGCGCCGGCGCCGTTGACGGTGCCCGCGAACACCTCGTCGCCGGGGGTCTTGGCCACCGGCAGGGGTTCGCCGGTGATGGCCGCCTGGTCCACGTCGCTCGCCCCGTCGAGCACCGTGCCGTCGGCGCCGACGCGGTCGCCGGGCCGGACGAGCACCGTGTCACCGACCGTCAACTCGGCCACGGACAGCACCTGTTCGCCGCCGTCCGGGAGCAGACGTACGGCGGTGGCGGGCGCGAGGTCGAGCAGGCCGCGGACCGAGTCGGCCGTCCGCGCGGTGGCCAGCGCCTCGAGGGCGCCCGAGTTCGCGAAGATGACGATCAGCAGGGCACCGTCCATGGCCTGGCCGATCGAGGCCGCTCCGAGCGCGGCGACGATCATCAGCAGGTCGACGTCGAGGCTCTTCTCACGGAGGGCCTTGAGACCTTCCCAGGCCGGTTCCCACCCGCCGGTGGCGTACACGAGCGCGTAGAGCGGACCCCAGAGCCAGGCGGGGAGACCGGCGAGGTGCAGGGGCAGCGCGAGCAGGAAGAAGGCGGTGGCAGCCGCGGCCCAGCGCACTTCGGGCAGCGCGAGGACGCGGGTGCGCCGGTGGTCCGGACCGTGCCCGCCCTCCGGGGACGCGGACTTGCCGGGCGGTGAGGGGGTGGCCGACGACGAAGTCAGGGTGGAGGTCATCAGGTGACGTTCCTTCAGGACGGACGCGCGGAAGCGGCACAGGAGTACGCCCGGAGGCACACAGGAGGGCACACCCCGGCGCGGCACGCGGAGGCGCCCGGGGCCAGGGCCCACCATACAGGAATAGATGAAGAGGTATTCATGAATGAGGACCCATAGACTGCTGCCCATGGGCCACGGAGCTGACGCCACCACCACTGCCACCGCACGCGAGCGCCTCGACGCCGTCGGTGCCGAAGACGTGGCCGCCACCCTCCAGGCCCTGGCCACACCCTCGCGGCTGCGCATTCTGGCCCGCCTCCAGGAGGGCCCGTGCGCGGCGACGGAACTGGCGGACGCCGTGGGCATGGAGCAGTCGGCCTGCTCCCACCAACTGCGCCTGCTGCGCAATCTGGGCCTCGTCACCGGTGAGCGCCGAGGCCGCTCGGTGATCTACGCGCTGCACGACAACCACGTGGCCGCGCTGCTCGAACAGGCCCTCTTCCACATCGAGCACCTGCGGCTCGGCCTGCCCGACGACACCACCGCGGAGCCGGCTGAGGTCAGGGCAGTCGGAGCAGGTTGAGCCGGTACTCCTCGACCTGAGCGAGGCGCTGGGCGGCCAGACCGGTGAGCATCTCCCGGTAGGCGGCGGGCAGGGCTTCGTACATCTCCTGCGGCAGGCTGGTGAGGGTGTGCGTGGCGCGCAGCTGCGCACCGGGGCGCCACCTGGCGAGACCGGCGGGGTCCGCGCAGGACCAGCACATCCGGGCCTCGACCTTGCTGAGGGCGTCGTGCCGGTCCTGGGTGGTGATGATGCCGGGGCCCGCCGTGTCGAGGGCGAGAAGAGAGCCGGGGAAGCGGTCGGCGATGAGATCGACGACGGCGCGGACCTCCGGTTCGCCGAGGAACGGCAGCACCGCTTCAGCACTGAAGAGATACGGGCCCGCGGCCCGTTCTCTGACGACGTCGGCCCAGCCGCCGTCGGTGACGGAGGCCGCGATCATGCGGCGTCGCGGGGTGTCGGTGAAGAACCTGCGGCGCAGGGCGATGACGTCGGGCAGGTCCAGTTCGAACCAGTGGGCCCGGCCGTTGTCGACGCGCTCGTAGCGGGTGTTGAGGCCGGTGCCGATCTCCACGACGGTGCCGTCGGGGTGGGCCGTCAGGAAGTCGCGCGCCCATCGGTCGAAGAGCGAGGTGCGCAGCACCGTGCCGAGCAGGCTGGGCAGTTCGGCGAAGCGGTCGAAGTCGTAGTCGATGGCCGAGACGATCTCCTCGGCGCGCGGATCGCGAAGGGCCGGTTCGGCTTTGCGGTTCTCCACCGCGCGCCCGTAGAGCGGGATGAGCAGAGTCTCCTGGACCGCGCCGAGTTGTACGCCGTGACCTGCCATGGCCGCCTCCGTCGTCAGGTGTTTCGGCTCCGCCGTCGCGCACCGGGGCGGGCGGCGCCGTGGCTGCGACCGCCACCCGCCCCGGAGTTCAGGCCCGCACCGCGCGGCCCGAAGCCTCGTGCGATGCACACCAGTTGCCGGCCGTTCACGGACCCCGGCAACACCGTCACGAGCAACCGGGCACCCGCCGCCCCTTCCCGAACGCCTCGCCGGTCAGCCTCCGGTGCGCAGCAGGCCGCGCTCGTACGCCTTCACCAGGCGTTGCGGCACGAGTTGCGGCACGCCGTCCACAGTGACCGGGACGAGCTGTGCCGTCGCCGCCTTCCAACGAGCCCTGCGGTGGCGGGTGTTGCTGCGTGACATCTTCCGCTTGGGGACGGCCATGGGTGGCTCCTGATCTCGGTCGGGCGTGCAGCCCTCACGCTACATGAAAATGGTTCCCATTAACAATGGGTCGATGGGGGCCTGCGCGGCGAGGAACTTCGGGGCGTACAGGAACGTTTCCAGGGCGCAAGCGATACGCACAGATCGACGAACGACACCCGAGGTGGCATGCATGGCAATGTGGGACCGGCTCAAGGATCAGGCCAGGGGGCTTCAGCAGGCGCACGCAGGGCGTAGCTCCGGTGGGCAGGGCGGGTCGGCCGCACGGTCGGGCGGTGGATCGAAGGCCCAGCTGGTGGGTGTGCTCAAGACCCAGCTCAGCTCGCTCAAGACGGAGTTGAAGAGCGGCGCCTACCGGGACGCCACGATGGCCATGTGCGCGCTGGTCGCGGCCGCCGACGGTTCGGTGGACCCCGCCGAGCGGCAGCACGTGGAGTCGCTCATCCTGCAGAACGACGTGCTGCAGAACTTCCCGCCGGAGCAGCTCCGCGAGCGGTTCAACAAGCACGTCGACCAGCTGTCGTACAACTTCCAGCAGGGCAAGACCGCGGTCATGCAGGAGATCGCCAAGGCGGCGAAGAAGCCGACGGAGGCCCAGGCGGTCGTGCAGACCGGGTTCGTCGTCGCCGGTGCGGACGGGTACATCGCCCCGGCCGAGGAGCAGGTGCTGCGCGAGGCGTGCGCGGCGCTGGGGGTGAATCCGCAGCAGTTCGGGCTCTGACACCGGCGACGGCCAGGCCCTGGCCAGCCCGGTGGCCAGGCGGCTCGTACGGCGGCGGTGCGAGGTGGCCTTCGGTCGCCTCGCACCGCCGCGCACGGCGTGACGTCAGCGGTGACCGAGCACATTGACCACGCGACCGCCTGGGTCGCGGACGAAGAACCGGCGCACGCCCCACTCCTCGTCCTGCAAGGGGTGCACGATCTCGGCACCTCCTGCCCGGATGGCCGCATACGCCGCATCCACGTCATCCACCTCGATGCTCAGGTCCGGCGTGACCGGTCCGGTCTTGTCGCTGGTCATGACACTGATCTGCGCTGCGGGAGCGGACGGGGAGGCGAGCGTCACGATCCAGCCGTGGTTCATGACCTCCTCGAAGCCCAGCAGCCGGTAGAACTCCCTGCTTTCCGGCACGGCGTCCGTCTGAAGGTTGGGCACGACACGGCGAACGGCCATCGACGACTCCACGGGTGGACGACGGGTCTCTGCGTCCTCCAGGGTTACCGCGCCGCGCCCACAGCCGTCTGCGCTTTCGCCGCACCTTCACGCACTTCGGGCTGACACCGCTGCACGGGGTCACCCCACGCGGGACCCGCCGTCGTGGTGGGCGGTGGTGGTCATCTGCCCGCAGCGGTGACCGTGGACCGTCTCGACTCGACCGGACTCATCTCCGGTTCAAGGCATTGGCCGACGGATTGTGCGTGTTCAGGCACAGCAGCATCCGGTCCACCCGCCTCCTCAACTCCCGCCCTGGATTGCGGGAGCCACTGTCGACCGATGGGGCGCCTGCCGGCTACCGGGCGTAGGGTCACGTGGTCTTCGGGCCGCGGACGCCCCGGCGGTGACCTACGACGGGTGTCGCGCCCCGGTGGCCTGAGCCGGGCGTGGCCGGGGCGTGGGCGGGTGCGGGGCGGGTGAACCACAGGGCGCATACGGCGAGTGCGCCCGTCACGCCCGCGGCGCACAGGCCCGCGCGCGGGCCGAACGCCTCGTTGACGGCGCCGAGTACGGGGCCGCCGAGGGCTCCGCTGCCGACGAACACCAGGACGTAGACACCCATCACGCGGCCGCGGAGCGCGTCGGGGGCGCCCAGTTGGACGGCCGTGTTGGTGGACGTGTTCAGGAGGGTCGTCAGCGCGCCGACGGGGATCAGGAAGGCGACCAGCCAGCCCGGGCCCGGCGCGCAGGCTGCCCCGACGTAGGCCAGGGCCAGGCTTGCGGCGGTGGCGGACATCGCGCGGTGGGTGCTGTGGGTGCGCTGGGCGGCCAGGAGTGCGCCGGCGAGGGCGCCCACGGCGGTCGTGGCGCTGAGCAGCCCGTAGCCGCCGGCATCGGTGTGCAGCACGGATTGCGCGTACGAGGCCAGGGTCACGGGGAGGTTGACGGTGAAGAATCCGAAGGCGCCCACCAGGAGGATCGGCCACAGCAGGTGCCGCTCCCGGGCGGTGTGGCGCAGCCCGTCGCGCAGTCGGCGCGCGGAGGTGAAGCTCACGTCCGAGCCGTGCAGGTCACCGGAGCGGATCAGGAGCAGGGCTCCGATGGGTGCGGCATAGGTGAGGGCGTTGACGGTGAAGGCCGGCCTGGGCATCGCCATCTTCGCCCGCAGCCTCGCCCCGGGCGACCTCGTGGAACTGCCGCCGAGCGCAGGCCTGCCGCAGCTCGGCGAGATCGACCAGGTGCTCCTCACCAACCCGCACGCCCGCACCGAACCGGTGGAGGCGCTGAGCACGGCGATCCTCTCGCGGGCCGATCCGCTGCGGGGGATGCGGCACTGAGGACGGGGCATCCGGCCCGCGCGAGGCCGTTACGGCGCCAGTACGTCCAGTTCCTCCAGGGCGCCGAGGGTGATCTCGCGGGTCAGTTCCTCCGCCCGGACGGCATCGCCCTCGCGTACGGCTTCGGCGACCTTGACGTGCAGCGTGACCGCCGCCGGGTCCGGGTCCTCGAACATGACCTGGTGGCGGGTGCGCCCGGTGAGGACCTCGGCGACCACGTCGCCGAGGCGGGCGAACATTTCGTTCCCGGAGGCGTTCAGGATGATGCGGTGGAACTCGATGTCGTGCCGCAGATACCCCTCGAGCTGCTGGCCGCGCGAGGTGGCGACCATGCCGATGGCGCACTCCGTGAGGGCCGCGCACTGTGCGGCGGTGGCGTGCCGTGCGGCGAGTGCGGCGGCGGCCGGTTCGACCGCGGAGCGGAGCACGGTGAGGGAGCGCAGCTGGCGCGGTCGGTCCGCGCCGGCCAGGCGCCACCGGATGACCTGCGGATCGTAGACATTCCACTCGGCGGCGGGCCGCACGGTGACGCCGACCCGACGGCGCGACTCCACGAGGTGCATGGACTCAAGGACCCGTACGGCCTCGCGCATCACCGAGCGCGAGACCTCGAACTCCTGGGACAGCTCGTCCGTGCGCAGGACGCTGCCGGGCGGGTACTCGCCCGCGGTGATCGCGGGCCCGAGGCTTTCGAGTACGCGGGCGTGCAGCCCCCGGGCCTGTTCAGTCATGAGGTCAGCCTACGAGGAGACACGCTTCCGCAATAAGTCTGACTTTTAAGTCACAGACTCTTGAATTCGTCTGACCTAATGGGTTTCAGTGGCGTGACGCACGGCCCGGTGCCGTGCGCACCGATGTCGATGAAGACAGCGAGGCGCAGCCATGAACACCCCCCACGTCGTCGTAGTCATGGGCGTGGCAGGCACGGGCAAGACCACGATCGGCCCCCTGCTCGCCGCCGAGCTCGGCGTTCCCTACGCCGAGGGCGACGACTTCCACCCCGAGGCGAACATCGCCAAGATGTCGGCCGGTACGCCGCTCACCGACGAGGACCGGTGGCCCTGGCTCGACGCCATCGGCACCTGGGCGCACGGCCGGGTCGGCCGGGGCGGGGTGGTCAGCAGCTCCGCGCTCAAGCGCGCCTACCGGGATCGGCTGCGGTCCGCGGCCCCCGGACTCGTGTTCGTCCACCTCACCGGTGAGCGCAGCCTCATCGAGGAGCGGATGGCCGGGCGGCAGGGGCACTTCATGCCCACCGCTCTCCTCGACTCGCAGTTCGCCACGCTCCAGCCGCTCGGCCCGGACGAGACCGGGGTGTCCGTCGATGTGGCGGGCGGTCCCGAGGAGATCGTCGCCCGGGCCGTCGCCGCACTGCACTCGCTGCACGCGCTCGACGCGGAGCCCCGCAGTCAGCTCGCCTCGCAGTAACGCCCACCCCACCTGCCCCCACGTACGAAGGAAGTGACCGTGACCAGACTCAGCGTCGAGATGCTGGCAGCGGACCCCGTCGAGCCGATCACCTCGGCCGGCCACGCCCAGCTGGGGATCGCCGTCCTCGCGGGCATCGCCGTCATCGTCCTGCTCATCACGAAGTTCAAGGTGCACGCCTTTCTGGCGCTGACCATCGGCTCCCTGGCCCTCGGCGCCTTCGCGGGCGCACCGCTGGACAAGGCCATCGCCAGCTTCACTTCGGGGCTCGGCTCCACGGTCGCGGGCGTGGGCGTGCTCATCGCGCTCGGTGCGATCCTCGGCAAACTGCTCGCCGACTCCGGGGGCGCCGACCAGGTCGTGGACACGATCCTCGCCAGGGCCGGCGGGCGCTCCATGCCCTGGGCGATCGTGCTCATCGCGAGCGTGATCGGTCTGCCGCTGTTCTTCGAGGTCGGCATCGTCCTGCTGATCCCGGTCGTCCTGATGGTCGCCAAGCGCGGCAACTACTCGCTGATGCGGATCGGCATCCCCGCCCTCGCGGGTCTCTCCGTGATGCACGGGCTCATCCCGCCGCACCCCGGCCCGCTCGTCGCGATCGACGCCGTCGGGGCCGACCTGGGCGTCACGCTGGCGCTCGGCGTGCTCGTCGCGATCCCGACCGTGATCATCGCCGGCCCGGTCTTCTCCAAGTTCGCGGCCCGCTGGGTGGACATCCCGGTGCCCGAGAAGATGGTGCCGCAGCGCCCCTCGGAGGACCTCGACCGGCGCCCCGGCTTCGGCGCCACCATCGCCACCGTGCTGCTGCCCGTCGTCCTCATGCTGGCCAAGGCGCTGGTCGACATCGTCGTGGACGACCCGGAGAACGGGGTGCAGCGTGTCTTCGACGTGGTCGGTTCGCCGCTCATCGCGCTGCTCGCGGCCGTGATCGTCGGCATGTTCACGCTGGGCCGGGCGGCCGGGTTCAGCAAGGGCCGGCTGTCGACGACCGTGGAGAAGTCCCTCGCGCCCATCGCCGGCATCCTGCTGATCGTCGGCGCGGGCGGCGGCTTCAAGCAGACGCTCATCGACTCCGGTGTGGGTCAGATGGTCCTGGACATCTCCGAGGACTGGTCGATCCCCGCGCTGCTGCTCGCCTGGCTGATCGCCGTGGTGATCCGCCTCGCCACGGGCTCGGCGACCGTCGCGACGGTGTCCGCCGCCGGTCTGGTGGCCCCGCTCGCGGCCGACATGTCGACCGCCCACGCGGCCCTGCTCGTCCTCGCGATCGGCGCCGGCTCGCTGTTCTTCAGCCATGTCAACGACGCCGGGTTCTGGCTCGTGAAGGAGTACTTCGGCATGAGCGTCGGACAGACGATCAAGACGTGGTCGGTGATGGAGACGATCATCTCGGTGGTGGCCGGCGCGTTCGTCCTGCTGCTTTCCCTGCTGCTGTAGCGCCTCACCGCTGGTGCGGCGTCCGTCGCTTCGCCGTGGACATGCCGGTGGCCCCGCCCGATGCGGGGCCACCGGCATGTTGTCGTCAGGTGGGGCCGGGTCACGGCCAGCCAGGTCCAGTCAGGGCAGGATCGAGTCCACGTATCCCCCGTCCACGCGCAGTGCGCCCCCGGTGGTGGCGCTCGCCTGGTCCGACGCGAGATAGACCACCATGTTCGCGATCTCTTCGGGCTCGATCAGGCGCTGAAGCAGCGACTGCGGGCGGTGCTCGCGCATGAAGACGCGCTGCGCCTCGTCCCACGGCAGGTCCCGGTCGACCAGGCCGTACACGAAGTCCTCCACGCCGCCGGTGTGCGTGGGACCGGCGATCACGGAGTTCACCGTCACACCCGATCCGGCCGCCTGCTTCGCGAAGCCGCGCGTGACCGCGAGCAGCGCCGTCTTGGACATGCCGTAGTGGATCATCTCTGCGGGGATCACCACGGCGGAGTCGCTGGCGATGTTCTGGATCCGGCCCCAGCCGCGCTCGGTCATACCGGGCAGGTACTGGCGGATGAGCCGCACCGCGGCCAGCACATTGACCTCGAAGTAGCGCCGCCACTCCTCGTCGCTGATGTCCAGCGGGTCGACGGGGCCGAAGATGCCGAGGTTGTTGACCAGGATGTCCACCTGCGGCAGCGCGTCTGCGACCTGCCGGGCGCCCTCCTCGGTCGTGACGTCGGCGGCCACCGGCACCAGGTCGGCGCCCGGTGCCTCGCCGCCGATGCGGGCGATCGCCTCCTCCACACGTTCTTTCGTCCGGCCGCTGATCCCGACGCGGGCGCCCGCGCGGGCGAGTCCGGTGGCGATGGCGGCGCCGATGCCCTGCGTGGAGCCGGTGACCAGTGCGGTCCGTCCGGTCAGATCGATGTGCATGGGAAGCGGTACTCCTCCGGTGTGGACAGGGTCTGCCGATGCGCGTGCGTCCTCGCCTACCCAGTCTTGCCCCGGGCAAGGGAGCGCGCGCCCCGGCGACAGGCCGGTCCAGCCGTGCAGCCGTGCAGCCGTCCAGCCGTCCAGCCGTCCAGCCGTCCAGCCGTCCAGCCGCAGGCTTACGCGAAGTCCTCCTCGGTGAGGCCGTCGGCATGTCCGGGCGGCCACTGGACCAGTTCGATCCGGTAGCCGTCCGGGGCCGTGAGCCAGGAGGTCTTCGGGCCCTGCGGTCCGCCCGGGTGCTCCACGGGTCCTGGTGCCAGGCCCGCCTCGGTCAGCCGCTCCACCGTGGCGACCAGATCGTCCACCTGGATCGCGAGGTGGTCGACGCCGCTGCCCACGTCGACGCTTCCGTCGGCCGGGCGGTGGACCAGTTCGAGCGAGGCCGCGGGTTCGCCGGGGAATTTGAGGAGCACGAGCCGGCTGCCGTCGCCGGGTGCCACCCGGCCCAACTCGGCATAGCCCAGGGCAGTGTAGAAGGCGAGCGAGCGGTCCAGGTCGGTGACGCGGTAGGCGGTGAACAGGGTCTTCACGCGGTCTCCTCGGGCCGACGCACCCGGTAGCGCAGGTGCGTGACGTCGCGGTCGTCGAGGCGTCGTACGAGGTCGAGTTCGATCGGGGCGGTGTCGAGGTGCTCGAAGAGCCGGCGGCCTTCCCCGAGCAGCACCTGCACCAAGTGGATCTCGATCTCGTCGAGTTGGCCCGCGCGCAGGAGCGCCTGGGCCGCGCCCGCGCCGTGCACCATGACCGGCCGGTCCCCCGCGTCCTCGCGGGCCCGGCGGGCGCAGTCCTCGACATCGGTGACGAAGCGTGCGTGTCCGGGCGGCACGTCCGACTCGTCGATCTTGTGGGTGAGCACGTAGATCGGCACACCGTCATGGTGGTCGCCCTGCCACCGTCCGGCGAGTTCGAAGGTCCGCCGGCCGGAGATCAGCGCTCCGGTCGCCAGCGCCTCGCGGTAGACCTGGCCGCTGGGGCCGTCGGAGTTCCGGTCGTCGAGCCAATTGAACAGGCGCCCGCCGCCGCGGCCGAGTTCCTGGCCCGGCCGGTCGTCGGGTCCTGCGATGAAGCCGTCGAGTGACATCGACATGTAGAGCCGGATCGGTGTGCGCATGGGGACTGCCTCTCTGCACCACGGCGCGGGATGGCTCCGCTGCTGCGCCCGTCCGTACGGGCCTGCCACAGGTACGACTGCGTACGGCCCGCGAACTCATCGCCCCGGCCTGGCCCTGACCCGATTCCGTACGGGCGGACAGGATCAGCGCGTCCGGTAGCGCGCGTAGATCAGCCCGCTCGCGAAGGCACGCTGCTCGACCAGTTCGAGGTCGAGGCGTACGCCGTCGGGGAAGAAGCGCTTGCCACCGCCGACCACGGTCGAGGTCATGAACAGGTGGTATTCGTCGACGAGTCCGGCCCTGATCGCCTGGGCGGCGAGCGTGGGGCCGTCGACGGTGAGGTCGTGATCCGACTCGGCTTTGAGCTTGCGCACCGCGTCCGGATCGAAGCTCCGCTCGATCCTGGTCCGCGCGCTGGACACGGACTCGAGTGTCGTGGAGTAGACGACCTTCCGGGCGGCCTGCCAGTCGCGGGCGTACTGGAGGATGTGCGGCGGCTGGTCCGGCTCGGTGTGCGCGGTCTCCCAGTAGACCATCGTCTCGTACATGCGGCGGCCGTAGAGATACGTGCCGACGGGGCGGAAGAGGTCGCCGACGAACGTGTGCACCTCCTCGTCGCCTGCGTCGGTGCCGAGATCGCCCTCCGCCGCCTCCGCGTAGCCGTCGAGTGAGGTGATCATCGAGTAGATGAGCTTGCCCATGGGGCTCCTTCGGTACGGGTGCCGAGCTGCCGGTGTGCTGCAGACTCTGACACCCGTACACGCAAGAACTCATCGGCCGGCCGGCGGTCCGCAGGCACCGCTCACCCGGACGGAACGAACTCCGGCTGGTCGAGCAGCCGCAGCCAGCTGCCGTCGGGCTGGCGGCGGACCACCTGGGCGCGGGCGCCCGCCCCGTCCTTCGGCGGCGTCGAGGTGAGGGCGATGTCTCCGCTGACCAGGGTGGGCAGCGGCTGCTCCGGCTCGAAGCGCGGGCCGTCGGCGAGCATCTTCTCCAGGAGTGCCTGGATCGCCGCCCGGCCGACCGTGGTGCGCCCCGGTGGGAAGGCGAGCACCGCGTCCTCCTCGTAGAGCGCGGCCACACCGGCGGCGTCGCCGGCGTTGGCCCGCTCGACGAACAGGCGGGTGAGGTCCTCGGGCCGCATGGCCTTCTCGTACTCGGGCATCAGGTGCTCCTCCTCAAGTCCGGTCACCGTCTGGGCACTTCCCAGTCTTCGTCCCGGCCCACCAGAAGTCCAACAGATGGTTTTTCTCGGAACTAGAATCTACGGTCATGGACCTGAGGCAGCTCGAATACTTCGTCGCCGTGGCCGAGGAGCGGAACTTCACGCGGGCCGCGGAGCGGGTGCACATCAGCCAGTCCGGCGTCAGCGCCCAGATCCGCCGGCTGGAACGGGAGGTCGGCGCCGAGCTGTTCGACCGGTCGGGCCGCAGCGTCTCGCTCACCGTCGCGGGGAAGGCCGCCCTCGCATACGCCCGTGCCGCGCTCGCCGCGGCGGAGGCGATGGGTCAGGCCGTGGGCGAGGTGGCCGATGTGATCCGGGGGCGGCTCGCGGTCGGGATGGTCATCGGCTGCACCCTGACCCCGCTGTTCGACGCCCTCGCCGCCTTCCACGAGGCGCATCCCGGCGTGGAGATCTCGCTCCTGGAGGACAGTTCGGACCGGATGGTCGACGGGGTGCGCAGCGGTGTGCTGGACCTGGCGCTGATCGGGGCCGCGGACGCCGCCCCCGAGGGTCTGGAGTCGCTGACGCTCATCGACGAGCGCCTCGTCGTGGCGGTGCCGGCCGGGCATCCGCTGGCGACGCAGCGGCGGCGGCCGACCCTGGCGGACCTGGTGGCCCACCCGATCGTGTGCATGCCGCCCGGCACCGGGCTGCGCGCGGTGCTCGAACAGGCTTGTGCGGCACAGGGGTTGCGGCCGGAGATCGCCCTCCAGGCCAGTGCCGCCGAGGCCGTCGCGGAGCTGGCCGCGAGGGGGCTCGGGGTCGCCGTCCTGAGCGAGTCGATGGCGGCCGCGAGCGGCGGGGACCGGCTTGTCGTACGGCGGATCGCCGATGCGGAGACGCCGGCGCTGCTCGCGCTGGTCTGGAAGAACCCGGACAGCCCGCCGGTCCGCGCGTTCCTCGCGCACGGCAGGCGGGCCTTCGCGGGTTTTCCGGGGCTGCGCAAGTAGGAGCGAGCGTCGGACCCGGCCCAGGTCAGCCGTTCAGAGGCCGAGCCGCGCGTGCGCCATGAACCCCAGGCTCGTCGAGATCTGGTCGGCCTGCTCGACCACCTTCGCGGCCAGGGAGTCCTGACGGTTCGGGAGGTCCATCGCGGACAGGGAGCCGGAGACCGAGAGGGCCGCGACCACGTCGCCGGAGCGGTCACGGATCGGGGCGGCCAGGCAGGCCCGGCCGAAGGCCAACTCCTCGATCTCCGTGGCGTATCCGCGGGTCCGTACCTCCTGGAGTGCTTCCAGGAGCGGGTCGAGCGCGGTGATGGTGTGCGGGGTGTACGCGGGGTACGCCCTGCCAAGCGTCTTGCGGACCTGGTCGTCCGTCAGACCGCACAGCAGCGCCTTGCCCATCGCGGTGGAGTGCAGGGGCGCGAGACGGCCAGTGAGGGTGAACGCGCGGGGCGCGAGGGGGCCTTCGAAGTGGCAGAGGTAGAACATCTGGTCGTCGTGGCGCTCCGCCACGTTCGCCCCGAGGCCCAGTTCGTGGGCCAGGTTCTGCGCGGGCTGGCGGGCGGCGCGGTGCACCGGGGACTGGTTGAGCGCGATGCCCGCGAGCGAGACGACCTTGGGGCCGATGCGGTGCAGGCCGCTGCGTTCGTCCCTGACCAGGTAGCCGAGGGACTCCAGCGTGGCCACAAGACGCGAGACGGTGGACTGGCCGAGACCGGTCAGCTCGACGAGCTCGGCGATACGGCGCTCGGGCTGCTCGTCGGTGAAGAAGGAGAGCAGCGACAGGGCGCGCTCCACGGACTGCGTGCCCGACACGGCGGGGCTCGCGTTGGCCCCGGTTGAGCGCACCATCGTGACCCCAGATTCCCTGTGACTGCGTCATCCAGCATGTGGATGCTACATGGGTACGGGGTGGCCCGGGGCGGGATGTACAGGGCTGCGCAGGCGCCGGCGGCCTCGGCAAACGGAACCGAGGCCGCCGCAGACGCTCAGGTCGGCCCTTCACGGGCCGGCACCGGCTCAGCCCTTGTGGAGGCCGGGACCGACTCAGCCCTTGATCAGCGCCGAGACCTCCTCGCCCGCCTTCTTCATGGCGTCCTTGCCCGAGGCCTGTCCGACGAGCACCGCCTGCACCTGCTTGGCGACGGCCTCCTCGATCTGCGCGTTCTTGGCGTAGGCCCAGAACGGGCCGGGGGTGGCGGTCTTGGTGATCTTCTCGGTCCAGTCGGTGGTGAAGGTGTCCGCCGCGACCTTGGGGTCCGCGAGGCCCTTCGTCGTGGTGGGCGGCAGCGCCAGCTTCGAGAAGTACTCGACGGTGGTGGCCTGGTCCGAGGTGGTGTGCAGCGCGAAGTCGGTGGCCGCGTCGGAGCCTTCGCCCTCGACCACCGCGATCACACCGCCCCACAGGAGCGCACGCGGCTGGTCGCCGGACTTCAGGACCGGCCGCGGCACCGGCACCATCTGCTCGGCGAGGCCCTTCTCCTTGGCGGTGGCGAGGGTGGCGCCCTTGCCGATGACGGCGTCGTCGTAGAAGCCGACCGTGCCCTGGCCGAACAGCGCGCGGGCGTCGAAGCGGTCCACGTCCTTGGCGATCAGCTTCTCGTCGTGCAGCTTCTTGTACCACTCGACGGCGTCGACGGAGGCGTCGTCGCCGATGGTGACCTTGTCGCCGTCGAGGATGGTGCAGCCGAAGGTCTGCATCCACGGGAAGATGTCCTTGAGCTGGGCCACCTTGGTCGCCGCCGCGTACGGCGTGACGCCCTTGAGCTCCTTGAGCGCCCGCAGCGCGTCCTCGAACTCGGCGATGGTGGTGGGGTGTTGCTTGATGCCTGCCTCGGTGAGCAGCTTCTGGTTGCCGATCAGGCCGATGGAGCCGGTGGTCCACGGCAGTCCGTACTGCACGCCGTCGTACTGGCCGCTCTTCAACGAGACGTCGGTGTAGCCGCCCTTGCCCGCCACCTTGCCGAGGTCCTTGAGCTTGCCCATCTGGGCGATGGCCGCGAGCCAGGCGATGTCGAGGTGCACCGCGCCCTGGATCTCGCCGCCGTTGAGCTTCAGCGTGAGCTGCTGCAGGTACTCGTTGTACGGGAAGGCGGTCGTGGTGATCTTCGACTTGTGGGAGCTCTCCCAGGCGCTGATGATCTTCTGCACCTCGGGCTTGCTGGCCTCCTCGTTGAGCGACCAGGAGGAGAAGCCGAAGTTCTTCGCCTTGGTGTCGCCGCCGTTGGAGGTGCTGCCCCCGGACGGGGCGCAGGCTGCGGCGGCCACGCCGAGTGCGCCGAGGCCGAAGAGCCTGAGGGCGTCACGGCGGTTCATTCCGGCGGCACCGGACAGGCGGGCACCGGTCGTACGGGAAGCGGACATGCGGGTCTCCTAGAACGGGACAGGGCAAGGAAGTTGGGGTGCTGGTGAGGGGGCGGTGCGGGCGTGCCGGGTGCGTCAGCTCTTGACCGCGCCGGCCGTGAGACCGCCGACGAGGTAGCGCTGCAGGAACATGAAGGCCGCGACGACCGGCACCGAGACGATCAGGGAGGCCGCCATCAGGGCCGGCCAGGAGGTCTGGAACTCGCCGATGTAGGTGTTCACCAGGCCCGGCGGCAGCGTCATGGTGTCCTTGTTGGCGAGCGTCAGGGCGAAGATGAAGTCGTTCCAGCCGCGGACGAAGGCGAACAGGCCGGCCGCGATCATGCCGGGCGCCGCGAGGGGCGCGACGATCGTGTGCAGGGTGCGCCAGCGCGAGGCGCCGTCGATGGCGGCGGCTTCCAGGAGCGCGTCCGGCACCGTGTCGAAGATGCCCTTCAGCATCCAGACGCACAGCGGCATGGTGAAGGTGGTGAAGGAGAGCACGAGCGCGGTGTACGTGCCGAGCAGGCCGAACTGGCGGAACACCGCGTACAGCGTGATGAGCAGCAGGGCCTGCGGGAACATCTGCGAGGCGAGCACGAAGTTCATCAGGGACTTGCGGCCGCGGTAGCGGAACTTCGAGAACGAGTAGCCCATGTACGTGGAGACGATCACGCTCAGGGCGGCCGTGATCAGCGCGACGATCACACTGTTGACCATGTAGTCGAAGAGCTGCTCGTTCTCCGCGAAGGTGCGGAAGTGCTCGAAGGTGATCTCGGTCGGGATGAACTTCGGCGGGAACTGGAAGGCCTGGCCCTTGGGGCTGAGCGCGGTGACCAGCATCCAGTACATGGGGAGCATCCCGAACAGGCCGATCACGGCCACGGCGGTCCAGGCGGCTATGGAGGAGCGGATCCGGTCCGGCCTGCGGCGCAGCTTGCGCGCGGCGGGCGGCGGCGTGGGGCGGACCGGTTCCTCGACGGTCTGCACAGGCGCTTCTGCGGTGGTCATGGTCACTTGGTCTCCCGCTCCGAGAGCTTGAGGTACACCCCGACGAGGACCAGGAGCAGCAGCATCCACAGTCCGCCGAGTGCGGTGGCGTGGCCGAGGTCGAAGCCCTTGAACGCGTCCTGGTAGACGGCGACGGCGAAGGTCTCGGTGGCGCCGGCGGGTCCGCCGCCGGTGAGCACGTAGATCGTGTCGAAGTGCTGGAAGTTCCAGATGAATTCGAGGAGCAGCGCGATGGCCGCGACGCCCCGGATGCCGGGCCAGGTGACGGCGAAGAACCGGCGTACGGCGCCCGCTCCGTCCACGGCGGCGGCCTCGTGCAGTTCACGGGGCACGGTCTGGAGTCCGGCGAGCAGCATCACCATCATCCAGGGGAAGCTCGCCCAGGTCTTGGTGATGATCACGGCGAGCATCGCGGTGCCGGGCTCGCCGAGCCAGCTGATGGACTCCTCGATCAGGCCCGTCTTGATCAGCGCGCCGTTGAGGACTCCGTAGTTGGCGTTGAAGATCCACATCCAGAGGAAGGAGACCACCACGCCGGGAATGACCCAGGGGAAGAGGAACAGGCCGCGGAAGAAGCCCGAGCCCTTCATGCCGGTGTTGAGCGCGAGCGCCAGGGCCAGGCCGATGAGGAAGGGCGCGGCGGTGGCGCCGACGGTGAAGACGAGGGTGTGTTCGAGGATGGCGGCGAAGTCCCCGGCGAAGACGTCCGCGTAGTTGTCGAAGCCGACCCAGCTGCGGCCGGGGAAGCGCAGGTCCTGCTCGAAGAAGCCGGTGACCAGCGAGGCGATCAGCGGGTAGAGCACGATCGCGCCGAACAGGGCGAGGCCGGGCACGGTCAGCAGGAAGGCGAACATGCCGTTCGACATCCGCCGGCCCCGGGTGCCGCGGGACGGACCGCCGGTGGCATCGGGGGACTTCGCGATGGGCGGGGCGGTGGTCACACCCGGCTCCTCTCGGGGATCAGGGAGGTGGTCCCGCCGCGCGGGCCCACATAGCCGAGGCCGACGCTGACGGAGTCGGCCGCCTCGATGGCGGCCCTGGCCAGCTCGTCCTCGCGCCGGTCCAGGGCGACGGTGGACAGCGGGCCCGAGATGGAGATGGCGGCGACGATCCGGCCGGTGCGGTCGCGGATCGGCGCGGCGACGCAGGAGCGGCCGTGCGCCAGTTCCTCGACCTCGGTGGCGTAGCCGCGGCGCTCGGAGACCTCGAGTTCCTTGTCGAGCTCGGCGTGCGTGGTGAGGGTGGCCGGGGTGAAGCCGTGCAGGGCGTCCTCGGGTATCAGCTCGCGGCGCTCGCCGGCGGTGAGCGACAGGAGCAGGCACTTGCCGAGCCCGGTGGCGTGCAGGGGCTTGCGCTGGCCGGTGAGGACCGTGGAGCGCGGGGCCAGGTGTCCCTCGAAGTTGAGCAGGTAGAACAGCGAAGCGCCGTGCCGTACGGCCACGTTGGCCCCGAGGCCGAGGCGCGCGGCCAGCTCCTGCGCCAGCTGGCGGGCCTCGCGGTGGACGGGGTTGTGGTTGACGGCCACGCCGCCGAGCGTGATCGGCGCGGTGCCGAGCCGGTAGAGGCCGCTGATGCCGTCGCGTTCGACGAACTCCAGGGACTCGAGGGTGGCGAGCAACCGCGAGGTGGTCGAGGTGCCGAGCCCGGTCATCCGTACGACGTCGGAGACCCGCAACTCGGGCTGTCCGTCCAGGAAGACCTTCAGGACGGCCATCGCCCGTTCCACGCTCTGGTTGTTGCCTTGATCGGATGCCATCGACAGCTCCAGTGAATCTGGTGTGCAACATGCGGGATCGTTGCCC
Organism: Streptomyces indicus; assembly: GCF_900100315.1. GTDB lineage: Bacteria > Actinomycetota > Actinomycetes > Streptomycetales > Streptomycetaceae > Streptomyces > Streptomyces indicus. The sequence continues at coordinate 350,031 of NZ_FNFF01000005.1, forward strand.
ACATATTGCAAACGCGTCAACCCCTGATGCAGCACGAACTGCAGAGTTGTGCCGGATCGAGACCTGGGATGAGCCTCGGACGGCCTCGGATACGCGCCCGCTCCCCCGTCGACACCCCCACCGACACCCCTGTCGCACCCCCGCACACAGGCGTATCGCCGCAAGCATTGACGGGTCGTCAACATGTGGGCACGCTTCCCGCATTGCACATGGCGATTGCATCCGAGACAGGAGATCCCCATGAAACGCGCACGGCGCCTACGGCTCCGCCTGGCCGCCCTCACCGCTTTCGCAACCCTCGCCCTGGGACTCACCACCGGTCCCCCGGCCGCGGCGGATCCGGCCGGCACGGGCTGGACGCTCGCGTTCGCGGACGAGTTCGACGCCCCGGCCGTGGACACCTCGGCCTGGACCTTCCGCACCGACGTGAAGGCGAACAGCGCCCAGCGGCCGCAGAACGTGACGCAGTCCGGCGGTCTGCTCAGCATCAACCTCAAGAAGGAGGCGTACGGCGGCAAGGAGTTCACCGGCGGCGGCGTGATCTCGAAGAAGAAACTGCGGTACGGCTACTACGAGACGCGCGCGAAGATCAACGACGGTGCCGGCTGGCACAGTTCGTTCTGGCTGATGGCCGGCGACGGCAGCACGACCTTCCCGGAGGACCGGCGCACCGAGGTCGACGGCTTCGAGACCGACTCCGTCAACCCCACCAGGACCATGCACAACGTCCACGCCTGGAAGGGCCCGACCGGCGACGGCGCCCTGCACTACGGCTCAGGGCTGTACGACACGGGCCTGGACCTGCGCCAGTGGCACACGTACGGCTTCGACTGGACCGAGACGGGCGTCACCTTCTTCATCGACGGCGTGCAGCGCTACAGCACCTCGTACAGCCCGCGTCAGGGCACGCACGACTACACCAGCATCTGGCTGACCTCCATCGCGTACGGAGCGGCTCCCGACGTGTCCAAGCTGCCCTCGGCCGTCCAGTTCGATTACGTGCGGTACTGGCAGCGCGACTACTACGTCGACAACGACGGCCCGGCGGCGTACGGCTTCTCCACCGCCGGCACGTGGTCGCCCAGCGCGCTGACCGGCTGGACCGCGGGGTCACCGGTCGCGTATGCCTGCACGGCGGGCGCGAAGGCCACCTGGCGGCCGAACATCCGGGCCGCCGGCACGTACGAGGCGTACATCTGGAAGACGGCCTCGAGCACGAACGGCGACCCCGCGGCGAAGGCGACCCTCGACAACGGCGGCACACCCGTCACCCGCACCCTCGACGAACGCTCGGGCACCTCGGGCTGGGTCTCCCTCGGCACGCAGACGTACGCGGCGGGCACGGGCGCCTCGGTGTCGCTGACGGCGAGCGGGACGAGCTGCGCGCATGCGGACGCGGTGAAGTTCGTACGGCGCTGAGGTCCGCCGCTCACTCGCCGGCCGGGGAGCTCCCCCGGCCGGCGCTTCCCTTGCCCGCAACCGCTACCCGTACGCCCGCACCGCCACGATCCGCGCCTCCGGCGCGCCGTGCGTCGCCCCGACCACGACCCGCAGGGCCGTCGTGCGGACGGCCGGGAAGTCATGGATGCGGTGGCGGCGCCGGTTGCCGGTGACCTCCGCCACCGGGTGCCAGGCGCCCTCGCGCAGGGCCTCCACGCGGTAGTCGGCGACGAGTTCCGGCATCACCTCGTACGGGGTGCGGTGGCGGTGCAGGTTGTTGAGGTACTCGTCCACGTCGTCGTCGAAGACGAGCCGCACCTGGCCGACCGTGACCGGCGAGCCCCAGTCGAGCCGCAGCCACTCGCCGTCCGCCCCACCCTCGGCCTGCCACAACTGCGGTCCGCCGTAGGGCCGTTGATAACCGCCCACGGCCTTCTGCGGCGCGTACGCCTCCGTCGCGGACCCGGCCCGGAAGCAGAAGCTCCTGCGCCGCAGCCCGCGTGCCACCCAGTCGGCGACGGGCTGGCCCGCCTCCTCGGGGATGTCGTGGTCCACGCCGGGCTCCCCCGCGAGCTTGCGGGCGAGGGCGAGGACGCCGGTGCGGCGGGTGTCGGCCAGGTGCAGGGCCGCGTGCGGGTCGGCCCGTACGACCACGACGCAGTTGCGCGGCTCGTCCGGCTGCCACGCGAGACCGGTGGCGACCCACTGGCCCTTGCCCGCCGCGACGGGGACGCGCACCGACTGCACGAGCTGCGCGGGCACGGCGTTCTCGGCCCGTACTGTGTCCCAGAGTTCGAAGCACAGCTCGGTGTCGGCGTCCGCGTCCACGAGGACGTCGAGGTCGGCGAGGAGCGGGTCCACCGGCAGGACGAGCCCCAAGTCCCGGTCGAGCGGGCACCGTTCGAGGCTCACCCCGTCACCCGGTTCCACGGCGAGGCGACGGAGCGTGCTGGAGGCGGACACGCGGGCGTCGCGTGCGAGGTCCTCCGGGTCCTCGTTGCGCACGCCGACGACGGAGGCGTCCTGGCGCAGCAGGGTCTGCTGGAGTTCCCGGCGCCCCGCGAGCTCGCGCGGGGTGAGCCCGTCCCGTACGCACAGGGCGGCGCCGGTCCCGGCTGCCTCGCCGAGCGTGGCGCAGGTGGCCATGACGCGGGTCGAGCCGAACGCGATGTGCGTGGCGGAGATGTTGCGGCCGGCGAACAGGAGGTTGGCGACGTTGCGCGAGTACAGGCTGCGGAACGGGATGTGGTAGACGCCGTCCGCGTAGCGCTGCCTGGCGCCGGGACTCTGCGCGTACATGCCCTCGACCGGGTGCAGATCCACCGACCAGCCGCCGAAGGCGACCCGGTCCTCGAACGGCTCCTGCGCCATGACCTCGGTCTGCGTCAGGACGTGGTCACCGAGGAAGCGCCGGTACTCGCGCTTGCCGGGGACGGAACCCACCCACTCCAGGGTCAGGTTGTCCGCGTCGTGCTTGCCGGAGTTCTTGATGTGGTCCCAGATGCCGGCGATGACGGACCAGAGTTCGTCGCGGATGCGCTCGTTGTCGTGCACGGTGTCGAGCTCGCCGCCCCATTCGATCCACCAGTAGTCGCAGCCGTTGTCGCCGGTGCGGATCAGACGGTGCTCGGGGATGGGGGTGGTCAGGATGTCCTTGGCGTACGCGGGCGGTACGTACTTGACCGGGTGGCCCGCGTCCTTCGTATAGAAGAGGATCGTGGAGCCGAGCAGTTGGCCGTCCGGCTCCTCGGGCGCCCACTCCTCGCCGTACTCCGCGTGCGACTCCCGGCCAATACGGTGCTCCGCGCCCGCGAGCGCGCCGACCAGGCCGTCACCGGTGCAGTCGAGGAAGACCGGGCTCTCGAAGGTGATGAGCCGCTCGGAGCCCATCGTCCAGCCGGTGACGGCGGTGATGCGCCGCTCGTCCGCCGGGCCTTCGGCCGCCACCTCGCGGACGTCCGTGTTGAGGAAGAGCCGGATGTTCGGCTCGGCGCGGACCGCGTCCAGGACGACCTGGTCCCAGTAGTAGGGGTTGCCCTCGGGGTTGCGGTACTGGTTCTCGGTGTAGAGCTCGCCCATGATGCCCGTCTCGCGGGCCCACCGGTGCACGCCGTGGGCGGTGGCCCCGCACACCCAGACGCGCACCTCGCTGCTCGAATTCCCGCCGAGCACAGGGCGGTTGTGTACCAGGGCGACGGTGCGGCCGAGGCGGGCGGCGGCGATCGCGGCACACACGCCGGCCAGGCCGCCGCCTATGACGGTGATGTCGCTGTCGACGGATTCCTCACGCACAGGGGTGTCCTTTGTTCGTGGGTGGAGGTTTTGGGCGGACCTTCGAGGTCCAGGGCGGACGTTGGGTGTGGAAAAGGGCACGGCGAAGCCTGGGGCCGGGTGCCTGGCACACCGGCCCTCGGGGGACTGAGCGGTACGGAACGCCGCGCGCCTAGAGGAACCGCTCCCGCAGATCCGGCCGCAGCCACGCCGCCGGCGAGGAGATGCTGAGGCCGCCGTCCACGGGCAGGACGACGCCGGTGATGAACGAGGCGGCCGGCGACGCGAGGAAGTGCACCGCGGCGGCCACTTCGTGCGGGGCTCCGGTGCGCCGCAGCGGGTAGCCCTCGGTGACGTGGGGCAGGTGGGCGTTGCCGATCATTCCCGGGGCGACGGCGTTGACCCGTACGCCGCGCGGGCCGTAGTCCAGCGCCAACTGCCGTACGAATCCCTCGACTCCGGCCTTCGCGGCCGCGTAGGCGGGCAGCGCGGGAGCGGCGAGGAAGGCGTTCACGGAGGACACCGCGACGATCGCCGCGCCCTCGCCGAGGTGGGGCAGCGCGGCGCGTGCGGTGTAGAAGGCGGTGTCGAGGGTCGCGGAGAGGGCGAGCCGCCACTGCGCGTCCGTGGTGTCCTCGGCCTTCGCGACCGGCTGGGCCGCGGCCGCGAGCACGACGACGTCCAGGCCGCCCAGCTCCCGCAGTGCCGTGTCCACGCATTCCTGCGCCGCGCCCGGGTCCGTGCAGTCGGCGACCGTGTAGGCCTTGTACGCGGGGTGCCGGCTCGCGCGCAGCCCGCACCCCGCCACGGCGTCGCCGTCGGCGGCGAAGGCCGCGGCGATGGCCTCGCCGATCGCGGAGTCGCCGCCGACGACCAGCACCCCGCGGATCATCGCGGGGTCCCGACCGTGGCCGCGGGCAGCCCCAACCGGCCGATGATGCCGTCGAGTTGGACGCGGACCGGCTCGGTCAGCGGCTGCGCGGGCATGCGGACGGCCGCGCTGCGGATGATGCCCCGGCGGACCAGGACCTCCTTGTGCACCGCCCAGGCGAGGCCCGGCTGCATGCCGAAGCGGATCAGCGGAAGCAGTCGTTCGTACGCGGCGTGCGCGTCCTCGGTGCGGCCGGCCGCCCAGGCGTCGAGCAGCGGCCGGAGCAGATCGGTGAACTCGCAGGCGGGCATGGTGCCCACGGCGCCGGCGGCCAGTTCCTCCAGGAGGAAGAAGGCGTTCTGCCCGCCGAGCACCTCGAAACCCTCGGGCGCGGCGGCGACGGTGGCGGCGATCTTCGGCGCGGTGGGTGCCGTCTCCACCTTCACGGAGTCGACGCCGGGCAGCTTGCCGAACTCGGTGAGCAGCGGCACGGGCATCGGCACGCCGGTGGTCGCGCCCGCGTCCTGCACCATCACGGAGGCACCGCACCGGGCGCCGATCTCGCCGTAGAAGTCGACCAGTTGCTGGGCGCTCGGCTTGGCCAGGTACGGCGGCAGCACCATCAGCGCGTCGGCGCCGCCGGCCACCGCCTGTTCCGCCGCCTCCAGTGCCGTGACCAGGCTGGTCGGGCTCACCCCCGCCACCACCGGAACCGCTCCGGCCACGACCTCGGTGACGTCCCGCAGGATCGCCTCGCGGTCGGCGGCCGCCAGCGCGAAGCCCTCGCTGGCCATCCCGAACACCGCGAGCCCGTCCGCGCCCGAGCGCAGCTGGAACTCGGTGAGCCGGCGCAGCGAGCCGCGGTCCAGGCTGCCGTCCTCGTCGAACGGGGTGGCGAGGACGGGGACGAGGCCTCGGACGGGGTTGCTCATGCGGTGATCTCCTCAGCGTGCTTGGCGACGAACTCGGTGTCCACGTCGATGCCCAGGCCGGGCCCCTGCGGCAGCGCGATGCCTTCGCCCGGTCCGCCGGTCAGCGGGGTGCGCAGGATGCGGTTCGCGACGGCCCAGGTGGTCGGCTGGTATTCGAAGTACGGCAGGTCGGCGACGGCGGCCGCCAGGTGCAGCCCGGCGGCGGTGGCCACCCCCAGGCCCACGGAGTGGTGCGGGGCGACGGGCACGTGGTGCGCCGCGGCGACCTCGGCGATGGCGAGTGCCTCGGTGATGCCCGTGCGGCCGATGTCGGGCTGGGCGAGACAGAGGGCGCGGCGGCCGATCCAGTCCTGGAACTCGTAGCGGTTGCGCAGCGCCTCGCCCACCGCGACGGGCAGGTCGAGGCGTCGTTGCAGCTCGCGGTGGCCTTCGACGTCCTCGGGCACGAGCGGCGCCTCAAGGAAGTCGATCCGGCCGCGGCGCTCCAACTCCCGCCCCAGCCTTGCCGCTTCGCCCACGCCGTACGCCCAGTGCGCGTCCACGGCCACCCGCAGCCGCGCGTCGGCGGCGAGCACCGCGTCCACGGTGGCGAGGTCGGCCTCGACGCCTCGGCCCAGGTGCAGCTTGATGAGGCGGACGCCCTGGCCGGCCCACTCGGCGGCGAGTGCGGCCCGCTCGGCGTCGGTGTCGCGCGGCAGTCCGGAGACGTACGCGGGCAGGGTGGCGCGGAAGGCGCCGCCGAGCAGCTCCGCCACCGGGAGCCCGCACCTGCGGCCGGCGAGGTCCCAGAGCGCGATGTCCACGGCGGCCAGGGCGTCGGCCTGGTGCCCGGTCAGATGACCGCGCTCGCGCATCAGGTCGCGCAGCCGGTGCCAGGCGGGGCGCACCGCGCCGACGGGCAGGCCGAGCAGGGCGGGACGCAGCAGCGTGGCGACGATCTGGCCGGGGACTTCGGGGCCGACGGGGGCGAGGGCCTCGCCCCAGCCTTCCGTGCCGTCGTCCGCGACGAGCTGCACCAACATGGTCTCGAAGCGCGCCGAGTACAGACTGCGCCACGGCTCGCGGACGACGTAGCCGCGGTCCTCCGTCAGGTCGCTGCCGTCGTCGAGCCGCCCCAAGTAGGCCTCTTCGTGCGGAAGTTTCAGCACGAAAACCCTGACATCACGGATCTGCGGCATGCTCACCATTCCAGCGTCGGCCCAGCGCCCAAGCCCCGGGGGCCCAAGCTCAGTTGATGGCACATTCCCACATGATGCAAGTGACATGCAAGGAGTGGATCCGGCAGTACGGAATCACTCGGCCGTGCCCGTGCAGCACCCTGACGCGTCACGCGCCTCGCGCGGCCAGTCGCGCCTGCGCGCCGTCCAGGAGCGTTTCGAGGACGAGGGGGTAGGCGCTGCGGTTCATCCGGCCGGCGAGGAGGTGCGCGGTGGCGGCGATGTGCGGATGGGTCTCGGCGGGCAGCCGGGCGTAGGTGGAGGTCCACATCTCCTCGTCCGCCTCCCTCGCCTCGTCCTTCAGCGCCAGCGCCCCCGCGTCCAGGGCCGCGAACGCGAGCGCCAGGTCGATGAACGCGTGGTACACCCCGACGGCGTCGGCATCCGTGAAGCCCGCCTCGCGCAGAATGCCGAGGATCGCCTCGTCCACCGCGATCTCGCGCGGTCGGCCCGTGACCCGGCTGGCCGTGAGCACGGCCGCCTGCGGATGCGCGAGGTAGGAGGCGTGGATCGCCAGGCCGAGCGCCCGCAGGTCGGTCCGCCACGCCCCCATGGGCCTCCACGCGTCGAGCGCCCGGCCCATCAGCTCCTCGCCGATGGCGCGCGTCAGACCGTCCAGGCCGGCGAAGTACCGGTAGAGCGTGCTCGGATCGGCGCCGAGCGCGGCGCCCAGGCGGCGCGCGGTCAGGCCGGAACTGCCGTGTTCGCGGAGCATCCGCAGCGCCGTCTCCACGATGAGCCGCTCGGACAGGACCTGGCCCTGCCGGGTCGGCCGGCGCCTGCGCCGCGCCTCCTCGGGCACCACCTTCTTCGGCATCGCTCCCCGCCCTTCGCACCCTTATGCCAACGTCGTAGACATTAACGCCCTCCCTCGCGTTGCATCGGAGCACCACGGGCTCCCGCCCGGGGACGTCCCGGCGCCCGTGCGCGCCGAGGACGACCGTCGCGGTGCCCGCCGCGCCGCGTACGACCCTCTCGGTGCCCGAGTGCACCGACGTAGCCGAATAGGTGTGTGACATGCGTGTACTTCTCGTGGGTGCGGGCGGGGTCGGGACCGCCGTCACCCGGATCGCGGCCCGCCGCTCCTTCCTGACGCACATGGTGGTGGCCGACTACGACCTGGCCCGCGCCGAGGCCGCCGTCGCCGCACTGGGCGAGCAGGGCACGCGCTTCAGCGCGCGCCGCCTGGACGCCTCGGACCAGGACGCCGTACGCACCGCACTCGTCGACGAGCGCTGCGACGTGCTCCTCAACGCCACCGACCCGCGGTTCGTGATGCCGCTGTTCGAGGCGGCGCTGGCCGCCGGTACGCACTACATGGACATGGCCATGTCCCTCTCCGCACCGCACGCGACTGCCCCGTACGAGGAATGCGGTGTGAAGCTCGGCGACGAGCAGTTCGCCCAGGCGGCGGCCTGGGAGGCGTCGGACCGGATGGCGCTGGTGGGCATGGGCGTGGAGCCCGGTCTGTCCGATGTGTTCGCGCGGTACGCGGCCGAGGAACTCTTCGACGAGATCGAGGAGATCGGGGTGCGCGACGGCGCGAACCTCACGGTCGAGGGCTATGACTTCGCGCCCTCGTTCAGCATCTGGACCACGATCGAGGAGTGCCTCAACCCGCCCGTCGTCTACGAGAAGGACCGCGGCTGGTTCACCACGGCGCCGTTCAGCGAGCCCGAGGTGTTCGAGTTCCCCGAGGGCATCGGGCCGGTGGAGTGCGTGAACGTGGAGCACGAGGAAGTGCTGCTGATCCCGCGCTGGGTGGACGCGCGCCGCGTGACGTTCAAGTACGGGCTCGGCGACGACTTCATCGCCAAGCTCAAGACGCTGCACGAGCTGGGGCTCGACGCCACGGCCAAGGTGGCGGTGCCAGGACCCGACGGTCCGGTGCAGGTCTCGCCGCGCGACGTGGTCGCCGCCTGCCTGCCCGACCCGGCCACGCTCGGCGACCGCATGACGGGCAAGACCTGCGCGGGGACCTGGGTGAAGGGCACGAAGGACGGCTCGGCGCGCGAGGTGTACCTGTACCACGTGGTGGACAACGAGTGGTCGATGCGCGAGTACGGCTCGCAGGCGGTGGTCTGGCAGACCGCGCTCAACCCGGTGATCGCCCTGGAGTTGATGGCCACGGGCGCATGGAAGGGCAGTGGGGTGCTCGGCCCGGAAGCGCTGCCGCCGCGCCCGTTCCTGGATCTGCTCGGCGCGTACGACTCGCCGTGGGGGCTGCGCGAGGAGCGCTAGGGCCTGTCTTCGATCACCCGCCTGCCGGGCGACGCCTGGAACGCCCTGCGTGAACCGGAGTTCACCACCCCCGCACGCGCGCCCTCACTCCTCTTCCAGCCTGCGCACCCGCTCCTCGTCGCAGGTGCGCGGGCAGGTGAGGCAGGCCTGCGGGGCGGGCAGGCCGGAGCCGACCGCGGGACGGATGGCGTAGTAGAGGCAGCAGCCGGCGCGGGTGCGGGTCAGGTGGGTCCGGCCCGCGCGGCCTTGCAGCCGGCGGAAGTCGGCGCCTGCGGGGAAGGGGGCGATCGGCCCGGGGAGCAGTGCGGCGGCGGCCCGTACGGACTGTTCCTCCTGGTCGAGCATCCGCCCCAAGTACCAGATACCGGACACCAGATCGTCGCCGACCATGCCCCACTGGGCGCGCGGCCCCCGGCGCATCCGGGGGCCCGCCGCGGCAAGCAACGGGCGCATGTGGTCGGCCACCGCGGAGCGCAGTTCCGCCCGCAGCGCCTCCTCGTGCGCGAGGACCTTCACACCGGGCTGCCCCGCCGCGGGGTCGTCCGGCAGGCAGGCGAACCCGCGCGGCCCGAACGCGAGGTCGGCGGTGGCGAGTTGGATGCGGATGTCGCCCGGGCGGATCCGGGGGACGCGCCGGGCGAGATACCACGGGCCGCTCATGAGCAGGGCGACGGACCAGACGTAATGGTGCAGCAGGCGCGAGGGGACGACATCGGTGCGTGGCTTCTGTCCGAACTCGTCCGCGATCCGGGCGGATTCCCCCTCGATGAGTGCATCGAGCAGTTCCGGGCGGTCGGCCAGAGCGGCACCGTCCACCCAGTTCTTCGCGCTGCCGGCCCACTCCATCAGGGAGGGCGGCACGAGCTCGACGCGCAGCGACTCGCAGGCCTGGAGCAGGAGTTGATAGGTTCCGGCGAGCGGTTGAAGATCACTTTCGGCCACCTTCGACGCCGACATGGCCGATCCCGCGCTCACGTGCCCTCCTCCACTCAGCCATCATTAGGTGAGCCTCACCTTAGCCAGAACAGATCGTGTTTGCGATCAAGGCCCGAGGGGAAGGTCGCAGCGAGTTGACAGACTTAGGTGTGCCTAACCTAAGGTCTTCGCTGTGTCCGAGTCCGCACCAGGCGTAACCGCCTCGTCTCCCCCCGTATCCGCCCGCCGGATCCCGCTTCTCGCCCTCGGCGTCGGCGTGTTGACGCTCTGCGCCGCGCTGAGCCTCGCGCTGGGGGCACGTGCGGTGCCGCTGTCGACCGTCGTCGACGCCCTGTTCGGCGACGCGCACGGCCGCGACGCGCTCGTGGTCAGCGGGCTGCGGCTGCCGCGCACGCTGGTCGGCCTCGCGGTGGGCGGCGCCCTGGGTGTCGCGGGGGCGGTGGCGCAGGGAGTCACGCGCAATCCGCTGGCCTCGCCGACCACCCTCGGCATCAACGCGGGCGCCGGTTTCGCCGTGGTCGTGGCCATCTACGCGCTCGGTCTGACTCGTCCCGTCGAGTACATCTGGTTCGCCTTCGCGGGTGCGGTGGGCGCGATGTTCTTCGCCCTCACCCTCGCCCGGCGCTCCGGCGACATCGACCCGGTACGGCTCGCGCTGGGCGGCACGGTGCTGCAACTCGTGCTGCTCTCCTGGACCTCCGCGGTCATGCTGGCGAGCGAGCGCACCCTGGACGAGGCCCGCTTCTGGCTGGCCGGCTCGCTCTCCGAGCGCCCGCTCGACGTGCTCTACCCGGTGCTGCCCACGCTCGTGCTCGGCCTGGTCATCGCGCTCGCCGTGGCTCCGGCCCTCAACGCCCTCGCCCTGGGCGACGATTCGGCCCAGGCCCTCGGTGTCCCGGTGGCCCGGATCCGTCTCGCCGGTGCCGTCGCGGTGGCGCTGCTCGCCGGTTCCGCGGTCGCCGTCGCCGGGCCCATCGCCTTCATCGGCCTGGCCGCACCTCATCTCGTACGTCCCCTGCTCGGCGGCGACCACCGGCTGCTCGTGCCCGGATGCCTGATCGCGGGGCCGATCCTGCTCCTTGCCGCGGACGTGCTCGGCCGGGTCGTCATCCGGCCCTCCGAGCTCGAAGTGGGCATCGTCAGCGCCTTCCTCGGTGCGCCGCTGCTCGCGCTGCTCGCCCGGAAGGTGGCCCGATGACCACGCTCGCCAAGCCTCCGACCGCCGCGCCCGCACGCCCGGCGAGCGCACCCGTGCGCCGGCGCCGGCGTGTGCTGCTGCTCGGCGCCGCCGCGGGTCTCGCGCTGCTCGCGCTGTCGCTGGTCTCGCTCACGCAGGGGCAGATGGACATCGCGCCGACGGTGGCGCTGCGCGGGCTGTTCGGATTCGGCGACCAGGGCGATGTGTTCGTGGTCCAGGAGTTCCGGGCGCCGAGGCTCGCGGCTGCGCTGATCGCGGGGGCCGGCCTGGGAGTTGCCGGTTCCGTGCTCCAGCGGTTGTTCCGCAACCCCTTGGCCTCTCCGGATGTCATGGGCATCACAGGCGGCGCGTCCTTCGGGTCCGTCGTGGTGCTCGCGGCGGGCGCCTCCGCCTCGCTCATCCCGCTGGGCGCGCTCGGCGGCGGCCTGCTCGCCGCGCTGCTGCTCGGGGTGTTCGCCTGGCGGTCCGGGCTCGCCGTCACCCGGCTCGTCCTGGTCGGCCTCGCGGTCCAGGCGGGGCTCGCGGCAGCGGTGAACCTGATGGTGGTCCGCTTCCCGGCCGAACTCGCGGGCGCGGCCCTGCAATGGACGACCGGTTCGCTCTACGGGCGGACCTGGACCGAGGTCGGGGGTGCGGCCGCCGCGACGGCCGTGGCGCTGGCCGCCGTGTTCGTCCTGCACCGGCGGCTCGCCGTGCTCGACCTCGGGGACGACTCCGCGGGCGCCCTCGGCCTGCGGGTCTCCGCCGCGCGACTCCAACTCCTGCTCACCGCCATCGCGTTGGCCTCCCTGGCCGCGGCGCTGACCGGACCTGTGGCCTTCGTGGCGCTCGCGGTGCCGCACCTCGTGCGCTTCGTCACCGGCCCGCCGACGGCCGCCACCACGGTCCTCACCTGCCTGGTGGGCGCGGTCCTGCTGCTCTCCTCCGACCTGGTCGTGCAGCACCTGCTGCCGGTCGAGGGCCTGCCCGTCGGGGTGGTCACGGCCACGCTCGGCGCGCCCTGGCTGCTCGTCCTGATGATCCGGCAGAGCTCGCCGGTGAACCGGAGGGCGTCATGACGCCACAGCGCGCTCCGAAGACCCGTAGCGCTCGCACGTCCGCCCCGTCCGTCACGTACCTGATGTCCACCCCGTCCGTCACGTACCTCATGTCCACCCCGCCTGTCACGCCCCACACGCCCATCACGTCCGTCCTGCCCACCTCGCCCGGGAGCCCCGTATGACCTCCAAGCAGCTCGTCCCCCGGCAGGACGCCACCGCGCCTGCTGCGGAAGGGGCCGGGGCCGCGCGGACCGACCAGCTGTCCACGCACGGTCTCGACCTGCGGTACGGCGACCGGGTCGTGGTCGGCGGTCTCGACCTGGTGCTGCCCGGCGGTGCGGTGACCGCGATCGTCGGTCCCAACGCCTGCGGCAAGTCGACCCTGTTGCGCGCCCTGACCCGGCTGCTCACGCCGGCCGGCGGCACCGTCGCCCTGGACGGCACCGACATCCACCGGATGCCGGCGCGTGCGCTGGCCCGCCGGATGGGACTGCTCCCCCAGCAGCCCGTGACACCCGAGGCCATCACCGTGGAGGCGCTGGTGCGGCTCGGCCGCTATCCCCACCAGCGTCTGCTCAGCCCCTGGTCGAAGGCCGACCAGGCGGCGGTCGAGTCGGCCTTGGAGCGCACCGGTACGACGGCCCTGCGCGAGCTGCCCGTGGACCAGCTCTCCGGCGGCCAGCGCCAGCGGGCCTGGATCGCCCTGGCCCTCGCGCAGGACACCGATCTGCTGCTGCTCGACGAGCCCACCACGTTCCTCGATCTCCGGCACCAGCTCGATGTCCTCGACCTGGTCGCCGAGTTGCACGCCGAGGCGGGCCGGACCGTCGTGATGGTCCTGCACGACCTCGGACAGGCGGCGCGCTACGCCGATCACCTCGTCGTCCTCAAGGACGGCGCACTGGCCGCGGCCGGCGCACCCGCCGACGTCCTCGACGCGGACCTCGTCCGAGAGGTCTTCGACGTCGACTGCCGGGTCATCCCCGACCCGGAGACCGGTACCCCGCTGGTCGTCCCCAAGACCCGGGCGGCCCGGCAGAAACCCTCTGCCTGACCGTCCGACCCCCCACACCTGAAAACCCTCCGCTCGCCGACAAGGAAGCACCCTCATGTCCAGCAGAACCACACCACGCGGCCTGCGCCGCCTCGGTACCGCTCTCGCCGCCTTCGCCCTCGGCGCCTCCGCGCTGACCGCGTGCGGCGGCGACAAGGCCAAGGACGACGCGTCCGGCAAGGAGAACGTCGGCGCCGCCGCCGAGGCCTTCCCGCGCACCGTCAAGCACGCCATGGGCGAGACCGAGATCCCCGCCAAGCCCGAGAAGGTCGTCGTCCTCGACACCGGCGAGCTGGACTCGGTCACGATGCTCGGCATCAAGCCGGTGGGCGCGGTCTCCCCGCACTTCAAGACCGCGGGCGGCTTCCCCGCGTACCTGGGCGACAAGGTGAAGGGCGCCAAGGACGTCGGTCCGCTCCTGGAGCCGAACCTGGAGCTGATCGCCTCCCTCAAGCCGGACCTGATCCTGTCCTCGAAGGTCCGCCACGAGAAGGTCTACGACAAGCTCAAGGGCATCGCGCCCACCGTCTTCACCGAGACCACCGGCGGCCCCTGGAAGGAGAATCTCAAGGTCCACGCCGAGGCGCTCGGCCTGGAGAAGGAGGCCGGCGAGCGTCTGAAGGCGTACGAGGCGCAGGCCAAGGCGCTGGGTGAGGCGATCAAGAAGAAGTACGACGGGAAGATGCCGACCGCGTCCGTCGTGCGCTTCGTGGCCGGGCCGACCCGCCTCTACCAGAAGTCCTCGTACAGCGGTGTGGTCCTCGACGACATCGGCCTCGCGCGCCCGAAGTCGCAGTCCTCGACCGACCCCGAGGTCACGATGCTCGACGTCAGCCCCGAGCAGATCGACAAGGCCGAGGCGGACCTGGTGTTCGTGACGCTTGCCGACGAGCCCTCCAAGACCAAGCAGAAGGACGTCACGTCCAACCCGGTCTGGAAGTCCCTGGGCGCCGTGAAGAACGACAAGGTGTTCACCGTCCCGGACGAGACCTGGATGTCCGGCATCGGGGTCCAGGCCGCCGAGCACATGCTCGCGGACGTCGCGAAGGCCACCGGCGTCGAGCTGCCGAAGCAGTAACGCCGCAGCGGGCCGGGCCGCTTCCCCCATGGCGGCCCGGCCCCGTCCCGGCGGCTCCGTCCCCGACCCCGTCCCCGTTTCCGTCCCTGGGGATTCGCCCCGCCCGCGCGTCCGGCCCGCGTCCCCACGGCCCGGCGCGCTCCCACCCCCCCACCCGCTCATCCGACCCGGAAGGGGTTCAGCCCATGCGGCTGTACCTGCTCGCTCTCAATCCCACCGACTCGGTCACCGAAGGATTTCTGCCGGCCGCGGCGCGGCTCGGCCTCGGCGTCACCGTGCTCACCGACCAGGCGGAGGCCCACCGCCGGACGTACGCCGGCCTCGACGGCGCGCACGACATCGAGGTCATGGAGTGCGACGTACGCGATTTCCGCGCCGTCGTGACACGGATCGCCACGCACCACCGTCCGGACGCCGTCTTCACCAACAGCGACCACCTCCAGACCCAAGCGGCCCTCGCCGCCGACTACTTCGACCTGCCCGGCAAGGACTGGCGCGCCGCGCTGCGCGCCAAGGACAAGGCCGAGATGCGCCGCAGGCTCGCCGCGCAGGGCGTCGACACGGTGTGGTCCACGGAGCTCGCGCCGGGCCAGGACCCGGCCGTCCTGCGCGACGCGCCGGTCCCCTTCCCCTGTGTGGTCAAGCCCCGCGAAGGGGTGGCCAGCGAGGACGTCGTCCTGGTGGACGACGTCGAGGACCTGCTGCGGCAGTGCAAGGCGATCCAGGCCCGCAGGACCGGCGCGGCCCTCGTCGTCGAGGAGTACCTGCCCGGTGAGCTGTACACCCTCGAAACCCTGGGGGACGGCGCCCGCCGCCACGTCCTGGGCGGCTTCCACACCGAGGTGTCCCCGCCCCCGGTGTTCATCGAGGAGCGCCTGACCTTCGTCCCCGCGCACCCGCCCGCGGTCGTCGCGCAGGTCCTCGCCCAACTCGACGCCCTGGGCGTCGGGTTCGGCGCCTGCCACACCGAGTTCGTGGTGCACGAGGGCCGCGCCCGCATCATCGAGGTCAACTACCGGGCCATCGGCGACCAGTGCGATCTGCTGCTCGCCCAGCTCCTGGACATCCCGCTGTTCGAGCACATCCTCCGGGCGCATCTGGGTGAGCCGCTGCCCGCGGACCTGGGCGCCCGCACGGACGGCCGGGCCCGTCTCGAGTACCCGTGCGCGAAACGCGCGGGCACGCTCACCGCCGCTCCGGAGGCCTGCGACCTGACCGTGGACGGCGTACGCCTCACGTACCGGCCGCTGCGTGCGGTCGGCGAGCACCACGAGGTGTACGGCACGAACCGCGACTACCTGGGCGTCCTGCGCGCCACCGGCACCGACCAGACGGCGGTGGACCGGGTGGTGGCGGGCTTCCTCGCGGAGCAGCGCTGGGAGATCACGCCGTGACCGCGCCAACTGCGGTACGGCCGACCGCCCAGGCGGACCCCGCCTCTCCGAAGGGCGCCTCTCCGGAGACCGCCGCTTCCCCGCAGGACGCCGCTTCCCCGCAGGACGCCGCTTCCCCGCAGGACACCGTCCCGGGCATGGATCCCGCCGAGGCCGAGCTGACCCTGCGGGTGCTCGGTGCGCTGTTGCGCGAGGACGTCGCGGGGCTGCGCTCGCGCAGCGCTCCGGTGCGCTTCGAGGACGGCACCTGGCTGCGCCTGCCCGCGGCCGGGGAGACGGCGCTGCTGCTTCCGGTCGCCGAGGACGGCTTCCAGTGCGCGTACACCGCCCGGCTGCCGCTGCTGCGGCGGGAGCGCGACGGGACCCAACTCACCGGCCTGACCGCCATTCTGGGCGAGCTGAGCGCGCTGGCCGATCCCGTCGACCGCGCCGGGTTCGAGGCCTTCGCCGAGGAGTGTGCGCAGACGCTGGCCACCATGCGCCTGCACGCACGGACGGACTCCGCGGTGGGTGAGGAGCTCGCCGAGCGCTACGGCGCGGACCCAGCCGACTGGACCGGGCTCGCGGGCTCCCTCGCGTTCGACGCGCTCGCGGCCCGGATCGACCATCCGGTCTACCCGACGGCCCGCGGCCGCTCCGGACTGAGTGACGCCCAACTCCACTCGTACGCACCGGAGTTCCACCCGGCCTTCAAGCTGCACTGGGTGGCCCTCCCCTTCGACGCCCTCACGTCCAGCGGCCTCGACCGCGGCGCCCTGCCGGCCTTCTGGCCCTCCCTCGGCGACCTCGGGCTGCCCGAGCTCGAAGGCACCCATCTCCCCCTGCCCGTGCACCCGCTGACCGCCGCCGCGTCACTCGGCGAGCGTGCCGTCCCGGCCGGGCGGCCGTACCTGGACGTCGTGCCCACCCTGTCCATGCGCACGGTCGCCCTCGCCGACGATCCGGCCGTCCACCTCAAACTGCCGCTCGGCACCGCCACGTTGGGGCTGCGCAACCGCCGCACCATCAAGCCCGGCACCCTCGTGGACGGCGCCGCGGGCCAGCGGCTCGTCGAGGCGGTCATCGCCCGCGAGCCCCGGTTCCGGGACACGGTCCTGCACGCCGACGAGACGCGCTACGCGCATGCCTCGCACGACCTGCTCGCGGTCCTGCTCCGCTCCTATCCCGCCGGGCTCGACGACGCGGTGGTGCTGCCCATGGCGGCCCTGCTCGGCCGCGCGCCGTCCGGCCGGCTCGTCGTTGACCACCTCGCCGACCGCTTCTTCGCCGGCGACCCGGTGCGGCTCCTCGACGCCTGTCTGCGGCTGCTGTTCGACTTCCAGACGACGCTGTTCTCCTACGGGATCGCGCTGGAGTCGCACCAGCAGAACATCTCCCTCGTCCTGGACGAGCACGAAGGACGCGCCCGGCTGCGGCTGCTGCTCAAGGACAACGACGGCCCGCGCATCAACACCGTGCGCTGCTCCGCCGCGCTCGGCGAGCAGGCGCTGCTCGACGCCTTCGACGACCCCCGCACCTTCGGCGACACCGACGACGCGGTGGTGGACGTGTTCACCACGATCACCGTCCATCTGTGCGCGGGCGCCTACGCGTTCGGCCTCGCCCGGCACGGGCGGGCGCCGCTCGACCGGCTGCTCGCGCTCGTCCGCGACCGGCTGGAGGAGGCCGTGGACCGCCTCGCCGAGGAGCCCGGCCAGGTGCTGCGCGACCGGGTCCTGCGGGCCGGCCGCCTGCCGGTCAAGGCGATGGTCACCGCGGGCACCCTGCTGAGCAAGGAGCGCTCGGGCGCGGCCGACATCAACAAGCACTACACCACCGGCCCCAACTACCTGCTGCGCGGGGAGTGACGGACCATGACCACCACCACGCCGCCCGTGCAGCCCGCCGCAGCCGGACAGCCGCCCGCGCTGGGGCGCCGGCAGGTGCACGCCGTCGCCGCCTGCTACTTCGTGGCCTCCTTCGCCGCGCTGGGCCTGCCGCCCTATCTCACCGAGATCCTGCCGGAGCTCGGCGACGAGACCGCGCGCTGGGCGGGGCTGCTGTACGTCGTGCCGACGGTGTTCGGCGCGCTCGGCGCCCCGCTGTGGGGGCGGCTGGCCGACCGCTTCGGACGCAAACGGCTGCTGCTGCGCGCCCAGTTGGGCCTGGCCCTGTCGTTCCTGCTGGCCGGGTGGGCCGACTCGCTGACCGCGTTCACGGCCGCGCTGGTGCTCCAGGGCGTGCTCGGCGGCACCTTCGCCGCGTCCAACGGCTACCTGGCCGCGGCGCTCGAAGGCCCGGGCCTGTCCCGCGCGCTCACCCTGATGCAGGGCAGCGCCCGCGCCGCCCTGGTGTTCGCGCCGATCGTCGTGGGCACACTGTCGCCCTGGCTCTCCCCGCACCGCCAGTACGCGCTGCTCGCCGTGCTGCCGCTGGCCGCGGCGGTGATGCTCTGCCTGCTGCCCGAACCGGGCCACGCCCCGAAGTCCGCGACCGCGGAACGGCCCGATGCGCCGCCAGCGCCCGGCACCCCGCTGAAGGCGCTCTACGCCTTCGAGTTCGCCTTCGTGTTCTCGACCGTCATCTCCTTCCCGTATCTGATCTCCCTGATCGAGGAGCGAATACCCGGCACGGCGCCGGCGGTCTCCGGGGTTCTGTTCGCCCTGCCGCACCTGTTCTACCTGCTGTTCGCGATGCGCCTGCACACCCGCTTCGTGGCGCGTCCGCGCCAGGGCATCGGCCTCGGCTTCGGCTTCATCGCCCTCGGCCTGGCCGGTCACGGGTTCGCCGACTCGCTCGCCGCGTTCACGGCCGTACGCGTCCTGCTCGGCGCGGGTCTCACCTTGGGCCTGGTCTGCCTGTCCGTGCTGGCGGCCGACTGCGCCAAGGGCCGTGCGCCCGGCGGCATGTTCGGCTCCCTGGAGTTCGTCTCCAAGTCGGGCGCCGTCGCCGCGGGCCTGGCGGCGGCCGCAGGCAACAGCCTCTTCGGACCGGCCGCCCCGCTCCTGACCGGCACCGCCGTCGCGCTCGGCGCGGCCTGCCACATCGCCTTCCGTTTCCTGTTCCAGGGCCCGGTCATCCGATCGCCCCGCACCCGATGGAGCCGTTGATGTCGTTGCCCACGGGCACCGTCCCCGCTCAACTCACCACCCCCACACCCCCGAACGCCGCTCAACTGCCCACCGCCGACGAGGTGGTGGCGCACACCCTGCTCAACTGCCTGCTGCGCGAGGTCTCCGGACCCGAGCACCAGACCGCCGTCGTCGACGGCCGGCTGCTGCTGCGCCTGCCGAGGGCGGGCGTCCTGCTGCGCGCGGCCCTGCGCCGCACCTCGCTGCTCGGGGCGCACCGCTTCGCGGGCCCCGTGGAGGTGCAGCAGACGGGCGGCTGGGCCGAGGCCGACTGGCGGCTGCTCGCCCAGTACACGCAGTGCGAACTGGAGTTGCGCACCGGGGTGCGCAACGAGGAGTTCCTCGACCAGATCGCCTCCAGCCACGAGGGCGTACGCGCCGCACTCGCCGCCAGGGCCGCAGAGACGGCCGGGTCCGCAGAGTCCGCCAGGTCCGGCGACTCCGCCAGGTCCGGCGAGCCTGCCCGGTCCACCGAGCCCGCCAGGTCATGCGAGTCCGCCAAGTCCGTTGAGGACGACACCACTTCGGACCCGGGTGACCCCCTGGCCGCGTATCTCGCCTCCGAGCAGTCGCTCCTGTTCGGCCACCGCTTCCATCCCACGCCGAAGGCGCGCGGTGGCGACCCCGCGGCCTGGCGCGCGTATGCCCCGGAGGCCGGCGCCTCGTTCCCGTTGCGGCTGTTCGCGGTACGGGAGCATCTCGTCGCCGAGGAGACCGCCGAACCCGGCGCCACCGCCCCGCTCGACCGACTGCACCCCGGCGTACCCGAGGGCTACAAGCTGCTGCCCGCCCACCCCTGGCAGCTCTCCCTGCTCCAGGACCACCCGGCGCTGCGGACCGCACTCGCCGCGGGCGACATCCTGGACCTGGGCACGACCGAGCAGCCCTTCGCCGCCACCGCCTCCGTGCGCACGCTGTACGACGGGGACACGTTCCTGAAGTTCAGCCTGAACGTGCGCATCACCAACTGCCTGCGCAAGAACGCCAGTTACGAGCTGTCGGGCGCCGTCGCCCTGACACGCGTTTTGCACGGCGCCCTGACGGACCTCTCCGACCGCCACCCGGGCAGCGCGATGCTCCGCGAGCCCGCGTACCGCAGCCTCGTCCTGCCGGGCGAGGACGGCCGCCCCGACCAGGCACTCCTCGAAGGCTTCGGCGTGATCGTGCGCGAGGGCCTGTCCCGGCGGCTGCTGCCGGGCACCACTCCCCTGCTCGCGGGCGCGGTGGCCGACGAGTACCCGACCGGACCCGGCCACCTCGGCCGCCTCCTCGCCGGGGCGGGCCCGGAGCGGGCGCTCGCCTGGTGGCGGGCGTATCTGAAGCTGCTCGTGCCGCCGGTCCTGGCCGCGTACTTCGAGCACGGCCTGGTCCTGGAACCGCATCTGCAGAACGTCCTCGTCTGCGTGGACGGCGAGGGCATGCCCGCCCAGGTGCTCTTCCGCGACCTGGAGGGCACCAAGCTGCTGCCCGAGCACCACGCCGACACCCTCGCCTCGCTGCCGCCCGAGGTGGCGGCGCCCATGACGTACGACGCCCAGCGCGGCTGGGACCGGGTGGTGTACTGCCTCCTGGTCAACCACGTGGCGGAGATGCTCGCGGCGCTCGCCGACCTGCACCCCGAGACCGAGGCCGCGCTGTGGGCCGAGGTCCGCGCCTCGATCGCCGCGTACGCCGACAGCCGGGAGACCTGCCCGCCCCGCCTCGCCGCGCTGCTGGCCGGTGTGCCGCTGCCCGCCAAGGCCAATCTGCTCACCCGCTGGGAGCGCAAGGCCGACCGGGCGGCCGGCTACGTGCCCCTGCCCTCGCCGCTCGCCGAGGAGGTGCTCTTCGGCGCAAGCGCGACATCGGCGGCTGAAGCGGGCGAAGGTGCGCTCCCGTGCGACGGCACCGCGGCCCGACTGCCCCGTACCCGCACGGCGTCCGCCGCCCACGACTCGACCTGGAGCACCCGATGACCGCCCCCACCGAGCAGGTCCGCCGGCGCGCCCTGAGCCTGCCCTTCGAGGAACTGCCTGCCTACCTCTACGACGTGGACGCCCTGCGCACCCACGCCGCCGCCGTCCGGAGCGCCCTGCCCGAGCGTGCCGAGCTGTACTACGCGGCCAAGGCGAACCCGGAGCCGGAGATCCTCGCGGCGCTCGCCCCGTACGTGGACGGGTACGAGGTGTCCTCGGGCGGTGAACTCGCCCATGTCGCCAAGGCGGTGCCGGGCAGCGCCCTGGCCTTCGGCGGCCCCGGCAAGACCCCGGCCGAGATCACGGCCGCCCTGGAGCTGGGCGTGGCCCGCTTCCACGTGGAGAGCGTGTACGAGCTGCGCATGCTCGCCGAGCTGACCGCCCGCGTGGCCCCCGCGTCACGGCCGGGTGTGCTGCTGCGCTTCAACCTGCCGCTCGCCGACGCCTCGCTCCGGGGCAGCCAGTTGGCGATGGGCGGGCGGCCCACCCCGTTCGGCCTCGACCCCGCCGAGGCGGACACGGTCGTCCGGCTCCTCACCGACGGCACGTATCCGCAGCTCGAACTCCTGGGCGTACACGCCCATCTGGCCAGCGGCCTGGACGCGGCCGAGCTGCTCGCCTCGGCCGAGGCGGTCGTGGCGTGGTCGCTCGGCCTGGCGGAGCGGCACGGTGTGCGGTTCCGCGAGGTCAACGTCGGCGGCGGCATGGACGTGGACTACGCGCGCCCCGAGGAGCGCTTCGACTGGGCGGCGTACGGCGCAGGGCTCTCCCGACTCCTCGACCGGCACCCGGAGTTGACACTCCGCATCGAGCCGGGGCGGGCCCTGACCGCCTACTGCGGCTGGTACGCGACCGAGGTGCTCGATGTGAAGCCCAGCCACGGCGAGGAGTTCGCGGTGGTCCGCGGCGGCACCCACCATCTGCGTACCCCCGCGACCAAGGGGCACGACCAGCCCTGCACGGTGCTCAGGAGCGACCGCCCCTGGCCGCACCCGTGGCCCCGCTCGGCGGCCACGGGCGAACGGGTGACCTTCGCGGGTCAGCTGTGCACGCCCAAGGACGTGCTGTCCCGGGGTGTGCCCGCTGCCGGTCTGCGGGCCGGGGACCGGGTGGCCTTCGCGCTGGCGGGCGCGTACGCGTGGAACATCTCGCACCACGACTTCCTGATGCATCCGCGGCCGACGTTCCACTTCCTGCGGGCGGAGGGGCACGGCGCGGAGGCCTGATCCGGCGTGGAGGCCTGACCCGGCGTGGAAGCCTGACCTGCTGGGGAAGCCTGACCCCGCCGCGGAAGGCTGCCCCCGCAGTTCAGACCGTGCCCGACTCCTCGTCCCCGTCCGGCTGTTCCGCCGCGCCCGCCACGCGCCGCAGGGCGGGCAGCACCGGCAGGATCGCCGCGGTCGGCGCGGTCGGCGCGGGCGCGGGAGCGGCGTCGCGTCGGCACAGGAGCGCGTCGGGGTCGTCCACGGGAGTCTGGAGGCTGTACCCCTCCGGGCAGGACGGTCCGGTGGCCCCGGGCGGACCGGCCGGACCCTGGGCGCCCTGTGGTCCCGGGTCACCCTGCGGTCCCGCGTCGCCGCGCTCACCCTTCGCCCCGGTCTCGCCAGCAGGACCTGCGGGGCCGGGTGCGCCGCCGGGACCCGGCGGGCCCGCGGGACCCTCCGGACCCGCGGCTCCGTCCGCTCCGTCCGCGCCGGCCGGACCGGGCGCCCCGCTCGGGCCCGCCTCCCCCGGGACACCCTCCGGACCGACCGCGCCGGGCAAGCCCTCAGGCCCTTGCAGACCCGGCACACCCGCCTCACCGCGCGCGCCCGGTCGCCCGCTCTCGCCCGCCTTGCCCGGCGCTCCGGGTGCGCCCGCGGGGATACGGATCCGGGCGAGCAGGTCGTCCACGGCCACCGACGGGTCGGGGGCCGCGGGCGTCCCGCCGCTCGCCTCGACCTGTGCGCGCAGGGTGCGGACGTCCTCGGCGAGGGTGGACAGGGCCTCGCCCCGGCGTGCTGCCTCCTCGGCCATCCGGTCGGCCCGGCGCTCGCCGGAGTCGATCCGCGCCCACAGGATCACCGCGACCCCGGAGAGCGCGATCAGCACGCAGACGAGGAAGATCTTGCGCCAGCGCAGGGCGAGCATCCGCTCGATACGGGTCACCGGGGGCCTCCGGGCGGGGAGTGGGCCGTGCAGCGGCAGCGGGTCGGGGGGTGCGGTGGTCACTGGGTTCCCCCGAGCCGGTGCACGTCGAGCCGCAGCCGTGCGATCTCGGTCTGGTCGGCGGCGTGCCGGGTGGTCAACTCGTCGATGCGCGAGTCGCGTTCGGCGACGAGCCGTTCCAGACGGTCGCGCTCCGTCTGCAGGCGTTCGGTCAGACTCGAGTACCCGGTGAGCGCGTTCTCGCCGCGCTTTCCGAGGTACGCCACGAGTGCCGCGCCCAGTACGCCCGCACAGGCCAGTAACGAGCCGAGCAGGGTGGTGCCGGCGTCCAAGGAGTGCCTCCTACGTGACCACCGGCTGACGCCGGCGGGAACTCTCGCCGGAACAACGAGGCTGCGGCCGGGTGGTTTGCCGGGGAGAGTCCGATACCTCCGGAAAGGTGCTGACGGCGCGTCAGTTGCCGCGCGCCGCCCGGACGCGGATCCGCGGCGCGCCTGCGCGACCCGGGATCAGTGGCTACGTTGAGGCCTCGGAGCGGAAGATCGACCGACGGAGGCGGGCATGGCGGGGAAGGCAGGGAAGGCGGGCATGGCGGGGAAGGCGGGCATGAAGGGCACGAAGAAGGCGAAGGTGCCGCGCGCGGCGTACGAGAGCGAACTGCTGCGCCTCCAGATCGAGTTGGTCAAGCTCCAGGAGTGGGTGCGGGCCGAGGGCGCGCGCGTGGTGGTGGTCTTCGAGGGGCGGGACGCGGCCGGCAAGGGCGGCACCATCAAGCGCTTCGCCGAGCACCTCAACCCGCGCGTCGCCCGGATCGCCGCGCTGCCGAAGCCGACCGAGCGCGAGCGCACCCAATGGTACTTCCAGCGCTACATCGAGCACCTCCCCGCGGCGGGCGAGATCGTCCTGTTCGACCGCAGCTGGTACAACCGCGCCGGGGTCGAGCACGTCATGGGTTTCTGCACCAAGGAGGAGTACCAGCGGTTCCTGCGCCAGTGCCCGGTCTTCGAGCGGATGCTGGTCGAGGACGGGATCGTGCTGCGCAAGTACTGGTTCTCGGTGAGCGACACCGAACAGCAGGAGCGCTTCCGGCGCCGCCTGGAGGACCCGCTGCGCCGCTGGAAGCTGTCGCCGATGGACCTGGAGTCGCTCACGCGGTGGGAGGCGTACTCGCGGGCCAAGGACGAGATGCTGGTGCACACCGACATCTCCGAGGCGCCGTGGTACGTGGTCGAGAGCGATGACAAGCGCCGCGCGCGCCTGAACATGATCGCGCACTTCCTCGGCTCGGTGCCGTACCACGAGGTCCCGCCGCCGGTCCTCGAACTGCCCGCCCGTCCGCCGTCCACGGGGTACGAGCGGCCGCCGCGCGATCTTCAGACGTATGTGCCCGACCATGCGGCGGGGCTCTGACGCGAAGCCCGCGACGCACGTCACCGCCTCGCGGCCGATCGGAGTCAGACGGTGGAGCCGGGCGGCCTGACCAGCCAACCCCCTTGCTCCGCAAGCGTGGTGGCGGCCTCATGAAGGGCGGTGAGGCCGGGGTGCGTGAGGCCGCGGCGCCAGACCAGGGACACCGGTGAGAGCGGCAGCGGGTCGCACAGCGGGCGCAGAACCATGCCGGGCATGCCGATGAACTGCGTGGTGGCGAGGACCGACCAGCCCTGTTTGTGCACGACGCGGATGAACTCCTCCTCGCCGGCGATCTCCGGGAAGGGCTCCGCCATCCTGATGCCCCAGGGGGCGAACAGGTCCGCGGCGAAGGCCGTCCACTCCGCCGTGGCCTCGTTGCCCGCCGCCGCGTACAGCGTCTCGCCGCGCAGGCGCGCCATCGGCACGGCCGGCAGCCCCGCCAGCGGGTGGTCGGCGGGCAGCAGCACCGCCAGGTGCTCGTAGCGGATCAGGCGGTGTTCGAGGCGGGCCCGCACGGCGGCGGGCAGCCCCGCGACATGGCCGGAGGAGACGTCGAGGCGTCCCGCGAGGATCTCCGCCGCCGCGCCGGTCAGCCCGCTGTGGAAGCGCGCGGTGAACTCCACGCCGGGCGCGGACTCGCGAGCTGCTTCGAGCACTTGGTGCGCGGTGGAGACGCGGGCGGCGACATCGACGAGCAGCGGGCGGTCCTGCGGGGTCCAGGCGGCGTCGAGCGCGTCGTACGCCGTGAGCACCGCCCGTGCGTACGGCAGCAGCCGCTCGCCCTCCCGCGTGAGCTGCACCTGGCGCGTGGTGCGCACGAACAGCTCGGCGCCCAGCTCCCGTTCGAGCCGGCGGATGTCCCGGCTGAGCGCCTGCTGCGCGACGAAGAGGGCCGCGGCGGCACGCGTGAAGTGCAACTCCTCGGCCACGGCGACGAAGCAGCGCAGCAGGCGGGGGTCGGGGGTGCGGGAGGGCATCACACCAGTATTCACAACCCAGGTGCGTGAATGCCGCCGGGACCGGTGTTGGACCCTCGCCGACCCCGTGCACAACGCTTGATCACATGACTTCAGCGCGTGCCTACGCCCGGCTCTTCGCGATACCGGGCGCCCGGGCCTTCACCGTGTGGAACCTCGTGGCCCGCCTTCCCATGGGCATGTTCGGCATCAGCGCGGTGATGATGATCGCCGCCGGGTACGGCTCGTACGCGCTCGCCGGCGCCGTGGCCGCCACCGGTCTGGTCGCGAACGCCGTCGCCGGGCCGCTCGTCGCCCGCGCCGTCGACCGGTACGGGCAGGCGCGCACCGCCGTGCCCGCCTCCGCCGTCGCCGCGGGCGGGGCGCTCGCCCTGACGCTGTGCGTGTTCCTGCGGGCCCCGGCCTGGACGCTGTTCGTCGCGTACGTGCTGATGGCGGCGACGCCCAACACCGGTGGCATGTCGCGTGCGCGGTGGGCGCATCTGCTGCGCGGGGATCCGCGTGCCCTGCACACGGCGAACTCCTTCGAGCAGGCCGCGGACGAGGTCTGCTACATGCTCGGCCCGGTGCTCGCCGCGTTCCTGTGCACCGCGCTGTTCCCCGAGGCGGGGATGCTCGCGGGTGCGGCGCTGATGTTCACGGGCGTGCTGCTGTTCGCGGCGCAGCGCGGCACCGAGCCGCCTGTGGCCCCGCGCAGCCGCGGCCGTTCGCCGCTGCGGGCGCGCGGGATGCCCGCGCTGCTGTGCGTGTTCGCGGCCACCGGTGCGGTGTTCGGTTCGCTGGAGGTGGTGACCGTGGCGTACGCCGACGCGGCCGGCCACAAGGCGGCGGCCGGTGCGGTCCTGGCGCTCCAGGCGGCCGGGTCGTGCGCCGCCGGACTGCTGTACGGCCTGGCCCGCCCGGCGAAGTCGGCGGCCGTGCGACTGCGGTGGTGCCTGGCGGCGATGGCGGCACTCATGTCCGCACCGCTCCTGGCCGCCTCGTCGGCGGGGCTTCTGCTGCTCGCGCCGGCGCTGCTCGTGGCGGGCATGGCCACGGCACCGACGATGGTCACGGGGATGCAGCTCGTGCAGCAGCGGACCCCGGCGGAGCGGCTCAACGAGGGGATGACGTTGGCCGTGACCGCGATACTCGGCGGGATCGCGGCGGGTTCGGCGGCGGGCGGCTGGGCGGTGGAGCACGCCGGGGCCGTGTCCGGCTACTGGCTGCCGGTGGCCGCCGCCTCCGTGGCCGTGGCGGCCGCGTTCGCGGTCCGCGGACTCAGCCCGCGAACGCCGGGGTCTGCATCCCCGCACCCGCGTCCGGCACCACGAGCAGCGAGCCCGACAGCGGATGCGGGCGAGCGAGCCCCGTACGAGCTGTCGTGATGTAGAGGTCGCGCAGACCGGCGCCGCCGAACGCACAGGCCGTGGGGCGGCGCACCGGGAGCCGCAGGACGCGGTCGAGCCGGCCGTCCGGGGTGTAGCGGCGGACCTGCCCGCCGTCCCACAGCGCGACCCAGACACAGCCGTCGGCGTCGACGGTGAGCCCGTCGGGATAGCCCGCCTCGGGTTCGATCTCCACGAACGGCCTTCTGTCGTACGGGAGACGGCCGTCGAACCCGCAGACGTCGATGCGCCGCGTGGGGCTGTCGACGTAGTAGACGAAGGCGGCGTCGGGGCTCCAGCCGATGCCGTTGCTCACCGCGACGGAGCCGAAGAGCTCGGTGGTGGTGCCGTCGGGGGCGATGCGCGTGAGGGTGCCGCCGCCCGGAGCCTCGTCGTAGCGCATCGTGCCGGCCCACAGGGAGCCGTCGGGCGCCACGGCCGCGTCGTTGCCGCGCCGGCCCGGCACCGCATCCCGCGCGAGCCAGGCGAAGGAGCCGTCGGCCTCGTAACAGGCCACTCCGTCACGGAGGTTGACCACGAGGCCACCGGAGGTGCGCGGCAGCGCGGCGCCCACGTGCTGCCCGGTCGCCCGCACGGTGCGCCGCCCGGAGACCGGATCGTGGGTGTGGATACGGGAGCCGAGGATGTCCACCCAGACGAGCCGGCCGGCCGCGGCGTCCCACACGGGGCCCTCACCCAGCTCGGCCGTCTCCCGTACGGCCACCTCAAAGGCCGTCGCCGGCATCGCCGGGCTCACCGGTCGCCGCCGCGGAAGCCCAGGCTCTCCGACAGGTCGCGCGCGCCCTTGGCCGCCAGTTCGGCGAGCTCCTCCTCGCGCTCCTCGGTCCAGCGGATCATCGGCACGGACACGGAGAGCGCGGCGACCACGCGGCCCGCGCGGTCACGTACCGGCGCGGCCACACAGCTCACGTCCGGGTTGGACTCGCGGTGTTCCGTGGCGATCCCACGCGCGCGGATTCCGGCGAGCGCGGACCGCAGCTCGTCGTGGTCCGTGATGCTGTTGTGCGTCATCGCATCGAGCTCGCCGGCCTCCGCGAGCCGGGCGTCCAGCTCGTCGGCGGGCAGCGAGGCGAGCAGCATCTTGCCGACGGAGGTGCAGTGCGCGGGCAACCGGCGCCCGGCGGCGGAAACCATCCGGACCGCGTGGATGGAGTCGACCTTGGCGATGTAGATGACGTCCAGGTCCTCCAGGATCGCCACGTGCACGGTCTCGTCGCAGGTCTCGGCGACCTCGCGGGCCACCCGCTGGCCCTCCGCGGCGAGGTCGAGCTGCTCCGCGTACCGACTGCCGAGCTGGTAGGAGCGGACGCCCAGACGATAGCGGCCCGGCTGTTCGGGCACGGGCACGAGGTACGAGCGGGCGGCCAGCGTGGTCACCAGCTCGTGCACGGTGGTGCGCGGCAGACCCAGCTTGCGCGTGATGTCCGGCGCGGACAGCGTGCCCTCGCCGTCCAGGAACAGCTCGAGTATGTCCAGCGCCCTGGTCACCGCCGGGACCAGTCGTCCCATCTCGCTCACCCACCCCAGTCGTTCGATACTTCGGCCATTGGCCGGGATCCCGAACGCAGGCTAACCACAGTCCCGTTCACCGGGCAATGCCCCTGCGGGGAACGCGACCGGGAACCAGCATCCCTCCTCCCGCCCGCCGCCGGCGCGGGCTTCGCGCGATCCATTGACACCACCGCCGAGCCCTGTTTACGGTCACGCCACGATTTCGAACGTGTGACGAAATCTCGAACAACTCGGACTGCTCACCCACACGTCGAATCCTCTCGAACGACCCGCTCCGACTCTCTCTGGGGACAACTGCCGTGCGCATCACGGGAATCAGCACTCATGTCGTCGGGACGCCCTGGCGCAACCTCACCTATGTGCTCGTCCACACCGACGAAGGCCTCACCGGTGTCGGCGAGACCCGCATGCTCGGCCGCACGGACGCCCTCGTCGGGTATCTGCGCGAGGCCGAGGCCAACCACATCGCGGGCTCCGACCCGTTCGCCGTCGAGGATCTCGTCCGGCGGATGAAGTACGGCGACTACGGACGCGCCGGCGAGATCGTCATGTCCGGCATCGCCGTGATCGAGATGGCCTGCTGGGACATCAAGGGCAAGGCGCTCGGCGTGCCGGTCTGGCAGCTGCTCGGCGGCAAGGTGACCGACCAGGTCAAGGCATACGCGAACGGCTGGTACACGACCGAGCGCACGCCCGAGGCCTACCACCAGGCGGCGAAGGGCGTGGTGGCGCGCGGCTACCGGGCCCTGAAGATCGACCCGTTCGGCACCGGGCACTTCGAACTGGACCACGAGCAGACCTGGTACGCGGTCTCGCTGATCGAGGCCGTGCGCGACGCCATCGGCCCCGAGTGCGAGCTGATGCTGGAGATGCACGGCCGCTTCAGCCCCTCCACTGCGGTACGCCTGGCGCGCGAGCTCGCTCCGTTCAAGCCGGCCTGGCTGGAGGAGCCGGTGCCCCCGGAGAACCTCAAGGCCCTGGAGAAGGTGGCCGCGAAGGTGGACATCCCGGTGGCGACCGGCGAACGGATCCACGACCGGATCGAGTTCCGCGAGCTGTTCGAGTCGCAGGCCGTGGACATCATCCAGCCCGACCTCGGGCACATCGGCGGCATCCTGGAGACCCGCAAGCTGGCGGCCACCGCCGAGACCCACTACATGCTCGTCGCCCCGCACAACGTCGGCGGTTCCGTGCTCACCGCCGCCTCGCTCCAACTCGCCGCCTGCACCCCGAACTTCAAGATCCTGGAGCACTTCAACGACTTCGCGGACGCGGAGATCAAGAAGGTGGTCAAGGGCGCACCCCAGGTGGACCCGGAGACCGGCTGCTTCGCGGTCTCGCACGCCCCGGGGCTCGGTGTCGAGCTGGACGTGGACGCGGCGGCCGAGTTCCCGCAGCAGCAGGCCCGGTTCGACCTGTGGGCCGACGGCTGGGAGAAGAGGCAGCCCAAGTGAGCCGTCGCCTGGTGATCGAGCGCCCCGGCGAACACCGCCTGGAGCAGGGCGGGACACCGGCGCCCGGGCCAGGCGAGGTGCTCGTCCGGGTCGCGGCCGCCGGGATCTGCATGAGCGACCGCGAGGTGTACGACGGGAAGCGCGCACCGGGCTACGTCCGCTATCCGATCGTCCCGGGCCACGAGTGGTCCGGCACGGTCGAGGCGGTCGGCCAGGGCGTCGACCCGGGGCTCGTCGGCCGCAAGGCGGTGGCCGAGGGCTTCCGCGCCTGCGGGATCTGCGAGCGGTGCCGGGAGGGCGAGACGAGCCTGTGCACCGGGGGGTACGCGGAGACCGGGTTCACCGAACCGGGCGCCTTCGCGGACCATCTCACCGTCCCCGCACGGCTGTTGCACCTCCTGGACGACGGCGCGGACCTGCGTGCCGCGGCCCTGCTCGAACCGGCCGCCGTGGTCGCGGCGGCCGTCCGGGCCGGTCGGCCGCGGGCCGGCGAGCGGATCGCCGTGGTCGGCGCCGGGACGCTCGGACTGCTCTGCGTACAGCTGCTCGCCGCGAGTTCGCCCGCCGAGCTCGTGGTGATCGATCCGCGCGCCGAACGCGCCGAGCAGGCACGGCGGTTCGGAGCCAGCGCGGCGCTCTCCGCGAACGGGCCCGAACAGGGCCGCTTCGATCTGGTCGTGGAGACGGCCGGAGCGCCGACCACGGCCGCCTCGTCCTGCCTCCTCGCGCGGCGCGGCGGCCGGGTCGTGCTCACCGGGATGTTCGCGGCGGGCGCGACCGGCATCGACCCCGTCCACCTCTCCGTCAGCCAGCTGGAGATCCGCTCGGTCTTCGGCGCCTCGTCGGCCGCCTGGTCGGAAGCGGTACGGGCCTTCGGGCTCGGGCTGCTCGACCCGGCGCCCCTGATCACGCACGAGTTCCCGCTGGAACGGTTCGCGGAGGCCGTCGCCCTGGTCGGCGGCGGCGATCCGAAGACCGGCAAGGTCCTGCTCCGCCCGTGATCCCGGCCCTTCCGCGCACCAGCGGATCGCGCCCGCACCACCGGATCACCTCGTACCACCGATCACCCTGCACCCCCTGTGCGTACGGCGGTACGTGAGCACCTGACGGCCGCGTACCGCCGTACCCCACCCCTTGCGCGCCCGCACCCGGGCCGCATGCTCCGCAGCTGCACGAACGACGTCCGATATTTCGAACATGGGAGTTCCGTGACCAGCCCTACCCCACCCGAACCCCGCCGCCCGGGCGCCGCCGCCCTGGCCCGGCTCGGGCATCCCGTGCCCGGCCACGACGCCGCGGACGCCTCTTCCCACCGCTTCCCCGACGGGGGTCTCTGGCGCACCGAGATCCCCTCCGTCGAGGGGCCCGAGGCGTTGGCCGTGGTGCTCAAGGAGAGTTCGCGCCTCGACGTGCCGATCCACCGCGTCAGCCAGGGCAGCGGCGTATGGATGCTGTCCGATGCCGAGATCACCGAGATGGTCGAGGCCACCGAGGCACGCGAGATCGAGCTCTGCCTGTTCACCGGACCGCGCGGCACCTGGGACACCGGGGCGTCCGTGCGCACCGACTCGGGTGGTGCGGGGCTGCGCGCTCGCGGCCACGACGCGCTCGCGGGCTGCGTGGAGGACGCCGTCCGCGCCACGGAGCTGGGCGTCAAGTGCCTGCTCGTCGCGGACGAGGGCGTGCTGTGGACCCTGCACCGGGCCCGGCTCGAAGGCGTCATCCCGGCCGGCACCACGCTGAAGGTCTCGGCGCTGATCGGGCCGGTGAACCCGGCCTCGTACGCGGTCTACGAGCGGCTCGGCGCCGACTCGCTGAACGTGCCCTCCGACCTCACCCTCGACCACCTCACCGAGATCCGCCGGGTCTCCGGCGCTCCGATGGACATGTACGTCGAGGCGCCCGACGACCTCGGCGGCTATGTGCGGATGTACGAGATCGCCGAGCTGATCCGGCGCGGGGCGCCGCTGTACCTCAAGTTCGGTCTGGCCAAGGCGCCCGGGATCTATCCCTACGGCGCGCACCTGCGCGATCTCGCCCTCGACACCGCACGCGAGCGGGTCCGGCGCGGCCGGCTCGCCCTCGACCTCCTCGCCCGGCACGGCGCCGACGGCGGGATGTCACCGCTGGGTTCACGCCTGCCCGGCACCCTGCACCGCTTCACACCCGACCCCATCACCCCGGCCGAACCCGCTAAGGACCACTGATCATGCGCATATCCATGAAGGTGCTCGCCGCCACCGCCGCGCTCGCCCTGTCCCTGACCGCCTGCGGACAGGACAGCGAGGGCGGCGGTGAGGAGAAGAAGGACACCAAGGACGCGGTCGTCGGAATCGCGATGCCCACCAAGTCGTCCGAGCGCTGGATCGCCGACGGCGACAACGTCGTCAAGAACCTCAAGGCCAAGGGTTACGAGACGAAGCTGGTGTTCGGCGAGGACAAGCCCGACCAGCAGGTCTCGCAGATCGAGGGCATGATCGCGCAGGGCGTGGACGCGCTGGTGATCGCCGCCATCGACAACAAGTCCCTGGACAACGTGCTCCAGCAGGCCGCCGACGCGGACATCCCCGTCATCGCGTACGACCGCCTGATCCTCGGCACCGAGAACGTGGACTACTACGCCTCCTTCGACAACGAGAAGGTCGGCGCCCTCCAGGGCACCTACATCGTCGAGCAACTCGGCCTGGACAAGGGCGAGAAGGGCCCGTTCAACATCGAGCTGTTCGCCGGCTCCAACGACGACAACAACACCCGCTACTTCTTCGACGGCGCGATGAAGGTGCTCCAGCCCTACATCGACAAGAAGCAGCTGGTCGTGCAGTCGAAGCAGACCGAGCTCAACCAGGTCACCACGCTGCGCTGGGACGGCGGCACCGCGCAGAAGCGCATGGACGACCTGCTGACCTCCTCGTACGGCGGCAACAAGCGCGTGGACGCGGTGCTCTCGCCGTACGACGGCATCTCCATCGGCATCCTGTCGGCGCTGCGCGGCGACGGCTACGGCACCAAGGCCAAGCCGTGGCCCGTGGTCACCGGGCAGGACGCCGAGGTGGCCTCGCTGAAGTCGATCATCGCGGGCGAGCAGCGGCAGACGGTCTACAAGGACCTGCGCAAGCTGGCCGAGGTGGCCACGAACATGGTCGACGCCTCGCTCAAGGGCGAGAAGCCGGAGACCAACGACACCAAGTCCTACGACAACGGCGCCAAGGTCGTGCCCGCCTACCTCCTCGAGCCGGTCAGCGTCGACAAGGAGAACTACAAGAAGGAGCTGATCGACACCGGCTACTACAAGGAGAGCGACCTCAACTAGCCGGCCGGATGACCCAGTTCAACGACTCAGAAAGGCACGTCCATGGCGGGACCCGTCCTGGAAATGCGCTCGATCGTCAAGACCTTCCCCGGCGTCAAGGCGCTCTCGGACGTCACGCTGACCGTCCGGCCGGGCGAGGTCCACGCCATCTGCGGGGAGAACGGCGCCGGCAAGTCCACCCTGATGAAGGTGCTGTCCGGCGTCCATCCGCACGGCACGTACGAAGGGGAGATCCTCTTCGAGGGCGAGCTCTGCCGGTTCAAGGACATCAGGGCGAGCGAGCAGCACGGCATCGTGATCATCCACCAGGAGCTCGCCCTGGTGCCGTATCTCTCGATCGCGGAGAACATCTTCCTCGGCAACGAGCACGCGCGGCGCGGCATCATCAGCTGGACCGAGACGCTGCGCCACGCCACCGAACTGCTCGCGCGGGTGGGCCTCAAAGACCATCCGGACACCCGCGTGGCCGACATCGGCGTGGGCAAGCAGCAGCTGGTGGAGATCGCGAAGGCGCTCTCGAAGAAGGTGAAGCTGCTCATCCTGGATGAGCCGACCGCCGCCCTGAACGACGAGGACAGCGGCAAACTCCTCGATCTCATCCTGGAGTTGAAGCACCAGGGCATCACCTCGATCATCATCTCGCACAAGCTGAACGAGATCCGCAGGGTCGCCGACTCGGTGACGATCCTGCGCGACGGGCGCACCATCGAGACGCTGGATGTGAAGGACCCGGCCACCAGCGAGGACCGGATCATCTCCGGGATGGTCGGCCGCGACCTGGAGCACCGCTTCCCCGAGCGCACCCCGCACGAGCCGGAGGAGGGCCGGGCGCCCGCCCTGGAGATCCGGGGCTGGACCGTGCACCACCCGATCGACCAGCAGCGCAAGGTGGTCGACGACGTGTCCCTGAGCGTGCGGCGCGGGGAGATCGTCGGAATCGCCGGCCTGATGGGCGCGGGCCGCACCGAGCTGGCGATGAGCGTGTTCGGGCGGACGTACGGGCGGCACGCGGGCGGGACCGTACTCAAGGACGGCCGCGAGATCCGTACGAAGACCGTGCCGGAGGCGGTCAGGCACGGGATCGCGTACGTCACCGAGGACCGCAAGCACTACGGCCTGAACCTGATCGACACGATCCACCGCAACATCTCGCTGAGCGCCCTGTCCAAGGTCGCCCGGCGGGGTGTGGTGGACGAGCACGAGGAGCGGCAGCTCGCCGAGTCCTTCCGCACCTCGATGAACATCAAGGCGCCGACGGTGTTCGAGCCGGTCGGGAAGCTGTCGGGCGGCAACCAGCAGAAGGTGGTCCTCAGCAAGTGGATCTTCGCGGGTCCCGATGTGCTGATCCTCGACGAGCCCACCCGCGGCATCGACGTCGGCGCCAAGTACGAGATCTACACCGTCATCGACAAGCTCGCCGCCGAGGGCAAGGCGGTCGTCTTCATCTCCTCCGAGCTGCCGGAGCTGCTCGGGATGTGCGACCGCATCTACACGATGGCGGCCGGCCGGCTCACGGGTGAGTTCACCCGGGCCGAGGCCTCGCAGGAAGCGCTGATGCGCCGGATGACCAAGGACAAAGAGGTAGCGCGATGAGTACGGACGTGACCGCCAAGCAGCCGGCCCCGGCGCCGGCCGACTCCGGCAAGGGCGAAGCGGGACTGCTCCAGCTGGTCCTGGAGGGCCTGCGGCGCAACATGCGCCAGTACGGGATGCTGATCGCCCTCGGCCTGATCGTCGTCCTGTTCGCGGTGTGGACCGAGGGTGACCTGCTGCTGCCGCGCAATGTGTCGAACCTGGTGCTGCAGAACAGCTACATCCTGATCCTCGCGATCGGCATGATGCTGGTGATCATCGCGGGCCATATCGACCTGTCCGTCGGTTCGTTGACCGCGTTCGTCGGCTCGATGGCCGCGGTGTTCATGGTGAACAATGACATGCCGTGGCCGCTCGCGGTCGTGCTCTGCCTGCTGATGGGGGCGGTGGCCGGCGCGGTCCAGGGGTTCTTCATCGCGTACGGCGGGATACCGTCCTTCATCGTCACGCTCGCGGGCATGCTGATCTTCCGCGGGCTCACGGAGATATTCCTGGCGGGCCAGACGCTCGGCCCGTTCCCGAAGGGCCTGCAGAAGGTCGCGAACGGCTTCCTGCCCGAGGCGGGCCCGGACACCAACTACCACAACCTCACGCTGCTGCTCGGTTTTGCGCTGGTCGTGGTCGTGGTCGTGCAGGAGTTCCGGGACCGGGGCCGGCAGCTGGAGTTCTCGCTTGAGGTGCCGCCGCTGAAGCTGTTCCTGCTGAAGCTGGTGGCGCTGAGCGCCGCGATCCTGACGCTGACCTTCCTGCTCGCCAGCTACAAGGGTGCGCCGTACGTGCTGCTCATCCTCGGCGTGCTGCTCGTCGCCTTCGGGTACGTGATGCGCAACGCGATCATCGGCCGGCACATCTACGCGATCGGCGGCAACCTGGCGGCGGCCAAGCTGTCCGGCGTCCGGGACAAGAAGGTCACCTTCCTGGTCTTCCTGAACATGGGCATGCTCGCGGCCCTTGCCGGCCTGGTCTTCGCGGCCCGCTTCAACGCGGCATCGCCGAAGGCCGGCCTCAACTTCGAACTGGAGGCCATCGCGGCCGCGTTCATCGGCGGTGCGTCGATGAGCGGCGGTGTGGGCACCGTGCTCGGCGCGATCATCGGCGGCCTGGTGCTCGGTGTCCTCAACAACGGCATGAACCTCGTCGGGGTCGGCACGGACTGGCAGCAGGTCATCAAGGGCCTGGTGCTGCTCGCGGCGGTCGGCTTCGACGTGTGGAACAAGCGCAAGGTCGGTTCGTGAGACCGTCGCGGTCGCTCTTCGGCCGGCTCGCGGACGGTACGGAGGTCCACCGGTGGTCCCTGGAGAACGGCGGCGTCCGGCTCGCCGTTCTCTCCCTCGGCGGGATCGTGCAGTCTCTGGAGGTCCCGGACCGCCGCGGCCGCCCGGCGAACGTGTCACTCGGCTTCGACACCGTCGAGGCGTACACGGCGGCGGACCGGTACTTCGGGGCGCTCGTGGGCCGGTACGGAAACCGCATCGCCAAGGGCCGGTTCACGCTCGACGGCAGGACGTACCGGCTGTCGGCGAACGACGGCGGGAACAGCCTGCACGGCGGGGCCGCGGGCTTCGACAAGGTGGTCTGGGAGGTCGAGCCGTTCGTCTCCGGCGCCGACGTCGGGCTGCGCCTGTCGTACACGAGCGCGGACGGGGAGATGGGCTTTCCGGGCGCCCTGGGGACCGTGGTCACGTACACCTTGACGCGGAACGGCGACTGGCACGTGGACTACGCGGCCACCACCGACAAGCCGACGGTCGTGAACCTCACCAGCCACGTGTACTGGAACCTCGGGGGTGAGGCGAGTGGCAGCGTCCACGGCCACGAGCTGTCCCTCGCCGCCTCCCGGTACACGCCGGTGGACTCGTCGCAGATCCCCACGGGTGAGGCGGCGGCGGTGGAGGGCACACCGTTCGACTTCCGCCGGGCGAAGAAGGTCGGCGCGGAGATCCGCAGGGCGCATCCCCAGCTGCTCCACGGCCGGGGCTTCGACCACAACTGGGTGCTGGACAAGGGCAGTACGGCGCATCCCGTGGAGGTGGCGGAGCTGCGCGACCCCGCGTCCGGGCGCACCCTGCGGATCGCCACGACGGAACCGGGCCTTCAGTTCTACTCCGGCAACTTCCTGGACGGCACGTCGGCCGGCACGGGCGGGACGGTCTACCGGCAGGGCGACGGGCTCTGCCTGGAGACCCAGCACTTCCCGGACTCCCCCAACCGGCCGGGCTTCCCGTCCACGGTGCTGCGGCCCGGTGACACGTACCGGTCCGCGACGGTGCACCGGTTCTCGGCGCGCTGAGCGGCACAGCGCGCCGAGAACCGGAAGGCCGCGCGTCAGCCGAGCCGGATCACGTTCCAGGACAGCGGTTCGAGGACGGCGTTCAGCCTGCCGTCGGCGAGTGTCGTGCCGTCGACCTCGTGCGGCACGACCCGCTCGGGGTCCTGCACGGTGTTCCGCGCGTTCGGATCGGCGTCGGCGAGCGCGGTGTGCTCGACGACTCCGCTCAACTCCAGGCCGTGCAGCGCCACTTCGAGCGGCAGTTCCTCGGTGCGGCTCCGGTTGACGGCGAAGACGGTCACGGTGCCGTCCTCGGCGCGCACCGCGGTCGCGTGCAGCAGCGGGACCTCGCCGTATTTCTTCGTCCCGTACACCGGGGCCTGGACCCGGACGTCGAGGACCTCGCCGCGGCCGTACCGCGAGGCCGCGGCGAACGGGAAGAACGTGGTCTGCCGCCAGGCGGGACCGCCGGGCTCGGTCATGATCGGCGCGATCACGTTCACCAGCTGGGCGAGGCACGCGACCGTGACCCGGTCGGCGTGCCGCAGCAGCGCGATGAGCAGCGAGCCGAAGACCACCGCGTCGGTGACGTCGTAGCTGTCCTCCAGCAGGCGCGGCGCCTCCGGCCAGTCCCGCGGTGCGGCCTCGGCGGCGGCCTCGGACTTGCTCAGGTACCAGACGTTCCACTCGTCGAAGGAGAGGTTGATCTTCTTCTCTGACTTGAGCTTGGCGCCGATGTGGTCGCAGGTGGCGACCACGTTCTCGATGAACGACTCCATGTCGACGGCGGAGGCCAGGAAGGAGTCCACGTCGCCGTCGAGCGGTTCGTAGTAGGCGTGCAGCGAGATGTAGTCGACGACGTCGTAGGCCTCTTCGAGTACCTGCGCCTCCCATGCGGCGAAGGTCGGCATCGACTGGCCCGACGAGCCGCAGGCGACCAGCTCCACGCCGGGGTCCAGCTGCCGCATGGCGCGTGCGGTCTCGGCGGCGATCCGGCCGTACTCCCGCGCGGTCTTGTGCCCGGTCTGCCAGGGGCCGTCCATCTCGTTGCCCAGACACCACAGGCGGATGCCGAAGGGCTCCTTGTCGCCGTGGGCCACCCGCAGATCGGACAGGGCCGTGCCGCCCGGGTGGTTGGCGTACTCCTGGAGCTCGAGGGCCTCCATGATGCCCCGCGTGCCGAGGTTCAGGGCCATCATCGGTTCGGCCTCGGGACCTATCGCGCGCAGGAAGCCCATGAACTCGGAGAGGCCGAACCTGTTGGTCTCCGTCGTACGCCAGGCCAGGTCGAGCCGGCGGGGGCGCCGGTCGACCGGGCCGACCGAATCCTCCCAGCGGTAACCGGAGACGAAGTTGCCGCCGGGGTAGCGGATCGCGGTGACGCCCAACTCCCTTACCAGGCCGAGGACATCGGTGCGCAGGCCGGACGCGTCGGCCGACGGGTGGTCCGGCTCGAAGATGCCGGTGTAGACGCAGCGGCCGAGGTGCTCGACGAAGGAGCCGAAGAGGCGGGGATCGACCGCGCCGACGGTGAACGCGGGGTCGAGGGTGAACCGCGCCTGGCGGCCGGGGGCGGGCTGGGTGCTGCCGGACATGGGGTCCTTTCGGGAGAGGACGAGGGCCGGAAGGGAGAGGCGTCTGACACCGGCAGGCCGCACTGTTCACTGTTCGACATTTCGGACGCCGGTCGCAACCTCGAACGGACCGTAAATTTCCCCCACTTGTGCGTCAAGGGCCCTGACAGAGTTGCTCCGGACACCCGTCCGTCACGGGTGGGTGATGTCCGGCGCGGTGATGTCCACGTCGTTGATGACCTTGCCCTTGCGGTCTCCTACGCGAAGTCCCCCGCCCACTCCGCCTGCCGGTCCTGCGTTCCCGCGCGCACGGAGCAGGCGTCCCCGCGTGCGTTCCGTTCGCCCGCGTCGTGCCCGTACTGCGCGGCGAACACATGCTCACCGGCCGGGACGGTGCGGCCCGGCTTGAGCGTCCAGCGGTACAGGAGGCCGCCGTCGTCCTGCGGGCGGACCGTGACGTCGAAGTCCTCGGCGGGCAGGGAACGCCAGTTGCCGGTGTCGGCCGGGTGGCCCGCGGCGGACAGGCGCATCTCGACGGTGAGGGCGGTCAGGGGCTCGCGCGCCTTGACGGTGACGGTGCTCTGGCTCCAGAACGCGTTGTCGTCGGCGTCGACGGCTCCGTCGGCCCACAGGAGTTCGGCCGCGGGTACGGTCCTCGGCCCGTCTCCGGCGGACCCGGCGGACTCGGAGGACCGGGTGCCGCCCGCAGGCGGCGCGCTGTCCCGCTCCGTGGGCGAGGTGCCGCCCGTGGCCGGCTGCTCGCCCGGGCGCCGCGTGGACGAGGCGCTCGGGTGCCCGGAGGGCGAGGGCGCAGGGGTGGTGCGGTCGGGCCGGGCGTCGGGGCTGGTGGCCACGGTGCGCGGACCGGGTTCGGCGTCGCGGACCGCGGACGCCACGCCGTACCCGCCGAGCGCGACGGCCGAGGCCACCGCGGCCGTGGCGCCCACGACCCGCAGCCAGGGAGCCGCCCCGCGGCGCTCGCGCCGGGCGGCGGACCGGGCCGAGGGGTCCGTGGCGGCGGCCATGCCACGCTCGACGCGCGCCAGCATGCGCGCGCGGTCGGGCTGGTGGGCCGCCGCCGCATCGCGCAGCCGCCTGCGCAGCGCTTCCTCGTGCGACGGCCCGTCGTGCATGTGCCCGTCCTTCGGCGATCCGCCCATCAGTGCTGCCCTCCCGCGTCCGCGACCGTCATCCGGATGCGGTGCAGGACCTGTTCGCGTCCCAGGGCGCGCTGGAGCTCCGCCATCCCCTTGGACGTCTGGCTCTTCACGGTACCCACCGAGATCCCGAGGGCCTTCGCCACGTCCTTCTCCGACAGGTCGAACCCATGGCGCAGGACCACGCAGGCCCGTTTGCGGAAGGGCAGCAGGCGCAGCGCCTCCTGCACATCGACCACCGCGGGTATGTCCGGGTCCTCGCTGCGCTCGCTCTGACCGGACCAGAACAGCGTCATCCGGCGCCGTTCGCGCACCGCGCTGCGGATCCGGGCGCGCGCCATGTTGGCGACGACCCCGCGCGCGTAGGCCGCCGGATGGTCGGCGGCGCGCACCCGGTCCCAGCGGTGCCACAGGGCCAGCAGGGCGTCCGCGGCGAGGTCGTCCGCGCCGTCCGCGTCACCGGTCAGCAGGCGGGCGAGGCGGGACAGTTCGGCGTAGTGCGCCTCGAAGAACGCATGGAACTCCGCTGCCGCGTCGGTCGGTTCGTCCACGCTCACTCCGCGCCTCGGGGCCGGCGCCCACCGGCCGCCCTCACCCCAGCACGGCGTACGAAATCCCGGACGCCGTATGTGATTCCGAACGGTGCACGGTATGAGGGGAGCGTGAAGGCGGTCAACCGGCAGGGGAGGCTTGCCCCTGAACGCCCCTTTCCGCACCTGCGCGGCACCCGACCCGCACGGGCTCCGGTGCCGCGCAGCAGCCGGTCAGCCGAGGTCAGCCGATGCGGCCCGCTCCGGCCCCGCGCCCCACGACCCACGGCACCGCACGCGCCGGGTCCACCCGGGCCCGCAGCTCGGGCGTCCACCCCGCGCCCTCGCGCAGCTGCTCCGTTGGGAACTCCGCGTTGTGCACGGCGACCAGGTCGGTCGGGGCCCCGTTGACCAGGTTGCCCTCCGCGGTGACCGGGGCGTCCTTCCACTTCTTCAGGATCCGTCCGGCGCTCACCGACGGCGGCAGCGTGAACGCGTTCTTCTCGGCGACCAGTTGGGAGTCCAGTCCGATGCCGAGCGCGTACGCATACGGCTGCTGCTCGGTGACGAGGTAGTGGTTGTTGTACGTGTCCACCTGGCCGAACCGCACCCGCGGCGCCCGCTCCACCACCCCGTGGAAGAGGTTGTGGTGCAGCGTGACCTTGAGCTTCCCGGCATCGGTGGCCCCCGCGCTGTCGCTGTTGCCGATCATCAGGGTCTTGTCGTGGTCGCGGAACACGTTCCAGGACGCGGTGACGTGGTTCGCGCCGCGCACGATGTCGAGCAGCCCGTCGTGCTGCTGGTAGATCTCGCCGTAGTACGAGGGCAGCGTGGCGTCCGGATAGCGGCCGTCGGTGAACGTGTTGTGGTCCAGCCAGACATGCGTGGACCCGTACACCACCACGGCGTCGTACTCGGAGTTCCACGCGCCGGTGGCGCCGTCGGTCGGGTCCCACTGCGGGAAGCAGTCGAGCGGGGCCTCGAAGGTGAGGTTGCGGACGATGACGTTGTCCACGCCCTTGATCTGAAGGCTCGCGCCGTGGATGGCGGGCTTGCGGCCCACGCCGATGAGGGTGGTGTTGGCGGGCACCTGCACGGTGATCGCCTCGGCCTGGCGCGCGGCGGACGCGGCCCGCAGCTCCTCCTGGGGTCCGCTGACGGGCCGGTCCAGGCCCCAGACGGCCGGGTCGTAGTCGGCGAGGTACCGGTCGAAGTCGTAGCCCTCGGCCGCGAAGGCCGCGCACCCCGCGGCGGTGGCGTCCAGGACGCCGCGCACCTTGATGATCTTCGGGGCGTCGCCGGCCTCGGCGAGTGCGGCCCGGAACTCCTCCCAGGTGGACACCGTGTACACGTGCTCGGCGGCGGCCGCCGAGCCGCCCGTGGTGCCGGACCCTTCGGAGGCCCAGCCGTCGCCCGGGCCGAGCGTCCGGCGGGCCGGGTCCTTGGCGGCGGGCGCGCCGTCCGGCGCTCCGGCGAGTGCGGTGCCCGGTGTGGCGAGCAAGGCGAGGACGGTGCAGGCGGCGAGTGCCGCGGTGGATCTGCGCATGGTCAGGCCCCTTCCGGCCAGGTGATGCAGGGTCAGGCCGCTTGCGGCCAGGTGATCCAGGACTCGGGCACGGCGTCGTCGAGGCGGCGCAGCTCGCGCGGCCGCAGCACGTCGTGGTCGTGCAGCGCGCGGGCGGCCAGGCGGGCCACCTCGATGGCGCCGAGCGGATTGAAGTGGGTGTTGTCCTGTTCGGTGGCGGTCCAGTTGAAGTACTTCTTCGTCTCCTCGAGGCCGAGTCGCTGCCACAGGGCGAGCGATGCGGCCTGGAGGTCGAGGAGGGAAACGGCTTCGCGGGCGGCCAGGTCCCGCATGGCGGCCGGGTAGTCGCCGTGCGTGGACGTCGCGTTCCCCGCGGTGTCGAAGCGGCGGCGCTCCACGGAGGTGGCGAGCACCGGCCGTGCGCCCCGCTCGCGCGCCCCGGCCACGTACTGCCGCAAGCGGTCCTGGTACGAGGACCACGGCTCCGTGTAGCGGGCGGGGTCGGCGGACTTGGCGTCGTTGTGGCCGAACTGGATCAGGAGGAGATCGCCGGGGCGGATCGCATCCAGGACCGGCGTCAGCCGGCCCTCGTCCAGGAAGGACTTCGAACTGCGGCCGTTCACCGCATGGTTGGCGACCTCGACGCCGCGGTGCAGGAAGAACGGCAGGGCCATGCCCCATCCGGTCTCGGGCGCGGCCTCGGCGTCCTTCTGTGCGGCGGTGGAGTCGCCCGCGAGGAACACCGTGCGCGCCCCGGCGGGCCGGGCGACGGCGGCCGGGGCCGCGGCCGCCGCGAGGGGAACCCCCGCGAGGGCCGCGACCACCCGGCGGCGCGTGGGCGCGCCGCCGCGGGAGCCACTCACTGGTTGCGCTGCTTCCACTCGGCCTGCGCCTCGTTGAGCTGCTCGGCCAGGGTGTCCAGGAACTCCTTGGCGGACATCTTGCCGAGCAGGACCTTCTGGAAGTTCGGCTCGTTGTCGGCCTTGGAGATGGTGTTCCAGTCGGGCAGGTAGTACGGCAGCTGCACGATCTTGATGGTGGACTCGTTCAGCGCCTCGGCGGCCAGCTTGGTCGCCTCCGCCTCCTGAACCCAGCTGTCCTTGGCCGCGTCGTTGTTGGACGGGATCGCACCGGCCGACTCGTTCCACTTGCTGTTGGACTCGTGGCCGACGGCGAACTCGATGAACTTCCAGGCGGCCGCCTTGTTCTTGCTCGCCTTGAACAGGGCGAGCCCGTCGACGGGGTTGGACACCTGGACGCGGGTGCCGTCCGGCTGCGTCGGGTTCGGGATGCCGCGGAACTTGCCGTCCAGCGCCTTCACGTGGTCCTGGTACGAGCCGAGGTTGTGGCTCAGCATGCCGATCTGGCCGCTGTCCCACTGGGCGACCATCTTCTTGAAGTCGTTGTTGACGTCGGCCGAGGGCGTGGTCTTCTTGTACAGGCCGACGTACTTCTCCAGCGCCGCCACGTTCTTCGGGTCGTTGACGGTGGTCTTGTCGCCGTTCCAGAACTCGGTGATCCCCGACTGCCCGTACGTCGCGTCCAGGGCCTGCGCGATCGAGCCCTCGCCGCCGCGGATGGTGTAGCCGAACCGGTTCTTGCCGGCGTCGGTGAGCTTCTCGGCGGCCTCGTAGAACCTGTCCCAGTCCGTGGGTGCTTCGAGCCCGGCCTCCTCGAAGAGGTCGGTGCGGTACCAGAGCGTCCCGTTGTTGGCGGAGGTCGGCAGCGTGAACAGCTGCTTGCCGCCGCCCGCGGCCCGGACGCTCTCCACCATCGCCGGGTTCAGCTTGTCCTTGAGCGGGCTCTTCGCAAGCCGCGAGTCGAGCGGTTCGACGGCGCCCTGGGCGGCGATGCCCGCGAGCATCGCGGTGCCGAGGCCGCCGACGTCGGGGGTGCCGCCGCCCTGGATGGTGGTGTCGTACTTGGACTGCACGTTCTCGGCGGGGATCCCGACGTAGTTGACCTTGATGTCGGGGTTCGCCTTCTCGAAGTCGGCGATGATCTCCTTCCAGACGTCGGTGCGGACACCGCCGTTGTTGTCCCAGAAGGTGATCTCGCCCTTGCCCGACCCTTCATCGCCCTTGG
Organism: Streptomyces indicus; assembly: GCF_900100315.1. GTDB lineage: Bacteria > Actinomycetota > Actinomycetes > Streptomycetales > Streptomycetaceae > Streptomyces > Streptomyces indicus. The sequence continues at coordinate 393,700 of NZ_FNFF01000005.1, forward strand.
CGGCGGTGCCGCTGCCGTCGTCGCCGCAGGCGGTGGCAGTCAGGGCGAGCGTGGCGGTCAGGGCGATCAGTGCCGCGGCGCGGCGGGTGCCGCGGGTGCGTGGCTTGGAGAACATGTCGGCTCTTCTCTCGTGGTTGCTACGGGGTTGTGGGGTGCTTGGGGGTGTGGGGTGCTTGGGGTGTGGGGTGCGGGGTGCTGTGGAGTTGTGGGGTGCTGTGGGGTCAGTGGTCGCGGTGCGGGGCCCAGCCGTCCGTGCCGCGCAGGTAGTCGTCGACTTCGAAATCGGCGGCCTGGGCGTCGGTGAGCTGCGGCCGGTCCGCGTTGACCGCGGCGCCGGGCCCGTACGTGCGGTACTCGGCGAACCGGGCGTCGCGCCAGGAGAAGCCGCTCATGTCGGTCCACGGCGCGGACTTGATCGCGGCGGGCAGCTCGGTGTCGCGGAACAGCACCTGGCCGATCGCGTCGGGGTTGCCGCCCGGGTGCCAGGGCCGGCCGAGGTGGAAGGTCCCCGCGGGCGCGTCGCTGACCACCTTCGAGTCGGTGATCAGGAAGCCGTACGGGTTGTCCTTCCAGGTCGAAGGGGCGGTGATGTAGCCGTTGTTGGAGTCGGAGCCGCGGCTCAGGGCCTTGATGAGCGAGTCCTCGATCACGGTGGTGGCGCGGCCGTAGAGGAAGTCGACGTCGCCCTCGACGTACGAGTCGTGGACGTAGACCCGGGCGATCCGGTCGAGCGCCGGGGTGTCGGTCATCAGCGTGTCCTGGTTGCCGAGGAAGGCCACGTCCTCGAAGTGCACCCGGTCCCCGGTGGTCTTCACGGCGAGCGCCTGCTCACCGGGGAGCTCGTGCGCGGCCTCGTCGAAGTCGTTGGCGAAGGTGAGGTGGCGGGCGTACACGTCGCTGCCCTCGATGAACACGGTGGCGCTGCCCGATGACCCCTGTGTGCCGCCGCCCGGCTTCGGCTCGCCGGAGGCCGTGTCGAAGACGATGCGGGTGTCGGAGCGCCGCTTGCCGGTGCCGACCAGCGCGATGTGCGAGCGGTCCCGCGGGATGCGCACCTTTTCGCGGTACGTGCCCGGGGCCAGGCGGACCGTGACGCGTCCGTCGTTCCCGGCCGGCACGGCGTCCACGGCGGCCTGCACGGTCGGGTAGTCGCCGGGAACGTGCAGCGCGGTGTCCGTGCCGATGGTGCGCTGCGGCCCGGAGTGGCGCTCCACGATCCTCGGCACGGAGGCGGCCTTGTCGAGCCGGTACGGGTAGAAGTCGCCCGGCTCGAAGGCGGCGCCCCACTCGTCGTGGCGTCCGGTGGTGTCCTTCAGGACGGAGCCGCGCTGCACCAACTCCGCGGTGGCGTCCGCCTGGTAGGGGTGCTGCACGCCGTCGTAGTAGCTGTTCTCGATGACCATCTTGGTGCGGCCGCGCGACCAGTTGCCGTACGTCCACACCGGGTCCGCCGCGTCGAGCGGCGCCTTCAGATAGTTGTTGTAGAGGTGGGCGTAGGCCGCGTTGTCCACGGACGGGTTGCGCTGCTTGGTCTGTGCGAACAGGTTGTGGTCGATGGTGATCTGCGTCTTGACCTCGGTCGTCCAGCCGAGGCCGAAGGTCTTGTTGTTGTTCTCGAACCGGTTGTAGGAGACGGTCACGTACTCGCTGTCCTTGCGGATGTCGAGCTGGCCGTCGCAGATCCGCGAGAAGCGGTTGTGGTCGATCCAGACGTGGTGGACGGTGTCCATCTGGATGCCGTCGAAGTCGGTGTCCTTGCAGTCCCAGTTGCCCTCGACCGCGGAGTCGCGGATCGTGAGGTTGCGGATGATCACGTTGTGCGTGCCGGGCTTGAGGTTCAGCTCGCCTTGTACGAGTTCGCCGCTGGTCCCGACGCCGACGATGGTCTTGTCGGAGGCGACGGTGATCTCCGCGCCGAAGGGCTCGGCCTTGATGCTGCCGGCCACGCGGATGATGTAGGGCTCGGCGGCGGCCGCGTAACGGGCAAGGGACGCCTGGTCGGTGACGGTGACGACCTTGCCGCCCGCGCCGCCGGTGGTGCCGCCTTCGAGCGAGGCGAAGCCGTGCGGGGTGTCGGACCAGGTGTGTGCCGTCGGCGGCGCGGGCGCGGTGTCCGCGGCCGGGGAGCCGTCCGCCGCCTGCGCCGGGGTGACCAGGGCTGCCACGAGTCCCGCGAGGACCAGAGGCACGGCTCTGCCGTGCAAGCGCTTGCTATGGAGGGTGTGCGTCATGGCGGCTCCTCAAGGGGGGTGACGAAGCAGGCGGTGCTGTATTGGGAGAGCAAGGAGGAAAGCTGAGGCGCCCGCAGGGTCAGGCGCGGACAGGGGGCCCTTCGGGATCAGGCGCGGGGGCGGCTCCCTGAGGGCTCAGGCGTGGAGCCGGCCCTCTGAAGGGTCAGGCGTGGAGCCGACCCCCTGACGGGTCAGGCGTGGATCCGGAGCTCGGTGCACGATCAGGCGCGGATCCGGAACTCGGTGAACATGGCCGTCCCGGCCGCCCCTTCACCCTCCGGCGCCGCCCCGAACAGCCCGAGCAGCGCCCCCACCCACCTCCAGGGCGTGGCCGCGAACACCGGCCCGGACTCCTGGAAGCCCTCGCCCGTATCGGCCAGGAAGCGGCAGCGTGCGCCCGCCCCCACTTCGATCCGGAGCCGCGCCCGGCTGTCGGCCGCGGGCCGCGGAAGGGCCGCGTCCCGTTCCCGTTCGGCGACGGACTCGGCGAACCGGTGCACCAGGTGGACCCGACCGTCCGAGCCGCGCTCCAGGCCGATCCAGGAGAAGGAGTCCCCGAGGACCGCCAACCCGGCCCGCGCGCCCGCCTGTTGAGCCGCGTCGAGTGCCAGCTCGACCTCCACCGTGCACGGCAGCGCGGGCAGCCGCTGCGTGAGCACATGCGGCAGCTTGCGCAGGTCGTACGGGTCCGCACCGCGCACGCAGGCGAGATGCAGCCCGTCCCCCGGGTGTTCGCGCACCCAGCCTGCGCCCGGGTTGGCCGTCCACTGCCACTGCGGCCCGAAGCGCCCGCCGGGGAAGTCGTCGTCGGTCGCGGGCGCGGACCGCTCCTGGTTCGGCAGCTCGGGCTTGCGGTGGACACGGACGGGCGTGCCCTCGTCCCCCATGACCGGCCACCCGGTCTCGTCCCAGCGCATCGGCTGGAGATGGACGAGCCGCCCGTACGCGCCCTGCTGCTGGAAGTGCAGGAACCAGTCCTCTCCGGACGCTGTGCGCACCCAGCCGCCCTGGTGCGGGCCGTTGATGTCGGTGGCGCCCTGCTCCAGGACGATGCGTTCCTCGTACGGCCCGAGAAACTCCCGTGCGCGCAGGGCCCCTTGCCAGCCGGTCTCCACTCCCCCGGCCGGTGCGAGGATCCAGAACCAGCCGTCGTGCCGGTAGAGCTTGGGCCCTTCGAGGGTGAACCAGCCGGGGATGCGGTCCGCGTCGACGATGGTCTTTCCCTCGTCGAGGAGTGCGGTGGCGTCGGGGCTCATACGGTGGCCGGTGAGGCGGTTCTTGACGCCGGAGCGCGATTTGGCCCAGGCGTGGACGAGGTAGGCCTCGCCGCTCTCCTCATCCCACAGGGGGCAGGCGTCGATCAGCCCCTTGCCCGCCTTCAGCAGGTGGGGGCGGGTCCACGGGCCTTCGATCGAGGGCGAGTTGATTTGGTAGACGCCGTGGTCGGGGTCGCCCCAGAAGATCCAGAACCGGCCGTCGTGGTGCCGGATCGAGGGGGCCCACACGCCGCAGTCGTGCCGGGGCGCGGCGAACGCCTCGGCGGGTTCGAGGCGGTCCAGGGCGTGCCCGACGAGCGTCCAGTTGACGAGGTCCCGCGAGTGGAGCAGGGGCAGGCCGGCGACCCTCCCGAAGCTGGAGGCCGTGAGGTAGAAGTCCGCGCCGACGCGCACCACGTCCGGGTCGGACCAGTCGGCGGGCAGCACGGGGTTGCGGTAGGTGCCGTCGCCGAGGTCGGCAGAGAAGGCATGGCTGTGGTGCGGTTCGCCGCTCATGCCGTCACCGCCTTGCGGGCCAGCGTGTCGGCGTCCCCGCGGTCGAGCCGGCCGTCGGCCACCACGGTGACGATCCGCCGTACGACCGTCTCGCCCGGCTCCACCGCCAGGCGCTGCACGGCCGCGAGGGACGAGCCCACGCCCGGGTATTCGCCGGCCCGCACGAACCAGGGGTCGCGGCGGGTCTCCTCGGTGATGCCCGCGAACACCAGGGTCCAGCCCTGCCCGGCGAGGGCGAGCCAGTCCGCCCGTGCTCCGTGGGCGAGGAGTTCGCCCTCGGCGTCGGGGCTGAACACGGCAGGTGCGGCGGGCTCCTTGGGGGCGCGCCAGAAGAAGCCGCCGTAGCCGGCGCCGGGGCGTCCGTTGGTGGCCGGACTGCCCACCGTCAGAGCGTGCCCGCTGGTGTTGGTCAGGGCGTAGGTGAAGTCGAGCGCCCAGGCCTGGTCGGTCAGCGGCACGGGTGCGATGGTGCGGCGCTCGCGCAGCAGCTCGGCTCCGCGGCGCAGCCAGCGCAGTTCCTCGACGCATCCGTCCGGGCCGCGGTGCGGGAAGGCGGTGTGCTCCTGCACGCCGTGGTTGTCGAGTTCCGTGGAGCCGCGGCCGCGGACGAAGGAGCGTCCGCCCCAGAAGTTGACCCCTTCGACGTCGGGGACCGCGACGCTGACGCCGAGGTGGTGCGGGTGGTCTACGGGCCGGGCCTCGGTGACGTGGATGCCGCCGAGGGTGGTGACGGGGTGCAGGTACGGGCGGGGCGAGAGGCGCGCGGGCAGGCCGGGCCCGACCAGGTAGCGGGCGACTTCGCGTCCGGCGCAGTGCAGGACGAGGTCGTGGGTCATGAGGTGGCCACCTCCCGGGGCAGCGCCCAGGGGGCGCCGAGTTCGGAGTAGAGGGCGAGCGTGTCGGCCGCGGCGGCGATCAGGCCGTCGATGCCGTGCACCACGCGCCGGTCCGCGGAGCCGGCGGGCTCGCGGTGCCAGGCGGTCTCCGGCAGCGGTGCGGGGTCGGGCGCGCGCCGCACCGCTTCCACCACGCGCATGAACGCGCCGGTCGCCGCGGGCGGCACCAACAGCTCGTCCCCGTGGGCGAGATGACCGACGAGGTTCTCCAGGAGGTCGGTCCGGCCGTGCAGGATCTCCTCGGGTCCGCGGCCTGCGCGCTGGAGGAGCACGCGGTCCTGCTTGTACCAGAAGGTGATCCGGCCGCGGCTGCCGTGCACGAGGACGTACGGCTCCCCCGGGTCCTCGGCGCACAGGGTCGCGGCGACGGTGATCCTGCGCCCTTGCCCGGTGGTGATGCGTACGCAGGAGGTGTCGTCGGCCTCGATGGTGTTGGCGTGGAACAACTCGGTCTCCACACGCGCCACTTCGCCGGCGTGCGTGGTGCCCGCCAGGGCGAGTGCGGTGGCCACGGCGTGGGCGAGCGGGTTGGTGAGCACCCCGTCGACCACGTCCGCGCCGCCCGCGCGGCGCATCCCGGCCCACGGCGCACGGCCGTAGTACGCCTCGTCGCGGGCCCAGGCCCCGGCCGCTCCCACGCCCGTGACCTCGCCGATCTCACCGGAGGCGACCACCTCGCGGATCGCCGGGACCGCGTGCGAGCCCAGGGACTGGAAGCCGATCTGGCAGGCGGTTCCGGCGCGTTCGACGGCCTCCGTGATGCGGGTGAACTCCCTCCAGGAGGGCGCGGGCGGCTTCTCCAGGAGCAGATGGACCCCGCGCTCGGCGGCCGCGCAGGCGAGGTCGGCGTGGGTGGGGATGGGCGTGCACACCACGGCCGCCTGCGCTCCGGTGTCCTCCAGGAGGCGGACGAAGTCGGCGGACTGCGGGGTGTCCGCGGCCAGGCCCGCTGCCGCGAGCTCGGCGGGGGACAGCGGCGTCAACTCGCCGATGCCCACGAGGCGTACGAGGCCCGCGCGTTGCAGCCGCCGGATGTTGTCGAGGTGCCAGGCGCCGTGGCCGCGCGCTCCGGCGAGCACCACGCGCAGCGGTGCCCGGTGCAGGGAACGGATCCCTGTCATCCCTTCACCGCCCCCGCGCTGAACCCGGTGATCAGCCACTTCTGGATGAACGCGAACACGATCACCACGGGCACGGCGGCGATGATGCCGCCGGCCGCGAGCGCGCCCAGGTCCACGCTGTCGGCGCTCATCAGGGTGTTGAGGCCGACCGGGATGGTCTGGAGCTCCGGGTTGTTGAGGAACATCAGGGCGAACAGGAAGTGGTTCCAGCTGTGCACGAAGGCGAAGGAGCCCACCGCGATCAGGCCGGGACGCAGGAGCGGCAGCACCACCGCGCAGAAAGCGCGGAAGCGGGAGCAGCCGTCCACCCAGGCGGCCTCTTCGAGCGAGACCGGCACATTCTTGATGAAGTTGCTGATGAGGATCATCGACAGGGGCAGCTGGAACACGGTCTCGGCGATGATCACGCTGCCGAGCGAGTTGATCAGTTGCAGGTTGCCGAAGATCTCGAAGAGCGGCACGAGCAGCAGGGCGCCGGGCACGAACTGCGAGCAGAGCAGCGCCAGCATGAACGCCTGCTTGACCTTGAAGTCGAAGCGGGCCAGGGCGTAGCCGCCGGCCAGGGCGATGACGGTGGTCATCACGAGGGTGGCGATTCCGACGAGCACGCTGTTCTGGAAGTAGGCGCCGAAGCTGCGCTCGGTCCACACCATCTCGAAGTGCTCGAAGGTCATGGGCCAGGGCACCAGGGAGGTGGAGCCCGCGGGGCGCAGCGCGAACAGCAGGATCCAGTAGAACGGGATCAGCGTGAAGAGCAGGTAGATGCCGAGCGGCAGATAGATCTGCCAGCGCGGGACCTCGTCCCAGGCGCGCCGCTTCCTGGGCCGCCGGGGCTCGTGCGCTTCCGGGCTTGTACGGGGCGCGGGGAGGGTCACCGCGGCGGTCTCGGCCTTGTCGGTGGTGATCACTTGGTGGTGTCCCTTCCGAATTTGCTCAGCCGCAGATAGAGCACCGAGCAGAAGAGCAGGATCACGAACGCCACCGTGGTCAGGGCGGACGCGTAGCCGAAGTCGTGGGCGTCGACGCTGGTGGTCGCGACGTACAGCGGGAGCGTGGTCGTCTCGCCCGCGGGGCCGCCGCCGGTCAGCGTGTAGAGCAGGTCGACGTTGTTGAACTCCCAGACCATGCGCAGGAGCGTCGAGAGCACGATCGCGTCCTTGAGGTGCGGCAGCGTGATGTGCAGGAACTGGCGCACCCGGCCCGCGCCGTCCACCTCGGCAGCCTCGTACAGGTCCTTCGAGACGGACTGGAGGTCGGCGAGGATGAGGATCGCGAAGAAGGGCACGCCACGCCACAGGTCCGCGACGATCGCGGCCGGGAAGACCGTGGCGGTGTCGGAGAGCCAGGACGTGCCGTACGAGCCGATGCCCAGGTCGGCGAGGTAACGCGTGATGCCCGTCTGGGAGTTGTAGAGCAGCACCCAGATCACCGAGGTGAGGACCCCCGAGACGGCCCAGGGCGAGAACACCAGGGCGCGGCCGATCGCCCGGCCCACGAAGGTCTGGTTGACGATCAGGGCGAGGGCGAGTCCGAAGAAGAGCTGGAGGCCGACCTCGACGAACACCCACTTGGCGCTGAACAGGAGGGTGTCCCAGAACAGCGGGTCGTCGGTGAAGGCGCGGACGAAGTTGTCGAAGCCCGCGAATCCGTCGCGCCAGGGCTTGGTGGGGTTGTAGTGCTGAAGGCTGTAGTAGAAGACGCTGAGCACGGGGTAGGCGATGAAGCCCAGCATCAGCAGGGCGGCCGGCGCGATCAGCAGATACGGCAGCCTGCGCGGCGTCGACGATCCACGGCGGCGCCGCCCCGGCGGGGCCGGGGGCGCGGGTGGTTTCGCCACGGCTGCGGCTTGGGCCATGACTGGTCTCCGATCAGTACGGTTCATGCGGCTGCGGTGGTGCGCTGCGCAGACGTCGTTCGGCGGCTCGTACAAGGGGCGGCGCGCGAGGGCGCCTCGGCCCCGGAGGGCGCGCGTGCGGGCGCGGTCAGCCCGCGTAGGGCTCCGGCACCCGTCCTTCGCGTGCGAGGACGGTGAAGTCGCAGCCGGTGTCGGCCTGGGTGATCTGCTCGGCGAACAGGGCGCCGTAGCCGCGCTCGTACGGGGCGGGCGGCGGCTCCCACTCGGCCCTGCGCTGCTCCAACTCCTCGTCGGACACGTGCAGATGGAGGCTGCGCGCGGCCACGTCCAGGGTGATGAGGTCACCGCTGCGCACCAGGGCGAGCGGTCCGCCGACGTGCGACTCGGGCGCGACATGGAGTACGCACATGCCGTACGAGGTCCCGCTCATCCGCGCGTCCGAGATCCGCACCATGTCGCGCACGCCCTGCTTGAGCAGGTGGTCGGGGATCGGCAGCATCCCGTACTCGGGCATCCCGGGCCCGCCGAGCGGTCCCGCGCCGCGCAGCACCAGGACGTGGTCGGCGGTGATGCCGAGTGCCGGATCGTTGATCGTGCGCTGGAGCTGCTTGTAGTCGTCGAAGACCACGGCGGGTCCGGTGTGCTTCAGGAGCTTCGGGTCGGCGGCGATGTGCTTGATGACCGCGCCGTCCGGGCACAGGTTGCCGCGCAGGACCGCGAGTCCGCCCTCCTCGGACAGCGGCTTGTCGCGGGTCCGGATGACGTCGGTGTCGTGGATCTCGGCCTGCGCGAGCTGCTCGCGCAGGCTCGCATGGCCGACGGTCGGCCGGTCGAGGTGGAGCACGTCGGTCAACTGCGTGAGGAACGCCGGGAGTCCGCCCGCGAAGTGGAAGTCCTCCATGAGGTACTGCCCGCCCGGCCGCAGGTTCGCGAGCACCGGCACCGTACGGGCGATGCGGTCCCAGTCGTCGAGGGTGAGCTTCACCCCGGAGCGGCCGGCCATCGCGATCAAGTGGATCACCGCATTGGTGGAGCCGCCGAGGGCGAGCACGGTGGCGACGGCGTCCTCGTACGCCTCGCGCGTCAGGATCGCCGAGGGCCGCAGGTCCTCGCGGACGAGGTCCACGATCCGCAGTCCCGACGCGGCCGCCATCCGTGCGTGCCCCGAGTCGACGGCCGGGATCGAGGAGGCGCCGGGCAGGGTCATGCCGAGCGCTTCGGCGGCGGCCGTGAGGGTGGAGGCGGTGCCCATCGTCATGCAGGTGCCGGGCGAGCGCGCCAACCCCCGTTCCAGCTCGGCCATTTCACGGTCGCCGATGATGCCGGCGCGCCGCTCGTCCCAGTACTTCCACATGTCGGTGCCGGAGCCGAGGGTCTCGCCGCGCCAGTGTCCGGGCAGCATGGGCCCGGCCGGTACGAACACGGCGGGCAGATCGGCGCTCGCGGCGCCCATGAGCAGGGCCGGGGTGGACTTGTCGCAGCCGCCGAGCAGCACCGCGCCGTCCACGGGGTAGGAGCGCAGGAGCTCCTCCGTCTCCATGGAGAGCAGGTTCCGGTAGAGCATCGGCGTCGGCTTCTGGAAGGTCTCGCTGAGGGTGGCCACCGGGAACTCGAGCGGGAATCCGCCGGCCTGCCACACCCCGCGCTTGACCGCCTCGGACCGGTCCCTCAGGTGGACGTGGCAGGGGTTGATGTCCGACCAGGTGTTGAGGATCGCGATCACGGGCTTGCCGAGGTGCTCCTCGGGCAGATAGCCGAGCTGGCGGGTGCGGGCGCGGTGGCTGAAGGAGCGCAGGCCGTCCGTGCCGTACCACTGGTGGCTGCGCAGCTCGCGCGGCTGCCGGCCGTCCGGCTCCCCTGTCCGTCCGGTCATGCCTGTCCGTCCGGTCATATGGACCACCTCGCGGCGATGGCGGCGACCTCGGCGCGCTCGCCCGCGGTGAGCGGGCTGCTCGGCGCGCGGACGTCGGGGCGGCACAGACCGAGCGAGGCCAGGGCCTCCTTGACGACGGTGACATTGCGCGCCGAGGCGTCGGCGGCCCGCAGCTCCTCGAAGCGCCGGATCTCCTCCCAGACCTTCATCGCGGCCGGGTAGTCGCCGGATCGAAGCGCTTCGATCATGGACAGCGAAAGGCGCGGGGCCACGTTCACGAGCCCGGAGGTGAAACCGGTGGCGCCCGCCGAGAAGTAGGAGGGGGCGTACGGCTCGGCCAGGCCCGCGACCCAGACGAACCGGTCGAGGCCCGCGTCCCGCGCGAAGGCGGCGAAGGCGGCGGCGTCCGCCACCGCGTACTTCACGCCGATCACGTTCGGGCAGGCGTCGGCCAGTTCGGCCAGGCGCTCCCCTTGCAGACGTGCGTTGCGCACATACGGGACCACACCGAGCTCGGGCACGGCCCGCGCGATGACCCGGTGGTACTCGACCCAGCCGGCCGCCGACACGTACGGGTGCACCGGCTGGTGGACCATCACCATGTGGGCGCCGGCCTCGCGGGCGTGCCGGGCCGCGGCCACGGCGGTGGGCACGTCGTGCCCCACCCCCACCACGACCGTGGCCCACTCCCGCGCCTCGTCGAGGGTCAACTCGGTGACGTGGCGCCGCTCTTCGGGACTCAGGGCGTAGAACTCGCCCGTGTTGCCGTTGGGGGTCAGGGTGCGCACGCCGCCGGAGTGCAGCCGCCGCAGCAGGGCGCGCAGGGAGTCCTCGTCGATCGTGTCCTCGGCGGTGAACGGGGTCACCGGGATGGCCACGACATCGGCGAGCGCCGCGCGCTGAAGGTCGAAGCTCATGCCTGGTCCTCCCCGGACGCTTCCCCGAGCACGGCCTCGTCGGTGAGCCGCGCCTCGGGGAACGCGCGCTCGACGAACGAGGCGATGTGGGCGCGCAGGGCGGCGGCCGCGTGGTCGGCGTCGCCCGCGAGGGCGAGCCGCAGGATCTCGCGGTGCTCGGCGGCCTCGCGCTCCCAGGACGGGTCCGCGGCCCAGGCCACCGCGGAGACCAGGGCGGCCTGGTCGCGGACCTCGTCGAGCATCCGGCCGAGCAGCGGGTTGCCGCAGGGCAGGTAGAGGGCGCGGTGGAACTCCCGGTTGGCCAGGGAGCGTTCGGCCGTGTCGGCCGCCTCGTCGGCGCGGGTGAGCGCCTCGCGCGCCTCGTCGAGGGAGGCACCGCGCCGCACCGAGCGGCGCAGCGCCTCGGGCTCGAGGAGCAGGCGTACGTCGTACACCTCGCGTGCCATGTCCGCGTCGACCATGCGCACGGTGGCCCCCTTGTACTGGCTCATCTCGACCAGACCGGTGCCGGCCAGCGTCTTGAGCGCCTCGCGCACCGGCGTCTTGGAGACCCCGAACTGCGCGGCGAGTTCGGCCTCCACCAGGGCCTGCCCCGGTGGCAGCTGGCCGGTGAGGATGCGGTGCTTGATGGCCTCTTGCACGTACTGCGTGCGGGACGGGATCGGCGTGGGCACAGACGTCATGCAGGTCCTCGGTCTCGTTGCTGTCGACGCTCGCATCTGATGTACGGCGTCTCATATATGACGCATGAAGTACGACGCGTTGAAGGTAGGAGCAGGCCGGGCCCTCGTCAATGCCCCTGACAAAACAAATGAGTTGGCCGTGCCCGAGCGGTCGCCGTGCCGATCGCCCTGCCGGGTCCGCCGGTGTCCCGCCGAGGCACCGCCGTACGGCTCGAACCAGGAGGTCATCACCCTGCCGCGCCGCGGGCATCGGCGCCCCCTGCACGCCGGAGCGCCGTGCGCATCAACCGATCGGTGGACCCTCCCGTCCACCGTCCTGCGCCGGACTCGAGGCCGGTACGCCGAGGAGGAGAGGCGGTCTCCGGGACCAGGATGGAATCCGCAACCAGGCGGCCCGCAAGGACGGGCCCCTCCGGGCCATCGGATTCAGGAGATCGGCAATGAAGCACGTCAAGAAGGTTTCCCGGCGCACGCGTGTGATGACCGGCGGCGCTCTGGCCGTCGCGATCGCCGGCGGCGGCTTCGGCGTCTACTCCGCCGGTGCGTCCACCGATGCCGCCCCGGCCGCCGTCGCCGCGGACGCCGCCGAGGGCAACGTCATGCAGACGAACCACCTCACCGTCGAGGCCGCCACCGAGGCCGCCGAGGCCGCGCTCGACGAGGCGAAGAAGCAGAACCAGCGCGTCTCGGTCGCCGTCGTCGACCGCAACGGCAACACCATCCTCACCATGCGCGGCGACGGTGCGGGCCCGCAGTCGTACGAGTCGGCCGTGAAGAAGGCGTTCACCGCCGTCTCCTGGAACGCCCCGACGTCCGAGCTGGTCAAGCGCCTGGAGAACGCGCCGACCCTGAAGGACATCCCGGGCACCCTGTTCCTCGGCGGCGGCGCACCCGTCACCGTCGGCGGCGCCCCGGTCGCGGGCATCGGCGTCGCCGGTGCGCCGTCCGGCGACATCGACGAGAAGATCGCCCAGGCCGGCGTCGCCGCGCTCGAGGGCTGACCGCCTCTCCCGACCTCCGGTGCGCTCCCGGCCCACCGCCCCGGTCCGTCCACCGGGACGCGGCGGGACGGAGCGCACCGGGCCAGACATCGACGGCGCGCGTCACGCCCCCCTCGGCGTGCGCCGTCGGTGACCTCGACCCCGTCGGGATCCGCTCCGGGATCCCGGCGGGGCGCCCGCACAGCACGACCGGCCCGAGCGAGGATTCACCCCCCGCCCACGAGGGCGCCCTCCCCGCCCCACGACCCTGGAACGCCCCGCGACCCGGACCGCCCCGCGCCGCACCACCCCTCCGAGGAGCACCACCATGTCCCCTGCCGACCGGGCCCTCCTGGCCGCCGTCCTCTCTGACGACGCCGCCGCAGTGCGCGCGGCCCTCGCCGAAGGCGCCGACATCGAGCACCGCGACGCGCAGCGCCGTACGCCCCTCCTTATCGCCGCCGCGGACGACTGCGTGGCGGCCGCCGAGGCGCTGGTCGCCGCCGGCGCCGATCCGAACGCGCAGGACGACCAGCTCAACAGCCCCTGGCTGATGACCGGTGTCACGGGCAGCGTCCGCATGATGCGCGCGCTGCTGCCCGCGGGCCCCGACCTGAAGCTGCGCAACCGCTTCGGCGGCATCTCCGTGATCCCCGCCGCCGAGCGCGGACATGTCGACTACGTACGGGCCGTGCTGCGCGAGACCGACATCGACGTGAACCACGTCAACCGCCTGGGCTGGACGGCGCTGCTGGAGGCGGTCATCCTCGGCGACGGCGGCCGCGCCCACCAGGAGATCGTGGAGCTCCTCATCACGGCGGGCGCCGACCCGTCCCTCGCGGACAGCGAGGGCGTCACCGCCCTCGCCCACGCCGAGCGGCGCGGCTTCGACGAGATCGCCGGACTGCTGAGGGCCGTACGGTGACTGCGCACACGCACCGGCAGAGGAACCGGGCCGAGATCCGCCGCGCCCAGGGCCGCACCCCGCGCGCGCTCGCCGCGGCCGCGATCACGCTGACCGCCACCGCGCTCCTCGCGAGCTGCTCGCAGGGCGACTCGCAGGCGGCCTCCTCTCCGCCCCCGCCGGCGCCGAGCGCGACGGCGTCGCTGAAGCCGGAGCCCGACGGCTCCCCGGCGAAGACGCCCGAAGGCACCCTGCTGGTCGCCGACTTCGGCGCCGACACCGTCACCTTCGTCGACCCCGACAAGGGCGCCCTCGCCTCCGTCGAGGTCGGCACCGCCCCGTACGGCCTGGTCGTCGGCGAGGACGGCCGCGCCTGGGTGGCCACCTACGACGGCGTCGCGGTCGTGGACACCCAGGAGCGCAAGCGCCTCGCGCTCATCCCGTACGAGACCGGGAACCTCGGTCCGGCCACCGGCGGCGAGTACCGCGGCGGCGGCATGGGCATCGCGCTCGCCCCGGACGGCGACCGCGTGTACGTGGGGGTCAACGTGCCCGGCGGCAACGGCACCGTGGAGGCGATCGACACCCGCAGCCTCAAGGTCACGGACACCGCCGACGTGGGCCGCCGCCCCTTCGACGTGGACGTCTCCCGCGACGGCACGCAGGTGTACGCCACCGACCACGACTCCTTCGACGTCACCGTGGTCGACGCCGACTCGATGGACACCCGCCGCATCGAGGTGGCCCCGTACGGCACCGAGGGCGGACTCGGCTCCTGGCTGAAGCCGCACTACGCGGCGGTGCGGCCGTCCGACGGCAAGCTCCTGTTCCCTTTCGAGGGCGAGCGGCTCGTCGTCCTCGACCCGGACACCGGCAGGTCGGCCATCGAGAAGATGACCGCGAACACCCACCAGCACGGCGCGCAGATCACCGAGGACGGCACGCTCCTCGCGGTCGGCACCGGCCCGATCGACCCGAGCAGCGACGAGGGCCCGTCCCTCACCGTCCGCTCGCCCGACGGCAAGGAGAAGGTGATCCCGCTGGAGGGCCCGCACGAGGACGTGGCGGTCTCCGCTGACGGCGACACCGCGTACGTGACCGGCGGCTTCACACGTGACGGCTACTGGAACGGCATCACGGTCGTCGACCTGGACAGCGGCGACACCCGCCGACTCGCGGCGGGCGAGCGGCCGTTGGGGATCGCCGTGCTGTAGCGCCCGCATCGCGGGCCATCCGACCGCAGGGGTGCGGAGGACCGCCCGGCAGGCTCCGGCGGGAGCGTGCCGGGCGGTCCGGTCGTGTCCTTCGCGCGGGCGGTCCGGTCGTGCGCCTCCGCGCGGGCGGTCCGTCCTTCACACGGGCAGCCCGCTCTCGCCTTCCGTCGGCTCCCGGCTATCGTGACCGCTCACGCCGGAGATCTTGATGTCGGGCCAGGTGGGGGCGGTGGCTGCATGGGCGGATCGCAGGACGCATGGATACGGGTGCCGGTCGGGGACGGCGCCGAGCGCTGGGTGACCCGCGGCCGGCTGCACACCGTGCTGCTCGTCGTGCACAACGTCACGTCCGCGACCCGGCTGCTCGATGTGCTCGGGCTGTTCGACGGTGACGAGCGCGTACAGGTCCTCGCAACGTGTACGGGGTCGTCCGCGTTCACGGCGGGCTTGGACGAGATGTTCGCGGCTGCGGGCGTGCCCGTACTGCCGTGGGATCAGGCGCTCGCGACACCGGTGGATCTCGCGGTGTCGGCCAGCTTCGGCGGTGAACTACCCGGTATTCCAGGGAAGTTGGCCATCCTGTCGCACGGCGTCGGATACGCTAAGAAGCTGGCGACACCGGACACCGGACACCGGACACCGGACACCGGACGTCCGGCGGCCGGGCTTGCGGGCGCGCCCGTCTTCGGGCTCGATCCCGCCTGGCTGCTCCACGAAGGCCGCCCGTTCGCCGATGCCCTCGTGCTCTCCCACCCCGAGCAGCTCGACCGCCTGCACACCACCTGCCCGGAGGCGGCCGGCACCGCCGTGCTCGCCGGTGACCCCTGCTTCGACCGCATCCTCGCCCACCGCCCGCTGCGGGCCAGATACCGGCGTGCGCTGGGCGTCGGCACCGGACAGCGCCTGATCCTGCTCAACTCGACCTGGGGAACGGGTTCTCTCGCGGGCGACGAGCACGATCTCCTGCCGGCCCTGCTCCCCCGCCTGGCCACCGAACTCCCCCTGGACGAATACCGGCTGGCCGCCGTCCTGCACCCCAACATCTGGTACGGCCACGGCCCCGGCCAGGTGCGTGCCTGGCTCGACCGCGCCGTACGGGCCGGGCTGACCCTCATCGACCCCGTGGACGGCTGGCGCCAGGCGCTCATCGCGGCCGACACGGTGATCGGCGACCACGGCTCCGTGTCCTTCTACGCGGCCGCGCTCGGCATCCCCGTCCTGCTCGGTGCCGGGCCGCTCGACGCGATCGACCCGCGCTCGCCTTCGGCCGCATTCGTACGGGAAGCGCCCATGCTCGACCTGCACGCGCCGCTGCGGCCCCAGCTCGACGGGCTCCGGCCGCCGCCCACGGGACCCGCGCACTGCACCACCTCGATGCCCGGCGAGTCCGCGGCCCGCCTGCGGCGGCTGTTCCACGCGTTGATGGGCCTGCCCGAGCCCGCGCACCCGGCGACGCTGCGCCGTCTGCCACTGCCCTCGTACGAACCGGCGGAGCCGACCGCACCGCAACGGGTGTTCGTCCGGATCACCGCACCCGGGCAGGTGACCGTGACGCGCTACGCGGATCCCGTGGACGAACCGGAGGGCGAGGGCGAGGTGTTCACGGCCGTCCATGAGGACACCCGCGATCTGGGCTCCCTGGACCAGGCCGGCCTGGTGTTCCGCGCAGGACCGGCGGACGATCCGCGCCTGGGACCGCCGGCCCGGTGGACAGCGGAGGTCCTGGAGCGGCTGCCGCACTGCGGCCTCGCCGTGTACACCGACGCCCCGCACTCCGCCGTGGCCCGCACGCGCGAAGGCGCCCTCCTGCGTATCGGCGCCGAGGCGCCGGACCACACCGCCGCACCCACACGCTCCGAGCCGCACGACCGCGCGGACGCGGACCCGGTGGCCTACGGATGTGCCCTGTATGCCTGGCTGGCGGCCGGCAAGGCGGTGGACGATCTCGTGGCCCACGGGCTGCGGGTCCGTCTCGGCACCCGCTCACATGCCGTGAGCGTCGCCCGCGTCTCCTTCGCCGGCTGAGGCACGCGCCCGCAGACGTTCGAGCCATTGCACGTGCTGCGTCGCTCCCTCGGAGCGCAACGTGCCGAGGGCCGCGTCGAGATGGGGCAGAGCCGCGGCGCAGTCCCCCGAGGCGATCAGGATCTCGGCCAGATCGGTGCGCGCGCGGGCCTCGTTGTACGCGTCGCCGAGGGCCGCGGAGCCGGCCAGCGCCTGCTCGAGCCGGGCGGCGCCTTCACCGTGCCGTCCCAGGCCGCCCAGTGCGCGCCCCTGGTGGCGGGCGAGCAGCGCCCGGGCCCTCGGCAGGTCGGCAGCGCCCTCGTCGCCGGGGCCGATGCCGTCGAGCACGCGTCCGGCACTCTGGAAGCACTCCAGCGCCTCCGCGAAGCGCCACTGGCGCAGCCGCAGCAGCCCGAGGAACTCGACGGCCGACGCCTCGCCGCGCACATGCCCGGCCTCCCGTTCGGCGCGGGCGGCCGCCTCGGCCTCGGGCTCGGCCTCCTGCCAGCGGCGCAACTCCGTCAGGGACAGCGCGAGTTGCAGGTGGAGGGCCGCCAGGTCCCTGCCGCCCGCCGCGTCCGTGTCGCCCGTCGCCTGTGCACCGGCCACGCGCACGCCGGTCCGCAGGGCATCGAGGACGGTGTCGTGGTGCCCGGCCTTGAGCTGGAGCGGCCAGAAGGAACGGCACAGTCCCACGACGGCGTCCACGTCACCGAGGTCCTCGGCGGCGTACACCGCCTCGACGAGATTCGGGAGTTCGCCCGCCAGCGCCTCCAAGGCGGCTCCTTCGCCGGGAAACGTCCTGCCGGCCGCACGGGGCCGGGGCACGCGCCAGCTGAGCGGCAGCGCGGCATGGGCGGCGGCCCGGGCGAAGTCGGTGTACCCGTCGACCATCCGCCGCAGCGCCGGACCTTCCTCGCCGGGCTCGACCGTGCGCGCCGCGTGGGCTCGCACGGCCGGGCGGTGGCGGAAACGGTCGGGGCCGGCCGGTTCGACCAGGTGCAGCGCATGCAGCCTGGCGAGGGCGCGCTCGGCGTCGGCTTCGGGCAGGTCCGCGGCGCGTGCGGCCGCGGTGGCGCCGAAGGAGGGCCAGGGCCGCAGGGCGAGGAGCCGGTGGATCCGTGCCTCGTCGGGGCCGAGCAGCCGGTGCCCGGCCTCGGCCGCCGCACTCACGGCGTCGCCCTCGGCCGAGGACGGCGCTCCGCACGACACCCGCGCCGCCAACGCCCGTACCGCGAATGGCGATCCACCGCACCGCTCCAGCTCCCGCCGCAGCTCCTTGCCGAGCCGCGCCGCCGCCTGCTCGTCCACGAGGGCCTCGAACAGCTTGCGCGCATCACGCCCCGGCAGCGGCCCCACCGGGATCCGCACGGCGTCGAGGCCGGCGGGCGGATGCGTCGCCACCACCACGGTGAACACCCCTGCAGCCGCGGTGATCAGCGGCAGGACCTGGGGGGCGGAGTGTGCGTGGTCGAGTACGACCAGGGCCTCGCGCTCAGCGAGCAGGGCGCGCAGGAGGTCGCAGCGGCCTTCCGCGCCGGCGGGCATCTCGTCGCGGGCGAGTCCGAGTTGGGCCAGGAGCTGGGCGGATGCGGCGGCGGCGGACAGTCCCCGGACAGGCGAACGGCCGCGCAGATCGACGTACAGGAGACCGTCGGGATAGCGCTCACGCCGCTCCGCGCCCCAGCGGCGGGGCAGCTCGCTGGTCCCCATGCCTTCGGGGCCGTGCACGACCGCGATCCGCGGGGTTCCGTCGAAGGGGCGCGCGGACTCCGCGTCCAGCGCCTTCAGCGCGGCCTTGCGGTCCTCGAAGTGGCGCGCGGGGGCGGGGAGTCCGGGCCGGGCGGTGCTCAGCTCCGCGCGCCCGGTCCTGAACTGGTCGAGTTGTGCGGCCAGTTCGGGACGCACGGACAGGGCGGCCGTGAGACTGCGCAGCAGGGCCGTCTGTTCGGCCTGGGTCGCGGGCGCCTGCACCTCGCGGCCCAGGACCCTGCGGACCCAGGCACCGAAGGAGATCGCGAGGGTTTTACCCACCTCGCCGGTCGCCCCCTGCGCCACACCGCCGACCACCACACCGACCGCGCCCATGACCGCCGCCTCCAGCACGCCCTCCCCTTCCCCCGCGTACGCCACCGGACCGACCTGCTGATCACCGTAGCCGCGAAGGCGCGGGCACACACCCCAATCCCCGTTCCGCCGGGGCGACTTCACGCTCCCCTTATCGCCGCGGGACGAAGGTCCCGGCGCCCCGGGCCGTCCGTCCGGGCCTTCTTTCCCGGTTCCGCCCCGCTTGACCGAGCCTTGACCAGACCCGGCAAAAGCCATGAAAGGTGCAACTTAGGCTTACCCCATCAAACCCTCTGGAAGGCGGACCAGTGACCCTTCGCGGCTGCGCCCCCGGCACCCACGCCCGGATCCGGCGGATCACCACCGACGCACCGGACCGCCTGCGGCTCGCGGAGCTCGGCTTCGTCCGCGGTGCGCTGGTGCGGGTGGTCGGGCGCGGCGCGACCGGCGGGCTGCTGCTCGCCCTCGGGGACGCACGGGTCGCGGTCGACGACGAGACGGCGCAGGCGCTCCAGATCGAGCGGATCGAGCGGATCGAGGAACACGGACATCACCGACAGAGCGGCCGGCACGTGCAGGTCGCGGCGGTCTCCCGTGACTGACCCGCGGACGCCCGTCCTGACTCCCGCCTGCTGCCCGCCCGTCGAGCACACCCGTATGCCGGGCGCTTCGGTCGTCGCCCTCGTCGGCAACCCCAATGTCGGCAAGTCGACGCTGTTCAACGCGCTCACGGGGCCCGTCAGCACGTGGGCAACTGGCCCGGCAAGACGGTCCGGGTCGCCCGCGGCACCTGGCGGCCGGGGCACGGCGCCCCGGTCGGTCTGGTCGACCTGCCCGGCACGTACAGCCTCGTCCCGCGCTCGCCGGACGAGGAGCTGACCCGCGAGCTGCTCACGGACAGAGGGGCCGAGGGCCGTCCGGACCTGGTGGTGGTCACCGTCGATGCGGCCAACCTGGCCCGCAACCTCTACCTGCTCGCCGAGGTGCTCGGGACCGGCGTGCGCTGTGTGGTCGCCCTGACCATGACGGACGTGGCGCGGGCGCGCGGCATCCGGGTCGACGAGGCGGCTCTGGCACGGGAGTTGAAGGTGCCCGTGGTCCCCGTCGTGCCACGCCGGCGGCAGGGGCTCGACGAACTGGCCGACGCCGTACGGGAGCAGCTGCTCGACGACCGGCCGCCCTGCAGGCTCCACCTCGACGTGGCCGGCGACGAGGAGGACGATCCCGGACTCGCCGCGGCCGAGGCGCGGTACGCCTGGGTGCACGAGGTGCTCGCGGTGGTGCGCACCCAGCGGTCGGGCGCCGGGCCCACGGTCTCCGACCGGGTGGACCGGGTGCTGACGTCCCGCTGGTTCGGGATCCCGGTGTTCCTGGCCGCGATGTGGGGTGTGTTCACGGCGACGACCACGCTGGCCAAGCCCTTGCAGGACGGTCTTGGCGGCTTCGTGGGCGGCCCGGTCGCCGACGCGGCCTCGGGCGCGCTGTCCGGTGCGCCGGTCTGGCTGCGCGGGCTCGTGGTGGACGGACTGATCGGCGGCGTCGGCCAGTTGCTGACCTTCGTGCCCCTGATGGTCATCATGTTCGTGCTGCTCGCCCTGCTCGAGGACTCCGGGTACATGGCGCGGGCGGCGTTCGTCGTGGACCGTCTGATGCGGCGGCTCGGTCTGCCGGGGCGGGCCTTCCTGCCGATCATCGTGGGCTTCGGGTGCAACGTGCCGGCGCTCGCGGGGCTGCGCATCCTCGGCAACCGGCGGCAGCGGCTGCTGGTCGGCATGATCATCCCGTATGTGTCGTGCAGCGCGCGGCTGACGGTGTACGTGCTGTTCGCGTCCGTCTTCTTCGGATCCACCGCCGGCACGGTGGTGTTCGCGATGTATCTGCTGTCGGTGCTGCTCGTCGTCGGCATCGGCATGCTCCTGCGCAGGACGCTCTTCCGTGAACTGCGGGGCGAGGCCCTGGTCCTGGAGCTGCCGCCGTACCGGCTGCCGACGCTGCGCGTGGTCGGCACGCAGACCTGGCAGAAGCTCGCCGGGTTCCTCAGGACGGCGGCCGGGGTCATCGTCGCCACGGTCACGGCCGTCTGGCTGCTCTCGGCGATTCCGCTGGGCGCGGCCTCCGGCACCTCCTTCGGCGAGGCGCCGGTCGAGCACAGTGTGTTCGGCGCGATGTCCCGTGCGGCCGCCCCGGCCTTCGCGCCGGCCGGCTTCGACGACTGGCACACGGCGGCCGCGCTCGGCACCGGTTTCGTCGCGAAGGAGGCGGTGGTCGCGACGGTGGCGCAGACCTACAGCGCGGACGAGCCGGACAGCCCGGACCACGCGGGCGAGTTGGGCACCCGGCTGCACGAGACCTTCGCACGCAGTTCCGGCGGCCATCCGCTGCCCGCGGTCCTGGCCTTCCTCGTCTTCCTGCTCGCGTACACGCCCTGCATGGCCACGCTCGCCGCGCAGTGGCAGGAGATGGGCGGCCGCCTCACGCTGCTGTCCACCGGCATCCAGCTGACAATCGCCTGGCTGCTCGCGGTGGCGGTGTTCCAGATCGGGAGGCTGTGGTGGTGAGCCCGGCCCCGGCCGTCGGCCCGCTGCGCCGCATCCTGGTGGAGGTGCACCGCGGCGGCACCCTCGACGCGATCGCGGACCGTGTCGGCGTCGCCCCGGACGAGGCGGCCGCCATGGTCGACTACTGGGTCGGCCGCGGAGTCCTCACGCGCGAGGCGGTCTCCGGCGGCTGCCCGCCGGCGGGCTGCGGCGGCTGCGCCCTGCGCTCCTCGTGCACGTCGCAGGGGCGGCCGGGCCGCCCGCTGCTGCACACGATCCGTCCTGCCGGGAAGCCCTGACGCCGCTCGCCGGGGCCGTCCCCGACACGACCCTGACTTCCCCTCATTCTCCCCTGACAACTGTCAGAAATCTTTGACGCGTTCACCGCGCGGCTGCACGGTGGAGTGGATCGGGCCGCCGAGCGGCAACTCGACGGCCCGTGCACGACATGAGCAGTCCGCGCGGGCGATGCGACTCGATGCGCGCGGACGTCCCCAGCGTATGGAGAGCAGGTGTCACCATGCCCAGTCCTGCACTGTCCACTGTAACCGTCGCCTCGGCCGCCTATGAGGTCACGATCGCGGACACCCCCGACCAGGTGCGCGCGGCGCAGCGGTTGCGGTACGAGGTGTTCGGGGGTGAGCTCGGGGCGCGGCTGCACTCGCCCGAACCCGGCCTGGACATCGACGAGTTCGACGCGCTCGCCGACCACCTGATCGTGACGGAGACGGGCAGCGGCGAGGTCGTCGGCACCTACCGGCTGATACCGCCGGGCCGCGGTGAACGGCTTTATGCGGAGAGCGAGTTCGACCTCTCGGGGCTCGCCCCGATCCGGCCGCACCTGGTGGAGGCGGGCCGCTCCTGCGTGCACCCGGACCACCGCACCGGCGCAGTGATCAACCTCCTGTGGTCGGCGCTCGCCCGCTACGTGCTCCTCTCGGGCCACGCCTACCTGGCCGGCTGCGCCTCCGTACCGCTGGACGACGGCGGCCGGGCCGCGGCCGGCGCCTGGCTGCTCGGCAACGCCAAGCACGCCGCGCCCGCCGACCTGCGGGTCCACCCGCACCGTCCGTGGCAGCCCGGGGGCCCGCTGGCCGGCAGTCCCTCGTACGCGGATCTGCCGCCGCTGCTGCGCGGCTATCTGCGGCTGGGCGCGTGGATGTGCGGGGCGCCCGCGCACGACCCGGAGTTCGGCGTCGCCGACTTCTATGTGCTGCTGCCGATGGCCAACGTCGGTGAGCGCTACCGGCGTTACTTCCTCGGCGAGGACCGGTGAGCACCGTGTGGGCGGTGGAGTCGCCGTGCGGCCCGGACTGCGTGCAGCACCGGGCACGCCCCGTGTCCGCGCGCACCGCGCTGCGGCGCCACGCCGACTTCACCGCGATCGTGGCGGGCACCGCGGCCCACCGCCGCACCCTCACGGACCCGGCCGCGCTGCGGCTGCGGGCGCGGCACCTCCTGGACGCGCTGGAGGTCCGACAGGAGGGCGGGGAGGGCGAGTTGAGCGCCCCCGGCCCGCACGCCACCGGCACCACCCGCACCACCGGCACCCTGATCGTCGCCAACCACATCTCGTGGCTGGACGTGATCGCCCTGCTCGCCCGTGAGCCGGTCACGCTGGTCGCCAAGCGCGAGGTCGCCGGCTGGCCGGTGGTGGGCACGCTGGCGCGCCGGGCCGGCACCTGCTTCATCGACCGGGACGGCTTCCGGCGACTGCACCAGCAGGTGGCCGTGGTCCGCGAGACGCTGCTCGCGGGCCGCTCGGTGGCAGTGTTCCCGCAGGCGACGACGTGGTGCTCGCAGGACGCGGGCACGTTCCGGCGGGCCATGTTCCAGGCCGCGCTCGACGCCCGGGCGCCCGTCAGGCCGGTGACCGTCGGCTACCGGCAGCACGGCGCGCCGAGCACGGTCGCCGCGTTCGTCGGCGACGACGGCTTCCTGCCCTCGCTGCACCGCGTGGCGCGGGCGGACGGCCTGTCCGTACGGGTGGAGGCGCACGAGGTCCTGTACCCGGACCCGTCATGGGACCGGCGGTCCCTCGCACGGACCGCGCAGGACGCGGTACTCGGGATGCGGTCGCGCACGAGCACCACGCTCCCGCATCGCGCTCCCGTGCCCGCCGACCTCACTCTCCATGCTTGACGGCTACGTCCAGACCCTGCAGCAGCTGCTCGACTCCCCCTGGCTCTGGCTCGCCCTCTTCCTGACCGCCGCCCTCGACGCCCTGCTCCCCTTCATGCCGAGCGAGACCACGGTCGTGACGGCCGCGGTCCTCATCGGCCCCGACCCGGGGCGGCTCACGCTGCTCACCCTGCTCGCCGCGGCCGGCGCGTTCGCCGGCGACCTCGGCGGCCATGCCCTCGGGCGCCGGGCCGGGCCCCGTCTCCTGGCCCGGTTCCTGCGCGGCGAGCGGGGACGCCGGAGGTACGCGTGGGCCGCCGCGGCCTTGGCTCGGCACGGACCGCTCCTCATCGTCGCCGGGCGCTACGTGCCGGGCGGCCGGGTGGCCGTGGGTCTCACCACCGGCGCCCTGCGCTACCCGCTGCGCCGGTTCGCGCGATACGACGCCGTGGGCAGCGCGCTCTGGGCGGTGTTCGCGGTCTGCGTCGGCGCTCTCGGCGGTGCGGCCTTCGCGGACCGTCCCCTGTACGGGCTCGTGCTGTCCTTCGGTCTGGTCACGGTGGTCTCGGTGGCCGTGGAGTGCGTACGGCGCCGGCGCACCCGCAGAGGGGGAAGCGGCCCACCCGTGCCCGTGCCCGTACAACCGAATGGAGCACATACGGCGGCGGCCGACCCGTGGCACAGCGGGGATCCGCCCGCACACCGTTCGCCCGGAAAGTCCCCTCGCGTGAGGATGTGAGCACGACCGGCCTCACGTCCCGCGGACCGCGGGAGGCGCAGCGCCTCGTCGCCCGCGGACCGCAGGGAGAACGCATTGACCGGCACCGAGGTGGAACCTCCGCAGGCTCCGGCCGACGCCTCCGGGCGCGGCCGCTTCCGTGCCTGGCTCCTCGAAGGCCTCACCGCCGAGACCGCTCAGCACGCCGGTCCGCACGGCACCCCCTCATCGGAGCACCGCGGCCACAAGTGGTGGCGGGTCATGTGCCTCACCGGTGTCGACTACTTCTCGACGCTCGGCTACCAGCCGGGCATCGCGGCGCTGGCCGCGGGTCTGCTCTCGCCGCTCGCCACGATCGTCCTGATCGGACTCACGCTGCTCGGCGCCCTGCCGGTGTACCGCCGGGTGGCCAAGGAGTCCCCGCACGGCGAGGGTTCGATCCGGATGCTGGAGCGGCTGCTCTCGTGGTGGTCGGGGAAGATCTTCGTCCTGATCCTGCTGGGCTTCGCCGCCACCGACTTCATCATCACGATCACCCTGTCGGCCGCCGACGCCGCGGCGCACGTGGAGGAGAACCCGTTCGCGCCGCACTGGCTGGACGGGGAGCACACCTGGATCACGCTGTTCCTGATCGCGCTGCTCGGCGCCGTGTTCCTCAAGGGGTTCCGCGAGGCCATCGGCGTCGCCGTCGTCCTGGTCGGGGTCTATCTGACGCTCAACGTGGTGGTGCTCGCGACCGCCGCCTGGAAGGTGCTCACCGAGCCGGTCCAGATCGACAACTGGTGGGACGCGGCCACCGCCGAGCATTCCTCGCCCTGGGTGATGGTCGGGGTGGCGGTCCTGGTGTTCCCGAAGCTGGCCCTCGGCATGTCCGGGTTCGAGACCGGTGTCGCGGTGATGCCGCAGGTCAAGGGCGGTCCGAACGACACGTACGAGAATCCGGCGGGCCGGATCCGGGGCACCCGCAGGCTGCTGACCACCGCGGCCGTCATCATGAGCTGCTTCCTGCTGCTCTCCAGCCTCGCGACCACGATCCTGATCCCGCAGGAGGAGTTCGAGAAGGGCGGCGAGGCCAACGGGCGGGCGCTGGCCTATCTCGCGCACGATCATCTGGGCGAGGTGTTCGGCACGGTCTACGACGTCTCGACCATCGCCATCCTCTGGTTCGCGGGCGCCTCCGCGCTCGCGGGTCTGCTCAACCTCGTGCCGCGCTATCTGCCGCGCTACGGCATGGCCCCGCAGTGGACGCTCGCCGTCCGGCCGCTGGTGCTCATCTTCATGGCCATCGCCGTGTTCATCACGCTGTGGTTCAACGCCGACGTCGACGCGCAGAGCGGCGCGTACGCGACCGGTGTCCTGGTCCTGATGCTCTCGGCGGCCTTCGCCTGTACGGCCGCGGCGAAGAAGGCCGGGCAGCGCAAGGGGATGGTCGGCTTCGGCGTGATCACCGCGGTGCTCGCATACACGCTGGTCGACAACGTGGTGGAGCGGCCCGACGGCATCCGGATCGCGGCCCTGTTCATCCTCGCGATCCTCATCACCTCCTTCGCCTCCCGGGTGCACCGCGCGTTCGAACTGCGCACCGCGCGGGTCACGTTCGACGACCGGGCGCAGCAGCTGATCGACGAGGCGGCGGCCCTCGGCGGGCCGCTGCGGATCATCGCCAACGAGCCGCAGGAGCACAGCACCGTCGAGTACCGCGAGAAGGAGTACAGCCAGCGCGAGGCCACCTTCATCCCGGGCGGGCGGCCGGTGCTCTTCCTCGAGGTGTTCATCCGCGACTCCTCCGAGTTCACCGCGGACCTGGAGGTGAAGGGCGACGAGAAGCACGGGGCGCGGCGGCTGCGCGTCGAATCCTCCGTCGTGCCGAACGCGATCGCCGCGGTGCTGCTCGCGCTGCGCGACCG
Source organism: Streptomyces indicus (assembly GCF_900100315.1). Classification (GTDB taxonomy): domain Bacteria; phylum Actinomycetota; class Actinomycetes; order Streptomycetales; family Streptomycetaceae; genus Streptomyces; species Streptomyces indicus. The sequence goes on from NZ_FNFF01000005.1 coordinate 419,500, forward strand.
CACGGGCGAGGTGCCGCACGCGTACTTCAACTGGACCGAGGGCCACCCGGTCAGCCATCTGCTGCGCTTCCTGGTGTTCGGCGACGGCGAGGTCGCCCCGGTCACGCGCGAGGTCCTGCGCCGGGCCGAGCCGGACCGCGAGCGCAGACCGCGCGTGCACGTGGGCTGAGCGCGTACGTGGCTGAGCGCGTACGTGGCTGAGCGTGTACGTGGGGGCGTATACGCCTGCCGCGTCAAGCTGTCGGCGGCGCCCAGCCCCGCGTGCCCTCGACGATGCGGGCCGCCGCGCGCGACAGGGGCAACAAACCCTCCGTGTCCACCTTGTCGAGCGTGTCCGCGGAGTCGACCAGATACATGGGCGCGCTCAGGAAGTGCACCAGGCGGACGCCTTCGGGGTGGAAGAAGGCCCCGTCCGTGGGCGGCATCGGCGAGAACACGTCCGGCTTGAGGACATGCGAGCGCCGCAGCCGCTCGGCGGCGATGCTCTCGTGCACCAGCCGCTCCAGCGGCGCCTCCTGCGTGGTGAACCACCAGCGCACCTCGGGGTCGGCCGTCGGCTTCAGGACGCCGTCCTCGGGGACGCAGCGCAGGGCCGCGTGTTCCATGTGCATCTGGAGGACCACATTCGGCAGCAGGTCGCGGTGGGTTTCGATGAAGGCGCGGGTGCCGGCCGCGTGTGCCATGTGCCCGGCGGTGAGCAGGAACAGGAGGTTGTGCGGCCGCCGTTCGCGCGGCACCCGCGACCAGTGGCGCGCGGCGGCGAGCACCAGCGCGATGCCGGTGCCGTCCTCGACGGCGGAGGCCCAGGGGGCGTCGTGGTGCGAGGCGATGACCACCCAGTGGTCGGAGGCACCGGGCAGGGTGGCGACCACGTTGTGGCTCGTCGCGTCCGTGAGCCGTGAACTGCTGGTGAGCGTGCCCGTGCACGGACCCTTGTCCATGAGCGCGAGGACGCGGCGGGTGTCGCGCGGCCTCAACCACAGTCCCGGGACGGGCCGTTCGACGGCGTCGTACGGCACGTAGTAGTCGCGGGTCTCCCACGGGAAGTCCAACGCCCCCACGTACCCTGCCGCCTTCGCTTCGAGCGCCGGCTCGACGACCTGGTTGAGCCGCGGCCCGAACGGCAGCGTCTGCACGAGCGTGTCGAAGACGCCTTCCGGGTCGTACGAGGAGGTGGCCAGGGAGCGGACGTAGGACTGGGGCAGTTCGGTGAGCCGCAGTTCGTCCACCGCGAGCGCGCCCGGGTGGGCGGGCGCGTCGGCGAGGCGGACCAGGGGCGCCGTGGTCGCGCGGGTGGGGGCCGTGAACGGCAGCGGGAAGCCTTCGACCGTCAACTCCCCGCATCCCGCGGCCTGTTGGTCCGCGCTGCGGACGGTGAGCGTCGCCGAGCGCGGCAGCCAGCGCGGCACGGCCACGGGCTCCCGTGCGACGTCGAGTCCGAACGAGCGCAGCATGCGCGCCGCCCACTGCTCGGTCCAGGTGTCCGCCGGATAGCCGGGGCGGCGGATGCCCCGGGCCACGACCGTGCGGATCCACTCCACCATCTCGTCGGTGCCCGGCCATCTGTCCATGACCGCTAGCCGATCCCGAGGCCCTCGACGACCACGGCGCCCGGCAGTTCGGCGAAGGCCTTGCCGGGGACGATGAGCTTGCCGCGCCGGCGTCCGCTGCCGATCAGGACGTACGGGGTGTCCGCGACGGCCGCGTCGACGAGGAGGGGCCAGTCGCCGGGCAGCCCGATGGGCGTGATCCCGCCGTACTCCATCCCGGTCTCGCCGGTGGCCAGGCCCATCGGGGCGAACGAGGCCTTGCGCGCGCCGAGTTGGCGCCGCACCACACCGTTGACGTCGACCTTCGCGCGGGACAGCACCACACAGGCGGCCAACGAGCTCTCCCCGCCGCGCTTGCCGGTGACGACCACACAGTTCGCGGACTCGTCGAGCAGCGATTGGCCGTAGTGCTCCACGAACACGGCCGTGTCGGCGATCGCCGGGTCGGTGTCCACGTACAGGAACTGCTCGGCGGGCACGGTGCCGCGCCAGTGGCGTACGGCGTCCGCGACCGGGGCGGTCAGTTCGTCGAGGCAGTCGGGGGCGGGGCGGGCGTTGTCGAAGTCGCCGATGGGAGCACGCATGACCGCAAGCTAACAGTCGCGCGCTGCGGCGGTCAGTTTGCTTCCGGGATCTGGACGGCCATGGTCATCTCCACCGGTACGTCGCCCTCGTTGCGGTACGCGTGCGCCACATTGGCCTCGAAGGAGACGGAGGAGCGGGCCGGTACGGCGTGTGCGGTGCCGTCGACGACGAGGGTCAGCTCGCCCGCGGTGACGTGGATGAGCTCGACGGTGCCGGACGGGTGCGGGTCCGACGCGCTGGCGTCGCCGGGCATCAGGAGCCAGTCCCAGAGCTCGAACGGGCCGCGCACCTCCGTGCCGACGAGCAGTTTGGTGTGGCTGCCGGCCTCGGTCGACCACATTCGCACGACCTGGTCCTCGGGCACGACCCGGACCTGCGGGCCCTGCTCGTAGTCGAGCAGGGTGGTGATGGAGACGCCCAGGGCGTCGGCCAGCTTGACGGTGGTGCCGACGCTCGGGTTCGTGCGGGCCTGCTCGATCTGGATGATCATGCCGCGGCTGACCCCCGCGCGGGCGGCGAGCGCGTCGAGGGTGTATCCCCGCTCACCCCGCCAGCGCTTGAGATTGCGCGCGAGCGACTGAGTGAGCTGATCGAGGTCCGACGACATTCCCCGTCCTTCATCCGCGGCCACGGCCACCACACCGCGCCCGTGAGTCCAATATTTTGGCTGACAGAGTTCAGTTCACTGAACTACGGTGTGGTGCACCGAATCGTTCAACACACTGTACTGCGAGGTTACGTCATGACAGCACTGTTCGCCCTGGCCACCAGCCTGCTCTGGGGTCTCGCCGACTTCGGCGGCGGACTGCTGACCCGACGCATCCCCGCCCTCACGGTGGTGGTCGCCTCACAGGTGATCGCCGTGGTGGTCCTCGGCGCGATCGTCGTCGCCACCGGCGGCTGGAGCGAGTGGGGCCCGCAGCTGTGGTTCGCCGTCGCGGCCGGTCTGGTCGGCCCGGTGGCGATGCTCTCCTTCTACAAGGCGCTCGCCCTCGGCCCGATGGGCGTGGTCTCGCCGCTCGGTTCGGTGGGGGTCGCGGTGCCGGTGGGGGTCGGGCTCGTGCTGGGCGAGCGGCCCGGGCTGATGCAGTACGGCGGGATCGCGGTGGCCGTGGTCGGGATCGTCATGGCGGGCGGCCCGCAGTTCCGCGGCGCTCCCGTGCAGCGGCAGGCGCTGTTCCTCACGCTGGTCGCGGCCTTCGGGTTCGGCACGGTGATGGCGCTGATCGCGGAGGCCTCCAGCACGCTCACCGGCCTGTTCCTCGCACTGTTCGTGCAGCGCGTCGCCAATGTCACGGCGGGCGGCCTCGCGCTGTACGTCACGGCCCGGCGGGGCGCCGAGATCCTGCCGGCCGACGGCGGGATGCGTGCGGTGTGGTCCTCCGTTCCCGCGCTGGCCTTCATCGGGCTCGCGGACGTGGCCGCCAACGGCACGTACTCGATCGCCGCGCAGCACGGTCCGGTCACCGTGGCCGCCGTGCTCGCCTCGCTCTACCCGGTGGTGACGGCGCTCGCGGCGCGCGGGGTGCTCAAGGAGCGGCTGCGGGCGGTGCAGGCCGCGGGTGCGGGGCTCGCGCTGGTCGGCACGGTGCTCCTGGCGGGCGGCTGACGGTCGCCGCTCCCCCGGTCACCGCACCCCGGCGTCCGGCTCCTCGTCCACCAACTCCGCGAGCGCGAGCAGCTGTTCGGAGGTCATGCCCGCGGGGATCGGCACGGGCGGCGGGGTCCGCAGCGGCGGCTGCCATCCGGTGGCGGCCTCCCAGCGCCGTACGACCCGGGCGGGCGCACCGGCCACGACCGCATGGTCGGGCACCTCGCCGCGGACGACCGCGCCCGCGGCCACCACGACATTGCGGCCGAGGCGTGCGCCGGGCAGGATCACCGCGCCCGTGCCGATCCAGCAGCCGGGGCCGATCTCCACCGGCTCCATGCGCGGCCACTGCTTGCCGACGGGCTCCTCGGGGTCGTCGTAACTGTGGTTCGTGGACGTGACGTAGACATACGGGCCGAAGTAGCAGTCGGCGCCGATCGTCACCGTGGTGTCGGCGATGACATGGCTGCCGCGGCCGAGCACCACGCCGTCGCCGATGCGCAGGATCGGATCGGGACCGAGGTCCAGGTCCGGCATCATGCCGGCGGTCAGCGTCACCTGCTCCCCGACGATGCAGTGGTCGCCGAGTTCGATCCAGGGCTCGCCGAACACCGTGCCCTGCGGGAAGGCCAGCTTGGTCCCGGCGCCGATGCGGCGGAACCTGAGCCTGCCCGGGCGTTCGGCCGTGACGGCGCCCGAGCGCTGCACCCACTGCCATCCGGCGTGCACGGCGCGCGTGACCAGGCGGCGCCGGGCCGCGGCCAGCGATGAGAACGTGTTCCTGTTCGGCACCCGGACACCGTACTCATGTGCGCGCGAAGCGATGAGAGGCGCGACCTGTGATCTTCACCCCACCCTGCGGCTGCCGGACGCCCGTCGCTTACCGTTCCCCTGGGCGCACGAAGACCTGAGCAATGAGGAGCACGGCATGGCAGAGCGGGCGTTGATCGCGGGAGTCGGCGGCAAGGACCCCGAGGTGCACCCGGAGGCGTTCGCCGCACCGACCTCGGTGGCGATGGGCGAGGTGACGCTGAAGGCGGGCGCGAGCATCTGGTACCACGCGGTGCTGCGCGCCGACTGCGGCCCGATCGTGCTCGGCGAGGACAGCAACATCCAGGACAACTGCACGGTGCACGTCGACCCCGGCTTCCCCGTCACCATCGGCGACCGGGTCTCGGTGGGGCACAACGCGACGGTGCACGGCTGCACCGTCGAGGACGACTGCCTCATCGGCATGGGCGCCACGGTGCTCAACGGCGCGGTGATCGGCGCCGGTTCGCTGGTCGCGGCGCAGGCACTGGTCCCGCAGGGCATGCAGGTGCCGCCCGGCTCCCTGGTCGCGGGCGTCCCCGCGAAGGTGCGCCGGCCGCTGACCGAGGAGGAGCGCGAGGGCATCAAGCTCAACGCGGCGATGTACACGGAGCTGGCGAAGGCGCACCGCGCGGCGCACGAGTAGGTCCACGGGGCGCTAATCGGGAGCCGGGGCCGCCCCCGGGTCGGGGGCGGCCGGTCCCGGTGCCGGACCACGCCGCGCCCTGCGCCGCAGGAACCACACCGCGGTGACCGTGAGGAGCACCGCACCCGCCAGGACGAGGGCGGAGAAGCGGGTGAGCCAGCGGCTCGCCGCCAGGCCCAGGTGGTGGACCACTCCGGTGGTCACGCCCGCCCAGAGCGCGGCTCCGAAGGTGTTGGCGGGGGCGAACTGCCACAGGGGCATGCGCAGGGTCCCGGCCACCGGTCCGGTGAAGATCCGCAGCAGCGCCACGAAGCGCCCGAACAGCACCGCCCACGGCCCCCATGCGCCGAACGACCGTTCCGCGGCGGCGAGTCGGGCCGGTCCCAGGCGCCGGGGAAAGCGCCGGCCGAGCCGTTCCAGGAGCGGGCGTCCCGCCCGCCTGCCGAGCGCGAGGCCGCAGAAGGCGCCGCAGGCGGCACCGAGGGCCGCGCTCGCGGCGAGGAGCCACGGGTCGATCTCCCCGTAGCGTGAGCCGAGGAGCGCGGCGGTGACGAGGATGAGGCCGCCCGGCAGCGGGACGCCGACGCTCTCGACGAGCAGCACCCCTGCGACCAGGAGGTAGACGGCGCTCGCGGGGACGGAGGCCAGCCATTCCTGCAAGGCCGTTCCCTCCGGTCCACGTGCATCTGCCCGGCGGCACAGTCCCCCTGGATCCGGTCGGTGTCGGACCCTGTGTGCCGCCGGGCAGCCTACTGGATCACGCGGTGGCGGCCGCGTCCCAGAGGTCGCACTGGTGGTCTTCGCCGACCGTGGTGCTCACGTCGAGCCCGCCGGCCGGGGCGGTGCGCAGGCTGAGGACCCGCCCTTCGGTGTGCGGCATGACCGGGCCGCCCTGGGCGCGCGGCGGGGATCCGTGGACGAAGGAGCCCCAGTACTGCACCATCTGCCGTGCCAGGACCCGCTGTTGGTCGTCGAGCGGGGTGTCGATCCCGAAGTGCCGGAACAGGTACTGCACTTCGTTGACGTGGGTCGCCCCGAAGTCGAAGGTGGTGCCGAGTCTGCGCAGCGAGGCGAACGGCGGCGAGGTGCGGTCCGCGAACTCGTACGCGTACACCTTGCCTCGTGCGGCGAGCGTGCGGTCGAGCCGCAGCGCCGTGCACGCCATGAACTGGTCGCCGAGCACGGTGCCGTACGCGATGCTCGGTGACGGGTACGCAGCGAGCGGATAGCGGCGTACGACCTCGGGCCCGAGCTGCGGGCCGAAGAGCCGCTCGACGGCCTTGGGGTACTCGGCGGCGGTGAGCGGATTGCCGAGCGCGTCGTACTGGCCGAAGGCGAAAAGGCGGCCCTCGTCCTGGTTGGCGCCGTTCATGACGGGGATTCCGGCGGCCGCCCCGGCGGCGAAGGCCGCGGTGGGCTGCTGCGGCAGGAAGCCGCCGCCCGCGACGGCCGACCAGCTGAACCCGGCCTGTGCGGTCAGGATCTCCTGGGCCGACTTGCCGCGCAGACAGGCGGGCGCGGTGGCCGGGTCGGGGCAGCCCGCCTTCCTCGCGAAGGCCGCCCCCTCCTCGACGGCTTTCGTGCGGGTACGGGCCGCGCAGTCGTTGTACGCGCCGCTCTGGATGATCGCCGCCCGGTACAGGCCCTTGGCGGTGGGCGAGGCGAGCTGGTTGCACACCGAGCCGCCGCCCGCGGACTCCCCGGCGATCGTCACGCGGCGCGGATCGCCGCCGAAGCGGCCGGCGTTGGACTGCACCCAGCGCAGCGCGAGCTGCTGGTCCTGGAACCCGAAGTTGCCCGAGACCCCGTCACCCGCCTCCCGGTCGAGTCCTTCGGTGGCGAGGAAACCCAGCGCACCGAGGCGGTAGTTGACGGTCACGACGACGGTCCCGGTCTCGGCGGCGAACACGTCGGGCACGACGTCCTCACCGGCGCCGCCCGTCAGACCGCCGCCGTGCAGCCACACCATCACCGGCAGCTGCTGCGCCCGCTTGGTGTCGGGCACGTACACGTTGAGGTCGAGGCAGTTCTCCGTCAGGCTCGGGCGCTCGTAGCCCGGGTCCCAACTGGCGCCCTGCACACAGCGGTTGCCGAACGAGGTCGCGTCCCGCACCCCGAGCCAGGGCCGCACCGGCTGCGGCTCCCGCCACCGCAGCCGGCCGACCGGCGGCTCGGCGTAGGTGATGCCGAGGAACTGCCGTCCCTGCCCGGTCCGTTCACCCCGTACGAGACCGCCGGTCGTGTGCACCACGGTGTCGTGATCGACGCGCTCGGCGCGGGCCTGGGCGGGCGCGGCCGACAGCACGGGGCTGCCGGCCGCGAGCACCGCCGCCACGAAGAGGCCCACGCGCCGGCGTATCGCGGAGATCCCGCCCCTCCGTGTCGCGCTCTTCCCGGCACTCGATATCGCAGAGGCTCCCATGGTCACCGCCCCACCTTCACCACGGACCGCAGCCGCAGATCGCCGACTGATGCGCCGACCTGGACCGCGCGCCGTCCGGTGCCGAGCACCCAGCCGTGCCGCTTGGCATCCCAGGAGGACAGCGACCGCCGCGCCACATGGACGGTGACCCGGCGCCGCTCCCCGGCCCGCAGGGTCACCCTGCGGTAACCGGAGAGCGCCAACTCGGCCTGTTCCACGGACAGTTCGGGGGACGGACCGACGTACACCTGAGGGATGTCGACACCGGTGCGCCGGCCGGTGTTGTGCACGGTGAAGCTCACCGCGAGGCCCCCGCCGTCCGCGCGCACTTCGAGGTCGCTGTAGCGGAAGGAGGTGTACGAGAGTCCGTGCCCGAAGGGGAACAGGGGCCGCTTGTCCTCGGCCGCGTACCACCGGTAGCCGATGTGCACGCCCTCGGTGTACTCCTGGCGTCCGTTCACCCCCGGGTAGCGCACGGGGTCGCCGGCCGTCGGATGCGTGGCGTCGTCGACCGGGAAGGTCTGCGTGAGCCGGCCGCCGGGGTCGCAGTCGCCGAAGAGCACGGCGGCGGTGGCGGCGGCGCCCTCCTGGCCGGGGTAGTACATCTGAAGCACCGCGCCGGTCCGTGCGAGCCAGGGCATCGAGGTGGCCGAGGAGGTGTTGAGGACGACGGTCGTCCGGGGGTTGGCGGCCGTGACCGCCTTGATCAGGGCTTCCTGGTGGCCGGGCAGGGCGAGGGTGGTGCGGTCCTGGCCCTCGGTGGCGTCCTCGTAGGCGAAGAGCACCACGCTGTGCGCGCCCTGTGCCGCCCGTACCGCCTCGGCGACGTCCTGCGCGCGGGTTGCGGCGGTCACTCTGCGCAGCCGGAAGAGCTGGCCCTTGTCGCCGCCCTTCGCGGTGATCGTGAGGCGCCGCGCGCCGCCCGCCACTTGGAGGGTCCTGCGGCGCACGTGGAGGCCGTCCGGGGCGGCGCTGACCAGGCCGCCGGAGAAGAACTCGCCGACTCCGGGCGCGAGCGGGAACAGCTCCTCGCCGTCCAGGCGCACCTTGGGCCGCTCGCCCGAGTAGTGGATCACGAAGGTCCACTCCCCCGCGTCCTCGGCGTCGAGCGTCCCGTCGTACTCCCAGGTCGCGCCGGGCGCGACGCCCTGGCCCTCGGCGTCGAACCCGGGACTGAGCGCGCCGGCCGGGATCGCCTTGCCGTACAGGTCCTCACCGAGCGCGTACGAGACCTGCGCGCCGCGTCCGGCCCGCGCGCGGATCGCGTCGAGCGGGGAGCCGGCGTGGTCGGGCACGACGTGGGCGCTGCCGCCGCCGCTGACGAAGGGGTGCTTACCGGTGGGGCCGATGACGGCGATGCTGCGGGCCGCCGCGCCCTCCAGCGGGAGGGTGCCTCGGCGGTTGTGGAGCAGGGTGGCGCCGGCCCTGGCGATTTCCAGGGCGGTACGGGCGCCGGCCTCGGCGTCGCGCCCGGGACGGGGGCCGATCGAGCCGTCGAGCAGCCCGAAGCGGTCCATCACGGAGAGCAGCCGCCGCACGGAGCGGTCCACGGCCGACTCGGGCACGCTGCCGCCCTGGACGGCCTTCTTCAGGGCGGCGCCGAAGTAGATCCCGCCGGGCATCTCCATGTCGAGCCCGGCGGTGATCGCCTCGACGGTGCTGTGGGCGGCGAACCAGTCGGTCATCACCCAGCCGTCGAAGCCCCAGCGGTCGCGCAGGATGTCGGTGAGCAGGTCCTTGCTCTCGCAGGCGAAGGTGCCGTTGACCTTGTTGTACGCGCCCATGACGGAGCCCGCCCCGGCGGCGACGGCGGCCTCGAAGGCACGCAGCTCGGTCTCGTGCATGGTCTGCTCGTCCGCGTACACGTCGATCGTGTTGCGGTCCTTCTCCTGATTGTTCATCGCGAAGTGCTTCACCGTCGCGACGAGACCCTCGCCCTGGATGCCCCGGATCTCCTCGGCGACCATGTCCGCACTGAGCAGCGGGTCCTCGCCGAAGGTCTCGAAATTGCGGCCCGCGTACGGGGTGCGGACCAGGTTGCACATCGGCGACAGCAGCACGTCCTGGCCGAGCGCGCGGCCCTCGCGGCCGATGACCTCCCCGTAGGCGCGGGCCAGGGACGGGTCGAAGGTGGAGGCGAGCAGGACCGGGGCGGGCAGCGCGGTCGCGGGCTGCTTCACGCGCACGCCGGCCGGACCGTCGGCCAGACGCAGCTCCGGGATGCCGAGCCGGGGCACGCCCGGGATGTACCCGGCCTGACCGAGGGCTCTGGGGTCCTCGGCGCCGTGCAGCAGGGAGATCTTCTCGTCGAGGGTGAGCCGGGCGATCAGCGCCTCGACGCGCGGGCCGGCCGCACGGTCGGGTCTGCGCGCGGCGGAGGCGGCGTGGGCGGGCGCCGCGACACCGGCGGTTGCGGCGGTGGCCACGGCGACGGCGGTGCCGAGCAGGCGGAGGGCGGAGCGGCGGGAGACGGTCGGGGCACTCGGGGTCGGGGCGCTCGGGGGCATGGGCCGTGACTCCTTCTGTACGCGTGGCGGTGCAGGAACACGTGAAGGCGGTGCACGTACACGTGAAGAGGCAGTGCATGTACACGTGCCAACTGGCGATCGGCGTTCGTGCTTTGAAAGCAATAGACGCACTATGCGACAAGGGAGAGTTGACGGGCTGTCAGACACCACGGGTTACGCCGGGGAACTTATGACCGTCACTGACTCGTGTCAATGACATGAACACGGAAGCGTACGGAAACGGAGGACGCGCCCGCTGCGGGGTGGTTGCAGCGGGCGCGTCGGCGCGGAGGAGCGGTCCGAACGGCTCTTGCGTTCAGACCTTGAAGAAATCAGCTGTTGGGACGCAGCGTCCAGACGACGGTCATCTCGCCCGTGACGGCACCGTCCTCGCGGCGGATCTCGATGGCGACCGGGAACTCGGGGCGCTCCCCCTTGTCCAGCTCCGCGACCACATCGGCGACCGGGCGGCCGAGCGTGGCGGTGGCCGTGACCGGGCCCATGGCGAGCTTCTTGTACGCGATGTCGGCGCGCACCGCGAGCGGCACCGCGCGCGAGAGCTGGTCGCCGAAGGCGGCGAGCACGATCGCCCCGCTCGCGGACTCCCCCAGCGTGAACATGGCGCCGGCGTGCGGGCCGCCGACGTGGTTGTGGAAGTCGCCCTGGTCGGGCAGCGTCACCACGGCCCGCTCGGGGGTGGTCTCGCCGAACTCGAGGTTCAGCGTGCGGGCCATCGGAACGGTCGCGGCGAGCATCTCGCCGATCGACATCTGGTCTGCGCTCATGGCCTGGATGTTACCGACCGGTAAGCCTGCTTGACCATACCCTTCCCCGGCGAGGCCGAGGTCGCGGTGTGCTGTGTGCCGAGCTCGTCACAATCGGGGGCGGGCGTGGCCCCTCCCCGGCCTCCCCTCTATCGTTAGGCGCCATGTGGCCAGGACAGCAGCCGCCCGGGGGCGAGCAGAACCCGCAGGACGCCAACCAGAATCCGTACCAGCAGCCGGGGTACCAGCAGCCGAACCCCTATCAGCAGCCGGGGTACCAGCAGCCGAACCCTTACCAGCAGCAGGGCGGTTACCCGCAGACCGGTGAGCAGCAGGGCTACCAGCAGCCCGGCTCCGGCCAGTGGAACGCGCCGAGCCTGGCGGGCCAGCCGCAGGCACCGCAGGGGGGCGGCAGCGGCGGTGGCGGCGGCGACCGTACGAAGCTGGTCGCGATCATCGCGGCGTCGGCCGTGGTGGTCGCCGCGGGTGTCACGGGCTACCTGGTGCTCGGCAAGGACGACGGCAAGAAGTCCGACACCGCGAAGGGCGGCGGCGACAAGACCTCGTCGGCCCCGAAGAGCCCCTCGGCCTCCGCCTCCGAGGAGGAGAACCCGCGCGGCACCGGCTCCAACATCGACCCGGTCATCCCCGGCTGGAAGGTCGTGGTCAACCCCAAGCGCGGGGTGGCCTTCGACGTGCCGGCGGATTGGGAGGTCGACTCCCCGTCGATGATGGTCGGCTTCGAGGACGACAAGTCCGAGGACGGCAAGCCGCTGATCATCATGTCCGCGCCCGCGTACTTCAAGAAGAACTGGTGCGAGTCCGACGAGGACAAGGACGGCAGCACGGAGAACACGCCGCTCGCGACGGTCGGCACCAAGGGTGCCAACGGCGCGAAGGACACCAACGAAGTCGCCGTCAACCAGGTCGCGTGGTGGGTCTTCGGCGGATACACCCAGCCGGACAAGAAGAGCGTGAAGGCCGACAAGAAGTCCAAGGAGTTCACGACGAAGTCGGGCATCAAGGGCAGCTACGCGTGGGCCCGTTCGGAGAACACCCCTGAGAAGGGCAAGTGCGCCACGGACGGCAAGGCGATCACCTTCGGCTTCAAGAACTCCGCGAACGACTTCGTGGCGTGGAACCTGCACGGCCCGACCGGCGTCGACGACGAGCTGTCGGACGAGACCATCATGAAGATCATGAGCACGGTCCGGCTCTCGGGTGACCCGACCGAGACGGGCTGACCGGGCCGGTCGAGCCCAAGTGGGCCGCCGCACCCAAGTGGGCCGCCGCGCCCGAGCGGCGGCCTCGCTCGACGAGTACGGCGCCGCGCGCCGGCGCCCGGGGATTCCTCAGCCGATGCCGAACGCCCCGCCGGGCGGCTCGGGTGAGGCCACCGCGTCGGACTCCTCGACCGGGCGTGCCCCATCGATGAAGCGGGTCAGCGCGAGTCCCTGCACGACCCGGGCGGGGAAGGCGTCGGCGGCCGTGCGGCGGGCCAGTTCTGCGGTGTCCGGCTCGTGGTGCGCGGCGACGAGGACCGCGTTGCCGAAGCGGCGGCCGCGCAGCACGCCGGGTTCGGCGACCAGCGCGAGGTGGCCGAACACCGCCTGGAACGTGGCCAGTTGGGAGCGCAGGAAAGTGAAGGGCGCGCCGTCCGCGAGGTTCGCGAGGTAGACACCGCCGGGGCGCAGGACCCGCTCGGCCTCGCGGGCGTAGCCGAGGGTGGTGAGGTGCGCGGGGACGCGCGAGCCGCCGAAGACGTCCGCGACGAGCAGGTCGGCGCTCGCGTCCGGCGCCGACTCCAACCAGGTGCGGGCATCGGCGCCGTAGGTCCGGATGCCGGCGTCCTCGGCCACCGGCAGGTGCTCGGTGACCAGGGCGAGCAGCGCCTTGTCGGCGTCGACGACCTGCTGCCGTGAGCCGGGGCGGGTGGCCGCGAGGTAGCGGGGCAGGGTGAGCGCCCCGCCGCCGAGGTGCACCGCGTCGACCGGGCCCGGCTCCACCGCGTCGAGGACGTGGGCGAGGCGGCGGGCGTACTCGAACTCGAGATGGGTCGGGTCGTCGAGGTCGACGTACGACTGCGGTGCGCCGTCCACGGTCAGGAGCCAGGCCCGCGGCCGGTCCACATCGGGCATCAGCTTCGCGACACCGTGGTCCACGGTGCGCATCACGGGTATCGGCTCGTCCACCGCTCCATTGTGCCGGGCCGGTCGCACGCGCGGACCTGACCGGCTCATTCCTCATGACCGGCCCGCGGCTCCCGTGCGCGGGGCCGGTGCGCGGGCACCCCGGCGCGGCACGGCACGAAGACCCGGCCCGGCCCTCAGTCCTGCCAGAGCCGCCTGACCTCCGCCACGTGCGCCGCCGCCTGCGCGAGGCCCGAGCGGGCCGCGGGTGCGCGGCGGGCCGGGTCCAGGACGTTGCGGCCGAAGGTGCGGCGGGCCTCGCGGCTCGGGGTGATGAGGACGCACTTCGAGCCGGCGGCGGTGAGCCGGGCGGCCTGGGCGCGCGGGGTCGGCAGCGGTCCGCCGCCGAGGGCGATCGGCGCGACGATGAGGACCTTGGCGTATCCGGCGGCGAGTGCGGCGTTGGCGGAGGAGTGCACCCCGCCGTCGATGTAGCGCCGGCCGTCGATCGTGATCGGGGGCCACACACCGGGCACGGCGCAGCTGGCCGAGACGGCGTCGACGAGGCCGACCCCGCTGTCGCGGTCGAACGCGGCGAGCTCACCGGTGGCGGCGTCCACCGCCGTGACCACGAGCCGCGGCCCCTCGGGCCAGTCGTGCGAGAGCAGCCGCTGCGCGATCACCTCGCGCCGGTCCTCCTCCCCCACCGTCCGTACGGCGCTCGCCATCCTCCCCATCCGGACGCCGTACGCCTTCGCGTCGCGCGAGCGCAGCACACCCCAGGCGTACCGGGCGAACATGGCGGGGCCCATCGTCGCGGGGATCTCGCCCTTCGCACTGGCGAGTTGGCGCCGGTAGAGCTCTTCGAGGGTGAGCACGCCCGAGGTCAGCTGGGCGCCGACCACCGAGCCCGCCGACGTACCGACGACGAGGTCCGCGCCGGTCACGTCCACGCCGGCGCGGGCCAGACCGTGCAGCAGGCCGATCTCCCAGCCGATCCCGGTGAGTCCGCCGCCGCCGAGTACGAGTGCCGTGTCGCCCATGGATGCCCCATCTCCCGGTTCGCGTGGGCACGCGCGGTGCCCGGCCCGCCTCCTGCGAGGTACCAGGAGTATGCAGACCGGGCCCGCAGATGTGCAGAGGCAGGAGCCGGGCGGGCCGGGGCGCTACGCCGGTTCGCCGCGCGGGGCCGGGGGCTTGGGCGCGGGAGCCGCCGCCGGAGCCGGCGTCTCCACGGGTACCGGGAAGGCGAGCCGGACCGAGAGCCAGGCGAAGACCGGGCCGAGCGCGTTCATCGCGATCACGCAGATCCAGGCCGACCAGGCGTTCCCCGCGTCGTAGCCGAAACCGCCGAAGAACGTCGCGAAGTACGAGGCGAAGCCGAAGAACATGCCGGGGATGAGCGAGAACAGCGGGAGGCGGCCGGTGTACATCAGCGTCGTGTTGACCACGAGGATGCACAGGGCGGCGAAGAAGTTGCGGGCGAGCTGGCTCTCGCCGAAGGCCGTGCCCGCGTTGGTCTCCAGGAGCACGATCACCAGGGCGAAGGTGGAGCCCATCGGCATCGCGCACCAGAGGCGTTTGGCGTTGGCGAGGTTCGGGCCGCCGAGCAGGAAGGTGCCGGCCCAGGCGATGAAGATCGCCCAGGGCGGCAGATGCAGCGCGTTGCCGCCGATGAACGCCGTGGTGGCGGCGAGCACGGAGGCCACGATCTCGTGGGGTATGCGCTCGCGCATCACGGGGGCGGCCCCTGGCGCGCTCGTGCTCGTGGTCGTGGTCGTGGTCGTGGTCGTGGTGGTACTCGTACTCGCGGTCGTGTTCGTCTCCGTCATGTCAGACCTCCAGGGCGCGCGGGGTGAAGGGTCAGCTCCGAGGTGTGCGTGGCGCGGGCGACGATGCGGCCCGCCTTGATCACCGCGCTGCGCACGGGCCGTTCGAGCAGCACCGCGTCGTAGTCGCGGGTGTCGGCCACCACCAGGTCCGCTGCGGCGCCGACGTGCACGCCGTAGTCGGTGAGGCCGACCACGCGGGCCGCGTCGTGGGTGACGAGCCGCAGCACGCGGTGCAGGTCGGACGGTCCGGACAGGTGCGCGAGCCGGGCGAGGAGCAGCGCCGTGTCGAGCAGGTCGCCGGTGCCGTACGGGGTGAAGGCGTTGCGGATGTTGTTGTTGGAGCAGGCGGTGAGCACACCCGCGTCCCACAGGTCGCGGACGGGTGCGATGGCCCGTCGTACGGCCTGTTCGTCGCCTCGCCCGCCGAGGAACAGGTCGGTGGCCGGCAGCGGCACGACGGCCACGCCGGCCTGGGCGAGGTCGGCGGCGACGGCGCGCCGTTCGGCGGGCGGCAGGGCGCCGAGCGAGGTGACGTGCCCGAGCGCGACACGTCCGCCGAGGCCGCGGGCGGCGGTCTGCTCGGCGATGAACCCGGCGAGCGCGAACCGCGGGTCCGAGGCGTCGTCGGAGAAATCGCAGTGCAGGTCGGCGGGGACGCCGTATTCGACGGCGAGATCGAGGACCAGTTCCACATGGCGCCGGCAGTCCGCGAGGTCCTTCTCGGCATACGTGCAGCCGCCGATCACGTCCGCCCCCGCGTCCAGGGACTTGCGGAGCAGGGTGTGGGTGTCGGGGGCCTTGAAGATGCCCTCCTGCGGGAAGGCGACGATCTGCACGGTCACCAAGTCGGCCCAGGCGTCCCGCAGTTCGAGCATCACCTCCAAGCCGCACAGGCGGGCGATGGGGTCGACGTCGGGGTGGGCGCGCACGGTCGTGGTGCCGTTGCGCACACACATCTCCAGGACCTGCTCGGCCCGGGCGCGCACACTCTCGTGGGTGAACTCCCGCTTCAGCTCCCCCGTCACGCTGATCGCACCGGCCAGGGTGCCGGTGGGATTGGGGCGGATCGTGTCGAGGAGCGCCTTGTCGGGGTGCAGATGGGACTCGACCAGGCCGGGAAGGAGCACCCGCCCGTCGGCCTCGTACACCTCTGCACCTTCGGGGGCGGCGAGTGCGGGGCCGATCTGTGCGATCCGACCGCCCTGGAGCAGGACGTCGGTGGGGTCGGTGGCGTTCTCCACGCGTACGGCGCGGAGCAGCAGGTCCGTCACGGTCTCTCTCCTTGGCTGCGTCTCGGACGGCGGTGGGCGGACCGGGTGTGCGGGGCTTGCAGGGCGTACGTGGTTTGCGGGGCGTACGGCGCTTGCGGGGTGGACAAGGCTTGTGGGGCGCTCACAGCTCTCCGGGGAAGTCGGCCTTGCGGATCAGGCAGTGCACGCCCTTGACCTGGTCGACCACCTGCGAAACCTCGAAGTCCGCCGCGGCACTCAGATAGGCGTACGCGGTCTGCCGGTCCATGCCGGTAGTGGCCGTGAGGAAGGCGAGCGCGGAACGGACGCACTGGCGCATCGCCTCGTCGAGATCGGCGTCGAGTCCGATGGCGATCCAGTGCGTACGGGTCTCGGCGAACGGTTCGCCGACGCGGCCCTGCACCCGCCGCGCCGCCTCGCCCCGTACGAGGGACAGCCGGAAGGTGGCCCGCAGCGGCGCTTCGAACGCGGTGAGGGCCACCTCCCCGTTGCCCTGGGCGAAGTGCGGATCGCCCGCGTAGAAGCCGGCGCCCTCGGCTTGTACGGGAAGGTACAAGGACGATCCGCACGTCAGGTGTTTGACGTCCAGGTTGCCTCCGTGGACGCCGGGCGGGATCGAGCTGAGCGGAGTGCCCTCGCTGCCGCTCGCGACGCCCATGATCCCGACGAAGGGGTTGAGCGGGAAGCGGGCGCTGAGGGTGTCGGTGCAGCGCAGGACGCCGTACTCGGTTCCGCCGGAACCGGCCTCCACGGTGCAGAAGGCGTTGACGGTGCCGGTCGGGCCGCGCAGCAGCGAGGGTCCGGTCAACTCCAGCTCGTCCTGCGGGAGTTCGCCGGGCAGGGCGCCGCGGGTGTGCCGGTTGGCCACGATCCCGTAGTGGCAGCGGCGGTGCAGCGAGAGGGTCTCGACCCGCAGCAGGTCACCGGGCAGCGCTCCGCGCACCGCGACGGGCCCCGTGACGATGTGCGGTCCGGGCAGCACCACGGCGTCGCGCGCGAGCCCGGACTCTGCGATCGCACGGGCGTCGGCGAGCACGTCGCGCTCGGGGACGCCGAACTCACCGAAGAACGCGACCGGATCACGCCCCTGGTCCGGCAGGATCCCCTCGTGCGAGACGAGGTCCATGGTGAGGGTCTCGCCGTCGGCGACGGTCAGGACGGGTGCGCTCCCGGCGTGCGGGAGTTCGCCCCACCGGGCGGTCTTCTCGGTCGTACGGAGGTGATGGGTGCCGTCGACCGGGAGGGCGGCGGTGGTGGTTGTTGCGGTGGCAGGGCCTGCGGTCGCGGTGCTTGCGGTGGCGGTGCTGTGGGGCATCAAGTGTCCTCTGCATCCGGGGGGTTGGGGCTCGGCGTCCGTTCCGTGTCGGCGGGTGTTGTCAGTGGCGGTCGATAGCCTGGGACTGGGCTGGGCCCCCGGGAGGGCGGGCTATGTCCGGCCCACCCCCGCGCATGCGCCCCACCCCGACACCGGGGCGGGCCCACCCCAGGCAGGCGCCCACCCCACAAGAACCGTGTTACGTCTCCGCTGCCGCCACGTTGCGATCAAGGTCGGCGGCGTCGACCCGTACCGCCGGGTCGTCGGCCCGTACGGCCGGGGCAGGGGCACGAACGCCCGCCGGCGAGGCGCCCACGATCCGAGTGCCGGCGCGTCCCGCGAGAGCCGCACCGAGCGCCGCCGGCGAGGTGATCAGGACGCTGCTGCCGCCGCCGGCGAGGAAGTCCAGCGCGGCCCGCACCTTCGGCCCCATGCTCCCTTCGGGGAACTGGCCGTCGGCCAGGTGCCGTTCGGCCTCGTCCCAGTGGAGCAGGTCCACGAACCGCTCGTGCGGCGTGCCGAAGTCGAGGGCGATGCGTTCCACTCCGGTGGTGATGACCAATTCCTGGGCGCCGAGGCCCCGCGCGAGCAGGGCGGAGGTGGCGTCCTTGTCGACCACCGCCTCCACGCCGCGCAGCGACCCGTCCGGCGCGGCCACGACCGGGATGCCGCCGCCCCCGCCGGCGATCACCAGCTGCCCGGCGGCGAGGAGGGCCGCGATCGCGTCCTGTTCCACGACCAGGCGCGGTGCCGGCGAGGGGACGAGCCGGCGCCAGCCGCGCCCCGCGTCCTCGCCGATGGCCCAGCCGTGCAGGGCGGCCAGGCGTTCGGCCTCGTCCCGGGCGTAGTGCGTGCCGATCGGTTTGGTGGGTCGGGTGAAGGCGGGGTCGGCCGCATCGACGACGGTGTGGGTCAGCACGGCCACCGGGCGCACCCCGGCCGGCAACGCGCCGGACAGGCCGCGGGCCAGGATGTAGCCGATGCTGCCCTGCGAGTCGGCGACGCACATGTCGAGGTCGAGCAGCGGGAGTTCGGGGGCTATCTCGGCCACGAGGTCGGAGCGCCGCTTGATGAAGCCGACCTGTGGGCCGTTGCCGTGGGTGACCACGACGCGGGTGCCGGCACGGACCATGGCGGCCACGGGCGCGGCCAACTGCCGTGCGGCTTCGAACTGTTCGGCGATGGTGGCCCGCCGGCCACCGCGCAGGAGCGCGTTGCCGCCGATGGCGAGCACGGTGGTGGGTGCCGGTGCCGGTGCCGACGCGGGTGCGGTGGCGGGCACCGTGGAAGGTGAGGTGGTGTGCCGCGGAAGCGGCGGTACGGGTGTGCGGACCGCGGGTTCTTCGGGCATGTCAGGACGATAGGAATGCCGCACCGACGGGTCATGGGCAGCCGGTGCCAGTAGCGGCCGGGGCTTGTTGACGCCTGCTGACAGTGTGGGCGTTCCCGGCCGGCGCGATGCGCTCGCGGGTACGGGCACATGTGGGCCGCACCACTACCACCACGCAGTCAGCTGACCCGGCCGCCGCCCCCGAAAGGCCCGACCCCCTGAAAAGGACCGCCCGAAAAATCGTATACAGTCTTCTGTCCGCAGCGTTTACAGTCCATGAACTCGCGCCCATAGTGGCCAACGTGGCCGGTTCCCCAGTGCTCGCCCGACGCACCGCCCCCGCCTCGGCCCTGACCGTGGCGCAGGCGCTGGAGCTGCCCGCCCTCGCGGGGGCGCGCCTGGTCGCGGGCCACGCCGGGGCGCCGCATCCCATCCGGGTGGCCAACATCATGGAAGTGCCGGACATCGTCCGCTGGATGCGCGGCGGCGAGTTCCTGCTCACCACGGCCTATGCAGTACGCGACGACGAACGCGCCCTGGCCGCGCTGGTGCCGGAGATGGCGCGGCGCGGTCTTGCCGCCCTGGGCGTCAAGGTGGGCCCGTATCTGCCGGCGATCCCTGAGCCGGTGCTGCGGCGGGCCGACGAACTCGCTTTCCCCATCGTGGAGTTGCCGGGCGAGGTGATGCTCAACGACATCCTGTCCGAGGTCATCGGCACGGTGCTCAACCGCCAGGCGCTCAGCCTCGAACGCACCCAGGCGCTGCGCGAACGGCTCTCGCAGGCGGTCCTGAGCGGTGGCTCGCAGCGCGAACTCGTCGCGCTGCTCGCCCGCGAGACGGGCTGCCCCGCCGCCGTACAGGCCGTCGACGGCACGCTGCCCGTCACGGCCGGCGGCCCCGTGCCGGACGCGCCGCCCACCGTGACCCGGCCCATCACCGTGGGCGACCGCTGCCGCGGCGAAGTGGTCCTGTGGGGCGCCGGGGCCCGTACGAGCCAGGCCGAACTCGCCTTGGCCGTCGAGCATGTGGCGAGCCTGGTCACGATGCTCCTGGTGCAGGAGCGCGCGCTCGCCGAGCGCGAGCGCCGCTACCGTACGCTGCTGCTCACCGCGCTGGTCTCGCACCCGCCGCGAGACCGCGCCGAGGCCTCCCGGCGCGCCGCCGCGCTCGGCTGGGACCTGGAGCGCGCACGCGCGGCGGTGGTGGTCGAGGTCGCACCTGCGCCGGGCGCCGCGCCCGGTCCGGTCACCGAGGAGCGGCTGCTGTCCGCCGCCCGCACCGCGCTGGGCGCCCAGACCCCGGTGTGGGGCACACCGGGCGGGTTGACGGTGCTCGTCGAGCCGGGCCCCTCCCTGCGGCGCACCTGCGCCTCACTGCACCGCGCGGTCGCCGCGGCCTGCCCCGCGCACACGGTCGCGGTGGCGGCGGGCACGGTGCGCGCCGACTTCGTGGAGCTCCACCTGAGCCACGGCGAGGCGCTCTCCGCGCTCGCGCTCGGCCGTGAACTGGACGGCCCCGAGGGCTCGTTCACGCGCCTGTACGAGGAGTGCGGCGTGTACCGGCTGCTCAACCAGCTGCCGGACGGCGAGTTGCAGGCCCTGGTGGACGACACACTCGGCCCGCTGATCGCGCACGACACACGGCACGACAGCAGCCTGGTGCACAGCCTCGGCGTCTATCTCCAGCGCGACCGCAACGGCGTGGACGCGGCCGAGGAGCTGCACATCCACTACAACACGCTGCGCTACCGCCTGAAGCAGATAGAGAAGCTCACCGGCGCACCGGACAAGGATCCGATGCGCCGGCTGCAGACCGAACTGGCGGTGCACGCCCACCGGTTGCTCAGCGCGCGGCTTCGGTGACGGGTTCCGCGACGGTCATCCGGGCCGCCCGCGCCGCGCGCCACTGCGGCAGCGAGAACAGCAGGTACAGGATCGCCCCGGTCAGCGGCAGCGTGTGCCAGAGCTTGTCGTCGAAGCCGAAGCCGAGGACGAGATTGATGCCGAGCCCGGCGAAGTACGCCCACACGGCACGCCAGTTGACGGCCGCCACGGCTGCTTCGGACAGGTCGTAGCGTCCGCGCCGCAGCAGGAAGTAGTCGGCGACGAGGATGCCGGGGATGAGCGGGATCGCGTAACCGAGATAGCCGAGGTAGGTCAGGAAGGCGTCGAGGATGCCCGCCGTCAGGCCGTAGTACGCGAGTCCGCAGGCGAGGACGCCGGCGATCACGTTCACGGCGATCCG
Source organism: Streptomyces indicus (assembly GCF_900100315.1). Taxonomy (GTDB): domain Bacteria; phylum Actinomycetota; class Actinomycetes; order Streptomycetales; family Streptomycetaceae; genus Streptomyces; species Streptomyces indicus. Next base: position 440,475 of record NZ_FNFF01000005.1, read on the forward strand.
CGGCAGGTCGACGGCGGTGCGTCCGGCGAGCGAGGCCGCGTACATGTTGTTCACCTCGTGCGGGAAGCCCTGCACGAAGATCGCGAACGTGGCGAGCGCGCCGACGCCGACGATGCCGAAGGCCTCGCCCATGTCGGCCTCGCGGACGCCGAGTCCGAGCAGGATGCCGAGCATGTTGAAGCCGAAGTTGCCGACCATGAACTCGGCGACCGTCGTGGTGTAGACGGTCGACTTGGACTTGCCGAAGCGGGTGATGTCGGGGGTGACGGTGGCGCCGGTCATCCACTTGTTGACCCCGAGGGCGAACAGCGCGAGCGCCGTGGCCTCGCCGGCCCGGGCCGGTTCGGCGCCGACGATCTCGCCGATGCCGCCCGCGTGGTCGACCGCGGCGGCCACCGCGATGACGACGGTGACCAGCATCAGCGGCACACTGATCCGCCCGACCCAGGTCAGCCCCTTGCCGAAGCCCACGATGGACAGGGCGGTGTACAGGGCGCTGAGGACCACGCAGTAGACGAGCCCGATCCACGGGTCCTTGCCGCCGGGCAGCACACCGGCCGTGATGCCGGTGCTGTAGCCGACGAACCCGGCCGACAGCAGGGCGATGACCAGAGAGGGCAGCCTGCTGCCGCCGCGTCCGAAGGCCGCTTTGAGGCCGAGTGCGGTGGTGATGCGTTCACGCTGGCCGATGAGGCCGCACAGGATCGACACCACGCTGACCACGAGCGAGGAGCCGACGGCGATGAGGACGCCGGTCCAGAACGGGAAGAAGAGCCCGAGCGACATGCCGTAGAGCAGATCGGTGGCCGACACCGTGAAGCCCATGCGGACCAGGGTGATCGACAAAGTGGAGCGGCGTTCGTCGGGCGGCAGCCGGTCCGCGGCGAAGTCCTCCGTGGCCTCGGCGGCCCGGCGGGCCCGGGTGGCTGCGGACTTGTCGTCGGGGGGTGGCTGGGTGCGCGGGCTGTCGCTGTCCATACGGGGACACCTCTTCGTCGCTCGGCAGCGGGGACGGGAGCACGGATGCGGGCGCGGTCACCGGCACGGATGCGGGTGTCCCGGAATGTTCGCCGCCCCGAAGGCCCGCGACACTGTCAGCCGGTGCCAGCGATCGCGGCCGCCCTGCTGGCACTTCGCGCCGAAGCGGGCACCCGGGGGGCGGACCGTACCGTCGGGTCATGGAGCAAGCCACGGACGACACTGCCCCCGACAGCACCGCGGTGCGCACCGTCAACTCCCTGCGCCGCGACACCTATGCCGATTCCGTAGCCCTGATGCGAGCCGCCCGGCATCTCGGCGATCTGCCCGGCGTGGCCGCCGCCAGTCTGGTGATGGCCACGGAGGCGAACCTGCGCCTTCTCGCCGACGCCCACCTGCTCACCTCCGAAGCCGCCGAGGCCGGGCCCAACGATCTGATCGTGGCGCTGCGCGGTGACCCAGAGGCGCTCACCCTCGCGCTCGCCGCCGTCGACGACCTGCTGGCACAGCCCGACTCCCCCGCCTCCTCCGGCACCCGGGAGGCACCGCCCGCCCGCGCGCTCACCGAGGCCGACCCCGCCACGTCCCTCGCGCTGATCTCCACCCCTGGCCCGTACGCCGCCGCGGAGGCGCTCAAGGCTCTGCGCTGCGGTATGCACGCCTTCGTCTTCAGCGACAACGTGCCGCTCGACCAGGAGATCCGCATCAAACAGGAGGCCCACCGCGCCGGTCTGCTCGCCATGGGTCCCGACTGCGGCACGGCCGTCGTCGACGGGGTGCCGCTCGGCTTCGCCAACGTCCTGCGCCCCGGCAGGATCGGCCTGATCGGCGCTTCCGGTACGGGACTTCAGCAGGTGTCCTGTCTGCTCGACGCGTACGGCGAGGGCATACGGCAGATGATCGGCACCGGCGGGCGCGACCTGAGCGCCGACGTCGGCGGCATCACCACGCTCGACGCCTTCGCACTCCTCGACGCCGACCCCGGCTGCGCCCTGATCGTCCTCGTGTCCAAGCCGCCCGCGCCCGAGGTGGCCGAGCGGGTGCTCGCCCGCGCCGCCCGCGCCTCGAAGCCGGTCGTGGTCTGCTTCCTGGACTGCACACGGGCCCGGCCCTCCGGGCGGGTCACGGTGGCCGGCACCTTGCGCGACACCGCGGCCGCGGCGGTCGAGGCGCTCGGCGGCAAGGTGCCGGAAGCGTTCGTCCCCCCTCGGCAGCCCGAGCCCTCCGGACCTCAACTGCCCGCTCCCTCCACGCATTTGCTGCGCGCCCTGTACGCGGGAGGCACGTTCGCCTACGAGGCCAGGCGCGCCGTCCCGGGCGCGGTGACAACGACCGAGCCGGCCGCGGGCGGGATCCGCCTGCCCGACCGGCACCTGATCCTCGACCTGGGCGACGACGCGTACACCGCGGGCCGCCCCCACCCGATGATCGACCCGACGGTGCGCGCTGCCCATCTGCGGGTCGCGCTGGCCGATCCCCGTACGGCCGTGATCGTCCTCGACGTCGTGCTCGGCCACGGCGCGGGCGCCGACCCGGCGGCGGCCCTCGCGGAAGAGCTGGAGCGGGTGCCGGCCCGACAGCGCCCGCCCGTCGTGGCGTTCGTCGTCGGGACCGGTGCGGATCCGCAGGGGCGGGCCGCGCAGGAGGACCGGTTGCGCGCGGCGGGTGCGCTGCTCGCGCCGACGAGCACCGACGCCATCGCGTACGCGGCCGCGCTGCTGCCCACGCCCGGGCACGACCGCGCCGAGGCCCTGACCACCGCAGGAGGCACCGTATGACCGCCGCGCTCGACGGATCCGGGGCGTCCACGGCCCTGGCAGGACAGGACGCACCCCCGCCCAGCCGGCACCCGGCCCTGCTCGGCGAGGCCCCGGTCCGTATCGCCGCGGTCGGCGTCCCGGACTTCGCCGAGGTGCCGCGTACCGGAGGCGCCGAGGTCACCGCGCTCGACTGGCGGCCGCCGGCCGCCGGCGCACCGGACCTGGCCTGGCGCCTGGCCGAACTCACCGGCCATCCGGCCGTGGAGGCCGCCAACCAGGAAGCGGTCTCCCGGCTCCTCGCGGTGCGGCCCGTGTGGACACGGGTGCTGCCCGCGCGCGAGGCGATCGGTGCGCTCGACGACCGCACGAGCGGCCGACGGCTGCTGCTGCACGCGGGGCCACCGATCGCCTGGCCGGACATGTGCGGTCCGATGCGCGCGGGTGTGATCGGCGCGGCGCTCCTCGAAGGCTGGGCGGAGACTCCCGAAGCGGCCCAACACCTGGCCGACAGCGGCGCGTTGGAGTTCGAGCCCTGCCATCACCACGAGGCCGTGGGCCCGATGGGCGGCATCGTCTCCCCCTCCATGCCGGTGCTCGAGGTCGAGGACGCGGCGAGCGGCCGTCGCGCGTACTCCAACCTCAATGAAGGTGCGGGCCGTTGTCTGCGCTACGGGGCGCTCGGCGCGGACGTCATGGAGCGGCTCCGCTGGATGGGCGAGGTGCTCGCGCCCGCGCTGAGCGCCGCGCTGCGGGCCCGGGGCGAGGGCGTGGACCTGCGCGCGATCACCGCGCAGGCGCTCCAGATGGGCGACGAGTGCCACAGCAGGAACACGGCCGCGTCGGCGCTGCTGCTGCGCGAGCTGGCCGCCGAACTCTCCACCGGCGAACACGCCCGCGCGGTCCTGCGCTTCCTCGCGGACAACCACTACTGGTTCCTCAACTTCTCCATGGCCGCGGCCAAGTTGGCCACGTCGGCCGCGCACGGCGTGCCCCACTCCACCCTGGTGACCACGTTCGCGCGCAACGGCGTCGAGGTCGGCATCCGGGTCGCCGGTCTGGGCGACTCCTGGTTCACCGCGCCCGCCACCCAGGTCCGAGGCCTGTACTTCGCCGGGTACGGACCCGAGGACGCCAACCCCGACATCGGGGACAGCGCCATCACGGAGACGTACGGCCTGGGCGGCTTCTCGCTCGCGGCCGCCCCCGCGATCACCGGGTTCGTGGGCGGCACCGTGGAGGAGGCCCTTGCCACCAGCCGCGAGATGGCCCGGATCTCCCTGGCCCGCCACGAGGCCTACCGCCTGCCGGCGCTCGGCGGCGTGGGCGCGCCGGTGGGCATCGACGTACGGGCCGTCCTCGACACGGGGATCGCGCCCGTGGTCACCACGGGCATCTCACACCGGAAGCCGGGCATCGGCCAGATCGGCGCGGGCCTCACCCACGCGCCCCTGGAGTGCTTCCGCAAGGCGCTGGCGGCGACGGAGGTGCCGCCCTTCGCCACTGGGTTCGCGGGCGCCCTTGCCGATCCCGCCGGAGGCGTCGGGGCCGGTTCAGCCGGGGGTGCTGGGGCCGGTTCGGCCGGGGGTGCCAGGGCCGGTTCAGCCGCGGCCACCGCCGTCGGTCGCGCCACGGGCCCCTCTGCCGATCTCCCCTCGGACACCTCGGCTGGTCCCGCCAGGGGCACCGGGGCCGACTCCGCCGCCGGTCGCGACACAGGCCCCTCTCCAGATCTCCCCTCGGACACCTCCACCGGTCCCGCCATGAGCACCGGGGCCGACTCCGCCACGGACACCGCCGTCGGCGCCGCCAAGCGCACCGGAACCGAAGCCGCCACAGGCCCCTCCGCCGGGTCCGCCACGCGCACCTCCACCGGTTCCGCCCCAGGCTCCGCGCGGTGACCGCCGCATGAGCCCCGCCGCCCACCCGTGCGCCCCCTCCACCCTCGTCGAGCCCTTGATCCTGGGGCCGCGGCGGTGGGCGCGCGTGGTCGGCGTCGCGGGGCAGGCGGTGTATCTGCTGCCCTACGAAAGCGAGTTGGCGCACGCCGACGGGCACCCACACGCGGCCATCCCCACTGCACCGGCCGGGAACCCACCCTCCCGGCCCACCCCCTTCGCCCTCGTGGCACACACCGGGGTGCGCGTACCGGCAGCCGTGGTGCTCGGCGCGGGGGCGGGCGAGCGGCCGTTCGCCGCGCTCGGCTCCGGCACGGTCGCGCGGATCGGCGGCGGCCGGGTCGAGCTGGGGCCGCTGCGCCTCACGGCCGGGGTGTCCTGGGCGCCGCCCCGCGTCCAGGCCACTCCGGCCGCCGAGGCGCTGCGAGTCCTGGCTCACCTGACCCCGCCTCGCGAACTGACCCCGGACATCGCACCGTTGGCGGCGCGGCTCACCGAGCGCGCCCGCCAGGACGTCTCCGGATCCGACCGGACGCTGTACGATGCGGCCGGAGCGCTCCTGGGACGGGGGCCCGGACTGACCCCCTCCGGCGACGACATCCTGTGCGGACTGCTGCTCGCCGCCAACAGCACGCTCCCCCGGCCGCGTTGGTTCCCCGCGCTGCTCACGGCAACCGCCCTCGCCCACCGGCGCACCACACTCGTCTCGGCCTCGCTGCTCACGCACGCGGCAGCGGGCCACTGCATCCCGGAGGTCGCCGCCCTGCTGCACGCGGCCGCGAGCTCCGGCGAGATCCCCACCACCCACCTCGCCGCGCTCCTCAGCGTCGGCCACACGTCGGGCTCGGACCTGCTGCACGGCCTGTGCGCGGGGGCACGGCTCCTACACCTCTGAAGCCGCCCCGCGACGCACCATGGGCCCGGCCCGCCCAAGTGGCGAGCCGGGCCCACGTATGCGTCTCGGCCGGAGCATAGGAGGCCGCGGCGGGAATACCGGGAAGGGCCGACATCTCCCGGTCACGTCGTGAACCTCGCAGTTGCACTCCGCCGCACGGTGGAATCGAAGCTCGTAGGGTCCGCAGGCGTGCTCGGTCGCGTTGGCAACCAGTTCGGAGGCGATCAGCACGTCGTCGCTGATCGCCTCGCCGATAACTGACGCTGCACCAGGAGACGGCGAAACACGGCTCGTGCCGCAACAGCGGCGCTCGGCGTGCCGCTCGACCAGCGGCACACCTAACACTTGAGGCACTACGCAAGGTGTGGTCATCGGTTACCGCCTCGCAAGGTGCGAAGCCGGCGGTCGAGGAGGTGAAGGCAGCCGCGAGAACAGACGAGCGAGCGCAGACCCACAGCACCGCGGGGGGGGCAATCAACAGCACCGCTGACACCACCAGAAGGAGAGTGGCAAGCACGGGAGAGGACGGCACAGTGACCTCCGCGCGGGTTCGCGATCGGGACACCTCGACCACACCCGGCGCTCTTGAAAGCGGAAGCCCAGTCTCCGAAGTGGTTTCACCACCGGGGCATTTCTGCTGTACGCATCCGCCCTGAACATCACCACGCCAAGGTCCGCATCGCCCGACGGTGCCCTGGGCGCCCCGCAATCCGCACGAAGTGAGACGACCGCGCCAAGGTTCACGGGGCAGTACGGCTCCACCGCGGCGCGGTTGCCCGCCGGATCCAGTGCATTGCCATCTGACCATCGGCCATCCGAACTGGCCACCCTGGCCTTGTGATGTCGGTGGCGGTAGATAAGGTGATCCTCCAGCAGCATCTTTACGGGAGGGAACGGTGGCAAACGGGGGCGGGGCTGCGGTTTCAGCGAGCCCAGATGGTGCGCCGGGAGGTTGGTCCGCAGGAATCGTCGGTTCGGTGGCGAACGCGGCGAGCGGCTGGCCACCGAGCCTTCAGCGTTCACGCGGTTTCGTGATCGGGTCGACGAGTTGATCCGCGAGCTCAAGGAGCCACCGGCCGGCCCGGGGCGAGTGAGCCAAGAACAGGTATCGCGCGAGCAGCTCGTCGGTGGCGCGAATGTGTGGGGCGAAGCGGCCGGTCCCTTTCTCTCTTATCGCGCGGTGCCCCCTGAGCTGGAGACGCTGCCGAAGCTGCTGTCGGACTCCATCGAGGGCACGGGCGTCGCGATGCAGGCCTCGCACAAGGGCTACGAGCACATCGACGTGGACCTTCGGGACCGGATGCGCGCGATCAGTGCGGAGGCAACCGAACAGTACGGCGGGAGCTACGAGGCCGAGCGCGTCGGTATGGGGCATGGCGGTGGGGCCGTACCCGACGGCGTTGGTGGCGACACATCCGGTGGTTCGGGCTTCTGACGGACCTGATCGGATGACGGTTCGGGTAATGCGGCGACGCGCGGGGAGACGCTGATGGATCACACACCGGCCGGGGGCGGTACGCCCTTTGAGAGCATGTCCCATGACGAGACGCTGCGGTGGCTGGACCAGGCGAACAGCGGCGGGGTGCAGGCCGAGGCAGACCGGCTGGCCGCGGCGGCCAAGTCGATCCGCGAGATTGCAGCAGAGCTCAAGATTTGTCCTCAGCATGTGGAGTGGAAGGGTGAGGGAGCCTCCGCCTTCCGTACATGGAGCGGCGATCTCGCCAACGTAACGCTGCGGCTTGGTGATTACAGGGAGGCTGCCTCCCAGTGGCTGACCCGCGCCTCCGATGCAATCGCCGAGGCGCAGACCGCGATTACCGCACCAGGTGAGCAGATCGTGCAGGCATGTGCAGGCATGTGCAGGGAAGACCGGAGTCTCCATCGGCAATGGACCAGCTCTGCCATCGCGCTCGCCTCCGCAAGCGCAGCCCTGATCTGGTCCAAGCACCCCGCCTGGGAAAAACGCAACGCCCATATCGGCTACGGCATCGTCCGCCCGCGCATCGCGCATAAATCCTCCGGCGATCACGGGCCCGCTGACGAGTGCCCCCTGCCGGACCTCGCCGAGACGCCGAAACCCGAGAGCCCACAGCCCGCTGTCGACGACAAACAAGCCGCAGCGGACACCCCGCCGGAGAAGACCGAGGAATCACAGACACCCTGGCCGGTGCTCACCGGCCTCCGCACTGCGGTAATCATCGCCGGCGGGGCTGGCCTAGCAGTGGCCCGTCATCGCAGGCGGACCGCCTGAAGCACCACGAACAGTCAATCACCACCACAACCACCACGGGGGCCACGGACATGGCTTGGGACGAATGGGAACAGCTTAAGCAGCAAGCAGCTGAGCGGCGCACTGACCAGATGCAGCTGAATCAGCTCCCACCTGAGCCTGGCGGTACAGGCGGAGATCCTGGCGGCGATCTCCGCGTCAGCCAAAAAGATCTCAAAATGGTCGGCGATAGCGCATACAAGCTGCTCGACAGGCTCGGTTCGCGTGGCCGTGACGCTTGGTCCAGCAGCCAGACCGCGGCTAGCGATCTAAAGACCCAGGGTTTCGCGCTGGGCGGCGGACTCGACAGAATTCAGGAGAGGTGGGAAGCGCAGCTCCGCACGCTGCTCGACGCCTGCGGCCACATCTCCAACCATCTGGACTTCACACGCAACACCCACAAGAACGACGACCACCACGTCTACGGGATCATCAGCAGCATCGCCGAATTGGACAAGGGCTTCGATGACGGGAGGCGGAGCTGATGAAGTTCGAGACTCTTTTCAACGGCAACTTCGCATCCCTCGGCGACGCTGTCGACGACTGGTCCACCGTCGTCAAGAGCTTGAAGGAACTGGAGAAGGAGGCGCGCGAAGACCTCAAAGCCAAGGCCTATAAGGCAAATTGGGCCGGGGTCAACGCCACAGTCTCCCGAGAGTTCATCACCAAAACGGTGGGCGAATTCAAGGACGCGCTCACACAGGCAACTTCCATTCGAAACATCCTCAAAGACGCTCGGGATGAGCTCGTCAGCCACAGGGACGAGCTCAGACAGATAATTCAGCGAGGCGCCAACAAAAACCTCACCGTAACAGCAACAGGTGACGGCGGATTCGCAGTCACCATGCTCGTCCACCCGGACCGCGCAGGAAAAGGCGTCGAGACTCCAGATCATTCAGAACAGGACGCCGTTAACCTCCGCGACGAAGTCCAACGCATACTGAACAAGGCCACCGAAAGCGACACCTCCGCGGACAAGGTGTTGCGGGCCCTCGCCGATCAGGCCAAATACGGCTTCTCCGGAGCCAGTTACAAGGACCGAGACTCCGCAGCTGAAGCCCTCAAGGCAGCCGACGCCATGGCCCGCCTCGCAAAGAACGGACAGGACATGTCCGCGAAGGAGCTCGCAGAATTCAACCGCACTCTTGGGACCTACAGGAACGATGAACTGTTCGCGGCTCGCTTTGCATCGAAGCTCGGCGGCAAGGAGACGCTTCAGCTCTGGACCGATCTCACCACTGAGCACGCCGGTGTCAGGGGCGCAGAGCTCAAGGAAATGCAAGAGCTTCAAAAGAATCTCAGCATGACTCTGGCCACTGCTACATACTCGGACAGCTCGGGCATGGCGCAGTGGAAGAAGGAAGTAATCAACGAAACCAACACTGCGTTCCGCACCACGTCGCCGGACGTCTACAGGTCGTCGCCTTACGGGCTGCAGGGCTACCAGGTCATGAGCAGCCTGATGGGTGCCGGCAAGTACGATACGGAGTTCCTGGACAGCTACGGCAAGAAGCTGATCAAGGTGGACATGGCACCCGCTGGAAGTCCCGGAATGGGTACCAACGACCTCTGGGTGAACAGTCAGCAAGGTGACCCGACGTTCGGCAAGGGGGACGGCCGGGATCCGCTGGTCGGCTTCATGAAAGCCCTGTCGCACAACCCCGAGGCAGCGACCAATGCGTTCGCCGACAGGGACGTGGTCGAGCACATCATGCACAGCGCTCAGTACACAGATCGCGATTCCGCGGTGGGTGCCGCCCTGGAAAGTGCGGTCACCGGTATCGCGGACGGCCAGCACTCCCCTGCACTGCCGCACAGCCGGGAACAGGGGGAAGTCATGAAGAGTGTCATGCATGCGGTTGCCCAGCCCGATACCGGCGCCGCCCTGGTCGGCAACACCGAGCTAGGAGAGCACTTGGGGAACATGGCGAGTGCCTACATGCCCGAGATCAGCCGCACACTCTCCGGGAACGGGACTGAATCAGTCTTCGTGAGCGACACAGCAGCCACTGATTTCGGCAGAACCGACACATCGCGCTTCCTCTACGAGGTGGCCCGCGACCCCGAAGGGCGCGCTGGGATCGTGTTGGGAGAGACGATCTACACCTCGAGCCTCATTGAGGCCCACGTGAAGGACCCAAGCCTGCACGACGGGGATACGGAGCAGGCACTCGGGATGATCGCCAAGAATTCCGGAATCGTCGAGGGAATTGTTGGGCATTCGTTGGCTGATCTGAAGATTGAGGGTGACCTCGGTTCGGAGAAGGAGTACAACGAGGCACTCAAGGAAAAGGGCGATGTCGTGAAGACGTTCCTGGCCGCAGGCGTCGGCGTGGGGACAGTGGCCTTGGTGCCCGCTGGAGCGGGGGCGGCACTCGTGGGCGCTGCGGTGAGTGGATTCGCCGGCGGCGTGGTGAACCTGGCCATCGACCGGATAATCGAAGGCCAGGAGATGAGCGGGGCACTGGACCGAGCCTTGTATCAATCCGGCCTGGAGTTGGACGACTCGCTGAGCTCCGCCACCCAGCAGGCACAAGCCGCGACTCTCGATTCGATCGAGAAGCACGACTCAGACCTCAAGGGCGAAGCGATGAGCGTGTTGATCGCAGACCAGCTCAACAATGGCTGGCGCGACAGTGACGGAATCCTGGAAGACGCACATGTCCGCCCGAGCAGCTAGCTTCTCCGGAGAAATGATGAAGAGAGTCTCGCGGCTCAGCCGGAAGAAGAAGCTTATCGCCCGCTCAGGGATGGCCTTGGCCGCCTGTGCAGGTCTCTACTTTGGGGCACTTGCAGTGTTCACCAAGGGGATCGACCGGCTACCGGACCGACCTTGCGAAGGCGCTGTCGAAAGAGAAACGATAGCCGACATCCTTCCCGCCGCACGTACCGCCGAGGAGCGCAGCCGCCTCGACGACGATCACGGGATCGACTCTCGGGAGTTCCTGTTCCACTGCTCCGTTCTCACCAGTGACGGCTCGCTGCTGTCCGGCGATGCTGAATCCGGAGATCGGTCGGTGGAGGACTGGAGTAGTGGCTGGGTAGAGTCTCCTGATAGTTCATCGGGGGTGACCGGGGATATCACGGCGTTCGCGACAGACGGGGCTGCGGCGATCTACGTGTCCTGTGCGCCGCCTGGAAGGAGCGAAAGCAAATCGCCGAAATCCCGTGCGCTGATAGTCGAGGCCAGCACCTTGGGCGAGACGAAGGCGCAGGGAGCGGACCTCCAGCAGGACCTTGTGGACTTCGCCTATGAACTGGCGGAGCACGCGTACAAGGTCGGTGAGTGCCCCGGGCCGCGCAAGTTCCCGGACCAATCGCCTCGACTCCACAGCCCGTAGCCAGAGCTTGCTGATACTGCAGGAAACCGGCCCGTACCCTCGTGAATCGGGGGTGCTGGCAGCGGAACACAAAGGGAGGCAGAGCAGGTGAAGGACGATGCGATTCGCGCACGATTCGACGGGCGCCACCGCGTCGAACTGTCGCTCAGCCACGCACCCGCGGAGACGTCGAGAAAGATCGACGAGATCGCGCACGCGCTGGGCTACAGGCAACTCGCCGTGGAGAAGCTCCCTTTCATGGGATTCCGATTCGTCTATGAGCGCGACGACTCCCCCACGGCGCGGCGCCGCGCCGACCTCGCCGTCGCCAGACTGCGAGGTGGCGGCCCGTTGCTCCCGGCGATGGACACGCCCCCGCCTCCGCCGCCTACAGCGCCACCGCCGGCCCCCGCCCAGCCAGCGGCTCGACGCCCGAGGCGTCTTCCGGCAGAGCCCCCGCCGCCGCCTCCACTGGCACCCCCAGCCCACCCACGCCACCACCCCGACCAGCCGGATGCTGACGCTCCGGGCACCTGATAGCGGTCTGAGCTCCATCGCCGTATGAGAGCCATTCCATGGCGCGAAGAGGCAACGTTCAGTCGGCGTGGTGTCTGGTGACGACGAAGGTCGTCCCCGCGAGCGTTGCTCCGGCCTTCGTCTGGGCCCATTGAACGAGTCGGGTCGGCTCTTTCTGAAGCTGATTCAGCAGATCGGTAATCTCATCTGCGCTCGGAGTTGTGGGCAGAGTGCAGCGAAGTACCGTGCGGCCGGTCGCGCTGCTGCATTCCTCCTCTTCGGGATCGTCGGGTTCCCAACAGCTGATCTCGATGTCCCAGGAATCGGGGCCGTCCTTGCCGGGGCGCGGCGCATTGACCGTCAGGAAGTGGTCGTCCGAGTCATAAGGCTCGGCGAAGATCGAGTGGCCGGACTCCTCCAGCGTGGCCTCGTCTCCCGAATGCCGAGCGTAAGCAGAGACCAACACCCGTAGGTTCGCGACGGCCTGGTCCCGCTCGGCGGATGTGAGCCCCTCTTCGAGCCGATCCAATTCCTCGCGGGTTTCGTGGCCCAGCATGTCCACTCCGCCGCCATACGTGACGAACGGCCGACCGTGGTCCCAGTACCGTCGCATCGTCGAATCGGGAAGGGGAACTGCCTCTGCGTACTCGGTGAGTGCCTCTCTCAAGTCGCGTGCTTCCTTCTCCAATTCCGCATTGATGGCGATCAGAATCGGCATGGGCACGTCCGCCAGAGCATCGTCCAAATCCATCAGCGCGTGGTGGAGTTCCAGGCACACGTACTCGTACCACAAGCTGTGCGCACCATTCAGCAGTTCGGCGCGCGAACCCTCGTCGGTGAGCGCGGAAAGGTGCCTGGTCGGATAGTGGGCGACGCGGCCGTCACGGCAGTCGTGGATGCTCACGGGGACAGTGGCCAGTGCGGAGATCCGGTTGAGCGCATCAACGATAGGCGCAGCCAGTGTCGAGTCACCAAGACTGGTCACCGTGGACGACACCGGCCCGCCGTCTACCTGGTACATCGCAAGAATCTGAGTCTTCCCACGGTGGGCGTGCATGGAATAGATGGTCATGAAAGTGCCTTTCGGCCCCTGAGGCGATGACGGCACGTGGCCGTGGAGAGGGTGGGAAAGGCGGTAGCGAGGGCGCGTTCCGACGCTCCGTGCCTCGAAGAGATCGGCGGTGGCTCAGGTCTGGTCCCGAGCTCCTTGCCTGCGCTCACCGTAGGACGCCTGCATCACGCGCCACAAGCTACTTGCCTGGGTTCGTTCCAGCCGATGCGCGATGGCGGAGCTTGACCAGTTCCTCACGACGGATTCTGTACCGCCGAAACCGGTGCCTGGTCTGCACGCCTGTGAGCGTGCAGACCAGGCACCAACGGCGGTCAACGATGGCTGGCTTGGGTGATCGGGTTCAGATGACCTCGGTCACCGTCCCCGCCCCCACCGTGCGCCCGCCTTCGCGGATCGCGAAGCCGAGGCCGGACTCCAGCGGGACGTCGCGGCCCAGTTCGACCGTCATCGTGACGGTGTCGCCGGGGCGCGCGACCGCCGTCTCGCCGAGGTCCACGTCGCCGACCACGTCCGCGGTGCGGATGTAGAACTGCGGCCGGTAGCCGGTCGTGAGCGGCGTCGTACGACCGCCCTCGCGGCCGGAGAGCACGTACACCTGCGCGCGGAACCGGCGCGCGGGCTGCACGCTGCCCGGCGCGGCGACCACGTGCCCGCGGCGCACCGCGTCCCGCGGCACGCCGCGCAGTAGCAGCGCCACGTTGTCGCCGGCCTGCGCCTCGTCCATCGGCTTGCCGAAGGTCTCGAGGCCCGTGACGACGGACTCGATCTCCGCACCGAGCACCTGCACCCGGTCGCCGACGCGCACGGTGCCGCGCTCGACGGCGCCCGTGACCACGGTGCCGCGGCCGGTGATCGTCAGCACGTTCTCCACCGGCAGCAGGAACGGTGCGTCCACATACCGCTCCGGCATCGGCACGAACGTGTCCACCGCGTCGAGCAGCGCCTCGATCGCGGCGGTCCAACGCGGTTCCCCGTCAAGGGCCTTGAGGCCCGAGACCGGGACGACCGGCACCGCGTCCCCGTCGTACCCGTGTTGCGAGAGCAGGTCGCGCACCTCCAGCTCGACGAGCTCGATCAGCTCGGCGTCACCCGCGTCGGCCTTGTTGAGGGCCACGACGATGTGGTCCACGCCGACCTGCCGGGCGAGCAGGACGTGCTCGGCGGTCTGCGGCATGATCCCGTCCGTCGCCGAGACGACGAGGATCGCGCCGTCGAGCTGGGCCGCGCCGGTGACCATGTTCTTGACGTAGTCGGCGTGGCCCGGCATGTCGATGTGGGCGTAGTGCCGGGTGTCGGTCTCGTACTCGACGTGCGCGATGTTGATGGTGATCCCGCGCGCGGCCTCCTCCGGGGCCTTGTCGATCCGGTCGAAGGGCACGAACGTGCCGGTCCCGCGCTCGGCGAGCACCTTGGTGATCGCGGCGGTGAGGGTGGTCTTGCCGTGGTCGACATGACCCATGGTGCCGATGTTCAGGTGCGGCTTGGTGCGCACGTATGCCGTCTTGGGCATGACTGGTCTCTTGTCCTTCTGGAACTCCCCTGGGACCAGGGGAAGTCGACGGCCTTCCGCACCGGTTGCCGGCCGGCTTGCCTCGTACGGCGGCACAAGCGCCTCGTACGGCGGCGGAAGGCGGGGACCCCTCGGTTCACACCGACCCTCCCCCTCTGGGGTCCGCCGGAATGTCCGGGAAGGGTCAGCTTCGGACGCCGTCGAAGGCGTCGACCAGAAGATCGGCAGCCAGGGCTGCGGCTGCCGCGTACTCGGCAGCCTGGAAAGCGGCAGCCCGAGCAGCGCCCGCGACTGCGGACGTGACTGCGAAGGGGGTCTGCCGGAACATGCTGAGATCATCTACGGGCGGCGTGCAGACGTCCACCGATTTATCGCCGACCCTCCGCCTACGGGCTTGTCTCCAAGGGGAGTTCCGCATCCCGAACCGCTGGGTCGGCGTGACGGCGGAATCCGCTCAGCGCCCCACATTCTTGAGCGCCTCCCGCACCGACAGCGGAGCGAGCCGTGCCTCGTGGCGGGTGACGAAGTCCCGTACGGCCTGCGCGTCCGTCTTCGCGTATTCGCGCAGGCACCAGCCGATCGCCTTGCGGATGAAGAAGTCGGGGTGGCCGGCCTGCCGCAGGCAGTATGCGAAGAGCCGCTCGGTGTCGGTCGCGTCCTTGTACCGGAGCTGGTGCAGCAGCGCCGTGCGCGCGACCCACAGGTCGTCGTCCTCGATCCAGGCGTCCATGGCACCGCGCAGGGCCGGGTCGGCCGCCACGAGTCCGCCCACGACATGCGCGGCGAGGGCGTCGACGGTGTCCCACCAGGAGACGGTCGTGATCAGGTGCCGGGCGACCGGCAGGAAGCCGGAGGAGCACCGCTTCACGTGGCGGCGCAGATAGTCGACAGCGAAGTAGTGGTATTCGCGCTCGGGCAGCTGCCACGCCCGGAGCGCGACGGCCGCACAGTCCGCCTCGTCGGGCCGCGGCAGCCCTTCGAGCACCGACTTCGACAACGCCCTGCGCTCGGTCGAAGGGATGCCGAGAAACGGAACGACGCCCTTCATATAGGCGGTCATCGATTCCGCGTTCCGCGGGTCCGCGTGCTGCGCATACGTGGCGACCAGGCGCCCGAGCACGGTGTCGGCCAGCTCGCTGACCGGCACGGACGGGGCCTCGGACGGCGGTTCGGCGGCGCGACGGCGGGTTCCCATGGGCAGGAACCCTACGAACAGATGAGACGCACACTACGGCGATCAGGGCGCGTTCTCGGTTAGTCTCCCCGAATGTCGGACCTGTCGGACCTCATCACGCGCCCCGCGCCGGGCACCGCCCCGCTCGCCGCCCCTGCCCCGGGCAGTCAGGCGTTCGCGGCGCGGCTGGGCCGGGTGCTGTTCTCGCCGTGGTCGCGGCTCGGTCTGCTGGTCCTGCTCCTGGCGGCCGCCGGGAGCTGTGTCCTCCTCTTCGAACCTCAGCGCCTGCTCGCCGAGGGCTGGCCGCCGCAGGTGGGCGGCGCCGCCGCGGTGGTGCTCTTCGCCGTGGCGTACGGGGTGTGCACGGCCGCGTTCGTCCCGCGCCCCTTGCTCAATCTGGCCGCCGGTGCGCTCTTCGGCTCGCAGGCGGGCCTCGCGGGCGCGATCGCCGGAACCGTGATCGGCGCGGGCATCGCCTTCGGGCTGGGCCGCGTGCTCGGCCAGGAGGCGCTGCGCCCGCTGCTGCGCGGCCGCATCGTGCACGCCGTCGACGGACAGCTCAGCCGGCACGGCTTCCGTTCGATGCTCGCCGCCCGGCTCTTCCCCGGGGTCCCGTTCTGGGCGGCCAACTACTGCGCCGCGGTGTCCCGTATGCGCTGGACACCGTTCCTCCTCGCGACCGGGCTCGGCTCGATCCCCAACACCGCCGCCTACGTGATCGCCGGCAGCCGCGCCTCCACGCCCACCTCGCCGGTCTTCCTCATCGCGATGGGCTTCATCGCCGTGACCGGCCTGGCCGGGGCGATCGTCGCCTGGTGCAAGCGCCACCGGCTGCGCGGCCACTGAGGCGGATCCACCGCGCCGGCGCCTGACGTCCGCCCGGCGACACCTCCGGGCCCGGGGTGCGCAAAGAGCGCTCCCCTGTTGCCGCTACGCTGCTCGGGGCAACCGCATGATCAAACCAGCACTTGGACGGCGTAGTAGATGTCTTGGTTCGAATCCCTGATCCTCGGACTCGTCCAGGGGCTCACGGAGTTCCTCCCGATCTCCTCCAGCGCGCACCTGCGCCTGACCGCCGCCTTCGCCGGCTGGCACGACCCAGGTGCCGCCTTCACGGCGATCACGCAGATCGGTACGGAGACGGCCGTCCTCATCTACTTCCGCAAGGACATCGCGCGGATCGTCTCCGCCTGGTTCCGCTCGCTCACCGACAAGGCGATGCGCAGCGACCACGACGCCCAGATGGGCTGGCTGGTGATCATCGGCTCGATCCCGATCGGGGTGCTCGGCGTCACGCTCAAGGACCAGATCGAGGGCCCGTTCCGTGACCTGCGCCTGATCGCCACGACCCTGATCGTGATGGGCATCGTCCTCGGCATCGCCGACCGCCTCGCGGCCCGCGACGAGACGGGCGGGCGCCACCGCGCGGTCAAGCAGCGCAAGACGCTCCAGGAACTCGGCGTCAAGGACGGCCTCATCTACGGCATCTGCCAGGCGATGGCCCTGATCCCCGGCGTCTCCCGCTCGGGCGCCACGATCAGCGGCGGCCTCCTCATGGGCTACACGCGCGAGGCGGCGGCCCGCTACTCCTTCCTCCTGGCTATCCCCGCGGTCCTGGCCTCGGGCCTCTTCGAGCTCAAGGACGCGGGCGAAGGCCACGTCTCGTGGGGTCCGACGATCTTCGCGACGATCATCGCTTTCGTGGTCGGCTACGCGGTCATCGCCTGGTTCATGAAGTTCATTACGACCAAGTCCTTCATGCCCTTCGTCTACTACCGCGTCGCCCTCGGCATCCTGCTGTTCGTGCTGGTGGGGATGGGTGTGCTCAGCCCGCATGCGGGGGAATCGGCGGGCTGACCCCGCCGGGTCCGGCCTCCGCCGGTTCTTGCGGACGGCCGACGGCTTCAAGGCGCGTACGTGCCGGACGAGGCGAGCCACTCCTCAAGAGCGCGCGTCACCTGCGACGGCGCTTCGACGGGGGCGAGGTGGCCGACGTCCGCCAGTTCGGTCACGGTCGGGTTCCCGGGGAGGCTGTCCTTGAGCCGGGCCGCCTGGCCGGCCGGGATCCACGGGTCCCGCGCACCCCATCCGATCGTCACCGG
Source organism: Streptomyces indicus (assembly GCF_900100315.1). Lineage (GTDB taxonomy): Bacteria > Actinomycetota > Actinomycetes > Streptomycetales > Streptomycetaceae > Streptomyces > Streptomyces indicus. The sequence goes on from NZ_FNFF01000005.1 coordinate 457,966, forward strand.
GCACCTCACCTCCGGCAGACGCGCCACGACCGGGCGGGTGTGTTCGGGACGCAGGGCCGCCATCTGCCGGTAGAAGGCGGCCTGGCCCGGCGCCCCCGACCACGGCCGGCTCAAAGCGTCCACCCACTGAGGCGTCAACGGGCGGTGTGCCGCGCCTGCCACGTACTCCCGGACCAGGGCCATGTGCAGCGCGGCCGGGAGCTCCGTGAACACGTCGACATGGTCGGCGACCAGCCGGAAGAACGGCGATCCCCAGGGGTCGAGAGTCACCGCGTCCCAGAGGAACAGGTCCGCGTACGCGCTGTCGTGCAGCAGATGAGCCCCGAGCGCCACGGCCCCTCCGATGTCGTGCGCGACGACGTGCGGCCTGTCCAGGCGCCAGTACGCGAGCAGTTGCGCGAACCGCGACATCTGCGAGGCGAGATCGACGGGTACGGCTTGATCCTTCGTCGAGCGTCCGTAGCCCGGCATGTCCCACAGGAACACGCGACAGCTCCGGCTCAGATGGTGTGCGGCCGCCGCCCACACCTGGGACGACCAGGGCGTGCCGTGGCAGAACACCACGTCTCGCAGGGGAGTCCGCTCTTCCGGGCCCAGCACGTAGGTGGCGACGCTCGCTCCGTCGACCGTGATGTGGACGGGTTCCGGCAGCCACGATGCGTTGGTCTCCATGCCGCGACGCTAGAACCTCAGGTCGACCTGAGGTCAAGCGGGCAGGTCCCGGATAATCGGCCCATGAAGATCGGAGAGGCCGCACAGCGTCTCGGCGTGGCCGTGCATGTGCTCAGGCACTGGGACGATGCCGGGGTGGTCGTGCCCGATCGCACGCCGTCGGGGCAGCGCGAATACAGCGAGGAGCATCTCCACCGGCTGCGGGTGCTGCGCGCCTGCCAAGGTGTCGGCATGAGCCTGCCGGAGATCCGCCAGGTGCTGCACCGGGACGAGCCCGGCAGGACGGGCATGATCGAGCGGCAGCTCCACCGGATCCGCACCCAGCGGGCCCAACTGGAGGAGTCCGAACGCTTCCTCGTGCACGTGATCAATTGCGAGCACGACCTGCTGACGCGGTGCGAGGCGTGCAGCGGATACGCCGAGAGTGTCCCGCTTACCGAGGACTGAGTGTCAGACCTCGGTGGGAGAGCCCTCACGGACAGTCGAACAGTCCCATCTGCCCGGCCCCCTTCGCCGTCCCCGCGTCGTCCAGCTCGATGACGGTCTGGCCCGGCAGCGGCGGTGCGGAGGGCGCCTTCAAGCTGCCCGGGCAGGAAGTGAGTCCGTGTCGTACTGCGGCCGGAGGGTCATGGCGGGCCAGGACTCCGCCGACCACGGCGATCGGGCGGGCACAGTGCGGGCACGGACGACGCGGTCTACGACTCATGGCCCCCAGCTTTCCAGGCCGCATCGGGGCACGCCGAGGCGCATTGTTCCGAACGGCCGCAGATCCGCTGCCGCGCCCCTACCGGTCAGTGCAGCGTGGGCCGGTACACGAGCTCCTGGATGTTGCCGTCCAGCGTGCGCTGTTCCAGGAGCTCCAGGTCGAAGTCGGCCGCGCCTTCGAAGACCGGGTCGAGACCCGTGCGCCCGGTGATCACCGGGAAGAGCGTCACCTGGACGCGGTCCACGAGGCCGGCGGCCAGGAGCGACCGGTTCAGGGCCAGGCTGCCGTGCGAGCGCAGCGGCACCTTCGACTCCTCCTTCAGCCGGGCGACGACCTCGACGGCGTCCCCGTGCTCGACGCTCGCGTCGGGCCAGTCGAGCGGGTCGGCGAGCGTCCGGGACACCACGGTCGTCGGCAGGTGCCGCATGCGCGTGACCCAGGGGTCGCGTACGTCGTCACCCTCCGAACTCGCGGCCACCATCTGCGCGAACAGACGGTAGGTCTGCGCGCCGAGCACCAGGCGCTGCTCCTCCTCGTAGAGGGCGAGACGATGCGCGAGGAGCTCGGGCCCCTGCTTGCCCCAGTAGCCGGTCCAGTCGCCGCCGCCGGCGCCGTAGCCGTCGAGACTCGAAAAGACGTCGAAGGTGTACGTGGCAGTCATGGCAGGTCTCCTCAGGTGCGGATGCGGTCCTCCACGAGGGCAGACCGGATCCGCCTCAGGAACTCATCGCTTGCGGTGGAGCGCACTCCAACTCCTAGACTCACGCTCCCGTCCGCACCCACCGGCCCCGGAGTCCGCCATGCGCTATCGAGTCCTCGGCAAGACCGGCATCGAAGTCAGCACCCACTGTCTCGGGACGATGATGTTCGGCGCGGTCGGCAACGCCGATCACGAGGACAGTGCGCGGATCATCCATGCCGCGCTCGACGCCGGGATCAACTTCGTCGACACCGCCGACATGTACTCGGCGGGCGAGTGCGAGGAGATCGTCGGCAAGGCGCTGAAGGGGCGGCGCGACGACGTGGTGCTCGCGACCAAGGTGCACTTTCCGCTGGGCGAGGGGCGCAACCGCAGTGGAAACTCCCGGCGTTGGATCGTCCGGGCCGTCGAGGACTCGCTGCGGCGGCTCGACACGGACTGGATCGACCTCTATCAGGTGCACCGGCCCGACCACCGGACGGACCTCGAGGAGACGCTGTCCGTCCTGAGCGACCTGGTACGGGCCGGGAAGATCCGCGCCTTCGGCTGCTCCACCTTCCCCGCCGAGGACCTGGTCGAGGCGCACCATGTGGCCGAGCGGCGCGGGCTGATGCGGATGCGCACCGAGCAGCCGCCGTACTCGCTGCTCGCGCGCGGGATCGAGCGGTCCGTGCTGCCCACCGCGCAGCGTCTGGGCCTGGGCGTGCTGACCTGGTCGCCGCTCGCCTCGGGGTTCTTGTCGGGTGCGCAGCGCGCGGGGCGGCCCGTCGACCTCACGACCGGGCGCGCCAAACTCACCCCGCACCGCTTCGACCCGGCGCTCCCCGACAACGCGGCGAAGTTCGCCGCCGTCGAGCAACTCGTCGCTCTGGCCGAGGACATCGGGTGCACCCTGCCCGAACTCGCCGTGGCCTTCCCGCTCGTGCACCCCGCCGTCACGTCGGTCATCATCGGCCCGCGCACCATGGACCAGTTGGACTCGCTGCTCAAGGGCGCCGATCTGGTGCTCGACGACGAGGCGCTGGACCGTATCGACGCGATCGTGCCGCCCGGCACCGACCTCTACCGGGCAGACGGGGTCTGGCAGCCGCCGGCCCTGACCGACGCCGCGCTGCGCAGGCGGCCGTCCCATGAGCGGGCCGCCGCCGGGTGAGGACGCGGCCCGGTCCGACGGCCTGCGGCACTCCCCCAGGCCCAAGAGCCACGCCGCGTGCACAGAGGTCCAACAGCCGGATTCCCGTACGCAATTGAATGGCCCGACCGCTCCCGTACGCCCTAACCTCGCCCCATGCGTCAACGCACCCACCACGTCTGCCTCTCCTGCCGGAAGGGCTTCAAGCGCGACCTCGGCGCTCCGGCCGGGCCGTGCCCCGACTGCGCCGAGGCCATGGTCGAAGCGGGCGAGCAGCTCGCGGTGCCGCCGCGCGCCGACCGCGACGCGTGGCGCGCGCTGACGGTGGTGCTCGGCGCGGGGCTGCGGTTCCATCCCGAGTGCCGGTGCTGCAACGACGGCCCCGGCTACCGCCCCCGCACCATGCGCGAGGTGCGGGAGCGCCGCGAGGAGGCCGCGCGCAGCGGACGGCCGCTCGCCGAGGTCCTGGCCGAGCCCGGCCCGTGGGCGCGGATCTGAGGCGGGCGCGTCCGAGCCGGGTCGGCCCGGGCAGGACCGAAGGCGGTCCCCTCCGCCCCAACAGCCGATCCCTGCACGCCTCTTGGCTACGGCAGCCCCGCCCCCGAAACTGTCCCGATGACGCAGCGCGTGGATCTCGCGAACGTGATGGACCGCCTGGCCATCGACTCTCTGATCACCGAGTACGCCACCATCGTCGACGACGGCGCCTGGGCCTCGTATCCCGGGATCTTCACCCAGGACGGCCGGGCCGACTACCGCTCCTCGGGCGGTGAGGAGGGCACGGCGCGCGAGATGGCCGCGTGGCTGGAGCAGACGCTGCCGTTGTTCGCGATGCGGCAGCATCTGATCGTCAACCGGAAGATCCGCTTCGAGGTGCTCGACGGGATGACCGGGGACACCGCCACCGCCCAGGCGGACATGTACAACCCGATGCGGATGAGCGCGGAGCCGGGCCCTCCCGACCTGGAGTGCGGCGCCCGTTACGCGTTCACGTTCCGGCGCACGTATGCGGGCTGGCGCATCTCCAAGCTGGTCGTGCACGAGAAGTGGCGCCGGATGAAGCCGCCCACGCGCGAGGGCCTCGACTGACGCCTTCCCACCTGTCAGCCCGCCCGCCCCCGCACTCTGTCCCGGATCGTCCGGAACGCGCACACTGGAAGAGCATGCAGCGGCGTCCGGGGGCGAGGAGGCGCGGTATGGGCGGGTCGGCGGAGACGCGGGAGGTCGCGGCGGAACAGCCCGGAGCCCCTCGGGGGCGGCGCCCCGGCCCGGGCCAGGTGCGGGAGTTCGGCGCCGTCTGGGCGCGCCGGCTCCACTCCCCCTGGTGGCGGGCCGCGGCGGCTCTCCTCGCCGGCGCCCTGCCCGCGCTCGCCTTCCCCGAGCCGAACTGGTGGTGGTGCGCGTACGTGGCCCTCGTGCCGTGGCTGCTGCTCGTACGCTCCGCAGCGAGCCCGCGCCGGGCCGGGCTCGACGGCTGGCTCGGCGGTACGGGGTTCATGCTCGCGATGCACCACTGGCTGGCGCCGAACCTGCATGTGTTCACGGTGGTCATCGCCGCGCTGCTCGGTCTGCTGTGGCTGCCGTGGGGGCTGCTCGTACGGCACCTGCTCGGCGGCACTCCTTCGGCGCGCAGGTCGGCGGCCGCGCTCGCGGTGCTCCCTTCGGCGTGGCTGGTGGTCGAACTCGTCCGGTCCTGGGAGGGGTTGGGCGGCCCCTGGGGACTGCTCGGCTCCAGTCAGTGGCAGGTGGAACCGGCGCTCCGGCTGGCGTCGGTGGGCGGGGTGTGGCTGGTCACGCTGCTGATCGTCGCGGTGAACACAGCCGTCGCCCTGCTCGTGCTGCGGCCGCCCTCCCCCCTTCCCGCCATCACCGCCCTTGCCGCCGTCGCCGTGGCCGCCGCCGCCACGTGGGCCTGGGCGCCGCGCCCGCAGGAGACGGGCCGGGTGCGGGTGGCGGTCGTACAGCCGGGCACGGGCAACGGCGTGGGCGCGAGCGGCAACCGGTTCGACCGCGAGGAGGCGCTCACCCGCACCCTCGTCGGCCGTGACGTGGACCTGGTGGTGTGGGGCGAGAGCAGCGTCGGCTTCGACCTCGCGGACCGCCCCGACCTGGCCGGGCGGCTCGCCGCGCTGTCACGGGAGGTGGGCGCCGAGATTCTGGTGAACGTCGACGCGCGCCGCTCCGACAAGCCGGGGATCTTCAAGTCCTCGGTGCTCGTCGGGCCCGAGGGACCGACCGGCGACCGCTACGACAAGATGCGGCTCGTCCCGTTCGGCGAGTACGTGCCCGCGCGCTCCCTGCTCGGCTGGGCCACCTCCGTGGGCGAGGCCGCGGGTGAGGACCGCAGGCGCGGCACGGCGCCGGTGGTGATGCCCGTCGGGCAGGCGTGGACGGTCGGGCCGCTGGTCTGCTTCGAGTCGGCCTTCCCCGACATGAGCAGGCAACTGACGCGCCGCGGCGCCCAGTTGCTGCTCGCCCAGTCGGCCACGTCCACATTCCAGGACAGCTGGGCGCCCGCGCAGCACGCCTCGCTCGCGGCCCTGCGCGCCGCCGAGAACGGCCGCCCGATGGTGCACGCCACGCTCACGGGCGTCTCGGCGGTGCACGCCGCCGACGGCTCCCGTATCGGAGAGCCGCTCGGCACCGACGAACGCGCCGCCGGGATCTACGACATCACCCTGACCTCGGGCACGACCGCGTTCGTGCGCTTCGGCGACTGGGCCGTCCACGCGGCCCTCACCGTGCTCGCGGCGCTGCTCGCTTTCGAAGGTGTACGGGCCCTCAGGCAGCCTGCTCCGTCGCGCGCTGCACGATCCGCTCGCACAGCTCATGGGTCGCCAGGGCGTCCCGGGCACTGAGCACCTTGCCGGCCCGTACCGCGTCAAGGAACGCGAGCACGACCTGCTCGATGCCGCGCTGGCGCGCCACCGGCACCCAGTCGCCGCGCCGGCGGACCGTCGGCTGGCCCTTGTGGTCCACGACCTCGGCGAGGTTGCGCACCTCGCGCTTGGTGTCCTGGCCGGAGATCTCCAGGATCTCCTCGGTGGAGCCGCTGAGCCGGTTCATGATGCCGAGCGCGGTGAACCCGTCGCCGGCCAGCTGCAGCACGACGTGGTGCATGAGACCGTCCTCGACGCGGGCGCGCACCGTCACGTCGTCGATCGGCCCGGGCACGAGGAAGCGCAGGGTGTCGACGACGTGGATGAAGTCGTCGAGGACCATGGTGCGGATGTCCTCGGGCAGGCCGACGCGGTTCTTCTGGAACACGATCAGCTCGCGCGGGTGCTCGGCGCACTGCGCGTAGCCGGGCGCGAAGCGGCGGTTGAAGCCGACGGCCAGCGAGACCCCGCGCTCCTCGGCGAGCTCCACGAGGCGTTCCGAATCGGCCAGTTCGTACGCGAGCGGCTTGTCGACATACGTGGCGACGCCCGCCTCCAGGAGGCGCGTGACGATCTCGGGGTGGACGCTCGTCGGCGCGTGCACGAAGGCCGCGTCGAGGCCGGCCGCCAGCAGCGAGTCCAGGTCGGTGTGCAGCCGGTCGGCGGGGATGTGGTGGGTGGCGCCCACGCGCTCCAGGGTGGCCGGGGTGCGGGTCTGCAGGTGCAGTTCGACGCCGGGCAGGGTGGTCAGCACGGGCAGGTACGCCTTCTGCGCGATGTCGCCGAGTCCGATGCAACCGACCTTCACGATGTATCTCCCTGCTCCGGCGATCATGGCCACCGGTTCCGGCTCCACGGCCACCGGTTCCGGCGACTCGGCCCGGCCAGCCGTCGGCACCCCGGTCCGGCTAGCGGCTCCGGTCAGCATACGTGGACTGCGGCGGGCGCCAGTCGGCGATGGTCTCGAAGCTCCTGAGCAGCAGGTTCGGGCCCAGCCGGGAGACCGTGGCGATCAGCGCGTCGCGCGCCGCGACCAGCGGGGCGCTGCGGACCATTTCGAGCCGTGCGGTCCGGGCGGCCTGGCGCACGATGGCGGTGGTGCGCGGCAGCCGGTCCCTGGTGTACGCGGTCAGGTCGAGGGCCGGGGCGGCGGCGTCGCCCGCGTGGTGGGCGAGCACGATCGCGTCCTCGACGGCCTGGTTGCCGCCCTGGCCGAGCATCGGCACCATGGCGTGCGCGGCGTCGCCCACGAGCGCGACCCGGCCGCGGTGGTACGCGGGCAGCGGGGTCGCCATGTGGTGGACGTCGTGGCGCAGCACCTGGTCGTCACGGGCGGCCGCGAGGACGGCCGGGACCGGGTGGTGCCAGTCGGCGAACAGGCGGTGCAGGAGGGCCAGTTCACCGCCGGGTGCGTGCTCGCCCTGCGGGGCGCGGGCGGCTGCGTACGCGTAGGTGCGGCCGCCGGTGAGCGGCTGGGTGCCCCAGATCCGGCCCCGGCCCCAGGTCTCGTGCGGTGCGAAGGGCTCTTCGGGCGTGGGCACGACCATGCGCCAGGTCGTGCAGCCCGCGTACGCGGGTCCGGGGTGGTCGGGGAAGAGCACCCCGCGCACGCCCGAGCGGACGCCGTCGGCGCCGACCACGAGCTCGGCCTCGTACGTGCCCTCGTCCGTGGTCACGATGGCCGGCCGGTCCGGGCCCCCGGCCTCGCGCAGCCGCGCCGTGCTCGCGGTGCGCAGGACGCCTTCGGGCAGCGCGGACACCAGGACGTCGACGAGGTCGGCCCGGTGCACGGCGACCAGCGAGCCGTCGAATTTGTCCGCGACCTCCGACACGTCGGTGCGCGCCAGCCAGCGTCCGCCGGGCGCGCGCATGCCGCCCTCGCCCTGCCAGACGCCCAGCGCGCGGACCCGGTCGCCCAGGCCGATGACGTCGAGGGCGCGCTGGGAGTTGGGCGAGAGCCCGATCCCCGCGCCGACCGGCTCCAGCGTGGCGGCGCGCTCCAGGACCGTGACGGTCCAGCCGCGCCGGTGGAGGGCGATGGCGGCGGTCAGGCCGCCGATACCGCCGCCGACGACCAGGGCTCGGGACATGGGAACTCCTCGGTCCGGCCGGGAAGCTCCCCGCGGGATCACCCGGCACTACAGCTGTAGTCCGTATGCCACGACCGTACTACACGTGTAGTTGCGCCGGATAGGGTGGCCTCATGGCGACTGCACGCACCACCGGCGCTTCGCGCGCGGAACTCATCGGCGACACGGCCCTGCGCCTACTCGCCGAGCGCGGCATGCGGGGGCTGACGCACCGCGCCGTGGACGAGGCGGCGGGACTGCCGCAGGGCTCGACCTCCAATCAGGCGCGGACGCGTCTCGCCCTGCTCGAAGCGGCGGTACGGCGGCTCGCGGAGCGCGAGGCCGAGGTGCTCGCCCCCGAGGAGATGCCGGTGCCCGGGGCGGAGTCCGTCGCAGCGGGGCTCGCACTCGCCCTGCACCGCTACCTGACGCGACACCCCCGACTGATGGTCGCGCGCTACGAGTTGGCCCTCGAAGCCACGCGCAGGCCCGAGCTTCGCGCGTTCTACGACGAGGCGGGCCGGCGCTTCCGTGAGCCGGTCACCGCGCTGCTGCGTGCGGCCGGTTCGGCCGACCCCGAACGGCACACCCTCTCGCTCGTGGCCTGGTGCGAGGGCGTGATGTTCTCGTGCGCGGCGGGCTCGTTCCACACGTCGGTGCCGACGCAGGAGGAATTGACGCTGGGCATGGACGAGTTGCTGGCCGGGATGCTCGGCGGGCGGTGAGGCAACGGCTGCGGCAGCCGCCCGGGCAGGCACGTCAGCCCTGTCCGCGCCGCGCCCGCACACACCGGACTCTGCCCCCGCCCGGCTCACCCATGTGGGGCAACCTGCGCAGATCCGCTCCCCAAAGCGGCCCGGAACCAGCAGAGTTGCGCGAGTGCATCGAACGACCCGAGCCGCGCTGCTCCTCTCCCTCACGGTCACGGCCGTCTCCGGCTGTGTGGCGGTCCGCGCGCCCGCGGCGCCGCCCCCCACGCCGACCGGTCCCGCTTCGGCCCCGGCCGCGAAGGGCCGTGCGCAGCCGCAGATCGTGCAGGCCCCGGCCCATGAGGCGCTCCAGCGCATCCATGACCGGGAGAGGGAGGCGGCGCGGGAGCCCGGCCGTTCGGGAGCGACCGTGTCGGGTACGGGGGTGTCCGGGCCCGGTGGTGCCCGTACCGGCGGGGAAGGCGGCCGAACCGGCCCCGACACCGCGCGGCCACCTGCCGACCAGCCTGAATCCGTACGGGGATCCGCGGCGCGACCCGGCAGCGGGCCGACTGCCGACCGCCCTCGCGCGAAGCCACCGCAGCCCACACTCCCCGACGCCCCCTCGTCCACGGACGTGTGCGCACTGGGCGAGCAGTACGGCGGCTGGCCCGCGGACAGCCCGCAGGCCCTGATCTGCCGCGGCACGTACGGCTAGCCGGCGCGACGACCGACACGAAGGCCGGGGACCGTGGCGGGCCCCGGCGACACGATGAGACCGCAGGGGCGACCCCGGCGGGACCAGGCACCGCGACCCGAGGCCCGTAGATCTCACGCGGCACGTACGGCTAGCCGGCGTGGGCGACCGACACGAAGCCCGGGTCGGGGGCGGACCCCGGCGACACGATGAGACCGCGGGGGCAACCCGGCGGCACCAGGCACCGCGAGCCGAGGCTCCGTACCGGGACGGGAACCGGCGTTGCGAGGCGACGCGGCAGACGGGGGCGGAACCCGACGTGAGGCGGCGGGTGGGCGTCGCCTGCCGGCCCCGGTGTGAGATGGCGACCGGGCGCTTGAGCCCTGCGCGAGACAGCAGTCGCGCGTCACCGGCGGGGCCCGGGTCCCGACCGACGGGCGTCTAGTCCCCCAACTCCCGCCCCAACCGCTCCACCGCGGCCCGGATCCCGTCCCCGTACGAATCGTCGCCGAGCGCGCCCAGCGACTTGCGCGCCGAGCGCAGATGTCCTCGCGCCTCCTCCTCGCGGCCGAGCTTCTTGTAGTCGGCCGCCAGGTTGAGGTGCAGCGAGGGGTAGAAGCCGCGCACGGCGAGGCCCTGGTGGTGGCTGTCGACGCGCTCGTCGGTGAGGCTGTCCGCCGCCGTCAGGGCCCGCAGGTCCCAGGACAGCTCGTCCGCCGGATCGTCCTGGGTGTCCGCCATGTAGTGCGCGATCGTGCAGCGGTGCAGCGGATCGCCGTCCTCGCCGACCTCCAGCCACAGCTCGAGCAGGCGCTTGCGGGCCTCCTCGCGGTCCCCGCCGTGGTGCAGCATGACGGCCTGGCCGGCGCGTGCCATGACCGGGTCGGCCGTCGTTTGCTCCTGGTGGTCGGCCACAGGGTCCTCCGTACTCGTATGACGATCAACTGCCACCGACGCTATCCGCCGACACTGACAATCCACGTCTCACGAGAGCGCGGCTCGCCGGGAGCCTTCACCGGGCGGCGGGCACAAGCACAGGCGCCCGCCGCCCGCCCCGCCTCAGCCGAGGTTCGGGATCGTCCAGTCGATCGGCGTGTGGCCCTGCGCCTCGACCGCCTTGTCGATCTGCGTGAACGGCTGCGAGCCGAAGAACTTCTTGGCGGACAGGGGCGAGGGATGCGCACCCTTGACCACCGCATGCCGCGATTCGTCGATCAGCGGCAGCTTCTTCTGCGCATAGTTGCCCCACAGCACGAACACCGCCGGGTCCGGGCGCGAGGCCACCGCGCGGATCACCGCGTCCGTGAACTTCTCCCAGCCCTTGCCCTTGTGCGAGTTGGCCTCACCGGCGCGGACCGTCAGGACCGCGTTGAGCAGCAGCACGCCCTGCTGGGCCCACGGCATCAGATACCCGTTGTCCGGGATCGGGGTGCCGAGCTCGGCCTGCATCTCCTTGTAGATGTTGCGCAGCGAGGGCGGGGTCTTCACGCCCGGGCGCACCGAGAAGCACAGGCCGTGGCCCTGGCCCTCGCCGTGGTACGGGTCCTGGCCGAGGATCAGCACCTTCACCTGGTCGTACGGCGTGGCGTCCAGGGCCGCGAAGACCTCCTCGCGCGGCGGGTACACCGGCCCCCTGGCGCGCTCCTCCTCGACGAACTCGACGAGCTCCTTGAAGTACGGCTTGTCGAGCTCGTCACCGAGCACGTCCCTCCACGACGGGGGGAGCATGGCGGCGTAGGCCTGGTCGGACACGTCAACAACCTCCGGTGTGCGGTCACTTGCGAGTACCCAAGAACCTACCGGCGACCACTGACAACGCCCACGCCGCCCGCGACCGCGGACCTACCAGCTCGTCTTCCGCTCCAGCACCCACATCATCATGATCGTCGACGGGTCGAGCGCCAGTTCACCGCCGGCGATCTCCTCGCTCGCGGCGATGTACTGCTTGCCCTGCCACAGCGGCAGCAGACGCGCGTCGTCCACCAGGATGTCCTGGGCCCGTTCGAAGGCCTCGTCCACCGCGCCCCGGTCGCTCTCGCGCCGCGACTCCGGCAGGAGCTTGTCGGTGATCTCCGGCGACGGGTACGGCGTGCCGAGTGCGTTCCGCTCGCCGACGAAGGGCGCGACGAAGTTGTCCGGGTCCGGGAAGTCGGGGAACCAGCCGCGGCCGAAGACCGGGTACTCGCCGTTCTTGTAGCCCTGCTCGTAGGACTTCCAGGGGCGGCTCTTGAGCGTCACCTGGAACAGTCCGGACTTCTCCAGCTGCCGCTTGATCTCCTCGAACTCCGGCTTGGTGCCCGAGCCGTAGCGGTCGGTCGTGTACCAGAGGGTCAGGGGCACCTTCTGGAAGATGCCCGCCTCGTTCAGAATCCGCTTGGCCTTCGCGGCGTCGGGCTTGCCGAAGGAGTCGAAGAAGCCGGCCGTGTGCCCCGTGACGCCCTTGGGCACCATCGAGTACAGCGGCTCCACCGTGCCCTCGTACACGTCGTGGCTGATCGCCGAGCGGTCGATGACCTGCGCCACCGCCTTGCGTACGGCGGGATTGCGCGTCCACTTGTCCTTCTCGGTGAAGACCAGGTAGCGGATCTCCATGCCCGCGCCCTCGACCAGTTGCAGCCCCTTGGAGGCCTGCTGCGCGTCGAGGTCGACGATGTCCGTGGCGGACAGGCCGCGGAAGGTGAGGTCGATCCGCTTGGCCTTGAGTGCGTCCACCATCGCGGCCGAGTCCTGGAAGTACTTGATGGTGACGGCCCGGTTCTTGCGCTTGGCCGGGCCCTCGTAGTGCGGGTTCTCAGCGAGCACGGCCTCGACCGGCTGCCCGTTGCCGTTCACCTGGTACGACTCGATGAGGTACGGGCCCGAGCCGGTGATGGTCCGGCCCTCGCGCAGCTTGTCCGCCGGGTACTCGTCCGGGTCGACGATGGACATGGCGGGGGTGGCGAGCACGAACGGGAAGGTGGCGTCCGACTTCGTGAGGTGGAAGATCACCTCCTTCTCGCCGCGGGTCTCCACCCGGTCCAGGCTGCCGAGCAGCGGCTCGGGGCCGCCCTTGACGGCGATCTTGCGGATGCGGTCGATGGAGTGCTTCACGGCGGCCGCGTCCATCGCGCCGCCGTCGGAGAACTTCATGCCGTCGCGCAGCTCGCAGCGGTACGTGCGGTTGTCCTCGTCCGTGAACCGGCAGTTTTCCGCCGCGTCCGGCTCGGGTGCCGCGGCCCCGCTGGGGAAGCTCACCAGCGTCTGGTAGACGTTCCGGTACAGCTCCCAGGAGCCGTCCCAGGCGGCCGCCGGGTCCAAAGTGGTGGGCGCACTCGTCGTTCCCACGACGATCGCCTTCTCGTCCTCGGCATCGCCGGAGGACATCATTCCGCATCCCGCCACCAGGGATATGGATGCCATGGCCGCAGCCGTACGCAGACTCAAGGCCCGGTTGAACACGTGCACGCTCCTCGCTCGGACATGCCAGAGTCGGGCGACCATACCGCAGTGCCCCGCCGTTCCAACCCGGGGGAACGGCGGGGCACTTGAAGGCGATTCCGGTTATCCGCGTACGTCACTTACGCGGTGTCGCGGCGGGTTCGTCAGGCGACGCCCGCATTGAGAAAGATTCCGCCATCGACGACGAGCGTCTGACCGGTCACCCAGTCCGACTGCTCGGACGTCAGGAAGGCGGCAGCCCCGCCGATGTCCGAGGGCACGCCGAGCCGGCCCAGCGGGTACGCCGCCGCGGCCTCCTCCTCGCGCCCCTCGTAGAGGGCCTGGGCGAACTTGGTCTTGACGACCGCGGGCGCGATCGCGTTGACCCGCACCTGCGGCGAGAACTCGTGCGCGAGCTGCACCGTCAGGTTGATCATCGCGGCCTTGCTCATGCCGTACGCGCCGATGAACGGCGAAGGCGCGAGGCCCGCCACGGAGGCGATGTTCACGATCGCACCGCCGTGCTCGGACTGCCAGGCCTTCCACGTCTGCTGCGCGAAGCCGAGCGCCGAGATCACGTTGGTCTCGTAGACCTTGCGCGCGACATTGAGGTCGAGCTCCGCGATGGGCCCGAACACCGGGTTCGTACCGGCGTTGTTGACGAGGAAGTCCACCCGCCCGTACGCCTCCATGACCCGGGCCACGGCCTCGGCCTGGTGGGCCTCGTCGGCCGCCTTGCCCGCCACGTACATCGCGCGGTCGGTGCCGAGCCGCTCGACGGCCTCCTTGAGGGCGTCCTCGCCGCGGCCGGTGATGCACACCCGGTCGCCGCGGGCCACGAGCGCCTCGGCGACGCCGTATCCGATGCCGCGGCTGCCGCCCGTGACGAGCGCGACCTTTCCGCTGTCCTGCACTGTCATGTCCGTTGTCCTCAGCGCTAGTCGAGCGGCCCGCCGGCCACGTACAGAACCTGTCCGGAGACGAAGCCGGCGGCCTCGCCCGTGAAGAAGGCGATGGTGTTGGCGATGTCGTCGGGGTTGCCCACGCGCTGCACCGGGATCATGCTGGCGGCCGCGTTCTGGAAGTCCTCGAAGCCCATGCCGACGCGCTCGGCGGTGGCCTTGGTCATCTCGGTGACGATGAAGCCGGGGGCGACGGCGTTGGCGGTGATGCCGAACTTGCCGAGCTCCTTGGCGAGCGTCTTGGTGAAGCCCTGGAGACCGGCCTTGGCGGCCGAGTAGTTGGCCTGGCCACGGTTGCCGAGGGCGGAGGAGCTCGACAGGTTCACGACGCGGCCGAAGCCCGCGTCGACCATGTGCTTCTGGCAGGCCTTCGTCATCAGGAAGGCACCGCGCAGGTGCACGTTCATGACGGTGTCCCAGTCGAGGGCGCTCATCTTGAACAGCAGGTTGTCGCGCAGGACGCCGGCGTTGTTGACGAGAATCGTCGGGGCGCCCAGCTCCTCGGCGATCCGGGCGACGGCGGCCTCGACCTGCGCCTCGTCGGCGACGTCGCAACCGACGGCGATGGCCTTGCCACCTGCCTTGGTGATCGTCTCGACGGTGTCCTTGCAGGCCGCCTCGTCGAGGTCGATCACGGCCACAGCGCGGCCCTCGGCCGCCAGGCGTACGGCGGTCGCCGCGCCAATGCCTCGTGCGGCGCCGGTGACTACGGCGACGCGCTGCTCGGTGCTGGACATGCTGGTTCTCCTCGCCCTCGGGGGTGCGGCTCTCCTGCGTCTGCTGCGACGGACCGCCCGGTGCGCCACGTACCGACGTGACCAGGACGTCACGTACCGACGCGAACGAGATGAGCGACCGCTTAGTACCTTCAGCAGACGAGACGCTAGAAGCCCTGACACCCGGTGTCAACGGCCCACCGCGTGCCAGGGCTTCAGATCACATCGCCGCGCCGGCGTCCGCGAGGCCGCGCAGGCGCACCGCTCAGCGCACCAGCAGGTCGAGCAGCCGCCGCACCTCGGCCTCGGGGTCGGCGGTGAGTCCGGTGTGCACGGGGCCCGGCTGGACGACGGTCGAGCGCGGCGCGATCAGCCACCGGAAGCGCTGTCCGGGGTTGTCCTGCGCCGCCTGGCCCGCGGCGTCGCAGACCTCCTCGACGGCCCGCAGCGCGGCCCGTACGCCCGGCACGTCGGCCTGCGGGTCCAGGGCCCGCAGGCGGTCCTCGTCGAGGTGCGTACGGGCCGCGACGTACGACTTGGCGCGGCAGTAGACCACGACCCCGGCGTTGATCTGCTCGCCGCGCTCGATCCGCGGCACCACCCGCAGCAGCGCGTACTCGAAGACATCGCGCCCTGCGGTGCCTTGCTCCGCGACACCGGAGGCCCCGCTCTGCTGTGTGACGTCCTGTCCGCTCACCGTGGCTCCCTCCAGCCGGCCGTCCCGGTCCGCCCGGCCGGAGCGCCGACCGTGATGCGCTCCGCCAGTCCTCGTGCGCGCCCGAGCAGGGTGCTCGCGTAGGCGCGGCGTACGTCGTCGGGGCCCTCGAAGCCGGGCTCGTCGGCCAGCCACGCCTCCGGCACCTCGGCGGCGCACTCCATGAGGAGGTCCTCGGTGACCTGGGGGGCGAGCTCCGCCGCCGCGCCCTTCACATCAGGCCCGAAGGGCGCGAGGGCGTGGTCCGCGGCGTCGTAGGGCTTGGCGGCCGAGGCCTCGGCGCCGCGCCAGTTGTGATGCCAGATCATCGAGGCTCCGTGGTCGATCAGCCACAGGTCCCCGCGCCACACCAGCATGTTGGGGTTGCGCCAGGACCGGTCCACGTTGTTGATCAGCGCGTCGAACCAGACCACACGCCCGGCCTCCTCGGCCGTCACCCCGTACGCGAGCGGATCGAAGCCGATCGCGCCGGACAGGAACTCCATGCCGAGGTTGAGCCCGCCGCTGGACTTCAGCAGGCCCTGCACCTCCTGGTCGGGCTCCCCGAGACCGATCACCGGATCGAGTGCGATCCCCACGAGGCCTGGCACCCGGAACCCGAGCCGCCGCGCCAGCTGCCCGCAGATCACCTCGGCGACCAGCGTCTTGCGGCCCTGTCCGGCGCCCGAGAACTTCATGACGTACAGCCCGAGATCGTCGGCCTCGACGAGTCCGGGGAGCGATCCGCCTTCCCGCAGAGGCGTGACGTAGCGGGTCGCTGAGACTTCCGTGAGCATCGCGCCAGGCTATCCAACGCACGGGGTGTCGCGATCAGCCGTGCAGCGCGTCGGAGGTGCTCAGCCGGTGCAGGGCGTCGGAGGTGATCCGCCGCGCGGTGCGTCGGAGGTGATCCGCGGGGTACCCGGCGCGGACGACCGACCGCGGCAACCCCCACGAGGACCACGCCATGACGGACGACCTCCACGGCCAGGACGCCAAGCAGCGCCAGCGCGAGCGGTTCCGTGCCCAGGACCCCGCGTCCGGGCCGCTCACCACCGACCAGGGCGTACGCGTCGACCACACCGACGACTCGCTGTCGGCGGGCGAGCGCGGGCCGACCCTGCTCGAGGACTTCCACTTCCGCGAGAAGCTGACCCGTTTCGACCATGAGCGGATCCCCGAGCGGGTCGTGCACGCGCGGGGCGCCGGAGCGTACGGGTTCTTCGAGCCGTACGAGTCCTGCGCCGAGTTCACCCGGGCCGCCTTCCTTCAGGACCCCTCGGTGCGCACCCCGGTCTTCGTACGGTTCTCGACCGTGCAGGGCCCGCGCGGCTCGGCCGACACCGTGCGGGACGTGCGCGGCTTCGCCACCAAGTTCTATACGAGCGAGGGCAATTACGACCTCGTCGGGAACAACTTCCCGGTGTTCTTCATCCAGGACGGCATCAAGTTCCCCGACTTCGTGCACGCGGTGAAGCCCGAGCCGCACAACGACATCCCGACCGGCGCCTCCGCCCACGACACCCTGTGGGACTTCGTGTCCCTCCAGCCCGAGACGCTGCACACGATCATGTGGCTGATGTCGGACCGGGCCATCCCGCGCAGCTACCGGATGATGCAGGGCTTCGGGGTGCACACGTTCCGCTTCGTGAACGCCGAGGGGCGCGGCACCTTCGTGAAGTTCCACTGGAAGCCGAAGCTGGGCGTGCACTCGCTGGTGTGGGACGAGGCCCAGGAGTGCCAGGGCCGCGACCCGGACTTCAACCGGCGCGACCTGTGGGACGCCATCGCCTCCGGCGCGTATCCGGAGTACGAGCTCGGT
Organism: Streptomyces indicus; assembly: GCF_900100315.1. Lineage (GTDB taxonomy): Bacteria > Actinomycetota > Actinomycetes > Streptomycetales > Streptomycetaceae > Streptomyces > Streptomyces indicus. The sequence goes on from NZ_FNFF01000005.1 coordinate 475,121, forward strand.
GTCCAACTGGTCCCGGAGGAGGACGAGTTCAACTTCGACTTCGACCTGCTCGACCCCACGAAGATCATCCCCGAGGAGCAGGTGCCGGTCCGGCCCGTCGGCCGCATGGTGCTCGACCGCAACCCCGACAACTTCTTCGCCGAGACGGAGCAGGTCGCCTTCCACACCGCCAACGTGGTGCCGGGCATCGACTTCACCAACGATCCGCTGCTCCAGGCCCGCAACTTCTCGTATCTGGACACGCAGCTGCTGCGCCTGGGCGGCCCCAACTTCGCGCAGATCCCGGTCAACCGGCCGCTGGCGCCCGTCCGTACGAACCAGCGCGACGGCTTCCACCAGGACGAGATCCATACGGGCACGAACTACTCGCCCAACTCGCTGGGCGGCGGCTGCCCGGCCGTCGCGGGCGGCGCCCCTTCCGCTTACCGGCATCACGCCGAGCGCGTGGACGGCGCGAAGATCCGGGCGCGCAGCGCGAGCTTCCAGGACCACTACAGCCAGGCGGCCCTCTTCTGGAACAGCATGGCCGACTGGGAGAAGGAGCACATCGTCGCCGCGTTCCGCTTCGAGCTCGGCAAGGTCGGCGCCATGGCGGTACGGGAGCGCACGGTCAGCGAACTCAACCACGTGGACCGCGAGTTGGCGCTCGCCGTGGCCCGGGGCATCGGTGTACCCGCCCCCGCCGAGCTGCACGCGGGCGCCTACAAGCAGGCCTCGCCCGCTCTGAGCCTGGAGAACCAGCGCGGAGAGCCCTCCCTCGCGACCCGGCAGGTGGCGGTGCTCGTGGCGGACGGGGTGGACGCGGACCAGGTGGCATCGGTGCGTGACGCGCTGACCGCGCAGGGTGCGGTGGTCGAAGCGCTGGCGGCCACGGACGGCACGGTCGAGGGCAGCGACGGTGCGCACTACACGGTGGACCGGGCCCTGCCCACCGTCGCGTCGGTCCTCTACGACGCGGTGCTCGTGCCGGGCAGGCCCCAGGCCACGGCGGAGGAGCTGGGTGATCCGGACGTCATACGGTTCGTGCGCGACGCCTACCGGCACGGCAAGCCGATCGGGGCGGTCGGCTCCGGGGTGGGCGTGCTGTCCTGTCTGCGCGCCGACGGTTTGCGTATCGCCCACGGGGTGGGGAACGTGGTGAGTGACCACGGTGTGGTGACCGAGACCACCCCGGGCCCGGCGGGCGACGGCTTCCGGACCGCCTTCGCCGAGGCGATCGCGGCGCACCGGCACTGGGGGCGTCCGGCGGCGGACTGCTGAGCTCCGGTCTCCGGTCCCCGCCTCCGCCCCGCCCCGTCCGGCGGACCCGACCTCACAGCGAGGATGAGCACCATGGCGCGCGCCGCACTCTTCGACGTGGACGGCACCCTCGTCGACACCAACTACCTGCACACGACGGCCTGGGCGGAGGCCCTGCGCCAGTCCGGCCGACACGTCCCGATGACGGACGTGCACCGGGCGATCGGGCTCGCGTCCGACGACCTCATCGAACACCTCATCGGGAAAGCGCCCGACAAGGACACGAAGGAGCAGCTGAGCGCGGCGCACAAGGCGCTCTACGCCCCGCACTTCGAGCGGCTGCACGCCTTCGACGGCGCGGCCCGGCTGCTGCGCACCCTCGCCGGGCAGGGCTGGACGGTCATCCTGGTCACCTCGGCCTCCGGCGGGGAGCTTCAGGCCCTGCGGCGCGCGATCGACGCCGACGAGGTGATCGAGGACACCGCGTCGGCGGAGGACGTGGCCGAGGGCAAGCCCGCACCCGATCCGGTGCACAAGGCCTTGGAGTCGGCCGGCATCCCCGCGGAACGGGCCGTCTTCGTCGGCGACTCCGTGTGGGACATGCGCGCGGCGCGCCGCGCGGGCCTGGCCTGCGTGGGCGTCCTGTCGGGCGGCATCGCGCGCGCCGACCTCGAAGAGGCGGGCGCGGCGGCGGTGTACCGGGACACGGCGGAGCTGCTCGACCGCCTGGAGCAGAGCCCCTTCGCGGACGTACGAGAGGAGCGGGCTGTGAACGAGCAGGAGGAGCGGACCATGAACGAGCAGGAGGAGCCGGCCGGCGAGGGCCGGGAGCAGCAGGCCGTGGGTGACCGCGGCAAGCAGGGCGTCGGCGACCGCGAGAACACCGCTGAGGGCGGAGGCGCGGGGGCCGGCTGGGACGCGGCCTCGTCGCGTGAACACCAGGTCCCCGGCGGCGAGTTGCCCGAGGGGCCGGGCGATCAGAGCGACGCCGTGCCGCGGGACCTCCCCGACCAGCAGGCCCGCGAGGACGACCCGTGGGACCTGCGCGAGCCCGGCACGGACGAGTCCGCTGAGGAGGGCGGCGCGGAGGAGGACGTGCCGGATCTCGACGAATCCGGTACGGGCCGCCGCGGGGCGCCGCGCCAAGGGGGCGCGCACCCCGAGCACCCGGTCCCGGACGAGCCCTCCGGCTGAGCCGGGCCCTCGACCCACCGCACGAGCACCACACGACGCACCCGCCCGGGCGAAGATTTCGGTGCGGTTTTGAACAACTTCCCGAACGCGGCCGTACGAGAGGACAGGATTCCATTACGGGCCGAGCTCCGGCCCATGCGCCTCAGCCGGCGCAGGACCGTCAAGGGGAGTCATCCGTATGACCGTTACGCAGGAGCCCAAGGACCTCGTGGAGTCCGCGGAGCCGGAGCCCGCGACGCAGGGGTGCCCCTGTCCGTCACGGCGCGCCGTCGTCTCGGCCGTGGGGGTCGCGGGCCTGGCCGTGGCCCTCACGGCCTGCGGCGGGTCCGACGACGGCGGCGGCACGGACGCGGGCCAGGACCCGACGGGCGGGGCCTCCGAGCAGCCGGAGGAAGGCGCTTCGGGCGGCGGGGGCGGCGGCGAGGAGCTCGCCAAGACCTCCGACATCCCCGAGGGCGGGGGCGCGGTCTTCAAGGACCAGGGCGTCGTGGTCGTCCAGCCGGCGGCGGGCCAGTTCAAGGCGTACTCCTCGAAGTGCACCCACGCCGGTTGCGCCGTGAAGGACGTGGCCGGCGGGACCATCAACTGCGTATGCCACGGTTCCAAGTTCAGCATCGAGGACGGCAGCGTGAAGGGCGGCCCGGCCTCGAAGCCGCTGCCCGCCGCGCAGATCACGGTGGACGGGGACTCCATCAAGCTGGGCTGACCCCGGCCTCACTGACTCTTCGCTACCCCTTCCACGCCGCAAGGATCTCGTCGGTCGTGGTGACCGACGAGACCAGCGCGAGGGTGTTGCGGACCATCAGGGGGATGTATTCGGCGGGGACGCCCGCTATCGCGTCCTGCGGCACCACCACGCGATAGCCCAGGTTCACCGCGTCGAAGACGGTGTTGGGGATCGCGACGTTCGCCGACACCCCCGTGACGATGAGCGTGCGGCAGCCGAGGTTGCGCAGGAGCGGGTCCACGTCCGTGCCGGCCATCGGCGACAGGCCGTGCAGCCGACGCACCACGAAGTCCTCCTCGGCGACCTCGATGGGCGGTGCGATCCGTACCGCCCGGGTGCCGGAGGTCTGCAGGACCGGGAGGCGCGTGACCGCCTTGAAGAGCCGGGCGTTGTGGTTCGCGCCGCGCCCGTCGGGCCGCCGCTCGGCCACCGCGTGCATGACCTGGACCGAGACCAGGTGGGCCGCGTGCACCAGCCGCGCGACGTTGTTCAGGGCGCCCGAGGCGCGGGCCTGCGCGGCCAGTTCGGGAAAGGCGCTCTCCTCGCCCACCACGCCCTGCTGGCACTCGCTCGTGAGCAGTACGGTGGTGGCCGGATCCAGCAGTTCGGCGAGCGTTTCCCTGGCCATCGAACCTCCTGACGCAGCGTCGGCCGACCCGCGGCGCAAGGGCCGGGGGAAGTGGGCGCGAGGGTAACCCCCATTGCATACGGGCGGAAGACACCCCATGATTTTCTGACGCACAGTCAGGAGTCCTGCCGCCGCAGGAGATACGCCGGTACGCGGGCGTAGATCTGCGCACGGACCGTCGAGCTGCAATCCCGAAGGGGAACACGGATGACCGTCACACAACGCAGGGGCCGGCGCATCATGATGACGCGCGAGGAGCTGGACGCCTTCCTCGCCGAGCAGCGCACCTGCCGGGTCGCCACCGTCTCCGCGGACGGCACCCCGCACGCCAGCACCCTGTGGTTCGCCTGGGACGGCACCTCGCTGTGGCTGTACTCCATCACCCGCAGCAAGCGCTGGGCCGATCTGCGCGGCGACCAGCGCATCGCGGTCGTGGTGGACGCCGGTGAGGCCTACGGGGAGCTGCGCGGGGTGGAGCTGGCGGGCCGCGTCGAGTTCGTCGGCGAGTCACCGCGGGTCGGGGACCCGTGCCCCGAACTGGAGGAGATCGAGAAGCAGTTCGCGGCCAAGAACTTCGGCATGGACGCAATGCCGCACGACGGCCGGCACGCGTGGGTGCGGCTGACTCCGGACACCATCGCGTCCTGGGACTTCCGCAAGCTGACGGAGCTGCGTTAGAGCCTCGGGCAACCGGCGCCGCCCGGGCCGCCCGACCACCCGCGCTGCTCAGCCTGCCCGGGCCGCCGGGGCGTACGCCGCCGTCACGGCCCGCCGCGCACGACCCCCCACGCGCCGTCACGCCGTCGCCGACTCCCCCGCCACGCGCAGCGCGTCGACCGCCGCCCTGATCGAGGGCCGGCGGTCGGCGTCGGTGCGCCACACCGCGTACACATGGCGGGCGATCTTCTGCCGCAGCGGCACCACCCGCACCCCGGAGGGGACCTGCCCGCGCCCGAGCCGCGGTGTGACGCACACGCCCAACCCCGCGCCCACCATGGCCAGTTGGGTCGCATGCTCCTCGGCCTGGTGGGCGATACGCGGCTCGACGCTCTTGGAACGCAGCGTGTAGACCAGCCAGTCCTGGCAGAACGCGCCCTCGGGCCAGCAGATCCAGTCCTCGTCGGCGAGCTCCTCCAGGGCGAGCTCGGCGCGGTCGGCGAGCCGATGTCCCGCCGGGAGCACCACGTCCGCGCGGTCGTCGAGCAGCGAGGCCTTCGCGAGGCCCTCGGGCATGGGCAGCGGCTTGTTGTACCAGTCGAGCACGACGGCCACATCGAGGTCGCCGCGCACCACCGCGCGCACCCCGTCGGCCGGTTCGAGCTCCTGCGAGCGCAGCGCGAGTCCGGGGTGGGCGGTCCGCAGGGCGGTGAAGGCGGCCGGGAACAGTCCGCGCGCGGCGGTCGGAAAGGCACCGATGCGCAGCTCCCCGACGACCTGGCCGCGATGGGCCTCCAGATCGGACTGCGCAAACTCGACCTGCGAGAGGATCCGCGCGGCGTGCTCGGCGAGCAGCACCCCCGCGTCCGTCAACCGCACCCCGCGCCCGTTCTTGGCGATGAGCTGCTGGCCGATCTCCCGCTCCAGCTTCGTGAGCTGCTGCGAGACCGCGGAGGTCGTCACATGCAGGCCGGCGGCCGCACCGCTCACGGAGCCGTGCCGGGCCAGGGCGTCCAGGGTGCGCAGGCGTTCCAGGTTCAACATGTAAGCAATGCTAAGGCGTCCGTGGCAGGAAATCTCTCTTGTGCTACGAGATCGTTGCGGGCCATCGTGGACGCATGGCCACCGTCTCCCCTCCTCGCGGCCGCGCGTTCGCCGCACCGTCCGGCGCCGCGCGCCGCACCCTCGACTGGCGTCTGCGTTTCGCCGTGCTCTCCCTGATCTGGGGCTTCAGCTTCCTGCTCATCAAGGTCGGCACGGAGGGCTATGCGCCGTTCCAAGTGACCTTCGGGCGCCTCCTGTTCGGCACACTGGTGCTCGCCGCGGCGATGCTCGTACGGCGCGCGGGTCTTCCCCGCGGGTGGCGCACCTGGGGGCACCTGACCGTGGCGGCGTTCTTCCTCAACGCCCTGCCGTTCTCGCTCTTCGCCTACTCGGAGCTGACGATCCCGTCGACGCTCGCCGGCATCTGCAACGCGACCTCGCCACTGTGGGGCATGGCCCTGTCGATGGTGGCGCTCTCCGAGGACCGTCCGACCCGGCGCCGTGTGGCGGGCCTCGGCCTCGGATTCATCGGGGTGCTCACGGTCCTGGGCGCCTGGCAGGGGTTCCACGGGATCGACGCGGCGGGCACCGCGATGGCCCTGGGCGCCTCGCTGAGCTATCCGGTCGGCTGGATCTACGTGCGCCGCACGCTGGCGGACCGCAGCGAGTCCCACCTGTCCCTGACGGGCGCGCAGCTGCTGCTCGCCACCGTCCAACTCGCCTTCGTCACCCCGCTGTTCACCTCCCTGCCCGGCAGCTGGCCCGTCCTGCCCCTGCTGGCCGTCGTCGCCCTCGGCGCGCTCGGCACCGGCCTCGCGGTGCTGATGCAGTACGGGCTTGTGGCGGAGGTCGGCCCGACCACGGCCCAGATGGTCACGTACTTCATCCCCGTGATCGCCACGGCGGCAGGCGTGGCCCTGCTCGGCGAGTCGCTGACGTGGTCGACCCCGGTGGGCGCGGTGATCGTGCTGGCGGGGGCGGCGTTGACGCAGTCGCGGGCGAAGGGCTGAGCCCGAGGTCGGGTGCCGGTCGGTAGGCGCCGAGGTGGGCATCGACGACTGACCCCGGGCCGCACCAGGCCAAGGGCTGAGACCGGCGGCTGAGCAGTCACAGCCGAAGCCCGGCGACCGAGCAGCGACGGCCGAAGGTCGGCCACCGACAGCCGCGCACCGGCCCGCCCAAGCCCTACGTCGCAAGCGTCCGGCCGGCGCTCCCCCGCCCACCCGTCACGGCGTACGCCACCGCCTCGGCCAGCGGCTCGATGTCCGCCTCGGTGAGCGGTGACACGGTGATACGGATGCCGGGCGCGGCCGCGATCCGGAACCGGGCCCCGGGCGCCACCGCCCACCCGGACTGCAACAGCCGCGTCACCGCGCCCGTTTCGTCGGGCACCGGCACCCACACGTTCAGACCGCTGCGCCCGGTCGCCTCGACGCCGCGCCGCCGCAGCGCGTCCACCAAGGCGTCGCGGCGCCGCGCATAGGTGCCGGCCACCTCCTTCGGCACCACCGCGCCCGAGGTCCACAGTTCGACCACGGCACGCTGCACGATCCTGCTCACCCACCCCGGCCCGAGCCGCTGCCGGCCGAGCACCCGGTCCACGGTGACCTCGTCGCCGGTCAGGACGGCGAGCCGCAGGTCGGGCCCGTACGCCTTGGCCACCGAACGCACCAGCGCCCAGCTGCCGTTGCCCATGGACAGGGGGTACAGGGGCAGGTCGACGATGCCGTGGCCGTGGTCGTCCTCGATGAGGAGGGCGGAGGGGTGTGCGGCGAGTACGGCGCGCAGTTCACGCGCACGGCCGGCGGTGATCGCCGCGCCGGTCGGGTTCTGCGCGCGTGCGGTCACGATCACCGCCCGGGCTCCCTCGCGCAGTGCCTGTTCCAACGCCTCCGGTACCGGGCCTTCCTCGTCCACGGCCACCGGAACGGGCCGCATACCGAGTGCGGGGACCAGGTCGAGCAGCGCACCCCACCCCGGGTCCTCCACCGCCACCGCGTCACCCGGCCGCAGCCGCGCGACCAGGACCCGCTCGATGGCGTCGAGGGATCCCGAGGTGACACCCACCGGCCCGGCCGGAACCCCGTCGGCGTCGAAGGCCTCGCGGGCGAGCGCGCTCAACCGCGTGTCGATCGCGGCCTCCCCGTACATCACCGGCTGCCGGTCGCTCGCCCCCGCGGCCACGGCGAAGGCGGCGGCGAGCGGGGGCAGCAGCGCGGTGTCGGGATTGCCGAGCGAGACGTCCCGTACGCCTTCGGGCGCCTCCACCCTGATCTCGTCGCGCGCCGTGCTCGCCGGCCGCGAGCGGACCCGGCTGCCCCGCCGGCCCGCGGTCTCGATCACTCCACGCTCGCGCAGTGTCCGGTATGCGGACGCCACCGTGTTCGGATTGACGCCGAGCTCCTGCGCCAACTCCCGCATGGGCGGCAGCAGTTGACCCGGCTGGAGCTCCCCGCGGCCCACCGCACCCTCGACGCTGGCAGCAATCTCTGCTGCGCGCCGGCCTTCGATCCGATATCCTCCTAGCACAAACCAGATTATGCACTAGTGCAATGGAGATTGCAATGAGCGTTGCGCCGGACACCACGGAGCCGACCACCACCCAGGGCTCTTACGCACCGACGGAGCGCACGGTCCCCACCCGCTCCAAGGAACGGGCGCGCTACGACCGCGAGTTGGTGCACTCGATACTCGACGAGACCTACCTCTGCCACATGGGCTTCGTCCGCGACGGCGCCCCGGTGGTGCTGCCCACGCTGTACGCGCGCGTCGGCGAGCGGCTGTACGTGCACGGCTCGACCGGCTCGCGCCCGTTGCGCATGGCCGGCCAGACCGACCCGGGCCTGCCGGTCTGCCTCACGGTGACCCACGTGGACGGCCTGGTGCTTGCCCGCTCGGCCTTCCACCACTCGATCAACTACCGCTCCGTACTGGTGCACGGCACCGCCCACCAGGTCACCGACCTCGACGAGAAGCGCATGGCGCTGGACGCCCTGGTCGACGCCGTGGTGGACGGCCGGGCCGCCGACTCCCGCCCGGGCGACCGGAAGGAGCTTGCGGCCACCGCCGTGCTCCGCATCGACCTCGCGGAGGTCTCCGCGAAGATCCGCACCGGCGGCCCGAACGACGACCCCGAGGACATGGCGCTGCCCCACTGGGCGGGCGTGGTGCCGGCGGCCCGCTCGTACGGCGCGCCCATCCCGGCGGACGATCTGACGCCGGGCATCGAACTGCCGGAGTACCTGCGCGGGTTGTGAGCACGCGGGCGAGGGGCCGCACCGATACCGGTGCGGCCCCTCGCCCTGTACGGCGTCAGGAACGCGGTTGCGTGCTTGCCGCGCTCCGCGTCTCCGCCACGGCCAGCCCCGCAAGGGCGAGCAGCATCAGGAACGTGCCCGCCACCGTGGACACCGTGAGGTGCTCACCGAAGGCGAGGACCGCGAGGATCGCGGCGCTGACCGGTTCGAGCAGCATGATCACCGACACGGTGGCCGAGCGGACCGCGGCGGCGCCCGCGAAGTACAGCGCGTAGGCGAGCGCGGTCGGCACGGCGGCCACGTACAGCATCAGGAGCAGGACCCGGCCGAGGTGGTCGGTGTGCGGCAGGAGGCCCTCGAAGGCGGCGAACGGCAGCAGGCAGACCGCCGCGACACCGAAGGTCCACACCGTCGTGGTGCGGGTGTCGGCGCCCGACCCGTCGCGGCCCCACCAGCGCGTGAGCAGGGTCATCACCGCGTATCCCGCCGCCGACACGACCGCGAGCAGGACCCCCGCGGGCCTGACCTCACCCGGACCGCCCTCTCCCTCGCCGAGGACGAGGACGACGAGTCCGGTCAGCGCTCCGACGACGGCGGCCGCCCCGCCGAGGCCGAGCCGTTCGCCGAGCAGCAGCCGCGCCCCGAGCGCGATCAGTACAGGACCCGCGCCCAGCGTGACCACGGTGCCCACGGCCAGGCCGGTGGCCTCCACGGCCGCGAAGTACGCGGTCTGGAAGACAGCGAGCGCAACACCGAGCGCGACCATCCGGCCGCGGGCCCTCAACTTCGCGCGACCGGACGGGATTTCGGACGTCCGGGCCCGCGCACGGCCCCGCCTGCCGAACAGACCCGCGCCGAGGAGCAGCACGAGTCCGCCGGCGCAGCGCCAGAACGACAGGGCGATGGGCCGCAGTTCACTGGCCTCGAACACCAGCAGGGCGGCGGCGCCGGCGGTGCCCCAGGCGACTCCGGCGACGATCAGATAGAGCAGGCCGCGCCCGACGGACAGGGCGGGGGTGCCAGGGGCCACGACGGCACCCTGGGAGGAAACAGCATTCGACACGAGGCTCTCCGCGAAGGACAGACGAGTAGGACTGTCGTCTGCGGGCAGCCGTCATCGGCCCGGGAACTCCCCGAGCGGATACGGTGGATGGTCCGGCTGCCCGCGCCTAGGCGGCAGGGGGCGGAAGGACGAGCGCGCGTGCGTGCATGATCACCACCCTACGCGTCGGCCCGGCTCGGGGACAATGCCGTTTCGTCCTGCGCGATACCGCTCGCCACGGGGTCGGGCACGGCTTTCACCGGGGTCGCGGACTGCGCGATGAAGGCGCCGACCAGCACCACCGCGCCGCCGACGATCTGCGGGGCGGAGAGGTGCTCGCCGAGCATGATCCAGGCGAGCACGGTGGCGACCACCGCTTCGAGGCAGGCCACGACACCGGCGACCTGCGGCGAGAGCCGCCGCACTGACACCACACCGGTGCCGTACGCGAGCACCGTGGCGAGCAGGACGATCCAGCCGAGCAGCCACAACCCGTACACTGACGAGCCGTTCATGTCCACGGAGCTCGTGAGCACCGACCAGTCCATCGACCAGGGGCGCGCGATCACGGTGATCACCGCGGCGCCGATCAGCAGGCCGTACGCGATGACGCCGAGCGGGTCCGGCGCCTCCTCGCCCGAGTCGCTGCCGTGGTCGCCGAGGATGAAGTAGCCGGCCTGGCAGACCGCGGCGCCGAGCCCGAGCAGCACGCCGATGGCGTCAAAGCTGAGTCCGGCCCAGACCTCGACCACACACGCCAGACCGCCGACCGCGAGGACCACGCCGACGGCGGCGGCCCGCGTGACGTGGCGGCGCTGCACGAAGCGGATCCAGCAGAGCACGAGGGCAGGGCCCAGATACTCGATCAGCAGGGCCACGCCCACCGGGATTCGGGAGATCGCCGCGAAGTAGCAGGCCTGCACGCCCGCGACGGCGAACAGGCCGAAGCCGGCGAGCAACGCGGGCCGCTGCACCAGCAGCCGGCGGTGTTTCCAGGCCAGCGGCAGCATCACGAGCGCCGCTCCCGCCACCCGCAGCCAGACCACGTGCAGCGGGTCCAGACCCGCCACGATCAGCGGCTTCGCCGCCACGCCGGAGCCGCCGAAGGCCAGCGCCGACACCAGAGCGAGCGTCAGTCCGACGCTTCTGCCCCGGTCCCCTTGAATCCCCTTGGACGTAGACACGCGGACATGATGACAGGCCTCGTCATGAGCGTACTCAACAAGGGGTTGGCACTAAGACTTCTCCAGCTGTGTGCTAGCGGCGGCGCGCTGGAGGGTGCGCTGGGTCGACGTCCTGGCGGTCAAGAAGCAGGTCGCCGCGTGTGCCGACACCCTCGGTCTCGTATTGGTCGACGTCTCGTCAGCGGTGTCATCACCATGACACTCGCCGGATGACTCTGCCGCAGTAGCGGCAGCCACACGCTGTGACGGTCGTCTGCGCAGTGCCGCCTTAGCGGAAAACAAGGCGCATAAACGGCATCCCGAACATGGGCGATGAACCTCGCAGAGAGTGTGAGAGTGGCCAGCGATAAGGCCAAGACGCCGTCGGCTCGCGGTCCTTCGTATTCAGGAACTGACGGTGCAGGACGGCGAGCTGGCCGATCTCCGCATCGATGAGGCGGCAGCGCGAGCACTTGGTCGGATCCAGGACTCCGTGTTCGCACGGCTCGTTGTAGCCGGCCCTGAACGCTTCCTCCGGAGTGCGGCAGACAGACCCACTGGCCGCCGTCACTGCATGTCCCCTATGCGTCCCGGAGCGCCACGCCAATCCGCCCACGGACTCCGCAAGCCCCAAGACGTACGACGGGAGGTCGTTGGTGCGGCGATCAAGCGCCTGCCGGCGTTTTCGCCTTCTCCTCGTCTCCCGCTCCCGCCGAACATCACCGCAGTCGGCCCTTTGTTGAAGGAAGCGGTCGCAGAAACACGAGCAAGTCGGCGTGCGTCCGCGGCGGCACGGCGAACAGAGCGATCCGGTCCAGCTGCGTCAGACCGGCGTCCCGAGCGGTGTCAGTCACGCCTTCCCTCAGGTTCCTTGCGCCAAGGTCGTCGCCGCGACAGTGCGTGATGAAGACCAGTAGTCCGGCGACGTCCAGGAGCTCGCCCCAAGGGATGTCGGCGATCCACCCGGGGCGGTCTTCGTCGACGTAGGCAATCACGGTGTTGAACCGCTCGGGCGCGATTTTCAGGAACTCGGTGTCAATGACACCGGTCTGATGAGGTTCGACCTTCGGACTGTGCGGACTCGGTGGCGGTCCGGGGACGGACCGCGGCAGATCCGGCGCTGAGCGCGGGAGGGGCGGAGTGGACGGCACGGTGTTCACCTCGCGCAGTTCCATGGTCCGGCCGAGTCGCTCGGCGGACGCGGCCGCGGCCTTCAAGGCGGCGAGGTGGTTTGGGGGCGGTCTCGGCGGGAGTCGACGCGAGGACGAGGAATCGCTTATGCGTGTGGGCGTAGTGGTCGATGACGTCGACCACGGTGTGCGTCAGCCAGGTCGTGTCTTCGGGTGAATCGGGTCGGTCGGCCGGTGACATGCCGGGCTCCTCTCACGCGAGGTGTTCTCTCGCTCAAGAGGCCGGAATCGTGAGCCGAATTCGACATGGCCGGCGCACTCGGCGGCACGACGCCCGCAAGTGCCGCCGTCGTGTGGGTCTGTGACGTACTAAAGCGGCAGGTCATCAGCCCAAGCCGGCGCGCCCTTCCCGGTGCGGGATATCTGTCGTACGGACGGTTCGCGCTTGGGCTACTGTGCGCCAAGACAGCGAAGCTACGGGCCGGCCCATGCTCGCCGTGGTTGTCCGTTGTCGAGAGGTCGCTCTGCTAGCGCCCCATCGCATCGCGCGCGAGGAGAGGCGTGCTGCCGTCATGGTTGGAGATCACGCGGCTCGCAGGCTAGGACTCGAGCAGCGCCTGCCCTTGGACGTGGCCCGGGAGTGCTTCGCCTGGCTCGTCGTAGGACCCGACCCGCTGGCGCTGGACTGCCAAGGGCTGGTCGGGCTCCCCAACGGCCCCGTACCGCTCAATGAGTTGCGGTCGTACTTGCTTCGGGGCGGGTGTCCGCGGGACACCCGGGATGCGGTCTGGGTCCTGCTGGTACGGCGTGCTCGCGCCCAGGGGGCGACCTGGACGTTGGCGTGTACGGGGATGGCATTGCCGGCTCTGTTCAAGGTCGCGCGGTGGCTGGTGGCGCGGTATCCGGGGGATCCGTTCGATATGCACGCCGAGGTGCTGTCCGGATTCCTCGCAGGGCTGCGCACGGTGGACGTCGAACGGCCGCATGTGTTCGTACGGCTGCGCTGGGCGGCCTACCGGCGCGGGTACGCCGCGTTGGTCGAGGGTCTTCCAGGTGCGAGGCAAGCACCTCACGGAGGAGCCGGGCTCGTCCGTGAGCGTCGAGATCGAGTTTCAACGTCTCATCGAGGCCAACATGGAGACGGCGCTATCCAGTGCTGTGCGGGGAAGTCGTAGAACGCCAGCAACTCGTCGACGTCTTCGGTGATCTTCTTGACGGCCTTGGGCCACTTCGCGCCCGGCTGGGCCGACCTCGGCAGAGCGTCGAGGTGTTGGCAATCTTGTGAACCCAGCTAGGGGGCATCGTCCACGACACGAGGATCTGGACGCACCTCACCGCCCTGTTACTGTCAGCGTCGCTCCGCACGGACTCATTGAGAGCGCCCGAGCACGGCTCTGCGGGCGGCCGCCCGAGATATTCGAGTCGCGGACCGTACCGTGGCCACGGGCGGCGGCAGCGGCAGCAACGGGGATGAACTGCGGAAACGACATACGCGCCACACGAGCCACACGGACCTACTGGCACGAAGTCGGCATGGCATGCGCTGTGCCACCCGTCGGCAGACATCCTCCGAAACGACGCGTTCGACGTGCCCCGTGCGGGCACACGCCGCACACACCTCTTGATCTCACCGAGCGATCTGGCTACGCAGATCGATGCTCCGCAATGCGGCAGGGAGATCTGCCCGATAGGGAATCAGTCCGAATCGCCGATGCTTGATGGTGGCTGCCACCGTCACGTGCGCCTGAACAGCCGCACCACTCGTCGCCTTGACGATCATCGTGAAGGTTTCATCGCCAATCAGGGGGTGACGGCCGGTCGGCCGGATGCGCCATTCCGGGTCACTGTCCCTTTCCCCCATTCCCATCACGAAGATATCTTCTCGGCCTTGTCCTGGGGCGAGTTCGAGACTGGACTCGATGATCGCGAGCTTGGCACTCAGCGAGATGGTGGTTGCTCTCTCCACCGGGTGGGAGCGCCTCTTGGGAGAGATGGACCAAGCAATCGGCTGCCGGTCGGCAGGCTCGTCGATTGACTCCAGGAGAACGCCGACGGCAGCGTCGGCGAAAGGGTCCCCGTTCGCCGGAGGGCGGAAGGCGCACGTGAGGCTGAGCAGGAGATAGTCGCTGCGCGACGCCTCCGCGGTCAGGAAGCCGAGCCACTCCGCCTCTCCTGCGGCTGCTTCCTCCGCCGTCAATGGGTGGACGACGGCCGTACTGAGTGAGATCCGCCCTTCGATGCGCTGCTGTGGGGCAGGCGACTGCAGTCGGGGCACCTCTACCAGATCGATCTCTTGGAGCGGTGTCAGAGGCAGTTCCAGTTGGGTCACAAGGCAGCCCCTTGGTTCGAATCCGAATGACGCCAGTCGCCGATGAAACAAAAGGTGCCCCAGTCCCGGTATGCCGGATGTCTGGCGCGCACAGCAATCTGAGCAGCACGGAAGGCCGCCCGTCGGTCCGATGTTCGCGCGAGGCGCTCGTAGAGCGTCCCGAAGAACTCCGTGGCCACTTCAGGGTGGACCGGCCAGAGACAACCGATGACGGCCGATGCACCGGCGGACAGGAACGCGGCCGGCAGACCGCGAAGATTGTCGTTGACGTCGAAGCGGCCCAGAGCGGATTCGCAGGAGCTCATCGTAACGAGCTCGACGCTCCGCAGGTCGGTCTGGAGAATGTCGTGGGCGAAGACTCGACCATCGTTGTCCGCGTCCGGCGACAAGAAGAGGCACTGGTACCACGACGCCCACTCGTTGTGTGCTCCGTGCGCGGCCACGTGGACATACCGCGCGTCGGCGAGTTCGGTGAGCAGCCGCCGCGGTGTCGCCGCGGCACCCAACACCGCAGAGCCACCCATCGCTGCAGCTACCTGGACAGCGTGCGCTTCCAGGCCATCCTGAGCTCCGAGACCGTGCCGGGTGCCCCCGGCCGCGGATGCGAAGGCAACAAGTCCATGCCCGGGTGGACTGTCGACTAACGGCGCCGAAGTACGGAGGAAGCCGAGGCTGGGGACCTGTGTCACGGTCCAATCAGCTGCGAGGGGACGGCCATCGACCTCCAGCAGGTGGTAAGGGAGGTAATGCAACGGGCCGTTGGGCCAGATGCAGAGATGGCGCTTCCCTTGAGCTCTCCAGCGGTCCAGACGGGTCGCAAAGCCCGCAAGATTCGGGACGATGCCATCCCTGAGCTGCTTTTGTGCCTCACGGCTGATAGGCCGGTGCAACGGGTCTGTGACGATAGCGTGCCGTAATGCTGCCACATGAAATGCCACCGGGTGGGCCGAAAGCCTGTGCGTTGCGCGCGTGAAGCGTATGAGCCCGGCTTCGAAATTCGACAGGAGCACGGTGTGGTGCTCCGTGTTTTCTCGCGTCACCGCCAAGCCGGACAGAGACGTCACCGGCGCCTCGGAACCCTCCCGGCGTGCGTGGCCGAGATACAGCGAGAGCAATACCGTGTCCTCGGTCAGGAGCGCCTTCAACTCGTCCGGGAACATCATCGGCATGCGATCCAGCGAGCCGGTTGCGAGGAGTTCCTGACTGATCCAACGGTCGGCAGCGCGCTGCGTGTTGCGGTGCTCCGTGTCGGCGTCACTTCCAGTCTCGGACTCGCCGGTGCCTACATAGAAGAGCATGGCATCTTCGGCACTGGGCAGTTCGGGCTCGCTCATCAGTCCAGACCGCTGCAACTCTTCCCCCCTGATGCGTGCCAGCAGTCGCGACAGTCCTGCAGACGGCGTGAACGGGCCGGGCCGCGCGGCGATGACGGAGAAGTCGATTCCCTTGGCAGCTTGGTGAATCGCCAGCATCAGGCCATGGGAGAAGGTGGAACCCCTCAGTTTGGTAACCAGCTGTTGGTACAGATCCCGTAGCTTCCAGGCAACCACCTCATCGGCGCCGCCTCTCAGCCACACGGCCGCGGGGACCAATGCCGCCACGGCCGCGCTCGCGCTGCCCTCGTCGGCTGCCAGCGCGCTTCTCAACCCGGCATCAAGGCTGTTCAGCGCCATGTCGGTCTGGCCACACGTGGCGTAGTCGGCGAGTGCGTCGGCGAAGTGACGCGCGACGAGGGCTTCCTGTCCCGACCCCGACGTGCGCAGCGCCAGATCGTACGAGAGGGTGCCGCTGAGGTAATACAGCGCGGGACCGCACCGGGTGCACAACTCCGGTGCCAACTCCCACGCCTCCTCGATCAGAGCGCGACCTATGTGCTCCTCGTCGCCTCCCCGGGCGTGCGCCGCCAGGTGAATGAGGGTCGCTGCACGCTCCTCAGCAGGCCAACCTTCGTCGTCCGCTCGGCTTCGGAGCTGTTCGGCGGCTTCCGCCACACGAATTGGCCCTCCGAAGCAGCCGAGACGATTAGCCGCCAGACAGTGCACTTCACTGGTCCAGCGGCGGCGACGGTAGGAATCCGTAGGCAGGTCCGGCAGTTCGCGGTCAGCGGCCTCGAGCAGCTGAAACTCCAGGTCGGGCCTGCGGGCCTCCTCGGCAAGTGTGAGCGCTTCGGCGAAGACGCTCGCAGCCTCCCGTAGCCCCTGACGTTCCCGTACGGCTGCCAGCGGTACAGGCAGCACGTCCTGAAGGTCACCGGGCAACGAGATCTCACCCAGCAAGTGCAGAACCCTCAGCAGGTACAAGTGGGTGAGGGGATCCCGGACCGGGTCCAGCAGGTCGATCGCCTCACGGGCAGCCGCTCTGATCTCTTCGTCGTGCGACTCCTGGTTCAGGCCGGCGACTATGGACAATGCTTCGGCCAGCGCCTTGAGAACGCGCCCCCGGTTGTGCTCGCCCGACAGGTCAGCGGCCTCGCGCAGATACGTGAGCGCTGCCTCGGCCGCAGCCAGTGGAGTAGGCATCTCCGCGGTTTCCGGTGCGACAGAATCGTTGGGGTGGATCGAGCGGTGCCGAGCTTGGCGGTCGCGCCACAGATCATGGGCTGACTCGAAGGTGAGTCCCGACATCTGGCCCAAATATGGGCTGGTGCGCAGAAGCCCTGCGGCGTACAGCGTTTCCGCGAGTTCGGCGATGTCTTCGGTGCGGTCGCTGGCGCGCAGAACGGAGATCTGTTCGTCTGCCACGGCACAGGCGCGGCGGAAGAGCAGCCCGTCGGCCATCTCGGTCAGCGCAAGCCGTCCTGCCTCGACGTAGGCATCGGCTGCCCACCACCACGGCGTTCTGTGTCCGGTACCCCAACGGGAGCGCGCAGCTTCGAGCG
This sequence comes from Streptomyces indicus, assembly GCF_900100315.1. GTDB lineage: Bacteria > Actinomycetota > Actinomycetes > Streptomycetales > Streptomycetaceae > Streptomyces > Streptomyces indicus. The sequence goes on from NZ_FNFF01000005.1 coordinate 492,409, forward strand.
CGAGGGTGAGCGCCGGCACTGCATCGCCCGGCGTGCCAACCTCTACGAAACGTAAGGCCCCGAGCACCACGGATCCCACGGCGGTCTCCGAGAGTTCGAGGGACTGTTCCTGCACTCGACGTATGGCCTCGTCCTCGGACACCACATGCGCCGAGAGCTGCGCTGCGAGATGGACCAAGGCTGCGGCCTGACCTCGGACCGCAGGATCGTCCATACGGGCCGCCCGATCGTCCTCGGCCGCCTCGTCGCTGCTGACCGGCGGATGGGGCGTTCCCTTCGGTGCCCGGGACGTCCACTCGAGAAGATGCCTCATGGCCCTGCTCAAGTTGGCCAGATGCGGATCTCTGTCGGCGCCATTCGTTAGGTCAACCGCGCGGCGCAGCCACCTGACTGCCTCCTTCAACACCGGTATGGCGGTTTCTCTTTCACCAACTGCTGCCGCTGCTTCCGCGCGACGACCGAGAGTCGCACCGAGTCCGGCCACCGCACGCGCCAGGACATGCGCGTCCCCCGCAGCGTCCTCGAGCGCATCCTGGTAGGCCCCCTCCGCTCGAGTGAGATCGCCTGTGTTCCCCGAAACATCGAAGCGTCCCACGAGGGCATCGGCGAGCGACATTGCGCGGCTCGCACGCCGCACCGCAGATGGCTCCGGGCGAGCAGCAACGCTGCCCAGCAGTGCCACCGCAACGTCTGCGTCCGCACTCCGCTCCACCGCCGGGCGGCCGCAAAGTGCCGCACGATGGTGGTACGCGAGACCGTGGACGGTGTCCCGGTATGCGTTGTCATCACTGCCAGGGACCGTCCGGATCAAGCTGATGGCCTGGTCGAGGGCAGCGATGTCGCCGTGCTCCTCACCGTCGATGACTAGATCCGCCGCATGGTCCAACGGGTCGCTCCAAGGGTCATATCCGGTCTCATCGGCGAGCCGAGGCCACAGCTCGCGCGGCACTCGCCGGTGATCGACCAGGTAGAGCAGTCCGAATACGCCGATCGCTGTCTCTAGGTCTCGGGCAGCAAGCTCCTGGGCATCAGGGCCGCGACTGTGCGCCAAGGACCGAGCCCAATAGAACGCTGCAATGGTGTGCAGCACATCGGGGTTGGCCGCTTCGGGTCGCCTACCCACTGAAGCGAAGAGTTCCGTCGCGACGGCCAAGGCATCATCTTCGAGGACGAGGCGCGGGTCCCGGCCTTCGCCGAACTCCCGTACTCGAGCCGCCAACTCAATATGCCGCGCGTCCTCCACGAATCCCCCCATCCGTTGGACTGCTGATCGTAGTCAAAGCGACACTCGTAGCTCGGCCGAGTCACCGATCTCAGACGCCTCACGTAGCCCATCAACTCGGTCGGCCGAGGAGCGCACGGACTTGGAGATGGACGGTGGCCGCCAACAAACGACGAAGCGCAGTGCATACCTCGCCGCAGAGCGTAGTGTGCGGCCAAGTAGCGGCGAGGTGCGGCGGCAGCGGCTCGTCCCTCCCCCGCCCGCCTCCGAAATGAAGTGGCGTATTGGTCAAGGCTGATAGTTCAGGCTGGAGTACTCGAGCGAGCGGGCCAGAGTGACGACGGACTCTCCCGCACGGGGATGACTGACCCCAGCCTCGACAAAGGTGGGATTCCAGACCTCGTCGTTGAACATGTTTGCCCGCAGCGCGATGCCGTACGTCGAGGTGAGAACCCCCACGACCATCGGGTTCACGTCACTCGCCTCCGCCAGACGAAACCCTCCGACCGCGCGGGACCGTGGAAGCAGAACTCGACTCACCATCTCTCCGTTCACGCACCTGGCCGACCAGTTGCCGCGCGCGCTTGGCTCCGACCTTCAACTCCTTCCGTAGGGTCTCTGACGAGATCGGCCGTCGGTGCATGGCACGATGACGCGCGTCCGCCGCCAGCGCGGATTCCAACATCCCCATCTCCTGTACCGGTTCCCCGCCTTCTTCCCCGCCAGAGGCTGCCTGGTTCTGGCCACCGCGCGGTCGGCCAAGTACCAGCAACTCCACGGACAGCAACAGCGCGATCGGCGGCCAACCAGCGACCAGTACCGGCTGCCACGCCAAGGCCGGCGCCGCGGCGATATTGGCCGCGAGCGACACGGCAATGCCCAGTCCGAATGCGGCCCAGACAAGGCAGCGCCTGCCCCGCCTCGCATTGTGCGGCGGCCGGAGCCGACCAACCGTCGACAACAACAGCAGCCCATCGACCGAGAGCGGCCACAGCGCGGCACTCACCCGATCTGCGCCGCCCCGCTCGGCGAACTCACGCTGATGCACGTACGAGGCATACGCGGCGACACTCGCCACCAGCAAGGCGCAAAGGCGTCGCAGCCACTCGTCCGAATCCAGCAACTTGCCGCGCGAGAACCTGACCTCAGGCGTTCCGGCCTCTACAGGGCGATCCGTTCCGGCTTCTACAGGGCGATCCGTTCCGGTGCTCTGCATCATGCACCCGCCTAAGGGTTGTCCCGCAAAGGCTGGATGGGGCCCGCCCCGGGCGCTGAATCGGATACTCGCGAGACTCCGACACGGGGCTGTGACAGCCTGCGGGCATGCCAGAGCTGCGTCTTCATGCAGGCCGTCACTACGCCATCCAGTTCCACTACGCCTTGCCGGACGACGCATGGTGTGTGGAGCTGAGCGAGGCCGTCCCGGCGCCGACTGCGCGGGCTGAGATTCCCCACGCCGCAGCGCATTTGCCTGGTGCGGCCTTCCTGGTGGCGGTGATCCCCGACGAGGATCCGGTCCTGGAGCCGACTGTCCACATCCACAGTCGCGACGAGCACGTCATCCCCTACGAGATCATGCGCTGGTTCATGGAGCATGTGGCCGAGCAGGTTGAACGCTGCCGCATCGCGTTCGAACAGGGAGAACCTGACGCAGTGGAATGATCATGCAGTGACTGGTGTGATCACGGCGTCGGAACCGTCCTGGATAGGCCCCTTCACCGGGCTGAGCCCGCGCTGCTTCGGCAAGTTGGTGACCGCGGTGCGCCGCGAGACCGCAGCTGATGTGCACCGGGGGCGGCCGTGGAGCCTGCCGCTTGAGGACCGCATCCTGCTGGTCGCGGCCTACTGGCGAACCAACTTGACGATGCGCCAGATCGCCCCGCTATTCGGTGTCTCCAAGTCCGCAGCGGACCAGATTATCGACCATCTCGGTCCGCTGATTGCGCTTCAGCCGCGCAAGCAGTTCCGCAAGGGCACCGTGCTCATCGTGGACGGCACCCTGGTGCCCACTCGCGATCACACGGTGGCCGAGCGTCGAAGAACTACCGCTATTCCACGGCCCATCAGGTGGTCATCGACGCCGACACCCGCCTGATCGTGGTGGTCGGCCGGCCCCTCCCGGGCAACCGGCACGACTCCCGCGGGTGGGAGGAATCCGGCGCCAAGGCAGCCGTCGGCAAGACGATGACCATCGCGGACGGTGGCTACCAGGGCACCGGACTCGTCATTCCTCACCGCCGCCGCAAAGGCGAAGACCTCCCAGCCTGGAAGGAGGAACACAATCGCTCCCACAAGCAAGTTCGCGCCCGCGTCGAGCACACCTTCGCCCGCATGAAGGGTTGGAAGATCCTGCGCGACTGCCGCCTGAAAGGTGATGGCGTCCAGCACGCCATGCTCGGCATCGCCCGCCTGCACAACCTCACACTCGCCGGATAGCGAACATGCAGGACGGCGACAGCCAGACCTCTCATGACCGCAAGATCGTTACGGGACAACCCTTAGACGGTGTCTCGATTGGCGGTAGGTCGTTGCTTCGGGCATGGACATAGTTGAGCGGCTCGTGCCGGACGGACTGTGGGAGATCTTCGAGGACGTGGCGCCGGAGCCGCCGGTACGCGTCCAGGGCGGAGGCCGCCGGCGATGCGATGACCGGGCGGTGCTGGCCGCGATCGTGTTCGTCGCGACCTCGGGTTGCGCCTGGCGGCAGCTGCCACCGGTCTTCGGCGCCTCCTGGCAGACGGTGCATCGGCGTTTCACGGACTGGTCGCGGGCGCGGGTATGGGCCAAGCTGCACCGCGTCGTTCTTGATCGGCTTGGCGCGAACGGCGAGTTGGACTGGTCGCGCTGCGCGAT
>NZ_FNFF01000018.1 GCF_900100315.1 Streptomyces indicus
CGGCCACCGAGACGGCCATGGTCTTCGGCGAGCTGTACCGCAACGGTGCGGAGTGGAAGTTCCGCGCCGTCGGCCAGGGCTATGCCTCGGGTCTCGCGGGCATCGCCCAGGACTTCGGCGTGAACATCTGAGTCCCGCTCCGGCGTCGAAGCGCCCGGCCCGCCTCTCCGGCGGGCCGGGCGCCTTCGTCTGCGCCGCCTCGGTGCGGGCCGTATCCGTGCGGGCCGTGTCCGTCTGTGCCGTGTCCGTCCGGGCCGTGTCCGTACCCTTGCCGCATGATCCTCGACCGGCTCGTCCCCGTGGACGGCGCGCTCCCGGGCGCCCTGCTCACCGAGATCACCGAGCTCTACGCTGCCAACCGTGACTTCTTCGCTCTCAGCGGCGACTTCCCCGACCCGTACGACATCCGCGTCGAGCAGGTAGCCGTCGAACTCGCCCGCGAGCTCAAGCACCCGGACGCCGAGGTGCTGCTCGCCCGCAGCGAGGGCGAGCTGGTCGGCATCGCGATCACCCTGGCCCACCACCCCGACCCGGCCGACCCCGACCCGTGGATCGGTCTGCTCATGGTCGCTCCCCAACGGCGGGGGTACGGGCGGCAGTTGGCGGGCCTGGTCGAGCAGCGGTTCCGGGAGGCGGGGCGTACGGCCGTGAAGCTGGCCGTGCTCCAGAACAACCCGCGCGCGATGGCGTTCTGGTCCGCGCTCGGCTATCTCATGATCGGGCAACGCGAGGACCGGGCGAAGGGGCGGCCTTGCGCGGTGCTGCGCAAGGAGCTCTGAAGAGAGAGGGCGCTTTGAAATGCCCTTGTCCTAGGGGGACTTGGGCTTTCCGTCCCCGTACAGCCAGGGACCCCACACGGTGTCCAGATCCTCACCGGCCTGCTGCTCCGCGAAGGCCGTGAAGTCCTCGGTGTCCGCGTTGCCGTGGCGGTGCTCGGCCGCCCAGTCCTTGATCAAGGCGAAGAAGGTGTCGTCGCCGACGGTCTCGCGGAGCTTGTGCAGGACCATCGCCCCGCGGGTGTAGACCGGGTCGGCGGAGATCACGGAGGCGTCGGTGGGCTCGGCGGGCGGGAAGGCCCAGAGCTCGTCGTCGGCGGGGGCGGCGTACGCGTCGTCGAAGGTCTCCTGGGCGGTGTCCCCGTCGTGGTCCTCCGCCCAGAGCCATTCCGCGTACGTGGCGAAGCCCTCGTTGAGCCACATGTCCTGCCAGGTCTTCGGCGTCACGGAGTTGCCGTACCACTGGTGGGCCAGCTCGTGGACCATGAGCTCGGTGTCGGGGGCGCCGGGGAAGACGGGCCTGGTCTGCGTCTCCAGGGCGTAGCCAGCGGAGCCCTCGGGGGCGACGATCGCGCCCGTGGAGGAGAAGGGGTACGGGCCGAAGTACTCCTCGGACCAGGTCAGGATCTCGGGGAGCCGCTCGAGGACGTCGGCGCTCTGCTCGGCTTCGGCGGGGTCCACGGCGGTGAGGACGGGGAGGTCCTTCTCCGTCGCGGAGGACTTCGTCTCGTGCGTCTTCGTCTTGTACGTCTTCGTCTTGTACGTCTTCGTCTCGTACGGGCCGATCGCGACCGTCGCCAGGTAGCTGGCCATGGGTTCGGCGCTGTGCCAGGTGAAGGCGGTGCGGCCCGCGGCGGTCTTCGTGGAGGTCAACTCGCCGTTGGAGACCGCCGTCAGACCCTCGGGGACCGTGATCTCGATGTCGTACGCGGCCTTGTCGCTCGGGTGGTGGTTGCCGGGGAACCAGGCCTTGGAGCCGGCCGGTTCGCCGAGGGCGAGCGCGCCCTCGTCGGTGGGGAGCCAGCCCTCTTCGGAGCCGTCCTCGTCGGTGATCGTCTCCGGTGCGCCGGAGTAGGCGACGCGCGTGGTGAAGGTCCGGCCCTCGGGCAGTTCGTCGTCGGGGCGGATGGTGAGCTCGTCGGCGGCGCGGTTGAAGCGGGCCGGCTTGTCCCCGACGGAGACGGACTCGACGTCGAGGCCCGCGAGGTCGAGGTTGAAGGCGCTCAGGTCCTGCGTGGCCTTCGCCGTGATGACGGCCTCGCCGGTCAGATGGTGCTCTTCGGGGTCGTACGACAGATCGAGCGCATAGTGCGTGACGTCGTAGCCGCCGTTGCCGAGGAGGCGGAAGTACGGGTCGCGCAGGCCCGCGGCTCCCGGGGTGCCGCGCACGCCGGAGCCGGCGCAGGACGCGAGCAGCAGCCCGCAGACGACGGCGCCCACGGCCTGGCGGGCGAGGCGGCGGGGCCTGGCCGTGCGGGCCGCGGGAGCGGAGGTGACTGCCGGGTGGTGGGGCACCCGGAGATCATATGAGGGGTTTGGGCGCTTTGGGCGCGAGGGCCGGGAGAGGCCCGGAGGGGTTCGGGCGACGGCCCGGAGACTGGGGCGCGGCCCGGGGTTCGGGCTGAGGGGTGCCGCGTTGCAGAGCGGCACCCCTCCGCACCCCGACCAGCTGTGAGCAGCTCGGTCTTACTTGTTCAGCGCGGCGACGCCGGCCTGGGCGATCTTCTCGTCGATGTCGCCGGACGGGGCGCCCGCGACGCCGATGCCCGCGATCGGCGCACCCTTGGCGGTGACGGGGGCGCCGCCGCCGAGGAACAGGGTGCCCGGGATGTCCTTCAGGGTCGGCGCGGACTCGAGGCGCTTGACCAGCTCGGAGGTGGGGGCGTTCCAGGAGACGGCGGTGAACGCCTTCTTCTCGGCGGCCTCGTAGGACTGCGGGCCGGCACCGTCGCCGCGCATGGTGAGGATGGTGTTGCCGTTGCGGTCGACGACGGCGACGGAGACACGCTGGTTCTGCTTCTTGGCCTCGTCCAGGGCGGCGTCCGCGGCCTTGGCGGCGGCCTCGATGGTGAGGTGGTTCGTCTGCACGACGTTCTTGTTGGCGGCGTCGGCCTTGGCGGCGGCGGCCGGGGCGGCGGACGCGGACACGGCGCCGAAGGTGCCGGCGGCGATGGTGGCGGCCACGGCGGTGCCGGTCAGGACGCGGGTGCGCAGCGAAAGCTTCTTCATGGTGAGCTCCTGGGAGTCGGGGTGTTGACTCGGTGAGAGTCGGGGTGTCGGACTCGGCGGCCCGTTCTGAGTTCAATCCTGGCCCCGTGACCAGGGCCGCAGCGTCGACGTACCGGCTGCCGTCGGATCGCGGTACGGGGTACGCCCCCGTCAACCGATCGGTTGATGCGGCACCGGGACTTTCGGTCCACGATGAAGTGGTCAGAAAGGGAGCAGTGGTGCGAAACGAGCAGGTCAGCGGCGGCAGCCCGCGGCACCGCGGGGCACGCTCACGCCTGTTCGGACGGTCCGCGGGCGCCTCGGCGGATGCTCGCGCGTACGAAGCGGACGCCTCGGCGAACCCGCGGTCGTACGAAGCGGACACCTCGGCGAACCCGCGCTCGTACGGGGTGGACGCCTCCGGTCCGTACGGCGGTGCGGCCTCCGCCGCGAACGGCTACTACGACCCCGACGCCGGCTGGCTCGCGAAGATCATGCACATCACCTTCTTCGCCCTGCTCGCGGCCTCCCTCGCCCGCTATCTGATCCGTCACCCCGGCGAGCCGCGCACCCCGTGGGTGATCGCGCTGAGCATCGTGCTCGCGCTGCTCTACGTGCTCGGGCCCGCCCTGAGCGCCCGGCCCACGCCGCGCTGGCTGCTCTGGCTCGGGGCGGTGGTCGGGGTGTGGGTCGTCCTCGTCCTGCTCGCGCCGAGCTACACCTGGTGCGCGGTGCCGCTGCTCTACACCGGTCTGCGGGCCCTTCCCGTACGGCATGCCCTAGCCCTCGTCACCGTCCTGACGGTGTTCGTGGTGGTGGCACAGCTCCGGCTCGCCGACGGCTTCGACCCGAACCTCCTGATCGCCCCGCCCGCCGTCGCCGCCCTCGCGGTCGCGGTCTTCGTGCACATGCGCCGCCAGTCGGAGCGGCTCGCCGCGATCGAGCGCCGCCAGGGCACGCTCGACGAGCGGCAGCGGCTGGCCATGGAGATCCACGACACCCTGGCGCAGGGTCTGTCCTCGCAGCGGATGCTGCTGCAGGCTGCGGACCGCATCTGGGAGAGCGACCCGGACAAGGCCCGTACGCACGTGCACACCGCCGCGTCCTTCGCCGAGCGCAACCTCGCCGAGGCCCGCCGCTTCGTGCACGACCTCGCGCCGGCCGACCTCGCCGAGGGCGGCGGCCTGCCGGCCGCGCTGATGGCGCTCGCCGACCGGTCCACCACCGAGACGCTCTCGGTGCGCTGCCGGGTGGACGGGCCCGCGCGGCCGCTGCCCGACCGGGTGGAGTCCGCGCTGCTGCGCATCGCGCAGGGCGCGCTCGCCAACATCACCGAGCACTCCGGCGCGAGTGCCGCCGCGCTCACCCTGACCTTCCTCGACGACCAGGTGGTGCTCGACATCGCCGACGACGGCCGCGGCTTCGACCCGGCGGCCCTCTCGCCGACCGGTGTCCGCGGCCACGGGCTTCCCGCGATCCGCGCGCGCGCCGGCCAGCTGGGAGGCATCCTTACGGTCGAGTCCGCACCCGGCGAGGGCACCGTCCTGTCCGCCGCCATCCCCTTGGAGCACCGCCCATGACCTCTGCCGAGACCTCTGCCGGCACCCCCGCCTCCCCTGCGATCCGCGTCCTGCTCTGCGACGACCACGTGGTCGTGCGCGCCGGGCTGCTCGCGCTGCTCGACAGCGCGCCCGGCATCGAGGTGGTGGGCGAGGCCGGCAGCGGCGAGGAGGCGGTGGCGCTCGCCGAGAAGCTGCGGCCCGACGTGGTGCTCATGGACCTGCAACTGGGTGCGGGCATCGACGGCGTGGAGGCCACGCGGCGGATCGCGCCGACCGGCGTGCATGTGCTGGTCCTGACCACCTACGACACCGACGCGGACATCACGCGGGCGATCGGCGCGGGGGCGACGGGGTACCTCCTCAAGGCCGAGCGGCCCGAGGAGCTGTTCGCGGCGATCCACGCGGCGGCCGAGGGGCGTACGACGCTCTCGCCGCCGGTCGCGAGCCGGGTGATGGCGCGGATGCGCAGCCCGCAGCCCACGCTCACCGAGCGCGAGTTGGAGATCCTGGAGCAGCTGGCGCAGGGCCTGGGCAACCGGGACATCGCACGCGCCCTGTTCATCAGCGAGGCCACGGTCAAGACGCACCTGGGCCGCATCTACGACAAGCTCGGCGTGGATACGCGCGCGGGGGCGGTGTCGGTGGCTAAGGAGCAGCGGTTGCTCGGCTGAGCGGTGTTCGGGGTTCGCGCCACCCCACCCTGCTCCGCCGCTCCGCGGCGGGGGTGAGTTCTGGGGGGGGCTGACGCCCCCGGGCCCCTCTGGGGATACCGGGGCTGTCCCCGTGCCGTGCTCCGCCGCTCCGCGGCGGGCGGTTTCTGGGGGCTGACGCCCCCAGCCCCCCGTGCGCCGGAGGCTTCGCCCCGAGAGACCTGGGGCTCCGACCCCGTGCTCCGCCGCTCCGCGGCGGGGATAAGCCCGGGGGCTGACGCCCCCAGACCCCCCGGCGGGGGCGCTGAGAGCTTCGCCCCGAGGGGCTGCGGCTCAGGGCTCCGCCCTCGGACGCCCCGGGAGTTGGGCGCCGCCCCGAGAGCTCTGCGGGCCCGGGGGCTGGGGGCGTCAGCCCCCGGAATTCTCCCCGCCGCGGAGCGGCGGAGCGGCGATGGGCGCAGCCCAGAAATGCGCAGGGGCCCAGCGGGCGTGCCCCAGAAAGCACGCCGCCGCGGAGCGGCAGGGCAGCGGGCGGGCGTAGCCCCGCAAAGGGGCAGGGGGAGGTGGGGGCGTCAGCCCCCAGAAGCGTCGCCGCCGCGGAGCGGCGGAGCAGGGTGCGGGGGCGCACCCTTCCGCACGCGCGTGACACCATCACCTCGTGCTCGACATCGGATACGCCCTCTCCACCCGCTTCCCCGACCCGCCCCAGACCGACTACCGCCGCGCCGACGTGCGCGCGCTGCGGCACGATCTGTTCTGCGGCGATGTGTATCTCGCGGACACGGAGAAGGACGAGGAACTGTCCACAGCCTGGGGATGGGTGCCGGTGCTCGACTTCGCCTGGGCGCTGTGCGACATCGTCGAGCGGCTCGACGAGGACCCGATGGGCAGCCGCGCGGCCCGCCCGCAGTACGCCGAGCTGGACTTCACCGAGTCCACCGACCGGCTGCTCTTCGAGCGGCGCTTCGGGTGGGTGGACATCGAGGCGGAGTGGCTGCCGGGCGACACCCCGCCGCTGACCTTCTCGCACTCCGTGCTGCGCCGCGAGGCACGGGACTTCCTCCAGGACGTGGTGGCGGACCTGGTCGACCTGCACGAGGACCTAGGCGAGAACCCGGTGATCTGGGAGCTGCTGTCCCGCTTCCCGCGCGTGTGACACGTACCGCCCTACGACGCGCTCAGCCCTCCACCCGCACCCCGATCGCCGCCGCGAACACCGGTGCCAGATCCATGAGTTGGGCCGGGGAGATGGTCGCCCCCGACAGGCGGTCCACGCCGCGGGCGATCTCCAGCTCCCCGCACCTGCGCAGGTCGACGTCCTTCATCCGTACGCCTGTGAAGTCGGCGCCCTTGAGCGAGCAGTCGACGAACTCCACGCGCTCCAGGCTCGCTCCCCCGAAGTCCGGCTCGGCGAGGACCACGCCCTCGAAGACGACGTCCCGCAGCCGCGCCTTGCGCAGATTCAGGTAGTCGATCTTCCCGCCCCTGACCACCACGCGCTCCAGCACGGCGCCGTGCAACTGCACCCCGCCCATGCGCGCGTCGCACACCTCCACGTCACGCAGCGAGGCGTCGGCGAGGTCGGTGCCGACGCCGCGCACCCCCGTGAGCCGCGTATCGATCAACCGGGCGTGCTGGAGCCCTGTTTCGTCGAGCGCGCACTCCTCGACCAGGCAGTCCATGAACCGCGCACCGGGCGCGTCCTGACCCGCGAGGTCGAGGCCGCGCAGGAGCAGCCCGTCGTAGTCCCCGTCGGGCTCGAGCCCCGCCGCCTCGAACGGGGCCGGCTCGGGCAGCCGGAGTTCGGGCCGCCGGGCCGCGGTCGTCGTCGTCGCTTTGCGTGCCATGCGGCCATGCTCGCCCACGCCACTGACAATCGCCGGTTCCGGTTCCGGTCCGCTACGCGGTGGGCACACGGCGCCGGAGCACCGCTAGGACCGCTACTGCCCGACGCGTCCGTCCACGCACTCCCGCAGCAGATCGGCGTGGCCGCAGTGACGCGCGTACTCCTCGATCCGGTGCACCAGAAGCTCGCGGATCGACACCCGGTCACGGCCGACCCGCTCGCCCAGGTCCGTGAACGCGTGGACGGCCTCGTCCGTGGCGCGCTGCTCGCGTTCGAGGTCCGCGTACGCCGCGTCGACCATCGCCTGCTCGGGGCGCACGTCGTCGAAGTCGGCGTCGCGCGCCCCGTACAGCTTCGGCAGCGGCTCGTCCTCGGTGAGCCAGTTCCGCCAGTCGCGCTCCACCTCGGCGAGGTGCCGGAGCAGCCCGAGCAGGGACATCGTCGAGGGCGGCACCGAACGGCGGGCCAACTGCTCGGGCGTGAGGCCCTCGCACTTCATGCGCAAGGTCAGGCGGTAGTCCTTGAGATAGTCCTGGAGCGTGGGCAACTCGCCGTCGGGGCTCGGCCCTTCGCTGTTGCGCGGGTCGTCGTCCGGGTCGGCCCACATGTCGGGGTAGACGGTGGAGCCGGTCCAGCGCTCCGGCCGGTCCGTCTGCACGGGATCGTCAGTCTGGTCCGGACGGTCCGTCCGGTCGAGGCGGTCCGCGTCCGTCCGGTCGGGGCTCTCTGTCTGCTCAGGCATGGGCGTCATCCTCGGATACGGCGTTCCGGACTCGCTAGCGGATTTCCCCCTCGGGCCCAGCGCCTCCGGCCCCAAGTCGCCGCCCCCTCAAGGCTCCAGGACCACCTTCCCCACCGTCCCGCGCTCCTGGAGCGCCCGGTGCGCGGCCGCCGCCTCGGACAGGGGGAAGCGCGTCACCTGCGGGCGCAGCACCCCTTCGGCGGCCAGGGCGAGCGCGCGGCTCTCCAGGGTGCGGACCGGGTTGTCGCCGCCCGCCTTCTGCATCATCGCGGGGCCGAGCGTGACCACGGACTCCACGCCGCGCTCCGCCAGCTCCCCTTCCGCGAAGTCGATCGGGCCGCCGTCGAGACCGGACTCCGTCCAGCCGAAGACGATGTGCCGGCCGCCGCGGCCGAGCAGGCCCACGGCCGCGCGCCCGGTCTCGCCGCCCACGCCGTCGAAGACGACGGTGGCCGCGCGGCCCGCGCCGAGGAACTCCCGTACGACGGAAGGCCATTGGGGGTCGAGGTAGTCGACGGCGAGGTCGGCGCCGTTCTCCTTCACGAGGCCGGTCTTGCGCGGGCCGCCCGCGAGACCGACGACGGTGGCGCCGCGGTGCTTGGCGTACTGGACGAGGAAGGTGCCGAGGCCGCCGGCCGCCGCGGGGATCACCACGACGGAGTCGGCGTCCAGGTCGGCGAACTGGACGATGCCCATCGCCGTGCGGCCCGTGCCGATGAGGGCCACGGCGCCGGCGGCGTCGAGGCCGGCCGGGATGTCCTGGAGGCGGGCGGCGTCCACGACGGCGAGTTCCGCGTAGCCGCCGGGCGCGAAGCCGAGGTGCGTGACGACGCGCTTGCCGAGCCACTCCTCGGAGGTGCCTTCGCCGAGCGCCTCCACCACCCCGGCGACCTCGCGGCCCGGGATGGTCGGCAGCTCGACCGGCGCGGGTGCCGGGCCCTGGATGCCCTCGCGCAGGGCGGTGTCCAGGAGGTGCACGCCCGCCGCCTCGACCTTGATCCGGACCTGGCCCGGGCCCGGCTCGGGGTCGTCGGTCTTCTCGTACGAGAGGTTCTCGGCGGGGCCGAAGGCGTGGAGGCGGATGGCGTGCATGGCGGGCTCCCCCTGGGGTCGGGACGGTTTCTCGGGCTCTGCGGGCTGTTGCCGGTCCTTCCGGGCCGGCGCCGCACCCCACTGTTCAACCTGAAGTGAGGTTGAGGTCAAGAGCGGGCCGCCGTCAGCAAGGTGCCGGCCGGACGACGGCCCCACGCCGGACCGACGACGGCGGGCACCCCGCACGGACGACCGCCCTCACCCGCCTCACGCCCCTCACGCCGCCCGCAGCCGCCGCAGCCCCAGCCACGCCACCGCCAGGTTCGCCGCCTCCACGCCACTCGTGAACGACACCTCCGACAGGACCCCGGGCGCCGCCACCTGGTCGCCGGCCAGGTAGATCCCGTCGCCGCGGTCCACCGCGGGACGGTCGCGCCAGGTCGTGCCCGGCCGGTCCACCGCCCCCGTACGGCCCGCGGCCAGGGCCTCGCGGCGCCAGGTGACGCGTTCGCGCCAGCCCGGGAAGCCGAGGTCGAGCAGGCGTTCGGCGCGGGCCATCCCGGCGGCGCGGGACTCGTCGGGCGCGAGCGGGAGCTGGCCCTGGAGGAGCTGTTCGCCGCGCGGGGCGAGGGAGCGGTCCTGGGCCGTGAAGCGTTCGAGCCAGCCGGGTGCGTCGAGGTCGGAGACGATGAACGCGTCGCCGCGGCGGGTGCGCAGGGCCAGGTCGATCAGCGCCGTGCGGCCGCTCTCCCAGCGCAGGGTGTCGTCGTCGAGCAGACGGCGGGCCGCGTCGAGGGAGGTGGCGACGACGACCGGCCCGTCCTCGGGGAGTTCGGTCAGGCGCGAGGCGGTCTCGATACGTACGCCGAGGTCCCAGGCGTGCGCGGCCATCCGGTCGATCACCGAGGACCAGCCGCCGCGCGGGTAGTGCGCCTCCGGGGGCAGCTTGGTGGCGCGGCGCAGCCGCTCGTGGACGAAGCGCGCGGAGAGCGCGCCGGGGTCGTGGTGGAAGAGGGCGACCGCCGCGTAGTGGGCGGCGGCGCGGGCGCCCTCCTCGCCGACCTCGCCGGCGGCCCAGGTGAGGAAGTGGCCGTCCACCGGCGCCTGTTCGACCCCGCGGCGCAGCAGTTTCAGCATCGCGAGCGGCGGGGTGCGGCGCAGGGTGCCGCCGTGCCGGAAGCGGAAGCGGGCGCCTTCGAGCGGCGGTACGGAGGCCATCGGGCCGAGCAGGCCGCGCTGCTTGAGCCAGGCCCAGTGCGGGCCGCCGTTGTAGAGGGCGTGCGGCCCCTCGTTGGTGCGGTACCCGCCGGTGACCGTCGTACGGGCCCGGCCGCCGAGGGTGTGGTGCGCCTCGTGCACGACGACCTGCGCACCGGCCTCGGCGGCGGTGATCGCGGCGGTCAGTCCGGCGAAGCCGCCACCGATGACGGTGATCCCTGCGTGACGTGCCATGTCCTGCACACTCCCTGCTGTTCGACTGCCTTCTCCCGTACCGACGGATGGCGGGTGCGGGAATGTGACATCGACCCGGCGGATGGCGGGCGTGGGCAGGTGACGTCGCGGGGCCAGCGCGGTCCCGGCCCGCCGGCAGGGGCGGGACCCAGGACGCGGGATTAGCCCATTTGTGCTGTTCTGGAGTTTATGAGCACAAGCGATCGTGGATACGAAGCCCCGGTTCCCGCGTCTGCTCAGGAACCCGATCCCACCCGCTGGTGGGGCCTGGTCGTCATCGCGCTCGCGCAGCTGATGGTGGTGCTCGACGCGACGATCGTGAACATCGCGCTGCCCTCCGCCCAGAAGGACCTGGGCATGTCGGACGGCAACCGGCAGTGGGTGATCACCGCGTACACCCTGGCCTTCGGCGGTCTGCTGCTGCTCGGCGGCCGGATCGCGGACCTCATCGGCCGCAAGCGCACCTTCGTGATCGGCCTGGTCGGCTTCGCGGCCGCCTCGGCGCTCGGCGGCGCGGCCACCGGGTCCGGGATGCTGTTCGCGGCCCGCGCGCTCCAGGGCGTGTTCGCCGCGGTGCTCGCGCCCTCCGCGCTCTCGCTCCTGACCACGACGTTCACGGACCCGAAGGAGCGCGGCAAGGCCTTCGGCATCTACGGCGCCATCGCGGGCGGCGGCAGCGCGATCGGCCTGATCGCGGGCGGCCTGCTCACGGAGTACCTGAACTGGCGCTGGTGTCTGCTCGTCAACGTGCCCATCGCGGTCATCGCGGTGATCGGCGCGTTCATGTTCCTGCACGACCGCGAGGGCCACCACGACGCGAAGCTGGACGTGCCCGGCGTGCTGCTCGGCTGCGGCGGCCTGGTCGCGATCGTCTACGGCTTCAGCGAGGCCGAGCCGCGCGGCTGGTCCGACGGGCTCGTCCTCGGCCTGCTCCTCGGCGGTCTCGCGCTGCTCGCGGTGTTCGTGTGGTGGCAGACCAAGGCCGCGAAGCCGCTGCTCCCGCTGCACATCATCAAGGAGCGCAACCGCGCGGGCTGCTTCCTGACGATGGGCCTGGCGACGATCGGCATGTTCGGTCTGTTCCTGTTCATGACCTACTACCTGCAGGGCATCCTCGGGTATTCACCGGTCAAGACGGGCCTGGCCTTCCTGCCGATGACGGCCGCGATCATCGTCGGCTCCACGCAGATCGCCGCCCGCCTCATGCACCACGTGGCGCCGCGCCTTCTGATGGTGCCGGGCATGGTGCTCGCAACGGTGGGCCTGATCATCCTCACCGGCCTGACGGTGCACGCCGAGTACGCCACCCACGTGCTGCCCGCGATGCTGCTGCTCGGTCTCGGCATGGGCCTGGTCTTCATGCCGGTGATGGCGACGGCGACCCAGGGCGTAGCCCCGCAGGACTCGGGCGTGACCTCCGCGACCGTCAACACCTCGCAGCAGGTGGGCGGTTCGATCGGCACGGCGCTGCTCAACACGATCGCGACCAGCACCTCGGCCACGTACATCTCCTCGCATCTCGCGGACGCGGCCCGCGAGTCGGGACAGCCGCCCACCGAGCAGATGCAGCAGCTCATCGGCGCGGAGGGCGTGGTGCACGGCTACACCGTGGCGATCTGGTGGGCGGCCGGCATCATGCTGCTCGGCGCGGTGGTCGCGGGGCTCATGGTCACGGCCCGCGCCCCGCGCCACGACGTCCCGGCGGAGGACCACGCGGAGGCGGAGGCGAACACCGGGGTGATCCTCTAGGCGGGCCGGGCGAGTTGCCCCGGGCCGTTGCATTGCCCGGGCCGGGCGCGATGTCAGTGGGGGCCGATAGCCTGGAACAGGGCTCGGCCCCCGGGCGGGAGGGATCCGTCAGCTGTGTCAGCTGAGTCAGACGTCAGCTGCCCAGCTTCTCCAGCGCCTCGTCCGCCAGCCGGTACACCGTCCACTCGTCCTGCGGCCGCGCGCCCAGGGACTCGTAGAAGGCGATCGACGGGGTGTTCCAGTCGAGGACCGACCATTCCAGGCGGCCGTAGCCGCGCTCGACGCAGATGCGGGCCAGTTCGGTCAGGAGGGCCTTGCCGTGGCCGCCGCCGCGGGCGGCGGGGCTGACGTAGAGGTCCTCGAGGTAGATGCCGTGGACGCCGCGCCACGTCGAGAAGTTGAGGAAGTAGACGCAGAAGCCGACGGGCTCACCCGCCTCGTTCTCGGCGATCAGGCTGTACGCGGCGGGCTGCTCGCCGAAGAGGGCGGTGTGCAGCTGCTCCTCGGTGGCCTTCGCCTCTTCCGGGGCCTTCTCGTACTCGGCGAGTTCGCGGACGAAGCGGTGGATGACGGGGATGTCGGCGGGAGTCGCGGTGCGGATCATGCGCGCACGCTAACCCGCCGGTCCAGGAGCAGCCGGGCGATTTCCAACTGGTGAGACTGGAACTCGCTGTCGTGGAACTCCTCGTCCTCCAGGGCCCACAGCGAGTTCTGGAGTACGCGCCCGAGCGTCCAGGCCGCGGCGCGCTGCCGGTCGAGGCCGAGCGTCTCGGTCAACAGGTCGAAGCGCCACAGGACTTCGGCCGGGTCGTAGAGGTTGTCGAGGGCGGGCATGAGGTCGAAGCCCGGGTCGCCGGCGAGCGGCTTGGGGTCGATGGCCAGCCACGGCTCGCGGTCGGCGGCGAGGATGTTGTCGAAGTGCAGGTCCCAGTGCAGGAGCCGGTCGCCGGGCTCGTCCACCACCTCGCGCACCTGGGAGGCGCAGGCCAGGACCAACTGCCGTTCGGCTTCCGGCAGTTCGCGTACGGCCTCAGGGGTCTCGGCGAGCATCTCGCGGGCCGCGGCCTCCAGGGTGCGCAGACCCGGCGGCGCGGGTACCGCGGTGAGGCGGGCGAGGAGCTCGGCGAGGATACGGGTGGCCTCGCGGGAGTCCTCCAGGGCAGACAAGTGCCTTGTCTCGTCGAGCCGTTCGAGCAGCATCGTGTTCGTGGCCGTGTCGTGGTCGAGGAGGCGCACGGCACCGTCGCCGTCCCAGGTGCGCAGCCCCAGCGGCTCGCCCTCGCTCTCCTCGTCGAGCAGTTGCAGCTTGAGGGCGGCCGGGGTGCCGTCGGCGCGCTCGACCGGGAGCACGAGCGAGGCCATCCCGTACATCGACGGACCGGTGCGCCGCAGCTCCCAGCGCTCCAGGAACTCGGCCGCCCGGCCGGGCAGCGCGGCGATGAAGGCGCGCCCCGCCTCGCCGTTGTACTTGATCTGCGTGGTGGCCAGCTCTTCGGGGACCTCGATCTCGATCACTTCTCGATCCTACGAAGCGGGGCCGGACCCGTCGCGTGGATTACGCCCGCGCCGGCGGGACGCACCCGAAGGGTCGCCTCAGCGGGACCCGCCCCATGCCTCAGCGGGACTCCAGCACCTTCGTGAAGCCGTCCGCCGTGAACAGCCCCTCGCGGGTCTCGACCTTCCTGCCGTCGACCAGGACGGCCGGGGTGCCGCGTTCGCCGCTCGCCTCGAAGGCCGCCTCGGACTTCTTCACCCAGTCCTTGTACGCCATGTCCTTCACCGCCTTGTCGAAGGCGGCGCTGCGCAGGCCCTTCACCTGGTCGGCGATCCTGAGCAGGTGCTCGGGCGAGTACGCGTCCGGGGTCCCCTCCTGCGGCTGGCTGGCGTAGAGCGCCGCGTGGTACTCGGCGAACTTGCCCGCGTCCAGGGCGGCCCGCAGCGCGTTGGCCGCGCGGGTCGATGCGCCCTCGCGGCCCTGGTCCAGGAAGGAGGCGACGGTGTACTCGGCCTTCGCCCTGCCCTCCCGCACCGCCTTGGCGAGGCCCTCGCCGCCGCCCGTCTCGAACTTCGCGCAGAAGGGGCACTGCGGGTCGAGGTACACCCGCACCGTGTGCGGAGCGTCCGCCTTGCCCACGACCACGGTGGTGCCGTCGGCGGCGAGCTTCGCCGGGAGGTCCGCGAAGAGGGAGGCGTCGGCGGCCGGCTCGGCGGCGAGGGCGGCACCCGTCGCGGCTTCCCCGCCGGACGAGGAGCAGGCCGCCGCACCGGCGCCGAGCGCGGCGACGGCGGCGAGTGTGACGAATGCGCGTGCGTACCTGCGTCGTGCGTCCGTGCGTCGCGCTTCCGTGCGTACAGGCATGATCCAGACCTCCGGGACAGTGGTTCCCCGGCGAAGACGGGCCTGCTCCCGCACGCGTTCAGGGCCCAAGGTCCCGCCTGCCGCGCCGAGGGTCCCGCCTCCGGGCCACCGGCCCCGCGGCCCTCGCCCTGTCCCGGGCCACCGGCCCCTGCTCTGTCCCGGGTCACCGACCCCGGCCCCCGCCCTCCCCCGGCGCTCCCGCGTCCGCTACCTTCCCCGCCATGAACGCGTCAGCAGCCCCCACCGCGGGCACGGTGAACGGCGGGATCTCCTTCTGGTACGCCGGCCGGCCCCTGCCCGCCCCGCGCGAGCCGCTCCCCGGCGACACGGGCGCCGATGTGTGCATCGTCGGCGGCGGCTATACGGGGCTGTGGACCGCGTACTACCTGAAGAAGGCCGCGCCCTTCCTGCGCATCACGGTCCTGGAGCAGAAGTTCTGCGGATACGGGGCCTCGGGCCGCAACGGCGGCTGGCTCTACAACGGCATCGCGGGCCGCGACCGGTACGCGAAGCTGCACGGCAAGGAGGCCGCGGTCCGCCTCCAGGAGGCGATGAACGCCACGGTCACCGAGGTGGTCCAGGTGGCCGCCGCCGAGGGCATCGAGGCGGACATCCACCAGGGCGGCGTGCTCGAAGTGGCGTACACACCGGCCCAGTTGGCGCGCCTGAAGGCCTTCCACGAGGCCGAGCTCGCGTACGGCGAGATGGACCGGCTGCTGCTCGGTGCGCGCGAGACCGCCGGGCGGATACGGATCGCCGGGGCCGTCGGCTCTTCCTGGACCCCGCACGGCGCGCGCGTCCACCCGGTGAAGCTGGTGACCGGACTCTCCCGCGTGGTCGAGGACTTGGGCGTGACGATCCACGAGTCCACGCCGGTGACGGAGATCCGGCCGAAGCACGCGGTCACGCCGTACGGCACGGTCCGTGCCCCGTACATCCTGCGCTGCACCGAAGGGTTCACGGCCGCGCTCAAGGGCGAGAAGCGCTCCTGGCTCCCGATGAACTCCTCGATGATCGCCACCGAGCCGCTCACCGACGAGCAGTGGGAGCACATCGGCTGGGCGGGCCGCGAGACGCTCGGCGACATGGCGCACGCGTACATGTACGCCCAGCGCACCGCGGACGGCCGGATCGCGCTCGGCGGGCGCGGGGTCCCGTACCGCTTCGGATCGAAGACGGACAACGACGGCCGGACGCAGCCGGCCACGGTCGAGGCCCTGCGCGAGATCCTCGTGCGCTTCTTCCCCGCACTCGCGGGCGTACGGATCGACCACGCGTGGTCCGGCGTCCTCGGAGTGCCGCGCGACTGGTGCGCCACCGTCACCCTCGACCGGTCCACCGGACTCGGCTGGGCGGGCGGTTACGTCGGCTCGGGCGTCGCCACCGCGAACCTGGCCGGGCGCACGCTGCGCGACCTCGTGCAGCAGGACTCCGGACAGGCGGGCACGACGGACCTCACCGAGCTGCCGTGGGTCAACCACAAGGTGCGCAAGTGGGAGCCGGAGCCTGCCCGTTGGATCGGGGTGCACGGGCTGTACGCGGCGTACCGGGCGGCGGACCGCCGGGAGGCCTCCTCGCACGCCGCCGCGACGGACCGTCTGGCGCGCTTCGCGGACCGGCTCAGCGGACGGTGAGCGGCCCGACGGGACAGTGAGCGGCCCGAGCGGACGCTGACATACGAGCGGGGCGCCCTCCCGGACGCCCCGCTCAGCCCCGCTCAGCCCTGCGACCTACGGCTAGGAGGCGCTGATCGCCCCCAGCACATCCATCCGAGCCGCCCGCCGCGCCGGCCAGATCGCCGCGAGGACGCCCACCACCAGGGCGAGCACGATGAACAGGCCGATGCGCAGCCACGGCAGGACCGTCTCGTAGCCCGGCAGCGTGCCGCCCGTGATCCCGCTGTTGAGCCAGGCCAGGAAGATGCCGGAGCCGATGCCGAGCGCGGCGCCGAACAGGCAGATGATCACGGACTCCAGGCGCACCATCTGCCGGATCCCGGCCCGGTCGAGGCCGATCGCCCGCAGCATCCCGATCTCGCGGGTGCGCTCGAAAACGGACATCGCGAGGGTGTTCACGACGCCGAGCACCGCGATCAGGACGGCCATGCCGAGCAGGCCGTACATCATGTTCAGGACGGTGCCCACGGCGCCGACCTCGGAGGCCACGATCTGGTCGCGGTCCTGCACCTTGAGCAGCGGGCTGTTGCCGAGCGCGTCGCGGATCTTCCCGTCCAGGCCCGAGGCGCCGGACTCCGCCTTCACCAGGACCTCGTCCAGCTTCTGGTCGGTGGCGTACGGCAGGACGTCGCCGAGCGTGCCGAGCGCCTGCTCGACGGTGCGGTTCTTCTCGAAGACGCCCACCACGGTGAAGGTCTTCGTGGTCGCGCCCTTGCGTACCCCGTCGACGAAGCGTCCGCCCAGGCCGGCCTCGACCTGCGAACCCACCCTGAGCCCGCGCTCCTTCGCCAGCTCCGAGGAGACCGCGATCTTTCCGGGGCCGACGTCCGCCAACGCCCCTTGCGTGAACCGCAGATCGGTGACCTTGCCGAGCGTGGCCGGGTCGCCGCCCGTCAGGCTCAGATACCCGCCCCGCGTCTCGCCCGTCGCGGAGGCCAGGGGCGCCGCCGCGGAGACGCCCGGCACCTCGGCCACCTTGCCGGCGGCGTCCCGGTCGATGCCGCGGTAGGCGGAGTTGGAGATGCGGTAGTCGGCCGCGAGCCCGGTGGTCGCCTCGGCGGCCACGGCCCGGTCGGCGGACTGGGCGGCGACGGTGAGGCCGGTGATCAGGCAGAGGCCGATCATCAGGGCGGACGCGGTGGCGGCGGTACGGCGCGGGTTGCGCAGCGCGTTCTCCTTGGCGAGCTTGCCGCTCACCCCGTACAGGCGCTGCGTCAGCCGGCCGGCCAGGGCGATGAACGGCCGCGAGAGCAGCGGCGCGAGCACGATCAGGCCGAGCAGGAAGAGCCCGGCCCCGAACAGGGCGGTGAGCAGGTCGACTTCGGCGGGCTTGTCCAGGCCGGCCACGTACAGCATGAAGGGCATGCCGCCCGCGACGAGCAGCGCGCCGGCCACGTTGCGCACCACGAGGCTGCGCGTCTTCGGCGGTGCGTCCACCGTGCTCATCGCCTCGACCGGCGCGATCCGCGCGGCCTTGCGCGAGGGCAGCCAGGCGGCGAGCACCGTCACCACGACACCGACGACCAGCGACCACACGAAGGCGGACGGGGAGACGATCAGCGGTCCGTCGGGCAGTCCCGCGCCGCCCGCGTTGAGAAGCGCGGGCAGGACGGACGCGATGCCGAGCCCGAGCGCGAACCCGGCGGCCGATGCGCCGAGTCCGAGCAGCGCGGCCTCCACGAGCACGGACCGCACGACCTGCTTGCGCGAGGCACCGACCGCCCGCATCAGCGCGATCTCCTTGGTGCGCTGGGCGATCAGCATGGTGAAGGTGTTGGCGATGATGAACGCCCCGACGAACAGGGCGATCCCGGCGAACACGAGCAGCGCCTTGGTGAGCGAACCGGTGCTCTCCGCGATCTCCCTGGACTGCTGCTCGGCGAGCGCCTGCCCGCTGGTGGCCGTCGCCGCGTCCTCCCCGGGCAGCAGCGCGCGGACCTCGTCCGTCAGCTTCACCTGGTCCGTGCCGGGACGGGCGCCCACGGTGATCTCGTCGTAGTACCCGGGCGCGGTGAACAGCTTCTGCGCGGTGGCCGTGTCGAAGAGCGCGAGGGTGCCGCCGGCCGTGACGCGCGGATCGTCCGTGTCGACCAGGCCGACCAGCTTCTTCGTGAGCGCGGGCCCGTCGGTGGCGAAGCGCACCGTGTCGCCGACGCGGTAGCCGGCCTTCTCGGCGGTCTTCGTGTCGAGGGCCAGCTCGCCGGAGGAGGCGGGCGCGCGACCCTTCGCGAGCGGGTAGAGCGGGTCCTTGCCGTCCTTGCCGGGCGCGTAATTGACCGCCAGGTTCTGCCAGTCGGCGTCCGCGTTGAGCGGCTTGCCGTCCTTGGCGGCGAGGGTGGCGCGGCCGTTCACGGTGGGGCGTACGGAGTCGGCGCCGGGCAGCGCGGCGATCCGCTGCGCCAGCTGGTCGTCGAGCGCGGTCTTGAAGTCACCGGGCTTCGCTTCGGGCGCGGCGGTGGTGCCGCCGTCCTGCACGGCGACCGCGACCCCGTCGAGGTTCTTGGCCGAGGCACCGCGGAAGGCGCCGGCGACGGTGTCGCCGAAGACGAGCGTGCCGGAGACGAAGGCCACGCCGAGCATGACGGCCAGCGCGGTCATGACGAGACGGGCTTTGTGCGCAAGGACGTTGCGCAGGGCTGTTCGCAGCATGGGTGGGGTCCTTGAGGTGTACGAGTGTGAGGGGCGGGAGAGCCGACGGACGGGTGGCCGGGGCGATCTCAGGGGCGCGGGGAACTGCGCAACCCGACGACCAGGGCACTGGAACGACGACAGCACCCCGGAACGCCCGGCTCAGCTGGTCCGCACTCGCCCCTCGAACTGCCGCATCCGGTCGAGCACCGACTCGGCGCTGGGCGCGTGCAGTTCGTCGACGATCCGGCCGTCGGCGAGGAAGACCACACGGTCCGCGTACGCGGCGGCCACCGGGTCGTGCGTGACCATCACGACCGTCTGCTCCAGGGCATGCACCGACTCGCGCAGGAAGCCGAGGATCTCGGCGCCGGTGCGGGAGTCGAGGTTTCCGGTGGGCTCGTCCGCGAAGATGATCTCCGGCCGCGAGGCCAGCGCCCGCGCCACGGCGACCCGCTGCTGCTGGCCGCCGGAGAGCTGCGCGGGCCGGTGCGCGAGCCGGTCGGCGAGCCCGACGGTGCGCACGATCCGGTCGACCCAGGCCTTGTCGGGGCTGCGGCCCGCGATGGCCATCGGGAGCGTCATGTTCTCGTACGCGGAGAGCGTGGGCAGCAGGTTGAAGGCCTGGAAGACGAAGCCCACCTTGTCCCGCCGCAGCCGCGTCAGCTCGCGGTCCTTGAGCGAGGTCAGCTCCACGTCGCCGATCCGCGCCGAGCCCGAGGTGATCGCGTCGAGCCCGGCCATGCAGTGCATCAGCGTGGACTTGCCGGAGCCGGAAGGACCCATGATCGCGGTGAACCGGCCGCGCCCGAACTCCACGTCCACGGAGTCCAGCGCGACGACCCGGGTCTCCCCGGCCCCGTACACCTTGGTCAGGCCCGAGGCGCGGGCGGCCGCGGTGGCGGCGGGGGCATGGACGGCTGCGTACGGCATGAGGGCTCCTGGGCCGGGGCGGTGGGTGACGGTGACCTGCGCCGGTGACGACGGCTCCCGGCACACGCACCGGAGCCGCCGCCGTCTGCGGCAGGACCCCATCGTCGGCCCGCTGACCTGCCCGGATCGTCGCTCTGAGGGTGTGCTTCGCGGCTCTGCCGAAGGTCGGGGGCGGCGCCCGCGCTAGTCCTGCGGGAGGACCGGAACTTCGTGGCCCACCGCAAGGCCCGCTGTGTACAGTGAGGGGGCCCGCGCGCGGCGCACGGCCGGGCGCGACGCCCCCTTAGCTCAGTTGGCCAGAGCGGCTGTCTTGTAAACAGCAGGTCGTCGGTTCGATTCCGACAGGGGGCTCGTACGGAGCGAAGGCCCCGTCCCCACCCGGGGGCGGGGCCTTCGCCGCTCCCGCACCCCTTCCCACCGCCCGGCGTGGCTCTGCCTTTGGGCAGAGGACATCCGCGCTCTGCCCAAAGGCAGAGAACCGCCGGGCGAGGATCGCCCGCAGGAAGCACGGATTCCCCGGCCGCCCCGCCCGATACTGGATCTCATGCCGCCCTCGCCCGCCCGCGCCACCCCACCGTTCGCCGGCCCCGGCGAGGACGGCCGCCGGCTGTGGCGCGCGCTCGCCGAGGCGACCGGCGGCGGCATCCTCGTCCTGCTCACCTACGGTGCGCTCACGGGGCTCCAGCACGAAGTGCCGCCCCTCTACCTGGTGCTGCTCACCCTCGTCGCCCTCGGGCTCCTGGTGGTCCGCCGCCGCTTCCCCGCGACGGCCCTGCTCGGCCTCGCGGTGCTGCTCGGCGCGATCCCGTTCTACGGTCTGATCGCCGCCGCCACCGCGTACACCGTGACGCGGCAGTTGACCGACGCACGCCGGCGCGTCCTGCTGCTGCTCGGCGCCTCGGTCCTCACCGTCACGGTCTCGGCCGTCGTCACGCCGGACACGCTGCCCGGCGGATACGGCACGGTGTACGGGGCCGCGCTCGGCCTGGTCCTGGCCGCGACCACGATCGTGGTGCCCGGCCTCGTCGGGATCTCGGCCGGCCAGCAGGACCGGCTCGTCACGGCGCTCACCGAGCGGACCGCCGCCGCCGAGGAGGCCCGGCGGATGGCGGACGACGCGGGCCGCAGCGAGGAGCGCACCCGGATCGCCGCCGAGATGCACGACCTGGTCGGCCACCGGCTCAGCCTGATCTCGCTGCACACCGGCGGCTTGGAGATGGCGCTGCGCGACCAGGACCCGAAGCTCAAGGAGAGCGCGGCCCAGGTGCGCCAGGCCACGCGGGACGCGATGTACGAGCTGCGCCAAATCCTCGGCGTCCTCGGCCCGTTCAGCCGCGACACCGGCACCGAAGCACTCACCGACGCGACCGGCACACGGGCCGACATCAAGGCGCTCGTCGAGGAGTCGGCGGGCGCGGGTCTGCCGGTGGAGCTGGTCTGGGACGGTCCTGACCTCGACACCCGCGAGGCGCAGGTGCGCCGGGCCGTCCACCGCGTCGTCCGCGAATCGCTCACCAACGTCCACAAGTACGCCACCGGGGCCTCCGTCACCGTCGAGGTCACGCACACCGCCGACGAGGTCCGGGTCCGCGTCCGCAACGACGCCCCCGGACCGCCCGCCCCCGACAGCCCCTCCGGCACCGGCCGCGGCCTGACCGGACTGCGCGAGCGCGTCGAACTGCTCGGCGGGCGGCTGGACGCGGGGGTGCGCGCGGAGGGCGGTTTCCAGGTGTACGCGGTGATGCCCGCCGTACCCGACCCCGCGGGCCGCCGCTCGGCACCCGACAGCGGACCGGGCAGCGGGGCCACCTCGCTCTCCGGCATCCAGCACCGGGTCAGCAGCGTCATCACCGCGCTGCTCGGCCTCGCGGGCGTCGCGGTCACGATGATGCTCGGCGTGATCCTCGTGGAACAGGCCCGCCCGCAGCCGGAGTACGGCAAGCCGGAGGCGATCCATCTCGGCATGGCGAAGTCGCGGGTCGAGGAGCTGGTGTTCGACAACGAGGCGGTACGGGCCGCCGCGACCGGCCGCGAACCGGCCCGCCCCGCGGACGCCACGAGCTGCCTCTACTCGTACGCGGATGACGACGTGCGGCACGCCGACAGCGACCGCTTCGGCATCGCGCGCTACTGCTTCGGCCCCGACGACACCCTCACCAAGATCGACAACTTCTCGGTGCCGATGGTCGTCGAGCCCTCGTCCGCACCGACCGGGCACACCGCACCGACCGGACCGACCGCACCGGGCGCACCCACCGCATCGACCGCACCCGCCGCTCCGACCGCTCCGACCAGGGGGACCCCATGACGACAGCCGAGCCTTCCGTCCGCGTACTCCTCGCCGACGACGAGGAGATGATCCGCCGCGGGGTCCAGCTGATCCTCAGCCACGCCGAGGGCATCGAGGTGGTCGCGGAGGCGGTGAACGGCGAGCAGGCCGTGGCGCTCGCCGCCGAGCACCGCCCCGACGTGGCGCTCGTGGACATCCGTATGCCGGTGCTCGACGGTCTGGCGGCGGTCCCGCGCCTGGTCGCCCTGGACCCGGCGCCCCAGGTCGTCATGCTCACCACCTTCGGCGACGAGCAGAACGTGCTGCGCGCCCTGAGCGACGGCGCGACCGGCTTCCTGCTCAAGGACGAGGGCCCGCAGGAGCTGATCAGCGCGGTCCGCGCGGCGGCCGCCGGCGACGCGGTCCTGTCCCCCGGCGTCACGGGCACCGTGATCCGCCGCATGCTCTCGGGCGGCACCACCCCGCCGGCCGCCGCCGACCCCCGCATCGGCCACCTCACGGACCGCGAGCGCGAGGTCCTGGCGATGCTCGGCCGCGGCCTGTCCAACGCGGACATCGCCCGCGGCCTGGGGATCGGCGTGGGCACGGTGAAGACGCATGTGGGCGCGATCCTGGACAAGACCGGGTCGACGAGCCGGGTGCAGGCGGCCCTCCTCGCCCACCAGGCGGGAATCTAGGCGCCGTCCCGGCGCACCCGGCCGCGCGACCGAACACAAACCGACAACGACCCCTACCGCAGACCCCACCCACCAGGTACGGTCAGCCCCAGTCCACCAAATGGACTACACCACCGCGGCCGCCGCACGGCAGCCGCACCGGTGCAACCTTTACTCGGATCGTCCGGCACGTTCCTGCCGGTGAAGGGGGCCCCTACCCATGGCCACTGTCTCGTTCAACAAGGCGACCCGCATCTACCCGGGCGGCGAGAAGCCCGCGGTCGACCAGCTCGAGCTCGAGGTCGCCGACGGCGAGTTCCTCGTCCTCGTCGGTCCCTCCGGCTGCGGCAAGTCCACCTCCCTGCGCATGCTCGCGGGTCTCGAGGACGTCAACGCCGGCTCGATCCACATCGGCGACCGCGACGTCACGCACCTGCCGCCGAAGGACCGGGACATCGCCATGGTGTTCCAGAACTACGCGCTGTACCCGCACATGACCGTCGCCGACAACATGGGCTTCGCGCTCAAGATCGCCGGCGTGCCGAAGGCCGAGATCCGCCAGAAGGTCGAGGACGCGGCCAAGATCCTGGACCTCACCGAGTACCTGGGCCGCAAGCCCAAGGCCCTCTCCGGTGGTCAGCGCCAGCGTGTGGCGATGGGCCGCGCGATCGTCCGTGAGCCGCAGGTCTTCCTCATGGACGAGCCGCTGTCGAACCTCGACGCCAAGCTCCGCGTCTCCACCCGTACGCAGATCGCCTCGCTCCAGCGCCGTCTGGGCATCACGACCGTGTACGTGACGCACGACCAGGTCGAGGCCATGACCATGGGCGACCGCGTCGCGGTCCTCAAGGACGGTCTGCTCCAGCAGGTCGACTCCCCGCGCAACATGTACGACCGCCCGGCCAACCTCTTCGTCGCCGGCTTCATCGGCTCCCCGGCCATGAACCTGGTCGAGGTCCCGATCACCGACGGCGGCGTGAAGTTCGGCAACTCGGTCGTGCCGGTCTCCCGCGAGGCCCTGTCGGCCGCCGCGGACAAGGGCGACCGCACCGTCACGGTGGGCGTCCGCCCCGAGCACTTCGACGTGGTCGAGCAGAACGGCGCCGCCGCCAAGTCCCTCTCCAAGGAGACCGAGGACGCCCCGGCCGGCCTGGCCGTCACCGTCAACGTGGTCGAGGAGCTCGGCGCCGACGGTTACGTCTACGGCTCCGCCGAGGTCGGCGGCGAGCACAAGGACCTCGTGGTCCGTGTGAACGGCCGCGCGGTCCCGGAGAAGGGCACCGTCCTGCACGTGGTCCCGCGCCCGGGCGAGACCCACGTCTTCTCCACCTCCTCCGGCGAGCGCCTCAGCGACTGACGCGCCCCCGCCCGGTCTCCCCGACGCACGGGAAGGGCCCCGCACCACACGGTGCGGGGCCCTTCCCGTACGCATACGCGAGGATCACCGCAGAGCGCCGGCTCACCCCACCGGAAAGTCGAAGTACGTTTCCGGATACGGCTCGTCCTCCAGCGTGTAGTGCCACCACTCGCAGGCGTACGCGCGGAACCCGGACGCCTCCATCACGGACCGCAGCCGCAGCCGGTGCCGCGCCGCTTCTTCGGCGATGCCCGGCGCCCCGTGGTGCGACACGGCGTCCATCAGGTCGTGGTCGCCGCCCATGGGGGCCAGCTCCCCGGTGGCCAGGTCGTACAGCGTCAGATCGACCGTGCTGCCCCTGCTGTGCCCGGACTTCTCGGCCACGTACCCCCGCGCGAACATCTCCGTCCGCTCGATCCGCGGATAGTGCCGCTCCTTGGTCAGCCCGTCCTCCGGCTGCCGCGACCACTCCAGGAAGCGGTCGACGGCGCGCTGCGGCCGGTAGCCGTCCCACAGCAGCAGCCCGAACCCGGACTCCGCGGCCTTGTCGCGCGCCCGCCCGAGCGCCGCGCACAACGCCCGTGTCCCGACGATGCGGTTGACCAGGTACCCGTCCACCGGCCGCCCGGTGAAGTTGTCCCAGGTGGCGTACTTGGCGTCCCAGCGGACCCCGGGCACCGCCTCGTCCACGTACACGAAATCCTCGTGCAGGACGGCCTCGCGCACCCCGCCTTCGAGGGGCCTCGCACTCACCGCACGCATCGCACTCACCGCAGCTTCCCGGTCAGCGCGAGGGACACCGTTCGGTCGATCACGTCGCCGAGCGAGAGGCCCGCGGCCGCCATCATCCGCGGATAGCGGCTGTACGAGGTCAGGCCGGGCAGCGTGTTCACCTCGTTCAGGACCACCTCGCCGTCCTCCTTCAGGAACAGGTCCACGCGAGCCAGGCCGCTGCACCCCAGCGCCCGGTACACCGCCGTCGCCGTGTCCCGTACGCGGGTGCGCAGCTCCTCGGGGATGTCGGCGGGCACGATGGCCACCGAGTTGTCCGAGCCGGTCTCGGGCCGCTCCTCCTGGTGGATCCGGAAGAAGCCGTGCGAGAGCGCGATCCGGTCCACCTCGCCGGTGATCAGCTCCCGCTCGCCGCCGAGCACCGCGCAGCCGATCTCGCTGCCGACGACGGCCTCCTCGATCAGGACCTTCCCGTCGTACTGCCGCGCCTCCTCCACCGCGGCCGCCAACTCTCCTGCTTCCGCGACCTTGTTGACGCCGAAGGAGGAGCCCGAGCGGGCCGGCTTCACGAACACCGGGTACGTGAACGCGGCCGGGTCCACGGTGTCGTCCAGGCCGACGATCCGGAACACCGGCGTCGCGATGCCCGCGTGCGCGGCGACGACATACGCCAGGGACTTGTCCATGCACAGCGCGGAACTCTGGATCCCGCAGCCCACGTACGGCAGGCCGGAGAGCTCCAGGAGCCCCTGCACCGCCCCGTCCTCGCCCTGCTTGCCGTGCAGCACGGGCAGCACCACGTCGAGGCCGACCGTCGCGTACCGCCCGTCCTCCTGCTCGACGAGGAGCCCGCCGGTGCCGCCGTCCGGCGAGAGCACGGCCGCCCTGGTCGCGCCCGCCTCCCAGTCGGGGCCCGGACCGTCGCACAGCCGCCAGGCGCCGTCCCGGGTGATCCCGATCCAATGCACCGCGTACTTCTCCGGATCGAGATGCTTCGCCACCTCCACCGCGGACTTCACGGACACGGGGTGCTCCTCGGAACGTCCGCCGAAGAGAATTCCGAGCTCAAGCCTGGACATACTGCTTCTCCCTTTCGAATGCGAGGCAGTTGGCGAGGGAGTTCTCGACGGTGTCCCTCAGTGCGTGGTCGGTGTAATAGGCGGTGTGCGGGGTGACGATCGCCTGCGGCATCTCCTGAAGCCGGAGAATGGCCTTGTTCTCGATGACGGAGTTCCGGCAGTCGGCGTAGAAGACCCCTTCCTCGCCTTCCACGACATCGAGCGCGGCGCCGCCCAACTGCCCGCTTTCCAGGGCCGATACGAGGGCTTCGGTGTCGATGAGGCCGCCGCGTCCCGTATTGACGACGAGGGCTCCGGATTTCATCCGCGCCAGGCGTTCCCGGTTCAGGAGGTGGTGCGTCTCCTCGGTCAGCGGCGCGTGCAGCGTCACGAGGTCGCTGGCGCGCAGCAGTTCGTCGAGACTCACGTAGGCCGCACCGGCCCCCGGCCTGCTGTCGTACGCGAGGATCCGGCAGCCGAACCCGCGCAGCCGCGCCATGACGGCCCTGCCGATCCGGCCCGTGCCGACCACGCCGACGGTCAGGTCGCGCAGCTCACGGCCCCGCCGCTCGCTCAGCCGGTAGTCGTGCAGATCGGTGCGGCGCACGGTGCTCTTCGCGTCGCGTACGGCCATCAGCATCAGCAGGAGCGTGTAATCGGCCACGCTGTCCGGCGAATAGGAGACATTGCCGACGGTGATGCCGATCTCGCGCGCGTACGCCACGTCGATGTGGTTGCAGCCGATGCTCCGCGTGGAGATGTACGAGACACCGGCCCGGCGCACCGCGTCGAGCGCCTCGCGGGACACCCGGGATTTGTGGCCGACGCTGATGCACCTGCTTCCTTCGGCCAGGCGGGCGTTGGCCGCGGAAAGGGGTTCCTCCGTGAGAGCCGCGAGGACACCGGATCCGGGAGCCAGTTCCCGGATGAGCGCCGCCTCGTCCGGCTCGCATCCGTACACGGTGATGCGGGACGGTTCGCTGTAGGTCATGCCTCAAGTCAAGAACGTCGCATGTTGTCGTGACGTATGGGCATTTCGATATGCCGGCGATATACGGGCCGGGCCATCAGCGTCGCCGCCGCATGTACAGATCGAAGGCCCGGTACACCAACGGCCGCAGTGGCAGGTCCCATTCGCCGACGTACCGCACCGCCTGGCCGCCGGTGCCGACCTTGAAGCGGATCAGGCCGACGTGGGGGTCCGCCGGGTCGAGCGCGGGCGTGATGCCGCGCAGGTCGTAGACGTCGCAGCCGGCCGCGAGCGCGTCGCGGACCATCGCCCACTGGCAGGCGTTGGAGCCGCGCACCTCGCGCTTGTGGCTGGAGGATGCGCCGTACGCGTACACCGCGTGGGCGCCGACGCGCACGAGGATCGTGGCCGCCACCAACTCGCCCTCGTGGCGGGCGAGATAGAGCCGGATGCGCTCGGGGTCCTCGGCGCTCAGGGCCGCGAACATCGTTTCGAAGTAGGGCAGCGGCCGGGGAGTGAAGCGGTCACGCTCGGCGGTGTGCACGTACAGGTCGTGGAACGCCTTGAGTTCCTCGCCGGGCCGCGCGGCCACCGTGACCTCGACGCCCTCCTTGGCCGCCTTCTTGATGTTGCGGCGCCACTGCTGGTTCATGCCCCGCAGCAGGTCCTCCTCGGTCCGGCCGGCCAGCGGCAGCTCGTACTTGAACTGCGGATGCCCGACCCCGAACCCGTCCTGCGGGTTCTGCGGCAGCCAGCCCGCTTCCCAGAGCCGGGCGGTCACGCGCGCGCCCACCGGATCGGCCCACCGCCCCGACAGGTCGGGCAGCCGCCGCACCGCCGGGTCCGCGATCCCCTCCTTGACCTGGTCCGCGCTCCAGGTGTCGGTGGGCACGGGCGGGCCCATCCGGATCGCGAACGCCCCGCGCTCCTTGAGATACGCGGCGAGCGGTGCGAGCCAGGCGTCGAGGTCGCCGGACCAGTCGATCACCGGGCCCTCGGGGAGATACGCGAGCGTGAACCGGTCGAGCCGCGGCACCGGGCGGTGCAGCACGAGCCCGGTGCCGATCAGCCGTGGGCCGTCGAACCAGCCGAGCGACTCCGCACGCCACTCGGCCTTGACCCGCCCCCACGCCGGCGTCTGCAGAAAGCTCACCGAGCGCCGGGTGCGCACGAACGCCAGGTGCTCCTCGGCACCGATCGGACGGACGGAGAGGCGCGCGGGCGTGCTGAAGGTCATCGGGCCAGTCAAGACGGCGCGGTGTTTCGGGCCCGTATGCGGAATTCGATACGCGGACGATACGCGCGCAGGGTTCGCGTGCCGTGCACTCTGCTGTGACAGCAGGCGTGACAACTGGCGTGACAGCGGCCAAAAGTCGCCAAATCCCCTGGAACCCCGGGCATTTCACCCCGCAGCGTCAACACGGTATTCGAAAGACGGGCTCGAACCATCCCTCGTTCCGGTGACCAAATGTCGCCAAATCATCACTCGCCGCTACGCTCGCTCGCGTGACGCACTCCTACTCCCACACCCCCCGGCGGCACCGGCAGGGCCCGGCCCGCCGCATCGGCCGCACCCTCGCCCTCGTGCTCCCCGTGGTCCTGGTGCTCTCCGGCACGCTCGCGGTGGCAAGCGTCAACTGGTCGGGCACCACGCCTTCGACGCTCACCACGGCCTCCGAGAACATCTCCAAGCCCGCCAAGTCCCGTGCCCCGCAGGACCTTCTGCGCGACGCGCTCCTGGTCGAACTCCAGGAGAAGGACCCGGGCATCGCGCTGACCCACCTCCAGCAGGAGGTCGACCGGCGCCCCTCGCTCGCCAAGCACTGTGTCTCGATCGCCCGCGCGCTCGGCCGCGCCGCCGTCGAGCACTACGGTCCGGCGCGCGCCCAGTCGTTCTCGCGCCCGGTCTGCGACACGGCGTTCGCGGCGGGCGTGGCGGAGTCGGCCTGAGCGCTGCCCGTCCCACCTGCCGGGCGGCCCGATACGGATCGGGCGCGTATCCCCGCATAGGGTGCGGCCATGACCACGACCGCACCCAGCGCGACCCCGACCCAGGCCGTCGTTCTCGCCGGCGGCCAGGGCTCGCGCCTCCGCCCGTACACCGACGACCGGCCCAAGCCGATGGTCGAGATCCCCGGCACGGGGACCCCGATCATCGGCCATCAGCTTTCCTGGCTCGCGGAGGAAGGTGTCACGGACGCCGTCGTCTCCTGCGGACACCTCGCCGAGGTGCTCCAGGACTGGCTCGACTCCGCCGACCTGCCGCTGAACGTGACGACGGTCGTCGAGAAGGAGCCGCTCGGCCGCGGCGGCGGCCTCAAGTTCGCCGCCGCGCACCTGCCGCACCCGGACCGGGCCTGGTACGCCACCAACGGCGACATCTGGACCCGGTTCTCGCTGCGTGAGATGGCGGCCTTCCACACGGAGCGCGGCGCGACCGCGACGCTGGCGCTGGCCCGCCCCCGCATCCCGTGGGGCGCCGTGGAGACCGACTCCTTCGGTCACATCACGGACTTCATCGAGTCGCCGCCGACCTCGTACGAGATCAACGCGGGCGTCTATGTCTTCGCCCCCGAGTTCGCCGGGCTCCTGCCGGACGTGGGCGACCATGAGCGCGCCACGTTCCCGCAGCTGGCCCGTGCGCGCCGGCTCGCCGGGTTCCCGATCCCGCAGGGCGCGTACTGGCGCGCCATCGACACGGCGAAGGACCTCACGGAGGCGGCGAAGGAACTGGCCGCTCTGAAGCGCTGAGACCTTCTCTTACGGGGGTACGGGGCACCCTCGCCCACCGTCTCACCGAAGCGGACGGGCCCGGCGCGGCCCCGTGGCGGGGTTGGGTGCTGCTGGGGCTCCGCCTCCCCGCACCCTGCTCCGCCGCTCCGCGGCGGGGTGAGGACCATGGTGGGGGCTCCGCCCCCACCACCCCCGCCACGGGGCTCCGCCCCGATACCCCGGCCGCGCGCCCCCGCAGAACAGGTGCCCTGCTCCCCACGCACCCCGCTCCGCCGCTCCGCGGCGGGGACCGAGGAAGCGCTGGGGCTCCGCCCCACCACCTCCCGTCACGGGGCTCCGCCCCGATACCCCGGCCGCGCACCCCGGTCCGCACGAGCCCCGGACACGCACCCCGGCCCATACGAGCCCCGGACACGCACCCCGGCCCATACGAGCCCCGGACACGCACCCCGGCCCACACGAGCCCCGGACACGCACCCCGGCC
This sequence comes from Streptomyces indicus, assembly GCF_900100315.1. Lineage (GTDB taxonomy): Bacteria > Actinomycetota > Actinomycetes > Streptomycetales > Streptomycetaceae > Streptomyces > Streptomyces indicus. The sequence continues at coordinate 29,894 of NZ_FNFF01000018.1, forward strand.
CATACGAGCCCCGGACACGCACCCCGGTCCGCACGAGCCCCCGCCCCACCCGTACAGGCCCCCACACGCAATAGGGCCCGGCACACATCCGTGTGCCGGGCCCTGCTGTGTGCCGGGGTGGTCAGCCGAGGAGGCCGCCGATCAGGCCCGGTTGTTGGCCGTCTCCCGAGCCGCCGCCTGAGCCGCCGTTCGAACCGCCGCCGGTGCTGTCGCCCGTGCCCGGGTCGCCCGTGGAGCCGCCGTCGGAGCCGCCCGTGGGGCCGCCGCTGCTTGCGGGCGGCGGAGGGGCCGACTGCTGGGGCGGGGCCTGGCCCGTGCCCGCGGTCTCGCTGGGGCGGCCCGCGCCCGTCGAGGTGGACTCGGGCGCCGTGCCCGGGTCCGTGGCCGACTGCGACGGGGGCGAGGAAGTGGCGCCCTGCGTCGGCGAGTTGGAAGCCGACGGGCTGCTGTCACCGCGCCGCTCCTTGGACTGGCTCGGCAGCGGCGAGCCGGGCAGCTCGTTGCGCGGCGGCTGGCCCGGACCCGGCACCGTGACCGTCTGCGTGCTGCGCACCGCACCGCCGAGCAGCGCGCCGATGAGCAGCGTGGCACCGACGACGAACGTGCCGATGAGCGCCCCGCGGCGCAGCACCCGGCGGCGCAGCTCCCACAGTTCGGAGCGCGGGCCGAGCGTGCGCCAGGCCTCGCTCGCAAGGCGCCCGTCCACCGAGTACACCGGCGCACCCGCGATGATCAGCGGCGACCAGGCGGCCAGGTAGATGATGTCCGGCGCGTCGTAGGCCGGGACCGTCTTCCAGCTGACCGTGACGAGGAGCGCGGCCGAGAGCAGCGCGCCGATGACGGCCGCCACCCGCTGCCACAGACCGAGCACCGTCAGGACACCGACGATCACCTGAAGGAACGCGATGACCAGACCGGCACCGACCGGGTGCTGGAGCGCGAAGTCCCGCAGCGGCTCGGCCAGCGGCCACGGGTGCAGCGAGTTGAGCCACTTGACCATGGACCCGCGCTCGCCGCCGTCGAAGTAGACGGGGTCGCAGAGCTTGCCCATGCCGGCGTAGATGGAGATGAAGCCGAGGAAGATGCGCAGCGGCAGCAGGACCACACCGAGGTTGAGACGGCGGCCCGGGTAGTACGCGTGCCGGACCGGGTCCGCACCGTGGCGCCGGGGCGCGGTCTCCTCGCCGTCCTCGTCGAACTCGTCGTCCTCGTAAGGCGGTTGCGCCGCTCCGGGCCCGCCCTCCTCGGAGCGGAACAGCCCGTCGTACGCGCTGTCGAAGGCCGAGACCGTCGGGATGAGCCGCGTCTCGTCGCCCTCGGGCTCGCGCGGCCCGACCACCTGCGGCGTCTCGACGGTGGCATCGGGATCGAACCCGCCGTCCGTGCCGATCCGCGGGATGACCTGCGTGGCCGCACCGTCGCCGAACTCCTCGGCGCCGTGCCGCACTTCGCTCTTGCGGGCCGCCTGGAGCAGTCCGGTGGCCGCGAGATCGCCGGGCTCGCTCTTGCCGCTCCACACGACGGGGGCGCGCCGCCGCACGACGGAGGCGCCGGCGGCCGCGGGGATCAGGCCGGCGACGGCGGCGCCGCGCGCGGCGATCCGCGGGGACCGGGGCAGTTTCGCGGCAGGCAGCTGCACGCGGAAGCTCGCGTGATTGACGATGACCTGCGCCGGGTCGCACGGCACCTTCACCATGCTCAGCGCGGGAGTGTCGTCGAATCCCGAGCGGGGTGTTCTGGTGTCCACACTCATCTAACCGAGTGACGTCACCTTAGGACACTGCCTTGACCGTGCGGATCTGTCCGGGACCGGTCAAGATCCTTCCCCGCCCGCCCCGCACGGGCGGTCCCAAGTCCGCTGTCCGCAGCGCGAGATGACGTTGCCGTCGGCCGTTCGCAGCGTGAGATGACGTCGCCGCCGTCCGTTCGCCGTCCGCAGCGTGAGATGGCGTTGCCGACGGCCCGCGCTCCGTGCCAGCATCCCCGCCATGCTGCGTCAGCTCATTATCGGCTGCGGCGTGCCGGCACCGAGGTGACCGGGAGGCGACCCCTCCCAGGACCTCACCGCCCGCACGCAGACCTCTCGCATTCCGCGAGGGGTCTTTTTGTTTCCCCGCTTCGTCCACCCCGCACGAGGAGCACCATGACCCCCGCACCCCTCCCGGCCGCCCGCCTCACCGTGACCCTCCGCGACACCCGCGAAGGGCTCGGCCGGGTCGTCAGCACCCTGCGGTCCGTGCCGGTGCGCGAGCTGACGTACAAGGTCGCCGCGGACGCCCGCGCCGTCGCCGAGATCGTGCTCGCGCCCGCCGACGCCCCGCGCGCCCGCCACCGCCTGAACCGCATGGTGGACGTGCTCGCCGTCACGGAGTCGGCCGCGCCCACCCCGTGACCGCGCGGGCCGGTGCGGCGGCCGGGCTCAGGACCGGCGCCGCGCCGCCTCGTACAGCACGACGCCCGCCGCCACACCGGCGTTCAGGGACTCCGCGCCACCCGGCATCGGGATCCGGACGAGGAAGTCGCAGGTCTCGCCGACCAGGCGGGACAGGCCCTTGCCCTCGCTGCCGACCACGATGACGACCGGGCCCTCGAGCGCCTCCAGGTCACCGACCTCGTGCTCGCCGTCGGCCGAGAGACCGACGACCACGAGACCGGCCTTCTGGTACGACTCCAGGGCGCGGGTCAGGTTGGTGGCGCGGGCCACGGGCGTACGGGCCGCCGTACCGGCCGAGGTCTTCCACGCGCCGGCCGTCATACCGGCCGCGCGCCGCTCGGGCACGACCACACCGTGGCCGCCGAAGGCCGACACGGAACGGACGACGGCACCGAGGTTGCGCGGGTCCGTGACGCCGTCGAGCGCCACGATCAGCGGCTCCTCGCCTTCGTCGAAGGCGGCGGCGGCCAGGTCCTCGGGGTGCGCGTACTCGTACGGCGGGACCTGGAGCACCAGGCCCTGGTGGTTGAGCCCGTTGGTCATGCGGTCGAGCTCGACGCGCGGCGCCTCCATGAGGTTGATGCCGCCGCGCTCCTGCGCGAGGTGCAGGGCCTCGCGGACGCGCTCGTCGTTGTCGATGAACTGCTGCACGTACAGCGTCGAGGCGGGCACGCCGTCGCGCAGCGCCTCGAACACCGGGTTGCGCCCGACGACCATCTCCGACTGGCCCTTGCCGCCGCGGCGGGCGACGGGCCGGCGGGCGGCGGCCTTCTTCTTGGCGTTGGCCATCTTGTAGGCCTTGTGGTTCTTGCGCATCTCGGCGGGCGGCGTGGGGCCCTTGCCCTCGAGTCCGCGGCGCCGCTTGCCACCGCTGCCGACCGTCGCACCCTTCTTGTTGCTGGTGCGGCGGTTCCTGCGCTGGCTGTTCCCGGCCATGACCTACCTGTTTCTGCGTCTGAAGCGCTTCGAAAGCCTCCGAAGCGTGCGTACGTACGTATATGAAGTGTGCCGCCCGGAGCACCGGGCGGCACATCAGTGATCCCTAGCGGGGACCGAGCGTCCAGCGCGGCCCGTCCGGCGAGTCCTCGATGACCAGGCCCGACTGCTGCAACTGGTCGCGGATCGCGTCCGCGGCCGGCCAGTCCTTGCGGGCCCGCGCGGCCTCGCGCTGCTGGAGCACGAGGCGTACGAGGGTGTCGACCACGCCGTGCAGGTCCTCACCGCGGTCGCCCTCGCCGGCCCAGTGCGGGTCGAGGGGGTCGAGGCCGAGGACGCCGAGCATGGCGCGCACCTCGGCGAGCCGTGCGATGGCGGCTTCCTTGTCGTCCGCGGCAAGCGCGCTGTTGCCCTGCCGGACCGTGGTGTGTACGACGGCGAGCGCCTGCGGCACCCCGAGGTCGTCGTCCATGGCCTCGGCGAACGCGAGCGGCACCTCGGCGGCCGGCTCGACCGGACCCCCGGCCTTCTCGACCACGCGCTGCACGAAGCCCTCGATCCGCGCGAACGCGGACTCGGCCTCGCGCAGGGCCTCCTCGCTGTACTCGATCATCGAGCGGTAGTGCGGGGTGCCGAGGTAGTAGCGGAGCACGATCGGCCGCCAGGCCTTCGTCATCTCACTCACGAGCACCGAGTTGCCCAGCGACTTCGACATCTTCTCGTTCGCCATGGTCACCCAGGCGTTGTGCAGCCAGTAGCGCGCGAACTCGTCCCCGTACGCCTTGGCCTGAGCGATCTCGTTCTCGTGGTGCGGGAAGATCAGATCGAGTCCGCCGCCGTGGATGTCGAAGGCGGTGCCCAGGTACTTGTGGGCCATCGCCGAGCACTCCAGGTGCCAGCCCGGACGGCCGCGGCCCCAGGGCGTCTCCCAGCTGGGCTCGCCCGGCTTCGCGGCCTTCCACATGGCGAAGTCGCGCGGGTCCCGCTTGCCGGTCTCGCCCTCACCCGACGGCTGGAGCAGGTTGTCCAGCTCCTGGTTGGACAGCTCCAGATAACCGTCGTACGAGCGCACGTCGAAGTAGACGTTGCCGTCGGCCTCGTACGCGTGACCGCGCTCGATGAGGCCGCGCATCATCTCGACCATCTCGGTGATGTGGCCGGTCGCGCGCGGCTCGTACGTGGGCGGCAGGCAGCCGAGGGCGTGGTAGCCGTCGTTGAACGCCCGCTCGTTCTCGTACCCGATCGACCACCACGGCCGGCCCTGCTCGGCCGACTTGGCGATGATCTTGTCGTCGATGTCCGTGACATTGCGGATGAAGGTCACGTCGTAGCCGCGGTACGTGAACCAGCGGCGCAGGATGTCGAAGTTGAGCCCCGACCTGATGTGCCCGATGTGCGGGGCGGCCTGCACGGTCGCGCCACACAGGTAGATCGAGACGCAGCCCGGCGTGAGCGGGGTGAAGTCACGGATCTGCCGGGCGCTGGTGTCGTACAGGCGAATAGTCACGACATCAAGGGTAGTGGGCGCCGGGCAGTGCCCCGCGCCCGTTCGGGACCGCGGGACGAACTTGTGATACGCGCTGCCCCGCAGGGCGGCCGGCTCGGGGCGGCCGCCCGTGGCGGAGCGTCTCAGATACGGCCGATGACCTTGCGCGGCGTGACGCGGACGACCACGCGCGGGGCGTCCTGGGCGGCCGCCGCGTTGAACTCGGCGTACTTCTTGCCGACGTACTTCATGGCCAGTTCGTCGATGAGCTCCTGGCCGCCCTCTTCGGTCATCTCGGCGGAGCCGCGGATCTCGGCGTAGGTGTACGGGGCGTCGAAGGGCTGCACGACGATGCTGAGCCGCGGGTCACGGCGCAGGTTCTTCTCCTTCTGCCGCCCGAGCGTGGTGGAGAAGAGGATGTCGTCCCCGTCCCGCTTCACCCACACCGGCGACACCTGCGGGCTGCCGTCGGGCTGGATGGTGGCCACGGTGATGAAGACGGGGGTGTCGAGCAGGGCCTTGAGCTCGTCGGAGAGCTGGGCGGACATGGGGGCCTCCGGTGGGGCTGGTGTTCGTTGTTTACTTCGCAACGACTACCCCAACCGGGAGGTCCGCATCCAGGTCCCGCGCCGAGGCGGCCCTCAGACCCGCACGACCAACGCCGTGGCGATCGCCGCCAGGCCCTCGCCCCGGCCCGTGAACCCGAGGCCGTCCGAGGTGGCCGCCGACAGTGCGACCGGTGCGCCCGCCGCCGCGGACAGGACCTTCTGCGCCTCGTCGCGGCGCTTGCCGATCTTCGGGCGCAGGCCCACGACCTGGACGGCGATGTTGCCGATCTCGAAACCCGCCGCCCGCACGATCCGCGCCGCCTCCGTCAGGAGCGTGACGCCCGAGGCGCCGGACCACTCGGGGCGACCGGTACCGAAGTGCTGCCCGAGGTCGCCGAGTCCGGCCGCCGAGAACAGCGCGTTGCACGCGGCGTGCGCCACGACGTCCGCGTCGCTGTGGCCCTCCAGCCCCGGCCCGGAGTCCTCCCACTTCAGCCCGCCGAGCCACAGCTCACGGCTCTCGTCCGCCGAGAACGCGTGGATGTCCGTGCCGATCCCCACCTGGGGCAGCCGGAACTGCGCCCCCGCCTGCGCCTGCATCTCAGAAGCCATCGTTCTTCCTCCTGCGCGCGAGCACGGCCTCGGCGAGCACCAGATCCAGCGGACGCGTCACCTTGAACGCCTCCTCGTGCCCGGGCACGACCACGACGGGCAGCCCGAGCTGCTCGACCATGGAGGCGTCGTCGGTCACGTTGTCCGTGACGGTCTCATGGGCCCGTACGAGGGTGGCGCGCTCGAAGCCCTGCGGGGTCTGCACCGCCCGCAGCCGGGCCCGCTGCGGGGTGGCCACGACGGGCTCGGGTCCCTCGGCGGCCGGCTCGACCTCCTTGACGGTGTCGGCCAGCGGCAGCGCGGGCACGACGGCGACGGCCCCGTCCCGTACGGCCTCGATCACCGCGTCCACGGTGTCCACCGGCACGAGCGGGCGGGCCGCGTCGTGCACCAGGACCGTGTCGTAGCCGGGCGGCAGGGCGTCCAGGCCGGCCTTCACCGAGTCCTGGCGGTTCTCGCCGCCGGGCACGACGAGGAAGTCGGTGCGCTCGGGCAGCGTGTGCGCGTCGAGCAGGGCCTTGACCTCGGCGGTTCCGTCCGCGGGCGCGACCACGACGACCAGCGAGACGGCGCGCGACGCGGCCATGGCGCGGACGGCGTGGACGAGCATCGGCGTACCGCCGAGCGTGCGCAGCGCCTTCGGGGCGCCGGGACCGAGGCGCACCCCTCGGCCGGCCGCGGGAATGACCGCCGCGGTGCGCGCTCCGGCGGCGCCGGGCGCGGTCTGGGGGGCTTGAGTCGTTTCGTCTGACATCAGGTCCGCGTTCAGGTTTGTGTCCTCGGGGGACATGGGTATGGCCTCACCGTGCCGGGCGCGACGCCTTGACCGCGACCCCTTCCGTGACACGCGGTCGAGCACCCTGGGCGCCAGTGCCCGGGCCCGGCACACATCGCATGGCGGGGCATCAGCAGAACGGGTTCGGCGTCAGCCTGCCCGCGCGGCCTCCGCGACGGGTCGTACGGCTTCAGGGACCGTACGGCGGCCGGCGAGGAGCGCCGACAAGCATGCCGCAGTGCCCGGCGGCTCGGTCTGGGACCGGCCAGCGGGCACCGCGGCATCATTGTGCAGGTCGCAGCATGCTCACGACCTGTGGGGGCGATCGGCGATCCCCCCGACTCTTCGCGTCAGGACGCGAGGACCTCGTCGAGGAGAGCCTCGGCCTTGTCCTCATTGGTGTTCTCCGCGAGCGCGAGCTCGCTCACCAGGATCTGGCGCGCCTTGGCGAGCATGCGCTTCTCGCCGGCCGACAGACCGCGCTCACGCTCACGACGCCACAGGTCGCGCACGACCTCGGCGACCTTGATGACATCGCCGGAGGCGAGCTTCTCAAGATTTGCCTTGTAACGCCGCGACCAGTTGGTGGGCTCTTCGGCATACGGTGCACGCAGCACCTCGAAGACGCGGTCAAGGCCGTCCTGACCGACTACGTCGCGCACGCCGACGAACTCCGCATTGTCCGCTGGCACACGAACAGTCAAGTCGCCCTGGGCGACCTTCAGCACCAAGTAGGTCTTGTCCACGCCTTTGATCTGGCGAGTTTCGATGGCCTCGATCAGCGCGGCCCCGTGATGGGGATAGACCACGGTGTCGCCAACCTTGAACGTCATGTGACAGGTACCCCTTCCGTGGCTATCCAGGGTAACACGAGAACGGCGTGTTCTGAATGGCGTTTTCGCAGGTCAGGGCATATCTCGGGGCTTGACAACAGCAACAGGAACGTGCTGCGAGGCCTTTGCGGAGGCAGGTATTCGCAGGTCGGAGCGGCTCTTCAGGGAAGCCGAAACACGTACGTCACAGAGCTCCGGCGGTCGCCGCAAGGGGTCGAACGTCCCGGTTTGCGCCCTTCCAGGCGGCCGCCTTCCGCTACTCCGTTCGATGACGGGAGAGGCGTACGAGGCAAGTGTGACGCGTTGTGCGAAGCGGCCGGATCCGATTGCGGTCGGCATGTGCACGGGCAATCAGAAATTGATCATTGAGCCGCACGACTGGGGTCCCGAGTGACTACTGATGCGTAACGCGTGATCAATTCCGGCGGACTCCCGGAGCCGCTTCCGGCGCCCCGTATTCGTTACCGGAGAATTCGCTTCGCCGCATGTGTGGCGCCTATGTGAAATCCGAACTAAATGCGCGAGAGGAACCGGGGGCGGCCGCGCGGTGCGGTGCGGGGTGCGAAGTCCCGTGCGTCCGACCGCCGGTGAGGTGGCGGGCAAGGGGCGGGTCGGGTGCGGCGGGTCGACAGCCGGTCGGTAACCTAAGCGCGCTGACAGCCTTTTAGGGCGGCTTTACAGCCGTCCGTACCGCCCGAGTCCGCCCCACGCTTCAAGGAGTTGCGCCCGCCGTGAGCCGCAGCCTTCGACGCGGCGCCATCGCCGCCACCGCCCTCGCGTTCTCGATCGCCACGCTCGCCGCGTGCGGTGCCGGCAACGACGCCCAGACCCTCGGCGTCCGCCCGGACAACGCCGCCACGTCGATCGACGACGGCAAGGTCAAGATCCAGAACGCCCTGGTCATCACGCAGCCCGACCGGGAGGCCAGCGGCCCCGCCGCGGTCTCGGCGACGATCTTCAACAACGGCACGACGGACCAGACGCTGGAGGCCGTCAAGGTCGACGGCACCGAGGACGCCAAGCTCAAGCCGGCCAAGGGCGGCTCGCTGACGATCCCGGCCGGCGGCTCGCTGGTCCTCGGCGGCAAGAACAACGCGACCGCGATGCTGGCGGACAGCGAGAAGGTGACGCACGGCGACGCGCACAAGGTGACCTTCACGCTCAGCGAGACCGGTGACGTGACGATGACCCCGTTCGTCGTCCCGGCCACCAGCTACTTCGCCGAGTGGGGCCCGGAGGAGGTGCCCGAGGCTCCGGCCGGCGGCGCGTCCGAGTCGGCCACGCCGTCGGGTTCCGCGAGCGGCGAGCCCACGGAGGGCGCCTCGGGCGAGCCCACCGACGGCGCGTCCGAGAGCGCGGGCGGCCACGGCGCGGAGGGCGAGCCGACGGACGGCACCTCGGAGAGCTCCGCGAGCCACTGAGCGCATCGCAACGAAGAGGGGCGCCCACCGATCCGGTGGGCGCCCCTCGGCGTTCCCCCGACGGTGCCCCCACCGGAGACCGGACGGGACGGGACGGCGGTGACGCCCACCGCACCCGCAACCGCGCTCCGGGCGCGAGGGGACGGGGCGGGGGTGGCGGTGACACGCACCCCACCGCACCCGCAGCCGCGCTCCGGACGGAAGGGGACGGGGAGGGGTGCCGGTTACACGGGCACCCCCCACCCGGACGACCACGCTCGCAGACCTGCGGCGCCATTGCCCGTGTAACCGGTACCCCGGACCGGCACCGACCCCGAACGAAACCCGCAGCGGAACGCGGACGTGGGCGCACGCGGACCAGTAACCGGACCGCACGCGGGGCCAAAACGCAGGGCCGGGACGCGGGGCCGGAACGTAAGTGGCGGGCCGCACACGGGGCGGAACGCAGAGCAGGGCCGGAGGTAGGCCGCACCCGGGCAGGACAGGGAGACGACCGGGGTGCGCCCCGACACACCACCCGTGGCGGGGGCTCCGCCCCCTGCACCCCCGCCACGCACCGCACACGACCACCCGGCGCGCAGGCGACCACAGACGGGTCCGCGCCCCGCACGGCAGGCTGTCCGACGCCCAACGCACACGAAAGGGGCGCCCTTCGCGCGAAAGGGCGCCCTACCTCACGTATCGCGGCTTACGGCTCGAACTTGTAGCCGAGGCCCCGCACCGTCACCAGGTAGCGCGGCGCCCCCGGGTCCGGCTCGATCTTGGCGCGCAGGCGCTTCACGTGGACGTCCAGGGTCTTCGTATCGCCTACGTAGTCCGCGCCCCAGACGCGGTCGATCAGCTGCATGCGGGTCAGCACACGCCCCGCGTTGCGCAGCAGCATCTCCAGGAGGTCGAACTCCTTGAGCGGCAGGTCCACCTTGTCCCCGCCGACCGTCACCACGTGGCGGTCCACGTCCATGCGGACCGGCCCCGCCTCCAGGGCGGCCGGCGTGACCTCCTCCGGCTCGCCGCGGCGGCGCAGCACGGCGCGGATACGGGCCACCAGCTCACGCGAGGAGAACGGCTTGGTGACGTAGTCGTCCGCTCCTATTTCGAGGCCGACGACCTTGTCGATCTCGGAGTCCTTGGCCGTCACCATGATGACCGGGACGTTGGAGCGGCCGCGCAGCTGGCGGCAGACCTCCGTGCCGGGCAGGCCCGGGAGCATCAGGTCGAGCAGGACGAGGTCGGCGCCGTTGCGCTCGAACTCGTCGAGCCCGTCGGGGCCGGTGGCCGCGATCGCGACCTCGAAGCCCTCCTTGCGGAGCATGTAGGACAGAGCGTCGCTGAAGGATTCCTCATCCTCGACGACGAGCACTCGGGTCACGGAAGGACCTCCGGGGCAGGCAGGGGCTCGCGGTGCGCGCGAGCGTCGTGGTGGTTCGATGAGTGGTCGGGGGTGTCGTGCGGGCCGGCGGACGCTTCGAGCCGGTCCAGGTCCGCCGCGCCCGAGGTGTACGGCTTGCGGTCGCGGACGGAGCCCGCCTCCGGCAGCCGGAGCGTGAAGGTGGAGCCCTGTCCCTCGGAGCTCCAGACGGTCACCTCGCCGCCGTGCGAGGCGGCGACGTGCTTGACGATGGCGAGGCCGAGGCCGGTGCCGCCGGTCGCCCGGGAGCGGGCCGGGTCGACCCGGTAGAACCGCTCGAAGATGCGGTCCTTGTCCTTGTCGGAGATGCCGATGCCCTGGTCGGTGACGGCTATCTCGATGAGGTCGCCGCCCGGTGCCGCGACCCGGCGCCCGGCTATCCCCACGCGCGTGCGGGCGGGGCTGTAGTTCACGGCGTTCTCGACGAGGTTGCCGAGGGCGGCGGCGAGCTGGCCGCGGTTGCCCCACACGTGCAGGTCGGCGGTGCCGCCGGCGGCCATGGTGATCTGCTTCGTGCCGGCCTGGTGGCGGCAGCGGTCGATGGCCTCGGCGACCAGTTCGTCCACGCGTACGGGCTCGGCGTCCTCCAGCGGGTCGTCGTTCTGCACGCGGGAGAGGTCGATGAGTTCCTGGACGAGGTTGGTGAGGCGGGTGGCCTCGATCTGCATCCGTCCGGCGAACCGCTCGACCGCCTCGGGGTCGTCGGAGGCGTCCATGACCGCTTCGGAGAGCAGGCTCAGGGCGCCGACAGGGGTCTTGAGCTCATGGCTCACGTTGGCGACGAAGTCGCGCCGTACCGCTTCGATACGGCGGGCTTCGGTGAGGTCCTCCACCAGCAGCAGCACCAGGCGCGAGCCCAGCGGTGCCACCCGGGCGGAGACCGCGAGGGCCTCGCCGCGGCCGGTGCCGCGGCGCGGCAGGTCGAGTTCGACCTGGCGTATCTCACCGTCGCGCCGGGTGTCCCTGGCCATCTGGAGCATGGGCTCGACGGCCAGTTTCCCCCCGCGGACCAGGCCGAGCGCGTACGCTGCGGAGCTGGCCTTGACCACGGCGTCGCCCTCGTCGAGCACCACCGCCGAGGAGCGGAGCACGGACAGGACCGTGTCCACGCCGGGCGGCAGGACCGGGTCGGTGTGCAGGGAGGTGCGGGTGGGGCGTTTCTGGTCGCGTTCGCTCCAGCGGAACGCCAGCATCGCGATGACACCGGTGCACACCCCGGCGATCGCAGCCGCTGCGGCGACCGCCGCGTTCACGTCCATGGCTCCAGGTTAGGCATGCCACAAGCGTCCTCCACAGCCGTCGGAGTGTCTGCTCGAACACTCGTCGCCGAGAGTTCACCGGGGGTAGGGCATTGGTTCATTTGGGTGGCCGAGCTGCGGTGATGCGCCCGGTACGGGGCGGTGTGGGCGGCGCGCAGGGTGGTGGAGACGGTGCCCAGAGTTCACCTTGAGGACAGAGACGGTTCACATGGGGTGCCGGTCCCGGTCGCGTTTCCCCGGGACCGTGGGAGCGTGGGGTCAGGAGCCTGTACGGGTTCGGGCCCCGGACCGGGGTGCGAGCCCCGCCCCGGCCACGTATTCAGAGAGGGACTGATCCATGCGGGACGCGTACCACGAGGAACTCGATTCGATCGGCGAAGGCCTCGTCGAGATGGCCCGGCTCGTCGGATCGGCGATCGGGCGCGCGACGACGGCGATGCTCGACGCCGACCTCAAGCTGGCCGAGAGCGTGATCGCCGCCGACCAGAAGGTCGACGATCTCCAGCACGAGCTGGAGGCGCGGGCCATAGCCCTGCTCGCGCGCCAGCAGCCGGTCGCCACCGACCTGCGCATCGTCGTCACCTCGCTGCGGATGAGCGCCGACCTCGAGCGCTCCGGCGACCTCGCCCAGCACGTCGCGAAGCTCGCGCGGCTGCGCTTCCCCGAGCGTGCCGTGCCGCGTGACCTGCACGCCACGATCCTGGAGATGGGCCAGCTCGCGCAGCGTCTGATGGCGAAGGCGGCCGAGGTCATCATCACCAAGGACGTCGACCTCGCGCTCCAGCTGGAGCAGGACGACGACGAGATGGACCTGCTGCACCGCACGCTCTTCCAGCACCTGATGGACGAGAAGTGGAAGCACGGCATCGAGACGGCCGTGGACGTGACGCTGCTCGGCCGCTACTACGAGCGCTTCGCGGACCACGCGGTGTCGGTGGCCAAGCGGGTCGTCTACCTGGTGACGGGTGAGCACGCGGACGAGCTGCAGCAGAACGCGGCGGCGGCGCAGCAGGCCGAGGGCGGCGCGTAGGGCGCACCGGGCGCCGAACCTCTGTGCGCCGTTGATGCGCCGTGCCCAGTGGGCATCAACTGGGCGTAGGCAACAGTGCCTTGAGGAGGTTCGTATGGCCGAGTCCCCCACGCCAGAGACCCAACAGCCCGCCGACACCGCGGAGTCGGTGGAAGTCGTCCGGCTGCCGCTCCTCGGCGCCTGCGGCTGCGGCTCGGGGTGCGGCTGCGGCTGCCAGCAGGGGGCGCCCTGCCAGTGCGGCGGCTGACGCCGTTCCTGTACGAGGTGAAGGGTCCCGTTGCCGGGCAACGGGGCCCTTTCCCGTCTCGGCCGCCGGACGAGGCCCCGGCTGAGGCCCCCGGGGGAAGCTCTTACTCCCCTCAGCCCACGGGCTCCAGCCCGCTCCACGTGCGTCGGTCCTGCGCGGCCCCTTCCGCGGCCCACGCGTCGAGCAGCGCGCGGGCCTCGGCCTCGGGAGCGGCGAGCCACACCTTCTGGGTGCCGGCGTGCGCGGGGGTGCCCTTCTCCTCGTAATCCACCGTCCCTGTGCTGCAGCAGCCGCAGATCAGGTGGAACGCGCTGGCGGGCTCGGCCCCGAAGTCCCGCGCGAAGAAGGACTCCACGAGGGCGTCGATGTCCTCGGCGGCCGGTGCGTGCACGCTGACGTGCAGGGTGGGCAGCTCGGAGGGCTCGAAGCGCAGCAGCTCGTCGAAGACGGCGGCCGTGCCGCCGCCGTAGGTGCGCTCCCCGTTCGGCACGCCGTCGTGCACGACGATCTCGCCGAAGCGGCGGCCCTTGCTCACCGGCACGTTCAGCACGCGCCCGCGGGTGGGGCACAGCCGCCGGATCCAGACGACCTCCTGCTCGCCGCCGGTGTGCAGGCGCACGCAGGCGACCCCGAAATCACCGTCGATCTGCCCTTCCCCGTCCGGCAGTTCGATCCCGAAGCCCTCCCACGCGTCGCGCGCGGCGGCCCACTCGCGCCGGATGGTCGCGGCGATCCCGAGGTTCCAGTACGCCGGGTCGCCCTGTCCGCGCGGCGCCCTCGCCGCGGCCTCACGCCCCAGCTCGTACGCCTTCGCCCAGTTCCGCAGGAACTTGTGCGCGAGCGCGGCGTCGTACCACCAGGCGGCGCTGGGCTCCTCGTCCGGATAGTGCGCGAGCACCCGCTCGTACAACTCGGCGGCCCGCAGCCACTCCTCACGGTCCCAGGCCCCCTGGGCCTGCGCGACCAGCCGCCCGGCCTCTGTCTCGTTCACGTGCCGCCGTCCTCCCCCTCGATCCGGGAGCGAGTGTCGCACGCAGGACTGACGGCGCCGCGGCCCTGGTCGGCTTGCGGTCCACCACAACCTTCCGGCCCCCAGGCCGGTCTGGATGACGGCGAGCAATCCCCCGCTCCTGAGCTTGCTCTTGCTCCTGCTCCCGTCGCTGTCGGGCCCGACCTCAAGGAACTCCGTGAGACGCACCGTTGCCGAGACCCTGCGCGCCGCATCCCTCGCGTGCGCGGCCGTCGCCGTCCTGCTCTGCCTGGTCAACGACCGTTCCGACGGCGCCCGTTGGGACGCGCTGGCCGCGCTCGTCGTGGGGGCCTGCTGCATCGGTGCGTGGGCCGCGCTGACCCGCCGTACGCCGCCGTCCGGCCCGCCCTCCCCCGCTCCCGCGCCCTTGCCCGCGCCGCCGGCCGAGCTGCTCCGCAACCCGGTCGACTGGTATCTGGCCGCCGGCATGGTCCTGACCGCCGTCGCCCCGTGGGCCGTCTTCCGCTTCGCCGCCCACGAGCAGATCGAATTCTCCGCCGTCCTCCTGGGCGGGACGCTGCTCGGCCTGTGGACGGGAATCGTGCTGGCGCTCACCGTCAAGAAGGTCCTCGTCCGGCCGCTGTCCAAGACGCACAAGCTGCTGGCCGCCGACGCGAAGGCCGGCCGGGTGGTGGCCGTCCGCTTCGAGGTCGGCAGCGCCGAGTGGATCCGCTTCGTACCGGAGGACAGCACCGAGCTGATCGACCCGAAGCTGGACAACGCCCAGATGCTGAAGGTGCGCGACGCCGAGGGGAAGTGGTACGGCGTGCACGGCCTGCACAAGGACCCCAACGGCCCGGACCACGCCCGCAAGCAGCTCGCCGTGTTCGGCCCCCGGTATGCGGGCGAGCCCGTCTGGATGCTCTGGCCGCAGCGGTGGGAGCTGGTGCTCGCGGTGGTGCGGCGGTGGCGCAACCCCGCGTACCCGGTGGCGGTCGTCGCGGACACCGGGGAGATGATCTGGGGCTACGCGTCCCTCGACTACACCGACCGCTACCTGACGGACCCCGCGAACCTCCGCGCCACGGCCCCCGGCCTGCGGGCCCGCCCGGTCCTGCCGCGCCCCTACTTCCGCCCCGCGGTGCACGGCCCCATGCTCCTTCGCCTCGCCGTCGCGGCAGCCGCACTCACCCCGGTCCTCCTGGACACGGTGTCGGGCGGCCTCGGCGCCCTCCTCGGCCTGCTCGCCGCCACGGCCCTCATGGACGCCCCCTTCGCGGCCCGCCGCGCCAACTCCAGAACCCCCGACCCCTCCCGCTGGAACGTCCCACCAGTGGAGGACTTCCGGGTCCCGCCGCCGGACCGGACGCGCTCGTGAAGCCGGCCGACCGGACGCGCTCCTCGTGAAGCCGGCCGACCGGACGCGCTCCTCGTGAAGCCGCCCGACCGGACGCGCTCCTCGTGAAGCCGCCCGACCGGACGCGCTCCTCGTGAAGCCGGTCGACCGCCCCCGCGCATGACAACGCCCCCGGTTCCGCGCGCGGGGCGCGGGCCGGGGGCGTGATCGCGGGAGTTACTTCTTCTTGCCCTGGTTCTTGACCGCCTCGATGGCCGCCGCGGCCGCCTCGGGGTCCAGGTAGGTGCCGCCCGGGTTGAGCGGCTTGAAGTCGGCGTCCAGTTCGTAGGAGAGCGGGATGCCCGTCGGGATGTTCAGGCCCGCGATGTCCGCGTCCGAGATGCCGTCCAGGTGCTTGACCAGGGCGCGCAGCGAGTTGCCGTGGGCGGCGACCAGGACGGTGCGGCCGGCCAGGAGGTCCGGGACGATGCCGTCGTACCAGTACGGGAGCATGCGGACCACGACGTCCTTCAGGCACTCCGTCTTCGGGCGCAGCTCCGGCGGGATGGAGGCGTAGCGCGGGTCGTCCGACTGGGAGAACTCCGTGCCGTCTTCCAGGGCCGGCGGCGGGGTGTCGTACGAGCGGCGCCACAGCATGAACTGCTCCTCGCCGAACTCGGCGAGCGTCTGGGCCTTGTCCTTGCCCTGGAGGGCGCCGTAGTGGCGCTCGTTCAGGCGCCACGAGCGGTGGACGGGGATCCAGTGGCGGTCCGCCGACTCGAGCGCCAGCTGCGCGGTGCGGATCGCGCGCTTCTGGAGGGAGGTGTGGACCACGTCGGGGAGCAGGCCGGCGTCCTTGAGCAGCTCGCCGCCCCGGACCGCCTCCTTCTCGCCCTTCTCGTTGAGATTGACGTCCACCCAGCCGGTGAACAGGTTCTTCGCGTTCCACTCGCTCTCGCCGTGGCGGAGGAGGATCAGC
This sequence comes from Streptomyces indicus, assembly GCF_900100315.1. Taxonomy (GTDB): domain Bacteria; phylum Actinomycetota; class Actinomycetes; order Streptomycetales; family Streptomycetaceae; genus Streptomyces; species Streptomyces indicus. The sequence continues at coordinate 46,168 of NZ_FNFF01000018.1, forward strand.
TTGTACGGTGCGTCGGCCATGGCTCCGAGCGTAATCGAACCCGGGTGCCGCCCGCGCGCCCAGCCCGGGCTGTGGACGATTGACGGTTCCTGTTAATCGAGTGGCCTCCCCGAACGTCCGGCTCGTAACGTGTGAGCACGTCGAGAGACGCTTACACGTACGAGTTCACCAGCCGTTTCCGGGGGGATCTGCATGTCGATCGCGAGCATCAGGCGGGCCGCACGCGAAAGCGTGGCCGGTCTTCCCCGGGAGTTCTGGTGGCTCTGGACGAGCACCCTGATCAACCGGCTCGGGGCTTTCGTCGCCACATTCATGGCCCTTTACCTCACGCTCGACCGGGGCTATTCGGCCTCGTACGCGGGACTTGTGGCCGCGCTGCACGGGCTCGGCGGTGTGCTCGGCACCCTGGGAGCCGGGGTGCTGACCGACCGGCTCGGGCGAAGGCCCACCATGTTCCTCGCGCAGGGGGCCACGGCGGTCAGTGTCGCGGTGCTCGGGTTCATGACGGACCCGGTGGCCATCGCGGTGGTGGCCGGTGTGGTGGGTGTGGCCTCCAACGCCTCGCGGCCCGCCGTGCAGGCCATGATGGCCGACATCGTGCGGCCCGAGGACCGGGTGCGGGCCTTCGCGCTCAACTACTGGGCGATCAACCTCGGCTTCGCGTTCTCGTCCATGGCCGCGGGCATCGTCGCCCAGTACAGCTACCTCGCCGGGTTCCTCGGCGAGGCCGTGCTGACGATGGCGTGCGCGGTGCTCGTCTTCCTGAAGCTGCCCGAGTCGCGGCCCGAGAAGACGGTGGTCGCGGGGAAGGCCGCCGAGCCGCAGGTCTCCATGGGGACCGTGGTCAAGGACGGCCGGTTCATGGGTGTGGTGGGGCTCTCCTTCCTCATCTCGCTTATTTTCACGCAGAGTTACGTGGGTCTGCCGGTCGCGATGGGCGCCGCGGACTTCAGCCCCTCGGACTTCGGCATGGTCATCGCCGTCAACGGTGTGCTGATCGTGGCCCTTCAGATCCCGGTGACCCGGTTCATCGAGCACCGCGACCCGCAGAAGCTGCTGGTGATCTCGGCGCTGCTTGCCGGATACGGGTTCGGGCTCACCGCCTTCGCCGGGTCCATCGCCACGTACGCCCTGACGGTCGTCGTCTGGACGCTCGCCGAGATCATCAACTCCCCCACCCAGATGAGCCTGGTGGTCCGCCTCTCGCCGGTGCACGCCCGCGGCCGCTACCAGGGCATGTACTCGATGTCCTGGTCGGTGGCGGCGCTCGCGGCCCCGCTGATGGCGGGCTTCGTGATCGACCACTTCGGCGCGGACTGGCTGTGGGGCGCGACCGCGGTGCTCGGCACGGTGGCGGCGGCCGGCTACTGGCTCCTGATGCGGAACCTGCCCGCGGAGGACCCGGCCCCGGCGACCTCAGCGGCCAAGGAGGACAAGGCGGCCAAGGAGGCTGCGGCCACGGAGCCCGTCGAGGTCCCCGTGGCCGGCGGCGCCGAGCCCGCCGCGGGCAAGGTGGCCGAGGCCGAGGTCACGGCCTGAGGGTGCGCTGCGCCTCGTAGAGGTTGCGCGGCCACACCCCGCCGGGACGGCCGTACGCCTCGCTGCGGGTGTGCAGTTCCCCGGTGAAGTCCGGCTTGTCGATCTGGCCGAACTCGGTGACCTCGCTGATGGCCACGGTCGCGCTGTACGGGGCGATCTCGTCGATCCGTACGCAGCCCGCGCGGCCGTTGGTCACGGTGACGTTCCAGTGCGTGAAGCGGGCCCCGTAGAGCGGGCCCGCGCTCGCGTCTCCGCCGTGGGTGCCGGTGTTGTCCACGGTGATGTCGGTGCGGACGTTGGCGAAGGGCATGCCGCGGTGGGTGTCGAAGGTGCCCATCCGCATGTCGCCGCGGGACCAGACGTTGTAGCTGGACAGGCCCTCGACGTTCACGCCGTGCAGCTGGGTGCCCTTGGGCGCCGGGACGGTGCGCTGCTCGACGGTGAAGTCCTCGACCAGGTTGTCGTGCGAGCCCTCGCGGCAGTAGTACGGGTGGTGCGCACCGCGGCCCGCGACGCGGGTGTTGCGCAGGGTGCAGGCGGAGGCGGCGATGAACCCGAAGCCGTTGTCCACGTGGCGGACCACGACGTCCTCGGCCCAGCAGTCGTACGCGCACTGGAAGGCGAGCCCGTTGTAGCCGAGGTCGAGCAGGTGCTCGGACTGCGGGGTCTCGACCGCCTCCAGGGTCAGGCCCTCCACGCCCGCGCCGGTCAGCGGGGCGGCCAGGGTCGTCAGGCGCGGGTCCCATTCCGGGCGGACGTCGAGGGGCAGCGGGCGCTCGAAGGTGACCTTGCGGCCGCGCACCGAGGTGATCCTGGTGGGCCACTCGTAGGGCACGTACGAGGTGAGCTTGGTCTTGTCCTCCCAGGTGTAAGCCTCGGGGCCGGGGCCGCCGCCCGCCATGTGCTCCAGGAGCGTGTGGTCCGCGTCGTCGGCGAGCCGGAGCAGGACGAGCTGTCCGGGCTTCAGGCGCGAGGGGTCGGCCACCGTGACGGACCAGGAGCCGCGCCCGGCCGGTTCGACGGCGCTCAGGGTCTCCCACTCGTCCCGCCTGTTGCCGGTCCAGCCCTCGAAGGGCCAGGCCTGAGCCTTGATCGCGGCGACCAGGGAGTCCCAACGGGCCTCGGGGGCCAGCCAGATGAGCCCGCCCGCCCAGGACCAGCCGGACTTCGTGCCGCCGTAGCGGCTGCCGTACTTGCCGATCAACTCGGTGAGGTGCTTGGTCGCGAGCAGCTTGGTGCGGCCGCTGCCCGCGCCGCGCAGCACCACACCGCTGTGGCCGATCCGGATGATCCCGTCGATGCGGTACGTGCCCGGCGGGACGAGCACCGTGCCACCGCCGGCCTCTCCGGCGGCGGCGATGGCACGGTTGATCGCGGGGGCGGCGTCCTCGGAGCCGTCGCTCTTCGCCCCGTACGCGAGGACGTTGGCGCGCACGCGGGGGCGCGGGCGGGTGCGGCTGCCGCGCGCGCAGCCCGCCCGGCCCACGTACGGGATCTGCGGGTGGTCGAACGGGTTGCGGGTGAACTCCCGCCAGAGCTCCGCCACTTCGGGGCGGGCCGCGGCGGACGCCGGCGTCGCGCCGACGGTCACCCCGGCCACCACGGCTACCGCCCCGCCGAGCAGTCCGCGCCTGCTGAGCCGATCCATGAGCACCGCCCTCTCACTCGAATTCACGTACATGAACAAAGTTCACGTTTGCGTCGGCGGTGAGCATGGCACGGCGCCCCTTGGTGCGGAAGGGGTCGCGCAGAGGTGAACAGGGCGGGCGGCAGCCTCAGTTGGTGCGCGGCTTGGTCAGATGCGTGAACGCGTCCAGGTTGCGGGTGGACTCGCCGCGCGAGACCCGCCACTCGTACTCGCGCCGGATCGCCGAGGCGAAGCCCAGCTCCAGGAGCGTGTTGAAGGAGCCGTCGGCCTCTTCGAGTACCACCCCGAGCAGCCGGTCCAGCTCGGCCGGGGTGACGGCGGCGAGCGGGAGCTTGCCGGCGAGGTAGATGTCGCCGAGCTTGTCGATCGCGTAACTCACCCCGTACAGGCGGAGGTTGCGTTCGAGCAGCCAGCGGTGGACGCCCTCGGCGTTCTCGTCGGGGTGGCGGATCACGAAGGCGTTGAGCGAGAGCGCGTGCCGGCCCAGGCGCAGGGAGAGGGTGGTCGAGAGCTTGCGGGTGCCGGGGAGCTGCACCACGTAGACGCCGGGCTCGGGGGACTCCCAGGCGAGCTCGGCTTCCTTCAGCGCCTCTTCCAGGACCTCTCGGGCGTCCGCCGTGCTCTGCTCGTCAGCCATGGTGCGAGCGTACGCGACGGCGCCGGTCGTACAGGGCGGCGGTGTAGACGTCCGCGGTGGCCGCCGCGGCGGTGTCCCAGCCGAAGGAGCGGGCGTGCCGGTGGGCGGCGGCGCCCATCCGGTCGACCAGGTGCGGCTCGTCGGCGAAGAGCTCCAGCTTCTGCGCGTACGCGGCCGGGTCGTGCCCCTCGATCAGGAAGCCGCTGACCCCGTCGCGCACCGCCACGGGAAGCCCGCCGACGGCCGCCGCGAGCACCGGGGTGCCGGTGGCCTCGGCCTCTATGGCGACGAGTCCGAAGGATTCGCTGTACGAGGGCATGACCAGCACGGACGCGGCACGGAACCAGTCGGCGAGCTGCTCCTGCCCGACCGGCGGCCGGAACCGTACGACATCGGCGATCCCCAGCTTGGCGGCCAGCTTCTGGAGCTTCTCGGGCTTGGCGAGGCCGCTGCCGGACGGGCCGCCGACCACCGGCACGAGCAGGCGGGAGCGCAGCTCGGGGCGACGGTCGAGGAGCAGGTGGACGGCCTTGAGCAGCACGTCGGGGGCCTTGAGGGGCTGGATGCGGCCGGCGAACAGCGGGATGAGGGCGTCCTGCGGCAGGCCCAGGCGCTGGCGGGCGGCGGCGCGGCCGTCGGCGGGGCGGAAGCGGTCGAGGTTCACGCCGGGGTGGACCACGGCGACCTTGGCGGGATCGGCGTCGTAGTGCCGTACGAGCTCGTCCGCCTCCTCGTCCGTGTTGGCTATGAGGCGGTCGGCGGCCTCGACGATCTGCGTCTCGCCGATCACGCGGGCGGCGGGCTCGGGGGTGTCGCCCTCGGCCAGCGCCGCGTTCTTGACCTTGGCCATGGTGTGCATGGCGTGCACGAGCGGGACGCCCCAGCGCTCGGCGGCGAGCCAGCCCACGTGGCCGCTCAGCCAGTAGTGCGAGTGCACCAGGTCGTAGTAGCCGGGGCGGTGGCCGGCCCAGGCACGCATCACGCCGTGCGTGAACGCGCAGAGCTGGGCGGGCAGTTCCTCCTTGGCGAGGCCTTCGTACGGGCCCGCGTCCACATGCCGTACGAGCACACCGGGGGCCAGCTCGACCTTGGGCGGGAGGTGTCCGGTGGTCGCCCGCGTGAAGATCTCGACCTCGATGTTGATCGCGGCCAGGCGCTTGGCGAGCTCGACGATGTAGACGTTCATGCCGCCCGCGTCGCCTGTGCCGGGCTGGTGCAGCGGCGAGGTGTGCACGCTGAGCATCGCGATCCGGCGGGGCTTTCTCGGGCCGCCGGTCAACCTGAGCCGCGGGGAGGTGGACAGCAGCGAAGGCGTGGAAGCGAGCCGTCCGCCGAGCCTGCTCACGTACTGGCTCACGCGCGCGGCCTCCTTCTGACGACGTGACTGGACGGGCATGGCGCGGCATGGCGGGCATGCCTGCGGGAGGGCACAGGGCACCCTCCGAACCACCGGAACACCGGAGGCACCCCTTCCTATTCCGGCCCCGGATCGCGGGGTCCGCTTCCGGCCTTGGATCGCGGGGTCCGCCGGCCCCGCAGTTCCAGGATCGCTGCGGGCGGGACGGGCCGCACGGCGGGCTCGGGGCGGCGGGCTCGGGGCGGAGGGCGCCGGGGCTGGCCGATACTGGACCCATGGCCCGCACCCCCTCACGTCCCGTCGGGACCGTGACGCGCGGGACCACCAACCCCAACCGGCTGCGCCGCATGGACCGCTGGATCGCCGAGCGGCACGGGCGGGCGCTGCGGGCGCACCCCGCCCCGCTCGCCGTGGACCTCGGGTACGGGGCCGCGCCCTGGACCGCCGTCGAGCTCCTGCACCGGCTGCGCACGGCGGCCGCGGACGTCCGGGTCGTGGGCATCGAGATCGAGCCGGCGCGGGTCGCGGGCGCGAAGCCGTACGAGGAGGAGGGCCTCACCTTCCGGCTCGGCGGCTTCGAGGTGCCCACCACGCCCGCCGAAGGGGCGCCGCTGCTGATCCGCGCGGCCAATGTCCTGCGGCAGTACGACGAGGAGCAGGTGGCCGAGGTGTGGCGGCGGCTGTGCGGCCGGCTCGCACCCGACGGGCTGCTCGTCGAGGGCACCTGCGACGAGATCGGGCGGCGGCACGTGTGGGTGACGCTGGGGCCCGAGGGCCCGCGGACGGTGACCTTCGCGACCCGGCTCGGCTCGCTCGAGCAGCCCTCCGACCTGGCCGAGCGGCTGCCGAAGGCGCTGATCCACCGCAATGTGCCGGGCGAGCCGGTGCACGCGTTCCTGCGGGACTTCGACCGCGCCTGGGCGGCCGCGGCACCGTACGCCTCCTACGGGGCGCGGCAGCGGTGGATCCGCACGGTGCGCGATCTGCGCGCCGACTGGCCGGTGGTGGACGGGAGTTCGCGGTGGCGGCAGGGCGAGGTGACGGTGGAGTGGGGGGCGTTGGCCCCGCGCGCCTGAGCCGCCGCGCTGCGTCAGCCCAAGTAACACCAAACCGCACATATTTCCCCAACCTCCACAAGGGTGACGTCTCGCTTCGACGGGAACGCGACGCGGTACTCATTCGTCAGACGTGACGGGACGGGCGGGAAGTGGCGGGTGGGGAAGCGGAGTTGGTCCCGCGGTGCGGCTGTTGTCGCCGTGTGGCCGGGTTCGTGTTCTGCGTGACCCTGTCGGAATCGGCGCGGCCGTGGCACCATCCCGGAGTCGTGCACAGTTACTGACGGGCCATCAGATCAGGGGGCGTGGGCGTGACCTGCAGGCGAACCTCGACCATCGCGGCCATGGCGCTGGTCTGCGCGCTGAGTGTGCTCAGCGTGCCCGGCCCCGCGGGCGCCGTACCCCTGGCCGGACCGCCCGCCGCACCGCCGGCCGCACCGGACGACCCCGAGCCCAGGAGCCGCAATCTGCAGGAAGTGCGCGCGGAGCTGGACGACCTCTACCACGACGCGGCGGTCGCGACGGACGCGTACAACGCGGCGGAGGAAGAGGCCAAGAAGCAGTCCGACCAGATCGTCAAGCTGGCCAACAGGATCCAGCAGTTGCAGGACAAGCGCGACAAGCTGAAGGACCGCGCGGGTGCGGCCGCCCGCGCGCAGTACCGCAGCGGCGGCGTGCCCCCGCAGGCGCAGCTGGTCCTGAGCGACGACCCGCAGGAGTTCCTGGACGGCGCGCAGCGCGTGCGCCAGGGCCAGCACGCGACGACGACGCTGGTGGAGGAACTGACCACCACGCAGGACGACTTGCAGCTGTACGCGAAGGACGCCGGCCTGTACTGGAAGGAGCTCGACGAGCACCGCGAGAAGCAGGCCAAGCGCAAGAAGACGATCGAGTCGAAGATCAAGGCCGCCGAGAAGCTCGAGAAGAAACTGGAGAAGGAGGAGCGCGAGCGCCTTCTCCAGATGGAGCAGGACGCCGCCGTACAGGCCCAGACCGCCTGGCTGGACACCGGGATACTCGACGAGATCAAGGGCAAGGCCTCCGCCCGGGGCGCGAAGGCCGTCGCGTTCGCGACGCAGCAGATCGGCAAGCCGTACGTGTGGGGCGCCGAGGGGCCGTCCTCGTACGACTGCTCGGGCCTGACCTCGCAGGCCTGGGCGGCCGCCGGGCGCGGCATACCGCGCACCTCCCAGGAGCAGTGGCGGCAGCTGCCGCGCATCAAGGTGCGCGACATGCGGCCGGGCGACCTGATCATCTACCACGCCGACGCCAGCCATGTCGGGATGTACATCGGCAAGGGCGCGATCGTGCACGCCCCGCGCCCGGGGCGGGATGTCACGGTGGCGGGCGCCGGTTCCATGCCGATCCTCGGGGTCGTACGGCCGGACAAGTAGGCGCCGGGCGCGGCCGCCTCAAAAGGTGTGGTCGTGACCCCGCTCACGTGACCTGCGCCACCCGGGCAACCTCCACGGCGTGATGTTCGTCATCCCGGTTGGAGCCGTCGCGTGCCCAATTACGGGGCGGGACGCGGCATATGACTCCGGCTGTTTGCTGATCGCCATTCCAAACCGGCGCCGGCTACCGCTAAGGTCCCCGTCGGCGGAACGTCGTTCGACTAGGTGTCGTCCCGCCGCGCCCTCGGGGGGAGGGAAGGAAACCAGAAGGATGCCCGTACCCATACCGCGGCAGAGAGCAGTCCCGGCCGTGGAAAGTGGTCAGGCTCAGCCCGCCCCGGCGCCCGCAGCCGGTGCGGACGCCCTGCCGGCACAGCCCGGCGCCGTCGAGAACGGCGGCGGCGGTCTGACGCTGCTCGTGATCGAGGACGACCCGGCCCAGGCGCTGAGCGTGCCCGCGCTGCTCGACGCGGCGGGCAAGCCCATCAAGGTGCGCACGGCCCGCAATCTGACGGAGGCCGAGCGCCTCCTCACCGACGACGTGCACTGCATCCTGCTCGACCTCTCGCTGCCCGCCCCCGGCCGCGCGGGCTCCCCGGGCGGCGAGGACGAGCTGGGCACCCTCAAGCACGTGCTGCGCCTCGCGCCCCGGCACGCCGTGCTCGCGCTGACCGCGAGCGACGACACCGAGCGGGCCGCGGAGGCGGTACGGGTCGGCGCGCAGGACTACCTGTTCCGCGACGAGCTGGACAGCCGCGTCCTGACCCGCGCGATCCGTTACGCGGTGGAGCGCAAGCGGGCCGACGTGGCGCAGCGCCAGCTCACCGAGTCCCGGCTGCGCGCCCAGGAGAACGCCCGCCTGGAGCGCGGTCTGCTGCCCACGCCGCTGCTCGAGGGCTCCCCGCTGCGGTTCGCCGCGCGCTACCGTCCCGGCCGCTCGCGCGCGCTGCTCGGCGGCGACTTCTACGACGCCGTGCGCACCCCCGACGGCACGGTGCACGCGATGATCGGCGACGTGTGCGGGCACGGCCCGGACGAGGCGGCGCTCGGCGTGGAACTCCGGATCGCCTGGCGCGCGTTGACCTTCGCGGGCCTGTGCGGGGACGAGCTGCTCTCCACGCTCCAGCAGGTCCTGGAGCACGAGCGTCCGGACGACGAGATCTTCGCGACGCTCTGCACGGTGGACATCTCCCCCGACGGCCGCCGCGCGGGCCTGTGCCTGGCCGGCCACCCCTCGCCGCTGATCGCGCGCGCGGGCGGCCGCGCCGAGCTGCTCCCGTACGAGAACAGCGGCCCGGCGCTCGGCCTGCTCCCGCGCGCCCGCTGGCCGCGCCAGCAGGTGGAGCTCGGCGGCGCGTGGAGCCTGATGCTCTACACCGACGGTCTGATCGAGGGCCGCGTGGAGGCGGGCAGCAAGCGCCGCCTGGGCCAGGACGGCATGGTGGCGATGATCCGCCGCCAGCTCGACGAGGGCCTCGGCGGCGACGGCCTGCTCCAGGCCGCGGTCAACGAGGTCCGCGATCTGAACGGCGGCGAGCTGACGGACGACGTGGCCGTGGTCCTCCTGGAGCGGGGACCGAGGGCCTGACAGCGGCCGAGGGCGGCCTCGCGGTCGAGGGCAGCCTGGCGTTCGAGGGCGACCTTCCGGTCGAGGGCGGCCTTCCAATCGAGTCCTGACAGCAGAACGGCGGATCCGCCCTGGGGACGGATCCGCCGATCAGTGCTGCGGTGCGGGCTCGGCGCCCGCGCTGCGGCACGGGGCTCAGCGCCCGCCGTTGTACGGCCCGTACGGACCGTCGCTGCTGGAGCCGCCGCGGCGGCCGCGGCCGCCTCCGGTGACCTGCTGGAGCGCGGGGCGGACGTCGACGAAGAACACGATCGTCGCGATCAGGCCGGCGATCTGGAGGAAGAGCATCGGCACGACCAGATTGACCAGCACCACGATGCCGAGAATGATCAGCCAGAAATTCTTGGTCTGCTTGTCCGCGGCCCGATAGGCGTCCTCGCGGAACGTCACCGCCATGACGAGGGCCACCACCGCGAGCACCAGCATCGCCATGAAGAGCAGCCACATGAAGCCGGCGAAACCCTGCATCAGCACTTCGTCCACCACCTGTGTGTCGGGCCACTCATTGTCCGGTTCATTGCGGCCACCGTACCCGGAGAACGGCCCGGACACTCCGTTCGTGCCCGGGCCGGTCGCTCGGCGGGAAGTCCGCCGCCTGTGCCTTACTCGGCAGCCGGCGTGGTCTTCTTCGCCGCGGGCTTACGGGCCGGAGCCTTCTTGGCGGCCGGCTTCTTGGCCGGGGCCTTGGCCTCGGCGGCCGGAGCAGCAGCCGGAGCAGGAGCCGCGGCGGACGCGGCCGGAGCCTCGTCCTTCGGCGCGGCGCCGGTCTCGTCCTTGCCCTCGACCACGATGGCCAGTTCCTCGATCTCCTCGGCCGCCTCGCCGCGCCAGGTCTTCACGGCCTGCTCGCCGCGCTCGGCGACCTCGTCGTACTTCTCACGGGCCTTGACGGCGTACTCGGCGGCCACGCCCACCCCGCGCAGGGCCAGGTCCTGGGCGGTCTCGCCGAGCTTCTTGAGGTCGGTGTCGAAGCCGCCGATGACCTCGGCGACCTTGGCCTGCACGACCTCCTGCACCTCCTTGGCGCGGGCGGCGGCCTTCTCCTGGACGGCCTTCGGGTCGGTGTTGCGCACGGACTCGAAGCGCTCGGGGGCCTCGGCCTGGATCTTCTCGATCAGCTCGGGCACGCGCTTGGCCTGCTGGAAGGCGAGGTCGGCGGTACCGGCGGCGAAGTAGAGGGGCTTGGGGTCGGTGACGGCCTTGCGGATGTCGTCGGTGAGAGCCATGACGTACGTACCTCCGATAGGTATGAGGGTGCTGGCGTCAGTCGTCGCCGGCCGCGCGGGGCTGGTCATCGGCGGTGTCGCTGCCGTCCTGAGCGGCTGTGGGAGCGGTGCCGTTCTCCTTGCGGAACGACTCGTAGATCTGCAGGAGCACCTGCTTCTGCCGCTCGTTGATCGAGGGGTCCGCGAGGATCGCGGCCCGCGTCTCGACTTCGTCGCGGTCGCGCTCGTCGAGGATCCCGGCCTGCACGTACAGCGTCTCGGCGGAGATCCGGAGGGCCTTCGCCAGCTGCTGCAGAATCTCGGCACTCGGCTTGCGCAGCCCGCGCTCGATCTGACTCAGATACGGATTGGACACACCCGCGGCATCGGCGAGCTGCCTGAGCGACAGCTGCGCATTGCGCCGCTGCTCGCGCAGATACTCACCGAGATTGCCGACGTTGAGCGTTGCCATAGCTGCATGCTGCCGCAGTCGCGCTAACTATTGCAAGCAGATGCTTGCAATAGTGGTGCACGCCACCTTCGTCCATGGCCTGCGAGTACCCACCTTTTTGTGCGTACTTGGCAGCAACTCCCCACTGGATCAAGCTGTTTGCAGGTGGTCAGCGGGCCGCCGACAGCAACTCGGGGCCCTCCTGCATGCGTAGGAGGCGGCGGTGGCCCCAGTCCGAGAGCGGGGCCAGCGCCGTGGCGAGGTCCTGGCCGAAGGGAGTGAGCGTGTACTCGGTCTTCAGCGGCAGCACGTCGTGCACCTCCCGGTGGACCAGGCCGTCCTGCTCCATCTCGCGCAGGGCCTGGGTGAGCACCTTCTCGCTCAGACCGGGGAGTTGACGGCGCAGCGCGCCGGGGCGCTGCGGTCCCTGTTCGAGGAGCCACAGCAGGCCCGTCTTCCACTTGCCGTCGATCACCGCGATCGCCGCGGTCACTCCGCAGACGTCCTGGTCCTGGGCGCGGCTGCGCGTCATGTGAGTGAGCCCCTTTCACGTCCGATTCAGGTTCCGAGGTGCACGTCCGGCGTGCCCGCGGGAAGTCCTGCGGAAATTTTTTCTTGTCCAGTACGGGAGTTGAGAAGCATGTCCGAGCAGTCCAACCAGTCCACCCCCTCAGGTTCTTCCGTCACCGTCCTCGGTCTCGGCCCCATGGGCCGTGCGCTGGCCGGTGCCTTCGTGGCCGCCGGGGTGCGCACCACCGTGTGGAACCGGACGCCCGGGCGGGACCGGGAGCTGGTCGCGCAAGGGGCGGTCGGGGCCGCGTCTCTCGAGGAGGCCGTGGCGGCGAGCGATCTGGTCGTGGTGTGCGTGGTGAACTACGACGCCTCCGACGCCCTGCTGCGTACGGAATCGGCCACCACCGCCCTCAAGGGCCGCACCCTGGTGAACCTCACCGCCGACACCCCCGACCGCGCCCGCGAGAGCGCGCGGTGGGCGGAGGCGCACGGGATCCGCTACCTCGACGGCGCGATCATGACGCCGACCGCGACGATCGGCACTCCGCACGCCGTCTTCCTGTTCGCGGGCCCGGCCGGTCTGTACGGGGAGCACGAGCCGGTGCTCGCCGCCCTCGGCGGCACCCGCACCCACCTCGGCGAGGACCACGGACGGGCCGCCGCGTACGACATCGCGCTCCTCGACATCTTCTGGACCGCGATGGCCGGGTACACGCACGCGCTGGCGGTCGCGAAGGCGGAGGGGGTCTCCGGGGCGGAGCTGGCGCCGTTCGCACAGGGCATCGCCGCGATCCTGCCGGACATCTTCCAGGACTACGGGACACGGGCGGACCAGGGCGTCTACAGCGGCGACACCAACCCGATCACCTCGGCGGCCTCCTCGATGGCCCACATCGTCCACACCTCGGAGGCCCACGGCATCGACGCGGGCGTGATGCGCGCGGCGGAGGGCCTGGCCCGGCGGGTGATCGGCCTCGGTCACGGCACGGACGGGTTCATCCGCATCACCGAGGTCCTGGGGCGGACGGCTCCGGCCGAGCAGCACTGAGCCCCTGCGAGGCGGTCCGCCGCCGCGCAGTGAGCTCGGCCCCCGGGGCGCGGTCCGCACCCGCCGGCGGGGCTGAGCAGAGAGGCGGGCACAGCCGGGCGGAGCTGGGATGAGGGAACGGGCCGAGCCGGGCTGTGCCGCCTCGCCGTCAGGGCTCCTGGAGGCCGCGTGCCTCCGGGAGCCCTGACGTTGCGGCGCCGATGCACCACACTCGTGCGTCACGTCCGCAGTCGCGCGCCACGTCCGCACCCGGCCCGCCGCGTCCGCCCTACCCCCGCCGCGTCCGGTTCCACTCGTCCTTCATCGCCCACACATCCGCCAGCGGAGCCAGGTGCCCCAGCTTGTCGGGGTTGATGACCGAGCGGATGGCCGCGATCTCGCCGTCCACGATGTCGAGCAGGACGGCCACGGCCACGTTGCCCTCGCGGTCGCGGAAGAGAGCGCCGGGCTGGCCGTTGATCTCCCGGGCATCGACGATCGTGCCGATCGAGAAGACGGGCGGGAACGCGCCGGCCATGAGCCGCGCGACCTTGTCCGCACCCTGCACGTGCCGGGCGAGCTGCGGCGCCTTGCCGCCCCCGTCGCCCACCAGCTGGACATCGGCGGACAGCAGCTCCTGAAGGCCCTCGACCTTGCCCTCGCGCAGCGCCGCGAAGAAGCGCGCCGCGAGCTCCTCGCGTGCCTCGCGGTCGGCGTCGAAGCGCGTACGGCCCTCCTCCATGTGCTTGCGCGCCCGCGCCGACAGCTGCCGGCAGGCCGCCTCCGTACGGCCGACGGCCTCCGCCACCTCGGGGTAGCCGAAGCCGAACACCTCGCGGAGCACGAACACCGCCCGCTCCAGCGGGCTGAGCCGCTCCAGGAGCAGCAGCGCCGCCATGGACACCGAGTCCGCCAACTCGGCCGCCCGCGCGGGGTCTTCGTAGGGATCGCTCAGGAGCGGTTCGGGCAGCCAGTCCCCCACGTACTCCTCACGCCGCACGCGGGCCGAGCGCAGCACGTCGATGGAGATGCGCGTGACGACCGTGGAGAGGAAGGACTTCAGCGAGTCGGGGCGCGTCGTGGTGGTCTCGTAGCGCAGCCAGGTCTCCTGGACGGCGTCCTCGGCCTCGCTGACGCTGCCGAGGATGCGGTACGCGATGGAGAAGAGCAGCGGCCTCAGCTGCTCGAACTCCTCGGCTCTGTCCTGGACTCCCGTCCCCGCACCGGCCACCGCCGCCCCGCCTTCCACCGCCGAAAAGGTCCCTTCTCCAGAGGCTACGCCCACGCCCGGCGGAGACCACGCGCGGCCGCCCCGGAACGCGCCGGACGCCGGGCCGCGTCAGAGCCGCACACCGGTGCCGCGTCGGAGCCACGCTCCGGGGCCGCCTCAGAGCCACGCACCGGGCCGTGTCAGACCCGCACACCGCGGCCGTCTCAGAACGGCAGCTCCCGCCCGTGCACCACATCCAGCCGGGAGACGGCGCGGGTCAGCGCCACGTAGAGCCGTTCGCGGCCCCGCTCCTCGGCCTCGGCGATCGCCGCCGGCTCCACGACGACCACGTGGTCGTATTCGAGCCCCTTGGCGAGGGAGGCGGGCAGCAGCGTCAGCCGCGCGGCCGTCTCCTCGGGACCGGACGGATCAAACCCGGCGGCCGTCAACGCGGCCCGAAGCACCGGCAGTTGGGCGTCCGCCGCGATCACCCCGACCGAACCGTCTCGCTCCAGCGCCCGCCCGGCCGCCTCGACGGCGGCGGCCACCACGTCCGGGCCCGGCAGCAGCCTCAACTCCCCGTCCCGGCGCAGCGACCGGGCGGCCGGCACCATCACGTCCAGGGTCCCGAGCAGCCGGTTCGCCAGCTCCACCACGGCCTCCGGCACCCGGAACCCGGTGGTCAGCGGGATGACCTCGGCGTCCGGCTTGCCCAAGTGGGCAAGGAGACCGGGCCAGTTGCGCGCCGCCCACGGCGTGGTCCCCTGCGCGAGGTCGCCGAGCACGGTGAGCGAGCCGAAGCGGGCGCGCCGGGCGATCACGCGGGCCTGCATGGGCGAGAGGTCCTGTGCCTCGTCGAGCACGATGTGCCCGTATCCCTCGGGGTGTTCGATCAGTCCGGCGAGCTCGTCGAGGAGCACGAGGTCCGCCGCCGACCACTTCGCCGACTTGAACGAGCGCGGCGGCTTCGCCCACACCAGCGCCTGCTGCTCCCCGGCCGTGAGGATCCCCTCGGCGGCCGCCGCGAGCGCGGCCGGATCCGCGAGCAGCCCGGCGAGCACCTCCTCGGGCGTCACCTTCGGCCACACCGCGTCCAGGAACCCGCGCACCTGCCGGCCCATCTTCTGCAGCCACGCGTACGTCCGGGTGCCCGAGCGCCGCTCGGCCTGGTCGCGTACGAGGGCGAGCACCCGCGTCTGCACCCTCTCGCGCCCGGTGGCGTAGGCCGGCGCCTCGTCGCGTACGTCCGCGACGATCCGCTCCAGTTCGCCGAGCGAGACCCGCCAGCGGTACGAACCGTCCACCACGGCAAGGGAGTCGGCGGGCAGCGCCACCCGCGCGTACAGCGCGCGGTGCAGCACCCGGGCCATGCGCGCGTCGTGCTTCACGGCGGCGGCGCGCGGCTCGTCCACGGCGCGCACCGGGTGGCGGGCGATCTCGTCATCGACGGTGGACTGCCGCACCCCCGTCTCGCCGAGCGAGGGAAGGACCTCCGCGATGTACGCGAGGAAGGTCCGGTTGGGGCCCAGGATCAGCAGGCCGCCGCGTCGGATGCGCTGCGGGTACGTGTAGAGCAGATACGCGGCACGGTGCAGCCCGACCGCCGTCTTGCCGGTGCCGGGCGCCCCCTGCACACACACGGAGAGGCCGAGGTCCCCGCGCACCAGCTCGTCCTGCTCGGGCTGGATGGTGGCCGCGATGTCGCGCATCGGGCCCACGCGCGGCCGCTCGATCTCCTCGGCGAGCAGCGCGCTCGGTCCACTCAACTCCTCACCCTGGCCGAGGAGTTCGTCCTCATAGCCGGTCAGGTCCGCCGAGTCGCCGCGGCTGCCGGGCGCCCAGCCGAAGCGGCGGCGGACCGCGACGCCCTGCGGGTCGTGGGCGCTCGCCCGGTAGAAGGCGCGCGAGACGGGGGCGCGCCAGTCGACCACGAGGGGCGGGGCAGCCGGGTGTTCGGTGATCCGCAGCCGGCCGATGTGGTAGCTCTGCCCGCGGTGATCGCCGGCGACTTCGCTGTCCCGTACGCCCGCGAAGTCGATCCGGCCGAAGAACAGCGGCCCCTCGGGCAGCTCGGCCATCTCCTTGGCGCGGCTGCGCAGCTCGTAGCCGAGGACCTCGGCGTCGGCCCCGGAGGCGGAGGCGTGCTCGCCGACCACGACCTGTTCATGGGCGCCCTCGACCATCGCGGCGAGTGCGGTGCGGCAGTGGTCGTGGTGGCTGCGTTCTTCGGCCAGGGCATGGCGCAGGTCCGGGGCGTTCATCCCTCGAGAATAACTTAACCGAGTTACATTTTTTACCGGGTTACGGATACGGGGTAGGCTGCCTCCATGCCAGAACCCGCCCCCGGCCTGCGCGCCCGCAAGAAGCAGCAGACCTTCGACACCCTCTCCGAGACGGCCATCGCCCTCTTCCTGGAGCGGGGCTTCGACCAGGTGCCGGTCGCCGAGGTGGCCGCGGCGGCGGGGGTCTCCAAGCCCACGCTGTTCCGGTACTTCCCGGCCAAGGAGGACCTGGTCCTGCACCGGTTCGCGGACCACGAGGACGAGGCCGCCCGCGTCGTGACCGGGCGCGCGGCGGACGAGACCCCGTTGGAGGCCCTGCGCCGCGACTTCCTCGCCGGGCTCGAACGGCAGGACCCGGTCACGGGCCTGTGCGACCACCCGGACGTCCTGGCCTTCCAGCGCCTGGCCTACGGCACCCCGTCAGTGGTGGCCCGCATGCTCGGCTTCCTGACCCGCTCCGAGGAGGCCCTGGCCGCGGCGCTCGGCGGCGGGACCGCGGCGCGGCTGGCCGCGGGTCAGATCATCGCGGTGCGCAGGATCCTCGCGGAGGAGAACCGACGCCGGATCGAGGCGGGCGAGAAGGTGGCGGACGTGCTGCCGGACGCGCGTGATGCGGCCGGGCTGGCTTTCGGCCAACTGGGCTCGGGGGTGGGCGCGTTGGGGGCGTGACGGGTGTGCGTCCGGAACGGCCGTAAGCCTCCTTCCGGACCCAGATCCCGCAGCGCGGAAGCCGCAGTACGAGCCTCCCGTGAGCCGCCCGCGCGGACATCGGGGAGGACACTGGGGGGATGGACCCCCTGCACGGCACGTATGTGAGCCTGCGGCCCGCGACGACGGCCGACCTGCCGGCGTTCCGCACCGCGCTCGCCACCGACGAAGTCCGCCGCTGGTGGCACTGGCCGGACCCCGAGGGCGATCTGGGCGAGCCGGAGCACCGGCATCTCGCGATCTCCGTCAAGGGCGAGACCGTCGGCATGATCCAGTGGGACGAGGAGCCGGACCCCGACTTCCGGCACGCCACCATCGACATCTTCGTCCACCCCGGCCACCACCGGCTCGGCCTGGGCACGGACGCCATCCGCACCCTGGCCCGCTGGCTGTTCGACGCCCGCGGCCACCACCGCCTGACCATCGACCCGGCCGCCGAGAACACGGCCGCGATCGCCTGCTACGAACGCCTCGGATTCCGCCGCGTCGGCGTCCTGCGCAAGCAGTGGTACGACCACCAGCGGGGCGGCTGGGCGGACGGGATGCTGCTTGATCTGCTCAAGGGGGAGCTGAGCGAAGGGGGCTAGGCGGGCGCTCGCCGGCGAGGACTAGCTCCGCGCCCTGCGCTCGATCAGCGCCGCCACCCCGTCGAGCACGAGCTCGAGGCCGAAGTCGAACTCCGTGTCGGGGCCGTCCGCGCGGTCGAGCACGCCGGACGCGAGGACCTTCGTGACGCCCGGGTGGCTTTCGGGCGTGGAGAGCACGCCGAGCGTGCGGGCGTAGGCGCTCAGGTACTCGTCCGGGGTGTGCCCCCGCTCGCGGATCGCCGCGTCGATGTCGGACATGACGGTGGCCTCGTTGCGCACGAAACCGCCGACCATCATCAGGACGCCCAGCTTGTCGCCCTCGTCGAGCGGGGTGCCGGCCAGCGCCGACAGGCCGTACTCCATCCACTCCACGCCACGCGGGCTCGCCGGCGGCCCCGAGACCTGGATGCGCAGCAGCCACAGGTTGGCATGGAACACCTTCCGCTGCGCACGGCACCAGGTCTCCATCGACGTACGCCAGTCCGCCTCCGGATCTAGCGGCGGCGGGGGCGGCGTGACGGCCTCCTGCATCAGGATCAGGAGTTCGTCCTTGGCGCCGACGTACCGGTAGAGCGACATCGTCGAGACCCCGAGGCCCTTGGCCACCCGCCCCATCGACACGGCGTCGACTCCTTCGGAGGCCGCGATGCGGACGGCCTCGTCCACGATGCGCTCCAGGGACAGGCCGGGCTTGGGCCCCTTCGAGGGGCGTTCGCGCAGGCCCCAGGCCGTGGCGAGGCTCGCCGGCAGGCCGGATGCGTCGTCCGCGCGCGCGATGTGCCCCATGAGGCCTCCCTGACTCGACCCTGATCCGACCCTCGCCCGACCCGGACTTCCAGGTCCCGAGCTTGACGCACATCCTAGTTCTGCGTAACCCTTACACAGTAACGCGTAGGGCATACGCAGAAGAACGTGCGAGCCGCGGAAGGTCGCGGGCCGCAGACGGTCACGAGCCGCACAGCACACGGACGCGAGCCGCACGGCACACGGCCGCGAGCCGCACCCACAGACGCGAAGGGCACCGCCCATGACAGACCGGACCACCACCACAGCTGCCGCCCCGCCTCCGGCAGCCGCACCGCCCGCGCCGCGGACCGGCCCGCGGTCCACCGCGATCGAGGCCGCCGGCCTGCGCAAGAGCTACGGCAGCCAGGAGGTGCTGCGCGGCATCGACCTCACGGTGCCGCGCGGCACGGTGTTCGCCCTGCTCGGACCCAACGGTGCGGGCAAGACCACCGCCGTCCGCATCCTGGCCACGCTCGCGAGCGCCGACGCGGGAACGGTGCGGGTGGCCGGCCACGACGTGCGCACCGAACGGGCGCGCGTACGGCGGGCGATCAGCCTCACCGGCCAGTTCGCGGCGGTGGACGAGATGCAGACGGGCGCCGAGAACCTCCGGATGATGGCGCGCCTCGCGCGCACCGCGGGCGGCGGGCGCCTCTCCCGCGCCGCAGCCCGTACGAAGGCGGCCGAACTCCTCACCCGCTTCGACCTCACCGAGGCCGCGGACCGCCTGGCGAAGACCTACTCGGGCGGCATGCGCCGCCGCCTCGACCTGGCGGCCTCGCTGGCCGGGTCGCCGGAAATCATCTTCCTCGACGAGCCCACCACGGGCCTCGACCCGCGCAGCCGGCAGGAACTCTGGTCGGTGGTAAGGGAGTTGCGCGCCGCGGGCACCACCGTCTTCCTCACGACCCAGTACCTGGAAGAGGCAGACCAATTGGCGGACCGGATCGCCGTCCTCGACGCGGGCCGGATCGTCGCCGAAGGCACGGCCGCCGAACTGAAGCGGCGGGTCGCGGGCCACCGCCTCGACATCACGCTCGCCGACTCGGCCGCGTATCTGCGGCTGGCGCCGCGCGCTCTCCACAGCGACCCGGACGCCCGCGTCCTCGGCTTCCCCACGGACGGCGGCGCGGCCGAAGTCCGCGCACTCCTGGACGAGTTGGACCCGGCCCACACGGCCATCACGCACTTCACCGTCCACACGGCGACGCTGGAAGACGTCTTCCTGACCCTGACGGGCCGCCCGGCCCCGCAGTCCTCCACCCCTCAGCCCACGCCCCCTCAGCCCACGCCCCCTCAGTCCCCCGCCCCACAGGAACCGACGACCCCCCAGGAGCCCACCCATGCCTGAAGCCCTCACCGACACCCTGGTCATGAGCGGCCGGGCGCTGCGCATGAGCCGGCGCAACGTGGACGCCCTGATCACCGCACTCGCACTGCCGGTGATGCTGCTGCTGATCTTCGTCTACTTCTTCGGCGGCGCCATCGAGACCGGCACGACGGAGCAGTACGTCACGTACGTCGTCCCGGGCGTCCTGCTGCTCTGCGCCGGCTTCGGCTCCTCGAACACGGCGATGGCGGTCGTCGAGGACCTCAAGAACGGCATCATCGACCGCTTCCGCTCCCTGGACATCTCCGGCGCCCCGATCCTCGCCGGCCACGTCTTCGCCTCGGCTGCCCGCAACCTCGTCGCGACCGCCCTGGTCTTCGCCCTGGCCTTCGCGATCGGCTTCCGCCCGTCGGCCACCTGGGCCGGCTGGCTCGCCGCCCTCGGCATCCTGGTGGCCTTCATCCTGGCCCTGTCCTGGCTCAGCGCGGCCGTCGGCCTCCTGGCCAAGTCCCCCGAAGCAGCAGGCGGCTTCACCTTCTTCGTGAGCTTCCTGCCCTACCCCAGCAGCGCCTTCGTCCCCACGGACTCCATGCCGTCCTGGCTCCAGGGCTTCGCGGAACACCAGCCCATCAGCCAGGTCATCGAATCCCTCCGCGGCCTCCTCCTGGGCCAGCCGGTGGGCTCGACCCCTTGGGTCGCGCTGGCCTGGTGTGCGGGGATTCTGGGGGTCTCCGTGGTGGGGGCGGGGGTGTTGTTCAGGAGGCGCACTGCCTGAAGCGGCGGGGACTCAGCGGCGCCACGAGGGCGCGTCGGCCAGCTTCCAGCGCCCCTCGAAATGCCTGACCCACTGGGCCACGGCACGCACCTCGGTGGCCGTGCCGTCCCTGGCCGACCATACGTACAGATCTGTGTTGTAACCCTTGGGGTCATAGACCACTCGGCCCGAATTGGACATCTGCATACGGGCGTCCACGTCGTACAGGCCGTGCAGGACCAGCTCCTTGTTGAAGAGACAGATCTTCTCCGTCGGCTCACCGTGGTAGACCCGGTAGGTGCAGGTCACCTCCACCCTTCCCCGGACGGACAGCTGCTCCGCCAGGCCCGACAGGGTCATGTCGTAGTCCTGGCACTTGAGTTCGAGCCTTCTGCGGAACTCCGGGTCGTCCACGGGCGACTCGTCCGGCCCCACCCGCGCGGGCACGGACATCTCGCGGCAGAAGTCGGGGATCAGCATCCGCACCGAGACTCTGCGCGTCGGGCCCGGATCGTCGAGGAGCCGCTCCAGTCGGTGGTAGAGCTCGTTGTAGAGCGTCTCGCCCGTGTAGCCGACGAAACAGATGTCAACATCCCGAGCGCGGAAGGCCTCACTCACCAAGCCGCTCAGATCACGTGAGCTGACCAAGGAGCGGGCCGGGGTACGCGCCGAGGCCACCAACTCCTGGATCGCGTCGTACAGCACGTAGGCGACGAGGCTCAGCAGAGCGCCACCGAGGAAAGCATGGCCTTCCAGCGCATCACCGACGGGTGCCACGAACTGCGCCACCAGGCCCGTCACAAAGATCACGGCCAGAATCGCCCTGGTCAGCGGCGCCTGGAAACGCGTCTGGAAACGCTTGAACCGGCCGCCTATGCCCGGCTCCGGACCACCGCTGCCACCGTGTGCCACCCGAGCTCCTCCCCGCCGCGGCCCACGGACGTGCCTCGGACCGATCAGAGCACTGGAGCGTCATGGTCCCGGCAGTCCTCGCGGGAGACAAGACCGGGAAACCATCCGGCACGGACGTTCCACTCACTCAATGGAGCAACGAATCCTGTGCTCCGGTCGAATGTTTCAACATCCACCACTAGAGTCCGCGACTAAGGTGCGAAGCACCCCTGCCGTCTCCTACGGCACCGGGTTCGATCAGGAGCAACAGGAGCCAGCAGTGGCCGGTGATTCCGTCCCCTGTCCCGCTCCTCCACAAGGCAAGGCGCATACCCCGTACGAACTGCGGGCGGCCTTCGTGGAGCACGCGCGACGCCACGGGGCGATGACCCGCGGCCACCACAATCGGAACTTCATGGTTCCTCTCACCGAGGACATGGCAGCGCTGGTGGGCGAGGCACCGGGCACGAAAGTGATGGTGCGGACCCGGTTGCCCGACGCCTTGCGTGTGGTCATCCGGACCTGGGAAGACGAAGGCAGGGTTCTCGACTCGGTCAAGGCCTTCCTGCCGCAGATTCCGCGTCGCCTCGCTGCCCATGAGGACACCGTCATCCACAGCTATGTGGAAGGAGTGCCGCTCTCCAGCATCTGCGAGAACGGCAAACCCGTGGACCGGCTGCTCCTGCGGGCCCTGACGGGTGTCCTGGCCGACATGACACGCGTACGCAGGGAATCGCTGCCGAAGCTGCCGGACACCTGGCCACGCAACCAACGCGACAGCCGAGGCTTCCTGCGCGCACTGGCGCAGCTCGCCGACGAGCAGATCCGAAAGCCCAACTGGGCTGAATTCGGCGGCCTGTTCGCCGCACTGGGCATCAGCGAGGACGCACTGACGCAGTACGCGCAACGCCTTCCTGCGATGTCACCGCGCCCTTTCAGCCTCCTGCACACCGACCTGCACCGCGACAACATCATCGTCACCTACGACGGCCAGCCTCCGCTGATCTACGTGGACTGGGAGTTGGCGTCCTGGGGCGACCCGCTCCACGACCTGGCCAACCACCTCGTGCGGATGCACTACCCGGAGCATCAGCAGAACGAAGTGATCGAGTGCTGGGCCGCCGACATGCAGCGGGTGCGCCCCGAGGCCACGCGGGATCTGTCGCGCGATCTGAAGCACTACATCGCCTTCGAATACGCGCAGTCGGTCTTCCCCGACGTGATGCGCGCCGCCGCCTCCCTCGGCGACACCCTCGCGCCCCACCGACTGCAATTCGCCACCGGCCAGGTGGCCAGGGCGTTGCAACGGGCCGCCGCGCCACTGCAGTTGGCAGAAATGTCCGCAGCGGACATCGAGCGGGCGCTGTACCGGTGGCAGGCCGCTCGCATCGGAAGCAAGGGCCAGTCGCGCGCCGCACGCGGCATCACCTTCGAGCCCGACGAGCGCTTCAAGCATCCGGACTGCGACCGTGACACCGTACTGGCGGCACTGGAGGCGGAAGGCGCCGCGCCGGCGAACCGGGTCTTCAAGGGGACGGCGCACCTCAACACCGTGGTGCAGGTGCCCGGCAGACACCGGCCGATCGTCGTACGCCGGAAGGTGGGCGGCGAGGGCCGCAGGGAGCAGCCCTTCCTCAGTGAGCATGCGGTGCTGCGGCTCATCGAGGGATCCGCGGCGACCGCCAGGACGGTCCGGGCACCACGCGTCCTGGCCCTCGGAACCAGCGGCCTCGACGACGACTTCGCCATCCACTCCTACGAGGGCCCGGACGGTGACGGGCGGCCGCCCAACCACCCCGAGCACGGTCTGCTGCCGCACGAGGCCGACAACCTCGTCGACCAGCTCGGCGCCCTGGCGGCCATCGAGCCCGCGGCCCTGCGGCAACTCGATCCTGCCGCCCTCAATCTGGACTTCTACGCCTGGCTCAGTGAGCAGTTGGTGCGCCTGGTCGCCTCGCTGCCCGCCGATTCCAAGAAGCTCGCGCGCGCCCTGGGCCTTCCGGACGAGGTCCGCCTGCGCACTCTGTTGCGCCGCCACGAGGTGACGTCGCGCAGCTTCGCGCTGCTGCACGGTGATCTCAATCCCTGGAACCTCGTCCGCCAGCCCAACGGTGAACTCACCATCATCGACTGGGAGATGGCGATGGTCGGGGATCCGCTCTACGACCTGGTGCGCCACCTCCATCTCACCCCGGTGCGACCGGCCATCCGGGCGCGGATGTTCACCCGGTGGTCCAAACTGCTCGGCCCCGAGTACACCCGTGGGTGGAAGGAGGACTTGCGGGTTTACCGCTGGATCGAGCTGATCCGATCCGCGTACATCGACCTGGACCGGCTCGTGACGGGCGAGAGTCTGGACGCGCCCAACGTCCGCCGCGCGGTGGACCGTTACGCGATGACCCTGGCGGACGCCACAGCGGCCCTGGGCCTGCCGTCGCGCCGTGTGGCCAACCCGTACCTGACGCGGTCGCTACCGCGGGGCAAGGGTGCGCTCACACGGGCGGACGGACTCGAGCCGAGGGGCTCATAGTCGGCGGCTTCGGCTGCGGTGGGGTCGCCAGCAGATCCCACAGCGAGGTGAACCAGTCCCGCAGACTGGCGACGAACACCGACCCCGGCGAGGCAGCGTCGTCATCCTCCGCGTGATGCGCCAGCGTGGACCCGAGCCCCAGCACGTCCACGACATCGGCCGGGGTGTCGTCCAGCAGGTTGATCCTGCGTTCGAGGACCTGGTACGGCCCGATCAGCGCTTCACGGCCGTTGAGGAGATAGACCTTGAAGGCCGGAGCCAGCGGAACGGTGCGGATTTCGACCGACACCGACTTGACCAGGCCCTCCGTGGCCAGCTCCCCCAGCACGCGCTGCAGCGACTGGGAGTGGAGATCGCTGATGGCCCGCAGCCGCTCCTGCGGCCGCTCGTCCTCGGGATCTGCCTTGACGCGCGGATACGGCAGATACGTCGACGCGTCCGGAAGCAGCATGCGGACCTGCACGGACTCCGGGGTGATCTCCCCCGCCCGCACCCTCTCCGCCTGCACCCGGATATGCGCGTCGAGGGACTCCGATGTCAGGGTGAAGACGTCGAGGCTCACGTGGGGTGTCTCGAAAGCCGCTCCGATCAGCGGTCCGAGGGTCACTCGGCGGCTGCGTCCGTCCTGGGTCATCGACGGGATCTGCTGCTGCGCCCTGAGCGTCTCGGGATGCGCACGCACCCGAGTGCCACTCCCCCGGCGCGACTCGATCAGGCCTTCTTCGGCGAGCTCGTGCAGCACCCTCACCACGGTGTCGCGCGCCACTCCGAACTCGTCGGCCAACTGGCGTTGCGGCGGGAGCTGTTGGCCGACTCGGTAGACACCCTTCTTGAGTCTGGCCCGCAGCTCGTTCGCGACATCCTGGTAAGGCCCGCCGCCACTGTCACTCACGCTCTTCAACGTACCGCCCGAAAGACCGCCACAAACCACTTTCAGACAACTCGTCTTCCCAGGTGGGGAGTTAGCGTATCGATCACCAGTCCAGGGGACACACCAATCAGACAACCAGTCCAGTTGGACTGGAAGAGGGGAGGGAAAGTCTCATGGCAAGGTTCCCCGAGACCCTTGAACTGGTCATCGTTCTCTGGCAGTTGCTCGACCAGATGCACCTCATCGAAGGCGGACCGGTGATCGTGACCATCGCCCTCGTGGTCACGGCCGTGCGGACCCGTAACTCGACGGTCGCCTACGCGGCCGCGATGGCGGCCCTGGTCGTGCTGGCGCAGGCCTGAGCCGGCCTCCGCGACGCGGGGCCGTCTCCCGGCCTCAGTGGCGCGCGGCCGTCTCCCACACCAGCTCCAGAACCGGCTCCAACGAGTCCACGACGAGGTCGGCTCCCGCGGTGTGGAGGCGGGACTGGCGGTGGGGGTCGCGGCCGTAGCCGAGGAAGGCCACCCCCGCGGCGCGGGCCGCGTGCAGGTCTGCCGAGGTGTCGCCGATCATCAGGGCCGCCGAGGGTGGCACCTGGAGTGAGTCCAGCGCCCGGTGCAGGCAGGACGGGTCGGGCTTGAGGTGGTGGACCTCGTGGGTGCGGCCGTGGATGCCGCCGGTGAAGCACTGCCGCAGCCTGCGGGCGGTGAGGTAACGCTCCACCGCCAGCGGGGAGTTGTTGGTCGTCACCGCGAGGCCGACCCCGGTGGCGCTCCACGTCTGGATCAGGCGGTCCACGTACGGGGTGGGGTAGGCGCTGCCCGTGGCCTTCAGCTCCTGCTGGGTGAGCTCGTCCTCGAGACGCTCGATCAGGGCGCGGTCCGTGTGGGTGCGGTCCACCTCGCGCAGCAGGGCATGCGGGTCGTCGCTCTTCCAGGCCGGGTCGACGGCGCCCGGGCCGCCGTGCTGCGCCAGCCAGCCGAGCAGGTGCCGGGTCACGTCGGAGGCCGGGTGCCCGGCGAAGAGCCGGCAGATCGGCCCGTCGAAGTCGAAGAGCACCGCGCGCTTGCCGGTGATCACATTGCGGACTCTTTCGATCACTTGGGCCGCCTGTGGGGTCTGTGTCGTTTCAGAAGTCACTAAGAGAGTGTCAGGTCCCCCGCGATCGTGTTCCAGAGTGCGTCGAACCAACTCTGCGACTCCTCCACAAACGACGAGTCCTTGCCCGCGGCCGGTTCTCCCGTGGCGGGCTTCTCGAAGGAGAAGAGCAGGGACTTGGTGCCCAGCGTGTCGTACATCTCGACCGTCTCGCGCCCGTCCATCGACTCCTCGCGCCGCATGATCATGTAGTACGCGAACAGCGCCTCCGAGCCGTTGAGCAGATACAGCTTCACAGGCGGCGTGAACGGCAGGGCGCGGAACGTGACTTGGACGTCGATGTCATGGGTGGCGCGCAGCGCGAGCAGGTTGTGGCGCAGCACCTGGCCCTGCGCGTTGCGCTGGTCGAGCCAGCGCTTGTGGACCGCCTCCGCGTCGCCCTCCACCGGGACCGGGAAGGCGAGGTCGATGTCGCGGCTCGGCAGGAGCAGGCGCACATGGATGGATTCCGGGCGCAGGGTGCCCTCGTGGACCCGGCGCAGCGGCTCGCCCAGCGCGATCATCAGGGTCTCGGAGGTGAGGCTGAGGGCGTCGATCCGTACGTGCGGCCGCGAGAAGGCGCGGACCAGCTGCGGGCCGAGGCCCACCATCGTGGGCTGCGGACCGGCCTGCACCGAGGGGGCGGCCTGGGGGGCGATCTGCGGGGGTGCGCCCTTCGTGACGTTCTTGAGCAGCCCGTCGTCCTGGAGCATCTTCAGCGCGAGCCGCACGGTGCCCCGCTCCACGCCGAACTCCTCCGCGAGCCGGCCCTGGGTCGGCAGCCTGCTGCCGGGCTGCAGCTCGCCGCTCCGTATCCGGTTGCGGAGGGTCTCCGCGATCTCGTGGTGCGAAGGCTTTCTGCCGTTCACCGTCACGCTCTCCTGGGCCTGGGTCACGACCAAAAGGTTACAACTCCCCTTGAGCTGGCCGCACTTGTTTCGACGTACCAACCAAGGGAAGAAACCTGGTGAGACTAGGAGCCAACTAACACCAAGTTGCCGACAGTTGGTCGAAGTTGGGTCGTGTAGCTCCTCCCCACCCCGAAGGAGGAACCACCATGCCAGTCATCGCCGTACTCGGTGCGATCTTCGTCATCGGCTTCGAGCAGCTCGTCCAGTGGCAGTACGGACCCATGGGCATCATCGGTCTGCTGCTCCTGACGATCGGCATCAAGGCCAAGAATCCCACCTGCAGCTCGCTGGGCGCCGTCGTCCTCGCGGTCCTGGTCGCCGGCCCCGCCTTCTGAGCTCCGCCCGGGCCCAGCACTACAGCCCGGGCGGCGCCAGCTCCAGGGGGGAACTGATCGTCTCCCACAGGGCGTTGAACCACAGGTGCGACTGCTCGACGAAGGTCGTGTCCCGCAGCCCCGCACCATGCTGGAACGCGAACAGCATCGACCGCGTGCCCTGGGCGTCGTACATCTCGATGTTCTCGTGGTCGATCTGCGCGCCCCGGCGCGTGAGCGTGTAGTACGCGAAGAGCGCTTCCGTCCCGTTGAGCAGATAGAGCTTCACGGGCGGTGTGAACGGCAGGGCGCGGAACGTGACCTGCACGTCGATGCCGTGCGTGGCGCGCAGCGCCAGCAGGTTGTGGCGCAGCACCTGCCCCTGCGCGTTGCGCTGGGCGAGCCACTGTCTGCGTACGGGGTTGTGCCACTCCTGACCTGCGGAGACGCCCTGGACCGGGACCGGGAACGCGAGATCGATGTCGCGGCTCGGCAGCAGGACGCGGACCCGCACACTGGCCGGTTTCGGTCCCCCCGCGTGGATCTGCCGCAGCGGTTCGCCGATGGCGAGGGTCAGCGACACCGAGGTCAGGCAGATCGCGTCGATCTCCACCACGGGCTCGGCGAACGCCGAAGTGATCCGCGGGCCGAGGGCCACGGTGGTGGGCTTCGGGGCCGCCTCGGCGCCGGCGTAGGAGTGCATCACCTCGACCGCGTCGGCGGCGACCGTCGCGGGGCTCCCCTTGGTCACGTTGGTCAGCAGCCGCTCGGCCTTGAGGAGGTCGAGCGCCTGCCGTACGGCGCCGCGCTCCACGCCGAACTCGTCTGCCAACTTGGCCTGAGTGGGCATCCGCTGGCCTGGCCGAAGCTCGCCGGACCGGATGCGCGCGCGCAGCTCTTCGGCCACCTCGCGGTGCGACCTGCGCGCGCGTTCTGCGCTGCGGGGACCGGTGTGGACCTCGTCCTGGGGAGCACGCTTCGGGCTCACAACCAAATGGTACAACTTCTCGCCATCTTCGGGGAGTTGTTGGAAACCTGGTTATGGATCGGCCTCAACGGCAAATAAACCTTTGTGAGTTGGTCACCAACTCCGGCAAGCTGGATGCACCCAGAGCAACATGGTCAGATCCCTGCACGGTTGGCCCCCGACGGAGTGCGGCCGATCCGCAGGGCTCCTCCCCGACCCCAAGGAGGGACCGTCATGCCGCTCATCGCTCTCGTCATCGCCGGCCTGGCCCTCGCCTTCGAGCAGGCGATCCAGTGGAAGTTCGGCCCGATGGGCCTCATCGCGTTCGCCGCGCTGACCATCGGGGTCAAGGCCAAGAACACCATGTTCAGCAGCATCGGCGCGGTCATCCTCGTGATGCTGCTCGCCCAGTCCGGCTGACCGGTCCCGCCTCGCGGTCCGGTCGGCCGGCGCCGCACAAGGCCGGCCGATCGGTCCCACAGGTCCGGCCGGCCGGGTCCCCCTTCCGGAGGGGAGAAGGGAGCCCGGCCGGTCACCGGCGTCCCGGCACCACGCCGGCGCACCGGGACGGAACGCCGACGCCCTGCACCGGGAGCCACCCGAAGGCTTCCGGCGCCAGGGGCTACCCGAAGGCCCCTAGAAGATGTCCGGGCACCACGGTCGCCGGGACGTCCGCAGCAGGGCGTCGGCCGCCGCCGCGGCACCCGCGCGCTCCTCGGTGACCATGCCGAGGGCGGCCAGCCGCACGGCGGACGCGTCACCGAGCCACAGCGAGGCCAACTCCCGTACGTCCAGGGTCAGTTCCGCGCCATCCTTGGTGGGGGTGCAGGACGCCCCCTCCGGTCCGGCTTCCAGGCGGAAGCGCCCGCCGGTGTACCCGGCCGGGTCCACCACGTCGAGGACGAGCGATCCGCCGCCCTGGTACGTGCGCGCCTCCATGGCCCGTACGACGTCGAGGATGCGGACCCACAGCCAGTCGGCGTGACTGGTCACGCGGGCCGCCCTCGGGTCCGGGAAGACGTCGGGCAGCAGGTCGTCCGGGGCGCGGTATCCCGTACGGACCTTGGTGATCCAGTCG
The DNA here is from genome assembly GCF_900100315.1 of Streptomyces indicus. Classification (GTDB taxonomy): domain Bacteria; phylum Actinomycetota; class Actinomycetes; order Streptomycetales; family Streptomycetaceae; genus Streptomyces; species Streptomyces indicus. The sequence goes on from NZ_FNFF01000018.1 coordinate 74,977, forward strand.
ATCGAGGCCACGTACTGCCACAGCGCGCGCTCGGCGGCCGGGGTGACGGCGTCGAGGCCGCGGACCGTCGCGGTGTTCTGCGGCTGCTTGTTGTCGTTCCAGTTGTCGTCGGCCGCGTAGACGACCAGGCCCTGGAGCTCGCCGTCCGGTGCGCGGTAGGTGGCGTAGTGGGGCTCCGTCCACGGGTGGTTCGGGTACGGAAGGGCACCCGTGTTCGCCTTCCACCAGCGCTCGTCGCGGTCGATCGCCCCGTGCTGCCGCGCGCGCAGCCGCTCGTGCAGCTCGGGTCCGAGCTTGCGTACGTCCGCGCCGTCGACGAGATCGATCCGGCCGCCGCACTCCGGGCCGGACCAGCGCGGGTCGAGGCCGGTGCGCGGGACGTCGATCTCCCACTGGGTGGTCCAGGTCGCGGGGCCGAATCCGTACCGCCCGTAGATCGGGTACTCGGCGGCGATCAGCGTGGCCACGGTGTCGCCGCGCTCCTTCGCCGCGTCGAGGTCGGCGGCCATCATGCGGCCGAGCAGTCCGCGGCGGCGGTGGGTGGGCGAGACGGTGACGTTGGAGATCGCGTCGGCCCGCACCGGCGCGCCGCCCACGGCGGTGAGCTCCTGCGGGAAGGAGCGGAAGGTGGCCACGCACCGGCCCTTGTCGAAGGCTCCCAGGGTGCGGTTGAGGTCGAGGAAGGAGCGCCGGTACGCCAACTCCTCCTCGCCGACGACCGGGTTGCGCAGAAAGCCGGTGCTCAGGGCCCGGGTCCAGTCGGCTACGTCGGCGTCTTCGAGCGTACGGATGTCGACCATACGGACCACCGTAAGCGGGGGTTGTGCCGCGATGCATCCGGGTTTTCCGGGGCCGTCCGCGGCCCGGCGGGACGGACCCGCCGTACCGCGGACGGGACGGCCACCCGTCAGGCCGCCGGACAGAGCGCCTGCGGACCGGCCGGCATGGAGGCGCGGACCGCCGCGGGCACGGGTGTCGCGGCGGTGGTCGCGGTGGCCTTCGCGCCGGCAGTGGCGCTCGCGGTCGCCGTCTGCGCGCGGTTGCGGGCGAAGACCACCAGGCGCAGGACCACGAACCGGCCGATGCCCGCGAGCCCGGAGGCGGACAGGTAGACGACCTGCTCGACCACCGCGCCGGGCGCCGTCACGAGCAGCTGAAGGATCAGCATCGCGATGCTGGTGACCGCGTACGCGGCCGCGGCCGAACCGGCCGACTGCGCGTGCTGGCGCCAGGTCGCGCGGCCGCCGGCGCCGAAGGTGAAGCGGGCGTGCAGCTCGGTGGCGAGCAGCGTGGACGCGACGGTGATCAGCGCGTTGGCGAGCACCCACGGCATCCAGGCGGCCAGGCCCGCCACGGCGAAGCTGGAGAGGACACCGACGCCGCCGCCGCAGAGCACGAAGCGGGCGAACGCCACGAAGGCGCCCGGCGCCTGCGCCTGCTGGTTGCTGTGTCCTGTCTCCACGGTCCCCACACCCCTATGACGGCGCCGAAGGCTTCTCTGTGACACCGGCCCCTCTTGCTCAGTACGACCGTCCGGGACGGCCGAACTAACCGGTGGCACCACTATGGCACACATGTGGCGCCACTGTCGAGCCAATGGCGACGCTATGGCGCCACACATGGCGCCAGCCATACGCCGCAGCGCCATGCCCCTCCTTCACCTACGGTGGAGACATGACCGCAAAAGGTGACATAACTGGCACCCATCGCAGTCGCCCCCGCACCGCCGCCTTGGTTCTCACCACCGCGGCCTCCCTGGTCCTCGCCCTCATGGCACCGGCCTCGGCCCCGGCCCGCGCCGCCGCGGACCAGCCCGACCTCACGCGCTTCTACGCCCAGCGCATCGCCTGGGAGGACTGCGCCGCCGAGATGGCCGACGAGGCACGGCGCACGTGGGCGAGCTCCGAGGAGAAGCTGCCCGCCGCCATGGCGCGCGCGGAGTGCGGGGACATCGACGTGCCGCGCGACTACGCCGCTCCGTCCGGCCCGGCCGGCACCGCGAAGATCGCGATGCTGCGCATCGGGGCCGCCGATGCGAAGCGGCGGATCGGTTCCCTCGTGCTCAACTTCGGCGGCCCCGGCCTCTCGGGCCGCCTCGCGCTCAACTCCCACCTGCCCGAACTCGCCCGTCTGAACGAGCGGTTCGACCTCGTGGCCCCCGATCCGCGCGGGGTCGGCAACAGTGACCCGGTGTTCTGCCGGCCGCCGGACGAACCGCCGGACGAGCCCTCGGACGCACCGGCAGACGCACCCGCGGACCACGACCAGACTCCCGACACCGCCGACGAGGCCCGCCGCGTGGCCGATGCGCAGCGCCGGTACAACGCCCGCTGCGACGAGGCCCGCGACGTACTGCCCTGGGTGGGCACCACCAACGCCGCCCGGGACCTGGACGTGCTGCGCGCCGCACTCGGCGACGACAAGCTGCACTACCTGGGCTTCTCGTACGGCACCAAGCTCGGCGCGAACTACCTGCACCAATTCCCCGGCCGGGCGGGGAAGTTCGTGCTCGACGGCGTGGACGACCCGACCGTGGACACCCGCGGTGCGGCGCTCGCGAACACCAGGGCGTTCCAGCTCGCCCTGGACGACTTCCTCGCCGACTGCGTACGGCAGGGCCCGAAGGAGTGCCCGCTCGGCGCGAGCGCCGCCGCGGCACGGCGCACGGTGGAGGACCGGTTCAAGGCGCTCGACGGCACTTCGGTGCGGGCCGGTGAAGGGCGCCTGGACCAGGGGACGTTCACCGAGGCCGTACAGGCTTCGCTGTACAGCCGTACGAAGGGGTGGCCGCCGCTGCGTGCGGCCCTCGCGGATCTGGTGGTACGCGGCGACGGCACGGCACTCGCGGCACTCGGCGGCCAGACCTTCACGGGCACCTCGCGGCCGGACACCGCAGGCACCTCACCGCCGGACACCCGGCCCGTGACGCCCGGCCTGCCGCCCGCCGTACCCGGGGTACTGCCCGCCGTACCCGGGCTCCCGCTCACCGCTCCCGGGACACTGCCCGCCGCGCCCGGCGACCGCGAGCAGCAGGAGTCGGACGCGCTGCGGGCCGTCTCCTGCCGGGACACGGCCGAACGCCCCACGCCCGCGGACTTCCTGGCCGCCGTGGACGAGTTCACCGAGGCCTCACCGGTCTTCGGCCGGCGCACCGCCGCCGCGATGCTCCAGTGCACGGGCTGGCCCGTGCCCGGCGACGACTCCGCACGCGAAGTCGCCGCCGAGGACGCGCCGCCCGCGCTGCTCGTGGGCACGCGCGGCGATCCCGCGACGCCGTACGAGAACACCGCGCACATGGCGGACGCGCTCGGCAACGACAGCCGGATCCTCACGTACGAGGGCGAGGGCCACGGCGCGTACGTCACGCCGAGCACCTGCGTCCACGAGCACGTGGAGCGCTACCTCACGGAGGGCCGCCTCCCGGACGAGGGCACCACCTGCCGCTGAAGACCGGCCGCCGCGGGCCCACCGACCGTCAGAACGCGGCCCGGATCTCCCCCACCGGCACCCCGCCGCCGAGCAGCGGGGACGCGCCGATCCGCTCGACCACGGACGCCTCGACGCCCATCAGATCCAGGGCGCGGGCGAGCACCGGGCCCAGCGCCCGGGTCGCACCGTCGTCGATCTTGAACGCGAGCGCGCGGCCGTCCGGCAGCGCGACCGCCTGCACCGCCTCGGCGCCCATCTTCGACAGCGCACCGGGCACCTCGCGCATCAGCCAGGTGTCGGGACGCCGCGTGCCGGCCACGTACTCGGGGTGGGCGCGCATGGCGTCGGCCACGCGGCGCTCGGCCGTACCCGGAGCGGCGAGGACGAAGTGGCGGAAGGCGCGGGCCAGGCCCGGCAGCGTCAGGGCCATCAGCGGGGCGCCGCAGCCGTCGGTGCCGATGGACGCCACCCGCTCGCCGGCCGCCTCCTCGACGACCTCGCGGATCAGCTGCTGCAAGGGGTGGGCGGGGTCGAGGTAGCTCTCGGTGGGCCAGCCGGCCCGCACGCAGGCCGCGATCATCGAGGTGTGCTTGCCCGAGCAGTTCATGGTGACGCGCTCGCGGGTGCGGCCCCCGGCCAGGTAGGTCTCGGCCTCGACGGGGTCGAGGGGCAGGTCCGGCGGGCACTGGAGCTGGGTCTCGGCGAGGCCCTGCTCGGCCAGCATCTTGCGGACGAGGTCCAGGTGGAACGGTTCGCCGGAGTGGCTGGCCGCGGTGAGGGCGAGCCGCTCGCCGGCGAGGTCGAGGCCCGCGCGCAGGATGCCGGCCGCCTGCATGGGCTTGTTGGCCGAGCGCGGGAAGACGGGGGCGGTCACGTCGCCGATCGCGTGCTCCACGCTGCCGTCCGCGGCGAGGACGACGAGGGAGCCCCGGTGGTGGCCCTCGACGAAGCCGGACCGTACGACCTCGGCGAGGACCGGGGGTATCGCGGCGGTGGCGGGAGCCGTGGCAGGGGCGGTGGAGGTCATCGTCGGCCTTCCGGTGGCGCGGACCCGCGCCCCGATGCGGCCGTGGCGGCTCAGGACAGCAGGTCGTCTACTTGTGCTTCGCCTTCACGGTACCTGCGTGCGATCTCCGCGCTGCAATCGTCCGCGGTGCGCTGGAGGGCCTGGCGGCGCCGGGAGACCTGCTGCTCGTAGCGCACGAGGCGGCCCATCGCGGTGTGCAGCTCTTCGTCCGTACGGGCGTCGAGGTCGCTCAGCTCGACCTCCGCGAGCATCTCGCTGGCGAGCAGCCGGTACTCCTCGCCGTGCGGGGTGCCGAGCGTCACGTGGCGGGCCGACGAGCGGTGCGAGGACGGGGCGTCCGCGAGGATCTCCGAGAGCCGCTCGACCACGGCCGGGTCGGGTGCGGCGGCCTCGGGCGCCCGGGTGTGCAGCCGGCGGGCGAGCTCGGCGCGCAGGATGTCGATCCGGCCCTGGAGGAGGCGGCGCAGATAGCTGAGGTCCGCCTCGTCCTGCTGCGAGGTGCGGCGCAGCCGGCGCAGCTCCGGCAGGCGCAGCGCGCGCAGGTCGTGCTCGGGCAGCTCGGGCATGGGCCACGCCGTGCCGGAAGAGCTCGGCGAGGGGCTCGCGCTGCGCTGAACCGGCGGACGCGGTACGGCGCCGGTCTCCGCCCTCGCGGAACGGGCGGTCGGCACGGGCCCGGAAGGCTGTCCGGTACTCGGTGTACTCATGCGACTGTTCCTCCCCCAAGCTCTCTCGAACGGCGCGGTGCACCGTGTGTGAGCATCGTGCCACTGAGTGTGGGGAATTGTGGCGGAGTGCACTCGATCGGCCCCGGATAGGTGCATGGCATTACGCGGCGGATGGGTCGCGCGGGGGAACTTCTGCCGTGGTTCACCCGGCAGTTGAGGCTTTTCACCCCCGCTCGGGGGTGCCTGTTCGGTGCTGCCGTTCGGTCGTACGGGGAGCGGATCACCGGGCCTTCGCGGCCGCACGGCATGATGTCCCGTATGCGTGCGGTGGTGCAGAGAGCGAACGGGGCGAGCGTCGTCGTCCAGGGTGAGAACGGTCCGGAGACGACCGGCGCGTTCACGGGCGAGGGCCTGTGCGTCCTGGTCGGCGTGACGCATGACGACACCAAGGAGAAGGCGGCCCAGCTGGCCCGCAAGCTCTGGAGCCTGCGGATGCTCGCGGACGAGAAGTCCTGCTCGGACATCGACGCACCGCTGCTGGTCATCTCCCAGTTCACGCTGTACGGGGACGCCCGCAAGGGCCGCCGCCCCACGTGGAACGCGGCCGCCCCCGGCCCGGTCGCCGAGCCCCTGGTCGACGAAGTGGTCGCTCAGCTGCGGGCGTTGGGGGCGACGGTGGGCACGGGGCGCTTCGGTGCGTCGATGCAGGTGTCGCTGACGAACGACGGGCCGTTCACGGTGCTGCTCGAGATCTAGCGGCTCAGGACTCGCGGTGCTCCTTGAGGTCTAGCTCCGGAGGTCCCGTACCGCTTCCTCGATGAGCCGCTGGAGCCGCAGCCCCCGGTGCACGTCCAGCTCGCCGGAGCGCCCGGCCCGTACGGCGGTGGCGAACTCGCGGCGCAGGACGGGCCAGCACTCCTCGTGGTCGATCTCCGCCGTGTCGTAGACGAGCTCGGGGCCGGGCCCGAACAACTCCACGCGGGTCAGGGCCCGTTCGCGCGCCACGGAACCCGACAGCGAGGCCTGGCTCACGGCGCCGTTCTCGTGTTCGCAGGTCAGCTCGGTCCAGCGGCGCGGGTCGCCGGTGGCGCGGATGCGGGTGATCGGGCCGACGGCCGCGTCGAGCAGGTCGAGCAGATGCGGGCCGAGGTCGAGCAGCGCGCCGTGCTCCAGGCGCCAGGAGGTGGCGAAGTCGCCGCCCAGGAAGGCCCCGTGGAGGTAGCAGGAGCGGGCGCCGGTGACCTCCAACTGCTGCGCCGCCGCGATGAAAGCGCGGGTCGTGGGGTGGTAGCGCTTGGTCAGGACGAGCTGCGTGACCACGCCCGCCTCGTCCACGGCGTCCGCGAGGCGCCGGCCGGCCGCGAGGTCGAGGGCGATGGGCTTCTCCAGGAGGAGCGCCTTGCCGCTCTTGGCCGCGAGCGGGGCGAGTTCGGCCTGGACGGAGGGCGGCACGGCGAAGGCCACGGCCTCGCACCGGTCGAGGAGTTCCGCGAACTCCGCGGCCACCGCGGCCCCGTACGGCTCGGCGGTCTCGCGGGCGGCGTCCGCGCGCCGGGCCCACACCGCGGTGAGCCGGGTTTCGGGTCCGGCGGCGAGCATCCGGGCGTGCATCGCGCGGGCCCAGGGTCCGGCCCCGACGAGCCCGACCCGTACCGGGTCCTCGGTCCATACGGCGGTGTCGGTCACTTGGGGTCCTGTTCGGTGGGATCGAGGGCGGGGGTGCCGTCGGAATCGGGAGCGGACTTCGAGGCCGAGGCCGCCGCCATCGCCCGCAGTCGCGCGTCCGCGCGCCCGGGTGCGTAGAGGACGTCCACCACCATCGCGGCGGCGCCGATCAGTCCGGCCTGTTCGCCGAGTCCGGAGGTCACGACGTCGAGGTGGGCGGTGGTGCGTGCCATCGCGCGCTGATAGAGGAGTTCGCGTACGCCCGTCATGAACGGGATGCTCTCCAGGTCGCCGGCCAGCATCAGCACCCCGGGGTTGAGCAGCGTGACGACGGTGGCCAGCACCTCGCCCACCCGCTGCCCGGCCTCGCGCGCGAGCCGTACGGCCTCGGGGTGGCCCTGTTCGAGCAGGGCCCTGACGTCCGTACCGGAGGAGACGTCCAGGCCGGAGTCGGCCAGCTGTCCGGCGAGGGCGCGGCCGCTCGCGACGGCGGCGAGGCAGCCGTACGAGCCGCACATGCACAGGGCGTCGGCACGGTCGTGCAGCCGGATGTGGCCGATGTCGCCGGCGCCGCCGTCGATGCCGCGGTAGGCCTCGCCGCGCACGACCACACCGGCGCCGATGCCGGTGGAGGCCTTCACGAGGACGAAGGCCGAGCAGTCGGGGTAGCCGTGCTGCTGCTCGGCGAGCGCCATCAGGTTGGCGTCGTTGTCGACGAACACCGGGACCGCGCCGGCCTCCAGGCTCGCGCCGACATGCTCCCCGTACGCCTGCTGCATCCGCTCGCGGACGGGGTAGCGGTCCCAGCCGGGCATGATCGGCGGCTGCACGATCGTGCCGCTCTCCCAGTCGACCGGGCCCGGTACGGAGAGCCCGATGCCGCAGACCTTCGCGGCGGGGACGCCGGCCTCGTCGAGCAACTTCGGGAGCCAGCCCGCGACTTGGTCCAGTACGAGGTCGGGGCCGTCGGCGATCACCACGGAGCCGCGGTGTTCGGCGAGCACGGTGCCCGCGAGGTCCACGACGGCCGCGCGGGCGTGCCGGGTCTCCAGGTCGACGGCGAGGACGGCGGCGTGCGCGGGGTCGAAGACGAGCCGGTGCGAGGGCCGTCCGCCGGTGGACGTGCCGGAGTCCTGGCGCAGCCAGCCGGCCCCGTTGAGCTCGTCGAGGCGGTGGCCGACCGTCGAGCGGGACAGGCCCGTGGCGCGCTGGAGGTCGGCCCGGGTGTTGGCCTGGCCCGTGCGGATCAGCTGCAGCAGCCGTCCCGCGGTCGCCTGGATCGGCGTCGTCATCGCGTCTTCCCCCTGCTCAGCTCTTGTCGGCGCCGCTGGTCAGGCCCTCGGTGAGGAGGCGTTCGGCGGCGAAGAACAGAACTACCACGGGAATCGTCAGGACCACCGAACCCGCCATGAGCACCGTCTTGGAGACCTCGATGCCGTTGGCCAGTTGGGCGAGGCCGAGCGAGACCGTCCACTTGCCGGGCTCGGCGGCCAGGAAGAGGAGCGCGAAGAGGAACTCGTTCCACGCGATCATCAGCACGTACAGGCCGGTGGCCATCAGGGACGGCAGCGCGAGCGGCAGGATCACCTTGCGCACGGTCTGAAGCCGGCTGCACCCGTCGAGGGCGGCGGCCTCCTCGATCGAGTAAGGGATGGTCACGAGGTAGTTCTTCAGCATGTAGATCGCGACGGGCACGGTCTGCGCCACGTAGACGATCGCGAGGCCGACGAGGCTGGAGGAGAGCCCCATCTTCGCGAACATCACGAAGAGCGGGACGGCGAGCAGCGTCGACGGGAACAGGTACACCGCGAGGAAGAGCGCGCTGACTTGGCGACCGCCGAAGAACTTCAGGCGGCTGATGGCGTACGCGCCCGGCACCGCGGCGAGCAGGGTCAGCGCGACCGTGCCGAGCGAGACGAGCGCCGAGTTCCACAGCAGGCCGAGGAAGCCCTGGCCGCCGTCGTCCGTGGAGCGGAGGACTTCCTGGTACGTGGAGACGGTGAAGTCCTTCGCCGACACCCACAGCGCGCCCGGGTCGAGCAGCAGCGCGTCGATCGGCTTCACCGACAGAAGCAGCATGTAGTAGAAGGGCACGACGGTGATCAGCACGAGGAACGCGATGACCACCCACCGTGCGGCGCCGAAGAACTTCTCCTCGAAGCGGGCGCGCGACATGGCCGCCTTGCGGGACGAGGTCACGACTCCTCCTGCATCTTGTTGCCGAAGAACTTGAAGTACAGGCCGAGCAGGACCATGAGGGCCACGGCCAGGACGAGGGCCTGGGCGGCCGCGGCGCCCACGTCGTAGCGGGCGGTGAGGAAGTCGTAGACGCGCACGGCGGCCACGTCCGTGCCGGCGCCGCCGCCGGTCAGCAGGTAGACGTCGTCGAACTTGTTGAACGTCATGATGAAGCGCAGCACGCTCAGCAGCGCGATCACCGGCATCAACTGGGGAAGCAGCACGTGCCGGAAGGTCTGCGTGAGGGTGGCGCCGTCGACCTTCGCGGCCTCTTCGAGCCCGTCCGGCACCGCCTGGAGGCGGGCGAGGATGAAGAGGAAGGCGAAGGGGAAGTAGCGCCAGATCTCGAAGGCGATGACGGTGAACAGCGCGAGCGGTATCTCGAAGTGCACGCCGAGCAGGCCGACTTCGTAGCTGCGCGTGGACAGGAACGCGATCGGGTCGTCCCAGCCGAACAGCCGCCGCCCCCACTCGTTCACGATGCCGTACTGCGGGCTGAGCGCGACCTCCCACACGAACGCGACGGCGACGACCGGGGCCACGTACGGCAGGAGCATCGCGGCGCGCAGGAAGCCGCGGCCGCGGAACGGGCGGCGCAGCGCGAGCGCGGCGACCAGGCCGAGCGCGATCGAGCCGAAGGTGGAACCGGCCGTGTAGATGAGGGTGGTGCCGAGGCTGGACCAGAAGCCGGCCGAGTCGAAGACCTGCCGGAAGTTGTCCAGGCTCCAGTTGCCGATGAGGCCCATGCCCTGGATGTCCACCAGCTTCGCGTGCTGGAAGGCGAGCAGCACGGTCCACAGGATCGGCAGCACCACGACGACGAGCACGACGAGGAAGGTGGGGCTGACGAAGGCGAGGCCCGCGCGGTTGGCGCGGCGGCTCGCGGTGAGCGGCTTGCGGGCGCGGGCCCGGGCGCGCGGCTCGGCCGGTCCGTCCGGCGGGTTGGGGCGCGGCTCCGCGCTGGGGGTGACGGTGGTCATGGGCACGGCTTTCGTGAGGTACGTGTGAGGGCTCGTACGGGAGCAGCTACTGCAGCGACTTCTTCAAGGCGGCGACCTCTTCTTCCGCCTCGCGCGCGGCCTCATCGGGCGAGAGCTGGCCGCTGGTCATGGCGCCGATGGCCTTGGGCACGGGCAGTTCGCCGTTGGTCGCGCCGACCAGCGCGCCCTCGCCCTGGCTGATCCCCCAGCGGCGCAAGTTGCCGACGCCGTCGGCGAGTTGGTCGAGCAGCGCGTCGGGGAACACCTCGTCGAGCGGCTTGCGGGTGTCCACCCCGACCTCGCTCTGCCGCCACGCGTCCACGTACTTCTGCGGCTCGGCGGCGGTGCCGTGCCGGACCGGGATCTTGCCCTCGGGGGCCATCCCGAACCAGGACTCGTAGCCGGTGCCCATCATGTACTCGATGAACTCACGCGAGGCCGCGGTCTCCGCGGTCTTGGTGGTCACCCACGAGGTGATCTCGCCGAACTGCGCGGGTTCCTGGCCGTCGGGTCCCTTGAGCGCGGTGACGATGCCGCTGTTGCGGGCGAGGAACTCCTCGTCCTTCTTGCACTCGGCGCAGCTCGGCAGCGCGTCCTTGCGCAGGCCCGCGAGCTCGTCCAGCAGGAACGAGGACCAGATGATCATCGAGGAGCGGCCCGCGAAGTAGGTGGCGCGGGTGGAGTCGACGGTCTGGATGCCGGGTGCGCCGTATTCGCGGGCGAGTTCGTCGTACGCGGCGAAGGCCTGCGCGCACTGCGGGGACCCGAGCGCGGACTCGCCCTTGTCGTCCACGAGTTGGCAGTCGTTGGCGAGGGCGAGGCTCTCGAAGCTCTGCGAGGTGAACACGTCGGAGGGGTCGGTGGCGGCGGAGATGCCGTCGTTGCCCTTGGTGGTCAGCTGCTTCGCGGCGGCGAGGGCGCTCTCGTACGTGTCCGGGGCGGCGAGGCCCGCCTTGTCGAACTGGTCCTTGCGGTAGACGAGCAGCTGGAGCCAGGAGTCGGAGGGGACGCCGAGGCTGGTGGCGCCGTCCGAGGTCAGATCCAGGGCGTTCTTGTCGAAGGTGGAGCGGTCCAGCTTGCCGAGGATCTCGCGCGGTATCTCCGTGTTCAGCAGGCCGTTGCTGTACATCTGCCAGGTCTGGCCGAGCGGGGCCGCGGCGATCACGTCCGGCAGATTGCCGGAGGCGGCGGCCGACATGATCAGCTGCGGCATCTGCCCCTCGTCGACCCCGACGAGCTTGACCTTGACGCCGGTCTTCTCCTCGAAGCCGTCGATGACCTTCCGCGTCGCGGCGATGCGGTCCGGCAGGTTCTCCTGCGACCACACGGTGATCTCGCGGTCGGGCTTGCCCGGCCCGGTGCTGCCGGAGCAGCCCGTGAGCAGCCCGGTGCCCAGAGCCGCCGTGACGCCGACCGCGATCATCCTCGACCGCTGGATCCTCGTACGCATTGCCGTCCTCGTCGCCGACTTTCGCCTGTCCGTGACGCATCTCAGCACTACTTTTGACTGTTGACAAGACATAAGTGCGAGATAGTGTCGGCGTAACACCAGCCGAACCACCTCTTTCCGGAGTCGTCCGTGGAACGCGTCGTTCAATTCACAGGTCCCCGCCAGGTGGAGGTGGCCGAGCACGCACCGGCCGAGCTGCCGCCCGGCCATCTGCGCGTCCACACCCGCTACTCGGGCATCTCGGCGGGCACGGAACTGACGGCCTACCGCGGCACGAACCCGTATCTGACCCGCACCTGGGACGCCGAGTCCCGGCTCTTCCGCGACGGCGCGGCGGGAATCGCGTATCCGGTCGTCGGCTGGGGCTACTCCGAGGTCGGCGAAGTCACCGAGATCTCCCCGGAGTTGGCGGGCACCCCCGGGCTGCCGGCCGTGGGCGACCTGGTCTGGGGCATCTGGGGCCACCGCAGCGAGGGCATCGTCCCCGTCGAGCGCATGATCGGCCACACGCTGCCCGCCGGACTCGAGCCGCTCGCGGGCGCGTTCGCCCGGGTCGGCGCCATCGCGTACAACGCGGTCCTGGCCGGCGGCATCAACCTCGGTGAGGACGTGGCCGTCTTCGGCCAGGGCGTCATCGGCCTGATCGCCACCCGCCTCGCGCAGCTCAGCGGCGCCCGCGTCACCGCCGTCGACGCCATGGACGTACGCCTGGAGACCGCGAAGAAGTACGGCGCCCACACCGCGCTCAACGCCCGCTCCGGCGAGGTGGCCGATCTCGTACGGCAGGCCACGGACGGCCGCGGCGCGGACCTCGCCATCGAGATCAGCGGGGTGTACCCGGCGCTGCACGAGGCGGTCCGCTCGGTCACCGTCGGCGGCCGCGTCGTGGCCTCCGGCTTCTACCAGGGCGACGGGATCGGGCTGCGGCTCGGCGACGAGTTCCACCACAACCGCGTCGAGATCGTCTGCTCCCAGATCGGCGGCGTGCCCGCCCCGCTCTCGGGCCGCTGGAGCGTGGAGCGCCTGCAGCAGACCTTCCTGCGCCTGGTCGCCGAGGGCCAGGTGGATGTGACCTCGCTGGTCAGCCATGTCGTGCCGGTGGCCGAGGCCGCCGACGCGTACGTCCTGCTCGACGAGCGCCCCGCCGACGCCCTCCAGGTCGTCCTGGAATTCTGAGAGGTCCCGAACTCATGCTGAAGACCGCTGCCCAGGAACAGCTCCTTCCCGGTGAATCCCTCCAGGAGAAGTGGGAGTTCGCGCAGGAGGCCGGTTACGACGCCGTCGAGCTGCGCGCCAAAGGCGATCTGCACTTCGCCTCGCGCCTGCCGGAGCTGAAGCAGGCACTCAAGGACGGCGTCGTGATGCCGACCGTGTGCGTGGAGATGCTGCACTTCTTCGGCGCCTTCGACGAGGAGCTGCGCCGCGACGCGATCAAGCAGATGAAGTCGCAGCTCACGGTGATCGGCGAGATCGGCGGGCTCGGGGCCCAGACCCCGGCCTCGTACGGGATGTTCTCGCGCCGGCTGCCCCCGTTCGAGCCGCCGCGCTCCGAGGCCGAGGACCGCGAGGTGCTGCTCTCCGGTCTCGCCGAGCTGGGCGAGCACGCGGCGCGCGAGGGCGTCACGCTCTACCTCGAACCGCTCAACCGGTACGAGGACCACATGGTCAACCGCCTCGAGCAGGCAGCCGAGTTGATCAAGGAGGTCGGTCTGGACTCCGTGAAGATCGGCATCGACAGCTACCACATGAACATCGAGGAGTCCGACCCTGCGGCGGCGATCATCGCGCACGCCCCGTACATCGGGCACGCCCAGGTCTCCGACTCCAACCGCTTCCAGCCCGGCGCGGGACACCTCGACTGGCAGGCCTGGCTGGGCGCCCTGCACACCATCGGGTACGAGGGCTATCTCGCCGCCGAGTGCCGCCTGACCGGGGACCCGGTCGAGGCCGTGCGCTCCGTGCCCGCGTTCCTCAAGGGGTCCGGCGCGTGACGGCACTCCTTGACCGGCCCGCCCGCACCGCCGCCGCGGACCTGACCCTGCGGCGCGGTGCGGCGCGCGTCCTGCTCGACAACTGGACGGGGTCCGGCACGGTCCCCTCCCGCACCCTGTACCCGCACCAGTGGAGCTGGGACTCGGCGTTCATCGCCATCGGACTGCGGCATCTGTCGGCGCGCCGTGCCCAGCGCGAGCTGGAGTCGCTGCTCGCGGCTCAGTGGGCGGACGGGCGCGTCCCGCACATCGTCTTCAACTCGGCCGTACCGAACGGGGCCTACTTCCCCAGCCCCGACTTCTGGCGGTCGTCCACGGCCGGTCACCCGGCCGGCGCCCCCGCCTCCCTGGAGACCTCGGGCATCGTGCAGCCGCCGGTGCACGCGCTCGCCGCATGGCTCGTCCACCAAGCCGATCCTGCCGAGTCGCGGCGCCGCGGCTTCCTGTCGCGGGTCTTCCCGCACCTCACGGCCTGGCACGCGTACCTCCTGGGCGCGCGCGACCTCGGCGGCTCGGGGCTCGCGGCGATCGTCCACCCGTGGGAGCCGGGCATGGACAACAGCCCGTGCTGGGACGGCCCGTTGTCCCGTATCTCCCCCATCGACACCGGCAGCTTCCGCCGCGCCGACCTCGACCACGGCCACCCCGCCGACCGCCCGACGGACCTCGACTACGGGCGGTACGTCCGGCTCGCGGCCGACTACCGGGACGCGAGCTACGACGACCGCGCAGCCCGCCATGCCTTCGCGCTCGAAGACCCTTGCTTCAACGCCCTGTTGACCGTCAGCGAGCACGCGCTCGCCGACATCGCGGCCGAGCTGGGCGCCGACCCGGCACCGCACAGGGCACGCGCTGAGCGTCTGACCGAGACGCTCGTGGCGCGGCTGTGGGACGAGGAGGCGGGTGCGTTCCTCGCCCGCGATCTGGTGAGTGACGAGCTCGTACGGGAGCGGAGTGTCGCCGGCCTGGCACCACTGCTCGTGCCCGGACTCCCCGCATCGATCGTCGACCGCCTGGTCGGCACGCTCGACGGACCCGGCTTCCACGCCGACGCCACCGCGCTCGTGCCGAGTTACGACCTGACCGGTCCCGCCTTCGACCGCACCCGGTACTGGCGCGGGCCCGCCTGGTTCAACACGGCCTGGCTGATCGAGCGCGGACTGCGCACGCACGGCCGGCACGCGCACGCCGACCGCATCCGCGCCTCGCTCCTGGAGACGGCGGGCGGCTCCGGGTTCGCCGAGTACGTCGACCCCACCACCGGCGAGGGCCGCGGCGCACGCTCCTTCTCCTGGACGGCCGCGCTCACGCTCGACCTGCTGCACACCGACGACCGCACGGAGGCGGGGCGATGAGCGGCACCGGGGCACGCGTGCAGCTCGTCCGGGACGCCACGTTCGCGCATCTCACCGCGGACGGCTCGATCACCGGCACGCGCGGCACCTCGCCCGACGGCCTGTTCGCGCGCGACGCCCGCCACCTGAGCCGCTGGCAGCTGACCGTCGACGGCGACTCCCCCTTCGTCCTGTCCCCCGCCGCCCCCTCCGGCGAGGGCGCCGCGGAGTGCGTGCTCACGCCCGAGGGCACCCGGGACGCGCCGCCCGCGTACGCCGTGTTCCGCCGACAGGCCGTAGCCGCCGGGGAGTTCACCGACGCGCTGCGGATCGTCGGCAGCGGCGCCGAGCCGCTGACGGCCGAGGTGACGCTGACCGTCGGCGCGGACTTCGCGGACCTGTTCGAGCTGCGCGCCGACGACCGCGCCTACGCGAAGCCGGGCGCCGAGTACCGCACGACGCCCACCGCGACGGGCGTGGAGTTCGGCTACCGGCGCGAGGACTGGTATGCGCGGACGGCCGTCACGGCGGACCCCGCCCCGGACGAGGTGGAGGTCCAACAGGCCGACGGTTCCTGCCGATTGACCTGGCGGCTGCACGTACCGCCCCACGGGCAGGCGGAGTTGCGGCTCCGCACGGAAGCACAACCGTACGGCCCGCCCCTCACCGCGGCACCCGGCACGTCCGGTGCCGAGGGCCCGACCGGCACCGACCCCCTCTCCCTGGCCTGCGCCAAGGGCCTCGACGACCTGCGGCTGCTCACCATCCCGGCCACCGGCGTGGACGGCGAGACGGTCGGCGTGCCCGCGGCCGGGATCCCCTGGTTCCTCACCCTCTTCGGCCGGGACTCGCTGCTCACCTCGTACTTCATGCTCCCGTACCGGCCGGAGCTCGCGGCGGGCACCCTGAGCGCGCTCGCGGCCGTGCAGGGCGAGCGGTACGACGCGTACAGCGGCGAACAGCCGGGGCGCATCGTGCACGAGACCCGCCTGGGCGAACTCGCGCACTTCCGCCAGGTCCCATACGGCCGCTACTACGGTGCCGTCGACGCCACCCCGCTCTTCCTCGTCCTGCTCCATGCCCACTGGGCGCGCACGGCCGACGACACCCTCGCGCGCCGGCTCGAAGCCCACGCACGCGCGGCGGTCGCCTGGATGACCGGCGACGGCGGCCTCGACGAGCACGGCTATCTCGTCTACTCGCCCGACCCCGACGGCCTGGTCAACCAGAACTGGAAGGACTCCGCGGGCGCCGTCTGCTTCAAGGACGGCCGGCAGGCCGAGGGCCCGATCGCGGTCTGCGAGGCGCAGGGATACGCGTACGACGCGCTGCGGCGCACCGCGCGCGTGGCCGAGGAGGTCTGGCAGGACCCTTCCCTGGCACGGGAGTTGGACGCCCGGGCCGACGACCTGCGGGCCCGTTTCGTACGGGACTTCTGGCTGGCCGATGACGACTTCCCGGCCCTCGCCCTGGACGGCAAGGGACAGCAGGTCGACGCGCTCGCCTCCGACGCGGGCCATCTGCTGTGGTCCGGCATCCTCGACGAGGACCGCGCCCGGCGCGTGGGCCGCCGCCTGGTGGAGCCCGACTTCTTCTCCGGCTGGGCGATCCGCACCCTGGCCGCGGGCCAACTGCCGTACCACCCGCTCTCGTACCACCGGGGCAGCGCCTGGCCGCACGACAACGGCGTCATCGCCCTCGGCCTGGCCCGCTACGGTCTCGCCGACGAACTGCGCAAGGTCGCGGCCGGCCTCACCGAGGCGGCCGCCCACCACGGATACCGGCTGCCCGAGGTGCTCGGCGGCTACGAACGCGCCGCTTCCGCGCGGCCCGTCCCGTACCCGCACTCCTGCTCCCCGCAGGCGTGGGCGGCGGCGACACCGTGGGCGCTGCGCACGGCGCTGGAGTCGGTGGGCGGCTGACTGCCTTGATTGCTGCTTACGGCTCTACGACGACTTCCTGAGCCGCCGCCGTCGTCCCCACCAGGAGCTGGGCGTCCACCGGAACGTTCCGCTTGACCAGCGCGAGCGCGATCGGGCCCAGCTCGTGGTGGCGGGCCGAGGTGGTCACGAAGCCGATCTTGCGGCCCTCGGGGCCGTCGGAGGCCAGCCTGACCTCCGTGCCGTGGCCGGGCAGGTGGACCTCGCTGCCGTCCAGGTGCAGGAAGACCAGGCGGCGCGGGGGCTTGCCCAGGTTCTGCACGCGGGCGACCGTCTCCTGGCCGCGGTAGCAGCCCTTCTGGAGATGGACCGCGCTGCCGATCCAGCCCAGCTCGTGCGGGATGGTGCGGTGGTCGGTCTCGAAGCCGAGCCGCGGCCGGTGGGCCTCCACGCGCAGCGCCTCGTACGCGAGGATGCCGACCGCCGGGCCGTGCTCGGCCACGTACGACTCCAGCTGGTCGCGCGGCAGGAAGAGATCGCGGCCGTACGCGGTCTCACGGGCGACGACGCCCTCCGGCACCGGCGCGATCGAACCGGCCGGAAGATGCACGACCGCGAACTCCTCGGTGCGGTCGGCCACTTCGACCCGGTAGAAGAACTTCATCGACTCCAGGTACGCGAGCAGCGCCTCGCCCGTGCCGGCCTCGAAGTACGCCCACGTGGTCGTGCCGTCGTCCACGAGCGAGAGGTGGTGCTCGATGTGGCCGTTGGCCGAGAGGATCAGCGCCTCGGTGGCCTGGTGCGGGGGCAGCTGTTCCACGTGCTGGGTGAGCAGCAGGTGCAGCCAGCTCAGGCGGTCGTCGCCGGTGACGGTCAGGACGCCGCGGTGCGAGAGGTCGACGACCCCGCTGCCGTCTGCGAGGGCGCGCTGCTCCCGGTACAGCTCGCCGTAGTGCGCGGCGACACCTTCGTCGGCGCCCTCGGCGGGGACGGCGCCGGGCAGGGACAGCAAAGGGCTCTTCATGGTCACCCAATCTACGACGAGGCGACGGCCGGGCTTATTCCCCGGGGCCCCGGGAGGCTGCCTCCGCGGCCTGGCCCGCTTGTGCCGTGCAGTCCTTGCAGCGGCCGAAGATCGCGAAGTGCTTCATGTCGGTGTCGAACCCGAACTCGGCCTTGAGCTTCGCCGTGAAGTCGGCGGCCACCGACACGTCGGCCTCGATCACGTTCGTGCAGTCGCGGCAGACCAGGTGCAGATGGTGGTGGCGGTCCGCGAGGTGGTACGTCGGGGCGCCGTGGCCGAGGTGGGCGTGGCTGACCAGACCGAGCTCCTCCAGGAGCTCCAGCGTGCGGTAGACCGTGGAGATGTTCACGCCCGAGGCCGTCCTGCGGACCTCCGCGAGGATGTCGTCGGGGGTCGCGTGCTCGAGGGTGTCCACCGCCTCGAGGACAAGCTGACGCTGCGGCGTCAGCCGGTAGCCGCGCTGCCTGAGGTCGCTCTTCCAGTCGGTGCTCACCACAGGGCCCAGTGTAGGTGGGCGGGGGTGTGCGGTGCGGGGGCTGTGCGTTCAGGCGGACGGGGGCCGGTCGTTCAGGCGGACGGGAGCCGGTCCGTTCAGGCGGCGGAGGGGAACGGGAAGGGTGCCCGGTCCGGTGCCACCCAGCCGGTGCGGGCCTACGGGGCGGCGAGCGCGGCCGAGGTGTAGTACCGGACCAGCAGCCGCTTGTCGAGCAACTCCGGCCGCCGTACGAGGAGTTCGTCGAACTCGTCGGTCTCGTCTGCGTGATGCCCGACCAGCTCGACCCAGGCGCGGCTGACCGTCGCGTGGTACTTCTGCGGGGCACCGGCGTACCGGGCCGTCCGCCGGATTCCGTCACTGACCAGCCGTATCGCCGCCTCCGTGCCGTGCCGGCGGACCGCGAGCCAGGTCAGATGGACATGCTGACGGTGCCCGAACCGGGACGCGTCGGCCATGACTTCGGCCATGAGCCCGTCGAAGGTCCCGGCCACCTTCCCCTCGAAGGCCTCGGCCCCGGTCATCGCGCGGCCTCCCCGAGTGCGGCGAGCACGGCCCGGTAGCCGGCCACATCCTCGGGCCGCACCGCCGCGAGCGCCCGCGCCTCCAGTTCCGCGAAGGCCTCGCGCACCGTGGCCGCGGCGGCCCGCCCCTGCTCGGTGAGCTCGATCCGCACGGAGCGGCGGTCGCCCGGCTTGAGCGCGCGGGTCAGATGGCCGCGCTTCTCCAGCCGGTCGAGCACACCCGTCGTCGTGGTCGGCTTGGACCCGATCGCGGCGCCGAGCTCGCTGACCGTGCGCGGCCGGCCGTCGGCGAGGTTGGCGAGCGCGTTGATCTCGGAGGGCGTGAGCTTGAGGGCGGCGAGCTCCGTGGTGAGCACGTGCAGGGTCGCGTGGGTGGCGCGCTGAAGCGCCAGCAGGCTCTCCCCGCCGGGCTCCAGCCTTGATTCTACGGATTCGGTATTCACGTTTATGGACTATACGGATCCGTACTAAAATTGCCAAGCGCATGCAGAAGGGCGGCACCCGGGAACGGGTGCCGCCCTTGCGAGGCTCAGAAGCCCTGCGGCTCGGCGGAGGCGCGGCCTACTTGAAGAACGCGATGCCGTCATCCGGCATGTCCGGGAGGTTGCGCGCCATCTCGGCGACCTCCTCCGGGGTCACGACCTTCTTCAGCTGGGCCGACATGTACGGGCGCAGCGGGACCTCGGGGGTCTGCTTCTCGCCCACCCACATCAGGTCGCCCTTGACGTAGCCGTACAGGCGCTTGCCGCCGCTGTACGGGCCCGAGGCGGCGGTGCGCGCGACGGCGTCCGTGGCCAGGTCGATCTGCGGCTTCTTGTCGGCCAGCTCGCCGTACCAGACCTCGACGACACCGTCGTCGCGGACCATCACGACCTCGACCTTGCGCTCGGCGTCGATCCGCCAGAAGCCGGACTCGGTCTCGAGCGGCTTGACCTTGTTGCCCTCGGCGTCCAGGACCCACGTACGCGAGTGGTACTCGAGGAAGTCACGCCCGTCGTGGCTGAAGGTGACCTCCTGCCCGAAGTTGCACTTCTCGGCACCGGGGAAGTCCGAGACGCCCGCACCCGCCCAGTTGCCGAGCAGGAAGGCGAGGGGCACGAGGGAGGGGTTCAGGTCGGACGGGATCTCGATCATGACTTGCTCTCAGTACGGCGTAGGGGGGTACGCGGCGGACGGCGGCGTACGAAGGTCAGCGCTGACCCTGGTACAGCTTCTTCACGGTCAGTCCGGCGAAGGCGAGAACGCCGACGCAGACCAGGACGAGCAGGGCTGAGAAGAATGCCTCAAGCACTTCGGTGCTCCTCGATGAGCGGTGGGGCAGGTAAACGGCCGGGCCCCAGCTTAGTCGGCCGGGGCCCGGGGGTCGCTGTGAGGTGGGTCCGGTCGGGCCCGCCTCAGTCCAGGAGCTGGGTCTGCAGGACCACGGTCTGGTGGAAGGGGACCCGCTCGGCGCCGCCCTTGCGGGTCTGGACGATCACACCGATGGTGTCGCCGGAGGCCAGGTAGGCGACCCGGTCGTCCCCCTTGTCTTCGGGGGCCGAGTCGTACATGTACAGCTGGGTCTCGATGTCCTCACGGGGGTTCTCCCACTTCTCGTCGACCACCGTCGCCCCGACGCCCTCGATCTCCCGGCCCGCGTCCCCGGCGGGCGAGAGGATCTCGTCCAGGAAGCCGTCCGCGTACCCGACCGAGGGGAAACGGACCAGATAGATCCGGCTCTGCGTGCCGTCGGGAGCGGTCCAGGAGCGGGAGACGATCTCGCGGATGCCGTAGTCGCGCAGCCCGTTCGCCACCTCGCCGCGGCTGTCCTTCGCGTACAGCCCGGCGAACTCCTTGCCCGTGACGGCCTTCGGACCCGTGTCGTCCTTCGCCCCCTTGGGCGCGTCCAGCATCAGGTCGGTCAGGGCCGCGTGGTGGATCTCGCCGGGGTTCGCCTCGCCGAAGGGGCGGGGCTTGCCCTCGGGGAGTGCGGGCAGCTTCAGGGCCGGGTAATCCCAGCGCCCGTCCGCCTGGGTCGCGAGGCCCGGCACGTCTGTCCGCTCCATGGACGTGATGCCGTACGCGGTGCCGGCGCCTGCCCCGCCGAACACCAGCACGGCCAGGGTCCAGCGGGCGACGGCCCGCAGCACATGCCGGTCCTTGAGCGAGGGCTTGGGCGGCGGTGGCTGCACCCAGGTGGCCGGCCCCTCGGCCTCGACCTGGGTGACCCCGCCCCACTGCGCGGGGATCTCCGGCTGCGGTGCCGGAGCGGCCGGAGGCAGCTGCTGGTCGGTCATACGTACTCCCCCGGCGCATCGATGTGGTCGAGCTGCTTCTTCAGGAGGCGGGCCGCCTCGGTGGTGCTCATGGGCTTCGGGCCGTACGCGTAGAAGCTCACGTAGACGCCCTTGACCTGCGCGGAGCAGAAGAGGTCGTCGACCGGCTCGTCCTTGTCCCCGGGGACGAGCGTGCACCGGACGCCCGGGTGCCCCTCCACCTTCGGGCCCTTCTTGGATCCGGGGAGGACCTTGAGCAGATCGGTCATGAAGGACTGGAGCTGACGCAGCGCCTTGCTGTCCTTCGCCTTGGTGAGCGTGGTCTCCACGACCATGCCGGCCTGCTCCTCGACGTAGGAACGCCCGGCGACCCCCTCCACCCCGAACTTCTCGACCCGCTGGTTGAACTGCCGGCGCTGCTGGCCGGTGAGGCCACGGCCCGCGGCCTTCAGGCGGGCCGTGGCCTGCTTGCCCGTCAGGGAGCTGTCGTTGCCGTTCTCGTCGATGTCCGGGCCGAGCCGGTAGCCCACGGGCACCGGCAGCAGGAGCTTGGAGAGCTCGGTGTCGTGCCGGCCGCGGTGGGCGTCGGCCGCCGGGTCCTTGCCGGACTTGTGGGTGCCCCAGTGCCGGGTGGTCACCGTCGTATCGGCCCGGTCCACCGTCGACCTGACGTGGAAGGCGGCGCCGCCGACGGCTCCGAGGACCACCACGGCCGGCAGAACGAGGGCCACGATCCTGCGTCCGCGCCCGGATCCGCGCTCGGGCCGCTCGGGCCCCGCGGTCAGCGTCTCGGGTACCTCGTTCACAGCCGGCCCACCTGCTTCTCCACGATCGAGCGGATGTCGTTCTTGCTGATCGGCTTCGTGTCGGAGATGTGCACATCGACCATCACGTCACCGCGGTAGGCGATCGCCCGCGCTCGGTAGAAGGGGAGATAGCCCGGCTTGTTCTCGACCGGGTAGACGAAGTAGCGCCCCTCGACGCTGCCCTTGAACGCGTGGCCCGGGTTGCCCGCCCCCGCCTTCGTCTCGGGCATGTACGACAGCTGCTCGACCGCGTGCTCGACCGCGCCCCGCTGGCCGTCGGCCCGGAACTGCACGAGGTCGACGCTGGTGACACGGTGGGCGCCCTGCATCCAGGACGCGGAGGCGACGCGGCGGATGCCCAGACCGTTGAGGTACTCGACCATCCAGTCCGGGTCGTCGTAGTTGAGGACGTAGTCGCGCGGCGACAGCCAGCCGGAGTCCGGCAGCGCGCCACCGACGTCGGCCGCGCCCGGGGTGCGCGCACCCTTCGGCCGCGGCACGAGGAGCTTGCGCAGATCCCCGTCCGTCTTGTGCCGCCCGGCCGCGTCCTTCGCCGCCTTCGACGGCTTGTCCGGATACACGAGACCGTGCTGCGACAGCGCCGGCAACGGCGTCGGCTCACGGTCCGCCTGGACCGTGTACCCGTACGCCCCGCCGCCCGTGACGCCGAGGACCGCGGCGGCGAGGATCAGCGCAGTCGTGCGCCCGCGACGGCGCTTGGGCCGCGGCGGCGCGGCGGGCTCATCGGGTGCGGGCGGCTCGCCTGCGAAGGGGCCGAGCGCCTCCCCGGCGAAGGGCCCGGACGCCGACCCTGCGAAGGGGCCGGACGCCTCCCCTGCGTCCGGCGGCACGGGCGGTGCTGCTGGTTCCACGATCCCCCCTGGGTTCCTGGGACGCGCCGATTCCGTATCGACGCGCCCAGAAGACCCCCGGGAAACACGGGGAGTTGCACGGCCGCCGATAACGGTTCGGACACCCTCTGACCTGCGCGGAACCATCTCGCCGCAGAACACATCGCACCGCCCGTCACCGGTACACAGCTGGCCAACCGGACCTCGGACCGGTGGGCGCCGATGACTTTTCCCGCCCCGGCACGTCAACACCTCGAACGCGGCGCCCAGTTGGAGCCGCACCGATGCACCACCTGACGAGAGAGGCATACGACCATGAGCGAGCAGCAGCACACCACCGGCTACTCCTACTCCGTGTCCCGCGAGATCGCCGCCCCCGTGTCCCGCGTGTGGCAGGCCTACACGACGCCGGCCGAGTGGCCGTCCTGGTTCGGGGCCGTGGAGGGCACCGTCGAGATCGATCTGCGTCCCGGCGGTCCATGGAAGGCCACGCTCGGGATGCCGGACGGGGGGCAGTTCCCGCTGAGCGGCGAGTTCCGCGAGGTCGTCGAGCGCGAGCACATCGTGGTCGCGATGGACGTGCCGGGCGGCGAGTCCGAGGTCATGGAGCTCACCTTCACCGAACAGGGTGCGCACACGAAGGTGACGCTCTCCCAGACCACCGCCACGAAGGAGGCCCACGACCAGGCGCGCGAGGGCAGCGAGATGCTGCTCGCAGGCCTGGCGGCACACTGCGAGGCCTGAGCGCGGTACGTGGCGTGCCCGCCGCGCAGCGTGTCCGCCGCGCTACGAAGGAGGCCTGCGCTTGCCGTCCAGCTCGTCCCACCAGGTGTCGGACTGCGGGTCGCCCGAAGGGTCGTCCCACCAACGGTCCTCGGGTCCCCGCCGGTTGGCGACGATCGCGGCCACGGGCGGGATCACCATGGCCACCACGCACATGCCGACGGCCACCGGGACGGACCACAGCCGGACGACGGCCCACGCCAGCACGAACAGGCCCAGACAGAGCCCCATCATGGCGAAGTAGACGTGCCGCCTTCGCGCGTACATATCTCCAGCGTAGCCCCGTCGCGAGGGCCCGGAACGGCACGCGGAAGCCGGCGGCCCGCACGCAGAAGCCGGAGGACCGCACCCAGTTCCTGGTATGGCGTCCAACCCCCAGGGGTGCGGCCCTCCGGCCGTTTC
Source organism: Streptomyces indicus (assembly GCF_900100315.1). Classification (GTDB taxonomy): domain Bacteria; phylum Actinomycetota; class Actinomycetes; order Streptomycetales; family Streptomycetaceae; genus Streptomyces; species Streptomyces indicus. Next base: position 98,777 of record NZ_FNFF01000018.1, read on the forward strand.
CGGTGGGCAGCCGGCACGCTGCCCGTGCGGTGGCTACACCGCGATGGCGACCTCGGCGAGACCGCCGGTCTGCGCGACGACCGTGCGGTCCGCGGTGCCGCCGGGCACCAGGGCCCGTACGGTCCACGTGCCCTCGGCCGCGTAGAACCGGAACTGGCCCGTCGCCGAGGTGGGCACCTCGGCGGTGAACTCACCGGTCGAGTCGAGCAGGCGCACGTAACCGGTGACGGGCTCGCCGTCGCGGGTCACCTGGCCCTGGATGGTGGTCTCACCGGGCTTGATCGTCGAGGCGTCCGGGCCGCCGGCCTTCGCTCCGCACATGCTGAACTCCTAGAGGAAAAGGGGCGGTTGCTTACTTGCCGGCGCCGAGCTCGATCGGCACGCCGACCAGGGAGCCGTACTCGGTCCAGGAGCCGTCGTAGTTCTTGACGTTCTCGACACCGAGCAGCTCGTGCAGCACGAACCAGGTCAGGGCCGAGCGCTCGCCGATGCGGCAGTACGCGATGGTGTCCTTGGCGAGGTCCACCTGCTCGTCGGCGTAGAGCTTCTTCAGCTCCTCGTCCGACTTGAAGGTGCCGTCGTCGTTGGCGTTCTTCGACCACGGGATGTTGCGGGCCGAGGGCACGTGGCCGGGGCGCTGCGACTGCTCCTGCGGCAGGTGCGCCGGGGCGAGCAGCTTGCCGCTGAACTCGTCGGGCGAGCGCACGTCGACCAGGTTCTGGTTGCCGATCGCGTTCACGACGTCGTCGCGGAAGGCGCGGATCGCGGTGTTCTGGGCCTTGGCCTTGTACTCGGTGGCCGGGCGCGGGGTGATCTCGGTGACGAGGTCGCGCGAGTCCAGCTCCCACTTCTTGCGGCCACCGTCGAGGAGCTTGACGTCCTGGTGGCCGTAGAGCTTGAAGTACCAGTAGGCGTAGGAGGCGAACCAGTTGTTGTTGCCGCCGTAGAGGACGACCGTGTCGTCGTTGGCGATACCGCGCTCGGACAGCAGCTTCTCGAAGCCGGCCTGGTCGATGAAGTCGCGGCGGACCGGGTCCTGGAGGTCCTGCTGCCAGTCGATCTTGATGGCGTTCTTGATGTGGTTCTTGTCGTACGCCGAGGCGTCCTCGTCGACCTCGACGATGACGACCTTCGGGTTGTCGAGGTTGGCCTCGACCCAGTCGGCGTCCACCAGGACGTCGGTGCGGCTCATGTGCTGTCTCCTCCGGGGCAGTTGCGGCAGGGATGCGTCGGGGTGTGCGGACGTACGGGTACGGGTGCGTAGCGCACGGGCACAGGGTGACCCCGAGCCGATGGGCTCAAGAGGTCCGGTGAAAGCGGGAGTTGGCGACCGGGGAGGCCTGGATGCCCGCTCAGACGGTGCGACAGAGCATGGCGGCGACGCGGCACAGGTCCACTGCCCGCCGCTTCGTGAGATCCGTCCCCTCGCTCTTCGAGCTGGGGAGGCCCCATGCCTGTTGCTTCATGGGCCCGATCGTAGGGACGTATCGGTCGCCGTGTCACCGGTCGTCCGTATGCTGATACGCGATCGTCCGGACTTTGGGATTCGAGTGGCGTCGGACCAGCTTCCACGGGCCCGGGAGGGCGGTGTCGCGCCCGTCACAGTCGTGGCGTGGACGTCGGTGTCTCGTAGAACGGGACGGGGCGGGTCCACAGCGTGGCTGGGCGGGAGTACGCCGGACAGACCCCTCCCGCCCGGGGGCCGCACCAGCCCCTCAAGGCTATCGGCGCCCACTGACAATGCCGGGCCGCCGAACCAACCGCCCAGGTCAGGTCAGCCGACCAGCTTCACCTGCGAGCCGGTGACCGCGATCTCCACGCCCTTCTCCGCCGCCTGGACCGACTTGAGGTCGATGCCCGCGGGCAGCCCGTCGATCTTCTGCTTGAAGTCGGAGATCTCGCGCATCTTGCGGTCTGCGACCGCGATGCCGCCGACCTTCGGGATCGCGTCGGCGTGCACGTACACCGTGTTGCCCTCCTCCACGGTGACCGTGCTGGTCAGACCGATGGGCGGCAGCTGCTTGCCGAAGGCGGTGACCTGGATGGCGACCTTGATCTTGCCGCCCTGGCCCTGCGACAGACCCACGACCTTCGCGGTCATCCCGGGCGCGACCTGCGCGTCCTCCACCTTCGCGGCCTTGAGGAGCTCGTCGTACGCGACGAGTGCGGTGCCCTCGGCGCTGTCGGCGGTGGCCGAGCTGTAGCCGTCGGAGAAGGCGACGCCGCGCATGGTGGCGTCGAGTTCGGCGATACGGATCTTGCCGCCCTGCACACCGTCGGCAGGGGCGTCGTAGTCGTCGATGCCGATCGACACGTCGTCCAGCTCACCCCCGGCGAGCTGGGTCAGGAAGGGGAAGCCGTTGATGGACACGTCCGGCTTCTCGGCGAGGTTCTCACTGGTGCGCAGCTGCTCCGCCGCCTCGTCCTCGGCGATGCCCACGGCGATGCGGTCGGCCGCGACGAAGAGTCCGCCCAGGATCACGGCGATGATCAGGAGTATTCGCAGTCCGCGCACGGTGGGGCCCTCGCTTCGGTGTCGTTCCCGGGAGCCTAACTCGCGCGTTTGTGCGGACGGCGGGGCTTCCGGATCTTGTCGAGGAGCTGTGACGAACGACGGCGCCGGGGTGCGTTCCTCGTGGAACAGCACCCCGGCGCCGTACGGGAAGAAGGCCGGGAAGATGGCCGGGCGCCTCAGCCGATGACCCGCCCGAGCAGGTACACCGCGGGCGCGGCCGCCGCGAGCGGCAGGGCGACGCCCGCCGTCATGTGCACGAACCGCGACGGGTAGTCGTAGCTGGCCACCCGGAGCCCGACCAGCGCGCAGACCCCGGCGCCGAACCCGAGCAGCGCACCGCCCGAACCGAGGCCGGTCATCGCACCGGCCGCGACACCCGCGCCGGCCGCCGCGAGCAGCGAGACCACGACGGACCCGGCCGCCGGGAGCGGCAGCGCCCGCGCGAGGGTGGCGACCGCGACGGCGAGCGCGCCCACCGTCGCGGCGTCGGCGGACGCCCCGAGGAAGCCGGCCGCGATGATCGCGAGGGCCGCCGAGGCCACCGTGGCCATCAGTCCCTGCATCCGGTCGTCCGCGTCGGCGCGCGAGCGCAGCTGGATCACCAGCGTGAGCAGCACCCAGACGCCGAGCGTGCCGATGATCGCGGCGGGCGCGTGCTCGCGGCCGGCCGCGAGCAGCACGATGTCCGCGGTGAGCGCGCCCGCGAAGGCGAGGGCGATGCCCTGGCGCGCGGGCCACATCCCGTTCAGGCGGAACCAGCCGGCCGCGGTCAGCCCCTGGAGCGCGAGCAGTGGAACGAGCAGCGCGTAGTCGCCGAGGGCCGCGCCGCCCGCGAGCAGCAGACCGAGCGCGGCGGTGATCCCGGCGGGCTGGATGCCGGGCGCGATGATCGGCGAACGGCCCTCGGCGCGGGCGCGCTGGGCGTCGGTGATCCGCGTATTGCCGACGACGGTGGCGGGCCCGTAGGCGGGGGCGCCCTCGGGGGCCGCGGCGGGCGCCGGCTCGGCGGGCGCCTGCGCATGGACCTGCGCCTGACCCGCCTCCGGTGCGGCCGCGGCTGCCTGGGCCGCGCTGTACGCGTAGGCGTCGGCGGCGCGCTCCTCGTAGGGGTACGGGGCGGCGGCGGACTGCTGGTGCGGATAGGGGTCGGCGGCGGACTGCTGGTGCGGATAGGGGTCGGCGGCGGACTGCTGCGGGTACGGCTCCTGCGTCGCCGCCTGGTACGAGGGCTGATCGCCGTACGAGGGCTGATCCGCGTACGACTGCTGATCCCCGTACGACTGCTGCGGGTACGGCTGCTGAGCCGCGTACGCCTGCTGGTGCCCGTACGGATCCTGGCCCGTATACGGGTCGGGTGTGGCCGGGGCCTCCGGCGGGAGCGGGCCGCCGTACGTCTGCTGCGGGGCGGCGTGACCGGGCTGCGGGCCGCCGTAGGACTGCTGCGGGGACTCCGCCGCGTGCTGGGGCGGCAGGTACGCCGTGTCCGCGGCCGCGGCGGGGGTGTGCGGGTGCGACTGGGTCTCCCAGGTGCGGCCCTGCCAGCGCTGGGTGTGCGGCCCGTCGTCCTGGCCGCCCGCGCCCGTCGGCCACTGCGGCTCGGGCTGCTGCTGCCGGTACGGGTCGTACGGGCCGGACCCGCCGTGCTCCTGACTGTGCTGGTCGCTCATCGTGTGCGGGTCACCCTCCTGCGAACGGCGGGAGCACCTCGACCGTGCCGCCCTCGGCAAGGCGTACGGTCTCATGTCCGCGGGTGCCGACGGGATCGCCGTCGATGAGGAACGAGCATCGCTGCAGGACGCGGACGAGTTCGCCGGGGTGTCGCACCCGGGCCGCGTCCAGCGCTTCGGCCAGCGTCTCGGCGTCGTAGGGCTCCTCTGCGAGGCCGGCGGCGGATTTGGCGGCGGCCCAGTACCGGATCGTGCCCTGTGCCATGTGGGCCCCTCCTTCGTGTGGTTCGCATCCATGATGCGGGGTGGGCGGGGGTGTTCGGGGCCGGGTGCGGTTCTTGTCACGGCCGGGCGTACCCGGGGAACGGGCCGGGCGGACCACCGGCCCGGTGCCGCGCAGCCCACCGGCTAGGAGCCGGCCGCGCGCGTGGCCCACTCCCCGATCCGGCCCAGGAGCTCGTCCCCGGCCGCATGTTCCGCGTGCCCCATCCCGGGCTCCACCCACAGCTCCACGCCGGGAGCCGCCGAGGCCAGCATCCGGGGGTGGTCCAGCGGGAAGTACGGGTCCCGGTCCCCGTGGACCACCAGCAAGGGGGACTCGATCAGCGGGACCGACTCGACCGGCGAGCGCGGGACCGGGTCCCAGTCCTTGTGGTGGATACGGGTGCGCAGGACGTGGCGGCCCACCACCCGGCCCGTGCGCCGCGTGATCAGCCAGTGCAGGCGCCGCATCGAGGGCGTACCGCGGTAGTACCAGCGGGCCGGGGCGCTGACGGCCACCACCGCGTCGGGGCGCGCTTCCGTGCGCCCCCTGTGCTCCGCGGCCTGGCGCAGCACCACCGAACCGCCCATCGAGAAGCCGACGGTGACCACGCGGGTGTAGCCGAGGGAGCGGGCCCACGCGACGGCCGCGGCGAGGTCGAGCACTTCGAGGTCGCCGACCGTGGAGCGCCCGCCGGACCGGCCGTGTCCGCGGAAGGAGAAGGTGATCACGCCCGCGACCTGGGCGAAGACCCCGGCGGCCCGGCGTACGTGCGGCTTGAGGAGATCGCCCGTGAAGCCGTGCGCGACCACGAACGCCAGGCCCCCGGAGGCCTCGGCGCCCTGCACACAGGGCTCGTACGCGGCCTCGATCGCGACTCCGTCGGCCGCACGCAGCGTGGTGCGGCGCCTCCCGCGCGTGATCGGTAGCACAGAAGATCGCGCCGTTCGGCCTGCCGGAGGTGAACTCATGTGGGCTATTCTCCTTGCCAGAGGATCCGGGCAGCGCAGCCCCCGGGTCCTTTTGTGCTTTTCTGCAGGGTTCATGGGCGCGTGACCCGCGGGCAGCACCACGGGAAAGACCGAGCGGTACCAGCAGTGCCAGCAGTGCCGTAAACGTCCTCGCAGGGACCGAGGAGGAACCAGACGTTATGGGCGAGCGAACCGAGCATCACCATCTTGCGACCGAGACCGGGGCAGGAGGGCGGCGATGAGTTCTCTGCTGCTTCTCACCAATGCCCTCCAGCCGTCGACGGAGGTGCTGCCCGCCCTCGGACTGCTGCTCCACAACGTGCGCGTGGCCCCCGCCGAGGGCCCGGCCCTCGTCGACACCCCGGGTGCCGACGTGATCCTGATCGACGGCCGCCGCGACCTTCCGCAGGTGCGCAGCCTGTGCCAGCTGCTGCGCTCCACCGGGCCCGGCTGCCCGCTGATCCTCGTCGTGACGGAGGGCGGCCTGGCGGCCGTCACCGCGGACTGGGGCATCGACGACGTGCTGCTCGACACCGCGGGCCCGGCCGAGGTCGAGGCCCGGATCCGGCTCGCGATGGGCAAGCAGAGCCTGACCGGCGACGACTCCCCGATGGAGATCCGCAACGGCGATCTGTCGGTGGACGAGGCCACGTACAGCGCGAAGCTCAAGGGCCGCGTGCTCGACCTGACCTTCAAGGAGTTCGAGCTCCTGAAGTACCTGGCCCAGCACCCGGGCCGCGTGTTCACGCGCGCCCAGCTGCTCCAGGAGGTCTGGGGCTACGACTACTTCGGCGGTACGCGCACGGTCGACGTCCACGTACGACGGCTGCGGGCGAAGCTCGGGCCCGAGCACGAGGCGCTGATCGGCACGGTCCGGAACGTCGGTTATCGCTTTGTTACGCCGGAGAAGGCCGACAAGGCGGAACGCCCCTCGGACCCGGCCGGCACGGCACAGGCCGCCGGGGACAAGGGGTCCGAAGGGGGCGAAAGCCCTTCCGGCGGGCGTACGGAAGCTGTCATTCGACCTGCCACCAGGTGACTCTTCCCGCGTAGACTGCCGCGCGTGGCCAAGGTGACGCGGGACGATGTGGCGCGACTGGCGGGGACTTCCACCGCCGTCGTCAGCTATGTCATCAACAACGGACCCCGGCCGGTCGCCCCGGCCACGCGCGAGCGGGTACTCGCCGCCATCAAGGAGCTGGGTTACCGCCCGGACCGGGTGGCGCAGGCGATGGCGTCGCGGCGCACCGACCTCATAGGCATGATCGTGCCGGACGCGCGCCAGCCCTTCTTCGCGGAGATGGCGCACGCGGTCGAACAGGCCGCCGCCGAGCGCGGAAAGATGGTCCTCGTCGGGAACTCCGACTACCTCGACGAGCGCGAGGTGCACTACCTGCGGGCCTTCCTCGGGATGCGGGTCTCCGGCCTGATCCTGGTCAGCCAGGGCCCGAGCGAGCACGCGGCCGCCGAGATCGAGGCGTGGGACGCCCGTCTGGTGCTGCTGCACCGCAGGCCCGAGGCGCTCGACGACGTCGCGGTCGTCACGGACGACGTGGGCGGCGCCCAGCTCGCCACCCGCCACCTCCTCGAGCACGGCCACCCGTACGTGGCCTGCCTCGGCGGCACCGAGGGCACCCCGGTCGTCGGCGACCCGGTCACCGACCACGTCGAGGGCTGGCGCCGGGCGATGCAGGAGGCGGGCATCTCCACCGAGGGCCGCCTGTTCCAGGCCCCGTACAACCGCTACGACGCCTACCAGGTCGCCCTGTCGCTGCTCGCCGGGCCCGACCGGCCGCCGGCGCTGGTGTGCGCCACCGACGACCAGGCGATCGGCGTGCTGCGCGCGGCGCGCGAGCTGCGCATCGACGTCCCCGGCGAGCTGGCCGTCGCCGGCTTCGACGACGTCAAGGAGGCCGGCCTCACGGACCCGCCGCTGACCACGGTCGCCTCGGACCGCCCGGCGATGGCCCGCGCGGCGGTGGACCTCGTCCTCGACGACGCCCTGCGCGTGGCGGGCTCGCGGCGCGAGCGGCTGCGGCAGTTCCCGGCGCGGCTCGTCGTACGGCGGTCCTGCGGCTGCGGGTCGTAGGCGCGGCCGTCTTCAGCCGTAGGCCCGGCCGTCTTTATTTGGGGCATACGGGGTTCTGCCGGGCTTCTCAGCACGGCCTCAGGAAGCTCTCATGATCCGCGGCGAAGCTCTGAGACATGACCGAGAGCTACCGCCAGAGCGGCAACCACCCCGAGCAGCAGCCCTCCCCGCAGCCTTCGCACGGGCAGCCCGCGTACGGGCAGTCCTCGCAGCCCTCCCCCGACACGGCGTACGGCACGCCGCCCCCGGCGTACGGCGCGTACCCGCCGCCTCCCGCCCAGCCTCCCGTGGCGCCGGTCTCCGTCTCGCCCGGCACCACCGTCTGGCCCGCGTCCGAGCCGGCCGGCGGCGGTAGCGGCGGTGACGGCGGTACTCCCGCCAACGGCAACGGCTGGGCGGCCTTCGGCCACGAGCCCGCCGCGCACCCGGCGCCCGCCCCGAGGAAGCGCGCCCGCGGCCCGGTGGCCGTGCTCGCCGCCGTCGCCCTGGTCGCCGCGGCCGTCGGCGGCGGCACCGCGTACGCCGCCCAGGAACTCTTCGGCAACGACACCACAGCGACCACCGGCATCAACGGCACGAACGCATCCGCCGGCAGCAAGGGCACCGTCGCCGGTGTGGCCAACGCGGTCAGCGACAGCATCGTCGAGATCAAGGCGAACACCGGCAGCGGTACGTCCACCGGCTCGGGCGTGATCATCACCTCCGACGGCGAGATCATCACCAACAACCACGTGATCGCGGGCGCGAGCCAGGTCCAGGTGCAGACGAACGACGGCAAGACCTACACGGCCGAGGTCGTCGGCACCGACAGCAAGAAGGACCTCGCGCTCCTGAAGCTGAAGGACGCCTCCGGTCTCAAGGCCGCCACGCTCGGCGACTCCGACAAGGTCGGCGTCGGCGACCAGGTCGTCGCGATCGGCTCCCCCGAGGGCCTGACCGGCACGGTCACCAGCGGCATCATCTCCGCGCTCGACCGCGACGTGACCGTCTCCACCGACGAGCGGCAGGCGCCGGGGCAGCAGGGCGACGGGCAGTGGCCCTTCGAGTTCGGCGGACAGCAGTTCAACGGCGACACCGGCTCGGACACGACCACGTACAAGGCCCTGCAGACCGACGCCTCGCTCAACCCGGGCAACTCCGGCGGCGCCCTGATCGACATGAACGGCGAGATCATCGGCATCAACTCCGCGATGTACTCCCCGAGTTCCTCGGCCGGGTCGAACTCCGGCAGCGTGGGCCTGGGCTTCGCCATCCCGATCAACGACGTCAAGGACGACCTGGCGAAGCTGCGCGGCGGCTCGATGACCTGACCCCGCCGCCCCGGCACCGCACCCCTCGCCGTGACGGCGCACGTCACGGCGCCCACCGCGAGGGAGGACCCCATGTCCCTGCCCACCGTGACCGTGACCGTGAACCGCATCCGCCACACGCTCGCCGAAGCCCTCGGCTGGGGCCGCCCCTCGGGCGTGGCAGGACCGCTCGCCCTGGCCGGCGCGCTGCACCCGCCGGCCGACGGCCGGGACCCCGGGCAGCGGGCCCCCGAAGTGGCCGCCGAACCGGCCACGGCCGCCCGCCGCGGCCGAGCCCGCCGCACGAGCGCGCACACCGTGCGAGGCTGAGAGCGGCACCGGCCGCCGAGCCTCCCATCAGCCCTGACCAACGAGGACACGAAGACCGATGAGTCCCGCCGAAGGCGAACAGCAGCGCATCCTGATCGTCGACGACGAACCCGCCGTGCGCGAGGCGCTCCAGCGCAGCCTCGCGTTCGAGGGATACGCCACCGAGGTGGCCGCCGACGGGGCCGAGGCCCTGGAGAAGGCGGCCGCCTGCGCCCCCGACCTCGTGGTCCTCGACATCCAGATGCCCCGCATGGACGGCCTGACGGCCGCGCGCCGCCTGCGCGCGTCCGGCGCGACGACGCCGATCCTGATGCTCACGGCCCGCGACACGGTGGGCGACCGGGTCACGGGCCTCGACGCGGGCGCGGACGACTACCTGGTCAAGCCCTTCGAACTGGACGAACTCTTCGCCCGGATCCGCGCGTTGCTGCGCCGCAGCTCGTACGCGGCCGCCGTGGCGGCGGACCAGGTCGACGACGACGTGCTGTCGTTCGCGGACCTGCGGATGAACCTCGCGACGCGGGAGGTCGTACGGGGGTCGCGCGCCGTGGAGCTCACGCGCACGGAGTTCACACTCCTGGAGATGTTTCTGGCCCACCCGCGCCAGGTGCTCACGCGCGAGCAGATCCTGAAGTCGGTCTGGGGCTTCGACTTCGAGCCCTCCTCCAACTCCCTGGACGTCTACGTCATGTACCTCCGAAGGAAGACGGAGGCGGGGGGTGAGCCGCGGCTGGTTCATACGGTGCGGGGTGTGGGGTATGTGTTGCGGTCGGGTGGGGCGGAGTGAACGCTCTGGTCGAGCGCGCCCGGCGGCTGCCCCTGCGGTCGCGGATCGCGATCCTCGTCTCCGCCGCGGTGGCGTTCGCGGTGACCGCCTGCGCGGTGGTCTGCTGGCTCTTCGTACGCGACGCGCTGGTGGACTCGCTCGACGACGCCCTCCAGAACAACCGCATGACGCCCCGCGAGGCGGCCGGGCTTGTCACGCCGGACGGACAGTGCCTGAAGGCCCGGGTCATCGGCGGACCCGATCTGTTCGACCAGACAATCCAGCTGGTGGACTCCCAGGGCGGCAGCTGTGTCGTCTTCGGGCAGCACGCCGTCGCGGTGAACGACTCGGACGTGGCCGTCGCCAAGGGTGAGTCGAGCGGCATTCTGCACAACGTCAAGGCGGACAACGGCGTCGAGTACCGGGCGTACACCTACCCCATCCAGGGCTACTCGGGCGCCATCACCGTGGCACGCCCGCTCAGCGAGGCCACGGACGCCCTCAGCAAGCTCACGCTGGTCCTCACCGTGGTGGCCGCAGTGGGCGTCCTCGGCGCCGGAGCCGCCGGCATGTGGGTCGCCCGCACCGGACTCCGCCCCGTGGACCAACTCACCGACACCGTCGAACACGTAGCCCGCACCGAAGACCTCACCGTCCGCATCCCCGCCGAGGGCGACGACGAGATCGCGCGGCTCTCGCGGTCCTTCAACGCCATGACCGCCGCCCTGGAGTCCTCGCAGGAGCGCCAGGCGCAGCTCATCGCCGATGCGGGGCACGAGCTGCGGACGCCGCTGACCTCCCTCCGTACGAACATCGAACTGCTCGCCCGCAGCGAGGAGACGGGCCGGGCGATCCCGCCCGAGGACCGCAAGGCGCTGCTCGCCAGCGTCAAGGCGCAGATGACCGAACTCGCCGCGCTGATCGGCGACTTGCAGGAGCTGTCGCGGCCCGATTCCACGCAGGCCGCGAAGGTCGAGGTCGTCGGGTTCCACCAGGTCGCGCAGACCGCGGTCGACCGGGCCCGGCTGCGCGGCCCGGAGCTGACGATCAGCGCGGAGCTCGCCCCCTGGTACGTGCGCGCCGATGCCGCGGCCCTGGAGCGGGCGCTGGTCAACGTGCTCGACAACGCCGTGAAGTTCAGCCCGCCCGGCGGCACCGTCGAGGTCACCCTCGACCGCGGCACCCTCCGCGTGCGCGACCACGGCCCCGGCGTACCGGCCGACGAACTCCCGTATGTCTTCGACCGGTTCTGGCGCTCACCGAGTGCCCGCCAGCTGCCCGGCTCGGGCCTGGGCCTGTCGATCGTGGCGCGCACGGTGCAGCAGAGCGGCGGCTCGGTCGCCCTGGAGGCGGCCGAGGGCGGCGGCACGGTGGCCGTGGTGAAGCTGCCCGGCGCACCGACGCCTCCACCCGGTACGCAGGGGCCCGACAGCGGGTCGATTTAAACAAGCGTCTTGTACGGGCGTATTAAACGTGCGTATAGTTCCTGGTGTCGCGCCAACCGGCCACCGCCCCAAGGAGCTTCGCCATGACCGGATCCACCCGTTCGCCGTTCACCCGCTCCTCCCTCGACCTGGGCGGGCGCCGCCTGTCCTATCTGGACACCGGCGGCGCGGGCCGGCCGCTGCTCGCGCTGCACGGCCATCTCGCCGAGGGCGCCTCGTTCACCGCGCTCGCCCTCGCCCTCGGCTCCGAGTGGCGGGTGATCGCACCGGACCAGCGCGGGCACGGCGACTCGGACCGGGCCGCCGACTACGGCCGGAACGGGTACGTGGACGATCTGGTCGCCCTGCTCGAACACCTCGCGCCCGGGCCGGTCGTCGCGCTCGGGCACTCGCTCGGCGGGATCAACGCGATGTATCTGGCGGCCCGGCGGCCCGATCTCGTCGCGGCGCTCGTGGACGTGGACGGTCCGGTCGTCATGCCGGAGGGGCCGAGCCCGCTGTCGTTCGTGCTCGGTTACCCGTACACCGCCGCGACGCGCGAGGAGCTGATCGAGGCGACGGGTCCCGTCGGCCGGATGATCGGCCGCGGGATCCGCCAACAGCCGGACGGCAGCTGGCGGTTGCCCTTCCACCCGCAGGACACCGTCGACTCGGAGAACGCGGTGCACGGCTCGCACTGGGACGCCTGGCTCGGCAGCTCCGTGCCCGCACTGCTGGTCAACGGGCGCAAGAGCCAGGCGCTGCCCGGCGAGACGGCCGAGGAGATGGCCGCGCGCCGGCCGCACACGACGCTCGTACGGCTCGACACGGACCACTTCGTGCAGGCGCAGGACCCGGAGGGCTTCCACCGGGCCGTACGCGAGTTCCTCGCCGGGTTGTGAACGGCGCACCCGCCGGGGTGCGGCCGGCGCACCGGAACACCCCGGCCCGCCCACCGGCTCACCCGCCGAAGGACACCCCGTACCCGGCCAGCTCCACCCGGATGCCGTCCCGCTCGACCCGTACGTCGCGCAGGGTCAACTCGCCTGCACCGTCCGGCAGTTCGGGCAGCCGGAAGCCGAGCGCGAGGCGGTCCGCGAGGGCCGGGCGGGTCAGCCGGGACAGGCCGTCGAGGAGGGCCGGGTCGAGGCCGAGCTGTTTCAGCAGGGCCGGGTGGTCCATCGCCACGTCGATCAGGTTGAGCCCGGTGAGCGCGCGCACGAAGCGCGGGGTGCCGGCCAGGGAGGCGAGCTCCGATTCCTCGCGCAGCGCCCGCTGCACCGTGGACGGCGGGACGCCGAGGCGGTCGACGAGTTCGGGAACCTCGAAGAGCGACTTGAGCTTCCGCTGCGAGGAGCGGACCGCGTCCGCCGACTTCCGGGTGAGGTGCAGCCCCTGCGAGGGCTTCGTACCGGGGCGGTAGGTCGCCAGGTCCCCGATGTCCAGGCGCATGCCGCCGATCCGCGTGGAGATCCCGTCCGGGCCCGAGCGGCGGATCCGCGCGTCGGCGGACAGCTTCAGGTCGTGGCCGGCGACCGGCAGCGTCCCGCGCGCGAGCACCCGGTCGCGGCCCTGCGCGGTGAACGTGACCTGGGAGGCGCCCAGTTCACGGTTCAGGTCCTCGAAGGAGAGCAGCACCTCGCCGTTCATCTCGTCCACCGAGGCGCCCCGCACGGAGAGCGGTGCGCCCTCGATCCGTACGTCCGAGGCCGTGGCCGACACCTTCGCGAGCGAGACCCGGTCGGCCGCCACGTCGGGCACCGCGACCCGCGCCTCGTCGATCCGCCCGTCGAGGAGCTGCGTCAGGAAGGGGAAGCCCTCGATCTCGACCTCGGGCGCGGCCGCCAGGTCCAGGGAGTCCTTCAGCTTCCCGGCCGTCCTGTGCTCGGCGTAGAGCAGGGCCCAGCGGTCGGCGAGGACCAGGAAGGCGGCCGCGGCCAGGAGCAGGACGAGCGCTTTGGCGGCGAGGGGCAGGCCCGCGAAGCGGTTGCGCCGGCGCCTGCGGCCGCCGCGCCGGTGCTGGGGCGGCTCCCAGGGTTCCTCATCCTCGTCGTGCACCGGGCCGTAGGGGGGATGCGTGGAAAAGCTGTGGGGGGACGTACGCATCGGTTCATCCGATCACGCGTACGTCCCCCCACCGCAACCCCTTCGTGACTCAACTCACCGCGGAAGTGAGCCGCTTCACGCCGTGCGGGCCACGGCTCTGCGCATTACTGCCCCGCGGGCTTCTGCACGATGGTGATGCGGTCCGCCTTCGGCACCGGGAGCGGGGCGGCCGCCGAGGAGTTGGCCTTCAGGTAGTCCTCGAAAGCGACCAGGTCCTCACCGCCGACCAGCGGGTTGGCACCCTTGCCGAGCTCGGTGTAGCCGTCGCCGCCGCCCGCGAGGAACTGGTTGAGCGCGACGCGGTAGGTGGCGTTCGGGTCCAGCGGCTGCCCGTTGAGCTTGATGGTGTCCGCCAGCACGCGGGCCGCGCCCGTCTTGGTCAGGTCCAGCGTGTAGGTCAGGCCCTGCGAGATCTGAAGGATCCGCGGGGAGGCCTCGTTGGTGCCGCTGACCTGCTGCTGGAGCGCGGTGATCAGCTGTGAGCCCTTGAGGTCGATCAGGTTGACCGTGTTGCCGAACGGCTGGACCGTGAAGGCCTCGCCGTACGTCACGACGCCGTCGCCCTCGGCGCCGCTCGCCTTGTACACGAGGTCGCCGCGGATGCCGCCGGAGTTCATCAGCGCCAGGTCCGTCTCCGGATCCAGCGTCTTGGCGTACGCGAGCTGCGCGTCGGCGATCAGGTCGCCGAGCGGGGTCTCCAGCGTCTTGGCGCCGCGGCCGTCGATGTTGCCGGCGATGAAGCCCACCGGGCGGTTGGCGATCGGCGCGGCCAGCGTGCTCCAGCGCTTGATGAGCTCGCTCATGTCCGCGGCCTTGGTGACGTCACGGGTGACGACGTGGTTCGCGGACTCGGCCGACTTCACCGAGGTGCGCACGATGTCCTTGGTGCGGCGGTCGTACGTCAGCGTGGTGTCCGTGTAGGCCTTGCCGAAGGAGGAGGCCGAGGTGACCATGCGGGGCTTGCCCGAGGGGTCCGGGATGGTGCAGACGTACGCCTCGTGCGTGTGGCCGGTCACCATCGCGTCGACCTTGGACGTGACGCCCTTGGCGATGTCGGTGATCGGACCCGAGATGCCGTCGCCGGCGCCCGGGCTGTCGCAGTTGTAGTTGTACGCGGGCGAGGCTGGCTCGCCGCCCTCGTGGATCAGGGCCACGATGGACTTGACGCCCTGGCGGTCCAGTTCCTTCGCGTACTTGTTGATCGTCTCGATCTCGTCGTGGAACTTCAGGCCCTTGACGCCCTCGGCGGTCACGACGTCCGGGGTGCCCTCCAGGGTCACACCGATGAAGCCGATCTTGACTCCGTCCTTCTTCCAGACGGTGTACGGCTTGAGGATCGGCTTGCCGGTCTTCTCGTCCGTGACGTTGGCCGCGAGGTACGGGAAGTCGGCGCCGCCGAACTCCTTGCCCTCCTCGTAGCAGCCCTCTTCGGCGTGGCAGCCGCCGTTCTGCATCCGGGCGAGCTCGGCGCGGCCCTCGTCGAACTCGTGGTTGCCGACGGACGAGACGTCGAGGTCGAGCTTGTTCAGGGCCTCGACCGTGGGCTCGTCGTGGAACAGGCCCGACAGCATCGGCGAGCCGCCGATCATGTCGCCGGCCGCGGCGGTGACGGAGTACTTGTGGCCCTTGCGCGCCTCGCGCAGGTGCGTGGCCAGGTACTCGACGCCACCCGCGTCGATGTCCTTCGTGGTGCCGTCCGGCTGAAGCTCGGCGACCCGGCCCGAACTGCCCGCCGGGGGTTCGAGGTTGCCGTGGAAGTCGTTGAAGGAAAGGAGCTGCACGTCGACCGTGCGGCCGTGTCCGTTCCCGTTGCCGTGCCCGTGGCCCCGGCCGGCGTCCTCGGCTCCGGCGGGCAGGGCCGCCGCGACGGAAGCGGCGGCGGCGAGCGCCGTCACGCCGGCGATCAGGCGGCCGCGCGTGCGGTGCCGCTGTGGTGTCACTGACATCTGTTCCCCTCTGTCCAACAGTGGGGGCGAGCCTAGAGTCAACGCGCGTAGCGCGACAGGGGGTTGCGGGTTACGACTGGGCTACTGCGGGGTGTCCGGGGCGGACGGTACACCAAAATTGACCCCGGATTCCGGTCACCAAATGCACCCCACCACGGGTCTTTTCCGGCCGTAGATTTGACCCATGAGCAACGAGACGACGCAGCAGAAGACGGAAAACCCGCAGGTCAACACCACCGTGAAGCCCTCCAATCCCCTGCCGCCCCTGAAGCCGCTGATCACGCGCGCCGCCGACGCCGAGACCACCAGCGACCCCAGCGCCGTCATGACGCTGCTCGCCGACTACGGCACCGACGGCAGCCCGGTCACCTCCTACCGCTCCGCCTTCGCCGAAGGAGCCGTCGGCGCGCCGGCCCACTTCCACACCCGCGCCTCGGAGCTCTTCTTCGTACTCGGCGGCCGGCTGCGGGTCCTGATCGACGATCAGGTCGAACTCCTGGAAACCGGTGACTTCCTGCACGTACCGCCGCACACCCCGCACGCCTTCGCGGCCGCGCCCGGCTCCACCGCCGACGTGCTGTTCGTGTTCACGCCGGGGATGCCGCGCTTCGACTACCTGCGGCTGCTCGGCCGGGTGCTGCGCGGCGAGGCGAGCCCGCAGGAGATCAAGGACTCCTCCGAGCGCTACGACAACCACTACGTGGACAGCCCGGTGTGGCGTGCGGAGCTGGAGACGCGCTGAGCCACACGCCCCGGACGGCGCCGTACGCTCGGGGCATGACTGACGCAGCCACCCCGCCCGTACGCTCCCTGGAAACCCTGGATGCCCTCGCCCCCGGGCAGATCGAGGCCGTGACGCGCCTGCTCGCCGAGGCCGCCCGCACCGACGGCCAGCAGGCCGTGTCCGAGCAGGGCAGGCTCCAGCTGCGCGGCGGCCCCCGCGAGGGGGTGCGCCATCTGCTGCTCACGGTGAACGGCGAACTCGTCGGCTACGCCCAGCTGGAGGACACCGACCCGGTCGAGGCACCGGCGGGCGAACTGGTCGTCCACCCCGGCCACCGCGGCCGCGGCCACGGCCGCGCGCTCGGCCAGGCGCTGCTCTCGGCCACCGGCAAGCGGCTGCGCGTGTGGGCGCACGGCGGGCACGCGTCGGCTCGCCATCTCGCCCAGATCCTCGGCCTCACGCTGTTCCGCGAACTGCGCCAGATGCGCCGCCCGTTGGACCCCTCGGCCTTCGCGGAGCCGGTGCTCCCCGAGGGCGTGACCATCCGCACGTTCGTCCCCGGCCAGGACGACGAGGCCTGGCTGCGGGTCAACGCCGAGGCGTTCGCCCACCACCCCGAGCAGGGCTCCCTGACCCAGCGCGACCTCGACGACCGCAAGGCCGAGCCGTGGTTCGACCCGGCCGGCTTCTTCCTCGCCTTCCGCGACGGGGAGCTGATCGGCTTCCACTGGACGAAGGTGCATCCCGCTTCGGAAGGGGAGCGGCTCGGCGAGGTGTACGTGGTCGGGGTGCGCCCCGGCGCGCAGGGCGGCGGCCTCGGCAAGGCCCTGACGGCGACCGGCCTGCGCCACCTGGCGGCGGCCGGACTGCCGACGGCGATGCTCTACGTGGACGCGGACAACAAGGCGGCGGTCACGGTGTACGAGCGGCTCGGCTTCTCCACGTACGAGACCGACCTGATGTACCGCACCGAGTCCTGAGCCCGGAGCCCCCGACTCTCCGACGCTCCGACGCTCCGACTCCCCAACTCCCCCAGGGGCCGCGCCTCTTGACGCGGCCCCTCTCCTCGTCCACCCTTTCACTATTCAATTAGTGAAAGGGGGTTGAGAGTGTGTTCGCGTACCGGATCGACCGGCGCAGCGGTGTGGCCACCTACGTCCAGATCGTCCAGCAGACGAAGCAGGCGCTGCGCCTCGGGCTGCTCGACGTCGGCGACCAACTGCCCACCGCACGCGAGGTGGTGGCGGCGACCGCGATCAACCCCAACACTGTGCTCAAGGCCTACCGCGAGCTGGAGCGCGAGGGCCTGGTCGAGGCACGACGCGGCATGGGCACCTTCGTACGGCGCACGCTGGGCCGCGCGGACCACGACGGACTGCGGGCGGACCTGGCGGCGTGGGCGAAGCGGGCGCGGGCGGAGGGGCTTGAGCGGGAGGATGCGCTGGCCCTGGCGGCCGCCGTACTCGAAGAACACTTTCCGCAGGGGCGCGAGGGGGAGGCCGGATGAGCGGGCCGGAGTGGGCAGTTGAGGCGTCGGGCCTCGTGATGCGGTACGGACGCAGGCGGGCCCGCGTGCTCGACGACTGCACCTTCGCCGTGCCGGCCGGCCGCGTCTGCGGTCTGGTCGGCCCGAACGGCGCGGGCAAGTCGACGCTGCTCGCGCTCGCGGCAGGTCTGCTCCGGCCCTCCGGCGGCGAGCTGAAGGTACTCGGTGCGGTGCCTCCGGGGGCGCGCGCGGACGTCGCGTACGTCGCCCAGTCCAAGCCGCTGCCGGCGCAGCTCACGGTGGCGTCGGTGCTCCGGCTCGGCGCGGAGCTGAACCGGTCCTCGGGGCGGTGGTCCGCGTCGGCCGCCGAGACGATCGCGTACGAGCAGGGCGGACTCGACCCGAAGGCCCGTATCCGCTCACTCTCGGGCGGCCAGCGCACGCGGGTCGCCCTCGCGCTCGCGTTCGGCAAGCGGGCCCGTCTGATGCTGCTGGACGAGCCGATGGCGGATCTGGATCCGGTGGCGCGCCAGGAGCTGATGGGCGCGCTGATGGCCGAGGCGGCCGAGCACGGCACGACGATCGTGATGTCCTCGCACGTGCTGCCCGAACTGGAGGGGACCTGCGACCACTTGGTGCTGCTCGGCGGTGGGCGGGTGCGGCTCGCGGGCGCGGTGGACGAGCTGGTGTCCTCCCATGTGCTGCTCACCGGGACCGGCCCGCTCGACGGCCAGCGCGTCGTGGAGCACCGCCCGGCCGGCCGGGGCGCGACGGCGCTCGTTCGGCGCGGGGAGGCGCTGCCGCCGGGCTGGGATGCGGTGGAGCCGTCCCTGGAGGAGATCGTCCTCGCGCATCTGCGCACGGCGTCCGGTCCGGCTGTGCCCGAGGAGGCTGCCGTATGAGCACGATGTCGTTCGCCCCTCGGGGGCTGACGTGGGCGGTGCTCCGGCTGCACCGGGTCGCGCTGCTGCTCGGGGGGCTGTTCCTCACCCTGATGGTGGGCTCCCTGCTGTGGGTGCGTTCCCGGGGTATCGAGGCCGGCAGCCTCGACAGCGGATGCGCCATCCCGGCGCAGCCCGGCCTGCGCGACTGCAGGGAACCGGCACCCTCGGTGCTCCTCGACTGGACCGGCGAGGCCAGCACGCTGGCCACAGTCATCGCCTGGATGAGCTACGGGATCGCCGCATACGCGGCAGGCGCCCTCATCGCGCGCGAACTGGAGAACGGGACCGCCGCGCTTGCCTGGACCCAGTCCGTCTCGCCGGCCCGCTGGCTGGCTTCGAAACTGCTCGTGCCCGCCATACTCCTCACCGTGGGCGGCACCGCCCTGGTCCTGCTGTACCGCTGGATGTGGCAGGACGCGCCCCCAGGCCTGCGCAACAGCTGGAGTTACCCGGACACCTACGTCGACCGCGGCCCCGTCGCCGTCGCGTACCTCTTGTGCGCACTGGCAGTGGGCGCTCTCACCGCGGTGGCGGTACGCCGCGTTCTGCCCGCGATGGGCATCGCCATGGTCGCCATGCTGCTCGTCCTCGAGGGCCTCCACCGTATGCGCGACCAGCTCTGGCCCACGGACAGCACCTCCATGACACTGCGCGGCTGGTGGTCGGCGGGCGGGATCGACGACCACCCGGCCAAGCACTTCTGGCCGCTCCAGCTCATGGAGACCGGGATCGTCCTGGCCCTGACGGCGGCCCTCACCGCCACCGCCTTCTGGCTGCTGCGCCGCCGCACCCCCTGACCGGCCGCACACGACCCATAAGCCGCCGTACGCCCTGACAGGGGGAGGCGCGTACGGCAAGGGCGACCCCGGGGGGCGGACGAACCCCCGGGGTCGCCCCACGATGTCCTGCACGTCATGTCGCCGTAACCAACGATTCAGACGGCCTTGCGACGCTCGGTGGATGCAGGCCCCTTCCGAGAGCCCGACCACCTCCCCGCCGGAGCGCCCCCACCTCGTCCGAGACGGCTCCGAGGACGCGGCGGCTGGATTCGCCACGAGGCGGAACAATGAGTACATGAACACGCCCCAGGTCCCCGTGCACGCCCAGCCCTCCGTCGGTTCCATAGCCGCGCACCGGCCGCACACCGTGGCCGCCGCGGTCTCCGACCTCGAGCCCGACCTCGACGCCGATCTGGACGCGTACGAGGAGGACGGCGAGGGCGCCGAGCTGCCGCAGGGACGGTTCCTGGACCGTGAGCGCAGCTGGCTGGCGTTCAACGAGCGCGTGCTCGAACTGGCCGAGGATCCGCACACGCCCCTGCTCGAACGGGCGAACTTCCTCGCGATCTTCGCCAGCAACCTGGACGAGTTCTTCATGGTCCGCGTGGCCGGCCTCAAGCGCCGTATCGCCACCGGTGTGGCCACCCGTTCCGCCTCCGGCCTGCAGCCGCGCGAGGTGCTCGATCTGATCTGGAACCGCACGCGCGAGCTGATGGCCCGGCACGCCGCCTGCTTCCAGGAGGACGTCGGCCCGGCGCTGGCCGAGGAGGGCATCGGGATCGTCCGCTGGGGCGATCTCACCGAGAAGGAGCAGGCCCGGCTCTTCACCTTGTTCCGGCAGCGGATCTTCCCCGTGCTGACCCCGCTGGCCGTGGACCCGGCCCACCCCTTCCCGTACATCTCGGGTCTCTCGCTGAATCTCGCGGTGGTCGTACGCAATCCCGTCAGCGGTCACAACCACTTCGCGCGGGTCAAGGTGCCGCCGCTGCTGAACCGCTTCCTGGAGGCCTCGCCCGGCCGGTACGTGCCCATCGAGGACGTGATCTCAGCGCCCGCGCACCTCAAGGAGCTGTTCCCTGGCATGGAGGTGCGCGCGCACCACATGTTCAGGGTCACGCGCAACGAAGACCTCGAAGTGGAAGAGGACGACGCGGAGAACCTGCTCCAGGCCCTGGAGAAGGAGCTCATGCGGCGCCGCTTCGGGCCGCCGGTGCGGCTCGAGGTCGAGGAGTCCATCGACCGGTACGTGCTCGATCTGCTGATCCGCGAGCTGAAGATCTCCGAGGCGGAGGTCTATCCGCTGCCGGGTCCGCTCGACCTGACCGGCCTGTTCAACATCTCCTCGCTGGACCGCCCCGAGCTCAAGTACCAGAAGTTCGTGGCCGGTACGCACCGCGACCTCGCCGAGGTCGAGTCCGCCTCGGCGCCCGACATCTTCGCGGCGCTGCGCGAGCGCGACGTGCTCCTGCACCACCCGTACGACTCCTTCTCGACCTCCGTGCAGGCCTTCCTGGAACAGGCCGCGGCGGACCCGGACGTGCTCGCCATCAAGCAGACGCTGTACCGGACTTCGGGCGACTCGCCGATAGTGGACGCCCTGATCGACGCCGCCGAGTCCGGCAAGCAGGTGCTCGTCCTCGTCGAGATCAAGGCGCGCTTCGACGAGCAGGCCAACATCAAGTGGGCCCGCAAGCTGGAGGAGGCCGGCTGCCATGTCGTGTACGGGCTCGTCGGCCTGAAGACCCACTGCAAGCTGTCGCTCGTCGTCCGGCAGGAGGGCGACACCTTGCGCCGCTACTCGCACGTGGGCACGGGCAACTACCACCCCAAGACGGCCCGTCTGTACGAGGACTTGGGGCTGCTGACCGCCGACTCGCAGGTCGGCGCGGACCTCTCCGACCTCTTCAACCGCCTGTCCGGCTACTCGCGCCGCGAGACCTACCGCCGCCTGCTCGTGGCCCCCAAGTCCCTCAGGGACGGCCTCATTTCGCGGATCAACGACGAGGTCAAGCACCACCGCGCGGGCCGGCCCGCACACGTCCGTATCAAGGTGAACTCGATCGTCGACGAGGCGATCATCGACGCGCTCTACCGCGCCTCGCAGGCGGGCGTGCCGGTCGACGTGTGGGTGCGCGGCATCTGCGCGATCCGGCCCGGGGTCGAGGGCCTCTCGGAGAACATCCGGGTCCGCTCCATCCTCGGCCGCTTCCTGGAGCACTCGCGCGTGTTCGCCTTCGGCAACGGCGGCGAGCCCGAAGTGTGGATCGGCAGCGCCGACATGATGCACCGCAACCTCGACCGCCGTATCGAGGCACTCGTCCGGGTCGTCGACCCGGCCCACCGGGCAGCACTCAACCGGCTCCTGGAGACCGGTATGTCCGACACCACCTCGTCCTGGCACCTGGGCCCCGACGGCGACTGGACCCGGCACGCGCAGGACCCCGAAGGACAGCCCCTGCGCAATGTGCAGGAGATGCTCATCGACGCGCGGAGGCGCCGGCGTGGCTCAGCGAAACCCTGACCGCAGCAAGGCCGCGGGGGCCGACCCCGCGGACGGCGGCTCGGAGGACCTGGTCCGATACCTTCAGGACCAGGCCACGGAATTCCTGCGCGCGCTGCGCCAGCACCGCGAGAGCGGCGCACCGGAGGCCTCGTCCTCGGCGATGGCGCTGCGCCGCGCGGCCCGCCGCATCAGCGGCACCCTGCACACCTTCCGGCCGCTGCTCGACGCGAGCTGGTCGGACGAGCTGCGCACCGAACTCGCCTGGCTCTCGGGCACGTTGGCGCGCGAGCACGCGTACGCGGAACGTCTCGAGCGGCTGCTGACCGCGCTCCAGCGCCTCGCCGGCAGCACCGCCCCGATCCCGGCGCAGGCCGCCACGGCCGGCACCGGCCAGCTCACCGTGGGCGCCGCCAAGGCGGGCGCGCTGCTCGACCGGCAGCTCACCCTGGCCCGCACCCGCGCCCACTCCACCGCGCTCCAGGCCCTCGGCTCCTCCCGCTTCCACGCGGTCGCGGACGGGGTCGCGGTGCTCGCCAGCGACGTACCGCTGCGCAAGGACGCGGCGGCGCACCGGCTCGCGCCGTTCGCCGCGGACGTGGAGGCGCGCCTCTGCGACGCCGTGCAGACCCTCCCGCTGGTGCGGGCCGGCCATCCGTACAACGCGGAAGCGCTGGTGCACGGCCTCGCCTCCGACGGCGCGCCCGAGACCCAGGACACCCCCTGGCACCAGGTCCGGCTGCTCCTGCGCCTGCACCGCTACGCCCAGGAGGCGCTGGGCGTACGGGACTTCGCGCCCCACCTCGTCACCGCGAGCCGCGCCCTCGACCGGCACCGCGACGCGGCCGAGGCGGCGGCGGCCGCGTCCGCCGCCGCCCGCACCCCCCGAATCGCCCCGGCCACGGCTTACGCGCTCGGCGTCCTGCACGCCGACCAGCGGCACGAGGTCGAGGCGGCACGTTTCGCCTTCAAGGGGGCGTGGCAGCGGGTGGAGAGCGGGGCGGCGGTGAGCACGCCGTGAGGCGGCGGGCGGATGGCGGGGTGTACGGGGTGAGCGGCGCGCACGGGGCGGGCACCCCTTCGGGCCCGGTGAGCGCGCCGTGAGCGCCCCCTCCGAGCTGGTGCGCGCCGCGGGCTGCGTCCTGTGGCGCCGCTCCCCGGTGGACGACTCCCTGGAGATCTGCCTGGTGCACCGGCCCAAGTACGACGACTGGTCGCACCCGAAGGGCAAGCTCAAGCGGGGCGAGGACGCCCTGGCCGGCGCGCTGCGCGAGGTCGAGGAGGAGACCGGCCACACCTGCGAGCCCGGCCCGCGCCTGCCGTCGGTCAGCTACTTCACGGGCGGCCGCCCCAAGGTCGTCCACTACTGGGCCGCCCGCTGCACCGGCGGCCGCTTCCAGCCCAACCGCGAGGTAGACCGCCTGCTCTGGCTCTCCCCCGCGGCGGCACGCTCCCGGGTGACCCAGCCCCGGGACCGGACGCTCATCGACGAGCTCCTGGCGCATTTCAGCCGCGCCTGAGTCCGCCCCCGTACCCGTACCGGCGTGACCCGTCCCACTCCGCCGCACGGATTGGGCGTAATCGGACCGTGACCTAACCACACGGACCGCGTAGGTTCACCTGCCGTTCACTCTCGGCCATCGGCGGCTTCACCTGTCCTGCCTAATTTCGGCTGTACGCGGTGCGTGTCGCTGACAAAAAGCGGCCGGCACCCCGCCGCGATACGCACGAGATACCTACGGGCCCTCCAGCGGGCCACACAGATTTCCTATGTCACACGACATCGCACGCCGCTCCGACGACGGCGGCTCCTGGAAGGAACTCCCGAAAGTGAAGCTTCAGCGCATGAACCGGCGGGCCCTCACCCTCGGTGCTCTCGCCGTCTCCGGCGCCCTGGCCCTCACGGCGTGCGGCTCGGACGACACGAGCGGCGGCTCCGGCGGTACCAACACCGCGGCCGCCCCCGACACGTCCAACATCAAGTGCGACGATGCCAAGGGCCAGCTGCTCGCCAACGGCTCCTCCGCGCAGGCCAACGCGATCCAGACCTGGATCAAGGCCTACACGGCGGCCTGCAAGGGCGTGCAGATCAACTACAAGGCCGAGGGTTCGGGCGCGGGCGTCACCGCCTTCCTCCAGGGCCAGACCGCGTTCGCCGGCTCGGACTCCGCGCTCAAGCCCGACGAGCTGACCGAGTCCGCGAAGGTCTGCAAGGACTCGCAGGCCATCGACCTGCCCATGGTCGGCGGCCCGATCGCGGTCGGTTACAACGTTCCGGGTGTCGACAAGCTGGTCCTGGACGCCAAGACCCTGGCCGAGATCTTCAACAACAAGATCACCACCTGGAACGACCCGAAGATCGAGAAGCTGAACCCCGACGCCAAGCTTCCCGACACCAAGATCCAGGCCTTCCACCGCTCGGACGAGTCCGGCACCACGGACAACCTGACCAAGTATCTGAAGGCCGCCGCGCCCGACGCCTGGCCGTACGAGCCGGGCAAGGCCTGGGAGCCGAAGGGCGGCCAGTCCGCGCAGGGCTCCTCCGGTGTCGCCCAGCAGGTGAAGCAGACCTCCGGCTCGATCTCCTACATGGAGCTCAGCTACGCCAAGGACGGCATCAAGACCGTCGCGATCGACACCGGCGCCTCCGCCCCGGTCGAGGCCAACGTCGACAACGCCACCAAGGCGATCGCCGACGCCAAGGTCGTCGGCAAGGGCAAGGACCTCGCGCTCGAGCTCAACTACGCCACCAAGGCCGAGGGCGCCTACCCGATCACCCTGGTGACGTACGAGATCGTCTGCGAGAAGGGCAACAAGGCCGAGACCCTGCCGGCCGTGAAGTCCTTCCTGGGCTACGCCGCCTCCGAGGAGGGCCAGGCCACGCTGAAGGACCAGGGCTACGCCCCGATCCCGGCCGAGATCAACGCCAAGGTTCGCGAGACCATCGCCGCCCTGAGCTAATGGAACCGAGTGCGGCCGGGCGGTCGCAGTACGTGACCGCCCGCCGCACCGTCCGGTGCACCGCCGCCAGGAGCAGCAGCACACGCTGACGCTCCAGGAGCCGCCGCCCGCAGACCGCACGGCACGCTCCGCAGACCGGAGACTCCCATGGACATATCACCTTCCACGACAGCACCTCCCCCACCGCAGGACGCGCAGCCGAAGCCGATCTCGCACAAGGCCGCCGCCCGCGGCGCCACCCGCCCGGGTGACCGGGTCTTCCTCGGCCTCTCCCGCGGGTCCGGCATCCTGCTCCTGCTGATCATGGCCGCCATCGCGGCCTTCCTGACCTACCGCGCGTCGATCGTCCTGTCGAAGAACGAGGGCAACTTCCTCACCACCTTCGAGTGGGACGCCAACGCCATCCCGCCGTACTTCGGTATCGCGGTCCTCGCCTTCGGCACGATCGTCTCGTCGATCATCGCGATGGTCATCGCCGTCCCGATCGCCGTCGGCATCGCGCTCTTCATCACGCACTACGCGCCGCGCAAGCTGAGCGGTCCCATCGCCTACGTGGTCGACCTGCTCGCCGCGGTGCCCTCCATCGTCTACGGCCTGTGGGGCGCCCTGTTCCTGGTGCCGCACCTGACCGGCCTGTTCAGCTGGCTCGACCAGTTCTTCGGCTGGACCGGGGTCTTCGAGTGGCAGGGCGGCGCCCCGCGCTCGCTGCTCACCGTGGGCATCCTGCTCGCGATCATGATCCTGCCGATCATCACCAACGTCAGCCGTGAGGTCTTCCGGCAGGCGCCCCAGATGCACCAGGAAGCGGCGCTCGCGCTCGGCGCGACCCGCTGGGAGGTCATCCGCATGTCGGTGCTGCCCTTCGGCCGCTCCGGCATCATCTCCGCCTCGATGCTCGGCCTCGGCCGCGCGCTCGGCGAGACGATGGCCGTCGCCACGGTGCTCTCCCCGAGCTTCCTCATCAACGCCAGCATCCTCGACCCGGGCGGCGGCACCTTCGCCCAGAACATCGCCAGCAAGTTCTCCGAGGCGACCGAGCAGGGCCGTGACGCCCTGATCGCCTCCGGCCTGGTGCTGTTCGTCATCACGCTGCTGGTCAACGGCGCGGCCCGCGCGATCATCGCCCGCCGCAAGGAGTACTCGGGGGCCAACGCATGAGCCACGCACTGAACACCCAGACCCCGCCGCCCGCGCCCTCCACGCTGCGCGGAGCGCGCCTGCCGAAGTGGGCCCCGTACGTCATCGCGGCCGGCTCCGTGGCCGCCGGGTGCGGCATCGGTCTCGCGGGCGGCCTCGACAGCCGGATCCAGTGGGGCCTGATCGCCTCGATCCTGTTCCTCCTGGTCACCTACCTCCTGGCCGCCAAGGTCGAGGGCGGTCGCCAGGCCAAGGACCGGATGGCCACCAGCGTCGTCTGGGTCGCGTTCCTGCTCGCGGTGATCCCGCTGGTCTCCCTGATCTGGGAGACGGTGGCCCGCGGCATCAAGGTCCTCGACGGCTACTTCCTGACCCACTCGATGGGCGTCCTCGCGGACACCGACGTCGGCGGCGGCATCTACCACGCCCTCATCGGCACCCTGGAGCAGGTCGGCCTCGCCACCCTCATGGCCGTCCCGGTCGGTCTCCTCACGGCGATCTACCTGGTCGAGTACGGCCGCGGAAAGCTGGCCAAGGCCGTCACGTTCTTCGTCGACGTCATGACCGGCATCCCGTCGATCGTCGCGGGCCTGTTCATCCTCAGCTTCTGGATCCTGATCCTCGGCCAGGGCTACTCCGGCTTCGCCGGCGCCATGGCCCTCGCGATCCTGATGATGCCGGTGGTCGTCCGCTCCACCGAGGAGATGCTCAAGCTCGTCCCGAACGAGCTGCGCGAGGCCTCCCTCGCCCTGGGCGTCCCGAAGTGGCGCACGATCCTGAAGGTCGTGCTCCCCACCTCGCTCGGCGGCATCACGACCGGTGTCATGCTGGCAGTGGCGCGTATCGCCGGTGAGACGGCGCCCGTGCTGCTCCTGGTCTGGGGCAACCCGCTGATCAACACCAACCCGTTCGACGGCCCGCAGGCCTCGCTGCCGCTGTACATCTACCAGCAGTACGCGAACAGCGCCGGCTCTCCCGCGGCGTACGACCGGGCGTGGGCGGCGGCCCTCACCCTGATCATCCTGATCATGCTCCTCAACCTGGTGGCCCGCGGCATCGCCCGCTGGAAGGCCCCCAAGACGGGCCGCTGACGCGGCCATGAGGCTCCGGCGACGGAGCCGCTCAGCGACCCTCTCCCCGCACTTCCCGAAAGCAGTGATCCCCATGGCCAAGCGAATCGACGTAGGCGGCCTGACCGCGTACTACGGCTCCCACAAGGCGATCGAAGACATCTCGATGACGGTCGAGCCCCGCTCGGTGACGGCCTTCATCGGCCCCTCCGGCTGCGGCAAGTCGACCTTCCTGCGCACCCTCAACCGCATGCACGAGGTCACCCCCGGCGGCCGCGTGGAGGGCAAGGTCCTCCTGGACGGCGAGGACCTGTACGCCTCCGCGGTGGACCCGGTGAACGTGCGCCGCACGATCGGCATGGTCTTCCAGCGCCCCAACCCCTTCCCGACGATGTCGATCTTCGACAACGTGGCGGCGGGCCTGAAGCTCAACGGCAACTACAAGAAGTCCGAGCTCGCGGACGTGGTGGAGAAGTCCCTGCGCGGCGCGAACCTCTGGAACGAGGTCAAGGACCGCCTCAACAAGCCCGGCTCGGGCCTGTCCGGCGGTCAGCAGCAGCGCCTCTGCATCGCGCGGGCCATCGCCGTCGAGCCCCAGGTCCTCCTCATGGACGAGCCCTGCTCGGCCCTGGACCCCATCTCCACCCTGGCGATCGAGGACCTGATCGGCGAGCTGAAGGAGCGCTTCACGATCGTCATCGTGACGCACAACATGCAGCAGGCCGCCCGTGTCTCCGACCGCACGGCCTTCTTCAACCTGGCCGCCGTCGGCCAGCCCGGCCGCCTCATCGAGATCGACGACACGGAGCGCATCTTCTCCAACCCGTCGGTCCAGGCGACCGAGGACTACATCTCGGGCCGCTTCGGCTAGGCCCCCCGGTTCCGCCGAGCGGTGCTGCATGGCGGTGCCACCGCCCGGCCCGGGCCCGCCCCCTCTTGGGGGCGGGCCCTTTTGGGTGTTCGGGGGTGCCCGGCCTGGGGTGCTGCGCGCCGGTGGGGGCGCGCCTGGGCGCCTGCGGCGCGCAAATTCCCCTACCCGCCCCTTCCCGAAACCGGGGCTCCGCCCCGGACCCCGCATCCGGCCTGCGGCCGGATCTCCTCAAGCGCCGGAGGGGCTGAAAGTGGGGGTCCGGGGCGGAACCCTCGCCAACAGAAGCGGGGCCCGCCCTCAGAAGAAAGCAGGCCCCGCCACGTTTCAGCGCATACGCGTCCTACAGGAACGCGAGGTTCACCAACCAGAAGCTGAACGCAGCCACCAACGCCGCCGCCGGCATCGTGATGAACCACCCCAGGATGATGTTCTTCGCGACACCCCACCGCACCGCGTTCACCCGCTTCGTGGCCCCCACACCCATGATCGCCGAGGTGATCACATGCGTCGTGGAGATCGGCGCGTGGAAGATGAACGCGGTGGTGAACATGATCCCCGCGCCCGTGGTCTCCGCCGCGAACCCCTGCGGCGGATCCAGCTCGATGATCTTGCGGCCGAGCGTCCGCATGATCCGCCAGCCACCCGCGTACGTACCGAGCGACAGCATCACCGCACAGGCCACCTTGACCCACACGGGGATCGGGTCGCCGGGCTTCTCGACATCGGCGATGACCAGCGCCATCACCACGATGCCCATGGTCTTCTGCGCGTCCTGGAGGCCGTGGCCGAGGGCCATGCCCGCCGCGGACACCGTCTGGGCGATACGGAAGCCGCGCTTGGCCTTGTGCGGGTTCGCACGGCGGAACATCCACATGATCGCGACCATCACCAGGTAACCGGCCACGAGGCCGACGACCGGCGACAGGAACATCGGGATCACGATCTTCTCGACGATCCCGGACCAGATGACCCCGATCCCGCCGGCGAGCGCCGCTCCCACCAGGCCGCCGAACAGGGCGTGCGAGGAGGACGAGGGCAGGCCGAAGTACCAGGTGATGAGGTTCCAGACGATCGCGCCGACCAGGCCGGCGAAGAGGATCCACATCCCCTTGGAGCCGTGCGGCGTCTCGATGATGCCCTCGGAGACCGTCTTCGCGATGCCGCTGCCGAGGAAGGCACCGGCCAGGTTCATCACCGCGGCCATCGCGAGCGCCGCGCGGGGCGTCAGCGCACGCGTGGAGACCGATGTGGCGATGGCGTTCGCGGAGTCGTGGAAGCCGTTCGTATACGTGAAGAAGAGGGCGACACCGATGGTGACGACCAGAGCGAAGGTGTCCACGAAGCCTCAGGACTCCTTGACCGCGATGGTCTCCACGGTGTTGGCGACGTGCTCGAACGCGTCCGCCGCCTCCTCGAGCACATCGACGATCTGCTTCAGCTTCAGCACCTCGATGGCGTCGTACTTGCCGTTGAAGAGCTGGGCCAGGAGCTTGCGGTGAATCTGGTCGGCCTGGTTCTCCAGACGGTTGACCTCGATCCAGTACTCCGTGAGGTTGTCCATGGTCCGCAGGTGCGGCATGGCCTCGGCGGTCAGCTCGGCGGCGCGCGAGAGCACCTCGATCTGCTGCTCCACGCCCTTGGGCAGCTCTTCGACGTTGTAGAGGACGACGAGGTCGACGGCCTCTTCCATGAAGTCCATGATGTCGTCGAGGCTCGACGCGAGGTTGTAGATGTCCTCGCGGTCGAAGGGCGTGATGAACGAGGAGTTCAGCTGGTGGAAGATCGCATGCGTGGCGTCGTCTCCCGCGTGCTCCGCGGCCCGCATACGCTCTGCGATCTCGGCCCGGGCGGAGGAATCCGCCCCGAGCAGTTC
Organism: Streptomyces indicus; assembly: GCF_900100315.1. Classification (GTDB taxonomy): domain Bacteria; phylum Actinomycetota; class Actinomycetes; order Streptomycetales; family Streptomycetaceae; genus Streptomyces; species Streptomyces indicus. The sequence goes on from NZ_FNFF01000018.1 coordinate 128,487, forward strand.
CATGAGGAGCTTCGAGCCCGTCACGATGTTGTCCGCGGAAGCCGCGAACATGTCGTAGAAGCTCGTCTCCCTGGGGGTCAGACGAAAACGCACGTGGGGTCCTCGGGGTGCTTCGGATTCGGTGAGGCTGATGCTAGGCGCATCAACCGGCCACGGCTAACCGGCCGCTCCCCAGTGTCGCCCATCGGGCACAGTGATCAGCACGGGCCCTCCCGTGACGGGGGCCTCACCGGGCGATGGCGCCCAGGCGGCGGGCGTGCGGCCGCCCGGTGACGGGGAGAAACACCCCGGGCAGGTCGGCCCGGGGGCCGGCGAGCGGGCGGCACGGCCCGATGGGCCGGTCGGCACAGCGCGAGAGCTGTGGCCGAAATGAGCGTGTCGAGTACCATATACCCACCAGGGGTATACCGGCAGGGTCCGGTGTACGCGATGAGGAGGACGGGATGACCACCACCGAGGCCGGCGCCGCCGAGGCGGGCAGCGCGACCGCGACGGAGACCGCGCCCGCCGTGGTCACGGACCACGACCGCGGGATCCACGGCTACCACAAGCAGAAGGACGAGCACCTCAAGCGGCTGCGCCGCATCGAGGGCCAGATCCGCGGCCTTCAGCGCTTGGTCGACGAGGACGTCTACTGCATCGACATACTCACCCAGGTCTCGGCCTCGACCAAGGCCCTCCAGTCCTTCGCGCTCCAGCTCCTGGAGGAGCACCTGCGCCACTGCGTGGCGGACGCGGCCGTCAAGGGCGGCGAGGAGATCGACGCGAAGGTCGAAGAGGCGACGAAGGCGATCGCGCGACTGCTGCGGACCTGAGGCGGGAGCGGGGGCGCCGACCGCGCGCCCCTGGCCCGGCAACCTCTCCGGTTACCTCTCCCCCTCGCCTTCCCCGCGCAGATCCCCCACCCTCAGCACCTCGTCGATCCGGTCCGCGCTGAGCCGCTCCTCGTCCGCGGCCGAGGCCGCGATGATGAGGTCGCCGCACAGCTCGATCTCGGCGAGGGCGACGTGGTCCTGAACCGCTCCCCTGCTCTGGGCCGGCGCCACGTACATCACCTCTTTCCGCCGTCGGCGGTCGCAGATTCGTCCCGAGTCCGACTTCCTAGAGTAGGGAGCGGTCTACGGAACGCGCATGGCACGTATGGACCATTTCGGGTGGGCCGTTTCGGGCGTGAAGTCGGCTGCCCGCAGGGCGAGTTCGGGATCGGCGCGGCCGGAGCCCGCCTTCTCAGCCTGTCGCGATCTTCCCGGCGTAGATGTCCTCGGCCTCGGGCAGCCGGGCCGAGGCCTTGGTGCCGAACGCGTCGAGCCAGGTCGTCGACACGACGGCGACCCCCTCGGCGCCGGACGCCGCGCCGGACCCCGAACCGGATCCTGCACCGGACCCGGACCCCGAGCCGGTCTCCGCGCCGGATCCGGCCTCGGTGCCGCCCGCCGGCTTCGCCCCCTGACTCCCGCCGTCCGTCTGCCCGTTGGCGAAGCTGAACTCCTGGCGGATCTTGCGCAGCCGCCCCTGGTCGTCGAGGTATGCGTCGAAGGGCACGGTGTCCGTGCTGAACCCTTTCGCCGCCGCCCGGAGCACGGCCCTGTTCTCCTTCGGCGCCAACTCGGCCGCGCGCGCCAGGTCGGTCACGCCCCGGTAGTGCCGCACCGCCGTGCCGTTCACCTCCGCGGGCCCCACGTACTCCACCGAGTGTGCGCCGCGCAGCAGTTCGGCGGCCGTGAGCGGGTCGGTGGCGCCGCCCGTGACGAGGTTGCCGTCCGAGAGCGAGGCGGTGTCGATGCGGACCCACTTGTCGGCGGGCACGCCCGCGCCGCGGTTCTTCATGTAGAGGGCGCCGGGCGCAAGCATCTCCGTGATCGGAGCTTGCGGCTCGGCGCCCGAGGGGTCCTGCGGCAGCTGCACTTCGAGCTCGCCGACCCGCCGTACGAAGTCGTACGTGCCGGCGCCGCGGATCGTCACGCGGGTCCCGCCCGAGGCCATCTCCATCGAGGTGCGCGCCCGTGCCGTGCGGGCCTCTACCAGCTCGTCGGCCGCGCGCCGCAGGACTTCGCGCGGATCGCCGCCCGCATCGTCCGCGGCGGCACCGCCCGGCGAACAGCCTGTCGTGGCCAGGACCAGCGCGGCCAGGCCCGCACCCACCGGAGCGGCCAGGAGGCGCCGGCTCCTGCCGCTGCGACGCCCCTCGAGCTGCTGCACCACCATCGCCTGCCTACCCCCAACACTGGCCGTCCGTACGCGGGCCCCCTTGTGTTCCGCTTAACGACTGGTAACGGCACCCGTCACGGGCCTGTAGCACGGCCCGTGGGCCGTTACGGTTGAAACGTGCAACAAAAGCCACCACCTCCGGCCGCACCCGCCCAGGCCGCCGTGCACCACACCAGCACGGTCGAGCAGGGCAAGTTCTGTGTCGCGCACTGCACCTGCGGGTGGCGCGGACCGGCCCGAAGGGCACGGTCCAAGGCCAGATCGGACGCGCTGGAGCACGCGGGCGGCTGACCCCGGCGGGCCCCGGGCCGCGCTCCGCCGGCGCCACGGAACCCTTCCGCGGCCGCAGCCGTCCGTACCTGCGACGGGCACGTCCGCAGGCGGAGGGCGGGTACACGGAACTCATGGACCACGTGCGGAACATGGACCGGCGTACGGCCATCATCGGCGGGGCCACGCTCGCGTGCGCGGCCGCCGCGGCGGCGTGCAGCGGCGGCTCAGGCGGCTCCGGCGGCTCCGGCGGGGAGGAGAGCCGGGGCGGTGGCACCACCGCTTCCCCGCCCCCGCCCGACGGGCCCCCCAGCCGGGGGCCGTCCGCCCGTACCCCGGACTGGCCGGCCCTCGCCGAGGATCTCGACGGCGAGCTGGTGCGCCCCGGGGACGCGGACTGGGACACCGCGCGGCAGCTGTTCAACACCCGCTTCGACGCGCTCAGGCCCGCGGCCGTCGCGTACGTCGCCGGCAGCGAGGACATACGGACCGCGCTCGCGTTCGCCCGGCGCACGGGCACCCCGGTCGCGGTGCGCGGCGGCGGCCACTCGTATGCGGGCTGGTCCTCGGGGGACGGACGCCTGATCCTCGACACCTCCCGGCTCTCGGGGATACGGGCGGGCGGCGCGAGCGCGAGCATCGGCGCGGGCGCGCGCCTGATCGACGTCTACCGTGCGCTGGCCGCGAAGGGCGCGACGCTGCCGGCCGGTTCGTGCCCGAGCGTGGGCATCGCGGGCCTCGCGCTCGGCGGCGGGCACGGGGTCGCCTCCCGTGCGTACGGACTGACCTGCGACAGCCTGACCAGCGCGACGCTGGTGACCGCGGACGGGCGGGAGTTGGTGTGCACGACGGACCAACACCCCGATCTCTTCTGGGCGTTGCGGGGCGCGGGGGCCGGCCAGTTCGGTGTGGTGACGGAGCTGGGCTTCACCACGCATCCGGCGCCGCGGGCGGTGACCTGCGCCATGTTCTGGCCCGGGGAGCGCGCGGCCGACGTGGTGCGGGCCTGGCAGCGGTGGGGTCCCGGGCAGCCGGACGAGATCTGGTCGCAGTGCCGGATCGGGGTCGAGTCCGGCGGCCGGCCGTCGGTGCGCGTCATCGCGTTCTCGCTCGGCACGTACGGGGAGTTGCAGAACGCCGTGGACCGGCTCGCCGACGCGATCGGCGCCTCCGCCTCCTCGGTCTCGCTCCAGCGCAGATCGTACGAAGAGGCCATGGAGTTCTACGCGGGCTGCGCCTCTTCCTCGGACGAGGCGTGCCATCTGCCGGGCGCTCTGCCCGGCCGCGAGGAGGCGGGCGTGCTCGGCCGGGCCACGTATGCCGCCCGTTCCGACTTCTTCGCCCGCGAGCTGCCCGCGGCCGGGATCGCGGCGCTGACCGGACTGCTGAGCGGGCGGGCCGACGCGCGTGACGTCTCGGTCTCGCTCACCGCCCTGGGCGGTGCGGTGAACCGGGTGGCCCCGACCGCCACCGCGTTCGTGCACCGCCGCCAGCGGGTGCTCGTGCAGTACGAGGCGGGCTGGCAGGCCGGGACCGCGGGCACCGGTGCACAGGCCTGGCTGGCCTCCGCGCGCCGGGCGATGCGCCCGTACGCCTCGGGTGCGGCGTACCAGAACTATGCGGACCCGACGCTGTCCGGCTGGCGCACGGCGTACTACGGTCCGGCGGCGCCCCGTCTGACCCGCGTCAAGCGCAGGTACGACCCGGAGCGCCTGTTCGCCTTCCCGCAGGCGCTCTGAGCGGCCGGGAGCGCACGCCCCCCCATCCGGCGGTATCCGCCCCCCGTCCGGCCCACCCGACACGCCCTCGGGTGGCCCAGTTCCCGCCCCGGGGGTGCCCTGGAGGCATCGGTCGTTCCCGCAACCCGAGGGCAGGTCAGCATGAGCACGAAGAGGACCCGTACCCGAATAGCCCCGCTCGGCTCCGTCGCCGCCGCCGCGATGCTGCTCGCCGCAGGGGCGAGCCCCGCGGCCGCCGCCTCCGGCACCGGCGAGTTCGCCGCCACGCACCCCGAAGCAGGACCCCTCGCCCTGGCCTCGGCCGCGGTCGCCGCGGTGGCCGGCGGCTACGGCCTGAAGCTGATGCGCCGCCGCCAGGCGGAGGACAGGGAGCAGGCGGGGACGGTGAGCCCCGAACCGCCGGGCACGGAGGTCACGGTCGCGGCCCAACAGGCGGCAGCTGAGCCGCAGTTGACCGCACAGACCGTCAACTCGGCGGGCTAGAGCGGGCGGCGGACGCCGCCGCTCAAGCCGCCAGGTCGTTGCGCCCCGCGTCCGGGTCGGCGGCGTCGTCCGCCACCCGCGGCTCCGGGAGGTCCACGGTGTCGGGGGTGAGCGGCGCACGCCGGGCCCGTACGAGGAAGCCGGCGCGCGGCGAGCGGGCGATCGCCGTGACGAGCGGGGTGAGCAGCGCCATCGCGAGCGGCGCGAGCAGCAGAGTGGTCGCCGTGCCGAGCGCGAAGCCGCCCACGACGTCCGTCGGGTAGTGCACGCCCATGAAGATCCGGCAGAAGCCCTCCAGGAGGGCGAGCCCGATGCCGATCAGGCCGAACTTGCGGTTGGCCACGAAGAGTCCGACGCCGAGCGCCATCGCGAGCGTGGCGTGGTCGCTGACGAACGAGTAGTCCGTCTTGCCGTGCACGAGCAGCTCGAGGCCCTTGTGGTCGAGGAAGGGGCGGGGGCGCTCGACGAACCCGCGGATCGGGATGTTGACGAGCACCGCGATGCCCGCGGCCAGCGGCGCCCACACGAGCCCGGCGACGGCGGTCTCCGGCTCGGGGCGGCGCCGCACCGAGGTCCAGCACCACAGCACGAGGACGACGAGGGCGACCAGGAGCCCGTACTCGCCGACGAAGCCGATCGCGCGGTCGAGCCACTCGGGGGTGGACCTGGTGAGTCCGTTGATGTCGTAGAGGAGGTCGACGTCGGGGTTCGAGGCGCCGTCGACGGCGATCTCCGGTCCGGCGGACGCGCGCGCGAAGGCGCTCTCCACTCCAGCCATGGTGCCGCGGCCCCTTGTCTCGTCGTGGGCGCGCGTGGGTGCGCGCCCTTGTTCTCAACCCCCGTGCTTCAGCCTGGTCAGTGCGTCTGCCGTCGGTGTCCCGGACCAGTGTCGCGGTCCGTCGCCCGTAGAACGTTCACTTCCCCTGGATACGTTCCACTCTCCACTGAAAGATCACTCGGACGTTATCGAAGAGTGACTCATCGCCGCAGCTCAGAGCGGTGGTCGGACGATTGCTTTCGGCCAACTCACGTCTGCGAAGCGGCTTCCGCAATCCCTTCGCGCGCCTCGCCCAGGGCCTGCGCCCCGTCCTGCGTGACCCGGGTCGCACCGAAGTAGTCGGGGGTGTCCACCGGCGCGAAACGGATCACCGCCCCGGGCCGCGGAGCGTCGATCATGTAGCCGCCGCCGACATAGATGCCGACGTGCCGGATCGCCCGCGAGTTGGTCAGGTCGTCCGAGAAGAACACCAGGTCACCGGGGAGGAGTTCGCTCCGTTTGGGGTGCGGTCCCGCGTTGTACTGGTCGTTGGCCACGCGCGGCAGCTCGACGCCCACGGTGGCGTACGCGGCCTTCGTGAGGCCCGAGCAGTCGAAGCGGCCGCCCTCCTCCGGCGTCCCGTCGCCGCCCCACAGGTACTCCTTGCCGAGCTGCTCCTGCGCGAAGGAGATCGCGCCGGCCGCCTGCCGCGAGGGAGAGACTCGGCCAACAGGGCGCGCGAAGGACTTCTCGAGGGTCGTGATGGTCTTCACATAGTTCTGGGTCTCGCGATACGGGGGTACACCGCCGTACTTGATGACGGCGTACGCCCCCGCGTTGTACGCCGCCAGCATGTTGTGCGTCGGGTTGCCCGGGGCGTCCTTCACGTAACCGGCGAGCTTGCAGTCGTACGAAGCGGCGGACGGGATCGCGTCGTTGGGATCCCACACGTCGCGGTCGCCGTCCCCGTCGCCGTCGAGCCCGTGCGCGGCCCAGGTGCCGGGGATGAACTGCGCTATGCCCTGCGCGGCCGCCGGACTCTGCGCCTTCGGGTTCCACCCGCTCTCCTGGTACAGCTGGGCGGCGAGCAGGGCCGGATTGATCGCCGGGCAGAGGTTGCCCCACTTCTGCACGAGCGGCTGGTACGCGGCCGGCACGGCGCCCTTGGCGAGGCCGACGGCTCCCTTGCCCACCCCGTTCGCCAGATTGCCCGCGACCATGAAGGTGCCGACGACGAGCAGCAGCACGAAGCCGAGTCCGCCGCTCAGAAAAACGGCCGTGACCAGCCAGGCCTTACGCATCGTCCACCGCCCCTCACGCACAGGAAGTCCGCCGCGCCCAGTGTATGGGCGGGCGGACTTCTGTTCGCGTACCTGTGGACAACTGCCGTGCCGGACCGACTGATTCAGGCCGCGAGGGCCACCGCCTCCACCGCCGGCGCCCGCAGCTGCCGCCAGGCCGTGCCCACGCTCGTGCCGATCGTCACCGCCGCGGCGATCCCCGTGACGGCCAGCCAGATCCCGAGGCCCTGTCCGGGCAGGAGCCCGTCGGTGCGTACGGAGGTGAAGGCCACGATGCCCGCGAAGCCGGTGAGCGATCCGAGGGCGACGCCGGTCACCGTGAGGACGGTGCTCTCGGCGGCGACCATCGCGAGCACCTGCCGCGGGGTGGCGCCGGCCAGGCGCTGCTGGCCGAACTCCCGTACGCGGTACGAGGTGGTCGCGTAGAGCGTGTTGATCAGCATGATGCAGCAGAAGGCCACGATGATCCCGACGACCGCGTAGTTGAGCGTCTCCAGGGTCTTCGCGTCGGCCGCCTTGACCAGGCCGGAGGCCCGCACCGCGTCGTTCTCGACGCCCTGCATGTACAGGGTGGCGACGGCCATGCCGGTGAAGAGGATCAACGGCATGAGCACATTGGACAGTTGGGCGGCGCGCTGCCGCATGTTGCGCACGGTCAGGTAGCCGCCCGCGCCGGCGAGCGCGGTGACCGGGCCCTCGAGCACGGTGAGCGCGACCGGCAGGATCCGCGTCGACAGGAGCGCGCAGCACACGGAGAGCAGGATCGCCCCGTACGCGGCCGGCGCCATGAGCATCTCGGCGTCCCCGTCGAAGGCGGAGGTGGACGCGAGGCTGAGGGCTCCGGCGCCGAGCGCCGCGTAGGAGAAGAAGGTCCGCGCGCGGCCCTGCTTCCTGACGGTGCGGCGGCCCGCGCGACGTACGGCGAGGAAGGCGGCGCAGACGGAGGCGAGCAGGGTGATGTCGAAGCCTGTGCTGAGCGCGATCGGCCCGAAGGAGTGCTCGACGGAACCGGCCACCTGCCCGCTGTCCTGGAACAGGTCGAGCAGCGCCCGCCCGCCGAACATGGCGGGGATCACGGCCAGCGCGGCACCGAGCAGCGCGACGGCGAAGGCCTCGCCGACGACCATCCGCTTGATCTGCGCGGGGGTCGCGCCGGTGGTACGGAGCAGCTCGATCTCGTCGGCGCGCTGGCGTACGGCGACGGTGAGCGTGGAGGCGACGGCGAAGAACACCAGCAGGCTGCCGTAACCGCCCACCACGCTCGCGGCGACGGTCAGGGTCTCCGCGCTGCGGTCGTCGACCCCGGCGCCGGCGGCCGTGTCGTGCATCGAGTTGAAGGTCATGATGATCAGCGCGCCCAGGAAGGCGCTGAACAGGGTGGCGGCGAACCGTCCCGGCCGCTGCCGGACGGAGCGCAGGGCGAGCGCGAACATGTCCGTCACACCCCCTGTGCCGCGTAGTCGTGCCCGTTGATGTCGTCGCCGAGGTGCGCGAGCCGCTCCGCGACCGCGTCCACCGTCGGCCGCTGCATGTGCCCCGCGAGCCGCCCGTCGGCCAGGAAGACCACCGAGTCCGCGTACGAGGCGGCCACCGGGTCGTGGGTCACCATCACCACGGTCCGCCCGTGCACGCGTACCGCCTCCTGGAGGAGCCGCAGCACGTCGCGCGCGCTGCGGATGTCCAGGGCGCCGGTCGGCTCGTCGGCGAACACCACGGCCGGTTCGGTGACCAGGGCGCGCGCGATGGCCACGCGCTGCCGCTGCCCTCCGGAGAGTTCGTCGGGCCGGTGCTTCAGGCGCCCGCCGAGCCCCACCTGCTCCAGTACGGAACGGGCCTTGGCCTTGTCGATCCGCCGCCCCGCCAGCTTCAGCGGCAGGATGGTGTTCTGCGCGACGGTCAGCGTCGGCAGCAGGTTGTACTGCTGGAACACGAACCCGATGCGCCGGCGCCGGAACTTGGTGAGCTCGGCCTCGCTGCCCTTGCTCATCTCCTCGCCGGCCACCATCACGATCCCGCTGTCGGGCCGTTCGAGCCCGGCCGCGCACTGGAGCAGTGTGGTCTTGCCGGACCCGGAAGGGCCCATGACCGCGGTGAACGTCCCGCGCGGCAGCGACAGGCTCACCCCGTCGAGCGCCCGCACGGCACTCTCGCCCTCCCCGTAGCTCTTGCTGACCTTCACGAGCCGCAGCGCCTCGTCGCTGTGCCGCCCGGAGGGCCTCTGCGCCTTGTCCCTACGCCCGAACATGTCAGCCCCTTTGTCACGTCTTCTCCGTATGTACGGCGGTTTCCGCTGCCGTACTTCGAAGGTAGGGACGGGAGCTCGGCGGCACATTGGGCGTGGGGCCCGGACCGGGGTGGTGGTGGGTACACCCCGGTGGGGTGGGGGTGGGACCGCCGGACCGGCCGTACGGGGTCGGGCCCGTGCGTGCCCTGTCCGCTCAGGCAGGCGCCTCCCCCACCCGCCCCGCCAGCCCCTCCGGCACCAGCGCCCCGCGCTCCACCAGCCGTGCCACCTCGGGCAGCGCGGCGAGGACCAGGCGGCTGCGGTCCGTGCCCTCGGCCTCCGCGAGGCGGGTGAGGTGGTCGCCGAGGGTCTCGTCCTCGCGGCCGCTCGCGCCGAGCAGGGCGACGGCGAGCGGGGTGGTGCGGTCGTTCCAGTTCAGGCCGTCCGCGGGGGTCTTGAGCAGCTGCTGCTTGAGCTGCCAGCCGCGCGCCGCCGCGTCCGGTTCGGGCCGCAGCGAGGCCTCCTGCCACAGCCGGACGCCCACGCCGGGCCGGAAGCGGGAGGTCAGCGGGTCGTGGTCGCGCAGCCAGTCCTGGCGCGTGAACCAGTCCGCGACCTGCGCGCCCGTCAACTCGGCGGCCTCCGGGGACAGTTCCTCGATCCGTACGACGGGGTCGTGCCGGTCCGTGCGGCGCAGCACCACCGTCCCGGTCCCCACCCCGGTGATCTTCCGGTCCTCGAACCACCGCAGCCACGCCTCACGCTGCCCCAAGTGCTCCTCGCCGCCGCTCTGTTCGAGCCAGTGGTCCACGTACGCACGCGCGTCCGTCACGCCGCGCTGCACGATCCAGGCGTCCAGGCCGCCGCCGGCGGGCAGCCAGTGCGCCACGCGCTCGCGCCAGTCCTCGCCCGCGACATGGGCCCAGTTCGCGCGGAACTGGAGGTGGCCGCCCTCGGTGAGCAAGTCGGGTGCTGCGGCGGCCAGTTCGGCACCGATCGTGTCGCCCGGCCGTCCTGAGTCGCGGTACACGCAGTGGACGGTGCCGGGCCCGACGGCGTACGGCGGGTTGGAGACCACCAGGTCGAAGCGCCGCCCGGCGACGGGCTGGGTCATGTCGCCCTCCAGGACCTCCCAGTCGAGCCCGTTCAGCGCGGCCGTCGTGGCGGCGAAGCGCGCGGCGCGGTGCGAGAGGTCGGTGGCGACCACGGACGCGGCCTGATCGGACAGGTGCAGAGCCTGCACCCCGCAGCCCGTGCCCAGGTCGAGCGCCGTGCCGACCCGGTGCGTGAGCAGGGCGCGGCGCAGCAGCGTCGCGGTCGGCCCGATCGGCAGCACCCGGTCCGCGCGCCGGTCGTGCGCCTCGGGCCGCAGGAACAGCGGGAAGTCCGAGACCGCCCACCACTTCTCGTACGGGTGCAGATAGACGGCGGCCCGCACCTGCCCCTCGCCCGCAGGCTCGAGCAGCGGTACGAGGGCCTCCTCGACCTGGACGAGAGGGACGCCGCGGCCGCACATGAACAGCCGGATGAGCACGCCCAACGGGTCGTCTTCGCCGAGGAGTCGGAGGGCGGGCCCGGGGTCGTAGCGATTGAGGGCATGGGCCGCTTCGAGCCCGATCCGCGTGACGATCCCGTCCCGCGTGTAGCCGTGCCGCAGGAGCGCGTCGCGCAGGGCGACGGTGGCCTGAGGCGTGAGCAGAGGCGCTGTGCTGGTCGTCATATGAGGGTATTCGGCGGGCCGTCCGGCCCTCTTGACCCTTACTCCATGCGGTTACCGCCATTGAGCGAACGGGCTGAACTGACCTTGCCGCACGGCGAGTTGAGATCAACATTCCGTTTCGCCCTGCTATGGAGTCCCCATGGAATCCAGCACCATCCCCCAGTCCCGCCGGCTGCGCGCGGGCCTCGCAGGCGGACTGATCTGCGTCGGCTCGGTCCTCACGATGCCGTACGCCATGGCCGCGGACCCCGCCGAGCGGGAGATCATCGCCCCGGCCCGCGACGCCTCTCCCGCGGGGGCGACCACGTCCACCCACCCGGCCCACGCGGAACCCGACACGGGCTTCGGCCCGCTGGGCACCACGCTCTGAGCCTTCACTTCCACGAGAACGCCCTCGTTGTCCACTGCCTGTGGACAACGAGGGCGTTCTCGTGGGACGGACCGGCCGTCAGGCCTAGGACTCGCGCCCCATGCGCACCGCGCGTCCCCCGGTTAGCGTCGACGCCCATGCAAGCCCCGAACACCAAAGGCCGGACCACGGCCGAGCGCGCACAGGACGTCAGGGAACGGCTCGGCTCGGAGCGTGATGTCTGGGTCGCGACGTCCCATCCCGAACTCGGGCCGCACCAGGTCCCGTTGTGGTTTCTGTGGCACGCGGAGGCCGTGTGGATGTGTACGGGCGCGAGCTCCGCCACCGCGCGCAACGTGCGGGCGGAGCCGCGCGTCCGGCTCGCGCTGCCCGACAGCTACGACGTGGGGCTGCTCCAGGGGGAGGCGGAGCTCCATCCCGCGGGTGAGGTGCCCGGGCAGGCCGGGGACGCCTTCGCCGGCAAGTTCGGCTGGGATCCGCGGACCGAGGAAGGCCCCTTCGTCTACCTGCGCGTCGTACCGCGGACCGTGCGCGCCTGGCACGGGGAGGCCGAGCTGCGCGGCCGGGTCGTGATGCGCGAAGGGGTGTGGCTGGGGTGAAGGTGGGGCGGCCCCGGGGTGCGGGCAGCACGCCCGAGGCCGCCCCCACCGAACCCGCTCAGTCCTCCAGCGCCTGGTACACCGTCGTCCAGAAGTCCGACATCAGGTGCATCGGCGCGGGGACCGAGGAGCCGACCTGGGTGAGCAGGATGCCGAGGAGGTCGTTCGTCGGGTCCGCGTACGCCGAGGTGCCGCTGCCTCCGTCCCAGCCGAACTGGCCGACCGGGGCGTAATCGCCCACATACGTGCGGACCGCCATGCCGAAGCCCCAGCCGCCCTGCTGGCCCTGGCCGAAGGAGATGTGGACGTTGTCCTTGGCCAGCTTGGTGCGGGCTTCGAGCTGTTCGGGGCTCAGGCGGTTGGTGGTCATCAGGCGCACGGCCGCGCGCGACAGGATGCGCTCGCCGTTGTGCACGCCGCCGTTGAGGAGCATCCGGTAGTACGCGTGGTAGTCGTCGGCCGTCGAGTTGAGGCCGCCGCCACCGCTCACGAAGTCGGGCGGTGAGCTGTGGCGGCCGCCTTCCGCCTCGTCCCACACATGGAACTCGCCCGTCTGCGGATCCGGCGCGTAGAGCGGCGGCAGCCGGTGGATGTCGGCGGCCGGCACGTGGTAGCCCGTGTCCTTCATGCCGAGGGGCTCGAAGATGCGCTCCCGCATGAAGTCCGCGTACGGCTGCCCGGACACCCGGGCCACCAGGACGCTGACCACGTCATGGCTGATGTGGTACTGCCAGGTCTGCCCCGGCTGGTACATCAGCGGCAGCGCACCGAGCCGCCGCATCCACTCGTCCGGCTCCGGCATCGGCGTGGGCAGGTTGGGCGTGAGGCCCTGCTCGAAGACCGCGTTCATCAGCGGGGTGCCGAGCGCCGTGAAGTCCATGCCGAGCCCGAACGTCGAGGTCAGCAGGTCCCGTACGGTGATCGGACGCCGCGCGGGCACCGTGTCGTCGAGCGCGGCGTCCGGGGTCTTGAGCACCTGCCGGTCGGCGAGTTCGGGCAGCCACTCGTCGACGGTGTCGTCGAGGCGGAGCCGGCACTCGTCGAGCAGCACCATCGCGCCGGCTATCCCGACGGGCTTGCCGGTGGATGCCATACGGAAGATCGTGTCGCGGCTCATCGGCGCGCCGGCGCCGTCGTGGCGCATCGCGCCGAGCACTTCGACATGGGTCTCGTCGCCGCGGCTGACGAGCGCGACGAGGCCGGGGATCTTCTTGGACTCGACGTGCCGGGCGAGGACGTCGTGCAGCCGGTTCAGGCCTGACGTGGAGAAGCGGCCGGACGAACCGTTGGTCATCGTCAATCTCCTTGTGTCCTGGGCGAGTTGCGATCATGTAGCGGTGCGCGTGCGGCGCGCCACCCTTCCGGCCACGACTGCACTTACGGAGGTCGACATTCCGGGATCGGGCCTTCCGGCGGACGGCATGGCGGAGGGCCGGGCAGCGCGGTGTGCGCACGCCCGGCCCTCCGGCCGGTATGGCAGTGAGTCCGGCGGCCCTGTCAGCAGTGCCGCGTCAGGCTGATCGTCGTGACCTCGTCGAACAGGCGCGGCGTGAAGTACGCGTTGCGGCCCGCGGTGTAGATCTGGTTCGCCTCCGGCAGGCCGATGACGAACTTGCGGGCGTCGCCCGGGTTCCGGTCGGCGCGCAGGTAGCCGATCAGACCGCCGCGGTGGTCGAGGAGCTTGGCGTACATCAGCCAGGCGTCGTCCCCGCTGCTGCTCCAGAAGTGGCCCTTGAAGTAGGCGTGGCCGGTGGAGGAGAGCTTCCACGTCGCGCCGTTCATCCGGCGGCAGTCGCCGACGGCGGTGGTCCGGAAGGTGAACACCTTGGTGCCCGTCCCCGCCTTCGTGACGATCCCCTCGGCATTGGACTGCCCCGCCGCCCCGGCCGACTCGGTCGCCCGGGCCGTCTCCGTCGCGCCCCGCACGGCGGCCGCCTTCTGCGGGCTGCCGCCCCGGTCCGGTACGACCGTCGCGACGCCCAGCGTCCCGGCCGCCACCGCCAAGGTGGCGACCCCGGCCCAAGTACGGCGCGCCGTCCGCTTCTTCGCCTGGCCTGTCCCTGTCCCGTTCATGAGGTCGGTCATGCGTCTGTCCCCCGTGGGTCGTGCACCGGTGCCCCGCACCGATGTGCCGGTCTGCGTCCCGTACCGGTCGGCCGGGACGTCCTCAGCATCGGTCCGGGCCGCGGGCAGGGCACGAGTAGTCGGCTACTCGAATCCGGCCGGGGCGGGCGACCGCTACTCGATCCCGGGCGCCCCCCGCCCGGGGCCGGCCCGGGATACGACCACTCCCCACCCGTCGGGGCGCACGACCGCGCCCCGAGCCCAGGGCGCACCACCGCTCCCCGATCCCAGGGCGTTCCCGCCGCAGCCCGCCGTCCCTATGCTCGGTGCGTGACGCCCGATTGGCCGCTTACCGGCCGGTCCGAGCACTTACGGACCATCGAGGGAACGCTCAGGCCGCAGCAGGGCCGCGCCGGGACCGTCCTGATCGGACCGCCCGGCGTCGGCAAGACCCGTCTCGCCCGCGAGGCCGTGGCCGCCGCGGCACGGCGGGGCGCCGTGACGCGGTGGGCGGCCGGCACCCCCGGCGCACGCGCCGTCCCGCTCGCCGCCTTCGCCGCCTGGGCCGTACCCGTGGACACGGGGGCCGCCGAGGCGCTGCACCGCACTCGCCAGGCGCTGTGCCGGGACGCGGGCCGCGCCGGTCTCGTGCTCGGCGTGGACGACGCGCATCTCCTGGACGAGCTCTCCGCCCTCCTCGTACAGCAGTTGGCGCTGGAAGGAGCGGCCGGCCTGGTCCTGACGGTCCGCTCCGGAGAGCCCGTGCCGGAGGCGGTGACCGGCCTGTGGCAGAGCGGCCGGCTGCGGCGGCTCGATGTCCCGCCGCTCGGCCTCGAGGAGTGCGGGCAGCTCCTCGCGTCGGTGCTCGGCGGCCCCGTGGACTCCGTATCGGCGAAACGGCTGTGGCGGCTCACCGAAGGCAACGCGCTGTTCCTGCGCCACCTCGTGGAGGGCGAGCGCGCGGCGGGCGGACTGTACGAGGCGGGCGAGACCTGGCGCTGGAAGGGCGTCCCGATGGTGACGCCCACGCTGGTCGACCTGATCGCGGCCCGCATGGGTGAACTCCCCGATGCCGTACGGGAGATCGTCGACCTGCTCGCGCTCGGCGAACCGCTCGACGTCCGTCTCCTCGGCCGCCTGGTGCCGCCCGACGCGGCGGATGCCGTCGAGGCCGCCGAGGAGCGCGGGCTCGTCACCGTCACGCAGGACGAGCAGGGCCGGCTCACCGCCCGGCTCGCGCACCCGCTCTACGGCGAGGTCCGCCGGGCCGGGCTCGGCCGGCTGCGCGGCCGGCGTCTGCGCGGCACCCTGGCCCGCGCCCTCGAACCCGGCAGCACGATCGCCCGTTCCTTCGGACCGGCCGACCCGGGCCCCGAGGGCTGGGAGGAGCCCACCGCGCCGCGCCTGCGCCGTGCCCTGCTGCGCCTCGACTCCGATCTGCCGCCCGACCCCGCGCTGTCGCTGCGCTCGGCCCAACAGGCCGCGCTCCTGGCCGACATGCCGCTCGCCGAACGCCTCGCACGGGCCGCGCTCGCGGCGGGCGCCGGCTTCCCCGCCCAGCTCGTCGTCGCGACGGCGGCCTCCACGCACGCCCGGTCCGAGGAACTCGCCGCGGAATGGGCGCTGTTGACGGAGCTCGCCCGTACCGACCTCGAGCACGTCCAGGCCGCCGTCCCGCAGATCCTCGGCCTCGCCCTCATCGCCGGGGACTCACCGGCCGCCCACCACACCCTCGCGGCCACCGCCGCCCGGCTCCGGGACCCCGTCGCCCACCGCCACCTCGCCGGCGTCCGCGGCTACCTCGCCGTACTCGGCGCGGGCACGGCGCCCGGACGCCCCCGGCCCCTCCCCGATCCCCGCACCCTCGCCGCCCGCCATCCCCTCACCGCCCCCGAAGCCCCCGGCGACACAGCCGCCCTGCGCGACGCCGATACGGCGGCACAGGCCGAAGAGCCCGAACCGCTGCTGCTCGCCGGCCTCACCCGCACCATCGCCCACTCCGTACGTGGGCGCGAAGGACCGGCACGGGAGGCGGCCGCGGCGGCCCGTGACGCCCTGGCGCACTCCTGGCAGCTCGGCTACCTCCGCATCCCCCTCACGCTCGCCGAGGTCGTCGGCGCATGGCTGTCGGGACGGACCGCGGAGGCGGTGGAGCTGGCCGGTGCGTACCGGGAACGGGACGCAGGCCTCCCCTTCGGGCCCGAGCTCTCCCACTGCGTCCTGGGCGAGGCCCTGCTCGAACAGGGCAGGCCCGCGGACGCGGAACGGCTGCTGCGGGAGGCGGTCGACGGGCTGCGCGAGCACGGTTCCGCGGGCGGGTTCCGCCAGTTCGCGCTGGTGGCCCTGGCCCGGGCCCGCGCACTCCTCGGCCGCCGGGACGCGGCCCGGGACACGCTCACCCGTGCCGAGTCCGCGCTGAGCCCGGTGTTCGCCGTCCGCGACCCGGAGCTGTGGGTGACACGGGCGTGGACGGCGGCCGCCGAGGGCGCCTTGAGCGAGGCCGTCGCCCACGCCCGCGCGGGGGCCGAACTGGGCGCGTCCCGTGGTCATTTCGCGTACGAGGTGTGGGCCCTGCACTGCGCGGTCCGTCTCGGGGACGCGAGCCGCGCCACGGCGGACCGGCTCGGCGCCCTGGAACACGAGGTGGACGGTCCCGCCGCCCACGGCGCGGCCATGCACGCGGCGGCCCTGCACGCCGAGGACGGCGAGGCGCTGCGCGCGGCCGCGCTCCTGCTGGCCGGACAAGGCGCCCCGGCCGCGGCGGCGGACGCCCACGCCCAGGCCGCCAACGCCTTCCAGCGGGCGGGCCGTTCGGGCTCGGCGGGCAGCGAGGCCGCGGCCGCCGACCGGGTCGCCGCCTCCTGCCAGGGCCTGCGCACCCCGGCGCTGCTCGCCTGGGCCCGTCCGCTGCCCCTGACGCGCCGCGAACGCGAGATCGCCTTCCTCGCCGCGGCGGGCCTGAGCAACCAGCAGATCGCGGACCGCCTGACCTTGTCCGTCCGTACGGTGGAGGGCCACCTGTACCGCCTCACGGCGAAACTCGGCGCGGCCGGCCGCGCCGACCTGGCCCAACTCCTGGAGCCCACACGGCCGGACAGCACCTAGGCGATTCCCGGGGCGGAGAGGACAGCGGGCCCCGCACCCGACACAATCTCCCCGACGCACGTCCACCCCGGGGGAGAGACCGCATGGCACCCAAGGTCATACCGATCACCGTCACCGCGGCACAGGCCGCCACCGGCGTCGACCTGCCCGTGAAAGGCAGCGGCGTCGAGGCCGTGTTCCGGATCCCGCCCTGCCGCGACGGCGACCTGATCCCGGCGTACGTGGCGGGCAACGAAGTGCGGCTCCGCATCGTCGTCGCGAAGGACCGCAGCCCTTCCCCGTTCGTCCGCGACGTCGGCCGCTACCTGGGCATCGCCGCCCTGGTGCTCTGCGTCCTCGCCGTGATCGTCGCCGTGACCGGGTCGTAGCCGTGGCCGGGTCGCAGCCGGCCGACACACGGCCGGGCGGCCGACCCGCCACCCCGGGGGACACCTGCGTGACCCAGGATCACCCCGCTCGTTGCCCGGCGTCACCCCTCGTGATACACAGAGTGACCATACGGAACCGCGTATACCGCCCGGGTCTCCCCACTGGGGAGCGCCGGGCGGTATTCGTCGGATCCGGGACGCCTCCGGGACAACTCTGGCAACTGATGGCCGTAAGTCGACATGCGTCGGGCAAATCTCGGAGACAATGATGCCTGGCCTCTGCGCAGCGGCAGGGGGTGCGGAACTACCCATAAGGGGCGGTGAGTTACATGCTTCTGGCAGCCGAGAAGGGCGACATCACCACCATCATCGGCGGGATCGCTCCAGACTGGGGGCCCTTCGGAAGCCTGGGCAACGAAGCGCGCGTGATGATCGAAGTGGTCATGGCGATCGCCATCCTGATCTGTCTGGGGATCGCGATCTGGGGCGCCGCGAAGCAGCGGATCGGTGCCACGGCGCTCCGGGACACGTTCAGCGCCGAACAGGGCAAGGGTCTGATCGTCGCGGGACTGACGGGCGTCTTCATCATCGGTTCGCTCGGCACGGTCTTCACCATCGTGTACGGGATGGCCGTCTAGTCGCCCTGCCCGTACCCGAGTTCGCGGTCGCCGGCCGGGGCACCACCGACTGTTCCCGGCCACTTTCCCATTCATCCGTCGTGCCCACCGGCTGAGGTTGCGTCTCCCTGATGTCCAGTCATCACTCCGCCCCCGCGCGGCAAGCGGCCCGGCTACCGTCGTACAGCGCGGTTCTGCAATCGGTTGAGGGGGCGTACGCGTCATGAGTCTTGGCGGCGGTTACGACGAGGACAGCCGTCCCGGTCCCGAGGCCGAGTTCTACGGCGGCACGGGCACCACGCGGACGCGCCTGCCGGAGGGCGACGCGGACGGCTACGGCGCCCCGCGCCGCCCGGCCCGCTCCTCGCGCTCGCTGGTCACGGTGGTGGGTGTGGTGGTGCTGCTCATCGCCGCGATTGCCTTCGCCAATCAGGGGGGCGAGGACGAGGGCGGGTCGGGTGGCGGCTCGAAGCCGGGGGGGAATCCGACGGCTGCGTCGGGGGAGGGTGCGGTGGGCACCGAGCGCGGTGGCATCCCGGTCGGTTACGAGCAGTCCCGTACGGGCGCACAGAGCGCGGCGGCCAACTTTGCCGTTGCCCTTGTCTCCGCGGACATCGTCAAACCTGGGCTGCGGCCGGCCATCGTCGAGACGGTCTTCGTGCCCGAGAAGAGAGACGAGCTCAAGGCCAAGTTCGACAAGGCGTACGACGACGCGTTCCTGGACAAGGTGGGCCTCGACAAGGACGGCAACGCCGCGGCCGGTCAGACCTACGTCTCGCGCACCGCCCCGGTCGGCACCAAGGCGACCGCGTACTCGGACAGTTCAGCGACCGTCGAGGTCTGGTGCACGGGTGTGTTCGGAACCGCGGGCAAGGCCTCCACGAACCCAGTGACGAGCGACTGGTTCACCATGACGCTGAAGCTCCGGTGGACCGACGGTGACTGGAAGGTCGAGAGCTTCTCATCGAAGGCCGGCCCTGCCCCCGTCAACGGGGACAACCAGGTGTCGTCCGCCGACGAGATCACCAAGGCCGTCGAGGAGTTCGGAGGGTTCACGTATGCCCGGTAGCCATTACCGACGACGCACCCTCGCCCTGGCCGGGGCAGTCGCAGCCGTGCAGGCGGCTGCCCTGACGCTGGCCACACGGGCCTTCGCGGCACCCACGCCCGACCCCGACGACAACTGTGACCTCATCGTCGGCCCGGCGCGGGAGTACTGCGAGAACGGCGAATCCGGCTCCGGCGACGCCCCCAAAACCCCCGCCGACGAAGCCCTCAACACCCTCGACCCCCTCAGCTCTCTCGCCAAGGGCTGTGCCGACGCCGCGAGTTGGACCGTCGACAAGCTCAGCGAGGCCGTGAACAAGACGGCGGACGTCGACTTCACCAACGACAAGTTCCTCCAGAGCTACGCCGTCGTCTTCGCCGCGTCCACCATCCTCACCCTCCTGCTCTGGCTGCTCGCGGTCGCCAAGCGGGCCGTGCGCGGGGTGCCGCTCACCACCGCCATCAGCGAGGCCATCGGCTTCCTGTGGCTGACGGTGCTCGCCTCCGCGTTCACGCCGCTGATCCTCTACACCGTGGTCTCCGCCACCGACGGGATCACCGACGCCATCGCGAAGGCCACGGGGAACCAGACGGACACGTTTTTCGGGACCTTCTCCGAGGCCCTGAAGAAGGGCGAGGACATCGGCGGCGGGCCGATCATGCTGATCGTCGTCTCGCTGGTCAGCATCCTCGCCGCGGGAGTCCTCTGGCTCGAACTCGTCATCCGCGCCGCCCTGCTCTACGTGGGCGCGCTGCTCGGGACCGTCGTGTACGCCGGGCTCGTCGACAAGAACCTCTGGG
Organism: Streptomyces indicus; assembly: GCF_900100315.1. Classification (GTDB taxonomy): domain Bacteria; phylum Actinomycetota; class Actinomycetes; order Streptomycetales; family Streptomycetaceae; genus Streptomyces; species Streptomyces indicus. The sequence goes on from NZ_FNFF01000018.1 coordinate 148,160, forward strand.
GCCACGTACGGCGGTGGGCGGGCATCATGATCGCCGTCATCCTGGTCAAACCCGTGATCGTGATCGTGCTCGGGCTCGCGGGTGCCCTCAGCGACGCCGACGGGCCGAACGCGTTCTCGGCCGTGGTCTCCGGCCTCAGCATCATCCTGCTCGCCATCTTCGCCAGCGCGATGATCTACCGCTTCGTGCCCGGGTTCGGCGACGAGATCGCCGCGGGCCGCAACAACCGCATCATGAGCGGCGCCGAGTCCAAGGCCGCCGCCGTGATCTCCTCGCCCGCCGCCCTCGTCTCGCAGGGCATCAAGACCCACAGCGCCCGCGGCCGGGGCGGCGACGGAGGCGGCGGCGGGCAGGCCCGTCCCGCCAACCCCGCCTCCGGCGGCGTCGCCGCCCACAGCACGCGCGGCGCCTCGAACGGCGGCGGAACTGTCCCCTCCGCCGCACCCCCGCCCCGTACGACCCCGAGCACGAGCACCCACAGCTCGCGCGGGGCAGGACGGGCAGGAGCCACCGCAAGCCGCACCAGCAACCGCTCTGGAGGTGAAGGGCGTTGACGACCCAGTCCCACACGGTCACGCCCCGCCGCACCTATCTCATCGGCCGCGCCCGGCCGAACGCGATCATCGGCAAGAACCGTGAGACCGGCGAGATCGCGCTGATCATCGTCGGCGCGTTCCTCGGCATGATGTGCGGGCTCCTCGTGCCCGTGCTCAGCCTGCGGATCGTGCTGCTCATGGGCTTCCCGCTGCTCGCGCTCGCCGTGGTGTACGTGCCGTACAAGGGGCGCACCTTCTTCAAGTGGTACGAGATCAACCGCAGTTACAAGCGCACACTGCGGCAGGGCACGGCCTACCGGTCGGGCGCCCCGGAGGCCGGGGTGCGGCTCGACGGCCGTGAGGTCGAGGTCGGGCCGCCGCCGGGTATCGGCCGGATCACCTGGCTCGCGGCGCCCTTCGGCCCGGACGAGATCGCCGTGCTGCTGCACGCCGACCGCAGGACGGTCACGGCCGCGATCGAGATCGAGGGCCCGGGCGTGGGCCTGCGCGACTCCGAGGACCAGGAGGCCCTGGTCGACCGCTTCGGCACGCTGCTCAAGCACGTGGCGAACGGCGACGGCTTCGTGACCCGCCTCCAGATGCTGGCCCGTACGCTGCCCGCCGACCCCGACGCCCACGCCAAGGACGTGGCCGTCCGCGGGGACGACAAGGCGCCGGGCTGGCTCCAGGAGTCGTACGACCAGCTCCAGTCCATGGTGTCCACGAGCAGCGAGCAGCACCGCGCCTACCTGGTCGCGTGCATGCACTACAGCCGCGACCTGGCCGCCGAGGCCGCCGCGATGGCGCGCGCCACGCGGCCGCTCGCGGGCCGCAAGGTGGACAAGGACGCCGGGCTCGCGGTGGTCATGGCCCGTGAGCTCACGGACATCTGCTCGCGCCTCCAGGAGGCCGACATCCGCGTACGGCAGCCGCTCGGCCAGGGCCGGCTCGCCTCGCTCGTGCACTCGATGTACGACCCGGACCACCCCATCGACCACATCCAGGCGATGACGAAGCGGAACGCCTGGCCGGCGGAGCTGGACGCCCGCGAGGCCACGTACCTGATGGCCAAGACGCGGGAGTCCTCCACGCGCGCGCCCTGGTGCCACGCCACGGCCTGGGTGAAGGAGTGGCCGATGACGCCCGTCGGCGTCAACTTCCTCGCGCCGCTGCTCGTGCACACCCCCGACGTGATCCGCACGGTGGCCGTGACGATGGACCTCGAACCCACCGAGATCGCCATCGAGCGGATGCTCACGGAGAAGACCAACGACGAGGCCGAGGCCTCCCGTCAGATGAAGATGAACCGGACCGTCGACCCGCGCGACGTCGCCGCCCACTCCCGCCTGGACCAGCGCGGCGAGGACCTGGCGAGCGGCGCGGCCGGCGTCAACCTGGTCGGCTACATCACCGTCTCCTCCCGTAACCCCGAGGCCCTCGCCCGCGACAAGCGGACCATCCGGGCCTCGGCCGGCAAGTCCTATCTCAAGCTGGAGTGGTGCGACCGCGAGCACCACCGGGCCTTCGTCAACACGCTGCCGTTCGCGACCGGCATCCGCCGCTAGCCGTCATCAGGCGAGAGCCGCCGAGCCGTCGTAAGGGGCCAGCTCATGCGAGATCCGCTGACAGCGATCACGGACGCATTCACCTCCTTCCTGTTCGGGAAGGTGGAGACCACGCGCCTGCCCGTGCGCACCTCCACGGGCCAGGCGCAGGCCGTCTACCTGCCCACGGCCGCTCCCGGCCTCGGCGACTCCGGCGTGATCATCGGCCGCGAGGTCTACAGCGGCAAGGGCTACATCTACGACCCCTTCCAGCTGTACGGGCAGCAGCTCCCGGCGCCGCACTGGCTGGTGCTCGGCGAGTCCGGCAACGGCAAGTCGGCGCTGGAGAAGACGTACGTACTGCGGCAGTTGAGGTTCCGCGACCGCCAGGTGGTCGTGCTCGACGCGCAGGGCGAGGACGGGGTGGGCGAGTGGAACCTCATCGCCCAGGAGCTGGGCATAACGCCGATCCGCCTGGACCCGACGGTCGCCCTCGACACCGGGATCCGGCTCAACCCGCTCGACCCCTCCATCACCTCGACCGGCCAGCTCGCGCTGCTCCGCACCATCATCGAGGTGGCGATGGGGCACGGCCTCGACGAGCGCTCGGGCTTCGCGCTCAAGGTCGCGCACGCCTACGTCAACGAGACGATCGTCGAGCGCCAGCCGGTGCTCTCCGACATCGTGGAGCAACTGCGCCACCCGGAGCCGGAGTCGGCCGAGGCGATGAACGTGGCGTTGGAGGACGTACGGGCCTGGGGTCTGGACGTCGCGCTCGTCCTCGACCGTCTGGTCGACGGTGACCTGCGCGGCATGTTCGACGGCCCGACGACGGTCGGCATCGACCTCGACGCACCCCTGATCGTCTTCGACCTCTCGCACATCGACCGCAACTCCATCGCCATGCCGATCCTCATGGCGATCGTCGGCGTGTGGCTGGAGCACACGTGGATCAGGCCGGACCGCAAGAAGCGCATCTTCCTGGTGGAAGAGGCGTGGCACATCATCAACTCTCCGTTCGTGGCCCAGCTCTTCCAGCGCCTGCTCAAGTTCGGCCGGCGCCTCGGCCTGTCCTTCGTGGCAGTGGTGCACCACCTGTCGGACGTGGTGGACGGAGCGGCGGCGAAGGAGGCCGCGGCGATCCTCAAGATGGCCTCCACGCGCACGATCTACGCCCAGAAGGCGGACGAGGCGCGGGCCACGGGCAAGGTGCTCGGCCTGCCGCGCTGGGCGGTGGAGATCATCCCCACGCTGACCCCGGGCATCGCGGTCTGGGACGTCAACGGCAATGTGCAGGTCGTGAAGCACCTCATCACGGAGATGGAGCGGCCGCTGGTGTACACCGACCGCGCCATGACGGAGTCGGCCGCCGAGTCGATGGCCGCGGCCTCGGAAGAACTGCTCGCCGCCGAACGGGAGGCGGAGGAGCGGGCGTTGTACATGGAGCAGCAGATGGGTTCGTCCTCGGAATCCACGGTGGCGTGAGATGCGGTACGAGCATGAGCGGGGGTACCCCCGCGACCCCGGAAGAGGCCCGGGTGGGCCCGGCGGCTCCGGCGGGTCCGGTGGCATTCCGGACGGGCTGCTCGTGGGCGTGCTCGCGTTCGTCCTCGGCCTGTCGGTGCTCGTGTGGACGGCGACCGGGCTCGCGGGACTGTTCGCGCACGGCGCCTGGCCGTCCGGGGTCACCTTCGGGCGGACCCCGCAGGCGATAAGGCACTTGGTGTCCGCTCCGCACGACGTGGCGGGCGCGTGGCCCTCCACACCGGCCGCGGAGCTCTCCGGATACGGGCTGTTCTGGGGCCTGGTGATCGGCCAGGCGATGGTCCTGGTGGTCCTGACGGTGTTCGTGATGGGGACTTGGGCGCGGTGGCGGGCTGTCCGGGCTTCCTCCACTGCCTCCGCTTCGTCCGCTTCTCCTTCCCGTGACGGGGATACGGAGAAGCGGGACTGGTCCACTTCTCCTCCGCGGGACAGGGAGGTGGAGGAGCGGGACTGGTCCCCTTCTCCTCCCCGCGACGGAGTCGCGGAGCAGCGCGTGGCGCCGGAGGCGCCGTTGCCCGTGGTGCCGGAGGCACCGGTCGAGCGGGTGCCGGAGGCACCCAGCGCCCCCGTTCCGGAGGAACGCCACCCGCTCCCCGCACAGCGGCAACCGCAACGACTGGTCCTGGGTGACCCTCGCACCCGAAAGCCCCTCGCCGTGCAGGCGATCCAAGACGCCGAGGGCCCCGCCCTCATCGTCACCAGCGACCCCACCGTCTGGGAGGACACCAAGGACGCCCGGTCCAAGCTCGGCCCGGTCCTCCTGTACGACCCGGGCCACCTCTGCGACACCCCGGCCCGCATGCACTGGAACCCCGCAGCCGGCTGCGAGGACAAGGAGACCGCACGGCAGCGCGCCGAGGCCCTGCTCGCCCCGGTCCGCCCCACCGCCAAGCTCGACGCCGCCACGGCCGCCACCGCGGAGACCCTGCTGCGCAGCTATCTGCACGCCGCCGCCGTGGACAACCGCGGCGTCAAGCACGTGCACCGCTGGGCCCAGGGCAGCCAGGTGCAGGAGGCCGTCCGCACCCTCCGTACGCACCCGAAAGCCGCCGCCGGATCCGCCGGCGAACTCGAGGCCGAGCTCACCGCGCACCCCGAACGCCGGGACATGGCACAGGAGTTGACGGCCCGCGCCCTGTCCTCGCTCTTCTCGATCCACATCCGCGAGGCCTGCACACCCAACCGAACTGATGCACTCACCTTGGATTCCTTCGTGGACGAAGGGGGCACCCTTTACGTGGTGGGTGAAGCCATCGAGGATCCACGGACGCAGCCCGGTGCCATGCCTTTGCTCACCGCACTCGTTTCGAGCGTGGTCGAGCGCGGCCGGCGCATGGCCGAACGGTCATCCGCCGGTCGCCTCGACCCACCACTGACCCTGGTCCTGGACGACGTCGCGGCGGTCGCTCCGCTTCCCCAGCTCCCGGAGCTGCTCGACGCCGGCACGGAGCACCTGGGTCTGGTGACCCTGGCCCTGCTCCGTTCCCGCGAGCAGGGCCGCTCCCGTTGGCCCGGCGCCGAACTGCCGGTGTAGTCCGGGGACTTCACCCCCACGCTCACGCCTTCCCGTACAGCTTCAGAAAGAGCTCCACCCCTTCGCGTACGAGCAAGTCGAGCCGCTCGGGCTCCAGCGGCAGCGCGCCCTGGTACGACTCGGACGTCACGGCCCCGCCGGTGAACAGGACGAAGTGCCGCACCGCCCGGTCCGCGTTCCCCTCGTCCACCGCGAGGAGCCCCGCACGCCCGGCCTCCAGGAGATGCCCCTTCAGGGCCTCCCTGGTCGCCTGCGGCCCGATGCGCTGCCACTCCTTGAGGACGTCCGCGGGCAGCCGCCCGGCCTCCGGAATGATCTGCCGTACGAGGGCGAAGTGCTCGGGGTGGGCCTCGGCGCCACCGACCCATTCCAATGCCAGGTCTACGAGATCGGCCTCGGGGTCGCGGAATTTGTGGAAGTGCCGTGCGAGCACCTCCTGTTGGGCCGCCGTCACGGCGGCCGAGCTGTCCAGGAGCACCGCCCGGAACAGCCCCTCCTTGTCCCCGAAGTGGTTGTAGAGCGTCCGGCTCGACACCCCGGCCTCGGCCGCGATCGCGTCGATGCTCGCCCGCGTGTAGCCCTCGCGCCCGAACACCGTCCGGGCACCCTTCAGGATGGCCTGCCGCTTCTCCAACATCCCCTTGCGCAGAGGCTTTTCCGCCATACGAAACCTCAACCTAGGTCGAGCCAAAAATTACAATGACCGTTGTAATCACTACAACGTTCGTTGTAGCTTATCGGCATGCCAACCGCAGCGCACACCCCGGCGCACAGGGGCAAGACGACTCTGGCCGTAGTCCTCCTCGGCCTCTTCACCCTCCCGATGGCCATGTCCGGCACCACCGTGGCCCTGCCCGACATCGGCGCCGACCTCGACGCGAGCGGAGCGGCCCTCAACTGGGTCGTCACCGGCTACTTCCTGGCCGCCTCCTCCTTCATGCTGGTCGCCGGTTCGCTCGGCGACCTCTTCGGCCGGCGCCGGCTGTTCTCGCTGGGCGCCCTCGTCTACACGGCGGCCACCGTCCTCTCCGCCACCAGCCAGAACATCCTGCTGCTCGACCTCGCCCGCATCCTGGTGGGCGTCGGCGCTGCCGGGGTGATGGCCACCGGCACCGCCCTGCTCGCCTCGACCTTCGAAGGGGCCGCGCGCACCAAGGCGTTCGCGCTCGGCGGCACCACGGCGTCCGTGGGCCTCTCGCTCGGCCCGACCGTCTCCGGCGCGATCGTGGACGGACTCGGCTGGCGCACCACCTTCCTGGTGTTCGCCGCCGCGGGCGCCGTGATCCTCCTCGGCTCGACGGCCCTGCCCGACGTACGGGCCGAGGCGCGCCCCAAGGTCGACAAGGCGGGCGCGGTCACGTTCATCGCCGGTCTCGCGCTCACCCTGTTCGCGATCACCCAGGGCTCCAAGGACGGCTGGCTCACCCCGTCGACCCTGCTGCCGCTCGCCCTCGGTCTCGGCCTGCTGGTGTCGTTCGTACGGATCGAGCGGCGGATCTCCGCCCGCGGCGGGCACCCGATCCTCGACCTCGCCCTCACCCGCAACCGACGCTTCCTCGCCTGGCCCCTCGGCACCTTCGCCCTGGGCACGGGGTCCACGGCCGTGATGGTCTTCCTGCCCACGTACTTGCAAGGCACCAGCGGCTACAGCGCACGGGAGGCCGGACTCGTCCTGCTCTTCCTGAGCGTCCCGATGGCCGTGCTGCCCCAGCTCGGCGGCCGGCTCGTCAACCGCGGCCTGCAGGCCCGCACCCTGCTCCTGACCTCGCTGCTCCTGATCGTCTCCGGCAACCTCTGGCTGGGGACCGTGCTGCACGCCGGCATCTCCACCGCGGCCCTCGCCGCCCCGGTCCTGCTCATCGGCGCCGGCAGCGGGCTCTCGCTCGGCCTGGTCGACGCCCAGGCACTGGCCCTGGTCGAGCCCTCCCGTACGGGCATGGCCTCCGGTTTCCTCACCACCGTGCGCGGCGGTACGGCCGCGGTGATGCTCACCCTCTTCGGCACCCTGCTGCTCGCACTGCTCACCGCGCGGACCGGTTCGGCCGAGGCCGCCGGGCGGATCTCGTCGGGAGTGCCCCAAAGCCCCGTACAGGCCGGGCAGTTCAGCGAGGCGCTGCGGCTCGGCATCTGGGCGGTGGCGGGTCTGGTCGCCGTACTGGCGGTGGTGGTGTGGGCGCTGTCCCGGCCGCGCCCCGACAGCGGGCCGGCCACGAACCCGGCGGTAACGGCCGACCTTACGAAGACCGACCCGGCACCGCCGTCGAAAGCCACAACGCTGCAGACTCGCTGATACCCCTCGCCCCAACTGCCCGCATACCGAACACATTTGAGCTCAAGGAGCCCTTGCCATGTCCACCACGCCGCCCGCCGCGCCCTCCTCGCCCTCGTCCCCCAAGCCCTACCGCCTCGCCGTGATCATCGGCTCCACCCGCGACGGCCGCTTCGGCCCCACGGTCGGCCAGTGGTTCACCGCGCTCGCCGAGCAGCACGCGGCCGCCGAACTCGACGTGATCGACGTGGCCGGCCTGGAGCTGCCCGCCTGCCACCCCGACTGGGGCACCGAGCGCACCCCGGCCCTGGCCGAACTCGCCGCGCGCATCGAGGCAGCCGACGCGTACGTGGTGGTCACCCCCGAGTACAACCACAGCTACCCGGCCCACCTGAAGCACTTCATCGACCTGCACCGCACCGAGTGGAACGCCAAGCCGGTCGGCTTCGTCTCCTACGGCGGCGTCTCGGGCGGCCTGCGCGCGGTGGAGCACCTGCGCCAGGTCTTCGCCGAGGTGCACTGCGTCACCATCCGCGACGGCGTCAGCTTCCACCAGGCCTGGGACCACTTCGGTGAGGACGGCAAGGCACACGACCCGCAGGGCGCGGCGGGCGCCGCCAAGACCATGCTGGACCAGCTGGACTGGTGGGCCCGGACGCTCCGCGCGGGCCGCGCGGAACGCCCGTACAACTGACCGCGTTTACGGCTTGTCGAGCACCATCTCGTACTCCAGCTTCGAGGGGTCGGCCTCCAACGGGACGACCCCTCCGCTGCGTTCGAACCCGATCTTCTTGTACGCGGCCTGCGCCCGGTGGTTGTCCTGGTGGACGAAGAGCCGGGCCCGCTCCACCCCCTCCACCGACCAGGACCACTCGGCCGCGGCGGCGAACAGGCCCTGGATCAGCCCCCTGCCCCGGTGGTCGGGGTGTACGTACACGCCCACGAAGTGCGTACCGGTCACTGGCAGTTCGGCGCCCAAGAAGTCCTTGCTCCCCGCCCGCTCCACGATCGCCACGGTCGCCCCGACCCAGGTACCGTCCGCCGCGACGGCCACGAACTGCCGCGCCTGCGTGCCGTGGGAACTGCCCGCCGCACGCTCCTGCCAGAAGGAGTCGGGCCGCTGCACCGCGGCCTCGTAGGTCTCGAGAAAGGCGATGGGCGCGGCGGGGTCCTGGAGCGCGAGCAGCCGCAGCTCCTTGACCTGCTGCCACTCCTCGGCCCGCACGGGACGTATCTCGTACTGCATGCTGCGCTCGTCGTCATCCATGCAGCGATCGTCGCCGCAGGTCAGCGCCGGGCGCAAGCGATATCCTCCGGTACCGCCCCGGGTCGTACCCAGGTACTACAGCCCGCCCGCCACTGCCGCCCGTGGTCCGACGGAACGACCCCGCGCGCTCCGTAGCGTCGAAGACATGATGCGAGCGAGCGGACTCACGAAGAAGTACGGCGACAAGACCGTCGTCGACGACCTGAGCTTCGAGGTGCACCCCGGCACCGTCACCGGATTCCTCGGCCCCAATGGCGCCGGCAAGTCCACCACCATGCGGATGCTGCTCGGCCTCGACGCCCCGACCCGCGGCACCGCCACCATCGGCGGCCGCCCCTACGCCGCGCACCCCGCGCCCCTCACCGAGGTCGGCGCGCTCCTGGAGGCACGCTCGGTGCACCCGGGCCGCACCGCCCACGCCCACCTCACCGCGCTCGCCCTCACGCACGGCATCCCGCGCTCCCGCGTCGACCACGTCCTCGACCTCGCGGGCCTCACCGAGGTGGCCCGCCGCCGCGTCAAGGGCTTCTCGCTCGGCATGGGCCAGCGCCTGGGCATCGCGGCCGCCCTGCTCGGCGACCCGGCCACGGTGATCCTCGACGAGCCGGTGAACGGCCTCGACCCCGAGGGCGTGCTGTGGATCCGCAACCTCCTCAAGTCCCTTGCCGCGGAAGGCCGTACGGTCCTGGTGTCCTCGCACCTGATGAGCGAGATGGCCCTGACGGCCGACCACCTGGTCATCATCGGCAAGGGCCGGCTCCTCGCGGACACGACCGTGGACGCCTTCGTACGGGAGGCGGGCGCCGGAGCCGTCAAGGTCGTCACCCCGTCGGCCGCCGAACTCGCCGCCCTGCTCACCGGCCCCTCCGTGACGGTCACCGGCGACAGTCCCGGCACGCTGACCGTGCGAGGCTGCGACAGCGCCCACATCGGCCGCACCGCCGCCGCCCACGGGATCCCGCTGGTCGAACTCACCCCGCACACCGCCTCGTTGGAGCAGGCCTTCATGGACCTGACCCGCGACGCCGTCGAATACCAGGCCACCGTACGCACACCGGCGCAGGCCACCGCACGGACGTCGACGCAGACCGGCGCACAGACCTCGGCTCAGGCCACCGCCCTGGAAGGAACCTCCGCATGAGCACGCCCACGCACGCCGTCACGAGCCCCCGCTCCTATGCCGTGACCCCCGCCCGGGTCCTGCGCTCCGAATGGCACAAGCTGTGGTCGGTCCGCTCCACCTGGATCACGCTGCTGTTCTCGGCCGTGGCGATGGTCGGCGTCGGCCTCCTCGTCGCCGCCAACTACGAAGACGGAAGCCGCGAGTTCGTCGACCCGATCCAGATCGGCCTGGCCGGCACCCAGATCGCGATGATCTCCCTGCCCGTGCTCGGCGTCCTGTGCACCGCGGGCGAGTACACCAGCGGCATGATCCGCGCCACGCTCACCGCCGTACCGCGCCGCGTGCCCGTCCTGTGGGCGAAGACCGGCGTCCTGACCGCCACGGTCTTCCCGCTCACCCTCGCGACCTGCCTCATCGGCTACCCACTCGCGCAGAGCTTCCTGACCGGCACCGACCAGGAGGCGGCCCTCACGGACCCGGGCGTGCTCGGCGCCGTCCTGGGCACGGCCGCCTCCCTCACCGCCCTCAGCGTCTTCGCCCTCGCACTCGGCGCCCTGCTGCGCTCGGTGGCCGGCGCGATCGGCGCGTACGTCGGCGGGATCATGATCCTGCCCGAGGTCATCAGCATGATCCCCGTGGACGCCGTGGACACCGCCATGGAGTACTTCCCGGCCCAGGCCGCGGGCAACATCTCCGCCCTCGACGCCGTCGCCGGCGCCGGCGCCCCCTCCCCCGCCGCCTCGCTGCTCGCCCTGGGCCTGTGGGCCTTCGGGACGGTGGCGGTGGCCGGGCTGCTGCTCAAGCGCCGGGATGTCTGAGACCGAGGACGTACGCGAACGACGCGAGCCCAGCCGACAAGGGGCCTCGACGGCAACGGATGACAGAGGATGACCGCGTGACAGACCAGCGGACCGGACCCCCCGGCGCGGTGACCGGCCGCCTGCAGCACCTGCTGCAGGCGGCCCGCGCCTTCGACCGACGACGCCCGTACGTATGGGACGTGGCGGTCACCCTCTTCTGGATGACCGCCGCCCTCACCGACTACGCGAGCAGCGGCTGGCGGCGCCTCGCCCAGAACCTGGACGTGCCGGACTGGCAGCTGCTCGTCATGAGCATCGGCTTCACGCTTCCGCTCCTGTGGCGCCGCCGCCACCCCCTGGGCGTGCTCCTCGCGATGGTCCCCTTCGCCTTCCTCAACGCGTGGACCGGAGCCATCCTCCAAGCCCATCTGGCTTCCCTGATCCCGGTGTTCAGCCTCGCCGTCCACCGGCCCCTCAAGCAGCTCGTCCCGGCGTTCCTCGTCGTGACGCTGCCCTTGATCCCCGGCGCCCTGCGCTACCCGCTCGCCGCCTGGGACGCCGCCTTCGGCCCCGCGGTCTGGGGGTTCTCCCTCACGGCCCTGCTGGGCATCGCGGTCCGCTCCCGCATGGAGCACCTCGCCTCACTCGTGGACCGCGCCCGCCGCCTGGAGATCGAACGCGACCAGCAGGCCCAGCTGGCGGCCGCCGCCGAACGCGCCCGGATCGCCCGCGAGATGCACGACATCATCGGCCACAACCTCTCCGTCATCACCGGTCTCGCCGACGGCGGCGCCTACGCGGCGAAGAAGAACCCCGACCGTGCCGTCCAGGCCCTGGAGGCCATCGGCACCACCAGCCGCCAGGCCCTCACGGAACTGCGCCGCCTGCTGGACGTACTGCGCGAGGAGTCCCCGTCGGCCGACCTCGCCCCGGCCCCCGCACTCTCCGACCTCGACTCCCTGATCGCGGGCGTCCGCGCGGCCGGCCTCCCGGTCGATACGACGATCGAAGGCGAGCCGGTCCCACTCCCCCCAGGCCTCGAACTCACCCTCTACCGCGTCATCCAGGAAGCCCTCACCAACACCCTGAAACACGCGGGCCCTTCGGCAGCCGCCGACGTCCTCGTCTCCTACGGGACCGACGCCCTGACCGTCACGGTCACGGACACCGGACAGGGGGGCCCGGCGCGCGAGGGCGGCCGCGGTCTCGCGGGCATGCGCGAGCGAACTGCCCTCTACCAGGGCACACTTGAGGCCGGACCCCACCCGGCCGGCGGCTGGCGGGTCCGACTCCGTGTCCCGCTCCCGGAAGGCACCGCCCCGTGACCACCGTCCTCATCGTCGACGACCAGCCCATGCAGCGCTTCGGCTTCCGCATGCTCCTGGAGAGCCAGGACGATCTGACGGTCGCGGGCGAGGCGGCCAACGGCGCCGAAGCGGTCCGCCTGGTCTCCGAACTCCGCCCGGACGTCGCCCTGATGGACATCCGCATGCCGGGCCTCGACGGCATCGAGGCCACCCGCCGCATCGTCGCCGCCGGCGACCGCACCCGCGTCCTGATCCTCACGACGTTCGACCTCGACGAGTACGCGTACGCAGGTCTACGGGCGGGCGCCTCAGGCTTCCTCGTCAAGGACGCCCAACCCGAGGAACTCCTCGCCGGCATCCGGGCGGTGGCCTCCGGAGACGCCGTGGTCGCCCCCAGCCTCACCCGCCGCCTCCTGGACGCGTACGCCGACCGCCTCCCGGCCCCCGGGGACACGGAGGCCACCGCCCAGGACTCCCGGATCTCCCAACTCACCGAGCGCGAACGGGAGATCCTCACGGTCATCGGCCAGGGCTGGACGAATGCGGAGATCGCGGAACGCTTCCACCTCGCGGAATCCACGGTGAAGACGCACGTGGGCCGCATCCTCGCGAAGACGGGCGCGAGGGACCGCGTCCAGGCGGTGATCCTGGCGTACGACACTCGCCTGGTGAAGCCGTCGTGAAACCGCCCGGAAAACAAGAAAACCCCCGAGTCGATGACTCGGGGGTTTTCTCTCACATTTAGTTCGGCGGCGTCCTACTCTCCCACAGGGTCCCCCCTGCAGTACCATCGGCGCTGTGAGGCTTAGCTTCCGGGTTCGGAATGTAACCGGGCGTTTCCCTCACGCTATGACCACCGAAACACTATGAAACTGACAACCGCACCGTCGTGTGGCACAACGGGGTTGTTCGTGGTTTCAGAACCAACACAGTGGACGCGAGCAACTGAGGACAAGCCCTCGGCCTATTAGTACCGGTCAGCTCCACCCCTTACAGGGCTTCCACATCCGGCCTATCAACCCAGTCGTCTACTGGGAGCCTTAACCCCTCGAGGGGGTGGGAATACTCATCTCGAAGCAGGCTTCCCGCT
>NZ_FNFF01000019.1 GCF_900100315.1 Streptomyces indicus
GGGGTCGGGGTGCGGGTGTGCGGTGTCGGGGTGCTGCGGAGTGGCGGCGGGGCGGGGCGAAGTGGGGCCGGGGTGCGGGGAGGTGGGCCCGGGGTGCGGTGACGTGGGGTCGGGGTGCGGTGATGCGGGCCCGGGGTGCGGTGGCGTGGTCTCGGGGTGCGGGGAGGTGGGCTCGGGGTACCGTGGCGCCGGAACCTCCGCGGTGAGGCCGGCCCGTTCCGCGAACCGGCGGATCAGGCCGGACGCGGTCCGACCGGTCGCGTCCACGGCGAAGTCGATCGTCCCGGTGAGCGGTCCCGCGAACGGCCCTGCGGTCCGCGGCGCCGCGGGCGCCCCCGCACCGCCCTCGCGGGACTGGAGCTCGCGGTCGGCGGCGAGCAGGGTCTGCCGCAGCGTGTCCAGATCCCCGTGGCCCTCGCGTACGTACACGACCTCCACCGGCAGCGCGTCGAACTCCCCGTCCAGCCACCGCACAAGGCGCCGCCGGAGCCCGGGGTCGCCCGATCCGGCCGCGGACTCCCGACGCGCGGACGCCCGCGCGGGACGGGCGATGTCCCCCGCCACGGCCCGTACCCCCGTGACCGTGATCCCCAGCTCGTCCAGGCGCAGTTCGCGCTGGACGGTCTCGGTCGGGATCAAGGAGGCGTGTTCGAGGCGGTCGGCGGGCAGTGCGCTGCCGCGGCGCCCGGGCCGGTGGGTGAGCAGCCCGATCACCCGTCCCGTCCCGGCGTGGACGACACCGGCTCCGCTGTAGCCCTGGCGGATGGGCGCCCGCATCCCTTCCAGGTCGAGCGTGACCCATCCGGAGGCGGGCCGCCGCCCCTCGTCCGCGCCCCCGCTCACCCCGGCCAGGCTCTCCGGATCGCCGAGCCCGAGCAGCACCGTCCCGGCGCGCTCGCCGCCGAGCAGGTCGGGCGGGTACCCGGTGACCTGGACGGGCGCGCCCCGCGCGGGGATCTGCCGGTGCAACCGGACCGGCTGCACCTCCTCGCCCGGCTCGCGCTCCAGCTCCAGGAGCACGAGATCGCCGCCCCGCCCGGCCCGCGGCGGCAGCAGCCGCCCATCCACCACGCGCACCCGGATCGGGCCGGCGGCCCCGCCGGCCCCGGGAAAGTCCACATACAGGTCGTCATACGGCCGCACGGACCGCACCGCGCGAACGCTCCCGGCACCCCACTCCACCTGCTCCCTCGGCGGCAGCACGACATGGGCGCAGCTCACCACGTACCGCCGGTGCAGCAGGACCCCGGCTCCGCGCGGCTCGGTCCGTTCCTCGGCGCGGAACAGTCTGACGCGCCAACTCTCCTGTCCTGGCGCGGAGTTGACGGTGCTACGGGACGTCCGCATGGGGTTCACGATATCGGCGTGCCGCTGCTCCGGGCATGGTCACGTAGGGTGCAGAGGTGGTGAAAGCTGGCCGGTACACGGCGTCCGAGGCGGTAGGCGGATGACACTCCCCGGCGCTGCGCTCCCTGACGCGTACGACCCTCTCGTCGTGCGCCTGCGCACGGCGGGCTGCGTCTTCGCCGAGGAGGAGGCGCGACTGCTCCGCGACGCGGCGCCGTCGCCCGCCGCCCTGGAGGACATGACGCTCCGCCGCATCGCGGGCGAACCCCTGGAACAGGTCGTCGGCTGGGCCGAGTTCGCGGGCCTGCGCATCCTCCTCGACCCCGGCGTCTTCGTCCCGCGCCGCCGCACGGAGTTCCTGGTCACGGTCGCCCTCGACCTGCTCACCGCCGACGCCCTGCCCGGCGGCCCCCCGAGCACCGGGGCCCCGAACTCCCCGCCCCCGGACTCCCCGAGCCCGACGGCCCAGGTGATCGTGGACCTGTGCTGCGGCTCGGGCGCGGTGGGCGCGGCGCTCGCCGCCGCCTTGCCCGACGCGGACCTGCACGCCGCCGACCTCGACCCGGCGGCGGTGTCCTGCGCCCGCCGCAACCTGCCGCCGTCGCGGGTGCACGAGGGCGACCTGTTCGCCGCCCTGCCCCGCCACCTGCGCGGCCGGATCTCCCTCCTGGCGGCGAACGTCCCGTACGTCCGTACGTCGGACATCCCGTTCCTGCCCTCGGAGGCCCGCGAACACGAGCCCCTCACGGCCCTCGACGGGGGCGAGGACGGCCTCACGGTGGCCCGCCGCGTGGCGGCGGAGGCGGCGGCGTGGCTGGCCCCGGGCGGTCACGTCCTCATCGAGGCGACCGAGTCCCAAGTCCCCTCGGCACTACGGCTGTTCGAGGGGGCGGGCCTCTCGGCCAAGGTCGTCACGGACGAGGACTGGGAGGCCCAGGTGGTGGTGGGCACTTTCGGCCCCTCCGCCGTTTGAGGACGAGCGCCGTCCAGGCGCGATCGGGGGCAAGGGGCGAAGCCCCAAAGGGGGTGCAGGGTGCGAAGCCCTCGCGTGGGTGCCCTCCCAAGGGGCTGGGGCGGAGCCTCAGTTCGGGTGCCCACCCGGGGGGCCGGGGGCGGAGCCCCCGGTTTCGGGAAGGGGCGGGTAGGGGAACTCCACCCGCCGCAGGCGCCCACCTGGGCCCGATCCGACCCGCACCGAGCAGGTGCACCGCACCGATCACCGCGCCCAAGGCGGGGGCTCCGCCCCCTGCACCCCCGCGCGGCGCCCGCGAACGCACGCGCACCCACGAACGCACGCGCACCCGCGGACGCCCCCGCACGCGTACCCGCGAACGCCCGGCCCCCCGACAGCCGCCCCCACCAACCCCTACATCCGACTCAAAGAAGCCGCCGCCGACAGCACATCCCGGATCGCCTCCCGGTCGCCGTCCTGCCCGGCGGCCGCCTCCTCCGGTACCACGTGTCCCGCTGCCAGGCGGCAGAACTCCACGCCGTCCAGGGCGACATGGGCCACCTCGTGGTCGGCTGAGCCGAGCGCGCCGGGGGAGTCCAGGGCGATCAGCCACTCGCCGCCGCCCAGGCCCTCGACCTCGAGGCGGAGGCTGCGGCCCGGGGAGCCGGCGCGGACCAGGCCCTTCGCGGGGGCCGCGAGGCCCTCGCGGCGGCGCTGGGCCAGGGCCGAAGGGAGCATCCGGGCCGCGAGGTCGATCATCCGGTTGAGGTGGCGCGGGGACGGCGGCTCGTACGGGTAGTCCACGGCGTCCGCGATGTCCCCCGCGTGCACCCAGCACTCGAAGGCCCGGTCCACTAGCGAGTCCCGCAGGGGGAGGCTGAAGTCGCCGTACGGCACGGAGAGTTGGCCGGATCCGCCGCCCGCGAACGACACCGTGCGCACGAGTGCGTGCGTCTGCTCGCGCCACGGCACCCGCACGGTGCGGGTGGGCGGGAAGTGCGAGGCCTTCCAGTACGTCTCGGTGCGCTCGCGCGGCTCCCCGGACGCGGGCGCCAGCTCCCCGAGCGGGTCCTCCATGCCGAGCGCGACCGCGACGAGCCCGTCGACCGTCAGGAGGTGGGCGATCACCCCGGCGACGGTGGTGCGGCGGTTCACGGGACGGTCGGCCTGCCCGTCGTACCACTTGAGCCGTACGGGCGCGTGCCACTCGCCGTCGCCGATGTCCTGGAGCAGCGCGTCGAGCCGCGCCGTCTCCGCGTCGTACGGAGCCGCCCAGTCCGGTACGGGGATGCGCGGCGGACGCCGGTCAAGGCAGCCCGCGAGGACCCGCGAGCGCAGGCCCGGGTCGAGGTCGAGGCTCTCCTCCGGCTGGAGGAGGCCGACGGCGTCGCGGAGCCTGAGCGCCTCGTCCGCGCACGGGCCGCAGGTGCCCAGGTGCAGCTCGACCGCGGCCGCCTCCTCCGGCGAGCAGGCGGCCAGCGCCCACGCGCCGAGCAGCGACTTGAGGACGTCGTGCTCCAGGACCGGCGGCGCGGGCGCGGCGGGCTCGGGCAGCGGCAGGCCCGAGTCCTCGACGGACTCGCGCGGCGGTGGTATCCGCGGCGGGGTGGACGCCCCGGGACGCTCCTCGTCCCCCGGGCCGCCGTCGCCCGGGCCGAGCGGATCGAACGGATCGGGGCTCATGTCGCTCTCCCGTATCCGTGCTTCCAGGGATTGCCCCTGTTCTTCCGGTCGTTGGCCGAGGAGAGCAGCTGGAGGCCGAGCCGCAGCCGGCGGCGCGCCTCGTCCTCGGTGACGCCGAGGTCGGCGGCGGTCTGCCGGTAGTCGCGGCGCTGGAAGTACGCGAGCTCCAGCGCGGCCCGCAGCGGCGCGGGCATGGACGTGACGATGTAGTCGGCGCGCGCCGCCGCGGAGGCCTCGCGCACCTTGCGCTCCAGGTCCTCGGCGCTGCCCTCGCCGCCTTCCGCGAGCGCCGCCGCACCCTCCTTGCGCAGCCGCTGCACGGCCTGGCGGTGGGCGAGCGAGGCGATCCAGGAGCGCATGGTGCCCTGCTTGGGCTCGTAGGCCTCCGGGTTCTCCCAGACCAGCGCGAACACCTCGCGCGTGACCCGGTCGGCGGCGTCCTCGTCGTCGAGCACCCGGTGGGCGAGGCTGTGCACGAGCGAGGCGAAGCGGTCGTAGAGCTCACCCAGCGCCGCGGCCTCCCCGCGCGCGAGCCGCTGCTGCATCCTGCGGTCCCAGCGGGGTGGTGCGTCCTTCGCCATCGGGCCCCCTCCGACCGTCACGTGCCAGCGTGCGCTTTCCCCTGCACCTCGAATGTAGTGCGAGGCGCCCTCCGCGTACGCCCCTTTACGGCAATGTGCGCCCGCGCCCGGGCCCGGGATGGTAACGAATGCGTCACCTTCCGTTGCGCAGAGCAACTGAATGAACGTGACCGAAGTCGATCTAGATGGATCGAATCCGACGAAACGTGATAGGGGTTCGGAGGTAAGCGTGAGGCAGGTGTGATGCAGGACCTGTCCCGGGGCGTGCCGCCGAGCCCGGCCGCCGCGTGTTTCAGCGCGGAGCTGATGGGCAGCCGCGAACCCAGGAAGCGAAAGAACTGCTTCCGGATCTTCGGGGCCGAGGCCCGGGACGAGTCCGGCGAGCGAGAGGCATGACGTGACGCTCAAGGTGACCGAGGCGGATCGGGGCGGCTGGGCCGTCATCCAGGTCAGCGGTGAGATGGACCTGGTGACATCACCCGTCCTGCGTCAGCGCGTGCACGACGCCGTCGCGGACGGCCGGCACAGCGTCGTCCTCGACCTGTCCGAAGTCCTGTTCTGCGACTCCTCCGGCGTCGGCGTCCTGATCGCCGCCCGCCGGCTGCTGCGCTCCTGCCAGGGCCGGCTGCGCCTGATCCTGCCGGCCCGCGGCGCGGAGGACGGCTCCCACGTCAACCGCGTCCTCGCGGCCCTCGGCGTGCGGCGCCTGTTCGACGTGTACCCGGACGCGGTCTCGGCCTCGGACGACGCGGCCCAGCCGCTGTCCGCCTGACCCAGGCGAGGCCGCTCACAGATGGTTCTTGGCGAGCGCCACGAAGTCGTTGACGGCCTCCTTCGCCTCCGTGCAGAACGCCAGGAACTCCTCCCGCCCCTCCGCCTTCGGGATCCGCGTGATGCAGTCGAGGGCCTCCTGCGCCCGCTCGAGCGCCGCCTCCGCCTCCGCCGCGCCCTCCGGCCCCGCCTGCGCCCCGCCCGTCACCAGCCGCACGCGGAACAGCCCTTCGTACACCTCGACGCGCAGATCGAAGGCGCGCGCCCGCAGCGCCGCGTGCGACTCCTCGAACTCCCCGCCGTTGCAGATCAGCCAGCGCTCCATCTGCGCCCGCCGGTACATCATCAGCGCGCCCGCGAACGAGCTGTAGACCTGAAGCCGCTCCTGGCGCAGTTGCTCGGCCCGCGTGAACCGCTCGCCGCGCACCAGCGCCCGCTGCTGGAACACATGGCTCACGCCCACACCCAGCAGAGTTCCCACCACGGCTATGACACTCGCAACAGCTTCCACCCGCACAGTCGATCACGGACGCACAGGGCGCAGGCGCTTGTCGCAGATTCTCACCAGTCTCGATACGAGGGCGAACTTTCCGGGCGCACGGCGCGCAGCCCGACGTACGCTCGCCCCTGACGTGACCCAACCGCACCCGATGAGTGAGGCAGCCGAGATGGACAGCGCAGAGTACGAGCGCAGGATTGCCGCCCGCTTCGCCAGCTTCGACCAGGACGGCAACGGCTATATCGACCGCGAGGACTTCTCCTCCGCGGCCAAGGCCCTGCTCGCCGAGTTCGACGTGACCGCCCGCTGCGACAAGGGCCAGGCGCTGTACATCGGCGCCGAGGCGTTCTGGCAGGGCATGGCCGGGATCGCGGATGTGGACGGCGACCAGCGCGTGACGCGCGAGGAGTTCGTGACCGGCGCGGTCAAGCGGCTGCGGGACAGCCCGCAGCGCTTCGCCGAGATCGCCCGGCCGTTCCTGCGCGCCGTGCTCGCGGTCGCGGACCGGGACGGCCAGGGCGTGACGGCCGAGGACGCGGGCCGGGTCCTGCGCGTACTCGGCGTCACCCCGGACGCGATCCCCGCGGCCACCACGGCCCTGGACCCGGAGAACACGGGCCGCATCCCGTCCGAGGAACAGCTCCTCGCCGCATTCGCCGCGTACTTCACCACTCCGGATCCGGAGGCGTAGGGCGCGCTGCCGCACGTCGGAAGGGCGGGTCCCGTCGCCAGGGACCGCCCTTCCGTATCTCTTGTACGAGAGGGCCTTCTCTCGTACGAGAGCGTGTTCTCTCGTACGAGACCTCTCTCCTGCGAGAGCCGTCTCGTCTACGAGAACTGCTCCCGCAGCTTGTACTTGAGCACCTTCCGCAGAGTCTCGTTGCGCGGCAGCGCGTCCACCACCTCCAGCTGCTCCGGCAGCTTGTGCACCGACAGGCCCTCGCCGCGCAGATAGGCCGTCACCTCGTCGAGGCTCAACTCCGGCGAATCCGCGCGCTGTTCGATCACCGCGCACACCCGCTCGCCGCGTACCTCGTCCGGCAGTCCGATCACCGCCGCGTCGCCCACGCCCGGGTGCCGGTGCAGCAGGTCCTCTATCTCCTTGGCCGAGATGTTCTCGCCCTTGCGGATGATCACGTCCTTCGCGCGGCCGGTGAGGACGAGATGGCCTGATTCCGTCAGGTGGCCCAGGTCGCCCGTGATCAAGTAGCCGTCCGCGTCGAAGACTTCGGCCGTCTGGGCCGGGTCGAGGTAGCCCTGGCAGACCGCCTCGCCCTTGAGCCGCACCTCGCCGTCCGCGAGTGGCGGCAGCTCCTTGCCGTCCGCGTCCGTGATGCGGATGGACATCGCCGTGGGCGGTTTGCCCTCGGTGGTCGCGAGGTTCTCCACCGTGTCGTCGGGCGCGCCCATCGTGATCATGGGCACCTCCGTCATGCCGTAGCCGTGGGTGAGCTGGCAGCCCATCTCGCGCACGACGGCGTGGTAGACCTCGGGGGGCTTCGGAGCGCCGCCGCCGGCGAGCAGGCGCAGGGTCGGGATGAGCTTCTCGCCCGGGTTCTTGCGCTGTTCGGCCAGGAACATCGAGTAGAAGGCCGTCGACCCGCCCGCCGTCGTCACCCCGTGCCTGCGGTAGCCCTCCAGCGCGCCCGGCAGCGCGAACTTCTCGAAGAGCACGGCAGGGAACCCGTAGAGGAAGAGCATGACCAGGTAGTCAGGACCGCCGATGTGCGCGTACGGGAAGGCGATGGACCCCACGTCCTCGGGCGACAGATGCAGCGCATGCGCCAGGCACGACCCGCCCGCGATCAGCGAACGGTCCGTGTGCAGGACGCCCTTGGGGTCCGAGGTGGTGCCCGAGGTCCAGTAGATCCAGCGCACCGAGGTGCCCTCGGCCGGCGGCGGGGGCAGGATCCGCGGGTCGCCGTCCGGCAGGGAGTCGTACGCCTCGAAGATGCCGCGTGCGCCGAGGCGGCGCGCCATCTCCGTGTGGTCGAAGTCCCGCCACACACCCGGCGAGGCGAAGAACTCCGCCTTGGACTCGCGGAGCGCGAAGCCCACTTCCTTGTCCCGGTAGAAGGGGATGATCGGCGTCTGGACCGCGCCGATGCGGGCGAGCGCGGCGGACAGCAGGACCGTCTCGATCCGGGTGGGCAGCTGCCAGGCCACCACCGTGCCCGGGCGGACCCCCATCTCCCACAGCCCGGCCGCCACGCGCTCGCCGCGGTCGCGCAGCTCGGCGAAGGTGAGGGTGCGGTCGTCCTCGGGCGCCGCCTCCGCCTGGATCAGGACGCGGCGATGCGGGGTGCGGGCCGCGCGGCGGCAGATCAGTTCCCAGAACGTGGGCGCCGAGTCGAGTGTCGCATCGCTCATCGCGGTGGCCTCCGTAAACCCGAAGATGCTCATTCCTGACGGGCAGTCAGATCGGGGAAGAGCGTAGGCTTCCGCGCCTTGTCGGTCCAGAGGTGCGGGGGCTAGCCTCTATCTGACGATCCATCAGAAACGCGGAACGCACCAGGACCAGTCGACGCCCCGTGCGCGTCGGGTGAGGGGACCCCCAATGGAACTGCCTCGGATCATCAGCGTCGACGACCATGTGATCGAGCCCGCGCATCTCTTCGAGACCTGGCTGCCGAAGAAGTACCAGGACCGCGGACCCAAGCCGCTCACCGCGGGCATCGGCGAACTCGCCTACATCGCCGGCAAGTACCAGATCACGATGGACCCCGACGGTCCGCCCACCGACTGGTGGATCTACGAGGACCTGAAGTTCCCGTACAAGCGCAACATCGCCGCCGTCGGCTTCGACCGCGACGACATGACCCTGGAAGGGATCACGCGCGCGGAGATGCGCCGCGGCTGCTGGGATCCCAAGGCGCGCCTGGAGGACATGGACCTCAACCACGTCGAGGCCTCCCTCTGCTTCCCGACCTTCCCGCGCTTCTGCGGCCAGACCTTCGCAGAGGCCCACGACAAGGAGGTCGCGCTCGCCTGCGTGCGCGCGTACAACGACTGGATGGTGGAGGAGTGGTGCGGTGACAGCGGCGGCCGGCTGATCCCGCTGTGCATCATCCCGCTGTGGGACATCGACCTCGCGGTCGCCGAGATCCACCGCAACGCCGCGCGCGGCGTGCGGGCCGTCACCTTCTCGGAGATCCCCACGCACCTGGGGCTGCCGTCGATCCACTCCGGCTACTGGGACCCGTTCTTCGCAGCCTGCCAGGAGACCGGCACCGTCGTGAACATGCATATCGGCAGCAGTTCGCAGATGCCGGCCGCGTCGCCCGACGCCCCGCCCGCCGTCCAGGCCTCGCTCAGCTTCAACAACGCGATGGCCTCGATGATGGACTTCCTGTTCAGCGGCGTCCTCGTGAAGTTCCCGACCCTCAAACTCGCCTACTCCGAGGGCCAGATGGGCTGGATCCCGTACGCCCTGGAGCGCGCCGACGACGTGTGGGAGGAGCACCGCGCCTGGGGCGGGGTGCGCGACCTGATCCCCGAGCCGCCGTCCACGTACTACTACCGGCAGATCTTCTGCTGCTTCTTCCGCGACAAGCACGGCGTCGCCTCGCTCGACGTGGTCGGCCGCGACAACGCCACCTTCGAGACCGACTACCCGCACGTGGACTCGACCTTCCCGCACACCAAGGAGGTCGCCCTCGACCACGTGAAGGGCCTCGATGACGAGACGGTCTACAAGCTGATGCGCGGCAACGCGATCCGCATGCTCGACCTCGACTTCGACCGGGGCCTCACCTTCCCCTGGTCGGCGAAGAACGCCGGATAGCCCATGGACCTCACCTACACGGAAGAGGAAGAGGAGTTCAGGGCGCGGCTGCGGGAGTGGCTCGGGCAGGTGCTGCCCACGCTCCCGCCCAAACCCGACCCGAACGACTGGCCGGGCCGGCGCGCGTACGACATGGGCTGGCAGCGCAGGCTGTACGACGCCGGATACGCGGGGCTGCACTGGCCCGTGGACGCGGGCGGGCAGGGCGCCACCCCGACCCAGCACCTGATCTTCCTGGAGGAGACGGAGAAGGCGGGCGCGCCGTACGTGGGCGCCAACTTCGTGGGGCTGCTGCACGCGGGCCCCACGATCGCCGCCGAGGGGACGCCCGGGCAGCGCGCCCGCTGGCTGCCGCCGATCCTGCGCGGCGACGAGGTGTGGTGCCAGGGCTTCAGCGAACCGGACGCGGGCAGCGACCTAGCGGCCCTGCGCACGAAGGCGGCGCGCGACGGCGACGAGTACGTGATCACCGGCTCCAAGATATGGACCTCGCACGCCGAAGTGGCCGACTGGTGCGAGCTGTTGGTGCGCACTGACCCCGATGCGCCCAAGCACCGCGGCATCTCCTGGCTCGCGATGCCCATGGACGCCCCCGGGGTCACCATCCGGCCGCTGCGCACCCTCGCGGGCTCCACCGAGTTCGCCGAGATGTTCCTCGACGAGGTGCGGGTGCCGGTCGCGAACCGGGTCGGCGCGGAGAACGACGGCTGGCGCGTCACCATGGTCACGCTGTCCTTCGAGCGCGGCACGGCCTTCGTCGGCGAGGTGGTCGCCTGCCGCCGCACGCTCACCGCCCTCGCGGACGCGGCCCGCAAGAACGGCCGCTGGGACGACCCCGTGCTGCGGCGTAAACTCGGGCTCCTGAGCGCCGAGTTCGCCGCCCTGTGGCGGCTCACGCAGTGGAACGTCAGCGAGTCCGAAGCCACCGGGGGAGTGCCCGGCACCGGCGGCTCGGTGTTCAAGCTCCGCTACTCGCACGCACGCCAGGAGCTGTACGACACGGCCGCCGAGGTGCTCGGCGCGGGCTCGCTCGACGTGGACCACGAGTGGGTGCTCGACCGCCTGTCCTCGCTCTCGTACACCATCGCGGCCGGCACCTCGCAGATCCAGCAGAACATCATCGCCGAGCGCATCCTCGGCCTCCCGAAGGGCCGGTGAGCCACGCCCATGCACTTCCAACTCACCGAGGACCAGCGGGCCTTGCAGGCCGGGATGCGCGAGCTGCTCGCCGGGCGCTTCGGCCGCGACACCCTGCGCGCCGCCGTCGACGCCCCCGGCACCCTGGACCGCGGCCTGTGGCGCAAGCTCGGCGAGGCCGGGTTCTTCGCGCTCCGGCTGCCCGAGGACGAGGGCGGCGTCGGGCTCGGACTGCCCGAAGCGGTCCTGCTGTTCGAGGAGGCGGGCCGCGCCCTGCTGCCCGGACCGCTGATCGCCACCCACCTCGCGGCCGGTGTCGTGAAGGGCGCCGCGGACGGCAGCGTGATCGTCACGCAGCCGGACGGGGCGCTCGTCGAGTGGTACGAGGCGGCCGACGCGCTGCTCCCGCCCGCGGACACGGCCGAGGGCGGCTTCGCGGACGGCGCCCTCACCCCCGTCCGCTCCGTGGACCCGCTCACCCCGCTGCACCGCCTGCCCGAACCCGCGCCCGCCGCCGACCCGCTCGTCGGCCTCCTCACCGCCGCCGAGCAGCTCGGCAGCGCGGCCCGTACGACGGAGATGGCGGTCCAATACGCCCGCGAACGCGAGCAGTTCGGGGCCGCGATCGGCTCCTTCCAGGCCGTCAAGCACCTGTGCGCCCAGATGCTGGCCCGCACCGAACTGGCCCGCTCCGCCGTCTACGCGGCGGCCGTCACCTGCGAGGCCGCGGACATCGCGGGCGCCAAACTCCTCGCCGACGAGGCCGCGGTGCGCTGCGCGCGGGACTGCCTCCAGGTGCACGGCGGGATGGGCTTCACATGGGAGGCCGATGTCCATCTGCATCTCAAGCGCGCCTGGGTGCGCAAGGAGCGGTGGGTGTCGGAGGGTGCGTTGACGGAACTTCTTGCGGAGCTGCTCGTCGAAGTGGGATGACGTCCGGCAGCTCTCCCCTGAACGACAGCGCTGAGTAACCGGAGCGGGGCCACGATCGGGTTGAGTCGCGCGGGCGACTCGCCACGTCCCGGAGTCGGGCCCTTGCTCCGGTACGCTCCGTGAGGTGCGAGTGGTTCAGCGTCCGAGCCGTCCCGGAGTCGCCCGCGAGGTGGCACCGGAGGCCGTGACGTGCCGTGCTCGCACGGTCCGGCGCCGTCCCGCGCCTGCTTGTTCGAGCCCCCCGAGCGCGCGTCGCACAGTATGCCGTACGCGTACTCCTTCGCGCTGGAATATGCCCGAAGCGCTTGTTGGGGTGACTGTACGTCAACCATGCTGTCCCGTACGGGGATCACGGTCCGTGACCCCTGCGTGGCACGAGGCTGTCTCCCTAGCGGTCCCGCCGGTTCGGATGGTGTGAGCGGTGCAGGTGCTTCAAGTTCAGATGGAGGTCGGGGCCGACCCGGCCGAGGTCGGGCGTGCCCGCAGGTGGGCGAGGTCGCGCCTTGCCGTCTGCGGCATAGAAGCGGATGAGCCGGTGGCCGAGACCCTCGTGCTGCTCATCTCCGAACTGGTCACCAACGCCGTGGTGCACACCGGCTGTCCGGCCGTGCTGCGCATGCTCCTGCCCGACGTGCCCGCCCCCGCGGGGACCGTCCGCGTGGAGGTGGACGACTCCTCCTCGCGTGCGCCCCGGCCGCGGGCCGCCGACGAGGACGACACCCACGGACGCGGACTCGCCCTGGTCGACGGGCTCGCCGACCGCTGGGGCTGGCAGGAGGAGTCCACCGGCGGCAAGCGGATCTGGTGCGAGGTGGACCGCGGCTCGGCCGGCGCCTGCGCCGCCGAGGCGGTCGCGTCGCCCTCCGGGATCGTGGTGCACGCCCTCTGAGTGCGTGCATGCCCGCTTGCCCTCGCTGAACTTCCCCTCATTTCCCGGACTTTCCGTGCGATACGGGAGATAGGCCGCAGGTGGGTGTTGACGTGACGTGTCCGTTTGATCACGCTTGTGGGTGGCGATTCGCCGCGAGGGGACGTCGAGGGCGTAAGACGATGACGGGCTCTCGGCCTCGGCGAGTGCGAGTCGTGCCGGCGTCAGCCCTCAGGGCCAACAGGGCGGTTTCTGAACGCCGGAGACGGCCGGTGGGGCGCTCCCCGAGGGAAGCGCCCCACCGGACGGCGGGCGTCACGTCGGGTCAGAGGATCGCGACCGGGGCGACCGGGGTGCCCGTGCCGCCGACGAACGGCTCCGGCATCGCGGAGAGCAGGAACGCGTAGCGCTGTTCTTGTGCACAGGCTGTGGACAGTTCTTCCAGATTCCAGTTCTGGCCCTGCATCATGCCCATCTCCACGAGGTGGAGCCCGTGCACGCCGAGCCAGAGGTTCTCGATCTCGGGCGGGAAGATCTCGAAGACCATCGTGTCGTTCGCGACCGCCGCCACGTCCCGGGCGTGGAACCACTCAGGGGTGCGGATCGACAGGCCCGGTGACGGCGTCGCGTACCCGTGCTTGTCGCTCTGGAGATAGAGCTGCATCTGGCCGGTGCGGACCAGGACCACGTCGCCGGCGCGCACCTTCACCTTGCCGAACTCCTCGGCCTCCGCGAGGTCTTCGGGCGTGACCGCGTGGTCCCCGGGCAGCCGGTCGAGGCCCTTCGCGGCCGCCACGTCGAGCAGCACACCGCGCGACACCACATGCCGAGCCTTCTCGATCCCGCTGTACGCCGAGCCGCCGTGGGCCGTGATCGAGTCGGCCGGGCGGCCGTTGTAGATCTTCCCCGAGTGCGAGACATGAGTGAGGGCGTCCCAGTGCGTGGCGCACTGGAGCCCCATCGTCACGGCGTCGTCGCTGGTGGCGACCGTACCGGGCCCGAACATCTCGAAGTTGAGCATCACCATCGTGTGCATCGGGTTCACGCGGCCCGGGATCATGCCCGTCTGCACGCCGTTGTCCTGGAGGTCCAGGGCGAGCGGTATCCGCCGGCCCGAGCGGACCTCGGCCGCCGCGCCCTTCACCACCTCGTCGGTGATGAGGTTCAGGGTGCCGATCTCGTCCTCGGCGCCCCAGCGTCCCCAGTTGTTGACGCGCTTGGCGATGTCGTGGAACTCGGGGGGCAGACCCATGTCGTTCTCCTCAGGTGCGGTCGAGTGCGGTGCGGTCCGGTGCGGTCGAGTGCGTCAAGTCGGCGGAGTCCGTTGCCTGCTGGGGCTTGTGCTCGCGTATCCCGTGCCCCCTAGAATCTAACGGTCCGTCAGAAACCGCGGGAAGGGGCACGACGTGGGGAACTTCTTGGCAGGCAAGGTCGTGGCGGTGACCGGCGCAGGCCGGGGCATCGGCCGTGCGGTCGCGCTCGCGGCCGCCGCCGAGGGAGCCAAGGTCGTCGTCAACGACTACGGGGTCTCGATCGAGGGCGGCGAGCCCTCCTCGGAGGTCGCCGAGCAGGTCGTCAAGGAGATCGAGGCGGCGGGCGGGTCGGCGGTGGCCGTCGCCGACGACATCTCGACCATGGCCGGCGGTCAGCGCATCGTGGATGTCGCGCTGGCGACGTACGGGCGGATCGACGGGGTCGTGTGCGTGGCTGGGATCCTGCGCGAGCGGATGCTGTTCAACATGTCCGAGGAGGAGTGGGACCCGGTGGTCGCCACGCACCTCAAGGGCACGTTCACCGTCTTCAAGGCGGCGTCTGCGGTGATGCGCAAGCAGGGGTCGGGGACGCTGATCGGCTTCACGTCGGGGAACCACCAGGGTTCGGTCGCCCAGGCCAACTACTCGGCCGCGAAGGGCGGGATCATCTCGCTGGTCCGCTCGGCGGCGCTTGGTCTGAACAAGTACGGGGTGACGGCGAATGCGGTCGCGCCCGTCGCCCGTACGCGGATGTCGGCGAACGTGCCGATGGAGCTGAAGGAGATCGGGTCGCCGGAGGACGTGGCGGCGCTGGTCGTCTATCTGCTCTCGGACCGGGCCCGCGAGGAGAAGATCACCGGGCAGGTGTACACGATCGCCGGGCCGAAGATCGCGGTGTGGGCTCAGCCGCGGGAGCTGCGGACGGGGTACGCGGAGGGTGCGTGGACCCCCGAGAAGATCGCGGACTTCCTGCCGGGGACGGTGGGGGTGGATCCGATGCCGATGCTGGCGCAGTTGGAGGCGATGGCTCGGGCTGCGGCTGCGAAGGAGCGGCCCAACGCGTAGGGCCGCTCTGGGGGTTGGGGTGGGGTGCGGGGGTGCAGGGGGCGGAGACCCCGCCTCGGTGCGCTGTCGGGTGCGGGTGCGTTGTGGTTGCGGTGGGCGCCTGCGGCGGGCGGATTTCCCCTACCCGCCCCTTCCCGAAACCGGGGCTCCGCCCCGGACCCCGCATCCGACCTTCGGTCGGATCTGCTCAATCGCCGCAGGGGCTGGATTTCAGCCCGTCCGGCGTTTGAGGACGAGCGCGTTCAGCGCGAAAGGGGGGTCTGGGGGCGCAGCCCCCAGTTTCGGGAAGGGGCGGGGTGGGGGAAATCCGCCCGCCGCAGGCGCAACGGCGAGGAGGAGGTGGGCGTATGGACTTCGAGTTCGGGGTCGAGGACGAGGCGTTTCGCAGCGAGGCCCGGGGCTGGCTCGAAGAGCACCTCACCGGGGAGTTCGCCCAGGCCAGGGGACGCGGCGGGCCCGGGAGCGAGCACGAGGGCGGGGAGGTTCGGCGTGCCTGGGAGCGGGAGCTCGGGGCCGGTGGGTGGGTCGGGATCGGGTGGGAGGGCGCGGGCTTGCTCGCGCCTTCGGGCAAGGACCGGACCGCGTACAAGACGAAGACCCCGTACGGGAATCGCACCGCCACCCTCACCCAGCAGGTCGTCTGGGCCGAGGAGTACGCCCGCGCCCAGGCCCCGGCCCGCTACGGGCACATCGGCGAGAACCTGCTCGCGCCCACCCTGCTCGCGTACGGCAGCGAGGAGCAGAAGAAGGAGTTCCTGCCCGCCGTCGCGCGCGGGGAGCACATGTGGTGTCAGGGCTACAGCGAGCCCGGGGCGGGATCCGATCTCGCGGGGCTCAGGACGGCCGCCGTGCGGGACGGTGACACGTACCGGATCAGCGGGCAGAAGATCTGGACCTCTCTCGCCCACGACGCCGACTGGTGCTTCGTGCTGGCCAGGACCGAGGCGGGGTCCGTGCGCCACCAGGGGATCAGCTTCCTGCTGGTGCCGATGGACCAGCCGGGCCGGATCGAGGTCCGGCCGATCCGGCAGCTCACCGGCACGATCGAGTTCAACGAGGTGTTCTTCGACGGGGCCGTGGCCCGCGCCGAGCACGTGGTCGGCGGCGAGGGCAACGGCTGGCAGGTCGCCATGGGGCTGCTCGCCTTCGAGCGCGGGGTGTCCACGCTCGTCCAACAGATCGGGTTCGCCGAGGAGTTGGGGCGGGTGCTGAGGGAGGCCGCCGCGAGCGGGGCCGTCCGCGACCCCGTGGTCAAGGACCGGCTCGTGCGGCAGTGGGCCGAGCTGCGCACCATGCGCTGGAACGCGCTCAGGACGCTGGGCTCTGGCGGCGACCCGGGCGCGCCGAGCGTGGCCAAGCTGCTCTGGGGCGGCTGGCACCAGCGGCTCGGCGAGCTGGCGATGCAGGTGCGCGGCACGCTCGCGACCGTCGGGCCGCAGGACTGGAGCGAGCAGGCCCCGTACGAACTGGACGCACTGCAAAGGCTGTTCCTCTTCACGCGCGCCGACACCATCTACGGCGGCTCGGACGAGATACAGCGGGGCATCATCGCCGAGCGCGTGCTCGGGCTGCCCAGAGAACCCAAAGGATCCCAAGGAGGGGGCCGATGAGGGGCGTCATATTCGACGGCAAGCAGACCCAGGTGATCGACGACCTGGAGATTCGGGATCCGGGGCCGGGCGAGGTGCTTGTCGCGATCGCCGCGGCCGGACTCTGCCACTCCGACCTCTCGGTGGTGGACGGGACCATCCCGTTCCCCGTGCCGGTGGTGCTCGGGCACGAAGGCGCGGGCGTGGTCGAGGCGGTGGGCGCCGGGGTCACCCATGTGGCCGCCGGCGACCACGTCTCGCTGTCCACGCTCGCCAGCTGCGGGGCCTGCGCGGACTGCGACCGCGGGCGGCCGACCATGTGCCGCAAGGCGATCGGCATGCCGCAGCAGCCGTTCTCGCGCGCCGGCAACCCGCTGTTCCAGTTCGCCTCCAACTCCTCCTTCGCCGAGCGGACCGTCGTGAAGGCCGTGCAGGCCGTGAAGATCCCGAAGGAGATCCCGCTGACCTCGGCGGCGCTCATCGGGTGCGGGGTGCTCACGGGGGTCGGGGCCGTGCTCAACCGGGCCCGCGTGGACCGCGGGGACACGGTGGTCGTGATCGGTGCCGGCGGCATCGGGCTCAACGTCCTCCAGGGCGCCCGGATCGCGGGAGCCACCACGATCGTCGCCGTGGACGCCAATCCCGCGAAGGCGGACGCGGCACGGCAGTTCGGGGCCACGCACTTCATCGACGCCTCGGCCGTGGAGGACACGAGCGAGGCGGTACGCGAGATCCTGCCGACGGGCGCCGACCACGTCTTCGAGTGCGTGGGCAACCCGAAGCTGATCCGCCAGGCCGTGGAACTCCTCGACCGGCACGGCCAGGCCGTGCTGCTCGGCATGACGGGCGCGAAGACGGAGGCCTCCTTCCTGCCCGCCGCGATGTTCCTGGACAAGTCCATCCTCGGCTGCCGCTACGGCTCCTCGCGCCCGCAGCGCGACATCCCGCTGTACGCGTCCCTGTACCAGCAGGGACGGCTCCTGCTCGACGAGCTGGTGACGGCCACGTATCCGGTCGAGGACTTCGCGAAGGCCGTCGACGACCTGCACGGGGGGCGGGTGGCGCGCGGGGTGCTGACCTTCTGAGGGGCGGCCCTATCGACTGCGCGCGTGGGGTGGGGACTTGACGGTCCCCGCCCCGCTCGCTCTACCGCTGCGCCGCCACCGCCTGTCCCTTGCGTATCACCACCGCCATCAGCGCCGCCGCCGCGCACAGCGCCCCCGACGCGTACCAGACCACGTCGTACGAGCCGAACGCGTCGCGGGCCACTCCGCCGAGGAAGGCGACGATCGCCGCGCCCACCTGGTGCGAGGCGAGCACCCAGCCGAAGACGATCGCCGAGTCCTCGCCGTAGTGCTCGCGGCACAGGGCGATCGTGGGCGGGACGGTGGCGACCCAGTCGAGGCCGTAGAAGACGATGAAGAAGATCATCGGGGGGTGGACCGAGTCCGCGAGCAGCATCGGCAGGAAGAGGAGCGAGATGCCGCGCAGGGCGTAGTAGACGCCGAGCAGGCGGCGGGAGTCGAAGCGGTCGGTGAGCCAGCCCGAGAAGACTGTGCCGATGATGTCGAAGACGCCGATCACCGCGAGGAGGGAGGCGGCGGCCGGGACCGGCATGCCGTGGTCGTGGGCGGCGGGCACGAAGTGGGTCTGGATCAGGCCGTTGGTGGAGGCGCCGCAGATGGCGAAGGTGCCGGCGAGCAGCCAGAACGGGCCGGTGCGGGCCGCCGAGAAGAGGACCTTGAGGGTGCGCCGGGCCGCGCCCTGCACGGGGGCGGGCTTGGGCACGAACTCCTTTGCCCCGTACGGTGCGAGGCCCACGTCCGCGGGGTGGTCGCGCAGGAGCAGCCAGACGAAGGGGACGACGGCGAGGGCGGTCAGCGCGACCGTGACCGAGGCCGGCTTCCACTCCCCGTCCTCGACCATCCACGCGAGCAGCGGCAGGAAGATCAGCTGGCCGGAGGCGCTCGCGGCGGTGAGGAGGCCGGTGACCAGGCCGCGGCGTTCGGTGAACCAGCGGTTGGTGACGGTGGCCGCGAAGGCGAGGGCCATGGAGCCCGAGCCGAGGCCGACCAGGAAGCCCCAGTAGAGGATCAGTTGGAGCGAGCTCGACATCCATACGGTGAGGCCCGAGCCGACCGCGATCATCGTGAGCGCGACGGCCACGACCTTGCGGATGCCGAAGCGGTCCATCAGCGCGGCCGCGAACGGGGCGGTGAGGCCGTACAGCGCGAGGTTCACCGAGACCGCGAGGCCGATGGTGCCGCGCGACCAGCCGAAGTCCTCCTCGAGCGGCTCGAAGAGCAGGCCGGGCAGTGAGCGGAAGGCGGCGGCGCCCAGGATCGTCACGAACGCGACCGCGGCCACCCACCAGGCGCGGTGGATGCGCGGGGTGCGGGGCGTCCGGGAGGCCGCGGGCTGCGGCCGGTCGGGGCTCTCCGGGACGACCGGGGCCGCCACAGGCTGCGGTACCGGTTCGGCGTCTGCCGGCTGCGGCACGGCGTCGGATGTCTGCGTCACGGGATCATCCTGGCCGTCCCGCGATGACGGAACGAGTGGCCCGAAGGACAGCATTCGTTAGGATCGGGCCATGGGATCCTCCAAGCGCCCCCGGCTCGAAGCGGTGCCCGCGCCGCACCGGCACCGAGTTGCCGTCCTCGCGCTCGACGGTGCGCTCCCCTTCGAGCTCGGCATCCCGCACCGCATCTTCGGCCGCCCCGTCGGCCCCGACGGGCAGCCGCTCTACGACGTGCGCACCTGCTCGATCCGCCCGCCCGGCCCCGTACAGACCGACGCCGACTTCGCGATCCACGTCGAGCACGGGCCCGAGCTCCTGGCCACCGCCGACACCGTGGTCGTCCCGGCCTCGTACGAACTCGGGCCGGTGTACGAGGAGGGGCGCCTCACCCCCGAACTGGCCGCCGCGCTCGCCCACATCCGCCCCGGCACGCGGCTCGTCGCGATCTGCACGGGCGGCTATGTGCTGGCCGCCGCCGGGTATCTGGACGGCCGGCCCGCCACCACGCACTGGTGGCACTCCGAGCACTTCCAGGAGCTCTTCCCCGAGGTCGCCGTGGACGCGGACGTCCTGTTCGTGGACGACGGCGACGTGCTGACCTCCGCCGGGGTCGCCGCCGGGATCGACCTCTGCCTGCACATCGTGCGCCGCGACCACGGCACCGCCGTCGCCAACGAGATCGCCCGCCGCACCGTCGTACCGCCCCACCGCGACGGCGGGCAGGCCCAGTTCATCCAGCGGCCCGTGCCCGAGCCCGAGCGGGCCACCACCTCGGCCGCCCGCGCCTGGGCGCTCGCGCGGCTGCACGAGCCGATCCAGCTGCGGGACATGGCGGCCCAACAGGCCATGTCCGTACGGACGTTCACGCGCCGCTTCCGTGACGAGGTGGGGGTGAGCCCCGGGCAGTGGCTGACCCGGCAGCGCATCGAGCGCGCCTGTCACCTGCTCGAATCCAGCGCGCTCTCCGTCGACCAGGTGGCGCGGGACGCCGGTTTCGGTACGGCGCAGTCGCTGCGCCAGCACCTAATGGGCGCGCTCGGTGTCACCCCGACCGCCTACCGGCGCACCTTCCGCGCGGACAACCCGCGTCCGCGCCTTGCGGGTTGACCCGTCCCGGCGCAGCCGCCGGTCGCCGCAGACGCCCGCCGCGGTCAGGACGAGGGTGAGGCCGACGCCGACGAGGACGGCGTTCGACGGGGTGGTCACGTTCATCAGGCCGCCCGCGAGGCTGCCCGACAGGGCGTATCCGGCGCCCACGGCCGCGTACATC
This sequence comes from Streptomyces indicus, assembly GCF_900100315.1. Classification (GTDB taxonomy): domain Bacteria; phylum Actinomycetota; class Actinomycetes; order Streptomycetales; family Streptomycetaceae; genus Streptomyces; species Streptomyces indicus. The sequence goes on from NZ_FNFF01000019.1 coordinate 20,251, forward strand.
ACCGAGTATCCGGCGGCGAGCGCGCTCTCGGGCAGGGTCTCGCGCAGCGCGAGGTTGCGGGTCAGGATCGCCCCGGCCTGGAGCACACCGGCGAGGCCCAGGCCCACGGCGATCCCGGTGACCGACGGCACCACGGCGATGCAGACCGCGCAGGCCGAGACGCCGATGAGCAGCACGGCGCTCTGCGTGGCGAGCCGTCCGGGCCACGAGGCCCGCGTCCCGTACACGAAGGCGCCGACCGCGGACGCGACCGCGAACCCCGCGAGCAGCGGGCCCGCCAGCCCCACGCCGAAGCCGCGCTGTGCGAGCAGGGCGGGCAGGGCGAGTTCGGCGAGCGCGAGCAGGCACATCGTGGCGGCGCCCATCACGTACGCGGGCCAGGCGCGCAGCAGCACCCGCGCCCTGGAGCCGCCCTCCGTGTGCTCCTCGGCCGGCTTCCAGCCGGCGGGCAGCAGCCACAGACCGGCCGTCGCGGCGAGCACGAGCGCGGTCGCGAGGATCATCGGGGCGTAGGGGGCCGCCGACAGCGCGAGCGAGGTGGCGGCGACCGGGGCGACGGCCCAGATCAGGGAGTTGAGGATCGCCTCGAAGCTGAGCGCCTGGGCGACGGCGCCCGAGGGGACCATGGACTGGAGCAGCGCCCGCAGGCCGCCGGCGGCCCCGGCGGGCGCGGCCCCCGCGAGAAACGCTCCGGCGCCGAGCACGAGCCCCGGCGCATCGGGCGCGAGGGCGAGCAGCAGGAACCCGGCACCGCCGCCCAGGAGCCCGAGGGCCAGCTGGCGGCGGGCCCGCTCGGGCCGCAGCCGGGTGCCGAGCACGGCGGCGCCCGCGATCTCCCCGATGACGTAGACGGCGCCGAGCAGCGCCCCGAACGCATAGCCGCCCGGCCGCTCCCGTACGAGGAACACGAGCGCGAGCGGCGCCATGGCCACGGGCATCCGCGTGGCCACGGCCACCGCGCTCCAGGCCAGGACGGGACGGCTGAGGAGGGTGCGGTACGAACCGGCAGAGTCGGGTTCGGCGGCGGCCGGCTTGGCGGAGTCGGGCATGACGCACAACGTAGGCCGTACGGGCAGGCCGGGTCATATGAGTTTCCCGGGGCCGAAGCCGATCGGACCGGAGATCGAGATCCCAGGTAATCGAGCTGCCTGAACCCCGTGGACGCCCGCTAGGATGCGCCCGATCATCTGATCACTTTTCCTTGGCGAATCCGCCTTTGACGGTCCTTCTGGAGACAATCCGTTGCGTTCTGTGTTTTCCCGTCTGATACGTGGTGCACTGACGGCCGCCACCACCGCCGGCCTGCTCGCAGGAGTGCTGGCAGGCCCGGCCGAGGCGGCGAGCGGGTACGACCGCTGTCCCTGGGACAAGCTCTGCCTCTTCAGCCAACCGCGCGGCCAGGGCGAGATGTTGATTGTCGGCGGAGGCAAGCTGACCCTCGGGTCGTGGGACAACAGGACCCGGTCCTTCGCCAACTACACGGACCACCCGGTGTGCTTCTTCCTGGCGCCGCGACTGGAGAACGGCCTGGAGTCCACGCATTTCTACTCAGGGCAGGAGTCCTTCGACGAGTCCTCCCAGCCGTGGCTCGACAAGGCTGTCAGCTCCCTGGACCTCGGCCCGGAGGCGGACTTCTTCTGCGGCGGGGAGAGCCGGCGCCCCACGTATGAGTGGGAGGGCCCGGTCAAGCCCCGTCCGGCCGGACTGCCGTCGAGCGGCGCCTTCGGCGACCTGAACGGCGACGGATACGCCGACCTGGTCTCAGGCAACAAGTTCGGCCAGCTGTGGGCCACCAACCCGCCCGCGGCGGGCGACAACGCCCGCCTCGTGGGCGGCGGCTGGAACGCCATGACCAAGCTGACCCGGCACGGGGACTACAACGGCGACGCCAAGGAGGACCTCTACGCGCGCGACAAGGACGGCGTGCTGTGGTTCTACCCCGGGCGCGGTGACGGCGGCTTCGGTACCCGTGTCCGCGTGGGCGGCGGCTGGAACACCATGCGCGACCTCGCGGCCGCGGGCGATCTGACCGGCGACGGCCGGCGCGACCTGCTGGCCGCCGACACCGCGGGGGTCCTGTGGACCTACCCGGGCGACGGCAAGGGCATCTTCGGCAGCCGGGTCCGTGTCGGTGGCGGCTGGAGCGTGATGAACGAGCTCGTCGGCGCCGGGGACATGAACGCCGACGGCCGGTCCGACCTCGTGGCCCGGGACTCTGCGGGCCGGCTGTGGATGTACCCGGGCAACGGCAAGGGCGTCTTCGGCTCCCGCAAGCTCATCGGCACCGGCGGCTGGAACGGCCTCACGGAGCTCGCCGGTGCGGGTGACGTCACCGGTGACGGCCGGCCGGACCTCGTCGCGCACGCGCCGGGCAGCAAGACCCTGCGCGTGTACCCCGGAACGGGTGCCGCCGACGGCGGGCTGAAGTCCCCCGTCACCCTCGCCCAACTCCCCGCCACCGTCTTCGTCCTCTGACGCCGCCGCCCCGTCTGCCGAAGCCGGCATCCGACTCCGACGTCCGAGCGGTCGCAGACCGTTCCGTCCCTTTGATTCCACCGGAGAGCCATCCATGTTCAAGAGTTCCCTGGCCCGGCGCGTCACCAGCGGCATGGCGGCCTTCGCCGCCTCGCTGGGCCTGGTCGTCGCGGCCGGCCCCCAGGCCGCGGCGGACGAGTCCGACCGCTGCCCCGCGAACAGCTTCTGCGTCTTCCAGTACGAGGGATGGAAGGGCGAGATGAAGATCATCACGTCCAGCCAGACCAAGCTCGGGACGTGGAACAACCGCATCTCGTCCTTCGTGAACAACAGCGGCAAGTGGGCCACCGCCTACCTGGGCGAGAACTACACGACGACCGACTCCGACATCATGATCATCACTGACTACAACGGAGCCATCTCGTCGCTCGGCAGCAAGTGGAACAACACGATCAGCTCGATCCGTGTGGGTGCCAGTGAGTACGAAGTCACCTCCGGCAAGCCCTACATGGAGTGGGGCAGCGACTACTGGGGCAAGAGGCCGGCCGGCCTGCCCGCCGCGAACCAGTTCGGCGACCTGAACAACGACGGCCTCTCCGACCTCCTGGAGCGCGCGGCCGACGGGCGTCTGTGGTTCCTGAACGGCATCCGCAAGGCCGACGGCTCCACCACGGGCAAGCTCGTGGGCGGCGGCTGGAACGCGATGACCCAGCTGGTCCGGCACGGGGACTACAACGGGGATGCCAAGGAGGACCTCTACGCCCGTGACACCACCGGTGTGCTCTGGTTCTACCCCGGCCGCGGTGACGGCACCTTCGGCACCCGCGTCCGCGTGGGCGGCGGCTGGAACACCATGCGGGAGATCAGCGCGGCCGGCGACCTGACCGGCGACGGCCGCCGCGACCTCCTCGCCCGTGACACCGAGGGCGTGCTGTGGCTCTACCCCGGCAACGGCAAGGGCATCTTCGGCAGCCGCAAGGTCAGCGGCACGGGCGGCTGGAACGCCATGAACCGGCTCGTCGCCCCCGGCGACATGAACGGTGACGGCAAGGCCGACCTGATCGCCCGGGACGGGAACCGCGTGCTGTGGCTCTACCCCGGCCTGGACACCGGCAAGTTCGGCAGCCGCAAGCAACTGCCGTACGCCTGGCCGCTGGACTCCCCGGTGATCTCCGTCGGCGACGTGGGCGGCGACGGGAAGTCGGACCTGATGCGCCCGATCAACTACCAGCTGTTCATCTATCACGGCAACGGCACGGGTGGCATCGGCGGCCCGTGGGCGGACATGTCCTGGGACAACGCACCCAAGGTCCGCGTCTTCTGACGCGGGTGGAAGGGGTGTGACAGGGAGGGGAGCGGAGCGCTCCCCTCCTACCGCACGAACTGGCCGAACTTCCCCTGGTGGAACAGGAGCGGATTGCCGTCCCGGTCGGCGTCGAGCGCGTTCACGCGGCCCACGACGATCAGGTGGTCGCCGCCGGTGTGCACGGCGTGGATCGTGCAGTCCAGCCAGGCGGGGGCGCCGTCCAGGCGCGGGGCGCCGGAGACGGGTGCGGCGTCGTAGGCGACGCCGGCGAACTTGTCCGCGCCGCTGACCGCGAAGCCGCGGCACAGCTCGCCCTGGTGCGCGCCCAGGATGTTCACGCAGAACGAGCCCGCTTCGGCGATCTTCGGCCAGGTCGTCGACGTCCGCGCGACCATGAACGCGACCAGCGGTGGGTCGAGCGAGAGCGAGGCGAAGGACTGGCAGGCGAAGCCGGCCGGGCTGCCGTCCGGGGTGGTGGCCGTGATCACGGTGACACCGGAGGCGAAGTGGCCGAGTACGCGCCGGAATTCGGCCGGATCGAGCGGCAGCCGCTCGTCCTCGCGCACCGCCCGGAGGCCCGGGCGGGGCAGAGCTTCGACGGGTTCGGCGGCCGGAAGGGCGCCGGTGGACCTGAGGTATCGGATGGTGGTGGCCGCCATCCCTGCGTGTCCCATCACGGAATTATTGAAGCTGACGCATCGTCAGATTGGAAGAGGTGTGGCTCCGTAATCCAGGGTCCGCGCAGGGGACTTCGGGGCTCAGCGCCCTTCGTACGAGGGCGACCTGCGCTCCACGAAGCTCGCCACCCCTTCGTTCGCGTCCCGTGTCGTCATGTTGAGCTCCTGGGCCGTCGCCTCCGCCGCGAAGGCCGTGCTGCGGTCGGTGTCCAGGGAGGCGTTGACCAGCTGCTTCGTCAGGGCGATCGCGCGGGTCGGGCCCTGGGCCAGGCGCTCGGCCCACTCGCGGGCCGTCTTCTCCAAGTCGGCGGACGGTACGACCCGGTTGACGAGTCCGAGGCGGTGCGCCTCCTCCGCCGGCACCGCGTCGCCGAAGAACATCAGCTCCTTGGCGCGCTGCGGACCGATCAGGCGGGGCAGGAGGTACGCGCCGCCGCCGTCCGGGACGAGCCCGCGCCGCACGAAGACCTCGATGAACTTGGCCGAGTCGGCGGCGACGACCAGGTCGCAGGCGAGGGCGAGGTGTGCGCCGATGCCCGCCGCCGTGCCGTTCACCGCCGCGATCACCGGCTTCTCGCAGTCCATGACCGAGGCGATGAAGCGCTGGGCGCCCTGCCGGATCATGCGGGCCACATCGCCCACGACCCGCTCGGCGCTCCCGGAGTCCGGTGAGCCGCGCAGGTCCGCGCCTGCGCAGAAGCCCTTGCCGGTCGCCGTGATCACCACCGCCCGTACGGACGGATCGGCACTCGCCGCGGACAGCAGCGCCATGATGCGCTCGCGCTGGTCCCAGGTCACGGCGTTCATGGCCTCGGGGCGGTTCAGCGTGATCCAGGAGACGCCGTTCTCCACGGTGTGGAGGACGTCCTGCTCCTGCTGGTTGTCGGGCACGGGGCTCCTTCTCGTGTACGTGCGAGATACGTGCGGGTCTGCGGGGGCCTCAGCGGCAGACGGCCAGCGCGTCCAGCGCCACCGCGCCCTGCCCGCGCGGCAGCACCATCAGCGGGTTGATGTCCAACTCGGCCAGGTCGTCGCCGAGTTCCAGAGCCATGCGCTGCACGCGCAGGACGACTTCGACCAAGGCGTCCACGTCCACCGGCGGCCCGCCCCGCACCCCGTCGAGCAGGGCCGCGCCCCGCAGCCGCGAGAGCATCGCGCGGGCGTGGTCCTCCGTGAACGGCGGTACGGCCACCGCCGCGTCCTGGAGCACCTCCACGAGCACGCCGCCGAGCCCGACCGTCACCGTCGGCCCGAAGAGGGAGTCGTGGGTGACGCCCACGACCATCTCGACGCCCTTCTCCACCATCTGGCAGACCAGGATCCCGTCGAGCTTGATGCCCTCGTAGCGCGCGATGTCCGTCAGCTCGCGATACGCGTCGCGCACCTGCGAGGCGGAGGTCAACCCGACCTTCACCAGGCCGAGTTCGGTCTTGTGCGCGAGCTGCGCGCCCGAGGCCTTCATGACCACCGGATAGCCGACCAGGCCTGCCGCCCGCACGGCCGCCGCGGCCGAGGTCACCAGCTGCTCGCGCGGCACCCTGATCCCGTACGCGCGAAGCAGCTGCTTCGCGGAGTGCTCGCTGAGCTGCTGGCCCGGACGCATCAGCGCCTGCGCCTTGCGGAAGGACGGGGACGGGGTGCGCGGCGCCTCGTCGAAGGGGGAGCGGTAGCCGTCGGTGAACGCGTGGTGGTCCAGGTAGGCGCGGACCGCCGTGATGCAGTTCGAGAAGGTGCGGAAGGTGGCCACGCGCGAGGAGCCGAGGAGCGTCTTGCGGTACGCGTCCTCCGTGCCGACCGGCGAACCCCACACCACGCAGATCAGCTTGTCCGTCTGCTCGGCCGCGTCCACCAGGTCCTGTGCCAGCTTGTCGCTCATGGGCGGGAACGGGCCGGTGATCGGGCAGATCAGGACGCCCACGGAGGGGTCGGCGAGGATCGCGTCGATGATCTTCCGGCCGCGCCAGTCGCCCACGGGGTGGCCGCCGTTGTCCACCGGGTTCGCCACGTTCAGATACGAGGGGATCCACTCGTGCAGCTCGTCCTGCTTGGCCTGCGACAGGGTGGGGAGCTTCAGGCCCGCCTCGGTGGCGAGGTCGGAGAAGTGCGCCCCCGTACCGCCGGAGATCGAGTACACCACCACACCGTCGGCCTGGGGCTTGCGGGCCCGGGCCAACAGGGCGCTGGTGTCCTGGAGTTCGTCGAGCCCGTCCACCCGTATGACACCGAACTGCCGCATCGCCGCGTCCACCACGTCGTCCGCGCCGGTCAGCTTGCCGGTGTGCGAGGCGGCCATCTTCGCGCCGGCCTCCGTGCGGCCCACCTTGACGGCGACGACCGGTACGCCGCGCTGGGCCGCGTGGTCGGCGGCGAGCAGGAAGGAGCGTCCGTCCTTGAGGCCCTCGATGTAGCAGGCGATGGCGCCGACTTCGGGCTGCTCGGCGAAGTACGAGAGGAAGTCGGAGGTCTCCAGGTCCGCCTCGTTGCCGGTCGGCGCCCAGTGCGAGAGCCGTACGCCGATCTCCTGCATGGAGAAGACCGGGCGGCCCTGGTGTCCCGACTGGGTGATCAGGGCGATGGCGGGGCCTTCGAGATCGTCACGGAACTTCTCGAACGCGTTGAGGTTCGTGTTCGGCCCCAGGAGCCGCATGCCGGACCGCTCGACCGCGGCCGTGAGCCGGGCCTGCGCGAGGGCGCCCTCCTCGCCCGTCTCGGCGAACCCGGAGGCGAACGCGACCGCGAACTTCACCTTGGACTCGGCGAGTTCCTCGATCACGGGCAGCGGATTGCCCACCAGGAGGACGGCGAGGTCGACCTGTTCGGGCAGGTCGGCCACCGAGGCCGAGCAGGGTATGCCGAACACGGACTCGCGCGTCGGGTGCACCGGGTGCAGGCGCGCGCCGACGCGCTCGGCCCAGGCGATGAGCTGCTTGGTGATCCCGGTGTTGGGGCGGCCCTCGGCGTCGGAGGCGCCGATGACGGCCACGGACTCGGGCCGGAAGAACTTGTCCAGGTCGGGCACGTCCGCGTGCAGCGGGCGGCCGCTGACATCCAGATCGGATGCCCCGCGCGGGCCCGCGACACTGTGCACCGCCGGCGTGGGGCGCTCGCCGCAGGCCACCACGCGGGCCGGGCGGGAGTCGGTGGTGAGGGTGCCGTGAGTCGATCCAAGCATCGCTGACGCCCGCCTCCTGAGTTACGGCCAACAGAACTGACGCGTAGTCAGATTACTGAACTGACGGCCCGTCAGGAACAGCTCTGCACCGGAATCTGCGCCGGAGGGGCGCGCGGCGGGTGTCGGGGATCCCCCTTCTTGTACGGCTACGGGGCGATGGCGGCCCGCACGGTCACCGCCGAGCGGCGTCCGCGACGAAGGCGGCCCAGGCGTCGGGGGCGACGGTGAGGATGTCGCCGTCGGTGAGCTTGGAGTCGCGGATGTGGATGGCGGTGGGGTGGGTGGCGACCTCTACGCAGTCGCCGCCCTCGTCGCTGCTGTACGTCGACTTTCGCCAGTCGTAGGCGACTTCGAGGCACTGGCCGCCTTCATCGCCGCTGTAGCTCGATTTGAACCAGTCCAGTGCGGTGCTCATCGCTCTCCTAGCAAACGGCTCAGCAGGCCTCTCGAAGCCTCGGGGGAGACGGCTTGTGATCGCAGCATCGCATATTTGCGGGCCAGGATGGACACCCCGTCGGCGTCGGAAACCCAATGGCTGCCGCGCTGCGACTCGGTGTAGGCGAGATGCTGGTGGTGGGGGGTCTCCAGCAACGTGAACGCGCCGTTCAGCCCCGCGTGGGCGGGCGCATCCAAGGGCAAGATCTGCAAACTCAGCCCGGGGAGTTGGGCGCACTCGAGCATGTGCCGCAGCTGCCCTTCTCGCGTCGGCTCGTCGCAGAAGCCGAGGCGAAGCACCGGCTCCCAGACAACGAAGCTCAGTGTGGGCGGGACCTTGCGGTGCAGGATCTCCTGACGGTCCATGCGTGCCGCCGTCTTGGCCGCAATCTCGTCCTCGTCATACGCGGGGACGCGGTTGCGCAGTACCGCACGGACGCAGTCCTCGGTCTGCAGCAGGCCCGGCATGACCACGCAGTCGTACCAGGAGAGCGAGATGGCCTCGCGCTCATGCTGGATATACTGCTCCGCCCACAACGGAAACAGATCCACCTCCGGCATGTTCGCCACCGCGGCCGCCAACACACCGCCCGTACCCAGGAGTTGGTCGACCGAGCGTGCGAGGTCCGGCATCAGGGCCCGGCGGCCCTGCTCGATCGACGCGACCGTCGTCTCCGCGACCAGGACCCGTTCGGCCAGATCTCGCTGTGTCAGCCCCGCGGCCTGGCGCAAGCACGCGACCTGGGCGCCGACCATCTTCATCACCGAGGCGTTCTTCTGCGGACGCTTCCTCGCGCTCATGTTGAGCAATGTCCCCACCCCCAGGCGTACTTGACCGAGTGGCGACTCGTACAGCGGAGGTGTACGAGTGGACGCACTGTTCCACGATAAGCACGCTCCGTAACCCTCGTCCCGTGAACCTACGCGAAAGATTCCTCCCCAGGGACCGCCGCTCCGTCCCCGCGGCCAGGCAGTTCACCCGCGAGGCGCTCGCCGACTGGGAGTGGCCCGACCCCGACGACCTGCTCCTGTGCGTGAGCGAGCTCGCCACCAACGCGCTGCTGCACGGCGTCCCGCCCGGACGGGGCCTGCTGCTCAGGCTCTACGAGGACGGCGATGTGCTCCGGGTCGAGGTGCACGACAGCGGCGCCGGGGAACCGAGGATCCCCGACGCCGCTGACGAAGGCGGGCGCGGGCTGCGCATCGTGGAGGCGCTGGCCGACAAGTGGGGCGTGGCCGCGCGCGATCCCGGCAAGACGGTGTGGTGCGAGTTCGGCCGTCCCGTCACGCCGCAGCCCGTTCCGTGATGCGGCCGGCAGTCCTGACCGGGTGCCCGCGCCCTCGTGGTCTCCAGCCGGAAGAGGCAGCCGGCCTGCACCGATGCCCGGCTCCTTGCTCCGCCCGTGCGGCATGATCCCGGGCATCGGTGCAGGCCGGCCAGGGAGGGTGCGCGATGGCATGGGTGGAACGTGCGGTGGTACGGGACGGGGTCCGGCTCGTCTGCCGTGACTCGGGCGGACCGGGGGCTCCCGTCCTCCTGCTGCACGGGCTCGCGGGGTACGCGGGCGAATGGGATGCCGTGGCCCGGCTGCTGGCCGCGGACTTCCGCGTCGTCGCCTTCGACCAGCGCGGGCACGGGGCCAGTGAGCGGCGTCCCGGGGACGTCTCGCGGGCCGCGTACACCGCCGATGCCGTGGCCGTCGTCGAGGAGCTGGGCCTGGGGCCGGTGCTGCTGGTCGGGCAGTCCCTCGGCGGGCACACCGCTCTGCTGACGGCTGCCGAGCGCCCCGAGCTGGTCCGCGCCCTGGTCCTCGTCGAGGCGGTGCCGGGCGACGCGAGCCCCGGGACGCCGAAGGAGATCGCGGCCTGGCTGGACTCCTGGCCGGTGCCCTTCCCGTCGCGCGAGGCCGCGGCCGCGTTCTTCGGCGGCGGACCCGCGGGTGCGGCCTGGGCGGCGGGTCTGGAGGAGGGCGCGGGCGGTCTGTATCCGCGGTTCGAGCGGGACGCGATGGTCGGGTCGCTGGCGGAGATCGGCGCGCGGTCGTTCCGCGGGGAGTGGCTGAAGGTGCGGTGCCCCGTTCTGGCCGTCTTCGGGCAGTCCGGCTTCGTGGCACCGGAGGACGCCGAGGACATGCTCGCGCGGCGGCCCGGAACCCGGGCGGTCAGCGTGCTGGGCGCCGGGCACGACGTGCATCTGGACCGGCCGGAGGTGCTGTGCCGGGTCCTCCGGGAGTTCGTGGAGGACGGGCTGGAGTGAGGGCGGTGGGGGCTTGACGCACGTGAGGAGGCGGGCGGTGCGTGGGCCGTGGCGACGAGCCGCGGACCACGCACCGCGCACGGTCACAGCGCCGCGAGGATCTCCTTCGCCACCCGCTCGCCCGAGCGGACCGCGCCGTCCATGTAGCCCATCCAGTACGTGGAGGTCTCCGTGCCGGCCCAGTGGATGCCGCCGACGGGGCGGCGCAGTTCGGGGCCGTACGCCGTGAGGACGCCGGGCGGTGCGTAGGCGACCGGGCCGCCGCGGGTGAAGCGCTCGTTGTCCCAGCGCTGGAGCAGGAAGGCCGTCGGGGTCTTCGCCTTCTCGCCGAAGTACGTGGCGTAGTCGGCCAGGACCGCGGCCTTCACCTGCGCCTCGCTCGCGCCGTTCAGGGCGCGCATCTGGTCGGACTCGATGAAGCCCATGAGGGCGCCGTACGAGCCGTCCTCGGGCGAGTTGTCGAAGGTCGAGCGGACCACGCCCTGGTCGCTGAGCGCCTGGCCGTTGAGTCCGGCCTCGCGCCAGAACGGCTTGTCGTAGACGGCGATCGCCTTGCCCACCGAGCCCATCGGGAGGCGCTGCGCCAGCTGGTCGCGCACGGCCGGCAGGATCGGGTCGAAGTCGATCCGCGCGGCGAGCGGGGGCGCGAGGGCCACGACCACCTTGCGGGCGCGGGCCGTCACGCCGTCCGCGGTGACCGTGTAGGTGCCGCCGTCGAGCGCGACGCGGCGCACGGGAGCGTTCAGGACGACGCTGTCGCCCAGCGTCTCGGCGAGCTTGATCGGCACCAGCTGCGAGCCGCCCTTGAAGCGGATCGCCTGCGCGCCGTTCGCCGTCTCGGTGAGCCGCTCGAAGGTGCCGGGGGTGGACTCGTTGCCGGCCGCGGCGATGTAGAACAGCACGAAGAGCAGGGAGAGTTCACGCGGCTCGGCGCTGAAGACCGAGGTGCAGGCCACGTCGAAGAGGAACTTCGCGGAGGGCACGACCGCGTTGTGCTTCAGCCAGGTCTCGAAGGTCTGCTGGTCCCACTCCTGCGCCTTCTCGGCGGTCCAGGGCGCGTGGACGGGGACCTTCTTGGCCAGGTCGTTGAGCAGCGCCTGCACCGCCGCGGCGTTCGCGAGCCCGGCCACATCGATGGGCGGCACCGCGCCGAGCAGGCCGTCGGTGGCGTACGGGGTGTTCTTGCCGCCCTTGCGCAGCAGGTTCTTGCCCGTGTTGTACGTGGGGAAGGTGCCGACGCCGAGCTCGTCGGCGAGTGCCTTCATCCGGTCCTGCGTGGGCCCGATGAACTCGCCGCCGCCTTCGGTGACGCCCCCGCCCGGCACCTGGAGGTTGAGCACCCGCCCGCCGACGCGGTCCCTGGCCTCCAGGACGAGCACGCTCTTACCGGCCTTCTTCAGGTCGCGGGCCGCGGTGAGGCCCGCGAGGCCGGCGCCGATGACGATGACGTCGGCTTCGCGGTCGGCGGCGGCCGCAGGGGTGGCGGTGAGGCCGGCGAGGGTGCCCACACCCGCCGCCGCGCCCGCGCCGAGTATCGCGCGCCTGCTGAGGCTGGATCTTTCACGTGCCATGTGCGTCCTCCGAAAGGTGGGTGAACTCACGTGCAGTGGTGCCGAGTTGTGGTGCAGGTGCGCGAACTGTTGCCGAAAGGGCCTCAGCGCGCCAGCGCCTTCGCGATCCGTTCGGCGTCCAGGGCCATTTCGCGGAACATCCCGGAGATCGGGTTGACGAAGCCGTTGAAGTACAGGCCGGGCGCCGACGGCGAGGTCTTTCCGCCGTGCACCACCGGCCGCCCCCGCTCGTCGAGCACCCCGAGGTGGCCGACGAGCGGTTCGAGCGCGCGCGAGTAACCGGTGGCCGCGATGACCACCTCAGGGGCGATCGACGAGCCGTCCGCGAGGACCACCTTGCCGTCGTCGAAGGAGGCGACCGCCGCGACGGGCTCCACCTTCCCCTTGCGCACGGCGTCGATCAGACCCACGTCCTGCACGGGGATCGCGCCCTCGCGCACCCGGGAGTACAGGCCGGTGTCGGGGCGCGGCAGCCCGTACGAGCCGAGGTCGGGCGTGGAGAGCTTCGCCATCGGGCCCGCCATGCGGTCGACCAGGCCGACCGGCAGCCGGCGGACCAGGATGCCGGTGCGCTGGGCGGGCCAGCCCGCCGTCGAGCGGCGGACGATGTGCGGGGCGGTGCGCACCGCGAGGCGGACGCGGGAGGCGCCGCCCTCGACCAGGTCCACGGCGATCTCCGCGCCCGTGTTGCCGACGCCGACGACGAGGACGTCCTTGCCGGCGTACGGCCCGGGGTTGCGGTAGTCGCTCGCGTGCAGCAACTCGCCCCCGTACGAGGAGAGTCCGGGCCAGTCCGGGAGGCGGGGCGTGTGGTTGTAGCCCGTCGCGACCACGACCGCCGAGCCGGTCAGCTCGCGCCCGCCGCTGCCGTGAAGCAGCCAGCCGCGGCCGTCGGGGGCGGGGTCGATGCGGGATATCTCCACGCCGGTGATCACTTCGAGCTCGTGGAACTCGGCGTACTTCTCCAGGTACTTGACCACGTTGTCCCGCGACACCCAGCGGCCGAAGCGGCGCGGCATGGGCAGGCCGGGCAGGCCGGAGAGCTTGCGCGTGGTGTGCAGGTGGAGGCGGTCGTAGTGGCCGCGCCAGGACGCGCCGACCGCGCCCGACTTCTCCAGGACCACCGCCCGCACGCCCTTGGCGCGCAGCGCGGCGGCCGTCGCGAGACCGCCGGGACCGCCGCCCACGACGTAGACGGGACGGTCCTCGGTGCGGTCCATGCCAAGGGACGGGGTGTGCGACGAGTCGGCCATGGGCGGCAGCGTAATTGCGTGTGTGCTTGATGGGGCGCGGTCAAACGGCAAACCGGTTGCGAATTGATCACGGGTCTCCGGCGCGCCGGGCTCTCGCGGTCGCCCGGCCGGGTGGGACGCGCCCCCGGCCGCCCGGATCGCCTCTGCCTCTTGCGCCCGACCGCCTCCATCCGCTGAACTGACGTACCGTCAGAAACGGCAGCGGTGAGGGGATGCCCATGGATACGGTCTGGCTCAGCGGTGCCGAATGGGTGGCCGTGCTGCGGATCGGGCTCGGCCTGTGGTGGCTGGAGAGCTGGCGGCACAAGGACAAGAAGGGCTGGTTCGAGCGCGGCACGGGCATCGCGTGGGCCGCCGACGTGGCCGGCAAGCACAAGTGGGGCTTCGTCAAGACCGGGTTCACCAAGGTCGTCGAGCCCCGGCCCAAGGTGATGGCGTACATCGTCGTCTACGCCGAACTCGCCCTCGGCCTCGGCCTGATCTTCGGCTTCCTGACGCCGATCGCCCTGGTCGGCGGCCTGCTGCTCAACCTCCTCTACCTCGTCCTGATGATCCACGACTGGGCCGAGCAGGGACAGAACACGATGATGGCGCTGATCTCCTTCGTCGCCCTCTTCGGGATGTCCTGGCAGACCTGGTCCCTCGACCACGCGATCGGACTCTTCTGATGGCCGCCACCGCCGGTGCTTCCTCCTCGTCCGTACGGTTCGACCTGCCCGAGCCCGACGCCTTCACCGAGCCCTACTGGGCCGCCGCGGCCGAGGGCCGGCTGCTCCTGCGGACGTGCGGGGACTGCGGCCGCACGCACCACTACCCGCGCGAGTTCTGCCCGCACTGCTGGAGCGAGAACGTGGCGTGGACCGAGGCGAGCGGGCGCGCCACGCTCTACACCTGGTCCGTGGTGCACCGCAACGACCTGCCGCCCTTCGGCACCCGCACCCCGTACACCGCCGCCGTGGTCGACCTGGCCGAAGGGCCGCGGATGATGACCGAGGTGGTCGAGTGCGCGGAAGCGGACCTCGCGGTCGGCATGGAGCTCCAGGTCACCTTCCGGGAGGCGGAGGGGTTCCGGGTGGCGGTGTTCCGTCCGGCCCCCTGACCGGGTCCCGCGGCCCCCGGCCGCTCACGGCCAGAGCAGCGTGCGCTCCCAACCCGCCCCCGCCCGCCGGTACTTCAGCCGTACGTGCTGCCGACGGGCGTCACCCTGGAAGAACTCAGCCTCCACCGGGTCGAGCACGTACAGCGTCCAGGTCCCGACGGGCGCCCCGGGCTCTGCCTGTGCCCGCTCCCAGGCCGCCTCGGACGCACGCGCCAACTCCTCCCGGGAGCCGAGGAGTTCGCTCTGCCGCCCGACCAGCGCGGCCGCGAGCGCACCCGTCGAGCGGGCGTGCAGATCGGCCTGGCTCTCGGCGGACGGCGCCGCGGTGACGGTGCCGCGCAGCCGGATCTGGCGGGCCTGCGCGGGCCAGTAGAAGTGCAGGGCCGCCTCGGGGCGCCCGGTCAGCTGGCGGCCCTTGGCGCTGGTGGCGTGCGAGGCGAAGTGCCAGCCGTCCTCGTCGGCGCCGTGCAGCATCAGGGTGCGCACATCGGGGGCGCCGGACGCGTCGGCCGTGGCGAGCTGCATCGTGTGCGGCTCGGCCTGGCCCGCCGCCACGGCCTCCGCGAACCACCTACGGAACAGGGGCAGCGGCTCGTCCGGCGCCGTGGCGGGGTCGAACCCGGGCAGCTCGATGTCCCAGACGCGCTGGGCCTTGAGGAGCTCCAGGAACTCCGCGGCGGTGGGTGCGGCGGTCGGGTGCGGTGCGTGTCCCTCGTACGACGTCATGCGGTGATTCTCGTACGAGAGACCCGCACCCGACCGACCGGTCAGAAGCTGCCGAGGTCCGAGGAGACCCAGCGCTCGGGGCGGACCGTGATGATCACCGACTCGCCGTGGTTCGCCTCGGCGTACGCGACATAGCCCTCGACCTTCTCGGGCGGCATGTAGCGCGTGGCCAGCTCCAGCACGTGCTCGCGGCCCGCCGGCCCGGTGGAGACCACCGGGCCTTCGACCGAGACGTAGCGCACGCTCGGCTGGACGCGGTCGATCATCAGCGTCAACCGGCCTGCCTTCTCGATGAGTTGGTGCTTGCGCGAGCCCTTGCCCGTGTGGATCCAGATGTCGCCGCCGGGCGCGTACTGGTACCAGACCGGCACCGTCAGGGGCGCGCGCCCGTCGCCCGCGTCCACCGACAGGGCGGCGACATGCGGCTCGGCGAGGAACTGCTCGCGCTCTTCGCGAGTGAGTGCCATGAGGGACTTCTCCTTCGGATGTGGGTGCCACGGGGATCGCTGAGATGGCTGAGATGGCTCGGGATCCCTGGGGCACGTCGTCGGGTGGTTCGGTCCGGCGTACGGCACAAGGCGGCGGCGGGCGGACCTATTCCGTCCGTTCCGCCGTTCGGGGCGGGGGTCTCCGTCGGCCCGCAGCGGCCCGGATTTCCGTCTACCCGCTGCGGCCCGGGAGATGCCTGGGGCGCTCCTGTTCGGCCCAGTGCGGTTGCGGAGCGTCATAGGTGATCACAGGCTGTGGTCAGGGCCGGCCCGTTCCCCTCAACCAAAGACCCCGGAAGGGACCCCCTCACATGCGAAAGCACACCACCGCCCGCGCCCTCGTCGGCGCGGTGCTCGCCGGAGCCGTCGTGCTCGGCACCGCGGGCACCTCCTTCGCCGCCGTCGCCCCGGCCCGTGCCGCCGTCCCGGCCGACCACCAGGCCGAGTACGAGGACATGCTGCGCGCGGTGCTCACCACCGCCGACAACCTGGTCGCGGCCGCCGAGAAGGGCCCGGTCGACACCGCCGCCTACCGTGCGGCCTTCGACCGTGCGATCGCCTCGGCCCCGGCCCCGGCGGACGTCCCGCAGCTGGACGCGGCGATGGCGGGCCTCGCCGTCCAGGCGAAGGCCCTGGTCGACGCCATCGAGAAGAAGGACACCGACTCGATCCTCGCCTCGATCTCGCTGGTGAACACCGCGGTGGCCAACATCGCGAGCGCGCTCAGCCTGGACGCGGCCATCAAGCTGGTCTCCAAGCCGCTCGACCCGTCGACGATCAAGCTGCCGGCGCCGGGCACGAAGCTGCCCGAGATCAAGCTGCCGTTCTTCGGCTGATCCCGGCACCGCGCAACGGGCGGGGGCCGGCGGCTGCGTGCCGCCGGCCCCCGCCCGCGCCTGCGTTCTGCGTCCTGGCGGTCCCGCCCGCGTCTCCCGTCGCGGGGTGCGCTCAGCGCCCCAGGACCACCGTTCCCGACGAGCAGAACCAGCCGCCCGTCCCCGAGGCCACCGCCAGCTCGGGCAGCCGTCCGCCGGCCTTGCGCACCTGGCCCTCGCCCGCCTCGCCGCGCAGCTGCCGTACGGCCTCGACCAGGAGGAACAGGCCGCGCATGCCCGGATGCTGGGCGGAGAGCCCGCCGCCGTCGGTGTTCACCGGCAGGTCCCCGGTGAGGGTGAGCCGCCCCTTCTCGACGAAGGAGCCGCCCTCGCCCTTCGCGCAGAAGCCGAGGTCCTCGAGGGTCACGAGGGTCATGTACGTGAAGGCGTCGTAGATCTCCGCGATGTCGATGTCCGCGGGGGTCACCCCGGCCCGCTCGAAGGCCAGCTTTCCGCTGACGGCCGCGGGCGAGACGGTGAAGTCCTCCCACTCGCTCATCGTCGTGTGCGAGATGTGCTCGCCCGCGCCGAGCACCCACACCGGGTCCTTCGCGCAGTCGGCCACGTACTCCTCGGCGACCAGGAGCACCGCCGCGCCGCCGTCCGAGCGGATGCAGCAGTGCAGCTTCGTGAACGGGTCCGCGATCATCGGCCCGGACAGGACCTCGTCCACCGTGATCGGGTCGCGGAACATGGCGTCGGGGTTGTGCGCGGCGTTCGCCCGCGCCTGCACGGCCACTTCGGCGAGCTGCTCCAGGGTCGTGCCGTACTCGTGCATGTGGCGGCGCGCGGCCATCGCGTACTTCGAGATGAGCGTGTGCCCGTACGGGACCTCGAACTGGAGCGGGCCGCGCGCGCCGAACGACAGGTTCGACGTGCGCCGCCTGGCCTTGATGTCGGCGCGCGCGGTGGACCCGTAGACGAGCAGGACGGCGTTGGCGTGCCCCGCGGCGATGGCGTCGGCGGCATGCGCGGCCATCACCTCCCACGTCGAGCCGCCCACCGAGGTGGAGTCGACCCAGGTGGGCTTGAGGCCCAGGTACTCGGCGACCTCGACCGGGGCGAGGATCCCGAGCCCGGCGGAGGCGAACCCGTCGACCACGCTCCGGTCGAGCCCGGAGTCGGCGAGCGCCCTGCGGGCGGCCTGCGCGTGCAGGGCGTAGGGGGTGGCGTCGTCGACCTTGCCGCAGTCGGACAGGGCGATTCCGGCCACGGCTACTTTGCGCCGGGGGGCGCCGGCTATGACGGTGGACATGAATCTGACGGTACATCAGATTCGGTGTGCGGGGCAGGGGTTGATCCTCGCGGTGGGGAGGGGTTGATCCTCGCGGTGGGCGAAGGGACGGCCCCCGGCCTGCGGGGGCCGGGGGCTGTCTGCTGTGGCGGTCCGGGGCCGTGTGCTGCGGCGGTCCGGGGTCAGCCCGGCCAGACGCCCGTCAGGCGGCGGGTGGCGGTGGCGCCGCCGCGGTCGACGGCGGCCTTCACCCCGGCGAAGATCGCTCCCTGGAGGACGGCCGCCGTCATGACCTCGCGCCAGGTGCGGTCCTCGTCGGTGGCGTCAGGGGCGTCCTCGTCGTTTCCGATCCGCTTCCAGATCTCTTTGAAGACGGCTCCGGCGAGCATGCCGCTGACGGCACCCAGAGCCATGCCGACGGGCTTGTACGCGATCTTCGAGGCTTTCATCGGCGCCTCCAGGGGCGTGGTCGGGTCTCGGAGGGGGCGGTGACGGTTCCCGGGTACCCCAGGCGGGCCGGGTCAGTTCCGTCGGGCGCGCGGAAGGCGCGCCGGGGGGCGTGCTTCGGCCCGGTGCGGAGGTGCGTCCGGTGCGGAGGCGCCTCCGGGGCCGGGAGGGGCACGGGTCCGCCGGGAGGGACCTATCCGCCGGGAGGGACCTATCCGCCGGGAGGGACCTATCCGCCGGGAGGTCTCAGGTCCGCCGGAGGGTCTCAGGTCCGCTCGGAGGGTCTCAGGTCCGCTCGGAGGGCGACCGGCCGCGCGAGGGCTCCGGATCACGCGAGGGTTCCGGACCGGCCGAGGGTTCCGGCTCCGCGGACTCGTGGTGGTCCATGCGGCGCAGGTCCTCCTCGTCCCAGGCCCGGGTGTCGCGCGGCTCCACGTACGGCTCCTCGTCGGCCGGGTGGCCGCCCGCGACGGCGCGCTGGCGGGCCAGTTCGGCGTCGCACTCCAGGCCGAGCAGGACCGCCAGATTCGAGATCCACAGCCAGATGAGGAAGATGATCACGCCCGCGAAGGTCCCGTAAGTACGGTTGTACGAGCCGAAGTTGGCGACGTAGAGCGCGAAGCCGGCCGAGGCGAGCAGCCAGATCGCGAGCGCGAGGCAGCTGCCCGGGGTGATCCAGCGGAAGCCGCGGACCTTCGCGTTGGGCGTGGCCCAGTACAGGAGGGCGAGCATCACGACGACCAGGAGCACCAGGACCGGCCACTTGGCGATGGACCACACCGTCAGGGCCGTGTCGCCGAGGCCGATGACGGAGCCGATCTCCTGGGCGAGGCCGCCGGTGAACACGACGATCACCGCGCTGGCCACCGCGAGCACCATCAGGACCACGGTCACGCCGACCCGGATGGGCAGCACCTTCCACAGCGGGCGGCCCTCGGGGATGTCGTAGACGGCGTTGGCGCTCCGGATGAACGCGGCCACGTATCCGGACGCGGACCACACCGCGAGCCCGAGGCCGACGAGCGCCATCACCGAGCCGATGCCGGCCTTGCCCTGAAGCTGCTCCACCGCATTGCTGAGCACGTCGCGCACCGCGCCGGGCGCCAGCTTCTGGACGCTGTCGAGCACCTGATCCGACGCGGACTTGCCGACCACGCCGAGCAGGGAGATCAGCGCGAGCAGGGCCGGGAACAGCGACAGGATCCCGTAGTACGTCAGGGCCGCGGCCCGGTCGGTCAGCTCGTCCTTCTGGAACTCCTTGAAGGTGCCCTTGAGCACCCGCCACCAGGCGCCCTTGGGCAGCTGCGCGGGGGAGTCCGGCGCCTGCCGCTCGGTCTGCGCGTCGGGTCCGGGTCCGCTCGCGGCGTCCGGTGCGGTGGTCCGATCCGAGTCGGGCGCGGTGGTCCGCCCGGCGTCCGGTGCGGTGGTCCGCTCGGTGCCCGGTCCCGCGCCCGGTCCCGCGTCCGGTGTCGCTTCGTGCCGCTTCCACATCCTGGCCATGCAGCGCGAGTATCCGCTCGAGCCCGGCCCAACCGCCGTACGTCTCGCTGCCCGGCCGATGCGGGCGCAGCGCGCTGCCGCGATACTCGGAGCATGGTGCAGAGCGACGCCCCGGACGTGGACACCTACCTCGCCGGGATCGAGGACGAGGCCCGACGCGAGGCCGTGACCCGGCTCGTGGAGCTGTGCCGCGCCGAGCTCACCGGCTTCGACGAGGTGATGGCGTACGGCATGCCGGGCTATGTGCGTCCGGGCGGCGGCCAGGAGATCGCGCTGGCGAATCAGAAGCAGTACGTCTCCTTCTACCTGATGCGCGACGACGTGCGCGAAGCCTTCGAAGAGCGGCTCGCGGGACAGAACATGGGCAAGGGCTGCCTGCGCTTCGGCAGCGCCGCCAAGGTGGACTACGGCCTGGTGGGGGACCTGCTGCGGGCCGTGGCGAAGGAGCCGGGACCCGTCTGCTGACGGACGCTCCACGGGCCGGAACCGACAAAGCACCCGCCACCCCTGTGCATCTCGCCGCGCAAGACCTAACATGACGCGCCGTCAGATCCGGGGCCGCCGAAGGGGACCCGGGGGAGGAGCCCGCCCATGGACGCCGCGTTCACCGCCGAGCAGGACGAGATCCGCCGCACGCTGCGCGAGCTCATGGCCAAGCGCACCGGACCCGACGAGGTCAAGGCGGCGGTGCGCACCCCCGCCGGCCACGACGCCGACCTGTGGCGCACCCTCGCCGCCCAACTCGGCCTGCCAGGGCTCGCGTTGGACGAGGAGCACGGGGGTGTCGGCTGCACCGCCACCGAACTCGCCCTGGCCTGCGAGGAGACCGGCCGGGTCCTGCTGCCCTCGCCGCTGCTCGCCACGGCCGCACTCGCGGTCCCGCTGATCCGCCGCCTCGGCACCGAGGAGCAACGGCGCGCCCTGCTCCCGAAGATCGCCGAGGGCGAGCTCACCGCCGCGCTCGCGGTGCCCGGCGTCGCGCTCGCCACCGCGCTCGGCCTGTCCGGCGACAGCCGGGGCGACTGGGCGGGCGGCGGCCGTGCGGGCGGGGTGCAGGCCCGCTGTGACGAGGAGGGCTGGCGCCTGTACGGGCAGGCCGAGCAGGTGCTCGACGGGCACAGCGCCGACGTGCTCCTGGTCGCCGCGCACACCGGCGGCTTCGCCCGCTCGCGCACGCTGCTCTTCCTCGTACCGGCGGACAGCGCCGGAGTCGCCCGCGTACGCCAGACGACCCTGGACGAGACCCGCCCGCAGGCGCGGATCGAACTGCGGGACGCCACCGCCGAGTTGCTCGGCCCCGACGACGCCGCCGTGGTGGCCGAGGCCCTCGCGGCCACCGGCAACGCGGCCGCCGCCGTGCTCGCCGCCGAAGCGGTCGGCGCCGCGGACCGCGCCCTGGAGCGGACCGTCGAATACGCCAAGCAGCGCGAGCAGTTCGGGCGCGCGATCGGCTCCTTCCAGGCGGTGAAGCACCGGCTCGCGGATGTGTACGTGGCGGTGCAGGCCGCGCGCTCGGCCGCGTACTACGCGGCGTGGGCGGCGGGCCGCGACGACGGTGAGCGCGTGGGCGGACTCGCTCTCGCCCAGGCCCTCGACGCCCTGCGCACCGCGGCCGGCGAGGCGATCCAGCTGCACGGCGGGATCGGCTTCACCTGGGAGCACGAGGCGCACCTCTACTTCAAGCGGGCCGCGAGCGACGAGCTGCTCTTCGGCCCCGTGCACCGGCTGCGCGCCCACGCCGCCGACCACGCAGGACTGTTCGTCGCCGAGGAGGTCGCGGTCTGATGCCGTACGGAACCGAGGAGGTCGCGGTCTGATGCCGCCCGGAATCAAGCTCATGCAGAAGGTGTCGTCGAGCCGGCTCTTCATGAAGGTGGGCCCGCACTTCGTGCCCGCGATGGACCGCGCCGTGCACAAGCTGACGCGCGGCAAGGTGATGCTCAGCGCGCAGATGCTGCCCGGCGTCATCCTCACCGTGAAGGGCGCCAAGAGCGGCATCCCGCGGCGTACGCCGCTCGCGTGCATGCCCGAGGAGGAGCGCGGCACCTGGGTGCTCATCGGCTCCAACTTCGGGCGCCCCGGCCACCCCGTATGGACGGTCAACCTCCTCAAGAACCCCGACGCGGAGATCAGCTGGAAGGGCACCGACATCGCGGTCACGGCCCGGCTGCTCGAAGGCGAGGAGCGGGCCGAGACCTGGGAGAGGTGCCTCAAGTTCTGGCCGCCGTACGCCACTTACCAGGCGCGCATCGACCGGGAGATCCGCCTGTTCCGCCTGGAGCGGCGCACCCCGTAGGCGCCCCGGGCCGGCAGGACGAAACGGCCGGCACAACGAAACGGGCGGCGGTCGTCCTCACGAGGAGGATGACCGCCGCCCGTATGACAGGAGGCTGGCGCCCGGTGCTACTTCGTCGGCTTCTTGCCGGTGATGCCCAGGTGGACCAACAGGGCCAGGTTCGGCTTCAGTTCGGCCTGCTTGACGCCCCAGGTGGAGAAGCCCTTCTGGTGCGAGGCGACCGAGGCGAGCATCGCGACGAGGGAGCCCGCCATCGCGGCCGCATTGACGTCCTTGTCGACCTTGCCCTTGTCCTGGAGGTCCTTGACGGTGTCCGTGAGGGAGTTGGTCACGGAGTTCAGGATCTTCATGCGGATCTTGTAGAAGCGCTTGTCGCCTTCGGCCGAGCCGAGGTCGACCACGCGCAGGATCGCGTCATTCTTGCGCCAGAACTCCAGGAAGCTGTCGACCAGTTCCTGTGCGGTCGCCCAGCCGGCCTTGCCGATCCACGACCGCTCGGCGAGCACCTCGGTCAACCCGGCGCCCTCCGTGGCCATTTGCTCCGCGATCTCCAGGACAGCGCCCTCGACGTCGGGGAAGTACTGGTAGAAGGTCGCCGGTGAAGTGCCCGCTTTCCGTGCCACATCGATGACCTTGACGTCACGGTAGGGCGAGGAACTGAGCATCTCGCTGAGGCAGTCGAGCAGCTTCTGACGCGTCGCCTGCCCACGCCGTCCGGCCACGCGGCCGTCGACGGTACGCACTTGTCCTGTCATGCCGTCAGCTTACCGAGGGGTGATCGGGGCGCGATTCGGCCGACTGCAAATGGGGACGGGGGAGATACGGGGGAGTTAGGGGGACTCGGGGGATATGGGAGAGGTGCGGCTCGCCCCGGGTGGCGACAGCGGACCCGGAATTGACCAAGTGTTCGATTCGTTTTCCTGCGGTACGCCGGGTACGGCACTAACTTGGCTGTGACGGGTGCCACAGGAGCTCCCTGGTCCGGGAGGTGCGAGACATGGTCGCCGCGTATGCCGAGGGTGTGCCGTGCTGGGCGGACGCCCTGCTGCCCGACGTCGAGGCGGGCAAGCGGTTCTACGGGGAGCTGTTCGGCTGGACCTTCGACGAGGGTGCCGGGCCCGAGTACGGGCACTATGCGCAGGCGTACAAGGACTCCCGCGCCGTCGCCGCCCTCGCCCCCAAGCAGGACGGCCGCATGCCCACGGTGTGGAACGTGTACTTCGCGACCCCCGACGCCCCCGCGACCGCCCGCCGCATCAAGAGCGCGGGCGGCCAGCTGGTCATGGAGCCGATGCCGGTCGGGCCTTTCGGCACGATGGCGCTCGCGGCCGACCCCGAGGGTGCGGTCTTCGGCTTGTGGCAGGGCGGCACGCACGAGGGATTCGAGAAGGCGGGGGAGCCGGGCGCGTTCTGCTGGACGGAGGTCAATGTGCGGGACGCGGCCCGCGCCGACGCCTTCTACGAGAAGGTCTTCGGCTTCAAGGGCTTCGACCTCGACGGCGTGATCGACGGCTTCCGCACGTGGTCGCCGGCCGGCACCGAGGCGGGCCCCGACACCTCCGTGGGCGGCCGCCAGATCATGGGCGCGGACGTCCCCGCCGTACTGCCCGCGCACTTCCTCGTCTACTTCGCCGTCGCCGACTGCGACGAGGCCGCCCGTACCGCCGAGCGGCTCGGCGGCCGGGTGCAGAGCCCACCCGTCGACATTCCGTACGGGCGCATTGCGACGCTCGTGGACAATCAGGGCGCGGTCTTCGCGGTCCTTCAGGATCCCGCGGAATGAGGCGGATCGTTTTGCCGTGAATCGCCCCGGAATGGGGTGAGACCTCCCGATAGGGCCCCGGGTTCGCAACCGCCGCCCGCGCCAGGAAGAATCAGGGTGCGTGCCGCCTGGGCGGCGCGGTGGTGAGACGCTGACGAGGAGCACCGGCGCGTGCTCTGCGGGTGTCCCGCGGTCTCGTACGGGGAGGTGGCAGGCAAGTGGTGGAGCAGCTGACGCAGCACGATCCGCGCAGGATCGGGCCGTTCGAGGTGCTCGGCCGGCTCGGTGCCGGCGGCATGGGTCTGGTCTATCTCGCGCGCTCGGCCTCGGGCCGCCGGGTGGCGATCAAGACGGTCCGGACCGAGCTCGCCGAGGACCAGCTCTTCCGCGTCCGCTTCACCCGCGAAGTGGAGGCGGCCCGTGCCGTCTCCGGCTTCTACACCGCCGCCGTCGTGGACGCCGACCCGCGCGCCGCCGTGCCCTGGCTCGCCACCGCCTATGTGCCCGCGCCCTCGCTCGAAGAGATAGTGAACGAGTGCGGGCCGCTGCCGGCCCAGGCCGTACGGTGGCTGGCCGCCGGTATCGCCGAGGCCCTCCAGTCCATCCACGGCGCGGGCCTGGTGCACCGCGACCTCAAGCCGTCCAATGTGCTCGTCGTCGAGGACGGCCCCCGCGTCATCGACTTCGGTATCGCGTCCGGCGTCTCCAACACGCGTCTGACCATGACGAACGTGGCCGTGGGCACCCCGGCGTACATGTCGCCCGAGCAGGCCAAGGACTCGCGCTCCGTCACGGGCGCGAGCGACGTGTTCTCGCTCGGCTCCACCCTCGTCTTCGCCGCGACCGGACACGCGCCCTTCCACGGTGCGAACCCGGTCGAGACCGTCTTCATGCTGCTCAGGGAAGGGCCGGACCTCGAAGGTCTCCCGGACGAGCTGCGTCCGCTGATCCTCGACTGCATGCACATGGAAGCGGCGATGCGGCCCAGCCCCGCCGACCTCCAGGCGCAGCTCGCCCCGCATCTGTTCGCGTCCGGCTCCGACGACTCCGGTACGGCCTCGGCCTGGCTGCCCGAGCGGGCCACCGCGCTGATCGAGGCGCGCCGCGGCGGGCGGCCGCCCGTGCGCTCCACGGGCTCGGGCCGCAGCGGCGGACGCGGCCACGTGCCGCCCCAGCCCTCGCAGCCGCCCCGGCCCGCCCGCCCGGTGGGCGGCCCCGGTGCGGCCCGTGCGGGGGAGGACTGGGACGAGGCCTGGCGGCAGGGGCCCGACCCCGCGCCCGTACGGCTGCCGGGTGCACCTGTGCCGATCGGGCCCGGGCCGCGGGTGGCCGACGCGCGGCGCGAGGCCGACAAGAGGGTGGGCGCTCCGGAGGCGGCCCTCGCGGCGTCCTGGTCGCGCTCGTCCGCGGCGGCCGGTTCTGCCGGGGTGAACGGCGCGGAACCCGTGCCGTCCCCTGCCCCCGCTCCCGCCGAACCCGCGGCCTGGCGGCCCTGGCGCTTCCGGATGTCCAACGACGTCTGGGGCACCCCGCACGTCGTCGGCGACCGCGTGTACGTCACCTCCTTCGAGGTGCACGCGCTGGACGTGGCCACCGGGCGGCGGCAGTTCAAGACGCGCGACGTGGCCTGGTCGATGGCGATCACCGACGGCCGGATCCACGCCTCCGACGGCCCCACGCTCTTCGCGCTCGACGCGGCCGACGGCTCCGACCTGTGGCGCTTCCCCACGGACGCCTGGGTGTACGCGCTCAAGGCGGACCGCGGCACGGTCGTCGCGGGCCTGCGCGGCGGCGCCGTGCACGGCTACGAGGCCGCGAACGGCGAGAAGCTCTGGGAGATCACCGGCGCGCAGACCGACTTCGAGACCCCGGAGGCCGGGCCGGTCATCCACGAAGGCACCGTCTTCGTCTGGAAGGACGCACGGCTGCGGGCCCTGGAGTCCCGCACGGGCGTCGAGCGCTGGTCGTACCCCATCGGCGACGCGGCCTCCTGCGGCGGCGTCCCCGTCCGCCTGACCCCGGCCTCCGACGGTGCGGTGTACGTGGCGGCCGGCACCCGCGTCCTCGCCATCGACATCGCGTCGGGCCAGGTCCGCTGGCACTTCGAGGCCCCCGCGGTCTTCCTCTCGCCGCCCGCGTACGCCCCCGGGGCCGCGGTCACCGGCGGCGGGGTCTACCTCGCGGACTATCTCGGCACGGTCTACGCCCTGGACGCCAAGGACGGCCGCGACCGCTGGCGCATCGCGACCGAGTCCCGCTCGTCCATCGACCCGGTGCTCGTCGCCTCCGGGCACGTCCACGTGGGCGCGGGCAACGGCCTCTACACGTTGGACGCCGTCACCGGCACCCCGAAGTGGCGCTTCCAGGCGGGCGGTGAGGTGATCGGCTCCCCGGTCGCGGCCGAGGGCCGCCTGCACTTCGGCTCGGCCGACCACTGCCTGTACACCCTGGACGCGGTGGGCGGCCAGCTCCGCTGGAAGCTCGCCACGGGCGGCGAGATCACGGGCGCCCCGGTCGCCCAGGCGGGCGTGGTCTACGCGTGCAGCAAGGACCGGTGCGTGTATGCACTGGACGCGGTGAAGGGGACGGGGACGGCGCGGTAGGGCGGGTCTGGCCCCGTGGCCGCACATCCAGCCCCGCCGGCGTTTGAGGCGATCCGAGCGGAGCTCGGATGCGGGGTCCGGGGCGGAGCCCCGGGGAACGGTGAAAGGGCGGGGCGGGGAGAAAGAAGTCAGGCACCCGAGCCCGAAGACGGCGGAGGCGGCCGATGCCACGCGGGAGGCGGCTCCTCCGACGCGTCGGGGGCGCCGTAAGGCGGCGCGTCCGGGGCATCGTAAGGGGGCGCGTCGGGGGCGGCGTACGGGCCCGCGTCCGACGACCTGCCCGGGGGCGCACCCCAGCCCGACCCCGGCCGATCCAGCGTCGGCACCCCGGAAGACTCCGGAGGCACCGCCTCCACCTTCCGCCCCCGCCCCGCCATCACCAGCGAGGCCAACACCAGCACCGCCCCACCCACGAACGCATTCGCCGCCCCCACCCCCAGCCCGTTCCCGTCCCCGTCGACGGTGAGCGATCCCTCCGCCTGGCCCACCCGGACCATCCACAGCACGGCGAACCCCATCGCCACGATGCCCGCGAACGCGATCAGCAGCCGCGAGCGCAGCACGACCCCGATGAGGGTCACCACCGCGACGAACAGGAACGGCAGGAACAGCGAGCCGAACAGCTGGGCCTTGGCGTCGGTGACCCCGTCGCCCGAGAACAGCTCGCCGATGCGGTAGTCCCTGCCGAGACGGCCGTCGTACCAGGCACGGAAGGGGCTCCAGACGACGGCCGCCGCACCGGCGAGAGCGAGGAGCGAACCGAGGACGTTGCGGACGCGCTTCATCGGTGACCTCCCGGCGTACCGCCTGACAGAGCGGCAAACGGCACATAGGCCCGGATACGGGGCTCTCGTCCCCGACGCTACGCCGGGCCACGGACCCTCGCCACCAGGGAGTTTCCCTCCGGTGCCGGGCGCGCGACCCGCCCCGCGCGGCTCGGGCCGCCCGTGCGCCGAACTCCGTTTGTCCACAGGGCCGTTCACGCCGCCTTCGCGCCTGCTAAGGTTCCGCGCGTTCCATGCAGACGTATGGCAGACCTATCGGGGGAGGGCCCATGGTGCGGCTTCGTCGTGTCCGGTTCGCAGTCGTCCTTGTCGCGGTGGTGCTCGCGCTGACCGGCTTCCAGGCCGGCTCCACGTCGGGCGGCAAGGGCGGCAGCGGCAAGAGCAAGAGCAGCGGCGGCGGGGGCGGCTGCTCCAGCGGCAAGTCGCGCAGCTCGTCCAGCGGCGGGGACACGGACCGTGACGACGCCGGCTCGGGCGGCTCCGCGGGCAGCGAGGACGATCCGTACGGCGACAGTGGCTACGACTGGGGGCTCGGCACCTCCGACGGCCCGCAGGAGCTCAGCGCCGAGGACCAGGCGACCGCCCGGATCGCGCACTGCGCGGCGGAGGACGCCAAGAAGCGGCGCAAGGGCGGCAAGTCCGCCAAGCCCGCCAAGCGCACCCGGGCCGAGGTCACCAAGGTCGAGGTCCGCTCGTCCAAGGGCGGCACCTACACCGTCGGCGTCGGGTTCACGTACAGCAACAACACGGACGGGACCGTGTACGAGGAGGTCACGCTGAAGCCGGGGGCGACGCGCACGGTCACCGTGACGCCGCCCCGCAAGTTCGACCCGGACAAGCTGGACGCCTGCGAGCTCGTCGAGTTCGAGCTCCGGTGAGCCGGGGCGTGCCGCGCGAGATCACCGCAGCCTGAATCCCGCCCGCCGCCCCCCGAACAGCCCCGCCTGCTCCTCGGCCGGCAGGTTCCCCAGCCCGATCAGCGCGGGTGCCTGCGCCACCGCCTGGGCCCGCGCGGCCGCCGACGCCGCCCACACCGCCCGCACCGTGCCCTCCACGGCCGCGGGCGGGTACGAGGCGATGATCTCGGCGGAGGCCAGCGCGGCCGTCAACGCCTCGCCGGGCGGGGCGAGTTCGGAGACGAGGCCGGTCTCATAGGCGCGGCGGGCGGAGACCCGTTCCGCCGTGCCCATCAGCGACATCCGCGCCACCTCGCCGAACGGCATCCGCTGCGCCATGTACATGGCCTCGTACGCACTGACCATCCCGTACGTGGTGTGCGGGTCGAAGAAGACCGCACGCTCCTCGTCGGCGACGAGGAACTCGGACTCGCCCAGGAGGTAGAAGGCGCCTCCGCAGGCCATCCCGTTCACCGCCGCGATCACCGGTTTCCACAGGTCGCAGGCCTTCGGCCCGATGGCGACCAGGGGGTCGTCGATCGTGTAGGGGGAGGGCGGCTGGGGGACTTCGGCGCTCCGGTCGATGCCCGTGCAGAAGGCCTTGTCCCCGGCGCCGGTGAGGACGATCGCGCGTACGGAGGCGTCGAACCGGAACTGCCGCCAAGCGGCGGTCAGTTCGGCGGCCGTCTCCAGGTCGATCGCGTTGTGCTTCGCGGGCCGGTCCAGGGTGAGGACGGCGACACCCGTCTCCTTGTCGCATTCGATGCGCAGAGCCATGGCCGCCTCAGCGCTCCAGCACCCATTGCGGCACCGTGAACTCGCCCTGCTGCGCGAAGACCACCTGCACCTTCGCGCCGATCTTCAGCCGGGCCGGGTCGACCGAGTTCCAGGGCGCGCCCGCCTCGGTGACGAGGTTGCCGACGAGGCGGATGCGCGGAGCCTCGGCGAGCTCCACGACGATCGCGTTGTACGGGGCCATCTCCGCGTACGCGGGAAGCAGCGGCGGATGCGGGAACACGTACGACCAGATCCGGCCCTTGCCGCTCATCCGCCGCCACTCGCTGTCGAAGGACCGGCAGTGCGGGCAGCAGGGGCGGGGCGGGAAGCGCAGCTCGCCGCACTCGGTGTTCGCGCAGGCCTGGACACGCAGTTCGCCCCGGGCGGTGTACTCCCAGAAGGGTGCGCCGTCGTCGTCGGTGACGGGGGCAAGGAGTTCGGTCGTCGTCATCTTCAGCTCCTCAGGAGTACGGCCGACGTGGGGACGCCCTCGCCCGCGGTCACCAGGCAGGTGGCCGCGTCGGGGACCTGGGCGGTGGAGGTGCCGCGCAGCTGCTTGACGCCCTCGTTGATCAGGTTGAAGCCGTGCACGTACGCCTCCGAGAGGCCGCCGCCGCTGGTGTTGATCGGCAGCCGGCCGCCGATCTCCAGGGCGCCGCCCTCGGTGAACGCGCCGCCCTCGCCGCGCGCGCAGAACCCGTAGCCCTCCAGGGAGAGCGGGATGAGCGGGGTGAACGCGTCGTAGATCTGGGCGACATCCACGTCCTCGGGGCCGAAGTCGGCCTGCTTCCACAGCTGTCGGGCCGCGGTCCAGGCGGGGCCGGTGAGCGGGTCGTCGTTCCAGTAGTTGACCATGCCGTGGTGCTGGGCGGGCAGGCCCTGGGCGACTGAATGCAGGTAGACGGGCTTTTGGCGGCAGTCGCGGGCCCGCTCCGCGGAGACGATCACGCAGGCCAAAGCCCCGTCCGTCTCCAGGCAGTTGTCGAAGAGGCAGAGCGGCTCGCTGATCCAGCGGGCGTTCATGTACATCTCGCGGGTCAGCGGGCGCTCGTACATCTGCGCCGCCGGGTTCTGGTTGGCGCGGTTGCGGCAGGCGAGCGCCACGTTGAAGAGGTGGTCGCGCGTGGTGCCGTACTCGTGCATGTGGCGCCGGGCCAGCATGCCGATCTCGTCGGCGGGGCGCAGGAGCCCGTACGGACGGGTCCACTGCCCGGGGGTCGGCAGCTGCACGGCCGTGTTCGTCCAGGGGCGCTTGCCCGAGCCGCGCTTGCGCGAGCGCCAGGCGACCCCGACGCTCGCCTGGCCGGTGGCGACCGCGGAGGCGAGGTGGGCGAGGGTGGCGCACGAACCGCCGCCGCCGTAGCCGACCTTGGAGAAGAAGGTCACGTCGCCCGCGCCGATCGCCTTGGCGATCTCGACCTCGTCGGTCTCCTCCATCGTGTACGAGGCGAAGCCGTCCACCTCGGAGGGGTCGATCCCCGCGTCGTCGAGCGCGGCGAGAATGGCCCGGCACGCCAAGGTCTTCTCGGATTCGGGTAGCTGTTTCGCGAAGGGGGTCTGGCCGATCCCGACTATCGCTGTAGCGTCCTTCAGTGTCGCCGCGGCCATGGCCACCTCCGAGATCAACTGCCGTGTCCCAGACTGCATTCCGCCTGCGTTCGACCGGCATCCAGCCTGCATCCCTGCTGACAGCGGGGAAGGCTACAGCTAATCTGACGGATAGTCAGCTACTGC
This sequence comes from Streptomyces indicus, assembly GCF_900100315.1. GTDB lineage: Bacteria > Actinomycetota > Actinomycetes > Streptomycetales > Streptomycetaceae > Streptomyces > Streptomyces indicus. Next base: position 50,619 of record NZ_FNFF01000019.1, read on the forward strand.
GGTGGGAGGGCTTGCGATGCGCGGGGACGAGCAGGGGATGCCCGGGGGAGTCGAGCTGGAGATGCGCGGCGATCTTCGCTGGGGCAGCATTCCGGGCCTGATGCGGTCGGCGGCCGAGCGGTACGCCGAGCGCGAGGCGGTGGTCGAGGGCCGCACCCGGATCACGTACGCGGAGCTCGGCGAGCGCGTGGAGCGCGCGGCCGCCGCATGCATCGCGAGCGGCGTGGAGCCCGGGGACCGCGTGGCCGTCTGGGCGCCCAACACTCTCGACTGGATCGTCTCCGCGCTCGGCGCGGTGAGCGCGGGCGCGGTGCTCGTGCCGCTCAACACCCGCTTCAAGGGCACCGAGGCGGCGTACGTCCTCCAGCGCTCCCGCGCGAAACTCCTCTTCATCACGGGCACCTTCCTCGGCACGTCATACGTGGCCTCGCTGCGCCGCGCGACCGCGGAGGGCACGGGCGAAGGACCCCTGCCCGCGCTGGAGCACCTGGAGCAGGTGGTGGTGCTCTCGGACGACGCCCCGGACAACTTCCGTACGTGGAAGGACTTCCTGGCCGGCGGGGACGCGGTGCCGGCGGCCGCGGTGGCGGCCCGCTCCGCGGCGATCGACCCGGCCTCGCCCTCGGACATCATCTTCACCTCGGGCACCACCGGCCGCCCCAAGGGCGCGGTGATCACCCACGCCCAGTCCCTGCGCTGCTACGACATCTGGAGCGAGCTCGCGGGCCTGCGCGAAGGCGACCGCTACCTCATCGTCAACCCGTTCTTCCACACCTTCGGCTACAAGGCGGGCATCCTCGCCTGCCTGATGCGCGGCGCGACGATGGTGCCGCAGCCGGTCTTCAACGTGGACACCGCGCTCGCGAACATCGCCGCCGAGCGCATCTCGGTGCTCCCCGGCCCGCCCACCCTGCACCAGTCCCTGCTCGACCACCCGGCCCGCGCCAAGCACGACCTCTCGGCGCTGCGCCTGGTGGTCACGGGCGCGGCGGTCGTCCCGCTGCAACTGGTGGAGCGCCTGCGCACGGAGCTCGGCATCGCCACCGTCCTCACCGCCTACGGACTCTCGGAGGCGAGCGGCATCGTCACGATGTGCCGGCGCGGGGACGCGGCCGAGGTGATCGCGCAGACCTCGGGCCGCGCCATCCCGGACACGGAGGTCCGCGTGGTCAACCCGGCGGGGGAGACCCTGCCGCCCGGCGCGTCCGGCGAGGTCCTGGTCCGCGGGCACAACGTGATGCAGGGCTACTTCGAGGACCCGCAGGAGACGAAGAAGACCATCACGCCGGACGGCTGGCTGCGCACGGGCGATGTGGGCGTGCTCGACGAGGAGGGCAACCTCCGGATCACCGACCGGATCAAGGACATGTTCATCGTCGGCGGTTTCAACGCGTACCCGGCCGAGATCGAGCAGCTCCTCGGCCTGCACCCGGACATCGCGGATGTGGCGGTGATCGGCATACCGGACGCGCGCCTCGGCGAGGTCGGCAAGGCCTACGCGGTACGCCGCAGCGGCTCCACCCTCACCTCGGACGATCTGATCGCCTGGTCGCGCCGCGAGATGGCCAACTACAAGGTGCCGCGCCAGGTGGAGTTCGTGAGCGAGCTGCCGCGCAATGCGAGCGGCAAGGTCCTGAAGACGGAGCTGCGGGGACGGGCGTAACCGGCCCTGGGAGAGCGGGACTCAGCCCTCGGCCGCCCTGGCGGCCGCCTCCCGCTCCTCCCTCTCCTCCCGCTCCTTCACACTGCTCTCCACGCAGAACTCGTTCCCCTCTGGATCGGCCAGCGTCTGCCAGCCGCGCCCGTCGGGCCGCCGCATGTCGCTCACGAGCGTGGCCCCGAGCGCGAGCAGCCGCTCGACCTCCTCGTCACGGGTGCGGTCCTGCGGCTGTACGTCGAGATGCACCCGGTTCTTGAGCGTCTTGCCCTCGGGCACGGTCACGAACAGGATCGGCGTCCCCGCGTTCTCGACCAGCGCCTCGGGGTCCCCGGGCGCATCCTCGTCGGACACCTTCCCCCCGGTCACTCCGGCCCAGAACTGCGCCTGGGCGTAAGCGTTGTGGCTGTCGAAGGTGATGTGGCGCACGTGTGAGGTCATCGGGGCATCTTCGCGGGGTGGGCGGGGGCGGGGCAACGGAGTTACCGGGTGTGGGGTGCGGTCCGGAGCCGTCAGCGCGCGCCGGACATGCGTCGGCCGCGGCAGCGGGCTCCCCCTCCGCGCTGCCGCGGCCGATCCCCCGTCATGGAGTGAGGCTCAGACTTCCTCGCCCGTCGCGTGCTCGTCCTGGGGCTTGGCGGGCTCGCTCGTGGCGTGCTCGTCCAGCGGCTTGGCCGGCTCGCTCGTCGCGTGCTCGTCCAGCGGCTTGACTATGCCGGGCTCGTTCTTGGTCTCGTCGCTCATGCGTGGCTCCCCTGTGTGCTGACGGATCGATGGCACCGCCCGCCCGGCAACTCCCCCGAGGATCGCCGGACGGGCGGTGTGGGCCGCTCACCTTAGTGCGCGGCTCCGCGGTTGATCCGTCTGCCCCCCGACGCGACGGATCGACCCCTTGAGGATCGCGCGCGGCGATAAACGAACGATGAACGCCCTGTCCGGGGCCTGCCACACGTCTGTCACGAGGGCGTACGAGACGGGGCCGCGCCTTCCGCTACCGCGGCGGCGGGCCCCGTTCTGTGCCAGGTCTCTCCCGCTAGGCCGCCGCGACCGGGGTGAGCAGCCGCCTGACCTCGTCCGCCTCGGGCGAGCCCAACTCCTCGTAGAGCTCCAGCGCTTCGCGCCAGCACGCCGCCGCGCGAACGCTCATGCCCACCCCGGCCAGGGCCCGGCCGAGCACCGTGAGCACGTTGGCCCGTCGCCAGTCGCCGCCGATGTCCTGCTGGGCCAGCGCCTGTTCGGCGTGGGCGGAGGCCTGGGCGTGCCGGCCGGCGGCCAGATGCGCCTCCGCGATGCGGTAGTGCGCCATCCCGATCCACAGGGACTGGCGGCTCTCGGTGAACGTCGCGAGGGCGTCCGAGAGTTCCGCGAGCGCCTCCGCTGTGCGTCCGGCGCGGGTCAGGGCCATCCCGAGGGCGTACTTGGCGTTGGCGATCCGCAGCACCGAGTCCAGCTCGGCGTAGATCCGTACGCCTTCCAGCGCGCGCTCCACCGCGCTGTCGATCTGGTCGAGTTCGAGCTGCACCCGCGACAGGTTGCAGACCGCGCTCGCCTCGCCGGGCCGATTGCCGTCCGCGCGGAAGGACGCGATGGCCTCGCGCAGATGGCTCTGGGCCTCCTCGTAGCGGTGCTCGTAGAGCGCGATGATCCCGCGCTGGTTGGGCACCCGGCCCAGCGGCACCGGATCCGAGGCCGCCTGCCCCAGCTGGTATGCGAGCCGCGCCTCGTCGTCGGAGCGGTGGAACTCGCCGGCCAGGCTGAGCACATGGGCCAGGAAGGTGCGGGCCCGGCCCTCGGCGAGCGCGTCCCCCGCGGCGTGGGCGGCTTCGACCACCTGGCGTGCGGCGGACTCGTAGCGCCGGGCGTCCACCCGGGACTCCGCGAGATCGGCCGCGGCCATCAGGAGGTCGGCCGCCCGCCGCAGCGTCCCGCCGCCGGCCAGCTGCTGCACGCAGGCCAGCAGACAGCCCGCTTCGGAGAAGAGCCAGTCGACCGCCTGGGAACGGTCGTCGAACCGCAGGCCCTCGCGCGCGGTGGGCGCGAGGTGGTCGACCAGCCGGTCACCGGGCCGCTCGATCGCATACACCTGCGCAGCCGTAGACAAATAAAAGTCGAGCAGCCGGGACAGCGCCGCCCCCCGCTCGCTCGGCGGCTGCTCGTCGCGCTCCGCGCAGGAACGCGCGTAGAGGCGTACGAGGTCGTGGTAGCGGTAGCGGCCCGGCGCCGCCGATTCGAGCAGCGAGGCGTCGACGAGGGATTCGAGGAGGTCCTCGGCCTCCTCCTCGGGAAGGTCGAGCACGGCCGCGGCGGCCGCGAGGGAGATGTCCGGGCCGTCCGCGAGGCCGAGCAGCCGGAAGGCGCGGGCCTGGGCGGGCTCCAACTGTCCGTAGCCCAGCTCGAACGTGGCCTTCACCGCGAGGTCGCCGGCCTGGAGCTCGTCCAGGCGGCGCCGCTCGTCCGCGAGCTTGGCGGCGAGCACCGAGACCGTCCACGTACGACGCGAGGCGAGGCGCGAGGCGGCGACGCGGATCGCGAGCGGCAGGAACCCGCAGGCCGCGACCACGTCCAGGGCCGCCTCGCGCTCCGAGGCCACCCGCTCCTCGCCGACGATCCGCGTGAAGAGCTGCAACGCCTCCTCGGGAGACATGACATCGAGGTCGACCAGGTGCGCGCCCGGCAGGTCCACCATGCGGTGGCGCGAGGTCACCAGGGCCGCGCAGCCCGCCGTGCCCGGCAGGAGCGGTCGGACCTGGGCGGCGTCCCTGGCGTTGTCGAGCAGCACGAGCACGCGGCGGCCATCGAGCACCGAGCGGAACAGGGCCGCACGCTCGTCGAGCGTCTTCGGTATGTCCGCGTCGGCGGTGCCGAGCGCGCGCAGGAAGGCGCCGAGCACCGCCTGCGGCTCGGCGACCCGGGGCCCGGTGCCCTGGAGGTCGAAGTAGAGCTGCCCGTCGGGGAAGTGCACCCGCGCGGCGTGCGCGACATGCACGGCCAGGGTGGTCTTGCCGACCCCGCCGATGCCCGCGACCGCCGAGACGGCCATGACCTGGCCCTCGGCGGAGGCGAGCACGTCACCGAGCTCGGACACGAAGGCACCGCGGCCGGTGAAGTCGGCGACCGTGGCGGGGAGCTGGGCGGGCCGCACGGGTGCGGCGGCCGGCTCGGCGAGCGGGGCCTCGGGCTCGGCGAGGGCCGGGTCGGCCTGGAGGATCCGCCGGTGCAGCTCCGTCAGGTCCGGCCGGGGGTCCACCCCCAGCTCCTCGGTGAGCAGGCGCCGCGTGTCGTCGTACACGGCGAGGGCTTCCGCCTGCCGGCCGCTGCGGTACAGCGCCAGCATGAGCAGTTCGCGCAGCCGCTCGCGCAAGGGGTGCGCGGCCGTGAGGGCGGTGAGCTCGGAGACGGCCTCGGCGTGGCAGCCCTGCTCCAGGTCCATGTCGAGCCGCGCCTCGAGCAGTTGCAGACCCCACTCGACCAGGCGGGTGCGCTGGGCGTCCGCGTACGGGCCCGGAACGTTGGCCAGCGGCTCCCCGTCCCACAGGCTGAGCAGCTTGTTGATCAGCGCACGCGCCTGGCACAGATCACCCGCGGCCCGGGCCTTCTCGGCCTCGCCCCACAGCTCCTCGGCGAGGGCCAGGTCGAGGGCGTCGCGCTCGAAGCGCATCGCGTACCCGCCCGCCTCACTCACCAACGAGTCGGGATCGAGGATCTTCCGCAGCCGCGAGGCATACGTCCGCAGCGCGGCCAGCGCCTGCGAGGGCGGCTCCTCGCCCCAGATGCCGTCGATCAGCTCGGCCGCCGTGGCGGTGCGCCCGTGCCGCAGGAGCAGCGCGGCGAGCAGCGCGCGCTGCTGAGGCGAGCCGGTCGGCAGCGGGTCGCCGCCGCGCCAGGCCCGCACCGGCCCGAGCACGCTGAACTGCAGCGGCGCGGCTCCCGGACGCCGCTGGGCAGGTACGCGCGGTACGCCGTCCATCCTGGTCCCCCTGGCCCCTGTGTTGCCCGACTTGCTCTGTTTCGCCCTGGAAGTGCGGCAACTCCCGTCGGGCGTACGGGAATCACCCGCCCCAGTTTGCCCTGCGGGCGGCCGTGGCGTCAGGTGCGTGGTGCACCTCTCACGGGGCCCGCGTACGGCGGGAGGTGCGTGCGGAGGGTCGCGCCCCGGCGAGAACCGGTGCCATCCAGGGAGCTGACGATCCGTCAGATAGGGGCTACCGTGGTGCACATGGAGACCTTCCCGAAGATCATCTCGGTGGACGACCACACGGTTGAGCCCCCCAACGTCTGGCGGGACCGGCTCCCGTCCAAGTACCAGGACATCGGCCCCCGGATCGTACGAGCGCCCCTGAAGGAAATGACCTTCCTCGGCGGCAAGTTCGCACCGGTGATGGGCGCACCCGGAGACGACGGGCCGATCGGCGACTGGTGGGTCTATGAGGACCTGCACCGCCCGCTCACCCGCCTCGACACGGCCGTCGGCTACGACAGGGACGAGATCAAGCTCGAGGTCATCACGTACGAGCAGATGCGGCCCGGATCCTTCAGCGTGCCCGAGCGCCTGGCGGACATGGACATCAACCACGTCCAGTCGGCCGTCTGCTTCCCGACCTTCCCGCGCTTCTGCGGCCAGACCTTCACCGAGGCCAAGGACCGCGAGCTCGGACTGCTCGGGGTGCGGGCGTACAACGACTGGATGGTGGAGGAGTGGTGCGGGCCCGACGCGCAGGGCCGCCTCATCCCGCTCACCCTCATACCGCTCTGGGACGCGCGTCTGGCCGCCGAGGAGGTCCGGCGCAACGCGGCCCGCGGGGTCCGGGCGGTCGCCTTCTCCGAGATACCCCCGCACCTGGGCCTGCCCTCGATCCACACCGACGAGTGGGACCCGTTCCTGGAGGCGTGCAACGAGACCGGCACGGTCATCGCGATGCACATCGGCTCCTCCTCGAAGATGCCCTCGACCTCCGCGGACGCCCCGCCGGCCGTCGGCTCCACCATCACCTTCGCCAACTGCTGCTTCTCGATGGTCGACTGGCTGATGAGCGGCAAGTTCGAGCGCTTCCCGAACCTGAAGATCATGTACGCCGAGGGCCAGATCGGCTGGATCCCGTACATCCTGGAACGCGCCGACGTGGTCTGGGAGGAGAACCGCGCCTGGGGCGGGGTGGCGGACAAGGTCCACCGCCCGCCGTCCGAGCTCTTCGCCGAGCACGTCTACGGCTGCTTCTTCGACGACGCCTTCGGCCTGAAGAACCTGGATGCGATCGGCGTCAAGAACGTCCTGTACGAGACGGACTACCCGCACTCCGACTCCACCTGGCCCAAGTCCAAGGAGGTCGGCGAGTCCCAGATGGGCCACCTGCCGCCGGACGTCGTGGACCAGCTGGTACGGCGCAACGCGATCGACCTCCTCGGCCTCACGGAGGACGGGTTGTGGGGTCCTTCGGCGCCCAAGGCGTGAGCGCTTCGGTCGGGTGTGCCTGTCCTGGTCGGGCGTGCCTGTCGTGGTCGGGTGTGTCCGACCGGACGGGCGCGCCCGGCTCTGGTCGGGCGTGATCGCTTCGGTGCGGCGCGATCCACTGGCCGGGCGTGATCGCACCGGCTCGGCTCGGCGCGGTGCGATCGATCGGCCGGGCATGATCGCTCCGGCCCGGCCCGGCGCGGCGCGATCGACCGGCCAGGCGTGGCCGATCGTCCGCGCCTGCCCGCTCAGGCCGTGCGGACCGCTCCAGCCGTGCGGACCGCTCAAGCTGAGCGTGCCCGCGCGTGCCCGCACAGCCCGCGCGTGATCCCCGCCCCGGCAGGGGAGAACCTCCGCATGACTCTCACCCCTGCCGAGGCCGAGAAGATCCTCGCCGTCAACTTCGCGCCCTGGGTGCTCGATCTGGGCCTCACCGTCGTCGGGACCGGTGACCTGAGTGCCGTGCTGCGGCTGCCGTGGTCCGCGCGGCTGGCCCGCGAGGGCGGCGGGCTCTCGGGGCAGGCGCTGATGGCGGCCGCGGACACGGCGACCGTCATCGCCGTGTCCGCGGCACGCGGCGGCTTCGTGCCGATGACCACGGTCCAGCAGTCCACCACCTTCCAGCGCGCGGTCCTCGACGCGGACGTGCTCGTCGAGGCCCGCCTCACCAAGCTCGGCCGCAGGATGGCCTTCGCCGACATCGAGATGAGGGCCGAGGGCGCGACGGAGCCGGCGGCCCGGGCGAGCACGGTGTACGCGTTGCTGGGCTGAGCACGGGTGCGCGGTGCGCCGTCGCCCGCCCGTACCCACCGGTCGGCCCGCCCCTCCGCACCCCTTGCCTGATGCACCGTCAGGTACCACGATGTGCCGGTACCTGGATATGACGGTTCGTCAGATTAGGGGTGTGCGGCATGACGTACGAGCAGGGGCGGCTGGTGTACGGGATGCAGTTGCCCATTCAGGCACAGAGTGCCCTCTTCGCCGAGCCGTGGGAGGCGGACGCCGGGCCCGCGGACCTCGTCGAGATCGCGCGCACCGCCGACCGCGCCGGGTTCGACTACATCGCCAACTGCGACCACGTCGCCATTCCGCGGCGTCTCGCCGACGCCATGCGCACCACCTGGTACGACCCGGTCGCCACGCTCTCCTACCTCGCCGCCGTCACCGAGCGCGTCAAGCTGCTCAGCCATGTCGCGATTGTCGGGCTGCGGCACCCGCTGGCCACGGCGAAGGCGTACGCCACCGTCGACCATCTCTCCGGCGGCCGGCTGATCCTCGGGGTCGGGGCCGGACATGTGGAGGAGGAGTTCCAGGCACTCGGCGCCGACTTCGCCGGGCGCGGGCGCGTTCTGGACGAGACGGTGGACGCGCTCAAGGCGGCCCTCGGCCAGGAGGAGTACCCCGAACACCACGGTGAGCGCTATCAGTTCAGCGGTCTCGGCCAGTGTCCGCGCCCGGCCCAGGAGCGGGTGCCGATCTGGGTGGGCGGCTCCTCGAAGGCCGCGATGCGGCGCGCGGCGGAGCGCGGGGACGGGTGGTTGCCGCAGGGCGACCCGCGGACGAAACTCCCGGCGAAAATCGCCGAGTTGCGGCGGATGCGCGAGGCGGCGGGGGTCGAGGCGCCGCTCGTCGTCGGCGCCATCACCGAACCCCTCTACATCGGCGACCCCGGATTCGACGCCGGACCCTGGACGGTCAGCGGGAAGGCGGAGGCGATCGCCGAATCGCTGCGCGCGTACGGGGCGATGGGGGTCCAGCAGATCCAGATCCGTTTCCCGAACCGCAGCCTGACCGAACTCACCGACCAGATGGCCGCCTTCGGCGCCGAGGTCGCCCCGCTCCTCAACGACTGAGTCCTCAGCGACAGACGCGGCGACTAAGTCCTCAGCGACCGACCCCTCAGCGACCGACCCCTCAGCGCCTGAGCCCTCAACGCCTGACCGACCCCGCACCCCATCCACTCAAGGAGACCCCACATGGGCAAGCTCGACGGACGTGTCGTCCTCATCACCGGTGCCGCGCGCGGCCAGGGCGAGCAGGAGGCCCGGCTCTTCGCGGCGGAGGGCGCGCAGGTCGTCCTCGCCGACGTGCTCGACGAGCAGGGCGAGGCGGTCGCGAAGGAGATCGGCGACAGCGCGGTGTACGTGCACCTCGACGTGAGCCGGGAGGACCAGTGGGCCGCCGCGGCCGAGCGGGCCAAGGAGGCCTTCGGTAAGGTGGACGGGCTGGTCAACAACGCGGGCATCCTCCGCTTCAACGCCCTCGTCGACACCCCGCTCGAGGAGTTCATGACGGTCGTCCAGGTCAACCAGGTCGGCGCCTTCCTGGGCATCAAGACCATCGCGCCCCTGATCGGCGAGGCGGGCGGCGGCACCATCGTGAACACCGCCTCCTACACCGGCCTGACCGGCATGGGCGCGGTGGGCACGTATGCCGCGACCAAGCACGCCATCGTCGGGCTCACCCGCGTCGCCGCCCTTGAGCTCGCCGGCATGAACATCCGCGTCAACGCGGTCTGCCCCGGCGCCATCGACACCCCGATGTCCAACCCCGCCCAGCTCGACCCGGACGTGGACCAGGAGGAGATGAGCGCGGCGCTCGACGAGCTCTACCGCAAGCTCGTGCCGCTCGGCCGCGTGGGCAAGGCGAAGGAGGTGGCCGACCTGGCGCTGTTCCTGTCCGGTCCCGACTCCTCGTACATCACCGGCCAGCCCTTCGTGGTCGACGGCGGCTGGCTCGCGGGCGTCAGCGTGATCTGACCGCCCCTGCCCCATCCCTGACGGGCCGTCAGTATTGACGGTCCGGTCGGGGGGTGGAACAGTCGGAGCATTCGATCTGACGGTTCGTCAGAAACCGAGGCCGGACCGATTGAGGACGGTGAACCTCCGTGGAATTCGGGATATTCGTGCAGGGCTACGTGCCCGACCCCCGACGCGCCGTGGACCCGCAGGCCGAGCACCACGCCCTGATCGACGAGACCGAGTACGTGATCCAGGCGGACAAGTCCGGCTTCAAGTACGCCTGGGCCTCCGAGCACCACTTCCTGGAGCAGTACTCGCACCTGTCGGCCAACGAGGTCTTCCTCGGCTATCTCGCCCACGCGACGGAGCGCATCCACCTCGGCTCCGGCATCTTCAACCCGCTCGCGGCCGTCAACCACCCGGTGAAGGTCGCCGAGAAGGTCGCCATGCTCGACCATCTCTCCGAGGGCCGCTTCGAGTTCGGCACGGGCCGCGGCGCCGGCAGCCACGAGATCCTCGGCTTCCTGCCCGGCATCGACGACATGAACGCCACCAAGGAGATGTGGGAGGAGACCATCGCGGAGTTCCCCAAGATGTTCCTCCAGGAGGAGTACGAGGGGTTCCAGGGCAAGCACTGGTCGCTGCCGCCGCGCAAGGTCTTCCCCAAGCCGTACGGGAAGTCGCACCCCGCGATGTGGTACGCGGCGGGCTCCCCCTCCTCGTACGCGATGGCGGCGAAGAAGGGGCTCGGGGTCCTCGGCTTCAGCGTGCAGCGCGTGCAGGACATGGAGTGGGTCCTGGAGCAGTACAAGGGCGCCATCACGGAGGCGGAACCGGTCGGCGGCTTCGTCAACGACAACGTGATGGTGACGACCACCGCCATCTGCGCCGAGACCCACGACGAGGCCGTGCGGATCGCCGTGAACAGCGGCCTCAACCGGCTCCAGTCCCTCGTCTTCTACTACCACGACACCTTCCCCAAGCCCGAAGGCCTGCCCGTCTGGCCGGAGATGCTGCCCGAGTTCAACGAGGAGATCGTCGAACTCCTCATCCAGGAAGAGCTGCTGGTCTGCGGCGACCCCGACGAGGTGCTCGCCCAGTGCAAGCGCTGGGAGCAGGCCGGCGCCGATCAGCTGAGCTTCGGCATCCCGGTCGGGGTGGCCAAGGAGGACGTGCTGACCACGCTGAAACTCGTCGGCGAGCACGTGATCCCGAAGATCGACACCGATCCGGTGCACCGCACCACGAGGTTCCGGCAGGCGGCCTGAGCGCCGCCGCCCGGGAGCGGGGCCGTGCGTCTTCCCGGACCGCACCGCCCCGTACGGACCCGGCCGGGTCCCCGCACGGTGGCGGCCACACCGTGCGGGACCCGGCCGGGACACAGCCACGTATGCACCACCGCCGCGTACGCGTGACCGCGACGTCTGTGTCACGCCAACGACCCCCACGTACAAGGAACAACGCACCGCACCCGAAGGGAACCGTCATGCTGGACCACCTGATCAAGGGCGCGACCGTAGTCGACGGCACCGGCGCCCCCGCTCGCGTCCTGGACGTGGGGATCCGCGACGGCCGGATCGCCGTCATCGCCGAGCCGGGCACCGTCGCCGAGGAGGCGCGCACCAGCGAGGACGCCACGGGCAAGGTGCTCTCGCCCGGCTTCGTCGACCCGCACACCCACTACGACGCCCAGCTCTTCTGGGACCCGTACGCCACCCCCTCCCTCAACCACGGCGTCACCACGGTCGCCGGCGGCAACTGCGGGTTCACGCTCGCGCCGCTCAACCCCGCACGGCCCGAGGACGCCGACTACACGCGGCGGATGATGTCCAAGGTCGAGGGCATGTCCCTGGTCGCACTCGAAGAGGGCGCGCCCTGGAACTGGTCGAGTTTCGGCGACTACCTCAACGCCCTGGACGGCCGGATCGCCGTCAACGCGGGCTTCATGGTGGGGCATTGCGCGATACGCCGGTACGTGATGGGCCCGGACGCCGTCGGCGGACAGCCCACCGAGGAGCAGCTCCAGCAGATGCTCGACCTGCTGCACACCGCCATGGACGAGGGCGCCTGGGGCCTGTCCACCACGCAGTCCTCCACCCACTCCGACGGCGACGGCAAGCCGGTGGCCTCGCGGCACGCCAAGCCCGAGGAGCTGCTCGCGCTGTCGAAGGCGGTCGGCGAGCACGAGGGCACGCAGCTGGAAGCGATCGTGGCCGGCTGCCTCGACCAGTTCAGCGACGAAGAGATCGACCTCTTCGTGGAGATGAGCGCCGCCGCCGGCCGGCCCCTCAACTGGAACGTGCTCACCATCGACGCCGCCGTCCCCGAGCGCGTCCCGCGCCAGCTCGTGCCCTCCGAGCGCGCCCGCAAGGCCGGCGGCCGGATCGTGGCCCTCACCATGCCGATCCTCGCGCCGATGAACATGTCCCTCGGTACCTTCTGCGCCCTCAACCTCATCCCCGGCTGGGGCGAGATCCTGGGCCTGCCCATCCCCGAGCGCATCGCCAAGCTGCGCGACCCCGAGGTGCGGGCGGAGATGCTGAGGCGCGCCGACTCCAAGGAGGCGGGAGTCTTCCGGCGCCTGGCCAACTTCGGCCGGTACGTCATCGGCGACACGTACTCCAAGGAGAACGAGGGCCTCACCGGCCGCATCGTCGACGACATCGCGGCCGAGCGCGGCCAGGACGCCTTCCAGTGCCTGGTCGAGATCTGCGCCAACGACGAGATGCGCACGGTCCTGTGGCCCATGCCGACCGACAACGACCCCGACTCCTGGGAGCTGCGCAAGCAGGCCTGGGAGCACGAGGACATCATGCTCGGCGGCTCCGACGCGGGCGCCCACCTGGACCGCATGTGCGGAGCCCCGTACACCACCCGCTTCATCGGGGACTGCCTGCGAGGCCGCAAGCTCACCACCCTGGAGCAGGCGGTCAAGATGCTCACCGACGACCCGGCCCAGCTCTTCGGTCTCATCGACCGCGGCCGGATCCAGGAGGGCTACTTCGCGGACCTGGTCCTGTTCGACCCCGAGAAGATCGACGCCGGGAAAGCGACTCTGGTCCACGACCTGCCCGGCGACAGCCCCCGCCTCGACTCCAAGGCCATCGGCGTCAACGCCGTCTGGGTCAACGGCGTCGAGGCCATCCGCGAGGACCGGGTCACCGGCGCCGTGCCCGGCAAGGTGCTGCGGTCCGGCCAGGACACCAGGACGGTGAGCACCAAGTGAGCGACGCTCAGAAGCTCTTCATCGGCGGCGCGTGGGTCGAGCCCGACGGCGGTCACTACGAGGTGATCAACCCGGCCACCGAGGAGGTCGTGGGACTCGCCCCCGAGGCCTCGAAGGAGCAGGTGTACGAGGCGGCCGCGCAGGCCCGCGAGGCCTTCGAGACCTGGTCGCGCACCTCGCCCGAGGAGCGCGCCGCGATCCTGGCGAAGGCGGCCGAGCACATCCAGGCGCACGCGGCCGAGTACACCGAACTCGCCCGCGCCGAGACGGGCGCCACCACCGGGACCGCGCGCGGCATGCAGGTCGCGGTCGGCACGGCGCGCTTCAAGCGGTACGCGAAGGGCGCACTCGAGCCCGTGGAGCACGCGCTCCCGCCGCAGATCAACGAGGCCGGACCGATGGGCAAGGCGGGCGCCTTCGGAGCCCTCGAGGTGCGCCAGCCGGTGGGCGTGGTCACCTGCATCACCTCGTACAACAACCCGTGGGCGAACCCGGCGGGCAAGGTCGCGCCCGCGCTCGCGATGGGCAACACGGTGGTCGTGAAGCCCGCGCCGCAGGACCCGCTGTCGGTGTTCAGGATGGCGGAGGCCCTGGAGGCGGCCGGCGCCCCCGCGGGCGTCGTGAACGTCGTCTCCGGTACGGGTGTGGAGGTCGGGCAGGCCGCCGTCGACTCGCCCGACGTCGACATGGTCAGCTTCACCGGCTCCACCGCCGTCGGCCAGGCGATCGGCGAGGTCTGCGGCCGCACGATGAAGCGCCAGCTCATGGAGCTCGGCGGCAAGGGCGCCGCGATCGTCTTCGAGGACGCCGACCTCGACTCGGCCATGATGGGCATCGGCACCACGTACGCCTTCTACAGCGGCCAGATCTGCACGGCCCCCACCCGCGTGATCGCCCACCGCTCCATCTACGAGCAGCTCCTCGACAAGCTCACCCAGTACATCGGCTTCATGAAGGTGGGCGACCCCGCGGCCCAGGGCACGGTGGTCGGTCCCGTCATCTCGGCCGCGCACCGCGACCGCGTCGAGTCGTACATCGAACTCGGCAGGAAGGAGGGCGCGCGGGTGGTCGCCGGCGGCGAGCGCCCGGCCATGGACCGCGGCTTCTACGTGGCCCCGACCCTCCTGGCGGACTGCACCAACGACATGCGGGTGGTCCGCGAGGAGATCTTCGGCCCCGTGGTCGTCGTCCTGCCCTTCGACGACGAGGAGGAGGCCATCCGCCTCGCCAACGACAGCGACTACGGCCTCCTGTCCTACGTGTGGTCCGGCGACGTGGCCCGCGCCTTCCGCGTGGGCCGCCGCCTGCGCTCGGGCGGCGTGGGCATCAACACCATCGGCCGCAACATGGAGGCCCCCTTCGGCGGCTTCAAGCAGTCGGGCGTGGGCCGCGACTGCGGCTCGTACGCGCTGGCGGCGTACAGCGAGGTGCAGTCGGTGGTGTGGACGACCTGAGGGGTGCGCGAGGACCGTGCGAACCTCCGAGGGAAAATTTTGAAACGGGGCAAAAGGGACACTCGCGCGGTTTCCGCATAACGAACAAGCCGGGCTGTACCTCTCTACGAGAGGTGCGGCTCGGCTTTCCCCGTTCATCCAAAGGTCGAATTCCGATTCCTCCCCCGTAATTCAAGGGTGAGACAACGGAGTCTCAACCTCCGGATGTGGAAACCGCACCGCTTAACGTCCTGTTCATGACGCAGCTGGATGCCCGGCCTCAGGCCGGAGACACGGTACGGACGGCCGCCACCGACGGCGGCGGGCAGGACGGTGTCCGCGCCAAGGGGCTCGGCCGGAACTCGGTCGGCCTGACGGGCAGTGCCGTCATCGGCATCTCCACCGTCGCCCCCGTCTACTGCCTCACCTCCACCCTCGGCTCCACCGCGGGCGAGGTCGGCCTGCAAATGCCCGCGATCTTCCTCGCCGGATTCCTGCCGATGCTGCTCGTGGCCTTCGCCTACCGCGAGCTCAACAAGGCCGTGCCGGACTGCGGCACCTCCTTCACCTGGACCGTGAAGGCCTTCGGGCCGCGGATCGGCTGGATGTGCGGCTGGGGCCTGGTGGTCGCCACGATCATCGTCCTGTCGAACCTCGCGGGCGTCGCGACCTCGTACTTCTGGCTGCTCGCCGGCGAGATCACGAACAACCCCGAGATCGCGGCCCTCGACGGCAACAAGGCCGTCCACATCGTCACCTGCCTGAGCCTCATCGCCGTCGCGACCGCGATCAGCTACCGCGGCATGACGGCGACCAAGGGCGTGCAGTACGCGCTCGTCGGACTCCAGCTCGTCGTGCTCGCCCTCTTCGTGGTGATGGCGCTCCAGAAGGCCGACTCGTTCGCCACCAGCGTGGACTTCTCCTGGTCCTGGCTGAACCCGTTCTCGGTCGGCTCCTTCGCCGCCTTCACGGCCGGCATCTCGCTGTCGATCTTCATGTACTGGGGATGGGACGCCTGCCTGACGGCCAACGAGGAGACCATCGGCTCCGAGAAGACCCCCGGCCGCGCGGCCCTCATCTCGATGGTCGTCCTGGTCGGCTCCTACCTCGCCACCGGCATCGCCGCCCAGATGGCCGTCGGCTCCGGGGACAAGGGCCTCGGCCTCGCCAACCCCGAGACCTCGGACAACGTCTTCGCCGCCCTCGCGGGCCCGGTCATGGGCCCCGGCCTGGGCATCCTGCTCTTCGTCGCGGTGCTCGCCTCCGCGGCCGCGAGCCTGCAGACCACCTTCATCCCGGTGGCCCGCACGGTCCTCGCCATGTCCGCGTACGAGGCCCTGCCGCCCTCGCTGGGCCGCACCCACCCGCGCTTCAAGACCCCCGGCCGCGCCACCGTCCTGGCGGGCGTGGCGACCGGTGTCTTCTACGCGGTGATGACGCTGGTCAGCGACAAGGTCCTGGTCGACACGATCTACGCGCTCGGCCTCATGATCTGCTTCTACTACTCGATCACGGCCTTCGCCTGCGTCTGGTACTTCCGCCGCGAGCTGACCGCCTCGGCCCGCGACTTCGTCTTCAAGGGCGCCCTCCCGCTGCTCGGCGGTGTGCTCCTCGCGGCCGTCTTCTGCAAGACGCTCTACGACATGTGGGACCCGGCGTACGGCTCCGGCTCCTCCGTCCTCGGCGTCGGCTCGGTCTTCGTGATCGGCGTGGGCCTGCTCGCGCTCGGCCTGGTCATCATGGTCGTCACGGAGCGCCGCAGCCCGGCCTTCTTCCGCGGCGAGGTGCTCACCAAGGAGACGCCCGCCCTGGTCATGAAGGACTGAGCGCTCGAACCGGTGAAGGGGCCCGACCGCGAGACGGTCGGGCCCCTTCGTCATGCCCGTGCTCTCCCGTGACGTCCGCCCGGCCTCAGCGCCCGAGGAAGATCGGATTCGTGAACGCCGCAAGCGGCCCCGGCAGCGGCGGGACCTGGGCCGGGCGGCGGACCTCTGCGCGTACGTACGAGGCGTACGAGGACGTCGTGCGCCACTCGGCCGTCAGCGTGCCCGAGTCGGGGACCGTGGCGCTGGTGAAGAGGGTGCCCTGGTCGGTGACGAAGCGCAGGGTGCAGCCCGGGGCGCCCTTCGCCTCCAGGCGGACGGTCACCTCGTCGTCGCGGTCGACGTCCAGGCGTTCGCCGATGCCGGCGTGCCGGCCGCGGCCGCCGGTGGCCGAGAAGGACAGCTCGACCTCCTTCGACTCGGCCACGTAGGAGCGGCCCGCGCGGATGCCCGCGAGGATCGCCTCGCGCGTCAGGTCGTCCGCGAGCACCACGGTCTGCGGGGTGCCGATGCGGTCGGCGGGGGAGTGGGCGTCGCTGTTGCCCATGGCCGGGGTCCAGTTGCGCGGGTCGACCTGGAGGGTGTTGTCCCAGGACTGGAGCGAGACCTCGTCGTCCGGCGTGAAGGGGCCGTTCCACACCTCCACGGCGTCCGCCTCGCCGAAGCCGAACTTCCAGTTGCAGCCGATGCAGGTGGCGTGCGGGTGGGCGGGCACGACCAGGCCGCCGGCGCGGCGGACCTGGCGGGCGTAGTGGCCGAAGCGGTTGTCGCGGGCGCGGTAGCGCCAGTCCACGAAGGTGCCGGGGTCCATGCCGAGGGCCACGATGTGGCCGTTGCGGGTGGTGATCTCCTCGCCGGTGAGGATGAGGAGGTCGTCGCCGGCCTCCGGGGCCCAGTGGGCGTGTGCGGAGTGGGTGTTGTGCTCCGAGGAGTTGATGAAGTCCAGGCCGGCCGCGCGGGCGGCGGCGGCGATCTCGGCGAGGGTGCGCTTGCCGTCGGAGTACCAGGAGTGGATGTGGCAGTCGCCCCGGTACCAGGCGCGCCCGCGGCCCCTGGCGCGCTCGGGCGGGTACGTGGGCTTCGGGGCCGGCGCCTGCTCCCCGTACTTGAGCGTGATGGTCACCTCGTACGGGAGGCCCTGCGGGGCGACGGTGTACGGGCCGAGCGCGATGTGCCAGGTGCCGCGGCGGATGCGGCCGGGGATGTAGCCGGGCGTCGCGTCGTCGGAGCGGAGGAAGAACTCGGTGCGCGCACCGCCCGACCAGCCGCGGAAGCCCTTGCCGCCGAGGTCGGTGCCGCGCTCGTCGAAGATGCCGATGTCGAGCGCGTTGCCCGGGGTGCCCGCGGGTACGGGCAGCTTCTCGTAGGTGTACGCGACGTGGATCTCGCGTACCCCGTCCGGTACTTCGACGGGCAGGTAGACGAAGTCGGGAGACCCGGTGGGCAGCGTGCCGCGCACCACCTTGGTCTCCTCGCCGCTGTCGGAAGGCCCGCGCTCATCGGCGCTCGCGAAGGTCACGCCGCCCAACGTAAGCGCGCTCGCCGCGCCCGTCACGAGCAACGCGCGTCTGCCCATGAGGTGTTCACCGCCGTGACTGCTCGCGTGCTCCGTGCAGTTCCCTGACTCGTGTGCCTCGCACATGCCCTGGCTCCCCGGGTGGTTGGAGGTGTGGTGCGTGGTGTGACCTTCGTAGTCAGGGGTGAACTCGGGTGCAAGAGGAGGGAGTTGTGCGGCGGATGAACAGTGACGTACGCAGCAGGCCTCGCTTATGGACTTGACCGGCCCCGGAGGTTAGGAAGCCCCATGCGCATATCGGCGACCTTGTACCTGACGGACGAGACCATCACCCCCGTACGTCTCGCGCGGGAGCTGGAGGAGCGGGGTTTCGCCGGGCTGTATCTGCCCGAGCACACGCATATCCCCGTCTCCCGCGCCTCCGCCTACCCCGGCGGCGAGATGCCGCCCGAGTGCGCGCGGATGCTCAGCCCCTTCGTCGCCCTCGCGCAGGCCGCCGCCGTGACGGAACGCCTCGGGCTCGGCACCAACATCACGCTGGTCGGCCAGCACGACCCCATCGACCTGGCCAAGCAGATCGCCACGCTCGACCACCTCAGCGGCGGCCGGCTCACCCTCGGCATCGGCTACGGCTGGAACCGCGAGGAGGCCGCCGACCACGGGGTGCACTGGCCGACACGGCGGGCGCTCGTACGGGACCGGATGGCGCTGATGCGGGCGCTGTGGAGTGCGGAACCGACCGCGTACGAGGGGGAGTTCGGGAGCGTGGCGGCCAGCCACGTCCATCCCAAGCCGGCCCGCCGGGGAGCCCTCGTCGGCCCGCGGACGCTGATCGGCGGTGCGCCCGGGCCGCGGCTCTACGGGGAGATCGCGGAGTTCGCGGACGGGTGGATGCCGGTCGGGGGCGGCGGGCTGCCCACACGGCTCGGGGAACTGAGGAACGTATGGCGGGAATCGGGACGGGTTCCCGAGGAGTTGTACGTGGCGGTCACGGCGGTCGTCCCCGAGGCCGGAAAGCTGGAGCACTACGCCGCGTCGGGGGTGGACGAGGTGATCCTTCAGCTGCCGGCGCGCGGGGAGGCCGAGGTCTTGAAGGTGCTTGAAGACTTCGGGAGGTATGTGTGAACAAGGGGACGGACCGAAGCAAACGGGCAGGCCAGGCGTGTGATCAACGGCGCTGGTCCGCACGCCGGTGCCCGCTCGTATGCTCGATCCATGACTGATCAGCAGCCCGCGAAGCCCGCAGCGCAGGAGCACACCGGCCCCACCGCCAACGCGATGCGCCGCGCCCTCAAGCGCGCGCGGGACGGTGTGGCGCTCGACGTCACCGAGGCGGCCGTGCTGCTCCAGGCGCGCGGCGAGGACCTCGCCGATCTGACCGCGTCCGCCGCGCGGGTGCGGGACGCGGGCCTGGAAGCCGCGGGCCGGCCGGGCGTCATCACGTACTCGAAGAGCGTGTTCATCCCGCTCACCCGCCTGTGCCGGGACAAATGCCACTACTGCACCTTCGTCACGGTCCCCGGAAAGCTGCGCCGGGCCGGGCACGGGATGTTCATGTCCCCCGACGAGGTGCTCGACATCGCCCGCCGCGGGGCCGAACTGGGCTGCAAGGAAGCCCTGATCACCCTCGGCGACAAGCCCGAGGACCGCTGGCCCGAGGCCCGCGAGTGGCTGGACGCGCACGGCTACGACGACACGATCGCGTATGTACGGGCCATCTCGATCCGCATCCTGGAGGAGACGGGTCTGCTCCCGCACCTCAACCCCGGGGTGCTGTCCTGGACGGACTTCCAGCGGCTCAAGCCGGTCGCGCCCTCGATGGGCATGATGCTGGAGACGACGGCGACCCGGCTGTGGTCCGAGCCGGGCATGCCGCACTACGGCTCCCCGGACAAGGAACCGGCCGTACGGCTGCGGGTGTTGGAGGACGCGGGCCGCTCCTCTGTCCCCTTCACGAGCGGTCTGCTCATCGGCATCGGCGAGACGTACGAGGAGCGGGCCGAGTCCCTCTTCGCGCTGCGCCGCGTCTCCCGCGCGTACCACGGCATCCAGGAACTGATCATCCAGAACTTCCGCGCCAAGCCGGACACGGCGATGCGCGGCATGCCGGACGCGGAGCTGGACGAACTGGTCGCGACGGTCGCGGTGGCCCGCCACATCATGGGCCCCGCCGGCAACCTCCAGGCCCCGCCGAACCTGATCGCGGGCGAGTACGAGCGCCTGATCGGCGCGGGCATCGACGACTGGGGCGGGGTCTCACCGGTCACGATCGACCATGTGAACCCGGAGAAGCCCTGGCCGCAGCTGGAGGAGCTCACCGAGCGCTCGGCGGCGGCCGGCTTCTCGCTGCGTGAACGCCTGTGTGTGTACCCGGAGTTCGTGACGCGGGGTGAGCCGTGGCTCGACCCGCGCGTGCTGCCGCACGTACAGGCGCTGTCCGATCCCGCCACCGGACTCGCGGTGCCGGACGCCCCGGTGGTGGGCCACCCCTGGCAGGAGCCGGACGAGGGCTTCACCTCGGCCGGCCGCACGGACCTGCACGCCACGATCGACACCGAGGGCCGTACCGGCGACCGGCGCGAGGACTTCGATGTCGTCTACGGGGACTGGGAGGCGCTGCGGGAGGCGGCGGCGCCCGGGATGGTGCCCTCGCGGATCGACGCGGACGTACGGTCCGCACTCGCCGTGGCCGCCGACGACCCGACCAGGCTCACCGACTCCGAAGCCCTGGCCCTCCTCCACGCGGACGGCCCGGCGCTCGACGCCCTGACCCGCATCGCGGACGACGTCCGTGCATCCACGGTCGGCGACGAGGTGACGTACATCGTCACCCGCAACATCAACTTCACCAACGTCTGCTACACCGGCTGCCGCTTCTGCGCCTTCGCCCAGCGCCGCACCGACGCCGACGCGTACACCCTCTCCCTCGACCAGGTGGCCGACCGCGCCCAGCAGGCGTGGGACGTGGGCGCGGTCGAGGTCTGCATGCAGGGCGGCATCCACCCCGACCTGCCCGGCACGGCGTACTTCGACATCGCACGCGCGGTGAAGCAGCGGGTCCCGGGCATGCACGTCCACGCCTTCTCGCCCATGGAAGTGGTCAACGGGGCGTCCCGCACAGGCCTTTCGATACGGGAATGGCTCACCGCCGCTCGTGAAGCCGGCCTGGACTCGATCCCCGGCACGGCGGCCGAGATCCTGGACGACGAGGTCCGCTGGGTCCTCACGAAGGGCAAACTCCCCACGGCGACGTGGATCGAAGTCATCAAAACCGCGCACGACCTCGGCATCCGCTCCTCCTCCACGATGATGTACGGCCACGTGGACCAGCCCCGCCACTGGCTCGGCCACCTGCGCACCCTGGCCGCGATCCAGCAGGAGACGGGCGGCTTCACGGAGTTCGTCACCCTCCCCTTCATCCACACCAACGCACCGGTGTACTTGGCGGGCATCGCACGCCCCGGCCCCACCGACCGCGACAACCGCGCGGTCACGGCCATGGCCCGCCTCCTCCTCCACCCCCACATCCCCAACATCCAGACCAGCTGGGTCAAGCTGGGCACGGAGGGCGCGGCGGAAATGCTCCGCTCGGGCGCCAACGACCTGGGCGGAACGCTGATGGAGGAGACCATCTCCCGCATGGCGGGCTCGAGTTACGGCTCGTACCGCTCCATCAAGGACCTCACCGACATCGCCTCCGCCGCAGGCCGCCCGTCCCGCCCCCGCACGACGCTGTACGGCGAGGTCCCCGAGGAGCGGGTGCGGGTGGCGGGGGCTTCGGATGGGCATTTGCCGGAGTTGTTGCCGGTCCTCGACAGCTGAGCGGAGGCGCCCGGCTTTCCGTGCGGACCTACTGCCGCACGGAAAGCCGCCCCGTTCGAGTGCGAGCCCGCCTTCGGCGACCATGCGGATCAGAGCGGTCGCGGTGAACGGCTTCGAGGTGGGCGCGCGAGCCAAGGGGGTGTGCTCGCCGACGGGGTGCGGATGCCGGAGGCTCGTCACCCCGTAGGAGGCGTCAGGGGGCGAGCCAGGTTCTGATGCCGGTCGGCGCGATCTCGGCGCCCGGGGCCGCGGTGTCACGGCGACCCGGTGCGGGTGCGAACGGTCCGGCCGAATCGTCGGTCACGACCCGGCGCCCGTCGCCGCGCGCGGCGAGCACGATCCGTCCCAGCTCGTCCAGCGGCAGCACTTCCGGTCCGGCCACCTCCCGGATCCCCTGGAGCGGCGGTCCCGCGGCGATCAGGGCGGCGGCCCGTGCGGCGTCCGCGGCGGCCACGGGCTGAAGCGGGGTGGAGGGCAGCCGTACGGTGTCGCCGTCCGTGGTCCAGGAGAAGATCTCGTCGAGGTACTCGAAGAACTGGGTGGCGCGGACGAGGGAGTAGGGGACGGGGCCCGAGCGCAGGATGTTCTCCTGCTCCGATTTGGCCCGGTAGTAAGGGAAGTCGGGCAAGGTGTCCACCCCCACGATCGACAGCGCCACGAGGTGACGCACGCCCGCGTCCCCCGCCGCCTCGGCCAGGCGCGTGGCCGAGCCGCGGAAGAAGTCCAGGGACGTGGCGTCCGCGGCGGGCGCCTGCGCGGCGTCGATCACTGCGTCCATGCCGTCGAGTGCGGCCCGCAGACCGCGGCCGGTGGACAGGTCGAGGCCGGTGGCCCTGGAGTGCGGGACGGCCGTATGGCCGTCGGCGGCCAGCGCCGCCACGATCCGGGAGCCGATGCGGCCGGTGCCGCCGAGCACGGCGAATTTCACGGTGGTCCTTTCGGGAGGGCTTGATCCTTCGAGTCCGCGGGAGAGTCCGCGGGAGCCGCTCAGCCGAAGATGGCCGTCGGGTCCCCCGTGAACCAGGTGTTGTGGATGACCATGCTGCGGATCAGCCAGCGGCTGCCGCCCTCCGCGCGCACGAGCTCCACGTCGTAGGGGTTCTTGAGCAGGGCGTACGTCGTCGGGTCGGCGGAGAGCAGATGCTGGGCCTCGACCAGGGCCGTGAGCCGGGCGGTGTCCCCGTCGATCGCGATCCGCGGGTTGGTGACCTGGTGCGTGGTGTCCACGCGGCCCGCGAACAGCCCGAGGATGGTCGTGACGATGGTGTCCCGGCCGGTCATGACCGGCGGGGCGGCGCCCCACTTCGCGGCGGCCGGGCCGAAGTCCAGCTCGGCGTCGGCGGCGAAGGCGGAGGCGAACAGGTCCTTGTCCTTGAGGTCCTGGCCGAGGGCGAACCGGTACAGCGCGTCGGTGATCTCGGCGCGGTCCCTCAGCTCGCCCAGCGCGGCGGCGGTGTCGTGGGCGGGGGCGGCGAGCGCGGCGGGGGCGGTGACGAACACGGTGACTCCTCGGGTCGGTACGGCCGCGGGCCCGTTCGCCCGCACCACCGATCCTGCTGAGGGCCGCGGGCCCCATCAATGAGCGCCTGTGCAAGGATCGTTAAGCGAGGGTCAACGATGGGGGCGGGGCGGCGTACATGCTGGAGAAGCACGAGCTGGAGGCGTTTCTCGCCCTGACCGACGAGCTGCACTTCGGCCGCACCGCCGAGCGGCTCCATGTCTCCACCGCCCGGATCAGCCAGACGATCGCCAAGCTGGAGCGGCGGATCGGGGTGCGCCTCTTCGACCGTACGAGCCGCCGGGTCGAACTCACGCCGGTGGGAAGGGAGTTGGCCGAGGCGGTACGGCCCGCCTGGCGTGAGATCACCGAAGCGGTCGCGCGCGCCGTGGACGCGGGCCGCGGTCTGGCCGGCGCCCTGACCGTCGCGTTCACCGGGCCCGCGGCCGGGCAGCTGGTGGTGGGCATCGCGCAGGCCTTCCGCGAGCGCCACCCGGACTGCGAGGTCCGGATGCGGGAGGCGCAGCTCGACCAGGTCGGGCCGTGGCTGCGGGCGGGCGAGGCCGACCTGGCCCTCACCCGGCATCCGCACGACGAGGAGGACGTGGTCCTGGGACCCGTCCTGGTCACGGAGGCGCGGATGCTCGCGGTCCCGGCGGACCATCCCTTCACCCGCGCGCCCTCCCTCACCCCGGAGGACCTCTCCCGCGTGCTCCTTCTGCGGCCCTCCGCCGGTCTGCCGCCGGCGCTGCACGCCGACCTCGCCCCCGCCGCCACACCCGGCGGTCGCGAGATCGGGCACGGCCCGGCGGCCGGCACCCTGAACGAGCTGCTCACGCTGGTCGGTGCGGGGGCGGGCACGGCGCTGGTGGGTGCGCACACGCGGCGCTACTTCACCCGCCCCGACGTGGCGTACGTGCCGCTCGAAGGAGCCGAGCCGGTGCGGTGGGGGCTGGTCTGGCGGGAGGGGGCCGTGTCGGCGCGGGTGCGCGCGTTCGCCGCCGCGGCCCGTGAGGTCATCCCACCGGCAACTCCTGCGTGAGCTGCCGCAGTTCGCCGGCATGCAGGCCGAGCGCCCGGGTTCTCGGCCACTGCGGGCGTCGCGCCACGGCCGTCGCCGGCGTCCGGATCCCAGCGTCCCGCGGATGCTGCGCGCCCCCGGAAACACCTGGTGAACGCTGGCCGGAGCCCGGTCGAAGGGTGAGAATCCCCATGCCGCACCGGGCCTGATCCGCGCGCACGCGGTCGATTACAGTGCTGCGGACGGTGGGGAGGCCGAGGGGAGGCAGCGGTGAGTGCCGGGACACCCGTGTGGGGGCGCGTAGAGCAGCAGGACTTCCGCAGCCGGGTGCGCGGGACGCTGCTCGGCGGCGCCCTCGGTGACGCGCTGGGCGCGCCGGTGGCCTCGCTCGCGCTGGACGAGGTGAGGACGGCGCACGGCCCCGAAGGCATCGGGGACCTCGTGCCCGCGTACGGCAGACGCGGCGCCGTCACGGCGGCGACCCAGCTGACCCTGTTCACGGTCGACGGGCTGATACGGGCCCAGGTACGCCGGGACACCGGCGCCTGGCACCCGCCCACCGACGTGCACCGCGCACACCTGCGCTGGGCGGTCACCCAGCGCGAATGGGGCCCCGACGAGCGGCGCAAGGACGACGGCTGGCTGGCCCGCGAGGAGTGGCTGTACGCGCGCCGCGACCCCGACCGCGCCCTCCTGACGGGCTTCGGTGACGAGCGGCTCGGCACCCTGGAAGCCCCCAAGAACCCCACCGAGCGCGGCCCTTCGGCCACCACCCGGTCCGCGCCCTTCGGGCTGCTCGTCGGCTGGGAGCCGCAGCTCGTGCTGCAACTGGCCGTGGAATGCGCGGCCCAGACCCACGGACACCCCACGGCGTATCTGAGCGCCGGCGCCTTCGCGGTGCTCGTCCACGCCCTCGCTCGCGGCGAGTCCCTGGACGCGGGGGTGCAGCGGGCGCTCGCGCTGCTCGCCACCCGGCCAGGACACCAGCCGGTGACGGACGCGCTGCAACAGGCGCTCGGCGCGGTGCGCCAGGGCATCCCCACCGCCGGGCGCGTGGACGAGCTGGCCGCGGACCGTACGGCCGAAGCCGCCCTCGGCGCCGCCGTGTACGCCGCGCTGGTCTGCGAGGACATACGGCACGGGCTGCGGCTCGCGGTGAACCACGGCGGGGACTCGGCGGCCGTGGGCGCGCTGGCCGGCGCGCTGCTGGGCGCGATGCACGGTGAGACCGCGCTGCCGCCGGCGTGGGTGGCCGAGCTCGAGGGCCGCGCCACGCTGCTCGAACTCGCCGACGACTTCGCGATGGAGATGACCCAGGGCGCCGCCCTGCACGGGCCCGGCGCGTCCTCGCCGGGGTGGCTGGCGCGGTACCCGAGGGCCTGAGCGCGGAGGGTCGCCGCACGTGGAGCCGCCGGTGCCCGTGGCGGGGGCCACGGGCACCGGCGGACGGGGCGACTTCCAGTGGGGTACGCCCGAGCGCTAGTTGGGCACGCCCGGCCGCTCCCCGGCGCCCACCGTCGACTGCCCGGGGATCAGCACCGGGTCCGCGAGGAACTTCCGCTCCAGCTCCTCGCGTTCCGCGTCGCTCGGGTCGTCGTCCAGGGAGTCCACGATCGCCGCGCGGTCCGGGGTGCCCTCCGGCTTGAGCAGGCCGATCACCAGGTACAGGACGAGCGAGGTGACCAGCGGGCTGGAGACGGTGACCGTCTGGCTGGCGTCCTCGACACCCCAGTAGAGGATGGCCCAGACGGTCAGACCGCCCGCCCACGAGACCAGCGCCGCCGTCGGACCGACGCGCTTGAACCAGGGCAGCAGACCCAGCATCAGCGGGATCGAGATCGGCCCCATCGTGGCCGCGAAGATCGAGACCACCACCGTCATGATGAAACCCTTCGGATCCGCGGTCAGCGCGATCGTCATCGAGACGGTGACGAAGGCGACCGTGGTGATCCGGGCGAACAGCAGCTGCTGGGCCTGGGTGAAGTAGCGGACCTTCTTGACGATGACCGGCGCGAGGTCGCGGGTGATGACCGCCGTGATGACGTTGGAGTCGGAGGCGACCATCGCCATCGTGTGCGAGAAGAAGCCCGCGAGGACCAGGCCGATGATGCCGGTGGGCAGCAGCTCCTTGGCGAGTGCGATGTACGCGCCCTCGCCGCCTTCGAGACCCGGCACGATCAGCGGCGCCGCGATCATCGGCACGAAGAGGATGAACGGCCAGACCAGCCACAGGAAGCTGGACAGGAGCGCCGACTTCTTGGCGCGGGAGCCGGTGGGCGCGGCCATGTAGCGCTGGGCCAGGTTCCACATGCCGCCGTTGTACTCGAAGGTCTTCACGAACAGGAACGCGATGATCAGGCCGGTGGTGATGGAGCCGTTGACCGGGTCGGAGTGGCCCTCGGGCAGGTCGCCCCAGAACGTGAACAGCGAGGTGAATCCGCCGAGATGGGCGAGCACCGCGAAGAGCATCGCGAAGCCGGCCACCGCCTGGATGATGAACTGCCCGAAGTCGGTGAGGACATCGGCCCACAGACCGCCGAAGGCCATGTAGAACATCGTGCAGACGCCGGTGATGGCGATGCCCCAGCCGAGCGGGATGTCCGCGAAGCCCTGGAGCAGGACGGCGATCGCGACCCACTTCGCGGCGATGTCCACGACCTTGAGCAGCGCCCCGGAGTACGCGAGGACCTGCTGGGTCGGCAGGTTGTAGCGCACGGCGAGATAGGCCAGCGGGGAGTTGACGCCGTGCTTGGCGCGCAGCCGGTTCCAGCGGGGAGCGAAGAGGAACGCGCCGACGCCGACGCCGAGTCCGATGGTCAGCGGCCACCAGAAGTACACGGTGACACCGTCGTTGTACGCCACGGCCGCGAAGGTCACGAACATGATCGCGCTGTAGCCGGACATGTGGTGCGAGATGCCCGACAGCCACCACGGGATGCGGCCGCGTGCGGTGAAGAAGTCGGCCACGGTCTCGACCCGCGATTTGGCGAACACGCCGATGCCGACCATGACGAAGAAATAGCCGCCGAGAACGACCCAGTCGAGACTCTTCATGTGCCCCCTCCAGGGGTCCGTGTGCGCCTGCCGCGGGCCCGCACCAACAGCCGCGGGCCCGCTCATGGTGGGTTCGCGTACACGGCGGCGACAACCGGACGTAAGGTCAAGGGACAGTAAAATCGTTCCAGTTGAGGATCTGTGTTCATGTACGTGACCGTCTGAGGCAGTCCGCAAACGCGCGTCGGCGGTACGGGAGAAGGCTCCCGTACCGCCGACGACCTGCGGTGATGCTGGGGTCTAGCGCATGATCTCGCCCGCGTTCACGAGGAGTTGCTGTCCGGTGATCGCGCGGGACCGGTCCGAGGCCAGGAACACGCACGCGTCCGCCACGTCCCCGTCCGTGGCCAGGTCCGGCAGCGCCATCCGCGAGGTGAGCCGCGCCTTCACCTCCTCCTCGGATGCGCCCTCCGTGTGCGCGGTGAACTGCACCCAGGCCTCCACCGGCGGACCCCACATCCAGCCCGGCAGCACGGTGTTGACCCGGATCCGGTCCTCGCCCAGCTCACGCGCGAGCGAGTACATCGCGGAGGTGAGCGCGCCCTTGGACGCCGCGTACGCCGCCTGCTTGACCTGCGAAGGAGAGGCGATCGCCGACTGCGTACCGACGATGACCACCGCGCCGCCGCGCTCCTTGAGTGCCGGCAGGCAGGCCCGGGTCATCCGCAGCGTGCCGAGCAGGTTGGTGTCGATGACGCCCTTCCACGTCTCGAAGTCCGCGTCCGCCAGACCGCCGAAGTAGCTGTCCCAGGCGGCCACATGGATCACCGCGTCAAGGCGGCCGAACTTCTCCACCGCGAGCGCCGCGAGCGCCTCGCACTGCCGCTCGTCGGTGATGTCGGTGGCCTTGTACGCGGTGCGCTTGCCGTCCGGGTCGAGCTCGGCGGCCGCCTTCGCGAGGTTCGCCTCGGTGCGCGCCCCGAGCACGGCGTTGCCCCCGTCGCGCACCACGGCGGCGGCCACCTGCTGGCCGAGCCCGGCGCCGACCCCCGACACGATCACGGTCTTGTCCTGGAGCAGCACAGGTGCCTCCCCGCATCTGGTGGATTTCCTGACGGGCCGTCAGAGTAGGGGCGTCCGGCGGAGGACGGAAGAGCGGCGCACACAGGAGAACGGCCAAGGACAGAAGGGGAAGGTCATGGGTGAGGAGACCCGCAGCGAGGTCTACGCGGAGCTGGCCTCGGTCGGCCCGTACGGAGTGCGGCCCGGGCACGCGCTGATCACGATGGTGGAGCCGCATCCGGGCCACGAGTTCGCGTACAACCGCTGGTACGAGGACGACCACTACTACGCGGGCGCGATGGCGATGCCCTGGATGTACGCGGGCCGGCGCTGGGTGGCCACGCGCGACCTCCAACTCCTGCGCTACCCCGAGAAGTCCGCGGTCGCCCAGCCCGTCACGGCCGGCTGCTACATCTCCACGTACTGGGTCACCGAGGGCCGCTACGACGACCACATGAAGTGGACCGTCGGCATCAACAAGCGCCTCAACCGCGACGGCCGCGTCTACCAGGACCGCACGCACGTGTTCACCTCGTTCCAGGACCACGAGGCGACCGTCTACCGCGACGGGGCGGCCGGACCGCGCGACTACCACGCGCTCGACCACCCCTACCAGGGCCTGGTCGTCGAGGTGATCGACGCCGAAGGGCCCGAGCAGCGCGCCCAGTTGCTGGAGTGGCTGCGCTCCAAGCACCTGCCGGCGAAGCTCAAGGACTCGCCCGCGGCGATGGTGGTCATCTTCCGTCCGACGCCGCTGCCGGTGGACCGGATGAGTTACGTGAAGCAGGTCGAGGGCGTGGACACCCGCCTGACGCTGCTGTGGTTCCTCGGCACGGACCCCCGCGACCGCTGGGAGGGGCACTTCACGCGCCGCGACGAGGAGGTGGCCGAGTCGGGGCTCGGACGGGTGGAGCTGGTGGCGCCGTTCATCCCGACGGTGCCGGGGACCGACACGTACGTGGACCAGCTGAGGTAGCGGGGGAGACTGGCCGGGGCGGCGCGGGGAAGCCGGCTGAGGCGGCCGGGGAAGGCCGAGCCCCCTCGGCCGGGACGGCGGACCAGTCGAGAGGGCTCTTCGGTACTGCTTGTTGAGTTGTCGTACGCACTGTTCCGAACTCAGCCGAGGTGGTAGGCCCCTCGGCTGACCTGGCCCACGAAGGCGGACCAGGCGTCGGGCTCGAAGGCGATGGCAGGTCCCTCGGGAACCTTGGAGTCACGCACTGCGACTTCGCGCAGGACGGGGGACCTGACCTCGATGCACGCGCCGTTTCCAGTGGAATACGAAGACTTGGTCCACGTATTCGTGGCGCCTTGCTGGATTGCCATGTTCGCTCCGCTTTGTACTGTTGATGAGTGCAGTGTCACCGTCCCAGGCCCCTCGGGCCGATGACGGTTGGTGCCGATCTTCCATAGCGAGCTTCATGAGGTTTCTGATAGCTCTGGTTTGATCGACGTGATCGACGCTACTCGCCAACATCGGTATATGACGCGGCCATTCACTCAACCGGATGGCATATTCCATGCGGGTCTTCCCGTGCGACGAGGCGAGGGTGTACCTTGCCGCCGTCTTCCCGCGATGGCCGATTTCATGCGCTCCGGCGAGGCCCCCGCCCCGCCCCGTGGGGCTCGAGTGACGGGTGGGATCCGGCCACGCCTTACCCGCGGGCGTACTCTTTGGCGATCTCCGTGATGAATTGCCGGGTCTGCTCCACATTCAGCGCCTGTGCCCGGAGGTGTTCGTACATCACGCTGTACTTGTGGACGTCGTTCGCCTTCTCCAAGTAGAGATCACTGGTGACGCCCTCGATGTAGACCACGCTGGAATCGGCCGTGTCCGGGAATTCCAGAATCGCGTACTGGCCGTTCACTCCCGGGTGCGCGCCCATCTCGAAAGGGATCACCTGGACGGTTACATGGGGCAGTTGGGACATTTCCACGAGGTGTTCCAACTGCTCGATCATGAGCTGCTTGTTGCCGACGATCCGGCGCAGCGCCGCCTCGTCCAGGACGGTCCACAGCCGCAGCGGATTCTCCGCGGACTGGATGCGCTCCTGACGGCGCACGCGCACCTGGACGCGCTTGTCGATGTCGCTCTGCTGCGTCTCGGGGAGCGCGCCCGTGATGAGCGCCTCCGCGTAGCCGCGCGTCTGGAGCAGGCCGGGCACCACCTGCGGGTCGTAGACCCTGAGCGAGGCCGCGTCGGTCTCGAGGCCGATGTACACCGAGTACGGGATGTCGCCGAAGGCGTGCCACCAGCCCTGCTGGCGGCTGTCCTTGGCCATCTGCATCAGGGAGTCCACGATGCGGTGGTCCTCCACCTCGTAGACCCCGCACAGGTCGCGGACGTCGCGCTGCGAGATCGACCGGCGCCCGTTCTCCAGGCGGGAGATCTTCGACTGCGAGACGAGCAGGCGCTCGGCGACCTCCTCGGCCGTCATGCCCTTGAGCTCGCGCAGCCGGCGCAGCTCCTGGCCCAAGCGGCGTCGCCTGACTGTGGGATTGACGTTGGACGCCACGGGTGTGCCACCTCTCCGGCAAGCGGTCTGATCGAACGGATACCCGCTCCGATCGTGCGTATATCCGCTCTGTGTCTGCTAGTTCAGCAGATTGCCACCAACAGGCCTGCCCGCGCTGGGAAATGAGGCATCTCCAAGACCCCGCAACCCCCTGTAACCAGGCCAAACACACCCGCGCGGGGTGGTGGCCGACGGCTGCCGGCCACCACCCCGCGCGAGGACGTGGATGATGCTGCGGTGCTAAGGGCCTGTCTTCAATCTCCCGCCTGCCGGGCGGCGCCTGGCACGCACGCTCGCTGCGTTGTCGTCGGTCGCCGACGCTCCGCGTCGACTCCCTCCTCCGCCTTGCGATCGCACGCACCAGACGCCGCCCGGCCGCCCCTTCGGGGCGAACGACGGGAGATTGAAGACAGGCCCTAGTGCGCCACGACGCGTGCCATGGAACCCCGACGTGGCTGCGACGGCACGCGGCCGCCGTCCGTCGTGGCCCTGACCTGCTGCGGACGGCCGCCCGCAGGCGAACGGCGCGGCTGCGCCGCCACCCCGTTCTGGACGTCCATGACGGCGTGCGCCACGAGACCGCCCATGGGGTCGTGCCTGATCAGATCGCGGAGCCGGGAGCGCGATGAACGCCCCTCGTTCCCCGGATACAGGTGCTTGCCGAGACCGACCGCGTGGGCCAGTGCGGCAAGTGCCGCGGTCCGCGGGTCCGGCGGTACGCCGGTGCGGATCGCCGAGTCAAGGCGTGCCCTGATCTCGCGGCTGATCGCCGTGTCCGTCGCCTGGTAGCGAGTCGTCGGCAGCACCCCGCACATCTGTCCTGCCACGGCCTGCACCATGCCGCAGCGTTCGAGATGCGAGAGATACGTCTGGCGCAGCCCCAGGCGGGGCCCGCCGATCCAGTGGACCGCGCGGACCGGGGCGCCACGCCTTCGCAGCAGCTCCAGTGCGCAATCCAGTGTCGGATCTCCGGTCGGCCGTGGTGTCACCACGGCGATACGATCCCCGTCTGGGGCTATCCGTCCGGCCAGCGCCAGCTCTACTAGCTGTGCTCCGGCGAGACCTAGGTCGAGCGACTGCGGCTGCGCTGTGGTACCCGTGGCCGGGTCCAGAGCGAGCAGCAGAAGCTCCTCCGGAATAGTTCTGCGGCTCCTGCCCATCCATGCCTCCCCGCGTGGATGAATGACAGGGTGACCCCTCTCACATTCATCTGTCGAGAGTGCCTGGGGGCTTTGTACGGGAACCAGTAGGTATGTCGTTCTCGTCTAGCCAGTGGGCCAACCCCGCAGACAGGGACACTGGTACATGGTTCGGACACCGGCGTCCGGGCGGTGCGGGTGCCCGAGGGGGCACTTGGAGCGGTGATTCGTACGGGTCGTTCAGGCTGTACGGGTCGTACAGGTCGGAGCTAGGGAGGCATCGGTGGCGGGCGAGACCCCGGACAAGGCGCAGCAGCGGAAGTCCCCGGACGCGGACGGTTCGGCGGCGCCGACCGGTTCGCCGGCGTCCGGCGAACGTGCCGCGGACCCGCGCCTCGCCGTCTCCCGGGAGACCGAGCCGCGCGCGGACCAGGCGACGGCGGTGTTCTCGACGGCTGCGTTGCGGGGGGTCGGGGGTTCCGGGGAGCCGGAAGGCCCGGAGGAGTCGGAGGGCGCTCAGAGCGCTGAGGGTTCGGAGAGCGCTGAGGGTTCGGAGAGCGCTGAGGGTTCGGAGAGCGCTGAGGGCGAGGGCGCGAGCGAGGGCTCGGAGGATGCTCGGCTGCGGGCTGCTGTGGCGGCTTGGGTGGCCGGGGCGGGGGCTGAGGGTGACGAGTCCGAGGGCGGTGAGCCCGAGGGTCGCGAGTCCGAGGGTGGCGATCAGCTGGAGCCTGAGACCGAAGCCGTAGCGGATGAGCGGCCGGAGGATGAAGCCGAAGCCGAAGCCGAAGCCGAAGCCGACGCCGAGTCGGAAGCGGACGCCGAGACCGCACCGGAGTCCGAGGACGCCGACGCCTCGGAGTCCGAGGACGAGAACGCGGACACGGGCGCGGCGTCCGAGGGCGAGCCGCCCGTCGACCAGGCCACCGCCGTGTTCAAGCTGCCGTCGGTCGACCAGCAGACGGCCGTGTTCCGCGCCGTACGCCCGGACGCCGAAGCCGAAGCCGACGCCGACGAGAAGAGCGACGCTCCCTCCGACGCGAAGCCCGAGCCCGCGGACGCGAAGCCCGAGCCCGCGGACGCGAAGCCGGAGCCCGCGGATGCAAAGGGCAAAGCAAACGAGACCGAAAAGGCCGCCCCCGCACCCGAGTCCCCCGCCGAGCGCACCAGCAAGTTCGTCGCTCTGAAGCCGCTCGACGAGCCCGCCCGTAAGCCCGCGCGGCCCGTCGACCCGAAGCCCGCGCCGGCCCCCGGCCCGGAGGCCGCGGCCGGCGCCAAGCCCGAGGCCGCACCCGCCGCCGCATCCGCCGCAGCACCCGCCACCCCCGACGCCGCGAGCGAGCCCTCCGCCCCCAACGCCGGCCCCGAGCGCACCGCTCAGCAGCCGCTGCCGCCGAAGGCGCCGCTGGACCTGCTCGCCGAGCTGACCAACCGGCCGCCGCCGCCGGAGACCCCGCTGCGCACGGTCACGCGCCGGATCAAGATCTGGACCCCGCTGGTCCTGCTCCTGGCGGTCATCTTTGCGGTCGTACAGTTCGTGCGCCCGCTGCCGGCCGCCTCCCTCGACCTCACCGCTCAGAAGACGGTCACCTTCGAGGGCGACAAGCCGCAGATCCCGTGGCCGGACCAGGGCCAGGCCGCGCTCGACGTCGAGGGCATCGGCTCCTTCGGCACGTCCGGCGAGCAGAAGCCGGTGCCGATCGCCTCGATCGCCAAGGTCATGACCGCGTACGTGATCCTCAAGGAGCACCCGATCAAGGGCGGCGACAAGAAGGGCGCGACCATCGAGGTCGACAAGGCGGCCGAGGACCACTATGTCTCGGGCAAGAAGGACCTGGAGTCCGTGGTCGACGTCAAGGCGGGCGAGAAGCTCCCCGAGTACGAGGCCATCCAGGCGCTGATGCTGCCGTCGGCCAACAACGTGGCGAAGCTGCTCGCGCGCTGGGACTCCGGCGGCGACGAGAAGGCGTTCGTGCAGAAGATGAACGACGCTGCGGCCGACCTCGGCATGAAGAACACGGAGTTCACGGACGCCAGCGGCCTGGACAAGACCACCGTGTCCACCGCCGAGGACCTGGTGAAGCTGGGCCGGGCCGCGATGGAGATCCCGGTGTTCAAGGAGATCGTCGGACAGCCGTACTACAAGCCCAGCAGCGGGCGCGGTGACCCGAACTGCCTGAGCGGCACCGACAAGGCCGGCCAGTACTGGTGCAACTTCAACAACCTCGTGCCGACCGTCGCTTCCGGCATCAAGACCGGCACGACCACGGCGGCCGGCGGCAACCTGCTGTTCTCCTCGACCACGGACGTCGACGGCGAGGAGCAGATCGTGATCGGCGCGGCGCTCGCCCAGTTCGCCAAGCACACCCAGGCCAACATCGACGAGGTCACCGCCAACAGCCGCAAGCTGATGGAGGCCGCCGAGCAGGCCCTCAAGTCGAAGACGATCGTGAAGAAGGGCGAGGTCGTCGGACAGCTCGACGACGGACTCGGCGGCACGACCGACCTCGTGGCCACCGAGGACGTCAAGGCGGTCGGCTGGTCCGGCCTCACGGTCAAGCTCGACCTCGTCGAGGGCAAGGGCGGGAAGATCCCGGACACGGCGAAGGCCGGTACGAAGGTCGCCGTCCTCACGGTCGGCGACGGCAAGGGGAAGGCGGTCAGCGTCCCGGTCGCCCTCAAGACCGACAAGCAGGAGCCGGGCTTCGGCGCGAAGCTGACGCACATCTTCTGAGCCGGACCACGTACCGGATCGCGTACGAGAGGGGCCGTCGCACTGTTGCGACGGCCCCTCTCGTACAAGCTCCGGCTACCGCACCGGATACGCGATGTCACACGCCTCGTCGTCCGGCCCGATCGTGTCCCACTCCGCGAAGTACACCTCGCGGCACGGCCCGTCGATCGTCAGACCCTGCTGCTCGATCCAGTGCTCGACGGCCTCGTACGCGGCGATGATCTGCGGGTACTGCACCTGCGCCTTGGTGATCCGCGCGTACGCGAGCCGGCGCGCGGGCTCCGTACGGGCCGTGACCGCCGGGCCCTGCACACCCGCCCACGCGCGTGCGGCCGCCGCGTCCGCCACCGGCAGGCAGCTCTCGGCCGGTCCGTCGCTCTCCTGCGTCACCTCGGAGTGGTACGCCACGAAGGGCGGCGCGACCACGCCTCCGCACTCCTGCGCCGCCTTCTCGAGCCGCCCCAGCGACTCCCCGATGAAGGCGGTCAGTTCCGGGGCGAGGACATGCCGGCTCTCGCAGATCACCGTCTGCTCCGGCACCTCGACCGTGCGGACCTCGAACTTCTCGTACATCTCGGAACTCCTCCCTGACAGCCGTCCACGGAGGTAATGGACCAGCGTGCGCTGCGCGGCGAAGCGCTCCTCGGCCCGGGACCAGTACGCCTCGACGGCGTCCGCGGCGCGCGGGCCGTCGAGCGCGACGGTCTCCTTGACCGTCGCGAGCGGCATGTCGAGCTGGCGCAACAGGGCGACCAGGCGGGCCTGTTCGATCTGCGCGGGCCGGTAGAAGCGGTAGCCGCTGACCGGGTCGACCCGGGCCGGCGAGAGCAGCCCGAGCCGGTCGTACAGCCGCAGGGCCTTCGCCGAGAGGCGCGAGCGGGACGCGAACGCCCCGATCGTCAGCCACTCCCCGTCCCCGTCCCCGTCCCCGTCCCCGTCCCAGCCCTCGCCTACGCCGTCGCTGTCCGTCATGGGTCCATCCTCCGTGACCGGGAGCGGTTCCTCCCGGTGTCCACGACCCTGGGCTCTGCCCCAGGGACAAGGTCAAGCGAGGCACGGACGGGACGCCCGCGGCCCGGCTAGCGTGGGGCCATGGAGACATGGGAGCCCGGTGCGGCCGGGGTGCTGACCTTGCCCTCGGGGCGGCTGGTGCGCGGACGCGGGCTGCGGCACCCGTTGCCCGCCGGGCCCGAGCCGACGTACGGCCTCTACTTGCTCGGCAAGGAGCCGCCCCGGGTGGGCTGGGAAGCGGCCTGGCTGCGGTGGCCCGACTTCTGGCTGCCCGCCGCCGACGCGCCCGCCGTGCTGCGCACGGCCTGGGAGCGGGCCGCCGGTGAGCGGGTGGAGCTGGCGTGCGGCGGCGGCCGGGGCCGCACCGGCACCGCGCTCGCCTGCCTCGCCGTGCTCGACGGGGTGCCGGCGCACGAGGCGGTGGCCTACGTGCGCCGGCACTACGACCGACGGGCCGTGGAGACGCCCTGGCAGAAGCGGTACGTACGCCGCTTCGACGCCGCACGCTGAGCCCGGGCCGCACCCCTGGCTGTCGCGGTCAGGCACCCACCGCGAGCGGACACCCCCGGGCCAGCTCCAGGCGCGTCCCCTCGAAGCGCTCCCGCATCCGCCGGTCGTGCGTGACCACCACCAACGCGCCCGTGTACGAAGCGAGCGCCTCCTCCAGGTCCTCGACGAGGGCGGGGGAGAGGTGGTTGGTCGGCTCGTCCAGGAGCAGCAGGTCCACCTCCTCCGTGACGAGGCGGGCCAGTTCGATCCGCCGGCGCTGCCCGTACGAGAGCTCGCCGACCCGCAGCCTCAGGTCGGCGGGCCGGAACAGGCCCAGGGACAACAACTGTTCGCGGTGCTCGTCCACCGTGCCGGGCCGCCCGTGCGCGAACGCCCGCAGGAGCGGCATCGCGGCCGGCCACGGCGTCTCCCGCTGCCGCAGATGCCCGACCCGGCCCGGCACTCGTACGGTGCCGGCGGCCGGCGCCAACTCCCCGGCCAGGACGGCGAGCAGCGTGGACTTGCCCGCGCCGTTGGGCCCGGTGACGAGCAGCCGTCCGCCCGCCGCGAGCCGCAGGTGCGGCAGGTCGAGCCGCCCCGGCACGTGCAGACCGCTCACCTCGACCGCGTATCCCTGTCCTCCCTGTCCTTCCTCCTCACCGGCCCGTGCGAGCTTGGCGCTGAACTCCAGTGGATCCGGCGGCAGTTGGGCCGGGTTCGCCGTGAGCCGCGCCACGCGCTCCTTGGCGTTGCGGATCCGGACCATCGCCCCGTGCCCGCGCCCGCGCGCCCGGAAGCCGCCGTGTCCGAACACGGCGAGCGGCACCTTGCGCGGGATGGCGTCGAGGCGGGCCACGTTGGACCCGGCCAGCCTGCGGTTGCGGGCGAGTTCGGTCTGCCACTGGTCGTACTCCTGGATACGGCGGCGGCGTTCGGCGGCCTTCGCGGCCACGTAACCGCGGTAGCCGTCCCCGTACCGGGTCGCCTTCGCCTCGTCCACCTCCAGGATCGTGCTGGTCAGGTGCTCCAGGAACACCCGGTCGTGGGTGACCGCGACCACCGTGCCCCGCCATCGGCGCAGATGGTCCTCGAGCCACGTCAGGGCGCGGTCGTCGAGATCGTTGGTGGGTTCGTCGAGCAGCAGCAGCTCCGGCGCCGCGGCCAGGGTCGCGGCGAGCGCCAGCCGGGAGCGCTCCCCGCCGGAGAGCGTGCCGAGCCGCCGCTCCCGCGCGAGCCCCGGCAGGCCGAGGCCGTGCAGGGCGACCTCGACGCGGGCGTCGGCCTGGTAGCCGTCGCGCGCCTCGAAGCGGGCGAGGAGTTCCGCGTACGACTCCAGGGCGCGGTCGAGGTCCGCGCCCCGTAGTCCTTCGAGTGCGGTCTCCGCGCGCCTCAACTCCCGTTCCAGGGAACGGATGTCGGCGAGCGCGAGGTCGATCGCGTCCCGCACGCGGGCCTGCGCGGGCAGGTCCAGGCTCTGCGCGAGATATCCGACGCCGCCGGGTGCGGCGACGGTCACCTCGCCCGCGGTCGGGACGAGTACGCCGGCGAGCAGCTTGAGGAGGGTGGACTTCCCCGAGCCGTTGTCGCCGATGATCCCGACCTTCTCGCCCGGCTTGACGGTGAGGCTGATGCGGTCGAGGACGGGCCGGGTGCCGCTCTCGTAACGGTGGGTGAGGTCGTGGACGGTCAGTTGGGCTACAGGCGCACGCAAGGTGGGCCCCCTTCGGTGGCGATTGCGGATGACGGCACGGCACGCCGCCCGCGGAGCGAGGCTCTACGCGGGGGCGTCGGCGGTGATCACAGGGAACCCATGTCTGCGACCGTACGGCACCGGCGGCCGTTTGACAAGACGGTTCGTCTCGTCTCGTTGAAATGGGTCGGGTCGGGCGCCGTGAATCCGCAGGCAGACGGGCCGCCACCTGTCGTTTTCGCCCGGCCATACGCGTTCATGACCAATCCATTACAAGAGGGAGCCTTGACAGTCCGCATACGGGTTCGCGACGTTTGAGCCCGGCAGGGGTCGGGGGATCCGGGGGGCGGCCGCCGCTGCCGTGCGCGTCCCGACGGGCCCGCCCCCGCTCTCACGCCGGAGGGCGGACCGCGTGGACATCTCGATCCACAGACCCCAGGAGCTGAGCGACGAGCTCTGCAAGGCCTGGCACGAGGCGATGGACCTGTCGCCGCACTACGCAAACCCCTTCCTGGCACCGGAGTTCGCCGCGGGCGTCGGCCGCCACCGGCCCGCCGCCCGGGTGGCGGTGCTTCAGCAGGGCGGCGAGGCCGTCGGCTTCCTGCCGTACGAGCGCGGCCCGTTGGGCGTCGGCCGCGCGATCGGCCTCGGCCTCTCCGACAGCCAGGCCCTCGTCCACCGGCCCGGAGTCGCCTGGAACCCCCGCCAGGTGCTGCGTGCCTGCTCGCTCGCGGTCTTCGAGTTCGACCATCTCGTCGCGGAACAGCGGCCGTTCGGGCCGTACGTCACCGGCACCTTCGCCTCGCCCGTCGTCGACCTCACCACCGAACGGCCCGGCGACGGCACGTACGCCGCCTGGCTGCGCGCCGCCTATCCCGGCCTCGCCAAGACCACCCTCAAGAAGGAGCGGCGGCTCGCGCGCGACCACGGCGAGCTGCGCTTCGTGTACGACGAGCGCGACCCGGCCATGCTGCGGCAGCTGATGGAGTGGAAGTCCGCGCAGTACCGCAGGACGGGCCGCATGGACCGGTTCGCCAAACCCTGGATCGTCGCGCTCGTCGAGGATCTCTTCGAGGTGCGCGAGGAGCACTTCACGGGCGTCCTGTCCGTCCTCTACGCGGGGGAGCGGCCGGTCGCCGTGCACTTCGGGCCGGCCTCGCGCACCGTGTTCGCCGCGTGGTTCACCACGTACGACCCCGAACTCCACTACTACTCACCGGGGTTGATGATGCATCTGCGGATGGCCGAGGCGGCCGGCCGCCAAGGGGTGCAGGTGATGGACTTCGGGCGCGGCGACAAGACGTACAAGGACTGGCTGAAGACCCGCGAACTGCGTGTCGCCGAGGGGTTCGCGACCCGCCCGCACCCCACCGCCCTCGCCCTGCGGACCTGGCGCCGCCCGGTCCGCGGCCTGCGCAACACCGTCAACGCCCACCCCCGCCTGCGCGAGCCGGCGGACCGCCTCCTGAAGGCGGCGGGTGCGCTCAGGACGGCGCGCTCGGCCCGCTGAGGACCGACGGCACCCCGGTCCGTACACCACCCCCCCCCGCGCTCGGCACGACTCCTACCCACCCACACCAGGAGAGTGACCATGCCGTACGGAGCGAGGCTCGCGGATGCGATGGCGCGGCGGATCGGACGGGAGTGCCTCTACACCCCCTCGGCCCGCCTCGCGCTCTACCTGGCGCTGCGGCGCTGGTGCCGCCCCGGCGGCCGGGTCCTGATGTCGCCGGTCAACGACGACGTGATCCTCTTCGTGGTGCTCGCCGCGGGCCTGCGCCCGGTGCAGGCCCCGGTCGCGGCGGCGGACGGGAACATCGACCCCGCCGCCGTGCCCGAACCGCTCTGGCGCTCGCTGGACGCCGTGCTCACCACGAACCTGTACGGCATGCCGGACCGCGTCCGTGAACTGCGGCGCCGCTGCGACGCCTTGGGCATCCCGCTCATCGAGGACGCGGCCCACGCCATCGGCACCCACGTCGGCGGACAGCCGGTCGGGACCTTCGGCACCGCGGGCGCCTTCAGCCTCGGCAAGCACGTGCAGGGCAAGGCGGGCGGCTTCCTCGCCGTCGAGGACGCCCGCACCCGTCGCGAACTGGAGCGCCTGCGCGACGACCTGCTGCTGCCCGCGCGCCTGCACGAGGACCTGGCGACCACGCTGCTCCCGCTGGCCCGCTCGGCGGTGCGCACGCTGCACCTGGTCCGCCCGGTCTGGCGCACCGCCCAGCGCCTCGGCCTCCTGGAACGCGAGGCCATCCGGATGCCGCTGCGGGCCCCGCGCCTGGCCGTGGCCGCGACCCGGGCGCCGAGCGTCCCGGCGTACGACCTCTGGTTACGCGTCGACCTGCACAGCTACCGCGACCGCCACGGCCCTTTGGTGCGCGGCCAGTTGGCGGCGCGGCTCGCCCGGCTCGACCGGGATCTCGCCCGCCGCCGCGCGGGAGTCGCCGCCTTGACCCGTACCGTCTGGGCCTCGCCCGCGCTGCGCGAGCACCTGGCCCACGAGGGCCCGCTCCCGCTGTTCCGCGCACCGCTCCTCGTCCAGGACCGGGACGCCCTCATCGACCGCCTCGTCCACCACGGCCTGGTCGCCGGCTACCTCTACGACCCGCCCCTCGACGACTACGCGGGCCCCGAGTTCACCGACCCGTCGCCGTCCCCCGAGGCGGCCCGCTGGTTCGCGGCCCACGTGCTGCCGGCCGACCCGCGCGAGGCGCCCCGCCTGATGCGGGCTCTGGGCCGGGAGGGCGCCCGCCCGGCGGCTCTGCCGTCCCCGGTCCCCGGCCCCGGTCCGGCGCCCGGACCACGCCCTCGTACTGGCGGAGTGCCTCGGTGAGACGTCCCGTCGCCATGAGCGCGCCACCGAGCCGGGACCGTATGTCCATCTCCAGCCAGGCATAACCGGGTTCGGTCAGCGGAGACAGCAACTGAAGCTGCACCAGGGCCTGTTGGTGCAACCCGATCGCCGCGCCCGGGTCCCCCTGGCCGTGCACCGCCGTCCCCAGCCGCGTCAGGCTCCGGGCACCCTGGAACACATCCCCGCCCTGCTCCACCAGCCGCACCGCCTCCGTCAGCAGCCGCGCGGCCTCCCCGTACCGCCCGCTGCGCAGATGGATGTCGGCACTGCAGCTCAGAATCCGGCCGAGCATGTGGGGGCGGGGGGTGGTTGCGGGGGAAGGGGGGCCGGCGGTGATGGGGGGCTCGTCGGTCGCGGCGGGGTGCTGCCCGGTCTGTACGGGGTGCCGCTTGGCCGCGACGGATCGCTCCCCGGTGCGGACCGCGCCCTCCGCGCACGCGCGGGCCGCGGCGAAGCTCGCGAGCGCTGCCTCGTCGCAGCCCTCGAACTGGTGCGAGAGCCCCTGGATCAGCAGCGCCATCGCGCCCAGCCAGCTGTCCTGCCGGGCCGCGCACAGCTGCGCCGCCTCGGTCACGTACGCGAGGGCGCGTGACCCCTCGCCGACGCTCAGCGCGGTGGCGCCGAGTCCGGTGAGGGCGCGGGCCTCCTCGCCCCGTGCGCCGCACTGCCGCGCCGCTTCCAGCACCTCGGTGCACAGGGCGCGCGCCTGCGTGTAGCGGCGCTGGTGGATGGCGGTGTACGCCAGGCAGCTGCGCACCGCGAGCGGCATCCGCGGGTCGGTGCAGCGGTCGGTGTGCGCGAGCGCCAGCTCCAGCGCGGTCTGCGCCTCGTGGTAGCGCCCCTGCCGGACGAAGTAGTCGGTGTACGCCTCGGCGATCCAGCAGGCCAGGTCGTACTCCTCGAACAGGACGGCATGCCCGACCACGTCGGGCAGGTCGCCGCCGAAGGAGTCAAGCCAGGCCTCCGCCGCGCGCCAGTCGCCGAAGACCCGATCCCCGCCCAAAGCCTGCTCTCCGCCCGGCTCGTCCGGCCCGCTGGGGAAGCCCGCCGTCCCCCAGTCGCTCGCGAGCCGCGCCGCCGCCAGATGCAGGTGAAGTCCCTTGGTGCATACGGCCGTTGCCTCCTCCGGCACCGTCCGCGCCGTCCGCCGCGCGTGCACACGGACGAGGTCGTGCAGCCGGTAGCGGCCCGGGCGCGGCTCCTGGAGCAGGCTCGCGTCCACCAGCCCTTCGAGCAGTTCCTCGGTGTCGCGGCAGCCCTCGGCGTCGTAGGCGGCGTACGGGCCGGGGCTCAGCATCGCCGCCGCCGTACGCACGTCGAACTCCACCGTCGGGGTGAGCCCCAACGCCCGGAACCCCCGCTGCTGTTCGGCGTCGAGCTGGTCGTACGACAGCCGGAACGCGGCCTCCACGCTCCGGTCGCCCACGCTCAGCTCACCGAGCAGCCGCCCGTCCCCGGCCATCCGCCCCACCAGATACTGCACGCTCCACGCGGCACGGTTCTGCAACCGGGAGCCGGCGATGCGCAGCGCCAGCGGCAGTCCGTCGCAGAGCCGGGCGAGGCGGGCGGCCGCTTCGCGTTCCGCGGCGGCCCGCTCGTCTCCGATGAGATGGGTCAGGAGGGAGACGGCCTGGGCGCTGTCCAGGGGGTCGAGGGCGAGCCGCCGCTCGGCGTCGAGGTCCGCGAGGCGGCGCCGTCCCGCCACCAGGACCCGGCTGTCCGCGCCCGCCGGAAGCAGCGGCCGCACCTGTTCGGCGTCCAGGGCGTCGTCCAGGACGAGCAGCAGCCGCAACCCGCTCGTCGCGGCACGCCACGCCTCCGTCAACTCGTCGAGGTCGCCGGGGAGTTCGCCCTTCGCCGCGCCCAGGGTCCGCAGCAGCCGTTGCAGGGCCTGCTCGGGGGTCCGGCGGCGCTGGGTGCTGTGCCCGCGCAGGTCCACGAACAGACAGCCGTCCGGATACCGGGCGCTGAGCTCGCGCGCGGCCCGTACGACCAGGGCGCTCTTGCCTACCCCGGCCGGCCCGTGCACGGTCAGGACGCCGACGGCCCCGGGCGCGGACGGGGCGGTCAGCAGGGCGAGTTCGGTGTCGCGCCCGATGAGCCGGCCGGAGTCGCCGGGGAGGGTGTTGAGCGGTCCGGCGGGGTGAGGGGTGCGGGGGCGGGAGTGTGCGTGGTCTGATCCCTGGCCCGGCCCCTGGTCCGGTGTGCGGCCTGGTCTCTGACGCGCGACCGGCTCGCGGACTCCCGGCTCCTGGCGCAGGACCGCCTGATGGGCGCGCCGGAGCCCGGGCCCCGGGTCCACGCCGAGCTCGTGCCGCAGCAGCCGGCGGATCTCCTCGTACGCCTGGAGCGCCTCGGCCTGCCGCCCGCTGCCGTGCAGCGCGCGGATCCGCAGCGCGGCCACCTGCTCGTCGCAGGGGTCGAAGAAGGCGGTGGGCTCCTCCAACACCGCGGCGAACCGCCCCAGTTCGGCAAGGAGCTGAAGGCGCTGCACGCGCAGCCCGCGCACCCGCTGCCGCAGCCGTGCCCGCTCGGCCGCGGCGAACGGTCCCGGCAGCCCGGCCAGCGGTTCGCCGCGTACGAGGGCGAGTGCGCGATCGAGGCGATGCAGTGCTGCGTCGGGGTCCAGCAGCCCGGCCTCGCGGCCGGCTGCCTCCAACTCGTCGCTGTCGAGCAGGAGTTGACGCTCATCGATCCGGTAGCCGCCGTGCTCCGCCCGGATGAGGGAGTCCTCCGGGCGTGTGCCCGGCGGGTCGAGCCGCCGGCGCAGCGCGTACACGTAACTGGGCAGCACCTTCCCGCCGCTCGCGGGCGGGTGCTCGCCCCAGACGGCGTCGAGCAGCTGCTCCCGGCCCGCAACCCGCCCGGCCCGCAGCGCGAGCGCCACGAACACGGCCTGCCCGCGCGCGGGCCCGAGAGGTACCGGTCCGGTGTCCCGGGCGGCGCGCACGGGGCCGAGCACGGCCAGTCGCAGCACCACCCGAGCCCCCTCGTCCGGGCGTGCCGAGCGCCCGCCCCGTGTCCGGCGCGCGGCCACCGGCGGTCCGCGCATCATCGGAATTTCATCGGCATTGCAACGCCTCGCGCCACGGTATGCAAGCGCGGCGGCCGCCAGGGGGAGCCGGCCGCCGCGTTCCCGCCACCGACTCGCGGAAGGCAGCAGCCCGTTGACGACCATGGACAGCCGGGGAGCAGCACCCGGCGATATCCGGAACA
Source organism: Streptomyces indicus (assembly GCF_900100315.1). GTDB lineage: Bacteria > Actinomycetota > Actinomycetes > Streptomycetales > Streptomycetaceae > Streptomyces > Streptomyces indicus. The sequence goes on from NZ_FNFF01000019.1 coordinate 94,510, forward strand.
CGACCGAGACCCGGGGCACACCCGAGACCTGGGGCACACCCGAGACCTGGGGCACACCCGAGACCTGGGGTACGCCCGAGCCCAGGAACACAACCAGGAGCGTGGACCCCCCTTCCGACCCGCCGTCGCTCACCACCCTCCTCGCCGAACGCGGCCTCTTCCTCACGAAGGACGAGGGCGACGCGACGGCCGCCGTCTACCTCTGCGTACGGGACGGGCTCCCGGGCGGCTATCCCATCGGCTACGCGCTGCCGTCGCGCACCGGCACGTGGTTCGCTTACGCACGCTCGCGCCCGGGCCGGATCTTCGCCTGCGACCAGGTGGACGCGGGCCTGTGGAGCCTGGAGTCCGCCCTGCGCTCGGCGCTGGCGCACGCCCGGTACGGCGACGTGCTGTACGCCCTGGAACGGGCGACGGGCAACCCGGCCACGTACCGCGTGAAGGTCCCCCGCTCCTGGACCGCACACCTGACCGCCCTGCCCGGCATCACCGGCCGCGGCGGCAGCCTGCGCCTCACGGCCGCAGCCGTGGCATTCCTGCGCGGCGAGCCCGAACGAGCCGACTGCCACGCCGACATGGCGGGACGGCTGTGGCTCGCGGGACAGCCGTACGCACTGCGGCGCGAGACCCGGGGGCGGGACGGGGAGTGAGCGGCGGTAGCGGCCGGGGTTCGACGGCCGGACCATCGGGCCACGCGGCCCCGGGACTCACCAGCCGATCCCGGCCGCCACAGGAAGATGATCGCTCCCGGTCTCCGGCAGCAGCCAAGCGCTCCTCGGTTCCACTCCCTTGACGAGGATCTGGTCGATCCGGGCGATCGGGAAGGACTTCGGCCAGGTGAAGCCGAATCCGTCGCCCGACTCCTCCTGGACGGAGCGCAGTTGCGCGGTGAGGGCGTCGAACGCGCGGTCGTCCATGGTGCCGTTGAGGTCGCCGAGCAGCACCACGCGCTCGCTCGGGTCGGCGGCGACCGCCGCGGCGAGCGCCTCGGCGTTGCGGTCGCGCGACTCGGACCAGAAGCCGCTGCGGGGCATGACGCGTACGGAGCCCAGGTGCGCCACGTACACCGTGAGCGGGCCCTGCTCCGTCGCCACCGTCGCGCGCAGGGCGCGGGCGTAGCGGAGCTTCTCCTCCTCCGGCTTGGCGTCGCCGAGCGGACCGACGTCCTGCCGGATGTCGACCGGCCGCGGGTCCGACAGGGGCAGCCTGCTCCACAGCCCGACCGTGCCGACCGTGTAGTGGTGCGGGTACGTCTTCGCGAGTTCCCGTTCGTACGTCGGACGGGCCTCGGGGGTCATCTCCTCCAGCGCGAGTACGTCCGCGCCGGAGGCGGCGAGGGTGCGGGCGGTGCCGGCCGGGTCGGGGTTGTCCGCGCCGACGTTGTGGCCGGCCACCACGAGGTCGTGGCCCGCGCGGGACTTGTCGGTGAGCAGCCCGCCGAAGAGGCTCACCCACGCGAACACCGGCAGCAGCAGCGCCACCACGGCGGAGGCGGACCGGCGCCACAGCGCGGCCGCGAGCAGCACCGGAACGCCCAGCCCGCACCACGGCAGCACGCTCTCCACCAGACTCCCGAGCCCCGCCGCGTCGGGCAGCTGCGCGTGCAGCAGCAGCATCAGGCCGAGCAGCAGCGCGAGCGCCGTGAGGAGGAGGCCGCGCCGCCAGGGGGCGGGGCGGGACAGGCCGCGGGCCAGCCGCCGCAGGACACCCGTCCGCGTCGTGCCCTCGCTCCGGGGCGCGGCGTCTCCCAGGGCCTCCTGGGCCTCCGGGGACTCCTTCGGCTCCTGGGGCTTCTCCCGGGTGGCGGTGTCCGTCACTGCATCACTCACTGGTCGCTGTCCTGAACTGCTCGGTATGTGCTCGGTCGTACGGGTGCGGGGCCGGTGCGACGGGCAGGCGTACGGAGATCCGCAGTCCGCCCGCGGGCCGCGGGGCGAGGGTGAGGGTGCCGTCGTGCACGCGGACGATCGCCTTGACGATGGCGAGGCCCAGACCGACGCCGGCATGGTCGTCGTGCAGCCGTTCCGTGCCGCGCCGGAAGGGCTCGGTGAGCGTGGCCAGCAGCTCGGGGGAGAGCCGCTCCCCGGTGTTCTCGACGGTGAGCTCCACGTGCTCGGGGCCCGCCGCGGTCGACACGTGCACGGTGCCGCCGGCGGGCAGGTTGTGCACGATCGCGTTGTGCAGGAGGTTCGTGGTCATCTGAAGCAGCAGCGCCGGCGATCCGTGCGCGGTCGCCGGCTCGCCCTCGAAGTCCTCGAAGTCCTCGAAGTCCTCGACGGTGACGCCGCGTTTCTCGGCGAGCGGCAGCAGCGTCTCCTCCGCCTCCTCCACGAGCAGCGACAGATCCACGGGTTCCCGTGTGAAGGACCGCTGTTCGGCCCGGCTGAGCAGGAGCAGCGCCTCGGTGAGGTCGATCGCCCGTGCGTTGATGGCGTGCAGCCTGGCGTACACCTCGGCGGGGTCGCGCGACGGGTCGCTGCGCGCCACGTCGAGCACGGCCTGGGCGGTGGCAAGCGGGGTGCGGAGTTCGTGCGAGGCGTTCGCGGCGAACCGCTGCTGCTCGGCCACGTGTGCCTCGAGGCGGGCGAGCATGCCGTCGAACGCGTCGGCCAGTTCGCGCAGTTCGTCCTTGCGGCCCGGCAGCCGGATGCGGTGCGCGAGGGAGCCGTGGGTGGCGAGGCGGGTGGCGTCGGTGATCCGGGTCAGGGGAGCGAGCATGCGGCCGGCGAGCAGCCAGCCGCCGACGAGCCCGAACACCAGCAGGATCACCATGACCACGGCCGCCCTGGGGGCGAACTCGTTCAGGAGGTGCGAGCGGATCGGGAACACGCCCTTGAGGCCGCTCGCGTCCTCGCTGGTGAGCGTGGCCCGGTCCGGCACGTACCGCAGCAGGAAGAGCCACACCGCCGCGAGCAGCAGGGTGCCGGCCACCATCAGGAACCCGGCATAGCTGAGGGTGAGCTTGAGCCGCACGCTCAGCCCGGGCTGCCTATCCATCCCCTGCACCTTCCCGCCGGCTGCTCCGCGGCTCGTCACGCCGCCCGCTCCCGGGCGCGTCCCGCCGGACTCCTGCCTCGTCCTGCCGGCTGCTCCGCGGCTCGTCCGCCCGCGGGCTCTCCATCCGGTATCCGACGCCGGGGACGGTGGCGATGACCCACGGCTCGCCGAGCCGCTTGCGCAGCGCGGACACGGTGATGCGTACGGCGTTGGTGAACGGGTCGGCGTTCTCGTCCCAGGCCCGTTCGAGCAGCTCCTCCGCGCTCACCACACCGCCCTCGGCGGCGACGAGCACTTCGAGCACCGCGAACTGCTTGCGGGTCAGCGCGACGAAGCGCCCGTCACGGAAGACCTCGCGGCGGAAGGGGTCGACCCGTACGCCCGCGATCTCCCGCACCGGCGGCCGGCTGTGCGCCCGCCGCCGGTCGAGCGCGCGCAACCGCATCACCAGCTCCTGCAGCTCGAACGGCTTCGTCAGATAGTCGTCGGCCCCGAGCTCGAACCCGCTCGCCTTGTCGTCGAGCCGGTCCGCGGCGGTCAGCATCAGGATCGGCATCCCGCTCCCGGACGCGACGATGCTCCGGGCGACCTCGTCACCGCTCGGGCCGGGGATGTCACGGTCGAGCACCGCGATGTCGTACGTGTTGACGCTCAGCAGCTCCAGCGCCGTGTCCCCGTCGCCCGCGATGTCGGCGGCGATCGCCTCCAGACGCAGCCCGTCACGGACTGCTTCCGCCAGATAGGGCTCGTCCTCGACGATCAGCACTCGCATGCTCCGAGGCTACGAGCCGGGACATATCGTCGGCATATCGAAAACGGGATACGTGGGGACAACACGCCCCGTTCTTGACTGCGGGTATGCGCACCATCAATCCGGCACCTCCCGCACCCCGCTCCCGCCGCACCCCGGCGGCACTCGCCCTCGCGACCGCGGCCCTCGCCGCCTGCGTCACGGCCTGCCAGTCGCAGCCGGCCTCCTCCTCCTTCGCGGCCACCGACCCGCATACGACGCCGCCTGCATCGCAGCACGCAGACACAGCTCACCCCTCACCGCACTCGCCCTCTTCACGGCCGTCCGCGCGCGACGCAGGCAGCCGGCCGCTCGGCCGGGCGGACGGCGCCGTCCCCTCCGGCACGCTCCTCACCGCCGAGATCCCGGCGCTCACCCACCTCGACCCGGCCCTGCGCAGCGCCCTGCGCCGCGCGGCGGCGGACGCGGCGCGCTCCGGCGTCACGATCGTCCTGAACAGCGGCTGGCGTTCCCCTGCGTACCAGGACGACCTCCTGCGGAAGGCGATATCGCAGTACGGCTCCCAGGAGGAGGCGGCCCGCTGGGTGGCCACCTCCGACACGTCCCCGCACGTCGCCGGCAAGGCAGCCGACCTCGGCCCCTCCACCGCCACGTCCTGGCTCTCCCGCCACGGCGAGTCGTACGGCCTCTGCCAGATCTACCGCAACGAGCCCTGGCACTACGAACTCCGCCCCGAGGCGGCGACGAAGGGGTGCCCGGCGATGTACGCGGACCCGACGGAGGACCCGCGGATGAGCGGTGACGCGCACGCGGACCGGTGAGCCCGCGGGACTCAGGCGGCCCGGCGCTGCTGCCGCCGCCCGCAGCCGCCCGAGTGCTCGGTACCCGCCGACGTCCACCACATCTCGCAGCACGCGGCGGCGAGCGCGACCCGCGCCGCACCGTCGATCGCGTCGTAGTCGGGCACCCGGGGCCGCGCGCGGGCCTCGGCGCGCAGCGCGGCGACACGACGCTCGTCACCGGCGAGGTACTCCCGCAGGGACGCGACGACCATGAGCAGCGCGACCGCACCGAACCCGCCGGCGTAGCCGACGGCTCCTTGCACGGCGCTCACCGAGGCCGCGTGCGCGGCGAGCGCCCCGCCGAGGACGTACAGGATGCAGAGGGTGCGGGTGGTGGCCATCAGCGGTCAGAGGTCCTTCCAGAGGTGCAAGGGCGGGAGGAGCCCGATGGCCGAGGGAGACCCGGCCGCCGTACTGATAACGACAAGACCGACCGAGATCACTTCGAACATGCGTCCTTCGTCGGAGTGAAGCCGCCTCGGAAGCCGCCTCGGAAGGGGCCGCGGGACTACGCGGCGTACCCGTGCGGCCGGCAGCGCACCCCCAGCCGCTCACCGACCTCCGCCAGCACCTCCGGGCAGAAGTAGTACCAGCGCAGCCGCGTGACACCACCCCCGGCGGTCTCCACCCGCAACACATCCTCGACCGCCTCACCCGCGCCCGCACCACCACCACCGTCGACGGGTGCGGCCCACATCAACACGACCAACTCCCCGCCCAACTCCCCGTCCAACTCCCGGACTTCCGCACGCCAGCGGACGGAGGTCTCCAGCAGAAGGGTGTGGTGCAGGGACCCGGCGGCGATCTGCTCCCGGCCGACCTCATGGGCCATGCCGATGACGTCGCTGACCGCGTCCTCGGCGAAGAGCTTCGCCAGCCCGTCCAGGTCGTACGCGGTGAACGCCTTCGCCAGGGCGTCGAGCGTGCCCCGGTCGGGCGCCGGGCGGCGGGCGAGCGCCGCCGCACGCCCGGGATCGGCGAGACGCCCCCGGCCGCGGTGCAGAGCGGCCTTGACCGCGCCCTCGGTGGTGCCGAGCATGCCGGCGATCTCTTTCACCGGCAGGTCGAAGACATCCTTGAGCACGACGGCGGCACGCTCCTGCGGGGACAGCAGCGTGGCCATCTCCGCGAGCGCGTCCCGTACTTCCACCGGATCGGCAGCGGCGGGCGCGGCACGCTCGGACGGTTCGACGAGCAGGGGAGCGGGCCGGCGCACCTGGTCGAGATAGGCGTTCGTCGCGATCCGCACGAGCCATGCCATCGGCCGCTCGACGGCCTGATGCGACTGCGCCGCCCGCGTCAGAGCCCGCGCAAGCGTCTCCTGTACGAGATCCTCCGCCTCCCACACGTCCCCGGTCAGCCGCCGGCAGTACCGGAACAACTCCCCGCGCAACGGCTCTAACACCCCGAGAAACTCCCGCCGCACCTCCCTCGCGGCATCGACCACCGCCTGCGGCAGCACGTCACCGGACGAAACGGACCAGCTGGTTTGAGATGACACGAAGAACTCCTCGGGGCGAGTACGGGGTGCTGGCACTGCACACCTGTACGACGGGGTGGTCCTCGCATTCGATACGGGGCAAGCGAGAAGTCATGCCGCAGGGCGCAGCCGTCCCTGGTCAGGCCGGAGTGTCCGCCTCATGCCTCCGTCGCCCGCCGGGCGCGCAGGGCCCGGAGTTTGTGGCGGTTGCCGCAGCGTTCCATGGCGCACCAGCGGCGGGCGCCGGGGCGGGAGGAGTCCACGAACACCAGTGGGCAGTTGTCGCCCGCGCACTTGCGGATGCGCCCGGCGAGCGGGCCGGACAGGAGCTCGATCATCTCCCGCGCCATGGTCGACAGCGCCTGCGTGGCCCGCACCGGTTCCGCCCAGCCCGTGGTCGTGCCGTCGGCGGCGAGTTCGGGGACGAGGGGAGCGGCGGCCGCGGCCCGGTTGATGGCCTCCACCGCCTCCGCGGGCAGGGGGCGGGCCGCAGCCCGGGCGTGCGCCGCCTCCCAGATCGCCTGGCGGAGGGTCTTGGCCGCGGCCAGGTCACGGGACGTCACGGGCACGGACATCACCGCGGCCGGCGGCGGCTCGGCCAGCCATGCGCCCAAATCGGCCGGCTCGTGCAGGGTCTCGAACACCGCGTACCGGCCTTCGCCGCCGGTGTGGGCGAAATCCAGGCAGAGGGCGCCCGCGTCGAACCGGAACGACCCGCCCTTGGGGTCGTGCAACACCCGTCCAGTTGCGCTCGTTCGCATGACACCACTATAAGTGGTGTTGGACGTAACCTCTATAACCGGTTTCGCTCACGGAGGAGCAAGACATGGGTGTGCGCCGCATCAATCCCGAGGGTCTGCACCGCAGTCCCGCCTTCAGCCAGGCCGTCGTGGTCGAACAGCCGGCGAAGACGATCTACATCGGAGGCCAGAACGGCGTCGACGCCGACGGCAAGGTCGTCGGCCCCACCGTCGGCGAACAGTCCAGGCAGGCCTTCCGGAACCTCAAGGCCATCTTGGAGAGCGAGGGAGCGAGCCTGGCGGACATCGTCCACTGGAGGATCGCCGTGGTGGACGGCCACACCTTCGACGAGGGCGTCGCCGCCTTCCAGGAGGTCTGGAACCGCTCCGACCCGCCCCCGGCCATCACGGTCCACGTGGTGGCGGGCCTGGGCCCCGGGTTCCTCGTCGAGATCGACGCGGTCGCGGTCATCTGACCTGGCGGGATACGGAAGTTCGGAAACGGCGAAAGGCCCGGACGCTCACGGTCCGGGCCTTTGCGGCGGTGCCCCCGGAAGGGTGCTGCCACCCGGGCTCATCCCCCGTACCGGCTCCGCAAATCGGTCGCGACGCTGGACATGATCTCCGTCGCCTGCGGCAGGGACGCGTCAGCCAACGGCATCCCGATCTGGGGGTCGTACGCGGTCAGCCCGGTCTCCTTCTCCACGATCGCGGAGAGAGCCAGAAGCTGGGCGATTACCCCCTCGGCAGCTGCGTCGGCATGCCAGTAGGGCACGGTGATGCTGACCTCGTCCCCGAGCACGGACAGGTCGATACCGGTGTCCGATTGACTGAGGTCGCGTGATTCCTGCTCGTGCTCCGTGATTTCCACGTCGCCGAGCAGCGCGCAGGCCTGCGGCACGATGCGCTGCCAGGCCGCCAGGAGTTCGGCGGGGATGCGCGAAGTGCCCGTGCTTGCCGCTGCGACCTCGGTGGCCTCCAGGGCTTCTTCCCAGGACTGCCCTTCGTGCCGGCTCAGAAAGTAGATGTCGTAGCTCATCGCGAGATCGTAGGGCGTAGGTCGCGTGGGTCCTTCATCGCTCGGACATGAGAAGGGCCGGCTCAGGAGAACCTCTGAGCCGGCCCTTCTGCCCGTGCCCCCGGCGGGAGACCAGACAGATGGGAAACGGCGTGACCCCGGTATTCCCGGGGCTCGGGTCACGATCGAGCAGATGGTGCCCGTGCGCGGTAAGGGGATGCGGTAGTGCGGGTTCGAGTGCTGGGCAGGACCCGGCAACCGAGTGGGAGTCGCTCTCTGCGACGCCACCACGGCGAGAGAGTCCTTGCCGCGAGTGGGGAACCACGGAAGCCGCATCGCTGATGAGCCCCCGCTCGGGTGCTTCCTGGGAGTGCACGAGCACGCCACCGAGCTCGGAGTGTGTTGGTGCGGTTCGCTTCCGAGGTTGTACACGCTTTCGCGGCTCTCCGGTCGGCCGGTCTGCTTGCGGCGCCGGTGTACGCGGAGAGCGAGACGGGCGTGCGGGAAGGCGATGCCGCCGAGATTGTCGGCGATGGCGCAGGTCTTGATCAACCGGGACTCGCGCCGGCTGTGAGAGGTGGCGGAGGCGGTGTGCTGGACTGTGATCGAGGTCCAGGGCGGGGCGGCGAGCTGAGCGTACGCGGTGGGCTGGTTGGTCTTGATGACCGCGATGTAGTGGGCCTTTTTCGTCTCGACCAGCCAGGTGATGTTGGCCTTCACCGAGTGCAGGGCGTCGAAGGTGACCACGGCGTCGGTGAGGTCAAGTGGCGCCAGCAGGTGCTTGAAGTGCCGCGTCTCGTTGGTCTTCGCGCCGACCTCGACCTGGGAGAGCGTGGCGACGGGGTGGTGCGTGACCGCCGAGAAGGTGACGGCGCGGTACCTCCAGGCGGGCCGAGCCCTTGAGCGTCTTGCCGTCCACGGCGACGACCCACCCGGGTCGAGTCGCCGACGCGCGCGTGGACGTGCGGTGTTGGTCGGCGAGGTAGGCGCCGACGGCCTGGTCCAGAGCATCGCCGTCGAGCGCCATCAGGACGCGTCCCATCGTGACCGGCTTCGGACTGCGCCGCCAGCCGAGCAGGTGACGGCGGATTCCGAGGGAAGCCAGCAGCGTGTTCGTGGCCCGCTCGGCGAACTCGGCGATCTCCTCGAGGCTCTTCGCCCCGGACACGACCGCGCAGGCGCACACCAGCAGGACCGAGACCAGCGAGTACCAGCGGCCCCGACGTGAGCGCGGATCGGGCACCGATTCGAGGTAAGGGCGCAGGTCTGCGATGCGGTCCGCATCCAGCGGGCCCAGCTTCTCCAGCACGGCAGGGGTAGGGGAAGATGCAACGGCAGGCACGGGACATCCTCGTGATCATCTGGCTTAGTCACCACAATGATCACGAACCCCCGTACCTGCACTGCTACCCGCCCCTACCGGCCCCGATCGCCAACCAACCGTGCGTCCGGGGAAGTTGACGGAGCCCTGACAGGAGAGTGAAGCACAGAGGGTTCCGTGGCGCCGGTAATCCGCGCGGTGAAGACCGCCTCGCCGTCCTGGATGCCGTTCACGGTCTGGCACAGGCGGCTCGCAGAAGCAACCTGGGACGGTTCGGCCACGATGATGCACGGCTGGTCGAACTCCACGTAGCGGAAGAAGGAGGCGTCAAAGCCGATCGGCACGACCCGCCCGGGGGCCGCTGCTGCCTGGACGGCCTGGCTTGCTGCCTCAAGCAGCACCATGCCCGGTATGTGATCGTGTGGATGGTCGAAAAGCACCCCGTGCGTGGTGTCGGCCCGCAACCTCCAGTGCCGTTGCCGGCCGGTTGCAGCATCAGGTGATTCGGGAGAGAGCACGACGTCACGAGGGTTGCCGCGGCCGACCAGGGCAGGTTCCACTGGCGGCCCCACCGGCAGCGCGCGGGCGAAAGCCGTACGGGCATCCGCGTACTCACCGCGCAGTCGGTTGTACAGCGCCGGGGGGTAGGCGGTGTACCGCAAGCGAGCCGTGCCCACAGGGACACCGTCCCGGAACGCTTCGACGTGCGCAGTCAGACGGAACAAACCCGACCTGCGGGGCGCGAACGGGGCATGAGTGATCGTCAGGTCCAGTGCCGCAGGTCCGGCGCCGACGGCCAGAGCGCGTGGCGCAAGCGTGCAGGAGATCTCCTCCCAGCCCATGCGGTGCCCGGCAGGGACGCCGAGGCCATGCTGACCAGTGACGGCCACCGCCTGACGCACGCTCTCCGTGAACAGCATCAGGCTGTACCGCACCGGAGTCGGCGTATAGAACGTATGAGAACGCGGCCAGCGCACGGTCGCGGAATGGGTGGAGTCATCCCGCCGGTCCCAGCCGGTAACAAGCACTTCGTCGAGGTTGGTCTTGCCCACACTGCGCCTGATGTCTGCAAACATCCGAGCTACCTCCGAAAGGTGACGTCGCGCGCCTCGAGCGCTGTGGCGGAGCGATCTGCGCGAGCAGCAGTAACATAGAGACTGTTCTTATTTTTTGTCGAGGAGCGAAGGGACCTTCCATGGCGCGCGAGCTGGCGGGCAAACGCGAGATCAAGCAGGAACGTGCAGGCCGGACACGAGTCCTCATCGCGCGGGCGGCCGCGGAGGTGTTCGCCGAGTACGGGTTCGCCGGCGCGAGCGTGACCAAGATCACGGAACGGGCCGGGCTGACGCTCGGTGCGCTGTACTTCCACTTCGAAAACAAGGAAGCGCTGGCCCGCGAGATCGTCCGAGGGCAGCCGGAGCGGGTCACTCCCGCCCGCGAGTCCCAGGGCCTGCAACGTGCCGTCGACATCTCGCTGACCTGGGCACATCAACTGCTTGAAGATCCCTATCTGTTGGCAGGGGCGCGGCTGGTCATGGAACAGGACTCGTTTGCCGACCCTGACGGCAACTCGCACCAGCAGTGGACGACGGTGTTCGCCGAATCGCTCACCGAGGCGCAACGCCTGCGCGAGGTCCGCGCGAGCATCGACGTGGAGAACGTGGCGCGGTTGATCGTCCACGCCTGTACCGGCGCGCAGATGCAGACCTACCTGGAAAACGGCCGGCAGGACCTGCCCCTGCGGGTGGGGGAGATGTGGAGCGTGCTGCTGCCCGCCATCGGCACGCCCAGCGCACTCAGGCGCATCCGGGTCGACGACCCCCGCGAGGTGATGGCATGAGTCCCCACGCATCCACTGCGCCCGACCGCCCGGAAGTCCCGAAGGTGGTGGTCACCGGGGCCACCGGAGCAGTGGGACGCCATGTGGCCCGGCTCCTGTCCGAACTAGCAGGCGTATTGCCGACACTCCTGGTGCGCGACACGGCCAAGGCTGCGGCGCTGGGCCTGTCCGGAACCGTCAGCCAGGGCGACTACCGGGACCGCAACAGCTTGCGCGCGGCCTTCCATGGTGCCGACACCGTCTTCATCGTGACGGCAAACCCGCTGCGCCCCCAGGACGACGAGAGCATCCTTGCCGCGGCGAGCCAAGCGGGCGTCCGCCACGCCGTAAAGCTCTCCTGGCTGGGCGTCGCCGATCCCGGCGCGGACGACCTGGTCGCCGACTGGAACCGGCGCAGTGAACGGGTACTGCACGAGAGCGGAATACCGTGGACCGTCCTGCGCATCCGCACACCGATGTCGAACACGCTGGCCTGGGCGCCCTCGATCCGTGAACACGCCACGGTGCAGGCCTTCGGGGGCGGGGCGCGCACGGCCTGTGTCGACCCCCGCGACGTCGCCCAGGCCGCGGTACAGATCCTCACCGAACCCACCCCGCACGCAGGCGCCACCTACTCGCTGACCGGCCCGCAGGAACTGTCGGCGCGCAGCCAGGCGGCGTTGCTGTCTCAAGCCCTCGGCAAGCAGCTGACATTCATCGACCTCACGGCCGACCAGGCACGCGCCAGGTGGGCCGACCGGTACGGGGAGCAGATTGCCGACGCCCTCCTTGAAGGCGCCCGGCGCAGGGCCCAAGGAGCCTCAGCCCGGATCGACCCGACCTTGGAGAAGCTGATCGGCCGACCCCCCGCCACCTTCGCGGCCTGGGCCTCGGACCACACACGCCACTTCTCCTGACCGCCGTCGGCCGGGGCTCGCGCTCGCTCTACCACCTGCTCGAGCCGCCGGCCGCCACTCCGTGAAGGAGCACCTGCCACACCTCCTCCAAGTCACGGCCATGCGGACCCGGTTCGCTGTCGGCCTGAGCCAGCTCCGTCATCCCCAGCACCAGGAACCGCGTGAGCAGCACCACCGTGTCCGGGGGAGTGCCCGGACGCAACTCGCCTTCACAATGGGCCTGTTCGGCCAACCGACGCACATCGGGCATCCATGCGTCATGCCAGTGGTCCTGCCCCAGAACCCGATCCCGGCACAACCGGCTGGCCGCCCGCACGGCTGCCTCTTCGCGCAGCAGCCGAGCCAGCGCCTGAGTGATGCCGATCACCCTGTGAAGACGGGAGGCGTCCGCGTGGCCTACGGGGGAGACTGCCCGGGCCACGGCATCCCGGGTGAGCGCTGACCCGCAGCAGTACACGGCCCGGGCCAACGCCAGCTTCGTGGGGAAGTGGAAGGTGAGCGCCCCCATCGTGCCCCCTGCTGCCGCACTGATGCGCTGCAGCGAAGTGCCGCCGTATCCGTGCAGCGAGAACTCCTCGGCGGCGGCGTGGAGCAGCCGTTGCCGCGTCCGCTCGGCCCGCTCCTGACTGACCATGTGATGTACCGGCCCTCCGGCGTTAAAGATAGCGATCGCTTTCATTTATCCGTGGGGCGCCCTCCGATGCAAGTCAGTGGCCGGATCGCCTACCCGTGGCGGCTCGCGGGCGATGAAACATAGAGAACGCTCTCTTTCGCTTGAAAAAAAAATAACGCTATCTATGATGATGGAGGTCTCGTGCCGGGAGGGGCGCGGGGTGCCCTACACGTTCACTCAGGAGGATGGCCTTGCCAGTCACCAACCAGGAGCGACGAGTTGCCAGTCCGGTAGAGCTGAGATTCGCCGAACTCGGTGACTTCCTCGCTGCACGACGCGCAGAGATCACCCCTGAACAGGTCGGCCTGCCGGGCGGTGGCACACGTCGGCTGCCCGGACTGCGCCGCGAGGAGGTGGCCATGCTCGCTGGCATCGGCGCCTCCTGGTACACCTGGATCGAGCAGGGCAGGGCGAAGAACGTCTCCCCGGAGATCCTGGGGGCGGTCGCTCACGTCCTGAAACTGGACGAGGCGCAGTGCCGCTACGTGATGCGCCTGGCCGGTTATGCGCCGCCCCGACGCCCCCGGCCCGTGGCAGAGTCCGGCCGACGGCTGTGCGCCACGGTGGTCGACGGCTTTCTGCCGGGCCCGGCCTACGTCATCGACCGCTACTGGGATGTCGTTGCGGCGAACCAGGCGGCAGTGGACCTCCTGGGCCTTGACGGACCGCATCCCAACTACCTGGAGATGCTGTTCCTCGATCCGCTGGCGGCAAGCCGGTTTCCCTGCTGGAGCCGCGACGCCGCCGACGCGGTATCCCAGTTCCGGGCCCAAAGCGGCGAGTTCCTGGGGGACCCCAGGCTCACTGCGCTGGTGGGACACCTGGGCGAGGGCAGCAGGATCTTCGCCGACCTGTGGACCGAGCACCGCGTCAGCGACGCTGCGGGGCAGGGACTGGTGGTGCGCCACCCCGGGCTGGGACAGGTCTCCTTCACCCAGATCCGTCTTGATCTCGCCCTCTGCCCAGGGCACCAGCTGATCCTGCTCAGCCCTCACGGGGGCGGCGCAGCCGACCAGCCCGCACCCCTTGCACGTTCCGTCGGCGTGCCGGCCTGACGCCCGCACCGCCGGCCGGACGCGGGGCTGAGGGCGTGCAGTGCACGAGCTCACCCGCAGCGCCGTGCCGTTCCCGAAAACCCCGCCGGACACGACCCGAACGCCTGCCTGCCTCTTGGCCGGCGGATCGGACCGGTTTCTCCAACCCAACCAGAAAGATACGGACTTATGACCTCGTCGGGCTCCACACGCCGCCAGGGGCTGATCCTCGCGGCCCTGGCACTGGCGCAGTTGATCATCGCACTCGACTACAGCATCGTGTTCGTCGCACTGCCGGACATCGGCAACGGTGTCGGCTTCTCGGAGCAGCAACTGCAGTGGGTGATCGGTTCTTACGCCGTCGCCTTCGGTGGCTTCTTGCTCCTTGGCGGACGCATGGCCGACCTCGTCGGACGCCGCAGGATGTTCTTCACCGGCCTCGCCCTCTACGCCATTGCATCCATCATCGGCGGTCTCGCCACAACCCCCGGAGTCCTGGTAGGGGCCCGAGGGCTGCAAGGCATCGGCGGCGCCTTCCTCGCACCCGCCACCTTGTCCCTGCTCACCACCACGTTCGCCGAGGGCAAGGAGCGCAATCGCGCCCTCGGCGTGTGGGGCGCAACCGGCAGCAGCGGCATGGTCGTCGGCTCGCTGCTCGGAGGCGTTCTCACCCAGGCCTTCGGCTGGGCCGCGACCTTCTACGTCAACGTTCCGCTGGCCGCAGGCGTCGCCCTGCTCGCGCTGCGCGCCATCCCCGCAGACCCGCCGACCGCGCGCCGTCAGGGCTTCGACCTGCCAGGCGGCATCACCGTCACCGCCGGCGCCCTCCTGCTCGTCTTCGGACTCGTCCAGGGCCCGGAATCCGGCTGGACCGCACCCTCCACCGTGATCAGCTTCATCGCCGCGGTCGCCCTCATCGCGGCGTTCATCATCATCGAGTCCCGGACCGCCGACCCGCTGGTCCCCCTGCGCGTCTTCTCCTACAACAGCCTGCGCCTCGGCTCGCTGATCACTTTCATGTTCATGGCCACCTTCGGCGCCAGTGCGTACTTCCTCACGCTCGCACTGCAGACTGTGCGCGACTGGAACGCCCTGGCCACCGGCCTCGCCTTCATCCTGCCGTGCGCCTGCGTGCTCGTCGGCTCCATGATCGGAGGCAAGCTGGCGACCTCGCACGGCGTGCGCGCCACCCTGATCCTAGGGCTGGTCGTGGGAGCCGTCGGCACAGCACTGTTCGCGGCCTTCCTGGGAGACGGCTCCACGTACGCGCAAATGGCTCCCGGCATCGTGGTCTTCTCGCTGGCCCAGGGCGTCATCTGGACGGCCATGTTCTCTGCGGCGACCGCAGGTGTCGAAGAGAAACTGCAGGGCCTCGCCTCCGGCCTCGCCACCAGCGGGCAGCAAGTGGGTGCAGCCGTCGGCCTC
Organism: Streptomyces indicus; assembly: GCF_900100315.1. GTDB lineage: Bacteria > Actinomycetota > Actinomycetes > Streptomycetales > Streptomycetaceae > Streptomyces > Streptomyces indicus. The sequence continues at coordinate 109,527 of NZ_FNFF01000019.1, forward strand.
GCCGTCCTGGTCGCGGTCTCCAACGGCGTAGCCGGCTCCCACCCCGACAAGGCGCACCTGTCCGACGGTCTCCAAGCCGCCACCTACACATCGGCAGCCCTGATCCTGCTCACTGTCCTCATCGCGCTGGGCCTGCGCAAGCCTGCCCAGGACACGCAGAACACCCAGACTGCCACTGCGACGGAGCCCCGCAGCCGAGCAGGCGAAACCGTCTGAGCTGCTCAACTGCTGCGCACACATAGGGAAGTCGGGCCGCCTGAATCGGCAGCGGCCCGACATTCCCTGTGCACGACACCGCCGCCACGCATCCGTCCCCGGCCACAGAACAGACCGCCATGCTTCGCTCCCAGCCGGTGCAGCCGCATCAGGGCCGCGCGGCGCCTGCTCGCGGATTAACGGGACAAAGCACGCGTTGCGAACCAGACCTGGAGCTCGGCGCCTCTCTGACGACAGCGTCATCGATGCGACCAAAGCCCAGCGCGCCGACTGGTCAACAGCGTCGTCCCCACGCGACGCACCTCGGGCGGACGGCAGCAGGGCGCCTCAAGACTGATGGAGCCAGCATCAGCCAGCGCAGGGCCAGGCCGTGCCCTTCGGTGTGTGGGCACGGGCACGTGATCTCATCCACCGAAACTTCTTGGAAGACAGATCCGGCACTGAGAAATCAGTGCCGGATCCTTTTACTTTAGGCCTGTTGCCCGCGGCAACACCATCCCTGGTGATGCTGTCGGCGAAGCCGGTGACATTGAAGTCTGGGGCGCTCATAAGGCCGCTGCAATAGTTGCCTCATGAGCCGAAATTCTGTGCGAGCTGCCTTTTTTGACGTGGATGGCACCCTGACTTCCCCGTCGAGCATGCTCCGTTTCCTTGCCTTCTATTGCGAAGCCATGGGGCGCTCACGACGCGAATTCCAGGAGCAGACAAGCGAACTCAGGGCCATGGCTGCAATCGGCTGCGGCCGCGAGGCCATCCACCGCGCCTACTTCGCAAACCTCCAGGGCCTTGACGTCGGTACGGTAAGCGCTGTTGCACAGAGTTGGTTCGCAGCAGAAACAGCCTCCGGGGCCTACTACCACGCGCCAACGGTGGACCGACTGCGCCGTCACCAGCAGCGTGGTGACCACATCGCCATCCTGTCGGGCTCCTTCCCAGCGCTCGTGCTCCCGATGGCTCGAGATCTGGGCGTCGAGGATGTCCAGTGCACCCAGCCTGAGATGATCCACGGGCGCTACACCGGAGGGTTCGAGGGTGCACCGCTGATCGGCCCCGCCAAGGGAGCCGCCGCGAGACGGGCAGCCCTCCGCGCCGGCCTCGACCCCGGCAACTGCGCCGCCTACGCAGACCACCTCTCCGACCTGCCGATGCTCGAAGCGGTTGGCAAGGCCTACGTCGTCGGCGGTGGCACGGCACTGCGTGCACTGGCGCGTGCCCGTGGATGGCGCCTCCTGGACGGCCCGCCCGAACAACCCACACCGCACCAGCAGGCCGGCATGGCCATGGCTCCCCGGCTCGCTGTTTGACCGATCCTCCTACTCGTTGGCCTGTTACCCCAAACGGAGGGCACATGACTGCCTGGTTCATTGAACGGATGCACAGCTTCAGTTCCGCTGACGCAATCATCTTCGACGGCACAACACACAGCTATGCCGACCTGCTCGAGGCGATCTCGCGCTGGGATTCCTTCCTCGACGCGCAGGACGTGCGTGCCGGGCAGGTCGTCGCTCTCGAGGGGCCCAGCGGCGTGGAGTCCTGTGCGGGGCTGCTTGCGCTCATGGCGCGTGGCGCCATCGTCGTTCCGCTGACGCCGCTGCCCGATGCCAAACGGGCCGAGTTCCACGAGATCGCACAGGTCGAGGCCACGATCGAAGTGAACAGTGCGCCGTCCGAACGTCCGCAACTGCGGCGCACCGGCCGGACCGCACACCACGACTTGTACCGCCGACTGCGCAGCGCGAAGGCCCCTGGCCTGGTGCTGTTCAGCTCGGGAACCACGGGGCGCAGCAAGGCCACGGTGCTGAACTTCGCGAAGATGCTCAGCAAGTACGGCGAACCGCGACGAGCCAAGCGCACCCTGGGGTTCCTGAGCCTCGATCACATTGGAGGCATCAACACCCTCCTGCACACCCTCAGCCAGGGCGGGGCGCTCGTCACCATTCTCGAGAGAAGCCCCGAATCGGTCTGCGCCGCGATTGCCGCACATCGGATCCAGGTTCTGCCGACCACGCCCACCTTCCTCAACATGCTGCTCATCTCCGGGGCACACACCCGGCACGACTTGAGCTCACTGCAACTGATCACCTACGGAACCGAACCAATGCCCCTGGGGGTCCTTCAGCGCCTCAACGCGGCCCTGCCCGACGTGCGCCTCAAGCAGACCTACGGACTGTCCGAACTCGGCATCCTGTCCACGAAGTCCCGGGACAACAACAGCCTCTGGGTCAAGCTCGGCGGCGAGGGATTCGACTATCAGATCCGTGACGGAATCCTCTGGATCCGCTCCGACATCGCCATGCTCGGGTATTTGAACGCACCCGCGCCCTTCGATGAGGACGGATACTTCAACACACAAGACGCGGTCGAGGTCGACGGTGATTACGTGCGCATACTCGGGCGTAAATCCGAAGTCATCAACGTCGCGGGGGAGAAGGTCTATCCCAGCGAGGTTGAGAATGTTCTGCTGGAAATGGACATCGTCGCCGATGCCACGGTGTCCGGGCGCCATAGCCACATCACCGGGCAGGTGGTTCAGGCCACTGTGAAACTGACCCGACCGCTCGACGAGCGTGAGGCGGCCCGACAGGTGCGGCGGTACTGCAGCGAGCGCCTCCAGGCGTACAAGGTGCCGCTTCTCGTTGAGGTCTCCCAGCGCGATCAGCACTCGCAGCGCTTCAAGAAGACCAGGAGCGCGGCATGACCACGGTCGAGGAGCTCTCCACACCCGTCGCCGTCGTCAGCGGCGGGAGCCGCGGCCTCGGCCGCGCACTGGTCGAGCGGCTCCTCGCGGACGGCTGGCGGGTAGCCACGTTCAGCAGGAACCCGAACGAGTTCACGGAGACCACGGCCGAGAAGTACCGCAGCTCCTTCCTCTGGGAGCCGGTCGACCTCAACGACACCACCGCCGTGCGAGGCTTCGGGCGCACAGCCGCGCAGTACTTCGGGCGGATCGATCTGCTTGTCAACAATGCAGGCGTGCTGCATCAGGAGCTGTTCCTGACCACAGCGCCGGCGCGCATGGACAACATCATCGGGACGAACCTGCTCGCCCCGCTTCATCTGTCCCAGAGCTGTGCCCGGTTCATGATGCGGGACAAGAGCGGCGCCATCGTCAACATCTCGTCCATCAATGCCGTCCGCGGCTACCGGGGCGTTGCCGTCTACGCAGCGGCAAAGGCAGGCCTCGAAGGGCTCGGTCGGGCCCTGGCACGGGAACTCGGCCCGCTCGGCATCAGAGTCAACACCCTTACCCCCGGCTTCTTCGACAGTGACATGACGGCAACGGTCACCTCGGAGAACCGGGACAAGATCCAGCGCCGTACTCCGCTGGGGCGCCTCGGCACGGTGGAGGAGATTGCCGACGCGGTTCTCTTCCTCGCCTCGCCGCAGGCGCAGTTCATCACCGGACAGACACTTGTCATCGATGGAGGCATCACATGCTGAACGACAGGACCCACAACACCAGCGTGGAGGAAACCGTCCGACGCGAGATCGACAGCGTCCTGCTCAATGACGACGGCGCCAGCAGCTACTCCCTCGACGACCCCCTGCTGGCGGCGGGCCTCAACTCACTCCTTCTTGCCCAACTCCTGCTGCAGTTGGAGACCGCACTGGGCATCGATCCCTTCGCCGGTGACCGATCCATCACGGACATCCGCACGGTCGGAGAGCTCATCGCCGCGTATGACGAGGCGATACGGACCGCGCCGACGGGGGTGTGAGCGTGAACGCCAACCCGCAACTGCTCCTCAAATCCGTCGACGACTACCTCGGCCCGGGGGAGACCCGGTTCTTCTCTCGCGGTTACCAACGTGCCCAGTACAAAGTAAACGACATCACCGTCACGCCGGCCGACGGCCCCGACGCCGGTGTGCACGCCACCGTGGACGTCAGTTACCCCGCCGACTGGTCACGCAAGAAGGACGGTACCGACCTGCGGCCCCATCTCAGCACCGTGGACGCCATGGTCCTGGGCGTGCAGCTCGCAGAGTTGCACCTGGCGCACGGATATGGCCTCGATGACGACAGCCGCACCCAAATGAGGTTGCGCAAGGTCGTATTGCGGGCCGGCGGCGCACCCCAAGAGGACCTGGCAGGTATCCCGCTCACAGCTCGCCTGGTCCGCTCCGTGGAGATGGATGAACTTCCCGGCCGTTACCTCACCGTGCATGACTGTGCCGTCGGCAACCTGCAGGTGCGCACGGAGATTGAGCACAGCATCACGACGCGTGCGCTCGACGAGAGCCGGCACACGAACCTCGAGCAGGCCCTGGGCCCCGGCGAGCAGCGCTTCTGGGGCGAAGGCTTCAAGGAGCGGCGGCACTTCATCAGCGACGTCCACGTCGACACCGACGCCCACATTGCGAAGGCCGACGTCCACTTCGCCCCCGAGCCGATGTCGGCCCGAAGAGGCATCGACGGGGATTGGCAACCGTCCGTGTCCCTGGTCGACGCGTTCGTGATCAACCTCCAGCTCGTCCAGATCCTGATGTACGAACTGGACAGCATCAGCCGAGCCCAGAGCAACACGCTCTGGATGATGCAGACCGTACTCGAGTCCGCACCGGACCCCACTGAACTGCCCGTCGCCCCTGAACAGGCACAGCTCGCCCAGGCGGCCCTTACCGGCACACGGCTCCTGCCGTTGCGCGGAGGTATCTGGCGCAGCGTTGAAGTCGAAGCCCAACTTGCCGGAATACGACTGCGCTGCGGCTTCGCGCACGAGCTGCCCGCCGGGACCACAGCCACGGACAACTGAGTCAGACCGCCCGCAGGGCGCCGCCGCAGCTTCGGCTCGGCGGCGCCCTGCTCATCTCCGCATCACTCGAGAAAGGACGCCATGACCGCGGACCCCTCACTGCTTGACTGGTTCCGAACGCGCCCCCAAGCAGCCACACAAGCAGTACGGCACCAACCCGCTCAGCCTCTACTCACCCGCGCAGACCTGGCTTCAGCGAATGCCGATCAACGCGAGCGCCTCCTCACGAACTTTCTGCGCCATGGCATCGGGCGAGTACTCAACTGCCCCACCGAGGCCGTCGACTGTGATCAGACCATGACCGACTTGGGCATCGGCTCCATGGGCGGCCTCGAACTGCACAGCTTCATCACGTCGGCCCTCGGTACCGCTCCAACGCTTCCCACGATCCTGAGCGCCGAGAATCTACGGGTCCTCGCCCGCCGGGTGGAGGGCGTACTGGCGTGAAACTGCCTCACCCGCCCCCTGGGGGCGCAGACCTCTGGCTGCTGCGCCAACCTGAACCCGGGACATGTACCGGAGTACTCGACCTGGCAGAACTCGACGAAAACGAGAGACGCCGAGCCGGCACGTGTCGCCGCGAAGCGGGCCGACTACTCTACAGCTCGGCGCACATTGGACTGCGCCGCCTGCTTGGCGCCTATCTGGACACCGCACCCGGAGCGCTCCGCTTCGGACGCGCACCCTGCCCGTGCTGCGACAGACGGCACGGCCGCCCCGTGCTGCAGGACACCGAGTCAACGCTGCACTTCTCGCTCTCGCATGGCAGCGGAATGGCTCTCATCGGCGTGTCCACCCTGCCCATCGGCGTGGACGTAGAAAGGGTCCCCACCAGTGACACTGCCCGTGTCTGCTTCCCCGCGCTGCACCCCGAGGAACAATCCGAGCTGAGCGCGGGAGCGCAAGCCGGCATTGATGCCATCTCCTTCGGCCAACTGTGGACGCGCAAAGAGGCCTACCTGAAGGGCTTGGGCACCGGGCTCGCCCGCGACCTGGCAGCCGACTACCTCGGAGACAACGCCGACCGCCGGCCCGCCGACTGGACCGTGCTCGATGTCCCCTGCGGACCGCGGCACATTGGCGCTGTGGCCCTGCACGTCGTACAACAGCCAGTCCAATCGGTGACCGTCCACTGGCTCCCGATCGACAGCCTGTATCAAGGGGCCACGTGCGTGGTGGACAAGCAGGAGCATCTCCTGGGGGAACTGGTCGCCTGACATGTCGCTGCACACACTGAGCCCCGAATCCCGCAGGCAGACCACGCCGGAACTGACACTGGTGCTGCTCCACCACGCAGGAGGCTCGTCACAGAGTTTCGGGCCTCTCCTACCGCACCTGCCCGCAACCTGGCAGGTACTGGGGGTGGACTTGCCAGGGCGGCTCCTGGATCGCGAAGACAAGGGGTGCCGGACCGTCGAGGAGGCCGTCGGCCGCGTCCACGCTGATCTTCGCCTTCGACTTGATGGTCCCTTTGCCGTGTTCGGTCACAGCATGGGGGCCCTGATCGCCTACGAACTCGTACGCCGGATGGAGACCGAGCACCACGGCCCCGTCTGGTTCGGTGCCTCGGGCATGCTCGCCCCTGACGCAGGCCGCCCCACGTCCGCCCACGTCCTGCAGCACCCAAGCGGGACCTTCATCCCGCCGGCCTCCGTCTCCGCGGTACTCGCACGACGGATGCTGGAGATCCTCAAGGCCGACCTCCGGCTCGTGGACAACTACCAGTACGCTCCGGGACCACTCCTGCGCACGGCCCTTTCGGTCTTCGGCGGAACCGCGGATTCGCTGGCCCCGGCGCCGCAACTTGACCGGTGGTCCGAACATGCTGTGCATGGAGCAGCCCGCCACCTGTGGCCCGGTGGCCACTTCTTCCTGTTCGACCATGCTGCGTCTGTATCTGCACGGCTCGTCGGGTCGTGCAGAGCGGCGCTCGCAGCGAAGGCTCTCGCCCTTCAGATCTGAAGGGCGAGAGCCTTCGCTGCCAAGACCGGCACAGCCTACTGGCGGGCACCAGTCAGTGCCGCTCGAGCGATTCGGTCCAGCAGCTGATGATGCTTCAACGCGTGAGCGAAATCGGGTACGACGCTTGTCCCGTGCTCAATATCCGAGCGGACCTGTGTGTATGCATGCGCGACGGCCTCAGCGGGGCCGTTCACACCCTGCAGCGTCAGATAGCGTTCAGGCACCGGCAGCACGGACAGCGCACCGCCTCGGCGCGCACCTTCGATCCGGAACTGTCCGAACTGCACATGGCCTGAGTCACCGGAGATCACCAGATCCCCTTCGGTGCCGTTGATCTCCCACAGGAGATTGGTGCCCGCGCTGGATCCGCCCCGGTAGTGAAGGGAGACCACCGCACCGTTCTCCAGCACACCAGATACGGCAACCTGGTCCTCAGCGGTCATCTTGAGGACCTCCCCAGTCTCGACCACCTGTACCTGCGGCCGGCGGGTCGCCGTCACTGCGCTGAGAGAAGCGAAGTCCGACAGGCACATCGTCAGAGCATCGAGGGTATGTCCGAACGGGATGGTCATGAGGCTGGCGCCGTTGGCGCGATCTGTGGTGTAGGCGCCGCCAGCCCCCACGACCGGCCCCCAGCCTCCTCCCGAGCCGACCAGAGTCGTCGAGAGCACTTCGCCCACATAGCCTTCGGCGATCAAGTCCCGTACGAACCGGATTCCGGGTGCCGACCGGGCCTGGAGGCCGACGAAAGTCCTGATGTGCTGCTGTGCGGCGAGTTCGGCCAACTCTTGGGCCTCGGAGGCGTCGACGGCCAGTGGCCACTCGCTGAACACCATGCTGCCTGCCTGGAGCGCAGGAGTGATCAGTTCACGGTGTCGGGGGACACGGACGGCCACGACGACCAGGTCGATGTCGTCGTGAGCGGCGAGCTCGCCGGGGTCGGTGAAGGCCAGCGGGACGCCGTACTTCTCGGCGGAGCGGACCGCCGACTCTGCCGTAGAGGCCGCTAGCCCGCGCAACTCAAACCCATCGACGGCCTGCAGCGCGGGCACATGCCCACGCGACGCCCAGCCGCCGTCGGCGCTGAGTCCGACGATGCCGACTCCGAGAGGCTTGAGGGATGCCGGATTGTGTGCCATGGGCTGTTTGCTCACTAACGTCGAGGTTTCGGTGGAATGGTGGAACCGCCGGCCACGTCCACACGGCAGGCGGCAGGTGATCAGGCGGCGAGCCGTCCGTACGATCCGCGGTAGAAGACCAGTGGCGCCCCGTCGTCGCGACTGCTCAGCACATGCACCCGGGAAATGATCACATCGTGGTCTCCGGCCTCGTACTCCGTTTCCACGGAGCACTCCAACCAGCCGATGGCGCCGTCCAGAACCGGAGCACCTCCAGGGGTGGCGGTCCATCGCACGCCCCGGAACTTGTCGGTGTCGCGCGTGGCCAGACGACTGCTCAGGTCCTGCTGGTGTTCACCGAGGATGTTGATGCAGAAATGGTCGGCTGTGCGGATCTGCGGCCAACTGGTGCTGCCCTTCGAGACGCAGAACAGCACCAGTGCCGGCGCGAGGGACACGGAGGTGAACGAGTTCACCGCAAGGCCAACCGGGACGGAGTCCCTTTCCCGGAGCGCGGTCACCGCCACGACACCTGTCGTGAACCGTCCCAGAGTCGCGCGGAATTCCTCTTGGCTGATGTCGGTGCTGAGAGACGAGGGCATGCATCCATAGTTGGGATGCCCATCGCCCGCAACCAGTGCCCACTCACCATATTGGCGGCGCCAACACCGGGTGCCGCACAGCCGACCGGTCCGATCACACAGCGCTGCAGCCGCCATCGACAGGTACCGCTCCACCCGTGACGAACGATGCCTGATCGCTCAGCAACCAGGCGGCGGCCCGGGCCACTTCAACCGGGTCGGCAAGGCGCGACTGGATCGCCCTTGCCACGGCGGCCTCCTCGAGCTGCGGCACGTCCTGCATGGCCTGCTCCATCAGCTCGGTGCGCGTGGACCCCACCATCAAGGCGTTGACCCGGATCCCCTCCGCGCCGTACTCGGCAGCCGCAGCCCGGGTCAAGCCGAGCACGGCGTGCTTGGCCGCCACATAGGGGGAGACCGCTCCAGTTGCGAACAATCCGGCCGTGCTGGATGTGTTGACCACGGAACCGCCCGACGCCTGCCGCAACATCACAGGGATCTGAGCCTTCAGACAGTTCCAGACGCCTCGCACGTTGACATCCAGAATCCGGTTGTAGACGGCGTCATCCGTCTCGTGCAGCCGAGTTCCGATCGCCCCCCAACCTGCGTTGTTGAAGGCACCGTCCAGCGAACCGAACACGGCAACCGTGTGATCCACCGCCCGCAGCACATCGTCAGGGCTGGTCACATCCCCCGTCACGGCATCGGCCTGGCCACCCTCGGCGCGTATCTCCTCGACCAGCTCGTTCAGCGCGCCAGTGCGGCGAGCCATCAGCGTCACTGCCGCCCCCTCCCTCGCAAACAGCCGAGCAGCCGCCGCCCCGATCCCACTCGAAGCCCCTGTGACCATGATGGTGCGTCCCTCGAGGAACCCCTTGCCGTATCCCATACCAAGCCTCCTGAAGATCGAAAACTGCCCGGTGACGATAGCTGCCGGCGACGAGACGCGTCCCAGAAGGCCCTGCGCAGAAGGTTCCTGAGCCGGGATTCCCCAAAGCGCAGGCCCATGTTCGCGCGTATTGGTGCTGCCAATCGTGTCCGTGGTGATGGGTTCCGCGACGCTGTTGAATCTGGAGTCTGGGTGCTTTCGAAATCCGTTGCCAAGATTTCGGTACGGGTCAGCACAGACAACTCCCCAGAGGGCAAGACACGGTGCCGCACCGGCCCCCGGGAGAGCGATCCGACCGGCCTGGCCCCATCGGACGTTCTGGTCGGCCCCGTCAACCACCCCCAAGGAGCAGAAGTGAAGCTGTCCATCTCCGGTACCTATTCCGTCGGTAAGACGATCACCAGCATGGCGATTGCACACCTCACCGGCATGCCGCGTACCGCAGCCCCCACCATGCGCGAGCTCCTGCCCATCTCGCTCCCGGGCAAGACACTCGAGGAGTGCAACGGCGCCGAGCTCATCATGCTGATCACGCGCCGGATCCAGGGCCGAGCCGTCGCCGAAAGTCACCTGCCTAACGGCTACATATCCGACGGCTCCGCGCTTCACGAGTGGTCCTACGCCAACGTCCGGGTAAAGGTCGGCATCAACCCGAACGACTCCGTAGACCTGGAAACCGTCGAAATGACCGACGAAGTCCGCTTCTACGCGGAGGTCATGAAGCAGATCGGAATTCCCGCACGCCAGCACACCAAGGCGAATTACGACGCCTTTGTGCATCTGCCGATCGAGTTCCCCATCGTCGAGGACGGCCACCGCCCGGTGAACGAGAAGTTCCGCCAGCTGGCCGAGCAGCTGCTCCTCGACACCCTCGAAGAGCTGCAGATCCCCGTCCACATCGTCGGCGGCACGATCCCCGAGCGGCTCGCCCGCATCGTCGAGATCTTCGACTTCCCGACGGTCATGACCATCGAGGAGGCCATCGCCAAGGCCGAGGCGGAGTACGCCCTGATCGACACCCGCAACGAACTGGAGCGACTGTCCGACGCCAGCGTTGCAGCCTGACCCCGAACAGAACTATCGGAACGGAGACATAGACGTGCGAATTGCTTTCGTCGGTGCGTACGGCAACGGCAAGACAACGCTGACCACCGAGCTGTCCCACCGCACCGGCCTCGAGCGGGTCCACGGCAGCGCCATGCGCGACCCGGCCGGCACCACCCCCAAGTCGCTGGAGGAGTCCAGCGAGACCGAACTGGTCCAGCTTGCCGTGCGGCGCTACACCGAACGCGCGGTCGATGAAGCCGCACGCCCGAAGGGCTTCCTCTCCGACGGCTCCGTGCTGCACGAGTGGGTGTACAGCAAGGTGCGGCTCGCGGTGGGCCGGTACCCCGACGCGGGGGACACCCTGGCAGCCGGTGCGCGATCGCCCCGAACTCAGGTAGTCGAGGAAGTCGTCGACCAGCTCGGTCTGCTCGCCAAGGAACAGGCACGTACCGGATACGACCTCATCGTCTTCGTGCCGAACGAGTTCCCGCTGCCTGAGGGGCACGACCCCATCAGCGCGCACTTTCGGGTCCTGTCCGACGAGCTGATGCTCGACATCGTCAACTCGCTCGGTGTCCCTGTGCACACCGTGACGGGAACGGTGCAGGAGCGCATCGAGCAGGTGCTGCAGATCGAGGGCGTCCCCCAGCTCGCATAGCTGCGCCGTGCGCAGCCGGCCGCAAACGCCCTGCCGGGCTCTGCCTACGTGCCGGCCCTGCGCCCATCACTAGACCCGTTCCCAACCGCCTATCAAGGAGCCCACGTTGCACACCGGCATCGGAGCCTTCCTCTCACCCCTGCACGCCCCGGGCCAGGACCCGCACCTGACCATCCGGCGCGACCTGCAGCTGGTGGAACATCTGGACGAGCTCAACTACGACGAGGTCTGGTTCGGCGAGCACCACTCGCTGTCCTGGCCGACTATCGGCGCACCGGAGACGATCATTGCTGCTGCCGCGGAGCGGACCCGGCAGATCAAACTGGCCAACGGCGTGGTACCGCTGCCCTTCCACCACCCGTACAACGTTGCCACCCGTGCCGTCATGCTGGACCACCTCACCCGGGGCCGCTACATCCTGGGCGTCGGCCCGGGCGCGACTCCCAACGACTCACATCAGTTCGGAGTGGCGCAGGACGACCTCAAGCGCATGGCGGGCGAGGCGATCCCCGTGGTGCAGGAGCTGGTCAATGGGGAAGAGCGTGTCAGCACCAAGACCGACTGGTTCGTGGTGCAGGACGCGAAGATGCAGCTGCCGCGGTACAGCAAGCCAGGCATCGAAATGGCGATATCCAGCATCGGGTCGCCCAACAGCCCCCAGATGGCCGGGCGCTACGGACTCAGCCTGGTCTCGTGGGGCGCACCGCCGCCCGGCCTGCCGGCGGTGGACCTTGCCCAGCAGTGGAGTTATGCAGAAGAGGCCGCCGAGGAGTACGGCCGCACCGTGGACCGCCGTACCTGGCGCGTCGTCGCCCCCCTGTACATTGCCGAGACCCGTGAGCAGGCCTACCGAGATGTCCGCGAAGGCTTCTCCGAATGGCTGTGGGACTACTGGGGCAAGGCGGCGGGGTTCGATGTAGCCGCCAGTATGGAAGGGGTCAAGAAGTCCCAGGAGCTGGAAGCCGGTATCGAACAGGGACTCGCGATCGTCGGCTCTCCAGAGGACGCCGTGGCAGCGATCCAGCGGCTCCAGGAGCAGACTGGAGGCTTCGGCACCTTCCTCGTGTACGCCATGAACTGGGCGTCCTTCGAGAAGACTAAGCGGAGCTACGAACTGCTGGCGGAGAAGGTGGCCCCCACCTTCTCGGGATCGACCACGCGAGGCGACGAGTCCATCCAGTGGAGCATCGACAACCGCCACATCTTCCCGCATACCGAGGCGCGGCGAAACCGCGAGGCAGCAGCCGGCGCGCGCTGACACCACTCAGCCTCCGAGGCGCCAACTCCCCACGGAATGTAGGCCTCCAGCTGCCGTCCCGCCTGCCCAGGACACGTCCCGGGCAGGCGGGACGGCAACCCGGACGCACGAACCGTGCCACTTTCCAGGGCTGTGTCGACGGCGGGCCTGGCATCCGCCAAACCGGGCCGGCCCACCCCCAACGCAGGAGCGACACTCAATGACAGACATAGCCCTTTCGTACGCCCAGACCGTTGACCGCAGACTGACTCACCGTGCAGCAGTGAGCGAGTGCTTCGTCACCGATGCAGTGAGCACGGGAGAGCGCACCTTCCTCGTGGCGGCTCAACTTCCCCGCACACACAGCTACTACAACGACCACGTGACCAGCAGCAAGGCACCGGCTGCCTACGACCCGCTGCTCGTTCTTGAGATCTTCCGGCAGACATGCATCGTGGCTTCGCACGAGTACATGGCGGTCCCGGAAGGCAGCAGCTTCGTATTCGACCGCGGCGACATGGAAATTCTGGACTCACACGCGCTGCACCTAGGCGACCTGCCAGGCCGCATGGTCGTCGCAGGTGAGATCACCGAGATTCGCGAGCGAGCAGGAATCCCTGCAGGAGCCACCATCGAAGTACGGGCGTCGGTGGATAACCGCGAAGCGGCATCCATGCGACTGGTGTTTCGGTGGATGCCGCGCGAGACCTGGCAGCGTCTGCGCAAACGGGCACGCACGGCTTTGACCCTGACACCTCAGCGTGCCCACGCGCTCACCGGACGCCTGAAGCCTGCCGCGGTAGGCCGACGGCTTCCATCAAACGTGGTGCTCGGGGGAGTGACGGTTGTTCTGGGCCAGGAAGTGGTCGCCCCGGTCGTCGTCGACCAGCGCCACCCCGCGCTGTTCGATCACCCAGTGGACCACATTCCGGGCGCGGTGATGTTCGAAGCATTCCGGCAGACCGCACTGACAGCGGCGCACGAACTACTTGGCCTGCCCCCTCAGCAGCTGACGATGAGCACATGTGAAGTGGAATTCAGCAGAGTAGGCGAATTCGAGCTTCCCACCGACTGCCGGGCACAGCTGACCGAGGAGACCGACGGGCATTACACCTTCGGGCTCGTCCTGGAGCAGGAAGGCGAGGTAATTGCTCGCAGCCGGGTGACGCTGACAGCAGTCGGCCTCCCCGCCCGCCGCAACGAAGACCGTGCCCCGAGCACCTCACGCGGAGAACTCGCACCGGCCGCTGCCTGATCCAGTAAACGCCCAGCCTCTTACCGGGAAAGCAATGAACACCATCAGGCACGACCCCGCAACTGCAGTCGGCAAGGCCACGACCACGGTGTGGTTCGACTTTGGAGGCGTGCTGTCTCCGCCCCTCGCGGAGCTGTACGACAACTACTGGCAGTCGACCGGAGTAGCACCCGAACAGCTACGCCAAGCCTTGGATGACGTTGGCGCGGACCTGGGCACCAATGCCCTCGCTCCGATCGAACTCGGCACGATGCGTCAGCATGAGTGGGGCGGCCGGCTCCGGTCGGCGCTGGTCAGACGGTTTCCGAACCTCGACCTGACGCGCGCACGGCTGGAGGACTTCGGAGAACAGTGGTTCAACGGCGTCGAAGTCAACCCGCGCATGGCAGCAGCCGTTCAACGGATCCGAGCTGCGGGACATCCGGTGGGGATCCTCACCAACAACGTGGCCGAGTGGGAACCACACTGGCGGCGGATCATTGCCGCCGCCGGCGAAGTCGACTTCGTCATCGACTCCTGCCGCGTTGGAGTGCGCAAGCCTGACCCGGCGATCTTCCAACTCGCCACCGAGCTGTCCCCCACAACCCACCACACCCTGATCGACGACCTCACCGAAAACTGCAGCGCAGCAATCGCAGCGGGCTGGACGGCCGTGCGGTTCCAGAACAACGCCCAGACGCTGTCCGAACTGGACTCCGTTCTCGGCATCTCCCTGAAAAGAACGGACGAGAGGAACGTGCCGACATGGATCTCCGCCTCGCAGGGCGCACCGCAATCATCACCGGCGCCAGCCGAGGGATCGGCCTCGCCACAGCACGCACCCTGATCAATGAGGGAGTCCACGTGGTGGGCGCTGCTCGCTCCATCACCACCGAACTGAAAGCATCCGGCGCCCACACGGTGGCCGTAGACCTGAGCACGTCAGACGGGGCCCGCCACCTGGTGAACACGGCACTGAACAAGCTCGGACACCTCGACCTCGTCGTCAACAACGTGGGCGGGGGAGAACACGTCGCCATGGGCGGCTTCCTCGACACCGATGACAACGGCTGGCAACGCACCATCGACCTGAACCTCTTTGCCGCAGTCCGTGTCACCCGGTACGCACTGCCAAGCCTGCTGGAACGCCGCGGCGTTGTCGTCAACGTCTCGTCGATCGGCGCCCGAATGCCCGCAACGGGTCCGATTGAATACAACGCAGCAAAAGCAGCCCTTACATCCTTCACCACATCACTTTCCGAAGAGTTCGGTCCGCGAGGCCTACGGGCCAACACTGTGTCGCCCGGCCCGGTTCGTACAGCCATCTGGGAAGATTCCGACGGTTTCGGCGCGGCACTGGCGGCAGCCAGCGACACCGACCTGACCGACTTCCTTCCCCAAGTGCCGGCGGCGATGGGCATGGTGAGCGATCGGCTAACAGAACCGGAAGAGGTCGCAGCGCTGATTGCCTTCCTGGCGTCGGAACACGCCTACAGCATCCGGGGAGCCGACTATCTGGTGGACGGCGGCATGGACAAGACCGCCTGATCCCAACGGCAGCAGGGGCGCCCGATAACCTCTGCTATCCCGAATCGTGGCGCCGCACCCGTACTGGCTGCCCCCGGCGCCCCGGCCCTTCCCGCCGATCCGCCCGCCTCCAGCGGGCTGACCGCCGACGACCTGCAGCGGCTGGCCGCCGACACCGCCCACCGAGCCCACCAGCTCCTGTCTGGTGACCACACCTCACTTACCCTCACCACGCGCGAGGACGCGGCACGCCTCACGGCTCTCCGCCCCAGGCCCGAGTGGTTCCACGGGCTCCAACTCGGACAGGGCTGCGCCCGTTGAAACTCGCCCGCCTCACCCTTGCCTGGCGGCACGGAGGCCCCGCAGGCGTCACCGTCGCCGAACGCTCACCATCACCGAACCGGGCGTCCTGGCCACCGCCCGCACCACGCTCGCCACTGCCCTGGCCGACATGACCGGTCAGACCGTCGTCGTGAAGGCGTGGCGCAACCGGCTCACCCTCGGCGAAACCGGCATCCAACTGCGCCACGGCCCCGACAACCGCTGGCACCCCTACGCACACGAGGACGGCGCACGGTGGCCCTGCGCCCCCGCCGACCCGACCCGGTCACCGCACTCACCACAGCCTGGGAACACCGCAGCCACCACAAAAGCCGGCAGAGATGAACCCTGAAGAGATGAACGACGAGAACAGGCCCAGGAAACCGCCCACCGTCACTTTCGAGATCGAAACCGTGGACGGTGAAGAAGGGGAAGCCCTGGCCCGGGAGCAGGCCGCAGTCATGATCGAAGTAATGACGTGGATCGTCGAGCAGCGCGGCAAGCAGAACCACGCCACGACGCCCGAATCAGACTGACTGTGCGCGATCCGGACCCTTCTTGATCGCGTTGGCGGTCCAACAAGGGCACCAACCTGCGACCAGTCGAGAAGACCCGCCTACGCCACTGAAGAGGCGCCCTGACCTGCGCATCCTCGCCCGAGGGCGCCCCGAGCTCTCGTCGGCGGCCGGTCACCCACACGCGTCACACTGACTAAGGGGAAACGGAAACGGTGCGCCGACCTGCAAGGTCAGCGCACCGTCAAGAGTGCCCCCGGCAGGATTCGAACCTGCGACACCCGCTTTAGGAGAAAACGTAGATCGTTTTCCTGTCTCGCCGAGGTTCGCCGAGACTCACCGAGTGCCCCTGACAAGGGCTCTGACGTGCAGTTATGTGTTTCACCGAGTCTCGCCGAGACTCGTCGAGGGGGGTTTGTGGACTCTATGTGGACTCTGGCTGTCATACGGCCTTGAGCATTCGAACACCGGCCGTCTCCGGCGCCATGACCGCCCGCACCTTCGCCGCGACGTCCTCGGGCGAGTGCTGGTAGATCCATGTCACCTTGGACCCTCGATCGTGGCCCATGACCGTCTG
>NZ_FNFF01000009.1 GCF_900100315.1 Streptomyces indicus
TTCGGCGGACGCTGAGACTGGGGGATCTGACCGTTATGGCTGCGAACGCCGACCGCCGCTCCTACGACATGGCCGCGTCCTCCGACGCGCAGGGCAACATCCAGGGCGTCATCGCCCGCCTGGAACAGGTGATCACGGACCGGGACCGCCAGGTGAAGGCCGCGATGGCCGACTTCCAGGCCGACGGCGTCTCGGACTCGTACCACGACAAGGAACTGCGCTGGAACAACGCCTCCAACGAGGTACGCAACATCATCCAGCTCCTGAAGACCACGCTGGAGAAGAACGACGGCACCGCACAGCAGACCCTGTCGCGCGCCAAGGCCGCCGTCGACAGCATCGGCTGAGGCAGAGGCAGAGGCCGGACAGGTCGGGACGAGTCGGGTACGCGGGAACGGATACGCGGGGGTAGTTGGTGTCGGGTTGGGACATTCGTCCGCAGGGTGTTCAGGGCGTCCTGAAGACCACCGGGGAGACCGCGGGCGGCATCGAGAAGCAGGCCACCAGCTTCGGTGAGCATCTGAAGTCGGCCGCGACCTCGGCGGGCACGATCGCCGCCGAGGGCGCGGAGGGCTCGGAGAACGGTGGCCTGGTGGCGCTCGCGCTCTCGCAGTTCGCCGAGCACGCCGCCAAGGACATCAAGTTCGTGGCCGCTCGGGCCGGCAAGTCGCTGACCGGTGCGGTCGAGGCGACGACCGCGTATCTGAACGGCGATACGGAGATGGCGGCCGAGGCCCAGCGCAAGGCGCTGTCCGCGCCCGACATCGACCTGGGCAAGCCGGGGGTGCAGGAAGCATGATCAGTCCCTCTGCCATCCCCCAGTTCACCGGCGACCTCGCCACCCTGGAGACCGCGGTCACCAACCTGGGCAAGGACGCGGGTGCCATCCGCAAGACCGGCGCGGATGTGCACTCCCAGTTCCAGGGCCTGTCCGCGTACTACACGGCGCCCGAGGCCGAACAGCTCTTCGCGACCACGAAGCCCGTCGCGGATCGCGCGGACGCCTTCGGCGACGACCTGGAGAAGGTCGGCAAGGCGCTCAGCGAGTACGCGGCCGAAGTGAAGCCGATCGCGGAGAAGCTGAAGCAGCTGAAGCTCGACGCCGCGGCGTTCGTCGAGTCCGTGAAGGACGACGACGAGTGGAAGTACGACGGCGACAAGATCGAGAAGCACAACGGCATCCAGGCCGATGTGACCGCCGCGGTGGCCGCGTTCTGGGCCGCCGAGCGCGCCTGCGCCAACAAGATCACCGCTCTCTTCGGCGGGACCCAGTTCGTCGCGAACGACGGCTCCAACAAAGAGAACATGTACGGCTACTCGGCCGACGACCTCAAGAACGCCAAGGTGCCGTGGGGCACTCCGGAGGAGGAGTCCCACCACTGGTACGAGGTCGGCCACTGGGTGAAGTCGTTCGTCTGGGACGGCCTGATCGTCGACGGCATCTGGGGCACCATCAAGGGCCTCGGCACGCTCGTCGGCTTCCAGGGCCTCGACGCGATGGGCCAGGCCTGGAAGGGCCTCGCCCAGCTCGCGACCGGTCTCCTCGTCATGTCCGTGCCGGTGGTGGGCGCGGCGTACATGATGGCGCCGGACGACAAGCTCCCCTCCTGGCTGCGTGATTCCCGTACCGCCGTGAAGGAGACCGGTAAGGCGCTGGTGGCCTGGGACGAGTGGGGCAAGAACCCCGCCCGTGCCGCCGGAGCGGTCACCTTCAACGTCGTCACCACCGTGTTCACCGGCGGCGCCGGGGCCGGTGTGTCCGGTGCGGGCAAGGCGGGTGCGGTCGCCAAGACCCTCTCGGCGCTGTCGAAGACCGGCAAGGCCATCGACCCGATGACCTACATCACCAAGGCCGGCGGTGCGGGCCTGTCCAAGCTCGGCGACGTGATGGCCGGACTCAAGGGCGTGGGCAACATCGACATCCCGCCGCTGCCCGCCAGCACCTTCCAACTGCCCGAAGGCGCGCTCAAGTTGCCCGACGGCACCTTCGAGATCCCGCCCGGCGCGACCGTCCCGGACGGCGCGGTCAAGGTCTCCGACACCACGTTCAAGCTGCCCGAGGGCGCGGTCACCGTCCCCGAGGGCACGGTGAAACTGCCCACCGAGGCGGGCGTCCCGGCCCAGTACATGGACCCGAAGGGCAACATCCTCGACGGCCGGGGCTCGGTCATCCAGCACGCGGACGACGCGCCCCGGGGCCTGGACCTGGACGCGCGGCCGGCTGAACTGCCGCGTATCGAAACGCCTGTACGCGAACCCGCCCTCGTCGGAGCCGTGCCGAACACGGCTGACAACGTCGCCCACGTCGGTGACGATCTCGGCGACACGGGACGTGTGGGCTCGGATGTCACGGGCCCGACCGGCCAGGCCGGCGACAGCCTTCCCGGCGGGGGCGCGGACGAGCTCGGGCGCGGTCCCTCCGCGAGCCATGAGACGCCCACCGGTGGCGGCCACACCGACGGACCCGGTGGCGGCGACCACACTCCTGCCGGTGACCACACTCCCGGATCGGGCGGCGACCACACCCCGGCCGGTCTCGGGGACGACCAGCTGCCCTCCGATCCCGGCGGGGAGCTGCCTCCGCCGCCGCACGGCGGCGGTCCCGACCTGCCCGGCAGCGCCGTGCCCGACGGCCCGCAGGGCAACCTGCCGGACGGCTCCTGGGTCGGCGAGAACGGCCTGCGTCTCGACCCGGAAGCGAATGCCGCGGCGGACGACTTCATGCGCCGTTCCGCCGAGGCGGAGCCGCGGATCACCGAGTCGATGCAGTCCATCGCGGGCGATGTCGACGGCGGCCGGCTGCTCGGCCTCGAATACCGCCTCAAGGGCGAGGACTCGCTGAAGCGCAAGCTGGCGACCGACATGCTCGAGGACATCGGGGTGCGGCCGGGCCAGGCGCTCGGCGACATCAAGGACTCCGTCCGCTACACGATGGAGGTTCCGGCCGGCAACTACACCCACGGCGTCCAGCAGGCGGTCGACCAGCTGCAGGCCCGCGGGTTCGAGAACGTCACGTTCAAGAACACCTGGGACTCGGCCGGCTACAAGGGCATCAACTCGACCTGGCGCGACCCGGTCAGCGGCACGACCTTCGAGATGCAGTTCCACACGGCCGACAGCTTCAAGGCCAAGATGGACGGCCATGTCCTGTACGAGAAGGAGCGGCTGCCCGGCGTATCGAAGGATGAGCTGGCGGCCATCCGGGCCGAGCAGGCCGACCTCTTCGGCAAGGTGCCGGTCCCGCGGGACGCGGGTGCCATCCGTCTCGGCGGCCACGGCCTCGACGATGTCGCCTCGGGTCTCGGCAGGGAACCCGGTTCCGTCGCGGACGACCTCGGGCGGACCGTCGACGACGTCTCCGACGTCGGGGACGACGCCGCCCGGGCCGGGGACGACGCGGCGCAGGCCGGGGACGACGCGGCCGGGCAGGCCGACGAGGCCGCGGAGGCCCCGCGCGGGGACGAGGGCCCGTACACGCGTGGCCCCGACGGCGGCTGGAGCGGTGCCGGATGGGTCACGGACCCGCCGTCCGCGTACTCGGCCGGCGTCTACGAGTCCCTCCGCGCGACGCCCAACCACATCGACGTGCCCGTCATGTCCCGGAACACCGGTGTCCACGAGTCCGTGATCCGCGAGGTCAAGACGCACATGATCCGCGCGCAGCACGACGTCGTGGTCGGACCCGGCGATGTGCGGCACGGCCGCTTCACCCCGCGCGACGACATCGCGGACCTCTGGGACGGCGCGCGCAAGGGCACGCTGACGCCGGAGCAGAAGCTCGAGTTCAAGCACCTGATGACGCACGAGTACGTGGAGTCACGCCTGATGAAGGGCGGGCTGCCCTACCTCAAGGACCACAGCGGCTCGTGGTGGCGCAACCCCGACGGCACACCGGCGGGCCACAAGTCCCCCAAGAGCCTGAGCGCCGCAGGGGCACACGACCTCGCGCCGAACCCCGCACGGGGCGGGTTCGGTACGGCCTGGCAGAAGCTCGGACTGAAGCACCCGCGCACTCCGCTCGCCGACGATTTGTCCAACATCGACGATTTCGTGAACGATATCGTCAAGGAGCTGCGAGCGAAGGGGCTGAACATCAAGTGACCGACCACCCCGCGCGCCGGACGCTGGAACGACTGCGCGCCGCCGACTGGGAGGCGACCGGTTCCTGGGACCACGCCAACTCCCGTGCCCTGCTGATGCGCGAGCATCTGCGCCGCGCCGCGCTGTGGGCGCAGGCGGCCGGCGCCGCGGACTCCTGGCCGTTCTTCGACGTCACCGAGGCGCTCGGTGTCACGGTGGAGCTTCCGGCGGAGGTCGAGGCCGACCTGGAGGGCTTCCTCAAGGAGCGCGGCCCCGCGTCCCTGCGACGTACCTGCCGGGGTGCGGTCCGCTGGGCGGCGCTCAAGGCCTCGGATGCTCAACTCCCCGATCTGCCCGACCCGTACGAGCCCCTCCTGGCGATGTACGAGCGCGGCGGCGGCTTCTACGTCGAGCAGTTCATCGACCTCGACGGCATCTCCGTGCCGCTCGGCACACTCGAGGAGAGCCTCGGCGTCGAGCCGTTCCTGACGCTCGCCCCCGTCGTCCTGGACGCCCTGGACGCCGAGGGGCAGATCACGTACTACGCGAAGATCGGCGAGGGCCACCCCCGGTCGAGCCCGCGCGGCATCGTGCGCCGCCGGGTCGACGAGGACGCCACCTACGACGAGGCCTTCACGCGCAACCTGCGCTGGGAGCCGACGGAGTACCTGCGGCTCTACGCACTGGGGCACAACGACATCGACCACGTCCAGATCTCGGAGTCCGAGGCGGCGGCGTTCATCGACAGCGCTGTCGCCCGGCTCGGCGCCAGGTCCTGACCTTCCCGGCAGCCATGACGCCCACGACCCGGTCATGAGGCGTTTCGCGGAACTGCTCGGCACCGACTTCGCCGGGCGGCCGAACAGCGATGTCGAGCAGGTCGTCCACGAGGGTCTCGACGAGCCCCGGCACCGCGACCGCGTGCCGGGGCTCGTCGCGCTGCTGCACGACGCCTCGGCCCCGGAGTGGGAGCGCCTCGCGGCCTGTCTGGCCTTGACCACGTGGGCCGAGCACGCAGGCTTCGATGCGGTCCTCGCGGCCGCCGCGGATCCGAAGCGGGCGCCTTGGTACGACTGCCTCGTCGACCGGCGGTTCTCCGTCGACAACACCTTCGCCCAGCTGGCCCGGGCGGTCTTCGACGCCGATGTGCTGGCCGGCGAGAAGGGCACGTCGCAACGGCGCGTCGAGGCGTTCCGCGCGCTGGTGGGTGTCGCGGACAGCGAGTTCTTCGACGATCAACTGGCCGACAGCCTGGACCGGATGACCGTGCGGGCGGTCCTGCCCGAGATCGAGGACACCGTGACGCGGGGTCTCGCCGCCATCCCCGGGGCACGCTTCGATCTGGCGACCCAGCTCGTCGACCTTGCCGCGGCCGTGGCCCAGGTGGACGGCGCCCACGCCGTCCGTCTGGCGCGGGACGTGCTCGCAACCGGCTCGTCACCGCGCGCCCTGTTCCACGCGACAGCGATCGTGCACCGCTCCGGCGGCCCGGAGGTCCGCGCCTTCGCCGCGCACCTCACCGCGGTCGGCGACGACCGCGTCCGCAAGGAGCTCGGAGCCGGGTGAGCGCGCCCGCCCCGAAGATCGCCGGCTTCCACGAAGAGCTGTGGGCCCCGTCGTACGGGCCCGCGCACGGCAGCATCCGCGACCACCTCTCCCCCGCACCGTACGAGGACGAGCGGCAGATTCTGCGGTATCTGCGCTCCGGGCACCTGCTGTTCAGCGCCATGGGGTCCGCGCAGGACGTGCTCGGCAGCGGGCGGAGCGTGGTCGGCGGGGACTCCGTGTACAGCGACGGGGGGTGGGTGTGGCGCGGGGATCTGTGGTTCTACGTGCGGGTGCACCGGCTCGCACTGCCCGAGGCGTTCCTCCGGGACATCCGCGAGGCGGGGTACTTCATGCCGCCGGAGGACACCGACCGGCTTGCCGAGTGGTCCGCGTACGTGGCCGATCGGTGGTGATCCCCGGGTGCGTCAGCCCGTCACATCCTGCGGATACCACCGCAGCTCCACCGTGTTCCCGTCCGGGTCCTCGATGTAGATCGACTGGGCCGAGCCACGGGCGCCGAAGCGCGGGACCGGGCCTTCGAGGACCTTGAACGTGCCCGAGTCGATGACCTCCTGCCAGTCCAGGGGGTCCACGGTCAGGCAGATGTGGTCGATGTTGGACTCGCCGCGGGGCTTCGCGAACAGGTCGATGATCGTCGAGGAGTCGATGCGGACCGAGGGGAAGGGGACCTTGCCCGCCCGCCATTCCTCGACCCGGACCGGCTCAAGGCCCAGCGGGCCCGTGTAGAAAGCGAGTGAGCGCTCGACATCCGTGACGTTCAGCACGAGGTGGTCGAAGGCTTTGACGCGCAGCGTGGTCATGGGAGTCCCCCTCCAAGTGGCTTGCTCCTGCCCGTACATGAGATCACGGACCACTGACACTCGGATCATCGACTACTGACCGAACGGACCACTGACAAAGGGCCGCTCCCGGGTCACGGGAGCGGCCCTCGTCGGGCATGCGGAGGCGGAGATCAGGCGGCCGAGACCGTGACCTCGATGTTGCCGCGGGTGGCCTTGGAGTACGGGCAGACCTGGTGGGCCTTGTCCACGAGCTCCTGGGCCTTGGCGGCGTCCACCGTGGGGATGGTGGCCTTGATGGCGACGATGATGCCGAAGCCCTCGTCGTTCTGGCCGATGCCGACCTCGGCGGTCACGAGCGAGCCCGTGATGTCCACCTTCTCGTTGCGGGCGACGACGCCGAGGGCGCCCTGGAAGCAGGCCGCGTAACCGGCGGCGAAGAGCTGCTCCGGGTTGGTGCCGGCACCGTTGCCACCCATCTCCTTGGGCGGGTTGACGACGACGTCGAGCTGACCGTCGTCCGTGGCGACGCGGCCGTCACGGCCGTTCTCCGCGGTGGCGACGGCGGTGTACTTGACGTCCGACTGCTGGATAGCCATGAAGAGCTTTTCCTCCTGATACCGGTTGCCCGCCGGGCTCGCGCCCACGACCCTGACGGGCTCTCTTCGCAGAGATTACTTGACCGGGTTGACGATCATCTTTCCGGTGTTGTCTCCGCGGAGCACACCGAGGAACGCCTCGACGCCGTTCTCGACCCCGTCGACGAAGGTCTCGCGGTACTTGAGCGCGCCGGAGGCGATCCAGCCGCCGACCTCCTGGACGAACTGCGGCGCCAGGTCCTGGTGGTCGCTGACGAGCATGCCCTGCATGCGCAGGCGCTTGCCGATCAGCATCGCGAGGTTGCGCGGGGCGGCCGGCGGCTCGGTGGCGTTGTACTGGGCGATCATGCCGCAGACGGTGATCCGGCCGTGCAGGTTGAGACGGCTGATGGCGGCTTCGAGGTGCTCGCCGCCCACGTTGTCGAAGTAGACGTCGATGCCGTCCGGGGCGGCGGCCTTGAGCTGCTCGGCCACCGGACCGTTCTTGTAGTTGAAGGCCGCGTCGAAGCCGTACTCCTCGACGAGCAGCTTCACCTTCTCATCCGAGCCGGCCGAGCCGATGACGCGCGAGGCGCCCTTCAGCTTCGCGATCTGGCCGACCTGGCTGCCCACCGCGCCCGCGGCGCCGGAGACGAACACCGCGTCGCCCTCCTTGAAGGAGGCGACCTCCAGGAGGCCGGCGTACGCGGTCAGGCCGGGCATGCCGAGGACGCCGAGGTACGTGGACAGGGGCGCCACGTCCGGGTCGACCTTCTTGGCGTGCTGGGCCGGCACGTCCGCGTAGTCGCGCCAGCCGAGGCCGTGCAGGACGTGGTCCCCCTCGGCGAAGCCCTCCGCGTTCGAGGCCACGACCACGCCCACCGCGCCGCCGTCCATGGGCCGGTCGAGCTGGAAGGGCGGGGTGTACGACTTCACGTCGTTCATGCGGCCGCGCATGTACGGGTCCACGGAGAAGTGCAGGTTCTTCACCAGGATCCGGCCCTCGGCGGGCGCGGTCAGCGGGATCTCGCGCAGCGCGAAGTCCTCGGGCTTGGGCCAGCCGTGCGGGCGTGCGACGAGGTGCCAGGCGCGGGCGGAGGTGGGGAGAGCTGACATACGGGGCGTCGTCCTTCCGGGGCTTCGGGCCGCGCGCCGCGGGTGCGGACCGCGCGCCGAGATACTTCAGCTGATGAAACAACCATGCGGCTGAATATTTCACCCTGTCAAGTAAGTGGGTACGCTGGTGAGCATGGCCACTCCCCGGACTTCCCGCGTCGACCCCCTCACCGTCGAGGTGGTCGAGCTGATCGGCACCGTGGTGGCGCGCTACCACGAGGAGTACGAGCGCGAGGCCGGGCAGCACGCGCTCACCGGCTCCCAGGCCCGCCTGCTGGCCCTGCTCACCCTGGAAC
The DNA here is from genome assembly GCF_900100315.1 of Streptomyces indicus. Taxonomy (GTDB): domain Bacteria; phylum Actinomycetota; class Actinomycetes; order Streptomycetales; family Streptomycetaceae; genus Streptomyces; species Streptomyces indicus. The sequence continues at coordinate 8,419 of NZ_FNFF01000009.1, forward strand.
CGCTGCCCATGCGGCAGATCGCCGTGCGTCTGAAGTGCGAGCCGTCCAACGTGACGGGCATCGTCGACCGCCTGGAGGCGCGCGGGCTCGTGGAGCGCAGGCCCGACCCTCAGGACCGCCGCGTGAAGCTGGCGGCCGTCACGGACGAGGGGCGTCGCACGGCGCGCAAGCTGCGGGACGGTCTGTCGTTCGCGCGCGAGCCGCTCGCGGAGCTGTCGCACGAGGAGCGGGTGGTGCTGCGGGATCTGCTGGCGCGGATGCTGGGCTGAGCGGTCCGGGGGCGTCGCCCGGGGTGCGCCCGGTCGGTGCGGAGCCCCGTCGGGACGCACGGCGCGGCGGTCCCGCGAGGGCGGCGGTGACGACCGCCGCGAGCAGCAGGCCGGCCAGCGGGATCCGGATCGCGGTGGCGAAGCCTTCGAGCGCGGCCTCGCGCCGGCCGCCGAGCGAGGCGGCGGCCACGCTCGCGGCGACGGTGTTGAACACCGCCGAACCGATCGAACCGCCCACCTGCTGGGCCGAGTTGACCGCGGCCGAGGCGATGCCGGAGTCCTGCTCGGGCACGTTCGCGGTCACGCCCGTCATGATCGCGAGGAAGCTGCCGCCCATGCCCACGCCGAAGGTCGCAAGGGCGGGCAGGACCTCCGCCGCGTACGTGGACTGCGGGGTGAGGAAGGCGAGTTGGAGCAGCCCGCAGGCCGCGATCAGCAGGCCCGCGGTCATCATCACGCGCGGCCCGAGCCGGGGCAGCAGGCGCGTGCCGAGCTGGGTGGCGGTCGTGGTCGTGACGACGCTGATCGGCAGGAAGCCGAGCCCGCTCGCGACGGCGGACCAGCCGAGGACGGTCTGCAGGTAGTACGTGAGGTAGAGCGCGACCGACAGCTGGCTCGCCATGAGGGCGGCGCCCGCGACCAGCGAGGCGACCCGGCGCCGGTCACGCAGCAGCCGCGGCGGGAGCAGCGGGGACCCGGCCCGGGTCTGCCACCAGGCGAAGGCCGCGAGCAGGACGCTGCCGCCGGCGAGCGACCCGGCCACGGTGGGCCCGGTCCAGCCGTACGCCTCCGCCTGGCTGCACCCGTACACGAGCGCGGTCAGACCGCCGCAGCCGAGCACGGCGCCCGCGATGTCGATCCGGCCGGCCAGGCGCCGGGTGCGGTCCGGCGGGGTCCAGAGGGTGCCGAGCAGGGCGGCGAGCGCGATGGGCACGTTGACCAGTAGGCACCAGCGCCAGCCCAGCCACTGCGTGAGCAGGCCGCCGAGGACGACGCCGAGCAAGGCGCCCGCGCCGCCGAGCGCGCCGAACACGGCGATGGCCCTGCGGCGTTCGCGCGGATCGGTGAAGGTGGTCGCGACCAGCGCGAGAGCGGAGGCGGCGAGCAGCGCGGCGAAGGCGCCCTGCACGGCGCGGGCGACGAACAGCGCCCCGGTGGTGGGGGCGAGACCCGCGGCGGCCGAGGCGGCGGCGAAGCCGGCGAGACCGGTCGCGAACACCCGGCCGCGTCCCATGTGGTCGGCGATCCGGCCGGCGAGCAGCAGCAGCCCGCCGAAGGCGACGGTGTACGAGGTGACCACCCAGGGGCGGTCGCCGTCGCTCATGCCCAGCTCGGTCTGGAGGGAGGGCAGGGCGACGTTCACGATCGTGCTGTCGAGCATGATCATCAGCTGCGCGAGCCCCATGACGCACAGCGCCCACCAGCGGCGCGGGTGCGGGGTGGCGGAAGCGGGCAGGGCGGGGTCGGAGGGCGGCGCAGGCATGGGATTTTTGTATACCAAAGAGGGGTGCGCGGCAAAGGCGGGTGCCCATGAGGCTGCTTTCGGGCTACAACCGGTCGCTTTTGGTATACGGAAATGAGTCACGCACGCGGGCGGACAGGCCCGCAGCCCTGCCCGCCCGGGGGTTCAGGTGCACCAGAACAGGAACCGCTCGCATTCCTCGGTCGGCGACGGCTTCGGTTCCGGCTTCGACGGCCGGTCCTCCTCGGGCGGGCTCGTCGGGCGCGGCGCCCGGGTCGAGGGCCGGTCACCGGAACGGGACGAGGCGTCGGTCGCGGTGGCGCGGTCGGGGGACGGTTCGCCGGCCGTGGCGGAGGGAGAGGACGCAGGGGAAGAGGAGGACGGGGCGGAATCAGGGCTCGGTGACGAGGACCGGGGCGCGGAGGGGTCCGTGGCCGAAGTCGCCGGATCGTCAGGGGTGTTGGAGCCTTCGTCCGGTCCGGTGACGGCCGTCGTCGGCTCCTCGTCCGCGGCCGTGGACGCGGCCGTGCTGTCCGTCGGCTGCTCCGTGCCCAGCTCCGCCAGGCTCAGGCCGCCCGCGGCCAGGGCCACGCCCGCGGTGATCAGCAGGATCTTGTTCCGCTTGCGGCGGTGGGCGCGCTGGGAGGCGCGGCCGCGTGCGGCGCGCGTGCCGCGGTGCGCGGAGCGGGCGGCCGAGGGCTGCTCGTCGGGCTCCTGCGTCCCGGCGGCCGGCTCGGCGACGGCGACCTCGTCGGCGTACCGCCGCACGGCGTCCACGGGGGTACCGCAGCCGGGGCAGGTGAGGGCGCCGTTGAGGTGGCGGCGACAGGGGTGGCAGTAGTCCATGGTGTGGGGAGGCTAGGCCCCCGGGGACAACACCAGCGGCAGGCGCTGTGAAAGTTCTGTGGCGAAGGGTGAGTCCTGTGGCGTGAGGGGTCGCGCGGTGCGTTTTCCGCCCCTGACCAGTCAGGTCAAGGCCTCAGGATTCGCTCGTACGGGAGTCTTCTGCCGTACGCGTACGAAGGCGGGCACGTCGTACGCGTACGAAGCCGGGCACCTCGTACGCATACGAAGCCGACGGACGCGTCAGGACCCGCCGAGCGCCCCGCGCAACCGCTGCGCCCGCAGCACCAGTTCCAGCTCGAAGCGGCGGTCCGGGTCGTCCACCTCGTCGCCCCACAGCTCCCGTATCTGGCGCAGGCGGTAGCGGACCGTCTGCGGATGGACGCCCAGGCGGGCCGCGACCTCGGGGGCGCCGCCGCGGGTCTCCAGCCAGGCGAGCAGGGTCTCGGCCAGGCGGCGGCCGTGCGAGGGGCCGCAGTGCGAGAGCGGTGCCAGGCAGCGGCGGGCCAGGTCGTCGAGGAGTTCCTGGGGCTGGAGCAGGACCAGCGCCTCCGTGTGCTCCGTACAGAAGACGACCTCGCCGGCCGGGAGCAGGTCGCGGTCCATGAGGCCGACCGCCGCCTCGGCCCAGCGCAGGGACTTGGCCGCGTCCGTGAGCGGGACCGGCGGGCCGATCGCGCCGGACCAACCGTTCAGCGCGCGCCGCAGGTGTTCGGCGCTGCCCGCCGCGTCCGGGTCGGGGATGACCATGCGGGGCTGCTCGGTCTCCATGTCGAGGAGGACGCCCTGCCCGACCGGGGGTGCGAGCGCCTCGCGGGCCGGGCGGACCAGGACGCCGACGGCCACGGTCTCGGGCAGCGGCCAGCCGACGCGGGCGGCGCGCTCGGCGAGGGGTTCGGTGGGGTCGCTGCGGTGCTCGGCGAGCAGCAGCTCCATCAACTTCCGTTGCAGGCGCAGGCGTTCACCGGCCTGGCGCGCCGCCGCCTCGGCGTATCCGCGTACCGATAAGTCCACAAGGCCGTCCAGATACTCGAAGCCCGCCTCGGCGAGCTCGTACATGGCAGGGGGTGGGATCTCCACCTCCTGGCCGATCTCGGTGAGCCGGCGCCACGCGAGGCGGACGCCGAGGCGGTAGACGGCCTGCAGCGAGTCGAGGGTGCGCCCGTGCAGGCCTTCGCCGCGGCCGAACTCCTGGAAGATCTCCAGCTGGTAGCGCGGCCGGTCCTCGCTGGTGGCGAGCTGCCGCACGAAGCCGTCGAGGGCGCGCCGGATGCCGATCAGCGCCATCGGCACGCCCGACTCGTCGAGGACGAGCTGGAGTTGGGGGTACTCGCGGCGGATCTCGCGCAGGATGTCGTCGGCGAGCCGCGGCACCTCGTCGAGGGCGCGCTCGGCGAACAGCTTGACCTTCAGGCGCGGGACGTCGCGCCAGGCCGAATGGCCGGTGCCCACCGACATCAACGGGCCTGCGACGTCTCGTAACTGATCAGCGGGGTGTTGGGCTGCTCGGGGGTGGCATTGAGGAGCGCCACGATGCCGAAGGCCGCGCCCACGGCAAGTGCCGCGGCGGCCGCCGCGGTGAGTGCGGCTGCGAGCAGTCGGTGCATACCGGGTTCCGCCTCTCGGTTCCGGGCCGCGTGCAGCACGCAGTCCGCAGCGACGGACTGGTGGTCGTCCAGTCCGCATCGGTCAAGAGAGAGCCCAACCGGTTCGTGCGCCGGCCCCATCCGGCAAGTGCCCAGTGTTGGGTGTGCATTGACAGTGCGTCAAGAGTGCGCCTACGGTTCCCGGCCCATACAGCACATGCAGTTCTGTTGCAGCTCGTGAAGCTCGTGCGGCACCTGCATCGTCCGCGCAGCACGTGCACTTTTCGCGCAGCACCGACCGGCGCCCTGGACCCGGGTGCCGCACTCGACCCATCCCCCTCGGACTCATGGGAGTGCCCGGATGCGCCGTTCCGCTTCACCGTTGTCGCTGGTCATCCTGGGCCTGGGCGTGTTCTTACTCGTCCTGGCCCCGATGCTCGCGTGGTACGTGGAACCACGTGCCAAGCGCACTCCGATCGACATCGACACGACCACCGTCTTCACCGGCAAGGGCTCGTACTTCGACACCGGCGAGGTCGAGACCCTGGAGAACCAGAACCTCACGATCACCCGCCAGGTCCGCGGCGATGTGGCGGACAGCACAGACGAGGTGGCCGCCTGGGACGTGGTCCAGTCGGTCGACCCGGACAAGTCGCTACCGGCCTCCTCGCCGCACGACTCGCTCCAGTGGACCCAGGAGCGCTGGGTCACCGACCGGGAGACGAACCGGCCGGTGCACTGCTGCCAGGAGTCGCCCTACTTCGAGGGCGAGGCCTATCTGAAGTTCCCGTTCGACGTGGAGAAGCGCTCCTACCGCTGGTGGGACAGCACCCTCGGCGCGACCGTGCCGCTCGACTACGCGGGCAAGCGGAAGGTGCAGGGCTACGAGGGGCTGCTGTTCACCGCGGAGGTCGAGCCCGTGAAGACCGGGACGCGGCAGGTGCCGGGAGCGCTGCTCAAGTCGAAGGCGAGCCAGGTGATCGCCGAGGAGTGGTACGCCAACCACGGCATCGAGCTGGTCGTCGACCAGCGCACGGGCCGGATCATCTATGCGCAGGTCGGGCCGCGCAAGACGCTGCGGATGCCGGGCTCGGACGAGGACGCGGTGGTGCTGCTCGACAGCAAGAAGATCGCGTTCACCGAGAAGACCCAGAAGGCGCAGGTGGCGCTGGCCGAGGACGACAGCAGCCGGTTGCAGCTGGTCGGGCAGACATTGCCGATCGGCACCGGGGCACTCGGCTTCGTGCTGACCGTGGTCGGCGTGCTCCTGGTCCTGCGCGGCCGGGAGCGCCCGGACCCCGGGACGCCGGACGGGCCGGGGGCCACGACGCCCGCGCCCGCCCCGGTCTCCGCGCCGGTGTAGCCCCTGCGGTGCGCGCCCGGGTCCGCACAGGACTCCCGGGTGCGCACCTCCGTGCGCGCGCCGCGGTGCGGACCCCGCACGCAACGCCCTGCGGTTCCTCACGAAGTGATGAGGCGTCAGGGTCAAATGGGTCCGAAATTGTCACCTCCGTGAGTAGCCGGAGCGAACACGGGGGCGAAAACTGTCTCTCCACTTGAGAGCCCCACCGAAAGTGCACACCCGGTCCACAGCCGGACACCCCCACTCGCACCACGTGAGGACGCACCACTCCCCCGAGCACCGGCCGGCTCTCCCCAAGTCCCGTCCGGTGCACGGGGGAACGCACCACCCACCCGCGTGCCGCACCCCGGCACCACCACCTCAGACCGGCCCTCGCACCACTCCCCCCACAGCCGTTCCGCACCCCGAGACGAGTTGGAGCTCGAATGCCCCAGCACGTACCCCCCTCGCTGCGACACACGTCACCCCAGGAGGTTCCGCACGCTGCCCAGGAGGCCCCGCACGCCGCCCGGGACGGCGCACTCCCGCCGTACCCGAGGCGCATCGTCTTCCTCGCCCGCCGCGACCTGGGCAACCCGGCCGCCGGCGGCAGCGAACTCCTCGTCGACCAGCTCGCCGAGGGCCTGACCCACGCAGGGCACCAGGTGACGCTGCTGTGCGGCGGGCCCGCGGCCTACCGCGACTACCGCGTGGTCTCCGCCGGCGGCGACCTCGGGCACCACCTGCGGGCCCGCTCGGCCTTCGCCCGCCAGGTCGGCGAGACCGACCTGCTGGTCGAGGTGTGCAACGGCATGCCGTACCTCTCGCCCCTGTGGCACCGCGGTCCGACGCTGTGCCTGGTCAACCACGTCCACACCGACCTGTGGGGGATGCGCTATCCGGGCCCGGCGGCCCGGCTCGGCAGACGTCTTGAGCACTGGGCGCTCTCCGGTGCCCAGCGCGGCAACCTCCTGGTGGCCGTCTCCCCCTCGACGGCCACGGCGCTGCGCGACATCGGCGTGCCGCGCGAACGCATCCGCGTGGTGCACAACGGCGTGGACGAGCCGGGCCCGCTCGAACCGCGCTCGGAGGAACCGATGTTCCTCGCGATGGGCCGGCTCGTGGAGTACAAGCGGATCGATCTGCTCCTGCGGCTCTGGGAGCGGGTGCGGCCCGTGACCGGCGGCCGGCTCGTGATCGTCGGCGACGGTCCGGAGCGCGAGCGCCTCGAGCAACTCGCCGGTCCCGGTGTGGAGTTCACCGGCCGCGTGTCGGAGGCCGAGAAGCACCGGCTGCTGTGCGCCGCCTGGATGCTGCTCCACCCCTCGGCCGTGGAGGGCTGGGGTCTGGTGGTCACGGAGGCCGCCACGCGCGGCACTCCCGCGATCGGCTTCGACGTGCCCGGGCTCAGGGACTCCATCGAGGACGGCGTGACCGGCATCCTCGCGCGCGGCGAGTCCTCGTTCGCGGCGGCGTGGTGCACGCTCGCCCTCTCCACGGAGCGCCGCAGGGCCTTCGGCAAGGCGGCCGCGAGCAGAGCCGCGCGCTATCGCTGGTCGAACACCGTGCGCCAGTTCCAGGCGGTGGCCGCCGAGGCGGTCGCGCTCAGGCGGGAGCGGATGCGGTGAGCCGGGCAACGGGGGCGACGGCCGAGGGACACCACTCCATACCGAGGACCAAGGATCCTTCGTTACGGAGGTCCTTGGCCCTGTTCCGCGCCTTCCTGCACGAGCAGCAGGATCCGGAGCACTGCTACACCCTCCTCGCGCGCGACGCGGCCGACCAGGTCGAGGCGTACGGCTCCGTCAAGGGGCGCACAGTGCTCGACATCGGCGGCGGGGGCGGCTACTTCACCGAGGAGTTCCGCCGGCGCGGCGCGTACAGCTATCTCTTCGAGCCCGACGCGGGCGAGCTGGGCAAGCAGCCGCCCGAGGGCACGGTGCTCGCGGACGGCTATCTGCTGCCGGTCGCGGACGCGGTGGCGGATGTGGCCTTCTCCTCCAACGTCCTTGAGCACGTGGACGATCCGGCCACCTTCCTCAGCGAGATGGTCCGCGTGACCAAGCCCGGCGGGCTGATCTACGTGTCGTTCACGAACTGGTACTCCCCCTGGGGCGGCCACGAGTGGGCGCCCTGGCACTACTTCGGCGCCGAGCGCGCCCGCAAGCGGTACGAGCGGCGGGCCGCCAAGCCCGCCAAGCACAGACTCGGCGAGAACCTCCACGCCATCCACATCGGCGCGACACTCCGCCACGTACGAGCCAGAACGGACGTCGAGATCGTCTCGGCGCGCTCCCGCTACTGGCCGTTCCTGGCCGGGGCCATCACGAAGGTCCCCGGTCTGCGCGAGTTCGCCACCTGGAATCTCCTTCTCATTCTCCGGCGGTGTCCATGACCAGCACGGTCCAGTCCCCGCAGCTCCCGCCCCAGGCGCCGGCGCCCACCGCGCCACCCGCCTCGGGGCCGCCCGAAGGGCCGCGCTCGCGGCGCTGGCTGCTCGGGTTCTGGGCCGTGGTGTTCGTCCTCTTCCTCGCGGCGGCCCCCGGCCGCATGACGTTCGACACCAAGCTGGGTGTGAACGTCGACCCGTGGAAGTTCTTCAGCGATCTCGGCCAGCTCTGGCACGACCGCGCCGGGTTCGGCGGGATCTTCGACCAGTACATCGGGTACGCGTTCCCGCAACTGCCGTTCTACGGGATAGCCGACCTGCTCCAGCTGCCGGTGTGGCTGACCGAGCGGCTGTGGATGTCGCTGATCGTCGCCACCGCGTTCTGGGGCGCGCTGCGCCTGGCCGAACGCCTCGGCATCGGCAGCTCGCGCTCGCGGCTGCTCGGCGCCGCGGTCTACGCGCTGTGGCCCACGTACACGATCGTCGTCGGCTCCACCTCGGCGGCCGCCCTGCCCGGCGCCGTACTCCCGTGGGTGCTGCTGCCGCTCACCAACGACCGGGTGAGCGCCCGGCTCGCGGCCCTGCGCTCGGCGGCCGTCATCCCGTTCATGGGCGGTGTCAACGCGGCCTCCGTGCTGGCCTCCCTGCTGCCGGTCGGCCTCTACCTCCTGTCGCGCCCGAACGGGCCGCGCAAGCGCGCCATGATCCTGTGGTGGGTACCGGGCGTCCTCCTTGCCACCGCCTGGTGGGTGGTGCCGCTGCTGCTGCTCGGCATCCACGGCGAGAACTTCCTTCCGTACGTGGAGACTTCGGAGGCCACCACGGCCACGATGTCCGGCACGGAAGTGCTGCGCGGCGCCGGCAACTGGGTGGCGTATCTGAACTTCGGCGACCCGTGGCTGCCGGCCGGCTGGGACGTGACGGCCTCGGTGCTCCTGATCATCTGCTCGGCGCTCGCCGCCGGCCTCGGTCTCGCGGGCCTCGCGCGGCGCGATCTGCCGGAGCGGCGCTGGCTGGTGCTCACCGTCCTCTCCGTCGTCCTGATCACGATGGCCGGATACGGCGGCGCGTTCGGCGCCCCGTTCCACACGACCATGCAGAGCTGGCTGGACGGCTGGCTCGTACCGTTCCGCAACATCTACAAGTTCCAGACGGGCCTTGCCCTGGCGCTGGTGTTCGGCCTGATGCACGTGGTCGGGATCGCGGCCGTGGCGCGCGGTGCCCGTCCGGTACGGGGCCGGCGCCTCGCTCCCGCGATCGCGGCCGTCCTGGTGATCCCGGGCCTGCTGCTGCCGTATCTCAACGGCAATGTGCTCCAGCCCGGTTCGTTCCGCGAGCTGCCCAAGTACTGGCAGACCACGGCCGACTGGCTGGAGAAGTACTCCCCCGACTCGCGCGCCCTGGTCGTGCCGGCCACCGCGCACGGCATCTACACCTGGGGCTCGCCCATCGACCAGCCGCTCGACGTGCTCGCCGAGTCCCGCTGGGCGCAGCGCGACTATGTCCCGTTCGGGACGGCCGGCAACCGGCGGGCGATGGACGCGGTCGAGCAGGCGCTGATGACCGGCAGCCGGGTGCCCGGCCTCCAGGACTTCCTGAGCCGTGCGGGGCTGCACTACATCGTCGTGCGCAACGACCTCGACCCCGACCAGGTGGGCTACGTCCCGACGGCGACCGTGAAGCGGACCCTGGAGGAGTCCGGGTATGAGCGGGTCACCGGGTTCGGGCCGCAGACCACCGGCGGACGGATCGCGGACGACACCCCGATCCAGGTCGAGGGCCTGTACCCGCGCACCCGTGCCGTGGAGATTTACCAGCCCTCGCAGGACACCGAGCGGCCCAAGCAGGCCGGGCTCAAGCCGGCCGCCAACACGGCCGTGGTGAGCGGCGGTCCTGAGGCGCTGCTCCCGCTGTCGGCCGACCCGGCGATGCGGGACCGCCCCACCGTTCTGACCGGTGACAACCACCCCGGGGTGGGCTCGCCCGGGCTCCAGGCCGTGGGCGACGGGCTGCGCCGTGCGGACACCCGCTTCGGCCTGATCAACAACAACACCTCGTACACATACACGAAGGACGAGCGCAACCACGCCGAGTCCTTGCAGGAGCCGGGGAAGAAGCCCCGGCAGATCCTGCCCACCGAGGGCGTCGAGCACCAGACGACGGCGGTGCTGCGCGGGGCGAAGGAGGTCACGGCCTCCACCAGCGGCAACTGGTTCTTCTATCTGCCGCAGTACGACCCGGTGAACGCCTTCGACGGGGACGCCTCGACCGCCTGGGCCGAGGGCAGCTCCGGTGCGCCGGAGGGCGAGTGGCTGCGGATCGCGTTCGACGGGGAGCAGTCCGTCCCGTCCGAGCTGAAGGTGACGCCGCTCGCGCAGAACGGTGTGCGGCCCGCGCCCACCCGCGTGAAGGTGGAGACCGACGGCGGCAAGGCCGTGGAGAGCACGCTCCAGCCGGACGGCTCCGAGCAGACCGTCAAGGCCCCTGCGGGAAGCGCCAGTTGGCTGAAGATCACGATCCTCGACGTGGAGGAGGCGCGGCCCGGGCTCTCGGGTGCGGGCTTCTCCGAGGTGAGCATCCCGGGCGTGCAGGTGGACCGGATGCTCCAGCTGCCCGAGGACGCGAAGAACGCCCAGGCCTCGGCCACCACGTACACGCTGCACCGCTCCTCGGACCCGGGCGGTCTGTCGCCGCTGTCCGCGGAGGCCGGTTTCAACCGGCAGTTCGACGTGACCTCGGCCGGTGACTACGCGCTGAAGGCGAGCGCGGTGGCCGTGCCCGGCGATGCCTACGACAAGCTCCTGTACGAGGTCGCGCCCGAGCAGGAGCAGCAGGTCCGCGCGAGCGCCGACTCGACGGCCCAGCTGGGCCGCGGTCTGTCGCCGCGCAACCTGACCGACGGGGACCTCACCACGGCGTGGATCGCCGGGGACTCCGCGGTGATCCATCTGCGCTGGCCGGACAAGAAGCCCGTGGACCAGATCGTGTTCGCGGCGGCCGGCGGTCTGTCGACCCGGCCGGTGAAGGCGGAGATCAGCTCGCCCGACGGCTCGATCATCACGGACATCGACGCCAACGGCAGCGCCCGCTTCGCGCCGATCACCACCGACCGCCTCGACATCACCATCACCGAGACGGCACCGCTCACGGCCTTCAACCCGCTCGCGGACGAGAAGTTGCAGCTCCCGGTCGGTCTGACCGAGGTGTACGTCCCGGCCCTGGAGACCTACCGCACCAAGCAGCCCGACCCCGAGCGCCGCTTCGAGCTGGCCTGCGGCAAGGGGCCCGAGCTGACGATCGACGGCACGAAGGTCGACACCGCCGCCAAGGGCACGGTGCAGGACCTGATGGAGCGCCGGCCGATCGAGGTCACGCTGTGCGGGGGCGAGGAGACGGTGCAGCTCGGCACGGGCACGCACCGCGTCCAGGCCGCCGACGAGGGCGCGCTGGCGCTCACCGACATCGCCCTGACGCGCGGCACGGTCGCCGAACCGGCCACGGACCAGGGCTCGTTGACCGTGAACGACTGGGCGGGCGACCGGCGTTCGGTGACCGTCGAGTCGGGTGCGGCCTCGTATCTGACGATGTACGAGAACTTCAACGACGGCTGGAAGGCCACCCTCGACGGCAAGGAGCTCTCGCCCGTACGGCTGGACGGCTGGCAGCAGGGCTTCCTGGTGCCGGACGGTGCGAGCGGCACGATCAGCCTGGAGTTCGAGCCGGCGCAGATCTACGAGATCGGCCTGATCGCCGGTGCGGTGGCCGTGCTGCTCCTGGTGCTCGCGCTGGTGCTGTGGCGCCGTGACACCAACGAGGACGGGGCGGTCCCGGTGCCGCCGGACGCCGGCCTGGTCCTGGGCACCGTGGTGCTCACGCTGGTGGGCATCGTGATCGCCGGACCGTTCGCGCTGCTCGTCCCGGTGCTCGCGCTGCTCGCCCGGTGGCGGCACGCGCTCCTGGTGCCGCTCGCGTTCGTGGCGATGGCCGGTGCGGGGATCGCGGCCTCGGTCGGTGCCGGGCAGGCCGCGGTGGCGGACGAGGGCGCGTTCTCGCCGGCCGCTCAACTGCTCGCCCTGATCGCCCTGTTCGCGGCGCTGGTGAGCGTCGGGACCGAGGGGATGCGCCGGCAGGCCGAGGCCCGGATGGGCGCGGGCACCGATCCCGGTACGGTGCCGGATCCGTACGGGGGCTATCCCTCGGGCTCTTCGCGTACGACGCTTCCCTTGGGCACACCGCCCGCGCCGTATGCGGCGGGTCCGACGCTGTCGGCCCGCGGGCCGGGCCCGCACCCCGAGCCCGACGAGGAGCGGCCCACCTTCCGGCTGCCCCGGCGCCGGCGGGGCGCGAAGGCCGCGGGTGCCGCGGGGGCAGCTGGGGTCGCGGGAGGTGCCGCCGCTTCGGAGGCCGCCGGGTCGCCCGAGGCGGGGACCGCCGAGGAGAAGGAGACCGCATGGCCGCTGGACCTGGAGAAGCCCGCTCCGCCGCCCGCGTCCTCGGACGACTCGGTCTTCGAGCCGCCGCCGGCCCGCGCCGGCGATCCGGCCGGGGCGGAGGTGCCGCCCGCGCAGGAGACGCCCGCGTACGGGACCGGACCCGGGCCCGATCTCGTCGTACGGCCGCTGCCGACGGGTGAGGCGCCGCCCGCCGACGCACCGCCCGCCGACACACCACCGGCAGGCGCCGGACCGGCCGACACACCACCGGCCGGCCCCGACGAGGACATCCAGGACACCCGTCCCGACGACCCGCGGGAGACCCGGGACGCACCGCCGCCCCCCGACGCCGACCGCCCGGAGGACCGATGACCGCCGTGCAGCAGCCCGCCTCACGACCGAAGGGCCCCAGCGGGCCCGGGTCCACACCGCGCCGGGTGCCGTTCCCGGTGGTGGACGAGGTCGCGCGGCACTGTCTGCAGGAGGAGGAACCGGAGACCGTCCACATCGAGGTGCACCTGCCGGGCCGGGTGGACCCGCAGCGCCTGAAGGAGGCGTTCGGCGAGGCGCTGCGCCGCCATCCGCGGATCCTGATGCGGGAGGCGGCGGGGCGCTGGTACCGGCGGCGCTACGAGTGGGAGCTGACCGACGGGCCGGACGTGCCGGTGGTCAGCTTCCCGCCGGCCGGCCCGGACGCGCTCAAGCACGCGCGCGTACGGGCGCTGGCGGAGGCTCCGCCGCTGTCCGCGTCGCCGCCGGTCCGTCTGGAGATGGTGGCGGACCCCGAAGTGGCGGGCGGGAGCGTCCTGTTCCTGACCATCAACCACACCGCGCTGGACGGTCCCGCCTGTCTGCGGGTGCTCGCCACGGCGGCCGAGCTGTACGGCGGGCAGGACAACTCCCCTGCCGCGCCGCCGGTCCGGGCGGAGCCCGCGGCCGCCGCGCCGGTGGACATGCCGGGCGGCTGGTCGCCGCCCGCGCACGTGGCCCCCGGCACGCCCGAACCCTCGCCCGGCAACGGCATGCTGGTGGCCGAGCTGCCCGTGCCGCGCCGCGCGAAGGGCGTCCCGTACACGGTCAACGACCAGTTGATGGTGGCGACGGCGCTGATGATCGCGCACTGGAACCGCGAGCACGGCAAGGCGCCGCGGCCGATGCGGATCACGATGCCGGTGGACGACCGGCCGCGGGACGCGGGGATGCCGATCGGGAACGGTACGCGCCTGGTCGAAGTGCCGTTCGCCGCAGCCGAGTTGGACGCCGACCGTATGGAGGAGCTGCTCCGGCTCACCTCCGAGCGCACCCGGGCCCTGAAGTCCCTGGAGCGGCCGCAGCTGGGCCGCGGGGCCGCGCTCCTGACGGCTCCGGTGGTGCCGGTGGCCTGGCGGGCGGCGGTCACCCGGGGGCTGCGCAAAGCGGTCGGCCCGTGGACCTCGACCACCCTGCTCAGCAACATCGGCCGGATCCCGTACCCCTTGGACTTCGGCGACGCGGGCCGTGCACACGCCGTCTGGTTCTCGGCGCCCGCGCGCGTCCCGCGCGGTCTGACGGTCACCACGGCGTCCACGGCGGGCCGGCTGCATGTGGCGCTGCGCTGGTCGAAGTCGCTCCTGAGCTCGGGCGACGGGGCGCATCTGCGCGATCTGTTCGAGCACTACCTGCACGCCACGGAACCGGGGCGTGAGCGCTCATGACCCCCAAATCCCCTACCACGCAAGCGACTTCCGGCGGAGGCACCACGGACCCCGTGACCACGACCGAGCACCGCCCCGGCCTGCGCGACTTCTACGAGAACCCGTCCGTCCCCGTGGCCTCGGGCGACGCCCGCAGCCTGCGCCAGGCGCGGATGCTGGCCGAGGCCCTCGGCCCGGCGCGCGCCACCCCCGCCACCGTCCTCGACATCGGCTGCGGCGACGGCTCCGCGGCCCGGACCGCGGCACCCCTGCTCTCCGGCCACCGCGTCATCGGCGTGGACTGGTCGCAGGACGCGCTGCGCCGCGCCCGCTCGCTCATGTCGGATGTGATCCGGGGCGAACTCACCGACGGCGGGCTGCCGTTGGGGGACGGGTGCGCGGACGCCGTGCTGTTCAGCGAGGTGATCGAGCACCTCGTGGACCCGGACGCCGCCCTCGACGAACTGCGCCGCGTGCTGCGCCCCGGCGGCCATCTCATGCTCTCCACACCCAACTTGGCGGCCTGGTACAACCGCGCCCTGCTCCTGGCCGGGGTCCAGCCGGTGTTCTCGGAGGTCAGCCTGCGCGGGATCCACGGGCGGCCGGGCAAGGAGGTGGTGGGCCATCTGCGGCTGTACACGGCGCGTGCGCTGCGGGAGTTCCTGACGGCCTCCGGTTTCGAGGTCGTACGGATGGCGGGGGCCCCGTTCCACGGCGTGCCGCGGCCGCTGCGCGCCCTGGACCGCGCCGCCTGCCTGGCGCCGTCCGCGTCCTCGATCCTGCTCGTGCATGCGCGTAAACCGGGGGGTTAGCCATGTGGTGGGGGGTGGCGGCGGCACTGCTCGCGAACACGCTGTACAGCGTGGGTTTCGTCCTGGAGAAACGTGCCCTGACCGCGATGCCCTCGCTCAACATCAGCAAGCCCTTCCGGCTGCTCGCGCACGTCCTGAGCAGCCCGCTGTGGGTGGGCGGCGCGGTGGCGCTCGCGGCGGGGTTCGGCGCGCAGCTCCTCGTCTACCGCACGCTGCCGATCGCGGCGGCCCAGGGCATCTTCGTGTCGGGCCTGGTCCTCCTGGTGATCCTGTCGGCGCGGATGCTGGGCGAGCGGACCAGCGGACGCGAGCGCTGGGCGATCGGGGCGATCCTGGCCGCGCTGCTCATGGTGGTGCTCTCGCTGAAGGAGGGTGCGGACCAGGTCGGCACGCACGCGCCGGTGATGACCGTCATCCTCGTCTGCGTCCCGTCGCTCGCGGCGGGCCTGTGGCTGTACGCGGCGGTGGAGGGCCGCGCCCGCAACCGGCACCGGCTGCCCACGAGCGGGGTCGAATACGGCGTCGCCGTCGGCCTGTTGTACGGGGTGAGCTCGCTCGCGATCAAGGGCGTGTCCAGCCATCTGCTCGGCGAGGACGACCGCGGGTTCACGGACCGCTTCCTCGACCTGCTGATCTCCCCGTACCCCTATCTCCTGTGCTGCACGGGCGTGTTCGGCCTGATCATGTCGGCGGCGGCGCTGCAGCGCTCGCGCGCCTCGCTGATCGTGCCGGTGTGCACGACGGTGACATGCCTGTACACGGCGGTGCTCGGCACACTCGCATACGGCGAGCCGCTGCCCACGGATCCGGTACGGCTCGGACTGCGGCTCGCGGGCACGGGGCTCGCGGTCGTGGTGCTGCTTGCGCTGCCGCGGCATGACGCGGACGCGGGGGCTGGCTCCGGTACGGGGGCGGGATCGGGTGCGGGCGAGGCCGAAGGCGTACGGGACGGGGCGGCCGTACAGGAAAGCGAGGTGGCCGTCGCGTCCCCGGCCCCCGCGCCGGGGACGGTCCCGCAGGCAGCGCTGTCCGCGCCGGCGTCCGGGCCCGAGCCCGCCGCCGCCTCCGCGCCCCCGGCTGTGTCCCCACCTTCTCCTCCGAAGGAGGAGGCACCCACCGAAACGCCCGCGGCAACACCCGCCGACGCGCCCGCGGAAGCACTGACCGGCACGCCCGCGGATGCACCCGCGGAAGCAGCCCCCGACGCCCCCGCCGAAACTCCCCCACCGCGCCCCCGCCCCACCCGACGCCCGCCCCCGCCCATCGCGCCTTCGGGCCGCACCATCCCGACGCATCTGCCGCGCCGGGTCCCGCCGCCCGCCGCACCCCCACGGCCGCACCTGAACAACCGCCGCAAGCCGAGGAGTTGACCTTGACCATGACCCCTGAAGACCCGCTTCTCACCATCCTGGCGTGCCCGCTCGACAAGGGCCCGCTGCACCTCCTGACCCCCGAGGAGGTGCTCTACAACCCCCGCCTGCGCCTGCGGTACCCGATCCTCGAAGGCATCCCCCAGCTGCTCCCGTCCTCCGGCGAACAGGTCGCGGACGAGGAGCACGAGCGGCTCCTGATGCGGATCGAGACCGCCGAGGAGGCGACGGACGCCTCATGACCCTCGCCGCTCGCGTCGGCCCCCTGCTCCCCGCACCCGTGGTGGGCCGTATCGCCCAGCTCCTGTATCCGCGCTTCGAGCCTGAACTGGCCCGGCTCGACGACTACTTGCCGCAGGGCTGCCGTACGGCGGTGGACATCGGCGGCTGGTACGGGCCCTGGTCCAGACGGCTCGCGCCCCGTGCGCGCGACGTGGTGACCGTCGAGCCGGTGCCGCATCTGGCGCGCACCTTGGAGCGGATCACCCCGTCCAACGTGCGGGTGGTGCAGGCCGCGACGAGCGAGCGGCCGGGCACCGCGCGGCTCTGGTTCCCCGAGGGGGACGCGGGCACGCGGGGCCTGTCCTCCCTGATCCGCCGCGACATCCACACGCACGGCGTGGACGTCACGTGCATCCCGGTGGACGAACTCGCCCTGCACGATGTGGACTTCATCAAGATCGACGTCGACGGGAGCGAACTGGCCACGCTGCGGGGCGCCACCAGGACCCTGGACCGCGACCACCCGGCCCTGCTCATCGAACTGGAGGCGCGGATCCAGCCCACGGCGCCCATCGTCGACCTGCTCACGGCCCACGGCTACCGCGGCTGGGTGCTCCCCTCGGCGTCCTGGCTGCCCCTCGACGACTTCGACCTGGCCGCCCACCAGGAGGCCACGTCGCATGTCGCGAGCGCGGGCCTGCTGCGCCGCGTCCTGCCGTTCGCGGGCCCGCGCTATGTGAACTCGGTGCTGTTCCTCCAGGAGGGCCTGCGCCCGCGCGGGGCACGCCCCGGCCCGCATCAGCGCCGCCGTTCCCCCGAGGGCCCGCCCATCAGCCCGCTGCCGAACGGCGAGTGATCCCCGACCGCCATCGCCCGCACGTCGGTACGGATGCCCGCGACCCGGGCCCGCGCCGCCGCCTCGTGCCGCAACGCCTCGGCTGACAGCTCACCGGACTGCCGCCGGGAGCGGCGGTGCAGGACGGCCACCAGAGCCGCGGCGATCGCGGCGAGGCCGCCCAGAAACGCGAACACAGTCCCCATGCACATCCCCCGTCTCCCCTACAGGGCGCCCGCAGAGGCGCCTTCGCAGGGTACCGATGAGTTCTGCCCCTGACGACGGTCTGTACCGGAAGACAGGACCCCTCGTCGTAAGGGATGAGCACCATGACCGACAGCACCAAGGCCCTGCCTCCCGTGGTGGACGCCAAGACCTGGCAGCAGGAGCTCGACGCCCTGCGCGTCCGCGAGAAGGCGGCCACCCGTGAGCTCGACGCCATCGCCGCGCAGCGCCGCAGGCTGCCGATGGTGGAGATGCCCGAGTACACCCTCCAGTCGGCCGACGGGCCGGTCCGCCTCGTCGACCTCTTCGACGGCCGGTCGCAGCTGATCGTCTACAACCACATGTGGTTCGAGGGCAAGGAGTGGCAGTGCCCCGGCTGCACCGGCTACACCTCGCAGTTCGCCCGGCTCGACTTCCTCGCCAACTGGGACGCCCGCTTCGTGATCGTCACGCAGGGCCCCATCGACGAGGCGCTCGCGTACAAGAAGCGCGTCGGCAACACGATGGACTGGTACTCCACGGCCGGCAGCCCCTTCGGCGCGGACGTCGGCGCCCCGCCCGGCGCCGGCTTCGCGGTGAACGTGTTCCTGCGCGACGGCGACAAGGTCTACCGCACCTGGCACACCGACGGCCGCGGCACGGAGCAGCTCAGCCACACCTTCCCGCTGATCGACCTGCTCCCCTACGGCCGCCAGGAGGAGTGGCAGGACGTCCCCGAGGGCTGGCCCCAGTCCCCCACGTACAGCCGCTGGCCGAGCTCGCAGGACATCGCGGCCTGGTACGGGACGAAGGAGGCCTGACCTCGGTACGGGACGAAGGAGGCCTGACCCCGATACGGGAGGCGCAAAGGTGCGCCTGGGGACGGTGGGGCGCGGGCGGGGCGGCATGGGCCACCATGAGTCCGTGCCGCCCCGTCCCGCCCCACCGCCACCGCCCCGCTTCGGCCCCCTCGACTTCCAGCTCGTGCTGCTGCGCCGGATGGCCGATCACCAGCCCGGCCTCGTCGAGGACGCGCGTCGTGAACTGGGCGTGTCCCAGGGGGAGATGAGGGAGGCGAACCGGCGCTGGCAGGCGATGGTGCGTGCGCCGCGCGGCCGCGGGGCAGTGGCGCGCTACCGGTCGGTGCTCGGCGCGCCCGCGGACACCCTGCGCCGGCAGGTCGGCGATCTGACCTGCGAGGCGCTGCTGTGGCCGGTGCCGCTCTGGCCGGAGCTCCGGTTCGAGGTGCTGCTCGCGCCGGGCGGCACCGCGGTGGTCAACGAGTGGCTGATCCGGGCGCCGGGATCGCCCGGTGCCGAGCCGCGCACGGTGGCGGACCTCCTCCCGTGGTCGGCCACCGTCGATGAGGTGGGCCGCGCCTTCCCGCCCGCCCGGCTCCTGGAGGGCTCCGCCCCCACGCGCTGGCGCCTGGCCTTCGAGGCACCGGACGCGCAGGGCACGCGCGGGGCGTACGTCGGTGACTTCACCTGGGGCCTTCTCCAGGAGGTCCGCCCCGCGTCCGGGAGATAATCCTTCCCATGGCGAGACCTGAGGTCGGGGACAGGGTGCGGCGGTGTGCCGCGTGCGGGGAGTACGCGTACGGCGGCGCCCCGGACTGTGCCGCGTGCCGGGCCCTCGTGGACGCGATCGTCGAGGAGCCGTGGGAGGCGTTCGTACGGGCCTCGGGCGCGGGGCCCGGCGAGGAGCGGGACCTCGCCGAGCTGGTCCTGGGCGAACCCGACCGGCACGACTGGCGCGTGGTGGACGCCGCCTACGACCGGCTGACGTGCGAGGACTGCGGTGAGCGGCTGGCGCGCGGGCCCGCGGGGTGCGCCGGATGCGAGCGCGCGCACAGTTTCCGCTACGCGGCGATCGAGACGGACCGCCCCGGCGTCCCCGCCGGCAACGAGCACGCGGTCCGTGTGAACGTCTCGGTGGTGCGCCGCCCCCAGATGACCTCTGCGGCCGAACTCCTCGTACGCCGCAAGCTCCTTCCGCTGCTCCTGGTGGGCTTCCTGCCCACGACGCGGGAGGCACAGCGGGTGAGCGCGCAGGTGAAGGGGGCCGCTCCCGGCGAGCGGGAGCGGGTGGTGGACCGGGCCGTCGAGGAGACGCTGGCCCGGACCGGCCTGGCGCCGGCCTGAGTCAGCGCACGAAGTCCCGTACGCCTGCGGACACCGCGTCGTCCCCGAGGAAGTCGTTGTGTGCCAGGCAGCCCGAGGCCACGTTCGTCGCTCCGGTGAGCGGCACGCTGCTGTCCGGGTTGATCACCTCGTCGCAGTTCGACCAGAACGTCGCGTACGACACCGCGCCCGGTGTCTCGTCGCCCTCGGCGAGACCGTCCTGCACATACGAGCCGGGGGTCATGTCGCGGCAGGCCTGGGACCACAGCGCGCAGGCCCAGGCGGTGCTCGTGCCGTGGTTGGGTCCGGCGAGCGACACCCAGTCGTCGACCGCTCCCGCGCCGCCGCCGTGCTTGATGTACCAGCGCGTGACGAGGCTGCCGAAGGAGTGGGCGACGATGTCGACCTGCCCGGCCCCCGTCCGCGTACGGACCTCATCGACGTAGGCGGCGAAGCGGCCGGACAGGGTCTCGTTCACGGACAGGGCCGTGTCGTAGCCCCACGAGAACAGTTCGGCGTCGGTGTAGCCGGCTGCCGTGAAGTCGGCGCGCAGACCGCCCCAGACGCCGGGGTCGGCGTTGTATCCGTGCACGAAGATCACGGGATTGCGGTCGGCGGCGGGCGTCGGTCCGGGGGCCGCCTGGGCGGCTCCGGCCGGGCCGGTGAGACCGAGCAGGGCCGCGGCGGCGAGGAGCGGGGATGCCCGGCGGGAGAGCTTGCGGGCAGCCTTGCGGAGAGGTGAGCGCAGCACGAAGTCCCCCTGAATGAAGGGTGGTTACGCATGAGTAGCGGTCCCGTGCATGGTGGGGCCTGCGGGACGGGATGAACAGACCCGTGCAGACGGGTACTTGAGCATGCGGCCGCGGGGGCCGGCTTATCGCATTGCCGCGGCAGGGCACGTCGGATAGGAAGATCGCATGCTTCGAGGCGAGAAGATCGGGCTGCGGGCCCGGCACGAGGAAGACCTCCCGATCCTGCGGAACGAGCTCTTCAACGACGTGCTCAACGCGGCACGGGCCGACGGCGGGCCGTGGCGCCCCTTCAAGCCCGGGTCGCAGGACCCGCGGCTCGTGGTGGACGACTCCAACGACGGCGTCGTGGCGTTCTCCGTGGTGGAGCTGGAGGGCGGCGAGCTGGTCGGCACGGCGACGATGTGGGGCATCGACACGCACAACCGCTGTGCGCACCTCGGCCTCGGCCTGCTGCCGTCCGCGCGCGGCAAGGGGTACGGGACCGATGTGGTCGCGGCGCTGTGCACGTACGGGTTCGCCGTGCGCGGCCTGCACCGGCTCCAGGTGGACACGCTGGCCGACAACCACGCGATGCTGCGCGCCGCCGAGCGCAACGGCTTCGTACGGGAGGCGCTGCTGCGGTCCTCGGCGTGGGTGATGGGCGAGTTCCTCGACGAGGTGCTGCTCGGGCTGCTGGCCGAGGACTGGAAGGCGGCGGGCGGGGAGACGGCCTCGCGGGGCTGAGACCCGGCCGACGGATCCCGCCGACGGATCCGGCCCACGGATCCCGCCGACGGATCCGGCCCACGGATCCCGCCGATGGATCCGGCCTCAGGAGCGGCCGAAAACCGGTTGAGGGCCGCCGTCGCCCGCCCCTACCGTGCTGGCCGGCCGAGTCGCCCAGGCAAAGGACGTGCCGATGTACACCCTGTGAGACCTCCCGGAAGCCGATCTGTCGCGCGTCGCGCTCTTCGCGTCGCGCTCCTTTCCGCTGCGGATTTCTCACAGGAAGCGGTGTGCTTCTGTGCTCGATTCACGGGTGACCTGGCTGGTCACGCCCACTTGTCTGCCGGCTGTCCTCCGTCGCTGCCACGTGTGTCCCTCCGGGCGCTTCCGGGCGAACGGAAAATTTCGCGTCAATGCCCACCACAAACTCCTCGACGCCTGGCTTCTCGCGCTCTGCGCCGGGTGCGGGGACACGGTGAACCTCACGATCCTGGAACGGGCCCATGTGCGGTCCCTGCACCCCGAGTTGCTGGACCGGCTGCACGGCAACGACCCGTCGCTGGCCGCCGAGCTGCTCCAGGATCCGGCCGTCCGGCGCCGCAACCGCGTCGCCCTCGACTGGGGCGGCGCCTGGCGCCTCGACACCGGCGCGGACCGCGCGGCCGGTGAGGTGCGGGAGGTGTCGGTGCGCTTCGCGGCGCGGATTCCGGTCCGCCCCACCCGGCTGATCGCCGAGGGGTACGGCCTTTCGCGGAGCGGAGTCGAACGGCTCGTCACCGAACGGAAGATCGTGTC
Organism: Streptomyces indicus; assembly: GCF_900100315.1. Lineage (GTDB taxonomy): Bacteria > Actinomycetota > Actinomycetes > Streptomycetales > Streptomycetaceae > Streptomyces > Streptomyces indicus. Next base: position 30,234 of record NZ_FNFF01000009.1, read on the forward strand.
GACGGCACGGCTGAGCGGCAGACGCTCCTCCGACTTCACCTTCACGCTCACGCACTGAACCGGCGGGCCACCCGGGGCGGCGACGGGGTCAGCCGGACGTCCCGGCGCCCCCGTCGCCCTCCGGGTCCCAGTCGAGGAGCCGCACCTTCGCCACCGTGCGCACATGCCGCCGCATGGCCGCGGCGGCCGCCCGTCCGTTGCCCGCGTCGATCGCCTCGAACACGGCCATGTGCTGGGCGAACGAGCGCGCGGGACGGCCCGGTTGGCGCAGCGACTCATGCCGCGACTCGGTGATCTGCTCGGCGATCGAGCGCATGAACTCGGCGAGGATCGCGCTGTGCGCCGCCGCCGTCACGGCCGCGTGGAAGCGGCGGTCGCCCTCCACACCGTGCTCGCCGCGCTCGATCTCCTCGGCCATGAACGCGATGGCCTCGCGGATGGCCGCGAGGTCCTCCTCGGTACGGCGCTCGGCGGCCAGTTCGGCCAGCTTGGTCTCCAGCGCCTCGCGGGCCTCCAAGACGTCGGGCAGCCGGCGCCGCCGCTCCACCATGCGGTCGACGGGCTCGGCGTCGAGGCTGTCGCCGAGCATGTACGTACCGCCGCCGTGGCGCACTTCGACGAGGCCCTGCACCTCGAGGACCACGATGGCCTGCTTGACGGAGGCGCGGGAGACACCGAGCCGTGCGGCCAGTTCGCGCTCGGGCGGGAGCCGGTCTCCGGACGTGAGCCCCGACTCGGCGGCGTAGGCGCGCAACCGGTCGATGACCTGCTCGTAGAGGCGCGTACGCCCCATGGGCCGCAGTGCTTCGGACATGGCCCGCCCCCTCCCGTGGATGCCCGCAGCGTAGCAGCGCGGTTGGCCGAGTGGCTGAGCCAATTTGCGCGCAGACCCTTGACGGGGGTGCGCGCGACCCCGACTCTGTGGGGCACCAAGTGACCGAGTGGCTCAGCCACTTGACCACCGAGCCACCCAGCCGCCACCCAGCCTCCGAAGCGCGACGCACCGCCCGCAAGCCGCCCACTCATCCACTCCAGCACACGGGGAGCCCCCGATGTCCGCGGAACTGATCTCGATCCTCGTACTCGTGGTGGTCTTCGTGATCGCCACCACCCGCTCGATCAACATGGGCGCACTTGCCTTCGCCGCGGCCTTCGGCGTGGGCGAACTCGTCGCCGGCATGGACGCGGACGGCATCTTCGCCGGCTTCCCGGGCGACCTCTTCATCGTCCTCGTCGGCATCACGTACCTCTTCGCCCTGGCCCGCGCGAACGGCACCACCGACTGGCTGGTGCACGCCTCCATCCGCCTGGTCGGCGGGCGGATCGCGCTCATCCCCTGGGTGATGTTCGTGATCACGGGGGCGCTCACCGCCATCGGCGCGGTCAGTCCGGCGGCCGTGGCGATCGTGGCGCCGCTCGCGCTGAGCTTCGCCGCGCGCTACGGCATCAGCCCGCTCCTCATGGGCGCGATGGTGGTGCACGGCGCGCAGGGCGGCGGCTTCTCGCCGATCAGCATCTACGGCACGATCGTCAACGGCATCGTGGAGCGCGAGAACCTCCCGGGCAACGAAGTCGCCCTGTTCCTGGCCTCGTTGATCGCCAACGTCATCATCGCGGCGGTCGTCTTCGTCCTGTTCGGCGGACTCAAGCTGGCCCGCCGCCGCGCCGAGGAGAGCGCCGACGCCTCACTGGAGACCGACGAGGACACCCGCCTCAACCCTGCGCGCATCGCCACCCTCGTCGCACTCGTCGCGCTGGTCGTCGCCGTGCTCGGCTTCGACCTCGACGCGGGCCTGACCGCCATCACCCTCGCCGTCGCGCTCAGCGCGGTCTGGCCGGAGTCCAGCCGCAAGGCCGTCGGCGAGATCGCCTGGCCGACCGTGCTCCTGATCTGCGGTGTCATCACCTACGTGGGGGTCCTGGAGGAGATGGGCACCATCAAGTGGGCGGGCGAGGGGGTCGGCGACATCGGCGTCCCGCTGCTCGCGGCGCTGCTCCTGTGCTACGTCGGCGCGGTCGTCTCGGCCTTCGCCTCCTCCGTCGGCATCATGGGCGCGCTGATCCCGCTCGCCGTGCCGTTCCTCGCGCAGGGCGAGATCGGGGCCGTCGGGATGATCGCGGCCCTCGCGGTGTCGGCGACGGTGGTGGACGTCAGCCCGTTCTCGACGAACGGCGCCCTGGTGCTCGCGGCCGCGCCGGATGTCGACCGCGAGCGGTTCTTCCGGCAGTTGATGGTCTACGGCGGGATCGTGGTCGCGGCCGTGCCCGCCGTCGTCTGGCTGGTCCTGGTGGTGCCAGGATTCGGGTGATACGCCCCGAGGAAACCGTGCCCGCAGTCCTACGGATGGGAGTACGTCACGTGAGTGACCGCACCGCGACCCTGTTCCCCGCCCTGGCCGAGGGGTCCGCCCGGCCGGCCCTGACCTTCGGCGAGCGCACGCTCTCCTACGCGGAGCTCGCCGCCTCGGCCGGTGCGCTGGCCGAGTCCCTGGGCGGGGCCCGCAGAGTCGCCGTCTGGGCGACCCCGACCCTGGAGACCGCGGTGGCGGTGGTGGCGGCGCTGCTCGCCGGCGTCCCGGCGGTCCCGCTGAACCCGAAGACCGGCGCACGGGAGCTGGCGCACATCGTCGGTGACAGTGCCCCGTCCCTCGTCCTGGCCGCCCCGGGCGAGGAACTGCCGGACGTGCTGGCCGAGTTGCCCCGTATCGACATCGAGGCCCTTCCTGCCTCGGGCAGCGCAACTGAGGGCGGATCGCGTACATGGCCCGAACCGACCCCGGACCATCCCGCCCTGATCGTCTACACCTCCGGCACCACGGGGCCGCCCAAGGGCGCGGTGCTCCCCCGACGTGCGCTCACCAGCACGCTGGACGCCCTGGAGGACGCCTGGCAGTGGACGGCCGAGGACACGCTCGTGCACGGGCTGCCGCTCTTCCATGTGCACGGGCTGATCCTCGGCGTCCTGGGCCCGCTGCGGCGCGGCGGTGCGGTGCGGCATCTGGGCCGGTTCACGACGCAGGGCGTGGCGCGGGAGCTGAGCGCGGGGGCGACGATGGTCTTCGGGGTGCCGACGATGTACCACCGCATCGCCGAGGAGCTGGCCGGGGACCCGGCGCTCGCCAAGGCGTTGGCGGGGGCGCGGCTCCTGGTGTCGGGCTCCGCGGCCCTTCAGGCCCGCGACCACGAGCGGATCAGGGCGGCCACGGGGCGCGCGGTGATCGAGCGGTACGGGATGACGGAGACGCTGATGAACACCAGCGTCCGCGCGGACGGCGAACCGCGCGCCGCCACGGTGGGCGTGCCGCTGCGCGAGGTGGAGCTGCGCCTGGTCGACGAGAGCGGGCGCGAACTGCCGGACGGGCCCGACCTGGTGGGCGAGATCCAGGTGCGGGGGCCGAACCTGTTCCTGGAGTACCTCAACCGGCCGGATGCGACGGCCGAGGCGTTCACGGACGACGGCTACTTCCGCACGGGTGACATGGCGGTGCGGGACCCGGACGGTTACGTGCGGATCGTGGGGCGCAAGGCCACCGATCTCATCAAGAGCGGCGGGTACAAGATCGGGGCCGGGGAGATCGAGAACGTCCTGATGGAGCACCCGGGCGTCCGGGACGCGGCGGTGACCGGCGAGCCCGACGCGGATCTGGGCGAACGGATCGTGGCGTGGATCGTCCCGGCCGACCGCGAACTCCCACCGCCCGAATCCGAGTTGGCGGACCACGTGGCCGCGCAGCTCGCCCCGCACAAGCGCCCGCGCATCGTCCGCTACCTCGACGAGCTGCCGCGCAACGACATGGGCAAGATCATGAAGAAGGCCCTCCATGTCTGAGCCCTCCCTGCCCGAGCCCACCGCGTCCGAGCCCGCCACGCCGGAAGCCGCCGCACCCCGGCCCACCGAGCCCGAGCCCCCGGCGCGGCGCCCCTCCGCCCGCGCCTGCCTCGCCCTGATCGCCGACCCGGACACCTTCACCGAGCTCCCCACGCCCGGCGGTCCGGGCAAGCCGGACGGTCCGCTGGACTGGCAGGGCTACGGCGCCGCACTGGCGCGGGCGGCCGAGCGCACCGGGGAGCAGGAGTCCGTGGTGTGCGGGCGGGTGCGCGTCGGCGGGACCGAGGCCGTGGTGATCGCCTTCGAGTTCGGCTTCCTCGGCGGCTCGCTCGGCACGCGCACGGGCGACCTGATCGAGGCGGCCCACCTGCACGCCCGCTCCCACCGCCTCCCCGTGGTCTCACTGATCGCGACGGGCGGCAGCCGGATGCAGGAGGGCATGCTCGCCCTCACCCAACTCCAGCGCGTGGCACGCCAGTCGGCGCTGACCGCACAGGCGGGCGTGCCGCAGCTGGCCGTGCTGCGCGACCCCACGACGGGCGGCGGCTGGGCCACGCTCGGCGCGGGCGCGGACATGGTACTCGCGCTGCCCGGCGCGCAGGTGGGGTTCGCGGGGTCGCGGGTGCGCCCGGCGGACGCGGACCCGGCGGCGTACACGGCGGAGGCGCAGTTCGCCGCGGGCCATGTGGACGCGGTCGTACGGAGCGAGGAGCTGCGGTCCGAACTGGCGCTGCGGCTGCGCCTTCTGACCGCGCCGGGCGCGGCCCTGCCCGCACCGGTCCCGCACGCGCTCGGCGACCTGCGCCGGGTGGAGAGCGGCTGGGCCGCGGTCGAGGCGGCCCGCGCGCCCGAACGGCCGCGCGCGGACGCCTACTTGGACGCGTACTTCACGCAGCGCACGGAGATCTCGGGCGACCGCTGCGGCGGCCGCGACCCGGGGATGCGGTGCGGCTTCGGCCTGCGCGACGGCCGCACGATCGCGTACGCCGCGCAGTGCGGCACGGCCACGCGTCCGGCCGGCTACCGCACGGCGGCCCGCCTGATCCGCCTCGCGGACCGCCTCGGCATCCCGGTCCTGACCCTGGTGGACACGCCGGGCGCGGCGAACGACGCGGCGGCGGAGGCGGCCGGCGCGGGCCCGGCGATCGCGGAGGTCTTCGCGGCGGTGGCGGGCGCGCGGGTCCCGGTGACGACGCTGGTGATCGGCGAGGGCGGCTCGGGCGGCGCGCTCGCGCTGGCGGCGCCGGGCCGCACCTGGGCCACGCCGTCGAGCTACTTCTCGGTGATCGCCCCGGAGCTCGCGGCCGCCATCCTCAAGCGCCCGCCTTCCCGCGTACGGGAGACCGCGGACGAACTGCGCCTGCGCCCGCAGGACTTGGTGGATCTCGGCGTCGTACGGGGTGTGGTCGGGAGCGGGACGGACACCTCGCCGCAGTGACCAACTCGGGGCGGGTAGCGCCTCGTTCGCCCGCGCGCCGATCAACTCACCCGAACAAGGGAACAGTTGCTCCCCAGAACAGGTGATCGTCACGTATGCGTTTGCTTTTGTCCTTTGTGACCAACGATGCTGACGGTGCGCAAGCAACGGGCTGCAGACCGTAATCGCGCTCGCTCCGTCACCTGTCCCAAAGCGTGCCGGGGTCTTGTCCCAACTCAGCAGGATCACAAGGAGAACGCAGCACCATGAACGTCATCACCAACATCGTCGCCGGTCTCGCCCACTTCCTCGGTTGGCTGGTCTGACCCGACGATCCGGCCCGCGGACCGGACCCCGCGTCTGATCCGAGGAGCCACGCACGGCGCCGTCTCCCCCGTCCCACGGGAGGCGGCGCCTTCGTGTGTACGGCGTGCCTACGCAACCGTGCAACGCGCCACAGCCGCCCGCGAGTTGCGCCACAATGAGTCGCACGATCACCAGGACGCACGACGGGGGCCGCGACATGGGCGAATACATGGAGTTCACCACCGAGGACGGCACCGTCGTACCGGTGGACTTCGCCGCCGACGACGAGGAGGGGCAGCATCTCGTCAGCGGCTCCGACGGCGCAGTGCGGGCCACGCGCACCTTCGAGGAGTCCCTGTCCGGGGTGCGGGCGGCCGCCGAGTCGGCGCTGCGGGTGTTCCGCGACGGGTCGCTGCGGCCGGACTCGGTGGAGATCGAGTTCGGCGTGAAGCTGACCGCGCAGGCCGGTGCGCTGATCGCGAAGAGCGCGGTCGAAGGCCATCTCGTGGTGAAGCTGGCCTGGGCGCCCGGAGGGCCGGGCCAGGTCACCTACCTCGGACAGCGCGTGGCCGCCGCCGACAGCGTCGAGGGCGCCGCGGTCGTCGCGCCCCCGCAGCCGCCCGCACCTCCCGCGCCGCCGGCTCCCCCGGTGCCGGCGCCGCCCGCACCGCAACCGTGAGCCCTCCTTCCATGAGCCCGCCGCCCGTGAATCCGACTCCCGCGAACCCGACCCCCACAAGCACGTCTCCCGCGAGCCCTGCGCCGCTGCCCGCCGCGGCTCCGAACGGACCGGGCGGGAACGCCGCCTGGCACGCCCGGATCCAGTGCGGCCGTGAGTTCGGCGCCGGTTTCCTGGTTTCCGATCGGCACGTCCTGACCTGCGCCCACGTGGTGGGCGCGCATGAGGCCGAGGGGGTCGGCGTCACCTTCCCGCACGTGGGCAAGGACCGGCTGCCCGCCCGGGTCGTGGCGCACGGCGGCTGGGCCGACGGACTGGACCCGGGCGACCTCGCCGTACTCGAACTGGACGACCCGGTCACCATCAGGCCCGCCGAGTTCGCCGCGCCCGCCGAGGCCTACGGCGACCCGCCCCCGCGCCTGCTCTCGTACGGCTTCCCCAAGGCCTACGAGGAGGGCGTGCTCGCCGAATACCGCGCCGTCGGCGGCCAGTTGATCACCCAGGAGTGGGTGCAGCTGGAGGCCTGGGGGCCCGCGGGCCAGCCCCTCGCGCCCGGTTTCAGCGGCGCCGCCGTGACACTCGCGCACGACGGACGGGTGGTCGGGATGGTCACCTCCGCGGCCCGCAACCCGCAGATCCGCAACGGTCGGATGCTGCCCGCGCAGGTCATGGCGCGCTACTGGCCCCGGCTCGGTGACCTGATCCCGACCGGCGCCGCCGCCGCGGCCGACAAGGAGCGGCTGCGGGGTCTGCTCGACACGGTGGCCGCCGGAGCCGTGTGGCAGGAGGCGCAGTGCGCTCCGGAGCGGCTGTACCGGGACGCGGTGGGCCCGTTCGGGCCGCCGCCGCCCGTGCGCGGGCTCGCTTCGCTGTGGGACGCGGCCTGGTATCTGCTCAGCGAGATCCAGGACCCGGACGCGCTGGGGCGGTTCACCACACGTCTCGCCGACTACTGCGAGGACCCGGCCGCACGTGCCGCGCTGCGCGGCCTCGGCCGCAACCGCGGGAGTGCACCCGCCCCGGAGCGCGCGCCCGCGGCGGCCCGCCCCTGGTCGCCGGTCCTGGTGGAGATCGCGCCGAGCGGTTCGGGCGAGGACCGCTTCCTGGTGGAGGTGTCCGCGTACAACGGCGCCCACCGCCGGATCATCGGCCAGCGCACCCTCAGCACGCGCGAGGTGCGCCCCTACGTCCTGGAGCGGATCGACGACGCTTACCGCGAAGTCGACCTGGACGGGCGCGAGTTGATCGCCTTCGTGCTGCCCCGCAAGTGGCTGAACACGGACGTGGTGCACTGGCAGCGAAGCAAGGACGACGACTCGCCGCTGGGCTCCTTCGCGCCGGTGGTCGTGGTGGAGCTGGAGCGGCGGCGCAGCGGCATGCTCCAGCACAAGCTGCGGCGCAAGTGGCAGGAGCTGGACGGGCGCGCCGAGGCCCGGCTGCACCGGATCGCCTGCGGCGCGCCGCCCGGCGACTCGGTGAGCCTGACCATCGGGCTGCGCCGCGGGGTTGACCTCCTGGGGCTCGGGGCGCCGCCCGGCCGGGTGCGTGAGGCGTTCAAGGCGGGCCTCAACGCTCCGGTGCCCGCGGTGATCTGGCCGCGCACGGGGTGTGCGGGGGCGCCGCACGAGGCGTGCAGCAGCAACGAGTTCCTGGACCGGCTCGCCCAGCGGCTCGCGCAGCTGCCGCCCGGTGAACTGCCCGATGCGGTGTACGAGTTGAGACTGGACGCGTTCGACGCGGGACCGCACGGCGGTGGCGCGCACTGGGCGCACGACCTGTCCCTGCTGTGGGAGGACCCGCGCGCCCTGCCCGAGACCGTCCCGTTCGCCGGCTCGCCCGTCGCGTAACCCGCCCACGCCGCCCCGGCCCCGACCCGACCGCCGCCCCCGGCCCCGTATCGCAAGGAGCACTGAGGAGAACGATGTCCCTGTGGCCCGTGTTCACCGGCTCGAACCAGCCGCACGACGGCATCGACCAGCTGCCCGCGCCCCCGCCGTGGCGCGCGTTCGACGGCGGCCCCGCGCTGCCGACGCCGGCGGAGCACGAGGACCGTGCGGCCACATCGCCGGACCGCCGGCACCGCGCCCGTACGTACATCGCCACCGACGAGGCCGTCCAACTCGTCAACGCCGCCCTGTACTTGAGGCGCCCGCTCCTGGTGACGGGCCCGCCCGGCAGCGGCAAGTCCTCGCTGGCGTACGCGGTGGCGCACGAGCTGAAGCTGGGCCCGGTGCTGCGGTGGAACATCACGAGCCGCACGGTCCTGCACGACGGTCTGTACGCGTACGACCCGCTGTCCCGGCTGTACGCGGCGGGCCGGCGCGCCTCGGCGGCGCGCGAGGCGGCCTCGACGGGCAGGTCCGTGGCGGCAAGCGGCGAAGGGAAGCCCGGCCATCAGGCGCAGGCGGGGGCGGGAGACCTGGAGGAACACCTGCGCCTCGGCCCGCTCGGCACCGCGCTGCTCCCCTACCGCCGCCCGCGCGTCCTGCTCATCGACGAGATCGACAAGAGCGACCTCGACCTGCCCAACGACCTCCTGAACATCCTGGAGGAGGGCCAGTACGAGATCCCCGAGCTGGTCCGCGCCACCCGCCACACCCCCTCCGCCTCGGTGCTGGTCGACGGCACGGACGAGCGGGTCACGGTGCGCGGCGGGCGGGTGCGCTGCCGCGCCTTCCCGTTCACGGTGCTGACCAGCAACGGTGAGCGCGAGTTCCCGCCGGCCTTCCTGCGCCGCTGCGTCCGCCTCGAACTGCACCAGCCGCGCGAGGTCCACCTGGAGCAGATCGTCCGCGCCCACCTGGGCGAACCGGCCCCGTACGCAAGGGAGTTGATCGCGCGCTTCCTGGAGCGCGGCACGGCCGGCGAGCTGGCCACGGACCAGCTCCTGAACGCCATCTACCTGACGGGCGCGTCCGGCCTTGAGGGGAGCTCGCGCGACGCGCTGGCGGAGCAGCTGATGCCGTATCTGAGCCGGGGGCACCAGGACGATGCGGGTTTCTGACCCCGGGCCGGAGGAGGCGAACGGGCAGGCAGGTGAAGGGCCACCGACCGACTCGGCGTGCCCGGGGCCGGCTCCCGGCGGGTCCGGTTCCGGCGGATCCGGTCACGACGGGTCCGGTCCCGACGCCGCATCCACCGACGCCACGTGCACCGGGAGCGCAACGCCACCCCCCGACCCCCCGCTGGTCGCCCGCCTCGCCGAGGTGCTCACCGAGGCGGGCGGGGAGCGCGCGGGTGAAGGGCCCACCTCCGTCGAGCTCGCCGAACTCCTGTGGCTGGCGCGCCACATGAGCCCCGGCGAGCAGCAGCCAGGCGAGGAGCAGGGCCTCTCGCACGCGGACCTCCCCCACCGACCGCCCGGCGCACCCCAGGACCTCGCCCCCGCACACCCCGAACCCACCCCGCCACCGCACCTCCCCCAGCCCTCGCAGCCGCCCCTGCCCGAACCCCGCGTCCCCGTCCACCTCCCCGAGCCCGCCCTCGCCGGGCCGGGCGGCGAGGGCGACGGGGAGGACGGGTTCACCTCCCTGCTCGCCCCCGCACCCCCGATGCTCGCCCGGCCGCTCACCCTCCAGCGCGCGCTGCGGCCGCTCAAGCGCCGGGTGCCCGCGCCCGCCGGCTTCGAGCTGGACGAGCAGGCGACCGCCGACCGGATCGCGCGGCTCGCGGCGCCCGGGCAGGCGTGGCTGCCGGTGCTGCGGCCCGCCGCCGAGCGCTGGCTGAGGCTGCGGATCGTGTACGACGACGGCCCGACCATGACCGTCTGGCGCCCCCTGCTGCGCGAACTGCGCACCGCGCTCGGCCAGTCCGGCATCTTCCGCACCCTGGACGTGCACCGCCTCACCGAGTCCGGCGAGGTGCGCGGCACCGCCGGCACACCGGCCGACGGACGGACGGTCACTCTGGTGCTCAGCGACTGCATGGGCCCGCAGTGGCGTGCGGGCCCGGCGGGCCGGCGCTGGCACGCCACCCTGCACCGCTGGGCCGCCCGCCACCCGGTCGCGGTGGTCCAGCCCCTGCCGGAACGGCTCTGGCGCACCACCGCACTCCCCGCCACGGCCACCACGCTCACCGCCCCGTGGCCCGCCGCACCCAACGCCGCGTACCGCACACCGGACGGACCCGCGGCGTACCGCACACCCGGCGCGCCCGGCACGTTCGCCACATACGGCCCATCCGACGCCGCCGCCCCGGGGACCGACTGGCTGCCCCTGCCCGTCCTCGAACCCTCCGGGCCCTGGCTCGCCAACTGGGCCGCCCTGGTGGCGGGTTCGGGCCCCGTGCCGGGCGCCGCGGCCCACCTCCCACCCGCACCAACCGCCCCGGCACCCGCCCGCAGCGAGGCCGTCCAGGAACTCGGACCCGAGGAGCTGCTGCTGCGTTTCCGCGCCCTCGCGTCCCCGGAGGCGTACCGCCTCGCGGGCCATCTCGCCGTCGGCCGCCCGCACCTGCCGTACATGCGCCTGGTCCAGGCGGCCCTGGAGCGCCGCCCGCAGCCGGGCCACCTCGCGGAGGTCATCCTGAGCGGGCTCCTGAAGGCGGTCCCGGGCACACCGGGCGCGTACACCTTCCGCGAGGGCGTACGGGAGCTGCTGCTCGGCACCCTGCCGCGGACCGCCCGCCTGCGCACCCGCGACCTGCTGGCCCGCCTCGGCGCACCCATCGACGACCGGGCGGGGATCGCGGCCGGGGAGATCCGGGTGGCCGTCCCGGGCGGGAACGAGCACGCGGCGGAGGGCTCGGCGGTCGCCTCGGTGCGGGCGGAGAGCGTGCGGCGGATGGGCGGCGCCGTGCGCGAACAGGCCGGGCAGGGACGGCTGTTCGCGGACCGCTACGTGCTGGAGGTGCGACTCGGCGCGGGCGAGCGGCAGACGTGGCGGGCGCGGGACCTCCGGGCCGGGCGGACCGTGGTGCTGCACCTGTTCCCCGGTCTGGAGCCCGACGGCGAGGGGGCCCGGGTCTTCCGGTGGCGGGCCGGGGCGCTGGCCGCGGTGGACCACCCGAACGTCGTACGGCTGCACGAGCACGGTTTCGAGGCGGACACCGCGTACGCCGTAGAGGAGTTCGTGGACGGCGTCAGCCTGGGTGATGTGCTGCGCGGCCCGGCCGGCAGCCGGGTGCCGTTCTGGCTGCTCGCGCGGCTGGCCGCCCACACTGCTCGCGCGCTCGCGGCCGCCCACGCGCACGGGCTGGGGCACGGCCCGCTCAAGCCCGCGGATGTGCTGATCGACAGCGCGGACGGGGCGGTGCGGCTCACCGGGTTCCTGGACAGCGTCGCGGTCAACTCGCCCGACGAGGACCGTGAGCGGCTGGACACCCTGCTCCACGAGCTGGCCGGCTACCAGGGCTTCCGCGCCTGGTCCCTGCTCAACTGGCAGATCCTCTCCCAGGTCGAGCCGCTCGAACCGGATCCCGACCGCGACGCCGACGCCATCATCGCCCTGCTCGCCTCCCCGGACTTCGGGCCGATCATCCAGCGCGCAGCCACCCAGGCCCCGCAGTTCCAGCTGATCGGCGCGCAGTTGTGCCCAGGCGCCGAGCAGCTGTCCCCCGAGGCGAAGGCCTGCCTCGTCATCCTCCTGGAGCGGTACGGACGACCCGTTCCCGTGGCGGACGTGGCCCGAGGGCTGTGGGGGGAGGACGCGGGCGAGGACCCCGTCCCGTACCTGGAGGAGCTGGCGCGCGCCCTCGGCCCCGGCACGCTCGCCGCCGGACGGACCGGATACGCGGTCCTCGCCGCCCCCGCCCAGATCGACCTGCACGCCGTCAGCGCGCTGGTGGACGGTGCGGACTTCCGCGAGAACCGTACGGACCCCCGCGAGGACAGGGAGAGCGCCGAGGCCAGGCGGTCCATGGTCCAGTCGGCCCTCGACGGCTTCGAGGACGAACCCCTGGCGGGCGTTCCCGGACCGGCCGCCCGCCGCACCCGTATCCACCTGCGGGCACTGCACCACCAACTCCTCATGAGGCGTGCGGAGATCGACCTGGACCTGGGCGAAGCCGAAACGGCCGCCGCCGACCTCGCGCGCCTCGTCGTGCGGTACCCCGAGTCCGAGAGCCTGCGCCATCTGCACGTCCTCGCCCTGCGTGCCCTCGGCCGGACCGACGAGGCCATCGACTCCTACGAGCAGTACCACGCGCGCGTCGACGGAGCCGTGGGCCCCGACCTGGAGGGCCTCCACGACGAGCTGTACCGCGAACTGCTCTCCTCCGGCGCCCGTGAACGCGCTGCCGTCGTCTTCGAGTTCCTCGCCGAGTCGCCCGGCGACAGCGAGCAGGCCGAGGACGCGGTCGGCCGGTTCGTCGGCGCGCTGCTCGCCCGCGACCTGCTCGACCCCGACGCATACGAGCTGCTCGCCCGGCCCAACGGCTATCTCGTCATCACCGAGCCGGGCAGCTCCGTGCTGCCCCTGCTGCCGACGGTCCTGGCCGAACTCGGCGCGCTGCAAGCCGGGTTGCCGCTGCCGGTGAGCCTGAGGGTCATGTTCTGGCACAACTCCCGGCCCATCGGCCACCTGGGGCGGCACTCCCTGCGGCGCGAGGTCGACCCGATGCCGGGCGAGGCCCTGGTGGTGGTCTCCCGGCCCCTCTACGAGGACGCGCGGGACGGCGCTGTCATCCCGCTCTCGCACCGGAGCTTCTCGCCGCTGATCGTGCAGGGCGAGTTGGTGGCGTACGTCCACCGGCCCGAGCCCGTCCACTCCCCGGACCCGTCGCCCACGCCCGCACCGGAGCCGCCGGAGCCCACAGAGCCCGCGGAGCCGCCGACGGTCCCGCGCGACCTGGTCCGCGGCCCCTTCCCGATCCACGGCGGCGAGACGCCGGAGGTGAACCACGCGACAACTGCCGTGGTGTACCTGGTGCCGGACGAGGAAGACGCGGAGGAGTACGCGCAGGACACGACCGCCCGCTACTACGAGGTCGACCTCACCCTCCAGCGCGAGCGCCGCGAACTCCCCCTGCCGGGCGCCGGCCCCGCCCCGTTCACGGCCTCCGTGGAACTGACCTGGAACGTGACGGGCCCCCTGGCCTTCGTGGAGGCGGACGTCAGTTCCGTGGCGACGGCCCTCTTCGCGCACCTGGAGCGCGTACTGACCCGCATCACCCGCCGCTACACCGCCGAGCGTGTGGGCGCGGCCCAACAGGACGTACAGAACGCGCAGTTGGAGCCGTGGCCGGTGCCGGGCCTGACCGTCAGCTGCTCGGTCCACCTTTCAGCCGCCGCACCGCCGATGCCTCAGGGCGCGGACCTCTTCCCCTCACCGCCCCGGCCGTCCCGGCCGTCCCGGACAGCGGCCCCTGACCGGCCGCAGCGGACCACCGGCTCCGCGGGCTTCTCCGCCGAGGACGCCGCCGAGGCCCTGGCACAGGCCCGCGTCGTCCTGCTCGGCTTCGAGGGGCCCGTCGTCCGCCTCTATCCCGCCCAGGTCGCGCGCGACATCAGCCGCCAACTGGCCGAGCTGATCGTCGAGTTGCGGCGTCCGGACGAGTCGCTGCGCGGCGACCGGCTGCTCAAGGGCACGGGCCTGAGGCAGTACGAAGGCCACCCGCACCCGCTCGACCTGCTCCGCGCCCTCGGCGACCACCGTCTCGCGGCCCCGGTGGCCGAGCGCCTCACGCGGCTCGAACTGGAGGCGGCGGCCACCACCTTCCCGACCGCGCACGCCGACCGCCTGATCCGTACGCTGCACGCCTCGGGCCGGCGGGTCGGGATCGTGACGGACGTGGCGCCGGTCGTGGTCTCCACGTACTTGGACGCGCGCGGACTCGGCGGCACGCTGCGGGCCGGTGTGTACGGCCGGGGCCCCGACCTCACACGGCTCATGCCGCACCCGGAGTGCCTGCGCCGCGCCCTCGACGCCACGGGCGGCCGCCGCGACGCGACCCTGCTGGTCTCCTCCTCGGCCGCCGAGCTCGAAGCCGCCCGCGACCTGGGCGTCCCGTCCATCGGATTCGCCCGCCACGAAGTGACCCGGCGGAACCTGGCGGGACTCGGCTGCCGCACGGTCACGGGAGACCTCGGCGACCTGCTCGACGCCCTGCGCACCACGGGCTGACCGGGCCGCCGAGCAAACCGGCCGTGCCTCCGCAGCCCAGCAGCCCGGCCGTACCTCCGCCGCCCCTGCTAGCCCGGCAGCAGACTCCCGTCGTCCTGCCTGCGCACGGACTCCCCCGTACGGAAGAACCCGTCCGCACAGAAGCGCTCGCCCCCGGCCCCGCGGTAGTACCCGCGCACGACGGACGGCCCCCGCACCTGGAGCTCACCAACCTCCCCGACCGGCACCTCCGTGCCGTCCGCCCCGGCCACCCGCACCTCGTCCTCGGCCGACAGCGGACGCAGGGCCCCGCCCGGCCCGCCGCGCAGCGCCACTCCCTCGACCGAACCGTGCAGCAGCTCCTCCACCACGAGCACACCGCTCAAATCAATGCCACCGGAGGCGAGTTCGGACCGCGACACCCCCGCGACCACCGTCACGCCTTCCTCCGCGACCAGCGAGGCGACCTCCGCCGCCCCCTCCGCGAGCACCACCGTGGCCCCCGCGCCGAGCGCGCCCACGAGGCCCGGGCACGCGAACCCGGCGGCCGAGGCGGCGTCCCCCGCCACGAGGCACACGTCCTGCGGCCCGAGCCCCACCGCCTCCGCGGCCGTCCGCGCCTGGCAGGCGAGGTCGTTGTGCGTACGGGGCACCAGGTGCTGCCCGTCCGAGACGAGGAGCAGCGCCACGTCCCCGGCGGCCACGTGCGGCATCGGTTCCGGCGCCGCGTCCACCGAGGCCAGCGGGAAGTAGTGGCAGCCGACCTCGTCGACCGTGGCGCCCCCGAGCGCGGACGCGGCGCCGGGCGGCTCCCAGGTGAACACCCGCCGCAGGAAAGGGCCTTGGGCGATGTCGGCGGCGACGGCCCGGTGGTCGAATCCGTCGTACGTCGCGGGGCCCACGTAACAGAGGGCCTGCGCGACCCGCACCACGCGCGCCGTCTCCTCGGCCCGGTAGGAGAGCGGGCAGATCACCGGCACCGCGCCCATCCGCAGCAGCGCGAACACGGTGATCACGAACTCGGGCACCGGCGGCAGCTGCACCACGACCCGCTGCCGCGGCATCACCCCGATCAGCTTGAAGCCCGCGGCCGTCCGCTCCACGCGCCGGTTCAGCTGCCCGTACGTGAGCCGGGTGCCGGCGTGCACGAGCGCGGTGCGCGCCGGATCGGTCTTCGCCGCGTCCCGCAGCAGACCGTCGAGCGTGCGGCCGCGCCAGTGTCCGGACAGCCAGTAGCGGTCGACGAATTCCCCGGGCCACGGCGTGCAGCCGTCCAGCATGGGTGCCCCTCCCGTTGAGCTGCGGTCCTCCCCGCCACCCCACCCCGCCGTGCATCCCGTACGCAATGCGAGAGACCGACCACCGCGGCGGCGCTCCCCCGGCAGAAGCTCCAACCCGGGCCGCGCGCCCGGGAGAACAGCGAGCCGTGCGCCTTGAAGAGAACAGCGAGCCGCGCCCGCCCGGGAGAAGCCGGAGCCTCCGCGCGAAGAGCAGCGGCCCCTACGCCTCGGGCGCCCGCGCGTCGTACCGCACGAACCGCCGCCACCGCAGCGCCAGCAGCCCCACCGCGGCCATGCACGCGAGCCCGCCGCCGGTGAACGCCACCGTCGGCGAAGTGAGGTCCGCGACCGAGCCGGCGAGGAAGTCGCCGAGCCGCGGCCCTCCCGCGACCACCACGATGAACACGCCCTGGAGGCGGCCGCGCATCTCGTCGGGCGTGGCGGCCTGGAGCATCGTCGAGCGGAACACCATGGAGACGGTGTCGCAGGCGCCGGCGAGCGCGAGCAGGATCATGCCCAGCCACAGCTGACGGGTCAGTCCGAACACGGCGATGAACCCGCCCCAGGCCGCCACCGCGATCACGATCGCCAGGCCGTGCCGGTGCACCCGCCCGAGCCACCCCGAGAACACCCCGCCGAGCAGCGCCCCGACGGCAAGGGCGCCCACCAGCAGCCCGGTGGTCCGCGCGTCCCCGTGGAACCACACCACCGCGACCGCGGGCAGCACCGCCCGCGGGTGCGCGAGGACCATCGCGCACAGGTCGGTGAAGAAGGTCATGCGGATGTTGGGCCGGGTGGCGAGGAAGCGCAGACCGTCCAGGACCGAGGCGCGCTTGCGGGAGTCGGCGGAGCGGTCCGGCTTCATCGAGGGCAGCCGCCACATCGCATACAGCGCGGCGGTGAAGGTGACGGCGTCGATCAGATACGCGGCCTGGAAACCCCACAGGCCGACGACCAGGCCGCCCAGCATCGGGCCGGCCATCAGCCCGGAGGTGGTGGTCATCGAGCCGAGCGCGTTGGCCGCGGGCAGCTGCTCGGGCGGCAGCAGCCGCGGGATCATCGAGGTGCGCGCGGGCGAGACGATCGCCTGGCACAGCGC
The DNA here is from genome assembly GCF_900100315.1 of Streptomyces indicus. Lineage (GTDB taxonomy): Bacteria > Actinomycetota > Actinomycetes > Streptomycetales > Streptomycetaceae > Streptomyces > Streptomyces indicus. The sequence continues at coordinate 46,883 of NZ_FNFF01000009.1, forward strand.
CTGGAGCGCGACGATCGCGTACAGGAACCAGACGCGGTGCCAGCCGGCGAGCGCGGCGGCGGCGAGCGCGAAGGACAGGGCGCACATGCCGGCCGAGGCGTACAGGCCGAGCTTGCGCCGGTCGACGGTGTCGGCGATCGCACCCCCGTACAGACCGAAGGCGACCAGCGGCACCAGCGAGAAGAGTCCGACGAGCCCGACGGAGAAGCTGGACCCGGTGATCTCGTAGACCTGGAGCGAGATGGCCAGTGCGGTCATCGCCTGGCCGGTCCAGGAGACGGTGTTGCCGATCCACAGCCGCCTGTAATCGGCGGAGGTGCGCAGCGGGGTGATGTCGGCGAGGATGCGCACCCGGCGGCGCGCGGGCCGGTCGGCTATCTCTTCGTCTGCGGTACGGCTCTCGCCGTCGGAGGGGGCACGGGTCACACGGGATGGTAACCCCCGCTCTCGCGAGCACCCCCTACAGGCGCCCTGCCTCCATTCCACCCGTCCGGCCGCACCCCGCCCGGCCCACCACAACGGGCACCACTTCCCTGGCCCCCGCACGATGCGAAAGGGACCGCCGGCCGGCGGCCCGCCACGGTCAGTGCTCTCGGGAGGAACTCGCCATGACCGTCAGCCTGGAACAGCTGCGTCGCTGCCATATCGCCGTCGACCTGGGTGCCGCGCGCACCCGTGTGTTCGTGAAGGGTGCCGGTCTCGTCGTGGACGAGCCGTCCGTCTGCGCCGTCAACACCCGTACGGGAGCGCTGATCGCGGTCGGCGAGTTCGCCGAGCGCATGACGGGCCGCACCCCCGGCTACATCCGCGTGGTCCGCCCGGTCTCCGGCGGCACCGTCGTGGACATCGAGATGTGCCGCCGCATGCTGGGGCACCTGCTCGACGACAAGCTCCGCCGCACCCTGCGCCGCAAGCCCCGGCTGCGCGCGGCGGCCTGTGTCCCGCACGACGCCGATCCGCTCGCGCAGCGCGCGGCCACCGAGACGCTGATCGGGCTCGGCGCGCGCCGGGTCGAGCTGGTGGACACGCTGATCGCGGCGGCGGTCGGCTGCGGTCTCCCGGTGGAGCGGCCCGAGGCCACGATGATCATCGTGTGCGGTGCGGCCACCACGCAGGTCGCGGTCCTGTCGATGGGTTCGATCGTGACGGCCGACCGCATCCCCGTGGGCGGCGACGCGATCGACCACGCGGTGGTGCAGCACCTGCGCCAGCAGCACGAGCTGATGCTGCCGAGCCAGTCCGTACGCCCGCTCCAACTGGCCCTCAGCGGCAACGGCCTCACCCCGCACGGCCCCGAGTCCACCGAGATCCACGGCCGCGACGTGGCCACCGGTCTCGCCCGCTCGGTGCAGGTCCAGACGGCCGCCGTACGGGACGCCATCCACACCCCGCTGACCGCCGTGCTCGACGGCATCGGCCGCGTCCTGCGCGACTGCCCGCCGGACCTGGTGGCCGACCTCGCCGACCGCGGAATCATGATGGTCGGCGGCAGCGCCCGGCTCCCGGGCCTCGACCAGATGCTGCGCGACGCGACCGGCATGCCGGTGCACATCGCCGAACGCCCCGACGTCTGCGCGATCCTCGGCCTCGGCGCGATGCTCGAAGGCCGGATCGAGCCGATGACGCTGAACCCGCTCGCGGACTGACCCCCCTCCCCCGACCGCCCCTGGAGGCGCCCACCGTGTCGCAGTCCGTGCAGTTCATCGGCGCCCTGCTGGTCCTGGCGTCCTGTCTGCCCGCCCGGCTCGGGCGCTTCGCGCCCGGGCACACGGTGCGGCTGTGGCTGCGGTTCGTGGGGGCGTCGCTGATCACGATGGACGCGTTCGCCGAGCGGCAGTGGGGTTTTCTGCTGCTCGGCGGCGCCTGTGCGCTGTACGCGCTCACCGGTCTGGTGGACTGGGCCCGCGGCCGCCCCGCGGCCGGCCGCGAACCCGCCTGACCGGGCGGCGGACGGGCGACCACCGGAGGCACGGGGATGAGCGACGACGGCGGCATGGGCGATACGGCCCCGGGCACTCCGGGCACTCCCGGCACTGCGAACGCTCCCGGCACCCCGGGCACTCCCGGCACTGCGAACGCTCCCGGCACTCCGAACGCTCCCGGCGCCCCGGGCACTCCCGGCACCTCCGTGGAACCCCTCCTCGAAGCCGTGCTCAGCGTCGGTGCCGACCTCGAACTGCGGGCCACGCTGCAGCACATCGTGGACGCGGCGACCCGTATCACCGACGCGCGCTACGGCGCCCTCGGCGTCGTGGACCCCGAACAGGCGCGCCTGACCGAGCTGTTCACCTCCGGTCTGGACGAGGAGACCCGCGCCGGCATCAAAGGGTTCCCGTGCGCGGACCGCGGTGTGCTCGCGGCCCTGGCCGCCGCGCCGCACCCCCTGCGCCTGGACGACCTGACCGCCCACCCGGACTCCGTCGGCTTCCCGCCCGGGCACCCGCCGATGCGCACCTTCCTCGGTGTGCCGGTCATGGTGCGCGACGAGGTGTTCGGCAACCTCTACCTCACCGAGAAGCGCGGCGGCCCCTTCACCCACGGCGACGAGCAGGCGCTGCGGATCCTCGCCGCACAGGCCGGCATCGCCATCGGCAACGCGCGCCTCTACGAGAACGCCCGGCAGCGAGAGCGCTGGATCGAGGGCTCCGCCGCGGTGACCACGGCCCTCCTCGGCGGCGACGCCCCCCTCGACGGCAGCCGTACGGAGCACGAGCAGCAGGGCGGCGGGCTGCGCGACGGGGACGCGCTGATGGTGGTGGCCGAGCAGGCCCGCAGGCTGGCCGACGCCGTGGCCGGGGTGATCCTGCAGCCCACACCCGACGGCGGCATGGAGATCGTCGCGGCCTCCACGCACGGGGACCCGGGTGCCCTGGTCGGCACGGTGATCCACCCGGGCAGCCCGGTGCTCACCCAACTCCTCGGCGGCGAGCCGGTGTTCGTCGAGGACTCGGCCACCGACCCGCGGATGACCACGGCGGTCAGCGCCCGCTTCGGCCCGAGCATGCTCCTGCCGCTGCAGAGCGACGGCCGCCTGATCGGCACCCTCGCCCTGCCCCGCGCCCGCGGTGCACGCCGCTACACGGCCCTGGAGCGGCTGCTCGCCACCCAGTTCGCGCACCAGGCCGCGCTCGCCCTGGTGATGGCCGAGGCCCGGGTCAGCCGCGAACGGCTCGCGGTCTTCGAGGACCGCGACCGCATCGCCCGCGACCTGCACGACCTGGTCATCCAGCGGCTGTTCGCGACGGGGATGATGCTGGAGTCCGCCCAGCGCCGCGCCCGGGTCGACGAGGTGCAGGGCACCATCGGCAAGGCGGTGGACGAGCTGGAGTCCACCATCCAGGAGGTCCGCACCGCGATCTTCGCCCTCCAGCAGCCGCCCGCGGACGCCCCGACCACCTTCCGCGGCAAGGTGCTGCGCGAGGCGGCGGGCGCGGCCGCCGCGACCGGCGTCACGCCCTCCACCCACTTCCACGGCCCCGTGGACGCCGTCATCGGCGAGCGCACGGCCGCCCAGCTCCTGACGGCCCTGCGCCGCGCCCTGGCCGAGGCCTCCCGTCGCACGGAGATCTCCCACATCGACATCACGGTCGACGCCGAGATCCGCCTCGCGGACGGCCGCGCGGGCGTCCGCCTCACGGTCACCGACGACGGCGTGACGGACACCACACCCGCCGACTCGCCCGATCGCGGCACGACGCTGACCTGGCAGGCACCGCTCTAGCCCCGGGCCGCCCGGGCCGCGGGACGGAAACAGTGAGGGCCGCCACGGGATCGTGGCGGCCCTCATCACTGTGAACGGCAGGTCGCATCGTTTCTGCACCTGTGCCGCCTGGTGGGGCGGGTGGGACTCGAACCCACGGCCGACGGATTATGAGTCCGCTGCTCTAACCGGCTGAGCTACCGCCCCTTAGCGGCGTGTCGCGTACACATGTACGCGCCGTCTGCCGCAGCATAGCCGGTCATACGATCTCCCGCGTCGGATGGCCTGCTCTGCCCTGAGCTGCGGACGACGGTCCACATCTGCACAGGACTTGGATCCCCGGCGCGCGGTTCCACCGGACATGAAAAAGGACCCTCAAGGGGTCCTCTTCCGGTTGCTCTCCCGACTGGACTCGAACCAGTAACCTGCCGGTTAACAGCCGGCTGCTCTGCCAATTGAGCTACAGGAGACCGAGCTCCCCCGACTGGACTCGAACCAGTAACCTGCCGGTTAACAGCCGGCTGCTCTGCCAATTGAGCTACAGGGGAATGCATCGTCTGCAACAAGCTCACCTACCTGGGTGTTCCCTGGGCGGCGTGCGCTCGCTGCGACACATACATTAGCGCAAGCAGGGGGGTGCTCCGCCAATCGGTTCCGGGTAGGCGGCCAGCATCGGACGCTAACGGAAGGGTGGCAGCCATGCGGTACAAGCTCACGTTCGTCGCCGGACTGGCCCTCGGCTACGTGATCGGCACGCGCGCGGGACGCGAGCGCTACGAGCAGCTCAAGAAGTCGGCCCGGCAGATCGCGCAGAACCCGGCGGTGCGCAACACCGTCGAGTCGGCGGCCCAGAGCGGTCGCGAGGTCGCGGGCAAGGCCTTCGCCTCGGTCAGCGAGAAGGTCGGGGACAAGATGCCCGACTCGGTGGCGGACCGGGTGCGTTCGCTGCGGGAGAAGTCGCGTGACGGTGCCGAGGACGACTGGGGCACCAGCAACACCTGAGGTGGGCGGCGGGCGTCCGGCAGGGCTGTGACCACGGCCTCGGGCGCCCGCCGCGCACATCACCGCTCCGGCCCGCCGGCCGCCCCCGCGCGTAAGGCAAAATTCACCGCATGGGGATAGTCGCCGGGCTGGACAGCTCTTCCGAGTTCACACGCATCGTGGTCTGCGACACCGACACCGGTGCCGTGGTCAGGCAGGGCTATGCCCCGCATCCGCTGGAGAGCACCGCGGGCGCAGGGGGTCCCGGGGGCAAGCCGTCGGATGTCGATCCGCAGGCCTGGCTGCTCAGCCTCGGTGAGGCCGCGGCCGGCGGGCTGCTCGAAGGTGTGCAGGCCATCGGGGTCTCCGCGCAGCAGAACGCGCTGGTGCCGCTGGACGGCCAGGGCAACACCGTGCGTCCCGCGCTGACCGGCGGCGACAAGCGGGCGCAGGTGGCCGCGGCGGATCTGATCGACGGGCTCGGCGGGCGGCAGGCCTGGGCCGAGGCCGTGGGCTGCGTGCCGCAGGCCCAGCACCCCGTGACCAAGCTGCGCTGGCTGGCGCGCAGCGAACCCGAGAACGCCCGGCGGGTGGCGGCCGTGCTCCAGGCGCACGACTGGCTGGTGTGGCAGCTGCTGGGCCGGCCCGCCCGCAGGACCGCGGACCGCGGCGGCGCTTCCGGTACGGGGTACTGGTCGGCCGCGACCTCCTCGTACCGGCCGGATCTCGTGGAGCTCGCGCTCGGCCGGCAGGCCGCGCTGCCCGAGGTGCTCGGTCCCTCGGAGGCCGCGGGGACCACGCCCGAAGGACTGCTGATCTCGGCGGGGACCGGCGAGACGATGGCGGCCGCGTTCGGTCTCGGGATCGGGGTCGGGGACGCCGTGGTGTCCCTCGGCGCCTCCGGGTCCGTGACGGCCGTGCACCACGAGGCGCTGGCCGACCCGAGCGGGATGATCACCTCGCTCGCCGACGCCACCGGGATGCATCTGCCGGTGGTGCACACGCTGAACGCCGTACGGGCGCTGCGGGGCACCGCGGATCTGCTGTCCACGGATCTGGAGGGGCTCAGCGAGCTCGCGCTCAAGTCGACTCCCGGCGCGCACGGGCTGGTGCTCCTTCCGTACCTGGAGGGCGAGAAGACTCCACAGCTGCCGCACACCGCCGGGTCGCTGCACGGGCTGCGGCGCGAGTCGATGAAGCCGGAGCATCTGGCGCGGGCCGCGTTCGAGGGCATGCTGTGCTCGCTCGCGGACGCGCTCGGGGTGCTGCGGGCGCGCGGGGTGGAGGTGCGCCGGGTGTTCCTGCTCGGGGCGGCCGCCGAGCTGCCGGCCGTGCAGGCCGCGGCGCCGATGCTGCTCGGTGCGCAGGTCGTGGTGCCGCAGCCCGCGGACTATGCGGCGATCGGCGCGGCCCGGCAGGCGGCCTGGGCGCTGGGCGTGCAGCAGGGCACGCTGCATCCGTCCGCTCCCCCGGCCTGGCAGGGCGCGGCGGCGCAGGTGCTCGAGCCGGGCGAGGAGCTCCCGGTCGGGCAGGCCGTGCGCCAGCAGTACACGGCGGTGCGGGAGCAGACCCATCCGGAGGCGTTCGGGGGCCTGAGCGTCTGAGGCTCCGGCTCAAGGGCGGGCGGGGGTTTCTTGACCCGTCCTTGAGTAATTCGGTTGAGCTCCAGCAGGTGGAGTGTCGCAGGATGGCGGATGACTGAAACGTTGCCTCCGGCTACTGCGATAGGTATCGCGTGCTCATACGACTCCTGCGGGAGCATCTCGCTCCGTACAAGAAACCCATAGCCGTCCTGGTGCTGCTGCAGTTCCTGCAGACCTGCGCCACGCTCTACCTGCCCACCCTGAACGCGGACATCATCGACAACGGTGTCGTCGCCGGGGACACGGGCTACATCCTGACCTTCGGTGCCCTGATGATCGGGATCACCGTCGTGCAGGTGGTGTGCAACATCGGCGCCGTGTTCTACGGCGCGCGGACCGCCGCGGCGCTCGGCCGCGACGTACGGGCCGCGATCTTCGACCGGGTGCAGTCGTTCTCGGCCCGCGAAGTGGGGCACTTCGGGGCGCCGTCCCTGATCACGCGCACCACGAACGACGTCCAGCAAGTGCAGATGCTGGTCCTGATGACGTTCACGCTGATGGTGTCCGCGCCCATCATGTGCGTCGGCGGCATCGTGATGGCGCTCGGCCTCGACGTGCCGCTCTCCGGGATCCTGGTGGCGGTCGTGCCGGTGCTCGGCATCGCGGTCTCGCTGATCGTACGGAGGCTGCGGCCGCTGTTCCGCACCATGCAGGAGCGGCTCGACACCGTGAACCGGGTGCTGCGCGAGCAGATCACCGGCAACCGTGTGATCAGGGCCTTCGTGAAGGACGCGTACGAGAAGGACCGGTTCGGGAAGTCCAACGAGGAGCTCACCGACGTCTCGCTCGGCACCGGGCGGCTGCTCGCGCTGATGTTCCCGATCGTCATGACGACGGTGAACATCTCGTCCATCGCCGTGGTGTGGTTCGGCGCTCATCGGATCGACAGCGGCGGGATGCAGATCGGGGCGCTGACGGCGTTCCTCGCGTATCTGATGCAGATCGTGATGAGCGTGATGATGGCCACGTTCATGTTCATGATGGTGCCGCGCGCCGAGGTCTGTGCCGAGCGGATCCAGGAGGTGCTCGACACCGAGTCCAGCGTCGTGCCGCCGGCCGATCCCGTACGGGAGCTGCGGGCACACGGGCATCTGGAGATCCGCGACGCCGGCTTCCGCTACCCGGGGGCCGAGGAGCCGGTGCTCAAGGCGGTCTCCCTCGTCGCGCGGCCCGGTGAGGTGACGGCCGTGATCGGGTCGACGGGCTCCGGGAAGTCCACGCTGCTCGGGCTCGTGCCGCGGCTGTACGACGCGACCGAGGGCGAGGTCCTGGTCGACGGGGTCGACGTGGGCACGCTCGACCCGCAGCTGCTCGCGCGGACCGTGGGCCTCGTACCGCAGAAGCCGTATCTGTTCTCCGGGACTGTGGCGACGAATCTGCGGTACGGGAATCCGGATGCCACGGACGAGGAGCTGTGGCACGCGCTGGAAGTGGCGCAGGCGGCGGACTTCGTGCGAAAGCTGGAGAACGGGCTCAACTCCCCCATCGCGCAAGGCGGGACGAACGTCTCCGGTGGTCAACGGCAGCGGCTCGCGATCGCGCGCACCCTGGTGCAGCGGCCGGAGATCTACCTCTTCGACGACTCGTTCTCGGCGCTGGACTACGCGACGGACGCGGCGCTCAGGGCCGCACTCGCGCGCGAGACCGCCGAGGCGACGGTGGTGATCGTGGCCCAGCGGGTGTCCACGATCCGGGACGCCGACCGGATTCTCGTGCTCGACGAGGGGCGGGTCGTCGGGGTCGGGCGGCATGAGGAACTGATGCAGGACAACGGGACGTACAGGGAAATCGTGCTGTCCCAGCTCACGGAAGCGGAGGCTGCCTGATGGCGGGGCCGGCAGGACGCATGATGGCCGGTGGCGGGCCCGATCAGCGCTCCATGGACTTCAAGGGGTCGGGCAAGCGGCTGCTCGCGCAGTTCAGGCCCGAGCGCTACACGATGTACGCGATGATCGCCGCGGTCATGCTCAGCGTGGGCCTGTCCGTGGTGGGTCCGAAGATCCTCGGGCACGCCACCGACCTGATCTTCGCGGGCATCGTCGGGCGCGACATGCCCGCGGGCGCCACCAAGGCCGAAGTCCTCGCGCAGATGCGGGCGAACGGTGACGGCGACCAGGCGGACATGCTGTCCGGGATGGACTTCACGCCGGGTGAGGGCATCGACTTCGGTGCGGTCGGCGAGACGCTGCTTTTCGCGCTGACCGTGTTCCTGATCGCCGGTGCGCTGATGGCGGTGGCCACGCGTCTGGTGAACCGGGCCGTGAACATGACGGTCTACCGGATGCGCGAGGACCTCCAGGCGAAGCTGTCGCGCCTACCGCTGTCGTACTTCGACAAGCGGCAGCGCGGCGAGGTGCTCAGCCGCGCGACCAACGACATCGACAACATCGGGCAGACGCTCCAGCAGACCATGGGCCAGCTGGTGAACTCGCTGCTCACCATCGTCGGTGTCCTGGTGATGATGTTCTGGATCTCGCCGCTGCTCGCGCTCGTCGCGCTGATCACCGTGCCGCTGTCGTTCTTCGTGGCGAAGAAGGTCGGCAAGCGCTCGCAGCCGCACTTCGTCCAGCAGTGGAAGTCCACCGGCAAGGTCAACGCGCACGTGGAGGAGATGTACACCGGGCACAACCTGGTGAAGGTCTTCGGGCGTCAGGAGGAGTCGGCTCAGCAGTTCGCGGAGCAGAACGAGGCGCTCTACCAGGCCTCGTTCCAGGCGCAGTTCAACAGCGGCGCCATGCAGCCGCTGATGTTCTTCATCTCCAACCTGAACTATGTGCTCGTCGCCGTGGTCGGCGGTCTGCGGGTGGCTTCGGGTGCGCTGTCGATCGGTGACGTGCAGGCGTTCATCCAGTACTCGCGGCAGTTCTCGATGCCGCTGACGCAGGTGGCGTCGATGGCGAACCTGGTGCAGTCGGGTGTGGCCTCGGCCGAGCGGATCTTCGAACTCCTCGACGCCGACGAGCAGTCGGCGGACCCCCGGCCCGCCGAGCGGCCCGAGGTGCTGCGCGGCGAGGTCTCCTTCGAGGACGTGTCCTTCCGTTACGAGGAGGACAAGCCGCTCATCGAGGACCTCTCCCTCACCGTGGAGCCCGGGCACACGGTCGCCATCGTCGGCCCGACCGGCGCGGGCAAGACCACGCTGGTGAACCTGCTCCTCCGGTTCTACGACGTCACCGGCGGACGGATCACGCTCGACGGGATCGACATCGCGAAGATGACCCGCGACGAACTGCGCGCCGGGATCGGCATGGTGCTCCAGGACACCTGGCTGTTCGGCGGCACCATCGCGGAGAACATCGCGTACGGCGCTCCGAAGGACGTGACGCGGGACGAGATCGAGGACGCGGCCCGTGCCGCGCACGCGGACCGGTTCATCCGGACGCTGCCCGACGGCTACGACACGGTGATCGACGACGAGGGCACCGGGGTGAGCGCGGGTGAGAAGCAGCTCATCACCATCGCGCGGGCCTTCCTGTCCGACCCGGTGATCCTCGTGCTCGACGAGGCGACCAGCTCCGTCGACACCCGTACCGAGGTGCTGATCCAGAAGGCGATGGCCCGCCTCGCGCACGGCCGTACGTCCTTCGTGATCGCGCACCGGCTCTCCACGATCCGCGACGCGGACACGATCCTGGTGATGGAGAACGGCTCGATCGTCGAACAGGGCACGCACGACGCCCTGTTGGCGGCCGGCGGTGCCTATGCGCGTCTGTACAAGGCGCAGTTCGCGGAGGCCGTGGTCGAGGTGGAGTAGGCCGTACGGAGGTCATGGCCGCGGTGGAGCAGGCGCTGCGGACGTATGGACCGCGCTGCCCACGCGCCGCACCCTTGGAGCATGCGCAAGGGTGCGGCTGCCGTGGGCAGCGCGGTCTTCTTCGTGGTGGCGCCCGGCACCGTGGCCGGGCTCGTGCCCTGGCTGCTCACCGGCTGGGACGCGGGCGGGCCCTGGTGGGGTCCGGTGCGGGTGGCCGGCTGGGCGCTGCTCGGGGTCGCGACGGCGGCGCTCCTGCACGCCTTCGCCCGCTTCGTACAGCAGGGCCTCGGCACCCCCGCACCCACGGCCCCCACCGCACACCTGGTCGTGACCGGCGTCTACCGGCATGTGCGCAACCCGATGTACGTGGCCGTGACCGCCGTGATCCTGGCCCAAGGCCTGGTGCTCGCCCGGCCCGTGCTGCTCGGCTACGGACTGCTCGCCTGGGCGGTCATGGCCGCGTTCGTGCGCGGCTACGAAGAGCCCAAGCTGCGCGCGCAGTTCGGCCAGGAGTACGAGGACTACCGGCGGGCCGTGCGCGGGTGGGTGCCCCGGCTCGTGCCCTACCGGGCCGGGCACGCGGACCGCTCCTGGTGAAGCCGTCCGCGGTCGGTCCACGGTCAGTCCAGATAGCCCCTGAGCTGGTCGGCGAAGGCGTGGTCGCGGAGCTTGTTGAGGGTCTTCGACTCGATCTGGCGGATGCGTTCGCGCGTCACGCCGAAGATCCGGCCGATCTCCTCCAGGGTGCGCGGCCGGCCGTCCGCGAGCCCGTAGCGCAGCTGCACCACCTTGCGCTCGCGCTCGCCGAGCGTGGAGAGCACGGCCTCCAAGTGCTCGCGCAGCAGCAGGAATGCGGCCGATTCCACGGGCGAGGTCGCGTCCCCGTCCTCGATCAGGTCGCCGAGCGCCACATCGTCCTCTTCGCCCACGGGCGCGTGCAGCGACACGGGCTCCTGCGCGAGCCGCAGCACCTCGCTGACCCGCTCCTCGGGCAGGTCGAGATGCACGGCGACCTCTTCGGGCGTGGGCTCGTACCCGCGCTCCTGGAGCATCCGGCGCTGCACCCGTACGACGCGGTTGATGAGTTCGACGACATGCACGGGGACGCGGATGGTGCGCGCCTGGTCGGCGAGGGCGCGGGACATGGCCTGGCGGATCCACCAGGTCGCGTACGTGGAGAACTTGTAGCCGCGCGCGTAATCGAACTTCTCGACTGCCCTGATCAGGCCCAGGTTCCCCTCCTGGACGAGGTCGAGCATGGTCAGGCCGCGGCCCACGTAGCGCTTGGCGACCGAGACGACCAGGCGCAGGTTGGCCTCGATGAGGCGGCGCTTGGCCATCCGGCCCATGACGACCAGTTTGTCGAGGTCGAGGGCGAGTTGGGAATCGAGGTCGGGGGTGTTGGCGAGCTTCTCCTCGGCGAAGAGACCGGCTTCCACGCGCCGGGCGAGCTCCACCTCCTCGGCCGCCGTGAGCAGCGGGATCCTGCCGATCTCGCGTAAGTACTGCCGGAACAGGTCGGAGGAGGGGCCGCCGGTCTCCGCGCGCGCCGGACGCGGTTCGGGCGGCTCGGGCAGCTCGGCCGGTTCGGCCTCTTCGACGGACTCGGGATGCCGGGCGGGCAGGCTCTGCGCGGGCACGGCCGCGATGAGCTCGGCGGTGGGGTCCGCGCCCGCCTGTGCGCCGCTCTGTGCGGGGGACGTGGCGGACGGGGCTGCTTTGCTCAACGTCCGGGTCTGGGTCTGCACCGGGGCGACCTCCAGGGTGATCGCCGCCGCACGGGGGATTCGCGGCAGCGGTACGGCGGGGACTGGACCGGCGGCCGTGCCGCCGTGCGTCCCGTGATCTGTGAGCGGATCCGCGGGGGTTTCGGGCCCACGCCCGGTGGTCCTGCCGCGCTCCGAGGACTCAGGCACCGCACCCAGTGTGGAGTACGACACATCTCCGCCACGAGGGGCGTGCGGGGACTTTTTGAGTCCGGTCCGTGACCGACCGGTTACCCGCAGAACAAACTCGCATGCCGGTTCGGTCCGGCTCTGTCAGGATCGAACGATGTACGAGCACTCCCCCGCGGCCGCCGTGCCGGGACCCGTGTCCGGGCTCGCTCGCGGGTCCTCAACTGCCTTCTACGAGGCGCATGTCACCGCGCGGTGTGCCGGCGCGGAGGATGTCGCGCGCTTCGAGGCGTGGGCCGCGCGGGAGGGCTTGAAGGCCACCCACATCGTGCTCGCGCGCGGCCGTACGCCCTCGCAGCCGATGCTGACGCTGCGTGAATCCGGCAGCTTCGCCGGGCAGTTGGCCGCGGCGCGGGAGGTGGCGGGTCGGCTGCGGGAGGCCGGGTTCGATCCCGTACGCATCAAGGTGGAGTGCACGCCGTGGGCGCCCGAGGTGCCCCAACAGCCTTCCGCGCGCCAGCACTTCGAGCACCACGTGAAGCTGCTGCTCGACGGGGACTTCGACCGGGCGGGACTGACGGGGGTGGCCGAGGCGCACGGGGCGCATCTGTCGTGGAACGCGCGGCGGGTGCGCGAGGGCGGACGGCACGAGCGGTTCGTCACGCAGCGCTGCTTCGGAGTGCCGGCCGCGGAGGCGGGCCGCGCGCTCGAACAGCTGCTCGCGGATCTGACGGGTTATGACGTCCTGGCTGTGGAGCGCGAGTTCGTGCTGTACGACAGTGACCTGTCGGTGGACGACGGGTGGATCGGGGCGGGGCCTGAGGGCCGGCGCGGGACTTGAGGATCGGGGCGGGGCATGAGCATCGGGGCGGGGTATGAGCATCGGGGCCGGACATGAGTGAGGCATGGCGGAGGTTCAGCTGGGGCGATGTCCATCACGTGCCCAGCGAGGAGCTCACCGAGCAGCAGCGCATGGAGCTCGATCTGCCGCGCTCGCTGCGGCCCTCGGACAGCCGGGTGATCCAACAGGCCGTGTTCGAGCCCGCGTTCAAACATCTCGACCGCGCCTTCCGCGCCCTGGACCCCTCGTTCGTGGACGAGGAGGAGGCCATCGCGTGGCGGGCGGCACGGCAGCAGGCGCTGCACCTCGTGCTCGCCGCGGTCGCCGGGTCGCCGTGGGCCGGTTCGCTGGTGCTGCGCGGCAGCGTGCTGCTGCCCGTATGGCTGGGCGAGCAGGCGCGGGAGCCGGGTGACCTGGACTTCGTGGTGGTGCCCGAGGACTGGCGCCTCGAGCAGGGCCGTACCGAGGTGATGCTGGAGGGCATCGCGGAGGCCGCGCAGCGCCTGGCCGAGGAGCGGGGCGGCCCGCTCGACATCTCGGCGCGCGGCGCGATCACCGAGCAGATCTGGACCTACGACCGGGTGCCGGGCCTGCGGATGGTGCTGCCCTGGTCCGTGCCCGGGCGGCCCGGCGGCCAGGTCCAGCTGGACTTCGTCTTCAACGAGAAGCTGGCCCAGGCACCGGAGCCGGTGCAGCTTCCGGGCGGGGTGGTCGTGCAGGCGGCGACGCCCGCGCTGTCCCTCGCCTGGAAGGTGATGTGGCTGGTCAGCGACTCGTATCCGCAGGGCAAGGACCTGTACGACGCGGTGCTGCTCGCCGAGCGGTGTCCGCTGCCGTGGGCGCTGCTCGACGCGGCGTTCCGGCTCGCGGAGGCGGAGCCGTACCCGGTGCGGCAGGTGCAGATGGCGGACCTGGAGCAGATCAGGGCGTACGTGGAGTGGGAGGACTTCCAGCGGGAGTACCCGCAGCTGGGGACGGACCGCGACGCGTACGTGGACCGGCTGCTCGTCGCGCTGGCACCCACGTTCATGGAGGCGCCGGAGGCGCAGAGTTGAGGGCTGCGAGCCTGCCGCAGAGCCGAGCACTCTGCGGGGGTCAGAGCGCCGCCGCCCCGCGGTCCTGGAGCGCCCGGTTGTAGCGCTGGAGGATCATCAACTCCTCCTGTACGGCGGCCAGTTGACCGGGATCCGCGTGCTGTCCGAGGCGGGCGAGCGAGCCCTGGACGTCGCGGATACGGCGGTCCACGGCGCGGCGGCGGACCCAGACCAGCTGCTCCCCCGCGTAGTTCGCGTCGACGGTGCGGCGCAGGATCGCCTCGACGGCGAGCTCGGTGACCATGGCGCGGACCGAGTCGTCGGGTGCGGCTTCGCGCACCCGTACGAGATAGGCCTGCGGGTCCTGCATGCCGTACTCGGCGCCGCCCGCGTCCAGGATGGCCTGGCGCACGGCGGCATACGGCGGGGCGGTGAACTCGTCGACCCCGTAGGCGTCGAAGGCCGGGGAGACCAACTCGGGGCGCTGGAGGGCGAGTTTGAGCAGTTCACGCTCGGTCGCGTACGCCGGGTTGCGCAGGTTCAGCGGGGCGCCGGAGAGGGGGCGGGGCTGCGCCTCCTCGTACAGGGGCTGCGGGCGCCGCTCGTTCTGCTGCCGGCCGCCCTTGTCGCGGGCCCAGCGGGCGAGCTGCGCCACGCGCTTGACCACGAACTGGGTGTCGAGGATGCCGAGCATGCCCGCGAGCTGGACCGCGACCTCGTGCTGCGCGCCGGTGTTCTTGATCCGGGCGACGACGGGCCCGGCCTCGTCGAGTGCGGCGGCGCGGCCGGCCGGGGTCTCCAGGTCGTAGCGCGAGACGATCTGGCGCAGGGCGAACTCGAAGAGCGGGGTGCGCGGCTGGACCAGGTCCACCACCGCGTCGTCGCCCTTGGCCAGGCGCAGCTCGCAGGGGTCCATGCCGTCGGGGGCGATGGCGATGAAGGTCTCGGCGGCGAACTTCTGGTCGTCCTCGAAGGCGCGCAGGGCCGCCTTCTGGCCGGCCGCGTCGCCGTCGAAGGTGAAGATCACGCGGGCGCTTCCGTTGTCCATCAGAAGCCTGCGCAGGATCTTGATGTGGTCGCCGCCGAAGGCCGTGCCGCAGGTCGCGATGGCGGTGGTGACGCCCGCGAGGTGGCAGGCCATGACGTCCGTGTAGCCCTCGACCACGACGGCCCGGCTCGACTTCGCGATCTCCTTCTTGGCCAGGTCGATGCCGTAGAGGACCTGGGACTTCTTGTAGATCGCGGTCTCGGGGGTGTTCAGGTACTTCGGCCCGTTGTCGTCCTCGCGCAGCCGGCGCGCGCCGAAGCCGACGACCTCGCCGCCGATGTCGCGGATCGGCCACATGAGGCGGCCGCGGAAGCGGTCGATGGGGCCGCGCCGGCCGTCCTGCGAGAGGCCGGAGGTGATCAGCTCCTTGTCGGAGAAGCCTTTGCCGCGCAGATAGCGCGTGAGGTGGTCCCAGCCCGCCGGGCTGTAGCCCACCGAGAAGTGCTCGGCGGCGGCCTGGTCGAAGCCGCGCTCGGCGAGGAAGACCCGGCCGATCTCGGCCTCGGGGCTGGTGGCCAGCTGCTCCTGGTAGAACTGCGCGGCGATCTTGTGGGCCTCGATCAGGCGGATGCGCTCGCCGCGCTGATGGGACGGGTTGTACCCGCCCTCCTCGTACCGCAGCGTGATGCCCGCCTGGGCGGCCAGGCGCTCGACCGCCTCCGAGAAGGTGAGGTGGTCGATCTTCATCACGAACGTGATGGTGTCGCCGCCCTCCTGGCAGCCGAAGCAGTGGAAGAACCCCTTGCTCGGGCTGACCTGGAAGGACGGCGACTTCTCGTCGTGGAAGGGGCAGAGGCCCTTCAGGTTCCCGCCGCCCGCATTGCGCAGTTGCAGGTACTCGGACACCACGGCGTCGATCGGGACCGCGTCCCGTACCGCCTTCACGTCCTCGTCATTGATCCTGCCTGCCACGCATGAAGTCTACGGGTCAGCAGTGACAGTCCGGTCAGCCCTCCAGGAGTGATTCGAGCGGGGTCGTCGGGTCGGCCAGACGCTCCTGGTCCGGCCGGACACCGGTGCGGATGAGCTGCTGAATGTGTTCCGTGACGTCCCATACGTTCACATTCATCCCGGCCAGCACGCGGCCCTCCGACATCCAGAAGGCGATGAACTCCCGCTTCATCGCATCCCCGCGGATGAGGACCTGGTCGTACGAGCCCGGGGGCGCCCAGCCCGAGTACTCCAGGCCCATGTCGTACTGGTCGGAGAAGAAATAGGGGACGCGGTCGTACGACACCGGGCGGCCGAGCATCGCGCGGGCGGCGGCCGGGCCGCCGTTGAGGGCATTGGCCCAGTGCTCGACGCGCAGGCGGGTGTCCAGGAGCGGGTGCTGGGCTGCGGCCACATCGCCGGCCGCGAAGATGTCGGGGTCGGAGGTCCTGAGCGAGGCGTCGACCGCGATGCCGCCGCCGTGCTCGCGGTCCGCGAGGGCCAGGCCCGCCGCCTCGGCGAGCGAGGTGCGCGGGGCGGCACCGATCGCGGCGAGCACGGCGTGCGCCGGGTGCTCGTCGCCGTCGTCGGTGCGGGCGGCGAGGACCAGGCCGTCCTGGCCGACGATCTCGGTGAGCGTGGCGCCGAAGTGGAAGCGCACCCCGTGCTCGCTGTGCAGCTGCGCGAAGACGCCGCCGAGCTCCGGTCCGAGCACGCCATGCAGCGGGGTCGGCGCGGGCTCCACGATCGTGACCTCGGCGCCGATCCCGCGCGCGGCGGCGGCCACTTCGAGGCCGATCCAGCCGGCGCCCGCGATCACCAGATGCCCGTTGTCCCGGCCGAGCCGACCGAGGACGCCCTTGAGGCGCTCGGAGTGGGCGAGGCGGCGCAGGTGGTGGACGCCGGTGAGGTCGGTGCCGGGGATCTCCAGGCGGCGCGGCTCGGCGCCGGTGGCGAGCAGCAGCTTGTCGTAGCCGACCACGGTGCCGTCGCCCAGGCGCACCTCGTGCCGCTCGCGGTCGATGGCCACGACGGGCTGCCCGAGGTGGAGCTCGACATCGGCCTGCGCGTACCAGGCGGGCTCGTGCACGAAGACGCTGTCCCGCTCCTCCTTGCCGAGCAGGAACCCCTTGGACAGGGGCGGGCGCTCGTACGGCCGGTCGCGTTCGTCGCAGAGCAGTATCACGCGCCCGGTGAACCCTTCGGCGCGGAGGGTCTCGGCCGCCTTCGCTCCGGCGAGACCGCCTCCGACGATGACGAACGTCTGATCCGCGTCGACCACTTGGTGCCTCCTCGCTGTGCCGTGTTCACCACGGTCCTGTCTTCGGTCTCCCTCCCCGATCCCGGCGCGCTTACCCCCGCCGCCGGTGATCGGCTGCGCGGGGTGCGGCCGCGGGGCACGGGAGTGCCCGCGGGTGGCGCGTGGTGGGCGGGAGTCGGGGACAGGGCCTAGGGGAGCGTCCCGCACGGAGCGTGAGGGGGGAAGGGGGCAACGGGGGATGCAGCCCGATCAGGCCAGTATTCGGTGCGGACGCGTGACGCGATCGGCACCGCGGGTCGCGCTCGCGGGTGTCTTGCCCGGTGTGGCGGGCGGCCGGTGGTCAGGCGCGTGGTGCGGTGCGGCGGGCCGCCGGTGGTCAGGCGCGTGGCGCGGTGAGGCGGCGGTGCAGGGAGCGGGCCGAGGCGTCGGTGAGGCAGGCGATCTGGTCGACCACCACCCGCGCGCGGGCCCGGTCGTCGGCGGCCTCGTCGAACAGGGCGCGGAACTGCGGGTCCAGGCCTTCAGGGGCGCGGGCGGTGAGCGCGGCGGCCAGTTCGGCGATGACCACGCGCTGGTCCGCGCGCAGCCGCTCCTGCTCGTCGCGCTGCATGACGTAGCGGTCGGCGACGGCCTTCAGGACCGCGCACTCGTACCGGGTCTCCTCCGGTACGACGAGTTCGGCGCCGTAGAGCGTGAGCGGGCCCGGTCCGTAGCGGGCCCGTGTGGCGCCCTCGGCGGCCAGGCAGAAGCGGCCGATCAGCTGGCTGGTGGCGTCCTTGAGGCGGGCCTGGGCGACGGCGGATCCGTCGTAGCCGTGCGGCCACCACTCCTGGTCGAGCAGGCGGTCGAGTGCCGCCGCGAGCTCCTCGGGGTCGGTGCCCTCGGGGACGTAGCGGCCGAGGGCGACCTCGAAGACGGCCTGCCGTTCGGGCTCGGCGTGCAGGCAGTTGGGGTCGATGTGGCCGGCGTGCAACCCGTCCTCGACGTCGTGCACGGAGTACGCCACGTCGTCGGACCAGTCCATGACCTGCGCCTCGAAGCAAGTGCGGTGGCCGGGCGACTCCTTGCGGACCCACTCGAAGACGGGCCGGTCGTCGTCGTACACACCGAACTTCGGGGACTGCGGGTCGGTCGGGTGGGCGCCGCGCAGCCACGGGTACTTGGTGGCGGCGTCGAGTGCGGCGCGGGTGAGGTTGAGGCCGACGCTGACGAGTTCGCCTTCGGTGCCCGGGCTCTGGGAGCGGACGAAGCGTTTGGGTTCGAGCCGGGTCAGGAGCCTGAGCGACTGGGCGTTGCCCTCGAACCCGCCCCATTCCGCGGCGAATTCGTTGAGCGCCTGCTCGCCGTTGTGCCCGAAGGGCGGGTGGCCCATGTCATGCGACAGGCAGGCGGCCTCGACGAGATCGGGGTCGCAGCCGAGCGCGGCACCCAGCTCGCGGCCGACCTGGGCGCATTCGAGGGAGTGCGTCAGGCGGGTGCGCGGGCTGGCGTCCCAGGCCTGGCTGCGCGTGCCGGGCGTGACGACCTGCGTCTTGCCGGCCAGCCGCCGCAGCGCCGCCGAGTGCAGCACGCGGGCGCGGTCGCGCTGGAAGGCGGTGCGGCCGGGCCGCTTGTCGGGCTCGGGGGCCCAGCGCTCCAGCGCGGCGTCCTCGTAGCCGGGGGGCGTGGTGCGGGATTCGTGCTGCGTGCCTTCCATGGAGTGACAGTAGCTCGCGTGCGGGGCGGAGCGCGGGTCGGCGGAGGGTGGGGTGGGGGCTGTGGGGACGGGGCCGTGGCTCCGGTTACATGGGCATCAGGTGCGGCCGGCCGGAATGCGCGGGGCTTCGCCGTGGCGGCGCGGGGGGTGCGGGCTGCCGCCGGGTGGGGGCGGGTGGGGGCGGTTCCGCGTGTGGTCCGGGTCAGGTCCGGGTGCGATACGCGTGCGCCCCGGGAGCGATCCGCGTGCGGTTCTCCGTGTGGGTGCAGGTGGTGGGCTCGCGCGGGAGTCGTCTGGGCGCTCAGGCGGGGACCAGGCGCAGGTGGGCGGTGGTGGAGGTCGGCGTGCGCAGGGCCTCGTCGTAGCGGTGCAGGAGGAGGCGGGCCACCGCCGGGTGGGTGCCGAGCGGGGCCGAGGCGATCCAGGGGGCGGCCTTGGCGGCGGAGGCGGCGAACCGGCCGGGGGCCGTGAAGCAGGACGCGATCGCCACGCGGTGCCGGCCGCGGGCCGCCAGGGCACGGACGGCGGCGGGCACGGCGGGGGCCGCGGCACAGGCGTAGGCGGCGACGACGGGGACGCCGAGGCGCTCGGAGAGCAGGCCGGCGATCCTGCGGGTGCCGGCGGCCGACTCCGGGTCGCGTGATCCGGCGGCGGCCAGGACCACGGCGCCGGAGCGCCGCAGGTGCGCGGTCATCCGCCCCTCGCCCGGCCAGCCCGCCTCGATGAGCCGCTCGTACAGCGCCTCGATCAGGAGCGGGTGCTCGCCGAGCGGCTCGGCGATCCGGGTGCGCAGGGAGGTGGCGCGGGCCGCAGCCGGCAGATCGTGCTTGACGTGGAAACCGCGGGACAGCAGGAGCGGTACGAGGACGGCCTCGCCGACTCCCTCACGCGCCAGGCGGGCCAGCGTGTCGGGCAGCAGCGGGGCGTCGATCTCGATGTGGCCCAGGCGCACGGTCAGTTCGGGCCGCAGTTCGCGCATGCGCTCGCGCAGCGCCTTCACGGTGGCGAGCGTCTGCGGGTGGCGGCTGCCGTGCCCGACGAGGACGAGCGCGGGCGGCCGGTCGTCGTGCCGGCGGCCGTCGAGCCCCACATGGCTGAGCTGGCTGCCGAGTTGGGCGGTGATCCGGCCCATCAGCTGGGCGGCGTTGGCGAAGACGCTCTCGTCGGCGGCCGGCGCGCCCGGGACGCGTGCGCCGGGGGTGTGCGCGCCCGGGGCGTCCTCGGCCGCAGCGGGCAACGGCTGGTCGGGCCGGGGTGCGGAGGGTGCGCTCGATGCCGTCATGCGGCAAGCCTCCCGGGTGCAGATTGCCGTTCCGTTGCGCGGCGGTGACAGCTGATTTCGGCTCGTTCACCGCCCGGCCGCGGCGGGTGTCAGTGGCGTGCGTCATGCTGAGGGACGCGAGGGTGCACTGCGGCCTGTGGGGGGGCCGGATCCTGTGGTGTGGCGAAGACGGGGGTGGGGCGTGGGCGCATACATGCCTGCGGTGTTCGTGGCGCTGACCTGGGGTGTCCGGGTGTGCGCGGTGGGCACCTGGGTCGCGGTGCTGGTGGCCGGGCTGTGGACGATGGGCGTCCTCGCCGGTCCGCCGCCGTACGACGGTCCGTTGCTGTGGGGGTGGATCGCGGCCGGGTGCGCGCTGGGGCGGCCCGTTCTGCTGTGGATACGGCTCGGTGTGGAGTCGGAGTCGTGGCGGTGGGGCCCGGACGAGGACGAGACGGAGCCGCTGCCGGTGGGCGGCCGTGTGTCGCTGTCCAAGGGGGCCGGGCGCGGGGCCGGTTCGCCGGTCGAACGGGCGGGGCGGTCCGGCCGGAAGCGGCCGCGGCGGCCGTTCTCGTACGACGAGGAGCCGGCCGACTTCGCCGCGCCCGCCTGGGTCAAGCTCCGCCGCTGCCTGGCGTTGCTCCCGGTCGCGGTGGCCTCGGCGGCCGTGTTCGGGCTGCTCGGCGCTGACCTGGACGGGAGCAGTCTCGTCACGCGGTTGCAGCGGGCGGGCGCGCAGGCGGCGGTCGGCACCGTCGTGGAGCAGCCGCGCAAGGTGACGGAGAGCCGCGACGACGAGGGAACCCTCCAGGGCCACACCTCCGAGCTCAGGCTCCAAGTGCCGGGCGCCGAGCGGCCGTTGACGGCGCGCGGCGCCGCCACGGAGGGGAGGCCGGAGCGCGGCGACCGGTTCGAGCTGCTGTGGTCGCCCGCCGACCCGGGCCTCGGGGCCTATGTCTCCGAGGGCGACGACATGGCCGCGCGGGCCGACCCCGGCTGGGAGCTCTTCCCCGCCCGAGGGCCCGGCGAGTACGGCCTGTTCGTCCTGATCATCATGCTCATCACCGCGTGCGCCTTCGGACTCCCGCTCGCCCTGGCCCCGGACGCGGACGAGCTGCACGAGCAGGCCTGGGCCCCCTGGGCACAGACGGGGTACGGGGTAGTCGTGGCGGGCACCTTCCTGCTCCAGCGACCGCTGCTCCTCGGCACGGGCATGCCGGACAACGTGGCGCTGGCCGTCGCGACCGCACTCGGCTTCCTGATACCGCTGTTCCTCCAGATCACTTATGGGATACGCACGTTGCTGCGGTGAGGGGGCATGCCCAGAAGTGGGGTGAGTGGGCCCGCCCTCAGGGGAGGCACGTGGGCACGCCCGCAAGTGAGGTGAGCGGGCACGCCCCGGAAGTGGGGTGAGGGGGCCCGCCCGGAAGTGGGGTGAGGGGGCCCGCCCGTAAGTGGGGTGAGGGGGCCCGCCCGTAAGTGGGGTGAGGGGGCCCGCCCGCAAGTGGGGTGAGGGGGCCCGCCCGCAAGTGAGCACGCGGACATGCCCACAAGTGAGGCACGTGGGCATGCCCACAAACCGCGCCGAAGGGAACCATTCCGCGCGCCCGGACGTGGATCAAGCCGTATCCACGGCAACGGGCAACGGGGGTGGACGGCATGCGGATGCCGGGAAGCGGCCGCGCGGGCCGGACGGCGCGCGCCGCGACGACGGCGCGCCTGTCCGCTCTGCGTACGGGGTTCGGCACGCTGCGGTCGGGGCTCGGCGCGCTGCGGTCGGGGCTCGGCTCACTGTGGTCGGGGCTCGGCGCGCTGTGGTCGGGGCTCGGTGCGCTGCGGGCCCGGACGTCGGCAGCGCTGCGGACCCGGCGCGGCCGGCGCAGGGCCGTGCAGGCCCTGATGCTGGGCTGCGTGCTCGCGCTGCTGCCGTCGACCTGGACGCACGTGGTCGCGGCCGGTCGCGTCGGCGATGTGGCCGGGGCACCGAAAGCGCCGGTGGCCGTGGTGTTCGGCGCGGGGCTGTGGCGCGGTGAGCCCTCCCCGTATCTGGCCCACCGCCTCGACGCCGCCGCCGAGTTGTACCGCGCGGGACGCGTCGAGGTCGTGCTCGTCACCGGGGACAACAGCCGGGTCGAGTACGACGAGCCGGATGCGATGCGCCGCTATCTGACCGAGCACGGCGTGCCGGACCGGCGGATCGTCAGCGACTACGCGGGCTTCGACACCTGGGACTCCTGCGTCCGCGCCAAGAAGATCTTCGGCGTGGACCGGGCCGTCCTGATCAGCCAGGGCTTCCACATCCGCAGGGCCGTCACCCTGTGCGAACGGGCGGGCGTGGACTCGTACGGCGTCGGCGTGGCCGAACCGCACGACGCGACCTGGTACTTCGGCGGCGTAAGGGAGCTGCTCGCCGCGGGCAAGGGCGCGACCGACGCGGCGCTCGGCCGCGATCCGCGCTTCCTCGGCCCGCGGGAGGACGGCGTCCGGCGCGCACTGGCGACCGCTCGCTGAGCCACGCGCCGACCTCACCCCCTCCGGTCCGGGCCCCTCTCCCACGTCCTCCCTCCCCGGGCGCTGACATCTCGCCCCGCTCCTGGGACACTGGCGCGGCCCGAGGCCATATGCCTAACAGTCATATGGCGAATCGATCGACGGCCGTACGGCGCGTCGATCGCCGAAACGCAAGACGGACCCCGAGGAGTGGACATGGCTGCGGAGTTGAGCGGCAAGGTCGTGATCGTCACGGGCGGTGCCCGGGGCCTGGGCGCCGCGATGGCCGAAGCGGTCGTGGCCGGCGGCGGCAAGGTCCTGATCACCGACGTACTGGAGAAGGAGGGTGCCGACACGGCGGCCGCGCTCGGGGAGTCCGCGCGCTTCCTGCGGCACGACGTGACCAACGAGGCCGACTGGCAGGCGGCGTTCGACCTCGCGGTGGCGGAGTTCGGGCGGGTCGACGGCCTGGTGAACAACGCCGGTGTCGCCACGGGCGAGTTGCTCGAGAACGAATCCGTCGAGCACTTCCGGCAGGTGATCGAGATCAACCTGGTGGGCGTGTTCATCGGTCTGCGCACGGCGATCCCCGTCCTGCGCGCGCACGGCGGCGGCTCGATCGTGAACATCTCCTCGGCCGCGGGCCTCACCGGCCTCGCCCTCACAGCGGGGTACGGAGCCTCGAAGTGGGGCGTGCGCGGCCTCACGAAGATCGGCGCGGTCGAGCTCGCCGAGTCCCGTATCCGCGTCAACTCCGTCCACCCCGGCATGACCTACACGCCGATGACGGCCGGCCTGGGCATCCAGCCGGGCGAGGGCGGCTACCCGGGCACCCCGATGGGCCGGGTCGGCGTACCGGAGGAGATCGCGTCGGCGGTGACCTTCCTGCTCTCGGACGCGGCGGCGTACATGACGGGAGCGGAGCTGGCGGTGGACGGCGGCTGGACGGCGGGACCGACGGTGCGGGCGCTGACGGGGCGGTGAGCCGAGGGAGCAGAAGCGACGGGGGCGGTGAGCCGAGGAGGCAGAAGCGGCGGGGCGGTGAGCCGAGGACACGGAACCGGCGGGCGGGTGGGTGCCTCACCACCGGGCACCCACCCCGCTGAGCCCGCCGTACCCGGCGTGTAACGAGGGCCGTCGCGGGGTGTAACACGGGGCCCGCACGCTGGGGGTATGCCGAACTCCGCACCGTCCGCCGGCCCCGTTCCGACCCACTGCCCGTACTGCGCGCTCCAGTGCGGCATGCGGCTGGCCGTGGCGGACGGCGGGGTGGAGGTGGTCGAGCGGGCCGACTTCCCGGTGAACCGCGGGGCCCTGTGCGGCAAGGGCCGCACCGCGCCCGCGCTGCTCGACCGCGCCGCACGCCTGACCGAACCGCTCGTGCGGGATCCGGAGAGCGGACGGCTCGTGCCCGCGGGCTGGGACGAGGCGCTCGGTCTGATCGCCGCGCGGCTCGCGGCGACGCGCGCGGCGCACGGGGCCGACGCCGTCGGCGTGTTCGGGGGCGGGGGACTGACCAACGAGAAGGCGTACGCGCTCGGGAAGTTCGCGCGCGTGGTCCTCGGGACCTCGCAGATCGACTACAACGGGCGGTTCTGCATGTCGTCGGCCGCGGCAGCCGGCCGCAAGGCGTTCGGGATCGACCGGGGGCTGCCGTTCCCGCTGGCGGACATCCCCCGTACGGGGTGTGTGATCCTCGTCGGCTCCAACCTCGCCGAGACCATGCCGCCCGCCCTGCGGTACTTCACCGAGCTGAAGGAGAACGGCGGCACGCTGATCGTCATCGATCCGCGCCGCACGAAGACCGCCGAGCAGGCCGATCTGCACCTGGCGCCCCGGCCCGGCACCGATCTCGCGCTGGCACTGGGGATGCTGCACCTGGTGGTGACCCAGGGGCGTACGGACGAGGAGTTCATCCGGGAGCGGACCACGGGCTGGGAGGCCGCGCGGGCCGCGGTCATGGCGCACTGGCCCGAGCTGGTGGAGCGGATCACCGGGGTGCCGGTGCCCCAACTGCGGCGCGCCGTCGAGCTGTTCTGCGCCCCCGAGCACGCGATGGTGCTCACCGCGCGCGGGCCCGAGCAGCAGGCCAAGGGCACGGACACCGTCGGCGCGTGGATCAACCTGTGCCTGGCGACCGGCCGCGCGGGCCGCCCGCTGTCCGGGTACGGCTGTCTGACCGGGCAGGGCAACGGGCAGGGCGGACGCGAACACGGCCAGAAGGCCGACCAGTTGCCGGGGTACCGGGATCTCGCCGATCCGGCGGCGCGGGCGCATGTGGCCGAGGTGTGGGGGGTGGCCCCCGAGTCGCTGCCGGGGCCGGGGCGCAGCGCGTACGAGCTGCTCGACGCGCTCGGCGGGGACATCAAGTCCCTGCTCCTGATGGCTTCCAACCCCGTCGTGTCCGCACCGCGCGCCGCGCACATCGAGGAGCGGCTGCGCTCCCTGGACTTCCTGGCCGTGGCCGATGTGGTGCTCTCGGAGACGGCGGCCCTCGCGGACGTGGTGCTCCCGGTGACGCAGTGGGCCGAGGAGACGGGCACGCTCACCAATCTGGAGGGCCGTGTCCTGCTGCGGCGGCAGGCGGTGACGGCGCCTTCAGGGGTACGGAGCGACCTCCACGTCCTGGGTGAACTGGCCGCCCGGCTGGGCGTGGAGAAGGGGTTCCCGACCGATCCCGAGGAGGTCTTCGAGGAGCTGCGGCGGGCGAGCGCGGGCGGCGCGGCGGACTACTCGGGGATCACGTACCGGCGGCTCGCGGAGGGGGACGGGGTGTTCTGGCCCTGTCCGGAAGGCGGGTCGGCAGCCCCGGCCGCTGGGGGTGACGGTGCCGTCTCGGGGGGCGGCACCGGCACCGGCTCGGGCTCCGGCACCGACTCGGGCTTCGGCTCCGGCTCCGGCTCCGGCTCCGACTCCAGCTCGGGCTCCGGCTCCGGCGCTCAACACCCAGGCACCCCCCGCCTGTTCCTCGACCGTTTCGCCACCCCCGACGGCCGCGCCCGCTTCGCCCCGGTGACGCACCGACCCACCGCCGAGGAGACCGACGCCGAGTATCCGGTGGTGCTCACGACGGGGCGGGTGCTCGCCCAGTACCAGTCGGGCGCGCAGACCCGCCGCGTACCGGAGCTGAACGCGGCGGCCCCCGGGCCCTTCGTCCAGCTGCATCCGCGGCTCGCGGACCGGATCGGGGTCGGTGAGGGCGACCCCGTGGCGGTGGTCTCGCGCCGGGGCAGGGCCGTGGCCCCGGCGCGGATCACCGCGGGCATCCGGGCGGACACCGTGTTCATGCCCTTCCACTGGCCCGGCGAGGGCCGGGCCAACTCCCTCACGCACCCGGCACTCGACCCGGCCTCCCGTATGCCGGAGTTCAAGGTGTGTGCGGTCCGCCTGGAGGCTGCGGCGCCGGCCGACGCGGGGCCCGGGGCCGCCCCGGGCTCCCGGTCCGGGCCGGGGCCCCGGCCCGCATGAGCCAGTCCCCGCCCGGCAGTTCGCGCCCGGAGGCCCGCAGCCGGGCCGCGACCGCGGGCGCCGCCACGTACACCCAGGCCTCGACCGGACCGGACGCGGCCTCGACCGCACGCGCCACGCGCTCGTAGTCGTTGTGCGGATCGCCGGGTACGTAGTCCTCCAGGCGGTCGAGGAGGGCGAGCAGCCGGGCGTAACCCTCGGGCTCGGGCGTGACGAGATCGCCGTGGACCGTGCGCGCTCCCCCGCCCGCCCCGGCCGACGTCTCCTCGACGGCGTACGGATAGCCCGGACCCTCGTACAGGACGGCACCCCGCCACAGCGCCGGCTCCGCGGCGGCCGTGCAACTCTCCAGGAAGCGACGGTAGTTGTACTCGCCGGGGCGCAGCGTCCCGTACACGAAGAACGGCAGGCTCACGCCGAGGTCTCCCGGCGCACCCAGTCCAGGTAGGCCGCACTGCCCGCCGCCACCGGCGTCGCGATGATCTCGGGGGTCTCGTAGTCGTGCGCCTCCTGGAGCCACTCCTGGAGCAGCGGATAGCGCTCGGCCGTCGTCTTGAACAGGATCTGCCACTCCTCGGAGGTCTCGATCCGCCCCTCCCAGCGGTACACCGAGGTGACCGGCGCGGAGATCTGCGCGCAGGCCGCAAGGCGCGCGTCCACCGCGCCGCGCGCGAGCAGCTGGGCCTTGAGCGCCGCGTCCGTCGTCGTCAGTACGGTCCACACACCGGAGCCCCCGGACGGGTCCGCCACGCCTTCGCCCTCGTCCCCCGCACGGTCCTGCACACCCTTGCCCACGTCCACGCCTTCCCTTCCGCGGCCGAGATGCCCTCGCCGCCCGGGACCAAAGTCCCGAATCGCTGCTATTCGTCACCAGTAGCGCCGACTGTTACATAACAGGCGGAATCCCGTGATGCACACCCCCTACCGTTCCATTGTGGTGGCCGACCCCTCGCCGAATCCCCGGCATCCCCCTGGTCGGCCACCCCCCCCTCTTCGTCGGCCACCTGCCCCTTTTCCGGACGCTCCTGGACTGCCCCATGAACCCCCGTTCCCGCCGTCTGCCCACGGCAGTCGCCGCAGCCGCGCTGGCCGCGGGCCTGCTCGCGGGCTGCGGTGACCGCAACGGGCTCGACGCCGGCACCCCGGCCCCCGCCGTCTCCGAACAGCCGCACCCCGAGGCGGTGTGGCCGGCGTGGTCGGAGTCGGTGCCCCACGCCCTCGGCGACGGCGCGGCCGTCCAGGAGGCGCCGCCCGCCCTGAAGGGCCTGTCCGTGCCCGCGGACGGTTTCGCCGGTGTCGCCGTACGGGACGTGCTGCGCGCGGACCCGGACATGCGCGGCTACGCACGGCTGCGCGACATCACCGGACCCGGCCGCGCCGGTGTCCGCCCGCCGCGTCTGGTCGATCTGACCGGGGACGGGCACGCCGAGCTGGTCCTCGCCGTCGACACCACCTCCGGCCGTACGGTCGTGGCGGTCTACCGGGCGCACGACGGCAAGGCGTACCGCATCCTCAAGTCGGGCGGACAGCGGGTGTGCATCGAGACGGTCGGCAACGACCTGCTGCTGCGCACGCCGAAGAGCGGCGGCGAGAACGCGGTCCGCTACCACTGGAACGGCGTGCTGCTCGCCGCCCTGAGCGACACCACGACGTACGCGCGCAACCAGGCCGCGTCCCCCTCGCACCACGCACGTCCCGGCAGCTGCCCGACGGACGGCACCGGCGAGGACAACTCCGAGGAGTCGGAGCGATGAGCGCGCGGACCGGAGCGGGGGTGCGCGCCCGGGTCGGGGCACGGCTCGGCGCGCGGGTCGGGGCACGGCTCGGCGCGCGGACGGGGACGCGGACCAACTCCCGTACCGGGATGCGGATGGGCGCCCGGCTCAACGCCCTCGGGCTGCGCTGGAAGATCGCCGCGCTGCTCGCCTCCGGCTGCGCCCTGGTGGCGCTCGCGATCGGCGGTCTCATCCACCATGCGCGCTACGAGCAGGTCGCCGACCAGGCGCGGGCCAACGCGACGGCCGAGCTGATCCGCGTACGGAAGGTGTACGTGGCCACCGGCAGCGTCGACCACGAGGACTCGGCGGCCGCGATCGACTCGCCCGACCTGCCCGCACCGCTGCGCACGGCGGCGCTCGCGCAGCGGCGGACGACGTATCTGGAGCTGGACGCCGAGCATCCGGTGGTCTGGGCGGCGCGCCCGATCGGCGAGAAGTCGGTGCTCTCGGTGCAGCTGCCGCTGGACGAGGCACGGCAGGAACTGGCCGATCTGGACAGCCAGTTGCTCGCCTGGGGCACGGTGGTCGTGGCGCTGGCCGCACTCGGCGGCGCCGCGGTGGCCAGCCGGGTCAGCCGCGACCTGCGCACGGCCGCGGCCACGGCGCGCCGGATCAGCGGGGGCGACCTGGACGCGCGGATCAACCACCCGCGCCCGCCCCGTACCAAGAACGAGGTGGCCGAACTGGCCTGCGCCGTGGACACAATGGCCGCGACGCTCCAGCAGCGCTTGGAGGCCGAGCAGCGGTTCACGGCGGATGTGGCCCACGAACTGCGCACCCCGCTGACCGGCCTGCACACGGCCGCCGAACTGCTGCCGCCGGGCCGCCCCACGGAGCTCGTGCGCGACCGCGTGTCGGCGCTGCGCGTCCTGACCGAGGACCTCCTCGAGGTGGCCCGGCTCGACGCGCGGATCGAGCAGCCCGACCTGGAGGTGCACCCGCTGGGCGCCCTGGTGGCGCAGATCCTCCGACGGGCCGGTCTGGCCGCCGAGTTCACGGGCGGTTCGGACACCCTCGTACGGACGGACGCGCGCCGCCTCGAACGCATCCTGGCGAACCTGATCGTGAACGCGCGGCGGCACGGCTCGGAGCCGGTGGAGGTGCACGTGGCGGACACGTCGGTGACGGTGCGCGACCACGGCCCCGGCTTCCCCGCGCACCTGCTCGCCGGGGGCCCGCAGCGCTTCCTGACCGGCGCGAAGGAGCGCGGCCAGGGCACGGGGCTCGGCCTGACCATCGCGCTCGGGCAGGCCGAAGTGATCGGCGCACGGGTGGAGTTGAGCAACGCGGACGGCGGCGGCGCACGCGCCACCGTCGTCCTGCCGGAGGGCTGATCCCCCGGCGCCGGTCCGCGGCCGCCTGATACGGCCGCGGCTCGCGTCCTCAGTACGGACGCAGCTCCTTCGCCTCCCGCAGGGCCAGCGCCCACCACGTCACGCGGTCGAGCAGGACCTTCGCGGCGGCGTCGCAGGCCGACGGGTCGCGGTGGGTGCCGTCCTCGGCGAAGTCGCCGAACGCGTTGTGGAAGGAGACCGTGTCGCGCACGGTGACGGCGTGCAACTCGGCGAAGACCGCACGGAGTTGCTCCACCGCGCGCAGTCCGCCCGAGACCCCGCCGTACGAGACGAAACCGACCGGCTTGGCCTGCCACTCGGTGAAGTGCCAGTCGATGAGGTTCTTGAGGCCGGCCGGGAACGAGTGGTTGTACTCGGGCGTGAGCACCACGAAGGCGTCGGCGGCGGCGAGTGCCGGTGTCACGGCCGCGAGGCGCTGCTGCACCTCGGCGGACGGCTGGTGGGACAGGGCGGTGGGCAGGTCGTGCTCGGCCAGGTCCACCACCTCGACCTCGAGGTCGGCGCGGGCGCGGGCGTGGGCGAGGAACCAGTCGGCGATCACGGTGCCGAAGCGGCCCTGCCGGTTGGAGCCCACGACCACGGCGAGCTTCACGGGGACGGACAGGACGGTGGGTGCGACAGCGGTAGTTGTCATGCGGAGCAGCCTCATACTTAAACCAAGGTTCAAGTCAAGCTAGCCTTGCAGGCATGACCGCTCTCGCCTGGAACGCCACCGAAGCCACCGTCGGAGAACTGGCCGAGCGCAGCGGAGTCGCCCCGTCCGCGCTGCGTTTCTACGAACGCGAAGGCCTGATCACCTCCCGCCGCACCGCGGGCAACCAGCGCCGCTACAGCCGCGACACCCTGCGCCGCGTGGCCTTCATCCGTACGTCGCAGAAGCTCGGCATCCCGCTCGCCACCATCCGCGAGGTGCTCGCCCTGCTGCCCGAGGACCGCACCCCGACCCGCGAGGACTGGGCGCGGATCTCGGAGTGCTGGCGCGACGACCTGGACCGGCGGATCCGAACGCTGCAACGGCTGCGGGACAACCTGACGGACTGCATCGGCTGCGGCTGCCTGTCGATCGACCGCTGCCGGCTGTCGAATCCGTACGACGAACTGGGCGCGCACGGGCCCGGACCGCGCCGCCTGATCGAGGACGACCCGGCCTGCACGCCCGAGGTGTGCGCGCCGGGAGCCACTGCTTCCCAGGACTGACCGGCGGCCCGTACCGTTCGGGTCATGACTGCCCCGCCCCTGCTCCGCGTGGAGATCGACGGCCGTCCCGCCGACGCCGAGTCCCTGCTGTACCCCGCCACCACCGCGTACGGGCACTTCACCGCGATGCAGGTGCGCGGCGGTGCGACGCGCGGGCTGGCGCTGCACCTGGAGCGGCTGCGGGCGGCGACGTGGGAGCTGTGGGAGCGGGAGCTCGACGGGGAGCGGGTGCGCGGACTGGTCCGGCACGCGCTCGGGGACACGGACGCGGATGCTTCCGTACGCGTCTACGTGCACTGCCCCGAGGACGAGCCCACCGTCATGGTCACGGTGCGCGGCCCGCAGGACATGGCCGCGCGGCCGCAGGCGCTGCAATCCGTCGCGTACCGGCGGCCCGCCGCGCACCTCAAGCACCTCGGCGGGTTCGGGCAGAACTACTACGGGCAGCGCGCACGGGCCGCCGGCTTCGACGACGTGCTCCTGGTCGAGGACGACGGCCGGGTGCTCGAAGGCGGCATCACGAACGTCGGCTTCCTCGACTCCGCGGGTGTGGTCTGGCCGGACGGGCCGTCCCTCGCCGGCATCACGATGCAGCTCGTCGAGGCGCGCCTGGCGGAGGCCGGGATCGCCTCGCGCCGCGGCCGCGTCATGCTCGACGGACTCGGCGCGTACCGCGCGGCGTTCGTCACCAACTCCCAGGGCCTCGCCCCGGTCCGGCGGATCGACGACACCGTGCTGCCCGTGGACGAGAAGCTGATGGCGCGGCTCGGCGAGGTCTACGCCGGTGTCCCCTGGGACCGCCTCTGACCCGGCCGCGGCGGAAGGCGGCGGGCGCCGTCACCCGTTCACAGGCGCGGCGGCCGATCGGTCCAAGCGGTTGCGCGCACGGCGATGACCTGCTGGAACTCGGCGCGCACGGGCCCGTATCCGCCGACACCCCACAGATCTGACGGGCCGTCGACAGGCGTACCGGGCCGGGTGCCACTTACCTCGTACGCGAGGGGCGCGACCGAGACGGCGGCACAGGGGGTGCCGCGGGCCGCGCGCTGCCGGAGGAACTACGCCCATGCGCATCGCCGCCACCCGTCTGCTCGCCGCATCCGCACTCGCCCTGTCGGCCACCGTGGCGGCCGGTCCGGCCGTCGCGGACAGCACCGGCACCGGGTCGCTCGAGCTCTACCCGACGAGCGTCACGCCCGGCACGACGGTCACGGCGAACACCCCGGCCTGCGGCACCAGCGGCACCGCGGCCGGTGACGCGAGCGCCGTGGGCGCGGGTTCGTTCAAGCTGGAGCCCACCACCCACGCACAGGATGCGGTGGGCACCTTCACCGTGCCGAACTCGGCCTCGCCCGGCACGTATGCGATCCGCGCGAAGTGCGCGGGCGGCGCGGAGATCTCGGGCGATCTGATCGTCACGCTCACCGCCGCCAAGCAGCAGGTCGCCCCGAAAGGGCATGTGAAGACGGGGGTCGGCGGCGCACTCGGCCCCGGTCCCGTGCAGACCGCGGCGGGTGTGGCGGCGCTCGCCGTGGCCGCCGCGGGCGGTACCTGGCTCCTGCATCGCCGGGCGAGAGGCGACGGGATCTGACGGACACCCTCCGCTGTCCACCGGTACCGCCGCCCCGACCCCTCCGCCGCCGCGACCGCACACGGCGGCGGAGGGGGACGGGGACGGTCCGACCGCTCCGCACCCCGGCCCCGACGACGCGGCCGCCGAACCCTGCGAGGGGGCACGATGTCGTACCGCATTCCCGGCTCAGGACCGGGTCCCGGCCCGGGCGCGGCCCCCGGCACTGCTTCGGATTCCGGCACCGCTTCGGGTCCCGGCCCGGGCTCGGGCGCAGACCGGGGTTTCGCGCGCCGAGCGGGCCGGGTCGTGCCGATCGGCCGAGCAGGGCGCATGCCCGCCCTGCGGCGCCCGTTGAACGCGGCGATAGCCGCGGTGAGCGTGCTCGCCCTCGGCTGCGGGGTGTGGCTGCTCCAAGGCGGCACCGCCGGCGGTCCGCCGCCCCAGCCCTCCGCCGCGCAGGCCGCCGACCGCGGCGGGCCGCCCGCACAGGAGGCGGCCGCCCCCGCACTGCCGCCGTCGCCGCCGACCCGGATAAGCATCCCGGCCATCAAGGTCGACGCGCCGCTGACCGGTCTGGGCCTGACGAAGGACGGCAGCCTCGAAGTGCCGCCCGCCGAGCGGCGCGACCTCGCCGGCTGGTACGAGTCCGGCACGACGCCCGGCGACCGCGGCACCGCGATCGTGGCCGGGCATGTGGACAACGCCGAGGGCCCCTCGGTCTTCTACGCGCTCGGCGCGCTCAAGAAGGGCCAGAGCGTCGAGATCCGCCGCACCGACGGCCGGACGGCCGTGTTCACCATCGACGCGGTCGAGGTCTACGACAGCCGGGCCTTCCCCGACGACAAGGTGTACGGCGCGGCGAAGCGCCCCGAGCTGCGGGTGATCACCTGCGGCGGCGGCTACTCGAAGAAGACCGGCTACCTGGGCAACGTGGTGGTCTTCGCCCACCTCACGGGTGTGCGCTGAGACGCTGGGCAGCGGCGGGGCCTCGTCCTACTTGAACCACTGCTCGTACGCCATGGTCCCCACGAGCGCGAACACGACCACGAGCAGCACGATCCGTACGAACCCGCTGCCCTTCTTGAGCGCGGTGTGGGCGCCGAGCGTGCCGCCGGCGAGGTTGAACACGGCCATCAGGGCAGCCAGTTGCCACAGCACCGCGCCCTGCCAGGCGAAGATGCCGAGGGCGCCGGCGTTGGTGCACACGTTCGCGATCTTCGCGGTGGCGGAGGCGCGCACCAGGTCGAGGCCGAGCACCGCGGTCAGGGCGAGCACGAGGAAGGTGCCGGTGCCCGGTCCGATGAGGCCGTCGTAGAAGCCGATGCCGAGACCGGCGATCCCGATGGCCGCCCAGATCTGCCGCCGCGTCGCGGGGCCGGTCGCGGGCGCGGAGCCGAAGGACGGCTTGAGGATCACGAACGCGGCGACGGCGAGCAGCACGACCATGACGACGGGCTTGAGCACCTCGGTGCTCATCCCGGCGGCCAGCGCCGCACCGCCCATCGAGCCCGCGAGCGCGGCGAGTCCGATCCGTACCGCCGTCTGTACGTCGATCGGCGTCTTGCGGACGTACGTGACCGCCGCACCCGTGGTGCCGACGATCGCCACCGCCTTGTTGGTGCCGAGCGCGGTGGTCGCGTGGGTGCCGGCGGGCAGCCCGACGAGCAGCGCCGGCAGCAGGAGCAGCCCGCCGCCCCCGACCACCGCGTCGATCCAGCCGGCCGCGGCCGCGGCGAGGCAGAGCAGGACGATGGCGGCGAGGGGTATGTCGGGCATGCGGGGACCCTAAGTCACCAGATAGGTGGTACGTCCAACGAATGGGCGGGAGTTGAGCGACTTCTGAGCTTGGGCGGCTGGTCGGGGGCGGTCCGGGGGCCCGAGGGCCGGGGGCCGGGGGCCGGGGTGCCGGGGCTTCAGCGGCCGATACACAGCTGCAACAGACCCGCAGGACTCCGGTAGCGCTCCCCTGACCGGCTTGCAGCGCGGCCCCAGGAGCCTGGCGGCGTACCCGGGACCACCGGCGTACGGGCCGGATCCAGGAGGCGGTTGCTGTGGACGGGAACGCGGGGAAGCTGCGTCGGGGTGTGATGTGGGGGCTGGCGGGCGCGCTCATCGTCGTGGGGACCGGCGGGTTCCTGGTGCTGCCGGAGGGCGGATCCGCCGGGGCCTCCCGGGACGGCGCCGTCGAGGGGATGCTCCGCGCGCCCGGCGGCGTCGCCGAGGGACTCGCCCTGCCGTGGCCCGACGAGGGGCAGGCGGCCGTGGCGGTGGAGCAGGTCGGGGTGCTCGGCACTTCGGGGCCGCGGAAGCCGGTGCCGATCGCGAGCGTCACGAAGGTGATGACCGCGTACGTGATCCTGCGCGACCATCCGCTGCGGGACGGCGAGGACGGGCCGCTGATCGAGGTGGACGCGCAGGCGGCTCGCGAGGCGCTGTCGCCGGACGAGTCCAGCGCACCGGTCACCGAGGGACAGCGGCTGTCCCAGCGCAAGCTCCTCGAACTGCTGCTGCTTCCCTCGGGCAACAACGTGGCCCGGTTGCTGGCCCGTTGGGATGCGGGCACGCAGGAGCAGTTCGTACGGAAGATGAACGCGGCCGCGGCCCGGCTGAAGATGAAGGACACCACGTACACGGGAGCGAGCGGCTTCGAGTCCACCACGCGCTCGACCGCGGCGGACCAGCTGATCCTCGCCCGTGCCGCGATGCGCGACCCGGCGCTGCGGGCGACGGTGCGGATGCGCAGCACCGAGCTCCCGGGCCGTGCCGCACCGGTGCCCAACAGCAACGAACTGCTCGACCGGCCCGGGGTGGTCGGCCTCAAGACCGGGTCCAGCACGCCGGCGGGCGGCAACCTCGTCTGGGCCCTCGAGGTGCCGGCGGGCCCGGACGGCGGACGCAAGCGGATGGTGTACGGCGTGGTCCTCGGCCAGCAGGCGGGGCAGCCGCCGGCCGCGGGGCTGCGGGCGGCGTTCGAGGCCGGCGGCCTGCTCGTGGACACGCTGCGGGAGAAGCTGCCCGCCGCGCTGGCGCACGCGGGCCGGTCATGAGCCGCAGCGTGCCACGGGGCATGGACCCTCGGGTCCGGGACGCGAACCCCCGTATGTGGCGGCGTGGGCGCGTGACCGCCGTCGCCTCCCTGCTCCTGGCCGTGCTGACCGCGTCGCTCCCGTACGCACCCCGCGGGTGGGGGAATCTGGGCAGCCTGGCGCAGACGCTCCTGCCCTGGACCGGGCTCGGCGTGCCGGTCCTGCTCGGATGCGCGCTGCTCCGCAGATCCGCGCTCGCGGCCGCCGCCCTCATGGTCCCGGCTCTGGTCTGGTGCGCGCTCTTCGCCGGTGACCTCGCCGACAAACGCGCGCCCGGCCCCGTGGACCTCACCGTGGTCAGCCACAACGTGAGCGAGACGAACACGGCGCCGGAGCGCACCGCACGGGCCCTGGCCGCATCGGGGGCCGACGTGGTGGCGCTGCAGGAGATGCCGAGGTCGGGCGAGGGATCCCGGTCCTACCGACGTGAACTGGCGGACCGCTACCCGTACGCGACGGTGATGGAGGGCGTCGGTCTGTGGAGCAGGTTCCCCCTGCGGGACGTGGCGCCCGTGGAGATCCTGCCCTGGCCGCGCGCCCTGCGCGCCACGGTCGGGACACCGCAGGGTCCCGTGGCCGTGTACGTGGCGCATCTGGCCTCCGTACGGGTCCTGCCCGGCGCCGGCTTCGCCACGCGGACCCGCGACGAGAGCGTGGCGGCCCTCGCGGCGGCCGTACGGGCCGAACGGCTGCCCCGCGTCGTCGTGGCGGGCGATCTCAACGGGGCGGTGGAGGACACCGCGCTGGAACCGCTGACGGGGCAGCTGCGCTCGGCGCAGGGCGAGGCGGGGGCCGGGTTCGGTCTCAGCTGGCCCGCCGCGTTCCCCGCGGTGCGCATCGATCACATCCTGGTCCGGGGCGTGACCGCCCGGTCCGCGTGGACCTTGCCCCGCACCGGCAGCGACCATCTCCCGGTCGCCGCCTCCTTGCGCCTGTGACCGCGCTGGTGACCGTGGCGGCGAGCGCGCCGGTGACCGCTCCGGTGACCGCCCGGGCACTGTCCGCACATGGGTACGATTCAAGCCTCGATCGCCGCAATTGCCCGAATGGAGGGAGGTCCTTGTCCGGCTCCCGCACCGCCGTCAGCGTGCTCGTCGTCGAGGACGACGCGGTGATCCGCCGCTCCGTGCAGCTGGCACTCGAACGCTACGGGTACGAGGTGACGGCGGCCGAGGACGGGCTCGGCGGGCTCGACGCCTACCGGGCCGGACAGCAGGACCTGCTCATCCTCGACGTGATGCTGCCGGGTCTGGACGGCATCGGACTGTGCCGGCGGATCCGCGAGGAGAGCCTCGTCCCCGTCCTGATGATGTCCGCGCGCGACGACGCCCTCGACGTCGTGGCGGGCCTGGAGGCGGGCGCCGACGACTACGTGGTCAAGCCGGTGGACATCGGGGTCATGGTCGCCCGTATCCGCTCGCTGCTGCGCCGCGCCACCGTGCGCGCGGATGCGGCCACGGACGAGGCGGACCGGACCGGAGCCGGCATCGCGAACGGCACTGCGAACGGCACCGCGGCACGACCGCTCGTCTTCGGCGATCTGTCCGTCGACCCGCTCGGCCTCACGGTGCACCGCGCCGGCACACCCGTCCCGCTCGCGCCCACGGAGTTGAAGCTCCTGCTGATGTTCGCGGAGCATCCAGGCATCGTCCTGGACCGGCGGCGGCTGTTGCGCGAGGTGTGGGACTACGGCTGGGAGGGCGACACCCGCGTCGTGGACGTGGCCGTGGTGCGGCTGCGCAAGAAGATCGGTGCCGAGCGCATCGAGACCGTGCGCGGCTTCGGCTACAAGCTCGTCAAGGCCTGAGGTGCCGGTCATGGGACGGCCCCGCCTGCGGGCCCTGCGCTGGAAGATCGCCGCGCTGACCGCGGCGGCCTGCTGTGCCGTGGCCGCGGTGGTCGGCGTGCTCGTACACGGGGCGACCGCCGAGCAGAACGAGAAGTACGGCCGCGACCGGGCCTTCACTCAACTGAGCGCCGCCCAGGCGGAGTTCGACCGCACGGGCAGCCGGCCGCCGGACGCCGAGCTGATGACGGCGGACGAGGTCCCGGAGCCGCTGGCCCGGTCCCTGGCAGAGCTGCGGACCCCGGGCGCGATCGCCACCTGGTACGACGTGCAGGAGCCCAACTGGTACTGGCTGTGGGCGGCGGTGCCCGTCGGGGACCACGTGCTCGCCGTCCGTACGGACATGAGCGCCGAGGTGCGCCGCCTCCAGCTCCTGGACCGCAGCATCGTCAAGGCCGTGCTCGCGGCACTCGTGGTGGTGGTGCCGCTGGCCGCGCTCGCCACCGAGCCGATGAACCGGCGGCTGCGCCACGGCGCCCGCACCGCCCGCTCGATCGCCGGCGGCAACCTCGGGGCGCGGATCGGGCGCCGCGGCCGTGCCCGGGACGAGATCACCGACATGTCGGCCGCCGTGGACGCGATGGCGGCGGCGCTGCAGCACCGCCTCGAGTCCGAGAAGCGGTTCACCGCGGATGTCGCCCATGAGCTGCGCACCCCGCTCATGGGTCTGGTCACCGCCGCCGGGCTGCTCGACGAGGAGGACGAGGCGGCCCGCCTCGTACGTGAGCGGGTGGCGACGCTGCGCGCCCTGACCGAGGACCTCCTGGAGGTCTCCCGCCTGGACGCCGGTGCCGAACGGGCCAGGCTCGACGAGGTGCCCCTGGGCGAGTTCGTCGAGGACGTGGTGCGGCGCGCCGAGGGGGCGGCGGACGTACGCGTCGAGGACGCGCGGACCGTGCGCACCGACCCGCGCCGCGTGGAGCGGGTGCTCGCCAACCTGATCGCCAACGCCCACCGGCACGGCGCGGCCCCGGTCCGGGTCACGGTGTCGGGCACCCGGATCGAGGTGCGCGACCACGGGCCCGGCTTTCCGGCCGAGGTGCTGGCCGAGGGGCCCCGGCGCTTCCGCACCGGCGCGGTGGAACGCGGGCACGGACACGGGCTCGGGCTCACGATCGCCTCGGGGCAGGCCTCGGTGCTCGGAGCCGCGCTCACGTTCCGCAACGCGGCGGACGGCGGAGCGGTGGCGTGCCTGGATCTCGGGCCCGCGGAGGCCGGCGG
Organism: Streptomyces indicus; assembly: GCF_900100315.1. Classification (GTDB taxonomy): domain Bacteria; phylum Actinomycetota; class Actinomycetes; order Streptomycetales; family Streptomycetaceae; genus Streptomyces; species Streptomyces indicus. The sequence goes on from NZ_FNFF01000009.1 coordinate 84,941, forward strand.
CGAACTGCCGGCGGACCGGCGGCACGTCTGACCCCCGCCCTCAGGGCGCGGCCTGCGGACGGTCCGGGGCCGTGGGCAGGCGGTCCGGTGCGGGCGGTGCGGCCGGGTCCACGGAGAGGGTGAGCAGGGTCGCCGCGAGCGCACTGACGCCGGCGAGCGAGGCGGCGAGCCGGCGGCGGGCCTGCCGGGTGGGGCCGGGGGCGGACTTGCGGTGGCGGGCCATGGGTGGGGGCATCCGTTCTCGTGTACGTGTGTGCGGGGGGGGGACGGGCCGGGCTGCTGGACGCAGGACCAGGCGAGGGAGCCGGGCCTCAGAAGACGAAGTTCTCCCCGTGGATGTGCTCTTCGGGGACCCCGGCCCGTACGAGGGCGACGGTCGCCGCCTCGGCCATCCCCGGCGGTCCGCACAGGTACACGTCGTGCTCGGCGAGATCGGGCACGAGGTTGCGCAGGGCCTGCGGGGCGAGCGGGTCGAAGGCGGCGTCCGAGGGGCCGAGCAGGTAGTGCAGCGCGGCCTGCCGGCTCGCCGCGATCTCCTCCAGTTCCTCCCTGAGCACCAACTGGGCGGCGCTGCCCGCCCGGTAGAGCAGCGTCAGGTCGCCCGGGCCGCCGGGCAGCGTCTCGAAGAGGGCCCGCATGGGCGTGATCCCCACGCCGCCCGCGAGCAGCAGCACCTTGCGGCGGGTGCGGCGGTGCGCGGTGAGCGCTCCGAAGGGGCCGGTGGCCAGCACCCTCGTCCCCGGACGCAGCCGCCGCATCCGGCGCGTGTGGTTCCCGGCCGCCTTCACCGTGATCCGCAGGGTGTCCTCGCGTACGGGCGCCGACAGGGAGAACGGCAGCGCGGTGTGCCACAGCCTGCGCTGCAGGAACCGCCACCGGAAGAACTGCCCGGGCTCGGCCCGCAGTTCGTCGAGCCCGGCGCCCGCGACGAACACGGAGACGACCTCGGGTCCTTCCCTGCGCACCTCGACCACGCGCAGCGCGTGCCGCAGCGCCTGCCGTACCGGGACGACGAGCCGATACCAGACGAGCAGCGCGGCGACGAGGGTGTGCAGCAGCGTCCACACCCACACGGCCACCGCGCTGCCGGCTATCTCGGGGCCGGCGAGCTGGTGGGCGAAGGCGAGGGCGGCGGCCGCGTACGTCAGCAGATGCAGGGCCCGCCAGGTCTCGTGCGGCACCCGGCGCCGTACCGCGCGCGTCGAGGTGGCGCCGACGGCGATCAGCAGTCCCGTGCCGACGGTGGCCGCGGCGATCGCGGGATACCCGAGCAGCTCGCCGCCGGCCGTGAGGAGATCCGTGCCGCGGTGCACGGCGTACCCGCACAGCGCGAGCAGCGTGTGCCCGACGCACAGCCCGAGCACCCAGCGCCCGCCCCACGCATGCCACCGCGCCAGCCGGTCGGCTCCGACGCCGTGCTCGACGGCGGGCACCCGCGCCATGAGGAACAGCATGACGAGCACCCCGTACCCGGCGAGCAGCCCTGTGAGATGCGCGCCGGTCGCAAACAGCGCGTCGAGCCGCGCGGACGGCCGCACCTGCACGGCCCACAGCCCGGTGACGGCGACACCCCCCGCGAGCAGAGCCCCTTGCAGCCGCCGCGGCGCCAGCCGCAACGCCTCGACCGGCTCGGGAACGGCCCGCCCCCGCCGTACCTCATCGGCCTCGGTATGCCCGAGCAACACCCGCATCCAGTGCGCGACCGCCTCACGAACACGCCGCCCGCGCGCCACCCCGCCGACCGCCGCACCGCCACCGGCCTGCGGCCCGCGCAACGGCTCCCCCGCCCGCCCGCTCCCGGCGGCCCCCTCCATCTGCTCCACATACGCGGCAAACGCGGGATACCGGGAAAGCCCGTCCCCCACACCCTCGCGCCGCTCACTCCCGACTGCTGCGTCCATGCTCACGGCGCATGAACATAGGCGCTCTTGAACTGCGGAAACAGCTGGTCAGAGCGGTATCGGTGATCCTTAAGGTTGCTTTGAGGATGGGCTCAAGGACGGTTAAGAACCGGGCGGAAGAACGACCTTCACGCCCCGCCGGCAGCGCCGATGGAGCCCACGACATGGCAAGCCCGTTGCCGCCTTCCCCGTTGAACTGCATCTGCGTCTTGCCCTTCACGGCAGAGATCACCGCGAGCGGACCGGTCACGATGCCGATGAACGGCACCACCAGCGACACGATGCCGAGGATCATCGAGGCCGTGGCCAGACTGTCGGTCTTGGGCTTGACCGGCTGCGCGTAGTACGGCGGGTACTGAGGCGCGTACGCAGTCATGTGCTGCGGCGGCACCTGCTGCTGTGCGTGCTGGGGGGCTGTGAGGGGCAGTGCCGCCGGATCGGCGTGCCGTACCGCTGCGCGGCACCCGGCCCCCGTCCTACCCTCCCCCAATGATCTGTCGACTGTGGCGCGGCTGGACGACTCCCGGGAATGCGGATGCGTACGAGCGGATCGTGCGGGGGGAGGTGATTCCCGGGATCGAGGCGCGGGGGATTCCCGGGTTTCGGGCGATCGATCTGATCCGGCGGGAACGGGAGAGCGAGGGGGACGTGGAGTTCGTGACGCTCATGTGGTTCGACAGCCTCGACTCCGTGAAGGACTTCATGGGCGAGGACTACGAGCAGGCCCACGTGCCGGCCGCGGCCCAAGCCGTGCTCGCCGACTTCGACCGCCGCTCGGCCCACTTCGAGGTGCTCGACCGGCGGACGCAGCCCGGCTGACCCCGCGGACCCGGCAGCAGCAGCCCGGCTGACCCAGGCCTCCGTCGAGCGAGCGACGCCCTCCCGGCCCCACCCCGCCGAGCACCCCGCCTCCTCACACTCCCCCGCCCACCCCGCTGAGCACCCCGTTCCCAACGGGAAACCGGGGCGATCCGGGTGGGCAACACCCCGGTCGCACGCTGGGCGGCATGGGAGAGCGCATCGTGGTGATCGGGGCCGGGACCGCCGGGGCTCGGGTGGCCGTGCGGCTGCGGGCGGCGGGGCGGGAGGTCGCGCTCGTCGGGGCCGAGGCGCACGCGCCGTACAACCGTGTGCTGCTCGCCGATGTGCTCGCGGGGCGGTATCCGGCCGAGGTGACCGCGCTGCCCGATCCCGGGCCCGTGGTGCACGACCGGGTGGTCCGGATCGAGCGCGAGGCGCGGCAGGTCCACCTCGCCGCGGAAGGGCCGGTGCCGTACGAGCGGCTCGTGCTCGCCACCGGGTCCAACCCCGTGCTCCCCGCCCTGCGCGGACTCGCGCGCGGGCTGCCCGAGAATGTGCACGCGTTCCGGACCATGGACGACTGCCTGGCCCTGGACAAGGCCGTGCAGCCGGGGGCCCGCGCGGTGGTCATCGGCGGCGGGCTGCTCGGTGTGCTGTGTGCGCGGGCGCTCGCCGAGCGCGGGGCGCAGGTCGTGCTCGCCCAGCAGGGTGAGTATTTGATGGAGCGTCAGCTCGATTCCGAGGCCGCGGAGTTGGTGCGGGAGCACGTGCGGCTGCGCGGGGTCGAGGTGCACACCGAGTGCCGCGTGCGCGAGGTCAGGACGCGTGACGGCCGGGCGACCGGGGTCGCGCTGGCCGACGGATACGTGCTCGGGGCCGATCTCGTCGTGCTCGCCTGCGGGGTGCGGCCGAGCACCCAGCTCGCGCGGGAGGCCGGGCTGGAAGTCCGCGGCGGGATCGTGGTCGACGATCAGCTGCGGACCAGCGATCCGGCCATTCACGCGATCGGCGACTGCGCCGAGCATCGCGGCCGGACCTACGGACTTGCCACACCCGCCCTCGAACAGGCCGACGCCCTCGCCGACTTGATCGGCCTGGGGGCCGGCGCCTACGAGGGCACGCGGGCGCTCACCCGGCTGACCCTCAGCGACGAGGGCCGGCTCCCCCTGGACCTCGCCACCTTCGGCGATCTGTCGGTCCGCGCCGGGGACGACGTGATCCGGCTGACCGACGCCACCCGCCGCACCTACCGCAAGGTCGTCGTCCGCGACGACCGGCTCGTCGGCGGGGTGCTGCTCGGCGAACTCGGCGCGGTCGGCGCCCTGGCCGACGCCTGGAAGGCGAGCGAGCCGCTCCCCCAGGACGCTCCGCTGCACCATCTGCTCACCCACGACGGAGGCTTCTGAGATGCCCGACGCGACGCCCGAAGCGATGCCCGCCACCACGACCGGGGCGAGGTCCGCCGGCACGGCCGGGGCCACGTCCGCCGGCACGGCCGGGGCGACGTCCAGCACGCCCGGTACGCGCCCCACCCTGCTGCTCGTCGGGCACGGCATGGTCGGACAGCGGTTCCTCGAGGCGCTCGTCGAGCGCGGTGTGACCGACAGCCACCACGTGGTCGTGCTCTGCGAGGAGCCGCGGCCCGCGTACGACCGGGTGCATCTGACCTCGTACTTCGAGGGGAAGGGTGCCGATGAACTGTCGCTCACCCCGGGCGGGTTCATGGACACGCACGGGATCGAGCTGCGCCTCGGCGAGCGCGCCGAGCGCATCGACCGCGAGGCGCGGACCGTCACGGGCGGCTCCGGCCGCGTCTACGCGTACGACACGCTCGTGCTCGCGACCGGCTCCTACCCCTTCGTGCCGCCCGTGCCGGGCAAGGACGCCGAGGGCTGCTTCGTCTACCGGACCATCGAGGACCTGGAGGCGATCGAGGCGTACGCGAAGGGGGCCGGGCGCGGCGCGGTGGTCGGCGGCGGGCTGCTCGGCCTGGAGGCGGCGGGTGCCCTGAAGGGGCTCGGACTGGCCACGCGCATCGTGGAGTTCGCGCCGCGCCTGATGCCTGCCCAGGTGGACGAGGGCGGTGGCGCGGCGTTGCTCCGGACCATCGAGCGGATGGGTCTGACGGTGCACACCGGGGCCGGGACCGAGGCGGTCGTGACCGATGAGGACGGCCGGGTGAGCGGCATGCGGCTGACCGACGGGAGTGAACTGCCCACGGATCTCGTGGTGTTCAGCGCCGGGGTACGGCCGCGCGACCAGCTCGCACGCGAGGCGGGGCTGAAAGTCGGCGAGCGCGGCGGCATCTCGGTGGACGAGGAGTGCCGCACCAGCGACCCGGCCGTCTTCGCGATCGGCGAGTGCGCGCAGACGGTGGACGGCAAGGTGTACGGCCTGGTCGCGCCCGGCTATGCGATGGCGGAGGCGGCGGCGGACGCGATCGCCGGGTTCCCCGGGTCGTTCACCGGCGCCGACATGTCGACCAAGCTGAAGCTGCTCGGCGTGGACGTCGCCTCGTTCGGGGACGCCCACGGGACGGCCGAGGGCTGCCTCGACGTGGTCTACGCGGACTCGCGCTCGGGCACGTACAAGAAGCTGGTGATGGACCCGGAGGGCGTACTGCTCGGCGGGGTGCTCGTCGGTGACGCCGAGGCGTACGGGATGCTGCGGCCGCTGACCGGCAGCGTGCCGCCGGTCGCGCCCGAGCAGCTGGTGCTCCCGGCCGGCGCGGGCGGCCCGGTGAAACTGGGCCCGGACGCGCTGCCCGACGACGCGATCATCTGCTCCTGCCACAACGTCACCAAGGGCCAGATCTGCGCCTGCGGCACGCTGCCCGAGGTCAAGCAGTGCACCAAGGCTGGTACGGGCTGCGGCAGTTGTGTGAAGACGATCCTTCAGCTGCTGCCGCAGACCGGCGACAAGGGACTGTGCGGCTGCTTCTCGTACACCCGCGCCGAGCTGTACGAGATCGTGAAGGTCAAGCGGATCACCTCGTACGCGCGTCTCCTGGACGAGCACGGACGCGAGGAGGCGCGCGGCGGCGAGGGCTGCGAGATCTGCAAGCCGACCTTCGCCTCGGTGCTCGCCTCGCTCGCCCCCGCGATCGGCGCGGACGGCTACGTCCTCGAAGGCGAGCAGGCCGCGCTCCAGGACACCAACGACCACTTCCTCGCCAACATGCAGCGCAACGGCTCGTACTCGATCGTGCCGCGCATCCCCGGCGGCGAGATCACCCCCGAGAAGCTGATCGTGATCGGCGAGGTGGCCCGCGACTTCGGGCTCTACACGAAGATCACGGGCGGCCAGCGCATCGACCTCTTCGGCGCGCGCTCCGATCAACTCCCGGCGATCTGGACGCGGTTGGTGGCCGCCGGCTTCGAGTCGGGACACGCGTACGGGAAGGCGCTGCGCACCGTGAAGTCCTGCGTCGGACAGACCTGGTGCCGGTACGGGGTGCAGGACTCGGTCCGTATGGCCATCGACCTGGAGCTGCGCTACCGGGGGCTCAGGGCCCCGCACAAGCTGAAGTCGGCGGTCTCCGGGTGCGCCCGCGAGTGCGCCGAGGCCCAGTCGAAGGACTTCGGCGTGATCGCCACCGCGAGCGGCTGGAACCTGTACGTCGGCGGCAACGGCGGCATGACCCCGCGCCACGCGGACCTCCTCGCCCAGGACCTCACCGACGCCGAACTCATCCGGCTCATCGACCGGTTCCTGATGTTCTACATCCGCACCGCCGACCGCCTGGAGCGCACGGCGAGCTGGCTGGAGCGCCTGGAAGGCGGCCTCGACCACCTGCGCGAGGTGATCGTGGAGGACTCGCTCGGGATCTGCGAGGAGCTGGAGTCCCTGATGGCCGCGCACGTGGCGGGCTACCGCGACGAGTGGGCCGAGACCCTCCAGGACCCCGAGCGCCTGGCCCGCTTCGAGTCCTTCGTGAACGCGCCCGGCACCCCCGACCCGACCGTCCGCTTCGTCGCCGAACGCGACCAGATGAAGCCCGACCTCGCCGTCCTGATCCCCGAAGGAGCGCTGACCACCCGATGATCCGCCACGGCCGGCAGGCCACTCTCCAACTCCGCCTCGGCGACGACTGGTTCACCGTGTGCGACGCGGCCCGGCTCCAGCCCGGCCGGGGCGCGGCCGCCCTGCTCCCCGACGGCCGGCAGGCGGCCCTGTTCCTGGACCGGGACGGACGGGCGTACGCGATCGACAACCGGGACCCGTTCACCGGGGCCTCGGTCCTCTCGCGCGGCCTGCTCGGCTCGGCCTCGGGCCGCACGTTCGTGGCCTCGCCCCTGCTGAAGCAGCGCTTCGATCTGGAGTCGGGGGTCTGCCTGGACGACGAGGGCGTGACGGTACGGGCCTATGAGGTGCGGGTGGGGAACGGGGAGTAGCCCCCTGACCGGCGGCCGCTCCTGACCGGCGGTCGCTCCTTACTGGCCGCTCTTGACCGACCGTTCTTGACCGACCGTTCCAGTTGAGCCTAGAGTCGCGGCATGGCCCGCACCAAGGAGTTCGATCCCGACGCAGCGCTGCAGGCCGCCATGGAGCTGTTCTGGCGGCGCGGCTACGAGGCGACCTCGATGGCCGACCTCACCCAGCACCTGGGGATCGGGCGGGCCAGCCTGTACGCCACCTTCGGGAACAAGCACGAGCTGTACCTGAAGGCCCTGGACCGCTACCGCGAGACGCGCGACCCGGTCCTCGTCGAGGAGCTGTCGCAGCCGGGCCCGGTCCTGCCGGCCGTGCGCGCGCTGGTGCAGCGGTTCGCCGACGAGTCCACGGCCGAGTCCACCCGCCTCGCCGGCTGCCTGGTCACCAACACCGCGGCCGAACTCGCCCCGCACGACCGGGACGCGGCCCGCAGGGTCGAGCGCAGCTGGGAACACCTGGAGACGCCGCTGCACTCCGCGCTCGTCCGGGCGCGGGCCCAGGGCGAACTGCCCGCGAGCACCGAGCCGTTGGCCCTCGCCCGCATGCTGGTCGTCCTGATGCAGGGCATGCGTGTGGCCGGCAAGGCCTCCAGCGATCCGGGGCGCGTACGGGACGCGGCCGAACAGGCGCTGAAGCTGCTGGACGGCTGAATCCGGCCCGTACAGGAAAAGGGGTGCCTTCGACGGCACCCCTTCCTTACGCCGTCATACTGAACCGATCGGTCAAGAAAGAGGGGATCATGACCGCGCTCCACCCCGTGTCCACCGGGTCCGGGCCCCGGCCACGCGAACGCACCACGCCGACCGCCCCGGCGTTCGCCCTGCTCGGCACCGTCCAGGTCACGCTGATCTTCACGCTCGCCGCGATCTCCGTACCGCTCCCCCGCATCGGCCGTGAATTCGCCCTCGCGCAGAGCGACTTGATCCTGCTGAGCGCCGCGTACGGGCTGACCCTCGCGAGCCTGCTCCTGTTCGGCGGACGGCTCGCCGACCGGTACGGCGGGCGGCCCGTGTTCACTGCCGGTCTCGTGCTCTTCGCGGCCGCCTCGGTGGTCGTACCGCTGGCGCCGGGCTACGCGGTCCTGCTCGGCGCGCGCTTCGGCCAGGGCGCGGGCGCCGCCCTGGTCGCGCCGGCGGCGATGGCGGTGCTGCGGACGGTGTTCCCCGAACCCGCCGCCTACGGGCGGGCGATGGCCACCTGGGGCGGGCTCAACATGCTCGGCGCCACCGCGGGCAACCTCCTGGCCGGGGTCGCGACGGCCCTGTGGTCCTGGCGCGCGGCCCTCGCGGTGCCGGTGCTCGTCGCGGCCGCGGCGCTCGCCCTCGCACCGCGCGTGCTGCCCGCCACCACACCCTCGCCGTCGCGGTCCGGCTCCCGGCGCCCCGGGCTCGACCTGCCGGGCGCGCTGCTCGTCACCGCCGGTGTGACGCTGGCCAGTTACGGCCTGGTCATGTCCGACCCGTACGGCTGGACCGCCCCCGGCGTCCTGGTCCCGCTGCTCGCCGGCGCCCTCCTGCTCGCGGCCTTCCTCGCGGTGGAGCTGAAGGTCCGCGACCCGCTGCTGCCGCCGCGGTTCCTGCGCGACGGCCGCCGGGCGGCCGGTCTCCTCGCGGTCGCGGTGACGGCCGCCGGCGCCTCGGTCACCTTCGTCGCGCTCTCCCTCCAGCTCCAGGAGTCCCGAGGCTGGTCGGCGCTGGAGACCTCGGCGGTCTTCGTCCCGTTCGCGGCGGCGCAGCTGGCCGCGGGACGCGCGGCGGGACCGATGGTCGCGCGGATCGGCGCCGCCCGGACCACGGCGACCGGACTGGCCGTCGCCGCGGTGGGCCTCGCCCTGATCGCCCTGACCGGACTGAACGAGCAACTCCCGTACGCCTACGGCCTGTTGCCCGGCACGCTCCTGCTGCCCGCGGGTGCCGCCGTGGCCTTCGCAGGCGCCGCGGTGCTCGCCACCGACCGGGTGCCCGCCGCACAGGCCGGGCTCGCGGGCGGGGTGTTCAACACGGCGATGGAGCTGGGGGCCTCGGTCGTGTTCGCGGCCACGCTCTCGCTCGGCGGGGACGTGGGCTCGTTCGGTGTCCTCGCGGCCGGCTTCACCGCGCTCGCGCTCGTCAACTTCCTTGCGATGAAACGCCGTTGAAGGCCGGAGCGCCTGCCTGTCCGCGACGCCGCCCGACCAGCTCACCGCCACCACCCTCCCAACTCACCTCACCACCACCCCCTCCCAACTCACCAAGGAGTCACCCGACATGACCAGCAGCACCAGCAGCACCCGCTTCACCGGCAAGTCCGTCCTCGTCACCGGCGCCGGATCCGGCATCGGCCGCGCCACCGCACTGGCCTTCGCCGCCGAGGGCGCGCGGGTGGTCGTCGCCGGGCGCGGCCGCGCACCGCTCGACGAGACCGTCGCCCTGATCGAGGCGGCGGGCGGTACCGCCTCGGCCGTCACCGCGGACGTGAGCAAGGCCGAGTCGGTACGGGCCCTGGTGGCCGAGGCCGTGGCACGCCACGGCCGCCTCGACGTCGCCGTGAACAATGCCGGCGTCTTCCGCGGCGGCGGCCCCGTGGCCGAGCTCTCCGCCGACGACTGGCAGACGCTGCTCGACATCAACGTGACCGGTGTCCTGCACGCCCTCCAGGCCGAGATCGCGGTGATGCGCGGGCAGGAGGGCGGCGGCACGATCGTCAACATCTCGTCCAACCTCGGCGCCCACACCCGTATCCCCGGCGTCGCGGGCTATCTCACCTCCAAGGCCGCGGTCTCGGCCCTCACCCGCGCGGCCGCACTCGACCACATCGGCGACGGCGTGCGGATCAACGCGGTGAGCCCGGGCGCCTCGGACACCACGATGTCGCTGCTGCCCGGCGAGTCCGAGGCCGAGCGCGCGGTCCGCATGAAGTCCTCGAACCCGCTGGGCCGGGTGTCGCGCCTGACGGAGGTCGCGGCCGCGGTGCTGTACCTGGCCTCCGATGACGCGGCGTCCGTGGTGGGCACGGATCTCGTGATCGACGGCGGCGCGGCGGCCTGAGAGCGGGGCGGCCGGCCCCACAGTCGAGGGACACGCACAGCGAGCGCGGCGGCCGGGCTTACCGACTGGTAAGTCCGGCCTTACCCTGGCGGTCGACCGAAGCGTCCCCTTCCGGAAGGACCGTCATGACCGCCTGGACCGCGCGCGACATCCCCGACCAGAGCGGCCGCACCGCGGTCGTCACCGGCGCCAACAGCGGCATCGGTCTGGCGGCCGCCCGCGAACTGGCGCGGCGGGGCGCCCGCGTGGTGCTCGCCTGCCGCAGCGAGGCGCGCGGCAAGGAGGCCGAGGCGCGGATCGCCGCCGAAGTGCCGGACGCGGACGTGGAGTTCAGAGCGCTCGACCTGGCGGATCTCTCGTCGGTACGGGAGTTCGCCGGCGCCTTCGCGGACGGGAGGCTCGATCTGCTGGTCAACAACGCGGGCGTGATGGCGCTCCCGTACGCGAAGACGGTGGACGGGTTCGAGACGCAGTTCGGCGTCAACCACCTCGGGCACTTCGTGCTCACCGGTCTGCTGCTGCCCCGGCTGCTCGCGGCGCCGGGCGAGGCGCGGGTCGTGACGGTGTCGAGCGGGATGCACTTCCTGTCGAACATCGACATCGCCGACCTCAACTCCGAGCGGAAGTACCGCCGTTGGATCGCCTACGGCCGGTCCAAGACGGCGAACCTGCTCTTCACGCACGAGCTGGCCCGGCGCCTCGACAGGGCCGGTTCCGGGGTGGTCGCGGCGGCCGCGCACCCCGGGTTCGCGCGCACCAACCTCCAGACGGCCGGGGTCCGCATGGAGGGCCGGCGGATCGCGGAACGCATCGCGGGCACCGGCACGCAGCTGCTCGCCCAGTCCGCGGAGGCCGGTGCACTGCCCACGCTGTACGCGGCCACGGCGCCGGGGGTGCGCCCGGACTCCTTCACCGGCCCGCGGTTCCAGGGCTGGCGGGGTGCGCCGGTGAAGTCCGTCCGCGCGAAGTGGACGCTGAACGACGCGGCGGGCGAACGGCTGTGGGCGGCTTCGGAGCAGCTGACCGGGGTGACGTACCCCGTGTGAGACACGGGTCCTGTGGTGCGGGCGGGGCCTGAGGTTCAGGCGGCGGCGCGGAGTTCGACGGCGGCGAGCGGGATGAAGCCGAGGTTCTGCCGGCCGGAGGTGTCGGGGGCGCCGTCGGACAGGCGCTTGAGCATCGCGAGCGCGATCCGCTCGCCCTGGGCCTTGGCGCGCTCGGCGTTGGGGCCCGCGTGCAGACCGTCGATGGTGGCGTGCCACAGCTGGACCCAGCGGCCGAAGTGCGCGGCGGTCATCGGCTCCACCGAGTGCAGGGCGGCGTGCGGGGCGAAGGCGTTGCGCTGGTAGTCCGCGGTGCGGAAGAGCGCGCGCTCCCAGAAGTCGGTGATCCGGGGCAGGTGGACGTCCAGGCTGGTGCCGGCGATCTCGGTGAAGAAGGGGCCGATGAGCGGATCGGCGAAGGCGGCCGTGTAGAAGCGGCGCAGCACGAGGTCGAGGTCGGCGCGGCCGGCTATGTCGGCGTGGTCGCGGGCAGCGGAGTGCACGGAGTCCATCCCTCCATGGTGCTCCCGGGGGAGCTGCGGGGCCCAGGGCCATTGGTCCCGGACCGGCCGGGCCACCGTACCGCGGGCACACGCGCTGCCGCCCGCGAACGCCCGCACCGAGCCTCAGCCCGCACTGAGCCCCCGCCTCACCCCGCCTCGAGCACCCGCTTCAGCTCGCTCAGCCGCTCCCGCCAGTACTCCTTGTACGCCGCCACCGCGTCCGCGTCCGCCAGCTTGTGGTGGCCCACGCCGACCTGGGTCTTCGCGGGGCCCTTCACCGTGAGGAAGACCGAGATGCGGCTGGTGCCGCCGTCCCAGTCGGCGGTCAGGGACTTGCCGGGCCGGTGGGTACGGAGGGAGAAGTCGGCGTCCGGGAGCCAGCGGCGGCGCAGGGTCTCTTCCACGAAGGCGTCGGTGACCTGCTCGGCGGGTGCGTTCACCGTCTTGCTCGCCGAGGCCTCCCACGTCCCGTCGCAGGACTGGCCGACCTCGCGCAGGCCGCGCTCCTGCTCGTAGCCGACGGTGATCGACTGGGCGTGCCAGCCGTTCACTCCGTGCTCCTCGCGCAGATGGCGGGCGATCTCGGTGTGGCCGCGCTCCTGCGCGCCCCACCGGTCGAGCACGGTGAACCAGCCGAGCCAGTCCTTGCCGGTGGACTCGCTCAACGCGGCGGCCGACAGCTTCTCGGTGATCTTCTTGCCGGTGCTTCCCGTGCTTCCGGCGCTCCCCGTGCCTCCGGCGTTCCCCGTGCCTCCGGTACGCCCGGTGCCTCTTCCTCCGGTGCTCATGCGTCCGACGCTAGGCGCGGCCCCAGGCCCCGGCAAACCCGCCACCGGCCCGCCCCCGGCAAACCCACCCCGACCCTTCGCCGCTTGTTCATGCACAGACAACTCGGCGCCTCTAGGTTCACGAACCGCGCGACCCCGCCCCCGTACGGGCGGCGGGCCGGTCCCCCACACCCTGGAGTGAGAGTGGAACGTCGGACTTTCCTGCGCGGCGCCGTCATCGGCGGCTCGGCCGCCGCCTTCGGCGGCACCCTGTGGCGCGGTGCGGCCTTCGCCGACCCCGCCCAGCCCGGCACGGGCCCCTACGGTGCGCTCGGCTCCGCGGACGCCAACGGCATCCGGCTGCCCGCCGGTTTCACCAGCCGGGTGATCGCCCGCTCCGGCCAGAAGGTCGCCGGCACCGCGTACACCTGGCACAACGCCCCGGACGGCGGCGCCTGTTACGCGGACGGCAACGGCTGGATCTACGTCTCCAACTCGGAGATCAGCCCGGGCGGCGGCGCCGGCGCCGTGAAGTTCTCCGCGACGGGCGCGATCACCGGCGCGTACCGGATCCTGTCCAACACGCGGACCAACTGCGCGGGCGGCAAGACTCCGTGGAACACCTGGCTGTCCTGCGAGGAGGTCGACCGCGGGTACGTGTACGAGACCGACCCGTGGGGCGTGAAGGCGGCCGTGCGGCGCGACGCCATGGGGCGGTTCAAGCACGAGGCGGCCGCCGCCGACCCCGTGCGCAAGGTGATCTACCTGACCGAGGACGTGACCGACGGCTGCTTCTACCGCTTCACGCCCACCACTTGGGGCGATCTGTCGACGGGCAAGCTTGAGGTCCTGAAGATGGGCTCGGGCACCAGCGGCCCGGTCACCTGGGCGCAGGTGCCCGATCCGAGCGGCGCCTCCACCGCCACCCGCAACCAGGTCTCCGGCGCCAAGCGCTTCACCGGCGGCGAGGGCTGCTACTACGCGGACGACACCTGCTGGTTCACGACCAAGGGCGACAACCGCGTCTGGCAGTACAACGCGGCCGCGCAGACCCTCGAACTCGCCTACGACGACTCGCTGGTGAGCGGCCCGCCGCTGACCGGCGTGGACAACGTGACGGGCGCGGCCTCGGGCGATCTGTTCATTGCGGAGGACGGCGGCAACATGGAGATCTGTCTGATCACCCCGGACGACGTGGTCACGCCGTTCCTGCGGATCGAGGGCCAGTCGGGCTCGGAGATCACCGGACCGGCCTTCTCGCCGGACGGCAGGCGCCTGTACTTCTCCAGCCAGCGCGGTACGAGCGGGAGTTCCTCGGGCGGGATCACGTACGAGGTGACCGGGCCGTTCCGCAGCTAGGGCGCTACGCCACTGCCGGCACCGCCGAGGCGGGCTCAGCCCTCCAGGAGGCGCCGTCCCAGCGGCGTGAGCGTGTGCAGCACGCTGCTGCCGTCCCTGACCGTCGACACGAGTCCCGCCTCGCGCAGCACCGAGGCGTGCTGGCTGGCGGAGGCGGGTGAGACGCCCACCCTGCGGGCGAGTTCGCCGGTGGTGCAGCCGCCGTCGATGCAGGCGAGCACGGCGGAACGCGTCCGGCCGAGCAACCGGTCGAGGGGCCCGCGCCCCTCGGCCGGCCGCGCCGTGCCGGTCCCGGCGCGGCGCACCGGATAGACGAGCACCGGTTCGAGCCCCTCGTCCACGAGCGTGACCGGCCGCCGGGCGCAGAAGTACGAGGGGACCAGGAGCAGTCCGCGCCCGTCGAGGTGGATGTCGTGCTCCATCGGATAGTCCGTCTCCAGGACCGGCGGATTCCACCGCAGTGCGGGCCGCAGCCCCGCGAGCATCCCCTCCGTACCGCCGTCGAGCAGCCCGCGCAGCGCGACCGCGCGGTCGGCGTCGACCTGCGCGTGCACCCGGTCCGCGTATGGAGCGACCGTGGCCTGGTGGTAGTCGCGCAGGCTGGTGGTGAGCAGCCCGAGGGTGTGCCGGTCGCCCTCGGCGAGCGGCTTCAGCCAGTTCGGTACGCCGCCGGGGAAGCCGCCCATCCGGTCCAGCTCGTCAGCGAGTTGGGCTCTCGGTGTGGCGGCCAGCGCCTCCAGACCTTCGTCGATCGAGCCGTGCAGGGCGCTCGGTGTGAGGAAGTCCGGGAAGTTGCCGCGCCTGGGGACCAGCGTGCCGAGCACTCCGACCGCCCGCCGCCCGCGCTCCGGGTCGGCGGCGAGCCGGTGCCGCGCGCCGGCCCGCCAGCCGTCCAGCTCGGCCGGGGCCCAGCGGTCCCGCAGCCGGTGCAGGCTGAGCACCGTCTCCCACAGCAGATGCGCACGGTCCGCGATCCGTACGCGCGCGAGATCCGCCGGCGTGAAATGAATCCGCAGCACCCGGTCCCCCGATCCCCTGATGCCCCTTTCGGACTGAGCCGAAAGGGCTCGCGGGTCCAACGTAACCGCCCCGAGGATGGAGCGGGCACGGTTGTACGAGCCGGTCCCCCGGGGGGAGGGCCGGCCGACGGCATGCCGGACACCGGGGCATACCGGGCACCGGGCACCGGGCATGCCGAAAGGGGCGCCCCCGCACAGGGCGCCCCTCTCGTGTGGAGGCCGGGGCCGGCGGCGAACCGGTGAGGGTGGTGTCAGGGCATGACCCGCCGCGGGCCCCGGTGGTTCAGGACCGGCTCACGACCGCCTCAGCGGCTGTCGCTGCCGGTCGACGCGGCCGCCGCGCGGCCCGCTTCCAGGCGCGCGACCGGGATGCGGAACGGCGAGCAGGACACGTAGTCCAGACCGACCTCGTGGAAGAAGTGCACCGACTCCGGGTCGCCGCCGTGCTCGCCGCAGACGCCCAGCTTGAGGTCGGGGCGGGTGGCACGGCCCTGCTTGACGGCGTGCTTCACGAGCGAGCCGACGCCGTCCTTGTCGATGGTCTCGAACGGCGAGACACCGAAGATGCCCTTCTCCAAGTACGCGGTGAAGAAGCTCGCCTCCACGTCGTCGCGCGAGAAGCCCCAGACGGTCTGCGTCAGGTCGTTCGTACCGAAGGAGAAGAACTGCGCGGCCTCGGCGATCTGACCGGCCGTGAGCGCGGCCCGCGGCAGCTCGATCATCGTGCCGATGGTGAGCTTGAGGTCGGTGCCGGTGGCGGCCTCGACCTCGGCGATCACCTGGTCCGCCTCGTCCTTGACGATCTCCAGCTCCTGGACGGTGCCGACGAGCGGGATCATGATCTCGGCGCGCGGGTCGCCCTTGGCGGCCTTGCGCTCGGCGGCGGCCTCGGCGATGGCGCGGACCTGCATGGTGAACAGGCCGGGGATCACGAGGCCGAGACGGACACCGCGCAGACCCAGCATCGGGTTCTGCTCGTGCAGCTTGTGCACGGCCTGGAGCAGGCGCAGGTCGTTCTCGTTGGCGTCCTTGCGGGACTCGGCGAGCGCGACGCGTACGGACAGCTCGGTGATGTCGGGCAGGAACTCGTGCAGCGGCGGGTCGAGCAGACGCACCGTCACCGGAAGGCCGTCCATCGCCTCGAAGAGCTCGACGAAGTCCTTCTTCTGGAGCGGCAGCAGCTCCTTGAGCGCTTCCTCGCGCTCGTCCTCGGTGTCGGCGAGGATCAGCTTCTCGACCATCTCGCGGCGCTCACCGAGGAACATGTGCTCGGTGCGGCACAGGCCGATGCCCTGCGCGCCGAAGCGGCGGGCGCGCAGCGCGTCCTCGGCGTTGTCGGCGTTGGCGCGTACGCGCAGGCGGCGCTTGCCGTCGGCGAAGGACATGATGCGGTGCACGGCGGCGACCAGCTCGCCGGCCTCCTCGGCGCCGGCGTGCATCCGGCCCTCGAAGTACTCGACCACGGGCGAGGGCACGACCGGGACCTCACCGAGGTACACCTTGCCGGTGGAACCGTCGATGGAGACGACGTCGCCCTCCTCGATCACCACACCGCCCGGCGCCGTCATCCGCCGCCGCTTGGTGTCGACTTCAAGCTCCTCGGCGCCGCAGACACAGGTCTTGCCCATGCCGCGGGCGACGACGGCGGCGTGCGAGGTCTTGCCGCCGCGCGAGGTCAGGATGCCTTCGGCGGCGATCATGCCGTCGAGGTCGTCGGGGTTGGTCTCACGGCGGATCAGAATGACCTTCTCGCCGGAGCGCGACCACTTGATCGCGGTGTACGAGTCGAAGACGGCCTTGCCGACCGCGGCGCCCGGGGATGCGGCGATACCGCGGGCGATCTTCTCGACCTTCGCGTCCTCGTCGAAGCGCGGGAACATCAGCTGCGCGAGCTGGGCGCCGTTGACGCGCTGGAGCGCCTCGGCCTCGTCGATGAGGCCTTGGTCCACGAGCTGTGTGGCGATACGGAACGCGGCGGCCGCGGTGCGCTTGCCGACGCGGGTCTGGAGCATCCACAGCTGACCGCGCTCGATGGTGAACTCGATGTCGCACAGGTCCTTGTAGTGCGTCTCGAGCGTCTCCATGATCTGCATCAACTGGTCGTACGACTTCTTGTCGATGTTCTCGAGGTCCGCGAGCGGCACGGTGTTGCGGATACCGGCGACGACGTCCTCGCCCTGCGCGTTCTGCAGGTAGTCGCCGTACACGCCCTGGTGGCCGGAGGCGGGGTCGCGGGTGAAGGCCACACCCGTACCGGAGTCGGGGCCGAGGTTGCCGAAGACCATCGAGCAGACGTTGACCGCGGTGCCGAGGTCGCCCGGGATGCGCTCCTGGCGGCGGTACAGCTTGGCGCGGTCGCCGTTCCAAGAGTCGAAGACCGCGGTGATGGCGAGGTCCATCTGCTCGCGCGGGTCCTGCGGGAACTCGCGGCCCGCCTCGGACTTGACGATCTTCTTGAACTCCTTGACCAGCTTCTGGAGTTCGGCCGGGCCGAGGTCGGTGTCCACCGTGACCTTCTTGGCCTTCTTGGCGGCTTCGAGGGCGTCCTCGAAGAGCTCGCCGTCCACGCCCAGGACGGTCTTGCCGAACATCTGGATCAGGCGGCGGTAGGAGTCCCACGCGAAGCGCTCGTCGCCGGCCTGCTTGGCGAGGCCCTTCACCGAGGCGTCGGAGAGGCCGATGTTGAGGACCGTGTCCATCATGCCGGGCATGGAGAACTTGGCGCCCGAACGCACGGAGACGAGCAGCGGGTCGTCGGCCTGGCCGAGCTTCTTGCCCATCTTCTTTTCGAGGGCGTCGAGGTGCGCACTGACCTCTTCGCGCAGCTCAGCGGGCTCCGTGCCGCTCTCCAGGTAGACCTTGCAGGCCTCGGTGGTGATGGTGAAGCCCGGAGGGACCGGAAGGCCGAGGTTGGTCATCTCGGCGAGGTTGGCGCCCTTTCCGCCGAGGAGGTCCTTGAGGTCCTTGTTTCCCTCGGTGAAGTCGTAGACGAACTTCTGCTTCTTGTTTTCCGACACGGGTCTCGACTCCTCGAGGCTCGGTGGCTGCCCTGACGTCGAGGAATGTACCCAGATCGAAGGCGTCTAGGGAGATACACCTGAGCGCCCTTCGGCCGTAACCACCCGTCCGCCAGGAGATCGAAAGTGACTCTTCGGTAGGCGAAGTTTTCATCCCCCGAAGGGGCCTTGACCTCATCCGGAGATTCGGCGCTCACATGAGCGGGATACGGAGCACTTGATTTCAAGTCTTGAACGCAAAAAGGGTGGCACCCGGTGCCACCCTTCAGGCTCCAGACACCCTCAAGATCCGCTCATGTGAGCGCTGGCCTTCTCAGGGTGGCGAGAATCACGCGATTATCGATCATCAATCGGCAGGCTTGCCGAGCCATACCGGCAGGCTCCCCGTGACACCCCGAGGCATCCCGGGGGCCTTCTCAGCCCCCGGACGTGTCCAGCTCCGCCTCTTCGCTGACGCCCGCGCAGTCGTACGGGTCCTTGAGCCAGCCGTCCGGCAGCACGACCCGGTTGTTGCCCGACGTACGGCCGCGCGGGCCGTCCGCGCCCACGGGCCAGGACTGGTCCAGGTCGAGCTCGTCGAGGCCCGCGCGCAGCTCCGCGAGGGAGGAGGTGATCGCGAGCCGCTTGCGCATCTCGGAGCCCACCGCGAAGCCCTTGAGGTACCAGGCCACATGCTTGCGGAAGTCGATGACACCGCGTGCCTCGTCGCCGATCCACTCGCCGAGCAGGGTTGCGTGCCGGACCATCACCTCGGCAACCTCTCGAAGCGAAGGGGCGGCCGGCTGCTGTACCCCCTCCGGCCCGCCGGAGCTCTCGAAGCTGCTGACCAAGTCGCCGAACAGCCACGGCCGGCCCAGGCAGCCGCGGCCCACGACCACGCCGTCGCAGCCGGTCTCGCGCATCATGCGGACCGCGTCATCGGCGGACCAGATGTCGCCGTTGCCGAGCACGGGGATCTCCGGGACGTGCTCCTTGAGCCGGGCGATCGCGGACCAGTCGGCGGTGCCGCCGTAGTGCTGCGCCGCCGTGCGCCCGTGCAGTGCGATGGCGGTGACGCCCTCCTCGACCGCGATGCGGCCCGCGTCGAGATAGGTGATGTGGTCGTCGTCGATGCCCTTGCGCATCTTCATCGTGACCGGCAGATCGCCCGCGCCGCTCACGGCCTCGCGCAGGATCGCGCGCAGCAGGTTGCGCTTGTACGGCAGGGCCGAACCGCCGCCCTTGCGGGTCACCTTGGGGACCGGGCAGCCGAAGTTGAGGTCGATGTGGTCGGCCAGGTCCTCTTCCGCGATCATGCGGACGGCCTTGCCGACGGTGGCCGGGTCCACCCCGTACAGCTGGATGGACCGGGGCTTCTCGGTCTCGTCGAAGTGGATCAGCTGCATGGTCTTCTCGTTGCGCTCGACCAGGGCGCGGGTGGTGATCATCTCGCTGACGAAAAGGCCCTTGCCGCCGGAGAACTCACGGCAGAGGGTGCGGAACGGCGCGTTGGTGATCCCGGCCATGGGTGCGAGCACCACGGGCGGCTGGACGACGTGCGGGCCGATGGTGAGCGGGGAGAAAGACTGCTGCGGCATCCCGCCATTGTCGCGCACCGGGCCCGATGCCGGACAGGGTCTTTAGTTAGGCGTACTTTTGATGTATGTCCTCGTCCATGCCGCTGCCGAGCTCGCCCGCCGAGACCCCGGGCTCCCCCGCCCCGACCCTGACCCACCGCCGGCGTCTGCTGATCCTCGGGATCTGCTGCATGAGCCTGCTCATCGTCAGTCTCGACAACACCGTCCTGAACGTGGCCCTGCCGTCCATGCGCCGGGAGCTGCACGCGGACGTGGCGGGCATGCAGTGGACCATCGACGCGTACACCCTGGTCCTCGCCTCGCTCCTGATGCTCGCGGGCTCGACCGCGGACCGGATCGGCCGCCGCAAGGTGTTCATGACCGGGCTCGTGCTCTTCACGATCGGCTCGGTGCTCTGCTCCCTCGCACCGAACCTCGAATCGCTGATCGCCTTCCGGATGGTGCAGGCCGTGGGCGGCTCAATGCTCAACCCGGTGGCGATGTCGATCATCACCAACACCTTCACGGAGCCGAAGGAACGGGCCCGCGCGATCGGCGTCTGGGGCGCGGTCGTCGGCATCTCGATGGCGGCGGGTCCGCTGGTCGGCGGGCTGCTCGTGGACTCGGTGGGCTGGCGCTCGATCTTCTGGGTCAACCTGCCGGTGGGCCTCGCGGCCCTGCTCCTGACCCTGCGCTACGTGCCGGAGTCCCGTGCCCCGAAGCCGCGCCGCGCCGACCCGGTGGGCCAGGTCCTGGTGATCGCGCTGCTCGGCTCGGTCACGTACGCGATCATCGAGGCGCCCGCGAAGGGCTGGCTCTCGGCGGAGATCCTGGCGTTCTGCGCGGTGGCCCTGTTCGCGCTCGCCGGACTCGTCTTCTACGAGGGCAGGCGCGAGGAACCGCTCATCGATCTGCGCTTCTTCCGCAGCGCTCCCTTCAGCGGCGCGACCGTCATCGCGGTGAGCGCCTTCGCCGCGCTGTCCGGCTTCCTCTTCCTGTCCACGCTCTACCTCCAGGACGTCCGCGGATACGACGCCCTGCACGCCGGACTGTGGATGCTGCCCATGGCGGCGATGTGCTTCGTCTGCGCACCGCTCAGCGGGCGCCTGGTCGGCAGCCGGGGCCCGCGGATCTCGCTCCTCGTCGCGGGTGTCGCGATGACGGTGAGCGGGGTCCTGTTCGCGGCCTTCGAGGCCGAGACCTCGAACACCTCGCTCGTCATCGGCTATCTGGTCTTCGGCATCGGCTTCGGCTTCGTGAACGCCCCCATCACCAACACCGCCGTCTCCGGCATGCCCCGCGCCCAGGCGGGCGTGGCCGCCGCGGTGGCCTCGACCAGCCGTCAGGTGGGTGGCACGCTCGGGGTCGCGGTGATCGGCGCGGTCCTCGCGGCCGGCATGGCCTCCGCGGCCTCGGGCGGCACGGACTTCGTGGAGGCGAGCAAGCCCGCCTGGTGGATCATCGCGGGCTGCGGTCTGAGCGTCCTGGTGATCGGCGCGCTGACCAGCGGGCGATGGGCGCGCGGGACGGCGCTGCGGACGGCGGAGCGCCTGGAGCACATGGAGGTGGCGGAGGGCTCGGTCAAGGTCTGAGGCTCAGCCGGCGAGGCCGGGCGGAGCGGCGGCCGAGTCCGGCGAGGTGGTCCGACGCTCAGCCGGCAGCGGAAGGGGCGGGCGCGTACAGCTGCTCCAGGCGCGCACGCGACTGCTCGTCCGCCGGGTAGTACGTGACCATCCGCGCCCCGGAGTCGGGGGTCAGCCACAGGTTGGTGTGGTTGAGGCGCAGCTCCCCCACGTGCGTGTTGAGCACGCGCTTCGTCTTCGAGGCGACGCCCACCACCTCGTGCCGCTCCCACACCTCGCAGAACTCCTCGCTCCGCTTGAGCCGCGCGAGCAGCGCCTTCCAGGCGGGTTCGGCGAGGTGCTCGGCCATCGCGGCCCGCAGCTTGGCGGCCATGATCCGCTTGGTCTCGTCGAGATCGCCGAGCGAGGCGCGCCACTCGGGGTGGGTGTAGGTGAGCAGGACGCAGTTGCGGTCCTCGGGCGGCAGCGCGTCGAGGTCGCAGAAGAGCCGGGCATACGTGCGGTTGTACGCCAGGATGTCGTAGCGACTGTTCTGGATGCAGGCGGGCACGGGCTCCAACTGCTCGAGCAGGCCGAGCAGTTCATCGCTGAGGGTGGGGCAGCGCGTGCCCGGTGCGGGGTCGGCGCTGCCGGCCAGCGCGAACAGATGGTGGCGCTCGGTGGGGTCCATGAGCAGGGCGCGGGCCAGGGCGTCGAGCACCTGCGGGGAGACCTGGATGGGGCGGGCCTGTTCCAGCCACGTGTACCAGGTGACGCCGACCGCCGAGAGCGCGGCCACCTCCTCGCGGCGCAGCCCTGGGGTGCGGCGCCGGGCTCCGCGCGGCAGACCGACCTGTTCGGGCGTGATGCGTTCACGACGGCTGCGCAGGAAGTCGGCGAGCTCCTGACGGCGGGCCTCGGGCTCGGTCGCGATCGCCTCGCGTCGGGCCTCGGGCTCCGACGCGGGTTCCTGACGGCGGACGTCCGGCTCCACGGCAAGGTCCTGACGGCGGACAGCGGGCTCCTGATGGCGAACAGCGGCTTCCTGACGGCGGCCCGCGGGCTCCGTCGCCGGCCCCGCGGCGGCTGTGTGCTGTGCCATCGTCGTCATGCCCCCAGGGTGCCGGTCGGCGAATGCTGTTGCCAGGTAGTGCTTGTACCAGGATAAGGACACTCTGGTACCAGGCTCAGCCGCGGCGGATCTTTGAGTGCGTGACCACTGCGACCACCTCCCCCGCCACCACCCGCCCCACGGCCGTCGACCACGGACCCGTGCTCGGCGGCCTCGGTCTGTTCACCGTGCTGCTCGGCGCGGCACTCCCGCTCATCGACTTCTTCATCGTCAACGTCGCCCTGCCCACCATCGAGCACGACCTCAACGCGGGTCCCGCCCTGCTCGAACTGGTCGTCGCCGGCTACGGACTCGCGTATGCCGTCCTGCTCGTCGTGGGCGGACGGCTCGGCGACCAGTTCGGGCGGCGCCGCCTGTTCCTGACCGGCATGGCCGCCTTCGGCCTGACCTCGCTCGCCTGCGGTCTCGCGCCCGACGCGTGGACCCTGGTCGGCGCGCGGGTCGCGCAGGGCGCGGCGGCCGCGCTGATGCTGCCGCAGGTGCTCGCCACGATCCAGGCCGCGACCAGCGGCCGGCGCCGCGCCAAGGCGATGAGCCTGTACGGCGCGACCGCCGGGCTCTCCATGGTCGCGGGCCAGATCCTCGGCGGCGTCCTGGTCGCGGCCGACATCGCGGGCAGCGGCTGGCGCGCGGTCTTCCTCGTCAACGTGCCGGTCGCCGCGGCCGGTCTGCTGCTCGCGGCCCGCCTGGTCCCCGAGAGCCGCTCGGCGCGGGCCGCCCGCGTCGACGTGCCCGGCACCCTGCTGCTCACCCTGAGCCTGCTCACCCTGCTCGTGCCGCTGACCGAGGGCCGGGCTGCGGGCTGGCCGCTGTGGACCTGGCTCTCGCTGGCCGTGTTCCCGTTCGCGGCCGCGGCGTTCTTCCTGGTGGAGCGGCGTGCGGACCGGTCGGGGCGGACCCCGCTCGTGCCGCCGGGCCTGCTCGCCCTGACCTCGCTGCGGCGCGGTCTCTCGCTGATCGTGCCCTTCTCGATCGGCTTCGGCGGCTTCATGTTCGTGATCGCCATCGTGCTCCAGCAGGGCCTGAGGATGGGTCCGGTCACGGCCGGGCTCGCCCTGGTCCCGATGGCGCTCGCCTTCTTCGTCGCCTCGCTGATCGGACCGCGGCTCGTCTCCCGCCACGGCACCCGCGTGGTCACGGCCGGCGGCCTGATCCAGGGGGCCGGTGTCGCGCTGATCGCGCTGGCGGCCTGGCGCGACTGGCCGGACCTCGGGGTGCTCGGGCTCGCGCCGGGTGTCGCGCTCGCCGGCTTCGGCCAGGGGCTCCAACTGCCCGTACTTCTGCGCCTGGTGCTCGGCGACGTGCCGGCCGACCGCGCCGGCGTGGGCAGCGGTGTCGTCGTCACCACGCAGCAGTCGGCGCTCGCACTCGGCGTGGCCACGCTCGGGGCGCTCTTCCTCTCCGTGGCGGACGCGGCGGGCCTGCGGGACGCGCTGCTCGTGACGCTGCTCGCCCAGCTGGGCCTGGTCGCGGTGACCCTGCTGCTGAGTCTGCGGCTGCCCCGGCAGATGGGCTGAGCCTCGCCGCCGGCGGAGAGGGCGAGGCCCCCGCCCACGACAACGGCCCGCAACTCCTTCGAAGTTGCGGGCCGTCGCTCATGCGCCTGGGTCAGCTGTTGTCGGTGCCTTCCTGCGGCGCGTCATCGGTCTGCGCCGCGCCCTGCGACCGCTCCTGCATCTTCCGTACGAGCTCCTGCTTGAGCTCCTCGGCCGACTTGCGGTCGTTCGCACGCGAGGTGGCGAGTCCGGCGTCGTTCTTACGGGACAGCTTCTTGCGCTGTCCGCCCACGCCGAGAAGGTTGTTCCGGCTCTTGGCCACGGGTGATTCCCATCAGGTGAGAGGTGGATGTGTCCGAGGGACGGGTCCGTGCCCGCCGGCTCTCACTCGTAGATCGGGAGATGGAAGTACATGGGGGCGACGGTAGCGGAGGGTGCGTGGCCCGCGCACCGGATTTTCGGGTGCGCCGACGGCCGGTCACCAGTACGGAAGCACGCACCTCCACGCGCATGACAGCTGACAGATATTGAAATCTGTCAGCTGTCATGCGAGAGTGGATGCACCCACCTCCTCAGAACGTCCAAGGAGCCCCTCATGCGCACCACCACCCTCGGCGCCACCGGCCCGCAGACCTCCGCCCTCGGCCTCGGCTGCATGGGCATGTCCGCGCTCTACGGGGACGCCGACCGCGCCGAGTCCATTGCCACGATCCACGCCGCGCTCGAAGCGGGCATCACGCTGCTCGACACCGGCGACTTCTACGGCATGGGCCACAACGAGCTGCTGATCAACGAGGCCCTGCGCACCGCCCCCGCCGCCCACCGCGAACAGGCGCTCACCAGCGTCAAGTTCGGCGCCCTGCGCACGGTCGAGGGCGGCTTCACCGGGTACGACGGCCGGCCGGCCGCGGTGAAGAACTTCGCCGCGTACTCCCTCCAGCGCCTGGGCACCGACCACATCGACATCTACCGGATCGCCCGCGTCGACCCCGACGTGCCGATCGAGGAGACGGTCGGCGCCATCGCCGAGCTGGTCGAGGCGGGGCACGTACGGCACATCGGCCTCTCCGAGGTCGGCGCCGAGAACCTGCGCCGCGCCGCGGCGGTCGCCCCCATCTCGGACCTCCAGATCGAGTACTCGCTGATCTCGCGCGGCATCGAGGCGGAGATCCTGCCGACCGCCCGCGAGTTGGGCATCGGCATCACCGCGTACGGAGTCCTGTCCCGCGGTCTGATCTCCGGCCACTTCACCCGCGACCGCAAGCTCGCCGCGAACGACTTCCGCGGCATGAGCCCCCGCTTCCAGGGCGAGAACCTGGACCGCAACCTCGATCTGGTCGAGGCCCTGCGGAAGATCGCCGAGCAGAAGGGCGTCACGGTCGCGCAGACCGCCATCGCCTGGGTGGCGGCCCAGGGCGAGGACATCGTCCCGCTCATCGGCGCCCGCACCCGCGCCCGTCTGACCGAGTCCCTCGGCGCGCTCGACGTGACCCTGGACGAAGCCGACCTCGCCGCGATCGAGCAGGCCGTCCCCGCGGACGCGGCTGCCGGCGAGCGCTACCCGGCGGCGCAGATGGCACACCTCGACAGCGAGCGCTGACCGGCCCACGGGTACGGTTCGACCATGGCCACCGAAACGCTGACCGCCGAGCGCATCCTCGCCGCGACCGAGGACGTGCTGCGGCAGTACGGCCCCACGAAGGCGACCGTCGTCGACGTGGCCCGTGCGCTCGGCGTCAGCCACGGCAGCGTGTACCGCCACTTCCGTACGAAGGCTGCGCTGCGCGAGGCCGTCACGAAGCGGTGGCTGGACCGCACCACGGACGAGCTG
Source organism: Streptomyces indicus (assembly GCF_900100315.1). Classification (GTDB taxonomy): domain Bacteria; phylum Actinomycetota; class Actinomycetes; order Streptomycetales; family Streptomycetaceae; genus Streptomyces; species Streptomyces indicus. The sequence continues at coordinate 110,388 of NZ_FNFF01000009.1, forward strand.
CTGCGCATCGTCGAGGACACCTCCGCCAGGGCCGAGGACCGGCTGCGCCGCTGGAACATCCACCTGTTCGAGGCCAAGCGCGCCAAGGCGGGTGCCGACCCGCAGCTCTTCGCCACGTACGAGGTGCTGCTGCGCGAGAACAGCGCGACGGTCGACGAGCACATCGCCGACCTCGTCGGCCAGCTGACCGCGATCCTCGAAGCCGGCCTGGACGGCGGAGAGTTCACCCTCGGCTCCGTCGAGCCCGCGCGCGGGGCCCGCGCGGTGTTCGACGCCACGGTCCGCTTCCACGACCCCGTGTACGCGGCCCAGTGGACGCTCCCCGGCATCGAGCAGGACCTGGACGCCGTACTCGACCTGCTGCTCTGCGGGTTGCGCGTCCGGGGCTGAACCGGGCGCGGCTCACGCCGACTTGCGCTCGCGCTCCAACTGCTCCGCGAGATCGGCCAGATCGCTCGCGTACAGATCGAACCGGTCCGTGTCCTTCGGCGGATCGCCGACCGGCCGGGCGACGTAGGCCGTACGCATCCCGAGGCGCTGCGCCCCGCGCAGGTCCCAGGCGTGCGCGGCGACCATCATCAGGCGCTCGGGCGGCAGGCCCGAGGCGGTGACGGCGAGCCGGTAGACCTCCGGATCGGGCTTGTACGCACCCGCCTGCTCGGCGGACAGGACCTGGTGCCAGCGCAGTCCGGCGTACGCGTTGAGCGCGAGCAGCGCGCCACGGCTCGCGTTGGACAGGCCGAGCAGCGGAAAGCGCTCGGCGAGCAGGGCGAGCCCGCTCACACTGTCGGGCCAGGGCGGCAGCCGGCGGCCCGCGGTGGCGAGTCGCTCGACGGCCGCCGGGTCCTCGGCCCCGGCGGCCGCGGCCACCGCCTCGGCGGCCTCGCGGTCGACGAAGTCCGTTGCGGCATAGGGCCGTTCACCCGCCGCCATGCGCTGCTGCTCGCGCTCGACGTGCTGCTGCCACAGCATGAGCAGTTGCTCGACCCGTCCTTCGTCGAGGGCGGGACCGAGCGCGCGGATCGCCGAGCGCAGCCCCGCGGGTTCGTCGACGAGCGTGCCGAGTACGTCGAAGACGAGGGCGTCGGTCGGTGCGTGCGGCATACGGGATTCTCCTGTGGGCCGGAAGCAGGGTCCGCCACCGAACCTACCCGGACCTCGGCCCGCAATCCGGGGCCGACCGGCGCGGCCATGGGGACGACGCGACCGGAACAGCCGGAACGTCGCCGGAGCAGCCCGAACGGCCGGAGGGCCGGAGGGGCCGGATGCGCCTCGGCCGGGGATCCGGGCCGCCGCGTGCCGGACGCCCGGGCCGCAGGGCGCGGGTCGCCGGTCGCGGGGCACGAGTCGCCGGTCGCGGGTCACGACAGCCCGTACACCGCAGCCGGGTTCCCACCTCCCAGGCCAGTAGCGCTCGTTCGCGCACCCCTCAGCCCACGTCCAGGACCGCCTTGCCCCGCAGCCGGCGGGTCGCGGGTCGCCGCTCGCGGGCCACGGGTCGCGGGTCACCGCTTGCGGGCCGCGGGTCACGGGTCGCGAGTCGCCGGTCGCGGGCCGCGACAGCGCGTACACCGCAGCCAGGCGCCCAACTCCCAGGCCGGTACGGCTCGTTCGCGCACCCCTCACCCCACGTCCAGGACCGCCTTGCCGCGCAGCCGGCGGTCGAGCAGGGCCCGTACCGCCTCGTCGTGGCGGGTCCAGGGCGTGCGGCGGCTGATGCCGGGGTCGAGGCGGCCCGCGGTGAGCTCGGCGGCGAGCCAGGTCAGGTCGGCCGAGAAGTCCGCGGCCGGTTCGCCGAAGAGGAAGAAGGTGCGGATCGTCCGGTCGTGCAGACCGTCGATCCCCCACAGCGCCTCGGGCGGCAGGACCGTGTCCTGCTCCGCCGAGCGCCCTACGCTGATCAGCGTGCCGTGCGGCTCCAACCGGGCGAAGGCGTCGACGAGTTGGGGCCCGCCGACGTTGTCCACCACCCCGTACACGGGCCGCTCCACGGAGGCCGGGTGCGCGTGCACTTCCGCCGCGCCCAGCCCGCGCAGCACCGCGGCCTGCGCGGGGTCGCGGCTGACGGCCACCACTTCCGCACCCGCCCGCGCCGCGAGCTGCACCGCGAAGCGGCCCACCCCGCCCGACGCCCCCGTGACCATCACCCGGCGGCCGAGCACCGAGCCCATCCGCCGCAGCACGTGCAGCGCGCTCAGCCCGGCCACCGGCAGGGTGCTGACGGCGCCGAGGTCCGCGTCCTCGGAGACGACTCCGAGGCGGGCGGCCGGCACCGCGCGCAGCTCCGCCCAGCCCTGCTCCCCGATCGTGACGACCCGGGTGCCCTCGGCCGGCCCCGATCCGTCCTGCGCCGCCTTCACCACGACGCCCGCCGCGTCCCAGCCGATCACGGTGCCGTCCGGGATCCAGGCTTCCGCGGCGCCGTGCACCTCGCCGAAGTTGAGCGATACGGCGCTCACCCGCACCAGGGCCTCGTCCGGCGCCGGCACCGGATCCGGCACCTCGGCCAGGGACAGGTGTCCTTCCGCGCCGTGATCGACCACAAGTGCCCGCATGTTGCCGCCTCCAAGGTTCCGCACCGCAGCGAATCGCGCCGGGACACGCCCGCGCCTCCGGGCCCGCCCCACCAAAGTGCCACAGTGTGGCACTTGCGCCATTAGAGCATACGCGCGCAGCGGGCGGTTCCCGTAGGCTGTGTGCATGACGACCGCGGCAACGCCCCTTTCCCTGCGTGAACGCAAGAAGCAGCGCACCCGGCAGGCGCTGGCCGAGACCGCGGTCACGCTGTTCGCCGAGCGCGGTTTCGACCACACGCCGCTGGACGCGCTGCTCGAAGAAGTCGAGGTGTCGCGGCGGACGTTCTTCCGCACCTACCGGTCGAAGGAGGACGTGACCCTCACGGCCGTCAAGGAGCTCTGGGCCACGTTCCTCGATGTGCTGGAGGAGCAGGAGCCGGCCGGGCGGCCCGCCGAGCGGTTCCGGGAGGCGATGCTGACGAGCCTGGGCCGCATGGACCCGGCGTGGTTCCCGAGGTTCGCGCTCACGCTGAAGCTCATCGAGGAGTCACCGTCCCTGCACGGCCACGCCCTGCTCCACTGCGCGGAGATCCAGGCGGGGGTGGCCCGCAGGCTCGACGCGCCGGACACGCTGGAGACACGGCTGCTGATCGAGTACTGCGTGGCCACGTGGCGCTGCGCGCTGGACGAGTGGCTGCCCGAGTGCGCGCCCGAGGAGCTGGCGCCGCAGGTGAGCCGCGCGTTCGCCGCGATGCACCAGACCCTCGGCCGGGCCTGAATCCAGAGCCACAAGGGCTCTTTCGCAAAGGACCCTCCCTACCCCTCCGAGGGATCCACCGTCGCCTGATGCTCCCCCGCCAGGTGCTCCTCGGCCTTGAGCCAGGGCAGGAACTGGGCGGTGCGGCGCCAGCCGCAGGTGCCGCAGACGAGGACGCGCTGCATCCCCGACTTGCTGACCTGGACGGTGTGTTCCCGGCCGTGCTGGTCCCAGCGGCTGACTCTGCTGGTGGTCATGGACGGCATCGGTGCCTCCTGGCACATCCGACACTGGGCGGCTATGGGCGCCGCCCAGTGTGCAGCATCCGCAACATCAACAGGGCCTGCCGTACGGGATGTTCACCACTCCTTGTCCGCACCATGCGCGAACCCCCAGCTCCCGCGGAGGGGAGCTGGGGGTTCGCGTCAAGCGGTGATGACCCGGCGGTGCCGGTGGCGGCTCAGCAGCCGACCAGGCGCTGGGCCAGGTAGCCCTCGATCTGGTCGAGCGAGACGCGCTCCTGCTTCATGGAGTCGCGCTCGCGGACCGTCACCGCGTTGTCGTCCAGGGTGTCGAAGTCGACCGTGACGCAGTACGGCGTGCCGATCTCGTCCTGGCGGCGGTAGCGGCGGCCGATGGCGCCGGCGTCGTCGAAGTCGATGTTCCAGTTGGCGCGCAGCGCCTGGGCCAGGCCCTTGGCCTTCGGCGACAGCTCCGCGTTGCGCGACAGCGGCAGGACCGCGACCTTCACCGGGGCGATGCGGTGGTCGAAGCGCATGACCGTGCGCTTCTCCATCTTGCCCTTGGCGTTGGGCGCCTCGTCCTCGAAGTACGAGTCGAGCATGAAGGCGAGCATGGTGCGGCCGACACCGGCCGCGGGCTCGATCACGTACGGCGTGTACTTCTCGCCGGCCTCCTGGTCGAAGTAGACCAGGTCCTGGCCGGAGGCCTTGGAGTGCGCCGAGAGGTCGAAGTCGGTGCGGTTGGCGACGCCTTCGAGCTCGCCCCACTCCGAGCCGCCGAACTGGAAGCGGTACTCGATGTCAGCGGTGCGCTTGGAGTAGTGCGAGAGCTTCTCCTGCGGGTGCTCGTACCACCGCATGTTCTCCTCGCGCAGGCCCAGGCCGGTGTACCAGTTCCAGCGCTGCTCCATCCAGTACTCCTGCCACTTCTCGTCCTCGCCCGGCTTGACGAAGAACTCCATCTCCATCTGCTCGAACTCGCGGGTGCGGAAGATGAAGTTGCCGGGCGTGATCTCGTTGCGGAAGGACTTGCCCATCTGGGCGATGCCGAACGGGGGCTTCTTGCGCGCGGTCGTCTGCACCTGGCTGAAGTTGGTGAAGATGCCCTGCGCGGTCTCGGGACGCAGGTACGCGACCGAGCCGCTGTCCTGGGTCGGGCCGAGGTGCGTGGAGAGCAGACCCGAGAACTGCTTGGGCTCGGTGAACTGGCCCTTGGTGCCGCAGTTGGGGCAGTTGATGTCCGCCAGACCGTTCTCCGGCGCGCGGCCCTTCTTCTCCTCGTACGCCTCTTCGAGGTGGTCGGCGCGGTAGCGCTTGTGACACGAGGTGCACTCGGTGAGCGGGTCGGTGAAGGTGGCCACGTGACCCGAGGCCTCCCAGACCTCGGTGGCCAGGATCACCGAGGAGTCGATACCGACCACGTCCTCGCGCGAGGTGACCATGTAGCGCCACCACTGGCGCTTGATGTTCTCCTTGAGCTCGACGCCCAGGTGTCCGTAGTCCCAGGCGGCGCGCTGACCGCCGTAGATCTCACTGCAGGGGAAAACGAAGCCACGGCGCTTGCTCAGGCTGACGATGGTGTCGATCTTGTCGGCGGCCACGGTGCTCTCTTCAGTACGACGGCGAAGAAGCGCGCTGGATACGCGCTCCTGGAGCGAAGACTTCAGGTTACCGGCGGGGCCTACCCCCGGATCAAATCGGTTCGGGTGGGCATTCCCGGACGCAAGGGACCAAGGCCTTGTTGACAATCGTTTCCAGTTTTGTTGAAAATGAGTGTCATGAACGTACGACGTCACTCCCGCCTCATATCCACGGCCGCCGTTTCCACCGCCGGACTGCTCGCCCTCTCCGCGTGCGGCAGCTCCAATGCGGCCGACGGCAAGAGCGACGGTGCAGGCGGCAAGCTCGACGTCGTCGCGTCCTTCTACCCGATGCAGTACCTCGCGGAGCAGATCGGCGGGGACCACGTGAACGTGGACACCCTGACGAAGCCGGGCGTCGAGCCGCACGACCTGGAGCTCAGCCCGAAGCAGACCGTCGAGCTCGGCAACGCCGACATGATCCTCTACCTCAAGGATCTCCAGCCCGCCGTCGACAAGGCCATCGGCCAGTCCGGCGTGAAGAACGTGGTCGACGCCGCCACCCTCACCAAGCTCGAGGAGCACAGCGCCTCCGAGGACCACGAGGGCCACGACCACTCCGGTGGGGACGCACACGCCGACGAGCACGGTCACGAGGACGAGCACGGTCACTCGCACGAGACCGAGGCCGGCGAGGACCCGCACATCTGGCTCGACCCGGTGAAGTACGCCGAGGTCGCCAACGGTGTGGGCGAGGCGCTCCAGAAGGCCGACCCGGACCACGCGGCCGACTACAAGAAGAACACCGAGGAACTGGTCGGCAAGCTCGAAGCCCTGAACAAGGACTTCGCGGACGGTCTGAAGAACACCGAGACCAAGACCTTCATCACCACGCACGCCGCCTTCGGCTACCTCGCCGAGCGCTACGGCCTGGACCAGGAGGCCATCTCGGGCCTCTCCCCCGAGGCCGAGCCCAGCCCGGCCCGGATCAAGGAGCTCCAGGAGACCGCCGAGCACGACAAGGTCTCGACGGTCTTCTTCGAGACGCTCGCCAGCGACAAGACGGCGAAGACCCTCGCGAAGGACACCGGCCTCAAGACCGACGTGCTCGACCCGCTCGAGGGAATCACCGACCGGTCCAAGGGCGCTGACTATCTCGAAGTCATGCAGTCCAACCTCACCGCGCTGAAGAAGGCACTCGGCGCGAAGTGAGTCCCACCGGCAGCCGCGGGGCCGGCCCCGGCCGCACAACCGCAGCAGCATCGTCATCGGAGGCGCGAGCCATGGATCCTCTTCTCTCCCCGGATCCCGTCATATCCCTGCGCGGGGCCCAGGCCACGCTCGGCTCGCGCCCGGTGCTGCGCGGCATCGACCTCACCGTGCACCGCGGTGAAGTCGTCGCCCTGCTCGGCGCCAACGGCTCCGGCAAGTCCACCGCCGTGCGCGCGGCCATCGGCCAGGTGCCGCTGACGGGCGGCTCGGTCGAGCTGTTCGGCAAGCCCCTGAAGCGGTTCAAGGACTGGGGCCGCGTCGGCTATGTGCCGCAGCGCACCACCGCCGCCTCGGGTGTGCCGGCCACGGTGCACGAGGTGGTCTCGGCCGGCCGGCTCTCCCGTACGAAGCTGCGGCTGCCCTCGAAGGCGGACCGTGCCGCGGTAGACCGGGCCATCGAGCTGGTCGGTCTCGCCGACCGCGCGAAGGACTCGGTGAACGCGCTCTCCGGCGGCCAGCACCAGCGCGTGCTGATCGCCCGCGCGCTCGCGGCCGATCCCGAGCTGCTGATCATGGACGAGCCGATGGCCGGCGTGGACCTGGCCAGCCAGGAGATCCTCGCGACCACGCTCGCCGCCCAGGTGGAGCGCGGTGCGACGGTGCTGCTCGTGCTGCACGAGCTCGGCCCCCTGGAGCCGCTGATCGACCGCGCGGTCGTCCTGCGCGACGGCTGCTGCGTGCACGACGGGCCGCCCCCGAAGGCCGTGGGCCAGCACGCGCTGCCCGGCCACGACCACGTCCACCCGCACTCGGCCGCCGAGCCGATCCGTACGGGCCTGCTGACCTGAGGGATCTGACACCGATGATGGAACTCCTCCAGAACCCCTTCATGCAGCGCGCGCTGATCGCCGCGGTGCTCGTCGGCATCACCGCGCCCGCGATCGGCATCTACCTGGTGCAGCGCCGCCAGGCCCTGATGGGCGACGGCATCGGCCATGTCGCGATGACCGGTGTCGGCCTCGGCTTCCTGCTCTCCACCAACCCGATCTGGATGGCGACGCTCGTCTCCGTCGTCGGCGCCGTGGTCATGGAGCTGATCCGCTGGTACGGCAAGACGCGCGGCGACCTCGCGCTCGCGATGCTGTTCTACGGCGGCATGGCGGGCGGCGTGATGCTGATCAACCTGTCCGACGCCGGCTCCAACGCCAACCTGACCTCGTACCTCTTCGGCTCGCTCGCCTCGGTCTCCGACTCGGACGTCACGGCGATCGTGCTGCTCGCGGCCTTCGTCGTCCTCGTGACGGTCGGTCTTCGCCGGCAGCTGTTCGCGGTCAGCCAGGACGAGGAGTTCGCCCGGGTCACGGGCGTCCCGGTGCGCTTCCTGAACCTCCTGATCGCCGTCACCGCCGCCGTCACCGTGACGGTCGCGATGCGTGTGGTCGGACTGCTCCTGGTCAGCGCCCTGATGGTGGTGCCGGTCGCGGCGGCCCAGCAGATCACCCGCTCGTTCAAGGTGACGTTCGCGCTGGCGGTGGCGATCGGTACGGCGGTCACGCTGTCCGGCACCGTGACCTCGTACTACCAGGACGTGCCGCCCGGGGCGACGATCGTCCTGCTGGCCATCGGCGTCTTCGTCGCCCTGACCGCGCTCGCCGCGCCGCTCGCCCGGCGCCGTGCCCGCGCCCTGCGGGCCGCCGAGGAGGCGGAGGCGGCGTGCACGCTGCGGGTGCCGGAAGCCCGTGCCGGTGACGAGGTCAAGGTCTGACCCGACCCGTGCCCGCGGATCCGCCACACCGACGGATCCGCCCCGATCGAGCCGTGCGCCGGGCCCCGTCACGTAAGGCATGCCTTACGTGACGGGGCAACCTGGCACAATGGCCCGGAGCATTCGTGAGGAGGCCCCTGTGACAGCGCCCGTACGCGGCCGGTCGACCCGGCAGCGCGCCGCCGTGGCGGCGGCTCTCGACGAGGTGGACGAGTTCCGCAGCGCGCAGGACCTCCACGACATGCTGAAGCACCGCGGCGAGTCCGTGGGCCTCACGACCGTCTACCGCACGCTCCAGTCCCTCGCCGATGCGGGCGAGGTCGACGTGCTGCGCACCGGCGACGGCGAGTCGGTCTACCGCCGCTGCTCCTCCGGCGAACACCACCACCACCTGGTCTGCCGCGTCTGCGGCAAGGCGGTCGAGGTGGAGGGCCCCGCGGTGGAGAAGTGGGCGGAGGCGATCGCGTCCGAGCACGGGTTCGTGAATGTGGCGCACACGGTGGAGATTTTCGGGACCTGTGCGGAGTGTGCGGGCAAGGGCTCGGAGTAGCCGAGCCCTTGTGAGTGCGCCCGGCCCCTAGGCGTCCGGGTCGCCCCGCCAGCCGGTGAATTGCACGGGCTCGGGCAGGACGACGCTGACGGTCTCCTTGCGGAACTCGGCGTCGCCGCAGAGCCTGCGCAGGAACTCCGTCATCCCGAACGGGTGGAGCTGGAAGGCCGGAGTGGTGTGCCGCCCCCAGATCAGGACGGGCCACCGGTCCGGGTCCTCGTCCGTGGTCACCCAGCAGTAGATGTCCGCGCCGGTCGTCACGCCCCAGGCGAGAATGTCCTGCGGATCGACCGCGAAGCCGGCGTCGTCGCCTTCCGCCTCCCATGTCAGGCGGGCATTGGCCGTCTCCTCGTCAAGACCCGACCCGCCCGGGTAGCCCTCGACATCGGGCTGCGGGTGCTCGACGACCACGGTGTCACCGAACGTGCCGGGACCGTACGTCTCCATGAACCGCACGTAGTCCGAGGGAAACCGCGTCCCCCACGCCGCCTCGACCGCGGCCCAGTCGACCGTCTCGGCCTGCCGCGCGGGGGCCGGCACCAGGCGGGCCAGCGCCGCCACGGAGCCGGCCGGGCTCACTTGCCCTCCAGCGACAGCAACACCTCGTTGGGGGTCGCGCCCCCGAACCGCCGGTCCCGCGAAGCGAATTCCACGCACGCGCGCCAAAGATCCCGCCGGTCGAAGTCCGGCCACAGGACGTCCTGGAAGACCATCTCCGCGTAGGCCGACTGCCACAGCAGGTAGTTGGACGTGCGCTGTTCGCCGCTCGGGCGCAGGAAGAGGTCCACGTCCGGCATGTCCGGGTAGTAGAGGTACTTCGCGAAGGTCTTCTCGTTGACCTTCGACGGGTCGAGGCGACCGGCCCGGATGTCCTCCGCGAGCGCCTGCGCCGCGTCCGCGATCTCCGCACGCCCGCCGTAGTTCATGCAGAAGTAGAGCGTCAGCTTGTCGTTGTCCTTCGTCTGCTCCTGCGAGATCTCCAGCTCCTTGGCGACCGACTTCCAGAGCTTGGGCATCCGGCCGACCCACCGCACCCGTACGCCCAACTCGTCCAGCTGGTCACGGGTCTTGCGGATGAAGTCGCGGTTGAAGTTCATCAGGAAGCGCACCTCGTCGGGCGAGCGCTTCCAGTTCTCCGTGGAGAAGGCGTACAGCGAGATGTTGCCGACGCCGAGCTCGATCGCGCCCTGGAGCACGTCGAGCACGCGCTCGGCGCCGACCTTGTGGCCCTCGGTGCGCGGCAGGCCGCGCTCCTTGGCCCAGCGGCCGTTGCCGTCCATGACGATGGCCACATGGTTCGGCACCAGCTCACCGGGGAGCTTCGGCGGGCGTGCGCCCGACGGGTGCGGTTCGGGCGTGACGTACTCGCGACGGCTGCGTCCGAGGATCCCGCGTCGTGCCATGTTGCTCTCTCGCTCCCCAAGCTCTGTGCGAGCTCTAGCTCTTCTCCACGTACCGCAGGGAGCGCAGCCCGCGCTCCAGGTGCCAGTGCAGATACGCCGACACGAGACCGCTGCCCTCCCTCACATGCCGCGCCTCGCTGGCGTCCGCCGTCTCCCAGTCTCCCGTGAGCAGCGCGCCGAGCAGGGCGATGGCCTCCGCAGACGGTACGACACTTCCCGGTACGCGGCACTCGGCGCAGACCACTCCGCCGGCCCCGACCGAGAAGAACCGGTTGGGTCCGGGCATTCCGCACTTCGCGCAGCTGTCGAAGCTGGGCGCATAGCCGTTGACGGCGAGGGAGCGGAGCAGGAACGCGTCGAGGATCAGGTTCGGCGCGTGCTCGCCGGCGGCGAGGGTGCGCAGCCCGCCGACCAGGAGCAGATACTGCTGCACGGCCGGCTCGCCTTCGTGGTCGGTGAACCGCTCCGCCGTCTCCAGCATCGCGGTCCCGGCCGTGTACCGGGCGTAGTCGGTCACGATCCCGCCACCGTACGGAGCGATGGTCTCACTCTGTGTGCACAACGGCAGCCCGCGGCCGATCAGTTCGCTGCCGCGCGCGAAGAACTGCACGTCGACATGCGAGAAGGGTTCAAGTCTGGCCCCGAACTTCGACTTGGTCCTGCGCACCCCCCGGGCCACGGCCCGTACGCGCCCGTGCCCGCGGGTGAGCAGCGTGATGATGCGGTCGGCCTCACCCAGCTTCTGGGTGCGCAGCACGATGCCGTCATCACGGAACAGACTCATGGAGCCCATTCTCCCTTACGGGGGCGGTGGCCCGTGGCCGGTACGCGGCTCAGCCCCGCTCGACCCTCGCCTCCCCCGCCTCGTGGTCGTACACCACGTGCAGCCGCGTCCCGTCGGCCGCGATCCGGGTGCGGGCCTGGGCGCCCGGGGGCAGGCCGGGCAGGACCGGCTCGATGCCCGTCTCCGCGCGGATGCGGTCGAGGAGGGAGCGCAGGGTCGCGGGGTCCGGGGTCGTGGCCAGGTACCAGGCCGTACCCGCGCCGAAGGAGTGGCGGGTGATCGCCGGGCGGCCGTCCGCGAAGGTCTCGACGGCCTGCGCCCCTTCGAGGAGCACGTCCTCGGACCACAATGTGCCGGTGCCCGAGGAGAGTTCGGCGCGGCCGCCGTGCGGCAGCGGGTCGAACTCGTCCACGCGCAGGCCGAGGAGCTCGCGGAACGGGGCCGGGTAACCGCCGAGGTGGACGCGGTCGTGTTCGTCCGTGATCCCCGAGAAGTACGTCATCAGCACGGTGCCGCCCGCGCGGACGTACTCGGTGATGCGGGCCGCCGCTGACTCGCTCACCGAGTAGAGGTGCGGGACCAGGAGGAGCGCGTACGGGGAGAGGTCGGCGTCGAGCGGGAGCACGTCACAGGCCACCGACGCGTCGTACAGCGGTTTGTGGAGGGCCCGCGCGCCGGCGAGGAGCTGCACGTCGCTGCTGGGGTGGGCCTCCTGTTCCAGGGCCCACCAGTTGGGCCAGTCGAGGAGCAGGGCCGCGCCGGCCCGCTCGGGGCGGGAGCCCAACAGGGCGGGATGTGCGGCCAGTTCGGCGCCGAGCGCACGGGCCTCGCGGAAGATCCGGGTGTCGCGGCCGCCGTGCGGGACCATCGCCGAGTGGAACTTCTCCGCCCCGCCGCGTGAGGCCCGCCACTGGAAGAAGAGCACGGAGTCCGCGCCGTGGGCGACGGCCTGCCAGCTGTCGAGCCGCATCCGGCCGGCGGGCTTGCGGCCGTTGCGGCGGCGCCAGTTGACGGCGGAGGGCGCCTGTTCCATCAGGAGCCAGGGGGTGCCGTTCTTCAGGCCGCGTATCACGTCGTAGTGGAAGGCCGTCTCGTGGGCGGCGTCGGCGCCGTGCGGGTCGGGGTACGAGTCGTAGGAGACCACGTCCATCTCGCGGGCCCAGCGGAACAGGTCGAGGGTGGGGGCGAGCGGGACGAAGTTGGTGGTGACGGGGATGCCGGGGGTGAGGCGGTCGAGGACCTCCTTCTCGGCGAGATAGCAGGCGAGGAGCTCGTCGCTGGAGAAGCGCCGGTAGTCGAGCTGCTGTGCCGGGTTGCGGAAGGAGGGTGCGGTGCGCGGGGTGTGGATCTCGTCGAAGGACGCGTAGCGCTGGGACCAGAAGGTGGTGGACCAGGCCTCGTTGAGGGCTTCGACGGTGGCGTAGCGGGCGCGCAGCCAGGTGCGGAAGGCCGCGGTGGAGACCTCGCAGTGGCAGTGGCGGGAGATGTGGCAGCCGTACTCGTTGCCGATGTGCCACAGCGCGAGGGCCGGGTGGTGCGCGTAGCGCTTGGCGAGCTGTTCGACCAGGCGGGTCGCGTACGTACGGAAGACCGGGCTCGACGGGCACCAGTGCTGGCGCGATCCGGGGTAGAGGCGGGTGCCGTCCTCCAGGACGGGCAGCGTCTCGGGGTGCAGGCGGGCCAGCCACGGCGGCGGGGACGCCGTCATCGTGGCGAGGCAGACCGCGACGCCGTCGCGCGCGAGCCGGTCGAGGTGGGTGTCGAGCCACGTGAAGTCGTAGGCGCCCGGCTCGGGTTCGGCGCGGGCCCAGGAGAAGATCCCGACGGTCGCCAGGTTCACCCCGGCCTCGCGCATCAGCTCGCTGTCCTCGGCGTGCACCTCGGGGCCCCACTGCTCGGGGTTGTAGTCGCCGCCGTACGCGAGCGAGCTCAGCTTGCCGTGGAAATGGGCTATGCGGTCCATCGCGTGTACTCCAGGACGGAAGGGAGAGCGGTCACTTGACGCCGAGCGTGCCCTGCCAGGCGCGGGCCTCGATGCCGCGGAAGTGGTCGGCCATCGCGCGCTGGGCGAGCTCGGTGTCGCGGGTGCGCAGCGCGGTGAGGATGTCGCGGTGGCGGCGGGCCGTGACGGCGGGCGCGGGGTCGCGGGCCCAGCCGCGGACGCCGGCGACGCGGTGGAAGACGTTCCAGAACGCGGCGAGCAGCTGGGGCACCAGCTCGTTGCCCAGGGAGACGTAGAGCGCCTCGTGGAACTCGCGGTCGATCTCGGGAAAGGGCTCCCCGGCCGCGCCCTTGCGCTCCATCCGCACGATGATCGCTTCCAGGCTGTCCAGCTCGGCGTCGGTGAGGATCTGCGCGACGCGGCGGATGAGCCCTTCTTCAAGGACTTCTCTGACCTGGAGGATCTCGCCCAACGCGTGGGTGTCGTCGTCGACTTGGGCGAGGGTGCGGAAGGTGAGCCCGTCGACGAGCGGCGTCAGCGAGGCCTGGCCCACGTAGGTCCCGTAGCCGTGTCTGATCTCCACGATGTCCAGGGCCTGGAGCGCTTTGAGCGCCTCGCGCACGGAGTTGCGGCTCACGCCGAGCGACTCCATCAGCTCGGACTCGGTCGGCAGCGGCGTTCCCGGGCGCAGGCGGCGGTCGAGTATCAGCTGCATGATCTCGCGCCGGATCTGGCCCCCGATCAGGCGGCGGCCCACAAGGTCCTCGGACATGGCGCACAGGGTAGACCCACCGGACATCCCACGTCCCACCTCAGGCACCAACTTCCTTGAGGAATTGCATCTTTGCAGGTCAGCTGGGCCCCAGGAGATGCGTTAGAGGTGTAGACCTCTGGATGATTTCCGGTTCGTCCCGGCGATCCGGCCGATCTGTGCGCAAGCCCTTGACCGCCCCGCAGGACGCTCCTATGGTCTCGCCAGTCCGATGACGTAGGACGTCCGATCTCCCGCCCCCCGCACCGGAGTTCATACTCCGCCCCGCACACTCCGCCCCGCCCCGCACCCACCCACCGACCCGCCGGAGGAACCCGTGAGCAACGTGACCCAGGGATCGGCCGTGCAGCGCCGCTCCTTTCTGAAGTACACCGGCGCCCTCGGCTTGGCCGCCGGCATCACGACAACGCTGTCGGCCTGCTCCGGAGGCCCGAAGTCCACCAACGAGACGGGCGGCGGCGGCAAGGGCGGCTCCACCACCCTCACCGCGGTCATCGGCTACGGCAACGACGGCAGTTGGGACCCGACGCAGACCGCGTCCGCGTTCGCGATGGCCGGCAACCACCACATCTACGAGGGCCTGCTCGACACCGACCCGATCACGCGCGAGCCGTACGCGGCGCTCGCCACCGAGGTGCCGGCCGATCTCAACGCCACCACCTGGAAGTTCACCCTCCGCGAGGGCGCGAAGTGGCACGACGGGAAGCCTGTCACGGCGGACGACGTGGTGTTCGTCTTCGACCGCATCCTCGACCCGGACACCGCGACGCTGGCCAAGGGCTTCTTCGCGAGCTGGCTCAAGGAGGTGAAGAAGGTCGACGACAAGAGCGTGGAGCTGCACCTCAAGTTCCCGTTCCCGGACGGCGCCGCGCGGCTCACGCTCGCGAAGATCATGCCGAAGCACGTGTTCGGGCAGCCCGGCGCCTGGGACGAGGCGATGAAGGGCACGAAGGTCGTCGGCTCGGGCCCGTACCGCATGACCTCCCACCAGCCGAAGACGAACACCACCTTCGAGGCCTTCAAGGACTACAACGGCCCACGCAAGGCGGCCTTCCAGAAGATGAACTGGCTGACGATCGTGGACGCCGCGCCCCGCGTCGCGAAGATCTCCGGCGGCAGCGCCGGCGCGCAGATCGCCGACAACATCCCGTACGCGAACATCGAGCAGCTCAAGAAGGACGGGCTCACGGTCGAGGGCGGGGCCGGGATGAACAACCTGTTCCTGATGTTCAACACCAAGCACAAGCCCTTCGACGACGTACGGGTGCGCCAGGCCCTGCACTACGCGATCGACAAGGAGAAGATGGTCGAGGTCGCGCTGCGCGGCCACGGCAAGCCGGCCACCTCCTTCCTCAACGAGGACAACCCCTCGCACCGGCCGGCCAGGACGGTGTACGGGTACGACCCCGAGAAGGCCAAGAAGCTCCTGAAGGACGCGGGCGTCTCGGGTCTGAAGATCGACCTGATGGCGGTCAACGTCAGCTGGATCGTGGACTGTCTGCCCACCATCAAGGAGGGCTGGGACGCGATCGGCGTCGAGACCACGCTCCAGCCGCAGGAGACCACCGCGGTCTTCACCAAGCTCGACCAGAAGCGGGACTTCCAGGTGGTCGCGGCCGCCTCCAACCCCAACCAGTTCGGCCTCGATGCCGACCTGATCATGCACTACAACTACGGGCCGCAGAACCTGTGGTCGACCACGTACTCGAAGTGGGCGTCCAGCGCCGAGGCCAAGAACCTGTTCAAGCTGATGGACCGGGCGACCGAGGAGAGCGACCCCGAGAAGAAGAAGCAGATGACGCAGGACTACATCGACATCGTCGCCGAGAACGCGGTCCTGTACCCGGTGGTGCACACCGAGCTGATGACGGCCTGGGACCCGAAGAAGCTCACGGGGATCACCCCGCAGCCGTATCCGGGGATCAACCTGCTCCAGGCCAAGTGGGCCAACTGACCGGCTGCACCCGCAAGTTGAGGAGCCCTACGTGGCCGCGATAGCCAGAATCCTGGCCCGCCGCATCGCCCTGCTCGTGCCGCTGCTGCTCGGCGTGATCCTGTTCGTCTTCCTGGTGATGCGGTTCTCGGACGCCGATCCGGCCTCCGCGTTCTTCCAGGGCGCGAACCCGACGCCGGAGCAGCTGCACGAGTTCCGCGAGGAGAACGGGCTGCTCGACCCGCTGCCCGTGCGCTATATGGCGTTCGTCGGGGACCTGTTGCAGGGCGACATGGGCACGAGCGCGCTGCGCCGCACGCCCGTGTTCGACGAGATCAGCACCGCGCTGCCGCTGACCCTGCAACTGACCTTCATGGGCCTGGCCATCGCGCTCGTGCTCGGCACGGTCCTCGGGGTCACGGCCGCGATCTACCGTGACCGGATGCCCGACCAGGTGATCCGCGTGGTCTCCCTGGTCGGGGTCGCGGCCCCCGGGTTCTGGCTGGCGCTGCTGATGATCCAGTACCTGTCGGTCGGTGCCGGCTGGTTCGACTCGGGCGGGTACGTGAATCCGAACGACTCGTTCTCGGGCTGGCTCAAGTCCATGACGCTGCCCGCGTTCTCGCTCTCGCTGCCGATCGCCGCGCAGCTCACCCGGATCGTGCGCACGGCCGTGGTCGAGGAGCTCGACAAGGACTACGTCCGTACGGCCATCGGCAGCGGTCTGCCGCCGGTGGTCGTGGTCGGCCGCAATGTGCTGCGCAACGCGCTGATCAACCCGCTGACGGTGCTCGGCCTGCGCGTCGGGTACCTGCTCGGCGGCGCGGTGGTCACCGAGCAGATCTTCGCGCTGCCCGGCATGGGCACGCTGATGATCGACGCGGTCAAGAACGGCGACCCGGCCGTGGTGCAGGGCGCCGTGCTGACCGCCGCGGTCGGCTTCCTGGTGATCAACCTCGTGATCGACATCCTCTATCTCCTGGTGAACCCCCGCCTGAGGAGCGCCGCCTGATGCCCATCGATCAGAAGGACCCGTCGGAAGGTGTACGAGGGGAAGGCCGGTCCCGCGACACGGGCGACGGGAGTCCGTCCCCGGACGTACGCGGCGAGGGGCCGGGACTGCTCGGGCGCCTCGGCGTGACCCGGCGCAAGGGCCTGACCGACGCTCTGTCCCGTCCCGGCATCCGGCTGCGCGGCTTCCGCAGGATGCCGCTGCGGTCCCGGTTCGCGGTCGTCGTGCTCGGCGCGATCGTCCTCATGGCGGTGTTCGCCGGGATCCTCGCCCCGCACGACCCGCTCGACCAGGCCACCCGCGTCGGCGGGGACGGTGCGCCCTCCGGCGGTCACTGGCTCGGCCAGGACCATCTGGGCCGCGACATCCTCAGCCGGCTGATGCACGGGGCGCGGATGTCGCTCCTGATCGGACTCGGCGCCACCCTGCTCGGGCTGGTCGCGGGCGCGGTGATCGGGGCGGTCGCGGCCACCTCGCGCAAGGCCGTGGACGAGTTCCTGATGCGCTGCCTCGACGTGGTGATGGCCTTCCCCGGCATCGCGCTCGCGGCCGTCCTGATCGCCGTGTTCGGCGGCGGTGTGCCGGTGCTGATCTGCACGATCGCCTTCCTCTACACCCCGCCGATCGCCCGCGTCGTGCGCGCCAACGTGCTCGACCAGTACGGCGAGGACTATGTGACCGCCGAGCGGGTCATCGGCGCCCGCACCTGGCACATCGTCGCCCGGCACGTGGCGGTCAACTGCGCCGCTCCGGTCCTGGTGTTCTGCACCGTGCAGGTGGCGGACGCGATGGTGTTCGAGGCCTCGCTGTCCTTCCTCGGCGCGGGGGTGCGGCCGCCGGACCCCTCGTGGGGCAATGTCATCGCCGACGGCAAGAACCTCGTGCTGATCGGGGGGTGGTGGGCCACCTGGTTCCCCGGCCTCCTGATGGTGATCACCGTCCTCTGCCTCAACATCCTCTCCGAGGGCGTCTCCGACGCCTGGGCGGCCCCGGTCGCCCGTGACGTATCGGCGAAGAAGGCCCGTGCGGAGGACAAGCTGGAGGCGGCGGAGGCCGGCACCGGCGAGGTCCTCGAACTGCCCGGCCTGACCGAGGCGGCGGCCCGGCTCCGGGAACGAGCCCGCCCCATGCCCACCGGCGAACCCGTCCTGTCCGTACGGGACTTGGCGATCGGTTTCGAGCACCGGCACAGCGGCATCGACATCGTGGACGGCATCAGCTTCGAGGTGCGCCCCGGTGAAGTCCTCGGCCTGGTCGGCGAGTCGGGCTGCGGCAAGTCCCTGACCGCCCTCACCGTCATGGGTCTGGAGCCCAAGGGCGCCCGGATCCGGGGTTCGGTGACCTTCGACGGGCAGGAGCTGATCGGCCTTCCGATGCGCGCGCGCCGCCGGCTGCTCGGGCACGACATGGCGATGATCTACCAGGACGCGCTGTCCTCGCTGAACCCCGCGATGACGATCCGCGCGCAGCTCAAGCAGGTTGTACGGCGGGGCGGCGCCCGGAGCTCGCAGGAGCTCCTGGAGCTGGTGGGCCTAGACCCCGAGCGCACCCTGCGCAGCTACCCGCACGAACTCTCCGGCGGCCAGCGCCAGCGCGTCCTCATCGCGATGGCCCTGTCCCGCAACCCGAAGCTGATCGTGGCGGACGAGCCGACCACCGCGCTCGACGTGACCGTGCAGGCGCAGGTCATCCAGCTCCTGCTGCGGCTGCGCGAGGAGCTGGGCTTCGCGCTCGTCCTCGTCTCGCACGACCTCGCGCTGGTCGCGGACGTCACGGACCGCGTGGTGGTGATGTACGGCGGGCAGATCGTGGAGTCCGGTGTGACGGCCGACCTGGTCGAGCAGCCCTCGCACCACTACACGCGGGGCCTGCTCGGCTCGGTGCTCTCCCTCGAAGCGTCGGCAGAGCGGCTGACGCAGATCAAGGGCGTGGTGCCCTCGCCCGCGGACTTCCCGGCCGGCTGCCGGTTCGCGGACCGCTGCCCGCTGGCGAGCGCGCTCTGCCGTACGACGGCTCCCGAGCTGACGGGGGCGAGCCGGGCGCACGAGGCGGCCTGCCACCACCCGGCCGTACCGCTGACGGTGCCGGCTCCCCGTACCGGCACCACCACCGCCACCACCGACGCATCCGCGGAGAGCGAGGCCGTCAAGTGACCAGCTCCACCGAGCCGTTGATCTCCCTCACCGACACCCACGTCGTGCACAGGGCGCGCTCCGGCGGTCTCTTCTCGCGCGACCGCGTGTACGCCCTGACCGGCGCCGATCTCACCATCGCGCCCGGCGAGACGGTGGGCGTCGTGGGCGAGTCGGGGTGCGGCAAGTCCACCCTCGCGAAGGTGCTCGTCGGTGTGCAGCGGCCGACCTCGGGGACGGTGGCCTTCGGCGGCCGCGACCTGTGGACGATGAAGCCGGCCGAGCGGCGGGCCGCAATCGGCACCCGCACCGGCATGATCTTCCAGGACCCGTCCACGGCCCTGAACCGCCGGCTCACCGTCCGCCAGACCCTGCGCGACCCCCTGGACGTGCACCGGCGCGGCACCGCGGCCCAACGCGAGGCGCGGGTACGGGAGTTGATGGCGCTCGTCGGGCTGCCGAAGGTCCTGGCCGAGGGGCTGCCCGGGCAGCTGTCCGGCGGCCAGCGCCAGCGCGTGGCCATCGCGCGCGCCCTCGCCCTCGAACCGGACCTGGTGGTCGCGGACGAGCCCACCAGCGCCCTCGACGTCTCGGTGCGCGCCCAGATCCTCAACCTCCTGCTGGACCTGAAGGAACGCCTGGGCCTCGCGCTCGTCTTCGTGTCCCACGACATCCAGACCGTGCGCAGGATGAGCGACCGCGTGATCACCATGTATCTCGGCCGGATCGTGGAGGAGTCGCCGGCCGACGCGGTGCTCGACCGGTCCCGGCATCCGTACACCCGTGCCCTGTTCTCGGCCACCCCCGGGCTGCTCGCGCCGATCGACCCGATCCCCCTGGTCGGACCGGTGCCCTCGGCGACGCGTCCGCCCTCCGGCTGCCCGTTCCGTACGCGCTGTTGGAAGGCCGACGACGTGTGCGCCCAGGCGATGCCCGAGCCCGTCGCCGCCGAGGCGCACGGGCACCGCTTCCGCTGCCACCACCCGGTGGAGGGCGACCGGTCCACGCACGACCTGGTCCTGCAAGCCGCCCGCACCACCGCCGCCCCCGACCCCACCGCCCCCGGCCCCGCTGCCGCCGCCACGGCCGTCAAGGAGACTCGATGACACTCCCCGCCCCGCTGACCGGTGTCGTACCGCCCGTCTGCACCCCCCTGACACCGGACAACGAGGTGGACACGGCCTCGCTCACGCGTCTCGTGGACCATCTGGTGTCGGCCGGTGTGGACGCCCTGTTCGTGCTCGGCTCCTCCTCCGAGGCCGCGTATCTGCCGGACCGCCACCGCCGTACGGTGGTCGAGACGGTCGTCGGCCACGTAGGCGGCCAACTCCCGGTCCTGGCGGGCGCGATCGACATGACGACCCTGCGCGTCAACGACCACGTGGACGCGGTGACGGCCGCGGGCGCGGACGCGGTCGTGGTCACCGCGCCCTTCTACACGCGCACCCATCCCGCCGAGATCACCCGTCACTTCCGGGCCGTCGCGGCCCACTCCCCCGTGCCGGTGTTCGCCTACGACCAGCCGGCGTCCGTGCCCCTGAAGCTCACTCCCGACGTGGTGACCGAACTGGCCGAGGACGGGGTGATCGCCGGCCTCAAGGACTCCAGCGGGGACGAAGGCGCCTTCCGCGCCTGCCTGATGGGCACGCGGGCGCTGCCCGGCTTCTCGGTCCTGACCGGCTCGGAACTGACGGTCGACTCGGCGCTCGCGATGGGCGCGCACGGCGTGGTGCCCGGCCTCGGGAACGTGGATCCCGAGGGGTACGTACGGCTCTACCGGTACGCGAAGGCCGGCGACTGGGAGCGTGCGCTGGCCGAACAGGAGCGCCTGTGCACCCTGTTCGGCATGGTCGAGGTGGGCGACCCGGCCCGCATGGGCCGCTCCTCCTCGGCCCTCGGCGCCTTCAAGGCGGCGCTCCAGCTGCGCGGAGTGATCGACTGCGCGGCGACGATGCTGCCGCAGGTGCCGCTGTCCGCGCCGGAGGTCGAGCGGGTGGGGAAGTATCTGGCGGGGGCGGGGTTGCTGTAGGCGCGGGCGGCGGGCCTGCCGCAGCGCGGGCCGGCTGAGCGGGCGGTGGGCGGTCTCGATGCGGCCCATCCCGCGCTCTACAACCGGGTGGTGCACGACGAGGAGCAGGCCGCAGCGGTCGTGGACGGCGTGCTCCTCGCGGGCGGGCTCCCCGTACTCGGCCTGCCGGGCTCCCGTTTCCTGGACCTCGCCGCGAAGGCCGAACTGCCGGTGGTCGCCGAGGCGTTCGCGGACCGCGCCTACACGGACGAGGGCACGCTGGTGCCGCGTACACGCGAGCGATCGGTCGTCACCGATCCCTCGGCTGTCGTCGAGCGCTCGCTGGGCCTGGCCCGCGACGCCGCCGTCACCTCGCTGGACGGCCGGCGCATCACGGTCCGGGCGCCTGTGGGCGCGGTCGGTGGGGCCCGATCCGGGCGCTTCCGGAGCGGGTCCCGCCGTGTCACCGGCGCGGCCCCCGCTCACCGCAGGAGCGGGGGCCGCTGCCTCAGCCGCGCAGCTCGTCCACCGGGATGCGGCGGAACGCGATGCGCTCGTACGTCCCGGCCACGCCCGTCTCGTAGAGCAGCCCGACCGTCCCGCCGTCGACCTGCACCAGGTCGGAGTAGGCTGCCCTGTCCGGGGAGACGGTGAGGGCCTTGGTGAAGGTGGCGCCCCGGTCCTGGCTCGTCCATACGGCCATCGCCTGCCGCGCGGTCGGCACGGACGGCCCGGAGAACACCAACGGGGCTTTCCTGCCCGCCAGTTGGAGCACGCTCGCCTGGACCACCGGCACGTCGTTCAGCGTGGGCTGGACCGCGTAGGGCCGGGTCAGGGTGCGGCCGCCGTCGCGCGAGTAGGCGTCGAGGCGGTTGCCGGGGGTCGTACCGTTCTGGTCGCGCGAGGTGAAGTAGAGGGTGCCGTCGGGGAGTTCGGCGGCGAGGGACTCGTTGGAGTTGATCGCGCCGTCGTACGAGTCGTCCACGAAGCCGATCCGCCAGGTGCGCCCGCCGTCGTCGCTGTAGAGCGAGTGCGCCCCGTAGTACTTGGCCTCGGCCCCGGTGTCGGCGGACCCGGCGGGCGGTGCCACGGAGTGGTTCGAGGGGACGACGAGCCGTCCCGCGTACCGGCCGTGGGTGAGGGCCACGGCGTGCCCCGGCCCGGTGGCGTACCAGCGCCAGCCCTGCTTCTTCGTGTCCGCGGTGATGTCGCGCGGTGCGCTGAAACTGCGGCCGTCGTCCCGGCTGGTCTGTACGAACACCCGGCGGCTCTGCTCGGGCGTCGCCTCGCCGCGCATGATCTGCGCCTCGGTGACCGCGCCGCTGTTGTACGAGGTGAGCAGCACGATCCGGCCGGTGCGCGGGTCGATCACGGGCGCCGGATTGCCCCGGGTGTCGCCGCCGCCCGCGGCGACCACGCTCAACTCGCCCCAGGTGCAGCCGCCGTCGCGGGACCGCTTGACGACCACGTCGATGTTGCCGGTGTCGCCGGCGCCTCCGACGCGGCCCTCGGCGAAGGCGAGCAGCGTGCCGGCGCGGGTCTTCACCACGGCGGGGATGCGGTACGTGTCGTAGCCGCCCTCGCCCGAGGTGTACGGGACGGATCCGGTGCAGGGCGCGGCGGCGGCCGAGGCGGGGGCGGCCGGCAGCAGCAGGGCGGCGAGTGCGGCCGCCGCGAGACCGCCCGCCAGAACGGGTCTCCTGTGTGGCCGGTGCTTCCACAGCGAGGTCATCGTGCTCCTCCGTACAGAACGTAGGACGTAGGACGTTCGATGTCTCGCGTGAACGTAGTGGGCCGCGGAGGGTACGGCAATACCTCGGGACGGCCCGGCGGGAAACCGTCAGGCCCCGCCGCCTCCGGGGGCGACGAGCCCCGACTCGTAGGCGCAGATGACCAGTTGGGCCCGGTCCCGCGCGCCCAGCTTGCCCATGATGCGGCTGACGTGGGTCTTCGCCGTGAGCGGGCTGAGGCCCAACGACTCGGCGATCTCGGTGTTGTTGAGGCCGCGGGCCACCAGCGTGAGCACCTCGCGCTCGCGCTCCGACAGACCCTCAGGGCCGCCGGTCGGCGGCGCGGCGGGGGCCCGCAGGACGCGGGCGATCAACCGCGAGGTCGGACCCGGCGAGAGCAGCGACTCGCCGGCGGCCACCGTCCGGATGGCGTCGAGGAGTTCGGCCGGCTTGGTGTCCTTGACCAGGAAGCCGGAGGCGCCCGCGCGCAGCGCCTCGATGATGTGCTCGTCGGTGTCGTACGTGGTCAGGACCAGGACCTTCACCCCCGCGAGGTCCTCGTCCTCGGCGATCAGCCGGGTCGCCTCGATGCCGTCGAGGTCGGGCATGCGGATGTCCATGACGACGAGGTCGGCGCGTTCGGCACGGGCCAGCTCCACGGCCTCGCGGCCGGTGCCCGCCTGGGCGACGACCTCCATGTCCCTGGCCGACTCGACGAGCATCGCGAAGGCCGCGCGCACCAGGCGCTGGTCGTCCGCGAGCAGGACCCGGATGGGCGTTCCCGTCATGCCTCGTCCCTCTCCCCCGCTGTCACGTTCCCCTCGGTCGCATTCCCCCGAGCCGCGTTCCCCCCGGTCATATTCCCCCGGGCCGCATTCCCCACCGTCGCACTCCCCGCCTTCACGTCCGCCGCCTCGACGGACCCGGTCCTGCTGTCCGCGGCTTCGGTCACCTCGGTGACCCCCGACTTCACACCCGCCGCCTTCACGTCCCCGTTCTGCGACAGACGCAGCGGCAGCACCGCGCGCACCGCGAAGCCGCCTTGCTCGCGCGGGGCCGCGTCCAGTGTGCCGCCGACGCTGCGGACGCGTTCGCGCATGCCGACCAGACCGTAGCCGGAGGTGGACGTCACCGGGGGCGCGGCGCCCGCGGGGCCGTCGTCCTCGACGCTCAGGCGCAGCCCCCAGCTCCCCTCGGGCCGTACGCTGACCGCGATCCGCACGCCCTGCCCCGCGTGCCGTACGGCGTTGGTCAGCGCCTCCTGCACGATGCGGTACACGGCCGCGCCCACCGCGGCCGGCACGTCCTCCGCCTCGACCGCCACGGACAGGGTCACCCGCGCGCCCGCCGTACGGGCCGATGCCGCCAGGTCGGGCAGTCCGTCAAGCCCGGGCAACGCCCCGCGCCCGTCCGGGAGTTCGGCCTCCCGCAGCACCTCGAGCGTGGAGCGCAGCTCGCCGCGCGCCGTGCGGCAGGTCTCGGAGATGTCGTCCAGCGCCTTCGCGATCGCCTCGCGGTCGAGCCGCTCGGGGTCGACGGTCAGGACGTGCGAGGCCACCGAGGTCTGCACACCGATCAGGGTGATGGAGTGCGCGAGCAGGTCGTGCAGGTCGCGGGCGATGCGCAGCCGCTCCTCGGCGACCCTGCGGGCGGCCTCCTCCTCGCGGGTGCGTTCGGCACGTTCGGCCCGTTCGACGATGGAGGCCACGTACTGCCGGTAGATGCGCACGTCGAAGCCGAGGAACAGGCTGGCGAACACCCAGCCCGCGGTCCGCAGGAACTCCATGGCCTCGTGCGGGTTGATCCCCCACATCACCGTGAGGATGAGGCCGAGCAGGCCGATGCCGACGACCAGGGTGCGCACGGGCCGGCTGGTGGCCCCGACCGTGTAGAGCGCGATGTAGGTCTGCGCGGACGGCGCCGAGTGGGCGAAGTCCTGGGTGTGGTACGGCAGGATCAGCGCGATCACGGCGAGCAGGCAGAGCCCCGAGTGGTGGCGCCGCCACAGCAGGGGCAGCGCGGAGGCCACGAGCAGCACCCAGCCGAAGCCTTCGGGCCGGTGCCCGGAGTCGATCTCCTGGCCGCTGCTGCCCGCGGGCGCGGTGACGAAGGCGAGGACCACGGAGTGCACCACGCAGAACAGCACGAGGACCAGGTCCTTGCGCAGCTGGTGCGGTGCGTCGCGCGGGTCGCGGTTGACGACGGCGAGGATGCGTTCGGTCAGCCGCGGGGGCCGGGCTCCCTGGCCCGGCCCCCGGCCGTGGACGGTTTCTGCGCTCACCCGTCCATCCTGCGGGATGCGTTCCCTCACGGTGCCCCTGCGGTGAGAAGCGGCTCGGTCCGCTCCGGTGCGGCCTGCGGCTTCTTCGACAGCGGGCCCGGCCACCAGACCTTCCGCCCGAGCGCCATGCTGGCCGAGGTGACCAGGTACGTGCGGACGAGGAAGGTGTCGAGCAGCACGCCGACCGCGATCACGAAGCCCATCTCGACCAGCTGGACGAGCGGCATGTTCATCAGGACCCCGAAGGTGGCCGCGAGCACCAGGCCCGCGGAGGCGATCACCGCTCCGGTCGTACGGAGCGCGGTGAGCGCGGCCTCCGGCGTGTCCATGCCCTTGAGTGCCTCCTCGCGCATCCGGTGCATCAGGAAGATCCCGTAGTCGACGCCGAGCGCCACCAGGAACACGAAGGAGATCAGCGGCAGTCCGGGGTCGGAGCCCTCGAAGCCGAAGACCGGTTCGAAGACGAGACCGCCGATGCCGAGCGCCGCACCCCACACCGCGACCACGGCGGCGGTGAGCAGCAACGGGGCGACCAGGGAGCGCAGGAGCACGATGAGGATCAGGAGCACCGAGACGAGGACGATCGGCACGACGACCTTGGTGTCCCGCGCGTTGGTCTCGTCGAGGTCGAGCTGCTGGGCGCTGGGCCCGCCGACCAGGCTGCCGTCGAGCGTGGCGCGCAGCTCCTCGATGGTGGCGGTCTCGCCCGGGGACTGCGGCGGGTCCTCGGCGATCACCGAGATCTCGGTCCAGGTGTCGCCGCTGCGGCCCTGCTCGGCCGCGGCCACCCCGTCGACTCCCTTGGCCCGGTCGAGGACTTGGGCCGCCTCGCCGGTCGGCGCGAGGACGGTGACGGGCTGCGTGGAGCGCTCCGGGTAGGCCTCGGCGAGCGTGGTCATCGCCCGTACGGCCTCGGGGGTCTTGGTGAAGGAGTCCTCCTGCTTGACGCTCCCGGACAGGTTGAACGCGCCGAGCGCGAGCGCACCGAGCACCGCGGCCGAGGTGGCGAGCACGGCGATCGGGCGGCGCTGCACCGAGGCGCCCATCGCGCCGAACAGGGAACGGCGCTGCTTGGGCTGCGACCCGTACGCGGGGATCAGCGGCCAGAAGACACGGCGGCCGAGCAGGACGAGCAGGGCAGGCAGGAGCGTGGTCATCGCGACCAGGGCGCACAGCACGCCCACGGCGGCCGTGGGGCCCATGCCGCTGCTGGAGTTGAGGTCGGCGGCGAGCAGGCAGAGCATGCCCGCGGCCACCGTGCCGGAGGAGGCGAGGATGGCCGGGCCGCAGCCGCGCAGCGCGGTGGCCATGGCGTCCGACGGCCTTTCCTGGCGCCGCAGTTCCTCGCGGTAGCGGGCGATGAGCAGCAGCGCGTAGTCGGTGCCCGCGCCGAAGACGAGGACCGTCATGATGCCGGTGGACTGGCCGCTGACGGTGATGTCGAAGGCCTGGTGCAGGCCGTAGGTCACGCCGAGGGACAGCGCGTCGGCGATACCGGCGACGACCAGCGGGACCAGCCACAGGAGCGGGCTGCGGTAGATCAGGATGAGCAGGATCGCGACGACGGCGACGGTGGTGTAGAGCAACGGGCCGTCGAGCGCGTTGTACACCTCGGAGGCGTCGGTCGCGAGCGCGCCCGGACCGCCGACGTCGACGCTCAGCCCGCCGCCGCCCTCCGCGACCTCGCGTACCTCGCCGACGAGCGCGTCGCGCAGCTTCTCGTCCGAGCCCGGCTCGTTGCTGACCACCGGGTAGAACAGCGTGTCACCGCTCTTCGACGGTACGGCCTCCGGCGGCGCGACCAGCTCGTGCTGCCCGGCGATCTGGTCGATCTGTGTCTGCGCGGTGGTCTTGTCGGCCGCGGTGAGCCCGCCCTCGCGGTGGTAGACCACGACGAGTTCGGTGGCCTCGCCGCCCGGCAACTGCTCCTGGATCCGGGCGACTTGGGTGGAGTCCGCGTTCGCCGGCAGGTAGTCCACGGCCCGGTCGCGCTGCACGTCGCCGGTCTTGCCCGCGAACGGCACGACCACCGCGAGCAGCACCACCCACAGGCCGAGCACCACCCAGGGGACCGCCCGCCTGCGTGCGCCCCTCTGCGTCTTCGCCCCCATGGCGAATCCCTCCCTCATCCCGTCGTCCCGTCGTCCGGCCCCGTGCCCGTCCGGTCAGTGCGCCGTCGGGGGCCGTCCACCAGACTCCCGGCCGCGGCGGCGGGGAACGTCGGGCGAGGGGGCGAGTTACGGGGTACTGCCGGGGGCGGCAACGGAGCGTGGTTACTCCCGCGGGAGTAACGGGGCCGCTCCGGATGAAGTACGCGGGGTCCGGCCGGCGGCATGTGTAGCCCCCGGCTTCGGGGGGAGCCGTGGGTGACGGTGCACCGCACGCCGGGGGTGCTCACATGACATCCACGGCACGGGCACGCCCGCCCCGCTGAACGGACCACGCATGCCTCTCCACGGAAACGACCGGCCCGACGCGTCCCGGCTCGTCGACCTCCTGCTCGACACCGAGACCCTGGACGGGTTCCTCACCGCGCTCGCCGAGCAGGCCTCCTCCCTGGCCCCGCGGGCCGACGGCTGCGGCATCACTCTGCAGCGCGCCGGGCGCTTCGTCACCGTGACGAGCGTCGGCAAGACGGCGCGCGAGCTGGACGAGCGGCAGTACGGCCTGGACGACGGCCCCTGTCTGCAGGCGTTGCGCACGGGCAAGGAGGTCCATGTCGGCGACCTCATGGACGAGGATCGCTGGGGTCCCTACCCCGCCCACGCGGTCGCGACCGGCACCCGCTCCTCCTCCTCGTTCCCGATCGCCGCCCACTCCGACACGGCCGGTGCCCTCAACCTCTACTGCCCCGAGGCCCACGGCCTGGACGACGTCGACAGGTCCGCGCTGCGCGCCCTGGCCGCCGAGGCGACGGGCGCCATCGAGCTGGCCCAACGCATGGCGCAGTCACGCCAGTTCACCGAGGACATCCAGCAGGCCCTGCGCAACCGGGGCGTGATCGACCAGGCCGTCGGCATCATCATCGCCCAGCAGCGCTGCACCGCCGACGAGGCCTTCGCGATCCTGCGGAGCACCTCCCAGAACCGCAACGTCAAGCTCCGTGATCTGTGCGCCGACCTGATCACCCGGGTCACCGGCCACCCGCCGCAGCCACCACCGGACTTCCGGCCACGCCCGCCCGAGGGATAGCCGGGCGGCCGGCAGACCGACGGGCGCAATCGGTCGGGCGATCGGCACAACCGGGCGGGCGGGCACTCGGCAGAGCGACTACCGATCAAGGAAAGGGCTCGCTACCCTCGGCCACGGAGTTGGGATGAAGCTCCGTGACCACACCGGCATCCCTGCTTCGCCCGTTCTCCCGCCAGGCGACTCGGATGTCCGGTGCCCGGCCGGAGCCCCATCGCCGACCAAGGCTCCGGCACCGCCCCTGCGGTGCGTTCCCGCACGATGCGCCGCAGGGGCACCTCCATACAGGTCCCGTGAGCGCGTACGAGCGGCCCGGTTACGAAGGCGTACGGGCCGACTCGAGCAGCCGCGTCACATCGTCCGCGCAGATCGTCAGCGCCCCGCCCACCGTCGCGAGCACCTCGCGCTCGGCCGGCGTGTACGGGCCGTCGGCGAGGGCGATCCGGGCCGCCTGGAGCAGGATCGACTCGCGTCCCGGCGCGGCGAGATGCGGGGCCAACGGGTCGAGCGCTTCGTGGAGTTCGATGGCGAGGGTGACCCCCGAGGGGTCGCACGGGCCGCCGGGCAGCCGCCCGGTGTCCTCGGCGAGCGCGGCGACCAGCGTGGTCAGCTGGTCCTCCGTACAGTCGTCGAACCCCGCCGAGCGCACCGCGCCGACCGCGCGCGAGAGCACCGTGGGCGAGGAGGTGCCGCCGGCCGCGAGCACCGCGAGCGCGACCGTGTGCACGGCGTCGCGCAGCATCGCGGAGAGCTTGAGCGTGGTGGGGTGGTCGAGCACGTCCGGCGCGAACTGGTCGCGGCACGAGGCGCATTCGACGACCGGCCCCGCCTCGCCGCGCGGCAGCAGCGGCACACCGAGCAGCGTGAAGCGCCGACGGCCGGTCCTGCGGCGGTAGTTGCGGTCCCCGCCGCAGCCGGGGCAGAAGAACTCGCCGTCACCGATGGTGGTCCATGCGGTACGGACACCGCAGACGCGCCCCAGTACACCGGGGTTTCGACCAAATCGTCCACTGGTCCGCACGCCACACCTCCGTAACGCTTCGGCAACGCTGCCGCGTTGGCGTGATGTTAGCCACATCAGTGAGAGCCCGTCAGCACCTTGGACGCCACATTGGCCAAGACCGGTCGTGAACGGAGCGGAACACTCCACGGCGGGGGCGCTCACCGGGCCCCGCACTCCGCACTCCGGGCCGCGCACGAAACACGGCGCCCCGCCCGCGGAACCGCGGACGGGGCGCCGTGCAGGGTGGGTCAGCGCGAGGCGCGGTTGACCGCCGAGACCACGGCCTTCAGGGAGGCACGCGTGGTGTTGGCGTCGATGCCGATGCCCCACAGGACCTTGTCGCCGATGGCGCACTCGATGTACGAGGCGGCCTGCGCGGAGGCGCCCTCGCTCATCGTGTGCTCCTGGTAGTCCAGCAGACGGGCGTCGATGCCGATGCCCTGGAGCGCGTGGAAGAAGGCGGAAATCGGACCGTTGCCCGTGCCCACCAGGGTGGTCTCCACGCCGTCCACCTCGGCCTCGACGGTCAGCGTGTCGATGCCGTCGCGGTCGGTCGTGGACTGCCCGTTGCGTACCTGGATACGGCCCCAGGCGTTCGCGGGGTTGGGCAGGTACTCGTCCTGGAAGGTGGCCCAGATGTCCTTCGGCGTGACCTCGCCGCCCTCGGCATCCGTCTTCGCCTGGATGATCTTCGAGAACTCGATCTGCATCCGGCGCGGCAGGTCCAGCTTGTGGTCGTTCTTCAGGACGTACGCGATACCGCCCTTGCCGGACTGCGAGTTGACCCGGATGACCGCCTCGTAGGAGCGGCCGACGTCCTTCGGGTCGATCGGCAGATACGGGACCGCCCACTCGATGTCGTCGACGGTGACGCCCTTGGCCTTCGCGTCGGCCTCCATGGCGTCGAAGCCCTTCTTGATGGCGTCCTGGTGGGAGCCGGAGAAGGACGTGTAGACCAGGTCGCCCACGTACGGGTGGCGCGGGTGGACCTCCATCTGGTTGCAGTACTCCCACGTGCGACGGATCTCGTCGATGTCGGAGAAGTCGATCTCGGGGTCGACGCCCTGGCTGAACAGGTTCATACCCAGGGTCACCAGGTCGACGTTGCCGGTGCGCTCGCCCTGGCCGAACAGGCAGCCCTCGACGCGGTCGGCGCCGGCCATGACCGCCAGCTCGGCGGCCGCCACGGCCGTACCCCGGTCGTTGTGCGGGTGCACCGACAGGCAGACGTACTCGCGACGGGACAGGTTGCGGCCCATCCATTCGAAGCGGTCCGCGTGCGTGGACGGAGTCGAACGCTCCACGGTGGCGGGCAGGTTGAGGATGATCTCGCGGCCCGGACCCGGCTGCCATACGTCGCAGACCGCCTCGCAGACCTCCAGGGCGAAGTCCAGCTCGGTGTCGGTGAAGATCTCGGGGCTGTACTGGTAGCCGAAGGTGGTGCGCTCGTCCAGCAGCTTCTCGGCGTACTCCATCACCAGGCGCGTGCCGTCCACGGCGATCTGCTTGATGTCGTCCTTGGAGCCGCGGAAGACCACCCGGCGGAAGACCGGCGCGGTGGCGTTGTACAGGTGCAGGGTCGCGCGCTTGGCGCCCTTCAGGGACTCCACGGTCCGCTCGATCAGGTCCTCGCGGGCCTGGGTCAGTACGGAGATCGTGACGTCGTCCGGGATGGCGCCCGGCTCCTCGATGATCGAGCGTACGAAGTCGAAGTCCGTCTGGCCGGAGGCCGGGAAGCCGACCTCGATCTCCTTGTAGCCCATCTTGACCAGCTGGTCGAACATCCGGCGCTTGCGCTCGGGCGACATCGGGTCGATCAGGGCCTGGTTGCCGTCGCGCAGATCGGTGGACAGCCAGCGGGGCGCCTTCGTGATGCGCTTCGACGGCCAGGTGCGGTCCGGGATGTCGACCTGCTCGTACTGCCCGTACTTGTGGATCGGCATGCCGGAAGGTTTCTGGTCATGCGTCTCGTTGGTGATGGGCGTCTCGTTGCCTGCGAATGCAGTCATGATGCGTAGGGCTCCTCATTGGTCCGCTCTGGGGCGGCCGACGGGTCGTAGCGCAACACCAAACTCCGCGGGGAGGGGGTCGGCCTACGTCTTACTGGCCCTCGCCGCGGCAGCTAAGGAGAAGCAGCCCGAAACGCATGATGCGAAGCAGCGTAGCCGAGGCGGACGCCGGACGTGGGACCGTTTCAGTATGCGGGACCGCGCGTACCCATCGGCGACGTATCGGACCAGAGGTGACGAATCCCTCGGAATGCCGGGTTCTTCGCCCGATCTCGCGTATCCCGTTCACCAATCATGGTTGCCGGTAGTGACAGGGTCATAACCCAGTGCCACTGTGCCGCCATGACCGCCAACCGACCAGGCTTCGAGCCTGTCTTCTGCACCATCGTGCCGCCGCACCTCCTCGACCGCCTCGCCCGGTCCGGGGACCCGCAGCTGTCCGCCGCCGCCCGCAGGACCCTCGTCGCGGACGCCGCGCAGCGCACCGCGCGCCGCCTCACCACGGTCGTCGGCGCCCCCTCGGTCGCCCCGCCCAAGGACGCGGCCCCGGACAAGCCGCACCGCACCATCCATGACGCGAAGCACAAGCAGGAGCTGCCCGGCAAGAAGGTCCGCGGCGAGGGCGACAAGCCCGGCAAGGACGCCACGGTCAACCGCGCCTACGCGGGCCTCGGCGCCACCTTCGAGCTCTTCCTGAAGGCCTTCGCGCGCAACTCCATCGACGGCGCGGGCCTCCCCCTGGTCGCCACGGTCCACTTCGGCGACGACTACGGCAACGCGTTCTGGAACGGCGAGCAGATGGTGTTCGGCGACGGGGACGGCGAGATCTTCCTCGACTTCACGATCCCGGTGGACGTCATCGGCCACGAACTCGCCCACGGCGTCACGCAGTACACCGCCAACTTCTCGTACTTCGGGCAGCCGGGCGCGCTGAACGAGTCGATGTCGGACGTCTTCGGCTCGCTCATCAAGCAGTACACGCTCGGCCAGAGCGCGGAGCAGGCCGACTGGCTGATCGGCGCCGGGCTGCTCGCGCCGCGCGTCACGGGCAAGGCGCTGCGCTCCATGAAGGAGCCGGGTTCGGCGTACGACGACGACGTGCTCGGCAAGGACCCGCAGCCGGCCACCATGGACGGCTATGTGCGCACCGGCCGCGACAACGGCGGCGTGCACATCAACTCGGGCATCCCGAACCACGCCTTCTACCTGGTGGCCGAGGCCCTCGGCGGCAACGCGTGGGAGCGGGCCGGGCAGATCTGGTACGACACGCTCACCGCGGGCGGCCTGGCGGTCGACGCGTCCTTCGAGGACTTCGCGAAGGCGAGCGTGGCGGCGGCGGCCTCCCGTTACGGGGAGGGCGAGGAGCACCAGGCGGTGGTGAAGGCCTGGTCGCAGGTCGGCGTGGCCTCGGCCTGATCCGGGGTGCGGGGCGGGTACCGCACCGGCCCGCCCCGTACTAGACAGGGAGCCATGCGTATCCAAGTCAGGCGTACGGGAGGATTCGGCGGCCTCGACCACCACCGCGAGGTGAACACGGCGGGCCGCCCGGACGCGGCCGAGTGGCACACCCTCGCGGAGGACGCGGTCGCCCAGGGCCGCCGCTCGCCCCCGATCGGGGTGCCCGACGGCTTCACGTACCAGATCACCGTCGACGGACGGACGGTGTACTGCGCGGACCCCCGGCTGACCGAGCCCCAACGCAGGCTGATCTCACGGGTGTTGAAGGAGGGCGCCTAGCGGCCGCCGCGCGCGTGTGCGGCGTCCGCGGGGTGAGCAGCTAGCGGCCGCGCTTCCGGTCGCGCCCTGCGCTCCAGGAGAAGAGCGCGCGGCCGATGCCCCGTACGGCGTCGATCACGAAGTCCAGCACGTCAGAACCCCAGTCGTCGCAGCTGCTTCGGGTCGCGCTGCCAGTCCTTGGCGACCTTGACGTGCAGGTCGAGGAAGACCGGCGTGCCGAGCAGCGCCTCGATCTGCTGGCGGGACTTCATGCCGACCTCCTTCAGGCGCCTGCCCTTGGGGCCGATGATGATGCCCTTCTGGCTGGGGCGCTCGATGAACAGGTTGGCGTGGATGTCGAGCAGCGGCTTGTCGGCCGGGCGGCCCTCGCGCGGCAGCATCTCCTCGACGACCACCGCGATGGAGTGCGGCAGCTCGTCGCGTACGCCTTCAAGGGCGGCCTCGCGGATCAGCTCGGCGACCATGACCTGCTCGGGCTCGTCCGTGAGGTCGCCCTCGGGGTAGAGCGGGGGGCTCTCCGGGAGCATCGGGATCAGCAGGTCGGCGACCAGCTGGACCTGCTTGCCCTTGACCGCCGAGACCGGGATGATCTCGGCCCACTCGATGCCGAGGTCCTTGCCGAGCTGGTCGATGGCGATGAGCTGCTCGGCGAGCGTCTTGGAGTCGACGAGGTCGGTCTTCGTGACGATCGCGATCTTCGGGGTCTTCCTGATCCCCGCGAGTTCCTTGGCGATGAAGCGGTCACCGGGGCCGAGCTTCTCGTTCGCCGGCAGGCAGAAGCCGATGACGTCGACCTCGGCCCAGGTGGTCCGTACGACGTCGTTGAGCCGCTCGCCCAGCAGGGTGCGCGGCTTGTGGAGCCCGGGGGTGTCCACCAGGATCAGCTGCGCGTCCTCGCGGTGCACGATGCCGCGCACCGTGTGGCGCGTGGTCTGCGGGCGGTTCGAGGTGATGGCGACCTTCTGGCCCACGAGTGCGTTCGTCAGGGTGGACTTGCCTGCGTTCGGCCGGCCGACGAAGCAGGCGAATCCTGCGCGGTGGCTCGCCTGCGGCTCGGGGGAAGGTGCGCTCATGCCGCCCATTGTCCCCGATGGCGGGGTGGGTGCCTGCCATGGGCTTGCCCTTACCGTTCCAGGTGCCCTGGATGCGGGGGTGCGCAGTTCCCCGCGCCCCTTTGATTGCGCCGTTGCGCCGCCTGTGATGGCGCCGTTGCGCCGCGTGTGCGGGGGCTGCGTGCGCGGCTGCCGGCCGGTGGCCCCCTCCCGCGCAGTTCCCCGCGCCCCTGGAGTGCGGGCTCCGCCCTGCACCCCTGCCGCCCGGCCCCAGCCCCGGACAGCGGCCGCTCTCCCCGCGCCCGTACGCCGAAAAAGCCCTCGGTCCTGTCAGCCCGCCGACGTACCCTTGGCAGTGCAAGGTCCGTCCGTCCGGGCGGAGTGCCGCACGAGGAGGACAACCTCAGGCCACAGTGCCGGCCCATGACTCAGACACCGACAGCTCAGCCCTCCGCGCAGGGCCCCGCTCGAGCCCACTTCACCGTGCCTGCCAAGCACCCCATGGTGACGGTCCTCGGCTCCGGAGACGCCCTGCTGCGTGTGATCGAGAAGGCCTTCCCGGCGGCCGACATCCATGTCCGGGGCAATGAGATCAGCGCCGTGGGCGACCGCGAAGAAGTCGCTCTCATCCAGCGCCTGTTCGACGAGATGATGCTGGTGCTCCGCACGGGGCAGCCGATGACGGAGGACGCAGTGGAACGCTCGATCGCCATGCTCAGGGCGAGCGAGAACGGGGAAGGGCCGGAGGAGACCCCGGCCGAGGTGCTGACGCAGAACATCCTGTCCTCGCGGGGCCGCACGATCCGGCCGAAGACCCTCAACCAGAAGCGCTATGTCGACGCCATCGACAAGCACACCATCGTGTTCGGCATCGGCCCCGCCGGTACGGGCAAGACCTACCTCGCCATGGCGAAGGCGGTGCAGGCCCTGCAGTCCAAGCAGGTCAACCGCATCATCCTGACCCGTCCGGCCGTCGAGGCCGGCGAGCGGCTCGGCTTCCTGCCGGGCACGCTCTACGAGAAGATCGACCCGTATCTGCGCCCGCTCTACGACGCGCTGCACGACATGCTCGACCCGGACTCGATCCCGCGCCTGATGGCCGCGGGCACGATCGAGGTCGCACCGCTGGCGTACATGCGCGGCCGCACGCTCAACGACGCCTTCATCATCCTGGACGAGGCCCAGAACACCTCGCCCGAGCAGATGAAGATGTTCCTGACCCGTCTCGGCTTCGACTCGAAGATCGTCATCACCGGTGACGTCACCCAGGTCGACCTGCCGAGCGGCACGAAGAGCGGTCTGCGCCAGGTGCAGGACATCCTGGCGGACGTCGAGGACGTGCACTTCTCGCGGCTCACGTCGCACGATGTCGTACGGCACAAGCTCGTCGGCCGTATCGTCGACGCCTACGAGAAGTACGACACCGAGCACGGCACGGAGAACGGGACCCACAAGGGCCGCCGGGAATCGGGCCGGGACTCCAAGCGGAAGTAGCGAACGCAGAGCCATGTCGATCGACGTCAACAACGAGTCCGGAACCGAGGTCGACGAGCAGGCGATCCTCGACATCGCCCGCTATGCGCTCGCGCGGATGCGGATCCACCCGCTCTCCGAGCTCTCGGTGATCGTGGTCGACAGCGATGCCATGGAGCAGCTGCACATCCAGTGGATGGACCTGCCGGGCCCGACGGATGTGATGTCGTTCCCGATGGACGAGCTGCGGCCGCCCATGAAGGACGACGACGAGCCGCCGCAGGGCCTGCTCGGCGACATCGTGCTCTGCCCCGAGGTCGCCGAGAAGCAGGGCAACGAGGCGCCGACCCGGCACTCCATGGACGAGGAGCTGCAGCTGCTCACCGTCCACGGAGTGCTGCACCTGCTGGGGTACGACCATGAGGAGCCGGACGAGAAGGCCGAGATGTTCGGGCTCCAGGCGGCCATCGTGGACGGCTGGCGCGCCGAGCGCGGCCTGACCGGTCCGTCCCCCGCTCCCACGGTCTCGTGAGTACGTCCCTGATCCTCGGCGTCGTCGCGCTGGTGATCGTCGCCTGGCTCGCCTCCTGCGCGGAGGCGGGCCTCGCGCGCGTCTCCAGCTTCCGCGCCGCCGAGGCCGTACGCCAGGGCCGCCGGGGCAGCGCGAAGCTGGCGCAGGTCTCGGCGGATCCGACGCGCTATCTGAACGTGGCGCTGCTCGTGCGGGTGGCCTGCGAGATGGCCGCCGCCACCCTGGTCACGTACGCCTGCCTCCAGGAGTTCGACGAGACCTGGCAGGCGCTGTGTGTGGCCATCGGCGTGATGGTGCTCGTCAGCTATGTGGCGGTCGGCGTCTCGCCGCGCACCATCGGACGCCAGCACCCGCTGAACACGGCCACGGCCGCCGCGTACGTACTGCTGCCGCTGGCCCGGATCATGGGCCCGATCCCGCGCCTGCTGATCCTGCTGGGCAACGCGCTCACGCCCGGCAAGGGCTTCCGGCGCGGCCCCTTCGCCTCCGAGGCCGAGCTGCGCGCGATGGTGGACCTCGCGGAGCAGGAGTCGCTGATCGAGGACGAGGAGCGCCGGATGGTGCACTCGGTCTTCCAGCTCGGCGACACCCTCGTACGCGAAGTGATGGTGCCGCGCACCGACCTGATCACCATCGAGCGGTACAAGACCATCCGGCAGGCGCTCACGCTCGCGCTGCGCTCCGGGTTCTCGCGGATCCCGGTGACGGGCGAGAGCGAGGACGACGTGGTCGGGATGGTGTACCTGAAGGATCTGGCCCGCAAGACGCACATCAACCGGGACGCCGAGTCCGAGCTGGTGTCGACGGCGATGCGGCCCGCGGCCTTCGTGCCGGACACCAAGAACGCCGGGGATCTGCTGCGCGAGATGCAGCAGGACCGCAACCACGTCGCCGTGGTCATCGACGAGTACGGCGGCACGGCCGGCATCGTCACCATCGAGGACATCCTCGAGGAGATCGTCGGCGAGATCACCGACGAGTACGACCGCGAGATCGACCCCGTCGAGCAGCTCGGCGACCAGCGCTTCCGGGTCACCGCGCGCCTTGACATCGAGGACCTCGGCGAGCTCTACGGGCTCGACGCCTTCGACGACGACGATGTGGAGACGGTCGGCGGACTGCTCGCCAAGGCGCTCGGGCGGGTGCCCATCGCGGGCGCGGAGGCGGTCGTGGACCTGCCCGACGGACGGGCGCTCAAGCTCACCGCGGAGTCCGCGGCCGGCCGCCGCAACAAGATCATGACGGTGCTCGTGGAGCCGGTGGAGGTACCGGAGGCGCAGGACGCAGGCGCCGGCGAGGACCGCTGACCGGCTCTTTGGAAGGGGCTCCCCCGTGACACCCGCCGAACTGCGCGCGTTCTGCCTGTCGTTCAATGCCGCGGTGGAGGAGTTCCCCTTCTCCCCGGAGATCTCCGTGTTCAAGGTGCTCGGGAAGATCTTCGCGCTGTCCTTCCTGGACTCCGCGCCCCTTCAGGTCTCGCTCAAGTGCGACCCCGAGGACGCGGTGCGCCAGCGCGAGCAGTACGCGGCGATTCAGCCGGGCTGGCATCTCAACAAGCGGCACTGGAACACGGTGACCGTGGACGAGCTCCCGGACGCCTTCGTCCGGGAGCTCGTCGAGGATTCGTACGACCTGGTGGTGGCGGGTCTGCCGAAGCGGGAGCGGCTGCGGCTCGACCGGCCCTGAACCCCCTTAACCCACCACGGACTTCGCGGGACCGGCGGCCCTGCGGCGCAGCCCGGCGGCGACGAGCAGTGCGGCGGCGAGCACGATCAGCGCGTCGATGCCGACCACCATGCGGTAGCCCGAGGTCAGGTCGCCGGCGGTGGTGGCGAGCACGCCGAGCAGCGGGATGCCCACGGTCAGGCCCAGCTGCTGGCTGCTGGTGACCAGGCCGGTGGCCAGGCCCTGCTCCTCGTCCGGCACGCCGGAGGTGACGGTGATGCCGTAGCCGATGATCGCGCCCATGTGGAAGAAGCAGGCGAGCGAGGCCACGGCCGTGGCGAGGACGACGCCGAGGGTGCCGGTGCCGGTCACGAGCAGCGCGGCCGTGAACACCGCCTGCCCGGCCAGGCCCGCCACGAGCACCCGGCGCGCGCCCAGCCGGCCGACGAAGCGCGGCACGAGCGAGCCGGAGACGGCCGCGGCCACGCCCTGCACACCGAAGACGACGCCGGTCTCGAACGGCGACAGGCCCAGGGTGTCCTGGAGGTGGAGGGTCAGCACGAAGACGATCGTGGTCATCATCGAGAAGGTGATCAGACCGCCCAGGTTGCCCCAGGCCACGCTGGGCCGGCGCAGCATCGGCAGGGAGACCAGCGGCTGTGCGGCCCGCGCCTCGACCCGGACGAACGCGGCGAGCAGCAGCACGCCCGCGGCCAGCGTGAGCTGGACGTCGAGGGTGCCGAAGCCGTGCTCGGCGGCCGTGGTCAGGGCGTAGATCAGGGCGAGCAGACCGCCCGTGACGGTGATGGCGCCGGGGACGTCGAGGCGCGGGCGCTCGGGGCTGCGGGACTCGGTGAGCAGGGCCGGGGCGAGCGGCAGCACGATCAGCGCGAACACGGCGAGCAGGCCCATCGTGGAGCGCCAGCCGAGGGTGTCGGTGAGGATGCCGCCGAGCACCATGCCGACGGTGAAGCCGAGCGACATCAGGGTGCCGGAGAGGGCGAGCGCCCGGTCGCGGGCCGGGCCCTCGGAGAACGTGGTGGTCAGGAGCGCCATGCCGGTGGGCACGATCGCGGCGGCGGCGATGCCCTGGAGGGCGCGCGCGGTGAGGAAGGACGCGGGGTCCCAGGCGAAGGTGGCGAGCACCGAGGCGGCGGCGAACAGGGCGAGCCCGGAGAGGAACAGGCGCCGCCTGCCGTAGAGGTCGCCGAGGCGTCCGGACAGGAGCAGGAAGCCGCCGGAAGGCAGCGCGAAGGCGGTCACCGCCCATTGCAGGGCCACGTCGCTCATGCCGAGGTCGGCGCCGAGCACGGGCAGGGCCACGTTCAGGACGGAGAAGTCGAGCGCGACCATGAACTGCGCGGCGCACAGCACGAAGAGGACGAGCTTGTCGCGGGCGGAGAGCCCGGCTGCGGGGCTCCCGGCGGGGTTACGGGCGGAACTCGCCGTATCCGGTGCGGAGTTGGCGGCGGGGGCGGAGGTGTCGATTGCCATGACCGAGATCCTCGGTCCGCCGGAATATCCGTGGAGAGTGGGAACTTATCCTGGTGGCCGCACCACCATGCAGCCGCGGGCCGTGCGTCCGCGCACCTGCGACCGCACCACCAGCAAAGCTCCGGGGGGAGAGCCTGTGACCGAGACCGCCGCGATGAAGGCCCACCGTCTGGCGGAGTTGCGCGAGTTCCTGATGAGCCGGCGCGCGAAGGTGACACCCGCCGAGGCGGGGCTGCCCGAGGGCGGGCGGCGGCGCACCCCGGGGCTGCGGCGCGAGGAGGTGGCGGTGCTCGCGGGGGTCGGCGCGTCCTGGTACCAGTGGCTGGAGCAGGGCCGCGACATCTCGGTCTCGCCCCAGGTGCTCGACTCGGTGGCCCGGGTGCTGCGGATGTCGAGTGCCGAACGGCGCCATCTGTACGTCCTGTCGGGGCTCAATCCGCCGGCCCTCGTCGTCGAGGAGACGGGCGGGGAGATGTGCGCGGGTCTGAAGCGGCTCATCGACGCGTGGATGCCGTATCCGGCGCACCTGATGGACCAGTACTGGAACTGCGTCCTCTACAACGACGCGGCCGCGATGGTTCTCGGCATGCGGCCGGGGACCCGGCAGAACTGCCTGATCGACTTCTTCACCGACGACCTCTACCGCGCGCGGGCGGTGCACTGGGAGGCCAACGCGGAGATCCTCGTGGCCCAGTTCCGCTCCGCCTGCTCCGAGGCCCCCGACGACGAGGGCTTCCGTGCGCTGGTGGAGGAGGCGAAGGAGCTCAGTCCGGAGTTCGCGGCGCTGTGGCAGCGGCGGGACATCTCGCCGGCCGGCCTGATGAACAAGCAGCTGGAGCACCCCCTGGTCGGCGAACTCCACTTCGAGTCCACTCAGCTCCGCGTCCCGGCCCGCCCCGACCTCGTGATCGTCCTGCACACCCCGCTCCCGGTCGCGGACACCGTACGCAAGCTGGAGTGGCTGTCGTCGCCGGAGGGGCGGCGGGGGTCGATGTATCCGCTGGCGGGGTGAGGCGGGGGCTTCCACAGGGGCGAGCGGTGGTCGGGACTTTGGTCCCTGCCGGTCGGGCCTTACGGCGCACAGTCGGGCTTTACCTCGCGTTTAGGTTTGAGGCACACCACCGCTTGAACGCCCTTCAGGAGACCCCGTGCGCACCCGTAACTCCCTTACCCTCACCGGAGTCTTGGCGGCAGCGGCGCTGACCGCCGTGGCCGGCTGCGGCGGGGCGGCGGACGCGGAGGAGAACCCGAAGTCCACGACGTCCCCGTCCTCCTCCGCCTCCGCTTCCCCTTCCGCGAAGCCGGCGGCTCCGCTGACCCAGGGGCAGGCCGAGGAGGCGCTGATCGAGGTGTCGGATCTGCCGGTGGGGTGGAAGGTGGATGCGGCGGGTGCCGAGGAGGCCGAGGGCGGCGAGGGCCCGGCGCTCAAGGCGGACAAGCCCCAGTGCCAGCCGCTCCTGGACGGTTCCTTCGGCGGCTCCGGGCCCCGTGCGAAGGCGGAGGCGTACGCCGCCTTCACCAAGGACGCGGACTACGGTCCGTTCCTCCTCGCCGGGGTCGAGGCCTTCACCGAGAAGCAGGCCGAGGCGCTGATGGAGCCCGTGGAGGCGACGGACGGCTGCGAGTCGTTCACGGGGTCCTACGAGGGCGATGAAGTCCTGTTCCGTACCCAGGAGTTGTCCGTTCCGCAGGTCGGCGACGGCGAGGCGTACGGGTTCCGGTTCTCGGTGGAGTACGAGGACGAGGACGGTTACGTGTGGGTCGACCAGACCGACACCGTGGTCGCCCGCGTCGGCGGGGCGATCCTTCAGGTCTCGCAGCAGAGCGACGGCGGCAACGACCAGGAGGCCTTCGACCGGGCCGTCGAGAAGCTGGTCGAGAAGACCCGGAAGGTCGCCGCCAAGGGTGCCGCGGGCGCCGGCGTCTGAGTCTCGTACCGTATTCGCACCTTTCACATCTGGAGAACCACACCGTGCGTACCACCCCGCGCCGCGGCGCCATAGCCGCGCTCGCCGTCTCGTCCCTGCTCTTCGCCGCCGCGTGCGGCGGTTCCGGCGGCAGCGGTGACAAGCCGTCCGACGGGAAGCAGAAGAAGGAGTCGGCGACGCCCTCGCCCGAGGCGAAGCCGCTGACCAGGAGCCAGGCGGAGGCCGCCGCTCTGGTGCTCAAGGACATGCCGTCCGGCTGGAGCCAGGACAAGTCGATGACCGACACCGAGGACGGCTCGACCGTGTTCGGTCTGGGCAAGGCCGAGAAGAAGCAGTGCCAGCCGCTGCTCGACCAGATCGTGCACCACCCCGGCACCCCGGCCGCGCAGGCCACGGTCGCCAAGTCGTACAACAAGTCGGACCTGGGCCCGTACCTGTCGCACGGCGTGTTCTCCTACACGGCCGAGGACGCCCTGGAGGCCATGAAGAACTCGGCGCTGCCGACGGGCTGCGACAAGTTCACGGTGGACTTCGAGGGCGACAAGGCCACCTTCACGTACAAGAAGCTCGACGTGCCCGCGGTCGGCGACGAGACGCTCGCCTGGCGTCTGATCGGCGTGGACGAGCAGGACCAGGTGCCGATGCAGTTCGACTTCGCAGCCTCCCGCGTGGGCAGCGCCATCTCCGTCACGCTCCTGACCAGCGTCGACAACAAGTCCGACACCCCCGCCTTCAAGGCGGCCTTCGAGAAGGGCGCGCAGCGGGTCGCGGAGGCGGTCAAGGCCGCCAAGTAGCCGGAGGAGCACCGGCCAGGACCTGCCCCCACGAACAGGGGGACTCAGGGAGGGACCCGGAGGGGAGAGCGCCCGGGTGCCGCTGTGGGAGACGGCGGCACCCGGGCGCTCCTGTGTCCGCGAACCAGGTGCTCCCGTGTTCCGGACCGGGCCGCCCCCCACCCGGGCCCCGCACAGCACCCCTCCGCACCGCTTCGTATGCTCGACGCATGACCGAAAGCACCCCCCTCGACCCCGAGGACCGCAAGATCGTCACGTTGGCGCGCAGCGCCCGTGCCCGTAACGAGGTGCCCGAGGGTGCCGCCGTACGCGACGAGACCGGGCGCACGTACGTGGCCGGCACCGTGGCGCTCGACTCGCTTCAGCTGAGTGCGCTGCGTACGGCCGTCGCGATGGCCGTCGCGAGCGGGGCGCGGTCCCTGGAGGCGGCCGCCGTGGTGAGCACGGTGGAAGCGGTTGCGGCCGAGGACCTCGCGGCCGTACGCGATCTCGGCGGGGCAGGGACTCCGGTTCTGCTCGCCGGCCCCGACGGGACGGTGCGGGCCACCACGCCGGCTGGCTGATTCCCGCGCCCAACTCCCCTTTTCGGAGGGGGAGTTGACTGACGGGTCAGTAACACGGATCGGCGGGGAAGTAGAAGAATCAAGAAGATTCCTCTTGCCTTCTTCCGCCGGTTCGGTCTCAATGGGCAGCGCTTACTTTTCCGACGGACCGTCAGATCTCCTGGGGCGGACGGGTACGGAGAGCAGAGCCGCCTCCTCGTACCGCATCGCCCGCCCCGCGTTCCGTGGGCATCCGCACCCACCTCACGGACGGTCTTTCGCGCGCCCTTCACGCACCCCTGCAGCGCCGTGCCCGCACGCCGGGCGCGGTGGGACTCCTTCGCGTGGAACGCGTGCGCCTCGTGCGGCATACGGCAACTCCCTCATGTGGAAGGGGAACCGAATGAGAGGCAGCAAGCTCGGGATCGGAACGCTGGCGGCGGGTGCGCTCGCCGCGGGCGCGCTGGCCTTCGCGCCGGCCGCCATGGCGGTGGCACCGGCCAAGGCCACCGCACCGTACGCCTGCGGAATGTGGGGCGGCGGCACGGCCGAACTGACCGCCACCCAGACCGGCAGCGCCCTCACCCTCCAGGTGAAGACGGCGGTCACCACGCCCATCGGCATCGGCGCGGGCGATGTGACCACCACGCTGCACATGACCCACAACGGCTCGGGCACCGCCACCTTCGGCGGCAGCAGCAACCCGGCCATCCCCGCGGGCGGCGCCTTCGACAGCGGCCCGCTGACCAGTGCGACCGCCTTCGCCGCCGGCGACACCCTGGACTCGTTCGTCGCCGCGACCCCGTCGCTGACCCTCGAGGTCTTCGGCACGACGGTCGAGTGCTTCGCGGACGACGTGCAGACGCCGGGGCCGTTCGTGGCCGACTGACCGCCGGGCCTGCCGACGGGCGGACGGTCACCGGTCCCGCTGATGATCACCGACTGACCGGCTGACTGCCCG
This sequence comes from Streptomyces indicus, assembly GCF_900100315.1. Classification (GTDB taxonomy): domain Bacteria; phylum Actinomycetota; class Actinomycetes; order Streptomycetales; family Streptomycetaceae; genus Streptomyces; species Streptomyces indicus. The sequence goes on from NZ_FNFF01000009.1 coordinate 153,386, forward strand.
GACCGTCAGATCGATCCGGCTCTCACGCGAGGACCGGTACCGCCGCGGAGCGGTACCGGTTCTTCGGCCTGTCCGGCGAAATGTGTGATCTTGACAGAACCTGATGGGTCATCAGTCGAAGTCTCCCGATTCCATTGACTTCTCACACAACCCGCACATCAATGGGCCCCTGTCGGCGCAGAAGAGCCGCTGCTCCGACGTCTCAGAGGAGGGGACGACATGCCTTCAGGGAAAGGGAGTTCCGGCGGGCGAAGACACCGCTGGGTGGCCGCGTTAGGTGCGGCCGCACTGGGGATCGTGGGAGGCGGGGCGTTCGCCTGTCCCGCCGTCGCGGTCCCCGCGAACGTCGATTTCACCACCGTCTGCACACCGCCGCCGATCGCGGGCATCCCGAACATCGAGGGGCCCACGACCGCGAAGGTGTCCGTGGACAACGCGGCACCCAAGGTGGGCGACACGGTCACCGTCACCTACGAGGTCGTCAAACCCGCCGCGGGCAACCCGATCGACTTCGATCTGCCGGCCAACATCATGAAGCCGTCCGGCAAGGTCGTGCTCGGCGGGGCGCAGAGCGGCGAGGTCGCGGTCGCGGGTCCGCGCGAGAACACTCCGGTGGGCGGTCTCGAACCGTTCCCCGGCTTCAAGATGACCGGGCAGTTCACGGTCACCGCCCCCGGCGCCATCACGCTGGCCCCGGGTGACTACAACATCAACACCAACTACATCATGGACCTCAACACTCCATGTGTGGTGAAGACCCCGCCCGCCCCGGTCTCCGAGACCATCACGGCCACGGGCGGCGAGGTGCCCACCAACCCGCGCACCATGACGCTGGACACCTCGTCCGGCGCGCCCGACGCGTGGGTGTTCGCCCGGCTCGCCAAGTTCACCCCCGGCGCGACCGTGACGCTGGCGGGCTGGAACGGCACGTCGATCACCGCGGACAAGGGCACCGGCACGATTCCCGACTCCGGCTCCCAGACCATGCGGATCAGGGTCAAGGACCCGGCGACGGTCGGCCTGGTGGCCTTCGAGGGCGACGCCTGGGACCCGGCGAAAGGCGCGGGTCCGGTCCCGTACACGGTGACCACACCCGGGGGCGGCGGGTCGAAACTGGACCAGAACCTCAAGTCCTCGGTGAAGGCCGGGCAGTTGACCATGACCCAGGGCGGCGACACCGTCCAGATGTCGGGGGTCGACTTCGGCACGGGCGGCCCGTCCACCGGTGCGCTGAACCAGGTGACGGTGAAGGACTTCCGCGGTGGCCCCGTGGGCTGGTCCCTGACCGGCAAGGTCACCGCGTTCACCGGACCCAACGGTGCGTCCATCGACGCGGGCAAGCTGAGCTGGACGCCCAAGTGCACCACCAAGGCGGGCAGTCCCAGCCAGTGCGCGGCCGGTTCGGAAGGCCCGGTCGGCAGCCAGGGCGCGACGCTCGCGCAGACGCCCAACGCCGCCATGACCGGTGGTGAGTTCCAGGTCGACGCCGGACTGTCGCTGAACGTACCGGAGTTCACGGCACCCGGTGAGTACGCGGGCGTGCTCACGCTCACCCTCACCTGACGGTCCCCCCTCAAGGCCTGCGCGCAGGCCTTCCTGTCAGGCATCCGCACCCTGTTCAGGCATCCGCACCCTGTTCACCGGCGGGCCGGCCCTCCACGGGCCGGTCCGCCACCCAACGTTCCGGGGGTCCGCGCACATGCACGTCACCAGATACGGCTCACCGCACTCCGGCCGGACGCTCCGGCCGTACGCGGCCCTTGCCGCCGCCTTCTCGCTCGTGGCCGCGCTGCTGCTCACGGTCGGCGCGCCCGCGCCCGCGTACGCCGCCGACAACGGCCGTTGGTCGGTCTACCCTTCGTCCGCCGAGCCCGGCGGGCGGCCCTACTTCTATCTCACGGCCGACCCCGGCACGACCCTGACCGACAAGGTCACCGTCACCAACAAGGCCGAGGAGCCGCTGACCTTCAAGCTGTACGCGGCCGACGCGTACAACACCGCGCGCGACGGCGGGTTCGCGGTGCGCTCGCCCGGTGAGAAGCAGCGGGGGGTCGGCGCCTGGGCCAAGCCGGCGAAGTCCCGCGTGACCGTGCCGCCGGGCGGCTCGGTCGACATCCCGATCACGGTCCACGTGCCCGAGAGCGCCGAGCCGGGCGACCACCCCGGGGCCCTGGTCGCCCTCGACGAGAAGATCGACCCGGCCGAGGGCGCGGTCGAGGTCGGGGTGCAGCGGGCGGTCGGCGCGCGGATCTATCTGCGCGTGGGCGGGCCCACCGTGCCCGGACTCGCCGTCGAGAACGTGAAGATGGAGCACGACAAGCCGTTGGTGCCGGGCTTCGGCAAGAGCACCGCCACGATCACGTACACGCTGCACAACCGTGGCAACGTCACGCTGAGCCCGAAGGTCGAGCTGAGCGCGAAGGGCCTGTTCGGGCGCAAGCTGCTCGACCGCGACCTGACGAAGGTCCCCCCGGAGCTGCTGCCCCGGCAGAAGGTGGAGCTGACCGAGCGCTGGGACGGGGCGCCTCAACTCGACTGGGGCGACGTGGAGTTGACGGCGCGAAGCCAGGACGTCGAGACGACGGGCTCGACCTCGTTCTTCGCCCTGCCGTGGCTGGTGGCGGCGCTCCTGTGCGGGGTGCTGCTCGGCGGGGGCGGGATGTGGTTCGCGAAGCGGCGCAAGGCGCGGCTGGCGGGGTGAGGCGCGGGGCGGGCGCTGCGGGATGAGAACCCGGCGGCCCGGGCGCCGCCCTTCCGCCTCAGCGCTGGCCGAAGCCGATCGTCGGTACGGCCCTGCGCAACGGCCAGGGCCGTGAGGACTCCGGGACCAGGCCCTCCAGGAACGCGTACCGCCTGAGCGCGGACGGGTCCTGGTCCTCGTACGACTGGATCCGGCGCCACCACGCCCCGATCTCCGCCCAGCCGGGCGCCGAGAGCGAGCCGCCGAACTCCTGCACCGAGAGCGCCGCCGTCAGGCCGGCGAAGGCGAGCCGGTCCGCGAGCGGCCAGCCCGCGAGCGTCCCGGTGACGAAGCCCGCGACGAAGACGTCGCCGGCGCCGGTGGGGTCGAGTGCCTCGACCGCGATGGCCGGCACCTCGGCCGTCTCGCCGGTCCTGCCGTCCACCGCGTACGCACCCTCGGCGCCGAGCGTGACCACCGCGAGCGGCACGTGCGCGGTGAGCGCGCGGGCCGCGGCGCGGGGGCAGTCGGTGCCCGTGTAGCGCATCGCCTCCTCGGCGTTGGGCAGGAAGGCCTCGCAGTGCGCGAGGTCCGCGAGGCCCGCGAGGTCCCAGCGCCCGGTGTCGTCCCAGCCGACGTCCGCGAAGATCATCGTGCCCTTGGCGGCGGCCTGCGCCACCCACTCCTCGCGCACCCCGGGCGCCAGCGAGGCGATGGCCGCGCGCGAGCGGGGCGGGCACTCCGGTGCCGGTTCGACCGGGGGTGCGTCATGGCCGTGCGAGACCATCGTGCGCTCGCCCTCGTACGCCATTGAGACGGTGACCGGCGAGTGCCAGCCCGGCACGGTACGCGACTGCGCGAGGTCGATGCCCTCGCCCTGCTCCAGGGCGTCCCAGCAGTACGAGCCGTAGTGGTCGTCGCCGAACGCGGCGGCGAGCGAGGTGCGCAGGCCGAGCCGGGCGAGCGCGGTGGCCATGTTGGCCACGCCGCCGGGGCTCTGGCCCATGCCGCGGGCCCAGGACTCGGTGCCACGCACGGGGGCGGAGTCGAGTCCGGTGAAGATGATGTCGAGGAAGACGGTGCCGGTCAGATACACGTCCCAGGCCGGCTCGTCGGGGGTGCGCAGGGCGGCGAGCGGATCGAGACATCCCTTGGCCCCGGCGGACGCGCGCCCTCCGGGGTCGCCCGGCAGCCGCCCGTCGCCGTCGTGCGGCCGCCGCCCTCCCGCGTCTCCCGGCACGCGCCCGTCCGCCGGTTCCGCCGCCCCGCCGATCGGCGCCGGCCCCAGATGGTCCTCCGCCGCGCGCGCCTGGTCCTCCGCCGCGCGCGCCCGGACGTCGCCCGCGTCGGACCCCGGACGCGCGGGTGCCCCCGCGGCTCCGCGATCATCGTCCCCGGCCGGTCCCGGGCGGCCTTCGCCGCCGACCGGCACCCTGCCGTCGTTAGCGCTCACCAGGTGCTCCGTACGAGATAAGCCTGCAGATCCGGACAGTCTGCCCCATGGCACCGACAATCCCGGAGAGCCGGCTCCGCGGCCCGAGCTGCCGGCGGGCGCGGGCGGAGAGCGGCGGCACTCGGGTACGTTCCGGAGCATGAGGCTGACGATTCTGGGTGGCGGCGGTTTCCGGGTGCCGCTGGTGTACGCGGCGCTGGCGGGGGCCGGCACGAGGACCGTGACCGAGCTGACGCTGTACGACACGGACCGCGCGCGGCTCGACGTGGTGCGGTCGGTCATCGCGGGGCTCGGTGTGCGCGGCCCGGAGCTGCGCGTCGCCGAGGACCTGGACGACGCGCTGCGCGGCGCCGACTTCGTGTTCTCGGCGATCCGCGTGGGCGGCACCGCGGGCCGCGTGCGCGACGAGCGGCTGCCGCTCGGCGAGGGCGTGCTCGGCCAGGAGACGGTGGGCGCGGGCGGGGTGCTCTACGGGCTGCGGACGATCCCCGTCGCGCTGCACATCGCCGAGCGCGTCAAGGCGCTCGCGCCGGACGCCTGGGTCATCAACTTCACCAACCCCGCGGGCATGGTGACCGAGGCGATGGCCTCGGTGCTCGGCGCGCGCGTGATCGGCATCTGCGACTCACCCGTCGGTCTGGTCCGCCGCGCCGCGCGGGCGGCGGGCGCCGACCCCGCCTCGGTGACGTACGACTACGTGGGCCTCAACCACCTCGGCTGGCTGCGCACGTTGACCACCGCGGACGGCCACGACCTGCTGCCGGGGCTGCTGGCCGACGAGCGGCGGCTGACCTCCTTCGAGGAGGGGAAGCTGTTCGGCGCGACCTGGCTGCGCGCCCTCGGCTCGCTGCCCAACGAGTACCTGCACTACTACTACTTCCGCCGCGAGACCCTCGCCTCCGCGCGCGCGGCCGCCGAGACCCGCGGCGAGTTCCTCGACCAGCAGCAGGGCGGCTTCTTCGCGCGCGCCTCCGCGGAGCCGGAGCGGGCGTACGAGCTGTGGCAGGCCACGCGGCGCGAGCGCGAGTCCACGTACATGGCGGAGGCGCGGGCGGCGAGCGGCGGCTGGGAGCGCGACGCCTGCGACCTGGACGGCGGCGGTTACGACCAGGTGGCACTGGAGCTGATGCGCGCGCTGTCGTCCGACGCCGGGGAGCAGGACGGTCCGGCGCGGCTGATCCTCAATGTGCGCAACGGCGGCACCGTGCCCGAACTGCCGGCCGACGCGATCATCGAGACGGTCTGCGAGGTGGACGCGGACGGCGCGCGCCCGCTGCCCTGCGCACCGCTGGGCCAGGCCGAGTTGGGCCTGATGCTGACGCTGAAGGCGGTGGAGCGGGCGGCGATCGAGGCGGCGGTGTTCAAGGACCGCACCGCCGCGCTGCGGGCGCTCGCCCTGCACCCGCTGGTGGACTCGCCCGCGGTGGCGGAACGGATCCTGGACGGGGCGGCGGGGGCGTAACGGGCGGGGGGTCGTAACCGGCGGGTGGTCGTAACCGGCAGGGTGGCACCGCGGTTCACCACCTCCGCGCCGACCACCCCGGCCGGGCCACCCGCATCGCGGCGAGGTCGTCGCGGTCGCGCAGCGAGCCGTCGTCGTCGAGCCAGCGCCGGTGCAGGAACTCCAGCCTGTCCCGGTCGAGTTCGACGCCGAGCCCTGGTGCGTCCGACACCTCGATCCGGCCGTCCTCGAACGTGAAGGGCTCGGCCACCACGTCCTCGGTGCTCCACGGATAGTGGCTGTCGCAGGCGTGGTCCAGGTGCGGGACGGCGGCCGCGACCTGGGTCATCGCGGCGAGGCTCACGCCGAGATGGAAGTTGGAGTGCATGGAGACGCCGACCCCGAACGTGCGGCAGATCGCGGCCAGTTCGCGCGTACGGTGCAGCCCGCCCCAGTAGTGGTGGTCGGAGAGCACCACCTGGACGGCGCCCGTGGTGAAGGCCTCGGGTATCTCGGCGAGCGTGGTCACGCACATGTTGGTGGCCAGCGGCAGGCCGGTGGCGGCGGCCACCTCGGCCATCGCGGGCGTGCCGGTGGTCGGGTCCTCCAGATACTCCAGTACGCCGGCGAGTTCGCGCGCCACGTACAGCGAAGTCTCCGTGCTCCAGGCCCCGTTGGGATCGAGCCGGAGCGGCCGGCCCAGGAAGGCCTCGGCGAGCGCGCGGATCGCGGCGATCTCCTCGTCGGGCGCGAAGACACCGCCCTTGAGCTTGAACGAGGAGAACCCGTGCCGCTCGACCAGCCGCCGTGCCTGCTCCACGACACCCGCCGGGTCGAGGGCTGCCGCCCACCCGTCCCGCTCCCCCACGCCGCCCGGGTGCTCGGCCCAGCGGTAGAAGAGGTACGCGCTGTACTCGACGCTGTCGCGCACCTTGCCGCCGAGCAGCGCGTGCACCGGCAGGCCGAGCGTCTTGCCGAGCGCGTCGAGACAGGCCACCTCGAAGGCGGAGACGACGGAGAGCCGCAGCTTCTCGGCGGTCTCTACGCCGCGCGTACCGCCCACGTCGAGCCCGCCGCCCTCGGCGTGACAGACCCGCCCCGCCAGCGTGAAAAGCCCGTTGATATCGGCGACTTGATGCCCGGCGAGAGCATCGGCGAGGGCCCGGGCGAGGACGAGGTACTTGGTGTCCCCGTAAGTCTCGCCGACCCCGGTGACCCCGCCCTCGGTGACGATCTCGACGATCAGCCGCGGGGTGTAGGGCTGGTGCACGCCCGTGGTGTTGAGGAGCGGCGGGTCGGCGATGAGCACGGGGGTGAGGCGCACGTGCGTGATCCTGGGGCCCGGTGCCGTTTCCGTAGCCGTCACCTCAGCCATCACCTCGACCTCGCCTCAACCATCGTCTCGGACATCTCCGTATGTAGACAGGAGTTGTGTACGGGAACGAAGACTAGGGAGGCGCCGAAGGCCGGTCAAGGGCGCGATTACGATCTGCGGCATGCCGGAACAGGAAACGCCCGCCCACGCGCCCGCACAGCAGTCACCCGGCGGCGTCCGCGAAGTGAAGTCCGCCGCGCGGACCGTCGAGCTCCTCGAAGTGCTCGCCGCCCGCGGCGACCGTCCCGCGCGGCTGCGGGAGCTGGCCGAGGAGCTGGGGGTGCCGCGCAGTTCGATGTACGCGCTGTTGCAGACCCTGATCGACCGGGGCTGGGTGCGCACCGACACGACGGGGTCGCTGTACGGCATCGGCATCCACGCGCTGCTGACCGGCACCAGCTATCTGGACAGCGATCCCCGGGTGCGGGCGGCGCGGCCGTTTCTCGACGAGGCCTCGGAGGCGCTCGGCGAGACCATCCATCTCGCCCGGCTCGACGGCACGGACGTCGTCTATCTCGCCACCCGCGAGTCGCATGAATACCTGCGGACGTTCTCGCGCGTGGGGCGCCGGCTGCCCGCGCACGCGGGCGCGCTCGGCAAGGCGCTGCTCGCGGAGGATCCGCGGCGGCTGCCTGCGGGCGAGCTCGCACAGCTCACCCCGCACACCCACACCGACGCCGCATCCCTCGCCGCCGATCTCGCCGGGGTGCGCGCCCGCGGGTACGCGATCGACCGCGAGGAGGGCGTGCTCGGCATCGCGGGCTTCGGCTTCGCGCTGCGCTGCGACGAGCCCGCGGTGGACGCGGTCAGCTGCTCGGTGCCGGTGGCCCGGCTGACCGAGGAGCACGAGCGGCGGATCGTGGCGGTGATGCAGGAGATCCGTACGAAGATCGAGGCGGTGGCGGTACGGGCCTCGGGCGGGGCACAGTGGAAGACCTGAGCCGGATCGGGATGTGAGCCGGATCGGAACGTGAGCCGCGCCCGCCCGGCACACCTGCACCCGACCGGCACACCTGCACCCGACCGGCGCGCCTGAACCCGCCCGCCCCCTCAGCCCCGCTTCGGCACCGGCACCCGCATCAGGTCCGCCGCCACGGTCAGTTCGCCCTCGAAGCCTGCGGCCCGTGCCTGTCGCTCGAACTCGGCCGGGTCGGTGTAGCGCTGCGAGAAGTGCGTCAGGACCAGGTGCCGCACCCCGGACTCCCGCGCGACCGTCGCCGCTTGACCGGCCGTCAAGTGGCCGTGGTCCTCGGCCAGTTGCACGTCCTGGTCGAGGAACGTGGACTCGATGACGAGCAGGTCGCAGCCGTCGGCCAGTGCGAACACCCCGTCGCAGAGCCGGGTGTCCATCACGAAGGCGAACCGCTGCCCGGGCCTGGGCTCGCTGACCTCGTCCAGGGTCACGCCCCCGAGCACCCCGTCCCGCTGCAGCCGCCCCACGTCGGGCCCCGCGATGCCGTGCGCGCGCAGCGCCGCGGGCAGCATGCGCCGCCCGTCGGGTTCGACGAGGCGGTAGCCGAAGGACTCGACCGGGTGGGAGAGCCGCCGCGCCTCCAGGCGGTACGCGGGCGTCTCGGCCAGCACCCCGTCCTCGGCGACCGGCTCCTGCACCAGCCTCGCGGTCTCGCGGTAGGCCGTGGCGTACCGCAGCCGCTCGAAGTAGTGCTGCCCGCTCGCCGGGTAGTGCGCGGCCACCGGGTGCGGCACCCGGTCGAGGTTGATGCGCTGGATGACCCCCGCGAGCCCGAGCGAGTGGTCGCCGTGGAAGTGCGTGACGCAGATCCGGTGCAGGTCGTGCGCGGCGACCCCGGCCCGCAGCATCTGCCGCTGCGTGCCCTCGCCCGGGTCGAAGAGGAGTCCCTCGCCGTCCCAGCGCAGCAGATAGCCGTTGTGGTTGCGGTGCCGCGTGGGCACCTGGCTCGCGGTGCCGAGCACCACGAATTCCCGTGAGGACAAGGGGAGTTACCGACTTCCTTACGAGGCGGCCGCTAGCCGGGCGGCCACTGCAGGCCGCGCCCGCCGAGCACGTGGGCATGGGCGTGGAACACGGTCTGCCCCGCGCCGGAGCCGGTGTTGAACACGGTCCGGTAGCTGTCCAGGCCCTCCTGGACGGCCACCTCGCCCGCCTCGCGCAGCACGTCGGCGGCGATCGCGGGCTCGGCGGCGGCCAGCGAGGCGGCGTCCGGGTGGTGCACCTTGGGGATCACGAGGACGTGCGTGGGCGCCTGCGGGTTGATGTCGCGGAAGGCGAGGGTCGTCTCGCTCTCGCGCACGACGGTGGCCGGCACCTCCTTCGCCACGATCTTGCAGAACAGGCAGTCGGCCTGCGGTTCACCGGTCACGCTCGGCCCTTTCTCGCGACAGCTCCGGACGGTCTCGGGGCATCGTATCCGGCACGGTCCGCCCCGGGCCCGGCGCTGTCACCCCGGCTCCGGCCCGCACGGTCCCACCGCCGCCCCGCCTCCTCAGCCCAGCTCCGGCAGCGCGGGCGCCGCCTTCGCCGGTGTGGTCTCCAACGCCTCCAGGGCGACCCGTATCGCCGTGTCGAGCTGCGGGTCGCGTCCTGCCGCGTAGTCCTGCGGGCCCGCGACCACCTCGATGTCCGGGTCGACGCCGTGGTTCTCCACGCCCCACCCGTAACCCTCCAGCCAGATCGCGTACTTGGGCTGGGTGACGAGCGTGCCGTCGACCAGGCGGTAGCGGCTGTCGATGCCGATGACCCCGCCCCAGGTGCGCACCCCGACCACCGGGCCGATGCCGAGGGCCTTGATGGCGGCGTTGACGATGTCGCCGTCCGAGCCCGAGAACTCGTTGGCCACCGAGACCACCGGACCGCGCGGGGCGTCCGCCGGGTAGCTGAACGGGCGGCGCCCGCGCGGCAGGTCCCAGCCGACGATGCGCCGGGCGAGCTTCTCGACGACGAGCTGGGAGGTGTGGCCGCCACGGTTCTCGCGCACGTCGACGACCAGGCCCTCGCGGGCCACCTCCACGCGCAGGTCGCGGTGGATCTGGGCCCAGCCCGGCGCCTGCATGTCGGGCACGTGGATGTAGCCGAGGCGGCCCTCGGACCGCTCGTGCACGTAGGCGCGGCGGTCGGCCACCCAGGCGTGGTAGCGCAGGGGTTCCTCGTCGGCGAGCGGGACGACGACCGCGTGCCGGGGTTCGCCGCCGCCGGCCGGGGACACGGTGAGCTCCACCGCCTTGCCCGCGGAGCCGACGAGCAGCGGTCCGGGGCCGCGCAGCGGGTCCACGGGACGGCCGTCGACGGCCACGATCGCGTCACCGGCGCGGACCGCGGCGCCGGGGGCGGCGAGCGGGGAGCGCGCGTACGGGTCGGAGGTCTCCGAGGGCAGGATGCGGTCGATGCGCCAACTGCCGTCCTCGTGCCGGGAGATATCGGCGCCGAGCAGGCCCTGTCGGGTGTCGGACGACCCGTAGCCGCCGTACGGGGTGACGTACGCGTGCGAGGTGCCGAGTTCGCCGTGCACCTCCCACAGGAGGTCGACCAGGTCGTCGTGGGTGGCGATGCGGTCGAGGACGGGCCGGTAGCGGTCGAGGATCCCGTCCCAGTCGATGCCGCCGAGGTCGGGCCGCCAGAAGTTCTGCCGCATGAGGCGGCCGGTCTCCTCGTACATCTGCCGCCATTCCGCGGCCGGTTCGACCTCCTTGCGGATACGGGACAGGTCGACCGTGAGGTGGGAGTCGCTGTCGTCGTCGGAGGAGGGCCGGCGGTCGCTCGGGACGACCTTGAGCACGTCGCCGGTGTGCAGCAGCACCCGCTTGCCGTCGCCGGTGACCGTGAAGTGGTGGGCGTCGTGGGCGAGTTCCTCGACGCGGTGCTGTCCGAGGTCGTAGCGCTCCAGGGCGGTGCGCGGGCCCGGGTCGTCCGGGGTGGCGCGCGAGACGCCGAGCGCGCCGCGCACCGGGTGGCGCAGCCACAGCACGCCGTCCTTGGCGGCGCGCAGCGTGGAGTAGCGGGCGGCCTCGACGGGGAACGCGACGATGCGGTCGGCCAGGCCGTCCAGGTCGATCCGGGTGGCGGGCTGGTCCTCGCCGCCGGGCACCTCCTCGCTCCGCTCGGCCGGCTCGAAGGGGCGCCCGTGGCGCTGCGGCCCGAAGGGCGAGGGGGTGGTCGCGGCGAGCGTGATCAGGTGCGGGCGGCAGGCGCCGACGAAGGCGAGGTCGAAGACGTGCGCGTCGTAGACGGGGTCGAACGAGCGCTCGGAGAGGAACGCCAGGTGCTTGCCGTCGAGCGTGAAGGCCGGCGAGAAGTCGCAGAAGCGCAGCGGCGTGGCCTCGGTGACGGACAGGTCGGCGGTGTTGGCGAGCTTCAGCTGCCGCAGCGGGTCGGGGCCCGGGTGGGACCAGGCCAGCCAGGCCGAGTCGGGCGAGAACACCAGTCCGGTCGCCTCGCCGTCCTCGCTGCGGTCCACCTCGCGCACCTCGCCGCTCTCGCGGTCGACGAGCAGGACCCGGCCGTCGTGCGCGGCGACGGCGGCGCGGCTGCCGTCGGGGGCCATCGCGAGCGAAAGCACCCGCCCCAACTGCCCGGCCGCGAGCCGCCGTACGGAGGCGCCCGCGGCCACTCCGGCGGCGGGCGCGAACTCCAGGGCGTCCTCGCCCTCCGCGTCCGTGACCCAGACGACGTGCTCCTCGCCGTTCACGCGGAAGGTACGCGGCAGCCGGGCGCGTACGCCCGGCGTGGACGCGAGGGTGCGCGCGGGTCCTTCGCGGTGCGTCACCCAGTGGATCGAGCCGCGCACGGAGACGGCGCTGCCGCGGCCGGTGTGGTCGGGCGCGGTGGCGCCGAGGTGGCGGTCGGCCTTGACGGGGTGCGGCTGGAGGTCGACGCGCTGCCCGCCGAGCCGGACGTCGAGCGGGCGCGGCGCGCTGCCGGGGTCGCCGAGGTCGTCGACGATCCACAGCTGTCCGGCACGGGTGTACACGACGCGCTGTCCGTCGCTCGCGGCGTGGCGCGCGTAATAGCCGTGGGAGCCTTCGGCACCCTCCGCACCCTCCGCCTCGTCGGCCGCCGCGTGCCGGCGCAGATCCGTGCCGTCCGGCAGCGAGGAGTACAGGGTGCCGGCGCCTTCGTGGTCGGACAGGAACGCGATCCTGTCCCCGACCCACAGCGGGTACTCGATGTTCCCGTCCAACTCCTCGTGCACCCGCACGAATTGGCCGTCGCCCTCGCGGTCGATCCACAGCTTGCCCGCCGTGCCGCCGCGGTACCGCTTCCAGTACGCGGCCTCGCGCCCCATCGACACCGACACCAGGAGCACCTGGTCGTCCGGGCCCCAGGCGACGTCTCCGACGGGGCCGTACGGCAGCCGGGTCGCGGGCCCGCCGTCCAGCGGGACGTGCCAGGCCCACTGGCGGCGCAGCGAGGCCTGGCCGTGGGTGGTGACCGCGAGCACGCCGCCCTCGGGGGTCCAGCCGCGCACCTGGGTCCTGTTGCTGCCCCAGTACGTGAGCCGCTCGGCCCGTCCGCCGTCCACGGGAGCGCAGTGCACCTCGGGGGCGCCGTCGCGGTACGAGGTCCAGGCGACATGACGGCCGTCCGGGGATATCCGCGGGTGGCTCACGGGCATGTTGTCGGCGCTCACCCGCCAGGCACGCCCGCCCTCCAGCGGCGCGATCCAGACGTCGTCCTCCGCGGTGAAGGCGAGCAACTCGCCGCGGACGTGCGGGAATCGGAGATACGAGAGCTGCGTCTGCGTCACCTGATCACCTTATGACCGGCCCTCTGGCGTTGCCGAGGCCTGAGTGGGAACCTGTCCTGTATGGGGGCATTGAGGCGCTCAGGTGATCGTCGAGCCCTGGCCGCGGCCGGGGCGGTGGCCGCGCTCGCGCTGGGTCTCACCGCCTGTCAGGACCTGAGCGGCGGGCTCAACTCGGTGGCGGTGTCGATCACCACGGACCAGAAGGGCACCGACGCCCTGGAGAAGAAGGGCGTCGACGTCCAGTGGCTCAACTGCACCTCGTCCTTCGGCGAGGGCGGCGGCACACCGAACTCCTCCAAGTCCCCCACCGTGCGCAGCGTCGCGACCGTGGACTGCGAGGGGAAGACGCGGGACGGCCGCGACATCACGCTCACCGGCAAGGTCACCGAGGAGCGCGGCGGCGCCTGCGTACGGGGTGATCTGACGGCGAAGGTCGAGGGCAAGACGGTGCTGCGGGCGGATGTGCTCGGCAACTGCGCCGACGCGAAGCCGACTTCACGGCCACCGGGGAACGGCGGCCCGCAGCCGACGGTGACCGTGACGACGACGGTGACGGTGTATCCACCGACGTGCGACTGCCGGCCGGGGAAGTAGCTGGCCGGATCCGCGCGTAGTGGCCGATACCAGGTAACTCCTGTGTGCAGGGTGCATGGTGTCGTGCAAGCTGTTCCCGATACGGGCGGCCGCGTCTCCCGCGGCGTAACTCCCGTACACGGGACGAGGAGGCGACTGTGCCCGTGCGCCACCAGGCCGAGCGGATCGGCCTTGCCCTGACGACCGCGGCCGGGCCGCTGACCATCCTCGCGGACGTTCTCGGGCTGCTCGACGAGGTCTCCCCCAACGGCGTGCAGCTCGTGACGCTGCTGATCCTCACGTCGGTCACGATGTTCCTGCTGCTCGAAGTACGACGCTTCGAGATTCTCGACAGCGTCGACCGGCGCCTGGCGGCACTCGACATCGACGGCACCGCGACCCGGCTGCGCAGGGAACGGTACGGGGGTGTGGAGCGCGTGCACCCGGAGTTCCCGACCGCCCAGGTGAAGCGGCTGGTCCGGGAGGCCAGAACCGAAGTGGGTGTGCTGCAGACCTGGATGCCCAACCTGGGCCATCTCCAGGACGACTTCCGGCACGCTCTCACCGACGGCGGAGTGCGGGTGCGGATCCTGCTCCTCTTCCCCTCGTCCGAGGTGGCGAACCTGCGCCGCGAGGCCCTGCGGGACATGCCCACCGCCGACACCCCCGTGGATGTGAAGGCGGCCATCGAGCACAACCTGACCAACCTCGGGCTGCTGTACGCGGCGCTGCCCGACGCGGCCCGCGCACGTCTCGAGGTGCGGCTCTACAACTCGCTGCCGTCCATGGCCGTGTACCGCGCCGACGAGACGTACATGGTCAGTTCCTTCCTGCACAGCCAACTGGCCATCAATGCCCCGCAGACCGAGATCGAGGGCTGCGACTCGGCCCGGGGCGCCGAGGTGCAGAAGGAACTCGACACCCTGTGGGAGATCGGCAAACCCGTCGAACTGACCGACTGGCGCCGCTCGGTCGACGCCATGAGCTTCGACCGCATGACCGCGTGACCTCGTACTCCTGAAAGGCCGCACCAGATGTCCCAGTCCACCGCACTCCACGGCCTCGAAGCCCTCGACGCCTTCGAGGACGACCTGATCGCGCAGTACAGGGCGCACCCCGTCCTCACGGACACGCCCCGCCTCTCCGACTCCGTGTTCAAGGACCTCCTCCTACAGCGCCGTTTCCTCTCGCTGGCCTTCACCCCGGCGTACGACCTGGCGATCGACCTGATCGACGACAAGGAGGGCCTGCGCATCGCGCGCGTCATCCTGCGAGAGGAGTACCCGGACGGCAGCGGCAACACCCGCTCGCACCGCGAGGACATGATCGAGGACATGCTCCAACTGGGCATCTCCCGAGCCGAGTTGGCCGCCTCGCGTCCGACCGCCGCCACGCTGGAGGCGGTCAATGCCACCTTCGCCCTGATCGCCGACGCGGGCGGGCGACCGGACTCGGACCTGCGGCTGCTGACCATCCTCCGGTTCTGGGGCGAGATCCTGGTCTCCACCGAATACGCCCAGCTGTGGCACCGGATGGGACCGCTCCTCACCCGCGACGGCGAGAACCGCTCGCACTTCTACTACCCACACCTCGTCCACGACGCGAAGGCCCATCCGCTGGCCTCGGTCTCGCTGCTCGCCACCTCGCACGCCGACCGTCTCGCGCGCCGCCTGCACGCCCTGCTCACCGCGGCCGAGCCCGGTGCGGCCGCCGCGGCCTTCCGTGCCGAGGAACAGCGTTCGCTCGACATCAAGCTGCGCTTCTACGACCAGTTCGGCGCGGGGAGTTGAACACCGGCGGCCGCCGCGCACCCCGCACCCTCACCGAACCAGCAACACCACCGCCATCGCGATCAGCGTCGCCGCCGCGATCCCGCCCCCGAGGAACCCGGCGAACCGCCCGGCCCGTTCCGTCCGCGAGGCCACCTCGCGCCAGCCGAGCTCCTCGGTGACATCCCGGATCAGGCGGTGTCCGTCCGCGGAGTTGAAGGAGCGGCGGCCCGAGCCGTCCGCCGCCGTGGCGACGCTGCGGTAGCGCAGGCGCCCGCGCTGCACGGACTTGCTCCAGGTGCCGCCCGGGCCCTGCCGCTCGATGCGGACCACGTCGGTCAGCGTGAAGGTGTTCGCCTCCGGCTGCAGCGCCACCTCGTAGGTGTGCTGACGGGTGAGGCGCCGGGTGGCCTGCGGCACTTCCGTGGTCAGGTCGAATCCGTTGGCGTGCCGGCGCCACGTATACGAGGATCCGGCGGCGTCCCGCACCCGGGCGACCAGCTCCTCGACCTCCGCGCCGGTGCGGCTCCGACCGGTCATGCGTCCCTCGTCCATGGAGCGCGAGCCTAGCCGCCCGCCCCACCGCGCCCGGAGGCCGGGCGGCGCGCGCTAGCCCCAGCGGCCGGTGCGCCCGAGCAGCAGCGCCACCGCGGCGGTGCCCGCCGTGGAGGTCCGCAGCACGCTCGCCCCGAGCCGGTACGGCTTCGCGCCGGCCGCGGCGAACGTCTCCAACTCCTGCGGGGCCACGCCTCCTTCGGGCCCGACGACCAGCACGATCGAGCCGGAGGCGGGCAGTTCGGCGGAGGCCAGCGGCGCGCTGCCCTCCTCGTGGAGCACGGCGGCGAAGTCCGCCTCCGCCAGAAGTGCCGCCACCTGCTTGGTCGTGGCGAGCTCGCCGACCTCGGGGAAGCGCAGGCGCCGCGACTGCTTGCCGGCCTCGCGGGCGGTGGCCCGCCATTTGTTCAGCGACTTGGTGCCCCGCTCGCCCTTCCACTGCGTGATGCAGCGCGAGGCGGCCCAGGGCACGATCGCGTCGACCCCGGTCTCGGTCATGGTCTCGACGGCGAGTTCGCCCCGGTCGCCCTTCGGCAGCGCCTGCACGACGGTGATCCGCGGGCTCGGCTCGGGCTCCACCGGGAAGTCGGCGGCCTCGACGTACAGCGTGTCCTTGCCCTCCGTGCGCAGCACGACCCCGGCCGCGGCCCGGCCCAGACCATCGGTGAGCACGATCTCCTCACCGGCCTGCAACCGCCGCACCGAGACGGCGTGGCGCCCCTCGGGGCCGTCGAGCGTGAGCACGGCGCCGGGTGCGGCCCCTTCGAGGGAGCCGACCACGAAGACGGGGGCGGTCATGCCGCACCCCGCACGTTCAGCGCGGCGGCGGCCGTACGGTACTCGGCGGCCAGCACCTCCACCAGCTCACCGGCGGGCAACTCCCGTGCCATCCGGTGCCCTTGGCCGGCCCACAGCGCCATGCCCTGCGCGTCACCGGCCTTTGCGGCCGCCTTGCGCAGGCCGCTCGTGAGGTGGTGCACCTGCGGATACGCGGCCGGCGCGTACGGCCCGTGCTCGCGCAGGAAGCGGTTGACCAGGCCGCGCGCGGGGCGCCCGGAGAAGGCCCGGGTCAACTCGGTCCGTACGAACATGGGGTTGGTCATGGCCTGCTTGTGCAGCACATTGGCCCCGGACTCGGGGCAGACGAGGAAGGCGGTCCCCAGCTGCGCGAACTCCGCCCCGGCCGCGAGCGCCGCCGCGATCTGCCCGCCGCGCATCAGGCCGCCGGCCGCGATGATGGGCAGCTGCACGGTCTCGCGCACCTGCGTGATCAGGGACAGGAGCCCGATCCCGGTGCCGTCCGCCTCGGGGTTGTCCTTGTGGGTGCCCTGGTGGCCGCCGGCCTCGATGCCCTGCACGCACACCGCGTCCGCCCCGGCCCACTGCGCGGCCTGCGCCTCCTCGGGCGTGGTGACGGTGACGACGGTGTACGTGCCCACGCGGGCCAGCGCGTCGAGGACGTCACGGCTCGGGCAGCCGAAGGTGAAGGAGACGACGGGCACCGGGTCGTCGACGAGGATCGCCAGCTTGGCGTCGAACCCGTCGTCGAGGTTGGCGTCGGGGTCGCCGAGCGGCGTGCTGTACCAGGCGGACTCACCGGCCAGCTGCGCGGAGTAGACGGCCACCGCGGCCCGGTCGGCGAGCTCGGGCTGCGGCATGAACAGGTTCACGCCGAACGGCTGCTGCGTCAGTCCGCGCAGCTGCTTGATCTCCTGGTACATCCCGTCGGCGGTCTTGTACCCGGCAGCGAGAAAACCCAGCCCGCCCGCCTCGGAGACCGCGGCGGCGAGCGAGGGACAGGAGGCGCCACCCGCCATGGGGGCCTGCACGATCGGGTGGGGGCAGAGATCGGTCAGTGCGGTGGACATGACGGCATCGTGCCATGTCCGCGGCGGCCCGCTAAATCAACCCAGCCCCTGCGGCGTTTGAGCAGATCCGAGCGAAGCTCGGATGCGGGGGTCCGGGGGCGGAGCCCCCGGTTCCGGGAAGGGGCGGGGCGGGGAGAGAAGCCGCCGCAGGCGCCTCCCACCCCAGCCCCGACACACCTCAACGCCCGTTGAAAGCGTCCTTCAAGCGCGAGAACAGCCCCTGCTGCCCAGGCTGGAACTGCCCGGTGGGCCGCTCCTCACCCCGCAGCGCAGCCAACTCCCGCAGCAACCGCTCCTGCTCAGGATCGAGCTTCGTCGGCGTGGTGACCTCGACATGCACGATGAGGTCCCCGCGCCCGCCGCCGCGCAGATGCGTGACACCGCGCCCGTGCAGCGGGATCGACTGGCCGGACTGGGTGCCGGGCCGGATGTCGACCTCCTCCATCCCGTCCAGCGTCTCCAGCGGCACCTTCGTGCCGAGCGCCGCCGCCGTCATGGGGATGGTCACGGTGCAGTGCAGATCGTCGCCGCGCCGCTGAAACACGGGGTGCGGCAGCTCGTGGATCTCGACGTACAGGTCACCGGCGGGACCGCCGCCCGGGCCCACCTCGCCCTCACCGGCGAGCTGGATCCGCGTGCCGTTGTCGACACCGGCCGGGATCTTCACGGTCAGGGTGCGGCGCGACCGTACGCGACCGTCTCCGGCGCACTCGGGGCACGGCGTCGGCACGACCGTGCCGAAGCCCTGGCACTGCGGGCAGGGCCGCGAGGTCATGACCTGGCCGAGGAACGACCGCGTGACCTGCGAGACCTCACCGCGGCCGCGGCACATGTCGCAGGTCTGCGCGGAGGTGCCGGGCGCGGCGCCCTCACCGGAACAGGTCGAACACACGATGGCCGTGTCGACCTGGATGTCCTTGGTGGTCCCGAACGCGGCCTCGTCCAGCTCGACTTCGAGGCGGATCATGGCGTCCTGACCACGACGGGTCCTGGACCGCGGCCCGCGCTGCGAGGCGGTCCCGAAGAACGCGTCCATGATGTCCGAGAAGTTCCCGAACCCGCCCTGGCCGAAGCCGCCGGCGCCGCCGCCCGACTGGGACAGGGGGTCGCCGCCGAGGTCGTAGACCTGCTTCTTCTGCGGGTCCGAGAGCACCTCGTAAGCGGCGTTGATCTCCTTGAACCGCTCCTGGGTCTTCGGATCGGGGTTCACATCCGGGTGCAGCTCGCGCGCGAGCCGCCGGAATGCCTTCTTGATCTCGTCCTGGGAAGCGTCGCGGCGCACGCCGAGTACGGCGTAGTAGTCCGTGGCCACTTACGACTCCGCCAGGATCTGTCCGACGTAACGTGCCACTGCGCGTACTGCTCCCATCGTTCCGGGGTAATCCATGCGGGTCGGTCCGACCACGCCGAGTTTGGCGACTGCCTCGCCGCCCGAACCGTAGCCGACCGAGACGACCGACGTGGAGTTGAGCCCCTCGTGGGCATTCTCATGCCCGATCCGTACGGTCATGCCCGGATCCTTGGCCTCGCCGAGCAGCTTGAGGAGCACGACCTGCTCCTCGAGCGCTTCGAGCACCGGCCGGATCACGAGCGGGAAATCGTGTCCGAAGCGCGTGAGATTGGCGGTGCCGCCGATCATCAGGCGCTCCTCGGTCTCCTCGACCAGGGTTTCGAGGAGGGTGGCGAGCACGGTCGCGACCGTGCCCTGGTCGTCCCGGTCGAAGGACTCGGGCAGATCCTGGACGAGCTGCGGCACGTCGGAGAACCGGCGTCCCGCGACCCTGCTGTTGAGCCGGGCCCGCAGATCGGCGAGCGAGGTCTCGCCGAAGGGCGCGGGGCAGTCGACGTGCCGCTGCTCCACCCGCCCCGTGTCGGTGATCACCACGAGCATCACGCGCGCGGGCGCGAGCGACAGGAGCTCCACATGCCGCACCGTGGACCGGGTCAGCGAGGGGTACTGCACGACCGCGACCTGCCGCGTGAGCTGCGCGAGCAGCCGCACGGTCCGGCCCACGACGTCGTCGAGGTCGACGGCTCCGTCGAGGAAGTTCTGGATGGCCCGGCGCTCGGCGGCGGACAGCGGCTTCACGCCCGCCAGCTTGTCCACGAACAGCCGGTAGCCCTTGTCGGTCGGGATCCGCCCCGCGCTGGTGTGCGGCTGGGCGATGTACCCCTCGTCCTCCAGGGCCGCCATGTCGTTACGGACGGTCGCGGGCGAGACCCCGAGCTTGTGCCGCTCGGTGAGCGCCTTCGAGCCGACCGGCTCCTCGGTGCCGACATAGTCCTGGACGATGGCGCGCAGCACCTCGAGCCTGCGTTCACTGAGCATCCGCGCACCTCCAGCTGTCGATCCGGTCCGGCCGTCTGGCACTCATGGCGTACGAGTGCCAGCCAACCCAACGGTCAGTGTACGGCCGTCGGTGGGCGCCCTAGCAAGGCCGACCACCCTTGATGCGGTTAGCGTCACGGTATGGACGTCAGTTGGGAAGAGTTCGGCTGGGAACAGCTCGGCGACGGTATCGGCCGCAGACGGCTCCCGGTCTGGGACGCGACGGTCGCCCTCGTCATCGGCCCCGCGGGCGCACTCCTCTTCGACACGGGCTCGTCGCTGCGCGAGGGCGCCGAGATCCGTACGCAGGTCCAGGCGCTGCTCGGTGGACGCCGCGTCCCGCACATCGCGCTCAGTCACGCGCACTTCGACCATGTGCTCGGTACGGGGGTCTTCGCGGGCGCGCGGATCCACGCGGCGGCGGGCATGGACGCGGCCCTGTCCTCCTCGGGTCTCGAGGAACTCCGCCTCGACGCCGTACGCCACGGCGTCCCCGAAGCCGAGGCGTCGGCGGCCGCCGACGTGGTCATCCGCCCGCACCACCTCCTCACCCGTGAGGGGAGGCTCGACCTGGGCGGCGGCCGCGAGGTGGTGCTGTCCCCGGCGGGCCCGGCCCACAGCCCGCACGACCTGGTGGCCTGGATCCCGGACGCGGGGGTCCTCCTGGCCGGCGACCTGATCGAGGAGTCCGGCGAGCCGCAGGCGGGCCCGGACGCGACCCCGCGCCGGTGGCCGCAGGCGCTCGACCGGCTCCTGGAGCTGGGCGGTCCGGACGCCCGCTACGTCCCCGGGCACGGTTCGGTGGTGGACGCGAAGTTTGTCCTCGCCCAGCGCGAGAGCCTGGCCGCTCGGTACGGCGTGTCGTGACCCGCCCGGCCGGCCCCTTTCCTATTGTCGGCCGAATGCGCAGCTACAGCCCGGACCTGACCCCGCCGTGGAAGAAGCCGAAGCCGGTGCCGACGGTGGAGGCGACGGCGGACCTGGTGGTGGAGGAAGTGAGCACGGGCTTCTGCGGGGCGGTGATCCGCTGCGAGGCGGGCACGGTCACGCTGGAGGACCGCTTCGGCAAGCACCGGGTCTTCCCGCTGGAGCCGCGCGGCTTCCTGCTCGAAGGCCGGGTGGTGACCCTGACCCGCCCGGCGGCTCCCGCTCCGGCGCGTCCGACCCGTACCGCCTCCGGCTCGGTGGCCGTCCCCACCGCGCGCGCCCGCGTGGCCCGCGCCGGCCGTATCTACGTGGAAGGCCGGCACGACGCCGAACTGGTGGAGAAGGTCTGGGGCGACGACCTGCGCATCGAGGGCGTGGTCGTCGAGTACCTCTCGGGCGTCGACGACCTGCCCGCGATCGTCGCGGAGTTCTCCCCCGCGCCCGACGCCCGCCTCGGCGTCCTGGTGGACCACTTGGTGCCGGGCTCGAAGGAGTCCCGGATCGCCGCCTCGGTCACGGGCGCGGACGTGCTCGTGGTGGGCCACCCGTACATCGACATCTGGGAAGCGGTGAAGCCGTCGGCGGTCGGCATCGGCGCCTGGCCCCGCGTCCCGCACGGCCAGGACTGGAAGACGGGCGTGTGCCGCGCGCTGGGCTGGCCGGAGAACACGGGCGCGGTCTGGCAGCACATCCTGTCGAAGGTCCACTCGTACAAGGACCTGGAGCCGGAGCTCCTGGGCCGGGTGGAAGAGCTCATCGACTTCGTCACACTGCCCGGCTGAGTCCGGCACGCTCCCCCGCACGAGCGGCCGCCGTCAGTCCACCAGGTCCCGGACCACGGCGTCCGCCAACAGGCGCCCCCGCAGGGTCAGTACGGCCCGGCCCTCCTCGTACGGTCCGGGCTGGAGCAGCCCGTCCGTGAGAGCACGCCGTGACGCGGCCAGGCCCTCGGGGCGCAGCAGGGACAGCGGGCAGCCGTCCACGAGCCGCAGCTCCAGGAGGATCCGCTCGACCCGGCGGTCCTCGTCGGAGAGCAGCTCGCGTCCGGCGCCGGGCGAGGCGCCCGTCGCGAGCCGTCCCGCGTACGCACCCGGGTGCTTGACGTTCCACCAGCGCACCCCGCCCACGTGGGAGTGGGCGCCGGGGCCCGCGCCCCACCAGTCGGCGCCGCGCCAGTAGAGCTCGTTGTGCAGACAGCGGGCGGCCTCGGTGGTGGCCCAGTTGGACACCTCGTACCAGTGGAACCCGGCCGCCGACAGCATCTCGTCGGCGATCAGATAGCGGTCGGCGTGCACGTCGTCGTCCGTCATCGGCACCTCGCCGCGGCGGATGCGGCGCGCGAGCTGCGTGCCCTCCTCGACGATCAGCGCGTACGCGGACACGTGGTCGGGACCGGCCCCGAGCGCCGCCTCCAGCGAGGCCCGCCAGTCCTCGTCGCTCTCGCCGGGCGTGCCGTAGATCAGATCGAGGTTGACGTGCTCGAACCCCTCGGCGCGCGCCTCCCCGACGCAGGCCTCGGGCCGGCCGGGGGTGTGGGTGCGGTCGAGGACCTGGAGCACGTGCTGCCGCGCGCTCTGCATGCCGAACGAGACCCGGTTGAAGCCGCCGGCCCGCAGCGCGGCGAGATACGCGGGGTCGACCGAGTCCGGGTTGGCCTCCGTGGTGACCTCGGCCCCGGCCGCGAGCCCGAACTCGTCCCGGATCGCGCCGAGGATCCGTACGAGATCGGCGGCGGGCAGGAGCGTGGGGGTGCCGCCCCCGACGAAGACCGTCTCGACCGACCGGGGATCGTCCCCGAGCACCTTCCGCGCGAGCCGGATCTCGTCGATCAGGGTGTCGGCGTAGTTCTCGCGGGAGGCGAGGACGCCCCCGGAGCCGCGCAACTCGCTCGCGGTGTACGTGTTGAAGTCGCAGTAGCCGCAGCGGGTGGCGCAGTACGGCACGTGGACGTAGAAACCGAGGGGCCGCGAGGCGCTGTCGTGCAGCGCGGACGCGGGCAGCGTCCCGTCGTCGGGCACGGGCTCCCCGTCGGGAAGAACAGAAGGCATGCCCCCATTGTCCTCGACGGGACGGACGGACTGTGCGGGACGGCCCTACTGTGCGGACGGCGCGGAAGGCTCGGACGGCCCGGACCGCGCGGACGGCCCGACGGCGCGGAGGGCCCGGACCGCCCGTACAGCCCGACTGCGCGGACGGCCCGACGGCGCGGAGGGCCTGGACGCCCGTACAGCCCGGAGGACCCGGACCGCCCGCGCCCTACCGCGCCTGAAGCACCAGCAGCGCCAGATCGTCGTCCACCGGCGTCTCCGCGAAGTCGTGCACCAGGCGCCGGATCCGCTCCGCCACCATCCCCGCCGACAGGCCGCCGCAGGCCGCGAGCGCCGCCGAGAGTCCGTCGCCGTCGTCCAGCATCCGCACCCCGGAGCGCCGCTCGGTCACGCCGTCCGTGACGCACAGGAGCGTCTCACCCGAGCCGAGGACGAAGGACTCGCTCTCGTAGCCGGGCTGGTCGAGCACGCCGAGCAGCACCTGGGGCGCGGCGGCGGGCCGCACCACGCCGTCGGGGCTGAGCAGCAGCGGCAGGGGGTGTCCCGCGCAGGCCAGGGTGCAGCGGACGCCTTCCGGTGAGGGTTCGAGCTCGCCGTACAGCAGCGAGAGGAACCGGGCCGGCGAGCCGTCCGCGTCCAGGTCGCGCATCTCCACGGCCGCCACCGCGCGCGCCGCGGACTCGGCGGCCTCCATCGCGTCGTCGAGCAGCAGGCGGTTCAGGCGGTCGAGCACATCGGAGACCTGGTAGCCCTCGCGGGCGAGCAGGCGCAGCCAGGGGCGGGCGAGGCCGGTGACGACGGCGGCCTCCGGACCGTTGCCGCAGACGTCGCCGAGGGCGAAGCACCAACGGCCGTCCCCCGCGGGGAAGATGTCGTAGAAGTCGCCGCCCGCGAGCCCGTTGTCCCGCGGCTCGTACACCAACGCGCTCTCCACGCCCGGCACTTCGGCCATCGAGCTCGGCAGCAGGCCGCGCTGGAGGACGCGGCTGATGGTGGCCTGGCGCGCGTACTGCCGCGCGGCACCGATCGCGAGGGCCACCCGGCGGCTGAAGTCCTCCAGGAGGCCGGTGACTTCGTCCGGGAAGCGCATCAGGCCCGTACGGCCGAGGAGCAGCGTGCCGAGCGCGCGACCGCCCGCGACGAGGCGGTACGCGAGCGCGGTGCCGGAGGAGTCGCCGATGCCGTCGAAGGGCCAGGGCACGGGAACGGGCCCGCCGTGCAGCGGACCGGGGATGACGGGAAGGTCCTTCTCCAGGACGCGGCGCAGCTCTTCGATGCGGGACTCGCTGTGGTGCCAGACGCGGGCGAGCCGGGGCGCGGTGGGGCCGGTGCCGCGGCCGTGCCGGTCCGACTCGTCGTTGAGCCAGACCGCGCACCAGTCGGCGAGCCGCGGCACGAGGAGCTGGCCGGCGAGCGCGGCCACCATCTCCTCGTCGAGCTGTCCGGCGAGCAGGTCGGAGGCCTCGGCGAGGAAGGCGAGCGCGCCCCGGTTGCCCCAGTCCCCGTGCTCGCGGCCCTTCTTGGGCTGGGGCGAGAGGATGTCGGCGACGCGCAGGCCGCGCTGGAGGGCCTGTTCGCCCGCGTACACCTCGATCTGGCGGGCCGCGTCCACGCCGTCCACGGGCAGCCGCGCCCAGACGGTCTTGCTGCCGGGACGGTAGGTGATGCCCCAGGACTCGGAGAGGCAGGCGACGAGTTGGAGCCCGCGGCCGTACTCGGCGAGTGCGGGTGCGGGGCCCCCCGCGCTGTCGCCCTGGACGGTCCTGCCGGGATGGTGGTCGCGTACCTCGATCACGACGGCCGCGCCCTCGTCGAGGTCGCCGTCGGGGCCCAGCGCGGCCTCCAGACGGCAGTCCACCTCCACGTGGGTGCCGGCGTGCACCACCGCGTTGGTGACCAGCTCGCTGACGAGGACCACGGCGTCGTCGGCGAGCCGCTCGGTGAGACAGGCGGCGACGGGCACACCGTTCTCCGTCCAGGCGGCGAAGGCGGCGCGGACGAAGCGGCGGGCGGCGGCCGGTGCCAGGGGATTGCCCGGCAGCGAGGTGCCGGCGTGGGCTCCGTCGGCAGGTCGCAGCGGGTTGGGACCGGCGTGGCCGGCAGGGCGGAACGTGTTCTCCCGCTGCATTGGAATGGACCCCACTGTGCGGCTCCTGAGCAGTTCAGTTAAATGCATCTCAGGTGACACGCACAGAGTGACAGACTGACTTCGCCCATAAGCGCCGAGTTACTGAAGTGGGCCGCCATGAGTGACAACATCGCACTACCGGTGCTCGGAAACGGTCACTTCCGGGCAGAAGACTTTCACCCGCTCCTCGCCGCGATGACCTCGCTGCGCGATGGCGACTTCCGGGTGCGGGCACCGGAGGGCTCGACCGGAGTCTCGGCCGAACTCGCCGCGGTCTTCAACCAGATCGCCGACCGCAACCAGCATCTGGCCTCCGAGCTGGCCCGACTCCGCCGCGAGATGGTGCGCCACGGCCGGCTCGACGAACGCGTCGCCGCCTCGCCGGGCCAGGGCTCCTGGTCGACGGTGGTCACGGACGCGAACATCGTGATCGACGCCCTGGTGGCGCCCGCGGCCAATGCCACGCGGGTGCTCGACGCGGTGGCCGGGGGCGATCTGACCCAGCGGGTCGATCTCCACGACGGCAACCGGCAGTTGAGGGGCGATCTGCGCCGTCTGGGCCGTGCCGTCAACAAGATGGTCGACCAGCTGTCCCTCTTCACGGGTGAAGTCACCCGCGTGGCCCGCGAGGTGGGCACCGAGGGCCGGCTCGGCGGCCGCGCCAAGGTGCAGGGCCTGAGCGGCAGTTGGCGCGCGGTCACGGAGGCCGTCAACACGATGGCCTCGCGCCTGACCGCCCAGGTCCGCGACATCGCCGCGGTGACCACCGCCGTGGCCAGCGGCGACCTGACGCGTACGGTCACGGTCGAGGCCACCGGCGAGCTGCTCGAACTGAAGCTCACCGTGAACACGATGGTGGACCAGCTCTCCGCCTTCGCCGACGAAGTGACCCGCGTGGCCCGCGAGGTCGGCACGGAAGGCCAGCTGGGCGGCCGCGCCCAGGTCCGCGGCGCCAGCGGGGTGTGGAAGGACCTGACGGACAACGTCAACTTCATGGCGTCCAACCTGACCTCCCAGGTACGGAACATCGCCCAGGTGACCACCGCGGTGGCGTACGGGGATCTGAGCCAGAAGATCACCGTCGACGCGCGCGGCGAGATCCTGGAGCTGAAGTCCACCGTGAACACGATGGTGGACCAGCTCTCCGCCTTCGCCGACGAGGTCACCCGCGTGGCCCGCGAGGTGGGTACGGAGGGCAAGCTGGGCGGCCGCGCGCAGGTGCGCGGGGTCTCCGGGGTCTGGAAGGACCTCACGGAGAACGTGAACTTCATGGCGGACAACCTGACCTCCCAGGTCCGCAACATCGCCCTCGTCTCGACCGCCGTCGCCCAGGGCGACCTCTCGAAGAAGATCACGGTCGAGGCCAAGGGCGAGATCCTGGAGCTCAAGACCACCTTCAACACGATGGTCGACCAGCTCTCCGCCTTCGCGGGCGAGGTGACCCGTGTGGCCCGCGAGGTGGGCACCGAGGGCAACCTGGGCGGCCAGGCCCAGGTCCGCGGAGTATCGGGCGTGTGGAAGGAGCTGACGGACAACGTCAACTTCATGGCGTCCAACCTGACCTCGCAGGTGCGCAACATCGCCCAGGTCACCACCGCCGTCGCCAACGGCGACCTGTCCAAGAAGATCACCGTGGACGCGCGCGGCGAGATCCTGGAGCTCAAGGACACCGTCAACACGATGGTGCAGCAGCTGCGCGCCTTCGCCGACGAGGTCACGCGCGTGGCCCGCGAGGTCGGCACCGACGGCCGGCTCGGCGGCCGCGCCCAGGTGCTCGGCGTGTCCGGCGTGTGGAAGGACCTCACAGACAACGTCAACTACATGGCGGACAACCTCACTTCGCAGGTCCGCAACATCGCCCAGGTCGCCACCGCCGTGGCCCAGGGCGACCTCTCCAAGAAGATCGACGTGGACGCGCGCGGCGAGATCCTGGAGCTGAAGACCACCATCAACACGATGGTCGACACGCTCTCCTCCTTCTCCTCCGAGGTCACCCGCGTGGCCCGCGAGGTGGGCTCCGAGGGCCAACTGGGCGGCCAGGCACGGGTCGAGGGCGTGTACGGCACGTGGAAGCGCCTGACCACGAGCGTGAACGAGCTGGCGCTCAACCTCACCACCCAGGTCCGCGCCATCGCCGAGGTGGCCTCCGCGGTGGCCCAGGGCGACATGTCCCGCTCGATCACCGTCGAGACCCAGGGCGAGGTCGCCGAGCTCAAGGACAACATCAACCTGATGGTGTCCAACCTGCGCGAGACCACCCGCGCGAAGGACTGGCTGGAGTCCAACCTGGCCCGGCTCGCGGCCCTGATGCAGGGCCACCGCGACCTGATGGAGGTCGCCGACCTGATCCTGCGCGAGCTGACCCCGCTGGTGAACGCGCAGTACGGCGCCTTCTTCCTGGCCGAACCCGAGGCCGAGGGCACAGGCCTGCGCACCCCCGTACCGTCCAAGGGACTCGCCTTCATCGGCGGATACGGCTCCGCACACGGCTCCGTCATCGAGACCGGCGCCATGCCGGTGCACGGCCTGGTCCGCCAGGCGGCCCTGGAGAAGAAGCGGATCCTCGTCGAGGAGGCGCCGCCGGACTACATCAAGATCAACTCGGGGCTCGGGGACGCGGCACCCAGCAGCGTCGTCATCATCCCGATCCTCTTCGAGGACCGGCTGCTCGGCGTCATCGAGCTGGCCTCGTTCTCCCGGTTCTCCGATGTCCACCTGGCGTTCTTCGACCAGTTCGTGAACACCATCGGCGTCGCGATCAACACCATCATCGCCAACTCCCGTACGGAGTCCCTGCTCGGCGAATCCCAGCGGCTCGCCCTCCAGCTCCAGGAGCGCTCGGACGAACTCCAGCGCCAGCAGGCGGAGTTGCAGCGCTCCAACGCCGAACTGGAGGAGAAGGCGGCCCTGCTCGCCACGAGCTCGCAGTACAAGTCGGAGTTCCTCGCGAACATGTCGCACGAACTGCGCACCCCGCTGAACTCCCTGCTGATCCTGGCCCGGCTGCTCGCGGACAACCCCGAGGGGCGGCTCAACGACCAGGAGGTCCAGTTCGCCACCACCATCCACCGCTCGGGCACCGACCTGCTCCAGCTGATCAACGACATCCTCGACCTGTCCAAGATCGAGGCGGGCCGGATGGACGTACGCCCCAAGAAGCTCCCGCTCATCAAGCTGCTCGACTACGTGCACGCCACCTTCCGCCCGCTCACCCTCGACCGGGGCCTGGCCTTCGAGGTGGCGGTCGGCGAGGACGTGCCGCGCGAGATCTACTCGGACGAGCAGCGCCTCCAGCAGATCCTGCGCAACCTGCTGTCCAACGCGGTGAAGTTCACCGCGAGCGGCCGCGTCGAACTGCGCGTGAACCGCGTCAAGAACGTCGAGGGCACGCACCTCACGTTCTTCAAGGACCGCGAGGGCGAGGACCTGATCGCCTTCGCCGTCTCGGACACGGGCATCGGCATCGCCTCCGACAAACTCCCGGTCATCTTCGAGGCGTTCCAGCAGGCCGACGGCACCACCAACCGCAAGTACGGCGGCACCGGCCTCGGCCTGTCCATCAGCCGGGAGATCGCGGGTCTGCTCGGCGGCCGGATCGTCGCGGAGAGCGAGCCCGGCAAGGGCTCCACCTTCACGCTCTACGTGCCCGTCGCATACGCGGCACACGGCCCGATCCCGGACAAGTCCGCCGAGGACAGCGAACTGACCCAGGGCCTGCGCGCGTTGAAGCTGCCCGAGCAGCAGAGCAGCGAGGACCCGATGGTGGTGCACGAGCAGGACGACAACTGGCCGGCCACCACCAAACTGGAGGAATGGCGCTCCGGCCGCGCCGGCCAGGTGCTTCAGGGCCACCGCGTCCTGATCGTGGACGACGACATCCGCAACGTGTTCGCCCTCACCCATGTGCTCGGCCGGGTCGGCATGCCGGTCCTGTACGCGGAGAACGGGCGCGAGGGCATCGAGATCCTCGACCGCAACGCGGACGTCGAGGTGGTTCTGATGGACATCATGATGCCGGAGATGGACGGCTACGAGACGATCGAGGTCATCCGCCGCACACCGCGCTGGGCCGACCTGCCCATCGTGGCGCTGACCGCCAAGGCGATGCCGGGAGACCGCGAGAAGGCCATCGCGGGCGGGGCCAACGACTATGTTCCCAAGCCGGTGGACGTGGACAAGCTGCTGACGGTGATGTGCTCCCTCCTCGACCCGGAGGGCACCGAGGGCACGAGGGCCGGACAGCACAGGGAAGCAGCAACCGATCAGGGGCAGGCGAGCGGGGTCGAGGAGCCCGCCGCCCCACCTGAGACCGAATAGGCCTTACCACCATGAGCTCTGAGGTTTCGACCGACGACCGAGCAAGCATCCTCCTGGTCGACGACATGGAGGACAACTTGACCGCTCTCGAAGCCGTCCTGGGGTCGCTCAACGAACCACTGGTCCGGGCGCGTTCGGGCGAGGAGGCGATGAAGGCGCTGCTGCGGCAGCCCTTCGCCGTGGTCCTGCTCGACGTCCGGATGCCCGGCATGGACGGCTTCGAGACGGCCGCCAACATCAAGCGGCTCGACCAGACGAAGGACATCCCGATCATCTTCCTGACCGGGACCGACGCCGACACGGGCTACGCCTTCCGCGGGTACGCCACGGGGGCCGCGGACTACCTCACCAAGCCCTTCGACCCGTGGGTGCTGCGCGCCAAGGTGACGGTCTTCCTGGACCTGCACCGCAAGAACCTTCAGTTGCAGCGGATGCTCGCCCGCGAACAGACCCAGTTCACCGAGCTGTCGGAGGGGCTGGCCCGCATCGAGGCGCAGCTGACGGGCACAGAGGGCCCTCAACTGCCGGACGCCCTGGCGGAGTTGTCACGGATGACCGAGCTCCTGACGCAGATGCGGCGCGGACGGAACCACTGACGAAGACGCCGTGCGGACGGAACCACTGACGCAGAACGCAGCGCGGGCGGAACCCCTGACCAGGTCCCGCCCGCGCTCACACCGCTTGCCGGCTACGCCTCGCGCGCACCCGCGTACATGTCGTCGACGAGCGCCTTGAACTCCCGCTCCACGACAGGCCGCTTGAGCTTGAGGCTCGGCGTGAGCTCACCGTGCTCCACGTCGAGGTCACGCGGCAGGATGCGGAACTTCTTGATGGTCTGCCACTTCTGGAGGCCCTGGTTGAGCTCGGTGACGTAGCCCTCGATCAGCGCGTTCGTCTTCGGGTCGGCCAGGACATCGGCGTACGCGGTGGAGGAGAGCCCCTCCTCCTTGGCCCAGTTGGTGATGGCCACCTCGTCGAGGGCGATCAGCGCGGTGCAGTAGTTGCGGTCGGCGCCGATGACCAGGATGTTCGAGACGTACGGGCAGACGGCCTTGAACTGGCCCTCGACCTCGGAGGGCGCGATGTACTTGCCGCCGGAGGTCTTGATGAGGTCCTTCTTGCGGTCGGTGATCCGCAGATAGCCGTCCACGGACAGCTCGCCGATGTCACCGGTGTGGAACCAGCCGTCGGGCTCGAGGACTTCGGCGGTCTTCTCGGGCAGCCCGTGGTAGCCCTGCATGATGCCGGGGCCGCGCAGCAGGATCTCGCCGTCGTCGGCGATCCGCACCTCGCAGCCGGGCAGCGGCTTGCCGACGGTGCCGGTGCGGTAGGCCTCGCCGGGGTTCACGAAGGACGCGGCGCTCGACTCCGTCAGGCCGTAGCCCTCCAGGATGTGGATGCCGGCGCCGGCGAAGAAGTAGCCGATATCGGGCGCGAGCGCCGCCGAGCCGGAGACACAGGCCCGCAGCCGCCCGCCGAAGGCCTCGCGCAGCTTGCCGTAGACGAGCTTGTCGGCGACGGCGTGCTTGGCGCTCAGACCGAAGGGCGCCGAGGCCTTGCCGGTACGCCGGAAGTTGTCCTGGGTGACCTTCGCGTACTCGCGCGCGACGCCCGCCGCCCACAGGAAGATCTTGTACTTGGCACCGCCGCCGGCCCGCGCCTTCGCCGCGACCCCGTTGTAGACCTTCTCGAAGATGCGCGGCACGGCCGCCATGTAGGTCGGCTGCACCACGGGCAGGTTCTCGATGATCTTGTCCACGCGCCCGTCCACGGCAGTGACGTGCCCGACCTCGATCTGCCCGGAGGTCAGCACCTTGCCGAAGACGTGCGCGAGCGGCAGCCACAGGTACTGCACGTCGTCGGGCCCGCACAGCCCGGTCTGCGCGATGGCCTTCGCCATGTACGACCAGTTGTCGTGCGGCAGCCGGACGCCCTTGGGCTTGCCGGTGGTGCCGGAGGTGTAGATCAGGGTGGCGAGCTGGTCCTTGGTGAGCGCGGCGACCCGCTCCTTGACCGACTCCGGGTTCTTCTCCAGATACGCCGCTCCGCGGGCCTCGAGGTCGTCGAGGGAGAGCACCCAGCCCTCCGGGTCGCCCTCGGCGGCCTGCGCGTCCGCACCGTTGATCACCACGACGTGCTTGAGCCCCGGCAGCTCGGCCCGCCGCTCACGCGCCTTGGCCAGCTGCTCGGCGTCCTCGGCGATCAGCACACGGCTGTCGGAGTCGCTCAGGATGTACGCGGCCTCCTCGGCGTTGGTCGAGGCGTAGACCGTGGTCGTGGCGGCGCCGGCGCAGAGGATGCCGAGGTCGGCGAGGATCCACTCGACCCGGGTGTTGGCCGCGAGCGCGACCCGCTCCTCCGGCTGTACGCCGAGCTCGATCAGGCCCGCGGCGATCGCGAAGACGCGCTCGGCGGCTTGGCCCCAGCTCAGCGACTTCCAGTCGTCGGGGCCCTGGCCCGAGGCCGGGGGCACCGGGTAGCGGTAGGCCTCACCGTCCGGGGTCTTGGCCACGCGCTCAAGGAAGAGGTTCGCCACGGACGGCGGTCGGTTCTCGATCAAGTTCTGTGTGTCGCTCACGACATCCTCCGGGCCCGCGACAGTGCGTGCGACTGAGTGGCTGCTGGTGCGTACTGTGGTGTGCGTTGTTTAACTTGCGAGTAACTATCGAGCAGTGATCAGAGTAGAGCGCCCGGGCCCGGCGCGTAAGAGGCCTTGAGCTGTCAGTTCCTCACAGAACGGCAACGGGCCCGCAGCGCGCCGTTGCGCTGCGGGCCCGTTGCCGGACCATGGGTCAGTTGATGCTGAAGCTCGCGGCGGTGCTCGAGTTCGCGATGGCTTCCTTGGCGGTCTTCGTCTTGGCGCCGGTCTTGGCGGCGGCCTCGGCACCCACCTCGGCGTCGACCTCGGCGTCGGCGTTGACGCTGGCGTCGAACTCCAGGTCCGGGATGACCGCGTCGATCAGACCGGCGAGGTCCAGGCGGACGAGCGCGCCGACCGCGGCGTCCGCGGTGGCCGAGAGGTTCTCCTCCGGCTTCGGGGCGGCAGCCGAGGCGGCGGACGCGGTACCGCCGAGGATCATGAGGGCGGCGGCCACGATGCCGGCGCCACGCACAACTACGTTCTTGTTCATGGGGGTTACCTCCTTCAGGCCCCATAGAAATAACCTCGAATTATCGACCCGTAACACAGTTAATTCAGTCGGTCGAACCGAGACGGCCAAATGGGGCGGGAAAGAGGCGGGGAAAAACAAAAAGCGGGCCCGGCGCAAGGAAGCGCGCCGGGCCCACTGAATTCACGTTGCCGCCGCTCGGAGGTGCGGCACGCGTGAAGGAGGGGTGATTCAGCCGATCGGCAGGCCACCGAGGTGCGGCATGGCACCCAGGGCACCGGCCTTGGCGTCCTGGTTGAGCTTGCCGGCCGCGTCGACGTCGGTCGAGTTGGCGGCACGCACCGCGTTGTCCGTGACGTCGTCGGCGGCGCCGCGGGCCTCCTTGGCGACCTTGGTGACGGAGTCGATCCAGGCGCGGGCGTCGACGTTGACGATGTCCTTCAGCTCGTCCAGGCTCGCGCTCGAGTCGTTCACCGTCTTGGTGTCGAGGAGCTTGTCCTCCTGCTGCGGCGCGGCGGCGCGGGGGGCGTCGTCGGCCATCGCCGGGGCGGCGAAACCGACAGCCATCATGGAACCGGCAACGACCGCAGCAGCCTTCGTGTACTTCACTTCAGGATCCCTTTCTGAGAGCGACGTCCTTCACGGTCACGACCGTCGTGCCGTCCGAGCGTCTTGCTGGCCGCTCGGAACGCCGCTGCCACCCTTCGTAACGGGGCGCCCCTGCCTGCGGAAACTCTTAAATCCAGGGTTTTTTGGCATTCACTCGGATGTCGCAGAATTCTTCCAATCCTCACATCAACGCAAAAGGCGCCCGTCCGGTTTACGGACGGGCGCCTTCCTGTGGGCCGTGTGGCCCAAGAACGCGTTCTGCGGGGCGAGTTACCGCCCGGACAGGACTACTTCCGCGACTTCTGCCGCGGTTACTTCTTCTTCGGTCCCTCGTCGCTGGAGAGCACCGCGATGAAGGCCTCCTGCGGCACCTCGACGGAGCCGACCATCTTCATGCGCTTCTTGCCCTCCTTCTGCTTCTCGAGCAGCTTCCGCTTACGGGAGATGTCACCGCCGTAGCACTTGGCGAGGACGTCCTTGCGGATGGCGCGGATGGTCTCGCGGGCGATCACGCGCGAGCCGATGGCGGCCTGGACCGGGACCTCGAAGGCCTGCCGCGGGATGAGCTCCTTGAGCTTGGCGACGAGCCGCACGCCGTACGCGTACGCCTGGTCCTTGTGCGTCACGGCGGAGAAGGCGTCGACCTTGTCGCCGTGCAGCAGGATGTCCACCTTGACGAGCTGGGCGTCCTGCTCGCCGGTGGGCTCGTAGTCGAGGGAGGCGTAGCCGCGGGTCTTGGACTTCAGCTGGTCGAAGAAGTCGAAGACGATCTCGGCGAGGGGCAGCGTGTAGCGGATCTCGACGCGGTCCTCGGAGAGGTAGTCCATGCCGAGGAGGGTGCCGCGGCGGTTCTGGCACAGCTCCATGATCGAGCCGATGAACTCCGAGGGCGCGAGGATCGTGGCGCGCACGACCGGCTCGAAGACCTTGTCGATCTTGCCCTCGGGGAACTCGCTCGGATTCGTGACCGTGTGCTCGGTGCCGTCCTCCATGATCACGCGGTAGACCACGTTGGGGGCGGTGGCGATCAGGTCGAGGCCGAACTCGCGCTCCAGGCGCTCGCGGATCACGTCCAGGTGCAGCAGGCCGAGGAAGCCCACGCGGAAGCCGAAGCCGAGGGCCGCGGAGGTCTCCGGCTCGTAGACGAGCGCGGCGTCGTTGAGCTGCAGCTTGTCGAGGGCCTCGCGCAGGTCGGGGTACTCGGAGCCGTCCAGCGGATACAGACCCGAGAAGACCATCGGCTTCGGGTCCTTGTAGCCGCCGAGCGCCTCGGTGGCGCCCTTCGTGTACGAGGTGATGGTGTCGCCGACCTTCGACTGGCGGACGTCCTTCACGCCGGTGATCAGGTAGCCCACCTCGCCGACGCTGAGGCCGTCGGCCGGCAGCATCTCCGGGGAGTTCGCGCCGATCTCCAGGAGCTCGTGGGCGGCGCCGGTGGACATCATGCGGATGCGCTCGCGCTTGTTCAGCGTGCCGTCCACCACACGGACGTAGGTGACCACGCCGCGGTACGAGTCGTAGACCGAGTCGAAGATCATCGCGCGGGCCGGGGCGTCCTTGACGCCGACCGGGGCCGGGACGTCGCGGACCACGCGGTCGAGCAGCGCGTCCACGCCGACGCCGGTCTTCGCGGAGACCTTGAGCACGTCGGAGGGGTCGCAGCCGATGAGGTTGGCCAGCTCCTCGGAGAACTTCTCCGGCTGGGCGGCCGGCAGGTCGATCTTGTTGAGGACCGGGACGATCGTGAGGTCGTTCTCCATCGCGAGATAGAGGTTCGCCAGCGTCTGGGCCTCGATGCCCTGGGCGGCGTCGACCAGGAGGATCGTGCCCTCACAGGCGGCGAGCGAACGCGACACCTCGTACGTGAAGTCCACGTGCCCCGGGGTGTCGATCATGTTGAGGATGTGGGTCTTCCCCTGATCGTCGCCCTCGGTGGGCGCCCAGGGCAGACGGACCGCCTGGGACTTGATGGTGATGCCGCGCTCGCGCTCGATGTCCATGCGGTCGAGGTACTGAGCGCGCATCTGCCGCTGCTCGACCACCCCGGTGAGCTGGAGCATCCGGTCGGCGAGGGTGGACTTGCCGTGGTCGATGTGCGCGATGATGCAGAAATTGCGGATCAGAGCCGGGTCGGTACGGCTCGGCTCGGGCACATTCGTAGGGGTCGCGGGCACGCAGGGTCCTGATTCTTGAGACGTCCGCAGCTCTCTGCGGCCTCGGGTCGGATCGATACGTAGCCTCCATGGTCCCATGAGCGCGGCGGTGGGCCCGGTGGGGCCGGTGCGCGGGGGCCGCGCAGGCGCGGTTTGGGCCGGTAGGAGTACGGCTGGTAGCCTGGTCAGCTGTGTCTCCCAGCCCTCTCAGCGAAGAGGCACGTCATCTAGAACCAGTCCTCGGGGGATCCCTCCTGGGGGCACCGAACCTGTAAAGGCTCTTTTCGTGGCGAACATCAAGTCCCAGATCAAGCGCAACAAGACGAACGAGAAGGCGCGCCTGCGCAACAAGTCCGTCAAGTCCGCGCTCAAGACCTCGATCCGCAAGACCCGTGAGGCGACCGCCGCCGGTGACGTCGAGAAGGCCACTGCGGCTCTTCGCGAGGCCACCCGCAAGCTGGACAAGGCCGTCTCCAAGGGTGTCATCCACAAGAACCAGGCCGCCAACAAGAAGTCGGCGCTTGCTTCGAAGGTTGCCTCCCTCAAGGGCTGAACGATCTCTTGATCTGACCGCCGGGAAGGACCAAGCGGGCCCTCTCATCCGCTCCTGACCGGCACTCCGGAACCGCACGCGGCCTGCGTTCGCCACGCGGGTGCGGATCCAAACAGCTGTAACGGAAGGCCCCGCCTCTCCGTCCTTCCCCAGGACGGCGGGCGGGGCCTTCCGGTGTTCGCGGGTGCTGCTGCGGGTCAGCGGCCGCCGCGGGAGCGGGCCGCCCGGGCCACCGTGACCACGGCCTTCTCCAGGGCGTACTCCGGATCGTCGCCGCCGCCCTTGACCCCGGCGTCCGCCTCGGCCACCGCGCGCAGGGCGACCGCGACCCCGTCCGGGGTCCAGCCGCGCATCTGCTGCCGTACGCGGTCGATCTTCCAGGGCGGCATGCCCAGCTCGCGGGCCAGGTCGGCGGGGCGGCCGCCGCGGGCCGAGGAGAGCTTGCCGATGGCCCGTACGCCCTGGGCCAGGGCGCTCGTGATCATGACGGGGGCGACGCCCGTGGACAGCGACCAGCGCAGGGCCTCCAGGGCCTCGGCGGCCCGGCCCTCCACGGCGCGGTCCGCGACGGTGAAGCTGGAGGCCTCGGCCCGGCCCGTGTAGTAGCGGCCGACGACTGCCTCGTCGATGGTGCCCTCGACGTCCGCGACCAGCTGGGCGACCGCGCTCGCGAGCTCGCGCAGATCGCTGCCGATCGCGTCGACCAGGGCCTGGCAGGCCTCGGGGGTGGCCGAGCGGCCGAGGGTGCGGAACTCGCCCCGTACGAACGAGAGCCGGTCCGCGGGCTTGGTCATCTTCGGGCAGGCCACCTCGCGGGCGCCGGCCTTGCGGGCGGCGTCGAGCAGGCCCTTGCCCTTGGCTCCGCCGGCGTGCAGCAGGACCAGGGTGATCTCCTCGGCGGGGGCGCCGAGGTAGGTCTTCACGTCCTTGACCGTGTCCGCGGAGAGGTCCTGCGCATTGCGGACGACCACGACCTTGCGCTCCGCGAACAGCGAGGGGCTGGTCAGCTCGGCGAGGGTGCCGGGCTGGAGCTGGTCGGGCGTGAGGTCGCGCACGTCGGTGTCCGCGTCGGCCTCGCGCGCGGCCGCGACGACCTGCTGCACGGCACGGTCGAGCAGCAGGTCCTCCTGGCCCACGGCGAGGGTGACGGGGGCGAGCGGATTGTCCTGGGCGGAGTTCTTCGAGGCAGCCATCGCGGTCAAGGATCCCATGCGGGACTGACAGGGCCGTACGGGTCTCGCGGGTCCGGGCCGGCGGTGACATTCGTACAAGACCCGGGGCCGCCCCCTC
Organism: Streptomyces indicus; assembly: GCF_900100315.1. Lineage (GTDB taxonomy): Bacteria > Actinomycetota > Actinomycetes > Streptomycetales > Streptomycetaceae > Streptomyces > Streptomyces indicus. The sequence continues at coordinate 190,287 of NZ_FNFF01000009.1, forward strand.
GCGCACCCTCGGGCGTATGAATGCTGAGGTGAATGCTTCGGGAGCTCCGGGATCCCGCCTGCTCCAAGGGATGCACGTGACCCAGGACGGTCCGCGCGAGGCGCCGCCGCTGGTGCTGATCCACGGGTCGGGCGCATCCGGCGCCACCTGGGATCCGATGGTCGCGCGGCTCGCCGGGCAGCGCCGGGTCGTCCGCGTCGACCTGCCCGGCTGCGGCAGGTCCCCGGCCGCGGCCGCGTACGACGTGCCCGCCCAGGCCGGCCGGGTGGCCGCGCTGCTCGACGAGCTGGGGCTGCGCTCGGCCGTGGTCGCCGGGCACTCCAGCGGGGGCTATGTCGCCACCGCGCTGGCCGAGCGGCGGCCCGATCTGGTCGGGGCGCTCGCGCTGGTCAGCACGGGGCCGGCGATGGACGCGCTGCTGCCGGAACCGTTCCTGCTGCGGGCGCTGCTCGGTCCGCCGTTCGGTCCGGTGCTGTGGACGCTGCGCACGGACGCCATGATCCGCAAGGGGCTCCTGGCGACGAGCGCCCGTCCGGTGGAGCTGCCCGACGACCTGGTCGCGGGGGTGCGGGGCATCTCGTACCGCACCTTCCGGAAGGTGCTGCGGGCGAACAGCGCCTACCTCCGTGAGCGGAGCGTGCCCGAGCGGCTGGCCGCGCTCGGCGGGCGGGTGCCGCTGCTCGTGATCTTCGGGGCGGCCGATCCGCGGTGGGATCCGGCGTCCGCGCTGCGCTACGAGTCCGTGCCCGGGGCGCGGGTGGAGATGCTGCCCGGGGTCGGGCATCTGCCGCCGCTGGAGGCGCCCGCCGCCACCTGCGACCTGATGCTGACGTGCACGGCGGTCGGCTCCGGCGTTCCGCCGGCCGCCCCCTGAGTCACGGGTCTTCGCGCCAGCCCTCGAACTCGGCGGCGAACGCGTCGAGTTCGGCCGCGTCGAGCGCCTCGTCCTCGTCGGCCAGGACCACCAGCCACTGGGCGTCCTCGGCGTCGTCCTCGCCGGCCAGGGCCTCCCGTACGAGCTGGGGCTCCTCCGTGATGCCGAAGCGGTCGGGCAGGGCCTCGGCCAGTTCTTCCGCGGCGTCCCGGTCGGGCAGCACCAGGACATGTCGTACGTCGCTCACCTGGCCATTCTCGCGTACGGCGCGCGGGGGTGTGCCGGGGGTCAGGACTTCTGGACGAGCGAGGTGGGTGTCAGGACTTCCGGGCGAGCTAGGCGGGGGTCAGGACTGGAGTCAGGACTTCTGGACTATCTGGACGTCCAGGTCGATGGTGATGCTGGGGCCGACCACCGCGATGCCGCGGGCGAGCATGGTCTGCCAGCTGACCGTGAAGTCGTCGCGGTGCAGTTCCGTGCTGGCGCGGCAGGCGGCGCGGGTCTCGCCCTCCATGCCGTTGCCGATGCCCAGGTACTCGGTGTCGAGGGTGACCGTGCGGGTCACGCCGTGCAGCGACAGGGCTCCGGTGACGGCCCAGCGGGTGCCGCCGCGGTGGATGAAGCGCTCGCTGTAGAACTCGAGCGTGGGGTAGCGCTCCACGTCGAGGAAGTCGGCCGAGCGCAGGTGGTCGTCGCGCATCTTCACGTTGGTGTCGATGGAGGCGGCGTCGATCACCACGTGCATCGCGGACTGCTCCATGCGGTCGGCGATGCGGATGGCGCCGGCGAAGGTGTTGAACCGGCCGTGGATCCGGGCGAGTCCGATATGCCGGGCCGTGAAGCCGATGGAGGAGTGGGTGGGTTCGATCTCCCAGTCGCCGGGGTCGGGCAGGGCCGGCGGCTGCGAGATCTGGAGCGTCACGTCGCCGAGCGCGGCGTGACCGCTCGGGGCGACGGTGGCCGTGGAGCGGAAGGGCGTGTAGCCGTCGGCCGAGACGGCGAGCCGGTACTCGCCCGCGGGCACCGAGGCCACGAACGACCCGTAGGGATCGGCCTCTCCGGCCACGACCTTGCGGCCCATCGCGTCGGTCACGGCGAACTCCGCGCCGCGCACCGGCTCACTGACCGGGTCGAGCACCCGGCAGCTGAGCAGTCCGCCGCCGTTGGGCACCGCGAGCGCGCTCGCCGAGCCGGTGAGTCCGCCCTGCTGGGTGCGCTGCCTGCGGCGGCTGCCCATACGGTCCGAACGGTTCCCCAGCCGGCGGCCGAACATCGTGAGTCCCCCTGAGCGACTTGTCTGTGTGTACGTCTGTGCTGCTGCCCTGCGGTGGCAGTCGTCGGTGTGTGCGGGTGCCGACGTTGCATTCGACCATCCATGCGGCTTTCGGGGCAACACGGGGTCACATCGCGGGAATGTGCAGGTGGGGCGGGGGTGGGAGGTAGGGGTTCGGTTGGGGGTTAGGGGCCGGGTCGGGTGAATTGACCGTTCCGGATGTGGTGGCGAGGGAGCTCCGTCGGGGCGGCCGGTGGGCGGTCAGGCCGGAGCGGAGTCCTCGGGGTCGTTGGACCCCTCGCACTCCTTGGACTCTTTGGACTCCTTGGCGGGGTCGTTCGGGAGGCGGTTGAGGGACAGGCCGAAGTGGTCGCGGTAGGCGGCGAGGACCTCGGCGTCGGTGGCGAGTTCGGTCGTACGGCGCTCTCCGTTCTCCGTGACGGTCAGCGTGCTGCCGCTGAGGGTGGTGCGGCCCTGCTCCGTGCGGAGCGAGCACACCAGCGAGCGCGTGAAGTGGGAGTCCGGCGAGGTGCGGTGGTACCAGGCGCCTGCCGTGAAGTCCCGCAGCGCGCGCGGCCGTTGGTCGAGCACGAATTGAGCCTGACCGTCGCGGAACAGATCGAGATCGCCCGAGGAGCCCTCGGCGATCCGGAACACCCCGTCCGGGTCCGCCTGCTCCCCGCGCTCGTCGTAGACCAGCGGGTGGAGGCTGTGCGCGCCGAAGCCCACGTCGGCCAGCCACTCGCCGCCGTCCACATCCCGCACCCGCAGGGTCAGGTGGTCGTACGGGATGCCGGGGAGCCCTTCGCCGTCGTACACCCGTGCCTGCAACAGCGTCACGTCGAAGCCGAGTGCGACGAGCAAAGTGGCGAAGGCGCCGTTGAGTTCGTAGCAGAAGCCGCCGCGCCGGCCGTCGACCACCTTCGCGACCAGGGCACGGGGTTCGAGCCGGATCTCCTCGCCCAAGTGGATCGACAGGTTCTCGAACGGGACGCTGCGCAGGTGCCTCTCCTGGAGCGTCCGCAGCGCGGCACCGTCGGCGCGCGGCGGCCGCTCCGCCCGGATCCGCCGCAGATACGCCTCGGTCCGCCGGTCGTCGAGCTGCTCTTTGAGGTCCTCCGCCGTCATGGCCCCAGTGTCGCGCGCGTCTGGTCCCCCTGGGGGTGGTGGAGAGGGCTCGGTTCGGGGGGTGCGGCGTGTGGGTGGGCCTGGGTGGGGCCGGGTCCGGGGCTGGCCGAAGTCACTGCGCGGAGGGTCGGGCCCTCGCCGGTCAGGGCGACCGCGCCGTGCACGTCGGTGCGCAGGACGGCCGTGCCGAAGGAGTGGAGCAGGGAGAGGAGGCGGGGTGAGGGGTGCCCGTATCCGTTGTCACGGCCGACCCCGACCACGGCGAGGCGGGGCCGGGTGCGCTGGAGGAACACCGGGTCCTGGTGGGGCGAACCGTGATGCGGCACCTTGAGGACGTCCACCCGCGGCAGCCCGGGGTACGCCCTCAACAGGGCCTGCTGCCCCGCGGGTTCGAGGTCGCCGGGGAACAGGAGGGTCAGCCCGGCCGTGCGGACGAGGAGGGTGACGCTGGCGTCGTTGGGCTCCTCGGGGGCCGGAACACCCGGGCCGCCGGCCGGTGGTGGCCACAGGACCTGCCAGCGGACGGGGCCCGCCCGGCGGCGCTCCCCCGCCGCCGCGGCGACCACGGGTACTCCGCGTGCTGCCGCCTCCGCCCGTACGAACGCGGCTTGCTCCGGGGGATGTCGGAGCCCGGTGGTCTGGATCGCGCCGACGCTGCGTCCCTTCAGCACGCCGGGAAGTCCGGCGACGTGGTCCGCGTGGAAGTGGGTCAGGAGAACGAGCGGGACCCGGGTCACGCCGAGGGTGTGCAGGCAGCGGTCCACGAGGCGCGGGTCCGGGCCTGCGTCGATCACGACGGCCGAACCGGGGCCGGTGGCCAGGACCGAGGCGTCGCCCTGGCCCACGTCGCACATCGCGAAGCGCCAGTCGGGTGGCGGCCAGCCGGTGAGGACGCGGGTGAGCGGGGCCGGCCGCAGGATGGCGAGGATCAGGAGCAGGGCGCAGGCGACCAGTGCGGCGGGGTGCCGCAGGACGCGTCCGGCCAGCGGCAGGAGCACGAGGACCAGGGCGGCCAGGAGCAGCCCGCCGCGCCAGCCGTCGGGCCAGTCGGCCTGGGCCCCGGGGAAACCCGCCCCCGTACGGGCCACGGCCGCCACCCACTCCGTGGGCCAACCGGCGCACCAGGCAAGGCCTTCGGCGACGGGCATCGCGAAGGGGGCGGCGCCGAGGGCGGCGAAGCCGAGCACGGTGGCGGGGGCCACGGCCAGTTCGGCCAGGAGGTTGCAGGGGATCGCGACCAGGCTGACACGCGAGGAGATCACCACGACCACGGGCGCGCACACCGCCTGCGCGGCGGCCGTGGCGGCGAGCGCTTCGGCGAGCCGGGGCGGCACGCGTCTGCGCCGCAGGGCGGCGCTCCACCTGGGCGCGAGGACGAGGAGGGCTCCGGTGGCGAGGACGGAGAGCAGGAAGCCGTAACTGTGCGACAGCCAGGGGTCGTAGAGCAGGAGCAGCAGGGCCGCGGCGGCGAGCGCGGGGACGAGGGAGCGGCGGCGCCCGGTGGCGAGGGCGAGCAGCGCGATCGCCCCGCAGGCGGCGGCGCGCAGCACGCTCGGGTCCGGCCGGCAGACGAGCACGAACGCGAGGGTCAGCGCGCCGCCGAGGAGGGCCGTGGTCCGCAGGGACAGGCCCAGGCGCGGGGCGAGTCCGCGCCGTTCGACGCGCATGGCGAGGGCGGGCGGGCCGATGAGCAGGACGAGGACGATGGTGAGGTTGCTCCCGGATACGGCGAGCAGGTGCGAGAGGTCCGTGGCGCGGAAGGCCTCCTCCAGGTCGGGCGGAACGCGCGTGGTGTCGCCCACGACCAGTCCCGGCAGCAGGGCGCGCGCGTCGGCGGGGAGGTGGTCGGTGGCTTCGCGGAGCCCCGCCCGCAGGTCGCCCGCGGTGCGCTGCAGTGTGCTCGGGCCCTCGATGATCCGCGGCTCCTGGAAGCCGGGGACGCGCAGGACGGCGGCGATGCGGTCGGCTCCCCCGGGCATCGGCGGCGCGAGCGGGGCGCGGAGGTGGAGCCGGGTCGAGGGGAGGAGGTCCAACCATGGTGAGTTGGTGGGTGGTTGGGGTGAGGGGCGGGGCTCGGACCTGGGCGTGCGTGGGCCGGAGGGGCCGAGGCGTGCGATGACCAGGACCGGGGTGCGGGTGGCGACCGTGCCGGCCCCGGTGGCCGTCAGGCGGTGGACCTCGGCGTCGAACACGACGCTCGCCGGGGCCTGACGGTCGCCGTTGACCCGCGGCCAGGAGATCCGGGGGTCCGAGGTGACGGTGAGCTCGACGGTGACGGTGGCGTAGGTGCCGGCCAGCGCGGGGAGCGGGCCCTGATACAGACCAGCCGAATGCAGCCCGCCGGACAGCGCGGCACCGGCAGCGCAGAGGAGGGCTGCGGCGGCTGCGAGGAGGATCTGGGGGCGGGGGTTTCGAGGGGGGTCGGGGCGTGGATGCGTTTCGGTGCGCGGGTGCGTTTCGGTGCGCGGGTGCGTGTCGGCGCGCGGATGGGTGCGGGGGCGGCGGGCTGACCCGTGCCCGGCCTCTATCGGCTGCGGCTCCAACTCCGCTTTCCGCTGCCGGCGTTCGCCCCTGCGTCGGGCCGCCGCCCAGCCGCACAGGGCCGTCGCAAGTACGAAGCAGACGACCGCAGCGGGCCAGATGCGGTCCATCGGGTGTCCGACCGCCAGGGCCGCCGCGGCCCATGCGGCGAGCACCGGCGGGATCAGGCGGAGGTCGGTGGGACCTTCCTGACGCGGGTGGGACGCGCCCAGACGGTGCCCCGACGCGGCGTGAACGGACGGACGCGGCACGGTGGTTGAGTCCGTTCGCCGCCCACCGCGCCCGGGCCTGCGCCCCGCCTCGGGAGGGGGCGACTGCACCGCGGCAGGCGGAAGCGTGTGCCGTGCGTCGACCTCTCGGCCGTCCCTCCTCACGGCCGCACCGCGTCCTTCAGTTCGGCGAACCGGCGCTCGCCGATCCCGTTCACCTCGCGCAGTTCGTCCACCGAGCGGAAACCGCCGTTCTGCGTGCGGTAGTCGATGATGTGCCGGGCGAGGACGGGGCCGACGCCCGGCAGGGTGTCGAGCTGCTCCGCCGTCGCCGAGTTGAGGCTGACCGGGGCGCCCGGCGCGGACCCGCCGCCCACCGGGCTGCCGACCGCGCCCGCGCCCGCGGATGTCCCTTGCGCCCCGGCCGGAGCGCCGACCACGACCTGCTCGCCGTCCACGAGCAGCCGCGCGCGGTTGAGGCCCGTGAGGTCCGTGCCGGGCTTGGCGCCGCCTGCCGCGCGCAGCGCGTCGGCGACGCGGGAGCCCACCGGCAGGCGGTGCACGCCCGGCTCGCGGACGCGGCCTCCGATGTCCACAACGAGCAGGTCGGTGGCGCCTGTTGGTGCTCCCGGGCCGTCTCCCGCGACGGAGGGCCGATCGAGCGTGGTCCGCTCACCGTCCTCCGGGACGAGCGGAGCCGCCCGGACCACGTCCGGCGCGCTGACGGACTGCGGCCGACCCAGCCAGAAGTGCTGCACGGCGAAGGCCGCGGCCGCGACGAGCAGCACGGCGAGCACGACGACGCTGCGCCGCTCGAGTCCGCATCGCGACTGCAGCCACAGCGGCAGGCGCTCCCGTACGGCGGACCGCCACCGGTCCGCGCGCACAGCGGTCACCGGCTCGGCGACAGCGACGGCGTCTGGCGCGTCGGGCCGGGCCGCCCGTTGGGCAGAGGCATCCGGACCGCCTGCCACGTCGGGCCCGGCTGCCGCGTCGGGCCCGGCTGCCGCGTCGGGCCCGGCTACCCCTCGGGCAGGGGCATCCGGTCCCGTGAGGTCCAGCCCCGTGCTGCCCGGCTCCTCCCTGTCCGTGGAAGCCCTGGCCGCGGACGACGACGACCCCCGTACGCCTTCGTCCGCGGCCGTCCCCCGGCGGCGTACCACCGTCGTCGCCGTGGCTCTCGGCGCAGGGCCGGCCTGGGTGCGGTGGATCGCGTGGGTTCCGTGGATTCCGTGGATCCGATGGAATCGGTCGGTTTGGCGGGTTTGGCTCGTGAGGGGTCTCGCCGCGTCGCGGTCGACTGCCCGGTGGGGAACGGCCGGTCCGTCCCACCGGGGCAGCGGGGGCGGATGCGCGCCGGCCCCGGCGGCCTCGGACGGCCGGGCGAGGAGGCGGACCGCGCGCCGCCGCATCCGCTCGGCCTCCACCTGTTCCCGCCGGCGCCGGCGCCGCACGCGACGGTGTGCGGCCCGGCCGTCGGACGCCGGGCCGCGGCCCGGGCCGCCGGTCGGGCCCGGCTCCGAAGCCGCGTATCGACTCCGGGAAGTGGACGAGCTGCGAGCAGGGAACCGCGAGGAAAGTGACATGCGGACGACCGTAGGCAGCACCGCGCGCCCGAGTGGATCTTGCTCAATTCCCGGGGATAACTCCCCAGTTGTGGAAAACTCCGCCACTCGTATGGGTGACGGAGCCTCGCCTCCGGCCGGGCCGCAGAGCCGGAGCCGCCGCCCGCCGGCCTACCGGGCCGACACCACCAGCCCGAGCAGCCCCGGCCCGGTGTGGGCCCCGATCACCGCTCCGACCTCGCTGACATGCAGCTCGCCGAGCCCTGTCAGCCGGGTCCGCAGCCGTTCGGCCAGCGCCGCCGCACGGTCGGGTGCCGCGAGGTGGTGCACGGCGAGGTCCACCCGCGCCGTGCCCGCACGCTCGGCGGCGATCTCCTCGAGGCGTGCGATGGCCTTGGACGCGGTGCGCACCTTCTCGAGCAACTCGATCCTGCCGTTGTCGAGTTGCAGCAGCGGCTTCACCGCGAGTGCCGAGCCGAGCAGCGCCTGTGCGGCGCCGATCCGGCCGCCGCGGCGCAGGTAGTCGAGGGTGTCCACGTAGAAGTACGCGGAGGTGGCGGCGGCCCGCTTCTCGGCCGCGGCCACCGCGTCGTCGACGGTGCCGCCCGCCTCGGCGGTCTCCGCCGCGGACAGGGCGCAGAAGCCGAGGGCCATCGCGACCATGCCGGTGTCGACCACGCGCACGGGGACGGGGGCGTCCTTCGCGGCGACCACGGCGGCGTCGTACGTACCGGAGAACTCGGAGGACAGGTGCAGCGAGACGATGCTTCCCGCTCCGGACTCGGCGACCCGGCGGTAGGTCTGCGCGAAGGTCTCGGGGCTCGGGCGCGAGGTCGTCACCGGGCGGCGCTTCTGCAGGGCCTGGGCCAGGGAGCGCGCGGAGATCTCCGTGCCTTCTTCGAGGGCCTGGTCGCCGAGGACGACGGTCAGGGGGACGGAGGTGATGCCGTGCCGTTCCATCGCGGGCTGCGGCAGGTAGGCCGTTGAATCCGTGACGATCGCGACATGGCGGGACATGAGCTGGAGATTACCTGGCGGGGCCGGAGGGTGGCAGGGCGGGCCTCGCCCTTGGGGGCGTGGGCTCGGGGTGCGGGTGACGGGTGGGTGCGGGTGGGTGGGGGTGCGGGTGGGCGCCTGCGGCGGGCTGGATTCCCCTACCCGCCCCTTCCCGAAACCGGGGCTCCGCCCCGGACCCCGCATCCGGGCTTCGAATCAGTGCTCCGGCCGGGCCTCCCCCTGTTTCTGCCAGGGATACGTCACCTGCGGCGCCGGAGGCTCGATCGCCTGCGGGCCGCCCTCGCCCTCCGCGGCCCGGTCGGGCCAGGTCTGCTCGGAGGCGCCGGCCAGGCCGTCGACCAGCGTCGGCTCGGGCCAGGCGGCGGGCGGGGGCGGGGGCGTCGGCGTGGAGACCGGTGGGACGGGTGAGGTGGGTGTGACCGGCGAGGCAAGCGGCGGGACCGAAGTGCCCGCGCCCTCACCCGCCCGCGGCTCCTCCCGCGTCCAGTGCCGCAGCGCCCCCGCCTCCACGTCGATCTGCGTCCGCAGCGACTCGAAGTCGTCGTCCGCGAAGCGGCGCGCCCGGTCCTGGGCCGCGAACCGCAGGGAGTCCGCCGCCTGTGTGATCCGCTCCGTACGCTCCCTCAACTCCGGGAGCTGGGCGGCCAGTCGGGTCTTGTCGGGCTCGCGCTCCAGGCGCTTGAGGTCGGCGTCCAGCTCCCAGCCGTGGACGCTGAGGCGCTCGAAGAGGCCGACGGACTCCGACAGGGAGGAGTCCTCGGCGGCCTGCGCCTGCAGCGCGTCCTGCGTGGCGCGCATCGAGGTGCGCAGCTTCAGGCGCAGCTGGGCGAGCTCGCCGGCCGGGCCGACCTGCGCGAAGCTGCGTGCCTTGAGCGTGTGGTCCTCGACCTGGCGGCGGGCCTGCGTGATCGTGCGGTCCACGCCGCGCTTGGCGGCCTTGACCACCTTCACGGTGACGAACACCCCCAGCGCCACGAACAGCACGAAGAGCACCGCCAGTACGGCGAGTACTTCACCCATGAGGGGCTCCTAAGCACGAGGACGGGGGCTTCCTCCACGGTAAACGCCGAAGGGCAGGCCGAGGGTTCCGCAGAACCCCCAACCTGCCCGTAGGGGATATCCCTAAAGCGCCCGGACCACCGCAAAGCAGCCCTCCGGATCACGCAGAGAAACACTCCGGATCGCCCAGAGCCACGCTCCGGTTCACCGAACCGCCGGCCCGCGCCTCACCGCAAAGCCACGCCCCGAATCACCGAACCGCCAACCCGCGCCTCACCGCAAAGCCACCCCACGGCTCACCGCAAAGCAGCCCTCCGGATCGCGCAGAGCCACGCTCCGGATCACCGCAACGCCACCCCACGCCTCACCGCAAAGCCAGCCCTCCGGCTCGGTTCGCCGAACCACCAGCCCACGCCTCACCGCAAAGCCACGCCCCGGTTCACCGAACCGCCAGTCCACGCCTCACCACAAAGCCACCGCTCACGCCGGAACGATGTTCACCAGCTTCGGCGCCCGCACGATCACCTTGCGGATACCGGCGCCGCCCAGCGCCGCGACGACCTTCTCGTCCGCCAGGGCCAGGGCCTCCAGGTCGCTGTCGGAGATGGACGGGGCCACCTCCAGGCGCGCCTTGACCTTGCCCTTGATCTGGACGACGCAGGTCACGGTCTCGTCCACCACGTACGCGGGGTCGGCGACCGGGAACTCGGCGTAGACGACCGAGTCGGTGTGGCCCAGCTTGCGCCACAGCTCCTCGCCGATGTGCGGGGCCAGCGGGGCGATCAGCAGGACCAGCGGCTCCGCCACGGAGCGCGGCACCGCACCGCCCGCGAACGTCTTCGTCAGGTGGTTGTTCAGCTCCGTGATCTTGGCGATCGCGGTGTTGAAGCGCAGGCCCTCCAGGTCCTGGCGGACCCCGTCGATCGCCTTGTGCAGCGCACGCAGCGTGGCCTCGTCCGGCTCGGCGTCCACGACGGTCACGGCGCCCGTGTCCTCGTCGACGATGTTGCGCCACAGGCGCTGCAGCAGCCGGTACTGGCCGACCACGGCACGCGTGTCCCAGGGACGCGAGACGTCCAGCGGGCCCATCGCCATCTCGTACAGACGCAGGGTGTCCGCGCCGTACTCGGAGCAGATGTCCTCCGGAGTCACCGAGTTCTTCAGGGACTTGCCCATCTTGCCCAGCTCGCGCTTGACCTGCTGGCCCTCGTACCAGAAGGCGCCGTCGCGCTCCTCGACCTCGGCGGCCGGCACCGGGAAGCCGCGGTCGTCGCGGTACACGTACGCCTGGATCATGCCCTGGTTGAACAGGCGGTGGAACGGCTCGGCGGCCGAGACGTGCCCCAGGTCGAACAGGACCTTGGACCAGAAGCGCGCGTACAGCAGGTGCAGCACCGCGTGCTCCTGGCCGCCCACGTACAGGTCGACGCCGCCGTGCGGCTTGGTGTCGCGCGGGCCCATCCAGTAGCGCTCGACGTCCGGGTCCACCAGCCGCTCGCTGTTGTGCGGGTCCAGGTAGCGCATCTCGTACCAGCACGAACCGGCCCAGTTGGGCATGGTGTTGGTCTCGCGGCGGTACTTCCTGACGCCCGCGCCGTCGCCCAGGTCCAGCTCGACGTTGACCCAGGCCTCGTTGCGCGACAGCGGGGTCTCCGGAGAGGTGTCCGCGTCGTCCGGGTCGAAGGTGCGCGGCGAGTAGTCGTCGACCTCCGGCAGCTCCAGGGGCAGCATCGACTCGGGCAGCGCGTGCGCGACGCCGTCCTCGTCGTAGACGATCGGGAAGGGCTCGCCCCAGTAGCGCTGGCGGCTGAACAGCCAGTCGCGCAGCCGGAAGTTGACGGTGCCCTCGCCGATGCCGCGCTCGGTCAGCCACTCGGTGATCTTCGCCTTGGCCTCGACGACGCCCATGCCGTCCAGGGAGATCTCGTCGTTGGCGGAGTTCACCAGCTTCGCCTCGTACGAGGAGAAGGCGTCGTCCCACGTCGAGGGGTCCTGGCCGCGGTCGTCCGAAGGCTCGACGACGCAGCGCATCGGCAGCTCGAAGGCGCGCGCGAACGCGAAGTCGCGGCTGTCGTGCGCCGGGACGGCCATGATCGCGCCGGTGCCGTAGCCCATCAGCACGTAGTCGGCGATGAAGACCGGGACCTGCTCGCCGCTGACCGGGTTGACGGCGAACGCGCCGGTGAAGACGCCGGTCTTCTCCTTGGCGTCGGCCTGCCGCTCCACATCGGACTTCGAGGCCGCGAACGCGCGGTACTTGGCCACGGCCTCGGCCGGCGTCGCGTGCCCGCCGGTCCACACCTCGTGCGTGCCCTCGGGCCAGGCGGCCGGGACGATCGAGTCGACCAGTTCGTGCTCGGGGGCCAGCACCATGTAGGTGGCGCCGAACAGGGTGTCCTGGCGGGTGGTGAAGACGGTGATCGCGTCCGAGTCGCCGACCTTGAAGTCGACGCGGGCGCCCTCGGAGCGGCCGATCCAGTTGCGCTGCTGCAGCTTGATGGCCTCGGGCCAGTCCAGCGCGTCCAGGTCGTCGATCAGGCGGTCCGCGTACGCGGTGATCCGCATGTTCCACTGGCGCAGCTTGGACTTGAACACCGGGAAGTTGCCGCGCTCGGAGCGGCCGTCCGCGGTGACCTCTTCGTTCGCCAGGACGGTGCCCAGGCCCGGGCACCAGTTGACGGGCGCGTCGGAGGCGTACGCCAGACGGAACTCGCTCAGGACGTCGGCGCGCTCGGCGGCGGTCAGCTCGCTCCAGGCCTTGTCCGTGCCGGGCACGGCGCGCTCGCCGGACTCGAACCGGGCGACCAGCTCACTGATCGGGCGGGCCTTCTTCGCGTCCGCGTCGTACCAGGAGTTGAAGATCTGCAGGAAGATCCACTGGGTCCACTTGTAGTAGTCCGGGTCGATCGTGGCGATCGAGCGGCGCTTGTCGTGGCCCAGGCCCAGGCGGCGCAGCTGGGACTTCATGTTCTCCATGGCCGCCTCGGTGGACACCCGCGGGTGCGTGCCGGTGGCGACGGCGTGCTGCTCGGCGGGCAGGCCGAAGGCGTCGAAGCCCAGGGTGTGCAGCACGTTGTACCCGGTCATGCGGTGGTACCGGGCGTAGACGTCGGTGGCGATGTAGCCCAGCGGGTGACCGACGTGCAGACCCGCACCCGAGGGGTACGGGAACATGTCCATGATGAACTTCTCGGGCCGCGCGGCGATCTCGGGGTCGCCGGTCAGCACGCCGCTCGGGTTGGGCGTCTCGTATGTGCCGTTCGCGTCCCAGAAGTCCTGCCAGCGCGCCTCGATGTCCGCGGCCATGGCCGCGGTGTAGCGGTGCGGGGCTGCGACTTCGGCAGCCGAATTCGTCTCGCTCATGATCCTTAGGGCTCCATCGATCGTCTCTGCTGCGTTTTCCACCGAGTCCGGCTGCGACGTACAGCCGAAATGAAAAAACCCCTCGCACAGGAGGGGACGCCGCGCTGATTCCGGTCCACGAATTCGTCAGTGGCCGGTACTGATCAGCGCGGCTCGCTAAGCAGAAGGCGTACGGCACGCATGGCGTCAGGGTACCGCAGGGGCCGAGCGGCCCGCATCGGGCTTCCGGGGTCGCCCCACCGGGCCCGGGCGCCTCGGGGTTACTCCGCGTACCGCCCTCTATCGGGGCAACGTCAAGAGACACTCGCCACTTGATAACAACGCAATAACTCAAACCCCGAACCGGTCGGTACGGGGCCACTTAGCATGCGGCAGCGGGACCCGCTTTCGAACCATCATCCGGGAGTCATCCCCATGAACCCTCTCACCCCCCATAGCCGTACGCCCCGTTCCTCCCCCGGGCCGGGCCGCGCGGCACGCGGAGCGTTAACCGGTGCGGTGCTGCTCCTGATACCCCTGGTCGTGGTGGCGGGCAGCGACGCGTTCCGCGCCGCGCTCGACTTCACGACCGGAGTGCTCTGCCTGGTCGCTCTGACCTGCAGCATCGCCTGGGGCCTGGTCGCCTCCGACCGGCTCTTCCTCTCGCCGAAGCAGCGGCTGCTCGCCCAGGGCGTGCACCGGGCGACCGCCATCGCCGCGCTCGGCTTCCTGCTTCTGCACGGCACGGTCAAGCTGGTGCTCGACCATGTGTCCGCGCTCGGCGCGCTCGTCCCGTTCGGTCTCGGCGTGACCGGCACGGACGGTCTGATCGGCTTCGGCGCCCTGGCCGGCCTGCTGATGATCGTCGCGGGCGTCACCGGCGCCCTGCGCTCCTCCTTCGCCTCCCCCGCCCGGATCGCGGGCCGCTGGCGCGCGCTGCACATGCTGGCCTACCCCGCCTGGTGCTCGGCCCTGGTGCACGGCCTGTACGCGGGCCGCGCGCCGAGCACCTGGGTCGTGGTCCTGTACTGCCTGTGCCTGGCCGGTGTGGCCGGGGCCCTCGCGCTGCGGGCGGCTCCGCTGCCGGTCAAGCGCAAGGTGGCGGCCCGCGTCCTCGCCCTCCTGAACCGCCAGCCGGCACCCGACCGCGGCGAGCCGGTCGAGACCCCGCGCCGCGAGGGGCCGCTGCCCGGGATGAGCGGCGTGCCCGGGGCCGGCGGACTGTCCGCGGCGGGCGGGCTGTCCGGGGCGGGCGGACTGCCCGGCCTGGGTGCGCTCGGGCAGGCCGCCGAGCCCGCTGCCTCCCGGCCTCAACTCCCTTCCCAGACCGGCGGTTCGCGCCCCTCGTATGCGGAGGAGACGCGCCGGTACGAGACGGAGCCGCGTTTGTACGGGGAGGAGACGCGCTTGTACGAGGAGGCGACTCGCTCGTATGAGGAGCGGCCCCGCGCCGGGGACGGCATGGCGGCCGCCTACCGCGCGGTCTCCTCGGCGCCCGGGGCGCGCCCCCTGCCGCTCCAGGAGGAGGAGCACAGCGGCCGCTGGCCCTCCCCGTCACCGCCGCCGCCCGGTGAGGCGGCACGCCCGGTGGTGATGCCCGCCGCCTCCCCGGCCTCCTCGTCCCCGGCCTCCTCCTCGTACGACACCGGGCCGGTGCCCGTGTACGACACCGGGTCCGTACCAACCGTCGGCGGCACCGGGTCCGTACCCACCGTCGGCGACACCGGGTCCGTACCCACCGTCGCCCCAGGCCCCGTCCCCACCGCCGACCCCGCGGCGGCACCCCCCTCCGTCCCCGACCGGAGCAGCGAGGTCCCCTTCTACGTGACCAGCGACCCCTACGACACCGGCTCGACGCCGACGTACGGCTCGGGCCCGATCGCCCCGTACGACACCGGCCAGACACCGCCGGCACCGCTCTACGAGGCCCCCACCGAACCGATCGCGGCCCCTCTCGCGAGCCCGATCGCGAGCCCGGTGGCAGGCCCCCTCGCGAGCCCGCTCGGGAACCCGGTCGCAGGGCCGCTCGGGTACCCGGTGCCGGCGCCCGGCCCGGCTCCGGCGCCAGGCCCGGGACCGAGCCCGTTCGAGGCGCCCGCCGCGGGTGAGCCCTGGTCCGCGCCCGGCGCCCCGTCGACGGGGGGCCGTCGTTGAACGCACCCCTGCCCGACGTCCCGGAGGTCCGGGTCGTCGGACTGCCGCAGCTCACCTCGGGGTTCGACCTCGTCGAGCGGCTCGATCTGGCGATGCACCTCAAGGTGCACGGGCCGCTCGAACCCATGGGCGGCGAGCGGCTCGCCCGGCTCGCCGACGACGTGGTGCTGCGCGGCAGAGGCGGCGCGGGCTTCCCGTTCGCCCGAAAGCTGCGGGCCGTCGCCGACGCGGCGATCAAGCGGGGCGTACGTCCGGTCGTCGTCGTCAACGGCAGCGAGGACGAGCCGGCCTGCCGCAAGGACACCGTCCTCATCAACCGCGCCCCGCACCTCATCCTCGACGGCGCCCTGCTCGCCGCCGAGGCGCTCGGCGCCCGCACCCTCGTCGTGGGCGTCACGCGCGACTCCACCGAGGCCTCGATGACCGCGGCACTCGCCGAGCGCGGCCTGTCCAACCGCCGCGGCGCCCCCCTGCGCGCCCGCGTCCAGCGCAACCCCGAACGCATGGTCACCGGCGAGGCCTCGGCCCTGATCCGGTCCGCCGACGGCGGTCCCGCGCTGCCGCCCGGCCGCCGGGTGCGCGCCGCCGAGTCGGGCGTGGGCGGCGCACCGACGCTGCTCTCCAACGCCGAGACCTTCGCGCAGCTCGCGGTCGCCGCCCGCATCGGCCCGTCCCGCTACCGGGGCACGGGCCTGTACGACGAACCGGGCACCGTGCTGCTCACGCTCTCCGGGGCCGTGGCGCGCCCGATGGTGGTCGAGGTGCCGACCGGGGTGCCGCTGCGGTACGTGCTGCAGCTGGCCGGTGCGCCGCCGCTCCCCCAGGGCGTGCTGACCGGCGGCTACCACGGCAGCTGGCTGGACGCGGTCGCCGCGCACGACGCCGTGGTCTCGCGCGCGTCCCTGGAGGCGCTCGGCGGTGCGCTGGGCGCGGGCGCGATCCTGCCGATCGGGCCGGAGACCTGCGCGCTCGGCGAAGGGCTGCGCGTCGCGCAGTGGCTGGCCGACGAGAGCGCAGGGCAGTGCGGCCCGTGCCGACTCGGTCTGCCGGCGGCGGCGAGCGGCCTCGCGGACGTCCTGAACGGCGGGGGCCCGGCGGCACTCGAGGCGCTACGGGAGATCACCCGCGCCGTGAAAGGGCGCGGGGCGTGCAAGCACCCCGACGGCTCGGCGCGGTTCATCGCCTCGACGCTCTCGGCCTTCAAGGACGACCTCGCGATGCACGTCCTGAGCGGCGGCTGCGGGCGCGAGACCCGCGGGGTGCTGCCGCTGCCCCGGCCGGGCGGCGCGGATCCGGGCCTGCCCAGCGGTGAACGGCTGGTCGTGGACTGGACGTTGTGCCAGGGGCACGGGCTGTGCGCCGACGTCGTACCGGAGTTGATCACCCTCGGCCCGGACGGCTTCCCCTCGGTCGCCGACGCGGGCGTACCGCTGGCCCTGCGCGGACGCGCCCAGCGGGCGGTACGCCGCTGCCCCGCCCTGGCCCTGCGCCTGGAACGCGCCGCGGACCAGGTCCCGGGCCGGCAGCCGCGGCGTGCCGCGCTGCCGGGCGCGCCGGGGCGCAAGGCGCTGGAGAGCGGCTGGAGTTGAGACGGCGGGGCGTCCGGGCGGCCGGGGACGGGCTCCGTGGGGTCGAGGCGGCCGGGGACAGGCACCGTGACGTTGAGGCGGCCGGGGACGGGCATCGTGGGGTCGAGGCGGGTCAGCCCTCGCGGACCGAGCTGCGGCCCACCCGGGTCAGCCGTCGAAGACGACGGCGATCCGCAGCCCGCCCCCGGCCCCGGCCTCCGCGTCGATCCGCGCGCCGTGGGCCTCGGCGATGGAGCGCACGATCGACAGGCCGAGGCCGTGCCCGCTCTGGTGCGCCAGCCGGTCCTGCGTCAGACGGCGGAACGGTTCGAAGAGGTCGGCCACGCGGTCGGGCGGCACCTCGGGGCCCGAGTTGGCCACCGTCAGCGTGCGGCCTTCCAGCGTGACGTGGACGTGGCCGCCGGGGTGGTTGTAGCGGATCGCGTTCCCGATCAGGTTGGTGAGCAGGTGGCGCAGCAGCACCGGGTCGCCGGTCACCCGCAGGTCGGGGCCCGTGACCGTCACCTCGACCTGCTTCTCCCCGGCGGGCGCGGCGAGTTCGGCGCCCGCCTGCCGGGCCAGGGCCGCCAGGTCGACCGGCTCGGTGGCGCCGAGTCCGCGGTCGCTGCGGGCGAGCAGCAGCAGTGAGGCGATGAGCCGCTCGGCGTCGCGGTTGGCGGTGAGCAGGTCGTCGCGTACCTCCGCGAGACCGTCCGGCAGCGGGTCGGCGAGGCCGACTTCGAGGCTGGTGCGCTGGACGGCGAGCGGGGTGCGCAGCTCGTGCGAGGCGTTGGCGACGAAGCGGCGCTGGCTGTCGAAGGCCTTCTCCAGGCGGTCCAGCATGGTGTCGAAGGTGTCCGCGAGCCGGTGCAGTTCGTCGTCGGGGCCGGTCAGGGCGAGCCGCTCGTGCAGGTTGTGGTCGCTGATCCGGCGCGCGGACTCGGTCATCGCGGTGATCGGCCGCAGCGCACGCCCGGCCAGCCACCAGCCGAGCAGCCCGGCGAACAGCGCCATCACGAGCAGGCCGATCCCGGACCAGGTGAGCATCTCCTGGAGCGCCGCGTCCTGCACGGCCTGGACGGTCCGCTCGGTCTTGCGGATCGCGATGCCGTCGATGCCGGCCGGGTTCCAGGGCGGGGTGGCGCCGTACGGCTCGGTCCGCAGCGCCTCGTCGGGGACCGGACCGCCGTCGGTCAGCCGCTGGATGTCCATGCCCTCCACCTTCTGCGCCGTGCCGTGACGGGCGAGCAGCACGACGAAGGCGAGCAGCGCGACACCGGACAGCAGGAACAGTCCGCTGAAGGCGACGGCGAGGCGGGCGCGGAACGGCAGGCGGCGCGGCGAGAGCGCCGAACGCAGGGTCATCCGCACAACCGGTAGCCGTGGCCCGCGTCGGCGAGGATGAGGTGGGGGTCGCCGAGTTTGCCGCGCAGCCGGCTGATGGTGGCGCGTACCGCGCTCGTACGGGGGTCGAGGTGCTCGTCCCAGACGGTACGGACCAGCTCGTCGTGCGGCACCGCGTCGCCGCCCGCCTCCATGAGCCGCCGCAGTACGGCGAACTCCTTCGGCGTGAGTTCCACGGCGCGCCCGCGCACGGTGACCTCGCGCCGGGTCCGGTCGAGGGTGAGGCCCGCGTGCCGCAGCACGTCCGCGGGCGCCTTGGGCACGCGGCGGCCGAGCGTGCGGATACGGGCGACGAGCTCGGCGAAGTCGAAGGGCTTGGCCAGATAGTCGTCGGCGCCGAGCCGTTCGAGCCCGTACACCTTGTCCTCCAGGGAGCCGGCCGAGGTCAGCATGAGGATGCGCGGCGGGTCGACGAGCTCGCGCAGTTTCCGGCAGACCTCGTCGCCCGTCATGACCGGCAGGTCGCGGTCGAGTACGAGCACGTCGTAGTCGGTGAGCAGGCACATGCGCTCGGCCTCGTCGCCCGAGGCGGCCACGTCCACCGCGATCGACTGCCGCCGAAGCCCCGTCGCGATCGCCCGCGCCAGCACCTGGTGGTCTTCGGCTACCAGAACCCTCATGCGTCCCATGCAAGCAAGGGGAGCGTTGCAGAGATGTAAGTGCTGGGCCGACCGGGGGGTGTGACGCCCGGGGCTGCTGTGGCGCGCTCGGTGCGCTGGGCGCACTCGGCGTCACTCGGCGCACTCGGCGCACTCGGCGTCACTCGGCGCACTCGGCGCACTGGGCGCACTGGGCGCACTGGGCGCGCTTATGCCGCCGTAACACCGCTTATCCCGCTGCACAGCCCCTCCTGGTGTGCTCGGCCGCATGAACTTCGTCAAACGGGCCGGGCTGAGTCTGGTCGCCCGCAAGGGGAAGACGGCGCTGCTCCTCGGGATCTTCCTCGTCGTGTGCGTGCTGCTGCTCGGGGGTTTTCTCCTGGAGGGCGCCACGGCCCGGCAGGAGGCCGAGGCGCAGCGCCGGATCGGCGTGGACGTCACCGTGCGCGCCGACCGGCTCACCGCCGAACGGGCCGGGCGGCTGGCGAAGGTCCCGGGCGTGCAGCGCTACAACCCGCTGCTGCGGGGCGTGCCGCGCCTGCAGGGCGGCAAGCTCGTCCGGTCCGACGCGCCGCGCCCGCCGGACAGCCGGCCCGAGCGGGACGGCCCACGGCTGATCGGGCTGCGGGACTCCGAGCTGCTGCTCGACTTCGCCACCGGCCGCAGCACCCTGGTCGAGGGGCGCCCGCTCACCCCGCAGGACGCCGGGCACGACCGCGTGCTGATCGGTGCACAGCTCGCCGAGCTCAACGGGCTCGCGGCCGGCGACCTGATCACCCTGGCCTCGCCGGACGGGAAACACCGCAGGGCGTACGAGGTCGTGGGGGTCCACCGCGACGGCCGGGCCCCTGTGCCCGACGGCTGGCTGGAGCCGTCCGAGCTCCCGGCCAACCAGATCTACGCACCGCTCGGCGCGCTCGCCGACCTCGGCCTCGGCAGCCCCGACGGCCGGCTCGACGAAGCCGTGTTCAGGCTGGGCTCGCCCGAGCAGGCCGAGCAGCTGCACGCGGCGGCGCAACGGCTCCTGGGCGACGCGGACTTCCGCTTCGACGTGAACGACAAGGCGTACCGGGACCAGGTGCAGCCGCTGCGACGGGTCGGCGCCTTCGCCGGGACCCTGGTCTGGCTGATCGCCGGCGCGGGGACCGTCGTCCTCGGCCTGATCGTCGCGCTCACGATCCGCGAGCGCCGGGACGAGCTCGGGATGCTGCTCTCGCTCGGCGAGCGGAAGTGGAAGCTCATCGGCCAGCACACGGTGGAGGTGGCCGCCGTCGCCCTGCCGGCGCTCGCGCTGGCCGCCCTGGCCGGGGCCGCATGCGCCGGGACCGTGTCAGAGCTCCTGCCGGGGCACACGGCGAGCGCCGGCGCGCTTCTGCCCGCACCCGAACTCCGCCTGACGGCAGCCGACTTGGGCAGGGTGGCGGGCCTCGGCGTGGGCATCGCGCTGGTCTCCACCGTCCTGCCCGGCATCGGGATCCTGCGGCTGCACCCCCGGTCGATCCTCGCCGCCACCGACTGACCCCGCACACCCCCTCTCCCCTCTCCCCTCTCCCCTCTCCCCTCTCCCCTCGCCCTTCAACTCCCCTTCCCTTCAAGCAGAGAGCCGGCCGGACACCCGCCATGAACTTCCTCAAACGCGCGGCCCTGAGCCTGTGGTCCCGCAAGGCCAGAACCCTCCTCACCTTCAGCACCCTCGTGGTCATCTCCGTGATGGTGCTCGCCGGAGTGCTCATCAAGGACGCCACCGCCCGCGCCTCCGACGCCGCCCGGCAGAAGATCGGCGCCGAGGTCGGCCTCGATGTGGACATGGACGCGCTCGCGTCCTCCGGGCAGCTCCAGGCGCCGCAGATCCGGACCGACACGGTCGACCGGATCGGCAGGTCGCCGCTGGTGCGGAAGTACACGTACCAGTCCTTCGACGGCGCCTCCCTGAAGGGCGGCCTGAAGCTGCCGGGCAAGCCCCTGTACCCGGAGGGGCCGACGTCGACGCTGGCGTTCGGCGTCCTCGACTCCTCGTTGCAGCCGGACTTCGCGAGCGGCACATGGAAGCTCCTGTCCGGCAGGCCGATCACCGGCGCGGACCGCGACAGGAACGTCGTCCTGATCGAGGAGCGGCTCGCGCGCAAGAACAATCTGAAGACCGGCGACCGCATCACGCTCGGCGAGAACGACCCGAAGGGCAGGCGCACGGCGGAGTTCACCGTGCAGGGCGTCTATCGCGACCCGTCCGACGAGCAGGACCCCGAGTACGGTCTCGACCCGGCCAACCGCCTGTTCGTCACCGCCGGCGCGCTGAGCAGGCTCAACGGGGAGCAGGAGACGATCGCCCGCTCGGCGAGCTTCCAGCTCCGGGACCCCGCCGCGTTCGAGCAGTTCAAGAAGGAGGCCGAGGAGGCCGCCGGTGACGCGCTCGACGGGTTCGCGCTCGGCATCAACGACAAGGCCCTGCGGCAGATGACCGGCCCGCTGTCGTCCGTGGCCGGCACCGCGACGGCCGCCATGTGGCTGATCGGCATCGCGGGCGCCGCGGTGCTCGCCCTGCTCGCCATGCTCGCGGTCAAGCAGCGCCGTACCGAGTTCGGTGTCCTGCTCGCGCTCGGCGAGCGCAAGGGGAAGCTGGTCGCCCAGCAGGTGGTGGAGGTCCTCGTGCTCGCCGTGCTGGCCGTCGGCCTCAGCTCCCTCTTCGCGCAGACGCTCACGGAGCGGGCCGGCAACGCGCTCGTACGCGGCGAAGCGAGCGCCGCCCAGCGCAAGCTGGACGCCTGGCAGCCACCGCCGCCCGGCTCGACCGGACTGCAGGAGGGCACCGACTGGGACGCCGAACCCGTCGCGGACGCCGACCCGATCGACCGGATCACCGTACGGCTCGACGACGGCGCGCTGGCCACGGTCGCCGGACTCGGCCTCGCGACCGGCCTGCTCGCCACCGCCCTCCCTGCCGCGTCCGTGCTGCGGCTCTCCCCCCGATCCATCCTCTCGAAGGGCAAGTGACCGTGACCGACGCAGTGTCGACCGACAAGCCCCCGGCCGCCGAAACCGCGCCGCCGGTCCTGAAGCTCACCGGCCTGAGCCACACGTACACGGGTCAGCGCCGCCGCACCACGGTGCTCAAGCAGATCGACTACAGCTTCGAGCGCGGCGTCTTCTATACGATCCTCGGCCCGTCCGGCAGCGGGAAGACCACGCTGCTCTCGCTGGCATCGGGCCTGGACCGGCCCACCGCGGGCACGGTCGCCTTCGACGGCGTGGACCTGGAGGAGATCGGCCTGGGCCGCTACCGCAACCGGCACGTGGCCACGGTCTTCCAGCAGTACAACCTGCTCACGTACATGACAGCGGTGCAGAACGTCACCACCGCCATGGAGATCACCAAGGTCCGCGCCCGGCACAAGAAGGCCCGTGCCCTGGAACTCCTGGAACAGGTCGGACTCGACCGCCACCACGCCACGCGCAATGTGCTGCGCCTGTCCGGCGGCCAGCAGCAGCGCGTCGCCATCGCCCGCGCCCTGGCCTGCGACGTCGACATCCTCTTCGCCGACGAGCCGACGGGGAACCTGGACGAGGACACGGCCGAGGGCATCATCCGCATCTTCCGGGACCTGGCCCACGAGCGGAACAAGTGCGTCGTGGTCGTCACCCACTCCCAGCAGCTCGCGGCGCGGTCCGACCGGACGCTGACGTTGCGGCGGGGGAAGGTGAGTTCACGGTGAGCAGGCTCGACGGGTCCTGGTGCGGGGCGTCCGGTGCGGTGCGGCGCGGGTGCCGGGCGGTGCGGGACAGGTCCTAGGACGAAGGCGTCCAGCGCGGTGCCGTCTCGGCCCAGGCACGGTCCCACGCCGCGAGGTTGCGGCGCCGGATGACGCGGTGGGCGATGCCGTACGCGGCGGCCGCCGTGAGCGGCACGGCGAGAGCGGCGATGATCGCCCAGCCGAGGGCGCGGCTGCGGATCTCGTCCGGGTCGAGGGGCTCGTCCGTGATCCTTCCGTCGGCGGTCGTCCAGACGCGGACCGTACTGCCCCGGGAAAGACCCGGCGGGACCTCGGCCGTGGCCGTACGGGTCCGGCCCTGGGGGTCGGTGAAGCGGACCCCGGCCGGGTAGCGGACGTGTCCGGCCTCGGCGGAGCCGGGTTCGGGGTGCCGGCGCGCGTCCTCGAGCAGGAGGGCGGAGGTGTGCCGGCCGCCGGCGGCACGGCTCTGCGCGGTACGCGTGTAGTGGTCGTGCGCGGCCCCGCCGGCCAGGAACACGGCGGGCGGGGTCGCCGCCAGCGCGGCCAGGACCAGGGCGGAACCGATCCACGCCTGCACCTGGTCGCTGCGGCGGCACAAGGGGTTGAGCCGCCGCAGACGGCACCGAAGGCGCCCTGTACGTACGGGCGTCGGTGGTGGCGGTGGTACGCGGGCGGGCACGGGTCTCCTTCCGGTGGCGGGCGCGGTGATCCCAGGCTTCCTGGAAGTGGCGGCCGCCGACTCCCTTGCGGTGCGCGGCGGTTGGGGCAGCTGCGGGCGGCGGACGGGTCCGCTGTGGACGGCGGTCGGGCCCGCTGCGGACGGCGGCCGGGGCCCTGCGGGCGCCGGTCGGCCGACGCGGCCTAGTGCGGCCGTACCACCGGAGGCACCAGCGGCACCGGAAGCTGCGGACCGGCCCCGGACAGGCAGGGGTGGGCGTGCGCGGCCTCCAGGAGCTTCGCGGCGCCGCGGACCGCCGCGGTGTGCGGGGCGGGGACCACACGCGGCGGCGCGTGCAGGCGTCCGTCGAGGTGGCGGGTGATGTCGGGCCGCAGCGCGCCGCCGCCGGCCACCAGGACGCCGCGGTGCAACGCGTCCAGAGTGAGCGGGCTGCGGTCCTGGCGGAGCATCGCGGTCAGCATCGAGACCACCGCGTCGGCGATCCGCTCCGGCGGCGTCGAGGCGTCCAGGTCACCGGTGCCCAGGGCGGTGCGCCGCGCGTCGGTGACGGCACCGTCGCTCAGGAGCACCGCCTCGGTGAGATGGGCACCGAGGTCCACCACCATGAGCGGCCGGGACAGGTCCGCGCCCGCGGCCACGGCGACCGCCCGTGCCGCGGGCACGGTCAGGACGCTGCTCGGCCCGAGCACCTCCAGCGCCTTCCGCGCCCGGGCACGGAAGGCGACCCCGTCCAGGACCGGAGCGGTGACGATCACCATGGGGCGGGCGGCCCGGGGCAGCCTGGAGGCCAGGAGCGCGTGCAGCAGGCGGGCGCATCCCGGGGTGTCGACGATGGTGCCGCGCTGGACGGGGTGCCCCGCGCCCGCGACGGTGGGCACGTCGACGACCACGCCCCTGCGGGAGATCCACGCCCGCGTACGGGCGCTGCCGAGGTCGAGGGCGATGCCGCAGCAGCGGCGGCACAGCGGCCAGGGCCGGTGGGCGCCCGCGGTGTACGGAGGCGGTCCGCCGGTCACGGTGCCGCCCTCCCGGCCCGCCGGCAGCCTCCGCAGTAGCGGGCCTGCGGGACGATCGTCAGACGGTCCCGGCCGATGGGACACCGGCACCGGTGGCACACGCCGTACGTGCCGGCGTCCATGCGGGCCAGCGCGGCCTCCACGTCGGCGAGGACCATGCGGGCGGAGGTCGCGAGTTTCACCTGCACCTCGATCTGCGCGGCCGCGCGCTGCCGCCGCTCCTCGGCGCGGGTGCCGGACGGCCCGGCGAGCTGCCGGAGCTGCTCCCGCCGGAACAGGCGCTGCTCCTGGAGGTCGGCGCGCAGCCGGGCCAGGTCGTCGGCCGCGAGAGGCGCCGAACTCGGGCCGGTGGTTCGGTGGTTCACCACGTCACCCCTTCGGTCAGGGCGGACGCCGTCAGCCGGCCCGGCGCTGGCAGGCGACACAGAAGCGGCTGTACGGGAGGATTTCGAGGCGCTCCACAGGGATCGGCTTGCGGCAGCCCAGGCAGATGCCGTAGGTGCCGTTCGCGATCCGGGCGAAGGCCTCCTCGATCTCCCGCAACGAGCGCTCCATCGCGGCCTCCTGCTCGGACAGCAGCCGGTCGCCCGCGGACCGCTCCGTCTCCTTGAGCGCCTGCAGCTGGGCGAGCCGGGAGCTGCGGGCGTGCTCCAGACGCAGGCGCGCCTCGTGCAACTGCGATCCGGCGCGGGTGGCTTCGAGCGACATGGCCCGTCCCTTTCTCGAAGACGTCCCTTCTCCAGGGCGTCCCTTGCTCGTTCTCGAAAGACGTCCTCCGCACGAGGCGTCGCTTCCTGGCGGACGCCCTGCGCACGAGGACGTCGCTTCCTGGCGGACGCCCTGCGCACGAGGGCGTCGCCTCCTCGAAGACGTCCTCCGCGCAAGGGCGCCCCTTGCCCGCGACGTCCCCTTCTCGCGGACATCGGGCCCTCCACCCTCGCCGGACCCTCGGCGGATACCTATCGGTTGCGGGCCCCATTTACGCTGGGCCGAGGGATCCACACGGCGGGGTCATGGGTCGTGGGTGCCCCCGGAAATGGGTTCCGGAGCCCATCGACCGGTTCCCGGGGGCGGTCCAGGCTGGCCCTAGGCTCACCTCGTACCCCCGCGCCGTGCACGTGGCGGGCCGGCGGGTGGGACGGAGCGAGAGGAAAGGCGTGGGGGCGGTGTCGTTGTACTGGCGGATCTTCGCCCTGAACGCCGTGGTGCTCGGTACGGCCACGGCCCTGCTGCTGTGGGCGCCGGTGACCGTCTCCGTGCCCGTGCTGCTCACCGAGGCGATCATCCTGGTGGCGGGGCTCGGGGTGATGCTGGTGGCCAACGCCGCGCTGCTGCGGCTCGGCCTGGCTCCGCTCGGCCGGCTCACGAAGCTGATGACCACGGTGGATCTGCTGCGTCCCGGCCAGCGTCTGCCCGCGTCGGGCGGCGGTGAAGTGGCCGAGGTGATCCGCTCGTTCAACGCGATGCTGGAGCGCCTCGAACAGGAACGGGCCACGAGCAGCGCCCGCGCCCTGCTGGCCCAGGAGAGCGAACGCCGCCGTATCGCGCAGGAGTTGCACGACGAGGTCGGGCAGACGATGACCGCGGTCCTGCTCGGTCTCAAGCGTGCCGCGGACGAGGCGCCCGACCCGCTGCGCAAGGAGCTGCACGAGGCGCAGGAGATCACCCGCGAGAGCCTCGACGAGGTCCGCCGCCTGGTGCGCAGGCTGCGCCCCGGCGTCCTGGACGACCTGGGTCTGGTGAGCGCCCTGACCTCGCTCACCGAGGACTTCGCCACGCACACCGGACTGCGGATCACCCGCAGCTTCGGCACCTCACCCGCCGGGACGGGCGGACGGCCCCTCTCCCGCGGACAGCAGGGGCCCGGCGCGGAACAGGGCCCGCCCGGCCTGCCCGCCCTCACCCCGGAGACCGAACTGGTCCTGTACCGCGTCGCCCAGGAGTCGCTCACCAACGCCGCGCGGCACGCGGACGCGCGGAAGGTCACCGTCGCCCTGGAACACACCGGCGAGGACGTGGTCCTGACGGTCACCGACGACGGCACCGGCATCGAGGCGCCGCGCGAGGGGGCCGGCATCCGCGGGATGCGCGAGCGGGCCCTGCTCATCGGGGGCCGCCTCGACATCACCCCCGCACCCGGCGCCGGCACCCGGGTCCGGCTCAGCACCCCCGTTTCCAGGAAGCAGCCCTGACCATGTCCGACGTGACCCCGCCCGCACGGGCGGACCTGCGCACGATCCGCATCCTGCTCGCCGACGACCACGCGCTGGTCCGCCGCGGTGTACGGCTCATCCTCGACCAGGAGCCGGACCTCCAGGTGGTCGCCGAGGCCGGCGACGGGGCCGAGGCGATCGACCTCGCCCGCTCCCACGACCTGGACCTGGCCGTGCTCGACATCGCCATGCCGCGTCTGACGGGACTCCAGGCCGTACGGGAACTGACCGCGCTCAAGCCGGGGTTGCGGGTCCTGATGCTGACCATGCACGACAACGAGCAGTACTTCTTCCAGGCCCTGAAGGCGGGGGCGAGCGGCTACGTACTGAAGTCGGTGGCCGACCGCGACCTCGTGGCCGCGTGCCGCGCCGCGATGCGCGACGAGCCCTTCCTGTACCCCGGCGCGGTGACGGCGCTGATCCGCAACTACCTCGACCGCGTGCGCCACGGCAAGGAGGCCCCCGACCAGATCCTCACGCCGCGCGAGGAGGAGGTCCTGAAGCTGGTGGCGGAGGGGCACTCCTCGAAGGAGATCGCCGATCTGCTGTTCATCAGCATCAAGACGGTCCAGCGGCACCGCGGCAACCTGCTGCACAAACTCGGCCTGCGCGACCGCCTGGAGCTCACCCGGTACGCGATCCGCGTCGGCCTGATCGAACCCTGACCGTGCACCCCGACGTCCGCACGACCCCTCGCTGCCGTACCGCCCGGCGCCCGGCCGCCGCGCTCCTGGCGGCCGTCGTCCTGGCGCTGCTCGCCGTCCTCGGCGCCGCGGGGCCCTCCCCTGCCGCGCCACTCCACCAGCCGGCCGTCACGGCGGCCTCGGCGGCCGACCACCACCGTCCCGCCCGCCCGCACGCCGACGACGGCTGCGAGCCCGACTGCGGCGTACGGGCGGCGACGCGCAAGGACTCCCCGGCCGAACACCCGGCTCCCCGCGGCCCGTTCACCGCCCGCGGCAAGGAAACCGCCCTGCCCGCCCCGGGCCGGGCCCGCGCCCCGGCGCCGGCCGCCCGCCTCCCCATCCCGGATCCGCACGCTCCCCGCGCGGACCGCGGCCGCGCACCTCCCACGCACTCCGGTACCTGACACCTGGACCCGGCCCGCGTCCGCCCCACGGACCCGGACCACGGCCGACCGACCGACGGACCACACCGCGTCCGCCCCACGGACCCGGACCACGTCCGACCCACGGACCCAGACCGCCCCCCAGAGCTTCGGCCCCCACGCGCCGAAGCTCTCCGAGGTGCGCCCACCGGAGGCCCCCTTTGAACCGCTCCCTGCGCGTGAGAGCCCTGCTCGCCCTCACCGTGATCGCCGTATCCCTGTACATCGCCGTGACCGTGCCCGTCCGTCTCGGGCTCGATCTGCGCGGCGGCACCCAGATCGTCCTGGAGACCCGCTCGACCGCCACCACCGACGCCGACCGTGACGCAACCGACCGCACGCTGGAGGTGCTGCGCGGCCGCATCGACGCGCTCGGCGTCGCCGAACCCACCCTCGTGCGCTCCGGCGAGAAACGGATCATCGTCGAACTGCCGGGCGTCCAGGACCCGGAGAAGGCCGCCGACGTCCTCGGCCGCACCGCCCAGCTCACCTTCCACCCGGTGCTCGGCACCGCCGAAAGCCCCGACGACACCACCCGCCCGCTGCCCAAGCGCCCCCGCGAGCGCGTCCTGCCCGACGAGGACGGTGCGCTCCTGCGCCTGGGCGGCGCCCGGTTGACCGGGGAGCACGTGAAGGAGGCGGCCGCCCGCATCGACCAGCAGAACGGGGCCGGCTGGCACGTCACGGTGGACTTCGCGGGCGCCGGCACCACCGGCTGGTCCCGGCTGACCGGCGCGGCCGCCTGCCATCCCGCGGGCGATCCGCAGCGCCGGGTCGCGATCGTCCTCGACGACAAGGTGATCTCCTCGCCGCAGGTCGACCCGTCCGTCACCTGCAACACCGGGATCCCCGGCGGCTCCACGCAGATCACCGGCTCCTTCGACGCGGACGAGGCCCGCGAACTCGCCCTCCTGATCAACGGCGGCGCCCTGCCCGTCCCGGTGGAGACCGTCGAACAGCGCACGGTCGGCGCGACCCTGGGCGCGCAGGCCATCACCGCGAGCGCCTGGGCCGCGGCCGTCGGCACCGCCCTCACAGCGGTGTTCATCACCGTCCTCTACCGGCTGCTCGGCGCGCTCGCCACAACCGCCCTGGTCTGCTACGGACTTGTCTCCTACGCCGCCCTGGCCGCGCTCGGCGCCACGCTGACCCTGCCGGGCCTGGCCGGTTTCGTGCTCGCGATCGGCATGGCCGTGGACGCCAACGTGCTGGTCTTCGAGCGGGCCCGCGAGGAGTACGCGGCCCGCCGGCGCCCCACGCCCCGCTCGGCCCTCGCCGCCGGGTTCCGCAAGGCGTTCAGCGCGGTCGCCGACTCCAACGTCACCACGCTGATCGCGGCCGGCCTGCTGTTCTTCCTCGCCTCGGGGCCGGTGAAGGGCTTCGGTGTCACGCTCGCCATCGGGGTGCTCGCCTCGATGTTCAGCGCCTTGGTGATCACGCGTGTGCTCGCCGAGTACGCGGTGGACACCCGGCTCGTACGCCGCAGGCCCCGGCTCAGCGGCATCGCCACCACGGGCGCCGTCCGCGACCGGCTCACCCGCCGCGACCCGCAGCTGATGCGCCGCCCGCGCCGCTGGCTGGCCACCTCCGCCGCCCTGCTCGTGCTCGCCGGCGCGGGCATCGCGGTGCGCGGGGTGGACCTCGGCGTGGAGTTCACCGGCGGGCGGCTCATCGAGTACGCCACCGAGGGCCCGGCCGACGCCGACCGCGTCCGCGCCGGCCTCGCCGAGGCCGGCCACCCGCAGGCCGTCGTGCAGGCGTCCGGCGACTCGGGCCTGACCGTGCGCACCGGCTCGCTGACCAACGCCGAGGAGGCCGAGGTCACGGCCGCCGTACGGGAGGCCGCGGGCGGAGTCACCAAGGTGCGCGACGAGCTGATCGGCCCGAGCCTCGGCGAGGAGCTGCGCCGGGGCGCCCTGATCGCGCTCGCGGTGGCCCTCGGCGCCCAGCTGGTCTATCTCGCGGCCCGCTTCCGCTGGATGTTCTCGGCGGCCGCCGTCACGGCGCTCGCGCACGACGTGGTGATCCTCGTCGGGGTCTTCGCCTGGCTCGGCAAGCCGGTGGACGGCGCGTTCGTGGCGGCCCTGCTCACGGTCATCGGCTACTCGGTCAACGACTCGGTGGTCCTCTTCGACCGCGTACGGGAACTGGTCCGCGCCGCCCCGAAGTCGCCCCTGCCCGACCTGACGAACCGCGCGATCCTCCAGACCCTGCCCCGCACGGTGAACACCGGCATGGGCGCGGCCTTCATCCTCACGGCCCTCGCCGTGCTCGGCGGCTCCTCGCTCACCGACTTCGCCCTGGCGCTCCTGATCGGCCTGGCGGTGGGCACGTACTCCTCGGTCTTCACGGCGGCTCCGCTGACCCTGGAACTCCGGCGCCGGTCCCGTACACGCTCCTGAAAACCAGAAGATCCCGTCCGGTCGAGACGACCGGACGGGATCTTCTGTCCTGTGGAGCTAAGGAGAATTGAACTCCTGACCTCTTGCATGCCATGCAAGCGCTCTACCAACTGAGCTATAGCCCCTTGCTTGTGTCCGCCTCGGTGTTCCTCGCGGTTTCCCTCGGCGACGTCGACAACAGTACACGGTCCCCCCGGTCATCCACCAAATCCTTTGTCGCGACCATGATCAACAGCGGGGGCGGGTGCGCCGCAGCCGGTACTGTCGGGCGGCGTGACCTCCTTGGGACGAACCGCCACGCACACCGACGAGGACCGGCAGAGCACCCCGGCCGCGCAGCCCGGACGCCGATTGCCGCTCGCCGTGCTCGTGTGCCTGGTGTCGTTCACCGCGTTCTGGATCACCCAGCGCCTCGCGGGCGTCACGCTCCTGGACGTGATGGTCTACCGCGCCGAGGGCTGGACGGTGCGCAACGGCGGCGACCTGTACGCGATGACGGCCACGGTCTCCAACCTGCCCACCACGTACCCGCCCTTCGCCGCCCTCCTCTTCACCCCGCTCACGTTGCTCGGCGTCCCCGAGATGCGGACTTTCGCGACGGGCTTCAACCTGCTGCTCGTCCTCGCCCTGGTGTATCTGGCGCTGCGGCTCATCGGGACCGAGGAGCGCCGCGCACGGCTCACGGGCGCGCTGTGGATCTCCGCCGCGCTCGTATGGTGCGAGCCGGTGTGGACGACCCTGCGCTACGGGCAGATCAATCTGCTGCTCGCGGTGTTCGTGCTGTGGGATCTCACCCGCAGGCCCGGCAACCGCTGGGCGGGCGTGGGCATCGGTCTGGCCGCCGCGATCAAGCTGACGCCCGCGCTGTTCGCGGTGCTGCTCGCGCTCGCGGGCGTCGTCACGGCCGTGCGGCGTGTGCGGGCCGGGGAGCCGTGGTGGAACGTGCACCTGCGCCGGGCGGTGACGGCCACCGGCACGTTCCTGGCCATGACGGTGGCCTCGGCGGTCGTGCTGCCGTACGACTCCAAGCGGTTCTGGACGGAGATGGTGTTCTCCGCGAGCCGCCCCGGCCAGGCCGAGGACACCGCGAACCAGTCCCTGCGCGGGGTGTTCGCGCGGCTCCTCGGCACCACCGACCCGGGTCTGTGGTGGGCGGTCGCGGCAGGCGCGGCGGGCCTGTTCGGCCTTGCGGTGGCGGTGCGTTCGCTCCTGAAGGGGCACACGGCGTGGGCGGTCACCGCGTGCGCCGTGACCGCCCTCCTGATCAGTCCGGTGTCCTGGTCGCACCACTGGGTGTGGGCGGTCCCGGTCCTGATGCTCCTGTTCACCGAGGTCCGCCGCACGGGGAGCCGCGCGCTGAAGGCGGGCACGGCGGCGGTGGCCCTGGTCTTCTTCTCGTACTCACTGTGGTGGGTCCCGCACGCGGGCACCAGCAGGACGGTGCGGCCCGAACTCGACCAGAACGTGGGCGAGTTCCTGCTCTCGGCCGGCTATGCGCTGGCCGGTCTCGGCTTCCTGGCGTACGCGGCGCTACGGGTACGCAGCACCCGTGGCGCGAAGGTCGAGCTGCCCGCTCAGGCGGTCGCGAACGAGTAGAAGCGCTTCAGGGTGCAGTGCTCGTCGAGCAGCCGCCCGTAGATCGGCTCGCCCTCGAGTTCACGGTAGGTCTCGATGGGGTCGCCCTTTATGATCAGCGCCCGCGCGCACTCCTCGCACCAGTACTGGTACTCGGGGTTGACCGGTTCCATGTCGCGGACGATGGGCGTACCGCTGCCGCACCAGTCGCACTTTCTCCTGTGTGCCCCCATCGCTCAGCTCCAGCTGTGGCCGCAGGCCGTGCACACGTAGGAGATCCCGCCGTTGTCACCGAGCACCTGGGCGACATGGGCGGAACCGCAGGACGGACAGATCAGAGCGGTCGGGACGAGGGTCCGGCCACCGGGAAGCCGCGCGCAGCCCTGGGTCTCGGCCACGTCGAGGAGGGTGCCGTCCTCCTCGAGGTTGCTCCCAGGCATCGCGCTCCTCCCTCCCGTGGGGACCGCCGTCGTCCCCCCGATCCCGGCCCGCCCGATTCTGCCACGCTCGCCCGGATGGGTCAGCGACGTACGCGTACCAGTCCGGACACGGCGCCCAGAAATGCGGCCCCGGCCAGCGCGAATGCCGTGATGAGAAGGGCGTCGGCGGATTCCTGGGGGCCGCCGAGCGGCCGGCTCAGGAAAACGGTGCCGAACACGGCCACCCCGGAGAGCTGGCCGAGCTGGAGCACGGTGGTGAGCAGTCCGCTGGCGTCCGCCGCGTCCTCGGGCCGCACGGTGGCCAGGGCCCGTGTGAAAGTGGGGCTGTAGGCCAGGGACATGCCCGTACCGCCGAGCGCGAAGGCCACGAGGAGGCCGAGGCCGCCCCCGCCGCCGTCCCGCAGCACGAGCCCGAGCGCGAGCGTGGACAGGGCGGTGAGCACGAACCCGGCCGGAACCAGGGCCTGTTGGAGCCGCGCCGGCCACTTGCGCCAGTTCAGGCCGACCACGCCGAAGAGGATCGCGCCGGGCGCGAAGGTGAGCCCGGTGCGCAGCGCGCTCTGCCCGAGGCCGCCCTGGAGATGCAGCGCGAGCACGAACATCAGGCCCGCGTTCCCGGCCATCACCAGGACGATCCGCAGCACGGCCGACCCCATCCCGGGCACCCGCAGCACCCGCGGCGCGATCAGCGGGGCGCCGCCGCGCCGGGCCAGCCTCCGCTCGTACGCGATGAACAGCGCGAGCAGCACGGCGCTGCCCGCGAGCGACAGCCAGGACCACAGCGGCCAGTCCTGCTCCTGCCCCAGCACGAGCGGCACGGTGAACAGGGAGACGGCGCCGGCGAGCAGCAGGAGCCCGGGCAGGTCGAAGCCGCGGGCGCGCGAGGGTGCGGTGTCGGCGGGCAGCACCCTCGGGCCGAGCACCAACAGGGCAAGTCCCACCGGCACGTTGACCAGGAACACCGGCCGCCAGCCCGCCCCGAACAGATCGGCGCTCACCAGCACTCCGCCGAGCACCTGGCCTGCCGCCGCTCCCCCGGCGAGCACGGCCGCGTACACGCCGAGGGCTCGCGCCCTGGCCTCACCGGCGAAGGTGCGCTGGATCAGGCTGAGCACCTGCGGGATCATCACGGCCGCGCCCGCGCCCTGCGCCAGCCGGAACGCGATCAGCTGGCCGGTGCTCTGCGCGAGGCCGCAGGCCAGCGAGGCGGCGGTGAACAGCGCGAGCCCGGCCAGGTACATCCGCCGGTGCCCGAACCGGTCGCCGAGTCGCGCCCCGGTGATCAGGAGCACCGCGTACGCGACGGTGTAGCCGGCCACCACCAGTTGCAGTCCCGCCCCGCTCGCGCCGAGCTCCGCGCGGATGGTGGTGGCGGCGACATTGACGATGAACACGTCGAGCAGGGCCATGAACTGGGCCGCGAGCACCACCGCGAGCAGCCGCCCCGGGCGCACGGACCGGCGGTTGTCGGCGCCGGCCGCTTTACTGGGATGTGCAGTTGTCGTCGTCATGGCAGCGAGCCTGACGGCGTTGCGGTACGGGTAACGAGAGCCCGCGCATACGGGTACTGACAGCACCTGGCACACCGGGCGGACCGGCTCGACCATGGGGGACGTGACGACTTTGGCGACGGAGTACGAGGCGGGCCGCGCGACAGAAGACCGAACGCGCGGCGCGACGGAGCACAGGGTGGGCCGCAGGCGCCCGGAGCTGGCCGCGTTCCTGCGCAGCCGCCGCGCCCGCGTGACCCCGGCCGACGTCGGCATGCCCGGCGGCCTGCGCCGCCGCACCCCGGGCCTGCGCCGCGAGGAGGTCGCCCAGCTCTCCGGGGTGGGCGTGACCTGGTACACGTGGCTGGAGCAGGGCCGCCCCATCAACGCCTCGGGGCAGGTGCTCGACGCGGTCGCGCGCACGCTGCGCCTGGACCGCTCCGAGCGCGAGCACCTGTACCACCTGGCCGAGGTGCCGCTGCCCGCGGACGCCGCGGACCCGGCGGACGCGCCCGAGGTGAGCGAGGAGCTCCAGGGCATCCTCGACGCCCTGGACCCGCGTCCCGCGGTGATCTACAACGCGCGGTACGACATCCTCGCCACGAACGCCGCGTACCGGGAGCTGTTCTTCATCGAGGAGATCGTGTCCAGCGCGGGCCGGCGCAATGTCCTGTGGACGCTGTGCACGGTCGAGGAGGAGCACTGCCCGCTGGTGTTCCGCGAGGTCGAACTGCCGCGGATGGTCGCCCAGTTGCGCGGCGGGTACGGCCGTCATGTCGGCGAGCCCGCATGGGAGTCCTTCGTCCGCGACCTCTCGGCCGCGAGCGAGACCTTCGCCCGGCTGTGGGCGAGCGGCGACGTGGTCGGCCCGGGCCCGCACGTGAAGACGTTCCGCTACGCCTCGGTGGGCGAGATCCGCATGACCTCGGTGTCCCTGTCCGTCAACGGGATGCCGGACTGCCGCATCGTGGCGTACACCCCGGCGGACGAGCTGAGCACGGGCCGCCTGGCGCAGGTACGGGAGCGGTGCGGCACGCCGCCCGCCTCGCAGACCCCTGCTCCGTAACGCAGAAATCCCGCCCTCTGCTGAGGACGGGATTTCCGTGACGTGGAGCTAAGGAGAATTGAACTCCTGACCTCTTGCATGCCATGCAAGCGCTCTACCAACTGAGCTATAGCCCCTTGCGTTCTTCCCGCTCGGCGGGCGAACAAGAAGAACTTTAGCCTGCCACCCGGCAGAAAGTGAAATCCGGGTCCCAGGGCCTCTGACCTGCGAGGCTCAGGTGTCGTCGCCGAGCACCGGCTCCGGCAGCGTGCCCGCGTTGTGCTCCAGGAGACGCCAGCCGCGCGCGCCCTCGCCGAGCACCGACCAGGCGCAGTTCGACAGGCCGCCGAGGCCCTCCCACAGGTGGGCGTCGAGGCCGAGCAGCCGGCCGATCGTGGTGCGGATCGTGCCGCCGTGGCTGACCACCACGAGGGTGCCGCCGTCGGGCAGCTTGTCCGCGTGCCGGAGCACGACCGGGGCGGCGCGGTCGGCCACCTCGGTCTCCAGCTCGCCGCCGCCGCGGCGGACCGCCTCGCCGCGCTTCCACGCGGTGTATTCCTCGCCGTACTGCGCGAGGATCTCTTCGTGCGTGAGCCCCTGCCAGGCGCCCGCGTACGTCTCGCGCAGGCCCTCCTCGTACGCGACCTCCAGGCCCGTCAGGGCGGCCAGCTCGGCGGCCGTCGCGGAGGCGCGGCTCAGGTCGGAGGCGACGATCGCGTCCGGCTTGAGCGAGGCGAGCAGCCGCGCGGCGCGTGCGGCCTGGGCGACGCCCTCGGGGGTGAGGTCGATGTCCGTGGTGCCCTGGAAGCGGCGCTCCAGGTTCCAGGAGGTCTGGCCGTGCCGCCACAGGATGATCCTGCGGTTGCGGCCGCTCGGCTGGTTGAGCACCGACGTCATCGAAGGTCCCCGGCCGGCTCCTCGGCGGAGGCGTGCTCGGCGCCCTTGCCGCGGGTGGCCTTGGCGTCCTCGGGCAGGTCGAGCTCGGGGCAGTCCTTCCACAGGCGCTCGAGCGCGTAGAAGACCCGCTCCTCGCTGTGCTGGATGTGCACCACGATGTCGACGTAGTCGAGCAGGATCCAGCGGGCGTCGCGGTCGCCTTCGCGGCGTACCGGCTTGGCGCCCAGCTCCTTGCTCAGCTTCTCCTCGATCTCGTCGGAGATCGACTTGACCTGGCGGTCGTTGGGCGCGGAGGCCAGCAGGAAGGCGTCCGTGATCGACAGCACGTCGCTGACGTCGTAGGCGATGATGTCGTGCGCGAGCTTGTCGGCGGCCGCCTGCGCGGCCACATTGATGAGCTCGATGGAACGGTCTGTCGCGGTCACTGCTTGGCTTTCCGTCGGCGGTCAGGGCCCCCGGCCAGTAAGACGTCCGGGCGTGTTGCCCTTCCAGGATCTCACGGACCGCGGGCCTCGCCCCAGGCGATTACCGCAGCACCACGGCAGCACGAGGCTGCACAAGGGGGCGCCACCCCTGGGCGGCGCCCCCTGAGAGCCTTCGGAGCCCTACTCCACCTTGTAGTCGGACCCGAGCACGACCCCGATGTCCGCGTTCCCGGCGACCTTGCCCTTCTTGACCGCGCCCGCCGGCAGGCCCAGCGTCTTGGCGACCTCCGCGGCCTCCGCCTTGCGGGTCTCGTCGGCGTAGGTGACCTGCGAGGAGCCGCCGGCGCCCGCGGTGCCGGGCACGACCGTCCAGCCGCCGTTGACCAGGTCGACCCGCGCGTTCTCGACGGCCTTCTTCTCGCCGGAGAGGTTGATGCGGACCGCCGCGTCCGGGTCCGCGTTCTTGACCGTGCCGCCGAGCAGCTTGGCGACCACGTCGTCAGTGGCCTTCTGGCTGACGGTGCCGTCCTGCTGCACGGGCAGCACGGTGCTGTCGTAGTCGCCGGCCTTCGCGCGCGTGGAGAGGCGTGCGAGGAAGGAGCCGAGGTCCTGGTCGGTGAGCGGCGGCTCGATGATCTGGCCGAGGGTCTGGACGGTGGTGGTGGCGGCCTTGGGGTCGGTGGACAGCTTGCGCAGCACGCCCTGGAGGACCGCGCCGAAGCGGCTCAGCTGCGCCGCCTCGCTCTCGCCGGGCGCGCGGTAGGTGGCGTACGCGACGGCCATCGGGCCGCTGAGCGTCTGGTCCTCGCCCTTGGTGACCAGCGGCGAGGTGCCCTTCTTCTTCGCCTTCGGGTCCGGTACGTCGGCGTTCGTGTCGATGTCGATGTTGCCGACGATGTCGACCAGGTTGTTCAGGAACGGGGTGTCCAGGCGCCAGCTGCCCTCGATGCGGGTGCCGAGCAGCCCGTCCACGGCCTCCCGGGTCCCGCTGGAGCCGTCGTCGTCCACGGACTTGCCGAGCGTGGTGGCCTGGCCGTCCTCGT
The DNA here is from genome assembly GCF_900100315.1 of Streptomyces indicus. Lineage (GTDB taxonomy): Bacteria > Actinomycetota > Actinomycetes > Streptomycetales > Streptomycetaceae > Streptomyces > Streptomyces indicus. Next base: position 227,021 of record NZ_FNFF01000009.1, read on the forward strand.
CGGTGACCGCGAGGGAGTTGGGCAGCAGGACGGTGGCGCCGCGCTCGGTGGTGGTGTTGTCCACGAGCAGCGCGGTCGAGGTGCCCTTGCCGTTGGTGTTGTGCAGATGCACGACGATCACGTCGCGCTTCTGCGGTCCGGTCGCGGCCTGGTCGTCCTCCGACGCGCCGGAGAGGAACGGCAGCTTGCCCTCGTACCAGAGGTAGCCGACCCCGCCGACCAGCACGAGCGCGAGCACGACGAGCAGCGCGACCATACGGTTGCGGCCGCGGCGCTTGGCCTCCTCGCGGCGCTCGGTGCGCGACTCGGTGAACTTCAGCCAGTCGATGACGTCCTCGGACTCCTCATCGGGTTCCTCGATGAAGGAGAACTGCTCCGTGCGGTAGTCCCGCTCGGGCGCGCGCGCCGGCTCCTCGGGGGTGTGCTGCTGGGGCACCCAGGCGGTGGGTTCCTGGACCTGGGTGTAGCGGCCGGTCTCGGTGACGGGCGCGAACTCGCCGGTGTCCGCGGAGACCCGCGGCTGCTGCCCGGTGCCGCCGGCCTGCCCGTACGGGTCGTACGAGGGGGCGGTGTCGTTGCCGTAGGCGGCGGGGTGGTCGTTCCCGTACCCGGTTCCGGTACCGGCGCCGGATCCGTAACTGTCCGCGCCGTACGAGGAGTTGGCGCCGTACGAGCCGTTCGGGTCATACGAGCCGTCGGCCCCGTTCGAGCTGTTCGTCCCGTCCGTCCCGTACTGGCCGCCGTAGGTGTCGTAGCCGTACCCCTGCTGCTGGGGAACGCCGCCGTACGGGTCGTAGCCGCCCTGCGGGCCGTGCTGCGGGGGCGCGACAGGCTGGTAGACCGGCTGGCCGTACTCGTCGTAGCCGACGATCTCGTACTGCTGACCCCCATGCTGCTGGCTCGCATAAGGGTCGTACTGTCGGTCGTTCACCGGGTGCCCCTCTTAGCTCTCAGGCCTCGCCCACGGCTCTCGGCTCATGCGCCGCGGTAGAGCTCGCGCTTGTCGATGTATCGCACCACCCCGTCCGGCACCAGATACCAGACGGGATCCCCCTTGGCGACCCGCTCACGGCAGTCCGTGGAGGAGATGGCCAGAGCGGGGACCTCCACGAGGGAGACGGAGCCATCCGGAAGGCCGGGGTCCGCCAGGGTATGCCCTGGACGTGTCACCCCGATGAAGTGGGCCAGGGAGAAGGTCTCCTCGGCGTTCTGCCAGGTGAGGATCTGGCTCAGCGCGTCGGCGCCGGTGATGAAGAAGAGATCCGTCCCGGGATTGAGCTCCCGCAGATCACGCAGCGTGTCCTTGGTGTAGGTGGGGCCGCCGCGGTCGATGTCGATACGGCTCACGGAGAACTGCGGGTTCTCCGCCGTGGCGATGACCGTCATCAGATAGCGGTCCTCGGCCGGCGAGACGTGCTTGTGGCTCTTCTGCCACGGCTCACCGGTCGGTACGAAGACGACCTCGTCCAGCTGGAACCGCGCGGCCACCTCGCTGGCGGCCACCAGGTGCCCGTGGTGGATCGGGTCGAAGGTGCCGCCCATGACGCCGAGGCGGCGCTTGCCGCTGCCGTGTTCGCCGCGGCGGGCGGGGCCGGTAGGCCTGTCCTGCTCTCCCATGCGAGCAGACCCTACCGGCCCGCGCGAGCGGCCCGTTCCGGTGCGGGGCCGGTCAGCGGTCGCGGTTGAAGCGCGTGGTGATCCAGAGCAGCAGCATCAGCGCGAGGAACGCGCCACCACCGATGACGTAGGCGTTGAGGCTCTCGTGGTTGCCGCCGTGCTCGCCGCCCTCGGACGCGAGGGTGACCAGCTGGGCTGCGGAGGCGGTAAGGCTCATTCTCGACAGGACCTATCCGGGTGGGAACGGGCTGAGACTTCGCGCACATCGTACGGGGGCGCCTCGGCGGCGCTCACGCCGACTCGGGCGTACGGGTGCGGCACCCGTCAGTCGTCGCCCCCGCGCCCGTATCCGCGCAGCAGGAACCAGGCGAGCAGGACCGCGCCTACCAGCGACACAGCGAGGACGATCCGCACGGTGTTGCCGGGCCCCTGGTCGGCGGCCGCGGCCTGCGCGGCGGCGAGGAGGGAGGTCGCGGCTGCTGTGGGCTCCATGCGCGCAATGCTCCTTACGTGGCGGTACGCCGCCCAAGCTATCCCCCGGCCGCGGCGGCCCCGCGCCCGGGTCGGGCGGCGTCCGTGCGCGGGCGCGGAGGAGCGGCCGGGGGCGCGACCGGAGGCGCTTGCCAGGTGCGCGACCGGGTGCGCGAGGGAACCCTGCCCGTAGTCTGGGCGTTCGTAAGGGGGGCGAGAGAACTCGCAACGTGCGCACCGCGCGCGGAACTTATGGGGGCCGCGAATGCCTGAGAGCACCGACAACGGACATCACGAGAACCACGAGAACCTGCCGGGGCGCAACCGCCGGCGCTTCCCCGGGATCTCGTCCCGGACGTACGAGCACCCGGCGGACCGCTCGGCCCTGGTGGCCCTGCGCAAGCTGAGCGGCTTCGACACCGTCTTCAAGGCGCTGAGCGCCCTGCTTCCCGAGCGCAGCCTCAGGCTGCTGTTCCTGTCGGACTCGGTGCGCGTGAGCGACGCGCAGTTCGCGCATCTCAATGTCATGCTGCGCGACGCCTGTTACATCCTGGACCTGGAGAAGGTCCCGCCGATGTACGTCACGCAGAACCCGGTGCCGAATGCGATGTGCATCGGTCTCGACGAGCCGATCATCGTGGTCACCACGGGCCTGGTGGAGCTCCTCGACGAGGAGGAGATGCGCGCGGTCGTCGGCCACGAGGTGGGTCACGCCCTGTCGGGCCACGCGGTGTACCGCACGATCCTGCTGTTCCTGACGAACCTCGCCCTGAAGGTCGCCTGGATCCCGCTCGGCAATGTCGCGATCATGGCGATCGTGACCGCGCTGCGCGAGTGGTTCCGCAAGTCGGAGCTGTCCGCGGACCGCGCGGGCCTGCTCGTCGGCCAGGACCTCAGGGCGTCGATGCGCGGCCTGATGAAGATCGCGGGCGGCAACCATCTGCACGAGATGAACGTGGACGCGTTCCTCGAGCAGGCCGAGGAGTACGAGGCGGGCGGCGACCTGCGCGACTCGGTCCTGAAGATCATGAACGTGCTGCCGCGTACGCACCCCTTCACCACGGTGCGCGCCGCCGAGCTGAAGAAGTGGGCCGAGTCCCGCGACTACCAGCGGATCATGGACGGCCACTACCCGCGGCGCGACGAGGACAAGGACACCTCGGTCTCGGACTCCTTCCGCCAGTCGGCTTCGTCGTACGCGAGCGATGTGCGCAACTCCAAGGACCCGCTGATGAAGCTGGTCTCGGACATCGCGGGGGGCGCGGGCGACCTGGGCGGCCGGGTGCGCAGGGGCTTCGGCGGGTTCGGCGGCTCACGGCCCGCCGACGACGCGGACCGCAGGGACGACGACGGAGGCTCCGAGGGCGGCAAGTAGCGCTCAGCCGCGCGGCGGAGTGGGCTGTGCGGAGGCGGCGAGCGCTCCGCACAGCGCCGTCGGCCCGGTGGTCGCATACGGGTCGGTGCCCGCGGGCCCGCCCGACTTCGCGGTCTGCCCGGCGAGCAGCGGGCGCAGCCGGTCGGTGGTGTCGGCGCCGCAGGACAGCGGTCCCGCCTGGGTGTGGGAGAGGGTCAACTCGGCCTGGCCGACCCGCAGATCGTCCCGGTCGAAGCGGAAGTGCAGCTCGCGCCGGACGGTGAACAGGGAGGCGCGCGCGTCCTGGCCCGCGACCGGACGCAGCGCGTAGACGAAGGTGTGCTGCGAGGTCACCTCGAGGGTGTCGGCGCCGGTCTCGGAGGCCTTGAGCGTCCCCCGTACCCGCACCTCGTCGCCCGCGAGCGTGACCTTGGCCGGATCGAAGCGCACCATCCAGCCGCTGGGGGCGTGCCGCCCGTCGGCGGCGGGCCGGTCCATGCCCGCGTCGAACTGCGCGGCCTGCTCCGGGTCGAGCAGCCGGCGCACCGGCCGTATCTCGTCACCGGTCAGGACCGCCGGGTCGAGCGAGGAGGCCACCAGATAGTTCCGCGCGACGTCGAGCGCCGCCCTGACCTGGTCGGCGGTGAAGTGGGCGGTGCGGTACACAGGCGGGAAGGGCATCCCGGCGGCGCCCGACTCGAACTCGGCGGCCGGGCTGTGCTCGAAGAGCGTCTCGGCGTCCTGCGCGCCGGGCACCGGCCCCTGGGGGGCCAGCGGGATCACCGTCATGCGGAGCGGTTCGGCAGGCCGGGCGTCCTGGGTGTCGGCGGGCTGCCGTACGCCCATGTAGATCGCGACGGCGAAGGCGAGGGCGATGAGCACCAGCATCAGGAGCGCCTGCAGGGACAGGCGCCGGTGCGCAGCGGAATGCTGCGCCACCCGCCTGCGCACCGCGGGTGCGTGGTCCGTGATCCGCTCCTGCGCGGAGAACTCCTCCAGGCGCGCGGCACGGACGAACGACTCGTCGAAGACTACGGAACGGAACTCTTCCTCGCTCCCACCGGGAAGGCCTTCTGGTGCGCCGTCAGGTGGGTCTGCAGACCCGGCCATACCTTCAGAGTAGGTTTCCGGAGCCTCAGGTAAACGCCCTGGTACGGGTCAACTTTTCGAAGGCGTAAGGGGGTTGACTCCGAAAGGACGCTCAGGGGGTGCGCGGTTCGGCGGAGACGGCCGGCGGTGAGTAGTCGGCGGAGGCGGAGGGTCCCTGGCCCAGCTCGCCGGTCTGGTCCACGCCCGTGGTCGCGGGCGGCGGTGTGCGGTCCTGCCGGCCGGGCGAGGAGGCGCCCCGGTAGACGGCACTGAAGGCGAGGGCCACCATGCCGATGCCCATCAGGAGCGCGAGCAGCCAGGCCACGGGCCGGTGCCAGCGCGCTTGGCTCCGGCGGGCGAGGCGGTCCTCGCACACGTCCGGCTCGTGGCCGTCGTCGTGGGATTCGTCGTGGTGGTACGCGGCCTCGTCGCCGTAGTGCCCGAGGCGGCCGCGGCCCTCGTACCCGTCGTAGAACTCGTCCCCGTCGTCCTCGGCGGCGGCCGGCCTGCCCCGCGCGCGGTGCGCCTCGGCCTCGGCGCGCGCCTGGGCCGCGGCCAGCAGCCGCTCCACCGCGGTCGGTTCGTGGACCGGCGCGCCGCGCACGAAGTCCTCGTCGAAGACCACGGAGGCGAACTCCTCGTCCGCACCCCCGTGGTCGCGGTCGTCGTCGGGCTCCCAGCCGTCCGGAAACGGCATGCCCCCCACGTCCTCCGGCACGGATCCAGAGTAGACCTGGGGGGTCAATTTGGGCAGACGGTAAGGAAATTCAGCCGCCGCCGCATACGGAGGCCTCAGCCCCGCGTGTGCCCGTCGCCCGTCACGATGTACTTGGTGGACGTGAGCTCCGGCAGCCCCATGGGACCGCGGGCGTGCAACTTCTGCGTGGAGATGCCGATTTCGGCGCCGAAGCCGAACTGGCCGCCGTCGGTGAACCGCGTCGAGGCGTTCACCGCGACTGTGGTGGAGTCCACCAGCTGCGTGAAGCGGCGGGCGGCCTGCTGCGAGGTGGTGACGATGGCCTCGGTGTGCCCGGAGGTCCACAGCCGGATGTGCTCCACGGCCTTGTCGAGGGAGTCGACCACGGCGGCGGCGATGTCGTACGAGAGGTACTCGGTCTCCCAGTCCTCGGCCGTCGCGGGCACCACGGTGGCCTTGGACCCCTCGGCGTAGGCGGCGATCCGCTCGTCGGCGTGCACGGTGACACCGGCCTCGGCGAGGGCGTCGAGGGCGCGCGGCACGAAGGCGTCGGCGATGTCCTGGTGTACGAGAAGGGTCTCGGCGGCGTTGCACACGCTGACGCGCTGCGCCTTGGAGTTGACGAGGATCTCGACGGCCATGTCGAGGTCGGCCTCGGCGTCCACGTACACATGGCAGTTGCCGGTGCCGGTCTCGATGACGGGGACGGTGGACTGCTCGACCACGGTCTTGATCAGCGAGGCGCCGCCGCGCGGGATGAGCACGTCCACGAGGCCACGCGCCCGCATCAACTCACTCACGGAGTCCCGGGATTCACCCGGCACGAGCTGCACGGCGTCGGCCGGCAGGCCCGCTCCCCCGACGGCGTCGCGCAGCACCCGCACGAGCGCGGTGTTGGAGGCGTACGCGGAGGACGAGCCGCGCAGCAGGACCGCGTTGCCGGACTTGAGGCACAGGGCGGCCGCGTCCACGGTCACGTTGGGGCGGGCCTCGTAGATGATGCCGACGACGCCGAGCGGGACGCGGACCTGGCGCAGGTCGATCCCGTTGGGCAGCGTGGAGCCGCGCACGACCTCGCCGACCGGGTCGGGCAGGGACACGACGTCGCGCACGTCGGAGGCGATGGCCCGCACGCGCTCGGGGGTCAGCGTGAGCCGGTCGATGATCGCCTCGCTGGTGCCGGCCGCGCGGGCCTTGGCGATGTCCTCGGCGTTGGCCTCGACGATCTCCTTCGTACGGACTTCGAGGGCGTCCGCGATGGCGAGCAGCGCGTCGTCCTTCACGGCACGCGGCAGCGGCGCGATCTCGGCGGCCGCGGCGCGGGCGCGGTAGGCGGCCTGGACGACCGGCGAGAGGTTGTCGAACGGGGCGGAGAGCGGCGAGGTCATGTTCGCAGGGTAATGCGCAGGGCTGCGTCATCCTGCGTGTATTCCGTACTGCGAGACGTGACCGGTTTTGCACCGCCCACGGACCGCAACCATCAATTGCGCAACCACCGCGGCGCGCAACCAGGTCCGCGAGAGCGGCGCCGGTTTAGGCGCACTAGAAGGGATGCACGCCGACGGGGGTGGCCGGCGGCGGACCGTATCCCTCCGCGATCCGCTGGTGGTACGTGTCGCGGTCGATGACCTCCAGGCCGACGATCTCCCAGGGCGGGAGCTGGGCGGTCTGGCGGTGCTCGCCCCACAGGCGCAGCGCGACGGCGGCGGCGTCGTGCAGGTCGCGGGCTTCTTCCCAGTAGCGGATCTCCGCGTGGTCCGCCGCATAGCGGCTGGTCAGGAGAAAGGGGTGGTCGTGGGCCAGCTGCTCCAGTGCGCGCCGGATGTCGGCGAGGGGGGCCTCGGGTCCCGAGACGCTCAGCGTGACGTGCCAGAGGCGTGGCTGGTCCTCGGCCTCCTCATAGGCATCTCCCGCCACGACACTGGTCAGTGCCACTCGTCTCACCGGACGGCCTCCTGTCAGTGTCCGTGGTGCGAACCGCCGGCGGTCCGTGGTGCGAACCGCTAGCAACAAAGTTGACCAGGCAAAGTGGTGCCGCGTGACGGTTTTCGGGAAGGTCCCTCGCGCAGGGCATCCGAATTCGGCCGGTTCGAGTCGCCATTCGAAGGGGCGGCGCGGGGGCGGCGGCCGCCGCTTCAGGCGTGCAGCAGCACCAGATCGTCGCGGTGCACGACCTCGCGCTCGTACGCAGGGCCGAGCTCCTTGGCCAGCTCGCGGGTCGAGCGGCCGAGCAGCTGCGGGATCTCCTTGGCGTCGAAGTTCACCAGGCCGCGGGCGACCGCGCGCCCCTCGGTGTCCTTGAGCTCCACCGGGTCCCCGGCCGAGAACTCGCCCTCCACGTCCTTGATCCCGGCGGGCAGCAGGGACTTGCGGCCCTCGACCACCGCGCGCACCGCGCCGTCGTCCAGGACCAGCGAGCCCTGCGGGGTGGAGGCGTGCTGGAGCCAGAGCAGCCGGTCGGCGCTGCGCCGCCCGGTGCGGTGGAAGAGGGTGCCGGTGTCGCGTCCGGCCAGCGCGTCCGCGGCGTGCACCGCCGAGGTGAGGACCACGGGGATGCCGGCCGCCGCGGCGATCCGGGCGGCCTCGACCTTGGTGACCATGCCGCCGGTGCCGACCCCGGCCTTGCCGGCGCTGCCGATCTGTACGTGAGCGATGTCCTCGGGTCCGCGCACCTCGGCGATCCGCGAGGTGCCGGGCTTGCTCGGGTCGCCGTCGTACAGGCCGTCCACGTCCGACAGGAGCACGAGCAGGTCGGCGCGTACGAGATGGGCGACCAGGGACGCGAGCCGGTCGTTGTCACCGAAGCGGATCTCGTCGGTGGCCACGGTGTCGTTCTCGTTCACGATCGGCAGCGCGCCCATCGTGAGCAGCTGGTCGAGGGTGCGCGAGGCGTTGCGGTGGTGGGCGCGGCGGGCCATGTCGTCGCTGGTGAGCAGCACCTGCCCGGCGCGTACGCCGTACCGCGCGAAGGACGCCGTGTAGCGGGCCATGAGCAGGCCCTGGCCGACGCTGGCCGCGGCCTGCTGGCGGGCGAGGTCGCGCGGGCGGCGGCGCAGCCCCAGCGGGGCGAGGCCCGCGGCGATGGCGCCGGAGGAGACCAGGACGATCTCCTTCTCGCCTCCGCTGCGCACCTTGGCGAGCACGTCCACGAGGGCGTCGACACGGTCGGCGTCCAGTCCGCCGGAGGCCGTGGTCAGCGACGAGGAGCCGACTTTGACCACGATCCGGTGCGCCTGTGCCACCAGCTTCCTTGTGCCTGCTGCTCCCACTGCCGCCGACCCCATCGCCCTAGATCCACTCGCCTTGCTCTGTTCGCAATCTACGCGAGGGGCGCGCACGGGAGCCGGGGATTTCGCTGGGTGGACACCGGGGTGGATACCGGGGCGGCAGCCGGATGGTCACCGGTGCGGGCGGATGTCCGACCACCGGTGCGGGCGGATGTCCGGCCACCGGTGCGGACGGCGCCGTGGCCCCGGTCACAGCGGGTGACCGAAGCGGAAGTGGCCCGTGTCACGGGTGAGAACCCTTGAGGTGACTCAGGCCACTCACCAGGGGCGTCACACCCCGCCTTCTCACATAACGTTCACGAATGTGTCATGAACAACAGAAGGCCATTCCATAGCGTGAAGTCGAAAGTCCTTTGGTAACAAGGACCTCTGGCCCCACGTTAACCAGCTGGCCCGATCCGTACCGGTACCCCCACTTCCACCGGAACGGCCCTTCGAGCCGCTCTGGAGTTTTCCTTGCGTTCACTTGCCCCCCTCACCAGGCCAGTTGTGAAGCTGGCCGCGCTCGCCGTCATCGCGGTGTCCCTCGCCGCACAGGTGATAGGAGCGCTCCTCCCCGACGTCCCCCTGCTCATCTGCTCGACCGCCGCCGGCCTCGCCGCCGAGGGCGTGCTCCACAAGTGGCAGAAGGGTGTGCTCAATGCAGTCGCAAAGACGCGCGCGGATGTCACCGTCAGGCAGCTCCTCCGGGACTTCGTGTTGGTCATCGCGCTGCTGAGCCTCGCGAACCAGCGGCAGGAGAGCGCGTATGTGTCGCTCGTCTACGGGCTGCTCATCTTCTACGGGCTGCACTTCGCCGGTCACGCGGCCGCGATCTTCGTCCGGCGCACCCGCACGCTGCCCGTCCTCACGCGCAACATCGACGCCTCCGCCCTGCGGCTCAGCAGCGCCCCGCCCGCTCTCCTGACCCGTCACCCCGGCACGCGACTGCTGCTGTTCCAGCTGCCCGCCACGGCCGGTCTGCTCCTGACCGCGGCCACGGAGTCTCCGCGGTTCGCCGCCTGGGGCATCGGGGTGTCGGTGGGCCTTGCCGCGCTCGCCCTCGCCGGGCTGCTCGTCCGGCTCCCGAAGAGCCGCAGGCCGGCCTCCGACCAGGAGGTCCTCGACTGGTTCGAGGCCTGGCTGGCCGAGTACCGGCCCACCTTCGGCATGTACTTCTCGGGCGGCACGACCTCCGCGTACCAGGCGAACATGTGGCTCGAGCCGCTGGCCGCCATCGAGGGCCGGCCGCTGATCGTGCTGCGCGAGCGGTTCATGCTGCAGAAGATCGGGGCCACCGACATCCCCATCGTGTGCATCCCGAAGGTCGCCGACCTGATGCGCCTGGAGCACTCCACGCTCAAGGTCCTGCTCCACCCGGCGAACTCCGGCAAGACCTCCCAGGTCCTGCGCATCCCCACGATCAAGCACGCCTTCATCAACCACGGCGAGAGCGACAAGCTCTCCTCGTGCAACCCGTACGCCAAGGCGTACGACGAGGTGTGGGTCGCGGGACCGGCCGCCCGTGAGCGCTATGCGCTGGCGGACGTGGGCGTCGAGGACCGCGACATCGTCGAGGTCGGACGCCCGCAGCTGGACGCCATCCGCCCCTACGCGGGTCCGCCCGCCGGCCTCACCACGGTGCTGTACGCACCCACGTGGGAGGGCTGGGACGGCAATCCCGGCAACACCTCGGTCATCCTGGCCGGCGAGAACATCGTCCGCGAGCTCCTGGCCGACCCCGGGGTCCGCCTGCTGTACAAGCCGCACCCCATGACGGGTTCGGTGGATCCGCGGGCGGGCGCGGCCAACGAGCGCATCCAGCAGATGATCCGCGCGGCCAACCGTGCCGTCGAGCGGCCGCAGACGGCCGGCTCGGCCGAACTCGCGCCGCTGACACAGAAGTTGACGGAGCTCACCTCGGAGACCTTCAGCTCCGGCGCCGACCCCGTGGAGCGCATGCTCCGCCAGGGCGAGCCCGAGCCGGGGCGCGCCGCGGCCGTCGCGGCGGCGGAGCAGGAGTGGCACGCCGCGTACTGGCGGTCCCTGCCCGCCGCTGAGCACCAGATCATCACGGGCACCCGGCCGTCGCTGTACTCCTGCTTCGACGAGGCGGACGTCCTGATCAGCGATGTGTCGAGTGTGGTCTCCGACTTCCTCGCCAGCGGGAAGCCCTACGCCGTGGCCAACACCTCGGACATGTCGGAGGAGGCGTTCCGCGCCTCGCTGCCCACGGTCCGCGCGGCCACGATCCTCTCCCCGGACGCGGCGGGCGTACCGGCGCTCCTGGCCGCCGTGCGCAACCCGGAGCTGGACGAACTCGCCGAAGCGCGGGCCGACTTGAAGGCCCATCTGCTCGGCCCGTCCACACCGCCGTCCTCGGTCCGCTTCAACGAGGCGGCCCAGGCCCTGTGCGCCACCGCGGACAAGCAGCGGGCCCGCAGGGAGGCGCGGCTGCTCAGCGAGATCCCGGGGCAGCGCACTCCGGCCGCGCCGGCGGGCACCGCGGACGCCGGGGACGTGCTGACCGCTCCCGAGCCCGCGGTCTCCGGAGCGGACCGAGCCTGACCTTCTCACCATGACGGCGCGGCACCCCACGGGTGCCGCGCCGTCGCGCGTCGCGGCCCGGAATCCGCGCGGGCGCCTCGAAATTCTCATCCGCCTCTTACACCCCCACCATCCCGCTCATACAATCTGCCCACACTCCACCCAAGATCCAAGAACCTTGGGTCCGGGGTGGAACGATCTGATATGGGGGGGCATTGCCCACAAAAGAAAAAGTTCAGGAGAGATCTCTGCGGCGAAATCGCAGGATCATCGGCTGCACGGCCCTCGCCGTGGCGGCCGGAATGGTGCTGAGCACCGCGGCGCAGGCCGACGAGCGCCGACCGGGTACCGCGGCCGAGCTGCCCGCACCCGCCTACGAGGCGCCTGCGGTGAAGGCGCCCCAGAAGAAGAGCCCGAACCGGCTCCGGGCCGCGGCCGCGCCCGTCACGCCTCGTGCGGATCTGGACGGCGACGGTTTCAGCGAGATCGTCCACCGCGCCTGGGACGACAGGACCTACACGCTCAATCCCACGACGGGCGAACTGCTGCCCTACACCGTGGGCGGCTCCGGCCTGGCCAAGGACATCCTCGCGCCGGGCGACCTCGACGGTACGGCCGACGTCGAGTTCTTGACGCTGTCGCAGACCGGAACGCTCTCCCTGTTCCGGCACAACGACGCGTCAGGCACCACCACGTCGCCCGCGTGGTCGGGCAAGGGCTGGCAGATCTACAACAAGGTCTTCGCCCCCGCTGACGTCACCGGGGACGGCAAACCCGACCTGCTCGCGCGGACACCGGCCGGCGACCTCTATGTGTACGCGGGCACGGGCAACGCCTCGAGCCCGTTCGCGTCCCGGGTGCGCGTGGGCGGCGGCTGGCAGGCCTACGACCAGCTGGTCGGCGTGGGCGACATGGACGGCGACGGCCTCGGCGACATCGTCGCCCGCGACTGGGGCGGAAGCCTCTACTTCTACGGCGGCGCCGGTTCGACCTCGGCCCCGCTCGATGCGCCCGTGCGCATCGGTGGCGGCTGGAACACGTACAACCAGCTCGCCGCCGTGGACGACGGGGACGGTGACGGCCTCGCCGACATCATCGCCCGCACCCACGCGGGCCAGATGTACTTCTACTCCAGCAACGGCGCGGGCGGTTTCCACGCCCGCACCGAACCCAACGACGGCTGGCACCCGATCACGCTGTTCGTGGGCGGCGGCGCCCTTCCGCACGTGGGCAAGAGCGAGCTGTTCGGCCTCGACACCAAGGGGACCCTGTACGGGTATGCCGTAGAGAACAACGGGAAGCTCGGCACTCGCGGGCAGGTCAGCGACACCGGCGGCTGGGCGGGTGTCAGCCCCGCGAACATCGCCCTGGCCTCATCACTCGACGCCGACGGGCACGGTGACTGGCTGGAGGTGTACGCCGGCAAGCTCTACCGCCACGGCGCGGTGCTTTCGTCGTCGTTCAGCGGCCACGACCTGTTCCTCGGCCCCGGCGACCTGAGCGGCGACGGCAAGGGGGACCTGCTGGCCCGAAGCAAGACCGGCTACCTGTACCTGTACCGGGGCAACGGACTGGGCACCTCGCTCGCCTCGCGCATCACCATCGGCGGCGGCTGGAACGCCTACGACAGGATCGTCGGCGGGGACTTCTCCGGTGACGGGATCGCCGACATCGTTGCGCGCACCCCTGCGGGAGCGCTCTACCTCTACAAGGGCACGGGGAACAGCGCGAAGGCCTTCGGGTCCCGGATCCAGGTGGGCAAGGGCTGGCAGCAGTTCACCAAGCTGGCCTCGCCCGGCGACATCGACGGCGACGGCCGCTCCGACCTGATCGCCACCAATTCCGCGGGCGAGGCATTCCGCTACTCGTCCTACGACTACGGCAAGTTCAAGCCCATGGTGAAGCTGGGCAACGGCTGGAACACATACCGCGGTCTGTACTGAGACCGCCGAGGACCGGGGAGCGACCGTGTGGGCGGGCGCTCCCCGGCTCCGCTGCCCCGCCCTCCTGTCGACAGGAACGACGGATTCGTCACATGACCGTCACAGATTCCAGGCACCGCTCCACACCAGCCGCACGGTCGCACGGCGCTTCGCGCCCCGGTGGCCCAACGGGCCGCAGAAAGGGTGAACAGCCTGGGAAACACGCCCGTCGCGGCCGACGACCTGCCCGACCCCACCACGCTCCGCCCGGGAACCCACCGACCTTTACATGGGGCATACGCGACATAACTCAACTTTATCCACATTTACCTAAAAGGGGATTTACCCTGCCTTTTCCTTGTCGTTGGGTGACGATCCAGCAAACTCCACCCCTCAAACGCATGTCCATAGTCCTTTAAGCTGTTCTGACGCCAGGACGCCTTACTGCTTCGTCAGCCGAATAGCGCGCCTGGGCCACGAACCCGGCCGGTTGATGGATTGGTGAAGGATGCCGCGTCTGACCCTTGTCGTCCCTGCGTACAACGTGCAGAGCTACCTCCGGGAGTGCCTGGACTCCGTCCTGGATCAGGACTTCACCGACTTCGAAGTGATCGCGGTCGACGACTGCTCCCCCGACGACTCGGGGTCGATCATGGACGAGTACGCGGCCCGCGACTCCCGCGTCCAGGCCCTGCACCTGCGGGAGAACGTCGGCCTCGGACGCGCTCGCAATGCCGGACTCGCCCAGGCCACGGGCGATTACGTACTGTTTCTCGACAGCGACGACACCCTCACGCCCGGCGCCCTCAGCGCGATCGCGTCCCGCCTCGCCGAGAGCGGCGACCCGGACATTCTCATCTACGACTACGCGCGCACGTATTGGAACGGCCGCGTCCTGCGCAATACCCGCAGCGAGCTCCTGAAGCAGACGGGGGCCGCCGCATTCCCGCTCACCGACCGCCCGGAATTGCTCGACCTGCTGCAGATCGTCTGGAACAAGGCATATCGCCGTGATTTCCTCACCGAGCATGGCTTTCAATTCCCGCCCGGCTATTACGAGGACGCCCCTTGGACGTTCTCTTCGCTCATCACCGCCGAGCGCATATCCGTCCTCGACCGCATATGCGTCCATTACCGGCAGCGCCGTGAGGGCGGCAACATCCTGCGCACGGTCAGCAGGAAGCATTTCGACATCTTCGACCAGTACGAGCGCGTCTTCGGTTATCTCGACGCACACCCCGAGCTCGACCACTGGCGGCCGCGGCTCTACCGCAAGATGCTCGACCACTACCTGACCATCCTCGAGAAGCCCGGGCGGCTGCCTCGCGACGCCGGCGCGGAATTCGCCCAGCGCGCCGCCGAGGACCTGCGCAACCGCCGTCCCGCCGGCTTCACGCGCCCCTCGGGCACACGGGGTTACAAGTACGCGCTGCTCGCCCGCGGTTCCTACCCCGCGCTCGCCGGCATCAAGAAGATCGCCCGGGCGCGGAACACGGCGGTGGTGCAGGGCCGCAAGCGCGTCACCCAGGCCAAGCGCACCGCGATGGGCGTGTTCTACCAGTCGCAGCTGCGGCTCCCGCTGGACGAGAACCTGGCGCTGTTCTCCGCGTACTGGAGCCGCGGATACGCCTGCAACCCCGCCGCGATCGACGCTGAACTGGCCGTGCGCGCCCCGCACATCCGCCGGGTGTGGGCGGTCAAGGCCGACGAGGTCTCCCGCGTCCCCAAGGGCGTCGAGGTGGTCCGGGTCGGCTCACGGGAGTACTGGACGGCGCTGGCCCGGGCCAAGTACCTGGTCAACAACGTCAACTTCGCCGACACCCTGGTCAAGCGCGAAGGCCAGATCCATCTGCAGACGCACCACGGCACGCCCCTCAAGAGCATGGGCCTCGACCAGCGCAAGTACCCGGCTTCCACCAACATGGACTTCGAGGCCCTGCTCGAGCGCTGCGACCGGTGGGACTTCAGCCTGTCCTCGAACCGGTTCTCGACGACCATCTGGGAGCGGGTCTACCCCTGCTCGTACGAGTCGCTCGAGACCGGCTACCCGCGCAACGACGTCCTGATCAACTCTGATGCAGCCGCGGTCGTGTCGGCCCGGCAGCAGCTCGGGCTCGACGACGGCACCACGGCCTTCCTCTACATGCCCACGCACAGGGAGTACGAGGTCGACTTCGCACCGCGCCTCGACCTCGCCGCGCTCGCGGACGAGCTGGGCCCCGGCACCACGCTCCTGGTGCGCGGGCACTACTTCTACAAGCCGTCCTCGCGTCTGTCCGAGCTGCAGGCCGCCGGCCGCGTCGTCGACGTGTCCGCGCACCCCGAGGTGGAGCAGCTGTACCTCGCCGCGGACTGCCTCATCACGGACTACTCGTCGGCCATGTTCGATTACGCGAACCTCGACCGGCCCATCGTGATCTACGCCGACGACTGGGAGACGTACTCCGCGGTGCGCGGCACGTACTTCGACCTGCTGGAGGAGCCGCCCGGTGCGGTGGCCACCTCGCAGCAGGAACTGACCACGCTGCTGAACTCCGACGAGTGGCGCAGCCCTCGCTCGGACAAGCTGCGCGCCGAGTTCCGCCGGCGCTTCTGCGAGTTCGATGACGGCCGGGCCGCCGAGCGCGTGGTCCGCCGGGTGTTCCTCGGCGAGCTCGCCCCTGTTCCGGTGGTGCCTCTCGAGGACCGCACGCCCGCCCCTTCCCCCACCCAGGTGCGACGCCTGGCCACTCAGGTCTGAAGTGAAAGGAATGCCCGGTCCCATGGCCACTCGGCTGAGCGTCATCGTCCCGATCTACAACGTGGAGCGGTATCTGCCCGCGTGCCTCGACTCGCTGGAGGCGCAGACCTTCCGTGACCTCGAGGTCCTGATGGTGGACGACGGTTCGCCCGACGGCTCCGCCGCCATCGCGGCGGACTACGCCGCGCGCGATCCCCGCTTCAAGCTCATCTCCAAGGAGAACGCGGGGCTCGGCGCGGCCCGCAACACCGGCATCTCGCACATCTCCGAAACCTCGGAGTTTCTGACGTTCGTCGACAGCGACGACGTCATCCCGCCGGACGCGTACCGGCTCATGGTCGGCAGCCTGGACGAGAGCGGTTCGGACTTCGCCACCGGCAACGTCTTCCACCTCAAGGGTGAGAAGTCGTGGCAGGTGCCCCTGATGCGGATGCTGGCCGGCGAGGCCCGCACCGCCACCCACATATCCCGCTACGGCAAGCTGGTCGCCGACCGGATCGCCTGCAACAAGGTGTTCCGCCGCGGGTTCTGGGAGAAGCACGGTTTCGCGTTCCCCGAGGGCCGCCTCTACGAGGACACCCCCGTCACCATGCGGGCGCACTACCTCGCCGACGCCGTCGACGTGATCTCCGAGCCCTGCTACTTCTGGCGGCTGCGCGAGGGCGAGTCCGCTCCCTCGATCACCCAACGCCGTACGAGCCCGGAGGGCGTGCGAGACCGCGTCACCTCGGTGATGGAGATCAGCGCGTTCCTCGCGAAGCAGCCGGGCGAGACCTTCGCCCGGTTGAAGCGTGAGTACGACACCCGCGTGCTCATCGACGACCTGCGGCTCTTCCTCAACGTGGTGCCCGACGGCGACGAGGAGTACCGGGCCGCGTTCCTGCAGGCGGCCAACCGCTTCCTCGACAGCATCGACCCGGCACTCGTGATGGCCCTGCCCGCCGAGATCCGGGTGCAGTGGCTCCTGGTCCGCAAGCACCAGCTCGAAGAGCTGATCGCGATGCTGGCCGGTCAGCGGCGCAAGGAGCCCGTCGCGGTCAGCGGTCTGCTGCGCAAGTACGCTTCGTTCCCCTCCTTGGCCGACGCCGACCTGCACTTCCCCAAGAAGGCCCTGCGCATCGACCGGGACCTGCAGCTGCACGCTCCGCTGGAGTCGATCACCTGGCAGCAGGGCAAACTGATGCTCTCCGGCAACGCGTGGATCGACAAGATCGACCAGCCGTCGAAGTCGTCCTCCGTGAAGGTCCTGCAGATCCGCAAGGACAAGTCCCGTCGGCGTCAGCTGCTGCCCGCGCGTAACGTGCTGCGCCCCTCCTGCACCACCGACTCCGGCCAGGACCGCTACAACTACGACTGGGCCGGCTGGGAGGCCGCCTTCGACCCGGCGAAGCTCCGCAAGGGGGGTCAGTGGCAGGAAGGTGTCTGGCACGTCGGACTCGGCATGTACGCCGCCGGCCTGGTGCGCCGCGGAGCCGTCCAGTCCAGCGGCGGCGCCGCCTGCAACTTCCCGCCCTACACGTGGGTCGGCCCCGAGCACCGCATGCTCCCCAGTGTCGAGCGCGGCGCCCTGAAGTTGCGCGTCGAGAAGGTGCGTGCCCTGATCACGGGCCGTGCGCTCGAGGGTGAGCACGTCCGGGTCAGCGGTGAGATCCGCGTACCGCTCGCCGCCGACGAGCGGGTCATCCTGCGCGTCACCAACCAGAAGGGCGCCGAGGTCCACGAGTACCCCGTGGCGCTGTCCCCCGGCACGGAGCACACCCCCTTCACCGTGGACGTGCCGGTGGCGGACGTGGCGCTGACCTTCCACGAAGGTGTGGACGAGAAGGCCCAGCCGGAGCGGCGCAACTGGTCCACCGAGCTGGTGGCCACCGACGCTCGGGGCACGGAGCGCCGGTTCAGCACCGTCATGAAGGAGGGCCTCCCCGACGCCCGCTTCGACCTGCCTGCGTCGTTCGGTGAGCGGGCCCATCTGTGCGAGCTGGCCGTGACCGCCGGCCACACCGGCTATCTGAAGTTCTCCGGCCGCCTGCGGCGCGCGGTGATCGACCGGATCGGTCTCCGCGACGGGAAGATCACCATCGAAGGGCACGCCGATCCGCGGCTCACCGGCTCCGCCTTCTTTCTGAAGCCGCGCGCCCGGTTCGAGGAGCGCTCGGTGGAGGTGCGCTGGCTGGTCGACGGCCGTTTCATGGCCGAGTTCGACCCGTCCACGCTCGGCGGCGACGGCAACGTGCCGTTGCGGGCCGGCCGCTGGAACCTGTGGCTGCGCCCGCAGGACGCCAACGACCCCGACGTGCCGTTCGTCACCGACCGTCTTGCCATGGACCAGTTCCCGCTGAAGGCCGAGCTGAACGGCCGTCTGTACTGGTTCGAGAACCGTTGGGGCGACTTCCCGCAGCTCAACTGCCGCTCCGAGCTGAGCGATGTGGAGCGCGGCCCGTTCCGGCAGCAGCAGATGCGCCGGGAGGTCTACCAGCCGCTGCTCACGGAGCCGCTGAAGGACCAGGTCTTCTACCTGAGCTACAACGGCAAGCAGTACTCGGACAGCCCGCGCGCCATGCACGAGGAACTGGTCCGCCGCGGATCCGGCCTCAAGCACCTGTGGGCCGTGCGGGACGGCCAGGTGGTCCTGCCCGAGAACACCGAGCGGGTCCGCATGTGGGGCCGCGAATGGTACGAGGCACTGGCCACCAGCCGCTACATCGTCACCAACGCGCATCTGCCCGACTGGATCGAGCGCCGTCCCGGCCAGGTCATCGTGCAGACCTGGCACGGCACCATGCTCAAGAAGATCGGGCACGACATCGACACCCTGCACTTCGACCGCCGCTACCAGGAGAAGCTCGCCCTGGAAGCCAAGCAGTGGAGCCTGGTCGTCTCGTCGAACCGGTTCAGCACCCCGATCCTCGCGCGGGCCTTCTCGTACGACGGGGAGATCCTCGAGGCGGGCTACCCGCGCAACGACTACCTGTACTCGGCGGACCGTGACGCGATCGCCGACCGGGTCAAGGAGCGCCTCGGCCTCCCCAAGGACAAGAAGGTCGTCCTGTACGCGCCGACCTGGCGCGACGATCAGGCGCACAGTGCGGGCCAGTACCTGTTCGATCTGCGGATCGACCTCGAGGACGCGCAGCGCCGCCTCGGCGACGACCACGTCCTGCTGGTGCGCCGCCACTCCAACGTGGTGGACGCCGTGCCGGGCGCGGGCAACGGGTTCGTATGGGATGTCTCGGAGTACCCGGACATCGCGGAGCTGTACCTCGCCGCGGACATCATGATCACGGACTACTCCTCGGTGATGTTCGACTACGCGCACCTGAAGCGCCCGATGCTGTTCTTCACGTACGACCTGGAGCACTACCGGGACACGCTGCGCGGGTTCTACTTCGACTTCGAGAAGGACTCCCCCGGTCCGCTGATCGGCACGTCGAAGGAGCTGGTGGACGCGATCCGCGACATCGACCGGGTGTCGGCCGAGTACCAGGAGCGCTTCGACCGCTTCCACCACCTGTTCTGCGACCTGGACGACGGCAGCGCGTCCGCGCGGGTCGTGGACCGGATGCTGGAGCAGGCCCGCGAGCTCTGATCCGTACGCCGTGAAAGGGCCGGGGCCCGGAGGATGTCCTCCGGGCCCCGGCCCTTTCGCACGCTGCGGGCCCGCGCACGAGGGCGGACCCGCGGAAACGTCACTTCTTACGGACGGTCTTCACCGCGAACTGGCTCAACACCGTGTAGTACGGCCGCAGTTCGGTCCTGACCACACCCGGGCGCGGCGCGCTGCCGGTCACCGTGCGCGCGGCCTTGCGCGCCGCCCTGGCCACGAAGGCCCGGCTCGGCGCCGTCCCGGTGGACAGCACCGGCCGGGGGAAGGTGAACACATCGGTCGGCTGCAACACGTCGGTGGCCAGCTTGCCCAGACTCACCCGCGGTGCGTCCGCGGCCGGGCGCAGCCAGAAGTCCCAGATGACCTCGGCCTCCTCACCGTGTTCGGCGACGAGCCGCGAGCAGTCGATGTCGGCGGCGAACAGGTCGCCCCCGGCCCCGCGTACGGGGAAAGCGAGCACACGCTTCTTGTCGGCCCGGCAGACCCCCTCGAGGACCGCGCCCGGCCCGAGCTGCGCACCCCACAGCCGGGCCTGGAGCGCGATGGTGCGCTCGTCCACCCGCACCGGCCCGACTTCCACGTGGACCTCGCGCAGCACGCTGCGCAGGCGCAGTCCGCCGTCGTCGTGCCGGTGGGGCAGCAGCAGGGCCATGGACGGGCCCTGCCGGCGGGGCAGTTCGACGGAGAGCAGGTCACGGGTGTCGCATCCGTAGCCGTCGGTGTACAGGGGCACTTCGCGGCCCGCGTCCGTGACCAACGAGGACTCCCAGGTGCCCTGCGGCAGTCCGGCGTCCCAGGCGACCACCGCGTCGCCGGCGGATGACATGGGGAAGCGGCGCTCCTCGCCGTCCTTGCCGGTCCGGCGCAGCAGCAGCTCGGCGCTCCGCACGGAGCCGGGGAGCCGGCCGACGGACACGTGCACCGAGCCCTCTTCGTCGACGCGGGCGGTCGCCCGGCTCGGCAGGGCCTTGCGGGCGAAGGCCTCGTCGAGGATCGCCTCGAACCGTTCGCGGCTGGCCTGCTCGTGGAAGCGCTCGGCGTTGCGCACCGCAGCGGCGGCCATCTTCTGCCGGCGCTCGTCGTCCTGGATCAGCTCCAGGATCGCCCCGGCCATCGCGCCGGCGTCCCCGCCGGGCACGATCAGGCCGTCCTCGCCGTGCGTGAGGATGTTGCGAGGCCCGTGGTCGGCGTCCGTGCTGATGACGGGCAGGCCGGCGGCCATGGCCTCCACGATGACGTTGCCGAACGCCTCGCGCTTGGAGGGCAGCACGAAGAGCGTGCCCTTGGCGAACTCCGGCGAGACCGGCGCGTACTCGCCCATCAGGAGGATCCGGCCGGACAGTCCCAGATCCTCGATCCGGGCACGCAGCTTGGCCTTCTCCGTGCCGCTGCCGTAGATGCGCAGGGTCCAGTCCGGTTCGCTCTCGAGCACCTTGGCGAAGGCCTCGACGAGCGTCGCGTGATCCTTGTTGACGGTCAGATGTCCGGCCGCGACGACGACCTTGTTCGTGCCCTTGGAGCGCACCGGGGCGGCCGGCACGCAGTTCGGCATGACGGCCAGGCGGTTGCGGACGGCCGGCACCAGGTTCCCGATCGAGACGACCTCTTCGGGGGTGAGCGCGGTCAGCGCGTCCAGGAACCGGTAGGAGGGGAAGAGTTTCTTCTTGATGTCCGCCGCATAGATCGAGGGCATCGAGTGCTCCTGGGTGACCTTGAGGAAGTCGCCCTTGGCCTGCGCCAACATGATCGTGTTGCGCGGGCTGGAGCTGACGACGACATCCGCGTCCGTCGTCTCGAACCACTCGAGCAGCCGGAGCTCGGCGAGCCGGCTCACCACCGGGGTCTTGGCCCCCGTGTTGAGCGGGTAGACCAGCGGGAACTTGTCCACCAGCGGGTTGTCCACGTCGGATGCGGCCGCGTGGGGGCGCAGATCGCTCAGGACGCGTACGCGGACGCGGGGATCGAGCGGGAAGTACGACTCGTCACGCACCTTGCGCAACGCGACGATCTCCACCTCGTGGCGGTCGGCCAGTGCCCCCGCCAGGTTCTGGGTGGCGCTGACCACCCCACCCATGTGGCACAGGTCCCGGACCAGAAACGCGATCTTCACCTAGTGGCTTCACTTTCTGCGCGGCGCAGTGAGATCCACTTGCCGCCTATACGGCACAGGCGGCAACCCCTCACCTCTTCAACGAAACCTACACACGACCTCCCCCGAATCGGGACGGTCGTTCGATCACAGTTACGACTCACGTTCCGGGGAAAAGGTTGTGCCCGGCATCGAAGAGGGCCGCGGGCCCCCGAAGGTTCCCACGGCCCTGGGGTTTCGGCCCGGCCGGACGCGTACCGCCGGTCACCCGGCCGGATACCTACCGTCGGTCAGAACGCCTCGAAGTCGTCGAACTCCTGCTGCGCCTCGTCCCGCGCCGCCTGCCGGTCGGAGCGGCGCTGGGCGGCGGGGCGCGGCGCGTCGAAGCGGTGGTCCTCGCCGCGGCGGCCCAGCATCTCCGCGCCCGTCATCACGGACGGGTCGAAGTCGAAGACCACCGCATTGTCCTCGGGGCCGATCGCCACCGCGTCGCCCGCGCGGGCACCGGCCTTCATCAACTGGTCCTCGACACCGAGGCGGTTGAGCCGGTCGGCCAGGTAGCCGACGGCCTCGTCGTTGTTGAAGTCGGTCTGGCGCACCCAGCGCTCCGGCTTGTCGCCGCGTACGCGGAACACCGGCTCGCCCTCGAGCTCCTCGCGCTGCACGGTGAAACCGGACTCGTCGACGGCCTTCGGGCGGATCACGATCCGCGTGGCCTCCTCGACGGGCTTGGCGGCACGCGCCTCGGCGACCAGGCCGGCCAGGGCGAACGACAGCTCCTTGAGGCCCGTACGCGCGACGGCGGACACCTCGAACACGCGGTAGCCGCGGGCCTCCAGGTCCGGGCGGACCATGTCGGCGAGGTCCTTGCCGTCGGGGATGTCGATCTTGTTGAGGACGACGATGCGGGGCCGGTCGTCGAGGCCGCCGTACTGCTTGAGCTCCTCCTCGATGATGTCGAGGTCGGAGATCGGGTCGCGCTCGGACTCCAGCGTCGCGGTGTCCAGGACGTGGACGAGGACGGAGCAGCGCTCGACGTGCCGCAGGAACTCCAGGCCGAGGCCCTTGCCCTGGCTGGCGCCGGGGATGAGGCCGGGCACGTCGGCGATGGTGTAGACGGTCGAACCGGCCGTCACCACACCGAGGTTGGGCACCAGGGTGGTGAACGGGTAGTCGGCGATCTTCGGCTTGGCGGCGCTCAGGACGGAGATCAGCGAGGACTTGCCGGCGCTCGGGTAGCCGACGAGCGCGACGTCCGCGACCGTCTTGAGCTCCAGGACGATGTCGCCGAAGTCGCCGGGCTCGCCGAGCAGCGCGAAGCCGGGCGCCTTGCGGCGCGCGGAGGCCAGCGCGGCGTTGCCGAGCCCGCCGCGGCCGCCCTGCGCGGCCACGTACGAGGTGCCGTGCCCGACCAAGTCCGCGAGCACGTTGCCCTGCTTGTCGAGGACGACGGTGCCGTCCGGCACGGGCAGGACCAGGTCCTGGCCCTCCTTGCCGGTGCGGTGGTCGCCGGCGCCGGGCTGGCCGTTGGTGGCCTTGCGGTGCGGGGAGTGGTGGTACTCGAGCAGCGTGGTCACGGACTGGTCGACGGTGAGGATCACATCGCCGCCGCGTCCGCCGTTGCCGCCGTCGGGCCCGCCGAGCGGCTTGAACTTCTCACGGTGGACGGAGGCACAGCCGTGGCCTCCGTTACCCGCGGCGATGTGCAGCTCGACGCGGTCCACGAAGGTGGTCATGGTGGGGTGCCTCCAGGTGATCCTCCCGGCACGCCGCCGAGAGATATACGGATTTGTCTTACGTCTAACACGGCAAAGGCGGACCTGCTTCCCGCCAGGGGAAGGAGGCCCGCCTTCGACAGTTCGCTCTACGAGTCCTGATCTCTCAGGTGCTCAACGGTGCGCTGATTGCTCAGGCAGCCGGAACGATGTTCACGACCTTGCGGCCACGGTGGGTGCCGAACTGCACCGCACCGGCCTGCAGGGCGAACAGGGTGTCGTCGCCACCGCGGCCGACGCCCGTGCCCGGGTGGAAGTGGGTGCCGCGCTGGCGGACCAGGATCTCACCGGCGTTGACGACCTGACCGCCGAAGCGCTTCACGCCGAGCCGCTGAGCGTTGGAATCGCGACCGTTCCGAGTGGACGATGCGCCCTTCTTGTGTGCCATCTCTCCTCAGTCCCTTACTTCGCAGCCGTGGGGATGTCGGTGACCTTGATCGCCGTGTACTGCTGGCGGTGGCCCTGACGACGGCGGTAGCCGGTCTTGTTCTTGTAGCGAAGGATGTCGATCTTCGCGCCCTTGTGGTGGTCCACGACCTCGGCCTGGACCTTGATGCCGGCCAGCACCCACGGGTCGCTGGTCACGGACTCGCCGTCGACCAGCAGCAGGGTCGAGAGCTCGACCGTGTCGCCGACCTTGGCGGTGGAAATCTTGTCAACCTCAACGATGTCGCCCACAGCAACCTTGTGCTGGCGACCACCGCTGCGCACGATGGCGTACACGCGGATCTCACTCTCTCTGACTCGAAGCTGGTCCTCGCAGTCCAGCCGCCCACCTCGGGCAGGCGGCCTCTCCTGGTAACCGAGACCGGGAGGCTTCCGGGCCGAACTTCGCAGAAGGATCCGGAAGGAAAAGGTTTACGAGGCGATGGCGCGCAAGGAACACGCCGACGGTCAAGGTTACGGGGCGTCGCTGCGAGGGTCAAACCGGGCCCCCGGCCGCCTCGCAGGACGCCGCTGGGGCACGTCGTAAGGACCGCGCGGCCCCACCATGATGGCAGCTCAGGCCGCCCCGTAAGCCCGGCTCAGGCCGCCCCCGCGATCACAGCTCAAGCCGCCCCGTAACGACCGCGCGGCCCGCCCCGGGACACCCGGGACGGGCCGCGACACGGCAGCGGAACGGTCAGTCGTCGGCCGAGGCCGAGACGGACGGCAGCGTCTGCTGCTCGGCCGCCGCGGTCTTCTTGGCCGCCGCCTTCTTCGTGGTCGCCTTCTTGGCGGCGGTCTTCTTGGCCGCCGTCTTCTTCGTGGCCGCGGTCTTCTTCGTCGCGGCCTTCTTGGCGGTGGCCTTCTTGGCCGACTTGCGCGCGGCCTTCTTGGCCGGCGCCGCCTCCTCGCCCTCCGCCGCGGCCTCGGCCCCGGCGGTCGGCTGCGGCTCGGACCCGGCGGCCTCGCCACCGGACGCGCCCTCGCCACCGGCCGCGGGCACGACCAGCACGGCCGCGTCCGCAGAGGTGGTCGGCGCGGACGCCCTGCGCACGGCACGGCGCCGCGGACGGGCGGGAGCCGCGCTCTCGGCCGCCGGTGCCTCGGCCTGCTCCTGTACGGACTCGGCCGCGGGCTGCTCCGCGGGCGTCTCCTGCACGGGCTCCGCCACGGACGCCGGTGCGGGCTCCGTCACGATGACCTCGGCCGGCTCCGCGGCCGCCTTGGGCGCACCCGCCGGGGCGGTGGCCTTCCGGGTGGCCCGGCGGCGCGTACGGCCCTTCGGCGCGGCGTCCTCGGAGACCTCGGCGGTCTGCGCGGCCTCGACGGCCGGCTCGGTCGCCTCGGCCTTGACCGGCTCCGCAGCCTTCGGCTGCTCCGCCTCGGACCGCTCGGCCTTGGGCTCGGCAGCCTTCGCCTCCGACGCCTTCGCCTCGGACACCTTCGGCGCACCCGCCGGCGCGGACACCTTGCGGGTGGCCCGGCGCCGCGAGCGGCCGCGGGACGCGGCGGCCTCGGCCTCGGCCGGGCTGGAGTACAGCTCCTCGTCCGGCCGGAACTCGGGCTCGTCCAGCTTCACCGGGGCAGCGGCCTCGGCAGCCACCTCGGCCTCCGTCTCGACGTGCTCGGCAGGCTCGGCGGTCTTCTCGGCCGCCTCCTCCACCGCGTGCGTGTGCTCGTGGTGCTCGGAGCCGCCCTTGCCGCGCTTCTTGCTGCGCTTGCCGCCGCCTCCGCCGGAGGTGGTGGCCTGCTCCATGTGCACGATGACACCGCGGCCGTTGCAGTGGACGCAGGTCTCGGAGAAGGACTCCAGGAGGCCCTGGCCCACGCGCTTACGGGTCATCTGCACCAGACCCAGCGAGGTGACCTCCGCGACCTGGTGCTTCGTACGGTCGCGGCCCAGGCATTCGAGGAGCCGGCGCAGGACCAGGTCCCGGTTGGATTCCAGGACCATGTCGATGAAGTCGATGACCACGATGCCGCCGAGGTCGCGCAGTCGCAGCTGGCGCACGATCTCCTCGGCCGCCTCGAGGTTGTTCCTCGTGACGGTCTCCTCGAGGTTGCCGCCCTGGCCGGTGAACTTGCCGGTGTTGACGTCGACCACGACCATCGCCTCGGTCTTGTCGATCACCAGCGAGCCGCCGGACGGCAGCCAGACCTTGCGGTCGAGCGCCTTGGCGAGCTGCTCGTCGATCCGGTACGTGGCGAAGACGTCGACCTCGGAGGTCCACTTCTGCAGCCGGTCCGCCAGGTCGGGGGCGACGTGCGAGACGTAACCGTGGATGGTGTCCCACGCCTCGTCACCGCTGACGATGACCTTCGAGAAGTCCTCGTTGAAGATGTCGCGCACGACGCGGACGGTCATGTCCGGCTCGCCGTACAGCAGGCTCGGCGACGAGGTCGAGATCTGCTTGGACTTCTTCTGGATGTCGGCCCACTGCGCCTGGAGGCGCTCGACGTCACGGCGCAGCTCGTCCTCGCTCGCGCCCTCGGCGGCGGTGCGCACGATGACGCCCGCGTCCTCGGGGACGATCTTCTTGAGGATGGTCTTCAGACGCGCGCGCTCCGTGTCCGGGAGCTTGCGGCTGATGCCGGTCATGGAGCCCTCGGGCACGTACACGAGGTAGCGGCCCGGCAGCGAGACCTGGCTGGTCAGACGGGCGCCCTTGTGACCGATCGGGTCCTTGGTGACCTGGACGAGCACCGACTGGCCGGACTTCAGGGCGGATTCGATACGGCGCGGCCCGTTGGCCATGCCGAGCGCCTCGAAGTTGACCTCACCGGCGTACAGGACGGCGTTGCGCCCCTTGCCGATGTCGATGAACGCGGCCTCCATCGACGGCAGCACGTTCTGGACCTTGCCCAGGTAGACGTTGCCGACGTACGAGGTGGCCTGCTCCTTGTTGACGTAGTGCTCCACGAGCACGTTGTCCTCGAGGACGCCGATCTGGGTGCGCTCGCCCTGCTGACGCACCACCATGACGCGCTCGACGGCCTCGCGGCGCGCCAGGAACTCGGCCTCGGTGATGATCGGCACGCGGCGGCGGCCCTGCTCGCGGCCCTCGCGGCGGCGCTGCTTCTTGGCCTCCAGACGCGTGGAGCCCTTGATGGACTGCACCTCGTCGCTGGCCTGCTCGGCCTCGGACTTCTTGGCGCGCGGCTCGCGCACCTTGACGACCGTGCGCTCCGGGTCGCCGTCGCCCGGCTCGGTGTCCACAGAGGTGTCACCGGCGCGGCGGCGACGGCGGCGACGCCTGCGGCTGCTGCTGCTCGAACCGCCCTCGCGCTCGCCGTGCGCGTCGCGTCCCTCGTCCTCGTCGGCGTCGTCCGGCTCGTCGGCGCTCTCGTCCTCGGCCGAGTCGTCGGCGGAGTCCGCGGACTCCTCGCCGTCGCCGTCCTGGTCGGAGGCCTCACCGCGACGGCGGCGGCGGCCGCCCCGGCGGCGGCGACGGCCCGAACGGCCGCCCTGCTCGTCCGTGTCCTCGCTGTCTGCGTCGGAGGCCTCGGCGCCGTCCTGATCGTCGGCGTCCGCGTCCTCCGCGGACTCGGCGGGCTCGACGGTCTGCGCGGTCTCGGCGGCGGGCTCGGTCTGCTCACCACGGCGGCGGCGACGGCGACGCGACCCGGTGGGCGCCTCGACGGCCTCATCGGCCTGCTCGGCGCTCTCGTCCTCGTCCTGCGCCTCGGCGGCCTCGGCAGCGGCGGCGGCCGCGGCGCGCTCGGGCGTCTGGAACATGGGCTCGGTGAAGACCGGCGCCTGGAAGACGGCGACGGCGGGCCGGCGCGCGGCGCGCGGCGCCTCCTCGGCGGTCTCCTCCTTGGCCTCGGCGGCGGCCGGCTCGGAGAAGAGCGCGGCGGACTTGCGGGTGGCGCGGCGACGGCCCCGGCGGGGCGCCTCCTCGGCCTCGTCCTTCGCCGACTCGGCGTTCTTCTCGGCAGCCTTGCGGGCGCCCTTGTCCGTGCTCTTCACGGCGCTCCCGTCCGCGCTCTTCGCGGCGCTGCCGTCCGTGTCCGCCACGGGCTGAGCGGCCTCGGCCTGCACGGCCTCCGGCTCCTCGCCGCCCACCGGCGCACCCGCGGGAGCGGTGGCCTTGCGGGTGGCACGACGACGCGTACGGCCGCCCTTGGCGGGCGCTTCCTCGGCGGTCGGCGCGGCCTCGGCGACCGGGGCCTGTTCGGCCTCGGCGGCCGCAGCAGGCTCGGCCGCGGCGGGCTCCTCGACAGCCGGCTCGACGGCCGGCTCGGCGGCCGCGGCCTCGGGAGCCGACACCTTGCGGGTGGCGCGACGGCGCGTACGGGCGCGGGGCGCGGGCTCCTCGGCGGCAGGCTCGGGGGTCTCCTCGACCACCGGCTCGGCGACGGCGGCGGTCTCCTCGACGGCCTCCGCCTCGTCCTCGTCATCGGCGACCGGGGCGGCGGCGACCGGCTCGGTCACGGGTGCGCTCTCGGCGCTCTTGGGCGCACCGGCGGGCGCGGAGGCCCGACGGGTGGCGCGGCGGCGGGTCCGCGCGGGTGCGGCGGACTCCTCGGCCGGCTTCTCGGCGGACTGCGCTCCGGCCTCGGCCTCGGCCACGTCCGGGACCACGGGGTCCTCGGCGGCGACCGGCTCGGCGACGGCCTCGGTGGCCGGTATGGCCGGCGCGTCCGATGCGGCGGCCTCGGTGGTCGCTGCGGCCGGCGGTCCCGCCGGGCGGGACGCGGCGCGGCGTCGGCGGCGCGGCGGCAGCTTGTCGCCGGGTGCGTTGTTGTTCTCGGCGTCCCCGGACGTACCGGGTTCGTCGGCGTTCTTCGGCTCGAGCATGCGGGCGGTTCTCCCGTCACGCTCCCGGGCGCCGCGCCGGTGCCGATGACGTCCACGGCCCGGGCGTGAGAACCGAGGCCGCTCGTCCGGCAGGCGCGGGCGCCGCACGGGAGCTGTATGTGTCTGTCTCGCCGGTTCCGGTACGCGGTGTGCGCACGGCCTGGCGAAAGTCTGGTGGTCGGTGCGCGGCCCGACCCAGGTGGCTCCCGAGTACGAGGGCTGCGCGTACGGCGACCGTCCCTGCGCGGGACCTTCCCGGAATCTGTCGGGGATTACCCCGTCAGATCACTGGCCCAGCGCTGCCGCGGCGGTCGGCGCGGCGTCCTCTTGGGTGGAGGGCGCGGCCGCCTCGCGGTCGGGCGCGAGCGGGTCGGTCACCGTGCCGGACTCCTCATCGAAGGGCCCCTGGGCCAGCCTGGTCACCGCTGCGGGGACCGGCGGCACCAAGTCGGCTACGGCTCGGAGACCGGACAGGACGTCGTCGGGTCGTACGGCGGGCGTTGCATGCCTTACAACCAGCCGCAGTATCGCACAGGGCCCGGCGCCCGGCCTATCAGCCCGGGGTTCGAGTGCCTGCAGATCGGCGACGGCTGCGCGGGCGTCGAAGGTGCGCATCCCGTTCTTCGTGAGCCGCCCGACCTCGACGGTCTCGGCGGCGAGGAAGGTCTGCACGGCGGCTTCGGCCTGCGCGAGCTCGACTCCGTCGAGCCTGAGCTCCCAGACCGAGGCCTGGAGCCGGTCCGCGAGACCCGAGGTGCGGGCCTCGACCGCCTCGGTGATGTCGAGCCCGTCGGGCAGCGACTCGTCGAGGAGGACACGGAGCTGCGCGGGGTCGCGCTTCTCCGTCAGGGCGATCTCCAGGTACTCGGCCTCACTGCCCGTGCCGGTGGGTGCGGCATTGGCGTAGGACACCTTGGGGTGCGGCGTGAAGCCCGCCGAGTACGCCATGGGGACCTCTGCGCGACGCAGAGCGCGCTCGAAGGCGCGCTGGAAGTCGCGGTGGCTGGTGAACCGGAGGCGGCCGCGCTTGGTGTAGCGCAGTCGGATGCGCTGCACCGCGGGTGCGGGCGGCGGGCCTTCGGGCTGTCGCTTGCCCAGTGTCGTCAGTCCTTCGTGAACTTCACCGCCGCCGCATTCGGCAGCGGCTGATGGTGTGCAGGTGCGGTCGTACTGCTACCTAGAGTACGTGCCTGGGCCGCGGCTGGTTCCCGCCGGGCCTTTTGTACGGGGATGGGCTCGGGCTCCGGGCGCGGCGCCCCGAACACCATGCGCCGGAAGTCCGCACGCGCCTGACGTGCGCTTTCCCGCGCCGCCGTGAGGGCTTTGCGCGCACTGCGGCCGGCTTCGCGCACCGCCTGCCCCACGGGCCTGAGCACCGCGTCCCGTACGAAATGGCCGACCGGCGTCAGGACGGTCCGGTACGCCCAGCGCACGGGCTCCACGAAGATCCAGCGCAGCAGGGTGCCGAGGGCGCGTCCGACGGTCCGCGAGATCCGTCCGGCGATCCGCCAGGCGTGCCCGAGCGCGTCCCCGATCTCGCGCCCGACGACCGCGAGCGCCTTGCCGACGGGCACGAGCACCCACCGCCACAGGGCGACGAGCGGCACGACGAAGATCCACCTCAGGAGCGTGACGAGCCCGCGCCCGACGGGCGTGAGCACGTACGCGTACAACCACACGGCCGGCACGACGAACAACACCCGCCCAAGCCAGGCGAGCCCGGCGACCGAGACGGCCCCGAGCCAAAGGAGCCCTCGGCCGACGGGCGCGAGCACGTACTGCCACAACGCCACCCACGGCCACACGAACAACGCCTTGCCGACCCACCCGAGCCCGACCCCGGCCATCCGCCCCAACCAGGCCAGGCCATGCCCGAGGGGCGTAAGGACATACGCGTACAACCAAACGGCAGGCACCACGAACAGCACCCGCCCCAGCCAGCCGATCCCGACGCCCACCGGCGCGAGCACGTACCGCCACAACGCCACCCACGGCCACACGAACAACGCCTTGCCGACCCACCCGAGCCCGACCCCGGCCATCCGCCCGAGCCACAACAGCCCATGCCCGACGGGGACAAGCACCTGCTCCCACAGGAACACGGCAGGCACCACGAACAGCACCCGCCCCAGCCAGGCCAGCCCTCTGCCCAGGGGCAGCAGCAGAGTCCGCTGCACGAACTTCCCGCCCACGACCAGCGCGTCCCACACCATGCGCACCGGCACGACGAGCACGAGCACGACGATCCGTACGGGAATGCGCACCGCGGCCGCTATACACCCCTCGGGCTCACGCGCCGGGGGCGGCGCCGGGGACGCCTGGGGTGCCTTCTCGAGGTCCATGCCTGTCAGGACGCTTCAGGAGGCGTCTCGGATGCGCGGTTGTGTTGCGACCCAGTAACGCAGCTTGCCGTCGCGCTCGTCCTCGAGGACCCCGCCGTTCGCCTCGATCACTTTCCGGGAGCCGGTGTTGTCGTGGTCGCAGGTCACGAGGACGCGGTCCAGCCCGAGACGGTGGGCGTGCGGCAGCACGGCGCGCAGCATCGCCGTGGCGTGCCCCTGCCTGCGTGCGGAGGGGCGGACGCGGTAGCCGATGTGGCCGCCGTAGGCGAGGAGTTGGGAGGTGAGGCGGTGACGCAGTTGGATGCGGCCGAGGTAGGTGTCACCGGCCACGAACCAGTACCAGGTGGCCGGCACGAATCCGGCAGGACGGCGGCCTTCCTCCAGGGCCTCCTCGCGCACGTCGTTCACGTAGCGTGCGAAGCCTTCGGGCGTGTGCCAGTCGGCGCCGTACACGGGCAGTTCGCGGTCGAGCGCCCCGGTCAGGTCGCCCGCCGCGATGTCCTCCTCCTGCGCGGCGACGAAGGACGCGCGCACGCGTACATCAGGCAGGATCAACCCCGGCCTCACCGCACCACCCTCCCCCGCACCACCACCCGCCGCGGACACCTCAGCACCCCCGGAAAGGGCCATGGCCCGCAGCATGCCGGTCCGTGCGAGCCCGCACAAGATCCTCGAGTGGGCCGGCCCCGGCCGCACTGCCCGCCGGGCCCCGCGTCGTCACTCCACTTCGATGCCGTAATCCTGGAGGAGCTGTTCCAGCCCTCCGGTGTAGCCCTTTCCTCCGAGGACGAAATCCCAGTCCCCGCTTGCACGGTGCCGGAATGAGCCGAGCACCAGTGCCGTCTCCCCCGCACGGCCGTCGGAGACTTCGAGCCGCCCGAGTTCCGCCATTGACGGGGCGAGGAGCCGGATGCACGCATCGGTGAACGCGGCGAGATCCGCCTCCGGATTCACCTCCGGGTCCACGGCTGCCACCAGGACGAGTCGGTCGGCATGCGTCGGCAACTCGTCGAAGGCAACGCGAATGGCTGCCTTGTCGGGCGGCGAAGCCTGCACGGCCCGCACCGAGCCGTCAGGTGTCTGCGCGTTGTTGAAGAAGACGAAGTGCTCCTCGCTGAGGACCTGGTTGCCGCGGCAGACGAGCGCGCAGACATCCAGCGCGACGTTGCCGGACCAGGTCATACCCAGCACGTTGTAATCGTCCGTCGCGGAGTCCGGCTGCGCCGGTGGGGCCGGGTCCGGCACCGCACCCTCGCCGAGGCGCCCGCGCAGTCCGTGCCGGTGGAGCAGATCGACGAGCTCGCCACCCGCGATGAGCTCCAGCGGCTTGCCGCGGGCGAAGGTGTGGGAGCCCGGACCGAACCCCGAAGTCGTGACCAGCACACCCTTGTTGGCGCCGGCATCCTGCACGGTTCCGTACAGGTCACGCACCGCAGTCGGCGGCACGGTGTTGCGATAGCGCTTCACCTGGACGACGATCTTGCCGCCCCGGATGGGCGTCGGGTCCAGCGCGTCGACGTCCACCCCGCCGTCGTTCGAGCGTTGCGTGGTCACCGCCTGCATGCCCATCGCACGGAACAGATCGGCGACGAGGGACTCGAAGGCGATCGGGTCCATCTCGTGAAGATCCGGTTCGTCCCCGTCACCGCCGTGCGTGACGATCCGGTTCCCGACCTCCTGGGGTTGCCGGCTCGGCCGTACCGGCGTCAACTGGTCCGGCTTCGTCGCGAGCTGCCCCCGTAACGCGCCCGTGAGGCAACTCGTGGGATCGACCTGCTCCAGGTGAAGGTCGGCGAACGCCGCCCGCTGAGCCATGACAGTGGCCAGGAAGATATGGGTCTGCCTGCCTGTGGCAGGGTCGGGCGCGTCCACGAAGCCGTTGAGCGCCACCGAGTCGAGGGTGCCGTACTCGTCCGCCGTGAAGAGCTGGCGCAGAACCAGCAGCACGCTCTGCGCGAGTACTTCCCGGTACAGCGCCCGCCGTTGCGTCACGGGGCGCGCTGTCTCCTTGTCCTGGTTCTGGGACGGCACGAAGCGCACCGACTTCGCTTCCGGGACCACGTCGTACCCGGGCAGCTCCCAGTCCAGCACCAACTGACGTGCGGCCGGGTCGAAGGCTGCCGTGACCTGGCGGGGAAAGCCTTCGGGCCAGGCAGCCGAGGAGTAGAGCGCCGCCGAGAAGTACTCGACCACCGCCTCGGGGTCCCCACGCCTGACCGCCGCGGTCGCCTCGTCGATACCGGCGTTGTGCCGTCGCACCTCGGCGCGCTGGGCCTCGGCCCTTTGCTCGTGATCCCGTTGGGCGGCGGCTAATCGCTGCAGGCGCTGCGCCTCAGCAGTCTGCGCTGCCTGCCAGTCGTGCTCGAAGCGGGCCCGCGCTTCCGCCTGGGCCTGGGCACGCCGGCTGGCGGTCCAACCCCCTTGTGCCTGGTACTGGTTCGGATCCGGCATGCGCACCGGCCAGGCGAGCGGCCCCGGATCGAAGGGCGCAGCCTCTTCCGCACGCCTCAATGACGCGGCACGGAACGCGGGCGCCTGGCATCCGGCGGTGAGCAGCCCCTGCAGGGTGGCCACCTGCTCGTCCAGCTCCGCCGTCCGCTGCCTGGCTTCCGCCTGCCGGTACTCCCGGTACTCCTGATCCGCGCGCCGCTGAAGATTGCGCGCCTGCCGCGCTTCCTCCCGCCGCTGCCGTTGTTCGGCCTCGATCTGGCGCTGGTACTGACGCTGCGCCTCGGCCCACGAATTGACGAAACCAGCAGAGCGACGGCTCATGCGCTCAGCCCTCCCCAGGATGTCGGCAGCGCCGACCCGCATCTGGTTGTCCCCACAACCAGTCGTGACAAGCCGACTTTATCCAGGAATTGGCAGCCGGGATATCCACATGGCAAGGGCGGTCCCGATAGTGCAGAACCCCCTCCGAATCGGAGGGGGTTCTGTGGAAGAGCAGACGAGAAGGTGCCGGCGGCCTCAGTGGCTGTGCCCGCTCACCGCCGGTGTCGGGCCGGCGTTCTTGACCGTCAGCGGGAGCAGCTTCTTGCCCGTGGGGCCGATCTGGATGTGGGTGTCCATCTGCGGGCAGACGCCGCAGTCGAAGCACGGGGTCCAGCGGCAGTCCTCGACCTCGGTCTCGTCGAGGGCGTCCTGCCAGTCCTCCCAGAGCCAGTCCTTGTCGAGGCCCGAGTCCAGGTGGTCCCAGGGCAGGACCTCCTCGTAGGTGCGCTCGCGGGTCGTGTACCAGTCGACGTCCACGCCGTACGGCTCAAGTGCCTTGTCCGCGCAGGCCATCCAGCGGTCGTACGAGAAGTGCTCGCGCCAGCCGTCGAAGCGGCCGCCGTCCTCGTAGACCGCGCGGATCACGTCGCCGATACGGCGGTCGCCGCGGGACAGGAGGCCTTCCACGATGCCCGGCTTGCCGTCGTGGTAGCGGAAGCCGATGGAGCGGCCGTACTTCTTGTCGCCGCGGATCTTGTCGCGGAGCTTCTCCAGGCGGGCGTCCGTCTCCTCGGCGGAGAGCTGCGGGGCCCACTGGAACGGCGTGTGCGGCTTGGGGACGAAGCCGCCGATCGAGACCGTGGCCCGGATGTCGTTCTTGCCCGAGACCTCACGGCCCTTGGCAATCACGGCGGTGGCCATGTCGGCGATCTGCAGGACGTCCTCGTCCGTCTCCGTCGGCAGGCCGCACATGAAGTAGAGCTTCACCTGGCGCCAGCCGTTGCCGTAGGCCGTCGCGACCGTACGGATCAGGTCCTCTTCCGAGACCATCTTGTTGATGACCTTGCGCATGCGCTCGGAGCCGCCCTCGGGGGCGAAGGTCAGACCCGAGCGGCGGCCGTTGCGGGTCAGCTCATTGGCCAGGTCCACGTTGAAGGCGTCCACGCGGGTCGAGGGCAGGGACAAGCCGATCTTGTCCTCCTCGTAGCGGTCCGCGAGGCCCTTGGCGATGTCGCCGATCTCCGAGTGGTCCGCCGACGACAAGGACAGCAGGCCGACCTCTTCGAAGCCCGTCGCCTTCAGGCCCTTGTCCACCATCTCGCCGATGCCGGTGATGCTTCGCTCCCGTACGGGACGCGTGATCATGCCGGCCTGGCAGAAACGGCAGCCGCGGGTGCAGCCGCGGAAGATTTCGACGGACATGCGCTCGTGCACTGTCTCGGCGAGCGGGACGAGCGGCTGCTTGGGGTAGGGCCACTCGTCGAGGTCCATGACCGTGTGCTTCGAGACGCGCCACGGCACGCCCGAGCGGTTCGGCACGACGCGGCCGATGCGGCCGTCGGGCAGGTACTCCACGTCGTAGAAGGCGGGGATGTAGACGCTGCCCGTCTTGGCGAGGCGGAGCAGCACCTCCTCGCGGCCGCCGGGACGGCCCTCGGCCTTCCACTGCTTGATGATCGCGGTCATGTCGAGGACGGCCTGCTCGCCGTCGCCGATGATCGCCGCGTCGATGAAGTCCGCGATCGGCTCGGGGTTGAAGGCCGCGTGGCCGCCCGCGAGGACGATCGGGTCCTCCAGGGTGCGGTCCTTCGACTCCAGCGGGATGCCCGCGAGGTCGAGGGCCGTGAGCATGTTGGTGTAGCCCAGCTCCGTGGAGAAGGACAGGCCGAACACGTCGAAGGCCTTCACGGGGCGGTGCGAGTCCACCGTGAACTGCGGGACCTGGTGCTCGCGCATCAGCGCTTCCAGGTCCGGCCACACGCTGTAGGTGCGCTCGGCGAGCACACCCTCGCGCTCGTTGAGGACCTCGTAGAGGATCATGACGCCCTGGTTGGGCAGGCCGACCTCGTACGCGTCCGGGTACATGAGCGCCCAGCGGACGTCGCACTCGTCCCACGGCTTGACGGTGGAGTTCAGCTCGCCACCCACGTACTGGATCGGCTTCTGCACGTGCGGGAGCAGGGCCTCAAGCTGTGGGAAGACCGACTCGACAGACATCTCGGGACTTTCGGTGAGCTGGCAGGGGTGACCCTCTAGCTTAACGGCCCGATGACCAAGCTCCCGAACCGCGCAGGTCAGCCGCCCAAAGCCGCCCCCTCCGCCTCCGCCCGCGCCGCGGCCGCCTGCCGGTGGGCGGCCCGCTCCAGCGCCGCCGCACGCAGCAGCCGCTCCGCCCGTTCCGTCAGGTCCGGCATCGCGGGATCCCAGGCCTCCGGCAGCGCCGCCTCCGCGATGGCCGCCCGCTGCTCCTCGCGCCCGTACAGGAGCCCGTACGTGAAGGAGCTCTCGCCCGCCGCCTGCGCCTGGCCGGCGATCTCGCGCAGCGCGATGCGGGTCATCACGCTGTCCTGGTGGTCGCCGAGCAGCCCTTGCAGCATCTTCATGTGCCGCATCTCCTCGGCGGCCGCCGCGCCGAGCGCGGGCCGGGCCGCCTCGGCCGCGTACCGGGTGCGCTTGGCCTTCTTGCGGGCCTCGTGCAGCGCCAGGTCGCGGTCCTCGCCCGGCGCCGCCTCCAGGGCCTGCCCGATCAGCCGCCCGAGCTTTGCGCGGTCGCGCGCCACCACCTTCTCGAGCACCTGCGCGGGCTCCTTGGCGGCGGCCGCCTTCAGCGGCGGGTCGGCGAGCAGCGCGTCGAGGGTGTCGAGCAGCGCGAGGTAGCGCCTGCCGTCCAGGACGGCGATCACATGCCGGCGCGAGCCGCTGCGCCGGGCCGCCGACCAGGTGCGCAGCCGGGTGCGCACGGGCCCGACGACGAGCTGCCGCGGCAGCTCCGCGACGGCACTCTGGATCCGCTCGGTGAGCACCTCGCGATCTCTGTCGAGCCCCAACTCCCCGGCCAGCCACTTGAGTTCCGCACCGATCGGGTCGGTGACGGCACGGTCGAGCACCTTCGCGTACGAACGGAAGGCGCTGCGCATGCGCCGGGTCGCCACCCGCATCTGGTGCACGGAGTCGGGCAGGTCCTGGCGTACGGCCGGGTCGAGCTCGACGAGGGCGTCGCGCTGGGCGCGGAGGTAGGAGAGGACGTGGTCGCCGGCGGTGACGGGCTTCGGGGTCCGTCCCTTCTTCGGCGTTACGGATCCGGTCTCGGCGAGCGCGCGGGCCAGCTTGGACGCGGACTTCGACGGCTGGACACCGGCTTTGCGCAGCCGCTTCTCGACCTTGTCGAGGAAGGCCGGGTCGACGCCGTCGGCGAGCTCGACCTCGATCTCGGTCCAGCTGCTGGTGCCGCCGCCTTCGGTCAGCCGCTCCGCGTCCACGGTGTCGATGCTGACCTCGGCGAGCAGCGCGCCGTCCGCGTCCACGAGGTGGCGGACGTCGCGCGCGGAGCGCAGCCGTA
Organism: Streptomyces indicus; assembly: GCF_900100315.1. Classification (GTDB taxonomy): domain Bacteria; phylum Actinomycetota; class Actinomycetes; order Streptomycetales; family Streptomycetaceae; genus Streptomyces; species Streptomyces indicus. The sequence continues at coordinate 264,032 of NZ_FNFF01000009.1, forward strand.
CGACCGGTATCAGCGGCAGGGCACGGATCCGGGAGCGGACCAGACCCGAGAGCGCGCGCGGGACGGTGGCGGAGAGCGGGGCCCGCACCTCGTCGCGGACCCCGGCGGCGACCGGCAGCTTCAGATGCCAGCCCGCGTCGTCCCCGCCGGTGCGGCGGCGCAGGGTGCGCGAGGCGGCCGCGAGCCGCAGGTCCGCGGTGTCGTAGTACGTGGCGTCGAGTTCGGTGACGCCCTTGTCGATGACGGACGAGACGCCCGCGACCTTGGACAGCGAGGGCAGCTTGCCGCCCGGTGCAGAAGCCTCGTATTTCCGCTCGATCTCGCGCTTCGTCTCCGCCATGGCCTGAATCTAGACGCGAATCGTTGCGCGAACCAGATGGTGGTGGCCGCCTCATGAACGGCGGATGGCCCGGGCGTGGAGGTTCTCCCCCGACGCCCGGGCCGTCCGATGTCCGTGGTGCCGCTACGCCGACATCGGCCGCTGCACCCGGATGGACTGGAGCAGTCCGATCGCGATCCACACCGCGAACATCGAGGTGCCGCCGTACGAGACGAACGGCAGCGGCAGACCGGCCACCGGCATGATGCCCAGGCACATCCCGATGTTCTCGAAGGCCTGGAAGGCGAACCAGGCGATGATCCCGGCGGCCACGATCGTGCCGTACAGCTCGGTGGTCTCGCGGGCGATCCGGCAGGCGCGCCACAGCACCACACCGAGCAGCACGATGATCAACCCGGCGCCGAGGAAGCCGAGTTCCTCACCGGCGACGGTGAAGATGAAGTCGGTCTGCTGCTCCGGCACGAACTGGCCGGTGGTCTGCGAGCCGTTGCCGAGCCCGGCGCCGGTCAGACCGCCCGAACCGATGGCGATACGGGCCTGGTTGGTGTTGTAGCCGACGCCGGAGGGGTCGAGCGCGGGGTTGGCGAAGGCCGCGAAGCGGGCGATCTGGTAGTCGTCGAGGACACCGAGCTGCCAGACGGCGAGCGCACCGGCCGCACCCGTGCCGAGCAGGCCGAGGATCCAGCGGTTGGAGGCCCCGGAGGCGAGCAGCACCCCGAGCACGATCATCGCCATCACCATGACCGAGCCGAGGTCCGGCATCAGCATCGTGATCATTATCGGGACGGCCGCCAGGCCGAGGGCCTGCACCACCGTGCGGTGGTCGGGGTACTCGCGGTCGCCGGCGTCCACGCGCGCGGCGAGCAGCATCGCCATCCCGAGGATGATCGTGATCTTCACGAACTCCGAGGGCTGGAGCGAGAGTCCGCCGAGGTCCAGCCACGCGTGCGCACCGTTGATGGTGGTGCCCAGCGGGGTGAGCACGAGCAGGACCAGGAAGACCGAGACGCCGTAGAGGATCGGCACGGCCGTGCGCAGGGTGCGGTGGCCGAGCCAGACCGTGCCGATCATCAGGGCGATGCCGATGCCGACGTTCATCACGTGCTTGAGCACATACGCGTACGGGTCGTCGCCGACGAGTTCGGTGCGGTTGCGGGTGGCCGAGTAGACCAGCGCCGAGCCGATCACCGAGAGCGCGAGCGTGCACAGCAGTATCGGCCAGTCCAGACGGCGTGCGAGGGAGTCGCGCGCGAAGAGCTTGGACATGGTGCCGCGTTCGGGCCCGTATCCGGAGACGGAGAAGCCGCCCATCAGGCCGTCCTCCCCACATCGGTGCGGTGACGCATCAGTCACGCCTCCCCGGGGTCAGCCCGGCCGCCAGCTCGTTCTGGGCCGGCGGTTCCTCCTGGATCGGCACGTACGGCTTCACCTTGGGCGCGTCGATCGAGCCGTCGGACTCGATCTTCGGCAGGTCCTTCTGCGGCTTGGGAAGCAGCGCCTTCTTCAGGTCCTGCTTGCCGCTCTTGTCCAGGCCGTACATGGCGTCGTAGATGTTGCGCACGGCCGGACCCGAGGCGCCGGAACCCGTACCACCCTGGGAGATGGTCATCACGATCGTGTAGTCGTCGGTGTAGGTGGCGAGCCACGAGGTGGTCTGCTTGCCGTAGACCTGGGCCGTACCGGTCTTGGCGCGGATCGGGATCTTGTCGTGCGGCCAGCCGCCGAACCGCCAGGCCGCGGTACCGCTCTGCGTGACGGAGCGCAGCGCCTTGTCGAGCTGTCCGACGGTCTTGCCGTTTATCGGCAGCTTGCCGTGCGCCTTGGGCTTGATCTCCTCGACGCGCTGCCCGTCGGGGCTGATGACGGCCTTGCCGACGCTGGGGTCGTAGAGCGTGCCGCCGTTGCTGATCGCCGAGTAGACGGTGGCCATCTGGATGGGGGTGACGAGGATGTCGCCCTGTCCGATGGCGTAGTTGACGCTGTCACCGGCCTTGAGGCGGTTGCCCTCCAGGCAGTTCTCGTACGCGATCCGCTCGGCGTAGTCCCCGTCCTTCTTGCCCTGCTGGCACCAGATGTCCTTGTTGGCCTTCCAGTACTCCTGCTTCCACTTGCGGTCCGGGATGCGGCCGCTGACCTCGTTGGGCAGGTCGATCCCGGTCTCGGCGCCGAGGCCGAAGTCGCGGGCGGTCTTGTAGAACCAGTCGCCGGGGTTCTTCTTCGGCTTGTTGCCGCCGTCGCGCTTCCACTCCTGGTGGCCGAGCGCGTAGAAGACGGTGTTGCAGGAGACCTCCAGGGCCTGGCCGAGGCTGATCGGGCCGTACCCCTTGGACTCGAAGTTCTTGAAGCTGCGGTTGCCGAGGCTGTACGAGCTGGAGCAGTTGTAGCGCCCGTCGAAGTCGTACCCGGCCCGCACGGCCGCGCTCGCGGAGACCACCTTGAAGATCGAGCCGGGGGCGGCCTGGCCCTGGATCGCGCGGTTGAGCAGCGGGTAGTTGGACTTCTTGCTGGTCATCTTGGCGTAGTCCTTGCCGGAGATGCCGCCGACCCAGGCGTTGGGGTCGTAGTCCGGGTTGGAGGCCATGGCCACGACGCGGCCGGTGCGGGACTCCATCACGACGACGGCGCCCGAGTCGGCCTTGTACTTCTCGCCGGTGATCTTGTCCGTCTCCATGCGGATCTTCTTCATCGCGTCGTACAGCTCGTACTCGGCGACGGCCTGCACTCGCGCGTCGATGCTGGTGACCACGTTCGCCCCGGGCACGGCCGGTTCGGCCTGCGTCTGCCGCATGACCCGGCCGAGCTTGTCGACCTCGTACGCGGTGACGCCGGCCTTGCCGCGCAGCTGCTTGTCGTAGGTGCGCTCCAGGCCCGAGCGGCCGACCTGGTCGCTGCGCAGATACGGGGAGTCCGTGTCCTTGGCGGCCTGGATCTCCTCGTCCGTGACGGGCGAGAGGTAGCCGAGCACCTGGGAGGTGCGGGCGTCGGCGGGCGCGGTGTAGCGCCGTACCGCGGTGGGTTCGGCGGTGATGCCGGGGAAGTCCTCGGCGCGCTCGCGGATCTGCAGGGCCTGCTTGGGCGTGGCCTCGTCGGTGATGGGGATGGGCTGGTACGGCGAACCGTTCCAACAGGGCTGCGGGGTCTCGGCGTTGCAGAGCCGCACCTTGTCGGCCACTTCCTTGGGCTGCATGCCGAGGACCCCGGCGAGCCGGGTGAGGACCGCGTCGCCGTCGTCCTTCATCTTCATCAGCTCGGTGCGCGAGGCGGAGACCACGAGCCGCGTCTCGTTGTCGGCGAGCGGTACGCCGCGTGCGTCGAGGATCGAGCCGCGCACGGCGGGCTCTACCACGCGCTGGACGTGGTTGCCGTTGGCCTCGTCGGCGTACTCGTCGCCGTTGCGCACCTGGAGGTACCAGAGGCGGCCGCCGAGCGTGAGGAGCAGCGACAGGACGAGGATCTGGAGGATGATCAGGCGGATCTGGACCCGGGGGGTCCGCCCCGTCTCCGGAATGTTCGTCACAGCCGCTTGACCCCCTTGATCCGTCCGGCCCTGGCGACCCGGGCCTTGCTCGCCTTCATACGGAATCCGCCGCGCTGGCTGCCGATACGCAGCCCGGTGCCGGAGGAGAGCCAGCCGGAGGCGACGTCGCTCGCCTTGCTGCCGCCGCTGCTCTCGGCCAGCGGATCGTTCTCCGCCCGTCTGGCCAGCCACATCACGGCCGGCACGACGAACGGCGCGAGCAGCAGGTCGTAGAGCGTGGCCGTGAACAGCAGCCCGCCGAGGCCGACATGGCGGGCGGCGGTGTCCCCGACGAGGGCGCCGACGCCCGCGTACAGGAGCGTGGAGCCGATGGCGGCGCCGACCACCACGGCCATCGGTCCGGTGGCGGTGCGGACCTGGCCGCTCTCGGGCCGGACGAGACCGGCGAGGTAGCCGATCACGCACAGGACGAGGGCGTAGCGCCCGGCGGCGTGGTCGGCGGGCGGTGCGAGGTCGGCGAGCAGGCCGGCGCCGAAGCCGATGAGGCAGCCGCCGACGTGCCCGTAGACGAGCGCGAGGCCGAGCACGGTCAGGAGCAGCAGGTCCGGCACGGCGCCGGGCAGGTGCAGCCGGGCCAGGACGCTGACCTGGACGACGAGCGCGACGATCACCAGCGTGGTCGACAGGAGGATCCGGTTGAAGCGCATGGCAGTTACTCCTGGTCGTCCTGGTCGCCGGCGTTCGGGTCCCGGCTCGCGCCGGTCGCCGGTGCCTGGGTCTCGCCGGCGGAGGGCTCACGCCCTGCGGCCGCACCCTCCTCGCCCTGCGCGGAGAACTCACCGTTCTCGCCCGCGGCCCCGGACGGCGTCACGGTCACCGTGACGGTCGGCGTCGGCTTGGGCTTGACCGGCTCGGGCAGGACCTTGTCGCGCGGGTCGGTGCGCGGGGCCTCGACGACGACGCCGACGATGTCGAGCTGCGTGAAGCCCACGTACGGCTCCAGGTGCACGGTCCGGGTCAGGCCGCCGTCGGACGGGTCGACCTTGACGACCTCGCCGATCGGGACGCCGGGCACGAAGGGCTTGTCGGCCTGGGAGCCGAAGGTGACCATGCGGTCGCCCTTCTTGACCTTGGCCTTGCCGTTGAGCATCTGCACCGACAGCGGGCGGTCGCCCTGGCCGGTGGCGAAGCCCAGTTCGTCGCTGGACTCCATGCGCGTGCCGACGGTGAAGTCCGGGTCGGTGGCGAGCAGCACGGTGGAGGTCGAGGGGCCCACGGTGGTGACGCGGCCGACGAGCCCGTCGCCGTTGAGCACGGTCATGTCGCGCTTGATGCCGTCGCCGGCGCCGGCGTCGATGGTCACGGTCCAGGAGAAGCCCTGGGCCGCTCCTATGCCGATGACCTGCGCGCCCTTGATGCCGTACTGTCCCGCGCCCGCCGTCTTGAGCAGCTTGTCGAGCTGGCGGACCTTGCTGCGGTTGCGGTCGTCGCTGCCGAGCTTGGCCTTCAACGCGGCGTTCTCGCGCTCGAGTTCGCTGATGCGGTCGTGGCGCTCGCCGGACTCGCGTACGGCCTTTATGGCGTTGCCGATCGGGTCGACCGCGGCCGATACCCCGTTCTCCACCGGACCGAAGACGGTCGCGGCGGCCTGCCGGGCACCGTCGACCGGCGACTCCTCTCCCCCGCGGATGTCCACCGTGATCAGTGCGAACGCGATGGCGATCAGCAGCACCAGGAGCAGCCGGCTCTCTCGTGTGTCCCTCACGTGCGGCGGCCGTGCCTTCCTCATTGGATGTACGTGGCGTCTTCGACGGCCGCGACGGCCTCACCCGTCCCTGCCGTCACCGGGACGGCCTGCGGGCCCCGTCCCGGTTCCTGCCCTTATGCGGTTGTTGGCCCCTTGTAGGGGCGTCTTGCCTCTATATCAACGATCCGCCGTACGAAGTGGCAGCTTCATACGGCGGATCGGCGGGAATTACGTCATCTGCGCGGCGTCGCGTCGAGGACCTGCTGGAGCGCCTCGAACTCCTCGACGCACTTGCCGGAGCCCAGCGCCACCGAGTCCAGCGGGTCCTCGGCGATGTGGATCGGCATGCCGGTCTCGCGGCGCAGGCGCTCGTCCAGACCGCGCAGCAGCGCGCCGCCGCCGGTGAGGACGATGCCGCGGTCCATGACGTCGCCGGAGAGCTCCGGCGGGCACTTGTCGAGGGTGGTCTTGACCGCGTCCACGATCGCGTTGACCGGCTCCTCGATGGCCTTGCGCACCTCGGCCGCGGAGATCACCACGGTCTTGGGCAGACCCGAGACCAGGTCGCGGCCGCGGATCTCGGTGTGCTCGTCGGTGTCGAGGTCGTACGCCGAACCGATCGTGATCTTGATCTGCTCGGCGGTGCGCTCACCGAGGAGGAGGCTGTACTCCTTCTTGATGTGCTGGATGATCGCGTTGTCCAGCTCGTCGCCGGCGACCCGGATCGACTGTGCCGTGACGATTCCTCCCAGCGAGATCACGGCGACCTCGGTGGTGCCGCCGCCGATGTCCACCACCATGTTGCCCGTGGCCTCGTGGACCGGCAGGCCCGAACCGATGGCCGCGGCCATGGGCTCCTCGATGATGTGCACCTGGCGGGCGCCGGCCTGCGTGGAGGCCTCGATGACCGCACGGCGCTCCACACCGGTGATACCGCTCGGCACGCAGACGACCACACGCGGGCGGGCCAGGTAGCGACGCTTGTGGATCTTCAGGATGAAGTAGCGGAGCATCCGCTCGGTGATCTCGAAGTCGGCGATGACGCCGTCCTTGAGCGGGCGGACCGCGACGATGTTGCCAGGGGTGCGGCCGATCATCTTCTTCGCTTCGGCTCCGACCGCGAGGATCCCGCCGGTGTTCGTGTTGATCGCGACCACGGACGGCTCGTTGAGTACGATCCCTCGGCCCCTGACGTAGACCAGCGTGTTGGCGGTCCCGAGGTCGATCGCCATGTCACGGCCGATGAACGACATATTGGTTCCCATCAGGAGCGTCTGGCCTTCCCAAAATGGAGCATTGATGGCTTGTCAGGTCGGCGCGGTGGGCACGGTGGCGTGGAGGCTTCCATCGTAGTCTCGCCTGCACGTGCACTGTGCGGGGGTCTTCGCCATTGTCAGCAGACGAAGCGCCGCCCCGCTAATGGGGACGAGCCGACGGAAGGATGCGTTCCCCCAATCGGCTTGCATATGCCAAGGGGCGGCCGGGGAAAAACCGGCCGCCCCAGGTCACAGGCGTAGTCCTCCTGACGGAGCATCAGAAAGAGGGGGCGCCCCGCGGGCACCCGGATGCCTCCCGGTGCTTACGCGAGACCCGGGAAGAAGATCTTCAGCTCGCGCTCGGCCGACTCCTCGGAGTCCGAGGCGTGGATCAGGTTCTCGCGCACGATGGTGCCGAAGTCGCCGCGGATCGAGCCCGGGGTGGCGGCGATCGGGTCGGTCGGACCGGCGAGGGTGCGCACCCCCTCGATGACCCGCTCGCCCTCGACGACAAGCGCGACGACCGGGCCGGAGGACATGAACTCCACGAGCGGCTCGTAGAACGGCTTGCCCTTGTGCTCGCCGTAGTGCTGCTCCAGGACGTCCTGGGTCAGGGAGCGCAGCTCCAGCGCGGTGATCTGCCAGCCGGCCTTGCGCTCGATACGGCTGATGATCTCGCCCACCAGCGAACGGCGGACGGCGTCCGGCTTCAGGAGGACGAGGGTGCGCTGAGACCCAGTGGACATCGTGTGCGGCTCCTTGGATGAGGCGTGCGGTGCTCAGAGACTACAAGGAGTCACCAACAGGCCTGTACTCGGACCGGTACGCGGTACCCGTACGCCCGGTCCGGGCCCCGTCGACCGCCCGCTCCACGCCTGGTCCGGGCCCGTCGACCGCCCGGTCAGGCCGGGTCCGCGCCCATCGACTCCTGCTGCGCCGCGAACCGCGCCTTCGCCTCGTCGATCTTGCGGCCGAAGTGCACCGAGACGCCCCACAGCGCCGCGAAGCAGGCGCCGAGGAAGAACATCGTCGGGACGATGAAGCCCGAGGCGATCAGGGCGACCTGAAGAGCCCAGCCCAGCTGCACCCCGCCGGGGCGGGTGATCATTCCGCAGAGCAGCACCGAGACGGCCATCGCGATGCCGCAGACCGTCCAGACCGTGCCCATCGACAGGTCCGGGTCCTTCATGGCGACCAGACCGGCGAAGCCGATGATGAAGAACTCGCCGATCAGCGTGGAAGCACAGAGCGTACGCATCGGTGTCAGCCCCTCCCCAGGAGCAGTCGGGCCTCGCCGACGGTGATGACGGAACCGGTCACGAGCACACCGCCGCCGGCGTACTCGCCCTCCTCCTCGGCGAGGGTGATCGCGGCCTCGATGGCGTCGGGCATCCGCGGCTCGACCTGCACGCGGTCCTCGCCGAACACCTCGACGGCGACGGCCGCGAGCTCGTCGGCGTCCATGGCGCGGTGCGAGGAGTTCTGCGTGACGACGATCTCCGCGAAGACCGGCTCGAACGCCTCCAGGAAACCCCGTACGTCCTTGTCGCCGCTCGCGCCGACCACGCCGATGAGTCGGCTGAAGTCGAAGACCTCGCCGATGGCCGCGGCGGTGACGCGGGCGCCCGCCGGGTTGTGCGCGGCGTCGAGCAGCACGGTGGGCGAGGTGCGCACGATCTCCAGGCGGCCGGGCGAGGAGACCTGCGAGAACGCCTTGCGGACGGTGTCGATGTCGAGCGGCTCGCTGCGGGCCGCGCCCACGCCGAAGAAGGCCTCGACGGCGGCGAGCGCCACCGCCGCGTTGTGCGCCTGGTGCGCGCCGTGCAGCGGCAGGAAGATCTCCTCGTACTCGCCGCCGAGTCCGCGCAGCGTCACCATCTGGCCGCCGACCGCGAGCTGCCGCGAGGCGACGCCGAATTCGAGGCCCTCGCGGGCGACCGTCGCATTGACCTCGACGGACTTCTTCAACAGCACCTGGGCGGCGTCCACCGGCTGCTGCGCGAGGATCACCGTGGCGTCCTGCTTGATGATCCCGGACTTCTCGCCCGCGATCTCGCCGGGCGTCTTGCCGAGCCGGTCGGTGTGGTCGAGGTCGATGGGGGTGACGACGGCGACGTCCGCGTCGATCACGTTCGTCGCGTCCCAGCTGCCGCCCATGCCGACCTCGACGACGGCCACGTCGACCGGGGCGTCCGCGAAGGCCGCGTACGCCATGCCGGTCAGGACCTCGAAGAAGCTCAGCCGGTACTCCTGCTGTGCGTCCACCATCTCCACGTACGGCTTGATGTCCTCGTACGTCTCGATGAAGCGCTCGGCGGAGATGGGGGCCTGGTCGAGCGAGATGCGCTCGGTGACGGACTGGACGTGGGGCGAGGTGTAGCGCCCGGTGCGCAGCTCGAAGGCGGAGAGCAGGGCCTCGATCATGCGGGCCGTGGACGTCTTGCCGTTGGTGCCCGTCAGGTGGATCGAGGGGTACGCGCGCTGCGGCTCGCCGAGCACGTCCATCAGCGCCTTGATGCGGCTGACCGAGGGCTCCAGCTTGGTCTCGCCCCAGCGCGAGGCGAGCTCCGTCTCGACCGCGCGCAGCGCCTTGTCGACCTCGGGGTCCTCCGGGCGGGCCGGGATGTCCGCGGCGGGCGGTCCGGCCTGGGTGCGCAGGGTGCGGCTGCCCGCCTCGATCACCGCCAGGTCGGGGTCGCGCGTCGTCTCGGAGGCGACGATCTCGTCGAACTCGTCCGGCAGGCCCTCGGAGAGACCGTCGGGAAGGGCGTCGGCGTCGTCGAAGGGGTCGTTGTCACGCGGGGGCAGCTCACTCACGTACGCCAGTCTACGGAGGTGCACCGACAGCCCGCCGCGCGCCACCGGCGCGACCGCCCGGCGCCTCTCCCCCGCGCGGCCCGCACCCCGCCTCACGCCGCCGACATCACCCGCGCCAGCGCGTCGAAGTCCTCCACGCACCGCCCGCAGCCCATCGCCACCGAGTCCAGCGGCTGTTCGGCGACCGTCACCGGGATGCCGGTGGACGCGGAGAGCCGCAGGTCCAGGCCCGGCAGCAGCGCGCCGCCGCCCGTCAGGACGATGCCGTGCTCCATCACGTCGCCGGACAGCTCGGGCGGGCACTCCTCCAGGGTGGCCTTCACGGCCTCGACGATGGCCTCGACCGGCTCGTCGAGGGCCGCACGGACCTCCGCGACCGTCAGGTCGACCGTCTTCGGCAGCCCGCCGACCTTCTCGCGCCCGCGCACCGCGAACGTCCGCATCTCGAAGGCGTCCTCGCCCGGCACGGGCCACGCCGAGCCGATGGCCACCTTGATGTCCTCGGCGGTGCGCTCGCCGATCAGGAGCGCGTGCTCCCTGCGGACATGGTCGGTGATCGCCGTGTCGAAACGGTCGCCGCCGACCCGCAGCGACTGCGATGTCACGATCCCGCCGAGCGAGATCACCGCGACCTCGGCCGTGCCCCCGCCGATGTCCACGACCATCGAGCCGCGCGGCTCCTCGACCGGCAGGCCCGCGCCGATCGCGGCCGCCATCGGCTCCTCGATGAGATGCACCTGCCGCGCGCCGGCCCGCTGCGCGGCGTGCACGATGGCCCGCCGCTCGACGGGCGTCACGCCGCTCGGCACGCACACGACCATGCGCGTACGGGGCCGGCGGCCCGGCACCGCCCGGCGCACGAAGGCCCGGATCATCTCCTCGGCGGCCTCGTAGTCGCTGATCACGCCGTCCTTCAGCGGGCGGATCGCGGTGATGGAGCCGGGGGTGCGGCCGATCGTCTGCTTCGCCTCGGTGCCGACCGCGAGGGCCGCGCGCGAGCCCTCCTTGACGGCGACGACGGACGGTTCGTTGAGCACGATGCCCTGGCCGCGGGCGTAGAGCAGGGTGTTGGCGGTGCCGAGATCGATGCCTATGTCCATGATCAGCAAGTCTGCCCGTACTGTCTGTGGACCGGACCGCCGAAGGTCCCGAGCCGGGCGGGACCAAGGTCCCGGGGCGGCCGCGCCCGAAGGTCCGGGAGCGCGACGCGCGCCCCCGCGGCCGGATTCAGAACCCGCGCCCCGCCGGCAGCTCCGCGACCACCTCGTACGAGCCGTCCCGTACCGCCGTCTCGAAGGTGCCGCCCACGCTGCGGACCCGTTCCGCCATGCCCGCCATGCCCCTGCCCGTGCTCACCGGGGCGCGCGACGGGGCCGCGGCGGGCAGCGGGTTGGTGATCTCGACCCGGGCGCGGCCGTCGGCGACCGCGATACGAACCCGGACCTTCTCGCCCGGGGCGTGCTTGGCCGCGTTGGTGAGGCACTCCTGCGTGACGCGGTAGACGGCGGCCTGGCGCAGCGGCGAGAGCCGGCCGGCCACCTCGTCCACCTCCAGGAGCACCGGCGTACCGGCCCGTTCGCTCTGCTCGACCAGGGCGGGCAGCACGTCGAGGCCGGGCGTGGGCGTGCTGCCGGCCGCGCGCTGGACGATGATCTCGTTGAGCAGCGTGTGGGCCCGGCGCGCGGTGTCGCCGAGCTCCTCGAACCGGTCCGCGTACGCCCCTTCGCCGTCCTCGCGCGCCCGGCGGGCGAGCACGTCCGAGCGCACGCAGAGCAGGGTCAGCTCGCGGCCCACGAAGTCGTGCACGTCCCCCGCGACCTCGCCGCGCTCGGTATGCACCGCCTGCAGGACCGCGGTCTCGTCCCGCTGCTCGCGCAGGGCGCGCACCAGGTCCTGCCGGTTGGCGGCGATCCCGACCCCGGCGGCGAGGACGCCGATCGGCACGACCAGGCTGAGGAAGTCGGCGAGCGTGTCCCCGCGGTGGGCCGGCCAGCCCGGCAGCTGGAACAGCGCCCAGGAGGCGGCCACGTACACCGTGACGGCGAGCACTCCGGCGCGGCGGCCCCGGTAGCGGCCGAGCGAGTAGAGCGCGAACTGCACAAGGGTCAGTTCGTGCAGCCAGGCGAGCAGGACCAGCGCCACCGCGTACGGCAGCCAGGGCACCGAACGGCGCAGCAGCAACGTGGCCGAACCGGCGGCGAGCACCGCGGTCGCCGCCCAGCCGTTGAGCGAGTTGTCGGCCGCCGCCAGGCCCGGGATGTCCAGGGACATCAGCGCGAAGCAGCCGAGGGCGGTGAGCACGTCGATCACGCGGGGGTGGGCAGCCCACTGCTCCGCGCGGGGGCGGCCCGCGGCCGCCACCCGGCGGTACGCGTGCGCTGCCCGGTCGTGCATCTCTCCATCATCCGGGGTCTTTCGGCCCGATTTGACGGACCTAGGGCCCTTTTTGAGTGAGGTACGGCACTCTGCGCGCTGCGGCCGGGAGGGTATGCGGGCCGGACCGGCCGAAAGAACGAGCCGGGCCGGGGACGCTCCGGGACGAAAGGACGAGACGGCCCGGGACCCCGTCGGGACCACCGGATCTACAGGCGGCCCGGGTGGTCCGGGGACGCTTGATCCATGAGCAGCACACCCCCGGCCTCCAGGGGCAGCGCCCCCGCTTCCCGCCCCGGCGTCCACGGCCCCGTGCCCGCGGGCCACGCCCTGAGCGTGCTGCTCGTCGTCTCCGGCGCGCTCGGCACGCTCGCGTCCGCGATGCTCACGTACGACCGCATCGAGACCCTCGCGAACCCTGCCTTCGTCCCGGCCTGCTCCCTGAACTCGGTGGTGAGCTGCACGGACGTGATGGACACCTGGCAGGGCAACCTCCTCGGCTTCCCGAACATGCTGCTCGGCATCCCCGCCTTCGCCGTGCTCCTCGGCCTCGGTCTCGCGCTCCTGACGGGTGCCGCACTCCCCCGCCGCCTCTGGCTCGGCCTCCAGGCCGGGGTCACCGCGGGCTTCGTCTTCGTCCTCTGGCTGATCAGCCAGTGCCTGTACGTGATCGGTGCGCTCTGCCCCTGGTGCCTGCTCGTCTGGGCGGTGGTCCTGCCGCTCTTCTGGTACGTGACCCTGCACTGTGTGCGGACCGGCGTGCTGCCCGCCCCGGCCGGTTTGGCGCGGACCCTGACGGCGAACTCGTGGGCCGGGCCCGTCGTCCTGTACGGCACCGTCCTGGTGCTGGTGCTGACCCGTTTCGGCGACCGGCTGATCTAGAACCGGCGCGGTTGTGACGATCGCACCGGCTCGGGAGGTGCAATCGACGCATGTGGTACGCCCAGAACCCCGGCCGCCGTACGCGGCAGTTGATCGGCGACGGCGCCGTCCTCCTGTGGACCCTGCTGTGGGCCGCCGTCGCACTCATCGCCTACCGGCTCGTCCAGCTCCTGTCCGGGCCCGCCGAGGATGTCGAGACCGCGGGCCGTCGTTTCAGCTCGGGTCTGACCACCGCGGGCAGCACCGCCTCGAAGGTCCCGTTCGTGGGCGGCAAGCTCGACGCGGCGCTGCGGAACGTGGCGGGCGCGGGCGACAAGCTCGCGGACGCCGGCGACAACGGCGGCACCGCGGTCGACGCCCTCGCGGCAGCCGGCTCGGTCGCGCTGTTCCTGCTGCCCGTGGGCCTGGTCCTCGCCCTCTGGCTCCCCCGCCGGCTGCGCTGGTCGCGCCAGGCGATGGCGGCCCGGGAGCTGGCCGCCTCCGACGACGGCCGCGAACTCCTCGCCCTGCGCGCCCTGCTCCGCCCCCTGGACGAGGTCTCCCACCTGGCCCGCACGGCCGACCACCCCGACACGACCCCGGGCAGCCTGGCGGAGGGCTGGCGCGGCGGAGACCCGGAAACCCTGGACATCCTCGCGGAGGCGGAGCTGGAACGGCTGGGGCTTCGGACCGCCTGAGCCGGCTCCCGAGTCCCCGTGGCCGCGCGCGAACCCGGCCCCGCACATGGGCGAAGGCCCCGGAACCCTCCCAGGTTCCGGGGCCTTCGCGCGTACAGCGGCCGGTTACGCCTCGGGCAGGCGCTCCAGCTGGCCCTTGATGCGCTCGATGTCCGCCTCCGCCTTGGCCAGGCGGCCGCGGATCTTCTCGACGACCTGGTCGGGGGCCTTCGCGAGGAAGGCCTCGTTGCCCAGCTTGCCGTTGGCCGCCGCGACCTCCTTCTCGGCCGCCGCGAGGTCCTTCGCGAGGCGCTTGCGCTCGGCCGCGACGTCGATCGTGCCCGAGAGGTCCAGGGCCACCGTGGCGCCCGCGACCGGCAGGGTGGCGGTGGCCGAGAAGGCCTCACCCTCCGGCTGCAGGCGCAGCAGCTGGCGGATGGCCGGCTCGTGGGCCTCCAGACCCGTGCCGGTCAGGTCCAGGCGGGCCGGGACCTTCTGGCCGGGCTGCAGACCCTGGTCCGTACGGAAGCGGCGGACCTCGGTGATCAGGGACTGGACGGTCTCGATCTCCTTCTCCGCGGCCGGGTCCCGGAAGCCCGAGTCCTTCGGCCAGTCGGCGATGACCAGGGACTCGCCGCCGGTCAGGGTGGTCCACAGCGTCTCCGTGACGAACGGGACGACCGGGTGCAGCAACTTCAGCGTGACGTCGAGGACTTCACCGAGGACGCGCTTGGTGTCCTCGGCCTCCTGGCCGCCCGCCATGAACGTGGTCTTGGTCAGCTCGACGTACCAGTCGAAGACCTCGTCCCAGGCGAAGTGGTACAGCGCCTCGCTGAGCTTGGAGAACTGGTAGTCGTCGTAGAGGCCGTCGACCTCGGCGACCACCTCGTTGAGGCGCGAGAGGATCCAGCGGTTGGTCGCCGACAGGCGCTCGGCGGGCGGGAGTTCGCCCTCGACCGTGGCGCCGTTCATGAGCGCGAACCGCGTCGCGTTCCAGATCTTGTTCGCGAAGTTGCGGGAGGCCTGGACCCAGTCCTCGCCGATCGGGACGTCGACACCGGGGTTGGCGCCGCGCGCCAGCGTGAAGCGCAGGGCGTCGGAGCCGTACTTGTCCATCCAGTCCAGCGGATTGACGACGTTGCCGAACGACTTCGACATCTTCTTGCCGTTCTCGTCGCGGACCATGCCGTGGAAGGCGATGGTGCGGAACGGAACCTCGCCGTCCATGGCGTACAGGCCGAACATCATCATCCGGGCGACCCAGAAGAACATCAGGTCGTAGCCGGTGACCATGACCGAGTTCGGATAGAACTTGGCCAGGTCCTCGGTCTGCTCGGGCCAGCCCATCGTCGAGAACGGCCACAGGCCGGAGGAGAACCAGGTGTCGAGGACGTCGGTGTCCTGCGACCAGCCCTCGCCCGTCGGCGGCTGCTCGTCCGGGCCGACGCAGACCGTCTCACCGTTCGGACCGTGCCAGACCGGGATGCGGTGGCCCCACCACAACTGGCGCGAGATGCACCAGTCGTTGAGGTTGTCGACCCAGTCGAAGTAGCGCTGCGTCAGATCCGCCGGGTGGATGTTCACCCGCCCGTCGCGGACCGCGTCACCGGCCGCCTTCGCCAGCGGCTCGACCTTGACCCACCACTGCAGCGAAAGACGCGGCTCAAGCGTCGTCTTGCAACGCGAGCAGTGCCCGACCGAGTGGACGTACGGACGCTTCTCGGCGACGATCCGGCCCTCGGCGCGCAGCGCGGCAACGATCGCCGAACGCGCCTCGAAGCGGTCGAGGCCCTCGAAGGGGCCGTGCGCGGTGATGATGCCGCGCTCGTCCAGGACCTCGATGGACTCCAGGTTGTGGCGCTGGCCGATGGCGAAGTCGTTCGGGTCGTGCGCCGGCGTCACCTTGACGGCACCCGTGCCGAACTCCGGGTCGACGTGGGTGTCCGCGACGACCGGGATGGAACGGTCGGTCAGCGGCAGCTTGATCGTCTTGCCGATGAGGTGCGCGTACCGCTCGTCGTCCGGGTGGACCGCGACGGCGGTGTCACCGAGCATCGTCTCGGCGCGGGTCGTGGCGACGACGATGGTCTCGTCGCCCTCGCCGTACTTCATGGAGACGAGCTCGCCGTCGTCGTCCTGGTAGTCGACCTCGATGTCCGAGATGGCCGTCAGACAGCGCGGGCACCAGTTGATGATGCGCTCGGCGCGGTAGATCAGGCCGTCGTCGTACATCTTCTTGAAGACGGTCTGGACGGCGCGCGAGAGCCCCTCGTCCATGGTGAAGCGGTCGCGGCTCCAGGCGACGCCGTTGCCGAGGCGGCGCATCTGCCCGGCGATCTGGCCGCCGGACTCTTCCTTCCACTTCCAGACGCGCTCGACGAAGGCCTCACGCCCGAGGTCGTGGCGGGACTTGCCCTCCTTGGCGAGCTCGCGCTCCACGACGTTCTGCGTGGCGATGCCCGCGTGGTCCATGCCCGGCTGCCACAGCGTCTCGTAGCCCTGCATGCGCTTGCGGCGGGTGAGGGCGTCGATCAGCGTGTGCTCGAAGGCGTGGCCCAGGTGCAGCGAGCCCGTGACGTTCGGCGGCGGGATGACGATGGTGTACGCGGGCTTCTCGCTCTTGGCGTCCGCGTCGAAGTAACCGCGCTCTACCCAGCGCTCGTACAGCGGCCCCTCTACCTCGGCCGGCGCATACGTCTTCGGCAGTTCGGGCTCGGGGATGCTGGAGTGCTGCTGAGTGTTCTCGGTCACGACGGACAGTTTAGAGGTGTCACAGCCCCGTCCCGAAACCGGAATTCTCGGTAACGGTGTGACCCCCGCCGCCCCGCGCCCCCGCTCCTTCCGTCAGGATGTTCGGACGAGATAAGCATCTGGAGGGGGACCACACCCATGAGCTACAACCAGCCGGGCCCGTACGGTGGCCAGCCGCAGCAGCCGGGCCCGTACGGTCAGCAGGGCGGCTATCCGCAGCAGCAGCCGCAGCCGCAGCCCGGTTACGGATACCCGCAGCAGCCGCCCCAGCAGCCCGGGTACGGCTTCCCCCAGCAGGGCGCTCCGCAGGACCCGTACGGCCAGCAGCAGGGCGGCTACAGCCAGCCGCAGCAGCCCGGCCCCTACGGCCAGCAGGCCCCGTACGGCCAGGTCCCGCCGCCCCCGCCGGCCGGCGGCAACGGCAAGCGGATCGGCATCATCGCCGGCGCGGTCGTGGCGCTCGCGGCGATCGGCGGCGGCATCTGGTACTTCGTCGGCGGCGGGTCCGGTGCGGATGTGGCTGATGACGGTCCGCACAAGCTGACCGTGCCGGAGACGGTGCTCGACGGCAAGTACAAGAAGGACAGCTCGGGTGACTCGGGCCCGTCGGACGATGACGCACTCGGCAACGCCGAAGAGTGGGGAGTGAAGGGCGCCAAGGAGGTCGAGGGCTCCTACACCTCCGGCGACAAGGACAACCCCATGTCCATGGAGAACCTCGGCTTCGGTGGTGTCTACGGCGAGATCGAGGACCCCGAGAAGGTCCTGGACGCGTTGTTCGAGCACATGAAGAAGGAAGCGGCGAAGGAGCCCGAGGAAGGCAAGCTGCTCGGGAGCCCGAAGTCGTACAACCGCGACGGCGCGCTGATCAAGTGCCAGGAGGCTCAGTTCACGAACCCCGACGCCGACGGCACGCCCACCGGAGGCCCCAAGGAGTTCAAGATGCCGCTGTGCGCCTGGGCCGACCACAGCACCGTCGCCATGGTGACCCACATCAACGTGATGAACGCGCTTCAGGGCAAGGGGACTTCGCCCGAAGATGCCGCAGAGATCGCGAGCAATCTGCGCAAGGACGTCCGCGTCAAGCTCTGACATCCACGTCGCGACGCACCACCAACGGGGCCTCTGTCAGCGAGGTTTGCCTGGTCCCCGGTTCGGTCAGGGTGCTGGATCCACAAACCGCTCTGCATGGAGGACGAACACACAATGAGTTACAACCAGCCCGGCCCCTACGGCCAGCAGCCCCAGCAGCCCGGACCGTACGGTCAGCAGCCGCAGCAGCCCGGTCCCTACGGCCAGCCGCAGCAGCAGCCCGGGTACGGCTACCCGCAGACCGCGCCCGGCCAGCCGCAGGCCGGTTACCCGCAGACCGCGCCGGGCCAGCCCGCGTACGGTCAGCAGCCCTACGGCCAGGACCAGTACGGCCAGCAGCCGTACGGCGCTCCGCAGCCCCCGCAGGGCGGCGGCGGTGGCGGCAAGAAGGTCGGCATGATCATCGGTGCCGCGGTCCTGGTGGCCGCGGTCGCCGTCGGCGGCTTCTTCGCCTTCAAGGGTGGCGACGACGACAACGGCGGCGGCGGCTCCGGCGGCGGCAGCTCCAACGTCGGCGGCGAGGGCAAGCTCAAGGACGACGGCCCGCACGTGATCGACGCGAAGGACAATGTCCTGGGCGACTACCAGCAGATGGAGCTCGTGCCGGGCGCCCCGAAGCCCGAGCCGGCCGCGCCCGCCGTCGGTATGCCGAAGACGATCGCCGACGCGTCGAAGATGACCGACCCGCTGGCGGTCACGGTGATCTACTCCAACCGCTCGGCGGAGGAGCTCCAGGACCCGTCGAAGGTGGTCGGCTCCAAGGCCATGACGTTCGTGGGCATGCACGGCAAGGTGGCCGACCCGAAGCAGGCGCTGGACGACATCTTCACGGCCCTGAAGAACGACAAGTCCTCGGGCCTGACGATGATCGGCTCCCCCGAGTCGGTCGCGCCCGGCAAGGCCGAGGGCTCGCTGATGAAGTGCCAGCAGGCCCAGGCCAAGAACCCGGCGACGAACAAGATCGACACCCAGTACATCTGTGTGTGGACCGACTACAGCACCATCGGCGTGGGCATCCCGGCCAAGGACGGCAAGGGCACCCCGCTGGACTACTCGGCGAACCTGACCGCCGACCTGCGCAGCGAGGTCCGCGTCAAGGGCTAGTCCCCGACGCGGTACGCAGAAGGGCGCCCGGCCAACTCACTGGCCGGGCGCCCTTCTTGATGTCCAGGTCCCGATGTCCGTACGGGACTGCCGTAGCCGGTCCGTACGGGACGGTCGTACCCGTACCCGTACGACCGTCAGGCGCTCTTCTCGTGCCGCCCGTCCTGCTTGCCCACGATGCGCGGGACCAGCGTCGGGTTGACGTTGGAGTGGACCACGTCCGCGGTGATGACCACGCGGGCCACGTCCTTGCGGGACGGCACCTCGTACATCACCGACTGCAGGACCTCTTCCATGATGGCGCGCAGACCGCGGGCGCCGGTCTGGCGCAGGATGGCCTGGTCGGCGATGGCCTCGAGGGCCTCGCGCTCGAAGTCCAGCTCCACACCGTCGAGTTCGAAGAGGCGCTGGTACTGCTTCACCAGCGCATTGCGCGGCTCGACGAGGATCTGGAGCAGCGCCTCGCGGTCGAGGTTGTGCACGCTCGTGATGACAGGAAGGCGGCCGATGAACTCGGGGATCATGCCGAACTTCACCAGGTCCTCGGGCATGACGTCCTCGAACTGGTCCTTCGCCTCCAGCTCCCGCTTGGAGAGGATGGTGGCGCCGAAGCCGATGCCCTTGGCGCCCGCGCGGCCCTCGATGATCTTCTCCAGACCGGCGAAGGCGCCGCCCACGATGAACAGCACGTTCGTCGTGTCGATCTGGATGAACTCCTGGTGCGGGTGCTTGCGGCCGCCCTGCGGGGGGACACTCGCGGTCGTGCCTTCGAGGATCTTGAGCAGCGCCTGCTGCACGCCCTCGCCGGAGACGTCGCGCGTGATCGACGGGTTCTCGCTCTTGCGGGCGACCTTGTCGATCTCGTCGATGTAGATGATGCCCGTCTCGGCCTTCTTGACGTCGTAGTCGGCGGCCTGGATGAGCTTGAGCAGGATGTTCTCGACGTCCTCGCCGACGTAGCCCGCCTCGGTCAGCGCCGTGGCGTCCGCGATGGCGAACGGCACATTGAGCATCCGGGCGAGCGTCTGCGCGAGCAGGGTCTTGCCGGAGCCGGTCGGGCCGAGCAGGAGGATGTTCGACTTCGCCAACTCGATGGCGTCGTCGCGTCCTTGGGCGCCGGACTCGCCGGCCTGGACGCGCTTGTAGTGGTTGTAGACCGCTACCGAGAGGGCCTTCTTCGCCGACTCCTGGCCGACGACGTAGCCCTCGAGGAACTCGTAGATCTCGCGGGGCTTGGGAAGCTCTTCCCAGCGCACCTCGCTCGTCTCGGCGAGCTCCTCCTCGATGATCTCGTTGCAGAGGTCGATGCACTCGTCGCAGATGTACACACCGGGTCCTGCGATGAGCTTCTTGACCTGCTTCTGACTCTTTCCGCAGAAAGAACACTTGAGCAGATCGCCGCCGTCACCGATGCGTGCCACGAGGTGCTTCCCCTTCGCCTGGGAGACGCCCGTGCGGGCGGCTCCTGGTGCCTCATATCCGACGGTACCTTGCCGGGCCCCCCGTTCGGGCCCCCCTTGGCGCGGTTCGCTGATGGCGAGCACGCCGCGAGCCGGACCCTGTCGGCCACGACTCGCGGCGTGCTCCCCCGCCGAGGGGGCAGGTAACGCTGTCGTCCTCGGTCCGGCGCTGGGGCCGGACCGGCTCAGGAGAGCGTCGAGTTGTTCATCTTGCGGGTGGAGACGATCTGGTCGACGAGGCCGTACGCGAGCGCGTCCTCGGCGGTCAGGATCTTGTCGCGCTCGATGTCCTCGCGGATCTTCTCGATCGGCGTCGAGGAGTGCTTGGCCAGCATCTCCTCGAGCTGCGAGCGCATCCGCAGGATCTCGTTGGCGGCGATCTCCAGGTCGGAGACCTGGCCGCGGCCCGTCTCCGAGTAGGGCTGGTGGATCAGCACACGGGCGTTCGGCAGCGCCATGCGCTTGCCCGGCGTACCGGCGGCGAGCAGCACCGCGGCGGCCGAGGCGGCCTGGCCCATGCAGACCGTCTGGATGTCCGGCTTCACGAACTGCATCGTGTCGTAGATGGCCGTGAGCGCCGTGAAGGAGCCGCCGGGGCTGTTGATGTAGATCGAGATGTCGCGGTCCGGGTCCATCGACTCCAGGCACAGGAGCTGCGCCATGACGTCGTTGGCGGAGGCGTCGTCGATCTGCACGCCGAGGAAGATCACGCGCTCCTCGAAGAGCTTCGCGTACGGGTCGTACTCGCGCACGCCCTGCGAGGTGCGCTCGACGAAGCGCGGGATGACGTAGCGGGACTCGGCGCGGGGGCCGGTGTACTCGGCCTCAGTGCGGGCGTAGAGACCGCTGCCGGGGAAGTCGTTCACTGGGTTCTCCTGAAGGGGGCTGAGGGTCGGCTTCGGGGCTGTGAGGACCTGATGGCCTCAGGCTCCGGTGCCGCCGCCGCCCGGCATGCCGGCGGCCGTGGTGATGACCTCGTCGATGAGGCCGTACTCCTTGGCCTCCTGCGGGTCGAACCAGCGGTCGCGGTCCGAGTCGCGGGTGACCTGCTCGACGGTCTGGCCGGTGTGGAACGCCGTCAGCTCGGCCATCTTCTTCTTGGTGAGCAGCAGCCGC
This sequence comes from Streptomyces indicus, assembly GCF_900100315.1. GTDB lineage: Bacteria > Actinomycetota > Actinomycetes > Streptomycetales > Streptomycetaceae > Streptomyces > Streptomyces indicus. Next base: position 285,104 of record NZ_FNFF01000009.1, read on the forward strand.
TCGGCGTGGATCTTGATGTCCGACGCGGAGCCCGCGAGGCCCGCGGAGGGCTGGTGGATCAGGATCTCGGCGTTCGGCAGCGCGAAGCGCTTGCCGGGGGTGCCGGCGCTCAGCAGGAACTGGCCCATCGAGGCGGCCATGCCCATGGCGATCGTCACCACGTCGTTCTTGATGTACTGCATGGTGTCGTAGATCGCCATGCCCGCGGTGATCGAGCCGCCGGGGCTGTTGATGTAGAGGTAGATGTCCTTGTCCGGGTCGGCGGCAAGGAGCAGCAGCTGCGCAGTGATCTTGTTGGCGATGTCATCGTCGACGGGCTGGCCGAGGAAGATGATCCGCTCGTTGAGCAGCCGGTTGTAGACATGGTCGCCGAGGCCACCGCCGATGGAGGGGTCGCCGGCGGCGGAGGGCATCAGATTCGTCACGTATCCACCTGCTCGTCTTACGACGGCGCCGGGCCGTCTCACGTCTTCTGCTGGGGCCTGGGCCCCCCAGTCGCCCGCCGGTCTCGGCGGCGTCGGGGACTCCCCTGCCCTCGTATTCATGGACCCTAACGCGCGGGCCGTCGCGGGGAATCCCGGTAGGGGAACTGTTCGCTGTGAGCGCAGGTCGCTCCCGGCCGCTGGTGCTCGCCCCCACCTCACCCAGCTGTGGGCAGTCGTGCCCGTACCTCCGCCCGGCTGTGCCCCCTGCACCCCCTCGGGGCTCCGCCCCGGACCCCGCATCCGAGCTTCGCTCGGATCGCCTCAAGCGCCGGCGGGGCTGGGTTCGCATCCAGGGCTGACATGCACGAGGGCCCCCGAACGCGAACGCGTCCAGGGGCCCTCGTACGAGATGGGGGTCAGGCGGAGGCTCAGGCCTCGGCCTTCTCCTCGTCGCCGGACTCGGCGGCGGCCTCGACCGTCTCGCCGGCCTCGGCGGCCTCGTCCTCGTCGTCGCTCAGGTCGACGACCTCACCGTTGGTGTCCTTGACCGTGGCGGCCTCGACGACGACCGCGAGGGCCTTGCCGCGGGCGACCTCGCCGACCAGCATCGGGACCTGGCCGCCCTCGACGACGGCCTGGGCGAACTGGTCGGGGGACATGCCGGAGGAGGCGGCGCGGCGCATGAGGTGCTCGGTGAGCTCCTCCTGGCTGACGTTCAGCTTCTCCTTGTTGACGAGCTCGTCGAGGACGAACTGCGTCTTGATGCCCTTGACCGCCTGCTCCTTGGTCTCGGCGTCGAACTCCTCGACCGTCTTGCCCTGGATCTGCAGGTACTGCTCCAGGTTCAGACCCATCTGACCGAGCTGGTGGTGCTCGAGGTTGTGCTTGCGGGTGTTGACCTCGTCCTCGAGCAGCTTCTCGGGAACGGGGACCTCGACCAGCTCGAGCAGCTTCTCCAGGACGCGCTCCTGGGCCTGCGTGGCCTGGTCGTACTCCTTCATGTTCGCGAGGCGCTTGCGGCTGTCCGCCTTGAGCTCCTCGAGGGTGTCGAACTCGGAGGCGAGCTGCGCGAAGTCGTCGTCCAGCTCCGGCAGTTCGCGCGCGGCGACCTGGGTGACCTTGACGGTGACCTCGGCGTCCTTGCCCTCGGCCGAGCCGCCCTTGAGCTGCGAGGTGAAGGTGGCCTCGCCGCCGGCCTCGAGACCGGTCACGGCCTCGTCGATGCCGTCGAGGAGCTCACCGGAGCCGATGGTGTACGAGACGTCCTTGGCGACGCCGTCCTCGAGGACCTCGCCGTCGACCTTGGCCTCGAGGTCGATCGTCACGACGTCGCCCTCGGCGGCGGCGCGCTCGACCGGGGAGGTGGAGGCGAAGCGCTCACGGAGCTGCTCGACCGACTTCTCGACGTCCTCGTCGGTGACCTCGATGGCGTCGACCTCGACCTCGATGCCGGAGTAGTCCGGGATCTCGATCTCGGGGCGGACGTCGACCTCGGCGGTGAAGTTGAGCGTCTCGTTGTCCTTCAGCTCGGTGATGTCCACCTCGGGCTGGCCCAGGACGTTCAGCTCCGCCTCGTTGACGGCCTGCGTGTAGAACTTCGGAAGCGCGTCGTTGACGGCCTCCTCCAGCACGGCGCCACGACCGAAGCGCTGGTCGATCACGCGGGCGGGGATCTTGCCCTTGCGGAAGCCCTTCACCGTGACCTGCTGGTTGATCTTCTTGTACGCCGCGTCGAGGCTGTCCTTGAGCTCCTCGAAGGGCACCTCGACAGTGAGCCGAACCCGGGTCGGGTTCAGGGTCTCCACGGCGCTCTTCACGGTTCGGTCTCCTTGTGGCTGACTGCTTTAGGTTTCCTGCTGAGCCAGACAGCTGCAGCGGATGCGCGTCGCCGGGAACAACTCGTGGGGGCCGGAGAGGCTCACGTGATGGGGCACACGGGCGCGCAGCTTGCATAGTAACCGCAGCGCGGACGCACCCCAAAAGGTGATCTTGCCCAGGGGCCGAGGTGGGGCCTGGCCGGTGGGCAGAGGTCCTGGCTGATGGCCGAGGTGGTCGGGGTGGCGGGATTTGAACCCACGGCCTTCCGCTCCCAAAGCGGACGCGCTACCAAGCTGCGCCACACCCCGTCGGTGCGACACGTAGGGTACATGCCCGCAGGTCCCGCGGACGCCGCATTTCCCGCGCCCGCCGCCGGCGGTCCACGGGCTTGGACCCGGGCCGCGGATATGGGGTGTGCACCGCACACCGGGGACCCGCTACGATGCAGATGCGCCGCGGCCACTGTCACCTGGTGGTTCCTGCGGTGCAGGCCTTGCGGGCGTAGCTCAATGGTAGAGCCCTAGTCTTCCAAACTAGCTACGCGGGTTCGATTCCCGTCGCCCGCTCTCATGGAAAAAGCCGCTGGTCAGAGGCGGCTTTTTCCATTTCTACAAGATCGTTTGAAGTCTCCGGGATGGGTCACGTCCCCCAACCTCCCCTACAGGGTTTCCGAGAGTGAGACGAGACAGGGCCCGTGCTCCCCGTCGAGGGACCGGATCCGTCCGGCAGCTGAAGTCCGGACGGTACGAGGTTCGGTACACCGGACCGGATGGCAAGCGGCGCAGCATGCCTGGCACCTTCCCCACCAAGAAGGCCGCCGAAGAGGCGTTGGCGAAGGTCACGTCCGAGCGCATCGACAACAAGTGGATCGCGCCTGAGCTGAACAAGGTGCTCTTCAAGACCTGGTTCGTGCCGTGGCTGAAGCGCCACTGCGAGGACAGACAGCCCCAGACAGTGGAGTTGTACGAGCGGATCGCACGGAACTTCATCCTGAAGCCGGTAGGCGGGATCTGCATCGGCGAGATTCCGCTGGGGCGGATCACTCCCACGCTTGTAGCTGAGTGGCGGAGCGCGGTGAAGCGCCAGGTTCACAGGACCGTTGTTGAGCGGACTGGGCAGAGGCAGGCCGCACACCGCAAGGCACACACTGCCGTAGTACAGGCGGCACGAGCCGGAGCACCCCGCGGAGCAAAGAACGCCGCCGAACGGTCCGCCGCCGCGACATCATCGACGGACTCGTCATCACGCTCCAGGAGGCCCGGCTCTCGCTCCCAGAGACCGCGCAGGGGCGTGCGCTCGGTGACAAGCTGCTCGCCTACCGGCACCCCGGTCCCACCGTCCTCGGTGGTGACGCGCACCGCGTTGGTGAACTGGACGACCTCGTCCTGGCCCTCGCCGCCGCGGTGCATGTCGCCGACCAGCGGCCCGGCACACTCCACGTCCCACGAGGCTCGGTCTCCGAGATCGCGGCCGGAGCAGCCACCCGACCCGGCCGCCGCGTCAGCCGTCACGGACCCCGTCCCGAGCGGTACTACGACCTCGGCGGTGGTATTTCCGGTACGACGGCGGCGTACTGAGCCACGACCGACCAAGGTCCTGCGAAGTGAGGGCGGGAGAAGGCCGCAGCCAAGCACGTCACGAAGGTCCGGAGCCACACCGACTACACCGGCGGTGTGATGGGCGGCCACAACGGTGAGGGCAAGCTGTTGGCCACCAGGCACTCAACGGTTGAGTTGCGCATCGCAATATGCGAGCAGCGACCGGCCCAGCGTGAGCGCCTTGTTGTAGTCCATCGGCTGCTGCTGCTGCATCATCGCCGACGCGAACTGCTCCGGCGTGGTATCCGGATAGATCGCGCGCTTGGCGCACGAGCTGTTGATGACATCGGATATGTCATCGTCCGAGCCGCCCGGGTAGACAACCCGCATCTGCTCCATGACGGTTTCGCGCGATGGCGCGTCATCGCTGGTGACGGCGAACCCGATTCCCGTGCCCGCACCGGCGACCACCATGCCGGCCGCCACGGCGAGCGTGACACGACGACGCCACCACGGACGTGAATTCGCCGCGGTGTCGTCCATGCCCGCATCGGCGGTCGGCTCGTCGAGACCGGCGGCCTGCGGGACGGCCCGTGTGCCATGCGACCGGAACACCTTGGCGACAGACGCGACAGTCGTACCCTCCGCACGCATCCGGCGCACACTCAACACCACCAGCACCAGCGCGCAGACCAGCACCAGGTACATGCCTGCGCCGACGCTCGGCTTCACCAGGAGAGCGAACGGGTTGTCGTCGAGGCCATCGGTGAGATGTCCGGTCCAGACGATGCCGTACAGGGCGGCGCATGCAGTGATCGTGGCGAGGAAGGCCGTGGCGGGAGCTGGCCAGGGGTCGGTTCGCCGCGGCCCGTATGCGGACAGCGCGGCAGCAGCAGCCATGAGGATGACGATGCCCGCGGCGATACCTCCCCAGCTGAAGGGGTGCGCGTCGGTGACGGTGAAGCTGATGGCGCCAATTTTGAACCAGGGCATAAACAGGCCCACGATGGCGAGGCCGCTCGCTGCCAGGGTGACCTTTTCCGCGGTAGTCGGCTTGCGTTGCGGCTGGGGTGCAGGTGCCTGGGGCGGGGCAGTGGGCAGCGACGGCATGTCAGTGGTGGGCATACTTCGACTTTACGAAGCGCTTACATGATCCACAGGCCGCTGGAAGTCCCCACGTCCAGGGACGGAAGTCCCCAATGAGAGGGCGTACGGCTCTTGCCAAGGGGACCCGGCGACCGTCCTAGAGATCGGGTGTGGCAAGGGCCGAGCCCTCGCCTATCTGGCCGAAACGGGAATCAAGGCCACGGCCGTCGACCTGTCCCCGGTCATGGTGGCCAAGATCCAAGAGCGATGGGGGCCAACCGGGGCGCGGTTCGAGTGCGCGGAGGTTCTCGACTTACTCGCCGAGAACGACGAGACGTACGACGCGGTGTACGCGATCTTCGGCGCGGCCTGGTTCACCGACCCCACCAAGTTCTTCCCGCTCGTCGCCGAACACCTGAACCCAGGCGGAACCTTCGCCTTCTCTCACCCGCCGGCCATCCCTGGCGCATACGGGCCGCAGGGCATGTACAAGGGCGGCTTCGCCGGGCCAGCGATGTTCACCTACCGCTACTCGTACACCCCGCGAAAGTGGACGGCCCTGCTCCGCCGGACCGGATTCATCCACACCGATGCCAGGGTGCTTGACGCCCCCACCGAGGGACACATCGGAACCCTGATCATGACAGCCCAGATGGGCGGTTGATGATCCCCCCAAGCCTCCCCTACGCATCCCCTAACTGGGGCGGGACTCTGCCCACTCCGGCGCAACGTGGGCGCGGGTCACAACGCACCCGTTGCAGGTCAGCAGCGCGAGTTGGCTTCAGTTGCAGCCGGCGCCCCACCCCGGGTGAGACTTCCAAACTAGCTACGCGGGTTCGATTCCCGTCGCCCGCTCTGCATGGCGAAGGCCCAGGTCGGAGGAGGTTCTCCTCCGACCTGGGCCTTCGCCGTTCGCAGGGGTGGCGTCAGTTCGTCGGGGCCGGGGGCGGTGGCTTGCTGGGCTTCGGGGCCTTGTGAAGGGGGGCCTCGGGGGCGTCCACGTCGATGCTGAAGACCGCGCGGGTGCCGTACGGGATGTAGAGGGCGTCGCCGTGGAGGTGGGCGGTGGGGCCTGTGTCCGAGCCGGGGGTGCCCGCGTCGGCCGGGGCGCCGCGGGACCAGGCGAAGGTGCCGTCAGTGCGGTTCAGGGCCGAGACGCGGCCGCCCGGCGAGACGACGTAGACGTGGGTGGCCGAGGTGGTGGCGGGGCCGGGCTGGTCGAGGCGGGCGTCGCCCCGCCAGAGGCGACGGCCGGTGTCCGGGGAGACGGCGTCGATCCTGCCGTTGGGGTGGGAGAAGTAGAGGCCGTGGGGTGTCAGTTGGGCCACGGCCTCGGAGGACTGCGGTGGGTTCAAGGTGACGGGGGCCACCGCCGGATCGTCGGCGGAGGACGTGCCGGCTCTGGGCAGGCGCCCGGGATCGACCGCGAGCAGGCGGTCGACTGCCGTGTCGTCGGACATGCCCAGGAGCAGTGCCCTGCCCCGGTGTTCGCCGAGCCAGGCGAAGTACCCGGAACCCAGGTCGGTCCAGGTGACCCGGCCCGTGCCCTGGTCGATGAGGCCGATGCGGTAGCGCTCGGATTCCTCGTCCGAGCACATGAGGTAGGCCGCACCTGCGGCCGCGTGCAGGGAGCAGTACTGCCGCGCGGGAAGCGGCCGGCTCCAGCGGGGTTCGCCGGTGCGCAGGTCCAGGAGTGTGTACGAGCCGCCGTTCCTGCCGGTGACGGCGACGAGGCCGTCGCGCAGCAGGGCCGCTCCCCCGGCGTCGGGGCTCGGCGGAGTGACGATGAAGTCGTCGCCGTGACCGGCCTGTTGCTGCCAGCGGGGCCGGCCCGTCGCGGTGTCCAGGGCCAGGATCCGGAAGTGCACGGTGGAGGAGACCTCGCCGTTCTTCTCCTTCGGCTCGTCCGCGTTGGTGTAGACGAAGGCGGTAGTGCCGCGGACGCCGATCAGCGACCCCTCGTCGCCGCTGAAGTCGTCGGGCGTCGGGTCCACCGGGAGCTGCCAGCCGGCCCTGCCGTCCGCGAGGGCGAACTGTGCTGCCGCGAGGTCGCTGCCCGCGCAGACGAGGGCGCGGCCGCCGTCGGCCGCGCAGCCGGCGAAGGGCGTCCCGCTGCCGCCGGCCAGGCGTGACTGCCACGGCCGATATCCGGCCGGCAGTTCGGAGGCCTGGTCGGCGGGGGGATTTCCGTCGTCGCTCCGGAGCGTTCGTACGAGGAAGAAGCCGGCCACGACGGCGAGGGCCACGGCGAATACGCCGAGCACGGCCGCCGGGGAGAGGCGGCGGGACGGGGTGCGGTGGGGCAACGCGGTCGCGGGGGCGGCCCGGCGCAGGTCCGTGGTCGGGGTGTCGGACGGGTCTTCCGGACGGGGTGCGGCGGACTTGCCGGGGGCCGCTTCGGGGAGCGGGAGTTCGCCGCGCAGGAGGGCGAGGAGTTCGGCGGGGGTCGGGCGTTCCTTCGGGGACTTGTCCAGGCAGCGCTCGACGACGGGGCGTAACTCGGCCGGGACGCCGTCGAGTTGGGGCGTGCCCTCGACCACCCGGATCGCCGTCTCGTACGGGCTGTCGCCGTCGAAGGGGCCGCGGCCCGTGGCGGCGTACACGAGGACCGAGCCGAGCAAGAAGACGTCCGCGGGCGGGCCGACCTCGCGCGGGTCGGCGAGCTGTTCCGGGGACATGTAGGGCGGGGTGCCCATGACGCGGCCGGTGTCCGTGAGCGGCTGGCCGTCGTGGAAGGTGGCAGCGCGCGAGATGCCGAAGTCGATGACGCGCGGGCCGTCCTCGGCCAGCATCACGTTGGCCGGCTTGAGGTCGCGGTGGACCACGTCGGCGCGGTGCAGTTCGCGCAGCGCCTCGGCGAGCCCCGTGGCGAGTTCGCGCAGCCGGTCCACGGGCAGCGGCCCGTGCTTGCGGACGTGACCGCCCAGGTTCTCGCCGGGGATGTACAGCGTGGCCATCCACGGCCGGTCGGCCTCCGGGTCCGCGTCGACCACCGGCGCCGTGAAGGCGCCGCTGACCCGCCGCGCGGCCGCGAGTTCGCGGCGGAAGCGGACGCGGAACTCCTCGTCGTCGGCGTAGTGCGCGTGCACCACTTTCACGGCGAGCGGTCGCCCCGAGGCGGTGCGCGCCCGGTAGACGACGCCCATGCCGCCGGAACCGAGCCGCTCCTCGACGACGTAGCCGCCTATCTCCCGTGGATCAGCGTCACGCAGTTCCATACGCGGTGCGCCGCCCCCTCGTCGCCACCGGTACGGCACATCCGGTAACCAGTCCGCCCCGATATGACCGTGAATGCGCACATTGCATGGCGGTGAACGGCGCGATCTGCGTGGACCGCACGCCTAGAACTGGATGTCGTTCAACGTGCGGGCTATCGAGTCCAGGAAGCGTTGGATGTCGTCGGCCATTCCCGTGGACGCGAGGAAGAAGCCGAAGAGGACCGCGACGACCGCCGGGCCCGCCTTGAGCGAACCCCCGCGGATCAACACCACAAGGATGATCGCCAACACGAGCACCGCTGAAAGCGAGAAGACCACAACTGATCACACCCTAGGTCGGTCCGCACTACCGCCCGGAGGCACGCGCCCGCACACCCCCGCCAGAACCATCGTGCCACCAACGGGCCCTCCGTATGCGGCGGGTGACGCATCGTCGGCCACTGCTTTCGCGACCCCGCGCCGCCCCGCTCCCTCGCGGCACACCCCGCGCACGCCGGCGGCACGGCGCCGGAGCGGAGGCGGCAGTAGGGCCGTGCGGCGGCGGCGAACACACACCGGATCCTCACGCGACGGTCACGCGTACGAATTTCCCGGGCACATGCCGCACGCAATTCGGCTTGATCGTTGCCCTGCACACGCGTCGTGTTCGCAGGGAATTCGAATTGTTGCGGCGCGCACAGCAGTTGAAGGGTGCAGGCCGGATCCGTGTGCGCATTCACACCGTACGAGCGGAAGACAGTAGGCGGGTAAAGGGTAAGAAAACAGGCATTTCCCCGGTGTCGGCTGCGGATGTTATGCCCAGATATAGGGGGACAGATGAGGGCATAGGGTGTCGAGAGGTAGGTCACTATTTCGTGCCGGGATCTCTAAGTCGACTTACCCGTAAGCGAGATACTGGCCACGCATGGCGCTCATCACGCAGCTAATTCACCGGAAGGGTTTTACGGATTCAGGACGCCGCGGCTAGGGTGCCTCAGATGTTCCACGCTGCCACTACCCCCGAAGGCGCAGTGCGGTCACAGCACCGGACCCCGCTCCCCCCGACCCGGGAACCGGCATCCGGTGTGCCGAGTCCGCGCCCCCCGCAGAGCGCCCAGGACCGTCCCCCCACGACGGCAGGTGAGAAGAAGCCCGGCAAACAGCGCGACGCGTTCTTCGACAACGCGAAGTATCTGGCGATCGTCCTCGTCGCGATGGGGCACTCCTGGGAGCCCCTCACCGACGGCAGCCGCGCGGCCGAAGCGCTGTACATGGTCGTGTACACCTTCCACATGCCGGCCTTCATCGTGATCTCCGGCTACTTCTCGCGCAGCTTCGACATGCGCCCGGACCGGCTGCGCCGCCTGATGACGGGCGTGGTGGTGCCGTATGTGGTCTTCGAGGTCGCGTACAGCCTGTTCAAGCGGTGGGCGGACGACTCCCCGGACCATCCGATCAGCCTGCTCGACCCGTGGTACCTGACGTGGTTCCTGATCGCGCTGTTCGTCTGGCGGATGACCACTCCCCTGTGGAAGATGATCCGCTGGCCGATCCCCGTGGCACTCGGCATCGCGGTGCTCGCCTCCGTCTCGCCCGACATCGGTGACGATCTGGACATGCAGCGGGTGCTGCAGTTCCTGCCGTTCTTCGTGATCGGGCTCTTCCTCCGGCCGGAGCACTTCCAGCTGGTGCGGCGCCGTGAGGTGCGGATCCTGTCCGTGCCGGTGTTCGCCGCGGCTGTGGCGCTCGCCTACTGGGCGGCTCCGCGGATGACCTCGTCGTGGTTCTACCACCGCGACAGCGCCCAGGAGCTCGGCGCCCCGTGGTGGTCCGGCGTCGTCATGACGCTGGCGCTGCTCGCCTGCTCGCTGGTGCTGACGGCCTGCTTCCTGTCCTGGGTGCCTCGGCGCCACATGTGGTTCACGGTGCTCGGCGCGGGCACGCTCTACGGCTACCTGCTGCACGGCTTCCTGACGAAGGGCTCCAACTTCTGGGGCTGGTTCGACACCTACGCGTGGCTGCACACGCCGCTGGGCCAGATCTTCGTGACCGTGGTCGCGGCCGTGGTGGTGACGCTGCTCTGCACGCCGCCGGTGCAGCGGGCGCTGCGGTTCGCCATGGAGCCCAAGATGACCTGGGCGTTCAAGCGGGATGCGGCGGAGGTGGCGCGGGAGCGGTCGAAGGCCGGGTGACGGGGGCGTTGTCGGTTACGGAAAGGGCGCCCACGATCCGTTCGTGGGCGCCCTTTCCGTGCGCAGCAGAGGCGTTCTTCCCGTACGTACGACGGGAGTTCACTCCCCCTTGAGGTGCCGCATCAGCTTCTCGAAGTCCGTCCAGCCGGTGAGGTCCGAGGGGTCGCCCGGGAGCGGGTAGTACAGGGCGGGGCGGGTCTTGGGGCCGAGTTCGACGGGGGCGGTGCCGAGCGGGGTGCGGCGGGCGCGGTCGCCCGGCATGGCGCGTACCTCGTCGGCGCCGAGCGCGAAGCCCGCGGGGACGGCCGGCGCCTCGAAGTGCGGCGGCACGGCGAGGTCGCGGCGGGCCTTGCGGATCTGGACGAGCAGCGACTGGAGCCGGTGGCGGGTGGCCAGGGTCTCGGCGAGCGCGGGAAGCGCGTCGAGCGGGGGCCGCTCCTCGGCTCCGTATCCCGCGATGACGGTGATGTCCTCCTCGACTCCCGCCTTCGTACGGTTGACGCGCAGGGTCGCGAAGAGGTGCTCGCCGACCGCGTACAGGAGCGTGGGCTCGGGGGCCCGCTCGTGGGCGAGGTCCGTCAACTGGCGCAGGGACCAAGGGAGGTTGACGGGCTCCGCGGTGCCCCAGCCGGCCGGCGGAGCGCTGCGCAGGGCCTCGCAGACGGATTCGAGCGCGCCGCCGAGCACGAGGCGGTCGTCGGCGGGGTGGACGGTGCGGAACTGGAGGGTGAGCTGACGCTCGCCGGTGTCGCTGACATCCTTGAACACTGCGGGCACAGGCGTCGTGCCATCCTCACCGGGCACCGGCTGGAACAGCCCGCCCTGCCAGGCGAGCACCGCGCCGGACAGCCCGTCGTAGTAGCCGCACTCCTCGTCGCGTACGACCCAGCGCGAGGGCCAGCCGTCGAGCGCGGCGCGTACGGCCGGGGTGAGACGGGCGTCGGGCGGCGTCACGATCTGGAGGCCGATGCCCGCCTGCGCCGCCGCGCTCACCGCGGTGGACAGCCAGGCCGTCATGGCGACGACGGGGCGGTCCTGGATGACGACCGCGGCCTTGTCGGTGAGCACGTCGACCGCGCCGCCCGCACCCTCCGAAGTCGCGTGTACGCCCTCGGACTTGACGACATCCAGGGTGCGGGCGGCCTCCGGCGGCCAGACCGCGCCGCCGGCGAGCGAGGCGATACGGGAGACGTAGCCGGCGGCGAGCTGTTCGGCCTCCGCGACGCCGGTGGTGGCGCGGGCCTCGCTCCACCAGTACGGGAGGGCCGGCTCGCGCACCCCGAGCAGCCGCGCGGCCTCGCCGGGGACCTGGACCAGGAGCGGCGCCTCGACGGACACCAGGGGCCGTCCCTGCTCGTCGCACAGCTGCACCACGGCGCCGTCACCGTCCGCTTGGACCAGCTTGTCGGGGCCGCCGGCGAGCAGGCCCGCGAGGATGCTCAGCGGGTCGGGCATCTGCTCGGTGAGGGCGATGACGTCCTTGGTCATGAGTCGTCTCTCTGGGGGGTCACGAGTCGTTTCTCTGGTGGGTCACGAGCCGTCGCTCTGGTGGGTCATGAGTCGTCTCGCTGGTGGGTCACGAGCCGTCGCTCTGGTGGGTCACGAGTCGTCTCGCTGGTGGGTCACGAGCCGTCGCTCTGGTGGCTCTTGGCTGGATTGTCAGTGGGTGTCGATAGCCTGGACGGGCTGGCGCGGCCCCCGGGCGGGAGGGGACTGTCCAGCATCCGAGGTGTTCTGGCCCCGGATGCCCGAGGCGTACGCACCCCGCCCGCCCGAAGCACCCTCACCCCGCATGCACCGTCTGGATCAGCCGCGAAGCCTCTCCCCTGCGTACGAACACCCCGCGTCCGGTGGGCTGTTGGGAGGCGTACACGCCGGGGAAGAGCTGGCCCTCGCTGCGGTCGCCGGCCATGACGAGCGCCGACGAGCCGGACTCGCGCAGCCCCTGCACCATCGGCTCGTACAGGCCGCGTGAGGCGCCCGCGACGCGGCGGGTCAGGACGAAGTGCAGGCCGATGTCGGCGGCCGAGGGGATGTACGGCAGGAAGGGTGCGAGCGGCTGCTGGCCCGCGGTCGTCAGGACGTCGTAGTCGTCGACGAGCACCACGATGCGCGGGCCCGAGCCCCAGCTGCCCGGCTCCAGGTCCTCGCTGTCCTGGGCGTCGTCCGGCATGCGCTTCTCGAGCTCGGTGGCGATGCCCGCCGAGAGTCCGGCGGCGAGCTTGGCGTTGTACGCGTAGCCGCCGCGGTACTCCTCGGGGATCGCGCCGCGCAGCCCGCGCCGCGGATCGTAGACGGCGAAGACGAGTTCGTCCTCGCTGTAGCGCTCCATGAGCCCTTCGGCGACGACCTTCAGGAGGTTCGTCTTGCCGCACTCGCTGTCGCCCATCACGAGCAGGTGCTGGTCGTGGTGGAAGAGGTCGAGCAGGACCGGCTTGAGCGCGGACTGGTCGAGCGCGATCGGCACGCGCCGCGGCTCGGCGGCCGGGCCGGGGAGCAGCTCCTTCTCCAGGACGTGCGGCAACACCCGTACGGGCTGGGCGACTTCGCCGGTCCAGGTGGCCCGGACCGTGCGGGCGGTGCGTTCCAGGACCGCGCCGAGCTCCGCGGTGTCGGCGGAGGAGTCCGTACGGGGCAGGGCGACCTGCGCGAACAGCTTGCCGTCGGTGAGGACGCGGCCCGGCTCGTCCGGCGAGAGGGTCTCGGAGAGCTTGCGGTCGATGCTGGACTCGGTCGGGTCGTTGAGCCGCAGCTCGACCCGGGTGCCGAAGGTGGTCTGGGTGGCGATGCGCACGTCGTTCCAGCGGAGCATGCCCGCCACCACGTGGATGCCGTAGCCGCCGCCGCGCTTGAGCAGGTCTGTGACGGCATCGTCGAGGTTCTCGAAGTCGTCGCGCAGGGCGCCGAAGCCGTCGATGAGCAACACGATCTCGGTGGAGGCGAGTTCGGGCAGCCGCCCGGCCGCGCGCAGGTCGCGCAGCTGCTCGACCGAGTCGATGCCGTGCGCGCGGAACAGCTCCTCGCGCTGCTCCAGCATCGAGCGCACCTCGTCGACGGTGCGGGCAGCCCGCTCGCGGTCGGCGCGGCCCGCGACCCCGCCCACGTGCGGCAGGCCGGTGAGCGCCTGGAGGCCGCCGCCCACCAGGTCCAGGCCGTAGATGCCGACTTCCTGCGGCGTGTGGGTCAGGGCCAGGGAGAGGGCGAGGGAGCGGAGCAGGGTGGTCTTGCCGGACTGCGGGCCGCCGATGACCGCCGCGTGACCGCCCGCGACGGTGAGGTCCAGGATCCACTGGCCCTGCCACTGCTTGGTGGGGTCGTCGAGGAGACCGAGCGGCACCCGCAGCGGGCCCTGGCGGCCCCGCAGCTGCGTACCGCGCGCGCCGACCTCCACCGGTCCTGCCACCTTGTCGAGGGCGACCGCTTCCGGGAGCGGGGGCAGCCAGATCTGGCGCACGGGGTCGGTGGGCGCGTTCTCCAACTGGGAGACCAGGACGCCGAGTTCGGTGGGTCCGGTCTCGCGGCGGCGCATCTGCGGTTCGGCGGGGCCCGCGGCCGCGTCGGGTTCGGCGAGGGTGTTGTACGCGTCGTAGGCGAGGGCGAGCGGGCCGGTGTCCTCCTCGTCGCGGGCGACGGGTCCGCGGTAGGCGCCGGAGACGTACGAGGCCTTGAACCGCTCGTAGACCGACATGTCGACCTTCAGATAGCCGAAGCCGGGCAGCGGCGGCAGGTGGAAGGCGTCGGTGGTGTCGAGCACGGTCCGCGACTCGTCGGCGGAGAAGGTGCGCAGGCCCAGGCGGTACGAGAGGTACGTGTCCAGGCCCTTGAGCTTGCCGCCCTCGATGCGCTGCGAGGACAGCAGCAGGTGGACGCCGATGGAACGGCCGATGCGGCCGATGGAGAGGAACAGGTCGATGAAGTCCGGCTTGGCGGTGAGGAGTTCGCCGAACTCGTCGATGACGACGAACAGGTGCGGCAGCGGGTCGAGGTCGGGGCGCTTGGAGGCGCGCAGGGCGGCGTAGTCGCCGATGTCCGCGACGTTGCCCGCGTCCTTGAGCACCTGCTGGCGGCGCTTGACCTCGCCGGCGAGTGAGGCGTGCACGCGCTCGACCAGGCCGGCCTGGTTCTCCAGGTTGGTGATGACGCCGGCCACGTGCGGGAGGTTCGCGAAGGGGGCGAAGGTGGCGCCGCCCTTGTAGTCGACGAGCACGAGGGAGAGGTCCTCGGGCGGGTGCGTGGCGACGAGCGCGAGCACGAGCGTACGCAGCAGCTCGGACTTGCCGGAGCCGGTCGCGCCCACGCACAGGCCGTGCGGGCCCATGCCCAGTTCGGAGGACTCCTTGAGGTCGAGCAGGACGGGCTCGTGGTTGTCGCCGATGCCGATGGGGACGCGCAGGAAGGCGCGTTCGCCGCGCGGCGCCCAGAGCCGCTCCAGGTCGAGCCGGGCCACGTCCTCGATGCCGAGCAGCTCGGCGAAGTCCACAGGTCCCGACAGGGGTGCGTCGGCCATGGACTCGGCGGAGAGCCTGAGCGGCGCGAGCATTCGCGCGATGCCCTCGGCGCCCGGCACGGTCACCTCGTCCACGGTGCCATGCGCGCTGATCGGCTCGGCCTCGCGCAGGTCCTCGATGACCACGCGGTCGCCGTCGACGGTGATACGGACCGACACCTGGCCGGGCTCCTGCACGCGCTCGGCGAGCAGGTGCAGCACGGTCACGCCCATGTCGCGCAGGCCCACCGCCTCGTCGGGGCGCGGGAGTTCGGCCGCGTCCTCGCCGTAGCCGTCCGAGACGACCAGCAGGCGCGAGGACATGGCGAGGGCGTTGCGGTCGGACAGGCCGCGGCGGACCTCGGCCGCGTAGGAGGCGCGGCGGCGCAGCTCGGGGGCGATCTGGCGGGCGAGTTGGGAGGGGGAAGGAGCGATGCGGCGGGCGGCGACCGGACCGTCGAACTGCTCGCTGTCGAGCAGGTGCGGCAGCCACTTCGCCCACTCCCAGTCCGGCATCCGCTCCCCCGGCACCGCGAGCGCCATCGCCACGTCGTCGGGGGCGTGGGTGGCGGCGGCCTGCACGAGCAGGGCGCGGGCCACGCGCAGGGTGTCCTCGCGCGGGCCGACCACGCTGATGTTGCCGACGCGGTCCAGCGGGACGGTGAGCGGGAGTTCGGTGCCGGTGCGGAAGCGGTCCATGAGCGCGGACGCCTCGTTGAGCATGAACTTGTCCGGCGGCGTGAGCACGGAGGAGCCCTGCTGCTGGATCTTGAGGTCGCGTACCGGCATCTCGCCCGTGCCGACCCGTACCCGCAGGAAGTCGCCGTCCATCCGGCGCCGCTCCCACAGCCGTGCCGGGTCGCGCACGATGTCGTACAGCGCCGACGGCGGCGGGTTGAGGATGCCCGCGCGCTCGCGGCGCTGCTTCTCCTCGCCGGAGAGCTCCTCGCGCAGCTCCTCCAGGTATTCGAGGTAGGCCTCGCGCTGGGTGCGGCGGGTGCGGCTCGCCTTGCCCTTCT
Source organism: Streptomyces indicus (assembly GCF_900100315.1). Taxonomy (GTDB): domain Bacteria; phylum Actinomycetota; class Actinomycetes; order Streptomycetales; family Streptomycetaceae; genus Streptomyces; species Streptomyces indicus. The sequence goes on from NZ_FNFF01000009.1 coordinate 300,865, forward strand.
GCGAGAAGACCAGGACGACCGAGCCGATGATGGTGACGATCAGGATGAGCGCGCCGATCGCGGCGAACGCGCCGTTGCTGCGCAGCACCGTCATCATCACGACCGAGGACATCACACCCGCGACCGGGAGCAGCGAGGTCGCGATGTTGCCGCCCTTGCCGTCGGGCAGGTTCGGCGGCGCCTCGATGGTGCGGGCCTCGGGCGCGGCGGCGGGCCGCGTGGTGCGGGCCGGGCGGTGGATCAGTCGGGTGCTCATCGGGTGCTCATCGGCTTCTCGTCTGCTTCGTCGGCTTCGTCGGCTTCGTCGGCTTCGTCGGCTTCTTCTCGTACGACGGCTCAGCGGCGCTTCTGGGACAGCTGGAACACCTCGGCGGCGAGCCGGGTCGCCGCCGTCCTCGTCGGGTGGGCGAGCAGTTCGGTGCGGATCGCGCCGCCGGAGGCCAAGTGCCGGTCGTAGGGCAGGACTTGGACGGCCGCGCCGGTGGCCTTCAGCTTCTCGGTGGCCTTCGCCAGGTCGAGCCCGCCGTGCGGCACCTGCTCGGTGAGCACGACGACGGTGCCCTCGATCATGTGCCGGGGCAGGCCCTGCATCCACGTGAGGACGGAGTACGTGGACGTGACGCCCTCGAGCGTGGCGGGCGCGACCAGGATGCGGGCCTGGGCGGCGGACAGGGCGGTGCGGGCCACCTCGGCGGGCAGTGTCTCGCAGTCCACGACGGTGATCCCGAAGTAGCGGCGCAGCGAGACCATGACCTTCTCGTACGCCTTCAGGTCCAGCATCGCGCCGATCTGGCCCTGGCTGCCGGGCAGCAGCCAGGCGTTGTCGGGCAGTTGGACGAGGTAGCCGGTCACGTCGAGCAGGGACATCTGCGGGACGACGATCGAGGCGAGGTCGCCGGTGGTCCAGCGCAGGGCCTCGGCGCCCACGCGCAACGGCAGCGTGCCGAGCGCGGGGTCGGCTTCGACGAGGAGCACCGGGTCGTGGCGGTAGTGCGCGTAGGTGGTGCCGAGCAGCGCGGCCACCGTGGACTTGCCGGCGCCGCCGCGGATGGAGGTGACGGCGATCTGGCGGCCGGTGGTAACGGGGGCCTGGAGCAGTTCGCCGAGCCGCTTGGCGTCGGCGACCTCCTTCGCCGCGGACGAGGACACGGTCCTGCGGACGGCGCGCAGGGCCCGGGTCGCGAAGGGCTCGCCGTGCCGGGGCTTGCGCCGCGCGGCGGCGAGCTCGCGGTCGAGCACCTGCCAGGAGTCGGGGGTGTGGGCAGGGCCCTGGGTGTACGGGGAGCGGGCCTCGTTGTGGGGAGGGTGGGGGTGCTGGTGGGGCAGGGGGTGGGGCTGGGCGGGTGGCTGGGCCTGGGCTTGGGCAAGTGGCTGAGCCACTGAGCCATGGGCCGGTGGCTGGGCCTGAGCAGGTGGCTGGGCCACACCCTGCGCAGGTGGCTGAGCCACCGGGCCACGGGCAGGCGGCTGGGCCTGAGCCTGGGCGGGCGGCTGAGCCACACCCTGCGCGAGTGGCTGAGCCACTTCCGGGGCAAGTGGCTGAGCCACCGACGGCTGAGGCGGCGCCACCGGCGGCTGGGACTGCGCCGTCGAAGGCTGAGGCTGGGACGGCGGAGGCGATTGCGGCTGCTGGGGAGCGGACGGCGCCCGGCCCTCCGTACCCCTCAGGTCGCGCAGCACATCGCCCTGCCAGTTGCCGCCGCCGTTCGGCGTCTCCGTGCTCACTTCCCTATGCCCCGTTCCCCTAGGAGTCCCTGCCGTGCGCTCACTGTCCGCACCGCCTTCGCCGCCTTCGTCGCCCTCACTGCCGTCAGCGCTCTCAGAACTTGTTCAGCAGCTGCCCGTACACACCGAACGCGCCCACCGCGAGCGGGAACAGCCCGATCACGCCGATGGACTCGATCAGATCGGCGATCCTGCGCAGCCGGACCACCACATGCTCGGGCGGCTGCACGGCGAGCACCAGGAGCGGCAGTAGGGCGGCCCCGCACAGCACGGCCAGCGGGCCGATCCCGTCGGCGTGCTGCATCCACAGGATCACGAGGCGCACGACGAGGAAGCCGGCCGCCGCGAACAGCGCCACGACCTCGGCGACCAGCGGGAACGCCCTGGCCCGCGACAGCAGCACCACGGCGGTGAGCGAGGCGAGCAGCACGGTCCACACCGTGGGCTCGGCCGCGGTCAGCAGGACACCGGCGGCGGCGGCCGACAGGGCGGTGACGATGGTGGCGAGGGCGAGCCCGCGGTGGGTGGCGGCGAGCGCGCCGGCCACCTGGTGCCGGCTGACCGAGGCGCCGCCCGACCTGCGGTCGTCGAGGCCGGTGAGCCCGGAGGCCATCAGCGCGAGCCGGGGCAGCATGCCGAGCAGGATCACGGAGACCACGGCCATCACGGCGCCGAGCCGCGCGGGGTCGTCCTGGAGTGCGGCGACGCATTCCCAGATCAGCGTGAACGCGCCGGTCGCAGCCGCCCCGATCAGCCCGCCGCGGCCGAGCGGTGAGAAGAAGCCGAGCAGCAGCTGGGTGAGGACGAGTGCGCCGCCCACCGCCGCGGTGCGGACCTCGCCGGACCAGGCGTGTGCGTCGGCCGCGGTCCAGGCGGCCAGCAGGCCGAGGACTCCCGAGGTGAGCAGGAGTGCGGTGGCGAGGCCCCGGTTGCCGCTGCCGATCTTCGCCACGAGCGCGCCGGCGGCGGCCAGGACGAGGGTGGCGACCAGGAGCGCGGTCGCGACGGACGCCAGGTCGAACTCGGCGCGGGCGAGCAGGGCCGTGATCACGGTGAAGACGACGGTGGCGACTCCGGCGCTCGCCCTGCGGGCCGCGGGGCGCCAGCGCCAGGCGCGCAGATCGAGGTCGTCGGCCACCTCGTCGGTGACGTCGTGCACGACGGGGGCCGGGGGCGCCGCGTGCGCCCGTACGAGACGGAGTACCGCGCCGTCGGCGACCTCGGCGGAGGAGAGGGTGCTCTCGTGCGGCAGGACGGAGCCGTCGGAGGTGATCAACTGCCGGGTCATGGGCCGGGCGGCGGCCCGGTCGTCGAGCAACTGGAGGATGTCGGGCAGCAGTTGCCCTATGGGCGTGTCCGACGGCAGGACGATGTCCGCACGCCGGCGCTCACCGACGAGGGTCACTCGGCTGAGTTGCGCTCGGGAACTCGTTGCAGTGCTCACCACTTACCGGAACCTATCATCGCGAAGTCGAGGCGGACGGTGGGTTGTTGGTGCCGTATTGCCCGAAATGCCCGGTCGGCCAGGTCGGCTCGACGACCTCGTGACCGACCAGCTTCTCCTGCTTCTGCTCCTGCTTGCGCTGCTCTTCCTTCTGCTTCTCCATCATGTTCTGCACGAAGGACCAGCCCACGCAGCCCGCGCAGATCACGGCCGCGATGGCGATGCCCGCGAAGACCTTGCCGAGCCGCTCGTCGGCGGTGCGGCGGGCGCGCTGCGCGCCGAAGAGGAGGGCGTCGCGCAGCCGCCGCCGGCGTACCGACACCGACTCCAGCAACTGGCTGTCGTAATCCCGCGCCATGTCCCGTGGCCGTCCCTGTGCCTATCGCTTCCGCTTGCCGTGCATCCCGAACGCGCTGCGCGTCCTGTGCGCCCTACGCGTCCTCGGTGAGACCGAGGAGCTGCCGCATCCGCGCGTACTTGCGCGCGAGCCGCTCCTGGGTTGCCGGGTCGAGTACGGCCCTGCGCTCCGGATCGGAATTGTGCGCAAGATCGGCCGCCTTGACGAGACGGGCGCCCGGGGTCGCGAGGATACGCGCCGCGTACGCCTCCGCTTCCTCGCCCTCCCTTTTGGTGAGGGCGAGCACGATGGCCTTGGTGGCGGGCGTGAGGGCGGCCCGCTCGAGCCACTCCTCGCTGAGCGCGTGGTCCTCGATCGCGTCGTGCAGCCAGGCCGCGGCGATCTGCTCGTCGCTGCCGCCCCGGGCACGGGTGCCTTCGGCCACGGCCTGCAGGTGCTCGACGTAGGGCCGCCCGGCCTTGTCGGTCTGCGTGGCGTGGGCACGGCGCGCGACGGCCTCGACCTCGTCGAGACGCATCGGCTGCGGCGGCGACTGCGGCGACTTCTGCTCGTACGACATGACGCTCCCCCTCGGCTTTGCCTCCGCAACATAAGGCATGAGGGAAGGGGAGGTACAGCTCGCGCCGGGGCGGGTGGGGTGGGTCACGCCGCGGCCCGGCGCCCGCCGCACCGCGCCCCGGCGGCCGCGCGGCTGCTATTCGGCGAGCGGATCGCCGAAGAAGACCCCGGAGATGATCACGAAGGCGATCCAGAGCACCGGGAGGAGTCCGACATACGACAGCGGACGCCTGTGGAGCGGCACACCGGCCGGCACCTGGGGGCCGTGCTGCCCGGGCACCGGCGGCTGCAACGCCTTGACCTTGCGCCGGGCGAAGAGGTTCCACAGCAGGGTGAACGGCGTGAAGAAGACCAGCGAGAACGGGCTCCACCAGCCCTGCCACAGCGTCTTGCCGGTCGTCTCGCGGTAGACGGCCTCGCCGCAGGCGGCACACATGAGGCCGTCGAACTTCTGGAAGCGCATGAGGATGAGCAGGCCCTGATGGGCACGGAACGTGACGTTCGCAACGGGTGCGCCGCCGCAGAAACGGCAACCGGCGTGTGCGGCCTGCTGGTTGGGGTGGCCCCACTGCTGGTGCCCCCACTGCGGATGTCCTTGGGCGGGGACGCCCTGCTGGGGGTGCGCGGGCTGCTGCGGAGGGGGAGCCGCCTGTGCGTACGGGTTCGGGCCCTGCTGCGCGTACGGATTCTGCTGCATCGGCTGCTGCTGCGGTGGCGTGGTCACCGGGGTCCCCCTGGTTGGTGCGTGGTGGTGCGCGGCCGGCCTGAGCGGATGCCTGCTGCCGCTTGATCGTTCGCAGGGGCATGCCTATCAGGCCATACGTTGCTTGTGCAACGGCTACTTGCCGGTACCCGCGCGCCTCCGCGCACTCACAACGCCGCGCTCCGCAGGGCCGCACGTGCCGGCAGATGGGTCGCCAGCAGGCCGAGCGCGAGGGCCGCGGCCGCGAAGGAGCCGTAGGCGGGCGAAGAAGAAGCCACGACCCCGCGTGGCCCGCGTGGGGGTCAGCACCAATAGTTGCCACGTAAACACTTTGGTAAGCTAACTATTGACGAGTTCTTGACGCCTTCTTTGCTCACGACGCCTTCGTTTCTCACGACAGGAGGAAAGCCCATCGGACACGCAGACACCCTGATAGCCATGGGCGGCGCCTTTCTCGCCGCCGCGGTCCTCGCCCGGCTCGGCGGCCGGATCGGACTGCCCACCATCCCGCTGTTCATCCTGGCCGGGATCCTGCTCGGCCCGCACACCCCCGGCATCGTGCTGGTCGCCGACCCGCACGACCTCGAGATGCTCTCCGCGCTCGGCCTGGTCCTGCTGCTCTTCTATCTCGGGCTCGAGTTCCACATGGACGACCTCAAGGCGGGCGGCCGCAAGATGGTCGTCGCCGGAGGCAGTTACCTCGTCCTGAACGTCGGCGCCGGCCTCGGTTTCGGATTCGCCCTCGGCTGGGGCACCTCCGAAGCTCTGGTCCTCGCCGGGGTCCTCGGCATCTCGTCCTCCGCGATCGTCACCAAGGTCCTCGTCGACACCGGACGGCTCGGCAACCCCGAGACCAAGCCGATCCTCGGGATCATCGTGGTCGAGGACATCTTCCTCGCCCTCTACCTGGCCGCGCTCCAGCCGATCCTGTCCGGCGCCGACTCGCTCGCAGCGGCCGTGACCGACGGCGGCAAGGCCTTCGCGTTCCTGCTGCTGCTCGCGCTCGCCGCACGCTTCGGCACCCGCATGGTCGGCAAGCTCTTCGCCACCCGCGACGACGAGCTCCTCGTCATCTCCTTCCTGGGCGCCGCCGTGTTCATGGCCGGGGTCTCGGAGTGGTTCGGGGTCGCGGACGCGATCGGCGCCTTCATGGTCGGTCTGATGCTCGGCAGTACGGCGTCCGGCGAGCGGATCCGCAAGCTGGTGCACCCGCTGCGGGACGCGTTCGGCGCGATCTTCTTCTTCGCGTTCGGGCTCTCCATCGACCCGGGTGATCTGCCCGTCGTGCTGTGGCCCGTACTGATCGCCGTGGCCGTGACGCTGGCGATGAACGTGGTCGCGGGACTCGCCGCGGCCCGCGTCTACCGGTTCGGGCCCGGGCCTGCGGCCAACATCTCCACCACGCTGCTGGCGCGCGGCGAGTTCGCGCTGATCCTCGCGACGATGGCGGCCGGCGCCGGACTCGACGACCGGCTCTCGCCGTTCATCGCGGGATACGTGCTGCTGCTCGCCGTCCTGGGCCCGCTGGCCGCCGGCCAGTCCCACTGGCTGGCACGGGTCCTGCCCGGAAGGCCCGGGACGACCGGGGAGACCGGGAACTCGGGGAGCACCGGAAGCACCGGTGAGTCCGGCGCAGCCGCCGAACTCACGCCTCCCGGCACAGCAGAAGCAGTGCTCGATCGTCGTTGACGTCCTTGGCGACCGCCTCGATCAGATGCCACGCGGCACCGTGGAAGCCGCCCGCGACATAGCGGTCGGCTTCCCCGGTGAGGCGGTCGATGCCCTCGGCGAGATCGCGGTCGGAGGTCTCGACCAGGCCGTCCGTGAAGAGCATCAGGACGTCACCGGGCCGCAGCGAGCCCTTCACCGGGTCGAACTGCGCACCGTCGTACACCCCGAGCAGCGGACCCTCGGCGTTCTTCTCCTCCCAGCGGCCCGACCCCGCGTGCAGCTGGAGGGCGGGCGGATGGCCCGCGGAGAGCAGCTCGTAGTCGCCCGACTCGAGGTCGAGGGCGAGGTGGATCGAGGTCGCGAAGCCCTCGTCCCAGTCCTGGCGCAGCAGATAGCCGTTGGCCGCCGGCAGGAACTCGTGCGGCGGCAGCGAGCCGAGCAGACCGCCGAAGGCGCCGGACAGGAGCAGCGCGCGCGAGGCCGCGCCCATGCCCTTGCCGGAGACGTCGGTGAGGACGACCTCCAGGGTGCGGCCGCCGTTCGTACGGGCCGCGCAGACGAAGTCGCCGGAGAAGGACTGGCCGCCCGCGGGCCGCAGCGCCATCTCGCGGTGCCAGCCGGCCGGCAGCGTGGGCAGCTTGCTCTGCACCCGGATGCGTTCGCGCAGGTCGAAGAGCATCGTGCCGCCGCGCCGCCACGGCACACCGACCCTGCTGCGGAACTGGGCGATGAGCAGCCCGAAGAACCCGCAGGCCGCGACCACGAGCACGATGCCGGGCGTGACCGTCGCCGGACTCTCGTGGTACGGCCCGAGCACCACCGACTCGACGATCAGGGCGGCCGCGGCGGCCGCGTAGAGACCGAGCAGGCTCGCGGGCCGGAGCAGCAGCCCGCCCGCGACGATCGGCAGGCAGAGCAGCGCGGGCGAGAACCACACGGGTATCGCGAGCGTGCCCGCCGTGATCGCGGGGATCATCAGGAGCAGGCCGGCGAGCGCCACCCAGTCGGAGCCCTCGCCGCGGAAGTAGTCGACCCCGGATTTGCGCAGCCCGACGCGGGCCCGGTGCCACCGCTTGCGCATCCGGGCCGGGAACGTCTCCGCCTCCGCGCGGTCCGCGCGGGCGCGCTGTGCACCGGTCATCGTCCGTGGACCCTATCCACCCCGGGCCGCCCCGCGCACGGGAGGTCCGCCTTGTCCCCCGCACGAGCGTGGCCGGTCACACCCGGTGTGACACCGGGATCACGGCAGGTGGTCACCCGCGCACCACCGTTCACGCGCGCCCGGTTCCTCCGGATTGCGCCCGTGTACCGGGGAAGGGCGCCCCCATGCCGGATCGCGCGGAAAATACCTCGCCCGTCTCGCGGGCGGCTGATAGGCAGAGCGTATGACTCTTGAGATCCGCACCCTGGACGCGAACGACTGGGACCGCTGGTTCACCCACCTGGAGACCGCCTTCGGCGGGGTCCGGTCCCCTGCGCAGGAGCGGGAGTTCGACCAGGCCGTCACCGAGACCGAGCGCTCTCTCGGCGTGTGGGACGGCGACCAGGTCGTCGGCACCGCGGGCGCCTTCTCCTTCCGTATGGCCGTCCCCGGCGGGGCGCTGGTGCCCGCGGCCGGCGTCACCATGGTCAGCGTGGCCGCCACGCACCGCCGCCGCGGCCTCCTCACCTCGATGATGCGCCGCCAGCTCGACGACGTGCGCGCCCTCGGCGAGCCGCTCGCGGTGCTCACGGCCTCCGAGCCGGAGATCTACGGGCGCTTCGGATACGGGATCGCCACCCAGCAGCTCAGTGCGGAGATCGACAGCACACGGGCGCGGCTCGCGGTGCCGGCGGGCACGGACGCGGTACGGCTGCGGCTCGTGGACGCCGAGGAAGTGCTCGACCGCTGCGAGGAGTTGTACGCGCGGCTGGTGCCGCTGCGGCCCGGGATGCTCGCGCGGCTCGACACCTGGCGCGCGGGCATGCTCATCGATCCGGCCGAGCAGCGCGAGGGCGCCTCGCCGTTGCAGTGCCTCGTGGCCGAGCGGGAGGGCGAGCTGGTCGGGTACGCGCGCTTCCGCACCAAGCCCGAGTGGGAGCCCGCGGGGCCGCGCGGCACGGTGAAGGTGCACGACCTGGAGGCCGTGGACGCGGCCGCGCACGCCGCGCTGATGCGGCACTTCCTGTCCATGGACCTGATGACGAAGGTCGAGCTGCGCAACCGGCCGGTGGACGACCCCTGGCAGCACCTCGTCTCCGACATCCGCCGCTGCAACCTGCGGCTGCGGGACTCGCTCCACGTGCGGCCGGTCGAGGTCGGTGCGGCGCTCGAGGCGCGGACGTACCGTACGCCGGTCGACGTGGTCTTCGAGGTGTCCGACCCCTTCTGCCCCTGGAACGAAGGGCGTTGGCGGCTCACCGGGGACAGCGTGGGCGCCTCGTGCAAGCGCACGGAGGACGCGGCGGATCTCGCCCTGTCCGTACGGGAGTTGGGGGCGGCGTATCTGGGCGGGTTCAGCCTGGTGTCGCTGGCGGCGGCGGGGCGGGTGGCCGAGCTTCGGCCCGGCGCCTTGGCACAGGCTTCTCTGGCCTTCGGGTCGGATGTGGCGCCCTGGCTCCCGTACGGGTTCTGAGCAGCCCGGGCCCGGTTCAGCGGGACTGGCAGCCCAAGCGGCGGCTCAGCGGGACTGGCAGCCCGGGCACCAGAACAGGTTGCGGGCGGCGAGATCGGCGGTGCGGATCTCGCCGCCACAGATGTGGCAGGGCTGCAGGGCCCTGCGGTACACGTAGACCTCGCCGCCGTGGTCGTCCACGCGCGGCGGACGGCCCATCGCCTCCGGGGTGTGCTCGGGGCGCACGGTGTCGATGCGGTTGAGGCGTACGCCCTCGCGCATCAGCTCCACCAAGTCGGCCCAGATCGCGTCCCATTCGCGGCGCGTGAGGTCCTTGCCCGCGCGGTACGGGTCGATGCCGTGCCGGAAGAGGACCTCGGCGCGGTAGACGTTGCCGACGCCCGCGATGACCTTCTGGTCCATGAGCAGCGCGGCGATCGTCGTACGGGAGCGGCTGATCCGCGCCCACGCCTTGTCGGGGCCGTCCTCCGCGCGCAGCGGGTCGGGGCCGAGCCGCTCATGTATGGCCTGCTTGTCGCCGTCCGTGATGAGCGCGCAGGTCGTCGGGCCGCGCAGATCCGCGTACGCCTTGGCGTGCAGGAGCCGCAGCCGCACCGTGTCGGTGGGCGGGGGCGCGGCGGGGCCGCCGAAGTTCAGCTTGCCGAAGAGGCCGAGGTGGATGTGGATCCAGCCGAGCCGCCCGAAGCCGAGGAAGAGGTGCTTGCCGTGGGCTTCGGCGGCGGTGAGCATGCGGCCGTCGAGGAGTGCGGCGCTGTCGGAGAACTTGCCCTGAGGGCTGGTGACACGGAGCTTGCGCCGCAGGAAGCGCTCGCTGTGGTCCTGTGCGAGGCGGTGGATCGTGTGCCCCTCAGGCACGGGGGTTCTCCTTCGGACGGGACTGCCGACACAGACGCTGACGCCGGCACAGACGCTGACGCCGGCACCGACACCGACGCCGACAGGACGGCGGACGCAGGCGTACGAAGACGGGCCGGCCGGAGCCGACCCGTCGTCCGTGCTGCGGGAATCAGCCCTGCGGGTGGTGGGCCGGGATCGGGGGGAGTTCGCGGGTGCGCTCGTAGTCCGCGAGCATCTCGATGCGGCGGGTGTGGCGCTCCTCGCCGGAGTACGGCGTGCTGAGGAAGATCTCGACGAACTTCGTCGCCTCCTCCAGGGTGTGCATCCGGCCGCCGATGGACACGACGTTGGCGTTGTTGTGCTCGCGGCCGAGCGCGGCGGTCTGCTCGCTCCAGGCCAGGGCGCAGCGGATGCCCTCGACCTTGTTGGCGGCGATCTGCTCACCGTTGCCGGAGCCGCCGATCACGATGCCCAGGGCGTCCGGGTCCGCGGCCGTCTTCTCGGCGGCGCGCAGGCAGAACGGCGGGTAGTCGTCCTGGGCGTCGTAGATGTGCGGACCGCAGTCCACGGGCTCGTGGCCGTGGGCCTTGAGCCACTCGACGAGGTGGTTCTTGAGTTCGTAGCCGGCATGGTCGGAGCCGAGGTACACGCGCATGGGTCCGAGTGTGGCACGTCGCCGAACGGGTAGTCGCGCCCGGGTGTCCACCGCGGCTCTTTTCGCAAGGTCCTTGTGCAACGATCCGGAATCGGGACTTCCGACTCTGGCGTGGGACCGCTTAAATGCGAGGGCTCGTAACCCGAGAACCTAAGGATTCACGCATGACCTCGCAACCGTCCCTTGCGAAGGAAGGCGTCAAGCAGCCCCACAAGGGCGACGACGTGTCCCTCGCCGACGGCTCCGGAGGCCCTGAAGGCTCCGACGGCCTCAAGGCCGGCCTCAAGAACCGCCACCTTTCGATGATCGCGATCGGCGGTGTGATCGGCGCCGGTCTGTTCGTCGGCTCCGGCTCCGGCATCGCCGCCGCCGGACCCGCCATCCTCATCTCGTACGCGCTCGTCGGCGTGCTCGTCGTCTTCGTGATGCGCATGCTCGGCGAGATGGCCGCCGCGAACCCGTCCTCGGGCTCCTTCTCGGAGTACGCGGACCGCGCGCTCGGCCGCTGGGCCGGCTTCACCATCGGCTGGCTGTACTGGTTCTTCTGGGTCGTGGTGCTGGCCGTCGAGGCCACCGCGGGCGCGGTGATCCTCGAGGGCTGGATCCCGGCCGTCCCGCAGTGGGGCTGGGCCCTGATCGTCATGGTGGTGCTCACCGCGACCAACCTGGTGTCGGTCGGCTCCTACGGCGAGTTCGAGTTCTGGTTCGCCGGCATCAAGGTCGTGGCCATCGCCGCGTTCGTGGTGATCGGCGGCCTGGCGGTGTTCGGTCTGCTGCCCGGCTCCGACAACCCCGGCGCGGGCTTCGCCCACCTCACGGACACGCAGGGCTTCCTGCCCAACGGCGCGGGCGCGATCCTCACCGGTGTCCTGATGGTGGTCTTCTCCTTCATGGGCAGCGAGATCGTCACGCTCGCGGCCGGCGAGTCCGAGGACCCGCAGCGCGCGGTCACCAAGGCGACCAACAGCGTCATCTGGCGGATCGCCGTCTTCTACCTCGGTTCGATCTTCGTCGTCCTGACGCTGCTCCCCTGGAACGACAAGTCGATCGTCGAGAAGGGCAGTTACGTCGCGGCCCTGGACTCCATCGGCATCCCGCACGCCGGCCAGATCATGAACGTGATCGTCCTGACCGCCGTGCTCTCCTGCCTCAACTCGGGCCTGTACACGGCCTCCCGCATGGCGTTCTCGCTCGGTGAGCGCGGCGACGCCCCGAAGTCCTTCGCGAAGGTCGAGGGCAACGGTGTGCCGCGGACCGCGATCCTCGCGTCGGTCGTGTTCGGCTTCGTCGCGGTGGGGGCCAACTACTTCTGGGAGGACACCGTCTTCCAGTTCCTGCTCAACTCCTCCGGCGCCGTCGCCCTCTTCGTCTGGCTGGTCATCGCGATCACCCAGCTGAAGATGCGCGGGATCATCCTGAGCGAGGCCCCGGAGAAGCTGGTCGTGAAGATGTGGCTCTTCCCGTTCCTGACCTGGCTGACCATCGGCGGGATCGTCTTCATCTGCGGCTACATGCTGGTGGACGACGCGGGTCGCGAGCAGATGCTGCCCTCGCTGGGGGTCGCCGCCCTGGTCCTGGTGATCGCCGTGGCCCGCGACCGGATGCGGGCGGGCGCAGCCGAGCGCTGACCGTACGGAACACGCCGAAGCCCTCCCCGTGAGCTGCACGGGGAGGGCTTCGTCGTACGCGGAGGAGAAGGCGGTTCAGCCCTTGCGGCCCACCAGCTTCCACGCGGTCGGCAGCGCGCCCATCGCCAGCGCGGCCTTGAGGGCGTCGCCGATCAGGAAGGGCACGACGCCCGCGGACAGCGCGGCCGGGAAGGACAGGCCCGTCGAGGCCATCAGCCACGGCACGCCCACGGAGTAGATGACGGCGGAGCCGAGCACCATCGTGCCGGCGGTGCGCAGCACCGAGCGGTCGCCGCCGCGGCGGGCCAGTGCGCCCACCATGCCGGCGGCGAGCAGCATGCCGATCACGTAGCCGAAGGAGGCGCCGCCCCAGCCGGAGGTGCCGCCCTGGAAGACGGGCGCACCGGCCGCGCCGACCAGCGCGTAGAGCGCGAGCGAGAGCAGACCGCGGCGGGCGCCGAGCGCGGTGCCGACGAGCAGCGCGGCGAAGGTCTGGCCGGTGACGGGGACCGGGGAGCCGGGGACCGGCACGGAGAGCTGCGCGGAGAGCGCGGTCAGCGCGGCGCCGCCCACCACCAGCGCGGCGTCGCGCACACGCGAGGCGGGCAGGAGGTCGGCGAGGACCTCGCCGGGACGGGTCGCGACAGCTGCGGTGCTCATACGGACTCCAGGGGGACGGGCAGGTGGGACCCCGCACGACACGGGTTCGGGACACCGTGACGCTATCCCAGCGGTCAACGCTCGTTCACCATCAGCCGTCGACAAAGCGGCACTTGAGGCCTTCGTGAGGTCCGCACAAAAACTAGCCCGGGAGCCCGGGCCGGGTGACCTCCGTCACTAGGCGCTACGACGCCTGCTGACCGTTTTGCGCAAATCAGCGCACGCGGGCGAGACTGTAGGGTCCCGCCAATCCGTCCCGAGAGCCGACCATGCACGAGACCCCGCCCGCAGGCCCCGCAGAACCGCAGGGCGCGAGCTCGCTGACCGAGGCCCCCGAGCCGCTCGGCCACGGCCTGAAGCAGCGCCATCTGACGATGCTCGGTCTCGGCGGCGTGATCGGCGCGGGCCTGTTCGTGGGCTCGGGCGCGGGCATCGCCGTCGCGGGCCCCGGCATCATCGTGTCGTATCTGATCGCGGGCGTGCTCGCGATGCTGGTGATGCGGATGCTCGGTGAGATGTCGGCGGCGGTCCCGGCCTCGGGTTCGTTCTCCGTGCACGCCGAGAAGGCGATCGGGCGCTGGGCCGGGTTCAGCACCGGCTGGCTCTACTGGTTCCTGCTCGTGGTGGTGCTCGCGGTCGAGGCCACCGCCGCGGCGCAGATCGCGCACGGCTGGGTGCCGGGTGTCGCACAGTGGGCCTGGGTGCTGATCTTCATGTCGGTGTTCACCGTGGCGAATCTGGTCGCGGTGCGGAACTTCGGCGAGTTCGAGTTCTGGTTCGCCGCGCTCAAGGTGTTCGCGATCGTGGCGTTCCTGCTGCTCGGCACCCTCGCGATCTTCGGGATCCTGCCCGACACCGACCCGGTCGGCTTCACCAACCTCACCGGCCAGGGCGGCTTCCTGCCGCACGGCTGGGAGGGCGTGATCTCCGGAGTGCTGGCGGTGATCTTCGCGTTCGGCGGTCTGGAGGTCGTCACCATCGCGGCCGCCGAGTCCGAGGACCCGGCCCGCTCGGTCTCGCGCGCGGTGCGCAGCGCGGTGTGGCGGATCCTCTTCTTCTACGTGGGCTCGATGCTGGTCATCGTGACCGTGCTGCCGTGGACCGCGCAGAGCGGCAAGGTGAGCCCGTACGTCACCGTGCTCGACGCGATCGGCATCCCCTCGGCGGGCCAGATCATGAACATCGTGGTCTTCGTGGCCCTGCTCTCGGCGCTGAACGCCAACGCGTACGGCTCCTCGCGGATGCTGTTCTCGCTGGCCGAACGCGGGGACGCGCCCCGCGCCCTGCTCAAGGTCAGCCCCGGCGGTGTCCCGCGGGTCGCGGTCCTCGCCTCGGTCGCCTTCGGCTTCGTCTCCGTCCTGCTGAACCTGAAGTGGCCGGACTCGGTCTTCCACTACATGCTCAACGCGGTCGGCTCCGTGCTGATCTTCGTCTGGGCGCTCATCGCGGTCGCCCAGCTGCGGCTGCGCCGCCGCATCGAGCGCGAGGCACCGGAGAAGCTGATCCTCAAGATGTGGGCCTTCCCGTATCTGACGTGGGTGGCGCTGGCGGGCATGGCGGCGATCGTGGGCCTGATGCTCACCGACGCGACGGCCCGCCCGCAGCTGCTGTGGTCGGGCGGCGCGACGCTGCTCGTGATCGCGGTCGCGCTCGTACGGGAGTCCGTGCACGGTCGGCGCGGGTCCGCACAGGACAAGCGGAAGTGATCCCTCCAGGGGTGTGACCGCCCCGGTACCGCGCGTGAGCAAAGCGTCCGGATTCCGGTCGGCCCGTACACCTCAGCGGACCGACCGCCCAGACTGATCCCTTGCTTATGCAAGGAACATGACACCCACGCACGTTACGGATCCCCCTGCGATGACTCCGCCCTCCGCATCCGCGCCCGCCAAGGACGCCCCGGCGACCGGTGCGGCAGCCGCCGATGCGCCGTCCGGCGCCGAAGCGCCCGCGCTCCGCCAAGGACTCAAGCAGCGCCACCTGTCGATGATCGCGCTCGGCGGTGTGATCGGCGCCGGCCTGTTCGTCGGCTCGGCCTCGGCGATCGCCGCCGCCGGCCCGTCGATCATCGTGGCGTACGCGATCTCCGGCGCCCTCGTCATGCTCGTGATGCGCATGCTCGGCGAGATGGCCGCCGCCAACCCGGCCTCCGGCTCCTTCTCGGTGCACGCCGAGAAGGCCATCGGACCGTGGGCCGGCTTCACGGCCGGCTGGTCGTTCTGGTTCCTGCTCTGCGTGGCCGTGGGCCTGGAGGGCATCGGTGCCGCGCAGATCGTCCACGGCTGGATACCGGGCGTCCCGGAGTGGGCGTTCGTCGCGCTGTTCATGCTGCTGTTCTGCGTCACGAACCTCATCTCCGTACGGAACTTCGGTGAGTTCGAGTTCTGGTTCGCCACGCTCAAGGTGCTCGCGATCGTGGCCTTCCTGGTCATCGGTGTGCTCGCGATCCTGGGCGTGCTGCCCGGCTCGGACGCCAAGGCCCCGGGCCTGAGCCATCTGACCGGCGACGGCGGCTTCTTCCCGACCGGCACCGAGGGCCTGATCGTGGGCCTGCTCGCGTCGGTGTTCGCGTACGGCGGTCTGGAGACCGTCACGATCGCGGCCGCCGAGTCGGAGCACCCGGTCAAGGGCGTGGCGAAGGCCGTGCGCACCGCGATGTGGCGGATCGCCCTCTTCTACGTGGGCTCCATGGCCGTCATCGTCACGCTCGTCCCGTGGAACGACCCGGCGCTCGCCTCCGGCAAGGGCTCGTACGTGGTGACCCTGGAGTACCTCGGGCTGCCCGCCGCCGGCCAGATCATGAACGTGGTCGTCCTGATCGCCCTGCTGTCCGCGATGAACGCCAACATCTACGGCGCCTCGCGCATGGCCGGTTCGCTGGTCTCGCGCCGGCTCGGCCCGCCGGCCCTCGGCCGGATCTCGGGCGGCGTGCCGCGCATCGCGGTCATCGCCTCCTCGGCCTTCGGCTTCTTCAGCGTGCTGCTCAGCTACTGGTACCCGGAGACCATCTTCGCCTGGCTGCTCAACATGATCGGCGCGATCATCCTGGTCGTCTGGTTCTTCATCGCGGCGGCCCAGCTGCGGATGCGCCGCAAGCTCCAGCGCGAGGCGCCGGAGAAGCTGGTCGTGAAGATGTGGCTGTTCCCGTGGCTGACGTGGGTGGCTCTGGCCGGCATGGCCGTGGTCTTCGTCCTGATGGCACGCGAGGAGGGCACGCGGATCCAGCTGTACTACACGGGTGGTCTGACGGTGTTCCTCGCGGTGATCGGCTACGCGCTGCAGCAGTCCAACAAGCTGAAGGACCTGGAGGCGAGGGTGGCGAAGTTGGCGGCGCGCGAGCCCGCCGGGTCCTGACCCTCCCCCGCACCCAGCGAAAGCCCCGCCCGGACACCCGGGCGGGGCTTTCGCGTTCCCGCGATCATGACGCCCCCTATTGGTGCTAGCCTGCACTTGCAACTAACTTGCAATAAGGACCTTGCGATGAGCGGCACCGCAGGAGGGGACCGATCGCCATGCCCGTCTACACACTCCCTGAACTCCCGTACGACTACTCCGCACTCGCGCCCGTGATCAGCCCGGAGATCATCGAGCTGCACCACGACAAGCACCACGCGGCGTATGTGAAGGGGGCGAACGACACCCTGGAACAGCTCGCGGAGGCGCGGGACAAGGAGACGTGGGGCGCGCTCAACGGCCTGGAGAAGAACCTGGCCTTCCACCTCTCCGGCCACATCCTGCACTCGATCTACTGGCAGAACATGACGGGCCCGAAGGAGGGCGGCGGCGAGCCGCTCGCGGCCGACGGCGTGGGCGAGCTCGCGGACGCGATCACCGAGTCCTTCGGCTCCTTCGCGGCCTTCAAGTCCCAGCTCACCAAGGCCTCGGCCACCACGCAGGGTTCGGGCTGGGGCGTGCTCGCGTACGAGCCGGTGAGCGGCCGCCTGATCGTCGAGCAGATCTACGACCACCAGGGCAACGTCGGCCAGGGCTCCACGCCGATCCTCGTCTTCGACGCCTGGGAGCACGCCTTCTACCTCCAGTACAAGAACCAGAAGGTGGACTTCATCGAGGCGATGTGGGCGGTCGTCAACTGGCAGGACGTGGCCCGCCGTTACGCGGCCGCGAAGGACCGCTCGTACAACCTGCTACTGGCGCCCTGACGCGCGCCGCAGCACCTATGACGCCCTGCTCGTGATCGTCTTCTCAACCTTCACGGGGCAGGCGGAGAGAAGGAGAGCCCCCGCGGTGACGTGAACCGCGGGGGCTCTCCTAGCAGGAACGGTCGACGAGGACGCACACACCCCGAGGTCGGCCCCGACGCCTGAGCGCTCGGCGTGGACACCACACCCCTTGACCTTCGTGACCAGCGATCAGCTCCCTCGTTGCGTGGGTCATGCACGCCACTCGCCGCCACCTGGGGCCGACGGCCGCCCTCGTCACCGCCTGCGTCCTCACTCTGGCCTCGACTTCCGCACCGGCCACGGCGACTCAGGAACGGGCGGCGGCTCCCGCGAAGTGTCTGGGCGGGCGGGCCGACTCCCGGGGGCACTCCTCCGTCGACGGAGGCGAGATCGCCTGGGAGGACGGGACCTCGTACGACGACGCGCGTCGGCATGCCCACAAGGTGTGGTCCTCCAGCGGACTCGACCGGGTGAAGTTCCCGCAGGACGACGCCGGTCGGATCGCGGATTTGGAATGGTCGGACGTCAACAGGACCGCCGGCTTCTGGAAGGACCGCCTCGGACACTGGCAGGGGCGATCCGGCGCAGATGCCATCCGTCTGAACAGCGCCTATCTCGGCAGCGGCAAGCGCTACGGCACGAGGACCGAACGCCGCACCATCGCCGCCCACGAGTTGGGCCATGCCCTGGGCTTCTGCCACAAGGACTACGCCTGGTACGACACGCTGATGGCCCGCTACATCGGCAACATGGCCAGGGGCGGCAAGCCCAGCGCACAGGACCGCAGGAACTACCACCGGCTGTGGGGCTGAAGCACGATGAGGACGAGAACAACCCGCGCTGTCACGGCTGTCGCAGCCGCTGCCCTGGCCGGCACCGCGTGGACCGTGTACGGCGGCTTTCGCGACGGCGTCGGCTCGGTCGCTGCCGGGGAATCGGCTACCGCGTACGATCCCGGCGACCCGCGCCAAGTCGCCGGGTCGGCGGACGACGTGTTCCATGCCGAGGTGCTGCGGCACACCGGGCGACGGGTCATCGCCGAGATCCCCTCCGACGTGTACGAGGTCCGGGTGCTGCACGCCTTCAAGGGCGGCCTGCGCGGCACCGTCACCATCACCGAGGACGTCGGGCACGGGCCCCTGACGCCGGGTGCGGCATACGTCCTCGCCACCGCCTCCTGGGCCGGCGAAGCCTCCGGCATGCACGCGCTTCTGGAGCACGACACCCCCGCGACACCCGATCTGAGCGCCCCGGCCTCCCCACCCGCGGGCCCCGCCGCGAGGGTCGGTGCCACGGTCGGCGAGTACTGGGAATGGGCCGTGGCGCACCAGGTCGACGTGACGCCCGACAGCTAGGGGTCCGCGCCCTGGCCCGTCCCCTCAGCCTCCGTCCACGAGCCCGTCCAGCTCGCCCACCGCGTCGAACTCCCTTGCCAGGCCCGTCTCGTGGAGGCGGGCGAAGGGGGTGAAGGGGATGCCGTATTCCGCTTCGCCGCGGTCGAAATTCCAGGACTTGTGGGCCTCGAAGCGGTAGGTCACCTGGCCCGGTGTGCGGTCCGCGCGCACCTCGACCGTGCCGCGCAGGCGGTACGAGACCCCGCGCAGGGCCAGCCACAGGTCGGTGTCGTCGTGGCGGGTGATGGCGACCCCGCGCCAGCCCGTGTCCGCCGGGTAGGTGCCGGGAGGCAGGTCCGCGGCCCGTTCGCGCCAGATGTCGAGCTGTTCGTCGACCGCGGTGCGGACCACCGGGAGGGCCAGGAGGGCTCGGGCGTCGAGGCGGTACGGGCGGCCCGTGCCGCGCAGGTAGTGGCGCAGGGCGCCGGACGCGGTGCGCCAGCCGCAGGCCCGCCAGAGCGGGGGCAGGGCGCGGGTGGCGAGATGGACCGCGTGGTCGGTGAGGCGCGGCCGGAGCGAGGCGTACGGGGCGTTGTCGTTGGGCAGGCGCGGGTCCTCGCGGCCGCCCTCGGTGCCGATCAGCGTCGTCGTCCCCATACGGGGACGCTAAGCGAGGGCGCGGGCCGCCGCCTCCCGGAGACGTCCGGGAGGCGGCGGCCCGGGGGTGTCACGCCGGGAGGCGGCGGTCCGGGGACGTCATGCCGGGCGGCGGTCCGGGGGTGTCACGCCAGGTTCGAGAAGTCCGGGCCCTTCTCGCGCGTCCGCTTGATCTCGTAGAAGCCGGGGGTCGAGGCCACGAGGAGCGTGCCGTCCCACAGCCGGGCCGCGGCCTCGCCCTGCGGGGCGGGCGTGACGACCGGGCCGAAGAAGGCGATCTGCTCGCCGTCGGCGCCGGGCACCGCGATGACCGGGGTGCCGACGTCCTGGCCGACCTTGTCGATGCCCTCCTTGTGGGAGGCGCGCAGCTCCTTGTCGTACGTGTCCTTGTCCGCGTAGTCGAGGAGGGAGGCGGGCAGGCCGACCTCTTCGAGCGCGGCGGCGACGGCTTCGAGCGTCGCGCCCTCGCCGCGGTTGTGGAAGCGGGTGCCGATCGCGGTGTACAGCGGGCCGACCACGTCGTCACCGTGCAGCTGCTGCGCGGCGGTGACCACGCGTACCGGGCCCCAGCCCTTCTCCAGGAGCTCCTTGTACTGCTCCGGCAGATCGTCGCGGCCCTCGTTGAGCACCGACAGGCTCATGACGTGCCAGCGCACCTTCACGGGGCGCACCTTCTCGACCTCGAGCATCCAGCGCGAGGTCATCCAGGCCCAGGGGCACAGGGGGTCGAACCAGAAGTCCGCGGTCACGCTCTCGCTGGACGGGCCGCCGGCAACCTGCTCGGACATGTCACTCCTCGGAAGTACGGTCGGGATCTGCCTCGGCGAACACCGTCGCACGCGGGGGCATTCCCGGACGCCGGGGCCCCGGCGCGCGTGGCAGGATCGTAGGCATTCGAACACCGACGTACACGCCACAAGGGAGTGCCCGTGCCCGGAGAGAACCTGTCCCGCGACGAGGCCCGCGAGCGGGCCGCGCTGCTGTCCGTCGAGGGCTACGAGGTCTCGCTCGACCTGCGGTCCGCGGTCGGCGACGCGGGCGCACCGGCGGACGGTCCCCGCACGTTCCGGTCGGTGACGACCATCCGCTTCCGCTGCTCCGAGCCGGGTGCCTCCTCCTTCGCCGATCTCATTGCGCCGAGCGTCACGGCCGTCTCGCTGAACGGAGCAGACCTCGACCCGTCGGAGGTCTTCGACGGCTCGCGCATCGCCCTTGAGGACCTGCGCGAGGAGAACGAGCTGGTGGTGGACGCGCAGTGCGCCTACAGCCGCACCGGCGAGGGCATGCACCGCTTCGTGGACCCGGAGGACGGCGAGGTCTACCTCTACACGCAGTACGAGCCGGCCGACTCGCGCCGTGTGATGACCTGCTTCGAGCAGCCCGACCTCAAGGCGCCCTTCCGGATGGAGGTGCGCGCGCCGGAGGGCTGGACCGCCTGGTCGAACGGGGCCGGTGAACTGACCGACGGCGTCTGGCGGTTCGCGGAGACCAAGCCGATCTCCTCGTACATCACGGCCTTCGTGGCGGGCCCGTACCACTACGTGACGGACACCTACACGCGCAAGCTCGCGGACGGCTCGACCCTGGAGATCCCGCTCGGCGCCATGTGCCGCAAGGGGCTCGCCAAGCACTTCGACGCGGACGACGTCTTCCTGGTCACGAAGCAGGGCCTGGACTTCTTCCACGAGCACTTCGACTACCCGTACCCCTTCGGGAAGTACGACCAGGCCTTCGTGCCGGAGTACAACCTGGGCGCGATGGAGAACCCGGGCCTGGTCACCTTCCGCGAGGAGTTCATCTTCCGCGGCAAGGTCACGCAGGCCTCGTACGAGCGGCGTGCGAACGTCATCCTGCACGAGATGGCGCACATGTGGTTCGGCGACCTCGTGACCATGGAGTGGTGGGACGACCTGTGGCTGAAGGAGTCCTTCGCGGACTTCATGGGCTCCTTCTCGATGGTGGGCGCCACCCGCTTCACCAACGGCTGGATCACCTTCGCCAACAACCGCAAGGCGTGGGCGTACCGGGCCGACCAGCTGCCGTCCACGCACCCGATCACGGCCGACATCCGTGACCTGGAGGACGCGAAGCTCAACTTCGACGGCATCACGTACGCGAAGGGCGCCTCGGTGCTCAAGCAGCTGGTGGCGTACGCGGGCCAGGACGCGTTCCTCGAAGGCGCCCGGCGCTACTTCAAGCGGCACGCGTACGGGAACACGCAGCTGGGCGATCTGCTGGCCGTCCTGGAGGAGACCTCGGGCCGCGACATGGCCAAGTGGTCGCGCTCCTGGCTCCAGACGGCGGGGGTCAACTCCCTGACTCCGCAGGCCACTTACGACGCATCGGGCCGAGTCGTCGAGCTCTCCGTGCTTCAGGAAGCCGCGGAATCGCACCCGACGCTGCGTCCGCACCGCGTGGCCGTCGGCCTCTACCGCCGTACGCCCGAGGGCACCCTGGAGCGGTACGCGCGCGCCGAGGCCGACGTGGACGGGACGCGCACGGTGGTCGCGGAGCTCGCGGGCGCCGAGAAGCCGGACCTGATCCTGGTCAACGACGACGACCTGACGTACTGCAAGATCCGCTTCGACGAGGGCTCGCTCGAGACCCTCCGTGCGCACCTCGGTGACATCACGGATCCGCTGGCGCGCGCCCTGTGCTGGTCGGCGCTGTGGAACCTGACCCGTGACGCCCTGATGCCGGCGCGCGACTTCGTCTCCCTCGTGCTGGCCTTCTCGGGCCGCGAGTCGGACATCGGCGTGCTCCAGATGCTGCATACCTGGGCCCGCTCGGCCCTGGTCAACTACGCGGCGCCCGGCTGGCGTCCGGAGGGCGAGCGGCTGCTCGCCGAGGGTGCGCTGCGCGAGCTGCGCACCGCCGAGCCCGGCAGCCAGCACCAGCTGACCTGGGCGCGCTTCTTCGCCTCCGTCGCGTCCTCGGACGCCGACCACCAGCTGCTCGAAGGCCTCCTCGACGGCTCGGCCCGGATCGACGGCCTGGACGTCGACCAGGAGATGCGCTGGGCGTTCCTGGAGCCGCTGGCCGCCGCGGGCCGCGCCGACGCGTCCGTACTCGACGCCGAACTCGCCCGCGACGACACGGCGTCCGGCAAGCGCCACCACGTCCGCTGCCTGGCCGCGCGCCCCTCGGCGGCGGTCAAGGCGCAGGCCTGGGCGGAGGTCGTCGAGTCGGACGCGCTGTCCAACGCCCTGGTGGAGGCGACGATCTCGGGCTTCACGCAGCCCTCGCAGCGCGAGCTGATCGCGCCGTACGCGCCGAAGTACTTCGAGGTGATCGAGCGCATCTGGTCGGAGCGCTCGATCCAGATCGGCATGGATGTCGTACGGGGGCTGTTCCCGGCGCTCCAGGACTCGGTGGCCACCCTGGCCGCCACCGACGACTGGCTGTCGGCCCACGAGGACGCGGCACCGGCGCTGCGGCGTCTGGTGCTCGAAGCGCGGGACGATCTGGCGCGGGTGCTGCGGGGGCAGGCCTGTGATGCGGGGGCCGCTGCGTCGGCCGGATAGGTCCGGTGGGAATACGGGCGGCGGCGGGGCCGAACTGTGACACTGCGGTCCCCCGCTGCCCGTAACCCCCATCCGGACCAGCCCTTCTCGGCACTCGAACGTCCGTCCTTTAGTGCAGAATTGTCCGGTTCATGCGACGGGACGGTAACAGGGGTTAGAGCGCCGTCACTCAGCGGGAAACCCCTGGCCATGAACCACAACACCCCGCTCTCCCCCCGCCCCCTGCACCACCTCTCCGATGTCTCGCGCCGCGTCCTGAGCGCCGCCCAGCTGCGCAGCCACGGAGTGTCCGCCGCCGAGACCAACGCCCAGTGCCGGCCCGGCGGTCCGTGGCAGCAGGTGCTGCCCGGTGTGTTCCTGCTGCACCCCGGCCCGCCGACCAGCGAGGAGCGGCTGCACGCCGTGCTCCTCTACTCCGGCCGCCCGCCCGGGGGCCCGGTGCCCGGCGTCACCGCGGGCGGCACCGGCACCGCCCCGGGCCTGAGTACCATCCCGCCGCAGACCGGCGCCCTGTCCATGCCCCGGCAGTCCGCCGCCTCCGCGGCCGCCGCGTCCCTGCCGCCCGCGGCGCGACCACCCGTCGAGCGGTCCGCGGACGAGCGCCGCTCCATGGCGGCGCACCCGTCCTCGTACCACCGCAGGAAGGCCCAGGCGCAGGGCGGCGGTTCGCCGTCCGGGTACGAGGACGTGATGATCACCGGGCTCGCGGCGCTCACCCTGCACGGGTTCTCGGCCGCTCCCCCGCTGCTCTCGCTCGACCGGATCGACGTGCTGGTGCCGCGCACGCGCCGGCTGCGGTCGGTGGGGTTCGCACGGATCGTACGGACGCACGCGATGCCGCAGGCCCAGGACGTGACGGGACTGCCGATGGCCCCGGTGCCGCGGGCCCTCGCGGACGCGGTCGCGCAGCTGACCGACGCCGGCGCGGTACGGCGGCTCCTGATGGAGGCCGTGCGCGGCGGGCACTGCGAACCGGCCGCTGTCGTACGGGAGTTGAACCACGCACGGCTGCTGACCCGGCCCCACGTGGTCGACGCCGTGGACTCGCTGCTCGCCGAGGGGCGGGCCATCGCCGAGGACCGGCTGTACCGGATGGTGGCCGAGTTCGGTCTTCCCGACCCGCTGTGGAACGTGGACCTGCGGCTGCCGGGCGGCCCGCACCTGGGGGGTGTGGACGCGTACTGGCCCGATCAGGCCGTGGCGGTGGAGCTGGACACCCGCGCCACGAGGCAGGGCCATCGGCAGGATGAGGACGCGCTGTGGTCCGAATACGCCCGTAAGCGGGAGCACTTGGAGCGGCTCGGGATCACCGTCGTGCACCTCACGCCGCGCAAGCTGCGGGACTCGCTGGAGCAGCAGGCGGCGGTGGTGCGCACGGCGCTGATGGCCTCGACCGACCGGGAGCCGGCCGCGTATGTGGTGGTCCTGCCCCGCTGAGTGAGGGGTCGCGGTCCGGGGGCGGGGCGCGTGCAGGAGGGGAGAGGGGTGGGTTCCGGCCGTGCGACCGGGGCCCGCCCCTCCAGCGCGCGCCATCGCCTCGGCCTGACTCACCGCTTGCGCAGCAGCAGTTCCGTGTTGCGGTCGTAGGACTCGCCGAGCAGCTTCGGGTTGCGGCCCGGGGCGTTGAAGGACAGCTCGCGGTACAGGGACGCCAGGCCCGTCTGCGAGAGGTCCTCGTACGAGGTGCGGTGCGGGGCGGCGGACTCGATGAGCGTGGTGAACAGCGAGAGCGTGCCGTCCTTGTTGTCGGCGATCTCGATCACGCGGGCCAGCTGCGGGTAGTCCGTGTGCGAGGCGGTGCTGATCTCCCAGAAGGTGCCGCGCGGGCGGATCCGGTTGCGGTGCGTGTGGCCGTTCACCCAGGCCAGGACGCGCGGATGCCGCTTGAGCAGGCCGACGAGCTCCTGGCCGGCGTGGCGGGCCTCGCCGGGGCGGGCCGGGTCCGGGCGGGTGTTGCCCATGGACGCGCTGGTGTGGTGGCTGAAGACGATCGCGTACCGGCCGTCCTTCGCGGACCGCTCCAGGGTGCGCTCCAGCCAGTCCCACTGCGCCTGGCCGAGCGAACCCTCGTAGTGGCCACCGGAGTTGGTGGTGTCGAGGCTGATGCCGAGGACGTCCTCGGCGATGTCGAAGCTGTAGTAGCGCGTGCCCGCCTCCAGGTTGGCCCGCGTGTAGCCGTGGCCGACCGGCCCTGGGCCCGTGTACACCGGGTCGAGGTGCGCCTGGACGTACTCGCGCGGCGAGAAGGGCGCACGCGCCGAGTCGGGGGTGACCGGGCGCAGGGCGCGGCGGTGGCTGCGGATGAGCTCCTTGAAGTACGCGCCCTTGGGGTCGTCGCCGGCGCGCACGGTCTTCCAGAACCGGTCCGCCTCCGCGGGGTCGATCTCCATCAGCTTGCGGGCGCCGGTGGAGAACTCCGCGAACCAGGAGTCGCCCGCGAAGCAGCCGCCCTGAAGGAAGTCGTGGTTGCCGACGGTGGAGTACCAGGGCACGTTGAGCCCGGGGCTGCGCACCGCGCCGATCGCCGCGTCGAGGAAGCCGGGCACGTGCGGGAAGCCGGCCTTCTTGTCGGCGTCCCGCAGCTCGCGGTCGGGGTGCCAGTAGAGCGGCAGTCCGGAGTCCTGGACCCCCTCGTAGCGGCGCGGGTCCCCGCTGTTGGGGACGATGACGCCGCCGCTCATCGCCTTGAGGAACCAGTCGAGTTCGCACCGGGAGTTGTTGTCCGTGTTGTCGCCGGTGGTCATGACGAAGCTCAGGGGCGCGCCGGTGGCGGGCGCGCCCCTGAGGGCGTTGACGCGCTCGACCAGGGAGACCACGCCCTGCACGGACAGCGCCTCGTGCGGGCGCCAGGCGCTGGCGGTCTCGGCGCGCAGGAACTCGTAGCGGTTCGGGTGCTGGGCGTCGACCACGTGCAGATCGGTGAACTGCACGAACGCGGCGAGCGTCCGCCGCCGCCCGTCCCGGCCCTTCTTGGCCGAGGCCATCTCGCCGCGCGTCAGGCGCGGCCAGGCGGGCCCGCTGCCGAGCCTGCGGTAGCCCTGCCCCGATACCGGCGCGGCGACCGTGCTGAGCGTGGTGCCGCGGCGGTACGGAGCCGGCGGGGCGGCGGGCGCGGGGCGGTTGGTCAGCTGCCCGAGGGGCTGTTCGGGCCGGGCGGCCCGCGCCTGGTGGCCGCCGTCGGCCAGTCCGACGGCGAGGCCGACCCCGGTCGTCGCGGAGAGGGCGCCCGCGGCGGCGAGGAAGGAGCGGCGGGCGAGAGGGGAACGGCGGTCGAGGGCGGTGACGACAGAGCGTGTGCGCGGCATGGCGCGTCTCCCCGGGTGCGAACGCGGTTCGCGGGGCGCCCGGCCGGCGGTGCCGCCGAACTCCCCGCTCGTACTGGATCGTTGGCAGCGGGGATGACCTGCGCGTAAACGAGGACGCAACGCCGCGGGCCGATCACCGAACGTGGATCTCGGCGGGCCGCGGGTGTCATGCCGGGCTCATGCACGGCTCGTCGGTCCGACCGGAGCCGGTCACTCCGTGTTCATCTGCCGGGGTACGCCGGGCACTTCCGCCCCGCGACGCGGCCGGGCGCGGCCCTACCGCACCCGGGGGCTCCCGGCCGACGTTCGGCGAACGGAGGTCAACATCGCGGTGTCCTGCCCTTAACGTGTGCAGGGTGCACAAAGAGCTGAGGGTGGCGGCCTACGCCGTCTGCGTACGCGACGGACAGCTCCTGCTCGCCCGCTGGGTGGCCGGGGACGGCAGCAAACGGTGGACCCTGCCGGGCGGCGGCATGGAGCACGGCGAGGATCCGTACGACACGGTGATCCGCGAGGCCGAGGAGGAGACCGGGTACGCAGTGCGGCCCGTGGCGCTGCTCGGTGTGGACTCGATCCGGCGCCGCTATCCGCGCAAGCTCGGCACCTTCGCCGACTTCCACGGGCTGCGCCTGGTGTACGAGGGCGAGATCACCGGCGGCGAGCTGCGCCACGAGACCGACGGCTCCACGGACATGGCGGCCTGGCACCCGCTCGACGCGGTCTCCGGTCTGCCGCGGGTCGGCCTCGTGGACGTGGGGCTCGGGCTGTGGCGGGGGCGCCCGGCGGCGGGGCGGGTGGACGCCGAGCGCTGAGGGAAGGCGCGCGCGGGCGGACGCCGCGTACGGACGGCGCCCACCAAGGCACACGCGGGCGGACGCCGCGTACGGACGGCGCCCACCAAGGCACACGCGGGCGGACGCCGCGTACGGACAGCGCCCACGATGGTGCGCGAGGGCGGACGCTACGTCCGGACGGCGCCCGCCCCCGCACTCCCCTACCGGCCGCCCGCCACGAGCAGCGGCGCGCCGCCCGGCGCGGAGGCGGGCCGGCCGTTGGTCAACGGCCGCCCGGTGCGCGGGACTTCACCGGTCAGGCCGCGCGCCACCAGCTCGGGGATCACGCCCTCGCCGAACCAGTACGCCTCCTCCAGATGCGGATAGCCGGAGAGCACGAAGTGCTCCACGCCGAGCGCGTGGTACTCCTCGATCCGGTCCGCGACCTCGGTGTGCGAGCCGACGAGCGCGGTGCCCGCCCCGCCCCGCACCAGGCCGACACCGGCCCACAGATTCGGGGCGATCTCCAGCTTGTCGCGGCTGCCGCCGTGCAGCGCCAGCATCCGCTGCTGGCCCACCGACTCACTGCGCCCGAGCGCCTGTTGGGCCGCGGCGATCGTCTCCGGGTCGAGGTCGTCGAGCAGCCGGTTCGCCACCCGCCAGGCCTCGGCCGAGGAGTCGCGGGAGATCGAGTGCAGCCGGATGCCGAAGCGGACGGTGCGCCCCTCGGCCTCGGCGAGCGAACGGATCCAGTCGATCTTCTCCTTGACCTGGGCGGCCGGTTCGCCCCAGGTGAGGTAGACGTCCGAGTGGCGGGCGGCGACCGGCCCCGCGGCGGGTGAGGATCCGCCGAAGAAGATCTGCGGCAGCGGGTCGGGCGGCAGCGCGGTCAGGGCGCCGTCGACGCGGTAGTGCTCGCCCGTGAAGTCGTACGGACTGCCGGACCATGCCCCCCGTACCACCGAGAGGAATTCATCCGTACGGGCATACCT
>NZ_FNFF01000004.1 GCF_900100315.1 Streptomyces indicus
ACATCCATTCACATCAACGGATAGAGAGTCCACATTCGAGGGAGTCTAGTCCTTACAAGGCGGATGTCGGCGGTTCGAAACCGTCCGCGCCCACCAGCGCAAAGACCCCCAGTCGATCAAGACTGGGGGTCTTTGACGTTCAGGTGCCCGGAATTGCTTGAACAGCGCCAACACCCGGCACTAGCGGCTCCTCGGACAGCTCAGCCCTCGACCGTTGATGTGAGCTGCAGTGAGACTACGAGCCAGTCATGTCATCTCGAGGGCAGGAGGATGTACCTCCAGGATGACTGCGGTGCCGGCCACGGTTCGGTCCTCATGCATGGTGATCTGCTGACCGGGCCGGACGTCCGTCCAGTGGGACGGTGTGAGGGGCACGAGTCGAACCGTGGCCTTCCCGCCGGGTTCCAGGAAGGGCAGGTCTTCAACCCAGAGCGCCGCGATGCTGACCGCGGCGTCGCCGGTGGGTGAGGTGTGTCCGATGTCCCACATGGGGCGAAGAACACCAGCGCCTGAGATTGCAGTGGTGCGTCGCGCCTCGCCGGCAGGGCGGAGCGTCAGATCGGCTCGGATCACGCCGTTCCGAATCTCGGAGCAGCGCCAACGGCACCAGGCCGCGCTCCGCTCAAGCCTGAGCTGCCCAGCCGCTTCGGCAAGCGCCTCCCAGAACGCCAGCGGCAGCGCCCCTTCATCCCGCAGCTCCTCCAGCAGGCCCAGGGCGATCTCCCACTCGTCGTGGACGAGGTAGTCCCAGATGTCTCGCACCGTGATGTCGTTCTCGGTGGCAGTCTCTTCCGGAACCAACAGGGAAGCTGATTCGAGCAGTTCAGGGACGTTCATGCGCTCATTGTCGACCAAGGGATCGTAAGCATGGCCGGGTTGGTAGATGCCTTCTCCACGGGGTCAAGGCGCCCGCACGCGGGGCGCGCGCCGCTCTCGTCCTGCCGGCACAGCCGGAAGGTCCTGGCGTGCGATGGGAGGCCCGGGCTGTTCACCGTGAGACCCGTCAGGTGCAACCCAGGGGATGAGCAGGGACACCTCGATCCACCCCTTGGTCGACCAGCGACAGCACCTCGCACCGGGGAGGATGTCGTGCTCGGAACCATTGACCATGAAGGCACGCTCGACAGGCGACAGCCCGTCGGTCACGAGGAAACTCATGCATGGATCATCACAGCCGAGGCCTCGGCGGTCCTCCGTGCTCCTCAGCGACCACACTGCCGGGGGCCCGCATCGAGGGTGTCGCAGGTACAGCGGTCGACCCTAGGGCGACGGCGTGCGCAACGAACGACACGAAGAGCGGCTCTCCGAGACCGAGATAGAGCTGTTCCTCCAGTACCTCCACCGGTTCGCGAGATCCCATCTCTGACATCGATCGCGACAGCTACCACCGCCCGTGAGTGGCGCTGGGCCGAGTGACCAACTGAGTGCGTGAGGGAGTCCCGCCATGACCATGAATCTGCATGACTTCGACGGCCAGTTCTCGCTGACCGGCTCGAATTCGACAGTGAGGCCGGTATGTTCTGCGCACTCGGAGCCGCAAGCGACCTCACCGGCTCAAAGCCGCCATGGAGCCTGTCATCACAAGTCCCGAGGCAGTCCGCGAAATTGTTGCCCGCGCGGAGGCTTCAGGTTTCGAGTTCGACGACTGAGGCCTCGACGCCCCCCGTGCCAGGTTGAGCAGGGAGCCACGGGAAACACCGGGTGACCGATCAGCTCGACTGGAGATCGCGGACCCACTCCGCCGCAGCTCAGGCGCCCAAGAGGCCCTAGAACATCTGAGCTTCCCAAGCTGCGAGTTCAGTCCTCGGCGTTCTGCTTTATTTCGCTGTGCCAGTCAGGGCGTCACTGATCTCCAAGAGGCGTTCGGTGGGCAGGGCGAAGGCGTTGCCCGGGTTTCGGTACGAGTGTCCGCCGTCGTTGATCCAGGCACCTCCCTCCCACCGCCACTGAGCTGAAGTCCACAGGCCCTGGTTCTCTACCAGGATGTCGGCTACTTCCGCAGGCTCTTCGATCACGGTGAGCGCGGCAAGCGCGGCCGTGAGCAGTCCAGTTGCCTCTTCGGGGATGTCAGCGTCTCCGAGCGCAGGGAAGAGCAGCAACAGCCTGGCGTCGAAACCGTCGGGCCCGTCGGCGGCCGGCCGCCGGGCAGTGGACAGAAGTTCCGGCCAGGAGATCCCCGGGCCCATGAAGTGTCCGTCGACTGCGGCGAGGGATTCTGCCTCGGGCCACGTCTGGTGGTGGATCAGGTAGTCCACCCCGCGTTCGCCTTCGTAGTTGCGGTAGACGATGTGGATGGTGTGCCCGGAGGGCAGCGGCACAGTGAACACCGGCCACGCATCCTGGGCCGAGAGGGCGCTTAGAAGCTCCCTGGCGGCGTCCCAGTCGGCGCCGAACGCAGCCCGCTGCGCGTCCTCACCACGCAAGCCGGCACCGAGGTGCACAGGCCAGAACAATGGGTTGCTCATGTAGGCATCGCCCTGGACCAGCGGGCCACCCTCATATCCGGGGATCTTCAGCATCTGAGGATGATGACACGCAGGGATGCCGGGCCTTCTGGGGCCGTCCGAGGCCAAGCACCAACAGCCACCAAGCACCAACACCACCAAGCACCAACAACAGCCATAGGTATCAGGGCGGTTGATGATCGGATCAGGTCTGCCGCAGCAGACCATCCCCGCTGAGGGGCACCATCGCCGCATCACTGGTCCTGGCGCTGCAGGCCGGCGGTGTCGGCCGCGGTGACGAAGCCAGGCCACTTGAGGGCAGGCGACGGAGCCAGGCCACTTGAGGGCAGGCAAGGTGGGCCGGAGCCGTTGACGCCGGCTCCGGCCCATCCAGCAGTGTGAGCCCGCGGGACGGCCGGTGGGGGTCAGATGGCGGCAGGGTGGGGCGGGGCGGGATTCAGGTCTGCCTCGAGCGGGGCGTTCAGGTGCGCGGTGAGGAAGTGGGCGGCTCGGTCCAGGGCGGTGTCGGCCTCGTCGAGGCGGCCGTGGTGTGTCTGGTAGACGTGCGGGAGGCCGGGGCCTATCTCCAGTGTGGTCTCGACGTCGGCGGCGCCGGCGCGGGCGGCCAGGCGGACCGCGTCGTCGAGCAGCACTTCGTTCGCCCCCACCTGGACGAGCAGTGGCGGCAGGCCGGACAGGTCGGCGAAGACCGGGCTGGCCAGCGGGTGGCTGCGGTCGCCCGCGCCGACGTAGAGGTCCGCGTACGCGCGCACGTCGGCCTGGGTGAAGATCGGGTCGGCCGCCTCCTTGGTGCGCATGCTGGCCCCGGAGAGGGTCAGGTCGACCCACGGCGAGAAGACGACCGCGGCGGCCGGCTGAGGGAGCCCGGCCTCCCGGGCGGCGAGCAGGGTCGCGATGCTCAGGCCGCCGCCCGCGGAGTCGCCGGCCACCACGATCTCCCTCGGGTCGACGCCCGCCGTCAGCAGGTCGCGGTAGGCGGCGAGCCCGTCGTCGACGGCCGCGGGGAACGGGTGCTCGGGCGCCAGCCGGTAGTCGACCGAGGTGGTGCGCAGCCCTGCGCGGGCCGCGAGTTCGCCGGCCAGTCCCGTGTGGGTGTCCGGTGAGCCGATCACATAGCCGCCGCCGTGGAGATAGAGCAGCCGGCCGCGGTCGGCTGCGCCGGCCGGTTCCAGTTCCAGGGCCGGGCGGCCGCCCAGGACGGTTCTGCGGACGGTGACGCTCTCGGGTGCCGGTCGCGTCATGGCGGCGGCGAAGGAGGTGCGCTGTTCGGCGGGGGTGAGCGGAGTTTCGCTGCGCGGGACGGAGCGGAGCAGGGCGTCCAGGGCTTGGCGCTGACGGCGGGACATGGCGGGCCTCCATCGGTCGGGATGCGAGGATGGATTCCTTGGAATTCATTGGGTCCCGGCAGGGGCCGGCGGGTCCGGCGAGTTCTGTCGGGTCCGGCGGTTCTGTCAGGTCCGTCGAGTCCGTCGAGTCCGGTGGGTCTGGCGGATCTGTCAGGTTCCGTCGGTCGGGTCCGTTGGAATCCATCTGTTCGTCACCAACCGCGTTCCAGGGAAGATGATTCCTGGGAATCTATATGGAGTCTCTGTGAGCCGCGTCACTCCCGTCGCCCCCGTCTTCTACGATCTCGTCCGCGTGGAGACCCGGCTCTACAACGCGGTGAGCGCCAGGCTGCGCACCGAACACGGCCTGGGGCTGGGGGAGTTCGAGTTCCTGCAGATCATCGACCGCGTCGACGGGTGCCGGGTACTCGACATCGCGGGTGAACTGGCCATCACCGTGGGCGCCGTCAGCAAGGCCGTGGACCGGCTGGTGGCCGCGGGCCGGTGTGTGCGGGTCGCGCACCCGCAGGACCGCCGCTCCTCCGTGCTCCGCCTCACGCCCGAGGGGGAGGAGCTGCTGTCGGCCGCGCGGCCCGTGGTCGAGGAGACGCTCGCGTCTCTGACCGCGGTGGTTTCTCCCGCCGATCTCAAGGGACTTGCGGCCACGCTGGCCGTCCTTCGTGCCGCCCTTGAGGAGGGTGAATAGGGCGGCGTGAGGCGGCGGCCGAGGGGGCGCCCAAGGAGGGCGGGGTGGTTCAGTCCTTGCGGCCCGTCACCGCCACCGTGACCCCCAGGCCGATCATCGCGAGCCCGCCCGTGCCGCCGACCATCGTGAGGCGGCGGGGGGAACGGGCGAACCAGGTGCGGGCCGAGGCGGCGGTCAGGCCCCACGCGCTGTCGCAGAGCACCGCGATCAGGTTGAAGACCAGGCCGAGCAGGAGCATCTGGGCCGGGACGTGGCCGGCCGTGCGGTCCACGAACTGGGGCAGGACCGCGGCGAAGAAGACGATGGTCTTCGGGTTCGCCACGCCGACCGCGAAGCCCTCCCAGAGCGTGCGCATCCCGCCGCGCTCGGGGGCGTCTCCGGTGAACTCGGCGACCAGGGAGCGCCGTTCGCGGAAGGCCTTCACGCCCAGGTACACGAGGTATGCGGCGCCGATGAGCTTCAGTGCGGTGAAGACCAGGACGGAACGTTCCACGATCGCGCCGACGCCGAGGGCCACGGCGATGACCAGGACGTACGCGCCGAGCGTGTTGCCCAGGACCGTGGTCAGGGCGGCCCGGCGGCCGTGCGCGAGTGCGCGCCCGATCACGAACAGGACGCTGGGGCCGGGGACGACTATCAGGAGGAAGGACATCGCGGCGAAGGCGAGCAGGTTCTCGGTGGCGGGCATGCCTCCATGGAAACACCGATGCGGGCGGCGTGGGACACCGTCCGGTACGTGGACCGCCCGCGCTGCCCGGGGTGCGGTGGGCTACGCCGACCGGCAGCTGGTCGGCCGGGTGCGGTGAGTGGTGCGCGCCTGACCGACCCGGTGCGCGGCGCGCTACGCCGACTGTTCGTCCCAGCCCTCCGCCGGCCGCGGGATCAGCGTCGGGTTCACATGATCGAGGACCGTCTCGCGGGTGATCACGACGCGGGCCACGTCGTCGCGGCTCGGGACCTCGTACATCACGTTGAGGAGGACCTCCTCCAGGACGCTGCGGGCCGCGCGCGCCCCCGTCCGGCGCAGCAGCGCCTGGTCGGCGACCGCGGCGACCGCCTCGTCGGTGAACTCCAGCTCCACGCCGTCGAGTTGGAAGAGCTTCTGGTACTGCTTGATCAGCGCGTTGCGCGGCTCGGTGAGGATGCGGATCAGGGCCGTACGGTCCAGCGGGTGCACCGTCGTCGTGAGCGGCAGCCGGCCGACGAACTCCGGGATCAGGCCGAACTCGCGCAGATCCTCTGCCGTCAGCTCGTTCAGTGGCTGGGGCGAGCGCAGGGGCGTCGGGCCGAAGCCGATCGACCGGCGGGACGAGCGGCGTTCGATGATCTCCTCGAGGCCCGCGAAGGCGCCGCCGACGATGAACAGGACCTGGGAGGTGTCGAGTTGGATGAACTCCTGGCCCGGGTGCTTGCGCCCGCCCTGCGGCGGGATCGAGGCGACCGTGCCTTCGAGGATCTTGAGCAGGGCCTGCTGCACCCCTTCGCCGCTGACGTCGCGCGTCACCGAGGGGCCCTCGCTCTTGCGCGCCACCTTGTCGATCTCGTCGATGTAGATGATCCCGCGCTGCGCCCGCTCGATGTCGTGGTCGGCCGCCTGGACCAG
The DNA here is from genome assembly GCF_900100315.1 of Streptomyces indicus. Lineage (GTDB taxonomy): Bacteria > Actinomycetota > Actinomycetes > Streptomycetales > Streptomycetaceae > Streptomyces > Streptomyces indicus. Next base: position 6,100 of record NZ_FNFF01000004.1, read on the forward strand.
CTTGAGCAGGATGTTCTCCACGTCCTCGCCGACGTATCCCGCCTCGGTGAGCGCCGTGGCGTCGGCGATCGCGAAGGGCACGTCGAGGATCCGGGCCAGCGTCTGGACCAGGTACGTCTTGCCGCAGCCGGTCGGGCCGACGAGGAGGACGTTGGACTTGCCGAGCTCCACGTCGGCGTCGGCGAACGCGCTGTTCCGCAGCCGCTTGTAGTGGTTGTAGACCGCTACGGCCAGGGTGCGCTTGGCCTCCTCCTGGCCGACGACGTAGCTCTCCAGATGCGCGAAGATCTCGCGGGGCGTGGGCAGTTCGGCCGGTGCGTCGCCCGGCGCCTCCACGAGGTCCTCCGCGATGAGCTCGTTGCACAGCCCGACGCACTCGTCGCAGATGCAGATACCGCCCGGGCCCGCGATGAGCTTGCGGACGGACTTCTGGCTCTTCCCGCAGAACGTGCAGGTCAACAAGGAGCCGCTGTCACCGGCGCGTGCCACTCGGATTCGTCTCCCTCGGCCCCGTGACGGGGTTGTGTCGGTTCTGCCCCGCCCGCGTGGCAGGGGCGCGTCGTGCCCCCGGGGCGAGGGTGCCTGGTGCCCCCGCGGCAGGGATGCGTCGTATTTCAAATGACGGCATCATCTGAATCACCTGGTGGTGACGGTAACGTGACCGGGGCGCCGACGGCAACGTGCCCGGCGAAACAGCCCAACTGCCCGGCGGGGCAGGCGGAAAGGTGAGGACGGGGACGATGGCCCGGCTCGGCAGAGGGCTCAGCAGGCTTCAGCTGCAGGCGCAGAACCGGGCGAAGGTGCTCGCCGCGGCCCGCGCCGAGTTCGCCGCGCGCGGCTTCGAGGGGGCGAAGGTCGACGCCATCGCCGAGCGCGCCGGGCTCACGCGCGGCGCCGTCTACTCGAACTTCTCCGGCAAGCGGGCGCTCTACTTCTCCGTCCTGGCCGACCTGGCGGAGGGTGCGCCCGCGCCGCGGCGCCCCGAGCCGCCCGCCACCCCCGCCGCAGCGCTCGGCGCCTACGCCCGCATCCTGCTCACCGGCCTGCCGCTGACGTCCGAGCACGGGCGGCTCGGCAGCCGGCTCCAGCAGGAGATCCTCGCCGAGGAGGCCACGCGCAGCGCGTATGCCCAACTGCTCAAGCTGGACGCGGTGGTGCTCGGCCTGTGCCTGGAGGAGGTGCACCGCCGGGGGGCGAGCGCGGCGGCGCCGCGTAGGGTGCGCAGCCGGGAGCCGGGTTCGGCGCCGCGTGTGGTGCGCAGCCCGGATCCGGGTGCGGCGCCACGTATGGTGCGGGCCGCCGAAGCAGCGCTCACGTTCCTGTACGGAGCGCGTCAACTTGCCGACTCCGCACCGGGTTTCGTGGACCCGTTCCACGCCGTCGCCGCCTGTGAGCGGCTCGCCGCCGTCGCGGACGACGGCTCCTGGCCGCCCGCATACCTCCCGTATGCCGCGGAGGCCGTCCCCTGCGACCGTCCCTGGGAGCCGCCGCCGGCCACGGACGTCCTGCGGGCCCGCCCCGCCCGGCTCGGCGGCGCGGACGGAGTCGTCGCCGTGCTCGGGCTCCAACGGCTCGAAGCCGTCGAGGAGTTGGTGCGCTCGGCGGAGCCCGGTGCGCAGGTCACGGCCGTCCTCGTCTCCGCCGACCCCCACGAACTCACCCCGCTCGCCCGCCTCACCCTCGCCGAGCTGCGCACCTGCGTGAGCGGTGTCTTTCCGCCGGAGACATGGCCGGCGCTGAGGATCGTGTACGACGGGACGCATGCGGTCGCGGGGGCGGTGGGCCTCGACGCGGTGGACGACGGCACCGAGGCGGCCGTACGGATCGAAGCGGGCCGCATCACGGCCTTCGCGGGCGGCCGCGGTGCCTGCCATGCCGCGGCGTCGTCATCCGCTACGGGACCGTCCGCTGCGACTGCGGAACCGTCTCCTGCCGCCACAAAGCCATCCCCTGCCGTTACGCGGACATCCCCTGCCGCTACGCGGACATCCCCTCCGCCGGTCCCGGCCGAGCGCCCCGTGCCCCACTGATCACCGGCCGCCCCTGTGCCCCGCCGACCGGCTGACCAGCTGACCGGCCGAGCGCCCCACGCCGCGCCGCCCCGATGTGACACACCCCCCACAGCTGCCCCCTACCCCTTTATGCAACCAGTTGCATAATGAGGAGTCAGCCGTCCTGCCGCGTAGCCGTCCTGCCGTGACCGAGGAGCCTCCGGATGAGTGCCTACCCCCACCTCATGACCCCCCTCGACCTGGGATTCCTCACCCTTCCCAACCGGGTCGTGATGGGTTCGATGCACATCGGCCTGGAAGAGGCCGAGCGCGGGTTCGAGCGGATGGCGGCCTTCTACGCCGAGCGCGCCCGCGGCGGCGCCGGCCTGATCGTCACCGGCGGCATCGCGCCCAACGACGCGGGACGCCCGTACGAGGGCGGCGCGAAGCTCACCACCGAGGAGGAGGCCGAGCAGCACCGCGTCGTCACCGAGGCCGTGCACGCCGAGGGCGGCCGGATCGCGCTCCAGATCCTGCACTTCGGGCGGTATGCGTACCACAAGGACCTGGTCGCGCCGAGCGCGCTTCAGGCGCCCATCTCGCCTTTCGTGCCGCACGAGTTGACCGAGGACGAGATCGAGCGGACCATCGAGGACTTCGTGCGCACGGCCGCGCTGGCGAAGAAGGCCGGGTACGACGGTGTCGAGATCATGGGCTCGGAGGGCTACCTGATCAACGAGTTCATCGCCGCGCAGACCAACCACCGCACGGACCGCTGGGGCGGCTCGTACGAGAACCGCATGCGGCTGCCCGTCGAGATCGTGCGCCGCACCCGCGCCCGCCTCGGCAAGGACTTCCTGATCGTCTACCGCCTCTCCATGCTCGACCTCGTGCCCGGCGGCTCCTCGCTCGACGAGGTCGTCGCGCTCGCCCGGCAGATCGAGGCCGCCGGTGCCAACATCCTCAACACCGGCATCGGCTGGCACGAGGCGCGCATCCCGACCATCGCCACCACCGTGCCGCGCGGCGCCTTCGCGTGGGTGACCAAGAAGGTGATGGGCGCGGTCGAGATCCCGCTCGTCACCAGCAACCGCATCAACACCCCCGAGGTGGCCGAGCAGTTGCTCGCCGACGGGCACGCCGACCTCGTCTCCCTGGCGCGGCCCTTCCTCGCCGACCCGGAGTTCGTGGCGAAGGCCGCCGAGGGCCGCGCCGAGACCATCAACACCTGCATCGGCTGCAACCAGGCCTGCCTGGACCACACCTTCAGCGGCCAGATCACCTCCTGCCTCGTGAACCCGCGCGCCTGCCACGAGACCGAGTTGGTCCTCGGCCCGGTCCGCCGCGCCAAGCACATCGCGGTCGTCGGCGCCGGTCCCGCCGGTCTCGCCTGCGCGGTCTCCGCGGCCGAACGCGGCCACCAGGTCACGCTGTTCGACGCCGCGGAGGAGATCGGCGGCCAGCTGAACGTGGCCCGCAAGGTCCCCGGCAAGCAGGAGTTCGACGAGACGCTCCGCTACTTCCGCGTGCAGCTCGAAGAGCGGGGTGTGGACGTCAAGTTGGGCGTACGCGTGGAGGCCGGCGACCTCGCCGACGGGCCGTACGACGAGATCGTGATCGCCACCGGCGTCGAGCCGCGCACGCCCCCGATCGAGGGCGTCGGCCACCCGAGCGTGCTCAGCTACCTGGACGTGCTCGCGGGCGGCGCCGAGGTGGGGGAGAAGGTCGCGCTCATCGGGGCCGGCGGCATCGGGTTCGACGTGGCCGAGTTCCTCACCGACGGCGGCGAGGGCGCGAGCGCCGATCCGGCCGTCTACTTCCGCCAGTGGGGCGTGGACATGGAGTACCGCACGCGCGGCGGGCTCGACGAGCCGCGGCGCCCCAAGCCCCCGCGCCAGGTGCACCTGCTCCAGCGCAAGGCCAGCAAGGTCGGCGCCGGCCTCGGCAAGACGACCGGCTGGATCCACCGCGCCGAGCTCAAGCACCGCGGCGTGACCATGCTCGCGGGCGTGACGTACGACCGGATCGACGACGACGGTCTGCACATCACGGTCGGCGGGGAGCGCTCGGTGCTCGACGTGGACACCGTGGTGCTGTGCGCCGGACAGGAGCCGCGCCGCGAGCTGTACGAGGCGCTCCTTGCGGCCGGCGCGAGCGTGCACGTCATCGGCGGCGCCGACGTGGCCGCCGAACTGGACGCCAAGCGGGCCATCAAGCAGGGCACCGAACTCGCCGCCTCCCTGTGACGGGCCTCCCCTCATGTCCCTGCCGCACGCGATCCTGACCGCGCTGCTCGAAAAGCCCTCGTCCGGCCTCGAGTTGACCCGCCGCTTCGACAAGTCGATCGGCTACTTCTGGTCGGCCACGCACCAGCAGATCTACCGGGAGCTGGGCCGCCTGGAGACCTCGGGGCTGATCAGGGCGCTGCCCTCGCAGGGGCCTTCGCGCGGCTCGAGGAAGGAGTACGAGGTCCTGCCGGCCGGGCGCGAGGAGCTTGCCGCCTGGGTCGCGCGCCCCGAGGACCCGCGCCCCATCCGCGACCCGCTGCTGCTTCGGGTGCGGGCCGCGGGCGTGGTCGGGCGCGCGGGCCTGGAGGAGGAGCTGCGCCGCCATCTCGCCCTCCACCGGCGGCAGTTGGCGGAGTACGAGGCGATCGAGGCGCGGGACTTCCCGGTGGGCGCGGACATCGACGTGCTCCAGCATCTGGTGCTGCGGGGCGGGATCGACCTGGAGACGTTCTGGGTGGCGTGGCTGGAGCGGGCGCTGGGGGAACTTGAGGAGGAGGGTCCGGGCGCCTGACGGTCCCGGTCAGCTCAGGCGGCGCCCTTGGCCTTCGCGCTCCCCGCACCCCGGACCACCAGGTCCTGGAGCAGTTCGCGGGTGGCCTCCGCCACCGCGTCGACGGCGCGGTCGAACACCTCCTGGTTGTGGGCGGCGGGCGCCCGGAAGCCGGAGATCTTCCGCACGTACTGCAAGGCTGCGGCGCGGATGTCCTCCTCCGTGGCGTCGTGCTCGAGGACCGGGGGACGAAGGGTCTTGATGCTGCGGCACATGGCTCCAGTGTGGCCCGTGACCGCCGCTGGAACACCCGTTCGCGTGAACTCCCGGATTCCGCTCGCCTTCGAAAATCGAACAGACGTAGCATTGCGGCGTGGCTGTGACTCCTGAGTTCCCGAGTGACCTCCTCCAGGGGCAGGAGGAGCTGCACCAGGTCCGATCAGAACTTCTGGCGCTCCTGAAGCGGCTCCCCTGGTCCGTCGTGCCCCTCGACGGCTTCAGCGACACCGCGGGCTGGCGCAAGGTGGAGCGCCCCGCCTCGCCCGGCTGGACGGAGGACGAGCAGGCCGAGGTGGAGAAGCTGCGCGAGCGGGAGCGGGAGCTCGCCGTGTTCGTCAGCGGCCACCGCTACTGGAAGGAGGTGGCCGCGCCGGACGTGGTCGACGCCCGCATGCTGCTCAAGCATGTCCACGAGCTGCCCGCGCAGCAGGGGGCCGGGGACTGACCCGGGGGCGGCCGGGGCGGCTCAGCCCGCCGTCTCCACCGTCGTCACGGCCCGCGGCCGCCGCATCAGATAGGCCGCCCCGGCGCCCGCCCCGAACAGCGCCGCGAGCGAGACGCCCGTGGCCACCCAGGTCGCGCCGAGGAGCTGGCCGCCGAAGTAGCCGAGGCCCACGCTGTACGCGGCCCAGGCCACCCCCGCGAGCGCCGACCACGGCAGGAACTCGCGTACGCGCCGGTGCGCCGCACCCGCGCCGAAGGAGACCACCGAGCGGCCGGCCGGGGCGAAGCGTGCGAGGACGACCAGTGCGCCGCCACCCCGTGCGAGTGCGGCGCCGAGACGTTCCTGCGCCGAGGCGAGGCGGCGTGAGCGGGCGAGCGCGCGGTCCCAGCGCGGGCCGCCGCGCCAGGCCAGGCGGTAGGCCGCGAGGTCGCCGAGCACCGAGGCGGTCGCCGCGCACAGGGCGAGCAGCAGCAGATCGGGTACGTCGCCCACCACTTGCGTGGCGGAGCCGGCCACCGCGCTCGAACCGGCCACGGCCCCCGTGCCGGCCGCCGCCGCGGTGGCCGCGGTGATCACCAGGAAGCCGCTCGGCAGCACCGGCAGGAACACGTCGAAGAGGATCGAGACCGCGACGACGGCATAGATCCAGGGGCTGCCGGTGAGGGCGCCCACACTGTCCAGCACGAGTCCCTCCCGGTCGGCAGTACCGCGCCGCTCGGGCGCCGCTGAAGTGCGCGTCCGTGGCATCCGGACACGGGGCAACATCAACAGCCATACAGCGTACGCACGAGGGCACGGCGCACATCCACGGGGGTGCACAGGCCCTTCGCAGGTCGTTCACCCGGCTGCCGTGCCCGATGCGGCGGCCGGTCACGAAGTCCCGTACGAACGAAGGGGGCAACAGGGGGCGTACCGGGACGGACCAGACGAAGGAGAGTCGGCGATGGTGGCAGGGATGGCGGTGGCGGGTCTGACGGCCGCGCTGCTCGCGACGACGGGCGGAACGGGGCACAGCGCGGCAGCCGCGGACTACTACTGGATGCGCGCGGAGGCCACCTTCGCGCCGCCGAGCGCGCTGATCCCGTCCACCGCGAAGACGTACGACCTCGGTCTCGTGCCCGCGGCCGGCTGGGTCGAGGTGCGCCAGCACACCGACGAGCGGGGCACGAAGGTCGCGCTGCGGGTCAAGGGGCTCAAGCCCGGCTACGCGTACGGCGCGCACGTGCACCAGAAGCCGTGCGGCACCGATCCGATGGACGCCGGCGGGCACTACCAGAACAAGGTCGACCCGGTGCAGCCCTCGAAGGACCCGAAGTACCTGAACGCGGACAACGAGATCTGGCTGGACTTCACCACGGACGAGGCCGGGAACGGCAAAGCGGCCGCGCACCACAGCTGGAACTTCCGCCGGGGCGCGGCCGCTTCGGTGGTCCTGCACCGCGAACAGGGCGGTGCGGGAGACCGGTTGGCCTGTTTCACCGTGCCGTTCGGATCGCTTCCTCGCGCTTGACGGACGCTTCGGCGCTCCCGGAGGACTCCGGGGCGGAGCCGCCCGCGGCCGTCGGCTGCGCGCCGACGCGGGCGCCGCGCGAGAAGAGCCGGTCGAGGCCGAGGGCGCCGGAGCCGGTGAAGACGAGCAGGAAGAAGGCCCAGCAGAACAGGGCGGAGGACTCGCCGCCGTTCTGCAGCGGCCACAGGGCCTCGGGCTGGTGGACCTTGAAGTACGCGTAGGCCATCGAGCCCGAGGCCAGGAACGCGGCGGGGCGGGTGGCGAGGCCGATGAGCACCAGGCCGCCGCACACGAGCTGGATCACGGCCGCGTACCAGGACGGCCAGGCGCCGATCTCCGGCGTGCTGCCGCCCATCGGGCCGCCGAGCACACCGAACAGGGTGGCCGCGCCGTGGCAGGCGAAGAGCAGTCCGACGACGATGCGGAACAGGGCGACGGCATAGGGCTGGGCGCTGTTGAGACGTCCAGTCATGGTGGGGGACTCCTTACTTCGGTCCGGGGACGAGGACCGACCTGGGGGAGCCCTAGGTTAGGTAAACCTTAGCGTGCTTGCAAGTTCAACATTCGGCCGTCGGCCGGATTCCGTTCGCCGCGCGCACCGGCCCGCGCATCCCCCAGCACCGCCCGCGCCACCGCGTCCGCGTCCGCCAGCGTCACCGAGTCCACCCCGGGCCGCGCGCCCGCCGCGGTCACCCAGTGCACCCCCTCGGCGGGCACGCCGAGCGCGTACCGCGCGGGATGCGCGGCTCCTTGACGGTCGATCAGACGGTAGGGACTCGGGGTGACGTCCAGGCCTCCGGTCTCGTAATCGCCGACGACGTGCGGGCGGCAGCGGCCCGTTTTGAGCAGGCGGGCGAGCAGCGGGTCGGCGGTGCGGCGCAGGTCCGGCTCCGGCAGCCGCGCCTCGACGAGCACGCGCGCGCTCACCTCGGAGCCCGGCACGTCGGGGGAGTGGGCGGTGAACGCGCCCTGTTCTGCGGCGACTTGCATGCGGGGCCCGACGACCGTGAGGACGCCCGCGTCGAGCAGGGCGCACATCTCCTCGATACGGCGCCGGGGCGGGCCGATCGACAGGAACGCGTTGAGCGGGGTGTACCAGCGGTCCAGGTGCTCACGGCGCGAGCGGCCGGTCAGGCCGCCGTGGTCGACGATCAGGCGCAGCTCGTTGCGCAGGTCGCGCAGTACATCGAGCGCCGCCTTGAGCGGGCCCGAGACATTGCCGCGCGCGGCCTCGGCGGCGTCCGCGCGCAGATGTCCGCCGAGCCAGCCGCGCCAGTCCTCGGGGCCGGTGAAGGTGCGTCCGCGGTACGGGCGCGAGATGCGGTCCCAGGACCAGCGGGCCGTGGGCGGCAGGCCGAACTCGGCCAGGAGCAGGGCGAGTTCGGGATCGTGGAGGCCGGCGAGGAAGCGTTCGCGGAAGGCCGTCCGCCGGTCCGCGACGAGCAGCGCTTCGTAATAGACGCACTCCACCTCCCTCGCGACCAGGGGCCAGACCTCGTCGAGGAAGTCGGGTGGATCGCCCTCGGCGGTGCGTTTGCGGAAGGCCTCGATGACGTCCTCGGTGAGCACGAGCGGGAGGTGGCGGCCGTGTGCGCCCTTCTCGTTGTCGCCGCGTGCCTGGTACGGGATGCCGCGCCGCGAGCCCGCGAGCAGCCGTGGCTCGCGGCCGGACGGCAGATAGCGCAGCCCGTGCGGGGTCCGCTCGAAGCGGCCGCCGCGGCCCCGGGTCAACAGGGCCATGTGGTCGAAGAAGTTGAGCCCGAGTCCGCGCAGGATGACCGGCTCGCCGGGTGCGAGCGAGGACAGGTCCACGTCGGCGGGGTTGGCGGGCGGGAGGTGGCGCAGGCCGTGCCGGGCGGCGTGGGCGGCGAGGCGTTCCTGGCCGCGGTCGCCGAGCGCGGGGAGGTGGCCCTGGGCGAGGACCACCGCGTCCAGGCCCTCGATACGGGTGCCGTCGTCGAGGTCGAGGCGCTGGGGGCCGTCCCCCTCCAGGCGGACCGCGCGGGCGCGGTGCACCTCGATCCGTATCCGCTCGGGCGCCCTGCGCACCGTCTCGGCGAACACCCACTCCAGATAGCGGCCGTAGAGCGCACGCGCCGGGTAGGCGTCCGGGCCGAGCGCCGTCGCCGGGTCGCGCGCCGCCCACTCGTACAGGCTCGGGCCCGGGCGGACGGGGCCCGCGCAGCTGACGCTCTCGTCCGTGAACAGCGTGACCTGGGAGGCGACGGTGTTCATCAGGAGCTCGGGGCTCTGGTCGGTGCGCCACACCTGCCCGGCGCCCGGCAGCGCGGGGTCGATCACGTGGACCGTGAGCCGGGTGTCCGGCGGCAGGAGTTCCGGCGCGGAGGCGCAGAGCCGCTCGACGACGCCGGTGCCCCGCGGTCCGGCCCCGACCACGGCGACGGCCGACTCCTGGGCGTATCGGGGTATTCGGGGTGGTACGGGCGTCGGGGACGTCGCGGGCAAGAGGTGGACTCCCGGTCGTGTGGGGCAACTTGGGCGTCACGTGGGGTGGGGGTGACGGATGAGGAAGCGGATGGTCCGCCTCATCATGCCGTCGCCGCGCCGCCTGTCGATGCCCTGACCGGAATTGCCCCGTCCGCTGTGGGGCGGATCACGCAGGTCCCGCGGAGGCACCACGGGACCCCCACAAGAACGCCATGGGGCCGCCACACCAGCCCTACGGTCACCCGCGAAACGCGCGAGCCCTTACGGCGTGAGCTGCGCGTCCTACGGCGTGAGCTGCGCGTCCTACGGCGGGAGCTGTGGTCCTACGGCGTGAGCTGCGTGTCCTCCACCGTCTCCAGGCGCGCCCCGCCGCCCCGCACCCGCTGCGCCTGATCGAGCCGCAGCCGCGAGGAGCGGCCGCGCAGGGTCAGGGTCATCAGCTGGTTGCCGAACCAGGGGCCGCCCGTCCTGCGCCACTTGATGGGCTGCTCGGCGAGCCGCCCGTGCCGCGCGAACCGCCGCCCCAGCGCACGGCCCGCCTTGCTCCAGCCGAAGCGGAAGCCCCACTTCACCGAGCGGTGGATGGAGTTGTGCACGGGGGAGCAGGTCAGCTGGAGGATGCGGGCGTCCGGCCGGTGCTCGCCGTTGGGCCAGGTCGGCTCGGCCGCGTACGCGTGGTGCACGTCCCCGGAGAGCACGCACACCGACGCCGGCGCGCCCGGGCCCGTACCCGCCTCGGCGATCAGCTCGGTCAGCGCCTCGAACGAGCGCGGGAACGCCGCCCAGTGCTCCAGGTCGCTGCGCCGCCGCAGATCCTCGGCGAACCTGGCCCAGCGCGGCCCGCGTTCACCGCGCGCGAGCGCCGCGTTCCACCCCTCGGCCTCGTGGATCAGGTGCGGGAGCAGCCACGGCAGCGAGGTGCCGATCAGCAGGTGGTCGCTCGACTCCCGGTCCGCGAGCGCCTGTTCGCGCAGCCAGGCCGCCTCGCTCTCGTCCAGCATCGCGCGCTCCGACTCCTTCAGGACGCGCGCGCCGCGGGTGTCCACCATGAGCAGCCGTACGCGCCCGAAGTCGCGCCGGTAGCTCCAGCGGGTGCGCGCGGGGTCGCGGTCGGACTCGGCGGCGAAGGTGCGCAGCGCGTCCGTGCCGTCCGGGGTTTCGCGCACGGCCGCGTACAGCTCGTCGGAGGCGAGCTCGGCCGGGGTGAGGTTGCCCAGGTGCTGGTAGACCCAGTAGGACATCAGACCGCTGAGGATCCGCTCGTTCCACCACGGGGTGGCGCGCATCTCGGCGAGCCAGGACTCGCTGGTGTTCCAGTCGTCGATCACGTCGTGGTCGTCGAAGATCATGCAGCTCGGCACGGTGGAGAGCAGCCAGCGCACCTCGGGGTCCAGCCAGGACTCGTAGTAGAGGTGCGTGTACTCCTCGTAGTCCGCGACCTGAGCCCCGGGCGGTTCGCGCAGGTCGCGCCGGGCCGCGAGCCAGCTCTTGGTGGCCTTGGAGGTCATGTCCGCGTACACCTGGTCGCCCAGCAGCACCAGGACGTCCGGGCGTACGTCGGCGGGGTGCTCGGCGAGCTTGGCCGCGAGGGTGTCCAGGGCGTCCGGACCCACCGGGTCGTGCTCGCTCGCGGGCGGCGCGGCCCAGCGGCAGGAGCCGAAGGAGATCCGCATCTGCTCGTCCGCGGCGCCCGAGGGGGTGTGGATCGTGGACGGCGGGAAGCGCGAGTCCGGCAGCGGCCACACCCGCTGCCCGTCCAGGAACACCTCGTACGCCGTCTCGGTGCCGGGGGTCAGACCGCCCACCGGTATCAGCGCATAGTGGTGCCCGGCCACCTGGAACGTGTGCTCCCGGCCTCCGGCGCCGTCGGCGCAGCGCACCTCGGCCGTGCAGGGGCGGTCGGTCTCCACCCAAATCGTCGCCGCGGCCTCGTCGACATAACGCAGCAGCGGGCCCAGGCGCAGCCGGGTCATCGTGATCACTTCCCTCCGTCGCCCGTACGGTACGGAACGACGGAGGGTCGTGGGGAGGTTCCGCCGTAACGAATCAGTCGTAGCGGATCAGCGACCGGTCAGCGACCGGTCAGCACCCGCTGAGCGCCGACTGGAGCGCGCTCTTCTCGGCCGAGTCCACGCTCAGCCCGTAGTGGTGCTTCACGTCCACCCACATCCGTACGTACATGCAGGTGTAGGCGGTGCGCGGAGGCAGCCACTCCGCCGGGTCCTGGTCGCCCTTGGCCTGGTTCACGTTGTCCGTGACGGCGATCAGCTGCGGCTGGGCGAGGTCGTTGGCGAAGCTCTGGCGCCGCGCGGTGGTCCAGCTGCTCGCGCCCGAGCGCCAGGCCTCGGCGAGCGGGATCACGTGGTCGATGTCCACATCCGATGCGGCGCTCCAGGTGGCGCCGTCGTACGGGGAGTACCAACTGCCGGACGTGGCGGCGCAGCTGGAGTCCTGCTGCACATTGGTGCCGTCGCGCTTGAGCACCACCTCGCGGGTGTTGCAGGCGCCGGACTGGGTGATCCAGTGCGGGAACTTGTCGCGGCTGTAGCCGGTCGAGGAGCCCTCGGCCTTCACGGTGAGCTCGCCCAGGTAGGTGCGGGCGGTGGTCGCGCTGATCGGGGTGGGGGGCGCGGCCTGGGCGGGCGGGCCGGTGAGCAGGCTCACAGCGGCGGCCGCGGCGGTCAGGGCGGCGAGGGCACCGGCTCGTTGACGCGCGTAGACACCGGACATGCGAACTCCCTTGGTGTGGGGGGATGTTGAGCGCTCCCCGCTGGTGTGCGAGCGCGCTCATGCTGGCGGCGCGGGATGGCGTGCAGATGTGCGCCGGGTGACAGGGTCGCGTCAACCCGATGAGCGGACAAGAGGGCGTGCACGAACCTCATCCGCCATGCCTGGCAGGGGAGTTGGTGTGCGGCGGCCGTGCGGCCGGGGTTGGTGCCGCACCGGGTCCGGGACCTAAGGCCCTGACGGCAGCGGACGTACGTCGCGTACGATGGAGGACGCAGAAGGGGAGTAGCTCTTCGCCGGACCGTCGACATACTGCTCAGCCGTCTTCCGACAGGCTGGGCCGGCGCCCGGAGCGGACCGTTCGCGGACCGCCAGCGAGACCTTCGGCAAGCAGTGCCCGTGTGCGCCTCTGCCCGGCAGGGGTGGCACCTCAGCGCGCTGCCGTGCCGAGGTGTCCGCAGCAACTCTCGGTGGGGCAGCCCCGACCGATTGAGGAACCTTGATCAGCTTCAGCGTGATGGCGCTCGTCTTCGGCGTCGTCTTCCTCGCCGAACTGCCCGACAAGACCGCGCTCGCCGGCCTCGTCCTCGGCACCCGCTACCGCGCCTCGTACGTGTTCGCCGGTGTCGCCGCGGCCTTCGCCGTGCACGTCGCGCTCGCGATCGCGGCCGGCTCGGTGCTCACCCTGCTCCCCAACCGCCTCGTCCAGGCGCTCACCGGCGTGCTCTTCCTCGCGGGCGCGGTGATGCTCCTGATGAAGAAGGACGAGGGCGAGGAAGAGGTCAGGAAGCCCGAGGACCAGTCGTTCTGGAAGGTGTCCGGGGCGGGCTTCATGCTCATCCTCGTCGCCGAGTTCGGCGATCTGACCCAGATCATGACGGCCAACCTCGCCGCCAAGTACGACGACCCGCTCTCGGTCGGCCTCGGTGCGGTGCTCGCGCTCTGGTCCGTGGCGGCCATCGGCATCATCGGCGGCAAGGCGCTGCTCAAGCGGGTGCCGCTGCGGCTCATCACCAAGATCGCGGCGATCGCCATGCTCGCCCTTGCGGGCTTCAGCCTGTACGAGGCTGTGGCGCCGTAAGCCCCCGGGCGCCGTGGGCCTGCCGGGCTTTCTGGGACTCCTGGGACTCCTGGGGCTCCTGGGCCTGCGCCGGGCCTGAGCCGGGTCTGCCGGAGCCTGTCTGCCGGGCTCCTGCCGAGGGCGCTGTGACCTGCTGTTTTATGGCGGCCTGTCCGGAATCGGGCAGGCCGCTGGCGTAGCGCCGTCCTTGTTTTGTAAGCTGTAGGAACAAAGTGGTCCTCGCCCGCACCTCCCTGACCGGCGGGCGGGACCGCTCTGTTCCCTTCCGCGGCCGCGGTCGACACCGGGCCGCGGCTTCCGCGGCCGGCACCGGCCGCGTCCCGAGCTCTGGAGACCGCCGATGACGGCCACCGAGGCCACCACCGTGCTGACCGCCCGCGCCCTGCTGCTCGACATGGACGGCACGATCGTCAACTCCGATGCGGTGGTGGAGCGTTGCTGGCGACGCTTCGCCGACAAGCACGGGCTCGACTTCGAGCAGGTCATCTCCGTCGTGCACGGCCGCCAGGGCTACGCCTCCATGGCGCTGCTGCTGCCGGACCGCCCGATGGAGGAGAACTACGCGGAGAACCGCGAGATGCTCGCGGCCGAGACCGCCGACGTCGACGGCGTGGTCCCGGTGGGCGGCGCCCCCGCCTTCATGGCCGCGCTCCAGGGCCTGCCGCACGCCCTCGTCACCTCGGCCGACGTGGCCCTGGCCACCGCCCGGATCGACGCGGCCGGGCTGCCGATGCCCGAGCACCGCATCACCGCCGAGTCGGTCTCGGCCAGCAAGCCGGACCCCGAGGGCTTCCTCAAGGGCGCGGCCCTGCTCGGCGCCGACCCGGCCGACTGCATCGTCTTCGAGGACTCCGGCGCCGGCATCGCCGCGGGCAAGGCGGCCGGGATGCGCGTGGTGGGCGTCGGCCCGCGCGCCGTGCAGTACGAGCCCACCGTGCACGTCATGGACCTTGACGAGATCAAGGTCGTCGAGGCGGCGGACGGCTCGGTGGAGCTGCACTTCAAGGGCTGACAGCTGCCCCTGGAGGGCTGAGGACCAGCGATTTCCTGACGGGCCCGGCCGCGCACCGCGCGCGGCCGGGCCCGTCTCGTATGTCCGAAGTGGGGGCTCCCGCGCGGTGCGGCGGGCGGCTGCGCGAAGATGGGCGGCATGAGCATCGTGAAGATCAACGCGCTGACCGTGCCGGCCGAGCAGCGGGAGACCCTCGAGAAGCGGTTCGCCTCGCGGGCCGGCGCCGTGGAGAGCTCTGACGGGTTCGAGTGGTTCGAGCTGCTCAAGCCGCTCGAAGGCACCGACCAGTACCTCGTCTACACGCGCTGGCGCAGCGAGGCCGACTTCCAGGCCTGGATGGAGGGCCCGATGAAGGCGGCCCACCAGGGCGGCGGCGCTGCCGAGGGCGGCGAGCGTCCGAAGCCGGCGGCCACCGGCTCGCAGGTGTGGACCTTCGAGGTCGTGCAGCAGGCCGGTCCGAAGCCCGCCTGAGCCCTCGCGGGTCAGGTCCGAAGCCCGCCCGGCAGCCGGACGGGGTGGAAGCGGGCCCTCGCCCGTTCCCACCCCGTCCGCCGTGGGCTCCAGGCATCACGTCCTGAGGAGCCGCTCGGCGAACTCGCGGTAGTCGCGCAGCGCCAGCCGCAGCCGCTCGGTGTCCGCGGCGGCGCCGCCCTCGGCGACGCCGTGCGGCCCGTCGGGGGCCGTGGCCGTCCCCTCGGCCGCCTTCGTGCCCGGGCCCTCGGACCATGAGCTGCGCAGGTTGCGGTGGCGTTCGGCCAACAGGGCCGTCAGGCGCGAGGTCGCCTCCTCGATCACCCGGTCCGCCTCGCGTACGGACTCCTGCGGTGCGTCGACGAAGGTCGTCACCGCATGCTGGAGCCGCTGCGTCAGCTTGTCCCGCTCCTCACGCGCCAGCAGTCCCGGCACGCCGTTCCCGTGGGTCTCCTCGCCTCCTGTGTGCCGGTGGGGATCCTCGTCCCCCGCGCGCCGGCCGTCCGTCCCGGCGCCGTGCCGCTGCCTGCCGTGGGCCCGCAGCCGGTCCGCGTCACCGGCGTAAGCCTGCCCGCCCGTGGGGCGCGGCGAGCCGGCGTCGCCGGCGGGGCCGCGCTCGTCCGGGGAGAGCGGCGCCTCCGCCTCGCCGGTCCGGTGCGTCCGGTCCGGTGTCCGTGGCCCGTCAGGGTCGCCGCTGTTCCATCGCTCGCCCATGATGCCCCCTCAACTCTCCTTGGTGCGCTGCCGGTTGAACATCCACGCCGGTCCGCCGCGGCCGCGGCCGGAAGGTGCGCCGGTCTCGGCCCGCGCGCCCGTGCGGTGCTTCTCGTCTGCCTCGCGCGTGTCGCCCTGGTGGTGCCTGCCGCCGGTCAGGCTCTTGCGTTCGGTCCTGCTCCGGCCGTCGGAGCGGGCGCCGGAGTGGAGCAGTTCGTGGAACATGGCGCGCGCCTCGACCATGGCCTCGCGCAGCGACTCGGTGCCGGCCTCGCCGTTGCCGTGGGCCGCCGCGTGCACCCGCCGGTAGCCGTTCACCTGGTACGCGTGGTGCACCGACAGAGCGGAGAGCTGGTCCTCATACCGCTCCCGGCCCGGGAATCCACGCTCGGCGGCCAACTCGGCCAGCAGCACGTCGACTTCGGCCACGGCCTCGCGCGGCGAGTCGACGAACCGCGCCTGGGCCGCCGCCCAACGGCTCTCGTACCGCTCCTGCTCACCGGCCGCGAGCGGCTTCGGCGTCAGGGAGCCGTGCTGCTTGACGCGCTCCTCAAGCTCTCGTTCTGCGGCCTTGGTGTCTCCGTCGTGACGAGCGACCGTGCGCTCGTACTCCGGACCGAAGCGCCGCTCCAGGCTGCGGCCGCCGCCCTGCCTGCGGGTCACGAGGAACACCGCACCGGCGATCAGAGCCACGGCGGCCACGATCACGATGACGGTCACAACTGCGGACATGCTCGCGCTCCTGTCGTGAGGGGCTGTCGCTATCCGAATAGCCCGACTTCGGAGACGAAAACCACCTGCACATCCGGTGGGCTGCCCACGAGGATGACGGGCATGAGCACCGCCTGGTCCATCGCCCCCGAACCCGTCGACTCCGCCGCCGCGAGCGCGCTCTGGCGCGCGTACTACACCGAGGTCAGCGACCGCTGGTACCTGAAGGAGACGGGCCGGCCCACCGACCCGGGCGAGCTGGAGCGCGGGATCGCCGCGGACACCGGCGACAACCTGCGGGAACCGGACGGGGTGCTCCTGGTGGCGCGTTACGGGGGCGAGCCGGCCGGCACGGCGGGGGTGCGCCGCCTCGACGCCACGACCTGCGAGCTCAAGCGGGTCTTCCTGCTGCCGCGGCTGCGCGGCAGGGGCGGCTCGGGTCTGCTCATGGACGCCGCCGAGCGGGCGGCGCGGGCGTTCGGTGCGCGCCGGCTCGTCCTCGACACCCGCCTGGACCTGATCGAGGCGCGGACGCTGTACGTGAAGCGCGGTTTCGCGGAGATCCCGGCGTACAACTCCGGCCCGTATCAGGAGATCTGGTACGGGAAAGAGCTGACGGACGTCTCAACGGGCTGACGAGAGCGCCTACTCGGGCAGACGGAGGCGGTCCCTGGGTGCGGGGCCTACGGCTGGAGGCGCGCCGCATGGTCGCGCGGTACGGCGCCCGCACCGGGCGTCTCCGCGTCCGAGCCCGAGAGCTCCGCACTCAGCTCCTCCACCAGGCGCACCAGATCGGTCGGGCGGTCGGGGCCCCACCAGTCGCCGAGCAGCTCCGCGAGGGATTCCTCGCGCGCCTTGCCGAGCCGCTGCGCCACCTCGCGGCCCGCGGGTGTGAACACCAGCCGCAGGCCCTCGCGCGAGGCGAGCCTGCGCTCCTCGAGCTGCCGGGCCGCGGCCTGGATCCGGGCGAGCGGCACGGTGGTGTTCTCGGCGAGCACCGCGGGCTCGGTGAAGCCGTGCCGCTGGATCCGGAGCAGCATCCAGCTGGCCGCGGGCAGCAAGTCCTCGCCGGCCCGCGCGGTGATCTTCTGGTAGATCTCCCGTCGGCCCTGGCGCGTGCCGAGCACCGACAGGGCGCGGTGCACCTCGTCGTGGGAGGAACGCTCGACGGGGTTGCCGGCGAGGGTCTCCGAGAGCTCGGGCGCGGTGACCGAGCCGCGCAGCTTGTCCTCGCGCAGCAGGAACGACAGCGCGAACGCGAGCAGCGCCACCGGCACCGCGTACAGGAAGACATCGGTGATCGCGGACGAGTAGCTGTGCAGGGCGGCGCCCTGGAGGTCGGGCGGGAGCTGCGCGATGGTGCGCGGGTCGTCCTCCAGGCTCTCGACCGTGAGCCCGGCGGGCAGCGTCTGCCCGGCGAGTGCGTCGCTGAGCTTGCCGTCCAGGCGGTTGGCGAACAGCGTGCCGAAGATCGCCACACCGAAGGAGGCGCCGATCGAGCGGAAGAAGGTCGCACCCGAGGTGGCGACGCCGAGATCCTCGTAACTGACGGCGTTCTGCACGATCAGGACCAGGACCTGCATGACCAGGCCGAGCCCGAGGCCGAACACGAAGAAGTACGCGTTCATCTCCCAGGTGCCGGTGGTCTCCTTCAGCTGGTGCAGGAGCAGCAGGCCGATCGAGGTGACCGCGGTGCCGGCTACGGGGAAGACCTTCCAGCGGCCCGTACGCGAGACGATCTGGCCGGAGACCGTGGACGAGAGCAGCAGGCCGAGCACCATCGGCAGCATGTGCACGCCCGACATGGTGGGCGACACACCCTTGACGACCTGGAGGAACGTCGGCAGGTAGGTCATCGCGCCGAACATCGCGAAGCCCACGACGAAGCTGATCGCCGAGGACAGCGTGAAGGTGCGGATACGGAACAGCTTCAGCGGGAGCACCGGCTCGGCGGCCTTGCGCTCCACCGCCACGAACGCCACCAGGAGCACCGCGCCGAGCACCGCGAGGCCGATGATCTGCGCCGAGCCCCAGGCCCAGGTGGTGCCGCCGAGCGAGGCCACGAGGACCAGGCAGGTGGCGACCGAGGCGATCAGGAAGGTGCCGAGGTAGTCGATCCTGTGCGGGCGGACCGTGTGCGGGATGTGCAGCGCGGCCGCGATCACCAGGAGCGCGACGACCCCGATCGGCAGGTTGATGTAGAACACCCAGCGCCAGCTCAGGTGGTCCACGAACAGGCCGCCGAGCAGCGGCCCGAGCACGCTCGTGGCGCCGAAGACGGCACCGAACAGGCCCTGGTACTTGCCGCGCTCACGCGGCGAGACGATGTCGCCGACGATGGCCATCGACAGCACCATCAGGCCGCCGCCGCCCAAGCCCTGGAGGGCACGGAAGCCGATCAGCTGCGGCATGTTCTGCGCGAGGCCGCACAGCGCCGAACCGATCAGGAAGATCACGATCGCGGTCTGGAAGAGCTTCTTGCGCCCGTAGAGGTCGCCGAGCTTGCCCCACAGCGGGGTCGCGGCGGTCGACGCCAGCATGTACGCCGTGACCACCCACGACAGATGCTGCATCCCGCCGAGGTCGCTGACGATCGTCGGCAGCGCGGTCGAGACGATGGTCTGGTCGAGTGCGGCGAGCAGCATGCCGAGCAGCAGGGCGCCGATCGACACCATGACGCCGCCGCGGGTCTGGCCGGCGCCGGGCGTGGCCACGGCCGGGGTGCCCGCGCCGCTCACCTCGTGGGCCATGGGACGCCTCCTGCTCTCTTTCTGCGCACTGCCTCTCTCCATCCTGGGCGGCATGCCCGGTTATGGCCTGTTGAGGGAGGTATACGGGGCCCGCGAGCGGGGTGGGTGCGCTGGGACTCGCGGGGCGGGGTCGGCATAATCGCGGGGAGCTTCAGGGAGCGGGGAACTCCGGGGAGCTCGAGCTCCGAGGGAGAGCTCCGAGGGAGGGGACCCACAGAGGTGAGCGGATTGACGTGCCCGCACTGCGGCACGGCCAGAGAAGCGAGCGGTGCGCCGCGGTGCGGCTGCGGCCCGCGGGCGGCGGACGCCCTGCGGCAGGAACGGTCCGCGCAGGTGGCCGCCGCGGAGGACTTCGACCCGCTGCGGATACGGCCCTATGTGTCGCTGTCGCCGGATGTGGCGCCGGTTCCGGGCGAGCAGCAGCCGGGCGGGGGAGACGGGGACGCGACGGCCGCGCTGCCGGTGGTCTACCAGCCCTCCGGCCCGCCGGCGGTCTCCGAGCCGCATCCGGCGGACGTGGACCTGTTCGTGCCGGGCGGCGCGGGTGCGGCCGGGCATGAGGCCGGGGCGTACGGGGCCGGCGGTTACGGAGCGGACGGATTCGGCGCGGCTGGTCACGGGGCGGACGGTTTCGGCGCGGCTGGTTACGGCGCGGACGGCTACGGGCCCGGTGACTACGAGGTCGAGCTCGAGCGCGCGGAGCCCCTGGTCCACCGCGAGCCCGGCGCGCACGGCAGTCGGCGGGCGCCCCGCGGCCGGCGCCGTACGACGCTGCTCGCGGTGTGCGGGGCGGCGGTGGCCGTCGTGGCGGTGGCGGCCGCGGCCACCGGACTGTTCTCCGGCGACGAGAACGACGGACGACGCGAGGAGGCCCTGCCGGACCGGTCCACGAGCGCCCCCGCGCTCAGCGTGTCGCCGAGCGAGAGCGCGAGCCCGAGCCCGTCGGCCTCCGCGTCCGCCTCGGCGAGCGCCTCGCCCTCGAAGTCGGCGAGCGCCTCGGCCACACCGAGCAGCAGGCCCAGCTCGTCGGCGCCGCAGGCCTCGCCCACGGTCAAGGTCTCGCGTTCGGCGTCAGCGCCCGCGTCCTCGCAGCCGCCGGAGCAGCCCGCCGGCACGCTCCAGCTGGGGGACAGCGGTGGCGAGGTGCGGCAGATGCAGCGGATGCTGCGGGACGTGTACGTCTACCAGGGCCCGGCGCACGGGCAGTTCGACGAGCAGACCCGGGACGCCGTGGCCACCTTCCAGGTCTGGTACGGCGTGGACGGGGACCCGCGGGGCGTCTACGGACCGGCGACGCGCTCCGCCCTGGAACGTGCGGCGGGCCGGGGGGACGGCGACGGGTCGCGGGACTGAGCGGGGCCGCTGCGGTGGCGTCGGCCACTCCTGGGCGCGGTGGCGTCGGCCACTCCATGGCTCGGCCGCGTCGGCCATCCCTCGCGCCGCTGGGTGCCCGGCGCCCCGGCGCCCGCGCCCTCAGCCCTCCTGCCGCGCCCGGCGCCACTCCCGTACGACCTCGTCGATGTCCACCGGGCCGCGGCCCAGGTGGGGACCGGCGGGCGGGCGGCGCAGGAACTCGGCGATCTTCTCGTTGAGCGGTTCGAGCAGCGCGCGGACGGCCCGCTCCGAGGGCGCCTCGGGGGCGGCGGCCAGGGCGTCCTCCACCTCCTTGCGCAGCGCGAGCGCCGGCGGCAGGGCGCCGGGCAGCTGCTCCTGGTGCATCTTCTTGCGGATCCACCACAGCTCGTCGTACGGCTTGTCGAGGCCGTCGAGGGGCTTGCCCGCGCCGGGAAGGCGGGCGAAGTCGCCGCGGGCCTCCGCCTCACGGATCTGTTTGTCGACAAAGGACTCGAAGCTGACACCAGGGGGCTTACGCTCGGTCATGGCACCAGTTTCGCAAACGGGTGCGCGGACCGCCCGGGCGGGGATGTGGCATGGGTCACGCGGCGGGAGCGGCCGGGCGCTCTAAGATGCGGCGGCGCGCCAACAGCGCCGCGGATGTTGCGACTTGAAGGAGCGCAGGTGCTCGAGCTCACCATGGCAGCGGTCTCGCAGGCGGACGCGGGCGCCACCGCCGGCATGTCGATGGCCGACGCGGACAGCACGCCCGGCGAGGTGCTGCGGGTCGGCCGCGACCGTACGGTGTGCCGCCTCTCGCCCCCCGACGACTGGCTGTTCGTCTCGCGGACGCATCTGGAGTTCCTCTGCGGACCCGACGGGGCCTGGCGCGTCACCTGGCTCCTGGGCTCGCACCCGGACCCGGCCTCCGAGGTGCGCGTGCGGGTCGGCGAGCACCATCACCAACTCGCCTACGGAGGCACGATGTTGCTGCCCGTGGGCGGTTCCGGAGAGGTGATCATCCAGGACCGCACCGGGCCGCGCTCGGTCAACGTGGGCTTCTACCACGAGACATGAGCAGCGCCGGGACCTGAGGCGCCATGGTGCCGGGGGAGGTCTCAGACCCGTTCGAGCGGGCGGTGCGGACCCGCCGGCACCTCGGCCTTGATCACATCGCCGGGCCGGACCGTGCCGCCCTCGCGGACGACCGTCATGATGCCCGCCCTGCGCACGAGCCGGCCGTCCGCGTCGCGGTACACCATCTGCTTGAGCAGCCCGTCCTGGTAACCGTCGATCTGCACGCAGGGGTTGCGCAGCCCGGTGACCTCGAGGACGGCCTCGTCGCCGATGCGCAGCAGTGTGCCGGTGGACAGGCCGAGCAGGTCGATGCCGCGCGTCGTGATGTTCTCGCCGAGCGCGCCGGGCGTCACGGTGAACCCTTCCCCGGCGACCTCGGCGAACAGCTCCTCGTGGATGAGGTGGACCTGCCGGAGGTTGGGCTGCGTCGGGTCCTGCGCCACCCGTGAGCGGTGCTTGACGGTGACGCCCGCGTGCACGTCGCCCTCGACGCCGAGGCCGGCGAGCAGCGTGATGCTCTCGCGGTTCGGCTTGGTGAACGCGTACACCTCGTTGCTGCTGACCGCGGTGACGGTCCCTTCGTGTGCCATGCCCTGGTCCCCCTCGTGCCCGCCGTCCGTATCCGCTGCGACCCTAGTTCAGCGGCGGCGGGGTCCATACGGGGGGTGGCGGCGTGACCGGCCGCCGCGCCCGGACGACCCTGCGCCACACGAACAGCGCGAGCAGCGGCAGAAGAACCGCACCGCCCACCGTCACCATCCACGCGGGGACCCCCGCCCACAGCAGCAACTCGTCGTGGTACACGACGTGTTGGTAGGGGGCGTCGGAGGCGGCCCGGCGCAGTTCGTGGTCTCCGGAGATCTCCGCGGGGTGCGGGAACTGCTGCTCGATCGCCGTGAGATACGTGGCCTCGGCGCCGGCGAAGGACCGTACCGCCGGAGCCGCCGTGCCCTTCAGACGGTTCGCGTACGTCACGTCCGGCAGATAGCCGCCGATCGCCGAGCGCGGCTCCATCCGGTGCGCGGCCAGCACGTACAGGTCCAGCTTCTGCGGCTGCGCGGCGAGGCGGGACAGCCGCATCGGGTACACGAGCCGGTCGCTCGCGAAGGAGATCCGCAGCGGTTCGAGCAGGCCGCCCAGGGTGGCGTCGCCGTCCCCGTCGGGTGCGAGGCGGACCGCCACGTACTGCCAGCCCTGGTCGACGTACGGGCGCAGCTCCCGCGAGAGCCGGTCGGGCAGCCGGAAGCCCTCCTTCCGGAGCCAGTCGGCGAGCGCGTCCGGGTCGGCGGCGGTCAGCCGGGCCACGTCGAACGGCCCGAGCCGGTCGCGTCCGGTCACGCCGACCGGCGGCGTCCGCTCGGGCGCGCCCGCACCGCCGCCGTCGGACTCCTCCGCGGAGAACGGGAAGTCGCCCTCGCGCGGCCAGAAGTAGAACCGCTTCTTGTGGATGGGCGCGGTGAGTTCGGCGAGCTCGTCGAAGAGCGCGCGGTCGCCCAGCCGCACATCGGCCCGCGAGGGCACCGGCATGATCCAGGCGGCCTCGCGCGCGTCGCCCCGTACGGACAGGCTCATCGCGATCTCCTGCCGCCGCCCGTCCCAGCGCACCGCCGACAGCTCGCGGTCCACGGAGATCGAGGAGCCCTCGCCGGGCACCATCGCCCCGCATCCGCAGGCGTACGCGGGCCGGATCAGCGAGCCGAGCAGCAGCACGAGCAGCGCGAGCAGCACCGCGGACACCCGCCGCGCCCGGACGCTCTGCCGTGGAAGAGGGACGGCCGGCCCGCGGTCCGCCAGGACCGGAGCCGGCCGTCCACCGAACCCGAAGCGCATGTGCCCATCCCCCCGTGACGACTCACGGGCACAGACGGACGCCTAGCGCGCCCCGGTTCCCACCAGGACCTTTCCTCCTGCTGCGGCCTGCGCCGGGATCGCGCGGGCCCGCAGCCGCCGCGCCTCCGCCTCGGTCTCCACGGACGGAGCCGAACCCGGCAGCGGCCGGCCGGCCGACTCGGGCATCAGCCAGGCCGCCGCACCGCCGACCACGGCGGCGCCCATCAGGTAGTACGCGGGGATCATCAGGTTCCCCGTGCCGGTGACCAGGGCCTGCGTGACCAGCGGGGTCGTACCGCCGAACAGCGAGACCGACAGGTTGAAGCCCACGGACAGCGAGCCGTAGCGGACCTTCGTCGGGAACAGCGCGGGCAGCGCCGAGGGCATCGAGGAGGTGAAGCCCACGAGGAGCAGGCCGAGGGCCGCGAGGCCGAGCGCGATCGCCCAGGTCGAGCCCGCGCGGATCAGGAGCACGGCCGGCACGGAGAACAGTACGAAGCCGGCGCAGGCGGTGCCGATGACCACGCGGTGGCCGACCCGGTCGTTGAGCCGCCCCATCGGGATCTGCACGCACATCATCAGGACCATGACGCCGATCAGGATCAGGGTGCCGTGGGTGGCGTCGTAGCCGAGCTCCTCGCCGAGGAAGGTCGGCATGTAGGAGAGCAGCATGTAGTCGGTGACGTTGAAGACCAGGACCAGGCCGACGCACAGGGCCATCGCGCGGCCGTTGCCCACGAACATGTCGCGGAACTTCGGCTTGGGCAGCGCCTTCTGCTTGGCCTCGGCCTCGTCGGCGAGCGCCTGGAAGGCCGGGGTCTCCTCCAGCTTCATCCGCACGTACAGACCGATCAGGCCGATCGGGCCTGCGACCAGGAACGGGATGCGCCAGCCCCAGCTGTAGAGGTCGGGCTCGGCCATGAAGGTGGTCAGGGCGGTGGCGAGCGCGGCACCGGCGACGTAGCCGACGAGCGTGCCGAACTCCAGGAAGGAGCCGAAGAAGCCGCGCTTCTTGTCGGGCGCGTACTCGGCGATGAAGGTGCAGGCGCCGCCGTACTCGCCGCCGGTCGAGAAGCCCTGCACCATGCGGGCCACGATCAGCAGCACCGGGGCCCACACGCCGATGGTGTCGTACGAGGGGATCAGACCGATCGCGAAGGTGCCCGCGGCCATCATGATCATGGTGAGGGCGAGCACCTTCTGGCGGCCGATGCGGTCGCCGAGCGGCCCGAAGAAGGCGCCGCCGATGGGGCGGACCAGGAAGGCCGCGGCGAAGGTGCCGAGCGCCGAGAGCACCTGCGCGGTGCTGGAGGCGTCGGGGAAGAACACATGGCCGATGGTCACGGCGAGATAGCCGTAGACGCCGAAGTCGAACCACTCCATGGCGTTGCCGAGTGCCGCCGCCTTCACCGCCCGCTTCACGAGCGAGGGGTCGGTGACGGTGACGTCGCCGACGGGCGGCTGCGGTGATTCGGACGGTTCGCGTTCCAGAGCGGTGGTGGACATGGGAGTCGACCATAGGACCCGGTTGCCCGGTTACGTGCTGTGTGCGGTCCTTTGCGTACTGCGCGGAAACCGGCTCCTGCCTGGTGCGACGCGTCCAAGATCAACGCCGGGTGAGCGGACGCTTTGTGATCCTTGTCGCCCGGAAGGCATGCAACCGCGGCCGGATGCGGCGGCTCAGCACCGCTTCGGCGGCCGCCACCCGTACGCCGAGCCGATCGTGTATTCGCCGGGCCCGTCCACGTCGAGCCGGACGAACTCGCCGTCCTTGGCGAGGCAGCCGCCGGACGTGGTCAGCCACGGCGAGTACGCGACCTTGACCCGCACCGAGCCCTTCGCCGACGCCCGCACGACCACCGAAGCCTCGTCGGAGCGCACCACCTCGGCAGGGCCCGACACCAGCGGCTCGGCGTCCCGCACGCGGTACACCGTCCAGTGCTCGTCCTGCCAGGCCTTCTCCAGGAACTCCGGCTCGCTCCGCACCAGCGCCGCCTCGCGCTCGGCCGGCCCGTCGGGGCGCCCGTCGTGCAGTACGACCAGGCCGACGGCCCACCGGTCGAGCCACTCCTTGTACGCGGACGCGCTGAAGGAGCCGTCCGGCACGCCCGCGCCCGGATACCCGTCGTAGAAGAGCGGACCGCGCTGCACGTCCGCCTGCCGGTTCCAGCCCTTGGCCAGGTTCACATGCGGGGCGAGCAGCACCGCCTCGCGGTGGTCGCGCGCGGGCACCACCTCGACCCGGGTGCGGTCCGCGCCCAGCCGGTCCAGCGCGTCCACCAGGCCGTCGGTGTGCTGCGCCCAGGCCGGCACCTTCGTGTAGACGACGATGTCGTCCACCGCCTTCTGCGTCACCCAGTACACGGAGAAGACCAGGGTCAGGATGTACGCGACGCGCTTGATCCGGTCCGCGCGCGGCTGCGGTCCGGCGGGTTTCGCCGGCAGGCACGCGAGCAGGACGGCGGGGGCGATGAGCTGGGCGAAACGTTCCACGTTCGTGCCGATCGGCGAGGCGATCAGCCAGGTGAGCACGGTGCCGAGCGCGTAGACCGCCGCGCCCGCCTTCAGCGTCCGCCACTTCGCGGGAGCCATGAACAGCACGGCCGCGCAGAACAGCACGGGCGCGAGCACCCGCCCCCACCCCATGGGCTGCACGCCTTCGAAGGGGAAGAGCAGCGTGGTCGCCCCGACCACCACGAACGGCGGCAGCAGCAGCGAGAGCGCCCGCCCCCAGTCCCGTACGAGTAGGAAGGCCGCACCCACCACGACCAGGTACAGGCCCGCGACCGGCGACCCCATGGTCGCGAGCGCCGCGCACAGCCCCGCCCACCAGATCCGCCGCGCCCCGATCAGGAGCACACAGGCGCCGAGCGCGAAGGCGATGCCGAGCGCGAAGGTGCTGCGGCCCGAGATCACGTTGCAGCACAGGGCGTACGAGGTGAGCAGGGCCGGGCCCAGCGGGCGGGCGACGCCGGTGCGCACCCACAGCATCCCGCCCAGCCAGCCCGAGGCGAGCCCGGAGAGCAGCGTCACCGTCTTCACGCCGAGCGCGGCCATCAGATACGGGGAGATCAGGCTGTAGTTGGCGGTGTGCACCCCGCCGTACCAGGAGAGGTTGTACGGGGTGCCGGGGTGTTCGGCGACGAAGTCCGCCCAGGCCTGCTGGGCCGCGAGGTCCCCGGCGCCCTTGGCGAAGAACACCCACCACACCGCGTACAGCGGGAGCAGTGCGAGCGTCGAGAGCAGCGGCACCCGGTGGCGGACATGCCAGGTGGCACGGTCCGTGGCCGCGCGGGACGACCGGGAGCGCGACGGCGGTGCGTCCTGGGCCATGGGTGAGGGCTTTCGGTTCGGGGCTCGGCGCGAGCGGGCGGGGCGGCGGCGTGCTGCAACCTCGTAGACGCTAGCCAGCCGCGATCCGTTCAGGTGTGCAGACCCCCGGTTCCGGGCGATTTGTGCAGGCAGGCACCGAAAGCACCCTGCCGATCCGGCCGGTGCGCGCAGTAACGGGTTCTAGATCCGACAAGGGCGGGGACGAGATCTTTTGCGGGCGAGTGGCGTGCAGGAATGGTGGCTGTGCGTGCAAGACCCTTGCGGTGGACGGGTCCCAGTCGTGAGACTGTCCCCGTAACTAGAACGCGTACTAGTTCTTGAGTCAGGTCGAAGACTCGGCCCACGGGGGTGCCGGGACGCCCCCCACGGACCGCAACCACCACTTGAGAAGAGGGCTCATGGCCGCGGAACCCGTCATCGTCGAAGCAGTGCGCACCCCCATAGGCAAGCGTGGCGGCTCGCTCGCCAATCTCCACCCCGCGTACCTGCTCGGGGAGACGTACCGCGAAGTCCTCGCGCGCACCGGCATCCAGCCCGACTGCGTGGAGCAGATCGTCGGCGGCACCGTCACGCACGCGGGCGAGCAGACGATGAACCCGGCGCGCACGGCGTGGCTCACCATGGGCCTGCCGTACGAGACGGCCGCGACCACCGTGGACTGCCAGTGCGGATCCTCGCAGCAGGCCTCGCACATGACGGCCAACATGATCGCGGCCGGCGTCATCGACATCGGCATCTCCTGCGGGGTCGAGGCCATGTCCCGTGTGCCGCTGGGCTCCGCCTCCAAGCACGGCCCGGGCAAGCCCTTCCCCGACGAGTGGAACGTGGACCTGCCCAACCAGTTCGAGGCCGCCGAGCGCATCGCCCGCAGGCGCGGCCTGACCCGCGAGAACGTGGACTCGCTCGGCCTGATCTCACAGGAGCGGGCCGCCATCGCCTGGGCCGAGGAGCGGTTCAAGCGCGAGACCTTCGCCGTGCAGGTGCCCACCACCGAGGAGGAGCAGCGGGCCGGACAGGGCATGTGGCGCCTGGTCGACCGCGACGAGGGGCTGCGCGACACCTCCATGGAGAAGCTCGCGGGCCTCAAGCCCGTGATGCCCACCGCGATCCACACCGCGGGCAACTCCTCGCAGATCTCCGACGGCGCGGCCGCGATCATGTGGGCCTCCAAGCGGATGGCCCGCGCCCTCAAGCTCAAGCCGCGCGCGCGGATCGTGGCGCAGGCCCTGGTCGGCGCCGACCCGCACTACCACCTGGACGGTCCGATCGACGCCACGCGCGCCGTGCTCGGCAAGGCCGGGATGTCCCTCAAGGACATCGACATCGTGGAGATCAACGAGGCCTTCGCCTCCGTCGTCCTCAGCTGGGCGCAGGTCTTCGAGCAGGACCTCGAGAAGGTCAACGTCAACGGCGGCGCCATCGCCCTCGGCCACCCCGTCGGCTCGACGGGAGCCCGCCTCATCACCACGGCCCTGCACGAACTGGAGCGCCGCGACAAGGAGTTCGCCCTCATCACGATGTGCGCGGGCGGGGCGCTGGCGACGGGCACGATCATTCAGAGGCTCTGAGGGCCCGGGGGCTGGGGCCCGGAAGTCCGGGAGTCCGGGCCGGGCAGGTGAAATCCCCCGTGCCGGGGTGTCGTTGGGTACACCCCGGTATACGGGGGTCCGTCGGATGGGGCCCGAGGCGTCCGCGTACGAAGCTCTCCCCATGACCCAGCAGACGCAGCAGAACACCAACTCCCGCCGTACGCACCGCACTTCACGCGGCATCAGGGCCGCCGTTGCCGCCTGCGCGGCGGTCGCCCTGGCCGCGACGCTCACCGCGCCCGCGTTCGCCGGGGCACGCCCCGAGGCCGCCGCGCCCCTGCACCAGGGACGCGGAGACCTCCTGTCCGTGGAGCCGGTCGCCGCGCTCGACCGGGCGGAGGTCGCCGCCTTCCTCGCGCAGGCCGAGATCGGTGACGCCACGGTGCGCCACGGCGTGCGCGCGTACCGCCTGACCTACCGCACCGTCGACACCGCAGGCCGCCCCACCACCGCCACGGGCCTGTTCACCCTGCCCACCGGCGGTGCGCGGCGGCTCGGCCTCGTGGCCGACACCCACGGCACCATGGTCCACCGCGACAACGCGCCCTCGGTCGCCACCGACTTCGCCCGGCTCGCCTCGTATCTGCACGCCTCCGCGGGCCGGGCCGTCGCCGCGCCCGACTACCTCGGCCTCGGCAAGGGCCCCGGCCCGCACCCGTACATGGACACGCGTTCGGCCGTCACCGCCTCGCTGGACATGCTCCGCGCCGCGCGCACCGCGGCCCAGCGGCTCGGCCGGCCGCTGACCGGTGATGTGTACGGCACCGGGTTCTCGCAGGGCGGTCAGGTGGCCATGGCCCTCGGCCGCGAGCTGGGCGAGAGGCGGTCCCACGGCTTCCGGCTGCGCGCCCTCGCGCCGGTCGCGGGCCCGTACGACCTGACCGGGCAGGAGGTGCCGGCGCTGTTCGACGGCCGGGTCAACGACATCAGCGGGTTGTTCTACGTCTCCTACTTCCTGGTGGCCCAGAACCGCCTGCACCCGATCTACCGCGACCCCTCCGAGGCGTTCCGTGCTCCGTACGACCGGCGCATCGAGGCGCTGTTCGACGGGGAGCACCGCGAGGAGGAGATCGTCGCCGCGCTGCCGAAGAACGTGCAGGAGCTGCTGACGCCCGCCTTCCTGGAGCGGATGCGGAACCCGGACGGAGCGCTCCTGACCGCGCTCAGGAGCCAGGACGACACCTGCGACTGGAAGCCGAAGGCGCCGGTGCGGCTGTACGCCTCGGCCGGCGACACCGACGTTCCGATCGGGAACGCGACGAGTTGCGCGGCCGACCTCGCACGGCACGGCGTACGCGCGCCGGTGCTCGACCAGGGGGACGTGGACCACGTGGGGTCGTTCATGAAGGCGGCGCCGCAGACGGTGCGCTGGTTCGACCGCCTCGCCCGCTGAACGTGCCCGCGCATGCGGAAGCGGCCGCCCCCTCGTGGGAGGGGACGGCCGCTTTTCCGCCGGGGGTGTGGGGGCGTGTCAGCCCCCGCACCACGTTCCGCTGCGAAACGATCAGTACCAGTGGTGCTGCTGCCAGAAGTTCCACGCGCCGACGGGCGAGCCGTAGCGGGAGTTCATGTAGTCCAGGCCCCACTTGATCTGCGTGGCCGGGTTGGTCTTCCAGTCGGCGCCCGCGGAGGCCATCTTCGAGCCCGGAAGCGCCTGCACCAGGCCGTACGCGCCGGAGGAGGAGTTGGTGGCGGTGTGGTTCCAGCCGCTCTCACGCGAGACGATCGCGCTGAACGCCGCGTACTGCGCCTGGTCCGGGATCATCTGCCGGGCGATCGCCTGCGCCGAGCCCGCAGCGTACGGGGCTGCGGCCGGGGCGGCCTGCACCGTGGCGGCCTGGGCGGGGGCCGCGGCGAAGACCACACCGGCGGCCGACGCGGCCACGAGAGCGGTGGTGAGGGCCTTCTTCGGGGAGGCGATGCGGCGAATGCGGGAGACGGACACGCTGGACCTTCCGGTCGGGAACAGGACAGTCGCAGGCAAGCCGGTACCGCGGGGACGGTGCGTGGGGTTTGCCGGGGCGGGGCCCGTGGGGGCCGCCGTGCCCTGCGACTCCTCCAGAGAAGCAGGGCTGTTACGTCGCCGCAATGACCCCTCTTACTAGTGGGCCTCGCATCAGGGGTGCTGCGTCCACACTTGGTCCCACCCCCTCGAACCCGCAGGTCAGAGCAGGTTTCAGACCCCTACGGGAACGGGCCTGGAGGGCTACTATTCCGGCTCGTAAGTGACCTTGGTCCTGTGGGCGGGGTCACCGGCTCGGGACCCCGCTTTATACGGAGAGCTATGGGCCCCTTACGGGTTCCTGGGTGTTTCCGTTACGTTTTCGACTGGTGTGCCCCCGTCTTCGACGGAGGTGCCCTCGTCGTCGGAGCGGCCGAATGTGACCGGCGCCTCGAACGCCGCCTTCCGCGTGGCCCGCCGCAGCGCCTTGAGCACGGTCGGGCCGACCGTGAGGGTGAGGACCACGGTGATGACCGCCCGCCCGAGGTCCCAGCCCATCGAGGTGGCCAGGCAGTAGGCGAGGTAGCGGGCCAGGTTCTCGTGGAGGGGGTCGCCGGGCACGAAGGAGATGCCCGAGCTGAGGCCGCCGAGCAGCGGCCAGCCGTACAGATTCATGACGAGTCCGTACGCGAACGCCGCGACCGCCCCGTACAGCGCGAGCATCGCCATCTCGCCCCGCCCGCGCAGCCGGTCCGCGCCCGGCAGCAGGCCCGCGCCCATCGCCACCCAGCCCATGGTCAGCATCTGGAACGGCATCCACGGCCCGACCCCGCCGGTGAGCAGCGCTGACGCGAACAGCGTCACCGAGCCGAGCACATAGCCGAACCCCGGCCCGAGCACCCGCCCGGCCACGATCATCAGGAAGAAGGTGGGCTCGAGGCCGGCCGTCCCCGCGCCCAGCGGCCGCAGCGCCGCGCCGACCGCGGCGAGCACCCCGATCATCGCGACGGCCTTCGCCCCGATCCTGCTCTCCGACACGGTCGCGAGCACCACGCCCAGAAGAAGGGGGAGCAGCGCGGCGAACAGCCACGGCGCGTCCTTCGCATGGGCCGTGACGCCCGCCTGCGCGTCCGCGAGCAGCGGCCACCCGAAGGCGAGGATCCCCACCAGGCTCACCAGGACCAGCGCCGCGACCGACTTCGGACCGAGCCGGACGGCGCGCACCTGGGCGGTGTGCACGGGTGCGGTGCGGGCCTGCGCGGTGTGCGCGGGCGTGAGGCGGGCCTTCGCCGTCATGCGCCCGCCTCCAGCGCGGTGCGCACCTGCCCCACCGTGAGCCACGGCAGCGGCGCAAGGACCTTGCCGATCTGCGGGGCGAAGGAGGGCGAGGACACCACGACCTCCTCGGTCGGCCCGTCCGCGACCACCTCGCCCTCGGCGAGGATCACCACCCGGTGCGCGAGCTCGGCGGCGAGCTCCACGTCGTGGGTGGCCAGGACGATCGCGTGCCCGTCGGCCGCGAGGCCCCGCAGCACGGAGACGAGGCGGGCCTTGGCGGCGTAGTCCAAGCCGCGCGTCGGCTCGTCGAGCAGCAGCAGCGGCGGCCGCGCGGTGAGCACGACGGCCAGGGCGAGCGCGAGCCGCTGCCCCTCCGACAGATCGCGCGGGTGCGTCGCGTCGGCGATACCCGGCAGGAGCTCCTCGACCAGCGCGCGGCAGGTCCCCGGCGCCGCGCCCGCGTCCGTGTCGGCGGCCGCGCACTCGCCGGTCACGGTGTCGGCGTACAGCAGATCCCGCGGCTCCTGCGGTACGAGGCCCACGCGCCGGATCAGCTCGCGCGGCGCGGTCCGGTGCGGCACGGCGCCGGAGACCCGCACGCTGCCCGAGGAGGGCTGCACGAGACCGACGAAGGCGGACAGGAGGGTGGACTTGCCGGCTCCGTTGCGCCCCATCAGCGCGATGGTCTCGCCGGCCGAAACGGTCAGGTCCACCTGCCGCAGCGCCTCGATCCGCCCGCGGTGGACACCGAGGGAGGCTGCGGTGGCGACGGGGGTGACGGGGGTGACGGTGTTCCGGGTGCCTGTGCTGCTGCCGGTGTGGTCGTGCGGGCCGCTGCCGGTGTGGTCGTGCGGGCCGGTGACGGGTGCGTCCGCAGCGGTGGCGGGAGGGGTGGGCCGGGGCTTGAGGCGGCGGAGGGAGAAGCGGCGGCGGGGGGTGTGCTCGGTGACGGGTCCGGACAGACCCCTCCCTCCCGGGGGCCGCACCGGCCCGTCCAGGCTATCGGCGCCCACTGACAACGCGCTCTGACCAGCAGCAACGCCCTCGCCGGGGGAAGCGGCACCCTCCGTACGGTCGGCGGTGCCAACCCCACGCGAAGTGGCCCCCTCCGCACGCGAAGCAGCCCTCCCCACCGCAGCCCCCTCCACCGCAGGCACCGCCACCCCCGCCAGCCGTTCCCGCAGCCCCGCCGCACGGCGCCGGGCGTCGCGCACCGTGAGCGGCAGCGGCGACCAGCCCGCGAGCCGGCCGAGGCCGACCACCGGCGGGAAGACGGGCGAGACCGCCATGATCTCGGCGGGCGAGCCGAGCACCGGTGCCTGGCCCGGACCGGGCAGCAGCACCACCTGGTCCGCGTACTGCACCACCCGCTCCAGGCGGTGCTCGGCCATCAGGACCGTCGTGCCGAGGTCGTGCACCAGGCGCTGGAGCACCGCGAGCACCTCTTCCGCGGCCGCCGGGTCGAGCGCCGAGGTCGGCTCGTCGAGGACCAGGACCCGGGGGTGCGGGGTGAGCACGGAACCGATCGCGACGCGCTGCTGCTGCCCGCCGGAGAGCGTGGCGATCGGCCGGTCGCGCAGGTCCGCGAGGCCGAGCAGGTCGAGGGTCTCCTCGACGCGGCGGCGCATCACGTCGGGGGCGAGGCCCAGGGACTCCATGCCGTAGGCGAGTTCGTCCTCGACGGTGTCGGTGACGAAGTGCGAGAGCGGGTCCTGGCCCACGGTGCCGACCACGTCGGCGAGTTCGCGCGGTTTGTGTGTACGGGTGTCACGCCCCGCGACCGTGACCCGGCCGCGCAGGGTGCCGCCCGTGAAGTGCGGGACGAGGCCGCTGACCGTGCCGAGCAGGGTCGACTTGCCGACCCCGGAGGGCCCGACGAGCAGCACCAACTCGCCCTCGGGGACGGCCAGTTCCACCCCGCTGACCGTGGGCGCGTCGGCTCCGTCGTAGGTCACGGAGACATCCTCGAAGCGGATCATGTGGCTTCCTTCCGAGGCGTGGTTCGTGTGTCGATGGCCGGGGAGCCCGAAGAGGCACTGGTCTCCTGGTCGGCAGCCGCTGCCTTCCTGGCGCCGGCCGCCTTCCCCGCGCCTGCCACCTTCGACGCGCCCCGCACCTTCGTCCCCCCACCCGAAGCAGGCGCGGGAGCGACAAACGCAGGCAGCAGCCCGATCAGCACGGACGCCGCCGGCCACAGCGGCAGTTCGGGAGCTGTCGGGGGGACGACTCCGGGGTTGAGTGCGGCCGGGTCGGCGGAGGCCGCGCCGATCATCAGGGCGGCGACCGCCACCCCGGAGCCCGACACCAGCCAGGCCCGCAGGTCCCACCGGTCCGGCCGGTAGCGCGTGCGCAGCGACCGCTTCCCGCCGAGCCACAGTCCGACGAGCGCGAGGGCGAGCCCGCCGAGCAGCACGGGCAGCCCGAAGCCCGCACCTTGCGCGGCGAGCAGCCCGTACGTACCGGCGCACACCCCGAGCAGCCCGCCGAGCGTGCACACCGCCGTCAGTCGCCGCACGGCGACGGGCACGTCGGCGGTGCGCCCGTATCCGCGTGCGTCCATTGCGGCCGCGAGCGCAACTGACCGCTCCAACGCCCCTTCCAGGACCGGAAGTCCGACCTGCGCGAGCCCGCGGACGCCCTTGTCGGGCCGCCCGCGCAGCCGCCGCGCCCGCCGCAGCCGCGCCAGGTCGGACAGGAACTGCGGGGCGAACGTCATCGCCACGACCACCGCGACTCCCGCCTCGTACAAGGCACCCGGCAGCGACTTGAGCAGCCGGGCCGGGTTGGCCAGCGCGTTCGCCGCGCCGATGCAGATGAGCAGCGTGGCCAGCTTGAGTCCGTCGTACAGCGCGAACAGCAGCCCCTCGGCGGTCACCTTGCCGCCGAGCCGCACGCCCTGCGCCCAGTCCGGCAGCGGCACCTCGGGCAGTCGGAACAGGACCTGCGAACCGGGGATCGGCGACCCGAGCACCACGGCGAACACCAGCCGGATGGCCAGGACCAGCAGCCCCAGCTTCACGAAGGCCCCGTACGAACGTGCCCACGGCGCATCGCTGCGCCGCGCCGCCACCACATAGCCCGCGACGCCGACCAGGAGGCCGAGCAGCAGCGGGTTCGTCGTGCGCGAGGCGGCCGTGCCGAGCCCGAGCGCCCAGATCCACCAGGCGCCCGGGTGCAGGGCGTTGGCGCGGGTGGCGACCGGGGCCGCCGTCCGCCGGCGTACCGCCGCGGGGTGCGCGCTCACGGCTCAGCCCCTGCGCCGGCGGGCCTGCCAGATCGCTGCCACGCCGAGCAGAAGCACCGCGGCCACCCCGGCGAGCAGCCCGACGGACGGACCGCCGTCACCGCCGTTGCCGGAGGCCGCCGGCGCCTTCGTCGAGTCGCTGGAGCCGGAGTCGGATCCGGAGTCGGAACCGGTGGAGGAGCCCGAGTCCGAGCCCGACACCTGGTCGCCGCACCCGCTCTTCGGGTAGCCGGAGATGGCGCACAGCAGGGCGTTGCTGTCATAGCGCAGCGGCTTGGCGACCGCGGCGAGCGCGTCCGCCGAGGTGCCGTCCGCGGCGATCTGCGCACAGGCCGTACGGGGCTCGGGCGGTGTCTCGCCGGAGGGCGCGTCCTTCGCCGTGCCGAAGTCGATGACGAGGGCGACGCGCTTGTGCCCGTCCTTCGGCTCCGTGTCCGCGCAGATGGCCGCGAAGTCCGCGTCCTCGCGCGGCTTGGCCGCGTCGGCCGAGTCCTCGCTCACGGCGAAGCGGAAGCCCTCCACATCGCCGTCCGAGGGCTTGGCGGTCGCGGGGCCCTGGGTGGCGTACGCCCAGGCGCCCTTGTCGTCCTTGAACCAGAAGGACCAGTAGCGGTACGCGTCCGCCTGGGCCGGAGCCGCCAGGAGCACGGCGAGCACCGCCCCCACGAGGAGGGCGGTGGCAGCGCGCAGACGCGTCCTCACAGCTGGTTCTTCTTGCGGCCGCTGAACAGGAAGCCGACACCGACGCTGGCGATGAAGAACACGCCGATGATCCACCAGACGTTCATGGACGAGCTGTCGTCCTTCTTCTCCTCGTCCGCGTCCTTCGTGGCGTCGGCGGAGTCCGCCTTCTGCGGGGCCGGGCCCATCGCGTTGAGGGCGCTCACGAGGTCCGTGCCGCCGAAGTCCTTCGGGTCGGCACCGGCCGCGTGCGCGGCGAAGATCAGCTGGGAGTACGCGGCGGGGGACCCGGAGGTCTTGGCCCAGGCGGCGCCGTTCTTCTCCAGCTCGGCCAGCGGCTTCTTCGCCTGCTCGGTCAGACCGGCAGCGGACAGTGCCACGACGGAGTCGGCGGTGTTGCCGTAGTCGGGCTGGTCCTCGGCGCCGGGCATCGAGGACTTCAGGAAGCCGTCCTTGGCCAGGGTGTCGGCGAGGTAGGCGGCACCGTTGGCGGCGGCCTGCTTCGCGTCGCCGGCCTCGGCGCACTGCGCCGGCTCGCTCTTGTCGGCGGCCTTCACGACGAGGCCCTGCTCCAGGCCGCCGAGCACACCGGCGGCGGTGGCGTCGGCGTTGGGCGCGAGCTTGCCGGTCTTCATGTCCGCGAGACCGAACGCGCCCTTGCCCTTGTCGTCGCACGGCATCGACAGCGCGACCAGCGCGTCGGCGGGCGCCTTGCCCTTCTGGGACTTGACCTCGGCCGGGTTCTCACCGGCCGCCTTCAGGGCGCCGATGACCAGGGAGGTGGAGTTGGCGTCCGAGTCCAGGCCCGGGTTGTAGCCCCAGCCGCCGTCCTCGTTCTGCACGGTGCGCAGCCAGTCCACGGACTTCTTCACGTCCGCGTCGTGCCCGCCGAGCGCGGCCAGCGCCTGGATCGCGGAGGCGGTGGAGTTGGAGTCGACGACCGTCTTGGCGTCGCACTTCTGCGAGGGGTCCTCGCGGAACGCGGCGTACGAGCCGTTGTCGCAGGCCTGCCCGGTCAGCCAGTCCACGGCCTTGGCGGCGGGCTTCACCCCGGCGGTGTGCTGGGCGAGCAGCGCGTACGACTGGCGGAAGACGCCGTCGTACTTCGGGTCCGTCTTGCCGTAGAGGCCCGAGGGCAGGTTGGCGGGAGCCGGGGTGTCGGCGGTCGCTGCGGGGGCGGCGGCCATGCAGAGCACGGCGGTGGCGGCCAGCGCTGCGGCGCTTCGGCGGGCGTTCATGGTCGGCGGTGCCTCTCCTGCTGAGGGCCGGGCACGGGCCCGCGAAGGCACCGGGCTCCGGATCCGTATACCTCGACGGTCCCGGCCGCCGGTGGTTCCGGCGACTGGAGCCACGCACGCCGCTCACGGAGCATTCCGGCTCGCCGGCCCTCGGGACGGCATACGGCTGCGGGTCAGCGCCGGATTCGCACCGGCTTC
This sequence comes from Streptomyces indicus, assembly GCF_900100315.1. Classification (GTDB taxonomy): domain Bacteria; phylum Actinomycetota; class Actinomycetes; order Streptomycetales; family Streptomycetaceae; genus Streptomyces; species Streptomyces indicus. The sequence continues at coordinate 42,762 of NZ_FNFF01000004.1, forward strand.
CCTCCGTACAGGCGTGGTGATTGCCCGCCTACTGTACCGGCCGGTCAGGTGAGGCTTACTGCGCGCCCGATCACAGGGCGGCGGTCCGCACCGCCGCCCTCACCACACGCGACGGCTCACCCCGCCGCTGCCCTCACCCCACGCGACGCCTCACCCCACCGGCGCCCTCACCACCGCGCCACGCCTCACCCCACCGCCGCGTACCGCACCGGATCCGTGCCCTCCACCGCCTCCACATGGCCCAGCTTCACCAGGCGGCGCAGATGTGCCTCGGCCTCGGAGACGGCGATGTTCTGTGAGCCGTACGGGATCTGGTCCCAGGGCCGGTTCCACTCCATCCGGGTCGCGAGCTGCCAGGGCGTGAGCGGCTCGGCCAGCAGCCGGCGCAGTCCCGCGAGGCGCTCCTCGTGGTGCTCCAGGAGTTCCCGTACGCGCGCGGCCGCGTCGGTGAACGCGTACTGGTGCGCGGGCAGCACCTCCGCGACCCCGAGCCGGCCGATCCGCTCCAGGGAGTCGAGGTAGTCCCCGAGCGGGTCGGTCACCAGGGCTTCCTCGGGGTCCTCGTACAGACCGATGTGCGGGGAGATCTCCGGCAGCAGGTGGTCCCCGGAGAACAGCCGCCCGTGGCCCGGCAGGTTCGCCGGGTGCTGCTCCTCCAGATGCAGGCATACGTGGCCGGGGGTGTGCCCCGGGGTCCAGATCGCGCGCAGCCTGCGGCCGGGCAGTTCGAGCAGCTCGCCCGGGGTGATGTCCCGGTCGGGGAGCGCGGAGTCGAGGCCCGGCACGGTGCGCATCCGGCCGGCCTCGCGGGCCGCGCGGATCGGGGCGAGGTGCTCCTCGGGGGCGCCGGCCTTGGTGAGCTTCACGGTGATGTAGTCGAGCCACTGGCCGGGGACCTGCTCGCGGGTGCGCCGCACGACCTGGGTGTCGGCGGGGTGCATCGCGATCCAGGCGCCCGAGGCCTCCCGCACCTGCCCGGAGAGGCCGTGGTGGTCCGGGTGGTGGTGGGTGATCACCACGCCGTGGATGTCCTTGATGTCGGTGCCGAGCGTCGCGAGCCCCTCGACCAGGGTGTCCCAGGACTCCGGGTCGTCCCAGCCCGTGTCGATGAGGACCGGGCCGCGGTCGGTGTCGAGGAGGTGGACGAGGGTGTGGCCGAGCGGGTTGTCCGGGATCGGCACCTTGAGCGACCAGACGCCGCCGCCGTGCTCGGTCACCTGCGTCATGAAGCGCCTGCCTCTCGTCCGGCCGGACTGCGGCCACTGATCGACCACTATAACTAGAACTAGTTCCAGTAGTAGCCCAAGTCATCCATTCGAAGCCCTGGTTGGAGCTCTCGACTCCTCCAACTAGAACTGGTATCAGTTTCCGGAAGCGCACGTCTGAAACGGTGTCAGGAACCGCCCCGCAGGAGGCAGTCGGCCATGACAGAGCTCGTGGAACACGGAAAGCTGTTCATCGGCGGGGAGTTGGTTGACCCCGTCGGCAAGGACGTCATCGAGGTGGTCTCCCCGCACACCGAGGAGGTCATCGGCCGGGTGCCGCACGCCGCGCAGGGGGATGTCGACCGCGCCGTCGCCGCCGCGCGCAGGGCCTTCGACGAGGGGCCATGGCCCCGGATGAGCCTCGAGGAGCGCATCGAGGTCGTCACGAAGATCAAGGACGCCTTCCTCGTACGGCACGAGGAGATAGCCCGCGTCATCTCCTCGCAGAACGGCACCCCGTACACCTCCAGCGTCATGGTGCAGGCCCTGGCCACGATGATGGTCTACGACGCGGCGCTCACCACCGCGCGGAACTTCACGTACGAGGAGCGCCGCCAGGGAGCGCTCGGCAAGATCCTCGTGCGTCGTGAGCCGGTCGGCGTCGTCGCCGCGGTCGTGCCGTGGAACGTCCCGCAGTTCACCGCCGCCGCCAAGCTGGCGCCCGCGCTGCTCGCCGGCTGCTCGGTGGTCCTGAAGGTCTCGCCCGAAACCCCCCTCGACGGCTACCTGTTGGCGGAGATCGCCGCCGAGGCCGGCCTGCCCGAAGGGGTGCTCTCGGTCATCCCGGCCGACCGCGAGGTCAGCGAGTACCTGGTCGGGCACCAGGGCGTGGACAAGGTCTCCTTCACCGGGTCCGTCGGCGCGGGCAAGCGCGTCATGGAGGTCTGCGCGCGCAACCTCACCCGCGTGACCCTGGAGCTGGGCGGCAAGTCGGCCGCCGTCATCCTGCCGGACGCCGACGTCGAGACGGCCGTCAAGGGCATCGGCCCCTTCGCCTGGATGATCAACGGCCAGGCCTGTGTGGCCCAGACCCGCATCCTCGTCCCGCAGTCCCGCTACGACGAGTTCGCCGACGCCTTCGCCGCGTACGCCGGCGCCCTCAAGGTCGGCGACCCGCTGGACCCCGCCACCGAGCTCGGCCCGCTGGTCGCCAAGCGCCAGCAGCAGCGCTCCCTCGACTACATCCGCATCGGCCAGGAGGAAGGCGCCAAGATCCTCACCGGCGGCGGACGTCCGGCCGGGCAGGACAAGGGCTGGTACGTCGAGCCCACCCTCTTCGGCGGCGTGGACAACTCCATGCGGATCGCCCAGGAGGAGATCTTCGGCCCGGTCATCTGCCTGCTCCCGTACGGGGACGAGGCCGAGGCCGTGAAGATCGCCAACGACTCGGACTACGGGCTCTCCGGCAGCGTCTGGACCGCGGACACCGAGCGCGGCATCGACATCGCGCGCCAGGTCCGCACGGGCACGTACAGCGTGAACACCTTCAGCCTCGACATGCTCGGCCCCTTCGGCGGCTACAAGAACTCCGGCCTGGGGCGCGAGTTCGGGCCCGAGGGGTACGGCGAGTACTTCGAGCACAAGATGATCCACCTCCCCAACGACTACGAGGGGTGAGGCCTGATGGGAGACCGCTGGCACGTCGAGGTCGACCGGGGTGTCTGCATCGGGTCGGGGATGTGCGTCACCAGTGCGCCCGAGGGGTTCCGGCTCGACTCGGCGCGCCAGTCGCATCCGCAGGAGTCCGAGGTCGACGCGAGCGAGGACATGCTCGCGGCGGCCGAGGGCTGCCCGGTGGAGGCGATCACGCTGACCCTCCTGGGCAGCGGTGAGTCGGTGTATCCCCCCGAGGACTGAGCTGCGTTCGCGCGCTCTGCCGCTGTGAAGGGGCCCCTCCTGCGAGGGGCCCCTTTTCGTATGGCGAGCGCCGCTTGTCCGTGTGCCGAGTGCCGTCTGGTTACTCGTGCGTTTGTCACGGTTCCGTCGTGACAAAGGTGACTTACCTCCGTACGGGACGGCGTGGAACTCTCGTTGCCACACCGCAGGAGGGGGCTCGGGATGGACAAGCGCTACGAGGTGTTCTGTCTCGCCGACCGGTATTTCTACGAGACAGCGGACCGGCTCACCTCCCGCGGCGGCTCCGTCCCGCTCTACGAGGCGGCGCGCCGGCCCGCGCCCGAAGGCTGGCGCCGGGCGAGCGCGGGGGACTGGCTGCACCTGGACCCCGGCACTCGCGACCGGCCGCGGCAGGGCTGGAAGGTGCATGTCTCGGCCTGCCTCGACACCGCCGAGAAGACCGCCGCAGTGGTGTGGGACTACTGCGTGCCGCGCGGCCTGCCCTTCAAGTTCGTGCCCGGCCCGCACGCGCTGCATCTGCGCAACTCCAAGTACGCGCAGCGCGGCTCCAGCGGGAAGTTCGTCACCGTCTATCCCAAGGACGAGACCGAACTCGCTGTCGTTCTACGGGACTTGGACGAGCTGCTCGGCGGGCAGCCGGGCCCGTACATCCTGACCGATCTGCGGTACGCCGACGGCCCGCTCTACGTGCGCTACGGCGCCTTCGTGCAGCGGCACTGCGTCGGTGCCGACGGCCGGCTCGTGCCCGCGATCGAGAACCCCGAGGGCGCCCTCGTGCCCGACCGCAGGGACCCGGTGTTCCGGCTGCCCGAGTGGGTGACCCTGCCGGAGTTCCTGCGCCCGCACCTTGAAGCCCGGGACGCCACGACCGTCTCGGATCTGCCGTACCGCATCGAGAAGGCGCTGCACTTCTCCAACGGCGGCGGCGTGTACGCCGGGACGGACACCCGCAGCGGGGAGCAGGTGGTCCTGAAGGAGGCGCGGCCGTACGCCGGTCTCGCCGCCGACGGGGCGGACGCCGTCGCCCGCCTGGAGCGGGAGCGGGCCGCGCTGGAGCGGCTCGGCGGGCTCGGCGTCGCGCCCGGAGTGCGCGACTGGCTCCTGGTCGACGGCCACCGCTTCCTCGTCATGGACCATCTGCCGGGCAGCACGCTCAACTCCTTCTTCGCGCGCCGCCATCCGCTGCTCGCCGTCGACCCGGACCCGGAAGCGGTCGCCCGCTACACGGACTGGGCGCTCGGCATCCTGCGCGCGGTGGAGCGGGCCCTGGACGCCGTGCACGGGCGCGGGCTCGTCTTCAACGACCTGCACATGTTCAACATCATGGTCGCGCCGGACGAACGCACCGTGAAACTTCTGGACTTCGAGGCCGCCACCCCGGTGGAGGAACACCGGGGGCAGGCCATCGCACACCCCGGTTTCATCGCCCCCGCCGACCGCACCGGCTTCGCGGTGGACCACTACGCGCTCGCCTGCCTCAAGCTGGCCCTGTTCGTGCCGATGACCACGCTGCTCGCCGTGGACCGCGGCAAGGCGGCCCACCTGGCGGAGATCGCCTGCGGTCAATTCCCGGACTTGCCAAGGGAGTTCCTCGACGAGGCGGTGCGAGTAATCGAGGGGAGTGAGGGGGTCGAGAAGGTCGTGGGGAAGAGCACGGGGGCGAGGGGCCGCCATGCCGAACCGCCACGCCGTACCCCCCGCGAGCCCGCGGCAGGCGACTGGCCGCGCAGCCGCGACGAACTGGCCGCGGCGATCCTCGCCTCCGCCACTCCCGACCGTGAGGACCGGCTCCACCCGGGCGACATCGCGCAGTTCGCCGACGGCGGCGGACTCGGGCTCGCACACGGTGCGGCCGGAGTCCTGTACGCGCTCGCCGAGACCGGCTGCGCCCCGTACGAGGAAGGCGAGCAGTGGCTGCTCCGGCGCACCGCGCCGCCACCCGAGGGCACACCCCTCGGCCTGTACGACGGCCTCGCGGGCGTCGCCTACGTCCTCGACCGCCTCGGCCACACCGAACGCGCCCTGGACCTCCTCGGCCGGGTGCGCGCCGAGAACTGGCGCCGGCTCGCCCCCGACCTGCACGGCGGTCTCGCGGGTCTCGGCCTCGTCCTCGACCACCTCGCCTCCCGCGAGCCCGCCCTGCGCGAACTCGCCCTGGAAGCAGCCGAGATCACGGCCGCGCGCCTGCCCGCGGGGCGCGCGGGACTGCTGCGCGGCTCCAGCGGCCCGGCGCTGCTCTTCCTCAGGCTGTACGAGTCCACGCGCGACCCCGCTTTCCTCGACCGGGCCGCCACCGCCCTGCGCGCGGACCTCGCCCGCTGTGTGACGGACGCGTCCGGAGCGCTCGTCGTCGACGAGGGCGTGCGCACCATGCCGTATCTCGGCGCGGGCAGCATCGGGATCGCGGCGGTGCTCGACGACTATCTGGCGCACCGCCCCGACGGGGAGTTCGCCCGGGCGCGGTCCGCCATCGCACCGGCGGCCCGGCTGCGCTACTACGCACAGCCCGGACTGTTCAACGGCCGTGCGGGCATGGTCTGGCACCTCGCCCGCACCGGTGCGCCCGCCGCGCACCTCGACGCGCAGATCGCCGGTCTCGACTGGTACGCGATGGCGTACGAAGGCCACCGGGCCTTCCCCGGCGACCAGATGCTGCGCCTGTCCATGGACCTCGCGACCGGCACCGCGGGCTGTCTTCTCGCCCTGGGCGCCGCACGCGGAGAACGGCCGGCGAGCCTGCCGTTCCTGCCCAACCGCCGTATTCCTAAGGGCGGTTCACCCGCCGTCACCCCGCTGCCGTCCGCAAGGACGGCCCCAGAGCCGGCCCCGACCGGGGCCGAACAGGCCCGTGTGTGACATCACCGCACACAGGCCGAACACCGCACCAACGTCCCCAACGGGCCCGCGATCCGCGGACCCCGACACCAAGGAGAGAACATGTCCCTTCTCGACCTGCAGAGCATGGACGTCCCCGAGCCGGAGACCACCGGCGGCGGTGGCGGCGACCTCAGCAGCGCGAGCCTGCTCCTGTGCGACAAGCACAGCTCGCACAGCACCCTGCTCTGTCTGTGACCTGCCCGTGTGACCCACTCGCGCGGACGGGTGCCGTCTGATCCACGGCACCCTCCGCGCACCGGCCCCGGGCGCCGCGCACGCCGCGCGCCCGGGGCCGTCACCGTGCCCACTCACGGAGGTCTGCCCGATGTCGCAACTGCCCGCCGGTTCCGTGCCGTTGGGGACCGACACGCGTCCGCCCGGCGGACCGTCGCGGGACAGCGGACGGCCGCGCGACGGGCTGCTGCGGGACGGGCTCCGGCACGGCGCCGGGCTCGCCGCCCTCGTCCTGCTGTGCACCCTGGCCGCCGCCGCGGCCACCCTCGCCCTGCCCGCCGCACTCGGCCGCGCCCTCGACGCCGTGCTCGCGGGCAAGCACGCCACCGGCCCTGTGGTCGAATGCGGTCTCCTGCTCGGCGCCGCGGCCCTGTTCGCCGCCCTCGACGCCCTTGCCACCGCGGCACTCGGCGCGCGCACCACCGCCCGGCTGCGCACCCGCACCCTGGCCCACGTCCTGGCCGCCGGACCACGCGCCGCCGAACGGCTCGGCCACGGCGACCTGGTGGCCCGCCTCGTCGGCAACGCCGCCCAGGCCGGATCCGCACCCGCCACCGTCGTCGCACTCGCCGCGGGAGCGCTGCTGCCCGCGGGCGCCCTCGTCGCGCTCGTCCTCACCGACGGGGCCACCGCCGTGGCCTTCGCGGTCGGCCTGCCGCTGCTCGCCCTGCTGCTCCGGCTCTTCGTGCGGGCCTCCGGCGACAGCAGCCAGCAGTACCTGGCCGCCCAAGGACGCATCGCGGGACACCTGGTGGAAGCGGTACGCGGCGCCCGTACCGTCGCCGCCGCCGGCACCCGCGACCGCGAGGCCGCACGCATCCTCGCGCCGCTGCCCGACCTGCGCCGCCACGGCCTGCGCATGTGGCGCGTGCAGGGCCGCTCCACCGCCCAGGCGGCCACGCTCCTGCCGCTCCTCCAGCTCAGCGTGCTCGCCGTGGCGGGCCTGCGGGTGGCGTCCGGCGACCTGAGCGCGGGCGGGCTGCTGGCCGCCTGGCGCTACGCGGTGCTCGCGACCGGCATCGGGGCGTTCGTCGGCCAGCTGAACGCCCTTGTCCGCGCCCGGCGGGCACAGGCCCGCCTCGCAGAGGCGCTCGCGCTGCCCGCGCCGGGCCACGGACCTTCACAACTCCCGCCCGGGACAGGCGAGTTGGAATTCAGGAATACGGTCCTGCGGCGCGAGGGCCGCACTGTCCTGAACCTTTCCCCGCTGCGTCTGCCCGGCGGCTCCGTCACCGCGGTCGTGGGCCGCTCCGGCAGCGGGAAATCCTCCCTCGCGGTCCTCGCCGGACGGCTCGAGGACCCCGACGAAGGCGTCGTCCTGCTCGACGGGGTACCACTGCCCGCACTGACCCACGACGCCCTGCGCGCCGCGGTGTCCCAGGCCTTCGCCCGCCCCGAACTGGTCGGTGCCCGCCTGCGGGACACCATCGCGCTCGGCGTGCGCCACCCCGGAGAGGCCCGGGTCGTCCAGGCCGCGCGCGAAGCCCGCGCCCACGAGTTCATCCGGCGGCTGCCCGAGGGTTACGCGACCCCGTGCCCGTCCGCCCCGCTGTCCGGCGGCGAACGCCAACGCCTGGGCCTGGCCCGCGCGTTCACCCGGCCCGGCCGCCTCCTCATCCTCGACGACGCCCTGTCCGGCCTCGACTCGGCCACGGGGGCGCGGGTCGAGGAGGTCCTGTTCCGCCCGTCCCCGGGCCGCGCCTGCCTCCTGATCGCCCACCGCGCCCGCACCGCCGCCCGGGCCGACCGGGTGGTGTGGCTGGCGGAGGGGAGGGTGCGGGCCGTGGGCACCCATGCCGAGCTGTGGCGGGATCCGGCGTACCGGGAGGTGTTCGGGGATGAGGGGTAGGGCCGTCCGCTTCCTCGCCGCCCACCCGCGCGAGGTCCTCCTGCTCGCCCTCTGGTCGCTGCTCGAAGCCGGCCAGACCTGGCTGCTCGGGTACGCGCTCGCCCGCGCGCTCGACGACGGATTCCTCGCGGGCGAGCGCGCCGTCGGTCTGGGCTGGCTGGCCGCGGCCGCGGGGGCGGTGGTCCTCGCCGCGTACGGGACGGGGCAGGTCTACCGCCAAGTCGCCGCCCTGGTCGAACCCGCCCGCGATGCCCTGGTCCGCCGGGTCGTCCACCGCGCCCTCGACGCACCCGACGACGCCGCCGTCTCCCGGCTCACCCACCAGGTGGAGATCGCACGCGACGCGCTCGCCGGACTGATCCTGGTCCTGCGCTCCTTCGTGTTCACCGCGGTCGGCGCGCTCGTCGGCCTGCTCGTGCTCGCCCCCGCGCTGCTGCTCGTCGTGGCACCTCCGCTGGCGGCCGGGCTCGCCCTGTTCGCGGCGACCCTGCGCCCGCTCGCCCGCCGCCAGGAGCGCTTCCTCGCCGCGGACGAGGCGGTCTCCGCCGAACTGGGGCGCGCCGTCGGCGCGTTGCGGGACATCCGCGCGGCCGGGGCCGAGCGCACGGTGGCCGCTGCCGCCGCCGGGACCGTGGACGCCGAGCGAGCCGCCGCCGAATCCGTGGCGCGCTGGGCCGGGGTGCGGGTGCTCGCGGTCTCCGTCGGCGGCCGGCTGCCCATCCTGCTGCTCCTGGTCACCGCACCTTGGCTGCTGCGCCAGGGAGTCAGCCCCGGCGCCCTGGCCGGCGCGCTCGTCTACCTCACCCAGTCCCTGCTGCCCGCGTTGCAGAGCCTGGTGGAGGGCCTGGGCGTCACAGGCTCGCGGCTCTTCGTGGTCCTGCGCCGGCTGCTCGCCGCGCCCGCGCTCCGGCCGCCCGCGGTGCCCGGGGCGCCCCCGGATCCGTATGCCATCAGCCTGAAACAGGTCACCTTCGCCTACGGTCCGCACGCCGAGCCCGTCCTCGACCGGCTCGACCTCGACGTCCCGGCGGGCGCGCACCTCGCCGTCACCGGGCCGAGCGGCAGCGGCAAGTCCACGCTCACCGCCCTCGTTGCCGGCCTCCTCGCGCCCGGCGCGGGGGAGGTGCGGGCGGTCGCGGACCGGGTGCTCGTCCCGCAGGAGGCCTACGTGTTCTCGGGGACCGTACGGGAGAACCTCACCTATCTGTGCCCGCGGCCGCCCGCCGACCCGGACGTGCTCGCGGCCGCCGAGCGGGTGGGCGCGGCCGAACTCGTCCGGCGCGCGGGCGGGTTGGACGCCGCGCTCGACCCCGGGGCCCTGTCGGCCGGGGAACGCCAGCTGCTCGCCCTCACCCGCGCGTATCTGGCACCCGGCCGCCTCGTCCTGCTCGACGAGGCCGCGAGCGAACTCGACCCGGCAGCGGAACTGCACGCCGAGCGCGCCTTCCGCGCCCGCCCCGCCACCACCCTCGTGGTCGTCGCCCACCGCACGGCGGCGGCCGCCCGCGCGGACCTCGTCCTGGAACTGGACGGCATGGAGTGGCAGTTGAGGGCCGGGGAGCGGCACCGGAACGGCACGGAACCGCGGCGGGCGGACGGCCAGGGGCCGGAGCACCGGAACGGAGCCGACCCGCGGCAGCCGGACGGCCAGAAGCCGGAGCACCCGGACGGCCGGGCACCGTGGCACGGGAAGGGCGCGGAGCCGCGGCAGCCGACGCGGAACCACGAGGCGCGGACCCCGCTGCCCCAGCGCCCCTCAGACCCAGCCCTCCCCTTGTGAGATCCGGATCGCGTCCACCCGGTTGCGGGCGCCCGTCTTGCGGGTGATCGCTGCCATGTAGTTGCGGACCGTGCCGCGCGACAGGTGCAGACTCCCGGCGATCTCGGCGATGGACGCACCGCGCGCCGCCAGTGCGAGCACGCTCAACTCGCGCTGCGTCAACGGCATCTCGGCCGCTCTGAGGAACCCGAAGCCCAGCGACTCGTCGACGAACCGTTTCCCCGCGACGACCTCGCGTATCGCCCGGATCAGCTGGGCCGCCGTGCTGGCCTTGTCCACGTAGCCGGCCGCCTGCGCCTCGGCCGCGCGGCGCAGCAGCCCCGGACGCTGGGTGCTGGCGAGCACCACGAGCCGGGGCGGCCGGGCGGTCCCGGCGCGTGCGGCCTGTTCGCACAGATCGGCCAGCGGGGCCATCCCGTACGAGTCCGAGCAGTCGAGATCCGCCACGCAGACGTCGGGCCGCGCGGTGCGCGCGCGGGCCGCGGCGCCGGGCCACGCCGTATGGACCACCTCCAAGTCGGGCTCACGGTCGAGGCGTTCGGCGAGCACCGACCGCATCAGACAGGTGTCATGCACCAGAAGTACCCGGATCACGTTGTCGCCCCTCCAGCTCCCCGCACACCGGTTGCTTCCTGTCCACGCGCAAACCATTCAACCGGCGCCGCCGTCGGGAAGGGGGCGGAGAACCGGCCAAGCGGAAGCACGGGGGCGCACGGAGAGGGGCGCGCGACCTGCGATGCGACGGCGCACAAGGGGCGCAGAACCCGCGCCGGACGTTCATCGGGAGGTCACGCGATGACCGCCTGGCGGCCTTTGCGCAGGTGATGCGCCGGATGCGGGGGAGTGGAGACGCCCCGGCCCGCTACTTGCGCCGGTCCTCGCCCATCGTCAGGTCGATCAGCTTGCACACCGTCTCGATGTCGATCTTCACCTGGGCGATCGAGGCGCGCCCCGACAGCCAGGTGATCAGCGCCGAGTGCCAGGTGTGCTCGATGACGCGGACCGCCGAGAGCTGCTGCGGGGTCGGGTCGTCCAGGCCCATCGCGTCCAGGATGATCGCCGTGGTCAGCCGCGAGACCGTGTCCACCTCGGGGCTCACCGAGCGGTCCGCGAAGGTCAGCGCGCGCACCATCGCGTCGGCGAGGTGCGGCTCGCGCTGCATGGCGCGGAACGCCCGCATCAGCGTTTCCGCCACCCGCTCGGCCGCCGAGTCCCCGGCCGGCGGACGCTTGCGGATTGTGCCGTGCATGTGCTGGAGCTGGTCCTGCATCGTGGCCACGAGCAGGTGCACCTTGGACGGGAAGTAGCGGTACAGCGTGCCGAGGGCGACCTGCGAGGACTCGGCCACCTCGCGCATCTGCACGGCATCGAACCCGCCCCGGCTGGCCAGCTGGGCGCTCGCGTGCAGGATGCGGCGGCGGCGGGCTTCCTGACGCTCGGTCAGGGCGGGAGTGGCGCCCGTGCCGTCGGATTCCTTGGCTTCCGCTGTCATGTGTCCCGTTCCGCGTTCCATGTCCGGCAGGGTGGTGAAGCCCCGAGAGGGCCACAGCATGGCAGGGGCTCCGTCGTGGCGCGAATCACCTGATCCAGGCCTTCCGGTCTGCTTACCTGCCGGTAAATTCGATGCTCTTCGAGCGATCAAGTCTGAAACTTGTTCTAGGTTAGCGTCCCGGCGTAATCTCGCGGGCAATGCAGTCAGAAGGGGGCCGTGAGTGACCGCTGAGGCCATGGAGGCGGGCCCCGCGGGCCCTGGTGCCGTCGCTGGTGCCGCCACACGTACCGCCGGTGACCGGCCGCGTACGCATGGACGCCCGGACGGCGGCGAGAAGCCGCTGCGGATCGCGCTGCTCACGTACAAAGGGAACCCGTTCTGCGGCGGCCAGGGCGTCTATGTGCGCCACCTCTCGCGCGAACTCGCCCGGCTCGGCCACGACGTCGAGGTCATCGGGGCGCAGCCCTATCCCGTGCTCGACGAGGTCGACGACCGCGTCTCGCTGACCGAGCTGGCCTCCCTCGACCTCTACCGCTCGCCCGACCCGTTCCGCACGCCCAAGCGTGAGGAGTACCGGGACTGGATCGACGTGGTCGAGGTCGGCACGATGTTCACCGGCGGCTTCCCCGAGCCGCTCACCTTCTCGCTGCGCGCCCGGCGCCATCTCGCCGCCCGCCGCGGGGACTTCGACGTCATCCACGACAACCAGACGCTCGGCTACGGCCTGCTGGGCGGTCCCGGCGCGCTCGGCGCCCCGCTCGTGACCACCATCCACCACCCGATCACCGTCGACCGGCAGCTGGAGCTCGACGCCGCGAACGGCTGGCGGGAGCGGGCGTCCAAGCGCCGCTGGTACGGGTTCACGCGGATGCAGAAGCGCGTCGCGCGCCGGCTGCCCTCCGTGCTCACCGTCTCGGGCACCTCCCGCGACGAGATCGTCGAGCACCTCGGGGTGCGCGAGGACCGTATCCACGTCGTGCACATCGGCGCCGACACGGACCTGTTCTCGCCCGACCCGTCGGTGGCCGAGGTCCCCGGGCGCATCGTCACCACCTCCAGCGCCGACGTCCCGCTCAAGGGCCTCGTGTACCTCGTCGAGGCGCTCGCCAAGGTGCGGACCGAGACCCCGCACGCCCACCTCGTCGTCGTCGGCAAGCGCCCCGAGCACGGACCGGTCGCCAAGGCGATCGCGAAGTACGGCCTCGAGGACGCGGTCCAGTTCGTCAAGGGCATCTCCGACCAGGAGCTCGTCGACCTCGTGCGCTCGGCCCAGGTCGCCTGTGTGCCCTCGCTGTACGAGGGGTTCTCGCTGCCGGCCGCCGAGGCGATGGCCACGGGCACGCCGCTGCTCGCCACCACCGGCGGGGCGATCCCGGAGGTCGCGGGGCCGGACGGGGAGACCTGCCTGGCCGTGCCGACCGGGGACGCGGGCGCGCTGGCCGCGGGCCTGAACCGGCTGCTCGGCGACGCGTCGCTGCGGGCGCGGCTCGGTGCGGCGGGGCGCGAGCGGGTGCTCTCCCGGTTCACCTGGGCGCGGGCGGCCGAGGGGACGGTCGCGCGGTACCGCGAGGCGATCGCGGCGGCCCCGCGCCGGACGGCCCGATGAGCCGCGTCGCATCTGCGATGGGCCCCGCAGCACCACTGACTTCGACTGACGTGAACCCAGCCGCACCCGACCACGAAGGCAGGCGCCCGTGCTGACTGTCGACTTCTCCCGCTTCCCGCTCGCCGCAGGCGATCGCGTGCTCGACCTCGGCTGCGGTGCCGGGCGGCACGCCTTCGAGTGCTACCGGCGCGGCGCGCAGGTCGTGGCGCTCGACCAGAACGGTGAGGAGATCCGCGAGGTCGCCAAGTGGTTCGCCGCCATGAAGGAGGCCGGCGAGGCGCCCGAGGGCGCGACCGCCACCGCCATGGAGGGCGATGCGCTCAACCTGCCGTTCCCCGACGAGTCCTTCGACGTCGTGATCATCAGTGAGGTCATGGAGCACATCCCGGACGACAAGGGTGTGCTGGCCGAGATGGTGCGCGTCCTGAAGCCGGGCGGCCGGATCGCCGTGACCGTGCCGCGCTACGGACCCGAGAAGGTCTGCTGGGCGCTCAGCGACGAGTACCACGAGGTCGAGGGCGGCCACATCCGCATCTACAAGGCGGACGAACTCCTCGGCAAGATGCGCGAGGCCGGCCTCAAGCCCTACGGCACCCACCACGCGCACGCGCTGCACTCGCCCTACTGGTGGCTCAAGTGCGCGTTCGGCGTCGACAACGACAAGGCGCTGCCGGTGCGCGCGTACCACCAGCTCCTGGTCTGGGACATCATGAAGACCCGCGGCATCTCCACGCTGACGCGCGCCGCCGAGCGGGCCCTCAACCCGGTCATCGGCAAGAGCTTCGTGGCCTACGCGACCAAGCCGCACCTGCCCAAGTCCTCGGTGGCCGACGCGGGTTCGGCGGTCGCCAAGTGACCACTCCCCGGACGCAGCATCTCGTACTGCCCGGGGTCCTCACCGCGGAGCAGGCCGCGCACACCGTCGAAGGGATCCTCGCGTGCCAGCGCGAGGACGGCGCCATCCCGTGGTTCCGCGGCCACCACCTCGACCCGTGGGACCACACCGAGGCCGCGATGGCGCTCGACGCGGCCGGCGAGCACGAGGCCGCCGCGCGCGCCTACGACTGGCTCGTACGCCACCAGCGCGAGGACGGCTCCTGGTACGCGGCCTACGCCGACGGGGACGCCGAGGCGCCCACCGACCGCGGCGCCGAGTCCAACTTCTGCGCGTACATAGCCGTCGGCGTCTGGCACCACTACCTCGCCACCGGTGACGACACCTTCCTCGACCGCATGTGGCCCGCCGTCTACGCGGCGATCGAGTGGGTGCTCGCCCTCCAGCAGCCCGGCGGTCAGATCGGCTGGAAGCGCGAGGAGGACGGCACGCCCGTCACCGACGCGCTGCTCACCGGCTCCTGCTCCATCCACCAGGCCCTGCGCTGCGCGCTCGCCATCGCCGAGCAGCGCGAAGAGCCGCAGCCCGACTGGGAGTTGGCGGCCGGCGCGCTCGGCCATGCGATACGGCGCCACCCCGAGCGGTTCCTCGACAAGGACCGCTACTCGATGGACTGGTACTACCCGGTGCTCGGCGGGGCGGTCACCGGCGCGGACGCCAAGTCCCGTATGGAGGAGGGCTGGGAGCGCTTCGTCGTGCCCGGCCTCGGGGTCCGGTGCGTCTCGCCCAACCCGTGGGTGACCGGCGGCGAATCGGCCGAACTCGCCCTCGCCCTGTGGGTGATGGGGGAGTCCGACCGCGCGCTGGAGATCCTCAAGTCCATCCAGCATCTGCGCGACCCGGAGTCGGGGCTCTACTGGACCGGCTACGTCTTCGAGGACAGCGCCGTCTGGCCGCAGGAACTCACCGCCTGGACGGCGGGCGCGGTGCTGCTCGCGGTGGCCGCGCTCGGCGGGCACGAGGCGACCTGTGCGGTGTTCGGCGAGGACCGGCTGCCGGCCGGGCTCGAACCGGACTGCTGCACCACGCCGTAGCAGGACCCGGCAGCGGCGCCGCGGCGGCGGGGGTTCGGCCGCGGGGCCACTGCCGGATGATCGGCGCCCTGGTACGGGCTCAGTAGCGGCGCAGACGGTTCGCCACGAGGTGGCCGACGAACAGGTACACGATCGCCGCCAGACCGTAGCCGCAGACGACGCGGGCCCAGGCCTCGTCGAAGGTGAACAGGTCGTGCGACCAGCCGGCCAGCCAGCGGGCGGCGTCCTGGACGAACTGCACCAGGTCGTTCGCCCGGTTCGCGTCCAGCAGGTACATCAAGATCCACAGGCCGATGATGGCCGCCATGATGTCGGCGATGACCGCGATCACGGTGCCGGCCTGCCAGGAACCCTTTCCGTTGCGAGACATACGCACCGGGTTACCGGCTTCCACGATTCGAAACCGCCCGCGGTCCGGTCGCCGCACCGGGCCGCCGCCCCCGCGGCACCGGCCCGCATCCCCGCGACACCGGCCCGCATCCCCGCAGCACCGGCCCGCCGCCCCGGATGGGCTCGCCCAAGTGGCGGCATGCGCGGGCCCGGGCGAGGCTGCGTCCAGGGCTGCGGTTCTCGTACGGCGCGGCCCACGTTCCTTGTGGGAGGACCACCGTGCTCAGCTCCGACTCCGCGATACGCCGCCCCTTCGTCGTCCGCGTGATCGCCGCCCTGGCCCTGTGCGGGCTGCTGCTCGCGGGCACCACGGCCTGCGGCTCCAGCGACAACGACGCCGCGGCCGACCCGAGCAGTACCAGCACCGCCGAGCAGCAGAAGTTCGCCAAGACCCGCTTCGTCGCCAACGCCGGGCTCGCGGCGGGCGCCGCCTACCAGTGGATCATCAAGCCGGCGCGTGAGGGCAAGTTCAAGCAGGGCGCGGACGGCCGGAAGTTCACGATGGTCAAGGCCGGTCTCGCCGGCGCCTTCGCGTACAACCGCCTGAAGGCCGCCGCGAAGAACGCCGAGGGCGACCCGCTGCTCTCCAAGGCCGTCGCGCCGCTGGTCGCGGGCATCGAGTCCCTCAAGGACCTGCCGGCCAAGCTGCGCAAGGGCGAGGGCGCGGACGATGTGGCCGGGATGTTCGACAACGTGATCAACTCGGTCAAGGACGCGGGCAAGGAAGCCGGCGCGCCGGTGGAGAACAAGGTGCCGTCGCTGTCCCAGCTGGGCGGCTGACCGCACGGCGACTCACCTGTGAGGTCCGGACGTACGAGGCGTACGTCCGGACCTCGCACGCGTCCTGGCTCCTGTCCGCGCTCCTATCCGTTCAGCTCGGCGAGTACCCGCAGCGTCTCCAGGTCCGGGGACATCACCAGGAGGTCGGTGACCGGGCCCTTGCGCCACAACTCCAGGCGTTCCGCGATGCGTTCGCGCGGCCCGACCAGGGAGATCTCGTCCGCGAAGGCGTCCGGCACGGCGAGCACCGCCTCCTCCTTGCGCCCCTGGGCGAACAGCTCCTGGATGTGCCGGGCCTCCGCCTCGTATCCCATCCGGGCCATCAGATCCGCGTGGAAGTTCTTCGAGGCGTGCCCCATCCCGCCGATGTAGAAGCCGAGCATCGCCTTCACCGGCAGCAGGCCGGCCGCCACGTCCTCGCAGACCTGCACGCGGGCCATCGGCGCGATCCGGAAGCCCTCGGGCAGGTCGGTGAGCGAGGCCTCGTAGACGTCCGTGCGCAGCGGCGACCAGTACAGCGGCAGCCAGCCGTCCGCGATCCGGGTGGTCTGCGCGATGTTCTTCGGGCCCTCGGCGCCCAGGAATACGGGGAGTTCGGCCCGCAGCGGGTGCGTGATCGGCTTCAGGGGTTTGCCGAGTCCGGTGCCGTCCTCTCCCGCGTACGGGTGCGAGTGGAAGCGGCCGTCCAGGCTCACCGGGCCTTCCCTGCGCAGGACTTGGCGGATCACGTCCACGTACTCGCGGGTCGCGGTCAGCGGGCTCTTCGGGAACGGCCGCCCGTACCAGCCCTCCACCACCTGCGGCCCGGACAGGCCGAGGCCGAGCATCATGCGGCCGCCGGAGAGGTGGTCGAGCGTGAGCGCGTGCATCGCCGTGGCCGTCGGCGTCCGCGCGGCCATCTGCGCAACCGCCGTGCCCAGCTTGATGGTTGAGGTGTGGGCGGCGATCCAGGTGAGCGGCGTGAAGCAGTCCGAGCCCCAGGCCTCCGCGGTCCACACGGAGTCGTAGCCGAGGCGCTCGGCCTCCTGGGCCAGCGCCACGTGGTCGGGCTTGGGGCCGCGTCCCCAGTAGCCGAGGGTGATCCCGAGCCGCATGCCTGCCCCCTGGTCGCGTACGCATTCTCCTCGCAACTGACGGGTCGTCAGCTCAGGGCACTGTAGGGGCTGTCCGTACACATGACAACGGCCCCCCGCCCGGTCGGGCGGAGGGCCGTGCTCACTTGCTCTCGTGCGGTGCGCCGCGGAAGGTCAGCCGCGCTGGATGCCCGTGGTGTCCTGGAGCACACCGCGACGGCCGTCCTGGGTCTGGGCGACGAGGCCCGGACCGCGCTGCTCCACCGCGAGGTACCAGGTACCCGGGGCCAGCTCGGCGATCGGCGTCGGGCTGCCGTCCTCGGCGTACAGCGGACGCTGCACCGGCACGGCGAACCAGAACGGCGAGAAGTCGCCCGCCGGCTGCGGGGCGCCGCCCTGCTGCGGACCGGGCTGCGTGGCCGCCGGACCGGGCTGCGGGAACCCGCCCTGCGAGTGCTGCGGCTGCTGCTGGCCGTAGGGCTGCTGCGGCTGACCCTGCTGGGCCCCCGGGTAGCCGTAGCCGCCCTGCGGCTGACCGCCGTACTGCGGGGCGGCGGGGCGGGGGGCGCCCATGAGGGGGGCCTTGAGGGCGGGCACCAGGTTGGTGGCGATGGCGGCTGCGGCGAGGACCAGGGCGGCGATCAGGCCGAGGATCGTGCCGGTGCCGGCATCGATCTGATCCGTGGGGAAGCCCTCCGCGGCGTCGAGGTAGGCCGGCAGGTCGAACATCTTGAAGAGCGCGCTCAGCGCCGAAGCGATCGTGAACGCGACGCCGATCTGCCCGAGCTCGAGCCCTGCGACCTTGCGGGCCGGCTGCTGGGCCCGGCCGACTGCGATGAGCAGCGCACCGACAATGCCGATCAGGTACACGCTGAGCAGGACGGATCCGTCGTCCCACGCCGTGGGGGCGTCGTCGCCGTCGTCGTCGAACATACCCAGGAAGGAGGCGATGAACAGCAACACCGCTGCCGCGATCACCACGCCGTCGCCTCGTGTCAGAGAGCGGAAATTCACTTCAGGTCCTTCATCGTCGTCGAGTCGTCGGTGGGCGTCGCTGTAGCCGGTGCGCGGGTGCGGCGCGCGCGGGAACGTGCACTGTCCTCACGCGCCGGACAGGCTGAATCCCCATCGGCGGCCCCCCATCGTACGGATGACACTATCGCCCGTTCGGCCTGGGTGTCTGCTCGGTATAAAGACCCCGACTGTCTACCCGGCTGTGAGAAAGGAGATGCGGGAGGGCGCTATTGGTTCCCGAACGGATACGGCAGCATGGGCGACCCCGGGAACTGGTGTACGCGTACGACGATCATGCACAGGACCCGCACAACATCCGCCCACCGCCCCGCCGTACGACTGCCGCATGGAGGCCCTCCGATGTCCGCCACCGCCGCGACCCCCAAGCCCGAGGTGCGGGCCGCCTTCGAGTCCGCAAAGGGTTTCATGCCGATCGGCGAGGGCCTCGCGCTGTACGCGGCCGCGGTCGAGGCCGGTGCGCTCGGGCTGCCCCTGCTGGAGGTGGGCACGTACTGCGGACGCTCCACGATCCTGCTCGCCGACGCCGCGCGCCAGACCGGGACCACGGCGCTCACCGTCGACCACCACCGGGGGAGCGAGGAGCAGCAGCCGGGCTGGGAGTACCACGACCCGGAGACCGTCGACCCGGAGGTCGGCCGGATGGACACGCTCCCCACCTTCCGGCGCACGCTGCACAAGGCGGGTCTGGAAGAGCACGTGATCGCGCTGGTCGGGAAGTCGCCGCAGGTGGCGCGGGTGTGGGGCGGGTCGCTCGGGTTCGTGTTCATCGACGGCGGGCACACCGACGAGCACGCCAACGCCGACTACGAGGGCTGGGTGCCGCATCTCGCCGAGGGCGGTCTGCTCCTGATCCACGACGTGTTCCCGGACCCGGTGGACGAGTTCACGGGGCAGGCCCCGTACCGGGTCTATCTGCGGGCGCTCGCCTCTGGTGCGTTCGCCGAGGTCTCGGCCACTGACTCGCTGCGCGTGCTGCGGCGGACCGGCCCCGGACTGTAGACCCGGGGCCGGACCCGTCTCACTTCGATAGGCCGGATCCGCCTCACTTCGATACGGCGGTCCCGCGCCGCTCCCGCAGCGGCTTCCCGTCCGGCACGCTCGCAAGGAGCAGCTTCGTGTAGTCGTGCTGCGGGGACGCGAAGATCCGGTCCCGCTGCTCGTGCTCCACGATCCGGCCGCCCGACATCACCGCCACCTCGTCACTGACATGCCGTACGACGGCGAGGTCGTGCGAGATGAACAGCATCGTCAGCCGCATCGAGGCGCGCAGGTCCCGCAGCACCCCGAGCACCTCGGCCTGTACCGAGCAGTCGAGGGCCGAGGTCACCTCGTCGGCCACGATCACCTCGGGTCCGACCGCCAACGCCCGTGCGATGGCGATGCGTTGGCGCTGGCCGCCGGAGAAGGCGTGCGGGTAGCGGTCGGCCGCGTCGGCGTCCATGGACACCTTCGCGAGCAGGGCGGCGATGGTGTCGCGGTGCGCTTCGGCGCGGCCGCGCAGGGGGTCGATGGCCTCGGCGAGCGCGTCCCCGACGGTCATCCGCGGGTTGAGGGAGGCGTACGGGTCCTGCGGGATCAGCTGGATCCGGCGGCGCAGCCGCGCGATCCGCTCGCGGCCCGCCCCGGCCATGTCCTCGCCGTCGATCAGGATCCGGCCCGCCGCGGGCCGCACCAGGCCCACGACCACCTTGGCGAGCGTGGACTTGCCGGAGCCGGACTCGCCGACGAGGCCGAGCGTGCGGCCCTCGTCGAGGGTCAGGCCGACGTCGTGCAGGACGTGCTTGCGGCGCGAGCCGAAGCCGAACGAGACGTCGACACCGTCGAGTTCGAGCACCCTGGTCGTCATCGTGCGGTCTCCTCCGCGTCCTGGGCGGCGCCCTGTTCCGGCAGTACGGGGCCGGCGGGCACGTCGCTGGTCTCGTGCACCGCGGCCGGTGCGCCCGCCTCGACCGCGGCCGGTGCGCCCGCCTCCGCCGGCTCGCCCACCACGTGGCACGCGGCCCGGGACCCTGTACCCGTGATCCGCAGCAGCGGCCGCTCCTCGTGGCACACCGGCCGCACCAGCGCGCAGCGCGGCGCGAACGCGCAGCCCGCGGGCCGGTCGGCCGGCTGGGGCGGGCGGCCCGGGATCGAGGCGGGCTCGGTGTCCTCGTCCACGGCCGGGGTGGCCGCCAACAGGGCCCGCGTGTAAGGGTGTTGCGCGTCCTTCGCCCGCAGCTGCCCGGCCGTCAGCTCCTCCACGAGCCGCCCGCTGTACATCACGAGCACCCGGTCGCACACGGACGAGACCACCGCGATGTCGTGCGAGATCAGCAGGATCGCCGTGCCGTCGCGCTCGTTGGCCTCCAGGAGCAGCTTCAGGACCTCGGCCTGCACGGTGACGTCGAGCGCGGTCGTGGGCTCGTCGGCGATGAGCAGCTTCGGTTTCGTCAGCATCGCCGAGGCGATCATCGCGCGCTGCCGCTGACCGCCGGAGAGCTCGTGCGGATACTGCTTCATCCGCGCCTCGGGGTGCGTGACATGCGCGAGCTTCAGCTGTTCGACCGCACGCCGCCGGGCCTCGCCCCGTCCCACGCCGCCGTGCACCCGGAGCGTCTCGGTGAGCTGGCCGCCCAGCTTGAGCACCGGGTTGAAGGAGGACGAGGGGTCCTGGTAGACGATGCCGATCTCGGTGGCCAGACGGGACCGGGACGGATTGCCGGTCAAGTCCAGGTCACCGACCCGGAGTTGGGCCGCGTCGGAGCGCAGCGGCTCCGGAAGCAGCTTGGCCAGGGACATCGCCGTAAGGGATTTGCCGGAGCCCGATTCGCCGACCACGCCCACGATCTCGCCGGGCGCGATGGACAGCGAGACGCCGTCGACGAGGCGGGTCCCGTCGGGCAGCGACACCACGAGGTCGTCGGCGACGGCGACCGCACCGGCCGCGGCGGACGCGTCCAGGGCGCCGAGCGCCGCCTTCACCTTCGCCCGGTCGCCGCGCGCCCGCCCGCCGCCCTCGTTCGGGCTGAGCGCCGCCGCGAGCCCGTCGCCGATCAGACCGCCGGCCAGACCCGCGAGCACGATCGCGACCGAGGGGCCGATCACGGGCGCGGGGTTGTTGTAGATGTCCTGGAGCCCGTCGGCGAGCAGCTTGCCCCAGTCGTAGGACGGGATCTGCACGCCGATCCCGAGGAAGGACAGGCCGGACAGAGCCTTCAGAGACACCGTGAACGCCACCGACACCAGCACGAGCAGCGGCTCGGCGATGTTCGGCACGATGTGCCGGCGCAGCAGGCGCAGCGGCGGTACGCCGAGCAGCCGGGCCGTGGAGACGAAGTCGCGGGCCGCGATGTTCGCCGCGAGGTTGGTGGTCAGCCGGGCGAAGGCCGGGCAGGTCGCCAGGCCGATCGCGACCACCGAGGTCACCGCGCCCGGCGAGAGCACCGCCGCGACGATCATCGCGAGCAGCACGGCCGGGTAGGAGATCATCACGTCGATCAGGCGCTGCCCGATCTCCCGCACCCGCGGACCCGCCACCCAGATCGCGGCCCCGAGGCCGATGCCGCCGACGGCCGCGATGGCCGTGGCGCCGAAGCACATGAGCAGCGTCGTGCGGGTGGCCACCAGGGTGCGGGCGAGCACGTCGCGCCCCTGCGGGTCGGTGCCGAACCAGTGCTCGGACGAGGAGGGCAGATACGGGGTACCGCCCAGCGCCTCCGCCTCGTCGCCCCAGATCCACGGGGCGACCAGGGCGAGCAGGAGCAGGGCGGCCATCACGGTCAGACCGGCGATGAGGCCCGGGGTGGGGCGCAGACGGCGGCGCGGGGCCGCGGGCTTGACGGCGGCGACGGTCATGCGGTGTTACCTGCCTTCGCGTTGAGCGTGCGCGGGTCGAGAAGGCCCAGCACCACGTCGACCAGGAGGTTGAGCAGGGCCGCGAGCAGCCCGATGACGAGGACCATGCCCTGGATGACGGGGTAGTCGCGAGCGATGATCGCCTTGAACGAGGCGAGTCCGACCCCGGGCCAGGCGAACACGGACTCGACGATCACGGTGCCGCCGAGCAGGCCGACCAGGATCAGACCGCCGACCGTCAGGGTCGAGGTCAGCAGGTTGGGCAGGGCGTGGCGCGCGTACAGGCGCAGGCCGCGCAGCCGGCGGCCGCGGGCGGTGCGCAGATAGTCCATGGTCAGGACGGCGGAGGTCTCGCGCCGCACGATGCGCGCGAGCGTGCAGACCGGGCCGATGCTCACGGCGAGCACGGGCAGCACCATCGCCGAGAGCGTGGCCGCACCGGACGGCGGCAGCCAGGCCAGCTTGACCGCGAACAGGGCCACGAGCAGAGTGCCGAGCACGTATTCGGGGATGGCCTGCGCGAAGGCGGTGGCCGAGGTGAAGGCCGTGTCGAGGCTCCGGCGCCGCCCGCCGCGGCAGGCCACGGCGACCGCCATGCCGAGCGGCACGCTCAGGACGAGCACCAGCACCATGGCCATCAGGGCCAGTTGGGCCGTGAACGGCATCCCGTCGCCGATCATCTTCCCGACCGGCTGCCCGGTCTGGAAGGACTCCCCGAGATCCCCGCGAAGCAGCCCGCCCACATAGTCGGTGAACTGCGTGAGCACCGGCTGGTCCAGGCCCATCTCCTGGCGGGTCTGGGCCAATTGCTCCGGGGTGGCGTTGGCACCCAGCCGCGCCTGGGCCGGATCGCCCGGCATCAGCTTGACCATGAGGAAGGTGCCGACGACCAGGGTGATCAGGACGCCCGCCAGGCCGACGGCCCGCCGCAGGGCGAACGCCAGCCAGGGCGAGCGGCTGCGCCCCGCTGCGGCACGGGCCTTGGGACCCGGCTCCGTGACGACTGCTGCTTCGGCCACCGGCCGTCCTCCTTTGCGCGCCCCCGTCCGGCGGGGGCTTGGCGTACGTACGAGCGCGGTCGCCGCCCGGCGTCCCGCCCCGCGTACGGGAGCGGAACAGCCGGGCGGCAGGCGGGAGTTACTTCTTCAGGCGGACGGTGCTGGTGTCGAGGATCCCGTCGGGGGATGCGATCTCGACCTTCTTGCCGCTGGTGTAGTAGGCCTTGATCGCCGTCAGGGGCAGCACGTCGCGGTTGGTGAGCGCGGCCTTCTGGGCCTTCTCCCACGCGGCGCACTTCTTCGCCTCGTCGACGTTGGCCATCGCCTCGCCGAAGCCCGCGGCGAAGTCCGGGTTGTTCACGGAGCCGAAGTTGCGTCCGGCCGGCGGGGCCTCGCCCACCAGGAGGCTGGCAGGGTGGGTCAGCAGGTTGGTGGTGTTCACGTTCGGCAGCACCGTGATGTCCCAGTCGCCCTTGCCGCCCGGCACCTCGGTGGCCCAGGTGGTGTTGTCGACGTTGCGCAGCTCGACCTCCGCGCCCGCCGCCTTCAGGACGGCCTGCACGAACTCGTTGCCGGCGCCCGACGCCACCGCGTTGGTGCCGACCACCTTCACCTTCACGCCCTTGAGCGCCTTGGCCGCCGCGGCCTTGTCCGGCTTGGCCAGCCAGGACTCGTCCGTGCTCGCGCACGGCACCGACTTGTCGGCGAGGGAGGCGATGACCTCGCCGGTGCCCTTGGTGACGGTGTCGTTGAAGGCCTTGCGGTCGATGGCCGCGCCCACCGCGTCACGGAACTTCTTGTCCGCGCCCGGGTGGCCCTCCTTCTGGTTGAACACCACCATCATGCGGATCAGCGGGGTGGGCACCATGGTGACCTTGTCCGGGGCCTTCGCCAGGCGGGCCGCGTCGGGGCCGGTGATGCCCGCGTAGTCCAGCGAGCCGCTCAGGAGCTCGTTGGCCATCGTGGACTCGTTGGGCAGGATCTTCATGACGACGGTCTTCGGCGCGTCGCCCGCCGGCGCCTTCTTGTACTTGGCGCCCCACGTGTAGCCGTCACGGCCGGCGAGCGTGTACGCGGAGCCGGCCGTGGACTTGTCCAGCCACCAGCGGCCCGTGCCCGCGCCCTTGCCGCCGGACTTCAGGAGCGACTCGTCCTTCAGGGCCTTCGGGCAGATGATGCCGGCCTGCGGGCTGCTCATCCCGTACAGGAGGTCCGAATACGGCTTCGCCAGCTTGACGTTGACGGTGCCCGCCTTGTCGTCGGCGGTGATCGTCGCGGTGTTGCCCGCGCCGAAGGCCGGGTAGCCGCCGGTCTTCGGGTCGGCGAGCCGCTTCAGCGAGGCGGCGATGTCCGTGGCCGTCAGCTTGGTGCCGTCGGTGCAGGTGATGCCCTCGTTGAGGGTGAACGTGGCTTCCTTGGCGGAGGGCTGCTCCCAGCTCTTGGCCAGGTTGCCGACGATCTCGCCGCCGTCGTCGCGGCGCACGAGGACGTCGTACAGCATCCGCGACATCACCAGGTCCTGCACGGCGGTGCCCTTGGCCGGGTCGAGCGTGGTCGGGTCGCCGGTCAGCTGGAGGGTGGCGGAACCGCCGCCCCCGCCCTTGCCCCCGCCGCCCGTGCTCGTGCCGTCGCTGGTGGTGCAGGCCGTGGCGGCCAGACCGAGGGCCGCTGCAAGCGCGGCCGCACGGACCGCGCCAGTGGTCTTGACCGAACGTGCCATGTTCCAGCCTCCAAGGGCGTACGTGCCTGGGTAGGGCGCGACAACGACAGGCCGCGGCTCGGGCCTGGTCGGATGGTTGGTGCGGGGTGGCGCTGTGTGGGGTTCGGGGTGTGGGGGATGCGGGGTCGGGGTGGAGGGCCGGGACCGGTGATGCTCAGCCCGCGGCGGGCCTCAGGCGAACAGCGGCGGACGCCGGTGGGCCCAGGGCTGTGCGGCCTCGATCTGCGCGCACAAGGAGATGAGCGCGGCCTCGCCCGCCGGACGCCCGGCGAGCATCACACCGATCGGCACGCCGTCCGCGCTCTGCCCGAGCGGCAGGCTCGCGGCCGGCTGGCCACTGGCGTTGAAGGCGGCCGTGAAGCAGCTGAGTCCGGTCTGGCGCTGCGCCTCCAGGAGCGCGTCGCCCTCCTGGAACCACTCGGGCGCCGGCGGGTGGACGGCCAGGGTGGGGGTGAGCACGGCGTCGAACGCGTCCATCGCCTCGACGGCCCGGCGGCTCCCGAGCTGGGTGCCGGTCATCGCGTCGAGGAACTGCTCGGCGCTCAGGCCCCGCCCGATCTCCCGCCACCACTTCGACAGCGGCCGCAGCTGCTCCTCGCTCGCCGTCTTCATCAGCAGGGACTGGGTGGCCCAGATGCCGAGGAAGGAGTCGCGCAGGGTGTCGCCGAAGGGGTTGGGGATCTCCACGACCTCGTGCCCGAGCGAGGCGAGCAGCTCGGCCGCCGCGGTGTGCGCCGCCATGATCTCCGGGTCCACCGCCAGCTCGTCCAGCCCCGGATCCGTATAGACACCGATCCGCAGCCGGCCCGGGTCGCGCCCGGCGTATTGAAGAAAGGACTCGCCGTCCGGCAGCGGAGGCGCCCAGTACGGGTCGCCGGGCTGCGGATGGGCCAGCGCGTCGAGCATCGCGGCGGCGTCGCGGACCGTCCAGGACAGCGGGCCCTGGATGGTGAACCCGGTGACGTCGCTGCCCACCGGACCGTTGCTGATCCGGCCGCGCGAGGGCTTGAGCCCGAAGATCCCGCAACAGGCCGCGGGGATACGGATGCTGCCGCCGCCGTCGCTGCCGTGCGCGAAGGGCACGAGCCCCGCCGCCACCGCGGCCGCGGCGCCCCCGCTGGAACCGCCGGCGGTCCGCGCGGTGTCCCACGGACTGCGCGCCGGACCCACCAGGTCGTTGTCGGTGTAGCCGGAAAGACCGAACTCGGGGGTGTTGGTCTTCCCGAGGCTGATCGTGCCCGCCTCGCGCAGCAGCCGTACGGCGTGCGCCTCGCGCTGCGGCACGAACTCCTCGAAGGCCTTCGAGCCGAAGGTGGTGCGCACGTCCGTGGTGGCGCTCAGGTCCTTGATCGCCGTCGGCACTCCGAAGAGCGGCGGCAGTGCGTCGAGGTCTCCGTGCGTCAGCCGCTGCTCGGCGGAGGAGGCCTGGTCACGGGCGCTTTCCGCGGTTACGGTGAGGAACGCGCCAAGCTGTGCGTCGTACCGGGCGATCCGGTCGAGGTGGTGCTCGACGAGCTCCACGGGGCTGATCTCGCCGCCTCGTACGGCCGCGGCCTGCGCGACCGCGTCGAGCTCGTGCAACCCGGACTGCCCCATTGCGAATCCTCCTGCGCCGGCTGTGCGGTACCTAGCGAGTGGTGCCACGCATCACACCTTCGCGTGCGTCACCCTGTCAATACCGACCGGTTGGTACGGCGCATAACGATTGCGTCGCGCCTGGTCACGGCTGGGGCGGCGGGCCGGGGTGCGGGGCGGCTAGGCTCGCACTGTGTCGTACGACGATCCCGATGACCCCGGCCCGCACCCGCGCCGCCCCCTGAGGCGGGGCGGCGGTCTGGTGGCCGTCGCCGCGCTGGTGCCGACCGCGCTGGCCGGCTGGCTGCTGTGGCAGGCGCTGAGCGGGACGGCGGACGAGGACGAACCCCCGAAGGTGCTGCCGCTGCCGAGCGCGTCGAGCTCCACCGCGCAGCAGACGCCCTCGGGCAAGGCCACCTCGAAGACCCCGGACGACCCCAAGCCGTCGAAGTCCTCCGCGAAGCCCTCCGCTTCGCCGGCCGGGAAGGGCCCGCTGGCCGGCAAGGTCGTCGTCCTCGACCCGGGTCACAACCCCTCGAACTTCAAGCACCCGCGGGACATCGCGCGCCTGGTCGACATCGGCACGAACAAGAAGGAGTGCGACACGACGGGGACGTCCACCAACTCCGGTTATACGGAAGCGGAGTTCACCCTCGACGTCGCGCACCGCGTCCGCGACCTGCTCGAAGACCAGGGCGCCACCGTCAAGCTGACCCAGAACCGCGACCGCGCCTTCGGCCCCTGCGTGGACGAGCGCGCCGAGATCGGCAACGAGGCGAAGGCGGACGCCGTCGTGTCCGTGCACGCGGACGGCTCCGGCGCAGGCAACCGCGGCTTCCATGTCATCCTGCCCGCGGCCGTGCACGCCGGCGGCGCCGACACCCGCGCGATCGTCGGCCCCTCGCGCGACCTGGGCGCGCGGATCGCGGGCAAATTCGTCGCCGCGACGGGCATGCGCCCCTCGAACTACATCGGCGAGGGCACGGGCCTCGACGTCCGCCGCGACCTCGGCGGCCTC
The DNA here is from genome assembly GCF_900100315.1 of Streptomyces indicus. Lineage (GTDB taxonomy): Bacteria > Actinomycetota > Actinomycetes > Streptomycetales > Streptomycetaceae > Streptomyces > Streptomyces indicus. The sequence goes on from NZ_FNFF01000004.1 coordinate 70,074, forward strand.
AACCTGACAAAGGTCCCGAAGGTCTTCGTCGAATGCGGCAACATGCGCGACGCCACGGACGCGGCCCTGCTGACCAGCCCGTCCTGGCGGCAGAAGGCGGCGAAGGGGATCGCGGACGGGGTCTCGGGGTTCCTGGCGTCGTAGGCGCGACGCCTTCGTTTCAGCCTGCCAGCCCTTGAAGGCTGGCGATGAAGGCCTGCGTGATGGTGACGAGGGCCGCCACCGTGCCGATTCTTCCGCTCAACCCGTCTGCGTCGTCGCCGAGCTGCTGTCTGTCCGGCTGAGGACGACTCAGCTCGGCGTCGATCCGGCCGAGCCATCGTCGGGCAGCGGCACGGTCGGTCTCACTCAGTTCTCCTTCGTGGGCGTCCAATGCTGCGCGCAGGCGGGCGAATTCAGCGCGGGCAGCGACGAGGGCCGGAGGGGCCGGCGTGTGGCCCATGTGGTTGGACTGGGTCATGTCGCCTTTGACGGACCCGGTGTTGATCTGGTTGCTGTCGCCGGCCACGTGCATTCCGTCGTCGGAATCTCCTCGGCCACGGAAAATTGCCATGGTCACCCCTTGGAATCTGCTTCTTTTCCGGATTGGTTCGACTGTTGCATGGCGCCGCCCAGGTTCCCGGTGTTCACCTGGTTGTTGTCGCCGCTGACGAAGATGAACTGGGAGGCTTGCTTGCGGAAGTCGCCAGTCTCCACGCCTTGGTCGGCGAGGAAGGAGCTTGCCGATGCGAACATGCTGCTCTGCAGGATGGATATGTGACGTGTAGCGTCCTCGTGCTGGTGCATGTCGTCGATGCCGTTGTCGGAGCAACGTTCCCGCAGGCTCACCGCTTTGTCGTCCGGCGCCTTCCGTGGATCGAATATTCCGGCCGCTGTGTGCACGACGGCTTCCTTCGCCTTTTTGGCGTGGAGAATGCCGAGGCCACGACCCGTTCTCCGGTACACGTCACGGGCGAGGACCGCGACGTCGCCGACCGCCTGGAGCGGCGTCTGAACGATCTTCCAGACCAGCTCGGCACCATGTGCGGCCTCCACGCGGAGCTCCTCGCGCAGCGGCGCGAGCGCGTGTGGCCTGGTCACGAAGGTGAGCGTCTGGCCTTCAAGTGCTGCATGCGCGAATACGGTGACCACGATGTCGCCGTCCCAGTCGACGACTTGCGCCGCGAGATAGCGGCGGCGGAAGTGCCCGGACGGAGGCCGGCAGGATTCGTCCATCATCTCGCGTGCCTCGGGCCACCCTGCGTGTGTGCCCGGCTCGCTCTCCGTCCCCTTGGCCTGAGGCAGCTTCTTCCACTCGGAGTCGGGGACCGCGAACACTTCGAAGACATCGCAGTGTGGCAGAGCATGCGACTCGACCAAATGCCCCCGCAGTTTTTTGAGTTCGTCGCGCACGTAATCGAGCAGATGGTCTGCTTCGAATTTTCGCATGACCGTCTGCTCACCCTTGGAAGTCCGCTCGGCCAGACCGGGAGTTCCCTCCTGGTCCGCCGGTGTGTCCGCCGCGGTGTGGTCACCGGCGGGGGAGAGCTGGATGCGGACCACGTTCCGGTGAGCACCTCGGCTCGCGCCCACGAATCGGTCCACACGATGCTCGCGCCGATACGGAATGGCCTGCCACGTTTCTGCGGCAGCGCACGCCGCCACTCGCCGGGCGGCGCCAGGGGCCAGCCGGGGGCGCATCTGCGCGCTGGGCTTTCGGTCCGCGGAGAGAGACGCCACGTAGCCGAGGGCGAGCCAGCGATCACACGCGTAGACGGCCGAGAGTAGAGCTGAGAGCCAGAACGCCGCGGACGGCGCGTCTGACAAGGCGCGCTGGATGAGCGGCAGGTGAGGCTTCAGCTGCTGCCACGCGAGGAGCGCACCCGCGGCCAGGAGCGCGGCGGCGATGAGCGAGCCGGTGCCCCAGCGGGCCAGCCGCTTGAGCCGTCCTTCGGCTAGGAGCAACTGGAACAACAGCATCGTCGCTGCGAGTGTGCCCGCACCCCACGGATGCCGGACGGCGACCAGTGCGGTCGCGCCCGCCAGAGCGCAGACCCGAACGTGCCGCACGCGTTCCGCGGCGACGCTGTGCACCAGTGCAGGCACGAAGCTGAACCCGAACGAGGGGACTGGGCGCTTGGGTGCCGTGAGGATCTCATTCTGGATCCACCGGGCGAGACTGTCGCCCTGGAGCGGACTGAGAACTCTGACTGCACGCGGCTTCCGGCCCATCGTCCGGTCGTGCCATTGCCCGATCCGGTCCTTCAGTTGCCCGATCCGGTCCACGCGTGCGTGGACGACGGACGCGATCCGGCGGCTGGTCGGGTTGCCGTCCGGGAGTGGTCCCCGCTGCGCGTAGACGTCCCGTCGGACGCTCGAGCCGTTGAGGGACAGCGGCTTGGCGGTCAGGACGTCCACCGGTATCGCCGGTTCAGGGGCAGGCTTGGCCTGGGATGGATGGTGCCCATTGTCAGACGCATCGTCAGGCGACAGGCTCCACCAGGGTCGCAGGGACATGCTCCACCTCCCTGGGACCCCCGCACCAAGAGGGGCTCATCCTGCACCTGCGAGGCGAGGCTGACCAGAGGGCGAAGCCGCCGCGGGTGGCGATTGGCCGGAATCGCACGTCGCTGTTCGACGTCCGGCCGCGGAAAGCTGCCAGCAATCTGACCTTCCGTCAGATTGAAACGTGTTCTACTCTGCCCGCCATGGGGATCGGGATCACGCAAGAGCAACGCGAGTTGGCCGCTGCTGTGCGCGGATGGATCGCGCGGGCCGTGCCGCCGGAGGAAGTGCGCAAGGTGCTCGACGCGCCCGCCGGCGGCGGGCGGCCCGGGTTCTGGAGCGGGCTCGCCGAGCAGGGGCTGCTCGGGGTGCATCTGCCCGAGGAGTGCGGCGGCGGGGGCGGTGACCTCGTCGATCTCGCCGTCGTGGTCGAGGAGGCGGCCCAGGGCGCGCTGCCCGGACCGCTGATCGCCAACTCCCTTGCGTCCGCGGTCCTGGAGCGCGCCGGCGAGCGCGCTCTCGCGGCCGCGCTGGCCGAGGGGGAGCGGATCGGGGCGGTCGCGCTCGCGGCCGGCACCCTCACCTTCGTACGGGACGGCGAAGGGTATCTGCTCGACGGCGAGGCGCCTCCCGTACTCGGCGGCGGCGAGGCCGATCTGCTGCTGCTGGCCGCCCAAGGGGCCGAGGGCGTGCGGTGGTTCGTGGTCGACGCCGCGGAGCTCGCCGTACGCGTGCAGGAGAGTGCCGACCCGACGCGGCCCACCGCCGAGGTCCGGGCCGAAGGGGCGCGCGGGCGGCTGATCGAGGCCGACACCGGGCTCGTACGGGACCTCGCCGCGGTCGTGTTCGCCGCCGACGCCTGCGGGACCGCCGCCTGGGCGCTGCGGACGGCGGCCGAGTACGCCAAGGTGCGCGAGCAGTTCGGGCGGCCGATCGGGCAGTTCCAGGGGATCAAGCACCTGTGCGCCGACATGCTCGTGCGGGTCGAGCAGGCCAGGGCGCTGGTGTGGGACGCGGCCCGTGCCGCCGGTGAAGAGGCCGGAGAGGTACGGGAGTTGGCCGGGGCGCTCGCCGCCTCCGTCGCGCTCGACGCCGCGTTCAGCTGCGCCAAGGACTGCATCCAGGTGCTCGGCGGCATCGGGTTCACCTGGGAGCACGACGCCCATCTGTATCTGCGCCGTGCGCTCGTCGTCCGTCAGCTCTACGGGGCCGGGGACGCACACCGGCTGCGGGCCGTGCGGCTCGCCGAGGGCGGCGCGCGGCGCGAGCTGAGGCTCGAACTGCCGCAGGAGGCCGAGGAGTTCAGGGCGCAGGCGCGCGCGGCGATCGAGCCCGTCAAGGGACTCGACCCGAAGGCCGTACGGCGCGAGCTCGCGCCCACCGGGTACGCGGCCCCGTATCTGCCGAAGCCCTACGGGCTCGGCGCCGGGCCCGTGCAGCAGCTCGTCGTGCAGCAGGAGCTGCGGTCGGCCGGGGTGAAGGTGGCCGATCTGGGGATCGCGACCTGGGTGGTGCCCTCGCTGATCGCCTACGGGACCGGGGAGCAGCAGGACCGCTTCATCGGGCCCACGCTCCGCGGCGACCTGCGCTGGTGCCAGCTGTTCAGCGAGCCCGGGGCCGGTTCTGATCTCGCCTCGCTGCGGACCCGGGCCGAGCGGACCGAGGGCGGCTGGAAGGTCAACGGGCAGAAGGTGTGGACGAGTTCCGCGCACACCGCGGATTTCGGGATCCTGCTCGCCCGGACGAATCCGGAAGCGCCCAAGCACAAGGGGCTCACGTATTTCCTCGTCGACATGAAGAACACCCCGGGCATCGACATCCGGCCGCTGAAGGAGATCAGCGGCGAGGCGATGTTCAACGAGGTGTACTTCGACGACGTGCTGCTGCCGGCCGACGCGGTGGTGGGCGAGGTCGACGACGGCTGGAAGGTCGCGCGGAACACCCTCGGGAACGAACGCGTGCACATGGCCGACCAGATGACCTTCGACACCGGCCTGGAAATGCTCATCGCGCGCTCCGCCGATCTCGACAACGCCACCCGCGCCCGGATCGGCGCCCTCGCCGCCGAGGCGCACGCCCTCGCCTGCATCGGGCTGCGCACCACCCTCCAGCAGGTCTCGGGCATCGAACCCGGCGCCGGAGCCTCCATCCGCAAGCTCGTCCAGACCCCCCACCAGCAGAAAGTCGCCGATCTCGCCCTCGAACTTCTCGGCCCCGCAGGCGCGTTGCGCGAGGGTCCGGGAGCCGGGGCCGTGTACTCGTTCCTCATGTCCCGCTGTCTGACCATCGCGGGCGGCACCACCCAGGTCCAGCTCAATGTCGTCGCCGAGCGCATTCTCGGCCTGCCCAGGGACTGAAAGGCCACACCAGGATGAAGACGTACATCGTCGGCGTAGGCATGACCAAGTTCGAGAAGCCCGAGAGCCGGGACTGGCAGTACTGGGACATGGCGAAAGAGGCCGGCACGAAAGCCCTTGAAGACGCCGGGATTTCGTACGATCTCGTCGAGCAGGTGCCGGTCGGATACTGCTTCCAGGCCTCCACGGCGGGTCAGCGGGCCGCGTATGAAATAGGGCTCTCGGGCGTTCCCGTCTACAACGTGAACAACAACTGCGCGACCGCGTCGACCGCCTTGATGATGGCCCGGCAGTTCGTGGCCGGCGGGATCAACGACTGCGTGCTCGCGCTCGGCTTCGAGAAGATGAAGAAGGGCGCGCTCGGCGGGGGAGCGGACGGCGGCGACTTCAAGACCTCGCCCGTCGCCCGGCACTACGGGATCATGGCCGCCAAGCACGGCTTCGAGATGTCCCCGCCCACCGCGCAGATCTTCGGCGACGCGGCCCGCGAGCACATGGAGCTGTACGGCACGACCGAGGCGCAGCTCGCGGCGGTCGGCGCCAAGAACCACAGGCACTCGGCGAACAACCCGTACGCGCAGTTCCAGGACGTCTACACGGTGGACGAGATCCTGGCCGCCAAGACCATCCACCGGCCGCTGACCAAGCTCCAGTGCTCGCCCACCTCGGATGGCGCGGCCGCCGCGGTCGTGGTCTCGGAGCGGTTCGTGGAGCGGCACGGGCTCGGTGACAAGGCGGTGGAGATCGTCGCGCAGACCATGACCACCGACACCGAGGAGTCCTTCGCGTCCGGCTCGTGCATCGACGTCGTCGGCAAGCCGATGTCGGCGGCGGCCGGGCGGCAGGTCTTCGAGCAGGCCGGGCTCGGCATCGAGGACGTGGACGTCATCGAGCTGCACGACTGCTTCTCGATCAACGAGCTGCTCACCTACGAGGCGCTCGGGATGTGCGGCGAGGGCGAGTCCGGGAAGCTCGTCGAGTCCGGCGCGACCACGTACGGCGGGAAGTGGGTCGTGAACCCCTCGGGCGGTCTGATCTCCAAGGGCCACCCGCTGGGCGCGACCGGCCTCGCCCAGGTCGCGGAGCTGTCGTGGCAGCTGCGCGGGGAGGCCGGGGCGCGGCAGGTGGAAGGAGCCCGCGTCGGGCTCGCCCACAACATCGGGCTGGGCGGGGCGGCGGTCGTGACGATGCTGCGGAAGTGAGCTCGGCGCGGTCGCCGTGGAGGTGAGGGGTGTCACGTCCGCCGCGGACGTGAGGGCGATCACGTCTGCCGCGGACGTGAACGCCGTGGTGCGGGTACCCGGAGGGACCTAGTCCCCAAGACCGATGGCCGGTGCATCGAAACCCCGATGCGCCGGCCGTCCGCCGACTGAGAGCATGGCCGGCATGGCCCCGACACCCACCGACACCGCGATATCCACCCGCCCGCACCGCAGCCGCTCCATACCGACCTGGGCCGTGGTGCTCACGGCGTGTGCGGGCCAGTTCCTCGTCGTGCTCGACGTGTCCGTGGTCAACACCGCGCTGCCCTCGATGCGCGCCGACCTCGGGCTCAGCGCGCTCGGGCTGCAATGGGTGGTCAACGCGTACTCGATCGCCTTCGCCGGCTTCATGCTGCTCGGCGGCCGGGCCGGCGATCTCTTCGGGCGCAAGCGGATGTTCCTGCTCGGTCTCGCCCTGTTCACCGCCGCCTCGCTCGCCGGCGGACTCGCGCAGGAGAGCTGGCAGCTGCTCGCCGCCCGCGCCGTCCAGGGCCTGGGCGCCGCGGTGCTCGCCCCCTCCACCCTGACCCTGCTCACCTCGGCCGTCCCCGAAGGACCGGCCCGGGTGCGGGCCATCGGCACCTGGACCGCCGTCGGCGCGGGCGGCGGCGCGGCCGGCGGACTCGTCGGCGGGCTGCTCACCGACCTCCTGTCGTGGCGCTGGGTGCTGCTCATCAATGTGCCGGTCGGTGTGCTCGTGCTCGTGGCCGCCGTGTTCTGGCTGACCGAGAGCCGCGGCGGCGAACGGCGCCGGCTCGACCTGCCGGGCGCGGTCCTCGTCACGGCCGGCCTCGCCACCCTCGCGTACGGGATCGTGCAGACCGAGGTCGAGGGCTGGACGGCGCCCGGGACGCTGGTTCCGCTCGGCGCGGGCCTGCTGCTCATCGCCGTGTTCCTGCTGGTCGAGGCGCGCACGAAGGCGCCTCTGATGCCGCTCGGTCTGTTCCGGCTGCGGTCGGTGGCCGCGGCGAACGCCGTGATGATGGTGTGCGGCGCGGCCAGCTTCGCCATGTGGTTCTTCATGACGGTGTACGCGCAGAACGTGCTCGGCTACTCCGCCATCGAGGCCGGACTCGCCCTGGTCCCCTCCTCGTTGACGGTCATGCTCGGCTCGAAGCTCGCACCCCGCCTGATGCGGATGATCGGCGCGAAGAACGTCACCGTCCTCGGCATCCTGATCGCCGCATCCGGCTACGGCGTGCAGCAGGCGACGATCGCGCCCGACGGCGGGTACGTCGCCTCGATCCTGCTCCCCGGCATCCTGATGATGCTCGGCGCGGGCCTGGCCATGACCCCGCTCGCCTCGCTGGCCACCTCGGGGGCGGCGCCCTCGGAGGCGGGTCTGGTGTCGGGGCTCATCAACACCTCGCGCACGATGGGCGGCGCGCTCGGCCTGTCGATCCTGTCGACGATCGCCGCGGCGCAGTCGGGCGGGGCCTCGGATCCGGTGGCGCTGACCGACGGCTACGCGGCCGCGTTCCGTACGAGCGGACTGATCCTGCTCGGCGGGGTGCTGCTCGTCCTGGTGTGGCTGCCGTCGGCGGAGCGCCAGCCGAAGGCGGCCCAGCGCGTCTCCTGAAGTCCCTTCACCGGCAGGCGCGTTGGTGCGCTCAGCGCAGGGCCCGCCGGTCCGCGTCGGTGGCCAGGCGGGCCGTCACCCGGAATCCGCCGCGCTCCGCGGGCCCCCACTCCAGCGATCCGCCCGCTTGCGCGAGCCGCTCGGTGAGGCCGCGCAGTCCGCTGCCCGAGGGCCCTGTGCCCTCGCCCCGCCCGTCGTCGGTCACCGTCAGGACGGTGTCCCCGTCCGCCGCGGCCACCTCGATCCGGCAGACGGTGGCACCTGAGTGCCGTACGACATTGGTGACGGCCTCCCGTACCACCCAGGAGAGCAGCGCACCCGGCACCGGCGCGGGCGGCGGCCCGGACTGGCGGACCAGCGCGTCGATGCCCGCCGAGGCCAACGTGTCGCGGGCGCGGTCCAGTTCGGCCGTCAGGCTCGCGTCGCGGTAGCCGGTGACGGCCTCGCGGATCTCGGTGAGCGCCTGGCGCCCCACCGTCTCGATGTCGGCGATCTGCCGCAGCGAGGCCTCCGCGTCGTGCGGCGCGAGCCGGCGCGCGGCCTCGGACTTCACCACGATCAGGGAGAGCGTGTGGCCGAGCAGGTCGTGCAGGTCGCGGGAGAACCGCAGCCGCTCCTGCTCCACGGCGGAGCGGGCCAACTCCTCGCGGGTCTCGCGCAGTTCCACCACCTTCTCGGAGAGCGCGAGGATCGCGGCGGTCACCAGGCCGGAGAGCAGCGTGCCGTACCCGCTGGTGACCGCGGACCACGCGTCCGTGTCCCGCCACGCGCCGGTCACGGCGGCCGAACAGGTAAGCACCCCGACCGCCCAGGCGAGGCGCCGGCCCCGCAGCGCCGTGCCGACCGCGAGGGACAGCAGCGGGAACAGGGCGAGCCACGGCCCCCCGTAGCCGATCGCGAGCCCGTACGTCACCACCGCCATGCCGGACAGGGCCGTGTAGGTCCACCACGTGTCACGCCGCCGGAAGGTCTGCAACACCACTGAGACGTAGAGGGAGTTGAAGACGAGCAGGCCGATGCCGCCGATCCAGGGGTTGGGCGTCTCGCCGCGTACGACGTTCGAGAAGGCGCCCATCCCGAGCAGTAGCCACGGCAGGAAGGCATACGCGCTGCGCGGGCCGGGGCGCCGCCGCCCGGGTCCGCCGCCCCCGCCGCTCACCGGCCGATGTCCGTCGTCGCTCACCGGCCAGTGCCCGTCGTCGCTCACCGGCCGGTGCCCGTCGTCGCCGCTCGTCCGCGGGCTCGCGCTCTCGGTCCCCGTCACGGGCATCATGGTCACACCGTCCGGGCCGAGCGGCGATAGGAATGCGCCGCATACGCGCCGAACAGGACCAGCCACGCGAGCAGCACCGCGACCGTGCCGGCGCCCGGCGCGGCCCCCTCGGTCGTCGCCCAGCCGAGGTCGGCGAAGCTGTGGGCGGGGGAGTACGCGGACACGGTGCGCAGCCAGTCGGGGAACAGGTCGGCCGGGAACCACAGGCCGCCCACGATGGCCAGGCCCATCGTGCAGAGCATGTTGGCGATGCCGGTGACCTGGGTGCTGAGCCGGTAGCCGTTGCCCAGGCCGAGCATGGTGAACGGCAGCGCGCCCAGCCACAGGAGCAGCACCAGGGCGGCCCACTGCCAGGCCTCCATCCGTACGCCGTTGACGAGCGCACCCGCCGTCAGGACGGAGGCGATCGCCGGGAGCACCGTGACCGAGCCGCTCAGCGCACGGCCCGTCACGGCCTGGCGCGGGGTGAGCGGCGTGACCCGCAGCTGCCGCAGCCAGCCGCTGGAACGGTCGTCGGCGACGGCACCACCGGTGCCGAGCGCCGCGCCCAGCGCGCCGTAGGCCGCCATCCCCACCATGGCCGAGGTCTTCCACTCGGCCCCGTCCTCGCCGCTCGCACCGAGGTTGGTGAAGAGGAGGTACATCAGGACGGGCATGCCGATCCCGAGGACGACGAAACCGGTGTCCCGCAGGGTCCGGCGGATCTCCAGGCGCAGATAGTCGAGCACCATCACACGGACTCCATCTCATCGGTCGTGGCGGAAGGCGGGGTGGTGGCGGGGGCGGTCGTGACGCGGGCCCGCGCTGACCCGGGGGCTGCCGACGCGGTACCAGAGGCGTCCGTGCCGCTCGCGCCGGAGGTCAGGGTCAGGAACGCGGTCTCCAGGGAGGTCGCCTCGACCCGCAGGCCGCGCACCGCACCCCGCCCGGCCAGCGCGACCACGGTCGCGTCCGAGTCCTCGCTGCGCAGGCTCGCGCGGTCACCGCGGATCTCCACGGCCGTCACCCCCGGCAGGCCGGCCAGCCAGCCGGAACCCTCGCCGGCGAGGTCGAAGGAGACGAGCGTTCCGCCGGCGGCCCGCTTGAGCTCCTCGACCGTGCCGTCCGCGACGATCCGGCCGTGGTCGATGACCACGATCCGGTCGGCGTTCGCGTCCGCCTCCTGGAGGTAGTGGGTGGAGAACAGCACGGTGTTGCCGCGCCGGGCGTACGCGCGCATCGAGTCCCAGAACGCCTGGCGCGCCTCCACGTCGAGTGCGGCGGTCGGCTCGTCGAGGACGATCAGGCCGGGGTTGCCGGCGAGGGCGAGCGCGAACCGTACGCGCTGCACCTGGCCGCCCGAGAGACGGTCCACGCGCCGGTCGGCCTGCTCGGTCAGACCGGCGAGCGCGAGCGCTTCGGCCACGGGCATCGGACGCGGGTACGTACGGCCCACGAAACCGATGAGCTCGCGGACCGTGACCCGTGAGATGGGCCGTCCGTCCTGGAGCATCGCGCCCACGAGACCGGCGCGGACGGCGCGTTCGGGGGTGGTGCCGAACAGGCGGACCGAGCCCTCGTCCGGCTCGTCGAGGCCGAGCAGCATCGAGATGGTGGTGGACTTGCCGGCGCCGTTGCGGCCGAGCAGCGCCACCGTCTCGCCGCGCTCGATGGCGAGGTCGACGCCGTCCACGGCACGCACGGAGGGAAAGGCCTTGACCACCTGGTGCAGGTCCACAGCTCGCGGGGTCGTTGTCATGCCTCGACCGTACGGAGCGGGGCGGGGGCGGCGGCAGAATCAGCTGTCAGGAGCTCCGTAGGACAAATGTCATGGGTGGCGGGGTGACATGGGGGGTGTGAAAGGCCGCCGGCCAGGGCGTGCGCAGGCTGAAGTTCCAGCGCACACCAGTGATCTGACATCACGTCAGAATTCTGTGGCGGGACCCTTCACAACTGCCGGGGGGCGCGTTATACATGGGGATCACTGGCCTAGAACGCGTTCTAGAACGGGCCCTGAGAGGGCTCGGACGGGACACTTCGGGGCCGGTCCGATGCGACCTCGGTGCGGCCGACGGTGCGGACGGCCGCACCGAGGTCTTCCACGTGCGTGACCCGCACAGCTCACGCGCACGAACAGCCCAAGGAGCAGCGTCCCCATGCCCATTGATGCCGCCAAGGCCGTTTCCTCCGAGCCGCGCAGCACCGACCTGACCTGGGACCACAAGGACATCCAGCTCTACCACCTGGGTCTCGGCGCGGGAATCCCGGCGACCGACCCGGACGAGCTGCGCTACACCCTCGAATCCAAGCTCCAGGTCCTGCCGAGCTTCGCGACCGTGGCCGGCGGCGGCATGGCGGCCGCGGGCGGCCTGTCCGCGCCCGGCATCGACGTGAACCTCGCGGCCGTCCTGCACGGCGGCCAGACCGTCACGCTGCACCGGCCGATCCCCGTCAAGGGCAAGGCCGTCCAGACCTCGACGATCCCGGCCGTGTACGACAAGGGCAAGGCCGCCGTGATCGTCATGCGCTCGGAGGTCGCCGACGACGACGGGCCGCTGTGGACCTGCGACACCCAGATCTTCGTCCGCGGCGAGGGCGGCTTCGGCGGCGAGCGCGGACCCTCGAACCGGCTCGAACTGCCCGACCGCGCCCCGGACAGGACCGTCGAGAAGCCCATCCGCGAGGACCAGGCGCTGCTCTACCGGCTGTCCGGGGACTGGAACCCGCTGCACGCCGACCCGGAGTTCGCCAAGCTGGCCGGCTTCGACAAGCCGATCCTGCACGGCCTGTGCTCGTACGGGATGACGCTCAAGGCCGTGGTCGACAGCCTCCTGGACGGCGATGTGACCCGCGTGCGCTCGTACACCACCCGCTTCGCCGGCGTGGTCTTCCCGGGCGAGACCCTCCGGATCCGCATCTGGCGGCTGGCCGAAGGCCGGGCCCAGGTGTCGGTGACCGCGGTCGAACGGGACGACGCGCCCGTGCTCGCGGACACCGTGGTCGAGCACTCCTGATTCAGCCCCGCCCAACCTCCTTATTGCTCACGCCTGTTCCGCACCGCATCCGAGAAGGAGCCGCACCATGCGCGCAGCCGTACTGCACGAGATCGGCCAGGACAAGCTGGAAGTGCTCGACGACTTCGAGACCACCGGCTTCGGTCCCGGCAAGGTGAAGATCCGGGTGCGGGCCACCGGCCTGTGCCACTCGGACCTGTCCGCGATGAGCGGTGTGCTGCCCCAGCCCGGCCCGTTCGTGCCCGGGCACGAGGGCGCGGGCGAGATCCTGGAGGTCGGCGAGGGCGTCACGCACGTCAAGCCCGGCGACCGGGTGCTCGTGTGCTGGCTGCCCGCGTGCGAGCAGTGCCCCGCGTGCAAGCGCGGCCAGAAGCAGCTGTGCCTGGCCGGGTTCATGAACGCCGGCATCCCCAACTACAAGCGCCCCAGTGGCGATGTGTTCGGCTTCGCGGGCACCGGCACCTTCGCCGAGGAGACCGTGGTCGACGCGCGCTGCGCCGTGCCGATCCCGGACGACGTGCCCTTCGACATCGCCGCGCTCATCGGCTGCGGTGTCACCACCGGACTCGGCGCGGCCATCAACACCGCCGATGTGGCGGCCGGTTCCTCGGTGGCCGTGATCGGCTGCGGTGGTGTGGGCATCTCCGCGATCCAGGGCGCGAAGCTGAAGGGCGCGGCGGAGATCGTCGCCGTGGACCCGGTGGAGTCGCGGCGCGAGGCCGCCCTCAAGTTCGGTGCCACCAAGGCGATCTCGCCCGAGGAGCTGGACGACGCCAAGCAGAACGTCACGGGCGGCGAGGGCTTCGACTACGTCTTCGAGGTCGTCGGCAAGTCCGCCACCGCGCGCAAGGCCTACGAGACCACCCGCCGCGGCGGCAGCCTCATCGTGGTCGGCGCGGGTGCGCTCGACGACTACCTGCAGTTCAACATGTTCGAGCTGTTCTTCGACGAGAAGAAGATCCTGCCGTCCATGTACGGCGGCGGCGATGTCCTCACCTCGTACGAGCGGGCCATCGCCCTGTGGCGCGCGGGCCGTATCGACCTCGAGGGCCTCATCACGCACCGGGTGCCGCTGAGCGAGATCAACGAGGCCATCGAGCAGATGCGCACCGGTGTCGCGCTGCGCACCTGCATCGAGATCTGAGTACGCCGCACTCCGCAGCGCACGGGGCGCCGTACTCGGAACTCCGAACTCCGTACTTACGAGGGGACTTTGATGTCACAGGGGAACTTGCCGCTGGCCGGCCTTTCCGCGATCGTCACGGGGGCCGGGCGCGGCCTCGGCCGGGCCGAGGCCCTGGAGCTGGCCCGGCTCGGCGCGAGCGTCGTGGTCAACGACTACGGGCAGCCGGGCAGGGACGGTTCCGGCGAGGCCTCGGCGGCTCCCGCCGAGGAGGTCGCCGCCGAGATCAGGGCGGCGGGCGGCCGGGCCGTCGCGCACCTGGGCGACGTCGCCGACCACGAACAGGCCCGCCAGTTGGTGCAGTTGGCGATCGACGAGTTCGGCAAGCTGGACATCCTGGTCAACAACGCCGGCATCCTGCGCGACCGGATGGTCTTCTCGATGTCCGAGGACGAGTGGGACTCGGTGATCCGCGTCCACCTCAAGGGCCACTTCAACACGACGCACTTCGCGTCCGTGCACTGGCGGGCCCGGTCCAAGGAGGCGGGCGGCCCGGTCTTCGGCCGGATCATCAACACCTCGTCGGAGGCCTTCCTCGCGGGGTCGGCCGGTCAGCCCAACTATGCCGCCGCGAAGGGCGGGATCGTGGGTCTGACCACCTCCACCGCGCTCGCGCTCGGCAAGTACGGCGTCACGGCCAACGCGATCTGCCCCCGCGCCCGCACCCGGATGACCGAGGACGTGTTCGCCGGCTTCCAGGAGCCGACGGACGGCACGCTCGACAAGCTGGCGCCCGAGCACGTGGCCCCGCTGGTCGGCTACCTCGCCTCACCCGCGGCCGCCAAGGTCAACGGGCAGCTGCTCGTGGTGCACGGCGGCATTGTCGCGATCGTCGAACGGCCCAAGGTGGCCGCGAAGTTCGACACCGCGAAGGAGGCGTTCACGTACGAGGAGCTCGACGAGCTGATCACGCCCTGGTACGAGGAGCGGCCGGCGGGGGAGACGTTCGCGGCGGCGGAGGTGCTTGGCCTCAAGCACGGCTGAGGTCCTGTGAGCCTCGCACCGAAGCACGGCTGAGGATCTCAAGGCGTACGTGAAGGGCCGACCGGAGCGCATCCGGTCGGCCCTTCACACCTTCCGCGCGGCGCTCGGTCAGGCAGCCGCCCGGCTCTCCTCGGCGACCCGGCGGTGCCGCCCCGCGGGCGTCGTCTCGACGTCCTGCTCGGCGGCCGGGCCGCGGTGGCGGCCGTGCCCCTCCTCGGTCCCTGCCATGCCGCTGTCGTGCTCGCTCATCAACTTCACCCCGTTGATTTTGGTGCTGTCGTTCCGGGTGTGCGTGGTGCGTACCCGTGATTCCCCGGATGATGCATCCGGGGATGCTTGATCATCGGCCGTCGAGTCTAACGACCGGCCAACCGGCCCGTGAGCTGGGCCTGTTGCAGCGGTACGGGCCGCGGGGCGCTCGGCGCGGGCGCGGCCGCGAGGGCGGGCACCGGCGCCGGTCCGGGCACCGGTTCGGGCGCGGGCGGGGTGATCCGCGCCAGGCCGCAGGGGGTGTCCTCGGTGACGTACGGCAGCAGCAGCTCCGCACTCTGCGTCTCCCGGCCCGGCGCCCACAGCGCGCACCCGAGCCAGCCGTAAGGCGCCGCGAGCTGCTGGGTCCGGCGCTGCTGCGGGGACCAGACGCCCAGCCACGAACCGCCCGCCCCGTCGATGCGCAGCGCCACCGCGCACGCCTCGGGGCTGAGGACCTGGCCGGGCTGTATGGCCAGCGGTGTCACCGCGCAGTCCTCCAGACGCAGCGCCTCGGGGAAGCGGACCGGCAGCGTGGAACCCAACTGGCCCCAGCCGAGCCGGTCGTGCCCGGGGGCGTCGGAGCGGACCATGATGAAACCGCTGCCGGGGTCGGCGAGCAGCAGCCGGTCGTCGGAGTCGTCGCCGATCTGGAGCAGCGGCGAGACCTCACCCCCGCGCTCCAGATCGACGGCGACCGTCCTCGTGCGCCCGTCCAGCTCCCGGTCGAGCGCCAGCATCCGCCCCGTACGGTCCAGCCACACCCCGCCCGAGCAGCGGCCCGGCACCTGCGCGACCAGCTCGGGCCCGAACGCGCCGCCCGCCACCAGCCATACCGCACTCGACCGCTCACCCGGTGCGAGCGCATACGCGCAACTGCCGCTGGGCGAGGGCGGAAGCAGCGTCAGGTCGGCGGTCTCGACGGCGCCGAGCGGCAGTTGACCCGTCCCGGGCCCGGTCGGGTAGAGCAGCGAGAACAGATGCCGGCCGTCCGCGACGCGGTGCACGAGCACCCGCCCGTCGGCCAGCGGCAGCACCTCGGTGCCCGGCTCCTCGGGCTGGTCGAGCGGGAGCGGCACCGCGTAGGGCTCGGCGCTGTCGAGGCTCCACCGCTCCGGGCACCACACGTCGCCGCGCGGGGCCAGCCGGGCCGCGTAGGAACCGTCGGCCGCGATCGTGAACCCTGGAAACCGCACCGCACCCGCCGCGTCGGGCGACTCGTCCCCCGAGGCCGTGTCCGTGGCACACGCCGTCGTCGTCATCCAGCCTTCACCTCCGGGGACGAAAGCTAGTTTTCGCACGCACTGGCGTGGGACGCGCCGCCTCGCGCTTCACACCAAAGGGTGGCGATGTCCTGATTCGCCTGAGGGGGAGCGGGGTCGTGTGCTGGTGGCCGTGGGGTGCCCGGTGAGGGTCCTGTCGGAAGCGTCACAGGGGGCGGCGGTGCACGGCGGTGCCCGGGATGCGTAAGGTGAGGGTTGCCTAAGCAAACCCTGTGCGTGCACGTCCCCCCCCCGGCGCGAGCCGTGTGCCGCCCGCCTTTCTGGAGCGTCGATGTCCCTTCGCCGCCGCGGCACCGCAGCCGCAGCCCTCGCCGTAGCCGCCGCGCTGACCCTCGGAGCCTGCTCCGCGGACAGCGGCTCGGGCGGCACCGAGAAGTCGGAGAACGGCTCGGGCAGCAAGAAGGTCGCCACCGGCGGCGAGGACTTCGCGGACGCCGCGGCCGAGACCGCGAAGATGGGCACGGACGCGAAGCCGGGCGAGTTCCCGCGCACCATCACGCACGCGCTCGGCAAGACCGAGATCAAGGCGCAGCCCAAGCGCGTCGTGGTGCTCGACGTCGGCGAGCTCGACAACGTCGTCTCGCTCGGCATCAAGCCCGTCGGCTACGCCCCCACCGAGGGCGACGACGGCATCCCCGAGTACCTGAGCAAGGCCGCCGGCAGCCCGAAGAACGTGGGCACGATCAACTCCCTCAACATGGAGGCCATCGCGGCCCTCAAGCCCGACCTGATCCTGGGCTCGCAGCTGCGCGCGGAGAAGCTCTACCCGCAGCTCTCCAAGATCGCCCCGACCGTGTTCTCCATCCGCCCGGGCTTCACCTGGAAGGAGAACTACCTCCTCAACGCCACCGCGCTCGACAAGCGGGCCGAGGCCGAGGAGAAGCTCGGAGCGTACGAGGAGGCCGCGAAGCAGCTCGGCGCGGACCTCGGCGACAAGAAGCCGACCGTCACGATGCTGCGCTACATGCCGGACCGCATCCGCCTGTACGCGAAGGCCTCGTTCATCGGCACGATCCTGGAGGACGTGGGCGTCCCGCGCCCGAAGAACCAGCAGATCGACGACCTCGCCACCGAGATCAGCCCCGAGAAGATCGACGAGGCCGACGCGGACTGGATCTTCACCGGCGTCTACGGCGACGTGAACAAGACCAAGCGCGACACCGCCGAGGACAACCCGCTCTGGAAGAAGCTCGGCGCGGTGAAGAACGGCCAGGCGAAGGACGTCCCGGACGAGACCTGGTACCTGGGCCTCGGTGTCACGGCTGCGCATGAGGTGCTCGACGATCTTCGTGGGTTCCTCGTCAAGTAACGCGTACGGGCCGGGCGGTCAGCGCGCACGGGCCGGTCGGTGGCGCGGCCACCGCGCGGAAGGCGGGCCACTCCCGGTGGGAGCGGCCCGCCTCCCCGTTCTCCGCCCGGTCCGAAGGCCGCCCCCGGCGATGGGCCGACATCCGCGCACCCCAGGTAGCATCGCTCCGTGCCCCGCCTGAACGAAGTCCTCGCCGCGCTCGACGCCCTCTGGCCCCCCGACCGGGCCGAATCGTGGGACGCCGTCGGCACGGTCTGCGGGGATCCTCAGGCCGAGGTGGGGCGGGTCCTGTTCGCGGTCGACCCCGTGCAGGAGATCGTCGACGAGGCCGTGGCGCTGGGCGCCGACCTCCTCGTCACGCACCACCCGCTCTACCTGCGCGGCACGACCACGGTCGCGGCCTCCCACTTCAAGGGCCGCGTGATCCACGACCTGATCAAGAACGACGTCGCGCTGCACGTCGCCCACACCAACGCCGACACCGCCGACCCCGGTGTCTCCGACGCCCTCGCGGGCGCGCTGGACCTGCACGTCGTACGGCCTCTCGTGCCCGACCCGTCGGACGACAAGGGCCGCCGCGGCCTCGGCCGCATCTGCGAGCTGCGCCACCCGATGCCGCTGCGCGAGTTCGCCGCGTACGCCGCCGAGCGCCTGCCCGCCGCCGCGCAGGGCATCCGCGCGGCCGGCGACCCGGACCAGGTGATCACCACCGTCGCCGTCTCCGGCGGCTCCGGCGACAGCCTCTTCCCGTACGTACGCGAAGCCGGCGTCGACGCCTTCCTCACCGCCGACCTGCGCCACCACCCGGCCTCCGAGGCCGTGCAGCACACCGGGCTCGCCCTGCTCGACGCCGCGCACTGGGCCACCGAGTGGCCCTGGTGCGAACAGGCCGCGGCACAGCTCGACGAAATCTCCGACCGTCACGGCTGGGGCCTTCGGGTCCACGTCTCGAAGACGGTCACCGACCCCTGGACCACCCACGCGGCCGCCGAGGCGGCCGACGACACCACAGCAGGAGCCCCCAACTGAACGCCGCGCCCGCCGACCAGATCCGACTCCTCGACGTCCAGGCCCTCGACGTACGCCTGTCGCAGCTCGCCCACAAGCGCAAGTCGCTGCCCGAGCACGCCGAGATCGAGTCGCTGACCAAGGACCACACCCAGCTGCGCGACCTGCTCGTCGCCGCGCAGACCGAGGAGGGCGACTGCGCCCGCGAGCAGACCAAGGCCGAGCAGGACGTGGACCAGGTGCGCCAGCGCGCCGTCCGCGACCAGCAGCGCCTGGACTCCGGCGCGGTCACCAGCCCGAAGGACCTGGAGAACCTCCAGCGCGAGATCGCCTCCCTCGCCAAGCGCCAGGGCGACCTGGAGGACGTGGTGCTCGAGGTCATGGAGCGCCGCGAGTCCGCGCAGGAGCGGGTCTCCGAGCTGACCGAGCGGGTCGGTTCGGTGCAGGGGAAGATCGACGACGCCACGGCCCGCCGTGACGCCGCGTTCGAGGAGATCGACGGCGAGATCGCCTCGGTCATTAAGGAGCGCGAGGTCGTCGCCGGCTCGGTGCCGGCCGACCTCCTGAAGCTCTACGACAAGCTGCGCGAGAAGGAGGGAGGCGTGGGCGCGGCCCGCCTCTACCAGCGCCGCTGCGAGGGCTGCCGCCTGGAGCTCAACATCACCGAGCTCAACGAGGTCCGTGCGGCCGCGCCCGACGCGATCGTGCGCTGCGAGAACTGCCGCCGCATCCTGGTGCGTACGTCGGAGTCCGGGCTCTAGGACACGGAGGGGCTCGGGGGCGGGCTTCGGGCTTCGGCCTTTCGGATCCGTGCTCCGGGCTTCGGCCTTCCGGGTTCCGGCTCCGGACTTCGCTCAGGGGGACGACAGGCTTCGGGCTGCTCAAAGTGAGGACGGACTGCGGGTCATGCGTTTCGTGATCGAGGCCGACGGCGGGTCCCGGGGCAATCCGGGGCCCGCGGGCTACGGCGCCGTGGTCATCGACGGCGACAGCGGCGAAGTGCTCGCCGAGCGCGCCGAGTTCATCGGGGTCGCGAGCAACAACGTTGCGGAGTACCGCGGTCTGATCGCGGGTCTGGAGGCGGCCTTCGCCCTGGACCCGGCGGGCACCGTGACCGTGCGGATGGACTCCAAGCTCGTGGTCGAGCAGATGTCGGGCCGCTGGAAGATCAAGCACCCGGACATGAAGCCCCTTGCTGCACGGGCGCGTTCGGCCTTCCCGCCGGCCGCGGTCACGTACGAGTGGATCCCGCGCGAGCGGAACAAGCACGCCGACCGCCTGGCCAACGAGGCGATGGACGCGGGCAAGCGGGGCGAACCGTGGGACCCGTCGGCCTCGACGGCGGACCTGGACACGCGTGCGGCGCGCAATGCCGCGGCGGCCCGGGAGCCGTCGGGCGCGGAACCGTCGGCGTCCCCCGCCCCCTCCGCCCCCTCCGCCCCGGACATGGGCACCCCCACCACCTTCGTCCTCCTGCGCCACGGCGAGACCGCGCTCACGCCCCAAAAGCGGTTCTCCGGCAGCGGCGGCAGCGACCCCGCGCTCTCCGACGCCGGCCTCGCCCAGGCCGAACGCGTCGCCGCCGCGCTGGCCGCGCGCGGCACGATCCAGGCGGTGGTCTCCTCGCCGCTGCTCCGCTGCCGCCAGACGGCCTCGGTGGCCGCGGCCCGCCTCGGCCTCGACGTGAGCATCGAAGAGGGCCTGCGCGAAACGGACTTCGGAGCCTTCGAGGGCCTGACGTTCGCCGAGGCCAAGGAGCGCTTCCCGGCCGAACTCGACGCCTGGCTCGCCTCACCCGACGCGGCGCCCCCGGGCGGCGAGTCCTTCGCCGAGGTCGCCGAGCGCGTCGCCGCCACCCGCGACCGGCTGACCGAGCGCTACGCGGGCCGCACGGTCCTGCTCGTCACCCACGTCACCCCGGTGAAGACCCTGGTACGGCTCGCCCTCGGCGCCCCGCCCGAGTCCCTGTTCCGCATGGAACTCTCGGCCGCCTCCCTGACCGCGATCGCGTACTACGCGGACGGCAACGCGAGCGTCCGCCTCTTCAACGACACGTCGCACCTGCGCAGTTGAAGAACTCGCCTGCGCATGTGGGGGACTCGCCCCACCCGCGCAGTCAGCGACGCAGCCCGGCCGCCTCGCGCGCCAGCTTCTCCACCCGCGCCCAGTCCTTCGCCGCCACCGCGTCCGCCGGGAGCATCCAACTGCCGCCCACGCACCCGACGTTCTTCAGCGCGAGGTAGCCGGGCGCGGAGGCCGGGGTGATGCCGCCCGTGGGGCAGAAACGGGCCTGGGGGAGCGGACCCGCGAGGGACTTGAGGTAGGCGGTGCCGCCCGCGGCCTCGGCCGGGAAGAACTTCATCTCGTGCACCCCGCGCTCGAGCAGCGCCACGACCTCCGACGTGGTCGAGACACCCGGCAGGAACGGCACCCCCGACCCCTTCATCGCGTCGAGCAGCGCCTCCGTCCAGCCGGGGCTGACCAGGAAGCGCGCCCCGGCAGCGACGGAATCCTCGACGTTGCGCGCCGAGATGACCGTGCCCGCGCCGACCACCGCGTCCGGCACCTCGTCCGCGACCGCCCGGATCGCGTCGAGCGCGGCGGGCGTGCGCAGCGTGACCTCGATCGCGCGCAGCCCGCCGGCGACGAGAGCCCGCGCGAGCGGCACGGCGTCGGCGAGGTCGTCGATCACGACGACGGGGACGACAGGGGCGAGATCGAGCACGGAGTCGGAAGCCATGCCCTCATCCTGCCGCCCGCACCGCACAATGCGCAAAGCCCATTGCGCCCTCCGCAACGCACAGGTGGGGTGGCCCTTCAGCGGATCGCTTCAGAGGGCCCCAGCGCGACCCCCTCAGTGGATCTCCGTCACCACCACGTCCAGCGACCACGGACGCCCGGCCCGCGCCGGTGCCTCCGCCTCGACCACGTATCCGAGATCCCGCAGCGCCGTGACCAGCTCGGCCGGTGCCGACGGGCTCGCGCCCGCGGTCAGGAGATCCCGTACGAGACGGCCCTTGGTCGCCTTGTTGAAGTGGCTCACCACCGAGCGCTTCTCCACCCCGTCGACCATCTGCGCGTGCAGCACCCGCACCGTCGCCGTCCGCGCGGCCACCTCGCCCTTCGGCTTCCAGGCGTTCGCGTACGCCGACGAGCGCAGGTCCAGGACCAGGCCGTCCCCGGCCGCCTCCGGCATCACCTCCGCCATCGGCCCGCGCCAGTACGCGCCCAGCGCCCCGAGGCCCGGCAGCTTCACGCCCATCGAGCATCGGTACGAGGGGATCCGGTCGTTGATGCGCACCGCGCCCCACAGCCCGGAGAAGACGAGCAGCGACTTCGTCGCGCGCCGCTTGGCCGCCGCGTCCAGGGAGGCCAGGCCCAGGGCGTCGTAGAGGACGCCCGTGTAGATGTCGCCGGCCGGGCGCGCGCCCGCCACGCGCAGCTCCGTGTTCTTGGCGATCTCGCCGCGCAGGCCCTCGCTCAGACCGAGCACCTCGCGGGCCTTCTCCTCGTCGGTGACGCACAGCTCGACCAGCTCGTCGAGCACGGCGGCGCGCGCCTCGGCGAGGCCGGGCAGGGACAGTGACTCGGGCTTGAGCGGGGCGCCACGGCCCGAGTCGGCCTTGCCCTCCGACGGCGGCAACAGCACGAGCACGTTCGTTCTCCTTCAGCGGTACGAGGCGGGGGTGCGGCCCCGGTGCAGGGTACCGAGCCGGAGAGCACCCCCGTGCGTCACCGACCGCGCGCCCGGGCCCTGTCCGCCCTAGGCTCGGTGCCATGCCTCGCCGCCCCATGCATGTGACCGGAGCAGCCGAAGCCCCGCTGCGGGCCGCCTTGCGCGAGCTGCGGACCCGCCTGGAAGTGCCCGCGGACTTCCCGCCCGACGTCCTCGCGGAGGCCGCGGAAGCCGTCAAGTCGCCCGATCTGAGCGGGCACCGGGACGCGACCGACCTGCCGTTCTTCACCATCGACCCGCCCACGTCGAAGGACCTGGACCAGGCGATGTTCCTGGAGCGGCGCGAGGGCGGCGGCTTCCGGGTGCGGTACGCGATCGCGGACGTGGCCGCCTGGGTGAAGCCGGGCGGGGCGCTGGACCGCGAGGCGCACGCGCGCGTGACCACCCTCTACTTCCCGGACGAGAGGACGCCGCTGCACCCGCCCGTCCTCTCCGAGGGCGCCGCGAGTCTGCTGCCCGGCCAGGACTGCCCGGCCCTGCTGTGGACCATCGACCTCGACGCGGAAGGGCGGTCCGTCGCCACGGATGTGCAGCGGGCGCTCGTCCGCAGCCGCGCCAAGCTCGACTACGAAGGCGTCCAGCAGGCCATCGACGCGGGCACCGCCGAGGAACCGCTCGCCCTGCTCAAGGAGATCGGCCTCCTGCGCGACGCCCAGGAGATCGCCCGCGGCGGCATCTCGCTCAATGTCCCCGAGCAGGAGATCGTCGAGCGCCCGGACGGCTACCACCTGGCCTACCGCGCCCCGCTGCCCGCCGACGGCTGGAACGCCCACATCTCCCTGCTCACCGGCGCCGCGGCCGCCGACCTGATGCTCGGTTACGGCACCGGCATCCTGCGCACCCTGCCCTCCGCCCCGCAGGGCGCGGTGGGCCGGCTGCGCCGCTCCGCGAAGGCCCTCGGCATCGACTGGCCGCACCACGTCCCGTACGCCGATGTCGTACGCGGCCTCGACCCGCGCAAGGAGAAGCACGCGGCCTTCCTCCAGGAGTGCACGACCCTCCTGAGGGGCGCGGGCTACACGGTGTTCACCGGCGGCGAGCTGCCCGACCCGCGGATCCACGCCGCCGTCGCCGACGAGTACACGCACTGCACCGCGCCCCTGCGCCGCCTCGTCGACCGGTACGCGGGCGAGATCTGCCTGGCCGCGGCCGCCGGGCGCGGCACTCCCGAGTGGGTGCTCACGGCTCTGGACGCGCTGCCGCAGGAGATGGCCGACGGTACGCGGCGGGCCAACAGCATCGAGCGCGAGTGCGTGGACATCGTCGAGGCGGCGCTGCTCAGGGACCGGGTCGGCGAGATGTTCGACGCCGTCGTGGTCGATGTGAAGGAGCAGCAACCGACCGTCGGCACCGTGCACTTGGAGGAGCCGGCCGTGGTCGCCCGGATCGAGGGCGGCGGGTCCAGGCTGCCGCTCGGCGAACGGCTGCGGGTGCGGCTCACGCAGGCCGATCCGGGACGGGCGAAGGTTCAGTTCGCGCCGGCGTGATCCCCGCTCTCGCGCGCGTCCGCCGCCTGCGTCTGTGCTTGCTTCACCGCGGCCACCAGCGCCGCCGGATCGTCGGCGTTGAACCGGATCACGCGCGCCTCGCCCCGTGATCCCAGCGGCCGTACGAACGGGACCGCTTCCACGAGCTCGACGGTCACGGTGGTCTGCCCGCCGATGACCACGTCGAGCACGCCGTCCTCGCTCAACTGGAAGTGCTTGCCCTGCGGATAGCGGCGCTCCACCCGTACCGACCGGATGTCCCGCGCCCGCAGCCGCAGGTCGAACAGCGCCCCGTACCGGATCCTCAACGAGCCGTCCGCCCCGGCCACATGGGGCCGGGTCACGCACGCCGCGTGCAGCCCGAGGATCTGGAGGACGCCGTACACGTCGACGAACGTGACCACCGCGTGCACGGTCGGCCAGGGGATCAGGAAGGCCAGCACCACGGTCTCGACGACGGCCACGAACAGGAAGCCGAAGATCAGGGCGGTCTGCGCCTGGGTGTACCCCGCGCCGTGCGCACCGGGCCCGACCTCGTGCCGCCGCCGGGTGATCCAGAGCCACAGGCTGCGGAAGGCCTTGAACTCGTGGACGGTGAGCCGCTTCAGAACCCGCCAGGCGGCGCTCGCCCTCGTACCGCTGCTCATCCCGTGCCCCTCCCTGCCCGTGCCGTCAACGCGGTCATGAACCGCCGGATCACCGCCGCCTGCGCCGGCGCGAAATCGTCCAGGAGCGCCTGTCCGTAAGGGTGTTCGCGGCTCGCGTCGCCCACGCCCGCGAGCAGGCCGAGCATCGTGTCCGGCACGGCCGCGGCGAACTCCTCGGCGAGCGGCCCGATCCGCGGATCGTCCGGCGCCGCGTGCTCGAGCGCGTCGAGCCGCTCGTACAACTCCTGCATCCGCGCCGCCAGTCCGGGGTCCTGGGCGAGCGGGCGCAGGGCGGCGAGGATCCGGTCGCGCTCCTCGGACGGTGCCATCGAGTCGATCAGCATCAGATGCTGGCGGTCCTTGGCGGCGCTCGCGGAACGGCTGGGCGAGAACGCGCCGAGCAGCTCCGCGAGCCCCGGCGACACCGGCCCCTCGGCGGGCAGCGTGCCCGCCTTCGCCTGCTCCAGGAGCACCCGCAGGCGCGCCCGGAGCTCCTCGATCGCGGCCTCCTGGCGGGCGAGGTCCTCGTCCAACTCCTGGAGTACCTCGGCCAGTTCGCGCCCCTCGTCGTCGGCGAGGACGTCGCGCACCTCGGGCAGGCCGAGCCCCAGCTCGGTGAGCCGCCGGATGCGGGCGAGCACGACGGCGTGCCGGACGCCGTAGTCGCGGTAGCCGTTGGGCAGCCGGTCGGGTTCGGGCAGCAGCCCGAGGTGGTGGTAATGCCGCACGGCGCGCGGGGTGACCCCGGCGAGCGCGGCGATCTCGCCGATGCGCATGCCCTCAGTAGAAACCCTGACGCTGCGACAAGGTCAAGCCGCCGCGGGCGCCTCTCGCCTGCAGGGCTTGACGGCTAACGGTGTTAGCCCTACGTTGGTGGCTAACGGGGTTAGCCATTCTGAAGCCCGCCGCTTCGAGCCGCCCCCGTCGACCGAAAGGACCCGTCATGGCCACCGCCACCGCCGCGACCGGCGCCGGCTCCGCCACCACCGCGAAGCCCACTGGCGCCACCGCAGGCACGAAGCTCCGCCCGGGCGCCAAACTCCGCCGCGGGGCCTGGCTCGCGAACGGCCTCTTCTGGACGGCGTTCGCGGTCCTGGAGGCCGTCAACCACGGCTGGCTCGCCGGCCTCGTGGCCTTCGCGTTCTTCCTCGCCCCGGACTTCGCGCTCTTCATCGACCTGCCGGGCTCCGCGCGCATGCCGCGCGGCGGACTCTCACCGCGCGCCGTCCCGTACTACAACGGCGCCCACCGCGCACTGCTCCCGGTCTCCCTCATGGCCGCCTACACCTTCCTGCCGGTGGACGCGCCCGCGCTCTTCGCGGGCCTGTGCGGCTGGCTGGCCCACATCTCGTACGATCGCGCCTTCGGCTACGGACTGCGGACGAAGGAAGGGTTCCAGCGTGCCTGAGGGCTCCACCACCGACCGGCTCACCCCGCGCAAGCGCGAGATCGTGACCGAGGCCCGCGCCCTGCTCGAGGAGCACGGCGCCGGCGCGCTGACCATGCGGGCGCTCGCCGACCGCCTCGGCATCAAGGCGCCCTCGCTCTACAAGCACTTCCCGGACAAGGCGGCGCTCGAGCTCGAACTGATCGTGCTCGGCCTGGAGGAGACGGCCGAGGCGCTCGAAGCCGCCGCGGACTCCCTGCCCTCGCTGATGAAGGCGTACCAGGCCTACGCCCTGGCCCACCCCCACCTCTACCGCCTCAACACGGAGCGTGCCCTGCCCCGCGAGAAGCTCCCCGAGGGCCTCGAAGCCCGCGCGGCGGCCCCGCTCCTGCGGGTCTGCGGCGGCGACGTGGACACGGCACGGGCGGCCTGGGCCTTCGCCCACGGGATGGTGATCCTCCAGCTCAACGGCCGGTTTCCGGACGACGCCGATCTGTCGGCGGCATGGGAGACCGGGGCGGACGCCTTCGAAGGGTGAGGAAGGCCGCAGCGGCCCGAGGGTGCTCCGGTCCTGACGACGCGAACTGTCATTTAAGCTTCAGGGCGGCTCGCGGGGAGGTGGGTCGCCTGTACCCGAGGGAGAAGTGAGGTAATGCCGGTGATCTGCGTCGGAGGCATGATCGGAATCGGCAAGACGAGCGTCGCCGAACTGATCGCCAAGGAGCTGGGCAGCGAGGTCTTCTACGAGAGCGTCGAGGACAACCCGATCCTGCCGCTCTTCTACACGGCGACCCCGGAGGAGATACAGGCCAAGCGCTACCCCTTCCTCCTCCAGCTCTACTTCCTGCAGACCCGGTTCGCCGCGATCAAGCAGGCGTACAAGCAGAACGACAACGTCCTCGACCGCTCCATCTACGAGGACTGGTACTTCGCCAAGGTCAACCACGACCTCGGCCGCATCAGCTCCCTCGAGATGCAGGTGTACGAGGGTCTGCTCGACGAGATGATGCGCGAGATCGACGGCCTGCCGTACCGCAAGGCCCCCGACCTCATGGTCTACCTCAAGGCGGACTTCGAGACGGTCCTGCACCGGATCGGCCTGCGCGGCCGCGACTTCGAGCAGGACGAGAGCCTCGTCGAGTACTACCGGATCCTGTGGTCGGGCTACGACGACTGGGTCCACAAGCACTACTCGGCCAGCGAGGTCCTCGTCATCGACATGAACCACACCGACGTGGTGAACCACCCCGAGGACGCGGCCCGCGTGGTCCAGGAGGTCAAGGACGCGCTGGCGGCGGTCGGCCGGCGGGCCTGAGGCCGGCGCACGCACGGCACCCCGATCGCGTGGACCGAAGGAGTCACACGGACGTGCGGGAGACGCAGGACGAAGCGGTCGAGGTCGAGGAGTTCTGGCGCGGGCTCGGCCTGCCCGGACTGATCGACGTGCACACGCACTTCATGCCCGAGCGGGTCCTGAAGAAGGTCTGGGCGTACTTCGACGCGGTCGGCCCGATGACCGGGGTGCCCTGGCCGATCACCTACCGGGACGCCGAGGACGAACGCGTCGGAAGACTGCGGGAGTTCGGCGTACGGGCCTTCACCGCCATGATCTACCCGCACAAGCCCGGCATGGCCGCCTGGCTCAACGACTGGGCCTGCGGGTTCGCCGCCCGCACCCCGGACTGTCTGCACACCGGCACGTTCTTCCCGGAACCCGGTGCCGCAGACGAGGTCCGCCGCACGATCGAGGCCGGCGCCGCGATCTTCAAGGCGCATCTCCAGGTCGGCGCCTACGACCCGACGGACCGGCTGCTCGACGACGTGTGGGGCACGCTCGCGGAGAGCGGCACCCCCGTCGTCACACACTGCGGTTCCGGACCCGTCCCCGGCCGGCACACCGGCCCCGGCCCCATCGGCGCGGTCCTGGCCCGCCACCCCCGACTGCGCCTGATCGTCGCCCACATGGGGACGCCCGAGTACGCCGAGTTCCTGGACCTCGCGGACCGCTTCCCGAACGTCCACCTGGACACGACCATGGTGTTCACCGACTTCACGGAACGGCTGGCCCCCTTCCCGCCCGACCTGCTGCCGCGCCTGACCCACCACCAGAACCGCATCCTGCTCGGCACCGACTTCCCGAACATCCCCTACTCGTACGCACACGCCCTGGACGCCCTCGCCCGCCTCGGCCTTGACGACACCTGGCTCCGCGCAGTCTGCTTCACCAACGCCACCCGCCTCTTCGCCTCCGCACCTGCGGTGCGACGCCTGTCCGGCACACCGGACTGACCACGGCGCCCCGGACCGCGAGCCCGCTGCAGGCGCGGATCAGCTTGCTCCGCGAGGCCGGGTGCCTTCCCGGTCCACCTCCCGCACTGGTCAGCCGGGGCGGCCGGGCGCCGAGCCCGACTGACTTGGCCGGTGAGTGGACCCGCTGCTCGCTTCTTGCGCATGAGGCGCCTGCGCAACGCAAGGAGGCAATCGCACTCAAACGTTCGATGGTCAGGGCAATCATGGCGGGTGATGACCGAATCCCAACCGGGCGTAGCCTGTGCCGGCGAAGGTTGCTCTGTGCCACCGAAGTCTGAGCGGCTCAAGTCACCTGCACCGTGGCGACTGTTGTGGGGGTGATGACCAGGGCGTCGGGGGGAAAGAGGGTCCCTGACTCAGGGAGACTGCAGTGATGGAGCGTAATCGGATCGGGCTGGCCGAGGTACTGGCAGCAGCGGAGGACGCAGCGCCGGTACGTTCCCTTGATGTCGTGGCACACAACCTGCGCGATCGGTTCGGCGCGCGTTACGTGTCGTTCCTGTTCGTCGACGTCGTCGGCAGACGCTTGCTCCGGGTCAATGACAAGGCGACATCGCCACAGGAGCACGCCGCCGAGCAGGTTCCCCTGACCGGCAGTGTCTACGACGACGTCCTGCGCACCCAGAAAGTGGTGCGCGTGCCGGAAGGCGCGCAGGCACAGCGAGTGCTCGCCCCGGTGACCAACCGCGGCGACGCCATCGGGGTCCTGGAGCTGCACATCACCCACGTCACACAGGACGTCCTGGAGCAGGTGGAGGAGGCCGCGCACGCGCTGGCGTACATCATCGTCACCGACCGGCGCTTCACCGACCTCTACCACTGGGGCAATCGCACCGCGACCGTCACCCTCGCCGCGGAGATCCAGCGCCAGCTCCTGCCCTCGGCTCCCTCGTGCGAGGCTGCCGAGTTCACCCTCGCCGGCGCCCTCGTCCCGGCCTCCGACATCGCCGGTGACACGTACGACTACAGCCTCGACCACGACACCCTGCACCTGTCCATCACCGACGCCATGGGGCACGACGTCGACGCCTCCCTCATGGCCACTCTCTTGGTCAACGCCTCCCGCGGCGCCCGCCGCGCCGGCACCGACCTTGCCGAACAGGCCCGCCAGACCCATCAGGCCCTCATCGACCACGGCAGAAGGACCTTCGCCACCGGACAACTGATGCGCATCGCTCTGGACGGGAGCAGCGCCCAGCTCGTCAACGCGGGCCACCTGTGGCCCCTACGGCTGCGCGAGGGCACCGTCGACGAGATCAAGCTGCACATCAACCTCCCCTTCGGCGTACTCCCGCAGGGCGCCTACCGGGTACAGGACATCGACCTGCGCCCCGGCGACCGCCTCGTCTTCTACACCGACGGCATGCAGGAGCGCCAAGCAGAAGCAGTCGACCTACCGCGCCTTATCCGCGACACCTCAACCGAGCACCCCCGCGAGGCCGTACGCGCCATGGTCAACGCCGTCACCGACGCCTGCCACGGCCACGTGAGAGACGACGCCACCGTCCTGTGCCTCGACTGGCACGGCCCTGTCCCCGCGGACCGAAACGCGAAGCACCGACGCTCGGCCTGACACGCAACACCATCACTCGACCTCCGGCGGCACTCGCTCGGAGTTCGCCGTCACGGCAGGCGAACAGCGCTGCTGGAAGAAAGCCCGGCTCGCAGTGGACACCGAATCGCCGTACGAACGGCCTTGGCCGAGGAACCCGAGGTCAGAGCCATAAAGGCGGACGAGTCGGCCTGTACGCCGGGTTCTGTCTCCCCAGTGCCTTGCGGCCCAGGGGGAGGCGGTCATCCATCTAGGGCCGGCATTGCTGCCGGCCTCGTGCGGTCTACCCGCGGACTCGGGCGGGCAGCCCTCGAACGTCCGCGCAGGAGCACCGGGGTGCTCCCTCTTGACCTTGCTCCGGGTGGGGTTTACCTAGCCGCCCGAGTCACCTCGGGCGCTGGTGGTCTCTTACACCACCGTTTCACCCTTACCGGGAGCCGAAGCTCCCGGCGGTCTGTTTTCTGTGGCACTGTCCCGCGGGTCACCCCGGGTGGGCGTTACCCACCACCCTGCCCTGTGGAGCCCGGACGTTCCTCGCCGCAGATCCGAAGATCTCCGCCGCGACCGCCCGGCCGGCTCGTCCGCCGTGCCGCCATCGTACCGGCCCGGGGGCGGGTGTGATCACGCCGCCGTCCGGGGCGGGGCGGCCGGAGCGTGCCCCGGCCGCATCCGTCAGCTTTCGAGAAGCGCGGCTCCGGGACCCGTCGCTAGCTTGAATGACATGACCTCCATCGAGCACCTCACCATCGAGGCCGCCGACGCCGCGGCCGCCCAGCGCTTCTACGCCGAGGCCTTCGGGCTGGAGAAGCAGGTACGCGTACGGGCCTCCGAGGCGCCGACGTCCGGCTTCCGGGGCTTCACGGTGTCCCTCGTCGTCGCCCAGCCCTCGATCGTGCACGGCTTCTTCGACGCCGCGATCGCCGCCGGGGCCACCGAGCTGAAGCCCGCCAAGAAGTCCCTGTGGGGATACGGCGGCGTCGTCCAGGCTCCCGACGGGACGGTCTGGCAGCTCGTGAGCTCCTCGAAGAAGGACACCGGACCCGACAGCCGCAAGATCGACGAGGTCGTGCTGCTGCTCGGCGTCTCGGACATGTCCGCCAGCAAGAAGTTCTACGTCGAGCGCGGGCTCACCGTCGCCAAGAGCTTCGGCGGCAAGTACACCGAGTTCGACGGCACGGGCAGCGCGGTGAAGCTCTCGCTCTATCCGCGCAAGGGACTCGGCAAGGTCGCCGGGGTCCCGACCGAGGGCAGCGGCTCGCACCGGCTCGCCGTCGGCAGCGGCTTCGGGGAGTTCACCGACCCGGACGGCTTCGTGTGGGAGAGCGCGGCATGAGGTTCCGTACGGTGGTCGAACCCCCCGAGCCCATGAACGGGCTCGAAGTGCCGGCCGAGCTCGTCGAGCAGCTCGGTGGCGGCAAGCGGCCGCCCGTGACCATCACGATCAACGGGCACACCTGGCGCAGCCGGGTCGCGATCATGCGCGGCCGCTGTCTGCTCGGGCTGTCCAACGCCAACCGGAAGGCCGCCGGGGTCGAGATCGGCGAGGAGGTGGAGGTGGACCTGCGCCTCGACACCGAGCCGCGCGTGGTCACCGAACCCGAGGACCTCGCCCGCGCCCTCGACGCGGACCCGGCCGCCCGCGCCGCCTTCGACGCCCTGCCCCAGGGCCGCAGGCGGCAGCACGTGCTCGCGGTCGACGGCGCGAAGAAGCCGGAGACGCGGCTGCGCCGGATCGAGAAGGTCATCGAGGAGCTGCGCGCGGCCGGGTGACGACGGCGTTCGCCTCGCCCAGGGAGCGTCATGCTTTCAGGAGGCGCCTCACCACTCCAGTTCGAGCGAGCCCCCCACCGGCAGCGCATGCCAGCGGTCCGCGTACGCGTCCAACTGCGCCACGATCTCCTCGACGACCGGCGGGAGTTCGGCCGGTACGTAGGCCGGCAGCGACGTGGTGAAACCGCGGCGCAGCTCCCAGACCGGGACCGCGATCCCGGCGAGCTCCTCGGAGCGGCCCATGTCCGCCGAGGCCTGCGGGGTGGGCTTGTGCGGCTTGGTCTTGCGGCGGCGCATCGCCTTGGTGCGCTCGGCGGGGTCGGCCGGCCAGAACAGCCCGTTGTCGCCGGCCGCGAGCCGTCCGTACACCCCGAGCCGGATCCCCGCGACCGCCTCGACCACGAAGTGCACGAGATCGTGCGGCAGATAGGGATGTCCGCCCGGGCCGCCCCGAGGGGCGAGCCGCGGCCCGGTCTCGCGGTGGACCGCGATGTCGTAACTCGTCCCGGGGCCCTTGGTGTACACGACGCGCATACGCCGCACGCTAGGCGGCGGCCGGAGCGGCCGCATCTGCTTTTCGGGGGCGCTCCCAGGCGGGAACGGGGGTGCGGTGGGGCGGTGAGGGCCCGGCGGGCGCGGTGCCCGGGCGCGCCAGTAGGGTGCAGGGCGCCGATGCCGACGAGGGGGAGCGGATGGATGCCACCACACGCGCAGCGATGATCCTCGCGGGTGTGACCGCGGTTGTCGTTCTGACCCTCGCCCTGCTCCATCGCTTCACCGACCTGCCGCTGTGGCCGCGCCGCCGGCGGCCGGCCGAGCGGCCCGTCGTCGACTGGAGCTCGGCTCCCGATCTGCCCGCGTACGACTACGCCGTCCTGTACGAGCTCGCAGCCCGGCGCCGCGACGCCCTGGGCCGTGCCGTGCGCTGCGCGCGCGAGGCAGGGCTGCCGCTGCCCGAGGACGGCCTGGACACCGCCTTCGAGCGGCGCACGGGACAGCCGTACGACCGCCGGGCCGAGGAGGGCGTCGACCTCGCAGATGTCGCCGCCGTCCTGGAGGTCACCCGGATCGGCATGCGGTCGCTGGCCTGTCTGACGCAGGGCAGCACCCTCGTCCTCGACCCGCCCTGCTACTTCAACCCGCTGCACGAGCGCGGCACCGAGCGGATCCCGTATCCGCCGGACGCGTTCAGCGCGCCGGATCCCGAGGGCCACGACGGGGACCAGGGCGAGGACGAGGAGGATCACGGGGTGGCCGCCTGTGCGGCCTGCGCTGCCGGACCGGCGGAGCCGCTCCTCGTATGGACGCGCGAAGGGACGTTCCCGTACTACCGGATGGAGTCCGGGACCAAAGCCGTGTACCAGACCTCCGGCTACGGCGCCGCGGTGCCCGAGTGGGACGCGGACGACCTGCTCACGGCCTTCGTGGAGTGGCATGTCTTCGACCAGTACGACGAGAACGGCGCCCTGAAGGAGAACGCCTCATGACCACCGTGGACTGGTCCCGTGCCGTGGCCGGCATCTTGGTCGGGCTGCTGCTCGTCCCGCTGCTCCTGCAACCGCTCGCCCTGCTCACCGCACGGATCGTGCGCCGCAGGCCGCTGCCGCCGACGCGCGCGCAGCGTCGCGCCCGGGCCGAACTGGCCGCCGTACTCGACGAGTTCGCCGAGCACGGGGGCCGGTGAGGAGAGCGGGCGCGGCGGGTGCCGCGGGCCCGTGCGGAAGCGGGCGCGCCGCGCTACGGCCGGTACACCGCCCCCGGCTCGGGTACGCCCGGCGCCATGAGCTGCGGGACCGTGACGAACGTGTAGCCCTGTGCCTTCAGGGACTTGATGATGCCGGGCACCGCCGGGACCGTGCCGTCGTAGATGTCGTGCAGCAGGATGATGCCGTCGCGGTCCGCCTGGTCGAGGACGCGTCGCTCGATGAGCTTCGAGTCCGTGGTCGAGTAGTCCTTGGCCGTGACGCTCCACAGGACCTGCGACAGGCCCAGCTCCTTGCAGACCTGCGTGACCTTCTCGTCGGTGCGGCCCTGCGGCGGGCGCATCAGTGTGGGCTCCTTGCCCGTGATGTCCTTGACGGCCTGCTGCGTGCGGTCGAGTTCGGCGCGGATCTCGTCCTTGCTCAGGTCCGTGAGGATGCCGTGGGTCCAGGTGTGGTTGGCGACCTCGTGTCCCTCGTCGGCCAGGCGCTTGACCACGTCCGGGTACTTCTTGACGTGGTTCTTGCCGAGCAGGAAGAAGGTCGCGGGCACCTTCTCCCTCTTCAGGGTGTCCAGGAGCTCGGGGGTGTCCTTGCCCGGCCCCGCGTCGAAGGTCAGCGCGATGCACTTCGCCTCGCGGCAGTCGACGGCGCCGAACTGCCCCTTGGCGTCGGCGGCCGCGTCGGCGCGTACGTCGCTCGGTGCGACGGTGTCGGTCCCCCAGGAGGACAGCGCGGTGACCGTCGCCACCGTGGCCGCGGTCAGGGCCGCGGCCGCCGCCAAAGCGAGGTGGCGGCGGCGGAACCGCCGCTTGCCGGCGCCGCCCCCGGATGCCCCCGCGTCCTCCCCCGATGCGCTGGTGCCGGCCGTGGATGTGCTGTTGTCGTGCATGGTTCTCCCCCATGGTCGTGCTCAGTCGCCATGGAGGAGGGGGAGGGGGAGGGCCGGGTTGCCTGGTCTGCGTAAGGACGGGGTAAATGTGGCCGGGATCACCGGGGCCGTCCCGGTGGCACGGGACCCGGTCAGGCCTTACGGGACTCCGCGAGCGTGTGCGCCACGAGCGCGTTCGCGTGGCCGTGGCCCAGGCCGTGCTCCGACTTGAGCCAGGCGACCAGCTCCATGTGGCGCTCCAGGGGAGAGGAGCGGATCAGCTCGAACCACTCCTCGACGGGGCGGCCGTACTTCTTCTCGATGGACGGGAAGTAGCTGGCCGGGCCCTTGACCGCGGGCTTGGCGGCGGGCTTGGCAGCGGACCGGGTGGCGGGCTCGGTGGACGCGGCGGCGGTGTTCTTCGAAGCGGCGGTCATCTGTCTGTCTCCTTGGCGCGGGCGCGGGCGCGGGCGCGGGCGCGAATGCGGATGCGGATACGGCGCGGTGCTGTGCTGTCGAGGAGAAGACGCCGCCCGGCGCGGTAACTCATCGCCTGGGTACAGGTGATGTGGATCACTCCTCGTCAGATCACCGGCGGCCGTCCAAGACGCGTCATCCGCCACACCGTCCGCCAGCGCATCGGACGCCGTCCGCCGCACCCGGTGCGCACCCCTTCCGCGAACCCGCCCGCCCAGGCGCGCAGTCCGCCGAGCGCGGTGGCGCGCCCGGGGCCGAGCAGGGCCGGTGCCGTGCGGGCCAGCGTGAGCAGGGTCCAGGTCCCGAGGTAGACGGGGACCAGCGGCAACGGAAGCCGGCGGCGCGCGAGCCAGACGCGGTTGCGGGCGGTCATGCGGAAGTAGACGGCGTGCCGTGCCGGTGAGGTCCTGGGGTGCTGGAGCAGCAGCTCCGGTTCGTACAGGACCTTCCAGCCCGCGTCGAGGGCGCGCCAGGCGAGGTCGGTCTCCTCGTGCGTGAAGAAGAACTCGGCCGGCCAGTCGCCGACTTCGTCGAGCATCCGCATCGAGAAGGCGTGCGCGCCGCCGAGGAAGGAGGTCACGAGCCCGCGCCGCATGGGGTCGCCCGCGCGCAGCCGCGGCACGTGCCGGCGCTGGGTCTCGCCGTGTTCGTCGGCGATACGGAACCCCACGATGCCGAGCCGGCCGTCGGCCGCGTACAGGTCGCGCACCCTGCGCAGCACGTCGGCCTCGGTGAGCAGTCCGTCGTCGTCGAGCTCGACGACCACGTCGATGTCCCCGTACTCCCGCAGACGGGCCAGTGCGACATTGCGGCCGCCGGGGCAGCCGAGGTTCTCTTCGGTCTCGACCACCGTCAACTCGCCCGGCAGGTCCGGGAATCCGCCCAGGCGCGTGCCGTTGCCGACGATGACGATCCGGTCCGGGGCCACGTCCTGCTTGGCGACCGAGTCGAGCAGGGCGGCGACCTCGGCGGGGCGGTTGCCCATGGTCACGATGGCGACGGCGATGCGGGGGTCGCTCACGGGTGCTCCTGAACTCAGGTGGCGGCCGAAGGGGGAGGCCGGCGCGATGGGGCGATGGTAGTCGTTCAGGGGGAGTACGCCTGTCAGGTGGCAGCCGTTCACCGAAGCGCTCCGGCCCACGCCTTGCCTTCGTGTGCGCTTCAACTCCTAGCGTCCGCCGCATGACGAAATCGACGAGCACGACCACGACCACGAGCACGACCATGAGCACGACCACGAGCACGAGCACACGCCAACTCGGCGGCTCCGGTATCACCGTCAGCGCCCTCGGCCTCGGCTGCTGGGCCATCGGCGGTGAGTGGTGGGACACCGAGGGGCAGCCCCTCGGCTGGGGCAAGGTCGACGACGAGGAGTCGGTACGGGCCGTGCGCCGCGCCCTCGACCTCGGCGTCACCTTCTTCGACACCGCCGACACCTACGGTGCGGGACACAGCGAACGCGTCCTGGGCAAGGCGCTCGCCGGGCGGCGCGACGAGGTGGTCCTCGCCACCAAGTGGGGAAACGTCTTCGACGAGTCGACGCGCACCCTCACCGGCAGCGACGACTCTCCCGCGTATCAGAGGAAGGCACTCGAAGCCTCGCTGCGGCGGCTCGGGACCGACCGGATCGACCTCTACCAGCTGCACATCTCCGAGGCGGATCCCGAGCGGGCGGCCCTGCTGCGCGAACAGTGCGAGGAGTTCGTACGGGACGGGCTGATCCGTGCGTACGCGTGGAGCACGGACGATCCCGTACGGGCGCGGGTGTTCGCGCAGGGGCCCGGCTGTGCGGCGGTGCAGCACCGGTGCAACGTGCTCCAGGACGCGCCCGAAATGCTGGCCCTGTGCGAGGAGTCGGGGCTCGCCGCCGTCATCCGCAGCCCGCTGGCCATGGGGCTGCTCACCGGCAAGTACGCCGACGGCGGCACCCCCGGCGCCGGCGACATCCGCAGCGCGCCGCCCGAGTGGCTGCCCGGGTTCGGGGCCGGGGGAGCGCCGGACGAGGAGTGGCTGGCGCGGGTCGAGGCCGTACGCGAAATCCTCACCAGCGGCGGCCGCACCCTCGCGCAGGGCGCGCTGGGCTGGCTGTGGGCCCGCAGCGAGCGCACGATTCCGATCCCCGGCTTCCGCACCGTCGCCCAGGTCGAGCAGAACGCGGGCGCCCTCGCGCACGGTCCGCTGACGTCCGGCCAGCTCACCGAGCTGGACGGAATCCTTGCGCGCACAAAGGATTGACGGTCCGTCAGGAATATGAGTACCTCTACTTATGTCGGCGGCCCGATATAAGTGGCCCCCGCAGCCAAGGCCTGCACGGCGACCGGGAGGGGGCATCGTGGCGCGGCGTACCCAGGCGGAGCGCAAGAGCGAGACCCGGGCCCGGCTGATCGACGCGGCGGCGGAGCTGTTCGCGCGCAAGGGGTTCCACGCCGTGTCCGCCGAGGCCGTGGCGGACGCGGCGGACCGCACGACCGGCGCGCTCTACAGTCACTTCGGCGGCAAGGAGGGGCTGCTGCTCGCCCTCCTGGAGGTGTGGAAGCAGCGCACCGTCGAGCGCCTCACCGCGGAGATCCACCAACTGCCCGACCCCGCACCGCACTTCGCCGCGATGTGGGAGGCGATCACCGCGCCGGCCGAGGACCGCGGCGAGGCCTGGCTGCTCCTGGAGATCGAGCTGTGGCAGCACGGCGCTCGCGACCCGGTGCTCGGCCCGCTGATCGCCCGCCGCTACGCGGAGATCCGCGGCCAGCTCGGCGAAGGCCTGGCCGACTGGGCCGAGGCCACCGGCACCGAGCTCCCGTACGACCCGGACGAGACCGGCGCCCTGGTGCTCGGGCTGCTGCTCGGCTGCGCGCTCCAGCACCGCTTCGCACCCCACGCCGTACCCGAAGAGCTGGTCGTCCACGCGCTGAGCTCGCTGCTCGGCCTGCGGGCCCCGGCGGCACGAGGCAGTGACCGCAAGACACATCCGAAGGAGGCTCGGCCATGACGGCACCCGCATTGAACGAGATCAATCTGCTCGAGGACACCTGGGCCCGTGAAGTCCCGCACGCCCAGTTCAAGCTGCTGCGCCGCGAGGACCCCGTCCACTGGCACGAACTCCCGGACGGCGAGGGCTTCTTCGCCATCACCAAGCACGAGGACATCATCAAGCTGAGCCGCGACCCCGAGCTGTGGTCGGTGGAGAAGGGCTCCTTCTTCATACGGGACCAGACGGACCAGTCCCTGGAGAACCTCGCGCTCACCCTCGTCGGCATGGACCCGCCCAAGCACAGCCGCTTCCGCAAGCTGGTCAACGCCGCCTTCGCGCCCCGGATGATCCGCAAGCTCACCGAGGACATCAAGCGCCGCGCCGACCTGCTCGCGCAGAAGATCGAGCCGGGTGCCGAGATCGAGTTCGTGGAGCAGATCGCCTCGCGGCTGCCCCTGGAAGTCATCTGCGAAATGATGGGCATCCCGCCGGAGGACGAGGACCACATCATCGACTGGTCCAACCGCATGGTGGGCTTCCAGGACCCCGACTTCCGTACGACGCCCGAGGACGGCCAGGTCGCGGCCGCCGAGATCTACCTGCGCTGCAACCAGCTCGCCGAGGAGCGGCAGACCGACCCGCGCGAGGACATCGTCAGCGCCCTGGTGCACGGCGAGGTGGACGGCGAGAAGCTCACCACGCACGAGATCAACATGTTCTTCGTGACGCTGATCGTGGCGGGCAACGAGACCACTCGCAACCTGCTCTCCGGAGCGCTTCTGGAGATCGCTACCAACGACGCGCTGCGCGAGGACCTGGTGCGCAACGTGGAGGACGACGCGCTGTGGCGCTCGGCCACCGAGGAGTTCCTGCGCTGGAACGGCTCGATCCACAACTTCCGCCGCACCGCGACGCGCGACACCGAGGTGCGCGGCGTGAAGATCCGCGAGGGCCAGAAGGCCGTGCTCTTCTACACCTCGGGCAACCGCGACGAGGACATCTTCGAGAACCCGGACGTCTTCGACCCGCGCCGCTCGCCGAACGACCACGTGACGTTCGGCGGCGGCGGGCCGCACTTCTGCCTCGGCTCGGGCCTCGCGCGCACCGAGATCAACGCGCAACTGCGGGCGATCCTGCGCCGCTGCCCGAACGTCGAGCTGACGGGCGAGCCGCGGCGCATGCGCTCGGACTTCATCAACGGCATCAAGTACCTGCCGGTGCGGTTCAGTTGAGCTGTTTCTCCGACCCGGTCAGCTGATCGTGACCGACCCGGTCAACTGATCGTGACCGACCCGGTCAGCTGATCGCGACCGACCCGGTCAGCTGATCGTGACCGCCCGCTCAGCTGATCGCGACCGCGGTGCCGGCGACCCGTACGCGCGGGTCGCCGGCCCGCAGGGTCACGGTCAGGAGCGAGGGCCGGCCCATGTCCTCGCCCTGGTGCAGGGTGAGCACGGACTCCTCCTTCACCAGGCCGAGTTCGCGCGCGTACGCGCCGAAGGCGACGGCCGCCGCGCCCGTGGCCGCGTCCTCCACCACCCCGCCGACCGGGAACGGGTCGCGGACGTGGAAGACCGTCTCGCCCGCGCGGTGCACGAGCTGCACGGTGGTGAGGTCGAGGCGCTCCATCAGGGCCTTCAGGCGCTCGAAGTCGTACGAGAGGTCGGCGAGGCGCTCGCGCGTGGCGGCCGAGATCACCAGGTGGTTGTTGCCGGCGAAGGCGATCCGGGGTGGCAGCTCGGGGTCGAGGTCGGCGGCCGGCCAGCCGAGCGCGGCGAGCGCCTCGTCGAGGTCGGCGGCCCCGACCTCCTTCAGGTGCGGCTCCACGCTGGTGAGCGTGGCGCGCACCTCGCCGTCCACGTCCTCGGTGGTCACGGGGATTTCGCCCGCGGGCGTCTTGAACAGGTAGTCGCCGGGACCGAGGGCCACGGCGGTGGCGACGGTGGCGTGACCGCAGAAGGCGACCTCGGCCTCGGGCGAGAAGAACCGCAGCGTGTGGTCCGGGAGCAGGAACGCCGTCTCGCTGTAGCCGAGTTCGGCGGCGATGGCGAGCATCTCGGCGTCGGTGAGGCCGCTCGCGTCCAGGACGACGCCGGCGGGGTTGCCGCCGGCCGGGTCGGAGGAGAAGGCGGTGTAGCGCAGGATGTCGGGGCGCGTCTCGTGGCTCATGCCGTTAGTAAACCGGCGGGCCGCCGGGCATCTTCCGGCGGCCCGCGAGGGCGTCGGTGTTGCCCTAACCCCGTCCGATATACGGCATGTTGGTGGCGAGGACCGTCGCGAACTGGACGTTCGCCTCCAGGGGCAGCTCCGCCATGAAGCGCACCTGGCGGGCCACGTCCGCCACGTCCATCACGGGCTCGGGTGCCAGCTCGCCGTTCGCCTGGAGGATCCCGGACTGCATCCGTGACGTCATGTCCGTGGCCGCGTTCCCGATGTCGATCTGCGAGGCGGCGATCCGGTACGGCCGGCCGTCCAGGGAGAGGGACTTCGTCAGGCCCGTCATCGCGTGCTTGGTCGCCGTGTACGCCACCGAGTGCGGGCGCGGCACATGCGCCGAGATCGACCCGTTGTTGATGATCCGCCCGCCCTGCGGGTCCTGCGCCTTGAACTGGCGGAAGGCCGCCTGCGCGCACAGGAATGCCCCGTTGAGGTTGGTGTCCACCACGTGCCGCCAGGCCTCGTAGGAGAGCTCGTCCAGCGGGACGCCGCCGGGGCCGAACGTCCCCGCGTTGTTGAAGAGCAGGTCGAGGCGTCCGAAGCGGTCGACGGCGGCGGCGAACAGCGCCGACACCTCGTCCGGCGCGGCCACGTCCGCGGTCACGCACACCACGTCGGCCGGTCCGGCCAGCGCCGCCGTCTCCTCCAGGGCCTCCCTACGGCGCCCCGCCAGGGCGAGGGACCAGCCGGAGGCCGCGAGCTCCAGGGCCACCGCGCGGCCGATTCCGGAGCCCGCGCCGGTCACCACTGCGGTCTTCGTCGTCTGCGTCATGGCCCCGCACCCTACGTCAGCAGGGAACATGTACCGCTCATCTGTCCGCCATGTGATTGTCCTGTACGTGACAGATCGGCGTCGTCCTCCGCCACTCGAATGCCCCTGACGCACATCAGCCAGGGGAGGACACGGATGGCATCCGCCGTATCGCCGAGCAGCCGGGAGAACCAGCACAGCCCCGAACTGCGCGCCGCCGCACGCCACTTGGGCCGCCGCCGCTTTCTGACCGTCACGGGCGCCGCGGCCGCGCTCGCCTTCGCCACCAACCTGCCGGGCACCGGCGTCGCGCACGCGGCCGAGCTCGACGCGCGCAGGATCACCGAGAACCCGTTCACGCTCGGCGTCGCCTCCGGTGATCCGCAGCCCGGCTCGGCCCTGCTGTGGACGAGACTCGCCCCGCAGCCCTTCGCCGCCGACGGCGGGCTGCCCGCCGAGCGGGTGCAGGTGGAATGGCAGGTCGCGCACGACTCCCGCTTCCGGCGCATCGCCCGGCGCGGCACCACGATCGCGCACCCCGAGTTCAACCACTCCGTGCACGTCGAGGCCGACCACCTCGGCGAGGACCGCGTCTACTACTACCGCTTCCGCGTGGGCAGTTGGATCAGCCCCACCGGCCGCACCCGCACCGCGCCCGGCCGGGGCGCCAAGCTGTCCGGGCTCAAGCTCGCGGCCGTCTCCTGCCAGGCGTACCACGACGGCTACTGGACCGCGTACAAGCACCTGGCCGAGGAGGACCTCGACGTCGTCTTCCACCTCGGCGACTACCTGTACGAGTACGCCGTCACCTCCGCCGGCGGCAACCGCAACTACACGGACCGCGTGCTGCCCGACCACTACAACCGCGAGACCGTCACGCTCGACGACTACCGGATGCGCTACGGCCTGTACAAGTCGGACCCCGACCTGATGGCCGCGCACGCCGCCCACCCCTTCGTCGTCACCTGGGACGACCACGAGACCGAGAACAACTACGCGGGCGACACCCCCGAGAACTCGGTGCCGCCGGAGGAGTTCCTGCTGCGCCGCGCCGCCGCCTACCGCGCGTACTGGGAGAACCAGCCGCTGCGCCGCCCGCAGCAGCCCACGGGCCCCGACATGCAGCTGCACCGGCGGCTGCACTTCGGCCGGCACGCCCAGTTCGACATCCTCGACACCCGCCAGTACCGCAGCAACCAGGCGTACGGGGACGGCTGGCGCACTCCGGGCCCCGAGTCGGAGGACCCGGCCCGCACCATGACCGGCGCGAGCCAGGAGCGCTGGCTGACCGACGGCTGGAAGGCGTCGCGCGCCCGCTGGAACGTCGTCCCGCAGCAGGTGGTCTTCGCCCGCCGCAACCACCCCACGGCCGGCAACACCACCGTCTCCATGGACTCCTGGGACGGCTACCCGGCCTCCCGCTCGCGCGTCCTCGCGGGCGTGGAGTCCGCCGGCATCGAGAACTTCATGGTGCTCACCGGCGACGTGCACGTCTCGTACGCGCTCGACATCCACCGCGACCCGGCCGACCCCGCCACCCCCGTGGTCGGCACGGAGATCGTCACCACCTCCATCTCCAGCGGCCGCGACGGCAGCGAGCGGCCCGCGAACTGGGCGGACTACCTGGCGCGCAACCCGCACCTCAAGCACTACAACGGTCAGCGCGGCTACGTCACGGTCGAACTGGCCCGGGACCACGCACGCGCGGACTTCCGGACCGTGCCGTACATCCTGCGGCCCGGCGCCCCGGTCGCCACGGCCGCGTCCTTCGTGGTCGAGGCCGGCAACCCCGGTCTGCGCCCCGCCTGACGGCCACCGGGCCCCTGGTCGGCGGGTGCCGCCCGGGGGCCCGACTGGTGGCGAACGCGTGTTTCATGGCACGGTTCGTAACCAGGGATTTCGTGCACGGCCCTCAACGGGCGGCGCGGATCCGGCAGTCGGACCGTTCGCGGAAGGGGCAGAGCGCTGAGAGCACCACGTCTGCGCCCCGGCTCCGCCGAGCGGGCCGGCCTCGACCCCGCCGAGATCGAGGGCCTGATCGCCGAGGTCTCCGCGCTGCCCGGCACCTGGTGCGCGGGCGCCGTCCTCGCCGTGGGGCGCGGCCCCTTCCTGGTCGTCGAGGAGGCCTTCGGCTGGGCGGTCACCCACCGCTCGGTGGACGAGGAGCTGCCCGCGTACCGCAAAGTGCCCCTGCACACCGGCACACCCTTCGACCTGGCCTCGCTCACCAAGCTGTTCACGACCGTGGCGGCCGTGCAGCAGATGGAGCGCGGCCGGCTCGGGCTCGACGCGAAGGTGGCGTCCTATCTGCCGGAGTTCACCGGAGCCGCACGGCACGGCATCACCGTACGGCAGCTCCTCACGCACACCTCGGGCCTCAGGCCCGAACTCCCGCTCTACGACTGCGCGTCCGACGCCGAGCGGCTCGCGCTGCTGCGCGAGGAGGAGCCGAGCGGCGACCCGGGCACGTATCTCTACTCCGACCTCAACATGCTGCTCGTCCAGCACGTCCTCGAACGCATCACCGGCGAACGCCTCGACCGGCTCGTCCGCGACGGCATCACACGCCCGCTCGGCATGACCCAGACCGGCTTCGGGCCCTGCGCCTTCGCCGCCGCCACCGAGGACCAGCGCCGGCCGTGGGCCAAGGCGGACCGCGGGATGGTGCGCGGCACGGTGCACGACGAGAACGCCTTCGCGCTCGGGGGAGTGGCCGGGCACGCCGGCCTCTTCTCGACGACGGGCGACCTCGCGGTGTTCTGCCGCGCGCTGCTCGGCGGCGGCGGATACGGCACGGCGCGCATCCTCGGACCCGACTACGTGGACCTGATGCTGACCCCGCCCGGACTCGGGTTCCGGCTCGACGAGCCGTGGTTCATGGGCGAGTTGGCGGGCCGGGGCGCGGCCGGGCACACCGGGTTCACGGGCACGTCCCTGGTGATCGACCCGGCGACGGACACCTTCGTGGTGCTGCTCGCCAACACGGTCCACCCGCGCCGCCCGGCGAAGCCGTCGAGCGCGCCGCGGGCCGCGGCGGGGACGAGAGTGGCGCGGGCGGTGCGCTGAACCTGCTCCGGCAGCCCGGTGTTCGTACGTACGCGGACGCCGGCTCAGTTCTTCGCCGCGTACCCGACGAGATGGTGCACGTCCCGGCCGTCCGTCCAGCGGAAGATCCCCACCTCGCCGAGGTCGTGCACCGGCAGCCGTGCCGACCCGGGCAGGGCCTGCGGCTCGGGCACGGCG
Source organism: Streptomyces indicus (assembly GCF_900100315.1). GTDB lineage: Bacteria > Actinomycetota > Actinomycetes > Streptomycetales > Streptomycetaceae > Streptomyces > Streptomyces indicus. The sequence continues at coordinate 113,154 of NZ_FNFF01000004.1, forward strand.
ATCCGTACCGACACCGGCGTACCCCCGCCGCGGAGCGCGTCCTCGGGCGAGCGCGCGCCGCTCGCCCCGTACGCGACACCGCTGTCCCCGACGGTGGCGAGCGTCACGGGCTTGGCGCCGCTCCCGGCGGCGAAGCAGTGACCGCTCTTCCCCTCCAGGTCGAAGGCGAGCTGCCCCGCGACCAGATACCGGCCGTCGGGCGAGGTGACGGCCGCCGGGTAGCGGCCGGGCCGCAGCGCCGGACGGGGGCACTCGGCGGAGGCGAGCACCTTGCCGCTCGCCCCGTCGTGCACCGCCCAGATCTCCCGGTCGACGGGCTTGTTCTTCGCGGGCTTGTGGTCCCAGCGCGCCAGCACCCGGTCACCGGACACGGAGACGGCCGTCCCGGACACACCGCCCTTGGGCGCGGCCTTCCGCCCGTGCCAGGCCCCGCGCACCCAGAACTCGCCCTCGCCGTTGACCAGCGGCCCCTTGCTGGTGACCCCCACGACCTCGGTCAGCCGCCGGCAACCGGCACAGCCCTTGGGGTACTTGAGGTCGCCCGCCTTGTACGTGGCCGTCCGCGCCGTCTCCGGATCGAGCACCGCGGCCGTGCCGGAGCCGACGCCGACCACGAGCCCCGGCCCGGACGCGCTCACGGACGGAGCGGCCTCCCACGGCAGCTCGACCCGCTGCCGTGCACCGCCCACCGCTTCGTACAGGTCGACCACGAGCACCCGGTCCGCCTCGCTGAGCGGATCACCGCCGAGCTTCCCGTACGACCAGGTGGCGAAGTACTCCCGGCCGTCCTTGGCGACGGCGGCCAGCCGCGGCACCGTGCCGGGCGCGGCGGACAGCGGCCGCCAGGCCTCGCCGGCCCAGGCCTGCTTTCCCGTACGGACGTCGACGGCCCGCAGCCGGAAGCGGCCGCCGTCGGCGCGCTGGAGATACGTGAGGACCCGGGCGTGCGGCGCGAGCGCGTACTCCTCGGAGACACCCGAGAGCTCCCAGCCCTTCCCGGAGTCGTACGCGGCGGGCACGTCGAGCCGGGTCGCGGGGCCCCGGCCCGTCGCGGCCGGCTTCTTCGGCGGGCTGCCGTCCCCGGAGTCGTCCCCGGAGCCGTCCTTCTTCCCGCCGCAGGTCGCGAGCAGGAGCAGCAGGGCCAGGACCACCACGCCCACGACGAGGCCGGTGCGCACGATCTTGTCTCCCACTGGTCCCCCCGGTGCGCGACAGTCCGCTCCGCCGGTCGGCTCGTCCTGCCCACCGGCGATCACCGGCAGCGTAGCAACGGGCGCACCCGCCACAGGAGTTCAGCGCCGTCACTGTCCGGATGCAGCCGGGTACGCGGACCGTGACAGTCCGCCCCCTGCCCGGTGCGCACCGGCGGCGCCCCGCGCACCGCCTAGAATCCCGCCGTGAACGCCCCCCTTCCTCCCGCCGATCTCCTGCGCACCGCCCTTGCGGACCTGCTCGACGGGCTCCCGCCCAAGCAGGCCGCCCAGGCCGTCGAGCGGCTGATCGCCAACTACCGCGGCCGGACCCCGACCGACGCCCCCGTGTTGCGCGACCGCTCCGACGTGGCCGCGTATGCCGCGTACCGGATGCCCGCCACGTTCGAGGCGGTACGGGGCGCACTGGACGCACTCGCCGACGCGGCCCCCGGCTGGGCACCGGCCCGCCACACCGACATCGGCGGCGGCACCGGCGCGGCCACCTGGGCCGTGAGCGCCACCTGGCCCGAGCCGCGGCCGGTCACCGTGCTCGACTGGGCCGAGCCCGCCCTCGCCCTCGGCCGCGAACTGGCCGGATCCCACCCGCTGTTGAGCGCCGCGGAGTGGCGCAAGGCGAGGATCGGATCGGCGCTCGCCCTCGACGAGACGGACCTCGTCACGATCTCGTACGTGCTCGGCGAGCTGACCGCCGAGGACCGCACCGCCGTCGTGGCCGCCGCCGCGGGCGCCGCGCAGGCCGTCGTGGTCGTCGAGCCCGGCACCCCCGACGGATACACCCGGATCATCGAGGCCCGCGACGCCCTGATCGCGGCCGGCTTCTCGATCGCCGCGCCCTGTCCGCACAGCGCCGCCTGCCCGATCGAGCCCGGCCGCGACTGGTGCCACTTCTCCGCGCGGGTGAGCCGCTCCTCGCTGCACCGGAAGGTCAAGGGCGGGTCGCTCCCGTACGAGGACGAGAAGTTCGCCTACGTGGCCGCCGTGCGGTTCCCCGCGGAGCCCGCGCCGAACCGCGTCGTGCGCAAGCCGCAGATCCGCAAGGGGCAGGTGCTGCTCGACCTGTGCACGGCCGAGGAGGCACTCGGCCGCGAGACGGTCACCAAGCGGCACGGCGCGCTGTACAAGGCGGCCCGTGACGCGGAGTGGGGCGACCCGTGGCCGCCCCACCAGGAGTGACGCCCAGGGGCGCAGGGCCCCTGGGCGCCAACAGCGCGATGCTCAGGAACGCAGCTCCTGCGTACAGCACTTCACGCTGCCGCCGCCCTTGAGCAGCTCACCGAGATCCATCCCGACCGGCTCGAACCCGCGCTCGCGCAGCGGCTCGAACAGGCCCACCGCGCCCTGCGGCAGCAGCACATGGAGCCCGTCGGAGACGGCGTTCATGCCGAGCGCGGCCGCATCCGGCTCGGACGCGATCAGCGCGTCGGGGAACAGCCGGCGCAGCACCTCCCGGCTGCCCTGCGAGAACGCGCCCGGGTAGTACATGACCTCGTCCGCCTCGTCGTCCAGGACCGCGAGGGCCGTGTCGAGGTGGTAGTAGCGCGGGTCGACCAGGTCCAGGCCGATCACCGGGCGGCCGAAGAACTCCTGGGCCTCGCCGTGCGAAAGCGGGCTGGCGCGGAAGCCGCGGCCCGCCAGGATCCACGAGGAGGTGACGGCGAAGTCGCCCTCGCCCTCGTTGATGTGCACGGGCTCGGCGACCTCGGCGAAGCCGTGGGCGCGGAACCAGGCCAGGTGCTCGGCGGCCTCCTCGGACCGCTCGGCGTGCGCGAACCGGGCCCCGAGCACGCGGCCGTCGATCACGGTCGCGCCGTTCGCCGAGAACACCATGTCCGGCAGCCCGGCCCGCGGCACGAGCTCCTCGACGGTGTGGCCGAGTGCGCGGTAGCGGTCCCGCAGGTCCTCCCACTGCGCGAGCGCGAGCGGGACGTCGACGGGCTTGCCGGGATCCATCCAGGGGTTGATGGAGTAGGTCACCTTGAAGTGCTCGGGTGGGCACATCAGATAGCGCCGGGGTCGGGCGCTGCGAGGCGCAGTACGCAAAGAGGGCTCCTCACGATCGGCCAGGACTCACCAGCCACGAGGCTGGTGCTGCCCATGGTCCGCTGCGAATGGCCCGGTTGCGCGGTGGCGAACGGGTTGTTTTCCCCGCGTCGTGGCAGGGCCCGCCGCCCGCCCTCGCGCGCGGCGTCCGGAAGGGCTCAGAAGAACGCCGCCGCGGGCCGCTGCACCGGGCGTAGGAAGGACCAGCACGGGCGCGCGTGCGCGGCCGCTTGCCGCCCGCCCGGCCCGGTGCTTGCTTGTTCCGTGAGCGCGTCCCGGCCCGGGGCGCGACTGCGGGGGAGGTCCCCATGAGCCAGAAGTTCGTCCAGATCATCGACTTCGCGTCGCAGCGGTTCGACGAGATGCGGGAGATCCTCGACCGCTTCGAGCAGCGGATGCAGGGCACGCCGGGCGGCCCCACGCACCGCATCCTGCTGGCGGACCGCGAGCAGTCGGGGCGCTACCTCGCGATCATCGAGTTCGAGTCGTACGAGGACGCCGCGCGCAACAACGACCGTCCCGAGGTGGCCGAGCTCAACCAGCAGCTCTCGGCGCTGTGCACGCGCCCGCCGGCCTTCACGAACTGCGACCTGAAGGACTCGCGCGAGCTGAAGTGACGGCGAGCTGGAGGAGTCGCAGGCGCCGAAGCGGCAAGCGGGACGATACGAAGCGCCAAGCGAGACGATACGTATCGCCTCGCTTGCTGCTACATTCGACGCATGGCCCCGAAGACCCCTGCCCCCAAGACCTCTGCCGCCAAGTCCGCCCCCGACGCCAAGCGCCGCAGCGAGCGTTCGCGGCGCGCCATCTACGAGGCCGCGCTCTCGATGGTGAGCGAGGTGGGCTACGGCAAGGTCACCATCGAGGGGATCGCCGCGCGCGCGGGCGTGGGCAAGCAGACGATCTACCGCTGGTGGTCCTCGAAGGCGGAGGTGCTTCTGGAGGCCTTCGTCGACCTGGGCCAGCAGGCCGCCGAGGCCGCGGGCGGCGAGGACGCCTTCGCCGCGCTGCCGGACACCGGGGACGTCGCGGCCGACCTCAAGACGGTGCTGCGCGCCACCGTCGACGAACTGCTCGACGAGAAGTACGACGCCCCCTACCGTGCGCTCGCTGCGGAGGGCGTGGTCAACCGCGAGCTGAGCGAGAAGTTCGTCCAGGCGCTCCTCGAACCCGGCCTCAGGCTGTACGTCGCGCGCATCGAGAAGGCGCAGCGGGACGGCCAGATCCGCGCGGACCTCGACCCGCGGATCGCCATGGAGCTCTTCGTCTCACCGCTGGCCCAGCGCTGGCTCCAGGGGACGGGCCCGCTGACGCACGCGTACACGGACACGGTCGTGGACTACGCGCTGCACGGACTCGCGCCGCGCTGACCGCCGGCGGTCCGCGACCGGCAGCCCTGGCTCAGCTCCGGCTCAGCCCTCGCTCAACGGGCGGGCCCGGACCGGGCCCTGCACCGGGGTGCGGGACAGCAGGCCGGGCGCGTCCGTGATCACGCCGTTGCAGCCGAGCCGCAGCACGCGGTCGCGCTGCTTCGGGGTGTTCACCGTGTGCGCCCACACCCGCGGGATGCCCGAGCGCACCGCGCGCTTCAGGTCCTCGTCGCGCGCCCGGTAGTCCACGTCGAGGACGGCCACGTACGGCCGGAAACGCTCGAAGCGGTCCGTGCGCATCTGCTGGTACGAGCGCCACAACTGGGCGGTAAGGCCCAGCTGGTGGGCACGCTTGGCCACGGCCGGCTTGTTGGAGTTGACCAGCACCGAGCGCGTGAGCCCGCGCCTGTGCACCATGCGCGCGAGCGTCCTGACGCTGTCGGCGTCCTTCGCCTCCAGCATGAGCACGACCTTGCCGCCGAAGCGGTCGAGCACCTCCGCGATGGTCGGCGGCCGCTCGGGCCGCCAGCTGTCGCGCAGCGCCGAGTCGGGGCGGCTGCGGACCTGGCGCCACTCCTTCAGGGTCAGTTTGCGGACCGGGCCCGTCTTGTCGGTCGTACGGTCCAGGGTGCGGTCGTGCATCGCCACCAGCGTGCCGTCGCGCAGCATCCGCGTGTCCACGTCGAGCACCTGCGCCGTGCCCCGCTGGTACGCGGCGACCAGGCCCGACATGGTGTTCTCCGGCACTTCCAGGGCGCCCCCGCGGTGCGCGGTGTAGACGACGGGCGGCAGCGCGTCGACGGTCACCGGAGAGCGGTCGGCGCGTGGGGCGGCGGGTGCGGAGGGGGCCGCGGGCGTGACGGCCGCGTGCGGGAAGGCGGCGGGGGCGGCCGGGGCGGGGGCGGCGTGGGCCGGGGTCAGGCCCGTGACGGCGAGAGCGGTGACGGCGGTGAGCGTGACCGGTGCGGCGAGGGTGACCATGACGACACGGTAGGTGCACAAATCCTGACTTGCCCGGCATCGACACCCGTCCGCGCTGCCCGCCCCCGGGCCCCCGGATACGGGGTGCGGCCACCCGGGGCGCAGGATGGTGGCACCATGGACGCCACGGGCGAGGGGAATGCGAGGTTAGGGGATAGATGGGCGAGGAGTTCGGACGCCGCTCCGGCGGACAGAGCAGGTTCTCCCAGTGGCTGCGTACGCGACGCCCCAAGGACACGGGCGACGGCGGCCGCGAAGCCCTGCTCGTCGCCGCCGCGGCAGCGGGCCTGCCGCTCGCACCGGCCGCGCACCCCGCCGGCTACCGCTGCTCCTGTGACCGCATCGGCTGTCCCACGCCCGCGCGCCACCCCGTCTCGTTCGCCTGGCAGACGCAGTCCACGACGGACAAGGCGCAGATCGAGCGCTGGGCCCGGCATCAGCCCGAGGCCAACTTCATCACCGCGACCGGCATGGTCCACGACGTGCTCGACGTACCGGCCGAGGCCGGGCGCGCGGCGCTCGACCGGCTCCTCGAAGCGGGCGTGGCCGTCGGTCCCGTGGCCGAGTCCGGCGACGGCCGCATGCTCTTCTTCACGGCCACCCGCGGCACCCCCGAGGACGAGGACGAGTGGTGGCCCTGCGAACTGGACTGCCACCCCGAGACGATGGACGAGCATCCGGGTCTGCGCTGGCACTGCCGTGGTTCCTACGTGCTCGTCCCGCCCGCGCGGCTGCCCGGTGACCTGTCGGTGGACTGGGTCCGCGGGCTCGAACACCCGCTGCCGGACCCGCTGACGCTGCTCGAGACCCTGACCGACGAATGCGCCCGGGTGGCGGGGGAGTCCCCGGACCCGGCGGAGGCGTGGCCGCTGCGGCGGTAGTCCGGTCGGGCTTCGCCGTGGGCGCTCGCGCCCCGGCGATCCGTGTGCGGCAGCCGTCCGCAGTCGACGGGCGCCGCCGTCAGCGGCGGGTGAGGGCCACCCGGCCCCCGACCTCGATCAGTCCGTCCGGCCCGGGCGCCGTGAGGATCTGCGAGCCCGCGCCCTGCGTGATGTTCAGGGCCCGGCCCAGGTGGTGGGTCAGGCGCAGGGCCGCGGCCCCCGTCGCCTCGTCCTCGTCGATGCCGTCGCCCCGGCCGGGGAACGCCCGGGCCCGTACGCGCCCGGCCGCCTCGTCCTGCCAGGCCCACGCATAGATCCACTCACCGGGCGGCGGTACGTCGAGTGCGTTCACCTCCTCGGGTGAGGAGTGCTGCCGCAGCGTACGGTCCGGCGCCCACTCGGCCCGTGCCGTGATCCATGTGAACTCGCCGTCCTGGCGCACCGCGACGACCCCCGCCGGGGTCACCAGCTCGGGCAGGTCGAGCAGCCAGGCCGCGCCGACGCACGGGTGGCCCGCGAACGGCAGCCGGACGCTCGGCGTGTGGATGTCGATCACGCCGCGCTCGTCGTCGTCCACGAACACCGTCTCGCTGTAGCCGAGTTCGGCCGCGAGCCGCTGCCGCGCCGCAGCGTCGCGAACCGCCGCGCCGTCGCGTACGACACCCAGCAGATTGCCGTGCCCGCCGTCGGGGCCGCAGAAGACCCGGACCACGTCGAGGCGCACACCAGAGGCTTGTTCCGTCACCCGGGCATTGAAGCACTGCCGCGCCGGCCCGCCGCCACGGCCCGTACGGTGCGGTCGACGGTCCGTGCGGCGCCGTCCGTGACTCGTGCGGCGTCGACGCCGGACCGCGTCGTGTCGCCGGCCGCCCAGGCGGTGTCGTCCACGGCCAGCCAGGGAGCCGCGGCCACGGCCGTGGGCGTCATCCCGGCGAAGGCCAGGGCGTCCCGGTGCAGATGGGACTGGTCGGCGTAGCCGCTCTCGGCCGCGACCGCGCCCGCGCTGTGCCCCGCCGCGAGCCGGTGCGCGGCATGGTCGAAACGGACCAGCTGCGCCGCGCGCTTGGGCGTCAGACCGATCTCGGCGCGGAACCGGGACCACAGCCGCTGCCGGCTCCAGCCGACCTCCGCCGCCAGAGCGTCGATCCGGATCTGCCCCCGGTGCGCGGTCAACTCCCGCCAGGTGTGGGCGACTTCGGGGGTGGCGGAGCGGCCGGCCACGTACCGGCGCAGGAGCTCGGCGTCGGCGATCGCGAACCGCTCCTGCCAGGAACCGGCGGCGCGCAGGCGCTCCTCGACCCGGCGGGCCCCGGCCCCCCAGAGGTCCTCCAGGGCGACCATCGCCCCGCCCGCGGACGGGAGTCGGCCGCTCCCGGCGGACGGAAGGACGCCGAGCACCGCATGCGCGACGACCGGGGACAGCCGGATCTGAAGACATTCGATGCCGCTGCCGCGCACGCGCAGGCCGCCGGGCGCGAGCCCGAGCACGGTGCTGCCCCGCTGCCGCCGCCCGTCCTCGCCCTCGACGAGCAGCCCCTCGCCGAACTCGAAGGCGATCATCACCGACGGATACGGCACCACGGGGAGGTCGAGGGGCTCGGCGGACCGGTCACGGAACCCGGCCATACCCACACCCGGCAGCCTCCCCGGCCGCTGCGGGGTGGCCACCTCCCACCGCGCGGCGGCGGCACGTGCGGACTCGACGGTGCGCATGCCTCCAGGTTACGAGGCCGCCCCGGGCCGGGGCTCGGGGCATCGTGATCTGTTCAACTCGGGGCACCGTGACATTTGTTCAATACGCGGCCCGCGGCCCGCGCCGAGACTGGCGGCCTGACCACCTGCCGACAGGCAACCTGTCGACCTGCCTCGCCGAAGGATGTGACCCGGTGACCGTGACCCCGATCGATCTCTTCATGAACTTCCTGCTCCTCGACCAGGGCGGCCAAGTCCGCGCAGAGAAGCCCGTGTTCGACCCGGGCAGGGACGGCTGGCAGCTGATGACCTTCCATGTGGAGACCGAGGCCGACGTGCACGGTGACCACTGGGAGATCCACACGGCCGCCGACGAGCTCGTGGCCTGCCTCTCCGGCGGCATCCGCATGATCCTGCGCCCCCAGGAGCCGGGCGAGGACGAGGAGGAGTGCAAGCTCCCGGCCGGCACCGCGGTCGTCGTGCCGCGCGGCCGCTGGCACCGCATCGCCCTGGACGGCCCGAGCGACATCCTGTCGGTCACGCTGCCGCGGGGCAGCCGCCTGGAGAAGCGGGCCGAGGCCGAGGCCTGAGCCGCGCCCGCACACGCCGACGGCGGGCCCTGTGCACACGCCCGCACACGCCGACGGCGGGTCCTGTGCACACAGGACCCGCCGTCATCCGTCTTGCTGTGACGTGCTCAGGCCTCAGGCCTGCTCGCCCTCCGCCGTGCGCCGGCGGCGGGCCGCGTAGACCACACCGGCGCCGGCGGCGACGACCGCGGCCGAGAGGCCGAGCAGCGGGCCGGCCGGGACGTCGGAACCGGTCGCGGCGAGGTTGCCGCTGCCGCCGACACTGCCGCCGCCGACGGTGCCGCCGCCGGCCGTGGACGAACCGGCGGTCGAGCCGCCCGCCGAACCGCCGCCCGAACCGCCCGTGCCGCCGGGCAGCGTGGCGTCCTCGTCGAGCGAGAGCGCGACCGTCACCGGGTCGAGCGGGTCGCCGGCGTTGTAGGGGGAGCCGACCGTGTCGTTGGCGAAGGTCTCGGCGCCCGCGGCGGTGAACTTCGCCGGGATCTTGTCGAGGAGCAGGACGTCCTTCTCGACCTTGTACGTGGCCTTGGCCAGGTCCAGGGTCGCGAACGCGACGTCGTTCTTCGTGCCGTCGGCGGTCTTGACGTCCACGAGCAGGGTGCCGGTGGCGCCCGCGGCCTTCACCTTGACGTCGCTGAACGTCATGTCGATGCCGTGCGCCTGGTACGCGAACCGCACGCTGCCGTCGAAGGACGCGTCGACCTTCTTGGCGTCGGCGTCGAACTCGGCGCTCTTGTACGGGAATTCATAGCCGGCGGACACCTTCTCGGCACCGCCCGAGGTGGTCACCTGGCCACCGGAGGAGATGTATCGCCGGAAGGACTCCTTGACGCCCCAGGTCAGCTTCCCGTCGACGACCTGCCCGTCGGGCTGCTCGGAGCCACCGGTCCCGCCGGTCCCACCGCTGGTGGACCCGCCGGTGGTCCCGCCGGTGTCGCCACCGGTGTCGCCACCGGTGCTGCCGCCGGTGGACCCGCCGGTGTTGCCACCGGTGGAACCGCCCGTGCTGCCGCCCGTGGAACCACCGGTGCTGCCACCGGTGTTGCCGCCCGTGGAGCCGCCCGTCGACCCACCGGTGCTGCCACCGGTACCGCCGCCCGGCGCCGGTGCCTTCACGGTCAGCTCGTCGCCCGCCTCACCCTCGTACGGGCCACCCAACTGCTCAGCGGCCTGCTTGGTGAGCTTGGTCTCCATGTCCCGCATGGACTGGGTGGCCGTGACCTCGGCCAGCGGTACGTCCTGCGTCAGCTTGCCGTCACGGGTGACATCAGCGGTGATGCTCTTCGCGGCGCTGTCGAACTGGATGTCCTCCAGCTTGACCTCGAAGCCGTGCCCCTTCGGGGGCGCGAGAGAGATGATGGTGACGCTGCCCTTGAAGGCGAGCTTCGTCTCGCGCGTCGGCTCACCGGTGTACGTACCCGTGCCGCCGGTGAACGTGAACACGCCGTTGTCCGCGGCCTGGCTCGCCCCGTCCGCCGTCGTGATCGTGGCAGCGGCCCCAGTGGGGAAGTCGCGGCCCAGGTAGTCGCGGTACGACTGCTTGATCCCCCACGTCAGCGTGTAGTCCTGCAACGGCGTCTCCGCCGCGGACGCCGAGGTCATCGTCAGGGAGGTGGCGCCGAGCGCGAGCGCCGTCGCGGCGGAGGCGGCAAGCGCTATGGAGCGACGGGAGGTGGCCATGACAGTGGTTCTCCTAGGGGGAGTAAGGGAGTTGAAGAGGTGAGGAGCGGCGGGCTCAGGAGTCCTCGGAGCCTTCGGAGGCACCCGTAGCCGCCGGCGCCGTACGCCGCTTGCGTACGACCACGAACGCGGCGCCCGCGAGAAGGAGCACACCCGCACCGATACCGATCGGCACCGCGGGCGAGCCCGAAGAGGAAGAGGAGGCGACCGGCTCGGTCTTCGCGTCGGGCGCGGCCGAGGCCGAGGAAGAGGGTGCGGACGAAGCCGAGGCGTCCGACCCCAGATCGGGCAGCGCCGGCAGCTTCGCCGACGCGTCGAGCGCCACCGCGAGCGACACCGGGTCCATCTCGGTGCCCGCCTTGTACATGCTGTTGAAGGCCTTCGCCCCGTCGGCCGTCAGCTTCGAGGGCGCCTCGGTCAGCGTGACCAGACCGTCGGCCGCCTTGAGCTTCGGCGCCTCGAAAGTGACCAGCGCGGCCTGCTTCTTGTCGTACTCGGGGCTCGCGACATCCGCGTACAGCGTGGCCTTGCCGTCCTTCGACTTCACGGCGAGCGCGCTGAGTTCGACGTCGAGCCCGTGCTCGCCGGTGAAGCGCACGCTGCCCTTGAACTTGGCGTCGAGGGTCTGCTTCTGCTCGTCGAACGTGCCCTCGCCCGCGGTGAAGCGGAACAGCGCTCCGCCGTCCTGCGCGCCCCCGGACAGCTTCCACTCACCCTTGGCGATGGAGCCGCCGACGTACTCGCGGAAGGTGCGGCGCACGCCCCAGTCGACGGCGGCGTCCTCGATACGGCCCGCCTTCGCGTCCTTCTTGCCCTGGTCCTTCTTGTCACCGGACGAGCCGGAGCCCGAGCCGGAATCCGAACCCGAACCGGACGAGGATCCGGACGACTTGAGCACGTCCGCGGACAGGCTGACCGGGTCGAGCGGGGTGCCGGCCACGTAGTAGCCGGCGAAGGCGTTCGCGCCCTGCGTCGTGAGCGTGGCCGGCACGTTGGCGAGGGCGACCGGGGAGCCGCCGCCCTTCATGTTGATCCCGGAGACATTGAGGCTGGCGAGCGGCACCTGCGCGGAACTCGTCACCTTGCCGGTGCTCTTCGCCTTGCTCACCATGTCCGCGTAGAGCGTCCCGGAGCCGCCGGAGATCCGCACGGTGGGCCGGGAGATGGTGAGGTCCAGTTCGTACGAGCCGTCGGACTTCCTGTGGCCGAGGAAGCGCACCCCGCCGGAGAAGCCGGCGCTCAGCGCACCGGTGTCCGGGTTGTACGAGCCCTTGGCGGAGTGGAAGCGGAACTGGCTGGCGCCCGCGGTCGCGGCACCGGCCTGGAGCGTGTAACTGCCCTTGGCTATCGGGCCGGTGACATAGCTCTGGAACGAGGCCTTGATGCCCCAGTCGAGCCGGCCGCCCTGCACCGTACGGTCCTCCGCGTGTGCCGCCGTCACCGGCAGCAGGGCGGCGAACAAGGCCCCGAGGGCCGCTACGGCGCCGGTGCGGGCAGCTCGTCTCGGCGAAGACATCGGTCCCCCTTCAAGGTCTGGTCATTGAGGTAAGGCTAACCTAAACTATGCGCGACCTGGTGCGGAACCCCTACCGGCCCAGCAACCGCAGAGGAAACAGCAGGGCTCGGAGTGAAGCCCTCAACGGCACGACAGGACGGTGGAGTTCGAGTGACCCCGGTGCGCATGCGGCGTCCCCTGCGGCTGGCGGGCGCGCTCGCCCTCGCGGCCTGCCTGGCCCTCACGGGCTGCGGCGGCAAGGCGGACAATCCCGCCGCAACAGCAGCGAAGGCGGACAAGAAGGCTGCTGCCCCGGACCGGGTGGAGCCGCTGTCCGGTACGCCGAAGCCGCAGCTTCCCGTCACCGTCACCTCGGCGGAGGGCAAGAAGGTCACCGTGAAGTCGGCCGACCGCATCGTGCCGCTCACGGGCGCCCTCAACGAGATCGTGTTCACGCTCGGGCTCGGCGACAAGGTGGTGGCCAAGGACATCACCGCCACCTTCGAACAGGCCGGCAAGCTCCCGACGGTGACCCGCGGACACGACGTCTCCGCCGAGAGCGTGCTCTCGCTCAGGCCCACGATCGTGATCGGCGACACCACCTCGGGTCCCGCCGAGGCGATGCAGCAGATACGCGACGCGGGCATCCCCGTGGTGCTCCTGGACACCGCGAAGAGCCTGGAAGACGTGAGCGAGCGGATCGAGGACGTGGCCGAGGTGCTCGGCGTCGAGCAGGCCGGCGAGCAGCTGGTCCGGCGCACCGAGGACCGTATCGCCGCCGTACAGAAGGGAATTCCGCAGCCGAAGGACGGCAGGAAGCCGCGGGTCGCCTTCCTCTACCTGCGCGGCACCGCCGCCGTCTATCTGATCGGCGGCGCCGATTCGGGCGCCGGATCGCTGCTCGAAGCGGCCGGAGCGGTCGACGCGGGTGCCGAGTCCGGCCTGAAGAAGGACTTCACCGCGATCACCCCCGAGGCCCTCGCCAAGGCGCAGCCCGACGTGATCCTCGTCATGACCAAGGGACTCGAGTCCGTGGGCGGCGTCGACGGCCTGGTCAAGATCCCGGGCGTCGCCGAGACCCCGGCCGGCATGGACCGCCGCGTGGTCGACATCCCCGACGGCGTGCTGCTCAACTACGGCCCGCGCACCGACGAGGTGCTCAAGTCGCTCGTCGACCAGCTCTACGGCGGTGCGAAGTGACCGCCACCGTGGCCCCCTCGAAGGACGCGGAGCCCTCCGCCGCCGAAGGACCCGCGACCCCCAAGTCGCCCTCCGGCAGGGCGCGCAGGAGCATCCCGTACCTCCTGACCGTCGGCATGCTCGCCGGCCTGGTCGTCATCTGCCTGCTGTCCGCCGGGATCGGCGCGTACAAGATCCCGCTCGGCGACGTCATCGGCTCCGTGCAGCACCGCATCGGACTCGGCGGCGCCGCGCTCGACCGCGTCGGCGAGAGCGTGCTGTGGAACGTGCGCTTCCCGCGCGTGGTGCTCGCCCTCATCGTCGGCGCTTCCTTGGGCTGCGCAGGGGCCCTGATGCAGGGCGTGTTCGGCAACCCGCTCGCCGAGCCCGCCGTCATCGGGATCTCCTCGGGCGCGGCCGTCGGCGGTGTGGCCTCGATCGCGTTCGGGCTCACCTTCCTCGGCACCTGGACGCTGCCCGTCTGCGCGTTCGTCGGCGGCCTGGTGACGGTCTTTCTCGTGTACGCGATGTCACGCTCCGGCGGCCGCACCGAGGTCGTCACCCTCATCCTCACCGGTGTCGCCGTGACCGCCTTCGGCATGGCGATGATCGGCCTGTTCATCTTCTTCGCGGACAACGCCGAGGTCACCCAGATCACCTTCTGGCAGCTCGGCTCCCTCGCGCAGGCCACCTGGCCGAAGGTGCTCGCCGTGCTGCCCTGGGCCCTGGTCGGTCTCGCCATCGCGCCCTTCTACTCCCGCAAGCTGGACCTGCTCGCGCTCGGCGAGCGGCCCGCGCGCCACCTCGGGGTGGACGTGGAGCGGATGCGCGTGGTCCTGATGTTCACCACCGCGCTGCTCACCGCCGCGGCCGTGGCCGTCTCCGGCATCATCAGCTTCGTCGGCCTGGTCGTCCCGCACCTGCTGCGCATGCTCGCCGGACCCGGCCACCGCTTCCTCATCCCGGGCAGCGCGCTCGGCGGCGCCCTCGTGCTCGCCGTGTGCGACCTGACGGCCCGCACCATCGCCGCCCCCGCCGAACTGCCGCTCGGCGTCCTGACCGGCCTCATCGGCAGCCCGTTCTTCTTCTGGCTGCTGCGCCGCACCCGCCGCAAGCAAGGAGGCTGGGCATGATCCGGTCGCTGTTCTCCGTACGCCACCGGGAACTGCCCGAGCCCGTCGAGCCCGGCACCGTCCTCACCTCCGCGCATGAGCTGCACGTCAAGCTGGGCGCGCGGCACGTCCTGCGCGGCGTGGACATCGAGGCGCGGGCGAGCGAGGTCGTGGCCCTCGTGGGCCCCAACGGGGCCGGGAAATCGACCCTGTTGGCCGCGCTCGCCACGGACCTCGCCCCCGACTCCGGAACCGTGCGGATCTGCGGCAGGGACGCGGGCACGTGGAGCGCCGGCGAACTCGCCCTGCGCCGCGCGGTGCTGCCCCAGTCGGCGCAGCTCTCCTTCCCGTTCCTCGTCGAAGAGGTCGTACGGATGGGCCGGGCGCCCTGGAGCGGCACCCCGCTCGCCGACAACGACGACGAGGTGATCGCCGCCGCGCTGCGGGCCACCGAGGCCACCGAGTTCACCGGCCGCCCCTTCTCGGCCCTGTCCGGCGGCGAACGCGCCCGCGTGGCGCTCGCCCGCGTCCTCGCACAGCAGGCGCCGCTGCTGCTGCTCGACGAGCCCACCGCGGCCCTCGACCTGCGCCACCAGGAACTGGTCCTGCGGGTCTGCCGGGAGCGGGCCGCCGCGGGCGACGCGGTCGTGGTCGTGCTGCACGACCTCGGGCTCGCCGCCGCGTATGCGGACCGCGTGGCCGTGCTGCACGAGGGCACCATCGCCGCCGACGGCCCGCCCGCCGAGGTCTTCGACGGCGAGCTGCTCAGCCGCGTCTACCGCCAGCCCGTCGAGGTGCTGCCCCATCCGCGGACGGGAACGCTGCTCGTGTTCCCCGAGCGCGGCTGAACCGCGCCATGGCGCGGGGCCGGCTGACCGGCGCCATGGTGCGGGGCCGGCTTCAGGTCACGGTGTGGCTGCGCTGTGACCTCCCCGCCCGGACCCCGGGCGCGCCCCCGGTAGGGTTCCGTGCGTCAGCACTGGGGCGGGTGGTCCCCTCGGGGGCCCGGGAGCAGAAGGCGAGCCATGAGCAGGGTGAGTCGGCCGGCAGCGGCGGGGGCAGCGGTGGCGGCCCTGGCCCTGACCGCGAGCGGATGCGTGACCGTGCACGGGGAGCGGGAGATCGTCCCGGCGGCGACGAAGTCCGAGGCCGCGCGTGCCCTGGAGGAGTTCACGGCCGCGTACAACAAGGCCGACAAGGAGTACGACCCGGCCGTCTCGCGGAACCGTGTGACCGGGCCGCTCGCCGCGATCAACCAGGCGGGCCTCAAGGCGAAGGGCAAGAACGCGCCGGAGGGCAACCCGAAGCACACGGAGCTGAAGCTCACCGACGCGGCCTTCCACATCCCCAAGAAGGCGGGCTGGCCGCGGTTCTTCGTGGCCGACACCGACAGCAACCGGGACGTGGACGACGACCCGGCCAAGGACACCCACTGGTTCCTCGTCTTCGTCAAGCACGGCGCCGAGGACCCGTGGAAGGTCGCGTACCTCAACATCCTCTCGCCCGGCGAGGTGCCGGAGTTCCAGAAGGACAAGGACGGCTACGCGACCCCGGCCCCCGTCGGCACGAACGCCCTCGCCCTGGACCCCGGCAAGCTGCCCGCGGGCTATGCCACGTATCTCCAGAACGGCGGCGAGGAGTTCGCGGACGGGCCGCACACCAGCGGCTGGCGCGCGGACCGCAAGCGCCGCGAGTCCAGCCCCGGCTGGTCGCGGCAGTGGGTGGACCAGCCGGAGCAGTCCGGCGACTTCGCCCCGCTCGGCCTGCGCACGAAGGACGGCGGCGCGTTCGTGTTCTTCGCCGCCCGGCACTTCGAGAAGCAGACGGCCTCCGAGGGCCTGAAGATCAACGTCCCGAAGGACGTGCAGGCGCTGCTCACCGGCGAGGTGAAGCAGTCCATCACGCTCGAACGCGTCTCCAACCTCGCGGCCCAGGTCCCACCGAAGAACGCCGCGAAGCCGGGCGTCACGGTGGCCAGCCGGATCATGGGCATCACGAGCGCGACGGGGGAGTAGCGCGGCCCGGGCCCGCCGGACCGCCTTCCGCGTTCGTGGGGTCGCGCGCGGCGTGCGGACGATTGCGCCTCGGGTCCGCGGGCTCGCGCGCCGTGTGCAGTGGGCCGCGTCCCGCGTCTGCGGGCTCGCGCCCTGCCTTTGCCGGCTCGCGCCCTGCCTTCGCCGGGTCGCGTCTCGCGTTCGTGGGCTCGCGTCTCGCGTCCGTCGGATCGCGTCTCGCGTCCGTGCGGGCGCGCGCGGCCTTCGTCGGCCCGCCCGAGTACGTGGGCCCGCCCGAGTACGTGGGCTCGCATCCCGCTCCAGACGGTCCGCGTCCCGCGTCTGCGGGCTCGTGTCCTGCACGGGCCGGTCCGCGTCGAGCGCCCGTGGGTCGGCGTCCTGCCCCGGCCGGTCCACGCGCCGGGCGCGGGATCCGCCTCCGCCGGTCCACGGCGCGCGTCCATGGGCGCGCGTCCCGCTCCGGGCGGCCCTCGCCCTGCCCCTGCCTGTGGGCCCACGCCCCGCCTGCGCCGGCTCGCCCCTCGCGGCCGCCGGATCGCGTCCCGCCCGCCAAGGGGGGCGTCTCTGCACACCGGGAGTGCCCCGTCCGGCGCCCCCGACGGAATTGGGTTGCCGTTCGGTGGCCCCTGCACGGAACATGGCCTCCCGTGAGTGACGAGCCCGGCCGCTTCGCGGCGATACTTCCCGACCTTTCCCCCTGGCGGAGCAGCCGCGACTTCCGGCTCCTGTGGATCCAGGGCCTCGTCACGTACTTCGGCAGCTTCATGGCGATGATCGCCCTGCCGCTGCAGATCAAGGACCTCACCGAATCCCCGCTCGCCGTCGGCGCGATGGGCGCGGTCGAGCTGATCCCGCTGATCGTGTTCGGCCTGTACGGCGGCGCGCTCGCCGACGCCGTCGACCGGCGCAAGGTCATCCTGCTCACGGAGGCCGGCCTCGGCGTCCTCGCGGTGATCCTGTTCGTCAACGCGCTGCTGCCGAGCCCGATGCTCTGGCCCCTGTACGTCGTAGCGGCCTGCGTCTCCGCGCTCGCGGGCCTCCAGCGCCCCGCCCTCGACTCGCTGCTCGCACGGATCGTCCCGCACGACCAGCTCACCGCCGCCGCCGCGCTCAACGCGCTGCGCTGGCAGATCGGCGCCATCGCGGGCCCGGCCCTCGCCGGTCTCGTCGTCGCCTACGCCGGGCACGCCACCGCGTACGCCGTCACCGTCGTCGGCTTCACCGCCTCGGTGCTGCTCTGCCTGCGCCTGACGCCCGCGCCGCCCGCGCACGAGGCCGAGAAGCCCTCGCTGCGCGGGATCGCCGAAGGCGCGCGCTACGCCTGGTCGCGGCCGGTGCTGCTCGGCACGTACGCCATCGACCTGGCCGCGATGATCTTCGCCTTCCCGAACACGATCTTCCCCTTCCTCGCGGACGACCTGGACGCGGAGTGGTCGCTCGGGCTGATGTACGCCGCCGGCTCCATCGGCTCGCTCGCGCTGAGCCTGACCAGCGGCTGGACCACACGGGTGCGCCGGCACGGCCTGCTCGTCGTGTTCGGGGCCGCGTCCTGGGGCCTGGCCATCACGGCGGCCGGCTGGTTCGGCAACGTATGGCTGGTGCTCGTCTGCCTGGCCTTCGCGGGCGCGGGCGACATGCTCAGCGGACTCGGCCGCTCCACGATCTGGAACCAGACCATCCCCGACGAGCTGCGCGGCCGGCTCGCGGGCATCGAGGTGCTCTCGTACAGCGTGGGCCCGCAGCTCGGCCAGGTCCGCGCCGGTGCGATGGCGGGCTGGACCGGGACGCGGACCGCGATCTGGTCGGGCGGCGCGGCCTGTGTCGCCGCCGTCGCCCTGCTCACGGCCGCGCTGCCGCGCCTGGTGTCCTACGACGCGGACACGGACCCGGACGCGCTGGCCCGCAAGGCGGCGCGCGAGGCGGCGGACGCGGGCGCGAAGGCATCGGGTGCGGTAGCGCGGGAGGCGGGCACCACAGACGTGGTCGAGACCGCCTGAGCCGCCCGCCGCCCGGGAGGCCTCAGCTCTGCCCTTCGCCCTCGCGGTCGTGCCACCGCGGATCCGTCTCCCACTCCAGATTCCGCTCCTGGGCCGTCTGCATCGCGTGCGCGGCCTCCTCCCGGCTGGCGTACGGACCGAAGCGGTCCTTGCCGGGGCACTCGGGGCCCTCCTCGACCTTCTTGTGCTCCAGGCAGTAGTACCACTCGCCCGGCTTGCCGACCGTGCGCTTCTTGAACAGGGCCATCACCGGCTCCTTTCCCGCGGGCGGCTCATGCGCTCCCACGCCGCCATCGTGCCCGAAGACCGCTCGTTACACTCACTGGCATGTCTGTTCCGTCGCTGCTCGTACCCGGGGAGCTCTCTCCCATCCGCTCCGTGCCCGGCGCCATCCGGCGCCCCGAATACGTGGGCAAGCCGGCGCCGAAGCCGTACACCGGACCGGAGGTGCAGACCCCCGAGACGATCGAGGCGATGCGGATCGCGGGCCGGATTGCCGCCCAGGCCATGGCCGAGGCGGCCAAGCACATCGCGCCCGGGGTCACCACGGACGAACTCGACCGCGTGGCCCACGAGTTCCTCTGCGACCACGGCGCCTACCCGTCCACGCTCGGCTACCGCGGCTTCCCGAAGTCGCTGTGCACCAGCGTCAACGAGGTCATCTGCCACGGCATCCCGGACTCCACGGTCCTGGGCGACGGCGACATCATCAACCTGGACGTCACCGCGTACATCGGCGGCGTGCACGGGGACAACAACGCCACGTACCTGGTGGGCGACGTGGACGAGGAGTCGCGGCTGCTCGTCGAGCGCACTCGCGAGTCGCTCAATCGCGCCATCAAGGCCGTGAAGCCGGGCCGCCAGATCAACATCATCGGCCGCGTCATCGAGTCGTACGCGAAGAGGTTCGGATACGGGGTCGTGCGGGACTTCACCGGCCACGGCATCAACTCGTCCTTCCACAGCGGCCTGATCATCCCGCACTACGACTCGCCGCACGCCACGACCGTGATCCAGCCCGGGATGACCTTCACGATCGAGCCCATGCTCACGCTCGGCACCCACGAGTACGACATGTGGGAGGACGGCTGGACGGTCGTCACCAAGGACAGGAAGCGGACCGCGCAGTTCGAGCACACACTGGTGGTGACGGACACGGGAGCGGAGATCCTGACCCTTCCCTGAGTCCCCGCGGCCGCACTGTCCAGGCGGCCGCACCCCCGCACCCCGGGCCCGTCGGAAACGGCGGGCCCTTTGCGTTGCCCGGGAGGTTTCACCGACAGGCGTGGCCCGGGAGGTTTTACCGACAGCCCGTCCGGAAACCTTACCGACAGCCCGTCGGAAACCCATTGACTTAGGCAAGCCTAAGTAGCAGGATCAAGCTTACTTCCCGCCTTTCGGATCCGGAGGTCCGCAGTGGACGCAGCGCCCACCCCCTTTTCCACGGTCATCCGCACCGCATCGCACGAACAGCACACCGAGGCCGAGACCTCGACGTTCATGAGCGATCTGCTCGGCGGACGGCTGGGTGTGGACGCCTACACGCGCTACACCGAGCAGCTGTGGTTCGTGTACCGGGCGCTGGAGGACGCGGCGCCGGCGCTCGCCGAGGACCCGGTGGCCGGACCGTTCATCCAGCGCGAGCTGCTTCGCACCGACGCCCTGGAGCGCGACCTCACGCATCTGCACGGCGGCGAGGGCTGGCGCGAGACCCTGCGCCCGCTGCCCGCGACCCAGGTCTACGCGGACCGGGTGGCCGAATGCGCCCGCACCTGGCCCGCGGGCTACGTGGCGCACCACTACACGCGCTACCTCGGCGACCTCTCCGGCGGCCAGATCATCCGCGACAAGGCCGAGAAGACCTGGGGCTTCAGCCGCAAGGGCGACGGCGTGCGCTTCTACGTGTTCGAGGAGATCTCCAACCCGGCCGCCTTCAAGCGCCACTACCGCGAGCTGCTCGACGCCCTCGCCGTGGACGACCTGGAGAAGCAGCGCGTCATCGACGAGTGCAAGCGCGCCTTCTCCCTGAACACCGGGGTGTTCCGCGCACTGGGCGAGGAATTCCCGCTCAGCGCCTGAGAGTTGGAAGGGGCGGGGCTCGCGCAGGCGGGCCCCGCCCCCGCGCGTCTACCAGCGCGCCGGAGGCGGCGCCGTCAGCTGGTCGGCCAGCCGGGAGAGCCGGTCGCGCAGCCGCGGGCGCGAGCGCAGGGCGGGGGCCGGGGACGGCAGCGAGTTCTCGCCGGCGGCCGCGCTGACCAGGTGCTGGACCGTGTCCAGGTCCAGTTCCCGCGTGGGCGGCACGCTCAGCAACTCATGGGCCAGGGAAGGCAGTTCACCGCCGCCCGCGTCCAGCGCGAGCACCGTCGCACCCGCCCGCCGCGCGTCGTGCACCCGCGAGAGCAGCCCCTCACCGGGCGCGTCCGGGGCCACCACGAGCAGGGTCTCGCCCCGCCGGGCCGCCTCGATCCGGCCCAGACCCACGGACAGATGCGCCGGATCCGAGGCGCGCACCTCGTGCCGCACCAGCGTCGGCGTCAGCTCCGGCGTGCCCGACCAGGCCGCCTCGTCCACCAGATGCGCGGCCAGATGCCAGGGCTCGTACTCCTCGGTGCCCACCAGGAGCAGCCCGCCGCCGTGCGGCACCACCGAACCGCGCAGGGACGCGGCGAAGCGGCGGGTGGCCGAGGGCCACTCCGTTCCGGCGAGCACTTCGCGCAGCAGCGCGACCCGTACGGCGTCCATGGTTCGCATGGTGCCCCAACTCGCCCCGCGGGAAGGCAGGTTCACGGCAACTCCATGCCGAGCGGTCGGTCAGGGGAGGGAAGGTTCGTACGGGCGTACGGGCTTCGTGCGCGCGGCGGCCGATGTGCAGGCGCCCGGCGGCAGGCACGTACGCGCCGCACATTCAGGCACGTACGCGCCGAACAGTTAGCACGTCCGGGGCGAACTCAACAGGCCGCTACCGGCAAGTATCGTCAACGCCATGACTACGAATGACGCCCCCGAAGCAGCACCCAAGAAGGCCCCCGCCAAGGACCCCTGGGAGCTGCCCGACGTGTCCGGCCTCGTCGTCGGTGTGCTCGGCGGCACCGGCGACCAGGGCCGCGGCCTCGCCTACCGGCTCGCCCGCGCCGGCCAGAAGGTGATCATCGGCTCGCGCGCCGCCGAGCGCGCGCAGACCGCCGCCGACGAGCTCGGCCTGGGCATCGAGGGCGCCGACAACGCCGAGTGCGCCCGGCGCAGCGACATCGTGATCGTCGCCGTGCCGTGGGACGGCCACGCCAAGACCCTCGAGGCGCTGCGCGAGGACCTCGCCGGCAAGCTCGTCGTGGACTGCGTGAACCCGCTCGGCTTCGACAAGCAGGGCGCGTACGCCCTGAAGGTCGAGGAGGGCAGCGCCGCCCAGCAGGCCGCCGCCCTGCTGCCGGACTCCCGCGTGACCGCCGCCTTCCACCACCTGTCGGCCGTGCTGCTCCAGGACGAGTCGATCGAGGAGATCGACACCGACGTGATGGTGCTCGGCGAGGTGCGCGCCGACACGGACATCGTGCAGGCCCTGGCCTCCCGTATCCCCGGCATGCGCGGGGTCTTCGCGGGCCGGCTGCGCAACGCCCACCAGGTCGAGTCGCTGGTGGCCAACCTGATCTCCACCAACCGCCGCTACAAGGCGCACGCCGGGCTGCGGGTCACCGACGTCTGAGCCGCGGACCCCACGCGCGTACGGACGCGGGCGGGGCATGAGGGACACTGGTCGGCGTACCACCGAATGTGAGACCCGACAGGAGCCCGCCCCATGCCCCGCCTCGCTCTGTACGCGCTGATCGTCTGCGTCCTCGCCGTGGTCGCGGCCGTGGTCTCCTTCGTGCAGGGCAGCTTCATCGGGATCGTGTGGGTGCTGATCGCCGGGCTGTCCTCCAACATGTGCTGGTACTACCTGAAGAAGGGCCGCGCGGTCAGCCGCTGAGCCCGCACGGCCCCGGGCCGGGTCAGCCGCTGAGGCGGCACCCCGGGTTCTGCTCGGCCCAGAAGCGGTAGAGGTTCTGCCCGCAGTACGACTCGAACTCCTCGATCCCCAGCAGCCCGAGCAGCGAGTCGATCAGGTCGAAGAAGGCCACATTGACCTCGGGGATCCACAGCACGCCGAACACGGCGAGCAGCCCGAACGGCGCGAAGGGCTCCAGCTGGCGCCGGATCTTGTACGAGAGCCACGGCTCGATCACGCCGTAGCCGTCGAGCCCGGGCACCGGCAGGAAGTTCAGCAGCGCCGCCGTCACCTGGAGCAGGGCCAGGAACGCCAGCGCGTACCGGAACACGAGCGGCACCCCGTCCAGCGCGTCCAGCCAGAACGGCGCCGTGCAGACGATCGCGAACAGCACATTGGTCAGCGGCCCCGCGGCCGAGATCAGGCTGTGCTTCCAGCGGCCCTGGATCCGGCCCCGCTCGATGAACACCGCACCGCCGGGCAGACCGAGTCCCCCCATGATCACGAAGAGCACGGGCAGGATGATGCTCAACAGCGCATGGGTGTACTTGAGCGGGTTCAGGGTGAGGTAGCCCTTCGCGCCGATCGAGATGTCGCCGCTGTGCAGGGCGGTGCGCGCGTGCGCGTACTCGTGCAGACACAGCGAGACGATCCACGCGCCCGTGACGAACACGAAGACCGCGACCCCCGGATTGTCCGCGAACCCGGTCCACGCGGCCCAGCCGCCCGCGGCCGTGACGGCCACGATGCCGAGGAAGACGGGACTGATCCGCCGGTCGCTGCGTCGGATGGCGGTGGTCATGGGCCGGACTCCTGGCTCGTGGACGGCGGTGGCATGCGGCGGCGGGGCGGCCACGGCCCGACGCTATCGGTGTCGTAGCGGTAACGGGGGGTAGGGGGCGATGGTTCCTCGCCCGGAGTCGCGGGCCGGGCCCGCGGGGCGCCGGGGGAGCGGCTCTCAGGGGGGCCGGGGGGTGCCCTAGCCCCGACCGCCCCCGAGGTGCCACCATGGGAGGTGATCCGGGGACGCCGTCAGGGCGCCTCGAGATGACTGAAGGAGCCGTTGCCATGCCGCAGAATTCGGCTGCCCGCACGCCTGCCGCCGGCGCGGAGAAGTCCGCCGCCCAGCAGGCCACCGACAGCAGCAAGGCGCTGTACGGGGGCAAGTCCACTCGCCGTGTCACCGTCCGCGACCTCATCGCCGCCAAGGAGCGCGGCGAGAAGTGGCCCATGCTCACCGCGTACGACGCGATGACCGCCTCCGTCTTCGACGAGGCCGGCATCCCCGTCCTGCTCGTCGGCGACTCGATGGGCAACTGCCACCTGGGCTACGACACCACCGTGCCCGTCACCCTCGACGAGATGACGATGCTCTCGGCGGCCGTCGTACGGGGCACCTCGCGCGCCCTCGTCGTCGGCGACCTGCCGTTCGGCTCGTACCAGGAAGGCGCCGTGCAGGCGCTGCGCTCGGCCACCCGCCTGGTCAAGGAGGCCGGGGTCGGCGCCGTGAAGCTGGAGGGCGGCGAGCGCTCCCTCGCGCAGACCGAGCTCCTCGTCCAGTCCGGCATCCCCGTCATGTCCCACCTGGGCCTGACCCCGCAGTCCGTGAACACCATGGGCTACCGGGTGCAGGGCCGCGGCGACGAGGACGCGCACCGGCTGCTGCGCGACGCGAAGGCCGCGGAGGCGGCGGGCGCGTTCGCGGTGGTGCTCGAACTGGTCCCGGCCGAGCTCGCGGCCGAGGTCAGCCGCTCCCTGCACATCCCGACCGTGGGCATCGGCGCCGGTCCGGACTGCGATGCGCAGGTGCTCGTCTACACCGACATGATGGGCCTGACCCCGGGCAAGATGCCGCGCTTCGTGAAGCAGTACGCGGACCTGCGGGCGCAGATGGTCTCCGCGGCGCAGGGCTTCGCGCAGGACGTGGTGGGCGGAACGTTCCCGCAGGAGGAGCACACCTTCCACTGAGCCGGTGACCCCATCGAGCCGCTGATCCCATCGGGCCGCTGACGGCTCGCCTCGAACCCTGGTGGCACCACGGACCGGTCCGGCGCTTCCCCCACGCCGGGCCGGTTCGCCGTTCCTGGGGCGCAAGACAGTCCCCTCTGGGTGGGGCGACCTGCGACATCGGCGGAATATCGGCCACCGCCCACCCCTGTCGGTGACCTGTCGGTGTGCTGTCGGCGAGGGGCTCCACAGTTGTCGGCATGACGCGATCCGACAAGAACCCGAACCCCGGCCGCAACGCGGTCACCGTACGAGGGCTCGTCAAGCACTACGGCGAGACGAAGGCGCTCGACGGCGTCGACCTCGACGTGCGCGAGGGCACCGTGCTCGGTGTGCTCGGCCCGAACGGCGCCGGCAAGACCACCCTCGTGCGCATCCTGTCCACCCTCATCCAGCCCACCGCGGGCACCGCCACCGTCGCGGGCTACGACGTCCTGCGCCAGCCCCGCCAGCTGCGCCGCAAGATCGGCCTCACCGGCCAGTACGCCTCCGTGGACGAGAAGCTCGCCGGCTTCGAGAACCTCTACATGATCGGGCGGCTGCTCGACCTGTCGAAGGCCGACGCGAAGAAGCGGGCGAACGAGCTGCTCGAGCGGTTCTCGCTCACCGACGCCGCCAAGCGCACCGCGGGCACGTACTCCGGCGGTATGCGCCGCCGGCTCGACCTGGCCGCCTCGATGATCGGCCGCCCGGCCGTCCTCTACCTGGACGAGCCCACCACCGGTCTCGACCCCCGTACCCGCAACGAGGTGTGGGACGAGGTCAAGGCCATGCGCGACGAGGGCGTCACCGTCCTGCTCACCACCCAGTACATGGAGGAGGCCGAGCAGCTGGCCTCCGAGCTCACCGTGATCGACCGCGGCCGGATCATCGCCGAGGGCGGGATCGCCGAGCTCAAGGCGAAGGTCGGCGGCCGCACCCTGCGCATCCGCCCGGCCGACCGGCTGCACCTGCGCACCATGGCCGCCGACCTGGACGCCTCCGGCCTCACCGGCCTCGCGACCACGACCGTCGACGCCGAGAACGGCCACCTGATCGTGCCCGTGCAGAGCGACGAGCAGCTCACCGCGATCGTGGCCCACCTGGCCGCCGCCGGTTTCCAGCTCGCCGACATCGCCACCGAACTGCCCAGCCTGGACGAGGTGTTCCTCTCGCTGACCGGCCAGAAGGCCAGTGCTCCGCAGGACGCTCCCGCCCGTGAACTCGAGGAGGTCTCCGCATGAGCACCGCAACTCTCAACAAGCCCGCGCCCGTTGAGCAGCAGCCCCTGCTCAACGGCGAGGAGGACGGCCGTATCGGCCTGCGCGCCAACCTGCGCCACACCGGCGCCCTGATCCGCCGCAACCTGCTGTGGATCAAGAAGGACCCGGAGTCGATGTTCGACGCCCTCCTGATGCCGGTGGTCTTCACCCTGCTGTTCGTGTACGTCTTCGGCGGTTCCATCGGCAAGGCGATGGGCGGCGGCCACGACACCTACGTCCAGTACGTGATCCCCGGCATGCTCGCGATGATGTCCATGTCGATCGCCCAGGCCGTCGGCACCGGCTTCAACGAGGACTTCCACAAGGGCATCATGGACCGCTTCCGGTCCCTGCCCATCGGGCGCGGCTCCGTGCTCATCGCGAAGATCTCGGTGGAGATCCTGCGCATGCTGATCGCCACCACCGTCCTGATGGTCGTCGCGGTCCTCGTGGGCTTCGACATCGAGAACTGGCCCGGCCTGTTCGCGGCCGTGGGACTCTCGCTGCTCTTCGGCTCCGCCGTGATGTGGATCTTCCTGGTGCTCGGTGTGACCATGAAGAGCGCCCAGTCCGTGCAGGCCATCGGCTTCCTCGTGATGATGCCGCTCCAGTTCGGCTCGTCCATCTTCACGCCGACCGCCAACATGCCCGGCTGGCTGGAGAGTTTCACCAAGTACAACCCGATGTCCGGCCTCGCCGACGCGGCCCGCGGTCTGATGACGGACCAGGGCTACCCGGTCGCCCACGGCCTGTGGGTGACGCTGGCCTGGACGGTCGGCCTGACCGCGGTCATGGCCCCGTACGCCATCTACAAGTTCGCGAAGAAGAGCTGATGCGTACGGCGGGCCGGGCCCCGCAGACCTGATCCGCACCGTCGGATCGCGTCCGCGCGGCACGGATCAGAGAGCTGAGCGGCAGCTCAGAACAGGGCGGCGGCCTCCTCCACGGAGAGGTCGCCGCCCTCCGCGTGCGCCCGCTCGTAGGCCTCGTCGTCCACCAGGGCGCGGACCGCCGCCTCCGCCTCGGCGCGCAACTCCCTTTCGAACTGGGGCGGTACGTGCATCCGGGGCCGGTGGGCGTCGGACGCGCCGAGCAACCGGGCCGCGGTGAGGGCCCGTTCGGCGCCTCCGAGGCCCGCGAGCGCCTTGGCCGCGAGCGACAGATGGGAGGAGGCCATTTGCGGCATCACCATCTGCGACATCGGCTGGACCGCGTGGGCCATGGCGTCGCGCGCGTGGACGAGGGCCGATTCATTGTCGCCGTCCACGGTGTCGAGCCAGCCGAACATCCCGTCCAGCATGCCGCGGAACATCACGATGGGCCCGGACAGGAACTGGTCGCGCAGCCAGGACAGATGGCCCCGTGCCTCCTCGGTCCGCCCGGTGCGGCCCAGGCGCAGCGCGAGGTAGAGCCGGGCGAAGGCCTGCGCCTCGCTGAGCGTGGGATCGGTCTCGTCGAGGATCTCGCGCAGGATGGCCTCCGCCTCCTCGCCCCGGTCGAGTTCGAAGAGGGCGCCTCCGGCCAGACGCGACTTGAGCACCATCACCTGCGTGCTGGCGCCGATGCGTCCGGCCTGCGCGATGGCGGCCCGGTAGTCGTCGGCGGCCCGTTCGAACTCGCCCTGCCGCTCCCAGGCCTCGCCGCGCGCCGCCAGCGCCTCGGCCTGCCCCCATACGTCGCCGAGCTCGGTGTAGATCGCGAGCGCCTCGTCCGCGTTCGCGCAGGCGTCGGCGGCCCATTCGCTGCGGTTGGCGAGGATGTTGGCCCGCATCTGGAGCGCGCCCGCCAGCTCCCAGCGGTAGCCGAACTCCCGGCAGGCGCGCACCTGTTGGGCGCTGAGGTCGAGCACGTCGAACGGCTCGCCGTTGAGCAGCCGCGCGAAGAACCAGATCGAGCCGGGCATCCGGCAGGTCTGCGGCATGCCCGCCCGGTACGTGTCCACGACGGCGTTCAGGAGGTCCTGGCCGCCGTCGTCGCCGACCACGCCCGTCCACAGGTCGTGCCCGTGGTCCATCGTCGCCAGCTGGATCAGCCGGGCCCCGCGTCTGGCCTCCGCGAACACCTCGGGGCGCATCGGCGGCGGATCGTCGGTGCACCGCTCGTACACGTCGGGCGCCCGCGTCACCGGGGGCGCGAAGGGCTCGGGGCCCAGTTGCAGTACGGCCGTCGACCAGTACTGCGCCTCGGCCCGCTGGTCGCGCATCTGCCAGTACCAGCACAGCGCGTGCACCAGGCACAGCGCCTCGTGCTCGTCGCGCAGGGCGACGGCGCGGCGCAGGGCGGTGCGCAGGTTCTCGTACTCCGTCTCGATCCGCCCGATGGCCTCGAACTGGCGGCTCGTGCGCAGCAACGGGTCGGTGGTGCGGGCGAGTTCGCGGTAGTGGACGAGGTGGGCGCGTTCGGCCAGGGCGCGTTCGCCGGACTCGTCGAGGCGCTCGGCGGCGTACTCGGCGACCGTCTCCAGGAGCCGGTAGCGCATCTCGCCCTCGGCCGTGGGCGCCGCCACGACGAGCGACTTGTCGACGAGCGAGCCGAGCAGGTCGAGGACGTCGCGCCGGTCGACCATGAGGTGCAGATGGCAGGCGGCGTCCCCGTCGGTCTCCGGTACGGCGCCGCAGACGGCCTCGGCCGCGGCGAGGTCGCAGCCGCGTGCGAACACCGAAAGCCGCCGCAGTACGGCCCGTTCGGGGTCGTCGAGCAGGTCCCAGGACCAGTCGACCACCGCGCGCAGGGTCTGCTGGCGCGGCAGCACCGTACGGCTGCCGCCCGTCAGGAGCCGGAAGCGGTCGTCGAGCCGGTCGGCGATCTGGCGCGGGGTGAGCATCCGCAGGCGGGCCGCGGCGAGTTCGATGGCGAGCGGCTGTCCGTCCAGGCGGCGGCAGATCTCCGCGGCCGCGTCCCGGTCGTCCGCGACCGAGAACCCGGGCCGCGCGGCCGCACCGCGCTCGTCGAGCAGCCGCAGCGCCATCGCTTCGGGCAGCGGCCCGAGCGGGCGCACCGACTCGCCCGGCACGCCGAGCGGTTCACGGCTCGTGGCGAGCACGGTGAGGCCGGGGCAGCGCCCGAGCAGATACGCCAGCATGTCGGCGGCGGCGCCGATCACGTGCTCGCAGTTGTCGAGGACGAGCAGCAGCTCACGCCGTGCGAGATGTTCCGCCAGGCGTACGAGGGGGTCCTGGCCGCCGCGGTCGGCGGACCGCAGCTCCTCGGCGCCCGCTCCGTACAGGACGGTCTCGCGCGCGCCGAGCGCGGTGAGCACCGCTTCGGGCACGGCCTCGGGGTCGGCGCCGGCGTCCACCGGGGCGAGCTCGGCGAGCCAGACGCCGTCGCGGTACGCGAGCCCGTCGGCGGCCTCCTGCGAGAGGCGGGTCTTGCCCGCGCCGCCGGGTCCGAGCAGGGTCACGAGGCGCGCCCGCGCGAGCTCGCCGCGCAGCGCCTCGATCTCCTCCTCGCGGCCGACGAAGGAGGTGAGGCGGGCGCGGAGGTTGCCCTTGGGGGTGGGGGGAGGTGGGGTTCGGGGGAGTGGGGTGGGGGTGGCGGGTGGTGCGGTGGTCGGGGCGAGGGTGGGTGGTGCGGTGGTCGGTCCGGGGGTGGCTGGTGCGGTGGTCGGTCCGCTGCCGGTGCCGTCGGTGACGGTGGCGGGTCCGTCGGCCGAGGGTGCGGGCGGCGCGGGGGTGAGCAACTCCGCGTGCAGCGCGCGCAGTTCGGGGCCCGGGTCGGCGCCGAGCTGTTCGGCGAGCCGCTCCCGTACGCCCTCGTACGCGGCCAGCGCCTCGGCCGCGCGCCCGGCGTCGCGCAGCGCCCGCAGCCGGAGCGCCTGCAACGGCTCGTCCAGCGGGTGGGCCTCGGCGAGCGCGCCCAGCTCGGGCAGGATCTGTTCGGCCCGGCCGAGCGCGAGCTCGGCGGTGAAGCGCCCGCGGCGGGCCTCCAGGCGCCGGGCCTCCCAGCGGGCGGCCTCGGCGGTGCGGTCGGGCAGATCGACGAGTGCGGGGCCGCGCCACAGCGCGAGGCCCTCCTCGTACAGGGTCACTGCCTTGACCGGGTCGCCGTCGGCCAGCGCGTTCGCCGCCTCGGCGGCCAGGCGCTCGAAGCGGTACGCGTCCACGTCCTCGTTCTCGGCCGCCAACCGGTAGCCGCCGGGGCCGAGTTCGACCGCGGCGGCGCCGAGCGCGCGCCGCAGCCGGCCCACCAGGGCCTGGAGCGCGCCGTGCGCGTCGGCGGGCGGCGCACCGTCCCAGACCTCGTCGACGAGCCGGCCGACGGTGACGGGCCGCCCGGGCGTGAGCGCGAGCACGGTGAGCAGCGCGCGCAGGCGGGCGCCGGCCAAGGTCACGGGGGTGCCGTCGGGGTGATGGGCCTGGGTGGTGCCGAGGACGGAATAGCGCACGCGTGCCATTGTCTCTTGTCGGGGTGGGTTCCTTGCCGCGGTCCGCCCGGCGGGCCTGCTCCGCCGCTCCGCGGCGGGGGATGTTGGTGGGGCTGACGCCCCACCGCCCCTGCGGGGGCTCCGCCCCCTGCACCCCTGCGGGGGCTCCGCCCCCTGCACCCCTGCGGGGGCTCCGCCCCTGCACCCCCGCGGGGCTTCGCCCCCTGCGCTCCCTTCCGCGGTCCGCACAGCGGGCCTGCTCCGCCGCTCCGCGGCGGGGGGTGTTGGTGGGGCTGAGGCCCCACCGCCCTGGCGGGGGCTCCGCCCCCTGCACCCCCGCGGGCTCCGCCCCCTGCACCCCCGCGGGCTCCGCCCCCTGCACCCCCGCGGGCTCCGCCCCCTGCACCCCCGCGGGGGCTCTGCCCCCCTGCACCCCCGCGGGCTTCGCCCCCTGCACCCCCGCCACCTCACCCCCCGTACAAGTAAAGACTCCGTAAGGCTTTCCGATACGAGACGGTGTCGTATCGGAAAGGGGTTACGCTCAGGTGCATGACGACGAACCCGCCCGCCCCCGCCCGCATACCCGAAGCCGTGCACCGGCGTCGTTGGGTGATTCTCGGGGTGTTGATGCTCAGTCTGCTGATCGTGGTGCTCGACAACTCGATCCTGAACGTCGCGGTGAAGACCATCTCCGAACCCGCGCCGACCGGACTCGGCGCCAGTCAGGGCGAGTTGGAGTGGGCGATCAACTCCTACACGCTCGTCTTCGCGGGCATGCTGTTCACCGCCGGACTGCTCGGCGACCGGCTCGGGCGCAAGAAGATGCTGCTCGCCGGACTGCTCGTGTTCGGCATCGGCTCCCTGCTCGCCGCCGAGTCGGGCTCGCCCGCCGCCCTCGTCGCCTTCCGCGCCGTGATGGGATTCGGCGCCGCGTTCGTGATGCCCGCGACCCTCGCCATCCTCATGAACGTCTTCGAGCGCGACGAGCAGCCCAAGGCCATCGGCATCTGGGCCGCCGGCGTCGGACTCGCCATCGCCATCGGCCCGATCACGGGCGGCCTGCTGCTCGACCACTTCTGGTGGGGCTCGGTGTTCCTGATCAACGTGCCGATCGTCGCCCTCGCCCTGGTGCTCATGGTCGTGCTCGTACCGGACTCGAAGGACCCGAACCCCGGCCGCATCGACCCCGTCGGGGTGCTCCTGTCGATCCTCGGTCTCGTCCTTCTCGTGTACGGGATCATCGAGGGCGGCCGGCTGGCCGACTTCACGGACCCGACCGTGCTCGCCACCATGGGCGCGGGGCTCGCGGTGCTCGTGCTCTTCGTGGTGCATCAGAAGCGCAGCGACCATCCGTCCATCGACGTCA
The DNA here is from genome assembly GCF_900100315.1 of Streptomyces indicus. GTDB lineage: Bacteria > Actinomycetota > Actinomycetes > Streptomycetales > Streptomycetaceae > Streptomyces > Streptomyces indicus. The sequence continues at coordinate 144,362 of NZ_FNFF01000004.1, forward strand.
CGTACTTCAAGAACAAGGTGTTCTCCGCCGCGATCGGCGCCATCGCGCTCGTCTTCTTCGCGATGATGGGCGTGACCTTCTTCTCGGTCTTCTATCTGCAGAGCGTGCGCGGCTACAGCCCTCTGGAGTCCGGCCTCATGCTGATCCCGCTGGCCGCCGCCCAGTTGCTCTTCGCGCCGCGCGCCCGGCTCGTCGTCGACCGCTTCGGCAACAAGGCGGTGTGCACCGCGGGCCTGCTGATCATCGCCGGCACCCTCGCCGCGTTCGCGACCCTCGACGCGGACACCCCGATCTGGCTGCTCGAAGTCGTCTTCTTCCTGATGGGCACCGGGATGGCGCACATCATGACCCCGGTCAGCGTGGTCATCATGCAGGCGCTGCCCCGCGAGAAGGCCGGCTCGGCCTCCGCGCTCAGCAACACCTTCCGGCAGGTCGGCGGCGCGCTCGGCATCGCCATCCTCGGCTCGGTGCTCTCGGCCGCCTACCGCTCCGGCATCGAGGGCGACCTCGCGGGGCTGCCGGCCGGGGCGCGGCATGCGGCGGGGGAGTCCATCGAGGCCACGCTCGGTGTGGCCCGCTCCCTCGGCGAGCGCGGTGAGGCCCTGGTCGCCCCGGCCCACCAGGCGTTCCTGGACGCGATGCACGTCACGGCCCTGTGCGGTGCGGGGGTCGCGCTGCTCGGCGCGCTGGTCGTCGCCCTGTTCCTGCCCGGCCGTCCGCCGGCCGCGGACGCACCGGCCGAGACCGCCGAGCCGGTGGGCGCCGGACGGTGACGACGCCGGCGCAGGCCGGTGGACGAGAATGGCTTCCGCGCGTCCGCGCCCCGCATCCGGGGCGCGGACGACGGCGTACGCACAGGGAAGAGGAGCGCGGGGCATGGGCCTGAGGGACCGGCACGAACGGTGGCACGAGCGGCACGGGCAGGCCGGGCCGTCGGGCGGTTCCCCCGTCGTGCGCGGCCGGCCCCGCAGCGAGGCCGTCGAACGGGCCATCATCGAGGGCGTGATGAGCCTCCTCGAAGAGGGCGTCTCGCTCGGCGACATGTCCATCGAGCGGATCGCGCGCACCGCCGGCGTCGGCAAGGCCACCATCTACCGGCGCTGGAAGGGCAAGGAGGAGCTCTTCGTCGAGGTCATGCGTGCGACGGATGAGCCCGACCCGGAGCTGCCGGGAGACTCCGTACGCGATGATCTCGTCGCCGTCCTCGAAGGCATCCGCCGCCGCGGCCTGGCCAAGCGGTCCTCGGCGCTGTTGCAGAGCCTGCTCGCCCAGGCCAAGAACTATCCGCAGCTGTGGGAGCTCTACCACGAGGAGGTCGTCGCCCGGCGCCGCGCCCGCGTCACCGAGGTGCTGCGGCGCGGCGTCGAAGCCGGCGAGCTCCGCGGCCACCTCGACCTGTCGCTGATGGGCGACCTGTTCACCGGACCCATGCTCGCCCGCACCATCCTCAGCCACGACGCGCCGCTGCCGGACGGACTTTCCGAGTCGATCGTCGACACCGTGCTCGCCGGGCTGCGGCCCTGACCACCGGCCGCGGGCGCCGCGCGGGATGCGGCCTTGCGCCGCTGATGTGCGCGTTTCGTCACAGAGGCCGGTGCGCACCCGGTCCGGCGGAACTGTCCGTGCCCGGCACCCGTCCTCGTAGCAGTACGGCCGTCCCAGGGAAGCCACACCCGAAGACGGCAAGGCACGACACCGTCATCACCTAGGGTCGAACGGGTACGAGGGACGGTGTGCACGGCGAATGAGGCGACGGTATGGCGCAGGCGTATATGACGGAGACGGGGACCAGCGGCTCGGGGCCTGAGCACCGCTCCCGTGTCCGGCGCCTGCTCGACGGCTGGAGAGGCGACCGGGACATCTGGCGCCGCGGCATCGTCGTCGCGGCCGTCGCGGTGGTCCTCGCCCTGGTCATGGGACTGCACTCGCGCATCCCCAACCGCATCGGCAACATCGGCTCGCTGACCGAGACCTTCCTGCCCTGGCTCGGCCTCCTCGTGCCGGTGCTCCTCGTCCTCGCGGTGCTGCGCAAGTCGGCCACGGCCCTGATCGCCGTCCTGCTCCCGGCCCTGGTGTGGATGAACCTCTTCGGCGGCCTCATCTTCGACAAGTCATCGGCCGGCGGCGACCTGACGGTCGCGACGCACAACGTCAACGCCGAGAACCCCGACCCCGAGGGCACCGCCCGCAAGATCGCCGCCTCCGGCGCCCAGGTGGTCGCCCTGGAGGAGCTCACCGGCGAGGCGTTGCCCACGTACAAGAAGGTCATGGCCGAGACGTATCCGTACGCGGCGGTGGACGGGACCGTCGGGATCTGGAGCAAGTACCCGCTCAGCGACAGCCGTCCGGTGGACATCAAGATGGGCTGGACGCGCGCGCTGCGCACCACCGTCGAGTCCCCGAAGGGCGCGTTCGCGGTGTACGTGGCCCATCTGCCGTCCGTGCGCGTCAAGTTGAACGCCGGCTTCACCGCAGGTCAGCGCGACAGCAGCGCCGAGGCGCTCGGCGTCGCGATCCGCGACGACAAGGTGAAGAAGCTGATCCTGCTCGGCGACCTCAACGGCACCATGAACGACCGCGCGCTCTCCCCGGTCACCTCGCAGCTGCGCTCCACGCAGGGCGCTGCGGGGGACGGGTTCGGGTTCAGCTGGCCGGCGTCGTTCCCGATGGCGCGGATCGACCAGATCATGGTGCGCGGGATCGAGCCGGTGAAGTCGTGGACGCTGCCCGGCACCGGGAGCGACCATCTGCCGGTGGCGGCCTCGGTGGATCTCTGACCCGGACCGGTCAGGGGCGGGGCGCCGGGCCGGTGACGTCCTGTTCGTGGAAGGTCCCGGCCCCGGGGCGGGTGCCCACCTGCACCTCGACGGCCCCCGTGCCGCCGTCCGTCGCGTGATGCCCGTAACCGGCAGGGCCGATCCCGGCCAGCGCGTCGAGCACCGCGGCCACCGCCAGGACCAGCGCCGCGACCGCGGCGCCGTGGCGCGGGTCCGGCAGATACGTCGGCGGGATCATGACGAACGGGCCCTTCGGCGGGGGACGTGCGGAATCGCCCATCGGGCAACCCGACCACGGTGCCGGCCTCTTACGGCGGCCACCGCCGGATTACTTCCTCACTTGCCCTGCCGAAGGGCCCGCTGCGAACGGGGCCGAGGTCCCAGGACCCCGGGTTCCCGGGGGAGTTACTTGGCGGAGCCCGTCCAGATGGCGTCCTCGTACTCGAGGATCTCGGGGCTCATCTCCAGCTGGAGGTCCTTCTCGGCGCCGGCGGGGACGGAGAAGGCGTACTTCGCGGTGGCCTTCTTGCCGGGGAGCACCGAGCCGCCGAAGGGCTTCGTGCCGTTGCTGCCGTCGAAGACCATCTCGGCGTCGGCGCCCTGGCCGTCGCGCAGCGTCGGGAAGGCGGAGCTGATGTCCAGCTTCTCCTTGCTGCCGTTCTCGATGGTGATCGTGAACTGGAAGGCCTTGTTGCCCTTCTCGTGGCCCGCGGCGAACTCGTCCGGGGTGTACGCCTTCGGCTCCGAGACGGTGACGGTCACGCCGTCCTCGTACTCGTAGCTGTCGCCGAACGCGGCGGGGTCGTCGGCGCCGGCGGCGTCCTCGGAGCCCGAGCCGGAGTCGGCGGAGTCCTCGCCCGGGTCCGCGGGGGCGGTGGTGGCGGTGTCCTTCTTGGCCTTGTCGAGTTCCTCGTTGACCTCGTCGACGGCGTCCTTGACGATCACCACGGCGACGATCAGCCACACCACGGACGCGACGACCGCGAGACCGCCGAGGATGGCGCCCGCGAGCGCCATACCGCCGTTGGTCGCCTCACCGCGCTTGGCGCGGCTGCGGCCTATGAGGCCGAATATCAGGCCGAGCACACCGAGGATGACGCCGATCCAGATCGTCCAGAACATGACGACGCCGAGGATGCCGACGACCAGGCCGGCGACGCCCAGACCGTTCTTCGGCTGCGGCATGAACGGACCCGGGGGCGGGGCCATGGGGTAACCGGCGCCGAGCGGAGGCGGCGGAGGGACCTGACCCGGTACGGGGCCGGAAGCAGGCGGCGGGGCCCAGGGGGACTCAGGGCCGGGCGGCTGCGGAGTGCTCATTGGCGTTCCTTGTGCGAGCAGTGTGAATTTTCGGCAACCGTAACAGAGGCTTATGTTTGCTTTATCACCGCCTTCACCTGCGCGAATCGGGCATCGTGCGCGGTGCCCGGAAGGCGGTGGGCGGCGCGTCCGCAGGGCTCCCGGACCGTGTGCTTCCGCTAGCTCCAGCGCACTTTCGGCGGCCGGACGGCGGCGCACAGCGGCAGCCCGTCGGCGTCCGTCAGACCCAGCTCCCCATGAGCCGCCCCGGCCGCCACCAGGGATGCGGGGAGGTCGGCGAAGTACAGCTTGGCCCGGCGGAACATCGTGAAGGCGCCGCCCTGAGGGCACTCTCCCCAGGTCAGATAGAAGAAGCGCTCCCCGCGCCGGCCCTGCACATGGGGTCCGCGGAAGTCCACCGTGCCGTCGGGCAGCTGCACCACGGTGACCGCGAACTCCCAGACGGCTTCGGCCGCATCGCCGGGCACCGGGTGCTCGGGCTCGCGACCGCGCTGCACGGCGACCTGCACCTCGCGGAACGGGCCGCAGGAGCGGCCGGGCAGCTCGCGCCCGGTGATCCGCAGCCGCAGCTCGCTCCGGGTGTCTGTGGCCGGCTTGCTGTCCGCGGCAGGTGTCATGGGGTCATCTCAGCACGGGCCACTGACAACGGGCCCTCCGCCGGGTCCCCGGCGGACAGCACGGCCGCGGCCACCGCGTCGGGCCGGTCCAGCATGACCAGGTGACTGGCCCCGGACACGGCATGGAAAGCGGAGCCGAGCTCCCCGGCCAGGGCGCGCTGGAGCGCCAGCCACCGCGCGTCGTCCCCGGCCGCGAGCACCGTGACGGGCAGGCCGGCGGGGAGCGGGAACTGCCGCCGTACATACACCAGTTGGGCCGCGAGGTCCGGATACGTGGCGTACTCGGCGAGCATGGCCCGCAGCGACCGGCTCGTGCCGTAGGTGCGGCGGACGAGGGAGTACGGGGCGGGGTCGCCGCCGCGCCGCCCGCGGACCAGTCGGTACGCGGCCCGCCGGCCCGCCGGGCCCAGCGCGTACGGCACCCCGGCCGCACCCAGGACAGCCGCGGCCACCCGCGTGAGGCCGGTGTGCAGGGTGGGCGCCGGGCGCGGCAGCGCGGCCGGCTCCACGCTGGAGTCCACCAGGACCAGGCCGGCGGTGCGCGCGGGATGCAGCCGCGCGAAGGCCTCGGCGTGGAAGCCGCCCAGGGAGTGCCCGGCCACGGTGACGGGACCGTCCAGCCCGCACGCGTCCAGGATCCGGGCGATCCGGTCCGCCTCGCCGGCCAGCGAAGGCGGCACGGGGGAGGGGCCGCTGAGGCCGAGCCCGGGCCGGTCGAAGCGGACCACCGTGCGGTGCGGGGCGAGCAGCGCGGCCACCGCGTCCCAGTCGAACCACGCCATCCCGAGCCCTGGTGTGAGCACGCACGCGGGCCCGCTGCCCTCGACGACCACGTGGTGCGGCACGCCGCCGATCCGCACGAAGCTCCCCGGCACCGGGCGCCCGTCCCTCCTCATCCGCACGAACCTCCCCGGCACCGGGCCCCCGTCCCTCCTCATCCGCGAGCCCTCGCCTCGTACGGCCGGGGCACCCGCCGCCCGGCCTCGTACGCGAAGAGCCCCAGCCACACCGCGATCAGCAGCACCTGCGAGCGCTGCCCGAGGCCGAGCAGCCAGGTGCCCTTGCCCGCCTGGAAGGCCGCGACCGAGGCCAGCGTCCAGACGGTGACGCCCAGTTCGGCCGCCACGAGCCAGGGGCCGACCCGGGCGAGCAGCGGCCACCGGCCGTAGCGGCGGGCCGCCACGGTCAGGGCGACGATGCCGATGAGCGCGCCGCACACCGCCACCGAACTGCTCACCGCGTGCGCCGCGTGCGTGGCCGGCACCAGACCGGCCGTCTCGCGCGCCGCGCACTCCGGGTCGGCCGTCGGCGTGCAGCTCAGCGGCAGCCGCGAGTCGACCGCGGTGGCCGCGCCGAAGAGCGCGAGCCCCGCCCAGCCGGCCGTGGTCCACCGTCCGCGCGGGCGGTCGCGCAGCAGACCCCACACCGCGCCGGCCAGGACGAGCAGTCCCGCCGCCAGGTCGGTGGTCCGGAAGAGGCCGCCGAGCGGTTCGCTCTGCGCGGCGAGTTCGCTGACGTAGGTCCGTATCGGATCGAGGCCCGTGGAGACCACCACCTCGATGACCCACGCGGTGTACGCGAGCGCGCCCAGCGCGAGCAGCACGGCGGCGGGCCGCAGGCCGCGGGGGGAGGAAGGGCTCATCACTGCACACACCACCGGGAGGGACATAGTGGTCCAAACCCTACGCGCCTCGGTCCGCGGCCTTCACTCCACGGGTGCCCGCGCACCCTGGTACTCGGGGTGCACCCAGCTCGGCTTGCGGAACTTCAGGAACGCCAGCGGGATGACGACGCCCAGGATGAGCAGTCCGCCGCCGACGATCAGCAGATAGCGCCACAGCGGCCCGTCGCCGAACTGGTCCGGCGGCACGAAGCCGATCACCATCGCGCAGGCCGAGGCGATGAACCCGACTCCCGCGACCAGCGTCACGGCCGGCACCACGAAGCCGCGCGGCCGGTCCGGCTGGGTCTTCCGCAGCTTGATCACGGCCACGAACATCAGCAGATACGCGATCAGATAGATCTGGACGGTGATCACCGAGAACATCCAGTACGCGGAGGACACGTCCGAACTGAACGCGTACAGCACACCGATCAGGGTGGTGATCACACCCTGGGCGATCATGATGTTCTGCGGGACGCCGTGGGAGTTGAGCTTCTGCAGGAACGGCGGCAGATAGCCCTCCTGCCGCGAGAGCTGGACGAGACCCTTCGCGGGGCCCGCGAGCCAGGTCAGCATGCCGCCAAGCGCGGCCATCACCACCATGATCCCGACGATCTTCGTCAGCCAGGCCACCCCGAAGTGGTCGAAGAAGGCGTGGAAGGCCTGCATCAGACCGGCGGTGAGGCTGGTGTTCTCGGCCGGCAGCACCCAGCTGATCGCGAGCGCCGGAAGGATGAAGATCAGCAGCACAAGGCCGGTGGCCAGGAAGATCGAGCGCGGGTACTCCGAACGCGGCTCGCGCAGGCTGGAGACGTGCACGCCGTTCATCTCCATGCCCGCGTAGGACAGGAAGTTGTTGACGATCAGGACCAGGCTGGCCAGGCCCGTCCACGGCGGCAGCCAGTGGTCGGCGCTCATCGGCGCCTCGGACGGGTTGCCCTGCGCGAGGAAGACGATGCCGAGCACGACGAGCACGACGCCCGGGATCAGGGTGCCGATGATCAGGCCGAAGCTGGAGAGCCCGGCCACCGTCTTGGTGCCGCGCGAGGTGATCCAGACGCCGGTCCAGTAGATGACGACGATGACGATCGCGACGTACAGGCCGTTCTCGGCGAGGCTCGGGTGGATGACGTACGCGAAGGTCGAGGCCACATACGCGAGCAGGCTCGGGTAGTACGCGATGGTCATGGCGAACTGGCACCACACCGCGAGGAACCCGAGCGGCTTGCCGAGCGCCTCGCTCACCCACCGGTAGATGCCGCCGGTCCAGCCCGAGGCCAGCTCCGCGCCGACGAGGGCGGTGGGCAGCAGGAAGACGATCGCGGGCAGCAGGTAGAGGAAGATCGCGGCGAGGCCGTAGATCGCCATGGAGGGCGAGGGGCGCAGGCTCGCCACGGAGGCGGTGGTCATCAGGGCGAGCGTCACCCAGGAGATGAACTGCCTCTTGGTGCCGTCGTCGCCGAGCTGTTCCCCGGCCTCGTCGGTGGTCGTCATGCGGCCATGATCAATCCGATACGGGCGCTCCGCATGCGGAGCCGTACCGCACCCGGGCCCGTGCCTCCGCCGGGGGTGGCCGCGGTCAGCGGGCCTTCGCGCCCCGCTCCTTCAGGAGGTCGGCCATCAGGTCGATCTCCGACTCCTGCGCGTCCACCATCCCCTGCGCGAGCCGCTTCTCCACGCCCACCGTGCAGCGGTCCACACAGCCCTGGGCCATGTGCACCCCGCCCTTGTGGTGGTCGGTCATCAGCTGGAGGTAGAAGATCTCGGCTTCCTTGCCGCTGAGCCTGCCGAGCCGTGCCAGCTCGGACTTCGTCGCCATGCCCGGCATCAGGGCACCGTCGTGGCCGGGCGCCGGCGAGGCCGGCATCTCCATCCAGCCCATCGGGGCCTTGCCGTCCGCGATCGGCAGACCCCACAGGTTGAGCCAGCCGAGCAGCATGCCGCGCTGGTTGGCCTGGGTGTTGGCGATGTCGTACGCGAGGCGGCGGATGTCCTCGTCCTCGGTGCGGTCGCGCACGATGAAGGACATCTCGACGGCCTGCTGGTGGTGCACGGCCATGTCCCGCGCGAACCCCGCGTCCGCGGAGTCGGTCGAGGGGGTGGCCGCGGCGGCCGGGGGCTTCTCGTCCTGCCCGTCCGCGAGCGCGAGGGTCATGCCCCCGCCGCCCGCGAGCAGCACGGCCGCGGCGATGCCCAGCCAGGTTGCGCGCTTCACAGCAACAGTCCGTTTCCTCAAGGCAGTTGGTCCCCCGGGGCCGCTCTCCCGTGAGCGCGGCCCCGGATGCAGGGTACTGCGCGCCTACTGCGCGATGCCGTTGGTGCAGGCGGCGCCCGGCTCGGGGGTCTGCTCGCCCTGCACGTACTTGGCGAAGAAGCTCTCCACGCGCTTGTCCTTGGCGCTGTCCACCGTGACCTGCTTGCCCCAGGCGGTCAGCATGAGCGCGCCCTTCTGGCCCTCCACCGGGCTCATCAGGGAGTACGGGGTGGCCTTGACCTTCTCCTGGAGCGCCTTGATGTCGGCGTCCTTGGCCTGCTTGTTGTACGTGACCCAGACGGCGCCGTGCTCCAGGGAGTGCACCGCGTGCTTGTCCGGGATCGCCTTCTCGTAGACGTCGCCGTTGCAGTTCATCCAGGCCTGGTCGTGGTCGCCGCCGACCGGGGGCGTCTGCGGGTACGTCACCGGAGTCGTGACGTGGTTGCGGCCCAGCTTCTTGGCGTCGAACTCCTGAAGGCCCGCGATGTCGGCGTTCTTGGCCGCCTCGACCTTGGCGTCCTCTTTGTCCTGCTTGTTCTGCTCGTTGATGAACAGATACGAGCCGAAGCCGACCAGACCCACCACTATGACGGTGCTGATACCGATGGTGAGCAGCCGGTTGCGGCGCTCGCGGGCCTGTTCGGCGCGGCGCATCTCCTCTATACGGGCCCGGCGGTCGGCGGAGGAGTTCTTGCGGGCGGAACCCATGCTCGTGTGTCCGTTCTCCAGTGGCAGGCGGGGTAGCTGATGTTATAGGCGGCCTGGCGCCACGTCAGCCGCCCCCGAGGCCCGGATGGACCGGGCCGGTTTGCAACGTGTTCGAAACCGTGTGGTGGGATGCTCAAGTGACCCCGGGCAGATGAGGCACGTTCCGGTGGTCGGCCGGCCGCGAGGATGGGTGGAAAGTCGCAATGGACAAGCAGCAGGAATTCGTGCTCCGCACCCTCGAGGAGCGCGACATCCGGTTCGTACGCCTGTGGTTCACGGATGTCCTCGGCTTCCTGAAGTCGGTGGCCGTGGCCCCGGCCGAACTGGAGCAGGCCTTCGACGAGGGCATCGGCTTCGACGGCTCCGCGATCGAGGGCTTCGCCCGGGTCTACGAGTCCGACATGATCGCCAAGCCGGACCCGGTGACCTTCCAGATCCTGCCGTGGCGCGCGGAGGCCCCCGGCACGGCCCGGATGTTCTGCGACATCCTGATGCCCGACGGCTCCCCGTCCTTCGCGGACCCGCGCTATGTCCTCAAGCGCGCCCTCGCCAAGTCCTCCGACCTCGGGTTCACCTTCTACACCCACCCCGAGATCGAGTTCTTCCTCCTGAAGGACAAGCCGGTGGACGGCTCGCGCCCGACCCCCGCCGACAGCTCCGGCTACTTCGACCACACCCCGCAGAACGTCGGCATGGACTTCCGCCGCCAGGCGATCACGATGCTCGAATCCATGGGCATCTCGGTGGAGTTCAGCCACCACGAGGGTGCGCCCGGCCAGCAGGAGATCGACCTCCGCTACGCCGACGCGCTCTCCACGGCGGACAACATCATGACCTTCCGCCTGGTCATGAAGCAGGTGGCCCTGGAGCAGGGCGTGCAGGCCACCTTCATGCCGAAGCCGTTCTCGGAGCACCCGGGCTCGGGCATGCACACCCACCTCTCGCTCTTCGAGGGCGACCGCAACGCGTTCTACGAGTCGGGCGCCGAGTACCAGCTGTCCAAGGTCGGCCGCTCCTTCATCGCGGGCCTGCTCAAGCACGCCGCCGAGATCTCGGCCGTCACCAACCAGTGGGTCAACTCGTACAAGCGCATCTGGGGCGGCTCGGAGCGCACCGCGGGCGCGGGCGGCGAGGCCCCCTCGTACATCTGCTGGGGCCACAACAACCGCTCGGCCCTGATCCGCGTCCCGATGTACAAGCCGGGCAAGATCGGCTCGGCCCGCGTCGAGGTCCGCTCGCTGGACTCCGGCTGCAACCCCTACCTCGCGTACGCCGTGCTCCTGGCCGCCGGCCTGAAGGGCATCGAGGAGGGCTACGAGCTCCCGCCGGGCGCGGACGACGACGTGTGGGCGCTGCGGGACGCGGAGCGCCGCGCGATGGGCATCGAGCCCCTGCCGCAGAACCTCGGTGAGGCGATCGCGCTGATGGAGCGCTCGGAACTGGTCGCCGAGACGCTCGGTGAGCACGTCTACGACTTCTTCCTCAGGAACAAGAAGCAGGAGTGGGAGGAGTACCGCAGCGAGGTGACGGCGTTCGAGCTGCGGAAGAACCTGCCGGTGCTGTAGGGGTTTGAGCACTCAGGCCGTGCAAGGCGGACTACGGCATCACGTGCTGCATGGCACCGGTGTCACCGCGTCGAACAGCGGCCAGGCGTCCACAGCCACCTCGCCCGCCTCGGGAAACCGTGCGCGGGCGAGGTGTGCGTCGAGGAGCGCCCTGACGGCGCCCGGCTCGTACAGGTTGAGACAGGCGCGGTCCGGCATGCGGACCGCCGCTCCCCGGTCGAAGAAGCAGTCGGCGATGATCCGCTCCTCCGTGGGCCGGAACACCAGCCGCAGCCGGGCCCGGCTGCCCGGCCGCCACAGACTCACCGTGCTGCGGCACCCGCTGTACCCGCGTACACGGTCGTGCCGGTGCGCGAAGCACCACGCATAGACCGTGTCACCGACCACGAGTCGGCGGATGCGTCGTCTGCTTGCCATGGCGGCACCCTAGGCTTCAGGGCCCGCCAAGGCCTCTGGATTTCCGGCGGCTCCTCGCTCCGACGGCAGGCCGGCGGGGGCTCAGCGCTCCGACAGCGGTGACGGGGCCTCCTGGAGGACCCAGCCGTTGCCGTCCGGGTCCTTGAAGAAGGCGAAGGAGTTCCAGGTCTCGCCCTTGCCGGGCTCCCAGCCGTTCGCACCCACGTGCATGATCTCCGAGATGTCCACGCCGCGGCCGGACAGCTCCGCGTGGGCGGCCCGGATGTCCGTGACGCAGATCTGAAGGCCCTGGAGCGAGCCCGGCTCCATCGAGGTCTGGCCCGGGGCCGGCGGCATGCCCTCCTCCAGGGCGATCGAGCAGCGCGAGCCCGGCGGGGTGATCTGGATGATCCGGGTGGTGGGCGATGGGGGTGCCCCCTGCTCGAACGAAGTTGAGAGCTTGGGGGACTGCTGGTCGAGGTCGACCTTGAAGCCGCACCTGTCGGCGTAGAACTCCTTGGCGCGGTCGGCGTCGGAGACCGGGACGACGACGACTTCGAGGGTGTATTCCATGGACTGCTCCCAGAGGTGGTCAGACGGACGCGGGCTGCGCCTCGAAGGTCCAGCGGGTCTGGCTGAACGGCTCCCCCTTGCCGAAGCCGAGGACCTTGCGCGGGGCGACCTCGAACACCAGGGCCTTGCCCGGACCGTGCTCGAAGTAGCCGTCCCGCACGTCGAAGTGCCAGAAACTGCCGTACTTGCATTCCCAGGCGGCCGCGAGCGTGTGCAGGCGGGCGTCGTCCGTGACGCGCACCGCCTCGCCCTCGACCACCAGGTCGAAGCCCTTGTCCCAGGTGTTGGTGCCGGTGGTGAGGATCAGGTGGGGGTTGACCGCAAGGTTCAGCGCCTTGCGTTCGGCGGGGCCCGTGCAGAAGTGGAGCTTGCCGTCGCGCCAGACCGCGGGCAGCGGGGTGACATGCGGCCGGCCGTCCGGGCGTACGGTCGAGATCCAGAACAGCTCCGCCTCGACGAGGATCGCCTCGGCCCGCTCCCACGGGACGGCCGTCGCGCTCTCGTCGCTGTAGCGCGCGTCCAGTTCGGTGCGGGGTGCTTGCGGCATGGTGCCTCCTGGATCCGATGGTGCCTGCGCAGAGGTGACTGCGCGCGGGGGTGGAACTCATCGGTGCCGGGGGCGGAACTCATCGGTGCCTGGGCGGCGGAACGCACGGCTCCCGCGAGGAGGCGGCCGGGGCGGGTCACAACGCGGGCCGGGGCGGGTCACAACGCGGGCGGAAAGACTAGGCTCGACCCCGGACCTTGATCGACGGAAGGGGCCGCAGATGACCGTGCCGGGGCGCCGGAGCAGTGCCTTCACCAGGCTTCTCCGGCACGGGTTCACCGACCCCTCCGGCGCCGAGCGCCACCTCGCGGGGCCGCAGCTCGCCGCCGTGCGCTCCAACCCCGTCCTGCTCGACGCCCTCGGCGCCACCGCCGACCCCGACCTCGCCCTGCTCGGTCTGGTCCGGCTGGCCGAGGCGCAGCCCGATGAGGAGCAGCGGCGGATGCTGCTCGACACCCTGCTGTCCGGCAAGCCCTTCCGCGACCGGCTGCTCGGGGTGCTGGGCGCCTCGGAGGCGCTCGCCGACCACCTCGCCCGGCACCCCGGCGACTGGCAGGCGCTCGTCACGTATGAGGCGAGTGATCTGCACCCGGGCGTGGAGGAGTTCGAGCGGGGACTCGCGCACGCGACCGACCCCGTGACCCTGCGCGTGGCCTACCGCCGGTGTCTGCTGTCCATCGCCGCCCGCGACGTGTGCGGCACGACCGACGTGGCCGAGACCGCCGCCGAACTGGCCGACCTCGCCACCGCGACCCTGCGCGCGGCCGTCGCGATCGCCCGCGCGGCCGCGCCCGAGGACGCCGCGCTGTGCCGGCTCGCGGTGATCGCGATGGGCAAGTGCGGGGGCCATGAGCTCAATTACGTGTCCGACGTCGACGTGATCTTCGTGGCCGCCGCGGTCGACGGCGCCGAGGAGGGCAAGGCGTTGCAGGCCGCCACCCGGATCGCCTCGCACATGATGCGGATCTGCTCCGAGACCACCGTCGAGGGCACGATCTGGCCCGTGGACGCCAATCTGCGGCCCGAGGGCAGGAACGGTCCGCTCGTACGGACCATGGCCAGCCACCTCGCGTACTACCAACGCTGGGCCAAGACCTGGGAGTTCCAGGCGCTGCTCAAGGCGCGGCCCGTCGCGGGCGATCCCGAGCTGGGCGAGGAGTACATCGAGACCCTCGCGCCGCTGGTGTGGCAGGCCGCCGAGCGGGACAACTTCGTGCCCGACGTGCAGAAGATGCGGCGCCGCGTGGTGGACTCCATCCCCCAGGCCGAACTGGAGCGCGAGCTGAAGCTCGGCCCCGGGGGACTGCGCGACGTCGAATTTGCGGTGCAGCTGCTGCAGTTGGTGCACGGCCGGGGTGACGCCTCGCTCCGCAGCGGCTCCACGCTGGAGGCCCTGAACGCGCTCGCGGCCGGCGGGTACGTGGGGCGCGCGGATGCCGCCCAGCTCGACGAGGCGTACCGCTTCCTGCGCGCCATGGAGCACCGCATCCAGCTGTACCGGCTGCGGCGCACCCACCTCGTACCGGAGGACGAAGCGGATCTGCGGCGGCTCGGGCGTTCGCTCGGGCTGCGAACCGAGCCGGTGACGGAGCTGAACAAGGCCTGGCGCAAGCACAGTTCGGCCGTGCGGCGGCTGCACGAGAAGCTCTTCTACCGGCCGCTTCTCGACGCGGTGGCGCAGCTCGCGCCGGGTGAGACACGGCTGTCCACGGACGCGGCGCGCGAGCGGCTCGTGGCGCTCGGGTACAACGATCCCTCGGCCGCGCTGCGGCATCTGGAGGCGCTGGCGTCCGGGGTCTCGCGCAAGGCCGCGATCCAGCGGACCCTGCTGCCGGTGCTGCTCGGCTGGTTCGCGGACTCCGCCGACCCGGACGCGGGCCTGCTCGGCTTCCGCAAGGTGTCGGACGCGCTCGGCAAGACGCCCTGGTATCTGCGGCTGCTGCGGGACGAGGGCGCCGCGGCCGAGAACCTCGCCCGGGTCCTGTCGGCCGGGCGGCTCGCCCCCGACCTGCTGATGCGGGCGCCCGAGGCGGTGGCGCTGCTCGGCGACGAGCGCGGGCTCGAACCGCGCGGCCGGGTCCAGCTCGAGCAGGAGGTGCTCGCGGCGGTCGGGCGCGCCGACGGGGCCGAGATGGCGGTGGCCGCGGCCCGCGGGGTGCGCCGGCGCGAGCTCTTCCGTACGGCCGCGGCCGACCTCATCCGCTCCTACGGCACCGAGGAGCACCCCGCCGAGGCGGACCCCGGCGCGCTGGTGGACCGGGTCGGCAGCGCGGTCTCCGACCTCACGGCCGCGACGCTGGCGGGCACGCTGCGGGCGGTGGTGCAGCAGGGGTGGGGCGCGGAGCTGCCGACGCGGTTCACCGTGATCGGGATGGGGCGCTTCGGCGGGCACGAGCTCGGATACGGGTCCGACGCGGACGTGATCTTCGTGCACGAGCCGCGGGAGGGGGTGGACGAGCACGAGGCGGCGAAGGCGGCGAACGCGGTGGTCTCGGAGATGCGCCGGCTCCTGGAGATCCCGAGCCAGGATCCGCCGCTGCTCATCGACACGGACCTGCGGCCCGAGGGTAAGAACGGGCCGCTGGTGCGGACGCTCAAGTCGTACGAGGCGTACTACCGGCGCTGGTCGCACGTCTGGGAGAGCCAGGCGCTGCTGCGGGCGGAGCCGGTCGCGGGGGACGAGGACCTCGGGCGCCGCTTCATGGACATGATCGCCACGCTGCGTTACCCCGCGGAGGGTCTCGGGGACGACGCGGTCCGGGAGATCCGGCGGCTCAAGGCCCGCATGGAGTCGGAGCGGCTGCCGCGCGGGGCGGACCCGAACCTGCACGCGAAGCTGGGGCGGGGCGGGCTCTCGGACGTGGAGTGGACCGTGCAGCTCCTCCAGCTGCGGCACGGGTGGGCGGAGCCGGGCCTGCGCACGACGCGCACCCGCGAGGCGCTGGCGGCGGCGCGGTCGGCCGGGCTGCTCTCGACGGAGGACGCGGCGGTCCTCGACGAGGCATGGGTGCTTGCCACGCGCGTGCGCAATGCCGTGATGCTGGTGCGGGGGCGGGCCGGGGACACGTTCCCGTCGGACGGACGCGAGCTGGCGGCGGTGGGGCGGTATCTGGGGTACGGGGCGGGGCTGGTCGGGGATCTGCTGGACGACTATCGGCGGATTACTCGGCGGGCTCGGGGGGTGGTGGAGGAGTTGTTCTACGGGGGGTGAGGTGGGGTTTGGGGGTGGGCTTCGGGGGGCTTTGTCGGGCGGGCTTCGTGGGGCTCGGCTCCATGCGCTGCCCGTGCTGCGCTCCATGTCTTGCCGGGGCTCGGCCCCATGCCGCGTGCTGTGCTCCGTGCCCTGCCCGGGCTTTGCCCCAGCCTCGTCGGGGCTTTGCCGCTTGCGGGGGCTCGGTCCGATGCCCCGTGCTGTGCTCCGTGCCCTGCCCGGGCTTTGCCCCAGCCTCGTCGGGGCTTTGCCGCTTGCGGGGGCTCGGCCCCATGCCCCGTGCTGTGCTCCGCGCCTCGCCCGGGCTTTGCCTCAGGCCCGCCGGGCTCTGCGTCGCGTTTCGTACAGCGGTGCGTGGCGGGGGTGCAGGGGGCGGAGCCCCCGCTGGGGCGGTGTGCCGGACGGGCTCTTCTGTCCTGCGGTCCCCAGCCTGATCACCTTCCGGCACGTCTTGGTTCGGGAGGCCGCCTCCCGTGGCGCCGAGCTGCACCGGTTGCGTTTCGCCCTGCGGTCCCGGCTGCTGCCGTCCCGTCCCCTTCCCGCTTCCTGCCGCGCGTCCCGCCCCGCGTGCCGGTTCGTTTGGGGTCGGTGCCGGTCCGGGGTACCGGTTACACGGGCAATGGCGCCGTAGGTCTGCGAGCGTGGTCGTCCGGGTGGGGAGCGCCCGTGTAACCGGCACCCCTCCCCGTCCCCTCACGCCCGGATCGCGGCTGCGGGTTCGGTGGGAGTGTGCGTTACGACACCGCCCGGCGTCCCGGGCTGCTCCGGCCGCGCGCGGCTGCGGATACGCGTGAGGGCGGGAGTCCTGGGGACTCCCGCCCTCATCGTCGTGTCGAGGTGGTGCTACGTGCGCAGTGCGCCCAGGAGCGGGCGGGGCGGGGTTTGGACCAGGCGGGGGAGGTTGAACGGGAGGGAGCCGTACCAGGCGGAGACCACCGCGAAGCCGAACATCAGGCAGAGGATGCCGCCCACCGCGTCCATCCAGAAGTGGTTGGCCGTGGCGATGATGACCACCAGCGTGGCCACCGGGTAGAGCGCGCCCAGGATCTTCGCCCAGGGCGCCTTGGCCAGGGCGAAGATGGTCAGGCCGCACCACAGGGACCAGCCGATGTGCATCGAGGGCATCGCCGCGTACTGGTTCGTCATGTGCTTCAGGTCGCCGGATGCCATCGAACCCCAGGTGTGGTGCACCAGGACGGTGTCGATGAAGTTCTGGCCCTCCATGAGGCGCGGCGGGGCCAGCGGGAAGAGGTAGAAGCCGACCAGGGCGACACCCGTGGTGAGGAAGAGGACCGTGCGGGTCGCGGCGTAACGGCCCGGGTGGCGGCGGTAGAGCCAGACCAGGACGCCGATCGTCACGATGAAGTGCAGCGTCGCGTAGTAGTAGTTCATGCCGACGATCAGCCATGTCACCGAGTTGACCGCGCGGTTGAAGGCCTCTTCGAAGCCCAGACCGATCGCGTGCTCGGCGCGCCAGATCCAGTCGGCGTTGCGCATCGCTTCGGCCTTCTGCTCCGGCACCGCGTTGCGTACCAGCGAGTAGAGCCAGTAGCTCACGCCGATGAGCGCGAGCTCGATCCAGATGCGCGGGCGCCGCGGCTGACGAAGCCGCTGCCACAACGTCCCTTCTGCGGCAGTCTGTCGACCCTTTTCGTCCCCCTTGGGTGGCGCCGCGGCCTCCGGGCCGTTCAGTGTCCTCACAGTCGTGTCACCCATGGAAGGAGAGTCTGCCAGATACCCGCACCCACCTGATCATCCCTTGGTCGGGTCTTGAACGCATCCAGTCCGCCCTGCGGACGAGGTGACCCCCAGGGTTCGCAGGCCCCGCCCCTAGGGGCCTGTGCGTCTACTGCGACAGACGCAGAGTGGGGGGCCGGGGTTCCGTGCGGCGGCGTCGGGAAGTGAGGCTGCGGGTTCCGTATCCGGCGAGGTCAGCGGGGTGCCGAGACGGTCAGCGCGGAGCCGAGGCGGTTGAACCGCGAACCACCAGCTCCGGCATGAACACGAACTCGCTGTGCGGCGCCGGCGTCCCGTCGATCTCCTCCAGGAGGGCGCGGACCGCGGCCTGGCCCATGGCCGGGACCGGCTGGCGGATCGTGGTCAGCGGCGGGTCCGTGAAGGCGATCAGCGGGGAGTCGTCGAAGCCGACCACGGAGAGGTCCCCGGGGACCCTGAGACCGCGCTGGCGCGCGGTGCGGATCGCGCCGAGCGCCATCATGTCGCTCGCGCACACGATCGCCGTGCAGTCCCGGTCGAGCAGCGCGGAGGCAGCGGCCTGCCCGCCCTCGAGGGTGTAGAGCGAGTGCTGGATGAGGAGGTCGGTCTCGCTCTCGGCGAGGCCGAGGCGGCCGTGCATCGCGCCGACGAAGCCCTCTATCTTGCGCTGGACCGGCACGAAGCGCTTCGGGCCGAGCGCGAGCCCGATCCTGCGGTGCCCGAGCGCGGACAGGTGGGTCACGGCGAGGTCCATCGCGGCCCGGTCGTCGGGCGAGACGAACGGGGCCTTCACATGCGGTGAGAACCCGTTGATCAGGACGTGCGGGACGCCTTGCGCGCGCAGCGCGTCGTAACGCTGGGTGTCCGCGGTGGTGTCCGCGTGCAGGCCCGAGACGAAGATGATGCCGCTGACCCCGCGGGCCACGAGCATCTCGGTGAGCTCGTCCTCGGTGGAGCCGCCGGGCGTCTGTGTGGCGAGCACCGGGGTGTAGCCCTGGCGCGTCAGCGCCTGGCCGATGACCTGCGCGAAGGCCGGGAAGATCGGGTTGTCCAGCTCGGGGGTTATCAGCCCGACCAGACCCGCGCTGCGCTGCTTCAGGCGCACCGGACGCTCGTAGCCGAGCACGTCGAGTGCGGCAAGGACGGATTCGCGGGTGGTCGCGGCCACACCGGGCTTGCCGTTGAGCACGCGGCTGACTGTGGCCTCGCTGACACCCGCCTGGGCTGCGATGTCGGCGAGCCGTGCGGTCACGGCACTGGACTGTACCGGTCGGATCGCCGATTGCCCACCGCGTGTGCACGGTGCGTGCACGGGCGGGCTCGGGGAGTCGCCGTATGCGTCTTGCAAGGTCTTGCAAGGGTGCGTGGAGGCCGTTGCAGGATCGTGCAACCTTGCCCTGTACGGGCTGTCCAGGAACGTAAGGACAAGGGAAGGTAACGATCCGCATCTCTTGCAGAAAGTTGCCGCAAAGTCTTTCCAACAGCTTTCAGCCTTGTTACGTTCCTGGCCGAACCCGGCGCCGCGTGGGAGCGGTCGGCGGGGATGGGTGGGGAAGCCGGCAGGGCGGCTGCCCCGATGAGCCCAGCCCCCTTCATCCGGGCATCTGTTGAAGGAGTACTCATGCGGCGTGGCATATCGGCCACCGCGCTGGTCGCGGCGATCGCGCTGGCGGCGACGGCGTGCGGCGGGGACGACGGCGGGGACAAGGGCGGCAAGAGCGCCGGCGGTGAACTCTCCGGCACGGTGACCTTCTGGGACACGTCCAACGACGCCGAGAAGGCCACGTACAAGGAGCTCGCCGAGGGCTTCGAGAAGCTCCACCCGAAGGTCGACGTCAAGGTCGTCACGGTCCCGTTCGGCGAGGCCAACGCCAAGTTCAAGAACGCCGCGGGCGGCAACTCCGGCGCCCCGGACGTGATGCGCACCGAGGTCGCCTGGGTCGCGGACTTCGCCAACCTCGGCTACCTCGCCCCGCTCGACGGCACGCCCGCCCTCGACAAGACGGACGACTACCTCGAACAGGCCGCCGCCTCCACGAAGTTCAACGGCAAGACCTACGGCGCCCCGCAGACCATCGACACCCTCGCGCTCTTCTACAACAAGAAGATGCTCAAGGACGCCGGCGTCGAGGTCCCCGCCTCCTTCGACGAGGTCAAGTCGGCCGCCGCGAAGATCAAGGACAAGAGCGGCAAGACCGGTCTCTACCTGCGCGGCGACGACCCGTACTTCTACCTGCCCTACCTCTACGGCGAGGGCGGTGACCTCCTCGACACCGCCAAGAAGGAGATCACCGTCGACGACGAGGCCGGCGCCAAGGCCTTCAAGGTCATGAAGGACCTGGTCGACTCCAAGGCCGCGATCACCGACGCCTCCGACGGCTACAACAACCAGCTCAACGCCTTCAAGGACGGCGAGGTCGCCATGGCCATCGACGGCCCCTGGTCGATCGAAGGCGCCCTGGCCGGCAAGGAGTTCAAGGACAAGTCCAACCTCGGTGTCGCCCCGGTCCCGGCCGGCTCGGCGCGCGCCGCGTCCCCGCAGGGCGGCTGGAACCTCTCGGTCTACGCGGGCTCCAAGAACCTGGACGCCTCCTACGAGTTCGTGAAGTACATGAGCTCCGCGAAGGTGCAGCAGACCACCACGGAGAAGCTGAGCCTGCTGCCGACCCGCAAGTCGGTGTACGAGGTGCAGTCCGTCAAGGACAACCAGATGGTCCAGTTCTTCAAGCCGGCCGTCGACAAGTCCGTGCAGCGCCCCTGGATCGCCGAGGCCCAGTCCCTGTTCGAGCCCATCCGTCTCAACATGGAGAAGGTGCTCAGCGGCAAGGCCTCGCCCGAGGACGGTGCCAAGGGTGTCGGTGACGCGTACAAGAAGCTCCTGAAGGACTACAAGTAACCGTGACGGTGCTCACCGAGAAGAAGGCGCCGGCCGCCGAGGAAGTGACGAAGGCGGCCGGCCGGCCCCCGGGGCGGGTGCGCCGGGCGCTGACGACGCACTGGTACGCGTGGGCCATGGTGGCCCCGGTGGTCACGGTGATCGGCGTGATCATCGGCTGGCCGCTGGTGCGCGGCATCTACCTGTCGACGACGAACGCCAACGAGGCCAACGTCGAGCGCACCATCGGGGTCAACCACATCCCCGCGACCTACGAGTCCGTCGGTCTGGACAACTACACCGCGATCCTTAACGACGGGGTGTTCTGGGACCGGCTGACCTGGACGCTGGTGTGGACCGTGTCCTGCGTGACGCTCTCGTTCGCGCTGGGCCTCGGCCTCGCTGTGATGCTCAACCGGAAGCTGAAGGGCCGCACCTTCTACCGGATGGCGCTCATCCTGCCGTGGGCGGTGCCCGCCTTCGTCTCGGTGTTCACCTGGCGGCTGCTGTTCAACGAGAAGAACGGACTGTTCAACTCGCTGCTTGCCGGCGGCGGCATCGACGCCATCCCGTGGCTCAACGACCCGACGTGGGCGAAGCTCTCGGTGATCGCGGTCAACGTCTGGCTGGGTGTGCCGTTCATGCTGATCGCCATGCTCGGCGGCCTCCAGGCGATCCCAGCCGATCTGTACGAGGCCGCCGAGATGGACGGCGCGAACGCCTGGCAGCGCTTCCGGCACATCACGCTGCCGGGGCTCAAGCCGGTCAGCTCCACCGTCGTCCTGATCAGCGGCATCTGGACCTTCAACATGTTCCCGGTGATCTTCCTGCTCACCCGGGGCGGTCCCGGTGACGCCACCGAGATCCTGGTGACGTACGCCTACCGGCTCTCCTTCGTCGTCAGCCCCCGCGACTTCGCGGGCTCCGCGGCCTGGGGTGTGCTCATCCTCGTGCTGCTCTCGCTCTTCGCGGTGGTCTACCGCCGTGCGCTCCGCAAGCAGGGGGAAGTCTGGTGACCACCGACACCACCACCAGGACCAGGAAGCCGCGCCTGCGGGGGGAGCGCGGGCCGCTCGCCTCCGTGGCGCTGCACCTCACGCTCGCCGTGGCCAGTGTCATCGCGGTGTTCCCGCCGCTGTGGCTGCTCGTCACCTCGCTGAAGCCGAAGGACGAGGCGTTCACGACCGACCTGGTCAAGGACTTCACGTTCTCGAACTACGCGCACGTCCTCGGCGAGACCGAGTTCCTCACCTGGCTCGGCAACTCGCTGATGGTCGTGGGCCTGACCACCGTCATCGGCGTGTTCATCTCGGCCACCACGGGATACGCGGTCAGCCGCTTCAAGTTCCCCGGGATGCGGCCGCTGATGTGGCTGCTCCTGGTCACGCAGATGTTCCCGGTGGCCGTCCTCATCGTGCCGCTGTACAACCTGCTCGCCACGCTCGGCCTGCTCAACCAGCCGGTCGGCCTGGTCATCACGTACCTGACCATCGCCATCCCGTTCTGCGCCTGGATGATGAAGGGCTACTTCGACACCATCCCGGTGGAGATCGACGAGGCCGGACGCGTCGACGGGCTCAACCCGTTCGGGGTGTTCTGGCGGCTCGTGCTGCCGCTCGCCAAGCCCGGGCTCGCGGTCACCGGCTTCTACAGCTTCATCACCGGCTGGGCCGAAGTCGCCTACGCCTCCGCCTTCATGACCGGCGAGGAGAACCTCACGCTCGCCGGCGGCCTGCAGACCTTCGTCAACCAGTACACCAGCGACTGGGGTTCGCTCACCGCGTCCGCCGTCATCGTCGCCGTACCCGCAGCGGTGATCTTCGGCTTCGCGCAGCGCCATCTGGTGGCCGGTCTGACCGCCGGGGCGACCAAGTCCTGATAGAGCTGTTCGTCCGCAGTTGTACGAACCTGTACCTCATACCCACAGGGATGCCATGACTCAGCACCTTGCTGACGCCACGCCCACCACCCCGCACACCGCCACCACCCCGCACACCGCCACCACCGCCGTACCGGCCGCCACCCCGGCCGCGCGGAGCACCGACTGGTGGCGCGACGCGGTGATCTACCAGGTCTATCCGCGCAGTTTCGCCGACGCCAACGGGGACGGCATGGGCGACCTGGAAGGGGTACGGAGCCGGCTGCCGTATCTGCGCGACCTCGGCGTCGACGCGGTCTGGCTCTCCCCGTTCTACGCCTCGCCGCAGGCCGACGCCGGCTACGACGTGGCCGACTACCGTGCCGTGGACCCCATGTTCGGCACGGTCGAGCACGCCGACGCGCTGATCCGCGACGCCCACGACCTGGGCCTGCGCATCATCGTCGACGTGGTGCCCAACCACTCGTCGGACCAGCACGAGTGGTTCAAGCGCGCCCTCAAGGAGGGGCCGGGCTCGCCGCTGCGCGAGCGCTACCACTTCCGCCCCGGCCGGGGCGCGGAGGGTGAACTCCCGCCCAACGACTGGGAGTCCATCTTCGGCGGCCCCGCCTGGACCCGCACCACCGACCCGGACGGCACCCCGGGCGACTGGTATCTGCACCTGTTCGCGCCCGAGCAGCCCGACTTCAACTGGGACCACCCGGCGGTCGCCGACGAGTTCCGCTCGATCCTGCGCTTCTGGCTGGACCTGGGCGTGGACGGCTTCCGCGTGGACGTCGCCCACGGCCTCGTGAAGGCGGCCGGGCTGCCCGACATCGGCGGCCAGGACCAGCTCAAGCTGCTCGGCAACGCGGCCATGCCCTTCTTCGACCAAGACGGCGTGCACGCGATCTACCGCTCGTGGCGCAAGGTCCTCGACGAGTACGCGGGGGAGCGCATCGCCGTCGCCGAGGCGTGGACCCCCACGGTCGACCGCACCGCGCTGTACGTGCGCCCGGACGAACTGCACCAGGCGTTCAACTTCCAGTACCTGGCGACGTATTGGGACGCGGCCGAGCTGCGCGAGGTGATCGACACCTCGCTGGCCGCGATGCGCCCGGTGCACGCCCCGGCGACCTGGGTGCTCTCGAACCACGACGTCACCCGGCACGCCACCCGCTTCGCCAACCCGCCCGGCCTCGGCACCCAGCTGCGCACCCCGGGCGACCGCGAGCTCGGCCTGCGCCGCGCCCACGCGGCCACGCTGCTCATGCTCGCGCTGCCCGGTTCCGCGTACGTCTACCAGGGCGAGGAGCTCGGCCTGCCCGACGTCACGGACCTGCCGGATGAGGTGCGCCAGGACCCCTCGTTCTTCCGCGCGGCCGGCCAGGACGGCTTCCGCGACGGCTGCCGCGTGCCCATCCCCTGGACGCGGGAAGGGAGTTCGTACGGGTTCGGCCCCGGCGGGAGCTGGCTGCCGCAGCCCGCGGAGTGGGCCGGGCTGAGCGTCGAGGCGCAGACCGGCGACCCCGGCTCCACCCTGGAGCTGTACCGCAGCGCGCTCGCCGTGCGCCGCGCGCACCCGGGCCTCGGCGCCGGCGACTCGGTGGAGTGGCTGCCGATGCCCGACGGCGTGCTGGCCTTCGCCCGCGAGGGCGGCTTCATCTGCACGGCGAACACGACGGGTGCGCCCGTACGGATTCCGACGCCGGGCCGCGCGATCCTGTCCAGCGCCACCGTGCTCTACAACGAGCAGGCCGCCGAACTGCCCGCCGACTCCACCGTCTGGTGGCAGGCGTGACCGTCCCCATAGCGCGGGGTGCCGCAGCGAACGCGAGCACCCCGCGCCTGGCCGACATAGCCGCCCAGGCCTCCGTCAGCGAGGCCACCGCGAGCCGGGTGCTCAACGGCAAGGCGGGGGTCGCCACGGCCACCCGGCAGCGGGTGCTCGCCGCGCTCGACGTGCTCGGCTACGAGCGGCCCACCCGCCTGCGCCAGCGCAGCGCCGGCCTGATCGGGCTGGTGATCCCCGAGCTCACCAACCCGATCTTCCCGGCGTTCGCGCAGGTCATCGAGCAGGTCCTGGCCGGGCACGGCTACACGCCCGTCCTGTGCACGCAGATGCCGGGCGGCGCCACCGAGGACGAGCTGGTCGAGCAGCTCGAACAGCGCGGCGTGAACGGCATCGTGTTCCTGTCCGGACTGCACGCCGACACCACGGCCGACCCGGCCCGCTACACCCAACTCGCCGCGCGCGGCGTGCCGTTCGTCCTGATCAACGGCTATCACCCGCAGATCGAGGCCTCGTTCGTCTCGCCCGACGACCGTGCGGCCGCCGAGATGGCGGTACGGCACCTCGTCGAGCTCGGCCACGAGCGCATCGGTCTCGCGGTGGGCCCCACCCGCTACGTGCCCGCACAGCGCAAGGCGGAGGGCTTCACCGACGCACTGCACGACCTGCTCGGCGTCCCACGGGGGGATGCCGAACTCCTCATCCAGCGCACCCTGTTCAGCGTCGAGGGCGGCCAGGCGGCCGCCGGCGTGCTGCTCGACCAGGGCTGCACCGGCATCGTCTGCGCCAGCGACCTCATGGCGCTGGGCGCGGTCCGCGAGGCCCGCAGGCGCGGACTCGACGTGCCCCGGGAGGTCTCGGTGGTCGGCTACGACGACTCGCCGCTGATCGCCTTCACCGACCCGCCGCTCACCACCGTGCGCCAGCCCGTACAGGCCATGGCCACGGCGGCGGTGGGCGCGCTCCTGGAGGAGCTGCGCGGCAATCCCGTGCAGAGGGCCGAGTTCGTATTCCAGCCGGAGCTGGTGGTGCGCGGCTCGACGGCACAGGTCCCGCAGCGCTAGGACACCCACCTGCCCGCGCCCCGCACCTCCGCGCAAGACATCCCCGCACACCGCACATACCGCACACCGCACTGCACCACGTAACTCCCCACAGTTGGAGGACACATGGCACGTGGCAGACAGCTTCTCGGTGCGATCGGCGCGATAGGTCTCGGCCTGGGTCTCACCGTGGCCGCACCCACGCCCGCCCAGGCCGCACCGCTCGGCGGCAAGGACGTCACCGCCGTCCTGTTCGAGTGGCGCTTCGCCTCGGTGGCGAAGGCCTGCACGGAGGATCTCGGCCCCGCCGGGTACGGGTACGTGCAGGTCTCGCCGCCGCAGGAGCACATCCAGGGTTCCCAGTGGTGGACCTCGTACCAGCCCGTCAGCTACAAGATCGCCGGAAGGCTCGGCGACCGCACCGCCTTCAAGAACATGGTGGATACGTGCCACGCGGCCGGTGTGAAGGTGGTCGCGGACTCCGTGATCAACCACATGGCGGCCGGTGACGGCACTGGCACGGGCGGCTCGGGGTACACCAAGTACAACTACCCCGGGATCTATTCGGGCGCCGACATGGACGACTGCCGGGCGCAGATCGGCAACTACGGCGACCGCGGCAATGTCCAGAACTGCGAGCTCGTCGGCCTGGCCGACCTGGACACCGGTGAGCCGTACGTCCGCGAGCGGATCGCCGCGTATCTGAACGACCTGCTCTCGCTGGGCGTGGACGGCTTCCGGATCGACGCCGCCAAGCACATGCCGGCCGGGGACCTCGCGAACATCAAGTCCCGGCTGAGCGACCCGAACGTGTACTGGAAGCAGGAGGCGATCTACGGGGGAGGGGAGGCCGTCTCGCCGAGCGAGTACCTCGGCAACGGTGACGTCCAGGAGTTCCGTTACGCCCGCGGGCTCAAGCAGACCTTCCTGAACGAGAACCTCGCGAACCTGAAGAACTACGGCGAGGGCTGGGGCTTCATGGAGTCCGGGAAGTCCGCGGTGTTCGTGGACAACCACGACACCGAGCGCGGCGGCGACACCCTGAGCTACAAGAACGGCTCCGCCTACACCCTCGCCAACGTCTTCATGCTGGCCTGGCCCTACGGCTCCCCGGACGTCCACTCCGGCTACGAGTGGTCCGACAAGGACGCGGGACCGCCCAACTCCGGGACGGTGAACGCCTGTTACGCCGACGGCTGGAAGTGCCAGCACGACTGGCGGGAGATCTCCTCCATGGTGGCCTTCCGCAACGAGGCACGCGGGCAGTCCGTCACCAACTGGTGGGACAACGGCGGCGACCAGATCGCCTTCGGCCGCGGCAGCAAGGCGTACGTCGCCATCAACCACGAGGGCTCCGCGCTCACCCGCACCTTCCAGACCTCGCTGCCCGCCGGAGACTACTGCGATGTGCAGAGCGGCATGGGCGTCAGCGTGAACGGCTCGGGTCAGTTCACGGCCACGGTCCCGGCGGGTACGGCGGTGGCGCTGCACACGGGCGCGAGGAGCTGCACCGGTACGCCCGGACCCGACCCGGTGTCCACCGGTGCCTCCTTCAACGTCCACGCCACCACCGTGATGGGCCAGAACATCCATGTCGTCGGCGACTGCGCGCAGCTCGGCGGCTGGAACACCGGCAGCGCGCCCAAGCTCGACCCCGCCTCGTACCCCGTCTGGAAGCTGGACGTGGCGCTGCCCGCCGGCACCACCTGCGCCTACAAGTACCTCCGGAAAGACGCGAGCGGCGCCGTGACCTGGGAGAGCGGCGTCAACCGCACGCTCACCGTCCCGGCGAGCGGCGCAGTGACCTTGAACGACACCTGGCGCGCCTGAGCAACTCCCGTTCGCGCAGCCCCCATTGAACCGCGGGCCGCTTCATGCCCATCCAATCCCCGCTGCATGAGGCGGCCCGCCCGTACACCCACCCTCAAGGAGACCCGGACCGTGACCGGTTCACTTCCGCATGCCCGCAGGACGGCGGCCCGAAGAGCGCCAGCCGCTCGGAGAGCCGCCGTCGCGACGGCCGCCGCGCTGCTGGCCGCGCTGATCCCCGCCGTACCCGCGGCCGCCGCCGCACCACCCCCGCCTCCCTCGGACGCGAAGCTGGCCGCCGAGCCGGCCCGCCACGACCTCACGCGCGAGCAGTTCTACTTCGTGCTGCCCGACCGGTTCGCCAACGGCGACAAGGCCAACGACCGCGGCGGGCTGACCGGTTCGCGTCTGGAGACCGGCTTCGACCCCGCCGACAAGGGCTTCTACCAGGGCGGCGACCTCAAGGGCCTGACCGAGAAGCTGGACTACATCAAGGGGCTCGGCACCACCTCCATCTGGATGGCGCCGATCTTCAAGAACCGGCCCGTGCAGGGCGTGGGCAAGGACGCAAGCGCCGGCTACCACGGCTACTGGATCACCGACTTCACCCAGGTCGACCCGCACTTCGGGACCAACGCCGACCTGGAGAAGCTGATCGACAAGGCCCACGACAAGGGCATGAAGGTCTTCTTCGACGTCATCACCAACCACACCGCGGACATGATCGACTACGCGGAGAAGGAGTACGGGTACAAGCCCAGCGGCGCGTACCCGTACCTAGACGCCGAGGGCCGCCCGTACGCCGACGACGAGCCGCGGGCGAAGCCCGGCGTCCAGGACTTCCCGTACACCCCGGTCGTGAAGCCGGGCGAGCGCAAGGTCCCGGCCTGGCTCAACGACCCGACGCTGTACCACAACCGCGGCGACTCCACCTTCGCCGGCGAGTCCTCCACGCAGGGCGACTTCTCGGGTCTTGACGACCTGTGGACCGAGCGTCCCGAGGTCGTGGACGGCATGGCGAAGATCTACCAGCGGTGGGTGCGCGACTTCGACATCGACGGGTTCCGCATCGACACCGTCAAGCATGTGGACACCGCGTTCTGGACCCAGTGGGCCACCGCGCTCGACGCGTACGCCAAGAAGCAGGGCCGCGAGGACTTCTTCATGTTCGGCGAGGTGTACTCCGCCGACACCGACATCACCTCGCCGTACGTGACCGAGGGCCGCCTGGACTCCACCCTGGACTTCCCGTTCCAGGACGCGGCCCGCGCGTACGCCTCGCAGGGCGGGTCCGCCGAGCGCCTCGCGAAGGTGTTCGCGGACGACTACAAGTACACGACCGACAAGGCCAACGCCTACGAGCAGGTGTCCTTCCTCGGCAACCACGACATGGGCCGCTTCGGCACCTTCCTGAAGCAGGACAACCCGAAGGCCACGGACGCCGAGCTGATCGCGCGCTACGAGCTCGCCAACGAGCTGATGTTCCTCAGCCGCGGCAACCCGGTGGTCTACTACGGCGACGAGCAGGGCTTCACGGGTGCCGGCGGCGACAAGGACGCACGCCAGACCCTGTTCGCCTCGCAGACCGCCGACTACCTGGACGACGACCAGCTCGGCACGGACCGCACCCACAAGGACGCGGCCTACGATCCGCAGCACCCGCTCTACCGGCAGCTCGCCGAGCTGGCCAAGCTCCGCAAGGCGCACCCGGCGCTCGCGGACGGGGTGCAGCAGGAGCGGTACGCGGAGGGGTCGGTGTACGCCTTCTCGCGTACGGAGGCGAAGTCCCGCACCGAGTACGTGGTGGCCGTGAACAACGCCGCCGAGCCGCGGAAGGTGAAGATCCCCACGGGTTCGGCGGGCATGAACTACCGCACGCTGTACGGCGGTTCGGGTGCCATGAAGAGCGGCGCGGACCGCAAGGTCGAGGTCACCGTGCCCGCGTACGGCAGCCTGGTCCTGAAGGCCGATGGTCCGCTCGCCGAGCCCGCCACCGCGCCCGAGATCACCCTCAAGGCCCCCGCCGCGGGCGCCACCGGCACCGTCCAGGTGACGGCGGACGTGGACGGCGGTCAGCTGAACCGCGTCGTGTTCGCCGCGCAGACCGGCGACGGCAGGTGGCGCATCCTCGGCTCGGCTGACCACGCGCCGTACAAGGTGACCGACCGCATCAGGACCAAGGCCGGAACCCCCGTGCGCTACAAGGCGGTTGTCGTTTCCGCCGACGGACGTACCGCCAGCGACCGCGCCGAGACCACCGCGGGCGCGACGCCCGTCGAGCCGCCGCCCAGCGCCGTCGAGCGCGAGTACGCGGTCGTGCACTACAAGCGGGCCGACGGCGACTACGAGGGCTGGCAGCTCAAGTCCGGTGACACCACCGCCGAGTTCACCGGCCGGGACGCCTACGGCGCCTTCGCCTGGGTGAAGCTCGACGCCTCCGCCGCCGAAGTCCCGTACACCATCGAGAAGGCCGGTACAGCCGACGGCCCACAGCGCAGCATCCCCCTCGCCGCCACCGGCGAGGTCTGGGTCGAACAGGGCAAGGACGGGCAGGCCACCACGGCGCCCGACGGCGCGTACCCGCCGCAGGACAAGACCAAGGCCGTCCTGCACTACCACCGCCCCGACGGGAACTACGAGGGCTGGGGCCTGCACACCTGGACCGGAGCCAAGGACCCCACCGACTGGTCCAAGCCGCTGCTGCCCACCCGGACCGACGCCTATGGTGCGGTCTATGAGGTGCCGCTCGCGGACGGGGCCACGTCGCTCAGCTACATCCTGCACAAGGGCGACGAGAAGGACCTCCCCTCCGACCAGTCCCTCGACCTCGCCACCGCAGGGCACGAGGTCTGGCTGATGGCGGGCAAGGAGCGGCACCTGCTGCCGCAGCCCAAGGCCTCCGCGCCCGACTACACCAAGGCCGAGGCGGTCTGGCTCGACGCGGACACCGTGGCCTGGAACGGCGCCAAGTCGGCCGTCTCCACGCAGCTCCTGTACGCCCGGGACGGGAACCTCGACGAGGCCCGCTGGCTGCGCCTGGCCAAGACCTCGCTCACCGAGGCGCAGAAGAAGAAGTTCCCGCACCTCGCCTCGTACGCGGCCTGGACGGTGGACCCGCGCGACCGCGACCGGGTGAAGGAGGCGCTGCGCGGCCGGGTGGTCGCCACCCAGCGCGCCGCCAACGGTGCCGTGGTCGCCGGGACCGGGGTCCAACTCGCCGGTGTCCTCGACGACTTGTACGACGCCTCCGGCGCCTCGCTCGGTGGAGTCTTCGACGCGAAGGGCACGCCCACGCTGAAGTTGTGGGCGCCCACCGCGCAGTCGGTGGCGCTCGAACTCGACGGCCGAACAGTCGCGATGAAGAGGGACGACAGGACCGGTGTCTGGTCGGTCAAGGGCAGCAGGTCCTGGACCGGCAAGCCCTACCGGTACGAGGTGAAGGTCTGGGCGCCGAGCGTGCAGAAGGTCGTCACCAACAAGGTCACCGACCCCTACTCGGTGGCGCTCACCACCGACTCCGAGCGGTCCCTGCTGGTCGATCTCACCGCCAAGTCCCTTGCCCCCAAGGGCTGGACGGACCTGAAGAAGCCCGCGGCCGTCCCCATGAGCCAGGCGCAGATCCAGGAGCTGCACATCCGGGACTTCTCGGTGGCCGACAAGACCGTGCCGGCCGCGGACCGCGGCAAGTACACGGCCTTCGGGTCCGCGAAGAGCAAGGGCATGGAGCACCTGCGCAAGCTGGCCGCCTCCGGCACCTCGTACGTACACCTCCTGCCCGCCTTCGACATCGCCACCATCCCCGAGCGGCAGCAGGCGACGGTCGACTGCGACCTGGAGCAGTACGCGGCCGACTCCGAGAAGCAGCAGGAGTGCGTGGCCGAGGTCGCCGCGAAGGACGCGTACAACTGGGGCTACGACCCGTACCACTACACCGTCCCCGAGGGCTCCTACGCCACCGACCCCGAAGGGACCCGGCGCACCGTCGAGTTCCGCGAGATGGTGCAGACGCTCAACAACTCCGGCCTGCGGGTCGTGATGGACGTGGTCTACAACCACACCACCGCGAGCGGCCAGGCGGACACCTCCGTCCTCGACAAGATCGTGCCCGGCTACTACCACCGGCTCCTGGCCGACGGCTCCGTGGCCACCTCCACCTGCTGTGCCAACACCGCGCCCGAGAACGCCATGATGGGCAAACTCGTCGTGGACTCGCTGGTCACATGGGCCAAGGAGTACAAGGTCGACGGGTTCCGCTTCGACCTCATGGGCCACCACCCCAAGGCCAACATCCTCGCCGTGCGCAAGGCGCTCGACGCGCTCACCGTCGAGAAGGACGGGGTCGACGGCAAGAAGATCATCCTGTACGGGGAGGGCTGGAACTTCGGGGAGATCGCCGACGACGCCCGCTTCGAACAGGCCACGCAGAAGAACATGGCGGGCACCGGCATCGCCACCTTCTCCGACCGGGCCCGCGACGCGGTCCGCGGCGGCGGCCCCTTCGACGAGGACCCGCGCGTCCAGGGCTTCGGCTCCGGCCTGTTCACCGAGCCCAACTCCTCGCCCGCGAACGGCACCCCGGCCGAGCAGAAGGCCCGGCTCCTGCACTACCAGGACCTCGTCAAGGTCGGCCTGACCGGCAACCTCGCCGGCTACACCTTCACTGACAGCTCCGGCCGTACGGTCAAGGGCTCCGAGGTCGACTACAACGGCGCGCCCGCCGGATACGCGGCCGCCCCCGGGGACGCCCTGGCCTACTCCGACGCCCACGACAACGAGACCCTGTTCGACGCGCTCGCCTACAAGCTGCCGCATACGGTGAGCGCCGAGGACCGGGCCCGGATGCAGGTCCTGTCGATGGCCACCGCCGCCCTGTCCCAGGGGCCTTCGCTCTCGCAGGCCGGCACGGACCTGCTCCGCTCGAAGTCCCTGGACCGCAACTCCTACGACAGCGGCGACTGGTTCAACGCCATCCACTGGGACTGCCGCGACGGGAACGGCTTCGGGCGCGGCCTGCCGATGGCCGCCGACAACAAGGACAAGTGGCCTTATGCCAAGCCCCTGTTGACGAGCGTGCCGACCGTACGCTGCCCGCAGATCGAAGGCGCCTCGGCCGCCTACCGCGACCTGCTGAGCATCCGTACGACAGAAAGCGCATTCGCGCTCGGCGGTCTCGATGAGGTGCAGCGCGAACTGTCGTTCCCGCTGTCAGGTGAGCGAGAGACGCCCGGCGTGGTGACCATGCGCCTCGGCGACCTCGTGGTGATCTTCAACGCCACGCCCGAGCGGCAGGAACAGCAGCTCAACCAGGCCGCAGGGACCGGCTACCGGCTGCATCCGGTCCAGGCCGAAGGGAGCGATCGTACCGTCAAGTCCGCGCGATACGAGGCGGGTTCGGGGACCTTCACGGTTCCGGGCAGGACAGTCGCCGTCTTCACCCGTGCGCGTACCTGAGGAGCGCTAGCTTGGACGCGCGGGCCACCCACCGACACCGGCCCGCGCGTCCCACCCTCCGGGGGGAATCCATGAACGCAACGGAAGGCAGCCCGGAACCCGCCGACGAGACCACCGTCCTGGTCGTCGATGACGCACCCGCAAGCCGGTACGCGTTAGGCGCCGTCCTGCGCAGGGCCGGGCACCAAGTGGTGCCCGCCGCCAGCGCGGGCGAGGCGCTCATCGAACTGGACACGCTGCAACGTGCGGGCGCCCTGCCCGACGTGGCGCTCGTCGACATCGGGCTGCCCGATATGAGCGGTTACGAACTGTGCCGCCGTATCAAGGAACTGCCCCTCACCTCCGGCATGCCGGTGGTGCACTTCTCCGCCAAGCCCGCGGGACCCGGCGACCGCACCCGCGGCCTGGACGCGGGCGCCGACGCCTACTTCACGGTGCCCGCCGAACCGGAGGAGATCCAGGCGGTCGTACGGGCCGCCGTACGCGGCGCCCGCTTCCGCTCCACCGCCGAGGCCGAGTCGGCCCGGCTCTCGCTGCTCGCCGAGGCCGTGCTCGCCGTGCAGGCGGCCCGCTGCCCCAAGGAGCTGGCCACGGCCACGGCGACCGGCGCGGCCCGGCTCAGCGGCAGCCCCGCGGTGGCCTTCGTCTCCGGCGCGGACGGCGAACTCGTCGTCGGCACCTCACGCCGCCGTGCCTCGCACGCGCTGCCCGACGCGAGCGCCGCCGAGGAGGTCGTACGGCTCAGCGAACGCCTGATGGCCGGGCGCACCGGGGTGCAGTCCACCATCGTGCCCAGCCCGATGTGGCCGGCCGGCTACTTCCGCGCCGGCCAGTCCGAGTCGGCGCGGCTGCTCGTCGCGTGCGGCAGCGACACCCGCCCGCCGGTCTGCGTGGCCGTACCGGCCTACGCGGCCACGGGCGACGGGCCGGGCGAGGAGAGCAGCCGGCTGCTGGCCCGCCTCGTGCACGCGGCCGCGCTCGCCGCCGAACCGCTGCTGATGTACGAGGTGGAGCGGAACATCGCGCTCACCCTCCAGCACAGCTTCCTGCCCAAGCGGCTGCCCGCGATGCCGGGCACCGAAGTGGTGGTGCGCTATGTGCCCGCGTCCCGGCACACCGAGATCGGCGGCGACTTCTACGCGGCGCTCACCACCGACGAGGGCGTCCTCGTCGGCGTCGGCGACGTGGTGGGGCACTCCCTGGACGCAGCCACCGTGATGGTCGAGATCCGGCACGCCCTGCGCGCGTACGCCGTGGAGACCAGCGATCCGCAGGTGCTCGTCGAGCGGCTCGACCGGCTGCTCATGCGCTACCACCCGCACGCCACGGCGACGGTCTGCCTCGCCCTGATCGACCCCGGCACCGGCCGCTCGCGGATCGCCAACGCAGGCCACATCCCGCCCCTGATCGTGGAGGACGGCGCCGCGCGCTACTGCGCGGCGAGCGGACCGCTGCTCGGCATCGGCCTCGACCACCCCGAGCCCACGGAGCTCAAACTCGCCCCGCACGAACGCCTGTTGATGGTCACCGACGGCCTGATCGAAACCCGCGGCATCGACCTCGGCGTCTCCCTCGAGCACCTGCGGCAGGTGGCCGCCGGCGGCCCCGCGGACCTCGGCACGCTCTGCGACACCCTGCTCAGCTGCTTCGGCTACGAACGGGCCGACGACATCGCGCTGTTGGCGGTGCGCCTTGCGGGGGAAGCGGGGTAGGGCCCGCCGGGCCACCCGGCGCCGGGGCTCGGGCGGCTCAGGGGG
This sequence comes from Streptomyces indicus, assembly GCF_900100315.1. Lineage (GTDB taxonomy): Bacteria > Actinomycetota > Actinomycetes > Streptomycetales > Streptomycetaceae > Streptomyces > Streptomyces indicus. The sequence goes on from NZ_FNFF01000004.1 coordinate 178,294, forward strand.
ATCGGGCGGCTCAGGGGAGCTCGGGGGCGAGGCGCTTCTCCAGGAGCGTCACCCCGTACTTGCTGCCGCCCGCGCCCTCCTTGAACGGCTGCTCGCCCACGACCGTGTAGCCGGCGTGCTCGTAGTACGCGCGCAGCCGCGGGTTCGAGGAGACGCAGTCGAGCCGGCACAGACCGCGGCCCTGCGCCGCGACCCGCTGCTCGGCATGGGCGAGCAGCGCACGGCCGGTGCCCGCCGGGGTGCTGCGCCCGGTCATCAGGCGGTGCACGTAACCGGCCACGGGCGGCTGCGGGCCCCAGGCGGGCTCGTCCTCCCACCACAGCTCGTACGCACCGGCCGGCTCGCCGTCCGCGGAGGCGAGCCAGACCTCGCCCTCCTTGATCCGCAGCCGGAAGTGGTCCTCGCTCTTCTCGCCGGGCTTCCACTGGTCGATGCCGTTCTCCTGCATCCAGCGTGCGGCCCCGTCGTACAGGCCGACGAGAGTCGCGAGGTCATGGGGGTCGTCGGCGGCGGGGCGGAAGTCGAGGGTGATCATGGGCTCAGTATGCGCCGGGGGGCCGGGGCGGACGCCGCGGGGGTGGTACCCGCGGCACGCCCCGGTACCGCCCGCCGTACGCTCGAACCGCTCGCATCCGACCGACCCGAACGACCACGGAGCACCCCATGCCGCAGATCACCGTCGACCACCCCGCGCAGCTCACCGACGCCTTCGACCGCCGCGGCTTCGCGCTCGCGCTGCACCCGCTCGTCGTGGAGATCGCGGGCGCGCGCCTCGCCGCGTGCAAGACGCGCTTCCGCACCACCGAGGAGAATGTGGTCGGGGACGAGGCGGCGGGCCCCGGCGTCCTGCACATCGAGATCGCCCTGCTCGCGGGCCGCAGCGAGGAGACCAAGAAGCAGCTGGCGACCGCGGCCGTGGAGCTCGCGGGCAAGTTCGTGGCGGGCACGTCCGTCGCGGGTCATGTGTCCGCCGAGGTACGGGATCTGGACGGGTCGTACGCGAAGGTCTGACCCGGCCGTTCCGCCGAGGAGCCTCGCTACCGGGGTGCCAGCGCCACCAGTCGCGCCACCAGGTCGCCGAACGGGCCGTCCGCCGGCTCCTCGGCGAGGATGCCGGTCAGGATCGCGGCCATCTCCGTGTCGTACGCGGCGCTCACCGCGGTGAGCGCCGCGAAGTCGTGGACCAGCTGGAGCTCCAGCTCGGCGCGCGGGATGCGGCGGCCGTCCAGCCAGATCAGCGCCGTGGACTCGGCGAGCGACACCCAGGAGCGGATGACGAGTTCGAGCCGCGCGGGCGGCTCGGTGATCCCCAGGTGCCGCAGGATCTCCTCGTACGCGGCCTGGCGCACCGAGTCGATCAGGGCGTTGGCGTTCACCGCCGCGTCCGCGTCGCGGCCGAGCGTCCCCGCCACCGCGGGACCGCCGCGCATCAGCGCCGAGAACCCGGGCCCGTGCTCGTCCACGAAGTCGAAGAACCGGCCCATCACCCGCAGCAGCCGCGCCCCGAGCGGCCCTTCGTGCGGCTCCACGAAGCGCTCCGCCAGATCCTCGGCGGCCCGCTTCAGTGCCGCCTCGTACAGGCTGAGCTTGCCGGGGAAGTAGTGGTAGACGAGCGGCCGGGAGATGCCCGCGGCCGCCGCTATCTCGTCGATGGAGACCTCGTCGGGGGAGCGGTGGCTGAACAGCTCGAGGGCCACGCCGATGAGTTGCCGGCGCCGCTCCTCGACCGCCATCCTGCGGCGCACCCCGGTCGTCATACGAACACTCTAACGGGCAGGGGCGCGGGGGCTTCCAGGCCTGTGCCGCGGGGCGCGCGCCCGCCCGGCGGACGAGCGCCTAGAGATCGAGCACCAGCCGCCCGCCCCTGGCCCGCGAGACGCAGATCAGCATCGAGCCCTCGCGCTCGACGTCGGTGAGCAGCTCGTCGCGGTGCTCGATCTCGCCCGCCAGGACCCGCTGTTGGCACGTACCGCAGAAGCCCTGCTCACAGGAGTACGCGGTGGCCGGCAGCTCCCGCCGTACGGCCGTGAGCACGCTCTCGTCGGCCGCCACGGTCACCGTCCGCCCGCTGCGGCGCAGTTCGACCTCGAAGGGCTCGTCGCCCTCGACGGCCGCGGCTGCCGTGAACCGCTCCCGGTGCAGCGTGCACCCGGCCGGCAGGACCTCGGCCACCGCGTCCATCAGCGGCGCGGGCCCGCAGCAGTACACGGCCGCCGCCCGCGGCACCTCGGCCAACAGCGCGGCCAGGTCCGGCCGTCCGGACTCGTCCTCGGCCACCACCGTCAGCCGGTCCGGCCCGGCCGCCTTCTCGACCTCGTCGAGGTACGGCATCGAGGCCCGGCTGCGCCCGCAGTACAGGATCCGCCAGTCGGCCCCCGAGGCCTCGGCAGCCCGCAGCATCGGCAGGATCGGGGTGATCCCGATGCCGCCCGCGACGAACACGTACGCGGACGAGGGCTTCAGCGGGAACCGGTTCCGCGGCCCGCGCACCCGCAGCCGCATGCCCGGGCGCAGCTCCTCGTGCACCTCGCGCGAGCCGCCCCGGCCGTCCTCGACGAGCCGGGTCGCGAGGGTGTACGCGGTGCGGTCGGCCGGGTCGCCGCACAGCGAGTACTGCCGCACCAGGCCGGACGGCAGGGTGAGTTCGAGATGGGCGCCCGGCTCCCAGGGCGGCAAGTCCTGCCCGTGCAGCCGCAGTTGGACCACACCTTCGGCGATCTCCTCGCGGCCCGCCAGCGTCAGCGTGAGGGCGCGGTCGCGCGGCCGTCCGGAGGTCGGCACCGGCAGGGCGGGCAGCGGCCACAGCGGCGAGCGCGCGATCCGGCGGCGCAGCGCGCGCCGGGTCAGCAGCGCGACACCGGCCGCGGCCGCGACGGTACGCAGTCGGGGCATGTCAGTGGGCGCCCTTCTCGCGGGCCTCGGCGGCCAGCGCGGCCGGAGACGAAGCGAGGTAGGCCACGGCCTGCGCCGTGGAGCCCTCCTGGGAGGGGTGGTAACGGCGGTCCAGATAGCGCGGGATGGAGCGGGCCATCGCACCGGCCGTCGGCAGCATCCCCTGCTGCCCCTTCGCGAAGAACTCCCGCCAGGTGGCCCGCCCGTCGACCAGCGTCGGGTCGTTCTCCATGAAGAAGCGGGCGCCGCGCTGCCACAGGAAGACCAGGGCGCTGAAGGCCGTGGCCCAGGTGCGCACCCGGCGCGCGTAACCGCCGTCCACGTGCAGGAACAGCTCGAAGGCCACCGACCGGTGCTCCACCTCCTCCGCGCCGTGCCAGCGCAGCAGGTCAAGCATCGTCGGATCGGCGCCCTTGCGGTCCAGGCTCTCGGCGTTGAGCACCCAGTCGCCGAGGAAGGCCGTGTAGTGCTCGATCGCCGCGATCAGCGCGACCCGCTCGTACAGCCACCACGTGCGCGCCCGGCCCGGCGGCAGCGTCCGGTCCCCGAGCAGCTTCTCGAAGAGCCAGTCGACCTGCGCGAGATACGGCGCCGGGTCGAGGCCCTGCTCCTTGAGGTGCGGCAGGACCTCGTCGTGGGCCTGGGCGTGCATCGCCTCCTGCCCGATGAACCCGATCACGTCCGCGCGCAGCTTCTCGTCCCTGATGTACGGCAGGACCTGCTTGTAGACGTGCACGAACCAGCGCTCGCCCGCGGGCAGCAGCAGGTGCAGCACATTGATGGTGTGCGTGGTGAACGGGTCGTCCGGGATCCAGTGCAGCGGCGTCCCCTCCCAGGCGAAGGAGACCTTGCGTGCCTTGAGCGCGATGTGCTCCGACGCTTCCCCGAGTTCTCGGCTGCGCTCGAACAGGGGAGACCCCAACGGCTGCGGTAGCCGAGCCTGCGTATTAGACATGCCGTCAATGTACTGACGGGTAAGGAGTTGGCAACACCCCTGTGCACACGGGAGTTGACCGGGAGGCGCGGCCTCCCGGTCGTCACCGCAGCACGCTCACCTTGTCCCCGTTCTCCAGGCGTCCGTCGAGCTCCGCACGGGCGCCCTCCTTCGCGCGGACGGACAGGGTGTTGCCGTCCGCCGAGGCGCGCACGCCGCCCGAGGTCTCGATGGATTCGATCTGGCGGCTGCCGCCGGCCAGCAGATACCAGCTGCCGCCCTGCGACTTCCACAGCACTCCGGCAAGCACCTTCGGGTCGCGCGGCCCGCAGGCGGGCGCGTCCTCCGCCTTGGCGGCGATGGCCCCGGTCGGCTTGCCGGGGGCCTGGAACTGCGCGAGCGTACGGCTGCCCGCGCCCCGCCAGGTCTCGGCGCGGGTGCACACCCAGGTCGCGGTGCCGTTGTCCTCGGGCAGCGTCTGGTGCGCGTACGCCCACGAGTTGACCGAGCGGACCCCGTGCGAGCGGACGGTCGGCAGCAGACAGGCGGTCTGCGCCCAGCTCCTGCGGGCGGCGCCGCCGGCCAGCTCGCGGGGCGCCTCGGGGCGGCCCGACGTGAGGTGGGCCGGGGTGAGCTCGCCGAGGTCGGTGACGGTGCGGGTGGTGGCGTTGTCCCCGAGCTCCAGCGCGTTCCACGACGTGCACTTGCGGGCCTGCGCCGAGCTCGCCACCGGGTCGGTGACGCCGTCCTCGGTGCGGCCGAGCGCACGGGCCCGCGCGGACGGGTCGGTGAGGTCGCGGACCGCCACCTCGCTGACCCAAGGGGCCGTCAGATAGCGCACATTGCCGTCCGTGCGGCCCACGACCAGGGCGCTCGCGGTGGCCGTGCCCGCGCCGTCCACGCGGGCGAAGTCCAGGGCCGCGCCGCTCGTGCCCTCCTTGGGCTCGGCATAGCGCGCGATCCGCAGCCCGTCGTACAGGACCACGACGCGCGCCTGGTCCACCTCGCCCGCGTACAGGAGCTGCGCGGGCCCGGGCGGCGCGCCCGCCGGGGTGCCGGGCGTCGCCGAGACCTGCACGCTCCTGCCGGGCCGCGCCCACACCGCGAGCGCCCGGCGCAGCAGGTCCTTGTCGCCGGTGAGCGAGCCGCGCGCGGGCCAGGCCGAGAAGTCGGTGCGCGCCGAGCGCTTCCAAGCGTCGGCGCCTGCGGCCGTCAACTGGTCCGGATCCAGGGCGGCTTCGGCCGCGGGATTCTTCGCGTACGAGGGTGCCGCGGCGCCGTCCGGGCCCCACCCGTCCCCGGGCAGCCCGAGCAGCGCCCCGCAGACCACCACGGCGGCGGTCGCGACCAGCGCCGCCTTGGTGTGCTGGCGGCGGCGCATCAGATCCGTGGGCCGGGCCTGCAGCGAGCAGGGGTCGAACTCGGGGGAGTCGAGCAGCGCGTACATCGCCTCCACGCCGTCCGCCTCGGCGAGCGCCGCGTGCGGGTCCTCCACCCCGGCCGCGTCCAGGATCCTGCGCACCTCGGTGTCGGGCAGCCCTTCGAGGCCGCGCAGCACATAGGCGGCGCGGGCCGGCCCCGACAGGGCGGAAAGCCGCTGGTCCAGGGCGAGTTCGTCGGCACCGCCCGAGCGCGGGAACAGTCTGAGACCCCACACCTGCGGCAGCAGCGGCGGGAACTGGGCGCGCCGGGGCCAGGCCCTGCGCCGCAGCGGCAGCCCCGCGGCCAGGGCCCCGCGCAGCACGCGCAGCCGCACATACGCGTATCCGGGATCGCCGAGCCGCCCGCGCGCGCCCTCCGTGCGCTGCTGCGGGAAGGCCGGCGCCTCGCCCGGGGTGCGGCCCTTGGGCAGGGCGCGCTGGGCCAGCGCGTGCGCGGTCAGGACCCGGCGGTTGCGGCCGAGGCTCGGCGGCAGCACGAGGTAGCCCAGCCGCACGAGCCGGGGATAGTGCTCGACGATGGCCGCCTCGGCCTGTTCGAGGGCCACGGCCGGGGCGGCCGGCGCGGGATCCTGGGCGGGGCGGCGGGTGGCGACATCCGGAGAGCTCACGTTCAGCAAAACGAGCGAATCATGGGATGGTCACTCGAATGCGATGGAGGCGCCTCAACTGAGGCTCCCGCGAGCCGAGTTGGCCGTATCGATCGCTCGGGGCGGCCCGAGGCGCTGCACCTCCGCGAAACCCCGCGGACAGGGGTGCGGGCGGTGCACGATGGGCAGATGCGTCTACGCCCCCACATAGTCCGACTGGCTTGTGCGGCCGCCCTGTTCACCCTCGTGACGGGATGCGGCGGCGAGGAGGATCCGGTGCCCGAGACGGTCACCGGCAGCCTGGAGGAGATCGCCGACAAGGCGGACTGCGAGCCCAACGTGCAGACGGACGCGGCCGAGCTGCGGCAGGCCAACTGCCGCAGCGGCGCGGGCCGGTTCATCCTCACCACGTTCGCCACGGACCGCGGCCAGCGCGAGTGGATCAACGAGGCGAACGACTACGGCGGCACGTACCTCGTGGGCCGCAAGTGGGTCGTCAGCGGCGAGGAGAAGGTGGTCGTGTCACTGCGCGGCCGACTCGGCGGGACCGTGGAGCGCGCCGGGCACCACTCGGGGAGTAGCGGTACCGGGGGGAGCGGGCACTCGGACGGTCACGACGACGGGCACTCCGAGGAGCCGGAGGAGGGCGCCGGTCATCAGCACTGAGCCGGCCGCGCAGGCCGGAACCTTGGGCCCCGGTGGGGGACGGGGCCCAAGGTCATGGGGGGAAGGTGCAGGCAGGGGCTAGGGGCTAGGTGGGGGAGGGGTTGAGGGGGCGGGGGTCAGCGGCAGCGGGCGCCGCGGTTGATGCAGTTCACCAGGCGCCGCATCTCGCGGTCGTCGAAGACGTTGATGAAGTCGCCGTGGTCGGTGACGGGCTTGTGCAGCTGCTCGGGGAAGGAGTCCACGGCGAAGTTCGGCTCCGGCGGCACGTCGTAGACGATCCGCTGCACCAGCTGCGGAATGGCCCGGAAGCCGGACGGGCAGCGGCCGTTCGCGTCGGCGAAGGCCACATGGGTGCGGTGGTTGGCGCTGTCGATGTTCTGTCCGTCCCAGCAGCTCTGGAACTTGAAGGTGCGCACGACCTTCGAACCCTCGGGACACAGCGGGTACTTGTCCTTCAGCTGCCGGTTCTCGAAGCCGGTGCAGCTCCAGGAAGCGTTGGCGTTCCCGTTGCCGTTGGTGAAGGCCTTGGCGTCACCGGTGATGATCCGCAGGAACCGCGGCATCGCGACGACCCGGCCGGTGGGGCTGCCCACGAACTTCAGCGTGACCTGGTCGGGGGTCTGGATCTCGCCGACGTTCTTGTCGTTGCCGCCGCCGTCGGCCTGCGCGTCGTCCTCGTCCTGTCCGTTCTGGATCCGCAGCACCGGCCAGTAGTACGTGGACTTGTCGCGCCGGTTGCGGCAGGTGGTGTCGCCGTTCGCGAGGTCCTCGTCGCTGGAGAAGGCGTCCGTGGCCTGGTTGCCGACATAGTCGTGCATGTGGTGGGCGCCGTTGCTCACGCCGGGCGCGACGATGACGTTGTCCGGGTTGAACTTCCCGTTCGCGTTCGTGCCGCACTTCGTCTCGAACGAACCCCGGGACGCCCCGCGCTTGTTGCGGACCTTGCTCACATTGGGCTCGACGTCCTCGATCGGCACGAAGTCGTCGGGGGACGGGCCGTTGCCCGCCTGCCCGCCGTTGCCCTGGTCCTGGCCGCCGTCCTCGCCCTGGCCGGGGTCTTCGCCCTGCCCGCCGTCCTGACCCGCGTCCCCGCCCTGCCCCGGCTCCTCGCCGGGCGCCGGGCTGCCGCTCTGCGGCGGCTGCTGAGGCTGCGAGTCGTCGGCCCGCAACGTGCACGGCGCGTGCGAGTCCAGACCCTCGGGCGGCTGTCCGCCGGCCTCCTGGATCGCGCCCGATATCGCGGCGAGCGTGCCGCGGCGCTGCTCCTCCAGCGGGCCGAGGACGTCCTGCTGTCCCTGCGCGAACTGCTCGTATGCCTGGGTGATCTGGGTGTCCAGGGCGGCCAGTTCACGGTCGACGGCCGCGCGCGCCCCCTCGGGCACGTTCTGCAGCACCTGGGAGACGTCCGGGCAGTCGATGGTGGACATCCGCTGCCCGGAGTCCCACCCCTGCCCGGCCGGGGGCGAGCCGCTCTCCTCACCGGCCGAGGCGTAGAAGTTCGCCATCGTCAGGCCGCCGGCACCCAGGATCAATGCCGTGGAGGCGGCGATCGCCCGGCCGGCCAGTGTGGAGCGTTTACGTGATCGTTGACGAGATGTGCGTCCCATGGGGCTGTGTACGCGGACGATCTCCGCTTGTTTCAGCGGCCCCGGAAGTTCGTAGCTTTCTCCGTACTCAATTCCGGCACAAGGCATTCAACACGCCTCATTCGCCCCGGACTTGGTCACGTGCGCGCACTCCTCGCCGCGCGGCCCCTCACCGCCCCTGGTCGAGATAGGCGATCACCGCGAGCACCCGCCGGTTGTCGTCGTCCGACACCGGCAGACCGAGCTTCGCGAAGATGTTCGAGGTGTGCTTGGCGATCGCCCGCTCGGTGACCACCAGCTGGCTCGCGATCGCCGCGTTCGACCGCCCCTGCGCCATGAGTTCGAGCACTTCGAGCTCGCGCGGCGTGAGCCCGCCGAGCGGCCGGTCCGCCTGCCGGCGCGACAGGAGCTGCTGGATCACCTGCGGGTCCATCGCGGTCCCGCCCGCCGCGACCCGGCGTACGGCGTCGATGAACTGTTCCGCGTCGAACACCCGGTCCTTGAGCAGATAGCCCACCCCGCCGTTGCCGTCCGCGAGCAGCTCGCGCGCGTACAGCTGCTCCACGTGCTGCGACAGGATCAGGACCGGAAGACCCGGCCGCGCCCGCCGGGCGGCGAGCGCGCACTGCAAGCCCTCGTCGGTGTGCGAGGGCGGCAGGCGTACGTCGCAGATCGCCACGTCGGGCGTCAACTCGGCGAAGGCCTTGGTGAGTTCGGGCCCCGACTCCACGGCCGCGATGACCTCGAAGTCGTACGCCTCCAGCATCCGCACCAGGCCGTCGCGCAGCAGGAACAGGTCTTCGGCTAGGAGTACGCGCAAGGGATCTCCATGGTCACCATGGTGGGACCGCCCGCGGGGGAGCTGACGGCCAGGACACCGTCGAATGTACCGAGCCGCCGTTCCACCCCCGTCAGACCGCTGCCGGCGCTGATCCGCGCGCCGCCCTTGCCGTTGTCGGTCACGGCGATCCGCAGATGGCCGTCGGCGTGGTGCACGTCCACCCAGATCCGCTCGGCACCCGAGTGCTTGACCGCGTTGGTCAGCACCTCGCTCACCGCGAAGTACGCGGCGGACTCGACCGGTTCGCCGAGCCGGCCGTGCAGCGTGACGTCCACGTCGGAGGGGATCGGCAGGCGCAGCGCGAGCGCCTTCACGGCGTCCCCGAGCCCGCGCTCGGCGAGCACCGGCGGGTGGATGCCGCGGACCAGGTCGCGCAGCTCGGTGAGCGCGTCCGCGGAGTTCTGCCGCGCCTGCCGCAGCAGCTCCTTGGCCTTCGCCGGGTCCTTCTCGACCAGCGCCTCGATCGTGCCGAGGTCCATGCCCATCGCGACGAGCCGGGCCTGGGCGCCGTCGTGCAGGTCCCGTTCGATCCGGCGCAGTTCGGCCGCCGAGTCGTCCACCGCGGCGTGCCGGGACTCGGTGAGCTGGTCGATACGGGCGCCGAGCGCGGCCTCGCGGGCCGGGGCGAGCGAGGCCTCGGCGACCTTGAAGTGGGCGCGGACCAGATACGGGTTGGCGAACATCCCCACGGTGATCCACACGCAGCCGAGCAGCGAGGCGAGGAAGGCCGAGCCCCAGCCGCCGACCGGGATGAACGCGTACCACCAGCCGTCGCCGAGCACCGTCCACAGGCCGGCGAACAGCAGGACCCCGAAGACACCTTCGAGCAGCAGCCCCGGAGCGAGGATCGCCGTCACGGCACCGGCGGTCATGTCGGTCAGGAGCCAGCGCAGATCGCGCCAGGTCGCCGGGTCCTTGAGCAGCAGACTGCACCGCTCCACCTGCCCGACCACGCCACGGCGCACATCCGCGGGGAACGGCCGGTACGGCGTCGCGATCTCCACGCCCGCCCACGCGCGGGCGAGCTGCCGCCGCTGCTGGGCGTGCGCCCGTACGAAACCGAGCACGAACGGCGTGGTGAACACCCCGACCCCGATCGGGATCAGCGCGATCGACACCACCGACAGGACGAACAGCGTGATCGAGCCCACCAGCGCCAGCAGCGCCAGGGCCAGGCCCCGCGCCGCCGCGATCAGCGACCCGCGTGCCTTCGTCCGGTCCATGATGTCCGCTCCCGCCTGTTCTCCCGCACGGGCCGTGGGTCCGGCCGTACGCAGAACAGTCTGACGGGCGCCCAGCTCCAGGTCACGGGGCCGGACCCCCGACCGGGGGGTGTACCTGGCACCACCCCCCGTAGTCCGTCGAGGGAGCGCAGATTCGCCACGGACCCGAGCGGCCCGCGGCCTCGGAACCGAGCCGCTGCTCGGAGCCGAGCCACTGCCTCGGAACCGAGCCCGCTGCCTCAGAGACCGAGGACCTTCGCCTCGGTCTCCGGGGCGAGGCCCAGGCGCGGCCGGTCGGGGCGCTGCGGTGCCTCGCCGCCGATGGACTGCAACCAGGCCCAGGTGTCGGCGACCGTCTCGCGTACGGGCCGGCAGCGCAGCCCGGTCGCGACGGCCCGGGACACGTCGGCGGCGTGCAGCGCGTCGTGCATGTCGGTGCCGGGCGGCGTCCACACCGGCAGGTCGGTCCACGGCGCGATCCCGGCGTCGAGGATCGCCTGCGGATCGGTCCAGCGCAGCTCGGCGTCGGACCCGGTCACGTCCACGACGGCCTCCAGGAGCCCGCCCATCGTGGTGTGCCCTTGCGGGCTCATCATGTTGTACGGGCCGCTCAGGCCCGACTCGACGGCGTCGAGCATCCACTCGGCCATGTCCCGTACGTCCACGTACTGCAGCGGCAGATCCCGCGGACCCGGCGCGAGCACGGGGCCGCCCTGTGCGATCCGGCCCAGCCACCAGGGCAGCCGCCCGATGTTCTCGTACGGTCCGAGCAGCAGGCCCGCCCGCACGAGGAGGCTGCGTCCGGCACCGAAGCTCTCCAGCACGGCGAGCTCGCCCCCGCGCTTGAGGGCGGCGTAGTCGCCGCCCTCCGCACCCGCCTCGCCCTCGACGAGCTCGGCGCCCTCGTCGTACCCGGCGGGCGGGGCCCACCGGTACACCGAGCAACTCGACACGTACACATACCGCCCGACACGGTCCTCGAGCAGCCGCGCCGCATCCTGCACGGCACGCGGCGCCTTGGACCAGGTGTCGATCACGGCATCCCACTCGCCTTCGGCCAGCGCACCGAGCCCTCCGGCCACGGTGCGGTCCCCGACCAGCTGGACGGCCCCCGCGGGAGCGGCATGACTGCCCCGGTTGAACACGGTGAGCTCCCACCCGCGAGCGAGTGCCCGCTCGGCCACCGCCCGCCCTGCGAACTCCGTACCACCGAGAAGAAGAAGTTTCATGACGCCGATCGTGCCGGGCCTCGCCCCGAAGGGGAACGCCCCTCTGCCGAGGGCAGATCACCACGCGGGCCGGTGGCCCCGTCCCCTGAGCGCCACGGACCGGCGCACCGCCGCGTTCGGCGACAGCGGAGGGTGGCGGGGGCGGAGCCCCCGCCCGGTGGGGCGCCCCAGCCCCCGCCATCCTGGGCTGCCGCGCCATCCTGGGCTGCCGCCCAGTCCGGTGCTGCGCCACTCCGCGGAGCGGCGCAGGGCGGCATCGGCGTTGGCGGTGGCCGAGGATGCCGGGGGTGCAGGGGGCGGAGCCCCCGCGGGGGTTGGTGGGGCGCAAGCCCCACCCTCACTCGGCGCCGCGGAGCGGCGCAGCAGCCGCCGGGGTGCAGCCGGTCCGAGGCCCGCCCACGTCACTGCCGTTGGGGGCGGCCGGCGATCCGGGGGCGCAGGGGGCGGAGCCCCCGCCGGGGGCGGTGGGGCGTCAGCCTCGCCTCACATCTCTGGCGCCGCGGAGCGGCGCAGCGCCCCTGTCGGCGGCAGCCGAGAATGCCGGGGTGCAGGTGTGGAGCCCGCGTCGGGGGCGGTGGGGCGTAGCCCCGCCGACACCCCCGCGACCCGAGGGGCACCCCACAAGAACAGGGTGCCTCTTGCGCAACACCGAGAAGCTGGCACGATGTGCGCGATGACCCACACCCGCTCGCCTCTGCGCGCCCTGCGAGCCGCCCTCTTCGCGGCAGTCGCGGTCACGCTGGCCGGCGTGGGGCATTCGTCCATGTCCGAGCACGAACTTCCGCTCGGCCCCGTTCTGCTGGCCTTCGCGGCCCTGACCGCCGGCACCTGGTGCGCGGGCGGCCGCCGCCGCGGCCTGCCCTCCATCGCGGCCGGCATGGTCGCCGTCCAGACCCTGCTGCACGGCATCTTCGCGCTGACCGGCGCCCACACCGCCCCACCGTCCCCGCACGCCGCCCACCTGCGGCACACCGGCATGCCCGGCATGGCGGCCGAGCCCGGTCTGCTCGACACCCTCACCCACGGCTCGTTCGGCATGCTCGCCGCCCACCTGGTGGCCGCCGTGCTCTGCGCGCTGTGGATCGCCCGCGGCGAGGCGGCGTTCTTCCAACTCGTCGAGGCCCTGGCCGCCTTCGCCTTCACCCCGCTGCGGCTGCTGCTCTCCTCCGTACGGCTGCCCGCCGCACCCCAGCTCGTGCAGCGGCGCCGGACCCGGCGTACACAGGCGTGTCCCCGTACCGCCGTACTCGCACATGCCGTCATCCGGCGCGGGCCTCCCGCGTGGGCGCATCTCCCGCACCAAGCACCCACCGCCGCCTGACCGTCCGCCGCGCAGGCCCGCGGACCACCCGGTCCCGCAATGCCTCCCGGCCCACGCGGCCCGCACCCGCGCCCACGCGCACCCTCATGCGGGCCCGCACCCACGGGCGGCTCCTCTCGCGTCTCCGCGCAGGCGGTGGGTGAGTCACCCCTGCCCTTGCGCGCCAACGCCCGCGCCCACCCGCCGGGCTCCGGCGCGCCCACGCGAACTCCGAGGACAGCCATGGCCATTGCCGACCGCCCGAAGCCGGAACAATCCGACCCATCGGGACCAGACGGAACATCCACCACCTCCACCCTCACCACCCCCGCATCCCCGCCCACCCCCGCCACCGACCCCGCAGCCAAGCCCGGAGCATGGTCCGCGCTGCGCCCCCTCCTGCTGCGCCTGCACTTCTACGCGGGCATCCTCATCGCCCCGTTCCTGTTCGTCGCCGCCGCCAGCGGGCTCCTGTACGCGCTCTCCTTCCAGGCCGAGAAGGTCGTGTACAGCCATGAACTCGAAGTCCCCGCCGGCGACTCGGCCCTCCCGCTCGCCGAGCAGGTCGAGGCCGCCCGCGAGGCCCACCCCGAGGGCACCGTCACCGCCGTCTGGCCCTCGTACGAGGAGGGCATGACCACCCGCGTGCTGTTCAGCAGCCCGGAGGTCGAGGAGGGCAAGTCGCTCGCGGTGTTCGTGAACCCGTACAACGGCGAGATCCGCGGCGAACTCCCCTCCTACGGCGGCTCCGGCGCCCTGCCGGTCCGCGCCTGGACCTCCGAGCTGCACCGCCATCTCCACCTGGGCGAACCCGGCCGCCACTACAGCGAACTCGCCGCGAGCTGGCTGTGGGTGGTCGTCCTCGGCGGACTGCTCCTGTGGTTCGGCCGGCGCAGGGCCCGCCGCCGCGAGCTGGTCAGGCCCGCGCGCGGGCAGAAGAAGGGCCGCGCCCGCACCCTGTCCTGGCACGGGACCGTCGGCCTGTGGGCCGCGCTCGGGCTGCTCTTCCTCTCCGCCACCGGACTCACCTGGTCCAAGTACGCGGGCGTGAGCATCGGCGAACTGCAGGACCGGCTCGGCGGAGCGACCCCGGTGGTCGACGCCGCCACCACGCCCGGCCAGGGCGGGAGTTCGGGCCACGGCGACCACGGCGGCGGCGGTGACCACGCGGCCCACCAGGGCACGGACATCGGCCTCGACCGCGTCCTGGAGATCGCACGCGGCGAGGGCATCGACGGAAAGACGACGGTGACCCTCCCCACCGAGGGCCGGGGCTACGTGGTCAAGCAGAACGACACCACCTGGCCGTACCACCTCGACTCGGTCGCGATCGACCCGGCCGACGGCAAGGTGCTCGACACGGTCCGCTTCGCCGACTACCCGCTGCTCGCCAAGCTCACCAGCCTCGGCATCAACCTGCACATGGGCGTGCTCTTCGGCCTGCCCAACCAGCTGCTGCTCGCGGGCCTCATGCTGGGCACGCTGCTGCTGATCTTCTGGGGCTACCGCATGTGGTGGCTGCGCCGCCCGACGAAGTCCGGTGCCCTGGGCGTGGGCCGCGCCATGCCGCGCGGCACCTGGCGCAAGGTGCCGCTGCCCGTCCTGCTGCCGCTCCTTGCGGTCACCGCGGTCATCGGCTGGTACGTGCCGCTGTTCGGCCTGAGCCTGCTCGTGTTCCTCGTGATCGACGCGGTCGCGGGTGCGGTCCGCGGCCGGTCGCGTACGGGCGTGTCCTAGGCGGGAGCACGGGAGCGCGGCAGCGCGGGGGTGCCGGTCGCCGAACCGGCACCCCCGCGCTCCATCAGCCCGATCGAGCCGCGCTCAACCGGCCCGCGGCGGCGTGTACTTGTACCCCACGCGCCGTACCGTCTGGATCGCGTCCCGGTACTCGGCGCCGAGCTTGCGCCGCAGCCGCGCCACGTGCACGTCGACGGTCCGCCCGTCGCCCACATGCCCGTACCCCCACACCGTCTGCACCAGGGAGTCCCGGCTGTGCACCCGTTGCGGGTGCGCCACGAGATGCGCGAGCAGCTCGAACTCCAGGTAGGTGAGGTCGAGTTGCCGCCCGGCCACCTCCGCGACGCGCTGCACGGAGTCGATACGGATGACATCGGCCCGAGCGGCCGCGGGCGACTCGGGGGCCGCGCTCTGCGGCTCGGCCGGCACCAGCACCAGGTACCCGACCATCGGCGGCCGGCCCGGCAGCGAGGGCAGCGTGTGCTGGGGCGCGGGCAGCCAGGTGGCGCCCGGCGGCAGATAGTCGGCCACGTCGATGCTCGGCACCAGCTCCTGGGCCACCTCGTCCTGCTGGACGGCGCGCAATCGGTGGCGCGGGGAGGGGAGGCCGGCGGGCTGCGGGGCCACGGGAGCCGGAGCGGGCGCCGTAGCGGCGGAGAAGACACGGGTGTTGGCCATGAGGAGGTCAGCTCTTTCGCGCGAAGTGGACGTGACGGGACGTACGCACTCGCACCGACCGAAGACCGCACCGACCGGGATGGGGCGGTGAACGGCTTTAGAGGGCCGGTGCGTTCCTCACGCGGCAACACACGCGGTCGAAGTCGTCATGCTGACGGGACGGCCAGAACGGCTCGAGGTCGAAGCGACCCTTCGCGGTGTTCTGGTTGGCGGCCATGCGTCCATTGAAGCAGACGCCCGCCCGCGACAGCAGGCCCCTCTCGTACGGTGATACGGATCCGGACGCACAGATGGCCTGATCAGCAGCCTTCTCCGGCCGGTTCAGCCCACCAGGCGCCGGCGCCAGTCCAGATCCTGGACATGGATCGCCTCGTCCGGCGAACCGGTCCAGCGCGGGCTCAGGCCCGCCGCCTCCAGGGCGGCCACCACCTCGCGTCCGACTGACGCCGTGTACTCGGGGGTGCACTCGAAACCGCCGTAGTAGAGCGCCAAGTCGCCGTGCTCGGCGGCCGCTTCGGTGCCCTGCTGGTGGAAGAAGACGAACCCGCGCGCGTCCTCGGCCCCCGCCGCCCAGATCTCCGCCATGCCGCAGCTGCGGCAGCACGTGAAGTTCTCCTTGGCCGTGATGCCGCTGCCGTCGAGCGCCGTGAAGGCCGCGGCCAGCCGCTCGGGGTCCGTCGTCCCCTGCCAGGCCGCCTGCTCGTGCACCCGCTCCACCCACAGCCGGTCCGCGAGGCGGCGGGCCTGGGCCTGCGAGACGGGCCGCTCGTCCTCGTCGACCAGCCACTCCTCGGCGGCCTCGGCCAGCGCGGCCCGCCCGAGATAGCCCTGGACGAGCAGTCCGCGTACGCGCTCCTCGACCTTCTCCCGTATGTCCTCCGGCAGTTCGGGCACCTGGGCGGGCACCGGCAGCTCCACCGTCTCCCAGCTGAAGCCGGCGTCCCAGCCGTCCTGTCCGCGCCCCCAGCCCACGATGGCCGCCGTCACACGGTCGCCCTCGTCGTCACCGAGATCGGTGTGGAACAGGGTCCGCCCGTCGTGGTGCTCCAGGACATAGCCCTCGCCGGGCGTGCGGGCGGTCTGGATGAAGACGTTCGGCAGGTCCGGTATGCGCTGGCACACCAGGAACTCGTCGCCCCTGGACCCGATCCGCGCCACGAGGGCGGCCAGGTCGGCGGGTGCGATCCGTACGTACTCCTGCCAGTTCTCGGTCTTCACCTTGATCTCGAGCATGCGGACCAGCCTCGCACGCGGCACCGACATCCGGATACGGCGAGGGGTGCCGTCGGATACGGACAGGGGTGCCGTCCGGATACGGCGAAGGGCGCCCACCGCGTACGGTGAGCGCCCCTGCCCGGCGAGTGAGCCGTGAGCCGGACTCAGACCTGCCCGGCCTTCTCCAGACCGGTGCAGCAGGTGTCCACGATGAGGCGGGTCACCACGTACGGGTCGACGTTGGCGTTCGGCCGGCGGTCCTCGATGTAGCCCTTGCCGTCCTTCTCGACCTGCCACGGGATACGGACCGAGGCGCCGCGGTTCGAGACGCCGTAGCTGTACTCGTTCCACGGGGCGGTCTCGTGCAGACCGGTCAGGCGGTCGTCGATGCCCGCGCCGTAGTTCTTCACGTGGTCCATCGGCTTCGAGCCCTCGCCGAGCGCCTCGCACGCGGTGATGATCGCGTCGTACCCCTCGCGCATCGCCTTCGTGGAGAAGTTGGTGTGCGCGCCCGCACCGTTCCAGTCGCCCTTGACCGGCTTCGGGTCGAGGGTCGCGGAGACGTTGAAGTCCTCGGCGGTGCGGTAGAGCAGCCAGCGCGCCACCCACAGCTGGTCGGCGACCTCGAGCGGGGCGAGCGGGCCGACCTGGAACTCCCACTGGCCGGGCATGACCTCGGCGTTGATGCCGGAGATGCCGAGACCGGCCTTCAGGCAGTTCTCCAGGTGGGCCTCGACGATGTCGCGGCCGTGGATCTCGTCCGCGCCGACACCGCAGTAGTAGCCGCCCTGCGGAGCCGGGAAGCCGCCGGCCGGGAAGCCGAGCGGACGGTCGCCCTCGAAGAAGGTGTACTCCTGCTCGATGCCGAAGATCGGCTCCTGCGCGGCGAACTTCTCGGCCACCTCGGTGAGCTGCGCACGGGTGTTGGAGACGTGCGGCGTCATGTCCGTGTTGAGGACCTCGCACAGGACCAGGATGTCGTCGCCGCCGCGGATCGGGTCCGGGCAGGAGAACACGGGCTTGAGCACACAGTCGGAGGCGTGGCCCTCGGCCTGGTTGGTGCTGGAGCCGTCGAAGCCCCAGATCGGCAGCTCCGCGACGCCGGAGACGGGGGTGGTCAGTATCTTCGTCTTCGAGCGCAGCTTCGCCGTCGGCGCGGTGCCGTCGATCCAGATGTACTCAGCCTTGAAGGTCACGGGCGCCATCCTTTACGGGCGTTGCATGCGGGTGGGGCGTGGGGAGCGACGCTGGCCCCGCGCTGTAGCGGCAGCCTGTCAACCGGCGATTTCCCGACCGTTGCCCGTCTGTGAACCCCGTGTTACGCACGTTTCGCGCGCGTGCTCAGCCGTCCCGGAGGCGGTCCGCGCGGGGGCTCAGCCGTCCCGGAGGCGGTCCGCGCGGCGGCTCACCCGGTCCGGAGGCGCTCCGCGCGGCGGCTCACCCGTCCCACCGCCCCCGCTGCGCCGACTCCACCACCTGCCGCTTCAGCAGCCCGTCGAAGCCGGCCGAGCGGATCCGGCGGACCAGCTCGACCGGGGTGGCGCCGAGCGCGGCCGCGGTGTCCTCCAGGTTCCAGTCGTGGCGGGCCAGCTGGACGAGGAGATGCCCGCGCCGCACCTGCGCCTCGCTGAGCCGGATCGTCTTCAGATACGCGACCCGCCCCTTCAGATCGCAGATCGCCTCCCCGATGTGCTGCTCGCGCTGCCGCTCGAAGGGCGGCAGGAAGCGCGTCAGGCGGTAGCGGCCCATCCGGCGCAGCTCCTGGAACGCGTACCGCTCGTCGAGCAGTCCGCTCGCCATCACCGTGTCGTGCTCGCGCGCCCACGCCCGCTCCTGCGCCCGGGCGGCCGCCCGCAGGTCGGCGAGCGAGCCGATCTCGGCGGTGTCCTCGATCCGCGCGGTGAACTCGGGCACGCCCGCCCCGTAGTACGCGTGCTGGTACACCAGCTCCCCGTACAGGTCGGTGAGCAGGGTCGCGTGCAGGGCCCGGTAGTCGTCGGGGTGCGGCACGACGAAGGCCGCCGCCAGCGCGTCGGCCGCGTACAGGAGCATCCCGCACTGACCGGGATGGATCTCGAACACCCGCAGCGCATCGGCGAGTTCGGGGATCTCGCTGCCCGCGTACGCCCGCTCCGCACGCGGCGAGAGCCCGCGGCGCAGCGCCCGCTTCGACCACTCGTCCCACAGCACGGACGGGCCGCCGAAGTGCAGCGCGAGATAGCCGTCGAGGGCGAGGTGCAGCGGCAGGAAGCGCACCCGCTGGGATCCGGCGCGCTGCACGAGCCGGTGCATCGGGACGCTCTCCAGAGGCATGTCGTGGTCGTCGTACAGGTCGTCGTAGCTGTCGCACAGCTGCGTCCCGTACGCCGCGCGCCACGAGCCGTCCCGCGCCCAGTCGGCGACCATGCCGTGCGGGATGTACGAGGAGTACGTGGTGCCGTCGCCGGCCTCCACCGCGAGCAGCGCGTCGCGGAACAGCTCGCGGCGCAGCCGCAGGTCCTCGATCGGAGTCTCACGCACCAGCGGCACGAGCCGGATGCCGCCCCACACCTGCGAGGGCTTCGTGACCAGCCCCGTGAAGTCCAGCTCGGTCATGTCGCGTTCCCCGTAAAGATCTTGACCTTCTCGTCCAGATACGCGCGCAGCTCGGCCAGCCCCGTCCGCCCCTCCGCGAACTGCGCCAGCTCCACCAGCGCGGGCAGGTCCCCGGCGTCGCGCACCCCGGCCGTCGGCACGCTCGGCGCGAGCCGCCGTACGTCGAAGGAGTCCGCGTCGTATACGGGGTTCAGGTGCACCACATGGGTGCGGCGCTGCGGATCGAGCCGGGTGCGCCAGACCCGCAGCACCTCGCCCGCGAGCCCCGGCGGCGCGTTGTCCCAGCCGTCCGAGACGATCACCAGCCGCTCGGGGGCGTGGTCGAGCGCGTCCAGGATCCGCATCCCGAGCGGGGTGTGCCCGTACGGGTGCACGAGCAGCGCGTCCGCGCGGCCCGAGGTCCACAACGGCACGTAGGAACCGGCCAGTTCGGCGAGCAGGAAGTGGCAGGCGAGCGCCACCGCGAGCGGCCGGCGCCGCTTCTGCCCGGACCCGTACGCCGAGAAGCTGTCGTCGAGCACGGCCGCCACCCGTCCCCACGTCCCCGCGTACGGGCCCGCGATCCGGCGTGCGGCGGCCCGCAGCGCCCCGGTGAGCTCGGCCCGCCGCCCGGCGCGCACATCGAGGTCCAGGGAGAGCACGTACGAAGCGAGCCGGGTCAGCGGCATCCGCGTGAGATCGGTGTCCACGGCCGCCTTGTGCGTGCGCGCGGACTCCTGGAGCCGCAGCTGTTCGAGGCGCGTCATCCGCGGCGCGATCCGCTCCAGGAACACCGCCCGCGGGATCCCGTGCCGCGCGGCGAAGCCCTCGGCGACGGTGTACGGCAGCTCGTACAACGCACCCTGCTCGTACCGGGCACGCCGGCGGGTCTCAAGGAGCGCGTGGGTGTAGCGCGTACGGGCCCGCGGCGCGAACAGGAAGTCGCCCAGCTCGTCGGCCACCGGCAGATGCGCATGCCGGACGGCGGTCTTGAGGCCGGCGCGGTACTTGACCGCGTCGAAGGCCGGATCGCGGCGGCCGGCCAGCCAGTCCCGCACGATCGCCCGCGTCCGCCGGTTGTTGACCTTGGCGCGGCGCAGCTCCGCGAAGATCCTGTACACGCGCTGCGGCGGCAGGACCGCGAGCCGGGCCGCGATGAGCCGCCCCTCGGCGCGCTTCTGCCCGGGGTCCGCCTCGCCCGCCGTGACCAGGAGCCGCTGGATGATCCGCGCCGCATTGTGGTCGTTGATGTCGAGGGCGAGGGTCGCGGCGTACAACTCGCGGTAGTTGACCCGCACGTATTCGTGCAGGAAGTCCAGGGACATCCGCTGCTCGTGCGCGTCCGAACGGAACTCGCGCTGCGCGGTGGAGGTGATCGCCGCGTTGACGAAGAGGAGCACGTCCTCGGCGGCGACCAGATCTGCGTACGTCTCCATGACATCCCCGTGGCCGGAACGGCCGTCCGCGTACCGAGGCCGGCCGTGAGAAGTGGGGCCGGCCTGAGAAGCAGAGACCGGCCTTGTGAAGCACAGGCCGGCCGGGGAATGAGGGGGCGAACAGCGAATGCATTGCTGTACAGGCAAGAGTCGGAAGTCGCACCGGAGTCCCGCGGCCGGCCCCTCGAACGTAACATCGAGGCCGCCGTGCCCCATCATGGTTTTCCGTGACCTCTACGACGTCTGAGAACCCCAGCACCGCGCCCCTGCGCGTAGGCCTCCTCGGCACCGGGCCCTGGGCGGCCCGCGTGCACGGCCCCGCCCTCGCCGCCCATCCCGGCGTGACGCTCACCGGAGTCTGGGGCCGCCGGCCCGAGGCGGCCGCCGAGCTCGCCAAGGAGCTGGGCAGCCAGGCGTACGAGGAAGTGGACGCCCTGATCGCCGACGTGGACGCGATCGCCGTGGCGCTGCCGCCGGACATCCAGGCACCGCTCGCCGTCAAGGCCGCGCGGGCGGGGCGGCACCTGCTGCTCGACAAGCCCGTGGCCACCACCGTCGAGAGCGCCCGCGAACTGGCCGACACCGCCGCCGGCGTGGCCTCCGTGGTCTTCTTCACGCTCCGCTTCTCGGCGGCGGCCGCGCCCTGGATCGAGGAACAGGCCGCCGTGGAGGGCTGGTTCAGCGGCCGGGCCGACTGGATCGGCTCGATCTACGCGCCCGACAACAAGAGCCCGTACGCCGACTCGCCCTGGCGCCGTGAGCGCGGCGCCCTGTGGGACGTGGGCCCGCACGCCCTGTCCGTGCTGCTGCCGGTGCTCGGTGACGTCACCGAAGTGACGGCGCTGCGCGGCCCGTTGGACACGGTCCACGTCCTGCTGCGGCACGCCTCGGGCGCCTCCAGCAGTACGGCGCTGAGCCTGACCGCGCCCGAGAAGGCGAGCGGCGTCACGGCCGAGTTCCGCGGCGCCCAGGGGATCGCCGAGCTGCCCGCGGTCTGGGGGGAGGGTCCGGTGGCCTCGTACGGGACGGCGATCGACGCGCTGCTCGAAGCCGTACGGACCGGGGTCCCGCACCCGTGCGACGTGCGGCTCGGCCTGCGCGTGACGGAGATCCTCGCGCAGGCCGAGCAGGCGCTCACCCGGTAGCGGGCACTCACCCGGTAGCAGGCACTCGCCCGGTAGCGGCCCGGGACGCGAGCCCGGTCAGTGGGCGTACTGGCCGGGCTGGTAGTTCCCGGCGGGCTGGCGGGTCGCGACGTTCATCCGGTTGAAGGCGTTGATGAGCGCGATGCTCATCACCAGGGCGCCGAGCTCGTTCTCCTCGAAGTGCTTGGCCGCGTTCTGCCAGACCTCGTCGCTCACGCCCGTCGCCGCGTCCGCGATCCGGGTCATCTCCTCGGACAGCTCGAGCGCCGCGCGCTCGGCGTCGGTGAACACCGTGGCCTCGCGCCAGGCCGCCACCAGGTGCAGCCGCACCGAGCTCTCGCCGGCCGCCTCGGCGTCCTTGGTGTGCATGTCGATGCAGCCCGCGCAGCCGTTGATCTGGCTGGCCCGCAGCACCGCCAGCTCGCGGGTCACGGGGGACAGGCCCGACTCGGCGATCACCTTGTTCGTGGCGATCATGTGCTTGATGCTCTGGCCGACGACCGCGTTCTGGAAGAAGTTGAGACGGGGTTCCATCGGGTGCTCCTCGGTCCGTGTTCCGGTGGGTACACCCCTGTGACGGCACAGCCCGCCCGGCTGTGACACGGCCCGTGCCGCCGTACGGTGTGACCCGCCCCACACTCCGGTCCGCGCTCCGCCCCGGCCGCGCTCAGGCCTCCGGCTTCTCCCGCACCAGGCACAGCGGGTGCCCCGCCGGATCGGCGTACACCCGCCAGGGCTGCCGGCCGTCACCGGCGCTCAGGAGCCGGCCGCCCGCCGCGAGCAGCGCCCGCTCGGCCGCGTCCAGGTCCTCGACGCCGATGTCGAGGTGGAACTGCGCCGGGTGCGCGGGGTCGGGCCAGCGCGGCGGCCGGTGGTCCGCGACCCGCTGGAAGCACAGCACCGCGCCGCCGGGCAGATGCAGCGTGGACCAGTCCGCACCCGTGGCCCAGCGCGGGTCGGGCCGGTCCACGTCCCCGCCGAGCAGCGCGGCGTAGAACGCGGCCAGGGCGCGGGGTTCGGAACAGTCGAGCACGGTGCACTGCAAGGTGCCGATCACACGGGTGCCTTTCAACTCGCCTATTTGATCAGCGCGTTGGCCCCCGCGATCAGCAGCCCTATCGTGGCGTCCGCACCGCCGATGGCCAGCGCGGACCGCTTGCGGTAGCCCACGCGCTTGGCGGCGAACGTACCCCATCCGAACAGCAGCGCGGCGTTCAGGGCCAGGCCGAGGGCGGTCACGTCGCTCTCCGGCCACCGCGCCGCGCCCGCCCCGACGAGCAGCGCCACCGTCGGCAGACAGGCCACCACGACAGGCCACTCGTCGGCGAGGGTGCGTACGAGCTGCCGCCAGCGGTGACTGCCCGAGCCCTCGGTGTGCGTGGACATGTGGTGCGCGTAGCCATGGGCGAGGGCCGCCGTGCCGGCCGTCACCATCACCCAGGCCGCGTCCGAGTACGGCGTGTACGTGCCCCCGCCGCTCTGCAGGGCCGCGAGCAGGGCGCTCGCCAGGACGGTGCCGTAGACACCGCCGAACATCCAGTTCCTCATCGGGTGCTCCCTCCGGTCCGTCCCGTCTCCCCGGACCTCCCGGCGGGGGAGCGGTCAACGGTACGGAGCCGATGGGGCCTTCCGGCTCCCGCTCAGGGACCATTCGCCCTGGCGGGACCCTGGCCGAAAGGACGAGAGCAGCCGCGCGGCACCCTGTGCGGCGGTCAGGACCGCCCGAGCGCCTCCCGCACCGCCTCCTCCGAGCGGGCCACCACCGCGCTGCCGTCCTGCGCCGTGATGATCGGCCGCTGGATCAGCTTCGGGTGCTCGGCCAGCGCCTTGATCCAGCGGGCGCGGCCGCTCGCGTCCCGCGGCCAGGCCTCGCGGTCCTTGAGGTTCAGCTCCTTGGCGACGGGCTCCTGGGTGCGCGCGATGTCCCACGGCTCGAGGCCGAGCCGCTTCAGGACGTCCCGGATCTCGGCCTCGCTGGGCACGTCCTCCAGGTAGCGGCGCACGGTGTACTCGGCGCCCTCCGCGTCGAGCACCGAGAGGGCGCTGCGGCACTTGGAACAGGCGGGATTGATCCAGATCTCCATGCCCGGCAGCGTACTGCGCCCGTTGCTCCGATCGGCTTCAAGACCCCTGTGGCCAGGGGCTTTTGTCAGTGCCCGGCAGTAGAATAGAAGCAGTGTTCGAGATTGGGCCGTGAGGTGTGTGCCGGGTGCAGGCCGGCGCCTCATGACTCCCCGACCACCCCAGGAGGTTGCTTATGGTCCCTGCCGCGCTCCAGGCTCAGACGACGCTGCCGATCGATGTCCCCTACGTACCGTTCGCCAAGAGGCCGCTGCCCGCGGGCCGTCCGCGGGAGTGGTACATCTCGCACAACCGCCGGCTCAAGGCCATGCGCCTCGCGATAGCCCTGCTCGACTCGGGTGTGTACCGGCCCGAGCAGGCGGACAACCGGCGCATCCGCAGCACCGCGGACCTCGTCGGCATCCACCCGCCGTCCGAGACCACCTGTCACATGGTGCGGGCGCTGATGCGCTACACCCGCTGACCGTGCGCTCCCTGCCGGGCGGGACCGAACTCCTCGGTCCCGCCCGGCAGTTGTGCGTCCGGGCGCAGGCGGTCTTCGGCCCGGTGCTTTTCCGGCCGGAACGTGTGCGGCCGGCGTCGGCCCTCTTGAAGTGCACCCGGCCCTTGTGTCACAACGGTGTTCCCCCGTTGTTGTCCAGACCAATCGAGAGTCCGTACGCCGCCACGCACCCGCAGACCGGAAGGCACCCCCGTGCGCCGCACCCCCACACTGACGGCCGCCGCCCTGCTCCTCCTCGCCGCCACGCTCGCCGGCTGCGGAGGTGAGGCCGAGGCGCGCGACGACCGGCCGCCCACCGCCCCGCGCGGCCTCACCGTCCATGCGGGCAGCGCCACTTCGGTGCACGTGATGTGGAACAAGTCGACCGACGACACCGGCGTCCACCGCTACGAGGTCTACCGCGACGGCAAGCGGGTCAAGACGCTCCCCGCCGCCACGTACATGGTCGACATCGCGCAGCTGACCCCGCAGCGCACGTACACCTTCTCCGTCCGCGCGCTGGACGCCGCCGGGAACCGGTCGCCGCACAGCCTCAAGGTCCCGGTGACCATGCGCCCGCCCGCTCCGAAGGACTCCGAACCGCCCACCGCACCGCGGAAGGTGAAGGTCCGCCCGTCGGGTGCGCGCGCCGCCACCCTGTCGTGGGGTGCGGCCACCGACAACGAGGCCGTCACCTCGTACGACATCTACCAGGCCGGTTCGCGGATCCACAGCGTGGCCGGGCGCAGCACCACCGCCCTGGTCACGGGCCTGCGCCCCGGCACCGCGTACACCTTCACGGTCAAGGCGCGCGACGCGGCCGACAACTCCTCGCCGGACAGCGAGGCGGTGCAGCTCACCACCGCCGCGGGCGAGGGCGGGCACGAGGACACCGCGCCCGGCGGCTTCAAGGTCACCACGCACGAGGACGACGGCGCGTACTACCTCGACCTGTCCTGGGACGCGCCGAAGACCGGCGGCGACGTGGCCGAGTACGAGATCCATCTCAACGGCCGCCAGGCCACCACGCTGCAATGGGGCGGCGCGGCGCCGGCCGGGCGCGCGCGGCACAGCTTCTTCATCACGCGCGACGAGGCGCAGACGTACCGTGTGAAGCTCCGCGCGAAGCTGCCCGACGGCACCTGGGGCGCGTTCTCCGAGGAACGGACGGTGACCACCGGTGGATGAGATCGCGCTGCTGACCCTCGGCGGCACCATCGCGATGTCCGGCCGTCCCGTCGAGGGCGTGGTCCCGCGCCTGTCCGGGGCCGAACTGACCGCCGCCGTACCGGCGTTGAAGGAGTACGCCCTCGACGTCCGCGACGCGCACGCGGTCCCCAGCTCCAACCTCACCTTCGCCCAGCTCTTCGCCGTGGCCGAGGAGGCCGCTCAGGCCGTGAAGGCCGGTGCGGCCGGCGTGGTGGTCACCCAGGGCACGGACACCCTGGAGGAGACCGCCTACCTCTTCGACCTGATCTGGCCGCACCCGCAGCCGCTCGTCCTGACCGGCGCGATGCGCAACCCCACGCTGCCCGGCGCGGACGGCCCGGCCAACCTCCTGGCCGCCGTGCAGGTGGCGGCGTCGCCGGAGGCGCGGGAGCTCGGCGCGCTCCTGGTGTTCAACGACGAGATCCACGCCGCGCGCCGGGTCCGCAAGACCCACGCCACCAGCACGGCCACCTTCGCCTCGCCGGACACGGGCCCGCTCGGCCATGTGGTCGAGGGCCGGGTCCGCGTCCTGGCCCGCCCGCCCCGGCTGCCCGCCCTGCCCGCGACACCGGGCGAGGCCCGCGTCGCACTGCACACGGTCACCCTCGACGAAGACGCCCCGCTGCTGCCGGGCCTCGCGGACACGTACCAGGGACTGATCGTGGCGGCCTACGGGGTCGGCCATGTGGCGGCGCAACTCGCCCCGGTCCTGGGCGAGTTGGCCACCCGTATCCCAGTCGTCCTGACCTCCCGCACCGGCGGGGGTTCGGTGCTCACCGCCACGTACGGCTCCCCGGGCTCCGAGTCCGACCTGCTCGCCCGCGGGCTGGTCAACGGCGGCTTCCTGGACCCGTACAAGGCCCGGATCCTGCTGCGGCTGCTGCTGTGGGACGGGGCGGACCGGGCTCGGATCGCGGAGGAGTTCGCGCGGCGGGGCTAGGCAGGGGCAAGGGGAGCCCAGGTGTCCGGCGTGGTCAGGCGTCCGCGGGCTCCAGCGCCTCGACCTCGCCCGCGAACGCCGGGTGGCCCACCGTCTCGCAGGTGAGGCGCAGTTTGCGGCGGCGGGTGGCGTAGCGCTGGGCGAACTGGAGGCCGGGGGTCCCGTCGTTCTCCCAGGCCTGCACGATCACCGCGTCGTGGCGCTCCTGGTCCACGGTGAAGTAGCCGTCGTGCGCCAGGGCGTAGCGGAGGCAGTCCGGTCCGGCCGCGCGCAGCTGCTCCCGGGCGATCTCGGTCTCGCGCTCGAACGTGTCCGCCCGGCAGCGCACCAGCTTGCGTCCGTCCGCGTAGTCGAGCAGGACGAAGGTCGTGAGCTGCTGGCCCTTGGTCTCCTGGAGGGAACCGGTCGCGTGGTCGAGGGCCGCGAAGGCCAGGGCGAGGAGTTCCTCGGAGGCGTCGTCGAGGGCAGACGTAGACATGCGCCCAGGAAATCACGGGCGCCTTCCGGCCGGGAAATCACGGGCGGCTCCGGGCCGGACGCCACAGGTTCCCGCTGCCGGAAGCCACAGGTCCCCGCTGCCGGACGCCACGGGCCCCCGCTGCCCGGCGGCAGCGGGGACCACAAGGAGATGTCGCTTCAGGCGGCCTTCGAGAGGGCGGACCGGTCCTTGCGGGACAGGTGCCATACGGGGGTGCCGGCCGCGCCGCCCGTGTCCTCGCGCCGCGGCCACAGCAGGAAGGCACCGGCCGCGCCCGCCCCGGCCAGGACCGCGAGCACGGACCAGGCCACCGTGAAACCGGCGCTCGTGCCGAGCGCGCCCGCGATCGGATACGTGACCAGCCAGGCCAGGTGCGAGAGCGAGAACTGGGCGGCGAACGCCTCGGGGATCGCGTTCCGCGCCACGGAGGCGCGCAGCACCTTGCCGGTCGGCGTGATGATCAGCGCCATGCCGATGCCGATCACCGTCCAGACGGCGGCAGTCGCGGCCCAGTTCGCGAGCCCGGCCGCCACCAGCGTCACCGCGGCGGACGTGCCCGCGACGAGCACTCCTGCGCCGGTCAGCATCACGGTGCGGGCGGCGACCCGGTCGAGGACGCGGGGGAGTGCGAGGGCGGCGACGAGGGTGCCGGTGCCGGAGGCGGCGAGCATCCAGGCCACGCCCGCCTGCGAGCCGCCGAGTTCGTCCCGTACGTAGTTGACGGTGCTCACCACGACGATCGAACCGGCCGCCGCGACCACGAGGTTGAGCGCCATGACCCCGCGCAGCCGGGGCGTGGTGAGGAAGGTCCTGATCCCTGCGGCCGCCTTGTCCCAGGCCTTGGTGTGGGCGCTGGGGCGGGCGTTCGGGACACGGGCGGCGAGGACGAGAAGCCCGGAGCCGATGAACCCGGCGGAGGTGCCGAGGAACAGCCGGTCGAAGCTCATGAAAGCCAGCGCGACGGCGGCGAGCACGGGGCTGAGCAGGCTCTCCATGGTGGAGGCGACCTGGGAGGCGGACAGGGCCCGGGTGTACGCGGCCTCGTCGGTGACGATGTCGGGGATGACGGCCTGGAACGTCGGCGTGAACGCGGCGGACGCCGCCTGGAGCAGACCGATCAGCACGTAGATGTGCCAGACCTCGCTGACGAACGGAAGCGCCAGGACCACCAGACCGCGGACCACGTCGAGCAGGACGAGGAAGGTCTGGCGCGGCAGCCGGTCGATGTACGCGGCGGTCAGCGGGGCGATGACCACGTACATGACCATCTTGATGGTGAGGGCGGTGCCGAGGACCATGCCGGCGCTCGGACCCGCGAGGTCGTAGGCGAGCAGACCGAGGGCCACGGTGGTCAGGCCGGTGCCGAACAGGGCGATGACCTGGGCGCCGAAGAGGAGGCGGTAGTCGCGGAGGGCGAAGAGTCGCATGACGGGTTCCTTCGGGTTCATGCGGCGGGGCACGGCCCCGGGGCGGAGGCCGTGCCCCGCGCTGACAGCAGACGGGGGAGTCGTTGCCACGCATCGGCGTCACGTCCTTGTCGGGCGGCTGTGGGTATCGGGGTGGCCGTCCGGGGTGAGGCCGGCGAGGAGGTTGAACGCGCCGGTGAGGATGTTGAGGGAGACGACACCGACCACGTCGGCGATCGCGCGGTCGCTGTAGCCGTACGCGCGCAGGGCGGCGATCTGGTCGTCGGTGATCGAGGCGGGCTCGCGGTAGACCTGGAGTCCGAGGGCGATCAGCGCGGCCACGGCCGGATCCTGCGAGGTGCCCAGGTGGGCCCGCTCGATCTCCTCCTCGTCGATCCCTAGGGCGCGGGCGGCGCCGACGTGCGCGTCGAGGCAGAGGCCGCAGCCCTGCTGGGCCTGGACGGCGATGGAGATCCGCTCGCT
The DNA here is from genome assembly GCF_900100315.1 of Streptomyces indicus. Taxonomy (GTDB): domain Bacteria; phylum Actinomycetota; class Actinomycetes; order Streptomycetales; family Streptomycetaceae; genus Streptomyces; species Streptomyces indicus. Next base: position 206,858 of record NZ_FNFF01000004.1, read on the forward strand.
GATCCGGCGGTCGAGCTTGGCGCGGCCCATGGCCCGGCTGAGCTGGAGGTAGCCGCCGAGGACGGCCGGCGAGTGCGCCATCGTCGCGACCATGTCGCCGACGTGCCCGTGCCGGGCGACCAGCTCCCCGAGCAGCTCGCGCGAGGCGCCGACGGCGGTGTCGGGCGTGAGGCGGTTCATGCGGGGCATGACGCCTCCTTCCTTCCGTGGTGACCGGTCAGTGGTGGGCGTGGTGCGCATGGTGGGCGTGGTGCCCCTCGTGCCCGCCGTGCCCGTCCGCGAGGGCGGCTTCGGCGGTCCGTACCGTGAACTCGGCCGTCCGCACGACCCCTTCGTGCTGGAAGTCCAGGAACAGGCGGTACGTACCGGCCGTGGGCGCCACCGCCATGAAGGAGATCTCGGGGCCGGGCGCGGTGACCCCGTCACCGGGCTCGCCCTCCGGGTGCACGTGGAGGTAGCCGAGGTCCCCGACGCGCAGGGCGACCAGGTGCCCGTACGCGGCCAGGTAGGGCTCGAGGTCGGTGACGGGCCGGCCGTCCCGGCTGACGGTGAGGGTCAGCTCGCTCGCCTGACCGGCCCGCAGCGCACCGTCGAGCGTCACGGTGTACGCGCCGGTCCGCGCGCTCCCGGTGGCCTCGGGCAGCGGCTGCGGCTCGTACGCACCGGCCACCGCCGCGTCGATCCCGAGCGTCATCGTCCCGTCGTGACCGACCGGGTGGACGTCGGCGAAGAACCGCCAGTCCCCGGGCGTCAGGTCGAGCTCGACGCTCCAGGTCCCCTTCCCGTCCCGCACCGGGTGCACGTGCTGGAACCCGGCCGTGTCCCGCCGTACGGCGATGAAGTGCAGCTCCTTCTCGTGCTCGGCCTTGTACGCGGTGACGGGCTGCCCGTCGGGCCCCACCACCCGGAAGCCGACCGACTGCACCCCGGCCTCGAAGACCGTGGTGTCCAACTCGAGGGTGTACCCGTCCTGCGAGACCGAGAGCCCACCGGGCTGTCCACCGCCGTGCGCGGCGTGGTCGCTGTGAGCGGCGTGGTTGTTGCTCATGACATCTCCTGAGGTGCGATCCGTTTCCCGATGCCGTCCCGTGCGGTCCGACGATCAGAACCATATACCCCTGGGGGGTATATGGCGAGCGCTCCTCGGAGAAATCTCGAAACGCGGAACACGGCCCAACGCAAAGAGGGCCGCTTCCCTGATGTCAGGGAAGCGGCCCTCAGCGGTACCGCGGGGTACTACGACGCCCTATGGCGCACTACGACGGCTTAGAGGTCGAAGTACAGCTCGAACTCGTGCGGGTGCGGACGCAGCTGGATCGGCGCGATCTCGTTCGTGCGCTTGTAGTCGATCCACGTCTCGATCAGGTCGGAGGTGAAGACACCGCCGGCCTGGAGGTACTCGTTGTCCTCCTCGAGCGCGTCGAGGACGGCCGGCAGCGAGGTCGGGACCTGCGGGACGCCCGCGTGCTCCTCGGGAGCGAGCTCGTAGAGGTCCTTGTCGATCGGCTCGGCCGGCTCGATCTTGTTCTTCACGCCGTCGAGGCCCGCGAGCAGCAACGCCGAGAACGCGAGGTACGGGTTCGAGGACGGGTCCGGCGCGCGGAACTCGACGCGCTTGGCCTTCGGGTTCGAGCCCGTGATCGGGATACGCATGGCCGCGGAGCGGTTGCGCTGCGAGTAGACCAGGTTGACCGGGGCCTCGAAGCCGGGGACCAGGCGGTGGTACGAGTTCACCGTCGGGTTCGTGAAGGCGAGCAGCGACGGGGCGTGCTTCAGGATGCCGCCGATGTAGTAGCGGGCGGTGTCCGACAGACCCGCGTAACCGGCCTCGTCGTAGAAGAGCGGCTGGCCGCCCTGCCACAGCGACTGGTGGACGTGCATGCCCGAGCCGTTGTCACCGAAGATCGGCTTCGGCATGAAGGTCGCGGTCTTGCCGTTCTGCCACGCGACGTTCTTCACGATGTACTTGAAGAGCATCAGGTCGTCGGCCGCGGCGAGCAGCGTGTTGAACTTGTAGTTGATCTCGGCCTGGCCGGCGGTGCCCACCTCGTGGTGCTGGCGCTCGACCTGGAGGCCCTGGCGGTCCAGCTCCAGGGAGATCTCGGCGCGCAGGTCGGCGAAGTGGTCGACCGGCGGGGCCGGGAAGTAGCCGCCCTTGTAACGGACCTTGTAGCCGCGGTTGTTCTCGACCGCGCCGGTGTTCCAGGCGCCCGCCTCGGAGTCGATCTCGTAGATCGACTTGTTGGCGGAGGTCTCGAAGCGCACCGAGTCGAACACGTAGAACTCGGCCTCGGGGCCGAAGTACGCGGTGTCGGCGATACCGGTGGAGGCGAGGTAGGCCTCGGCCTTCTTCGCCACGTTGCGCGGGTCGCGGGAGTACTGCTCGCCCGTGATCGGGTCGTGGATGAAGAAGTTGATGTTCAGCGTCTTGTCGCGGCGGAAGGGGTCGACCCGGGCCGTCGTGAGGTCCGCGCGCAGCGCCATGTCGGACTCGTGGATCGCCTGGAAGCCGCGGATCGACGAACCGTCGAAGGCCAGCTCCTCGTCCGGGTCGAACGCCGCCGCGGGCACCGTGAAGTGCTGCATCACACCCGGCAGGTCGCAGAAACGGACGTCGATGAACTTCACGTCCTCGTCTGCGATGAACTTCTTGGCGTCGTCGGCGTTCTGGAACATCCAGCTCCTCCTACTCCCGGTCCGGGGTGGAGCCGGGGCTGTCTCGCTCGTGGTGCGGCCAGTGCGGTGGCCCACGCTGGACCCGACCATAAGGACGGGGGATTTCTCAAGCATGACCCATTTGTTTCGCCCAAGTTAACCGGCGCAGGGGTGACGGCCGTCTCACCCGCCGTGAAGGCCCGGACCAGCGGGCACCCGCCGGGTCCCGTACGAAACGGGGCGCAGTACCGTGGACCCGTGGACAACAGGCAAGCAATCGGATCGTGGCTCTCCGGCCCTCGCCAGACGGCCGAGGACATGGGTGTCGACTTCGGGTACCGCGGCGAGCAGCTGGGCCTGCCCGAGCACGGACCGGGCTCGATCGCGCGCCCCGGCCGCCGGATCGCGGCCCTCTTCATCGACTGGGCCCTGTGCCTGCTGATCGCATACGGTCTGCTCGCTGACCGTGACCTCCAGGCGGCCGGCAACTGGGCGGTGCTCGTCCTGCTCGTCATGAGCATCCTGACGGTGGGCACGATCGGCTCCACGCCGGGCAAGCGCATCCTCGGCCTGCGGGTCCTCGCCGACGACGGCAACCGCCTCGGCATCGGCCGCGTGATCGTCCGCAGCGTCCTGCTCTGCCTCGCGATCCCGGCCCTCATCTGGGACCGCGACGGCCGCGGCCTGCACGACCGCCTGGCGCGCGCGGTCCAGGTGCGGATCTGATCCGCGGTACGGATCCGAGAACGTAAGAACGGGGCGCCCGGAGAGATCCGGGCGCCCCGTTCACGTATACGAGGAGAGGTCAGCGGCCGTTCGCGCCGCCGCGCGGCATGCGCATGCCCTTGGGCATCGGGCCCTTCGGGATCGGCATGTTCTTCATCAGGTCGCCCATCGCGCGCAGCCGGTCGTTGGTCGTGGTGACCTGCGGGCCGGACAGGACGCGGGGCAGCTTGAGCATCGTGGTGCGCAGCTTCTTCAGCGGCACCTCGCCCTCGCCGTTGCCCACGATGAAGTCGTGCACCGGCACGTCGGCGACCACGCGCGCCATCTTCTTCTTCTCGGCGGCGAGCAGGGACTTCACCCGGTTCGGGTTGCCCTCGGCGATCAGCACGATGCCGGCCTTGCCGACGGCCCGGTGGACCACGTCCTGGCTGCGGTTCATCGCGACCGCGGGGGTCGTGGACCAGCCGCGTCCCACGTTGTCCAGGACGGCGGCCGCCGCACCGGGCTGGCCCTCCATCTGTCCGAACGCGGCCCGCTCGGCCCGGCGTCCGAAGACGATCGCCATCGCAAGGAAGGCGAGCACGAAGCCGAGGATGCCGAGATAGACCGGGTGTCCGATCAGGAAGCCGATCGCGAGGAAGACACCGAAGGTGACGATTCCCACTGCGGCAATGATCAGACCGATCTTCGAATCGGCCCGTCGGGTCATTTTGTAAGTGAGGGCGATCTGCTTGAGTCGCCCCGGGTTCGCAGCGCTCGCTGCGTCGTCCTTCCTCGCCATGCTTGGAAGTTTACGTGCCCTTCGAACGGACTACGACGTGCGGGCGGCGACAGCGCGCTCGAGCACCTGCTGAGCCTCGACGCGGTCCTTGGCGCGGCGCCGGTCCTCGAGCACGGACGTCCAGGCATTGCGGCGTGCGGTGCGCTGGCCGCTGCCGAGCAGCAGCGTCTCCATGGCGCGCAGGGCGTCGGTCACGGACGGAATGGCGGTGGCGCGAACGGGCGCGGCCTGCATCTCGGTGGTCCCCCTCGGTCAGAACGGCAGTCGGTCTTACGTGGCGTAAGCCCAGGCTCACTGATTGGTGTTACCAGGGCGTGTCCGACCGGTCAAACACGAATGAAGCCTTGACGCGCCTGGTCATCAACCTGACGCGGCCCGTACGGAGCCCCTGCCTGCGGGGATCGTACGGGCCGCGTGCTTCGCGCCATTACGCGCGAGTAGCTTCTTGTGCGCGAACTCACAAGCTCCGCGGGTGCCGCGGGCTCAGACCGCCTGCGAGGCGACGAACGAACCGCGCTTCTCGATGGCCATCTGGTGCAGACGTCCCGCGCGGTACGAGGAGCGCACGAGCGGGCCGGACATGACACCGGCGAAGCCGATCTCCTCGGCCTCCTCCTTGAGCTCCACGAACTCGTGCGGCTTCACCCAGCGCTCCACCGGGTGGTGGCGCACCGACGGGCGCAGGTACTGCGTGATCGTGATCAGGTCGCAGCCCGCGTCGTGCAGCTGCTGAAGCGCCTCGCTGACCTCTTCGCGGGTCTCGCCCATGCCGAGGATCAGGTTGGACTTGGTGACCAGGCCGAAGTCGCGGGCGGCGGTGATGACGCCGAGGGAGCGCTCGTAACGGAAACCGGGGCGGATGCGCTTGAAGATCCGCGGCACGGTCTCGACGTTGTGCGCGAAGACCTCGGGGCGGGACTCGAACACCTCGTTGAGGAGCTCCGGCACCGCGTTGAAGTCGGGGGCGAGCAGCTCGACCTTGGTGCGGCCGTCGGAGCGGTCCGCGGTCTGCTGGTGGATCTGGCGGACGGTCTCGGCGTACAGCCAGGCGCCGCCGTCCTCCAGGTCGTCGCGGGCGACGCCGGTGATGGTGGCGTAGTTCAGGTCCATGGTGACCACGGACTCGCCGACGCGGCGGGGCTCGTCACGGTCGAGCGCCTCGGGCTTGCCGGTGTCGATCTGGCAGAAGTCGCAGCGCCGCGTGCACTGGTCGCCGCCGATGAGGAAGGTCGCCTCGCGGTCCTCCCAGCACTCGTAGATGTTGGGACAGCCCGCCTCCTGGCACACGGTGTGCAGGCCCTCGCCCTTCACGAGGTTCTGCATCTTCGTGTACTCGGGGCCCATCTTCGCCCGGGTCTTGATCCACTCGGGCTTGCGCTCGATGGGGGTCTGGGCGTTCCGGACCTCCAGGCGCAGCATCTTGCGTCCGTCGGGTGCGACAGCGGACACGACAGGCTCCCTACAGCTTCGATTCTTCGGCGTACACCAGGGTACGCCCGTTGTTTGTGCGGCCTTGCGTCGAGGGCAACCGCAGGCCTGGCGCCCGCATTCCCCGTATGGACTACGAGTGGGCTACGAGGTGGCGGCCTCCACCTCGCGCGGCTTCAGGTCCGCGTCCCCGAGGACCGCCTGAAGGTGCTTCTCGGCGATCGGCAGGACCTCGTCGATGGTGACCTCGCGGCCGAGCTCGTACGAGAGCGAGGTGACGCCCGCGTCCCGGATCCCGCACGGGATGATCTTGTCGAAGTTCGAGGTGTCCGGGTTCACGTTGAGCGCGAAGCCGTGCATCGTGACGCCCTTCGCGACGCGGATGCCCATCGCGCAGATCTTGCGGTCCTCGGCGCGCTGGCCGGCGTTGGAGGGCGCGTACTCCGGACCGTTGAGCCGCGGGTCGAACTCCGGGTCGGTGGAGCGCGGGTCGAAGTCGAGCGTCAGGCCGCCGAAGCGCGGGCGGTCCTCCACCGGGTCGCCGAGCACCCAGACGCCGGCGCGGCCCTCGACGCGCGAGGTCGCGATGCCGAACTCGGCGCACACCGCGATCATCGCGTCCTCCAGGCGCCGCAGATGCGCGATGACATCGACCGGGCGCGGCAGCTTCTGGATCGGGTAGCCGACGAGCTGGCCGGGGCCGTGCCAGGTGATCTTGCCGCCGCGGTCCACGTCGATGACCGGGGTGCCGTCCAGGGGGCGCTCCTCGGGGGCGGTGCGCCGGCCCGCCGTGTAGACGGGCGGGTGTTCCAGGAGCAGACAGGTGTCGGGGATCTCGTCCGCGAAGCGGGCGGCGTGCACGCGGCGCTGCTCGTCCCACGCGACCTGGTAGTCGACCATGTCGGCGCCGAATCCCATCCGGACGAACTGGAACTCGCTCACGTCGGTGCCTCCCTGTTTCTGCGCCGTCGCGGCCGGCCTCGACTTGCCTGCACGCTGCACGCGTCACCTGTCGGCAACTGTACGACTCCGGGGTCGGGGGCCGTCGGGGGCGGGGTGGGGGCGCTACCCGCGCACCGGGGGCCGGGCCCCGCCGAGTCCGCCTCCGTACGGGAAACGAGCCCGCCTCCGTACGGGAAAACCGGGGAGGACGCCCAGTCAGAAAGCGTTCCCTCACACGATCGGATGAATGCCTCGGGATCCCACGGCCGCCCCCGGCAGCGACCGCTACATTCGCGCCGTCCGGCGCCCGGACCCCAGCGCGCACCAGACTGCATACGGCATACAGCCGCCCGCGGACGGTGCGCGTCCCATCGACCGAACCGGCCGCCAGGACCCGAACGGCAGGAGAACGCAGAGCCGATGACGGAACGACCTCCGCAGCGCACGCCCAACCGCCAGCTCGCCGCGCTCATCGCAGAGGCAGGGTTCTCCAACGCGGGTCTCGCCCGCCGGGTCGACCAGCTGGGCCTGGAGCACGGCCTCGACCTGCGCTACGACAAGACCTCCGTGACCCGCTGGCTGCGCGGACAGCAGCCGCGCGGGACCACGCCCGCGCTGATCGCCGAGGTGTTCACGCGCCGCCTCGGCCGCCGGCTCACCGCACAGGACCTCGGCCTGGACGCCTGCGCGCCCGTCTATGCCGGGCTGGAGTTCGCCGCCACCCCCGAGGAGGCCGTGGACATCGTCAGCGGTCTGTGGCGCAAGGACTCCGGCAGCCATGCGGAGTTACGGAAGATCGCTTTCACTCCGGCCGGGCTCGTGGTGCCCAGCCGCGACTGGCTGATCGGCCGGGCCGACGAGCGGGTGGGCCGCGGGGAGCCGCAGACCGCGCGCGTGCCCGAGCAGGGCAGGGCCGGCGTCCCCCGGCAGCGCCCCACCTCCGAGCGGGGTCCCGGCGTCAAGGTGACCGGCGGGGACATCGCGGCCCTGCGCTCGGTCGGCGAGCTCTTCCGGGCGCTGGACAACGCCTACGGCGGCGGCCACGCCCGCCAGGCCCTGGTGCGCTACCTGGAGCACGAGGCCGAGCCCATGCTGCGCGGCACCTACAGCGAGGCCGCGGGCCGCCGCCTGTTCGCCGCCGCGGCCGACCTGACCCGGCTCGCCGGCTGGACCTCGTACGACATCGCCGCCCACGGCCTGGCCCAGCGCTACTTCGTGCAGGCCCTGCGCCTGTCGCAGGCCGCGGGGGACCGCGCCTACGGCTCGTACGTCCTCGTCACCATGAGCCGCCAGGCCGTCTACCTCGGCCACGGCCGCGAGGCCGTCCAGCTCGCGCGCGTGGCCCAGCAGGGCATCGGTCACTCCGCCCCGCCCGTGGTCCAGGCGCTGCTGCACTCGGTCGAGGCCCGCGGGCACGGCGTGCTCGGGGACGTACGGGCGTGCACGGCCTCCCTCGTACGGGCCGAGCGCGCCCTCGACGGGGCCCGGCCCGGCGACGAAGTCCCGTACTGGGCGCGTTTCTTCGACGAGGCCCAGCTGGCCGACGAGTTCGGCCACTGCCACCGGGACCTCCAGCAGTTCCGGGCCGCGGCCCAGAACGCCGAGCGCTCGCTCCAGCTGCGCGCCCCCGGCTACGCCCGCTCCCGCCTGTTCTGCCGCGTCGTCCTCGCGACGGCGCGGCTCGGCCTCGGCGAGCTTGACCAGGCCTGCGCGCTGGGCGCGGAGGCGGCCCAGCAGGCCTCGGAGATGCGGTCGGTACGGGCCCTGGAGTACGTACGCGACTTCGAGCGCCGCCTGGAGCCGTACCGGGACGCGACCCCGGTCCGCGGGTACCGGGACCGGGTGGCGGCGCTGGGGTGACGAGGGCCTGCCGGTGCGGGGGCCGACCGGGCCGGGGGGCTCGACCGGACCGGGGAGGTCGACCGCACCGGGGAGCTCGGCCGGTCTGTCACGCGACGGCCCGTACGCCCTCCTCCTCCGCGGCCCCCGGCTCGATCCCGAAGTCGCGCAGGAGCGAGTGCGCCGCCCTGCGGCCCGAGAAGAGGGCGCCCTGGACCGTGCTCGTGTCGCGGTGGTCGCCGCACACGTAGAGGCCGGACAGGACGCGGACCGGGCGGCGCAGGTCGTGCGGGGCCGGCATCGTGGGCACCGCCTCGGGGTCGTGGTGGACGGCGAGCAGCTCCCAGCGCGCGGTCGACGTGCCGTAGAGGCGGGCGAGTTGGGCGCGTACCTCGCGCTCCGGGGGCGGCGGGCCGAGCACGACCGAGGTGATCAGCGGGCGGCCTTCGGGGGCGCGGGACGGGTCGACCTCGCTGAGCACGGCGGTGTGTGCCACGGGGCCCGAGCGGTCGGCGTCGAGGATCAGGGCCGGTTCGGCGAGCGGGGAGTGCTCGGCGGTGTGGTGCAGCACCGTGACCGGGTGGAAGGCGGGCATCCGCAGGCCGGGCAGGAGTTCGGCCGCCTGCCGTGCGCCCGTGGCGAGGACGACGGCGCGGCAGGTCAGTTCGCCGTGGCCGGCGGTGCGGACCGAGGTGGTCGAGAGGTCGACGGCCTTCACGCCCGTACGGATCGTGCCCGGCGGCAGCGCGGCGGCCAGCAGGCGCGGCAGGGTCTGGGCACCGCCCGCGGGGACGCAGAGGCGGCCGCGGGCGTAGCCGTGCAGGGCCAGGTCGGCGCAGTGGCTGGAACTCAGGAGCTCGGGGTCGCACAGGAGCGCCGAGAGCAGCGGGCGCAAAAACGTTTCCACCGTGCGTGACGGGAGTCCGCGGGACAACAGGGCGTCCAGGGCCGGGAGTTCGGGGCGGGCCAGGACGCGGTCCACCGGGGTGGCGGCGAGACGGGTGAGGGCCGCGCCGAGCCGCGCCTGGTCCAGGGCGCCGCCGAGCGGAGGCCGTGCGGACCGGGAGCGGACCCGGGGGGCGCTCGCCAGGGCGCGCGCGGCGGTGAGTGCGCCCCTCGCGCTCCGGCCGGCCGGCGGTCCGGTCCGCAGGGTGGACCGGGGCTCCCAACTGCGCTGGAGGCGGCCCTCGTTGTGCACGAGTACGCCCGGCGAGAAGGGGCGCAGTTCGAGCGCGTCCAGACCGGGGGTGCGGCGCAGCTCCGGATACGAGGTGGACAGGAGCTGACCGACCCGGTCGAGGAGGAAGCCGTCGACCTGCTCGGTGGCCATGCGTCCGCCCACGTCGGGGGCCGCTTCCAGGACGAGCGTGCGCAGGCCTGCGCCGGTCAGCTGCAGGGCCGCCGAGAGGCCGGCGACTCCGGCCCCGACGATGATGACGTCGGCGTGGTGCGCGCGGTCCAGCACGTGTGCCTCCCGGATGTGTCGTGGCCGGTGGGGGCGCCTGCCTCGGCGGTGACGGAGACGCCTGTCCCAACTCCGGTGGGGATTGCCCGAGTTCGGCTCGAAGGGTAGGTCGGCGGGGCTGCGGGGGTGTAGTCGCGTGGGGGTGGGCGTGGTCGCACGGGGGCGCGTGCATGTGCGCCGTACGGCACGGGGTGCCGTCGCTTCGGCAAGGGGTGGATGGTGTTGTGGCGGCACCGGGTGCCGCGCTCGTGGTGCTCCCGCGGCGGGCTCCTTCCCCGCCGCACCCCCGGCCGAAACGGGCCGGGCGCCACCGAGTTATCGCAGCGCCGCCCCCACCGCGTCGTCGATCGTGGGGAACGCGAAAGTGAAGCCGGAGTCCAACAGCCGGGCGGGCAGCACCCGTTGGCTGCACAGGACGTCGCCCGCCATCTCGCCCAGGACCACCCGCAGGGCGGGGGCCGGTGCGGTGAAGAGGGTCGGGCGGTGCAGGGCGCGGCCCATCGCGGCCGTCACCTCGCGGTTCGTGACCGGGTGGGGCGCCGTCAGGTTCACCGGGCCCGACAGCTCCTCGTCGTCGATGAGGTGGCGCAGCGCCGCGACCTCGTCGTGCAGCGAGATGAAGCTCCAGTACTGGCGCCCGTCCCCGAGACGCCCGCCGAGCCCCGCCTTGAACAGGGGGAACATCCGCCCCCACGCCCCGCCCTTGCGCGCGACCACCAGGCCCGAGCGGGCGAACACGGTCCGCACACCGGCCTCGACCGCGGCCCCCGCCGCCTCCTCCCACTCCACGCACATCGACGGCAGGAAGCCCTCGCCCGCGGGCGCGTCCTCGTCCACGGCGCGCTCGCCCGTATCGCCGTAGTAGCCGATCGCGCTGCCGTTCACGAAGACGCGCGGCGGCTCGTCGAGCGAGGCGACGGCCTCGGCGAGCGCGGCGGTGCCCAGGACGCGGCTGTCGCGCAGCTCCTTCTTGTACGCGGCGGTCCAGCGCCGGTCCCCGACGCCGGCCGCGGCCAGGTTGACCACGGCGTCGCAGCCCGCGAGCCCGGAGGCGTGCACGTACTGCCGCTTGGGGTCCCACTCGGCCTCGTCCGCCGTACGGGCCGGGCGGCGCACCAGCCGCACCACCTCATGGCCGTCGGCCCGGAGCGAGCGGACCAGGGCCGAGCCGATGAGGCCGGAGGCACCGGCGACGGCGATACGGAGCTGCGACGGCTGGGTCATGGGGTCCATCCTGCCCGCACCGGGCGCGCGAGGTCACGCGCTGCACGCGTGCCGCGGCCGTCGCCCGGACGGGGCGGGTGCCTGGGGGCCTGGGGGACGACGCGTGGAGGCATCCGCCGTAGACATCCGCCGCCGCGCCCGTCAGCGGGGCCGGTCGCGACCGCGTCGCCTGCGCAGGAGGAGAAGGGGGATGGCCACTGCCGCGAGGGGGACGAGCAGCATGAGCGCGATGAGGAGCAGTTCCGCCGAGCCCAGGTTCCCCACGTCAGGCCTCCGGCTCCAGCTCCCGACCCATCAGCACATCGTCCACGTACGTCTCGCCGAGAAGGAACTCCCCGGGCAGCACGCCCTCCACACGGAAGCCCTCCGACTCGTACAGGCGGCGCGCCGGGGTGTTGTGGCCGAGCACCCGCAGGGTCATCCGCCGGGCACCGCGCTCGCGGGCCCATGCGCACGCGGACCGGATCAGGGCACGGGCCACGCCCTTGCCGCGGGCCGACTCGGCGACTGCGATGCCCTGGATCTGGCGGACGTGCAGGCTGGCCGGCAGCGGGGTCGGCGGCACCACCCGGATGTACCCGGCGACCTCGCCGTCCACCTCCGCCACCAGGTACTGCGCCGGCTCGTGCCGCTCGTCGAAGAACGGCGCGTCCGGCTGCGGCCGCGGCTGCACCGCGTGCAGCGTCGACCAGGTGTCGTGGTCGATACGGGCGAGCGCGGGCTCGTCGGTGCGGCGCGCGGAGCGTATGAGCGGAGACGGCATCGGGCCACTGTACGGCGGGGGTCTGTGGGTGCGGCAGGGGGGCGGAGGCGAGGTGGGGGCGGGCAGGTGGGAGTCGGCGCGGGCGGAGGGACGGAGGGGCGGAGGGGGCGGTTGGGCGTGAGGCCGGGCCGCATGTCCGGCCCCGGCTCGCCTCACGTCCGGTCCCCCCTCGCCTTGCGTCCGGCCCGGCAGTACGTCCAGCCGCTGCCGTACACCCACTCCCCTCGCCGGGCTCCGGACACCAACCGCCCGCCCCTCACGCCGCCCTTCGCCCGCCGTACGCCGGGAGCCGGACGGGGCGGCGGGAGCGGCGTGCCGCGCGGTCGGGGGCCCCTATGTCTTTGGTCAAGCTGGTCGGCTGTGGGTTCGGGGCGTCTGGAACGATGTGTCCGTGCATGCTGATGATCAGGTTGGCGAGGGTGTCCCCGCGGAGCTCGGGGTGTTCCTGCGGGAGGCGGTCGACGGCCGCCCGGTGAAGATCGCTCCTTCCGTCTGCGAGGGGTGCGGCGGTCGTGTGTTCTTCGTGCTGGTCAACGCGTCCGGGGCGGAACGAGAGTGTTCGGGCTGCGACAGCCGTGCGTTCATCGCGGACAGCGAGGAGTACTGGAACGAGGAGTCCTGGGAGGACGACGAGCCCGGTGCTGCCGGCTGCCCGTGCGGGAGCGAGGAGTTCGAGGCCGCGGTCGCGTTCTCGCTCGGCGCCGACGGATCCGTCCGCTGGGTGACCGTGGGTCTGCGGTGCATCAAGGATGGGTTCTGCGGGGTCTATGCCGACTGGAAGATCGACTACGGACCGACGGATCACCTCCTGACCATGGTCTAGGTCTGCAGAGCGACAGCCCGAACGGGCTGTGGTTCGTAGAAGGTTCCGTCGCGGAGCATCGCGAAGAGGACGTCGGCCCGGCGTCTGGCGAGGCAGAGCAGGGCCTGGGTGTGGTGCTTTCCCTGGGCGATCTTCCTGTCGTAGTAGGCCCGTGATGCCGGATCGCCCAGGGCGGCGAACGCGGAGAGGAAGAAGGCCCTCTTGAGCTGCTTGTTTCCCCTCCGGGAAGGCTGTTCGCCGCGGATCGAGGAGCCCGAGTTCCGGGTGGCCGGGGCGAGACCGGCATAGGCGGCCAGGTGGCCGGCGGTCGGGAAGGTGCTGCCGTCGCCGACCTCGATCAAGATGCGGGCTCCGGTCCTGACGCCGACTCCCGGCATGGACGTCAGGACTTTGGAAAGAGGGTGAGTCTCCAGGAGTTCCTCGATCCGCCCAGCCAGCAGTTTACGCTGGTCAAGGACGGCCGTCAGCGAGCTGGCCAGGCTCGGGACGATCAGCGCGGCCGCCTCCGTGCCCGGAACGGTGACGGTCTGCTCGTCCAGCGCGGCGAAGATGTCCTCGACCAGCCGCTCGGCCATCCGCGGGGCCTTCGGCCGTGACAGGGTGACCAGCCGCCGCCGTCCGGCCTTGCGGATCTGGGCCGGCGACCCGAACCGTTCCAGCAGCGTGAGGACGGCCGGGTGCTGCAACCGCGGCCCCAACACCCGCTCCAGCGACGGATGGATCTGCGTCAGCAGGCCATGGAGCCGGTTGGCGACGCGGGTCGCTTCACCGGCCAGGTCGTCGTCGAAGCCGACGATCATCTCCAGCTCGGCGATCGTCTCGTCCTCGCCGTCGATCGCCCGCAGCGTGTGGGGCATCGCGCGGGCCGCGTCCGCGATGATGAACGCGTCCTTCGCGTCGGTCTTGGCCTCGCCGGGGTAGAGGTCGGCGATCCGGCGCATCGTCAGTCCCGGCAGGTAGACGACCAGGCAGCCCATGTCCCTGGCGACGGCAAGCGGCAGGGCACCGATCGAGGCTGGCTGATCGACCACGACCAGCACCGTTCCGTGCTTGGCCTGGAGTTTCGCGAACAGCTCGCGGAGCTTGGGCTCGGTGTTGGGCAGGCGCTTGTCGAACGCCTTCTTCCCGGCCGGTGTGACGGCGGTGGCGTGGTGTTCGCCCTTGCCGACGTCCAGGCCGAGGAAGACGTCGATGTCGCCGGTGTCGATCACGTGCAGGCCCCTCCATCACGCTTTCGCCCGGCCTTGCCTCGGCACCGAGCTGCCACATCCACGTTACGGAGAGCTCTTCCGGCTCGGGTGAAGCCGGTGCTCAAGCCCCTCATCAGCGGTCCGTCGATGCCTTCGGGCCCGGTGACACCACCCCCCGGATCATGAACAACAAGGGGGGGAAGTCATGCCGGACCCGAAGGCCGGTAGCCCCATTGCGGAGCCACGAAAAAGGTACCGGGGGGGCGGACCTGGGCGCCGGCGCGGGACGGGCGGCGGGACCGGCGTACAGCGGGACCGTACGAGGCGCGCGCCGCCACTCCGGGGTGCGCCGGGCCGGTGGGCGCGCCAGGGTTACAGATGTGAACCGCCGCGCCGCCGCCCCCGACCCCGCGCCCCGGCCGGGCGCCGGACGTCGACGGCTCGGCGACGTGCGGCTCAGCGACGTACGGCTGCCGGGCGGCCGTGGCGCGGAGGCCTCCGGCGAGGACGCGGCGTCCCTGCCCGGCGGGGCGCGGCCCAAGCCCTCGCTCTGGTTCCGGCTGCTGCCCGTGCTGCTGATCCTCGCCCTGGTGATCCTCCAGGAGGCCACCCCGGCCGGCGTCGAACTCGGCTTCCTGCTCGCCGCCACCCCGCCGCTCGCCGCCCTCGCCTACGGACCGGCCGCGACGGCCCTGTTCGGCGGCTGCGTCGTCCTGCTGCTCACCCTGCCCGGCCTGGGCTGGGACCATCCGGGCAACGCCGACGCCCTCACGGTCTCCTTCGTCGCCCTGCTGAGCGTCGTCATCGCCTGGACCCGCAGCCGCCGAGAGGCCCAGCTCGTGACCGTGCGCACGGTGGCGGAGGCCGCCCAGCTCGCGGTGCTGCCGCCGCTCGCGCCGCAGGTGGGACCGGTGCGGTGCGCGGCGCTCTACCGTGCGGCGCAGCGCGGGACGCTGCTCGGGGGCGACCTGTACGACGTACGGCAGGGCCCGTACGGCGTACGCGCCCTCGTGGCCGACGTACAGGGACACGGACTCACGGCGGTGGGCACGGTCGCCGCCCTGCTCGGCGCGTTCCGTGAGGCGGTGCTCGACGAGCCCGGCCTCGACGGCGTGGCCGGGCGCCTGGACCGGCGCCTGGTGGTGGACGCGGCGGAGGCCGGGGAGGCGGACCGCTGCGAACTCTTCGCGACTGCAATCCTTCTGGAGTTCCCGCCGGAGGGGGCTTCGGTGCGCATCCTGTCCTGCGGCCACCCGCCGCCCCTGCTGCTGCGCGGCGGCACGGTCAAGGAGCTCCCCGTCCTGCCCGGGGCCCCGCTCGGCCTGGACCTCGCCGCCTACGCGGCGCCGCCCGTCCTGAGCTTGACCCTGCTGCCCGGGGACCGGCTGCTCGGCTACACGGACGGGGTGACGGAGGCGCGGAACGCGGCCGGGGCGTACTACCCGCTCGCGGAACGCCTGGCCGAACTGCCGGAGGTGTCCGGCGGCGAGGGCGGGGCGCTGGCGGACGCGGTGTGGCGTGACGTCAGTACGTTCGCGGACGCGATCCGCGACGACGTGGCGCTGCTGGTCCTGGCGCGGACGTGCCCGCCTCCCCAGAACGCCCCGCAACCGCC
The DNA here is from genome assembly GCF_900100315.1 of Streptomyces indicus. Lineage (GTDB taxonomy): Bacteria > Actinomycetota > Actinomycetes > Streptomycetales > Streptomycetaceae > Streptomyces > Streptomyces indicus. The sequence goes on from NZ_FNFF01000004.1 coordinate 222,309, forward strand.
CGTACGGAAGGGATGACAGCGGCCTCCGGCACGGGTCGGCGTGGGCGACGGCTCACTCCTCGGCGAACCGCTCCCACAGCCGCGGGAAGAAGCGGGCCAGCGCGGCGTCGTCCTCGAAGTCGATCGGCGTGCCCTCCGGCTCGGGCGGCGCGGGCGCGATGCCCAGGTCCGGCGCCACGAGACCCGTCAGCTGCTCGTACGCCTCGTCCGCCGCGTACCCCAGCTCCTCGCCGTCCCCGTCGATCTCCTCGTCGAAGTCGCCGAGCAGATCGGCCAGGGAGTCCGGGTCGTGCAGCGCGCCCTCGAACACCTCGCGCCCCTGGCCGATCAGCCAGCAGCGGAAGTAGTCGAAGGCGTCGTCGCTCGCGCCGTCGAGCAGAACGGTCGCCGCGCCCCACAGGTCCCAGCGGTAGGCGCGGTTGTAGCGGGCCTCGAAGTGCCGCGCGAAGTCGAGCACGGAGTCCGGGTCGAGCTGGAGGAGCCGCTCCACGAGCAGCTCGGCGTGGTCCTCGGGGTCGCCCTCGGCGGCCTCGCGGGTGGTGTCGATCAGCTCCCAGAACTCCGTCTCGTCCATCACGGGTCAAGCATCGGTCCTGCCGCCGGAGCACGCACGCGGAGTGCCGGTGTTGTTATCCGGCCCACGCCGGACAGCTGCTGCGCGGCCACCATGCGCTGCCGTATCGGGCCGTGAATGCCGCGGAGCCGGGAGAAGGATCCCGCCGCAAAGCCGGACAGAAGATGTCGGGTTTCGCTGGCACGCTCGACGTATGGAGAACACGCAGCAGGCACTGGCCACGCAGCAGGACTCGGCCACGCAGCAGGACCCGGCCACGCAGCAGGACCCGGCCACCCAGCAGGACCTGACCGGAAAGATCGCCCTCGTGGCGGGAGCGACCCGTGGCGCGGGCCGCACCATCGCCGTCGAGCTCGGGCGCGCGGGCGCCACCGTCTACGTCACGGGACGCACCACCCGTACGCAGGTCAGTGAAGTGGGCCGGTCCGGCGAGACCATCGAGGAGACCGCCGACCTGGTCACGGAGGCGGGCGGCAAGGGCATCGCCGTCCCCACCGACCACCTCGACCCCGCCCAGGTACGGGCCCTGGTGGAGCGGATCGACCGGGAGCAGGGACGGCTCGACATCCTGGTCAACGACGTCTGGGGCGGGAACTACCTGCTCGACTTCGACACGAAGATGTGGGAGGTCGACCTGGAGCGCGGTCTGCGCATGCTGGACCTCGGGGTGCGGACCCACCTCATCACGAGCAACCTCGCGCTGCCGCTGCTCGTCCGGAACCCGGGCGGCCTGGTCGTCGAGGTCACGGACGGCACCGCCGAGGCCAACCGCGAGATCATGCCGGCCCGCAACCTCTACTACGACCTCGCGAAGAACGCGCCGATCCGCATGGCCTTCCTGCTCGGCCATGAACTCGAGCCGTCCGGCGGCACCGCGGTCGTCGTCACCCCGGGCTTCATCCGCTCCGAGGAGATGCTGGACCACTTCCGGCTGACCGAGGAGACCTGGCGTGAGGGCATCGCACACCAGGAGCACTGGGACCTGTCCGAGTCGCCGGTCTACGTGGCACGCGGCATCGCGGCCCTCGCCGCCGACCCGGACCGCGCACGCTGGAACACGCAGTCCCTGTCCAGCGGCCAGCTCGCCCACGCGTACGGGGTCACGGACACGGACGGCAGCCGTCCCGACTTCTGGTCGTTCTACGCGGCCCAGCAGGCGGGCAAGCAGCCGCAGAGCGCGGACTACCGCTGAGGTCTCGCGAGGCGGGGCGGCCCACGGCGGGCCGCCCCGCCCGGCGGCACAGGCCTCAGCCCGCGCCGCCGCCCTCGCCCTCGTAGAGCCGCAGCACGTCCCGTGCCCGCTCGGCGAACCGCTGCCGCAGCTCGCCGGGTGCCAGGACCTCCACCTCCGGTCCCAGAGCGGCGAGTTGGCTGTACGCGACCTCGGCCGACTCGACCGCGAGCGTCACCGTCACCCACCCCGAGGCATCCGGCTCACCGGCATCCGCGAGCGCCTCGGCGGCGGCCTGCTTGTCGGTGACGTACGGCAGCCGCCGTACACCGGACTCCGACAGCCGCAGCCGGACCTCCGCCCGCAGGATCGACCGCGCGAACTGCGCCGCCCGCTCCTCCCAGAACCCCGGCAGGTCGAACTCCTCGTCCCGCTCGAACCGCTCGTCGTCCACGTCGACCCGGGTGAAGCGGTCGATCCGGTACACGCGGAAGCCCGACCCGGGAACCTGCGCGCACAAGTACCAGACACCGGCTTTCAGCACGAGCCCATAGGGCTCCAACTCCCTTTCCACCTCGGTGTCCTGGCTTCGCCCGTACCCGGCCCTGAGCCGCCGGTCGTCCCACACGGCCTGGGCGATCACCGGGAGCAGCTCGGGGGTCTGCGGCTCGTGGTACCACCCGGGCGCGTCCAGATGGAACCGCTGCGCGGCACTCTGCTCGGCGTCGCGCAGGGAGGGCAGCAGCGCGGCGGACACCTTGAGCCGCGCGGCGGAGGCGGCGTCCTCGAGCCCCATCTCCCGCAGCGCGCCCGGCACTCCGGACAGGAAGAGCGCCTCGGCCTCCGACCGCCCGAGCCCCGTGAGCCGCGTCCGGTACCCGCCGATCAGCCGGTATCCGCCGAGCCGCCCCCGGTCCGAGTACACGGGAATCCCCGCTTCGGCCAGCGCCTGGGCATCCCGCGTCACGGTCCGCTCGGACACCTCCAGCTCCCGGGCGAGCTCGGCGGCGGTCATGGAGGGACGGGCCTGGAGCAGCAGGACCATCTTGATGAGGCGGGCGGCACGCATGGGTGCATTCTCCCTCTGGGGCAACCTTCAGCCCCTGCGGCGTTTGAGCAGATCCGACCGCAGGTCGGATGCGGGGGTCCGGGGGCGAAGCCCCCGGTTTCGGGAAGGGGCGGGGCGGGGAGAAAGGCCCGCCGCAGGCGCCCCACCCACTCAGCCGCACCCACCATACAAACGGTCCCCCGCCGCCCGAAGGCGACAGGGGACCGCTGCGAAAAGCGAGCCGAGGGCTCTGTGAAAGCGTGCCGAGGGCTCAGAGGCCGTACCGCTCCCGGGCCTCCTTGACCGCCGACGCCGGTACCTCACCCCGACGGGCGAGCTGCGCCAGCGCGGCCACCACGATCGACTCGGCGTCGATCCCGAAGTGACGACGCGCGGCGTCACGCGTGTCCGACAGACCGAACCCGTCGGCACCGAGCGAGGTGTAGTCCTGCTCGACCCACTGCGCGATCTGGTCCGGCACCTGCCGCATGTAGTCGCTGACTGCGAGCACCGGGGTGCTGATGCCATCGAGCGCCTTGCGCAGGTACGGGACGCGCTCCTCGCCGCGCAGGATCGCGGCGTCCGCCTCCAGCGCGTCACGGCGCAGCTCGGTCCACGAGGTGGCCGACCAGACATCGGCGGCCACACCCCACTCCTCGGCGAGCATCTTCTGCGCCTTGAGCGTCCAGTGGATCGCCGTACCGGCACCGAGCAGCTGGATGCCGGGCGCGTTCGCCGGGACGGTCAGACCCGCCGACTCCGAGGTGTTGAAGCGGTACAGACCGCGCACGATGCCCTCGTCCACGCCGGCCGGCTTGGCGGGCTGCGGCATGGGCTCGTTGTAGACGGTCAGGTAGTAGAAGATGTCCTCGGGGTTCTCCCCGTACATCCGCTCCAGACCGCTCTTGACGATCGCCGAGACCTCGTACGCGAACGCCGGGTCGTACGTGAGCGCCGCCGGGTTGGTGGCCGCGATCATCGGCGAGTGGCCGTCCGCGTGCTGCAGACCCTCACCCGTCAGGGTCGTACGGCCTGCGGTGGCGCCGATGAGGAAGCCCTTGCCGAGCTGGTCGGCGAGCTGCCACATCTGGTCGGCCGTACGCTGCCAGCCGAACATCGAGTAGAAGATGTAGAACGGGATCATCGTCTCGCCGTGCGTGGAGTACGCGGTGGACGCGGCGATGAAGTCGGCCATCGAACCGGCCTCGGTGATCCCCTCGTTGAGGATCTGGCCGTCCTTGGCCTCGCGGTAGTACATCAGCTGGTCGCGGTCGACCGGCTCGTACGTCTGGCCCTTCGGCGAGTAGATGCCGAGCGACGGGAAGAGCGACTCCATACCGAAGGTGCGGGCCTCGTCCGGGACGATCGGCACCCAGCGCTTGCCGGTCTCCTTGTCGCGCATCAGGTCCTTGACCAGGCGTACGAACGCCATGGTCGTGGCCACCGACTGCGAGCCGGAGCCCTTGTCGAAGGACGTGAAGGCCTTCTCGGACTGGGCCGGCAGCGCACCGACGGCGTGCATACGACGCGTCGGGGCCGGACCGCCGAGCGCGGCGCGGCGCTCGTGCAGGTAGCGCACCTCGGGGGAGTCGGCGCCGGGGTGGCCGTAAGGCACCTGGCCGTCGACGAACTGGCTGTCGCTGATGGGCAGTTCAAGAAGATCACGCATGTTCTTGAACTCGTCGTTCGTCAGCTTCTTCATCTGGTGGTTCGCGTTCTTCGACGCGAAGCCCTCACCGAGGGTGAAGCCCTTGACCGTCTGCGCCAGGATCACGGTCGGCGCGCCCTTGTGGGACAGCGCGGCCTTGTAGGCGGCGTAGACCTTGCGCGGCTCGTGGCCACCGCGCGACAGGTGGAAGCACTCGAGGATCTTGTCGTCGCTCAGCAGCTTCGCCATCTCGACGAGCGCCGGGTCCTTGCCGAAGAAGTCCTCGCGGATGTACGCGGCGTCGCGGGTCTGGTACGTCTGCACCTGGGCGTCCGGCACCTCGCGGAGGCGGCGGACGAGGGCGCCGGTGGTGTCGAGCTGGAACAGCTCGTCCCAGGCGCCGCCCCAGAGCGACTTGACGACATTCCAGCCGGCGCCGCGGAACTGGGCCTCCAGCTCCTGCACGATCTTGAAGTTGGCGCGGACCGGGCCGTCGAGGCGCTGAAGGTTGCAGTTGATGACGAAGGTCAGGTTGTCCAGACCCTCGCGGCTCGCGAGTGCGAGTGCCGCCGTGGACTCGGGCTCGTCCATCTCGCCGTCACCGAGGAACGCCCACACGTGGGAGTTGGAGACGTCCTTGATGCCGCGGTTGGTCAGGTACCGGTTGAACCGGGCCTGGTAGATCGCGGAGAGCGGGCCGAGACCCATGGAGACGGTGGGGAACTCCCACAGCCACGGCAGACGGCGCGGGTGCGGGTAGCTCGGGAGGCCGTTGCCGCCGGCCTCCTGGCGGAAGTTGTCGAGGTGCGACTCGTTCAGACGGCCGTCGAGGAACGCGCGGGCGTAGATGCCGGGCGACGCGTGGCCCTGGACGTAGATCTGGTCGCCGGAGCCGTCCTGCTCCTTGCCGCGGAAGAAGTGGTTGAAGCCGGTCTCGTACAGCCAGGCCGCGGACGCGAAGGTCGCGATGTGGCCGCCGACGCCGTACTTGCTTCCCCGGGTCACCATCGCGGCCGCGTTCCAGCGGTTCCACGCGGTGATCTTGCGCTCCATCTCCTCGTCGCCGTCCACGGTGGGCTCGGCGGAGGTGGGGATGGTGTTGACGTAATCCGTCTCCAGCAGACGGGGGAGGGCCAGGCCCGCCTCCTCGGCGTGCTGGAGGGTGCGGCGCATCAGGTACTCGGCGCGGTGCGCACCGGCGTGCTCGCTCACCGCGTCCAGGGAGGCCGCCCACTCGGCGGTCTCCTCCGGGTCGCGGTCCGGCAGCTGGTCGAGCTGGCTCGGGAGCTTGCCTACGGGGTCGGTCATGTTCGCCGCCTTCCGGACAGGATCTCCTCCTGCCCGCACGGCCGGTGGTCGGCCGCGCGTCAGGAGAGACGGGGTGTTGATGGGCCCTGACTGGCAGGACAGGGCGGGGGACTGTGTGCAGTCCGCCGTCGAGGGTAAGCCGCTGATCGATGATCGATCAAAGTGTTGAGAGCAAAAATTTCTCGATCCCGAGAAGTCGGCACGGGGTGTCAGCTTGACGGGCACGCGGTGCCGGGTATATCGGGCAATTCGGGCGCTAGTTTGGGGGTGGGTGGGCGCAGTTGAGCAGGTCGGAGGCTTGAGGAGGTCGAGGCCTGCTGCTCAGAAGCCGGGCGGGATCCGGTCCTGCGGTCCGGCGGCGCCGTCCTCGATCCGCGCACCCTCATCGCGCTGTGCGCTCTCGGCCACGGAGGGGTCCGTGGAGTCCGCTACGAGCTCCGCGATCCGCAGGGTGCACGTCCACTTCGTGACCATGCCTTTGATCACCACGAGGTAGGTCTCCTGGTCGGGCAGGCGGTACACGCGACGCCACTGCTCGAGCAGGCCACTGGCCGGCAGATACGTGGGCAGGGCGGCGCGCAGTTCTTCCAGCGCCTCGTCCTTCGTCTCCAGCCCTTGGCGGATGAAGTCGATCCTGTCCTTCTCGTTGTAGTGATACTGCGAGATCACTGCCCAACGGCCCATGCCCGCCCCCTCGGTGCCGACGTCCCATCATCCACGGGCCGCCGGAAAGGACAAGGGGCGAGACAGCGAGGTGCTCTGCGCGGGCAGAGGGCCCAGGCGAGGTGGCGGGGCCGCAGGGGCCCGGGCGGGCCGACGGGGGAGGAGGTGTCAGTCCGCAGCCGGAGCCGGCGCGCACCCGAGGACGTGCTGCTTGACCAGGACGCCGATGTCCGGGTCCCGCCGCTGGAACGCCTCCACCAGCGCCTGGTGCTCCTCCGCGTACGACTGCTGGACCGTCCCCAGCCACCGGATGGACAGCGCCGTGAAGACCTCGATCCCGAGGCCCTCCCACGTGTGGAGGAGCACCGAGTTGCCCGCGGCGCGCACCAGTTCGCGGTGGAAGGCGACCGTGTGACGGACCTGCCCCGTGCCGTCCGACTCGCGGTCCGCGACGTACAGCGCCTCGACGTGCGGGGAGAGCGCCGAGCAGTCGGCGGCCAGCTTCTCGGCCGCGAGCTCCGCCGCGATCTGCTCCAGACCCGCCCGTACGGGATAGGACTCCTCGAGGTCCGCCGCGGACAGGTTCCGCACGCGTACGCCCTTGTTCGGCGCCGACTCGATCAGCCGCAGCGACTCCAGCTCGCGCAGCGCCTCGCGCACGGGCGTCTGGCTGACCTCAAGCTCCACGGCGATCCGGCGCTCCACGATCCGCTCACCGGGCTTCCAGCGACCGCTCACGATGCCTTCCACGATGTGCTCGCGGATCTGCTCGCGCAGTGACTGGACGACAGGGGCGGTCATGCGGTGCTCCTTCTGCGAGGGCGCGGGGCCGCGTATGCGCAGGCCCGACTCCCAAACAATACGGCTGTGCCCCCGCCCGGAAACCTCCGGACGGGGGCACAGATGGCACTGAGTGACGAGACTTACACGGCCGTCACCCGATATGAGCCGATCGGCACGGGTCGATCAGAGACCCAGCTCGACCTCGAACTCGCCGGCCTCGAGGATCTGCTTGACCGTGGTCAGGTAGCGGGCGGCGTCCGCGCCGTCCACCAGACGGTGGTCGTACGACAGGGTCAGGTAGACCATGTCGCGGATGGCGATCGTCTCGCCGAGCTCCGGGTGGTTGATGACCACCGGGCGCTTGACGGTGGCGCCGATGCCGAGGATGCCGACCTGGTTCGGGGGCACGATGATCGTGTCGAACAGGGCGCCGCGCGAACCGGTGTTGGAGATGGTGAAGGTCGCACCGGACAGCTCGTCCGGGGTGATCTTCGAGGCGCGGACCTTGCCCGCGAGGTCGGCCGTGGCCTTGGCGATACCGGCCAGGTTGAGGTCGCCCGCACCCTTGATGACCGGAGTCATCAGACCCTTCTCGGAGTCCACCGCGATACCGATGTTCTCGGTGTCGAAGTAGGTGATGGTGCCCTCGTCCTCGTTGATCCGGGCGTTGACGACCGCGTGGGCCTTCAGCGCCTGGGCCGCGGCCTTGACGAAGAACGGCATCGGGGACAGCTTGACGCCCTCACGGGCGGCGAAGGAGTCCTTGGCCTTGGCGCGCAGCTTCATGATCTTGGTGACGTCCACCTCGACCATGGAGGACAGCTGGGCCTGGCCGTGCAGCGCCTTCATCATGTTGTCGCCGATGACCTTGCGCATGCGGGTCATCTTGACGGTCTGACCGCGCAGCTCGGAGGCCTCGACGGCCGGGGCCTTCGAAGCGGCCGGAGCAGCGGCGGCAGCCGGGGCGGCCGGAGCCGGGGCGGCGGCCTTCGCGGCCTCGGCGGCGGCGATGACGTCCTGCTTGCGGATACGGCCGCCGACGCCGGTGCCCTTGACGGTGGACAGGTCCACGCCGTTCTCGGAGGCGAGCTTGCGCACCAGCGGGGTGACGTACGCGCCGTCGTCCGCGGGCTGAGCGGCAGCCGGAGCGGCGGGCGCGGCCGGCTGAGCGGGCTGCGCCGGGGCGGGCGCCGGAGCGGCCGGAGCCGGGGCGGCGGCCTGCGGAGCCGGGGCAGCGGGGGCCGGAGCGGCAGCCGGAGCAGCCGGCGCGGGGGCCGGAGCAGCAGGCGCCGGGGCAGCGGCCGGAGCCGGAGCGGCGGGGGCGGCCGGGGCAGCCGGAGCGGCACCCGGGGCACCGATGACGGCGAGCTTCGCGCCGACCTCGGCGGTCTCGTCCTCACCGACGACGATCTCGAGCAGCACGCCGGCGGCGGGCGACGGGATCTCGGTGTCGACCTTGTCCGTGGAGACCTCGAGCAGCGGCTCGTCGGCCTCGACGGTCTCGCCGACCTCCTTGAGCCAGCGGGTCACGGTGCCCTCGGTGACGGACTCACCCAGGGCGGGGAGGGTCACGTCGGTGCCCGTGGCGCCGCCGCCCGAAGCGGCCGGCGCGGCGGCCGGAGCCTCGGCCTGCGGGGCCGGAGCCGCGGGGGCCTCGGGCTGGGCGGGCGCCTCGGCCTGAGCCGGGGCCTCCTGCTGCGCGGGGGCGGCCGCGGGGGCACCGCTGCCGTCGTCGATCAGGGCCAGCTCGGCACCGACCTCGACCGTCTCGTCCTCGGCGACCTTGATGGACGCGAGGATGCCGGCCGCGGGGGAGGGGATCTCGGTGTCGACCTTGTCGGTCGAGACCTCGAGCAACGGCTCGTCGGCCTCGACGCGCTCGCCCTCGGCCTTCAGCCAACGGGTGACAGTGCCCTCGGTGACGCTCTCGCCGAGCGCCGGAAGGGTTACGGAAACCGCCATGGTTTCTGTTGCTCCTTACGAAAGTGCGGGAAGTTTGTGGGGGCCGTACAGCCGGGGGCTGTCGCGGCCCGAGGCGGCCCGAGGGCTGCTAGTCGTGCGAGTGCAGCGGCTTGCCGGCCAGCGCCAGGTGAGCCTCGCCGAGGGCCTCGTTCTGCGTCGGGTGCGCGTGGATCAGCTGCGCGACCTCGGCAGGCAGGGCCTCCCAGTTGTAGATCAGCTGGGCTTCGCCGACCTGCTCGCCCATACGGTCACCGACCATGTGGACGCCGACGACGGCGCCGTCCTTGACCTGGACCAGCTTGATCTCACCGGCGGTCTTCAGGATCTTGGACTTGCCGTTGCCCGCGAGGTTGTACTTGAGGGCGACGACCTTGTCCGCGCCGTAGATCTCCTTGGCCTTGGCCTCGGTGATGCCGACGGAGGCGACCTCCGGGTGGCAGTACGTCACGCGCGGCACACCGTCGTAGTCGATCGGGACGACCTTCATCCCGGCAAGGCGCTCCGCCACCAGGATGCCCTCGGCGAAGCCGACGTGCGCGAGCTGGAGGGTCGGGACGAGGTCGCCCACGGCCGAGATCGTCGGCACGTTGGTCTGCATGTACTCGTCGACCAGGACGTAGCCGCGGTCCATCGCGACGCCCTGCTCCTCGTAACCGAGACCCTGCGAGACCGGGCCGCGGCCGATGGCGACCAGGAGGACCTCGGCCTCGAAGGTCTTGCCGTCGGCGAGGGTGACCTTGACGCCGTTCTGCGTGTACTCGGCGGACTGGAAGAACGTGCCGAGGTTGAACTTGATCCCGCGCTTGCGGAAGGCGCGCTCCAGGATCTTGGAGCTGTTCTCGTCCTCGACCGGGACGAGGTGCTTGAGGCCCTCGATGACGGTGACGTCGGTGCCGAAGGACTTCCACGCCGAGGCGAACTCGACGCCGATGACGCCGCCGCCCAGGATGATTGCGGACTCGGGGACGCGGTCGAGGACGAGCGCGTGGTCCGAGGAGATGATGCGGTTGCCGTCGATCTCCAGGCCCGGCAGCGACTTCGGCACGGAGCCGGTCGCGAGCAGGATGTGGCGGCCCTGGATGCGCTGGCCGTTCACGTCGACGGAGGTCGGGGAGGAGAGACGGCCCTCGCCCTCGATGTACGTCACCTTGCGGGAGGCGACGAGACCCTGAAGGCCCTTGTACAGGCCGGAGATCACGTCGTCCTTGTACTTGTGGACGGCCGCGATGTCGATGCCCTCGAAGGTCGACTTCACGCCGAACTGGGCGCTCTCGCGCGTCTGGTCCGCGACCTCACCGGCGTGCAGCAGCGCCTTGGTGGGGATGCAGCCGTTGTGCAGGCAGGTGCCGCCGAGCTTGTTCTTCTCGATCAGGGCGACGTCCAGACCCAGCTGAGAGGCGCGCAGCGCCGCGGCGTATCCGCCGCTACCGCCGCCGAGAATCACTAGGTCGAAAACGGTGCTGGCGTCGTTCGCCACGTCACGTCCTCCATGCATGTGCGCCGTACGCCGGTCCTCACTGACCGCGCGGCGGCTGGTGTTCGGCCGCTTTGTCCTTCGGCCCTGTGGTGGGGGCCCTGTCCTGCCACAGGCCATCTTCGCACTTGTCGGCGGGCGGCGGGACGTCGGGCCGCAGTGCGAGACGTTTGATCGATCACAGAGCAAGGTCATCGCGTCTTTGCCGCGGACGGATTTCGTTCTGGGCGAAATCCGCACGGCGCGGGTCGGCGCGTGCGACCTGGGGCGATGGCACCGCGTGCCGCGTACCCCGGCGGGCTTCGCGTATACGCGGCGGGTCCGGGCGGCTTGTCCCGCACAGGGCCCGGCATACGCGAACGGCCCCGGGCAGAAGCCCGGGGCCGCAGGGTCACACACGTGCCGGTGGGGCAGGCCTCAGCCGAGGTCGCCCGCCGCCGTGCGCTCGGCCAGCGCCACCAGGGTGCGCACACCGGTGCCGGTGCCGCCCTTGGGGGTGTAGCCGAACGGGGCGCCCTCGTTGAAGGCCGGGCCCGCGAGGTCGATGTGGGCCCAGGTGATGCCCTCGCCCACGAACTCGCGCAGGAACAGGCCGGCCACCAGGCCGCCGCCCATCCGCTCGCCCATGTTGGCGATGTCGGCGGTGGCCGACTCCATGCCCTTGAGCAGGTGCTCCGGCAGCGGCATCGGCCAGGCCGGCTCGCCGTTCTCCTCGGCGAGCTCGTACAGCGCGGTACGGAACGCGTCGTCGTTGGCCATGACGCCGAAGGTGCGCGAGCCGAGCGCCACCATCATGGCGCCGGTCAGGGTCGCCACGTCCACGATCGCGTCGGGCTTCTCCTCGGAGGCCTTGGCGATCGCGTCGGCCAGGACGAGCCGGCCCTCGGCGTCCGTGTTCAGGACCTCGACGGTCTTGCCCGAGTACATGCGAAGGACGTCGCCGGGGCGCGTGGCGGAACCCGAGGGCATGTTCTCGGCGAGCGCCAGCCAGCCGGTGACGTTGACCTCCAGGCCGAGGCGGGCGGCCGCGACGACGGCGGCGAACACGGCGGCGGCACCGCTCATGTCGCACTTCATCGTCTCGTTGTGGCCGGCCGGCTTCAGCGAGATGCCGCCCGAGTCGTACGTGATGCCCTTGCCGACGAAGGCCAGGTGCTTCTTCGCCTTGGAGTGCGTGTACGCCAGCTTCACCAGGCGCGGCGGGGAGTCCGAGCCGGCGCCGACGCCGAGGATGCCGCCGTAGCCGCCCTTGGTGAGCGCCTTCTCGTCGAGCACCTGGACCTTGAGGCCGTGCTCCTTGGCGGCGGCCTGCACGACCGCGGCGAAGGCCTCCGGGTTGAGGTCGTTCGGCGGGGTGTTGATCAGGTCGCGGGCGCGGTTGAGCTCCTCGGACACGGCGGTGGCGCGCTCGAGGGCGGCCTTCGCGGCCTTGTCGCGCGGCTTGCTGCCGAGGATCACGGCCTCGCCGAGCGGGCCCTTGGCGTCCTTGGCCTTCTTGCCGTTGCCGTTCTCCTTGTACGCGACGAAGGAGTACGCGCCGAGCAGCGCGCCCTCGCCGATCGCCTGCACGGCCGCGGCGTCCTCGACGGGCAGCGCGAACGCGGCCTTCTTCGTGCCGGACAGGGCGCGGGCGGCCGCACCGGCCGCGCGGCGCAGCGCCTCGGTGTCGAACGACTCGCCCTTCTCGGGCACCGCGCCCAGGCCGACCGCGAGCACGAGCGGAGCCTTCACGCCGTCGGGTGCGGGAACCTTGGTGACCTCGCCCTCGCCGCCGGAGGCGCCGAGGGTCTCGAGGACGGTGGCGAGCCTGCCGCCGAAGGCCTTCTCGACGGCCTCGGCGCCGGGGGCGACGACGGGGCCCTTGTCGCCCTTGGCGACTCCGACGACGAGCGCGTCGGCCTTGAGGCCGGCCGCGGCGGCGGTGCTGAGAGCAAGAGCAGTCACGGTGGTGAGTTCTCTCTTCCGTTGTGAGTCCGTTGGGCGTGTGTGTCCCCCGGTGAGCCTACGCTTGCGCACCGCTGAGCTGCCCGCGGTGGGCCTTATCCGTACGGGAGCGGCCGCTGCGTCCGTGCGCGAGGCGTGGTCAGCCCAGCGCGAGCACCAGCAGAGCCCCGGTCACCGCGGCCTCCGCGACCGCGCCGAACACGTCCCCGGTGATGCCCCCGAACCTGCGCACGCACCGCCGCAGCAGCAGCTCGCCGGCCACCAGCGAACCCGCCACCGCCAGCGCCCCGCGCAGCAAGCCCACCGTGCCGTAACCGCCCGCGCCCGCAAGGCAGATGACGAGGACGGACACCGCCACGGCCGATTTCCACGGCACCGTCCCGGCCACCGCGGCGCCCAGGCCCTCGGGCCGCGCGGCGGGGACGGAGGGGCGCGAGGCCAGGGTGAGCGCGGTGCGTCCCGCGACATGGGCCACGGCCGCGGCCACCGCCCCGGCCGCCCAGCCCCCCTCCTCGTACACCTGGAAGAACACCGCGACCTGCGCGAGCAGGACGAACAGCAGCGTCACCACGCCGAACGGTCCGATGTCGGAGCGCTTCATGATCGTGAGGGCTTCGGCGGCGGGCTTCCCGCTGCCGAGGCCGTCGGCCGTGTCCGCGAGGCCGTCCAGGTGGAGGGCGCGGGTGAGCAGCGCCGGCACGGCGGCCGTCGCGACCGCCGCGAGCAGCGGACCCGCGCCGAGCAGGAGCAGCAGCCCGCCCGCCGCCCCCGCGCACAGACCGACGACCAGGCCCGCGAGCGGCGCGCACAGCATGCCGGCGCGCGCGGCCGTCCGGTCCCAGCGGTCCACCCGCACGGGCAGCACCGTCAGCGTGCCGAAAGCGAAGCGCACGCCGTCGGCGAGACGGGCGGGCGGGGGAGCGGTGTCGTCCTGGGGAGTCACCGCGGCAGGCTAACCGCCGCCGTTGCGCGTTAAATGACGCATACGGCTCCGATACGGGGCAAGGCGGGCAAAGCGGGAGGGCGTGGCGTGGGTCACTGGTGGTACCGGAACATCGTCGAACCGGGAAAGCTGCCGCTGCTGCTCGCGCTGGTCTCGTTCGTCCTGTCGTTCCTCGTCACGCGGATCATCACGCGCCTGATCCGGGCGGGCAAGGGACCGTTCGGGAACGTGAAGGCCGGCGACCTGCACATCCACCACGTCGTGCCCGGCATCATCCTGACGATCATCGGTGGCTTCGGCGCCGTCGCCGCAGGCCGGCACAGCTTCGGCTCGATGGTCTCGGCCGTGATCTTCGGCCTGGGCGCGGGCCTGGTCCTCGACGAGTTCGCGCTGATCCTGCACCTCGACGACGTGTACTGGAGCGAAGCCGGACGCAAGAGCGTCGAGATCGTCGTCCTGACCGCGGCCCTGGTGGCCCTCGTCCTCGGCGGTTTCCTGCCGTTCGGCGTCAACGAACTCACCGCCGAGGAACGGCACAGCCGGACCATCGTCGTGATGAACACGGCCATGAACTTCTTCTTCGCCCTGATCGCGCTCGCCAAGGGCAAGCCGCGGATGGCGATGCTCGGCACCGTGGTGCCCTTCGTGGCGATCTTCGGCGGGATCCGGCTGGCGCGGCCGGGTTCGCCCTGGTGGAAGCTTTTCTACAAGAACCGCCCGCGGGCCCGCTCGAAGGGCGCCCTGCGCGCGTACCACCACGACCGCCGCTGGTCGAAGCCGCGGCGCAAGGTTCAGGAGTGGCTCGGCGGCCGCTTCGACCCCGAGCCGCGGCGCACCTCGGTGGTCGACCCCGATCCGGCGCCGGGCCCGGACCACATGCCCGAGCGGCGGCGCTGACGCAGCGCGGAGAGCGCGCACAGGAGCAGCACGGCGACGATCGCCGCGAGGTGCTCACGGCCCGCGAGATTGTCCTCGATCACCGTCTCCACGACCATCGCGCCGACCACCAGCGCCATCGTGAACCAGGCCCGGTAGCGCCAGCACACGTAGACCGCGAGGCCCACGACAGCGGCCGACGGTCCCGTGTCCACCACCTGCGCGTCCGATGCGGGAAGCCCGAGCGGCCGGTCCTCGCCGAGCCAGATGCCGAACCGCGCGTAGAGCGTCCCGGCCAGCGTGGCCACGTAGCCGATGAGGAGCATCCGCCACCAGCCGAGCGTGATCTCCGCGATCCCGAACACGAGGAGGATCTGGCCGAGCGCGCCCCAGACCGGCAGGTCGAGGGCCGGCACGAAGAGCGAGAGTGGGGTGCGGAGCAGGGCGAGCCAGAGGGGTTCCTCGGCGCGTACGGAGCCGAGGTTCTGGACGAACTGGTAGCCCCACTCCTGGTTCTGGACGTACTGCATCAGCGCGGTGAGGCAGACGGCGGTGAGCGTGACAGGGATCGCGCGCCACTTCTTCGCGGCGATCCCGTCGCGCACGGCCCGGTACAGCGGGCCCCATTCCGCCCGTACGAGCGCGGTCACGCGGTTCACCGGTGGGACGCCAGGTGCCGCCGGTGCAGCCACTTGGGCAGGCCGGGTGCTTCCAGGAACCCTTCGGCGCGGGCCGCCGCGACTCCGATCCGCAGCAGGTCGCCGCTCTTCTCGAAGAGCAGGAACCGCGGCTCCCAGATGGGCCGGTACTTGGCGTTGGCGCGGTAGAGCGACTCGATCTGCCACCAGCGCGAGAAGAAGCTGAGCAGCGAACGCCACAGGCGGAGCACGGGGCCCGCGCCGATCCGGGATCCGCGCTCGAAGACCGAGCGGAACATCGCGAAGTTCAGCGAGACCTGCGCGATCCCGATGTCCCCCGCCTTCCTGAGGAGTTCGATGACCATGAACTCCATCAGGCCGTTGTCCGCGTCCCGGTCACGCCGCATCAGATCGAGGGAGAGGCCCTTGGGCCCCCAGGGGACGAAGGACTGGAGCGCCCTCAACTCGCCTTCCCGGTCCGTGCACTCGACCATCACGCACCGTCCGTCCTCCGGATCGCCCAGCCGCCCGAGCGCCATGGAGAAGCCGCGCTCGGTCGCGCCGTCACGCCAGTCGTCGGCCCTTTGCAGCAGATACGCGAGCTCCTCGGCCGGGATGTCCTCGTGCCGCCGGATCCGGACCCGGTAACCGGCGCGCTGCACCCGGTTGTGGGCCTGGCGGACGGTGCGCATCGCGCGGCCTTCGAGCGTGAACTCCGCTGTCTCGACGAGGGCTTCGTCGCCCAGCTCCAGAGCGTCGAGGCCGTGCCGGGCGTAGATCGTGCCGGCCTCCTCGCTCGCCCCGATCACCGCGGGCGCCCAGCCGTGCTCGCGCGCCTGGGCGAGCCAGGGCTCGATCGCGCCGGGCCAGGCTTCGGGGTCGCCGAGCGGGTCGCCGGACGCGAGCGAGACGCCGCCGACGACGCGGTACGCCACGGCCGCCTTGCCGCTCGGGGACCACACCACGCTCTTGTCGCGGCGCAGTGCGAAGTAGCCGAGTGAGTCGCGTTCGCCGTGCCGGTCGAGGAGTTCGCGCAGCCGCTTCTCGTCCTCCTCGGTGAGCGGGTCCACCGCGCGGCGGGAGCGGAACGCCGCGTACAGGACGGCGAGCAGCAGCGCGGTGCTCAGGACGTTGATGGAGACGTCCACCCAGCCGGGGGTGGTGATCGTCGGGTGCGACTCGTCGGCGGCGAGCGAGACCAGGCGGGCCGTGCCGTAGCGCCAGCGGTCGAGGAATCCGGCCTTGGTGCCCTGGTCGGTGGCGGTGACCAAGAGTGCGGCCAGCAGCGAGGTGCCGAGCAGCCCGCCCGCGCCGACGATCGCGGCCAGCTTCGGATTGGCGCGGTCGCCCTTCGCGTAGAACTCGGTGCGGCCGATGACGAGGGCCCCGACGAACGCGGCGGTCAGGCCGAGCGAGACCCAGTTCTGCGGATGGCGGCGGATCTCCTCGAAGAGCATCGCGAAGGCGAAGAGCGCCAGGAAGGCGCCGCTGAGCACCGAGTTGAGGATCCAGGCCGCGCGCTTGCGGCGCCGCATCGTGACCGCGAGGAAGAGCGTGAACAGGCCGGAGGCGAAGCCCGCGGTCAGCAGATACGGGGTGAAGAAGTCGTCGGTGTTGTGGCGCCGCAGGTCCTGGGCGAAGGAGACCCAGAAGGCGCTCAGGAAGTTGAGGAACGCGACGCCCCGCAGATACCAGACGGCGAACGCCGCCGCCCGTCTGCGGTGCGCCGCGGCCCGCGGGTCTGCGGTGCCCCGCAGGTCGGCGGCGGTCCCTGGCTCACGTCCGGCCTCTCCCATGGGAGCCGATCCTATGGGGCGAAACGGACAATACGGGGCCAGGGAGCGCCGTACGGATGGTGTGCGGCGCGGGGTTGACGGGTGCTCAGGCGGTGGGTGCGGTCTCGGGTTCTTCCTGTTCGGGCTTCTCGTCCAGGACCGGCAGCTCGGCGGCGAGTGCGGCGGCGGCCTGCACCATCGGCAGGGCGAGCAGCGCGCCCGTGCCCTCGCCCGCGGTCACGCCGTGCGCGAGCAGCGGTTCGAGCGCGA
This sequence comes from Streptomyces indicus, assembly GCF_900100315.1. Lineage (GTDB taxonomy): Bacteria > Actinomycetota > Actinomycetes > Streptomycetales > Streptomycetaceae > Streptomyces > Streptomyces indicus. The sequence continues at coordinate 239,386 of NZ_FNFF01000004.1, forward strand.
GCCGGTCGAAGGCCTTGGCCTGGCCCGGCTCGCCGCTGGTCTGTCCCGCCAGCCACCAGTCGGGGGCGCGGAAGGCGATGCGCTGGGCGACGAGTGCGGCGGAGGCGGAGACCACACCGTCGAGGATGACCGGGGTGTGCCGGATCGCGCTCTGCAACAGGAAGCCGGTCAGGGCGGCGAGGTCGGCGCCGCCGATGGTCTGGAGCAGCTTGAGCTGGTCGCCGAGCACGGGCCGTGCTCGGCGCAGCGCGTCGCGGATCGCGGCGCACTTGCGCATCCAGGCGAGGTCGTCGATGGGGCGGCCGCCGCGGCCGGTCACCACGGAGGCGTCGGTGCCGCAGAGGGCGGCGATCAGGACGGCGGCGGTGGTGGTGCCGCCCACGCTGAGGTCGCCGAGCATCACGAGGTCGGTGCCCGCGTCGGCCTCCTCGTCGGCGATCGCCATGCCGACGCGGAAGGCCTGCTCGGCCTCCGCCTCGGTCATCGCGTCCTCGACGTCGATACGGCCCGATCCGCGCCGTACGCGATAACCGCCGACCTCGGCGGGCAGGGATTCGGGGTCGCAGTCCAGTGCCACGTCGACCACGCGCACGGGTGCACCGGCCTGGCGTGCGAGCACCGCGACCGGGCTCGCGCCGTCCAGCACCGCGCGCACCAGTTCGTGCGCGCTGCCGGCCGTGCGCGCGGACACGCCCGCTTCCGCGATGCCGTGATCGCCCGCGAACAGGAGCACCTTCGGCTGGCGCAGCGGCTGCACGGGTACGGAGCCCTGGGCCGCCGCGAGCCACTCGCCGAGCTCGTCGAGCCGGCCGAGCGCGCCGGGCGGCACGGCGAGGCGGCCGCGGCGGTCCTCGGCGTCACGGCGGATGCCGCCGTCGGGGCGCTCGACCAGATCGGCGAAGTCATCGAGATTCAGCGCGCTCATGCGGGTGAACGTTACCGGGGGGCGGGGTGCCGTGGTTCTCGTGGTCCCCGCACTCGGCCGGGGCTCCGCCCACGGCACGCTGCTCCGCCGCTCCGCGGCGGGGTGGGTTCCGGGAGCTGACGCCCCCGGGCCCCGGCTTCGCGGGGCTGCGCCCCTGCACCCCGGCGTTGCCAGGGCTTCGCCCTGCACGGCGCTCCGCCGCTCCGCGGCGCGGAGGTGGGGGACGGGGGCTGGCGCCCCGGGCCCCGCGGCGGGGAGGTGAGGGGCGTGGGCTGACGCCCCCGCGCCCGGCCTCGCGGGCCTGCGCCCCTGCACCCCGCTTTCGCCGGGCTGCGCCCGAGCGTGCCGCTCCGCCGCTCCGCGGCGAGGGAGGTGAAGCGCACCCGGCCCCACAAGCGCCCACCCCACAAGCACCCCCTGACACCCCGTCAGTCCGACAGACCTCCTGGTTACGCCATGTGAAGCACTGACTTCGGAGCGTCATTGCGTCGCGCGAAGGGATCCCTTACGTTCCGGTTTGAGTCGGATTGTCGTACTGCGCGGGTTGGGCTCGTATGCCTCCCGCCGCACGTCCCCGTCCTGCACGCGCCTACAAGAGGAGCCCGCTTCCGTGACGCAGACCGTCATCGGCGTCAGCCCGTTCGGTGAGCCGAACGCGCGTCTCGCCGCCGCCGTCTCCCGAGCCGGCGGACTCGGTGTCCTGGACCTCGGCAGCGGCGGGCGCCAAGCCCGCGAGGCCCTCACGCTCGCCCGCCGCTGGACACCCGGCGCCTTCGGGGTCCGGGTCGGCAAGGACTGCGCGTTCGAGCCCGAGGAACTGCGCGACGCCGCGGGCCCGCACACCGTGCTGCTCGCCCCCGACGCCCCCTGGAGCGTCGCGCAGGTCCCCGCGCACACCGTGCTCGTCGAGGTGCGCAGCGCCGCCGAGGCCGTGCACGCGGTCGAGGACGGCGCCTCGGGTCTTGTCGTGCGGGGCAGCGAATGCGGCGGTCCCTGCGGGGAGTTGTCCACCTTCGTGCTGCTCCAGCGCGTGCTCGCCGTCGTCGGGGAGTCCGTCCCCGTGTGGGCCTGCGGCGGGATCGGGCCGCACACCGCCGCGGCCGCGGTGCTCGCGGGCGCGACCGGTGTCGTGCTCGACGTCCAGCTCGCGCTGCTCGAAGAGGGCGACGTCGCGCCCGCCGTCGGCGCCTTCCTGCGGACCGCCGACGGGTCCGAGACCGTGATCGTCGGCGGGAGCCGCGTGCTCGACCGGCGTCGGCCCGGGCTGCCGCCGGTCCTGCGCGAGGATCTGCTGCCGCTGGGTCAGGACGCCTTCCTCGGCACCCGGTTCGCCGCGAAGTACGGGACCGTCCGGGCCGCGCTGGCCGCACTGCACCGCGGGATCGACGAGGCGGTGCGCGCCGACGGAGCGGCCCTGCGCGGCGGCTCCGCCATGTGCCGCGCCCTCGGCACCGCGCTCCCCGTCGCCCAGGGCCCCATGACCCGCGTCAGCGACCAGGCGCGGTTCGCCGCGGCCGTCGCGGACGGCGGCGGTCTGCCGTTCATCGCGCTTGCCCTCGCCGGACGCGAGCAGACCCGCTCCATGCTGGAGCAGACCCGCGCCGCACTCGGCGACCGGTCCTGGGGCGTCGGCATCCTCGGCTTCGCGCCCGAGGAGGTCCGTACCGCCCAACTGGAGGCCGTACGGGAGATCCGCCCGAGCCACGTCGTCATCGCCGGCGGCCGCCCCTCGCAGGCCGCCGCGCTCGAAGCCGACGGCATCGTCACCTTCCTGCACGTGCCCTCGCCCGGACTGCTCGGTCAGTTCCTGGCTGCGGGCGCGCGGCGGTTCGTCTTCGAGGGCGCCGAGTGCGGCGGCCACATCGGACCGCGCAACAGCTTCCCGCTGTGGGAGGCCCAACTCGCCGTCCTGGAGGACTTCCTCGACGAGCACGACGACGTGGACCCGGCCGCGATCCAGGTCTTCTTCGCGGGCGGGATCCACGACGAGCGCTCCGCCGCGATGGTCGCCGCGCTCGCCGCACCGCTCACCGCGCGCGGCCTCGCCACCGGCGTGCTCATGGGTACCGCCTACCTCTTCACCGAGGAGGCCGTGGCCTGCGGGGCGATCCGGCCGCTGTTCCAGCAGGCCGTCCTGGACGCCGAGGCCACCGAACTCCTGCACACCGCACCCGGCCACGCCACCCGCTGCGTGCCCAGCGCCTTCACCGCCGCCTACCAGTCCTTCAAGGACGAGCTGCGCGAGCAGGGCGTGCCGGACCGGCAGGCCTGGGAGGAGCTGGAGCGCCTCAACGTCGGCCGGCTCCGTATCGCCAGCAAGGGCATCGAGCGGGTCGGCGACGAACTCGTCGACGTGGACGAGCAGCGCCAGGTCGACGAGGGCATGTTCATGGCCGGGGAGGTGGCCGTGCTGCGCGCCGCGACCACCACCGTCGCCGAGCTGCACCACGGGGTCGCCGACCGGGCGGCCGAGTTCTACGCGCGGCGCGCGGCCCGGCTCCGTACGGATGAGGCCCAGGAAGAAGCCCCGGAAGCCGCCGCGACCGTCCCCGACCCGCTCGACATCGCCGTGGTCGGCATGTCCGCGATGTTCCCGGGCGCCCCCGACCTCGACGCCTTCTGGGCGCAGATCCTCGCCGGCGAGGACGCCGTCACCGAGGTGCCCGCCGAACGCTGGGACCCCGCCCTGCACTTCGGCGAGGACGCCGAGGCCCACGACGTCTCCGCCTCCAAGTGGGGCGGCTTCCTGCCGCGCATCCCCTTCGACGCCTTGGCGTACGGGATCCCGCCGGCCTCGCTCGCCAGCATCGAGCCGGTCCAGCTGCTCGCCCTCGAAGCGGCCCGCCGCGCCCTGAAGGACGCCGGCCTCGACCGCAAGGACTTCCCGCGCGAGCGCACCTGCGTCGTCTTCGGTGCCGAAGCCGGCAGCGACACGTCCAACGCCACGACCCTGCGGACCGTACTGCCCTCGTATCTCGGACGGCTGCCGGAAGGCATCGAGCAGCAGCTGCCCAAGCTGACCGAGGACTCCTTCCCCGGGCTCCTGTCCAACGTCATCTCCGGCCGGATCGCCAACCGCCTCGACCTCGGCGGCGCCAACTTCACCGTCGACGCCGCCTGCGCCTCCTCGCTCACCGCCGTGGACGTGGCCTGCGCCCAACTCGCCTCCGGGGCCGCGGACGTGGCGCTGTGCGGCGGCGCCGACCTGCACAACGGCATCAACGACTTCCTGCTCTTCTCCTCCGTGCACGCCCTGTCCAAGACCGGGCGCTGCAAGCCCTTCGCCGCCGACGCCGACGGCATCGCCCTCGGCGAGGGCGTGGCCTGCGTGGTGCTCAAGCGGCGCGCGGACGCCGAGCGGGACGGCGACCGGATCTACGCCGTCATCAAGGGCGTCGGCGCGGCGAGCGACGGACGCTCGCTGGGGCTGACCGCCCCGCGCCCCGAAGGCCAGCGCGCCGCCCTGGAGCGCGCCTACGCCCAGGCCCGTATCTCGCCCGCCGAGGTCGGCCTGGTCGAGGCGCACGGCACCGGCACCGTCGTCGGCGACCGCACCGAACTCACCGTCCTGTCCGAGGTGTTCACCGAAGCGGGCGCCGAGCGCGGCGGCTGCGTGGTCGGCTCGGTCAAGTCGCAGATCGGGCACACCAAGTGCGCGGCCGGCCTCGCCGGACTCATCAAGACCGCCCTCGCCCTGCACACCGGCGTGCGCCCGCCCACCCTGCACATCAGCGAGCCCAACCCCGCCTGGTCCGAGGCCCACAGCCCCTTCGCCTTCCACGGGCGCGCCCTGCCGTGGGCCGAGCCGCCCGCGCGGCGGACCGCCGGCGTCAGCGCGTTCGGGTTCGGCGGCACCAACTTCCACGTGGTGCTCCAGGCGTACGACGGCGGCGTACCGCCCCGGCAGGGCAGCGCGCAGTGGCCCGCCGAGCTGTTCGTCTTCCGCAGCAGGGAAGCCGTCGAGGAGACCCTCGCCCTCGCCGAGTCGGGCGCCTGGCGGCTGCGCGACCTGGCGTACGCGGCGGCCCGGCGCGCGGAGACCGCCCCCCGCGCCTTCTTCGGAGCGGTCGTCGCCGAGTCGACCGACGAACTGCCTTCTCTGCTACGGGACTTGCTGGACAGCAAGCGCGCGGCGGGCGTGTTCCCCGCCGACACCGAAGGCCTCGACGGCAAGGTCGCCTTCCTCTTCCCCGGACAGGGCAGCCAGCGGCCCGGCATGCTCGCCGAGGTCTTCGCGGCCTTCCCCGAGACCCAGCGCCACCTGCACGGCGCACCCGTCGACGCGCTCTTCCCGCCCGCCGCGTTCGGCGACGCCGAGCGCAAGGCCCAGCGCGCCCGCCTCACCGACACCCGCAACGCCCAGCCCGCACTCGGTGCCGTCTCGCTCGCCGCGTACGACGTCCTGACCCTCGCGGGCGTACGCCCCGACATGGCCGGCGGACACTCGTACGGCGAACTCGTCGCCCTCTGCGCGGCCGGCAGCATCGACCCCGCCGCGCTGGCCGGACTCAGCCGGGCCCGCGCGGACGCGATCCTCGCCGCCACGGGTGAGGACCCCGGCGCCATGGCCGCGGTGGTCGCCTCGGCCGAGGAGACCGGACGGGTCATCGTCGAGGCGGGGCTGCACGACCGGGTGGTCGCCGCGAACCACAACGCACCCGCGCAGACCGTCATCTCGGGCCCCACCGAGGCCGTGGCCCAGGCCGTCGAGGCCCTCGGCCGGGCCGGCTTCACCGCCCGCACGCTGCCCGTGGCCTGCGCCTTCCACAGCCCGCTCGTCGCCCGCGCGGTCCCGCGCTTCTCGGCCGCGCTCGCCGGATACCCGGTGCGCACCCCCGAGTTCCCGGTCTGGGCCAACCGCACCGGCACCCGCTACCCCTCATCGCCCGCCGACGTACGGGTCAACCTCGCCGAACAGATCGGCGCACCCGTCCGCTTCGCCGAGCAGATCGAGGCGATGTACGAGGCCGGGGCGCGGGTCTTCGTCGAGGCCGGACCGGGAACCGTCCTGAGCGGCCTCGTCGGCCAGATCCTCGGCGACCGGCCGCACGCGGCCGTCCCGTTCGAACCGCGCCCCGACTGCGGGCTGCGCGGCCATCTCGACGCCCTGGCCCGGCTGTTCGCGGCCGGTGTGGACCTCGCCGCGACCCGCCTCTTCGCGGGCCGCGACGCGGCGCTCGCCACCCGCGGCGCCGAACCCAAGCGCCCCGCCTGGACGGTGGACGGCCACCTGGTCCGCACCGCCGACGGCAGCCCGCTGCCCGGAGCGCTGCAGCCCGCCCGACGTATTGCCCTGGAGGCGAGTGTGAGTACGGACTGGACCGGGCACAGCCCCGACGACCCTGAGGCCCTGCTCCGCGCGTTCCTGCAGAACAGCCGCGAGATGGTGGCGGCGCAGCGGGATGTGCTGCTTACGTACTTCGGCGGGGCGGGGGCGGTCGCTCCCGCTCCTGTCGCTGTGCCCGTGGCCGGTCCGGAGCTGCCGGTCACGCCGGTCATGCCAGTGCTGCCGGTGCTCGAGGCCTCGGTCGTCGAGACGGGCGCGACGCCCCAGCCCGCCGCCGAGGCGCCCGCTGCCGCCACCCCGGCGGTGGATGTGCTGGGCACGGTGCTCGCGGTGATCGCGGAGCGGACCGGTTATCCGGTGGAGATGATCGAGCCGGATCTGGATCTGGAAGCGGATCTGAGTGTGGACTCGATCAAGCGGACGGAGATCGCGGGGGAGTTGGGGCGTCGGCTCCTCGGCTCCGGGACGGACCTCCGCTCCCTGCCCGACGCGGAGCTGGAGGAACTGACCCGGGCGCGAACGGCGGCGGGGATCGCGGAGTGGCTGGAGGGGCGGGCCGGGGCCGCGCCTGCCGCTGCCTCTGCGCCTGCCGTCGCGGCTGCCCCGGCTGCTGCACCGGCACCTGCATCTGCGCCCGAGGCCGCGGTGGATGTGCTGGGCACGGTCCTTGCGGTGATCGCGGAGCGGACCGGTTATCCGGTGGAGATGATCGAGCCGGATCTGGATCTGGAAGCGGATCTGAGTGTGGACTCGATCAAGCGGACGGAGATTGCGGGGGAGTTGGGGCGTCGGCTCCTCGGCTCCGGGACGGACCTCCGCTCCCTGCCCGACGCGGAGCTGGAGGAGCTGACCCGGGCGCGCACGGCCGCGGGGATCGCGGAGTGGCTGACCGTACGGGTCGGCGGTGCGCAGGAGCCGGCGGCCGCCGCCCCTGCCCAGGCCTCCGAAGACCTCCTCACCGGCAACCCCGCCGAGGACCCCGCCTGGATCGACCACACGCCCGACGCGGCCGACCTTCGCACGCTGCCCGGCTCCCTCGCTCCCGAGCCCGCCGCCGGACCCGCCCCGATGGAGCCCACGGCCACGCAGTGGGATGCCCCGGCTCCGGTGCTTCCGGCCGACACCGAGCCCGTCGCCGTACAGCCGCAGGACGGTCGTCTCGTACAGCCGCAGGACACCGCAGCGCTCGTACAGGCTCAGGACTTCACCCCCGTACGACCGCAGGTCCAGCAACCCGCGGAGGCGGCGGAGCCCATCGAGCCGGTGCAGCTCCAGGAGCCGGTGCAGCAACCCGAGTCCCAGCCCGAGCCTGCGGCCGATCCCGAGCCCGAGCCCGCCCTCACCATCGCCGCCCCCAAGCGCTACCTGCTCGCCCCCACCCCCCTCGACCCGGCCCCCGCACCCGGTGCCGTCGCCGCCAACGATCTGCGCGGGAAGCGGTTCCTGCTGGTCGGGGACGGGACGCCGGTGGCGCAGGCGCTCGTGACGCGGCTGACCGTGCTCGGCGCCATCGCCTCGCGGGCCGGCGAGGACCTCGAAGGGCACCAGGGCGCGGTCGACGGGCTGATCCACGTCGGGGCGCTCGCCGAGGGCGCGGAGCCCGTACTGCCCGGCGCCTTCCCGCTGTTCCGGGCCGCACTGCGGCGCAGCCCTCGCTGGCTGCTCGCCGCGCAGCACGCCAAGGACACCAGCGGTCTGGCCGGGTTCTTCCGGACGGTGGCGCGTGAGTATCCGGACACCGTCGCCCGCAGCGTCGAGGTCGATCCCACGCGCGGGGCCGCCGAGCAGGCCGAGATGATCGTCGAGGAGCTGCTCGCCCCCGACCGCGAGCCGGTCGTGCTCCGCACGCGCAGCGAACGCCGCGGACTCGCCGTACGCGAACAGGACCTCGGGCTGCTCGCCACCGCGGGCGCCGGACCGGCCGGCACCGGCGTCGCCGAGGCGACCGTGCTCGGGCTCGGACCCGACTCGGTGGTCGTCCTCGCGGGCGGCGCGCGCGGCATCACCGCACGCTTCGCCGTGGCGCTCGCCGCCGCGTCCCGCTGCCGTATCGAACTGCTCGGACGCACCGAACTCCCCGACGTACCGGACGAGTTCCCCGACGCCCGCGACCGCGCGGCCCTGCGCGCGGCCCTGATCGCGCGCGGCGGTCTGCGGCCCGCCGAGATCGAGCGGACCGTGAGCCGCGTCCTCGCCCAGCGCGAGATCGCGAGCACCCTCGCCGAGATCCACGACGCGGGCGGCACCGCCGGCTACCGCCCGGTCGACCTGCGCGACGCCGAGGCCGTGCAGCAGGCGGTCAAGGAGACGTACGCGATGTACGGGCGGATCGACGGGGTCGTGCACGCCGCCGGCGTCATCGAGGACAAGCTCATCGCCGAGAAGGACCCGGACTCCTTCGGGCGGGTGTACGGCACCAAGGTGGACGGGGCGCGCACGCTGCTCGCCGCCCTGCACCGGCTGCCCCAACTCCCGCGCTTCACCGTCCTGTTCGGCTCCATCTCGGCGGTCTTCGGCAACCGCGGCCAGATCGACTACGCCGCCGCCAACGACGCGCTCGCCCGCATCGGCCGCCGCTGGCAGGAGGCCACCGGCACCCGCGCCCTGACCGTGCACTGGGGGCCGTGGGCGCCGACCGGGGCGCACGACGGGATGGTCGGTCCGGAGCTCGGCCGCGAGTACGCGCGGCGCGGGATCGAGCTGATCGACCCCGAGGAGGGCGTGCTCGCCCTGCTGCGCGAACTGGCCTGGGGCGACGCGGAGACCGACGAGGTCGTCTACACCGCGTCCGGCTGGTGAGCCGGACCATGGGACAGCAGCAGCCCGTCGCCATCGTGGGCATGGCGGTGACCCTGCCGGGCGCCGCCGACCTGGAGACGTACTGGCGCAACCTCGTCGACGGCCGGGAGGCGCTGAGCGAGGTGCCCGCCGGGCGGTGGGACAGCGAGGCGTTCTACGACCCGGCGGGCGGCCGGCCGGACGCCGTCTACTGCCGGCGCGGCGGCTTCGTCGACGGGCTCGACGAGATCACCGCCTTCGACCCGACGGCCTTCGGGATCATGCCGGGCTCGGTGGCGGCCACCGAACCCGACCAGCTGATCGCGCTGCGCACCGCCGCGGCCGCGCTCGCCGACACGGTGAGCGGGCTCCCGGCGGACCGCGCGCGGGTCGGTGTCGTCCTCGGCCGCGGCGGCTATCTCACCTCGGGCCTCGCCCGCCTCGACCAGCGGCTGCGCACCTCGGCCCAACTGGTCCGCACTCTGCGCGAGTTGCTGCCCGAACTCGGCGAGGACCGGCTCGCGCTCGTACGGGACGCCTTCCAGGACGCGCTGGGCGGACCCGAGAGCCCCGAGTCCGTCATCGGCCTCGTCCCCAACTTCGCCGCCTCCCGCGTGGCCAACCGCCTCGACCTGCGCGGCCCCGCGTACACGGTCGACGCCGCCTGCGCCTCCTCCCTCGTCGCCCTCGACCAGGCCGTGGCCGAACTCGCCGCCGGACGCTGCGACGTGATGCTCGCCGGCGGCGTCCACCACTGCCACGACATCACCCTCTGGTCCGTCTTCGCGCAGCTGCGCGCGCTCTCGCCGAGCGGCCGCATCCGCCCCTTCCACAAGGACGCGGACGGCGTCCTCATGGGCGAGGGCACGGGCGTCGTGGTGCTCAAGCGGCTCGAGGACGCGCAGCGCGACGGCGACCGCGTCTATGCGGTCGTACGGGGAGTCGGCGTCGCGGGCGACGGACGCGCCCAGTCCCTGGTCAACCCCGACCCCGGCGGGCAGGCCCGCGCCGTACGGCTCGCCTGGGAGGCCGCCGGACTCGACCCGGCCGCACCCGGCTCGCTCGGCCTCCTCGAAGCACACGGCACCGGCACGCCCAACGGCGACCGGGCCGAAATGGCCACCCTGGCCGAGGTGTTCGGCCGCGGCACCGCACCCGACGCGGTGATCGGCTCCGTGAAATCGATGATCGGGCACACCATGCCCGCGGCGGGCGTCGCGAGCCTGGTGAAGGCCGCGCTCGCGATCCACCGCGGCGTCCTGCTGCCGACCCTGCACTGCGAGGACCCGCACCCGGCGCTCCTGGAGACCCGCTTCCGGCCGGTGGCCTCCGCGCGGCCGTGGGAGGGCGAGGTGCGGCGGGCGGCGGTGAACGCGTTCGGGTTCGGCGGGATCAACGCGCACGTGGTCCTTGAGCAGGGGCCGGATGCCGTGACGGAGACGGTGACCGGCCCGGTGCAGAAGGGCGCCTCCCGGCCGCCGCGCGTCTCGGGCGCCCAGGTCACCGAACCCGTACAACTCCTGCGCCTGGCCGCCCCCGACACGGCGGCCCTCGCCGCGCTCCTCGAAGCCGACGACGCCGAACTGCGGCGCGGCGCGGGCGAGGTGACGGGCGCCGGGCACGCCCGGGTCGCCGTCGTCGACCCCACGCCCCGCAACCTCGCGCTCGCCCGCAAGGCCGCCCAGCGTGGGCGGGAGTGGGGCGGGCGCAGCGACGTCTGGTGCTCGCCGCGCCCGCTGCTCGGACCCGGCGGCGGCCGCACCGCCTTCCTCTTCCCCGGCCTCGAAGCCGAGTTCAGCCCGCGCATCGACGACGTGGCGCGGCACTTCGGGCTGCCGCCCGTCGAGTTCGCCGACGCGCGGGTCGGGGACGTGGGCGAGCACGGAGCCGCCGTCTTCGGCGTCGGCCGGCTGCTCGCCGAGGCCCTCGGACGGATCGGTCTCGCGCCGGACGCGGTGGCCGGGCACAGCGTGGGCGAGTGGACGGCGATGGCCGTCTCCGGAATGTACGCACCCGCTCAAGTGGACGCGTTCCTCCGGGACTTCGACCCCTCTTCGCTACGCGTACCCGGCCTCGCCTTCGCCGCGTTCGGCGCCCCCGCCGCACAGGTCGAGGCGGTACTCGACGACTTCCCGGGCGTCGCCCTCTCGCATGACAACGCCCCGCGCCAGTCCGTCGCCTGCGGCCCGCACGCCCAGGTGGAGGCGCTGGCCGCCCGGCTGCGCGAGGACGGTGTCCTCGGCCAGGTGCTCCCGTTCGAGTCCGGCTTCCACACCCCGATGCTCGCGCCCTACCTCGCCCCGATCGAGACGGCCGCCCGCACCTTCGCCTTGCACCCGCCCGCTGTCCCGGTCTGGTCGGGCACGACCGCGGCGCCCTTCCCGGCCGACGAGCGCGGTGTGCGCGAGCTGTTCGTCCGCCACCTCCTCGAACCGGTGCGCTTCCGGATGCTGACGGAGGAGATGTACGCCGCCGGGTTCCGCGCCTTCGTCCAGCTCGGCTCGGGCCAGCTGCCCGCCCTGGTCGGCGACACCCTGTCGGGCCGCCCGCACCTCGCGGTCACGGCCAACGCACCGCGCAGCACGGGCCTGGCCCAGCTGGTGCGGGTGGCGGCGGGGGTGTGGGCGTACGGCGGGGAGCCGGAGTTCGGGGCGTTGGGCGGGGTGGTGTCGGGGGCAGGTGTTCGCAGGGCTGAAGTAGCCGGACCTGCGGGCGAGTTCGGGTCCGCGCCTGAGTCGGATCCCGCGCCCCGGTCCGAGCTCGCGGCCCAGTCCGAGCCCGCGAGCGAGCCGGACCGTGTGTCCGCGCCCGCCTCGCGCACCGTGCCGCTCGACCTCGGCGCCGGCCTGGTCTCCCTCGATACGGCGACGCGGGAGCGGCTGCGGGTGGTTTTGCGGGGTGCCGGGCCCGGAGCCGTGGGGGAGCCCACGCGTACGGCCGCCCAACTCCCGGAATCCCTCGCGGGGTCAGCACTGGCCGCCGACCTTCAGGCCCTGCTCGACGCCTCCGCCGAGACGGCGAACGAGGTCCTGGCGGCTGCGGCGAGGGCTGGGGGCGCGACCAGGGCTGGGGCTACGGCGGCGTCTGCTGTGGCGTTCTCCGGTGCACCCCGAACAGTCCCCTCCCGCCCGGGGGCCGAAGCCCTTTCCAGGCTATCGACCACCACTGACAATCCCCGCCCCGCACACCAGCCCAGGCAGCCCCACACCCCGCACCCCACCCCCACCACACCGAACGCGGCCACCCCCGCAGGCAGCCCCACCACGGCCCCGCGTACTCCTGTCACCCCCACCCCCACCACCCAGACCCCCTTCACCATCTCCCTCACCACCCTCCCGTACCTCACCGACCACTGCTTCTTCCGGCAGCGGCCCGACTGGCCGGACATCGGCGACCGTTGGCCGGTCGTGCCCGCCACCACGCTCGTGCACCTGATGGCCCAGGCCCTGCCGCAGCCGCACGCGCCCCTCGTCGCCGTCCGTGACGCGCGCTTCCTGGAGTGGGCCGTGGCCGAGCCCGCGCAAGACGTCGTCATCGAGACCGTCACCGAGGCCCCCGGCCGGTACGCCGTCAGCTTCGGGCGGCACGCCCGCGCCGTCCTCGAGACCGGCACCCACGCGCAGCCACCGGCCCCCTGGGCGCCGCCCACCGGGGAGCGCCGGCCCACCACCTCCGCCCAGGAGATGTACGACGAGCGGTGGATGTTCCACGGCCCCCTGTTCCGCGGGGTCACGCACATCACCGCACTCGGCGACCGTCATGTACGCGGCGTCCTGACCGCCCCGCCCGCGCCCGGTGCCCTGCTCGACAACGTGGGCCAGCTGCTCGGCTACTGGCTGATGGCCACCCACACCGACCGCACCGTCGTCTTCCCGGTCGGCATCAAGGAGGCCCGCTTCTTCGGCCCGCACCCCGAACCCGGCACGCGGCTCGACTGCCACATCCGGATCACCGCCCTGACCGAGACGGTCCTCGAAGCCGACGTCCAGCTCACCCGCGGCCACCAGGTCTGGGCCGAGATCCGCGGCTGGCAGGACCGCCGCTTCGACTCGCCGCCCGAGACCGACCAGGTCAAGCGGTTCCCGGAGCGCAGCACCCTCTCCACCGAGCAGGCCGGCGGCTGGCAGCTGGTCTTCGAGTGCTGGCCCGACCCCGCCTCGCGCGAGCTCATGATGCGCAACCAGCTCACCGGCGACGAGCGCACCGCCTACCTCCAGCACCCGCCGCGCGGCAAGCGCCAGTGGCTGCTCGGCCGGATCGCCGCGAAGGACGCCGTGCGCCGGCTGCTGTGGGCGGGCGGCGAAGGCCCGGTGTTCCCGGGCGAGGTGCGCATCGCCAACGAGCCGAGCGGCCGCCCGTACGCGTACGGGGTCCACGGGCGCCAGCTGCCCCGTATGGACGTGTCGTTGGCGCACTGCCGGGAGGCGGCCGTGGCGCTCGTACGGGAGCGGGGGCCCGTCGGGATCGACATCGAGGAGATCACCGAGCGGCCCGCCGCCACCGTCGACGCGGTGCTCGGCGCCGGCGAGCGCGCGCTCTACGAGGCGCTCGGCGCGGACCCCGAGGCGCTCGCCCGCATCTGGGCCGCCAAGGAGGCCGCCGCGAAGGCCGAGGGCACCGGGATCCAGGGCCGCCCGCGGGACTTCACGGTCACCGCCGAAGGACCGGAGACGCCCGGCGGGACGGACGCACTGACCGTCCGTACGCCCTCGGGCGCCACCCACCGCGTACGCCTCACCACCGCGGCCAACCCGCCCGGCCTGCCCGCCCGCCGCTACGTCGTCGCCTGGACCGAACCGCCCACCCGGACGACCGCACCGACCGAAGCCACCCCAGCACCCGACGCCTTCCCGGCGCCCGAAGCCACCCCAGCACCCGCAGCGTCCCCCGCCCCCGAGGAGCCCACCTCATGACCAGCCCCGCCACCGTCGACGAAGAGGCCGTCCTCGCCGAGATCGGCGGCGCCCTGCGCGCCGTCCTCGACGACCTGGAGTTCGAGGACGTCCCGATCACCCGCGAGACCCGCTTCGTGGAGGACCTCGACCTGGAGTCGATCGACCTCGTGTCGCTCACCTCGGAGCTGCGCGCCCGCTACGGCGACCAGGTCGACTTCCCGGCCTGGTTCGCCTCGCTCGAACTCTCCGAGATCATCGGCCTCACCGTCGGTCAGCTCGCCGACTACATCGTGGGGCGCCTGCGGTGACCCGGCTCGACGCGGGCGGCCTGCGCTTCAACGTCGAGCGGCTCGACGGGCAGGGCGCGCCGGGCGCGGGCGGCCGCGAGACCGTCGTCCTCGTGCACGGCATCGCCACGGACAACCTCACCAGCTACTACTTCACCGTCGCCCCCGTGTTCGCCGCCGCGGGGTACGACGTCGTGATGTACGACCAGCGGGGCCACGGCCGCACCACCCGGCCCCCGCACGGCTACCGCATCGAGCAGTTCTCCGGCGATCTCGCCCTCCTGCTCGACGAGTTGGGCGTCGCCGGGCCCGTCCACCTCGTGGGCAACTCCTTCGGCGGCACCGTCGCCCTCGACTACGCCCTGCACCACCCGGGCCGCGTCGCGAGCGTCCTGATCGTCGAGTCCGAGCCGCCCACCGAAGCCTGGGCGCGGAAGATGAGCGGCCTGCTCGCCGGATCCGCGTACCAGCTGCACGACGAGCGCACCCTGCCGTGGATCGAGGAGACCTACGGCCGCCACGAGGCCCGCCTGGTGCGCTGGTCGATGCGGCTGCTGCACGGCACGTCCATCGCCGAGGACATCGCCGCGAGCCGCATCCCCGACGAGGCCGCCTGGCGCTCCCTCGCCGTGCCGGTGCTCGCGGTGTACGGGGCGAACTCGGACCTCGCCGACATGGCCGGCTGGCTGCGCGGCCTCCTCCCGCACTGCCGCACCCACGCCGTCCAGGGACACGGCCACTCCGTCCTCGTCGGCACCCCGGAAACGGTCGGCCCGCTCCTCCTGGAGTGGGTGCGCGAGGGCCACAAGCAGCTGATCGGGGACCCCGTGGAGCTGGGCGAGAGCCACGAGGAGCCGGGCGAGCGCCAGGAGGAGCTGCGCGAGGGCCGCGATCCGGCGCCCGCCGGCCTGCACGCGGGAGTGCCGACCCCATGAGCCGCTTCCTCTTCGTCGTGCCGCCGCTCGTCGGCCACGTCAACCCCACCGTCAGCGTCGCCGCCGAGCTCGCCGCGCGCGGGCACCGGGTGGCGTGGGCCGGACTGCCGCGGTTCGTCGAGGAGTTGGCGGGCCCGGAGGCCGAGGTGTTCCCCTGCGAGATCCCCGGCCTCCTGGAACGGCCCGCCGAGCTGCGGGGCGCGGCCGCGCTGCAGTTCCTGTGGCAGGAGTTCTTCGTGCCGCTCGCCGAGGCGATGGCGCCCGGAGTGGCGGAGGCGGTACGGGAGTTCGGGCCCGATGTGGTCGTCGCCGACCAGCAGACCCTGGCCGGCGCGCTGGTCGCGGAGCGCGCCGGGATCCCGTACGTCACCTCCTCGACCACCTCCGCCGAGTTCAGCGACGCCCTGGACGGGATGCCGAAGATCGGGGAGTGGGTGGCCTCGCTCGTGGCCGGACTGCGCTCCCGTATCGGCGACCCGTCCCGCGACCACGACCCGCGCTTCTCGCCGGACCTCGTCCTCGCCTTCACCACCCCCGAACTCGCGGGCGAGGGCGCCTACGGCGACCAGGTGCGCTTCGTCGGCCCCGCCCTCACCCGCCGCCCCGCGGGCGACTTCCCCTGGGAGTGGCTCGACGAGGACCGGGCGACTGTGCTCGTCTCGCTCGGCACCGCCAACACCGACGTCGGCGCACGCTTCCTGACCGAGTGCGCCGCGGCCGTACGGGAGAGGCACGGGCGGATCCAGGCGGTGGTCGCCGACCCCGGCGGGGTGCTCACGGCCGAGTCCGACACCGATGTGCTCGTCCTCCCGCGCATCCCTCAACTCGCCCTGCTCGAACGGGCGTCCGCGGTCATCAGCCACGCCGGGCACAACACCGTCGCCGAGTCCCTGTGGCACGGCGTCCCGCTGGTCGTCGCCCCCATCCGCGACGACCAGCCGCTCGTCGCCGCCCAGGTCACGGCCGCGGGCGCGGGGGTGCGGGTGAGGTTCGGGCGCAGCGGGCGCCGGCAGATCGGGGCCGCGCTCGACGCCGTACTCGACGACACCGCCCACCGCGAGGCGGCCCGGCGGATCGGTGACTCCTTCCGCGCGGCCGGCGGAGCGGCGGCCGCGGCCGCACACCTGGAGAAGTTCGCCGTGGACCGGAGCTGAGCGTCCCGGAGAACTCCGCCGTGGACCGGAGCCGAGCGCCGCCGAGTCCGCACCCCGACCCCCTGACCTTTGGAGACAGCATGGCCACCACCGACAGCCTCGAGAGCGCCGGGACGCCCGAGAAGACCGAGACCATCGACGAGTACCGCATCCGCCGCCGCGCGATGGTCGCCGAGCTGCGCCCCTCGTACCAGGCCGAACTGGCCGAGGGCACGGACCGGTTCTTCGAGCGGCGGCGCGAGGACTGCCCGTGGTGCTCCTCGAAGCGGCTCAAGGTGCGGCTGCGCACGAAGGACTTCCTCCAGCGCAAGCCCGGCACCTTCGTCCTGGAGCAGTGCGCCGACTGCCGGCACATCTTCCAGAACCCGCGCCTGAGCCACGCCGGACTCGACTTCTACTACCGGGACTTCTACGAGGGCCTGTTCGGGCGCGAGCTCGGCCAGGCCTTCGAGGGGGCCGAAGGCGACCGCAAGCAGCGGCACGC
Source organism: Streptomyces indicus (assembly GCF_900100315.1). Lineage (GTDB taxonomy): Bacteria > Actinomycetota > Actinomycetes > Streptomycetales > Streptomycetaceae > Streptomyces > Streptomyces indicus. The sequence goes on from NZ_FNFF01000004.1 coordinate 256,131, forward strand.
GGACCGGGCCAGGGCGATGCTCACGCATCTGCGCCCGAAGCGCTGGCTCGATGTCGGCACGGCCGGCGGCGACTTCTGCGTGGGGGCGAAGAAGGAACTCCCCGACACCGTCTTCGACGGGCTCGACGTCGGCACGAACGTGGTCAAGGCCAAGGAGGAGGGCCGCATCGAGGAGGCCTACCAGGGCTTCCTGCCCGACCACGCCACCGCGCTCGCCGGGCGCTACGACGCGGTCAGCATGTTCCACGTCCTGGAGCACACCGTGGACCAGAAGGCCGAGCTGGCGGCCGCCCGCAAGGTGCTGCGGCAGGGCGGGCACCTCATGATCGAGGTGCCGGACCCGGAGTCGCACTACGCACGCCTGCTCGGCAAGTACTGGGTGCCGTGGTTCCAGCCGCAGCACCTGCACTTCGTCTCGGTCGGCAACCTCAACCGGGCCCTGCGCGAACTCGGCTTCACCGTCGTGGCCGTGGACCGCCGCCGGCCGCACATCCCCTTCGACTTCCTCGGCGCCTTCGGGATGCTTCTGATCCGGATGCAGCCCTTCCGCAACGAGCCGTGGCTGCCGAAGGAGCCGGGCAAGGCGGGCACCTGGCTGTGCCGTACGGTCTTCCGCCTCGGCGTGCCCGTGATGCCCTTCCTGTACTTCCTCGACCGGCTCCTGGGCCCCGTGGTCAGCCGGATCGGCTTCTCCAACGCCTACCGGGTCGTGGCCCGCAAGGATTGAACGGCCGCTTCCCGCAGGTCACTTGAAGCGCACCAGCGTCACGGCCGGTGCGAACGAGCGGTACACCGGGATGCGGTACTGGTGCTGGACGAGCCTGCCCAGCATGCCGCGTCCCGGTGGCAGCTTCACCGCCCGCACCTCGGCGATCGACGGATGCGCCGAGTGCAGCTTCTGCCGCTCGTCCGGAGCCATCGACCAGTGCATGGGCGGAATGGTCAGGTTCCCGATCCGCAGCTTGCCCTCGCGGGCCAGCTTCGTGATCCAGCGAGGCATGGAGTCCAGGATCATCACCCCGCCCGGCAGCCGCTCCGCGCAGGCGGCGAGGATCTCCCGTACCTCCGCCGGCTTGAGGTACATCAGCAGCCCCTGGGCCGTCACGATCACGCCGCGCGAGGGGTCCTCGATCGCGTCGAGCCAGCTCAGGTCGGTGGCGGACTTCGCGATGATCCGGTGCCGCGGATGCTCGGGCAGCAGCCGCGCCCGCAGCTCCGCGCCGTCCGGGAGCTCCACGCTCAGCCAGCTCAGACGCCCGTTGTCCACGCGCCAGAAGCTGGTCTCCAGACCCTCGCCGAGCGCGACCACCGTCGCCTCGGGCCGGCGCGCCGTGTAGTTGGCAATGGACCGGTCGAAGCACAGCGACCTGAGGCCCTGGGTCTGCGCGAACAGCGGGTTCGGCGGACCGAGCTGCTCCTCGAAGGGGTGGTCGAGGGTGTCCACCAGGCGGATCGCGAGCGGGTCGTGCAGCACGGCGTCGGGCCTGCGCGCCTCGCAGGCCCGGTTCCACAGCGTCCACAGCAGGGTCTCCGGCACGCCCTCGAGGGCGGGGCGCACCCGGGCGGTCTCGGGCACAAGGGTCTCGGTCATGCCCGACAGACCACGCCACCCGCGGGCGGGCGGCAAGGCGACACTCGTATACGGGGCTCCGGCGCACCCGCCCGGATCAGCCGCGCACCCGGCGCGGCCTCACCCCCGCAGCACCAGCACCTGCCCCGCCACCACGAGCAGCACATGCTCGCACTCGCTCGCGAACGCCGCGTTCAGGCGGCCGAGTTCGTCCCGGAAGCGGCGCCCCGACGCGGTCGCGGGCACCACGCCCGAGCCCACCTCGTTCGACACGGCGACCACGGTGCGCCTCGACTGCCGTACGGCGCACACCAGTTGGGCCACCTGCTCGCGCAGCGCACGGTCGCCGCCGGCCGCCCACTTCGCGTCGTCCCAGGCCTCCACCTTGTCCATCGCGTCCGTCAGCCACAGTGACAGACAGTCGATGAGCAGCGGCGGCCCCTCCTCCTCCAGGAGCGGCACCAGATCGCAGGTCTCCGTCGTACGCCACGAACCGGGCCGCCGCTCGCGGTGCAGGCGGATCCGGTCGGCCCACTCGGCGTCCCCGTCCCGTACGCCCCCGGTCGCCACGTACAGGACCTCCGGGAAGGACTCCAGGCGCCGCTCGGCCTCCACGGACTTGCCCGAGCGCGCGCCGCCGAGCACGAGCGTGCGCCGCGGCAGATCCGGTACGGCGTGGTACTCGCCGACCACCAGCGTCGTACCGTCGCGCACCGCACGGGCCCCCGCCGCCGCAAGCCGGCGGTCCAACTCCGGCCCGGACGGGGCGTCGTGATCGATGTGCACCGCGAGCACATCCGTGGTCGCCGCCACCGCGCCGGCCGCGCGCAGCTTCGCCAGCGCGTCCGGCCGGCCGAGCACATCGGCGAGGACCATGTCGTACGGCTCCGGCCGCGCCACCTCGCCGGCGGGCGCCGCACCGGGCGGCAGATAGAGCACCGACTCGCCGCCGGGACCCGTCACTTCGTACCCCGTGCCGGGGGCGTCGAGCGCGACCGCCCGCACCCGGTGGCCGTCCAGGAGCGCCAGCTCGCTGCCGTCCGGTACGCGGGCGGCGCGCGGCAGCCCGGCCGGGTGCTCGACGGCCGGGCCGTCGTGCGGGTGCGAGAGCAGCACCTGCTGCACCCCGGCGAGGGAGTGCCCGGCGCGGGCCGCGGCGAACGCGGCGCCCGGGGTGAGGTCGAGCAGCAGCACGCCGTCCACCAGCACCGCGGCCGCCGAGCGCGCGTACGGGCCGAGGGCGCCGGCGCAGGACGCGCAGGGGCAGTCGGGGCGGGGCAGTCCGGCCGGGGCGCCGGTGCCGAGCAGTGTCAGTTCCACAGGGCGATCCTCCCGCGTCGGCACGGCTCGTGCGCGCCCGGATAGGCTGCTCCTCACCTTGGTAGCACCCCGCTACCTGCGGTCGGAGGCTGAACCGGTTCTTTGGAGGCTGGCATGAGCGCATGGACGTGGCGGTTCGAGAAGTCCGACGGCAGCGAGGTCGAACCGGCGGTGACGCCCGAGGAGTTCACCACCCAGGGCGACGCGGAGTCCTGGATCGGCGAGCACTGGAAGGACCTCCTGGCCGGCGGTGCGGACCAGGTGCATCTCTTCGAGGACACCACCAAGATCTACGGGCCGATGAGCCTGCACGCCGACACGGACACGGAGTCCGAGGCCGGCTCGGAGAAGGCCGAGGCCTGACGGGCGGGCGGGGTGCGGGACCACAGGTCCCGCGCCCCGCCCCCCGTCCTACATCTCGCCGAGCGTGACCTCGGCCGTCCTGCGCGAGCCCTCGCGCTCGTACACCACCGTGACCTTGTCGCCGGGCTTCTTGGCCGCGAGCGCCTCGGAAAGCGAGGTGATGGTGGAGACCTCCTCGTCGCCGAAGCGCGTGATCACATCACCCTGCTCCAGGCCCGCCTTCGCCGCCGCGCCGTCCGACTCGACCGCGACCACGGCGACGCCCGCCGGCCGGTAGTCCTCGCCGAGCACCGTACGGCCCGAGATGTCGAGCGCGGCCCGGCCCGAGTCGGTGACCTCGCCGTCCTCGACGATCTGCTCGGCGACCGTCTGCACCATCGATGCGGGGATCGCGAACCCGATGCCGGGTGCCGCGCTGTCGCCCATCTCCGGGTCGGTGGCCGCGAGGGTCGGGATGCCGATGACCTCGCCGTCGAGGTTCACCAGGGCGCCGCCGCTGTTGCCCGGGTTGATGGCCGCCGAGGTCTGCACCATGTTGCCGATGGTGGCGCCCGGGCTGCCGCCGGTACGCGGCTCGCTGACGGTCCGGCCGGTGGCCGAGACGATGCCCTGGGTCACGCTGGAGGACAGGCCGAGCGGCGAGCCCATGGCCAGGACGATCTGCCCGACCTCGACCTTCGTGGAGTCGCCCAGCTTCGCGGCCTTCAGACCGCTCGGTGGATTCTCCAGCCGGATCACGGCGAGGTCCTGCTCGGGGTAGCTGGAGACCAGCTTCGCGGCGAGCTCGCGGCCGCCGGTGGCCGCGGTGACCTTGAAGGTCTTCTCCTCGCCGACGACGTGCGCGTTGGTGACGATGTGGCCCTTGTCGTCGTAGACGACGCCGGAGCCGAGGCTGTCGCCCGCGGTGATCTGCACGACGGACGGCAGCACGTCCTTGATCACCCGGGTGTAGTCCTCCTGGAGCGCGGCCCCGTCCTTGCGGGCGACCGCGGCGGCCTGGGTGGTCGCGTCGGTGTCGGCCGTGTCGGAGCCGGAGCCCGAGCAGCCGGCGAGCAGGGCGGCGGCGCCCAGGGCGGCGGTCAGGGGCAGGGATATCCGGGTGAGCGGACGGGAGCTGCGAGTTCGGTTCATGTCCGGATTGTCCCCATCGCGCCACCCGTTCGGCCTCTTGTACGGGGCCGATCAGGTGGCCGCCCGGGGCTGTGTGCCGGCGTCCCGCACGCCCGCGTCCTCCCCGTCCTCCGTGTCCTGTTCCGGTGCCGCGGAGGCCAGGAACTGCGTCGCCGCCAGCTCCCCGTACAGCGGGTCGGAGGCCACCAGCTCCCGGTGCGTGCCCACGGCCCGTACCCGGCCCGCGTCCATCACCACGATCCGGTCGGCCAGCGTCACCGTCGACAGGCGGTGGGCCACGACCAGGACCGTCACCTCGCGGGACACCTCGGCGACCACGTCGCGCAGCGCCAGCTCGTTCACGGCGTCCAGCTGCGAGGTGGCCTCGTCGAGCAGCAGCAGCCGGGGCTTCCTGAGCAGGGCGCGGGCGATGGCCACGCGCTGCCGCTCGCCGCCCGACAGCTGCGAGCCGCGGTGCCCGACCAGCGAGTCGAGGTCCTCGGGCAGCCGCTCCACGAGTGCGTCGAGCCGGGCCCGTACGAGCACCTCCGCGAGCTCGTCCTCGGTGGCCTGCGGCGCCGCGAACAGGAGATTCTCGCGCAGGGTCCCCGCGAGCACCGGCGCGTCCTGCTCCACGTACCCGATCTGCGCGCGCAGGTCGGCCAGCGGCCAGGAGCGCACATCGCGGCCGTCCACGAGCACCCGGCCGCCGCTCACCTCGTAGAACCGCTCGATCAGCCCGAACACCGTGGTCTTGCCGGCCCCGGACGGTCCGACGAACGCGGTCATGCCGGGCCCGGGCACCTCGAAGCTCACGCCGTGATGGACGTACGGCAGCTCCTCGCGGTACCGGAACCGCACGTCTTCGAAGGCGACCGAGGCGGGCGCGGACGCCCTGGCGCGGACCTCGCCCGCCGCACCCGCCTCTGCGTCGCCGGCCTGCGCGTCGCCCGTCTCCTCGGTCTCCATCCGCTCGGCCTGCACGATGCGTGCGATGGCCGCGGCGCCCACCTGGTACTGGGTGGCGGCCTCGACAAGCCGCGAGACCGGGTCGATCAGATAGAAGAGGAAGAGCAGGAAGGCCACCAGCGTGGACACCGAGATCGCCCCGGAGGCCACTCGCGCACCGCCGATCCCGAGGACCGCGAGGAACGACACCTGGACGGCGAGCCCCACCGAACTCCACGCCACCGCCTGCCACTTGGCCGAGCGCACCCCGTGCCGCCAGGCCTCCTGCGCGGCCTCCTGCACGGCCGCCGACTCGCGCAGTTCGGCCCCGGAGGCCTTGACCGTACGGAACGCGCCGAAGGCCCGCTCCAGGGCGGTGGAGATCACCCCGACCGCCTCCTGCGCCCGGGCGGTGGCCTGCGAGATCTTCGGCATGACCAGGGCGACGGCGCCGCCGATCAGCACGATCACGCCGACCGTGACCCCGAGCAGGACCGGATCCATCAGGCCCATCAGGACGATGGTGGCGATGAACGTGAGCCCGCCGGACACGGCCGAGACCACGGACTGGGTGGTCACCGCGCGCAGCAGGGTCGTGTCCGAGGTGACGCGGGACATGAGATCGCCGGGCTGGGTCCGCTCCACCTCGGGGATCCGCAGCCGCAGCATCCGGCCCACGAGGGTGCGCCGGGCGGCGAGTACCACGGACTCCGCGGTGCGTTCGAGGACGTACGCGCCCACGGACTCGATCGCCGTACCGGCCACGACCAGGACGGTCAGCAGGATCAGGATCCCGACGATCGACTCGTCCCCGCCCAGCCGGTCCACCAGGGCCTTCGCGGCCAGCGGCTGGGCGAGTCCGGTCACGGCCCCGACGAGGGTGAGCAGCGCCCCGAGCGCCACCACCCAGCGATGCGGCCGGAAATGCCGGTAGAGGGCACGCCAGGTCTCCCGGGCGGGCAGCCGCTGGGTGTCGCCGTGTGTCCCGCCGCCGCTGTGTTTCACGTCCTCACTCACGAGAAAGAGGACGCACCACGCGCGTCTTCACCTGCCCGCGTCTCGCGAAAACGCCCGCTGGCCAGGGCCGGGAACGGGGAGACGCCGCGCGGGGGGTTTGGGGGGCGTCAGCCCCCCAACGCACACCCCGTCGCGGAGCGACGGAGCACGGCGCCGGCATGGGAAAGCCCCGCCGGGAACGGGAGACGCCCCGCCGGGACCGGCGAATCCCCCCGTCGGGACGGGCGACCCCTCCCGCCGGGTCTGGCAAACCGCCCCGCCGGGTGGGGGCTTGGGGGGCGTCAGCCCCCCAACTCACAACCCGTCGCGGAGCGACGGAGCACGGTGCCCGCCGGAGACACAGCACCTCACCCCCGTACACCACACAAATGCATCAGGGAGGCGACCTGCCGATACGGATCCGTCCGCCCCGCCCGCTCCTCCGCGAGCAGCAGCCGCTCCAGCTCCTGGCCCGTCGGAACCGTCGCATCGTCGGCGGCCTGGTCCGTGAAGACCCGCACCCCGTACCAGGCGTGCAGCGGCGCACCGATGCCGGCGAGCGAGGAGGTGAGGGTGGTGAGGCGGTCGGCGCGCACGGTCAGGCCGAGCCGGTTCTCGTACACGGGGGAGTCGAACGCCGCGAGCGCGGTGTCCCACTGTCCGGCCAGGCCCGGGCGCATCGCGAGCGCGTCCGCGTTCCGTACGAGCAGCGAGAGCAGCCCGCCGGGCGCGAGCATCCGCGCGAGGCCGGCGAGCAGCGCGTCCGGCTCCTCGACGTACATCAGGACGCCGTGGCACAGGACCACGTCGAAGGCGCCCGGCAGGAAGTGCACCCCGGTGTCGCGGCCGTCCCCCTGGATCAGCCGGACCCGCTCGCGGATCCCGGCCGGCTCCTTGTCGAGCGCCGTACGGGCCGCGCCCAGCATCGCCGGATCCGACTCCAGACCGGTCACCTTGTGCCCGGCGCGGGCCAGCCGCAGCGCCTGCGTGCCCTGGCCCATGCCGACGTCGAGGATCCGCAGCCGGCGCCCGACGGGGAAGCGCTGGACCAGCTGCTCGTCGAGCTGCCGTGTCACGAGCTCCTGGCGGACCGCGTCACGCAGCCCGCCCATGAGCTCCAGCCACTTCGCCACACCACCCGCGAAGGACCCCGTACCCCCCGTGAACGACTCCGCGCTCAGGGCCGCTCTCCGCGCTTGACCTGCGGCTTCGGCAGGCGCAGGCGACGCATCTGGAGGGTGCGCATCAGGGCGTAGGCGACGGCGCCGCGCTTCGGCTCGTCCGGGAAGCGCTCACGGAGCTGCTTCTTGAGGCGGAAGCCGGTGAACACCGAGTCGACCACGATCATGAGGATCACGGCGAGCCACAGGAGCAGCGCGATGTTCTGCAACTGGGCGTTGCGCAGCATGCTGAGGACCAGGATGACCACGGCCATCGGCAGGAAGTACTCGGCGATGCAGAAGCGCGAGTCGACGAAGTCGCGCGCGAACTTGCGCACCGGACCCTTGTCACGGGCCGGCAGGTAGCGCTCGTCGCCGCTGGCCAACGCGGCGCGCTGCTTGGCCATGTCCGCACGGCGGGCGTCGCGCTGGCGCTTCGCCGCCTCCTTGCGGGTCATCGGCGTATTGGCCACGCTGCGGCGCTGCGACTGGGCGACGCTGCGCTTGGGGGTGGGGCGACCCTTGGGTGCCTGCGGGTCGCGGGGCGTCTGGGAGTCGACCGGCGCCGAAGCGGCGGGGGTCTTCTCATTCTTGGAGCGGCTACCGAACACGAAACCCAAGGGTACGGGGTCGGAGCGGTTGGACCACAGCCCGGCGGGGAACGATCCGACAACGCCGCGCGTCAGTACAGGGACGTAAGGGTCGTACCGCACAGGGCGGCCCGGGGGTGGGCGGACGGTTCCGGGATACGGCCCGTGTCTGTCCCTGAGAGCCACCTACTCCCTACGCCGGAGCGGACGAGGCCGTACTTCGTCCTTGGGGAGGAGCGCATCCGCACACGAACAGTGCGGTAATGGAGGCAGGGCCCGTACGCTGGGTTCTGTCGCAGTGCTGGAGCGGACAGTCGGCTGGATCAGTCAAGAAGGGGGCGCGCGAAGCCCATGAGCGGTGTCATGAAGCGTATGGGGATGATCTTCCGCGCGAAGGCGAACAAGGCCCTGGACCGGGCCGAGGACCCGCGCGAGACCCTCGATTACTCGTACCAGAAGCAGCTGGAGCTGCTGCAGAAGGTGCGCCGCGGCGTCGCCGACGTGGCGACCAGCCGCAAGCGCCTGGAGCTGCAGCTCAACCAGCTGCAGTCGCAGTCCTCCAAGCTGGAGGACCAGGGCCGCAAGGCGCTCGCGCTCGGCCGTGAGGACTTGGCCCGCGAGGCCCTGTCCCGCCGTGCCGCGCTGCAGCAGCAGGTCACGGACCTGGAGACGCAGCACCAGACGCTGCAGGGCGAGGAGGAGAAGCTCACGCTCGCCGCCCAGCGCCTGCAGGCCAAGGTGGACGCCTTCCGTACGAAGAAGGAGACCATCAAGGCCACGTACACCGCGGCCCAGGCCCAGACCCGCATCGCCGAGTCCTTCTCGGGCATCTCCGAGGAGATGAGCGATGTCGGTACGGCCATCCAGCGCGCCGAGGACAAGACCGCGCAGCTGCAGGCCCGCGCCGGCGCCATCGACGAGCTGCTCGCCTCGGGCGCCCTCGACGACGCCTCGGGTCTCGCCCGCGACGACATCCAGTCCGAGCTCGACCGCCTCTCCGGCGGCACGGACGTGGAGCTGGAGCTCGCCCGGATGAAGGCCGAGCTCGCGGGCGGCAGTTCGGCGCAGAAGCAGGCCATCGAAGGCGGCCAGGGCGGCCAGACCCCGGCGCAGCAGCCGCAGGACACCCCCCGCTTCGACAAGCAGTAGGACCTTCGCCGAGCCTCGGGACCTCTTCATGGATCAGCAGGATCAGAAGGAGAGCGACATGATCGTACGGATCATGGGGGAGGGGCAGGTGAAGCTGGCCGACAGCCACTTCGCCGAGCTGAACAAGCTGGACGACGAGCTCTTGGAGGAGATGGAGAACGGCGACGGCCCCGGCTTCCGCCGCACGCTCCACGCCCTCCTCGACAAGGTGCGCGAGTTGGGCGAGCCGCTCCCCGACGACGCGCTCGAGCCCTCGGAGCTCATCCTGCCCCCGCCGGACGCGACCCTCGAAGAGGTCCGCGACCTGCTCAGCGACGACGGCCTGATCCCGGGCTGAGGCCCTCAAGGCCTGATCCCGGGCTGAGGCCCCCGCGGCCCCGCCCGCTCCCAGCACACGAGCGCCCCGCGCCTTCCGCCTCTCGGCGGCGGGTGCGGGGCGCTCGTGCGTGCGCGCGGCCCGGGCGCGCGCGGTCTAGTCCCGTTCCCCGTCCTGTTCCCGTTCCCTGTCCTGTTCCCGGTCCCGTACAACACCTGCCATCACCGTCTCCACCATCCGCAGCACGTCCTCCTCCGACGGCGGCCCGCTGTGGCGGTCGGCGAAGAGCAGGTGGCCGGCGCCGATGAGGGTGGGGGCGAGGACGGCGGCCTCGGCCCCGGCGGCGATCCGGCCCCGCTCCTGTTCGGCGGCGAGATAGTCCGCGAGCATCGCGGTCGCCTCGGTGAGCAGCGGGACACCGCTCGGGGTCTCCGCACGCAGCCGGGCGCGCAGCACGTCCCGCGAGGTGATCAGGCCGACGAGCGCCACCGCCACCGACTGGAACACCTCCGTGAGCGCGCCGGCCACGTGCCCGGTGACGCTGCCGGTCCCCGCGACCTCCCGCAAGGCCTCGCCCTGCCGCCCGACCCGGACGATCCGGTCCCGCACCAGTTCCGCGAGGAAGGCGTCGAAATCCGCGAAGTGCCGGTGCAGCACCCCCTTCGCGCAGCCCGCCTCGGTGGTGACGGCCCGGCTGGTCAGGGCGCTCGGCCCGTCCCGCAGCAGGACGCGTTCGGCGGCGGCGAAGAGCTGCTCGCGTACGTCCCTGATGGCGACGCCTGTCGGCACGGTCGGGGTCCTCCCTTGTCGAGTGGGCAAGTGCCCACTTAAGGTGGGCGCATGCCCACTATCCCTGCCGGCGAGCCCCACCGCCACCGTCGTATGGCCGAGTCCTTCGGCGCGGACGCGGCGCGCTACGACCGCGCCCGCCCCCGCTACCCCGCCGAGATGACCGACCGCATCGTCGCCGAGAGCCCCGGCCCCCGCCTGCTCGACGTCGGCTGCGGTACGGGGATCGCGGCGCGGCAGTTCCAGGCCGCGGGCTGCACGGTCCTCGGTGTCGAACCCGACGCCCGCATGGCCGAGTTCGCCCGGACCCGCGGGCTCGACGTGGAGGTGGCCCGCTTCGAGGAGTGGGACGCGGCGGGCCGCACCTTCGACACCGTGGTCTCGGGCCAGGCGTGGCACTGGATCGACCCGGCCGCGGGCGCGCGGGCCGCCGCCGCGGTCCTGCGCCCGGGCGGCCGGCTCGCGCTCTTCTGGAACGCGTTCCGGCTGCCGGCCCCGGTCGCCGAAGCGCTCGTCACGGCCTGCCGCGAGGTGATGCCGGACGCGCCCTTCGACGTGAGCGTCCTGGGCGGTCAGCCGGCCGACGCGTACGGTCCGGTCCTCGCGAAGGCCTCCGCGGGACTCGCGGAGGCGGGCGGCTTCACCGACCCCGTCGAGTGGACCGTCACCTGGTCGAGCGACTGCTCCCGCGCCGCCTACCTCGACCAGCTCCCCACCACGGGCGCGGCCGCCCGCCTCGCACCGGACGACCTGGCCTTCGTACTCGACCGCGTGGGCACGGCGATCGACGCACTCGGCGGTTCCTTCACGATGAGCTATACGACGGTGGTGCTCGGCGCGCGCCGCACGGCTGGTCTGTAGGCGGCCGGGACCTCGCGCGGAACACCCGGTACCGTTCCCGAAGTGACCTCCCTAGCCCGCATCCGAGACTGGCTCACGGCCCACCCGCTGGCCTTCGACGCCACCCTGGCCGCCGCCGTCCTCGCGTGCATGGTCACCGCCTCCTTCGTGGAGCCGTACGGCGTGCACGGGCCGCACTTCGGCCGGGCGCCCGAGGCGATCAGCGTGATCCTGATGCTGGTCAGCGCAGGCGCCCTGGTGTTCCGGCGCCGTGCCCCCTTCCTCGTTCTGCTCGTCACGGTCGCCGCCACCCTCGCCGAACTGACCACCGGCGAGCAGCGCGCCCCCGTGATGATGGCCGTGGTCATCGCCCTGTTCACGGTCGCCTCGATGACGGACCGCCCCACGACCTGGCGGTTCGCCCTGCCGGTCATGGTCGTCCTGACCGCGGTCGCGATGCTCACGAGCAAGCTGCCCTGGTACGCGCAGGAGAACCTCGGCACCGTCGCCTGGTCCGGCATGGCCGCCGCGGCCGGTGACGCGCTGCGCAGCCGGCGCGCCTTCGTCGACGCCATCAGGGAGCGCGCCGAGCGCGCCGAGCGCACCCGCGAGCAGGAGGCCCTGCGCCGGGTCGCCGAGGAGCGGCTGCGGATCGCCCGCGACCTGCACGACGTGGTCGCCCACCACATCGCCCTCGTCAACGTCCAGGCCGGCGTCGCCTCGCACGTCATGGACAAGCGCCCCGACCAGGCCAAGGAAGCCCTCGCCCACGTCCGCGAGGCCAGCCGCTCCGCGCTCAACGAACTGCGCGCCACCGTCGGCCTGTTGCGCCAGTCCGGCGACCCCGAGGCACCCACCGAACCGGCCCCCGGCCTCGCCCGCCTCGACGACCTGCTCGCCACCTTCCGCGCCGCCGGTCTGCCCGTGGAGCTGGTGAAGGCCGACCGGTCCGAGCCGCTGCCGGCCGCCGTGGACCTCGCCGCGTACCGGATCATCCAGGAGGCCCTGACCAACGTGCAGAAGCACGCGGGCGAGGGCGCCGAGGCCGAGGTCAGCGTGTTGCGCGTGGGCCGCAACCTGGAGATCACCGTGCTCGACAACGGCGGCTCGCCCGACAGCACCCCCGCGTCCGCCCCCGAACCGGCGGCGGAGGACAGGCAGCCCGCGGGGGTCCGCCAGGGCCGCACCCCGCACGGCCCGCCGCCCGAGCCGCCCGCCAGGTCCGACGGCGGCCACGGCCTGATCGGCATGCGCGAGCGGGTCTCCGCGCTCGGCGGCACCTGCACCACCGGGCCCCGCTACGGAGGCGGCTTCCGCGTCCATGCGATCCTGCCTCTGAGCACCGAGTCCCCGGCGGCACAGGGCCGTTCCCGCACGTGCCTGTGAACCGGGCGGTGCCGGCGCCGGCTCACCCGTCGGCGGAGACGTCGGCTCACCTGCCGGCGGAGACACCGGCCCACCTGCCGGCAAAGGCACCGGCTCATCCGCCGGCCCCCGCGCCGGCGGAGCGGCCGGCGCACGCACCGATGAACCTGCCAGCGGCGCACGCACCGATGATCCCGCCGGTGCGCCGCGCGCGATCCCGTACGGGGGAGAAGCCATGACCATCCGTGTCCTGCTCGCCGACGACCAGGCCCTGCTGCGCAGCGCGTTCAAGGTGCTCGTCGACTCCGAGCCCGATATGGAGGTCGTGGGCGAGGCCTCCGACGGCGCCGAGGCCGTGGCGCTCGCCCGCTCCGAGCGTGCCGACGTCGTCCTCATGGACATCCGCATGCCCGGCACGGACGGCCTCGCCGCCACCCGCATGATCAGCGAGGACCCCGAACTCTCCCAGGTGCACGTGGTGATGCTCACGACCTTCGAGGTCGACGAGTACGTGGTGCAGTCCCTGCGGGCCGGCGCCTCCGGCTTCCTCGGCAAGGGCTCCGAGCCCGAGGAGCTGCTCAACGCCATCCGCGTGGCCGCCGACGGCGAGGCGCTGCTCTCGCCGGTCGCGACCAAAGGGCTGATCGCCAAGTTCCTCGCGCAGGGCGGCAGTTCGCAGTCCGACGGCGACGAGGGCGGGGCGCACGCCGAGAGGCTCGCGCAGCTCACCGGACGCGAGCGCGAGGTGCTGGTGCAGGTCGCCGGCGGGCTGTCCAACGACGAGATCGCCGAGCGGCTCAGCGTCAGCCCGCTCACCGTGAAGACCCATGTGAACCGCGCGATGGCCAAGCTCGGCGCGCGCGACCGCGCCCAACTCGTCGTCATCGCCTACGAGTCCGGACTTGTCCGGCCGAAGGCCGACTGATCCCACCCGGTCCCCGGGGGCGAACCTGGACGAGCCGGACGCGCTCCCTCCGAGGGTTGAGTGCGCGTACTGCGCACGCAGTACGCGCGCGCCCGGGAAACGGGTCCGGGGGCCGAGGAATCCCCTTCCTCGATGGCTGATCGTGTACGCGGGCACCTCTCTGCGCCTGACCGCACGGGCGCCGCGTGCCCTCCTGCCGCGCAAGCCACAGAAGGAAGTCCCCATCCCATGTCCTGGCTGTCCAGATTCAGCCTCGCGCAGCGAGCCCTGATCGGGCTGGTGTCGATCGTCGCCCTGGTGTTCGGCGCCATCGCCATCCCCCAGTTGAAGCAGCAGTTGCTGCCCTCCATCGAACTGCCGATGGTGTCGGTGATCGCCCCGTACCAGGGCGCCTCTCCCGATGTGGTCGAGAAGCAGGTCGTGGAGCCGCTCGAGGACTCCCTCGAAGCGGTCGACGGCATCAAGTCCGTCACGGCCACCGCCAGCGAGGGCAACGCCCTGCTCATGGCCTCCTTCGACTACGGCGACGGCACCAAGCAGCTGGTCGCCGACGTCCAGCAGGCCGTCAACCGCGCCCGCGCCCAGCTGCCCGACGACGTGGACCCGCAGGTCGTCGCCGGTTCCACCGACGACATCCCGACCGTGGTGCTCGCCGCCTCGGCCGAGGGCAAGGACCAGCAGGCGCTCGCCGACGAGCTCGACCGCTCGGTGGTGCCGGTGCTCGAAGGCATCGACGGGGTCGCCCAGGTGGCGATCGACGGCGTGCGCGACGTCGAGGTCTCGGTCACGCCCGACGACGCGAAGCTGGCCAAGGCGGGCCTGACCCCGGCCGCGCTGGTCCAGTCGCTCCAGGCGGGCGGCGCCACGCTGCCGGCCGGCTCCTTCGACGAGGACGGCAAGAACCGCACCGTCCAGGTCGGCGGCGGCTTCACCTCGCTGGAGCAGATCGAGAACCTGATGGTCACCGGCGGCCAGGGCCAGGCTCCGGGCGCCAAGGCGCCGAAGCCCGTACGCCTCGCCGACGTCGCGAAGGTCGAGGAGACCGAGGCCAAGGCCGACTCCCTGACCCGTACGAACGGCGAACCGAGCCTCGCGATCGTCGTCACCATGGACCAGGACGGCTCCGCGGTCGCGATCTCCAAGGCGGTCGAGGACGAACTGCCCTCCCTGCGCAAGGACTTGGGCGCGGGCGCCGACCTGACCGTGGTCTCCGACCAGGGCCCGGCCGTCGAGAAGTCCATCTCCAGCCTGACCACCGAGGGCGCGCTCGGCCTCGCCTTCGCGGTCATCGTGATCCTGGTCTTCCTCGCGTCCCTGCGCTCCACGCTGGTCACCGCGGTCTCGATCCCGCTGTCGGTCGTGCTCGCGCTGATCGTCCTGTGGACCCGCGATCTCTCGCTCAACATGCTCACGCTGGGCGCGCTCACGATCGCGATCGGCCGGGTCGTGGACGACTCGATCGTGGTCCTGGAGAACATCAAGCGGCATCTCACCTACGGCGAGGAGCGCAAGGACGCCATCCTCAATGCCGTGCGCGAGGTCTCCGGCGCCGTCACCTCCTCCACCCTCACCACCGTCGCCGTCTTCCTGCCGATCGGTCTGGTGGGCGGCATGGTGGGCGAGCTGTTCGGCTCGTTCTCGCTGACCGTCACGGCCGCGCTGCTCGCGTCCCTGGTCGTCTCCCTGACGGTCGTCCCGGTCCTGTCGTACTGGTTCCTGCGCGCGCCCAAGGGCACGTCCACGGACCCGGAGGAGGCCCGGCGTGCGGCGGAGGAGAAGGAGGCGAAGAGCATCCTTCAGCGCGCCTACGTCCCGGTGCTGCGCTTCGCCACCCGCCGCCGCATCACCAGCGTCGTGATCGCGCTCGTGGTCCTGGTCGGCACGTTCGGCCTCGCCCCCATGCTCAAGACCAACTTCTTCGACCAGGGCGAGCAGAAGGTCCTCTCCATCAAGCAGGAGCTGGAGCCCGGCACCAGCCTGGCCGCCACGGACGCGGCCACGAAGAAGATCGAGCAGGTGCTCGAGGGCATCGACGAGGTCAAGGAGCACCAGGTCACCGTCGGTTCCTCCGGCTGGCTCGCGGCCTTCGGCGGCGGCACGGACACCAACCAGGCCTCGTACCAGATCACGCTCACCGACGATGCCTCGTACGAGGAGACGCGCGACAAGATCGACGCCGAGCTCGCGAAGCTCGACGGCATCGGGGACACCCGTATCGCCGCCGGTGACGGCTTCGCCAACCAGGACCTGAGCGTGGTCGTGAAGGCCGCGGACGCCGAGGTCCTGGAGCGGGCGGCCGAGCAGGTACGGGCCGAGGTGGCGAAGATCGACGACGTCACCGACGTCCAGAGCGACCTCGCCCAGTCCGTCCCGCGGATCTCGGTCCGCGCCAACGACAAGGCCGCGGCGGCCGGTTACAACGACGCCACCCTCGGCCAGGTCGTCGCCCAGTCCGTCCGCGGCACCCCGAGCGCCAAGGCGATCCTGGACGACACCGAGCGCGACGTGCTGGTGAAGTCCGCGAACCCGGCCACCACGGTGGACGAGCTGAAGAATCTGAACCTCGGCCGGGTCAAGCTCGGTGACATCGCCACCGTCGAGGTCGTGGACGGCCCGGTCTCCATGACCCGGATCGACGGCTCGCGCGCGGCCACCATCACGGCCAAGCCGACCGGCGACAACACGGGCGCGGTCAGCGCCTCGCTGCAGACCAAGCTGAACCAGCTGGAGAAGGACCTGCCCGACGGCGCCACCGTCTCCATCGGCGGTGTCTCCGAGGACCAGGACGAGGCCTTCGCCTCGCTCGGCCTCGCAATGCTCGCGGCGATCGCCATCGTCTTCATGCTCCTGGTGGCGACCTTCAAGTCCCTGGCCCAGCCGCTGATCCTGCTGGTCTCCATCCCGTTCGCGGCCACCGGCGCGATCGGCCTGCTCATCGCCACGGGCACCCCGATGGGCGTTCCGGCGCTGATCGGCATGCTGATGCTCATCGGCATCGTGGTGACCAACGCGATCGTCCTGATCGACCTGATCAACCAGTACCGGGCCCAGGGCCTTGGGGTGGTCGAGTCGGTCATCGAGGGCGGCCGCCACCGTCTGCGCCCGATCCTCATGACGGCGCTCGCCACGATCTTCGCGCTGCTGCCGATGGCCGCGGGCGTCACGGGCGAGGGCGGCTTCATCGGCCAGCCCCTGGCCATCGTGGTGATCGGCGGCCTGCTGAGCTCCACGCTCCTGACCCTGCTCCTGGTCCCGACGCTGTACGCGATGCTGGAGCTGCGCAAGGAGAAGCGGGCGAAAAAGAAGGCGGCCAAGAAGGCCAAGCGCGCGAACAGCGACGCCGGCATTCCGGAGCAGCCCTCCGAGCCGGGTACGGACGTGGACTCGGACTCGGATCTCCTGGACGCCCTGGACCACTGACAGGCCGTACGGAAGACCGAAGGGCGCCCCGCAGGTGTGCGGGGCGCCCTTCGGGCATGGAGCGGCTCTACGGCAGAGCGAGCATCCGCTCGAGGGCCAGCTTGGCGAAGGACTCGGTCTCCTTGTCGACCTGGATCTGGTTGATCAGCTTGCCGTCCGCAAGCGACTCAAGGGCCCATACGAGATGGGGCAGATCGATCCGGTTCATGGTCGAGCAGAAGCAGACCGTCTTGTCGAGGAAGACGACCTCCTTGCCCTCCGGCGCGAACCGGTTGGCGAGGCGGCGCACCAGGTTGAGCTCGGTGCCGATGGCCCACTTGGAGCCGGCCGGGGCGGCCTCCAGGGTCTTGATGATGTACTCCGTCGACCCCACGTAGTCCGCGGCGGCGACGACCTCGTGCTTGCACTCGGGGTGCACGAGGACGTTGACACCCGGGATGCGCTCGCGCACGTCGTTCACGCTGTCGAGGCTGAACCGGCCGTGCACGGAGCAGTGCCCGCGCCACAGGATCATCTTGGCGGCGCGCAGCTCTTCGTTCGTCAGGCCGCCGTTGGGCTTGTGCGGGTTGTACACCACACAGTCGTCCAGGGACATCCCCATGTCCCGCACGGCGGTGTTCCGCCCGAGGTGCTGGTCCGGCAGGAACAGCACCTTCTCACCCTGCTCGAACGCCCAGTCCAGTGCGCGCTTGGCATTGCTGGACGTGCAGATGGTGCCACCGTGCTTGCCGGTGAACGCCTTGATGTCGGCGGAGGAGTTCATGTAGCTCACCGGCACCACCTGCTCGGCTATGCCGGCCTCGGTCAGTACGTCCCAGCACTCGGCGACCTGCTCGGCGGTGGCCATGTCGGCCATGGAGCACCCGGCGGCGAGATCGGGCAGCACGACCTTCTGGTCGTCACCGGTCAGAATGTCCGCCGACTCGGCCATGAAGTGCACGCCGCAGAACACGATGTACTCGGCCTCGGGCTTCGCGGCCGCGTCCCGCGCGAGCTTGAACGAGTCGCCGGTGACATCCGCGAACTGGATGACCTCGTCGCGCTGGTAGTGGTGCCCGAGCACGAACACCTTGTCGCCGAGCTTCTCCTTGGCCGCGCGCGCACGCTCGACCAGGTCCGGGTCGGACGGGGACGGCAGGTCGCCGGGGCAGTCCACACCGCGCTCGCTCTTGGGGTCGGCTTCGCGGCCGAGCAGCAGCAGGGCGAGCGGAGTCGGCTGCGGGTCAACGCTGTGGGCAAGGTCCTGGGCCGTGGTCACGTCACGCACCCTTTCTTCTTCCGGCGGGCAGACCCACCGTCCGGGCCTGCTTTTCGTCGAATTGACGCTATCTATCATAACTGCTTCACGTCAGATTGACGATGCCTGGATGTGTCGATGTGACGCATTCCCCTACGGCGCCTGCGTCCCCCTCTGCGCGGCGCGCTCTCCATCTGCACCTGCCCCCGCACCCTGCTGCGCCGCTCCGCGCCGCGGACGACCACCGGGGGCTGACGCCCCCGACCCCCCTCTCCCCGGGGCTCCGTCCCGGGCGCCGTTTCCTGGGAGCTTCACCCCGGACCCCGATTCCTGAAAGCTGCGCCTCGGCCGTGTTTCCCGGGGCTGCGCCTCGGCCGGATCCTCTCCGGGGATGACCCTCCCGGTCCGGTGGTCTCGGGGCGGAGCCCGGGGTGCAGAGGAGCCCGGGTGTGCAGGGGGCAGAGCCCGGGGGTCCGGGGCGGAGCCCCCGCGGGGTCCGGGGCGGAGCCCCGAACGGGGTTGGGGGCGTCAGCCCTCAAGTACTCCGGCGTCGCGGAGCGGCGCAGCAGCGTCGGGCCGCAGGCCCGCACCGCCTGGGGACCGAAGCGCCCCGTACACACTCGGCCCTCCTCGGTCCCGCCACACCCGCGCCCGCGCACCGCCCCTGAGCCCGGGGCACCCCACACCCACCCCCAGGGACCGGGGCTCCCAAGCCCCAACCCCCGCCCCGTGCCCCGACCCACCCCGATGTGCGAGCATGAAGAAGCAAGGCCGCACGCCGGAAAATCGCCCCGTGGAACGGGGAATGATTCGGCGGCCACCGAGGTTGGCCGAAGCGGAAGCAGTCTCCGTACTACCCGGGAGAGATGTAGATGTCCGTTCAGGACGAGAAGACCACCGTGAGCGACGGCATCATCCTGTCCGACGCCGCCGCCTCCAAGGTCAAGGCTCTGCTCGACCAGGAAGGCCGTGACGACCTGGCCCTGCGTGTCGCGGTCCAGCCCGGCGGCTGCTCCGGCCTGCGCTACCAGCTGTTCTTCGACGAGCGCCAGCTCGACGGCGATGTCGTCAAGGACTTCGACGGCGTGAAGGTCGTCACCGACCGCATGAGCGCCCCCTACCTGGGCGGCGCCTCGATCGACTTCGTCGACACCATCGAGAAGCAGGGCTTCACGATCGACAACCCCAACGCCACCGGCTCCTGCGCCTGCGGCGACTCGTTCAGCTAAGTCTCAGCACGACGACGAGGAGGGCGGCACCCCGTACCGAACGGGGTGCCGCCCTCCTCGTATGTCCGAAGACGCCGGCCCGGCTACTTCCGCGGCACCCGCGCCCCGTCCGCCCCGACGACCTCGCGCTCCCCGAGCGGCTGCTCCAACTGCACGGACTTCTTCTGCTCCTTGGCGATCATGATGCAGTACTTGCCGGGCTCCTGCGGCGTGTCCGTCACGGTCACCGTGACCCGGTCGCCGCTCTCCTTGACGGACGCCGTGTAGTCACTGCACACCCCGGCCCAGAAGTGCACGGTGAGCGTGCGTCCCGAGGTCTCGTACGACTCGATCTTGACGTTCTGCGGCCCTGCCGGATCCGACCCGTCCTCGGGCTCACCGGGAGTCGGCGTCGGCACCGGAGCCGTCGGCCGCTCCGTACCGGCGGGCGGCTCCGAAGGCCCACCCGGCTCCGAAGGCACCGTTTCCGACGGCAGCGGCGCCGGCGCCCGCAGATACTCCTTCGCGACCGCCGGATGCGTCACCGTCACCGGCTCCGCCCCCGCCTGCGCCACCGAGAACAGCCACGCGGGCACCAGCACCTGCCGCCCCTTCTCGTGGTACGCCGCGAGCCCGAGCACCGCCGACTCCACCGCCACCCGCTGCGGCTTGGGCGGCGCGGGCTTCGCACCCGGCTCGCACGGCTGCTGCGGCTCGCCGACCGTCAGCTCGTCCTCGTGCGGCACGGCACTGGCGCAGCCCCCGATCTTCCCCGGCACGACACCGGGCGTCGAGGCCGCACTCAGCTGCTTCAGCGCTTCATCCGCACCGATGACCGGATACGAGACCCCCTTCACCGGCTCTGCCAACTGCCCGCTCGCGCCGGAGATCTCACCGTCAGGCCCGACCTGGATCCCGGTCGAGACCCCGTACGTGGGCAGCCCGTCCACCACGGGGTCCGCGTTGACCACGCGTGCGGCGCCCATCGTCTGGCGCGCGTCGAGCTTCGCGTCGTCCTGCCCCAGCGCCTTGAGGACGGGGGCCGCCGCGGCCTTGGCCTTCGCCTCGTCGACGGGCGGCAGATTCGCCAGGCCCGAGGACCCGACGGGCTTGTCGCACCCGCCCTCACGCGGGCAGGTCCCCGGATCGCCGACCAGCGGCGCGTACGTCCAGGTCCCCGGCGCCTGCTTGGCCACGGTGAGCAGCGGCGCGTTCCTGCCCGTACCCACCCGCCACTCGGCACCCTGCGAGGTCACCTCGCCCTGCATCCCCAGCGCGTCCGCGAGCTTCCCGACCTGCTCCTTCGACACCTCGCCCGAGGCCCGGTACACCGGCACCGACTCGGGCGCCTCGGGCAGCTCACCGCGCGCCGTGAACACCGCACCGCCCGGCACCGGTTCGCCACCGCCGGCGTGCGGCGTGTAGCCGTCGAGCGTCAGCGGGGGAGGGGCGTCGCCCGAGGGCGCGCCGGAGTCACCGCGTCCGCCTCCGGAGGAGCCGCTGGTCGCGAGATACGCACCGCCGCCGCCCGCGAGCAGCACGGCCGCCGCGACCGAGGCCACGACCAGCCGGGACCTGGGCCCCCGGGTCTCCTCACGTATGCCTTCGCTGCTCACTGCCGCACTCCTTCACCAGGGCCGGGCGCACCGGACCGTATGCCGTCTCCCCACGACGGGGGATCGACAGTGGGACGGCCCGAGGGAGTGTTCGGTTCCCTGGCGCGCGACGGCGGGGCGCGGGTGCGGAGAGGGGCGCTCAGTCCCCGTACTCGGACATCCCGTCCAGCATCCGCGCGGACGCCGGTGGCACGACGATCCCATGGATGAGCGAGGGCGGCACGGGGGAGGCGGTGACGGCCCGCGGGGCCGTCCAGTGCGGCACCATCCGCGCGCAGTCCCCCTGCAGCTGCTTCAGCGTGAAGTCCTGAGAGGTGGGCGCGGGCGCCGTGTGCTTCGACATGACCGCACCGTACGCATGTGGGGGCGGCAAGAAAAAGGTCTACTTTACGGTAATTTCGCTGGTTCAGAGTTACGCCGACTTCCCGGTAGCGTGAGGTGTCAACCCCAGCCCACGCCCAGGAGACCCAACGTCGTGCGTATCGCAGTCACCGGCTCCATCGCCACCGACCACCTGATGACCTTCCCCGGCCGCTTCGCCGACCAGCTGGTCGCCGATCAGCTGCACACGGTCTCCCTGTCCTTCCTCGTCGACAACCTCGACGTACGCCGCGGCGGCGTCGCCGCGAACATCTGCTTCGGCATGGGACAGCTCGGTACGCAGCCGGTGCTGGTCGGCGCGGCGGGCTCGGACTTCGACGAGTACCGCGCCTGGCTGGACCGGCACGGCGTCGACACCTCCTCGGTCCGTATCTCCGAGACGCTGCACACCGCGCGCTTCGTGTGCACCACGGACAAGGACCACAACCAGATCGGCTCCTTCTACACGGGCGCGATGAGCGAGGCCCGCCTGATCGAGCTGAAGACCGTCGCCGACCGCGTGGGCGGGCTCGACCTGGTCCTGATCGGTGCGGACGACCCGGAGGCGATGCTCCGGCACACCGAGGAGTGCCGCTCGCGGAAGATCCCCTTCGCCGCCGACTTCTCGCAGCAGATCGCGCGCATGGACGGCGACGAGATCCGCACGCTGCTGGACGGCGCCACGTACCTCTTCTCGAACGAGTACGAGAAGGGTCTGATCGAGTCCAAGACCGGCTGGTCCGACGCCGAAATCCTCGGCCGCGTCGGCCACCGCGTGACCACCCTCGGCTCGCGCGGCGTGCGCATCGAGCGCGTCGGCGAGGAGTCCATCGAGGTCGGCTGCCCGGAGGAGGAGGCCAAGGTCGACCCGACCGGCGTCGGCGACGCGTTCCGCGCGGGCTTCCTGTCGGGTCTGTCGTGGGGCGTCTCGCACGAGCGGGCGGCGCAGATCGGCTGCATGCTCGCGACCCTGGTCATCGAGACCCTCGGCACCCAGGAGTACACCCTGCGCCGCGCCCACTTCATGGACCGCTTCACGAAGGCGTACGGCTTCGAGGCGGCCGCGGAGGTCCAGGAGCACCTGGCGTAACCCGTCCCGCTCCCGGCATCGTTTCAGCCCCGCCGGCGTTTGAGGCGATCCGAACGAAGTTCGGATGCGGGGGCCCGGGGGCGAGAGCCCCCGGTTTCGGGAAGGGGCGGGGCGGGGGAGAAGGCCCGCCGCAGGCGCCACGGCCCCGCACCGGCCAACGCACCGAGCCGGGGGCTCCGCCCCCTGCACCCCCGCGGGGCGCGCCCTGCACCTCCGCAGGGCAAGCCCCCGCACAGCCCGGCCCCGCGCCCGACAGCGCACCGAGGCGGGGGCTCCGCCCCCTGCACCCCCGCGGGGTGAGCGTCCTTCATCCCCGCGGGGTGAGCGTCCTTCATCCCCGCGGTATGCCCCGCACCCCGCAGAGCCCAAGCCCCCGCACCCCTACGAAAGCCGGCGGACCACGTACCCCCACCCCCGGTCCGCCGGCACCTCGCCCACGAACTCGTGCCCCCGCAGATGGCACCACGCACGGATGTCCAGCTCCGCCACCTCGTCGTCGGAGACGACCGTCACCGTCCCGCCGACCGCCACCTGCCCGATCGCCTTCGCCAGCTCGATCACCGGCAGCGGGCACCGCTTGCCGAGCGTGTCGAGCACGAGCGACTCGCGCCCCGCCGAAGCGCCCCCGCCGACGGGCGCCCCCAGCTGATCCCGCACGGAGGACACCGCCCCCGGCAGCACCCCGAGGAACCGCTCCACGTCCTCGCGCGAGGTCCCCGCCGGCAGCGAGACCCGCACGTTCCCCTCGCTCAGCACCCCCATCGCCTTGAGCACATGGCTCGGCGTCAGCGTGGAGCTCGTACAGGACGAACCGGACGAAACAGAGAATTCCGCCCGGTCCAGCTCGTGCAGCAGCGTCTCTCCATCGACATAGAGACAAGAGAACGTGACGATATGCGGCAGCCGCCGCTCAGCATCGCCCACGACCTCCACATCCGGGACGAGCTCCGGCACCCGCGCCCGGATCAGCGCGGTCAACTCCCGCAGCCGGGCGGCCTCTTGAGCCGCCTCCGCCCGCACCGCCCGCAGCGAGGCCGCCGCCGCCACGATCGCCGGCAGGTTCTCGAACCCGGGCACCCGTCCCGACTCCCGCTCGTCGACGGGCCCTTGTACGGAGAAGCGCACCCCCTTGCGTACGGCGAGCAGCCCCACACCCGCGGGCCCGCCCCATTTGTGCGCACTGCCGGTGAGCAGCGACCAGTCGCCCTCCACCGGCCCCCACGCCAGCGACTGCGCGGCATCGACCAGGAGCGGCACCCCGACGGAACGGCACACCTCGGCGATCTCGCCCACGGGCTGGACCGTGCCCACCTCGTGGTTGGCGGACTGCAAGCACGCGAGCGCGGTGTCCTCGCGCAGCGCCCGTACGAACAAAGAGGTGTCCACACGACCCCCGCGGTCCACCGGGATCTCCGTCACCTCCCCGCCCTGCCCCTCATGGACGGCGGCCGAATGGAGCACCGCGGAGTGCTCCACGGCCGACACGATCAAGTGACGTCCGGCGCGCCGCCGTCCGGCGAGCGCCCCCGCGATCCCGGTGTGCAGC
The DNA here is from genome assembly GCF_900100315.1 of Streptomyces indicus. Lineage (GTDB taxonomy): Bacteria > Actinomycetota > Actinomycetes > Streptomycetales > Streptomycetaceae > Streptomyces > Streptomyces indicus. The sequence continues at coordinate 280,049 of NZ_FNFF01000004.1, forward strand.
GCCTGCGTCCCGGACGCCGTGAACACCAGCTCGTCCGGCCGGCAGCCCACCGCCTCGGCGGCCGCCTCGCGCGCGGCGTCGAGCAGCATCCGCGCCCGGCGCCCCTCGCGATAGAGCCGGGAGGGATCGGCCCAGCCCTCGTCGAGCGCGGCGAGCAGCGCCTGGCGGGCGACGGGGTGCAGGGGAGCGGAGGTCGCGGCATCGAAGTACGGCACGTCCTCACGCTACGCCCGTACGAGGGGTCCCCGGCGCCCGGACCGCAGGTACGACCAGGGATCACCGACTTACTGTCGGTATCAGTCGAGGGATCGTCAGTTGCCTGTTCAAGGGCGGTTTTTTGGCGGACCGGGGGCCCGGGGAGGGTCCCCCGGGGCGGCGCATTCCACCCCTTCGGGTCGCGCCTCGGCGCGTTGGGCACCCTCCCCGCGCGACCCCAAATAGCGTCCAGTAGGGTTTGGTCCGCATAAACATCCAAACCCCTGCCCGTACACGGGCCGGCGCCCGACCAAGCATCACGGCCGAGCCCGGTCGAGCGGGCGAGACTCTCGGGAAGGCGCTACGTGAGTCCCAACGGCTCCGACCGCTCGTCGCGGCGCCCGATGCGGCGGAAGCTGCCGCAGGTGCTGACTGCGGGCCTCATTCTTGCGACCGCTACCGGTTGCACATACGAGGATTTCCCCCGCCTTGGAATGCCCACTCCGACCACGGAGGAGGCGCCGCGGATCCTGTCCCTCTGGCAGGGATCCTGGGCCGCCGCTCTGGCCGTCGGGGTCCTCGTCTGGGGCCTGATCCTGTGGAGTGCTTTCTTCCACCGGCGCAGCCGCACCAAGGTCGAGGTTCCTCCGCAGACCCGGTACAACATGCCGATCGAGGCGCTGTACACGGTTGTTCCGCTGATCATCGTCTCGGTTCTCTTCTACTTCACGGCGCGCGACGAGTCGAAGCTCCTCGCGCTGTCCGAGAAGCCCGCCCACACCATCAACGTGGTCGGCTTCCAGTGGAGCTGGGGCTTCAACTACGTCGAGGACGTGCCCGGTTCCAAGGGCGACGCCAAGACGGATGAGAACCTGAAGGACATCCCGGACAAGTACCGCGATGCCTTCCCGGCGAACGCCGGCGGTGTCTACGACATCGGCACCCCGGGCACCCGGAACCCGCAGAACAACAACCCGGGTCCGACCCTGTGGCTGCCCAAGGGCGAGAAGGTCCGCTTCGTGCTGACCTCGCGCGATGTCATCCACTCCTTCTGGGTCGTGCCGTTCCTGATGAAGCAGGACGTCATCCCCGGGCACACCAACGTCTTCGAGGTGACTCCGAACAAGGAGGGCACCTTCATGGGCAAGTGCGCCGAGCTCTGCGGCGTGGACCACTCCCGAATGCTGTTCAACGTGAAGGTCGTTTCTCCGGAGCGCTACCAGGAGCACCTGGAAGAGCTCGCGAAGAAGGGCCAGACCGGGTACGTCCCGGCCGGCATTGAGCAGACGGACAATGCCAGGAATTCGGAGAAGACCCAACTGTGAGCATCCTCAACGAGCAACCCAAGGGTGCCGCCGCAGCTGATGACTCGTACGAGAACGAGATCCCGGTTCGGCGCAGGCAGCCCGGCAACGTCGTGGTGAAGTGGCTGACCACCACCGACCACAAGACGATCGGCACGCTGTATCTGGTCACGTCGTTCGCGTTCTTCTGCATCGGCGGTCTGATGGCGCTCTTCATGCGCGCCGAACTGGCCCGTCCCGGTTCGCAGATCATGTCGAACGAGCAGTTCAACCAGGCGTTCACGATGCACGGCACGATCATGCTGCTGATGTTCGCGACGCCGCTGTTCGCCGGTTTCGCGAACTGGATCATGCCGCTGCAGATCGGTGCTCCCGATGTGGCGTTCCCGCGACTGAACATGTTCGCCTACTGGCTGTACCTGTTCGGCTCGCTGATCGCCGTCGGCGGCTTCCTCACCCCGCAGGGTGCGGCCGACTTCGGCTGGTTCGCCTACAGCCCGCTGTCGGACGCCGTCCGCTCGCCGGGCATCGGCGCCGACATGTGGATCATGGGTCTGGCCTTCTCCGGCTTCGGCACGATCCTCGGTTCGGTCAACTTCATCACGACCATCATCTGCATGCGTGCCCCCGGCATGACGATGTTCCGTATGCCGATCTTCACCTGGAACGTGCTGCTGACCGGTGTCCTGGTCCTGCTCGCCTTCCCGGTGCTCGCGGCCGCGCTGTTCGCCCTGGAGGCGGACCGCAAGTTCGGTGCCCATATCTTCGACGCCGCAAATGGCGGCGCCTTGCTGTGGCAACACCTCTTCTGGTTCTTCGGACACCCAGAGGTGTACATCATCGCCCTGCCGTTCTTCGGCATCATTTCCGAGATCATCCCGGTCTTCTCCCGCAAGCCGATGTTCGGTTACATCGGTCTGATCGGCGCGACGATCGCGATCGCGGGTCTGTCCGTGACGGTGTGGGCCCACCACATGTACGTCACCGGCGGTGTACTGCTTCCGTTCTTCTCCTTCATGACGTTCCTCATCGCCGTACCAACCGGTGTGAAGTTCTTCAACTGGATCGGAACGATGTGGAAGGGGTCCCTGAGTTTCGAGACCCCGATGCTCTGGACCATCGGCTTCCTGATCACCTTCACCTTCGGTGGTCTGACCGGTGTCATCCTGGCCTCGCCCCCGATGGACTTCCACGTCTCGGACTCGTACTTCGTGGTCGCGCACTTCCACTACGTGGTGTTCGGCACCGTCGTCTTCGCGATGTTCGCCGGCTTCCACTTCTGGTGGCCGAAGTTCACGGGCAAGATGCTCGACGAGCGCCTCGGCAAGATCACGTTCTGGACGCTGTTCGTGGGCTTCCACGGCACGTTCCTGGTGCAGCACTGGCTCGGTGCCGAGGGCATGCCGCGTCGTTACGCGGACTACCTCGCGGCCGACGGCTTCACCGCTCTGAACACGATCTCGACGATCGCGTCCTTCCTGCTCGGTATGTCGATCCTGCCGTTCATGTACAACGTCTGGAAGACGGCCAAGTACGGCAAGAAGATCGAGGTCGACGACCCGTGGGGCTACGGCCGTTCGCTCGAGTGGGCCACGTCCTGCCCGCCGCCGCGGCACAACTTCCTCACGCTGCCGCGTATCCGCTCGGAATCCCCGGCGTTCGATCTGCACCACCCGGAGATCGTCGCCATGGAGCAGGAGCAGCTGGCCGCTTCCGGTCACGGTGACAAGGCTCTCGCGGGCGGCAAGGAGGCCGGCAAGTGAAGGTCCAAGGAAAGATGTTCATCTGGCTGAGCTTCTTCGTGCTCGCCATGGCGATCATCTATGGCGTGTGGTCGAAGGAGCCGGCCGGTACCACGGCTCTGTTCCTCGCCTTCGGTCTGTGCATCATGGTCGGCTACTACCTGGCCTTCACGGCCCGGCGGGTCGACGCCATGGCGCAGGACAACAAGGAGGCCGACGTCGCGGACGAGGCCGGCGAGGTGGGGTTCTTCTCCCCGCACAGCTGGCAGCCGCTGTCGCTCGCGGTCGGTGGCGCGCTCGCCTTCATGAGCGTGGCCTTCGGCTGGTGGCTGCTCTACTTCTCGGCCCCGATCATCCTGGTCGGCCTGTGGGGCTGGGTCTTCGAGTACTACCGCGGTGAGAACCAGAACCAGTAGTGCAGCGCTAGCACGCTGAGCTCCGAGAGGGGCCCGGACACTCCGTCAGGAGCCGTCCGGGCCCCTCTTTTGCAGCAGTTTGAGCTTCTCGTACGGAGCACTCCGCGCGCCGTACCTGACAAACCTTCATAGCGTGTGCTGCATGAGCCACTCACCGCGTATGCGCACCGTATTGAGCTGCACCCTGCTGGTGTCCGCGCTGGCCGCGAGTGCCACGGCCTGCGGCTCGGACGGCCACCCGCTCTCGGCGAAGCCGTATGACGCGGCCGGCCAGATCGCCTTCAACGGGCCCGCGGGCTCCCAGAAGGCGGACCCGGACAAGCCCCTCGAGGTCACCGCGCAGGGCAAGGAGAGCCGGATCACCGACGTCACCGCCACGGACTCGCTGGGCCGTTACGTGGCCGGCGAGCTCTCCGCCGACGGCAGCCGCTGGCACACCACCACGCCGCTGGCCGCGGGCGCGGCCTACACGGTCAAGGTGAGCACCGAGGACGAGGAGGGCTCGCCCGGACGCAAGGTCCTCACCTTCGAGACCCGTGAGGCGGCCAGGAAGGGGCGCCTGGACGTCACGTTCGGGCCGGGGGAGGGCCAGTACGGCGTCGGCATCCCGATCACCGCCAAGCTGTCCAAGCCCGTCACGGACAAGAAGCAGCGCGCCATCATCGAGCGCTCCCTGGAGGTCCGTTCGGAGCCCGCCACCGAGGGCAGCTGGCACTGGTTCGAGGACGACAAGCTGCACTACCGCCCGAAGGAGTACTGGCCCGCCCACGCGAAGATCTCGGTCTCCTCGCACCTGGAGGGCGTGAAGATCTCCGACAAGCTGCGCGGCGGCGAGGGCAAGCCCATGAAGATCACCACGGGCAGCAAGGTCGAGGCCGTGGTGGACGCCGGGGCGCACTACATGACCGTCTACCGCAACGGCGAAGAGGTCAACTCCATCCCGGTGACCACCGGGAAGCCCGGCTGGGAGACGCGCAACGGCACGAAGATCGTGCTCGACAAGGAGTACGTGGTCCGTATGACCAGCAGCGCCATCGGCGCCGCCGAGTTCTACGACAAGCAGGTCTACTACGCGACCCGCCTCACGGACACCGGTGAGTACGTGCACGCCGCACCCTGGTCGGCCGGCTCCCACGGCTACGCCAACGTCAGCCACGGATGTGTGGGAATGAGCACAGGCAACGCCGCCTGGTTCTACGGCATGGTGCAGCCCGGCGACATCGTGCGCACCATCAACAGCTACGGCGAGGACATGCCCTCGTACGGCAACGGCCTCGGCGACTGGAACATGGACTGGCAGGACTGGCGCGAGGGCAGCGTGGTCAACGCCGGTCTGCGCGAGGGCCAGACGCCGCACGACCAGGCCCGGCTTCGCCCCGAGGTGTGAGGCCCGCAGGGTCGCGGTGTGACCCGGACGTGTGACACGGCTTGAGCCCGTACGGAGGTCCGTACGGGCTCAAGTGCGTTCCGCGGAAGGGGGATCAGGCGCCGATGGCCAGGCGCGTGCGCAGCAGGGCGGCCAGTGCGGAGGCGAACTCCACCGGCTCGACCGGAAGCGTCACCGCGGCCTCCGCACGGCTCCACGTGGCCAGCCAGGCGTCCTGCGGACGGCCCATCAGGAGCAGCACGGGAGGGGACTGGAAGATCTCGTCCTTGAGCTGCCGGCACAGGCCCATGCCGCCCATCGGCACGGCCTCGCCGTCCAGGACGCAGACGTCGATGCCGCCCCGGTCCAGCTCCTTGAGGACGGCGGCGGGAGTGGCGCACTCGATGAACTCGACCTGGGGAACGTCCGCGGCCGGCCTGCGACCGGTCGCCAGCCTCACCTGCTCGCGGGTGTTGGCGTCGTCGCTGTAGACCAGGACCGTGGCGGTCGGCTGCATGGTTCCTCCGTGACTGCGCTGTCTTCGGGGCTTGCTGGGTCTTCACGGTGCGGCGGCGCAAGGCCGCGAAGCCGTGCGCCGTTGGCCGGATGCTACTCCGTCGGACACCCCGTCAACACCGGTATGCAGAGGCCTTCGATGGGCCATACGGGCAGGACATCGGGCGCGAACACTCCGAACGGCACCCCCCGGAGTGAGTGCCAGATAAGCGACCGACATAATGTCGGTCGTGGCGACAGCAACGACAGTAGAAACCGGGCACGCGCACCCGTCGGTCAATCGGCCGAACCTCACCAGCGTCGGAACCATCATCTGGCTGAGTTCCGAGCTGATGTTCTTCGCGGCCCTCTTCGCGATGTACTTCACCCTGCGTTCGGTGACGGGTGCCGAGCACTGGAAGGAAATGGCCTCGGCCCTGAACTTCCCCTTCTCGGCGACGAACACCACGATCCTGGTGCTCTCCTCGCTGACCTGCCAGCTCGGCGTCTTCGCCGCCGAGCGCGGGGATGTGAAGAAGCTCCGGATGTGGTTCATCGTGACCTTCATCATGGGCGCGGTCTTCATCGGCGGTCAGGTCTTCGAGTACACGGAGCTGGTCAAGCACGAGGGCCTCTCGCTCTCGTCCGACCCGTACGGCTCGGTGTTCTACCTGACCACCGGCTTCCACGGCCTGCACGTGACGGGCGGCCTCATCGCCTTCCTCCTCGTCCTCGGCCGTACGTACGCGGCCCGCAGGTTCACTCACGAGCAGGCGACCGCAGCCATCGTCGTGTCCTACTACTGGCACTTCGTCGATGTCGTGTGGATCGGCCTCTTCGCCACGATCTACATGATCAAGTAGCCGGGCCGAGAAACCCGAAGCCGGGCCGAGACCCGAACCTTTCCGAAGCATCGACGCAGAAGATCCTGACACCGGGGTAATCCGTGAAAAAGCTCTCCGCACGACGACGCCATCCGCTGGCGGCGCTCGTCGTCCTAATCCTCGCGCTGGCGGCCACCGGGGGGCTGTACGCCGCGTTCGCGCCGGCGGACAAGGCGCAGGCCGATGAAACCCAGCAGTCCCTCGCGATCGAGGAGGGCAAGAAGCTCTACTCGGTCGGCTGCGCCAGCTGCCACGGCACCGGGGGTCAGGGAACCTCTGACGGCCCGTCGCTCGTGGGCGTCGGCTCCGCCGCGGTGGACTTCCAGGTGGGCACCGGCCGTATGCCGGCCCAGCAGCCCGGCGCCCAGGTGCCGCGGAAGAAGAACATCTACACGCAGGCCCAGATCGACCAGCTGGCCGCGTACATCGCCTCCCTCGGCGCCGGTCCGGTCACCCCGACCGAGAAGCAGTACAGCCCTGAGGGTGCGGACATCGCCAAGGGTGGCGAGCTGTTCCGCACCAACTGCGCGCAGTGCCACAACTTCACCGGTGAGGGCGGCGCCCTGACGAAGGGCAAGTTCGCGCCGACGCTCGAGGGCGTCAGCCCCAAGCACATCTACGAGGCCATGCAGACCGGCCCGCAGAACATGCCCTCCTTCCCCGACACGACGATGCCGGAGAAGCAGAAGAAGGACATCATCGCGTACCTTGACGCGGTCAACGGTGAGAAGACGGAGAGCCCCGGCGGTCTCAAGCTGGGCGGGCTCGGCCCGGTCAGCGAGGGCCTGTTCGCCTGGATCTTCGGTCTCGGCGCCCTGATCGCCGTCGCGGTGTGGGTCGCCGCGCGGACCGCAAAGGCCAAGAAGTCATGAGCAGCCAAGACATTCCAGAAGAGAACCTGCCGGTAGCGCAGGCCGAAGGCGCCGACCTGGACAAGCACGGGGACAACCCGTTCGCCGACCCGGGACTGCCGCCTCACGAGCACCGCATCCAGGACATCGACGAGCGGGCCGCCAAGCGGTCCGAGCGTACGGTCGCGTTCCTGTTCACCCTGTCGATGCTCGCCACGATCGGCTTCATCGCCTCGTACGTGGCGCTGCCGGTCGACAAGAGCGTCTACATCTGGCCGCTCGGGCACATCAGCGCGCTGAACTTCGCCCTGGGCACCACCCTCGGTGTCGCGCTGTTCTGCATCGGCGCGGGCGCGGTCCACTGGGCCCGCACCCTGATGTCCGACGAGGAGATCGCCGACGAGCGCCACCCGATCGAGGCCTCGCCCGAGGTCAAGGCGAAGGTGCTCGCGGACTTCAAGCAGGGCGCCAAGGAGTCGGCCATCGGCCGGCGCAAGCTCATCCGCAACACCATGTTCGGTGCGCTCACCCTGGTGCCGCTGTCCGGCGTCGTCCTGCTGCGCGACCTCGGTCCGCTGCCGGAGGACAAGCTGCGGCACACGCTCTGGGCCAAGGGCAAGCTCCTTGTCAACCAGAACACCAACGAGCCGCTGCGTCCCGAGGACGTGGCAGTCGGTTCGCTGACCTTCGCCAAGCCCGAAGGGCTCGAAGAGCACGACCACGACTTCCAGACCCAGATCGCCAAGGCTGCCCTGATGATCGTCCGCATCGCGCCGGAGGACATCAAGGACAAGCAGGAGCTCGAGTGGTCGCACGAAGGCATCGTGGCGTACTCGAAGATCTGCACCCACGTCGGTTGCCCGATCTCCCTGTACGAGCAGCAGACGCACCACGTGCTCTGCCCGTGCCACCAGTCCACCTTCGACCTCACCGACGGTGCCCGAGTGATCTTCGGCCCCGCCGGCCACGCCCTGCCGCAGCTGCGCATCGGCGTGAACGAGGAGGGTTACCTCGAGGCGCTCGGCGACTTCGAGGAGCCTGTCGGTCCTGCCTTCTGGGAGCGCGGATGAGCACCACAACTGCTTCTACGGACAGCAAGCGCAAAGCCCCCGCGGGCGAGCGCGTTGCCGACTGGGCCGACGGCCGTCTCGGGATCTACTCCCTGGCCAAGGCCAACATGCGGAAGATCTTCCCGGACCACTGGTCCTTCATGCTCGGTGAGATCTGCCTCTACAGCTTCATCATCATCATCCTCACGGGTGTGTACCTGACGCTGTTCTTCCACCCGTCGATGAACGAGGTGGAGTACCACGGCAGCTACGTCCCGCTCCAGGGACAGCTGATGAGTGAGGCGTTCAACTCCACCATGCACATCTCCTTCGATGTGCGCGGTGGTCTGCTGATCCGCCAGATCCACCACTGGGCGGCGCTGATCTTCGTCGCGGCGATGCTCGTGCACATGATGCGCGTGTTCTTCACCGGCGCGTTCCGCAAGCCGCGCGAGGTCAACTGGCTGTTCGGCTTCCTGCTGCTCGTCCTCGGCATGTTCACCGGCTTCACCGGTTACTCGCTGCCGGACGACCTGCTCTCCGGTACCGGTGTCCGCTTCATGCAGGGCGCGGTGCTCTCGGTGCCGGTCGTCGGTACGTACCTGTCGATGTTCCTCTTCGGCGGAGAGTTCCCCGGCGGCGACTTCGTGGCCCGGTTCTACTCGGTGCACATCCTGCTGCTGCCGGGCATCATGCTCGGCCTCGTGGTGGCGCACCTGATCCTGGTCTTCTACCACAAGCACACCCAGTTCGCGGGCCCCGGCAAGACCAACAAGAACGTGGTCGGCATGCCGCTGCTCCCGGTGTACATGGCCAAGGCCGGCGGCTTCTTCTTCCTGGTCTTCGGTGTCATCGCGGTGGTCTCGGCGATCGCCACGATCAACCCGATCTGGTCGATCGGCCCGTACCGTCCGGACCAGGTGTCCACGGGCGCCCAGCCCGACTGGTACATGGGCTTCTCCGAAGGCCTGATCCGTGTCATGCCGGGCTGGGAGATCAACCTCTGGGGTCACACGCTGGTCCTCGGTGTGTTCATCCCGCTGATCATCTTCCCGCTGGTCCTCGTCACGATCGCGGTCTGGCCGTTCATCGAGTCCTGGGTCACCGGCGACAAGCGCGAGCACCACATCCTGGACCGCCCGCGCAACGCGCCGACCCGTACGGCCTTCGGTGTGGCCTGGCTGACCTGGTACTTCGTCCTGCTGATCGGTGGTGGAAACGACCTCTGGGCCACCCACTTCCACCTTTCGATCAACGCGATCACCTGGTTCGTCCGCATCGCGTTCTTCGTCGCCCCGGTGCTCGCCTTCATCATCACCAAGCGGATCTGCCTCGGCCTGCAGCGCCGGGACAAGGACAAGGTGCTGCACGGACGCGAGTCCGGCATCATCAAGCGTCTGCCGCACGGTGAGTTCATCGAGGTGCACGAGCCGCTCAGCCAGGAGCAGCTGCACACCCTCACGGCGCACGAGCAGCACAAGCCGCTCGAGCTGGGCCCGACGGTCGACGAGAACGGTGTCGAGCGCAAGGTCAAGGGTTCGCAGAAGCTGAAGGCCAAGCTCTCGCAGGGCATGTACGGGGAGGACAACCAGATCCCCAAGCCCACGGTCGAGGAGTACAAGGAGATCACGAGCGGCCACGGCCACCACTGATCGCCTGACCGACTAGTTCGCCACGGCAAGAGCCCCGTCCAGTCGTTGGACGGGGCTCTTTGCCGTCCGCGGGCGCGGATAGGCTGGGCCTGTCCATTTCGGTATGACACCAGGAGCGACCATGAGCGCTGTGACCCCCGCTGGAGGCGACACCACGGCGGTCCGTTCCTGGCCCGCCGTACTGAACGGACTGCTCGACGGGCGCGACCAGAGCGCGGACGACACGTTCTGGGCGATGGACCGGATCATGCGCGGGGAGGCGACGGACGCGCAGATCGCCGGGTTCGTGGTGGCGCTGCGGGCCAAGGGCGAGACGGTGGACGAGATCACCGGTCTCGTACGGGCCATGTACAGCCACGCCAACACCATCGAGGTGTCCGGGCCGACCGTGGACATCGTGGGCACCGGCGGTGACGGGGCCAAGACCGTCAACATCTCGACCATGTCCTCGATCGTCGTGGCCGGGACCGGGGCCAAGGTCGTCAAGCACGGCAACCGGGCCGCGTCCTCCGCCTCCGGGTCCTCCGACGTGCTCGAGAAGCTCGGCGTGAACCTGGAACTGACCCCGCAGCGCGTCGCCGAGGTGGCCGAGGAGGCCGGGATCACCTTCTGCTTCGCCGTGAAGTTCCACCCGGCGCTGCGGCACGCGGGCGCGGCCCGCGGGCAGTTGGGGATCCGCACGATCTTCAACGTGCTCGGACCGCTGACCAACCCGGCGCGTGTGAAGGCGCAGGCCGTCGGGGTGGCGGATCCGCGGATGGCGCCGATCGTCGCCGGGGTGTTCGCCGAGCGCGGGAACTCCTCGCTGGTGTTCCGCGGCGACGACGGCCTGGACGAGCTCACCACCACCGCGACCTCGCGGGTGTGGATCGTGCGCGACGGCACCGTACGCGAGGAGCGCTTCGACCCGCGCGATGTCGGCCTCGACCTCGTGCCCGTGGAGGCGCTGCGCGGCGCGGACGCCTCGTTCAACGCCGAGGTCGCGCGCCGGCTGTTCGCCGGGGAGACCGGGCCCGTACGGGATGCCGTGCTGCTCAACTCGGCGGCGGCGCTCGTCGCGTTGGAGCCGACGGACGCGCCGCTCGCCGAGCAGATCCGCGCCGGGATGGACAAGGCCGCCGAGGCCGTCGACTCCGGGGCCGCGCAGCGCACCCTGGAGCGCTGGATCATGGCGAGCAACGCCTGAGAGCGGGGCGCTCCGGCGCCCGGCAGGTGTGAAGGTGTGACGCAGGGCGCAGTCCGGGATACGGACTGCGCCTTGCGCGTGGAAGATCTTCTGGCAAGATGCTGCACAGGTCATGAGTGACAGCGACTACGGCCCCGGCCCGCTGTCCGGCAACCCTCCGTCCGTGGCGGGGTGCCCCGGGTGAAGACCAGGCCGCAGACAACAAGGTCTGTGGCAAGCGCGGACCCCTCGCGAACGACCAGGGGTCCTGGTTTTCGAGGGAGCAGTCTCGTGAGCAAGCGAATGCGATAGGGCGAATCCGCCCCACTTCCGCATACCTCTTTCCCCCTTCATCACGTGCGCCTCCGTGTGTTCCGTCCCGGAGCCTTCGCGCCGTGAATTCGCCTGCCTGTTACGGGAGTTCGTCATGTCCGCGTACCTGAACACCGCCGCCGAAGCCTCTGCCGCCTCCGCCCTCGAAGCCTCCGCCGACGCCGACCCCGCCTGTTCCGAGCCGCTCGCGGTGCTCGGCCGCGACGTGCGCGTCCCGCTCGTCACCGGAGGCGAGGTCACCTACGCCGCGCTGGACTACGCGGCCAGCGCGCCCGCCCTCCAGCGCGTCTGGGACGACGTGGCCGCGTACGCCCCGTACTACGGCAGCGTGCACCGCGGGGCCGGCTACCTCTCGCAGCTGTCCACCGACCTGTTCGAGAACGCGCGGCGCACGGTCGAGGAGTTCCTCGACTGCCGCGACGGGGACCAGGTCGTGTTCACGCGCTCGACCACCGACTCGCTGAACCTGCTCGCCCAGGCGATTCCCGCCGACTGCCAGGTGTTCGTGTTCGAGACCGAGCACCACGCCTCGCTGCTGCCCTGGCGCGACGCCCGCGTCACCTACCTCAACGCTCCCCGTACGCCGCAGGAGGCCGTCCGGACCCTGGAGCACGCCCTCGCCGACCGCGACCCGTACGGTCCCGCGCTGGTCTGCGTCACCGGCGCGTCCAACGTGACCGGTGAGCTCTGGCCGGTGCGCGAGCTGGCGGCGGCCGCGCATGCGCACGGTGCGCGCATCGTGCTCGACGCGGCCCAGCTCGCGCCCCACCACCCCGTCTCCGTACGGGAGTTGGACGTGGACTGGGTGGCCTTCTCCGGGCACAAGCTGTACGCGCCCTTCGGCTCCGGTGTGCTCGCCGGGCGGGCCGACTGGCTCCAGGAGGCCGAGCCGTACCTCGCGGGCGGCGGCGCCTCCAAGTCGGTGGCGCGGCGCACCGACGGCGGCGTGGACGTGGAGTGGCACACCACCGCGGCGCGGCACGAGGCCGGTTCGCCGAACGTCATCGGCGCCTACTCGATCGCCTCCGCCTGCAAGGCCCTCACCGAGGCCGGGTTCGACTCGCTCGTGGCGCGCGAGCAGCAGCTCATCGCGCGCGTACGTGCGGGTCTGGCCGAAGTGCCGGAGGTCAAGGTGCTCTCGCTCTTCGGCGACGACGCCCCGCGCGTGGGCGTCATCTCCTTCGTCGTCGAGGGCTGGAACAGCTCGCACTTCGCCGCCGCGCTCTCCGCCGAGTACGGCATCGGCGTCCGCGACGGCCTGTTCTGCGCCCACCCGCTGGTGCGCACCCTGCTCGGCAGCGACCCGCAGGAGCAGGGCGAGTGCGGCGCCCCCGAGGCCGCGCCCGGCGAGAAGTCGCTGAACGCGATCAGGGTGAGCTTCGGCGCGGGCACGCCCGACGAGCACGTGGAGCGGTTCGTGGGCGCAGTGAAGGAGCTCGTCCGTGACGGTGCGCAGTGGAAGTACCGTACGGAGGACGGGCGTTGCGTGCCGGACACGTCGGCGGCCTGAGGCGGGGAGCGCGCAGCCAGGCGGGCGCTACGCCGCCAGGCGGGCGCCCAGGAGGACCATGCGGAGTGCCCGCTCGGTGGCGTCCGTGAGGAACTCGCCGCCCCGGCCGAGCGCTTCGGGCAGCGAGACCGGCGCGGGCAGGATGCTGCTGTAGGCGTCCACACCCGAGGACCGGATCAGATGGGCACCCTCGCCGATCGTGCCCGCGAGGGCCAGGACGGGGCGTCCGGAGAGCTTGGCGCGGCGGGCCACTTCGGCGGGCACCTTGCCACGCGGGCTCTGGTGGTCGAGCGCGCCCTCGGCGGTGACGACCAGATCGGCGCGGGCCAGACGGGCGTCCAGGTCCAGGTGGTCGAGGAGGACCTCGAAGCGAGGGAGCAGGCGGGCGCCGAGCACCGCGAGTCCGGCGCCCAGGCCGCCCGAGGCCCCCGTGCCCGGGCCCTCCCGCAGGTCCAGGTCGCAGGGCAGGTCGCGCTCCAGGACCGAGGCCCAGCGGTCGAGGGCGGCGGCGAGTTCCTCGACCTGCCGCGGGGACGCGCCCTTCTGCGGGCCGAAGACCCGGGCGACTCCGCGCTCGCCGCACAGGACGTTGAACGGGTTGCAGGCGACCAGGAGTTCGGTGTCCTTCAGGCGCGGGTCGAGGCTCGTCGGGTCGATGCGGTCGAGGGTGCGCAACGCGCTTCCCCCGTACGGGAGTTCGCGGCCGTCCGCGTCGAGCAGGCGCGCCCCGAGGGCTTGCAGGGCGCCGGCGCCGCCGTCCGACGTACCCGAGTCGCCGCAGCCGATCAGGATGCGGCGCACCCCGTGGTCGAGTGCGGCGCGGATCAGCTGCCCCACTCCGTACGTGGTCGTGGCTCCCGGGTCGCGCCGATGGTGCGGCACCAGGGAGAGGCCCGCGACCGCCGCCATCTCGACGACCGCGGTGTCCGGGCCGAGCAGCGCGAAGTGGGTGGGCACGGGCTGTCCGACCGGGCCGGTCGCCCGGGTCTGCACCAGACGTCCGCCCCGGGTGCCGGCGGCGAGTGCCGCCGCGGTGCCCTCGCCGCCGTCCACCAGCGGGATCAGATCGATGGCGGCCTCCGGTACGACGCGCCGTACGCCTTCGGCGATGGCCTCGGCGGCGGCGTGCGCGGACAGGGACTCCTTGAAACCGCTGGGGGCGACGGCGATACGGGTGAGCATCCGGGGATCTCCTTGTGCAGAGGGCGAGTTCACGGCTTGAGCACCGGCACGCCGAGCAGCGGCCAGACGGCGAGGGCGAAGAGCAGGACGAGGGCGGCGGTGAGCGGGGCCAGGACGGCCGAGAGGCGCAGCAGGTCGCGCGGGGTGTAGGTGGGCGTGCCGGGGATGTCCGAGAAGAGCGTCACGGGCTTGGCGGACGCGGGCAGCGTGTGGCAGAAGCCGGCCGCGGCGGTGGAGGCGAGTGCGGCGGCCACCGGGTTGACCCCCGCGCCGACGGCGGCGACCACGACCAGCGGGACCAGCACCGAGGAGCGGGCCGAGCGGGACTGGAGCACGAGGTGCGCGAGGGTGCTGACCACGATCACCACGGCGAGGAACACGGCCGGAGACAGTCCACCGGGCAGCCCGTCCACCAGCCACTTCGCCGCACCCGAGTCGGCGAGTGCGACCCCCATCGCCATCGTGGCCGCCATGAAGAGGAGCAGCGACCACGGCACGGTCTTGAGCGCGTCCTTCAGGCGTACGGTGCCCAGGGCCGGTGAGGAGGCGACGACCGCGCCGATCAACGCGACCACGGCGGGCGGCACTTGGTGCAGCGGCTCGCTGCACCACAGGAGCACCACCGTGCCGAGCAGCAGCGCACAGCGGGTCTCCTCGGTGGTCAGCGGCCCGGTGACCGGGCGTTCGCTGTGCTCCTGGAGCTGGGAAGCCGTGATGTGCACCGGGCCCGTGCGGTCCGCGCGCCGGGTCATGGTGAGCAGGACCGCCTCGGCCGCCAGATGGGACGAGGCCACCGCGAGCGGCAGGCCGAGCAGCAGCCACTGCGTGAAGCCGATCTGCTCGCCGGTCGCCTCGAACAGGACGTTCACGGTGATCAGATGGGCGCCCGCACCGATCAGGGTCGCGACCGCGGACAGCAGGATCACCGTCGGGAAGAGCAGCGCCAGCATCACGACCAGGCGCTTGCGGTCGGCGAGCACCTTGGCGAGGGCGAGGAAGACGGGCAGGGCGAGGGCCGCGCGTCCCGAGGTGGCCGGCACCGCGAAGGCCGTGACCACCAGGGCCGCGGTGGTCAGATGAGTCAACTGCCGTACGCTGCGCGCCCCGCTGACCAGGAAGGCCGCCGCACGCCCCGCGAGCCCGGTGCGCGCCACGGCCGCCGCGAGGACGAAGGCGCAGATCAGCAGCCAGACCGTCTCGTCGCCGAGCGTCCCGAACAGCGTCTCGCTGCTGATCACCCCGGTCGCGGTCAGGGCGAGTCCGGCGCCGAGCGCGATGTACGTGTCGTCGATCGGCGTGCCGATCCACGCGCAGGTCGCCAGCGCGAACACCGCGAGGGTCAGGCGCGCTTCGCCGGTCAGCGCCGGGAAGGTGCCCGGCACGAGCAGCAGCGCGCAGATGCTGAGCGCCACGACGAGGGTGGCCGTCTGCCGTACGTTCAGTGTCACGTCGTACAGCGTTGCGAGCGGCGGTGAGCGATCGATGAGCCGTAGATGAAGGAAAGTTCACCCGCACCGGCCGCCGTGCGATCAAGCCCCGGGCAGCCGGTACCCCATCCCGCGCACCGTCTCGACATGGGCCGCGCCGAGCTTCTTGCGCAGCGCCCGTACGTACACGTCCACGATGTTGGAGCCGGGGTCGAAGTCGTACCCCCACACGTGAGAGAGGATCTGCTCGCGCGAGAGCACCTGGCCGGGGTGGCGCAGGAACAGTTCGAGCAGTACGAACTCACGGGCTGTCAGATCGACCGTACGGCCGTCGGCCCGTGCTCTTCGCGTCCGCAGGTCGAGGGTCAGCTCGCCGCTGCGCAGCACCGTCACCTCGGGCGCGCGGGCCGCGGTGCGCAGGCGCAGCCGTATCCGCGCGAGCAGCTCCTCGAAGCGGAACGGCTTGGTCATCCAGTCGTCCGCGCCGCCCTCCAGGCCGGCCACGGTGTCGCCCACCGAGTCGCGGGCGGTCAGCACGATCACGGGGACGGTGGCGCGGGCCTCGCGCAGCTGGCGCAGGACCGTGAAGCCGTCCTTGCCGGGCAGTCCTATGTCCAGGACCACCAGGTCGTAGCCGCCGGTCAGGGCGTAGTCGTAACCGGTGTCGCCGTCGCCGACGACGGTGGGCGTGAAGCCGTTGGCGCGCAGGCCCTTCTCCACGAAGGAGGCGATGCGCTCCTCGTCCTCGACGATGAGGATCCGGTTCATCGTGCACTTCCTTTGCCGTACGGGTCGTTGAGGGGGAGCGCGAGGACGAAGGTGGCGCCCCCGCCCTCGGTGCGCCGCAGCAGGACACTGCCCCGGTGCCCCTCGGCGATCGCCTTGACGATGGACAGGCCGAGCCCGGCGCCGCTGCCGCGCGTACGGGTCGTGCCGCGCCGGAAGCGCTCGAAGATCAGCTCGGTGTCGTCGGGGTGGACGCCCGGGCCGGAGTCGGCGACGTAGAACTCCACGCGCGGCCCCTTCGTACGGGAGCCGATGCGGATGGTCTGGCCGGGGCCGGTGTGCTGCACGGCGTTCTGCGCCAGCTGCACCATCGCCTGCGTCACGCGCTGCGGGTCGAGCCCGGCCTCGCAGTCGGCCACTTCGGCCAGCTTCCAGTCGCGCGGGCCGAGGGTGCGGGCCTTCACGTAGACGTCGGCGGTGAGTTCGGCGAGCTGCACGGGTTCGGGGGTGACGAAGTCGGGGCGCTCGGCCTTCGCGAGCAGCAGCAGGTCCTCGACGATCCGGCTCATCCGGTCGAGCTCGTCGGTGACGATCCGCATCGTCTCCTCGCGCTCGGCGGGATCCTCGCCCATGACCTCCAGATGGCCGCGCACGATGGTGATGGGGGTGCGCAGTTCGTGGCCGGCGTCGTCCACGAACTGCCGCTGGGCCGCGAAGGCCCGCTCCAGGCGGTCGAGCATCCCGTTGAACGTCTCGGCGAGCGCGGCCACATCGTCCTTGCCCTGCACGGGGATCCGCCGGGTCAGGTCCTGCTCGGTGATCTGGGCCGCGGCCGTACGGACCAGGCGTACGGGCTTGAGGATGCGGCCCGCCACCACCCAGCCGATGCCGGTGGTCATCAGGAGCGCGACCCCGGATATCGCGAGCAGCACCCGGAACACCTGGTCGGCGCGGGCCTGGTCGTGCTGGGGGTGGAAGGCCACCACGAACGCGGCCCGCGGGTCCTCGCCGCGCAGGGCCACCTCCACCTTCGCCCACCGCACCTCGCCCGAAGGCCGCTCCAGAGTGCCGGAGGACGAGGGGTGCTCGAAGATCTGCCGCCGGGCGCCGCTGTCGTCGAACAGCGACAGATCCGTGCGGACCTCGCGTTCCTGGGCCAGCTTCGCCGGGTCGGGGTCGTGCTCGCGGGCGATCAGGCCCAGCAACTCCTCGTCCGGGTCGGCGTACTGGCGCTCCAGGAAGACCTTCAGGAGTTCACGCGTGTCGGTGAAGGGCCGGTTGGTCGCGGGGTCCCGGCCGACCTCGACGAAGTTCTTGAACTCGTTCGCCTCCTGGCTGAGAAGGAGGGCCACGCGCTGGTCGACATCGCGCAGCATGATCGAACGGGTCGTGCCGGCCACCGCGGCGAGCGCCACCGCCATCACCAGGAGCAGCCACAGCAGGATGCGGACGCGGGCCGAGATGCGGCGCGCGACGGGCTCAGCCGTCGTCGCCTTCGAAGGCATCGTCTCCCGCACCCCGGTCGTCGTCATCGTCATCGTCCACCGGCGGCCTGGAGACCACCTCGTCGCTGGGCTCGCCGCTCGGCGTGCCCGTCGAGGGGGACGGACTCGGCGAGGGCGAACGGCTGTTGTCGAGCTCGACCTTCGGCGGCACCTTGGGCGTCTCGGGGCTGTCGGTCAGTGCGTAGCTCGTCGCCGCGATGCCCAGGGGGATCGCCACTACGGCGGCGAGGGTCGCGATGCGCTGGGAGAAAGCCATGCCCTCAGGGTGCGTCCGCGACCGTGCGCGCCGGATGAGCCGCAGATGAAGAAGTCTTCATCCGGTGCGCCGCGCCGGTGCGTCGCGGTGCACCGGACAGCCACCGCGCCGGTCTGTCGCGGTACCGCTCAGCTGTCGAGCCCGATGGCGAAGGCCGCCTCCAGGTCGTGCTGCGAGTACGTGCGGAACGCCACGTGCGTGTCCGTGGCCTCGACGCCCGGGATCTTGCTGATCCGGCCGGGGATCACATCCGCGAGGTTCTCGTGCTGGGCCACCCGCACCATCGCGATCAGGTCGTACGTACCCGTGACCGAGAACACCTCGCTGACGCTGTCGAGGGCGGCGATGGACTCGGCGATCTCCGGGATCCGGTCCACGCTGGTCTTGATGAGCACGATCGCGGTGATCACGGCTGGCTGTCTCCCTCGGTGGCCGGCGCCCTGTGCCCCGGCGGGCCCTTTCACTTTAGACGTACGCGCTTCCCGCCGGTCCTCGCCCGCACAGCGGCCCCACGGGCACCGGCATAGCGCACCCACGCGTAGAGGAACCCGAGTCCGAAGCCCACGAGGTGCGCCAGATACGCGACCCCCGGGCCGCTCGCGTCGCGCTGCGCCGCCAGCCACTGGAGCGCCACCCAGAACGGCAGCACGATCCACGCCGGGAAGCGCAGCGGAACGAAGAAGAGGAAGGGGAGCAGGCTGGTGACGCGTGCCTTGGGGAACAGTTTCAGGAAGGCCCCGAGCACCGCCGAGATCGCGCCCGAGGCCCCGACGAGGGTCTGCTCGGAGCCCGCGTTCGCCAGCGCGTACCCGAACAGGGCCAGCGCGCCGCAGCCCAGATAGAAGAGGGCGAACTGCAGATGCCCGAGCCGTTCCTCGACCATGCCGCCGAAGACGTAGAGGAAGAGCATGTTGCCCAGCAGATGCAGCCAGCTGCCGTGCACGAACAGGGCGGTCACCGGGGTGATCGCGGCCCGCGGCGACCCGCTCAGGAGCTCGGCCGGGATGACGCCCCAGCGCGCGAAGAAGGAGCGCTGCTCGGCGAGGAGCGCGTCGCCCGTGCCGTACGCCGGGTTGAGGCCGGCGGCGGGGGAGAGGACGAACACCGCGCAGCAGACCGCGATCAGACCGTACGTGACCACCGGGCCGTGCCCTGTGAGGATCCGCCCCGCCCAGTTCCGCACGCCCCGGCCGGCGGCTCCCGTCTTTGTGATCATGCGCAGATCCTGACGGAACGGGACGGATGTGCCTAGACCGCCTCGCCGTGACGAGGGCTGTCCCCAAGTGCGGACGGCGTCCGCACGGCACCCCGCCAGGCCGTAGGGTTACGGGACGTACTTGCTGACACCCGAAAGGCGCCCCGCCACCATGACGGTTCCCCTGCCGACCGCCGAGACCCGCTGGCGCTGCACGCTCTGCGGCAATCTGACGCGCTTCGACGTGACCCGTTCCTCGAAGGTCGTGGAATACGTGCACCTCGACCTGGCCGGTGAGCCGAAGGTGGAGGAGCGTGAGGTGGTCAGTGAGACCATCGAGTCGGTGCGCTGCCGCTGGTGCAACGCACAGGACCAGGTCGAACTGGTGGACAGGCCGGGCGCGGGCTCCTGAGGAGTGCCGCACCCTCGGATTTTGGGGTGACGGATGGTGGAGAACCAGGGCGGGGAGCCGGGCGACGGCGCCGCTGAGGTGCTCGACCGCCCGCTGCCCGAAGGAGTGCGGCGCAAGGTCATCGCGCTTGCCTCGGAGGGCTTCGGCTCCCTGACGATGGCCGAACTGCCCGCGCAGCTGCGCCAGTACGCGCGGTTCACGCCCTCGCGGCGGCTGAAGTTCGCGGGCAATGCGATGGCTTCCGCGCTGGAGTCCGACGCCCTGTTCCGCCAGCGCATCGGCGAGCGGTTCCGCGAGGCGCAGCCCGAACTGGCCGGCGCCCTCGACGCGGGCTCGCCGCCGCCCGCCGCCGATCCGCTGGACGTGGCCGCCGCCGCGTATGTGCTGCGGCCCGTCGGCTGGGTCAAGCTGGTCACCGCCGCGGGCGAGGAGGCGCAGCGCGCCGAGTCCGAGCGCGCCGACGAGGAGACCAGGGCCGAGCTGGAGCGGCTGCGCGCGGAGCTCGCCGCCGCGCAGGACCACACCCGGGCCGAGACCGAACGGCTGCGCGCCGAGCTGGAGTCGGCGCGGAAGGAAGCCGAATCGCTTCAGCGCAAGCTGCGCAGCGCGCTGAGCGACATCAAGCGCGGTGAGGCGGCGCTGCGCAAGGTGCAGTCCGAGGCCGAGGCGCAGCGCGCCGAGGCGCACGCCGCGCAGTCCGCGGCCGAGAGCGAGGCGCGGCGGCTCAAGTCCCGGCTCCAGGAGGCCGAGTCCGCCCTGGAGGCCAGCCGCAAGGCGGTGCGCGAGGGCCGGTCCATCGAGGACATGCGGGTGCGGCTGCTGCTCGACACCCTCCTGGAGTCCGCGCAGGGGCTGCGCCGCGAGCTCGCGCTGCCGCCCGTCGATGTGCGGCCTGCCGAGACGGTGGACGCGGTCGAGCCGGGCCGTATGTCCCCCAAGGACATCGCCGCGCGTGCCCTGTCCGAGGCCGACCCGGCCATCCTCGACCAGCTGCTCGCGTTGCCGCAGGCGCATCTGGTGGTCGACGGGTACAACGTGACGAAGACGGGCTATCCGACGATGCCGCTGGAGAAGCAGCGGCTGCGGCTGCTCGGCGGTCTGTCCGCGCTGGCCGCGCAGACCGGCGCCGAGGTCACCTGTGTCTTCGACGGCGCGGAGCTGGCCGCACCGGTGCTGCTCGCGCCGCCGCGCGGGGTGCGGGTGCTGTTCTCCAAGCCCGGTGTGACGGCGGACGAGTTGATCCGCCAGCTGGTGCGCGCCGAGCCGCCCGGCCGGCCCGTGACGGTGGTCTCCACCGACCGCGAGGTCGCGGACGGGGTGGCGAAGGCCGGGGCGCGGCCGGTTCCTTCCGTGATGCTCCTCAAGCGGCTGTCCCGCTGACATCTCGGCTGTCCCGCTGACATTCCGGCGGTCGCGCTGCGTAGTGCCGTTGGGCAGGTATCGCTCGGCTATCGGGGCTCTCGTCAACTCCTGTGACGTATGCCCGAATTCGCGAGACCTTCACGGCACGTAGCGTCAATCTCCCCTTACTGCACGTGGGTTCTCGGTAAAGAAAACCTTCCGCGGCCGAGTTTTTTCTCATCGGGATTTGAACTGATCACAGGAAGGTCACTAAGGTCACGCTCGAACCTTCGCACGGTTGATCACCCATAAGGGGTGACGGCAGGTTCACCGCCCACCGGTTCGTTCGGTAGGCGGCTTGAGGAGAAGGAGCCCGCCTTCGTGGCGTCCCACCGTCGACCCAAGCAGCCGAGCCGCACCCGTGTGACCGTGCTCACCGCGACCGCAGCCGCCGCCGTGGCGCTCACCTCCCAGGCCGCGCAGGCCGACGAGAAGCCCACGAAGAAGGAAGTCAAGGCGAAGGTCGACAAGTTGTACGAGGAGGCCGAGAAGGCCACCGAGAAGTACAACGGCGCCAAGGAGCAGCAGAAGAAGCTCGAGGGCGAGATCGACAAGCTCCAGGACCAGGTCGCCCGCGGCCAGGACGAGCTCAACGAGCTGCGCGACAGCCTCGGTTCGATGGCCAGCGCCCAGTACCGCAGCGGCGGCATCGACCCGACGGTCCAGCTCTTCCTCTCCTCCGACCCCGACACGTACCTGGACAAGGCCTCCACGCTCGACCAGCTGACGGCCAAGCAGGCCGGCGCCCTGGAGAAGATCCAGGACAAGCAGCGCACCCTCGCGCAGCAGCGCAAGGAAGCCACCCAGAAGCTGAAGGACCTCGACGAGACCCGCGAGGAACTCGGCAAGAAGAAGAAGGAAGTCCAGGGCAAGCTCGGCGAGGCGCAGAAGCTCCTCAACACCCTGACCGCGAAGGAGCGCCAGGCGCTCGCCGCCGAGGACGCGCGCGCCAGCCGCGCCGCCGGCGACCGCGTCGACCTGGGCAACTCGCCCAAGGGCTCCGGCATCGCGATGGCCGCCTTCCAGGCCGCGCAGAGCAAGATCGGCTCGCCGTACGTCTACGGTGCGGCCGGCCCCGGCTCCTTCGACTGCTCGGGTCTGACCTCCTGGGCGTACGCCCAGGCCGGCGCCTCCATACCCCGGACCTCGCAGGCCCAGGCCAGCTACGGCACCCGCATCTCCTCGCAGAGCGACCTGCGCGTCGGCGACCTGGTCATCTTCTACGGCGACCTGCACCACGTCGGCTTCTACGCCGGCAACGGCCAGGTCCTGCACGCCCCGAAGCCGGGCGCGGTCGTCCGCTACGAGTCGATCAACAACATGCCGTACATGTTCGGCGTCCGCATCTGACCTCTCCTCGGTGCCCTGCCGGACTCTCCGGAGCCGTCCGCATCTGACGTTCCGTGCCCTCCTGCGAGGACGCCGAACCGCGGTGACCCGCCCTCCGAATGGGCGAATTCCCGCATAGTCTGCTGACCCCACGCCCCGCCGTCGACCTGCGTCGATGGCGGGGCGTCGTGTTGCGCCCGGCGCCGGGGCAGCCGTCGTCGGTGATAGCTTCCGCGTCGTTCGTCCCGTACCCGGGCTTTCCGGGCAGGAGCGGACCTACCGCCGGACGGGCGGGATGTGATGCCTGTGGAGGTTCCGCAGGCCGGAACTGCGGTTCCGGCAGGGGCCGTTGAAGCGGGAACCCGCCGGGAGCAGTCCGCGCCGCGGACCGCAGACCGGAGGCCCAGCTGGTTCGCAACCGGGCCGGACGTCCGCACTGCCGCTGATCTCCGGCAGCCCGCCCAGCTGTGAGGGCGGGCGGCAGCGGCAGCAGGAAGGAGAGCCGTACCCCGTGGCGTCCCATCGCCGTTCCGCTCCGTCCGACCGCTTCGGCAGGTTCGACCGGGGCGCACGCGTCACCGTCCTGTCCGCCGCCATGGCCACCGCCGCCGCGACGCTCGCCGCAGCACCGGCCGGCGCCGACCCGGGGGAGCCCCGGACCGGCTCCCGCGCCGAGGTCGACCGCCTCTACGCACAGGCCGAGCGGGCGACGGAGGCGTACAACAAGGCGGACGAGCGGGCCGGGAAGCTGCGCGAGCAGGTCGACCAGGCCAAGGACCGCCTCGCTCGCGGCCAGGAGCGCATCAACACCATGCGGGGGCAGCTCGGTTCCCTCGCCGGTGCCCAGTACCGCTCCGGCGGGCTCGACCCGACCCTGGCCCTGATGCTGTCCGAGAACCCGGACACCTACCTGGACAAGGCGGCCACGCTCGACCGGATCACCGACCGGCAGGCCGACGAGCTGGCCGAGCTCCAGGACGCCCAGCGCGAACTTGCCCAGGAGCGGGACGAGGCGCGGCGCAAACTCGCCGAGCTGGAGGAGACCCGCAAGACGGTGGCCCGCCAGAAGCGGATCGTGACGAAGAAGCTGGCCGAGGCGCGCCGGCTGCTCAACGCGATGCCGGACGCCGAGCGGGCCGCGTACGACCGCGCGTCGCGCTCCGGGCGCACGGACATGGGGACGCCCGCGGTCGGCGGCGCACCCGCATCCGCCCGTGCCGCCTCCGCGCTCGCGGCGGTCCGGCAGGCCGTCGGGCGGCCGTACATCTGGGGCGCCAACGGGCCGCACGGCTTCGACTGTTCGGGACTCACGCAGTGGGCGTACCAGCAGGCGGGCGTGGGCCTGCCGCGCACCTCCCAGGCCCAGCGGTACGCCGGACGCCAGGTCTCCCTGGCCGAGGCGCAGCCGGGGGACCTGGTGGCGTACCGCGACGACGCCAGCCACATCGGGATGTACGTGGGGAACGGGCAGGTCGTGCACGCGCCCTACCCGGGCGCCCCGGTCCGGTATGACCCCGTGGGCATGATGCCGATCTCCTCCGTGACCCGGGTGTGAGGAGCCGTCCGTAGAGCGTGCGCGGTGGGCTGTCCGGTCCTCGGGTCGTGAGGGTGCGGTCGGGCCCTCCGGTCCGCCGGCCGTGAGGCGCGTGCGGCAGGCCGTCCGGTCCTCGGCCGGGCGGCCTGCCCGTACGATCGTGAACGTGGCGGGTCGAGGGCGTGGGAGAGCGGGCGTTGCGGCACTGGTGCTCGCCGCGCTCGGCGGCTGTGCCGGGCCGCCCGGCGAGCCCGCCGACAGCCGGGCCGTCAAGGACCTCCTCGACCGCAGGGCCGAGGCGGTGATCGCCCGGGACGCCGGCGCCTTCCGCGCCACCGAGGCCGACGGGGACGCCGAGGAGCTCGGCGATCTGGCCCAGGTGCCGCTCGGCTCCTGGACGTACGACCTCGTCCGCCTCGAACCCGCCGGGGACCGGGCTACCGCGACCGTCCGCCTGCACTACCGGATCCGCGGTTACGACCGGGCGCCCGTCACCGCCGACCGCACCGTGAAGCTGGTGAACGAGGACGGCGACTGGCTCGTCGCCTCGGACCGGCCCAAGGACAAGGGCGCCGAACAGCTCTGGGAACAGGGCGAGGTGACGGTCGTGCACGGGGAGCGCAGCCTCGTCCTCGGGGTCGGCCGCGGTGCGGAGAAGCTGCGCGGCTACGCGGAGCTCGCCGACCGGGCCGTGCCCGCGGTGCAGGAGGTCTGGGGGAAGCGCTGGGCGGGCCGGGTCGTGGTGCTCGTACCGGAGTCGCTGGACGACATGGGGGCGCTGCTCGGCGCGCCGGCCTCCGGCTACCAGGGGATCGCCGCCGTGACCACCGGTGAGGCCGGCGGCGGGTCAGGCAAGGCGCCCGCGGACCGGATCATCCTCAACCCCGAGGCGTTCGACGTGCTCGGCGACTTCGGCAAGCAGGTCGTCCTGACCCACGAGACCACCCATGTGGCCACCCGCTCCGCCACCACCCCCGCGACCCCGCTGTGGCTCTCGGAGGGGTTCGCGGACTGGCTCGGCTACCGAGGCTCCGGCCGTACGGCGCCCCAGGCCGCGCCCGAACTCGACCGCGCGCTCGACCGCTCCGAGCTCCCGGTGACGCTGCCCGCGGACGAGGAGTTCGCCTTCTCGGGCTCCGCCTCGCGCCTGGCCCAGGCGTACGAGAGCGGCTGGCTGGCCTGCAAGATGACGGCCGAGCGCTGGGGCGAGCAGAAGCTGCTCGCCTTCTACCGGGCGGTCGGCGCGCACGACCGGCGCGAGGGTGCGGTGGAGGACGCGCTGCACGAGGTGCTCGGCACGACGCTGGAGGCGTTCACGCGGGAGTGGGAGGCGTATGTGCGGCAGGAGTTGAGCTAGCGCCTCCGGGGTGCGGCGGGCTACGAGCGGCCCTCGATGCCGCTGCCCTCCAGTTCCGCGATGGCCTCCGCCAGCCACTTCTTCTCCGCCGTGCCGGTGGCGCGGGCGATGCGCAGCATCCCCCGGCGGAACAGGTCGGGCTCGTCCTCGGCGCGCACCGGCCTGCCGCCCTCGTAGAAGAAACTCGCCGGCGCCGAGAGGAACTCCTGGCGGCGGCGGAGCACCGCGGCCTGCCCGGCGCGGTC
Organism: Streptomyces indicus; assembly: GCF_900100315.1. Taxonomy (GTDB): domain Bacteria; phylum Actinomycetota; class Actinomycetes; order Streptomycetales; family Streptomycetaceae; genus Streptomyces; species Streptomyces indicus. The sequence continues at coordinate 305,580 of NZ_FNFF01000004.1, forward strand.
CGGCAGCTGGCCCAGGAACGCGAGCAGGGTGAAGAAGCGCTGGCCGTCGGTGATGTCGGCGTCCTTCGGCGAGCGCAGCCGCTCGTGCAGGTCGGCGCGGCCCTCGGGGGTGAGGGAGAGGATGCGGCGCGGGGCGGCTCCCGAGCCCGGTTCGGTGCGCTGGTCGAGCTTGCCCGCCTTCACGAGCCGGGTGATCGCGGGGTAGAGCGCGCCGTCGCTGACCGGGCGGACATGGCCGCTGAGGCCCTGGATGCGGGCCTTCAACTCGTAGCCGTGGAGCGGCTGTTCGCCGAGGAAGCCCAGGATGGTCAGTTCCAGCACGTTGTCTCCCGCAGTCGGCGCGTCCGCTGTCCGCGATCCGTTGCCCGTCGTCCGCAGCGCATGATATCTCTCGTCGAGGTACCTCGAAACGAGGTATCTCGAAGGGTGATGCCTCGAATCGAGGTATCTCGATACGAGGGGGAAGCGTGGGGCGACAACAGCGGCAGGGCGGCGGCGGGGCGGTGCACCGGCGCAGGCTCGTGGTGCTCGCGTATCCCGTCTACTTCGAGCTGCTCGCCTCGGTGGCCGCCGGCATCGTCACGATGATCTGGGTCGCGGGCCTGGGCGGTGCGGCCGTGGCCGCGGTGGCCGTCGCGACCAACGTGGAGAACCTGCTGCTCGGCCTCGCGCTGATCGGCGGGTCCGGTACGACGGTGCTCGTCGCGCACGCGCGCGGCGCGGGTGACACGGCGGCCCGGCGGCGCGCGGTCGCGGGCGGCTGGGCGGTGTGCGCGGTCCTGGCGCCCGTCGTCGCGGTGGGCGGGTTCCTGCTGCGCGAGCCGCTCGCCGCGCTCGTGCTCGGCACGGCGCACGGCCCCGAAGTCGCGCTCGCCGCCTCGTACTTCGCGGTCTCGCTGCCCGGCTCGGCGCTGCTCTTCGCCCAACTCCAGCTGGACGCCGTCCTCAAGGGCGGCGGCGACACGCGGACGCCGATGCGGCTCGCGCTCATGGCCAACGGTCTGATCCTCGTCCTCGACCCGCTGCTCATCCACGCGTACGGCATCACGGGCGCCGCCCTCGCCATGGTGCTCGGACGCGCGGCCGCACTCGGCTGCGGGCTGTGGGTGCTGCGCCGGCACCGGACGGCGGGCGCGCGGGTGCGGGTGGCCCGCGCGGCGCTGCACACCCTGCGCACCGGGCTGCCCATGGGCGCCGACTTCCTGCTGCGGATGGCGGCCACGCTCGCGCTGGTGGGGGTGGTCGGGCGGCTCGGGGTGGCGTCCGTGGCCGCGTACGGGATCGCCACGAAGGCGATGTACGTGGCCACCATGGCCTTCTACGCGGTGCGCCAGGCGGCCGCGATCCATACCGCCGAGCTGCTGGGCGAGCGGGGCGGGGGCGGTGAGCAGGACGGTCGTGGCGGGCTGGGCGGGGGCGGCGAGCGGGGCGTGGTGGGGCGGCAGACGGTGCTCGTGGCCGGGGTGCTCGGGACGCTCGCGGCCGCGGTCCTGTTCGTGGCCGCGCCCGCGGTGCTGGCCGTGTTCGGCGCCGAGGCGGAGACCGCGCGTCAGGGTGCGGTGTTCCTGCGCTGCCTCGGTCCGTATCTGATCCTGCTCGCCTGTTTCATCGCGCTCGGGGGTGTGCTCGAAGGCGGCGGGCACAGCGCAAAGCTGCTGCGGATCACGGTGCTCGGCGCGGCGGTCCAACTCCCGCTCGCCCACGTCCTGTCCGGCGGCCTCGGGCTCTCGGGCGTGGCGCTCGCGATGGGGGCCGCGGCGGCCGTGCAGTGCGGGGCGCTCGCCCTGCTGGTGCGCCGGGTGCGTCAGGCGCCCGCGCCGGCCTTCTCGCGGGCGGCCTGAGCGGGCAGGGCGGGGCGCGGGGCGGGTTCGGGGACCGTCTGGCGCCACAGGCGGCGACCGGCGCTCAGCGCGGCGGCCGCGAGCAGGCCGTTGCGCACGGTCAGGAGCGTGATGCCCCACGGGTCGCTCGCCGCGACATGCGAGAACCAGATCGGGAACTCGAGGAACGAGACCCCCGTGGCCGCGAGGACCAGGACGGCCGGCAGCCGCATCCGCCCCGTGCGGAAGACCAGGCAGACCGCGGCCAGCCCCACCAGCCACAGCAGGTACTGCGGGCTGATCACCCGGCTCGTGACCGTGAACAGGAGCACCGCCGTGAAGGCCGCGTCCGCGGGCGTCGACGGGGCCCAGGCGCGCGCCCGCAGCCGCCACAGGAGCAGCCAGGCGCAGGCCAGGACCGTCAGGACCTGCGCGAGGGCGGTCACGACGGGCACGTACGGGCCGAGGAACTCCACCGAGCCGTAGTTGAGCTGCATACGGCCCGGCCAGCCGAAGTGGCGGGCCACATGGAACGGCAGGGCGCCGAGCGACTCCACCTCCGTGCCGCGGTCGCGCTGGAAGGACAGGAAGGCGAGCGCGCCCGGCATCGTGACCGTGAAGGCCAGCGTCAGGGCGAGGGCGGCCGCGAGCGCGGTGGTCCAGGCGCGGCGGGTGGCGCGGCCCCGCGGCGTGCCGACGAGGAGCAGCGCGGGCCACACCTTGAGCAGGGCGCCGAGTGCGATCAGGGCGCCCTGGACGCGGGGGTGCCGGGCGCCGGCGAGCAGCGCGGCGACGGCGACGGCGGTGACGAAGAGGTCGTAGCGGGCGTACGCGGTCGGCCCGAGCAGCGGGGCACCGGCGACCCAGACCCAGGCGCCCGCGGCCGACTTGCCCGGCCGCCCGGCCGTGTACCGCAGCAGCCCGAGCACCACCGCGTCCGTGAGGAAGGCGAGGACGAAGAACGCCGCGGAGTACGCGAGGAACGGCAGCAGCGCGGGGGAGAGGACGGCGAGGGCGGCGGCCGGCGGGTACTGCCAGGTGACGTCGTCCAGCGGGAACGTTCCGGTGCGCAGGATCTCGTACCAGCTCTGGTAGATCACCTCGACGTCCGCCGTGACGTCCGGGCCCGGGGCCGTGAACGCCTTGAACACCCACAGCAGGAGCAGCGCGCGGGTGGGCAGCCAGACGGCCAGGAGGCGGACGGTCAGGGGGAGTTGCGCGAGAGCGCGGAGCGGGGCGGGTCGCGGTGCGGACGTCATGTGTGCCTTGCCCGGATATGTGCTGAGTGTGAGCCGTCATGATGCCGGTGCGCGCCGGGGTGTGGGGTGAGGCGCGACGGGCGGGCCGGGGTGCGGGGCGAGGCGCGGGCCGGGGTGGGAGGTGAGGTGCGAGCCGGGGTGCGGGGGTGAGGAGCGTCGGCGGGTGGCGCGGGGTGCGGTGGGGAGCGCGGCCTGCGGACGGCTTCGGCTACTGTCGGCGTCGATGCACAAGACCCTGATCGTCACGAACGACTTCCCGCCCCGCCCCGGCGGCATCCAGGCCTTCCTGCACAACATGGCGCTGCGGCTCGACCCCGAGCAGCTCGTCGTCTACGCCTCCACCTGGAAGCGCAGCCGCGAGGGCGTGGAGGCCACGGCCGCCTTCGACGCGGAACAGCCCTTCAAGGTCGTACGCGACCGTACGACGATGCTGCTGCCGACCCCGCGCGTCACCCGCCGGGCCGTCTCGCTGCTCAAGGAGCACGGCTGCACCTCGGTGTGGTTCGGTGCCGCGGCGCCGCTCGGCCTGATGGGCGGCGCGCTGCGCAAGGCGGGCGCGAACCGCCTGGTCGCCACCACGCACGGGCACGAGGCGGGCTGGGCCCAGCTGCCCGCCTCCCGCCAACTCCTGCGCCGGATCGGCGAGTCCACGGACACGATCACGTATCTCGGCGAGTACACGCGCTCGCGGATCGCCGCCGCCCTCACGCCCGAGGCGGCCGCGCGGATGGTCCAACTGCCGCCCGGCGTCGACGAGAAGACCTTCCACCCCGGCTCGGGCGGCGCCGAGGTGCGCGCCCGGCTCGGGCTCAGCGAGCGGCCCGTGGTGGTGTGCGTCTCGCGGCTCGTGCCGCGCAAGGGGCAGGACACGCTGATCGAGGCGATGCCGCTGATCCTCGCGAAGGTGCCGGACGCGGTGCTCCTGATCGTGGGCGGCGGCCCGTACGAGAAGGAGCTGCGCAAGCTGGCCGCCGAGACGGGCGTGGCCGGCTCCGTGCACTTCACGGGGGCGGTGCCGTGGAGTGAACTGCCCGCGCACTACGGGGCGGGCGACGTGTTCGCGATGCCCTGCCGTACGCGCCGCGGCGGCCTGGACGTCGAAGGGCTCGGCATCGTCTACCTGGAGGCCTCGGCGACCGGCCTGCCGGTCGTGGCCGGCGACTCGGGCGGCGCGCCTGACGCGGTGCTCGACGGCGAGACCGGCTGGGTGGTGCGCGGCGGCTCCCCCGAGGAGGCCGCGGACCGCGTCACGACGCTGCTGCTCGACCCCGAACTGCGGGCCCGGATGGGCGAGCGGGGCCGGGAGTGGGTGGAGGAGAAGTGGCGCTGGGACCTGCTCGCGGAGAAGCTGAAGCAACTGCTGTGAGGCATGGGTGAGGGGTCCTGCTCGATGAGCGGGACCCCTTACGCATGTCCGTAGCCGGATCGGCTGCCAGGAGCAGGATCAGCCCCGGTAGATCGCCTCGATCTCGTCGGCGAAGTCCTTCGCCACCACGTTCCGCTTCAGCTTCAGCGAAGGCGTCAGGTGGCCCGACTCCTCCGTGAACTGGCCCGGCAGGACACGGAACTTGCGCACCGACTCGGCCTTCGAGACCGCCGCGTTCCCGTCGTCCACCGCGCGCTGGATCGTGGCGAGCAGCTCCGGGTCCTTGCGCAGATCCGCCGCCGCCACCGAGGCCTTGCCGTGGTCGGCGGCCCAGCGGCCGAGGAACTCCTCGTCCAGGGTGACCAGCGCGCCCACGAACGGACGCCCGTCGCCGACGACCATGCACTCCGCGACAAGGGCGTGCGCCCGGATGCGGTCCTCGATCACGGCGGGTGCCACGTTCTTGCCGCCGGCCGTGACGATGAGCTCCTTCTTGCGGCCCGTGATCGCGAGGTAGCCGTCCTCGTCGAGCGTGCCGATGTCACCGGTGTGGAACCAGCCGTCGGCCAGCGCCTCGGCGGTCGCGCCCTCGTTGTTCCAGTAGCCCGCGAACAAGTGCTCGCCGTGCAGCAGGACTTCACCGTCGTCGGCGATACGGATCACCGAGCCGGGCAGCGGCTGGCCGACCGTGCCGATCTTCTGCCGGTCCCACGGGTTGAAGGCCGTGGCCGCGCAGGACTCTGTGAGCCCGTAACCCTCGAGGACCGTGAAGCCGATGCCGCGGAAGAAGTGGCCGAGGCGCTCGCCCAGCGGGGCGCCACCGGAGATCGCGTACTCGCCGCGGCCGCCGAGCACCGCGCGCAGCTTGCTGTAGACCAGCTTGTCGAAGGTCTTGTGCTTGAGCTTCAGGCCCAGCGACGGGCCGGACGGGGTGTCGAGCGCGCGGCTGTACGCGATCGCCGTGTCCGCGGCCTTGTCGAAGATCTTGCCCTTGCCGTCCGCCTGCGCCTTGGCCCGCGCCGAGTTGTAGACCTTCTCGAAGACGCGCGGGACGCCGAGGATCAACGTCGGGCGGAACGAGGCCAGTTCGTCCGTGAGGTTCTTGATGTCCGGTACGTGGCCCAGCTTGATCGGGGCCATCATCGGCGCGACCTGCACGAGGCGGCCGAAGACGTGCGCCAGCGGCAGGAAGAGCAGGACCGAGCACTCGCCTGTACGGAACAGGGGGCGCAGCCGCTCCACCACGTTGCCGCACTCCGCGAAGAAGCTGCGGTGCGTGAGGACGCAGCCCTTGGGGCGGCCCGTGGTGCCCGAGGTGTAGACGATGGTGGCCGGGTCGTCGGCCTTCGCCACGGCCGAGCGCTCGTCCACGGTCTCGTCCGTGACCTGCTCGCCCTCGGCGCGCAGCCGGTCGAGACCGCCGCCCTCGATCTGCCACACGTCCTTCAGGGCCGGCAGCCGGTCGCGTACGGAGGCCACCGCGTCCGCGTGCGCGTCCAGCTCCACGAAGCAGGCCACCGCGCCCGAGTCGCCGAGGATCCACTGGATCTGCTCGGGCGAGCTGGTCTCGTACACCGGGACCGTGACCGCGCCCGCGCTCCAGATCGCGAAGTCGAGCAGCGTCCACTCGTAGCGCGTACGGGACATCAGACCCACGCGGTCGCCCGGCTGCACGCCCGAGGCGATCAGGCCCTTGGCCGCCGCGCGCACCTCGGCGAGGAAGTCTCTTGCGGTGACGTCCTGCCAACTGCCGCCCACCTTGCGGCCGATGACCGCGACATCCGGGTGCTGGGTGGCATTGCGGTGGACGATGTCGGTCAGATTGCCGTCCGCAGGGACCTCGTACAGGGCCGGAAGGCTGAACTCGCGCAAGACTGCTGCTCCTCATAGGGCGCCGGCGCCACGACGTTGTGTGCTGCGACGGTGCGGTCCAAGATCGGGCAGGTGCTCGGGTGCCTTCTCCTGGGAAGCGGGCACGGGAGCACAACTGGACTGCCCGGACGTTACCCACCGGTACGGGCTCTCCGATAGGGGGTCCGGGCCAGATGTTCGCTGCGTCACATGACGAGGCGTTGCAGTTCGCACTGTAGTCGGCCGCGCGGGCGACTCGGAAGTAACCGCAGGTCCGGTGGGGGTTACGTGGGGGAGCCGTGTGCTCTACCCGCACGGGCGGCCGAGTTCTAGGGTGATCGGCATGCGAGTGCATGTGGTCAGCGACGTACACGGCAACACCGAGGCCCTCGCCCGCGCAGGCGACGGCGCCGACGCGCTCGTCTGCCTCGGTGACCTGGTGTTGTTCCTCGATTACGCGGACCACTCGCGCGGCATCTTCCCCGACCTCTTCGGCCGGGAGAACGCCACGCGCATCGTCGAACTGCGCACCGCGCGCCGCTACGAGGAGGCCCGGGCCTTCGGCGCCTCGCTCTGGGAGGGCTTGGACCGCAACGCGGCCATCGAGGAAGCGGTGCGCCGGCAGTACGCCGAGATGTTCGCCGCGTTCCCGACACCGACGTACGCCACCTACGGCAACGTCGACATCCCCGGCCTGTGGAAGGAGTACGCGGGAGCGGGCACAAAGGTCCTCGACGGCGAGCGCGTCGAGATCGGCGGTCTGGTCTTCGGCTTCGTCGGCGGCGGCCTCAAGTCGCCCATGCGCACGCCGTACGAGATCAGCGACGAGGAGTACGCGGCGAAGATCGAGGCGGTCGGCGAGGTGGACGTGCTGTGCACGCACATCCCGCCGGAGGTCCCCGAGCTCGTGTACGACACCGTGGCCCGGCGCTTCGAGCGCGGCAGCACCGCCCTGCTCGACGCGATACGCCGGACCCGGCCGCGGTACGCCCTGTTCGGCCATGTCCACCAGCCTCTGGTGCGGCGGATGCGGATCGGCGTCACGGAGTGCGTCAACGTCGGGCACTTCGCCGGGTCGGGCACGCCGTGGGCCCTGGAGTGGTGACCTCGCGGAACCTCCGGGCGCGGGGGCCCGTCTCGCAGGCCGAGGGGACGGGAGCCGGGCCGACCCCGGCGCGGTAGCCTTCACGGCGGCGGGTCCACCCCCGCGCACCCCTTGCAATCCGGCCAGCACTGGAGGAGCCACGGCGATGGCGGAACACACCAGCTCGAGCATCACGATCGAGGCGTCGCCCGCCGAGGTCATGGCGGTGATCGCCGACTTCGCCCGCTACCCCGACTGGACCGGCGAGGTGAAGCAGGCCGAGGTCCTGGAGACGGACGCCTCGGGCCGCGCCGAGCAGGTGCGGCTGGTCATGGACGCCGGCGCGATCAAGGACGACCAGGTCCTCGGCTACACGTGGACCGGGGACAACGAGGTCAGCTGGACGCTGGTCAAGTCCCAGATGCTGCGCGCCCTGGACGGCAGCTATGTGCTGCGGCCTGCGGGCAAGGGCACCGAGGTCACGTACAAGCTCACCGTGGACGTGAAGATCCCGATGCTCGGGATGATCAAGCGCAAGGCCGAGAAGGTCATCATCGACCGGGCGCTCGCCGGTCTGAAGAAGCGCGTGGAGTCCGGGCCCAAGTAGCCGCGGCTCGGGGGCTTGCGGGACGGTCCGACGCGGTACGGGGCTTGCGGGGCGAGCCGCCGCGCTTCAGGCGACCCGCCGTGGGTTCAGGCGGCGGGACGGGCTCTCCGCCGTGGTTCAGGCGGCGGGACCGGTGGCTCCGGTATGGGCGGCCAAGATGGTCGGCCGATTTCGGTGCGGGGCAGGCAGTGGCCGTCCGGCACGGGGGCGTCCGGCCTCCGGCCCTCGGACAGGGCTGCGGGAGCGGCGGGTCCGGGACGGAGCGGTGACTGTCTCTCGGGATGGGCCTGCGGGGCTGGTGATTCCGGGTGGCGCCGGCGGCTGTCCCTCGAGGCTGGGCCTGCGGGAGGCGGTCCCCGCAGGGGCCTGTCGGACCAGCAGCTCCGGGACTGGGGCGGTGGACCGGCCAGTTCCGGGATGGACCGGCGGGCCGGACTCTGGGGGCTGGGCCTGCGGGAGCTGGTTCCGGCATGGGGTCTCTGGGACCGGCGGCCCGGGACCGGGCCGGTGGGCCGGCCAGTTGCGGGCCGGAGCGGCGGGCCGGGCTTTCGGGACCGGGGCCTGCGGCACCGGTGACTCCGTCTCCGAGGCAGGCCTGCGGGCCCGGCATTCGGGGGCGGCCTGCGGGCGCGGCATACGGGGCAGAGGCTGCGGGGTCGTACGGGCCCTGACGTACCGTTCACCTCTATGCGCACCCTCTTCGTCACCGGCCCCGGCGGCTCCGGCCGCAGCACCGTGGCCGCGGCCACCGCACAGCAGGCCCGTGCCGCAGGGCTGCGCACGCTGCTCCTCGACGCCGAGCGTCTCGACGCCGCCGGGCACTTCCGGCGCGAGGCGCTCGCGCTGCAGGAACGTGCCGCCACCGCGCTCGACCTCTTCGGCGCCCAGCGCCTGGACGACGACGAGTTGACCCCGCTACCGGGCGCCGACGAGCTCGCCCTGCTCACTGCCGTGCGCGACGCCCACCGGAGCGACGCGTACGACCTCCTCGTGGTCGACCTGCCGCCCACCGCCAAGGCCCTGGCCACCCTCGCCCTGCCCACCCAGCTGCGTCGCTACGTCCGCCGTCTGCTGCCCCCGGAGCGGCAGGCCGCGCGCGCCCTGCGCCCGATGCTGGCCCAGCTCGCGGGCGTGCCGATGCCCGCACAGTGGCTGTACGACGCGGCCGCGCAGTGGGACGCGCATCTCGCCGGGGTGCAGGCCGTGATCGAGAGCGCGGACACCGCCGTACGCCTCGTCGTCGAGCCCGGCCCCGCCGGCGCGGACGCCCTGCGCACCGCCGTGCTCGGACTCGCCCTGCACGGCCTGCGCATCGAGCGCGTCCTCGCCAACCGCGTCCTGCCCCAGGGCTCCGCCGACCCCTGGCTGGCCTCGCTCGCCGCCCAGCAGGACAAGGTGCTCGCCCAGTGGCGCGGCGAGGGCCTGCCGGTGGCCGAGGTGCCGCACCTCGGCCGTGACCCGCGCGGCGCGGAAGACCTCGCCGCGCTCGCGGTCCCCGCCCCGGGCGACGTGCCGCCGCGCGAGGAATGGCCGATAACGGACCGCCTCGCCGAGGACGGGCTCCTGGAGTGGCGGATACCGCTGCCCGGGGCCGTACGCGACGAACTCGACCTGGTCCGGCGCGGGGACGAACTCGTCGTCACCGCCGGGCAGTTCCGCCGGATCGTGCCGCTGCCCTCGGCCCTGCGCCGCTGCACCGTCGCGGGCGCCGGGCTCAAGGACGGCGAACTGGGCATCCGCTTCACGCCCGACCCGGGCCTGTGGCCGCAGGAGCGGCCCACCACCTGAGCGGCACACCCCCTGCCGCGTACCGCTCACACCCCTGATCCCCGTTCCGCCGTTCGGGTACCGTCGAAGGTACGCAGCCGCGCACCGCCGACCCGCCGCAGGAGCCTGCCATGAGCGACACCGAGCGCCCCGCCGACCAGCCGCGAGCGGTCGACGACGACGCGTGGGAGAAGGCCTGCGCCGAGGACCTCGCCGCCGAGCAGGCCCGGCGCCGCGCCCAGTACGGCACGCCGCCCGGTTCGGCCGCAGAGGAACTGCGGCGGCTGGTGGACGCGGTGAGCGAGAAGCTGTCCGGACTGCAGACCCCGATCGCCGGCATGGCCGCCCAGGGCGCCGTCAACCAGCTGATCAACCAGGCGAAGTCCGTGGTGGAACCGGTCATCCAGCGCAACCCCGAGGTCTTCGACCACCTCGCGGCCGCGGGCTCCGAACTGCTCGCCGCCTACCGCTCCGCGGTCCAGGGCCACGAGCGCCGCTGGACGCAGGAGGACCGCAAGGACGAGGGCAAGTCCGGCGGCGACCCCATCGACCTGGACTAGCGGCCCCGTCGGCCTGGACCGGCGACCTCATCGACCTGGACTGGCGACCTCACCGAGCTGGACTAGCGGTCTTATCGACCTGGACCGGCGGTCCCGCCGACTTGGACTGCCGGTCCCAACCCCTGGACTGCGGCGGCCGTCGCGACGGCACCGGCGTCCCCCTCGGTTAGGCTGGGCAGCAGCGGGGCTCGACCGAAAACTGAGGGACACATGGGACTCACCATCGGCGTCGACATCGGCGGCACGAAGATCGCGGCCGGCGTGGTCGACGAGGAAGGCACGATCCTTTCCACCTTCAAGGTGCCGACTCCCAGCACCCCCGAGGCCATCGTGGACGCGATCGCCTCGGCCGTGGAAGGCGCGCGAGCCGGTCACGAGATCGTGGGCGTGGGCATCGGCGCGGCCGGATACGTCAACCGCGAGCGTTCCACGGTGTACTTCGCGCCGAACATCGACTGGCGCCAGGAGCCGCTCAAGGAGAAGGTCGAGGAGCGCGTCGGCCTGCCGGTCGTCGTGGAGAACGACGCGAACGCCGCGGCCTGGGGCGAGTACAAGTTCGGCGCGGGCAAGGGCCATCGCAACGTCATCTGCATCACCCTCGGCACCGGCCTCGGCGGCGGCATCATCATCGGCAACAAGCTGCGCCGCGGACACTTCGGCGTGGCCGCCGAGTTCGGCCACATCCGGATGGTCCCGGACGGCCTGCTGTGCGGCTGCGGCAGCCAGGGCTGCTGGGAGCAGTACGCCTCCGGCAGCGCGCTCGTGCGCTATGCGAAGCAGCGCGCCAACGCCACCCCGGAGAACGCCGAGTTGCTGCTCTCGCTCGGCGACGGCACCCCCGAGGGCATCGAGGGCAAGCACATCTCGATGGCCGCGCGCCAGGGCGACCTGGTGGCCGTGGACTCCTACCGCGAGCTGGCCCGCTGGGCCGGCGCCGGTCTCGCCGACCTGGCCTCGCTGTTCGACCCGTCCGCCTTCATCATCGGCGGCGGCCTCTCGGACGAGGGCGAGCTCGTGCTCGACCCCATCCGCAAGTCGTACAAGCGCTGGCTCGTGGGCGGCAACTGGCGCCCGCAGGCCGAGGTGATCGCGGCCCAGCTCGGCAACAAGGCGGGCCTCGTGGGCGCCGCCGACCTGGCCAGGGAGCCCGCCCCGGTCATGTGAGCCGTATCCGACGACGCCCGCCGTGTTCCGTACAGGACCGGCGGGCGCTGTCATATCGTGGCCCGGTGACCGGACAGGCCTCGCCCATCTCGCTGCCCAACTCCCGTACGGATCCGGACGGTTCGGCCGTCGTCAGGGTGCTCTCGTACAACATCCGCTCGATGCGCGACGACACCGCCGCGCTCGCCCGGGTGATCCGCGCCTGCGACCCCGACCTGGTCCTCATCCAGGAAGCGCCGCGCTTCTTCCGCTGGAACAAGAAGCTCGCCCGCCTCGCCAAGGCCTCCGACCTGGTGATCCTCGCGGGCGGCGCCCCCGCCGCGGGCCCCGCGCTGCTGTGCTCGCTGCGGGCCACGGTCGAGCGCACCGAGGACGTGCTGCTGCCCCTGACGCCCGGCCTGCACCGCCGCGGATTCTCCACCGCGGTCGTACGGTTCGGGCGCGCCCGGCTCGGCGTCCTCAGCTGCCATCTGTCCCTGCAGACCGATGAGCGCTACGACCAGGGCGGCATGCTGCTCGACCGGCTCGCGGGCATGGGCGTGGAGCACACGGTCGCGGGCGGCGACCTCAACGACCGGCCGGACGGCCGCACGTTCAAGCTGCTCGCGGGCGCGCTCCAGGACTGCTGGGCGGTCAAGCCCTGGGGCGGCGAGTACTCCTCGGAGGCCGCCACCCCGCGCCAGCGCATCGACGCGATCTTCGCCTCACGCGGCATCGAAGTCCTGGGCTGCGGTGTCCCGGTGGGGCATGCGGGCATCACGGAGACGGACCTGAGGGCGGCCACGGACCATCTGCCGGTCCTGGCCGCCCTCAGGGTTCCCCCCTCTTCGTAAGGCCTACGGAAGCTGCCTCACCTTGTCGACGACTCCCCACTCCACCGTGTGCGACAGCTGGATGTACGTCTTCGTACCGTCGCGGGAGATCCGCTCGTCGCGGAAGCCCAGGAATTCATAGGTCTTCGCGTCGAAGATGAGGAACCTGCCCTTGAAGCGCTCCGGGAAGGCGATGCCGACGCCGCTGCGGCCGGCGGAGTCCTCGACCCCTTCGACCGTCTCGACGCCCGGGACGAGCGCCAGCCCTTCGTATGCCGCGGCGCGCAGTCCCTCGGGCAGCAGCGGCCACTTCAGGAGTTCGCCGACCATGAAGTAGGCGTGGGCTCGCTCCCCGTCGTCGTAGCTGCTGACCGGCCTCTCGGAAGAGCCCGCGGAGATCAGGGCCGACACGAGCTTCTCCGGGTCGGTGGGCAGCTTCTCCAGCTCGTCCCACTTGCGGGGCGGCCACACACTGCCGCCGTCCCCGCCTTCCCACATCTCCTTGCCGAGCTCCATGCTCAAGGAGCGGCGGGAGCCGTCGACCGAGCTCCACATCTCGTCGGTGTAGCTCCTGACCTTGCCGGTCCTCGTCTCCGTCTCGTTGATGATCCGCTTGGAGTAGACGAACTGGTCGTCGCGCGGCACCGCGGGCCTCTTCCCGTGCCTGCGCTCCCAGTCCGCCGCCCCGTGGAGCACCTCGGCCACGGCTACGTTGGCCACGTTCGGCGAACTGCTCGCGGGCGGCTCGGCCTGCTGTCCTCCGCCGGAGCCGCCGTCCACGGAGACGAGGAGCGTCGTCGCCACCGCCGCCGTCACCACGCCGGTGGCGGCGATCCGCAGGACCGTGCGACGCCCCAACGGGCGTGCCGCACGCGGTTCTTCGTTCATCGCGGCGAACAGTCGCAGCCGCGCACGGTGGCGTGTGTCGTCGTCGAGAGCGGGCTCCTCCCACTCGCGCAGTCGGTCGAGTTCATCGGTCATGGGTGTGTGCCTCTTCATGGGCGTGCCTCCCGGGAAGCCGTCGGATCGGATCCGCCCAGTGCTTCGCGCAGTCTGCTGCGGGCCCGGTGCAGGCGTGACCTGACCGTGCCGACCGGGATCCCCAGGGCCTGGGCCGCCTCCTCGTAGTCGAGGCCGGCCCACGCGATCAGGAGGATCACGTCGCGGTGGCGCGCGGACAGGCCGGCCAGGGCCGCCGCGATCTCGCGGCGCACCCCGTACGCGCCGGCCCGCGCCACCGCGCGGTCGTCCACCGCCTCTTCCAGCTCCACGGGGGCGGGCACGAGGGCGAGCGCCTTGAAGCGGCGTGCCTCCGCGCGCCGGTGCCTGCCGATGAGGTTGGTCGCGATGCCGAACAGCCAGGGCCGGGCGTCCGCCCGCTCCCCGTCGTAGCGGTGCCGCAGCCGGAAAGCGGTGGTGAAGGTCTCCGCCATCACATCCTCCGCGGCTTCGGCACCGAGCCGCCGGGACGCGTAGCGGTGCACGGCGTCGGCATGCCGGTCGAAGAGGAGGGCGAACTGCTCGGGCTCATCCCGGGACCGCTCGATCACGCGGGCGTCGCTGTCCTCGCGGGGTGTCTCCGCGCGGGTGCGGACGCCCGGTACGACGGTCATCGGGGCTCCTTTCGTCAGGTGAACGCCTCGAAGGCTTGGGCTCGTTCACCTGTCCTTCGCCGCTCGCCCGGATCGGGTTCCATCTCGCCCGGATCGGGTTCCATCTCGCCCGGACCGGGTTCCATCTCGCCCGGACCGCGTTCCATCTCGCCCGGACCGCGTTCCGCCGCGCTGCCGGGGGCCTGGTGATCCGTAGGGCGATACGGGCCGTGTGCCTCATATGGCGATACGAAGCCGCGTGCCCCGACGGCGAAACGCACAAGGCCCGCCCGGATTCGACCGGTGCGGGCCCTCGTGCGCGCAGCAGAGATCAGACGACCGCGCCCCGCCCCGGATCGTCGTCGTCCTCGTCACCGTCGCCCATCCGCATCACGAGCGTGGCGAAGCCGCCCAGGAAGCCGCCGATGCCGAGGGTGGTCAGCCACCACGTCATCGGCCAGCCGAAGAGGACCGCGAGGAGCAGCAGCACCGGGCCGCCGATCACCGCGAGCCAGGCGAACTTGGCCGTGGTGTCGGCCTCCGGGAGCGGGGGCGGCTCCGGCGGGACGAAGTGGCCCTCGTCCGACTCGTCGAGGTCGTCCTCCGAGGCCTCGGCCACGTCGTAGTCCCGCGGGCCCACGCCCGGGGCGAACACGAGCGAGCCGGCCACGGGCTTGTCCGAGCCGGTGCGGGCGGGACCGCCGCGCTCCTTCTCGGCCTCCTCGGCCTCGGCGACCAGGCCCGCGAGGTCCTCCACCGACTTGAACGGCTTGGCGCCCGGCGGGTCGGCCGGCTGCTCGCCGTACCCCGCCACGATCGCGGCCCACGCGGCGTCCTCGTCCAGCGGCGCGGGCTTCGCCGCCTCGGGCTTCGCGGCTTCGGGCTTCGCAGGCTCCGCCTTCGTCAGGTCCGCCGAGGGCGTCTCCGCCTCCACGTCCGCCGGCTCACCCGCCTGGGCCGCGCGCGCGGCGTCCTCGGGGACGAGCCGCTCGCGCAGCTCCTCCTCGTGCTCCTCGCGGCTCTCGTCGCGGTCCGCCGCTTCGTGCTCAGCCACCGGCCGTCGTACCTTCCCGGGAATCCAGTGCGTCAGGCGCGAGCCGGCCGACGAAGGCGAGGCTCTCGTCGAAGATGCGGTCCGCGTCATGGTCCAACGTCGCCACGTGGTAGCTCTGTTCCAGCAGGATCTCGGTGACGTCCGAGGACGAGACCCGGCTGAGGATGCGCGCCGAGTCGGCGGGCGCCACCACGTGGTCCTGCGGGCTGTGCAGCAGCAGCAACGGCTGGGTGACCTGCGGCAGTTCGGCGTCGACCACGCGCGAGAACTGGCGCAGCGAATGCGCCGCGTGCAGCGGTACGCGCGTGTAGCCGAGCTCCTCGGAACCCTCCTTGGCGATGTCGCTCAGGACGCCCTTGGTACTGCGCACGAAGTGCCGCGCGACCGGCAGGGCGAAGGCCATCGGGTCCTGCATCTTGTTGAACGGGTTCACCAGGACGATGCCGCTGACCGCCTCGCCGTGCTTGGCTGCGAGCCGCAGCGTCAGCGCGCCGCCCATCGACAGGCCGAACACGAAGACGTGCTTGCACCGCTCGCTCAGGGCGCGCAGCTCGCGGTCCACCTCCGCGTACCAGTCCTGCCACCCGGTCAGCGCCAGGTCCTGCCAGCGCGTGCCGTGCCCGGGCAGCAGCGGCAGGGAGACGGTCAGGCCGCGCGCCGCCAGATACTCCGCCCACGGGCGCAGCGACTGCGGGGAACCGGTGAAACCGTGGCAGAGGAGCACGCCGATCTCGCCGCCCTCATGGCGGTACGGCTCGGCTCCGGGGAGGACCGGCACCTTCGGTCTCCTTCGTGAGGCGGGCTCCGGCGCGGGCAGCCGGAGTCGGGTCGGGAGTTGCGTTCACGGTACGCGACCGGACCGACACCGACCAGGGCCGATCCGCCCGCCCCGGCCGCCCGGGCGCCCGCGTCACGCCCCGGACGCCCCGTCATCCGGGAAGGAGCGCAGGCCCGGCACGGGTTAAGGTCGACCTGACAGAACGAGAAAGGCACCTGCGTTGATCTACGGCTTCATGAAGCTCACCGTCGGGGGGAGTCTGAAGACCGTCTTCAGGCCCTGGGTCGAGGGACTCGAGAACATCCCCGCGGAGGGGCCCGCGATCCTCGCGAGCAACCATCTGTCCTTCTCGGACTCCTTCTTCCTGCCCGCGGTGCTCGACCGCAAGGTCACCTTCATCGCGAAGGCCGAGTACTTCAACAGCCCGGGTGTGAAGGGCAAGCTCACCGCCGCCTTCTTCAAGGGCGTCGGCCAGCTCCCGGTGGACCGCTCAGGTGCGCGCGGCGCCGGTGAGGCGGCCATCAAGAGCGGCATCGAGGTCATCGAGCGCGGCGAGCTGTTCGGGATCTACCCCGAGGGCACCCGCTCCCCGGACGGCCGCCTCTACCGCGGCAAGCCCGGCGGCCTGGCCCGCGTGGCGCTGGCCACCGGCGCTCCCGTGATCCCGGTCGCGATGATCGACACCGAGAAGATCCAGCCGCCCGGCAAGGTGGTGCCGAAGCTGATGCGCCCGGGCATCCGGATCGGCAAGCCGCTGGACTTCAGCCGGTACCACGGCATGGAGGGCGACCGTTTCATCCTGCGTTCGGTGACGGACGAGGTCATGTACGAGATCATGAAGCTCTCCGGCCAGGAGTACGTGGACATGTACGCGACGGCGGCCAAGCGGCAGATCGCGGACGAGGCGAAGAAGAAGGCAGAGCTCGCCAAGGCCGCGGGCAAGTCCAAGGAAAGCTGACGGGCGCGGGCGAGTCCGAGGAACACTGACGGCCGCGGGCGAGTCCGAGGAAAGCTGGACGCAGGTCCGAGGAGAGCAGCACGCAGGGACGGTCCGTCGGGACCGCTGGGGGCGGGGGACATGGCCAGACGCGAGCGCGTGATGAGGATGTCGGTCGAGCTGCCGCTGTGGCGTGCGCTGACCGCGTACCGCATCGGCACCATGGTGTACGCGATCGGCCTCTTCGTCGCCGCGTACGAGGAGTTCGCGCGCCCCTGGATCGCCATCGTCTACTTCGCGGTGCTCGCCGCCTGGACGCTCGGCACCCTGCGCTTCGTCGCCAACGCCACCGCCTGCACCAAGCGTTTCCTGTTCGTCGACCTCACGATCTCGCTCGTCGGCATCCTGCTCACCCCGGTCGCCGACTCCGCCCAGCGCATCGCCGGCGACGGCCCGACGCTGCCGTCCATCTGGACGGCCGGTGCGGTGCTCGCGTACGCGCTGAAGGGCGGCTGGCGCTGGGCGGCCGTGGCCTCCGCGCTGGTCGGCGTCGCGAACATCGTCCAGCGCGGCCACCCCAGCCAGGACACCCTGCACAACGTGCTGCTCGTGTGGGTCGCCTCGATAGCGATCGGATACGTGGTGGAGGTCGCCCGCGCCTCCGAGCGCACCCTGGCCCGCGCCCTGGAGATCGAGGCGGCCACCCGCGAGCGCGAGCGGCTGGCCCGCGACATCCACGACAACGTGTTGCAGGTCCTGGCCATGGTGCAGCGCCGCGGCACCGCGCTCGGCGGCGAGGCGGCCGAGCTCGGGCGGATGGCCGGCGAGCAGGAGGTCGCGCTGCGCACGCTGGTCGCGGGCGGCCTGCTGCCCGCATCGCGGGTCTCGGAGGACGCGCAGCAGGGGGCCTTCGTCCGCGTCGTCGACGAACCCGACGACGATCCGGACGACGTGCCCCGCGACATCCGCACCCTCCTCTCCCCGTACGCGGGCTCCCGTGTCACCCTCTCGGAACCGGGTGCGCCCGTGCTCCTGCCGCCGGCCGCGGCGCGTGAGCTCGCGGCCGCCGTCGGTGCCGCACTGGACAATGTCCGGCAGCATGCGGGCGAGGACGCGCGGGCCTGGATCCTCGTCGAGGACTGGACGGACGAGGTGATCGTGACGGTGCGCGACGACGGCCCCGGGATCCCGGAGGGCCGGCTCGCGCAGGCGGAGGGCGAGGGCCGCCTCGGCGTCGCCCTCTCGATCCGCGGCCGGCTGCGCGACATCGGCGGCACGGCCGAGCTGATCTCGGTGCCCGGGCAGGGTACGGAAGTAGAACTGAAGGTCCCACGGGGGAAGGCGGATTGATGAGCGAGCAGCAGACGGACGGGCAGCCGGGACAGCCGGTCAAGGTGATGGTGGTCGACGACCATCCGATGTGGCGCGACGCGGTGGCCCGCGACCTCGCCGAGGCGGGGTTCGACGTGGTGGCCACGGCCGGAGACGGCGACCAGGCGGTGCGCCGCGCGAAGGCCGCGGCCCCCGACGTCCTCGTCCTCGACCTGAACCTGCCCCTCAAGCCGGGCGTCCAGGTCTGCAAGGAGCTGGTCGGCGCCAACCCGAAGCTGCGCGTCCTGGTCCTGTCCGCCTCGGGCGAGCACGCGGACGTCCTGGAGGCGGTCAAGTCCGGCGCGACGGGCTACCTCCTGAAGTCCGCCTCGACGGAGGAGCTGACCGACGCGGTCCGCCGCACGGCGGTCGGCGACCCGGTCTTCACCCCGGGCCTGGCGGGCCTGGTCCTCGGCGAGTACCGCCGGCTGGCCTCGGAACCGGCCCCGGCGACCCCGGACGAGCCGAAGGCCCCCCAGCTCACCGACCGCGAGACGGAAGTCCTCCGCCTGGTCGCGAAGGGCCTCAGCTACAAGCAGATCGCCGAACGCCTGGTCATCTCCCACCGCACGGTCCAGAACCACGTCCAGAACACCCTGGGCAAGCTCCAGCTGCACAACCGGGTGGAGCTGGTGCGGTACGCCATAGAGCGGGGCCTGGACGACGAGTGACCCGGATCCGGCCCGCACAGGGCCGGTCAGGGCCCGTCCCGGCGGCCGCCGGGGTCAAGCGACGACGCCGTGGCCTCGTATGAGTGAAAGCGGCTCGTCAACTGCCAAGCCGGCCGCGGCATTTGACGCCCTCGACACCGTGAAGTGACCTGGATCACCATTAGCGTGACGGGTCACACAGCGAACGTGGCGAAGGGATTCCCCATGGGGGCCAAGAAAATCGGCGTGCTGACCGGCGGCGGCGACTGCCCCGGGCTCAATGCCGTCATCCGCGGCATCGTCCGCAAGGGCGTCCAGGAGTACGACTACGACTTCACGGGCTTCCGTGACGGCTGGCGCGGGCCGCTCGAAGGCGACACCGTGCCGCTCGACATCCCGGCCGTGCGCGGCATCCTGCCCCGCGGTGGCACGATCCTCGGCTCGTCGCGGACGAATCCGTTCAAGGAGGAGAACGGGATCCGACGGATCAAGGAGAACCTCGCCAAGTACGAGATCGACTCCCTGATCGCGATCGGCGGCGAGGACACCCTGGGCGTCGCCGCCAGGCTCACCGACGAGTACGGCATCCCGGTCGTCGGCGTGCCGAAGACCATCGACAACGATCTGAGCGCCACCGACTACACCTTCGGCTTCGACACGGCCGTGGGCATCGCCACCGAGGCCATCGACCGGCTGCACACCACCGCCGAGTCCCACATGCGCGTCCTCGTGGTCGAGGTCATGGGCCGGCACGCGGGCTGGATCGCCCTGCACTCCGGGCTCGCCGGCGGCGCCAACGTGATCCTCATCCCCGAGCAGCGCTTCGACGTGGAGCAGGTCTGCGCCTGGGTGACCTCGCGCTTCAAGGCCTCGTACGCGCCGATCGTGGTCGTCGCCGAGGGCGCCATGCCCAAGGACGGCGACATGGTGCTCAAGGACCAGTCGCTGGACTCCTTCGGCCACGTCCGGCTCTCCGGCGTCGGCGAATGGCTGGCCAAGGAGATCGAGAAGCGCACGGGCAAGGAGGCCCGTACGACGGTCCTCGGCCACGTCCAGCGCGGCGGCACCCCGAGCGCCTTCGACCGCTGGCTCGCCACCCGCTTCGGCCTGCACGCCATCGAGGCCGTACGGGACGGGGACTTCGGGAAGATGGTCGCGCTGCGCGGCACCGACATCGTGCGCGTACCGATCGCCGAGGCCACGGCGAAGCTCAAGACCGTGGACCCCGAGCTCTACAAGGAAGTCGGGGTCTTCTTCGGCTGAGCGGACAGGGGGCCGGCGCGGGCTCAGGCCCCGGTCTCGGGCGCGGCGGGAACGAGCACGTTCTCGCCGCGCCTGCCCGCCTGGTAGTCGAGCACGTTCTGCAGCGTCGTCTCGATGATCTGGTTCAGCGCGTCCAGCGTGTAGTACGCCTGGTGCGAGGTGACCACCACGTTCGGGAACGTCAGGAGGCGGGCCAGGACGTCGTCCTCGACGCCCTGGATCGACTTGTCGAAGAAGAACAGGCCCGCCTCGGCCTCGTACACATCGAGCCCGACCCCCGTGAAGCGGCCCTTGCGCAGCTCGGCGACCAGCGCCTCCGTGTCGATGAGCCCGCCGCGGCTCGAGTTCACCAGGATCGCGTCGTCCTTCATCGCGGCCAGGACCTCGGCGTTGATGATGTGCTGCGTCGCCGGCAGCAGCGGCACATGCAGGCTGACCAGGTCCGACTCGGCGAAGAGCTGCTCCTTGTCCACGTACTTCATGCCGAGTTCGACACAGGCCGGGTTCTGGGCCACGTCCCAGCCCAGGAGGTTCATGCCGAAGCCGTGCGCGATCCGGGTGAAGGCCTCGCCGATCTTGCCGGTGCCGAGCACCCCGACCGTACGGCCGCGCATGTCGCGCCCCATCAGGCCTTCGAGGCGGAAGTCGAAGTCGCGGGTGCGGTTCGAGGCGCGCACGATCCGCCGGTTGACGGCCATCGCGAGCGTCCAGGCGAACTCGGCCACGGAGTACGGCGAGTAGTACGAGACCCGCGCGACCGTGAGGCCGAGCCGCTCGGCCACCGCGAGGTCGATGTGGTTGAAGCCGGTGGAGCGCGTGGCGATCATCTGCGTGCCGCCGGCGGCCAGGGTCTGGAGGACCCGGCTGCTGAGATTGGCGTTCACGCTGACCGTGATGATCTCGTACCCGGCGGCGATGGGCGCCGTGTCCTCGGTGAGGAACACATCCAGGCAGCGGACGTCGTGGTGTCCTTCGAAGGCCTTCTCGATGAGCGGCTTCTCGTCGGCCTGCACGCCGAATGACAGGATTTCCACGACTGCTCCCAATCGGTGAGGCATCTCGCCTGATATGGGCGAATATACGGCGGTACGGGTTCGGGCGCCCCCGGGCCCGTACCGCCGAAACGACCGTCTCGTCGGAGCCGAACGGTCAGACCCGAACCGTCGCCCGCACCGACTCCACCAGCTCCCGCACCACCGCCGCCCCGCGCAGCGTCAGCACCGACTCGGGGTGGAACTGCACCCCGGCGAACCCGGGCCCGCGCAGCGCGTGCACCTCGCCGCTGTCCGCGCTGCGGCTCACCTCGATCCCGTGGGCCGCGAGTTCGGTGGCCGTCTCGCCGTCGCACACCGCCGTGAAGCTGTTGTAGAAGCCGACCGTCTCGGGCCGCCCGAACAGCACGATCCGCGTCTGCGCCCCCTGGTACGGCACCTGCTTGCGCACGATGTCCAGGCCCAGCTCGGCCGCGAGCAGCTCGTGGCCGAGGCAGACACCGAGCAGTCCGTGCCGGTGGTTCCGCACGAGATCGGCGGTCAGCGCGCGCAGGAAGCGCATCTTCGGATCGGTGGTGTCGGACGGGTCGCCGGGGCCGGGGCCCAGGACGACGGGACCCGCGTGCGAGAGGGCCGCTTCCCGTACCCCCGGATCGTCGTAGCGCCGGACCGTGACCGTGAGCCCGCAGGAGCGCAGCACGTGCGCGAGCATCGCGGTGAAGGTGTCCTCGCCGTCGATCACCAGGGCGTGACCGCTCAGCTCACCGGTCCGCTCCTGCATCCGCAGCCAGAACGGCGCGAGCGAGCCGCGCCGGGAGTCGAGCGCTTCCTGGACGCGCGGGTCGTCGGCGAGGCGCGGCCGTGCGTGCTCGGCGCGCGGTCGCCCGGGCCGTACGCCGAGCGCGGCCAGCACCCCGGCGGCCTTGGCGTGCGTCTCGGCCACCTCGTTCTCCGGTACGGAGTCCCGCACGAGCGTGGCGCCGACCGGCACGCGCAGCCTCCCGTCCGGGGCGATGTCCGCGGTGCGGATCAGGATGGGGGAGTCGAGGGTCTGCGCGCCGCCCGCGTCCCGGCCGATCAGGGCGAGGGCGCCCGCGTAGTAGCCGCGGCCGCCCTCCTCGTGCCGTCGGATGACCCGGCAGGCGTTCTCGACCGGCGAGCCGGTGACGGTCGCCGCGAACAGGGTCTCCTTGAGGACCTCGCGCACATCGAGGCTGGACTTCCCGCGCAGCTCGTACTCGGTGTGCGCGAGGTGCGCCATCTCCTTCAGGCGCGGCCCGACGACGACCCCGCCCTGGTCGCCGACCGTGCACATCATCTTGAGCTCCTCGTCGACCACCATCGACAGCTCGGCCCGCTCCTTCGCGTCGTCGAGGAAGCCGAGCAGCCCCTCGGCCGTGGGCCCCTCGGCCGGGTAGCGGTAGGTGCCGCTGATGGGGTTCATGACGACCGTGCCGCCGCTCATCCGCACATGGACCTCGGGGCTCGCGCCGACGAGGACCCGCTCCCCGGTGTGCACGACGAACGTCCAGTACGCGCCTCGCTCCCCGTCGAGCAGCCGCCGGAACAGCGCCAGCGCGTCGGCCCGCGAGAAGCCGGGGATCTCGCCCTCGTACGTCCGCCGGACCACGAAGTTGGCGCCCTCGCCCTGCCCGATCTCCTCCCGGATCACCCGCTCGACGATCCTCGCGTACGTCGCGTCGTCGAGGTCGAAGCCCCCGCCCCGCACCCGCACGTCATGCGCGGGCAGCTGCGCGAGCGCCTCGTCCAGGCTCATCTCGTACGACTCATGCGCGACGAGGTACGACAGCGGCGTGCCGTCGTCCGTCACCTCGAAGCCGCGCTCGCGGATCTGCCGGAAGGGGACGAGCGCGAGCAGCGGGCGATCCCCGGTGTCGGGGAGATCCGCGAGGCGCTCGGCCTCGCGCACCTCACCGGTCAGGACCTCGACGGTGTCGTGGTCGCGGCCCGGGGTGCGGCGGCGCAGGAGGGCGAAGGGAGTCTCTTCATCGACAAGGCGACTGAGGCTGAAGCTGGAGCGGCGGTCGTCCATGGCATGGGTTCCTTCCGGAGGAGCTGGATCTCGGGAGAGGAACGGCCGCGGACAAACGAAAAGGCCGCCCCTCGGGCGGCCTTCGCGAGTCTGGGGAACGCGCAGTCAGTGGGCCGCCGGATGAGCGGTCCACCACCAGTTCTGGTTCGAGTGCGCGAGCATGGCTCAGACCATAGCGCACCCACGCCCGCTGGGACGTTCGTCTCAGAAAGTGGGCGGGGGAATGGACGGGCGCGGCGACCCCGTAATGTTGACGAGGTGACCGTGAACGCTAAGACCACCGCAAACGGTGGCAACACCTGGCGAGACCTTCCCGCGGCGCAGCAGCCCACGTACCCCGATGCCGAGGCTCTGCGCGATGTGCTCGCGGACCTCGAGTCGTATCCGCCGCTCGTCTTCGCAGGCGAGTGCGACCAGCTGCGCAACCGGATGGCCGCCGTGGCCAAGGGTGAGGCGTTCCTGCTGCAGGGCGGCGACTGCGCCGAGGCCTTCGACGCGGTGTCGGCCGACCACATCCGCAACAAGCTCAAGACGCTGCTCCAGATGGGCGCCGTCCTCACGTACGCGGCCTCCGTGCCGGTCGTGAAGGTGGGCCGGATCGCCGGTCAGTACTCGAAGCCGCGCTCCAAGGACACCGAGACCCGCGACGGCGTGACGCTGCCGACCTACCGCGGCGACTCCGTGAACGGCTTCGACTTCAACGCCGAGGCCCGTGTCCCGGACCCCGAGCGCCTGAAGCGGATGTACCACGCGTCCGCCTCGACGCTGAACCTGGTGCGCGCCTTCACCACCGGCGGTTACGCCGACCTGCGCCAGGTGCACGCCTGGAACCAGGACTTCGTGAAGTCCTCGCCGTCCGGCCAGCGCTACGAGCAGCTCGCGCGCGAGATCGACAATGCGCTGAACTTCATGCGGGCCTGCGGCGCGGACCCGGAGGAGTTCAAGACCGTCGAGTTCTTCTCCTCGCACGAGGCGCTGCTCCTCGACTACGAGTCGGCGCTGACCCGCGTGGACTCGCGCACCGGCCAGCTCTACGACGTGTCCGGCCACATGGTGTGGATCGGTGAGCGCACCCGCCAGCTGGACGGCGCGCACATCGAGTTCGCGTCCCGGATCCGCAACCCGATCGGCATCAAGCTGGGCCCGACGACCACCCCGGAGGAGGCGCTTCAGTACATCGAGCGCCTCGACCCGGACCGCGAGCCCGGCCGGCTCACCTTCATCGTGCGGATGGGCGCGGACAAGATCCGCGACAAGCTCCCCACCCTCGTCGAGAAGGTCACCGCCTCCGGCGCCACCGTCGCCTGGGTCACCGACCCGATGCACGGCAACACCTTCGAGGCGGCCTCGGGCCACAAGACCCGCCGCTTCGACGACGTCCTCGACGAGGTCAAGGGCTTCTTCGAGGTGCACAAGTCGCTGGGCACGCACCCGGGCGGCATCCACGTCGAGCTCACCGGTGACGACGTCACCGAGTGCGTGGGCGGCGGCGACGAGATCTTCGTCGACGACCTGCACCAGCGCTACGAGACGGCCTGCGACCCCCGCCTGAACCGCAGCCAGTCCCTTGACCTGGCTTTCCTGGTCGCGGAGATGTACCGGGACCAGTAAGCCGCGGCACGTATGACACGCCAATGGGGCGCGGATCCTTGTGATCCGCGCCCCATAGTGCTTTTGCGTGCTGGTGGTGCCGGGTAAGGTTAGGTTAGCCTCACCGATCATCGGGGGAGCGCAACCCAGTCCTGTCCCGTCGGGAGGTGATCGGCGTGTACGTCTGCTCTTGCTTCGGCATCACCGAGCAGCAGGTCAAGGAGCATGCGGACGCCGGTGCCTGCACCCCGCGGCAGATAGCCTCCAAGTGCAAGGCCGGCACCGACTGCGGGTCCTGTGTACGCCGTATCCAGGCGATCCTCGGCCGGGGCGCGTGCCCCCGCCGCGAGCTGGTCGAGCAGGGCAACGCGGTGGCCGCTCTGGCCCCCGAGCCCGCCCTGACCGAATCCCTCGAAGAAGCCGCCTGACCCTCCCTCGCGGCGCCGGTCCGACGCCGCGCCCGCAGGCTCAGGCCTCCGGCTGCTCGATCAGCTGCGCGATGTAGAGCGGCTCGCCGAGCTTCTCGATCAGCTCCAGCTGGGTGTCGAGATAGTCGATGTGGTGCTCCTCGTCCTCGAGGATCGACTCGAAGATGTTCGCCGAGGTGATGTCGCCCTTGGCGCGCATGACCTCGATCCCGCGCTTGAGCCGGTCGATGGCCTCGACCTCGACCTGGCGGTCGGCCTGGAACATCTCCGTGACGGTCTGGCCCACGCGGACGTGGAAGAGGCGCTGGTAGTTCGGCAGCCCGTCCAGGAAGAGGATCCGGTCGGTGAGCACCTCCGCGTGCTTCATCTCGTCGATCGACTCGTGCCGCGTGTACTTCGCGAGCTTCGTCCAGCCGAAGTTCTCCTGCATCTTCGCGTGCAGGAAGTACTGGTTGATGGCCGTGAGCTCGGCGGTCAGCTGCTCGTTGAGGAATTCGATGACCTCGGGGTCGCCCTGCATCGCAGAGGCTCCTTCCAAGCGCGTATCGGGGGCAGGTGCGCCGCATCCTTGCACCGGGTTCCGGGGCCGTCCAGTAAGTGCATGCTTAGTAGGAGTTGCCCGAATCGGTGCAGACCTGGTCACCTCCACCCTCCGCGGGCTGTCATCATGGAGGCATGGGTCAGCCGGATAGCCGCGTCACGAAGCAGAACGAGCTTCCTCCGGGGCAGCGGCTACAGCGGGGCTGGCCGGTCACCCATTACGGGCCCGTGCCGAAATTCCGGCCGGAGCGCTGGGAGTTCAGGGTTTTCGGCGCCACCGCCGACGGTGAGAAGCACTGCTGGACGCACGAGGAGTTCGGTGCGCTGCCGTACGCCACGGTCACGGCCGATCTGCACTGCGTCACCAAATTCTCGATCCTGGGCGCCGAATGGGGCGGCGTTCCGGCGCGCTCCGTGCTCGAGATCGCCCCGCCCGCACCCGATGTCACCCATGTGATGGTCTGGGCCGAATACGGATTCAGTTCGAACCTGCGGCTCTCCGACTTCACGGCCGAGCAGACGATCTTCGCCACGCACCGCGACGGCGAACTCCTCACCGCCGAGCACGGCTTCCCGCTGCGCCTCGTCGTCCCGCATCTGTACGCCTGGAAGGGCCCGAAGTGGGTCCGCGGCATCGAGTACATGACCGCCGACCGCCGCGGCTTCTGGGAGGAGCGCGGCTATCACAACATCGGCGACCCCTGGCGCGAGCAGCGCTACTCGTATCAGGAGGAGCCAGGGGACGGTCCCGAGCTCTGAGTCCGTAGGCGGGTCCGTACGGAGTTCTGGGTTCGTACGGTGCCTCAGTGGTACCGGTGCACCACCGCGTGGCCCTTGCCGCGGCCGATCAGCCACTTGTTGACCGGGGTCGTGACCAGGAAGGCCACCGCGAAGGCGAAGGCGAGCGCGCCCCAGAACAGCGCGTCGGACAGGTGGGCCTCCATGGCGCCGGGCACCACGAGCAGGACGCCGTTGTCCACGATCTCCATCACCGTGATCGAGAGGGTGTCGGCGGCGAGCGCGACGCCGATCGCGGCCCCCAGGGCGACGCCGGCGCGGAGCACCGCGAACAGCGTCAGCGAGTAGCCGAAGAAGAAGGCGAGTGCGATGGCCAGGACCATCGTGGGCGCCGTGCCCCAGCCCAGCGCCGTACCGATGATCATGCCGAGCACCTCGCCGATGGCACATCCGGTGAGGCAGTGCAGGGTGGCCTTCGCGGCCATGGACCAGGAGGCGGTGCTGTGGCCGGCGTGCTGATGCGTATGTGTCTCGTGCGTTTCATGCCGCATGGGTCGAGACCCCCAAACGTCAGGTAGCGGTTCCTGCCGATAGGGGAACCGTATACCCCCTGAGGGTATTCCCTCAACCGTAAGCCCTGCTGCTCAGCCGTCCCGCAGCTTCTTGAGGAGCTCCACGTCCGCCGTGTGCCCGGACTGGCCGCCCGGGGTCTCGATGATCAGCGGTACGCCGTCCATCTCGGGGTGCTTCATCAGCGCGCGGAACGCGTCCTCGCCGATGTGGCCCTGCCCGATGTTGGCGTGCCGGTCCTTCTTCGCGCCGACCACGTCCTTGGAGTCGTTGGCGTGGATCAGCTTCAGGCGGCCCTCGCCGACCGTCTCCACCAGCTGGTCGAGGGCCCGGTGCATGCCGTGCGGGCCCGTGAGGTCGTGGCCCGCGGCGAAGACATGGCAGGTGTCCAGGCAGATGCCGAGCTTGGGGTGGTGGTCGAGGGCGTCGAAGTACGGGCCGAAGTCCCAGGTGCGCGAGCAGATCGAGTAGCCCTGGCCGGCCGTCGACTCCAGGAGGAGGTACGGGTCGTCCTCGTGCGTCAGCTCGTCGAGGAGCGGCCGCATGTGGCGCCGTACCTGCTCAAGCGCCTCCGCGCGGTCGCGGCCCTGCGTCGCGGAACCCGTGTGCACCACCACCCCGAGCGCGCCGATCTCGCGGCCGCGGCGCAGTGAGTGGTGCAGCGAGGCCACCGACTTCTCGACCGTCTCGGGGGAGTGGGAGCCGAAGTTGATCAGATACGGGGCGTGGATGTACGCCGGGATCGACTCGGCCGCGCAGGCCGCGCGGAAGGCCTCGTCCTCGGCCGGGCTGCCGGGCGGGGTGGCCCAGCCGCGCGGGTTGGCGACGAAGACCTGCACGGTCTCGCAGCCCAACTCCCGCGCGTAGGCGAGGCCCTTGGTGGCGAGCCCGCCGGCTACGGGGACGTGGCTGCCGACGGGGTTACGGGTGTGCTTCACGCAGTCAAGAGTGTCACGGTGGCGCCGGCACCCGTCCGGCGCCCACCGTCAGCGGATCTTGATCGTGATCGTCGAGCCCTTGGGCGCTTCCTCGCCGCCCTCGACCGACTGGCTCTCCACGGTGTCGCCGAACAGGCCCAGGAGGCCCCGGTCCTCCTCGACCTCGAAACCGGCCGCCGTGAGCTCGTCCTTCGCCTCGTCCACCTTCATGCCGGTGACGTCCGGGACCTCGACCATCTCGGGGCCCTTGGAGAGCGTCAGCGTCACGGTGTCGCCCTCGGCGAGCATGGCGCCGCCGCCCGGCGACTGGCGGCCGACCAGGCCCTTGTCGTGCTCGGAGTGGACGCGCTCCTCGGCGGTCTCGACCTTGAGGCCCTCCGCCTCCAGGTCGGCGCGTGCTTCCTCGGGCGTCTGCCCGGTGACGTCGGGCACCTCGACGGGCTCGCCCTTGCTCACGACGAGCGCGACGGCCGAGCCGGTCTTGTGCCGGGTGCCGGAGGCGGGGCTGGTGCGGATCACGTTGCCGCGCTCCACCTCCTCGTTGAACTCCCGGGTGACCGTGCCCGGTTCGAGTCCGGCCGCCTTCAGCTCCTTCTTCGCGTCCGCGAGCGGGGAGCTGCTGACGTCGGGCACGCGCACGATGCGCTCGCCGAGCGAGACGGTCAGCGTGACCGTGCCGCCCTCGCGGATCCGCTTGCCCTGGGCGGGGTTGCTGGCCATCACCTGGCCGCGCTCGAAGCCGGAGCTGTACTCCTTCTTCACCTCGTCGTCCACGCGCAGACCGGCGTCCTGCAACTTCTCGCGCGCCTCCGCCTCGGACTTCGCCAGGATGAGCGGGACCTGCGTGAACTGCCCGGAGTTGATGTACCAGACGCCGGCGCCGATCCCGAGCGCGAGCAGCACGGCGGCGATCACCGAGTACATCCCGCGCCGGGGCCGGCGTGCGGGAGCCGCAGTCCCGGGACCGGCCGGTCCGGCGGGCGGCGGGGGCGGCATCTCCAGACGGCTGGTCCGGTTCAGCTGCTCCTCGGGCGGCAGCGGGCGCGGCACGGCGGTGACCGAGCGCGGGATCACGCTCGTACGGTCCTCGGAGTTGTCGTGCCCGTCCTGCGCGGACTGGTCGACCGCACCCGGCGGCACCGCGTCCAGCTGCGCGTCGGTGAGCGCCGCGCGCGCCTGCCGGGTCTGCCCGAGCAGCGCGACCGCGTCGTACGGGCGCACCTCGGGGTTGCGGGCCGTGGCGGAGGCGACGAGCTCGTCGAGGTCCACCGCCAGTCCGGGCACGGCCGCCGACGGGGCGGGGACGTCCTCGTGCAGGTGCTTGTAGAGGATCTGGGCGGGCGATTCGCCGGAGTGCGGCTTGGCGCCGGTGAGCATCTCATAGAGCACGACTCCGCAGGCGTACACGTCGACCCGGGGGTCGGCCACGCCGCGTTCGATCTGCTCGGGCGCGAGATACGAGACCGTGCCGAGGACGGCGCCGGTGGTGTTCGTCACGGTGTCCACGGAGCGGACGAGCCCGAAGTCGGCGACCTTCACGCGGCCGTCGTCCCCTATGAGGACGTTCTCGGGCTTCATGTCGCGGTGCACGAAGCCCGCGCGGTGCGCGGCGCCGAGCGCGGCGAGCACCGGCTCCAGGATGTCGAGGGCGGCGCGCGGGTGCAGGGCGCCGCGCTCGCGCAGGACGTCGCGCAGGGTGCAGCCGGCCACGTACTCCATCGCGAGATAGACGTACGCGCCCTGGGCGCCCTGGTCGTAGACGGCGACCACGTTGGGGTGCGCGAGCCGGGCGACGGACTTGGCCTCGCGGATGAAGCGGTCGACGAAGGCGGCGTCGGCGGCCAGCGCCGGGTGCATCACCTTGAGGGCGAGGATGCGGTCGAGGCGGGTGTCCACGGCCCGGTAGACCGTGGCCATCCCGCCCACCGCGATCCGCGCGTCGATGCGGTACCGGCCGTCGAGCAGCTGCCCGACGAGAGGGTCCTGAAGGGTCGTGTCCACGCGCCGAGTGTACGAGCCGTGGCTTGGTGGGTTGCCTGATCGGGGCAGGTGCAGCGGCTTTGAAGCCGAGCTGTGACGGTGACCGGACGGGGCCGGGGCATCGCGACGGGAGCCGCGGACCGACCGGCCGGCGCCCAGTCCCGGGCGCCGACCCGAACCGGGCGTCAGAACGCCGGGCGCTCCGGGTCAAGACGAGCCCGCCCCTGCATCGGCGAGGAGGCCTCGGCGAAGTGGCGCTTCGGGATCCGGCCGGCGCGGTACGCGAGGCGTCCCGCCTCGACCCCGTGCCGCATCGCCTCGGCCATCAGCACCGGCTCCTGGGCCCGCGTGACGGCGGAGGCCAGCATCACGGCCGCGCACCCGAGCTCCATCGCGAGCGCCGCGTCCGAGGCCGTGCCCGCGCCGGCGTCGAGGATCACCGGCACGTTCGCGTTCTCCACGATCAGCTGGAAGTTGTGCGGGTTGCGGATGCCGAGGCCCGAGCCGATGGGGGAGCCGAGCGGCATCACCGCCGCGCAGCCCGCGTCCTCCAGCTTCCTGGCGAGGACCGGATCGTCGTTCGTGTAGGGCAGGACCGTGAAGCCGTCGTCCACGAGCGTCTCGCAGGCCTCGAGGGTCTCGACCGGGTCGGGCAGGAGCGTGCGCTCGTCGGCGATCACCTCCAGCTTCACCAGGTCCGTGCCGAGCGCCTCGCGTGCGAGCCGTGCGGTGAGGACCGCCTCGCCCGCCGTGAAGCAGCCCGCCGTGTTCGGCAGCACCTCGATGCCGAGCCGCGTGAGCACGGAGAGGACCGAGCCCTTGGTGCCGGGATCGACCCGGCGCATCGCCACGGTCGTCAGCTGCGTGCCGGACGCGGCCAGCGAGCGCTCCAGGACGTCCAGGCTTGGCGCGCCGCCCGTGCCCATGATCAGCCGCGAGGTGTAGGTCCTCGACCCGATGACGAGGGTGTCGTCCGCCATGTTCCTCAGCCTCCCTGGACGGCGGTCAGGACCTCGACGCGGTCGCCGGAGCGCAGCGCCGTGCGCGGCCACTCGCCGCGCGGCACCACGGTCTCGTTCAGCGCCGCGGCCACGCCGGAGTGCGCGGCGGTGAGCGTGGCGACGAGCGCGCCGAGGGTGCTGCCCTCGGACACGGCCCGCGCCTCGCCGTTCACGTGGACCTCGATGGTGCTCGTACGGCCTTCATCCGCGCCGCTCGTCCGATCCGTCCCGATGCCGTTCATACGGTCTGCTCCTGCCGTGCTCCGAAGCGCTTGGGGGTGAACGGGCGCGCTTCCTCGGGGAGTTCGCCGGTCGTCAGGACGTGCGCCATCGCGTCGCCCGTGACGGGGGTGAGCAGCACGCCGTTGCGGTAGTGCCCGGTGGCGAGCAGCAGGCCGGGCAGGACGGTCGGGCCGAGCAGCGGCCCGTTGTCCGGGGAGCCGGGGCGCAGGCCCGCGATCGTCTCCACCAGCGGCAGCTCGGTGATCCCGGGGATCAGCTCGTGGGCGTCGCGCAGCAGCTCGTACACCCCGCCCGCGGTGACGGTGGTGTCGTACCCCTGCTCCTCGCTGGTGGCCCCGATCACCAGCTCGCCGTTCTCGCGCGGCACGAGGTACACATCGCTGCCGCGCACGACCGCCCGCACGGTCCGCTGGAGGAAGGGCGCGTACGCGGCGGGGACGCGCAGCCGCAGCACCTGACCCTTCACGGGCCGCACCGGCGGCACCACGTCCTCGGGCAGCCCGGCGAGCAGCCCGCTGCGGCTGCCGCCCGCGAGCACCACTTGGTCGGCGACGAGTCCGGTGCCGTCCGCGAGCACGACGCCCGCCGTCCGGTCCCGTACGACAGTGACGCGGTCCGCCCACTGCCGGTGGAACTCCGCACCGGCCCGCTCGCACGCGATGACCAGGGCCTTCGCGAGCCGGCGCGGGTCGATTTGGTGGTCGTCGTCGGCGCGCAGACCGCCGCGGACGCCGGGCGCGAGCATCGGTTCGAGACGGCGGCACTCGCGGCCCGAGAGCCACTCGGAGCTGAGCCCCGAGCGCTCCTGCAGGGCGTGCACTTCGCGCAGATGGGCGCGGTCGTCGGCGTCCAGCGCGACCGACAGCGTGCCGCAGGACCGGTAGCCGAGCTCCTCGCCGCTCGCCTCGGTGAGCTCGGCGGCGAAGGCCGGATAACGGGCGGCCGAGGCCAGGTTGAGGGCGAGCAGGGTCTCCTCGCCGTAGTGCAGCTCGGTGACCGCGGCGAGCATGCCGGCCGCGACCTGCGCGGCCCCGCCGCCGGGCGCCGGGTCCACGACCGCGGTGCGCAGCCCCCGCTGCGCGGCCCGCCAGGCCGTGACCAGGCCGATGATTCCGCCACCGACGACGACGACGTCGTACGGCACCTTCGAAGACAGCCGTGACATGGGCGTCCAGCCCCTCCCTTCGCCGGCATGACCCGGATCAGGTTCATACGGTCGGAGGCCGCCGCCTCCCTCTCAGCCCGGCGCGTCCGGGCTCCCGCGAGTGGTCTACGTTGGCCACCTTAGCCCGACCCGTCAACGCTCTTGAAGGGAGCGGCCCATGACCGCGGCCCCGACCGTCCCCTCGCTCGACGGCTTGGTGATGGCCCCCGTGGAGGACCAGGCACCGGGCCAGGTGGGCACGCGCACCCGGTTCACGTACCACGAGCAGGACGGGGTGATCTGGGCCGACTACGCGGGCGGTGACGTCGTACGCGGGCAGCTGATCGGGACGCGCGAAGGCGACGAACTGGACTTCCGCTATGTCCAGTTGAAGACGGACGGCGAGACGGCGTCCGGGCATTGCGTGTCCCGGATCGAGGTACTCGACGACGGGCGGATCAGGCTGCGGGAGACCTGGGAGTGGGAGTCGCGGCCCGGCAGCGGAACCAGTGTTGTGGAACAGGTCACGCCTGACCTGTGAAATCCGCCCTACCTGACGGTTCGTCAGTTGTTTATGGTGATCGGGTGAGCGAGCAGAGGCAGGTACCCGAGACGGAGCGCCGCGTCGTGATCGTGGGCGCGGGGATGGCCGGTGTGCAGACGGCGGTGGCCCTGCGCGAACAGGGCTTCGCCGGGCCGGTGACCTTGATCGGCGCCGAACCCCATCAGCCCTACGACCGGCCGCCGCTGTCCAAGGCGGTCCTGCTCGGCAAGGCCGAGGGCTCGGCCTTCGAGGTGGACTTCGAATCCCTCGGCGTGGAGCTGCGGTTGGGATGCGAGGTGACCGGCCTGCGGGTCGCGGACCACGAGGTCGACACCGCGCAGGGGCCCGTCCCGTACGAGGTCCTGGTCCTGGCCACCGGCGCGGAGCCGCTGGAGCTGCCGGGCACGGCCGGCGTTCCCGGGGTACATCTGCTGCGCACCCTCGACGACGCCCGCCGCTTGCGGCCGGTGCTCGCCGAGCAGCACGACATCGTGGTGGTGGGCGCGGGCTGGATCGGCGCCGAGTTCGCGACGGCGGCCCGTGAGGCGGGCTGCGCGGTCACGGTCGTCGAGGCAGCGGACCGCCCGCTCGCCGGCGCCCTGCCCGCCGAGGTCGCCGCGCCGATGACGGCCTGGTACGAGGAGTCGGGCGCGGTCCTGAAGGTGGGCGCGCGGGTCCAGGCGGTCGAGCCGGGTGCCGTGGTCCTGACCGACGGGACGCGCATCCCGGCCGGAGCGGTGGTCGTCGGCATCGGCGCCCGCCCGGCGACGGGCTGGCTCGCGGACGCGGGCATCGAGCTCGGCCCGGACGGTGCGGTGGTCGCGGACGAGGCGCTGCGCACCTCGGCCCCCGACGTGTACGCGGTCGGCGACTGCGCCTCCTTCCCCTCGGCCCGGTACGGCTCCCGCCTCCTGGTCCACCATTGGGACAACGCGCTCCAGGGCCCGCGCACCGTGGCCGCCAACATCATCGGCACCCAGCCCGCGGTCTACGACCCCGTGCCGTACTTCTGGTCCGAGCAGTTCGGCCGCTTCGTCCAGTACGCGGGCCACCACGGCGCGGCCGACACGATGGTCCGGCGCGGAGACCCGGCCGGCCCGGCATGGTCGGTGTGCTGGCTGAAGGACGGCGTCCTGGTCGCGGTCCTGGCGGTGGGCCGCCCCCGCGACCTGGCCCAGGGCCGCCGCCTGATCGAGGCGGGCGCAACACTGGACCCGACGAAGACGGCGGAGGCGTCGGTACCGCTGAAGAACGCGGTCCTGAAGTAAGGGGCCCTTGGTGGTGCCTGGGGCGATGCGGGGCAGGGCGCCCTGGGCGCAGCCTCTGCGGCCGGGGCGGCCTTGGGCACAGCCTCTGAGGCCGGGGAGCAGCCTGGCGCACTCTGCCGCCGCGGAGCGGCGGAGATCCGCCGGGGCGAAGCCCTCGGGACGAGCGCCGGGGGCCTGGGGGCGTCAGCCCCCGCACACCTCCCGCCGCGGAGCGGCGGAGCAGCGTCCGGGGCGCAGTCCTCGGCGAAGGGGCGCCCGGGGGCCCGGGGGCGTCAGCCCCCGATCTCGTTCCCGTCGCGGAGCGGCGGAGCAGCGTCCGGGGCGCAGCCCCGGCGAGAGGCGCGGGGGTCGTGGGGGCGTCAGCCCCCGCACACCTAGCCGCCGCGGAGCGGCGGAGCACCGCAGGCCCGGAGGCCCACTGCCGCCCGAACCACCCGCACCCCCACCCGCCCCCAAAACCATGGCACCCTGGATGCGTGACCGAGATTGACGCAAAGATCGATGCTCTCGTCCCTGCATGGCTCAACCTCCCCGAGATCGCCGAAATGTTCGGCGTCGAGGTGACGCGTGTGCGGCAGCACGTCAAGGAAGGCCGGCTGATCGCCGTGCGCCGTGGTGAGAACCGGGCGCTGCACGTCCCGGCCCCCTTCATCGACGGCAATGCCGAAGACGGATACAAGATCGTCAAGGGCCTCCCCGGCCTCCTGACGGTCCTGCGGGACGACGGCTTCTCCGACGAAGAGATGCTGGAGTGGCTCTTCACCCCCGACGACACCCTGCCCGGCACCCCCGCGCAGGCCTTGAGCGAGAATCGCGGCACGGAGGTGAAGCGCCGCGCCCAGGCGCTCGCCGTCTGACAGCCGCAGCGCGCGCCCGCCGGTGAGCACCGGCCGCCGGCGCCGCAACCAGCCATCGGCATACGGGCCCTGAGGCCGGGGACCTGAAAGGCACCCCGGCCCGGGGCCCGTGCGCCGCGAAGAGGGGGGACCTCATGACCGCCACCGCAGCCACCCGGCGCGAGCAGCTCGCCGACGCCCGGCTCTACCTGTGCACCGACGCCCGCAAGCGCCAGGGCGATCTCCCCGCGTTCCTCGACGCCGTGCTCGCCAGCGGCGTCGACATCGTGCAGCTGCGCGACAAGGGCATGGAGGCCGCCGAGGAGCTCGAGCACCTCGCCGTCTTCGCCGAGGCCTGCCGCCGCCACGGCAAGCTGCTCGCCGTGAACGACCGCGCCGACGTCGCCCACGCCGCCGGCGCCGACGTCCTCCACCTCGGCCAGGGCGACCTTCCGGTCCCCGCCGCCCGCGCGATCCTGGGCGACGACGTGCTCATCGGCCGCTCCACGCACGCCGACGCCGAGGCCTCGGCAGCCGCCGACCAGCCCGGCGCCGACTACTTCTGCACAGGCCCCTGCTGGCCCACCCCCACCAAGCCCGGTCGCCACGCACCCGGTCTCGACCTGGTCCGCCACACCGCCGGACTCGGCACCGACCGGCCCTGGTTCGCCATCGGCGGGATCGACCTGGGCAACCTGGACGAGGTGCTCGAAGCGGGCGCAAGCCGCGTGGTGGTCGTCCGCGCGATCACCGAGGCCGACGATCCGGCCGCGGCCGCCGCGGAGTTCGCGAAGCGCCTGCGCTCCGTATGAGCTCCGTATGCGCTCCG
The DNA here is from genome assembly GCF_900100315.1 of Streptomyces indicus. GTDB lineage: Bacteria > Actinomycetota > Actinomycetes > Streptomycetales > Streptomycetaceae > Streptomyces > Streptomyces indicus. The sequence continues at coordinate 341,209 of NZ_FNFF01000004.1, forward strand.
AGTGATCCGTAAGCCACGTACGGCTGTCCGAAGGGTGGACGGAAAACCGGCAATCCCGGCATAACCCCCGCCCTCGGTTGGGTCATTGTCCCACCATGACTAACCTGCGGGTATGGCCCTCGGTACCGCTTCCACCAGGATGGATCGCGCGCGCACGGTGCGCGAGATGCTCGCGACCGGCAAGACCACGTACTCCTTCGAGTTCTCCGCGCCCAAGACCGAGAAGGGGCAGCGGAATCTGTGGACTTCGCTGCGCCGGGTCGAGGCGGTAGCCCCCGACTTCGTCTCCGTCACCTACGGTGCCGGCGGCTCCACCCGCGCCGGCACCGTCACGGAGACGCAGCAGATCGTCGCCGACACCACGCTCACGCCGGTCGCGCACCTGACCGCCGTCGACCACTCGGTGGCCGAACTGCGCAACATCATCGGGCAGTACGCGGACGCCGGGATCAGGAACATCCTCGCGGTCCGCGGCGACCCGCCCGGCGACCCGATGGGCGAGTGGGTCAAGCACCCGCGCGGTCTGACGTACGCGGCCGAACTCGTCCGTCTCATCAAGGAGTCCGGCGACTTCTGCGTGGGCGTCGCCGCCTTCCCGGCCATGCACCCCCGCTCGCCCGACTGGGACTCGGACGTCCGGCACTTCGTGGACAAGTGCCGCGCGGGCGCGGACTACGCGATCACGCAGATGTTCTTCCACCCCGAGGAATACCTGCGCCTGCGCGACCGCGTCGAGGCCGCCGGCTGCGCGACGCCGATCATCCCGGAGATCATGCCGGTCACGAGCGTGCGCATGCTCGAACGCCTCCCGCAGCTCAGCAATGCGGAGATTCCCGCCGGGCTGAAAGAGCGGATCCTCACATCCAAAGACGACGCCGCCGCTGTACGCTCCATTGGCATCGAGTTCGCGACGGAGTTCTGCGCGCGTCTGAAGGCCGAGGGAGTGCCCGGTTTGCACTTCATCACGCTCAACAACTCCACGGCGACCCTGGAAATCTACGAGAATCTGGGCCTGCACCACCCGCAGGCCTGAACCGGCACAGCCGCACACCCCCACGCGGCCGGCCGTAGGAGAGGGGCGTACATGGGCTGGACGGTCCTCTATATCGCGTTCGGACTGGTCGCGCTGTGGCTGCTCGGTGAGGTGCTGCTGCAGTACAAGGCGCGGCTGCGCTGGCGGCTGCTCGCCTTCGCCGGCTTCCTCGGCGTCGTGCTCGGTGTGCTGATCCCGTCGGTGTACGTGATCGGGGCGGGCGCCATCGCCTTCGCCATCGGCCAGACGTACGTGACCCTCTCCTTCCGCCGCGGCTTCTCCACCGGCTGGGCGCTCGGCGGCAACCCGGGGGAGAGCCGCCGCCGCAAGGGCGTGATCGAGCAGGACCCGACGCTCGAGGTGTCGGACCTGGAATACGAGTCGGAGTACGGGCGCGAGGACCGCGACCGCCGCGACTCCGGCTACGACCGGGACGACCACGACGGGGGGTACGGGGGCCGCGACACCGACTCCGGCTACGGCGCCGACTACCCCTCGCAGCAGCAGGCCTCCGTATACGCCCCCGAGCCGATGCCCGACGACACCGGCAGCTACGGGATCTACTCGGACTCCTCCTCGCAGGGCGCGGGCTACGGACAGCAGCAGCCCGCGGCGGCCGCCGCCGACACCTCCTCGTACGGCTACGGCGGATACGACGAGGTCTACAACCAGCAGAACTACGGCTACGACCAGCAGGGCCAGCAGAGCTACGCGGCCTACTCGGACCCGTACATCGGCACGCAGTCCTACGACACCGGCCAGTACGACACCTACGGCGGCGGGCAGCAGGGGTACGACTCCGGGCAGTACGCCCAGTACCAGCAGGGCGGTTACGACAGCACGCCGCCCGGCGGGGTGTGGGTGCCCCAGCAGCGCAACAGCGACGACGCGCTCGCCGGCGGTCTGCCGCCCGAACAGCCGGCGTACCCGCCGTACCAGGAGGGCTACGACACGGGCTACAACGAGCAGCAGCAGTACCGCTACTGACGGCTGACGCTGTTTCCGATCGAACCGAGGGCCGGACGGCCGCGGCTCACTGCGAGCCGCGGAAGTCCGGCCCTTCGACGATCAGGCCCGCGACCAGGGCGCCGGACATGCCGGCATGGGGGAGGCCGCCGCCGGGGTGGGACCAGCCGCCGACCTGGTGGAGGCCGGGCAGCCGGGTCGTGTTCGAGGGGTAGAGGAAGCGGGCGTCGCCGCCGGCCAGGGCGGGATGCGGGACCGGGCCGTGCTGCCGCACCTCGTGCCAGAGGAGGCGCTCGCGCAGGCCGGGCACGGCGCGTTCGGCGGCGGTGACCATACGGTCCGTGAAGTCCCCGGGGTCGCCGGCCTCCTGGCCGACCGCCGACAGGACCACCGACTCGTGCCCGTCGTCGGGCCGCAGCGCCGGGTCGTCCGGCCGCAGCACGGTCACCGTGGGCGTGACGCCGGGCCCGAACCCGCCTGCCAGGGCGTCGAGTTCGGCCTTGCGGTCGGGGGCGTGGACGACCGTGCGGTGCGCCGCTCCGTCCTCCCGTGCGCCGCGCAGCGCGAGCAGCACGGTGCGGCGGCCGGGCCGGACCCGTGCCGTGTCGAGGACCGCGTCCTGACCGGGGGTGTGCAGCGGGTGGTCGGTGAGCGGCTGCGGATCGGCCCCGGCGACCACGTGGGCGGCCTCGTGCACGGTCCCGTCGGCGAGCTCGACCCCGGCCGCCCGGCCGTCCTTCTCGACGATGCGGACGACCTCCTTGCCGAACTCGAACCCCACCCTGCGCTGCACACACCGCTCGTACACGGCCCGCGCGAGCTCGCGGACGCCGCCGCGCACGTACCAGGTGCCGAAGGCCTGTTCCATGTACGGCAGCACGGCGGCGCTCGCCGGGGTGGTGCGCGGGTCGAGCCCGTACGCGAGGACGGAGCTCTCGACGAGGGCGATCAGACGCGGGTCGGCCAGTTCATGGCGCATCGCCTCGGCGAAGGTGGGCGGCCGCTTGCGCAGCAGTCCGCTCCTGCGCAGCGCGGGATAGGGGTCGCGCTCGCCGAGCACGCGCCAGTCCTCCCAGAGCGGCTCCTCGAGGAGCGGGCGGCGGGCGCGGTCCCAGGCCTCGCGGGCCCGGTTCAGGAACTGGGCCCAGCGTTCGCCCGTGCCGCCGCCGAGCGCCGCCTCGACGGCCTCGACGGTGCCGGCGCGGGAGGCATTGGGGACGTCGACCCGCGTGCCGTCGGCGAAGAGGTGGCGCACGGCCGGGTCGACCTGGACGAGCTCGACGCAGTCCTCCAGGGGCTGCTTGCCCGTCTTGATGAACAGGTCGCGGTAGACGGCGGGCAGCGGGAGCAGACCCGGGCCGGTGTCGAAGCGGAACCCGTCGCGCTCGAAGCGCCGCACGGCCCCGCCGTACGTCTCGTCGCGCTCGAAGACGGTGACGCCGTGACCGGCGACGGCGAGCCGGGCCGCGGCTGCCATCGCTCCCATTCCTGCGCCGATCACCACAATGTGTGCCATGCGGGGAGCGTACCGACCGGGTTCGCGGGGGCCGTGCGGGGGCCTTGGGAAGGTGCGCGGGCCTCGGGGCGGTGCGGGAGCCGCCGCCTGCGACGGGCGGCACCCCCTACTGAGGTACTACCCCCACGTTGGCTCCCCGGTGTGATGTCCGATACGCGGCCCTCGCGTCACTCTTCCTCCCGTCAGCACGAGCAGAGCGCGAGAGGGCGGGACATGAAGGTACGCGGCAACCGCGGGCGGAAGAACGCGGAGGAGCAGCCACAGGGCACGGGCCCCGGGACTCCGGACGCGGGCCACGGCCCGGCCGTCGAACTGCGGGGCGTACGGCGGCAGTACGGGCGCGGCAACGCCGTCGTGCACGCCCTCGCCGGCGTCGATCTCGCCCTGCCGCGCGGCACGTTCACCGCGGTCATGGGCCCGTCCGGCTCCGGCAAGTCCACCTTCCTGCAATGCGCGGCCGGCCTCGACCGGCCCACCTCGGGCTCGGTGCGGCTCGGCGGCACGGAGATCACCGGGCTGAGCGAGAACAGGCTCACCGAGCTGCGGCGCAGCCGCCTCGGCTTCGTCTTCCAGGCGTTCAACCTGCTGCCTTCGCTGACCGTGGAGCAGAACGTCCTGCTGCCCCTGCGCCTCGCGGGCAAGCGCCAGGACCGGCGCCGCGCGGCCACCGTCCTCGCGCAGGTCGGCCTCGCCGACAAGGCGCGGCGCCGGCCGGGCGAGCTCTCCGGCGGCCAGCAGCAGCGTGTGGCCGTCGCCCGCGCCCTGGTCACGAACCCGGACGTGATCTTCGCCGACGAGCCCACCGGAGCCCTCGACACCGGCACCGCCGCCGAGGTCCTCGGCCTGCTGCGGCACGCGGTGGACGGCCTCGGCGCCACCGTCGTCATGGTCACCCACGACCCGGCCGCCGCGGCCTGGGCCGACCGCGTCCTGTTCCTCGCCGACGGCACCTTCGCGGACGGCCTCGAGCGCGGTACGCCGGAGCAGATCGCCGCACGGATGACCGCACTCACCGCCCGTACCGGAGCGATGGCAGGTGCCGCGGCATGATGCGCACCACCGGCCTGGCCCGTGCGGCCGTCCGCTTCAAGCCCGCGTCGTTCGCGGGCACGTTCGTCGCGCTGATGATGTCGGCGCTGATCGTCGCGGCCTGCGGCAGCCTCCTGGAGACCGGCATCCGGGCCTCCGTACCGGCCGAGCGCTATGCGAACGCTCCGGTCGTCGCGGCGGCCGACCAGTCCGCCCGCATTGTCGCCGACACCGTCGACGGCCCCGAGGAGACCGCCTACCCGCTGCCGGACACGGCCCGCGTGGACACGGCGCTCGCGGCGCGGGCCGCCAAGGCCGCCGGGGCCGAGAGCGCGGTCGCGGACTTCACCTTCCCGGTACGTCACGACGCCGGCGCCCTGACCGCCCACGGCTGGGGCTCGCACGCCTTCACCGGTACGGAGCTGTCCGCGGGCAGTGCGCCGCGTACGGGAGAGGTGGTGCTCGACGCGGCCGCGGCGCGGCAGGCGAAGGCGGGCGTCGGCGACACCGTCGCGCTCGAAACGGCCGCGGGGCGTACGGAGTTCACGGTCTCCGGGCTCGCCGAGGCGGGTGCGGGCGACACCGCGAAGGAGGCCGGACCCACCGCCTGGTTCACCGACGCCGAGGCACCCGTCCTGTCCGGACACCCGGGCAAGGCCGACGCGATCGCCGTACTGGCGAAGCCCGGCACCGACACCCGCGCCCTCGCCGCCGCCGTCGAGAAGTCCCTCGCAGGCTCGGGCGCCGAGGTGCACACCGGTGACGCCCGCGGCGAGGTCGAGGACCACGGTCTCGCGTACGCCAAGGAGACGCTCACCGCGCTCGGCGGCTCCTTCGGCGGCATCGCCACCCTCGTCGCCGTCTTCACCGCGGCCGGCACGGTCGCCCTCTCCGTCGGCCAGCGCGGCCGCGAGTTCGCCCTGCTGCGCGCCATCGGCGCCACCCCGCGCCAGATCCGCCGTGCGGTCGCCGCCGAGGCGCTGCTCGTCGCTCCCCTCGCCGGAGTGCTCGGCTGCCTGCCGGGCATCGGGCTCGCGCACTGGTGGTTCGGGCAGCTTCAGGACCGGGGAGCCGTGCCGCAGGCGGTCGAGGTGCAGGTCTCGTGGATTCCGCTGGCCGCCGCCGTCGGTACGGGTCTGATCACGGCGCTCGGCGCCGGACTGCTCGCCGGGCGCAGGCCCGCGAAGATCAAGCCGGGCCAGGCGCTCAGCGAGGCCTCCGTCGAGCGGCTGCGGCCGGGCATCGTCCGTACCGTCCTGGGCATCGGCGCCCTCGGCGGCGGCGCGGCACTCGCCGGGGTCGCGGCCTCGACGGGCGGCGCGGACGCGGCCAACGCCTCCCTCGGCGTCGTCATGCTCTTCATGCTCGCGGTCGCCCTGCTCGGCCCGCTGCTCGCCCGCCTGTGCGCGGCCCTCTTCGGCCTGCTGCTGCGCGGCGGCGGCGCCTCGGCTTCGCTCGCCGCCGCCAACTCCCGTACGAACTCGCGGCGGCTGGCCTCCGCGATCACCCCGATCGTCCTCGCGATGGCCTTCGCCTCGACCCTCGTCTTCATGCACACGAGCGAGAGCAAGGTCGCCGCCGGACAGCTCCGCGACGGCATCACCGCGGACCACGTCCTCACCGACCCGGCAGGTCTGCCGGCCGGCTCCGCCGACCGTGCCGCCCGCGCTCCCGGCGTCGACGCGGCCGTGAGCCTGCTCGACACCCAGGTGCTCGTGCCCGTGAAGTCGGCGGGCGAGACCTCGCTTCAGGCGACCGCGGCCCAGGGCGTCTCGGGCTCGGGCCCGCGGCCCGCGGTCGGCGCCCAGCTCGCCCAGGTGCAGGATCTCGACGTGCGCAGCGGCAGCCTCGACCGCGTGGGCGAGGGCGGGATCGCGATCGACAGGACCCTCGCGACCGCCGCGAAGGTCGGGACGGGGGACCGGCTGCCGCTCTACCTCCCCGACGGCACGAGGACTTCCCCCGAGGTCGTCGCGGTCTACGGCCGCGGGCTCGGTCTGCCGGCGGTGACGATGGACCGTGCGTCCCTCGCCGGGCACGTCACGTCCGGCTTCGACAGCACGCTGCTCGTCCACGGCGGTGACGCCTCCGCGCTGACCGGGCTCGGACTCGGCGCGTTCACCGACGCCTCGGGCTACGTCCAGGCGCGGAACACCGACCGCGAACTCGGCGCCTGGGCCAACTACACGATGGCCGCGGTCCTCGGCGGGTTCGCCGCCGTCGCCGCCGTGAACACCCTGGTGATGACGGTCCTCGACCGCCGCCGCGAACTCACCACGCTCCGCCTCGTCGGCACCACCCGCCGCCAGGTCCTCCGGATGCTCCGCTGGGAGAGCCTGCTGGTGTCGGCGGCCGGCGTGACCCTGGGCACGGCGATCGCCATGATCACGCTGACGCCGATGATGCGCGGTCTGACGGGCGAGTCCCCGTACGTGCCGCCGCTGCTCTACGGGACGTTCGCCGGGGCCGCCGTGTCACTCGGTCTCCTCGCCATGACCCTTCCCGCCCGTGCGGCGCTGCGGAGGCAGGGGGAGTGACGGCCGCGGCCCGCCGCTCACAGCGGCGGGCCGCGCGGCAGCTCACGGGCCAGTCGCTCACAGCGGCGGGCCGCCCGGCAGCTCCCGGGCCAGCCGCTTCTCCTCGCGCCGCTGCGCCCGGCGCCTGCGGAAGCGGCGGATCTTGTGGGCCAGGAACAGCAGCAGAAGCAGCCCAAGCACCAGCAGCACCGCCGCGATGACCGCCGCGGCCTCCGGATAGAACATCGCGAACGTGATGATGCCGCCCACACCGAGATCCTCGGCGGTGCTCATGATGACGTTGCTGAAGGGCTCGGGCGACGTGTTGATCGCCATCCGCGTCCCCGCCTTCACCGTATGGCTGGCCAGGGCGGACGTACCGCCGATCGCCCCGGCCGCGAGGTCGGAGAGCGAGCCGCTCTGGCCGGCGAGCAGGGCGCCGACCACGGCCCCCGACACCGGACGGATCACGGTGTGCACCGTGTCCCAGAGCGAGTCGACGTAGGGGATCTTGTCGCAGACCGCGTCGCACAGGAACAGGAAGCCGGCGGCACAGAGCACGTCGGTGCGCTCCAGAGCGGCGGGCACCTCGTCACTGACACCGGTCACGCCGAAGACGCCGAGCAGGAGCACCACCGCGTACGCGTTGATACCGCTGGCCCAGCCGCTGGTGAACACCAGGGGGAGTACGGACACGGACGTGATCGTAACCAGTCGGCAACGGTGCGTCCTGGGGATGAGTGCGCACGCCTGAGTATCCGTACCTAGAGAGGGAGATGAGTACGTGCACGGATGGGGTCCCACCTGCGCGGACGGAAGAGTGGGGGGCACGGAAGGGGCGCGGCGCCGGCACCGCCGACACGGGGCGGCGGAACGGCGCGGCACCCCCGACGGAACGGGGGAAGCCCCCGGCCCGGAGGGACACCGGGCGTGGGGCGGACCACGGGGGAAACGGGGGATCGGGGGAAGCACTGGTCCGGTGAGGCTCGTCAGGAACGATCGAGCCACGCCGGACCAGTGTCCGTTTGCCAGCCCCCGAGAGGGCTCAGCCCCGCGTCCCCGACACCCGCCCCTGCAACAGCCGCGACAGCGCCGCGTGCACGTCGTCGATCGAGCGCTCCGGCTGGAACGCCTGCCAGTCCAGAGCCGCCACCAGGACCATGCCCACCAGGGCCGCGGCGGTCAGCGGGATGTCGATCTCGTCGCTCAGCTCACCCGACGCCACCCCCTCGCGCAGCACCTCCTCGACCACGGCAACCGCCTGCTGCCGTACGACTAGCAGCGTGGACTGCCAGGCCCGGCCCGTGCGCCACAGCTCGGCGACATAGAGCTGGGTGAAGGACGGGTACGTGGCGATGAAGTCCAGGCCCGCGCGGATCATCGCGTCCAGGGCGGCCACCTTCGTGCCGCCGCCGCGGGCCGTCTCGTCCGCCGCCTCCTGAAGCGACTCGGTGAGCAGGCCCACGCCGTAGCGCAGCAGCTCCTCGAAGAGCTCGGCCTTGCTGGCGAAGTTGTAGTAGACCGTGCCCTTGGCGACGCCGGCGCGCTCGGCGATCTCGTCGACCGTGGTCGCCGAGAAGCCCTGCTCCGCGATGAGCGTCACGGCCGCCTCGTACAACTTCGCCTTGGTGGCCTGCCGCCGCCCGCCGCTCGCCTTGGCGCCGTCTTTGGCCCCGCCCGTGGGGCCGCCCTTGGCTCCGCCTCTGGAGCCGGTGGCCCCCGCTGCCTTCTGCATGGCTCCGATTGTCACAGGCCCCGCCCACCCGCGGTCACAGGCTCAGCTCCGGATGCAGCCGGTCCAGGGTCCACACCTGCCGCTTGCGCGCCGAGAGCGCGGTCAGAGCGAGCGCGCCCACGGTGAACGCCAGGAGCACCGCACAGCCCTGCCACACGGGCCCGAGTCCGCCGCCCGTGATGAGCCGGCGCAGCGCCTCCACCACGTACGACATCGGCAGGAAGGGGTGGATCGCGCCGAAGAACGACGGGCTCGTCTGGACCGGATAGGTGCCGCCGGCCGAGGTGAGCTGGAGCATCAGGAAGGCCAGGACGAGGATGCGCCCGGCCGCGCCGAAGCGGGCGTTGAGCCACTGCACGATCGCCGCGAAACAGCCGGTGACCAGGAGCAGGAAGGCGAAGGTGCCCGCCGTGCGCGTCATCTCCAGGCCGAGTCCCCAGTGCAGGACGGCGAGCAGGGCGGAGGTCTGCAATGCGCCGATCGCCGCCACCGGCAGCCAGCCCGCGAGCGCGATCCGCCAGGCCGACGCCCCGGTGGCGAGCGCGCGCCGGTTGAGCGGCGCGATCACCATGTACGCGACCATCGCACCCACCCACAGGGACAGCGGGATGAAGTACGGGGCGAAGCCGGTGCCGTAATTGGGCGCCTGGTGCAGGGACTTGGCGGCCAGCTGCACCGGGTCGGCCATGACCTCCGTACGCGCGTCGCGGTCCTGCTTGTCGTAGTCGGGGATCTGCCCGGCGCCCTCGCGCAGGCCGCCGGCCAGTTCGCCGGACCCGTCGACCAGCTTGAACAGGCCGCCGTCCAGCTCCTTCGCGCCGTCCTTGAGCCGCCCCACTCCCGAATCGAGCGCGGACGAACCGGACTTGGCGCTGCCCAGCCCGGTGTGCAGGGTGCCCGCGCCCTTGGCGACGGCCCGCGCGCCCTCGTTCAGCTTGTTGATCTTCTGCACGGCCGACTCGACGTCCTCGGCGAGGTGCGGGGCGCGCTCGGCCAGCGCGTTCGCCTGCTTCTGCAGCTCGGCCAGGTGGTCGTCGAGCCGGTCGGTGTCGCCCGCGTAGTTCCGTACGACCTCGTTCACGTCCGCGGCGATACGGGCCACCTCGTCGCCCGCGTCCTTGGCCTGCTTCAGCTGGGGGCAGTTGGGGTCGTCGAGCACGGCGTCCTCGCAGCGCGCCTTGTAGACGGAGTCCAGTGCGTCGGAGGCCTTCTCGGCGCCCGACGCGGCCACCGGAGCCTTCTCGACGAGGGTGCCGAGGTGCTGACGTACCGCGCCCGCCGTGTCACCGACCAGGCGGGCCGTGTCGCCGATGCTCTCGCCGTTCTCGCGCAGGAACGGCAGCACCTTCTCCGAGGCGCCGTTCACCTTGTCCGCGAGCGCCTGCGTCCCGTCGGCCACCTGGCCCGCGCCGGTCTCCAGATCGCCCGCGCCCTTGTCCAACTTCTTCAGTCCGCGCGCCAGTTCACCGCTGCCCGACTTCGCGTCGCCGAGGCCGTCGGCGAGCTGCTTCGCGCCGTCCTTCGCCTTGCCCGCGCCCTCCTCCAGACGCCCGGCGCCGTCGGCGGCCTCCTCGGTCTTGCCGTGGATGTCCGAGAACGACACGAAGATCTTGTCCAGGAAGGTCCGCGAGGCCTTGCTGGACGCGGCCGAGCGCACCTCGGCGAAGACGGTGCGCGACAGCTGGCCGACGATGTAGTTGTTGGCGTCGTTCGTCCGCACCTGGAGCGCACCCGTCTCCGGGTGGTCGCCCGCGCTGGACGCGATCCGCCGGCTGAAGTCCTCCGGCACGGTCAGCGACAGGTAGTACGTGCCGTCCTCGACGCCTGCGCGCGCCCGGTCCGCGTCCACCTCGTGCCAGTCGAAGACCTTGCTGTCGCGCAGGCCCTCGACGATCCCGTCGCCCGCCGCGACCGTCTTGCCGTCGGCCTTCGCCCCCTTGTCGTCGTTGACGAGCGCGACGGGGATCTTGTCCAGCCGCCCGTACGGGTCCCAGAACGACCACAGGTAGAGGGCACCGTAGAGCAGCGGGAGCAGCAGCAGCGAGACGAGCGCGGCGCGGGGCAGACGGCCCCGGCCGAAGCGCTTCAGCTCAAGAGCGGCCAGTTTCGGCGAGCGCATCGGCCGCCTCCTTCTCGGTCTCGGGGGTGGGTGCGAGGGCGGGCACGGGTGCGGGGTCGGCTGCGGGCCGGGTCTTGTCTGCGTCTGCGGCAGCAGGCTGTGGCTCGGTCTCGGCCGCGTCTGCCGTACCGGCTTCGGATGCGGTTACGTCCGTGAGATGGACCCTCTGTACGGACGAGGGGGCCGCATGGCCCACGGCCAGCACCGTCGTCCCGTCCGTGGCGATCCCGGCCAACATCCGCCAGGCCGCGGCGAGTTCATCGGCCGAGAGCTTCAGGCCCAGGTCGTCCACCGCCAGCAGCCGCGGCCGGCCGATCAGGGCGAGCGCCACGGAGAGGCGCAGGGCCTCGATGCGTTCCAGGTCCCGTACGGCGGTGCGCGAGCCCTTGGCGAGCGTGGCCGGGTCCAGTCCCGCGGCGGCGAGCGCGCGCTCGCGGAGCAGGGCGGAGGCGTTCGCGCGCTCGGCCCGCGGGCGCAGCAGCGCACGCAGCGAACCGCCGAACCGCCGCTGGAGCAGGGCCCGTTCGTGCAGGTGCTCGGCGACGGTGAGGGCCGGATCCAGATCCGTGACGCCCGGCACGTGGGCCACGGCGCTGATCCGCCGTACGGCGGCGGCCTGCTTGGGCAGGCGGAGCGAACCGGTGCGGGAGCCTGCGCCGACCGCGATGTCGGCGTGGCCCTCCGTCGCCCGCATCCGTCCCGTCAGGGCGAGCAGCAGCGAGGTCCGCCCGGAGCCGGACGGCCCCTCGACGGCGATCAGCTCGCCCTGCTCCGCACGGAACTCCACCCCGCGAAAGGCCCACCCGCGGGGTCCTCGCACCCCGAACCCCTCCACCACGAGCACGTACGGCCCCCTCCTGCTGGAACGCTCACGTTTTTGAACTGACTGGTCAGTTCAAAAACGTACACGACGCTCGGCGCGCTTCACGCCCAGGGGGTGGGCCCCGATGCCTCAACTCCCTTATCCGAACCCTTGATCGAGGGAAAAGTGCAGGTCAGGGCCGATTGTCAGTGGCGTACTTCACGATGGGGGTCATACGGCAGCTTTCTTCTTCAAGCTCCGTCAAACGACGACAGGAGGTTCGTCATGGCCAGTTCCTACGCAGCAGCCGCACGCCGGCGCCGCGTCACGGGCCCTGCCCCCTCACTGAACGGTCCGGCGAGCGATGTCCACCCCGTCCTGCGCCGCGCATCGGCGCCGCCCGCCGCCCTCGATCTGCTCGCCCAGGCCCGCAGCGGACTCGACGAGGCGGCACTCCTCGAAACCCCCAACGAGCGCTACTCGGCCGCCCACCTCGCGGCCCTGCGCACCGCGGCCGCCGTGCTCGCCGCCCGCGGCCGTCCCGAGACCAGCGCCCGCAAGCGGGCGAAGATCCGGAGCGCTTGGGAAGTGCTCCCCGAGATAGCGCCCGAACTCACGGAGTGGAGCGCCCTGTTCGCGTCCGGCGCCGGTAAGCGGGCGCGGGCCGACGCGGGCATCCAGGGCGCGGCCAGCGCGCGCGATGCCGACGATCTGCTGCGCGACGTCGCGATGTTCCTGCGCCTGGTCGAGCGCATGCTGGTGCTCCAGCCGGTGCTGCCGCAGCCGCGCGAGGAGCACCCGGACGCGGGGTGAGCGACGGGGCGCGGGAGCGGCGGTCCGGAGGCAATAGGGTGGGGACGAACCGTCCCCGCCCCCGCCGCACCCGGCGGAGCCACGTCGAGGAGTAACTGCCGTGTCGGACCCGATGCGCCCGCCCGTCTCCCACCACCACCCTCAAGGGACGTCGCTGCGCTCCGGCACCTCTGGCCCCCGTGCTTCCCTCCGTACCGCCGTGGTCTGGGAGGTACTGAAAGAGGCCCTCGACCGGCAGGTCAAGGCGACCGGGCGGGAGTCCCTCGACGTCCTGGACACCGGGGGCGGCAGCGGCAAGTTCGCCGTGCCCGTCGCGGCCCTCGGCCACCGCGTGACGGTCGTCGACCCGAGCCCCAACGCGCTGTTCGCCCTGGAGCGCCGCGCCGCCGAGGCCGGGGTCGCGGACCGGGTGACCGGGGTGCAGGGCGATGTGCACGGCCTGTTCGACGTGGTCGAGCGCGGTGCGTACGACGCCGTGCTCTGCCACGGCGTCCTGGAGTACGTGGACGACCCGGCCGAAGGCGTACGGAACGTGGCGGGCGCGCTGCGCGACACCGGCGTCCTCAGCCTGCTCGCCGCCGGCGTCGGCGGGGCCGTGCTCGCCCGCGCCCTGGCCGGCCACTTCACCGAGGCCCGGCACGCCCTGAGCGACCCGGCCGGGCGCTGGGGCGAGGGCGACCCGGTGCCGCGCCGCTTCAGCGCCGAGCAGCTCACCGGGCTCGTGCAGGACGGCGGGCTGCGGGTGGGCTCGGTGCACGGCGTACGGGTCTTCGCCGACCTGGTGCCGGGGGTCCTGGTGGACACCGAGCCGGGGGCCCTGGACGCGCTGATCAAGCTGGAGGCGGCGGCTGCCGAGCAGCCTGCCTTCCATGCGGTCGCCACTCAGTTGCATGTGCTGGGGGAGAAGGGCTGAGCCGGAGTTTCGTCGGCGGTGCCCCGGGCCCTGCGCCCGTCCCGGGCTCCGCCTTCGGACCCGCGCCCGCCCGCAGCGGCGAAAAACGGCCGTCCTGGCCGGAACCCGGGTGCGGAACGGGCCTGCCGGGGTAACCGCAAGTAGCCCTTCCTGCGCAGTCCCCCTGATCAGGGATGCAGCTGCGGATGGAGTAGGCCACAGGCCCCCCGATCGGGGCCCGTGACCCGTATGATCGAGGGACACCGTCCGGCATGACGGCCGTACCGCTGGGGAATGCACGCCTCAGCATCGGGTGCCATGACGGGCCGGAATGGCGAATTGGCGTAGAGGGGCGGGTTTCACGGGGGCGATTCCCTGCCTATCCTGAAGGGGACCCCCGGTCGCCCCGGCGACTGCACGATGAGGAGGGACTCCGTGCCGCTCTCAGAGCACGAGCAGCGCATGCTCGAGCAGATGGAGCGAGCGCTGTACGCCGAAGATCCCAAGTTCGCGACAGCGCTTGAGGGAAGCGGGCTGCGTACGTACACCCGGAAGCGGGTCTACCAAGCGGTCGCCGGCTTCTTTGTGGGTATCGCGCTCCTCATGGCAGGAATGGTCGCGCAGCAGATCTGGATCAGCGTGGTGGGATTCCTCGTCATGCTCGGCTGTGCGGTGCTCGCGGTGACCGGTTGGCGCAAGGCGCCCAAGCCGGGCGAGCAGGCCCCCGGTGCGGTGGCCGGTCAGGGCGGAGCCGCCCCGACCGCGCGGCGTCAGGGCCGCCAGCGCCGATCGATGATGGACCGGATCGAGCAGCGCTGGCAGCGGCGCCGCGAAGAGGGTCACTGACATATAGCTCACCCGTACGTGGGTGTGGGGCGGACGCTTCGGGCGTCCGCCCCACACCCACGTCGTCGTTCAGGGGGCCCTGTCCCGGTGGCGTTGTGCCTGCGGCCCGCGCTGCTCCGCCGCTCCGCGGCGGTGGGAGGGGACGTGGGGGCTGACGCCCCCACACCACCCCCACAGGAACGGGCGCCCGCCCACGGAAGAGGGGCGGGAGCCGCGGCCCCCGCCCCTTGCCTCACCGCCTACTTCGCCCGGCGCGGCACCAGCCTCTCCAGGCCCCAGCGGCCCACGCCCCACCGCTCCTTGAGCGCTGCCCAGCGGTCCGCGACCGCCCAGCCCACCCGGACGGCCGAACGCGGTGCGAACGTCGCGCGCAGGCGTACGCCGCGGCTCATCGAAGCGTGCAGACCGGCCCGCACCACGCGTACGTCCTCGGCCACACCCGGCGTCGGACGCGGAGCCGGCGCGTAGAGGACCTGCTCCACCGCGGCCGCGAGGCGGTGCACCGCCTCGGCCGGCTCCCGGTCGAGCTCGCCCAGGCGGACGATCCGGGCCGCGGCCTTGCGCGGTGTCTGCGCGTCGTCGGGCGTGATGCCGTAGTCCCAGGCCGTGTCCGTGGCTTCGAGCCACGCGGCCAGGGTCCTCGCCACCCCGTCGGCCTCGGTGCGCCCGCCGGAACCGAGCCGCACCTGGCGTACGCGCGTTCTCCACAGCAAGGGCAGCAAGGGCACCACGACAAGCACGAGCACACCCGCCGTGATCCCGAGGATGGTGCCCCAGGGCGGGCCGCCGCCGGCCGCTCCCGCGCCCGCGTCGGGGTCCTGCGTGGTGCAGTCGCCGAAGCGGCGCAGGTCCGGCGGGCAGGACTCCGAGGCGGAGGGCGCCGCGGAGTCGGTCGGCGCCGCGGAGGCGGTGGACGAGGGAGCCGCCGTGGTCGGGGTGTCCGTCGGGGTGTCCTGCCGCGTGTAGTCGGGCGCCGAACCACGGGTCGGGGTGGGCTCGAAGCGGGTCCAGCCCACACCCTCGAAGTACAGCTCCGGCCAGGCGTGCGCGTCGCGGATGCCCACCGTCATCTCACCGTCCGAGGTCGGCGAACCGGGCGTGAAGCCCACCGCGACCCGCGCGGGGATGTCGAGCGTGCGGGCCATCGAGGCCATCGCGAACGAGAAGTGGACGCAGAAGCCCTCCTTGTCCTTCAGGAAGCGGCTGATCGCCGCCGCCCCGCTGCCCGCCTCCACCTCGACGTCGTACCGGAACCCGCCGCTGACCGCGAACCAGTCCTGCAGCTTGACGGCCTTCTCGTAGTTGTTGGCCGCGCCCGCGGTCACCTCACGGGCCTTGGCCTCGACATCGCCGGGCAGCGAGTCGGGCACGTCGGTGAACTCGTTGAAGATGTCCGAGTTCGGCGCCGGTGCCCCGGCCAGCTTGTCCGCCGTGGGCTGCACGGCCAGGCTCCCGACCGTGTAGGTCTTGCCCGCGGTGGTCTCGCCGCGGTCGCCGACGACCGCGCGCCCCTTCGGCTCGAACCGCCACTGGCCCTCGATGTCGACCTCGGTCGCCGGGTACGGCATCGGCAGCCAGGTCTGCGCATAGTTGTCGGCGGCCGAGATCCTGGTCTCGATCTCGGTGGCGGGCACGTCACCGCTCAGGCCCTGTGGCTGCGGGAACTGCGAGGGCACATCGGTGATCGAGCGCTCGGCCGGCTTCCAGGAGGTGCCGTCGAACTGGTCGAGCGACACGATCCGCAGATACATGTCCTGGGCGGACTCGGCGGACGTGCGGTACCTGAGGACCTCGCGGTTCTCCGGCTGCTGCAGGCTGTTCTGGAGCGAGACCAGCGGATTGACCGCCGAGATCGTGCCGCCCCCGCCGCCGCCTCCCGCGCCGCCGCCCGTGGGGTCGAGCAGCCCGCCGTCCAGCGCCGGCAGCGCCGCGGGCACCACCAGCGCGATGCCGAGGGCGAACGCGCCGATCCGCCGCCCGGTGCGCACCGGCGCGGAGGCGCCGCCGTCGAACCCGGGGGAGTGCTCGTTCGACCGCCGTGGCGCGCCGCCGAACACCCGGCCCCACTGCGAGAGCCGGTCGCGTCCTTCGGCGAGCAGCAACAGCAGGTAGCCCGCGGCCGCGAGCACGAAGAACAGCCAGCCGGCGCCGCCGTCGGACAGCCCGGCCGCGACCGAGTACAGGGCGAGCAGCGGCAGTCCCGCGGGAGCGGCGCTGCGGAAGGTCACCGCGAGCGCGTCCACGACGAGCCCGATCACCAGGACACCGCCGACCAGCATCAGCCGGATGCCGTCGGTCAGCGGCGCCGGGGTGGCGTAGTTCCCCACGTCCTCGCCGCCCGCCTGCAGCAGCACACCGAACTCGCGGATCGAGTCGGGGCTGGGCAGGAACAGCGCGAAGGCCTGCTCCCGTACGAAGAACACGGTCAGGAGCAGCAGGCTCACCAGGACCTGCGCACCCACCGTCACCGGACGCGCCAGCGGGACCCGGCGCGCCGCCGCTCCCACCCCGGACTGCACGGCGAGCAGGAACCCGGCCTGCACCAGCCAGCCCGCCGAGAGGACCAGCGGCAGCAGCGCGCTCGCCGCCATCAATGTGGCCGCATAGGCACACAGCGCAAGGCGTGTGCGGCCGCTCATGACCATCCCCCTGTCGACTGTGCTTCCGAACGCCCCACGACGCCGGTGCGCTGCCGGTCCGCCTGCTTCCACAACTCGGGCAGCGGTATCCCCGGCGGCACCGCGAGCGCCGTCCAGCCCGCCTCGCGCAGCAGCCGCAGCCGCTCCTCCAGCTGGGCCGACGGTCCCTGCGCGCCGCCGCGCACCCAGGCCTCGTTGTCCACCACGAAGGCCACCGCGGCCCCGCTGCGCTGCCGCATCCGGGCGACCACGGCCGCCTGCTCCTCGTCGAGCTCGCCGAGGAACGCGACGAGCAGGCCTTCGCTGCCGCCGCGCAGCACGTCGTACGCGCGCGAGAGGCCCGCGCCGTCCGAGTGGTCGATCACCGCGAGGGTGTCCATCATCAGGCCCGCGGCGTCCGCCGACTCCTGTGTGGCGCCCGCGAACCCGTCGGAGCCCTCGCCGGGCACCGAGGCGCCGGTGTCGGTCAACAGCCGGACCGAGAAGCCCCGTTCGAGCATGTGCACCAGGGCCGAGGCCGCGCCCGAGACCGTCCACTCGAAGGCCGAGTCCGGGCCCGCGCCCCGGTGGGCGATGCGGCGGGTGTCCAACAGGACGGTGCAGCGCGCCCGTTGCGGCTGCTCCTCGCGGCGCACCATCAGCTCGCCGTACTTCGCGGTGGAGCGCCAGTGCACCCGGCGCAGATCGTCGCCGTGCCGGTAGCCGCGCGGGATCACGTCGTCCTCGCCGGCCAGGGCGAGCGAGCGCTGCCGCCCGTCCCCGTACCCCTGCGCCTCGCCCGACAGCCGGACCGCGGGCAGCGGCTCGACCCGCGGCACCACCGTCAGGGTGTCGAACGCGCTGAAGGAACGCGTCAGTTCGCACATGCCGAACGGGTCGCTCAGGCGCAGCTGCAGCGGCCCGAGCGGATAGCGCCCGCGCAGATCCGAGCGCACCCGGTACGACACCTCGCGCCGCCCTCCCGCCTCGACCCGGTCGAGCACGAACCGGGGCCGGGGACCCAGCACGTACGGCACCCGGTCCTGCAGCATCAGCAGACCGGTGGGCAGCCGCGACACGTTGTCCATCCGCAGATGCACCCGCGACTCCGAGCCCGCGGGCACCCGCGCAGGCGAGAGCCGGCGCGAACCGGCGACGCGGTAGCGCGTGCGGTAGAGGACGAGCGCACTGATCACCGGCAGCACGGCGAGCAGTAGCCCGACCCGCAGCAGATCGGCCTGACCGAGCACATACGCGCAGACGGCGGCGGCCACGCCGGCGGCAAGGAACGACCGGCCGCGCGTGGTCAGTCCGGCGAACGCGGTACTGAGTCCGCCCTTGTCCTCGTCGGACTGGGAAACCCGGCCCGGGGCCCGCTGCGTGGTCCCCTGCGCCGGCCCCCCGGCCGTCATCACAGCCTCCGCGCGCCGGGCTGCTGGCCGTAGGGGGCCGGGGCCCCGGGCATCTGCACGGAAGCCGACGGGTAGCCGGCACCGGGCGCCTGCGCGGCCGGGACCGGGATGCGCTGGAGGATCTCGAGGACGACCTGCTCGGCCGTACGCCGGTTCAACTGGGCCTGCGCGGTGGGCAGCAGCCGGTGCGCGAGGACCGCGACGGCGAGCGCCTGGAGGTCGTCGGGCAGCACGTAGTCACGGCCGCTCAGCGCGGCGGAGGCCTTCGCGGCGCGCAGCAGGTGGAGGGTGGCGCGCGGCGAGGCGCCCAGTCTGAGGTCGGGGTGGTTGCGGGTCGCGCCCACGATCTCCACCGCATAGCGCCGTACCGCGTCGGCGACGTGGACCCTGCGGACCGCGTCGATCAGCTTCACGATGTCGTGCGCGTGCGCCACCGGCTGCAGGTCGTCCAGCGGCGAGACACCGCCGTGCACGTCGAGCATCTGCAACTCGGCCTCGGCGTTGGGGTATCCGATGGAGACCCGGGCCATGAAACGGTCGCGCTGGGCCTCGGGGAGGGGGTAGGTGCCCTCCATCTCCACCGGGTTCTGCGTGGCGACGACCATGAACGGGTTGGGCAGTTCGTATGTCTGCCCGTCGATCGTGACCTGCCGCTCCTCCATGGACTCCAGGAGCGCGGACTGCGTCTTGGGCGAGGCGCGGTTGATCTCGTCGCCGATCACGATCTGCGCGAAGATCGCACCCGGCTTGAACTCGAAGTCCCTGCGCTGCTGGTCGAAGATGGACACACCGGTGATGTCCGACGGCAGCAGGTCCGGCGTGAACTGGATACGGCGCACCGAGCAGTCGATGGACCGCGCCAGCGCCTTGGCGAGCATGGTCTTGCCCACGCCCGGTACGTCCTCGATGAGCAGATGGCCCTCGGCGAGGAGCACGGTCAGCGAAAGCCGTACGACCTCCGGCTTGCCCTCGATCACTCCCTCCACCGACCTGCGGACTTGATCCACGGTGGTGGTCAGATCTGTGAGGCTCGCTCGATCTTCATAGGTCGTCACCCCGGCCCTCCTCGGCCACGTTCAAACGGGCCGATGTCTCTGTTCGACCCGACCCACCCCGAAACACGGGCATCGCGTGCGGATGGTTCCGGCGCGATGCCTCCCCCGCATTCTTGTTGCCGTTACCCGTTCGTGTCACTCGCCTGTGGACAAGTGACCGCCCTATGTCGGGTTTTAGGAGGGTTTACGGTACGGCGCGGCTGCGCATGAGGGGCACGTGCCGGGCGCCGCGCGCGGGCACCCGGCACGTTTTCAGGCCGCGTCGATCTCCTGCTCAGGCCGCGTCGATCTCGCGCAGCAGACCGGTCTTCACATCGAAGACGAAGCCGCGGACATCGTCGGTGTGCAGCAGGAAGGGGGAGGTGCGCACCCGGGCCATGGACTGGCGCACGTCCTGGTCCACGTCGCGGAAGGCCTCCACGGCCCAGGCCGGACGCTGGCCGACCTCGTCCTCGAGCTCGTGCCGGAAGTCCTCGGTGAGGGTGAGCAGACCGCAGCCGGTGTGGTGGATCAGGACCACGCTCTGCGTGCCGAGCGCGCGCTGGCTGATGGTGAGCGAACGGATCACGTCGTCGGTGACGACGCCGCCTGCGTTGCGGATCGTGTGGCAGTCGCCGAGCTCGAGGCCCAGCGCGTCGTGCAGGTCGAGCCGGGCGTCCATGCAGGCCACGACGGCGACTTTGAGGACCGGGCGGGCGTCCATGCCCGGGTCCACGAAGTCCGTGGCATAGCGCTGGTTCGCCTCGACGAGGCGGTCGGTGACAGTGCCCTGTCCGGATATGGCGCCGTTCGGGCCGGGGGAGAACGATCGCGAAGTCGACATGGCAGAAAGGTAGCGGCGAATGTGTATACAAGCCCGCTGTCAGAGGTGACAAAGAACGTCAAACGGCCTTGTCGTGACGCACTCCACAGGAGTGGCGGCCGGGGCCCGTACGGGTGACCGGGCCTGACGGCGACGCGCACTCCCGGTTGATTGACCGGGGCAGGCGGTGGACTAAAGTGACGCGAACCGACAGACGTGTACGCGTCTGGCGGCCACCGAACTGAAGGAGATCGGGTCCGATCTCCCCGCGCGTGCGGTCGTACGTACGGCTCGGCCTCCTCCCGCTCCGGTCGGCCGGCACCGCTTTCCCGGCGCCTGCGGACCACTTCCCCTTCGCAGTACGAGCGGGCGGGGACCCGGCCGTAGCGTGCGGGCCGCACCCGACTTGAGAGGGTGCGTTGAGCGAGCAGCGACACGTCCCGGTGATGCTCCAGCGGTGCCTGGACCTGTTGGCCCCCGCGCTCACCAAGCCCGGGGCGGTCGTCGTCGACTGCACCCTCGGCCTCGGCGGACACAGCGAGGCCCTGCTGCAGCAGTTCCCCGAGGCCCGGCTCGTCGCACTCGACCGCGACAAGGAAGCCCTGCGCCTGTCCGGCGAACGGCTCGCCCCCTTCGGCGAGCGCGCCACCCTCGTGCACGCCGTCTACGACGAACTCCCCGACGTACTCGACCGCCTCGGCATCCCGAAGGTGCAGGGTGTCCTCTTCGACCTCGGCGTCTCGTCCATGCAACTCGACGAGGCCGACCGCGGGTTCGCCTACGCGCAGGACGCACCGCTCGACATGCGCATGGACCAGACGACCGGCATGAGCGCCGCCGAGGTCCTCAACACGTATCCCGCGGGCGAACTCGTGCGGATCCTCCGGGCGTACGGCGAGGAGAAGCAGGCCAAGCGGATCGTGAGCGCGATCGTGCGCGAGCGCGACAAGGAGCCGTTCACCAACAGCGCGCGGCTCGTCGAGCTGATCCGTGACGCGCTGCCGCAGGCCGCCAAGCGCACCGGCGGCAACCCGGCCAAGCGCACCTTCCAGGCGCTGCGCATCGAGGTCAACGGTGAACTGTCCGTCCTGGAACGGGCGATCCCCGCGGCCGTCAAGGCGCTCGCCGTCGGCGGCCGGTGCGTGGTCCTGTCGTACCACTCGCTCGAAGACCGCCTGGTCAAGCAGGTGTTCGCGGAGGGAGCGGCCAACACCGCGCCCCCCGGCCTGCCCGTGGTCCCCGAGCAGTACCAGCCGCGTCTGAAGCTGCTCACGCGCGGCGCCGAACTGCCCACCGAGGAGGAGATCGCCGAGAACCGGCGGGCCGCCCCGGCCAGGTGCCGCGCGGCGCAGCGCATCCGGGAGGACCTGTCGTGAGCCCGCGCGGGGTGGCGCAGCTGCGAGGGCGGGCCGCACGGCTGGCCCGGCTGCTTCCCGCAGGCCCCGCCTCGGCGGCCCGCACCCCGTTCGTGCTGCTCATCGTGGTGCTTCTCGGCGGCGGCCTGATCGTGCTCCTCATGCTCAACTCGGCGCTCAACCAAGGGTCGTTCCAGCTCAGCAAGCTCAAGCGGGAGACCACCGAGCTCACCGATCAGCAGCAGCAGCTCGAGAACGAGGTCGACGGCTACTCCGCCCCCGACGCCCTGGAGCGGCGGGCCCGCGAGCTCGGCATGGTGCCGGGCGGAGCGCCCGCCTTCCTCGACCCGGACGGCAAGGTGCGCGGCACCCCGGGCGTCGCGACCGCGCCGCCGGCACCGGTCAAGGCCACCCCGAAGCCCACGGCACCGGCGCCCACCGTCTCCGTCTCGCCGGCACCCGACGGCTCCGCCTCCGCGGCGCCCTCCGAGGAGCCCGCGCCCGGTGCGTCCGGTGAGCCCGCGTCCGGAGCCTCCGGTGAACCCGTGTCCGGCGCCGCCGGGAGAGCCGCATCCCCGTCGCCGACCGCCCCCACGACCAGCCCCTCGCCCTCCACGACCCCCGGCAGGTGAGTCCGTGACCGACCGGCAACCGCCGCGCCGCCGCGTCCCCGGACCGGCGAAGCCCCCGCGCCCCGGCGTCCCGCGCCGGCCCGGCCCCGGCGCCCGGCCCGCCGCCAGACGCCCGCAGCCCGCACCGAGGCGGCCCGCGCCGAACCTCATCCGGCTCGGCAGCCCCCGCCCGCGCCTGCGCCTGGTCAGCCTCGGCCTGACGCTGGTGCTGCTCGCCTTCGTCGTACGGCTGGTACAGGTGCAGGCCGTGGACGCCAGCGCGTACACGGCCAAGGCGGAGGAGAACCGGTACTTCAGCACCACGCTCGCGGCCACCCGCGGCGAGATCACGGACCGCAACGGCTTCCAGCTCGCGACCAGCGTCGACGCGTACGACATCACCGCGGACCCGTCGATGTTCACCGAGAAGGCCACCGAGACGAAGGACGCGCCCGAGCAGGCGGCGGAGCTGCTCGCCCCGATCCTCGGCAAGGACGCGGCCGACCTCGCGGCCAAGCTCAAGAAGCCCAAGTCGCGCTACGCGCTGCTCGCGCGCCGGCAGACCCCGCAGGTCTGGAAGCAGATCAAGGACCTCAAGAGCGCGCTGGCCGACAAGAACCCGAAGACCGGCGGCGTCCTCGCCGGTGTCTTCCAGGAGCCGAGCACCAAGCGGATCTATCCGAACGGCGATCTCGCCGCCGGGATACTGGGCTGGGTCAACGCCGACGGCAAGGGCGGCGGCGGCATCGAGTCGCAGCTGGAGGAGCACCTCGCCGGCAAGGACGGCATGATCACGTACGCCCAGTCCGGCGGGCGCCGCGTCCCGACCGCGGGCAGCAGCGAGACCCCGGCCGTGCCCGGCTCGGACGTGGAGCTCACGCTCGACCGCGACATCCAGTACATGGCGCAGAAGGCGATCGAGGACCAGGTCGCCAAGTCCAAGGCGGACCGCGGCTACGTGGTCGTCCAGGACACGAAGACCGGCGAGATCCTGGCGCTGGCCAACGCGCCCGGCTTCGATCCCAACGACCTGTCCAAGGCGAGCGCCGAGAACCTGGGCAACCCCGCCCTTCAGGACGCCTACGAGCCCGGCTCCACCAGCAAGCTGATCTCGATGGCCGCCGTATTGGAGGAGAAGGCCGCCGCACCCGACACCCATGTCACCGTGCCCAACCGCCTGCACCGCGGCGACCGGCTCTTCAAGGACGACATCGACCACGAGACCTGGTACCTGACGCTCAGCGGCGTCCTCGCCAAGTCCTCCAACATCGGCACGATCCTCGCGACCCAGCAGCTCGGCAAGACGCAGCCGGAGGCCAACAAGGTCCTCTACGACTACCTGCGCAAGTTCGGGATGGGGGAGAAGACGGGCACCGGCTTCCCGGGGGAGACCCCGGGCATCCTGCACAAGCCCGAGGACTGGTCCACGTCGACGCAGTACACCGTCCCGTTCGGCCAGGGCTACTCGCTCAACGCCGTCCAGGCCGTCTCCATGTACTCGACGGTCGCCAACGGCGGCGTCCGCGTGGAGCCCTCGCTCGTGCGCGGCAAAAAGGGACCCGACGGACGGTTCACGCCCGAGGACGAGCCGAAGAAGACCCGGGTCATCAGCGAGTCCACGGCCAAGACGCTCTCCGAGATGCTCCAGTCCGTGGTCGACGACCCCGAGGGCACCGGCACCAAGGCGCAGATCGACGGCTACCGCGTGGCCGGCAAGACCGGCACCGCCAACCGGGTCGACCCGGTGACCGGCCGCTACAACGGCTACACCTCGTCGTTCGCCGGCTTCGCACCCGCCGACAAGCCCCGGCTCGCCGTCTACTGCGTCGTACAGAACCCGACCAAGGGCAACTACTTCGGCGGCCAGATCTGCGCCCCCATCTACAAGCAGGTCATGGAGTTCGCCCTGAAGACCCTCCAGGTCGCGCCCACCGGGGCGAAGGCCCCCGGTATGCCGGTCACCTTCAAGCCGGAGGACTGACCCGGACGCCCCACAGCAACCCCCGTACGCACACCCCCACGAGCACCGAACAGGTACCGCAGCCGTGACAACGATCACCCCGGGTTCCGGGAACCGGACCGAGCAGCCGGGCGGCCACGCCGCCCCATTTCGCCCCGGGCCACCCGCGCCCGGTACGCTCACCGCCGTGCCACACGCTGATCAGTCCCCCACCACCCGTGAGGGCGGCCCCGTGACCTACCCGGGACCGCCGCGGCCGGAGCGGGTCCAGGCGAGCACCCTCGCCGACCTCGCCGCCGCACTCGGGGTCGACGCCCCCGCAAACGCCGAGGTCACCGGCATCACCCACGACTCACGTGCGGTACGGCCCGGTGACATCTACGCCGCGCTGCCCGGCGCCCGTGTCCACGGCGCCGACTTCGCCGCGCAGGCCGCCGACCTCGGCGCCGTCGCGATCCTCACCGACCCGGCGGGCCTGCCCCGCGCGTCGGCCACGGGTCTGCCGGTGCTCGTCTCCGGCGACCCGCGCGGCCGGATGGGCGAGCTCGCGGCCACGATCTACGGGCGTCCCGGCGAGGACCTGCTCCAGATCGGGATCACCGGTACGTCGGGCAAGACCACGACCGCGTATCTCGTCGAAGGCGGCCTGAAGGCGGCCGGGCGCAACACCGGGCTCATCGGCACCGTCGAGATGCGCATCGGCGACGAGCGCATCAAGTCCGAACGCACCACGCCCGAAGCCACCGATCTGCAGGCCCTGTTCGCGGTGATGCGCGAGCGCGGCGCCGACTCGGTCGCGATGGAGGTCTCCAGCCACGCACTGGTCCTGGGTCGGGTGGACGGCTGTGTCTTCGACATCGCCGTCTTCAACAACCTGAGCCCGGAGCACATGGAGTTCCACTCCGACATGGAGGACTACTTCCAGGCGAAGGCGCAGCTGTTCACGCCGAAGCGCTCGAAGCTCGGCATCGTCAACTTCGACGACGAATACGGCCGCCGGCTCGTGAAGGAGGCGACCGTCCCGGTCGTCACCTTCTCCGCCGAGGGCCACCCGGACGCCGACTGGCGTGCCGAGGACGTCGAAGTCGGCCCGATGGACTCGGAGTTCACGGTGATCGGCCCGGGCGGCGAGCGCGTGAACGCCAAGTCCCCGCTGGCCGGACCCTTCAACGTGGCCAACACCCTCGCCGCGATCGTGGCCCTGGCGAAGGCGGGCATCGACCCGCAGACCGCCGCCGACGGCATCGCGGCCGTGCCCGGTGTGCCGGGCCGCCTGGAGCGCATCGACGAGGGCCAGCCGTATCTCGCCGTCGTCGACTACGCGCACAAGACGGACGCCGTCGAATCGGTCCTGCGCGCCCTGCGCAAGGTCACCGAGGGCAAGCTGCACATCGTGCTCGGCTGCGGCGGCGACCGCGACAGGACCAAGCGCGCGCCCATGGGTGCGGCGGCCGCACGGCTCGCCGACACCGCGGTGCTCACCTCCGACAACCCGCGCTCCGAGGACCCCCTCGCGATCCTCGCGACGATGGTCGCGGGCGCCGCCGAGGTGCCCGTGCACGAGCGCGGGGACGTCGTCCTCTATGAGGACCGGGCCGCCGCCATCGCCGCGGTGGTCGCGCGCGCCGAGCCCGGCGACACCGTGCTCGTCGCCGGCAAGGGCCACGAACAAGGACAGGACATCAACGGGGTCGTACGCCCCTTCGACGACCGAGACGTGCTGCGGGCGGCGATCAAACGCCACCGCGCGGCCGACACGACCACCCGGGGATGAAGCTGTGATCGCCCTCTCCCTCGCCGAGATCGCCACCATCACCGGCGGGCAGCCCCACGACATACCGGACACCGGCCGTGAGGTCACCGGCTCCGTCGTCATCGACTCGCGCAAGGTGGAACAAGGCGGCCTGTTCGCCGCGTTCGCCGGCGAGCATGTCGACGGCCACGACTACGCGGACAAGGCCATCGCCTCCGGAGCGGCCGCTGTGCTCGCGACGAGGCCGCTCGGTGTGCCCGCGATCGTCGTCGACGACGTGCAGACCGCACTCGGCAAGCTCGCCCGCGAGGTCGTACGGCGGCTCGGCACCGAAGTCGTCGCCCTCACCGGCTCCGCCGGCAAGACGTCCACCAAGGACCTGATCGCGCAGGTACTGCAGCACCGCGCGCCCACGGTCTGGACGCCGGGCTCGCTCAACAACGAGATCGGCCTGCCGCTCACCGCGCTCACCGCGGACGCCACCACCAAGCACCTCGTCCTGGAGATGGGCGCCCGCGGCATCGGCCACATCCGCTACCTCACGGGCCTGACCCCGCCGAAGATCGGCCTGGTGCTCAACGTCGGCACCGCGCACATCGGCGAGTTCGGCGGCCGCGAGCAGATCGCCCAGGCCAAGGGCGAGTTGGTGGAGGCGCTGCCGGCCGACGGCACGGCGGTCCTCAACGCGGACGACCCTCTCGTACGCGCCATGTCCTCGCGTACGCAGGCGAAGGTGCTGTTCTTCGGAGAGGCGGAGGACGCCGACGTACGCGCGGAAAACGTCCGTCTCACCGACACCGGGCAGCCCGCCTTCACGCTGCACACACCCACCGGGTGCAGCGACGTGACCTTGCGCCTGTACGGTGAGCACCACGTGTCGAACGCGCTTGCCGCGGCCGCCGTCGCCCATGACCTGGGTATGTCCGCCGAGGAGATCGCGACCGCGCTCTCCGGGGCGGGCAACCTGTCCCGCTGGCGCATGGAGGTCACCGAGCGCGCGGACGGTGTGACCGTCGTCAACGACGCCTACAACGCGAACCCCGAATCCATGCGGGCCGCGCTGCGCGCCCTGGCCGCCATGGCCAAGGGCCGCCGCACGTGGGCGGTGCTCGGCAAGATGGCCGAGCTCGGCGACTCCGCACTGGCCGAACACGACGCGGTCGGACGGCTCGCCGTCCGTCTCAACGTGAGCAAGCTCGTCGCGGTCGGGGACAGGGAAGCGTCCTGGCTGCAACTGGGCGCATACAACGAGGGTTCGTGGGGTGAGGAGTCGGTGCACGTGTCCGACGCACAGGCGGCGATCGACCTGCTGCGCAGCGAGCTGCGCCCGGGAGACGTCGTACTCGTGAAGGCGTCCAGGTCCGTGGGCCTGGAGCAGGTCGCGATCGCGCTGACCGAGGGTGTTGAGGGCGAGGTCTCCGGCCGATGAGGCAGATCCTGTTCTCCGGTGTCATCGGGCTCTTCCTGACCCTGATCGGCACCCCGCTGCTCATCAAGCTGCTCGCGAAGAAGGGCTACGGGCAGTACATCCGCGACGACGGCCCGCGCGAGCACGCCAGCAAGCGCGGTACGCCGACGATGGGCGGTATCGCCTTCATCCTGGCGACGGTCATCGCGTACTTCGCCACGAAGCTGATCACGGGAGCACCCACCACCTTCTCGGGTCTTCTCGTCCTCTTCCTGATGGCGGGCATGGGTCTCGTCGGCTTCCTCGACGACTACATCAAGATCATCAAGCGGCGTTCGCTCGGTCTGCGGGCGAAGGCCAAGATGGCCGGCCAGCTGATCGTCGGCATCACCTTCGCGGTGCTCGCCCTGCAGTTCGCGGACGTCCGCGGCAACACCCCGGCCTCCACGAAGCTCTCGTTCGTGCAGGACTTCGGCTGGCAGATCGGCCCGGTCCTGTTCGTGGTCTGGGCGCTGTTCATGATCCTGGCCATGTCCAACGGCGTGAACCTCACCGACGGCCTCGACGGCCTCGCGACCGGCGCCTCGGTGATGGTCTTCGGCGCGTACACCTTCATCGGTGTCTGGCAGTTCCAGGAGTCCTGCGCCAACGCGACCACGCTCACCAACCCCTCGGCCTGCTTCGAGGTACGCGACCCGCTGGACCTCGCGATCGTGGCCTCGGCGCTGATGGGCTCCTGCTTCGGCTTCCTGTGGTGGAACACCTCGCCCGCCAAGATCTTCATGGGCGACACCGGCTCGCTCGCGCTCGGCGGCGCCCTCGCGGGTCTGGCGATCTGCTCCCGCACGGAGCTCCTGCTCGCCATCCTCGGCGGCCTCTTCGTCCTGATCACCATGTCCGTGGTCATCCAGGTCGGCTCGTTCCGCCTCACCGGCAAGCGCGTCTTCCGCATGGCGCCGCTCCAGCACCACTTCGAACTCAAGGGGTGGTCCGAAGTCCTTGTGGTGGTCCGGTTCTGGATCATCCAGGGCATGTGCGTGATCGTCGGTCTCGGTCTCTTCTACGCAGGTTGGGCGAACAACAAGTGACCTCCCTGGACGTTGCGGGCAAGCACGTCACCGTCGCCGGTCTCGGCGTGAGCGGCATCAGCGCCGCCCGCGCCCTGGCCGGCCTCGGCGCTTCGGTGACCGTCGTGGACGGCGGCTCGGGCGAGCTGCACAAGGAGCGGGCCGCGGCCCTGGAGGCGGTCGGGATCTCCGTACGCCTGGGGGACGCGGAGACGCTGCCGGAGGGCACCTCGCTCGTCGTCACCTCGCCGGGCTGGAAGCCGTCCTCGCCTTTGTTCGCGGCCGCTGCGGAAGCGGGCGTGGACGTGGTCGGCGACGTCGAGATCGCCTGGCTCCTGCGCGGCCCCGGTGCGGCCCCCTGGCTCGCGATCACCGGCACCAACGGCAAGACCACGACGACCCAGATGCTGGCGTCGATCCTGCGCGCGGCCGGCCTGAAGACCGCCGTGGTCGGCAACATCGGCACCCCGATCATCGACGTGATCCTCGAAGGCGACGACGCGTACGACGTGCTCGCGGTGGAGCTCTCGAGCTACCAGCTGCACTGGGCGCCCTCGCTGCGCGCCCACTCCGCGGCCGTCCTGAACCTCGCGCCCGACCACCTCGACTGGCACGGCTCCATGGAGGCGTACGCCGCCGACAAGGGCCGCATCTACGAGGGCAACCAGGTCGCCTGCGTCTACAACGTGGCGGACAAGGCCACCGAGGACCTGGTCGTGGAGGCCGACGTCGAGGAGGGCTGCCGCGCGATCGGCTTCACCCTCGGCACACCCGGCCCCTCCGAACTCGGCGTCGTGGAAGGCCTCCTGGTCGACCGCGCCTTCGTCGAGAACCGGCAGAAGAACGCCCAGGAACTCGCCGAGGTCGCCGACGTCAACCCGCCGGCCCCGCACAACATCGCCAACGCCCTTGCGGCCGCCGCCCTCGCGCGCGCCTACGGTGTCCAGCCCTCCGCCGTACGGGAGGGACTGCGGGCCTTCCGCCCGGACGCGCACCGCATCGCGCACGTCGAGGATGTGGCGGGGGTGTCCTATGTCGATGACTCCAAGGCCACCAACACCCATGCCGCGGAAGCCTCGTTGGCCGCGTACGAGTCCATCGTCTGGATCGCCGGCGGTCTCGCCAAGGGTGCGACCTTCGACGAACTCGTACAGAAGTCGGCAAAGCGACTCCGCGGCGCGGTCCTCATCGGCGCCGACCGCGCGCTGATCCGCGAAGCGCTCGCGCGACACGCGCCGGACGTCCCGGTCGTCGACCTCGAACGGACCGACACTGGGGCGATGTCCGCGGCGGTCCGCGAGGCGGCACGGCTCGCGCAGCCGGGGGACACCGTCCTCATGGCGCCGGCCTGTGCGTCGATGGACATGTTCGTGAACTACAACAAGCGCGGCGAGGCCTTCGCGGACGCGGTCCGCGTCCTCGCCGCCGAGACCGCCTGAGCCCTGTCCGAGCAGCCCCCCGCCCGGCGGGCGGGGGCGACGACTGGAGGGGACACGAGATGGGTGCGAGCCGTTCCGGCACAGTGCGGCGGCCCTCGTCGCGGCCGTCGCGCACGCCAGGCCCCGGCCGTCCGCCGAGCGCCATGAGCCCGCTGCGGCGGCTCCACGACCAGGCCAAGCGGGCCTGGGACCGGCCGCTGACCGCGTACTACCTGATCCTGGGCGGCAGCCTGCTCATCACGACCCTCGGGCTCGTGATGGTCTACTCGGCCTCGCAGATCCAGGCGCTCGAGTACTCGCTCTCGCCTTCGTACTTCTTCCGCAAGCAGTTCTTCGCGGCCGTGCTCGGCGCGATCCTGCTCGTCGTCGCGATGCGGATGCCGATCAAGCTGCACCGGGCGATGGCGTATCCGATCCTCGTCGGCAGCGTCTTCCTGATGATCCTCGTGCAGGTGCCGGGGATAGGGCATGCGGTCAACGGCAACCAGAACTGGATCTCGCTCGGCGGCCCCTTCCAGCTCCAGCCCAGCGAGTTCGGCAAGCTGGCGCTCGTGCTGTGGGGCGCGGACCTCCTTGCCCGCAAGGGCGACAAGCGGCTTCTGACGCAGTGGAAGCACATGCTCGTGCCGCTCGTTCCGGTGACGTTCATGCTGCTCGGCCTGATCATGCTCGGCGGCGACATGGGCACCGCGATCATTCTCACGGCCATCCTCTTCGGCCTGCTCTGGCTCGCGGGAGCGCCCACGCGGCTCTTCGGCGGGGTGCTCGCGGTCGCCGGACTGCTCGGCTTCATCCTCATCAGGACCAGCCCCAACCGCATGGCCCGCCTGGCCTGTCTGGGCACCTCGGACGCCGGACCCGGCGACCAGTGCTGGCAGGCGCTGCACGGGATCTACGCCCTGGCCTCAGGCGGATTCTTCGGTTCCGGCCTCGGGGCCAGTGTGGAAAAATGGGGCCAACTACCCGAACCCCACACGGACTTCATCTTCGCCATCACCGGGGAGGAGCTCGGCCTCGCGGGGACGCTGTCCGTACTCGGTCTCTTCGCGGCTCTAGGCTATGCGGGTATCCGCGTGGCCGGACGCACGGAGGAGCCCTTCGTGAGGTATGCCGCGGGAGGCGTGACCACCTGGATCACGGCCCAGGCCGTGATCAACATCGGTGCGGTGCTCGGCCTGCTGCCGATCGCCGGAGTCCCGCTCCCGCTGTTCTCCTACGGGGGCTCGGCGCTGCTGCCGACCATGTTCGCGATCGGTCTGCTGATCGCGTTCGCGCGCGATGAACCCGCGGCGCGGGCCGCGCTTGCCATGAGGTCGTCGGCCTCTGGTAAGAAGCGGGCTGCGGGGAGATGGAACACGATGCGACGGCGCACCAAGGTGCGGCCGTCCGGAGAGCGGTGAATTTCGGTGCATGTCGTACTCGCCGGTGGGGGGACCGCCGGCCACATCGAGCCCGCGCTCGCCCTCGCGGACGCCCTGCGCAGGCAGGACCCGACCACGGGCATCACGGCCCTGGGCACGGAGCGTGGACTCGAGACCCGGCTCGTACCCGAGCGCGGCTATGAGCTCGCGCTGATCCCCGCCGTACCGCTCCCGCGCAAGCCCACCCCCGAACTGCTCACGGTCCCGGGCCGCCTGCGCGGCACCATCAAGGCCGCCGAGCAGGTCCTGGAGCGCACCAAGGCCGACGCCGTCTGCGGCTTCGGCGGATACGTCGCCCTCCCCGCGTACTTCGCGGCCAAGCGCCTGGGCGTGCCGATCATCGTGCACGAGGCCAACGCGCGCCCCGGTCTGGCCAACAAGATCGGTTCGCGGTACGCGGCCGCCGTCGCGGTCTCGACCCCCGACAGCAAGCTGCGCGGCGCCCGTTACGTGGGCATCCCCCTGCGCCGCACCATCGCCACCCTCGACCGCGCCCGGGTCCGCCCCGAGGCCCGCGCCGCGTTCGGCCTCGACCCCAACCTGCCCACGCTGCTCGTCTCCGGCGGCTCGCAGGGCGCCCGCCGCCTCAACGAGGTGGTCCAGCAGGCCGTTCCGTTCCTGCAGCGCGCCGGCATCCAGGTCCTGCACGCGGTCGGCCCCAAGAACGAACTGCCGCAGGTGCAGCAGATGCCGGGGATGCCCCCGTACATCCCGGTACCGTACGTGGACCGGATGGATCTCGCGTACGCCGCGGCCGACATGATGCTCTGCCGCGCGGGCGCGATGACCGTCGCCGAGCTCTCCGCCGTCGGACTCCCGGCCGCCTACGTCCCGCTGCCCATCGGCAACGGCGAACAGCGGCTCAACGCCCAGCCGGTGGTCAAGGCGGGCGGCGGACTCCTCGTCGACGACGCGGAACTGACGCCGGAGTGGGTCCAGCACAACGTGCTGCCCGTCCTCGCCGATCCGCACCGTCTGTTCGAGATGTCCCGCGCCGCCTCGGAGTTCGGCCGCAGGGACGCCGACGAACTCCTGGTCGGCATGGTGTACGAGGCGATCGCGGCACGCCACCGGGCGTGAGCCTTCGCCGATCCGAAGCGGCACGCCACAGGGCGTGAGAAGGCAGGCGAGCGTGGCCGGATCCTCAGCTGTCACCGGTGAGCGGCGGCGGTCGGACGCACCGGCCCGCCCGCCGTGGCCGACCGCCCGCCGCCGCCTTCCTTCCCCGCGGCTGCTGCTCGTCGTCGCCGTCCTGACGACGGTCGTCGGCGGCGCGGCCATCTGGCTTTTGTACGGATCCGAGTGGCTGCGGGTGGAGCGCGTCACCACCTCCGGGACGCGGGTCCTGACCCCCGAAGAGGTCCTGGACGCCGCGTCCGTTCCGGTCGGTGCACCGCTGATTTCCGTCGACGCGGAGGCGATTGAGGACCGGTTGCGACGCGAACTGCCGCGTATCGACTCGGTGGACGCGGTGCGTTCCTGGCCGCACGGAATCGCGCTGAAAGTGACCGAACGCAAGCCCGTTCTGCTGCTGGAAAAAGACGGCAAATTCGTCGAAGTGGACGCCGAAGGCGTACGGTTCGCGACCGTCACCAGCCCGCCGAAGAACGTGCCGAAGCTGCAATTGACCGCCGACCGTTCGCCGAGTCTGCACCGCTTCGGCATCGACCGGCTGCTCGTCGAAGCCGTGGAAGTGGCACGCGACATCCCGCCCGTGGTGGCTTCCCGGACCCGCACGATGGAAGTGCGTTCATATGACTCCATCTCCCTGGAGTTGACCGACGGCCGGACCGTCGACTGGGGAAGCGGCGAGAAGGGTGAGTCGAAGGCCGCCGCGTTGACCGCCCTGATGAAAGCGGCTCCGGATGCTGAGCACTTCGATGTGAGCGCCCCCACCTCCCCTGCCGTATCAGGGAGTTGACGTACATACGCCCTGGCCAGCACCCTGGTTGGTCAGCGCAACGGCTGATCACATAGGGTGAAAAGAAAAACGGGAGGTTCGGCGTGTTCGTTGAACGCGCGCCACTTGTCGACTTAGTGTCCTGTTCGGAAGGGTCAGACAAAGACCAGCAACAGACGCACTGGTAACCCTAAACTTCAGCGTTAGGGTTCGGGTCGGCGCTCGGACCGTCCCCATTCGACATCAGTCGTCGCCGCGCACGACCGGCGGGCGACGACACGTAACTCGAGGCGAGAGGCCTTCGACGTGGCAGCACCGCAGAACTACCTCGCAGTCATCAAAGTCATCGGTGTCGGCGGCGGTGGTGTCAATGCCATCAACCGGATGATCGAGGTCGGTCTCAAGGGTGTCGAGTTCATCGCCATCAACACCGACGCGCAAGCCCTGTTGATGAGCGACGCCGACGTCAAGCTCGACGTCGGCCGTGAACTCACCCGCGGACTCGGCGCCGGCGCCAACCCGGCCGTCGGACGCAAGGCCGCAGAGGACCACCGCGAGGAGATCGAGGAGGTCCTCAAGGGGGCCGACATGGTCTTCGTCACCGCCGGTGAAGGCGGCGGCACCGGCACCGGCGGCGCACCCGTCGTGGCCAACATCGCCCGCTCCCTCGGTGCCCTCACCATCGGTGTGGTCACCCGCCCGTTCACCTTCGAGGGTCGCCGCCGCGCGAACCAGGCGGAGGACGGCATCGCGGAGCTCCGCGAAGAGGTCGACACCCTCATCGTCATCCCCAACGACCGGCTCCTGTCCATCTCGGACCGCCAGGTCTCCGTCCTCGACGCGTTCAAGTCGGCGGACCAGGTCCTGCTCTCCGGTGTCCAGGGCATCACCGACCTCATCACCACGCCGGGTCTGATCAACCTCGACTTCGCGGACGTCAAGTCCGTGATGTCCGAGGCGGGTTCGGCGCTCATGGGCATCGGCTCGGCGCGCGGCGACGACCGCGCGGTGGCCGCCGCGGAGATGGCGATCTCCTCGCCGCTCCTGGAGGCGTCCATCGACGGCGCCCGCGGTGTGCTGCTCTCCATCTCCGGCGGCAGCGACCTCGGTCTCTTCGAGATCAACGAGGCCGCCCAGCTGGTGAGCGAGGCCGCGCACCCCGAGGCCAACATCATCTTCGGTGCCGTCATCGACGACGCGCTCGGCGACGAGGTCCGCGTCACGGTCATCGCGGCCGGTTTCGACGGCGGCCAGCCGCCGGCCAAGCGGGACAACGTGATCGGCGCCTCCTCCACCAAGCGCGAGGAGCCGACTCCCGTACGCCAGGAATCGCGCCCGGCGTTCGGCGGTCTCGGCAGCGTGACCCCGCGCGAGGAGGCCGTGACTCCCGAGCCGGTCGCCGAGAAGCCGGCCGAGACCCCGGCCGCGCCGATCGCCCCGCCGCAGGTTCCGCCGGCCCGTCCCTACCAGGACAGCCAGGCCGAAGAGCTGGATGTACCGGACTTCCTGAAGTGACACCGGTACCCATAGCGGCACAGCAGGATCACGTGAGCGGCGGCGGCGTTCACTTCGCCTTCACCAACCGGTGGGGTGGAGTGAGCGCCGCTCCGTACGAGCAGCTCAATCTGGGCGGAGCGGTCGGCGACGACCCCGCGGCCGTGCTCCGCAATCGCGAACTCGCCGCGCATTCCCTGGGGATCGACCCCGGCAGGGTCGTCTGGATGAACCAGGTGCACGGCAAGGACGTCGCCGTCGTCGACGGGCCCTGGGACTCCGGAACGGAGATCCCTTCCGTGGACGGGGTGGTGACCGCCCGCCGGGGCCTGGCCCTCGCGGTGCTCACCGCCGACTGCACCCCCGTACTCCTCGCCGACCCCGAGGCCGGCGTCATCGGCGCCGCGCACGCGGGGCGGCCGGGGATGGTGGCGGGCGTGGTGCCCGAGACCGTCGAGGCGATGCGCAAGCTGGGCGCCGAGCCCGAGCGGATCATCGCGCGCACGGGACCCGCGGTCTGCGGCCGGTGCTACGAAGTACCCGACGCGATGCGCGCGGAGGTCGCGGCCGTCGAGCCCGCGGCTCACGCGGAGACCAGCTGGGGAACGCCGGCCGTCGACGTGACGGCAGGTGTGCGGGCCCAGTTGGAACGGCTCGGTGTACGGGACCTCGCGGGGTCCGGCGTGTGCACCCGGGAATCCGCGGACCACTTCTCGTACCGCCGAGACCGCACCACCGGGCGGCTCGCAAGCTACATCTGGCTGGACTGATACGACATGACGGACCGTACGACGGACACGGCGGACGGGATGGACCCGAGGGACCCGGCGGAGCGCAAGGCCGAACTCGCCGCGAATCTCGCGGAGGTGGAGGAGCGGATCGCGGCCGCGTGCACCGCGGCCGGCCGGGCCCGCGACGAGGTGACGCTCATCGTGGTCACCAAGACGTTCCCCGCGAGCGATGTCCGCCACCTCGCCGAACTCGGCGTCCGCCATGTCGCCGAGAACCGGGACCAGGACGCGGCCCCCAAGGCGGCGGCGTGCGCGGACCTCGATCTGCACTGGCACTTCGTCGGCCAGCTGCAGACCAACAAGGTTCGTTCCGTGGTGGGTTATGCCGACGTGGTGCAGTCGGTCGACCGTGCGAAGCTCGTCACCTCGCTGTCGGCGGCGGCTGTTCGCGCGGAGCGTGAAGTGGGCTGTCTCATCCAGGTCGCACTCGACGCCGAGGTCGGCGGACGAGGGGACCGCGGAGGCGTGGCCCCGGACGGAATCGAGGAGTTGGCGGCGCTTGTCGCGGAATCTCCCGGATTGCGGATCGACGGTCTGATGACGGTCGCTCCACTGGCAGGACCGTACGCCGGTGAGCAACTCAAGGCGTTCAAGCGGCTGATGGATTTGTCGACTGACCTGCGCCGCGCCCATCCGGCTGCGAACATGGTCTCGGCAGGGATGAGTGCGGACCTCGAACAGGCCGTGGCGGCCGGAGCGACACATGTACGCGTCGGCACTGCGGTACTCGGAGTCCGTCCCCGGCTCGGGTAACGTCGCCAAGAAGTCGGACCACAGCAGAAAATATGGTCATTCTCGCAGATCAGCGGGGATATCCAGTGGATCGTGGGCACTTGGCGGCGCCGCGCGTATCCACCTCAGAGCGGAGGACTCAGAGCATGGCCGGCGCGATGCGCAAGATGGCGGTCTACCTCGGCCTCGTGGAGGACGACGGTTACGACGGCCGGGGCTTCGACCCCGATGACGAGTTCGAACCCGAGCTGGAGCCCGAGCCCGAGCGGGACCGCAGGCGGCACGAGCCGTCGCGTGAACTGCACCGTGAGGAACCGGAGCGAAAGGTGCAAACTCCCGCACCGCGGGCACCTGTTTCACCGTCCGTCCCCGTTCCCGCGGGCGGCTCGAGTGCGCTTTCGGCTGAAATCGGACGTCCCGCTCGAATCGCCCCCGTGGCATCCATCACACCTGAACGTCAGAGCCTGGAGAAGAACGCACCGGTGATCATGCCCAAGGTTGTGTCCGAGCGGGAGCCGTACCGCATCACGACATTGCACCCGCGGACCTACAACGAGGCCCGTACCATCGGGGAACACTTCCGTGAGGGCACTCCGGTGATCATGAATTTGACCGAGATGGATGACACGGACGCCAAGCGTCTGGTGGACTTCGCAGCCGGTCTGGTCTTCGGACTGCACGGCAGCATCGAGCGGGTGACACAGAAAGTGTTCCTGTTGTCTCCTGCTAACGTCGATGTCACGGCGGAGGACAAGGCCCGCATCGCAGAGGGCGGGTTCTTCAACCAGAGCTGAGACGCAGTACCGGTAAGAACACGAGCAGCACGAGACATGGGGAGAGGGAAGCGCGAGTCATGAGCGTTGTCTGGGATGTGCTCTACATCGCGTTGACGTTGTTCCTCATCGTGTTGATCTTCCGGTTGGTCATGGACTACGTCTTCCAGTTCGCCCGCTCATGGCAACCCGGCAAGGCGATGGTGGTCGTTCTGGAGGCCACCTACACTGTCACTGATCCACCGCTCAAGCTTCTGCGGCGGTTCATCCCGCCGCTGCGTCTCGGGGGCGTGGCGCTCGACCTGTCCTTCTTCGTGCTGATGATCATCGTCTACATCCTGATCTCCGTTGTGAGCCGGCTGTGAGCACGATGTCCATTACGGTCTTGCCGAATGCCGACGACTACGTTGAGGTGAAGAGATGCCGTTGACCCCCGAGGACGTGCGGAACAAGCAGTTCACGACCGTCCGCCTCCGAGAAGGCTATGACGAGGACGAGGTCGATGCCTTCCTCGATGAGGTCGAAGCCGAACTGACCCGCCTGCTCCGCGAGAACGAGGACCTGCGCGCCAAGCTGGCCGCCGCGACGCGTGCCGCCGCGCAGAACCAGCAGCAGGGCATGCGCAAGCCCCCGGAGCCGCAGGACCAGCGTGGTCCCGGTGCGCCCGTGCCCGCCGGCATATCGGGTCCGCCGCAGCAGATGGGCGGCCCCATGGGAGGCCCGCCGCAGCTGCCCAGCGGTGCCCCGCAGCTTCCGGCCGGTCCCGGTGGACACGGTCCGCAGGGTCCCGGTCCGCAGGGCCCCGGCCCGATGCAGGGCGGCCCCATGGGCGGTCCGATGGGCGGCCCCATGGGCAACCACGGTCCGCAGATGCCGCAGCCCGGTCAGGGTCCCGGCGGCGACAGCGCCGCCCGCGTGCTGTCCCTGGCGCAGCAGACCGCCGACCAGGCGATCGCGGAGGCCCGCTCCGAGGCCAACAAGATCGTCGGCGAGGCGCGCAGCCGTGCCGAGGGCCTCGAGCGTGACGCCCGTGCCAAGGCCGACGCCCTGGAGCGGGACGCGCAGGAGAAGCACCGCGTCGCGATGGGCTCCCTGGAGTCCGCCCGCGCCACCCTCGAGCGCAAGGTCGAGGACCTGCGCGGCTTCGAGCGCGAGTACCGCACGCGTCTGAAGTCCTACCTGGAGTCGCAGCTGCGCCAGCTGGAGACGCAGGCGGACGACTCGCTCGCCCCGCCGCGTACCCCCGCGACCGCGTCGCTGCCCGCCTCCCCGTCGATGGCTCCGGCCGGTGCCGGTGCGCCCTCCATGGGCGGCCACACCATGGGCGGCAACCAGTCGATGGGCGGCCAGCAGTCCATGGCCGGTGCTCCGTCGTACGGCGGTCAGCAGCAGATGTCGCCGGCGATGACCCAGCCGATGGCGCCGGTGCGGCCGCAGGCTCCGCAGCCGATGCAGCAGGCGCCGTCGCCGATGCGCGGATTCCTCATCGACGAGGACGACAACTGACGGGCGGTACGCGCCTGATGTGCGCGTAGCCGTCGGCGGCTTGTAGGGCCGGGCCCCGGGATCTGATCCCGGGGCCCGGCCCTTTTGTATGCCTGGCGGTGTCCAGTTGTACGGCGGTACGCACCGCCGAAGGCCCGGCACCGCTCGATCCACTGGATCGGGTGGGGCCGGGCCTTCGGGTTGCCAGGGCGGATAGTTGGCCGGGCTGGGATCGGTGGGGGCTGCCTGCGGCGCCTTTTCCCTCACCCGCCCCTTCCCGAAACCGGGGCTCCGCCCCGGACCCCGCATCCGACCTGCGGTCGGATCGCCTCAAACGCCGGCGGGGCTTACATGGTTGTCCGGCCCGGGCGGTGCCGGGCCGGACAACCTGCCGCCTACGCCTCGGTCCTGCGCAGCCGGAACGTCAGGCCCAGGGCCTCGTCCGTGAACGGGTCGCCGTACGAGTCGTCGGCCTCGCCCTGCGCGTAGTCCACCGCCAGGACCTCGTCCGCGATGAGTTCCGCGTGTTCGGTGAGGGCTTCCGTCAGGGCCGCGTCCTTGGACGTCCAGCGCACCGCGATGCGGTCCGCCACGTCGAAGCCGCTGTTCTTGCGGGCCTCCTGGATCAGGCGGATCGCGTCACGGGCCAGGCCGGCTCGGCGCAGTTCCTCGCTGATCTCCAGGTCGAGGGCGACGGTGGCGCCCGCCTCGGACGCGACGGACCAGCCCTCGCGCGGGGTCTCCGTGATGAAGACCTCGTCCGGGGTCAGGGTCACGGTCTCGCCGTTGACCTCGACCGTCGCCGTGCCCTCGCGCAGGGCGAGGGAGAGGGCGGCGGCGTCCGCGTTCGCGACCGCCTTCGCCATGTCCTGGACGCCCTTGCCGAAACGCTTGCCCAGCGCGCGGAAGTTGGCCTTCGCCGTGGTGTCCACCAGCGAGCCGCCGACCTCGCTCAACGAGGCCAGGGACTGGACGTTGAGTTCCTCCGTGATCTGCGCGCGGAGCTCCTCGCCGAGCTGCTCGAAGCCGACCGCCGCGATCAGGGCCCGGGAGAGCGGCTGGCGGGTCTTCACGCCCGACTCGGCGCGGGTCGCGCGGCCGAGTTCGACCAGGCGGCGGACCAGTGCCATCTGCGAGGAAAGGGACGGGTCCACAAGGGACTTGTCCGTCTCCGGCCAGGTGGAGAGGTGGACCGACTCCGGGGCGCCCGGCGTCACCGGGACGACCAGGTCCTGCCAGACCCGCTCGGTGATGAACGGGGTCAGCGGGGCCATCAGGCGCGTGACCGTCTCGACCACCTCGTGCAGCGTGCGCAGCGCCGCCTTGTCGCCCTGCCAGAAGCGGCGACGCGAGCGGCGCACGTACCAGTTGGAGAGGTCGTCGACGAACGCCGAGAGGAGCTTGCCGGCGCGCTGGGTGTCGTAGGCCTCCATGGCCTCGGTGGTCTGCTCGACGAGCGTGTTCAGCTCGGAGAGCAACCAGCGGTCCAGGAGCGGGCGTTCGGCCGCGGCCGGGTCGGCGTCCGAGGGGGCCCACTTCGACGTACGGGCGTACAGGGCCTGGAAGGCCACCGTGTTCCAGTACGTGAGGAGGGTCTTGCGGACGACCTCCTGGATCGTGCCGTGGCCCACGCGGCGCGCGGCCCACGGGGAGCCGCCGGCCGCCATGAACCAGCGCACCGCGTCCGCGCCGTGCTGGTCCATGAGCGGGATCGGCTGCAGGATGTTGCCCAGGTGCTTGGACATCTTGCGGCCGTCCTCGGCGAGGATGTGGCCGAGGCAG
The DNA here is from genome assembly GCF_900100315.1 of Streptomyces indicus. Lineage (GTDB taxonomy): Bacteria > Actinomycetota > Actinomycetes > Streptomycetales > Streptomycetaceae > Streptomyces > Streptomyces indicus. Next base: position 381,334 of record NZ_FNFF01000004.1, read on the forward strand.
ACCACGTTCTCGTAACTGGACTTGTCGAAGACCAGCGTGCCGACGGCCATCAGCGTGTAGAACCAGCCGCGGGTCTGGTCGATGGCCTCGCTGATGAACTGCGCGGGGTAGCGGCTCTCGAAGAGCTCCTTGTTCTTGTACGGGTAGCCCCACTGCGCGAACGGCATCGAACCCGAGTCGTACCAGGCGTCGATGACCTCCGGCACGCGGACCGCGGTCAGTTCACACCCGTTGTGGGTGCAGGTGAAGGTGACGTCGTCGATGTACGGGCGGTGCGGGTCGAGCCCGGACTGGTCGGTGCCGCTCAGCTCGGAGAGCTCGGCGCGGGAGCCGACGCAGGTGAGGTGGTTCTCCTCGCAGCGCCAGATCGGCAGCGGGGTGCCCCAGTAGCGGTTGCGGGACAGGGCCCAGTCGATGTTGTTGTTCAGCCAGTCGCCGAAGCGGCCGTGCTTCACCGAGTCCGGGAACCAGTTGGTCTTCTCGTTCTCTTCGAGGAGACGGTCCTTGACGGCGGTGGTGCGGATGTACCAGGACGGCTGCGCGTAGTAGAGCAGCGCCGTGTGGCAGCGCCAGCAGTGCGGGTAGCTGTGCTCGTACGGGATGTGCTTGAAGAGCAGGCCGCGCTCGTCGAGGTCCGCGGTGAGCTTCTCGTCGGCCTTCTTGAAGAAGACGCCGCCGACCATCGGGACCTCGGGCGAGAAGGTGCCGTCGGGCAGGACCGGGTTCACCACCGGGAGGTCGTACGCCTTGCAGACCAGGAGGTCGTCGGCGCCGAACGCGGGGGACTGGTGGACCAGACCCGTACCGTCCTCGGTCGTCACGTACTCGGCGTTGACGACGAAGTGCGCGGGAGCCGGGAACTCCACGAGCTCGAACGGACGTTGGTAGTTCCAGCGCTCCATTTCGGCGCCCGTGAAGGTCTGGCCGGTGGCCTCCCAGCCCTCGCCCAGCGCCTTGGCGAGCAGCGGCTCGGCGACCACGAGCTTCTCGGTGCCGTTGGTGGCGACCACGTACGTGACGTCGGGGTGGGCGGCGACGGCGGTGTTGGACACGAGGGTCCACGGCGTCGTCGTCCAGACCAGGAGCGCGGCTTCGCCCGCCAGAGGACCGGAGGTGAGGGGGAAACGGACGAAGACCGACGGGTCGACGACCGTCTCGTAGCCCTGCGCGAGCTCGTGGTCCGACAGGCCCGTGCCGCAGCGCGGGCACCAGGGGGCGACGCGGTGGTCCTGCACGAGCAGGCCCTTGTTGAAGATCTCCTTCAGCGACCACCACACGGACTCCACGTACTCGGGGTCCATGGTGCGGTAGGCGTCGTCGAGGTCCACCCAGTAACCCATGCGGGTCGTGAGCTCGGCGAAGGCGTCGGTGTGCCGGGTCACGGACTCACGGCACTTCGCGTTGAACGCGGCGATGCCGTAGTCCTCGATGTCCTTCTTGCCGGAGAAGCCCAGCTCCTTCTCGACGGCGAGCTCGACCGGGAGGCCGTGGCAGTCCCAGCCGGCCTTGCGGCCCACGTGGTAGCCCCGCATGGTGCGGAAGCGCGGGAAGACGTCCTTGAAGACGCGGGCCTCGATGTGGTGGGCGCCCGGCATGCCGTTGGCGGTCGGCGGGCCCTCGTAGAACACCCACTCCGGGCGTCCCTCGGACTGCTCGAGGCTCTTCGCGAAGATCTTCTGCTCGCGCCAGAAGTCGAGCACCGCGTGCTCGAGGGCGGGCAGGTCGACCTGGGCGGGTACCTGCTGGTACTGCGTCATCTGTCGTCCTCCGGCGGATGTGCTGCCTTCCGTCGGAGGGACGAGTGCCTGCTGCCTGTCGCGCAGGGCTCCCGCGGTACCACCCTCCTTGGCCCTCCGGCGTGTGCCGGTGAGCCCCCTCATTGGGGTCGCGATGCCGGGTCTACTGACCGCTCGCTGACTGCTGCGGCTTTCTTCCGGCGGCTCCGGGGTGATCTTCACGCTCGCGCTCGCCCCCGGGCTCACACCGTCCCCGGGTCGCTCTGGGCTGCGTACGGACGCTACTCGTCCCCATCCACGCCTTTTCGCTGCCCCCAGTGTACGGGGCGCGGGGCGGCCCGGCCGACCGGTTTTCGGGCTTCGGACGGGCCCTCGGGACCCCGCGCCGGAGGGGGCCGGAGTGACCCGAATGGCCATACGTGCCCCGGACGGGCTCCGGCGGGAGCGGAGCCGCGGATTACGGGGCGGGGAGCTGGGCACAACGGATGCAGACCCGTCGCGTGGGCGTCGCGGGGCGGGCGGATCGGGCGGCGTGCCCCGTTGCCGCGGGCCTGGAGTCGATTTATCGTCCCAGCACGATTCGCGAGCAAGATCACAATATGTGAAGGGGCCGCGGCCATGGTGGCGAAAAAGACCGCCGAACAGCACTCGGCGTCGAGCAGATCCACTTCCGCGGCGAAGGACGTGAGCGGCAAGAAGTCGACCGCGGCCGCGGCGCCTCGTACGGACAAGGCGGTGAAGTCCACCTCGGCGGTCAGGAAGACCGCGGCAGGGGAGAAGAAGACCGCCGCCGCGAAGAAGAAGGCGGCGGCCGGGGAGGCGGCGGCCGGGGCGGCGGGTGAGCAGTCGGGGGGTGGGCAGACCGCGGGCGCGGCGGCTGAGCAGGCCGACGCCAAGAAGACGGCCAAGGCGGCGAAGTCCGCGAAGGCTGCGAAGACCACCGCGAAGTCCGCGAAGACCAGCGCGACGTCGGTGGCCGGTGAGGCCGCGGCCGCGAAGACGGCGGCTGAGAAGACAGCTGCCAAGAAGACGGCCGCGAAGAAGACGACGGCCACGAAGTCGACGGTCAAGAAGGCGGCAGCCAAGAAGGCGGCGGCCAAGGAGACGGCCGCGGAGAAGAGCGGTACGGAGGCGGGTGCCGCCGGGGAGACCGCGGTCGAGGCCGCGGCGAAGGCGCCCGCGAAGAAGGCCGCGGCCAAGAAGACCGTGGCCAAGAAGGCCGCGGCGAAGAAGTCCGTCGCCGGTGCGGCGGCCGAGGAGAAGAGCACGGCGGCCGCGAAGGCGCCGGCCAGGAAGACGACCGCCGGGAAGACGGCGGACGGCAAGGCGCACAGCAGGTCCGAAGGCAAGGCAGCACAGAGCAAGCCGGACAGCAGCGAACAGGCCGCGAAGCAGACAGGAGCCAGGTCGGTGGGTGCGAAGAAGGCTGTGAAGACTGTGGAGACGGCCGCGTCGGGCAAGGGCGGCGGCGCGGTGCCCAAGGCGCGTACCGTCGAGGCCGCTCCCGGCGAGCTCGCCGTCCGTCCCGGTGAGGACCCGTGGACGCCGGAGGAGGTCGCGGAAGTCCGTACGGAGCTGCAGACCGAGGTCGAGCGGCTGCGGGCGGAGATCATCGCGGGCGAGGAGGCCCTCGCCGGCCTGATGCGCGACTCGGGCGACGGCGCCGGGGACGACCAGGCCGACACCGGCACAAAGAACATCACGCGCGAGCACGAGATGGCCCTCGCCAACAATGCGCGCGAGATGCTCGAGCAGAGCGAGCGTGCCCTGGAGCGCCTGGACGCGGGCACGTACGGCCTGTGCGAGAACTGCGGGAACCCGATCGGCAAGGCGCGGGTGCAGGCTTTCCCGCGGGCGACCCTGTGCGTCGAGTGCAAGCAGAAGCAGGAACGGCGGTTCTGACGCCGGGACCGGGAGGTGCCGCGCTTCCGGGAGGGGGCGCGGTCGCCCGTACAGGAACGGTGCTCCTGAGGCTCGGACGCCGTACGTATGTGTCGTACCCTCGTGCCAGTCAGGCATCTAGGTTGAGGGACTCACGTGGCAGAGGCGGAGAGCATCATCGGTACGCCGGATGTTGAGGGCGCGGAGCCGGAGCAGGGCCCGCGGTCCGAGGGAGTCCTGGGGGACGAGAAGGACGGCAAGGCGGACGGAAAGGCGGACCGCGCGGAGGCCGGGCAGTCCGATCAGGCCGAGAAGCCCGATCAGCCCGATCAGCCCGATCAGTCCGATGAGGCCGAGAAGGCCGCCCCCAAGGGGCCGCGCCGGATCGCCGCGCTGTTCGCCGTGGCCGCGGTGGCCTACGCCCTCGACCTGATCAGCAAGATGATCGTGGTCGCCAAGCTGGAGCACCACGAGCCGATCGACATCATCGGCGACTGGCTGCGCTTCGAGGCGATCCGCAACGCGGGCGCGGCCTTCGGCATGGGCCAGGCCTTCACCATCGTGTTCACCTGCATCGCCGCCGCGGTGATCGTGGTGATCGTGCGGCTCGCCCGCAAGCTCTACAGCCTGCCCTGGGCCATCGCGCTCGGTCTGCTGCTCGGCGGTGCGCTCGGCAACCTCACGGACCGGCTGTTCCGCGCTCCCGGTGTGTTCGAGGGGCATGTGGTCGACTTCATCGCGCCGAAGAACTTCGCGGTGTTCAACCTGGCGGACTCGGCGATCGTGTGCGGCGGCATCCTGATCGTGATCCTGTCCTTCAAGGGCCTCGACCCGGACGGCACGGTCCACAAGGACTGAGCCCACCCCCCTCCGTGTCACCGCAGCCCCGGCCCCGTAAGGCCGGGGCTGCACTGCTGCGGACGAGGAGTGCGTGGCGGTCGGTCATAATTTCGGGGTGAGTACACACCCCGAGGTCCGCAGTCTGCCCGTACCCGACGGCCTGGAGGGCGAGCGCGTCGACGCCGCCATCTCCCGTATGTTCGGCTTCTCCCGCACCAAGGCCGCCGAGCTGGCCGCCGCAGGAAAGGTGCAGGTCGACGGGGCTGTGGTCGGCAAGTCCGAGCGCGTGCACGGCGGGGCGTGGCTCGAGGTGGAGATGCCCCAGGCGCCCGCGCCGGTGCAGATCGTGGCCGAGCCCGTCGAGGGCATGGAGATCGTGTACGACGACGAGGACATCGTCGTGATCGTGAAGCCCGTGGGCGTGGCCGCGCACCCCTCGCCGGGCTGGACCGGGACCACCGTGATCGGCGGTCTCGCGGCCGCCGGGTACCGGATCTCCACGTCCGGTGCGGCCGAGCGGCAGGGCGTGGTGCACCGCCTCGACGTCGGCACGTCCGGCCTGATGGTGGTCGCCAAGTCGGAGCGTGCGTACACCTCGCTCAAGCGGCAGTTCAAGGAGCGCGTGCCGGAGAAGCGGTACCACACGCTGGTGCAGGGGCACCCGGATCCGCTGAGCGGCACCATCGACGCGCCCATCGGGCGCCACCCGCAGCACGACTACAAGTGGGCCGTGACCGCCGACGGCAAGCCGTCCGTCACGCACTACGACCTGATCGAGGCCTACCGCTCGGCCTCGCTGCTCGACGTGAAGCTGGAGACCGGGCGCACCCACCAGATCCGCGTCCACATGTCGGCCCACCGGCACCCGTGCGTGGGCGACCTGACGTACGGCGCCGACCCGACGCTCGCCAAGCGCCTCGGCCTCACGCGGCAGTGGCTGCACGCCGTCAAGCTCGGCTTCGAGCACCCCGCGGACGGCCGCTGGGTCGAGTTCGAGAGCTCGTACCCGGACGACCTGCAGAAGGCGCTGGACCTGATCGCGGCGGAGACCTACGGATGAGCGACGGGGCTGTGCCGGCCGGTGGGCCGGTGAGCGAGGGCGGGCCTGCGGTCTTCGTGGTGAGCGAGGGCGGGGCCGCGGCCTTCGTGGTGCGCGAGGCCGTGACGGCCGAGGACCGCGAGGCCTGCTTCGCCGTGCGCAAGGAGGTCTTCGTCCGCGAGCAGGGCGTACCCGAGGAGATCGAGTACGACGCGTACGACGACGGGGCCGTGCACGTGCTCGCGGTGCGGGCCGACGACGGCCTGCCGCTGGGTACCGGACGGCTGCTGCTCGGCGAGGCCGCGCTCGCGAAGACCGGGGATCCTGCGGTGGGTTCGCTCGGCCGGCTCGCGGTGGCCAAGGCGGCGCGCGGGCTCGGGGTCGGCGCCGCGCTGGTGCGGGCCATCGAGGAGTGCGCCCGGGCGCGCGGGCTTTCCGGGGTGGATCTGCACGCGCAGACGCATGCGCTCGGGTTCTACGAGCGGCTCGGGTATGTGGCGTACGGGCCGGAGTTCGACGACGCCGGGATGCCGCATCGCGGGATGCGGCGGGAGCTGACGGCCGGCTGAGGCTGTTCAGGACCGGCTGTTCAGGACCGGCCGTTCAGGACCCGCAGTGCAGGCCTGGCGGCGCAGGGCGTCGTGGGTGACGGCGAGCGGGCTCCGGAGCTGCTGTTTGGGGTGTATGTCCGGATAGTGGCACCCTGGGGTTCTTGATCGGATCGGGCGGTCGGAGGACCCGTGGAACAGTTGGCGCTGCTCTTCGTGCTGTTGCTCGGGGCCGTGGTGAGCGTGCCGATCGGGGAGCGGCTGAAGCTGCCGGCTCCGGTGCTCATGACGCTCGCCGGGATCGTGCTCGCGCTGATCCCGTTCGTGCCCAACGTCGAGATCAACCCGGAGTACATCCTTCCGCTGGTGCTGCCGCCGCTGCTCTACGCCTCCGTGCAGCGCACCTCCTGGCGGCAGTTCGCGGCCAACGTGCGGCCGATCCTGCTGCTCGCCGTCGCGCTCGTGTTCGTGACCACCGTGGCCGTCGCCGCCGTGGCCAACGCGCTGGTGCCCGGGCTGCCGATCGCCGCCGCCGTGGCGCTCGGCGCCCTGGTCGCACCGCCCGACCCGGTGGCCGCGACGGCCGTGGCCGGTCAACTCGGGCTGCCGCGGCGGCTCGTGTCGATCCTCGAAGGCGAGGGTCTCTTCAACGACGTGACGGCCATCGTGCTCTACCACGTGGCCATCGGGGCCGCCGTGAGCGGGACCTTCTCGCTGCCGCGGGCCGCGCTGGAGCTGGTGCTCTCCGCGGTCGTCGCCGTCGCGGTGGGCGTGGCGCTGGGCTGGGCCACCAACAAGCTCATCGGGCTGCTCGAGGACGCGACGCTGCAGGTGGGGCTCACCCTGCTCGTGCCGTTCGTGTCGTATGTCGCGGCCGAGGAGCTCATGGGGTCGGGGGTGCTCGCCGTCCTGGTCACCGCGCTGTTCATCGCCGAGTACGCCGCCGACGCCGACGACGTGATGGGGCGGCTGGTCAACCGGAGCTTCTGGGAGATCGTCGACACCCTCGTGACCGGCATCGCCTTCGGCCTGATCGGTCTCGAACTGCACAACGCGCTGAACGCCGCCGAAGGCCGGTGGGCCGAGTGGAGCGGCTGGGCCGCCGCGGTGGTCGGAGTCGTCGTGTTCGTACGGCTGTTGTGGCTGCTTCCGGCGACCTGGCTGGCGAAGAAGCTGCATGACCGGCGGGACGTGGACGAGGAGATCCCCGTCAGCTGGCGCGAGACCGTGGTCATGTGGTGGTCGGGGATGCGGGGCGTGGCATCCGTCGCGCTGGCCCTCGCCGTGCCGCTGACGATGGACGACGGCTCGCCCTTCCCCGGCCGGGACCAGATCGTCTTCATCGCCTTCGGGGTCATCATGGTCACGCTCGTCCTCCAGGGCCTGACCCTGCCCTGGCTGGTGCGCAGGCTCGGGGTCGAGGCGGACGCGGAGGCCGAGGACGCCTTCGAACGGCAGCTCGCGCTGCGCGCCACCAAGGCGGCCAAGGCGCGCCTCAAGGAGATCGAGGCGGTCGAGGAACTGTCCCAGGAGTCCGTGGAGCAGCTGAGCCGCGCGGCGCTCGACATCGGGATGCGTATCAACCCCGACATGCTCGACGACACCCACCGCAAGGACCACTTCGCCCAGCGGGCCGCCAAGATGAAGCGGATGCGGTCGATCCGCGGCGAGATGCTGTCGGCGGCCCGGCACGAGGTGCTTGCCGCGCGCAGCGAGCCCGGGGCCGATCCGGAGATCGTGGACCGGGTGCTGCGGCATCTGGATGTGCGCAGTCTGCGGTGAGGCGGAGTCGCGGGCGGCGGTCAGGCGGTGCGGTGGCGCGGCGGAGGGGCGGAGCGGCGGGCTCCGGTTCGGGTGGGATGGCGATCAACTGACCTGTCGCGTGCGGGACTTCGTACGATCGCCGTATGACGCGCAATGTGGTGATCAGTGGTGGGGGTACGGGGATCGGGCGCGCGGCCGCCCAGGTCTTCGCGGCGGACGGGGACCGGGTGCTGCTGCTCGGGCGGCGGCGGGAGGTCCTGGAGAAGGCGGGGGTGCCGGGCGCCCTCACGTATGCCGCCGACCTGGCGGAGCCCGAACAGGTGCGGGGCGTCCGGGAGTTCGTGGCCGCCGAGCTGGACGGGCGGGTCGATGTGCTGATCCACAGCGCCGGCGGGAACGGAGGTCTGGAACCGGCGCCCGAGAGCGAGGACCCGCTCGACGCGGTCGCCCACGCCTGGAGCGTCAACTTCCGGATCAACACGCTCACGGCCGCCCTGCTCACCGAGGCGCTGCGCGAGCAGCTGGCCGCTCCGGGCGGCCGGGTGCTGTTCCTCAGCTCCATCGCCGCCTACCGCGGGTCGGGTTCGGGTGCGTACGCCGGGGCCAAGGCCGCGCTGCACCCGTATGCCCACGACCTCGCGCGCGAGCTCGGGCCGCGCGGCGTCACCGTGAACCTGGTGGCGCCCGGCTATGTCGAGGACACCGAGTTCTTCGGCGCGGGCATGCCCGCGGAGCGGCGGGCGGCGCGGATCGCGGAGACCTCCACCGGGCGTGCGGGCACCCCCGAGGACGTGGCACAGACGCTGCACTGGCTCGCCTCGCCCGCCGCCGGCCACATCACCTCACAGGTGATCCAGGTCAACGGCGGGGCGGAGCGCGGGCATTGAGCACCTGACCCGCGCCCGGCTTCGCGACCGTACGGAACCGGCCGCCTCCGCCCGCACGGAGGCGGCCTCAGGCGCGTCCGCGCCGGGCCTCAGCCGCGCCCCGTCCGCGGGGAGGACCCGTCCGGTGCGGAGTGGTCCGCCGAGCCGTTCGGATGGGGTGCGGCGAACGAGGTCATGATGCGCGGCAGGGCGTACGGATGGTTGTCGGCGAGCCAGCCGATGAGCTGCTCGCGCACCGTCACCCGCACCGTCCAGATGTCGTCCGCGTCCTTGGCCGTGGCCAGGGCGCGGACCTGGATCGTGGTCGGGGTGGTGTCGGTGACCGCGAGGCCCCAGTCGCGCCCGTCCCACGCCTTGCACTCGCGCAGGATGTCGTGGAGCTTCTGGCGCATCTCGTGCACCGGCGCCGAGTGGTCGAGGTGGAAGAAGACGGTGCCGGTCATCTGGGCGCCGCCGCGCGACCAGTTCTCGAAGGGCTTCGAGGTGAAGTACGAGACCGGCATGGTGATCCGGCGCTCGTCCCAGGTGCGCACGGTCAGGAAGGTGAGCGTGATCTCGTCGACCGTGCCCCACTCGCCGTCCACGACCACGGTGTCGCCGAGGCGCACCATGTCGCCGAACGCGATCTGGAACCCGGCGAAGAGGTTGCCGAGGGTCGACTGGGCGGCGATACCGGCGACGATGCCGAGCACGCCGGCGGAGGCCAGCATCGAGGTCCCGACCGTGCGCATCGCCGGGAAGGTCAGCAGCATGGCGGCCGCCGCCACGACGCCGACCACCGCGGTGACCACGCGCATGATCAGGCTCACCTGGGTGCGCACCCTGCGCAGCCGGGCCGGGTCGTGGCTGCGCGCGGCGTACCGCGCGTAGGTGGACTCGACCACCGCCGCGGCGATCCGCACCACCAGCCAGGCGCAGGACCCGATGAGGAGCAGCGTGAGCACCTGGCCGATGCCCGCCTCATGGTCCTCGAGCACCTTCATCTCGCGGTACGTGCCGCGCAACAGGGCGATGAGCAGCACGCATTGCAGCGGTATGCGGCAGCGGCGCAGCAGACCCCACAGCGGAGTCTGCGGGTTGCGGGCGTCGACACGACGCAGCAGACGGTCGGCGAGCCATCCGATGGCCAGCGTGACGACCACGGCGGCGCCGATGACGATCAACGGTCGCAGCACGTTCTCCATGCCTCCGAGAGTAGGTGGCACGATGGCCTCATGAACATCGTGCTTTTCCATTCCGTCTACGGCCTGCGCCCCGCCGTGCATGCCGCCGCGGAGCGTCTGAGGGCGGCCGGTCATCAGGTGCACGTACCCGATCTCTACGAGGGCAAGACCGCGGACGACGTGGAGGAAGCCAGGAAGATCAAAGACGGGATCGGCACGGACGAGCTGCTCCGTCGTGCCGTGGCCGCCGCCGCCCCGCACTCGGAGAGCGGACTCGTCTACGCCGGGTTCTCGCTCGGCGCGGCCCTCGCGCAGAATGTCGCGCTCGCCGACGAGAAGGCCCGCGGCCTGCTGCTTCTGCACGGCACCTCGGACCTCCCTGAGGACGCCTCCGTGGACGAGCTGCCGGTGCAGCTGCACGTGGCCGAGCCGGACCCCTTCGAGCCGGACGACTGGCTGAGCGCCTGGTACCTGAACATGCGCAAGGCCGGCGCCGATGTGGAGATCTTCCGCTATCGCGGCGCCGGGCACCTCTACACCGACCCGGAGCTGCCGGACTACGACGCCGATGCGGCGGAGCAGACCTGGCAGGTGGCGCTGGGGTTCCTGGAGACGCTCTAGGAGCTTGGGCCCGGACGGGTGGTGGAGGCGGGGACGGCCCGGGTCAGTCGCGCCGGCAGGTGCCCGACGGAGCCGACGCCGGCGGGTAGCACTGGAGGTCGAAGTCGGCCGGATAGCGGCTGACGAAGCGGCCCACGCACTGGTTCCGGTCCGTCAGGCCCCGCTCGGCGCAGTACGCGAGGGCCGCGCGGCCGTCCTGGAACGGGCCCGTGTAGAACACCCAGAACCCGGGCCTGAGCGAGGCGTAGTCGTCGCTGAGCACGTACGAGGCGTTCGGCACGGTCTCCCGCAGCTTCGCAAGGCGCGCGTCGCGGGCCGCCGTACCGCTCGACTCCGGCTCGGAGTGCAGCATCGCCACCCAGCGGCCCGCGGCCGGGATCGGGTCCGCTGATCCGGTGGGCGGCGGGCTGTCCGACGGTTTGCCGGAGGGGTCCTCCTGCGAGGGGGGCCGGTCCTGTGCCGAGTCCCGCGCGGAGGACCCGGACTCCGGGGAAGCGCCGCCGGCGGTGCCCCCGCCCTTCCCTTCCGCGCCCGCGCCGCCCTCCTCGCGCAGCGAGAACACCAGCGCCGTCGCCGCCACCACCGCCACGGCCACCGCGACGGCCGCGACGATCACGGGGGTACGGCTCGCGCGACGCCGGGACGCGGGCTCGGGCGCGGTCGGCGCCGAGGCGTGCGGGCCGTCGGTACGGGTGGGCGCGGACGGGTCGGCGCCGCCGGTCTGCGGGGGGAGGGACGGCGTGGGCGCGGGTGGCGGCGGCGGGAGCGCCGGTGTGTGCGCCGTGAGCGTAGGTGCCTGGGCCGTCGGATCTCCCGGGTGCGGGGCCGGCTCGCGCCCCGCCGCCACCTCGGCCAGCATCGCGTCGAGCCGTTCCGCGTCGGGCCGCGCCGCCGGATCCCGTACGAGAAGGGCCTCGAGCACCGGGGTCAGCGGGCCAGAGCGGACCGGCGGGGGCGGCTGCTCGTCGAGCACGGCGGCCAGCGTGGCGAACGTCGTGCCGCGGCGCAGCGGCGAGACGCCCTCGACCGCCGTGTACAGGACGAGGCCGAGCGACCACAGGTCGGAGGACGGATCGCCGTCGGCGCCGCGGATGCGCTCGGGGGCCATGTACTCCGGGGAGCCGACCATCTCGCCGGTCTGGGTGAGGGAGCTGGAACCCTGGAGGGCGGCGATGCCGAAGTCCGTGAGCACCGCCCGGGGCGCGCCGGCCTGCTCGCCCGGGCCGCCGCGGGTGTCCTCGCAGAGCATGACGTTCGCGGGCTTCACGTCGCGGTGCTGGATCCCCGCCGCGTGCGCGGCACGCAGTGCGGAGAGCACCTGGCGGCCCACGCGCGCGGCCTCGACGGGCGTCAACGGCCCGTCGGCCAGGCGGTCCTGGAGCGTCCGGCCGCTCAGGAGCTCCATCACGATCCAGGGGTGGGCCGCGCCCTCGGGCTGAAGGACCTGGTGGATGGTCACCACATGGGGGTGGCTGAGCCGCGCGAGCGCCCGCGCCTCGCGCAGCACCCGTTCGCGCAGCAGGGTGTTCTGCTCGACGAACGCGGGGTCGAGTGCCCGTACTTCCTTGAGCGCCACCTCGCGGTCGAGCGCCGTGTCGCGGGCGCGCCACACCGTGCCCATGCCGCCGCGGCCGGCGCGCGCGATGAGCTCGAAGCGGCCGTCGATGATGTCACCGGGAGCACTCACTGAAGTTCCCCGTCCCCCTCTGCCCCGTCTGTCGGAGCCCAGAGTAGAGGGGAGCGGGGAGAGTCACGCAGGGCGGTGGCCCGAGGCACCGCAGGGTGGTGGCCCGAGGTCACGCGCGATGGTGCCCCCGGGCCGGGCCGGGTCCGGGATCAGGACCAGGCTCCAGGGTCAGGCGCGGTACGCCGCCCAGCTGTCCTGCATGCGCTTGGCCTGGCCGACCGTGAACTGGTACATGCAGCTGTCGTACGTGTAGTCCATGAAGTTGTGGATCGGGTCCACGCCCGGCTTGCGGGTGCAGGAGTCCTGACCCTCGGGGCAGGCGAAGGCCGGCTCCTTCTCGGCCGCGGTGTCGTCGACGTAGTCGCCCTTGCCGCTGCATCCGCCCTGGAACGTGTGGTACAGCCCCATCCAGTGGCCGACCTCGTGGGTGCCGGTGTCGCCCTCGTTGTAGTTGGCCGCCGAGCCGCCCGGCAGAGAGGAGTCCAGGACGACCACGCCGTCGTCGGTGGGGTTGGAGTTGTACGAGGACGGGAAGGTGGCCCAGCCCAGCAGGCCGCCGCCGAGCTTCGCGGTGTAGAAGTTCAGCGCGTCGGCGCCGCCCTTGCGCAGCGAGGACTTCATCGCCTTCTCGGCCGCCGAGCCCGGCTGGATGCCGTTGTACCAGGAGGCGTTGTCGGTGTAGTCGGTGCCGGCCAGCGCGAACTGGAAGCCGGAGTCCGCGTTGCCGGTGCCCTGGCCGCCGAACCCGGCGTTCAGGACGTCGAGTTGGTTGGCGATGTCGGTGGCCGTGAGCTTGCCGGTCTCCCCGTCGTGGACGACGTGGAAGTACACCGGAATCGTGGTGGTGGCCGCGGCCGAGGTGCGCTGTCCGCTCGCGCGCAGGCGGTCGAGTCTGCGCTGCAGGTCCGCGTCCATGGCCTGGGCCTTGGCCGCGCTGACCTCGTTGGGCTCGTGCGCGTGCGCGGCGCCCGCCTTGGTCTCGCGGGCGGCGCTGACACCCTGGTCCTCGCACTCTGCCGTTGTGGGGGCGGCAGGTGCGGCGGTGGCGGCGCCGCTGGGGGCGGAGAGCGGTGCCAGCATCAGGGTTCCGGCCACCACGGCGGTGGAGAGCAGCCGGCCCCGCGTGCGGGGGGATATGCGGGCGAAGGGGAGCATGACGGACTCCTCGCGAAAGCGACAGGTGGGGAGACAGGGAGGGAATTCCTCGCTGCCGCGGGGAGATTACGTGGCCATGTCAGGCCTTGAGGAGCGTGGAACTGGACCGATGAAGTGTCCGGTGAATCGGGCCAAGCGGGAGAAAATCTTCTGTGGCCTTCGAGGTTTGAGACAGGAAAGCAACAACAGGAGTCACGGGGGCGGGTGGTGTGTCCGGGTTCGCGGCCCGGACGTCACCACCCGCCGTGACGCTGTGATCTGTTCTTAACGCGCAGACGAGTGGCCGGAATTGACCGTTCAGGCCACCGGCCGGTCCGCGCGTTCGACCTTCTGCGTCCCGCCGGCCGTCCGGTACGAGCGGGCCCACTTCGCGGTCGCGCCCGCGTCGGTCTTGTCGGAGAGGACGAAGTAGTCCATCTGCGCCCGCGCCGGTGTGACGTCGAGGATCCCGTAGCCGTGGCTGTCCATGTCCAGCCACTTCACATGGCGGTTGGCCGCCTTGATGGCGCCGACCGCGACCAAGGACACGGTGTGCGGGGCCACGCCCAGGATGTCGTCGATGTTGTCCGAGGTGACCGAGGTGACCACGAATTCGGTCGCGGCCGATTTCGAGAAGGGGTACGTGGCGGCCCTGAGCGGGACGTCGTTGGCCCACGCCATGTGGATGTCGCCGGTCAGGAACACCGTGTCTTTGATGCCGCGGTCCGTCAGGTGCGCGAGCAGTTCACGGCGGTCGTCGGTGTAGCCGTCCCACTGGTCGACGTTGACCGCGAGCCCTTCCTTCGGCAGCCCCAGCAACTCCGCCAGCGGGCCCAGGAGATGGGCCGGTACGGAACCGAAGGCCATCGGCGAGATCATCACCGACGTCCCGACCAGCTTCCACTGCGCCTGCGACCGGCTCAGGCCGTCCTTCAGCCAGTCCAGCTGCGCCCGGCCGGTGATCGTACGGTCCGGGTCGTCCACCTTGCCGCTGCCGATGCCCGCCTGCTGGTCGCGGAAGGAGCGCAGGTCGAGCAGGTGCAGATCGGCGAGTTTGCCGTAGCGGATCCGCCGGTAGACCGTGCCCTCGGTGGCGGGCCGCACCGGCATCCACTCGAAGTAGGCCTGCTTGGCGGCCCGTACGCGGTCCGCGTACGCACCCTCCGTGCCGGGCGTGTGGTTCTCGGCGCCGCCCGACCAGGCGTCGTTGGCCACCTCGTGGTCGTCCCAGATCGCGATCACCGGGTGGCGCGCGTGCACCGCCTGGAGGTCCGCGTCGGTCTTGTAGTGGCCGTGCCGCAGCCGGTAGTCGGCGAGGGTGAGGATCTCGTGCGCCGGCTGCTGCGCCCGCAGGACCTCGTCGGTCGCGGGGTAACCGCCGCTCGCGTACTCGTAGATGTAGTCGCCGAGGTGCAGCACCGCGTCCAGGTCCTGGCGCGCGGCGAGATGGCGGTACGCGGAGAAGTAGCCCGCTTCGTAGTTGGCGCAGGACACCACGCCGAAGCGGACGCCGGCGGCCGCGGCGTCGTACGCGGGGGTCGTGCGCGTACGGCCGGTCGCCGAGGTCGTGGGGCCGCAGACGAAGCGGAAGTAGTAGTCGGTGGCGGGTATGAGGCCGCGGACGTCCGCCTTGACCGTGTGGTCGGAGGCGGCCCGCGCGGTCACCGTGCCCTGCGCGACGATCCGGGCGAAGGACTTGTCCTCGGCGAGCTCCCAGCGCACCTCGGTGTCCTCGCCGAGTCCGGAACCGGGAGTGGCCGCGGGTATCGGCGTCACGCGCGTCCACAGCAGTACGCCGTCGGGCAGCGGGTCGCCGGAGGCCACCCCGTGCAGGAAGGCGGGGGCCTGCGCGACGGCCTGCGCGGGCAGGGCACCGGCCGCGAGCGGGGCGGCGACGGCGGCGGTCGCGGCGGCCTTGACGACCGTACGGCGACGGGGAGTTGAGGCGGTGGTGGGCTCCTGCGGAGCCTGGAGTCTACTGGTCACGAGGGCCGACATTACTGATCAGTACGCGCGAAGAGCGGGCGAACCGTGAAAGTTCGCCCGCTCTTCGGCTGCGCGTCGACTCAGGACACGTCGACTCAGGACCTGTCGGCTCAGGACATGCCGACTCAGGACATGCCGACTCAGGACATGCGGACCGGCCCTACTTGGTCACACCCGCCGTCTTCAGCGCGGCTTCCCAGCCCGCCACGTCCGAAGGCGTCTCGATCCGCTTGTCGTTGATCTTGATCGTCGGCGTGCCGGTGACGTCGTCGGCGTTCTGGAAGGCGTCGCTCATCTTCATCGCCCAGGGGTCGTACGTGCCGTTCCTGACGTCCTTCTGGAAGTCCTTGTTGTTCTTGAGCGCGTCCACCGAGTTCGCCACCTTGATCAGGTAGTCGTCGTCGGCGAACTCGTCGCTGGACTCCGAGGGGTGGTACTCCTTCGAGTACAGCGCCGACTTGTAGTCGAGGAAGGCCTCCGGGCTGACGTTCAGGGCCGCGCCCATCGCGCTCAGCGCGTTCTTCGAACCCTCGCCGGACAGGTTCCCGTCGAGGAAGGTGCCGATGGTGAACGACAGCTTGTAGTCGCCGTCCTCCATGCCCTTGTTGATCGCCTCGCCGATCGTCTGCTCCATCGAGGCGCAGGCCGGGCAGCGGGCGTCCTCGTAGAGGTGGACGGTGTTCTTCTTCGCGTCGCCGATGGTCACGGTCGAGCCGTTCTCACCGGAGGCGTTCGCGGGCACGACCACCTTGGCCTCGGCCGCCTTGTCCCAGCCGCTGGGCTCGTTGGCCTGCATGATCAGGAAGCCGGCGCCGGCCGCGACGGCGAGGACGCCGACCACGCTCACGCCGACGATGACCTGCCGGCGTGCCTTGTCCTTCTTGGCCTGCCGCTCCCGCTCGGCCCGCAGCCGCTCGCGGGCCGCTGCCTTGGACGCCTGGCTGTTGCGCTTGCTCATGACTCGATCTCCGTTGAAAAAAGGGTGGATTCGCTTGACCGGTGGCTCAGAGAGCAGCCGGGCGAGGCGGTCCACGCCGGCCCACGCAGTGGGCGATGAGCAGCGGAGAGAGAGGGCGGGTCTGCTGGGCGGTGCGCACGACGCGGCGTACCGGGGCGGGCTGCGCGGTGACCGCGGCCACCGCGACCGCGAGCGGCCGGAAGGCCACCGCGACCATGGCGCGCACCAGCTGGGCGAAGGCCTGCTCGCCGCGGCGCAGCCAGGCCGCGGCGCCCAGACCGATCACGACATGGGCCGCGAGCAGGAACCAGGCGGCCGAGGGGTCGGCCGAGGCGAGCAGCTCGGCGGCGGGGCGCGGACCCGCGCCCGTGACCTGCGCGAGCGAGGCGCCCATCTCGGAGCCGCCGCACAGGACGTCGAGTCCGAAGGAGCGCAGGGTGCCGGCGATCGGGCCGCCGGTCTCGCCGTAACAGACGTGCTGGCCGGTGGTGAAGACCGTGTCGGCGGCCAGTTCGAGCGGCACCACGAGCGCCGCGATCGACCAGAAGCCGCGCTCGCGTCCGGCGAGCAGATACGCGAGCAGGAACACGCCGCCGGCCACCGCGGCGACCGTGCCGAGCGGCAGCGGGACCTTTGAGAGCAGCACGTGGGAAGCCGCGGACAGCGTCACGACCAGAGCCGTGAACAGCGCCGCCCGCAGCACCCTCGGCTGCGTCCCCGATATGTCCATCGCTGCGAGTCTGCCAGACGGATAAGTAAAGGTCGGCTCAGGGTTTCCTGTGAAGGGCCCCGGGCTGCCGGACCCTTACAGACCCGGAATCCGACCGTTACGGAACAGGTCCACGAAGATCTGGTAGTCCTGGCGGGCCCGCGCTCCGTAGGTGTGCGCGAACTCCACGAGCAGCGGCGCGAAGCCCTCCTCGTCGGCGGCGATCGCGGCGTCGATGGCGCGCTCGGTGGAGAAGGGCACCAGGCCCGTGTAGCCGCTCTCGTCATCCGCGGCCGCGTGCATGGCCGCGGTCGCCCGGCCGAGGTCCGCCACGACGGCGGCGATCTGCTCCGTGTCGTCGATGTCCGACCAGTCGAGGTCCACGGCGTACGGCGAGACCTCCGCGACCAGCTGGCCCTGGCCGTCCAGCTCCGTCCAGCCGAGCCACGGGTCGGCGTGCGCCTGGAGGGCGCGCTGCGAGATCACCGTGCGGTGGCCCTCGTGCCGGAAGTACGAGCGGATCGCCTGGTCCGTGATGTGCCGCGAGACCGCCGGGGTCTGGGCCTGCTTCATGTAGATCACGACATCGTTCTCGAGGGCGTCGGAGTTGCCCTCGAGCAGGATGTTGTACGAGGGCAGGCCGGCCGAGCCGATGCCGATCCCGCGCCGGCCCACGACGTCCTTCACGCGGTAGGAGTCGGGGCGGGTCAGGGAGGACTCCGGGAGCGTCTCCAGGTAGCCGTCGAAGGCGGCGAGCACCTTGTAGCGCGTGGCCGCGTCCAGCTCGATCGAGCCGCCGCCGGGCGCGAAGCGGCGCTCGAAATCGCGGATCTCGGTCATCGAGTCGAGCAGCGAGAACCGGGTCAGGGAGCGGGCGGCGCGCAGCGCGTTGAGCAGCGGGCCCTCGGCGGTGTCCAGCGTGAAGGGCGGAACCTCGTCGTCCTTGGCGCCGGTGGCCAGGGCGTGGATGCGCTCGCGGTAGGCCGCCGCGTAGATCGTCACCAGCTCGCTGATCTGCTCGTCGCTCAGCGCCTTCGAGTAGCCGATCAGCGCCACGGAGGCGGCGAAGCGCTTGAGGTCCCAGGTGAAGGGGCCCACGTAGGCCTCGTCGAAATCATTGACATTGAAGATCAGGCGGCCGGTGGAGTCCATGTACGTGCCGAAGTTCTCCGCGTGGAGATCGCCGTGGATCCACACCCGGCCCGTGCGGTCGTCAAGGAACGGGCCGCCGTGCTGCTCGCGCTCCAGGTCGCGGTAGAAGAGGCAGGCCGTACCGCGGTAGAAGGCGAAGGCCGAGGCCGCCATCTTGCGGAACTTGACCCGGAACGCGGCCGGGTCGGCGGCGAGCAACTCGCCGAACGCGGTGTCGAAGACGGCGAGAATCTGCTCGCCGCGTTCTTCGGCGCCCGTCTGCGTGACCGACATGCCTGGTGCCTCCTGGTGCAAAAACTTCGGTCGGATGTTCCGTCCGTACCAACGCCCGACCGTACCCGGAAGTGCCCGCGACCTGTCAGTGGGCAGACGTAGACTTCATGCCCGTCGCCCCCCTCTGTCGCCGAGCCTTTTCCCGGAGGTCTTCCGCCGTGACCAAGCCGCCGTTCACGCACCTGCACGTGCACACGCAGTACTCGCTCCTCGACGGTGCCGCGCGGCTCAAGGACATGTTCAAGGCGGCCACCGACATGGGCATGACCCACGTCGCGATGACCGACCACGGCAACCTGCACGGGGCGTACGACTTCTTCCACTCCGCGCAGAAGGCGGGCGTCGTGCCGATCATCGGCATCGAGGCGTACGTGGCCCCGGAGTCCCGGCGCAACAAGCGGAAGATCCAGTGGGGCCAGCCGCACCAGAAGCGCGACGACGTGTCCGGTTCGGGTGGTTATACGCACAAGACGATCTGGGCGGCGAACAAGACCGGACTGCACAACCTCTTCAAGCTCTCCTCGGATGCCTACGCCGAGGGCTGGCTGCAGAAGTGGCCGCGTATGGACAAGGAGACGATCTCCCAGTGGAGCGAGGGCCTGATCGCCTCCACCGGCTGTCCGTCCGGTGAGCTGCAGACCCGGCTTCGCCTCGGCCAGTTCGACGAGGCGCTCAAGGCGGCCTCCGAGTACCAGGACATCTTCGGCAAGGACCGGTACTTCCTGGAGTTGATGGACCACGGCATCGAGATCGAGCGCCGGGTGCGCGACGGCCTCCTGGAGATCGGCAAGAAGCTCGGCATCCCGCCGCTGGTCACCAACGACTCGCACTACACGTACGCGCACGAGGCGAGCGCCCACGACGCCCTGCTGTGCATCCAGACCGGCAAGAACCTGAGCGACCCCGACCGCTTCCGCTTCGACGGCACCGGCTACTACCTGAAGTCGACCGACGAGATGTACGCGATCGACTCCTCGGACGCCTGGCAGGAGGGCTGCCGCAACACCCTCCTGGTGGCCGAGCAGATCGACACCACCGGCATGTTCGAGAAGCGCGACCTCATGCCGAAGTTCGAGATCCCGGAAGAGGGCTACACCGAGGTCACCTGGTTCAAGGAGGAGGTGCGGCGCGGCATGGCCCGCCGCTATCCGAACGGTGTCCCGGAGGACCGCCAGAAGCAGGCGGACTACGAGATGGACGTCATCATCCAGATGGGGTTCCCGGGCTACTTCCTCGTCGTCGCCGACTTCATCATGTGGGCCAAGAACAACGGCATCGCGGTCGGCCCCGGCCGAGGCTCCGCGGCCGGCTCGATCGTGGCGTACGCGATGGGCATCACCGACCTCGACCCGATCGAGCACGGCCTGATCTTCGAGCGCTTCCTCAACCCCGAGCGCGTCTCCATGCCCGATGTCGACATCGACTTCGACGAGCGTCGGCGCGTCGAGGTGATCAGGTATGTGACCGAGAAGTACGGCGCCGACAAGGTCGCCATGATCGGCACGTACGGAAAGATCAAGGCGAAGAACGCCATCAAGGACTCCGCCCGCGTCCTCGGCTACCCGTACGCGATGGGCGACCGGCTCACCAAGGCCATGCCCGCCGACGTCCTCGGCAAGGGCATCGACCTCGACGGCATCACGAACCCGCAGCACCCGCGCTACAGCGAGGCCGGCGAGATCCGTGCGATGTACGAGAACGAGCCGGATGTGAAGAAGGTCATCGACACCGCCAAGGGTGTCGAGGGCCTGGTCCGGCAGATGGGTGTGCACGCGGCCGGCGTGATCATGTCCAGCGAGCCGATCGTGGACCACGCCCCGATCTGGGTGCGGCACACCGACGGCGTCACCATCACGCAGTGGGACTACCCGCAGTGCGAGTCGCTCGGCCTGCTCAAGATGGACTTCCTGGGCCTGCGCAACCTCACCATCATGGACGACGCCCAGAAGATGGTGAAGGCCAACAAGGGCATCGACCTGGAGCTCCTCGACGTCCCGCTCGACGACCCCAAGACGTATGAACTGCTGTGCCGCGGCGACACGTTGGGCGTCTTCCAGTTCGACGGCGGCCCGATGCGTTCGCTGCTCCGCCAGATGCAGCCCGACAACTTCGAGGACATCTCCGCCGTCTCGGCCCTGTACCGGCCGGGCCCGATGGGCATGAACTCGCACATCAACTACGCGGAGCGCAAGAACGGCCGCCAGGAGATCACGCCGATCCACCCGGAGCTCGAGGAGCCCCTGAAGGAGACGCTGGGCCTGACCTACGGCCTCATCGTGTACCAGGAGCAGGTGCAGAAGGCCGCGCAGATCGTCGCCGGCTACTCGCTCGGCGAGGCCGACATCCTGCGCCGCGTGATGGGCAAGAAGAAGCCGGAGGAGCTGGAGAAGAACTTCACCATCTTCCAGGCGGGCGCCAAGAAGAACGGCTATTCCGACGAGGCGATCCAGGCCCTGTGGGACGTCCTGGTGCCGTTCGCCGGCTATGCGTTCAACAAGGCGCACTCCTCCGCGTACGGTCTCGTCACGTACTGGACCGCTTATCTCAAGGCGAATTACCCGGCCGAATACATGGCGGCGCTGCTCACCTCGGTGAAGGACGACAAGGACAAGTCCGCGGTCTATCTGAACGAATGCCGCCGCATGGGCATCAAGGTGCTGCCGCCGAATGTCAACGAATCGGAGCAGAACTTCGCGGCCCAGGGCGACGACGTCATTCTGTTCGGTCTCTCCGCGGTGCGTAACGTCGGTACGAACGTCGTCGAGTCGATCATCCGCAGCCGCAAGGCGAAGGGGAAGTACTCCTCCTTCCCCGACTATCTCGACAAGGTCGAGGCCGTCGCCTGCAACAAGCGCACCACGGAATCCCTGATCAAGGCCGGCGCCTTCGACACGATGGGGCACACCCGCAAGGGCCTCACCGCGCAGTACGAGCCGATGATCGACAACGTCGTGCAGGTCAAGCGCAAGGAGGCCGAGGGGCAGTTCGACCTCTTCGGAGGCATGGGCGACGAGGGCGCATCGGACGAGCCCGGCTTCGGGCTCGACGTCGAGTTCTCCACCGACGAGTGGGAGAAGACCTATCTCCTCGCGCAGGAGCGCGAGATGCTCGGTCTGTACGTCTCCGACCACCCGCTCTTCGGACTGGAGCACGTGCTCCAGGACAAGGCGGACGCGGGCATCGGCCAGCTCACCGGCGGCGACTTCTCCGACGGCGCGGTCGTCACCATCGGCGGCATCATCTCGGGCCTCCAGCGCAAGATGACCAAGCAGGGCAACGCGTGGGCGATCGCCACCGTGGAGGACCTCGCGGGCTCCATCGAGTGCATGTTCTTCCCGGCCACCTACCAGCTGGTCTCGACCCAACTCGTCGAGGACGCCGTGGTGTTCGTGAAGGGCCGCCTCGACAAGCGCGAGGACGTGCCGCGCCTGGTCGCGATGGAGATGCAGGTGCCCGACCTGTCCAACGCGGGCACCAACGCGCCCGTGATCATCACCATCCCGACGGTCAAGGTCACCCCGCCGATGGTCAGCCGGCTCGGCGAGATCCTCAGCCACCACAAGGGCAACTCCGAGGTGCGCATCAAGCTCCAGGGCGCCCGCAAGACCACCGTCCTGCGGCTCGACCGGCACCGGGTGCAGCCGGACCCGGCGCTCTTCGGTGACTTGAAGGTGCTGCTCGGACCGTCCTGCCTGGCCGGCTGACGGCTTCGGAGCGAGGGCGGCCGCGGGGGACTGCCAGTTGCGGCGGGCCAACGGCCTTGCCGTACAGATGAGTTGACAACGCCAAGGGGCGCGCCCGGAAGGACGCGCCCCTTGGGTGTGCCTGGACCGGACCTGGCCGGTGCTCAGTTGTGGCCGAACTTCTTCTGCCGCTTACCACCACCGCTTGCGAACTGCGCGGGGCTGGGGGCCTGCTCGGCTGCGGACTCGACCTGCTCGGCGCCGCGCTGAGACTGCTCCTGCTGCGCTCCTCGCTGCTGCTGGCCGCGCTGCTGCTGACGGTTCTTGTTCTTGGCCATGGTGATCTGCCTCCTGAGGGGGATCTAGGGGCCAGGGCCGCGACCAGATTCACATATGCCGACATGCCGCGCATTTCGAAGAATTACCGTGCGTGATAAGGGCTGTCGGGGCGTGTTCTTCCGGGGCCTTCGAGAGTGGTCTTCCGCGGCCTTCGAGAGTGATGGTCCGTTGATGTGCGGGTACGGGGCACGCAAGTTCCCGATGCGCCACGCCGAAGATCGAGTTCCGGCCGTTAACCTCCGCGCCTTCGGGCAGACTCGAAGACAACCCCGTTGCAAACCCGCCCCGCATTCCCGCCCTCCGCGGGAGCGCCTCGGGCCTCTTGGGAAGAGGGTGGAACGCGTGGACCGCTGCGTCGTCCTGGTGGACGCCGGCTACTTGCTCGGCGCCGCCGCGAGCCTGCTCGCCGGTGAACCCTCCCGGTCGCGGATCACCGTCGACCACGCCGCCCTCATCCAGGCCCTGCGAGAACGTGCGGAGGCGGAGACCCAGCAGCCGCTCCTGCGCATCTACTGGTTCGACGGCGCCCCCGACCGCGTACCGCAGCCCGAGCACCGCAGGCTGCGCGTGATGTCCCGCGTCACCGTCCGGCTCGGCGCCCTGACCCGCAGCGACGGGCGCTGGGCGCAGAAGGGCGTGGACGCGGCCATGCACGCCGAGCTGACCGAGCTCGCGCGCAACCGGGCCTGCTCGGACATCGTGCTCGTGACCGGCGACGGGGACCTGCTGCCCGGTCTCATGTCCGCCAAGGAGCACGGGGTCGCCGTCCACCTCTGGGCCGTGCAGGCCGCCGACGGCGACTACAACCAGTCCGAGGACCTGGTGGCCGAGGCCGACGAGCGCCGGGTGCTCGACCGCGCCTGGATCACCCAGGCCGTACGGGCCAGGGAGCTCGCGGGGATCTGCGCGCCGCAGCCCGCGCCCCGGCCGGAGATCGCCGCGATCCTCTCGGCGCCGCTGCCGGACTCGGCGCTCGCCGAGCACGCCACCGAGGCCCCGTCCCGCAACGGTGCCGCCGCCTCCGCCGAGCACGCCTCCGCGGAGCGGCACACCTCGGCCAAGGGCGTGCCCACGCCGAAGGACCTCGCGGCGCTGCGCGGCCCCGGCACGCAGCCGGCCCAGCACCCCTCGAACGCGACGCTGCGGTGGTCCTCCGACAAGGGCTGGATCGACCGTCCCGGCACCCCGCAGGAGCCCGCGGAGGTGGCCTCGCTGCCGACCCTCGCGCAGCTGACCACGGCCGAGCAGCGGTGGGCGGACCGCGAGGAGGACATCACGACCGTGGGCGGCGACCCGTTCGAGGTCGGGCAGGTCTTCGCGCGGCGGTGGCTGGCGCGGCTGCCGGACCCGGCCGGACGCCAGAAGCTGTCCGTCCTGTACCCGCGCATTCCGCACCGGATCGACGGGGAGCTGCTGCGCTACGCGGCCAGGTTCGGGCTGCTCGCCCACAAGGACGACCAGATCGACGAGCACGACCGGTACGCGATCCGGGCGGGCTTCTGGCGGGAGATCGACGTACGGACGGGGGCGGGGGAGCCGGTGTCCGCGGAGTGAGCCTCCGCGGAGTGAGCCTCCGCGGGGTGGGCCTCGGGGGAGTGGCCCCCGGGGGAGTGGGTCTGGGTGCGTGAGTCTCGGGGAGTGGGCCTGGGCGGGTGAGTCTCAGGGAGCCGGGCCTGGGCGCGGGAGCCTCGGGAACCCGATCTCCGTGAGCGGGCCTCATTCCCGGAGCGCCCCCGGCTCGCCGCGCCTCACGCCGACCCGCGCTTCATGGATCCTCGCCTCACGCCGAGCCTCGGCACATCTCGACCCGCGCTTCACCGAGCCGCGCCTCACGGGGCCGTTGCCTCACGCCGACCCGCTTCACCGGACCGCCCCTCACGCCGAGTCGTCCTTTACGGACCTGCGTCTCACGCCGGCGCGCGCCTCACCGACCCGCGCCTCATCTCGATCCGCGGCCCACCGACACCCGCCTCACGCCGACGCGCGCCTCACGCCGACCCGCGCCACACCCACCCGCACTTCGCCGACCGACGTCACACTCACCCCCGCCTCACCCCGCCCCGCAAGGACGAGATCGGCCGAAAGGTGGCCCGGGGGCAAAGGGTGCGGGTCGGGTCCCGTAGGCTGCTTCGTCGTGAGTGCGCGCCCCCGACCCGACACGGCAGACGGCAAGGATGCCGTGTGCGTGGTGCGGGATCTGGTCAAGACGTATCCCGCTACCCGCGGGCGGCGCGGTGTGCCCGCGACGCCCGAGGTCAGGGCCACGGACGGGATCTCCCTAGAGGTCCGGCGCGGTGAGATCTTCGGGCTGCTCGGCCCCAACGGAGCCGGCAAGTCCACCCTCGTACGGCAGCTGACGGGCCTGATGCGGCCCGACTCCGGCAGCGTCGAGATCCTCGGCCACGACATCGTGCGCCACCCCGAGCGGGCCGCGCGGATCCTCGCGTACCTCGGCCAGGAGTCCACCGCGCTCGACGAGCTGACGGTCGCGCTCGCCGCCGAGACCACGGCGCGGCTGCGCGGGCTCTCCCTGAAGGACGCCCGCGCCGAGCGGGACGCCGTGATCGACGAACTGGGCCTCGGGGCCCTCGCCTCGCGGCCGCTCAAGAAGCTCTCGGGCGGCCAGCGGCGGCTCGCCTGCTTCGCCACCGCGCTGGTCGGCGAGCGCTCGCTGCTCGTCCTCGACGAGCCCACCACCGGGATGGACCCCGTCGCCCGCCGCGCCGTCTGGGCCGCCGTGGACCGGCGCCGCGCCGAGCGGGGCACCACGGTGCTGCTCGTGACCCACAACGTGATCGAGGCCGAGACGGTCCTCGACCGGGTGGCCGTGCTGGAAGAAGGCCGCGTCATCGCCTGCGACACCCCCGGCGGGCTCAAGAGCGCCGTCGCGGGCGAGGTGCGCCTGGAACTCGTATGGCGGGAGAAGGCGCCGCTCGACGTGCCCGAGGTGTCCGCGCTGCGCGGATCCGCGCAGGAGACCGGGCGGCGCTGGACGCTGCGGCTCGGACCCGAGGAGGCGCGGGCCGCCGTGGCCGCCGTCACCGGGGGCGAGGCGTTCGCGGCACTGGACGACTTCACGCTGGCCACGCCGAGCCTCGAGGACGTCTACCTCGCACTCGGCGGCCGGACCGACGGAG
Source organism: Streptomyces indicus (assembly GCF_900100315.1). Classification (GTDB taxonomy): domain Bacteria; phylum Actinomycetota; class Actinomycetes; order Streptomycetales; family Streptomycetaceae; genus Streptomyces; species Streptomyces indicus. Next base: position 406,871 of record NZ_FNFF01000004.1, read on the forward strand.
CAAAGGGGCTGGTGAAGGCGTGAGCGTGGTGCCTGTCGAGGCGGTCGCCGGGACGAGGGCCGCCGAGGCCGCACCGGGCACGGCAGAGGCCGAGCTGGCCCCCCGTGCGCGGCTGCTGCCCTCGCTGGCCGCGGTCTACCGCGCGCAGCTCTCGCGGGCGCGGGTGGCCCGTATCCCGCTGCTGTTCGTGGCGACCTTCCAGTCCGTCGGGATCATGATCCTGATGCGCGGGGTGGTCGACGGCGGGGCCGAGGCGCGGGCCGTGGTCGCCGGCTCCTCCGTCCTGGTCGTCGCGTTCGTCGCGCTCAACCTGCTCGCGCAGTACTTCGGGCAGCTGCGGGCCAGCGGCGGGCTCGACCACTACGCCACACTGCCCGTGCCGCCCTCGGCCGTGGTGCTCGGGGCGGCGGCCGCGTACGCCTCCTTCACCGCGCCCGGCACGATCGTCACCGCCGTGGTCGGCAGCGTGCTCTTCGGCCTTCCGCTCACGCACCTGTGGGTGCTCATCGCAGTCATCCCGCTCGCGGGCGCCGCGCTCGCCGGACTCGGTGCCGCGCTCGGCCTGCTCGCGCCCCGGCCCGAACTGGCCACGCTGCTCGGCCAGTTGGGCATGTCCGCGGCGCTGCTGCTCGGTGTGCTGCCCGCGGACGGCATGCCCGCGCTGCTCCAGTACGCCCGCGACCTGCTGCCCTCCACGTACGGCGTGGAGGCCTTCGCCCGCACCTTCGAGCCCGGCCCCGACTGGGGCGCCGTCGCACTCGACCTGGGCGTCTGCGCCGCCGTCGGTGTGGTCTCGCTGGCCGCCGCGACCTGGGCGTACCGCAGGGCCGCGGTCCGCTGACCTCCCCGCAAGGGCCCGCCCCGACCCCCGATCGGCGGCCCACTCCTGGGCGGATCGGTGAGGCCTGGCACGATGGCAGGGTGACCGCACCGCTGACACCGCCGCAGAAGCCGCACCCGAACCAGCCGAGCGACCCCTGGCAGGCCCCGCCGCGGGTCCCCGCCGAGTCGTACGCGGCGGGCGGTCCCGGGATGGCGACGGAGCTGCGGGACGCGGCCCTGATCGTGGTGGGGTTCGCGGTGGCCGGTGTGGTGCTCGGGGTCCTGTGGGCCTGGCTCGCGCCGCATGTGCCGCTCGTCTCGGACGGCAAGGCCGTCTTCCTCGGGGACACCGAGGGGGAGCAGGCGATCGGTGCGGACGGAACGTTCATCCTGCTCGCGCTGGCCTGCGGCGCCGTGACCGGGGCCCTGGTCTTCCTGCTGAGGCGGCACGGCGGCATCCCGCTGGTGGTCGCGGTGGGTGTCGGCGGGCTGCTGGCCTCGGTGGTCGCCTGGCGGCTCGGTCTGGTCTTCGGGCCGGGCGACGACGTCGTGGCGCGCGCCAAGGAGGCCGGCGAGGGGGTCGCGTTCGACGCGCCCCTGGAGCTGAACGCCAAGGGGGCGCTGCTCGCCTGGCCGATCGCCGCGCTCGCGGTGCACCTGGCGCTCACGGCGCTGTTCGGGCCGCGCGACCCGGAGCCGCCGCTGCCCGGCGGCTGGGACGCCCCGCACCCGACGGACGGGTACGGGACGCCGCACGATCCCGGACAGGCGCCGTACCACCCCGACCCGGCTTCGCACGGCCCCGGCCAGGCGCCGTACAGCCCGGGCAAGTCGCCGCACGCTCCGGGCCAGCCGCCGCACGGCGCCGGCTGACCGGCCTGCCTAGGCGGGGCGCCTCCCGTGGTTCGCCTTGCCCTTCTTGATCCGCCACTTCCGCTTGCGCGTCTTCTTCGACATGTCCTCGGTACTTAACCGAGAACGGCCGGTACGCCTAGGGGGCTTGCACGCCCCGGCCCCACCCGAGGCGGACGTTCGAGGCTCAGCCCCGGCCGACCAGTGCGAGGTTCGAGGCTCAGCCCCGGCCGACCGGTGCGAGCACCGCGTCCGTGAGCTTCGCCAGGTCCGCCGGTGCCAGCTCGACCTCCAGGCCGCGGCGGCCCGCCGAGATGCAGATGGTGTCGTGCGCCGAGGCCGATTCGTCCAGGACCGTACGCAGCTTCTTGCGCTGGCCGAGCGGGGAGATCCCGCCGCGTACGTACCCCGTGGTGCGCTCGGCGGCGGCCGGGTCGGCCATCGCCGCGCGCTTGCCGCCCACCGCGGAGGCGAGGGCCTTGAGGTCGAGGGTGCCGGCGACGGGGACCACGGCCACGGTCAGCTCGCCGTCCACATCGGCGACGAGGGTCTTGAACACCCGCTCCGGCGAGACGCCCATGGCCTGCGCCGCCTCCTCGCCGTAGGACGGGTGCGAGGGGTCGTGCTCGTAGCTGTGCACCGTGAACGGGACGCCCGCCGCCGTCAGCGCCACCGTCGCCGGAGTGCCCCCGGCCTGCTGCTTCTTCGACTTCTTCGCCACTGCGTTGCTCCGCGCGTCAGTTGAGGCTGGTCGGTGCCCGGGTCAGCTCGACCGCGGGCAGCGAGGGCAGGTTACGGAGCAGGGCCGTCTCGGAGCGAAGGAGTTTCAGCTCCTCATGCAGCCGGCTCGCCGTGTCCGCCGCCTCCAGGAGACGCTGCTTCGCCGGGACGTCGAGCACCGCGGCGGCCGCCACCAGGTACGACACCACCGAAGGGTCGTCCGGCAGTTCGGCGCCGGTGGCGAGGCTGCGCTCGCGGGCCCCGGCAAGGCGCTTCTGGTACGCGCGGAACGCCCGCAGCACGCCCTCGGCGAGCGCGCCCGCCTCCTCGCCCTGCTCCTCGGGCAGCTCTTCGAGTTCCGCCGTCAGATACGCGCCGCTCGCGTCCACCGACAGCAGCCGCACCCGGGTGGTGCCCGTGGCCAGCACCTCGAAGCTGCCGTCGGCGCGCTCGCGCACCGTGGCCGCGTCGGCGATGCAGCCCACCGCGTGGAAGGCCTTCAGGGGGTCCTCGCCGAAGCCGGCGGCCGGGCCCTTCTCGACGGTGGCCGTCTGGTCCGGCAGTCCGGGCGCCGCCGGGGCCACCTCGTGTCCGTCGCGGATCGCCACGACCGCGAAGCGGCGCGCCTCCTCGGCCTCCTCGGGCGCGGCCTTGACCAGATCGCGCATCATGGCCCGATAGCGCGCCTCGAAGACGTTCAGGGGCAGCACGAGACCCGGGAACAGCACGGTGTTCAGCGGGAAGAGCGGAAGCCGGACGGTGGTCACGGCTCTTTACCTTAGGGCCTGTCTTCAGTCTCCCGTCTGTCGGGCGACGCCTGGCACGCACGCTCGCTGCGTTGTCGTCGGTCGCCGACTCCCCCAAGCTCTCGGCTTCGCTCGAGCAGGGGGGACCCCCATCGCGTCGACTCCCTCCTCCGCCTTGCGATCGCACGCTCCCCCAAGCTCTCGACTGCGCTCGAGCAGGGGGGACCCCCATGACGCCGCCCGACCGCCCCTTCGGGCGACGACGGGAGACTGAGGACAGGCCCTAGTGGCCGCCCGGAGTGCGCCGTGCCCGCAGTGGTGTGGCCGAGGCGACCTCCAGGCGGACGCCGTCGCGCAGCTCCAGGAACTGGCCGAGCGGGTCGTCCGAGATCCGGTCCCAGGGGAACGAGGTCGCCTGCGCTCCGATCAGACGCAGCTGCTCCAGGGCGTCCTGCCAGCGTTCGAGGCGGATCAGGACGTACGTGAGGACGTTGCGGACCTCCGCCGGATACGGGTCGCCCGCCTCGTACGCGGCCGAGAGCACGATCGCGCGGTCGGCGGCGGCGTCCAGACGTGCGCGCGGCACGCTGGAGCCGGGACCGGTCAGATACGCGAGGGCGGCGCGGGCCGGCAGGGCGTGGATCAGCGAACCGGGCAGGGCGTCCTCGGCGGCCCGCTCCGCGAAGTCGAAGCACTCGCGGTGCGAGCCGTACCAGGCGGCCGAGAGGTACTGGACCGCGGAGGTGTGGCAGCCGTAGTGGTGCGAGGCACGGCTCGTGGCCTCCTGCCACAGCGCGTCGAAGACGCCGCGCGAGGCATGGGTCCCGCGGGCGTGGTCGAGCGCGAGGCGCCAGGGGACCGGGTCGCGCGGGTGGCCCGCGGCGGAGGCGGCGCCGATCAACGGCGCGGCGTCGCGCAGCAGTTCCGCGTACGCGGGGGACTCCCAGGCGCGGGCCAGGGCCAGCTCGGCCTTCACGAGCAGGGCGTCCGGGTCCTGCGGACGGTCGGCGAGCCAGCGCTCGAACCAGTCGGGCCTGCTCCGGGCGAAGGCGGCGAGCCGCCGGGAGTACAGGTCGCGGCTCTCCCACGCGGCCTCTTCGCGGGTGGCCGCGAGCAGCTGTGCCGCGGACTCGTAGTCGTCCCGGCCGGCCGCGACGAGGGCGGGGGCCAGCCGGTCGTCGGGTGCGTCGAGCAGCATCTCGTCGTCGGCCGGGAGGCCGAGGGCGAGATGCCGGGTGTGCTTGAGCATCCGGGCGGTGCCGATGAGAGCGCGTAGCAGTGCCATGGTGCGGGGGAAGACCGGTGAGCTGGGCGGATGGTTGCCGCCCGGTCGGTAACGGTTCGGGTGCGCGGTGCCGCGGGGTGCGGCGGACCGCGGGGCCGTCAGCCGCGACGCAGCAGCCGCGAGGCCCCCGCCGCCACCGTCGTCGCCAGGACCCAGCCGAGCAGCACGAGGGACGCGGCCAGCCACTGCCACAGGCCCGAGACCCGCCAGTAGCCGTCCTGGCCGAGGTTGATCACCGGCAGGATCAGGTCGAGGGCGTAGAGGACCGAGTTGTACGCGGGGCCCTCGCCCGCCTTCATCGCCGCCGGGTCGTAGTACGAGAAGGCATAGCCGCCCAGCGCCCACAGGACCGCCATCCACAGCGCCGCACGGCCGGGCTTGTAGCCGTACGCGACCGTCCAGTCCTGTGCGTAGCCCCAGAGCTTGGCCGCGACCGGCAGGGTCTGGCGGCGGCGCCGCTGCTTGGCGAGGAGTACCGCGCGGGCCTCGGAGTCCTCGCCGGTGTCGCGGAGCACGGCGGCGAGGCGTTCGTACGGCTCCGGGTTGTACTCGGGCGTGGCCGCCTCCACCCACGCGAGGCGCGCGGGCAGCGCGAACTTGTCGACGGGGATCAGGTTCTCGTACGCGAAGCCGTTCATTTCCAGGTGCCCGGGGCCCGGCCAGCTCACCGCCCGGTCGCGCAGGCTGGTCACCTTCGCACCGGAGAGCACCACCTTGCCGCCCTCGGGCCGCTCGCCGAGGAAGCGCAGCTCGGCGGTCTGCACCCGGCGCAGCGACAGCTGGTGGTCCTCGCCCATGATGAGACGGGCCCGGTCGAAGTCGATGGCGTCGGTGAAGCGGCCGTCGTCGAGCCGGATGCCGCCGCGGCACTCGAAGCGCTGGATCCGCATCCCGCGCGCCGGGGTGGCGCCCGCCGTGAACACGGGGTCGGTGACGGCGGCCGGGGTCAGGTAGAGGGCGCGCTCGACGGTGAGCTGCGGGGCGTTGAGCGCGTACTTGCCCGCCTCGTTGAGCAGTCGGCTGCCGCGCAGGCTCAGGGAGACGCCGATCTTGGCGCCGCGCATCCGGAACTCCCCGTAGGACTCCATCAGTTCGGCCTGGAGGTCCTGGCCGACCGAGAGCCCGTCCGCGTTGACCGAGCGGTCGCGCCGGTCGCTGTGCACCACGGCCTGGCTGAGCAGCAGGTCGGTGCCGATCTGCGCGTCCGAGAGCCGGATGCCGCGGTGCACGTGGCAGCGCGGCAGATGCAGGTCGCCCTCGGTGTGCAGCCGGGCGGCCTCCAGGCGCGGTATCGAGCAGTTGGACAGGCGCAGGGTGGTGAAGCGGCTCTCGGGGAGCGAGATCTCCTTCTCGAAGCGGCAGTCCTTGAACTCCACGTACGGGGTGACGGTGCCGCCCGCGACGTCGAGGTAGTCCGTGATGAGGACGCCGGTGAGCTTGACGGAGGAGACCCTGCCGTCGCGTGCGGGCGGGCCCGCGAGCATCAGCATGCACACCACGCGGGCGCGCACGCTGCGGTCCTCGCCCCAGTGGTGCACGCCGTGCGGGTCGTCCACCGCGGGGTTGCCGGTCGACAGGTCGTAGCGCGAACCGTTCTGGAACGCCTGCCACATCCCGACCTCGGCGGGCGTCAGGTCGTCCGGCATCTCCACCGTCACCTCGGTACGTCCTCCCCGTGCCCGGGCCGGCCCCGCTCGGGCCGGCCGCGCCCGTACTCCTGCTGCTCGCACACGTGTGTCATGCGTACGGGTGTGATGCCCGGACGGTGACCGGCTGAACGCTAGTGGTGCGCGGGATTCTCGCGTTTCCGTGGGGATCGGTATCGGCCAAGGTGCGCGTGTGCGATTCTGCGGCGCACGAGGTCACGACCCTGGGGAGGGACGCATGGCGGGCGGGGACATGACGGGCGGGCGGGACATGGCGGGTGGGGGCATGGCGGGTGAGGGCCTGAGGGGCGAGGGCATGACGGGCGGGGCAGCGCAGGGATGGCCGGCCGGCGTCGAAGGACGGCCGTGGGTGATGGCCAATGAGCTGCTGGCGTTCGTGATCGAGCTCGCCGCCGTCGGGGCGCTGGCGTGGTGGGGGTTCGCGACCGGCGAGGGCCTCGCGCTCAGCGTGCTCCTGGGGCTCGGGACACCCGCGGCCGCGGTCACGCTGTGGGGACTGTACGCCGCGCCGAAGGCGAAGCGGCGGCCCGGGCTGCCCGGCGTACTCGCGGTGAAGGCGCTGGTCCTCGGCGGGGGAGCGGCGGCCCTGTACGGGCTCGGGCACCCGGTCGCGGCCCTGATCGCGGCGGCCGTGGTCGTGGCGAACACCGCGGTGGCCGAGACGACCCGCAGAGCCCCGGCCCGCACCGGCACCTGACGCGGGCAGGGCGCCCCCGGACCGGACCCGGCCGGCGCCCTCCCGTACCGGCCACCGGTGCACGCGTATCAGCCCGTGGATACGCGCGACGGCCGTCCGCGGCCGTCTGAGAGAATTGGCCACGTGATCTCTCGAATCGACCTGCGCGGCAGCGCCCTCCCCGAGGGCGCCGACCTGCGCGACCTGCTGCCCCGTGCCGACTTCGACGTCGCGGCCGCCCTGGACAAGGTGCGTCCGATCTGCGAGGACGTGCATCATCGCGGGGACGCGGCGCTGGTCGAGTACGCGGAGAAGTTCGACGGCGTGCAGCTGACGAGCGTACGGGTGCCGGCCGAGGCCCTGCAGAAGGCGCTCGCCGCGCTCGATCCGCAGGTCAGGGCCGCGCTCGAGGAGTCGATCAAGCGCGCCCGCACGGTGCACCGCGAGCAGCGCCGGTCCACGCACACCACACAGGTGGTGCCCGGCGGCAGCGTGACCGAGAAGTGGGTTCCGGTCGAGCGCGTCGGTCTGTACGCACCGGGCGGCCGCTCGGTGTACCCGTCGTCCGTGATCATGAACGTCGTCCCGGCCCAGGAGGCCGGAGTCGAGTCCATCGCGCTCGCCTCGCCCGCGCAGGCCGAGTTCGACGGCCTGCCGCACCCGACGATCCTGGCGGCCTGCGCGCTGCTCGGCGTCGACGAGGTGTACGCGGCCGGCGGCGCCACCGCCGTGGCGATGTTCGCGTACGGCACCGAGTCCTGCCCGCCCGCGAACATGGTGACCGGCCCGGGCAACATCTGGGTCGCGGCCGCCAAGCGCTACTTCACCGGCAAGATCGGCATCGACGCGGAGGCCGGCCCGACGGAGATCGCCGTCCTCGCCGACGACACCGCCGACCCGGTGCACGTGGCCTCCGACCTGATCAGCCAGGCCGAGCACGACCCGCTGGCCGCGGCCGTCCTCGTCACGGACAGCGAGGCGCTCGCCGACGCGGTGGAGCGCGAGCTGGAGCCGCAGGTCGCCGCGAGCAAGCACATCGAGGACCGGATCGTGCCCGCCCTCAAGGGCGAGCAGTCCGCGATCGTCCTCGTGGACACCCTGGAGGACGGCCTCAAGGTCGTCGATGCGTACGGGGCCGAGCACCTGGAGATCCAGACCGCGGACGCCGTCGCCGTGGCGGACCGCGTCAAGAACGCCGGCGCGATCTTCGTCGGCCCCTGGGCCCCGGTCTCGCTCGGCGACTACGCGGCCGGATCGAACCACGTCCTGCCCACCGGCGGCTGCGCCTGCCACTCCTCGGGCCTGAGCGTGCAGTCCTTCCTGCGCGGCATCCACATCGTGGACTACACGCAGGACGCCCTCGCCGACGTCGCCCACCACGTGGTGACGCTGGCGGAGGCGGAGGATCTGCCGGCGCACGGTGCCGCCATCAAGGCACGGTTCGGGTGGAAGGTTCCCAGCAAGTGACCGGTATCGACGACCTCCCCATCCGCGAGGAGCTGAAGGGCAAGTCCCCTTACGGCGCGCCCCAGTTGGACGTCCCCGTCCGCCTGAACACCAACGAGAACCCGTACCCGCTGCCCGAGCCCCTCGTGCAGCGCATCGCCGAACGCGTCACCGAGGCGGCCCGGAACCTCAACCGCTACCCGGACCGCGACGCCGTGGAGCTCCGCACCGAGCTCGCCCGCTATCTGACGCGGACGGCCGGGCACGAGGTCCGGGTCGAGAACGTGTGGGCGGCCAACGGGTCCAACGAGGTCATCCAGCAGCTGCTCCAGACCTTCGGCGGCCCCGGCCGCACGGCCATCGGCTTCGAGCCCTCGTACTCGATGCACGGGCTCATCTCGCGCGGTACGGGCACCGGTTGGATCTCCGGGCCGCGCAACGACGACTTCACCATCGACGTCGAGGCGGCGACGAAGGCGATCGCGGAGCACGCGCCGGACGTCACCTTCATCACTTCGCCCAACAACCCGACGGGCACGGCCGTCGAGGCCGAGACGGTGCTCGCGCTGTACGAGGCCGCGCAGGCCGCCAAGCCTTCCCTCGTGGTGGTCGACGAGGCGTACATCGAGTTCAGCCACGGCGCCTCGCTGCTGCCGCTCATCGAGGGCCGGCCGAACCTCGTTGTCTCGCGCACCATGTCCAAGGCCTTCGGCGCGGCCGGTCTGCGCCTCGGCTATCTCGCCGCGCACCCCGCCGTGGTGGACGCGGTGCAGCTGGTCCGGCTTCCGTACCACCTGTCGGCCATCACGCAGGCCACCGCGCTCGCGGCCCTGGAGCACACCGACACCCTGCTCGCGTACGTGGAGCAGCTGAAGCAGGAGCGCGACCGGCTCGTCGACGGGCTGCGCGCGCTCGGCTACGACGTCACGCCGTCCGACGCCAACTTCGTTCAGTTCGGACGGTTCGAAGATGCCCACGCCGTCTGGCAGCAGATCCTCGACCGGGGCGTCCTGGTCCGGGACAACGGCGTACCGGGCTGGCTGCGGGTGACCGCGGGCACGCCCGAGGAGAACGACGCGTTCCTCGACGCGGTAAAGGACCTCAAGAAGGAGCAGGAGCACAGCGCATGAGCCGCATCGGACGCGTGGAGCGGACCACCAAGGAGACCGCGGTCGTCGTCGAGATCGACCTCGACGGCAGCGGAAAGGTCGATGTGTCGACCGGGGTCGGCTTCTACGACCACATGCTCGACCAGCTCGGCCGGCACGGCCTGTTCGACCTCACGGTGAAGACCGAGGGCGACCTCCACATCGACTCGCACCACACCATCGAGGACACCGCGCTCGCCCTCGGCGCCGCCTTCAAGCAGGCGCTCGGCGACAAGGTCGGCATCTACCGCTTCGGCAACTGCACCGTCCCCCTTGACGAGTCGCTGGCCCAGGTGACCGTGGACCTGTCGGGCCGCCCGTACCTCGTGCACACCGAGCCCGAGAACATGGCGCCGATGATCGGCTCGTACGACACGACGATGACCCGGCACATCCTGGAGTCCTTCGTCGCGCAGGCCCAGATCGCGCTGCACGTGCACGTCCCGTACGGGCGCAACGCGCACCACATCGTCGAGTGCCAGTTCAAGGCGCTGGCCCGCGCGCTGCGTTACGCCTCCGAGCGCGACCCGCGCGCGGCCGGCATCCTCCCGTCGACCAAGGGCGCACTGTGACCGGCCTCTCCACCATCCTGATCTTCGTCGGCCTGTTCCTCGCCGGCGGTGCCTATTCCTTCAGCAAGCAGCAGATGCCCAAGGGCGTCATCGTGCTGCTCGCCATCGCCTCCGCGATGTGCCTGGTCGCGGGAGTCCTGCGGATTCAGGGGATCTGGGAATGACAGCAACCAAGAAGGTCGTGGTCTTCGACTACGGCTTCGGCAACGTCCGGTCCGCCGAGCGCGCCCTCGCCCGCGTGGGTGCCGACGTCGAGATCACCCGCGACTTCGACAAGGCGATGAACGCCGACGGGCTCCTCGTCCCCGGCGTCGGCGCCTTCGAGGCCTGCATGAACGGGCTCAAGCAGGCCCGCGGCGACTGGATCGTGGGCCGCCGCCTGTCCGGCGGCCGCCCGGTGATGGGCATCTGCGTCGGCATGCAGATCCTCTTCGCGCGCGGCATCGAGCACGGCGTGGAGACCGAGGGCCTCGACGAGTGGCCCGGCACGGTCGGCCCGTTGCAGGCCGACATCGTTCCGCACATGGGCTGGAACACGGTGGAGGCCCCGGCCGGTTCCCAGCTGTTCTCGGGCCTGGACGCGGACGCCCGCTACTACTTCGTGCACTCGTACGCGGTCCACGACTGGACCCTCGAGTCGAACAACCCCACGATCACCGCCCCGCTCGTCACCTGGTCCACGCACGGCAAGCCCTTCGTGGCCGCCGTGGAGAACGGTGCGTTGTGGGCCACCCAGTTCCACCCCGAGAAGTCCGGCGACGCCGGTGCGCAGCTCCTGACCAACTGGATCGGAACCCTGTAATGGCTTCGAAGCTCGAACTCCTCCCCGCCGTCGACGTTCGCGACGGCCAGGCCGTCCGTCTCGTCCACGGCGAGTCCGGTACGGAGACCTCGTACGGCTCCCCGCTCGAAGCCGCCCTCGCGTGGCAGAACGCGGGCGCCGAGTGGCTGCATCTGGTGGACCTGGACGCCGCGTTCGGCACCGGCGACAACCGCGCCCTGATCGCCGAGGTCACCGGCGCGATGGACATCAAGGTCGAGCTCTCCGGCGGCATCCGCGACGACGCCTCCCTGGAGGCCGCGCTCGCCACCGGCTGCACCCGCGTCAACCTGGGCACGGCCGCCCTGGAGACCCCCGAGTGGGTGGCCAAGGTCATCGCCTCGCACGGAGACAAGATCGCGGTCGGCCTCGACGTGCGCGGCACGACGCTGCGCGGCCGCGGCTGGACCCGCGACGGCGGCGACCTGTACGAGACCCTGGAGCGCCTCAACTCCGAGGGCTGCGCCCGCTATGTCGTCACCGACATCGCGAAGGACGGCACGCTCCAGGGCCCGAACCTGGAGCTCCTGAAGAACGTCTGCGCGGCCACGGACCGCCCGGTCGTCGCCTCGGGCGGTGTCTCGTCGCTGGACGACCTGCGCGCGATCGCCTCCCTCGTCCCGCTCGGCGTCGAGGGCTCGATCGTCGGAAAGGCGCTCTACGCCAAGCAGTTCACGCTGGAAGAGGCCCTGGAGGCTGTGTCCGTATGACATCCGACGGTGTGCGGCGCGTGCAGTCCGGGTCCCCCTGGGAGGAGACCTTCGGGTTCGCGCGCGCCGTGGCCGCGGGCGACCGCGTGGTGGTCGGCGGCACGACCTCGTTCCGCGGCGATGTCCTGCACGGCGAGGGCGACCCGTACGAGCAGGCCCGGGTCGCCATCGCCAACGCACTCGAAGCGCTCGGCGAGTTCGGCCTGGACGCCTCGCACGTCATCCGCACCCGCATGCTCCTGATCCACGCACGCGACGCCGAGGACGTGGGCCGCGCCCACAAGGAGTTCTTCGACTCCGTACGCCCCGCCACGACGCTCGCCGTCGTCGCCGGGTTCGTCGACCCGCGCATCCTGGTCGAAATCGAGCTGGAAGCCTTCCGAGGAGAAACAAGCGCATGACTCTCGCCGTCCGTGTGATCCCCTGCCTGGACGTCGACAACGGCCGGGTCGTCAAGGGAGTCAACTTCCAGAACCTGCGCGACGCGGGCGACCCCGTCGAGATGGCCAAGGTGTACGACGCCGAAGGCGCCGACGAGCTGACCTTCCTCGACATCACCGCCTCGTCCGGCAACCGCGAGACCACGTACGACGTCGTCCGCCGCACCGCCGAGCAGGTCTTCATCCCGCTCACGGTGGGCGGCGGCGTGCGCACGGCCGAGGACGTGGACAAGCTCCTGCGCGCGGGCGCGGACAAGGTGGGCGTGAACACGGCCGCTATCGCGCGCCCCGACCTGATCCGCGAGATCGCCGAGCGCTTCGGCCGCCAGGTGCTCGTGCTCTCGGTCGACGCCCGCCGCACGGAGTCGGGCTCCTTCGAGGTCACGACCCACGGCGGACGCAAGTCGGCCGGCATCGACGCGGTCGAATGGGCCCACCGGGCCGCCGAGTTGGGCGCGGGCGAGATCCTGCTCAACTCGATGGACGCGGACGGCACCAAGGACGGCTACGACATCGAGATGATCGAGGCCGTACGCAAGCACGTCACCGTCCCCGTGATCGCCTCGGGCGGCGCGGGCAGGCTGGAACACTTCGCCCCGGCGGTGGCGGCGGGCGCCGACGCCGTACTCGCCGCGTCCGTCTTCCACTTCGGCGATCTGCGGATCGGCGATGTGAAGGGGGCGCTGCGGGGGGCTGGGCATCCGGTGCGCTGAGCACGGGGGTGCGCTGAGCGCCTACGCCGCCTTGGGCACGCCCGCGGTCGGTTCGCCGCCCGCGCGGCCCGACGAGACCCCACGGGGAAGAGTGCGCAGGATCAGTTGCGCAATTTTCGTTGCGCAACTTTTCTTTCGTACCTACGCTCGGTGTCATGACGGAGACCAGGCGCATCACCGACGTCGCCACGCTCAAGGCGATGGGGCACCCGCTGCGGGTGCGGCTCTACGGGGACCTGTACATGCGCGGCACGGCCACCGCCTCCCAGTTGGCCGAGGGGCTGGACGACGGTACGGCGGTCAGTCTCGTCAGCTATCACCTGCGCAAGCTGGCCGAGCACGGGCTGATCGAGGAGGCGCCGCGCGAGGACGGGGGAGACGGGCGCGAGCGCTGGTGGCGGCCCGCGCAGGAGTCGCTGCGCATCGACAGCGCCGACTTCCGTGACAGTCCGGAGGGTGCGGCCGCCCACACCGCGTTGGCGCGCGTGATCTACGAGCAGCGGCGCGAGCACTATCTGCGCTTCCTGGAGCAGCGCTCGGGCTGGAGCGAGGAGTGGCAGGACGCCTCCGACGCCTCGGACTTCCTTGTCCGGGCCACGGCCGCCGAGTTGAAGGAGCTCACGGCCGAACTGCACGCGGTCGTCAAGCGCTACCAGGACAAGGGCCGGGCGGCCGAAGCGGCCGGCGACGGCGAGGGGCGCGAGACGGCCGCGATCCACCTCTACGGCTTCCCCTTCCGCCCGTGAGCGCCATACCCGCGGGTGCCGAGCGCCCCGCCCACCGCGACCCCAACGTCCTGCGCTGGCTCGGGGCCTACGGGTCCTCGATGATCGGCGACTCCGTCTACTTCATCGCCCTCTCCTGGGCCGCCGCCCGCTCCGGCAGCGCGGCCCAGGCCGGGCTCGTCATGGCGGTCAGCGCCGTCCCCCGCGCCCTCCTGATGCTGTACGGAGGCGTGATCGCCGACCGGCTCGGGCCGCGGCGTGTGGTGATCGGCTCGGACGCCGTGCGCTTCGCGGTGATCCTCGTCGCGGCTGGGCTCCTGGTCGCCGTGCAGCCCGGTATCTGGTTCCTGGCGCTGATCGCGCTGGTCTTCGGCGCGGTGGACGCGGTGTTCATGCCCGCGGTGGGTGCGCTGCCCCCGCGGATCACCGGACCCTCCCAACTCGCCCGCGTCCAGGGCCTGCGGGGCCTGGCCGGCCGGATCGCGCTCGTGACGGGCGGGCCGCTCGGCGGGTTCGCGGTGGCGCTCGGCGGGTCGGCGGCCGCGTTCGCCGTGGCGGCCGGGCTGTTCGGCGTATCGCTGGTGCTGCTTCTGGCCGTACGCGTAAGGAAGTTGACCTCGCGGGACGAGACCGGCACCGAAGGGGCGGCGCCTGAGAAGGGCCAGCTGCGGGCCGGGCTGCGGTACATCCGCCGGCACCGCGTGCTGCTGCCGCTGATCGTCGCGATGGGTGTCACGGAGCTCGGGTTCTCCGGGCCCGCCAACATCGGCATCGTGCTGCTCGCGGACGAGCGGGGGTGGGGTGCGTCGGGCATGGGCCTGGCCATCTCGGCGTTCGGTGTCGGCGCGGGCGCCGCCTCGCTGCTGCTCGCCGTGCGCGGCAGGCTGCCGCGGGCCGGGCTGCTGCGCTCGGTGTGCGAGGTCTTCGGCGCCGTGGCGCTCGCCGCGATCGCCTTCGCGCCCTCGCCTGCGGTCGGCGCGGTCGCCTGCCTCTTCGTCGGACTGCTCGGCGGTATGGGCGGCGCGCTCAGCGGCGCCCTGCTGCAGACCCAGTCCGATCCCGCGTACATCGGGCGGGTGACCTCGGTGTACATGCTGATCGCCGTGGGCCTCGCGCCCCTGTGCTACCCGGTGGTCGGGGCCGCGATCGGAGTCTGGGGCACCCGCCCCGTGTTCGTGGCCTGCGCCTCCCTGATCCTGGTCGGCTCGGCGACCGGCCTGGCGTCGAAGCCGCTGAGGAAGGCGGAACTGCCGGGCGGGCAGGGGGCGTTCGTGGAGAGCGCCTCGCGCACCACTGCGGCTGCGGCGAACTCCTCGGGCGGCGTGCCGGCCGTGGCCAACCCGGGCGTGGCCGCGCCCTCGACGAGCGAGGGGTGCTGAGCCTGTGGACCGTGCAGGCCGTTGCGTGCAGGGCCGCCCGGTCACCCCGTAGACCCGAGCGTTCCCTCCGCGTATCGCGGCCTGATGGCACGTCATACAGCGGCGTACAAACAGGAGTTGAGCGAACGGCACTGGTGATTTCGCCGATGCACGCATTCCGGTTCCCTCGCGACAGTGGCGGCTGTCACTGACCCAGGTGGCGTCGTACGGAGCCGGCACGGCCCGCGGACAGGGCCGGTGAGCCGTCGGTTTCGTGCGGCGCGGCCTTCCACGAGAGGAACCCCCCGTCGTGCAGCAGTTCACCGACGAGAGCCGCACCACGCCCCTCGCCTCTGCCCCCGTTCCCGCGCAGCGCAGCCGCCGTTCCCGCGGCCTGCGCGCCGCCCTCGCCGGGTTCCTGGCCGTCGGCGCCCTGATGACCTCGCAGACCGTCACCGCCCACGGCGCCGACAACCCGTACGAGCGCGGGCCGGCCCCCACCCAGTCCAGCATCGAGGCCTCCCGCGGTCCCTACGCCGTCTCCCAGACCTCCGTGTCCTCCCTCAGCGCCTCCGGCTTCGGCGGCGGCACCATCTACTACCCGACCACCACGAGCGACGGCACGTTCGGCGCGGTGGTCATATCGCCCGGCTTCACCGCGTACGAGTCCTCCATCGCCTGGCTCGGACCCCGCCTCGCCTCCCAGGGCTTCGTGGTGTTCACCATCGACACCCTCACCACCCTCGACCAGCCCGACAGCCGCGGCCGCCAACTCCTCGCCGCACTCGACCACTTGACCCAGCGCAGCACCGTGCGCAGCCGTGTGGACGCGAGCCGGCTCGGGGTCATGGGCCACTCGATGGGCGGCGGCGGCACGCTTGAAGCCGCCAAGAGCAGGCCCTCGCTCCAGGCCGCGATCCCCCTGACCGGCTGGAACACCGACAAGACCTGGCCCGAGATCCAGACGCCCACGCTCGTGATCGGCGCCGACGGGGACACCATCGCTCCGGTGTCCTCGCACTCCGAGCCCTTCTATCAGAGCCTGCCGTCCTCGCTGGACAAGGCCTACCTGGAACTCAACGGCGCGAGCCACTTCACGCCCAACACCTCGAACACCACCATCGCGAAGTACAGCATTTCCTGGCTGAAGCGCTTCATCGACAACGACACCCGCTACGAGCAGTTCCTCTGCCCGCTGCCGCGCCCGAGCCTGACGATCGAGGAGTACCGGGGCAACTGCCCGCACTCGGGCTGACCCGCTCCTGGACGGCGGGGTTCCGCAGGGGGTTACGCGGCAGTAGCGTGAGGCGCGTGACCCCTGCGGACCGGTGGGAACCCGTATCCCCGCTGTACGGCAGAGGCCGCGAACTGGCCCGGTGCGCACGCGAGTTGGAGCGCCTCCGGGTCGGTCGCGGCCGGTCGCTCGTGCTCACGTCGGACCCCGGACTCGGGCGCACGGCGCTGCTGCGGCACCTCGCCGCCACCTTCCGCGGCGGGACGGCCCGCCTCGCCCCGGCCGTCCCGCCCCACGGCCCCCGCGACGAACTCCTCGGCCTCCTCTACGGCGGTACGGCGGCCGAGCCGCTGCGCACCGCCCTGCTCCGTGCCGCCCGCGAACAGCCCCTCCTGGTCTGCGTGGACGACCTGCACCTGTGGCCCGCGGACCCGCGCCGCGCCCTGTGCGGCCTGGCGCGCTCGCTCACCGCCGCACCGGCACCGCTCGCCCTGTTCCTGTCCGTGGCCGCCCACCGCGCCGCCGCCGTCCCGGACGAACTGCCCGTGCTGCGGCTGGACCCGCTGGACGACGCGGCAGCCCACGCGTACCTGACCCGCCTCACCGCAGGGCGGCGCCTCCCCTCCGCGACGAGCGCCCGACTCGTCCACGAAGCGGCCGGAAGCCCGCTGGTTCTCCAGGAGTTGGTGGAGGGGCTCCGGGGCCGTGACGGCGAAGACGGTGCTGACCGTGAGGGCGATGGCGGCTCCCCGGATACGGGTGATACGGGGGATGCGACTGACGCGGTTGACGTGGCTGACATAGGGCGAGCCGGCTCCCCACCCGCCACCCGCCCCGCTCGCGCCCTGCGCCTCGTCGTCGCCGCCGAGCGGGCGCGGCTCGCGGGCCGGCCCGAGCAGGCGGCCCGGCTGCTCGGCCCCGTACGGCGGCTGTCGCTGCCCGACGAAGTGACCGGGCAGGCCCAACTCGTCCACGGGCTCCTGGAGTCGGGCGAGGGCCCGGTGGCCGACGCCCGCGCTTCGCTGCTGCTCGCCGCCCGGCTGCTCACCCCGCACGACCCCCGGCAGGCCCTGCGCGCCCGGCTCGCCGCCGCCGAGGCCTCCTGGGCGATGGGGGATGCGGCCGCGTACCGCGAGGCACTCGTCCCGCTGGCCGGACCCACGGGCGTACCGGGGGGCGAGGGTGCGTTCGCCACGCAGCTGCGGACGTATCTGCGCGGTATGGACGCCGTGTTGAGCGGCGACCCGCACGCCTTCGCCGCGGGACGCGGCACCCTGCGCAGCGTCGTCGAAGCCGCCGAGAGCGCGGACGCGGCGGAGGCCGCGACGGACGAGGCCGAGCTCCTCGTGTGCGCAGGCGCCGCCGCGCTCGTCGTCGGCGACCTCACCGCGGCCTGCCGGCTCGGCAGCCGGGCCCTCGCCGTGGCCCGGGCGCGCGGCCGCTTCACCGTGGTGCCGAAGGCCCTGGAGCAGCTCGCGTACGGGGAGTTGCGGGCCGGCCGGCACGCGCGGGCCCGCGCACACGCCGAGGAGGGCGTGCGCGCCTCCCGCCGCACAGGCCGCCGCAACGACCTCGCCCACCACCACGCGATCCTCGCCCTTGTCGCCTCGCTCGACCAGGACGCCCGTACGGTCGCGCAGTACGCCGCGGCCGCCGAGGAGACCGCCGTGCGCCACGGGCTCCTCCAGGCCGAGACCCTCGCGCAGTGGGCGCGGGCCCGCGCCGACCTGGCCCGCGGCCGCCCGCAGGAGGCGGCGGCCCGGCTGCATCCGCTGCTCGCGCAGGGCCGCGCCCGGGGGCACTTCGCGGTACGGATGCTCGCCGTGCCCTGCTTCGTCGAGGCGTCCGTGCTCGCCGGGCGGTCCGACGAAGCCCGGGCCGCGGTGGGGGAGTTCGCGCTGTGGGCGGGGTTCGGGCACGACCCGCAGGCCCCGGCCCAGCTGCTGCGCTGCCGTGCCCTGCTGGCCGCCGACGAGGATCCGGACCGTGCGGCCGCCCTCTACCCCGAGGCCCTGGCCCGGCACGATGCGGCGGACGGCGACTTCGAGCGCGCCCGCACCGCCCTCCTGTACGGCAAGTGGCTGCGCCGGGCCCGTAAACCCGCCAAGGCGCGCGACGCCCTGCGGGACGCGCTGATCGCCTTCGAACGGTGCGGCGCCGGTGCCTGGGCCGCCCAGGCGGCGGCCGAGCTCCGGGCCACCGGCGAGGCCGCCGCGCCCCAACTCCCGGACACCTTGGACGGGTTGACCCCGCAGCAGGTGCGGATCGCCCGCCTGGTGGCCGAGGGCGCCACGAACCGCGAGGTGGCCCGCCACCTGTCCGTCAGCCCGCGCACCGTCGACCACCACCTGCGCAACGTCTTCGCCGCGCTGGGGGTCCGCTCCCGCGTGGAGCTGGCACGTGCGGTGACGCGGGCGGACGGGGCGCGGACGGACGCCTAGCAGAGGCCGCCGTGCGCCCGCAGCCGAAGAATCCTCGCCCGGACGCGAATCCTTTCCGCGCCCGCCCGTCTCTCATCCACGAACCGGCCGTACGGGCCGGACGGAACCAGGAGGAGACGTACAGGATGGTCACTGGCCTCATCGTGATCGGCGCCCTGCTCGTGGGCGCGTGCAGTCTGCATCTCATGCGGCGTTACAGGAGCCGGAGTTGAACCGACGCTTCACCTGGCCGGACGAGCGGCTGATCAAGGCCGCCCAGGACGGCGACCACAGCTCGCTGACCACCGTCGTCATGGAATCGCAGCCGCACGTACGGAAGTTCGCCCGCTCCCTGTGCGCCTCGCCGCAGGACGCGGAGGACGCCGCGCAGGAGGCGCTGATCATCCTCTACCGGAAGATCGGCACGCTGCGGGCCACGGGGGCGCTCGCCTCGTGGATGTTCCGGATCGTGCGCAACGAGTGCCTTCGGCAGCTGCGGACGCTCACGGCGCCCGGCGGTACGGCACCCGAACAGGTCGAGCAGGTCGAGCAGGTCGAGTCGTCCGCGGAGCACGCCGTGCTGCACCGCCTGGAAGCCGAGCGGATCGCGGCCGCGGTGCGCGCGCTGCCCCGCGACCAGCGGCAGGTCCTGATCATGCGGGACATCCAGGGCCTGCCGGGCCGGACCGTGGCCGCGGCGCTCGGCCTGAGCACGGCGGCCATGAAGTCCCGGCTGCACCGCGCCCGCGCGGCCCTCAGGGACGCATTGGACGCCACGGAGAGAGGAGAGGTACAGCCATGAGCACCCCACAGCCCCGTGACTACGCGAGCAGCTCCGTCCCGCGCCACCTCGCACGCGGAGCCGTCGGCTTCGGGCTGATCGCCGGCGCGCTCGCCCTGGTGCCCTTCGCCGGACCCCTCGCCCTGCTCGGGGCCCTGCCCGCGCTGATCGCCTTCCGCGGCTGCCCCACCTGCTGGGCGGTCGGCCTCGTGCAGACCGTCTCGCGGGGAAGGCTGCGGCGGCAGTGCACGGACGGGGTCTGCACCCTCACCCGGTGACGGCCGGGGCCCTCACCCGGTGACCCGTGGAGCCCGCCGGGGGCGGCGGGCGGCTCAGAGGCCGAGCTGCTTGGCCCCCTGGAGCCGCTCGATCGCTTCCTTGTCGCCCTCCACCTCGACCTTCGCCGCCTCCTGGCGCCCGAAGACGTACATCGTCAGCTCACCCGGCTCACCGGTCACCGTCACGACCGGGGTGCCGCGGTGGGCGACGACCGTCTGGCCGTCGGGGCGGCGCAGGACCATGCCGACGGGGGCCTTGCGGCCGAGCAGGCGGGCCGACTTCTCCAGGCGGGACCACAGCGCGTTCGAGAACACCGCGTCCAGGGTGCGCGGCGACCAGTCCTCCTGGGCGCGGCGCACGTCCTCGGCGTGCACGTAGAACTCCACCGCGTTCGCCGCCTCGTCCACCTGCTTGAGGGAGTACGGCGAGAAACGCGGCGGACCCGTACGGATGAGCTGGATCAGCTCCTCGTACGGCTTCTCCGTGTACTCCGCCATCACCTTCTCCAGGCGGCTCTCCAGCGCCTTGATCAGGATGCCGCCCGCGGCGTCCGCGCGGCGCTCGCGCACCACGACGTGCGCGGCGAGATCCCGCGTCTTCCAGCCCTCGCACAGAGTGGGCGCCTCGGGGCCCGCGGCCTCCAACAGATCGGCGAGGAGCAGCCGTTCACGCTTGGCATGGGTCGACATGGTGGCCAGCGTACGTCCGCCCAGGCCCGACGGCCATGGGACGCCCGCTCCGTGCGGCCCGTCCGGGTCCCGGACAGCGGCCCGGAAGCCGGCCCGGATCACGCACAATGGGCCCCATGACCAGCACCCCCCGGCCCAGCGACCTCGACCCGGAGATCGCCGCGCGGCTCAAGCGCAGCCCCGACGGACTCGTCCCGGCGATCGCCCAGCAGTACGACACCGGCGAGGTGCTCATGCTGGGCTGGATGGACGACGAGGCGCTGCACCGCACGCTCACCACCGGACGCTGCACGTACTGGTCGCGCAGCCGCCAGGAGTACTGGGTCAAGGGCGACACCTCGGGTCACTTCCAGTACGTGAAGTCGGTCGCCCTCGACTGCGACGCCGATACCGTCCTCGTCAAGGTCGACCAGGTCGGCGCCGCCTGCCACACCGGCGCCCGCACCTGCTTCGACGCCGACGTGCTCCCGCTCACCCAGCCCTGATCCGCGTACGTACAACTGGTTAAGGTCACCGCCCATGGACCTCGAGACGTTCCGCAAGCTCGCCACCGACCGCCGGGTGATCCCGGTCAGCCGCCGCCTCCTCGCGGACGGCGACACCCCGGTCGGGCTCTACCGCAAGCTCGCGGCGGAACGCCCCGGCACCTTCCTGCTCGAGTCCGCCGAGAACGGCCGCTCCTGGTCGCGGTACTCGTTCGTGGGCGTGCGCAGCGCCGCCACGCTCACCGAGCGCGAAGGCCGGGCGCACTGGCTGGGCACCCCGCCCGTCGGCGTGCCGGTCGACGGCGACCCCCTGGAGGCCCTGCGCGCCACCGTCGAGGCCCTGCACACCCCGAACGACGTGGCCGGGGCGGAGGGGCTGCCGCACCTGTCGGGCGGCATGGTCGGCTACCTCGGCTACGACATCGTGCGCCGCCTGGAGAAGATCGGCCCCGGTGAGCGGGACGACCTGAAGCTGCCCGAGCTGACGATGATGCTCGCCAGCGACCTGGCGGTCCTCGACCACTGGGACGGCAGTGTCGTCCTGATCGCCAACGCCATCAACCACAACGACCTCGACACGGGCGTGGACGAGTCCTACGCGGACGCCGTGGCCCGCCTCGACGCGATGGAGGCCGACCTCTCGCGGCCGCTCGCCCAGCCGCCCGCGGTGCTGCCGCCCTCCGAACTCCCGGAGTTCTCCGCGCCGTTGTGGGGCGGCGAGCAGTACCAGGACGCCGTCGAGGACATCAAGGAGCGCATCCGCGCGGGCGAGGCCTTCCAGGTCGTGCCCTCGCAGCGCTTCGAAACCGCCTGCACGGCAAGCGCGTTGGACGTCTACCGGGTGCTGCGGGCCACCAACCCGTCCCCGTACATGTACCTCTTCCGGTTCGAGGACTTCGACATCGTGGGCTCGTCCCCCGAGGCCCTGGTCAAGGTCGAGGACGGCCGCGCGATGGTGCACCCCATCGCCGGTACGCGGCCGCGCGGCGCCACCCCGCAGGAGGACCAGGCGCTCGCCGACGAGCTGCTCGCCGACGCCAAGGAGCGCGCCGAGCACCTCATGCTGGTCGACCTCGGGCGCAACGACCTGGGACGCGTCTGCGCCCCCGGCTCCGTCGAGGTCGTCGACTTCATGTCCATCGAGCGCTACTCGCACGTGATGCACATCGTCTCCACCGTCACCGGCCGGGTCGCCGAGGGCCGCAGCGCCTTCGACGTGCTCACCGCCTGCTTCCCCGCCGGCACCCTCTCGGGCGCCCCCAAGCCGCGCGCGATGCAGATCATCGACGAGCTGGAGCCCTCCCGCCGGGGTCTGTACGGCGGCTGTGTCGGATATCTCGACTTCGCCGGCGACTCCGACACCGCCATCGCCATCCGTACGGCCCTCATCCGCGACGGCGTCGCCTACGTGCAGGCCGGGGCCGGTGTCGTCGCCGACTCGGACCCCGTCGCCGAGGACACGGAGTGCCGCAACAAGGCCGCCGCGGTGCTGCGCGCGGTGCACACCGCCAACCGCCTGAACCGCACGGCGGCCGGTGAGGGATAGTGGAGGGGTGACTGCCGTACCCAAGGCCCGCACCTCCCCGGACTCCGACGCGGCCAAGACCTCCTCACCGGGCGGCCGCCGCAGCCTGGCCGCCGCCCTGCTGCTCGGCGCGCTCGGCGCGACCGTCGCGCTGCTCGCGTCCCGTCAGCCCTGGGCCGAGGGCGAGGCGCAGACCGTCGGCGGCGCGCTGCACCAGAGCGCCACCGGCAGCGACGTGACCGGGGTGCCGGCGGCCCTCGCCATAGTGGGCCTGGCCGCACTCGTCGCCGTCTTCGCCGTACGCCGCTCCGGCCGCGTCCTCGTCTCGCTCCTGCTCGCCCTGAGCGGCGCGGGCATCGTGGCGGCCGGCCTGCTCGGCGCCTCGGACACCGCGGCACTCGACGAGAAGGCCGCCACCGTGACCGGCGACGCCACCGCGCAGATCTCCGCCGTCTCGCACAGCGTCTGGCCGTACGTGGCCTGCGCGGGCGGCGCGTTGCTCCTGGTCGCCGGCCTGCTCGCGCTGCGCTTCGGCTCCCGCTGGCCCGCGATGGGCGGCCGCTACGAGCGCGGCTCCGGCCCCCGTACCCGCAAGCAGAAGGTCGACCCCGACCGCCCCGAGGACCTGTGGAAGGCCCTCGACCGCGGCGAGGACCCGACCGGCTGAGGGCGAGGACCCGACCGGCGGAACCGGCGGCGACGCACCGCACCACACCAACCGCGGGCCCGCGCGCAGTTCCCGCCCCGCCATGCGCGACAATGGGCGCAAGCTTTCGGAGAACCCGCGGACCCTCACCCCCGAGCTCGTCGAGCAGGGGGCACCCCAGGGGCAAGTAACAAGGAGAACGTCATGGCCCATGACCACGGACACACCCCGGCTGCCTGGGCCGGCTCGATCATCGCGTTCATCGGCTTCTGCGTCGCCGGTGCCTTCATGGTGATGGACAACCCGATCGGCTTCTGGGCCGGTGCGATCGTCATCGCCGCGGGCGGTGTCATCGGTGGTGTCATGCGCGCGGCCGGCATGGGCCAGAAGCCCAAGCGCCAGATCCTCGTGAACGAGAGCTGAGCCGGCCTCTTTCCCCTGCACGGTGGGGCGTGACCCGGTCGCCGGGTCACGCCCCATCTGCATGCCGTGGCGCAGTACGGCACCTGGCTCCCCTGCATGCGGCCGCGCCGTGCGCACCCGGCCCGCACACCGGGCGCCGCCGCACGCGCCGGGGCAGAATGCGGGAGTGACCGCAGAACGCACCGCGCAGCCGCAGGGCCCGCCCCCGCCCGGCCCGCCGCACGCGCCCCCGCCCGGCCTGCCGCACGCGCAGCCGCCCGGCCCGCCGCACGCGCAGCCCTCCGGCCCGCGGCAGTCCTTTGGACCGCAGCAGCTGACCGGGGAGCCGCAGCAGCTGACCGGGGAGCCGCAGCAGCCGTCAGGGGACCCGCAGCAGCCGTCAGGGGACCCGCAGCAGTGGAGCCCGCAGCCCGCGGCGCCCCGCACCGCCGCGCGGGGACGCCGACTGCTCGGCCCGGTGGCCGCACTCGCCGCCACCGCCGCGGCCGTCGCGTACGTCGGCTCGGTCGACCCCAACGAGCCAGGCCACTACCCGGCCTGCCCGCTGCTGCGCACCACCGGCCTGTTCTGCCCCGGCTGCGGCGGCCTGCGCTGCGTCCACGCCCTCGTGCACGGCGATCTGCCCGCCGCCCTGGGCGCCAACGCGATGGCGGTCGTGGGCTTCGTGATCGCCGCGTTCGTCTGGATCCTGTGGCTGCGGCGCGCGTGGCGCGGCGGGCCCACCGGGTTCACGGTCCGCTCGTCGTACGCGTGGGCCTTCGGCGGACTGCTCGCCGTCTTCACTGTCGTACGGAATCTGCCGTTCGGGGATTTCCTGCACCCGTGACCGGCGGGGTCCGGGCGCCGCCGCGTGCCAGGTATGTCCAGGAAGTGGGACCGGCGTCAACCGGATGCGGGCCCTTCGCCCTCCTGCGGATACCATCGCAGTGGCCCTCGGTACTCCGTCCGGACCGAGAGGGCGCCGACACCGACCGACGCCCGTTGCCATGACCGCCGCTACGGAAGGGGACCACTCGCGTGAGTGTGCTCGACGAGATCATCGAAGGCGTCCGCGAGGACCTCGCCGAACGGCAGGCGCGCGTCAGCCTCGAGGAGCTCAAGGAGCGTGCGGCGAAGGCCCCCCAGGCCAAGGACGGGGTCGCGGCCCTGCGCGGCGACAGCGTCAAGGTGATCTGCGAGGTCAAGCGCTCCAGCCCGTCGAAGGGCGCGCTCGCCGCGATCGCCGACCCGGCCGGGCTCGCCGCCGACTACGAGGCGGGCGGCGCCGCCGTCATCTCCGTGCTCACCGAGGAGCGCCGCTTCGGCGGCTCGCTCGCGGACCTGGAGGCCGTGCGCGCCAAGGTGGACATCCCGGTCCTGCGCAAGGACTTCATCGTCACCTCGTACCAGCTCTGGGAGGCCCGTGCCTACGGTGCCGACCTGGTGCTCCTGATCGTCGCGGCCCTCGACCAGGAGGCCCTGGTCTCCCTGATCGAGCGCGCCGAGTCCATCGGTCTGACGCCGCTGGTCGAGGTGCACGACGAGGACGAGGTCGAGCGTGCGGTGGAGGCCGGCGCGAAGATCATCGGCGTCAATGCGCGCGACCTCAAGACCCTCAAGGTCGACCGCGGCACCTTCTCGCGGGTCGCCCCCGAGATCCCCGACCACATCGTCAAGATCGCCGAGTCCGGCGTCCGCGGTCCGCACGACCTGATCGCGTACGCCAACGACGGCGCCGACGCCGTGCTCGTCGGCGAGTCCCTGGTCACCGGCAAGGACCCGCGGTCCGCCGTCGTGGACCTGGTCGCCGCCGGCGCCCACCCCGCCCTGCGCCACGGACGGGGCTGACAGCTCACCATGCCCATCGCCCGCCGCCTCGCACCCGGTTGCCGCCCTCGCGGCTGCCGGGCGCCCGCGCGGCGTGTGCACGGGCGCCGGGTGCGCTACGTGATCGGGGACGAGCCCGGTCAGATCAACGGGATGCGATGGCCCGGGCGGACCGTCCGCCCGTAAGCCGTCGGCTGCCACCCCTTCGTGCGGTGGGCGGCTCCGTCGGGCGATCCCGTCATACCCTGACCCTCGCAAACCCGACATCCGGGGCAGCTGCGCCTGTCCCGACGTAGGAGCATCTCGTCATGCCCAGCGACAACAACGCGTTCTTCGTACCCGAACCCCAGGGTCAAGTGCCCACCCCCGAGGGCTACTTCGGTAAGTTCGGCGGCAAGTTCATCCCCGAGGCGCTGGTCGCCGCCGTGGACGAAGTGGCCGTCGAGTTCGAAAAGGCCAAGCAGGACCCCGAGTTCGCCCGCGAGCTCAGCGAACTCCTGGTCAACTACACCGGCCGTCCCAGCGCCCTGACCGAGGTGCCGCGCTTCGCGCAGCACGCGGGCGGCGGCCGTGTCTTCCTCAAGCGCGAGGACCTCAACCACACCGGCTCGCACAAGATCAACAACGTGCTCGGCCAGGCGCTGCTCACCAAGCGCATGGGCAAGCCGAAGGTGATCGCCGAGACCGGCGCCGGCCAGCACGGCGTCGCCACCGCCACCGCCTGCGCGCTCTTCGGCCTCGAATGCACCATCTACATGGGCGAGATCGACACGCAGCGCCAGGCGCTCAACGTCGCGCGCATGCGGATGCTCGGCGCCGAGGTCATCGCCGTGAAGTCCGGCTCGCGGACCCTGAAGGACGCGGTGAACGAGGCCTTCCGCGCCTGGGTCGCCAACGTCGAGGACACCCACTACCTCTTCGGTACGGCCGCGGGCCCGCACCCCTTCCCGGCCATGGTGCGCGACTTCCAGCGCATCATCGGCGTCGAGGCCCGCCGCCAGATCCAGGAGCGCGCGGGCCGGCTGCCGGACGCGGCCGTCGCCTGCGTCGGCGGCGGCTCCAACGCCATCGGTCTCTTCCACGCCTTCCTCGACGACACCGACGTACGGCTCATCGGCGCGGAGGCCGGCGGCCACGGTGTCGAGAGCGGCGAGCACGCGGCCACCCTCACGGCCGGCGACCCCGGCATCCTGCACGGTTCGCGTTCGTACGTGATCCAGGACGAGGAGGGCCAGATCATCGAGCCCTACTCGATCTCGGCCGGGCTCGACTACCCGGGCATCGGCGCGGAGCACGCGTATCTGAAGGACAGCGGGCGCGCCGAGTACCTCCCGGTCACCGACGACGAGGCGATGCAGGCCCTGCGGCTGCTCTCGCAGACCGAGGGCATCATCCCGGCCATCGAGAGCGCCCACGCCCTCGCGGCCGCCCTGCGGATCGGCCGGGACCTCGGTGAGGACGGCCTGATGGTCGTCAACCTCTCCGGACGCGGCGACAAGGACATGGACACGGCGGCCCGGTACTTCGGGTACTACGACGCTTCTGAGAACGCGGGGGAGTCCAAGTGAGCGGGAACATCGAGCTGTTGAACACCGCCCTCGCCGGGACGAAGGCCGAGGGCCGGGCAGCGCTGATCGCCTACCTGCCCGCCGGCTTCCCCTCCGTCGACGGCGGCATCGACGCCGTCAAGGCCGCCTTCGAGGGCGGCGCGGACATCGTCGAGGTAGGACTGCCCTACAGCGACCCGGTGCTCGACGGACCGGTCATCCAGACCGCCGACGACATCGCGCTGAAGAACGGCCTCAAGATCGCCGACGTGATGCGCACGGTCCGCGAGGCGCACGAGGCCACCGGCAAGCCCGTCCTCGTCATGACGTATTGGAACCCGATCGACCGCTACGGCGTCGAGCGCTTCACCGCCGAGCTCGCCGAGGCGGGCGGCGCGGGCTGCATCCTGCCCGACCTGCCGGTCCAGGAGTCCGCGCTGTGGCGCGAGCACGCCGCCAAGCACGACCTCGCCACCGTCTTCGTGGTCGCGCCCAGCAGCAAGGACGCGCGTCTGAAGGAGATCACCGCGGCGGGCTCCGGCTTCGTCTACGCGGCCTCCCTGATGGGCGTCACCGGCACGCGCGAGTCCGTGGGCGAGGCGGCCGAGGACCTGGTGCAGCGCACCAAGGCCACCACCGACCTGCCCGTCTGCGTGGGTCTCGGCGTCTCGAACCGCGAACAGGCCGCGGAAGTCGCCCAGTTCGCGGACGGGGTGATCGTCGGCTCGGCGTTCGTCAAGGCGATGCTTGACGCCCCGGACGAGGCGGCGGGCGTGGCGGCCGTCCGCCGGCTCGCGGGTGAGCTGGCGGAAGGTGTCCGCGCGAAGCGGAGCTGATCGCGTACGCCGCTCATCCATACGGGTGGACATGGGACCGGGGAGGCACGCTCGTGCCTCCCCGGTTCGTTTGCGGATTGTGAGCGAGAAGAACCGTGAGGGAAAGCGTGCCGCCCGCGACCGGCTGGCACAGGAGCGGGAACAGCAGAAGGCCCGTGACAAGCGTCGTCGTGCCCTGATCGTGGTCAGTGCCGTGGTAGGTGTGCTCGGTCTGGCCGCCATCGCCGGAGTGATCGCGGCCAATGCGGGCGGGGACAAGAAGGACACCTCGGGCCCGGTGGTCCCGCCCGCAGGGGCGAGCGGCGAGGACAAGCTGGTGATCCCGGTCGGCAAGGACAGCGCCAAGTCCACGCTCACCGTCTGGGAGGACTTCCGCTGCCCGGCCTGCGCCTCCTTCGAGGCCCAGTACAGCCCGACGATCAACGAGCTCGCCGAGAAGGGGCAGCTCAAGGTCGAGTACCGGCTGGCGACGATCATCGACGGCAACATGGGCGGGACCGGGTCGGTGAACGCGGGGAATGCCGCGGCCTGCGCCCAGGACGCCGGGAAGTTCACGGCGTACCACGACGTCCTCTACAAGAACCAGCCGGAGGAGACGGACGACGCCTTCGGCAAGGACAGCCGGCTGCTCGAGCTCGCGAAGGAGGTCGAGGGCCTCGACAGTGCGGACTTCAAGAAGTGCGTCGAGGACGGCACGCACGCGAGCTGGGTGAACAAGTCGAACGACGCTTTCCGCGCCGGCAAGTTCACGGGCACGCCGACCGTGCTGCTCGACGGCAAGAACATCTTCGCGGACCAGAAGAACCCGCTGACGCCCGAGCAGCTGAAGAAGCAGGTGGAGGAGGCGGCCGAGTAGCCGCCGCGGCGACCCTGCGAAGGCCCCGTCCGGTCCCGGGCGGGGCCTTTCCGTCCGTACGCGTCTTCACAGGGACGGGGCGGCGGGCTTGTTATCAGGCCGTTAGGCCAGCCGGAGTGCCGCGTACCGGACCCGGCAAGGTAGCGTCGACCCCGCCATGGAAATCCTTGCATCGATCCCCAGCCCGTCGAAGGGTGAAATCGACCTCTTCGGCCTTCCTCTGCGCGGCTACGCCTTCGCCATCATCATCGGTGTCTTCGTCGCCGTATGGATCGGCGGCAAGCGCTGGGTCGCCCGCGGCGGCAAGCCCGGCACGGTGGCCGACATCGCCGTGTGGGCCGTGCCCTTCGGCCTCATCGGCGGCCGCCTCTACCACGTGATCACCGACAACGACCTCTACTTCGGTGAGGGTCGCAACTGGGTGGACGCGTTCAAGATCTGGGAAGGCGGCCTCGGTATCTGGGGCGCCATCGCCCTCGGCGGACTCGGCGCCTGGATCGGCTGCCGCCGCCGCGGCATCCCGCTGCCCGCCTGGGCCGACGCGGTCGCGCCGGGCATCGCCCTCGCGCAGGCCATCGGCCGCTGGGGCAACTGGTTCAACCAGGAGCTGTACGGACGCGCCACCGACCTGCCGTGGGCCCTCGAGATCACGCGCTCCGACGGCGGCCGCGTGCCGGGCACGTACCACCCGACCTTCCTCTACGAGTCGCTGTGGTGCATCGGTGTCGCCCTGCTCGTCATCTGGGCCGACCGGCGCTTCAAGCTCGGGCACGGGCGGGCGTTCGCGCTGTACGTGGCCGGGTACTGCGTGGGCCGCGGCTGGATCGAGTACATGCGCGTGGACGACGTCCAGCTGAACGATGTGCTCGGGCTGCGGTTCAACGTGTGGACGTCGATCGTGATGTTCGTGCTGGCCGTGGCGTACATCGTGGTGTCGGCTCGGGTGCGGCCGGGGCGTGAGGAAGTGGTGGAGCCGGAGCGGGGTGGGTCCGGCTCCGACGGCTCGTCGGACTCGTCCGACTCGGAGGGTGACAAGGTCACGTTGTCCAAGGGCGCTTCGGGGTCCGAGGACGAGGGCTCTTCGGATGCCGATGCCGATGCCGACGCGGACGCCGACGTCAAGGATGAGGCGGGGTCGGCCAAGGGCTGAGCCGGTTGGGTTGTGCTGAGGCCGTCGGACCTGTGCGGGTCCGGCGGTCTTTGCTTTCCCCCACCCCGCCCCTCCCCGAAACCGAGGGCTCCGCCCCCGGACCCCCGCATCCGAACTTCGTTCGGATCGCCTCAAGCGCCGGCGGGGCTGAGATGTTCATCCGGGCTGAGATGCTCACCCCGGCTGAGATGCTCATTCGGGCTGAGAGCCGCCACCACCTCGCCCTCCTCCACCGTCCCCGTCGGCCTGAAGCCCAGGGACTCGTACAGGGCGGCCGCCGCGGTGTTCGCCGGGGCGTAGGACAGGCGCGTGGTGAAGTGGCCGGGCTGGGCGGCCAGCCAGGGGAGGAGGGTGCGCATCGTGGTGCGGGCCAGGCCCTTGCCCTGTTCCGAGGCGTCGATGAGCAGGCCCCCGATCCAGTGCGAGCCGTCCTGGTCGCGGGCCCACATGACGTGGCCCACCACGGTGTCGTCCGCGTGGACCGCCAAGGAGGTCCAGGTGTCCTCGAGGAGGGAGAGCAGGAGGTAGCGGGCCGCGAGGGCCGGGGCGAAGGCGCGCTGGGAGACGTGCGGGGCCATGTCGGCGACGGACCGCCAGGTGTCCGCGGTCACCTCGTGCAGGGTGACGCGGCGGCCCGTGGCGTCCCGGAGGTTCTCGGAGATCATCGCCGCAGCGTAGGCATCCGGGGAGCGGTGGGGAAGCGAATTACGTGGGTGTGCGGCGGGACAATGCCAGGGTGCGTTCTGCTGCGGATACCACTGCCGCGTCCACGAAGCGGCCGTCCGGCAGGGCCAGGGCGCCGGTGTCCGTGGGGGCCGCCGCGATGATTTCCCGGGCCGCGGTGACTTCCGCCGGGGTCGGCAGGTACGCCGCCTCGATCACCGGGAGCTGGCGCGGGTGGATGGCCGCGCGGCCCAGGAAGCCGAGTGAGCGGCCGTGGGCGCAGGAGGCCGCGAGGGCGTCCAGGTCGTGGATGTCCGGGTGGACGGACTGGGGCGGCGCGGGGAGGCGGGCGGCGCGGGCCGCGCAGACGATCCGGCTGCGGGACCAGTCCAGGGCCGAGTCCAGCGTGACGCCGAGATCGGCGCGCAGGTCCGCCTCGCCCAGCGAGATGCCCCGCAGGCAGGCGTGCGCGGTCGCGATGGCGTACGCCTGCTCGACGCCCGCCGCCGATTCCAGGAGCGCGAACAACGGGGGAGCGTCGGCCCGTTCGGCCACCTCGGTGATCTGGGCCGGTGAGGTCACCTTCGGCAGGCGCAGGCCCGAGAGTCCCGGTCGGCCCGCGAGCGCCTCGATGTCGAGGGCCGACAGCGGTCCGTTCAGGGCGTTGATGCGGACGTGGACCGGGACCGGTTGGCGCTCGGTGAGGAGTTCGGCGGTGGCCGCACGGGCGTACGCCTTGCGGTCGGGCGCCACCGCGTCCTCCAGGTCCACGATCACCACGTCCGCGCCCGCGTAGAGCGCCTTGGCGACGCGTTCGGGCCGGTCCCCGGGGACGTAGAGCCAGGTGAGCGGGATCTTCCCGGTGGAGTGGGCAGGCCGGTTCGCGGTCATACGGCGCCCTCCGTGCGCAGCTCCTCGATCTCGCCCGCGGACAGGCCCAGTTCGGCAAGGACCTCGTCCGTGTCGGCGCCGTGTGCGCGGCCCGTCCAGCGGATACCGCCCGGGGTGTCGGAGAGGCGGAAGAGGACGTTCTGCATACGGAGCGGGCCGAGGTCGGGGTCGTCGACGGTGGTGACGGTGTCCAGGGCCGCGTACTGCGGATCGGCCATGACATCGCGTACGTCCTGGACGGGGGCCACGGCCGCCTCGGCCCGTTCGAAGGCCGTGACGACCTCGGCGCGGGAGCGCGCGGCGATCCACGAGCCGACGGCCTCGTCGAGCACATCGGCGTGGGCGGCGCGGCCCGCGCCCGTGGCGAACCACGGCTCCAGGCTCAGCTCGGGCCGGCCGACCAGCTGCATCACGCGCTCCGCGATCGACTGCGCCGATGTGGACACCGCCACCCACTTCCCGTCCGCCGTGCGGTAGGTGTTGCGCGGCGCGTTGTTCGTCGAACGGTTGCCGGTGCGCGGCTGTACGTGGCCCAACTGGTCGTACCAGAGGGGCTGCGGGCCGAGGACCGTGAGGATCGGCTCGATGATCGCCATGTCCACCACCTGGCCGCGGCCGGTGTGCTGCCGTCCGGCCAGCGCCGTCATCACCGCGTACGCCGTGGCGAGACCCGCGATGGAGTCCGCGAGACCGAAGGGCGGCAGCGTCGGCGGGCCGTCCGGTTCCCCGGTGATGGCCGCGAACCCGCTCATGGCCTCGGCGAGTGTGCCGAACCCGGGCCGGTGCGCGTACGGCCCGAACTGCCCGAAGCCCGTGACGCGGGTCAGGACGAGCCGGGGGTTCACCTCGCTCAACTCCTCATAGCCGAGGCCCCACTTCTCCAGCGTCCCCGGCCGGAAGTTCTCGATGACGACGTCGGCGGTCGCGGCCAGCTTCAGGAGCGTCTCGCGGCCGCCCTTCGTCGACAGGTCGAGCGTGATGGTGCGCTTGCCCCGGCCGAGCAGCTTCCACCACAGGCCGATGCCGTCCTTCGAGGGCCCGTGGCCGCGCGAGGGATCGGGCTTGCGGGGATGCTCCACCTTGATCACTTCGGCACCGAAGTCGCCGAGCATCGTGGCGGCGAGCGGCCCGGCGAACAAGGTGGCCAGGTCGAGGACGCGCAGACCGGTGAGCGGGGGAGCGGGGAGGGGGGTGGGGACGGAGGCTGAGCTGGGTGCGGGTGCGGGTGCGGGTGCCATGAGGTCCTTTGACGTGCGTGCTGAGGGTCGTGCCAGGCCCGACGGGCGTACGAGGGCGGCGCTTACGGCCGTACGAAGGCGGCGCTTAAGGGCGTACGAAGGCGTCGATCTCCGCGCGAGCCGGCATCGAGGCCGAGGCGCCCGGACGGCCGACGGACAGCGCCGCCGCGGCCGAGGCCCAGGCCAGTGCCTCCGGCACCGCCCGGCCCTCGCCGAGTGCCACGGCGAGCGCGCCCACGAAGGTGTCGCCCGCCGCCGTGGTGTCCACGGCCTTCACCTGCGGCGCGGGCACGGTGAGCCGGGTGCCGGAGCGGTCGGCGTACAGGCTGCCCGCCGAGCCGAGCGTGATGATCAGCTCCGGTACCTGTTCGAGCAGCGCCTCGGCGGCCTCGTGCGGGTCGGTGCGGCCGGTGAGGGCGGCGGCCTCGTGCTCGTTCGGCACCAACAGGTCGACGGCGGCGAGCAGTTCGGGCGGCAGCGGCTGGGCGGGAGCCGGGGTCAGGACCGTCCGTACGCCCCGCTCGCGGGCGGTCCGCGCGCCGACGAGCACCCCTTCGAGCGGGATCTCCAGCTGGAGCAGCAGGGTCCGGGCCGCCTCGATGGCCTCCGCGTCGCCGGGGGCGAGTCCCGTCACCGTCGCGTTGGCGCCCGGGACGACCACGATCGCGTTGCCGCCCTCGTCGTCCACCACGATGTGCGCGGTGCCGCTCGCCCCTTCGACCGTGCGCAGACGGCCGGTGTCCACGCCGGACTCGCCGAGCGCGCCGCGCAGCCGCACCCCGAAGTCGTCGGCGCCGACCGCCCCGATCATCGTGACGTCCCCGCCCGCGCGGGCCGCGGCGATGGCCTGGTTGGCGCCCTTGCCGCCGGGGATCGTGCGGAACTCCCGTCCGGTGACGGTCTCCCCGCGGTCCGGTGCCTTCGCCACGTAGGCGACGAGGTCCATGTTCGTGGAGCCGAGTACGGCGATACGCGGTGTGGGTCTCATGGGCGTCGGGCCTCCCGGTCGGTGAGCTGGGCGAGGGTGTCGAAGCCGATGCCGTCGAAGCCGGCGACGGTGGTGGACAGATGGTTGCGCAACGGGTCCGTCCAGCGCGCGGGCAGCCGGTCGGCGTGTCCGGCGATCAGCCCCGCGACCGAACCGGCCGTGGCGCCGTTGGAGTCGGTGTCCCAGCCGGCCGACACCGCGCGCGTGACGGAGTGCGTGAAGTCCCCGTCGGCGTGGGTGAGGGCGGCGGTGATCGCGGCGGTGTTGGGGATGACGTGCACCCAGTGGTGGCCGGCGTGGGTGCGGTGCAGCTCGTCGACCACGGTGTCGAAGTCGGCGGTGGCCGCGGCCAGTCGGCGGGCGTGGGTGATCGCGTGGTGCAGCTGTGTGTCCTGCGGTACGACGCCGAGGCCGGCCTCGATGGCCCGGTGGACGTCGGCCCCCGTGGCGGCCTCGGCGATCACGGCCGCGATGAACTCGGCGCCGTGCACGCCGTTTCCGGTGTGGCTGAGCTCGGCGTCACGGCGTGCTTGTGCGGCTGCCGCGTGCGGATTCCCGGGGTTGGTCCAGCCGTGGATGTCGGCGCGGATCAGGGCGCCGATCCACTCGCGGAACGGGTTGCGGTGGCGGGCGGTGTGCGGGGGCTCGATGCCGTCGAGGAGGTTGCGGTAGGCGACGCGTTCGGCGGTGAAGGTGCGGCCCGCGGGCAGTTCGTCCAGCCAGAGCTTGGCGACGTCGGTGGTGGTGAACGCCTTGCCGTGCCGCTGGAGCAGGAGGAGGCCGAGGAGCGGGTAGTTGAGGTCGTCGTCCTCGGGCATGCCGTCGATGTTCTCGGCGAGGGAGGTGGGGGCGCTGCGCCGGTTCCAGGGGTAGCTGCGGAGTACGTCCGCGGGGACGCCGCGTTCCGTGAACCAGGTGTTCAGCGGCCAGTTGCCGGCGGCCTGCGCGAGTCTGCGGATGCCTTCGAGAGGCAGCTTCTCCACCGGCTTGCCGAGAAGGCAGCCGACGGCCCGGCCGAGCCAGGCCGCGTGGAGGCGGTGCAGGTGGGCGGGGTCGGGCAGGGGAGCGGGAGCGGCAGTATCGCGTACTGGTACGCGGGGAGTGCCGTGCTGTGCGGAGGCCAGCTCGTCAAGCAGCCGGAGCGCCAGCCCGCGCAGCGCCGGATCCGTCAACTCCGCCGAGGCGCCCGCCCGTTCCGGCGCCGGATGGCCGCCCGCCGCCAGCCAGCGCGTCCGCGCCGAGGAGACGTCGTATCCCTCCAGCGCCAGCTGGCGCAGCTCGTGCCCGATCAGGTCCTCCGGCTGCACCCACGTCAGGCGGAGCATCACCGCGCGTCCGACAGCACGGAGAACGCGGCCTCGTGGGCGCGCCGGCGCGCGAGGTCGCGGGTGAAGATCTCGCGGGCCACCCCGGTGAGCGCCGTCGCCGGTGCCGACAAGTCGACACGGCTGGCCTCCGCCACCGTCTTCGCCCACTCGGCCGGCACCTCCGCGCCCAGCGCACCCGCCATCGCCCCGCTCATCGTGGCGATGGAGTCGCAGTCGCGGCCGTAGTTGACCGAACCCAGGACCGTGGCGCGGTAGTCGCCGCCGCCGATGAGCAGCATGCCGAGGGCGATGGGGAGTTCCTCGATGGAGTGCAGCCGGGAGGGGCGGCGGGCGCCGAGCGACGGGGCGCGGTAGTCCGGGCCCACCGTGTCGAAGGGCTCGACGGCCGCCCGCAGCGGGGCGAGGGCCGGTTCGAAGGAGTCGTACGAGGCCGCGGCCTCGCAGACCGCCTCGATGGCCGCACGCGTGCCGTCCTTCGCCAGGGACAGGCAGGTCTCGACCACGGAGGCGGGGGTCGCTCCCGGGGTGCAGGCCGCCGCCACACCGGCCGCGAACACACCCGCCGCCTCGCGGCCGTACGAGGACTGGTGGGCGCCCGCGATGTCCAGGGCCTCGGCGTAAGCGCCCGCCGGATTCCCGGCGTTGACCAGGCCGACCGGCGCCATGTACATCGCCGCACCGCAGTTGACGATGTTGCCCGACCCCGCCTCGCGCGGGTCCACATGCCCGTAGTGGAGCCGGGCCACCAGCCACTTCTCGGCGAGGAACACGCGCTGGAGGGGCAGCGCCTCGGCCTCCAGCTCCGGGATCCAGCGCGGGGTGCCGATGAGGTCGGGCACCAGGTGCTCGGCCACGGCGTACGCGTCGAGGTGGTCGCGCACCTTCTCGTACACCCTGATCAGCGCGTGCGTCAGCAGGGTGTCGTCCGTGATGTGGCCGTCGCCCTTGTGGTACGGGGCGATCGGGCGGGCTGTGCGCCAGTCCTCGAACCACGGGCCGACGATGCCGTGGACCCGGCCGCCGTGCCGCTCCAGGATCTGCTCGGGGCTGTACCCCTCGACCGGTCCGCCGAGCGCGTCGCCGACCGCGGCGCCGGTCAGGGCGCGGCCGATGCGGTCGTCGAGACCCGCATCGAGACCCGCGCCGAAGCCCGCCTCGCGTGCACCTTTCGTCTCTGTCATGGGTGAATTGTCCACCCGGGGCGGTCAGTTACCGGTCTGCGGCGAGGAGCTCGGCGAGTTGGCCGGCCAGCGCGACCAGATCGGTTCCGGCGAGCCGGGGGAGCGCGCAGCCCGAGAGGGTGCGGCAGGCCGCGCGCCAGGAGTCCGGCACGCCCGCCGCGCCCCCGTACGCACCGGCCAGCGCACCCGCGAGCGCCGGGGCCGAGTCGGCCACCCGGGACAGGCAGGCCGCGGCCGGTACGGCGCCGGAGAGCGAACCGCGGGCCGCGGTGGTCAGGGCGAGCGCCACGGGGACGGTCTCGGCGGCCGCGATCCCGTAGCTGTAGACGTGGTCCACGATCTGGTGCTCCAGGACCGGGATGAGGGAGAACGCGTCGTCGGCGTCCCGGGCGAGCTTCACCGCATGCTGCGCGTTGCGCCCGATCTCCGTGCCGTCCGGGAGCTGTTCGAGCGCCGCGTCCACGGCGGCCCCGATGTCCCAGCCGCCCAGCAGTGCCGCGCTCGCCGCGGCCATCGCGCGCGCTCCGTGCACCCCGTCGCCGTCCTGGGTGTAGCGGGCGTCGAACTCGGCGAGTTCCGCGGCCTGTTGGGGGTCGCCGGGGTGAACGAGGGCGAGCACACAGCCTCGTACGCAGGCCGCGTCGTCGAAGTAGTGCGGATTGTCGTGGCCGGTGGCGGGCGGACGCAGACCGCCCGCGAGATTGCCGAGACCGGCGCGTACGGAGATGCGGGCCCGCAGCGGCACCACCGCGGACTCGATCTCGGGGGCGCGCTGTTCGGCCTCCGCGATCTGCGCGGCGAGGGTCTGCCAGGTGTGGTCCACGGCGGCGCGGACGCGCAGCGCGGGCTCTCCCGTGGCGGCGGACTTGAGCAGCGACACGGCCGTGAACGCCGCCCACTCCGCGTCGTCGGAGGGCCCGAGCTGAAGGGGCTCGGGCGGCTGGTTGAGAGCGATCGGGACGGGGAGCGTGGTGGTGGCGTTCTGCTCGGCGAAGGTGTCGAGTTCGCGGGTCAGGCGCCTGGTCCACTCCGGCATCCGGGCCGCGCGGTGCCGGGCGGCGGGCCAGCCGGCGGCGTCTCCGGCGGCGAGTCCGAGGAGCAGTCCCTCGATACGGGAAGCGGCGCAGGTACGGGAGGAGGTTCCGGCAGCGGTCATCGCGCGGGGGCCTCCTCGTCGTCCGGCGTGAGCAGGTCCGCGACGTCGAGGATGTGGTGGCCGGCCATGGACGGCAGGCAACTGCCGCGTACCGGCCCGATCGCGTGCGCCCACGACGCGGGGATGGCCTCCTCGCCCTGGAGCGCCCCCGCCAGAGCGCCCGCGAGCGCCGCCGTCGTATCGGCGTCGCGGCCCATGTTCACCGCCGTGAGGACGGACTCGCGGAAGTCGCCGCGGGCGGCCGCGAAGGCACCGAAGGCCAGGCCGACCGCCTCGGGCGCGAGGTCGGTCCACGGGTAGCCGCCGATGACGACCGCGTTGCGGACCGCGCGTTCGCCCGAGGGGGCCGCGATGACCGCGCGGCGCAGCGAGCGGGCCGTCCAGGAGTCCATGGGGATGACCGAGAGCGCGGCGCCGATGACACCCGCAGGGCCCGCGCCGTCCATCGCGGCCGCGACCCCGGCCGCCACGGCCTGGCCGCCGTAGATGCCCTCGCCCTCGTGGCTGACCGAACCGTCGATCGCGACGAGGCGTGCGGCCTCGGCCGGCGCGCCCGCCGCGTACACCCCGAAGGGCGCGGCCCGCATCGCGAGCCCGTCGCTCCAGGCGTGGCGGTGCTGGGCGGTGACCGGGGCGGCGAGGCCGCGGCGGAGGTTCTCCAAGGTGCCGCGTTCGCTGAAGCCCGCGCCCTTGAACGGGCCCTCGTCCAGGTCGGCGATCCACTGGTGCCAGGCCGTCTCGGCGCGGGCCGTGGTGAGGGCCGAGCCGAAGCGGGCGAGGAGCAGGCCCGAGAAGATCGCGTACTCGGTGTCGTCGGTCCCTGCGGGATCGTCGACCACGAAGTCCTCGATCCGGCCCCAGCGGGCGCGGATCTCGGAGGGCTTGAGGTTCTCGGCGGGCGCGCCCAGGGCGTCGCCGACGGCGAGTCCCAGGAGGGCGCCACGGGCGCGGGTGCGCAGGGTGCGGGTGCCGTCGGGCACCGCCTGTTCCTGCGGAACGTATGCAATCGGCTGCTGCATGGCTCATGCGTTCCACGCCGCCTGCCCGCGCTGCGGATATGGGCGCTTATGTCACCCCTTCGCGCCGCCGGAGAACCCGGCTCGAACGGCGGTCAGCCAGGCCTGCCTTACCAATCGTTAGACAAGGTAAGTATGGCCTTCCTTGCTGGCAGGAGCCATTTTTCGCGCGTACTTTCGAGGTCGTACGGCAGTGAGAAGGGGCCGTACGGCACAGTGGAAAAGGGGGACCTGGAACATGGCGATCATCGAGACCGAAGCGACCCTCCACGAGGCGCACCGCGACAACCACACGCACCGCGACGTGAACGGCGGCTGGCTGCGACCGGCGGTGTTCGGCGCGATGGACGGACTGGTGTCCAACCTCGCGCTGATGACCGGTGTCGCGGGCGGCGCGGTCTCGCAGCAGACCATCGTGATCACCGGGCTCGCGGGCCTGGCGGCCGGTGCGTTCTCGATGGCCGCCGGCGAGTACACCTCCGTGGCCTCCCAGCGCGAGCTGGTCGAGGCGGAACTGGACGTGGAGCGCCGCGAGTTGCGCAAGCACCCCGACTGCGAGGAGCGCGAACTCGCCGAGCTGTACGTGTCGCGCGGAGTCGAGCCGCACCTCGCGCGCGAGGTGGCCCGGCAGCTGTCGAAGGACCCGGAGCAGGCCCTTGAGATCCACGCGCGCGAGGAGCTGGGCATCGACCCGGACGACCTGCCCTCGCCGCTGGTCGCGGCGGTCTCGTCCTTCGGCGCCTTCGCGCTCGGGGCCCTGCTGCCCGTGCTGCCGTATCTGCTCGGGGCCACCGCCCTGTGGCCGGCCGTGCTGCTCGCGCTCGTCGGACTCTTCGCCTGCGGCGCCGTGGTCGCCAAGGTGACCGCGCGCAGCTGGTGGTACAGCGGGCTGCGGCAGCTGGCGCTCGGTGCGGCCGCGGCGGGTGTGACGTACGTCCTCGGCACCCTGTTCGGAACCGCCGTAGGATAAGGCCTTGCAGGTCTATGCGGCAGCTGGCATAAGTAGTCGTTACCGAGCGGTTTCGATCCCATGACAGCAGGGCATGAGCCGTAAGCGCCGTGGGCAATGAGGCCCGCGCGCACCCCTGGGCAAAGAAGCCCGCACCCTGGGCGATGAAGCCCGCGTGAGTCTGTTCCAGCACCTGGGCCCTCGGTCACCGATCTGCCCGCGAAGGTCCGCGAACGTCCCCTACCCAGGGGGCAGCCGCCACCCGCGGTGTCCGCATGATGGAATGCGCCTTCCGATTTTCGAGAAGCGCCTCATCATGTAACCTGCACGAAATTTCGCGCAGCCTTTGAAGCGTGAGGGCCAACGTCGTCCCTCGGCACCTGCACTTTTGCCACGACGACGACGGGAGAGCCGATGCGTTCCGACGCCTGGTCGCCCATGGACGGTCGCCCCGCCCAGCAGGGGATGTACGACCCCCGTAACGAGCACGACGCCTGTGGTGTCGGGTTCGTGGCCACTCTGACCGGTGTGGCCAGCCACGAGCTGGTCGAGCAGGCGTTGACCGTACTGCGCAATCTCGAACACCGCGGCGCCACCGGCTCCGAGCCCGACTCGGGCGACGGCGCCGGCATCCTCTCCCAGGTCCCGGACGCGTTTCTGCGCGAGGTCACGGACTTCGAGCTGCCCGAGGCCGGTTCGTACGCCGTGGGCATCGCCTTCCTGCCGGTCGAGGACGCGGACGAGACCGCCGCGAAGATCGAGGGCATCGCCGCCGAGGAGGGCCTGACCGTCCTCGGCTGGCGCGAGGTCCCGGTCGCGCCCGAGCTGCTCGGTGCCTCCGCGCGCTCCACGATGCCGGTCTTCCGTCAGCTGTTCGTCGCGGACGGCACGTCGCAGGGCATCGACCTCGACCGCAAGGCGTTCGTGCTGCGCAAGCGCGCCGAGCGCGAGGCCGCCACGTACTTCCCGTCGTTCTCCGCGCGGACCATCGTCTACAAGGGCATGCTGACCACCGGCCAGCTCGAGCCCTTCTTCCCGGACCTGTCCGACCGCCGCTTCGCCTCCGCGCTCGCGCTCGTCCACTCGCGCTTCTCGACGAACACCTTCCCGAGCTGGCCGCTCGCCCACCCGTACCGCTTCGTCGCGCACAACGGTGAGATCAACACCGTCAAGGGCAACCGGAACTGGATGCGGGCCCGCGAGTCCCAGCTGGCCTCCGAGCTCTTCGGCTCCGCCGGGAACGGCGGCGACAACCTGGAGCGGATCTTCCCGATCTGCACCCCGGACGCCTCCGACTCCGCCTCCTTCGACGAGGTGCTCGAACTCCTGCACCTGGGCGGCCGTTCGCTGCCGCACTCGGTCCTGATGATGATCCCGGAGGCGTGGGAGAACCACGCCTCGATGGACCCGGCCCGGCGCGCGTTCTACCAGTACCACTCCACGCTGATGGAGCCCTGGGACGGTCCGGCCTGTGTCACCTTCACCGACGGCACCCAGGTCGGCGCGGTCCTCGACCGCAACGGTCTGCGCCCCGGCC
This sequence comes from Streptomyces indicus, assembly GCF_900100315.1. GTDB lineage: Bacteria > Actinomycetota > Actinomycetes > Streptomycetales > Streptomycetaceae > Streptomyces > Streptomyces indicus. Next base: position 447,195 of record NZ_FNFF01000004.1, read on the forward strand.
GCTACTGGGTCACCGACGACGGTCTCGTCGTGCTCGGCTCCGAGGTCGGCGTGCTCGACATCGACCCGTCCAAGGTCGTGCGCAAGGGCCGGCTCCAGCCCGGCCGCATGTTCCTCGTCGACACCGCCGAGCACCGGATCATCGAGGACGACGAGATCAAGGCCCAGCTCGCCGCCGAGCACCCGTACGAGGACTGGCTGGAAGCCGGGATCATCGAGCTCGAGGACCTGCCCGAGCGCGAGCACATCGTGCACACGCACGCCTCGGTCACGCGCCGCCAGCAGACCTTCGGCTACACCGAGGAAGAGCTGCGCGTCCTGCTGACGCCGATGGCCAAGTCCGGTGCCGAGCCGATCGGTTCGATGGGTACGGACACCCCGATCGCCGCGCTCTCCAACCGTCCGCGGCTGATCTTCGACTACTTCACGCAGCTGTTCGCGCAGGTCACCAACCCGCCCCTTGACGCGATCCGCGAGGAGCTCGTCACCTCGCTGCACTCCTCGCTCGGCCCGGGCTCCAACCTGCTCGACCCGCAGGCCGCGTCCTGCCGCTCGGTCACCCTGCCGTTCCCGGTGATCGACAACGACGAGCTGGCCAAGCTCATCCACATCAACGCCGACGGCGACATGCCCGGCATGAAGGCCGTGACCCTGTCCGGTCTCTACCGGGTCTCCGGCGGCGGCGACGCACTCGCGGCGCGCATCGAGGAGATCTGCGCCGAGGCCGACGCGGCGATCGAGGGCGGCGCCCGCCTGATCGTCCTGTCCGACCGGCACTCCGACGCCGAGCACGCGCCGATCCCGTCGCTGCTGCTCACCGCCGCCGTGCACCACCACCTCATCCGCACCAAGCAGCGCACCCAGGTGGGTCTGCTCGTCGAGGCCGGCGATGTGCGCGAGGTACACCACGTCGCGCTGCTCATCGGCTTCGGCGCGGCCGCGGTCAACCCGTACCTCGCGATGGAGTCCGTCGAGGACCTCGTCCGTGCCGGAACCTTCCTGCCGGGCATCGAGGCCGAGCAGGCCATCCGCAACCTGATCTACGCGCTCGGCAAGGGCGTCCTCAAGGTCATGTCCAAGATGGGCATCTCGACCGTCGCCTCGTACCGTGGCGCGCAGGTCTTCGAGGCCGTCGGCCTCGACCAGGCCTTCGTCGAGAAGTACTTCAACGGCACCGCCTCCAAGATCGGCGGCGTCGGCATCGACGTCATCGCCAAGGAGGTCGCCGCCCGGCACGCCAAGGCCTACCCGGCCTCCGGCATCCCCTCGGCGCACCGCGCGCTCGAGATCGGTGGCGAGTACCAGTGGCGCCGCGAGGGCGAGCCGCACCTGTTCGACCCGGACACGGTGTTCCGCCTCCAGCACGCCTCGCGCACCCGGCGCTACGACATCTTCAAGCAGTACACGCAGCGCGTGGACGAGCAGGCCGAGCGCCTGATGACCCTGCGCGGCCTGTTCGACTTCAAGTCGGACCGTCCCTCGATCTCCATCGACGAGGTCGAGCCGGTCTCCGAGATCGTCAAGCGCTTCTCCACCGGCGCCATGTCGTACGGCTCCATCTCGAAGGAGGCGCACGAGACCCTCGCCATCGCCATGAACCAGCTGGGCGGCAAGTCCAACACCGGTGAGGGCGGCGAGGACCCGGAGCGTCTGTACGACCCGGCGCGGCGGTCCAGCATCAAGCAGGTCGCCTCCGGCCGCTTCGGCGTGACGAGCGAATACCTCGTCAACGCGGACGACATCCAGATCAAGATGGCCCAGGGCGCCAAGCCCGGTGAGGGCGGCCAGCTGCCCGGCCCGAAGGTCTACCCGTGGGTGGCCAAGACCCGTCACTCGACCCCGGGTGTCGGCCTCATCTCGCCGCCGCCGCACCACGACATCTACTCCATCGAGGACCTGGCTCAGCTGATCCACGACCTCAAGAACGCCAACCCGGCGGCCCGCATCCACGTGAAGCTGGTCTCCGAGGTCGGTGTCGGCACGGTCGCCGCGGGTGTCTCCAAGGCGCACGCGGACGTGGTGCTCATCTCCGGCCACGACGGCGGTACGGGCGCTTCGCCGCTCACCTCGCTCAAGCACGCGGGCGGTCCCTGGGAGCTCGGTCTCGCCGAGACCCAGCAGACCTTGCTTTTGAATGGTCTGCGCGACCGAATCGTCGTCCAGACGGACGGGCAGCTCAAGACCGGCCGTGACGTGGTCATCGCCGCGCTGCTCGGCGCCGAGGAGTTCGGTTTCGCCACCGCGCCGCTCGTCGTCTCCGGCTGCGTCATGATGCGCGTCTGCCACCTGGACACCTGCCCGGTCGGCATCGCCACGCAGAACCCCGTGCTGCGCGAGCGCTTCACCGGCAAGCCCGAATTCGTCGTGAACTTCTTCGAGTTCATCGCCGAAGAGGTTCGTGAGCTCCTCGCCGAGCTCGGCTTCCGCTCCATCGAGGAGGCCGTCGGCCACGCCGAACTCCTCGACACCACGCGGGCCGTGGACCACTGGAAGGCCCAGGGCCTGGACCTCGAGCCGCTGTTCCACGTGCCGGACCTGCCCGAGGGCGCCGTCCGCCACCAGCTGATCTCGCAGGACCACGGTCTGGAGAAGGCGCTCGACAACCAGCTCATCAAGCTGGCCGCCGACGCCCTCGCGGCCAACGCCGCCGAGGACGCCCAGCCGGTGCGCGCCCAGGTCGCGATCCGCAACATCAACCGCACGGTCGGCACCATGCTCGGCCACGAGGTGACGAAGAAGTTCGGTGGCGCGGGCCTGCCCGACGACACCATCGACATCACCTTCACCGGTTCCGCGGGCCAGTCCTTCGGCGCGTTCGTGCCGCGCGGTGTGACGCTGCGCCTCGAAGGCGACGCCAACGACTATGTGGGCAAGGGCCTTTCGGGCGGCCGCGTCATCGTCCGCCCGGACCGCGGCGCCGACCACCTCGCCGAGTACTCGACGATCGCCGGCAACACCATCGCGTACGGCGCGACCGGCGGCGAGATCTTCCTGCGCGGTCGTACGGGCGAGCGCTTCTGCGTCCGCAACTCGGGTGCCCTGGTCGTCTCGGAGGGCGTGGGCGACCACGGCTGCGAGTACATGACCGGCGGCCAGGCCGTCGTCCTCGGCGAGACGGGACGCAACTTCGCGGCCGGCATGTCCGGCGGTACGGCGTACGTCATCGACCTGGACCGGAACAACGTCAACTCCGGGAACCTGGAAGCGGTCGAGGAGCTGTCGGACTCCGACAAGCAGTGGCTGCACGACGTCGTGCGCCGCCACGCGGAGGAGACCGGCTCCACCGTCGCCGAGAAGCTGCTCGTCGACTGGGAGGCCTCGGCCGCCCGCTTCAGCAAGATCATTCCGCAGACGTACAAGGCAGTGCTCGCCGCCAAGGACGCCGCCGAGCGAGCCGGGCTCTCCGAGTCCGAGATCACCGAGAAGATGATGGAGGCGGCGACCAATGGCTGATCCGAAGGGCTTTCTCAAGCACGGCCGCGAGGTCGCCTGCACCCGTCCCGTCGCCGAGCGCGTCCAGGACTGGAAGGAGGTCTACGTCCCCGGCTCCCTGCTGCCGATCATCTCGACGCAGGCCTCGCGCTGCATGGACTGCGGCATCCCGTTCTGCCACAACGGCTGTCCGCTGGGGAACCTGATCCCCGAGTGGAACGACTACGCGTACCGCGAGGACTGGGCGGCGGCCTCGGAGCGTCTGCACGCGACGAACAACTTTCCGGAGTTCACCGGCCGCCTCTGCCCGGCTCCCTGCGAGTCGGCCTGCGTGCTCGGCATCTCGCAGCCGGCCGTCACGATCAAGAACGTCGAAGTCTCGATCATCGACAAGGCCTGGGACGCCAACGACGTCAAGCCGCAGGCGCCCGAGCGCCTCTCCGGCAAGACCGTCGCGGTCGTCGGCTCGGGCCCGGCGGGCCTGGCCGCCGCCCAGCAGCTGACGCGGGCCGGCCACACGGTCGCGGTCTACGAGCGCGCGGACCGCATCGGCGGCCTGCTCCGCTACGGCATCCCCGAGTTCAAGATGGAGAAGGTGCACATCAACCGCCGCATCGAGCAGATGCGCGCGGAGGGCACCCGCTTCCGTACGGGCATCGAGATCGGCCGCGACCTCAAGGCGACGGACCTGCGCAAGCGGTACGACGCGGTGGTCATCGCCGCCGGCGCCACCACGGCGCGCGATCTCCCCGTCCCCGGCCGGGAGTTGAAGGGCATCCACCAGGCGATGGAGTACCTGCCGCTCGCCAACAAGGTGGTCGAGGGCGACTTCGTGGCCCCGCCCATCACGGCCGAGGGCAAGCACGTCGTCGTCATCGGCGGCGGTGACACGGGCGCGGACTGCGTGGGCACCGCCCACCGCCAGGGCGCCGCGTCCGTCACGCAGCTGGAGATCATGCCGAAGCCGGGCGAGGACCGTGCGCCGCACCAGCCGTGGCCGACCTTCCCGATGCTCTACAAGGTCACCTCGGCCCACGAGGAGGGCGGCGAGCGGGTCTACTCCGTCTCGACCACGCACTTCGAGGGCGACGAGGACGGCAACGTCCAGGCCCTGCACCTCATCGAGGTCGAGTTCGTGAACGGCAAGCTGGAGCAGAAGCCGGGCACGGAGCGCGTGATCCCGGCGCAGCTGGTCACGCTGGCCATGGGCTTCACCGGCACGGACGTCGAGAACGGCCTGGTGGCCCAGTTCGACCTGGAACTGGACGCACGGGGTAATATCGCCCGCGACGCCGACTTCCAGACCAACGTTCCCGGTGTGTTCGTCGCCGGTGACGCGGGCCGCGGCCAGTCGCTGATCGTCTGGGCGATCGCCGAGGGCCGCTCGGCGGCGCGCGGAGTGGACCGCTTCCTGACCGGCGCGTCGGACCTCCCGGCCCCGATCAAGCCGACGGACCGCGCCCTGACGGTCTGACCCGGGCCGCACACCGGCCCACGAGAACGGTCCGTACAACGGCGTACGGAACACTGACGCGACGCCCGCCCCTGTCCCCGACCGGATGGGGTGGGCGTTGCGGCGTTTCGGGGGTGGGCGCGGTCCAGCCACCCGAGGTTCAGCGTGGGGCGCGCGGATTCCGACTATGCGTACGGACTCAGATCGGCATGGTGGGTCATCGCTTGTCGCCCCGGCGGTACCGTGCAGTCGTCGGCTTCTGAACCGTTCTCCATTCAAGCCGTCACCCTCACGGACAAGACGGACCGCAGCAAGGATCCAATTCCTCCCGGTGGAGTCGAACAGCCACTCAACTCGACTGTGGGTACGGCGCAGCAGATCGTGGAAGGTGGATTCCTGAGGCGGGCCGCCAAGCCACGTGGGGGACTTGCATGCGGCCGGACAGCGGGTGGACAGGATGCGGGCATCTCAGCCACTCCACCCTTCCGTGCAGGCCGAGTGCGGCCAGCGCTACGGGCATGAGCCAGGAGGCCGCCCAAGTGGTCAGATCCTGAAGCCCGGTCGCGAGCCCTTGCGCCAATCGATGCATCGCCTAAGGAAGTGCGGTTGCAGTGCTGCCCCGTTCCAGGGTTTCAAGACCATCTCCCGAGAGTTGAACCCGTGCCACGTGCGGGGGGTCGAAGAAGTCCACTCTCCGGTCGTAGCGTTCGATCCAATCCAGGCTTGCCGACGATGCATGCCCTGGGCCGGACACTGGGGCGCCGGATGATGTCGTCGGCGCGAGGCTGAATACCTGACCGCATCGGATGATGCCGCTGATGCAGCGCACAACGAACACTCCTCTGCTGCCTTCCAGAGATTCAACGGACGCGATCTGCATCGCGGCTGGCGCTTCACCCATGTTTGTAGGCCTCCCGGACGAACTGGGCGATCTGGTCTGGAGAGAGTTTCGGGATGTCCCACTCGAGGGCATCTGTTATTCCTGCGTATGAGTTCACCTTCGGGACATTGATCCCCATGTTTCCGAGAATATCTCGTGCTGTGTCCACGGGCAGCTGAATGCTGGCTCGCCCTCCCAATTCTGCTGCGGACAGGCCCACGCCGACTTCCGCTTCGGCGCGAATGTATCCCGGAGCAGTGGGAACGCCGTCGAGAGCGCTGCGCGGAATCAACTGGACGACTGCATCCCCGAATTGCTCGGAATGTCGAGCGAACGCTGTTGCCACGCCGGGATCCGTTGACGTCGGCGTGAATCCGCTGGCCTGGGTGCCGCTGCTCGCATCATAGCCTCGGGTTGTCCCTCGGAAGAGGTGCTCTTCCTCCGGGCATCCGACGGGCGCCAATCCTAGTGGATCGAGGAAGGACGTGGGATTCGGGACGTAGGCAAACTGATTGGGGGACGGTGCGAGCCCGAGCGGGTCTGCCGTGACGTAACGGGCAGTCTCAGGATCGTAGTGCCGGAAGTAGTTGTAATGGAGAAGCGATTCGGCATCGAAGTACTGGCCGGGGAAGCGCAGTGGTGTGTACGTAGTGCTCGCAGAACTCCAGGCTGTCGTGCCCCACAATGTCGTTCGCGTACGCCAGGCAACGCTTCCCCGCTCGTCAAGGAGTTCGGTCGGAGCGCCGACGAGGTCGGTGATGACGGTGAAGAACCGCGTGTCTATTTCCTGCTGAGAGAATTCCTGCGGTAGCCGGCGTTCGGATTGCGTGATGGGACGTGGACCGCGGTGGTCCCAGGTGAGGGCAATGCGGTGCTCCCACGCCGGGGTCACGGTGACCTGTTCGCACAGCGTCGTCCCGTCCCAAGTGAACTCCACCCGCTCCACGACCGTTTCCCCGTCCTCCGCCATGCGGAGCTTGGCCGTGCGGCGGCCCAGGGGGTCGTACGTGTAGCGCCAGAGGGTGCCGTCGGGAGTGGTCGTCGACGTCAGGCGGTCTTCCGTGTCCCACTCGTAGCGCCAGGTGTCCGGCTTGCGGGACAGGCGGGTCTTCTGGCGGAGGACGACTCGGCCGAGGTCGTCGTGTTCGTAACGGACCCCTCCGGCGCGGGTGATGCGGGTGCCCTCGTAGGTGCGCGGGCCGGTTGCCTCGTGGCCGGGGTGGGAGTCCGGCCAGGTGGCCGAGGTCTGGTTGCCGGACTCGTCGTAGGCGTACGTTTCCGTCCAGTTCGCGGCGTGGACGGCCGTGACGCGGCCCGCCGCGTCCAGGTCGAAGCGGCGGTTCCCGGAGAGCTGGTCCTCGATCGAGGTCAGGTTGCCGTCCGCGCGGTAGGTGTACGCGCGGTGCTGGACGACGGTACGGCTGTCGCTCGCCGTGATCGACTGGTCGAGGAGGCGGCCCAGCGGGTCGTAGGTGTTGGTGAAGGAGAGCGCGTCTCCGATGCGCCGGGATACCTCACGGCCGGCCTCGTCGTAGTCGAAGTCGATCGTGCGGCCGGACGTGGTGAGGCGGGTGCGGCGGCCTGCCGCGTCGTAGGACCAGGTGCTGGCCGCGCCGGTGGGTGTGGTGCGGCCGATGCAACGGCCCAACTCGTCGTACTCGTAGCGCAGTTCGCGGCCGTCCATCGTCTCCGAACGCAGGCGCCCGAACCGGTCGCGCAGAAGGGTGAGTTCGCAGTCCGGCCCCGCTGCGTGGGCGAGCTGGTCCGTGAGGTCGTAGGCGAAGGTCGTGATCGCGCCCGCGGCGTCCTTGCGGGTGATCTGGCCCAGCGCGTTCCGCTCGATGGACGTCGTCTGGCCGAGGGCGTTCGTCCGGGAGGTCAGCCGGCCCGCCGCATCGTGGGTGTAGGTGAGCTCGCGGTCGTCGAAGTCCGTTTCGGATATCAGGCGGCCGGCCGCGTCGTAGGTGTAGTTCCAGGTCAGGCCCTGCGGGTTGGTGACCTGGGTGAGGCGGAGCTCGTGGTCGTGGGTGAAGGTGTGGCGGACCCCGTCCGGGCCGGTGCGGGCCGTCAGCAGGTCGAAGTGGGTGTACTCGAAGGTGGAGACCGCACCCAACTGGTCGGTGTGGGACGTGCAGTTGCCTTCGCCGTCGTACGTCCAGGATTCGGAGGTGCCGTCGGGGGCGGTGCGGCGGGTGAGCTTGCCTTCGACCGTCCACGTCAGGCGGGTGACCGCGCCGAGCGGGTCCGTGATGGTGACTGGGCGGCCGAGGGCGTCGCGAGTGAAATGCGTGGTCGCGCCGAGCGGGTCCGTGACGGTCAGGGGCAGGCCTGCGCGATCGCACTGGATGCGCGTGGAGTGGCCGAGGGGGTCGGTGACCTCGGTGAGATGGCCGGCGGAGTTGTACGTGAAGCGGGTGAGGGCACCGTTCGGCGCGGTGGCCGACGTACGGTTGCCTGTCTCGTCGTAGGTGTAGCTGCGGACGCTGCGGTCCGGGGCCACCACCCTCACCGGCAGACCGAGTTCGTTGTACTCGGCAGTGCTGGAGCGGCCGTCGGGCCGGGTGACCGTGGTCGGGTTGCCCGCCTCGTCGTAGACCAGTTCCGTGGTGTGGCCGAGCGGGTCGGTGGTGGAGAGCAGGCGGTTGTAGCGGTCGCGCTCGTAACGGGTGGTGTGGCCGAGCGGGTCGATCTCCGCGACCACCTGCGCCTCGTCGTTGATGACGAAGCGACGGACGTGGCCGTCACCCGTGGTCGTCGTGGTGACCTTGTGCCCGGTCGACGGGTCGGTGCCGTCGTAGTCGAGGCGCAGGGTCATATGGCCGTCGCTGCCGCCCTCGGCCACGCATCGGTCCGCGTCGTCGTAGACGTACGTGTACGAACGGTCGTTGGTGTCCGTCCAGGACGTGACGCGGCGGCGGTCGTCGTACGTGAAACGCAGCGGCCGACCGGAGGAGTTGATGGTCTCGGTGAGGTTGCCCTCCGTGTAGCCGTAGCGCAGCAGCTCCAGGTCGGTGCCGTCCTCGGAGCCGCCCGCGAGGCGCAGCCCTGTGACGCGCCCCTCGGACGTGGAGACCTTGAGGTGGTAGCCCGCACTGTGCACCAGCGCGGTGGGTGCGCCCTCGGCGTCGTACTCGAAGGTGATCCAGTTGCCGTGCCGGTCGTCGATCTGGACCAGGACGGCGAGTTCGTCGCTGTGGTCGGAGAAGTGCCAGACGCGGCCGGATGACGGCTGGGTGATGGTGTAGCCGCCCGGCTCGCGGTCCAGCGGCCACCGGGGACCGTGGCTCGGCAGAACCGGGACGCCGGGGGCCGGGTGCGGGTAGGCCAGGATGCGGCCGTCCTCGGTGACGAAGAGGACGCCTTCGGTATCGATCTCCAGGCGCTGATCGACGGTGCTCGACCAGGAAGGACCGAACCAACGGCCCAACTGGTAGCCCGACTCGACGCGGCGCTGGAACACGAGCGGCAGCACACCGGGCAGGACCACGTCCGTCTGCGGCAGGAACATCTTGCCGGTCGCCATGTCGACCGGGTCGGAACCCTTGGTCTCCACGGCGTCCTTGCCGCGGGCGACCTGGTTCGGTCCCTCGTCGACCGACTCGCGCGCGGCCTTCTGTGCCCCGCTCTCCAACGACTCCTTCGCCGCCGTCTTGATGCCGGTGGTCAGCGCCCCGCGAGCCATACCCGCACCCTTGGTGCCGAGGATCTCCGGGATCAGGCGGCCGACGAACTCGGAGGGGTCCTTCTTGAAGGCGTCGACGGCCGCGGAGACGGCGCGGTCCGGGTGGGCCGCCGTGGAGACCAGGCCCGAGAGGGTCATCGAGGCGTTCTGCAGATACTCGGCCGGGTGCGTCAGGTTGTACGGGTCCAAAGGGTTGAGGCCGCGGACGAAGTTGACCAGGCCCGCCCCGCCCTTGAGGACGCCGCCGACGACATGGGTGAGTTCGGTGTCGAGTGCCTTGAAGCCGTCGGCGATGTTGCCCCCGAGACGGTCGAGCGGGGGAGGCTCGGCCGGAGCGTGGGCCAGAGCCGCCTTGACCTTGGACTGGGCCTCGGCACCGGCTGTGTTCCGCTGTTTGCGGGCCTCGGCGAGCTTCTCCTGGGCCTTGGTGATGTCGGCCTTGCCGGGGTCCTTGAAGGGCTCCGGGCGCGGGCCCGGATCCTCGTTCGCCTTCAGCTTGGCGTTGTAGGCGTCGACGCGCTGGTTGTATGCGGTGACGGCGTCGTCGGAGGTCTTCTTGCCCTTCTTGTAGAGCTCGATGGCCTCCTTGGCCTGTCCCTGCGCCCACTTGACCGTGTCCGCGTAGGCGGACAGCGCGGCGCCCGCCTTCTCGCAGGCGTCGGCCGCGTGCGCCCATTTCGCCGGATGCACGCCGAACTTCTTGCGGAACGCCTCGGCGCCCTCGCCCGCCCAGCCCGAGGAGTCGACCTTGCGCATCCCGTCGGCGACCTTGTCGAAGGCGGCGTGGAAATCCTTGAGGTGCTTGGCCGACGCGCGGATCTTCTCCGGGTTGCCGTGCACGAGCTCGTCGGGGTCCTCGGTCTGACCCAGCTGCTGCTCGCCCGGCGTCGCACCCAGGTCGGAGGCGACCTGGTCGCCCCAGTCCTCGACGGCGTCCGCGCCGGACTCCCAGCCCACGTAGTCCAGGCCCTGGCCCACCTTGTCCGTGGTCCAGTCGACGCCTTCGCCGAGCGCCTTCTTCCCGGCGTCGATGCCGTCCTCGATCGCGCCGAGGCCGTCGTTGACCCCGTCCTTGATCGCTCCGCCGACGTCGCTCAGATCGTCCAGGAGTCCCATCAGCCTGCGCCCCCGCCCTGTTCGGCAGCTTTCGCGCGTTCCTCGGCCGAGGGGCCGAAGGCCTCGTCCAGGTACGCCTCGTACTCCGCGTCGCTCAGGCCCGCGAGATCCTGGGCTCGTGACGTGCCGAGGAAGTCGGAGGTGGCCACGTCCCGGCCCGCGTCCTTCCAGCCCTGCTCCGCGTTGGCGAACGCCGTGTCGAAGGACTCCTTGCTGTAGTCGACCTCACCGCTGAAGATGCCGGAGGTGGCGACGTCGCCCCAGTTCTGACGGGTCACCTCGTCCTCGGTCGCATACGGGTTGCCGATCAGGGAGTTCGTCGCGACCTTCAGCGAGCCCTCCACGTACTGATCGGTCTCGTAGTACGTGCCGGCGGACAGGCCGGTCTTCTGGGCGAAGGAATTGCCCTCGTTGATCAGCGAGCGCACGCCCCATTCCCAGCGCTCGCAGAACGAGGAGAACTCGCCGGTCAGGCCTTCGTGCCCCAACTCGAGGCCGGACAGGGCGATATCGCCGAAGCCGCGCCCGGCTCCGGCGGTGCCCACCATGCCCAGCTCCTTGAGCTCGTCCAGCGCGGCCGTCAGGCCCTGCGCGATGAGTCCGAGCCCCTGGGCCTTGAGATCCTTGCCGCCGCCGCTCACGCCGCACCCCCGTCACGTCCGTCACTGCCCGTTGCGCTCCGGGACGTATCCACGGCTGCCGCATCCGGCACGATTCCCGCCACCGGAGGAAACAGCACGCCGTCCGGACCGTCCGCGCAGTCCAACGCCACCCCGCACGGCACCCCCGCTGCCGGAACCGCCGCGTCCAGCAGGCGGGCGCCCAGAATGCGCTGGTACGACCACTCTCGTGAGCCTTCGCCCCGTACCGTGGCGAAACGCGCCAGCGCCTGCTCGTTCGAGAACGCGAAGATCCAGCGGACTCCGCCCATGTCGGCGGTCAGCAGACCCCTCTCACCGTCCGCCCCGCCCCCGCCCGCGAAGGGCACGAGGACCGCGGTGCGCCGGAACTCGCCCAGCACGGTCGCGAACTCCCGTCGGCGCGCCCGCACCTCGTCGGATTCCTCCGGCTGTGCCGACGACCCGGAGCCTTCGGGCCCCGGCGATGATCCGGAATCTTCCGGCCGCGCCGGTGATCCGGGGCCTTCGGGCCCGGCCGGTGATCCGGCACCTTCCGGCTGCTCCGCCGCCGCGGAACCATCCTGCTGCTCCGCCGCCCCCGAACCATCCGGCCGCTCCGCCTCTCGCGCAGCGCCCCCTTCGGCCGGCCCCACGAGATCCGCCAGCCGCGACCGCGGCGGGACGCCCGCCGTACCCCCGTGCTCAGACATGCGGCCGATCATCGCAACTGCACACGATCGACTGCAAGGCAGGTCCCTGACGTTCCCCGTCACCCGCGGCCCACGAGAAAGGCGCGGGTCCGGGCCTCCCCCTCCCGAGGCCCGGACCCGCGCATCCCCCCGTCGGGAGAGGTCAGGGCTGGGTCATCAGCAGCAGGCGCGTCTGCGGGACCAGCTTGCGGTTCACACTCGTGGACTGGATGAAGATGGTGAACTCCGCATTGTGGTCCGGGCGGACGCGGACCTCCGTGTCCGGGAGGCCCAGGAGGGCGCGGGCCTGCGGGCCCGTGTAGACGCGGTCCGTCTTCTTCTCGAGGACCGCTATCTGCTTGCGGGCCTGGACCTTCTCCGACTTGCTCAGCTGGTAGAAGGCAGCGCCCGTGCGGTACGTGTGGCCGCTGTCGACGATCCACGTGCGGATGGTCTCCGCGCGGTCCACGTCCAGCAGCGTGTAGCTGCCGGAGTCCGCCGGCTTCAGGCCCGCCGCCTTGATCGTGTCCTTGTTGACCGTGTCCGCGCCCGTGGAGAAGACGGCCCGGGAGCCGCGGATGCCCTTGGTGCGGCCGATCATGAACTTCTCGGTGGCCTCCTGGATGACCTGGCCGGCCTCTTCGAGACCCTGGGTGCTGGTCGCGTCCCAGATCGCGATGTTCTCCTTCGGGAAGCCGTACTGCATCGCCTCGCGCTTGCCCATCTGGTCGGGGACCAGGACGGCCAGCGTCCAGTTGTCCTCCTGCGTGCGCGCCAAGTCGGCGACCGCCTGGACCAGTTGCTGCGGGGTCTTGCCCAGCCCGTCCGCGCTGCGGTGGCTCGTGTTCTCCTGGCCGTCGGTCAGGACGAAGGTGAGGAAGCTGTGGTCCCCGTACAGCTGGGCCGTCTGGGCCAGCTCCCGCTGGGACTTGAGGGTGGCGGCAAGCAGCGCCGTCGAACCGTTCGCCCGGTAGTGCTGCTTCAGGGACGGCATGCGCAGCACGTCCTTGTCGTAGATGACGCACTCCACCTGGTTCGAGAACACGTACACCGTGACGCGGGTCTCCTGGTCCAACTCCTGCGAACGGCGGGCCAGATAGGCGATCTGCTGGTCGGCGACCTCGACGACCTTGCGGCTCAGATGCGACATCGATGCGCTCGCGTCGAGCACCAGTGCGACGTGGTTGATGTAGTTCTGCGATCCGGACATGACGAATCCCCCTCGTCCCGGCAGCCCCTGCAGCTCCCGATCGATGTATTCATCATCCCAGCCGGCACTGACAATCGATCTTGGCCGGAGGGGGTGGAGACGGAGTGCGGGGCGCCGCCCTGGGCGCCCCGCACTGCCGTCAACTCCGCTGGTCAGCCATGGAACTTGACGTATCCGTTGCCGTCCCGGTCGCTGCCCGACTTCGTGTACGAGTGGACGTCCGCCCGCGCCCCGGAGGGCTTGGAGAAGTAGATCGTGTCGCCCGGGTTGTTCCAGATGAAGTTGCAGTTGTTGCGGTAGACCACGTTGCCGCTGTCGGAGTCCGTGCCCCTGCCGCCGCGCAGCTTGATGTAGTCGCCGGGCTGGAGGGTGTGGTTCTTGGTGAAGGTGAACGTGTTGCCCGCCGCGTCCTTCACCACGTAGCCCATCAGGTTCACGGTGGTGCCGCGCGAGTAGTTCTTGATCGTCAGGTACTCGTTTTTCGTGTTGCCGCCCGAGCAGCGGTTGTCGTCCCGGCCCGGTGCGTCGTACTGCACCCCGGTCAGCTTCAGGGAGGACGAGTATTCGGCCGCCTGGGCGGGGGCGGCGAGCGCGGTCAGACCGCCCGTGGCGAACACGGCGGTGACGGCGGCTATGGCGGTGCGAGAGCGCAAGGAGGGCTCCTGGGGAGGTCTCGTCTGGAGAGTTGAGTGATGAACGAGCACAAGTTACACACGGGATCTCCACATGTTTCGGGTGTTCGCCGAAAGCGACAGATGTGTACGTCACATGACCGATATGTGCATTTCTTGACCGTCATTGGTTGCACCAACTGCAATAGCTCGCGCACATGTTGCGCTCGATGCAATGGTCATTACGGTTCGGCTGCGTATGGAAAATGGCCTAGACCTCGCCAGAGCCCCTGTGTTGAGAATCACTCACGCAAAGTGGACCGCCATCCATGAAGGAGGCTCGTCATGAAGCGACGTGTCATCGCGGCAGCAATCGCCTTGACGCTCGGAGTGACCGCTACGGCGTGCGGCGATGACTCGGGCGGCAGTGGCGACAAGGACCGCGCGACCGACGGCAAGGGCAAGACCCTGACCGTATGGATCATGGAGGGGACCAACCCCGACGCCCGCCCGTTCTTCAAGGAGGCCGCCGCCGCCTTCGAGAAGAAGACCGGCGCGAAGATCAAGGTCGAGTACCAGCAGTGGGCCACCGCGAACCGGAAGTTCACCACCGCGATCGCGGGCGGCGCCGACCAGGTGCCGGACGTCGCCGAGGTCGGCACCACCTGGGTGCCGCAGTTCGCCGAGACCGAAGCGCTCGTCGACGTGACCGACGAGGTGAAGAAGTCCGGGCTGAGCGACGATCTCGTCGAAGGGCTCAAGGACGCCGGCACGCTCGACGGCAAGCAGTACGGCATGCCCTGGTACGCGGGTGTCCGCTCGGTCCTGTACCGCAAGGACATCTTCGAGAAGCACAAGATCAAGCCCCCGACCACCTGGAAGGAACTCCAGGACGCGGCGAAGACCCTCAAGGAGAAGGAGCCGAAGCTCATCTCCTTCCCGGTCGCCGGCGGCGCCGAGATGTTCGCGGCCCCCTTCATCTGGGGCGCGGGCGGCGAGCTCGCCGAGGAGGAGGGCGGTGGCTGGAAGTCGGCCATCAACTCGCCCGAGGCGATCAAGGGCATCGAGTTCTACACGGGTCTCGCCACCAAGGACAAGGTCTCCCCGGCCAAGGTCAACACCTGGACCGAGAAGGAGGTCGGCGACGCCTGGAAGAAGGGCGAGATCGCGATGTCCATCTCCGGCAACTGGACCCCGAAGGCCTTCGTCGACGAGAACCCCGAGCTGGAGGGCAAGCTCGGCGCCGTGCCGATCCCCGGTCCCGACGGCGGCATGAGCCGCTCCTTCCTCGGCGGCTCGTACCTCTCCACGTTCGACACCGAGAACAAGGAGCTCGCCTGGGAGTTCGTGAAGCTCCTGACCACCGGTGAGTTCGCCGCCAAGTGGGCCGAGCAGACCAACTACTTCCCGGGCCAGAACTCCGAGCTGGAGAAGGTGGCGGCGAAGAAGGACCCGCTGGTCGAGCCCTTCGCCACGCAGATGCTGGAGGCGGGCGCCACGGTGCCGAAGACCGAGTCGTACGGCAAGATCCAGGCCGCGCAGGTCGTCCCCGGCATGATCCAGTCGATCATCACGGGCAAGTCCTCCGTCAAGGAGGCCGCGGACAAGGCGGCCCAGCAGATGGACGACATCTTCGCCAAGGACAAGTAGGGCGGGCGCGGATACGTAAGGCCTGATCGAACGTGAAGAACGCGCTCGCGGACGGCGGGCAGCAGGCAGCTGCCCGCCGTCCGTCCGACACGGCTCCCGCGGCCCGCCGCCGGAGCCTGATACGGCTCACCCGGCCCTGGCTGCTGCTCGCGCCCGCGCTCGTGGTGCTCGCCGGACTCCTGCTCTATCCGATCTTCCAGGTCGGCAAGATCTCCTTGCAGGACTGGGAGGTCAAGTTCGGCGGCGGACAAGGGGAGTTCACCGGGTTCGACCACTACGGCGACCTGCTCTCCAGCGAACTGCTGTGGAAGACGGTCATGCCCAACACCGTCTTCTTCGCCGTCGCCTGCGTGGGCCTCACCGTGGTCCTCGGCACGCTCGTCGCGCTGCTCCTGAACCGGCTCGGCACCACCTGGCGGGCCATCTGCTCGGTGTCGATCCTGGCCGCCTGGGCGATGCCGGCCGTGACCGGCACGTATGTCTGGATCTGGCTGTTCCAGCCGGAGGAGGGCATGTTCAGCCAGCTCGCCGGGGCGCTCGGCCTGATCGACCCGGCCACCACCAACTGGTTCACCGAGCGGCTGCCCTTCTACGCCATCGCGACCCTCAACGTGGTCCACCACGGCTTCCCGTTCGTGGCGATCACCGTCTTCGCCGGACTGCTCACGATTCCACGGGAGTTGTACGAGGCGGGGATGATCGACGGGGCGAGCGCCTGGCAGCGGTTCTGGAAGATCACCGTGCCGACCATCCGTCCCGTCTTCCTGGTGGTGACGATCCTGTCGACCATCTGGGACTTCAAGGTCTTCACGCAGATCTTCCTGATGCCGGGCGGCAGCGGCGCCAACGAGGAGGTCTACAACCTCGGCGTCTACTCCTACGTCCAGGCCTTCGGGCAGGACGACTACGGGGCGGGCTCGGCCGCGGCCGTGCTGCTCACGCTGCTGCTCCTGCTGATCACCGTCGTCTACATCCGCACGCTGTTCCGGCAGGGGGAGGAGGACCTGTGAGTACGCGTCGCACGTCACCGGCCGCGCGCGGCGGCCTCGCCCTCGCCGTCTTCGCGCTGCTCGTGTTCACGCTGTTCCCGGTGTACTGGATGGTGTCCACCGCCTTCGACCCGAAGGCGGTCACCCGGGGCTCGGACGTGCTGCCCAGCGGGTTCGGCTTCGAGCACTTCGAGCTGGTCTTCGAGCGGGGCAACTTCGGTACGTTCCTGCTGAACTCGGCGCTCGTCGGGCTGGGCACGATCCTCGCGGCGGCGGTGCTCTCGCTGTTCGCGGCCATCGCGGTGGCCCGCTTCAAGTTCCGCTTCCGCACCTCGGTCCTGATCATGGTCCTGATCGTGCAGATGGTGCCCCTGGAGGCCCTGGTCATCCCGCTGTTCCTGCAGATGCGGGACTACGAGCTGCTCAACTCGCTGCTCGGTCTGACCATCGTCTACATCGCGCTCTCGCTGCCCTTCGCCATCTGGACCCTGCGCGGCTTCGTGCAGGCGGTGCCGAAGGAGGTGGAGGAGGCGGCGTACATCGACGGGGCGTCCTGGTTCCGGATGTTCCGCTCGGTGCTGCTGCCGCTGGTCGCCCCCGGGCTCGTGGCCACGTCGATCTTCGCGTTCATCACCGCGTGGAACGAGTTCGTGTTCGCGTACACCTTCATGAAGGACAGCGAGAAGTACACGGCGGCCGTGGGGATCTACCAGTTCTTCGGCGAGAACTCCACGGCCTGGGGTCCGGTCATGGCCAGCTCCACGCTGGTCACGCTGCCGGTGATGATCTTCTTCGTGCTCGTGCACAAGCGGCTCGGGTCGGGGCTCGCGGCGGGTGCCGTCAAGGGCTGAGCGTGCGGCCGCGCCGTCCCGTCCGCGGAGTTCGCCGCGCTGTCCCGTCCGCGGAGTTCGGAGTCTGCGGACGGGACGGCGGTCGCTTCACAGCGGCGCTCACTTCCCGCGGGCGCTCACTTCCCGGCGGCGCTCACTTCACGCGGTACGGATCCCCGTACACCTTCCACTCCAGCGGCGTGTCCAGGGCGAAGTTGCCCGCCTCCAGGAACGCCCGCTGCGCGGTGTCGATGCGGGAGGTGTCGCCGTGGCGGCGGCCCGGCTTCTCCGCCTTCATGACCTCGCGGCGTACATCGAGGAAGGCCTTCAGATACGCCTCCTCCTTGCCTCCCTCGGCCTTCGTCCGCGCCTTCTCCATGGCCCGCTCGCGGATCCCGTAGAAGCCGTTCGGCGCGGTGCCGGGGCCGTGCAGCACCATCGCGTCGTAGTAGATGAACTGGCCGAGGGTGCTCAGGCCGTCCATCTTCGCCTGCCGCACGGCCGGCTCGAAGTACTCGTCGTCGCGCATCTCGTCCTGGGCGGCGCGGAACTCGGGCTTCTTCGCCTCCTGCTCCCAGGCCTCGGGGAACCCGTCGAGGCCCTCGTGCGAGTCGGTGCCGTCGACCGCGCGCAGGGCGGGCAGGTACTCCGCGAGCCCGTTGTCCGGGTGCTCCTCGGTGTAGCGCTCGACGAGTTCGAGCATGTCGTGGGTGCCGGAGCAGAACCCGATGATGCCGGCGGTGTACCCGTTGCCGTCGCCGATGTCCTCGATGTAGCCGTAGTTCGCGCGCCAGTCGAGCGTGGAGTTCTCGGCGCTCGACACGAGCTTCTGGGCCAGCTCCTTCTTGTCCTTCGCCGCGAGCCCTGCGGGCATCTTGCGGATGCGCTCCTCCAGCTCGCGCTGCGTCTCGTCGGCCAGCGCGTCCGAGCCCTGGGAGGCGGAGGGCCGGTCGTCCGGGCCGCCGGCGTCCGGGTCGGGGCCCAGGAGATAGACGACGAGCGTCGCCACGGGAGCTATGGCGAGAAAGAGACAACCGGCACGTTTCATGCGCACAGGGTAGGGCGAGGCCCGGCGGGCCGGGCGCCCAGGGTGCGGAGGCGCAGGTTCCGCACCATCAGGCCGTCTGCCCGCCGTCCACCGCGAACTCCGTGCCCGTGATGTACGACGAGGCCTCCGACGCCAGGAACACCACCAGGCTCCCCACGTCCCGCGGCTGGCCCACCCGGCCGAGCGGCACATGGGACCAGTCGCGGCCCGCCGTGGCCTCGGCGATCATCGGGGTGTCGATCGCCCCGGGGTGCACCGAGTTGACCCGGATCCGGTACGGGGCCAGGTCGAGCGCCGAGGAACGGGTCAGGCCGCGCAGGGCGAACTTCGTCGAGCCGTAGGCCGCGTGCCGGGGGAGTCCCTTGAGCCCGGCCGTGGACGAGATGTTCACGACCGACCCGCCGCCCGCCTCCTTCATCGCGGGCACCACCGCCTGGATCCCGAGGAACGGCCCGAGCAGGTTCACCCGCAGCAGCCGCTCGAAGTTGTCGTACGTCTCCTCCTCGACGGACGCGGTGCGCCACAGCGCGGCGTTGTTCACCAGCGCGTCGAGCCGTCCGAAGCGGCCGAGCGCGGCGGCCACGGCGCCGGCCCAGCTCTCGGCGTCGGTCACGTCGAGCCGTACGAACAGGCCCTGCTCCCCGAGGGACTTGGCGATCTGGTGGCCCTCCTCCTCCAGGACGTCCGTCAGCACCACGCGCGCCCCGGCCTCGGCGCACAGCCGCGCCTCCTCCGCTCCCTGGCCGCGGGCCGCCCCCGTGATGAGCACCGTCCTGCCGTCGAGCGAGATCATCGCGCCTCCCGAGTGCACCCCAGCGGATATGACGAATCGTCATACTCGTAGTCTGGGAGGGGAACATCAACAGCTTTGCCGCAACTGCACGTACTGAAGGGCCTGTTGGCACCGGAAGTCTCGATGCCTACCCTGAAGTACCGCCTGAAGGGGAGAGGCCGGGATGAGCAGCCAGGAGCGGATACGCAGCAACGGCAGGCCGGCCCAGCCGGCGAAGGGGGAGCGTCTGGCCGACTGGGCCGACGGCCGGCTCGGGGTCTACGCCCTCGCCAAGTCGCAGATGCGCAAGGTGTTTCCGGACCATCCGAGCTTCATGCTGGGCGAGGTCTGCCTGTACTCCTTCATCATCCTGATCCTCACCGGCACCTGGCTCACGCTGTTCTTCGAGCCGAGCATGATGGAGGTCGAGTACGAGGGCTCGTACGAGCCGCTCAAGGGCGTCCTCATGAGCCGGGCCTTCGAGTCCACCGTCGAGATCAGCATGGACGTGCGCGGCGGGCTGCTCATCCGGCAGATCCACCACTGGGCGGCACTGGTCTTCGTGGCCGGGATGGTCGTCCACATGATGCGGGTGTTCTTCACGGGAGCCTTCCGCAAGCCGCGCGAGATCAACTGGCTGTTCGGCTGGACCCTGTTGATGCTCGCCCTGATCACGGGCCTGACCGGCTACTCGCTCCCGGACGACCTGCTCTCCGGTACGGGCCTGAGGTTCGCGCAGGGCGCGATCCTGTCGATCCCGGTCGTCGGCACGTATCTCGCGATGTTCCTCTTCGGCGGCGAGTTCCCGGGCGGCGACATCATCTCGCGGCTCTACCCGATCCACATCCTGCTGCTGCCGGGCATCATGCTGGGCCTCGTGGTGGCCCATCTGATCCTGGTCTTCTACCACAAGCACACCCAGTTCGCCGGGCCCGGACGGTCCGAGAAGAAGGTCGTCGGCGCACCGTTCTTCCCGATCTACGTGGCGAAGGCCGGCGGCTTCTTCTTCCTCGTGTTCGGCGTCCTCGCGTTCATGGGCGCGGTCGCGACGATCAACCCGGTGTGGCTGTTCGGCCCGTACCGGCCCGATCTCGTCACCACCGGCGCTCAACCCGACTGGTATCTGGGCTTCTCCGAGGGCCTGATCCGGGTGATGCCGGGATGGGAGATCAACGCCTTCGGTCATACGCTCGTGCTCGGCGTCTTCATCCCGTTCATGCTCTTCCCGGTCTACATGACGCTGATCGCGGTCTATCCCTTCATCGAGGCCTGGGTGACCGGCGACAAACGCGAGCACCACGTCGCCGACCGCCCGCGCAACGTGCCCACGCGCACCGGTCTGGGGGTCGCCTGGCTCACGGGATACGCGGTGCTGCTCATCGGCGGCGGCAACGACATCGTGGCGACGAAGCTCCATCTGTCGATCAACGCGATCACCTGGTTCGTACGGATCGGCTTCTTCGTGCTGCCGGTCCTGGCGTTCTGGATCACGCGCCGCATCTGCCTCGGGCTCCAGCACCGCGACCGGGACAAGGTGCTGCACGGGCGGGAGAGCGGCATCATCAAGCGGCTGCCGCACGGTGAGTTCGTGGAGATCCACGAACCGCTTCCGCAGGGGCAGCGCTTCACGCTCACCTCGCACGAGCAGCGCCTGCCCCTCGACCCGGGCCCGGAGACCGACGGCAACGGGGTGCGGCGCCCGGTGCCGCGCGGCGAGCGGATGCGCGTACGGCTGTCGAAGGCGATGTACGGGCCCGGCACCCAGGTGGCCAAGCCGACGGTGGAGGAGTACCGGGAGGTCACCAGCGGGCATGGGGACGGGCACGGGTCCGGTCACTGAACCGGTCCTCGCGCCGCACCCCGGGCACGGGTCCTCGCGCTGAACCGGGACGGCACGGGTCCTCGCGCTGCACCAGGTGTCGGCCGGGCTACTGCCGTCCGGCCGGCACCTGGGCCTCGGCGATCTCCGCCGCCTCCTCGGGCGTCTCCACCGAGGGCGGCGAGCCCTCCAGGGGCCGCTGCGCGGTCTCCTTCATGCAGGCGATGGCCACGAGGCCGACGAGCGCCGCGCCCATCGCGTAGTACGCCGGGAGCATGTCCGTGCCCGTGGCGTGGATGAGCGCCGTGACCACCAGCGGGGTGGTGCCGCCGAACAAGGAGGCCGACAGGTTGTAGCCGACCGCGAGGCCGCCGTAGCGCACCTGCGTGGGGAACAGCGCGGGCAGGGCCGCGGACATGGTCCCGAGCAGGCACACCAGCGAGAAGCCGAGCATCAGCATGCCGGCCGAGACCGCGGCCAGACTGCCCTGCTGCACGAGCGCGAACGCCGGGATCGAGAGGAAGAAGAAGCCGAGCATGCCCGCCGCGAGCAGCGGCTTGCGGCCGAAGCGGTCCGAGAGCCGGCCCACCTGGTTGATCACCAGCATCAGCACGACCATGGTGGCGACCAGGATCAACAGCCCGTGGGTCTCGCTGTAGTGCATCTCGTCGGAGAGATACGTCGGCATGTACGACAGCAGCATGTAGTTGACGATGTTGTACGCGCCCACCAGGCAGATGCACAGCACGAGCGTGCCCCAGTACTGCTGGAAGATCTTCTTGAGGTCGCCCTTCGCCGAGGTCTCCACCGCCGTGGCGGCCTCGGAGGCCTGGTAGCTGCCGGCGCCCTCCAGCTTCTGGAAGGCCGGGGTCTCGTCCAGGCGCAGCCGCAAATACAGGCCGACGAGGCCGAGCGGGCCGGCGACCAGGAACGGTACGCGCCAGCCCCAGGCCTCCATGGCGTCGCTGCCCAGGGCGGCGGTGAGCGCGGTGACCAGGCCCGCGGCCCCGACGTAGCCGGCCAGGGTGCCCAGCTCCAGGAAGCTGCCGAAGAAGCCGCGGCGCTTGTCCGGGGCGTACTCCGCGATGAAGGTGGAGGCGCCGCCGTACTCGCCGCCGGTGGAGAAGCCCTGGATCAGCCGGAAGAGGATGAGCAGCGCGGGGGCCCAGAAGCCGATGGACGCGTAGGACGGGATGAGGCCGATCGCGAAGGTGCCGACGGCCATCATGATCATCGTGAGGGCGAGCACCTTCTTGCGGCCGACCTTGTCGCCCATCGGACCGAACACCATGCCGCCCAGCGGGCGCACCAGGAAGGCCACGGCGAAGGTCGCGAAGGAGGACAGGAGCTGCGCCGTGTCGTTGCCCGACGGGAAGAAGACATGACCGAGGGTGACCGCGAGATAGCTGTAGATGCCGAAGTCGAACCACTCCATGGCGTTGCCGAGCGAGGCGGCCTTCACCGCCCGTTTCACCGCGGCCTGGTCCGTCACCGTGATGTCGGTACGGCGCAGACGGGGGTTGCGGCGGCGCTCGAGCGCGCGGAAGAGCAGGCGGTGCCGTCTGCGGGCCTGCGGGTCGGCCTCGGGTTCGTGGCCGTCGGAACGCATGGGGTGACCTTTCGCTGAGGGGAGCCGCGGGATGCGGGACACCGCCCCGCTTACCCGAAGATCGCGGGGGGATGCGCGGCAAAAGTCCCGGATCCGCCGTTCGGTCCTCAGGCGCGTCCCTCGTCGAGTCCCGCCAGGCGGGCCGCGTGGCTGAGGACCTCGACGAGCATCGGCGCCGTGACGCGCCTGGTGGAGGTGTTGCGCTGGCTGGGGTGGTAGCAGCCGAGCACGGCCAGCTCGCGGCCGTCCTCCGGGTGGTACGCGGTGAAGCGGACGCCGTGGCCGAAGCGCGGGCGCGGCCGGGGCAGCCGCCAGCCCGCCGTCGCGAGCACGGGCAGCAGCGCCTGCCAGCCGAAGCCGCCGAGGACGACCACGGTGCGCAGGGTGGGGCGGAGCAGTTCCAGTTCGCGGGCCAGCCAGGGGCGGCAGGTGTCGCGCTCCAGGGGTGTGGGCTTGTTGTCCGGCGGTGCGCAGTGCACCGGTGCGGACAGCCGGACACCGTGCAGCCGCAGTCCGTCGCCGGCGTGCACGGAGGTGGGCTGCGAGGCGAGGCCCGCCTCGTACAGGGCGGCGATGAGGAAGTCGCCGGAGGGATCGCCGGTGAACATCCGGCCCGTACGGTTGCCGCCGTGCGCGGCCGGGGCGAGCCCGACCACGGCGAGCGCGGCATCGGGCGGACCGAAGCCCGGCACGGGCCGCCCCCAGTACTCCTCGCCCCTGAAGGCGGCCCGGCGCGTCAGGGCGACCCGCTCGCGCCACTCCACCAGCCGGGGGCACGCGCGGCAGTGCGTCACCGCGCCGTCGAGCTCCTCGACGCTGCCGCAGCCGGGAGCCCGGCGGGCCGGATGCCCGGCGTCGTCCGCGTGCCCGGAGCCGTCCGCGTGCCCGGAGCCGTCCTCAGGCGAGGAGTCGTCCTCACGCCCGGTGTCGTCCTCATGCGCTGCGTCGTCCGCCGCCATCGTGCTCGCCTCCCTTCGCGTCGGAGCGGGTCCCCGCCAGGGATGTCTCCGCGGCGATGACCCACTCCGACCGTAGGGCCTACCCCTTCAGGACCCGCCTCCGGCACTCCGCGGGCGACCCCCAGGCCGTCCGCAGCGCCTGGGCCTTGCGGATCCACAGCGACAGGTCGAGCTCCTCGGTGTAGCCGATCGCGCCGTGCAGCTGGAGCGCGGTGCGCGAGGCGTGGTACGCCGCCTCGGACGCGGTGAGCTTCGCGGCGGCCAGGTCGGCGCGGTCCAGGGTGAGGGCGGCGCCGTACAGGAGCGGCGTGGCGAACTCCAACTCCAGGAGTACGTCGGCCAGTTGGTGCTTCACCGCCTGGAAGCTGCCGATCTCCGTGCCGAACTGCTTGCGCTGCTTGACGTAGGCGACCGTACGGTCGAGCAGTGCGCGCCCCACGCCGAGCGCCTGGGCCGCCGCCGCGAGCGTGCCCCAGGCGTCGGTGGCCGCGAAGGCGGTGCGGTCGGAGGTGAGGAGCTCGGCGGGCGCGCCCGGTTCCGTGAGGCGGCGGGCCGGGTCCGCCGAGCGGCGGGTGCGGCCGTGCCCGGTGCAGGTGTGCAGGGCGCCGTCCGCGAAGGTCACACAGAGGTCGGCCGCCTCCGCGTCCAAGGCGTACGGGCCGCCGGGCGCCTTGACCGTCGCCATCACCTCGCCCGACGCGATCGCCGGGAGCAGGCGCTTGGCGTGGCCCGAGCCGTCCGAGGAGTCCGAGGTCTCCGAGCCGTCGGGTCCGGACCGCTCCGATGCGGTGAGCAGCGCCGCGACCGCCGCCGTCTCCACGACCGGCCCCGGGACCGCGTGCCGCCCCAACTCCACATACGCCACGGCCAGTTCGACCGGCAGCGGACCCACGCCCTCGTACGCCTCGGGCACCGCGAGCGCGAACACCCCCGCCTCCGCCAGCCGCGACCACAGCGCGCGCCCGGCGGTGAAGTCCCCGGCGCCCCAGGACCGTACGACGGAGGGAACGTCCGTCGTGGTCAGCATCGCGTCGAGGCTGCGGGCGAACTCGCGCTGCTCGTCGTCGAGCAGGAAACTCATGCGCGCCGTCCCTTCGGCAGGCCGAGCAGCCGCTCGGCGATGATGTCCCGCTGGATCTCGTTGGTGCCGGCGTAGACCGGACCCGCGAGCGAGAAGACATAGCCCTCGGCCCAGTCGTAAGCGCCCTCGTGCGCGGCCAACTCGCCGTCCGCGCCGAGGAGATCGAGCGCGGTCTCGTGCAGCGCGATGTCGTACTGCGACCAGAACACCTTGTTCAGGGAGGACTCCGCACCGATGGTCTCGCCGCAGGCGAAACGGGCGGCGTTGGCGGCCGTGAACAGCTGGTACGCGCGGGCGCCGACCACCGCGTCCGCCACCCGGTCCCTGAGCGCGGTGTCGGCGGGATCGCCCCGCTCACGCCAGAGCTCGCGCAGCCGGTCGGCCGCCGCCAGGAAGCGGCCGGGGGAGCGGAGCGTGAGCCCGCGCTCGTTGCCCGTGGTCGACATGGCGATCCGCCAGCCCTGGCCCACCTCGCCGATGACGTCCTCGTCGGGCACGAACACCTCGTCGAGGAAGAGCTCGGCGAAGGCCGGTTTGCCGTCGAGGCGTCCGATGGGGCGGACCGTCACGCCAGGCGCCCGCAGATCGAACATCAGATACGTGAGACCGCGGTGCGGGCGGTCCGCGTCCGGGTCCGTGCGGAAGATACCGAAGGCCCGGTCCGCGAACGCCGCCCGCGACGACCAGGTCTTCTGCCCGCTGAGCAGCCAGCCCCCGTCGGTGCGTACGGCGCGGGACTTGAGCGAGGCCAGATCACTTCCCGCCTCCGGCTCCGACCAGGCCTGCGCCCAGATCACCTCGCCGCTCGCCATCGGCGGCAGGACCCGGGCCTTCTGCTCGGGGGTGCCGTGATCGAGGAGGGTGGGGGCGAGGAGGTTGATGCCGTTCTGCGAGACGCGTCCCGGGCCGCCCGCCGCGTAGTACTCCTCCTCGAAGATCAGCCACTTGAAGATGTCCACGCCCCGGCCGCCGTACTCCTCCGGCCAGGAGACCACCGACCAGCGGTCGGCGGACAGCCGGGCCTCCCACGCCCGGTGCTGGGCGAAGCCCTCCTCCGTCTCCAGTGAAGTGAGCGGCTGCGAGGGGACGTTGGCGCGCAGCCATCGCCTGGCCTCCTGCCGGAACGCCTGCTCCTCGGGTGATTCGTCCAGGTCCACGGGCGCCCCAACTCCTCGTCCGGCCTTCGGTCTTCGACCTTCCCTAACAAGTGTTTGGTAGGTTAGCCTCCTGCCGTGACCGACAACAAGCCTGGGACGGGCAGCAAGCCGCAGTACGTGAAAGGCCACGGGCTCCTCGACGGGCGCACCGCCGTGATCACCGCGGCCGCCGGGGCGGGCATCGGCGGTGCCACCGCCCGCCGCTTCCTCGAAGAGGGCGCGTCCGTGGTCATCAGCGACGCGCACGAGCGCCGGCTAGCGGAGTCGGAGGCCGAGCTCGCCAAGGAGTTCGGGGCGGACAAGGTGGCCGCGCTGCCCTGCGACGTGACCGACGAGTCCCAGGTGCAGGCGCTTTTCTCCTACGTGGCCGAGCGCCACGGAGGACTCGACCTGGTCGTCAACAACGCGGGCCTCGGCGGCACTTCGGACCTGGTCGACATGACCGACGAGCAGTGGAGCCGCGTCCTCGACGTCACGCTCAACGGCACCTTCCGCTGCGTGCGCGCGGCGCTGCGGCACTTCAAGGAGTCGGGCTCCGGTGGCGTGATCGTCAACAACGCCTCCGTCATCGGCTGGCGCGCGCAGGCCGGGCAGGCGCACTACGCGGCCGCGAAGGCCGGGGTCATGGCACTCACGCGGACCGCGGGAATCGAGGGGGCCGCGTACGGGGTGCGGGTCAACGCCGTCTCGCCGAGCCTCGCCATGCACCCGCACCTCGTGAAGGTCACGACCCCGGAGCTGCTCGAGGAACTGACGGCGCGCGAGGCCTTCGGGCGGTACGCCGAGCCGTGGGAGGTGGCCAACGTGATCGTGTTCCTGGCCGGCCCCTACTCCTCGTACATGACGGGCGAGGTCGTCTCCGTGAGCAGCCAGCATGCGTAGGCGCCGGTCGTGCGGGCGGACAATGGTGGGGTGCCGAAGCAGAACGACAAGACCGTGACCCCGTCGCCCGCCCGCCGCCGCGAACTCCTCGCGACCGCCGCCGAGGTGTTCGCCGCGCAGGGGTACAACGCCACCACCGTCCGCAAGATCGCCGACGAGGCGGGGATGCTCGCGGGCAGCCTCTACTACCACTTCGACTCCAAGGAGGGGATCCTCGACGAGATCCTCTCCTCCTTCCTCGAAGAGCTCTGGCAGGGCTACGACGCCGTGCTCGCCGCCGGCCTAGGGCCGCGCGAGACCATCGAGGCCCTGGTCACGGAGTCCTTCCGGGAGATCGACCGGCACCGGGCGGCCGTCGCGATCTACCAGAAGGAGTCGAAGCACCTCGCCAAGCAGGAGCGCTTCGGCTATCTCGTCGAGTCGCAGCAGAAGTTCGAGAAGGCCTGGCTCGGCACCCTCGAACGCGGCGTCGCGGCCCAGGTCTTCCGCTCCGACCTGGACATCCGCCTCACGTACCGCTTCGTGCGCGACACCGTGTGGGTGGCCGCGTCCTGGTACCGGCCCGGCGGGCAGCACAGCCCGGAGGAGATCGCCCGGCAGTACCTGTCGATGGTCCTGGACGGAATCGCCGTACGCGAGTAACTCAGTTTCCTGATTGGGGAGTTGTCATGGCCGAGGCCTACATAGTCGAAGCGGTCCGTACGCCGGTGGGCCGCCGCAAGGGCGGACTGTCCCAGGTGCACCCCGCGGACCTGGGCGCGCATGTGCTCAAGGCGCTGGTGGAGCGCGCGGGGATCGACGCCGCGGCCGTGGAGGACGTGGTCTTCGGCTGCCTCGACACCGTCGGGCCGCAGGCCGGGGACATCGCGCGCACCGCGTGGCTGGCGGCCGGGCTGCCCGAGGAGGTGCCGGGTGTGACCGTGGACCGGCAGTGCGGCTCCTCGCAGCAGGCCGTGCACTTCGCCGCGCAGGGCGTCCTGTCCGGTACGCAGGATCTGGTCGTGGCGGGCGGCGTCCAGAACATGACGATGATCCCGATCGCCTTCGCGTCGCGCCAGGCCGGCGAACCTCTCGGCCTGACCGAAGGGCCCTTCCACGGCTCGGTGGGCTGGGAGGCGCGCTACGGCAAGCAGCCCGTGAACCAGTTCCACGGCGCGGAGCTGATCGCGCAGAAGTGGGGGATCACGCGCCGCGACCAGGAGGAGTTCGCCCTGCGCTCCCACCAGCGGGCCCTGCGCGCCATCGACGAGGGCCGCTTCGCGCGCGAGACCGTCGCCTACGGCGACGTGACCGTGGACGAGGGCCCGCGCCGCGACACCTCCCTGGAGAAGATGGCGGGCCTGAACCCCGTGGTGGAGGGCGGCACGATCACGGCGGCCTGCTCCTCGCAGGTCTCGGACGGCGCGGCGGCGATGCTGATCGCCTCCGAACAGGCCGTACGGGAGCACGGGTTGACCCCGCGCGCCCGTATCCACCACCTCTCCGTACGCGGCGAGGACCCCATCCGCATGCTGTCGGCCCCGATCCCGGCGACGGCGTACGCGCTGAAGAAGACGGGCATGTCCATCGGCGACATCGACCTCGTCGAGATCAACGAGGCCTTCGCCCCGGTGGTCCTCGCCTGGCTCAAGGAGACGGGCGCGGACCCCGAGAAGGTCAACGTCAACGGCGGCGCCATCGCCCTCGGCCACCCACTGGGCGCCACGGGCGTGAAGCTGATGACCACGCTGCTGCACGAACTGGAGCGCACGGGCGGGCGGTTCGGGTTGCAGACGATGTGTGAGGGTGGCGGCCAGGCGAATGTGACGATCATCGAGCGGCTCTGAGCGCCGGGGCCGGTCCTCCGGCGAGGCGCGCACCGGGCCGGGGTCACGGCGGATCATCCGCCGGGGCCCCGGCCGTCGCGTACCGCCCCGAGCAGGTCCAGCTCCCGCCCCAACTCCGCGCGCAGCAGGGTGTGTTCCGGCCCGAGCACGTGACGAGGGTCCGCCCAGCGGTCGGGCGGGTACAGCCAGACGGGCTTGACGGCGAGCTCCGGTGGCTCCCAGTCGTAGCGCGGCCAGACATGGGCGTGCAGGAACGGGTCCTTGTTGCCGAGGATCTCCAGGTTGACCCGGCGGAACCCCGGGTCGAGCCGCCCGCACACCCGCTCCACCGCCTCGCCGAGGCGCTCCATGTCGTCGAGGAAGGCGAGGCGGCGTGGGCGGGGGAGGTCCGTGAGGCGTTCCACGCCCGGGGTGTCGGTCAGGAGGACCGAGTAGCCCGGCAGGAACTGGGTGTCGCCGATCACCGCGAAGCCCGCGGTCAATCGGCGGAGCACCGTGGGGTTTTCGCCGGACAGGGCCGTGGCGATGCGGTCCGTGCGCCATGTGCCGGGCATGTCGTCTCCCTCGGGTCGGGGCGGGTCGATTCGGGTCCGGCTAGGTGGGGGCGGTCCGGGCGGAACAGGATTTCTCTTGACGTCGAGATTCTTCGGTGTGAGACTGCCGCGGTGTCTTGATGTCGAGATAAATCGGGGGAGCGGTGCGGGGAAAGGGCAACGGCGCGGGGCTGATCGGGCAGTTGAGGCGGCCGCCCGGCGGGCGTGATGCGCGGCTGATGCTGTCCGCGCAGTTCGTCGACCGGACGGGGACCGGGGTGTGGGCCGCCTCGTGCGTCCTGTACTTCACCGTCGTCACCGGGCTCGACGCCGCCCGGATCGGGCTGCTCCTCGGGATCGCGGGCGTGGCGGGCATCGCCGGGTCGCCGGTCGCCGGGCGGCTCGCGATGAGCTTCCCGGTGCGGACCCTGCTCATCGCCTGCCACGTGCTGCGGATCGGCAGCGTCGGGCTGCTGCTCGTCCTCGACAGCTTCGCCGCGCTGCTGCCGGTCGTGGCCCTGACCTCCGCCGGCGACCGGGCCGCCAAGACGCTGGAGATGGTGTTCGCGACCGAGGTGGCGGGGGAGCGGCGGGGCACCTACCAGGCCCTGTTCCGTACGGTCGCGAACGCCGGGTACGCGCTCGGCGCCGGGATCGCCGCGCTCGGCCTGGTCTTCGGCGCGTACCGGACGCTGATCCTCGCCAATGTTCTCTCGTTCCTGGTGGCGGCGCTTCTGGTGCGCTGCACGCGGCTGCGTACCCCCGCAGGAGTCGTCAAGTCCGGGGCAGGGCAGGAGAGTTCGCGGAGGCGTCGGCGCGGGCCGTGGCGGGACCGCGGGTATCTGCGGTTCGTGCTGCTCGACGTCCCGCTGAACCTCGACGACACGATCCTGATGGTCGGCCTGCCCCTGTGGCTGGTGAGCAGCACGGATGCGCCGCATCTGCTCGTGCCGGTGTTCCTTGTGGTCAACACGGTGATGGTGGTGCTGCTCCAACTCCCGTTCTCCGCGCGCTTCGACGGGCCGCAGGGCGCGGTACGGGCCCTGCGGAGTTACGGGGTCGCGGTCGCGGCGGGCTGCGGGCTGCTCGCGCTGTCCGCCGTGACCTCGGCGGCGTGGGCCGCGGTGCTGCTCGTGCTCACGGCGGTCGTGGTGACCGTCGCGGAGCTGCTGCGCTCGGTCAGCTCCTGGGAACTCGCCGTCTCGCTCGCCCCGGAGCGCGAGCGTGCCGCCTACCTGGGCGTCGCGGGAATGGCCCAGTCCGTGCAGAAGTCCGCGGGCCCGCCGCTGGTCACCGGTGCGGTGATGGCGGCGGGCCCGGCCGGTTGGCTCGCGCTCGGCGGTGTGCTCGCCGGGCTGTCCGTCGTGCAACGGGCCGCGAGCGCACGGCGGTTGGCGGTAATGGAGGCGAGGACCGGTACGGCCGAGGGGCGGCCGAGGGCCGAGGAGCTGCCGACCGCCGCGGGCCGGACGGCGGACCCGGCCGCCCGGCCCGCGGGAACGGTCACCGCCGAGCCCGCGGACAAGGCCGCCGTCGGACCGGCGGCCGCGCCCGCCATGGCCGCCGACGACCGGCTCAGTCCACCAGCCGCGCCCTGAGCGCCGCGATCACCCCCCAGTTCAGGCCGAGCCCATCTCGTACGTAGCCGGTCAGCCCGCCGAAGTCCGCCTTCGCCTGGTCCAGCGCGGCCCCCAGATAGTCGGGCCGCACCTCCTGGACCGGGATCAGCAGGTCCGGGTTCTGCATCAGGCCCAGTGCCCGGATGCCCTCCCGCGTGCGGCGGTCGGCCTCTGCGCGGTAGGTGTTGGACGCGAGGAAGTCCTCCTTCGCCGTCGAGTCGGGCACGCCCACCAGGCGGAGCAGCAGATAACTCGTCCAGCCCGTACGGTCCTTGCCCGAGGTGCAGTGGTAGAGCACCGGGCCGCGGGCCCGCGCCAGATCGCGCAGGGTGTCCGCGAACTGCGTGCGGTTGGCGGCGTCCGTGACGAACGCGCGGTAGATCGTCCGCATCAGCTCCGCGCCCCGGTCGCCGCCGAGGGCGGCCTCCTGGCGTACGGGATCGCGTGAGCCGATGATCTGGAGCAGCTGTGCGTACAGGCCGAGATCGCTCACCGGGCGCGCCACCGGGGTCACTCCCGCGGGCAGCCGGTCCGCACCGTTCTGCTGCACCTCGAACGGGACCCGGAAGTCGATGGCACGTGTCAACCGGAGCCCGGCGAGGGTGGTCACGTCCGCGTCGGTGAGCTTGCCGAGTTCGTCGGCGCGGTACACCCGGCCGTAGCGGACCGCGTCGCCGTCGTACGTGCGGTAGCCGCCCAGGTCACGGACGTTGACCGCGCCCTGGAGCGGGATGTGCCGCCGTACAGCCGTGGGCCGGTGCGCGGCGGCGGGCGCCGCGGCGACCGCAAGGGCGGCCGTCGCGGCGGTGGTGCTCAGCAGTGCGCGTCTCGTCAGGGGCATGACGCTCCTCCCGTACGGGGAAGGGGATCACCCTGGTGTCGGCAGGGTGCCGTGCGCTGGTGCCGGTGCGGAAGATTGGGGTGGGGCGGGCTCGTGCGACGGAGTGTTCAGCCGTACGAGGACCGCCTCGGCCTCGGCCATCACGCGGTCCACCAGCTCCTTGCAGGAGGGCAGGTCCTCGATGACGCCCGCGACCTGCCCGGAGGCCATCACGCCGAGGTCGGTGCGGCCCTCGACCATCGAGGCCTTGAGCAGCATGGGGCTGTTCGCAGCGAGCAGGACCTGGCTCCAGGCCAGCTCCTTGCCGTGCTTCATGGCGAGCCCGTCGCGCACCATCTGCCGCCAGCTGAGGCCGGACAGCTTGCGGAAGGCCGCCGCGTGGCGGACCGCGCGGGCGAGCGTGCGGGTGCGGCCCGCGTTCTCGAGCGAGGTGACGAGGTCGGTACGGAGCATGCGGTGCGGCAGTCCGTCCACGGCCGTCGTGACTGTGACGTCCTTGACCGTCGCCGCGAGATAGCGGGCCTTGACGGCGTCGGGGACGGTCGAGTCGGAGGTGAGCAGGAAGCGGGTGCCCATGGCGACACCCGCCGCCCCGTACGCGAGCGCGGCCACGAGCCCGCGTCCGTCATGGAACCCGCCCGCCGCCACCACCGGGATGTCCACGGCGTCGACCACCTGCGGCAGCAGCACGGTCGTCGCCACGTCGCCCGTGTGCCCGCCGCCCTCGCCGCCCTGCACGATCACCGCGTCCGCACCCCAGGCGGCCACCTTCTCGGCGTGCCGGCGCGCCCCGATCGAGGGGACGACGACCACGCCCGCCTCCTTGAGCTCCGCGATCAGCTCGCGCGAGGGGGCGAGGGCGAAGGAGGCCACCTTCACGCCCTCGTCGATGATGATCCGCACCCGGTCGCCCGCGTCCCCGGCGTCCGCCCGCAGGTTCACGCCGAAGGGTTCCGAGGTGCGGGACTTCACCTCCCGTACCGCCGAACGCAGTTGATCGACGGTCATCGTCGCCGAGGCCAGAATGCCGAGCGCGCCCGCGTTCGCCGTGGCCGAGACCAGGCGCGGGCCGGCCACCCAGCCCATGCCGGTCTGGACGATCGGGTGGCGGACGCCGACGAGGCGCGTGAGTGCGGTCTCCATCAGGCCGGCACCTCGCGGTCGCGCAGCGCGCGCGGGTCGATGACCTCGCGGATCAACTCCAGCTCGTGCGCGGTCGGTTCACGCGTCAGCGGTACGTCCGCGGGGATGACGAGCGTGAAACCGGTGGCCTCGACCACCTCGTCCACGGTGACGCCCGGATGCAGGGAGGCGAGCCGCATCGCGTGGTCGGGGGTCTCGAAGTCGAAGACGCCCAGGTTCGTGACCACGCGCGGCAGCCGGTGGTAGCGCGTGGCGCTCGGGCCCGCCTCGGCCGCGCGCCGGTGGCCGACCCCGGACACCATGTCGACCTGCTCCACGAAGACCCGCCTGGAGTGCTTCGGGATCCAGTAACTCGTCGGATTGTTGAGGGTGTTGACGGGCGCGCCGCGCACGCCGAGCAGCTGCCGCTTGGGCTGCTCCCAGGCGCCGATGCAGGAGATGTTCTGGTTCCCGTACCGGTCGATCTGGCTCGCGCCCATCATCACGTGCCGCTTGCCGCCCGTGGCCATGGCGAGGTGCTGGCGGTACGGCAGCCAGCCCTCGACCGTGCCGTCCAGGTCGACGAGCATCGCCTCGCCGTCGGTGAGGAGCAGGTCGGGCGAGAAGGTGCGCTTGGCCAGGCGCGCGCCGAAGCCGGGGATCAACCCCATGGGGCTGGCGAGCACTTCGCCGTTGTCCCGCCAGGCCTCGGCGCAGGCGATCACGCAGTATTCGGCACGGGTGATCTGCACGGTCGTCGTCACTTCTGCTCCTCGTGCCAGGCCTCCACGGCCGACTGGTAGGCGGCCTCGTCCCCGGCGAGGAAGCGCTCGGCGAACTCGGCGTACGGCGTGGTGGCGTACAGCTTCTGGAAGGGCTCGTCGCGCCCGTAGTCGGGCGCACAGGAGGTGAAGTGCGCGCCGTTGGGCGTCTCGATCACACCGGTGACGCTGTGCCGTTTGACCAGGAGCGTCTGGGGCGCGGCCTCCTTCGTCAGCTCGGCCGTCTCCACGATCCGTTCGCAGCTGACGTACGCGGCGTCGGCGGCCTCGCAGAACAGGTCGTCGAAGTACGGGTCCGGGCCCAGATACTGGCCGTTGCCGAGCCGGTCGGCGCGGTTGAGGTGGACGAAGGCCGCGTCCAGGCGCAGGGCCGGCATCGCGACGAAGGTCTCGCCGTCCTCGTACGGTGAAGTCACCGTCTTGAGAGACGGGTTGACGCGCATGACGTCCGAGCCGATGCCGGCCCGCACGGGCAGGAACGGCAGCCGGTTCGCGGCCGCGTGCAGCCCCCACATGAACATCGCCTCGTCGACCTCCGTCAGCTCGAAGGCCCCGCTCTCGCGCGCGGCGCGGAAGTGCGGTTCGAGGGGGATGGAGTCGAGGGTGGTGAAGGGGGTGACCAGCTTGCGGATCCGGCCCGCGGCCGCGAGCAGGCCCACGTCGGGGCCGCCGTACGAGACGACGGTGAGGCCCGTGACGGGCGAGCGCAGGAGCGCGCGGACCAGCGCCATGGGCTTGCGGCGCGAGCCCCAGCCGCCGATGCCGAGGGTCATCCCGCTCTCCAGGCGGCCGATGACGGCCTCCACGGTCATGGTCTTGTCGGCCATCGTCAGGCCTCCTTTCCGGTCTTCTCCGGTGCGCCGAAGGTGTCCCGTACGCGGTCCGCGACCCCGCTGAGGTTGGCCTCGAAGGTGAAGCCCTGCTCGAAGCGGTAGCTGCGGTGCACGTCCACCGGGTCGATCCCGTTGATCGCGGCCTTCGCGAGCCGCAGCAGATACCCGTCCTTCTGCGCGATCTCGCGCGCCAAGTCCAGTGCTTCGTCGAGGAGTTGCTCGCGCGGTACGACCTTCCACACCGAGCCGTGCTGGTACAGCTCGGCGGCGGTGGCGGTGCGCGAGGTGTAGTACAGGGCGCGCATCAGATGCTGCGGGACGAGCCGCGACAGGTGGGTGGCGGCGCCGAGTGCCCCGCGGTCCAGCTCCGGCAGGCCGAAGGTCGCGTCCTCGCTCGCCACGATCGCGTCCGCGTTGCCGACGAGCCCGATCCCGCCGCCCAGGCAGAACCCGTGCACCGCCGCGACCACCGGGACCTCGCACTCGTACACCGCCGAAAAGGCCGCGTAACAGCCACGGTTGGCGCCGATGAGCGCGCCGTGCCCGGTGTCGCGCTGCATCTCCTTGATGTCCACGCCGGCGTTGAAACCGCGGCCGGCCGCGGCGAGTACCACGACCCGCGTCTCGGGGTCGCGCCCCGCCGCGAGCAGGGCGTCGGCCAGGTCGTACCAGCCTTGTACGGGAAGGGCGTTGACGGGCGGGAAGTCGACGGTGACCTGTGCGATGCCCTTGTCCGGGCTCGAGGTGGAGACACCCATGAGAGGATCAGCTACCTTTCCACCAAACATTTGTTAGGTGGGGAAGGTAGCAGCGAATGGAGATGGATGGGAGGGTCGCGGTCGTCACGGGCGGCACCCGTGGCGTCGGCGCCGGAATCGCCAGGGCCTTTCTCGCGGCCGGGGCGCAGGTGGTGGTGTGTGCGCGCAGACCGCCGGACGCGCCGGTCGAAGCGGACGGCCGCAAGGCGGAGTTCATCGCCGTGGACCTGCGCGACGCGGCGGCCGTCGGGGAGCTCTTCGCCGAAGTGGGCCGCCGGTACGGGCGGTTGGACGTGCTGGTCAACAACGCGGGCGGCACCCCGTACCGGTTGCTGGCGGAGGGTGACGCGGCCCGCCACGCGCGCGTGCTCGAACTCAACCTCGTCGTGCCGCTGACCGTCTCGCTCGCCGCTTACCCGCTGCTGCGCGAGGCCCGGGGCTCGATCGTGATGATCGGCAGCGTGAGCGGACAGCGGCCTTCGCCCGGCAGCGCCGCCTACGGTGCGGCGAAGGCGGGCCTGGCGAACCTCGCCTCCTCCATGGCGGTGGAGTGGGCGCCGGAGGTCCGTGTGAACACGCTGGTCCTCGGCATGGTGCGCACCGAACTGTCCGCGCTGCACTACGGCGACGAGGCCAGCGTCGCGGCCGTCGCGGGCACCGTCCCGCTGGGGCGGCTCGCGGAGCCCGCGGACGTCGGCGAGGCGGCGGTCTTCCTCGCCTCGCCCCGCGCCGCCTACGTCAGCGGGGCGAGCCTGCTGCTGCACGGGGGCGGGGAGCGCCCCGCCTTTCTCGACGCTGCGAACGTCAACAAGGAGAGCTGATATGCCCGTTGGGACATCCGGTGGTCTGTGCGCCGGTCGCGTGGTGGTCGTCACCGGTGCGGGCCGCGGCCTCGGCCGTGCGCACGCCCTGGCCTTCGCGGCCGAGGGCGCCGAGGTCGTGGTGAACGACCTCGGGGTCGGCCTCGACGGCACCGCGGCCGGGGCGGACAGCCCCGCGGCCCGGGTCGTCGCCGAGATCGAGGCCGCGGGCGGCTCGGCGGTCGCGCACGGCGGCGACATCGCCACGACGGAGGGCGCGGCCTCGCTCGTACGGACGGCGCTGGACACGTACGGACGCCTCGACACCCTGGTCAACAACGCCGGGTTCCTGCGCGACCGGATGCTGGTCAACCTCGACGAGGACGACTGGGACGCGGTCATGCGGGTCCACCTCAAGGGCCACTTCCTGCCGCTGAAGCACGCGGCCGCGTGGTGGCGCGCGGAGGCGAAGGCGGGCCGTACGGTGGCGGCCCGCGTCATCAACACCAGCTCCGGAGCGGGGCTGTTGGGCTCGGTGGGGCAGGGCAACTACTCGGCGGCGAAGGCGGGCATCCTCGGGCTCACCTCGGTGGCGGCCGCCGAGATGGGCCGGTACGGGGTGCAGGTCAACGCGATCGCCCCGGCGGCGCGCACCCGTATGACGGAGGAGACCTTCGCGGCGACGATGGCGGCGCCCGAGGAGGGCGCGTTCGACGCGATGGCGCCGGAGAACGTGTCGCCGCTGGTGGTGTGGCTGGGCTCGGACGCCTCGGACGGCGTGACCGGGCGGGTCTTCGAGGTGGAGGCCGGCAAGGTCACGGTGATGGAGGGCTGGCGCCGCGGCCCCTCGGCGGACAAGGGGGCACGGTGGTCCCCGGCGGAGGTCGGCGAGACGGCCCTCAAGCTCCTTGCCGAGGCGGAGGTGCCGGGGGCGGTGTACGGGGCGGGGTAGGGGCAGGAAGGGTGTCGGGTGCGGGGTCGTCGCCCGGCGTCACTGTCCCCGGGGCGCGTACATGATCACGGCCATCCCGGCCAGGCAGATCAGCGCCCCGAGGACGTCGAACCGGTCCGGCCGGTAGCCGTCGGCCACCATGCCCCAGGCGATCGAACCGGCCACGAAGATCCCGCCGTACGCGGCGAGGATCCGGCCGAAGTTCTCGTCGCTCTGGAAGGTGGCGACCACCCCGTACAGACCGAGCGCGATCACGCCCGCGCCGATCCAGACCCACCCCTTGTGCTCGCGCACGCCCTGCCACACGAGCCACGCGCCACCGATCTCGAGGAGTGCGGCGAGGACGAAGAGGGCGACGGAACGCGCGACGATCATGCGCCCATGCTAGGACCGCGCGTCGCGCCGCCCGTCGCACGGACGGGTGCGGCGGGCGGATGCGTGCGGCAGGTCCTCGGGTTCTCAGGTCCCGATCCGCGGGAACGTCCCGCGCAGCATGGCCCGGGCCCGTTCGTCCCGTACCTCGTCCACGGCCTGAACTGCCGTGTCGTACGCGGCACTCTCCGGATCGCCCGTGCTGAGCAGCCGGGCCAGGGCCTCGACCGCGCGCGGGTCACGGCGCGCCGCGAGCCCCCGCGCGGCCTCGGCCACCGTCGCCGGATCGCTGTCGGCCAGCCGCGCGGCGAGACTCTCGCGGACCTCCAGGCTGTCGCTCGGGCACCAGGAGAGCGCGAGGGTGGCGCGGTTGCGGACCACGGGGTCCGGGTCGTTCGTCAGCCGGGCGAGGGCGAGCGCGGCGGTCTCGGTCCGGCTGTCCGAACTGCCTTGGTCGGTAGGAGCGTTGGCGCTTCGGTCCGAGCCGTCGGGTCCCGACTTCTCCCCGTCGCCCGCGGCCGCCTTCTCCTCGCCCCCCAGAAGCGCGTGCACACAGGCCGCCACCAAGGCGCGTACCGGCGGGTCCGGGTGGGTGGCGAAGGCCAGCACGGAGGCGAGCGCGGCAGGGTCGCCCGGCTCGCCCAACGCCCGTACGACGGTCCGGGCGAGCACCGCGCCGTGTGCGGCCCCGGCGCCGTCCGGCGCACCCCCGGCTCCGTCCCGCGCCGCACCGGCCCGCTCCAGAACGCCGTCGGCGGCCTTCACCAGCAGCGGCAGCACACGGCCCGCGAACGCCCGGCCCCCGTCCCCGGTGCACAGCCGGCCGAGCACGTCCACCGCGAACGCCCGCCGCAGCGGGTCCGCGTCCCGGGTCAGGGCGGCCGCCGCCTGATACGTCACCTCGTCGGCGCGCCCGGCCAGTTCGCCCGCGGCCTCGCGCCAGTTCTCGTTGTCGGGGTCGGCGAACCGCACGGCGCGGTCGAGGAGTTCACCGAACGGCGCCCGCACCCCCAGCTCGCGCTCCAGGACCGTGGCGATCGCGCCGTGCCCCGTCTGCTGCTCGCGCCCGAAGCCGCCGCCCCCGGGCCGCAGCACCTCGACGCTCACCGTGATCCCCGCGAACTCGGGCAGGCGCCGCACGAACACATCGGCGGGATCGGCCCCTTGGGACACCTCCGCGCGCAGCACGGCCTCGATGTCGGTGGCCAGCCAGCGCCGCGCCTCGGCCAACGCCTCCTGGGTGGGCCG
The DNA here is from genome assembly GCF_900100315.1 of Streptomyces indicus. Classification (GTDB taxonomy): domain Bacteria; phylum Actinomycetota; class Actinomycetes; order Streptomycetales; family Streptomycetaceae; genus Streptomyces; species Streptomyces indicus. The sequence goes on from NZ_FNFF01000004.1 coordinate 485,369, forward strand.
TGCGCCGTGGAAGAGCAGCGCCCGTACGGTCCCGAACGAGCCGCGCCGTACCGCCGAGACCAGCGGCGAGAGGCCGTCGGGGCCGGGGCGCTCCGGGTCCGCGCCGGCGGCCAGCAGCGCCGCGGCGGTGTCCGCGTGGCCGAGCTGCACGGCCCAGGCGAGCGCCGTGAACCCGCCCTCCTCGGGCTCGTCCGGCGCCGCGCCCGCGGCGAGCAGCGCCCGTACGACCTCGTGATGGCCCGCGCAGGCCGCGCCGCACAGCGGCAGATCGGCGCCGGAGCTCAGACGGGACGGGTCCGCGCCCGCCGCGAGCAGCAGGCGCACGATGCCGGGCTGGTTGTTCATCGCCGCCACGTAGAGCAGCGTCTCGCCGTCCTCGTCGGCTGTGTCGGGGTCGACGCCGGAGCGCAGCAGGCGCACGGCGGCGTTCTCGTCCCCGGCGAACACGGCGGAGAAGAGGGCTGATTCGGCGGTTTGGTCCGGGGCGTGATGGTTCTTCATGCTTCGACTACCTTCACCCGGCAGGCGGTCGAACGCAAAGGTTTTCGTGCGGCACCCGGTCCGCGGGCCCGGTCCGCGGGCCCGGTCCGGGAACGGGGCGGCGGTCAGTCCGCGAGGCGGGCGGCCGTCCGGCGCTGGAGCTCGGTGGTGGCCGAGAGGAAGCGGATCACCGTCTCCAGTTCGTCGACGCTGAACGGCTCGCAGAGCGCCACGATCTCCTTGGCCCAGTCGTCGAAGAACGCGGCGAGACCGGAGAGCTTCTCCTGGTCGAGCTCGATCACCACGCGCCGCTTGTCGGTGGCGTGCTTGGCCCGGCGTACGTACCCCTTGGACTCGAGCCGGTCGACCAGGCCGGTCACGGACGCGGGCGCGAGGCCGGTGTGCCCGGCGAGGTCCTTGGCGGTCAGCGGGCCGTGCTGCACGAGCAGGTCGAGGGTCTTCGTCTCAGTGGCGCTCAGTCCCTGCCGGGCGGCGATGGCGCTGTGGAACATCACCGTGGAGGCGCTGTTCTCGCGGCCGGTCTCCATCAGGCGCTCCAGGACGGCGGCGCGCTCGCCTTCTGCCTGCCCGCCTGCCTCCTCGACCGCTTCCTGGACGGCTTCCTCGCCTGCTTCCTCGGCTGCTTCCTCGGCCCTGGTCATGGCGGCAGACTAGCAAAAATTTAGTTCGGGCGAACGAAAGAGTTGCGATCGCGGAGGTGGGCGTGCAACTCTTTCGTTAGTCCGAACGAAATAAATCTGGGATCCGGGAGTCGCCATGCCGGCCACGCTCACCACCTCGCCCGCGGGCACCCCCGCAGGCCCCGCCCTCCACCCACGCCGCTGGGCGGCCGCAATCGTCATGATGATCGCGGCGCTCATGGACCTGATCGACGTGACGATCGTGAACGTCGCCATCCCGTCCATAGGCCGTGACCTCGGCGCCTCCGAGAGCGCCCTGCAATGGATGGTCTCGGCGTATCTGCTCGGCTTCGCCGCCACGCTGATCGTCTCCGGCCACCTCGGCGACCGCTACGGCCGCAAGCGGCTCTTCCTCGCGGGCACCGCGGGCTTCGGCCTCGCGTCCCTGGCCTGCGGGATCGCCCAGAGCCCCGGCCAGTTGGTGGCCGCGCGCGCGGTCCAGGGCGTCTTCGCCGCGCTGCTCATCCCGCAGGTGCTCGGCTCCTTCCGCACGCTGTTCCAGGGCAAGGAGCGCGGGGCCGCCTTCGGGATGTACGGGGCCGTGGCCGGCTTCGCCTCCGCGGTCGGGCTGCTGCTCGGCGGCGTCCTCACCGACGCGGACCTGTTCGGCCTCGGCTGGCGCTCGGTGTTCCTGGTCAACGTGCCCGTGGCCGTCGCGACCTTCGTGGCGGGCGCCCTGCTCGTGCCGGGCACGAAGGAGCGTGCGGCGGGACGGCCGGACCTGCTCGGCAGCCTGGTCCTCGCCGGCGCCCTCGTCGCGATCGTGCTGCCGCTGGTGCAGGGGGAGTCCAACGGCTGGCCGCTGTGGGGCTGGCTGTGCCTGGCCGCCGGTGTGCTCGCCCTCGTCGCGCTCGCCGTCGTCGAAGGGCGCCGCGACCGCACCGGAGTCGTACCGCTGCTGCCTGCGCGTGCGTTCAAGCTGCCCGCGTTCTCGCTCGGCGTGGTCGTCCAACTCCTTTTCTCCGTCGGCATGCAGGGCTTCTTCCTGGTGTTCGCGATCTGGTTGCAGGGCAGCGAGGGCTACAGCCCGATGCAGGCCGGCGTGCTGACCGTCGCGTTCTCCGTGGGCGGCTTCCTCACCGCGCCCGCCGCGGACGCGCTCGCGGCGAAGTTCGGCCGCTTCGTCCTGGTCGCCGGAGCGCTGATGATGGCGGGCGGCTTCGCCTGGGTGTGGCAGGCCGTCAGTGAGTCCAGTGCCGCGCACACCGGAGCCTGGCCGCTCGTGCCCGGCCTGCTGATCGCGGGCGCCGGCCTCGGCTTCCTCGTCGTGCCGCTGGTGAACGTGGTCCTGTCCGCCGTACCCGCCGACCTCGCGGGCGGCGCGTCCGGCATCTTCTCCACCGCCCAGCAGTTCGGCGGCGCGCTCGGTGCGGCGCTCATCGGCTCGGTGTTCTTCGGGCACGCGGCCGACGGTCTGACCGAGGCGCTGAGCGCGGCGATGCCGTGGGTGGTGGCCGGGTTCGTGCTCAGCGCACTGCTCTGCCTGGGGCTGCCGCGCAAGGCGGTGGCGGCCCACGAGTGAGGGGGCGCCGGGCGCGGGGTGGCTGTCTTCGGCGGCTGTCCCGCGCCCGTGCATTCTCACGTATCGCGGTCGCGGTCGCGTATCGCAGTCGAGCCGGTCACGTATCGCAGTCGAGGACCGACCGGCACAGCGTGCAGCGCGCCCGCACCCGCCCGCGCACCGGCACCCTGATCCGCTGCCGGCAGGTGGGGCAGGGGAACGACACCTTGAGCGTGCTCCCCGCGTCGAAGGTGTACGGGCCGCCGCAGGCGCCGCCCGCGCCGTGGTCCTGGGCGTGGCGCCGGTCCTTGGCGTAGCGCCGCCGGCCCGCCCAGCCGGCCGCCGTCAGCGGGGGCTGCCGCTCGTCCTGGCGGGCCAGTTGCAGCCCCTTCGTATACGCCGTGTACGCCTGCGGGCTGGTGAACCAGACGGCCGGGTCCTCGCCGAACGCGAGGGCCCGCTTGGCGAGTACGTAGCCGAACTCCTCGGGCGTGAGATAGCCGAGCTTCTGCGAACTCGTGCCGTCCTCGCGGAAGGCGTCGAGCAGCAGCCAGCCCGCGCCGAGGTAGGCGGTGGCGGTGTCCGTCAGGATCTCGTTGTCGCGCGTGCCGGGGAAGGACAGGCCGAGGCGGTGCAGGTAGACATGCATCACCTCGTGCGCGAGCGCGGCGCCGATGTCGCGGCGGTGGGTGCGGAAGCGGTTGTTGAGCTCGATGAAGTACTCGGGCCCGGCGGCCAGTTCGACGCCCGCGGCGTGCTCCATGTCGCGGAAGGACACGATCATCCGGGCGTCCGGCAGTCGGAAGTGCTGCACCATCACGCGGGCCACCCGCTGCGCGCCCAGATGCAGGTCGTCGATGTCGCAGAACGCCACGTCGGCGGGGGCGACGCTGGTGCCGAAGGTGTGCACGGTGTCGTAGGAGAGCCGCTTGTAGAGCGCGGTGATCGCCGCACGCACCGTGTCCAGATGCGGGTAGCCGTGCTCCACGGGTCCGCCGTTCGCCACGCCCGCACCCCCTCGCGTCGTCGGTTTTCCACTGTAAGGCGCGGATCGGCCCGGGCAGGGGGGCGCGTTCCGCCGGGATCGTGGGCGGCAGATGAGGGTGCTTCTCGTCCTGCGCTCGGGCCGATCCACCCCGGCCGTCCGGCCGATCCAAGGGGGAGCTGCCGGACCAACCCCCGGCCGTCCGGCCGACCCGCCCCCGGCCGTCCGGCCGATCCGCAGCCCTCGCGAGGGGGGCCGGATGCCCGAGGACGAGGGGACCCCGTGCGGCGTAGCGTCATCACCGGCATCGCAGGGCCGGACCAGCGCCGCTCCGGCCCTGCGGCCTCCTCTCCACGGGCCCGCCCCCGGTTGCGCACCGCGCGGGGCGCCGGTCCCATGGAAGGCACAGGTCAGGGACCCGGCGGGCAGGGCGGCGGCGCATATGGCGATCACGGTGGTCATCGCGGACGACCAGGAGATGGTCCGCACCGGCTTCCGGATGATCCTGGAGAGCCAGTCCGACATCGAGGTCGTCGAGGACGTCGTCGACGGCGAGGCCGCGCTCGACGCCGTCCGCCGGCACGATCCCGACGTGCTCCTGCTCGACATCCGGATGCCCAAGCTCGACGGCCTCGAAGTGACCCGGCGCCTGTCGGCCACCGGCACCGAGCGCCCCCGTATCGTCATCGTCACCACCTTCGACCTCGACGAATACGTGCACTCCGCACTGCACGGCGGAGCCAGCGGCTTCCTGCTCAAGGACGCGAGCCCCGCGATGCTCGTCGAGGCGGTACGCGCCGCGGCGGTCGGCGACTCCCTCGTCTCACCCGCCATCACCGTGCGGCTGCTGCGCGAGATGGCGCCGATCGCCGCACGCCGCCAGGTCCGCGAGCCCGCCGAACCCCTCACGGACCGCGAGACCGAGGTGGTCCGCTGCCTGGCGCGCGGCATGACCAACGCCGAGATCGCCTCCGCCCTGTTCGTGTCGCTCTCCACGGTCAAGACCCACCTGGCCAACGTGCAGACCAAGCTCGACGCCCGCAACCGCGTCGAGATCGCCGCATGGGCCTGGGAGAGCGGACTGGCCACCGGTACCCCGTGAGCCGGCTGTTCGCCTGGTTCCGGCGCGGCCGCGCGCGGACCGCCGCCGCGAAGGTCCTGTTCGCCGCCGTCCTGATCGCCCTCGTCGCCTTCGAGGGCGTGGCGCTCGCCCGCCAGCCCACCGTCCCGCACGCCCTGGTCGTCTTCTCCGGCGTCTTCGTCTGCCTGTGCGCCGTGCCCTGGTCGGGGGTGCCGCTCCAGGCCCGCGCGTGGCCCGCGGCCGCCGTGTCCTGGGCCGTGTCCCTGCTCCTCTTCACCGGCGACCACCCGCTGAAGGTCTGGGGCCTGGCCGAGGCCATCGCGCTCCTGCTCCTGCTCAGCGCCGTCCTCCAGCGCGCCCCGACCCGCGCCGCCGCCGTCCTCGGCCCGCTGCTCGGCCTCGCGACGATGGCCGCTCCGGTACGCGACGAGCAACCCGGCCGCTTCACCACCCTGTTCGCGGTCCTGACCGTCGTGGTCGCCGCGTACTCGCTGCTGCTGCGCGCCCAGTCCGTGCAGCGCACCCGCGACCTGCAGGCGGTCCGCGCCGCCGAGCGCATCGAACTCGCCCGCGAACTGCACGACTTGGTCGCCCACCACGTCACCGGCATCGTCGTGCAGGCCGGCGCGGCCCGCTTCACGGCCGCCTCCGCCGAACAGGCCGCGGACACCTTCGCGCGGATCGAGAAGGCGGGCGAGGAAGCACTGGGTGCCATGCGCCGCCTGGTCAGGGTCCTGCGCGAAGGCGCCGCGGAGACCGCCCCGGCCGCGGGCCTCACCGACCTGCGCGAGATGACGGAACGCTTCTCGGCGAGCGGCCCGCCCGCGATCCTCTACGTCGAACCCGGCCTGGACGAGGACCTCCCCGCCGACCTCGCGGCCGCCGCCCACCGCATCGTCCGCGAAGGCCTCACCAACATCCGCAAGCACGCGGCGGACGCCACGGCGGTCCGCGTCGGTCTGCGCACCGTCCGCGGCCCGTCGGGCGCCCGCTCCCTGGAGATCCGCGTCGCCGACGACGGCACCGAGCCCGCCCCGCTCGACGAGCAGGCCCGCGGCGGCGGCTTCGGCCTCGCGGGCCTCACCGAACGCGTCACGGCCCTCGGCGGCGAACTGACCGCGGGACCGAGCGCGGAGGGCGGGTGGGAGGTGCGGGCCGTGCTGCCGTACGAGTGAGGCGGACGTGGCGCTTACGGGTGCTGCGGTTACGGGTGCCGCGGGTCGGCGCTCAAACGTACGGTCCGCTCCGTCGCCGCCCCCTCCAGCTCGAGCACCCACACCTCATTGGCCCCTTCCCGCAGCACCGGCCCGGGCACGGACAGCGCGTGCTGCGGGCCCGCCGACCAGTAGCGGCCCAGGTTGAAGCCGTTGACCCACACGAACCCCCGTGTCCAGCCGGGCAGTTCGAGCCAGGCGTCGCCCGCGCCGCTCACCTCCACCGTGCCGACGTAGAGGCCGGTGGGTGCTTCCGGCGCGGTCAGGGGCAGGGCGCCGAGGCCCGCGTCGAAGGCGTCGAGGCGCAGGCCGCGGGCCGCGATGCCGTGCAGGTACTGCCGCTCGTGCCGGATGCCGGCGGTCAGGCCCTTCGGTTCGCCCACGCGCGGGCCGTAGTTGACCCGGCCGAGCGACTCCACCCACAGCTCCACCACCGCCGGGCCCGGCACCGGCTCGTCCAGGGTGGGTGACGACTCGGTCAGGATGCCGGCGCGCTTTCCGTCGACGTGGGCCACGGCCCGGTCGCGCAGGCCGGGGACGTGCAGCGGGTAGGGCTCGCGCGGGCCCGGGACCTCGACGCGGTAGCGGACCAGGCCGCGGTCCACGTCCAGGTCCTCGAAGGTGGGCGGTGCGCCGGTGACGGTCTCCGGGCCGCCGAGGTGGTCGAGGACCGCGTCGAGGGAGGCCCAGGTGTCGAGCGCCGCCTGCGCCGGGGCCGCCAACCGGTCCGGCTGCGGCGGGAGTTCGGGCAGCGGGCCGTCCGCGTATGCCGCGAGTACCTCGCGGAACGCCCAGAACTTCGCGGTCGGGCGGCCCTGTTCGTCGATCGGGGCGTCGTAGTCGTACGAGGTCACATCCGGCTGGAGCGCGCCCTCGTGCAGCTCGCCGCCGCGGTTGGCGCCCGCCCAGCCGGCGAAGCTGGTGCCGCCGTGCGCCATGTACAGGTTCACCGAGGCGCCGCACTCCAGGATCTCGCGCAGCGTGGCCGCCGCGTCCTCGGGGGAGCGCGCGGCCTCCTTGCCGCCCCAGTGCGAGAACCAGCCGCACCAGAACTCCATGCACATCAGCGGCCCGGCCGGCTGGTGGCGGCGCAGGGTGGCGAAGGCCGCCGTCGCGTCCGAGCCGAAGTTGACCGTGGCGAGCACGCCCGGCACCGAACCGCCGGTGAGCATGTGGTCCTCGGGGCCGTCCGAGGTGAACAGCGGTACCTCGACGCCCAGGTCGCGCAGCACGTCCGTGAGATGGCGCAGATACGCGCGGTCGCTGCCGTACGAGCCGTACTCGTTCTCCACCTGCACCATGACCACCGGGCCGCCGCGGTGCACCTGCCGCTCCACGACCTGCGGAAGCAGCTCGCTGAACCAGCTGTCCACGCGGCGCAGATACTCCGGGTCGCGGGTGCGGGCGCGCGGCCCGAGCGGTCCGGTCACCCAGTGCGGCAGCCCGCCGTTCTCCCACTCCGCGCAGATGTACGGGCCCGGCCGCACGACCGCCCACAGGCCGGCCCGCGCCGCCGCGTCCAGGAAGCGGCCCAGCGCGCCGAGGTCGTGGTAGGTGCCGGGGGCGGGCTCGTGCAGGTTCCACGGGACGTACGTCTCCACGCAGTTGAGGCCCATCGCGCGCAGCATCGCGAGCCGGTGGTCCCACTGCTCCTCATGGACCCGGAAGTAGTGCAGCGCGCCGGAGAGCAGCCGCACGGGCCGCCCGTCCAGCTCGAAATCCCGCTCCCCGATCCGGAACTCGCCCGTCTCCGGCCCCGTCCCCGTGCCCGATGTGCTCATGCCCGCCCCTCGATCTCTCCTGGTACGCGGCCAGATTCACCCCCTGGCGGGGTGCCGGTCCATGGACAAAGATCAGGTGTGCTTGCACGGAAAGCGAGCGCTGACGGGACACCGAAGCGGTGCGGAAGGGGGCAAAAGCCCATGTATCACACGTGGATGCGGTACTTCACGCCCAGCCCCGTCCACCACCGCCTCGGTCTGGTCTGCCTCGGCGTGGGCCTCCAGTACGGTGCGCTGCCGCCGGTCGGTCCGCGCACCCTCGACCACCACGTCGCCATGGTCATCTGCTCCGGCGGCGGCTGGTACCGGCTGCCCGACGGACGCCGGCTCACCATCACGGCGCCCGCCCTCGTCTGGCTGCTGCCCGGCGTGTCCCACGAGTACGGGCCCGACCCGGACACCGGCTGGGACGAGGCCTTCGTGGACTTCACGGGCCCCGCGACCACCACGTACACCGAACTCGGCTACATCGAACCCGACCGGCCCGTCGTCCCCCTCGGCGACAGCGCACCGGCCCGCGCCGTCGTCACCCGGATCGCGCGCGCCGCCCGGGTCGGCAACCCGCTCCTTGAGGTCGAGACCGGCGCCGCCGTGCACGAACTCCTCGTCGCCCTGCGCCGCTCGCGCGCCGACCTCGCGCCCGACGGCGACCCGGTGCTCGAAGCCCTCGCCCGCGACGCCTACCTGCCCCTGTCCGTGGCCGAACACGCGGCGCGCCTGGGCATGACCCCCACCGAACTGCGCACCGCCGTGCGCCGCGGCTCGGGGTGCAGCCCCAAGGACTACCTGCTGTCGATCCGCCTCGGCCGCGCCAAGGAGCTGCTCGCCGCGACCGAACTCCCGGTCGCCGCCGTCGCCCGCCGCGTCGGCTACGACGACCCGGCCTACTTCTCCCGCCTGTTCACCCGCCGGGTCGGCCTCGCCCCGGTCCGCTTCCGTGAGCAGCAGGCCCGTGCGGTGCCGGGCGGCTGGTCCCAGGAGATCCCGGACCCGGACGATCCGCCGATGCTCCGGCCCGCCGAAGGCCACGAGGTGCGCGAGGCCGGCGTCAGGTGAACTCGCGCGGCTGCGCGGGCAGTTTCAGGTTCTCCCGCGCCGGTTCGCAGTCGTACTGCCCGGCGTCGAAGTGCAGCTCGGGCCGGTCCGGGTCGTACGCCGTGGAGGGCGGCGGAGGCGTACGGGCCGCGCGGCGGCACGGCGGTCCGGAGGCGGCCGGGCGCAGGGAGCTACGCGGCGGGGGAGGCGCCGTCGCCGTTCAGGCGGCCGTCGGCGATCTGCTCGTGGTGGCGGATGACCTCGCTGATGATGAAGTTCAGGAGCTTCTCCGCGAATGCCGGGTCCAGCTTCGCGCTCTCCGCGAGCCCGCGCAGGCGCGCGATCTGCTGCGCCTCGCGCGCCGGGTCCGCCGGCGGCAGCTGGTGGGCGGCCTTGAGGTGGCCGACCTGCTGGGTGCACTTGAAGCGCTCGGCGAGCATGTGGACGACGGCCGCGTCGATGTTGTCGATGCTGTCCCGCAGCCGCCCCAGCTCGGCGAGGACCTGCGGGTCGGTGGTGGAGTTGTCACGCGTGGTCATGGCAGCTGAGCCTACGTCCCGCCCGGCCCCGCCCGCGCGGACGACCGCTTCCTGGACGGGACCGGCGACGGCCTGCCCGCCCCGGACCGCACCCCGGGCCACCCCGACCTGCCCCACCCGGCCCCGCCCACCAGCAGGACCACCCCCTTCCGGGCACCCGCAGCCACCCCCTCTGTGCCCGGATCAAGACATCGGGCAGCATGTCCCCATGTCCGTACTGACGCGCGACGAAGCGCAGACCCGAGCCCGACTCCTCGACGTGCAGCGATACGAGGTCGACCTGGACCTCACCCGCGGCGAGGAGACCTTCGACGCCCGTACCGTGATCCGCTTCACCGCCCGCGAGGCCGGTGACACCTTCGTCGACCTCAAGGCCGCCACGCTGCGCGCGGCAGCCCTGGACGGACAGCCCCTCGACCCCGAGACGTACGCCGACGGCCGCCTGCCCCTCAAGCACCTCACCGCCGGCGAGCACGAGCTCACCGTCGACGCCGAGATGCGCTACTCGCACACCGGCGAGGGCATGCACCGCTTCACCGACCCCGCCGACGGCGAGACCTACCTCTACACCCAGCTCGGCATGGACTACGCCCCGCTGGTGTTCGCCGCCTTCGACCAGCCCGACCTCAAGGCCGTCTTCGCGTTCACCGTCACCGCCCCCGAGGGCTGGACCGTGCTCGGCAACGGCATCGCCGAGCACCAGGGCGCGGGCCGCTGGACCGTCGCCGACACCCCGCCCATCTCCACCTACCTCGCCGCGCTCGCCGCGGGCCCGTACCACTCGGTGACCACCGAGCACCGCGGCCTGCCCTTCGGCATCCACTGCCGCCGCTCCCTCGCGCCCCACCTCGACGTGGACGCCGACGAGATCCTCGACGCCACGAAGGCGCTCTTCGACCGCTACCACGAGAAGTTCGAGGAGCCCTACCCCTTCGACTCCTACGACCAGGCCTTCGTCCCGGAGTTCAACTGGGGCGCGATGGAGAACCCCGGACTCGTCACCTTCCGCGACGAGTTCATCTACCGCTCCGCCGTCACCGACACCGAGCGCCAGACCCGCATCATGGTCATCGCCCACGAGATGGCCCACATGTGGTTCGGCGACCTCGTCACGCTGCGCTGGTGGGACGACATCTGGCTGAACGAGTCCTTCGCCGAGTACATGGGCTACCAGACCACCGCCGAGGTCACCCGCTTCCCCGACACCTGGACCGACTTCGGGATCGCCCGCAAGACCTGGGGCTACGACAGCGACCAGCGGCCCAGCACCCACCCGGTCGCGCCGAAGCCGGAGCTCGTCCCCGACACCGGCGCCGCCCAGGCCAACTTCGACGGCATCTCGTACGCGAAGGGCGCATCGGCCCTGCGCCAGCTCGTCGCCTGGCTCGGCGACAAGGACTTCTCCGCGGGCATCAACGCCCACTTCGCCCGCCACAAGTTCGGCAACGCCACCCTCGCCGACTTCATCGACAACCTCGCCTCCGCCACCGACCGCGACGTCCACGAGTGGGCCCGCGTCTGGCTCGGCACCACCGGAGTCGACAAGCTCACCCCGGCCGTCACGGAGGCCGGCACCTCCTGGCAGCTCACCGTCACCCGCGACGGCAGCCGCCCGCACCGCGTGAGCGTCGCCGCGTACGACCGCGATCTGCACGACGGCAGCGCGTTCGTGCTGCGTGAGCGCTTCGACGTCGACATCGCCGCCGACGAGACGGAGACCACGCGCCCCGGCCGCCGCCCCGCGCTCGTCGTCCTCAACGACCAGGACCTCACGTACGCCAAGGTCCGCCTCGACGAGCAGTCGCTGCGGAGCGCCCTCCAGTCGGTCTCCGCCATCCCCGACCCGCTCAACCGCACCGTCGTGTGGAACACCCTGCGCGACATGGTCCGCGACGGCGAACTCGCCCCGGCCGCCTACCTGGAGACCGCCCGCGCCCACCTCCCCCAGGAGAGCGACCTCGCCATCGTCCAGGGCGTCCTCGCGTTCGCCGGCGCCCACATCGCCGACCACTACGTCGACCCGGCCGACCGCCCCGCCGCCCTGAGCCTGCTGTCCGACCTGTGCGAGGACATCATCCGGCTCACCGAGGACGGCTCGGCGCCGGGCGCCCGCCTGACCGCCGTACGCCACTTCATCGACCACGCCCAGCGCGCGGACGTCATCCGCGCCTGGTTCGACGAGGGCACCGTCCCCGGCGGCCCCGAACTCGACCCCGAGCTGCGCTGGCGCCTGCTCACCCGCCTCGCCGTGCTCGGCGCCGTGGACGACGCCGTCATCGAGGCCGAGCTCCTGCACGACCCGAGCGCCACCGGCCAGGAAGGCGCGGCCCGCTGCCGTGCCGCGCTGCCCGACCCGGCCGCGAAGGAAGCCGCCTGGCAGGCCATGTTCGGCGGCGCCGACGAGCTCTCCAACTACCTGTTCACCGCCACCGCCCAGGGCTTCTGGCAGCCCGAACAGCTCGACCTCGTCCGCCCGTACGTCACCCGCTTCTTCACCGACGCGCCCGCCACCGCCCACCGCCGCGGCCCCGCCATGGCCGACGGCATCGGCCGCCACGCGGTGCCGGCCCTCGTGGTCGAGCGCGCCACCCTCGAACTGGGGGAGCGGTGCCTGGCCGAGGCGGAGGTCCCGCCGCCGCTGCGCCGCCGCCTGGCCGACCACATGGACGACCTGGCGCGGGCGCTGCGGGTGCGAGGAGTCTGAGCTCTTCAGGAGTGAGCGACAGGGTTACGTGAAGGGGGCGCCGGTCATCGACCGGCGCCCCCTTCCGGCCGTCCGGGCCCGCCTCGGGTCCTGCCGGTCCGGCGAAACGGATGGTCCGGACATGCCCCGGAATCCGCCGCCATACCACTCCAACTGCTTTTCTCCGTACGGCAGTACCACTTTCGAGTTGTGCTCGTTTATCTCCGCGGGCACCGTGACGCACCACCCTGCACGCTGGATGCCCCGCGCACCGATCTCCCGCCCGCCCGGAGGACATCCGCATGAGCAGCCAGCCGCCCCTCGCCGGAGGCGCCACCGGCCCCGACGCGCTGCGGCCGCTGCTGCTCACCGTCCTCGACGCCCTCGCCGAAGGCGCCGCCGCGCGCGGGGGACCGCTGCCGGACGGCGGGCCCGAAGCTGTCGGGCAGCATGTCGCCAAGACCGTCGACCACGTGCTGCCGGCCCAAGGGCTGGGCGCCGAAGAGGCGTTGCGCACCCTCGTCACGCTCGTCGCCTCGGGCGCGGCCGACCCCGCCGACCCGCTGTGCGCGGCCCATCTGCACACCCCGCCGCTCGCGGTCGCGGCCGCCGCGGACCTCGCCGCGTCCGCCCTGAACCCCTCGATGGACTCCTGGGACCAGGCCCCGGCCGCCTCGGAGCTCGAACAGCTGGTGACCCGCGCTCTCGCCGCCGAGGTGTACGGGGGCACGGGCAGCGACACCGAGAGCCACGGCGTCCCGCACGACGCCCTCGTCACCACCGGCGGCACCGAGTCCAACCAGCTCGCCCTGCTCCTCGCCCGCGAACTGCACCGCCCCGTACAGCTGTTGGCCGGTGCCAACGCGCACCACTCCCTGCACCGCGCCGCCTGGCTGCTCGGCCTGCCCGACCCCGTCACCGTCCCCGCGCCCGCGGGCCTCCTCGACCCCGCCGCCCTCGACGAAGCCCTCACCGAACTGCCCGGACCCAAACTCGTCGCCGCCACCGCGGGCACCACCGACGCCGGACTCATCGACCCCCTCGACGAGATCGCCGGCCTGTGCGCCGCCCACGGCGCCCGGCTGCACATCGACGCGGCCTACGGCGGCGGCCTGCTGTTCAGCCGTACGCGGCGGGAGAAGCTCCGCGGTCTGGAGCGCGCCCACACCGTCACCCTCGACCTGCACAAGCTCGGCTGGCAGCCCGTGGCCGCCGGCTTCCTCGCCGTACGCGACACCGCCGACCTGGCACCGCTCGGACACCGGGCCGACTACCTCAACGCCGAGGACGACACCGAGGCGGGCCTGCCCGACCTGCTCGGCCGCTCCCTGCGCACCAGCCGGCGCCCCGACATCCTCAAGACCGCCGTCACCTGGCGCGCGCTCGGCCGCGAAGGCATGGGCGCGCTCGTGGACCAAGTCTGCGATCTGGCCGAGGAGTTCGCCGCCGCGATCGACGCACACCCCGGCTTCGAGCTCTACGACAGGCCCGCCCTCAGCACCGTCCTGTTCCGGCCCCGCGACGCCGACGACACCGGCCTCGCGCACGTACGCCGCAAGCTCCTCGCCGAAGGCCGCGCCGTCCTCGGCCGCGCCCGCCTCGACGGACGGCTCTGGCTCAAGGCCACCCTGCTCAACCCGTACACGACCCGCGGCGAACTCGCCGCCCTGCTGCGCCTTGTGGAAGGACACACCCCCCGATGAACACCGCCGCCCCAACCCCCGAAGAGCCCCAGGACCTGGTGGGCATCGGCATCGGGCCGTCCAACCTGTCCCTCGCCGCCCTCGCGCACCCGCTCACCGAACTGCGCACCGCGTTCTACGAGCAGCGCCCCGGCTTCCAGTGGCACCCCGGGCTCCTCATCGAGGGCGCCACCCTCCAAGTGCCCTTCCTCGCCGACCTGGTGACCCTCGCCGACCCCACCAGCCCCTGGTCCTTCCTCAACTACCAGCGCGAGCAGCAGCGGCTCTTCCCGTTCTACTTCGCCGAGAAGTTCCACATCCAGCGCGCCGAATACGACGCCTACTGCCGCTGGGTCGCCGGACAGCTGCCCGGGCTGCACTTCGGCCACCAGGTCGACGCCGTCCGCTGGAACCCCGAACGCGCCCTGTTCGAGGTCGACTTCACCCAGCTCGACGCCGAAGGCGAAGCCGAAGCGCTCGGCCGTACGTACACGCGCAACGTCGTCCTCGGCGTCGGCACCGCGCCCCACGTGCCCGAACCGCTCAAGCCGCTGGTCGAGGCGCCCGGCGTGCCCGTGATCCACGCCGCCGACTACCTCGAGCACCGCGACACCCTCCTGGCCGCCGGACACATCACCGTCATCGGCTCGGGCCAGTCGGGCGCCGAGATCTTCCTCGACCTGCTCAAGTCCCGCCCCGTGGGCGCCGAGAAGCTCCACTGGCTGGCCCGCACCGAGGCCTTCGCGCCCATGGAGTACTCCAAGCTGGGCCTCGAACACTTCACGCCGGACTACACCGGCTACTTCCACGCCCTGCCCGAAGCCGTACGCGACCGGCTCGTGCCCGCCCAGTGGCAGCTCCACAAGGGCATCGACACCGACACCCTCGCCGCCATCCACGACGAGCTCTACCGGCGCACCCTGCACGGCGGCTGGCCCGACACCGTCCTCACCCCGGGCGTCTCCGTCCGCACCGCGGGCCGGGTCGCCACCACCAAGGTCGAGCTGCACCTCGAACACGTCCAGCAGGGCACCCGCTCCCGCCTCACCACCGACGCCGTGGTCCTCGCCACCGGCTACCGCGAGCGGCCCCTGGACCAGGTGCTCGCCGGCCTCGACTCCTATCTGCGCCGCGACGCCAGCGAGCGGCCGCGGATCAGCCAGGACTACCGGCTGCTCCTGGACCCCTCCGTCACCGGCACCGTCTACGTGCAGAACGCCGAGCGGCACACCCACGGCGTCGGCGCCCCGGACCTCGGCCTCATGGCCTGGCGCTCCGCCTCCATCCTCAACACCCTGACGGGCAAGGAGCCTTACACCCTGCCGCGGCGCACCGCCTTCACCACCTTCGGGCTCGCCCCCGACGGGCAGGGCGCTGCGGGCCGTTCCCCGGAGCGGCAAGGCACCCTCGTACCCCTGAAGGGCTGACCCCCCGCGACGGAAGGGCCGGCCCCTGCGAAGAAAGGGGCGGCCCCTGCAACGGGAAGGGGCCGGCCGCATCCGCGACCGGCCCCCGCCCCGCCATCGGCTCAGAAGACGGGAACCCCGTCCCGCGTCAGCTTCCAGTCCACCCGCGCGAACACCGCCGGATCCACCGTCCCGCGCGCCTGCACCCACTGGATGATCGTGTTGCGGATCTCGTCCGAGTTCGCCCACACCTGCTGCGCCTTCGGCACATGCGGGAAGTTGCCGCCGCCGCTCGCCCGGTAGTTGTTCACCGCGAGCACGAACTGCGCCGCCGGATCCAGCGGCTTCCCCTCGAAGCTCAGGTTCTTGATCCGCGAGCCGGACGGCTGCGCGATGTCGATCTCGTACGTCACGCCGTACACCGCGTCGTAGTTGTAGTCCGGGATGTTCTCGGCGTTCGTCAGCTTCGCCGGATCCACCGGCGCACCCGCCGGCGTCTGCACGTAATAGCGCGCCGAGTACTCGAGGTAGTCCTTCAGCTGCGCGCCCGTGATCAGACGGGCCTCCAGGGTGTTCTCGAACGGGTACAGACCCGCCGCGTCCCTGATCGTCACCTCGCCCGCCGGGATGCCCGCAGTGCGCGAGAAGCACGAGGCCTGCGACAGGACCGGCAGCGCCGCGTGCGCACCGCCCGCGAGGGCCGCCTTCACCGTCTCCGCCTGCACATGGCTGATCAGGTCGATCAACGCCACGTCCTTGAACGGGCCCTCGGCCGCCGACATCGCCTGCGTGGACGTGCCGATGACCTGGTTGACGTAGGCCACGACCTTCTCGTGCTCGTCACCGAGCAGCTTCGTGATCTTCGGGTCCTCGGCCACCTCGTTGGAGTTGAGGACCTTCGCCGCCACCTTCTCGACCGTCCAGCGGCCCTTCGACCACACCAGCTCGAAGTCGAACAGCGTCAGGCGCTGGCCCCACTTCAGCGGCTCGGAGAGCACGACCTCCTGGCCGGTCTCCTTGTTCGCGACCTTGTACTCGGGGATCTCCGTGTGCGCGTGGCCGACGAGGATCGCGTCGATGCCCGGCACCTGCTCGGCCACGAGCGCCGCCGCGTTCTCGATGTACGGCAGCTGGTCCCCGTACGAAGAAGTGCCCGAGGAACCGCTGTGCGCGGAGACGATCACCACGTCCGCACCCATCGAGCGCAGCTTCGGCACCCACTTCGCGGCCTGCTCCTCCAAGCCGGGGAACACCATCTTCCCCTGCACGTTGGCCTTGTCCCACAGCGCGATCCCGGGGTTCGTCAGGCCGAGCACCGCCACCTTCACATCACGGCCGTGCGGGGTGCGCAGCCGGTGCATGCTGTACGGCGCGAAGGCCGGGCGCAGGCTCTTGGCATCCAGCGCGTTCGCCCCCAGCAGCGGGAACGCGCACTGCTCCTCGAACTTCCGCAGCACCTCGATGCCGTAGTTGAACTCGTGGTTGCCGAGCGCCGCCGCGTCGTACCCGATCGCGTTCATCGCCTGCGCCATCGGATGCACCGGGCCGGCCTGCGCGGTGATCGGGTCGACCTTCGCGTAGTAGTACGACAGCTGCGTGCCCTGGATCGTGTCGCCCGCGTCGATCAGCAGGGTGTTGCGGCGGCCCTTCTCCTCGCGGACCTTGTTCACCAGCGTGGAGATCTTCGCCAGGCCCACATCGTTGTGCGCCTTGTCGTCGAACTCCTTGTCCGTGAAGTAGTCCCAGTTGAAGACGTTGCCGTGCAGGTCGGTCGTCCCCATCACCGTGAACGCGTACCGCTTCGGACCGCGGCCCTTGCCCCGGTCCGCCTGCGCAGCCTGGCCCGCCTGCGCCGCCGCGGGCGCCGCCGCACCCACCGCGAGCGCCGCGCCCGTCACTGCCGACGCACCCACGAACGACCTTCTCCTGAGCGGCATTCCGCCCCCTCCCTCACCGTGATCACGAAGAAACAACGCGCGTAGATTCTGCAACGCGAACCCCTCTCCGCAACACCCCGAACCGGTTGCGATCCGATGACTGCCCCGTGCCGCCGCCGGGTGCGAGAGTGGCCGGGATCAGGACGTATCCCCAGAAGGAGCACGCAATGGACGACAGCACCGACACCGCCGGCACCCCCTCCGTGCCCTACGGCACCCCCTCCGTGCCCTACGGCACCCCCTCCGTGCCCTACGGCACCCCCGACGCACCCCGCGTCGCCGTCACCGGCGAAGCACGCCTCGAAGTCGACCCCGAGGTCGCCCGGATCCACGTCACCGTCACCTCGCGCGACCGCGAGCGCCGGCAGGCCCTCGACGACCTGACCCGCCGCAACGCCGCCGTCCTCGACCTCATCAAGGGGTACGGGGACGCCGTCGAGACACTCGAGACCGGCGCCCTGTCCATCCGCCCCGAGTTCACCTCCAAGGGCCGCGGCGAGAACATCCGCGCCTACCACGGCCACGTCCATCTCACCGCCGTACTCGGCGACTTCACCGCACTCGGCGAACTCGTCACCCGCCTCGCCGACCTCGACCTCACCTCGGTCGACGGCCCCTGGTGGGAGCTGCGGCCCGACTCGCCCGTGCACGGCGAAGCCCGCAGCCAGGCCGTCCGCGAAGCCGTCCAGCGCGCCCGCGAATACGCCGCCGCCCTCGACACCCGCCTCGCCGCCCTCGTCGAACTCGCCGACCTCGGCGCCGAGAACGCCGCCCCGTATGCGAGGGAACCGAAGATGATGCACGCCCGGGCCGTGGCCTTCGACGGGGGCATGGAAGCGGAGGGCGCCGCGCCCCTCGACCTCGAACCCCGGCGCCAGACCGTCTACGCCATGGTCAATGCCCGCTTCACCATGCATCCGCCGCAGCTCTAACCATCCCGGCCCGCTCTGGTCAATCCCGCCGGTCCTGTCCAGCATGAGATGACGCCCCAATGCCCCTTGCAGCAGGGGCAGTTGGCTCCCATCCATGAGGAGATGCCATGACCGACGGACTGGTCCTCGAGCCCGGAGCGGGCGAACTCATCGGCGCCTCCGGCATGACCCTCAAGGTCGGCGCCGAACAGACACCCCGCTGGTCCGTCTTCGAAGCCGTCATCCAGCCCGGCTTCGACGTCGGCGCCCACCTCCACTACGCGGCCGAAGAGCTCTTCTACGTCCTCGAAGGCGAGCTCGACCTGCTCGCCTTCGAGCCCCGCCACCGCACCGAAGGCGACTGGCAGCTGTGGGAGTCCGCCGACGGCACCAAGGTCGCCCGCGGCGGCCCCGGCAGCCTCATGTACGTGCCCACCGGCTGCCCGCACGCCTTCGCCAACCCCGGCACCACACCCGCGAAACTGCTCCTGCACGTCGCACCCTCGGGCCACGAGGACTACCTCAACGAGGTCGCCGACCTCATGACGGCCGGCGGCATCCCAGCCCCCGACGCCCTGCGCGAACTCCGCGCCCGGCACGACATCCACCAACTCACGCCGATGCGCCGGGGGCCGGCGGGTCCGGGCGGTCCGGGCAGTCCGGGCAATCCCGGCGGCGGACCCGGCCCGGTCAACAATTGAATGAATCCCTGCACAATCGAGCAGTGAAAGCCCTTTACTGGCAACGGAAATGCTCATCGGAGCAGGGCGGCGCACAATTCAACACTTGTCAATAACCTTTCACGTAAAGGTTGTTGAGTAGTCATGCCCAGCCAATTCTCTACCCGCCGGTAAGGCATAGGCTCGAACCATGCGCCGAGCAAAGATCGTTTGTACCCTGGGACCTGCCACCGACTCGTACGACCAGATCAAGGCCCTGGTCGAAGCCGGAATGGACGTGGCCCGCTTCAACCTCAGCCACGGCACCTACGCCGAACACGAGGAGCGCTACCAGCGCGTGCGGAAGGCCTCCGAGGAGACCGGCCGCAGCGTCGGCGTCCTCGCCGACCTTCAAGGCCCGAAGATCCGCCTCGGCCGCTTCAGCGAAGGTCCCGTACTCCTTGAACGAGACGACGAATTCACCATCACCGTGGAAGAAGGCGTCGAAGGCGACCGCCAGACCTGCGGCACCACCTACGGCGGACTCGCCTCCGACGTCACCGCGGGTGAGCGCATCCTCGTCGACGACGGCAAGGTGACCCTCGAAGTCGTCGAGGTCGACGGGCCCCGCGTCCGCACCCGCGTCATCGAGGGCGGCATGGTCTCCGACCACAAGGGACTCAACCTCCCCGGCGTCGCCGTCTCCGTGCCCGCGCTCTCCGAGAAGGACCAGGACGACCTCCGCTGGGCCCTGCGCACCGGCGCCGACGTCATCGCCCTGTCCTTCGTCCGCAGCGGCCGCGACATCATCGACGTGCACCGCATCATGCGCGAGGAGGGCCGCCGCCTCCCCGTCATCGCCAAGGTCGAGAAGCCCCAGGCCGTCGAGAACATCGACGACATCGTCGCCGCCTTCGACGGCATCATGGTCGCCCGCGGCGACCTCGGCGTCGAAATGCCCCTGGAGCAGGTGCCGATCGTCCAGAAGCGCGCCATCAAGCTCGCCAAGCGCAACGCCAAGCCGGTCATCGTCGCCACCCAGATGCTCGACTCGATGATCGACAACTCCCGCCCCACCAGGGCCGAGGCGTCCGATGTGGCGAACGCGGTCATCGACGGCACCGACGCCGTGATGCTCTCCGGCGAGACCAGCGTCGGCAAGTACCCGATCGAGACGGTCCGCACCATGGGCCGCATCGTCGAAGCGGCTGAGGAGGACATCCTCGCCAAGGGCCTGCCGCCGCTGACCGAGCGCAACAAGCCCCGCACCCAGGGCGGCGCCGTCGCCCGGGCGGCCGCCGAGATGGGCGACTTCCTCGGCGCCAAGTACCTCGTCGCCTTCACCCAGTCCGGCGACACGGTCCGCCGCCTCTCGCGCTACCG
The DNA here is from genome assembly GCF_900100315.1 of Streptomyces indicus. Classification (GTDB taxonomy): domain Bacteria; phylum Actinomycetota; class Actinomycetes; order Streptomycetales; family Streptomycetaceae; genus Streptomyces; species Streptomyces indicus. Next base: position 505,347 of record NZ_FNFF01000004.1, read on the forward strand.
CTCCCCGATCCCGCTCCTGGCCTTCACCCCTGACAAGGCCACCCGCTCCCAGCTCAACCTCACCTGGGGCGTGGAGACCTTCCTCGGCCCGGAGGTCGACTCCACGGACGCGATGGTCGCCCAGGTCGACGAGCTCCTGCTGAAGTACGGCCACTGCGACAAGGGCGACACCGTCGTCATCACGGCCGGCTCGCCCCCCGGCGTCCCTGGCTCCACCAACCTGGTCCGCGTCCACCGGATCGGCGAGGACGACAGCTCGAACTGAGCGGGGGAGGTTCCCCCCTCCGGAGCACGAGAACGGGCGCCCATCGAGAAGATGGGCGCCCGCTGAGCTTGGAATCGAAGGAAAAGTGCTCCGGGTGGGATTTGAACCCACACTGAATGGTGTTTGAGACCATCGCCTCTGCCGATTGGGCTACCGGAGCTCCTGCGAATCAAAGGAATTCCTCGACCCGCTGCTCACCCACCTTACCGCAGCTAGGTAGGCTCTTGGGAAGCAGTTCCTGCCCCGCCACAAGGAGCCAGAAGTGACCGCCCCCGAGCCCCAGCCCGTAGCCGACGACGACCAGTCGCACGTGCCTCCGCTGACGACGCGTGTCGTCATCGCCGAGGACGAAGCGCTCATCCGGCTCGACCTCAAAGAGATGCTCGAGGAAGAGGGCTACACCGTCGTCGGCGAGGCGGGCGACGGCGAGCAGGCGATCGAGCTCGCGCGGGAGCACAAGCCCGACCTCGTCATCCTCGATGTGAAGATGCCGAAGCTGGACGGCATCTCCGCCGCCGAGAAGATCACCGAGGAGAGCATCGCGCCGGTCCTGATGCTGACCGCGTTCTCGCAGCGGGATCTGGTCGAGCGGGCGCGGGACGCCGGTGCGATGGCGTATCTCGTGAAGCCCTTCAGCAAGGGCGACGTGGTGCCGGCGATCGAGATGGCCGTGTCGCGGTACACCGAGCTGAAGACGCTGGAGAAGGAGGTCGCGGACCTCACGCAGCGCCTGGAGACGCGGAAGCTGGTCGACCGCGCGAAGAGCATTCTCCAGACCGAGTACGGGCTGACGGAGCCGGCGGCGTTCCGCTGGATCCAGAAGACCTCGATGGACCGGCGGCTCAGCATGCAGCAGGTGGCGGAGGCCGTGATCGAGGACTCCGAGGAGAAGAAGGCCGCCAAGGGCAACGGTCAGTAGGCCGCGCCAGGACACACAGAAGGGGCCCTGTATCTCGTACGTACGAGATACAGGGCCCCTTCTCTGTGCAGCGGAGGATCAGTCCTCGCCGAGGTACGCCTTGCGGACGGACTCGTCGTGCAGGAGGTCCTGTCCGGTGCCCGACAGGACGATCTTTCCGATCTCCATGACGTGGCCCTGGGCGGCGAGCGAGAGCGCCGCCTGGGCGTTCTGCTCGACGAGGAGGATCGTCGTGCCGCGGGACTTGAGCTCGACGATGGTCTCCATGATCTTCTGCATCATGATCGGCGAGAGGCCCATGGAGGGCTCGTCGAGCATGAGCAGCTTGGGCTGGGACATCATGGCGCGGCCCATGGCGAGCATCTGCTGCTCGCCGCCGGAGAGGGTTCCGGCGGCCTGCTTACGGCGTTCCCCGAGGATGGGGAAGAGGTCGTAGGCGTGCTGGATGTCCTTGGCGATGCCCTCCTTGTCGTCGCGCAGGTAGGCGCCGAGCTGGAGGTTCTCCTCGATGGTGAGGCGCGGAAAGATGTGCCGGCCCTCGGGGGAGTGCGCGAGCCCGAGCGCGACGATCTTGTGCGCGGGGACGTTGGCCAGCGGCTTCCCGTCGAAGGTGATCTTTCCGGAGAGCGGCTTGAGCAGTCCGGAAAGGGTGCGCAGCGTGGTGGTCTTGCCCGCACCGTTGGTGCCGATGAGGGTGACGACCTGGCCGGCCTCGACGCTGAAGGAGATGCCCTTGACGGCTTCGATCTTGCCGTAGGCGACCTTGAGGTCCTCGACCTCGAGCAGAGCGGTCACTTGGGGTCCTCCGTGCGGGAGTCGGTGCCGGGTGCTGCTGCCTCCGCTGCTTCCACTTCGGCGACCTCCTCGGCGCCGGGGGCGCCTTCGAAGGGGGTGCCGAGGTAGGCGGCGATGACGCGCTCGTCGCTCTGGACCGTCTCGGGGGTGCCCTCGACGAGCTTCTCCCCTTGGACGAGGCAGGCGACGCGGTCGCAGAGGTTGAAGATGAACCGCATGTCGTGCTCGATGACGAGCACGGCGATGCCCTGGTCGCGGATGGCGAAGATGAGCTCTTCGGCCGCCCGGGTCTCCTGCGGGTTCATACCGGCCGTGGGCTCGTCGAGGAGCAGGAGGCCGGGCTCGCTGGCGAGGGCGCGGGCGATCTCCAGCTTGCGCTGCTCGCCGTACGGGAGGTTGCGCGCGAGGTGGTCGGCCTTGTGGGCCAGACCGATGAACTCCAGGAGTTCCATGGCGCGTTCGTGGGAGGCGGCTTCGGCCTTCTTGAAGCCGGGGCCGCGCAGGAGGGCGGACCAGAGGCCCTCCTTGGTCCGGGTGTGGCGTCCCACGAGGACGTTCTCCAGAACGGTCATGTTGGCGAAGAGCCGGATGTTCTGGAAGGTGCGGGCGATGCCGGCCTGGGTGACCAGGTGGGGCTTGGGCGGCAGGACGGTGCCCTTGTAGCTGACCTTGCCCTCGGTGGGGACGTAGAGCCCCGTCAGGCAGTTGAAGAAGGTGGTCTTGCCGGCGCCGTTGGGGCCGATGAGGCCGACGATCTCGCCGCTGTTGACGGTGAGCGACACCGAGCGGACGGCGGTGAGGCCGCCGAAGCGCATGGTGACGTCGCTGGCGTCGAGGACGGTGGTGGTTGCTGTCGTGGTCATGGTGTTCACGCCCCCGCCTTGGTGACGCTGACGGTGTCTTGGGGCAGTCGCTGGTCGGGTACGTCGAGTTGGTCGGTCTCGTGGAACTGCAGCTGCGCGCGCTTGTTGGCGACGAGGCCTTCGGGGCGGAAGCGCATGAGCAGGACGAGGGCGAGGCCGAAGAGAAGGAGCTGGAGCTCCTCGAGGAACTCGAGCTTCTTCGGGATGAGGTAGAGCAGTGCGGCGCCGATGAGGGGTCCGCTGATGGTGCCCATGCCGCCGAGGATGACCGCGGCGAGCAGGAAGGCGGAGTTCGGCGGGACCGTGTTGGCGAACTGGTACTGCTCGGGGGTGACCGTGGACTGCAGGTGGGCCTGGACGGTGCCGGCGAGGCCGGCGAGGGTGGCGCCGAGGGCGAACGCGATGAGCTTGACCCGGAAGCCGTTGATGCCCATGGCGGTGGCGGCGGTCTCGTCCTCGCGGATGGCGACCCAGGCGCGGCCGATACGGGAGTCCCCGGAGCGGCGGAAGACCAGGACGACGAAGACCAGGACGATCAGCATCAGGAAGAAGTAGTTGCTGGGCCGTCCGAGCGGGGTGCCGAGGAACTCGTGGGACTCGCCGAAGTTGAACCCGAAGAACTCGAGATCGGGGATGTTCGGGATGCCGTTGGAGCCGTTGGTGATGTCGGGCCCGGTGTTGCCGTTCAGGTTCTGCATGGCGATGCGGAAGATCTCACCGAAGCCGAGCGTCACGATGGCCAGGTAGTCGCCGCGCAGCCGCAGGGTCGGGGCGCCGATGACGACGCCGAAGACCAGCGATGCGCCGGCGCCGGTGAGGACGGCGGCCCAGAACGGGAACTGGACGCCGATGCTGGAGGTCGGCGCGCCGGAGACCAGGGCGGCGGCGTAGGCGCCGACGCCGAGGAAGGCGACGTAACCGAGGTCGAGCAGGCCGGCGAGGCCGACGACGATGTTCAGACCGAGGGCGACGGTCGTGAAGATCAGGATGTTGGCGCCGATGAGGGCGTACGTGTCGTCGGTCTGCGTGAACGGGAAGCAGGCGGCGGCGACGATGGCCGCGGCCATCGTGACGTTGCGGTGCTTGGTGGTGAGGGTGGTGAGGCGGGCGAGGAGCCCGGCCCGGGACACCGCGGCGGCACCGAAGCAGGTGGTGATCAGGGCACCGATGAAGAGCTCGGCCTCGGCAGCGATGCAGTACGCGAAGACGTACAGGCCGAGGGCGAACGAGACGCCGATGACGACGATCTCGAGCCAGGCGGGGAGCTCCTTGGTGCTCCGCCCGGGCTCGGGTGCCTTGGTGGCGGCGCGCAGGCGGTGCCACAGGTTGGGCTCGTACTCGTCGGGGGCGACCTCGGCGGGCAGTCCGAGGGCGGCGACGGCGGCGATGAGCGCGCCGACGCCGGAGATCCACGCGCCGGGTTCGAGGTTGACGACGCCGCCGAGCTGGTACGAGATGGAGCCCATGGCGTAGCCGACGGTGCCGAGGGTGCCGAGGGCGAACAGCAGGACCGGGCTGGACTTGCCGCCGGGGGTCAGCCACGTGAGGCCGCGGATGCCGAGGCCGGAGAGGGCGAACAGGGCGGTGAGCAGAGCGCCGGTGAGGGTGACGACCTGGAGTTCGGCGGGGTAGCCGTAGACGGTCAGGTCGCCGGGGTAGGCGCTGGTCCAGGTCCAGGGCATCATCGTGCCGGCGAAGGCGACGACGGCTCCGGCGACGGCGCCGATGCGGGCCGTGGTGGGGGGCAGCGGGATGATCGCCTTGCTGCCGGTGTCCTTGGTGAGAGTGGTCGTCATGGGTATCACGCCCTGTCCGCGACGCGTTCGCCGAGCATGCCCTGGGGCCTGAACAGCAGGAACAGGATGAGCAGGGCGAAGGCCCAGACGTTGGCCCAGCTCTGGGCGCCGAACTGCTCGAGGCCCGGGATCTGGTCGATGTAGCCGGTGGAGAGGGCTTCGACGAGGCCGAGGACGATGCCGCCGAGCATGGCGCCGTAGATGTTGCCGATGCCGCCGAGGACGGCCGCCGTGAAGGCCTTGAGGCCCATCAGGAAGCCCATCTTGAAGCCGACCTGGCCGAAGTGCAGGGCGTAGCCGATGGCCGCGACGGCGGCGAACGCGGCACCGATGGCGAAGGCCATGACGATGATGCGGTCGGTGTTGATGCCCATGAGCTTGGCGGTGTCGGGGTCCTGCGCGGTGGCCTGCATGCCGCGGCCGGCGCGGGTCTTGTTGACGAACCAGCCCAGGGCGATCATGCACAGCGGCGCGGCGATCAGGATGAACAGGTCGTTCCGGTTGATGTTGGCGCCGAGGATGCCGATGGCGTCACCGGAGAACTGCGGGAAGGTGATGTCCTTCTTCGCGTCCGGGTACCAGAACCAGACGGCCTGCTGAAGGAAGAGGGAGAGGCCGATCGCGGTGATCAGCGGTGCGAGGCGTGGCGCCCCGCGTAGGGGGCGATAGGCGAATCGTTCCGCTGCGACGCCCACGAGGACGGAGCAGATGATGCCGAAGATCAGCATCATGGGGATCAGGGCCAGCAGGGGGGTGCTGGAGGGCATCCACAGGGTGATGGTGAACGCCCCGAAGCCCCCGATCATGAATATCTCGCCGTGGGCGAAGTTGATGAGCTGGACGATGCCGTAGACCATCGTGTAGCCGATCGCGATGAGACCGTACATCGCGCCGAGGATGAGTCCATTGGCCAGCTGCTGCGGCAGTTCGTTCACCGCAAGGCCTCCGTGGAGTGGTTCGGATATGGCGCCGCGCGGGAGCGCTGGTAGCGCTCCCGCGCGGTCTGGGTCAATGCTTCAAGTGCCGGGAGGGCGTTGCGGGTTACTCCGGCTTGACGGCCTCGGAGTGCTTGTCCTTCCAGGCGCCGCCCTCGACCTGGTAGGCGGTCATCATGGTGTTGGTGGTGTCGCCGAACTCGTCGAAGGACACCTCACCGGTGACACCGGAGAACTTGACCTCGGCCATGGCCTCGAGCACCTGCTCGCGGCTGGGCAGCTTGTTGTCGTTCTTCTCGTAGGCGATCTTGACGGCCTGGATGATGGACCAGGTGGCGTCGTAGGTGCCGCCGCCGTAGGCCTCGTAGGCCTCCTTGTAGCCGGCCGCCTTGTAGTCCGCGATGAACTTCTTGGCGGAGTCGAGCTTCTCGGTCGGCGCACCGACGGAGGTGGCGAGGTCGCCCTCGGCCTTCTTGTTCAGCTTGATGAAGTCGGCGCTGAAGATGCCGTCGCCGCCCATGAGCGGGATGTTGGCGCCGGCGTCCTTGATCTGCTGGCTCAGCGGGCCGGCGGCGGGGTACTCACCGCCGTAGTAGACGGCCTTGGCGCCGGACTTCTTGACCTTGGTGGCGACCGCGTTGAAGTCGCGCTCCTCGGGGTTGACGTGGTCGGTGTCCACGATCTTGCCGCCGAGGCCCTCGAAGGTCTCCTTGAAGGAGGCGGCGAGGCCCGCACCGTACGTCTTCTGGTCGTCGATCAGGTAGACGTCCTTGATCTTCGCCGTGTTGTACAGGTAGTTCGCGGCGAAGGCGCCCTGGATGGCGTCGGTGGTGGCGGTGCGGAAGTACGTCTTGAACGGACGCTTCTTGTCGCCGGTCTTCCAGTTGTCGCCCTGGGTGAGCTCGGTACCGGTGTTGGCCGGGGAGATCTGCACCAGGTTCGCGTCGTTGAAGGGCTTCTGCATCGACTGGGAGACGCTGGAGTTCAGCGGTCCGACGACGCCGAGGACTTCCTTGTCGTTGATGAACGACTGGGCGTTGGCCTGGCCGACGGAGGGCTGGGCCTGGTCGTCCTTCGCCACCAGTTTGAAGGTGACGCCGTCGACGACCTTCTCCTTGTTGGCGTTCTTGACCGCGAGGTCGGCGGAGTTCTTGATGCCGAGGCCGAGGGCCGAGAGGTCGCCGGTGAGCGGGGCGTCGACACCGATGACGACGGTGACGTTCTCACCGTCGCCACCGCCCTTGCCGTCGTCGCGCGAACCACAGGCAGTGAGGGTGAGAGCTCCGGTGGTCAACACCGAGGTGAGTATGAGCAAGGAGCGGTTACGCACGATGGGTCCTTTCCCTGGCGCCGGCCGGCCTCGACGTGAGGGGGCCGTACTGATCGCCGGGCCGTACTGGTGGTGGTACAGGGCCGTGCTTTTCAGTTCGCGCCCGGCGGCGCGGTGACTGGCCGTGACTCTAAGCGCAGGTGGCGGGCGTGGGGACCAGGGAAGAGCAGGATGTGACTCTCTTGTTATGAGCGTCGAATTCCCGGCGGAACAGTGCGGGCCAAACGGACTTCTCGGCCCGGTTTCTTTTGCCCACATAGTGAGAAGTGGCAGTTCCGCTAAGGGGCTTGAGGGGATCTTGCTCCTGACAGGCCGGGAATCATCAGGACCGAATAACGGATTCCGCAATGGCCGATGATCGATTACCGGTGAGAACGGAATGTGTCCGTGCCTCGCCCTCTGATTACTCAGGGTGAGGGTGATGTCGGTTCGGGGGTGGTCGGGACGGCGGTCCCCGGCGTCGCGGCGCCGGCGCCGTCCGCGGGAGAGGCGTCGTCCGTGGCGGAAGCGCTGGGGTCGCGCCAGATGCCCTCCGTCGGCTTTCCGTCCCGATAACGCTTCTCGCAGCCCTCTTCCACGCGCCGGTCGAGGATCTTCAATGCGGCGTCCGAATCGGACCGTTCCCGCTCTTTCTGTGCCGCTTCGACCGCGGCGAGGAGGATTTCGTTCTGTCCGTTGGAGAGGCCTTTCTGCATGAAGTCCCGGCCTGAGGTGGGACGTTCGAGGAAGACCTCTTTCGCCCAGTAGCCGACGAGTGCGATGCAGATTTCCGTGTCCGAGCTGGTACGCGGGGAAGGGCTGGGGCCGGAGCGGTTCTCGTCCGCGCCCGAACACCCGGCCAGGGGTGCGGCGAAGGCGCACACGGCTGCCAGGGCGAGGACGGCGCGGCGTGGGGCGGCGGGCCTCATGTCCCGCGACGCTAGTGCGGGTTGTGTGCAGGCAGCAAGGGTCGTGCGGTATGCGAAAGGGGCGCCCCCGGTTCAACTGGGGCGCCCCTTCGGTGAGTTGGCGCGGCGGTGGCCGAGGCGCGGCGGGTGGCGGCCCGTCCGTCAGCCGCGCACCCGCGCCTCGTCGCTCGGGTTCACGTCGCGCAGCAGGCAGGTGAGGCGTGCCGTGCACACACGGCGGTCCTGCTCGTCGGTGATCACGATCTCGTACGTGGCGGTGGACCGCCCTCGGTGCACCGGCGTCGCCACACCCGTGACCAGGCCGGAGCGCACCCCGCGGTGGTGGGTGCAGTTCAGGTCCACGCCGACCGCGATCTTGCTGGTGCCGCCGTGCAGCATCGAGCCGACCGAGCCGAGGGTCTCGGCGAGCACCGCGGAGGCGCCGCCGTGCAGCAGCCCGTACGGCTGGGTGTTGCCCTCGACCGGCATGGTGCCCACGACGCGGTCGGCCGCCGCCTCCTTGATCTCGACGCCCATGCGGGTGCCCAGGTCACCGGCGGAGAACAGGGCGGGCAGGTCCACACCGAGCGCCGCGTACTCGTCGATGACTTCCTGCGGGAACTTCACGGTGTTCTTCTCGCCCATGGGCCTCGCTCCAGTTCTGATTCGTCCCTGCGCGCACGGCGGTGCGTGCCGTGTGCACCGTCTTATCAGGATGGCTGAGCGAACGCTTAGGGCGCACCTGTGATGCCGGTCACCACGGCTTGTCGGTGGCGAGCGGCTACTTGGGCTCGAGCCGTACGACGACCGCCTTGCTCACCGGCGTATTGCTGGTGTCGGCCGTGGCGTCCAGCGGGACCAGGACATTCGTCTCCGGGTAGTACGCGGCCGCGCAGCCCCGCGCCGTCGGGTAGTGCACCACCCGGAACCCGGACGCGCGCCGCTCCACACCGTCCTGCCACTCGCTCACCAGGTCGACGTACGAGCCGTCCGCGAGCCCGCCGAGCTCGGCCGCGTCCTCGGGGTTGACCAGGACGACCCGCCGGCCGTTCTTGATCCCCCGATAGCGGTCGTCGAGTCCGTAGATCGTGGTGTTGTACTGGTCGTGCGAGCGCAGGGTCTGCAACAGCAGCCGCCCGGCGGGCAGTTCGGGGTACTCGACGGGTGCGGCGGTGAAGTTGGCCTTGCCGGTCGCCGTCGGGAAGCGGCGCTCGTCGCGCGGGGCGTGCGGCAGCGTGAAGCCGCCGGGCTTCGCGGCCCGCGCGTTGAAGTCCTCGAAGCCGGGGATCACGGCGGCGATACGGTCCCGGATCGTCCCGTAGTCCTTCTCGAACTCCTCCCACGGCGTACGGGACGCCTCGCCCAGGACACGCCGGGCGAGGCGGGCCACGATGGCCGGCTCGGACAGCAGGTGCGGGCTCGCGGGTTCGAGGCGCCCGCGCGAGGCGTGCACCATGCCCATGGAGTCCTCGACGGTCACGAACTGCTCGCCGCTGCCTTGCACATCCCGCTCCGTCCGGCCGAGCGTGGGCAGGATCAGCGCCCGCGCACCGGTCACCGCGTGCGAACGGTTCAGCTTGGTCGACACGTGCACGGTCAGCCGGGCCCGCCGCATCGCGGCCTCCGTCACCTCCGTGTCGGGGCTCGCGGCCACGAAGTTGCCGCCCATCGCGAAGAACACCTTCGCCTCGCCGTCGCGCAGCGCGCGGATGGCCCGTACGACATCGAAACCGTGATGGCGCGGCGGCGCGAAGCCGAACTCCTTCTCCAACGCGTCCAGGAACGCCGGCGCGGGCCGCTCGAAGATGCCCATCGTGCGGTCGCCCTGCACGTTGGAGTGGCCGCGCACCGGGCAGACGCCCGCGCCCGGACGGCCGATGTTGCCGCGCAGGAGAAGGAAGTTGACCACCTCGCGGATCGTCGGCACCGCGTGCTTGTGCTGGGTCAGGCCCATCGCCCAGCACACGATGGTGCGCTGCGAGGCGAGCACCATGCGCAGCGCCTCGTCGATCTTCTCGCGGCTCAGCCCTGTGGCTTCGAGCGTCTCGTCCCAGTCGGCCTCGCGCGCGGCGGCCGCGAACTCCTCGTACCCGTGGGTGTGTTCGCGGACGAACTCATGGTCGACCGCGCCCTCGCTCTCGCTCTCGAGAATGAGCTTGTTGAGGAGCCGGAACAGGGCCTGGTCGCCACCGAGCCGGATCTGCAGGAAGAGATCGGTCAGGGCGGTGCCCTTGAGCATGCCCTGCGGGGTCTGCGGGTTCTTGAACCGCTCCATGCCCGCCTCGGGCAGCGGGTTCACCGTGATGATCCGCGCGCCGCCGGCCTTGGCCTTCTCCAGGGCGGACAGCATGCGCGGGTGGTTGGTCCCCGGGTTCTGCCCGGCCACGATGATCAGATCCGCCTGGTACAGGTCCTCGAGCAGCACGCTGCCCTTGCCGACGCCGATCGTCTCGACGAGCGCCGAACCGGAGGACTCGTGGCACATGTTGGAGCAGTCGGGCAGGTTGTTGGTCCCGAACTCGCGGGCGAACAACTGATAGAGAAACGCGGCCTCGTTGCTCGTACGCCCCGACGTATAGAACACGGCCTCGTCAGGCGAGCCGAGCCCCTTCAACTCCTCGGCGACGATGTCGAAGGCCCGCTCCCACGTGACCGCCTCGTAGTGGTCCGCGCCCTCGGGCAGATACATGGGCTGCGTGAGCCGGCCCTGCTGGCCCAGCCAGTACCCGCTGCGGCGCGCGAGGTCGCTCACGGGATGCGCGACGAAGAAGTCGGGCGTCACGCGCCGCAGCGTCGCCTCCTCGGCCACGGCCTTCGCCCCGTTCTCACAGAACTCCGCGGTGTGCCGCTTCTCCGGCTCGGGCCAGGCGCACCCCGGACAGTCGAACCCGTCCTTCTGATTGACCTTGAGCAGCGTGAGCGCGGTCCGCTTCACCCCCATCTGCCGCTGCGCCATCCGCAACGTGTGCCCGATGGCGGGCAGCCCGGCCGCCGCATGCTGCGGAGCGGCCACCTCGGGTGCGTCCTGAACGGGATCGCCGGTGGGGGGCTTGCCTGCCATGACCGTTCTCCTTCGAGCGGCGTTCTTTTGTACGGGGGGCGGGGTCCGTGTGGTGTACGAGGGCGGGGCCCGTGTGGCGTCACGGGTACGGGCCCGATTCGTGTCATCGGTCCCGGCACGTGACCTGAGCTCACTGTCCGCCCACCCCGGACCACGTTCCGCATCCGATCCTGCCACGGAGGTGTGAGGGTGCCCACGAGCGGGCGGGGTGGGGGAGGGCGTGCCCTGCGTGCTGCGGTGCTTCGCGGGGGTGCAGGGGGCGGAGCCCCCGCGAGGGCGGGGTCGGTGGGGCGTCAGCCCCGTCATCACGCACCCGCGTCGCGGAGCGGCGCAGCGGGGTGGGCCGGGAGGCCGGGGTGCGGGGGCGGGGGGTTGCCGTGCGGGCGCGACGAGGGCGTGAGCTCGCCCTGCCCTTTCGTGCTGCGGAGCCCCCGCGAAGGCGGGGTCGGTGGGGTGTCAGCCCCACAACCCACCCGCGCCGCGGAGCGGCGCAGCAGGGTGCGGTGGCGCTCCGCCCCGTCCGCGGGGCACACCGACGCCGGGACGGACCGGACTGTCAGTGGGGCGTGGGAGGATCGTTCCCGTGGCAGAGAAGACAGCGAACACGTCGACAACAAAACCGCGCCTGATGCTGATGGACGGGCACTCGCTCGCCTACCGGGCGTTCTTCGCGCTGCCCGCGGAGAACTTCACGACGGCGACCGGCCAGCCCACCAACGCGATCTACGGCTTCGCGTCCATGCTGGCCAACACCCTGCGCGACGAGCAGCCCACCCACTTCGCGGTGGCCTTCGACGTCTCGCGCAAGACGTGGCGCTCGACGGAGTTCCCCGAGTACAAGGCGAACCGGTCGAAGACCCCGGACGAGTTCAAGGGCCAGGTCGAGCTCATCGGCGAGCTCCTGGACACGATGAACGCGGACCGCTTCGCCGTCGACGGCTTCGAGGCCGACGACATCATCGCCACCCTCGCCACCCAGGCCGAGGCCGCCGGCTTCGAGGTCCTGATCGTCACCGGCGACCGCGACTCCTTCCAGCTGGTCACCGAGAACACCACGGTGCTCTACCCCACCAAGGGCGTCTCCGAGCTGACCCGCTTCACCCCGGAGAAGGTCCAGGAGAAGTACGGGCTCACACCCTCGCAGTATCCGGACTTCGCGGCCCTGCGCGGCGACCCGTCGGACAACCTGCCGGGCATCCCGGGCGTCGGCGAGAAGACCGCCGCGAAGTGGATCAACCAGTTCGGCTCCTTCGCCGAGCTGGTCGAGCGCGTCGACGAGGTCAAGGGCAAGGCGGGCGCCAACCTGCGCGAGCACCTCGAAGCGGTGAAGACCAACCGCCGCCTCACGGAGATGGTCCGCGACGTCGAACTCCCCAAGTCCGCCACGGAGTTGGAGCGCCGCCCCTACGACCGCAAGGCGCTCGCGATGGTGCTCGACACCCTCGAGATCCGCAACCCCTCGCTGCGCGAGCGCCTGCTCGCCGTGGACCCGGGCGCCCAGGAGGCCGAGGAGACCCCGGTCGAGCCCGGCGTCGAGGTCGACGGCCAGGTCCTCGCCACCGGCGAGCTGAAGCCCTGGCTCGACGAGCACGCGGGCCAGACCCTGGGTCTCGCGAGCGTCGACGCCTGGGCGCTCGGCACCGGCTCGGTCGCCGAGGTCGCCCTCGCCTCCGCCGACGGCGCCGCCGCCTGGTTCGACCCCTCCGAGCTGGACGAGGCCGACGAGCAGGCCTTCGCCGCCTGGCTCGCCGACCCGGCGAAGCCGAAGGTCCTGCACAATGCGAAGAATGTGCTGCGCGTCTTCGCCGAGCACGGCTGGAGCGTCGAGGGCATCACGATGGACAGCGCGCTCGCCGCGTACCTCGTGAAGCCGGGCCGCCGCTCCTTCGCACTCGACGCCCTCTCCCTCGAATACCTGGGTCGTGAGCTCGCCCCCGCCTCGGCCGCCGAGGGCCAGCTGGCGTTCGGCGCGGAGGACAGCGCCGAGGCCGACGCCCTGATGCACCAGGCCCGTACGATCCTCGACCTCGGCACCGCCTTCGCGGAGAAGCTCAAGGAGGTCGGCGCGGCCGAGCTGCTCACCGACATCGAGCTGCCCACCTCGCTGCTGCTCGCCCGCATGGAGCGCGCCGGCATCGCCGCCGACCGGCCCCATCTCGAAGCGATGGAGCAGCAGTTCGCGGGCGCCGTGCAGCAGGCCGTGAAGGAGGCGCACGCCGCAGCCGGACACGAGTTCAACCTCGGCTCGCCCAAGCAGCTCCAGGAAGTCCTCTTCGCCGAGCTCGGTCTGCCCAAGACGAAGAAGACGAAGACCGGCTACACCACGGACGCCGACGCGCTCGCCTGGCTCGCCGCCCAGACGGACAACGAGCTGCCGGTGATCATGCTCCGCCACCGCGAGCAGGCGAAGCTGCGCGTCACGGTCGAGGGCCTGATCAAGACGATCGCAGCGGACGGCCGGATCCACACCTCGTTCAGCCAGACCGTGGCCGCGACGGGCCGCCTGTCCTCGACGGACCCCAACCTGCAGAACGTGCCGGTGCGCACCGACGAGGGCCGCGCCATCCGCCGCGGCTTCGTGGTCGGCGAGGGCTATGAGTCCCTGATGACGGCGGACTACAGCCAGATCGAGCTGCGCGTCATGGCCCACCTCTCCGAGGACGAAGGGCTCATCGAGGCCTTCACCTCCGGCGAGGACCTGCACACCACGGTCGCCTCCCAGGTGTTCTCCGTGGACAAGGCGGACGTCGACGCCGAGATGCGCCGCAAGATCAAGGCGATGTCGTACGGACTGGCGTACGGCCTGTCGGCCTTCGGCCTCTCGCAGCAGCTGAACATCGAGGCGGGCGAGGCCCGTGCCCTGATGGACACCTACTTCGAGCGCTTCGGCGGCGTCCGCGACTACCTGCGCCGCGTGGTCGACGAGGCGCGTGCGACGGGCTACACGGCGACGATGCTGGGCCGCCGCCGCTACCTGCCGGACCTCAACAGCGACAACCGCCAGCGCCGCGAGGCCGCCGAGCGGATGGCGCTCAACGCACCGATCCAGGGCACGGCCGCCGACATCGTCAAGATCGCGATGCTCAACGTCGACAAGGCGCTCAAGGCCGAGCAGCTCACCTCCCGCCTCCTGCTCCAGGTCCATGACGAAGTCGTCCTGGAGATCGCCCCGGGCGAGCGGGACCGGGTCGAGGAGCTGGTCCGCCGCGAGATGTCCTCGGCGGTGCAGCTCCGCGCCCCGCTGGACGTCTCGGTGGGCGTGGGCACGGACTGGGAGTCGGCGGCGCACTGAGCCACCGCTCTCAGCGGCGCGCTCAGCCATTGCCGGCATACGGGTCCGGAGGCATCGGTCTCCGGACCCGTTTCCGTACCCGTACGGCCCTCACTCAGACGGCCCCCGCAGCCGGGCCACCGCCCCACGCCCCCGGCATCGTGGCCTGCATGGGCCTTCACATACGCACCCGGCGCACCCTCACCCGCCAGGCCATACGCCGCCGCCACAGCGCGGCCGCCGCACGGACCTGGCGGCCCGCCGTGGCCGCCGCGGTCGCGTCCGCGCTGCTCGCGCCGCTAGCCGCCGCGGCCGACGCGGGCGCCGTACGGCGGGGCGCCGCCATCGCGCCCGCCTGCCGCTCCGCCCGTGACCCCGGACTCGCCGCTCGGATGTCCAAGGACATCCGGGCGGCTTTGTCGTCCCGCGCCGGCACCGTGTCCGTGGCCGTGCACGACGACACCAGCGATCTGTGGTGCGCGATCGACGCCGGGCGGCACTACGACTCGGCGAGCGTTGCCAAGGTGCTGATCATGGAGACCGTGCTGTGGCGGGCCGAGCAGTTCAAGCGCAAGCTCACCCGGTTCGAGACCCGCCGCATCCCGCCGATGATCCAGGTCTCCGACAACGGCTCGGCCTGGCAGCTCTGGCAGGACCTCGGCCCTTCACGCGTCGAGCGCTTCCTCGCCCGGGCGAAGGCCACCTCCACGACGCCGGGCCCCGGCACGCTGTGGGGCCTGACCCGCACCACCGCCCTCGACCAGATGCGGCTGCTCGGGGTGCTCACGCAGGCCCGCTCGTTCCTGCGGACGCGTGCGTACGGGCTCAAGCAGCTGCAACAGGTCCGCGCCGACCAGCGCTGGGGCGTGCCGGCGGGCATGGCCAAGGGCGTCACCGCCCACCTCAAGAACGGCTGGCTGCCGCGGGCCACGCACGGCTGGCGGGTGCACAGCATCGGCGCGTTCATCGGCCAAGGCCGCACGTACCGGATCGTCGTCCTCAGCCACGACAACCCGACGATGGCGTATGGGGTCAGGACGATCGAGAAGGTCGCGCACGCCGTGCACCGCGCCCTCAACAAGGGGCGCTCCATCGGTCAGGGGTTCACGCCCGAGAGCCAGATCAGCGAGCAGCCGGACGGGTCGGTTCCTGCCGGTGCGGATCCGCAGGGCCCGGTCGCGCCGCCGAACGCGCAGGCTCCGGTCCAGTCGCCGGATCCGCTGCGTCCGGTCGAATCGCCCGACCCGCGCGGCGAGTCCGCACCCTGACCGCCACCGCGTAGCCGAGGAGCCCCGGCACGAGACCGGCCCCCGCGCCGAAGCACAGGGTCGGGATGATCTCCCAGGCCGCCCCGGGGCCGCCCGACTGCTGCCACCACCGCACCGTGCGGTGCACCGCGCCGAGCAGCACACAGCCGCCCATGAAGGCGAACGCGGCGATCCGGGCGCGGCGGGTCGGTGCCGGCACCCCGGACGTGCCGGCATCCGCGGCACGCCGCAGCGCCGACACCGCGAAGCAGCCCACGGCGAACAGCGCGAGCGCCGAACCGCCGTACTGCAGGTACCAGTAGAGCGGCGACCCGGCGATCTCCTCGCCGAGCACCGGGAACACCCGCATGCCCCACCGGTCGAGATGCGTGAACGCGTCCCACACGGTGTGCGTCGCCGCACCGAGCACCGCCGAGACGTAGCACGCCAACAGCAGGGAACCGACGGGCCGTTCACCCCAGGGACGCCCGCGGACGAGACCGAGCACCCGGCCCTGTCGGGCCCGCGGCAGCAGGGCCACGAGCGGTTCGCGCAGCAGCAGCCACGCCCCCACGAGCAGCGCGGTGATCGCCACGTCCACCGTGAAGACCCCGGGCCAGGAGTGCGTGACCGTGCCGAACTCCATCGCCCCGGGCAGCGCGCTGGCCGCGAAGTAGGTGAGGTCCGGTGCGAAGGAGCCCGCGATCATCACCGACGGCAGCAGCGGCCCGCGCCCGGTCCCGTCCCTGCGCACCAGCGGCAGTACGGCGGCGGCATGACTGAGCGTGAACGGCAACGGGGCTCCTCAGGGCCTGACGTACGGGCACATCCTGATCAAGGACGAACGGCGGCAGCCGCCGGTTCCCCGGACCGGGCCCCCGTCCGCTCAGCGCGACCGTGCACACCGCAGGAACGGAATTTCCCCGGATCCACACACGTCATCCACCAACAAATCGGACAGGAACCGGTTTCTGAGCGGAGGAACTTGTCGTAGTGTCGCGTGCGTTGGCGCGTGGGGTGCGCGCGCCGGGTGGGAACACGGGAGGGGAACCGTAACCATGCGAGCGCTCTTCGGTCAGCGGATGCGCAAGACGACGGCGGCGGCAGCGGTCGCCGCGGCGGCCTTCGCCGCGCTCTCCGCGTCGCAGGCGCCCGGGGTCACGGACGTTCCGTCGGGCGGCCGGCAGTCCACCGGAACTGCGGATGTGCCGGACGCGCAGGCCGGCGATGACTCGTACTACACAGACATCCCGCCGCTCAAGTCGCCCGCTCCCAATGACCCGGATGCGCCCACGGGTGACGGCTCGGGCATTCCCGAGACCGTGCTCGCCGCCTACCAGCAGGCGGCGAACGCCCTGCGTGGGGACAACCCGGACTGCAACCTGCCGTGGGAACTGCTCGCGGCCATCGGCAAGGTCGAGTCCGGCCATGCCAGCGGTGGAAAGGTCGATGCCGACGGCACTGTCACCGTCTCGAACGGAATCCTTGGGCCGCCCCTGGACGGCAACGGATTCGCCAAGATCACGGATACCGATGGCGGCCTCTACGACGGCGACACGGTGCACGACAGGGCCGTGGGCCCGATGCAGTTCATCCCGTCGACCTGGGAGACATGGCGCCAGGACGGCAACGGGGACGGCAAGGAAGACCCCAAGAACATCTTCGACGCGGCTCTGGCGGCCGGAAAGTACCTGTGCGCCAACAACCGCGACCTGTCGAAGAGCTCCGACATGCGTCAGGCGATCCTGAGCTATAACCGCTCGACGGCGTATTACGAGGACGTTCTGGCGTGGTTCGAGCACTACCGCAAGGGTGTTGACCCGCTGCCGGACGGTACCGGGGACACCCCGGGCAACCGCAACGACGACAACATCCCGGACCCGGACCCCACGCCCACCCCGACCCCTCCGGGCAGCAGCGGCAGCGGCAACTCCGGTGGCGGGGGTGGCGATTCCGGCGGTGGCAACACGGGCGGGGGCGGCAGTACGCCGGAGCCCGGAGGGTCCGAGGACCCGGACCCGAGCCCGTCACCCGACCCGGACCCCACCCCCGAACCGGTCGCCCGCCTGACCCGGACCGGCGTCACCTCGTTCACCGCCACCGAAGGCACCGCCTTCGCGAGCTCCCCGAAGGTCAAGGCGGCCACGTCCTCCGGTGCCGGAGTCGCCCGCAAGATCGTGCGCTTCGAGATCGTCGGCGACACGGAGGCGACCTTCAGCGGCGGCGCGAAGACGGCCAGTGTCGTGACCTCGGCGAGCGGCATCGCCACCGCGCCCGCGATGCAGGCGGGCGAACAGACCGGCGAGTTCACGATCCGCGCCACGACCACCGTGGGCGCGCGCGTCCTGAGCACCGAGTTCTCCGCCACCGTCACCGCGCGCCAGGCGGACGCCCTCACCAGCGCCACGGCCACGCTGACCGGAGCACCGGGCGCCGCCTTCGCCGAGGCCGTCGAGGTGAAGGCCACCCTGAACGGCGCCGCGGCCGCGGGCGTCGAGGTCACCGCCACGATGATCAAGAACCCGGAGGGCGACCCGAACGACGCGGGCCCCTACTTCAAGGACGCCGACGGCAAGGTGATCCGCACCCTCACCCTGGCCACCGGCGCCGACGGCACGCTGAAGCTGCCGCAGATCTTCGCCGACGACACGGCCGGCACGTACACGCTGCGCCTGCTCGCCCCCGGCGGCGGCAAGCTGGACATCGAGCTGAAGGTGGCGGCGGCCGAGTCGCCCTCGCCGAGCCCGACCCCGTAAGGCCTGCCCCCTGTCGTAGGGCCGGAGACCAACTCCCGTCCCTGCCTCAGGACTTCACACCCGTCACCGCACCGCCCCTGACCCGGAACCCGGATCAGGGGCGGTGCGACGTGTTCTCATCTCGCCCCCGCGTTGCTACGGTGCCCCAGCCCTGACGCCGTATCAGATCCTGGGAGGGGGACCGCACATGCGCGCTCTCATAGCTGCGGGGATCGGTCTCGCCGTGGCGCTCGCCCTGGTCCTCACCATCTCCTCGATGGAGGCGCCGCCGGGCAAGACCTCGCCGAAGCCGCTGCTCACCACCGTCCCCAAGCACCCGTAGGGAGGGCCGCTGCGATGCGCCGCAAGGCCAGCCTCATCCTGCTCGCGTTCGCCGTCTTCTTCGCGGCCCTCTCGCCGTTGCTCCGCTTCTACGCGTTCCCGCGCCTGGCGAAGGTGCCGGCGAATCAGTACCAGGTCATGGTCCTGGAAGCGAAGGGCGCGACCATCATGGACGCGTCGATGCAGGTCAAGAAGACCGATCTCTCGATCGTGCAGACCCTCCGGGGCAACGTGGAGGAGTCCGAGAAGATCGAGGAGTCGGCCGGTCGTGACGTCGTGGTCTGGGACGGCCTGTCGTACGCCCAGGACTCCGACGGCAAGATGGTCACCAGGATTCCGGAACGCTACATCTTCGACGCGCACTCATCGGAACCTGTCCACGCCACCGGCGAGATGGCCGACGCCAAGCCGGTCAAGCGTGAGGGCCTGGAGTTCAAGTGGCCGTTCCTCACGGAGAAGCGGGACTACGAGTACTTCGACGCGCGCAGCCGCACGACCAACCCGATCCTCTACAAGGGCGAGCAGAACTTCCGCGGCGTGGACGTCTACTACTTCGAGCAGACCATTCCGTGGCAGAAGGTCGACTATCCGAGCACGCTGCCCGTCCCCAACATGAATCCGAAGACGTTGGAGAAGCAGACCGGTACCGAGATGTGGTACACGACGGTCCGCAAATTCTGGGTCGAGCCCACGACCGGTGCCCCGGTCTACGGCGAGGAGATCCACAAGGAGGAGATGCGCGGCGGCTCGCTGACCGAGGCCGCGGGCGGCAAGATGACCGTCTTCGACGGCCACGTCAAGATGCGCGAGGACTTCATCAAGTCCACCGTCGACCTGGTCAAGTCGCAGCGCGTCCTCGTCCTGCTCATGACCTCGTATCTGCCCTGGGGCTTCCTGATCCTCGGTGTGCTGCTGCTCGCGCTGTCGCTCTGGCTGGAGGCGCGCAGCCGCCGGCCCGGGGACGACCCCGAGTCCACGGACGACCGCGAACCCGAGCCCGCGCCCGCGGGGGTGTGACGCTCCGGGCCGCCGGGAGGCGTCAACGCTCCCTGCGCAGGCGGGCGTTGGTGAACCGGGTAGGTTCCGCACCCGCAGGGTCCTCGGGCCAGGGGTGCTTCGGGTACCGTCCGCGCAGCTCGGCCCGTACCGCCTGATAGCCGCCCTGCCAGAACGAGGCGAGGTCGGCCGTCACGGCGGCGGGCCGGCCCGCGGGCGACAACAGGTGCACCAGCACGGGCACGCCCGCGATCTCGGGCGTCTCGGCGAGCCCGAACATCTCCTGCAGCTTCACCGCGAGCACGGGCTGACCGGGATCGGAGTAGTCGACGCGGACACTCGAACCGCTCGGCACGGTCAGGCGTTCCGGCGCCAGCTCGTCGAGCCGCACCGCCTCCCCGGTGGCCCACGGCAGCAGCCGCGTGAGCGCCTGGCCGGCGTCGATCCGCGCGAGATCGGCGCGGCGCCGCGCCTTCGACAGCTCGGGCTCCAGCCACTCGTCCGCCCGGGCGAGCAGCGCGGCGTCGGTCACCTCGGGCCAGGGCTCGCCGAGCCGCCGCCGCAGGAACGCCAGGCGCCGCCTCAACTCCTCCGCCTTCTGCGGCCACTTGAGGAGGGCGAGCCCGTCGGTGGCGAGGCCTTCGAGCAGCGCGGCGCGTACGAGGCCGGGGTCGGGGTCGGTGAGCGGCCGCACCCGCAGCTCGATCGCGCCGAGCCGTTCCACCCGCCGTGCGACGACGTCTCCGTCCGCCCAGGCGACCTCCTCGCCGCCGCCGAGGAGCGGCGCTGCGGCGCTGCGGGCCGCGGACTCGTCGAGCACGGCACCGAGCCGCACGCGGGCGTGCGCCGAGCCGACGGGCCGGTCGGCCACGGCGACGGCGAGCCACGCGGAGCCGGACAGCGGGGAGCCGTCCGGGAGTTCGGCGGCGGTGCCCGAGGCCATGAGGTAGGCGCCGCCGCCCTTGGCCCGCGCGACCCGCTCGGGGAACGCGAGGGCGGTGACGAGGGCGGGGGAGCGGTCGTCGGAGGCGGGCTCGGCGGGGAGGTCGGTGGCGTCCGTGCGGTCGGTGGCGTCCGTGCGGTCCGCGGCGTCCGTGCGGTCCGCCTGGCCGGCCGCGGCGACCAGCCGGCGCGTCTCCGTACGCCAGCGGGCCGCGTACGCGTCGCCGCCCCGGCGGGCCCGGCGCCAGGCGGCCGCCAGGTCGTCGCCGTACTCGCGCGGCGGCTCCTCGCTCAGCAGCGCCACCAGCTCGGCCGCGCGCCGTGCGCCGAGTTCACGGGCGCCGTCCAGGAGCGCGCGGCCCAGGCGCGGGTGCAGGCCCAACCCGGCCATGCGCAGGCCCCGTTCGGACACCCGCCCGGAGGGTTCGAGCGCGCCGACGGCCGTCAGCGTCCGGCGCGCCGCCGCCATCGCACCGGCCGGCGGGGCGTCGAGCAGCGCGAGCCCGGAGGCGTCCGGGTCGCCCCAGCAGGCGGCCTGCAACGCGAACGCCGTCAGGTCCGCGACCTTGATCTCCGGCGCGGGGAACCGGGGCAGGCGCCCGTCCTCCGCCTCGTCCCAGCAGCGGTACACCGCGCCCGGCGCCTCACGTCCGGCGCGGCCCGCCCGCTGCCGGCCCGCCGCCTGCGAGGCCCGTACGGTCGTCAGGGCGCTCAGGCCGCGCGCGTGGTCGGTCCGCGGCTCGCGCGCGAGCCCCGAGTCGACGACCACCCGCACCCCGGGGACGGTAAGCGAGGACTCCGCCACCGACGTGGCGAGCACGACACGGCGCCGCTCGCCCGGGGACAGCACGGCGTCCTGCACCGCGGCGGGCGCACGGCCGTGCACCTGGAGCACGTCCGCACCGGTCAGCTCGCCCAACTGGCCCGCCACACGCGCGATTTCACCGACCCCGGGCAGGAAGCAGAGCACGTCGCCTGTGCGTTCATCGAGCGCACGGCGGACCGTGGCCGCGACATGCGCCAGGAGCGCGGGATCGACCCGCATCCCGTGCGGCGGGCGCACCGGACGCGGCGGCGGCGCCCAGACCACCTCGACGGGGTGGGCCGTGCCCTGCGCCTCGACGACCGGTGCGCCGCCGAGCAGCCGGGCCCAGCCCTCGGCGTCGGTGGTCGCGGAGGCGGCGACGAGCCGCAGCTCGGGACGCAGGGCGGCCCGCACGTCCAGGAGGAACGCGGCGACCGTGTCCGCGTCGAGATGCCGCTCGTGGCACTCGTCCAGGACCACCAGGTCGACCCCGGTCAACTCCTGGTCGCGCTGGAGGCGTTGCAGCAGGACGCCGGTCGTGACGACCTCGACGCGGGTGTGCGCGGAGACCTTCCGCTCGCCGCGCACCGTGAACCCGACGGTCCGCCCCACCTGCTCGTCGAGCAGCCAGGCCATCCGCCGCGCGGCGGCGCGGGCGGCGATCCGCCGCGGCTCGGCGACGACCACCTTCGCGGGCGCGCGGCCGTCGAGGAGACCCGCGAGCGCCAGCGGTACGAGGGTGGTCTTGCCGGTACCGGGCGGGGCGCACAGGACGGCGGTGCCGTGCGCGTCGAGCGCCGCGGCCAGGGCGGGCAGGGCGGCGCGGACGGGCAGCTGGTCGAGGGCGGCGGCGGGGCGGGTCACCGTCCCAGTGTGGCGGGTCGGGGCACGGTCCCATTGGGGCGGGTGTGCAGGCTGCGCGGGCGGCGGCCCGGTTTCGGGAGGGCGCGCGGCGGGGGAAAGACACGCATGCTCCGCCGCACCCTCACCGTGGCCCTCCTGCTGTCCGCCCTGCTCACGGCGGCCGCACCCGCGACGGCCCAGGACCCGCCCGGTCCCGGGCCCCACCCCTTCTGGGTGGACCCGGACAGCGACGCGGCGCGCCAAGCCGCCCTCTGGGAGCGGCAGGGCCCCACCGAGGACGCCCGCACCATGCGCCGTATCGCCGACCAGCCCACCCCGGTCTGGCTCGCCGACGCCGACCCCACCTTCGGCATCGAACGGGCCGTCCGCGCCGCGGCCGCGGCGGACCGCACCGTCCTCCTCGTCGCGTACCGCATCCCGCACCGCGACTGCGGGCAGTACTCCGCGGGCGGAGCCGAGAGCGGGCCCGCGTATCTGCGCTGGATCGACCGGTTCGCCCGGACCGTCGGCGACGCGAAGGCCCTCGTCGTCCTCGAACCCGACGCCGTCCCGCACCTGCTCGACGGCTGCACCCCCGCGCGCCACCAGGAGGAGCGGTACGAGCTGCTCGCCCGGGCGGTCGACCGGCTCAAGCGACAGCCCCGCACCAAGGTGTACCTGGACGCCGGCCACCCGGCCTGGGTGCCGGAGCCGTGGCGGATGGTCCCTGCGCTGATGCGTTCCGGCGTGGCCCGCGCCGACGGCTTCGCGCTCAACGTGTCCAACTTCCGCGCCGACGACGAGGTCATCGCGTACGGAGACCGCTTCAGCGAACTCCTCGGCGGCAAGCACTATGTAGTGGACACCAGCCGGAACGGCAGCGGACCGCCGCCCGCGGGGACGAGCGAACCCTGGTGCAATCCGCCCGGCCGCACCCTGGGCCGCGTTCCCACCACCGACACCGGGCACCCCCGGATCGACGCCTTCCTCTGGATCAAGCACCCTGGGGACTCCGACCGCGCCTGCCGGGGTGCACCGGAGGCGGGGGAGTGGTGGCCGCAGGCCGCCCTCGCGCTCGCCCGCACACCGCGGCCCTGACGCCGGGCGGCCACGGGTGCGTGCCTCAGTCCCGCTCGCAGACGAAGATCGCCGTACCGGGGATCAGTGAGCCCCGCAGCGGGGACCAGCCGCCCCATTCCTGGCTGTTCCACTCCGGCCATTCCGGTTCGACCAGATCCACGAGCCGGAACCCGGCCGCGACCACGTCCCGCACCCGGTCCCCGACGGTCCGGTGGTGCTCGACGTACACTGCGCGGCCCTGCTCGTCCTGCTCCACGTACGGCGTGCGGTCGAAGTACGAGGCCGACACCGAAAGGCCCTCGGGCCCCGGCTCGTCCGGGAACGCCCAGCGGATCGGGTGCGTGACCGAGAAGACGAAGCGGGCGCCGGGGCGCAGCACCCGCCGCACCTCCCGCAGGACCTGCACCGGGTCGGCGACGAAGGGGAGCGCCCCGTACGCCGAGCACGCGAGGTCGAAGGAGCCGTCCGCGAACGGCAGGGCGCCCGCGTCCGCCTCCACCAGGCCCACGCCCTCGGCGCCGATCCGCAGCGCGTGCTGCAACTGCCGGTGCGAGAGGTCGAGCGCCACCGGACGCGCGCCCTGCGCGGCCAGCCAGCGCGCGCACTGGGCGGCGCCCGCACCGATCTCCAGGACGGAGCGGCCCTTCAGCTCCGCCGCCGGACCGAGCAGTCCGGCCTCCGCCTCGTCGAGCCCTTCCGGACCCCAGACGAAACGGTCGTCGCCGAGGAAGGCGCCGTGGTCGCTCTGGTACTCGTCGGCGTTCCGGTCCCACCAGCCCCGGCTGGCGCGGCTGCTCTCGGCGACGTCGGTGGCACGGCGCGTGGCGGTCGCGTCCTCGTCCACGGAGCCGGCGGCATCGGCGGGGGATGCGTCGTGACGGGGCTGCGCATGCGGCGGACCTGCGCCCTCGGCGGGCGTGGTCCGGGCGGGTGCAGAAGTGCGGTCGGCGGGCTCTTGGATGATGGGCTCCCACGTCGTAAGGTGCGGTACGTCCGTCGGCCGGAGAGGCCGGCCGAGGTCCTTTTCCGGACCGCCGGATCCTGCTGCCGCAAGACCCTGCGGGCGGCGGACCACGGGGGCGTGAGCGACCCCGATGGCCTCGTGCGACAGTTTTTGTGCCGGGTATGCGGCGATCCGCCCCGGGTGTGCGCCTTCGCGCATTGACCCTGCCCGACAGCCCCCGTATGCTACAAGTTGCGCTGCGAGCCTGCGCTCCTCAGACATAGCAGGCTGCGCTCGCGTCTGTTGTATGTCCCCTCGGTTGTCGAGGCGCCTCGGAGTTTCTCCGGATAGGCGCTTCCTAGGCTGTCCGGCTTCTTCAGAGCGAAATCGGCTCCCGGCGTAGCAGTACCTACGACTTCAATGTCCGTACCGGAGCCCTTTCCCACATGACGAGCAGCACCGAGACCACCGCCACCACTCCGCAGGTTGCGGTCAACGACATCGGTAACGAGGAAGCCTTCCTCGCCGCGATCGACGAGACGATCAAGTACTTCAACGACGGCGACATCGTCGACGGCGTCATCGTGAAGGTCGACCGGGACGAGGTCCTGCTCGACATCGGTTACAAGACCGAAGGCGTCATCCCCTCCCGCGAGCTTTCGATCAAGCACGACGTCGACCCCAACGAGGTCGTCGCCGTGGGCGATGAGATCGAGGCCCTGGTTCTCCAGAAGGAGGACAAGGAAGGCCGCCTCATCCTGTCCAAGAAGCGCGCTCAGTACGAGCGTGCCTGGGGCACGATCGAGAAGATCAAGGAAGAGGACGGCATCGTCACCGGTACCGTCATCGAGGTCGTCAAGGGTGGTCTCATCCTCGACATCGGCCTCCGCGGCTTCCTCCCGGCCTCCCTGGTCGAGATGCGTCGCGTCCGCGACCTCCAGCCCTACGTGGGCAAGGAGCTCGAGGCGAAGATCATCGAGCTGGACAAGAACCGCAACAACGTGGTCCTGTCCCGCCGTGCCTGGCTGGAGCAGACCCAGTCCGAGGTCCGCCAGACGTTCCTCACCACCCTGCAGAAGGGCCAGGTCCGCTCCGGCGTCGTGTCCTCGATCGTCAACTTCGGTGCCTTCGTGGACCTGGGTGGCGTCGACGGTCTCGTCCACGTCTCCGAGCTCTCCTGGAAGCACATCGACCACCCCTCCGAGGTTGTCGAGGTCGGCCAGGAAGTCACCGTCGAGGTCCTCGACGTCGACATGGACCGCGAGCGCGTCTCCCTGTCGCTCAAGGCGACGCAGGAAGACCCGTGGCAGCAGTTCGCCCGTACGCACCAGATCGGTCAGGTCGTCCCGGGTAAGGTCACGAAGCTCGTTCCGTTCGGTGCGTTCGTCCGCGTCGACGAGGGCATCGAGGGTCTGGTCCACATCTCCGAGCTGGCCGAGCGCCACGTGGAGATCCCGGAGCAGGTCGTCCAGGTCAACGACGAGATCTTCGTCAAGGTCATCGACATCGACCTCGAGCGCCGCCGCATCAGCCTCTCGCTGAAGCAGGCCAACGAGTCCTTCGGTGCCGACCCGGCCTCGGTCGAGTTCGACCCGACCCTGTACGGCATGGCCGCGTCGTACGACGACCAGGGCAACTACATCTACCCCGAGGGCTTCGACCCCGAGACCAACGACTGGCTCGAGGGCTACGAGGCTCAGCGCGAGGCCTGGGAGACCCAGTACGCCGAGGCGCAGCAGCGCTTCGAGCAGCACCAGGCTCAGGTCATCAAGTCCCGCGAGGCCGACGCCCAGGCTGCGGCCGAGGGTGGCGACGCCGCTGCTGCCGCCCCGTCCGCGGGTGGCCAGGGTGGCGGTTCGTACTCCTCCGAGGGTGCGGACAACTCCGGCGCGCTCGCCTCTGACGAGGCCCTCGCCGCGCTCCGCGAGAAGCTGGCCGGCGGCCAGAGCTGAAGCTCCGCTCGCTGAGCGGTAGTTGACTGCGACCGAGGCCCGCATTCCCTTCGGGGGGTGCGGGCCTCGGTGTTTTTTGTGTGCGGGTGAGGTGTTCGGCCCCGGCGGGTCGGTGCTGCTCCGCTGCTCCGCGGCGGTAGGGATGGGGCGGGGCTGAAGCCCCACGCCCGACGGCCTCCGCGGGGCTCCGCCCCTTGCACCCCCGGTCGGCGCCGGGGTTCGGACCCGGCGGTCCGTGTTGCTCCGCTGCTCGCTTCCGGGCGCGTCCCCCCGCCTCCGGACCGCGCCCACCTTCGCCTCCGGGCCGTGCCCCCCACCTCCGGGCCGCGGACGTCCCCGCGCACCCTTCGAGAGGAGCCCGTGTCCCAGGGGGACGTCTCCCTCGGCAAGATTCCCCACCACGCCAAGAAAGGCGTGGCCGTACGGGTGTTGGGGAATGTCGTGCGGAGCGTGGGCGTTGTTGCGTACGGACACGAGGAGGAGCGGTCACTGTGGCTGACGCGACGAGTTTGTACGAATGGGATGCCAAGGGTCTCGCCGTGGCCGACATGGCGCTGGCGCAGGACTCGGCCGGGCTTGTGATGCTCTACCACTTCGACGGCTACATCGACGCGGGCGAGACCGGTGAGCAGATCATCGAGGAGCTGGGCGACGCCCTGCCCGGCCAGGTCGTGGCGCGCTTCGACCACGACCGGCTCGTGGACTACCGGGCACGGCGCCCGCTGCTGACCTTCCAGCGCGACCAGTGGGTGGACTACGAGGAGCCCGCCATCGAGGTGCGGCTGCTCCAGGACGCCACCGGCGCGCCCTTCCTGGTGCTCGCCGGACCCGAGCCCGACGTCGAGTGGGAGCTGTTCGCCCAGGCCGTCGGCGAGGTCGTCGAGCGGCTCGGCGTACGGCTCGCGGTGAACTTCCACGGGATCCCGATGGGCGTCCCGCACACCCGCCCCGTCGGCCTGACCCCGCACGGCAACCGCACCGACCTCGTCCCCGGGCACCGCAGCCCCTTCGACGAGGCGCAGGTCCCGGGCAGCGCGGCGGCCCTGGTCGAGTACCGGCTGATCCAGGCCGGACACGACGTGCTGGGCGTCGCGGCCCACGTACCGCACTACATCGCGCGCTCGGCGTACCCGGACGCCGCCCTGACCGTCCTGGAGACGATCACCTCGGCCACCGGCCTGGTGCTGCCGGCCGTGGCGCACGCGCTGCGCACCCAGGCGCACCGCACGCAGAACGAGATCGAGCGCCAGATCCAGGAGGGCGACGAGGAGCTGGTCGCGATGGTGCAGGGCCTGGAGCACCAGTACGACGCGGCGGCCGGCGCCGAGACCCGCGGCAACATGCTCGCCGAGCCGGTCGAGATCCCCACGGCGGATGAGATCGGCCGTGAGCTGGAGCAGTTCCTGGCGGAGCGGGACACCGACAAGTAAGCGGGACACCGACAAGTAGCAGTGCAGTCCAGGGTGCCCCCGGCGGTCCCGGGGGCACCCTGGGCAGAGAGTGAAGGCAGGGCCTAGGCTTCCGCTCATGCTGAAGGTGGGTCTGACCGGTGGCATCGGCGCCGGCAAGAGTTCGGTTTCGCGGCTGCTCGACGCGTACGGTGCCGTCCTGATCGACGCGGATCAGATCGCCCGTGAGGTGGTCGCCCCGGGAACTCCCGGTCTGGCAGCGGTCGTCGAAGCCTTCGGCGAGGAGATCCTCGCCCAGGACGGCTCCCTCGACCGCCCCCGCCTCGGGTCGATCGTGTTCGCCGACCCCGAGCGGCTCGCCGTGCTCAACGGGATCGTGCACCCCCTCGTCGGCGCCCGCTCGGCCGAGCTGGAGCGGGCCGCCGCCGAGGACGCCGTCGTGGTCCACGACGTACCGCTGCTCGCCGAGAACGGACTCGCACCGCTTTACGACCTCGTGATCGTGGTGGACGCCCAGCCCGAGACGCAGCTCGACCGTCTCGTACGGCTGCGGGGCATGAGCGAGGACGACGCGCGGGCCCGTATGGCGGCCCAGGCCACCCGTGAGAAGCGCTTGGAGATCGCCGACATCGTGATCGACAACGACGGGCCGCTGGACGCCCTGGAACCGCAGGTCCGTGCGGTCTGGGAGCAGCTGCGCACGCGCGCGGCGCGCGGCTGACGGGGCGGCGCGGACGTGGTCGTTCTCGCGGCGCTCACCGCGCTCGGCGGTCTGGTCGCGCTGCTCGCCGGCGCGTACGGGCTGTGGCAGACCCGGCGGCTCGCGGCCGCGGGCGAGGCGGTGACTGCATTGGTCAAACCGGCGCCCCAGGGGGCTGAGCGGCCGCTGCTGCAATTCGTGACCCTCGACGGCCGCGTCATGGAAGTGCCCTCGCCGGTGCCGCCGAGCCGCCGTCTCCCGCTCAGGACCGGCACGGAGGTGCGGATCGCCTACGATCCCGGCGACCCCCGCGCCGTCCTGCTGCCCGGCAGCGAGCGGATCCGGCTCGACCAGGGCTTCGTCGCGGCCGGGGCGGCACTCGTCGTGCTCGGCGCGGTGCTCGCGGTGACACTGGGCTGAGCGGTCACCCGTCCGGGCCGCGTATGGGGTGCAGGGTGCCGGGGCAGCGTAAAGGCAGCAGAGGCATATGCGTAGGACCGCCGTACGTGCGGTACGCGGAGGCTGCCGTACGTGAGGCTGCTGCTGTACAGGGGGGCCGCCGTACGTGGCGGCCGGCACGGTGTGCGGAATGGCTCGGGAGCGACAGGCGTTGAAGGTGATCGGCCAGCGGAAGGATGCGGCGTGCCGGAGAACAATGGACGTGGACGGACCCCGGAGACGGACGTCATCGACTTCCGGGCGGCCGAGCAGCTGCTCGAGGCGCGCGATCCGCGCGGGGCGATCAAACTGCTCGACGCGGTGATCGAGGCCCATCCCGAGCACACGGCGGCGCGGCTGCTGCGGGCCCGCGCCTTCTTCGCGGGGGCCCAACTGCGCGCCGCGGAGCTGGAGTTCTCGATCGTCCTGGAACGTGAGCCGGACAACGCCTTCGCGCACTTCGCGCTCGCCCGCACCTACGAGCGGATGAGCCGCCCCGGCCCCGCCAAGCGCCACTTCCGGCTCGCCGCGGCGCTCGATCCGCAGCCGGAGTATCTGGCGGCGGCACGCTTCGACGAGGCCGGGTAGCGGCCAGGCCGCCCGGCGCGCCCCGGGGGCGGGCCAGGCGGCGGGGGAGCGGGTCAGCCCGAGTGCAGGACCCGGAAACTGCCCGGATCGGCCGGATCGCGGTCGGCGATCTGGACCGGCGGCCACGCCCACTGCCAGATGCCCGTACCCGACGTGCGCGAGAACCGGATGAGTCCGCGCGTGCCATCGACCGCGACCTCGGACCAGGCCGCGGCGGTCCGTTCCCAGGCCGCGGCCGTTTCCTCCGGGGCCACGCCCTGCGTGCGCAGCACCTCGGCGAGCACCGCCACGGTGTCGTACCCCTCGAACCCGACGAACGACGGCGCCGCGCCCAGGCGCTCCCGCAGGTCCTGCCCGACCCGCGTGCCCAGCGGGCCGAACCGCTCCGGCAGATAGCGCAGGAACGGCACGCCGGCCCCGTCCGCCCCGAGCTGCTCGGCCCAGGAGGCGAACTCGGGCTGTCCGGCCGGGGCGCCGATCAGGACCCCGCCCAGGCGCGGGTCCGCCCGCACGGCCCGGACGAGCGGTACGGCGGGCTCGGGATGGCCCACGAGCAGCAGCAGGGCGGTCGCCTCGTGGGCGGCCAGGCCGCCGCAGAGGGCGCGCGGGTCCTCGTGCTCCGGCAGCCCGAGCTCGACGACCGTGCCGCCCAGGGGTGCGAGGTGCTCCCGCAGGATGCCGGTGCCTGCGGCCCAGTAGACGCTCGGCTGCGCGGCCACGGCGATACGGCGATGGCCCGCCTTGAGCAGGAAGTCCGCGTAGAGCCGCCAGCCGTGCGACTGGGCCGGGGCGATCCGGGCGACCCGGTGAGCAGGCTCATCGGTGAGGGTGTCGATGACCGCGGAGGAGCACAGGAAGGGCAGGCCGAGCGCCTCGGCCCGGGCGGCGGCGGCACGGGCGACCACGCTGTGGTACTCGCCCACGAGCGCGGCCACCCCGAGACCGGCCAGCTCGGCCACGGCCTCCGCGGCCCGCTGCGGATCGGCCCCGGTGTCCCGTATCAGCAGCTCCAGGGGACGGCCCGCGATCCCGCCGTCGGCATTGACCTCGTCCACCGCCAACTCGAGCCCGGCGATGAGGTGTTGACCCGCCTCGGCCCAGCCGGGCGCGGAGAGCGGGGCGAGGGCGCCGATGCGGACAGGGGTCTCTTCTCGCCGCGTCGGCGGCACCTGGGTGACCATGCCCCACATTGCATCCGGGGGCGGTGTCCCCGGGCAAGCGGTTTCGGGTCATGGTCGGTTTCGGGGCCCACGCCGGTTTCGGGGCACGTCCCTGATGCCCGATCGGGTGCATCCTGGAAAGAGCAGGAAGCAGGAGGTCTGCTCCCCGGAGGTGAGCGGCGATGCGTCGTACCGGCAGTGAGCCGTTGACCGCGCGCAGTCCCCTCCGGCTGCGCTTCTGGCTCGGTCTGTGGGGTCTGCTGTGGGCCATCGCGGGCACCGTCGCGTTCGCGCTCGCCGGGCGAACCGGCTGGGCGGTGGCGTGCGGGGTGCTGTGGCTGGTGATCACGGTGGACCTGGTCCTCGTCCTGCGCCACATCAAGCAGGGGCCGCACTACCAGCCGGGCCCGGACGTGCCGCCGTACGAGCCGGACCGCGGTGGTCCTGGGCCGGGCGGTGTGCGGCGCGGTGACGGCTGAGATCCGTCAGCTTCGTACAAGACGCGGGGCCGGCCCGCGCGTGAAGCTGGCCGCATGGACACCCACCCGGCCAAGCCCGCCGCCCCCGTGAACCTGACCGCCGCGCTCGCGTCCTTCGAGGAGGTCTACAGCCCGCGAATCGTCGCGCGCATGAACGACTACGACGTACGGATCGCCCACACCGAAGGCGAGCACGTGTGGCACGTCCACGAGGACACCGACGAGTTCTTCCTCGTGCTCGACGGACGCTTCGACATCGCGCTGCGCGACGGCGAGGGGAAGGAATCAACGGTCGTGCTGCACAAGGGAGATGTGTTCGTGGTGCCGCGCGGCACCGAGCACAAGCCCTCCTCGCCCGGCGGCTCCATCCTGATGTTCGAGCCGTCGGGGACGGCGTCGACGGGGGACCGGTACGAGGGGGAGCTGCCGGACCACGTGGACAGCACCACCGGGCATGAACTCGCCTGACCCGTCGAGGAGTTCGCGCGGAGCGGCGGAGAGTTCGCGTGCTCGGAACACGTACGAGAAAAGTGCGGTCCCACCGATGAGTTCGGACCGCACCCCGGGTCTATCCCTGTGACAGCGCGACCAAGCGCCCGCCTCCCTTCACAAGGATCCCCGAGGAGCAGCTCATGTCCGAGGCCACTCTCCCCACGTCCGTCGCCACCGCATCCCCGCTCAGCGTCCGCCGCAGCCGGCGTGCCACCGTCTCGCTGACCGCGCTGCGCGTCGTGCTCGGGCTCTTCTTCGCCCTCGCCAGCGCGGCCCCGAAGCTCACCGCGCACGTCTCCGCGACCGACAGCTTCGACCGGATCGGGTTCGGCGACTGGTTCATGTACACCATCGGCGGGCTCGAACTGCTCGGTGGCATCGCCCTGTTGATCCCCGTCCTGTCCGGGGTCGCCTCGATCGCCTTCGTCGGCCTGATGATCGGTGCGTTCAGCTTCAGCATCGCCTTCATGGACGGCGAGTTCTGGTACACGCCGCTGATCCTCATCGTGCCGCTGGTGCTCGTCGCGCGGGCGCAGCGGGATCAGACGGTGCGGCTTCTGAAGGCGGTGCGGCGCCGGGTGTGATGCCCGGCCCCGCGCCCCCGCTCGGCGCCCTCGCTCGGCCCGGTCCACCGGTACCTTCCGGTGGACCGGGCCGCAGGCATGCTCAGCGATCCGCGCCGCCCGGCCTGCTCCGCCGGGATCGGCGCGGCGCGTGCTGGTCGTCCTTGAGCCACGGCGTCTCGCCCTTGAGACGGGGCGCCTCGCCCTTGAGTCGCGGCGCCTCGCCCGTGACCGGGTCGAACGCGCCCAGGGCCGCGGCCAGGTCAGGGGAGCCGAGGCCCCGGAGCCGCTCCATCTCGCGCCGGTCGCGCTTGGTCGGCCGGCCCGCGCCCCGGTCCCGTACCCCCGCGGGCGCCACGGCCTCGCGGGGCGGGGGCGGCGGGCTGTTGTCCTGGTAGCACTCGACGGCCACCGGGGCGCCCACGCGCTTGCGGATGATCTTCTTGACGATCACGACCCGCTCGCGGTGCTCGGCCCGCAGCCGCACCTCGTCGCCCGCCTTCACCGCCTGTGCGGGCTTGGCGCGCTCGCCGTTGACTCGGACATGGCCCGCGCGGCAGGCCGTCGCGGCGGCGGACCGGGTCTTGAGCAGCCGTACGGACCAGATCCAGGCGTCGACCCGTACGCTGCCGCTCTCGGAGGGCTCGGAAGTCATGCCTTGACCCTAATGGGACATGCCGGGGCTCCCCCAGCGCCTTTTCTCACGGGATCATGCCTGCGGGGGTGAGCCGATGACCGTACGGCAGGAGCCTTCGGGCTTACGGGCAGGGCAGGCGCGCCGGGTCCGCGCGTGGACGGAGGCCGACCGCGAGCGCGGCGGACGCGGGGAGTGCCTGCTGCGGCTGCCGGGGATCCTCCTCGTCGACACCGAGTGCTGCACCGACCACGAGCGGTTCATCGGGCCCGGGTACGAGGACGGGTACGGCGTCGTCCTCACCAGGTCGGGGGCGTTCCGGTGGCGGCAGCAGGGCGAGGAGTCCTGGATGGACGCCACCGCCGGCTATCTCACGCGGCCCGGCGACGAGGTGTACAGCGCGCATCCGCTCGGCACCGGTGACACCGCGACCCTGATCCATCTGGGCGAGACGGAGTTCGCGGAGCGCTTCGACGGGGCGGGGTCCCGGCGCAGGCTGGTCGTCACGGGCCCGACCGATCTGGCGCACCGGTCGCTGCTTGCGGCGGCCCGGCGGGGCACCGACCGGTTCGAACTGGCCGACCGCGTCCAGCAGTTGCTCGGCCGCGTGGCCGGAGACGCGGGATGCGGAGGGGTGGACGAGGTGGCGCCGCTGCCCGCTCGGCGTGTGCACCAGCGGCTGGTCGCGGACGCGTGCGAGGCGCTCGCCGCCGGGTCCCTGACCGGCTCGCTCGACGACCTGGCCGGCCGGATCGGGTCCTCGCCGCACCACCTGAGCCGGGTGTTCCGGCGGGTGACCGGCCGCACCCTCACCGCGTACCGCAACGAGCTGCGGATCCGCGCCGTCCTGGAGGACCTCGCGGCGGGCCGGGGCGGGCTGCGGGCCCTGTCGGCCGCGTACGAGTTCGCGGACCAGGCGCATCTGACCCGCGTGATGCGGCGGCACGTGGGGGAAACGCCCAGCGCCGTGCGGGAGTTGCTGTGCCGGAAATGAACGGCGTCGTGGGGGAGGTGCCGGGCGGCTCGGCGAAGGAGCGCGGGGAAGTGTTCATGAGCGCGGCGAGGTGAGCCTTCACGCGGGGAAGGAGCGCGGCGAGATGAGTCTTCGCGCGGCGAAGTGAGCATGAATGTCCAACGCCGTGGCGTCGTCCGCCTCCGACAATGGCGGCCCTGAACCATAGGAGACCGATCGGACATCGGGGGAGCCCATGGCATTCACCCAGCGCGCCGGCCTGTTCACGGCCGCGCTGATCAGCATCGCGGCCTGCACGGGGGCGGCGCCCTCGGCGCAGGGGACGGCGGGGGCGGGACAGGGGACGCTTCAGGGCACGGCGGGGGCGGCACAGGGTGCTTCGGGCAGCGGGCAGGGCGCGGGGCCGCGGCTCGTGGACCCGCGGCCCTGCCCGGGCCTGACCGACGTCACCTGTTCCGATCTCGTGGTCCCGCTGGACCGCACCGGCAAGCAGCCCGGCACGCTCAAGCTGCAGGTCGCCGCCGGGAACAACACCGACGCGCCGCGCGGCGTCCTGCTGCTGCTCACCGGCGGTCCCGGACAGCCCGGTGTCATCTTCTACAAGTCGATGGCCGAGCGGCTGCCCGAGGTCGTCAAGCAGTACCGGCTCGTGATGATCGACCAGCGCGGCACCGGCGGCGGAGCCATCGACTGTCCGGCTCTGCAGAAGGAGGTCGGGTCCAGCGACACGGCCGTGCCCAGCAAGGCCGCCGTCACGGAGTGCGCCGGACTCCTCGGCGAGAAGCGGAACTTCTACACCACCTCCGACACCGTCGCCGACTTCGAGGACCTGCGCCAAGCACTGAAGGCGCCGAAGATGACGCTCGACGGGGTCTCCTACGGCACGTTCACGGCCGCGCAGTACGGGCTCACGCATCCGCGGCGCACCGCACGGCTCGTCCTCGACTCGGTGGTGCCCAGCGACGGGGCCGGCGCGCTCTACGAGGACTCGCTGCACCACACCAGGTCCGTGCTGCGCACCGCCTGCGCGGAACAGAACTGCGGATACGACCCCGCAAAGGACCTCGCGAAGGTGGTGCGCAGGGACGACAACGGCGTGGAGGTCTTCTCCATGCTGGTGGTCGCGAGCATCATCGACCCGAAGCTGTCGAACCCCGACCTCGGTTTCCTGGACGCGATCCACCGGTCGGCGGGCGGCGACACCGAGCCTCTGAACCGGCTCATCAAGGGCTTCACCACTCCGGACGGCACACCCGTGAACCAGTTCAGCGCGGGGCTGCACGCGGCGACGCTGTGCGCCGACACCCGGTTCCCGTGGGGTGGTGCGGCGGCGCCCGTCGAGGGCCGCGCACAGGCGCTGCGCAAGGCCGTGCAGCGGATCAAGCCCTCGTACGTGTGGCCCTTCGAGCGGGCGACGGCCGGCGAACAGGGCATCCCGCAGACCTGTCTGCCCTGGCCGCGCTCCCGCCCCAACCCCGCGCCTCCGCATGCCGTGTTGACCATGCCGGTGCTGCTCCTGCACGGAGACCGCGACCTGTCCACGCCGGTGCGCTGGGCGAAGGACCTGGCCGCGCAGACCCCGCGGGGCGAACTGGCCGTGATCGAGGGCGCGGGCCACTCGGTGCAGCGGCGCAGTGACGCGGGGGCGCGGGCCGCTCAGGAGTTCCTGCTGAGGTGAGCGGCTCGGCGGCGCAGGTGTCCCGTGCAGGGGGCGGGACACCTGCGCCGCCGCTGCCCGTCCGGCGGGGCCGTGCTAGCCGGCGGGGCGCCAGGACATACGGATGTCCGGCTCCCGCTCCTCGTTGTGCGAGCCGTCGGTGCGCTCCAGCTCCACGAAGCCGTGCCGTGCGTAGAAGCGCTGTGCCGGGGTGTTGACCTGGAAGGTCCACAGCGAAAGTCCGCCGGGGTGACGGGACTTGGCCAGCTCGACGAACCGGTCGCCGAGGCCCCGGCCGCGGTGCTCGGGGGCGAGGTAGAGCTGTTCGAGCTCCGCGCCGTCGAGCACCAGGAGACCGGCCACCTGCCCGTCGTCCGTCTCGGCCAGCCAGGTCTCAAGGCCGGGTACGACGACATGCCGGAACCAGGCCCGCACCTCGTCGTCCGTGTGCGCCCGCCGCACACCGGGCAGCGCGGCCGCGTACGAGCGCAGCCAGACCTCCGCGAGGGCCGCGGCGTCGGCGGTCTCGGCTCTGCGCAGCAGGGGCGTGGTCGCGCCGGAGGGTCCGGGCGCGGTCGCGCCGGGGGATCCGGGGGCCGCCGGGCCCGAGGGGTCGGGGGCCGTCACTCCGGCACCACGGCCGTCGCCGTGATCTCGACCAGCTGGCCGGGGTAGCCGAGGCTCGCGACGCCGAGCAGCGTCGAGGAGTGCGGCCCGCCCTCCGCGGTGCTCAGGCCCGAGGCCTCCACCACCCGCCACACCTCCGCGAGCACGGCGGGATCGCTGCTCACCACGTAGACGTCCGTGTACACCACCTGCGACAGGTCGCTGCCGATGGCGTGCAGCTGGCCCTCCAGGTTGGCGAGGACCTGCTCGGTCTGGCGGACGGGGTCACCGGGGCCGATCAGCTGTCCGTCCGCGTCCAACGGGACCGACCCGGCCAGGAAGGCCAGGCGCGTACCGGCCTCGACGATCGAGGCGTGCGAGTACGTGGGCGGCTTCAGCAGACCGGCGGCGGCGATGGTGCGCTGGATGATGACGACCTCCGAGGTGACGAGTGGGCAGCCGGGCGCGGTGACCGCGGGGCATCCCGGGGTACCCGTGGGGTGCCCGCGGTATCCGTCGGGCGGCCCGCGGCCCCCGGCACGTGTCGGACGGTCCGGCGCTATCCGACGGACGGCCCGCGGCGCCTGTCGGACGGCCCGGCGTGCGGTCGAGTGGCCGCGTGCCGGGAGTGTGCGGATCCTGGACACGGGACCGGGCCCATCCTCACGTCCGGATGAGGTCCGCGCACCTGAATTTGCCCGTACCTCGGAATGTTCCGCTCCAGTTCGGAGTTGCCCACCATCATGAAGGCCATCGCACTCGAAAAGTACGGATCCCCCGACGACCTGCGCCTCGTCGACCTGCCCGACCCCAAGGTCGCACCCGGTGAGGTGCTGATCAGGGTCAAGGCGGCCGCGGTCAACCCGGTCGACTGGAAGCTCGCCGCCGGCTATCTCGACCCGGTGATGGAGGTCCGCTTCCCGCTGATCTCCGGCTGGGACGTGGCCGGCGTCGTGGAGAAGACCGGCTTCGACGCCACGGAGTTCGCCGTCGGCGACGAGGTGTTCGGCTATGTCCGCAAGGACTGGGCGCAGAACGGCGCCTACGCCGAGCTGGTCTCCGCACCTGTACGCACCCTCGCCAAGAAGCCCGCGTCGCTCAGCTGGGAACAGGCGGCCGGTGTGCCGCTGGCCGGGCTCACCGCCTACCAGTCGCTCAAGCGCGTCGGCGTGGGCGCGGGCGAGACCGTCCTCATCCACGCTGCGGCCGGCGGCGTCGGCTCGCTCGGCGTGCAGATCGCGGTGGCGCAGGGCGCGCGGGTCATCGGCACGGCGAGCGAGCGCAACCACGCCTTCCTGCGCGAACTCGGAGCCGAGCCCGTCACGTACGGGGACGGACTGGCCGACCGCGTACGGGAGTTGGCACCGGACGGCGTGGACGCGGTGCTCGACTTCGTGGGCGAGGGCGCCGTCGCGCAAACGCACGACCTGCTCAAGCAGCGGGGCCGGGTCGCCTCGATCGCGGACGGCCAGGGAGCCCTGGAGGCCGGCGGCCACTACGTCTGGGTGCGCCCGTCCGCCGAGGACCTGACAGCCCTCGCCGACCTGGCCGACTCCGGCAAACTCACCGTCCACGTCGACAAGACCCTCCCGCTCGCGGAGGCGGCCGAGGCCTGGCGGATCAGCCAGGAGGGCCGGACGCGGGGGAAGATCGTGCTGACGGTCTGAGTCCGACGTTTCGTGGACCTGGGGGCCCGGTCGCCGGTTGATCCGGTGATCGGGCCGCCCCGGTTTCACCCCGTCCGCAGGTGGGAGAGCAACTCCGCGCCCGCCGGGTACTCCGTCTCCTCGGGCAACAGGCGCGCCGCCGTCTCCAGTTCGCCGGCCGAGACGAGCGCGTGGATCTCCCTGGCCGCCGCGGTCACGTCGGAGATTCCCACGATCCACTCGTCCGCGTAGCGCCGCGTCGCCTCGCCCGAGAGCCCGAGCTGGAGCGAGCGGTACGGCAGCGCCCGGAGCCGCAGATCCCGCTCGGGATCCCACTGCACCCGCGCGGGCGCCCGCTTCAACTCCCGCCGCCAGGAGGCCAGGTCGGGGTGCAGCCCGCGCACATAGTGCGAGAGGCAGGAGTGCCGCAGCGCCCACTCGAATCCCTCCCGCCGTATCTCCACGGCCAGCACGGTCTCCTGGCCCTCCTTGGTGCCCCACCCGCAGCGGTACATCATCCAGAGGAAGGACGGCTTGATCCAGGTCATGCGGTCCCGCTTCCATGCCTCGGGAAACCGCCCGTCGCGCGCGGCCGGCCCACCGATCTCGGGCCGGTAGGCCTGATAGACGGTGACGGTCTCGTCGGTGTGGCGGGCTCGGATGCGGTGCTTCGGGTGGTCCTGCGTGTGCTCGTGACGCGGATGCATCTGCTCAGGGTGCGGGTGGAACCGCCGCGCGTCGAACGGGTTTCGGGTGTGCCGAGGGCCGAGGGCCGAGGGCTGGCGGCTCCCGGCCCTGGGTCCGAAGTGTCGGAGCCGGCCGGGTCCGTGCGGCTCAGGACTCCACCGGGATGTCCAGCGAGGTCCCGTACAGGCGGGAGACCCGGAGGCGGATCACCACTCGGCGTTCCTCCACCAGTTGCTCCAGGAAGCCCCGTTCGTCGGCCGGGTCGGTGAATCCGGGGGTGAGGGAGAGGAGTTCGCGGCCGATTTCGTCGCCCGGGGTCTCTGTCGGGGCGGAGACCTCGGCCGTGCCCTCGGCGACGGCGAAGGACCAGTTTCCGGGGCCCGAGACGTGCAGGGCCGCGTGTGGATCGGCCTGTATCTGGCGGACCTTGAGGCGATCGGCCGTCGTGGAGACGCGCACGATCCGTTCGACCGGATCCCAGTGGTGCAGCACCGTGGACAGGTGCGGGTGCCCGGTGCGGCGCACGGTTGCCAGGACCGAGAAGGACTGGGAACCGAGCAGCTCCGACAGTTCGGCGTCGGAGAGGACGCGGGGGGCGGGGCCGGACGCGGGCTTCCGGGACGGGACGGCTGCGGCGGTTGGGGCGGCTGGGGCGGCTGCGTTCGCGGTGTCGAGGTCGGTCGGCGTGGCGGTGTGGGTGCTCATTGGTGGCTCCATTTGGTGGGGTGCGGTCGGTGGGTATGCGGTTGGTGTGGATGGGGTTGGCGTCGGGCGGGGGCGTGGTCAGGGGGCAGGGGGCTCGGCGGCTTGGAGAGGGGGGCGGGAGGGCTGTGCGGGCTGGGCTCGTCAGGCCGTCACGTGGAGGTGGGCCGTGGTGAGGGGCTCGGCCGGGGCGGGGGTCTTCGGCTTGCGGACGACGGCGTAGGCGATGACGAAGGCCGCGACGAGGAGGGCCGCGCCGACCGTGAAGGCGAGTTGGTAGCCGCTGGTCAGGGCCGCCGCCTCGGTGGCTCCCGCGGACAGGCGGGATTCGGTGCGGGAGGCCGCGAGGGTGGACAGGACCGCGACGCCCAGGGCCATGCCGATCTGCTGGGTCGTGTTGAACACCCCGGAGGCGAGACCGGCGTCGGACTCGCTCGCACCCGACATCCCGAGCGAGGTGAGGGCCGGCAGCGCGAGGCCGAAGCCTGCCGCGAGCAGCATCACCGGAAGCAGGTCGACGGCATAATTCGCGCGCTCCGGGAGGCGGGTGAGCAGCACGAGCATCGCCACCAGGAGGGCCAACCCGGCAAGCAGCACCCGCCGTTCGCCGAAGCGGGCGTTGAGCCGCGCGGAGACGCCCAGGGAGACCGCGCCGATCACCACGGCCGCGGGCAGCATCGCCAGACCCGTCTCCGCGGCACCGTATCCGCGGACCCGCTGGAGGTAGAGCGCCACCAGGACCTGGAAGGAGAAGAGCGCGGCGACCATCAGGATCTGCACCAGGTTCGCCCCCGTGACCTGGCGTGAGCGGAAGATGCGCAGGGGGACCAGCGGGGTGCGCGCCCGGGCCTGACGTGCCACGAAGGCGGCGAGCAGCAGTGCGGCGAGGGCGCCGAGGCCGAGGGTGTGGGCCGAGGTCCACCCGTACGACTCGACCTTGACCACCGTGTAGATGCCCAGCATCAGGCCCGCGGTCACGAGCAGCGCACCGAGGATGTCCGCGCCCGCGGAGAGGCCGAGCCCGCGGTCGCGGGGCAGCACGGCGGCGGCGACCACCAGCGAGGCGAGGCCGATCGGGAGGTTGATGAAGAAGATCCAGTTCCACGTCAGTGCATCGGTGAGGACTCCGCCGACCACCTGGCCTATGGACGCGCCGGCCGCGCCCGTGAAGCTGAACACCGCGATGGCACGCGCCCGTTCACGCGCCTCGGTGAAGAGGGTCACCAGGATGCCGAGGCTCACCGCCGCCGCCATCGCGCTGCCGACGCCCTGCAGGAAGCGGGCCGCGATGAGGACCGCGGGCGAGGCGGCGACACCCGCGAGGAGCGAGGCCGCGGTGAAGACCCCGGTGCCGTAGAGGAACATCCGGCGGCGGCCGAGCAGGTCACCGAGGCGTCCCGCGAGCAGGAGGAGGGAGCCGAAGGCGATCAGATACGCGTTCACCACCCAGCTCAGGCCCGCCGGGGTGAAGCCCAGGTCGCTCTGCATGGCGGGCATCGCCACGGTCACGATCGAACCGTCGAGCACGATCATCAGCGTCCCGGTCGCCACCACGGCGAGCGAGAGCTGCTTGCTCCTTGCTGAAAGTGCTTGGGACATACGTGAGTTGGCAAGCATGACGCACTCCGGTCGTCGACGGGGAAGCTGGTCGCTGTCGTTGAAACGACCGTAGCAGATAGTTCCGTTGCAGACGATCCCTTTCGGATCGGAATCTCGGTTATGCTGAGGACATGACTGCGATGGCCCCGCCCACCCGGACCGAGCCGGACCTCTCCTACCTGCTCGACTACGGCGGTCACGCGTTGCGCGCCCGGATGGCGTCGGCGCTCGCCGAGATCGGCATCACCGCCCGTATGCACTGCGTCCTCGTGCATGCGATCGGCCAGGAGCGCACCCAGGCCCAGCTCGCCGAGATCGGCGACATGGACAAGACGACGATGGTCGTGACGGTCGACGCCCTGGAGGAGGCGGGCCTCGCCGAGCGCCGCCCGTCCAGCACCGACCGCAGGGCCCGGATCATCCAGGTGACCGAGAAGGGTGCCCAGGTCGCCGAGGAGAGCCAGCGGATAGTGGACTCGGTGCACGAGCAGGCGCTGGCCGCGTTGCCCGAGGACGAGCGCGAGATCTTCCTGCGGGCGATGAAGCGGCTCGTCGAGGATCATCGGATGACGCCCGTCGAGGCCGAGGTCAAGAAGGCGGTCCGCCGGGCGCGGCAGCGTTCGTGACGGGGCGGCGTTCATGACGAGGCGGCGCTCGCGTCGCGAGGCGTCGGACGATGAGGGGAAAGAGGTGCGGGGCGGGATGCCGGACGAGGTGCAGGGCGGCGTGTCCGACGAGGTGCAGGGCGGAGTGTCCGACGAGGTGTCCGATGAGGAGTTCCCCGGCTATGTGGCCGAGCGGCTCGCGGCTCTGCCCGGTGTACGGGCCGTCACGCTCGGCGGCTCGCGCGCCCAGGGCACCCACACCGAGCGCAGCGACTGGGACTTCGCCCTCTACTACCGCGGCACCTTCGACCCCGAGGCGCTCCGTGCCGTCGGCTGGCCCGGGCAGGTGTCCGAGCTGGGCGGCTGGGGCGGCGGTGTGTTCAACGGGGGCGCATGGCTGACCGTGGCCGGCCGCGCGATCGACGTGCACTACCGCGACCTCGACGTGGTCGAGCACGAGCTGGCCGAGGCGCGCGCGGGCCGCTTCCACTGGGAGCCGCTGATGTTCCATCTCGCGGGAATCCCCAGCTACTTGGTGGTCGCCGAGCTCGCGATCAACAAGGTCCTGCACGGCGAGCTGCCGCGCCCCGACTACCCGCAGGCCCTGCGCGAGCGTGCACCGGACGTCTGGCGTGAGCGCGCCGCCCTGACCCTCGCCTACGCGAAGGCCAACTCCGCCCCGCGCGCCCAGCCCACGGAGGTGGCGGGCGCGATCAGCACGGCGGCGATGTACACGGCCCACGCGGTGCTCGCGGCGCGGGGCGAGTGGGTCACCAACGAGAAGACCCTGCTCGGCCGTTCCGGTCTGCGGCCGGTCGACGCCATCGTGGCCGGGCTGCGGCCGGACGCCGACGCGCTGGTTCGCTCGGTCGAGGAGGCGGAGGCCTTGTTCGGGAAGGTCTGAGGGTGCGGTAGAGGGCGGGGCCGAGCGGCGCGCCGCCTCAACGCCCCCTGTCCCGCCAGCTG
This sequence comes from Streptomyces indicus, assembly GCF_900100315.1. Classification (GTDB taxonomy): domain Bacteria; phylum Actinomycetota; class Actinomycetes; order Streptomycetales; family Streptomycetaceae; genus Streptomyces; species Streptomyces indicus. The sequence continues at coordinate 547,258 of NZ_FNFF01000004.1, forward strand.
TTGACAGCGCGCAGGCCCGCAGGTCACAGTCCCGCGAATGGAACCGAGCGACCTCACCCCCGCCGAAGCGCAGGTCTGGGCGGCGTTCCCGCATGGGGCAGCACTGGACTTCCGTACCTCCGAGGACGAGGACATCACCCGCGGCGCCGGCTGGGGGCCCGACCGCACACTGCGGGCCGAGGTGCTCTCCGCCCTGCTGCTCGACGGCCCGCGCACAGCGGGGGAGATCCCGGCGCTGCGGGTCGCGGGAGCCCGGATCGTCGGCAAGTTGTTCCTGCTGTACGGGCAGATCGAGTGCGCGGTGAGCCTCCTCGGCTGCCACTTCGACGAGATACCGGTCCTGTTCGGGGCCCGGACGCGCCGGGTGTACCTGGGGGAGTGCGTGCTGCCCGGGCTGTCCGCCGGCAGTGTGGTCGTCGACGGGGATCTGTCCCTGGAGGACTGCCGGATCGGCGGCCAGGTGACCCTCACAGGTGCCCAGATCGCCGGGACGCTGACCCTCGACCGGGCCGTTCTCGGGGCGGAGGGCGGCATCGGCACCATGCTCGACCTGGACCGAGCGGGGATCGGCGGCGCGCTGTCGGCCCGTTCGCTCGTCGTGCACGGCGTGAGCCGGCTCGCATCGGTGACGACCGGCGGTGAGGTGCGCCTGGACTCTGCGCGGCTGCTCCGGCCGGACGGGTTGGCGCTGAACGCTCCCGGGCTCCAAGTCGGTACGTTCCTCAGCGCGGTGGGCCTGACCGCCCGAGGCGAGGTCCGGCTCTACAGCACTGGGGTGGGCGGCACCCTCAACCTCGCGCACGCGACGCTCGACAACCCGGCCGACACAGCCCTGCACGCATCGAATCTCGTCGTAGGCGCCGACCTGAAGGCCACGGGCATGACGGCGCGGGGGCGCATCAACCTGCGCGGCGCCCGCATACCGGGCCAACTCGTCCTGTCCGAGGCCACGTTGCACCACCCCGGCAACACCGCGCTGCGTGGCGACGGCATGGTCGTGGGCGAACTGTGGCTGAGCGGACTCGCGCCCGCCGAGGGCACGTTCAGCCTGCGCCGTACCCAGGCCGACCTGATCCACGGCGATCCTGAGAGCTGGCCGCAGCACGTGCGCCTCGACGGTCTCACCTACACCTTGCTCGTCCCGCACGAGCCGGCCGCGCGCCGCCTCCCCCTCCTGACCCGCGACATCGACGGCTACGTCCCCCACTCGTACGAACAACTCGCCCTCGCCTACCGCGCCCTGGGCGACGACACCGCCGCACGCACGGTCCAGCTCGCCAAACAGCGCCGCCACCGCGCGACCCTGCCGGTCCACGCCAAGGCCTGGGGCCTGCTCCAGGACCTCACCGTGGGCTACGGTTTCCGGCCCGTGCGCGCCGCCGGATGGCTGCTCTCGCTGCTCCTGACCGGCTGGATCGCGTACACGGTGCAGCCGCCCCCGGCGCTCAAGGAGGGCGAGGCCCCGGACTTCTCGTCGTTCTTCTACGCCCTGGACCTCCTGCTGCCGCTCGTCGACCTCGGCCAGGAGAGGGCCTACGCGCCCGAGGGCGGTCTTCAGACGCTCTCGTACGTGCTGATCCTCGCGGGGTGGGTCCTCGCGACGACAGTCGCGGCGGGGATCACCCGGGCGCTCAGCCGGCAGTAGGCGGGGCAGGGGCAGGGGCAGGGGCAGAGGCAGAGACAGGCAGGACGGCGAAAGCAAGGGCGGGGCGGCGCGCTCGGCAGGTGGCCGGTCCCGTGGCGCGCCCGCATAATCCGCATATGGCCGCTGCCGCCGATCCCGCCACCCTCCGTACCGGAACCGCCGCCGGCCGCTGGGTGCTGCTCACCACGGTGCTCGGCTCGACGATGGTGCTGCTCGACTCGACCGTCGTGAACGTGGCGCTGCGGCGCATCGGCGACGATCTCGACACGGACCTGGCCGCGCTGCAGTGGACCGTCAACGCCTACATGCTGGCGCTCGCCGGACTGATCCTGCTCGGCGGTGCGCTGGGTGACCGTTTCGGGCGGCGGCGCGTCTTCGTGATCGGCGTCGTCTGGTTCGCGCTCGCCTCCCTGCTGTGCGGGCTCGCGCCCAACGCCGAGGTCCTCATCGCGGCACGGGCCCTGCAAGGGGTGGGTGGTGCGCTCCTGACACCCGGGTCGCTCGCGCTGATCCAGGCGTCGTTCCACCCCGACGACCGGTCCGCCGCGGTCGGGCTGTGGTCCGGGTTCGGCGGTGTGGGGGCTGCAGTCGGGCCGTTCCTCGGCGGGTGGCTCGTGGACGGTCCCGGCTGGCGCTGGGTGTTCCTGCTCAATGTGCCGCTGGCCGCGGTCTGCGTCCCGGTCGCGCTGCGCCACGTACCGGAGTCCAGGGACGGGCAGGCGCACGGGCGCTTCGACATCCCCGGAGCGGTGCTCGGCGCACTCGCCCTGGCCTTCCTCACGTACGCGCTGATCGCCGCACCCGACGCCGGGGCCTCCGCGGTCGTCGTCGGCTCGGCCGTCGCGGGGGTCGTGGCCACCGCGGCCTTCCTCTACGTCGAGCGGCACAGCAAGGAACCGATGATGCCGCTCTCGGTCTTCGCGTCCCGGCAGTTCAGCGCGGTCAACCTCGTGACCCTGTGCGTGTACGGAGCGTTCGGCGGCTTCTTCTTCCTGTCCGCGCTCCAACTCCAGGTCGTCACGGGCTACTCGGCGCTCGCCGCGGGCACGGCGCTGCTGCCGACCACGATCCTGATGCTGCTGTTCTCGGCCCGCTCCGGGGCGCTCGGACAGCGGATCGGACCGCGGCTGCCGCTCACGGTCGGCCCGCTGCTGTGCGCCGCGGGCATGCTGCTCTTCCTGCGGGCGGGGCCGGGTGCCTCGTATCTGCTCGACGTCCTGCCGGCCGTGCTGGTGCTCGGCCTGGGCATGGTCACGCTGGTCGCTCCGCTCACCGCGACCGTGCTGGCCTCGGTGGACCAGTCCCGTGCGGGTCTTGCGAGCGGGATCAACAACGCGGCGGCCCGTGCGGCCGGCCTGATCGCGGTGGCCGCGCTGCCGCTGCTCGTGGGGATGGGCCCCGACGCGTATCGCTCGGCGGCCGAGTTCGACCGCGCCTTCCGGCTGGCGATGCCGCTGTGTGCGGCGCTGCTCGCGGCCGGTGCGCTGCTCGCCTGGCTCACGGTGCGCAATCCGGGACCGGTCGAGACGGAGCCGGAGTCGGAGCCGTGTCATCCGGAGTGCCTGACGCATTGCGCGCTGGACGCTCCACCGCTGGAGAACGGCGGCGCCTCGCCGTCGGCGGGCGGAAGTTCAAGTGCGGAGAGGGATACCGAGGAGCGGTGACCCTGCTGGGGGCCGGAGGCCTGGGGCCTGCGGGCTCGGGGTCCTGGTCTGGCTGGGTGGCGTGGCTCAGGCGGCGACGGTGACGATCGGCCGGTTCTGGGGCTGCGTACGGATCGGGCCCTCGGGCTGCGAGGGGATCAGGGTGAGCAGCGGGCGGTGCGGCGGCACGATCTCCCCGCCGGGCAGCAGCTCGCCGGTGTCGTCGACTATGCCGATCAGTCTTCCGGGTGTCTTTGATGTCCAACTCGCTTCCATGGGAGGGCCTTTCGGTGCTACATGGACGGGTTCTGTTCGCCTGTCCATGTCGTCCTGGGGTGTGGTGTGTCGTTCGCTGTGCAGAGACTGCGGTTGTCCGCGGACGGTCCGGTCTCGTACACCGTGGTGGGGGCCGACGGCTTGCCCGTCGATGCGGTGGAGGAGTTCCTCGGGTACCTGGCGGCGAGGGGTGCGTCGCCGAACACGGTGCAGGGCTACGCGTACGACCTGCGGGACTTCTTCGTCTGGCTGGAGCAGACGGGCCTCGACTTCCGGCGCGTGCGCCTGGAGGTGTTGGCCCAGTTCTTCGACTGGCTGCGTCGTCCGAAGCCGGCCCGTGCACCGGGGGTGTTCGTGCTGCCCGGTGTCGGCCAGGCGCTGGAGAACACCACGTTGCAGCGGAAGCGGGCCGCGCTCGCGTCGTTCTACCGGTTCCACGCCCGGCGGGACGAGGACGTGCCCGCGCTGCTGGGAAACTTGCTGGGCAGGCAGCCGACCGGCTCCTACACGCCGATGCTGGCGCACACCCAGCGGGGCGGTGAGGTCGAGTACAGCCCGATCCGCATCCCCGCCCACCGCAAGCCGCCCCGGACGCTGACCGAGAACGAGGTCCAGCGGCTGATGAGCGCCTGCAACCGGCGCCGGGACCGGTTCCTTATCGCTCTCCTCGACGACTCGGGGCTGCGGATCAGCGAGGCCCTGGGCCTGCGGCATGCCGACCTGAACCTCCGCAAGGGAGAGGTGCACGTCGTTCCGCGCGAGAACAACGCCAACCGGGCCCGCGTCAAGGGCATGAAGGGCCGGATCATCCCGGTGAGGCCGGAGCTGTTCGATCGCTACGCCGCCTACATGGAGAGCGAGTACGGCGCGCTGGACTGCGACTTCGTGTTCGCCAACCTCTTCCGCGCGCCGATCGGCTCCCCGATGACCCGGGCGAACGTCAACGAACTGGTGGAACGCCTGCAGAAGCGGACCGGCATCACGCACTTCTCGCCGCACGCCTGCCGGCACACCTACGCCACCCGGCTGTTGCGGGCCGAGGTGCCGATCGAGGTCGTGGCCGAACTCCTCGGTCATGCCAGCCCGCAGACCACGGCCGAGATCTACAGTCACCTCGATGTCGAGGATCATCGCCGGGTGCTCCTCTCGGCCGGGATCATCAGGGACGGGGCATCGGCCCGGTGAACACGCCCCAGACGCACCGGGGTTCGGCGGGGCTGCTGGCGAAGCTGATGGAGACGGTGCGCCCGGAGTTCCGGGCCGAGATGTTCTGTCCGCCGCGTGACAGCCCGGTGTTCTTCCCCGGTGAATGCCGCATCGTTTCCTGCCCGACGACGCTGACCATGGGCTCGCTGAAGCTCTGTCGCACCCACCATCACCGCTGGGTGGCCGCAGGACGCCCGGCCGACCTGGACAGCTGGGCCGCGGACGAGGACGCGCGCCTGCGCCGCCGCCAGCAGGTGGCGGCCTGCCTGGTCTCCGGGTGCAACCGGGCCAGGGCCGCCCACGGCCTGTGTCACCGACATGCTTCGCGATGGACCCACGCAGGGCGGCCACCCCTTGAGGACTGGGTGGGACGCACCCTCTATCACCCACCGCGCAGGCCGTGGGCCGCCGAGCGAAACTGCGAGTTTCCCGGTTGCCCGCGCTGGACCGACAGCACCGATGCGCCGCTGTGTCACACGCACCACACCCGGTGGCGCAAGCACGGCCGCCCTGACCTCACGAGCTGGTACGACGACCTTGCTCACCGCGGCGACCCGAAGATCCGCCTGAGTCAGCTCGATCCAGCACTCCGTCTGGAGTTCCAGTTCGGCCTGCAGCACCGGCTCGACGAGGGGCTGCGGTTCACCCCCGCCCGCGACGTCCGCCGCGCGGTCACCTGGGCCTGCGAGGCGCCGGTCACCAGCCTTCTGGACTGGGACGAGACCAGCTGGCGCGATCACGTCGCGCCGCTGAGGGCCGACGGACGGCGTCACGGCTACAACGTGGTCGCCTTCCGCTTCATCGCGGACACTCGCTTCGCACTGGAGCACCTGCTCATCGCCGATGATCCGTGGGCCGACCAGTATCCGCGCGAGATTTGGGACCTGCGGCACTTCGCCCTGGCCGAAGGCGAGATGCGCTACCTGCGCTTCGGCGGCATAGCTCAGCCCTGGCTGCGCGAGCTGGCCAAGCGGTGGTGCCGCTGGCGCATCAGCATGAACATCAGCGTCAACACCGTCGCGCAGAACCTGCGCTCCCTGACTCATCTCTCGCGGCACTTGCCGCCGAACGCCGATCCTGGCGACCTGACCCGGGCCAGGATCGAGACGTGGATCGCCGCCTTGGCCGTCGATTACCCGGACGTGTTTACCCGCCGGGCGGCGGTCAACTCGCTGGGCCGGTTCCTCGCGGATGCTCGCGCCCACGACTGGCAGCCGGGCCTGCCCCGCGACGCCGTTGTCTACAACGACGCCCCGCCTCCGCCGCCGGCCAAGCCTCGCTGGATCTCCGAGCACCTGATGCGGCAGATGGAGAACCCCGCCAGCCTGGCCTTGATCGCCACCGACGATCTCCGCCTCATGGTCCCGCTGCTGATCTCCTGCGGCCTGCGCATGAAGGACGCCCGGCGCCTGCGGTTCGACTGCGTCACCCACGACGACACCGGAGCCCCCTACCTGACCTGGGTGAACCACAAGATCCACGGGCGCATCGCGTTCTTCCCCATCAGCCAGGCCCTGGCCGATGAGATCGCCGCACAACAGAAGCGCGTCCAGGCCCGCTTCCCCGCCGGAAGCCACTTCCTGTTCCCCGGCTGGGTGGCCAACCTCAACGGCAGCAAGGCTGTCTCGGACAGCTGGTGCCGCGAACAGATGGAGACCTGGCTGGAGCGCATCCGCCTCATCGACGAGCACGGCCGCCCCGCGCGGGTGACCTTCCACCAGTTCCGCCACACGCTGGGCACCAGGCTCATCAACGCCAACGTCCCGCAGCACATCGTCCAGCAACTGCTCGATCACATGTCGCCGCAGATGACGGCCATCTACGCCCGGCTGCACCAGAAGACCCTGCGCGAGCACTGGGAGAAGTCCCTCAAGGTCAACGCCGAGGGCGAACCCGTCGCACTGCCCGTCGACCACCCGCTCGCCGATGCCACCTGGATGCGGCTGTCCCTGGTCCGCGCCAAGGTCAGTCTCCCCAACGGCTACTGCGGAGCCCCCATCCAGACCGACTGCGAGTACGCCAACCCGTGTCTGGACTGCCGCTTCTTCATCACCACCGGCGACTTCCTCGACCAGCACCGACGCCAGCGGGACGAGACCCGCAAGCTCATCGGCGACGCCGAGAAGGCCGGGCTGTCGCGCATCGTCGAGAAGAACACCCGCACGCTCGGCAAGCTCGACACCATCATCGACGCCCTGGAACAGGCCGGACCGCAGCAGATCGTGGCCGGCGGGAAGGTGACCGATCTCGATGCCACCGGCTGACAACGCCCACTTCCTCGTCGAAGCGTCGAAGACGCGCAGCAGGCAGGCACGCGAGCGGGCCGAAGAAGCCGTCAAGGCTGCGGCTCGCCGCAGTGAACGGCCCACGGTCGTCGGCATCGCGAACGCTGCCGGTGTCTCCCGGTCCTGGCTATACACGCAGACCGACCTCATCACCGCGATCAACCAGCTCCAGACGCGAGCCCCGGCACCACACCGCAGCGCCCGGCACGCGGCCAGCGACGCCTCCCTGCAACGCAGGCTGGAGACCGCGCTCGAACGCAATCGGCAGCTTCGCGACCAGGTCGCCGACCTCACCCAGAAGCTGGAGATCGCCCACGGCGAGATCCGCCGTCTCCGCGTGCTGTCGAGCACCCCGGTGGGTGGTGCAAGCAGCTCGGGGTGAAACCCCGGCAAAGCCGACGACAGCCCTACGCGGTGCGATGCCTGAACCGGCGCCCCTCTACGCTGCTGATCATGACGCAGAGCCCTGTTGAACTGGTGATCTTCGACTGTGACGGCGTGCTGGTGGACAGCGAGAAGATATGCGTCAAAGTCGACGCCATGATCATGGCTGACCTGGGGTGCACGTTCACCGAAGCTGAGATCATCGAGCGGTTCGTGGGCTCGTCCACCGAGGTCTACACCGCAGCAGTCGAGGAACGACTCGGACGGCGCCTGGAAAAGGGATGGCAGCAGAAGTACGAGCATCTGTATGAGGCGGCCTTCGAGGCCGAACTGACTGCTGTCGACGGCATCGCCGAGGTCCTGAAGAGCCTCACCACAGGCGTCTGCGTCGCCTCGAACGGTGATCACGCCGGCATCCGACGAAGCCTGGAAATCGCCGATCTGACGAACCACTTCGAGAACCGCATCTTCAGTGCGGCCGACGTCCGCCGAGGCAAGCCCGCACCCGACCTCTTCCAGCACGCTGCACGCTCCATGGGAGTACAACCCGAGCGATGCGCGGTGATCGAAGACAGCGCATACGGGGTGCAAGCAGCTCGGGCCGCCGGCATGCGAGCCTTCGGATACTGCGGCGGCCTTACCCCGGCCTCGCGACTGGAGGGGCCAGGCACCGTCGTCTTCGACGACATGCGCAACCTGCCCGAACTGCTGGCGACCGCCACCGCCTAAGCTCGCACAGCCCCTCGCCCAGAGCCGCTGAAACGACATGTCCATCTCGCAAAGCAGCACGTCAGACCAGCCCTTGTGACTGGGAGATCGACATAAC